>CBDIQV010000001.1:0-1653317 GCA_965284055.1 Caulobacteraceae bacterium
AAGCGCCGGTTACGCGGACAATTGCACTGGCCCATGATGGGCGCTTCGGCGCGTTAAGCAAGGCGGAGAGTCTTAAGAAGCTTGGGTGCGGGGACAGGATTTGAACCTGTGACCTTCAGGTTATGAGCCTGACGAGCTACCGGGCTGCTCCACCCCGCGGCGAAGTCGGTAGTTGGGTATCGAAGGTAGGGTTGGACTTTGAAGAGACTTGAGATTGGCATCCTTTTAGCGGACCTGGCGGCGACCTACTCTCCCGCGCCTTGAGACGAAGTACCATTGGCCCAGGGGGACTTAACGACCGAGTTCGGAATGGGATCGGGTGGGGAACCCCCGGCATAGCCACCAGGTCAGCAAAAAGGATGCGTGCAGCGCGCATTGGAGTGAGCGCTGGTTATATCAAGTCGAAGAAGACATCGTATGTCTGATGCTACAAAGAGCATTTGCATAGGTTTGGCTGAAGAACGATCAAGCCTATCGAGCTATTAGTACCAGTAAGCTACACGCCTCACAGCGCTTCCACACCTGGCCTATCAACGTGGTGGTCTTCCACGGCTCTCAGCGAGACCTTGTTTTGAGGTTAGTTTCCCGCTTAGATGCTTTCAGCGGTTATCTAGTCCACACTTAGCTACCCTGCTGCACAGCTGGCGCCATGACAGGTCCACCAGAGGTGTGTCCATCCCGGTCCTCTCGTACTAGGGACAGATCCTCTCAAGTCTCGTACACCCACGGCAGATAGGGACCAAACTGTCTCACGACGTTCTGAACCCAGCTCACGTACCACTTTAATCGGCGAACAGCCGAACCCTTGGGACCTGCTCCAGCCCCAGGATGTGATGAGCCGACATCGAGGTGCCAAACTTTGCCGTCGATATGGACTCTTGGGCAAAATCAGCCTGTTATCCCTAGAGTACCTTTTATTCGTTGAGCGATGGCCCTTCCACGCAGGACCACCGGATCACTATGGCCGACTTTCGTCTCTGCTCGACTTGTCAGTCTCGCAGTCAGGCGGGCTTATGCCATTGCACTCGACGACCGATTTCCGACCGGTCTGAGCCCACCATCGCGCGCCTCCGTTACACTTTGGGAGGCGACCGCCCCAGTCAAACTGCCCGCCACGCCATGTCCCGGACCCGGATAACGGGCCGCGGTTAGACGTCAACAACAATAAGGGTGGTATTTCAAGGATGGCTCCACTCGAACTGGCGCCCAAGTTTCATAGCCTCCCACCTATCCTACACATGTTGTTGCTAACGCCAAGGCGAAGCTGCAGTAAAGGTTCATAGGGTCTTTCCGTCTGACCGCGGGAACCCCGCATCTTCACGGGGAATTCAATTTCGCTGAGCCCATGCTGGAGACAGTGGGGAAGTCGTTACGCCATTCGTGCAGGTCGGAACTTACCCGACAAGGAATTTCGCTACCTTAGGACCGTTATAGTTACGGCCGCCGTTTACCTGGGCTTCAGTTCGCTGCTTGCACAACTCCCTTTAACCTTCAGGCACCGGGCAGGCGTCAGACCCTATACGTCGCCTTACGGCTTCGCAGAGCCCTGTGTTTTTGATAAACAGTCGCTACCCCCTGGCCTGTGCCACTCTACTCTGGTTGCCCAAAGCAGAGTCACGCTTATCCCGAAGTTACGCGTGCAATTTGCCGAGTTCCTTCAGCATGGTTCTCTCAAGCGCCTTGGTATACTCTACCTGCCCACCTGTGTCGGTTTCGGGTACGGTCTCCGTTGGAGTTATTTCCAGGGACCTGTTCACTGCCCAGAGCAATCCAATAAGCCTAGACAATTTACCAGATCCGTCACTTCCAACTGGTTCAGGAATATTCACCTGATTCCCATCGACTACGCCTTTCGGCCTCGCCTTAGGGGCCGACTAACCCTGCGCAGATTAGCTTTACGCAGGAACCCTTGGGCTTTCGGCGAGAGTGTCTCTCACACTCTTTATCGCTACTCATGTCAGCATTCTCACTTCCGATACCTCCAGCCAGCCTCACGACTGACCTTCAACGGCTTACGGAACGCTCCGCTACCGCGTGCACAAAGTGCACACCCATACCTTCGGCGTCTGGCTTGAGCCCCGTTACATTTTCCGCGCAGGTTCGCTTGACCAGTGAGCTGTTACGCTTTCTTTAAATGATGGCTGCTTCTAAGCCAACATCCTGGTTGTCAAAGCAAACCCACATCGTTTCCCACTTAGCCAGAACTTGGGGGCCTTAGATGATGGTTAGGGTTGTTTCCCTTTTCACGACGGACGTTAGCACCCGCCGTGTGTCTCCCGGATAGTTCTCTTGGGTATTCGGAGTTTGATTAGAATTGGTAGAGATCGCTCCCCCCGCATCCATTCAGTGCTCTACCCCCCAAGGAATACGTCCGAGGCACTACCTAAATAGTTTTCGCGGAGAACCAGCTATGTCCAGGTTTGATTGGCCTTTCACCCCTATCCACAAGTCATCCGAGAATTTTTCAACATTCACCGGTTCGGTCCTCCAGTAAGTGTTACCTTACCTTCAACCTGCTCATGGATAGATCACCTGGTTTCGGGTCGTCATGCGACGTACTTATTCGCCCTATTCAGACTCGCTTTCGCTGCGCCTACACCTAACGGCTTAAGCTTGCACGGCACATGAAGTCGCTGACCCATTATACAAAAGGTACGCCGTCACCACGCGCGGTGGCTCCGACTGCTTGTAGGCTTCCGATTTCAGGATCTGTTTCACTCCCCTTGTCGGGGTGCTTTTCACCTTTCCCTCACGGTACTTGTTCACTATCGGTCATTGAGGAGTACTTAGGCTTGGAGGGTGGTCCCCCCATGTTCAGACAGGATTTCACGTGTCCCGCCCTACTCGAGTCTGTCGCTATTTGACGCTTACGGGGCTATCACCCACTATGGCCGACCTTTCCAAGTCGTTCAGCTTTATGTCACGACAGCACTGGCCTGGTCCCGGTTCGCTCGCCACTACTACGGGAGTCTCGGTTGATGTCCTTTCCTCCAGGTACTGAGATGTTTCAGTTCCCTGGGTTTGCTTAATGGAGCCTATGTATTCAGCCCATTATACCTCTTCTGACCAACCCACTACGTATCCGGCCGAAGCCGAAGACAAGTGGAGTGACCATAAAGGTGGGTTTCCCCATTCGGAAATAGCCGGATCAAAGGGTGCTCGCGCCTCCCCGGCTCTTATCGCAGCGTGCCACGTCCTTCATCGCCTCTCAATGCCAAGGCATCCGTCAGAAGCCCTTATGCGCTTGATCGTTCTCAGCAAAACCCATGCGCTTACCGTCTAGGGACGGCTCGCATGCGCTTTGTATTTAGTCAGACATTTGATGTCTTCTTCAAAGTCCGCCCTAAAACCTCGACCATCCCCAAGGGGAGATGATGTCGGCGGGTGAACCCTACCTTTACGATGTCATTATCGCAGACCGCGCAGTCCCGAAGGACACAGTCGCAGCTGCAAACTTGATCATTCCTCGATCGCGTTACCATTCTTCCGGATGAAGAGATGGTGGAGCCAGACGGATTCGAACCGACGACATCCTGCTTGCAAAGCAGGCGCTCTACCAACTGAGCTATGGCCCCTCACACTCGGTGTGAGTTGCTGCGCCCAGGTGAGCCTGGTCAGTTTCGGATCCGTGTAGGAGAGAGTGGTAGGCCCGATAAGATTTGAACTTATGACCTCACGCTTATCAAGCGTGCGCTCTAACCAACTGAGCTACGGGCCCATAGGCCACATAGACCAGATCCAGTCCGCTAGGGACTGACCCGCTCCTGGGCTCGCGATCGCCCCAAAAGCCTGAACGGCTAGTGAGGAGTGGAAAGAGAAACGAAGACGGCGGCGATCCGCTCATCTGTATATTTAGACGCTTCAATAAGACCGAAGTCTTGGAGAAGCAGTCCTTAGAAAGGAGGTGATCCAGCCGCAGGTTCCCCTACGGCTACCTTGTTACGACTTCACCCCAGTCGCTGACCCTACCGTGGTCGCCTGCCCCCTTGCGGTTAAGCGCAACGCCTTCGGGTATGAACCAACTCCCATGGTGTGACGGGCGGTGTGTACAAGGCCCGGGAACGTATTCACCGCGGCATAGCTGATCCGGCGATTACTAGCGATTCCAACTTCATGCACTCGAGTTGCAGAGTGCAATCCGAACTGAGACCGACTTTTAGGAGATTGGCTCCCCCTCGCGGGACTTGCAGCCCTCTGTAGTCGGCCATTGTAGCACGTGTGTAGCCCAGCTTGTAAGGGCCATGAGGACTTGACGTCATCCCCACCTTCCTCCGGCTTACCACCGGCGGTCTCTATTAGAGTGCCCAGCCAAACCTGATGGCAACTAATAGACGAGGGTTGCGCTCGTTGCGGGACTTAACCCAACATCTCACGACACGAGCTGACGACAGCCATGCAGCACCTGTGTCCCAGTCCCCGAAGGGAAAACCACATCTCTGTGGCGGTCCGGGCATGTCAAAAGGTGGTAAGGTTCTGCGCGTTGCTTCGAATTAAACCACATGCTCCACCGCTTGTGCGGGCCCCCGTCAATTCCTTTGAGTTTTAATCTTGCGACCGTACTCCCCAGGCGGAGTGCTTAATGCGTTAGCTGCGTCACCGACATGCATGCATGCCGACAACTAGCACTCATCGTTTACAGCGTGGACTACCAGGGTATCTAATCCTGTTTGCTCCCCACGCTTTCGAGCCTCAGCGTCAGTAACGGACCAGTATGTCGCCTTCGCCACTGGTGTTCTTCCGAATATCTACGAATTTCACCTCTACACTCGGAGTTCCACATACCTCTTCCGTACTCAAGATAGCCAGTATCAAGGGCAATTCCAAGGTTGAGCCCTGGGCTTTCACCTCTGACTAAACTATCCGCCTACGCTCCCTTTACGCCCAGTAATTCCGAGCAACGCTAGCCCCCTTCGTATTACCGCGGCTGCTGGCACGAAGTTAGCCGGGGCTTCTTCTCCGGGTACCGTCATTATCGTCCCCGGTGAAAGAATTTTACAATCCTAAGACCTTCATCATTCACGCGGCATGGCTGCGTCAGGCTTTCGCCCATTGCGCAAGATTCCCCACTGCTGCCTCCCGTAGGAGTTTGGGCCGTGTCTCAGTCCCAATGTGGCTGATCATCCTCTCAGACCAGCTAAGGATCGTAGCCTTGGTGAGCCTTTACCTCACCAACTAGCTAATCCTACGCGGGCCGCTCTAATGGCGATAAATCTTTCCCTCGAAAGGCTTATCCGGTATTAGCTCAAGTTTCCCTGAGTTGTTCCGAACCAAAAGGCACGTTCCCACGTGTTACTCACCCGTCCGCCACTAATCCCGAAGGATCCGTTCGACTTGCATGTGTTAGGCCTGCCGCCAGCGTTCGCTCTGAGCCAGGATCAAACTCTCAGGTTGAGTTGACCGCTAACACAGACTTCAATCCCAAGGGGAAAACCGAGGAATTGGTTCTGGTTTGCATAGTATCTTGACGAGTTCCCAATCACATCGATGGATTGAAAACCGAAGTCTTCAGTCCATGATATTCATGGTGTCTTCAAGAGACCGCATTTGTCAGCGTTCGAGATAGACCTTTTCAGTCCATCGCCAGAGCGCCGCCGCCTGCGTTTCTCTTTCCAAATCAACAATGTCAAAGACCCAGAGCCGAAGCTCCCAGAACCGCCTCTCAGCAGAACCAACCCTTTAGCGCCAGTTGTCGGCGGAGGCGGCTTTTTAAACGCCTCGATCTGGAAGTCAACTATGTTTTTGCTGACCTCCAGGTATTCATCTCAAACAATATTTGAACCGCGTGGCTTCGCTCCGGAACTTTAGAAGTTCCATCGGCGTGTCGACTCAAACCATTGAATGCCCCGCCGCCGAGAACGTCGGGGAGCGCGCTTCTATGTGCCCGCCCCTGGGCTGTCAACATGCGTTTTCGCCGCCACCGCTCGCCCCCCTTCCAACACCGGTCACTAGATGATGGCCTCTCCCTCCTCATGCAACAACCTCGCCGCCGCAATCAGGACTCGCGTCCGCCGATGGACTTGGCGTCCGTCGAAGCGGTGGCGGCAACGGGGTCGGTAGGCTTAGCCATATCTTCAGGCTCCGGATCGGCGCGATCAGCCAGACTGGGCTCGTCGCGACGCAACTTTTCCAGAAGTTCGATGATCTTCGCGCTCCTCTTGTCGGCCAGGAGGGCCGGTTCCAGGGTCATTTGGCCCCGGCGGTCGGCCGGCAGGCCTTCGCGCCGCTGGGTCACCAGGACGATCAACGTCACCAACTCTGGCGTAGCGAGCCGGTTTCTGACCCAAACCCGAGCAGTTTAAGGCCCTGGTCGCGACCTTTCCCGTAGCGCCTCGCGTCACATTTCAGCCCACGGGCTTCCCGGTCGAATGGGAAAACCTGCCCCTTTGGCAGCCGCCCATTGCGCCCCTCGTCGTGGCGGAAGACACCGATGTCGAACACGAGCTGGACAGCGAGGTCTAGACGCATGAGGTTGCCCACTGCGGTGATGGGCTACATTGCGTCATAAGCAGACTCTCACTCCGGCCCCTAAGGCGGAACCTCGCCACCGCAGTGTCGCAGCGCATCGACCACGATCTGGAACGCCCGCAGGTTCTGGCGTCGGCGCCGAACGCGGCCTAGCGGGGTAGAGCCGCCCCGGTAGATTTGCCGCCCAACCTCATCGTCGAGGAATCCTCGGCGTTCTGGGGGCCCGCGCGCCCAACTGGGGTCGCCAGGCGCTCGGCGCGATAGCGACGAGGCGACAGGCCGGCGGCCTTGGCGAAGAAGCGCGAGAAATAGGCGGGGTCCTCGAAGCCGAGATAATAACCGACCTCGGCGACGGTCATGTTCGAATAAAGCAGGGCCCGCCTGGCCTCCAGCATCATTCGGTCCTGCACGAGGCGCAGCGGCGAAGCGGCGGCGACCTTCAGGCAGGCCGCCCTGAGCCGCGCGACCGTGACGCCCAGCCGCTCGGCATAGGCCTCCATCGACAGGCCCGCGCGATACTGGGTTTCGATCAGCTCGCGAAAGCGCGCCACCAGCGTGGCCTGAACACCCTGGACGGCGGGACTGGCGGCCCGGGCGTGAACCAGCAACCGCAGGGTCTCGACCAGCACGCTTAGCAGATGGGCCTCGACCGCCGCCCCACCGCCCGGCGCCGTCCAGACCAGTTCGCGCGACAGGCTTTCCAGCGACCCGGCGATCCGTGACTCCGGGCCCAACGGCAACTGGCAGGGCATGCGGAACAGACCGACGAAATCGGCTTCGCGCTGGGTCAGATCCCGCAGATAGCTGTCGGCGATGGTCAGCACCGATCCGGTGGTCTCCGCCTCGTAGGCGAAGCCGTGAACCGTACCCGACGGCGCCAGCACCAAGCAGGGCGCGGTAAAGGCGACGACCTCGCCGTCGACAAACATCACCCCGGCGCCGGACGTGATGTGGAACACGTGGTTGAGATCAGCGTGGGCGTGGGCGCGGATGTTCCAGTCGTTGGGCCGCGTCCGATCGTCCAAGGCTTCGAGATGCAGGAACTTGCCTTCGACCGTTTTCAGCGGTTCCCCGAACAGGAAAAAGCTCGGAACGGCGGCTCTCTGCATCGATTTTTCGCCTCCACCGAAGTCGCATTGCGTGACCTCAGGAGCGACGAAAAGTCCAACTTTATGACAGCTCTGTCCATCCCAATTCACCGGACGCGGCTTAGGTTTTCCGCAAGTCGCGACAAGCGGCGCTGCAGCAGCCGAGGAAACATCTTGCGCACCCAGGTCGCCATCATCGGCGCGGGCCCGGCCGGGCTCTTCCTTGGCCATCTGCTGAACCAGGCCGGAATCGACGCCGTCGTCATCGAGCGCAAGGACCGCGCCTATGTCGAGGGCCGCGTGCGGGCCGGCGTGCTGGAGAAGGTCACAGTCGATCTGCTGGAGCGCCTGGGCCTGGCGGACCGAATGCATCGCGAGGGCCTTGTCCATGGCGGAACCAATCTGGCCAGTGACGGCGACGTCTTCCGTATCGACATGGCCGAACTGACCGGCGGCTCGACCGTGATGGTCTACGGCCAGCAGGAGGTGATGAAGGACCTGTTCGACGCCGCCGAGACCCGCGGCGTCCAGATCGTGTTCGACGCCGACGATGTGGCCCTGCACGACATCGATAGCGCCCGGCCCGTCGTCACCTGGCGCGAGGACGGCGTCGAGAAACGTCTCGATTGCGACTTCATCGCCGGCTGCGACGGCTATCACGGGGTCAGTCGCGCGGCGATCCCGGCCGACGTGCTCAAGACCTTCGAGCGGGTCTATCCCTTCGGCTGGCTGGGCATACTAGCCGAGGTGCCGCCGTGCGATCACGAACTGATCTACTCCAATCACGAGCGGGGCTTTGCCCTGGCCTCGATGCGATCCCCCACCCGCAGCCGCTACTACATCCAGTGCGCCCTCGACGAGCGTATCGAGGACTGGGGCGACGAGCGGTTCTGGGACGAACTGTGCCTGCGCCTGGGTCCCGACGCGGCCTCCAGGGTCACGCGCGGTCCTTCGTTCGAGAAGTCCATCGCGCCCCTGCGCAGCTTCGTCGCCGAGCCCATGCGCCACGGCCGCCTGTTCCTGGCCGGAGACGCCGCCCATATCGTGCCGCCCACCGGGGCCAAGGGCATGAACCTGGCGGTCTCTGACGTGGTCATGCTGTCCGAAGCCCTGGTCGAACACTACCAGGAGGGCTCGACCGTCGGCATCGACGGCTATTCGGCCCGCGCCCTGGCCCGGGTCTGGAAGGCCGAACGCTTCTCCTGGTGGTTCACCAGCCTGACCCACCGCTTCCCCGACCGCGACGGTTTCGACCGCAAGATGCAGGTCGCCGAGCTCGCCTACATCAAGGGCTCGCGCGCCGCCCAGGTCACACTCGCCGAAAACTATGTCGGCCTTCCCCTCGTCTAGAAGGCCCCGGAGCTCACCATGAAAAGCAAGATCTACGGCAGCGCGGCGCAAGCGCTGGACGGCGTCGTCTTTGACGGCATGACCCTGATGTCCGGCGGGTTTGGCCTGTCGGGCAACCCGGAAAGCCTGATCCCGGCCCTCAAGGACACCGGCGTCAAGGGCCTGACGGTGATCAGCAACAACTGCGGGGCCGATGGCTTTGGCCTGTGGCAGCTGCTGAACAACGGCCAGATCAAAAAAATGATCTCCAGCTATGTCGGCGAGAACAAGCTTTTCGAACAGCTGTACCTGTCGGGCGAACTGGAGCTGGAACTGACCCCCCAGGGCACCCTGGCCGAGCGCATCCGGGCCGGCGGGGCGGGTATCCCGGCCTTCTACACCAAGACCGGCGTCGGCACGGTGGTCGCCGAGGGCAAACCCGTCGAGACCTTCGATGGCGAGGCCTACGTCCGCGAGACCTGGCTGCGGGCCGATGTCGCCATCATCAAGGCGTGGAAGGCCGACCCCGAGGGCAACCTGATGTTCCGGATGACCGCCCGCAACTTCAATCCGGTGATGGCCACGGCCGGCAAGATCACGATTGTCGAGGTCGAGGAGATCGTCGAAGCCGGCGCGCTGGACGCCAACACGATCCACACCCCCGGCATCTATGTCGACCGCATCATCCGGTCGACCATCAATGAAAAGCGCATCGAGAAGCTGACCACTCGCCCGCGTGAAGCCCAAGCTGGGGAGACCGTCTGATGGCCTGGACCCGAGACGAAATGGCGGCTCGCGCCGCCCGCGAACTGCAGGACGGTTTCTACGTCAATCTGGGCATCGGCATTCCGACCCTGGTGGCCAACCACATTCCCGAGGGCGTGCACGTCACCCTGCAGTCCGAGAACGGCATGCTGGGCATGGGCCCGTTCCCCTATGAGGGCGAGGCCGATCCGGACCTGATCAACGCCGGCAAGCAGACCATCACCCAGCTGCCGACCTCCAGCTTCTTCGACAGCGCCCAGAGCTTTGCGATGATCCGCGGCGGCCATGTCGACCTGACGGTGCTGGGCGCGATGGAAGTGGCTCAGAACGGCGACATCGCCAACTGGACGATCCCCGGCAAGATGGTCAAGGGCATGGGCGGAGCCATGGATCTGGTCGCTGGCGTCAAGCGGGTGATCGTCGTGATGGACCACGCCAACAAGGCCGGCGAGAGCAAGGTTCTCAAGCGCTGCGCCCTGCCCCTGACCGGCGCAGCCTGCGTCGACATGGTGATCACCGACCTGTGCGTCTTCGACGTCAAGGCGAAGGCGGCGGACTGACCCTGATCGAGCTGGCGCCGGGCGTTTCGCTCGACGAGGTCAAGGCCAAGACACAGGCCGATTTCAACGCCGGGGCCTTCGCATGAGCGCCGCCTATCTCTGCGACGGCATCCGCACGCCCATCGGCCGCTACGGCGGAAGCCTCGCCAGGGTCCGCGCCGATGACCTGGCCGCCATCCCGATCAAGGCCCTGATGGCCCGCAACCCCGGGCTCGACTGGAGCGCGGTGGACGAGGTGGTGCTGGGCTGCGCCAACCAGGCCGGCGAGGACAACCGCAATGTCGCCCGCATGGCCGCCCTTCTGTCCGGCCTGCCCGAGACGGTGCCGGGCGTCACCGTCAACCGCCTGTGCGCCTCGGGCCTGGAAGCCATCGGCTACGCCGCGCGCGCCGTCCTCTCGGGCCACGCCGATCTGGTGATCGCGGGCGGCGTCGAGAGCATGAGCCGCGCCCCCTTCGTGATGGGCAAGGCCGACAGCGCCTTCGCCCGCGCGGCGAAGATTGAGGACACCACCATCGGCTGGCGCTTCGTCAATCCGGCGATGCAGAAGGCCTATGGCGTCGACTCCATGCCGGAGACCGCTGAAAACGTCGCCGCCGACTTTCAGATCAGCCGCGCCGACCAGGACGCCTTCGCCCTGCGCAGCCAGCAACGCGCCGCCGCCGCCATCAAGGCCGGCTTCTTCGAGGGCGAGATCACCCCGGTAGAGATCCCCGGCAAGGCCGGTCCCACCCTCGTGGATCACGACGAACACCCGCGCGAGACCACGCTGGAGACCCTGGCCAAGCTGAAGCCCGTCGTCCGCGAAGGCGGCACGGTAACGGCCGGCAACGCATCGGGCGTCAATGACGGCGCGGCCGCCCTGCTGATCGCCTCGGAAGATGCGGTCAAGCGCCATGGCCTTACGCCCCGCGCCCGTATCCTGGGCTATGCCACAGCGGGCGTCGCGCCGCGCGTCATGGGGATCGGTCCCGTACCGGCCACCCAGCGCCTGATGGCCCGCACGGGCCTCTCCATCGGCGACTTCGATGTTGTCGAGTTGAACGAGGCCTTCGCGGCCCAGGGCTTGGCCGTTCTGCGTCAGCTGGGCCTGGCCGATGACGGCGCCCACGCGAACCCAAACGGCGGGGCCATCGCTCTGGGCCATCCGCTCGGCGCATCCGGCGCCCGCCTGGCGCTGACAGCCCTGCGCCAGCTGGAAGCCACCGGCGGCCGGCGCGCGCTCGCCACCCTGTGCATCGGCGTCGGCCAGGGCGCCGCGCTAGCGCTCGAACGCGTCTAGGAGACCCACGATGACAAACCTGATCGGTTTCGCGCGCGAAGACGCCGGCCAGCCGCCGTCGCTTTACCCCGACTATGCCTCGACCGTGGCCCGCTCCCCGCGCCAGCCGCTGATCCAGATCCCCCAGACCCTGACCGAGACCACCGGCCCGAACGCGAACTGGGAGCGGCTGATGGGCGGGTCCCTGGCCGACCTGACCACCCAGCACAAGGCCATGCCTCAAGGCCAGAGGATCGTGGTGTCCGGCCGCGTGCTGGACGAGCGCGGCCGTCCCGTTCCCAGCACGGTGATGGAAATCTGGCAGGCCAACGCCGCAGGTCGCTACATCCATAAGAAGGACCAGTGGTATGCGCCCCACGATCCCAACTTCACCGGCGCGGGCAGAGTGATCACCGACGCCGAGGGCCGCTACCAGTACGTGACCGTGCGCCCCGGAGCCTATCCCTGGGGCAACCACCACAATGCCTGGCGGCCCTCCCACATCCACCTGTCCCTGCTGGGTCCGGCCTTCGCCACGCGCCTGATCACCCAGATGTATTTCCCGGACGATCCGCTGATCGAGATCGACCCGATCGCCAACGCCGTGCCCATGCCGTTCCGCCAGCGCATGGTCTCGCGGTTCGACATCGAGACCACCCGGCCCAACTGGGCGCTGGGCTATCTGTTCGACGTGGTGCTGCGCGGCCCGGGCGCCACGCCGTTCGAGGACGATCATCATGACTGAGCAGGTCAATCCCGCCCCGCGCCTCGACAACCAGGACCCGGGCCTGTTTGGCCAGACGCCGTGGCAGACCGTGGGTCCCTTCTTCCACTACGGCCTGGCCTGGAAGGGCGGAGCCGACCTGGTCGGCGCATCAGAGATCGGCGCCCGACCTGAGCTGTTTCCCGAAGACCACTATGTCCTGAACCAGCCCTCGCCCAAGGGCGCGATCGAGGGTGAGGTCATCACGCTGGAGGGCGCGGTGCTGGACGCCGACGGCGTCCCCATCGTCGACGCCATGATCGAGATCTGGCAGGCCGACGCCGACGGTCGCTATGCCGACGGGAGCAGCAACACCGGCTTCATCGGCTTTGGTCGATCCTCGACCGACGAGAACGGCGTCTATCGCTTTCGCACGATCCGTCCGGGCCGGGTGGACGAGACCCAGGCTCCGCACATCGCCGTCGGCGTGTTTGGTCGCGGCCTGCTCAAGCGCCTGGTCACCCGGGCCTATTTCGACGGCGAAGCGGCCAATAGCGATGACCCAGTGCTGGCCCTGGTTCCTGCCGAGCGGCGGGACACCCTGATCGCCAAACCGGTCGGAGACGTCTGGCGCTTCGACATCGTCTTGCAAGGCGAAGCCGAAACCGTCTTCTTCGACATCTGACGGTCTTGAAGGAGTCGCCCTTGTCCCGCCTGATCCGCGACCGCGCGGGATCCACCGACGCCATGCTGGCGGCCTTCGGCGACGAAGCCCTGCTGCGCGCGGCCCTGCGGTTCGAGGAAGGTCTGGCGCGCGCGCAAGCTCAAGCCGGGCTGATCGCAGCGGAGGACGCCGAAGCCATCGCGGCGGCCTGCGTCGATCTCCCCGATATTGAGGACCTCGCCGATGCGGCGGCCCATGCGGGCACGCTGGCCATTCCGCTGGTGGCCCTGCTGCGCGAACGGTTGGCGGCCAACTCGCCCCGCGCCGCCGCCCTGCTCCACAAGGGCGCCACCAGCCAGGACCTGGCCGACACCGCGCTGATGCTGCAAGCCCGGGCAGGAGCGGCCCTGATCCGCGCCGAGACCGAACGGCTGGTCTCGGCCCTGAGCGCCCTGACCCGAGCCCATGCCGCCACGCCGATGCTGGGCCGAACCCTGCTGCAAGGCGCCCTGCCGATCACCTTTGGCCTGAAGACCGCCGGCTGGCTGCAAGGTGTTGCCGGCGCCCTCGCCCGCTTCGAGGCCGAGACCGCCACCATCCAGCTTCAACTGGGCGGGGCGACCGGATCTCTGGCGGGCCTGGACGGCAAGGCCATCGAGGTCATCGAACGCCTGGCGGCGATCCTGGGTCTGCCCGCCCCCGTCACCCCCTGGCATGCGCGCCGTGAAGGCCTGGCGGGCCTGGCTGCCGCCCTGGCCATACTGACCGGCGCGGTCGGCAAGATCGCCGGCGATATCGCCCTTCTGGCCCAGAACGAGGTGGCGGAAGCCTTCGAGCCGCGCGTCGCGGGCCGGGGCGGCTCGTCGGCCATGGCCCACAAGCGCAACCCCACGGGCTGCCAGACGGCCCTGACCGCGGCGATCCGCGCGCCTCATCTTGCCGCGACCATAGTCTCGGCCCTGCCCCAGCAGCACGAACGCGGCCTGGGCGGCTGGCAGGCCGAGGGTCCGATTCTGGCCGACCTGTTTCAGCTTGCCCACGGCGCCCTGGCGGCCATGGCTCCCGTCATCGAAGGACTGGAGGTCGACACCGCCCGCATGGCCGCAAACCTCGCTGCCGCCGGCGTCGGAACCGACACCGGCGAGTCTCAGACCCTGGTCGCCCGGGCGCTCGCCAGCCTTGAAAAGGATCGCTGATGGCTTTCACGACCCATGACGGCGCGCGGATCTACTGGCGGCTGGACGGCGCCGCCGACAAGCCGGCGCTCGTCTTGCTGACGTCGATCGGCACAGACATGGGCCTCTATGACGCCGCCGCCCCGCTGCTGCTGGCCGACTTCCGCCTGCTGCGCATCGACACGCGCGGCCACGGCGCATCCGACGCCCCGGCCGGCGACTACACGCTGGACCTGCTGGCGGGCGACGTGCTGGCGGCGATGGACGCGGCGGGCCTGGCCACGGCCAGCGTGTGCGGCGTTTCGCTGGGCGGCATGATCGCCATGGCGCTGGCCCTGAAGGCCCCGGAACGGGTCGAGGGCCTTGTCCTGGCCTGCACCTCGGCGGCCATGGACGTGGCCGCCTGGAGCGCCCGTATCGCCACCGTCCGTGCAGAGGGCCTGGCGGCCATTGCCGAGATGGCCCTGGGCCGGTTCTTCTCCGAGCCGTTCCGCAGCCAGCATCCCGCCACGGTCGAGACCGTGCGCGCAGGCCTGCTGGCCATGAGCGCCGACGGCTACAGCGGTTGCGGCGCCGCAATCCGCGACATGGACCTGCTCTCGCGGGTCTCCGCCATCACCGCCCCCACCCTGGTGATCGGCGGGCTGAAGGATGTCTCGACCCCATTCGCGGGGCACGGCGACCAGATCGTGGCGGCCATCCCGAATGCAAGCTCGGCGATGCTCGACACCGCCCATCTGCCCTGCCTGGAGAACCCCAACGCCTTCGCCGGCGCCGTGCGCGGCTTTCTGGCCAGGACGCGCAACGGTCCGAGCATCAGCGAGGCGGCGGAAGTGCTGTTCGAGGCCGGCCTGGTCAATCGCCGCAAGGTGTTGGGCGACGCCTGGGTCGACAAGTCGCTGGCCAAGCGCACGGCCTTCACGGCCGACTATCAGGCGATGATCACCCGCTATGCCTGGAACGAGATCTGGGGCCGTCCGGGGCTGGATCACGGGACGCGGCGCCTGCTGGTCCTGGCGATCTGCGCCTCGCTGGCGCGCTGGGAAGAGTTCCGCCTGCACGTGAAGGCCGGGCTGGAACAGGGCGGCTTCACCCAGGACGAGCTGAAGGAGGTGCTGATGCAGACGGCGATCTATGCCGGCGTGCCCGCCGCCAACACGGCCTTTACCGAAGCCGCCGAGGTTATCGCGGAGCTCGGCTAGAGCCAGTTGATCCACACACTCGGCTGGCGTCGCCAGGAAATGGGAATGCCAAGAAGACTGTGGGTCGCCGCGTCGACTAAGCGACGTCGTCCGACCGGACCTTCGCCAGCAGACGGCTGAGCTCGGCGCGTTCAGCCGAGGTCAGCGTCGCAAACGTGGCCTGATCGTGCGCCAGGGTCGCCTGCTCGATTTTTGCGCGCAGGGTCTCTCCGGCGGCGGTGAGGTGAAGCGCGTTGGTGCGGCGGTCCCGGCCGGGGCGCCGCTCGATCGCGCCCAGGATCTCCAGCTCGTCGACGGCCTTCATCGTGCTGGCCCGATTGATGCCCAGGGCGCGCCCCAGGGTGGTCTGGTCGCAGCCGGCGTGTAGCGCGATATAGACGATCGCCGTGGCGCGCGCCGGCGTGACCTTCAAAGGCGCCAGCCGCGCGGCCAGTCTGGCCATGACCCGTATGTCGGCGTAGTGGAGCTGCAGCCCCAACCTCTCGCCCAAGACGCCGAAGGCCGCGATCTCTTCCATATCGATGCCTCAAGCTAAATTTGCACGCCGACGAAACTGTATCTCCAGCTACGCTTAAGGCTTTACCGTCGGAAGCTCTAGGCTCTTCGCGCCGTCCGGCTCAATCGGAGCGAATGATCAGCGCCGCCCCCACGGGCCGCTCGCCGGCGCCCGTCTCAAAGACTCTGGCGTTGCGGATGGCGGCCCAGGCATGGGCCCGCATGGTCCCCTCGGCGCCCTCGGCGTCACCGCGTATGATCGCCTCGAACACCAGGCCATGCTGGCGATGCGCGGCCAGCAAATGGTCGTACTCCGCCCTCAGATCGGCGAGATCCAGCGCCATGGCCCCCGCGCCGGCGAACGGCTCGAGGTTGTTGCGGGCCAGGGCGGAAGCCAGGGCCGTGTTGCCCGCCGCGCCGACGAGCAGGTCGTGGAAGGCCAGATTGTAGGCGCCGTAGCGATCAAGATCCTCCAGGCTCAGGCGCCCGGCGGCGAACAGGGCCTCGCCCTCGTCGATCAGCCCGGCGAAGCGCGCCCGCGTGTCAGGATCCAAGCCGCGCTCGGCCAGGCGCCGCGCCGCGAAGCCTTCCAGCACGCCCCGCACCTCGATGGCGTCGCGGATATGTCCGCCGGACACGCCGCGCGCCGCATAGCCTCGCGCGCCCAGACGCACGACCAGCCCTTCCTGCTCCAGGCTCCGCAACGCCGTTCGGACAGGCATGCGCGAGACGCCCAGGGCGGCGGCCGTCGGGATCTCGGCGATGCGCTCGCCGCTCTTGATCTCGCCTGAGGCGATCATCTTACGCAGAGCCATCATCACGCGCTGGCCCGGTTTCATGCGCGGCATGTCCATGCCCGTAACCCTAGCCGACCCGCCGAGACGCTCACAAGCTATCTATTGGATCCATCTTGACGTCGCCGTCACTGCGATCAAAATTGGATCCAATAGGTCGAACAGACCGAAAGCACGACGCGAGGAGACGACGATGGGTCCCGAGACGGAGGCAAAGACCGCCCCCTGGCCGCTTGACGCCTGGTACGTCGCCTGCACGCCCGAGGAGATCGCGGACAAGCCCCTGGGCCGGCGCATCTGCGGCGAGGCCATGGTCTTCCATCGCGGCAAGGATGGTCGAGCCGTCGCCCTGGAGGACTTCTGCCCTCACCGCGGCGCGCCCCTGTCGCTGGGCTTCGTCCGCGATGGCGAGTTGGTCTGCGGCTATCACGGCCTGGTCATGGGCTGCGAAGGCCGGGCGACCTCGATGCCGGGCCAACGGGTCGCCGCCTTCCCCGCGATCCGCGCGTTCCCGGTGCTGGAGCGCCACGGCTTCGTCTGGGTCTGGCCCGGCGATCCCGCCCAGGCCGATCCGGCCAAACTCCACCCGCTGTTCTGGGCCGACAGTCCCGACTGGGCCTATGGCGGCGGCCTCTATCACATCGCCTGCGACTATCGGCTGATGGTCGACAACCTGATGGACCTGACACACGAGACCTATGTCCACGCCACCAGCATCGGGCAGAAGGAGATCGACGAAGCCCCCGTTACGACCCGCCTCGACGGCGAGGAAGTGGTGACCAGCCGCTTCATGGAAGGGATCCAGGCGCCCGCCGTTCTGGCGCATGGCCCTGCGCGGCGCGGGCCTGCCCGAGGACGCGATCGTCGACCGCTGGCAGATCTGCCGCTTCTCCCTGCCCAGCCACGTGATGATCGAGGTCGGCGTCGCCCTGGCCGGCCATGGCGGCTATCACGCCCCGGCCGACAAGAAGGCATCGCAGCATCGTGGTGGACTTCATCAACGCCCGAAACCGAGACCTCGCATCCGGTACTTCTGGGGCATGGCGCGCAGCTTCGCCGTGGCTGACGCAGCCCTCACCGACACCATCCGCGAGGGTCAGGGCAAGATCTTCTCCGAGGACCTGGAGATGCTGGAGCGGCAACAGAAGAACCTGCTGGCCCACCCAGACCGTAAACTGCTGAAGCTGAACATCGACGCCGGCGGCGTGCGTTCGCGCATGGCGATCGACAAGGCCATCGCCGGAGAAGCCGTCACCCCGGCGGCGTCCGCCTGATGATCAAGGTTCGAGTGGCGTCCCGCGCCCAGGCCGCCGAGGATATCGTCCGGCTGGATCTGGTCTGCGCCGAGGGCCGCGACCTGCCGCCGTTCGACGCCGGGGCCCATGTCGATCTCTTCCTGGGCAACGGCCGGCGCCAGTACTCGCTGTGCAACGACCCCGCCGATCGCGGCCGCTACCGGATCGCCGTCCTGCGCGAGCCGGCCTCGCGCGGCGGTTCGGCCTATGTGCACGAGGCCCTGACCGAGGGCGCGACGCTGGACATCGGCCTGCCGCGCAACCTGTTCGCGCTGGACGAGACGGCGGAGGAACACCTGCTGTTCGCCGGCGGCGTGGGCGTGACGCCGATCCTGGCCATGACCCGTCGTCTGCACGCGCTGGGCAGCCGCTTCGTCCTGCACTACTGCGCGCGCGAGCGGTCTCGGGCGGCGTTCCTGGACGAGTTGGCGGCCGCGCCCTTCGCCGAGGCGGTGCGGCTGTCCTTCGACGCCGAGCCGGACACGCGGCTGGAGCTCGACGCGGCGCTGGCCGATCCCGCGCCCGGCCGCCGTCTCTATGTCTGCGGACCCGGCGGGTTCATGACCCACATCATCGACGGCGCCTGGCGCGGGGCTGGACCTCGGACCAGGATCCGCAACGAGCACTTCGCCGCCGCGCCCCGAGGCGAGAACCGGCCGTTCGAGTTGCTGATCGCCAGCACCGGCCAGGTCGTGCCAGTCGCCGCCGACCGGACCGCCGCCCAGGCCCTGGAGGACGCCGGCGTCTTCGTGCCCGTCTCGTGCGAACAAGGGGTCTGCGGAACATGCCTGACCGGCGTGAAGGGCGGTGAGCCCGACCACCGCGACGCCTTCCAGACCGACGCCGAGAGGGCGGCGAACGACCGGTTCACCCCCTGCTGCTCAAGGGCGCGCACGCCGCGCCTCGTGCTGGACCTCTAGGAACAGCAAGAGCCGGCGCGGCGGCCGCGCCGGCGACGAACCTCCCGTTCCTACAAACCGGCGCTCATGCCTCTGGGTCGCCGGCGAGCAACTGTTCGCGCAGGATCGCCTTCAGGACCTTGCCCGAGCCCGTGCGCGGCAAGGCCGCGACCAGCGTGAGCGCCTTGGGCAGCTTGTAGCGCGCCAGCCGATTTTCGAGATGGCCCAGGACGATGGTCAGATCCAGCACGGCGCCGTCGCGCGAGGTCGCGACCAGATGGCCGATCTCGCCCCATCGCGGATCGGGCATGCCGACAACCGCGCACTCAGCGATGGCCGGATGGTCGGCCAAGGCCGCCTCGATCTCGGCCGGATAGACGTTCTCGCCGCCGGAAATGAACATGTCTTTCTTGCGATCGACCAGCCAGTGATAGCCTTCGGGATCGACGCGGGCGATGTCACCGGTGCGGAACCAGCCATCCTCGGTGAAGGCGCGAGCGGTCTCTTCGGAGCGACGCCAGTAGCCCTTGAAGATGTTGTCGCCCTTCAGCAGCAGCTCGCCGGCGGGCGCCGGGCGGGCAGTCGCGATCCTGCTCATCGACGATCCGGGTCGCCACGGCGGGCATGGCCAGACCCGCCGAGCGCCCGCGCTGCCGCCGCATCCTGGCCCTCAGGGAGCGCGGATCGTCATTGGCCGGGTCGTCCAGCCAGGTCTGGCCGCGCTCGGTCAGCCAGGCGCGGATGTCGGCGGCCGGATGAGGCGCGCCGCCCGTAAATACGGCCGTCAGACCTTGAAGCGTCGAGCCGTCGAAATCCGGCAAGCCACGCAGCATCGCCGCCATCTGCGGCACGCAGAAATAGTGGGTGACGCCCAGGGCGGGATCCCCAGTCGACTCAGCGTTCGGCCGGGCTCGAAGCCGTCGGACACCAGCACGGTCCCCCCGTGCATCAGAGCCGGGCGGATCGAGGTGACCAGACCAATGATATGGAACATCGGCGAATCGACAAGAAAGGCGCTCTGATGCGTGACCTTGCCCAACCGGCCGAAATTGATCGCCGTCTGATCCAGGTTGCGCTCGGAGAGCAAGGCGCCTTTGGGACGCCCCGAAGTTCCCGAGGTGTAGAGGATCAGCGACGGCCGTTCACGATCAGCGCATGCGACCGTGTCGGGCTCCGCCGCGTCGATCTCGGCCTGCAGAACGTCGAGGTCCAGCCCCTCCAGCCCTAGCGCGCCGAGAAGGGCGTCGCCGACGAGCAGGGTCGGCGCGGCGTCCTCGACCAGGGCGGCGATTTCAGCGGCGCTCAGCCGCCAGTTCAGCGGCACGAACATCGCCCCCAGCCTGGCGCAGGCCAGGTGCAGCACCGCCAGCAGGACCCGGTTGCGGGCCACCACCGCCAAGCGGTCGCCCACACCTAAACCCCGATGGCGCAGCACGCGCACGGCGCGGGATAGGGTCGTATCCAGCTCGGCATAGGTCCAGCGGCGACCGCCGACCAGATCAACGGCCGCCAGCCGGCTTGGCTGGAGGCGCGCCTGGACGGCGACATGATCCATCGGGGTCATCTGATCGTCCCTCCCGCCGTCATACCCTCCCCTGCCCCGTCTCAGCTCTGCTTGGCGAGATCGTAGGCGCCGAGCCCCGGCTTGTAGGTCTTGTCGTCAATGAACTGCTTGATGCCCTCCTTGCGACCGTCGTTGTCGAAGGAATTGGCCGCCTCCTGGGCCCGGACCAGGAAGTCCTCGGCGTTGTCGTAGGTCATTTCCTTGACCCGCCGGACGGCGTCCTTGGTCGCCTTCAGGGCCACCGGGTTCTTCTTCAGCAGCACCTCGGCCAGTTCGCGCACCCGCGCTTCCAGGCGTTCCAACGGCACGCTCTCGTTGACCAGGCGCCAGGCGGCGGCCTTCTGGCCGTCAATCAGCTCGCCCGTCATGGCGTGGTACATCGCGTCGCGCAGCGGCATCAGATCGACCACGACCTTGGTGGCGCCGCCGCCCGGCAGGATGCCCCAATTGATCTCCGACAGGGCGAACTGGGCTTCGTCGGCCGCGATCGCCAAGTCGCAGGAATAGAGCGGACCATAGCCGCCGCCGAAGCACCAGCCGTTGACCATGGCGATGGTCGGCTTCTGGTACCAGCGCAGGCGCCGCCACCAGCCATAGGACTCGCGCTGGGCCTGACGGGTCGCGCCCAGACCCTTGGCCTCCGTCTCACGGAAGTACTCCTTCAGGTCCATGCCCGCCGACCAGGCCGAGCCCTCGCCGGTCAGGACCAGCACGCCGACATCATCGCGAAACTCCAGTTCGTCCAGCACCTCCATCATGCGACGATTGAGGGTGGGACTCATGCAGTTGCGCTTGTCAGGGCGGTTGAACTTCACCCAGGCGATGCGGTTCTCGACCGTGAAGGTCGCGGTTTGGTCGGCGTCGGTCATGATCAGGCCTTGGAATTCGAAGAGGGGCGACGCGAGGCGTCAGATCGGGAAATGGCCGGGTTGCGTCTCGATCGTGATCCAGCGCAGCTCGGTGAAGGCGTCGATCCCGGCCTTGCCGCCAAAGCGGCCATAGCCGGAGGCCTTGACGCCCCCGAACGGCATCTGGGCCTCGTCGTGCACGGTCGGCCCGTTGACATGGCAGATGCCCGACTGGATCCGTCGCGCGACCTTCAGGCCACGGGCGATGTCGCGGGTGAAGACCGAGGCCGACAGGCCGTATTCGGTGTCGTTGGCCAGGGCGATGGCGTGTTCCTCGTCGCGAGCGCGGATCACGCCAACCACCGGGCCGAAACTCTCCTCACGGAACAGGCGCATAGAGGACGTGACCTTGTCGATCACGGTGGCCGGCATCAGCACGCCGTGCGCCGGACCGCCGCTGACCTGGACCGCGCCGGCGGCCACGGCGTCGGCCACCAGGCCCTGGACGTGGGCGACCGTCTTCAGATCCACCACCGCGCCGAGCGGCGTCTTGCCCTCGCGCGGATCGCCGACCGCCAGGCTGGCGGCCTTGGCGGCGAACTTCTCGACAAAAGCCTCGGCCACGGCGTCGACAACGATGATCCGTTCGGTCGACATGCAGATCTGGCCCTGGTTCATGAAGGCGCCGAAGGCGGCGGCCTTGACGGCCTCGTCCAGATCGGCGTCCTCCAGCACGATCAGGGGCGCCTTGCCGCCCAGCTCAAGAAGCACCGGCTTGAGGTGCTCGGCCGCGCGCTTGGCGATGATCTTGCCCACCGCGGTCGAGCCCGTAAAGTTGATCCGCCGCACCGCCGGATGGTCTATCAGGGCGCCGACCACGTCGGCCGCATCTTGCGGAGCGTTGGTCACGATCGAGAGCGCGCCCGGCGGAAGGCCAGCCGCCGCGAAGGCCTCGGCGATCAGTTCGTGGGTGCGCGGGCAGCTTTCGGAAGCCTTCAGCACGACGGTATTGCCACAGGCCAAGGGCGTGGCGACCGCGCGCACGCCCAGGATGATCGGCGCGTTCCAGGGCGCAATGCCCAGGATCACTCCAACCGGCTCGCGGACCGCCATGGCGACGCAGCCCGGCTTGTCGGAGGGGATCACTTCGCCGCTGATCTGGGTGGTCAGGGACGCCGCCTCGCGGATCATCGAGGCCGCCAGCATGAGGTTGAAGCGGGCCCAGCCCTCGGTGGCGCCGATCTCGCCCATCATCGCAGTGACGAAGTCATTCGCTCGCGCTTCGAGCGCTTCGGCCGCCTTGTACAGCAAGGCGCGACGCGCGTTTGGCCCCAGCGCGCTCCAGGTCGGCAGGGCCGTCTGGGCGGCGTTGACTGCGGCGCGCGCCTGATCCGGGCTCATGGCGACAGAGGTGGTGGCGACCGCGCCGGTGACGGGGTCAAGACGCTCAAAGACGGCCTGGGTCGAGCTCATGGTCGTTCCTTCCCTTGGCGTAAAGCGCATCGTGGCGCCGATCATTTTGTACGCTCACCATTTTGTATGCCAAGGAAACAATATTCGCAAGCGCCGTTGAAACGCAATCCAGGCCTTCGGGCGTCGACGAGGGTGGTGGGCGCCGCCCGGGACGTCTCCGCGCCGCTCGAAGGTCGTCACGATGGGATCAGCGCTGCTTCACGCAGGACGAATTGATCGTGGTTTTGATGCAGCCAGCCATCCATGCCGGCGCTCCGGCGGGCAACACACCGCCTTTGCCGAAGCGGCGGAGATGATCTGATAGCTTGACCGATCGCCCGGTCTAGATCGCGGCGATCCGCTCCAATGCGGCCAGCATCCGCTCCTGATCCAGGTCGCCCAAGGCCTCCAGAACCTTGCGATGGTGCGCGGCGTGAGCGATCTTGGCCTCCCGCAGCAAGGCCTCGCCCTCGGAGGTCAATGAAACGGCGTAGGATCGGCGGTCACCCGGCACGGGGCCACGGCGCAACAGACCCCTCGCCTGCAGCTGGTCGAGAATGATCACCAGGTTAGGGCGCTGGATTCGCAGCATTTCGCCTATGACGCGTTGCTGCAGGCCCGGCGTCGCTTCCACGACCATCAGAACCGAAAGATCGGTGACCCGAAGATCGAACGGTTTGAGCGCGGCCAGCAGATCCTTGAACACCGCCACCTGAGCCAGACGCAGCAGAAAACCTACCGTCGTCTCCAGCCCGCCCATCGAGGGGGTGTCGCCGTCGGCCTTGTATTCCAAAACGTCGGTCATCACTGCCTCGTCCTCACAGTTTCATTCCGCACCACGATGCTGGATTCGCGCAAGCGATACGAATAATAGCGACACCACATTATGGTTATGTAACGTATCTATTATCGCACCGAAGAGTGCGACGGGAAACACCGGGAGGCTCCATGACCCTTCGTGATGATGCTGAGACCCGCAGCCCCATTCGGCTGGCGGCTGTTGCGGTTTGTTGCCTTCTGGCGATTTTCGAAGGTTTCGATCTGCAGTCAGCGGGCGTGGCGGCGCCGCGTCTTGCGCCCGATCTTGGCCTTACACCCGATGATCTGGGCTGGTTTTTCAGCGTCAGCACCTTTGGCCTGATGTTCGGCGCGGCCATCGGCGGACGCCTTTCCGATCGCTTGGGGCGCAAGACCACCTTGCTGGTCTCAGTGGGGTTGTTCGGGCTGTTGTCGATCGCGACAGGCCTGGCGACGGATCTCAACAGCCTGCTTGTCGCTCGCTTCCTCACAGGCCTCGGCCTTGGCGGCGCATTACCGAACCTGATCGCGATCGTGGCCGAAAGCGTTGCGCCCAGGCAGCGAAGCCTCGCTGTCGGTATTCTCTATGCGGGCCTGCCATTCGGCGGCGCAATCGCCAGCCTGGTGAGCCTGGCCGGCGCGGATCCATCCGACTGGCGCATGATTTTCTACGTCGGCGGCGTCGGGCCTCTGCTGGCGTTGGCGTTGGCCATTCCGCTGCTGCCGAACCCGTCGAAGACCCCTCGTGACGGGGGCGCCGATCAGAAGTCGGGCTTTATCGAAGCCGCTGTCGGCGGGGGACGCGCTCTGACCACCCTTCTGCTCTGGCTCGCATTCTTCCTTGCCCTGCTGGTCATGTACCTGCTGCTGAGCTGGTTGCCGTCCCTGCTGATCGCCAAGGGCCTGAGCCGCCCCGATGCCGGTCTGGTGCAAATGGCCTTCAACCTGGCGGGCGCGGTGGGCAGCGTGGCGACGGGGTGGCCGATGGACAACCCGCGTCGGCGCCCCGTGACCATCCTCCTGGTTTTCGGCGCGTCGGCGGCCGCCTTGGCGGTGGCGGCCGGAGCGCCGGCCTCCCTAGCTGTGTTCCTGATCGTAGGCGCGGCGCTTGGGGCAACCGTCTCGGGGGTCCAATCCATCGTCTATGGCATGGCCCCGAGCTTCTACCCTGCCCGCCTGCGCGGCACCGGCGTCGGCGCAGCGGTTGTGATGGGACGCCTGGGCTCGGCGGGCGGTCCGCTCCTTGCGGCTATCCTCATTGGAGCCGGTCAGCAATCCAGTCAGGTCTTGCTGGCGCTGCTGCCAATCCTCGCGCTGGGCGGGGCGATCTGTCTCTGGCTCGGCAGCAGGCCCACGGCGACCGACGACTGAGCGGGCGCGCCGAGAGGCGCCCGACGACTTCAATTCCGCGACCAAGGCCCCGACATCCAGGTCGGCGGCGATGGATGCCGTCTCTTCTCGCGGCGTCCGTAGACGCTTGCGCGTGGCTGTGACGCAACATCGTTCTCTGAATTCGCACACCTCCCAAGAGCCCGATTGAATCTGCCATACAATCATGATCTGAAATAATTAGTACGCATAACAAACGAAATCCGAGAGCGCGTTCGCTTATCGGATGCTGACGACTAGGGAGAAAACCAATGCCCAGGATTGGGAATATCTCCGGCCGCTTGCGGGCCGGGGGGCTGCTGGCTTGCGCCGCAGCCGGAGTTCAAACGATCTCGACGGCGGCCTTCGCCCAGACCGCCGCCCCGGCGACCGCCCCGGCTCAGATCGAGGAGGTCGTCGTTACCGCCCGCCGCCGCGAGGAGCGGCTGCAGGACGCGCCCGTGGCTGTCACCGCCCTCGGCGGCGAAGCCTTGCAAAACCGCGGGGTCGAGAGCGTCGACCAGATTGCCAAGTTCGCGCCGAGCATCCGCTTCGACGGCGCGGCGGCCCTCAGCGGCGGCAACTACAACGCCACGGTCTTCATCCGCGGCGTCGGCCAGAACGACTTCGCGATCTTCAGCGACCCCGGCGTGGGCGTCTATGTCGACGGCGTCTACTATGCCCGCTCGATCGGCGGCACGATGGACGCCTTCGACGTCAGCCGGATCGAAGTGCTGCGCGGCCCGCAGGGCACGCTGTTTGGCAAGAACACCATCGGTGGCGCGGTCGTGATCTCCACGGCCCAGCCGGGCGATGCGCTCGGAGGCAAGATCGAAGGCACGATCGGCAGCCTGGATCGCCGCGATCTCAAGGGTCATGTCGACATCCCGCTGAGCGACAAGGTCGCCGTGCGCGTGTCAGCGGCCCGGCTGACGCGCGACGGCTACGGCAAGCGCCTGCTGACCGGCGAGGACCTGGGCGATCGCAACGCCACGGCGGCGCGCGCCCAGCTGCGCTGGCAGGCTTCGGACAACGTCACCATCGACCTGTCGGCCGACTACACCCGCGCCCGCGAAAACTCCGCACCGCAGAAGCTGCTGGTGATCGGCGCCGTTCCCGGTTTCGCGGTCGGCCCGTTCATGGCCAACTTCAACACCCATGTCGCGCCGGGCCTGGGGATCACCGCACCCAACGGCGCCAAGACCCTCAACACCTCGTTCCTGACCAATGATCCGTACACGACCTACGGCACGGGTCCCAACGTCAACGACCTGGACCTGTGGGGCGCCTCGGCGACCCTGAACTGGGACCTGGGCGCCGTCGGGTTCAAGAGCATCACCGCCGTGCGTGGCCTGAAGGCCACCTTCGCCCGTGACGG
This sequence comes from Caulobacteraceae bacterium, assembly GCA_965284055.1. Taxonomy (GTDB): domain Bacteria; phylum Pseudomonadota; class Alphaproteobacteria; order Caulobacterales; family Caulobacteraceae; genus Caulobacter. Next base: position 26,104 of record CBDIQV010000001.1, read on the forward strand.
CGACAACACGCCCTTCACGTTCCGCGAGACCTTCAACCACGACGTCCAGGCCCAATACAGCCAGGAATTCCAGTTCAGTGGCGAAGCCTTCGATGACAAGCTGACCTGGGTGGCCGGCGCCTACGCCTTCCAGGAACGCGGCACCGATTCCGGCTACGCCAAACTGGCCCTGGGACTGGCGGCCGGCGTATCGCCCCCGCCCTTCAGCCCCTCGGCGGCCGTCTATACCAAGGTGACCAGCACGACCTACGCCCTGTTCGCCCAAGGCAGCTACAGCCTTACCGACCGGCTCAGCGCCACGGTCGGCGCGCGGGCCAACCGCGACGAGAAGGACTATGTTCTGGACCATCGGCGCATCCGCGACGGCGTCATCATCGCTCAGCTGGCCAAGGGCGGTTCGTGGGATTCCTTCACGCCCAAGGTGGGCCTGGAATTCAAGGCCACGCCGGACGTGCTGTTCTACGCTTCAGCGGGCAAGGGCTTCAAAAGCGGCGGCTTCAATGCACGGCCGCTGAACGACGCCACCGAGATCACCGAGTATCAGCCCGAGACCCTGCTGACCTACGAACTGGGGGCCAAGACCGCCTGGTTCGACCGCCGCCTGATCCTGAACCTGGCCGGCTATTTCAGCGACTACCAGGACATCCAGGTGACGGTGAACCAGACGCCGCGCAACTTCGTGGCCAACGCCGCGGCGGGCGAGGTCAAGGGCGTCGAACTGGAACTGCAGGCCCGCCCCACGGCCAACTGGGGCTTCAACCTCGGCGTCGGCCACATGGACGCCAAGTATACCGAGGTCGGTTCGGGTCTCGCCGCCGGCCAGGTGCTGCCGATCACTCTGGCGACCCACTTCGTCAAGGCGCCGGAATGGACCGCCAACGGCGGGATCGAATATTCCCGCGAACTACCGGTCGGCGGTCGCATCGTCGCCCGCGTCGACTGGACCCACTACAGCACCGTCTATAACGACGTGGCCAACGACCCAGACCTGACCCAACCGGCCTACGACCTCTACGGCGCGCGGCTCGGCTACACCTCGGCCGACCAACTCTGGCAGGTGGCGGTGTTCGGCTCCAATCTGTCGGACGAGCGCTACATGGTGTCGGGCAACGCCTCCAGCGGCTTTGGCCTGAAGGAGGCCAGCTTCGGCCGTCCGCGCGAATGGGGTCTGAGCCTCAGCAGGAAGTTCTAGCCAAGGCCTGAAGGGCTCGCTCTGCGTCGCTCCCCGCCGCTCGCGCGAGCCCTTCTTTTGGGGCCGTCCTGGCCGTCTCGATCTCATCGCGCGGAGGTCGAGACGGCCGCGCTCACGCCGCTACGCAAGACCGCCGCCGACGTCACTGACGAACGCCGCCAGCGCCTCATTGAAAGTCTCAGCGCACTCAATTTGAGGCGTGTGCCCGCACTCTTCGAGCAATTTCACCTCGGATCGCGGCGCCAGAGACGAACCATCGACTGACTGCTGGAATGGAAGAACGACGTCCTGCTTTCCGTGGATGAACAGGATCGGACAGGTCGACGACCTCAAAAGATCGCGACTTCGCAGCCAGTAAGACTTGCGCACTCCCCCGACCCGAAGCGTCTTGCGCAAGGTGGCCAGAAGCGCTCGCGACGCCCCGTCCCTATGAACATTGCGCCAGATGACCCGCCGCATTTCGTCGGTCGCCACCGAGCGGGTCATGGAACAACGCAGCGATCTGCTGCTCGACCGCCAGCTTGCCAGGCCTGGTCATCACCTCGCCGAGAAGAGGCAATGTCATCAGGCGAAACGGCAGGAAGACCTCGGGGCCGGTCATCGCCGGTGAGGCGAGAACCATGCCGGCGACGCGATCCGGCGCCAGTCCGGCCATGCGCAAGGCGATCGCCCCACCCAGCGAGTTGCCGACCACCATCACGCGCTGCAGCCCAAGTGCGTCCATCAGGTCCAGGGCAAAGGCAGCCAGGGTGTCGGGATCGTGGATCCCGTCGCCCGTGTTGGAGAGACCGTGACCGGGATAGTCCCACGCGATGAGCCGCAAGCCGTCGCCCAGCGCTTCCAGCTGCCCGGACCAGAGCTCGAGAGACCCGCCGATGCCAGAGCAGAGAAGGATCGGGATCCCCTCCCCTTCGGTATCGACGTAGCGGATTTCGAGACCGCCGACTGTGACCCACTTATCGATCATGAAACTCTCTCAGGGGTGAAGGCCAAGATGGCGATCGGAGCGACCTGGACGGTCTGCGAATGGCCCGGCGGCTGATCAAGCCATGCGGACCACCGGCTTGATCACCGCGCCCGTCTCGCCGTCCTTCACGGCCTCATTGATCAGGTCCATCGGATAGAAGGCGATCAACCGCTCGAACGGGAACCGGCCGGCCAAATGCAGGCCGATCAGACGCGGAATGAACACGTCCGGATCGGCGTCGCCCTCGACGATGCCGCGCACCGTGCGGCCGCCGCTCATCACCGCCACTGCGTCGAGAGCCAGCTCGTCGCCCATCCTGGACGCTCCAACCAGGCCGCAGACGCCGCGCGGAGCCAGGCAATCGACGGCCTGGCGCATGACCTTCAGATTGGCCGTGGTGTCTATCGTGTAATCGGCGCCCACGGCCGTGATCGCCTGAATCCGCTCGACCACCGGTTCGCTGCGGCCGTCCAGCGCATGATCGGCGCCGAGGTCGAGGGCCAGGGCCAACCGGGCGGGATTGATATCGACGACGAGGCCGGTGCGGCGCCCACAGCTCTGGCCGCCAGCACGGCGCTGAGGCCGACCGCCCCCGCCCCGAACACCACCAGAGACCGGCCGGCCTTAACCTCCAGGGCGTTCATCACCGCCCCGGCCCCGGTCATCACCCCGCACCCCAGAGGACCCAGGATTTCCAGCCGCGCATCCTTGGTCACCTTCACGGCGTTGCGCTCATGGCAAAGGGCGAAGGTGGCGAACGAGGATTGGCCGAAGATGTTGCCGTGGATGGTCTCGCCGTCCTTCGACAGGCCCGAAGTGCCGTCGCTCCGGTCACCCATGAAGTTGCGCGGAAAGAATTCGTGGCAATAGGTCGGGGCGTGATCGCTGCAGGATGGGCAATGTCCGCAGGAATTGAAGGTCATGACCACGTGGTCGCCGGGCGCGACCTTGGTCACACCGGCGCCCACCCGCTCGACAACGCCGGCGCCCTCGTGGCCCAGCACCACCGGCTGCGGGGTCGGCAGGTCCTGGTCGCGCATGACCATGTCGGTATGGCAGACGCCTGTGGCCACCACCCGCACCAGAATCTCGCCGGCGCGAGGCTCTTCGAGGTCGACGGTTTCCAGGCCGAACGGGCCCGAGCGGCTGCGAAGGACGGCGGCCGTGATCTGCATGGGAGTGTTCCTAGGCGACGAAGGCAGGGACGAAGAAGAAGGCCCCGGACGACCCGAAAGCCGACCGGGACAGTGGGAGGATTTTAGAACGGATAGGGCGTCGCTGCAGGCTTGACCGTGGTCCAGCGCCAGGTGGTGAATTCATCGAGATTGGCCGGACCGCTGATGCGACTGCCGTTACCCGAGGCTCCCATTCCGCCGAACGGCGAGTGCGGGCCCGCATCCACGGTCTGATCGTTGATGTGTAGGTGGCCAACATCCAGGCGCGCGCCCAGGATCATGCCGCGACCGACCGAGCCGGTGATGATCCCGGCCGACAGGCCATAGTCACCGAGATTGGCCAGGACGGCGGCCTCGGCGTCATCGCCGAAGGCGGTGACCACCGCCACCGGGCCGAAGATCTCCTCGTCGAAGGCGCGCATGCCCGGCCGGACGCCTGTCAGCACGGTTGGCTGATAGAACAGCCCCTCATAGGTCCCTCCGGCCACCAGAGTGGCGCCGGCCGCGACCGTGTCGGTGACGATGCCGTGGACCCGTTCCAGCTGCGCCTGAGTGATCAACGGTCCCAGCGCCACGCGGCCGGTCGTCGGATCGCCGACCGGCAGATGCGAGGCCTTGGCGACCAGTCGCTCGACCAGGGCGTCATGCAGGCCCTGCTGCACCAGCACCCGGCCGGTGGTCATGCAGATCTGCCCCTGGTGCAGCCAGGCGCCCCAAGCGGCGTTGGAGGCGGCGACGTCGGGATCGGCGTCATCCAGCACGATCAGGGCGTTCTTGCCGCCCAACTCCAGGGCCACCTTCTTCAGGTGCGCGCCCGCCACCTCGCCCACCTTGCGGCCGGCGGCGGTGGAGCCCGTAAAGGCGATCATGGCGATGTTCGGATCTCGGCACATGGCGTCGCCGGCCTCGGCGTCGCCAGGCAAGACGTGCAGCAGTCCCGCAGGCAGGCCCGCCGCCTCGAACAGCCTGGCGATCAGGAAGCCGCCACTGATCGGCGTGCGCGGATCAGGCTTGAGCACCACGGCGTTGCCGGCCGCCAGGGCCGGAGCCACAGCGCGGATCGACAGCACCGGACGCACAGTCTGGCCGCTGCGGGCCACCACGCCCAGCGGCACGCGCATCTGGCCGGCTGAGCCGGCCGTCTGACGATGGCAGCAGCAGACCCTGGGCCTCGGTCGCCATCATCGCCGCCTGGCGCACGAAGCCGGCGGCATGTTCAAGCTCCATCCCGGCCTTGGCGTCTATCGAGCCCGTCTCGCGGATCATCCAGGGCGCGGCCTCGCCGGCCTTCTCGCCTATTAAATCCGCGGCCTTGAGCAACACGGCCTGGCGAGCGTCGGGCGTCAATGCGGCCGGCCGGCTGGGCGGCCTTTGCCGCCGCCGCCGCCGAGGCGACCTCCTGACGGCCGGCCCGCGCCACCCGGCTCAGAACCTTGCCCGTAGCCGGTTCGATCACCTCCAGCCGACCGCCGCCACTCGCGACCCAGCCGTTGGAAAAAAGCCGATCACTCCACACAGAGTCTCCCAGGAAGGGCTTTGCGGACGCCGCGCGCTCTTGGGAAGCCGAGGCTGGACGGTCTTGGAGAATGGTCATCGCTGCATCACCCTAGAATGCGGATACTGGGGTGGGTTCGGCGCGCCTATCGAGACCCGGCGGCGCGCCGAACCCTTCGGTTCAGAACGTTACGCCGAAGCGGACATAGCCCTCGCGCGGCCGGCTGTAGGTGCCGAAGATCGCGCCGGCGGCGATGTTCTCATTGCCGGTCGTGAGGTAGCGCTTGTCGGTCAGGTTCGTGCCGCCGACCGTGATTGACCAGACGCCGCCTGGATCAGCGTAGGCGATGTTGGCGTTGACCACCTGGACCGCCGGACGCTTCAGCAGGTAGGTGCGCTGGGCGTTGTTCCAGATGCTCGAGGTGTAGGTCCAGTCGGCGATCGCCGTGACGGCGCCGCCGTTGCCCAGCTTGAACTCGTAGCGTGGGCTGACATTGATCTTCCATTCCGGGGTCTTGGGCAGGGGCGCATCGACAAACGTGCCCGCCTGGAACGGATTGGGACCACTGACCGCCAGCACACCGGCCAGGACATCGGTGTAGCGGGCCTTGAGGTAGCCGACGGAGGCGTTGAGGGTCAGGCCCTCGATCGGCACGGCCACCGCTTCCAGCTCGACGCCCTCGATCTTGGCGTCGCCGGCGTTGCGGATGGTCGGTGACGTGCCCTGCTGGAAGTTCAGCTGAATGCCGTCATATTCGGTGCTGAAGACCGAGCCGTTGAGTTGCAGGCGCTTGTCCAGAAGCTTGGACTTGAAGCCCAGTTCCCAAGTGGCGGCCTTTTCCTCGGAGAAGGGTTGGGCCAGAAGTTGGGGATTGGTCAGGCGCGTGGTCCAGCCGCCGGTCTTGTAGCCCCTCGACCAGCTGACATAGGCCATCAGGTCGTCGGCGGGATGCAGCTGGACCCCGACCTTGGGCGAGAAGTTGGTGAACTCCTGCGCGTTCACGCCCGGCGCGTAGACCCGCACCGGATTGGTCGGATCCGGATAGCTCAGCCCCGCCTGGCAAGGGACCGGGGCCAGCGGAAAGGCCCCGTTGGGCCTGATATTGCCATTGGCGTCCGAGCAGCCGAAGAGCTTGTAGTTGAAGCCGTTCAGGTCCTGCTGGCCGCCCTCGAACAGCTTCTTTTCCTTGGTGTAACGCCCGCCGATCGTCACGCCGATCAGGTCGGTGGGCCGCCAGTCGATCTGACCGAAGGCGGCGTAGTTCTTGGTCTCCAGATGATTGAGGCCATCGACCTGCAAAAGGCCCTCGTCGAAGGTGACGTAGTCTTGCAGCGTGCCCTTTTCCTTGAAGTAGTAGCCGCCGAGCACGTAGTTCAATTTCTCGTCGAAAGCCGAGCCCAGAAGTTGCAGTTCCTGGCTGAACTGCCACTGCTTCATGTTGAAGCTGAGCTGACCGACATTGAGCGGCGAGCCATCAGCGTCGGTGCCGCTCGTCCACAGCAGCTTGCGGTAGGCGGTGATCGACTTGACCGTGACCTCGTCGGTCAGGCTGTGCTCGATGGTCGTACCCAGGCCCCAGTTGGTCAGCTTCGAGAAGCTGTTGCCGGTGGCGTAGCTCTTGTCGATGTCCTGGCTGACAAAGCGGCCGTCGTAGGGCAGCAGGTCGTTGCTGGGATTGCCGTCGACATTGACCCCGGCCAGCGAGGCCACGCGCAGACCCGGGCTGTACTGGGTGCCGCGCACGCCGCACAGCGCCTGGGCGTTGCGGGCGGCGATCTGGGCCGAATTGGCGCCGATGCAGAAATTGTAGAGGCCGCCGAACAGGAAGCCGGTCGTCCCGGTCGGATCGAAGGCCGTGCCCGGCAGGTTGGTCGCGCCCGCGAAATTGCCCGGAACCGTCGCTGTCGTGCCGAGCAGGGTGTTGGCCAGACCGCCGCTGTCCTCGCGGGTGTAGTCGGCCGACAGGACGACCTTGGTGTCGTCGCCCGTCCATTTCAGCTTGGTGCGCAGGTTCCAGCTGTTTTCGCCGCCTTCCTTCGAGGCGGTGTCGAAGCCCGACGAGGGGAAGGCCGTGTAGGACGTGCTGTTGCGGGCCCGCGCGTCAGGATACGGGATACGCTCGAGATAGCCTTCGCGGCTCTTGATCCCGAAGGTAATCGACGAACTCAACCCCTCCGCCAAAGGCAGATCGGCGCTGCCGCGGGCCTGCATCAGGTTGAAGCTGCCGGTGGTGACGTCGCCCTTGAACCTGAATGTGTCGCCGGGGTCACGCGTGACGATCGAGATGGCGCCGCCGATGGTGTTGCGGCCAAACAGCGTGCCCTGCGGGCCCTTCAGGATCTCGATCCGCTCGACATCGAGCAGATCCTGGTTGGCCCCGACGGTGCGGGCCAGATAGACGCCGTCGACATAGATGCCGACGCCCGGATCGATATTGAAGGCGAAGTCGTCCGAACCGATGCCGCGCACATAGGCCGAAAGCACCGACGGAGAGCCCGAGAACGGCGTGCCGCCGTCCAGGGTGACATTGGGGGCCAGGTTGGAAAGCTGGGCGACATTGCCTACCGCGCGCTCCTGCAGGGCGTTGGCGGTGAAGGCCGAGATCGCGATCGGCACGTCCTGAACGTTCTCGGATCGCTTCTGGGCGGTGACCACCAACTCCTCGACGACGCTCTGGGCATGGGCGGCCGGCGAGCAGACAAACAGGGCGGATATGGCCGAGGCGGCGACGAGCGCGCCTCGATACGATGGCTTGCGATACATGTCCTGAGCCTTCCCCAAGGTTATATTTTGTTGATCTCAGGGGAACACGGACGGCGCGGCCATGCTTGGCCAGGCGCGAAGGCGACTTTCACAGCCGCGAAGGGATTGCGCTTTTCTTCGGATTCAAGGGCGCCCTACCCCGCCCGATACTCGCGCGGGCCGACGCCATAGCGCGCCTTGAACGCCCGACTGAAGTGGGACAGGTCGTTAAAACCCAGGCTGAACGACAGGTCGGTGATGCTGCCGTCGGGTCCGTGGCGGCGCAGGTGCTGGGCGGCCAACTGCAAGCGCTTGCGGCGGATATAGGCCAGGGGCGTGGTCGCCATGGCGGCGAACACCATCTGTACGTAGCGCGGCGACACCCCCAGGGTCCGGGCCACGCCGCTGACGCTGAGGTCCGGATCGCGCAGATTGTCGTCGATGAAGCGTTTGATGCGGTCCTTCATCTGCGCCTCGCCAATCTGCTGGGGTCTCCCATCGTTCGCCGAAGCGCCGGAACCGCAGGCGGCCGCCAACAGGTTCAGGGCCGCGTCCAGCAGCGCGCCCTCGCAATCGGCCTCGCCCGCCATCGGTGGCGCGGCCCAGAGATTGCGAACGAAGGCCGAGAGCATCGAAGCCCCCAAACCCTCCACGCCCAGCCGACGGCCGACAATGGCGTCGGGATCGCCAAGGCGGGCGACGACCCGCGCTTCTGGCAGGCGCAGCACCAACATGCGGTTGGAATCGTCGAAGCGGATGCTGTAGGGCCGCGAGGAGTCGCAGAGCATCAGATCGCCCGGCAGCAGCACCGCCTCATGACCGTCCTGGATGTTGAGGCTGGACCCCAGGTCCTGCAGATGCAGCTTGAAATAGCGCCTGTGGGCGGAGGGCTCGCCGCCGGGACGGGCTCGACGCACGACCGCCGGGCTCGAGGCCACCCGCGACAGGTCCAGGTCCCCGAACCGGCGCACATCCAGCACCCCTTCGAAACCGTCGCGCGCGGCATCGACGGTGAGGTTCTCGAAAGCGCCGTTGACGACGCCGTTCCAGTCGTCGAGCCTCTGAATGACGGTCCGTGCGATGAACCGCGTCGCGCGGCAAGCTGCTCTGCTGCATCGGTTCCTCCCTTGTTCTGAAAGGCGGCTAAACGCCGCTTCTCATCCAGAACGTTCCCCAGTCGGACGCCTTCGGAGAATGCCTTTCAGGCAAAGCGCCCGCGTCAAACAGGTATGCAGCATAACTACTTAGGTCAAAACGGCAACCCCGGCCAAACACATTGCTCGGCGCGCCCGAGACGTCGCCGCGCCAAGCGCGTTCGACGGCGATCACGCCACCGACCCGATGGAAGACTTTGGATCGTGACGCCCCCCACGCGTAATCGCGGCCGCCGGTTTCGTCCCGGGCGATCTCGCCAAAGAGTATTGCGGCCAGCGCGCATCGGCCGGCCTGCTGATCTCCGAAGCCACGAAGATATCGGGACAAGGACAGGGCGACCTTCGCGCCACAAACGGACGCGGGAACCGCTCCGGGAACACGACGTTCGAGGGAGGCGCCGGGATGAGCCGCCGACCTCAGCTCGAAGGACAGCGCTGGCGCCCTTGAAGGGTTGGCGTGCTGCCCCCCCCAGCTCCTGAGATTCCAAGCGCCCCCCTCGGGAGCGCTGGCGCGAGAACATCAAGAGAACCACCGCGCGCTGATTATCCGCGCGGCGCTTTTGGACAGCGCCGGAAAAGCCGGGAAAACTGAATAAAATCAACGCACGCTACATTGAGCGGCAATTGCGCCTCAGACTCGGCGAAAATCGCTCTAAGTTCTTGAAAAGATTATGGTGCGGGCGGTCGGGGTCGAACCGACACTCCTTTCGGAACCGGATTTTGAGTCCGGCGCGTCTACCAGTTTCACCACGCCCGCAGACTTCGCTCTTCGCGAAGGGTGGTCTCTCTAGCAGGCGTCGGCGGCGAATTCCAGTGGCGAGACGACAGGTCTAGAGTCATCGCGCGCAGGAGATTCTCACATGCCGCGACCGGGCCCACGCAATCTGATCACCGATGTTCCTGGCCTGACGGTCGGGAGCGTACAAGACGATAACGTCCGTACCGGCGTCACGGTTGTTCTCTGCCCGGAGGGCTGGAGCGCGGCGGTCGATGTACGCGGCGGCGGACCAGGGGTGCGCGAGACCGAAACCCTGTCGCCCGAGAACAGTTTCAGCAAGGCCCACGCGATCTGCCTGTCTGGAGGCTCAGTCTTCGGGCTTGGCGCGGCCGACGGCGTGGTCAGCGCATTGTCGATGAACAATGTCGGTATCCGGCTGGCGCCCCAGTCGCCGGCCATCCCGATCGTGCCCGGCGCGGTGCTCCATGACCTGGGCAATGGCGGCGACAAGACCTGGGGTCTGGACCCGCCCTATCGCGCCCTGGGCATGGCGGCCGTTGCGGCAGCCTGCCAGGACTTCCCCCTGGGCGCAGTCGGCGCGGGCCGAGGTGCTATGGCGGGACTGATCAAGGGCGGCCTAGGCTCGGCCTCGATCGACCTGGGTGGCGGCCTGGTGGTGGGCGCCCTGGTCGCGGCCAATCCCGTCGGCTCGGTCTACATGCCCGACGGCGAGACATTCTGGGCCTGGCCGTTCGAAATCGACGGGGAATTCGGCGGTCATTTTCCCACGGGACCTGTCTCGGCTGCAGACCCCCTGCCCCAGGAATCAAAGCTGGGCGCGGCGGGACGGCTTCGGGCCGGGGCAAACACCACCCTGGCCGTGGTCGCGGTGACGGCGGACCTATCGACCGCAGAAGCCAAGCGGGTGGCGATCATGGCCCATGACGGCATGGGTCGCGCCGTGAGGCCGGCGCATACCACCTTTGATGGCGACGTCGTCTTCGCGCTGGCTTCGGGGATGGTCGCGACTCGGGCGCGGCCCAGAACGCCCCGTGGAGATTTCGCGAATCGGATCGGCAGCAGCCGATTGCCTCGCCCGCGCTATCGCCCGGGCCGTCTACGAAGCGCGCTCTTTCACGGAATCATAGTCTCCCCGCCCGCCAGCTGGGTGGCTGCGGCCTCCAAGCGACCCAGCAGGCGCTTCAAAGTCGCCACCTCGCTGGGCGCCAGGCCCGCAAGAAGCGCCGCCTCGTAGGCCAGGGCCAGGGGCGCAATTTCCGCGTAGAGGCGGCGCCCGGCGGCCGTCAGTTCCAGTCTGTGAGACCGGCGATCGGCGCGCACAGTGGTGCGGTTGACCAAGCGTCGCTCCACCAGGTCCTGGGCGGCGCGGCTGACGCGAACCTTGTCCATGGCGGTGCGCGCCACGGCGGCGTTCTGCGTGAGCCCGCCTTCGGCGAGCACGGACATTAGCCGCCATTGCGGGATGGTCAGCCCGAACCGATCCTCATACGCCCTGGCGATCAGCCGGCTGACCGCGCTGGCCGCCGTCGACAACCGATAGGGCACATAGTCGGCGAGGCTCAGCGCGTCCTCGGCGGCATCGGGCAACACTGTCGTGAGGGGAGAGACCGTTGCGGTCATGACCCGTTTCCTTTCGTCCTCCCGGAGCGTGGCCGCCATTTAGAGGACGACCTTTTCGCCAATCCCAAGCGTCTTAGCACAAACCGGTCGTGTGTAGTTCGTTCCACGCTAGGCGATGTGGCGCTTCACATGTGACAGCCTCAACTGTCCTGCAGCGCGATCTCCACAAACCCGCCTTTTCGCCTGTCGGTTGTGCACCAAGGCCACGCCGCGCATGCGAGGGCGGCGCCGAGCCGAAGCTAGTCGATCTGAAGCGCTTTCAGCTTGGGCGGCGGTGCGGTTTCGGTCAGCGCCTTCTGACAGCGCTCAAGCTCAAGAAGGCAGTCGCCACGGCTCCAGAAATCGGAGAAATCAACCACCGCCATCCGAACCTGGCGCGAAAAGTCCTTGTGGTCCAAGACCTTTTCCGCCGGCTCTTCATGATGGGGTTCGGCAGGCTTGGGAGGATTGGCGATGACGACCGTCTGGCCGCCGATCCTGGGGCCGAGAATCGTCACGTTCGGCGCGGCTGATTCCAGCACCGCCACCACACACTGATCGCAGCGACACCCCTGATCATGCCCCGCATGGCCGGACGGCGCCGCGTGAGCGCCGTGGGAGCCATGCGATCCATGGTCGCCGCTCGCCCCATGACCAGCGGCGGCGTGTCCATGGGCCTTGCCATGAGCGTCCTTGCCGCCCTTGTCCTTTTCTTCGGGAGGCGGCTCGCCCTTGAGCGCTTCGTGAAGGCCTTTCAGCGCCTTGGCGCACGGACCGCCGAACTGGACGATCGGACCGATCCGGCGTTGAATTTCCTCAACGAGTTCCTGGGTCTTGGAGATCAGCTCGCCCGACGGCGCGCTGGTGGCGGCGACGCACTTGGCCTTGATGGCGTCATGGATGGTCTTGGGCACATCGCGGTACCGCTCGCCCTTGTCCTTTCGGCCGAGCAACCGGCCGGCGGCGAAGGCCATGATGGCGATCACCACGGCGGCCAGGATCAACCCGACCAACAGCGTCGGATCGAAGATCGGCACGGGCTGGTCGACCGGAAACTCTGACTGGTACACCCACCCCTCCCCGCGCTTCGCGTCCACCATGATGGCGCGCGCTATGGTTAACGCAACCGGAGACCACTTGCACGGCGAAGGTTGTCACCCCTTGCGGGAAATCACGCCGCGAACCCGCGCACCCTGATCATAGCGGGTCTGGCCGCCATAGACGGCGACCTCGCACAGGATGTCGCCGCCGGGGTCGGTGGCCCAAAGATAGTTGCGCTCGACCTCGACATCGCGACCACCCGGCGAGATGCCTTCAAACGTGTCGCCCCAGGGCACGACCTTGGACAGATCACGCCAGGTGAGGGTCATGGCCCGCGACAGTTCGTCGGCCGCCATCGCTTCAAGGTCCGGATCGCTCATGGGCGCGGTTACTTCATGTCTTCAGTGAACAGGGGTGAGCTTTGGGCGTCGCCTCGACAACGTCCCGCGCGCAGGATAGGCCGCGCTGAGACGCAGGAGACGACAATGGGCATTCCCAAGGGCAAGCGCGACTTTCGCGACGAAGACCGGCTGGATCCCCGAGAGCGCCACCAGGTGGAATACTGGATGAAGCGCTGGGGCGTGACCAAGGACCAGATCGTCGCCGCTCACCGCAAGGTGGGCAATTCGATCAAGGACATCGGCGCCGAGCTCGGAAAGAAACGCTAGCGCTTGTCGCGCTGGAAGGCCTTGGCCTCGGCGGCCAGGGACGACATGGCGGGATCGGCCTCTTCCGGTTCGGGGAAGAACGGCAGACTGCCGGCCACGCCGCGCAGGGCCAGCCACAGCGGGTGACTGAAGTGACCCAGGATCCGCAGCGGGCGGCGCTTGTCGTCGGTGACGTCCCAGCCTTCCCGCTCGAACTGATCGGCCTGCTCGCGCATCGACTTCACGTCGATTCCGTCCCATCCCTCGGGGTCCGGGATGACGGCGGCCTCATCGGCCGTGAGACCGAAGGTGTCGCGCGCCAACTGGTCGATCTCGGGAAATTCGCGCCGCGCCTCGGGATCGGCGAACGCCGGCTTCATCAGGGCCCGGTGTTCAAGGTCAGCGAAACCCGGCAGATCGATCAGACGACGAAGCGGCGCGGCCATGGCGATCAGGCTTCGGTTTCAGCGATGTCGCGGAAGTAAGGGACGACCTCGCCCTGCAGCTTGATGGTCATCGGATTGCCCTTGCGGTCCAGCGTCTTGCCGGCGGTCACCCGCACCCAGCCCTCGCTGACGCAATATTCGTCAACATTGGTCTTCTCCACGCCCTTGAACCGAATGCCAACGCCGCGCTCAAGCAGTTCGGCATTGTAGAAAGGGCTGTCGGGATTGGTGGCCAGGCGGTCGGGAGGCGTATCGCTCATCGGATCGGCTTTCGAATTTCGGTGGGCGCTCGCCCTTTGGAACGGGGGTGATAACCACCCCGGCCGGTAAATCCAAGCGCCGCCGCGCCGCACCGGCGGCTTCGGGCGCCTCCGGGGTCATATCAGATGCCCCTCAGATGCCCCAATCCGGCCGTCATCGAGGCCGAGAGGCACGATCTCGCCCGCGCGGAGATCATCGTCGGGGACAAGTTCGGCTTGCCCTGCTAGCAACGGGCGTCATTTCACTGGAGCTCGCATGCTGCGTCGCCTGTACGACTGGGTCATGGGTCTGGCTGCTTCGCGCCACGCCCCGACTAGCCTGTTCGCCGTCTCGTTCGCCGAAAGCTCGTTCTTCCCCATTCCGCCGGACGTTATGCTGGCCCCCATGGTGCTGGCGCGACCTGAGCGCGCCTGGCACTACGCGGCGCTGTGCACCCTGGCCTCCGTGCTGGGCGGCATTCTGGGTTATGCGATCGGCTACTTCCTGCAGGACTTTGGAATCTGGATGATGTCGGTCACCGGCCATTCGGGCGGTCTGGCCGAGTTCCAGTGCTGGTACGCCAAGTACGGTGTCTGGGTGATCCTGGCCAAGGGCCTGACCCCCATCCCCTACAAGCTGGTGACCATCGCCTCGGGCCTAGCGGCCTTCAGCTTCCCGGCCTTCATCATCGCCTCGGTCATCACCCGCTCGGCGCGGTTCTTCCTGGTGGCCTTCGTGGTCAAGAAGTTTGGCCCGACCCTGCTGCCCGTGATCGAGCGCCGCCTGGCGCTGTTCGCCGGCGGTCTGTTCGTACTCCTTGTCATCGGCCTGGCGGCTAGCCATTTCCTGGGAGGAAGCAGCGGAGGCGCGTGCGCGGTATGACCGACACCAACCCACCCGTGGCCGCGCACACTGGCCTGGCCTCGACCGAGATCCCGACCGCTGAACCGGTGCGCGCACCCTCGCCCGCCGCAACCGCCCTGGCGCCAAGGGCTGCTATCGTCGACCTGGCCCTGCGCTGGTGGCCGGTTATCGCCTTCCTGGTCAGCGCGGCCATGCTGGCGACGGCCCATGCCTTCGAAACCTTTGGCAAGCTGGCCCCGTGCCATCTCTGCCTGAAGCAACGCGAGGTCTACTGGGTCGCGGCCACGGTCGCCCTCCTGGCCATCGTGGCTAGCCGAACGCCTCTGGCGTCGAGGGCCCGGCGGCCTTTCAACCTGCTTCTAGCCGCGATCTTCCTCTATGGCGCCGGCCTGGCGGCATTCCACGCCGGCGTGGAGTGGAAGTGGTGGCCCGGTCCGACCACCTGCACCGGCGGCGGCGTGGCCGCGGCCGGCGATCTGGTCGCCATGCTCAAGGGCGGCAAGGTCGCGCTTCCCCAGTGCGACAAGGCCGCATGGGTTTTCCTGGGCCTCTCGATGGCGGGCTGGAATGCTCTGGCCTCGCTGGGCTTCGCCGTCGCCTCGCTGACGGCGGGCCTCCATGGCGCGAAGGTGGCGAAATGAGCGGGCCCGCTCCCCGGCGCCCCGGAGCCGGCGCCGCAAAGGCTCGGCTGGCCGAGATCCTGCGGGTCGATCAGGCCGGCGAGCTGGCGGCCGTGCACATCTATCGCGGCCAGGCGGCGGTGATGCGCGCCAGCCCCGGCCGCGAACGCCTGGCGAACCAGTTGCGAGACATGGAGGGCCACGAGCAGGTCCACCTCAGCCGCTTTGACGAACTGCTGACCGAGCGCGGAGTGCGGCCGACCCTGATGTCTCCGCTGTGGCGCGCCGCGGCCTTCGCCCTGGGCGCGGGCACCGCGCTGATGGGCGACAAGGCCGCCCATGCCTGCACGGAGGCCGTCGAAAGCGTTATCGAAAAGCACTATGCTGGTCAGATTGAGGAACTGCGCGATCGTGACCCGGAGCTGGCAGCTGAACTGTCAAAGTTCCGCGACGACGAGCTGGAACATCGCGATCTGGCCATCGAGGAAGGCGCGCGCGAGGCGCTGGCCTATCCCGTGCTGAGCGCCGTGATCCAGGCCGGGTGTCGCGCCGCGATCAAAATCAGCGAGAAGATCTGACACGGCTCGATCACTCTCCACTTGGCGCCTCCTGCGGCGCCGCATACCGATGACGGCCTGAAAATCGTTTCGGGAGAGTCTCGTTTGCCCGCTCGTTCTCGCACCTTCGCCGCCCTTGGCGCCGCGTCGCTTCTTGTCCTCACCGGCGCGGCGCGCGCGGCCGACTCGCCCGCGAAGGCGCTGGAAACCTCGGCGCTCAGCTTTGACACCGGCGGCGCGATCCCGGCCGAGCAGGCGGCGCTGTCGTTCGAGCACGCCGACCTGAAATTCAAGATCATTCCGGATCGCAAATTCCTCGAGGGCGAGGCGCTGCTCACCCTGAAAACGCGATCCCGGCTGGACAGGCTGGTGCTGGATCTGGACCGGGTGTTCGCCATCCGGTCGATCACCCTCGACGGCAAGCCCCTGAAGCCGTCGGCCTGGAGCAATCCGGAGGGTCGCCTGACCATCACGCCCCCGCGCAAGCTGGCCAAGGACCAGACCGTGGTCATCGGCATCACCTATGATGGCGCGCCGCACGAGGCCAAGCGCGCGCCCTGGGACGGCGGCTTTGTCTGGAGCAAGACGGAAACCGGCGAGCCCTGGATCGCCACCGCCGTGCAAGGCGAGGGCTGCGACCTGTTCTGGCCCTGCATCGACTATACGACCGGCGAGCCCAAGCTGGTCGACCTGCACATTACCGTACCAGCCCCACTGGTCGCCCCGGCCAATGGCGTCTTCCTGGGCATGACGGAAAAGGACGGCTGGCGAACCTACAACTGGCGCGCCAAGACCCCGAACACCTACGCGATCGCACTAGACGTCGGGCCGTACGAAGAGCTTTCGGCCACCTATAAAAGCCGGTTCGGCGACAGCTTCCCGATGCAATACTGGTATCTGAAAGGTCGGGAGGCGAAGGCCAAGGCGCTGTTCGCCGAGTTCACGCCGATGCTCGACTTCTACGAGGAGATGATCGGCCCCTACCCGTTCCGCGATGAGAAGATGGGCGTCGTCGACACGCCCCACCTCGGCATGGAGCACCAGACCATCAACGCCTACGGCAACAACTACGCCAAGGACGTCTATGGTTTCGACTGGCTGTTGCAGCATGAATTCGCGCACGAGTGGTTCGGCAACCAGCTGACCGACATCGACAACGACGACATGTGGCTGCACGAGGGCCTGGGCAGTTACATGCAGCCCCTCTACTCGCAGTGGCTGCACGGCGATATGGAATACATGGCGCGCCTCAACACCCAGCGCGCCGGCATCAAGAACAAGTCGCCTATCGTCTCGGGCAAGCAACTGCGCGAAGACGACGTCTACAATCCTGATCGCGGCCCTGGGAACGATATCTACGCCAAGGCCAGCAACGTGATGCACACGCTGCGGACGCTGATCGGCGACGAGGCCTTCTTCAAGGTGGTTAGGATCATCGTCTACGGTCGGGACGATCCAAGGCCCGGAAATTTCGCGCCGCGCTATGCCGGCACCCAGGATTTCGTGAAGACGGTGAACCAGGTCACCCGCAAGGACTATGGCTGGTTCTTCAACGTCTATCTCTATGAGGCCGCGCCGCCGGAGTTGCTAGAGACGCGCGAGGGCGGCGATCTGGCGCTCCGGTGGAAAACGCCCAACGACAAGCCATTCCCGATGCCGGTCGAGGTCAAGGTTGGCGACAGGATCGTCACCGTGCCCATGACCGATGGAACGGGTCGGGTTCCTGTCGGCCAGGCGGGTCCGGTGATCATCGATCCAGCCAGCAAGATCCTGCGTCGCCAGCCTTATGTCGAGGCCTTCCAGGCCTGGCAAAAGGCCAAGGACGACGCGGCAAAGGCCGGGGCGGAAGCCAAGAAAAAGGCCGAGGAGGCGGCGAAGGCGGCCAAGCCCTGAGCCTGCCGGCACGGTCGGTCATCTTTGGTTGACCGTGCTAATTCACCAAATATACGCGAAGCCAAAGCTATGGAACGGCTCCACCAGGGGCCTAGACCATGCTGACGCCAAACCGAATCGTGATCGCGGCTCGCGCCGTGCTTCTGCTCGGGTCAATCGTCGCAGCAATCCTGATGCTCGGCCCCTTCCAGGGCATGGAGCAGATGTTCAATCTGTCCGACAAGACCGCCCACGCCCTGGCGTTTGGCGGCCTGACCGCGATCTCTTTCCTCGCCTTTCCAGGCATGCGGCGCGCGGATCTGGTGCGTACAGCTCTGGTCATGGGCGCGGCCGTCGAAGTGGTTCAGATGTTCGACGCCGGCCGCAGCGCCAGCGTCGCCGACTGGGCGGCGGACGCCGTGGGCATCATGACGGTTTACGGCTCCAGCCTCATTGAAGGCGTGCGCAAGATGGCGCGGGAGCACGGCAATGTCAGTTTCGCTACGCTGTCCAAGATGGATCGCCGTCGCAGCCGCAAGCGGGCGAAGGTCGCCTTCAAACCCGGCCAGCCGGCGCACGGTCAGCGCTCCACGCGTTTCGCCGATCGGGCGGCTCAGCGTTTCCCCATCCGCGAATTGGGCTGAAGCCCGGCCGCAGATCAGTCGTTCAGCGCAGCCAGGGCGGCGATGCCCTCGGGCGTGATCTTCCATCCCACCCGGTCGCGCTGCGCATAACCCAGATCCGTCAGGGCGCGCGCGTCGGCGATATTGATCCAGTCGACATCTTCTCCGGCGTGCTTGCGCGCCAGATTCTTAAGCGCCGTGCGCTGGCCTTCAGCGAGAGCCATCTAGCCCACGTCCAGCGCGTGTTCGGCGGTCTCGGTTTCCGGGCGGGCGGCTTCGCAGATCTTGCGTAGCTGTTTCAGCATGGAGGGTCCGCTGATCTGGCTGGGCGCGTCTGAGAACCCCTCCTGCTTCAGTTGTCGCCGAATATCGGAAATGGTCGAGTACTCACCCGAACGCGCGAGTTGAAAGGCCCGTTCTAAGGTCGTGGGACGATTGGTCATGGCCTCACCGTACAGGAGACAGCCTCCAACAGCGAGGCGTTGTTCTACCGAACGAGTCCGGAACAAGCGTGGCCGGCAAACGTTGTTTGGCCTCACGCAAGAGGACGCGATCATGACCGATACCAAGCAACGGCAGGAAGAATCCGCTCCGGGCGTAATGGGCGACTGGTCCCAGGCGCAGGATCTCGGCCAACCCGGCCACCCAGAAGACCGCGTTAGCGAAACCGACGTCAAGGACGCCTTCCAGAAGGAAGACACGCCCAGCAGCCGTCTGGTCGAGCCGACCCCTGAAGGCGAAAAGCACGACCAGCTTGCCGAGCATGTCGACGTGGCCGAAGACCGTCAGGAAGCCCTGATCGACGAAAGCCTTGAAGAGAGCTTCCCGGCCAGCGATCCCCCCAGCGCCAAGCACATCACCTGACGTGACGCGCCGTTTTCCGCCGTCTCACGCCTCCAGTTCGATGTCCCAGTAGAGATAGTCGAGCCAGCTGGCGTGCAGGTGTCCTGGCGGAAAGCGGCGACCACGATCCTGCAGCTCATGCATGCTGGGCCGACGCGCCATGTGAAACGGGTTCATTCCCGCCTCGCGTGGCGTCCGGCCGCCCTTGCTGAGATTGCAGGGCGCGCAGGCCGTGACGATGTTTTCCCACGTCGTGCGTCCGCCACGGGAGCGTGGAATGACGTGATCGAAGGTCAGGTCGTCGGGCGAGCCGCAGTACTGGCAGGAAAAGCTGTCCCGCAGGAACAGGTTGAAGCGGGTAAAGGCCGGGGGTCGGTCCTGAGGAACATACTGCTTCAGCGACACCACGCTTGGCAGTTTCATCTCGAACGACGGAGAGTGAACGACGTGGTCGTAGGTCGACACGACGTCGACGCGTTCCAGGAACACCGCCTTGATCACCTCCTGCCACGGCCAAAGGGATAGCGGATAGTAGCTCAGCGGCCGGTAGTCGGCATTGAGGACCAGGGCCGGCATGCCGGATGGGGGACGGGACAGCACCTGCATCAGGGCCTCCCTCTGGAGCCTGACAGGCTCTCACGAAGCGGATACGCGATCGGACTGAAGACGGGCCTCCTTCCTACGCATTCAAAGGGAATCGCCATTCATTCCCGAACGCATGTGAAGGATGATCCAACTCCGCGACGGAACCAAGACATCTGTCCCAGAGCGCTCAGAAAGCCGGAATTTCAGCCGTCTTGACCGCACCGTAGCAGCGCCAGAGCAGATGGGCGGCCACCCCGCGATAAGGCTTCCAGGCCTCGGCGCGAGCATAGGCCTGTTTTTCATTGGGGCGGACTTCCGCCCGATCAGCCCACCGCATGGCTTCCTGGAGCGCGACGTCGCCGCCCGGGAAGACATCCAGCCGGCCCTCGCAGAACATCAGATAGGTCTCGGCCGTCCAGCGCCCGATACCCTTGACTGCCATCAAGGCGGCTGACGCTTCGTCATCAGACAGGTCACGCAGGGTATTCAGGTCGCAGGCGCCTGAGATCTGCGCTTCAGCGATGGCGCGGGCATAACGAACCTTGGGACGTGACAGGCCCAAGCCCTGCAGTTCGATATCCTCCAGCGCCAGAACCGCGCTGGGCGAAACCTCGCCCAACCCTGTTTCGACCCGACTCCAGATCGCGGCGGCCGAAGCCAGCGACACCTGCTGGTAGACGATCAGCTTCAGAAGGCCCGCGAAACCCGGCTCGGCCGACCGCCAGGGGAATACAGGGGTGACCGCCTCGATCATGGCCAGGGCGGGATCGACGGACGCCAGATGAGCACGGGCGGCCTGGATCTGCTCGGCGGTTGGTGAAACATAGCGGGTCACGACCCGAGCAGACCATCCCCTCCCCGCGTCGGCAACCCGATCCTTGCGCTAGTGGATGGCGATGATCTCGACTTCGCCGCCGGCGACCATCGACGTGTCGCCGACCGTCTTGCCGAGCAAGGCGCGAGCCAGGGGCGAAACATAGGACACAGACCCCTGTGTCGGCTCCGCCTCGTCCTCGCCGACGATGCGGAAGGTCTGGCGACGGCCGTCCTCGCGGACAAACGTGACGGCCTGACCGAAATGCACGACGTCGCTAGTTCCGGCTGGCTCTGTCAGTTGGGCGCTTGCGCGACGGGCCGCATAGTAGCGCAGATCACGGGTTGCCCGCGCCATGGCGGTGCGGTCCTCCGCGACCCCGCCCGTGGCCTGGGCGGCGCTGTAGGCCGCGCGGGCTTCCGCCAGACGCGCTTCCAACTGAGCGAGGCCTCGAGCGGTCACCAGATTGGGATTGGGAGAGATCGGCCGGTCCAACAGGTCGGCGGCGAACGCCTCGCTATCGCCTTCCTTGGTGAAAGCGACACTCATGGCTGAAGTCGTTGAACTGAATTGTACATGGGCAGGAAATCCGGAGAGCGGCGGGACGTTCCCGGCGCCGGTCTCTGTTCCCCTGCGCGTCGGCTCACCCTGCTAGCCTCAGGCGCGACTTGGTTCAAGCGCGAGAGGTTTGGGCTGCACGACGATCGCGACGGCGGGGCCTACGCCTTGGGCGCCAACCCCGCCGTTCGCGGACAAGCGGACTTTAGAGAGCCAGACCCGAGACAGCACCGGCCAAAGCCAGGGCGAGCACGAGGAAATAGCCACCGGCCAAACGGTCGAAAGCGGTTTCAAAGGCAGTGAGCGAACGAAGCATGACGAAATCCCTCTTGTTTCCGGGCTTCGACCGTCTGTCGGTCGAAGACCTCGTCCTATCTGGACGATGCTTAGATAGCACCAATCTAAACGCCGTCAAGATAATCTTTACAGCGTTTGGATGAAATTTTAGAAAGGAGGGGCTAGAGTGAGTTCGATGACAAACGCAGCCACAGAATCCCGCCCCTATCACCACGGCGATCTCAGCCGCGCCCTAGTCGACGCCGCGCGTCGGATTCTTGAAAGCGAGGGGCCGGCCGCCCTGTCTTTGCGCGCTGTCGCGCGGGAGGCCGGCGTCAGCCCGGCAGCGCCCTATCACCATTTCAAGGACAAGGGCCAACTGCTCGAGGCCGTCGCACACGAAGGCTGGATGGCGCTGGACAGCGCCCTGACCTCGGCGCGGGCTTCAGCGCAGAACGCCCGCGACCGCATGACCAGTATCGGCGTCACCTATGTCCAGTTTGCCCGCGACAACCCCGCCCTCTATCGGGTGATGTACGACTGCTCGCGCGACAAGGACGCCCTGCCCGAACAGATGAAGGAGGAAGGCGCCTATTGCCAGGTGCGCGACACCATCTCCGAACAGTCGGGCGGCGACGTAACGGACATCGACCTGGAGCTGGCGACCATCGCCGCCTGGTGCGCCGGTCATGGCTTGGCGGAGATGATCAGCTTCAAGCAGTTCGCGCCCCTCAAGGACCTGCTGGGCGGCGAAGACGCCTTCCTGCGCGCCGTGTTCGAGCATCTGGGCATGTTCGCGAAGTTCGACCGGGGCTAGGCCTTGGCCTTCGTCACCCGGTTCGCGCCGTCTCCAACGGGCTACCTGCATCGCGGCCACGCCTTTTCCGCCCTGACCGCCTTCGAAACGGCCCGGGCCGTTGGCGGTCGCTTCATCCTGCGGATCGAGGACATCGACGCCACACGGTGTCGTCCGCAGTACGAGGCGGCGATTCTCGAGGATCTGGCCTGGCTGGGCGTCAGCTGGGAACAGCCCGTCCGCCGTCAGTCCGATCATCTGGCCGACTATCACGCGGCGATCGAGACCCTGCGAGCGCGCGGCCTCGTCTATCGCTGCTTTCGCACCCGCAGGGAACTGGATATCGGCCGCGCGCCCCATGAGGCCCAGGCGTCATTCACCGGAGCGCCCCTCCCCCCCGAAGAAGAAACGGCGCGTCTGGCGCGGGGCGACGCTTTCGCCTGGAGACTCTCCCTGGAGGCGGCGCGGAGCGCCCTGGGCGGCTTCGACACCCTGACCTTTACCGAGGAAGGCTCTGGCCCCCAAGGCGAGACCGGAACGATCCCGGCCCGGCCAGAGACCGCCGGCGATATCGTCTTGGCCCGCAAGGACGTCGGCGTCGCCTATCACCTTGCCGTGGTGCTGGACGACGCCCTGCAGGAGATCACCCATGTCATCCGGGGCGAGGATCTGTTCGAGGCCGCTCATATCCAACGGCTGCTCCAAGCCCTGCTGGGCCTGCCGACACCGACCTATCGCCACCACCGCCTGCTGACCGACCCCGACGGCAAACGCTACGCCAAGCGCGACAAGGCCCAGACCCTGCGCGAACTGCGGGCGGCGGGCGTGACGCCGCAAGCCTTGCGCGCCGAGATGGGATTGACCTGAGCTCAGTCGCTCGGACGCCCCCAATAGCGATAGGCATAGGCCGCGCTGAACCCTTCGGCGGCATAGAGGGCGATGGCGGAGGCGTTGCTGGCCTCGACCTGCAGATAGGCCCGGCGGGCGCCCAGCGAGGCGGCTTCGGAAAGCAGGGATCCCAGGACGCGCCTCGCCAGGCCCTTGCGCCGATGCTCCGTCATGGTGCGCATGCCAAACACCCCGGCCCAGCCCGACTCGACGGCGCATGCGCCCAGGGCGGCGGGCGCACCGTCGATATCCAGTCGCGCAAACCGCGCAGGAGGCGGCAGGCGGGCCAGGGTCTCCAGTCGCTCGCGCGCATCCGCCAGATTTCCGCCCGCCGAAGCCGTGAACACGGCCTCGAAGCAGGCGTCCGGCGTGTCCGAAAGACCGACCGACGGATCCGGCCGGCCCACGGCCGATCCGACCATCACCAAGGTCTTCTTGCAGTCGACATAGCCGCGCCGCGCCAAGCGCTCGGCTAGGTCGTCCGGCGCGGTGGCCCAATCGGTCAGCTTGAAGCGCGGCGGCAGATCGCGCGCCTTGAACCACGCCTCGGTCGCGTCGATGGCGGCCTCGACGTCCCGGTCCGGCTCGCCCAAGGGCCAGCAGGCGTTGCTCCGCATGGACCAGCCGTCGGCGGCGTTCAGGCGCCAGCCGCCCAGAGCCGACCGCTCCCGCGCCGGCCAGGCGCGGTCCGCGATCGGCTCGAGGACAAGCGGATCGACGCCCACGACCTTACTTCTCGGCCAGCAGCTTCTCGACCAACCCCCGCGCCTCGGGGCTGGACCAGTCGGCGTCGCCCGACAGTCGGGCCCGTTCGCGGCCCTGGCGGTCATAGACCACCGTGGTCGGATAGCCCTCGGCGCGCGGCTCCAGATCGAACGACAGCTTGTAGGACGGATCGCGATAGATCTTCAGCGGCGCATTGGCCGCCATCTCGGCCTGGACCAGGTTGAGGTCCGAATCCCGATCGACGCTGATCGGCAGCACCTTCAGCGGCTGGGCCGCATAGGCGCCCTGCAGCTTGGCCAGGGTCGGCATCTCTTTCTTGCAGGGCGCGCACCAGGTGGCCCAGAGGTTCATCACCACCACCTGCCCCTTGAAGTCGGCAAGGGTCATCGCTTTTCCGGTCTCGTCGAAGAAGGTTGTGCCCGGCGCGGCGCGGGGCGTGGTCGGCACGTCCAGCTTGGCCAACGAGGCCTTCTTGAATTCGTTGAGGTTGGCCGGGCCTGAGGATTTGAACGAAGCGGCGACGATGACGTATAGAACCGCCGCGACGCCGACGAGCATGACGGCGCCGATCGCCCACTTCAGCGGATTGCGCTTTGCTGCGCCTGCCCCGTTCTCGTTCGACTGGATTTCGCTCATATGACCGACAACGCCTCCGAAAAACCCGACGCCGCCGACGGCGGAGAGGGTCAAGCCATGTGGGGCGGCAGGTTCTCGGCCAAACCGGCGGAGCTGATGCAGGCGATCAATGTCAGCATCGGCTTCGACAAGCGCCTTTGGGCGCAGGATCTGGCGGGCTCCCGCGCCCATGCCCGGATGTTGATCACCCAAGGTGTGATTGCAAGTGGCGATGGCGAGGAAATCCTCGAAGGCCTGGCGCGGATCGAGGACGAGATCACCACGGGCGTCTTCCCGTTCCGCGATGAATACGAAGACATCCACATGAACATCGAGGCCCGGCTGCGCGAGTTGATCGGCCCGGTGGCCGGCCGCCTGCACACCGCCCGGTCGCGCAACGACCAGGTCGCCGTAGACTTCCGCCTGTGGGTCCGCGAGGCCTGCGACCGCTCGGCCGCCCAGCTGGACGCCCTGCAGCGGGCCCTGCTAGCCCAGGCGGAGGCCTATGCCGACGCCCTGATGCCGGGCTTCACCCATCTGCAGCCGGCCCAGCCCGTGACCTTCGGCCACCACCTGATGGCCTATGTCGAGATGTTTGGCCGCGACGCTGGCCGCTTCCGCGACGCCCGGGCCCGGATGAACGAGTGCCCGCTGGGCGCCGCCGCCCTGGCCGGATCGCCCTTCCCCATCGACCGCCACGCCACCGCCAAGGCCCTGGGCTTTGACCGCCCCACCGCCAATTCGCTGGACAGCGTCTCGGCCCGCGACTTCGCGCTGGAGGCCCTGTCGGCCGCCTCGATCACTGCCACGCACCTGTCGCGCCTGGCCGAAGAGATCGTGCTGTGGACGACGCCGATGTTCGGCTTCATCAAGCTGACCGACGCCTTCACGACCGGCAGCTCGATCATGCCGCAAAAGAAGAACCCCGACG
The DNA here is from genome assembly GCA_965284055.1 of Caulobacteraceae bacterium. Taxonomy (GTDB): domain Bacteria; phylum Pseudomonadota; class Alphaproteobacteria; order Caulobacterales; family Caulobacteraceae; genus Caulobacter. The sequence continues at coordinate 51,109 of CBDIQV010000001.1, forward strand.
CCGCCGAGCTGATCCGCGCCAAGGTCGGCCGCATCCTGGGCAGCCTGACCACGCTGACAGTGGTCATGAAGGGCCTGCCGCTGGCCTATTCCAAGGACATGCAGGAAGACAAGGTCCCGACCTTCGAGGCCTTCGACGCCCTGGAGCTCAGCCTGCTGGCCATGGCCGGCATGATCGCCGACCTGACGCCCAACACCGACAAGATGGCCGCCGCCGCCGGCGCGGGCTTCTCGACCGCCACCGATCTGGCCGATTGGCTGGTGCGGACGCTGAACATGCCTTTCCGCGACGCCCACCACGTGACAGGCTCGGCCGTGAAGACAGCCGAAGGGCTTGGCGTCGATCTGGCGGATCTCTCCCTGGACCAGTTCCAGGCGATCGAGCCAAGATCACCGCCGAGGTCTATGCCGTCCTCACCCCGGCCGCCTCGGCGGCCAGCCGCATCAGCTACGGCGGGACCGCTCCCGCCCAGGTCCGCGCCCAGATCGCGCGTTGGAAGGAACTGCTCGGATGACCCTGCGCCCCTCGCTCTTCTGACCGTCGCGACCCTCGCCCTGGCCGGCGCCGGCCTGTCGGCCTGCGGCAAGCAGGCTGAACTGGAACGTCCCGCGCCGATGTGGGACGCCCAGAAGAAGGCCGCCTGGGAGGCCGAGCGCCGCGCCGCCTCGGGAACGGCCAACAAGCCGGCGCGGGTCGGCGGCACGCAAGAGATCATGGATCCGGCGTCCAGCAACCGCACCGTCCGCGCCGCGCCGCTGGCCGGCACGTCTCCGAACCCGTTCGGCGGTCCTTCGGCGGCGGGCTTTCCCGGCGCGACCCCCAACTGACGGCGACCACCGCACTTCATCGACCCAGCCCACACGCGCCGTCATCCCGGCGAAGGCCGGGATCCAGATGAAGCCCTGCTGATGCTCTGGATGAATCTGGGTCCCGGCCTTCGCCGGGAAGATCGGATGATGAGGGGCTTATGATGAGAGAGCTTCGAGTCCCGTGAACCACTTCGAGTACGGCCCCGAGGGCCTGGCCTGTGAAGGCGTCCCCCTGGCGCGCATCGCGGCGCAGGTCGGCACGCCGGTCTATGTCTATTCCCGCGCTACGCTGGAGCGGCATTTCACCGTGTTTCGCGACGCTCTGGAGATCGCCGGCGTCGCCGATCCGCTGATCGCCTATGCGGTGAAGGCCAATTCCAATGTCGCCGTGCTGAAGGTGCTGGGCGAGCTGGGCGCCGGCGCCGACACCGTCTCGGAAGGCGAGGTGCGCCGCGCTTTGGCCGCCGGCATCCCCGGCGAGCGCATTGTCTTCTCCGGCGTCGGCAAGGCCCGCCGCGAGATCGAATTCGCGCTCAAGGCCGGCGTCGCCGAGATCAATGTCGAGTCCGAGCCCGAACTGAACCTGATCGCCGACGTCGCCGCCGAACTGGGCGTCCGCGCCAAGGTCGCCTTCCGGGTCAATCCCGATGTCGCGGCCGGCGGTCACGCCAAGATCGCCACCGGCAAGGCCGAAAACAAGTTCGGCGTCTCGTTCGCCGAGGCCGCGCGCCTCTACGCCAACGCCAGCAACAACGCCAATCTCGAGCCCGTCGGCGTGGCCTGCCACATCGGCAGCCAGATCACTGATCTGGCCCCCATGCGCGCCGCCTTCACCAAGATGCGCGGCCTGGTCGAGCAGTTGCTGGGCGAAGGCCTGTCGGTCGAACGCCTCGACCTGGGCGGCGGCCTGGGCGTGCCCTATTTCAACATGCCGACCCCGCCCTCGCCCGCCGACTTCGCCGCCATGGTCGGCGAGGTCACGAGCGGCCTGCCGGTCAAGCTGGCCTTCGAGCCAGGCCGGGTGATCGCCGCCAATGCCGGGGTGCTGGTCAGCGAAGTCCTGCACGTCCACGAGCGGCCCGAGGGCCGCAAGTTCCTGGTCATCGACGCGGCCATGAACGACCTGATCCGCCCGGCCATGTACGACGCCTTCCACGACATCCGCCCCCTGACCCGGCGCGAGGGCGAGGTGGTCTATGACGTGGTCGGCCCGATCTGCGAGACCGGCGACACGTTTACCCGCGACCGGCCCATGCCGCCGCTGGCGGCAGGCGATCTGGTGGCCTTCATGTCGGCCGGCGCCTATGGCGCGGCCATGGCCAGCGAATACAACACCCGCCCGCTGGTGCCCGAGGTTCTGGTCGACGGCGACAGGTTCGCGGTCATCCGCGCCCGGCCGTCCTACGAGGAAATGCTGGCCCGCGACCTGATCCCCGACTGGGTCTGAGCGCGGACACGGGTTTTCGGCCTCGCCGGTTTTCACCGGCGAGATCGGGGAGGCGGCGGAGCGTCCGGGCCAGGCCCGGATGAGGGTAGTTGGAGTACCGTTTCGGCCGTGGCCGGAGCGCTCCGCACGGTTGTTATCCCTCTGGCCGGCACGCGCGGGTCTCGTTCAACCCTTTGCACCACATCCGGGCTGCCCTCCTCGCGACGGACCCAGCCCTCAAGCTGCAGCCTCGCCGATTCCGGAGGACCCGGAACTTACCTTCGGACGGGCGGAGGCTTTGGCCTTCCTCCGATGGACAGGTTTACGTCCCCTGTCCTCACTTTAAGCCGGCCGGCACGGACATTCGTCCGACCGGTGGCCCCGTACAACCGCCCCCACCGCCCGTCAGGTCGCCAGCTGGACGCCCTCCCCTTGCGATGAAGCGAGGAGAAGTATGCGGGCGTTTTTGGGGGTGTTGCGTCGATTTTGCATCGTGACGCTGGGTGGTGCGGTCAGGGCGTTGAAATCGTTGGGCCAGGAGTGGGGGCTGTTCCCGTGCGGGCACGGGGATAGGCGATTTCCAGCAACCCTGTCTCTTTGAGAGAGGGAGGGGCCCGCCGCCAGAGGCGGTGGGAGGGTGAGAGGTTTCACCCTGTCCGATCGGAGCGCGGCCAGGATTTCGGCCGTTGCACCGCCGGGATCGGTCAGCCTCTTCCCGTGAGGACGCCAGACGACTAGACGCCTCGCGCCATTCGACCTGTCACCTTTTGCTACGAAAAGCGGACGCTACTGACGCCTGAGAAGGTTGGTTTGCAGACCTAGGGGACGAGTACAGAACAGACTTCAATTCTCCCGCTTTGGCCGCCGAATAACTTGGCGTGGAGAAGGTGGTCGCTGCAAGAGGTACGTGGTCAGAAGTCACCACCCAGCTTGCGCAAAGTGAATTTGGCATTGATGCCGGCGCGTGCTCTACCCTTTCGAGATCGGGCATAGGTATAAGGCCTCGCGAAGGACCGACGTATGAAGAGAGAGTGGGCGTTCATCGATCTGATGCGATGCATCGCCGCGTTCTGGGTGTTGTTCGCGCACATCATGATCTGGAGCGGCTGGTATGGTTTGCCATTGCCGGACGCAGGGATCGCCGTCGATCTCTTCATGATGATCTCCGGCTTTTTGATGTGCCTTATCGCCGATACGCACGAGTCCGAAGGGCGCGCGGAAGCGGGCCGATGGAAAGCTTTCCTTCTGCGTCGCTACTTCCGGATCGCTCCCGCCTACTACATCTCTCTGATCATCGCCTTCACAGCCGGCGGCGCTTTCCTGGCCGGCTACCAGGCCTTGCAGGCGATGACGCCGTCATGGTGGCCGCCGGGTGGAGCAAACGATCCTGCAAGGATCCACTATTCTTTGGCGAATTTTGCCCTGCACGCGTCCTTCCTGTTTGGCCTTTTCCCCAAGTACGCCTTCTCGACCTTCTTGCCGGACTGGAGCCTCAGTCTGGAAATGCAATTCTATCTGACTTTTCCGCTTCTGTGGCTGAGCGTTCGGCGCTTCGGCTATCTGGCGGTCGGGGTGGTCGCGGGGAGTGTCGCACTGGTATCGACGGCCTGGATCTTCGGCAAATGGGGCTATACAGCCAACTCACTGCTATTCTTGAAACTGCAGTACTTCGTAGCCGGCATGTTCGTCTTTCGCATTCTCAGCCCGGGCGTGGGTTCAGCTGAGCGCATCTGTCTGTTGATTGCGGCCCTGGCCCTTGCCGGTTACGAACGCCACGGCTCACACCTTTGGATTGTGTCTTGCCTCGTGCTTTTGGCGATGCTCTGCCTCGGCAAGCTAGAAGCCAGCGACGTGACTCCCCGCCTTGTTAAAGTCCTCTGCGCCAACCCAGTCGTGCGGCTCCTGGCCGACAGCTCTTATGGAATCTATCTGTTCCATGGGTTCTTCATCTCGGCGGCCGGGTTGATCGTCAAGAACAGCCCCGCTCTGACAGCGCTTCAGCCGGCGATGCGCGTGGCCGCCATAGCCGCCTTCGTTGTTCCAATGGCGGTTCTGGCGGGCTGGCTGAGTTTCCGCCTGATCGAGCGTCCGGGTCAGGCGCTGGGTGCTTCCCTTTGGCGCAAAGTCGCCACCAAACACGGATCTCAGAGCTGATCATTCCCGACGTAAACGCCACTTTCTTGATTTGATTGAAGTTATCGCCGGAAGCGCTCTACCTACTCAACGTTGCAAGGCCAATCGGTAACCTAGCATTGCGGTTGCTCGCGAGAGACTCTAGAGCTCGGCACCAATGTAGGTTGAGGAATTCTGCGGTGCTTTACACAGGTCCTACGCGTTTTTGTCCCGACGCAGTCAAGGACTACGCGGCGCTCAAGGATGCGGCGATCAGCTACGTCGCTAACCTTCCGACTGAAGCGCGACGGGGTCTGGTTGAGAAACCCCTCGACTGGCGTCCGGGTCATCCAAGCTACTTCACCGCGATGCTGCAGTTGCTCGGCGCTCTACAGGCCATGCGACTTCCCCCGGGCGCGCGCATCGTCGAGGTCGGGTCCGGGGCGGGGTGGGCCACTAAAATCTTGGCCTCGCTGTGGTATCGCGTCGAGTGCGTTGAACCCGCCGAGCAGATGATCGACGTGGCTAAAATGCGCGTGCGTGAATATCTCAGGCACTGCGGCAATGAGCACTTTCATCGTCGGGTGAGCTGGCAGGCCGCGACGATGGAAGAGGCGCGCTTGGAGACCGGCAGCGCGGACGCGGTGATCTATTTTGAGAGTTTCCACCACGTCGTCGATGAGAACATCGCTTTGGACAAGACGATGCAAGCTCTGCGTCCTGGCGGTTATCTGATCATCCTTGGGGACTCCAACTGGATACCCGGTAATCGCGAGCAGGAAAGCGCGTGGGCTGAGGAAATGGCGGCTTTCGGTACGCTTGAGAGTCCCTTCACAGAGGGCTATCTGACCTGGCTTTTGCAAAGCAAAGACTTTGCGGACGTCAGACGCTGCCACTTGGCTAACGGCCTGGTCCCGACCGCCCAAGAAAACGAGCCGGTTAGAAACTTTGCGCTGATGGATGCGACGTGGGTCAATCTCGTGATCGCCCAAAAGCCGCTGGACGGCGCAACAGCCCCGGACCCTGAGCAATACCCCTACGGTCGACCGCTGGACGACAAGCCGCCCCAAACCAACGGCTATCGCTTCAAGCATGCCTTGGCTCGTCACCTGCGTTGGTTGGCGGACTTCATCGGTGGCGATTGAGAAGTAGTCGAGTGCGCCGGCCGGCGGCGGCAACCGCTCGCCCTCCCGCCGCTTCGCGGCGGGCCCCTCCCTCTCTCAAAGAGAGAGGGATTCAAGGCTCGGACCTCGCTAGTCCAGCGCGCCGATATACGGCAGGCCACGGCTCTTGCCCTCGTCGTCGAGGCCATAGCCGACCAGGTACCGGGCGGGCGCTTCCCAGGCCACGAAGTCGGGCTCCATGCCGCGATCGGTGGGCCAGGGCTTGCGGGCGAAGACGGCGGTCAGGACTTCGCTGGCAGCCGGCGTCCTTGACGAGGCGCGAGGCTTCGCTGAGCGACAGGCCGCTGTCGAACACATCGTCCACCACCAGGGCGCGGCGGCCGACCAGCGGGCGTTGCAGGTCGGCGCGGACCTCGCAGCGGCCGGTGCTCTTGCGCTCGTCATGATACGAGGCCAGCCACAGGGCGTCGAAGCGGACATTGCGTCCGGCCTTCCACAGCGCGCGGGTCAGGTCGGCGGCGAACCACAGGCCGCCGGTCAGCAGGCAGACGGCGACGGTGTCGTCGTCGATGCGCGGAGCGATGGCGTTGGCGAGGGCCTGAACGCGCTGCGCGATGTCGGCTTCCGAAATCAGGACTTCGGGTTGGGTCTGGTCATTCATGATGCGCGGGTTCGTGAGAGTCAGTGGGAGGGGCTTCCTCCGCTCCGGTCTCATGCCCCGGGGGTTCATGTCCAGCCGCTTCGCCTTCGGCGACCGCATCCTGGGCGCCGCGCAGCGACGGTTCGTGCGCTTCGGCGGGCGCGTGGGGCTTCTTCAGGACGGCCTTGACGGCGTTGGCGGCGCCCGGCTCGGTGGCGAAGCTGATCACCACGTCCTTAGCCGTGCGGGGCGGGTCCTTGAGGGTGATGGAGAAGTGGCGGATCTCGCCCGGCGGCACCTTGGGATCGGCGGCGGCGGCGATGCGGCCGGCCACCCGCTTGTCCTTGGCGTTGCGCAGCTCGACCCGCAGCGGCGGCGCGACCACGGCGCCGTCGGTGATGTTGCGCATCGTGCCCGAGATGGTCACGGCCGCGTGGCCCTCGTCCATCGAAGGTTCGGCCTTCAGCGACGCCTTGTCGATCACCAGGCCCACGGTGTTCACCGGCAGGCCGACGCTGGCATAGGCGCCCGCCGTGGTCGGCAGAAGCTTGACGACGTCGATGCGGAAGATCAGCGCGCCCACCACCATGACCGCCATAGTGGCGGCCATACCGGCCCAGACGACGCCCGTCGTGGTGGCTTCGCGCAGCCGGCGTTCAGCGTCGGCGCGAGCCCGGAAGACCTTGGGCAGTTCCTCGCCCGGCAGGGCGCTGACCGGCGGCTCGGGCTCGCCCTCGGCGCCGGCGGCGGAGGCCGCGTCAGCGTCCGCGCCGTTGGCGTCGAGCGCGGTCATCGAGGCGTCGCCAGCCACCGAGGCGGGGGCCTCTTCGAAGATGTCGAGGGCTTCCTCGTTACGGGCCGTCCAACGGTGTCCGCACGAGGCGCAACGCACGACGCGACCCGCCGACCCGACCTTGGAGTCGTCGACGAAATAGCGGCTGGCGCACTCCGGACAGGTTAGTATCATGGCCTCGAATCGTACGCCCCCTGCGTTAATAAATGGGGTCGCTGATTTTGTCCCTGATGTCCAGAAAGCCCGGCGGCGGCACCTTGCGGATTGACGCAGAACAGGGCGACGACGCCCTTCCGGTGGTCCGCTTCCAAGGCGTGTCGATGCGCTATGGACGTGCGCCCGAAACGCTTCAGGACATTGGCTTTTCCCTTATGCCCGGGTCGTTTCACTTCCTGACCGGCGCCTCGGGCGCGGGCAAGAGCTCGCTGCTCAAGCTGATCTACCTGGCGCATCATGCGTCACGGGGTCGCGTTGAGCTGTTCGGGCGCGATGTGAGCCTGGTTCCGTCGGCCGACCTGCCGTTCCTGCGGCGCCGGATCGGGGTGGTTTTCCAGGAATTCCGGCTGCTGGAGCACCTGTCGGTGTTCGACAACGCCGCCCTGCCGCTGCGCATCCTGCAGCGCAAGCCGGCCACCTATCGCGACGATGTCGCCGAGCTGCTGAACTGGGTGGGCCTGGGCGACCGGATGCACGCCCTGCCCGCCACCCTCTCGGGCGGCGAGAAGCAGCGCCTGGCCATCGCCCGCGCCGTGGTCGACCGGCCCGACGTGCTGCTGGCCGACGAGCCGACCGGCAATGTCGATCCGGCCATGTCGCTGCGCCTGCTGCGGCTGTTCGTCGAGCTCAACCGCCTGGGCACCACGGTGCTGATCGCCACCCATGACGAGGATCTGGTGGCCCGCGCCGGTCGCCCCACCCTGCACCTCGACCATGGCCGCCTGGTCGACACGGGAGAGGCGCGATGAGCGACATATTCCTCGTCGCCCGCTGGAAGCCGGGTCCGCTGCTGCCGCCGCGCGACGCCCGGGACGGATCGCTGGTCTTCGTGGTCGCGGTGCTGTGCTTCCTGGCCTGCCTGACCGCCATGGCCGCCCTGGCCGCCAATCGCGCCGCGCAGGGCTGGACCAGCCAGCTGACCAGCTCGGCCACCGTGGTCGTGCGCGCCCGCTCCGGCGAGACGCCCGACTCCGCCGCCGCGCGCGCCGCCGAGGCCCTGGCCGGCGTGCGGGGTGTGGTCGAGGCCCGCGCCCTGTCCCGCGAAAAGGCCGAGGCGCTGCTGGCCCCCTGGATCGGCAAGGACGCCCTGGTCGAGGACCTGCCGACGCCGCGTCTGGTCACCCTGGATCTCGACCCCAAGGCCCCGGCGGCGGCCGGCGCTCTGGCCCAGGCCCTGAAAGCGGCCAATGTCGACGCCATCGTCGATGACCACAGCCGCTGGATCGCCGACATCGAGCGCGGCGCCGGCCTGGCGCGCTGGGCCGCCCTGGGCGTCTTCGCGCTGATCGCGGCGGCGACCACGGCCGTGATCGCCTTCGCCACCCGCGCCGGCCTGGCCGCGCGGGCCGATGTGATCGAGGTGCTGCACCTGTCCGGCGCCGAGGCCGGCTTCATCGCGGGCCTTTTCCAGGCGCGGTTCGCGGTCATGGCCGCCCTGGCGGGCTTGCTGGGCGGCGCGTCGGCGGCCATCATCGGCGCGGGACTGCGAACCCTGGGCGGCGGTTCGGGCCTGGGCCCGGTTCTGCCCCTGGCCTGGACCGACCTGCTGGCGCCCCTGCCCTGCCCTCTGATCGCGGCCCTGGTCGCGGGCCTCACCGCCCGCCTCGCCGCGCTTCGCCTGCTCAGGAGCATGCCGTGAAAAGCCTCGCCGCGCTGCTGATCCTGGTCATGGTCTGGGCCGTCGGCCTGCTGGCCTTCTCGGTTCGGGTCGAGCAGTCCACGCCCGCCCGCGAGCCGCCGGTCGCCGACGGCGTCGTGGTGCTGACCGGCGCGTCCAACATCCGGCTGGAGGCGGCCACCAAGCTGCTGGAAGCCGGCAAGGGCCAGCGCCTGCTGATCTCCGGCGTCAATCGCGAGGCCACGCGCGACGACGTGCAAGGCGTCACCAAGGCCGTCAAGCCGATCTATGACTGCTGCGTGGACCTGGGCTTCGCCGCCGCCAACACCGTCGGCAACGCCCGCGAGACGGCCGAGTGGGCCAAGGCCAAGGGCTATGACAGCCTGATCGTGGTCACCGCCGACTATCACATGCCGCGCTCGATGCTGGAGCTGCGCGCGACCATGCCGGGCCTGAAGCTCTATCCCTATCCCGTCGCCACCGAGGGGCTGAACGCCCATCGCTGGTGGAAGAACGACGTGGAGCGCGCGCCGCATGATTGTCGAATATTGCAAGTACCTGGCGATCCTGGGCCGCGAAGCGTTCCTGGGGCTGGGTCCTAAGGAAAAGGCCGGCGAACCGGCGAAGGAAGCATCTTGATCTATCTGCGTTCGTTTCTGTTCCAGCTGTATTTCTGGCTCTGGTCGGTGTTCACGGCCGTGTGGATGCTGGCCCTGCTGCCTCTGCCGCGCCGCTTCGCGGTCGCCGCCCTGACCTTCTGGTCCAAGGGATTGTTCTTCGGCCTGCGCTGGATCGCCGACGTCAGGGTCGAGGTGCGCGGCCACGAATATCTGCCCACCGGTCCGGCCCTGGTCGCGGCCAAGCACCAGTCGATGTTCGACGTGTTCAGCCAGTTTGGTCTGCTGCCCGACGCCTGCTTCGTGATGAAGAAGGAACTGCTCAACGTGCCGCTGTTCGGCTGGCACGGCCTGAAGGCCGGCATGGTGGTGGTCGATCGCGCCGGCCACTCGGCCGCCCTGAAAAAGCTGGTCCGCGACACGCTGGAGAAGATGAAGGAAGTCCGCCAGGTCGTGATCTTCCCGGAAGGCACGCGCGGGGCGGTGGGCGTTCCCGGCGACTACAAGCCCGGCATCGCGGCACTCTACCGCGAGCTGGACCTGCCGGTGACGCCCCTGGCGCTGAACTGCGGCGTCCACTGGGGCAAGGGCTTCCTGGTCAAGCCCGGCGCCATCGTCTTCGAATATCTGCCGCCCATCCCGGCCGGTCTGAAGCGGGGCGAGTTCATGCGCGAACTTCAGACCCGCATCGACACCGCGACCAAGGCGCTGGAGGACGAGGGGGTTTAGCTGATTTCCCTCTCTCATAGAGAGAGGGAGGGGCCCGCCGCGAAGCGGTGGGAGGGTGAGAGGTTTCGGGCTCGCCGGAGAGGGCGCTGTCGGCTTTCGAGCCTGAGCGGCCACTAGCCCAAGTCGAGGTCGCCTATGGGCGGCAGCTTCGTCCCACACCACGGGCAATGCGCGATCTCAATGACGGAAGAGCCTCCGTCGTGGATCATCAGGCCGAAGCCCCCTCGGACTTCGGCTACCAATGCGTCGGGACAATCGTGCCGGTTGGGGTGGTCCTGACACACTCGACCAAGGTCGTAGCCCATTCGATCACAGCATGCGTTTTCCATGCCCAACTCTACGCAACGCAACGACCGCAAACCACCCTAGTCGGACATACTCGATTGAGCCAAGGTGGAGGTTCGCAGGTCTGAGCTATCCATGTTCCGTAACACCAGAGCACCGCGCAGCCCGTTTATGATCAGCGCTACCAGCGCTGCTTTCACACAAACCGACGTAATGGCCTGAACGGACACCAGCTCTTGGCCGTACACCAAGAAATCAAACACCAACACAGCCAGAGCTGCGCTCCCCCAGATCAGGCCGTTGCCGCGTAGCAAGCGGGTTCCGGCCACAGCCATCAAGATCGGGAAAAGGCTCGCGCCGACAAACCAGGCGACAGCGGAAATGAGGCCTTTGTTCGCAGCTGTAACAGTGGCGATGTTGCCGACGGTCATCCGAGCGGCTTGAAGCAAACAGGCGGCACCGCCCCATTTGCAGGCGCGAAGTGCGCTTGCTCTCGTCGCTAAACCTGCTGACCAGATCGCCATCAACATAACCAAGCCCGCCCAAGCCCACCTCTACCGGGCATTGAGCATGCGCGAAAGGCGCAGTGGCAGCAAACACCCATGGCTGACATTCAGTGCTTCGCCTTACGGCGAGCTGCGAACCTGCAAGCGAAGAACGTCGCCCAGAACAGCGCGATCCCGCCGATCAGCCACAGATCGTTTGCGGCCCATTCGGCAGGAATTACAAAATTGAGAGCGATCAAATAGCCAACTGCCACTAGCCAACATGGCCAAGGCACAGCTTTTAGAAATCCGCTCATCACCGCCCCACACTGTCGGAGCCAATGTTGGGATAAGCTGCCACCAATGTCACTGGGTCCGCTCACCACCCGTAGCGGACCTTGGCGACGTCCGCTTGCGGTCCAAGAGTCAAATGTCGGGTTTCAGGTGCTGACCTGATTTTAGCTCTGCAGCGTTTCCGGCTGCTGAACGACAGGTATCGAGCTCTTCCGGCCAACGGTGAAACCTCTCACCCTCCCACCGCCTGCGGCGGCGGGCCCCGCCCTCTCTCTCAGAGAGAGGGATTCGTGGAGCCGCCCTCCCGCGCCTCGACCAGTTTAAGCAGCGTCTCCATCGCGTGGTCGCGCACGCCGTCCTCGCGCAGGTGGCCGACGAGGTCGCCGAGATAGTCGATATTGCGGCCCGAAAGCCCCCGGGCGCCGGCGATCAGGTCGGCCTGCTGCTCCAGGCTGAGGGCCCCGGCCCACTGGGCGTGCTTCATGTCTGACAGGAAGACCAGCGAGGAGACCTTGCCCGCCTCGCCGTCGATCTTCAGATCGCTCCAGGCCTCGAAATAGGTTTCGGTCGGCTGTTCGCGTTCGCGCAGATAGGCATAGACCTCGTCCCAGGCCGCCGCCGCCACGCGATAGGCCGCGCCGCGCACCGAACCGCCGGGCGCGAGGCCCAGAACCAGCCCCGGACGCTCATAGGTGCCCCGGTGGTGCACCGAATAGATGCAGAAGGCCCGACGACGCCCGTGGAGAACCGCGCGTCTTCGCTCTACAAACGGGAACCCGGGACGCCACATGAGCGATCCGTATCCGAATACCCAGCGATCGCCGCTTTCTACGCTCATCACCAATCCCGACTGGACGCGCCCTTAATGACCCATACCGACGCCGCCCCGTCCCGCAAAGCCCGTCGGCGCGGCTTGATCACCCCTTTCGTGCTGTTGCTGGCCTTTGCATCGGCCTGGTGCGTCGGCTGGTTCTGGCTGCGCGGTCAGGCCGAGCAGCGGATGGACACCGCGGCGGCGTCGCTGAAGTCGCGCGGCTATGACCTGTCGTGGAGCGCCCGCACCTTCTCCGGATTTCCGTTCCGCCTCGACATCACCCTGGCCGACGCCCGGGTGGCCGAGCCGTCGGGCTGGGCGCTGCGCATCCCAGAGCTGAAGGGCGAGGCCATGATCTATGACCTGGACCACTGGGTGGCGGTCGCGCCGCGCGGCGCCCTGCTGACCCGTCCCGATGACGGCGGCGACGTCGCCATCGCCGGAAAGGCCCTGCGCGCCAGCCTCGCCGGCTTCGACCAGTATCCCCCGCGCATCTCGATCGAAGGCGCGGGACTGGTCTTCTCGACGGCGCCGAACGCCCGGCCGTTCCCGCTGCAGACGGCGCAATCGATGCAACTGCACCTGCGTCCGGGCCCGGACGACCAGGGCGCGATCCTGTTCAAGGCCGAAGGCGCGCGCGTCAACTTCACCGGCCTGCTGGGCCGCATCGCCCAGCAGAACACGGCCGACATGATCCTGGACGCCCGACTGAGCCGCGTCTCGCACCTGCGCGGCAAGAACTGGGCGGACGCCGTGCGCGACTGGGGCGTGGCCGGCGGGGCGATCACCATGCACGACGCCCGGATCACGGCCGGCGAGGCCGAGGGCACGGCCAAGTCCGGCGCGCTCACGGTCGACGCCAACGGCCGCCTGCAGGGCGCGCTGGACGTGGCGCTGAAGGAGCGCGTCGATCCCAACGCCAAGATCAAGACGCCCGAGCAGGCGATCGCCGCCGTCTCCCAGGCCCTGGGCCGCGAACCGGTGATCGAGGCCAGCCTGATCTTCCAGGACGGCCGCACCCGCCTGGGCACGATCGATACGGGTCCTTCGCCGCGCGTCTATTAGGCGAAGATCAAGCGCGCCTCCCGCGAGAGACACGCAAGTTTCTTCCCGAGAACGCCAGCTATTGCACCGGCGGCGGCAAGGACTATGGTCCGGCCTCCAATTTCGGGGATAAACATGGGTACCGACGCGGCCGACGCGCCTCTGTCACTCGACGAGGTCCGATGGCGACTGGACGCCATTGATGGCGAACTTCTGAAGCTGCTGGACGAGCGGGCCGCCCTGGCCGGTTCGGTCGCGGCGGCCAAGCGCGCGGCGGGCGATACGGGCTTTGGCCTGCGCCCCGGCCGCGAGGCGCTGATCGTGCGCAAACTGCTGGCCACGCCGCGCAAGGCGGCCAATGACGCCCTGGTCATCCGCATCTGGCGCGAGGTGATGAGCGACAACCTGGCGCGCCAGGGCCCCTATCACCTATCGGTCTGGGGCGGGAAGGATCCGACCCGCGCCGTCGAACTGACCCGCCTGCGTTTCGGGACCGCGCCGCGTATGCAGGTGCTGGCCGAGGCCAAGGACGTGCTGGCCGCCGCCAAGACGCCCTGGGGCGTCGGCGTATTGGCCCTGACGGCGGACAGCGCCTGGTGGGGCCGACTGCTGGCCGAACCGAAACTCAAGATCTTCGCCGCCCTGCCCTGCCTGTCGGCCTGGGGCCCGCAAGCGGCCCTGGCCGTGGCCGAGGTGGACGTCGAGCCCACGGGCGGCGACCAGACCTTCTGGGTCACCGACTCTCCCAAGAGCGCCTCGGCCATCGTCGAGGCCCTGGGCCAGGACGGCGTCGCCGCCGAGCCCCTGGCCGAGGCCGGCGGGCTGAAGCTGTTCTCGCTGGTGGGCTTCTTCATGCCCGGCGACGAGCGGCTAGCGCGGGCTCCGGGCAAGCTGACGGGCGTGATCGGGGCTGCGCCGACGCCGTTCGACGTTTAGGCGGACGAGGTGTAAGACCGCCCCGAGTTTCCCCAAGGCTTTACCCGAGTAGCCGAGATGACCGCTTCCGCCGCCGACCGCTTCGCAGCCTCCCGTCCCACGCCCAAGCCGGGCCTGATGGACATCCACGCCTATGTCGGCGGCAAGTCGAAGATCGAAGGCGTCGCGCATCCCGTGAAGCTGTCCAGCAACGAGAACGTCCTGGGCTGCAGCGACGCGGCCAAGGACGCCTATCGCGCCGCCGTCGATCGCCTGCACATCTATCCGGACGGCAAGGCCAATATCCTGCGCGAGGCCGTGGCCGCCCACTATGGCCTGGAGCCCGAGCGCCTGACGTTCGGCGACGGTAGCGACGAGATCTTCGCCCTGCTGTGCCAGGTCTATCTGGAGCCGGGCGACAACATCGTGCAGGGCGAGCACGGCTTCGCCGCCTACGCCATCGGGGCCCGCGCCTGCCAGGGCGAGGTCGCGCATGGCCCGCGAGCCCAACCAGCGCATCGACGCCGATGCGCTGCTGGCCGCACCGCCGAGGCAACGCCCACCCCGCCAAGCGGCCAACCCCGCCAACCCGACCGGCACCTGGATACGCGGTGAACGAGATCCGCGCCCTGCACGCCGCCCTGCCGCCGTCGGTGGTGCTGGTGCTGGACGGCGCCTATGCCGAGTTCGCCACCGATCCGCGCTTTGAAGACGGCCTGGACCTGGCCCGCACGGCGCAGAACGTCATCGTCACCCGCACCTTCTCCAAGATCCACGGCCTGGCCGCCCTGCGGGTGGGCTGGGGTTACGCGCCCGCGCACATCATCGAGCCGATCGAGCGCATCCGTCCGCCGTTCAACACCTCAATCCCCGGCCAGGAAGCCGCTGTCGCCGCATTGGCCGACGTCGAGTTCCAGGCCCGTTCGGTGGCGCTGGTCGAGCAATGGCGGCCGTTCCTGACCCAGCAGCTAGGCGGGCTTGGCCTGGAAGTGACGCCCTCGGCGGCCAATTTCGTGCTGGTCAATTTCCCCAAGGTTCCGGGCAAGACTGCGCCAGAGGCCGAGGCGTTCCTGGCGTCGAAGGGCTATCTGGTCCGCGCCGTCGGCAATTACGGCCTGCCCGACGCCATCCGCATCACCATCGGCCAGGAAGCCGACAACCGCGCCGTGGTCGAGCTGCTGACCGAGTTCGTGGGGCGGTGATGTCCCCTCCATTTTCCGTTCTCCCCGGCGAAAGCCGGGGCCCAGATCGATCCCACGAACATCCGCGCATGCAGCGCTGTCCCGTGGCGCGTCATCCCCAATCGCTCAGGCTGAATCTGGGCCCCGGCCTTCGCCGGGGAGATCGGTTTGAGGGTCGGGTTGAGGTCGCTTCCCATGTCTAAGCCCGGCATTCTCTATCCCAAGATGACCGTGATCGGCTGCGGCCTGATCGGCGGTTCGGTGATCCGCGCGGCCCGCGCCCATGGCGTGGTCAGCCAGATCACCGTGGCCGACTCCAGCGCCGCCAACCGCGCCCGCGTGGTCGAGCTGGGCATCGCCGACCACGTCACCGACGATATCGCCGAAGCCGTGAAGGACGCCGATCTGGTGGTCATCGCCACGCCGGTGCTGTCGATCGCCGAGGTCGCCGCCGCCGTGGCTCCGGCCATGAAGGCCGGCGCGACCCTGACCGACGTCGGCTCGACCAAGGGCAATGTCGGCGAAGCGTTTCGCGCTCAGCCGCTGGACCACGTGTTCGTCATTCCCGGCCACCCGATCGCCGGCACCGAGCAGTCGGGCCCCGACGCCGGCTTCGCCGAACTGTTCGAGAACCGCTGGACGATCCTGACCCCGGCCGAGAAGGACGACGAGGCCTATGCCGCCGCCGTCGCCAAGCTGTCGACCTTCTGGCGCGCCTTCGGCGCCCAAGTCGAGCTGATGGACGAGAAGCACCACGACCTGGTGCTGGCCGTCGTCAGCCACCTGCCCCACTTGATCGCCTACACCATCGTCGGCAGCGCGGCCGATCTGGAGAACGTCACCGAGAGCGAGGTGATCAAGTTCTCGGCCTCGGGCTTCCGCGACTTCACCCGCATCGCCGCCAGCGACCCGACCATGTGGCGCGACATCTTCGTCGCCAACAAGGACGCGGTGCTGGAGATGCTGGGCCGCTTCACCGAGGACCTGCAGGCCATGAGCCGCGCCATCCGCTGGGGCGACGCCGACACCCTGCACAGCCACTTCACCCGCACCCGCGCCATCCGCCGGGGCATCGTCGCCGCCGGCCAGGAAAGCGCCGAGCCGAACTTCGGACGCGATCGCGGGAAGCACTAGGCGATGAACGGCTATGCCTGGCTAGCCATCGCCATTGTCGCCGAGGTCATCGCCACCTCGGCGCTGAAGGCCGCCGAGGGCTTCACGCGCCCTCTGCCGTCGATCATCACGGTCAGCGGCTATGCGATCTCGTTCTTCGCCCTGTCGCACACGCTCAAGACCCTGCCGGTCGGGATCGCCTACGCTATCTGGTCGGGGGTGGGAATCGTGCTGGTCACCGGCATCGCCTGGGTGATGTATCGCCAGCGCCTGGACGGCGCCGCCCTGGCCGGGATCGCGCTGATCATGGCGGGCGTGCTGGTGATCAACCTGTTTTCCAGGAGCGGCGCGCCCCATTGAGGCGCCGCGATCGGCGGACCGGGACTTTCTCGACGCCGGAAGCGAACGGAACGGCGTTTCGGGCGCTATCAGCGCATGGGCATCCCGTTCACGCCGCTGAAGACCTTCGCGCTGACCCGGCCGGTGCTGTACGGCGCGCCGCTGGCAGGCCGGCATCAGCATCAAGAACAACGCCATGGGCGGCATCGGCGGCCAGATCGAGGGGCTGGACAACGACGCAGCCGCTCAACCGCGCCGCCCTGGAAGAGACGGCGGCGCCCATCGCCTGGCCGACCGGCAAGGTTCCCGACTATGTGATCGGAACCGACTTCCTGGCTCCGCCCCCGGTGCAGCGCACCGCCGCAACCTATTATCGCGATGAAGAGCCCTTCGTGATGCCGCCGCCGATGGACGTTCCGCCGCCTCTGGTGAACGTCGCCCGCACCCCGCCCGCCCAGCCGCACTGGGCCTCGACGGAGGGCGACATCCTCAATGTCGCCCTTCCCGGCGACACGTCCGAAGGCGCGCCGACCTCGGACTGACTCGCCTTTCGGCTCCGGGATGGCTACTGGAGCGACATGACCGACTATACGCCCCAACAGATCGTCGCCCGCGGCGCCCGCGCCGACGCCGAATCCGCCGCCGAAGCGATCGATTTCGACGTCGCGCTGGAAGGCGCCACCTACTCGATCCTGGAAGAGGACGAGGACAAGGGCATCTGGCGGATCGACGCCTTTCCCACCACCCAGGACGAGTCCGACGGCATCAACCGCGTCCTGGCGGGCTTCAAGCTGAAGGTGACCACCGAGGTGCTGGCCGACGCCGACTGGCTGGCCATGGCGCTGTCGGGACTGCCGCCGGTCAAGGCCGGTCGCTTCTTCGTCTACGGGATGCACGATCGCGGCCGCCTCCCGGCCAGCACGGTCAACCTGCGGATCGAGGCCGGCGCGGCCTTCGGCACCGGTCACCACGGCACCACGGTGGGCTGCCTGCAGGCCTATGACCGTCTGATCAAGGCTCGGAGCTTCAAGAAGGTGCTGGACGTCGGGGCCGGCACAGGCCTGCTGGCTATCGCCGCCGCCCGCACCGGCAGCAAGCTGGCCGTCGGCACCGATATCGACCGTCCCAGCGTCCGGATCGCCCGCGAGAACGCCAAGGTCAATCAGGCCAACGCCAAGTTCGTCCACGCCTCGGGTCTGGGCGACCGTCTGGTGGCCGACAACGCCCCCTACGACTTGGTGTTCGCCAACATCCTGGCGCGCCCACTGATCAGTCTGGCGCAGGACATCAAGCGCGCCCTGGTTCCGGGCGGCACGGTGATCCTGTCGGGCCTGCTGCGCACCCAGGAACGTATGGTCAAGGCCGCCTATCTCTCGCGCGGCTTCAAGATCGTCACCCGCATCCATCGCGATGCCTGGGCGACGCTGGTCCTCCAGCGCCCCTGAGGCTCAATTCGAGATCGCCCCGATCCGAACTGGAACCGGATCGGGGCGACCTGAACTCAGGCGATGGTCTCGACCTTGCCGTCCAGGGACATCAGGCCCAGCTCGACCTCCAGATGCTCGTGACGACGCTTGATTTCAGCGCGCAGGGCTTGAAGTTCCTTGGTGTGCGCGGCCAGTTCCAGTGCCGGCGTGGCGACGGCGTCCGCACCGAGGATCACCTTGTAGGCGCCGCAATCGCGGTGATCGAGCACCATGACCTTGTGAATGGCGTGCAGGCTGATGGCCACGTCGAGATGGCTCCAGAACGCCTCGCCCCAACTCGGATACTTGTCCGTCAGCGCGCCCAGTGAAGCGCCGGCCAGGACGACATGATCATATTTGTCGCGCAGGCCGCGTCCGTCCATGTAGGCGACGGTGTCATCGGTCAGGCGATAGTCCATGCAGGTGAGCAGCAGCATATCGGTATGACCGCGAGCCCGGGCGACGCCCGGCGCCAGCGTCGATAGCAGGCCGACGCCACCGCCCAGGGCGATCAGGCCAAAAGCTTCCCGACGCGACAAGGCCGGGATCTTAGCGGAACAACAGCTCATCATGGCATTTCTCCGAAAGCCCAGGATCGCTCGCCCGGCGCCAAGCTTGACAGTTGCAAACGACGCTGACTCTCGCCATGCGACGTCCCGTCGCACGAACGCGGGTATGTGGAGCGAGCGACGCGGCCGCACTTGGCCTTTTGGAGCCCACGCTCTAAATCCCTGCCATGCGCCAGACCTTCGATGAATCCACCGACCCGTCCTTTGGACCCCGCCACGTTCCGCTGATCCGCGCCGCCATGGCCCGCCAGGGCCTGGACGGCTTCCTCATTCCGCATGAGGACGAGCACCAGAACGAATACCTGCCCGAGGCCAACGACCGTCTCGCCTGGGCCACCGGCTTCACCGGCTCGGCCGGAGCGGCGGTGATCCTCGAGCGACCGGGCGGCCGTCTTCGTCGACGGCCGCTACACCCTGCAAGTGCGCGAGCAGGTCGATCAGGACGTGTTCGAGATCCGCGACCTCGTCGAGGGCGGTGTCCCCGCCTATCTGGAGACCGCCACGCCCGGCGCGGTGATCGGCTATGACGCCCGCCTGCACAGCCCCCAGGCGCTGGACGCCCTGAAGGCCGCCGCCGCCCGGGCCGGCGCGCAGCTCAAGGCCGTCGCGGACAATCCGCTGGATGAAGCCTGGGGCGCCGAGCGTCCGGCCCAGCCCGCCGCGCCCATCGTGCCCCAGCCGGTCGAGTATGCCGGCGAGGACTCCGCCTCCAAGCGCGGCCGCATCGGCGCCGGCCTGACCGCCCTGGGCGCGGACGCCGCCGTGATCACCGCGCCCTCTTCGATCGCCTGGCTGTTCAATGTGCGTGGCGGCGACGTGATCCGCTCGCCCCTGCCGCTATCCCAGGCCATCGTCAACGCCGACGGCACGGCGCGGCTGTTCATCGATCCCGCCAAGGTCACGGCCGAGCTGCCGGCCTGGCTCGGCAATCAGGTGTCGCTGGAAACGCCGGAAGCCCTGGACGGGGCCCTGGCCGACCTGGCGGGCAAGAGCGTGCTGGTCGATCCGGGCCAGTCCTCGGCCTGGTATTTCGACACCCTGGCCGCCGCCGGCGCCACGGTTGTGCGCGGCATGGACCCCTGCACCCTGCCGCGAGCTTGCAAGAACGCCGTCGAGATCGAGGGCACGCGCGAGGCGCACCGCCGTGACGGCGCGGCCCTGACCCGCTTCCTGCACTGGCTGGCCACCGAGGGTCAGATCAATCCGCCCGACGAGAAGCAGGCCGTCGCCAAGCTGGAAGGCTTCCGCGAGGCCACCGGCGTGCTGAAGGACCTCAGCTTCGACACCATCGCCGGGGCCAATGGCCACGGCGCCCTACCCCACTATCGCCCGACCGAGCGCAGCAACCAGCAAGCCGCCCTGGGTTCGCTGCTGCTGGTCGACAGCGGCGGCCAGTATCTGGACGGCACCACCGACGTCACCCGCACGGTGGCCATCGGCGAGCCCTCGGCCGAGATGGTTCAGCGCAACACCCTGGTGCTGAAGGGCCACCTGGCCATCGCCCGCCTGCGCTTCCCGGCCGGCACCACCGGTTCGGCCATCGACGCCTTCGCCCGCGCCGCCCTGTGGGCTCACGGCCTGGACTATGACCACGGCACCGGCCACGGCGTCGGCGTCTATCTGGGCGTCCATGAAGGCCCGCAGCGGATCTCCAAGGCGCCCAACACCATCGCCCTGCAGCCGGGGATGATCGTTTCCAACGAGCCCGGCTTCTACAAGGACGGCGAATACGGCATCCGCATCGAGAACCTGGAAGTGGTGATGCCCGCCGAGGACATCGCCGGCGGCGAGCGCCCGATGCACCGCTTCGAGGCCCTGACCCTGGCCCCGATCGACCGCCGCCTGATCGACAAGGCCCTGCTGTCGCCCGAAGAGGTGGCGCAGTTCGACGCCTATCACGCGCGGGTATTGCGGGAGATCGGGCCTCGGGTGGAGGCCGACGTGCGGGCCTGGATGGAAGAGGCCTGCGCGCCGCTTTAGTGACCACCTGCCCCCACCGGGCCGCTTCGCGACCGTCCGCCCCCGTAGGGGGCGGATGATCTCATCTTCCCCCTACGGGGGAGGAGCGCGCAGCGCGGAGGGGGCGAGTTGACTGACGACTACTTCACCCGGTTCCACACCTGCGTCTTGCACAGCGGCGCGACAATGCAGCCCTTCAGCTTCATCTGATTGTCGTTGAGCAGTTCGATTGTGCCCGAATAGGTGCCGCCGTCGTCGGGGTTGTAGACCTTGCCGCCGGTCCACTTGGTGGGGCCGCCGGTGAAGTCGTACAGCATCTGCAGGTTCTTCAGGGTGCGACCGCGCTGGGCGGCGTCCTTGTTCTTGACGTCCTTCTGGGACGGATCGTCCTTGATGTGCTGGGACGTCACCAGCTTGCCGCACAGGCTGTTGCCGCAGCGGCCGATCTCGACCTGGCCGCCATTGGTCGGCGTGGCCCACAGGCCCGTGACATCGGCGGCGAAGGCCGGGCTGGCCAGCGCGGCAAGGGCGGCGGCGGCGATCAGGGTGGTGCGGAACATGCTTCTACTCCCAAGGGCTCGCGCTTCGAACGCGCGTTTGGCGTAACGGATCGCCCGATCCGCCAGGAACGGCAAGCGTCGCGGCGAATTCAGGGCGAAATCTTCGAAATCGACCCGTCAGCCCGCCACCATCGCCAGCCATTCGTCCTCGGTCTTGGTTTCGATGCCCAGTTCGTTCGCCGTCTTGAGCTTGCTGCCCGCACCGGGCCCGTACACCACCAGATCGGTCTTCTTCGAGACCGATGAAGCGACCTTGGCGCCCAGGGCCTCGGCCTGGGCCTTGGCCTCGTCGCGGGTCATCTTTTCCAGCGCGCCGGTGAAGACGATGGTCTTGCCGGCCACGGCGGTGTCGGTCTTGGGCTTGGCGACGGCCTGGATGTCGAGCTGCTCGACCAGATTGGCGACCTTTTGCCGGTTGTGCTCTTCGCTGAAGAACCGCGCCAGGGACTGCGCCGCCACCGGTCCGACGCCATCAACGGCGGCCAGATGCAGATAGTCCTCACCCGGCGCGCCATTTGCCGCCTCGGCCAGGGCCTGGGCGAAGGCGTCCCACGCGCCGTAGCGCTGGGCCAGGGCGGCGCGGGCGGGCTTGGTCAGTTTGGGAACGGCGTGGCCGATCTTGACCTCGAGGCTGTCGGCTTCCGGCCACGGATCGACCTTCAACCCGCCCTTGCCGACCTCGACCAGCAGATCCAGCGCCTTGGGGCCCACGCCGGGCGCCGTGGACAGCTCCAGATAGGTCGCGGTCGGCAAACCGGTCGCGGCGGCCTCTGCGGCCGCCTGCAGGTCGGCGAAGGCGTCGAAGTGACGGGCCAGCACGGTCGAGGTCGTCTCGCCGATATCTCGCATGCCCAGGCCGTAGATCACCCGGTCCAGACCGATGGTGCGTCGCGCCTCGATCCCCTTGACCAGATTGGTGACGGAGGTGTCGCCATAGCCGTCGCGCTCGCGCAGCGCCGTCAGCTTCTCCTCGTCGCGGGCCAGACGAAAGATGTCGGCCGGCTCCTTGATCCAGCCCTCGTCGAAAAAGGCCTGCAGCTGCTTCTCGCCCAGGCCCTCGATGTCGAAGGCGCGGCGCGACACGAAGTGGCGCAGGTGCTCGACCCGCTGGAACGGACAGGCGAACTCGCCCGTGCAGCGCCGCACGACCGACTCCGCGCCCGAGGCGTTGGTCTCGCGCGCCAGCGGCGTCTTCAGCGGACACGGGCAGACGTGCATGGAATTCACAGGCCGGCGGCGCGGGATCAGGCCGGGCGTCCAGGGCCACCTCGACGATCTGCGGGATCACGTCGCCGGCCCGCTGGATCACAACCGTGTCGCCGATCCGCACGTCCAGCCGGGCGATCTCGTCGCCATTGTGCAGGGTGGCGTTGGTCACCGAGACCCCGCCCACCGTCACCGGCTTCAGCCGCGCCACGGGCGTGATCGCGCCGGTGCGGCCCACCTGCAGGTCGATGGCCTCCAGGATCGTGCGGGCCTTCTGGGCCGGGAACTTGCGGGCGATGGCCCAGCGCGGCGAGCGGGAGACGAACCCCAGACGCTTCTGCAGGTCCAGGTCGTCGACCTTGTAGACCACGCCGTCGATATCGAAGCCCAGCTTGGGCCGCAGGACCTCGAACTGCGCATAGATGTCCAGCAGGCCCTGGGCGTTCTCGACGCGCCGGGCCGGCGGGGCCGTGGTCACGAAACCCCAGGACTCCAGCTTGGCCAAAGCCTCCCACTGGCTGCCCGCGAAGCTGTCGCTGACCAGGCCCCAGGCATAGCCGAAGAACCGCAAGGGCCGCTGGGCGCTGATCTTCGGATCGATCTGGCGCAGCGATCCGGCGGCGAAGTTGCGGGGGTTGGCGTAGGTGCGCTGGCCGGCCTCTTCCGCCGCCGCGTTGAAGGCGGCGAAGGCGGCCAGTTCGACATAGACCTCGCCGCGCACCTCGATCACGTCGGGCCAGCCCGAGCCCTTCAGGCGCTGGGGAATATCGGCGATGGTGCGCAGATTGGCGGTGACGTCCTCGCCTACCCGGCCGTCGCCCCGGGTCGCGCCCTGGACCAGCATGCCCTTCTCGTAGCGCAAGGACGCCGACAGGCCGTCGATCTTGGGCTCGGCGGTGTAGGCCAGGGGCTCATCGGCCGAGAGCCGCAGGAACCGCCGCACACGGGCGTCGAACTCGACCGCCTCGTCATTGGAAAACGCGTTGTCGAGGCTGAGCATCGGCACGCCGTGCTCGACCGGCGAGAACTGGTCGGCCCGCGCCGCGCCCACCGTCAGGGACGGCGAGTTTTCGCGGATCAGGTGCGGAAAGCGCGCCTCGATCTCGAGGTTGCGGCGCTTGAGGGCGTCGTACTCGGCGTCCGAGATCGTCGGCGCGTCCTGCTGGTGATAGCGCAGATCGTGGGCGGCCAGTTCGTCGGCCAGGGCGGCCAGCGCATCGGCGGCTTCGGTTTCCGGACAGGTCGGCGACGGGCGTCAGGGTCACGGGCGAATCCGGCTCGAAAAGGTCAGGCGCTCCGTTTTAACCGATGCTTGGGTAAAACGCTCCTGGTGGCGCGCGCCTTGCTGACAGGCCGCCTGGACCGGAGTTCCTGATGCAAAGCGCCGCCATGCCGTACCGCAATGACCCACGTCCCCTTTCGCGTGGCGGTCCGCTGGACGCCCTGCGCTTCTTCGCGGCCTTCTTCATGGTGGTCTATCACTATGCCGAGCAGGCGCCGGTCAGCCTGTTTTCGCTGCATCCGGCGCTGGGGCGCGGCTATCTGGCGACGGACTTCTTCCTGATGCTGTCAGGCTATGTGCTGGGCCGCGCCTATGGCGACCGGGTGGCGGGTCGCCAGGTCAAGGACAGGGAGTTTCTGCTCAAGCGCGTCGCCCGCGTCTGGCCTTCGCACCTCGTCATGCTCGCCGGTTTCGTCGCCCTGATCGTGGGCACGGGCCTGGTCGGGATCGCGCCGCAGAACCCGCAGTGGTTCCAGTGGTCGCAACTGCCGGCCCAGGTGTTCCTGGTCCAGGCCTGGGGCTTCGATGGCCCGTCCGGCTGGAACACCCCGACCTGGACGCTGTCGGCCCTGATCTTCTGCTACGCCGCCTTCCCCACCCTGTGGCGCGCCTTCGCCAGGATCCGCTCGCCCTGGATCGCTCTGGCGGTCGGCGCGGCGATCTTCGTGGCGGTCGATCTGGCCAGCCGCCAGTGGCTGGGCGAGGCGTCCTACAGACTGCCGCTGAAGTACGGCGTCATCCGCGCCCTGCCGCTGTTTCTGCTGGGCGCGCTGATCGCCCGCATGGGTCGCGAGGTCGTGGTGAGCGCTCGCCTGGCCGATGGACTGGGCGCGGCGGCCATCGCCGGCGTCGTGGGGCTGAACCTGATCGGACGGTTCGATCATGCCAGCCTGGCCCTGCTGGGCCTGCTGATCTTCGCCGCCGGGGCCTCGGCGCGGACGGGCTGGGCCTGGGCCAGCACGGCGGGGCGGCTGTCGTTCTCACTGTACCTGACCAACCAGTTCGTCGGCGTCACCTGGTTTGGCGCGCAGCACGTGGCCGCCGGCAAGCTGGCCCTGGGCGAGCCCGCCCTGTGGCTGACCTGGGCCCTGGCCTTCCCGGCCGCCGTCGTCTTCTCGGCGCTGTTCGAGCGGTTCGTGGACGCACCGCTACAGCGGTGGATCAAGCCGTTGGTGGAAGGGCTCTCTTCAGACCGGCGAGGCGGTGGCGACCGGGAACCGCAGGCCGCCAAGCTCGGCTAAAGGGCCGTGACAAAGAAGATCACCGTGGCGGCGGTCATCACCGCGGTCGCGGCCCATCCCAGCGCGGTCTCGCCATTCGACAGGGTCAGCCGGCCCATGGCCCTGGGGTTGCGGACAATCAGCATCATGACCGCCATCAGCGGCGCGGCCAGCACACCATTGACCACCGCAGCCCAGTAGAGCGCGCGGGCGGGGTCGATGCCGATATAGTTGAGCGACGCCCCCAGCAGGGTTGTCACCGCGATCGTGGCGTAGAACAGCCGCGCGCGCATGGGCTTGGCGTCGAGGCTGCCCGCCACGCCCACCATCTCGGTCACGGCATAGGCCGCTGATCCCGCCAGCACCGGCACGGCGAGCAGGCCTGTGCCAATGATGCCCACCGCGAACAGGGCGAAGGCGAACGGTCCGGCGATGGGCTTCAGCGCCTCGGCCGCCTGGGCCGATGTCGTGATGGTGGTGATCCCATTGGCGTGAAGGGTCGCGGCGGTGGCGAAGACGATCGCCAGCGAGACCAGCGTGCTGAAGGACATGCCGACCAGGGTGTCGGTGCGGATGCGCCGCAGCTCGGGACCGGCCTCCTTGGGCGTGACGCACAGGGGCTTGGCGTGATGGCGGTGCTGCTCCTCGATCTCCTGACCGGCCTGCCAGAAAAACAGGTACGGGCTGATCGTGGTGCCCAGGATCGCCACGAAGGCGGTGGCGTAGGCCGCATTCCACTGGATTTGCGGCACGACCAGAGCCGTCAAGGCCTCGCCCCACGGCACCCCGGCGACCATGACGACGGCGAAATAGCTGAACAAGGACAGGGTGGTCCACTTCAGCACGGCGGCGTAGCGCGCATAGCTCAGGAAGACTTCGACCACGATGCAGAACACGCCAAACAACAGCGTATACAGGGCGCTGGGCCCGCCGGTCAGCAAGGACAGGGCCGCCCCCATCGCGCTCAGATCCGCGCCCAGATTGATGATGTTGGCGACCAGCAGCAGCATCACCACACCGATCAGCACCGGGCGCGGATAGTGGCGGCGAAGGTTGCGCGCGATGCCGCCGCCGGAGACCCGGCCGATTTCGGCGGCGACCTGCTGGATCACGGCCAACAGCGGAAAACTCAGCACGAAGGTCCAGGCCAGGCCGTAGCCGAACTCGGCCCCGACCTGGCTGTGCGTGCCGATCCCGCTGGGGTCATCATCCGCCGCGCCGGTGACCAGACCCGGTCCCAGCTGCGCGAAAAACCGTTTCAGTCGGGAGGGTTTGGTCTGGCTCACAGCCAAGCCTTAGGGCGCCGCGACAGCTTGGCCTTGATCTGGGTCATTGCGAGCCTCCCGAGCAAAGCGGCGGACGAAATCCCCAGACCGTTCGAATGGCGCCCCTAGTGGATCAGGGCTCGCGCCGCCGCCCTCGCCGCCTCGGTGACCTCGGCGCCTGAAAGCATGCGGGCGATCTCTTCCTCGCGCTGGGCGGGCGATAGCGGCTCGACCTTGGTGCGCGTCGACTGATCGTCCCCCGACTTGGAAATCCGCCAGTGGGCATCGCCCCGCGCCGCAACCTGAGCCGAGTGGGTCACCACCAGCACCTGGGCGTTCTCGGCCAGGCGCTTGAGGCGCAGGCCCACGGCGTCGGCAACGGCCCCGCCCACGCCCTGGTCGACCTCGTCGAAGATCATCAGCGGTTGCGGTCCGGTTCCGCGCCCCGCCAGGGCCGCCTTCAGCGCCAGGGCGAAGCGGGCCAACTCGCCGCCCGAGGCGATGGCTTCCATCGGCCCGAACGGCGCGCCGGGGTTGGTCGAGATCTCGAAGGCGACGCGGTCCATGCCAGTGGGGCCGACGCGGTCCTCGGGCAGGGCTTCCACCGCCACCCGGAACCTGGCCTTTTCCAGCTTCAGCGGGGTCAGTTCGGCCTCGACCGCGATAGCCAGGCGGTCGCCGGCGGCGCGGCGCTCGGCCGACAGGGCCTCGGCGGCGAAGATGTAGCCGTCGCGAGCCGAGGCGGCCTTCTTCCTCGGCGGCCTTGAGGGCCTCGCTGGTAGTCTCGATGGTCCTGCTGCCGCGCGGCGAACTCGGCGCGCAGGGCGGGCAGGTTCTCGGTGGCGACGTTCAGCTTGCGGGCCATGGCGCGCAGGGCGAACAGCCGCTCCTCGGCCTTTTCCAGGCGGTCGGGTTCGAACTCGAAGCTGTCGGCCACCGCGTCGATGGCGGCGCTGGCTTCCTGGGCCTCGACCAGGGCCCGGTCGACGGCGTCGCAGGCGGCGGTCAGACGGGTCATGGCCACGCCGTCAGCCGGCGCGCCGGCGTGCAGGGCGCGGTCGCGGGCCCGCTCCAGCGCGCGGAAGGCCTGGGCCAGCTTGCCCGACAGGGCGTCGCCGCCCAGGGCGTCCTGGGCCGAGGCGATGTCGGCCAGGGCCTTCTCGGCCGAGCCCAGCAGAGCCCGCTCCTCGGCCAGGGCCGTTTCCTCGCCCTCGCGCGGATCAAGGCGGTCCAACTCGGACAGGCGAAGCGTCAGTTCCTCGGTCTCGGCGGCGGCGCGGTCGGCCAGGTCGCGCAGGGCCTGCGCCGTCTCGCGGGCCGCGCGCCAGGCGCTCCAGGCCGAGGCGACGGCCGAGACGGCGACGCCGCCGAAGGCGTCCAGCAGGCCGCGATGGGTGCGAGGATCCAGCAGGCCGACGGTCTCGTGCTGACCGTGGACCTCGAGCAGCAGGCCGCCCAGGTCCTTGAGCACGCCGACGCTGGTGGCCTGATCATTGACGAAGGCTCGCGAGCGCCCATCGGCCGACAGTTGGCGACGCAGGACCAGATCCTCGTCGCGCTGATAGTCCAGGCCCTTGTCGTCGAGATAGGCGAAGGCGGGGTGATCGGCCGGCAGGGCGAAGATGGCGGTGGCCGAGGCGTGCCCCGCCGCCCCGCGTCGCACCAGGCCGGCGTCGGCGCGCGCGCCTGTAGCCAGCCCCAGGGCGTCGAGAATGATGGACTTGCCCGCGCCCGTCTCACCGGTCAGGGCGGTAAGCCCGGACCCGATAGCCAGGTCCAGGCTCTCGATGAGCACGACGTCGCGGATGGAGAGGCCGATCAGCATGATGCGCAGAATCGCCCAGAATCACCGTTTCTCAAAGCGCCGAGACGAGGCGATGTTCCACATGTGTTCCGGAGCGGCGAAACCGCTCCGTTTTATAGGCCCAGAACGCCCCGGATACCGCCCTTTTTGACCGGCTTGGCGCCCGGAGGGGCCAGGGTGGCGTTCTTGTCGTGAACCAGACGATCCAGCAGGTTCTTCTTGGCGCCGGGGTCAGCGGCTCGACGGCGGGGCGCAGGCCCTGGTCATTGAGCAGCTTGTAGGCGTCGGAGTACCAGCGGTCGCCCGGGAAGTTGTAGCCCAAGACCGCGCCATTGCGCTTGGCTTCCTCGGTCAGGCCCAGGGTCAGGTAGGATTCCACCAGACGGAACAGCGCCTCGGGCGTGTGCGACGTGGTCTGGTGCTTGTCGATCACGGTCTTGAAGCGACCGATGGCGGCCAGGGTCTGGCCCTGGCGCAGGTAGTAACGGCCAATGGCCATTTCCTTGCCCGCCAGCTGGTCATTGACCATGTCGATCTTCAGGCGGGCGTCCTGCGAATACTCGCTGTTGGGATAGCGCTGAACGACATCGCGCAGCGCGGCCAGGGCCTGCTCGGTGGCGGCCTGGTCGCGGTTCACGTCGACGATCTGCTCGAAGTAGCAGACGGCCTTGAGATAGTAGGCGTACGAGGCCGACGGGTTGCCGGGATACAGCGACGTGAAGCGGTCGGCGTCGGCGATGGCGTCGGCATACTGGTTGCCCTGGTAGTGGGCGAAGCCGGTCATCAGGATCGAGCGGCGCGACCATTCCGAATAGGGGTGCTGGCGTTCGACTTCGCGGAAATAGTCGACAGCCTCGTTCCAGTTGCCGCGATCCAGACGGTCAGCGCCGGTGGAATACAGCAGCTCAACAGGGCGCTCTTCATAAGCCAGGGTCGGCTTCTTGGCCTTGCCGGCGCAGCCCGCCATCGAGACGGCGATAAGCAGGGCGGCGACTGTGGTGGCCGAACGTCCCGGGAATTTAAGCAGCACGGAGTCTCACCCTCGAAGCAAACGCGCGCCCCAGCGCCGTGCAAGGCTTCTACACCACGCCGCTTTAGGCGCAAATGCGAAGGCTGACGACGGTGGTCGCGCTTCAGACAGCCTGGGCCAGAACCGGCGCATGAGTGCGCAGGCGCCAGGCGCGCGGCTGAGCCAGCAACGCCCGAACCACGGCGTTATTGAGGCCGTGACCGGCCAGAACGCCTTCAAAGCGGCCGATGATCGGCGCGCCCAGCACATAGAGATCGCCGACGGCGTCCAGCGCCTTGTGACGCACAAACTCGTCGGGGCGACGCAGGCCCTCGGGGTTCAGCACCCGGTCGCCGTCGATGACGACCGCATTGTCCATCGAACCGCCACGGGCCAGACCGATGGCGCGCAGGGCCTCGACGTCGCGAACGAAGCCGAAGGTGCGGCAGTTGGACAGCTCGGCCCGGAACGTTTCCTCGTCCACCGTCAGGTCGACGCGCTGGCGGCCGATGGCCTTGCTGCCGAACGCGATCTCGAAGGCGACCTCGAAGCGATCGGACGGCGTCAGGCTGGCGAACTTGTCGCCCTCCTCCACCACGATCGGCTGCAGGATCTCGATATATTTGCGGGCGGCTTCCTGCTTGCGGCGACCGGCGCGATCCAGGATCTGCACGAAGGGCTCGGACGAGCCGTCCATGATCGGAACCTCGGGGCCGTCGATCTCGACGACGCAGTTGTCGATCGACAGGGCGGCCAGGGCCGCCATCAGGTGCTCGATCGTCGAGACCCGCACGTCGTCGGCATTGTTGATCACGGTGCCCAGCTGGGTCTGGCAGACCGCCTCGGCCTTCACGGCCACGCGGTTGTCGCGGTCATGGACGTCGGTCCGCACAAAGACGATCCCGGCATCGATCGCCGCCGGGCGCACGGCGACACGCACGTGCTCGCCCGTGTGCAGGCCAATCCCCGCGAAGATCACCGGCCCTGCGACCGTGTGCTGAAAATAAGCCGAAGCCGACACTCAAAACCCTTATCGTTGCTTACAAGCGGCCTGTTCGACCGCTCGACGCCCCGTGTACCATTTAGGGACCATGCCGCAGCGCGGCAAAGCAAGTCCTGTTTCGGATTGTTACCCACTCAAACCTTTGTAATTGCGATCTTTTTTCGACACTTTTCCGTCACGAAAATGACACCCACGTCGGGCGAACGGAGTTCACGTTCGCTTGGCCTCGCCACTGGCGTCGCGCGCGAGCGAGGGCTAGGCTCCGCCCCCTCAAGAGACCAGCGCCTCCAGGATTTCGCGTTTCATGATCAACAGCTTGCGCATCGCCGCCTCGGCCATCGCCCTCTCGGCGGCCATCACCGGCGTGGCCGTCGCCGCGCCTCACACGTTCACCGCCAGGGACATGGCCAGCCTGGAGCGCCTGAGCGATCCGCGCGTCTCGCCCGACGGCGCCTGGGTGCTCTACGACCTTCGACACGGTCAACGGTGTCGTCGGCCAACGAGCAGCGCGCCAAGAACCGTGCGATGCTGACGAAGTCGGCGAGTATGCCCCGCGCAGGCGCACATCGGCGGCCCCATTCGCTTTCGATGGCCGAGCCCAGCGCACATCGATTTCGTCTCGGGTCCGCGCCGGCGGCGTCGATCAGGTGTTCCGCACCGACCTGACCGGCGAAAGCGCCGTTCAGGTGACCTTCATGCCGTTCGACGTCGGGGCCTACAAGGTCGCGCCGGACGGCAAGACCGTGGTGGTCAGCCAGGCGGTGTTCCCGGACTGCCCCGACCTGGGCTGCACCGCCGCCCGCCTGGATGCCCGCAAGGCCCAGAAGAACAGCGGCGTCGTCCATGACCGCCTGTTCGTCAGCCACTGGGACACCTGGGCCGACGGCACGCAGAACCACCTCTATGCGGTCAAGCTGGACGACAAGGGCGTGGCCGCCGGCGCGCCGGTGCCGCTGATGCAGGGCTTCGACGGCGACTCGCCCACCAAGCCGTTCGGCGGCGACGACGACTTCACCATCGCGCCCGACAGCAAGACCGTCGTGTTCTCCGCCAAGGTGGCGGGCAAGGACGAGGCCTGGACCACCAATTTCGACCTTTGGGCCGCCGCGCTGGACGGTTCGACCAAGCTGCAGAACCTGACCGCGACCAACAAGGCGTGGGATGCCGCTCCGGTGTTCTCGGCCGACGGCAAGTGGGCGGCCTATCGCGCCATGAAGCGTCCGGGCTTCGAGGCCGACCGCTTCGGGATCATGCTGCGCGATCAGGCCACCGGCGCGATGCGCGAACTGGCCGCCGACTGGGACCGCTCGGCCGACGCCATCGCCTTCAGCAAGGACGGCAAGTCGATCTACGCCCTGGCCGGCGACGTGGGTCAGGTGAAGATCTTCTCGATCGACATCAAGAGCGGCAAGGTCACACCGCTGACCGGTGACGGCCATGTCAGCGCCTTTGACGTGGGTCCGCAGGGCCTGATCTACACCGCCGACAGCCTGAAGGGCCCGGCCCAGATCTTCGCCCTCGACCTGAAGAAGGGCGCCAAGCCCGTCCAGCTGACCAACCTCAACGCCGAGGCGCTTAAGGACGTGGCCTGGGGCGAGCCCGAGCAGTTCGACTTCAAGGGCT
This sequence comes from Caulobacteraceae bacterium, assembly GCA_965284055.1. GTDB lineage: Bacteria > Pseudomonadota > Alphaproteobacteria > Caulobacterales > Caulobacteraceae > Caulobacter. Next base: position 82,629 of record CBDIQV010000001.1, read on the forward strand.
GGAACGACGAGACCGTGCATGGCTTCGTCCTGAAGCCCGCAAACTTCGATCCCGCCCGCAAGTATCCGGTCGCCTTCCTGATTCACGGCGGGCCGCAGGGTTCGTTCGGCAACGGCTGGTCGTATCGCTGGAACCCCGAGACCTACGCCGGCGCCGGCTATGCGGTGGTGATGATCGATTTCCACGGCTCGACCGGCTACGGCCAGGGCTTCACCGATTGCGATCAGCCAGCACTGGGGCGACCGCCCGCTGGAAGACCTGCAGAAGGGCTATGCGGCCGCGCCGGCAAGTACGGCTTCCTGGACGCCGACCGCGCCTGCGCCCTGGGCGCCTCGTACGGCGGCTACATGATCAACTGGATCGCCGGCAACTGGAACCAGCCGTGGAAGTGCCTGGTCAATCACGACGGCGTCTTTGACCAACGCGCCATGGGCTATTCGACCGAAGAGCTATGGTTCACCGAGTGGGAAAACGGCGGGACGTTCTATGACAAGCCGCAGGCCTATGAACAGTTCAACCCGGTCAATCACGTCAAGGCGTGGACCAAGCCGATGCTGGTGGTCCAGGGCGGCAAAGACTATCGCATCCCGCTGGCCCAGGGCCTGGGAACCTTCACCGCCCTGCAGCGCCAAGGGATCGAGAGCAAGTTCCTCTACTTCCCGGACGAGAACCACTGGGTGCTGAAGCCCCAGAACTCGGTGCAATGGCACACCGAGGTGCTGGGCTGGCTGGACCGGTGGACCGCGCCGAAGAAAGCTCAGTAGGATCTGATACTCGCCCCCTCCGGGCCTTCGGCCCTCCTCCCCCGAAGGGGGAAGATGAGGTCGGCGCACTTCATCCTCCCCCTACGGGGGAGGACGACCGCGTAGCGGTCAGGAGGGGGCAAGTCTTCGGAAGATCTACAGAAGGCCCGTCGCCACCGACCAGGTGAGGCGGGCTTTTTTTTCGAGTTCGCTCGGGTCGCGCCCCTTGGCGTAGGCCGAGGCCAGAGCCGCCGGCGCGACGGCCGGAAAAGCCGCCACAGGCAGGCCCTTAAGCTCCCGCCTCGCCGCCTTCAGCTGATCGGCGACCCTGCGGCCAAGATCAGCCTGGGTCCAGTCCTCGGGCAACCGCGACCGACCCGACAGCTTCAACCGCCACAACCCCGCCAGGCCATAGGCCCGAGCCGCGCCCTTGACGGCATGCGGGTCTGAGGCCGGATCCAGCCGCCGGGCGGCCAGCACGGCCAGGGCGCCGGCGGTGGCGTCGACATAGGCCAGCGCCCTGCCCTCGTCGGCCGGCGGGGCGTCGTCCAGATCGGCGAAGCGTGCCTCGGCCATCGCGGCAAGGGCCAGGGGATCGACGCCCGAGCCGGCGATCGCCTCGACATTGGGATGTTTGCGCGGGGTCTTGCCGGCCGCCAGCTCTTCCATGGCCTCGCGCCACCAGGTCAGGCGGATTTCGCCCATCAGGGCGTTGGAGACCCCGCCGGCCACCCGGGCCAGCTCGTAGTTGAAGGCGTACAGCGCGATGACGTCGGCGCGCGCCTTCACATCAGCGATGAAGCGGCTGGCCAGCCAGCGGTCGGGATCGACGCGGCGGACGAGATCGTCGAGGGTTTCGGTATCGGCCATGGTCATCAAACGAAAGAGGGCCCGCAGATTCCCCGGCGGGCCCTCCCCTTACACGATTTTGCTCGGGGTTTAGCCGAACAGCGTCTGGTTCATCGTCATCGTGGCCAGCATCGGGATGCTGAGCAGGGTGTTGGTGCGCGAGAACAGCATGGCCATCTTGGCGGCCTTGGCTTTCGCGTCCGCCTCGGCTTCCACGATACCCAGGGCGATCTTCTGGTTGGGCCAGATGAAGACCCAGACGTTGAAGAACATCACGGTCGCCAGCCACATGCCCACGCCGATGAAGGTGTAGCGCGCGTCGGTGTCGGGCGAGTAGCCGCCCGCCAGACCCAGGGTCGCGGCTTCCAGCAGATAGTGGCGGCTGATGGCCAGGATCACGCCCATGACCCACGTGGCCAGGGCGGCCCAGCGGAACCAGAACAGGGCTTCCGGCGCGATATACTTGCTGACGGCCGGCTTCAGTTCGGCCGGGATCTGCGGCATCACGCGGATCTGCACGAAGTTAAAGTAGTACAGCAGCCCGATCCACAGGATGCCGAAGAACACGTGCATGAAGCGGAACACCGCTTCGAAGAAGATGAGGCCGCCACCGGCGTGCATGTAGTAGCCGGCGATCATCACCAGCGCGAGGATCACGCTGACAATGATGGTGTTACGAAAATTGGCGAGAAGTCCGGACATCCAAGTTCCCCCTAAGAGTCCCAGCTTGACAGTCAGCTATAAGCCTCTTCGCGGAGTCGGGCAAAGCCCCGAAAACCGCTGATCCTCAGACCGCGATCAGGGCTGCGGCCAGTCGGCGGCCTTCGCTGGCCAGCACGTTGTAGGTGCGGGCCGCCGCCTCGGTGCTCATGAATTCCAGGCCGATGCCGGCCGCCTTCAGGGCGTCGCGAACCTCACGCGGGGGCAAGGCGTTGACCAGCCCGCCGCCCAGCAGCACGAACTCAACCGCGCCACCAGCCGCGAAGACCTCGGCGAAGTCCTCGGGCGTCAGTTGGGCGAGAGAGGTCGCGGCCCAGGTCCGGGGCTGATCGTCGATGACCAGCAGAGAACCTGGCCGCCAGTCGCCGGCGACCCGAAAGCCGCCGCCGCCCCAGGCGTCGATCGCGGGCGGACGGCGAAGCTCGGCCATTACGGACGCGAGGCCGCGCCCAGCTTCTGGGGCGTGGCTTCCTCGTCATTGCGATTGACGCCCCAGACCAGGATCAGCGGCAGGGCGATGTAGATCGACGAATAGGTGCCGATGATGATGCCGAAGGTCATGGTGAAGACGAGCGGGAACAGCACGGGGCCGCCGAAGAACATGGTGCCGCCCAGGGCCAGCAGGGCCGTGGTGCCGGTGATGATTGTCCGCGACAGACGCTCGTTCTCCGACAGGTCGATGATGTCGCGCAGCGGGGTCTTCTTGTACTTGCGCAGGTTCTCCTTGAGACGGTCGAAGGTGATGACCTTCTCGTTCATGGAGTAGCCGATCACGGTCAGCAGGGCCGCGATCTCGGTCATCGAGAACTCGATCTTCATGACCGACAGCAGGCCCAGGGTCAGCACGATGTCGTGCAGCACCGCGACCACGGCGCCGAGGCCAAACTGCAGCTGGAAGCGGAACCAGATGTAGGCCAGCATCAGCAGCAGGGCGATCCCAAGGGCCTTGAAGCCCGAGGTCAGCAGCTCGCCCGAGACCTTGGCGCCCACTTCCGAGCGGCTCTTGATGGTCAGGTCGGGGAACTTCTTGATCAGGGCCTGCTCGACCTTCTTCGACGCCGCGCCGACGTTCTCGCCCTTGACGGGCAGGAACTTGACGATGGCCGAATTGGGCGAGCCAAAGCCCTGCACCTGACCGTCATGGGCGCCCATGACGTCCAGCTCGTGGCGGACCTGCGCCAGGGGCACGGGCCGGGGCATCACGACCTCGAGCGCGACACCGCCCTTGAAGTCGATGCCCAGGTTCAGGCCCTGGGTGAACAGCGAGACGCCCGAGCCGAGGATCAGGATGGCGGAGAAGATGGCCGCGACCGGAGCCCACCGCACGAAGCGGAAGTGGGTGGCGCGAGGGATGTAGCGAATGAGGGGCCAGCGCACGGGTGCGTCTCCTATGCGATCGGCAGCTTCTTCGGCTTGGCGACTTTGAACCACCAACCGATGAGCACTTGGGTGATAATGACGGCCGTGAACACCGAGGTGAACACGCCGATCGAAAGGGTCCAGGCAAAGCCCTTCACCGGGCCGGAGCCGAAGCCGAACATGATCAGCGCCGAGATCAGGCTGGTGATGTTGGCGTCCAGGATCGAGACCAGGGCCAGGCGGAAGCCGGTGTCGGCCGCCGACATGGGCGTTCGCCCGGCATTGGCCTCGTCTCGCATCCGCTCGTAGATCAGCACGTTGGCGTCGACCGCGACCGCGAGGGTCAGGATCAGGCCGGCGATGCCGGGGAAGGTCAGGGTGGCCTGGGTCATCGACATGATGCCGATGATCATCAGCACGTTGACGATCAGGGCGATGGCCGCGAACACGCCAAACAGGCCGTAGGCCAGGATGATGAACACGAACATCGCCGCAGCGCCGATGGCCAGCGAGATGGTGCCGGCCCGCACGGCGTCGGCGCCCAGTTCGGCGGTGACGGTGCGCTGGTCCTCGACGATCAGCGGCGCGGGCAGCGCGCCCGAGCGCAGCAGCAGCGAAAGCTCTGCAGCGCTCTCGACCGTAAAGTTGCCGGTGATGATGCCGTTGCCGCCGGTGATGGCGCCGTTAATGACCGGGGCCGAGATGACCTTGTTGTCGAGGACGATCGCGAACTTCTTGCCGACGTTGCGCGCCGTCGCGTCGCCGAACTTGCGCGAACCCTGGCCGTTGAAGGTGAAGGCCACGGCCGGGCGGCCGTTCTGGTCGAAGCTTTGCGAGGAATTGGTCAGCTCGTCGCCCGAGACCAGCGCCCGCTTACGCAGCACATAGGCCGGGGTGTAGCCGTCCTCGCTGGGAACCATGACCGAACCCGGGGGAATGCGTCCGGCGGCCATGTCATCCGGCGTCACCGTCTCGTCGACCATCTGGAAGGTCAGCTTGGCGGTCTTGCCGATGATGTTCTTCAGCTTCTCCGGGTCGCTCTCACCGGCGGCCTGGATCATGATCCGGTTCGTACCCTGACGGGTGATCGTCGGTTCCTTGGTGCCCAGGCTGTCGATCCGGCGACGGATCGTCTCGATCGACTGCTCGACCGCCTTGGCCGCGTCGGCCTTGGCGGCCTCGGCGACGAAGGTGATTTCCAGGCGCTGATTGTCCCGCGTGACGACCGACACGTCGCGGCCGCCGATCGCGCCGACCAGCGGCGCGCCGACGGTGCGACGCAGCAGGGCTGCGGCGTTGTTGACCTTGGCCGCATCGGCGATGCGGACGCTGATCACGCCATTGGCCTCGCCCAGCTCGCCGAACTCGATCTGTTCGCCGCGCAGGGTGGTGCGGACGTCTTCGACCAGGTTGGTGAGGCGCTCCTTGCGAAGCGCGTCGGTGTCGACCTCATACAGAAGGTACGACCCGCCTTGCAGGTCGAGACCCAGGTTCAGCTTCTGGTGGGGAACCCAGCCAGGCAGCGCGTCGAGGGTCTTCTGCGGAAGAAGGTTCGGCAGGGTGAAGAGGATGCCGAAGATCACCGACAGGGTGACGGCGAAAATCTTCCAGCGGGACAGTGTCAGCATGGATTTAAGGCTCTGGACGACGCCTCGCGGCGCCCCGTTCTAGCTAGGCGTTAGGTCAATCAGCTCTTGGGGTCGTTCGCGGCGGCGGGTTCACCCTTGGCGCGGACTTCGGTGATCATGCCCTTGACGACCTTGACGGTGACGCCCTGGGCGATCTCGACGCCGACTTCCTTGTCTTCGACGCGAACGATCTTGCCCAGCATGCCGCTGGACAGAACGATATTGTCGCCACGCTTCAGGTTGGAGAGCATCACCTGATGCTCCTTGGCCCGCTTTTGCTGCGGACGGATCAGCATGAAGTAGAACAGAACGACCATCAGCAGGATGGGGGCGATCTGTAGAATCTGCGCGTTCAAGCCAGCAGGCATGACAACTCCAAAATTTGTGCGGTCGCGTTCCCCATATAGGGTCGCTCCAGGTCGGCGGAAGCTATGCGTTCACCTCCCCTTTTGCAATGACGGCGCGGCGCCGTTAGGACCGGGTCATGATCGACGACCAAAACGCCCTGCTCGCCCGCATCGCCGACGCCCTGGAGCGCCTGGCGCCGGCCGCGCCGACGCCCGCAGACTTCAGCGGCGCGCGCCTGTTTCGGCATGATCTCGCCGGAAACGCCTTCGTGGCCGCGCCCGACTATCCGATGGCGCTGGACCTGCTGGTCGGCGTCGAGCGACAGAAGGATCGCTTCGTCGAGAACCTGACCCGCTTCGCCGTCGGCCTGCCCTGCAACCACGTCCTGCTGTGGGGCGTGCGCGGCACGGGGAAGAGCTCGATGACCAAAGCCGCCTTTATGGCCGTCAGCGCCGACCACCCCGACCTGAAGCTGGTCGAGGTCGATCGCGACGAGATCGCCGCCCTGCCCCCGCTGTTCGACCTGCTGCGGGCCCGCAGCGAGCGCTTCGTGGTCCTGTGCGATGACCTGTCGTTCGAGGACGGCGCAGCGGCCGCCAAGGCCCTGAAGTCGGCGCTGGAGGGCGGCGTCGCCGGCCCGCCCGAGAACGTGCTGTTCGTCTCGACCTCCAACCGCCGCCACCTGATGCCGCGCGACCATGTCGAGAGCCAGGGCGCCATCGCCGCCGCCGAGGACGCCGAGGAGGAGATGAGCGTCTCCGACCGCTTCGGCCTGTGGATCGGCTTCCCCCCGATGGACCAGCCGACCTATCTGGAGGCGATCCGAACCTATGCCGAGCGCTGCGACCTGGTGGTCGACAATCTCGACCGCCGGGCTCTGCAGTGGTCGCAGCTGCGCGGCGCGCGCTCGGGTCGCGTGGCCTGGCAGTTCATCCGCGATCTCGCGGGCGAGTTGGGCAAGAGCTTGCCGGCATAGGCAGCAAATCCTCCCCCTGAAGGGGGAGGCGGCCGGAGGCCGGCGGGGGAAGACCGCAGTGAGTCAGCAGCACTTCCCCCTCCGTCGCCTGCGGCGACACCTCCCCCGCTAGGGGGAGGACTTCACGATCCCCGCGCGCTTCGACGCGTACAATGATGCCGGAAGACAACCGGAGCGTCCCCATGGGCAAGCCGTGGTTTCGGACCAAGCGTTATGGCTTCGGCGCGGGCGCGCCCTGTAGCTGGGAAGGCTGGGCGGCCAGCCTGGCCTTCATCGCCGCCATCACCATCTTCTCGGGCCTGTCGTCCACGGACGCGAGCCACACCCGGCTTTGGGTCGCCCTGCAGATGGGCGCGATCTTCGGGTTCGTGGTGCTGGTCTGGCTCAAGAGCGACAAGCCCTGGGGCTGGCGCTGGGGCGGCGAATAGCAAAAAGGCCCGCCTCTCTCGAAGCGGGCCTTCTGTGAAAACTACTTCGGCAGAAGCAGACCCGGATCGACAGGCCGGGCCTTGTCATTCGGGGTCGGCGCGAAGCGCATCTCGAAGTGCAGCTGGGGTTCATTGACCCCGCCCGTAGAGCCCACGGTACCCAGTTGGTCGCCCTTGGAGACCTGCTGGCGCATCTTGACGGCGGTTGTGCTCAAGTGCGCGTAGGCCGTCACCCAGCCGTCCGCGTGCTTGACCAGCACCAGGTTGCCGAAGGCCGGAACCTGGTTACCGGCATAGGCCACCTGCCCGTCGGCCGAAGCCAGGACCGGCGTGCCGGCCGGGGCGCGGATGTTCAGGCCGTCATTGCGTTGGCCCGTGCCCGTGGAGCCGAAGCTGGAGATCAAATCTCCCCGCAGCGGCCAGGAGAACTTCCCCTTGCCGGCGGCGATGATCTCGGCCTCGGTCGGGGGCGCGCTGGTCTCGATGATCGGACGGGCGGTGGAGGCCGGCGGCGGATTGACCGGCATGGCGGCGACCGGCCCGGTCGGGCGCGGATAGCTGGACGGCGGCGACGACGCGGCGGGCTGGGGATTGCTGGGCCTGTAGGGGATCGGCGCGGCGGGCGTGGTCACGGCCGGCTGAGTCGGCGTCGGGGCCTCGGCATAGGTGCGCGACGGCGCCGCCGGCGTCGTCGTGGTGGTCTTGATCGGCCCCTTGTCCTTGTAGCCGTCCGGCAGAAGGATCTTCTGGCCCTTCTTGACCGCCGCGCTGGACCTCAGATCGTTCTCGGCGGCCAGCGCCTTGACGCTGACATTGAAGCGCTTGGCGATCGCCGTCAGGGTGTCGCCGCTGGTGGCGACATAGGCCTTGGCCGTGGTCGCGGGGCCCTTGACCCTGCGACCCAGCTTCAGCGGCTTGTCGGTGTCCAAGTCGTTGGCGTCGGCCAGTTCCTTGACGCTCATGTCGAAGCGCTTGGCGATGGCCGTCAGGGTGTCGCCGGACTTGACCGTATAGACCTGACGGGGCCCGGCAACGCTAACCACCGAACCGGTGACGCTGAGCGACGTGGTGGTCGTGCTGGCCGACGCGCCGAACGGCGAAGACGCCGCCGGCTGGGTTGCGGTGGGCGTCGCGCCGCGCGGCGTCTCGGTCGGGCGATAGGCGGGGGTGGTGTCGGCCTGGGCCGAGGCGCTGGTGGCCGGCGCCGCGACCGTTGTCTTGATCGGGCCCTTGTCCTTGTAGCCCTCCGGCAGAAGCAGCTTTTGGCCCTTCTTGATCGCCGCGCCGGTCTTCAGGTCGTTCTCGTCGGCCAGGGCGGCGGGCGTGACATTGAAGCGCTTGGCGATGGCGAACATGGTGTCGCCGGTCTGGACCACATAGGCCTTCTGCTCGCCGGCCGGACCCTTGATCTTCTGGCCCAGCTTCAGGCGGTAAGGCGGCTCAAGATCATTGAGCTTCACAAGTTCGGCGCGGCTGGTTCCAAAGCCCCGGGCGATGGCGTCCAGAGCGTCGCCGGACTCGACGACGCGGATCCTCGGCTTGCCGGCGACCTCGACCACCGGCCCCGTCACGCTGGTGACGACCACGGGCGGCGCCGGACGGGTGTGAACCGGCGGCGGCGGGGGCGGAGGCGGCGTGTAGGCGGCGGGCGGCGGCAGCTCGGTGCGGGTCACCGGCGGCTCGCTATAGGTCGGCGGCGGCGGCGCGGGCGCGGCCTCCACAGGAATCGGCTCGCGGCGGATCACTTCGCTCTGGGCCGGCGCGGTGTCGGCGACCGGAGCGTGGGTGATCGGGAAGTTCGGCGTCTGGGCGCGCGGCGCAGGCACGGCCGGCAGGCCATCGCGCGCGGGATACTGCGGCCCTCCGGTCGACTCGCAGGCGGCGAGCGTTCCAGCCGTCAGGGCGATCACCGCCGCGCGCGTCCACAACTGCCTCATAGCCTCTCCTCTCCCCACGGGTCGTCCAGACGGCCCCGCCAGGGTAAATCAATCATTAATGCGAGCACCCAGACGAAGCCGGGCCCTCGATTCAAACGTCATTGGTCTCGCGCCACGCCATCCAGCAACGGCACGAACCTCACATCGCAAAGCGCCTCGACCTTGAAGCCACCCTTGCCGTCGCCCGCATAGCGGCGAAGGCTCTGCACCGGCCCCTTCCCGATCGGCGCCACGAGGACGCCGTTGGGCTTGAGCTGGGACAGCAGTCGTTTGGGATCATCTTCAGCGGCGGCCGTGACCATAATGCGGTCAAACGGCGCCTGCTCGGCCCATCCCTCGCCGCCATCGCCGAACTTGGTGATGACATTGGTCAGGCCCAGCGTGTGGAAGCGCGCCTCGGCCTCCTTCATCAGGGTCCGGTAGCGCTCGATCGTATAGACCAGCCGCGAGACATGGCTGAGGACGGTGGTCTGGTAGCCCGACCCCGTACCGATCTCCAGCACGCGCGAACGCGGCTCGATGGTCAAAGCCTGGGTCATCAGGCCCACGATATAGGGCTGGCTGATGGTCTGGCCGCAGGCGATCGGCAGGGCCGAATCCTCCCACGAGCGTTCCTTGAACAGGTCCGGCGTGAACAGGTTGCGCGGGGTCTTCTCGATGGCCGCCAGCACTTGCGGATCGGTGATCCCCTGGTCGCGCAGCGCCTTCATCAGACGGGGCAGATCGGTCGTCGGCGCGGTCTTGGCCTTGCCGCTCATGCGCGCCCTCCGACCTTGGGAGGCGCGCCGCCTAGGACGCCCTTCAGCGCGTGGACGGTCTCGTTGTGCGTCAGGTCGATGTGCAGCGGCGTCACCGAGATCTTGCCGTCATAGACCGCCTTCAGGTCGGTGCCGTCCTTGGGGGCCTGGGCCTTGGCGGTGAAGCCCATCCAGTAGTAGTCGCGGCCGCGCAGATCGGTGCGCTTGTCCCAGTGGCGCAGGTGGCCGTCGCGGAAGCCCTGGCGCGTGACCTCGACGGTCGTCACCTGCTCCGGCGGCAGGGGCGGGAAATTGACGTTCATGATCACGTCGGCGGGCCAGCCCACTTCCAGCAGGCGCTGGATGATCCCCGGCCCATAGGTCTCGGCGGTCTCCCAGTGGGCGACGACCTCGTCATGGAAGTAGTTCATGGCCTGGGACAGGGCGATGGAGCGGATGCCCAGGGCCATGCCCTCGATCGCGCCGGCCACGGTGCCCGACAGGGTGACGTCCTCGGCCAGGTTCTGGCCGCGATTGACGCCCGACAACACCAGATCCGGCTCGGGGCCGTCGATCAGTTGCTGCACGGCCATCATCACGCAGTCGGTGGGCGTGCCCTCGACAGCGAAGCGGCGATCGTCCAGGCGTCGAACCCGCAACGGATCAGACAGGGTCAGGGCCCGGCTGGCGCCTGACTGTTCGTATTCCGGCGCGCAGATCCAGACGTCGTCGGTCAGGGCGCGGGCGATCTTCTCAAGCGCGACGAGGCCAGGGGCGTGGATGCCGTCGTCGTTGGTGAGGAGAATGCGCATTCGGCTCAGGCCTGCCCGCCAATATAGGTCACGCCGCCCATATAGGGGACAAGAACCTCGGGAATGGTGATGCCGCCGGTCTCGTCCTGATAGTTCTCCAGCACGGCCACCAGGGTGCGACCGACGGCCAGGCCCGAACCGTTCAGGGTGTGGACGTACTGCGTGCCCTTCTCGCCGGCCTTGCGGAACCGGGCGTCCATGCGCCGGGCCTGGAAGTCGCCGCAGTTGGAGCACGAACTGATCTCGCGGAAGGTATTCTGCGACGGCAGCCAGACCTCGAGGTCATAGGTCTTGCGGGCGCCGAAGCCCATGTCGCCCGCGCACAGCAGCATGGTGCGGAACGGCAGCTTCAGGGCCTTCAGCACCGCCTCGGCGCAGCCGACCATGCGCTCATGCTCGGCCTCGCTCTGGTCGGGCGTGGTGATCGAGACCAGCTCGACCTTGTAGAACTGGTGCTGGCGGATCATGCCGCGCGTGTCGCGGCCCGAGGCGCCGGCCTCGGAACGGAAGCTGGGCGTCAGGGCCGTCATCCGCAGCGGCAGCTCGGCCTCGTCGGTGATCTGCTCGCGAACGATGTTGGTCAGGGAGACTTCGGCCGTAGGGATCAGCCAGTGGTCTGCCGTGGTGCGAAACAGATCTTCGGCGAACTTCGGCAGCTGTCCCGTGCCGAACAGCGCCTCGTCCTTAACCAGCAGCGGGGGGCTAACCTCGATGTAGCCGTGCTGCACCGTCTGCAGGTCCAGCATGAACTGGCCAAGGGCCCGCTCAAGCCGCGCGATCTGCTTTTTCAGCACCACGAAGCGCGCGCCGCTCATGCGGGCGGCGGCCTCGAAGTCCATGCCGCCCAGGGCCGCGCCCAGATCGACGTGGTCCTTGGGGGCGTTCAGGCGGGCGGCCGGCAGCTGGGAAGCATCGCCCCAGCGGCGGATCTCGACATTGCCGGCCTCGTCTTCACCCGGCGGCACGTCGGCGGCCGGAATGTTGGGCAGGCTGGCTAGCAGGTCCTTCAGCTGGCCGCCGGCCTCGGCTTCCAGCACGGCGGCGTCAGCCATCAGGGCCTTGAGGGTCTCGACCTCGGCCATCAGCGCCTGGGCTTCGGCCTCGTCCTTCTTGGCCTTGGCCATGCCGATGCGCTTGGACGCCTCGTTACGCTTGGCCTGATTTTCCTGCAGGGCGGTCTGGGCGGCGCGCAGCTGGGCGTCGAGTTTCACGGCCTCGGCGGCCGCGCCCGATCGGCCCTTGGCCGACCATGCGGCTTCAAAGGCTTCGGGATTGTCGCGGATGGCCTTGATGTCGTGCATCGCAGAAGCGCTCGAGAATATGCTTAGGGAAAGGCCCTCTCTAAGGCGCGTCGGCTAAGGCGCCAACCTTTTCAGGGCGGCAATACGACGCTGTGAACGGGGCGTCGCACGCTGGGCGCCAGAGCCCCCGCCCCTGGCGGCCCGCTCCATTCCGTGAAACCCGCTCCGGCCGCCCCGGAGCTGTGTATTCCTCGAAACTGAATCGAAAAACTTCGCCGCCCTTCGCCTCAGACCAAGCATAGATCGTGGCTAATTTTGATTAATGGCGTTTTTGCACTTCAATTTAAACCGCAGATGAAAAAACAACCATCAATTCAGTGATCATGCGTTCTCCCAAAATAATTTACAGGATCTACACCTTGAAGAAGTTCGCCGCCCTCGCCGCTATCGTCACCGTCTCGGCCGCCATCGCCGCCCCCGCCAGCGCCGCCTCGCTGGTCCGCGTTTCGCTGGCCGGCAAGTCCGACGCCCAGATCAGCAGCGAGATCAAGGCCGCCGCCGAAACCGTCCGCGCCACCGAAAAGAACGGCGTTCGCGAGTGCGTCGAGACCACCTTCCGCGACGCCAACCGCCAGTTGGCCAGCATCATCAAGGGCCGCACGGCCACGGTGGCCACGCGCCATGAAGCCGTCTCGGTGGTTCGCGTTTCGCTGAAGGGCAAGACGACCGAACAGATCCACGCCGAGATCAAGATCGCCGCCCAGACGGTCTGCAAGACCTCGACGGGCATCGCCAACCGCAACGAATACCAGGCTTGCGTCGGCAGCGCCGTGCGCTCGGCCAAGGCCCAGCTGCAGGCCCTGAACGCGGCTCCGAAGCAACAAGCCTAAGGCTTCACGCCGGTCCTTCGGGACAGCTGAAACTGAAAAACCTCCGCTCCTTCCGGGGCGGAGGTTTTTTGTTGGGCCGTTCCAGCAGCGCGAACTAGACCGAAACGATCTCGTTGCGCTTCTTCTCGTCCTTGGCCTTGCCGCGCTCGATCAGCCACACGCACCAGATGCTGATCTCGTAGAGCAGGCACATCGGGATGGCCAAGGTCAGCTGGCTGATGGGATCGGGCGGGGTCAGGATCGCTGCGGCGATGAAGACGCCGACGATGGCGTAGCGGCGGCCCTCGCGCAGCAGCTTGCTGGAGAGTATCCCCGCCAGACCCAGCAGCGACACCACCACCGGCAACTGGAAGCACAGGCCAAAGGCCAGCAGCAGCGAGGTGACCAGGGTCAAATAGTCGCTGACCTTGGGCAACAGCTGGATCGAGATCCCGACGGTCGAGACCTGCTGGCTCAGCGAGAACCACAGCACGAACGGCAGCATCACATAATAGACCAGCGCCGCGCCCAGCAGGAACATCACCGGCGAAGCCAGCAGGAACGGCAGGAAGGCGTGGCGCTCGTTCTTATAGAGGCCCGGCGCCACGAAGCGGTACAGCTGCCAGGCCAGGACAGGGAAGGTCAGGACCACGGCCCCAAAGCCCGCCAGCTTGAGCTTGGTGAAGAAGAACTCCAGCGCCGCCGTATAGACCAGGCCCAGAGCCTTGGTCTGGCCCTGCGGAATGTCTTTGAGACCTACCAGGGCCAGCAGCAGGTCGAACGGGCCATGATGGCCGCCGGCCTGCTGAACGCTCAGCAGTTGCTGGGCCACCGTGAAGGGATGGACCAGGAACAGGAAGATCTTGTCGGCGAAGGTGAAGCAGTCAGTCCAAAGCCCAGGAACAGGGCGGATAGGGGAGTCGGAGATGACGAGCAGTTCGACTGCTACTTGAAAGTGGCCGGCAACGACGTCTCGACATCGAAGTATCGTGTCGCCAGGCGCGCTGGGTCACGAGACGATATCCGAAGAGGTGGAGCCACCGGCCTCGACCGCGCGCTTGCGCGGGGCCCGGGCGGCCTTGGGCGCCTCGATGACCGCCTCGGCCTTGGCCGCGCGCTTGCGGGGCGCGGCCTTGGTGGAGACAGGTTCGACGACGGGCTCAGCCGCGACCTTGGGCGCGCGCGGCTTGCGCGGCTTGGCGGCGGGACGGTCGATGGAGGCTTCCGGCGGCAGGATCGACGGCTCTTCAGGCTGATAGCCGGCGAAGGGATGAGCCTGGACGGTCCCGCTGTTGAGGCTGGCGTCGATGTCGGCGAAGACCTGGTCGACGCCGACGTCCTTGGCCTGCTCGGCGGCTTCGCGCAGCGGCGAAGCGTACTGGCCCGAACGCATAGCCTCGACCTCCTTGCGCAGGTCGTCGAGCTCGGATTGGCGGGCCATTTCGTCAAAGCTGGCGCGGAACTCAGACGCCATGCCGCGCATCCGCGCGACAAACTGGCCGAGCTTGCGGAGCAGCACCGGGAGATCCTTCGGCCCGACCACGATCAGGGCGACCGCAGCGATGACCAGAAGTTCTGTGCCGCCGATATCAGGAAGCATGGACGCGCCTTAGAACGGTTCGGACCGGGGTCCGTCGCCGCGAAGTGGATGGGACGCGCGCGACGGGTTCCGCCCGCGCGCCCGCAGGTTCTTACGACTTACGCAGATCTTCTTCTTCGGCCTTGGTGCGCGGCAGGGCGCCGGTCGACTTGTTGGCCGCAACCTCGTCGGAGGTGTCGTCCTTCAGGCCGTCCTTGAACGCCTTGATGCCCTTGGCCGCGTCGCCCATGATTCCCGACAGCTTGCCGCGACCGCCAAAGAGCAGGGCTACGACCGCGATCACGATCACCCAGTGAATCCAGCTCATGCTACCCATAGCGACGGTGCTCCTTGCGACAGCGGCCCATTAGCCGCTGCGGCGTGTCGTTACAATCTCTCATACAATATAGGCGGTCGCGAGGCGCGGAGCCAAGGGCGTCCTGCCCGCTGTTTCAGCCCGGCTCTCCCAGGAAGTCCTGGGCGAACTCGGGAGCCTCGTCGCCATCGTCCAGCGGATCCTCCTCCTCGCCCGGACGCAGGCCCAGCGGATCGGGCACCGAGAAGCCCGGCGGCAGGTTCATCTCCAGCAAGCCGGCGGCCTTCATCTCGGTCACGCCCGGCAGGTCCGACAGCGTCGCCAGGCCATAGTGCTCGAGGAAGGCGTCGGTGGTGCCGAACGTCACCGGGCGGCCCGGCGTGCGGCGACGGCCGCGCATCCGCACCAGGCCCAGCTCCAGCAGCACGTCGATCGTGCCCCGGCTGGCCTGCACGCCGCGCACGGCCTCGATCTCGGCCCGGGTGACGGGCTGGTGATAGGCGATGATCGCTAGGGTTTCCTGGGCCGCTTTCGACAGCCGGCGGGGCTCCTCGCGCTCCTCGGTCATCAGGAAGGCCAGGTCGGCGGCGGTCTGGAAGCGCCAGCTGCCGGCCACACAGACCAGCTCGATCCCGCCGGCCCGCATAGCGCTGAACCAGCGCCGCGATCCCAGCCCGGATGTCGGCGCCCTCGGGCAGGCGCTTGGCAAGATCCATATCGCTGAGCGGCTCGGCGGCGGCGAACAGCAGCGCCTCGATGCAGCGTTCAGTGTGGAGGGGGTCGATCGTCACGCCAGCGGTTCCAGCTCGAATTCGGGTTCAGGCGGCTCGGCCCGGGTGCGCAGATAGATATCGGAGAACGCCTCCATCTGCCGCGCCTCCAGCACGCCCTCCTTCACCAGCTCCAGCGACGCCGACAGGGTCGAGGCCAGATAGGAGGCCGGAGACGGACCATCGTCCACCTCCAGATAGCGTTCGATCGGCGCGACGGTCGACAGGGTGATCCAGTCGTCCATCCTGGGCAGCAGGGAGCGCAGGCGGTCGCGGGCGTCTTCCAGCGGATAGGCCGTGGGCGGACGCGGGGCGTAGTGGCGGCTGTGCTCTTCTTGCGCTGGGTGATGGTAGGCGCTCATCAGGCCGTAGAGGTCGCCCTCCAGCCGCGCTGACAGGACGATCCGCACCGGCCTCGGGGTCGCCGCGGCATGAAGACGCTCGCGGCCAAGCACCGAGCGCTCCTTCAGGGCCTCGACGGCCTTGCGCATGACGTCCAGCTTGGCCAGGCGAAAGGCCAACTGCGCCGCCATCTCCTCGGCCGGCGGCTCCTCGCCCTTGGCCCGTTCCGGCTTGGGCAGCAGCAGGCGGGATTTCAGATAGGCCAGCCAGGCGGCCATCACCAGATAGTCGGCGGCCAGCGAAAACCGCACCCGCCGCGCCTGCTGAACAAAGGCAAGGTACTGCTCGGCCAGCTTGGTGATCGACAGTTGCAGCAGGTCGACCTTCTGACTGCGCGCCAGGGCCAGCAGCACGTGCAGCGGCCCTTCGTAGCCGTCGATGTCGATGACCAGCGCCGCGCCGTCTTCCGCCGCCTCGTTGGCGGCCTCGAAGTCGAGCGTGGGCTGGAAGCCCGTCGTCACGCAAAGCGTCCGTCGAAGGCCGCATCAAAGCGCGCCCGGGCTTCAGCCACATCGAAGGGCTCGACCACCTTGACCAGCCGGTTCATCACCGCCTGCGACCGGCGGCGGGCTTCCTTGGACAGACCGCCGACGCCGGACATCACGGCCTTCATCTCGGCCATGTCGCCATTGCAATGCAGGACGACGTCGCAACCGGCCGACAGACTGTCCTTGGCGCGCTGCCGGAAGTCGCCCGACAGCGCCTTCATCGACAGGTCGTCGCTCATCAGAAGCCCGTCGAAGCCGATGGATTCGCGGATGATTTTCTTGATCGCCTTGCGCGAGGTGGTGGCCGGACGCTTGCGGTCGATGGCGGTGTAGACAACGTGCGCCGTCATCGCCATCGGCATGTCGGACAGCACGCGGAACGGCGCAAAGTCACGGGCGTCCAGCTCGGCCAGCTTGGCCTTGACCACCGGCAGGTCCAGATGGCTGTCGCTCATGGCGCGGCCGTGGCCGGGAATGTGCTTGATGATCGGCAGCACGCCGCCGGCCAGCAGGCCGCTCGGCGGCGAGCGCGAACACCAGGGCGGCCACTCTGGCTCGGGGCGCGTCGCCGTAGGCAGGCGGCCGCCGATGATCTCGTGACCCTTGGGGTCGGGCACGTCCAGCACCGGCACGCAGTCGACATTGACGCCGATCGCCCGCAGGTCATGGGCGATCAGGCGAGCGCCCAAACGGGTGACCTCACGGGCCACCAGCGGGTCATTGGCCACCAGCTCGCCATAGGCGCGGCCGGGCGGATAGCGTTTCCAGTGCGGAGGCTGCAGGCGGGCGACGCGGCCGCCCTCCTGGTCGATCAGGATGGGCGCGTCCGGCCGGCCAACGATGTCGCGCAGGGCCTGGGTCAGGGCCAGGGTCTGCTGGGGCGTGTCGATGTTGCGCTTGAACAGGATGAAGCCCCAGGGCTTCACGTGCCGGAAGAAGTCCTCTTCCTCGCGCGTCGGGGTCAGGCCGGCGAGCCGAGGATCGCGGCGAGGGCCGCTCATCGACGAAGCAGGACTTCGTCGCGCCGAGATCGCTCATCGCCTGGCGGATCTGCGGCCAGCAACCGGGTCACCGAGGTGCGGTAGAGCGTGGTGCCGTTCTTGTCGATCGCCTCGACCTTCTTGCCCTTGCCGGCGGCCAGGCCGGGGGCCAGACGGGCGGCGTCGCTCCAGGCCTTGTCGGCCAGGGCGGGCGAAGACAGGGCGCCGATCTGCACCATCGCCGAACCGCCGGTCGAGGCGACGGGCTTGGGCGCTGTTGTCGTGGCCGTCGCGACGACGACCGGCTTGGCGGCGACAGGCCGGGGCGCGATGGCGGCGGTGGCCAGGGTCTCGATGGTCGGCGCAGGCTTGCCGCCACCGGCTTGGGCGGAACGGCGGTGGCGACCTGGGCGGGCCGGGTCTCAGCGGCCGGCAGGGCCGGGGTCTCCAGCGGCCTGGCGTCGATCGGCGCGGCCGGACGCGGCAGCGGCGTCTCGGGCTGGGCGGCGTAGGTCGGCGACGGAGCCGATTCCTCGTTCTTGTAGATCTGCAGGCCGGCGGCGGGGTCGCTGGGCTGGCTGCCCGGCGGCGGGGCCGTTTTCAGCTCGGCGACCTGCGAACCCACGGTGCGGGGCGGCTCGTTGGGACCGCGAACGCCGCCGCGATAGATCATCACCACCGCGACCACGAGGGTCAGCAGCACAACCGCGCTGATGATCAGGGTCATGGGCAGCGGGCGGGAACCGCGCACCGGCTGACGCGCGTCGAACGACAGCGGCGCATCGGTCGGCGGCGTATAGGCGCCGCGGTGAGGATCGGACATTGCGATTAGGCTCCAGACTACAACGCACGCGGCTCGACCCGCCGAATCACACGCACGCGACCTTAGTTTACCGAAGGGACGGGTCCGCCATAACCATCCGCCCCGATACAGTTGTGATGACGTCGAGCTTTCGCGTCTCGATGGATGGACGCCCGCCCCGAAGCCGGGACGCTAGTTCCAGACGTCGAGATGGAACAGCTTCCTGTGTTCCTCGATGGCGAAACGGTCGGTCATGCCCGCGATGTAGTCGCAGACCACCCGCGCGCGTCCGGCCTCGTCGCGGTTCTGCGACTTCTCGAACCAGACGGTTGGCAGGACGTCCGGCTCCTTCAAGAACAAGTCGAACATCTCGGCGAGAATACGGCGCGCTTGGCTTCGGGTGCGATTGACGCGCCAGTGGCGGTACATGCGCGTGTGCAGGAACTGCCGCAACCGCGCCAGATCCTCGGCCATGTCCGGCGAGAAGGCGACCAGGGCGTGATCCAGGCCGCGAACCTGATCGGCGGTCTGGACGCCGGTGGCGGCTGCCCGCTGCAGGGTCTCGCCCATGACATCGTCGACCATGGCGCCGATCATCCGCCTGACGGCCTCGAGGCGGGTCAGGTGCGCGTCCAGGTCGGGCCACTCGCTCTTCACCGCGAACAGGATCGGGCCGATCAGCGGCACGTCCATCAGTTCGTCCAGGGTGAACAGGCCGGCCTGCACGCCGTCGTCGACGTCGTGGTTATTATAGGCGATGTCGTCGGCCAGGGCGGCGACCTGGGCCTCGGCCGAAGCCCAGGTGTCCAGACCCAGATGATACTCGGAGTCGTACTTGGCGATGGCCTTCCAGGAGGGCTTGCCCAGCTTCTCGGTCACCGGGCCGTTGTGCTTGATGATACCTTCCAGGGTTTCCCAGGTGAGGTTCAGGCCCAGGAAGCTGGGATAGCGCTGCTCCAGCTCGGTCACCACGCGGAACGTCTGGACATTGCGGATCAGGCGCGCCGAACGGCCCATCTTGGCCTGAAGCTCATCCTCGCCGGCGTGACCGAACGGCGGGTGGCCGATGTCTGGCCCAGGGCGATGGTCGGCCAGGTCGGAATCCAGCCCCAGGGCCGTGGCCAGCGAACGCGCCACCTGCGCCACTTCCAGAGAATGGGTCAGGCGGGTGCGGAAATTGTCGCCCTCGTGCGCCACGAAGACCTGGGTCTTTTCCTTCAGCCGGCGGAAAGCCGAATTATGGATGATCCGGTCGCGGTCGCGGGCGAAGGGCGTGCGCGTGCGGCTGTCGTCTTCCTTGAAGCGACGCCCGCGCGACTTGGCCGGATCTTCGGCATACGGGGCGCGTGCGACAAGGTAAGGAGAAGACGACATGTACGGCTCTCGGCTATCGCCCCTTCCGTTGGGGCGCGGATATCCTCATATAGGCCAAGGATGAGTTTTCCACAGCCATGACCGAACCAACCATAACGCTTTCCCCCAACGCGGCCCGCCGCATCCACGCCATCGGTCAGACCGAGGGTCATCCTGTCATGCTGCGCGTCGCGGTGGACGGGGGCGGATGCTCGGGCTTCCAGTATCGCTTCGATCTGGTCCAGTCGGCCGAGGCCGACGACCTGAGAATCGAGCGCGACGGCGCGGCCGCCCTGATCGACGAGATGTCCATGGTCCTGCTGAAGGGCTCGGAGATCGATTTCGTCGATGAGCTGGCGGGCGCGGAGTTCCGGGTGCGCAACCCGAACGCGGCCTCCAGCTGCGGCTGCGGCGTCAGCTTCTCCATCTGCGCGGCACCAACTGCAGGACGGTCAGCGTCGCGGCGCCCCAGGCGACGGGCGCGGCCATCGCCGCCCAGGTCTCGGTTCGCCGTCCCTTGCGCCACTGGATCCAGCCGACCAGCGGGCTGAGCACGCAGACCACCCAGAACAGCGCGCCCAGCACGAAGCCCAGCCACGCCAGCGGATTGCGCAGATTCCCCGCGCCGTCGAACACCATCGGCGAGAAGATCGCCAGCACCGCGCCGATCACCGCCGCCACCAGCCACGCCAGGGTCAGCAGAACCAGAGCGATAAGCTGTCCGCGATCCGAAATCTTGAAGCGCGGCTTGAGCGTGGTCGTCATGCGCCCTAGCCTTCCGCGCGCTATCTGGAGCCGTCAATGCGTATCGCCACCTGGAACGTCAATTCCGTCAACGCTCGCCTCGAAGGCGTGTTGGCCTGGTTCGAGGCGCAGGCGCCCGAAGTGGCCGTGCTGCAGGAAATCAAATGTGTCGACGAAAAGTTCCCGACCGAGGCTTTCGAGCGCCTGGGTTACAACGTCGCCGTCCATGGCCAGAAGACCTATAACGGCGTCGCCCTTCTGTCGAAGTACCCTCTGGAGGACGTCCGCAAGGGCCTGCCCTTCCTGGGCGAAGACGAGGTCGACGAGCAGGCGCGCTATATCGAGGCGGTGATCGCGTCGCCCACACCCATCCGGGTCTGCGGAATCTATCTGCCCAACGGCAATCCGCTGGGCACCGAGAAGTTCGACTACAAGCTCTCGTGGATGCGCCGCCTGCACGCCCATGCCAAGGCGCTGCTGGCCTATGAAGAGCCCCTGATCATCCTGGGCGATTACAACGTCATCCCGGAAGCCGAGGACGTGGCCAATCCCGAAGCCTGGCTGGGCGACGCCCTGTTCCAGCCCGAGAGCCGCGCCGCCTTCCGGGCACTCAAGAACCTGGGGTTCAGCGACGCCTACATGCAGGCCGACGGCGCGCCGGGCGGCTATACGTTCTGGGACTATCAGGCCGGCGCCTGGCCCCGCAATCTGGGCATCCGCATCGACCACCTGCTGCTGTCGCCTCAGGCCAGCGACAAACTGGACACCGTGGTCATCCATCGCGACGAGCGCGACAAGGAAAAGCCGTCGGATCACGTTCCCGTCGTGGCGGAGCTGAACCTCTAGACGAGCGAAACGCTCTCTGATTGAGTAGGCGAACGCTCACACCGAGGTGTTTGCATGCTCCTCGCCGCGCTTCTGATCGCCGCCGCCGCGACCGCGCCCACCGCGCCGCCCAGTCCGACGCCGCCCTATGCCGCCCTGATCTCGCCGACAGAGTCAGCGCGGTATGCTCTGGTGCACGGTTGTCTGGCCGCGACACGGGCCGGCCTGCGTCTGGCCGACAGTCCCAATCATTTCCTGGTGTTGATCGACAAGAAGCGCGGGGTCTATCGCATGACCGGGGCGGGCCGCGTCACCCTGTCCGACAGCCATCTCGTTGGTCCCGGCTGCTACACCAGCGTCGAACAGGGCAACGCCGAGGCGCTGCGCGCCATGGTGCTGGAATTGCTGGCCGCCGAGGGGCCGTTGCGTCCCCTGACCGATAGTCAGACGGTCACGCCCGACGGCAAGGCGAGGTTCCGGCAGGAACTTCTCTGCGTCACGATCGCCGGTCGTCCGGTAACGGCCTTCATGAGCACCACCGACGCCCGCCGGCGACGAGCGCTCCAGCTTTCCCTGGACGATCAGCCCAACACGCCCTGCGCCAAGGACGCCAAGTCGCAGCCTTGACCCCTGTCGCACCGCCGGGACTCTCGTTAGCCTCGGCGCCCATGAGCGAACTCGCCCGTCTCCTGTTGCTTGTCGCCATCGCCGGTTCGGCGGTGACGTTCCTGGGCAGCGCGGCCATCTGGTTCATGGACGAGGACCGGCGCATTCGCCGGGCCCTGCGCCATGTGCTGCGCGGCGCGCCCGAGGTGGTGATCCTGGCCCGTGGCCGGGGCCGTGGCGCGGGCTTCTCCTTCGACACGGGCCTGGCCGCCGTGGCCTGGGACAGCGGGGCGTGGTGCCTGATCTATCGCATCGACGAGGTGATGGGCGCCGAACTGCTGGTCGACGGTCAGGTGGCCGGGCGCGTCTTCCGGGGCGAGGCCCGCCGCGCGGTCGATCACGTGGCGCCGCAGGCCGCCAAGGTCACCCTGCGCCTGATCTTCGACGATCCGCGCCATCCTGACTTCGACCTTGACCTGTGGACCCCCGGCGACGAGCAGCGCCGCGAGAGCCGCTCGCCCGCCGACGCCGTGCAGGAGGCCAATCGCTGGCTGGCGCGGTGCGAGGCGATCGTGCGCCGTCCGCAAGCGCCGCGTCCCCGGCCGGAGGCCGCCGCGCCTCCGCCCCCGCCTCCCCCGCCCCCTCCGGAGTCCAGGCCCGAACCTCGCCCGGAGCCATCTTCCAGGGCGACCATGCCGCCGCTGGACGATGATTTCGACGAGGTCGAGAGCGAACTGCCCTTTGACGAGCCGCCCTGGGATCCCGATCCCCGGCCGCGCCGGTGTTCAAGCCGATCTCCAAGGCACGGCGGGAGCCCCGCTCCGACCAGGAAGACCTGCCCTTCGATCTGGACGACTAGGCGGAGCGGGCCTAGGGTTTGCCCAACCGTGTTGTGGGGATGGATCGCCGATGCGCCTTGTCTTGGGATCTTGCCTGGCCGCCATGATCGCCGCGCCCGCTCTCGCCGCCCAGGCTCCGGTCCGGCTGGTGCTGTCGCCCGCCGACACCGACCGCAACGGCGTGGTCAGCCAAGACGAGACCGCCGCCTATCTGGTCCGCACCTCCGGCCCGTCGGGCGTGCAGGTGCTCCGCCCTCGCGCTGCGGTGCTGGAACTGCCGCCCGGCCCGCCTGAACCCGACGCCCTGTCGCTGGAACGTCGTCTTGTGCCGGCCAGCGATTTCGAGGTGGCCAATGACTATCAGGCCCGCAAGACCGAGCGGAAACGCCGCCACTAGGTGCGCTGACGGGTTTCCCAGACAACCCAGATCGCCACGAGAAGCAGGGCCACGGCCAGCCCGCGCGAGATCCAGCGCTGGCCTCGAGCGCGATCCAGCAGACTGGCCGCGCGGTCGGCCGACAGCACGATGGAGGCATGGATCACGATGCTGATCAGCACGTGCAGCGCCCCCAGGATCAGCGCCTGGGTCCTTGGCCCGGCATGGTCGGCCTTGATGAAGCCCGGCAGCAGGGTGACGTAGAACAGCGCCGCCTTGGGATTGAGCAGGTTGGCCAGCAGGCCGCGCCGAAACAGCACCCAGCTCGCGGGCGTCAGAACGTCCGCCGTCTCGGCCTGGCTGGACGAACGCCAGGCGTCCCAGGCCATCCACAGCAGATAGGCCGCGCCCGACCAGCGCAGCGCCTCATACAGAGGGCGATAGAGCCGGAAGACCTCGGTCAGTCCGAACACCGCCGCCAGCATATAGACCAGCAGGCCGCAGGTGACGCCCGCCATGGCGATCAGACCGGCGCGCCGACCATGGGCGGCCGACAGCGCCGCCAGATAGGCCATGTTGGGCCCGGGGGGTCAGTTCGATGAGGATGATCGCCGCCAGAAACGGGACGATCATCCCCGGATCGATGGGCCAGGCCGCGTGAGGCATGGCCCCTCCTTCTACAGGTCCGCGTAGATGTGGGTCTCGCCATCCGCGCCCGGATGGGTGGTCGCGCCCAGATGGGCCGGACCGACGAGTTGGGCGAACTTCCAGATGGCGCCGCTGTTGTAGTTGGTCTTGGCGACGTCGGCGGCCTTGCGGCGGGCCAGCACCTCGGGCTCGACTTCCAGATCCAGGATCCCGGCGTCGGCGTCGATATTGATGATGTCGCCGTCCCGGATCAGGGCGATCGGACCACCGGCCTGGGCCTCTGGGCCCACGTGACCGATGCACAGGCCGCGTGTGCCGCCCGAGAAACGGCCGTCGGTGATCAGGGCCACCTTGTCGCCGCGACCCTGGCCGGCCAGGGCCGCCGTGGTCGACAGCATTTCGCGCATGCCCGGGCCGCCCTTGGGGCCTTCATAGCGGATGACCAGAACGTCGCCGTCCTGATAGTCGCCGGCCTCGACGGCGGCGAAACAGGCGTCTTCGCCCTCGAAGCAGCGGGCCGGACCGCGATGGCTGCGGTGCGAGGTCATGCCGGCCACCTTGACGATCGCGCCGTCCGGAGCCAGCGAGCCCCACAGGCCCACGACGCCGCCCGTGGGCGACAGCGGGTTGGAGACCGGGCGGATCACCACCTGGTCGTCGCGCCATTTCACGTCCTTGAGGTTCTCGGCGATGGTCTTGCCGGTCACCGTCATGCAGTCGCCGTGGATGAAGCCGCCTTCCAGCAGCGTCTTGAGCAGCACCGGCATGCCGCCGGCCTCGCCCATGTCCTTGGCCACATACTGGCCGCCCGGCTTCAGGTCGGCGAGGTAAGGCGTGCGCTTGAAGATCTCGGCCACGTCGCGCAGCGTGAATTCAATGCCGCACTCATGGGCCATGGCCGGTAGGTGCAGACCGCCATTGGTCGAGCCGCCGGTGGCCGCCACGACGACGGCGGCGTTCTCGAACGCCTTGCGGGTGCAGATGTCGCGCGGACGCAGATTGGTCTCGATCAGGCGCATCACCGCCTCGCCCGAAGCCACGGCGTATTCGTCGCGGCTCAGATACGGAGCCGGCAGCGAGGCCGACAGCGGCAGGGCCAGGCCGATGGCTTCCGACACGCAGGCCATGGTGTTGGCGGTGAACTGGCCGCCGCACGCGCCGTCCGACGGACAGGCATGGGTTTCCAGGTCGCAGAGGTCGTCCAGTGTCATCTTGCCGGCCGAGTGCATGCCCACGCCCTCGAAGACGTCGACCACGGTGACGTCCTTGCCGTGCCAGCGACCGGGCAGGATCGAACCGCCGTACAGGAACACCGACGGCACGTTCAGGCGCAGCATGGCCATCATCATGCCCGGCAGGCTCTTGTCGCAGCCGGCGACGCCGACCAGGGCGTCATAGCCGTGGCCGCGCATGGTCAGTTCCACCGAGTCGGCGATGCAGTCGCGGCTGACCAGCGAGGAGCGCATGCCCTCATGGCCCATGGCGATGCCGTCGGTCACGGTGATGGTGCAGAACTCGCGCGGGGTGCCGCCGGCCGCCTTGACGCCCTTGGACACCGCGTGCGCCTGGCGCATCAGGGCGGTGTTGCACGGGCGCCGCCTCGTTCCAGCACGAGCGCCACGCCCACGAAGGGCTGGGCGATCTCGCGGGTGCCAAGGCCCATGGCGTAATAGTAGGAGCGGTGCGGCGCGCGCGACGGACCTTCGGTCACGTGCCGGCTCGGCAGTTTGGACTTGTCCCAGCTTCCGTCGGGTTTCCTGGTCATGGCGCACGCCCTTTAGAATGAAGAGCGGTGGGATTAGCCCACGCGGCGGCGCGACGGAAGGGTTTGACGCTCAATTTTTGCCCGCACGCGCGCTTGAAGTCGAATTTCATTGCGAGCCGTTCGCGAACAAGGCCCGGCGGCGCATGATCGAACCCGCACTTGCCCCCTACGGGCTGCTGCGCAGCCGTCTTCCCCCGGAGGGGGAAGATGAAACGCGCCGACCTCATCTTCCCCCTACGGGGGAAGACGACCGCGATAGCGGTCCGTAGGGGGCAAGTGTCAGCGACCTCGCGCTTTCGCTGCGATGGTGATGGGAAGGGTCGCGGAGCGTCCGGGCCTCGCCCGGATGTGAGTTAGACAAATACCGTTTCGACGAAGACGAACGCTCCGCGTGACCGTTCTGGCGAAAGCGCGCGGCGCTCGAGCCCTGTTGGGGCCTCGCCGCCTTGAAGCCTCCGACGGGCGGACGGGATAGCGTTTCCCGCCCGGACCGCTGATCCTTCCGGACCCGCCTGCTGCTCGTTCGACCCTCGAGGTCACGTCGTTTTAGTTTTCCTCGGCCGACCGCCCCCAGAGAACAACGAGGTTGACGGCCCAGAGCGCAAGACGCCCCTCCCGCCATCGATTGAGCTTCCCGCTCGATCACACCCAGAGCCCATCAGGTCGCCGGCCGACGTCCCTTCCCTTGCTCTTGGGTGAGATCGATTATGCGGGCGGTTTGAGCGCGGAGGATTGGCGCGATCAACTATTTTACAAGCTGTTGATCGGGTTAGGTTTTGTTGTCAGAAGAACGGGGATTGGGCGCCGTCTATCCCCGTACTTGCCCCCTACGGGTCGCTTCGCGACCGTCTTCCCCCGGAGGGGGAAGATGAAGGGCGCGGATCCCATCTTCCCCCTACGGGGGAGGACGACCTGCGCAGCAGGTCAGGAGGGGGCCTGCGGCGTTGGCCGTAAAAGCCCTGCCCCGCGTCAGACCGCCGGCTGGGCCTTCAGCCGATCCGCCGCCGTGCAGATGACGGACACCTTGGTGCCCGGCGCGTTGTCGACGACTTCGACGACGCTCTGCATTTGCTTGGCCAGGGCCTGGACGATGCTGGTCCCCAGGCCCGGCTTGGCGGCGTCGGGGTCGGTGGGCATGCCGACGCCGTCGTCCATGACGCACAGCGTCCATCCGGCGGCGTCGCTATGATAGCCCACGACGATCTTGCCCTTTCGACCGTCCGGAAACGCGTGCTTGAGCCCGTTGATCACCAGTTCGGTGACCAGCAGGCCCAGGCTGATCGACGTGTTGGCCTCGACTACGCTGTCGTCGATGTCGGTGACCAGGCTGACCTGGTCGTGATCCTGGATCATCGAGGCGCCGAGACTGTCGCACAGCTGCTTGAAATAGGGCTGCAGCTCCACATCCCCGATCCGCGACGTCGACAGCTGTTGCTGAAGCGCGGCCACGGACATCACCCGGTTATGGGCGTCGCGAAGATGATCGCGGCTCTCTTCGGACTTCACCTTGCGGGCGCTCTGGAGAATGACGCTGGCGATGATCTGCAGGCTGTTGGCGACCCGGTGCTGAACCTCCTGCAAGGCGATGGCCTTGTCCTGCAGCAGTTGGTCCTTGAGCTTTTCCACGCCCCGCGCCGCCGTGACGTCGGTGATGGTCAGCAGGATCCGGATCGGCGCGTCGGCCAGACCGTATTCCAGTTTCTGGGCGTGCAGCACGAGGCGACGGTGCTGGCCCGCCTCGGCCTTCAGATCCATTTCGTAGGCGTCGATCGCCGCCGCGCCCGAGGCCGTGGCGTTGAGCAACGAGCGAAGTTGCGGCACGGCCCATTCGCCCGCGCCGATCTCCAGCGCGGCGCGCCCAACGACGTCTTCGACCTTCAGCCTGAACGTCCGCAGAAACGACGTGCTGGCCGCGACCACGGTCAGGCTTTCGTCCAGCAACAGCGCCGCCGCCTGTGATGATTCGATAAGCGCGAAAGCGAGTTCTGACCCGGTGGGTAGAACAGACATCTGGTCTTCGGCCATCAACGGCCCTTCACGCACGCCAAGAGGCTCGCGAAGCGAAAGCCATATTGGTCGAAGGGCGCGGAAGTCGATACAACAACTTCAGCGCGCAACCCCTCAACTATACCACAGGGTGAGGCTGAACAGCCGTCATTACGACGCCTGAGGAAATATTTTAGCCGCCGGCCGCCTGCTCCACGGCCAGAGCCAGATCCAGAGCCCTCGCCGCCTCCTCACCCGTCACCACAGGTCGTGGGGTCTCGCCCCGCACCGCCGCCAGGAAGCCGGCCACGCTCTGGCCCAGGGGGTCCTTGCCGGCCGGGGTTTCGGTGAAGTCCTCGATCAGCGGGAACGGGGTGGTGTTGCGGAAGGTGCGAGCCAGGAAGTCGATCTCGACCTCGCCCGACGGATAGACCACCTTCATGGTCCGCTCGCGGGCCTGCGCGACGCGCGAGGCGTCGAACACGGCGGTGAAGCCGTTCTCAAACATGGCTTCCACCTTCACCCAGTCGAGTGATTCCGAACGGGTGATGCCGCCCTCGCCGTCCACCGTCATTGGCTGGGCTTCGCACAGGGCCAGGGCCAGGTCGATGTCGTGGATCATCAGGTCCAGAACCACCGAGACGTCCAGATTGCGATCCGAGGGCGTGCCCCGCCGCACGGCTTCCAGGCGCAGCGGTTGCTCGGGAATGTCCAGCAGGCCCATGGCCTGGAACACCACCCGCTCCTGATGACCGCAGGCCAGCGGCACGCCGGCCTTCATCGCCGCGGCGACCATGGCGTCGGCGTCCTCAGGCGTCACCGCCAGCGGCTTTTCGGAATAGACCGGCTTGCCCGCCTTCAGCGCCGCCAGCGCCGCCTGGGCGTGGTGGACCGCCGGGGTGGCGACGGTGACCACGTCGACGGCGGCCAGGAAGGCGGCCATGTCGTCATAGGCGGTCGCGCCCAACGGCTCGGCCAGCGCCCTGGCCCGGGCGATATCGATGTCGAACACACCGACCAGCTCAACGCCGGGCAGCTCGACATACTTCTTGGCGTGATAGCCGCCGAACACGCCCGCGCCGACGACGCCGGCTTTCAGGATGGAGGCCTTGGGGATCGCTTGGGTCATGCCCGTTGTCTAAACCGCTTCGCTCCCGCCCGGAAGCGCTGGAGCCGGAGGCGATGACGCGCTAAACAAGCGTTTAAATTAGAAACGTACAGGGAAGCCTTCCATGACCACATCGCGTGAAATCCGCCTGAAGAACCGCCCCGTCGGCGTTCCCACCCATGCCGACTTCGACCTCGCGACCGTCGAGGTGGCCGCGCCCGGCCCCGGCGAGGTGCAGGTCAAGAACCTGTGGATGTCGGTCGACCCCTACATGCGCGGCCGCATGTATGACCGCAAAAGCTATTCGCCGCCGTTCGAGCTGGGCAAGGCGATGCAGGGCGGCGCGATCGGTGAGATCACCGCCTC
This sequence comes from Caulobacteraceae bacterium, assembly GCA_965284055.1. Classification (GTDB taxonomy): domain Bacteria; phylum Pseudomonadota; class Alphaproteobacteria; order Caulobacterales; family Caulobacteraceae; genus Caulobacter. Next base: position 111,229 of record CBDIQV010000001.1, read on the forward strand.
AAACGATCCCGACTATGCGGTCGGCGACATCGTCAACTCGATGTTCGGCTGGCGTGAGGCCTTCAACTGCTCGCCCAAGGCCCTGGTCGCCGCCGGCATGGGCGCCCTGACCAAGATCGACACCCACGGCCTGCCGCCACAGACCTTCCTGGGCGTGCTGGGCATGACCGGCATGACCGCCTATGTCGGCCTGCTGCGCATCGCGGCCCTGAAGGACGGCGACGTGGTGTTCGTCTCCGCCGCCGCCGGCGCCGTGGGCTCGATCGTCTGCCAGATCGCCAAGCTGAAGGGCCACACGGTGATCGGCTCGGCCGGCGGCCCCGAAAAGGTGGCGTTCCTCAAGTCGATCGGCGTCGACCACGTCATCGACTACAAGGCCACGCCCGATGTGGTGGCCGAACTGGCCAAGGCCGCGCCCAAGGGGATCGACGTCTATTTCGAGAACGTCGGCGGCGTGCATCTCGAAGCCGCCATCAATTCGGCCCGTCCGTTCGCCCGCATGGCGCTGTGCGGGATGATCTCGCAATACAACGAGACCGGAACGCCGACCGGCCCGTCCAACATCATCCAGGCGGTGGGCAAGAGCCTGCGGCTGGAGGGCTTCATCGTCTCCAACCACTACGACCTCTATCCCGAGTTCGCCAAGGACATGGCCGAGTGGATCAAGGCCGGCAAGATCACCTGGAAAGAGACCGTCGAGGACGGCATCGAGCGCGCGCCCGACGCCTTCATCAAGCTCTTCGCGGGCGAGAACATGGGCAAGATGCTGGTGAAGCTGGGCTAAGCGCCTCGCCGATCACAATAATCTTGTCATCCCGGCCGCAGCGAAGCGGAGAGCCGGGACCCAGGGGCTGCGGCAATGCGGTTGCCCCTGGGTCCCGGATAGCCTCTGCGAGGCTTCGGGGATGACAAGCTATTTTTGAAGGCTAGCTGGAGGATCTACCGGGCTTTGAGCGCCGTCAGCTCCAGCCCGTCGCTGGTGCGATGGAAACTGAACGCCACACGAGCGCCCGGCGTGATCGGGGCCTCGGCCAGAAGGTCGGCGTGGACGATGAAGTCATCGCGGCCCGGCACCAGCGCCGCCGCGCTCGCGCCGTCGTGATCGAGCGTGAGAACCTGACCGTTCAATGACGAAATCACGCCCACCGAGTCGTAGTTCGGCAGCGTTCCGGACGGTTTGACGGCCTCGACGCGAGGCTGCTCACGGGGCGTGTCCTGCTTTCCGGGACCACACGCAGCCAGCGTCAGGGCTGCGAAAATCACGACAATCGTCTTACTTTTCATCAAGTTATAGAAATTCCCCAATCGGGCGACCAGGGCTCGCGCCCTAACGTTCCCAGCTTTATTGCCGCAACCGCGAAATAGACGTGATTTCTGGTAGCGAATTCGTGATCGAAGTTTTACTCTAGGAGGACCGGCGGCTCTCCACGTCGGAAATCGACCGTCATGAATTCGTCACCCGCCCCGAAAGCTGATCCCTAGCGGACAGCCGGCCAAGCGTGAAGCGCGAACCTCCTGCGGCGATAAGGTCGGAGCAGCCCGGTCGCGGCCGGACAGATCGAGACGATGACGACATGAGCGACCGCTCCGCCCTCTTCGACCTGCGCACCTCGACCAGCGTCGCCTTCGATCCGACGATCCAACGCCGCGACACGGTCGAAATCCCGGTCGAGGCTCCGCTGGCCATGCCGGTGCAGCCGCTGTCGTTCTGGCAGGGCGGCGCGCGTCGGGCCACCGAGGTGGTCGCCAACACGACCGTCCGCCGCTGGACCGTCTTCCTGGCCACCGCCTTCATGGGCGTGGCCGGCTGGAAGGCCACGTTCGACACCATCGCCCTGGGCGGCGTCACCCGGCTGGAATTCATCTGCCTGGTGCTGCTGGCTCCGCTGTTCACGGCACTCTCGCTGTGGTTCTGCACCGCCGTCGCCGGCTTCGTGATCCTGCTGGGCAAGCCCAAGGATCCGCTGGGCATCGACAGCGCCAAGCCGACGCCCAAGCTGCGCGCCCGCACCGCCATCCTGATGCCCGTGCACAACGAGGACGCCACCGCCGTCTTCGCCCGCCTGCGCGCCATGGACGCCTCGCTGGCCGAGACCGGCAACAGCCGCGCCTTCGACATCTTCATCCTCAGCGACACGCGCGACGCCGCCGTGGCCCTAGCCGAGCAGGCCTGCTTCGCCCGCTTCCGCCGCGAGGCCAACAGCGCCGTCTATTACCGCGTCCGTCAGGAAAACAAGGGCCGCAAGGCCGGCAACATCGCTGACTGGGTGGCCCGCTGGGGCAGCGCCTACGAGCACATGCTGGTGCTGGACGCCGACAGTCTGATGACCGGCGACGCCATGGTGCGCCTGGCCGACGCCATGGAACGCCACCCCGGCGCGGGTCTGATCCAGACCATGCCGATGCTGATCAACGGCCAGACCATCTTCGCCCGCACCCTGCAGTTCGCCACGCGCCTGTATGGCCGCGTCGCCTGGACGGGTCTGGCCTGGTGGTCGGGCAGCGAGAGCTCGTTCTGGGGCCATAACGCCATCGTCCGCACCCGCGCCTTCGCCGAAACATGCGGCCTGCCCTCGCTGGATGGCCCCAAGCCGTTCGGCGGCGAGGTGATGAGCCACGACGCCCTGGAGAGCGCCCTGCTGCGTCGCGGCGGCTGGAGCGTCCACCTGGCTCCCTATCTGGAAGGCTCGTACGAAGAGAGCCCCTCCAACCTGCTCGACTTCGCCACCCGCGACCGCCGCTGGTGCCGTGGCAATGTGCAGCACATCCCGCTGGTCGCCCTGCCCGGCCTGCACTGGCTGTCGCGCATGCACCTGGTCATCGGCGTGCTAAGCTATGTGCTGTCGCCCCTGTGGTTCATGGCCCTGTCGGCCGGCGTCGTCTCGCGCCTGCTGATGCCGTCGCTGAAGAAGGCGGCCTTCACCATGGCCGACCTGCAGGCCGCCGCGCACGCCCTGATCGACTGGCGTGAGATCCAGGCCACCGCCTGGGCGATGATCATCACCTTCGTTCTGCTGTTCGGCCCCAAGATCCTGGGCTCGATCCTGGTGTTCTCGCGTCCGCATGAGATCAAGGGTTTCGGCGGCCGTCGCCGCATCATGGCCGGCCTAGGCGTCGAGATGCTGCTCTCGGCCCTGGTCGCCCCCATGCTGATGTTCACCCAGACCCGCGCCCTGATCGAGATCCTGGCCGGCAAGGTCGGCGGCTGGGCCACCCAGCGCCGCGACGCCGACAAGGTGACCGGCAAGGAAGCCTTCCGGGCCATGGGCTGGATCACCGTCACCGGCTGCGTGCTGGCGGGCCTGTTCTGGTTCACGCCCGACCTGCTGACCGGCACCGCGCCGAGCCTCGCCGGCGCTGATCCTGGCCGTGCCGCTGACCATGCTGGGCGCCCACAAGGCCGCCGGTCTGCGGGTCAAGGCCAATGGCCTGTTCATGACCCCCGAAGAGCGCCGCCCGCCGGCCATCGTCCGCGCGGCCCTGGGTCCGGCCTGTGAAGCGCCCGCCCGCTGGTTCGCCCGCGAGGCCCGCTCGGTGCAGCAGGCTGATCAGGCCGCCGAGAAGACGGCCGCCTGATTACAGCGGCCTAATACGCTCTAGAGGCGAACGCCCGCTGGCCCTTGCGGCCCGGGCGGAGTAGAAGCGCGGCTTCGTTCGTTTCCGACGGAGCCTGCCGTGTCGCGCCTTTTCAGCGCCTATGTGATCGTCGACTGGAGCGCGGCCGCCAAGCCGACCACCGGCGCGGACTCCGTGTGGATCGGCGTGCTCAAGCGCGACGTGCGCTTCCGCCTGAATTTCGAGTCCTTCAATCCGGCCACCCGTCAGGAGGCCGAGACCAAGCTGGCGGCCATTCTCGACGACTTCAAGAAGCGCGGCGAGCGGGCCCTGGTGGGTTTCGACTTCCCGCTGGGCTTCCCGCGCGGCTTCGCCGGCGCGCTGAGCCTGCCGGGCGAGCATCCGTGGCGCGCGGTCTGGGACCAGCTGGCCAAGATGGTCAAGGACAAGGCCGACAACACCAACAACCGCTTCGGCGTCGGCTCGGAGATCAACCGGCGCCTGACCGGCGGCCCGTTCCCGTTCTGGGGCTGCCCCCCTCGGGACACCCTGACCACCCTGCAGCCCAAGCGCACGCGCGAGCACGGTCCCGATGACCTGCCCGAGTACCGTTACGCTGACGAGGCCGCCAAGGGCGCCCACTCGATCTGGAAGCTCTATTACAACGGCTCGGTCGGCGGTCAGGCGATCGTCGGCATTCCGGCCGCGCGCCGGCTGAAGGACGCGCGTGGCGACGCCGCTCGGGTGTGGCCGTTCGAGACGGGCTTCAAGGCCCTGACCGAAGCCGATCTTGAAGGCGTTCTGGTGGTGATGGCCGAGGTCTATCCGTCGCTGCTCAAGACGGTCCCCGGCCCCGGTGAGGTCAAGGACCTGGCCCAGGTGCGCGCCCTGGCCGAACACTTCGCCAAGCTGGACGAGGCCGGCAAGCTGGCGGCGCTGTTCGTCGGCCCGAAGGCCTCGGATGAGGTGCTCGCGGCGGCGCAGGCTGAAGAAGGCTGGATCCTGGGCGCGGGCGTCTAAGCCCAGACCCCCGCATCCGCCAGGAGGTCCGGCAGGTTTTCCGGCCAGACCTGCTCGGTCGTGGACCGCAGCTCGGTCGCCGACCACCAGCGATGCTCGGCTAAAGGCCCGGCCTTGCGCTTGAACTGGCGCAGGTGCACCGCTTGCAAACTCAGCTTTCAGCACCATCAGCCAGTAGCCGACCACTTGGGAAAGCTCCCTAAACCGCGCGGTCTGATGACGCTCAGCTAGTCCTTCAGGTTCGCCGGATAGAGGTGCCTGAGGCTCGGGTAGACACCGAGTTTAAAAACGTCTCCCGGGAACAAGACTCGGATCCGCGTGACTGGAATGTCGTTGAGCAGCGTGATCTGCCAAGCGAACTTCCCGACGCGATACCCATGACTATCCTCCCTAGCGGACGGATCCGCTAGCTCAAGACCATCGACAAGATGGCTGTAGCCACGCGGTAGGAACTCGCTGATCGTTGGAAGGCGATTTAGCTTGTAGATATCAGCGCCGAGATTCAGCTCGCCGAGTCTCAGGCCCAGAATGTCTTCAATCTCTTTCGGTGTGTGACCCTCGATATGCGTATCGAGCGTTACGTAGTTCCTTATCGTCTCCAGGACATCTCCGCGGCGCACCACCTTGACGAGCCGCTCGTGACCCCATGATCTCATGCTGCGCAAATTGCCACTTCGAGCTTGCTCCGAGGCCTGAAGCGCACGCGTTGCATCGACGTTCTTGAACTCGGACATAGACCGCCCCCCAACATCCCCAGGTTGGATTGGCTGGCAATGCTCGGACGAAATCAAGGCCAAGCTGTAAATGAGCAGGTGGATGCCGAACGTTGGGCGGAGGCAAGCCAATATCTGCTGCTGGCGCGAGACAGCCGTTTGTTAGCCGCAGCGCCTGTGACGCGAGCCCTACGGCTGACGCTTGGGCGCACTCATGCGGATTGCTGCCGCTCGAAACTCTCGGCTTTGGCGGCCCCCCGCCTTCTACCGAGGACTGATGATGAACTGCTATTCCGCGCCCGCCTAAAGCGGCGCAGCCACCCGCGTCGTCAGGTCCAGCCGATACCGCCCGCCGCGCTCATCCTCCACCAGCAGCGCCGCGCCGCGCTCGACCAGCTTCAGCGACTTGATGAAAAGGTCCTGCTTGTCGGCCTCCATCTCGGGGTCGCGGGGCGGGGTATAGACCTTGGCCACCCACAGCTCGCGGCCCGTGGCCTTGTCCTTGGCGGCGACATAGCCGCCGTTCTGATCCAGGCCGCGCTGGGTTCCCCAGACCACGGCTTCGTAGATCACGCCCTTGGCCGAGACCGGAGCGACCACCGGCGGCGGGCCGCGCTTCTTGGACGGACCGGCCTGCGCGGGCGACACCGAAGCGCAGGCCGTCGCCGACAACGCGCCGCCCAGGATCAGGCTGACCGAGACCAGGCTGGCGGCGAACGAGCCCCGTCTCACGCCGGCAACAGGGCGTGAGACTTCAGGTCGACGGCGTATTTGCGCCCGCGCTCGTCGACGGCTTTGAGCTTGGTGCGCGTGAGGTTCAGAGACAGGCGCTCGACATAGACGTCCTGCTTGTCGCGCTCCATGTCGGGGTCATAGCGAATGTCATAAAGCTTGGTGCGCCACAGCTCCGCGCCGGTGCCCGCATCCATGGCCAGCAGATAGCCGCCGCCGACGTCCGGCAGCGGGTCCGAGCCATGGGTCGGTTCGCACCACAGGATGGCCTCATACTTGACGCCGTTGTGGATCACAGGCTTGGCGAAGACCGGCCCTTCCCGCTTCTTCGACGGGCCGGTCACGCCAGCACGCGCGTGCGGTCCGACTTCGACAGCATCCCGGCGACATCGGCGGCGAAATACCCCCAGGTGTCGGCGTTATCCAGCGCCTTGGCGAACGGGAAGGCCGCCGAGGGCTTGAGGCCCGCATAGTCATACTTGTGGTCGTTGGTGTTGAGCAGCTTGTGCGTCAGCTCGTGGATGATGGTCAGGGCGCACATGGTCTTGTTGCCGGAATTGCCGGCCTTGATGAACGCGCCCTGCAGATAGAGCACCTTCATCGCCTCGCTCTTGTAGACGAAGGCCCAGTCCTTCCAGCCGCCGTTGTTGCGGTCGCCGGGCTCGTCGGAGAACACCAGCTGTCCCGAGCGACAGGCGTTGTCGAGGGCCTTGAAGCCGGACTTCAGGGTGTCCAGGGCCTCAGTCATATTCTGGGGGGTGGCGGCGGAGTCCATGAACCAGTCGCGCACCAGGGCGTCTGCAGAGCCGTCGGCCAGCTTGACCCCGACCTTCTGGCACCAGGCGGCGGCTTCCTGCAGGGCGTCGCACATCACGATGCGCTCGCCGGCGGAGTAGACCTCCTTTTCCTGGGTCAGCTTGCTCTTGCTGGACCGGTCGTCGCCCTTGATCTCGTCGAAGACCCACTTCTTGTAGCTTTTCGGCGGCGAGTAGATCCAGATGTCCTGCGAGCCGATCTTTCGCTGAAGATACAGATGCTTGAGCATCTTCAGGCTGGCGGCCTTGTCGGCGATGCGGGTGTCCTTGTCGTCTTCCTTGGAGGCCGCGATGATCACGTCGTCCAGACCGCTGCCGATCAGGAAGCCCTTGATGCCACCCCGGGCGGCCTTCTCCAGCCGGCTGCGCAGCTTGTCGAGCGAGTCGCCGTGATTCACGTCCGGACAATCGACTCCCAGCACCAGCTTGAGCTTGGCTTCGGTGTCGATGAAAGCCTGCCAATCCTTGGAGTATTTCTTTGTCTGAAGCGTGTCGCGCGCCTTGCCGTAGGCTTCGCTGAAGGTGCTCATGGACGTTTCCTGAACTGTTTTTCTGCTCGTGCGTGCGTACGAGATCACGCGCGCGCTTAGGGTTCAACCGGCAACGAACAGCGTTACACGGTAAAAGAGCGGTTTCAGGCGGCGGAGCCCGCGCGGACCAGATCCCGCCGGTCCAGCATCCGGAAACGCCCCAGCAGGAACGCCATCGAGACGAAGCTGGTCACGACCACCGCCCAGACGATGCCATTGACGCCCATGCCCATCGGCAGGGCCAGCCACCAGGCCAGCGGCCCCATGATCGCCCCATAGCTGATCAGATGGGTCATGGCTGGAATCCAGACCTCGCCCCGGGCCCTGAGGGCCTGGGCCGCCACCACCTGTACGGCGTCAGGGGCCAGGAACAGGCAGGTCAGGGCCAAGGCCGGGGCGATGATCGCCAGGGCGTGAGGGTCGGCGGTGTAGGCCGCGCCTACAAGATGCCGCAGCGGAAACAGCAGTGCGGCCGCGATCAGTCCGATCACCGCCGTCGCGCCGAACGCCACCCAGCCGGCGCGGGTCATGCCGGCGGGATCGCGCGAGCCAAAGGCCCGGCCCACCTGCACCGAGGTGGCCGTGGAGATGCCCAGCGGGATCATGAAGATCACCGCCGCCACATTGATCACCACCGCCCAGGCCGCCACCGACAGACCGCCGACCCAGCCTGCGACCAGGCTCATGCCGGCGAAGGCCGCGACCTCGAAGAAGTTGGAGGCTCCCGCCCCATAGCCGATCCGCCTTTGCTCGATCGACGCCGGACGGTCGAGCGCCGGCTTGTCGAACACGCCCAGGGCGCGGGCGTCCTTGAGCCGCAGCACATGGACGCCCAGCATCAAGACCAGGGCGAAGCGCGCCACGAAGGTCGCCCAGGCGCCGCCGACCGCGCCCAGGGCCGGCAGGCCGAAGGTCCCCGGCACCAAGACAAGGTTCACCGCAAGGTTCAGCAGATTGGCCACCCACATAGCGATGGTCACCGGCCCCGGCCGCGACAGGCCTTCCAGCCAGAAACTCAGCACCACGCTCACCGCATACAGCGGCAGGGACAGCGAGAAGACGATCAGGGGCGCGGTCGCGCCATCGGCCAGGGCCTTGGGCAGGTGCACCGCGTGCAGCAGCGGCGGGCCCAGCACCGCCAGCCCCACCGCCGAGGCGACGCCGATCCACAGGCCATAGACCAGGCCCCGCCGCAGCACGGCGCCGGTCTCGTGCGGCCTGCCGGCGCCCAGGGCGCGCGAGGCCATCACCTGAACCCCGACCAGCAGACCGACGGTCATGGTCACGAACACCGACGACGGCGCCCAGGCCATGGCGTGGAAGCCCAGCTGCTCGGCCGAATGGCGGCCAACGACGATGGCGTCGGTAAGACCCATCACCATGATGCCCAGGCGCGACAGCACCACCGGTCCCGACAGCCGCAACAGCTCGATCAGGTCGGCCTGGAGGGCGCCGCGCGGCGCCGGAGCAGCCGCAGGGCGGGGCATGGGCAGGGGTCTTTCAAAAGGGCCGGCAAGGTGACCCAAGGCGCCGCTCGCGGCAAGGCCGCTTCCGACTCGGGGGGAACATCCCTCGCCGCGAGTGGTTTTCGGGTCTCAGCCTTTCGGAGATGCGCCATGGCCACGACCCAGACCCCGCAATTCGAGCGCGACGCCGCCAAGGTCGCCGACGCCGAGCGCGAGATCCAGGCGCCGCTGGACGCCAGGGAAGAGCGCTCCTTCAAGCCGTCGGACGACGACAAGCCCGCCATGCAGGCGGGCGCGCGCGTCTACCCTGCCCCGCCCTTTCCCGAGCAGCACCAGCTCAAGCCCGGCTTCGAGTCCCGCCTGGATCCCGCTCCGATGTATGACGCGCCATTCTACAAGGGCTCGGGCAAGCTGAAGGACAAGGTGGCCCTGATCACCGGCGCCGACAGCGGCATCGGCCGGGCCGTGGCGGTGCTGTTCGCCCGTGAGGGCTGCGATGTCGCCATCGGCTATCTGGACGAGGAAAGCGACGCCCTGGAGACCAAGGCCGCCGTCGAGGCCGAAGGGCGCAAGGCGATCCTGCTGCCCGGCGATGTCGCCGATCCGGCCTATGCCAGGGCCGCCGTCAACGCGACGCTGAAGAGCCTGGGCAAGCTGGACATCCTGGTCAACAACGCCGCCTTCCAGGAGCACGTCATAGCCTTCGAGGACATCACCGAAGAGCACTTCGACCGCACGATGAAGACCAACCTCTACGGCTATTTCCACATGGCCCAGGCGGCGGTGAAGGTCATTCCGCCCGGCGGGGCGATCATCAACACCGGCTCGGTGACCGGCCTGCTCGGCAACAAGGACCTGCTGGACTATTCGACCACCAAGGGCGGCATCCACGCCTTCACGCGGTCGCTGGCCACGCACCTGATCGACAAGGGCATCCGGGTCAACGCGGTGGCCCCCGGCCCCGTCTGGACGCCCCTGAACCCCGCCGACAAGCTGGGTCCGCAGGTCGCGGAGTTCGGCGGCAAGACGCCCATGCGTCGCCCGGCGCAACCCGAAGAGATCGCGCCGGCCTATGTCTTCCTCGCCTCGCCCCAGACCGCCAGCTACATCACCGGCGAGGTGCTGCCGATCATTGGCGGCTATAGCGGCGGCTGATCCGGCGCGCGGCCCGATTTTTCGTGCAGATGAACGGAGTGCTAACGCTATTGGGCTAAAGCTGCCGCCCAGGCGCAAAACGCGCCTTCGGAAGCGCGCTTACGATGTCGCTCAATAGCGTCAACACCAATGCCGGGGCCATGATCGCCCTGCAATCGCTGTCGGCGATCAACCGCGACCTCGACACGACGCTGCGCCGCATCAGCACCGGCCTGGCCATTTCCAGCCCCAAGGACAATCCCGCCGTCTGGGCCATCGCCCAGACCCAGCGCGCCGAGGCCCGCTCGCTCGACGCCGTCCGCGACTCCCTGCAGCGCGGCCGCTCGATCACCGACGTGGCCATGTCGGCGGGCGAGACGGTCACCGATCTTCTCTCGAAGATGAGGGAGAAGATGCTGGCGGCGGCCGACACCAGCCTGTCCACCAGCAGCCTGGCGGCGCTCAATCAGGACTACCTTTCGCTGCGTCGCCAGATCGACCGCACGGTGGCGTCGGCCGACTTCAACGGCGTGAACCTGATCTCGTCGGGCGCCGTGGGCCAGATCCGCGCCCTGGCCAACGCCAATGCCAGCAATACCGTCGACATCGACCATGTTGACCTCTCGACCGGCGGCGCGGCCCTGTCGGGGATGCGCGCCGACCTGCTGACCACGCCGGTCACCGGCAACGACCTGAAGGCGATGGGTTCGGCGATCGAGAACGTCACCTCCGCCCTCGCCCGGCTGGGCACCGGGTCCTTCGCCCTCGAAACCCACATCAGCTTCGTCGACAAGCTGCAGGACACCCTGGAAACCTCGGTCGGACGCCTTGTCGACGCCGACATGGCCCGGGAATCCACCAAGCTTCAGGCCCTGCAGATCAAGCAGCAACTGGCTATCAAGTCCCTGGCCATCGCCAATTCCGGCAGCGCCTATCTGCTGAAGCTGTTCGGCCGCTAGAGCCCGCCGCCCGTGCTATGGGAAGACTCTCAAGCGCCGCGCGAGTCCCCATGACCCAGTCCATCGCCCTCGTTTCCCTGCTGGTCGCCGACTATGACGAGGCCATCGGCTTCTATGTCGGCAAGCTGGGCTTCACCCTGGTCGAGGACACCGCCATGGGTCCGGACAAGCGCTGGGTGGTGGTGTCGCCGCGCGGCGACACCGGATCGCGCCTGCTGCTGGCCAAGGCCAGCGCGCCGCGCCAGGCCGAGCGCATCGGCGACCAGGGCGGCGGCCGGGTCTGGCTGTTCCTGCACACCGACGACTTCGCCGGCGACCACGCCCGCATGAGCGCGGCCGGCGTGCGTTTCCTGGAGGAGCCTCGCCACGAGGCCTATGGCAGCGTGGCGGTGTTCGAGGACCTGCACGGCAATCGCTGGGACCTGCTGCAGCCCAAGCGCGCCGCGTCCTAGCCCCAGGCCTCCGCCGCGAACACCCTGACCTGGTCCACGATATCCGCCGGCCAGGCGGCTATGGTCTCCTCGAACGCTGCCCGCTGCCCCGCGAACAGGGCGCGGATCGCCGCCTCATAGTCTGGAAGATCCCCGGCCACCGCATTGGCGAAACGATAGGTCGCCTCACGCGCCCGCCGCATGCGATCGGGCGCCTCGCTTTCGCGTCGGGCCGCCTCCACCAGCTTGCGCAGGGCCACCGACGCGCCGCCCGGCTGGCCGGCCAGCCAGTCCCAGTGCCGAGGCAGCAGGGTGACCTCGCGCGGCGTGACGCCCAGCTTGGGTCGGCCACGGCCGCGCGGAGCCTCTTCCGGTTCAGGGGCCGGCGCCAACCGCGCGGACAGGTCCGCCGGACCGCCGGTCAGATCGAAGTCCACCTGTCGGCCTTCCGGATCGAAGATCAGCACCGCGCCGCACCGCGCCTGCGCCGCCAGGGCGGCCTCGAGCCTCGACCCCGCCGCCACGCGCGTGACGCCGTCGAACACCACGAAGGTCTCGCTCATCGGTTCAGCCCCTTGGCGCCCAAATCCTGGATCCAGGCCGCGCGACGATCCTTCAGCAGCGACGAGCGCCCCAGGGGACCCAGGTCCTCGTCGTCGATCACTTCCAGGGCTTCGAAGCTGAACGCCGCCTCGCCATGGGCGGTCCAGGCGGCCTGAAGGCTCTTTTCGGTGTGCGAGCCGTGTCGAAGCGTGAACCAGACGCCGCTCTGGCGGGTGGCCAGGTCGGGCGTGCCGCCCACCCAGACCTCGCCGCTGGCCGCGCAGCGTACGGCATACACTCCGGCCTGGACCTTGCGGTCCCGATAGTCGCGCACCAGCGCCTTGCGTCCATTCATCGGAGCCTCCTGTCCGGGCTTTCTACCCGGATATATTCAGGAGTCAAATATTATCCGGGTATATATGGCGCTAACTGGGCGGAGAGCTCGGGCGGAAGGTGATGTAGCCGCGCTCGACCATGCGCCGCAGCGCCTCATAGGCCTCGACCAGCTCCTCATAGGCGGCGCGCATCTGGGCCAGCTTCGTGATCTGCTCGGGAGCGGGCGCGTGGGAGGTTTCGGTCATGGCCACAGCCGCGGCCACCCACTGGGCGCGGGCATGGGCCGCCGCCACCGCCATGTGCTGGAACTGGCTGGCGTCGATATGGCCCAGGGTCTGTCCGATCAGCGCCTTGTTGGAGGCGAACGCGGTATAGTCGATCTGCTCAAGCGTGCCGCGCAGCCGGCGCTGCACCTGGGGATCGACATCCTCGGGTTCGAAATGGTCAAGCCCCCGACGACGGGTGCTGGATGTCACGCTCGACGACATGGCGTCCTCCCGCCCGGTCTTTGGAGTTCAGGACGGACCGGGTCTGGCCTTGAGCGTGCGCTCGACAGCTTAAGAGGGTGTTCACGACCCCAGGGCGCAAATGTCGCACGGCGCCGGCGATATCGCGGACTAGGGCCGAAGCGCCTTCCAGCCGAAGTCCAGCAGTGGCCGGGCGTCGGCGACGAAGCCGGTGATGAGCCCGGGCAGGTCGGCGCCGCCGATCTCGCCTCCTGTCAGCGGCCGGCGGACCAGCCAGCGGGTGCGTTTCACGGCGGCCTCGAGCGGGCCGCCAGCCTGATCCTCGAAGCCCTTGGGCATCCGCTTGGTCGGCTCGCCCGGCTCCAGCGTCAAACCGGCCGCGCCCAGCGCCGCCTCGACCGAGGCCCAACCCTTGGGATCGGCGACGATGGACCGACGGAAGGCGTCGATGTGGGGCCGCTCCGACAGATAGAACCCCGCCGCCGCAAAGGGTCCCTGACCGGCATAGCTGCTGCTGTCGCCGTCATCGGCCGGCGGAAAGGTGCTCGGGTCCAGCGGGTCGATCGTCTCGGGATCGAAGGCCGGCTTCGTACCGCCCTCCGGCTCGATGTGCACATACAGCATGCCGGGCGACATCTTCTGGCCGTCGCGGGTCAGGGTGGCCGAGACGTGGGTCTTGTAGGGCTTCTTGTCCTTGGAGAACCGCACATCCCGATGGATGCGGAACACCGTGTTCTTGGGATGCCCCGCCAGCGGCAGTCCCCTGGCCTCGAGCGTCTCGTTAAGCGCCAGGATCAGGGCCACCAGGGTGGGCTTCAGCCCCTCGTCAAAGGGCGCGCGATTGGCGGTGAACCACTCTCGATCGTTGTGGGCGGAAAGGTCCGTCAGAAAGGCGAGATCGGCGGCGGCGAAGCCGGGGAACGGGGCGTGACTCATGCCGTGATCCTAGCGCGGATCCGCTTGTCGCGTCCCTGCTGACAGCTCATGTCAGCAACCCGCACAGGCGCGAACAAAACGGAAACAACAAGCCTTGCCCGGCGCCGAAAGGCGGATGATGGTCGGGGCCTCAACAGCCCCCTCCAGGAGATATCCCATGACCATTCAAGAGATCGCCGCCGACCTCGTGGCTCTGTGCAAGTCCGGTGACTTCAACACGCCCGGCGAGAAATACTGGGCCGATGACGTGGTCAGCCTCGAAGCGGGGCCGGGCGACATGGCCCGCATCCAGGGCAAGGCCGCCGTCCACGGCAAGGGCGAATGGTGGGCCGCCAATCACGAGGTCCACGGCGCCGAGGTGACCGGCCCTTATATCAACGGCGACCAGTTCGTGGTCGGCTTCAAGATGGACATCACGCCGAAATCGAGCGGCGAGCGCGTCACCATGGACGAGGTCGGCCTCTACACGATCAAGGACGGCAAGATCGTCGAGGAGCGGTTCTTCTACTGAGTACGGCTGGCGCGGTCACTCAACGCTGAGCGGCCGCGCTTCTTTTTGTGGGTCGGATGACGTCTGTCACCGGCTTGGAGGCGATGAATTTTCCGGAGCGCTCTTCACGCGTGCCATGGGTCGCGATCCAGGCGGCGTCTCGCATGGCCTTAGCGATGCTTTCGGGATCTGGCGTCTTGCTCATGACGAACTCCTATCGATCAAGGTAGTCGTTCCATCGCCACTTTCCCAGACCTCCCAACGATCGACCAGTGTCTTGTAGATTTCCAGATTGGCGAGACTGCGCTGAAAGCGTCGACGCAGGTCAATCTCCGGTACGGGATGACCGCCCATGCTGACCCGGTGCGCGACACGGGATATCGACGCCTCGACATCCGGCAGTCGCACATAGATCGGCACGACGCTGTATCGGGCCTCGCGCCATTGAGGGATGCGCCGGGCATAGAGCCGACTGGACAGGGTTGTTTCCAGAACGATGTCCGCGCGTTCGCTGATGTAAGCGTCTAGACTTTCCAGCATGACACGCCCTGCGCGCATGTCGCGCTCCGTCGAGGAGAGCGCAGGTTCGGTCAAACGCCGAGCAATCTCATCGGCATTGGCAAAGACGTAGTTCGGCCCGCTGGCATTGATCCAGCGTGTCGCGAAAGTTGTCTTACCCGCGCCATTTGGGCCCGCAACAATCAGTATGGTCGGCAAGGTCGCGCTCCAAAAACTAAGCGCGACTATCGCATAACGAGAATATGCGCGAAATCTCTACAACTCCAGGAACGCTTCGAAGCCGCCGAAGATCATCCGCTTGCCGTCGAAGGGCATGTTTTCCATGTAGGATTTCAGGCGCTCGTCGGCCATCACCTTGGTCATCACCGCATCGCGGTGGGCCCGGTCCGCATAGGTGATCCACGAAAAGACCACGACCTCGTCATCGGTGGCCTGAACGGCGCGCGGGAACGAGGTGAGTTCGCCATAGGGCGTGTCGTCGCCGATCGTCTCGACGTAGGACAGCGCGCCGTGCTCCATCCAGACCTTGCCGCCCAGGCGAGCCATCTCCTTGTAGGCCTCGATATTGGCCTTCGGAACGGCGAGCACGAAACCATCGACATAAGCCATGAGACATCCTCCCTGTCTTTGTTGACGAGACTAGAACGTATGGGCGCGGCGGGTTCCGACAACAGCGCGCGAAAATTTCGGACCGCAGCGGCGCTCAGACCGTCAGCACAGCGGAGACCGGCCGGCGCAGGGACCGAGGCAGGGCCGCCCCCGCCCCGAACCGCACCACCAGATCGGGGCGTCTGTCGGGCGCGCCCAGCCAGGCCGCCAGTCGCCCCCGGGCGGGCCGATCCTCGACGGGCTGGTTCAGGAAGGCCAGCTTCAACCCCCGAGCGGTGGCGGTCAGGGCGAAGCGGGTGAAGGCGCGACCGGCCGCGACCCATCCGGCCGGATCATTGGAGGGACCGGTGAACACTGCGGCCCCAGCGGTCTGGGACATCGGACGGGCGATCTTCTCGGCCGAACCCTTGGCGGTGAACAGCGTGTCGAACAAGGGCGCCCCGATCCACCGAGGGATGTTGGGATTGCCAGAGGCGCCAGTGAACAATCCATCGCGGCGGGCCAGGGCTTCGGCAGCGTCGAAGCGAATCCAGGACACCAGTTCACGCCGGAAGGCCGGATCGCCCAGCTGGGCGCCGTCCCCCTCGACGATCAGGTCGGTCAGTTGATTGAGGCCGGCGCGCTCGGTGATCAGGCTGAGGGCGACGTCCGGTCCGGCGGTGGCGGCCAGGGCGCGCAGGGTCTCGCTGGCGACGGGACGCGGATCGTAGTCGCCTCGCGTGCGAAGCGCGGTGGGCGATCGCCGCAGACAGGAGCCCCTCTGCGGCCCGCCGGGGCGAAAGGCTGACGGCCACGCCCTGGGACGGATCGATGAAGCGCGCCTCTCCTGACCAGCCATAGCCGGCGGCGGCTTGCACGAAGGGTCTCGGCGGCGCAGCCTAGGCTGACGAACAGGTGATGGTCGTCCGGATCGACAACCGGCGTGCGCCGCGACAGGTCCGGCTGGATGATCAGCTCGCGCCCCGGGCCGTGAACCGCCAAGGCTGAGTGTTATGGCCGCTCGCCGCCAGGGTGGCGGCATGGATCAGCGCCTGGACAGGCAAGCCCGCCGCCGGCGCCGGAGGCAAGGACCAGGTGGCCGCCACGGCGTCGGCATAGGCGTCGCGGCCCTCCCCGCAGCTGGCCACGCCGATCAGGGGAAGCGCGCCGAGCAGGGCGCGGCGGGTTGTCATCACGGGGCTCCTTTAGGGCGCCCAGGATGCGATCAACGCGGTGACCTGGCCTTGACGCGTATCAAGGCCAGGTCGCGACGCGCCTACTCCGTCTTCAGATAGATCTCCGAGCCCTGCTCGCGGAACTTCTCGCTCATCTCGGCCATGCCCAGGGCCGCCGCCTCGTTCGGGGCCTGAGCGGCCGCGAATTCACGGACCTCGTGGCTGATCTTCATCGAGCAGAACTTCGGGCCCGCACATCGAGCAGAAGTGCGCGGTCTTGTGCGCCTCCTTGCGGCAGGGTCTCGTCGTGGAACTTGCGGGCGGTTTCCGGATCGAGGGCCAGGTTGAACTGGTCTTCCCAGCGGAACTCGAACCGCGCCCGGCTGATAGCGCGTCGTCCCACATCGGCGGCGCCCGGGTGACCCTTGGCGAGATCCGCCGCGTGGGCGGCCAGCTTGTAGGTGATGACGCCGGTCTTGACGTCGTCACGGTCGGGCAGGCCCAGGTGCTCCTTGGGCGTGACGTAGCAGAGCATCGCCGTGCCGAACCAGCCGATCATCGCCGCGCCGATCGCCGGAGGTGATGTGGTCGTAGCCAGGGGCGATGTCCGTGGTCAGCGGGCCCAAGCGTGTAGAAGGGCGCCTCGTGGCAGTGCTTGAGCTGCTCATCCATGTTGGCCTTGATCTTGTGCATGGCCACGTGGCCCGGCCCTTCGATCATCACCTGGACGCCCTTGCTCCAGGCCACCTTGGTCAGCTCGCCCAGGGTGCGCAGCTCCGCGAACTGGGCCTCGTCATTGGCGTCGGCGGTCGAGCCGGGACGCAGGCCGTCGCCCAGCGAGAACGACACGTCATAGGCGCGCATGATCTCGCAGATCTCGTCGAAGCGCGTCGTAGAGGAAGTTCTCCTTGTGGTGCGCCAGGCACCACTTGGCCATGATCGAGCCGCCGCGCGAGACGATGCCGGTGACGCGCTTGGCGGTCATCGGGATGAACGGCAGGCGCACGCCGGCGTGGATGGTGAAATAGTCCACGCCCTGCTCGGCCTGCTCGATCAGGGTGTCGCGGAAGACTTCCCAGTTCAGGTCCTCGGCCACGCCGTTGACCTTCTCCAGCGCCTGATAGATCGGCACGGTGCCGATCGGGACGCGGCTGTTGCGGATGATCCAGTCGCGGATGTTGTGGATGTTGCGGCCGGTCGACAGGTCCATGACCGTGTCGGCGCCCCAGCGGGTGGCCCAGACCAGCTTGTCGACCTCGTCGGCGACGGTGCTGACGCACCGCCGAGTTGCCGATGTTGGCGTTGATCTTGACCAGGAAGTTGCGGCCGATCGCCATCGGCTCCAGCTCGCCGTGGTTGATGTTGGCCGGGATGATGGCGCGGCCGCGGGCCACTTCCTGGCGCACGAACTCGGGCGTCACGAAGTCGGGGATGCTAGCGCCGAAATCGTCGCCGTCGCGGACGCACGGGGCGTTCTGCTCGCGGCGCAGGTTCTCGCGGATGGCCACATATTCCATCTCGGCGGTGATCTTGCCGGCGTTGGCGTATTCGTATTGGGTGATCAGGTGGCCCGGCTTGCCGCGATAGATGGTGCGGCCGATGGCCGGGAACTGCGGAGCCAGGTGCTTGCCCTGGGCGAAGCCGTTGTCCTCGGGCTTCACCTCGCGGGGCGTTTCCACCACCTCGACGTCGCCGCGCGCCACGACGAAGGCTTCGCGCGTGCGCTCCAGACCCTTCTCGATGTCGATGGTCGCGGTCGGATCGCTGTAGGGGCCCGACGGATCATAGACCGTCACCGGCGGCTCGTTGGCCGACGGGTGGACGGCCACCTCGCGGAACGGCACGCGGATATCGGGGAACAGCTCGCCGGCCTGATAGACCTTGCGCGAGCCGGGGATGGGGCCGGTCGAGATGGTCTCGGCGACGGCCTTGATGGTGGTCTGGACGTTCATTCTTCGGGCGCTCCTCAAGCGATAAGGAGACCCGGACGTGCGTGCTAAGTCGGTTCTAACGGACGGACTGTAAGCCCCGACCGCGTTCCCTCCCTTCGCCGGCATGACCCGGATCAGGTTCGACGGGTCAGGGCCAAAAGCCCAATCTCAGCCGCGTAAGCGACCCCCCGGTGAACAGGGGGACACTAGGCTGACTGACGTAAGGGTCAAGGACTCCTGCCAGCCGCGACTGCTCTAGCCGTATCGCCACGACCGCCGGATCGCCGCGCTCGTAGCCGCGCGTGAACCACCGCATGCGCTGGGCGCTGGTGCCGTGGGTGAAGCTGTCGGGCACGACCTGGCCCTGCGTCTTCGACTGGATGGTGTCGTCGCCGACCGACGCCGCCGCGCCCAGACCGTCCTCGATGTCCGCGGGATTGATGACGATCTGGCCGTTCGAGGTCTCGCCGGCGTGCGAGGCCCAGACACCGGCATAGCAGTCGGCCTGCAGCTCCAGCCGCACCGAACCGCTTTCCTCACCGCGCGCGCCCAGGCGGCGAGCGGCTTCGGAGGTTCCCAGCAGGGTCTGCACGTGGTGGCCGATTTCGTGGCTGATCACGTAGGCGCGGGCGAATTCACCCTTGGCCCCGAACTTGGTCTCAAGCTCGTTCCAGAAGGCGAGGTCCAGATAGACCCTGCGGTCGGCGGGGCAATAGAACGGCCCCATGGCCGACTGCCCCGTGCCGCAACCGGTTTGAGTGGCGTTGTCATACAGCACCACCGCCTCGGGCGGCGTGTAGCGCACGCCCTGCCGGGCCAGGATCGGGCCCCAGACGTCGGTATTGGAGGTTTCGATCGCATCGACGAACTGGCCGTTGTCGTCCTTGGTCTGGCCGCGCTGGCCTTCCTGCTGGGCCTGGCCCTGGATCTGCTGGGTAGCCTGCAACGTGGTCTGCGGATCGATGCCGAAGACGAAATAGCCGACCGCCGCCAGCACCAGGGCCCCAATACCACCGCCCGCCAGGCCCACACCGCCCAGGCCACGACGGTCCTCGATATTGCCCTCTCGGCGAGCGCCTCTCCATTCCATGAGGTGACCTTGCTCCTACTGGTGGTCGCTGGCCGGGCGGATGGCCCGGATCTGCGCATTGCCCCGCGCCAGCGCATCCTGCGTCAGCCGCTCCATGCGGTCCATCTGCGCGGCGAAACTGTTGGCGGCGGCGTCAGGCGGGATGACCGGCGCCACCGGCGGCGCGACAACGCCCGCCGGGGCGGGCGGTTGCGCGCGCGCCGTGTCGAGTTCGCGCAGCACCAAGTTGGTCCGCGCCTGATCCTGCCGCGCCGTGATCTCGCGCTGCGTCGCCAGAAGGTCCTGGCGAGCGACATCCGCCGCCTGGGCGGCGGCGTTCTGGGCGCGGAGTTCACGCAAGGCCAGATCCGCGTCCTGGGCCATGGCGCCGCCAGCCGACGCCAGGGCGATCAGGCTGACGCCCGCCACCCAATCCATCCTGCTCATCGACGCGCTCCCTTTACCAAAGCCCGGGAGCGCGGAGCGCTCAGGGCCGTTTGACGGTGAAACGCGCCAGCTCGTTCTTTGGCGCATCCCAGGCCGGATTGAGTTCGGCGGCCTTCGAATAGTCCCGATAGGCGGCGCTCAGATCACCCAGGCCTTCATTGGCCATGGCGCGGTTGAACCACGCCTTTTCCGGATCCTTGACGCCCAGCGCCAGACCCCGGTCGATCTGCTCGCGGCCTTCGCTGTAGCGCTCCTCGCCCACATAGGTCGCGCCGCGATTGACCCAGGCTTCGCCCAGCTCGGGATCGATCTTGGCGGCGGCGTCGAAGTCGGCGCGGGCGCTGGGGAAGTCGCGTTGCCGCATCTGCAGCACGCCCCGGTTCACATAGGTGCGGGCCCGGTCGCGGAAGGTCAGGTTCTCGGTTTCCAAAGCCGCCGTGCAGGTGATGACCGAGTTTCGATCCGCCCGTCCTTCGATGGCGGCGTTGGAACAGTCCTTGGCCGCGCCGCCGCCGATTACCAGGGTCGAGGCTCCGGCGGCGCTGCCGCCCAGAACTGTCGCCGCCAGAACCGCGACGCCGAAAAGGCTCCCGTGAGTCATGACTTCCTCCCAATGTCAGCCGGTCCTTCTGGCGGTGGAAGGTCAGGCCTGGACGACCTGATCCAGCCCGCCGGGCCGTGCTTGTGACACGGTGATTATACCACGTTTCGGATGTCACCCCACGCATTCCCGAAGCGCTCTGACCCGGAAGATTGCACAAGTTTAAGCTGTGGCGGGACAGGGCCTGGGCTAGCTTGGCGTGACTTAACCCTTGCCCCTCCGGAGCGGCGCGTCCTCATGGTCAGCCTGATGTTCATCGCCGCCCTGATGCTGCAGCAAGCGCCCGCCGTTTCTGATCAGGTGGAGTCGGTCACCGTGCAGGCGTCGGCCAAGCCGCCCCCGTCGTCGGCCACGCTGTCGGACCGCTCGATCGAGGATCAGTTGAACGACCTGCTGATCAAGGAGCCGGATCGGGTCATCTGCCTGCGCAAGGCCCCGACCGGCACGCGCATCAGCGTTCCGCTGTGCCAGACCCTGCGCGGCTGGTACGATTTTGAAGCGGCGCGCGACACGGCCTCGATCCGGGGCGACGCCCGCGGCGGACAGGCTCCGCCCTATGAACTGGTCGATCTGATCAAGTCACGACTGCATAATCCCAAGACCCGCGCGATGGCTGAAGCCCGCGCTGGAGCGCGTCTGGACGCCGAGGCGCAGGCGCGCGCCAATGAGCCCTAGAGCCGGACGTATTCGTCAGGCCTGGGAACGTGCTAACGGAGCGGCGACCTTACTCAGGGACCGCTCCATGCACCTCGCCCGCTTCCCTCGCGCCCGCTTCGCTCACCTCCCGACCCCGCTGGAGCCCCTGCCCCGCCTGGGCGCCGAACTGGGCGTCGACCTGTGGATCAAGCGCGATGACTGCACGGGTCTGGCCGGCGGCGGCAACAAGACCCGCAAGCTGGAATTCCTGATCGGGGACGCGCTGGAGCAGGGGGCGGACACCCTGGTCACCCAGGGCGCGGTGCAGTCGAACCATGTGCGCCAGACCGTGGCTGCCGGGGCGGCGCACGGCTTCGCCAATGAGGTCATCCTCGAGGAGCGCACGGGCTCGAAGGCGCATGACTATGTCGGCTCCGGCAATGTGCTGCTGGATCGGCTGATGGGGGCTTCGATCCGCTTCGTGCCGGGCGGAACCGACATGGTCGCGGAACTCGAGACCTCCGCCGAGGCCGTGCGCCGGCGCGGCGGCAAGCCCTACATCATCCCGGGCGGCGGCTCGAACACCGTCGGCGCCCTGGGCTATGTCGACTGTGCCCGCGAACTGATCGTCCAGGCCGACGAGCGCGACCTGAAGATCGACCGTCTGGTCACCGCCACCGGCAGCGCCGGCACCCATGCGGGCCTGGTCGCGGGCTTCGCGGCCCTGTCGGTGGACGTGCCGATCCTGGGCTTTGGCGTTCGTGCCCCCAAGGCCAAGCAGGAAGAGAACGTCTTCAACCTGGCCGTGGCCACCGCCGAGACCATCGGCGCGGCGGGCCGCGTCAGGCGCGAGGCGGTCGTGGCCGACTGCGACTATGTCGGTGAAGGCTATGGCCTGATCGACCAGGGCGTGATCGACGCCCTGATCCTGGCGGCGCGCACCGAGGGCCTGCTGCTGGATCCCGTCTATTCGGGCAAGGCGATGAAGGGCCTGATCGCCCGGGCGCGGGCCGGCGATTTCGCCGGCGAGCGGGTCGTGTTCCTGCACACCGGCGGCGCCCAAGGCCTGTTCGGCTATCATACCCAGCTGGAACCGGCGCTTCTCTGAGGCAGACCCCATGAGCAAGACGCTCGGCGTTCTGGGCGGCATGGGCCCGGCCGCCACCCTGGACTTCCTGGCCAAGCTGCAGGCGGCCACCCGATCCAGCGCGAGCAGGACCATCTGCGCGTGCTGGTCGACATCAATCCCCAGGTCCCCGACCGCAACACCGGCGACGCTGAGCCGGGCCCCGTGCTGGCAGCCATGGCCAGGGGCCTGCGCGACGGCGGGGCGCAGGTGCTGGCCATCGCCTGCAACACCGCCCACGCCTATGCGGAGGAGGTCGTCGCCGCGTGCGTCGAAGGCGCTGGACCAAATCGCGGTAGCGGCGGGCCAGGCGGCCAGGGCGGCGGGCGCGACCCAGGTGGGCGTGCTGGGCACGGGCCTGGCCCTCAGCCTCTATCGCGACCGGTTCGCGCATCAGGGCCTGGAAGTCGTCACGCTCGACGACCACGAGCAGGTCGAATTCATGGCGCTGCTGTATCGCATCAAGAAGGGCGCGCTGGGACAGGACTCCCGCGAAGCCATGGCCGGCCTCGCTCACCGCCTGATCGGCAAGGGCGCGCGGGCCATCGTGGCGGGCTGCACCGAGGCGCCGCTGGTCCTGAAGGCCGAGGATCTGACCGTGCCGTTCATCGACGCCACCGAGGTCCTCGCCAGGGCCTGTGTCGCGGCATGTCTGGCTGAAGACGCCTAGCCTAAAGGTGCGAGAGAACCACTTCGTCGCCGCAGGCCTCGATCATCCCGACCAGGGCGGCGGCGCCGCGCGAAGCCTGGGCCATCCGACGAAGCGCGGCGCGCGCATGCGCGCTCTCGGCGATCTCGGCCTGACGTTCGAGCCGTTCGGCTTCGTGCAGATGGTCTGTGCGGGTGGGCATGGGCGAATGTTTACAGAATGTAAAAATTGCCCACCATGCGACCGCTGGACGCACGCAGTATTTTATTCAATGATTTCAAATTATTGCCAGCAAAACACGGAAATTTGAAAACATCCCCGGACGCGACTGCGCCCGGGGATGTCGTCCTGTTCCCCAACAGGACGGCGTCGCGCGCGTCCCAATCGGGCGCGGCGGCGTCGCCTCAAAAGGCCTTGCAGGTATTCACCGAACACGGATCGTCCCGCAAGACGACCCTGTGTCGCAGCCGGTGACGAGATCGAACACCGTTGCGCGAAAACCGCCTAGCCAAGCAGTGACACCGGTGTCACAACAGGTCAAGAATTCGCCGCGATAAGCAGGCGAGATCGGCTCGTCCGATCCGGGAGGATACGCAGGAAGGCCTTGGCCAATGACCGATCGGTCGTTTCGAGCCAGGCCAACGCGATCACCCGGATCTGGCGAGAGCATCGTCCGTCGGAGTTCCGCATGCCGCTCAGCCCCCTCTCCCGCCGCCGCCTGATGGCCAGTTCGGCCGCCGCCTTCGCCGCGGCCGGCGCCCTGTCGCCGCTGAAGGCCCTCGCCGCCGAGGCGCCCACCAGAGTCCAGGCGCTGGAGACCATGAAGAAGGCCACGACCTTCATGGTCGAGAAGGCGGCCTATAACGGCGGCTATGTCTGGAGCTACCTGCCCGACTTCTCGCGCCGCTGGGGCGAGATGGAGGCCTTCCCGACGATGATCTGGGTGCAGCCGCCCGGCACGGCCACCATGGGCCACCTGTTCCTGGACGCCTATCACGCCACCGGCGACGCCTATTACTACGAGGCCGCCTGCAAGGCCGCCCAGGCCCTGATCGCCATCCAGCATCCGGCCGGCGGCTGGAACTATCTGGGCGACCTAGCGGGCGAGGCCTCGCTGAAAAAGTGGTACGACACCATCGGCAAGAACGGCTGGCGGCTCGAGGAATTCCAGCACTACTACGGCAACGCCACCTTCGACGACGCCGGCACGGCCGAGAGCTCGCAGTTCCTGCTGCGCCTGTATGTCGAGAAGAAGGACCAGCGGTTCAAGCCGGCCCTGGACAAGGCCCTGGCCTTCGTCCTGGACAGCCAGTACCCGGTGGGCGGCTGGCCCCAGCGCTTCCCGCTGAAGGACGAGTTCCACCACCACGGCAAGGCCGACTACACCGGCTACATCACCTTCAACGACGATGTCGCCGGCGAGAACCTGAAGTTCCTGATCATGATCTGGCAGGCGCTGGGCGACAAACGCGTGCTGGAGCCGATCCGCCGCGCGATGGACTGCTTCGTCCTGTGCCAGCAGCCGCAACCGCAGCCGGCCTGGGGCCTGCAGCACAAGGTCAGCGACCTGAAGCCCGCCGGCGCTCGCACCTATGAGCCCGAAGCCTTCGCCAGCCACACCACCGGCGGCAACATCGCCGCGTGCATGGACTTCTACGAGCTGACCGGCGATCCCAAGTTCCTGGCCCGCCTGGGCGAGGCGCTGGACTGGCTGGACAGCATCAAGATCACGCCCGAAATCCAGAAGGGCCGCCCCTACCCGACCTTCATCGAGATCGGCACGGGCAAGCCGCTCTACATCCACCGCACCGGCAGCAATGTCGTCAACGGCCGCTATTTCGCCGACCAGAACCCCCACGACACGGTGATCCACTATTCCTCGTTCCGCTCGGTGAACGTGGAAGGTCTGCGCAAGCGGCTCGCGAAGCTCAAGGCGACACCTCCAGAGGTCGCCAGCCAGAACTCGCCGCTGAAGGGCGGGCTGAAAGCCCTGCCGAAATACTTCACCACGGGCGACATCTCGGTCTCCGACCTCAATGTCGGCACGCTGAAGGCCGACGCCGGAGCGGCCGCGCCAGACAAGGCCGCCGCGTTGATCGCCACGCTGAACGCCGAAGGTTGGTGGCCCACCGAGCTGAAGGCGACCAGCAATCCCTATATCGGCGACGGCTCGCCCACCCCAGCGCCCGGCGACTTCAGCCAGACCCGGGTCGGCGACGCCACCGACACCTCGCCCTACATCACCGACACGCCGAAGATCGGCATCTCGACGGGCGGCTACATCGAGAACATGACCGCGCTGATCAAATATATCGGCTCCGTCTAGGCGCTCATTCGCATCGCGGTCGACGCCCAGGCGGCGTCGGCCGCCGGTGAAACGGCGCGCAGCAGGCCGTCAAGCGCGTGGCGATACAGCGCCAGGTCACGCTGGTTCTTGGCGTCCAGCGCGCGATAGGCCCAGGGGCTGAGCTGGGCGGCGGCCTCGGCGGCGCCAGTTTCGTTCAGATGCGGCACCGGCCCGAGCCGGCCCTGGAAGGCCGTCTCGGCCCAGATCATCGACTCCTGCGGATGCTCGCAGACGAAGAACCACGGCATGGCGTCGATGAAGGTCTTGACCGAGGCCAGGTCACCGTCGCTCTCCAGCGACCAACCCGAGGCGGTCAGTTGGCGGAAATGGTGGTCGCGGGTGTGGATCTCGACGGCGGGATCATCACAGCTGACAAAGTCATCCAGGCTGAGGGTCTTGGCCATCGCCACGGCTCTGAAACGCGGATCAGCCCTCTGGGCGTCGTCGATTTCGACCACGAAGCGGAAGTAGCGATACAGCGAAACGATCCGGGCGACGGGCCAGCGAAAATTGGTGACGCAGGGCATCCGTGGGCCGACCGCCTGCTGGATGTCGCGCCCGTAGTGGCCCGCATAGAAACTGTAGCCCGCATAGGCGCCATATCGACCGGCATGCAGACGGTGCTCGGCCGCGTCGTTCTCGATGCGGGGGCATTGCTGCTCGTAACTGAACAGCGCGCGCAGAGCGCTCACCACTGACGTGCCGCCAGCTTTCGGATTATGCAGGAAGAACAGCCGGTCAACCATGGGAACGTCCATAAGTTGCAGTTTACACAGCCTGCCTGACGCAAGTTGAATTATAAACGCTGAAACTTCTTGGTTCCGTCGCTCTTAAACAAAAAATTGTCGTGCGAGCTCGGCAGGCGGCAAGGCTGCGGCGGGCGAGCGCGCACAAAACGCACGGCGACGAATCACTGACTTTGAACAGCCTAGCGTCATGGCCAAGCGAGAGGGCCGGGCCAGATTGACGCGCGCATCAACGACATGCGCGAATGCACGTCGCCGCGTCTAGCCGCGCAGGATCTCGCCCAGAGTCCTGAGCCCGCGTTCGGCCTCCTCGGGCGCGGCCAGGCTGAAGTTCAGCCGGATGGCCGGGCAGCCGCCGCCCTCGGCCAGGAAGTGACTGCCCGGCGTAAACAGCACGCCGCGTTCCAGCGCCTTCTTCAACAGGGTCTCGGGATCCATGGTCCCGGTCAGGGTCACCCAGAAGAACAGACCGCCCGGCGGAACCGTCCAGGTCGCGACTCCGCCCAGATGCCGGGTCAGGGCCTCGTCGAACACATCGCGCTTTTCACGGTACAGCGCGGCGACCCGCTCCATCCGCGCCCCGCGCTCGGGGTCGTTCAGGTATTGCAGAACCATCCACTGGCTGAGGCGGTTGGTGTGCAGGTCGGCCGCCTGCTTGAGGCGCACCAGCAGGGGGAAAATGTCCTCGGAGGCCGTCAGGAAGCCCAGTCGCAGACCCGGCGCGACGGTCTTGGAGAACGAGCCCTGATAGATCCACGAGGCCTGCTTGACGTCGGCGCAGACCGGCCGGCGTTCGCAGGGCTCATAGACCAGGTCGCGATAGGGATCGTCCTCAAACAGGATCACATCATGGGCGTCACAGGCCTGGGCCAGGGCCAGCCGCTCGGCCGCGCTCCAGCACCCGCCCGTGGGGTTCTGGAAGGTGGGCGTGACATAGGCCATGGCTGGCGGCTCGGCGCCCCACGTGGCTGCTGGATCGGTCCGGTCGAGGATCTGAAACCGCGCGCCGAAGAAGCGGAACACCTGCAGGGCCGCCAGATAGGCCGGCGATTCCACGGAAAGGGCCACGCCGGGATCGACCACCAGCTTGGCCGCCAGATCGATACCCTGCTGCGACCCGGACAGGATCAGCACTCGGTCAGGCGCACTGTCTACGCCCAGGGCGCGCAGCTCCTCGGCGATCTTGGCGCGCAACGCAGGCTCGCCCTCGGTGGGGCCGTACTGCAGCAGGTCTCGCGGCGGCGGCGGCAGATCCAGGCCCGCGAAGCTGTCCGGCGACGGCAGCCCTCCTGCGAACGAGATCACGCCCGGGCGCTGGGCGATGCTGAGCATCTCCCGCACCGGCGAGGCATGCAGATCACCCGTTCGCGTGGATAAGCGCGCCATGCCGATGGCCTCCCAAATAGCGTCAAGTCAATTGACCTATCGACACCGTAAAGCCGGCGCGATTATCATGTCAACATGCTTGACCCAGATCGCCCGAACGACCTGCACGACGTGATCGAGGCCTTCTATTTCGCCTATCGCGGCTTCACCGATCGTCCGGATCGGATCCTGGAAAGGCGGGGCCTGGGGCGGGTGCATCACCGCATTCTCTACTTCATCGGCCGACGGCCGGATGTCTCGGTGCGGGGCTTGCTCGACCTGCTGGCCGTCAGCAAGCAGGCGCTGAACGCCCCCCTCCGACAGCTGCTGGAAATGCACCTGGTCACGGCCATTCCTGCGGCCGAGGACCGCCGGGTGAAGAACCTGCGCCTGACGCCCGAGGGCCAGCGGCTGGAAGCGGAATTGACCGGCGCCCAGACGCGCCATCTGCAAGCCGCATTGGACCGCGCCGCGCCGGAAGACGCGCGGGGCTGGCGGGCGGTCATGGCGCAACTGGCCCAAGGCTGAGATCACCCG
Source organism: Caulobacteraceae bacterium (assembly GCA_965284055.1). Lineage (GTDB taxonomy): Bacteria > Pseudomonadota > Alphaproteobacteria > Caulobacterales > Caulobacteraceae > Caulobacter. The sequence continues at coordinate 139,092 of CBDIQV010000001.1, forward strand.
GAACCTAGCGTCACGGCCCGCCCTGACCTTGCGGCAGCGTTGTCGGCGCGCCGCCTCGTGCTAGCTTCGCGGCTCAAGAACAAGCGGAGGAATGCGCATGGCCAAGGTCAATTATTTCACGGTCGGATCCAACAAGCTGGAAGAGGCCAAGGTGTTCTACGACGCCCTGATGGCTTCGATCGGCATGAGCCCGGTTCACGAGCACGCGTCTGGCGGCCGCCTCTATCGGGGCAAGGGCACGGGCCTGTTCGGCGTGCTGGGCCCCTATGACGGCGCCGCCGCGTGCGTGGGCAACGGCTCGATGGCGGGCTTCGCGTTCGACACCACCGAAGAGGTCAAGGCGTTCCACGACAAGGCGATTGAACTGGGCGCCACCGACGAAGGCGGCCCCGGCGAGCGCATGCCGGGCGCCTATTTCGCCTATTTCCGCGACCTCGATGGCAACAAGCTCTGCGGATACAAGTTCGGCTAGCCAGAACGAAATCCGCGATCACACGCCGCATCGCTTCGGCGACGGCGTGTGATCCGGCCTCTGGCCAAGACAAGGCTCACGACTACAGCCCCGAGCGCTCCAGGGCCTCGCGCACCACGTCGGGCGCATGGTCGATCACCCGCAGATAGGCGGTGAAAGCCGCGTCGGGGCGCGCCTCGCCATGCTCGAGCGCGACGATCAGGTCATGATCAATGTGGAAGGCCCGCGCAAAGTCACCTTGCGAGAGACCCGTGCGCCAGCGGACCGCCCTGGCCAGGGCGCGGGCCGAATAGGCGGCGGCCGGCGCGGCGGCCTCGTCGATCGCGGGATCCGTCGGATGGGCGGGTCTGGTCATTGAAGCACTCCGTCACTCAGCCCCGACGCTCTTCTAGGCCTGCATCGTTGCGGAATTTCGACGGCTTTAGGTCGAGCAGGCGACCTTAGCGCGGCGCGACCATCGTCCGCGCCTTGGCCTCGACCAGATCTACGCCGCGCAGGGGGTCGCCCGAGGCTTCCAGCATGGTGCTGAAAACCTTCAGATCGGCCGTGCGGATGTGCTTGAGGTTCTTCTCGCGCGACCAGTCCAGTCCGATCAGCTGGCCCAGCCGACAGGCCTTGGGCAAGAGGCTGGCGCGCTCGGTCGGCCCGCCCTTCGACAGCAGCTTGCCGACGATATCGTTCCAGTTGGGCGAGCCCGGGAAGCAGAAGCTCAGATCCTCGCACGAGCCTGTCCAGAAACGCTTGTACCAGCGGGCGTGCTCGGCGGTGTCGAAGCGCAGGGCGGTGCTGGGCTGGACGAGGCCGCGGCAGTCGTTGCGAACGAAATCATCCGCCCGGACCTGACCGGCCGCCAGAAGCGTCACCGCCACCACCATGCCAAGAACTCGCGACACCGCGCCTCCACCCTTTCCGGAAGGGATACTGAATTCAGGGACTTAAGCCCGACCTTCGGACAAAAATGCGGCGGTGGCCTCGATCACCTCGACCAGCGACAGGCGCTCGATCGTGATGCCCTCCGGCAGGCCGGAAAACAGCCGCGTCGGCGCCGCCGCGTCCAGCATCACGAACACGCCCCGGTCGTCGGCCCGGCGGATCAGCCGGCCGAAGGCCTGGCTGATCCGGGCGCGCGCGGTGGAGTCGTCATAGCCCTTGCCGCCGAACCGCGCCCGGCGGGCCTTGTGCAGGATGTCGGGACGCGGCCACGGCACGCGGTCGAAGACCAGCAGCCGCAGGCTGCGGCCCGGCACATCCACCCCGTCCCGGATGGCGTCGGTGCCCAGCAGACAGGCGTCTTCCTCGGCCCGGAAGATATCGACCAGAGCGCCGGCCTCCAGCGGGTCGACGTGCTGGGCGTAGAGGGCCAGGCCCTGATCGGCCAGCGGCGCGGCGATCTTCTCGTGCACGGCCTTCAGCCGCCGGATGGCGGTGAACAGGCCCAGTCCGCCGCCGCCGGCCGCCAGGAACAGCTCGCGCATCGCCGCCGAAACCTGCCGGGCGTCCTCCTTGTTGACGTCGGTGACCACGAAGGCCCGAGCGTTCTTGGCGTAGTCGAAGGGCGAGACCAGCCGCAGCACCTTGGGCGAGGTCGGCATCCGCGCCGCGCCCGTGCGCATCTCGGCCAGAGCGAAGGGATCTTCCAGGGCAGGATCAGCCAGGGTGGCGCTGGTCACCAGCACCCCGTGGGCGGGCGAAAGCACGGCCGCCCGCAGCGGCTCGGTAGGGTCCACCCAGTGACGGCGGCAGGCGGCGTCGACGACACGGCCATACAGGAAGGTGGCCTCGAACCAGTCGACGAAGTCAGGGTCGTCCTCGGCGTCCTCGTCGATCGCCTTGAGGATCGAGCGCCAGGCCGGCAGCGTCATTCGCGCACGGCGATCCAGGCCCCGCAGCGCGCCTTCGATGCGGGCCCTCTCCGAAGTTCCCAGATGCTCGGCGTCCTCGTCGAGTACGTCTTCCAGCTGACGGGCCAGGGCCAGTAACGGAGCCTCGACCCCGGCCAGCGCGCGCGCGGCCTCGCCGGCGCGTTCGCGGACCAGATCAACCGCGGGCCGGGCCGCGCATTGCAGGCCTTGCTCCACGCCGCCCCGATCGCTGGATCGCGCCCGAAGTTGCTCGATCACGGCGACCAGATAGTTCTCGATCGGCCCGATGGGATTGACCTGACCGTCCGGCGGGGCGATCCGCCCCGACCAGCCCTCGCCCGGCAGGGCGGCGGCGGCGTGCAGCACGGCGGTCAGGGCCTGACGCGCGCCCTCGCGATCACCCAGGATGTCGAGCAGCCGGGCCTCAAGCCCCCTGCCCCGCCGCCCGCGCCCCTCGGGGCCCCGGATCCAGCGGCGCAGCTCGGCCGCCTCGGCGCCCGACAGGGCCGCCGAGAAGGCGCTGTCGGCGGCGTCGAACAGGTGGTGGCCTTCGTCGAAGACCACGCGCTTGACCACGGTGGTCTCGTTGTCGCCCTTCAGCCCCCGCGCGGCCCGGGCGCCGTCAAAGGCGGCCTGGGTGAGCACCAGCGCATGGTTGGCGATGACGATGTCGGCGCGCTTGGAGGCCCGCACGGCCTTTTCGATGTAGCAGATGCGATAGTGCTGGCAGCCGGCATGGACGCACTCGCCCCGCCGGTCGACCAGGTTGGCCGGGCTGGCCTGCATCGACGGCGCGATCGAGAACAGCGTCGGCAGCCAGGCCGGAAAGTCGCCGCCGGTCATGTCGCCGTCGCGGGTGGCGCGGGCCCAGCGGGCGGTCAGGGCCAGGCCGATCAGGTCGCCATTGCCCAGCTGGGCGCCGTTGATCTGTTCCTGGAAGTTCAGCAGGCAGATATAGTTCTCGCGGCCCTTGCGAACCACGGCCTTGCGGGCGCGGACGACGGGGTCGGGATAGATCGACTGGCTCTCGCGCTCGATCTGGCGCTGCAGGGCGCGGGTATAGGTGCTGATCCACACCGACGGGCCGTTGGCCTCAGCCCACAGCGAGGCCGGCGCCAGATAGCCCAGGGTCTTGCCGACGCCAGTGCCCGCCTCGGCCAGCATCATGCGCGGCTCGCCCTCGCGTTCGCGGGGCTGGAAGGCATAGGCCGCCTCGCGGGCGAAGGTGGCTTGCGCCTCGCGCACCTCGTCCAGGCCCGAGCGTTGCAGCAGTTCGGTCAGGCGCTCGGCCACACGGTCGGGATCGATGGGCCGCGTGCCGGATTCGCCGACCGGGGCCTGATCTTCCCATTCGACGATGCGCGACCAGACGTCCAGACCCGAGCTGCGGAACTGGTTGCCGACCGGAACCGAGCGCAGCGCGCCGATCGCCGCCGGGCCCCAGGCCCAGCCCCTGCCTTGGCCAGGGTCTCGGCGACGGCCAGGGCTTCCTCGCGCGACGGCTGGGGCGTCAGGCACAGCTCGCGCAGCAGGGCGTCGGCCGAAACGCGAAGGCTGGAGGCCTGCTCGGCGGCGCCCTTGGGCTCGGGCAGGCCCAGCGCCATGGCCAGGCCCACGGCCGACGGCGCGCAGAAGGTGGCCGGGCGCACGAAGGCGTAGAGTTCCAGCACATCGAACAATCGTCCGCCGCGCGGCGGGGCATGCATGTTCAGGCGTTTGGCCGTCATCGCCGCGTGGGCGACCAGCACGGGGCCGTGCTCCAGCAGGTCGCGGGCGTCGGGCGCGCGCAGCATCCGGCCTTCGCCCCCGCCATCCGCATAGCCGGCGCGGGGCCCGGGCAGGACGACGAGTGAAGGCGCGAGATCAAGAGTCGGCGGCGAGGCGGTCACGCGAGTCTGTTAGCACCTTGGCGGCGGAAACAGAATGCGAACGGATCACACCGCGCGAGGATCCTCGTCGTCGCCGTTCTCCAGCCGGTCGATCGCTGTCCTGGCTTTTTGCCGAAGCACCGGATCGTCGCTCTCGGCGGCCCGGCGATACATGCCCAGCGCGACGTCCTGATCATAGTGGATGCCCTCGCCCGCCTCGCACATGGCGCCCAGCCGGTAGTAGGCTGGAAGGTAGCCGTTTTCGGCCGCCAGCTGGTACCAGCGGATGGCCTCCACATAGTCGACCGGTACGCCCTCGCCGTTGTGGTGCACCACCGCGACATTGGCCATGGCGATGGCCGAGCCGTTGCGCGCCGAGGCGGTGAACAGCTTCAGGGCCTCGACATCGTCCTGCGGCACGCCCTCGCCCGCCGAATAGAGCGCGCCCAGGTCGTTCATGGCCGAGGCCGAGCCGGCCTCCACCGCCTTGCGCAGCCAATGGATGGCCTGGCCCAGGTCGGTCCGTACGCCGCGCCCGTGCTGATAGGCGTTGGCGACCTGGAACATGCCGAACTCGGACCCCGCATCCGCCGCGCGTCGGTACCAGCGCAGGGCCTCGACGAGGTTGGCCTTCACCCCGCCGCCGCCCTCATGCACGACGCCGACATTGTAGATCCCGTCCAGGTTTCCCAGGTCGGCGGCGCGGCGGTAGAGGTCCAGCGCCTTTCGATGATCCTCGGGAAAGCCGTCGCCGTCGAAATACAGATTCCCAAGCTCGACCATGGCCTCGGGATCCCCCGCCGCCACGCCGGCTGACAGCCAGCGCGACGCCTCGTCGACGTCGCGCTTGTCATCCTCCGCGTCGAGATAGTGGAAGGCGACATCGACGAAGGTGGATACGTCCCCGGCCCGCGCGCGCTTCAACAGGGCGGCGAAATCGGGATCATCGGCGGCTTTTGCTGGGGAAACCGGCGCAACCTGGCGCGCCTGGACGGGAGGCTCCCCGACCAACGCGACCATCCCCAGAAGGACCGCAAGCACCTTCGAGATCACGACATCCCCACGCAACAGCGGCGATTGTTCTCGCGGAACGAGCAGCGTCAAGCGTTGCTGCCTGGGAGGCGAATGTTCCGGCGCCCGGGCAAAGGCCAACGCTGTTCGTCTGGAAACGGAACAAGAACATGCTATATCCGCAAGCGATGCATGCGGCCTCCGCCCTACCTCCCCGCTTTCAGGACTGGTTCGCCGCGCGCGGCTGGACTCCGCGCGCCCATCAGCTGGACATGCTGGCCAAGGCGCGGGCGGGTCGCAGCGCCCTGCTGATCGCCCCCACCGGTGGCGGCAAGACCCTGGCGGGCTTCCTGCCCAGCCTGATCGAACTGTCCGAACGCGCGCCGCGCAACACCCCGGCCGGCGTCCACACCCTCTACATCTCGCCGCTCAAGGCCCTGGCCGTGGATGTCGAGCGCAATCTGATGACCCCGATCCGCGAGATGGGGCTGAAGATCGTCGCCGAGAGCCGCACGGGCGACACCGGCGAGAGCCGCAAGGCCCGTCAGCGGATCAAGCCGCCGGACATCCTGCTGACCACGCCCGAGCAACTGGGCCTGTTCTGCGCCTGGGAAGGCGCGCGGGAATATTTCGCTGATCTCTCCTGCGTGATCATCGACGAGGCCCACGCCATCTGGCCGTCCAAGCGCGGCGACCTGCTGGCCCTGCATCTGGCGCGGCTTCAGCTGTTCGCGCCGAAGATGCGGCGGGTCGGGTTGTCGGCGACGGTCGATGACCCGGGGCTGGTGCGGCGGTGGCTGGGGGTGAATCTGGAACGCGACGAAGATCCTCCCCCTCTGGGGGAGGTGGCCGGCGGAGCCGACGGAGGGGGCCAGCGCGGCGATCACTTCCCCCTCCGGCCCTGCGGGCCACCTCCCCCAAGGGGGAGGATCTCTGAACTCGACGTCGACCTAGTCCTCGGCTCCGGCGGCGCCCAGCCCGTGGTCGAGGTGCTGGTCTCTGGCGGCCGGGTCCCTTGGGCCGGCCACACCGCCGAGCACGCGATGGCCGAGGTGTATGAGATCATCAAGTCGTCGAAGACCGCCCTGGTCTTCGTCAACACCCGCTTCCAGGCCGAGTTCGCCTTCCAGAAGCTGTGGGAGCTGAACGACGAGGGTCTGCCCATCGCCCTGCACCACGGCAGCCTGTCGGCCGAGCAGCGCCGCAAGGTCGAGGCGGCCATGGCCAAGGGCGCTCTGCGGGCCGTGGTCTGCACCTCGACACTCGACATGGGCATCGACTGGGGCGACGTCGACCTGGTCATCCAGCTGGCCGCGCCCAAGGGCGTCCTCGCGGCTGGTCCAGCGGATCGGCCGGGCCAACCACCGGCTCGATCGAGCCAGTCCAAGCGCGCATGCTTCGTGCCCGGCCAACCGCTTCGAGATGCTGGAGTGCCGCGCCGCCGCCGACGCCATCCTGGAAAACCACCTGGACGGCGAGCCCGAGCGCACCGGCACCCTGGACGTCCTGGCCCAGCACATCATGGGCTGCGCCTGCTCCGAACCCTTCGCCCTGCTGGCCCTTTACGAAGAGGTCCGCACCGCCGGCCCCTATGCAGAGCTGTCGTGGGAGGACTTCGAGACCGTGGTCGATTTCGTCTCGACCGGCGGCTACGCCCTGAAATCCTATGACAAGTTCCGCCGTATCGTGCCGGGTCAGGACGGCCTGTGGCGCGCGCGGGACGCCCAGACCGTGCAGCGCCACCGCATGAATGTCGGCGCGATCGTCTCGGCGGCCACGGTCAATGTCAGGATCGGCGGCGGGAAACGCCCCATGGGCGGAAGAAAGATCGGCGAGGCAGAGGAAGGCTATTTCGAGCAGTTGGCGCCCGGGGACACCTTCGTTTTCGCCGGCCAGGTCTGGCGGTTCAACAGCCTGGTCGGGGCCGACGCCTTCGTCAGCCCCGCGCCCAATGACGATCCCAAGATGCCCAGCTGGGGCGGGTCCAAGTTTCCGCTCTCGACCTATCTGGCCAGCCGCGTGCGCAAGATGATGCACGACGAGACCGAGTGGCTGGCCCTGCCGCCTGACGTGCAGGAGTGGATGGCCTGGCAAAAGGTCCGCTCGGCCCTGCCCGACGAGACCGAGATGCTGTTGGAGACCTTCCCGCGCGGGAAGCGCTTCCACATGGTCTGCTATCCCTTTGAGGGACGGATCGCCCACACCACCTTGGCCATGCTGCTGACCCGCCGACTGGACCGGCTTGGCGTCGGGCCGCTGGGCTTTGTGTGCAATGACTACGCCCTGAACGTCTGGTCGCTGAAGCCCATGAACGACCTGGATCTGGACGACCTGTTCGACCAGGACATGCTGGGTGACGATCTGGAGGCCTGGCTGGAGGAGAGCTTCATGATGAAGCGCGCCTTCAAGGCCTGCGCCCTGATCTCCGGCCTGATCGAGCGGCGACATCCGGGCCAGGAGAAGTCCGGACGGCAGGTCACCTTCTCGACCGACCTGATCTATGACGTCCTGCGCCGCCACCAGCCCGACCACCTCCTGCTGCGCTGTGCTCGCGAGGACGCCGCCACGGGTCAGCTGGACGTGGCCAGGCTGGGCGACATGCTGGCGCGCGTGAAGGGCCATATCCGCGCCGTCAGCCTGGACCGCGTCTCGCCCTTCGCCGTGCCGATTATGCTGGAGATCGGTCGAGAGCGGGCGCCGGGCGACGCCGCCGGTGAAATGATCCTGGCCGAGGCCGAGGAAGACCTGATCTCGGAGGCCATGGCGTGACCCGGTTCGAAGCCAATGCCTGCGGCGGTCTGCGGATCGAGCTGTCGGGCGCCAGCGTCGTGCTTCGTGGGTCAGGGCGCCCTGTGGCTGGAATCCGAACGCACCCTGGTGGTCGCCGACCTGCACTTCGAGAAGGGCAGCAGCTATGCCGCTCGCCACGGTCAGATGCTGCCGCCCTACGACACGCGCGAGACCCTGGATCGGCTGGATCGCGAGATCACCGACCTCACCCCGACCTGCCTGATCTTCCTGGGCGACAGCTTCCACGACGGCGACGGCGAGAGCCGGCTGGCGGCGGACGACGCCGAGCGCTTGCGCGGTCTGGCGCGGGGACGCGACCTGGTCTGGGCCGTCGGCAACCATGACGAGGACGGCCCGAAAGGTCTGCCCGGCCAGGTGATCGACGAAGCCTCGATCCTGGGCCTGGTCCTGCGCCACGAACCGCAGGGTGGGCTGCAGCCCGGTGAAGTCGCCGGTCACCTGCATCCGGCGGCGCGTGTCTCCAGCGGACGCGCCAGCGTCCGTCGGCGCTGCTTCGTGACCGATGGCTCGCGACTGATCCTGCCGGCCTTTGGGGCCTATACGGGCGGATTGAATGTTCTGGATCGGGCCTTTTCAGGCCTGTTCGGGGGCCCGCTGCTGGCAGCCGCCCTGGGAAAGCAGAAGGTTCACGCGATCGGGCCGCGCTCCCTGCGTCCCGACTGACCTTTCGAGCCGTCGCTGAAGTTGGTCGGCGCCGCCGGTCTACATATGCAGGGCTTGTTCCAGGGCGAAGGCCAGAGATACGGCCGCGCCCGAGGTCAGCAGGGTTCGCATCCTGGGTCGCCAGGCCGGCCCGTCATGGTCGTTCACGTCCCAGACCCACTGCAGCAGGAAGACCAGCAGAAAGCCCGACAGTTGCCACGCGGGCTCAAACCGAAGCTCGCCCAGCAGCAGGCCGAAACCGGCCAGGGGAAAGAGCAGGGAAAGCCCCAGCACCACCCAGCGGGGACTGGGATTTTCGATCTCGAGCCCGGTGCGAACGCCGCCGAAATACGAAACCATCGCCGTCGAATAGGCCAGCAGCGAGACGAGGGCGCCGTTCTGCGCGGCCGGCGGGCCATAGCAGAACAGGCCCGAAGCCACGAAGAACGGTATCAGGGTCGACAGCCCAAATACCCAAACCGCCGGCGGCGCCGGTACGCGATCCGCCACGGGCTCGCTCATGACTCAACTCCTCCGGAAGGCCGCCGAAGCGGCCCACCCTGCCCCGAGGGCGACTATTACCGAGACGAGCCCATAGGTCCACGGACGATCTTTGGCGAACAGATAGAGCGCGCGTTCAGCGCCGACCTTCTCGACGATCAGGCTTCTGTCACGGATCGATACAGGTTTTCCATCCTGAAAGAGGATTATCCGCGCTTCATAGCGACCGATCGGAGCCTCGGCGGGCAGATCGACGCCCGCCCGGAACAGGCCCTTGTCGACAAAGCGCACGCCCGTGGGGTCGGCGGCATAGAGCCCCGCCTGGCTCTTCAGACGCAGCACGGCCCGTCGCCATTCCAGATAGTCGACACCCAGTCGGCTGACCACGACATCCCGGACGCCGTAACGGGTCTCGACCCGCTGCTCCAGCGGCGCGGCGATGGCCAGGTGCTCGAGACCAGCGCCCAGTCGGCGCAAGGGGCCAAAGCCGGCGATCTCGCCCAGAGGCCGCGTGGACGCCACGCGATAGAAGCCCGGCGCGCCCTCGAAGACGACGGGCCGGCCATTCAGCCACAGGCCCGCCACCTTGCTCTTCCGGGCGATACGGATCGGCTGATCCGGGCCGCGCACGATGACGATGACGTCACTGGGCCTGGACCCAGGATCGAAGACCGCGCCGTACAGCACGATGCGCGCGCCGCGAAAGCCGGAGGTGACCTTGATCTCGGTCTCGGTCAGGGCCGCGGAGACGGCGGGTGGCGGCGTGGCGGCCGGGGTCATCTGGCCGCGCCCATCATCAGCACGAACGGCTCGGTGGGCGTCAGGAAAAGGCCCAATCCCATTCGCAGGCCGACCAGCAACACCAGCAGGGCCAACAGGGCCCGAAGCTCTTCGGCCCGGAAGCGCCCTGACGCCCGGGCTCCCAACTGGGCGCCGACCACGCCGCCGATCAGCAGCAGGGTCGCCAGGACGATATCGACCGTCTGGTTGCGCCCCGCCTGCAATATGCTGGTCAGGGAGGTGGTGATGACAATCTGGAAGAGGCTGGTGCCCACCACCACCGGCGCGGGCATGCGCAGCAGATAGATCATCGCCGGCACCAGAATGAAGCCGCCGCCAACGCCCATGATCGCCGACAGCACGCCCACGAACACGCCCAGCAGGATCGGCGGAATGACGCTGATATAGAGCCGAGAGCGCGGGAACCGCACCTTGAACGGCAGGGCGTAGAGCAGCATCGGCCGCCGCTCGCGCCGGGGTTTGGAGCCTCGCCGCGACGGCGACGCAGGATCGCGCCGACCGACTCGGTCAGCATCAGGGCGCCGATGATACCCAGGAAGACCAGATAGGAGAGCGACACCGCCAGGTCAGCCTGCCCGATCAGGCGAAGCCAGCGGAAGATCTCGACCCCGGCGAAGGACCCGACAGCCCCGCCGGCGGCCAGAACGCCGCCCATGCGGAAGTCGACGACCCGCTTGCGACTATAGGCGATGACGCTTGAGACGGAGGACGCCGCGACATGGTTGGCTTCGCTGGCCACGGCCACCACGGGTGGGATGCCCATGAACACCAGCACCGGCGTCATCAGGAAGCCGCCGCCGATGCCGAACATGCCCGAGATAAAGCCGACCAGCCCTCCCAGCACCACCAGCAGCAGCGCGTTCACCGACACTTCGGCGATGGGGAGATACAGGTGCACGCGTCAGGGACCGAACGGCTTGGGGCGAGCCCCTTGATTGCCGCCGACCGCCCGCGCGGTCAACGCGTATAGACCGAAAGCCGGCTCAGGGTTTCGGTATCCAGGGCGCCCGACGCCTGCAGGCCCTGATCGCGCTGATAGGCGGCGATCGCCATGCGCAGGGCCGGTGAAGCGACGCCATCACGAGGCCCCTGGTAATAGCCCAGTTGCGAGAGCGCCTGCTGGGCGGTGCCCAGGCCCGCCGAGCCAGGCGCCGTCGATGTATTGGCGGCGACCGTCGCGGTCACCGACTGGGCGCGGAAGGCATAGGCCGAACGGTCGGCGGTGCGCTGGGCCTCGGCGGTCAGTTGCGGCCGCAGGGCCGTGGCGCGCGCCTTGGAAGTCGCGTCGCCGGCGCGGCCCGCGATCACATACCACTTGTAGGCTTCGGCCGGGTTCTGGCTGACGCCCCAACCGCCTTCATACAGCTGGGCGAGATTGAACTGGCTGTCGACCAGACCCTGGTCGGCCGCCTTGCGGAACCATGTGGCGGCCGAGGTCGAGTTCTTGGGGCCGCCCTGACCCTTGAAATAGAAGAGCGCCAGATTGTGCATGGCGCGCGGATCGCCTCGAGGCGGCGGCGCGCTCGGTCCAGCGGCGGGCCTCGACGCGGATCCTTCTTCACGCCGCCCTCGCCCATCTCGTACATCTTGCCGAGATAGAACTGGGCGCGCGGCAGGCCGAGATTGGCGGCCTGTTTCATGATGTCGACGCCGGCGCGATCCTTCGCCTCGATCTTGCGAACGCCTTCATCGAAGAGCGCCTGGGCGTTCTCCTGCGGCGGCGCGGGCGGCGGTGGGGTGACGGCAGGCGTGATCAGCTGCGGCGCAAGAGCGATGGCGGCGCGCGGCTGGCCCGGCGTGGTGTCGGCTTCGCCGGTCTTGACCTCCACGTCGGACTTGCGGCCGGCGATGGCCTGGGCCACGCGGTCGGGCGTCTGGGTGTCGCCATGATCGGGCAACAGCAGGCCGGCGACGCCGGCGCCCAAGGCCCCGGCCACGCCGAACACCATCAGCGCGGTGGCGACGGTCGACCCCATCCGGCGCTTGGCGGCCTTGGTGGAAGGCTTGCCGAAGCTCGCGAACAGCGACGTACGCGGCGCCTTGGCGGGCTTTTCCTTCTTGCCGTCCTTCTTGGCCTTGGCGTCGACAGCGGCGGCGGCGCGGGCGGCGGCGCGGGCCTGCTCGATCACTTCGCGTGTCGACAGCGGACGCGACGTATCGGCCTCTGGAGCGGCGAAGGTTCCGAAATCCGACCCGGGTGCGAAGGCCTCATCGGCCTTCGACGGTTGTTGCCCCACGAAGCCGTCAGCGGCCTCATAGTCTTCATCGTCGAAGCTGGGCGGCTCGGGGTCTGCGGTCGGGAAGGCCGCAACCTCGAAGGACACCGGCGCGCGGGCGACCGAGGGCGGCGTATTGAAGGCGTCTTCCTCGACAGGGTCTTCGCTGCCGAACGAATAGTTGCTGTTCTGGAACGGCGAGGCCGGCGCACGAACCACGGGCGCGGGCGCGGCGGCCGGCTGGGCGACGGCTTGTTCCGCAAGCTTGCGCTGGGCGTCGCTCAGGCGCGTGTCGATCTTCTCGCGCGCCTCGTCGAGCATGCGCGCGGTGCGCTCCTCGCTCTGGCGGATGCGATCGATCAGTTCCTGCGACGAGCGCTCGTGGCGCTGGTTCAGGCGATCGGTGACGCGGGTGACCTGTTCGCCGACATCGTCGATGGCCAGGGCGTTGCGACGTTCGGCGTTGCCGATGCGCTCGGCCAGCTTCTCGGTGATGCGGGCGATTTCCGCGCCCAGCTTTTCCAAAGCCTGGGCCTGGACGCTGTCGGCGCGGTTCAGCTTGTGCTCGACGGTCGCGGCGATGCGGGCCACTTCGCCGCCCACCTGCTCGATGGCGGTGGCGTTGCGGCTTTCGGCCGCCTGAACCCGGCGGTTGAAGGCGTCGGCGACGCCGACGACTTCGCGGCCCATGCGCTCAATGGCCTGGGCCGAGCGTTGCTCGGCGACCTGCACGTGCGCGGCCATTTCACCGAGCTTCTTCTCCATGCGATCGAAGCGGCCGTCGGCGCTGTCGCGCAGCTTAGTCGCCATTTCCAGGCGCGCGGCTTCCATGCGCTTGGTCAGGTCGCCGGCCAACTGGTCGAGACGTTCCTGAACGCCCGTCGTCGGGTTGGCGCCCTCGACCGACTGCAGACGGCCGTCGAGCGCCGAGAAGGAGGCGCCCAGTTCGCGCAGCGCCTCGGCGGTGCGGGTTTCGGCGGCTTCGAGGCGCTGCCCCAGACGGGCCACCACTTCATCGACGACGGCCGAGGGATCGCTTTGAACCGTGGCCGGTTGCGCGTCGAGGCGCGCTTCCAGGGCGGCGATGGCTTCGCGGGTGCGGGCTTCACCCTCGTAGAGATGACCCGCGACCTTGCCCAGCGCCCCTTCAAGAGCGCGCAGGGCTTCCGCCGAGCGGGGGCCGGCGGCTTCGGATTCGATGCGGCGCAGGCGTTCGGCCGAACGGATCTGTTCGCTGCGGATCTCGTCGACAGCGCCCTCGAAACGGGCGGCCACGGCGATCTGCTCGCCCAGGGCGGCACCGATCACGCCGAGCGCGCCGCGAACCGATTGGTCGATGCCGGTAATGGCGGCCGCCGAACGGCCCTCGGCCGCCTCGATGCGGTCGGTCAGACGGTCCAGCGCCAGGGCCACCCGGCTGACCTCGTCGGCGGGGTGCTCGGCGATCTCGATGCGCGGCGGCGCATCATCATCCTTGGCGATATGAAGATAGGGACGCGAAGAACGCTCCTGGGCGCCGCCGAAAGCGTCAGCGGCCACAGCGTCGCCGCCCTGCCCTTCGCCCTCGATAATCATGCGGTTGAGCCATTCGCCCAACGTCATGCCGGAGCGACGCGCGAGGTCTTTCGCGACCTCACGTGCCTTGGGGTCTATCCCCTTTACGCTCCATGGCGCCGCGGCCGTCATACGAATCGTTCTCCCCGCACTTGGGGACCAACGCTAGTCACCGATTCCTGGGGTGTAAACGCGACCAAATCGCTAAATGTAGTGGGTTCACGATTCATTAGTGGAGGAATCAGGACACACCTTTAACCATGTTTAGCGCGCCTGAAATGCAAGAGGGTTAACGCTCGTTAACAATTTGCCAGGCCGATTGTCGCAGGCCATTGAGGGGCCATGGACCTGCCCGTCACCCTCACCGCCCTCGCCGTCCTGCTGGCGCTCGCTGTCTTCTGCGGGTGGCGCGGCGCGCGTCCGCCCAACATATTAAAGGGCCCGCGCCTCATGCCGTGGCGGCCGCTTATGATGCTTTGCGTGGTCGCCATCATCCTGCTGACCGTGCATCTGCTGAACCTTCTGGGCATGCAGACGGGTAATCAGACGCGCTATTAGGTCGCGGCGCGTTTTGGGCGCTTTGCCAGGCCGCTGACGCCGCCGGAAGACAACAGACCGATGTCGGCGAGCAGAAAAGGGATCGACCACTTGTGCGGCGCGGCAATATAGCGCGGCTGCCAGACGGGGTCGTATTTGTCCTTGTAGCGACGAACGCCCTGGAAATTGTAGATCTCTTCTCCGCGCTCATAGAGCAGACGGCCCACGCGCGACATGATCGGGGCCAGAGGGCGGTCTTCCAGACCGCCAGCGGCGCCATGCCGAACTCGAACGCCTGATAACCCTCGTCCTTGCCCCACTGCAGAAGCTCGACGAACAGGTAGTCCATGACGTTCTTGGGCGCGTCGTCGGAGTAGCGCATCAGGTCCATGGAGAACGCGGCCTTGTGCGCCGTGGTCCACAAGGTGGCGAAGGCGACGATCTTCCCTTCGGACCGCACCAGCGCCACCGGGAACTCGGCCACGTAGCGGGGATCAAACCCTCCCATCGAGAAGCTTTTTTCGCCCCCCGCATGGTGGCTGAGCCAGGAATCCGAGATCGCCTTGAACTCGTCCATCAGCGCCAGCGCGCCGCCGACGGGCAGGACCTCGAACGCCGCGCCGCCTTCGCCGGCCTTGCGCCAGTTCCGGCGCAGCACTTCGCGACGACGGCCGGCCATCGAGAACGCCTCCAGAGGCACGGCGGCGCTTTCGCCCGTCTTCTGGATCGCCAGGCCAAGGTCGACGCTGTCGGGCAGGTCGTCGGGGCCGAGGCCATAGAACCCGGCGCGCGCCGCGTGGGCGTCCGCCAGTTCGCGGAACCGCCAGAACAACTCCACGCGCTCTTCGCGGCGACCGACCGGCGGGCCCAGGGCGATCCAGGATCGGCCGCGCACGCCGAACATCAGGAAGGTCTCGCCCGACGCCGAAAACAGGAACCGCTTGTCGCCCAGCAGCGCCAGGTTCGACCCAGGCTCTGCATCCTCGGCCGTGACCAGAATGGCCCGCACGCGCGCGAAATCGGGATCCGTATCATCGACCACCGCCGGCGTGGCGGGCGTGGAGATCAGTCGCCAGACGCCGATGGCCAGCAGAACGATCGCCGCCGCCACGGATGACCGGATGGCGCGCGCCGCCTCGTCATGGTCGGCCAGCACCTTCATCCAGGACTTGTCGGCGAATTCCGTATGGGCGAACGACCACCAGCCCAGCAGGCCGGCGCCGGCGACCGCCGCCGCAGCGGAGAGCAGCCAACCGGGCGTGATTTCCATCCGGAACAGAGCCGCCTTGCGGTGGAAGGCTTCGTGGAAGGGCAGGATCAGCAGGAAGCAGACGCTGAGCAGCGCCGTCTCTTCCCAGTTCAGACCCTTGAAGATCGCCAGCAACGCCGCCGCCGCCAGGGAGATCACCGCCGCCCACCACGCGCCATCGAGGCGCGAGCGCAGGCCAAAGGCCAGCAGCAGCAGGACCAGGCCCAGGATGGACGAGACAAAGTGGCTGATCTCGATCAGCAGATCGGGCGCGAAGGCCAGCAGCAGAGCGAAACGGGTCGGTTCGGACGGCGTGGCGCCGGAGGCCAGCAGCATGACGCCGGCGGAGGCGGCCAGGATCGCGGCAAGGGTCGGCGCGATCGCCAGGGCCGCGGGTCTTAGTTCTGGCGCGGACATCGCGTTCCCGGATCGGCGAATCCCCGTCGGGATTCCTCGGCAGTCGCTCCTATACCCCCGAAACCATGACAGGGTCGCCTGCCTTGCGATAAACGATTGTTTGAATCGACTTGCCCGCCGCGCGCCGTCGCGTAGTCTGGAGGTGAGCGGCGTCCCGGAGGCGCCGAGACGAGAGATCCCAGGGAGAGACGACCATGGCCGATTTCGGTGGAACCGAACTCGACGCCTTCCGCGCCGAGACCCGCGCCTGGCTGGAAGCCAACTATCCGCCGTCGTTGCACGAGCCGATGGGCGAGGACGACGCGCCCTGGGGCGGTCGCAAGATGGTCTGGAAGAACCCCGACGCAAAGCTGTGGCTGGATCGCATGGCCGAGCGCGGCTGGACCGCGCCGATGTGGCCCGCAGAATATGGCGGCGGCGGCCTCTCCAAGGCCCAGAACAAGGTGCTGGAACAGGAACTGCGCCGTCTCAAGGCGCGCCCGGCCCTGATGAGCTTCGGCGTCTGGATGCTGGGCCCGGTGCTGCTGGAATACGCCACCGAGGAACAGAAGAAGAAGTTTATCCCCGGAATCGTGCGCGGCGAGACCCGCTGGTGCCAGGGCTATTCCGAACCCGGCGCGGGCTCTGACCTCGCGGCCCTGCAGACCAAGTGCGAAGACAAGGGCGATCACTATCTGATCAACGGCCAGAAGGTCTGGACCAGCTATGCCGACCAGGCCGACTGGATCTTCTGCCTGGTGCGCACCGACACCACCAAGAAGCACGAAGGCATTTCGTTCGTTCTGTTCGACATGACCACGCCCGGCGTCGATCCGCGCCCGATCAAGCTGATCAGCGGCTCCTCGCCCTTCTGCGAAACCTTCTTCGACAACGTGAAGGTCCCTAAGGACCAACTGGTCGGCAAGCTGAACGGCGGCTGGGACATCGCCAAGCGGCTGCTCCAGTACGAGCGCCAGAACATCTCGGCCAGCGGCTTCGGCGGCGGCGGCGGGCTCGACCTGGTCGACGTGGCCAAAAAGGAGATCGGCGTCGACGAGACCGGTCGCCTGGCCGACGGCGACCTGCGCGCCCGCATCGCCGCCCACCGCATGGACGCCCACGCCTTCGCCCTGACGGTGCGCCGCGCCGAGCAGGAGTCGAAGACCGGCAAGGGCCCCAGCGCCGCCGTCTCGATCATCAAGTACGCCGCCGCCAAGATGAACCAGGAGCGCTTTGAGCTGATGGTCGAGGCCATGGGCCTGCAGGGTCTGGGCTGGGAAGGCGAAGGCTTCAGCAAGGACGAACTGAACGTCACGCGCGGCATGCTGCGCTCGAAGGGCAATTCGATCGAGGGCGGCACCAGCGAGGTGAACCTCAATGTCGTCGCCAAGCGCGTGCTCGGCCTGCTGGACCATCAGTAGCCGATGCTGACCTTCTGGTACGAGTTCGCCTCGACCTACTCCTATCCGGCGGCCATGCGCATCGAGCGACTGGCCGCCGAGGCAGGGGTCGCGGTCGCCTGGCGGCCTCTGCTGGTCGGACCGCTGTTTCACGAACAGCAGGGCCTGACCGACAGCCCGTTCAACAGCTTCCCCGTCAAGGGCGCCTATATGTGGCGCGACCTGCAGCGGGTCTGCGACAGCGAAGGTCTGCCGCTGGTTCGACCCAGCCAGTTCCCGCGCAATGGGCTGCTGGCGGCCCGCACCGCGATCGTCGGTCTGGAGGACGGCTGGACGACCGGCCTTCAGCCAGGCGGTCTATCAGGCCAACTTCGTCGACGACCTCGACATCAGCGATCCCGCAGTTCTGGCCCCGCTGATCGCGGCCGTGGGCGCGGCCCCTGAACACGTCCTTGCCGCCGCCCAGAGCGATCTGGTGAAGGCGCGCCTCAAGCAACACGTCGCCGACGCCCGCGCCCAGGGCGTGTTCGGCGCGCCCAGTTTCGTCACCGCCGACGGCGAGCTCTTCTGGGGCAACGACCGTCTCGAACAGGCCCTGGAATGGGCCGCCCATCATCAATCGAGGGAGCACGCCTGACATGGCCGTCCTGACCGAAGAACAGACCATGCTGCGCGACGCGGCCAAGGGCTGGACCACCGATAGCGCGCCCGTCGCGGCCCTGCGCAAGCTGCGCGACGGCAAATCGGGCAAGAGCTTCGACCCCGCCGCCTGGGCCGAGATGGGCCAGATGGGCTGGGCCGGGGTGATCATCCCCGAAGAGCACAACGGCTCGGCCTTCGGCTATCTGGGCCTGGGCCTGGTGCTGGAAGAGACCGGCCGCACCCTGGTGGCCTCCCCCCTGCTCTCCACCGCCCTGGTCGCGGCCTCGGCCCTGACCCTGGCCGGAACCGACGCGCAAAAGACTGCCTGGCTGGACAAGATCGCCCTGGGCGAAGCCGTGGCGACCCTGGCCGTCGACGAAGGCTCGCACCACGCCCCGGCCAGAACCGCCCTGGCGGCGACCGGCGCCGGCGCGGGCTTCACCCTGAACGGCTCCAAGACCTTCGTGATCGACGGCGAGGCCGCCGACCTGCTGATCGTCGTGGCGCGCACCAGCGGCAAGCCCGGCGACACCGATGGCCTGACCCTGTTCCTGGTCCCCGGTAACACCCCCGGCGTGACGCGCACGCACCTGGCCCTGGCGGACTCGCGCGGCGCGGCGCAGGTCACCTTCAAGGACGTTTCAGTCGGCGCCGACGCGGTGCTGGGCGAGGTCGACAAGGGCTGGGCGGTGCTGGAGCCGACGCTGGACCGCGCCTATGCGGGCCTGGCGGCCGAGATGCTGGGCGCGGCCAACGCCGCCTTCGACATCACCCTGGACTACCTCAAGACCCGCACCCAGTTCGGCCAGGTCATCGGCACGTTCCAGGCGCTGCAACACCGCGCCTCCAAGCTGTTCACCGACCTGGAGACCACACGCTCGTGCGTCGAGGCGGCGCTGGAGGCCTTTGACGCCGGAGGCGACACGCGCGCCCTCGCCTCTCTGGCCAAGGCCAGGGCCTGCGAGGTTCTGCACCTGGCGTCCAATGAAATGGTCCAGATGCATGGCGGCATCGGCATGACCGACGCCCACGACTCGGGCCTCTACATGAAGCGGGCTCGTGTCGCCGAAGCGCTGTTTGGCGGCGCGTCGTTCCATCGCGACCGTTACGCCAAACTCCAGGGTTTCTGACTTCACGCGCCCATCCCCCTAGGGACGGGATGGGTCACGGCGGACCTGGCTCCGGGCGGTTCAGGTCCGGCGTTCAGGAACCGGCGCCTGCACTATCGGTTCTTCCTTGCGACCCCGATCGCAAGGAAGAACCCAATGTCTCACGACAGCCATGACCAGGAAAAAGCCGAACGGCGTCTGTGGAAAGAGATCGAGGCCGCCCGTTTCGGCATGCTGGGCCTGTCCAACGGCCATCAGCACTTCCAGCCGATGACAGCCTTCGCCGAACCGGACGAGGGCGCGATCTGGTTCTTTTCGAGCGATGACACCGATCTGGTGAAGGTGGTTGCGCAAGGCGACAACAAGGCGATGTTCGTCGTGCAGTCCAAGGACCAGGATTTCCAGGGCTGTATCGACGGTCGGCTGGTGGAGACGCGCGATCAGGCTCGCATCGACCGCTACTGGAACCCGATGGTCGCGGCCTGGTATCCTCAAGGTAAGGACGATCCGCATCTCACGCTGCTGCGGTTTGACGTCAGCGACGCCGAAGTGTGGATCTCCAAGGGCGGTGCGGTGCGACTAGCGTGGGAGATCGCCAAGGCCAATCTCAATGGCAAGACGCCGGATGTCGGCATTCAGGCCCATCTGGATCTGACCTGATCCCATTGCGAACCCTTGGATCGCACAAGACCGCCCGATTGCGTCGGGCGGCCTTTGTTCGTTGCGGCCCCTAACGTCATGACCAGGACAGGTCGAAACAAGCAGCGTGCGCCGGGAACCCGACAAAAGTCTGACAGATGAAGTCATCTCAGTATTAGATCAGCCTGTGGTCCCTCGCTGAATTTACCGTCAGGCTGACTGGATTGTGTCGGCTACTCGACCGCGCCCGCCGGGGTTGCAACCTATAGCTTGCAACCTGTGCCGTGCTACGGCGTTCGACTCCCATGACAGGGCCAAAGACCCCCTTGAAGAACCGTCTTCTCCTCGCGTTGCCTTCCGACGAACTCGCCCAGTTATCGCCGCACCTTCTGCCGGTGGAGCTCGAGCGCGGGCGGTTGCTTTATGACCCGGGGGATCGGATCGACACGATCTACTTCCCCCACGACGGCGTCATCTCGCTGATGACCTTGATGGAAAACGGTGCGGCGATCGAATCCGCCGCCATCGGACGTGAAGGCGCGCTGGGCCTGATGGCCGGCATCGCCGCCCGCCAGTCCCTGACCCGTGCGATCGTGCAATCGCCCGGCTCCGCCTCGCGGCTGAGCGTCGGCGCGCTGCAGGATCTCTGCCCCCGCGCGCCGGTGCTGCGCGGGCTTATTGACCGTCATAACGAGGCGCTGTTCGGCCACGCCATACAGTCGGTGGCCTGCAATGCCCTTCACGCGGTCGAGGCGCGCTTCTGCCGCTGGTTGCTGTCGTGCCATGACCGTATCCGCGTCAACACGGTCCAACTCACCCAGGAATTCCTGGCCGACATGCTGGGCGTCCAGAGGACGACTGTGACCGCTGTCGCTGGCGCCCTGCAGACAAAGGGCCTGATCCGCTATCGGCGCGGCGTGGTCGACATCCTAGATCGAGCCGGCCTCGAATCGATGGCGTGCGAATGCTATGGCGCGGTCAGGCGCGGCTATGAGCGGCTTTTGCCCACGCCCTTTGGCTAGCGCTTGCGGATAGGCAGCGGGGCGTGAGCCAGCCGCAGCAGATTGGCCGCGCCCGGGGCCCCAAACGGTGTGCCCGCCACGATCAGCAAGCGCTCGCCCGGCGCCACGAGACCTAATTCCAGCGCGCGGCTCGCTGCGTCGGTGGTGACCACTTCCAGGCTGTCGGGTTGAGCGCTGACACGCGGCTCCACACCCCAGACCAGTGTCATGCGGCGCACCGCATTGATCTCGGGCGAGAGGGCCAGAACCGGCTGCAGCGGACGCTCGCGGGCCAGGCGTCGCGCCGTGGCCCCGGTGGTGGTGAACGCCACCAGGCACTTGGTCGAGCCGGCTTTCGCCGCGCCGGCGGCGGCCACCACCAGAACATCGGCGTCGTCATCGTCGTGCGGCTGCTCGGCCTGCATCAGTTCGGGCCAGCGCGGATCGCGCTCAACCCGCTCGATGATGCGACTCATCATCGCCACCGATTCCTCGGGATATTCGCCAGCGGCGGACTCGGCCGAAAGCATGACGGCGTCAGCGCCCTCATAGACCGCATTGGCGACATCCGAAGCCTCGGCCCGGGTCGGGGTCGGCGAACTGGTCATGGATTCCAGCATCTGGGTCGCAACGATCACTGGAATGCCGCGCTCGCGCGCCGCACGCAGGATCACCTTCTGAGCGACCGGCACCTCTTCCGGAGCCATCTCGACGCCAAGGTCGCCGCGAGCGACCATCACGCCGTCACAGAGATCCATGATCGCGCCCAGGCATTCCAGGGCCTGCGGTTTCTCGATCTTGGCCAGGACGGCGGCCCGGCCTTCGACGATACGGCGAAGCTCGGCCATGTCTTCGGGAGCCTGGACGAACGACAGGGCGATCCAGTCGACGCCAAGGCGCAGGGCGAAAGCCAGGTCCTCGCGGTCCTTCGGCGTCAGGGGCGACATCGGAATGACAACGTCCGGCACCGCCACGCCCTTGCGTTCCGACAGCTTGCCGCCGTTCACAACCCGCGTGTTGGCGTAACCTGGACCCGCATCGGTCACTGTCATCCGCAGCTTGCCGTCATCCAGGAGCAGCGTGGCGCCGGGGCGCATGGCCACAAGGATCTCGGGATGCGGCAGGCAAACGCGGGTCTCGTCGCCCGGCGTCGGATCGCTGTCGAAGCGGAACGCCTGGCCGGCCTGAAGCTGGACGGGACCGTTGGCGAACTTGCCCACCCGCAGCTTGGGCCCCTGCAGGTCGGCCAGGATGCCCAGCGGACGCCCCACGATCGGCTCTGCCGCCCGGATCGCCGCATAGACGGCGGCATGGGTCTCGTGGGCGCCGTGGCTGAAGTTCAGCCGGAAGACATCCGCCCCGGCCTTGGCCAGGGTGATGATCATTTCCGGCGAGCTGCTGGCCGGGCCAATGGTGGCGACAATGCGGGAACGACGCGCGCGGATCATGCGGCCGCTCCTTGTGCTTGAACTATTGCGAGGGACAGACGGCGTCGCCCTCGTTGGAGGCCAGCTTGATCTCGGTGAAGGCCAGGGCGAACCGTCCAGACGTTGACAAGGCGAAGGGGGACGAAACATGCGCCATGTCCGCTCCCTTGGCCTTGAAGCAGGAAAGTTTGATCTTGGCCGTTCGCCATTCGCCGATTTTCGCGCCAGAGAAAGTTGACGTTAGGTCTAGCGCCGCCCCGCAGGATTCGCCACAGGCGATCGCCAGCGAGACCGGTTTGCCGGGGGCTTCATCCACGCGGTAGCGGAGCATCACCGCCATGTCGCCGGTGGTCTGGCGAGACAGGTCAACGGGCTGCCCCATGACGGTCAGCGCGCCCGCGCCCTGCCCGCTCCACTCGGCCAGGCGCGCGTTTTCCTGGGCCCCGGCGTCGATCGGTTTGACGGCGACCGCGCCGCCGACATTGAGGGTCCAGGGCGGCGGGGCACGGCCGGCGATGAAGTAGCGATCCACATTGACCGCCGCCGAGACCACGCCGGGATCTTCCGACAGCGCGCCGACCTTCCCCGGCTTGGCGTAGCTGAGGCCGTATCCATAGGCGAACTGCGGATCATAGCCGGCGTCGCCGCGATTGAGCGGAACCTGATTGGCGCGACGGGGCCAGGAGTAGGAGAGCTTGCCGCTGAAGTCGTGGCGTGGCTTGCCGGCCTTGTCGCCGACCAGCACGTCCGCCACGCCGCCGCCCTCGCTGCCCGGCAGCCAGGCGGCCACGAAGGCGTCCGCGGCGTTGATCTCGGGATTGGTCCACAGCGGCCGGCCGCTCAGGAACACCGCGACCACCGGAATGCCCTTGGCCTTCAGCGACTTGATCAGGGCGAGGTCGGTCTTGTCGCCCGGCTGATATTCCAGATTGGTCACGTCGCCCTGGAACTCGGCATAGGGTTCCTCGCCGAACACCACCACGGCCACGTCGGGCTTGGCCTTGAAGGGGACGCCAAGCCGCTCGACCTGGCCGCCGCCGGCCTTCACCGCGTCGGCGATGCCGGCATAGACCGACTGGCCGTGCGGAAAGTCGCTGTTCTTGTTGCCAGTGCCCTGCCAGGTCAGGGTCCAGCCACCGGCCTGCTTGCCGATGTCATCGGCGCCGTCACCGGCCACCAGAACGCGGGCCGAACTCTTGATCGGCAGGACGCCCTGGTTCTTCAGCATCACCATCGATTTGCGGACGGCCTCACGCGCCACCGCGCGATGGGCCGGAGCGCCCAGCAGTTCGAACCGGCCCTCCAGAGGACGCTTGTCGGCGAACAGGCCCGCCTTGACCTTGACTCGCAGCACCCGGCGCACGGCGTCATCCAGCCGGGCCATCGGGATCGTGCCGTCCTTGACCTGGGCCAGGGTGTTTTCGAACAGGCCCTTCCAGCTGTCGGGGGCCATGACCATGTCCATGCCCGCGTTATAGGCCTGGGGGCAGTTGGTGTTGGTGCATCCCTCCACCTGACCGTGGGCGTTCCAGTCGCCGACGACGAAGCCCTCGAATCCCATGCGCCCCTTCAGGACGTCGGTCTGCAGGCTCTTGTTCCCGGTGTGCTTGACCCCGTTCCAACTGGAGAACGAGACCATGACCGTCAGGATTCCCGCATCGATCGCGGGCGGATAGCCCTGGGCGTGCAGGCGGATCAGATCCTGCTCTGAAATCTGCGCATCGCCCTGATCCTTGCCGTCGGCGGTGCCGCCGTCAGCCAGGAAGTGCTTGGCCGAACCGACGACGTGATTGGAAGCCAGCGGCTGCCCAGCCTTCAGTTCGCCCTGCAGGCCCAGCGTCATCGGGCCGGAATAGGTTTCGACCACCTCTGGATCCTCGGCATAGCCTTCATAGGCCCGGCCCCAGCGCTCGTCCCGCGGCACGGCCACGGTCGGCCCAAAGGTCCAGTCTGCGCCGGTCGAGGCCACCTCCTCGGCCGTGACCGCGCCAATACGGCGGATCAGGTCGGGATCACGCGTCGCGCCCAGGCCGACATTGTGCGGAAAGATGGTGGCTCCGACGATGTTGTTGTGACCGTGCACGGCGTCGATCCCGAAGATGATCGGAATGGCGTTGTGGCCTTCCCGCTTCTCCAGCGCCACGGCGCGATAGGCCTTGATCCAGTCGAGCCACAGGCGCGGCGCAGCGCGGTCGTCGCCGCCCGGCGCAGTGTTGCCGCCCGCCTCGACCGAGCCCAGCGGATATTTGCGAAGATCGTCCGGCGTGATGGACGCGCCATCGGCCTGGATGGTCTGGCCGACCTTTTCCTCCAGGCTCATCTTGCCCATCAGGTCGGTGATGAAGGCTTCCGTCCTGGCGTCGGTGATCGCGGCGGGGCTGGCGGCCTTGGGCCACAGCTCGGGATGGGCGACCGCTGACGGCGTCTGGGAAAGCGCCGCGCCACCGAGCCCCCCCGCCAGCAGCAGAGCGAGAACCGAGACGGGGGCGAAGGGGCGGCGAGCGGACATGAAGTTTCCCGTAGTGGCGGCCCGGCCCGTGAGACCGAGAAGACGAAAGGCTCGACGCGGCGCTCGCAGGCTCGCCGCGTCGAGAAGATATGGACGCCTATGCGCGTTCCGGACGGAACGGCGGGCAGCGACAGGCGCGGCGAGGCGTTGAAAACGACGAGATCACCGGTTTCCTCCTGACGCCGTCTCAAGGGCGGCGTTCTTGGTTGACGTTATGACAGCGTAATCAGACAGCGCTGTCAATAATCAACTTCCTTCGCCGCGCAATCCCCGGTTCAGGTCGCCGCCGGACCGGTCGATTCCCGGACGACAACCTCGAAGTCCAGAAGCCTGGATGGCGGCGTCTCGCCTTCCTCCCAGGAGACGCCCGTCAGCAGCATGTCGGCCGCGGCCCCCGCCATGGCGGCGATCGGCTGACGCACGGTGGTCAGTTGCGGCCACACCACCTTGGCCCCGGGGGTGTCATCGAAACCCGCGACCGACAGGGTCTCGGGCACGTTGAGGCGCAGACGGTTGGCCACCGCCATGACGCCAAGGGCCATGTCATCGTTGCTGGCGAAGATGGCGGTCGGACGATCTTCGCCGGACAGCAACCGTTCGGCAGCCTCGAACCCCGAGCGGAACGAGAAATAGCCCTGCTCCACCCGTCCCGGCCGCACGGTCAGGCCGCTATCGGCCATGGCGTCGACAAAGCCCCTGTGGCGCAGGTGCGAAGCGCCGTGATCGGGATGGCCGATGATGAAGCCGATATCGCGATGCCCCAGCCCGATCAGGTGCTTGGTCATCTCGAAAGCCGCCAGACGATCATCCATGCCGACGCGAGCCGAGCGATCGAGATCTCCGCCCGGCGATATCCGGACATAGGGAACCTGTTCCCGCTCCAGCGCCGCCAGAACCACCTTGTCCAGATCGTCGGACCAGGATCACGCCATCCATCCGCAGGGTCGCCAGCATGGGCGCGACCTGCTCCTCGACATCGTCGGCCGTGGAATTCAGCGGCTCGACGATGAGGTGATAGCCCTCCTCCCGACACCGCGCGATGGCGCCTAGCTGCACGTCGGTGATGTAGCCGGGGCTCGGGTTATCGAAGAAGACGCCGATCAGGTAGGCCTTCGAACCCGCCAGGCTGCGGGCCGAGATGTTGGGTCGATAGCGCAGCTCGGCCACCGCCGCCTGGACCCGGTCGCGGGTGTCACCCTTGACGTTGGGCTCGCGGTTCAGGACGCGGGAAACGGTCTTGATCGATACGCCCGACACGCGGGCGACATCGTGGATCGTGATCTTCGAACTCAATTCCGCCCCTCGCGCCTGAAGCCTTCTCGAAAAGGCCCCAAATCAGATCGTCGGAGCATGGCCAGCGTCGAAACGGTATCGGCTTTCGACAGCCACGCTCCCACCGATTCATTCGGCTTGGAACGCAATAAGCCATGACAGCCTTGTCATGGCGAGCCCCCGCGCACCCGTAAGTGGCGCCTAGTCTACGAGATCGACGCCCGCCCGTCCGGCGTCATCGCGACGGCTGCGCCGATAAGGGCGGTATGGGGATGCAGGATCACGTGCGTCGGGATCGACTCCATGTAGTCGACAAAGCGGCCCTTGGCCTCAAAGCGGGCGCGGAACGGGCCGGCTTCCAGAAGGTCGATGATCCTGGGGGCGATGCCGCCGGCGATGAACACCCCGCCCCGCGCGCCCAGGGCCAGCGCGATGTCGCCGGCCGTCGACCCCAGGATGGCGCAGAACCGATCCACCGTAGCCAGGCTGTCGGCGCAGCCCTCGACGGCGCGTTCAGTGATCTGTTTGGCGGGCGCCGGATCGACCTTGCGCCCCTCGGCCTCGGCCAGGGCGATGTGCAGGTCTTCCATCCCGGGTCCAGACAGAATGCGTTCGACCGAGACGCGGCCGAACTGCTTGACCAGGGCGCGCAGGATCTCGATCTCGATCTCGTCCGTGGGCGCGAAGGCGATATGGCCGCCTTCTGTGGTCAGGGGTGTGTTCACGCCGTGACGTCGCGCCATACCGGCGACGCCAAAGCCGGTGCCCGGACCGAGGATCGCCAGATCCCCCTCGCCCGAGGTCGTCAGCGGGCCGATCTGACGCAGATCCTTGGGCGACAGGCGCGGTGCGGCCAGGGCCTGGGCCGTGAAGTCATTGATCAGCGTGGCCTGTCGGAAACCACCCGCGCGCCGCAGGCTATCCTCGGAAATCTTCCAGTCCAGATTGGTCATGTGGACCACGCCGTGCTCGATCGGGCCAGCCACCGCAACGACGGCCTGGTCTGGATGCCGCACGCCAACCTTGGCAAGATAGTGCTCGATCGCGTCCTCGGCGGTGGCGTAGTCCTCGCCCTTGTAGGTGGTCGGCTCGATCAGGCGCGGATCCGGGCCGTCGAATTCCACCAGGGCGAACCGGGCGTTGGTTCCGCCGATATCGCCGACCAGGCCAAGCCCGACGCCATTCAAACCGCTCATCTAGACCGCTTCCTCAAGAAAACAGCACGGAGGCGCCATGATCGGCGGGGCCGACCCCCGCGCGCATCCAGCCGAACAATTCCCGCCCAAAGCCCGGCTTGGACGCCGGGACATTCGCAGGCGTGCGCGCGCGAAGAACCGCGTCGTCCACCAGCACTTTCAGTTCGCCGTTCGTGGCGTCGACCGTGATCAGGTCGCCGTCCTGGACATAGGCCAGCAGCCCGCCCTTGGCGGCTTCCGGCGTCACATGGATGGCCGCCGGGGTCTTGCCCGAGGCGCCCGACATCCGGCCGTCAGTGACCAGGGCCACCTTGAATCCCCGGTCCAGCAGCACCGAGATCGACGGCGACAGGTTGTGCAGTTCGGGCATGCCGTTGGCGGCCGGCCCCTGGAAGCGCATCACCACCACGACGTCGCGGTCGAGTTCACCGCGCTTGAAGGCGGCGATGAAGTCTTCCTGCTCCTGGAACACCGCCGCCGGGGCGGTGATCGTGTGGTGCTCGGGCTTGACGGCCGAGATCTTCATCACGCCGCGACCGATGTTGCCGCCCAGCATGCGCAGGCCGCCCTCGGGGCTGAAGGCGTCCGAGACGGGGCGGACGATGGCGGTGTCTAGCGACTCTTCAGCGCCATCCCGCCAGCTCAGTTCGCCGTCCACCAGGACGGGCTCTTGCGTGTAGCGCGACAGGCCGGGCCCCGCGATGGTCAGGACGTCTTCGTGGGCCAGGCCCGCCTTCAGCAGTTCGCGGATCACGAAGGCCATGCCGCCGGCGGCCTGGAAGTGGTTCACATCGGCCGAGCCGTTAGGATAGACGCGCGCCAGCAGCGGCGTGGCCTTGGAGATCTCGTCCAGGTCTTCCAGCGTCAGGACTACGCCAGCGGCGTGGGCCATGGCCACCAGGTGCAGGGCCAGGTTGGTGGAACCGCCGGTCGCCATCAGACCGACCACGCCGTTGACGACCGACTTCTCGTCGATCATCCGGCCGACGGGAATGAACTCATTGCCCTTGTTGGTGACGGCGGCGGCGCGACGCGCGGCCTCTTTCACCAGGGCTTCCCGCAGCGGCGTGTTGGGATGCACGAAGGCCGAGCCGGGCAGATGGAAGCCCATCAGCTCCATCAGCATCTGATTAGTGTTGGCCGTGCCGTAGAAGGTGCAGGTGCCGGGACCATGATAGCTGGCGCTTTCGGCTTCCAGCAGTTCGGCGCGACCGACCTTGCCCTCGGCGTAGAGCGCGCGGATGCGAGCCTTTTCGCTGTTGGGCAGGCCCGAGGTCATCGGGCCGGCGGGCACGAACAGCGCTGGCAGATGGCTGAAGGTCAGGGCGCCGATCAGCAGGCCCGGCACGATCTTGTCGCAAACGCCCAGATACAGCGCGCTGTCGAAGGCGTCGTGGGTCAGGGCGATGCCCGTGGCCATGGCGATGACATCGCGCGAGAACAGCGACAGCTCCATGCCCGGACGGCCCTGGGTGACGCCGTCGCACATGGCCGGCACGCCGCCGGCGAACTGGGCGGTAGCCCCGACCTCACGCGCCGCGACCTTGATCAGCGCCGGGTATTCTTCCAGCGGCTGGTGGGCCGACAGCATGTCGTTATAGGCCGAGACGATGCCGATATTGGGCGCGTTCGGATCCAGCGCGCGCACCTTGTCGACGCCCGGCGAGGCGGCGAAGGCGTGGGCCCAGTTGGCGCAGGACAGCTTGGCGCGCCCCGGCTGATTGGCGATGGCCGCGTCCATGTTGGCCAGATAGGCGGCGCGGCTGTCCTTGCTGCGCTCGACGATCCGGGCCGTGACCTTGGCGATAACGGGATTGAGGCTCATG
Organism: Caulobacteraceae bacterium; assembly: GCA_965284055.1. Taxonomy (GTDB): domain Bacteria; phylum Pseudomonadota; class Alphaproteobacteria; order Caulobacterales; family Caulobacteraceae; genus Caulobacter. The sequence goes on from CBDIQV010000001.1 coordinate 168,033, forward strand.
GCGCTTACTCCGCCCAGAGAATACGGACCGGCGCGCGGTCCTGATTGAGGATGGCCGCGATCGGAAGGGCCGGATCAACGGGACCTTCCAAAAGCGTCTTCTTGGCTTCGCCGGTCACCAGCAGCACGATCAGGTCGCTGTTGGTCAGGGCGGCCAGGGTCAGGCTGAGGCGTGGCATGTCCGGTGCGGGCGAGCCCGCCGGAACAGCCAGCACCAGACGCTTGGACGCCGGATCCAGCCCCTCCGCCAGAACAGGCGAGCCGGGGAACAGGGAAGCGAAATGGCCATCCCCGCCGACACCCAGCAGCACCACGCCAAACGGCGAGCCCTGGGCCACGCCGGCTTCGGCGCAAACCGCAGACTCATCCAGGCTGACGCCCTCGAAATAAAACGGCGCGAACTGGGCCTTGGCCGCCTGGTTCGAGAGAAGGTGGCGACGCACCAGACCCTCGTTGCTGGCGGCATCCGACGGCGGGGTCCAGCGCTCATCGGTCAGGGTTACCGTGACCCTGTCCCAGGGGGCGGTCATCCGGGCCAGACGGTCATAGACCGGCGCCGGCGTCGTGCCGCCAGTGGCCGCGAACCCGGTCTGGCCATAGGTGGCGACGGCCGTGGTCAGGGCCGAGACGACCACCGCAGCGGCGGCGTCATAGAGATCGTCGCGCGAGCTGAAGACCTCGATCCTGGACGGGGTCATGATCAGGCCTTCCAGGAACGGCCGCCGGGCGAGATCAGCCCGCTCGACGAGTTCGGGCCCCAGGTGCCAGCGGCATAGGGCGCGGGCTCGATATTGGCCTGAGCCCACGCGGCCGAAACGCCGTCGATGAATTTCCAGGCCTGCTCCACCTCGTCCCGACGCACAAACAGGGTGCGATCGCCGCGGAAGACGTCCAGGAAAAGCTTCTCATAGGCAATCCGCCGACGCCCGCCGCTCTGGCTGAACGACAGCGACAGCGGCAGGGATTGCAGGCGCATCCCCTCTTCCGACAGGCCCGGGCGCTTGTTCATCAGGGTCAGCACGATGTTTTCGTCGGGCTGCAGGTCGATCACCAGGCGATTGGCGGCAAGATCGCTATCGGTGGCGGCGCCGAAGATGTTGTGTGGCAGCGATTTGAACTGGACGACGATCTGGGTGCGCCGGTCTGGCAGGTTCTTGCCGGTGCGCAGGAAGAACGGCACGCCGTCCCAGCGCCAGTTGTCGATCGCCACCTTCATGGCCACGAAGGTCTCGGTCTTGGAGGGCTTTCCCACCTCTTCCAGATAACCCCCGCGCGCGCCGCCCTCGACCACGCCGGCGACGTACTGACCGCGAACGGTGTCGTGGGCCACCGACTCCTTGGTGAAGCGCCGCAGGGACCGCAGCACCTTGACCTTTTCGTCGCGGACCGCGTCGGGATCGAAGCCCGACGGCGCCTCCATCGCGACCAGGCACAGCAACTGCAGCATATGGTTCTGAACCATGTCCCGCAGCGCGCCGTACTCGTCATAATAGGGCCAACGGTCGCCGACCTTCTCGGTCTCGGCGATGGTGATCTGGACGTGGTCGATCGTGTTGCGGTCCCACAGGGGCTCGAACAGCACGTTGGCGAACCGCAGGGCGGTCAGGTTCTGGACCGTTTCCTTGCCCAGATAGTGGTCGATGCGGAAGATCTGGCTTTCATCGACGATCGCGCCGACGGCGGCGTTGGTCGCCTGCGAGCTTTCCAGATCACGGCCGATCGGCTTCTCAAGAACCAGGCGGGTCTCGGGGCCCGTCAGGCCGGCGGCCTCCAGGGCGGCGCAGGCGGGACCGTACAGGCTGGGCGAGAGCGAGAAGAAGATGACGAGCGAGCCATGCGGGCCAACGCGCTCGGCCAGCTTCGCCGTTCCCTCGTTCTTGGTGATGTCGACGGAGATGTAGTCGAGACGGGCCGCCAGGCGATTCCAGACCGCCTCCTCGACCGTCGCGCGCTTGCCCAGTTGCTCGCGCACCAGGGCCTTGTAGCCTTCCGCGTCATGATCGGCGCGGGCTACGCCGATAATCCGCAGGTCGTGAGGCAGCAGCCGGTCGACCTCCAGAAAATAAAGCGAGGGCAGCAGCATTCTCAGCGCCAGGTCGCCAGCGCCGCCAAGCAGCACCAGAACCTCGCGGCCATTTTCGCCGTCGTTGGTCATATTCACTAGATCTTCCACCCTATGACAACGTTGTCATGGCACGCTTGCGAGAACTTGGCAAGCCGTCGTCACCAACGTTCCGCCCGGGATGTCGAGCGCGGCACTAACTAGGCCAAACGCGCGAGACCCGCCATAAGACCAATCGACTTTCGGGGGTTCGCGAACGCGGACGGGGCCCATTGCGCGCACGGGTTTTGCTGGCCCGCGCCATTTTCAGGCGTCTTCGGGAAATTCCGTGCGCCTAGCCGCGAGCGCCCGTTCCGGCCGGCTTGGCGGCGCGGAAGCGGTCCTTCATCTTGGAAACCCAACCACTGAAGGCTTCGTTGTCCGCCGTCACGCGGCCGAAATCGGCGCTCGACAACGATTCGACATTCATGCCCGACAGGGCCACGCGCAGCCCTTCCGGATTATTCGCGCCTTCGACGAAGCCGGAGTAGCGCTGGCGCAGGCGGCCCAGCGCCGCATCATCATCGGCGAGGCTGTAGGCCACGCCGGCACGCAGAAGGCGGGCTTCGTCAGCGGGCGACAGTGCGCCCTGCGCCCGCCAGCGATCCCCCAGCGCCTTTTCATAGAGCCCACCGGCCGCCGGCCAGACATGGCCCTTCCAGGCGATCTCCGCGCGAATTTCCTGGGCGTCCTTGCTGTTATCGCCCTCGATCATGTCTTCGGCGGCGTCATAGCGGCCAAGGCCCATATAGGCGCGGGCCGTGGCGAGGCGTCGCTCGGCGTTCAGGGCCGCCGGCAGCACGGTAGTGCGGGTATCGTTGATCGTCTGCAGCGCGCTCTCGGGCTGCTTGTTCATCAGATAGATCCACGCCAGATCGGTGGCGACCTGGGCCTTGGGAACGCCGTTCAGGCGGTTGTCGACCTGGTATTTGAGCAGCTTGGCGGCCTCGTCCAGGAGATCGACATCCACCAGACGGCGCACGAGGTTGCGCACCATCTGATCGCCGTCCGCGCCCAGGGGCGTGAGTTCCTGGAAGTCGTAGAACAGGCCCACGGCCTGGATCGGCTGCATGCCATCGGCCAGACCGTCCAGGAACAGCGCCCGGAAGGCGTTGTTGAGATCATTGCGCAGGGCGATCGCCTCGGGACGATCAGCCTGCGCGTTCCCGACCGAACGCAGCACTTCCAGCGCCTCGCGATAACGGCCCTGGTCGATGTAGAGCTTGCCCAGACCGCGAATGGTCTCGAGCTCGACTCCATCGCCGCGCCAGCGGAAGCGCAGTTGGTTGAGCTGGTCAGCGGCCTTCACCGCATCGATCTGCCCCTTGGCCAGACGCAACTGGGTGGAGTGCAGCATGGCCGGAGCCGCGAGGCGGTCGATCGGCGCCTTGGCGATGGCCTGGAACATCTTCAGGGCGCGGTTCTTTTCACCCTTGGCCTCGAACATCCGCGCCTGGGTCAGGCGGATGTCGAGTTGATCCTCGCCGGGAACCTTGGGCAGGGCCAGGGCGGCGCTGATCAGTCGGGCCGCGCCGACCAGATCGCCGGTCCCCAGGGCGGCCTGCGCCTGAGCGTGCAGGAACCGGGCGCGCCAGACCACCGGGAACAGGTCGAGGGCGCGACCACCGCCGGCGAACTTGGTGCGGGCGTCGGCCCACTCCCCTGCTGGGCGGCGATATAGCCGCGCCACTGGGCCGACGAGGGCTCATCGGCCAGGACGGGCGAAGCGAAATCGGTGTCGGCTTCGGCCAGGCGGTGGGCCATCACGCGGGCCACACCGCGCAGACCGCGGAACTCGGCATCGCCCATCAGGGTCTGGTGCTTGCGGGCGGCGGCGTTCAGAACGCCAATCGCCTCGTAGGACATGCCAGAGCCGATCAGGAAACGGGCCAGCGCCATGCGGGCGCCGATGTCGCCGTTCTTGTCCTCGCCTTCGCTGGCGGCGGGAATGGCGCCCTGCAGGGCGTTGTAGCGGGCCAGGAAGCCGCCCGAGCCGGTCTTGGGCCAGTTTTCGAGGTCAACCAGGGCCGGCATCGACATCGGCTGCGGCGCGCCGGCAGCCACTTCAGCGGGCGGCGTCGAGGCCGATAGCGGCGACAGCACCAGCCCCTTCGGTCGCCCGATCCGCAGCAGGTCGCCATCGGTCGAGACCATCAGATCGCTGGCATAGGTCTCGGCCGCCAGCCCCTGGGCCGACGGCAACAGGGCCATCTCGACATATTCACGCCGCGACGGCAGGCCCTTGGACGGCGCCAGGGCCGGCGCGACCAGGAGACGATCGCCCACGGCCGGGTCGTTGACCCAGACGGCCTTGGTGACACCCGCCAGAACCGCCGTCAGCGTGGCGGGACTGACGCTCTCATCGCGGGCGACCTTGATCGCGTCCGGCGTGCTCTGGGCGCCGGCGCCCAGGCTGATCGCCCAGGAACCGCCCTGCCCTTCGGCATAGTACGGGGTGCCGGCCGGCGTGACGATGCGCAGCGCGCTGTAATCCGCGCCCTTGAAGACCTGGAGCTTGGTGTAGCGGGCGGTCGAGGCCGGCAGCTTGCCGATGTCGACGCGCGCGGGGGTGTCGAACACCACCCAGACCGCCTCGCCCCGCCGGAACACGGCGGCGCCGGCGGGCGCGGCCCAGTCGAAGGTCAATCGGACCTGGCCGTCCGCCTTCTCATAGCCGGCGCGCACCACCCGCCCGGCGGCATGGGATTGGCGCGCCCCACCGGGGCGATGGGGGCCGCAGGCTGGCTCGCGCTGACAGGCGCGCCCGCGCGGGCGAAGATGTTGACGAAGTCGGCGCCATCGGCGTTGCCCAGACGGGCGTCTGCGTCATCGGTGAGGGTGAGGACGACATCCAGGCCGCCCCCGACATGTCGTACCTCGAAAGCCTTAACCCAGCGCGGCGGCGCCAGGCGCAGCCCGGCGACATTGGGATTGGCGTCGCGATTGAAGTGCAGGATCAGGGTCTGGCCGTCGCGCTTGGACGACATGCGGGCCCCGCCGACCCAGTGGAACTCCAGCCGCGAGAAATCCGCCGCCTGGGCGACGCGCACGTCGAGGCTTCCGCGCGAGGCGGCGACAGGCCCGGCGGCCTGGACCGACGGCGCCGCCACGCTGGCGATGCAAGCCGCCGCGACGCCGGACCGCAGGATCGCGCGAAGCCTCATCGAAAGTCTATCCGGCCTTCTTGGGCGCCGGTGCGCCGGCCAGCGGCGCCGCCGAGGCCTGCTTGCCCGCCGCGTTGGCGGTGGCGGGATCGGTCGCGGCGGGGGCGTTCTCCGCGATCGCCGCCTTGCCCTTGGCGATGGCGTCGTTGGCGAAGCGGTTGGCCAGGCGCTCGGTCAGGGTCTTGGCGTCGACGGGAGCCATGTTCGACAGGATGAGGCTGAGCGTCCGCTCCTTCATCTTGGCGGCGATCGGCAGCCGCACCGCGTCGTCCAGGATGGTCATCCGGGCGGCGGCGTCCTTGGGCTTCATGCTCGAGAACACCGTAACCATGCGATCGACCTCCGCCGACTTCTGCGAGTCGGCCTGGCCCAGCAGGCCCTGAATGTCGCCCTTCAGGCCTTTCAGCGCCTTGACCTTGGCGTCCAGCTTGGCCTCGGCCGCGGACAGCAGTTGCAGTTGAACGTCGATGTCCTGCTCGCGCTGGTCCAACTGGCCGCGACGGGCCCCCAGGCTTTGCAGGATGTGCAGTTCAGCCGGCGACAGACCGGCTTCCTTGGCCAGATCATTGGCCGAAGGCGCGCAGACGCGCGGCGGCGGCGCCGTCGAGGCGGCGGCGTTCTGGCCCGCGCCCTCGGCCGAAGCGGCCTCCTCACCATGCTTGGCCTTGGCGTCCGGCTTGGCGACACCTTCGGCGAAGGCCTTGGCCCCGTTGAACATGTCGGGCAGCGACTTGGCGCCCGCCAGCGCATTGACGGCCAGGACGCCGCCGACGGCGACGCCGACGAGCGGCAGGATGCGGGGAATGTTCTTCATCGCCGTGCTCTGAAACTGGATCCGGGACTCGGCGGTTCGACCGGCCCCTCGAAGAGGTCATCATCAACCCGCGCCCGTGAACGCGGGGTTTCCTTGGCCACACTGGGCCGAATGCTGGATTCGACCGGCCTAGCGACCTGCGCCTCGCGATCCAGGAGGCGCTCGAAGTCCTCGGCCTTCAGCCGGCGTTCCACCCGGGCGGCGGCCGGCTCGTCCCGCCGGGCGACAGGCGCGGAGGGCGCTTCAGGCGGCGGCGTGACCATCGGAGCGTTGAGGCGCTCGTCCAGCTTGGCGGCCAGGGCCGTGGCGCGTTCGATGCGATCGGCCAGCGCCTCCGAGGCCTCATCCGTGGCGGCCCGCAGATCCGCCAACCCCTGCTCGGCCCGCGCGGCGGCCACGTCCAGATCGGCCACGGCCTTGGCGAAGCCCGCGTGGCTGTCGCGCAAGGCCTTCAGCCGACGCTCCAGACGCCAGCCGAACACCAGGGCCACGACCAGCAGGACTGCGAGCACACCGTTGAGGATCAGGGCGGTGGCGCTCATTTCAGCTTTTGAACCGCCTTCTTGGCCGCCGGGGTCAGCGGCGCTTCCGCGCGGATGGCGATCGAGTGATTGCGACGCCCCATGCGCCCCCGCGTCAGAGGGATGGAGCCAGCGCGAAGCTCGACCAGGCTGTCGGGCGTGCAGTTCAGCATCAGGGTGTCGCCGACCTGCAGGTTCAGAACCCGCGAAAGCGGCAGCTGCTGCTCGTCGAGCACAGCGCGCACCTCCATCTGCGTGGTCCAGAGTTCCGTGGCCAAGTGGCCTTCCCAGATGTTGTCGCGGCCGAACTTCTCACCCATGAACTGCTGCAGCAGCATCTTCCGGATGGGCTCCAGCGTCGCATAGGGCAGCAGCAGCTCGACGCGGCCGCCGCGGTCTTCCATGTCGATCCGCAGCTTGACGAGGATCGCCGCGTTGGCGGGACGCGCGATGGCGGCGAAGCGCGGGTTGGTCTCGAGGCGGTCGATCTTGAAGTTGACCGGCTGTAGGTCGTGGCGCTGCTTCAGGTCCGCCAGCACCACCTCGATCATCCGCTGCACCAGCACGCGTTCGATGGTGGTGTAGGGACGGCCTTCGATACGCATCGCGGCCGTGCCGCGACGGCCGCCAAGCAGCACGTCGACGATCGAATAGATGAGGTTGGAGTCCACGGTCAGCAGGCCGTAGTTGTCCAGTTCTTCGGCCCGGAACACCGCCAGAATGGCCGGCAGCGGGATCGAGTTCAGATAGTCGCCGAAACGGATCGAGCTGATGTTGTCGAGGCTGACCTCGACGTTGTCGCTGGTGAAATTGCGCAGGCTGGTCGTCATCAACCGCACCAGGCGGTCGAAGACGATTTCGAGCATCGGCAGACGCTCGTAACTGACCAGCGCCGAATTGATGATCGCCCGGATGCCGGTGCGGTCGTCATTGCCGTCGCCCGACAGGTCGAAGCCCAGCAGGCTGTCGATTTCGTCCTGATTGAGGATCCGTTCGGATCCCATCATGTCGCCGCCGCCGCCGTCGTCCCAGCCGCCGCCGCCGCCCATGCCGCCGCTGAAGTCGCCGAACTCCCCCGCCGCGCCCTCGCCAGCCGGCTGGTCGAACCCTTCCGGAGGGTTCTGCGAGGCCCATTGGGCCATCGCGGCCTGATCGTCGAGTTCGTCCGCCATGTTGGTTCGCCCAACCAGCCCCCGAAGGCGCTAGTTGATCAGCATCTCCTCAATCAGCACAGCGTTCACCTTGGACGGCGCCGCGACAAGATTGACGCGGCGCAGCAGCTCGACGCGGAGCTGGTAGGCGCCCTGACTGCCGTTCAGGTCTTCCGGACGGAGTTCGCGCAGGAAGGTCTGGAACATGTCCTGCAGCCTGGGCAGATTCGGCGTCAGAACCTCGGCCGTTTCCGCGTCGGGCAGCTCAAACGTCAGCTTCAGCTTCAGGAAGGTCGACTTGCCGTCTGCGGTCTGCATGTTCACGACGATGTCGGGCAGGGTGTAGAACACCACGCCATCGGGGCCTTCCGTGATGACGGGAGAGCCGGCGGCGCCTTCAGCGCCCTTGGCCTCGCCGCCGCCGCCATGGCCGCCCTCTTTCTTCTTTTCCTTTTCCTTCTTTTCCTTGCCGTGCTCGCTTTCCTTTCGCCATGCGCCTCAGGCTTCGCTTGCATCAGGAAGATAGGCCGCAGCTCCGCCGCCGCCCAGCACAAGGAGCGCCTGCGGCGATCGCGATGATCAGGATCGGCGGCTTCTTTTTCGCCGGAGCTTCGCCCTCGGCTCCGCCCTCTTCACCTTCGGGGGCGGGAGCTTCCTTTGGGGGTTTCTTGGCCACGCGCGCGGTTCCTTGGAATCTACACACGTACTCATGCGCGACCATGGTTAACGATGTGTTTTGGAGACCATTTCGCCGCAGGCAGAATCCACCCGGCAGACTCCGACACCCACCCCTCCGTTAACCTTCCTATTCCTTGTTTTTGCTGGCATTTTCGAGTTGGCACGATGGTTGCTCTCAGGACTGCGGCGCATTTGTCGCGCCAGCCGCCGAGTTACCTCGCCATGGACAACGCGCTGTATGTGGGCCTTTCACGGCAAATGACGCTGCGCCGCGAGCTCGACATCGTGGCCAACAACATCGCCAACGCCAACACGACGGGCTTCAAGGCTGAAGACCTGATGGTTCGCACCGAGCCCGCAAAGCCGGCCCGCACCCTGGGCGGGTCGAACCCGGTCAAGTTCGTGCTCGACGACGGCGTGACCCGCGACTTCAGCCAAGGCGCCATGACCAAGACCAATGGCGATTTCGATCTCGCCATCGAAGGTCAGGGTTTTTTCAAGGTCCAGACGCCCGGCGGCGAGCGCTACACCCGCGACGGCCGCTTCACCACCAACCCCGAGGGCAAGCTGGTGACCCAGGCCGGCGCGCCCGTGCTGGACGAAGGCGGCGGCGAAATCCTGATCGACCCCAAGCTGGGCCCGGTCCACATCGGCAAGGACGGCACGCTCAGCCAGGGCGCCGCGCAGCTGGGCAAGGTTGGTGTTGTTCGGGCCGATGACCTGTCGGTCATGAGCAAGGACGGCGACAACCTCTACAAAAACACCTCCAACGCCACGCTCCAGCAGGCGCCCAGCGCCATCGTTCACCAGGGCATGCTGGAATCCTCCAACGTCCAATCCGTCGTCCAGATCACCAAGCTGATCGAGGTGCAGCGCGCCTACGAGAGCATGGCCAAGATGATGGACAACACCGCCGAACTGACGCGCTCCGCTGTCGAGCGCCTCGGCAAAGTCAATTAAGGGAAACTAGGTCATGCAAGCTCTGCGCACCGCCGCGTCCGGCATGTCGGCCCAACAGCTGAACGTCGAGGTCATCTCCAACAACATCGCCAACATGAACACAGTTGGCTTCAAGCGTCAGCGGGCCGAGTTCCAGGACCTGCTGTACCAGACCATCGAACGGGCCGGCTCGCAGTCGTCCAGCAGCGGCAACGTTGTTCCCACGGGCGTTCAGGTCGGCGGCGGCGTGAAGGCCGGTTCGGTTTATCGCATCACCGAACAGGGCACCCCCACCCTGACCAACAACGAGCTGGACGTGGCCATTCAGGGCAAGGGCTATCTGCAGATCCTGATGCCGTCGGGCGAGACCGCCTATACCCGCGCCGGCAACTTCTCGACCAACGACCAGGGCCAGATCGTCACCGAGGACGGCTACACGGTCCAGCCGGGCATCACTGTCCCGCAGAACGCCACGGCCATCACGATCGGCAAGACCGGTCTGGTGCAGGTGACCTTGTCGGGCCAGACCGCGCCGCAGACGATCGGCCAGCTGGAACTGGCGAACTTCATGAACGAAGGCGGCCTGGAAGCCATCGGCGACAACCTGTTCCTGGAAAGCGGCGGCTCCGGCCCGGCGAACATCGCCGCGCCCGGTCAGCCCGGTTTCGGGAACCTGCTGCAGAACTATACCGAGGCCAGCAACGTCGACTCGGTCAGCGAAATCACCGCCCTGATCGTCGCCCAGCGCGCCTATGAGATGAACTCCAAGGTCATCACGACGGCCGACCAGATGCTGCAGGCCACCTCGCAGTTGAGGTCATAGGCTCATGAAGCGCCTCCTGATCACCGTCTGCGCCCTGGCTCTCGCGGGGCCCGCCCTGGCCGGGCAGGCCGTGTCGCTGAAGTACGACACCACCGACAGCGACGGCCGCGTCACCCTGAGCGACCTGTTCGACGACGCCGGCGCGGCTTCGGATGTGCTGGTCGCCATGCGGACGGGCCCGACCGTGGTTCTGGACGCCGGCCAGATCCAGTCAGCGGCCCGCCGCGCGGGTCTGGACTGGAGCAATTCACAGGGCGTTCGCCGCATCATCGTCCGTCAGGGCCTTGAAGGCGGTCCCGCAGCGGTCCGAGCCAAGGGCAATGTGGAAGTTCTTGCCTATGCCCGCAGCCTGGCGGCCGGCGAGGTCGTGCAGCCGCAAGACCTGATCTGGACCAAGGTCGCCGCCGCACCGACCGACGCCCCGCAGGACGCCGACGCCGTGATCGGCATGAGCGCCAAGCGTCCGCTGCGCGAAGGCGCCGTCGCCTCGATGCGCGACGTCTCGGCCGCGCAGGTCATCAAGAACGGCGATCTCGTCGCCGTCACCTACGAGGACGGTGGCATTTCCCTGACCCTGCAGGGCAAGTCGATGAGCGCCGCCGCCGTCGGCGACAGCGTCACCATCCAGAATGTGCTGTCCAAGAAGATCATCGAGGCCGTCGCCACCGGCCCCGGCTCCGCCATTGTCGGCCCCCAGGCCCAGCGTCTGAAGACCAGCCGCTCCCCCATCCGCTACGCCGCTCGCTAGAGGTCACTCGCCATGCGTCTTCCCCTGCTCGCCCTCGCCGCCATCACCCTCGCCCCGCTCGGCGCCTGCTCGACCGCCATGGAGGCCGTGCGCGGCCCCGAACTGGCGCCCGTCGGCTACCCCGCCCAACTGGCGCCGATGACCCAGCAATATGTGTCCAACCGCGATACGATGCCCCAGGCCGCCTCGGCCAATTCGCTTTGGCGGGTGGGTGCGCGGGCCTTTTTCAACGATCAGCGCGCCAGCAAGATCGGCGACATCCTGACCGTCCAGATCGACATCGACGACAGCGCCAGCACCAAGAACGACACGGCCAGCTCGCGCACCTCCAGCACCAAGGCGGGGGTCAGCAATTTCCTGGGTCTGGAATCGAGCCTGGGCAAGGTTCTGCCCGGCGGCTTTGATCCGGCCAACGCCATCGGCACGGACTCGACGTTCAGCAACGCCGGCGGCGGCAGCGTCAGCCGCTCGGAGAAGATCAGCCTGACGATCGCGGCCGTGGTCAGCCAGGTCCTGCCCAACGGCAACATGGTCATCCAGGGCACGCAGGAAGTGCGCACCAACGCCGAACTGCGCCAACTGACCGTGGCCGGCATCGTACGGCCGGAGGACATCTCCTCGGCCAACACGATCAGGCACACCCAGATCGCCGAAGCCCGCATCAGCTACGGCGGCCGGGGCGATATCAGCCGCGTTCAGAAGACTCCGGCCGGCCAGGCCCTGGTCGAGCGCTTCTCGCCGTTCTGATCCCGAACGGGCGGCTCGGGACCGAGCCGTTCATTCCCGATACGTCTTTCAGGCGCGGCTCCCTCAGGGGTCGCTGCCTGAACCGTTTATGGATCACGGCGAAACCACCGCGCCGCCCTTGCGTTCCTCCTGACAGGAGAACCGCCATGGGACGTCCGACCGCCGCGCTCATCGCTTTGGGATTGCTGACAGCCGGTCTGGCGGGCTGCGCGCACGAGAAGATCGCCACCAACGGCTACCAGTGGGCGTTCGTGAGCGACGCCGGCGAAGCGCCGCGCCTGGCCTATGGTCTGCCGGCCAGCGATGACGTGGTGCTCATGCTCAGTTGCTCACCCGGCGCTGACAGCGTCCGGATATCAGCTGTCGGGCTGGGCGGCGGCGATATCGTCCTGGCCTCGGATCGCACCGAAAGCCGCTTCCCCGCCGACAGGACCGAGAGCGCCCTGGCCGAGAGCGGACTTCTGGAAGCCCGTGGCAAGATGAGCGCGCCGGCCCTGGCGGGCTTCCAGCTGACGGGTCAGCTGGCGGTGCTGAGCAACGGCGAACGCCACGGACTGAACGTGACCCGAGAGGATCGCAGCCAGGTCCAGGCGTTCTTCAGACGTTGCGCGGCCTAATCAGGCCCGGCGTCCCGCCGCGCTGATATTGTCGACACCCAGGGCCGCCAGCGCGCCGCGCATGATGCCTTCGGCGTCCAGCCCCGCCTGGGCGTACATCGCCTCCGGCTTGTCCTGGTCCTGGAAGATGTCAGGCAAGACCAGGGTGCGGATCTTCAAGCCGCGATCCAGCGCGCCATGCTCGGCCAGGGCCTGCAGCACGAAGGCGCCGAAGCCGCCCATGGCGCCTTCTTCAACCGTGATGATCGCCTCGTGCTCGCGGGCCAGCCGCAACAGCAGGTCGATATCCAGAGGCTTGGCGAAGCGGGCGTCGCAGACGGTGGCCGACAGGCCACGCGCGCCCAGCAGGTCGGCAGCCTTCAGGCTTTCGGTCAGGCGCGTGCCGAACGAGACGATGGCGACGCTAGTGCCCTCGCGGACGATACGCCCCTTGCCGATTTCAAGCGGATCAGCGCGACCGACGGGCATGTCGAGACCCAGGCCTTCGCCGCGCGGATAGCGGAACGCGCTGGGACGGTCATCGATCTCGACGGCGGTGGCGACCATGCGCGCCAGTTCCAGCTCGTCGGCGGCAGCCATCAGGACCATGCCCGGCAGGGCTCCCATGAAGCCGACGTCGAACGTGCCGGCGTGGGTGGGTCCATCGGCGCCCACCAGACCGGCGCGGTCCATGGCGAAGCGAACCGGCAGGCGCTGGATGGCCACGTCGTGGACCACCTGATCATAGCCGCGCTGCAGGAAGGTCGAATAGATCGCCGCGAAGGGCTTCATGCCGTCGGCGGCCAAGCCGGCGGCGAAGGTCACCGCGTGCTGTTCGGCGATGCCGACGTCGAAGGTACGCTCGGGGAACGCCTTCTGGAAGATATCCAGTCCGGTTCCCGAGGGCATGGCGGCGGTGATCGCCACGATCTTCGGATCGTGCTCGGCCTGCTTGACCAGTTCCTGGGCGAACACCTTGGTATAGCTGGGCGGACCCGCGGCGGCTTTGTGCTGCTGGCCGGTCACGACGTCGAACTTGACCACGGCGTGAAGCTTGTCGGCGGCGCCCTCGGCCGGGGCGTAGCCCTTGCCCTTCTGGGTGACGACGTGGACCAGCACCGGCTTGTCCTCGAAGTTGCGGGCGTTCTTCAGCACCGAGACCAAGGCCTCCATGTCGTGACCATCGATCGGGCCGACATAGTGGAAGCCGAGTTCCTCGAAGAAGGTGCCGCCGGTCACCATGCCGCGCGCATATTCCTCGGCCTTGCGGGCCGCTTCGCGCATCGGCGTCGGCAGCTTCTCGACCACCGTCTTGCCCAGCTTGCGCGCCTTGCGGTAGGCGCCGCCCGAGACGAGATTGGCCAGATAGGCGCTCATCCCGCCCACCGGGGGCGCGATGGACATGTCGTTGTCGTTGAGGATGACGGTCAGCTGCTTGGTGGTGTCGGTCGCCGCGTTCATCGCCTCATAGGCCATGCCGGCGCTCATCGAGCCGTCGCCGATCACGGCCACGACCTTGTTGTCGCCGCCCTTGGCGTCGCGCGCCGCGCAGAAGCCCAGAGCCGCCGAGATCGAGGTGGCCGCGTGGGCCGCGCCGAACGGATCGTATTCGCTCTCGGCCCGCTTGGTGAAGCCCGACAGGCCGCCGCCCTGGCGCAGCGTCTTGATGCGGTCGCGCCGGCCGGTGAGGATCTTGTGCGGATAGGCCTGGTGGCCGACGTCCCAGATCAGGATGTCCTTGGGCGTCTCATAGACGTGGTGCAGGGCGACCGTCAGCTCGACCACGCCCAGGCCAGCGCCCAGGTGGCCGCCGGTCACGGAGACCGCGTCGATGGTCGCCGCGCGCACTTCTGTCGCCAGCTGTTTGAGTTCCGCCACGGAAAGGCCGCGCGTGTCGGCGGGCGAAGCGATCTTGTCGAGGAGTGGTGTCACGGAAAGCATGTCCGAAGAAAGCGCGGTCAGTTGCGCCGGTCCAGCACGAAATCAACGCTGCGGCGCAGATGATCGGCGCGTTCGCCGAAAATATCGAGATGCGACTTGGTTTGGGCGGCCAAAGCGTCACGCGCTCCTTGGCCGCATCAAGTCCCAGAAGGGTGACATAGTTGGCCTTGCCCTTGGCGGCGTCCTTGCCGCCGGCGGCCTTACCCAGCACCGCTTCGTCGCCCTCGGCGTCCAGAATGTCGTCGACGATCTGATAGGCCAGCCCAAGATCCTGGGCGAAACCCATCAGGGCGGCGCGCTCGGAATCTTTTGCCCGGGCGATGATCAGCGGAATTTCGAAGGCGAAAGCGATCAGCGCGCCCGTCTTCAGGCGTTGCATCCGGGCCACGGCGCCCAGGTCGTCGCGGACGCCCAGGATGTCGATCATCTGACCGCCCACCATGCCCTTGGCGCCCGACGCGATGGCCAGCTTGCGAACCAGCTCAGCGCGGACGTGGCCGTCATCATGCGTGTCAGGGTGAGCCATGATCTCGAAGGCGGACGTCTGCAGCGCGTCGCCGACCAGGATCGCGGTGGCTTCGTCATACTGGATGTGCACGGTCGGACGGCCGCGACGCATGTCGTCGTCGTCCATGGCCGGTAGGTCATCGTGCACCAGGCTGTAGGCGTGGATGCACTCCAGGGCGCAGGCGGCGCGCAGCACCGGCCGTTCCGGCAGGTCGAACATCTTGCCGGTTTCCAGGGCGAAGAACGGCCGCAGCCGCTTGCCCGGACCCAGGGCCGCATAGCGCATGGCCTCGGTCAGTCGGCTCTCGGGGCCATCGGCGCGCGGCAGCAGCTCGTCGAGCGCCACGGTGACGATGTCGGCCGCCTGAACGATGCGCCGTTCCAGATCCATCAAAACAGCTTCCCCCCGTTCGGCGCCGCTCGGTCAATACTCAGCAGCACCACATCACCTTCGGCGTCCGGAAAGCCCAGACATAGAACTTCAGACATCACCGGACCGATCTGGCGTGGCGGAAAATTGACCACGGCCGCCACCCGGCGCCCCACCAGTTCGCCCAGCGCGTAGTGTTTTGTCACCTGGGCCGACGAGCGCTTGATCCCGATCACCGGGCCAAAATCGATGGTCAGCTTGTAGGCGGGCTTGCGCGCTTCCGGAAACGGCTCGGCCCGGGTCACTGTCCCGATACGGATATCGACCTTCTCGAACGCGTCATAGGTGATGACGGCCGAGCCCATCAGGTGAATTCCGCCGGTTCCGCGCCGACAGCTCCGCCTTGACCGAGCACGATCTTCTCGACCTTGAGGCGCGCGGCCTCTAGCTTCTTCTCGCAGTGGGCCTTGAGGGCCGCGCCGCGCTCATAGATGTCGATCGACCGTTCCAGCGGAGCCTGGCCAGACTCGAGCTCCGACACGATCTTCTCAAGCTCGGCCAGGGCCTGCTCGAAGCTCAGACCGGCGAGATCTCCATCCAGGGCTTTCGAGGCGTCGGTCATTTCAACTCCGAGGAGAATAGCCGCACCCTAGTGGGGCGGGGACAAGCGGGCAACGGCCTAGAACGAGGCGTTGGTTAAGGAAAGCGCGAAAGGCGGCAGGAGGACTTTCCGGCCAGGATCAGGCCAGGGTGAAGCGTTTGACGCTCCAGTAGCCGTGCCCCTCGTCGACCAGCATCTTCAGCCCCCTCTTCTTGAACGACCGGGCGATCATCCAGTTGAAGAAGCCGTGGGCCAACACCAGCACGTCCTGACCGTTGGCGGCCAGATCGATCAGCAGGTCGGCGGCCTGATCAGCGCGAAGCTCGGCCTGGGCCTTGGTCTCCTGGCCGGCGTGATTGTTGAAAAACCACCACCAGAAGCGGGCGAAGAATCCCAGATGGCTGGGCTTCATCTTGATCCACGACGGCCAGGGCGGCGGCGGCAGCGGGGCTTCGATGAACAGCGGGTCGGTGGCGAAGGCGCGGGTTCCGCACACGGCCTGAGCGGTCTCGATCGACCGGCGACGGGTGGAGGCGATCACGACCTCGGCCTGACGCGCGGTCTCCACCAGCGCGGCGGGCGGGGTCTGGCCGGGCTTGAGCCCGCCGACCTCGTAGCGTTCCCACCATTCGCCATAGGCGGCGCAATTGAAGCGCACCTTGCGCGACAGCGCCGGCTCGCCGTGGCGCGCCAGGGTGATGACCCCGGGACGCGCAGGCCTGGCCCCGGCGAGGATGTGGTCGGCGTTGCTTGCGTCGGCCATGTTCCAGAGAGACCGACGGTCTGGCCGTGCGGTCCCTTCATCCCTCCTGCAGAGCGCTCACATGCGCGGCGGCTGAACGTCCCAGCGCCTGTAGGTCGTAGCCGCCCTCGAGCGAGGAAACAATACGGCCCCGCGACCGGGCGTTGGCGACGGAGACGATCGCCCGGGTCGCCCAGGCGAAATCGTCGGCCTCCAGGCTTTGCGCCGACAGGGGATCGCGGACATGGGCGTCGAAGCCGGCCGAGACCAGGATCAGGTCGGGGCAGAAGGCGTCGACCTGATCCATCAGCCCCTCGAACCGGGCGCGCCACAGCGCCGCCGTGGCGTTCGGAGGAACCGTGGCGTTGGCGATATTGCCAAGCCCCGTCTCGGACGGATCGCCGGTGCCCGGATACAGCGGCGACTGGTGGATCGAGGCGAAGAACACCGTCGGGTCGTGCTCGAAAGTCGCTTGCGTGCCGTTGCCGTGGTGGACGTCGAAATCCACGATCGCCACCCGCCGCAGCCCCGACGCCTGGGCCACGCGCGCCGCGATCGCCACATTGGAGAACACGCAGAAGCCCATGGCCGTAACCGGCTCGGCGTGATGGCCCGGCGGTCGCACGGCGCAGAAGGCCCGCGTCCCCTGCCCGGCCGCCACGCTCCGCACCGCCGAAACCGCCGCGCCCGCCGCCAGCCGCGCGGCCCGCAAGCTGCCTGGCGTCAGGATGGTGTCGGGATCCAACGCGTGCTCACCGGCGCTGGGCGCCGCAGCGAAGATCCGGTCGATGAAGGCTTGAGGGTGCACCAGGGCCAGATCGGCCACATCGATCAGCGGCGCTTCGTGGGTTTGCAGGTCGAGATTGGGATCATCGTCCAGGGCGTCGATCACGGCCTGCAGCCGTTCGGGCCGCTCGGCGTGACCGTCGCCCGGTCGGTGATCCAGCATGTCGGCGTGGGTGAACAGCGAAACACTCATGATCGCACGCTATCGCGGACGGCCATTGGACGAAACCGGGCGATCGCGGTTATCAAGCCGGCATGACTCTTCTGCTCCGCCGCGCCACCGTCGAAGACGCCGATACCGTCTCCAGCCTGGGGGCCCGGACCTTCGCCCAGACCTTCGAGCATCTGTATCCGCCGCAGGATCTGGAGACCTTCCTGGCCTCGGCCTACGGCCTGGAGAAGACCCGCGACAGCCTAGCCCATCCCGACAAGGCCACCTGGCTGCTGGAGGACGACGGCGAAGCAATCGGCTACGCCCTGGCCGGTCCCTGCGACCTGCCGCATGACGACGTCGGGCCGGGCGACGGCGAACTGAAGCGCATCTATGTGCTGAAAGAGCACCAGGGTGGCGGCAAGGGCTCGATGCTGCTGAACGCGGCGCTGGAGTGGCTGGAGCGAGACGGGCCGCGCCCCCTGTGGATCGGGGTGTGGTCGGAGAACTTCGGGGCCCAGCGGCTTTACGAGCGGATGGGGTTTGAGAAGGTGGGCGAGTATTTCTTCCCGGTGGGGGAGACGCGGGATCTGGAGTTCGCTTTAAAGATCCTCCCCCTAGCGGGGGAGGTGTCGGCGCAGCCGACGGAGGGGGAAGTGACCGCTGGCGCGTTGCGGTCTTCCCCCACCGACCTTCGGTCGCCTCCCCCTTCAGGGGGAGGATCACCCGTTGCGTCTCGTTTAAGAACCCTCCACACTCCGAACATCTGTTCGAAAGTCCGCGCCGATGTTCCTTCGCTTCTTCTCCGAGCTCCGCCAGGCCAAGGTGCCGGTCAGCCTCCGCGAGTACCTGATGCTCATGGAGGCCCTCGACAAGGACGTCATCGACCGTTCGGTCGAGGACTTCTATTTCCTGTCCCGCGCCAGCCTGGTGAAGGACGAGAAGAACCTCGACAAGTTCGACCGGGTGTTCGGCCACGTCTTCAAGGGCCTGGAAACCGTCAATGACGGCATCACCTCCAACATCCCGGAAGAGTGGCTCAAAGCCCTGACCGAGAAGTTCCTGACCGACGAGGAGAAGGCGGCGATCGAGGCCATGGGCGGCTTCGAGAAGCTGATGGAGATGCTTCAGGAGCGCCTGAAGGAACAGAAGGAACGCCACGAGGGCGGCAACAAGATGATCGGCTCGGGCGGCACCAGCCCGTTCGGCAACAACGGCTACAATCCCGAAGGCGTCCGCATCGGACAGGACAAGAGCCGCCACGGCCGGGCCGTGAAGGTCTGGGACAAGCGCGAATACAAGAACCTCGACGACAGCGTCGAACTGGGCACCCGCAACATCAAGGTGGCCCTGCGCCGCCTGCGCAAGTTCGCCCGCGAAGGCGCCGCCGAGGAGCTGGACCTGAACGGCACCATCCGCGGCACGGCGGAAAAGGGCTATCTGGACATCCAGCTGCGCCCCGAGCGGCGCAACAAGATCAAGGTGCTGATCTTCTTCGATATCGGCGGCTCGATGGACGGCCACATCAAGCTCTGCGAGGAGCTGTTCAGCGCCGCCAAGACCGAGTTCAAGAACCTGGAATTCTACTATTTCCACAACTGCCTGTACGAGGCCGTCTGGAAGGACAATCGCCGCCGTCAGGTGGAGAAGATCCCGACCTGGGACGTGCTCCACAAGTTCCCCAGCGATTACAAGGTGATCTTCGTCGGCGACGCGACGATGAGCCCCTACGAGATCACCTATCCGGGCGGCAGCGTCGAGCACTGGAACGAAGAGCCGGGCGCGATCTGGATGGAGCGCGTGGCCGACATCTACCAGAGCTGCATCTGGCTGAACCCGACCCCCGAGCGGCACTGGGACTACACCCAGTCGATCGGCGTGATGAAGACCCTGATGAACGACCGCATGTTCCCCCTGACGATCGAGGGCCTGGACAAGGCGATGCGGGAACTGGTGCGGGGAGTAGGCAAATCCTCCCCCTAGCGGGGGAGGTGTCGGCGTAGCCGACGGAGGGGGAAGTCCCTTCTGTTCATGGCATCCCCTCTCCGTCGCCCGTTGGGCGACCCCTCTCCCACAGGGAGAGGATCTAGAGGACACGGCTTCGCCGCCTCGCGCTTTCGCTGCGATGGTGATGGGAAGGGTGCGGAGCGTCCGGGCCTCGCCCGGATGTGAGTTTGAAAAAATACCGTTTCGACGAAGCCGTCCGCTCCGCGTGATCGTTCTGGCGAAAGCGCGCGGCGCTCGAGCCCTGTTGGGGCCTCGCCGCCTTGAAGCCTCCGACGGGCGGACGGGATAGCGTTCCCCGCCCGGACTGCTGATCCTTCCGGACCCGCCTGCTGCTCGTTCGACCCTCGAAGCCACGTCGTTTTAGTTTTCCTCGGCCGACCGCCGCCAGAGAACAACGAGGTTGACGGCCCGGAGCGCAAGACGCCCCTCCCGCCATCGATTGAGCTTCCCGCTCGATCACCCCTGACAGCCGCAACGGTCGCCGGCCTAGCGCCCTTCCCGTGCTGTCAGGTGAGATCATTATGCGGGCGGTTTGAGCGCGGAGGATTGGCGCGCTCGTTTTATTTTTAGCGCGTTGAATGGCTTGAGGTTTGCCCTCGAAAGCACGGGGATTGGGCGCAGTTTATCCCCGTTCCCCGGCCTGCGGGCGGCTAGGACGGATCGCCCGCCGTGGTGGGCGCGGCGGCATGGCCGGCCAGCCCGACCAGCTCGATCACCACCGGCCCGGCATGCGCAGAGTCGGCCGCCGTCACCGGCCCGATCCTGAAGGCGGAAACAGACGCCCCGCCCAGCAGGATAAAGGCGTCCTCGGCGCCGTCGCTGTCGAAATCGAAGCCGATCCGCGTCCCCGTGACCGCGACGTGAGGCTGGCCGGACTGGGTCGAGCCGGACGCCTCGATCGTGACCGTCTCCTGGCCCAGCACATCGGCGACGCTCGCCACATTGACGATGGTGACCGGGGTCCTGGCGTCGAAGGCCAGACGATCGCCGTCGCGAACCGAAAAGTCGAGCACGACGCCCAGCGCGGTCGTGACTTTCGACGGCGCCATTGCGGTGAGCAGGAAGGTGTCGGCGCCGGCGCCGCCGGTGGCCACGACCCGCTCGCCCATGACGATGCGATCGTCTCCCGAGCCGCCCTCCAGCCGGTCAACTTCGCCCGGCTTAGCGCCCGCGCCGTCCAGATGGTCGTCGCCCGCGCCGCCGCGCAGGGTGTCGCCGCCGGATCCACCGACCAGAACATCGTCGCCGGACGTGCCGTCCTGCACCGAGCGGGTCGCCGTCAGCCCCGGACTATCGGTGGGCGTGTTGGGCGCGGGCGCCTGCAGAGCCACCGCCCCGCTGGGCGCGCCGGTCGGGACGAGCGGCGTCCAGGCCACGCCGTTGAAGATCGCCATCACCGGCGCCAAGGCGCAGGCCGCCGGCGCGTCGGCCACGACATGAGGCAAGGCCCCGTTACCGGAGGCGGCGACGGTCGGTTCATGAGTCACAGGCCCGGCGGCGGCGCCACGCGCGGCGGCGCCTTCGGCATCCTGGCTCAAGGCCGCGATCAGGCCCGAGACCGGCGCCAGGCTGGCTGAACGGTCCTCGCGATGGACATCATCGCCGCTCCACAGCGCCGT
Organism: Caulobacteraceae bacterium; assembly: GCA_965284055.1. Lineage (GTDB taxonomy): Bacteria > Pseudomonadota > Alphaproteobacteria > Caulobacterales > Caulobacteraceae > Caulobacter. The sequence goes on from CBDIQV010000001.1 coordinate 189,038, forward strand.
ATTGCCAAGGCCCATGCCGCGCATCTCGAGATAGAGCCCCACGGCTATGACCAGCGACAGGAAGGACTGGGCCTCGCGCCCCTGGGGATTGAGGGCCACGACGACGCCGCCACGATCCTCGCCGACGCCGCCGGTCAGAACCTGGCGCACCGCACTCCACAGGCTGCCGACCTGGCGGAAGACATCGACCGCCGCGTCATGGATCACGAAGCCGCCGTCGATCCTCGCCACATGCACCAGAACCTCGTCCCAGGCGTCGGTGACCACGTACCAGGGATCGCCCGCGTCGGTCTGGCCGAACACCCCCTCGACCGGCCCGCGCACCTGGGCCAGACGCTCGGCCAGATCCAGCAGCTGCGCGCGCTCGCCCGCCGTCCAGTCGCCAGCCGTGACTTTCGGAGTGAAGGGCAGGACGTTGTTCATCGCCGCGCCCCGCTCAGGCCTGCGCCTTCAGGACGACGACGGGGCTCTCCCCAGCGTCATCATCGGCGCCGCTGAACAGCAGGCGGTGCAGTTCGGGTTCGTAGTGGCGCAGCAGGACGCGCGCGAACTGGCCGGGCTCGACGCCCACCGCCTCGGCCCATGCGGCCTGGGTCTCGATCGGCACGCGGCCGACGCCGTTCTCGACCTGCGAGACGAAGGTGTAATAGCGCAGGCCGATCCGGTCGGCCAATTCGGCCTGGGTCAGGCCCGCCGACTCGCGGGCGGCCTTCAGCCACCGGCCGGCCTCACGCCGCAGGTCCTTGGTAAGCGCCGCCTTGGCGGGATTCATCGCCGTTCGTGACATCGACTAGCCGTGCTGAACGCCCGTCCAAAGCGGAACGCGCCTTCGTTCTTACACGTTACATTAAAACGCAACAACTGTCTTGCGAACGAAAGCGGACGCACATACAGTTTTAACGCAACAGCCCTGACCGCACCCGCCGTCCGCCATGAAGGCTTCGCGATGTACGCCCTGAACCGCTCTCCCCTGCCCGACGATGACGCCTTGCGGGCGACGCCCGTGGCCAGTCCGCCGGTGCCCCGGCTGTCGCTGATCATGGTGGTCTACATGACCGGCCCGGTCCTGACGGACGCCATCAGCCACGTGCTGGCCGAGCCGAGGGTCGAGGAGTTCGTCATCGTGGATAACGGCTCGCCGCCCCTGGTCGCCGCCTGGCTGCGCGACCTGGCCGCCCGCGAGCCGCGCATCCGCCTGCTGCAGGGCCTGGGCAATATCGGCTTCGCGCGCGCCGCCAATCTGGGCGCGGCGGCCGCGCGAGCGCCGGAGCTGGTGTTCCTCAACCCCGACGCCTTCCTGGCCCCCGGCGCCATCGCCGCGCTGCGCGAGGCGGGACGCGACCGGCCCGACCCCTGCGTGGTCGGCGCGCGGGTGCTGAATGTCGACGGCAGCGAGCAACGCGGCGCGCGGCGCGGCGAGATCACCCCGGTCACCACCCTGCTGAGCCTGACCAAGCTGGCCGGCGCTCTGCCCGCCTTGCGCCGCTTCGAAATCCACCGCGAGGACGAGGCCGCCCCCTCGCATCCGATCGACGTGCCGACCATCTCCGGCGCCTGCTTCTACGTCACCGCCCATGACTTCCGCCTGCTGGCCGGTTTCGACGAGGGGTTCTTCCTGCATGTCGAGGACATCGACCTGTGCTGGCGCGCCCGCCGCCTGGGCGGCAGCGTGATCTTCCAGCCCCAGGCGCGGGTCACCCACCTGGGCTCGACCAGCGACGAGAACCCGCTGGTGGTGGAATGGCACAAGGGGCGCGGGCTGGTGCGCTATTTCCTCAAGCGCGCCGACACGGTGGGCCGCCTGACGCTGGCGCTGCTGCTGGCGCCGCTGATCCTGATCACGGCCGTGGCCCGGCCCCTGCTGCGCGACATCCTCGACAGACGCGGCGACGCCAAGCCTGACCAGACCTTCGGCGCGGCTTCGGTCACCCGTCCATCTTGACGATCAGGCCCGGTTCGAACGACGGTGAGGCCCCGCGAGGATAGAGGATCGTCGTGATGCCCCGCACCGCCCGGACCATCGCCCTTCTCGCCTGCGCGGGGATGGTGGCGGCGCTTTCGACGCCCTCGGCCGCCGCCCAGCGCCGCAACGAGAGCTGGGGCAAGACCGGGATCTCGTTCCTGCAGTATCGCACCGACGCCGTGGAATGCGCCTATGACGCCGAGACGAAGGCCTCGGTCAGCATTCCTCAGGTCGACCTGGTCTTCATGACCGACGCCCCCTCACCCGACGCCCAGCCCCAAATGGATCCGACCAATCCGAACCTGGATACGCGTGTCGTGCTCGACTATGCCGCCCAGTCGCAGATGCACATGAACAAGACCTGGCGCGAAGTCGCCCGGCAGCTGGAACCAGCCCTTGCCGCCTGCCTCAAGGCCCGCGGCTATCAGCGCATCCGCCTGGGCCCCGACCAGGTCGATCAGCTCAAGCGCCTATCGCCCGGCACGCGGGCCCGGCAGGTCTATCTTTGGACGCTGGCGGTGGCGCCGGGCGCGGCGCGCTAGCCACCCGTCTCGGGTTTCATGCAGGCGGCCTCCAGCACCGTCTCGTTGAAGGCGCCGGGCTCGGGCCGGATCCAGTCGCGGTTCTCGAAATCAAACGCCACCGGTTCGCCGGTCAGGTTGTTGTCGGGATAGCGATAGGCGGTCAGGCTGCGATAGGCGCGGGCGGCGCAGTCGACATCCTGAGACAGCCGCTCGGAGCGATAGGTGAAGGGCGGGGTGACCTCGCGTTCGGTCTGCGGCAGGCGGAACTCGTGGCGCACCCAGACCCGCTGATAGGCCGCGCCGGGCGGCGTCCGGCCCGTCTTGGCGAACATCAGGACCATCTTGTCCTCGCCCACGCCCAGGAAGGGCCAGCCTATGCCCCGCACCTCGCGCGACCAGGGCGGCAGGCGCACCGTCTTGCCACTGGCGGTCACGGTGACGGAATCGACCTTGGACGGCGCTTCAGCCTGGGCGGGGGCCGGCGCGGTGGCAGGCGCGGCCGCCTGACCGACAAGTAGCATCAAGGCCGTCGCCATTCCGATCATCGCCGCGTCCTCCGTCGCCTGTTAGCGCTACCCTAGAGGCTTTCCCCGCCAAGGAAAGTCGCCGTCGCGGGCCGGGCAGGCCGGCGGCGACTGGCGCATTTCATCAGGGCCCGGTCCATCTTGACGCTTGCGCCAAATTCGAACAGCCGTAAGACTTCCCCGAGGGTAAAGGGGAATTTTGTAGTGAGTCCGACCACCGACGCGGCGCCTTCGCTTGAAGCCGAAGCCGCCGAGACCGAAGCCGCGACCAAAAATCTGGTCTTTATCGCCGCCGAGCGTCTGTTCGCCCTGCATGGCTTTCAGAACGTGTCGGTCCGCGACATCACGGCGGCGGCCGGCGTCAACCTGGCTTCGGTGAACTATCACTTCGGCTCCAAGGACGCCCTGCTGTTCGAGATCTTCCGTCGCCGCACGGCCGAGCTGAACCGCGAGCGGGCCCGCATGCTGCACGAGGCCAACGACCGCAACGCCGGCAAGCCGCCGGTGCGCGAGGTCCTGGCCGCCCTGCTGACCCCGCCCCTGCGCTGGCTGGCGCCCGACCACGAGCGCCGCATCTCGCTGCAGTTCCTGATCCGCGCCCGCAGCGAGGGCACCGACGACATCCGCCAGGTGCTGAAGAGCGACGTCTCGCACCTGCGCCGCTTCTCCGACGCCCTGCTTCTGGCCCGCCCCGACCTGTCGCCGGAAGAGGTGTACTGGCGCCTGCACTTCACCCTGGGCATGTTGCACAACAACCGCTTCGCCGAGTTCGACCGCCTGAACGTGCTGTCGGAAGGCGCCACGCAGGAAGCCGACGTCGTGGCCCTGCTGGCCCGCATGCTGGCCTTCGCCGAAGCCGGGTTCGCGGCCTAGGTCTTGCGCGATTTGGCGCACTAGCCACGCACAAGCTTCGCGCTCACCATTGGCGGGCGAGTCGGCTGGCCTGGAGGGCGCATGCTTCTGGAACGTGTGCCCTATGGCCTGGTCATGCCCACCATCTATGGGCCGGTGATCGTCAGCCGACATGACATCAATCAGACCAATCATCTGCTGAAGACCGGCCGCGCCCACGGCCACGACAGCACCGACATGATCGCCAAGCTGTCCGTGCTGAAGGGTCCCGAACCCTTCGTCGTGGATGTGGGCGCCAATTTCGGGCTGTTCTCGCTGGGTCTGGCCAGTCTGCTGGACGGGCGCGGCGTCTATCACTGCTTCGAGGCCCAGCGGATCCTGTTCAACATGATCGCCGGATCGGTGGCGCTGAACGGCTACAGCAACATCTTCTGCCACCACATCGCGGTAGGCGAGGAAGCCGGCGCGATCGAGATCCCGCAGTTCGACTACAACAGCCAACTGAACTTCGGCAGCGTCGAGTTCGGCGCCCAGCAACGCGAGCGGCTGTCGCAGGAGCGCGGCAGCGATCCCGACAAGCAGGAATTCGTCGAGATGCGCACGCTGGACAGCTACAACTTCCCCAAGGTCGACATCCTGAAGGTCGATGTCGAGGGCATGGAGCCGCAAGTGCTGCGCGGCGCCGAGGCGCTGATCGACGCCTACCGCCCCCTGATGCTGGTCGAACACCTGAAGTCCGACAGCCAGAGCCTGGCCGACCAGATCACCGCCAAGGACTACAAGCTCTACGCCCTGTCGGACGACTTCATCTGCATTCCCAACGAACTGGCGCACCTGATCCCGGACTTCTGAAGATGCTCCCCCTCTGGGGGCCTGTTGCGAAATTAGCTGGCTGTGATTCCCTGTTGGAAACTGGGAGTCGGCGATGTCGGTGAAGCAGACGGGTCAGTTCAGTTTCGCCGAGGCGTTGATGCCGGCGAGCGTGGGGCGCAACGATCAGCTGGAGCGGCTGGACGGACTGGTGCGCTGGTATCGGTTCGAGAAGGTGCTGTCGGGCCTGCGCGACGACGGGCCGGGTCGAGCGGCCTGGCCGGTGCTGGTGATGTTCAAGTCGCTTCTGTTGCAGGCGCTGTACGGCCTGTCGGACCGGGAGCTGGAAGCGGCGCTGGGCGACCGTCTGTCGTTCCGTCGGTTCGTGGGGCTGTCGATCCAGGACGCGGTCCCCGACCACACCACGCTGAACCGCTTCCGCAACGGGCTGGTTCGGGCGGGCGTGCTGGAGAAGCTGTTCGGCGAGCTGGACCGGCAACTGGACCAGGCGGGGATGATCCTGCTGCGCGGCACGATGCTGGACGCCACCCTGATCGAAGCGGCGTCGGCCCCGCCGCGCACCGGGCGCGATGGCCAGGAGCGGCCGGGCAGGGATACCGACGCAGCCTTCGCCAAGCGCTCGGGCAAGCCGGGTTCGACCTATGGCTACAAGGCCCATGTCGGGGTCGATGAGGGCTCGGGCCCGATCCGCTCGCTGATCACCACTCCAGCCAATATCAACGACACCACCCCCGCCGACGAGCTGATCCTGGGTGACGAGAAGGTGGTCTGGGGCGACGCGGCCTATCACACCCACGCCCGCCAGAGCCGCCTGCGCGAGGCCGGGGTCAAGCCGCGCCTGATGCGGCGGCCCAACAAGCACCATCCCGACCTGCCGCCCCGGCTCAAGCGCTACAACCAACTGATCGCCCGGCGGCGCGCGGCAGTGGAGACCACCTTCGCCACCCTCAAGAACCGCATGGGCTTGCGCGCCATCCGCTATGTCGGCCTGACCAAGGCCCGCGCCCAGATGATCCTGGCCGCCATGGCCTTCAACCTGCGGCGCTGGACCGCCCTGGCGACCACCTGACCAGGGGCGTACTGCGCCCAAAACCCGCGCAAATCCCCATCAAGGCCACCCAGACGCCCCGCCGCCGGTCGCGGCGGGCGCAACCACCAACCACTTCACCTCTACGCGACGATGCAACGGTCTACGCAACAGGCCCTCTGGGGGAGCTGTCGCGGAGCGACTGAGGGGGCAGCGCCGGCTTGGGCAGTGCTTGGCGTGATCTGGATTAGCGCCGCGCGGCCCCTCCGGCCCTCTGGGCCACCTCCCCCAGAGGGGGAGGATCTTGCACGCCACGATCGGCGCCGGTGCGAACCTGTTCGTAGAGCGCCCGCGCCTTGGCGTCGGCGGACCTGTCGAGAGGTCGGCAGGCTGCAGGTCGCGTTCGTCGTCGGCCACCAGGGCGATGGCCGCGCCGCGCGACCTGGCGATCGGCATCGACTTGCCCGTGACGCCCATCACCGCCGTCGCGCCCAGGGCCAGGATCACCTTAGGCTTCACCATCCGACGCTCGGCGTCCAGCCACCAGCGGCAGGCCTGGACCTCGCCCCGGTCAGGCGTCTTGTGCAACCGGGCCTTGCCGCGCGGCTCGTGCTTGAAATGCTTGACCGCGTTGGTGACGAAGGCCTTGCGACGATCGAAGTCGGCCTCGGCCATCGCCTTGTCCAGCAGCCGGCCGGCGGGGCCGACGAAGGGGCGGCCTGACAGGTCTTCCTCATCGCCGGGCTGTTCACCCACGATCATGATCCGGGCCCGCATCGGCCCCTCGCCCGGCACGGCCTGGGTGGCGTCGCGCCACAGGTCACAGCGGCGGCAGACCTGCTGTGCGGCGGCGGCGTCCTCCAGGGTCAGGGGATCGTTCTCCCCATAGGAGCCATCGCGGGCATGGCGCAGGGCGGCCTTCAGCACGCGCTCGGAGGGCGGATTGGGCCGGGCGGCGACCATCTCGTCGGTCCTCCGCCGGGCGGTTTCGATCAGGTCCGGAATGAGCCGCGCCTCGGGCAGGTTGCGCCAATAGCGCTTGGGCATCTCCTGCTGCATCATCCGGGGGTTCAGACGCGCCGGGTTGAAGATCGAGGCGTAGTAGGTGCGCCAGAGCTCCTCCTGAGCATCCTCGCGCGGCGCGTCGGCGGGATCGGCGCCTTCGGAGACCTTCAGGACCTCGCCGTCCCAGGCCACGCAGGCGTCGGGCGTCAGGATCGACCAGCGCATGCCGGTGAAGCGCCGGGCGAAGAACGGTGCGACCCGTTCGGTCACCCGATGGGCCGGCTCGAACCACGCCATATAGGTTTCGGGATCGACGCCCTCGACCAGGCGAAAGCGGACGAAGGCCTTCATCTTGTGGGCGGCGCGACTGACGCCCTTGGCCATGTCGCGGGCCCGGGTCATGTCCGGATCAGCGGGATTGTCGATCAGGCCGGGCTCGCGCTCCAGCCGCCACAGCAGCGTGTAGAGCAGAGAAAAGCGTTCGCCCGACCGGTGCAGCACGACCTGCTCGGCGAGGTCGATGAAGGGTTTTGGGACGGTGAAGGGCTTCTCCCTTCCGTTGTCATCCCGGCCGAAGCGCAGCGTAGAGCCGGGACCGCCGGAAACGCCGGCGCTTGCCGTGGTCCCGGATCGTCCCTCCGGGCCGTCCGGGATGACAGGGCTTGGCTCCGCGAACAGATCATACTCCACCGTCCACACCACCGCGTCCGGCGCCACGCCCTCGGCGCGCAAGGCCCGGGCGGCCTGACGCCAGCCGTCGAAATCGATCTCGGACGCCAGACGAACCACGCGCATCAGAACAGGCTCAGTTGCTCCGGAACGACCAGCGAGGCCTTCAGGCCGCTGGCGTCGGTGAGGCCGCCCGGGGTCCAGTCGGCGGTGACGATGAAGGGCTGGGCGCGCTTGATCGAGCCGCACACGCGCTTGACGTCGGCCAGGGTCAGGCGGGTCTGGCGACGGGCCGCCAGGATGCGATCGACGCCTTTCGCGCCGAGGCCGGGCGTGCGCAGCAGCGTGTCCCGGTCGGCGATGTTCACGTCCACCGGAAAGTCGCCGCGATGGCGCAAGGCCCAGGCGGTCTTGGGATCGACGGTCAGGTCCAGGTCCTCGCCCGGCTCGACGATTTCACCCTGGGTAAAGCCATAGAACCGCATCAGCCAGTCGGCCTGGTACAGCCGGTGCTCGCGCATCAGCGGCGGCCGCGCCGACGGCAGGCGCGAGGCCGCGTCGGGGATCGGGCTGAAAGCCGAATAATAGACCCGGCGCAGCTTGTAGGACCCGTAGAGATTGGCGCTGCGGGCCAGGATGTCGCCGTCACGGGCGGCGTCGGCGCCGACGATCAGTTGGGTCGACTGGCTGGTGGCGAACCTGCGGCGGCCGGCCTTCTTCGCGGGCTCGGCGTGATCCTCGATCGACAACCGCATCCGGCCCATGGCCCGCTTGATGCCGATCGGATCCTTCTCGGGCGCCAGGATCGTCAGGCTCTCGTCTTGGGGCAGCTCGATATTGATCGACACACGGTCGGCATAGAGTCCCGCCTGCGCCGCCAGTTCGGGAGACGCCTCGGGGATCAGCTTCAGGTGGATATAACCGCGAAAATCGTGGTCCAGGCGCAGGCTCCTGGCCACCCGTACCATCTCTTCCATCGTGTAGTCGCCGGTCTGGATCACCCCCGACGACAGGAACAGGCCCTCGATATAGTTGCGCTTGTAGAAGTTCAGCGTCAGGTCGACGACCTCCTTGACGGTGAACCGGGCGCGCGGCGTGTTCGAGGACACGCGATTGATGCAATAGGCGCAGTCGTAGATGCAGAAATTGGTCAGCAGGATCTTGAGCAGGCTGATGCACCGCCCATCCGGGGCATAGGCGTGGCAGATCCCCATGCCCTCGGTGGAGCCGACACCCTTTCCCCCGAGAGAGTCGCGCTTCTCCGCCCCCGACGAGGCGCAGGAGGCGTCATACTTGGCCGCGTCGGAGAGGATGGCGAGTTTACGCTTGAGATCGATAACGGCCATGACGGCACGATATGGTTCTCTTTTTGTTCTGTCGAACGCTTTCCGAGGCGCCGCCAGGGAACGAAGCCATTTCACCAAGGGTTACAGTGGCCTCATGGCGCGTCTGAAGATCATCCACGAAACCCGCTACGACTATGACCGCCCCGTCGGATTCGGCGCGCATCGGCTGCTGATCCGGCCGCGCGACAGCCATGCCCTGCGCATCGTCGAGGCCTCGCTGTATGTGACCCCGCCCGGCCCCACGCGCTGGACCTACGACGCCAACGGCAACTGCGTATGCCTGTTTTCCCCACGCGGCGAATCCGCCTCGCTCAGCATCATCAGCGAGCTGGTCATCGACCGCTTTCCGGCCCCGCTGTCGCCGCTGCGGATCGACAACCCCCACACCCTGACGCCCATCGTCTATGACCGGGAAGACCACGCCACCCTGGCGCCGTTCATGGCCCCGGTGACCGACGATCCGGACGCCCTGGTGCTGAAATGGCTGCGCGGCCTGGGCGGACCAATGGACGAGCCGGCGCTGGACTTTCTGCTGCGGGTCAATTCGGCGATCCACCAGCGGTTTGACTATACCAACCGATACGAGGAAGGCGTTCAGAGCCCGCAGGAGACCCTGGCCAGCGGCAAGGGCGCCTGCCGCGACCTGGCCTGGCTGATGGTCGAGGGCGTTCGCCGCCTGGGTTATGCGGCGCTGTTCGCCACCGGCTACATCTACTCGCCGGGCGTTGGCGGCACGCGGGGCGCGGGCGCGACCCATGCCTGGTGCGAGGTCTTTCTGCCCGACCTGGGCTGGGTGGAGTTTGACCCCACCAACGGACTGGTCGAGTCGTCGGACCTGATCCGGGTGGCCGCCACCCGCACGCCGGCCCAGGCGCTGCAGCCGGCGCGGCCATTCTCCGAGATCCCGGCGCGTCGCGCCTTCACGTCTCCGTGGATGTCCAGTTGCTGGACGCCCTCACCGAGGCGGCGTGATAAAATGAGTGCAGACAAGGGAGGAAAGGCCATGACCAGTGGCTTCCAGAACCAGAATCCCCTGACCAACCACAGCGTTCCGAAATCCGAGCCCAAGGCCCAGCACGGCCGCAAGCCCGACGAGGAGTGCCTGAAGGTCAAGGAAAGACGGACGTTCGAGCCCCGGCCCGGACACTAGCCGCCCGCGCCGAAGTGTCGCGCCGGCCAGCGACCCGAATTAACATTCCCGTCGCGCGTGTGACCTATACAGGTCAGGCATGGTTAAGCATATCTTGCCGCGAGCGTTGGGGAACGCGACTGGGGGAGGCACGGGTTTGATGCGGGGCTTGGTGGTGAAATGTGTGCTGGCTGCGGCCGGCCTGGGCCTGGTGGCGACCGCCGCCACCGCCCTGTCGACACAAGCGCCCGCCCCCTTTGACCGCCCCCTGACCCTGGCCGGCGGCGAAGCCGCTATTGATCCCGACGCCCCCATCGCCACCGCACGCTATGGCGACGCACCCCGACGTCCGGCGACCGCCGCCGCCACGGTCGATCTGGCCGGCGGCGCCTCGACCACCCCGCTGGCCGGCGGTCCCGTCGCCGCCCCGCCCCTCAAGTCTGTCGAGTTCGCCCAAGCCTCGGCCCCGCCCGCCATCCAGACCCTGAGCCCGCCTCGCCCGCGCGCGACCGCCCGCCCCGAGACCGCCGCCGAAGTTCGAGTCGCCACGCCGGCCCAAGGCCTGGTGCGGTCGACGACAAGGCCCGTCCAGAAGGCCAAGATCGACGACATCGAGATGCGCCCCTTCATGGGACCCGGCGATCGCTCCAGTTTCATGGGGGTGTCGGTCGACGCCTCGAACCTGATGGGCAAGATGCAGCCCACGTCGCGGGACGCCAAGAAGGGTCGCTGGATTCTGTTCGCCGCCACCTCGGGCAAGGCCCTGAGCCTGAGCGTGATCAAGGATTCGATCGTCGGCTGGCGCGGCGCCGGCTGGGCCGAGGAACGCATCGCCCGCTTCGGCACGCACCAGCTGGGCATGGGCTGGCGCAAGAACGGCCGGCAGGTGTCGCTCAGCGCCACGCGACGCAGCCTGCGGACGCAGGACTATTCCGACCGCGACATGGTCTATGGCGTCAGCCTGTCGTTCAACGGCCGTTGACCGCATCGGGACTTGAGCCAGAGGCCGCCCAGGCTTAAGCCCGGCGCGTGCCGGCCTCAGAACCTCCCCCGACGGCGTCGCCCTCGCCCTCGCCCATCGCCTCGCGTCTGATCGCGATCGCCGTGGCCAGCGCGTTGTTCATGGAATTCATCGACGCCACCGCGCTGTCAACCGCCCTGCCGACCCTGGCGCGGGCCTTCGCCGTGGATCCGATCCATCTGAAGCTGGCCCTGACCTCCTACATCCTGGCGCTGGCGGTGTTCACCCCGGCCAGCGGCTGGGCGGCCGAGCGGTTCGGCGCGCGGCGGGTGTTCCTGGCCGCGATGACCGTCTTTCTGCTGGGCTCGGCCCTGTGCGGCCTGTCGCGCAATCTCGAGGCGCTGGTGGCCTCGCGCGTCGTGCAGGGCCTGGGCGGGGCGATGATGACGCCGGTGGCGCGGCTGATCGTGGTGGGATCGACGCCGAAGGACAAGCTGATCAGCGCCATGGGCTGGTTCACCGTCCCCGCCCTGCTGGGCCCGCTGCTGGGACCGCCGCTGGCCGGCCTGGTGCTGACCGGTGGCCGACTGGCCGTGGATCTTCTTCATCAACATCCCCATGGGCGTGCTGGGCATGGCGGCGGTGATGCGCTTCGTGCCCAAGGGCCTGCCCCACCCCGACATCCGCTTCGACTGGGCGGGCTTCATCCTGTCGGCCACGGCGATCAGCGGCCTGGTGGTGGTGGCCGAGACCTCGGGCCTGAGCCTGCTGCCCTGGCTGGCGCAGCTGGCGATCCTCGCCCTGGCCCTGGCGTGCGGCTGGGCCTATCTGCGCCTCGCCAGGCGCTCCCCCGCCCGATCCTTGACCTGTCCCTGATGCGCTACCCGACCTATCGCGCCAGCCTGCTGGGCGGCGCGTTCGTCCGGCTGGGCGTGGGCGCGGGGCCGTTCCTGCTGCCGCTGCTGCTGCAGGTGGCGCTGGGGTGGACGCCGCTGCACGCCAGCCTGGTGACCATCGCCTCCAGCCTCGGCGTGCTGGCCGCCCGCCCGTTCGCGGCATGGAACCTGAGGCGCTCGGGCTTTCGCACCGCCCTGGCCCTGGCCCTGGTGCTGACCGGGCTGTTCGCGGCCGCGCCGGGCTTCTTCACCGCCGCCACCCCCGTCTGGGTGATGGTGATCCTGATGACCCTGGGCGGCTTCTGGCGCTCCAACCAGTTCATCGCCGCCAACACCATCGCCTATGCCGACGTGCCCGAAAGCTCGGTCGCCGCCGCCTCGACCCTGGCGGCCGTGGCCCAGCAGGTGGGCCTGGCCTTGGGCGTCAGCTTTGGCGGGGCGATGCTGAACCTGGCGCGCGGCGCGGGCGGCGCCCTGACGCCCGACCGCTTCACCCTGCCCTATGTGGCGGTGGGCGCGGTGACCCTGCTGGCCCTGCCGCTGTATCTGGCGCTGGACAAGGACGCCGGCGCCAGCATCAGCGGGCGCGCAAAGCACTAGGGTTTGCGGCGACGCGCGCCCCGGGAATGGCCGGCGGTCATCGGGTCGGGCTTCTTGGGCGGAACCCAGCCCGGCGGCGGGGCATAGACCTGCTGGTCCGTGCCCAGGCCCATCTTGCCCGGGAGCTGCCGCTGGAAGTACGACGCCTGCGGCGAAGCCTCGACCCCGCGCACCAGATTGCCGTGCATGACACTCTCGATCTGGTCGCGAAGTTTTCCGGCCGTCTCGAAATCCTGGGCGGCGACCGCCGCTTCCATCTGCGTCTTCAGATCGTCGAGATGTGTGCTGGACATGGCGCGGCTCCCGTGTGGCTCCAGGATAACGCACAAACGCAGAGAAGGAACGATCCTCCCCGTGAAGGGGCAGGCGGCCGGAGGCCGGTGGGGGAAGACCGCATCGAGTCTGCGGGACTTCCCCCTCCGATCGCTTCGCGATCACCTCCCCCGCTAGGGCGAGGACCTAGACCCGCGCCGCCGCGATGCGGGCCCGGGCGATCTCGTCGGCCACAAGGTTGGCGGGGCGCTTCTCGCCGATCGACTGGTCGATCACCTCGCCCAGGGTCTGGGCCAGGCGGTCCAGCTTGGTCGCCACCCAGGCGCCGTCGAACGCGCCGCCGGCTTCCAGAGCGCGGATCTCGGCCGCCACATTGATGATGCCGCCGCCGTTGATGACGTAGTCGGGGGCGTAGAGGATGCCGCGATCGAACACGGACTGGCCGATCATGGCGTCGGCCAGCTGGTTGTTGGCGCCGCCGGCGATCACCTTGACCTTCAGGCGCGGCAGGGTCGCCGCCGAGATCGCGCCGCCCAGGGCGCAGGGGGCGAAGACGTCGGCCTCGACGTCGAAGATGGCGTCGGTCGGCACGATGGTCGCGCCGGTCTTGGCGGCCACCTCGGCCAGGGCCGCCTGGTTGACGTCGGCGATGGTCAGGATCGCGCCCGCCGCGTGCAGCTTTTCGGCCAGATAGGCGCCGACATGGCCCACGCCCTGGATCGCCACGCGCACGCCGGTCAGGTCGCGCTTCAGCGCCCGCTCGACGCACAGACGCACGCCGCGGAACACGCCCTCGGCGGTGACCGGCGACGGATCGCCCGAGGCGGCCGCGTGGCCTTCGAGGCCGGCGACATAGCGGGTGGTCTTGCGGGTGCTTTCCAGGTCTGACGGCGAAACGCCGACGTCCTCGGCGGTCCAGTACTGGCCGTTCAGGCTGTCGACCGCGCGGCCGAAGGCTTCGAACAATTCCGGTGTCTTCTGGCTGCGGCTGTCACCGATGATCACGGCCTTGCCGCCGCCGAAATCGAGGTCGGCCATAGCGTTCTTGAACGACATGCCGCGCGACAGGCGCAGGGCATCGGTCAGGGCCGCCTCGCTGCTGGCATAGTCCCACATCCGGCAACCGCCGGCGGCGGGGCCGCGCGCGGTGGAGTGGATGGCGATGATCGACTTCAGACCGGTTTTTTCGTCGAAGAAGGAATGGACGCCTTCATGTCCCTCGAAATCGGGGGAATCGAACAAGGTCATGCCGCAGGTCTCGCCTCAGACAGGAAGAATGCGCCGGGGTGTACGCTCACCGGCGCGCGGTCACAACCCCGAAGCCACATCCGTCGATTTGGCCGCCATGGCCTCCATGGTCTTGACGTCGAGCGGGATGGGCGGAGCCCGCGACGGGAAAGGCGCGGCGGGATCGCGCAGAAAGCTCTCGGCGTCTCGCCACACCGTCTGGGCCTGCTGGTCGACCAGCAGCAGATGCCAGCCCCGGGCGTAGTAGGCCGTGCGCTGGCTGGGGCTCAGACGCGCGACCGCTTCGGCCGTCGCCTCCTTGGGGATGATGTGGTCGTTGGCGCCGTAGAACCAGGCCGTGGGCACGGTCAACGCGCCGGACGCGCGCCAGGCCTTCTCCATCAGCCCGACCAGGCCATAGATGGTGTCGGATCGCGCGCCCCAGATCATGTTCGGGTCGCGACCCATGCGACGCAGCTCATCGATATTGTCGGAGGGCATGACGTTCCTGACCAGCCACTCGGGTGGCTTGACCACCCAGTCGCCGGCGACGTGCGATGTTATCCACAGGCTCAGCCGATTGGGCAAAGGCTGCTCGGACCACCCCCAGACGGCGGGGGCAAACAGCATCAGACGGTCGACGGCCGGCGGGTTGGGGCCGGTCATGGCCGTGATCGCCAGGCCGCCACCCATGCTAACCCCCGCCAGGGCGACCCTGGCGCCGGGATGGCGCTCACGGACCAGGTCGACGCAGGTGCGCACATCGTCGATCACCAGATCGACCGGGGCCCAGACCCCGCGCTCGGGCGAGCGGCCAAAGCCGCGAACGTCAAAGGCGTAGGTGGCGATCCCCTGCCCGGCCCACCACTCGCCCGCCAGATGGAAGGCGTTGGAATAGTCGTTCATGCCGTGCAGGCCGACGATCACCCAGTCGGGCTCCCGCCCCTGGGGCAGCCAGGTCTTCAGGCCCAGTCGCGCGCCGTCAAAGCTGACGAAGTCCTCGCTCTCGAAACGCGGACCGCGAAAGCCCAGCGGGCCCAGTTCCAGCTTTTGGGTCAAGGGCGCGCAGGCTCCAAGCGTGGCGGCGGAGGCGGTTAGGATGAGAGCCCGGCGGTTCATGCGCCCAGAATGCCCGCCACGCGCTGGCGAAGATAGGGCGTCACCTCTTCGTCGAACCAGGGATTGCGCTTGAGCCAGGCCGTGTTGCGCCACGACGGATGCGGCAGCGGCAGGATGTTGGGACCGAACGTGCGCCAGGCGGCGACGGTGTCGGTCATGGTCTTGCCGGTTCGCCCTTGCAGCGCCCAGGCCTGGGCGTAGCTGCCGACCAGCAGGGTCAGCTCGACATTGGGCAACCGCGCCAGCAGCTGGGGCCGCCACAGCGCCGCGCAGCGCGGCGGCGGCGGATAGTCGCCGCCCTTGGGATTGGTGCCCGGAAAGCAGAAGGCCATGGCCGCCACCCCGATTTCGGGCCGGGCATAGAAGGTCTCGCGGTCGACGCCCATCCACTGGCGCAGGCGCACGCCGGACGGATCGTTGAACGGCAGGCCGGTCTCATGGACCAGACGTCCGGGCGCCTGGCCGCAGATCAGGATCCGCGTCTCCTCCCGCACGCGCGTCACCGGGCGGGGCGTGTGCGGCAAATACGGCGCGCAGGCCCGGCACGCGGCGATGTCGGAGAGAAGGGCGTCCAGTGTCATCGAAGCAATCTAGGGCGCGACGGCGCTTATCCAAGCGACGCCCCGCCAGAGACAGGGGGATCAGCCGCCCAGGAAGCCCCGCTCCTTGGCGATCACGGCCTCGAACGACGGCCGCGCCAGGATCGTGTCGGCCCAGGCCTTGGCCTTGGGCCAGCGCGAGAAGTCAAAGCCGGCATGGATCAGGTTGGCGAACGGGCTGGCCACGGCGATGTCGGCCAGGGTCAGGCGGTCCTCGATCAGATAGCCGCTCGCGGGCGCGATCTTCTCCAGATAGTCCAGCACCGGCGGCATTTCTTCCGTCGTGGCCTTTTCGACCGCCGCCAGATCGCTTTCGACGCCCATGAAGCGCGGGCCGACGATCAGGTTGAAGAAGATCTTGCCCGCCGCCGCGACGAAGATGGTGTCGGCGAATTCCTCGAACCAGATCGTCCTGGCGCGGGCCTGGGGCTCGGCCGGGATCAGGTTGGGATCGGGATACTTGGCTTCCAGATAGGTGATGATCGCCGTGGAGTCGGAGATCCGGAAATCACCGTCCTGAAAGCCCGGGATCTTCTTGAACGGGCTGCATTCCAGAAATTCGGGATCGGGCTGGCCCGGCCGCCCGACCTTGTTCTCGAAGGTCAGGCCCTTCTCGTTGGCGAAGGCCATGGTCTTGCGCACGAACGGCGACAGCGACGAACCATGTATGAGCATCGGTGAACTCCCCAATTGTTGGGGCTCATAGTTCACCGATCGCGTTTCAATTCAAGACCCACGTTCCAGGGCGAGCGGCTCAGCCTTCGGCGTCGTCCGCGCCATCGTCTTCGACAGCCGTCTCGAAGCTGGTCGGGTCGCCCGGCAGGCGGGTGCGCAGGCGATAGACGCCGCGGAATTTCTCGGGATCGACCGGCTTGTTGTGGCGCAGGATCACGATGGTCCCGGCGCGGGCCAACTCGATGGCGTTGGTGCGCACGTGGCCCAGGATCTGCTGCCAGCGCTCGGGCTGCACCGCCTTGGCGACATTCATCGGGTCGATGGACTTCCCCTCCGGCAGGCCTGCCAGTTGGGAAAGGATGGTCTCTTGGATCGGGGTCGTCATGGGCGCTCCCATGCCACGGATTGTCAGCGGAGGCGAGAGTCCGGCTTGCGCGTGTTTCAAGCCTGTCCTAGCTGATCGGCGATAATACGAAGGGGACGAGCACATGGATGGCGGCAACGACGCGCCCGGCGGACCGCGCCTGGTCGAGAGCGGCGACTGGGCCGGCTGGCGCACCTGGTCAGGTCTGGATCCGTTCGAGGACCAGTCCGGCCCCTTCTACTTCAAGGAAGACGACGCCGGTCTGGTGACCACCGCCTTCCTGGCCGAGACCCGCCACATGAACGGCGGCGGCTTCATGCACGGCGGCTGCATGATGACCTTTGCCGACTTCTCGCTGTTCGCGATCTCGTGGCGGGCGCTGGCCGGCCAGCACGCGGTGACGGTCAGCCTGAACGGCGAGTTCCTGGGTCCGGCGCGTCCGGGTGATCTGGTCACGGCGACCGGCGAAGTGACCAAGGCCGGCGGCTCGCTGCTGTTCGTGCGCGGGCTGGTGTCGACGGGCAGTTCGCCGATGCTGAACTTTTCGGGCGTGATCAAGAAGATCAGGAACCGGTAAGTACTGGCCCCCTACGGATCGCTACGCGATCGTCTTCCCCCGGAGGGGGATGAGATTCATCCGCCCCCTACGGGGGCGGACGGTCGCGAAGCGACCCGGTGGGGGCAAGTGGTCGCTAGACCCCAGCCTTGGCCGCCGGGCGCTCCATCATCCCCTTCAGCCAGCGCCCCACATTCACCAGCTCCGCGTCCGGCCGGAACTTGACCATCCGCGCGAAGTCGATGCCCGTCACCGCCAGGATGTCGGCGATGGTCACGCGATCAGAGGCGATGAATTCGCTCTCGCCCAGCCGGCGATCGAACACCTTCAGCGCCCGCTCGGCGGCCTTGCGGTTGGTGTCGGCGATCTCGGGGATCTGGGTCTCGATCGCCGCCAGGGCTGGGTGCGCATGGCGCACGGCCATCATCAGCGGCGTGGACAGCAGCATCTCGGCGCGCCGCGTCCACATCTCGATGACGGCGGTCTCGAGGGGATCGCGGCCAAACAGGTTCGGCTCGGGATAGACGCTTTCCAGGTAGCGGCAGATGGCCACCGACTCGGTGATCGTCGTGTGGTCGTCGATCTCCAGCGCCGGCACGTTGGGCAGGCCGGCCTTGCCCAGATAGTCGGGCGTCCTGTGCTGTCCGCCGAAGATGTCGATGTCGACGATCTCGATATCTTCGATGCCCTTCTCGGCCATGAACCAGCGCACGCGACGCGGATTGGGGGCGCGGCGGCTGTCATAGAGCTTCATACGAAAATCCTCCCGGCTTTGACCGGGAGGATGAGTGGCTTTCGTAGGGACAGGGCCTGGCCCCTCCACCGCTTCGCGGGTCCCCCTCCCCCAAAGGGGGGGTCAGTGAATATGGCGGCGGGCATCGCGCCCACGACCGCGGCTGTCATCAGCGTGGCCAGGAAGCCGGCGAACAGCCCCTTCCACACCAGGCCCAGCACCTCTTCACGGCGCTCGGGCATCAGCACGCTGAGGCCGGTCACCGTGATCCCGACCGAGCCGATGTTGGCGAAGCCGCACAGGGCATAGGTCATCAGCATCCGGGTGCGCTCGCTCATCAGGGTGACGCCGGTCTTGGACAGCTGGATGAAGGCGGTGAACTCGGTGAGGATCAGCTTGACGCCCAGCAGGCCGCCGGCGGTGCCCGCTTCCTTCCAGGGAATGCCCATCGACCAGGCCAGGGGCGCGAAGATCACGCCCAGACCGCGCGAAATGCTCAGCGGCTGGCCGCCCACGTCGGGCATGACGCCCAGGATCTTGTCGACCATGGTGGCCAGGGCCACGAAGACGATCAGGGTGGCGCCGACGTTCAGCGCGATCTGCAGACCGTCGGTCGTGCCCTTCATGACGGCGTCGATGGCGCTGCCATAGGTCTTGTCCTCGGTGGCGAGGTCGAGGTCGGAGCCCTTCTCCATCGGATCGGACGGCACGATGATCCGGGCCAGCAGCACGCCGGCGGGAGCCGAGATGATCGAGGCGGTCAGCACGTGGGCGGCGGCATTGGGCAGCACGTCGGCCAGGATGGTGGCGTAGGCCACCATGGTCGAACCGCTGACGCAGGCCATACCGACCGCGATCAGCATGAACAGTTCCGAGCGGGACAGCTTGTCGAGATAGGCGCGGATGAAGATCGGGCCTTCGATCTGGCCCATGAAGATGGTGGCGGCGGTGGCCAGGGCGGGCGGGCCGCGCAGGCCCAGGGTCTTCTGGAACACGAAGCCGAAGCCCCGCGCCGCCCACTTGAGGATCTTCCAGTGCCACAGCAGCGCCGACAGCGCGCAGACCACCAGGATCACCGGCATGACGCGGAAGGCGAAGATGAAGCCCGCGCCCGGATTGCTCACCGCATAGGGCTGATCCCCGCCGGCCAGGAAGCCGAACACGAAGGCGGTGCCGGCCTGGGTGGACGAGGCCAGGCCTTCGACGGCGCCGTTGACGCCGCGCATCATCGCCTGGGCCTGCGGCAGGCCGAACAGCAGCAGCACCAGCCCGACCTGGACGATGAGGGCGCCGATGGCCAGCACCCACGGGAAGCGTCTGCGATTCTCGGAGACCAGCCAGCAAAGGCCGAGGGTGAGCGCCAGACCCGCGAGGGCCTGAACGTTCTCGGGACGAAACATCAAGAGACAAGAACCTTTGAACTAGGCGACGCCCCCGCGACGTCGGCCAAGGGACGAGATTGACACCAAGTTTACACTTCGACGCAAGCGGCTTGCGTGGGGGCTCTCGAAGGAACGTCCCACGAATCCGATTATGCCGCGTTGTAAGGCGATGCTTACCACCGCCAGTCATCGCCCAGCCCTGAACGGCGACGACCGACGGCTGTGGTGAAGACCCCGTCCTTCGACGAGCTCAGGATGAGGCCCCCTACTGCGAAGGCCCGCGACATGGTCCTCATCCTGAGCTTGTCGAAGGACGAGGACCACGCACACCGCTTGAGTGTCGAGCGCGGCTAGGCCGTCGCGCTGACGGTCGAGGTCGAGCCCGACTTGGACGCCAGGGCGCTGTCCAGTTGCGCCAGCAGCTTGCTCATCAGGTCCGACGCCAGGGTCGAGCTGGAGAGCAGGCTCGACAGGTTCGAGGCGCCGCCCGCGCTGGCGGTCGTCGACGACTTGGCCGCGTCCAGCATGTCGGCGAACTCGAAGCCCGACAGGGATCCGTCGCCGTCCGTATCGCTGGCCGAGATCAGGTCCTTGGCGGCCGAAGCCGCGTCGGTGTCATCGGTGTTGGCGGCGGCCAGTTCGGCGGCCGAGACCGTGCCGTCCTCATTGGTGTCGAGGGACTCGAACACACCGCTGGAGCCGGTGGCGCTGGTCGAGGCCGCTTCGCCACCGCCGGACGGCGGCGCGCCCCCGGGCGGCGGACCGGGCGGCGGACCGCGCATGCCCTGCATGGCCGAGGACGCCGACGACACGGCCCGCAGCGATCTCGTCGGATGACAGCGAGCCATCGTCGTCGGAGTCGAACGCCGAGATCATGTCGCTGGCCATCTTCTCTTCAAGGCCCAGGCCCTTGGCGTCCTCGGGGGCGTTGGCCGACAGGGCCGAGGAAATCTCGTCAGCCGACAGCAGGCCGTCGCTGTTGGCGTCGCTGCTGCTCAGGATCGAACCTGAGTCCGAACCCAGCATCTGCACCGACATCAACGAGCGAAGTGTGTCGCCGCTGAAATTTCCGCCCGGGCCGCCGGAGCCTCCCATGGGCGGTGGAGAGGGGCGTTGTCCGCCGCCCTGCACATTCTGCCCAATGGACTCGAACTCGCTGAGCGACAGCGAGCCGTCGCTGTCGGCGTCCGCCGTGGCGAACATCGACTTTTGAAGCTGAAGCATTTGCTGCGTCAGCGAAGAGGAACCGACACTGGAGACGGTCATCCTGCTCTCCTTTCTGGTGACGGCGTCCTGGCCCCAGGACCGGAACGCCCGCGCCGGAAAGTCCGACGCTGGCCGGCCCGAGCGAAAAACGTTCCGTATTTCGGCAGGTTGCGGGCAGTGAAATGCGACGGAAAGATTGGCGCACCGAGACGGACGCCAGGTCGGTCAGAGCGCGGAGATTTCCGTCGCGCAAGAAGCCTTACCCCGATTTAACTTGGCCGTTCGTCGATCGCCGTTCATTGCTGCAACCCTTGATTGGGGGAGTTGAGTTCGCATGTCGCTGGCCTTGGCCACGTTGTTATACGAGTGGCGTCGATACATGGCGGCCGTCGTCGCCCTGGCGTTCTCGGGACTGTTGGTGCTGGCCCAGGTCGGCATGTTCGTGGGCATCGGCAAGGGCTTCACGGCCCAGATCGACCGGGCGCGCGCCGACATCATGGTGCTGGGCCCCGGCGCCAAGGCCTTGTTCGGCGGCCCCTCTGGCCTGCCGCGCCGCATGATCCCGCTGGTCTACAGCCATCCGGAAGTGACCCAGGTCGCGCCGCTGGACGGCTCCGGCGGACGCTTCCAGAACATCCTCTCGCCCGAGGAGCAGGCCAAGATGGAGGCCCGCGCCAAGAAGGGCGGCAAGGGCGCCGGCGGCGGCGGTCGCAAGACCGAGCTTCGTCAACGTCACCGTGGTCGACGCCATCCCCGGCTATGTCACCGTGCCCACCGACTATACCAGTCGATGGTCGAGGCCCTGCGTCGGCCCTATGCCGTGGCCGTCGACCAGACCGCCCTGAAGCGTCTGGGCGTCAAGAAGGGCGATAAGGCCCTCTATAACGGCAAGACCATCACCATCGCCGTGGTCACCACCGGCTATCCCAACATCATCCAGCCCACCCTGGTGATGTCGCGCGACACCCTGCGGATGCTGGGCGAGGCCGACACCGGCCAGCGCGTCGGTCCGCTGATGGTCGAGATCCGCGACCCCGCCCGCGCCGAGATCGTCGCCGCCCAGCTGAACAAGAAGGCCGACGGCAAGTTCCGCGCCTGGACCCGTCAGGAACTGGCCGACGCCAATTCCAGCGCCATGCTGGATGACCAGATCATCGGCATCATGCTGGGCTTTTCGGCGTTCCTGGGCCTGCTGATCGGCGTCGCCATCACCTGGCAGACCCTGCGCGGCGCGATCATGGCCAACATCAAGGAGTTCGCCTCCCTGCGCGCCCTGGGCGTGTCGATGGGCGACCTGCGCAACATCGTCATGGAGCTGGAGCTTCTGGGTGGGCATCGTCGGCGTCGGCGCGGCCGGCCTGCTGACCTGGCTGGTCACCCTGCTGGCCAGCGCCGGCGGCGTGCCGATGTATTTCCCGCCGATCCTCATCATCATCGTCGCCGTCTTCCTGGTGCTGATCGCCATCCTGTCTGGCTTCCTGTCGCTGGGCATCCTCGAAGAACAGCCAACCCGCGGACCTGCTGCGATGAGCAATGATCACAGCCACAAGCGCGGCCAGAGCGCTTCTTTCCGCCCAGGGCCTGGTCAAGCGGTTCAAGACCGGCCGCATCCTTCATCGAGGTGCTCAAGGGCGTGGACTTCGACGCCAAGCACGGCGACGTGACCATGGTCATGGGACCCTCGGGCTCGGGCAAGTCCACCCTGGTGGCGGCGCTCTCGGGCCTGCTGCAGCCGGACGAAGGCAAGGTGTCGGCGCTGGAAGCCAAGGACCTGTGGTCCCTGCCCAAGGGCAAGATCGACAAGTTCCGCCTGGATCACTGCGGCTTCATCTTCCAGGGCTTCAACCTGTTCCCGGCCCTGACGGCCAAGCAGCAGGTGATGACCGTTCTGAAGTATCAGAGCATCGGTCCCGGCGAGGCCGCGCGCCGCGCCCAGGCGGCGCTGGAGTCGGTGGGTCTGGGCCCGCGCGTCAACCAGCGGCCTTCGGAACTGTCGGGCGGCGAGAAGCAGCGCGTGGCCATCGCCCGCGCCCTGGCCAAGAACCCGAACCTGATCTTCGCCGACGAACCGACCTCGGCGCTGGACGGCAAGAGCGGCGAGATCGTGATCAAGCTGCTGCGCGCCGCCGCCACCGAACGCGGCGCAGCCGTCATCTGCGTCACCCACGACCCGCGGTTGGAGGCCTATGCCGACCGCGTCATCCACATCGAAGACGGCCGGATCCTGGACGACGTGCGTAGAACGCCCGACGCCAATCCCGCGCCGCTCAGCCACTGACTTTTGGGGAAGACTGATATGCCCGGCTTTTTGCGCCGTCCCGCGTTCTGGATCGTCATCATCGTCATCGCCCTGCTGGGCGGCGGCTTTTTCTACATGAAGGGCCAGGCGGCCGAGAAAAAGAAGAAGCTCGAGGTGGCCGCCGCCCAGGAGGAGCCTAGCCCCTACGCGGCCATCGCCAACGGCAAGGCCGACGTCGAGGGCGGCGTCATCCAGGTGGCCGCGCGCCGCCAGGGCATCGTGCGCGAAGTCTTCGTGCAGGAAGGCGAAACCGTCGTGAAGGGCCAGCCCCTGGCCAAGCAGGAGGACGACGACGCCCGCCTGGCGGCCCAGACCTCTTCGGCCAACCTGGCCTCGGCCAAGGCCCAGCTGGCGCTGTACCAGGTGCAGCTGCGCACGGCCCAGCGCGAATACAAGCGCCTGCAAGGCCTGGCGGCCTCCAACTTCGTGGCCGCGCAGAAGCTTGACGCCGCGCGCGACCAGATCGCCCAGGCCGAGGCCAATATCGGCGCCCAGCGGGCCGCGATCGGCGTGACCAGCGCCCAGCTGTCGCAAGCCCAATACAACCAGGAACTGACGGTGATCCGCGCGCCGGCTGACGGCCGTATCGCCCGCCGCTACGCCAATCCGGGCTCGGGCGCCTCGACCCTGAACGTCACCTCGATGTTCGATCTGGAGCCCAACACCCAGCGTATCGTGCGCGCCGAGATCGTCGAGGCCGACATCCCCAATGTCGCCACGGGTCAGGACGTCGAGATCACGCCGGAGAGCGATCCCGACAAGGTCTATATCGGCAAGGTCCTGCGCCGCGCCGCCGTGTTCGGGGCCCGCAAGCTGGCCTCCGACGATCCCAGCCAGCGCAGCGACGAACGCGTGGTCGAGGTGGTGGTCAGCGCCGACGGCGCCCCGCTGCTGGTGGGCCAGCGCGTGCTGGTCAAGTTCATGAAGCCCGGCAAGAAGGCCGGCGTGAAGCGCGACAAGCCGGCCCAGCCGGTGGCCGGCGGGATGACGAAAAAGAAGTAGTCAGCGTCCCACGAAACGATCAGACGCCGGACGGAAACCGCCCGGCGTTTTTCGTTCGGGCTAAACCTTCCAGGCTCGCAGCCGCAGCGCGTTGCCGATGACGCTGACCGAACTCAGGGCCATGGCCAGCGCCGACAGTTGCGGGGTCAGCGTCACGCCGAAGGCGGGATACAGCACGCCCGCCGCGATCGGCACGCCGGCGGCGTTGTAGACAAAGGCGAAGGCCAGGTTCTGGCGGATGTTGCGCATCACCGCCCGGGACAGCGACCGCGCCCGCACCACTCCCATCAGGTCGCCGTCCAGCAGGGTGACGCCCGCCGCCTCCAGCGCCACGTCCGCGCCGCCGCCCATGGCGATCCCGACATCGGCGGCGGCCAGGGCCGGCGCGTCATTGACCCCGTCCCCGCGCCATCGCGACAGACGCCCCCTCGGCCTTCAGGCGTTCAACGACCTGCGCCTTGCGATCGGGCAACACGCCGGCCTCGACCTCGTCGATGCCCAGAGTGCGCGCCACGGCCATGGCGGTGATGCGGTTGTCGCCCGTCATCATCAGCACCCTGACGCCCTGGGCCTTGAGCGCCTTGATCGCGGCCCGACTGGTCTCACGGATCGGGTCCTTGATCGCCAGCAGCCCCGCGACAGCGCCGTCCAGGGCGACGAAGACGACCGTGGCCCCCTCGCCTCTCTGGGCGTCTGCCCGCGGGCTCAAGGCGCCGACCGAGATCGCCAGGTCGGCCATGTATGGCTCAGCGCCGATCGCGACGCGACGGCCCTCCACCAGGCCCGTCACGCCCCGACCCACGGGGGAATCAAAATCCGTGACCGCCCCGAGCGCCAGCTTTCGCCCTCGGCGGCCTCGACAATCGCCTTGCCCAGCGGATGCTCGCTGCCGCGTTCGAGGCTGGCGGCCAGACGAAGAAGTTCGTCCTCGCCCATACCCACGGCCTCCACGGCGCTAAGGATCGGGCGACCTTCGGTGAGGGTGCCGGTCTTGTCGACCACCAGCACGTCCACCCCTTCCAGCCGCTCCAAGGCCTGGGCGTCCTTGAGCAGGATCCCGGCCTGGGCGCCGCGCCCGACCCCGACCATGATCGACATCGGCGTCGCCAGACCCAGAGCGCAGGGACAGGCGATGATCAGCACGCCAACGGCCGCGACAAGCGCGTTGGCCAGCCGGGGTTCGGGCCCCACCAGGGCCCAGGCCGCGAAGGCCATTGCCGAAGCCGCCATGACGATCGGCACGAACCAGGCGGCGACCCGGTCGGCCAGTCTCTGGATCGGCGCGCGCGAGCGCTGGGCCTGGGCGACCATGGCCACGATCCGCGACAGCAGGGTGTCGCGCCCAACCCGATCGGCCCGCATGACCAATCCGCCGCTCTGATTGATCGCGCCGCCCACCAGGCTGGAGCCGGGCTCCTTGAGCACCGGCATCGACTCGCCGGTGACCATGGCCTCGTCCACGTGACCGCGCCCCTCCAGCACCACGCCGTCGACGGGGATCTTCTCGCCCGGCCGCACGCGCAGGCGATCGCCGACAACGATGGCGTCGATGCCGACCTCCTCGTCGTCGCCACCGTCCCGCAACCGGCGCGCGGTGCGGGGCGCCAGGTCCAGCAGGGCGCGGATGGCGCCGCCGGTGCGTTCCCGCGCCTTCAGCTCAAGGATCTGGCCCAGCAGGACCAGCACGATGATCACGGCGGCGGCCTCGAAATAGACCGGCGCCCGGCCGTGATGCCCCCCAGCGCCGTGCGGCGCCAGGGTGACGACCAGCGAATAGAGGTAGGCCGCGCCGGTCCCCAGGGCGATCAGGGTGAACATGTTGAGGCTACGCGCCGGGATCGAAGCCCAGCCCCGCTGGAAGAACGGCCACCCGGCCCACAACACGACGGGCGTCGTCAGAGCCAGTTGCAGCCAGGCGTTGGTCCGGTCGCTCCAGGGCGGCATCAGGCCAAACAGGTGCCCGCCCATGTCGACGACGAAGACCGGCAGGGTCAGGACCAGGGCGATCCAGAACCGCCGCGACATGTCCAGCAGCTCTGGATTGGGCGCGTCGTCCAGACTGGGCGCCTCGGGCTCCAGCGCCATGCCGCACAGCGGGCAGACCCCCGGCCCGACCTGCCGCACCTTGGGGTGCATCGGGCAGGTGTAGAGGACGCCGATCGTGACGGGCCCCGACGCCGCGTTATAGGCGCCGGAGCAGCCTGTGTGATCATGGCGCGGAGGATGGGCTGACAAGCGACGTCTCCTGAACCCGTGACGCCATACCCCGCCACGTCGCGTGGCAGGCTGATCGACATCAAGGCCTCAGCCATCAAACGCTTGAGCCGGGTCGAACGTCAGGTTTGCGAGAGTCTCCGGCCCTGGGCGTCGCGGAGCGGATCGTCGCGACGGACCTGACGTCTTGACGCCTTACCTCCCGCGCCGCACAAACGCGCCAAACCAAACACGTGTTTGAGGGAGACTAGGCATGTCGGACATCCGTTTTGACGGCAAGGTGGCGATCGTGACCGGCGCGGGCGGCGGCCTGGGCCGACAGCACGCCCTGGAACTGGCCCGTCGCGGCGCCAAGGTCGTGGTCAATGACCTGGGCGGCAGCGTCGACGGCTCGGGCGGCTCGTCCGACGCGGCCCTGAAGGTGGTCGAAGAGATCAAGGCGGCCGGCGGCGAAGCCATCGCCCACGGCGCCTCGGTGACCGACGACGCGGGCGTCGCCAACATGGTCAAGACGGCCATGGACACCTGGGGCCGCATCGACATCCTGATCGCCAACGCCGGCATCCTGCGCGACAAGACCCTGACCAAGATGGAGCTGGCCGACTTCGAGCTGGTCATGCAGGTCCACGTGTTCGGCACCTTCAAGCCGATCAAGGCCGTCTGGGACATCATGAAGGCCCAGGGCTATGGCCGCATCGTCGTGACGACTTCGTCGTCGGGCCTGTACGGCAATTTCGGCCAGTCCAACTACGGCGCGGCCAAGATGGCGGTGCTGGGCCTGATGAACACCCTCAAGCTGGAGGGCCAGAAGAACAACGTCCACATCAACGCCATCAGCCCGGTCGCCGCCACCCGCATGACCGAAGGCCTGATGCCGCCTGAGGTGCTGGAAAAGCTGAAGCCGGAATATGTCACCCCCGGCGTCGTCTACCTGGCCTCGGAAGACGCCCCGACGGGCGCGATCCTGACCGCCGGCGCGGGCGTGTTCGCCCTGGCGCGCATCTATGAGACCGAAGGCGTCTATCTGGGCGAAGGCGGCCTGTCGGCCGAAGAGGTCCGTGACAACTGGGGTCAGATCACCGCCGAAGAGGGCCAGAAGGCCTATTTCAATGGCGGCGAACAAGGCCAAAAGTTCTTCCGCAAGATGGCCGGCGGATAACAATAGTCTTTCAATGAAAGTGACACTCTCCACGTCACATTCTTGCCATTACTGACAGAACGGCGATTGAAATGGGGCCCTTGCGGCCCCATTTCTTTGACCGGACGGACAAAATTCACCAGTATGCGAATAAATAGCAACGGTTTCTGACTGTATGCGTTAAACGCCGCGCTCCTCGAGCGTGACGAACGCTCGGCGGACTTCTCCTCCCCAAGAAGGTCACGTCACTCTCATGTCTATTTCGCGTAACAGCCTCGCCGCCGGCGTGGCCTTCGGCGTGCTTGTCGCCGCCACCCAAGCTTCGGCCTCGGCCTTCTATCTGCAGGAACAATCCGTCCGCGGCTCGGGCCGCGCCTATTCGGGCGAAGTGGCCGACACCGGCGTCGCCAGCCTGTGGTGGAACCCCGCCGCCATCGCCGGCGTCGAACACGCCGAAGTCTATGGCGGCCTGCACGGCATCCTGATCAATTCCGGCGCCACCAATGACGGCTCGACCATCACCCGTCCCGGCCAGGCGACGACCGCGCTCTCCGGCGTCAGCCGCGCCACCGATCCGCTGCTGAACGGCCTCCTGCCCAACCTGGGCGGCGCCTGGCGCCTGAACGACAAGATCGTTGTGGGCCTATCGACCGCCGCGCCGTTCAACTTCACCACCAAGTACAGCCCGGCCAGCGTCGCGCGTTACGACGCGCTGAAGTCGCGCCTGACCTCGATCGATATCCAGGGCACCGTCGCCTACCGCCTGACCGATAATCTCGACCTGGGCGTCGGCGTCAGCGCCGAATACATGGACGCCAACCTGACCAACGCGTTGCCGCAAATCTCACCGCTGCTGCCCGACACCGGCCGCCAGTCGCTGACCGGCGACGGCTGGGACTACGGCTGGAGCGTGGGCGCCCAGTATCGCCCGACCTCGGCCATCAGCCTGGGCGCCAGCTACCGCTCGCAGATCAAGCACACCCTGAAGGGTGAAGTCGGCGTCTCGGGCCTGCTCAGCCTGTTGGCCGCCAGCAACGGCAAGTTCGACGGCGAAGCCGAGATCACCACGCCTTGGATCGCCTCGCTCGGCGGCCGCTGGGCGGTCACCCCGAAGACCACCCTGAACGCCTCGGTCAGCCGCATCGGCTGGAGCGAGTTCGACGCCATCCGCGTCACCCGCGCCGCCGGCGTCACCGTGATCCCGCAGGGCTACAAGGACGTCACGACCATCGCCGTGGGCGTCGACTACCAGTACAGCCCGCGCCTGACGCTGCGCACGGGCGTGCAAAAGGATCCGACCCCGACTCCGGACGTCGGCCGCACCGCGCGCGTTCCGGACGGCGACCGCATGATGTATTCGACGGGCGCGACCTGGGCCGCCAAGCCGAACCTGATGCTGGACGTCGCGGCGACCTATATCGACTTCTCTGACAGCACCATCGCCCGCAGCGACACCTTCTATGCCGGCACCGCCGCGGCCACGGCGACCTCGCTGAAGGCCCAGGCCACCGGCTCGGGCGTCGTCCTGTCGGCCGGCGCGCGCTACAGCTTCTAGGTCTGAGCTCTTCCAGACATGAAGAGGCCGCCCGGATCACTCCGGGCGGCCTTTTTCTTGGCTGTCATCCCGGGCGTAGCGCAGCGCAGACCCGGGACCGCAACGAACTCCGAACTTGCAGCGGTCCCGGCTCGGCGCGCTACGCGCTTGGCCGGGATGACAGGATCAAGTCTTCACCACGCCCCAAAGCATCTTCGCCGCCGCCGTGAACGCCCTGCCCGCCGCGCTGTCGGGCTTGCCCAGCACCACCGGCACGCCGCCGTCGCCGCCTTCGCGCACGGCAAGCTCGATAGGAACCTCCGCCAGCACCGGCACGCCCAGGGTCTTGGCTTCAGCCACCCCGCCGCCGGAGCCGAAGATCGGGATCGGCGCGCCGGTGGTCGGATCGGCGAAGAAGGCCATGTTCTCGATCAGGCCCAGGATTGGGGTGGCGGTCTTGCCGAACATGATCGCGGCCCGGCGGGCGTCGATCAGGGCGATCTCCTGCGGAGTAGTGACCAGCACGACGCCGTCGATGCGAAGCTTCTGCACCAGGGTCAGCTGCACGTCGCCGGTGCCGGGGGGCAGGTCGACCACCAGCACGTCCAGCGGCTGGGCTTCACTGCCCCAGGCGACGTCGTGGATCATCTGGCGGACGGCCGACGAGGCCATGGGCCCGCGCCAGATCATCGCCTTGCCCTCGTCGACCAGGAAGCCGATCGACATGATCTTGATGCCGTGGGCCTCCAGCGGCTGCAGCTTGCCGTCCTCGAAGCTGGGCTCGCCGTCAACGCCCATCATCCGCGGACCCGACGGGCCATAGATGTCGGCGTCCAGCAGCCCGACCTTCAGGCCCATGCCGGCGAAGGCGCAGGCCAGGTTGGTGGCGACGGTGGACTTGCCCACCCCGCCCTTGCCCGAGGCCACGGCGATCACATGCTTCACGTGGGCGGGCTTCTCGGCTTCCGGCGGCGGGACCAGGCGCGCCTGCTTGTCTTCGCTGACGCTGGCGCCCTTGCGCACCCGGGTCGCTCCCTCGGCGGCCTGGGCGGTCAGCACCACCTGGGCGACCTCGATCCCCGGCAGGGCGGCCAGGGCCTTTTCAGCGGCGTCGCGCACGGGCGCATAGGCGGCGGCTTTGGTAGCCGGAACCTCCAGCATGAAGCCGGCGCGGCCGTTGCGGACGACCAGACCCTGGACCAAACCGGCGGTCGCCAGACCCTGTCCGCTGACCGGATCGACGATGCGATCGAGCGCCGCGCGGGCGTCGTCGAGAGCGGTGGAAGCAGAGCCGGTCATGTCTATGTCTTGCCTTGTGCGGCGGGGGTCCTCATATCCGCGTGCGGGGGATGTTTTACAACCCCACTGAAAACAAGCCGACGGGAAGACGACGCCGCCCATGCCGTGGAACGACAATGCTGGCCCAGGTCCCTGGGGCTCCCCGCCGCCGACCGGCGACAAGGACAACTCTGACCGACCGGGTCCCGGCTCGCGCCGGCCGCCCGGCGGCCCCAAGGACCAGGCTCCGATCGACCTGAACCAGGCCCTGGAAGACCTGACCGCGCGCCTGCGCCAGCACTTTCAGGGCCCCGACCGTCCGCGCGCCATCGCCACGGCGGCCGGCGCGATCGTGGCGCTTTGGGCCCTGACGGGCGTCTATGTGGTTCAGCCCAACCAGCAGGGCGTGGTCTCGACCTTCGGCGCCTATTCGCGCGTCGCCGGTCCGGGCCTTCGCTATCACCTGCCCTTCCCGATCGAGTCGGTCGAGAAGGTGGCCGTGACCGAGATCCGCACCACCGACATCGGCGCCGCAGGGACCGAAGGCGGCGAGGAACGCCTGATGCTGACCAGCGACGAGAACATCGTCGACCTGGCCTTCTCGGTGCAGTGGCGGGTGTCCGACGCCCCCAAGTACCTGTTCAACGTGCGCGACCCCGACGCCATGATCCGGGCCGTGGGCGAGAGCGCCATGCGCGAGGCGGTCGGCAAGACCGCCCTCACCCCGATCCTGACCACCGGCCGCGCCCAGCTTCAGATCGAGGCCGAGCGGCTGATGCAGCAGATCCTGGATCGCTACGACGCCGGCGTCTTCGTCGAGAGCGTGCAGATCCAGACCGCCACCCCGCCGCCGCCGGTCATCGACGCCTTCCGCGACGTGCAGCGCGCCAGCCAGAACGCCCAGTCCGCCGCCAACGTCGCGCGCGGCCAGGGCGCACAGATCGTGCAGCAGGCCAAGGGCTATCGCGAGCAGGTCGTGCGCGAGGCCGCCGGTGAAGCCGCCCGCTTCAACCAGGTCTATGACCAGTACAAGCTGGCGCTGGCCGTGACGCGCGAGCGCCTCTATATCGAGACGATGCAGCGCGTGCTGGCCAACTCCAACAAGGTCATCATCGACAACAAGGGTGCCAGCGCCCCGGTGATCCTGCCGCCTGACGCCTTCCGGCCCAAGTCGGCCACCATCGTCAAGTCCGTCGACGGAGCCGCCCAATGAGCCGTCCGCAAAACCGCCTCGCGACCCTCGGCGTCGCCGCCGGCGCCCTGCTCGTCCTGCTGGGTTCGACCATCTATCAGGTGGACCAGCGCCAGCAGGCCCTGGTCGTCCGCTTCGGCGACCCGATCCGCGTCGTGCGCGCCCCGGGTCTGCACCTGAAGGCGCCGTTCCTGGATCGCGTCATCAAGTTCGACAATCGCAACATCGCCCTCAACGCAGACCAGGAAGAGGTGATCGCCGCCGACCAGGAACGCCTGGTGGTCGACGCCTTCGTCCGTTACCGGATCACCGACCCGCGCCAGTTCTACAAGACCCTGCGTGACGAGACGGTGGCCCACGACCGGCTGGAGCGGATCGTCAACGCCTCGCTGCGCCAGACCATCGGCCGCGCCAATTCCGAGGAGGTGATCGCAGGCAAGCGCGCCATCGTCATGGCCGCCATCCGCGACGAGGTCGGCCGTCAGGTCCGCGCCTCCAATCTCGGCGTCCAGATCATCGACGTGCGGATCAAGCGCGCCGACCTGCCCGAGGCCAACCAGAAGGCGGTGTTCGAGCGCATGCAGACCGCCCGCCAGCAGGAAGCGGCCCAGACGCGGGCCATCGGCGAGCAGCAGAAGCGCGAGATCGTCGCCACCGCGACCGAAGAAGCCGAGAAGATCCGAGGCGAAGGCGACGCCAGACGCGCCGAACTGTTCGCAGCCAGCTTCGGACGCGACCCCAGTTTCGCAGCCTTCTATCGCTCGATGCAGGCCTATGAGGCGTCGCTGGGTCAGGGAGACACCACCCTGGTGCTTTCACCCGACAGCGCCTTCTTCAACGCCGAAGGGTCCAGCAGGGCCTAGCAGGATCAGGGGCGCTGAGCTTCCGCGGCCCTTTTTCTTGCCCAGGACACCTCATGCGCCGTCTCGCGGTCTTCGCCTGCCTCATCGCCTGCCTGACCGCCGGGCCCGCCCTGGCCAAGCCGCTGGACGTGCGGGTGGTGATCGTCACCGCCTTCGAAATCGGCGAGGACACCGGCGACAAGGCCGGCGAGTTCCAGGCCTGGGCTCAGATCATGCCGCAGAAGATCCCGTTCAAGGCGGGCTTCCGGGACCTGCGCTATGATCCGGCCAAGAAGACGCTGCTGCTGTCGACCAGCATGGGCACCAATCGCGCGGCGATCTCGACCATGGCCCTGGGCCTGGATCCGCGCTTCGATCTCTCCAAGGCCTACTGGCTGGTGGCCGCCATCGCCGGGGTGAATCCCAACCAGGGCTCGGTCGGCTCGGCCGCCTGGATCGGCGCGGTGATCGACAGCGACTTCGGCTATACGATCGACCCGCGCGAGACCCCCAGGGACTGGGCGATCGGCCAGATCCCCTTCCAGCGCAAGGCTCCCTATGAAGGTCCCGAGCCCACCGACAACGAAAACCTGTTTGTGCTGAACACCGGCCTGCGCGACTGGGCGTTCGACCTGACGCGCGGCGCGGCCATCTCCGACAATGACGCCCTCAACGCCCTGCGCGCGCCCTATGCCGGCCTGCCCCGCGCCCAGACGCCGCCGACGGTGCTGAAGGGCGACGAGGTCAGCGGCCAGGCGTTCTGGCACGGCGCGATCCTGAACAAGCATTACGAGGCCTGGGCCAACTACTGGACGGGCGACCAGGACGGTTTTGTCATGACGGGCATGGAGGACACCGGCGTGATCGCCGCGCTGGACGCCCTGGGTCGCGTGGGACGGGTCGATCCCCGGCGGGTGCTGGTGCTGCGCACGGCCAGCAACTACACGACCCCGCCGCCCGGCGGCGACGCGGCGGCCAACCTGCTGGGCGAGCACACCGGCGTGCCGGCCCTGCAATCGTCTCTCGACGCGGCCTTCAAGGTCGGCGGCGTGGTCGTCGACGAGCTGTCGAAGAACTGGCCACGCTACGCGGATACGGTTCCAGAGAAGCGCTAGGCCGAGTTTGCCTCAGATTGAATCATGCATCCAAATTCCCCGTCTTCCCGGCGAAGGCCGGGACCCAGATGAAACCCACGAGACGCTCCGGATGAATCTGGGCCCCGGCCTCCGCCGGGGAGACGGAGATTTGGGGTGGTCGCTTCGATGTAAACCAAATGCGGTCTAGCGAGTGCGCCTCGCGGTTCCGGCGCCTATTCGACGACCTTGCGCTGCATCGGGGCAAGCTTGGCCAGCAGCCTGTTCTGGGCGAAGAAAGGCACCTTCTCCTTGTCCATCGCCCACTGCAGGTTCTCGACCAGTGCGTTGAAGTCCCGGTTCAGGACGCCCATGTCCTTGTGGACCGCCGCCATGTCGCGGCCGGTGTAGACGCAACCTCCGCCCAGCACGTAGCAGAACTGCTCGGCCAGGGTCCGCTTCAGGCGCGGAACGTCGGTGGTGGCGAAGATCTCCTTGATGCGCGGGTCGGCGACGCTGCGATCGACCAGGTCGGCGGCGATCCGCGCCAGGCCGTCCTTGCCGTGGAAGGCGTCGAAGGTCGCCGTGTCGGCCAGCGGCGCGGCGCCGGCGTTGGCGGGCGACTGCGCATAGGTATCCACGGGCTTTTCGCCGGCTGGAACGTCCTGGGCCAGGGCCGCGCCCGACAGGCCCAGGGTCATGACAGCCGCCAGGGCCGCGCTCTTTGTGAAATGACGCATGCTGCGCGCTCCTAGAAGCCGGCCTGCAGCGAGATGTAGAGGCCCCGCTGGTTCCTGAAGGTGGCGATGTCGCCCAGATCGACATAGGCGGCGGTGACCGACACCGTCTTGTTGATCGCATAGGCGGCGAACAGGTCGGCCCAGTCGTCTTCCTTGGCGAAGCCTAGGTTGCTGGGCTTGGTGCGATACTCGGCGCCGACCACCAGGCGCTTGCTCAGCAGCAGACCAGCCGAGCCTTCGAACTGGGCCTCATAGCTGTCGTTCCGGTCGCCGCCGAAACCCAGCAGACCGGTCTGGTTGGCCTTGGTCAGGCGCGCCGCGCCGCTCAGCACCAGGCTCTGGTTCAGCAGAAGCTTGGTCGCCGCGACGTAGTAGTCGACGCCGCTGTCCTTCTTGCCGCCGACAGCGTGAATGACGGCGTCCTGGTTGTTCTTCTTGTACTGCGCGCCGACCGAGACCTGCGGAACCCAGCTATCCTGGTCATAGACCGCGTCGCCCAGCACCTTGACCTTCAGGCCCAGCACGTCCTGCTTGAAGGTGAAGCCCTTGCCCAGGCCCAGCTTCGCGCCGGTGGGGCCGGTGTCGAATTCCTGGCGGGCGGCCGACAGCTCGACCCGGTCATAGAGACCCACCGCGCCGCCATAGGCGCGCAGCTTGTAGTCTGAAACATCAACAGAGGTGGCGTGGACCTTGCCGCCGATCCCGTCGCGGGTCTCGTTGCCGGCGATCACGCCCCAGGTCGAAAGCCCCCCGCCCGCGCCGCCTTCCAGGGCGCTGACCCCGCCCGTCAGCAGCAGTTTGCCGCCGGTCTGGATCTCGGCCGCGCCAGCGGCGCCGGCGAGCGAGAGGACGCCAGCCAGGGCGCAGCCCAGACCGATCGCCTGTTTCAGGTGAAGTCCCATTACGCCCTCTTCGCCCGCCTGACGCGCCCCCTGCCCGCCTGACCTCTCGATGACGGAGAGTCGATCAGAAGACTTTACAGAACCTTTCCCGAGTAACGCCGCCACACAACTCAAGCACACTGCCGAAAGACTGTTGTTAACGTCGATTTCATCCGAGGCGGGTTAGTCCTGAGCGATGAAATTCGCGCTGACACTTCTGATGGTTGTGTTTCTGGGCGGGAACGCCCTGGCCGGCAGCCTGACCGTGACGGTCCGCGGCGCCGACGGCAAGCCGGTGCCCGACGCGGTGGTCACGGTCTATCCCGGCGGCCAGCCCACCAAGGGACCGATCAAGTTCCCGTGGCCGTATCGCGTCGCCCAGCAGAACATCCAGTTCACCCCGTTCGTCCTGATCGCGCCGGCGGGCGCGGAGGTGTCATTCCCGAACCTCGATAAGGTCCGCCATCACGTCTATTCCTTCTCGGCCGGCAACAAGTTCGAGCTGAAGCTCTACGGCCACGAGGAAAATCGCACCGTCACCCTGCCCGCCGTCGGCGTGGCGGCGATCGGCTGCAACATCCACGATCAGATGGTGGGCTTCATCAAGGTGGTCGACACCGCCTATGCGGCCAAGACCGATGCTTCCGGCGTGGCGACCCTTCGCGACATTCCCAACGGCGCCGTGGTGGCTCGGGTCTGGCACCCGTATCTGCGCGGCATGAAGAACGAGAAGACCCTGTCGTCGACCTCGGTCGGCGCCGACACCCGCGAGGCGGTCTCCATCGAGATCCGCGCCCCGCGCCGCACTGAGTATCGCCGTGTTCAATCGCCTGCAGACCAAGCTGACCGTTCTGTATGCCGGGCTGTTCGCCCTGGCGCTGAGCCTGGTGGCGGTCGCGGTGTATCTTGCGATCGTGGGCAACGCCCAGCAGGCGGTGCGCCAGGAACTGGCGGCCAGCGGCACAGTCTTCGACCGCGTCTGGGCCCTGCGCACCCAGCGCCTGCAGGACGGCGCCGACCTGCTGTCACGCGACTTCGGCTTCCGCGCCGCCGTCGCCACACACGATGCGCCGACCGTGGAGTCGGCGATCAGCAATCTGCGCCGGCGCATGGGCCTGGACCTGGCCTTCATCGTGGGCATGGACGGCGACGTGGTCGGCGTCGACGCCTCTCAGCTGGATGTCGAAAAGCTGTGGACCGCACTGGACGCCCAAGACGGCGCGCAGGGAGTCTTTGTCGTCAACGGCGCGCCCTATCAGGTGATCTCGGCGCCGATCATGGCGCCCACCCTGACCGGCTGGATCGTGTTCGCCGCCAAGCTCGACAACAAGGAAATGCTGGCGCTTGAGCGCCTGTCGGCCATTCGCCTCGACGCCCAGGTCTTCGACCGGCGCGGCGGCCGGTGGATCACCGGCGACACCGGCTTCGATCCGCGCCTGATGGGCGCCCATGTCGAACGGGCCCTGCGCGACAAGATCCGTGAGCCCAGCCTGCTGAAGGCCGGCGGCCAGGGCAACCTGGTGCTGGTCAAGCCGCTGAAGGCGCTCGGCCAGGACAGCGCCGCCGCCCTCGTGCTGCGCTATCCGATGGCCCAGGCCATGGCGCCGTATCGTCCGCTGTTCGCCGCCGTGGTCATCGCCGGGCTGATCGGCGCGATCCTGGTGGCGGCGGGCAGCTGGGCCCTGTCGCGCGGCCTGGCGCGGCCCATCGCGGCCCTGGACGACGCCGCCCGTCGGCTGCAGCGGGGCGAGGACGTGCGGGTCGAGGTCCAGACCCAGGACGAGATCGGCCGCCTGGCCGACAGCTTCAACCTGATGGCCGCCGAGATCCGCGAGCGCGAAGCGACGATGATCCATCAGGCCCTGCATGACGAGGAAGCCGGCCTCGCCAGCCGCCGGGCCCTGGAGCGCGAAATCACCAACCGCCTGGCCACCGTCGCCGAGGGCAAGCAGGTGATCATCAGCGCCGTAGGCCTGGACCGCTTCACCTTCGTGCGAAGCGCCATCGGCTATTCGCTGGCGACCCAGCTGATCGCCGATCTGGGCGAGCGGATCATGGCCATCAGCCCGGGGCTCATGGTTGGCCGGCTGACAACCTCGACGCTGTGTGTGATCTCCAACGTGAGCGATCTGGCCACCTTGACGCCGCTGATCGAGAGCTCGGTGGAGCGCCTGGAAAAGCCAGTTCTGGTCGGCGGCGAGGCCGTCGATGTCCATCTGACCCACGGCGTGGCCGCCGCCGGACGCGACGAGATGGACGCGTCCCGCCTGATCGAACGCGCCTTGATCGCCCTGGATCAGGCCCGCGCGGCGCACCGCAAGGTCATGGTCTTCGACGCCGTTGCGTATGGCGACCCCGCCGGCAATCTTTCGCTGATGAGCGAGATGCTTGACGGCGTCCGCACCGGGGCCCTGTTCCTGAACCACCAGCCCAAGCTCGACCTGCGCACGGGCAAGATCACCGGCGTCGAGGCGCTGGTCCGCTGGAACCATCCGACGCGCGGCATGATGCGCCCGGACCTGTTCGTAGAAATGGCCGAGGAGACCGGCCACATCCGCGCGCTGACGGACTTTGTCCTGACCCAGGCCATCGCCGACCAGAAGCAGCTGCGCGCGTCAGGCCAGGACCTGCTGATGTCGGTCAACATCTCCGGCCGCCTGATCGACGACGCCGACTTCGCCGACCGCGCTATCGAGCAGGTCAAGCGCGAGGGCGCCCGCATGTGTTTCGAGATCACCGAGACCGCCGTGATCGGCAACCCTGACGTCGCACTGGGCGTGCTGGAACGCTTCGACGCCGCCGGTATCAGCGTCTCGATCGACGACTACGGCCCGGGCCTGTCGTCCCTGGCCTATCTCAAGCAGATCCGCGCCGACGAGTTGAAGATCGACAAGGCCTTCGTCATGTCGCTGGAGGCCGGCGGCAAGGACGCCCTGCTGGTCAAGTCGACGGTCGATCTGGCCCACAGCCTGGGCATGAAGGTCACCGCCGAGGGCGTCGAAACGCGCGAGGCCTTGGCCGTCCTGCAACTGATGGGCTGCGACATCGCGCAGGGCTATCATATCGCCAGGCCAATGGCGCTGAACGCGCTGACGACCTTCCTCGACGGCTGGTCGATCGAACTGCCGGCTGACGTCGAAGGCGGCGCGCTCAAGCACGCCTAGCCAGCAATCTAGGCCAAAAACAATCTTGTCATCCCGGCCGCAGCGAAGCGGAGAGCCGGGATGACAGTTCAAGTGATCAGGCCGACGCCTTCAACAGATCCAGCACTACGTGCAGGCTGTCGGCGATGTGGATGCACTTGTCGTGCATCTCCTCGTTCGGATCGAGGATGTCGGGCACCATCACGGTCATCATGCCGGCGGCATGGGCCGCGCGGACGCCGGGATGGGAATCCTCAAGGGCCAGGCAGCCCAGCGGCGCGATCCCGATCCGGCGGGCGGCTTCCAGATAGGGGTCCGGATGCGGCTTGTGCCGGGTGACGTCGGCGTGGGCCACCACCGCGTTGAAGCGCCCCAGAAGATCGAACCGCCCCAGATACTTCTCGACCGAGGCGATGCCGTTCGAGGTGGCGATGGCCCGCGGCAGGCCGATATCGTCGAGATAGTCGAGGATCTCGACAACCCCGGCCTTCAGCCTGGTCTCGGCCTCAAGCAGGTCCTCGACATCGGCCCAGACGCGCTCGAAATAGGCCTGGACCGGGAAGTCCTCGCCATACAGGTCGCGCAGGAGAACGGCGCTTTGCGGGTTGGTCTTGCCGACCATGGCCGCATAGACCTCGCCGGTGAAGGTGATGCCGAACGTCGCGCCGGCCTCGATCATGGCCGCGCGATAGACGATCTCGGTGTCCAGCAGCAGCCCGTCCATGTCGAAGACCACCGCCTCGACGCGGCGGGGAAAGCTCACGAAACGAACTCCGAGGCCTTGTAGCCCTGGAAGTAGAGCAAGGCGGTCAGGTCGGCGTGATCGACCTTGGCGTGGGCCTGGGCCGCGACGATCGGCTTGGCGCGATAGGCCACGCCCAGGCCGGCGACTTCGATCATCGCCAGGTCGTTGGCCCCGTCGCCGACGGCCAGGGCGTCCGCGGGGGTCAGCCCCAGAGAGGCCGTCTCTTCCCGGAGGGCCGCCAGCTTGGCCTCCTTGCCTAGGATCGGCTCGCCCACCTTGCCGGTCAGCTTGCCGTCCGCTTCGATCAGGGTGTTGGCGCGGCTCAGGTGGAACCCCGCCGCCGCCGCCACGCGGCTGGTGAAGAAGGTGAAGCCGCCCGACACCAGGGCGCAGCGCGCGCCATGGGCGGTCATGGTCGCCACCAGGGTCCTGGCGCCCGGATTGAGCCGCACGCGCTCGTCGTAGCATGTCTGCAGGGCGTCGACCGAAAGGCCCGCCAGCATCCCG
The DNA here is from genome assembly GCA_965284055.1 of Caulobacteraceae bacterium. Lineage (GTDB taxonomy): Bacteria > Pseudomonadota > Alphaproteobacteria > Caulobacterales > Caulobacteraceae > Caulobacter. Next base: position 228,087 of record CBDIQV010000001.1, read on the forward strand.
ACCCGTTCGCGCAGCGCGCCCTCGAAGGCCAGTTCGCCGCGCATGGCCCGCTCGGTGATCTCGGAGACCTCGTCCTTGACCCCGGCGAAGTCGGCCAGTTCGTCGAGGCATTCCACATTGATGATCGTGGAGTCCATGTCGGCGATCAGCAGGCGCTTGCGACGGTTCTCGCTGGAGGTCACGGCGAAGTCGACCGGCAGGCCATCGGTGGCGACCGTGGCGGCGGCATGCAGCTCGGCCTGCTGGCCCTCCACCGCGATTTCCACCGCGTCTGGCCCCAGAACCTCCCCTGCGCCACGACCGAAGAGAGCGACGGCGCGCGCCAGGGCGCTGGCGTCGGGGCTGACGAAGACGACGATCTGGACCATGGCGCGGGGCGTAGACCGACGCGCTCTTCAGATCAACCTTCACGGACCGCCGATTGATGCTAAGGCCAAGCCCGGCGCGAAACCCGAGGGACCCGATGGCCGAGCCGCGAAACAAGACTCTGGCGACTAGGCCCGACTTGACCCGCGCGCTTGGGCGAAGAAGGGTTGGCCCATGAGCGCACCGCCCGTCACCCTGATCGCCGGCCCCACCGCCAGCGGCAAGTCAGCCTTCGCTCTGCAGCTGGCGCGCGAGACCGGCGCCGAGATCGTCAACGCCGACTCGATGCAGATCTATGCCGGACTGCGGGTGCTGACCGCCGGTCCGTCTCCCGAGGAGATGGCGGGCATTCCGCATCATCTGTTCGGCGCGGTGGACGCGGCTCAAAACTGGTCGGTGGCCAAGTGGCTGGAAGCGGCCATGGCCGCGCTGCGCGACATCGATCATCGCGGCAAGCCGGCCATCGTGGTGGGCGGCACCGGCCTCTATTTCCGCGCCCTGACCCATGGCCTGGCCGATGTGCCGGCGGTTTCGGAGACCCAGCGCGAAATCTCCGGCCTGCTCTACGCCGCCAAGGGCGAACCTGAATTTCGCGACCTGCTCAGCCAACTCGACCCCGAGGCGGCTGAACGGATCGAAATCGGCGACCGCCAGCGCCTGGTGCGCGCCCACGCCGTCGCCATGGCCACGGGCCGTTCGCTGACCGCCTGGCAGAAAGACACCCGCCCGGCCCTCGCGCCGGAGAGCTGGACAGGCCGGGTGCTCGACATTCCCCGGGACGAGCTCTACGCCCGCTGCGACGCCCGCCTGTCGATCATGGTCGAGGACGGCGCCCTGGACGAGGTAGCGGCGATGGAAGCCCGCAAGCTGAGCCCCGCCCTGCCCGCCCTCAAGGCCCTGGGCTATCCGCAAGCTGGCTGCCCACCGTGTGCCACAGCCTGGACCAGGCCCTGGACGCCGCGCGGCAGGAAACCCGCCGCTACGCCAAGCGCCAGCTCACCTGGTTCCGGAACCAGACGCCGGATTGGGAGCGGGTTTTGGGGACTGATCCGCGATCGTGACACCTGAGGCCAACAGCATCGGGCGCACCTTCAGGCGATAGTCCTCGTCGAACAGCACGGCGGTGATCCCGTCGATCGACTTGATGATGCGCCCCTCGGCCAGCTCGACGGGCCCCGCCAGCACGTCGCATTCCTGATCCGCCGCCAGATCGGTCCGCCCCGTCTCTCCGGCCGACAGGGGCGCCGAGATCGGGTCGGTACAGCTGGTCAGGCCCGTCATCGAATAAAAGCAGATCTCGCGCTGCAGGTAGGCCTGGATCGCCCAGGCACAGGGCCGGGCGATGATCGCCTGCCCCTCGACCGACGCCGTCGGGCCCGGCGTGACGGCGGTGCGGATGAAGATCTGCTGGCGCACCACGGCGGTCTCGGCCCGCCCACCCTTGGTCAAGGTCAGCGGACGGGCGCGTTGAGCGATGGTCATCATCCGCGTGGCCTGGGGCGGCGGTTGCGGAGCGGGCGCGACGGCGGGCGGCGGCGTGGACACTTGAACCAGCATGAAAACCCTCCGGCGAAACCTGGACCATTGGTTCCACATCCGCGCAATCCTGGCGAGAGCCCAACGGCCAACCGTTTGTCGCAGCGCCGTCTTCCCCCTATTGGGGGAGGCGCGCCGAAAGCGCGGAGGGGGCAAGCCTGGCCGCCCACGATTACGAGGAACGTCCCATGTCTGAACTCTCCGCCCTCGCCGAACGCGTCGCCCAGCGCCTGACCGAACGCGGCGAGACCCTGGCCATCGCCGAGTCCTCGGCCGGCGGGCTGATCTCGGCGGCCCTGCTGGCGGTGCCCGGCGCCTCGAAGTTCTATGTCGGCGGCGCCGTCGTCTATACGGCACGGGCGCGCCTGACCCTGATGGACATTCCGCAGAAGGCCATGGACGGTCTCCGTTCAGCCAGTGAACCTTACGCCGCCCTGCTGGCCCGTGTGGCGCGCAAGAACCTCAAAGCCACGTGGGGCCTGTCGGAAACCGGCGCGGCCGGGCCGGACGGCAACCGCTATGGCGACCTGCCAGGCCACTGCTGCATGGCCGTCGCGGGCGAGGACACCGCCGTCAGCGCCACCCTGGAAACCGGCAGCGACGACCGTCCCGCCAACATGCAGGCCTTCGCGGCGGCGGCGCTGAAGCTGCTGCTCGACACGCTGGAAGCCTGAATCGGGACAAAAAGGCACATCCTTGCCGCTAACCCCGCCTTGACGGCCCTCCGAACGCATGGCATCACCCTTTCCGTAGCTTTGGAGCAAGACTCGTGCGCAAAACCATGATCGTACTTATGGAGCGGCTGTCCGCGATGTGACCTCGAAGTCACGTCGTAGTTCAGTCGCGCGCGCAAAGGTCCTTCGGGACCTTTTTTCTTTTCAGCCTCCCCCTTCCCGCACCCCCTACGGACCGCCACCATGACCGCCCATCAAACCATCGAGAGCCAAGCTCCCAGCGAAACCATCGACCGCGCCATGACCGGCGCCGAGATCGTGGTTCGCGGCCTCGTGGACCAGGGCGTCGAAGTGCTGTTCGGCTATCCCGGCGGCGCGGTCCTGCCGATCTATGACGCGCTGTTCCACGAGCCGCGCCTGCAGCACATCCTGGTTCGCCACGAACAGGGCGCGACCCACGCCGCCGAAGGCTATGCCCGCAGCTCGGGCAAGCCGGGCGTCGTGCTGGTCACCTCGGGTCCGGGCGCGACCAACGCCATCACCGGCATCATGGACGCCCTGATGGACTCGATCCCGATGGTCGTCATCACCGGCCAGGTTCCGACCCACCTGATCGGCACCGACGCGTTCCAGGAAGCCGACACCGTCGGCATGACCCGCTCGTGCACCAAGCACAACTACCTGGTCAAAGACGTCCGCGACCTGCCGCAGATCATCCATGAGGCGTTCAAGATCGCCACCACGGGCCGTCCGGGTCCGGTGCTGATCGACATCCCCAAGGACGTCCAGTTCGCCAAGGGCGAATATTACGGCCCGACGGAAGTCAGCTCGACCCACGCCTATAGCCCCAAGACCAAGGGCGACCAGAACCGCATCGCCGAAGCCGCCAAGCTGATCGCCCAGGCGCGCCGTCCGATCTTCTATACGGGCGGCGGCGTCATCAATGCCGGCCCCAAGGCCAGCGCGCTGCTGCGCGAGTTCCAGGCCCTGACCGGCGCGCCGGTCACCTCGACCCTGATGGGCCTGGGCGCCTTCCCGGCCGCCGATCCGGCCTGGCTGGGCATGCTGGGCATGCACGGCACGTTCGAAGCCAACAACGCCATGCACGATTGCGACGTGATGATCTGCGTCGGCGCCCGCTTTGACGACCGCGTCACCGGCCGGCTGGACGCCTTCTCGCCGGGCAGCAAGAAGATCCACATCGATATCGATGCCTCGTCGATCAACAAGAACGTCCGCGTCGACCTGCCGATCATCGGCGACGCCGCCAGCGTGCTCGAAGACCTGATCGCAGCCTGGAAAGCCGCCGGCCATCAGCCCAACAAGGCCGCCCTGACCGACTGGTGGGCCCAGATCGATGCTTGGCGCGCCCGCCAGTGCCTGAACTACCGACGCTCGGAAACCACCATCAAGCCGCAGTACGCCATCGAGCGGCTGTACGAGCTGACCAAGGGCCGCGACAGCTACATCACCACCGAGGTCGGCCAGCACCAGATGTGGGCCGCGCAGTTCTATCGGTTCGAGGAGCCCAATCGCTGGATGACCTCCGGCGGCCTGGGCACCATGGGTTACGGCCTGCCCGCCGCCATCGGCGTGCAGCTGGCGCACCCTGGATCGCTGGTCATCGACATCGCCGGCGAAGCCTCGATCCAGATGTGTATCCAGGAGCTGTCGACGGCGATCCAGTTCGACCTGCCGGTCAAGATCTTCATCCTCAACAACGAGTGGATGGGCATGGTCCGCCAGTGGCAGCAACTGCTGCACGGCGAGCGCTACAGCCACTCCTATTCCGACAGCCTGCCCGACTTCGTGAAGCTGGCCGAGGCCTATGGCGCCGTCGGCATTCGCTGCAGCGACCCGGCCGAGCTGGACGGCAAGATCCTGGAGATGATCAACAGCGACAAAGTCGTGGTCTTCGACTGTCGCGTCGAGAAGCACGAAAACTGCCTGCCGATGATCCCTTCGGGCAAGGCCCATAACGAGATGATCATGGGCGACGTCGAGGACATCGGCAACGTCATCGGCGAGGCTGGTGCGGGGCTGGTTTAAAAGACCGGTTTCTTCACTTTACACGCTCCGCCGCTCCTCCAATCTTGCAAAGCCGCAAGAACAAGAGGGGAACGATTGTGCGGCTGACGCGCTTGACTGACGGCATTTGTACGTACAAAATTGTGCGTACAAATGCCGTTTGAATGGGATGCTGAAAAGGCGCGAACGAATCTCGAAAAGCACGGCGTGTCCTTCGAGACTGCAACCCGGGTTTGGGATGATCCACTCCATGAGATCTATTTTGATCGCATGGAGAATGGCGAAAGCCGCTGGCATGCGATGGGGTGTATCGATGGTGTCGTCGTCTTGCTTGTTGTGCATACACATCCGGGTCTGGATGAGGACTGCATTCGGATCGTAAGCGCGCGAAGAGCCGCCCCAAGGGAAAGAAGACGTTATGAACGCGAAACCCTTTAGCGCCGAGGAACTTGAACAGCTCGCGAAGCTTCGGGCGATGGGCGATGATGACATCGACCTCAGCGACATCCCTGAGCTGACGGAAGAGCAGTTGAGCCGAGGCGTCAGACCTGGCCTGCATCGCCCGATCAAGCTGCCCGTCACCATCCGGCTCGACGCCGACGTCGTCGGCTGGTTCAAGGAACACGCGGGCGACAAGCCCTACCAAACCGAGATCAACCGCGTGCTGCGCCAGCACGTGGCAAAGACAGAAAAGAAGCGCGCCTAGATGACCAGTCAAACCGCCTCAGGCTCCGCCTACGACATGCCGACCGCCGCCCAGGTCGAACAGACGGCGACCTTCGCCCTGCTGGTGGACAACGAGCCGGGCGTACTGCACCGCGTGGTCGGGCTGTTCGCCGCGCGGGGCTACAACATCGAAAGCCTGACGGTCGCCGAGACCGACCACAAGGCGCATACCAGCCGCATCACGGTGGTGACGCGCGGCACGCGCCAGACCCTCGACCAGATCGAGGCCCAGCTGCACAAGGTGGTCAGCGTTCGCCGCGTTCACGACGTGACCCGCGACCCCAACGGCGTCGAGCGCGAGCTGGCCCTGGTCAAGGTGCGCGGTTCGGGCGCCGACCGGGTCGAGGCCCTGCGCGTGGCTGACATCTTCCGCGCCAAGCCGGTGGACACTACGCTGGAGAGCTTCGTGTTCGAGATCTCGGGCGCGCCGTCCAAGATCGACAAGTTCCTGGACCTGATGCGCCCTCTGGGCCTGGTGGAACTTTCCCGCACGGGGGTGCTTTCCATCGAGCGGGGCGTCGAAGGCATGTAGCGGCCCAGGGGCGGAGATTCGGCGATGAGCCTGATGGGTCTGATCGCGGGACTTGTTCTCGCCGGCCAGCAGGTCTCGCCGCCCCTGACGCCGCCAACGCCGGATCCGGCGATCTGGTGGTCGCCCGAAATCCCGAGACCCTCGTCCGAGACCGACCCGCTGTACGGCCGTCGGCTGGGACGCCACGAGACGCCCGTACCGATCGACAGCGGCGTCGACACCCTGCTTTACCGCCTGTGGGGCCTGCAGCCGATCCAGACCCAGCTTGTCCGGCGCGGCGAGATGATCCTTGAGGTCTGGGCCCGCCCCGCGCGTGGCGTGCGGCAGGCGGTGATCCGCGTCACCCTGCGCCGCGACGGCCGCGCCTTCGTCCAGGCCCGCGCCGGTCTGGGCTGCTGCACGCCGCAGATCGACCGGCGGGTCGACATCAACGCCGATCTGCCCTCCGAACAGATCCCCGCCCTGAAGGCGCTGAGCGGCCATGCGATGTGGAGCCAGCCGCGTGACGTGACCGTCGACTATGGCGGCGGCGCGGTATCGGCCGTTTGCCTGGATGGCGTGGCCTGGGACATCACCCTGCTGGTCCCCGGTCAGGCGCGGCATCTTCGCCGGGCCTGCGACGACGCCGAGGTCGGCTCGATCACCGACGCCCTGACCCTGGCCCTGAGCGCGGCGCTCGGTCGGGACGCCCGCTTCGACGCTGTGTTTCCGCGCGGCGCCGACCTGTCGCGCCAGAGGCTGGCCTACGATCAGCTGATCGCCTCAGGCGGCCGCCTGAAACCGGGCGACAACGCGCGCCCACAGCCGCCGGCCGTTCCGCAGCCGACGAACGACGAGACCGGCGACGCCGCGCCTGCCGCGGAGCCCTCAAACCCTAGAGCCTTTTAGGCGCCGACCATCTGGTCCGGTTGCTCGCGCAGGCGGGCGGCGTCTCTCATCGGCGGCGCGCCGAACAGGCGGGCATATTCGCGGCTGAACTGGGAAGGGCTGTCATAGCCCACGGTGTGGCCGGCGGTGGCGCAGTCGAGACGCTGCACCAGGATCAGCCGCCGCGCCTCCTGCAGGCGAAGTTGCTTCTGGTACTGCAACGGCGAGAGCGCGGTCACCGCCTTGAAGTGCTGGTGCAGGGCCGAGGCGCTCATCCGGGCTTCGGCCGCCACGTCCTCGATGCTGAAGGGCTGGGAGAAGTTGCGCTTGATCCAGCCGATCGCGCGATTGATCTGGCGCAGCCGGCCGTCGGCGCGGGCGATCTGGGCCAGACGCGCGCCATGCTCGCCGGTCAGCAGGCGATAAAGGATTTCGCGCTCGATCAACCGCGCCAGCACCGGCGCGTGCTCAGGCGTCTCCATCAGCCGGACCATGCGGCAGACCGCGTCGAACAGCTCTGGCGTCATCGCCCCCGCCGACATGCCGCCGACCAGCGGCGCCGAGGCGTCCAGCCGGGCCGCCATCCCGGTCTCCATGATCATCTCGCTGATCATGTTGGGGTCCAGGGTGATGCGGAAGCTGAGATAGGGAGCCTCGGGCGAGGCCTCGACCACCTGCCCGACCACCGGCACATCGACCGAGGCCAGAAAGAAGTTGCGGTCGTCGTAGTGGTGCACGACGTCGCCCACCAGCACCCGCTTGCGGCCCTGGGCCAGCACACAGAAGGCCGGTTCGTGCACGGCGTGCATCGGCTCACTGGGCTGGCTCACGCGATAGAGGCCGATACGCGGGCCGCAGCAGGTGTCGTGCGGACCTTCGTTCGGCGTGAATCGTTCAATCAGGGCGGCCAGCGCCTCGCGCGTACTCATGGAATTTCCATTGTTTGCTTGAGGCTATAGGTAAGCCTTGCACGATCCTGCGTCACGCGACGACGCCGCGTTCTGGAGGATCATGCAATCAAGTCGGAGCATCGATCTACCGACTGGACGCCCCTCTCCTGCATAGTGACGTTGTTCCGCTCCGCGACGCGGCAACTCCCAAAATCAGACTCCACGATGAGACGCTACACGCCGCCCAGCGGCGTGGCGGCTCCGCGATGGTTCGTCGCCGTCCTGCTGGGCGGCGCGGCCGCGCTGACCGTCGCCACGGCCCTGCTTCCCTCTGCCTCGCCCGCCCCTGCCCCTTCATCCTGGAGGATTGCCCCATGATCATCTCCACCATGGTTTCCCACGTTCCCGTCTCTGGCGTCTGGACCTCTCCCGACGGCGGCATCAGCCTGGAGCTGCGCCCCGACGGCCGCTTCGTCGAGACCCGCGCCAGGCCATTTAACCTGTTCACCGGGGTCTATGTCCTGATGGGCGAGACCTTGAAACTGTTCGAGGATTCCGGCGCCGTCGTGACCGGAACCCTGGCCCAGGGTCGCCTCAGCATCGGCGCCATAGAGGAACGCGCCTTCCATACGGCGCACTAAGGGCCTATATTGAATTTGTCCGGTCTCGGCCGGACTATGGGGATAAACGCGCACGTAATAAGCGGACTGGACCCGGGTGCGATTCCCGGCGGCTCCACCAAACTCTCCCGAGTTATCACGGGACTGCATGGGGCCGATCAGCATCGACAGACGTGTAAAGGTGTAATGCTTTCTCTCGGCGTGGCTCACCGTATCGGGCCGCTAAACTAACTGCGAACGATAACTTCGCTGAAGAGTTCGCTATCGCCGCGTAATGCGGTGCTAGTGAATTCGCGCCTTAAGTCCTAGGGGTTCAGATCCTTAGGCGGGGCCCGGAGGGAGCCTGCCAACAGAATCCCTCCACTTTCCAAAAGTGGTAGCCGAGGCCCCTCCTCTCTTTGCGAGGGGAATGGGGGAGCCTGCCAACAGAATCCCTCCACTTTCGCCCGAAGCTGGCGCGTTAACCCTTTCCAAAATTTGTGCCCGCACAGGCGGTTCCACTACCTTTGCCGAAGAGCCGTGACGCGCTAGGCTGAGAGTCTTGTTTCAGTTCCCAGTGCTAGACGGACCGCATGGCCCCCACCAATCCGCCTGAAGACCTTATGCAATACGAGGCCATGGCCCAGGACGCCCTGCGCGGTGTCGTCAAGGCCGCCCTGCGCAAGGCTGCGGCCCCCGGCGGCCTGCCCGAACCGCACCATCTCTACATCACCTTCAAGACCCAGGCGGCCGGCGTCTCGGGCCCGCAGGACCTGCTGGGCCGGTATCCCGACGAGATGACCATCATCCTGCAGCACCAGTACTGGGACCTGGCGCCGGGCGAGACCTTCTTCTCGGTTACCCTGAAGTTCGGCGGCCAACCCAAGCGCCTGTCGGTGCCCTATGCGGCCGTGACGCGATTCTATGACCCGTCGGTGCAGTTCGCGCTGCAGTTCGAGGCCCCCGAGATCGTGCCGCCCGAGCCGACCGTCGAGCCCGAGCCAGACGCCCCGACCGAAGGCGGCGGCGAAGACGCCCCCAAGATCATCTCCCTCGACCAGTTCCGGAAGAAATAGCGCGTGAGCGACGTCGCGGCGGACGAGCCCCAGGTTCTGACCGACGAGGCGATCCTCGAACGCTTTCGCGCGTCCAAGAACGCACCGTCAGGCTCGCGCACCCTGGGCTTCCAGTTGCTGGCCGTACGGCAGGTCGACCGCGAGGTCGAAGTCGCGTTCGAGGCGCGCGCCGACCTGCTGTGCAACCCGATGGGACAGGTCCGGGCGGCTATGTCTGCGCCATGCTGGATGAGTGCATGTCGGTGGCCGGCATGATCAGCTCGGGCATGACCCATGTGGTGCCCACCCTCGAGATGAAGACCAGCTTCCTGCGCCCCGCCATGCCGGGCGCCCTGCGCGGCGTCGGCCGGGTGGTGAAGTGGGGCAAGACGGTCTGCTTCACCGAGGGCGAGCTCTATGACGGCGAGGGCCGCCTGCTGGCCAAGGCCTCCGGGACGGCCATCCCCACGCCCTTCGCCCGGTTCAAGAAATAGGAGCCGGCGATGCGGAGCGCGGCGGGCATTGTTGTCGGCGTTCTCCTGCTCACCTTCGCTTCGCTGGCCCACGCCCAAGGCGCGCCCCAGGGGCCGTTCGCAAAATGGTCGGCCGTGGTCGTGGCCGGCGACTGGCACGCCCACTCCGGCGGCCCGACCGAGGCCTTCGATAACGCCCGACGCGACGTCGCCCACGCCCTGACCGACATGGGCTTCGACCGCGCCGCCGTGCATCAGTTCTCGGTGCGGCCCGAGCGCTATCCCGGCGACGCCCCCGGCCTCTCGGACGTGCGGGCCATTCATCTCGGCCTCAAGCAGAGCGCGGAGACCGCCCGGGCGGGGTGCCTCTTCTACATCAGCAGCCATGGCGGCCCCGACGGCGCGATACTGGGCGAAGAGACCCTGCGCCCACCGCTGCTGGCCGCCCTGATCGACGACGCCTGCCCCGCTCGCCCGGCCGTGGTCGTGATCTCGGCCTGCTTCTCTGGCGTCTTCATTCCCGCCCTGCAGAAGCCCGACCGCATGGTGCTGACCGCCGCCCGCCCGGACCGGGCCTCGTTCGGCTGCGGCGAAAGCGACAGGTACCCGTTTTTCGACGACTGCTTCCTGTCGTCCGCCCAAGGCGCCAAAGACTTCATCGCCCTGGGCGCGGCGGTGCAGTCCTGCGTCGCGCGCAAGGAGAAGGACATCGGCGCCGAGCCGGCCTCCGAGCCGCAGGTCTGGATAGGCCCGGCCCTGCGCCCGTTCCTGCCCCTCTACGCATTCAGCCGCGCGCGCCCTGAAGGCGTCCCCACTAATAGACACCCATAACGCACGCCGCTCTTTGAACGCGGTGCGAGGCGCCCTAGAACTCGGCGCAAGCTCTGCTCAGTCCTAGAGGTCGGTCCTTGACGTCGCGCCTTTCGTCCAGAGCCGCCTTGATGGCGGTGTTGATCGGTTTCCTGACTTCGATGGGCGTCGCCCAGGCGCAGGACACATCGCCGTCGCCCCCCGAGGCCCCGGCCGCCTCACCGTCCGATGGTCCCCGCCCCTACCTGGCCCTGAAACGTCGCCCGCGTCCGCGCCCGGCGATCGCGCGTCAGATCACCACGCCCAGCCCGGCGCCGGTCGCGGCCAAAGCCGTCGATGCGGCGCCTGTCGCGGCGCCCATGGTCCGCAACGTAGCGCCCCTTCCCCCGGCCGAGCTGGAGGCCTTTGTCGACGGCCTGATGCGTAGTGGCATGGCTGAAGACCACATCGCGGGCGCCACCATCGCCGTCGTCCAGAACGGACAGGTCATCCTGAAAAAGGGCTATGGCGTCGCCAGCCTGAAGGATCGCCGCGCCGTCGATCCGGACCAGACGCTGTTCCGTATCGCCTCGATCTCCAAGACGTTCACCTGGATCGCCCTGATGAACGAGATCGAGGCCGGGCGGATGCGCCTCGACGGTCCGGTGAACCTTTACCTGCCCGAGCCGATCCAGATCCGCGGCAAAAACCAGGCCCCCATCCTGCTGCGCCATCTGATGACCCACACGTCGGGCTTCGAGGACCGGGCCCTCGGCCAGTTGTTCGAGCGCGACTGGAAGCGCGTGCGCCCCCTGAACGAATATCTGCGCCAGGAGCGTCCGCGCCGCGTGCGCGAGCCCGGCGCCCTGCCGTCCTATTCCAACTACGGCGTGGCCCTGGTCGGCGCCGCCCTGGCCAATGTCACCGGCAAGCCCTTCGAGCAGTTGGTCGCCGACGAGATCATCTTCCCGGCCGGCATGACCCACACCACTTTCCGCGACGCGCGCCCGTGGCGTGACGACCTGCCTGCGCCGATGAACGCGGCCCTGGCCGCCAACCGCTCGGACGGCTTTCGCTGGACGCCGCTGGGCTGGCGCGAACAGGCGCCTGAACTGACCGGCCAGATCGCCCCGGCGGGCGGCGCCTCGTCGACCGCCGCCGACATGAGCCGCTACATGATGCTTCTGCTGGGCGATGGGACGATCAACGGCAAGACCATCTATTCGCCGCGCACGGCCCAGGCCTTCCGCACCGCGATGTACCGCCCGGCGCCCGAAGCGGCGGGCTGGAACGCCGGCTTCCAGGACGTTCCCCTGCCGGGCGGCCGCCGAGGCTTTGGGCACCTGGGCGACACCCTGTGGTTCCACTCCAACCTGGTGGTGGTTCCCGACCTGGGCCTTGGCGTGTTCATCGCCGTGAACACCGACACCGGGGCCGAACTGCCCTCGATTCTGCCGTCGGCGATCATCGAGCGCTTCTATTCCCCGCCCCCCGCCGTGCCCGTGACCCGGCCGCTGAGCGCCGACGCGACCAAGGCCTTTGAGGGTGACTATCTGGGCACGCGCCGCGCCTATCACGGACTTGAGGGCTTCATCGGCCGCATGATCCGCACGGCCAGCGTGCGCGCCACGCCCGATGGCCAGTTGGCCCTGCTGGTCGACAGCAAGTCCACGCTGTGGAACGCCACCGATCGCCCTGGCGTGTTCAAGGCCGTCGACGGCCCCGAACTGCTGGTCTTCGAGATGGTGGACGGTCGCGCCACGCGCTTCTATCCGCCCGTCGGCTTCGCCGCCTTCGAGCGGGTGGGTTTCCCGTTCAATTCCGGCCTTCTGACCTGGTTCGTCAGCCTGACCGCCCTGGCCTCGATCGCCACCCTGGCCGGCGTGTTCATGCGCGACCGTCGCGAGACCCGCCAAACCCCCACCCAGACCCGCGCCAACCTGTTGCAGACCACCCAGGCGGCGCTGTGGCTCATTTCCCTGGGCTGCGTGGGCATGTTCGCGTCCAAGTCCAGCGACATCGCCGCCGTCTTCTTCGGCTGGCCCAGCGGCTGGCTGGTGACCGGCTCGGCCTGCGCGCTTGTCGCCAGCGTGCTGACGGCGGTGACGCTGGTCATGGCCCCCATGGTCTGGCGCGGCGGTCGCCGGGTGGACAGCTGGACCACCCTGCGCAAGCTGGCCTTCACCTACACCGTGCTGCTCTATACGGGCCTGGCGGTGCTGCTGCTGCTGTGGAACTTCCTGCTGCCCTGGAGCGGCTGATCGCCCTCTCACACCGGCGTTGAAATTGCAGCGTTCTCCCAAGGCGAGTCCTCTGGGAGGGATGACGTGTCAAAGCTGGACGGTTTGATTTTCGCCGGCGCCGGGCTGGGGGCGTGGCTGGCCGCGACGCTGTTCTACGCGGCGTTCGGAGGCGGCGTTCTGGACAGCGCCTTCTGGTTCTACGCTATCAACGCCTTCCTGGCGGCGGCGTTCGGAACCTTCGTGTTCCACATCACCGCGCGCCTGCGCCACATCCGGCGCGGCAGGCGCATGCTGCCGATGCTGGCCTTCGTCGCACCGGGCCTGTTGGGCAGCGCCCTGGTGATCGGACAGTTCCAGGTCCTGATGCCCACGGCCGACCCGGTCAGCATCGGCCGCTATGGCGCGTTCCTGGCGGTGTTATTCGTGGCCCTGGCCGCCTCAGCCTTCGAGCGTCCGCCGCAAAAGACCTGACGCCCGCTTGCGCACCAGGATGATGATCCGCTCGCGATCCCCCGGCCGGCGCTCGACCAGCAGCCGGCCGACCTGGGCGTCGTCAGTGGAACAGATAGCCCTTGATGGCGTCCAGCAGGGCCTTGGCCAGGTTGTCGAGATCCATCCACGGCGGCTCGCCGACATATTCCATGAAGATGTCGACCTCGAACTCGCCCCAGGCCGGCCGCGCGCCGCGCCAGACCTTGCGGAAGAACTCGTAGATGAGCGGCTTGTAGTATTTGCCTTGCGTAGTCAGGCCATCGACCACGAGCACCAGCTCGCCGGCCACTTCTCGCGCCCGCACCTTGCCGTGGTGGGTCCAGTCGGCGCCGTCGAGATCCAAAGTCACAGGCCCACCATCTCAGCCAGCTTGCCCACGGTGTTCCAGTTGCGGGTGGTACCGGTGGGATAGCGCTTGGTCTTCTTCCAGTCGCGATCCAGCATCGACTCGCCGATGCCATCGGGGAACACGACGTAGAGTTCGCGGCCCACGGCCTCGACCGTCTCGCGCCCGGTGATGGCTGCTCGAAGGATCTCGACGTCGTCCTGGGCGATCGGCGCTTTCAGGAAGTTGACCAGCAGGTGATTGGGGCCGCTCTCGGCTTTTTCCGGATAGGGATTGGCCTCGATGATCGCCTTCAGCTCGTCCGGCGAGCGGACCATGAAGTCGGTGCGCAGGCCCATGCGCTTTTCCAGGCCGTCTTCCAGGCGTTGCTCAAGCGCCGCGCCGCCGGGGTCATCACCCCACAGCACCAGATTGCCGCTGGCCAGCAGCGTCTTGGCCTGGTCAAAACCGAGGTCACTGGCCAGGCCCAGCAGGTCCTCCTTGAGGACCTTGCGCTTGCCGACATTGACCGAGCGTAGCAGAGCGATGTGCGGGCTCATCAGCTAGAGCCGCTCGACCTTGACGGCGGTGCCGTAGGCCAGGACCTCGGTGATGCCCTCCATGATCTCGTTGGCGTCGTAGCGCATGGCGATCACGGCGTCGGCGCCCAGCTCCTGGGCGTGCTGGACCAGGAGGTCGTAGGCCTCCTTGCGGGCCGTCTCGGCCAGGCTGGTGTAGATCGACAGGTTGCCGCCGAAAATCGACTGGATCGAGCCGCCGAGATTGCCGAGCACGCTTCGCGATCGAACGGTGATCCCGCGCACCAGGCCAACATGCGAAACGATGCGATAGCCGGGCAGATCATTGGTCGTGGCGACAAGCATGGCGCTTCTCCTTGGCTCAGGCCGGTATAACCAACGCGGTTGCGGCGCACCATGCCGTTGCGAAGCGTCGCCACGGGGGGTAGACCGCGCCATCAGCCTTGAGGACCCAGCCGCATGACCGCCACGCGCATCGAAACCGACACCTTCGGCCCGATCGAAGTCGCCGCCGACCGCTATTGGGGCGCCCAGGCCCAACGCAGCCTCGGCAACTTCAAGATCGGCTGGGAAAAGCAGCCGCTGCCGATCGTCCGCGCCCTGGGCATCGTCAAGCGCGCCGCCGCCGAGGCCAATCTGGCGCTGGGCAAGCTGGACCCGAAGATCGCCGAGACGATCATCGCCGCCGCCAATGAAGTGATCGACGGCAAGCTGAACGACCACTTCCCGCTGGTGGTCTGGCAGACCGGCTCGGGCACCCAGTCGAACATGAACGCCAATGAGGTGATCTCGAACCGCGCCATCGAGATGCTGGGCGGCGAGATGGGCTCCAAGAAGCCCGTCCACCCCAACGACCACGTCAATATGAGCCAGTCGTCGAACGACACCTTCCCGACGGCCATGCACATCGCCTGCGCCGAACAGGTGGTCCACGACCTGCTGCCCGCGCTGAAGCACCTCCACAAGGCCCTGGCCGCCAAGGCCGCCGAGTGGAAGGACATCATCAAGATCGGCCGCACCCACACCCAGGACGCCACGCCCCTGACGCTTGGCCAGGAGTTCGGTGGCTACGCCCAGCAGATCGAGAACGGCATCGCCCGCCTTGAGATGACCCTGCCAATGCTGATGCAGCTGGCCCAGGGCGGCACCGCCGTCGGCACCGGCCTGAACGCTCCCGTCGGCTTCGCCGAGCTGGTGGCCGAGAAGATCGCCGGCGTGACGGGCCTGGCCTTCACCACTGCCCCCAACAAGTTCGAGGCCCTGGCCGCCCACGACGCCATGGTCTTCACCCACGGCGCCATCAACACGGTCGCCGCGTCGCTGTTCAAGATCGCCAACGACATCCGCTTCCTGGGCTCTGGTCCGCGCGCCGGCCTGGGCGAACTGTCCCTGCCTGAAAACGAGCCCGGCTCGTCGATCATGCCAGGCAAGGTCAATCCCACCCAGTCCGAAGCCCTGACCCAGGTCTGCGCCCAGGTGTTTGGCAACCACGCCACGATCACCTTCGCCGACAGCCAGGGTCATTTCGAGCTGAATGTCTTCAACCCGGTGATGGCCTATAACTTCCTGCAGTCGGTGCGCCTGGTCGCCGACGCCGCGATCAGCTTCACCGACAACTGCGTGGTCGGCATCGAGCCGCGCATCGACAACATCAAGAAGGGCGTCGAGAACTCGCTCATGCTGGTCACGGCCCTGAACGGTAAGCTGGGCTATGACGCCTGCGCCAAGATCGCCAAGACCGCGCACAAGAACGGCACCACCCTGCGCGAGGAAGCCGTCGGCGGCGGCTACCTGACCAACGAAGAGTTCGACGAGTATGTGCGTCCCGAAAAGATGATCTCGCCGGGCTGATGCTTCAGCTCGACTTCACGCGCGACGGGGCGGTCAGGTTCGCCGCTGTTCTGTCGCGCGAAGACCTTGATGACCTGCGCGCCCTAGCCGACGCCAGCGTCGGGGCGCGACCGGGGGCGAGACTGAGCGAAGCGCCAGGCCTTACTGACGCCCTGAGCGCCACGGGCCTGATCGGAGCCGTAGCCGCAGGCCTCACGTCTGCTGGCGCTCGCCCGGTCCGGGCCGTGATTTTCGATAAATCCCCTGCCGCGAATTGGTCGGTGGCCTGGCATCAGGACCGGGTGATCCCGGTGCGTGAGCGCCGCGATGTCGAGGGGTTTGGCCCTTGGACAACGAAAGACGGTCTGCCCCATGTGGCGCCGCCCTTCGATCTCTTGGCTCGCATGGTCACCCTGCGGGTCCATCTTGACGCCGT
The DNA here is from genome assembly GCA_965284055.1 of Caulobacteraceae bacterium. Taxonomy (GTDB): domain Bacteria; phylum Pseudomonadota; class Alphaproteobacteria; order Caulobacterales; family Caulobacteraceae; genus Caulobacter. Next base: position 244,487 of record CBDIQV010000001.1, read on the forward strand.
GGACGCAGACAACGCTCCGCTTCGGATCGCGCTAGGCTCCCACAGCTTGGGTCAGGTGAGGGCTGATGCGGTCGCCGCTGAGGTGCAGGCTCTAAGAACCGAAATCTGCCTCGCCCAAGCCGGCGATATCTGGGCCTATTCCACACCCATTCTGCATGCCTCGGATCGCGCGGCGCCGCCGCGTCAGCGGCGCGTGCTGCAAGTCGACTATGCCGACTTTGATCTACCATGTGGCCTGGAATGGCTCGGCTTGGGCGGCGTTTAGCCCTCCCCGGACGTGATAGGCTGTGGAATGACCTGGACCGCCCGAAGCCGCACCCGCGTCCTGATCGCGGCGATCTACGCGCCCTTCGACGTCCTGCACATCGTCGGCAGCCACGGCTTCCTGCCGATCATGCCGCCGATCATCCCGTTTCCTCTGCAGGTCGTGGTCTTCACAGGGCTCTGCGAAATTGCCGGAGCAGCCGGATTGCTGATCCCGCGAACCCGAAGGCTGGCGGGGATCATGCTGGCGCTCTACGCGCTGTGCGTCTGGCCGGCCAATATCTATCACGCGCTCAGCGGCGTCTCGGCCCCGCCCCTGCCCAGTTCGTGGTGGTACCACGGTCCGCGCCTGCTGCTGCAGCCGCTGTTCATCTGGGCGCCGCTCTGGGCCAGCGGCGTCGTCGACTGGCCGTTTCGCCGATCGCGATAGATCCAAGTCTTTCGGTTGCAATCTTCGCCGGATATGCAATCTTGACGTGAACATATCAGGAACGCGTCATGGTCGCTCTGGATCGTCCATACTGGATTGAAGCCCGTATCGAACCGCGTGAGGGATGGGACGCCGAAGCCTACCCCTTCAACCTCCCGGTCCTGCGCGGTCTCGACAGTCTCCAGTTCCATCCCCACGTGACCTTCCTGGTCGGCGAGAACGGCTCCGGCAAATCGACGCTGATCGAGGCCTTGGCAGTCGCCTGGGGCTTCAATGCCGAAGGTGGGTCGCGAAACTTCAACTTCAGCAGCCGCGCATCCCATTCCGACCTGCACAGCCATATTCGGGCGGTACGATCGGTCATCCGCCCGCACGACGGCTACTTCCTTCGCGCCGAGAGCTTCTTCAACGTCCAGACCGAGATCGAAGCCCTCGATCGGGACACCACCCTGGCTAGCCCCTCCATCGCCAGCGCCTATGGCGCCCGCCCCCTGCACGAGCAATCCCACGGGGAGGCCTTCTTCGCCCTGTTCGAGAACCGCTTTCGGGGCGACGGGCTCTACATTCTCGACGAGCCCGAGGCGGCCCTCTCGCCCAGCCGGCAGCTGTCGTTCCTGGCCAAGCTGCATCAGCTGGTGCTGGCCCGCTCCCAGCTGATCATCGCCACCCATTCGCCGATCATCCTGGGCTATCCCGACGCCTGGATCTACGAGACCTCCGAACGCGGGCTGCAGCGCGTGGAGTATGAAGACCTCGACCACGTCACGGTGACCCGGAGCTTCCTCAACCGCCGCCAGACCTTCCTGGACGTGCTGCTGTCGGAGGATGACGAGGAGTGATAATCTCCCGCCCCATGGACGCTCCTGAAGGCGATATCGGCATCGACCCGGAACTGCTGGCCCAGGCCCAGCGGGTGGGAATTTCCGTCGCCGGCATGAGCGAGACCCAGCTTCGCCTTCACCTGCAGAAAATCGACCCCGCCGGCGCCGAGGACCGCGCGCGACGGTGGTCGGAAGAGAACGCCGAAGCGATCGCCGAGCACAATCGCTTCGTCGAAGAGCACGGCCTTCTTTCGGACTATCTGCGAACCTGGTGAATGCGACAGTTCGATCTATTCGAAAATCCAGCGGCTCCCACGCGCTCGGCCGCCCCTTTCGTGGTTGTACTGTCCTCTCACCTCCTGGGCGACCTGGTCGAAACCGTCGTCGCTCCAGTTCGACGCGGAAAGAGTTCAGGGGTTCGCGGGTTGGAAGTTCCCGTCGTGATCGACGGCGAAACGCTGCTCGTTAGTGTCTCCGGCATTGCGGGAATCAGGGCGATCTCACTGCGCAAGCGAAAGGGCTCGCTCCTGCCCTACGAAGACGACATCCGCCGCGCCCTCGACCCGTCTGTTCACCGGCTTCTGACGCCGGGCTAGCGCCGCACCACCACGACCTCGCGGCCGATCGGCGCCAGGGCGATGATCGCCAGCTGGAAATCCTTGATGGCGAAGGGGATGCCGATGATCGTGATCGCTTCAGCAAAGGCGATCATCAGGTGGCTCAGGGCGATGTACCACCCGCCCAGAATGAACCAGATGATGTTGAGCACGAAGCCCAGAGGACCGGTGCCCAGGTCGCTCCTGCCGGTGACGATCTCGCGGCTGACGATTTCCTTGCCGAACGGCCAGAAGGCAAAGCCGGCGATGCGCCAGGCCGCGCCGGTATAGGGCAGGCCGACAACCGTGATGGCCAGCAGGGTGCCGCCCAGCAGCCACAGCAGACCGGAAATCCAGCCGCCAAGGATGAACCACAGGATATTCAGAATCAGTCGGATCATCGCGCCTGTCCGCCAAAGCCAGACCTAGACGTGGCCATGATCGCGTCGCTTGTCGAGACCGCGCGGCCGGCGTTACGGCGAATTCACCCGGCGGCCGAGGTTGAGCCTATTTGATCAGCTGCCACCGGCGGGCCCACCGCCCCTGCCCTACCTTGCCAAGGGCCAACAGATAGAGACCGGCATAGATCACCGTGCCGCCGCCGATCAGGGCCCAGGCCCACGGACCGGGCATGTGCAGCGTCGGCGCCGTGGTCACCCAGTCATGGCGCGGCGAGGTCAGTTCCAGCCACAGACCGCCCACCCAGGCCGTCGCGAACAGGGCCACGACCGGATAGCGCAGCACAGGGCTGCGCTGGACCAAGAGCAAGGTCTGAACAAGGCCGGCGACCGCGAAGGCTCCCAGGCCCGCCAGCCAGGGCTGCCAGGGCCCTGCAACCCACCGCGCGACCCGCAGGCCGGCCCAGACTGGCGCCCACAGCACAGGCCCGAACAGCAGCAGGATCAAAGCCAGCGCGACCAGCACGCCCACGCCGCCGCCGATCACCTTGCCCGCCGCCTCACCAGCCTGGTGGGCGCGCACATTGGGATCGCCGCTGGGATTGGCGGCCGAGGTGGCGATGACGGTGTCGAGACGCGGCAGGTCGTCCGTGGTCTTGGGCAGTCCCAGGAACAGGGGCTCTTGCCGCCGCGCCATCAGGCTCTCCGGCTGACCGCGAAATCGGCCAGGCTTTCCAGAGCCGTGCGCCAGTCATTGGCCGGGAAGATCGCCAGGGCGGTCTTGGCCTTGTCGGCATAGTCGGCGGCCAGATCCAGGGTGGCGTCCAGGGCGCCCGAGCCGATGATCAGCTCACGAGCCCGGCGGAAGTCGGCCTCGGTCTGCTCACGACGGCCAATGGCCCGCTCCCAGAACTCGGCCTCGCGCGGGCCCGAGCGGGCGATCGCCAGCAGCAGCGGCAGCGTGGCTTTGCCTTCGCGGAAGTCGTCGCCGGCGTTCTTGCCCAGGGTTTCGGTCGCGCCACCATAGTCGAGGGCGTCATCGGCCAGCTGGAACGCCAGCCCCAGGTTCATGCCATAGGCCCGCAGGGCGTCGGACTTCTCCGCCTCGACCCCGGCCGAAACCGCGCCGGCCTCGGAGGCGGCCGCGAACAGCTCGGCGGTCTTGGCCTGGATGATCTCCAGATAGATCGCCTGGGAGAGATTGAGGTCGTGGCTGCGCATCAGCTGCAGCACTTCGCCCTCGGCGATGACGCGGCTGGCGCGGGCCAGGATCTCCAGCGCCTTCATCGAGCTTGTTTCCACCATGAGCTCGAAGGCCCGGGCGAACAGGAAGTCGCCGACCAGAACGCTTTGGGCCGCGCCCCAGATCAGGTGGGCCGCGACCTTGCCACGTCGCAGCTGGCTGCCGTCAACGACATCATCGTGCAACAGAGTCGCAGTGTGAATGAACTCGACCGAGGCGGCCAGCTTGAGACAGGCGTCGTTGTCGGAGCCGACCAGACGCGCGGCCGCCACGGTCAGCAGCGGACGCAAGCGCTTGCCGCCCGCGGCGATCAGATGCTCGGCCAGGGCCGGGATCACCGGCACGTCGCTCTGCATCCGGTTGGTGATCAACTGATCGACGCCGGCCATGTCGACGGCGGCCAAATGAACCAGACGATCCACCGATCCCGGCGCTCGGGCGAGGGTCGCTGTGGCTACGTCCAAAACCGTACTCTCCTTGACCGACGCCGTAAGGCGGCCGGGCTTGCATCCGCCCTCCAGCAGGATCAGCCGTTGCGAGGGACAATGGTGGCGGGATAGGTCACGGTCAAGGCGAGCACAAGGCCCGAAACGTTGGACGACACTCCGCTTACCGAAGATCACGTGCTGAATGGGCGCGTCCGGCTCCGCCAGAAGGTGGGCGGATACCGCGCGGGCATGGACGCGGCGCTCTTGGCGGCCGCCTGTGACGCGGGCCCGGGCGACCGGGTTTTCGAGGCTGGCTGCGGAGTCGGCGGCGCGCTACTGGCGGCGGCCGCCCGGCGGCCGGGCGCCCTCTTTCACGGGCTGGAGCGCGATCCAGAGGCTGCGGAACTGGCCCGAGGCAACGTCGCCCTCAATGATTTCAAGCCTCGGGTCGAGATCACCACCGGCGACGTCCAGGCCGGATTTCGCGCCCTCGACCTGCCGGTCTTCGACGCGGCGATGTCCAACCCGCCCTTTTTTGACGATCCTGACGCGCTGCGCGCCCCCGCGCCGGCCAAGAGCGGCGCCTGGATGGCCGACGGCGGCCTGGGGGCCTGGACGGGCTTTCTGCTGAAGGCCGTTCGGGAGGGCGGGACCATCACGATGATCCACCGCGCCGACCGACTGGCCGATATCCTGGCCCTGCTGGCGCCCAAGGCCGGCTCCTTTAGAATCAGACCCGTCCAGCCCTTCGCCGACGCGCCGGCCAAGCGGGTTATCGTGCGGGCGATCAAGACCGGCAAGGCGCCGCTTGTCCTGCTGCCGGCGCTGGTGCTGCACGACCGGGATGGCGGCCAACATTCTGCGGCGGCAGAAGCGATCCTGAGGGGGGACGCGGATCTGGGGTGGTGACCCGCCCTACTCCGCGTAGAGCGCCAGGGCGTCCAGGCACAGCTCCAGGCCGGTCAGGTCGTGCGTCAGGTCGGGCGTGATGATCACGAACAGCCGCCGGACCTCGGCCCACAGCATCACGGTCTCGGGCAGGCCGAAGTTCTCGACCACGCAGCCCTCGCCATCGCGCCAGACGCCGGACTCGTCGCGCTGGGCGCCGACCACGGATTCGACGCGGTCGACATACTCGGCCTGACTTTCGTCGGCCACGTTCAGATAGCCAAAGATCGGCCGCCCCAGGCCCGCCAGGACCCCGGCCTCGAACGCGGCCCCGGTCTCGACGGAGGGCCCGCGCCACGGCGTCAGGTTCACCACACCGGCGTCGGCCTGACGCAATCGCGCCATCCGCGCGGCGTACAGTTCCCGCGCCTCCAGCTCACCCACCTCGCCCGCGCCGCGCGGGATAGGGTCGGGAGTCAGACCGGTAAAGCCCGAGTCGAGACACAGGGCGCGCTGGCGCGAGGCCTGGATCTCGAAATCGGGAAGCCAGACCTCGGGGCCGGCCAGCCATATGGAACGCACGGGACGCATGAGGTCTTAGAGCTGGGTCCCGGGGGTTCCTGTCAATCACTGTTAAGAGCCGCGATGCCGCAAATCCTTCGAAGAGCCCTTCTGGTCGCCCCGCTGCTGCTGATGGCCCGCCCCGCCCTGGCGGCCTCCGTAGCGCCCTGGCGGGCCTATGAGCGGCGATTGAGAAGCGATCTGGACGACGCGGCGGGCGGCGAGTTCGACGCGGATTTCGAAGAGATCCTGCTGGACCTGAACACCCTGATCCGCGACCGTCAGGGCGTGCCCCCGCTTGCTCCGGACCCCGGCCTGACGCTGGCGGCCCGCGCCCATGCCGCCGACATGGCCAGGAGCGGCGTCTTCGACCACGCCACCGCCGACGGCTTCACCACGGCCGGACGCGTTGGCCTGCTGGCGCGCGATCTGGTGGGAGCCCCCGGCGAGAACATCGCCCTGCGCCGCAACGCGTCCGGGCCCGTCACGCCCGACCAGATCATGAACCAGTGGCGAACCAGCCCCGGCCACCGCGCCAACCTCCTGGCCCCGGGGTTTACCCATGCCGGCTATGGCGTGCTGCGCCAGGGCCCGCGCGTGATCGCGGTGGGGGCCTATGCCGAGGTCGCCGCCCGGCTGGAGCGCCCCGCGCCCCTGCGCGTCACCTCGGTGGACCAGATCGCCGCCGCCCTGGCGCGCGCCACGCCGACCATCGCGCAGTTCTCGGTGTCCGAGCCCGGCGCGGATGTGCTGACCACCACCTATGTCGAGGGGCGGCCGCCGTCCGTCCTGCCGCCCGGCGCCTGGCAGTTGCGCCCCCACCTGTCGTCAGGCGCGCACCGCTACCAGGTGGCCTGGGGGCCGGTATTCTTTCTGGACTAGCCTACTGCGCCACCGCCAGGGCCTCGATGCGGATGGCGACGTTGTCGCCGATCACGCCGGCCGCGCCAGCGCTGCCGAAGGCCTTGCGGCTGACCGAGCCGGTGATGGTGAAGCCGGCCTGACGCTTCTGGTTGTTGGGCGCAGTGCCGATCTTGTTGAGCTTGACGTCGAGGGTGGCCGGCAGGGTGACGCCCATGATGGTCATGTCGCCCGTGACCTTGGCGGTGTCGGGTCCGGTCTTTTCGACCTTGGTCGACTTGAAGGTCATGGTCGGGTTCTTGGCCGCGCTCAGCCACCGCTCGCCCTTGAGGTGCTCGTCACGGGTGGGGTTGGCGGTCAGCAGGCTGTCGACGGTGACGGTGGCCTCGACGCGAGACTTCTCGGGCGCGGCCTCGTCCAGCCAGATCGTGCCTTCCGACTTGGCGAAGATGCCGATCACGGAGTTGAAGCCGAAACGGTCGATGACGAAGGTGGTCTCGGTGTGGGCCGCGTCGAGCGTATAGGCGACTTCGGCGGCGGCGCTGGGGCCAGCGACGCCCAAGGCGGCGCAGGCGGTCAGAACAGCGAAGACCGGGGCGGCAAACAGGCGCTTCATCGGACGATCCCTCCCGTCCCCAAGCGGGACAGGCAGACATTCCTGCGCTCTATCGCCGATCGCAACCCTGAAATGAAAAAGCCCCCGACCTTGCGGCCGAGGGCTCTTCCTGGGGGTCTTTGGGAGACCGTTCGTTAGTTCTTGGTGACGTCGACGAGCTTGTTCTTAGCGATCCAGGGCATCATGCCGCGCAGACGCGCGCCGACTTCCTCGATCTGGTGCTCGCCCGCGCGGCGGCGGGTGGCCTTGAACGAGGGTTGGCCGACGGCGTTTTCCAGCATGAAGTCGCGGACGAACTTGCCCGACTGAATGTCTTCCAGAACGCGCTTCATCTCGGCCTTGGTCTCGGCGGTGACGATGCGCGGGCCGGTGACATATTCGCCGTACTCGGCCGTGTTGCTGATCGAGTAGTTCATGTTGGCGATGCCGCCTTCATAGATCAGGTCGACGATCAGCTTCAGTTCGTGCAGGCACTCGAAATAGGCCATTTCCGGCGCGTAGCCGGCTTCCACCAGCACTTCGAAGCCGCAACGGATCAGCTCGACCGTGCCGCCGCACAGGACGGCCTGTTCGCCGAACAGGTCGGTTTCGCACTCTTCGCGGAAGTTGGTCTCGATGATGCCCGAGCGGCCGCCGCCGATGGCCGAGGCATAGGCCAGCCCCAGGTCGTGGGCGTTGCCGGTGGCGTTGTGGTGCACCGCGATCAGGCAGGGCACGCCGCCGCCCTTTTGATACTCGCCGCGCACGGTGTGGCCGGGGCCCTTGGGGGCGACCATCAGGACGTCGATGGTGTCCTTGGGCTCGATCAGGCCGAAGTGAACGTTCAGGCCGTGGGCGAACAGCAGGGCCGCGCCGTCGCGGATGTTTGGGGCGATGTCGGTCTTGTAGATCGCGGCCTGATGCTCGTCGGGCGCCAGGATCATGATCAGGTCGGCCCAGCCGGCGGCTTCGGCGACGGTCATGACCTTCAGGCCTTCGCCTTCGGCCTTCTTGGCGGTCGGCGAGCCGGCGCGGAGCGCCACGGCGACGTTCTTGGCGCCCGAGTCGCGGAGGTTGAGAGCGTGCGCGTGACCTTGCGAACCATAGCCTACGATCGCGATCTTCTTGTCCAGGATGCGGGCGAGGTCGGCGTCGCGATCATAATAGACGCGCATGTTTTTTCTCCAAGGACTGGTCAAATTGGCCACCCCGCGCAACGGCGGAGCGACAAAGGCCGGGCGTTTGAGCGTTTTTTTGCCGTTTCGTCAAGGCGATGACGACAGAACGTTGTCACGCGACAGCCTCTGCGGCCACGTTTTAGACCGTGAGCGGTCGGTTCGCCACGCTTCAGGCGCCGCGCCATGGAAATAGCGCCCGCAAACGCGCATCGCGCAGCCACAGCCCGCTCCACATCACCAGGCCCAGATACAGCGAAAACAGCTCGTGGCTGAACAGCGGGGCGCCGACCCGGATCTGGGTCGCCATCGCCCCGCCCAACAGGCCGGTCATCAGCACGGCGCCCAGCACGGCCGTCGGCGGGAACAGGTAAAGCGCCAGAAACGCGAACTCCACAATCCCGATCATCAGGACGTAGTTTGTCTTCCAGCCCAGCGCGACCAGGGTGTCGGCGGCCACCTTCATCCCTGTGAGCTTGGGATAGACAGACGCGCCCAGCATGAAGAGGGCGAAGAGGGCCGGTCAGGACACGTCCGGTCCAGATGGTGGGCGAAGCTTTCATCGTGATCATCCTTTGCGGTCCGGTGTGGACGAACTCATCCAAGGCCTGAGGACGTTGGCCAAGACGCCTGTCCGACACGTACGGATCAAAAAAGAAAAAAGCCCGGCCGGACCTGATGGGTCCGCCCGGGCTCTTTCGCCGTCGCGTGAAAGCCTACCAGAACAGGTCGTAGTAGACGCTCAGCACCTGACCGGACCACACGTCGACCAGGATCGCGTCGTCACCGACCCGCACCCACTCGCAACCGATCGGGGGCTGCGGCAGGCTGTAGCGGTACCAGTCCAGATAATAGGACGTGGAGTACCAGCCGCCCGGCAGATAGTCGCCGAACGACCAGCGATTGACGTACCAGCCGCGCGGGTAGCGATAGGCGCCGACCCTGTAGCGTTGCGAGGCGTAGAAGCTGGGACGATAGCGGCGCTGGTCGTAGTGCTGCCGACCATGGTCGCGATCGCGATACTGCCCGCCGTAGCCCGGCCGACCGCGATCGTCGCCACGGCCGGGGTTGTCGCGCCCGCCATTCCAGCCCGTGTTGCCGTTCCAGCCGCCATGGTCGCGGTTCCAGTCGCGACCGCCGCGATTGTCGTCGCGGTCGCCGCCCGGACGGCCCTGGTCGGGGCGCCCGCGATCTGGTCGGTTCTGGTCGGGCCGGCCCTGGTCCGGACGCCCCTGATTGCCGCGATCGCCGTTCCAGTCCGGACGTCCGCCGCGGTCCTGCCCGCCACGGTTCCAGTCGCCTCCTTCCCGCGGACGCGGTTGCTGCGCCTCGGGAGCCTGGGGCGCGGGTGGCGGAGCCTGGGGCTGCGGCGCGGGGCGTCCGCCGCCGTTCCAGTCCGGCCGATTGCCACGATCGCCGCCGCGATCGCCGCGATCACCGCCCTGCCAGCCGCCGCCCTGGCGGTCCTGCCCCTGGCGATCACCGCCGCCACGGTCGCCACGCTCGCCGCCTCGGGGCCCTTGCTGGGCTTGTTGCTGGTCTCGCTGGGCGGCGACCGCGCCAGCGGATCCGGCTTCCGCCGCCGCGCCGCCCAAGAGCGACAGGACCATGGCGGTCGAGATCAGACGCTTCATTTCTTGCTCCAAGGGGCCTTGTGCGCGGCCCCGGCTTTGTCCCTTGATGGCAATATCGGCGCTCGTCGATGAACCGCATTTGAACGACTACGCCAGAGCTTTGTCATGCCAGCCCACCCCTTGGATATTGTCGGATTCTGGCGCTCGGCCGGTCCGCGCAAATGGTTCGCCAAGGACGCCGGCTTCGATTCGATCATCGCCCTGAAGTTCGAACAAACGCACTACAGAGCATCACAGCGCCGCTATGACCAATGGGCGCAGACGCCGGAGGGAGCCCTGGCGCTGCTGATCCTGCTGGATCAGTTCCCCCGCAATCTGTATCGCGGCACCGCCCATGCCTTCGCCACCGATCCCCTGGCCCGCATGTTCGCCCACGCCGCCCTTGCCGCCGGGCACGATCAGGCGACAGAACCACTGCTGCGGCCCTTTTTCTACCTGCCGTTCGAGCACTCCGAATCCCTGGCCGACCAGGAGTTTTGCGTCGAGCTGTGCGCCACCCTGCAGGCCGACAGCGGCGACGAAAACACCATCAAGTGGGCCCTGGAGCATCGCGACATCATCGCCCGGTTCGGCCGCTTCCCCCACCGCAACGCGGTGCTGGGTCGCGAGACGACGCCCGAGGAGCAAGTATTCCTCGACGAGGGCGGCTTCGCGGGGTGATCGAAATCTTGGCCGCGCGTGTCGATCCATGTACGGTTGAAGCTACACAGCAGGGGCTTTGGAAAATGAAATATCTGTCTGGCGTGGCCGCCCTAGGCGTCGCCCTTTCGGTCATCGCGCCGGCGCAAGCGTTCTCGCAGGCCAAGGCCAGCAAGGCCCAGCAGATGCAAGCCCAGGCGGTCGCCGAGATCCCGCGCTGCGCGCGCAAGCTGGGCACACTGTCGATCATCGACGGCGACGATACGCGCGGCTGGATGCAGTACAATCTGGCCTCGCCACAAAAGCTGCTCAAGGCCATGGTCCAGAAGTCGGGCTGCTTCAATCTGGTCGATCGGGGCGCGGGCCTCAACGCCGCCCAGACCGAGCGCAACATCGGCGGCAATCTGGGCCTGCAGCGCGGCTCCAATGTCGGCCAAGGCCAGATCAAGGCCGCCGACTACGTGCTGGTCGCTGAGGTTCAGGCCAGTGACAGCAACGCTGGCGGCGGCGCCGTGGCCGGGGCCATCGGCGGCCTGATCGGCGGCCGCGTCGGCGGTCTGGTCGGCGGCATCAAGACCAAGAAGCTGGAAGCCAACACCGTCCTGTCGCTGACCAATGTGCGCACCACCGAGACCGTGGCCGTGCAGGAAGGCTATGCCGTGAAGAACGACATCGGCTGGGGCGTCGGAGGCGGCATCGGCTTCGCCGGCGCCGTAGGCGGCGGCTATGAAGACACAGAGATCGGGCGGATCGTCACCCTGTCGTTCATCAACAGCTACACCAAGCTCGTCACCGATCTTGGCCTTCTGTCATCCGACGTCCCGGCCGCCCAGGCCGCCCCGTCGAAGACCTTCGTGGCCACGCGCGTCGTCAATCTGCGCGCCACCCCAGTGGCGGGCGGAAAGCTTCTGCGCGCGCTGCCGGCCGGCTCGATCGTCTATCCCACCGGCAAGAAGCAGGAGATGTGGTGGGAAGTGGCCGATGAGAACGACAACGTCGGCTGGGTTCTGAACGCCGGGCTCGAGCCCGCGAAATAGGCTCCGCCCCACGCGCGAGAAACGCCCCGCAGGAACCCTCCTGCGGGGCGTTTTTGTGATTGGCCAGGACGTCGATTCGCGTAGGACAGTGTCGCCATGAACGCCGTCTCGCCCATCCTCGCCCCCGCGCCGTCCCAAGTCGCCCCCGCCGATCATCCCGAGCGGCAGTATCTGAACCTGCTCGCCGACATCCTGGAAAACGGCGTCGAGCGCGGCGATCGCACGGGCACCGGCACCAGGGGCGTGTTTGGCCGCCAGATCCGCTTTGACCTGTCCAAGGGCTTCCCGGTCCTGACCACCAAGAAGCTGCATCTGCGCTCGATCTTCATCGAACTGCTGTGGTTCCTGAAGGGCGACACCAACATCGCCTATCTGAAGGAAAACGGCGTCCGCATCTGGGATGAGTGGGCCGACGAGAACGGCGATCTGGGCCCCGTCTATGGCAAGCAATGGCGCTCGTGGGCGGTGCCGAACGGGCAATCCATCGATCAGATCCAGAACCTGATCGAAGGTCTGAAGACCAATCCCAACAGCCGCCGCCACATCGTGTCGGCCTGGAACCCGGCCGATGTCGAGGACATGGCCCTGCCCCCCTGCCACTGCCTGTTCCAGTTCTTCGTCGCGGATGGAAAACTCAGCTGCCAGCTCTATCAGCGCAGCGCCGACGTCTTCCTGGGCGTGCCGTTCAACATCGCCTCCTATGCCCTGCTGACCCTGATGGTCGCCAAGGTGGTGGGACTTGAGCCGGGCGAGTTCGTCCACACCTTCGGCGACGCGCACCTCTATCTGAACCACCTGGACCAGGCCCGCGAACAGCTGACCCGCGAGCCTTTCCCCTTCCCCACCCTGACCATCGCCGACAAGCACGACCTGTTCGGGTTCGAGTACGCCGACTTTACCCTGTCGGGCTATGAGGCGCACCCGCACATCAAGGCCGAGGTTTCGGTCTAAGGTTTCAGGACGATCTTGCCTGCGACGCCGGTCGACTGCAGCAGCTCTTGAGCCTTGGCCGCTTCCGCCAGCGGAAAGGTCGCGCCGATCTGAGGATTGAGCTGGCCCGCGCCGATCAAGGCCAGCACGGCGGCCAGATCCTGGCGATAGGCCTCCGGCCGCGCGTCACGCCACGAGGTGACGTTGTAGCCCACCACGCCCTGGCTCGACGAAAACAGCTTCAGCGCCGACAGGCGATCGGCCAGCAACATCTGGATCATCGCGGCCGGCCGCATCTTGCCGCCTCGCGTGGCGTCATAGCCGCCATAGAGCACCGCCGTGCCGCCGTCCCGCAGGGCGGCGATCGAGGCGGTCTTCAGGTGCGGGCCACCGACATGATCAAAGGCCGCGACGACGCCGCCGCCGGACAGCGCCCTGGCCCGCTCGGCCACCGGCTCGGCGCGATAGTCGACATGGACCCCGCCCTTGGCCTCCACCACCGCCCGCTTGCCCGCCGAGGCCGTGCCGATCGCCCGCACACCGACCAGACGCGCCAGGTCCAGCAGCAGCCCGCCGACGCCGCCGGCGGCGCCATGGACCAGAACCCATTCGCCGGGCTGGGCCGAGGCGACGCGGTGGAACATCTGCCACGCCGTCAGGCCGTTCAGGACGCCGGCCACCAGGGCCTCGGCCGCGACGCCCTCGGGGGCGGCGACAAGATGGCGGGCCGAGACGTTACGACGATCGGCGTAGGAGCCCGTCACCGTCAGGGCCGCCACGCGCTGGCCCACCGAGAAGCCCGCGACGCCCGGCCCCAGCGCCTCGATCCTGCCGACCAGATCATAGCCTGGCGTCACCGGCGCCTTGACGCCCGGGTAGAGCCCCGTGCGCATGACGATGTCGGCGAAGGCGACGCCGGCCGCCTCGATGGCGACCCGCGCCTCGCCCGGGCCGGGTGGGTCCAGGACGACGGAGCGCCCCTGCAACACCTCGACGCCGCCCGTGCGGGCCATGTGCATCTCGAAGGCTGATATCGCCATGTCGGTGTCTCCCCACCCCCAAGTTAACGACGTTCAGATAACTGGCAAGGTCTCTTGTCTGGCGTCCGTCAAAGGGCGAGGCTAAGCAGGAGCCATGATCCCGATCCTTTCCATCGTCGTCGCTCGCGCCGCCAACGGCGTCATCGGTCGTGACGGCGACCTGCCGTGGCGGTTGAAGTCAGACCTGGCCCTGTTCAAGGCCAACACCCTGGGCAAGCCGATCATCATGGGTCGCAAGACCTGGGACAGCCTGCCTCGCAAGCCCCTGCCCGGGCGCATGAACGTGGTGCTGTCGCGCGACGGCTCGTTCGAGCCCGCCCAGGCCGTGGTCTGCGAGAGCTTCATGGAAGCCGTGCAGATGGCCCGAGAACAGGCCGAGGACGATGGCGTCGACGAGGTCTGCGTCATCGGTGGCCGCAGCCTGTTCGAAGCGGCCCTGCCCAAGGCCAAGCGGCTGTACCTGACCGAGGTGGACGCCGAGGTCGCGGGCGACGTCACCTTCCCCGACTTCGACGAAGCCGCCTGGACCGAGGTCCGCCGGGAAGAGCACCCCGCCGGCGACGACGACGACCATGCCTTCGTCTTCCGCGTGCTGGAGCGGCGGTAAAAATTCAGTGTGCGATGTCGGCGCGGCCAAGGCTCGCGCGTCCTCTGGCGCGAAGGCCAACGCAGGCCCGTAGGAGGACATCGCCATGACAGACATCAGTCCCGAACAACGCGGGCCGACGGGCGGCCTGACGCCCTATCTCTGCGTTGGCGGGCGCCGGCGCGGCGGCGGCCTCGGCCTTCTACCAGAAGGCCTTCGCGGCCCAGGAGAAGAGCCGCATACCGGCCCAGGACGGCAAGCGGCTGATGCACTGCGCCGTGACGATCAATGGCGACGACCTGCTGTTTAGCGACAGCTTTCCAGAGCATGGCCACCCCGCCCAGCCGCCCGCCGCAGTCACCCTCCACCTGCAGGTCGATGACGCCGACGCCTGGTTCAACCGGGCCATCGAGGCCGGCTGCGAAGCGACCATGCCGGTTCAGTTGATGTTCTGGGGCGACCGCTACGGCGTGCTGAAGGACCCGTTCGGCTTCGTGTGGTCGATCGGCGCGACGCCCAAGACCTAAACCGCTAGCGGCATTCAAACGCGCGTTTATAGTCTCTCCCATCCGCCCGTCAGAGGCGGTTTGGGAGAGACGCATGGACATCCAACTGGTCGCCGAAGGCCTGCTGTTTCCGGAGGGCCCGATCGCCATGGCCGACGGCTCGGTGATCCTCACCGAGATCCAGGGCCAGCGGCTGAGCCGCGTCACGGCCGACGGCAAGCGCGAGACGGTGGCCGAGACCGGCGGCGGGCCCAACGGCGCGGCCATCGGTCCCGGACGGCGCGATCTATGTCACCAACAATGGCGGCAGTTTCCAGTTCATCGAGATGGGCGGCCTCAACGTGCCCGGCCCTACGCCGCCCAGCCACACCGGCGGCTCGATCCAGCGGGTGGACATCGCGACCGGCGCGGTCACCACGCTCTATACCGAATGCGACGGCAAGCCGCTGGTCGGTCCCAACGACCTGGTGTTCGACAGGCAGGGCGGGTTCTGGTTCACCGACCATGGTTGCTCAACGCCCGAGGGGCGCAAGTTCGGCGCGCTCTACTACGCCCTCACTGACGGCTCGAAGATCACCCGCTGGCGCGACCACTTCGTCTCGCCCAATGGCGTGGGCCTCTCGCCCGACGAGAAGACCGTCTACATGGCCGACACCACCCTGGGGCGGCTGTGGTCGTTCGACATCGCCGCGCCCGGCGAGCTGGCGCCCGTCGCCGGCTTCGCGCCCGGCCATGTGGTCTGCAACCTGCCGGGCTATCAACTGCTGGACAGCCTGGCGGTCGAGGCCGGCGGCAAGGTCTGCGTGGCGACGATCATCAATGGCGGAATCACCGCCTTTGATCCCGACGGCTCGACCGAGCATTTCGCCTTCCCGGACGTGATCGTCACCAACATCTGCTTTGGCGGGGCCGACATGCGCGATGCGTGGATCACGGCCTCGGGGACCGGCAAGCTCTACAAGGCCCGCTGGCCGAGGGCTGGGCTGAAGCTGAACTTCAACGGGTAGAGAAAGTCCTCCCCCTGACGGGGGAGGCGGCCGAAGGCCGGCGGGGGAAGACCGCAATGAGTCAGCAGCACTTCCCCCACCGTCGGCTGCGCCGACACCTCCCCCCGAAGGGGGAGGACTGAAAGCCTAGTAGAGAACGCCGAGCGCTTCGCGTTCGAAGTTCTTCAGTTCGTCGGTGCGGCCCTCGCGGATCTTCACGACCCACTCCGGATCCTGCAGCAGAGCGCGGCCCACGCCGACCAGGTCGAACTCGCCGCGATCCAGGCGCTCCAGCAGGCCATCGATCGAAGCGGGCTGGCTGCCTTCTCCGCCGAAGGCCGCGATGAACTCGCCCGACAGGCCCACCGAGCCGACGGTGATGGTCGGGGCGCCGGTCAGCTTCTTGGCCCAGCCGGCGAAGTTCAGGTCGCTGCCTTCGAACTCCGGCTCCCAGAAGCGGCGTTGCGAGCAGTGGAAGATGTCGGCGCCGGCGTCGGCCAGCGGCTGCAGCCAGGCTTCCAGCAGTTGCGGCGTCTCGGCGTTCTTGACCGCATAGTCCTGCTGCTTCCACTGCGACAGGCGGATGATCACCGGATAGTCGGGACCCACGGCGGCGCGAACGGCCTTCAGGATCTCGGCGGCGAACTTGCTGCGATCGCCGATCGTCGGGCCGCCGAAGGCGTCGCCGCGAACATTGGTGCCTTCCCAGAAGAACTGGTCGATCAGATAGCCGTGGGCGCCGTGCAGTTCGATCGCGTCAAAGCCCAGCAGCTTGGCGTTGCGGGCGGCGTCGGCGAAGGCGGCGATGGTGTCGGCCACCTCCTCGTCGGTCATAGGTTCGGTGAAGGGGTTGCCGCCCTTCTTGGACAGGCCCGAGGGGCTGTCGATCTTGCCCAGGACGTCCTTACCCTTGGCGGCGCCCACGTGCCACAGCTGCGGGGCGATCAGGCCGCCCGCGTCGTGGACCTCGTCGACCACCTTTTTCCAGGCCGCCAGTTCCTTCTCGCCATGGAAGCGCGGGACATTGGCGTCGTTCAGCGAGGCGTCGCGGGCCACGCCCGTGCCCTCGGTGATGATCAGGCCGACCTGGTTCTCGGCGCGCCGACGGTAGTAGGCGGCCACGTCATCCGTCGCCACGCCGCCGGGCGAGAACGAGCGGGTCATCGGCGCCATCACCACCCGGTTGGGCATTTTCAGCGACTTGAATTCAAACGGCTTGAAGAGGGCGTCGAGGGCCATGGGGCGCTCCGAAGGAGGGTCGGTGTTGGGAACGTTATGAGGCGGGTTGCGATTGTGGACTATGCAGAAAATCTGCAACCGAGCCTGTATCGGGTTGAGAAGCGGTGCGTGCTTCGAGACCCGCTTCGCAGGCGCCTCAGGGAGAGGAAATCAGAACAGAACTTCCTCGTCCTGAGGTGCGAGCCCTCGGCGAGCCTCGAAGGACGCGGGGCCTAAAGCCCCAGAACCATCTTGGCCATGATGTTGCGCTGGATCTCGTTGGATCCGGCATAGATCGAGGCCTTGCGGTAGCTGAAATAACTGGGCGCGGCGGGCGCGGCGTAGTCGGGGCCCGCGCGGCCCTCATTGCTGGGCGCCCAGGTGTCGCGAACGAACGGCGCGGCATAGTTTCCGACCGCTTCCAGGGTCAGTTCGGTGATCGCCTGCTGGGCCTCGGAGCCCGCGCATTTGAGCATCGAAGACGCCGGCCCGACGGCCTTGCCCGCGCTCTTGCCCGAGAAGATCCGCAGTTCGGCCGCGTTCAGCGCCTCGACCGAGATTTCCAGGTTGGAGATCTTGGAGCGGAAGTCCGGATCATCGATCAGGCGGCCGCCGTCATCGGCCAGTTCCAGGGTCGCGATCTTGCGCACCTTGCGGATCATGTTCATCAGGCCGGGCGCATAGGCGTTGCCGCGCTCGAACTCGAGCAGGTACTTGGCGTAGGTCCAGCCCTTGTTCTCCTCGCCAATACGATTGGCGATCGGCACGCGGACATTGTCGAAGAAGACCTGATTGATCTCCTGCTCGCCCTCGGCGGGGCCGTCCAGGGTGGGCAGCGGCTTGATCTGGATGCCGGGGCTGTCCATGCGCAGCAGCAGGAAACTGATGCCGTTCTGGGGCTTGCCCTCGGTCGAGGTGCGCACCAGGCAGAACATCCAGTCGGCCCACTGGGCGTGGGTGGTCCAGATCTTGGAGCCGTTCAGCACATAGTCGTCGCCGTCGCGCTCGGCCTTCATCTGCAGGCTGGCCAGATCCGATCCCGAGCCGGGCTCGGAATAGCCCTGGCACCACCAGATGTCGGACGACAGGATCGGCGGCAGGTGCTGCCTTTTCTGCTCCTCGGTGCCGAAGGCCAGCACCACCGGCGCGCACATCTTCAGGCCCATGGGCGAAGGATTGGGCGTGCCCGCCAGGCTCAGCTCCATGTTGAAGATATAGCGCTGCGACGCCGTGAAGCCGCAGCCGCCCCACTCCACCGGCCAGTCGGGCGCGGCCCAGCCGCGTTCGGCCAGCTTCTTCTGCCATTTCACCTGGCCGGCCTTGTCCAGATAGCCGTTCTTGGACTGGCTCATCTGCCGGCGCAGATCGTCGTCATAGGCGCTGGCGATCCAGTCGCGGACTTCCTGCTGGAAGGCCAGATCCTCGGGTGAAAAGGCGAGATCCATGGCTGCTACTCCACCGCGTCCAGATATTCGATCTCGGGACGACCGGCCATGAACGGCCCCATCGCCACGCCGCCGGCCTTGAAATAGTCGGTGCCGCCGTGGGCCTTGAGGTCGTCCATGGAAGCGTACAGCTCCAGCACCTTGTAGACGCCGGCATCGGTCTTGGACTTGGTCAGCTGGTACAGCAGGCAACCCGACTCATTGGCCTTCACCTTGGCCGCCAGATCCAGGAACACCGCTTCGAATTCAGAGGTCTTGTCGACCTGGACCTTCAAGGTCGCCACTACACCGATCATGCTCGCCTCCCAACGCTTGTTTGAAAGCAGCATCGACCACGCGGACGCGCGCCGCAAGGGCGACGTTAGGGAAGTGTCAAAATCAGATGTGGGGGATGGCTAGGGCCGCTCGTTCCAGCCGTAGGCGACCCAGGAATGGCCGCCGACGTTACGGGCCTCGATCAGGGTCGGATCATCGCTGGTCTTGGCCTTGACCGTGCGACGCGCCCGAAGGGCCAGCGCCACGAGGCCGAACAGGGCGCTGCCCATGAAACCGATGACCACGACGGTCGCGGCGAAGACGACGGCGAGCACCGAGCCGATCACCACGGCAGCGGACGTCGCCAGCGCGCCGGCCAGCCAAGCCAGGCTACGCAGAGCCGAACCACCGGCCATCGTTGTCGAACCCGTCATCGATCGTCCCTTCCGGGCCTGAGGCCTCACAGCAGCACGTATGGTCAACAAGGTTGGTTCTAGGATGCCGAAGGTCAACTCAACACCCGCGTGAACGATCTGAAAAGCCCATTTCGCCCGAGACATATCGTCTCTGGCTTCTGTGGAGCCTAGCCGGCCGTCGCCAGACCCAGGTCGCGACGCTCGCGCATCACCGTCGTGAAGGCGGCGTTGATGGCGGCCGACTTGGCCTCGGCCACCTCGATAAACTCATTGGGCAGGCCCCGCGCCCGCGCCCGATCGGGGTGAGCCGATGACAGGGCCGTCTTCCAGGCGCTGCGGACGGCGGCGTCGTCAGCGTCGGCGGGAACGTCCAGGATCGTGTACGGATCGTCGGGACCCGCGCCCATGTGCACCGCGCGCAGGCGGCGGAACACCAGGGGCGAGAGACCGAAAAGATCGGCGACCCGCTCCACATAGTCCAGCTCGTCCTGGGTCACCACGCCGTCGGCCTTGGCGATGTGAAACAGACCGTCGACGACATCCTCGAGGATCATCGGACAGGTGCGATAGCGCTTGGCCAGGCGCTTGGCGTAGCTTTCGAAGCCATGCGTGGTCTGGCGGGCCAGGTCGTAGAGCCTGTGGATATTGCCTTCCGAGGCCGGATCGGGCTGGAACACCTCGGTGAAGGCCGCGAACTCGTGGCCATCGGCGCGGCCGTCGGCCTTGGCCAGCTTGGCGCCCAGCGCCGTGACAGCCGTCGAGAACGCCGGATCCTCGCCAGGCAATCCGGACGGGCACTCCGTGCAGTCGGCCAGATCCAGCCTGCGCGCGGCGATGCTTGCGATGTTGCGCCAGAAGGTCATGAAGGGCGGAAAAGTCCAGAAGCGTGGCGAAGTGATGACAAGGCAGGTACGCGTGGCGGCGCGATACGGATCACGCTTCCATGGCGCTTTCTAACATATTCCGCCGCCAGCCCTACCCCGCCGAGGGCAGAATGAACTCGAATTCATAGCGGAGCCTTTCGGCGCGCCACTCGTTATGGCGCAGCTTCGGTGCGACCGGGCGCCATCCTGTGGTCCCATTCGACCTCGAAATGCTCTAGTCAGCACGTCACTGCTCTGCACAAGGACTTCCACCCGCATGGGGAACGCCCTCTTTCTCGCCCTGGCCCTGATGGGACAAGCTCCAGCCGCCGCGCCGCCGCCGACCTCCGCGGCGTCGGCTCCACCGACGACTATGGCTATGTGTCGTGGTGCTATGGGGCGCTGGGCGGCTATGTGGACCTCTATGACAAGGTGATGCCCGAGGTCACCCGCATCGAGAAGGCCTTCCCCAGCCCAGGCGGTGTCGAGGCCTCGCTGAAGGTCTATCCGGAAATGCGCGCCCAGGCCCGCCTGGACCTGAAGACCTATACCGCCGCGATCACCGCCGCCGAAAAGGCCAGCCCGCGCCCGATCTCCGAATATGGCCGCGTCGCAATCAACAAGGGCCGCTCGGTCTGGGCGGGTTCCGACACCACCAACAAGGCGCGCCTGGCCCAGGTGTGGATGAGCTGGTCTCCGCCCGGCGACTGCGAGACCCGCGCCAAGACCCTTGAGAAGCGCTCCAACGTCTTGGGCAAGGCGCTGATCTACAACGCCGCGCCCGCGCCGACTCCCGCGCCCGAGGCCGCCCCTCAGCCGGCGCCCGAGCCCGTCGCCCCGGTGCCGGTCGAACAGACCCCGATCGAACAGGCGCCTCCGGTCGCGGAGACGCCAAAGCCCGCCCCCGTGGCCAAGCCGATGGCGAAGGCTCCGGCGCCCAAGCCGGTCACCGCCACGGCGGCAAGGGCCGAGATCATCATCGACCCTAGCGACCCCAAGCCCTGCGCCGGTCGCCTCGAGCCCGCCAAGCGGGGCGGCAAGGACGTTCTGGTGTGCAAGCCGGACTGACCGGTTCCTCCCCCATCAGGGGGAGGACGGCAGCGCCCCGCTGGCGGCCAACGCCTTGAACCAGGCATAGGACGCCTTGGGCGTCCTCACGCCCGTCGCGCGGTCGTGCGCGACAAGCCCGAACTTCGAAGTGTAGCCTAGGTCCCACTCGAAATTATCGAGCAGGGTCCAACAGAAATAGCCCCCGATGGGCGAGCCGGCCTCACGGGCGGCCAGCACGGCCTCCAGGTGTCGGCGCAGGTAGTTTATCCGGAACGTGTCGTCGATGATCGCCGGGCCCTTGCTGAAAGGGTCCGACGCGCCGTTCTCGGTGATCATGACCGGCGGGTTGCCGTAGTCGCGACGCACCATCTCCAGCACCTCGAACAGGCCCGACGGGTCGATGTGCCGTCCGAAGGCGTCCAGTTCAGCGCCCTTCGGCGGCTGGGCCGGCGCGATATGGCTGGCTGAGGCCAGATCCAGCCGCACATAGGCCGGCGCGTAGTAGTTCACGCCCAGAAAATCGACCTTCTGCCGCGTGATCGCCAGATCGCCGTCGCGCACCACGCCCTTCAGAAAGTCGTCCATCGTCTTGGGATAGGCGCCCTTGAACAGCGGGTCCAGCCAGGCGCGGTTCCACAAAGCGTCCAGGCCGTCCGAAGCCAGGCGGTTCCACGGCGCGGCGCCCGCCGGTCGACAGGGCTGCAGGGCCATGGTGGTGCCGACGCTCAGGTCGCTTTTCGCCGCTCTCAGCGCCTGGATGGCCAGCCCCTGCCCCAGGTTCATGTGGTGGGTCACCGGCCCCAGTTGACCGATGTCCTTCAGGCCCGGCGCCTGCTCGCCCAGCACGTGGCCGAACACAGTGTGCACCGCCGCCTCGTTGAGAATGATATAGCGCTTGAGCCGGTCGCCCAGCCTGTCGACCACCGCCTGGGCGTAGTCGGCCAGGCGGTAGGCCGTGTCGCGGTTCTTCCAGCCACCCTTGTCCTGCAGGGCCTGGGGCAGGTCCCAGTGGAACAGCGTGGCGTAGGGCGTGATCCCCTTGGCCAGCAGGCCGTCGACCATCCGCGCATAGTGATCCAGCCCGGCGGGGTTGATCGCCCCCTCGCCGCTGGGCAGCACCCGCGACCAGCTTGATCGAGAAGCGGTAGGCGTCCAGACCGGCGCCGGCGATCAGGTCGATGTCATCAGCGTAGCGGCGATAGCTGTCGGTGGCGACGCTGGCGTCGGAGCCGTCGACGATGATGCCGGGCTTCTTCTCGAACGTGTCCCAGACACTGGGCCCGCGCCCATCGACGTCAAGCGCGCCCTCGGTCTGGAAGGCGGCGCTGGCCACGCCCCAGACGAAGTCCTTGGGAAACTGCCGCGACCGGGGATGAAGCTCGGTATCGGGCTTGCCCTCGCAGCCGCTGAGGCCAAGGGCCGCTCCGCCCAGCGCCAGGCCCGCGAGGACTCGACGGCTGATGCCTTGATGATCCACGTGACGTCCCTCCCGATCGGAGGTCGTCGCCTCCGTTGAGGCGAGCATGCCTTGGGAAGCGGTCGATTGACCAGCCCTACCCGCGCGTCGCCCTTAACGGCGGGCCTTGGTCGAGACGGCTTCGCGACCAGGCCTGGAACGCTGTTCGCGCACGCCGGCGATGGCGTCGGCTGGCATGGGGCGTCCCAGCAGGAAGCCCTGGAACTCGACGCAGCCCAGTTTCACCAGGATATCGAACTGGGCCTGGGTCTCGACGCCCTCGGCCGTGGTCTTCAGGCCCAGCGAGCGGGCCAGGCTGATGATCGCGGCGGCCACCGAGGCCGCTTCGCTGTCTGGCGTGAGGTTGGAGACGAACGAGCGGTCGATCTTCAGCTTGTCGATCGGATGACGGCGCAGATAGGCCAGGCTGGCGTAGCCGGTGCCGAAGTCGTCGAGGGCCAGGCGGAAGCCCAGGCGCTTGAGACGACGCAGGGCCTCATGGACGCCATCGCTGTCCTTGAGCAGGGCCGTCTCGGTGATCTCCAGCACGAAGCCCGAGGCCTGGGCTCCGGTTTCGGCCAGGATCCCCTCGACCTCGTCGACGAAGCCGGCGGCGCTCAGTTGCAGCGCAGAGACATTGACCGAGACCTCCAGCCCCGACCAGCGCAGGCTGTCGTAGCAGGCGCGACGGAAGACCGAACGGCCGATGGCGGCGATCAGGCCCGTCGCCTCGGCCAACGGAATGAAGATGGCCGGCGAGATGTCGCCGCGCTCGGGATCGTGCCAGCGCGCCAAGGCCTCGACCCCGGTGATCACGCCGCGGGCGTCGGTCAGAGGCTGATAGGCGACGGTCAGGCGTTCCTGATCGATGGCGGCGCGCAGGTCGCGCTCCAGCATCTTGCGCAGGCGCAGGGCCGCGTCCATCTCGGGCTCGAAGAAGCAGTAGCGTCCGCGACCGGCCTCCTTGGCGCGATACAGAGCCACGTCGGCCTGGCGCAGCATCTCGGCCTGGCCCTGCTCCGCATCCGCGACCACGGCGACCCCGACCGAGCAGGACAGCTCGGCGCGGCCGATGGTCAGGTCCAACTCGCCCGACAGGCCCTCGACGACCCGTTGGGCCAGGGTGGCGCAGCCGGCCGGGGTGGTGTCGGGCTGGATGATGGCGAACTCGTCGCCGCCCAGACGGCAGATGGTGTCGGTCTCGCGGCAGATCTGCTTCAGCCGTCGCGCGACCTCGCGGATGACCTGGTCGCCGGCGTCGTGGCCGTAGCTGTCGTTAACTTCCTTGAAGCGGTCCAGGTCGATGCAAAGAACGCCCAGATAGCCGGGCTTGCGCCGCAACAGGGCGTGGGCATGGACCAGACGGTCGGTGAACAGCGTGCGGTTGGCCAGGCCTGTCAGCGGGTCGTGCAGGGCCAGATGCTTGGCCTCGGCCTCGCTCAACAGCAGCTTCTTGGCCGCGCGGCGCGTGACCCGGAACAGCAGGACCAGACCGGTGGCGGCGGCCAGGAAGGCCAGGCAGAGGATCGGCGTGGCCTGCCGCAGCAGATCGCCGCCCGGCTTGCGGGGCGTCCAGCGCAGCACGATGCCGCGACCGTCCGGCGCCCGTCCCATGAGGGCCTGAGCGTTCTCGCCCTTGATCTGACTGGCGGGCACGACCTCGATACGGGCGTCCTTCAGCAGGAACCGCTCTGAAAACGCCTTCACCACGCTGCTGGCCACCGGCAGGCCCGAGACGACCAGCGGCCCGCGCGGCCCGCGGGTCTTGGCCTTCAGATCGGGGCGCACCAGCGAAACGGTGATCATGACCGGCTCGTCGCCGATCAGTTCCACCCGGCCCTTGTGCACGGCGCGGAGGTTGGCGACCTTGACGGGATCGGCCTCGATGGCGCGGACCTGGTCGATCAGGCGCTGGGTCTGGGCGGCATAGACGCCGAACGACCTGGGATCGACGTCCGTGCCGTTGATGTGGCCGTAGATGGGCTGGTTGTTGGCGTCCAGGACGAACACGACGCTGTAGCCCAGCGCCCCGCCGATCGAGGCGCCGACATTCTGGCTGGCCCATTCCAGATCGAACTTGTTGTCGAGTTTGTGGATCGCCTCATCCCAGATGACATAGGGATTGAGGGCGGTCTGAACCTCGCGACCGCGCTGGCGCAGACCGTTGGTGACCAGGGTCTGCTCGTACTGGCGTTCGCGCAGATCGGCCTGACGCGTGGCGGTGAACAGCAGGCCCGCGGCGAGCAGAATCATGCCCGTCGCCATGCAGACGATCAGGCCGAAAATCTTCAGCTCGATATTGTTGCGGTTCATACCCCGGCCCCGACAGACGGGCGCATCTGGACACGCGACCTGTTGCTGAATTCCTTACCGCGACGGCTTTCTGGAAGTTTTGCCGCACATTGTTATCCCCTGTGGAGGCAATGGCCGGTTTGGGGTCAGGCAGCCGACGGTTTTGCCCGGGCGATGGGCGCTCAACATCAACAGCGCAAGCCCGTCACAACGCGCCCAGGGGTTCCAGGACGAAGTCGGCCCGGTCTGCGACCACTGCACGACCGCGCCGGCGCAGTTCAGCCAGCAAGGTCCACTTGCCGCCGCCCGAACAGCCGGAGATGACGACAAAGCGGTCGATGGCCGCCCCCTAGGCCGCCGCCTCCCGCGCCTTGGCGCCGGGATCATAGTTCAGGATCGGCGCCAGCCATTTCTCGGCCTTGGCCAGGTCCCAACCCTTGCGGAGAGCGTAGTCCTCGACCTGGTCCAGATCGACCTTGCCGACGCCGAAATAGTGGCTCTTGGGATGGCTGAAATAGAGGCCTGACACCGCCGCGCCGGGGCTCATGGCGTAGCTCTCGGTCAGGATCATGCCGGTCTGTTCGGTCGCATCCAGCAGGGCGAACAGCGTGCCCTTTTCGGTGTGGTCGGGCTGGGCAGGATAGCCGGGCGCGGGGCGGATTCCCTGATATTTCTCGGCGATCATCTGGTCAGCGTCGGCGGCTTCATCGGCAGCATAGCCCCACAGCTCGACCCGGGCCTTGTAGTGCAGCCACTCGGCGAAGGCCTCGGCCAGACGGTCAGCCAGGGCGCTCGCCATGATGGCGCTGTAGTCGTCGCCGGCGTCCTTGAAGCGCTTGACGATCTCGTCCTCCCCGTGGCCGGCGGTGACGGCGAAGGCACCGATATAGTCCGCGCCCTGCCCGATCGGCGCGACGAAGTCTGACAACGCGGCGTTGGTCTTGCCGGCGCCCTTGTCCATCTGCTGGCGCAGGGTGTGCAGGCGCGACAGCTCGGCCGTTCGTGTATCGTCCGTATAGAGAACGATGTCGTCGCCCTGGGCCTGGGCCGGCCAGAAGCCGATCACGCCCTTCGCCCCGAACCATTTCTCGGCGACCACCTTGTCGAGCATCTCGCGGGCTTCGCGATAGAGCTCGGTGGCGGCCTCGCCGACCACATCGTCTTCCATGATCTGCGGGAAGCGGCCGATCAGCTCCCAGCTGGCGAAGAACGGCGACCAGTCGATGAAGGGGACCAGCTCGGCCAGCGTCGGCTCAAAGGTGCGCGTGCCGAGGAAGGCCGGCTTGGGCGGAACATAGCCCGCCCAGTCGATGGCGAACTTCTTCTGGCGGGCTTCGGCGATGCCGGTGCGGGCCTTGGCCGTCTGGCCCCGGGCATATTGCTCGCGGATGCGGATGTATTCGGCGCGCGTCTCGGCCTGCAGGCGGTCGCGCTCGCTGGCCGACAGCAAGCCCGAGACCACGCCCACGGCCCGGCTGGCGTCCAGCACATAGGTGGTCGAGCCCTTGTGATAGGCCGGCTCGATCTTGACCGCCGTATGGGTGCGGCTGGTGGTGGCGCCGCCGATCAGCAGCGGGATGGTGAAACCCTGGCGCTCCATCTCCGACGCCACGAACACCATCTCGTCCAGCGAAGGGGTGATCAGGCCCGACAGGCCGATCATGTCGACATTGTGCTTTTTGGCTTCGTCGAGGATGCGATCGGCCGGGACCATCACGCCCAGGTCGATGACCTCGTAATTGTTACACTGCAGCACCACGCCGACGATGTTCTTGCCGATGTCGTGGACGTCGCCCTTGACCGTGGCCATCAGGATGCGGCCGGCCTGCTCGCGCGGCTTGCCGGCCTTCTCGGCCTCCATGAACGGCTCCAGCCAGGCCACGGCCTGCTTCATCACGCGGGCCGATTTCACCACCTGCGGCAGGAACATCTTGCCCGAGCCGAACAGGTCGCCGACCACGTTCATGCCGTCCATCAGCGGGCCTTCGATGACGTGCAGCGGCCGCTCGACGGACAGCGCGCGCCTCTTCGGTGTCCTCGTCGATGAACTCGGTGATGCCGTTGACCAGGGCGTGGGTGATGCGCTCGCCCACGCTGCCCTTGCGCCATTCCAGATTGGCGGTCTGGACCTGGCTCTTGTCGCCCTTGTAGCGCGGGGCGAGATCGACCAGGCGCTCGGTGTTGGAGACATTGGTCCGTTGCGGGCGGTTGAGGATCACGTCCTCCACGGCCTCGCGCAGTTCGGGATCCAGGGTGTCATAGACCGGCAGGTCGCCGGCGTTGACGATGCCCATGTCCATGCCCGCCGCGATGGCGTGGTACAGGAACACCGAGTGGATGGCCCGGCGCACGGGCTCGTTGCCGCGGAAGCTGAACGAGACGTTCGACACCCCGCCCGAGATCCGGGCATAGGGGCAGCGCTTCTTGATCTCTCGTGTGCCCTCGATGAAGTCGACGGCGTAGTTGTCGTGCTCCTCGATCCCGGTCGCCACGGCGAAGATATTGGGGTCGAAGATGATGTCTTCCGGCGGGAAGCCCACCTTGTCGACCAGGATGCGATAGGCCTTCTCGCAGATCTCGATCTTGCGGGCGGCGGTGTCAGCCTGACCCACTTCGTCGAAGGCCATCACCACCACGGCCGCGCCGTAGCGCAGGCACAGCTTGGCCTGCTCGATGAACTTCTCTTCGCCCTCCTTCATGGAGATCGAATTGACGATGGCCTTGCCCTGCACGCACTTCAGGCCGGCCTCGATCACCTCCCACTTGGAGCTGTCGATCATCACCGGCACCCGCGCGATGTCGGGCTCGGCGGCCATCAGGTTCAGGTAGGTGACCATGGCCAGCTTGGAGTCGAGCAGGCCCTCGTCCATGTTGACGTCGATGACCTGGGCGCCGGCCTCGACCTGCTGGCGCGCGACCGACAGGGCTTCGCCGTAATTGCCCTCGACGACCAGCTTCTTGAACTTGGCCGAGCCGGTGACGTTGGTGCGCTCACCGATATTGACGAAGACAGGTCTCATGATTGGCCGTTCAACAGGGATTGCAAACCCGCGATCTGGGTGAGCCACGTGTCGTGGTCCTCGCCTTCCTGCCAGGTTTCGTCGAGCTCCGAGGCCGGACCGACCACGCGGGCCAGGGCCTTGCGGGCGAGGTTGGCGGCGCCCTCGGGCGGCTTGCCCATAGCGTCCTTAAGATCCGCATGGGTGTCGGGCAGCACCGAGCCCTTGCCGACGCAGGAGGCGACCACCGCGGCGGCGGCCACGGCCAGTTCCGCTTCGGCTTCCTCGAGATAGCCCGTCACGCCGGCGGCATGGTCGAGCAGGGTCACCACCATGCGCCAGTCCGGCGCCTCGGTGAGGTCCTCGATGAAGTCAGCGGCTTCTTCGTTGTCGAAGGGTCCAGGAGCCCAGGCGGTCATGCTCAGCCCACCAGTTCGAAGGGTTCGAGGCCCGCCAGGCGCATGGCCCGGGGACGTTCGGGGATCTGACGCGGGGTGACGCCGGCGACGGCCTGCGCCACGTGGCGAATGTGGTCGGGCGTGGTGCCGCAGCAGCCGCCAAGGATGTTGACCAAGCCGTCGGACGCCCATTCGTGCAGGGCGTGGCCGGTCTGGTGCGGCTCCTCGTCATACTCGCCCATGGCGTTGGGCAGGCCGGCATTGGGATAGGCGGCGACCAGCGTGTCGGCGATGCGGGCCATCTCGGCGATGTGCGGACGCATCAGGTCGGCGCCCAGCGCGCAGTTGAAGCCGACGGCGAAGGGCTTGCAGTGCTTGATCGAGTTCCAGAACGCCTCGGCCGTCTGGCCCGACAGGGTGCGGCCCGAGCGGTCGGTGATGGTGCCGCTGATCCAGATCGGTAGCTCTTCGTGGCCCTCGTCGCGCAGGTCCATGATCGCCTTGATCGCGGCCTTGCAGTTGAGGGTGTCGGTGATGGTCTCGATCAGGAACAGGTCGACCCCGCCCTCGTACAGGGCCGAGACCTGCTGGCGATAGGCCTCGTAGACCTGGTCGAAGGTCACCTTGCGCGCGCCGGGGTCGTTGACGTCCGACGACATCGACAGCATCACGTTCAACGGTCCGATCGAGCCGGCGATGAAGCGCGGCTTTTCGGGATGCTCGGCCAGCCAGCGGTCGGCCACCGCGCGGCCGATGCGCGCGCCTTCGTAATTGATGTCCCAGACGTCCTTTTCGCCGAGGCGATAGTCAGCCTGGGCGATGGTGGTGCCGGAAAAGGTGTTGGTCTCGGAGATATCGGCGCCGGCCGCGAAATAGGCGTCGTGCAATTCGGCCACCAGGTCGGGCCGCGTCAGGCACAGGACGTCGTTATTGCCCTTCATCTGGCCGTCGTAGTCGGCGAAGCGCTCGGCCCGGTAGTCGGCCTCCTGCAGCTTCTTCTTCTGGAACATCACGCCCCAGGAGCCGTCGAGGATGAGCACGCGCTCTTTGGCGGCGGCCTTCAGGGCGGCGATGCGGCCGGCCCTCGTAGAAAGATCAGGGCGAGTTGTGAGGTCGGTCATTTGGCCGCTCCCTGCTGGCGCGCCAGCTCCTTGTTGAACGCGACTTCCGACGCGGCGACGAAGCGGCCCAGCTCCGTCGGGTCGATGAAGGCGTTGTTGTCGCCGCGCAGCATCTTCTCGCGCTTGGCCAGCAGATCGCCCTGCTCTTCGTGCGCGGGCAGCATCACGTCGGTCGGAATCGTCCGCAGCTTGGCGAAGCTGGACCGATAATCCGCCACGATGGTCCTGTGGGTCTTGTTGCCGACCAGCACATTGCCGGCGACAGACAGCGAGCAGGTGAAGGTGACGTTCAGAGGTCGCCCCTTCTCGGTCACCGTCGTGGTCCAGGACGTGCAGCCAACCGTGTGCCCAGGCGTAAGATGAGCGACCAGGGTGGTCTCGCCCAGCTTCAGCTTCTGGCCGTCGCCAAAAGCCTTGTCGACCTTGACCGCCGGAAAGGGCGTGAGGCCGTTGTCGTTG
This sequence comes from Caulobacteraceae bacterium, assembly GCA_965284055.1. GTDB lineage: Bacteria > Pseudomonadota > Alphaproteobacteria > Caulobacterales > Caulobacteraceae > Caulobacter. The sequence goes on from CBDIQV010000001.1 coordinate 274,077, forward strand.
TCGCCGAAGTGCCGGCCCTGCTCGAGGGCGGGCTCGTCCGGGCGCGAGGCCCAGACCTTGGCGCCGGTGTCTGCCTTCACCTGAGCCAGGCCGCCCGCATGGTCGAAATGGGCGTGGGTGTTGATCAGGATCTTCACGTCCGCCAGCTTGAAACCCAGCGAGACGATATTGCCCTCGACCAGCTTGGCGCCCTGAGCCGACATGCCGGGATCCAGCAGGACATGGCCCGCCGACGAGGTGATCAGCCAGGCCGAGAGGGTTTCCGAGCCGACGTAATAGATATTGCCGACCACGCGATAGGGCTTGTTGGGCGCGGTCCAGCCGGGCGGCGCGACGACGTCGGCCCGCGCGACCTGGGTCGCCCCGAGAGACAGGACGCCGCAAAGGACAAAAGCCAGGATCTTCATGCGGCGGCCTCCGACGAGACCGGTCCAACCTCCCGCACGCCCAGCACACGGCAGATGGCGTAGACGAGGTCGGCCCGGTTGAGGGTGTAGAAGTGAAAGTCCTCGAAGCCCTGCTCCTGCAGCTTGGCGCACATTTCCGAGGCCACCGAGCAGGCGATCAGGCGACGCGTCTCGGCGTCATTGTCCAAGCCCTCGAACAGATTGGCCAGCCAGGTCGGCACCGCCGTCTGGCAGGCCTGGGACATCTTCTTCAAGCCGTTGAAATTGGTCACCGGCATGACGCCCGGCACGATCGGGATGGTGATCCCGGCGGCGCGCACCTTGTCGACGAAGCGCAGGAAGGCGTCGATGTCGAAGAAGAACTGGCTGATCGCCAGCGTCGCGCCGGCGTCGACCTTTTGCTTGAGCACGTCGATATCGTGCTCAATCGACGGGCTTTCCGGATGCTTCTCGGGATAGACCCCGACCAGCACCTCGAACGGCGCGATGCCGCGCACGGCCCGGGTCAGCTCGGTGGCGTTGGCATAGCCGTCCTCGCGCGGGACATAGACCCCGCCGATACCGCCCTCGGTGGGCGGAGGATCGCCGCGCAGCGAGACGATGAGGCGAACGCCCGTCTCCCAGTATTCGCGGATCACTTCGTCGACTTCGTCACGACTGGCGCCCACACAGGTCAGGTGAGCGGCGGGCTTGAGGCTGGTCTCGTCCAGAATGCGCTTGACGGTGCGATGGGTGCGCTCCCGCGTCGAGCCGCCGGCGCCATAGGTGACCGACACAAAGGCCGGGTCCAGCGGGGCCAGACGAGTGATCGCCTGCCACAGGCTCTCTTCCATGGCCGGCGTCTTGGGCGGGAAGAACTCGAAGGAGACGCGCGGCCGCCCTCCACCCTGGCTTTGGCCCCGCTCGCCGGCGCGGGCGACGGGACCGATCACGCGGCGCGTGGGAGGAAGGGTCATGCGGCGCTCCTTTCAACGGAACGAACGATGGGACGGCGGGCCGTCCAGATCTTCACGGTCAACCCTTCGGCCGAGGACGGCGGCAGGGCCACATTGCTTTCCAGCACCAGGCCGGCGGCTTCCAGCCAGGGCGTGATCTCGGCGTCCGAGAAGCCCAGGCGGCGATGCTGGTGCGCCTCGCGCAGGAACTCGTGGTCGTGCGGCGCGAAGTCGGCGATCAGCAGCAGCCCGCCATGGGCCACCAGGCGAGCGGCCTCGGCCACGGCGGCGGCGGGATCGCCCAGATAGTGCAGCACCTGATGCACGGTGACCAGATCGGCGCAGCCGCCCGGCAGGCCGGTGGCGAAAATGTCGCCATGGCGCAGTTCGCATCGGGGCAGGCCGGCCTTGGCGACCTCGTCACGGGCGATGTTGAGCATCTGCTGGGAGAGGTCCAGCCCCAGGGCCGAACCGGGCCTGTCCGGCCAGCAGGGTCAGCATGCGGCCGGTGCCTGCGCCCAGATCCACCAGCTCGTCAAGGGCCCCTCGCCCGCCGCGCGCAGGATCGCCGCCTCGACCTCGGCCTCGTCGACATACAGCGACCGGATCTCGTTCCAGCGGGCGGCGTTACGGGCGAAATAGGCCTGGGCCCCGGTCGAGCGTTCAGCCCGAACCCGAGCCAGCTTCTCGGCGTCGGCGCGCACGGCGGGATCGTCGGCGTCGATCAGGTCCAGCGCCTGCCCGACCAGGCCGCGCCCCGGCGACTTGCCGGCCAGGCGATAGAAGACCCATGCGCCGTCGGGGAACCGCTCCACCAGCCCGGCCTCGGCCAGCAGCTTCAGATGACGGGAGACGCGGGGCTGGCTCTGGTCCAGAATGCCGCAAAGCTCCAGAACCGAAAGTTCTTCGCTGGCGAGCAGCGCCAGCAGGCGCAGACGGGTGGATTCCCCGGCCGCGCGCAGCACCTCGACAACCTGTTCGGCCGATAGCTTCATGGGGACATAAAGATATCTTTATGTCCGATTTGGCAAGCTGAAATTATGCCTCGGGAGACGCCTTCGCGGGCTCCCAGAGCTCAATCTTGACCCCCGCCGGGTCCAGAAGCCAGGCGAAACGCCCCATCGCGCCCTCGTCCTGCAAACCGGTCGGCAGGGCGCCCTCGGCGGCGGCCCTGGCCAGCACACCGTCCAGATCATCGACGATGAAGTTGATCATGAAGGCCGTCTGTGACGGCTCGAAATACTGGGTGTCGGCTGGAAACGGCGACCAGGTGGTCTTGCCGGCGTTGGGATGATCGAACATCGCTCCGCCCCAATCGTGGATATCGAACCCCAGCACGCGGGCATACCAATCGCGCACCGCCGCCGGATCGGCCGCCTTGAAGAATATGCCGCCCAGTCCGAGCACCTTGGCCATGGCTCTAGTCCTTGTCCGCCAGATCGTCAGCCCAAGCCTGCGACCAGGACAGCAGCGGCGCAAGGGCCTCGAACAGCGCGGCGCCACGAGGGCTGAGGCGATAGCCGTTTTCAGCGGCCACGATATCGGCCGCGCGCAGCTCTGCCAGGCGGACGTTCAGCGTGCCCGGCGGCAACTCGGCCGCCGCCTGCAGGGCGCGAAAGGTCAGGACAGCGCCGTCGCGCAGCTCCCAGACGATCCGCAGGCTTCCGCGCCGGCCCAGCAGGTCCAGCGCCGCCATGATCGGCTGACCCGTCGACGACCCGCGCACCGGCCTTCCCGGCAAGGGCGCTTCATTTTTTGTAGCGACTCGGTCAGAGGTCATGATACAAATTCTGTAGCATGAGGAGACTGACATGTCCGCCCGCATCCAGCCCGCCCGGGCGCCCTACCCGCCATCGATCCAGAAAACCCTGGAGCAGCTCACAACGCCGGGCGCCGAGCCCCTGTCGTTGTTCCGCACCCTGGCCCGCGACGAGCGCCTGTTCTCGCGCTTCACCGGCGGCGGCCTGCTGGATCCCGGACACCTGGCCCTGCGCGAGCGCGAGATCGTCATCCACCGCATCTGCGCCCTCAATGGCGCGGCCTACGAGTGGGGCGTCCATGCCGCGATCTTCGCCGAAAAGGCCGGGCTCGACGCCGCTCAGCTGGCGGCGACCGTCGCCCCGGGCGTCGCCAACGGCTGGTCGCCGCGCGAGGCGCTGCTGATCGACTTTTGCGACGCGGTGAACGCCCGCGCCGACATCGACGACGCCCTGTGGGCGCGACTGTCAAACACCTTCGACGAGCCGGCCCGGATCGAACTGATGATGCTGGCCGGCTTCTATCGAACCGTCAGCCTGCTGGTGAACGGCCTGCGTCTGGATCCCGAGCCGTTCGCCGCGCCATTTCCCCGCGACTAGGCTCCGACCGGAGAGGCCAACGGCTCGCCATTGAAATAGCAGCGCAGGTTTTCCAGCGTCAGGCCGACCATCGCCGGGATGCTGTCCAGCGTGGCGCCGGCCGTATGCGGGGTCAGCACGGTATGTGGCACGTCGGCCCATCGCTCGGGCCGGGCCGGCTCCTGCTCGAAGACGTCCAGCGCCGCCATGCCCAGGCCGCCGTCCTTCAGCGCCGCGATCATGGCGTCCTCGTCGATCAGCGACCCTCGCGCGACATTGACCAGCAGGCCCTGCGGCCCCAGGGCCTCGATCACCGCCTTGGAGATCATGTGCCGGTTGGACGTGTCGGGCCGGGCGCAGACCACCAGCACGTCACTGTCGCGGGCCAGGGCCAGCAGGCTCTCGGCACGCGGCCGGTCCGCTTCCTTGGGACGCGGCGCCCACCAGGCGATCTTCATCTCAAAGGCTTCCAGGCGGCGCGCCACCGCCTCGCCAATGTGGCCCAGTCCGACAATGCCGGCCTTCCGGCCACGCAGGCCGTGACGCGGCGCCATGCGCTCGGCATGGGTCCAATGGCCAGACCGCAGTCGGAGGTCGCCCTCGACGATGCCGCGCCATGCGGCCAGGACCAGCCCCACCGCGTGGTCGGCCACATCGCCGGCGTTCAGGCCGGTGGAGTGGGTCACCGAAATGCCGTGCGCCTTGCACCATGGCACATCGACGCCGTCATAGCCGACGCTGACACAGGCGATCAGACCCAGCTGGGGCATTTCCGACAGCGTGTCACGATGCAGAGCCATCTCGCCGGCATGCACGATGGCCCGCACGTCGCGACCGGGTCCGTCGAGGAAGGCCAGATGGTCGGGATAGTCCCACAGCCGGTGCACCGTATAGGCGCCTTCCAGCAGCGGCTGCAGCGGCATGAGCATCTCGTGCGACAGCAGGACGTGCGGCTTGTCGGCGGCGGTTTTCGGCATTCGGTTCCTCCAGACCCGACCGGTCCCGGCGCTGTTTCGCCGATGGTCCGATGGGGGTCATCCAGTCTTTTGCGACACGCTACTCCAGTTGCGGCGCGACGCCACCGGCAAGCCGCGTCAAAAGGCTTCGCGACCCTGTCGATTTCCTTTGCGGCCAGCGCGGCGCGCCGGCAGGTGACGTCGCCCGTTCCAGACTGGCCCTCCCCTGCCGCGCCGCCGAACGGGCCGACGTGGAAAATCCCGGACTCGGCCAACGGCGCCTTTTCAGTGCTCAAGCTGTGAACAACCGCCCGTCCGGAGGGTTCTATCTGGCAGCGCCGCGACGGCGCGACAGTCCCGGAGAGATCCCATGTTGCTCAAGACCCTCGCCGCCGGCGCGGCGCTTTCGATGCTCGCGGCCGGTGGAACAGCCATGGCGCAGACCACACTCGCGCCCCAGATCGGCCCCAAGGCGCCGATCCCCTACAGCCAGTTGAAAGCCTATTCCAAGGCCTCACCAAAGGTACAGGCCGGCAAGGACTGGAGCGCGCCGGCCAGTTCGGCGAGCGACGCGGCCATCGACACCTCAGCCTCGACGCCGGCGAGTTCGATGTCCAGCGAGGCCAAGTCCAGCACGTCCATGGACATGATGACGCCGGCGCGGCCCTCGACCCAGCCGCCGATGTCGCCAACCGCGCCGTCGATGCCCATGACGCCGCCCACTCTGCCCGCCCCCATGCTTCCCATGCCCGGTTCCAATCTGCCGGGCTCGCCGCCGGTCCCGCCGCCACTCACGCCGAAGTAACCCGGCGCCGGGGCGGCTGACACCGTCCCGGCCTCGATCAGGTCCCGCCGAACACGAAGTCGGCCTTGTAGTAGCCCTTGGCGGGATCAAGGATATCGATCGCGAACGGCGCGGAGCCGTCGGCGAGGTCCGTCAGCCAGGCGTCGTTGGACCCGACCATGACGCCGAGATCAGCCTTTTCGGCCTCGGCCAGCAGCCACCCGACCATAGCCGCCTTGGTCCCGATCCCGTTGACGCCGTCGCCGCCGTAGATCGCGAAGTAGTCGGCGCGGCCGTCGATCATGGCGTGGATCTTGGTATCCGTCGGGGCGGCGCCGAAGATGGTCTTGTAGGCCTCGCGCGTGGCGTCGAAGAGGGTGAGCGATCCATACTTGGCCGCGAACGCGTCCTTGCCCTCGCCCACCTTGCCCAGATTGACCGCGAAATTGATGTATCGGTTCTCGAGATTGAAGCTCTGATAGTACGCGCTATTGAGGTTGTTGGGGTTCGGCCCGGTCGGCGAGACCAGGTAGTCTATACCCGCCTGCCCCGGGATCTTGCCGGTGAAGAACTCGTAGGCCAGGGTGGCGACCGAGGTCGTATCGCCAGCCAGGGTGATCAGTTTGCCGACGAGTTGATCGGCGTTGAGCGCTCCGAGGCTCCACTGATCCAGCAGGCCCTTCGACGCGGCGGCGATCGCAGCCGTCGGCGTCTGGAGCCTCAGAATATAGGCGATTTCGGTGTTGATCGCGGCCTGGGAGGCAGACGGCCCGAAAACAACATTCTCGACAGAGATCAGCGTGTCGACTCCATCGGGCGCCCCGGGCCTGAGGTCCTTGACGGTCTTGGAGCCATCGCTGTTCTGGACGACCGAATAGTTCCAGGAGAAGCTGGAGAACCGCGCGGTGTCGGCGCCGTCGCCGCCGTCGAGCCTATCGTCTCCCGCGCCACCATCAAGCGTATTGGCGAAGCCGTCGCCGGTCAGAGTGTCGGCGAAGGCTGAGCCCTTGATCCCTTCCACGTAGAGTAGGCTGTCGACCCCCGCTCCACGCGTATTCTGTGGGCCAAGCTTTGTCAGGTCGACGGTCACGCCGCCGCTGCCGCCGACCAGCAGGTCATTGCCAGCGCCGCCATTGATCGTGTCGCTGCCGGCGCCGCCTTCCAGGAAGTTGGCGCTTTCGTTACCAGTGATCGTGTCATCGAACGCCGAACCTGTGACGTTCTCGATATTGGTCAGCGTATCGGTTGTCGTCGCCCCCGTGTTCTGTGCATAGGTCACGCGCAGGTCGAGGGTCACACCGGAGATGGCCGCGCCGAGCAGCGTGTCATTGCCCGCGCCGCCGTCCAGCACATCGGCGCCAACTCCGCCGATCAGGCGGTCATCGCCCGCGTCGCCATAGAGCCGGTCATTGCCCGCCCCGCCATCCAGCACATCGTCGCCGCCGAAGCCCTGAAGGCGATCATCCCCCGTCCCGCCCACCAGGGTGTCGGGACCGTCGGATCCGCCGTCGGCCACCATGCGGGCAAGGTCAACCGAGAGGACGTTCGAGCCGCTGAGGATGACCAATCGCCCGCCGTCATTGCTGAGCGAAACCCGATCGCCATAGAAGCTGCTGCTAGCGCTGTAATAGCCGTTCGAGGCGGGGTCGATGTCCACGCCCAACGTGAAGACGCCCTCCATTCCCCAGGTTGTGGTGGAGAACTCGAAGATCCGATCCGTAGCGGAATCGATGACGAACAGGTGCTTGCCGTCAGCGCTGAAGTCCATGCCAAAGACGGTCTGGATCTCGGGATGCAGCTTTGACAGGTTGGTGATGTACTTCAGAGAACCATCGTAAATGTGGATCTGGCCGACGTACTGAGCGACGCGCGAGCCGTCGCCTGAGATGGCCTGGACCCCCGAATTGAAACCCTCAACGCCGTCCGCGTACCCCTGGTGCTGGGCTGTCTGCGCTCCGTTCGTCAGGATGAACAGTGGCGCGTCCGAAATATTGGTCGGGGCCAGGAGAGCGGTCTTGCGGTCATCGGAAACCGATAGGATTCCGCTCTGCGAATAGCTTTGGGTCCCGCGCGTGAACTGGCCCGTCGACAGATTCAAGGTGGTGGCTGGCGTCCAGCCCGAACCGCCGAAGTCCTGAGTGAGCAGGACCTTGCCGTCATTGGTGAAGACCGCGTCGGTAAAGCCGCGATCGTAACCATTAGCCGCGGTCGCGTAGTCTGCCACCTTGCCGGTCAGGAGGTCGAGCACATGGACCTTGACCGTGCCCTTGAAGCTCCATTGGTCGCCAGAGGCGTTTTCGACCGCGCCATCGGCGACCACGAGGTAACGGCCGTCGGCCGAAACATCCATGCCAGCAAGAGCTGCGCCAACCTTCCAACGCCCAGTGATCTCGCCGGTGGCGGCGGCGAAGGCGGTGACATAACCCTCGTTGTTGGAGACATAGACGGTCTGGCCGTTCGGTGAGATCACCCCGTCGCGGAACGCGTCGCTGGCGATGACCTGGACCGATCCGGCTTGGAACAGGTCATCGGTCGTGACGCCGGCGTTCGACGGCTGCAGCGCTATGGTCTTGTCGGAAAACTTCAGGTTTTCGACGTTCAACAGTGTGTCCGCCCCCTGGGCGCCCCGCACCGTCCACGCGCCGTTCGCGTTCAAGGTCCAACTGTAGGCGCTGGAAGGGCCATCGTAGATGGCCGTGTCGGAGCCGGTCCCGCCGTCGATAATGTCGTCGCCCAGGCCGCCTTCGAAACTGTTGTCGGCCGCATTGCCCTTGAGCAGGTCAGCATAGGTCGAGCCCTTGAGGCCCTCGATGTTCGAGAGTTGGTCCAAGCCGTCGCCGCGCGTGTTCTGCAGCGTCCCGACCTTGGTCAGGTCGACGCGAACGCCGGCGGTCGCGTTCTCATAGTTGGCGATGTCGACTCCATCGCCACCGTCCAGGGTGTCGTCGCCGGAACCGCCATTGAGCATGTCGGCGCCCGCCCCGCCCAACAGGGTGTCTCCGCCCCCGCCGCCGCGCAGGATGTCCACCCCCGCCCCGCCATCCAGGCGGTTGGCGTTGGCGTCGCCGATCAACTTGTCGTCGAACGCGCCGCCCGTGAGGTTTTCGATCCCCGTCAGGGTGTCTAGGCCGGAGCTTCCGGTGTTCTGGCCGTAGGAACTGCTCAGATCGACCGTCAAGCCGCCGATCGCGCCGCTGTAATCGGCCATATCAACGCCAGCGCCGCCGTCCAGCACGTCGTTGCCGTCCCCGCCGATCAGACGGTCGTCACCATAGCCGCCATAGAGGGTGTCGTTGCCCGCGCCGCCGTCCAACACGTCGTTGCCGCCGTAGCCCTTGAGCGTGTTGGCCGATGCATCGCCCGCCAGGGTGTCGTTGCCGTCCGACCCGCCGGTGGCGACCACGGCCGCGAGGCTGATAGCGTTGAGAACCTTGTCGGATAGCACCAGGAGATACTGGCCGTCGGCCGATACGCTCAACCGGTCGCCATAAGCTCCGCCCGAGAACAACGAACTATATGGATCACTCTTGGCCAGACCTGAGGAGAAGGTCCGTTGGATCGACCAGTCGGCCGTCGAGAGCTGCACGACCTGGGCGTCATAGCCATTCAGGACATAGAGGCTCTTGCCATCGGGGCTGAACACCGCGCCGTTCGCCGAGATCGGCTCCTTCTGCAGCGTGGACAACATGCCTTTGAATTTCAGGTCGCCGTCGTAAAGAACGCCGCTCTGGAAGACGAGGTCGCCGGCGGGCGAGATCGCCTGGATGCCGCCGTGGTAGCCGCTGACGTCGTCGTCGTAACTTCCGTGGTCAACGACGATGCCCACGCCGGACTTGTAGATATAGATCGGTAAGCTCGATATGCCCTGCGGCGCGAAGATGACCTTGGTTCCATCCGCAGAGGCCGAGAATACGCCGTCCTGGTAGTAGGTCTGCGTCCCACGGGTGAAGGCCCCGCTGACCGGGTCAAGCACCGTGATCGGCTCCCAGCCTGACCCCTGATAGGTCTGTGACAGCAGGATCTTGCCGTCGGCGGTGAAGACCGCGTCATAAAAGGGTCCGTCGCCACCACTGGGCGCATTGGTTGTATAGTTCCGGACCTGTCCGGTGGTCAGGTCAAGGACGTGGACGGTGGCGATGACTCGCGCTTCATAGCCCGTGCCGTTCGTCGCATAGGTTCGCTCAACCGCGACCAGGTAGCGGCCGTCCTGCGAGAGATCCATCCCGCCCAGCGAGGTCCCAACCTGCCAGCGGTTGATGAAGTCGCCGGTCGCCACATTGATGGCCGAGATCGAACCTTCCGAATTGGCGACGTAGGCGGTCTTACCGTCAGCGCTCAGGACCATATCGGTCAGATTGCCGCTGCTGATCGTCTGAATAGCGCCCAAGTCTTCCCCCACAATACCTACGCGTTCGAGACGCGCCACAATCACCACCCAAGATTGAATTCGTTACTATGCGTTGTTTTGTGCCGTCAACCGCGCGCAAGTGACAAGCTTGGCCAAACCTCGCGCGCATAGAAAAAGGGCGGCAGCCTCGCGGCCGCCGCCCTTTGCAATCCGTTCGACGTCTACGCCGCGCGCCGCTCTTACCGCGCGAACTTCTGGAACTTGATGCGCTTGGGGATCAGACTATCCGCCCCCAGGCGGCGTTTCTTGTCTTCCTCGTACATCTCGAAGTTGCCTTCGAACCACTCGACGTGGCTGTCGCCCTCGAAGGCCAGGATGTGGGTGGCCAAGCGGTCCAGGAACCAGCGATCGTGGGAGATGACCACGGCGCAGCCGGCGAATTCTTCGAGCGCCTCTTCCAGGGCCTGCAGGGTTTCGATGTCCAGGTCGTTGGTCGGTTCGTCGAGCAGCAGCAGGTTGCCGCCGGTGGCCAGGGTCTTGGCCAGGTGGACGCGGTTGCGCTCACCGCCCGAGAGCAGGCCGACCTTCTTCTGCTGATCGGCGCCCTTGAAGTTGAAGCTGCCGACATAGGCGCGGGAGTTGATCTCGCGCTTGCCGACGATCATCACGTCGGTGCCGCCCGACACTTCTTCCCAGATGGTCTTGTTGGGATCCAGCGCGTCGCGGCTCTGGTCGACATAGGAAAGCTTCACCGTCTCGCCGACCTTGACGCTGCCCTGGTCGGGCTGTTCGCGGCCGGTGATCAGCTTGAACAGCGTCGACTTGCCGGCGCCGTTGGGGCCGATGACGCCGACGATGCCGTTGGGCGGCAGGCGGAAGGACAGGTCCTTGAACAGGACCTTGTCGCCATATTCCTTTTCCAGGCCTTCGACTTCCAGCACCAGGTTGCCCAGGCGCGGGCCGGGCGGGATCTGGATGTGGGCCTGGGTCTGGGCGGCGCGGGCGTTTTCCTGCGCGGCGACCATTTCCTCATAGCTGGCCAGACGAGCCTTGGACTTGGACTGACGGGCTTTGGGGCTGGAGCGGACCCATTCCAGTTCGCGGGTCAGGGCGCGCTGGCGGCTGTCGGATTCCGACTGCTCCTGCACGACGCGCTTGGTCTTCTGTTCCAGCCAGCCGGAATAGTTGCCCTCATAGGGCACGCCCTTGCCGCGATCGAGCTCGAGCGTCCACTTGGTGACCTGATCCAGGAAGTAGCGATCGTGGGTCACCAGGATGACGCAGCCCGGGAAGTTTTCCAGGTGATGCTGCAGCCAGGCCACCGACTCGGCGTCCAGGTGGTTGGTGGGTTCGTCGAGCAGCATGATGTCGGGCTTGCTGAGCAGCAGGCGCGCCAAGGCGATACGGCGCTTTTCACCGCCCGACAGGCTTTCGATATTGGCGTCGTTGGGCGGGCAGCGCAGGGCGTCGATGGCCATCTCGACCTTGGAGTCGATGTCCCACAGGTCGCGGGCGTCGATGATCTCCTGGAGCTTGGTCATCTCCTCCATCAGCTCGTCGGAATACTCCTCGCCGAGCTGGTTGGCCGCCTCGTTGTAGCGGTCGAAGATCTTCTTGTCCTCGCAGTCGGCGATGACATTGCCCCAGACGTCCTTGGTCGGGTCCAGCACCGGCTCCTGCGGCAGGTAGCCCCGGCGGATGCCCTCGGCGGCGCGCGCCTCGCCCGAGAACTGGTCGTCCAGGCCGGCCATGATCTTCAGCAGGGTCGACTTACCCGAACCGTTGACGCCGACGACGCCGATCTTGGCGTCGGAATAGAACGACAGCCAGATGTTCTCGAACACCTTCTTGCCGCCCGGGAACGCCTTGGTCAGGCCTTGCATCTGGAAAATATACTGCTGGGCCATGGGGGCGTCGGTCTCGCTGTCAAAGTTCGGGGGAGGACGGGCGCTGAAATAGCCCTCGGGGGCGGTTTGCGCAATGTCGGCGGGGGGATAGATGCCCCACAAGATCAACGGCGGCCCGGATCCCGCCTTCACCAACCCTTCACCGATCCGTCAAGCAGCCGACATGGAACCGTCGTCGCGCCGTCGCCGACCACTGTTACCCGAGCCGCAGAGCCGGCCAAGCTCCCCGCATGGACCGGCCTGGGGATAGATCATGAAACACCACCTGATGCTGGGCGCAGCCTCGGCCGCGCTCCTGCTCATGGCCGCCAGCGCGACCCTGGCCGCCGAGACCGCCGCCGCGCCTCCGCCCGCCGCCGAGGCTGACGCCGAAGTTTCGCAAATCGTCGTCACGTCCAAGGGCGCGACGCGCGCCGAAAACGTTCTCAATCAATCGACGGTCTCGGCCCTGGGCACCGGCGTGACGGGCTATAACGCCATCGCGCTCCTGCCCGGCGTCACCCACACCGGCGCGGACCAGTTCGGCGCGTATGACTGGGCCAACCGCCTGGTCGTCCGCTCGTTCCAGTACAATCAGCTTGGCTTCACCCTGGACGGCGTTCCGCTCGGCAACCCGGTCTACGCGACCTATAACGGCCTTTCGCCGCACCGGGCCATCGACAGCACCAACATCGGGACCATCGCCGTCGCCCAAGGCGCCGGCACGCTGGACACCGCGGCCAACCAGTCTCTGGGCGGAACGATCAAGTACGCCACCCGCGCGCCGGGCGAGACCCTGGGCGGCTATGCCCGCGTGATGTTCGGCTCGGAAGACGCCAACGAGATCTTCGGTCGCTTGGACACGGGCCTGATGCCGGGCGGCGGTCGCGGCTGGGTGTCGCTGAAGAGCTCCAATTCCGACAAGTGGAAGGGCGCCGCCGACAACGGATACAAGTTCGGCCCGTTCGACCGCTCCGACCCGCACAACGTCAAGGGCGCCGGTGGCGACGACGGCAACTACCACGACCAGATCAATCTGAAATACGTCCAGCCCCTGGGCGCGAAGGCCAAGGCCACCGCCTATTTCGACTATTCGACCAAGGACGAGCAAGACTATCAGGACATCCTGCCCGGCTATGCCGGCAAGATCAAAGGCTATGACGGCACGACCTATGGCCGCGAGTTCGACAACTACGTCAGCTGGAACGACGCCATCAAGGACACCGCCGAACTGGGCTATTACCGTTCAGCGCGCGGTTATCGCCGCGACTATCTGGGTTATGTGAAGCTGGACGCCGAGATCGCGCCCGGCGTGGACATCTCGATCCAGCCCTACGCCCACGACCATGATGGTTGGGGCGACTATCACACGCCGATCTATAGCGGCGGCGTGATGAAGAACATGGCCTTCCGCCGCAGCTACTATTCGATCGATCGCGGCGGCGTGCTGGGCAAGCTGAGCACCGTCATCGCCGGGACCACGGTCCAGGCCGGCGGCTGGTACGAGAACAACCAGCTCCACTGGTACCGCGCCCGCTATGCGGCGACCGACTGGACCAAGGGTCCGCAGGTCGACTTCACACGTGTGGTGGACTCCAGCGGCGCGGCCGCCACCCTGCTGGACTTCGACCGCCATCTCGAAACCAAGACCTTCATTCCCTATGTCGAGCTGTCGCGCGGCTTCATGGACGACCGCCTGAAGATCGACGGCGGCGTCAAGGCGATCGACGTCAAGACCACCTTCGACGCCCAGCTTTCCCGGGCCGAGGCGGCGATCAGCGGTCGCGAACTGAAGACCGAAAAGCACCTTCTGCCCCAGGTCGGAGCCACCTACGCGGTCACCGAGCGTGACGAACTGTTCGCCGGCTACACCCGCAACGCCTCGGCCCTGCCGATCGACATCTTCACGACCACCGATTTCGCCACCTCTTCCAAGGCCAAGCCCGAAGAGACCGACACCTTCGAGGCCGGCTATCGTCTGAACCGTGAAAAGTTCGCGATGGCCGCCACGGTCTTCTATGTCGACTACAAGAACCGTCTGCTGGGCATCCGCAACTGCAGCCTCACCGCCACCTGCCCGGCCGTGCTCGCCAACGTCGGCAACGCCAAGAACTACGGCCTGGAAGTCTCGGCCACCCTGCGTCCGACTGAATGGCTGACCTGGTACAACGGCTTCTCGGTCCAGGATCCGCAATACAAGTCCGACTATGTCAGCGGCGGCGTCACCTTCAAGACCAACGGCAAGACCGTGGTCGAGTCGCCGAAGTTCCAGTACTCGTCACAGGTCGAAGCCAAGGCCAACGGTTGGGAGGCCACGCTGTCGCTGAAGCATGTCGGCGACCGCGAGGCGACCTATCTGAACGATCTGCAGTTCAAGGCCTACACCCTGGTCGATCTCAGCGTCGGCTATGAGCTCGAAAAGCTGGGCGCCGCCAAGGGCCTTCGCGCTCAGATCAATGTCTTCAACCTGTTCGACGAGAACTACATCGCCTCCAACTCGTATGGCTTCGGCGCCAGCGATCCGACCGGCGCGGGCACCTATGTGCAGTACGGCGCGCCGCGCTCGGTCTATTTCACGCTGTCGTCGTCCTTCTAGACAACGACGCCGTCACACCAAAGCGAGGGCCGGAGCGAAAGCTCCGGCCCTCTGTCGTTATGGGGGGGCGTACTCGACCGGCTCAACGCCAAGGGCCGCTAAGGGCAGAGGGGCCAAGCGCTCCGCTCTCCGTTTTTCCCTGCTGACAACCGCCACGCTCCCGCATAGCGTCCCGCGCCATGATCAAGCCCTCGCTCACCGTCCTCGCGACGTGCCTCGCCCTCTCCACCCCGGTCCTGGCGGAAAAGCTGACCCCGGAACGGATCTTCGCCGACCCCAGCCTGAACGGCCCCACGGCCAAGGGCGTGGCGCTGTCGCCGGACGGCAAGCGGGTCACCTATCTGAAGAGCAAGGCCGAGGCCGCCAACGTCCAGGACCTGTGGGCGGCGGACGTGAAGGGCGGCGAGCCCTATCGCCTGATCGACTCGGCGACCCTCTCGTCGGGCGCCAAGGAACTGTCGGAGGCCGAGAAGGCCCGACGCGAGCGGGCGCGGGTCTCGTCGCGCGGCATCGTCGAATACAGCTGGGACAGCCAGGGCCGCTTCATCCTGGTTCCCTTGGACGGCGACCTCTATCTGGACAGCGTCGCCGACGGCAAGGTCAGCCGCCTGACCGAAACCCCGGGCGACGAGGTCGACGCCAAGGTCTCGCCCAAGGGCGGATTCGTCAGCTATGTGCGCGACCAGAACCTTTACATCAAGCCGATCACCGGCGGCGCCGAGAAGGCCCTGACCACCGACGGCAAGGACGCCCTGTCGTTCGGCACGTCTGAGTTCATCGCCCAGGAAGAACTGGACCGCTTCACCGGCTACTGGTGGTCGCCCAACGAGAGCCGCATCGTCTACACCCGCGTCGATGAGAGCGGCGTCGACATCGTGCCGCGCGCCGATATCGGCCCGGGCGGCGCCACCGTGGTGCTGCAACGCTATCCCCGCGCCGGTCGTCCCAACGCCGTGGTCGACCTGTTCGTGCAGGACCTGGCCACCGGCAAGACGGTGCAGCTGGACCTGGGCGCCAACAAGGACATCTATGTCGCCCGCGTCGACTGGTCGGCCGACGGCAAGACCGTCTATGTCCAGCGCCTGTCGCGTGACCAGAAGACCCTGGACCTGATCGCCTTCGACGCCGCCGCCGGACAGGGCAAGACGATCCTGACCGACACCGACGCCCACTACATCGAGATCAGCGACGACTTCCGTCCGCTGAGCGACGGCTCGTTCCTGTGGTCGTCGGAAAAGGACGGCAACCGCCACCTCTATCGCCATGCCGCCGACGGCCAGCTGATCGCCCAGATCACCAAGGGCGACTGGCCGGTCTCGGCTCTGGAAGGCGTCGACGAGGCCCGCAAGGTGGCGATCTTCGCCGCCTCGATGGACACGCCGCTGGAACGGCGCATCTACGAGGTCAGCTATGCCAAATCGGGCAAGCCCAAGGCCCTGACCTCGGCCGGCGGCTGGTGGACGGCCAAGGTGGCCGACACCGGCGGCGCCTTCGCCGGCACCTATAACGACCCCAAGACCCCGCCTCAGACGGCGCTCTATGCCCCCGACGGCAAGCGCGTGCGCTGGATCGAGGAAAACAGGCTGGCCGAGGGTCACCCCTACTGGCCCTATGCCTCGACCCTTCCGGTTCCGGAATACGGCTCGCTGAAGGCGGCGGACGGCGAGACGCTGTACTACGAGATCCTCAAGCCCCAGGGCTTCGACCCCAGCAAGACGTATCCGGCCATCGTCGCGGTCTATGGCGGTCCCCATGCCCAGCAGGTCAAGAAGACCTGGCAGAGCGCGTCCGAGCGCACCTATCTGGAAGCCGGCTACGTCATCTTCCGGCTCGACAACCGCGGCAGCGGCAACCGCTCGGCCAAGTTCATGCGGGCCCTGGATCGTCGCCTGGGCACGGTGGAGGTCGACGACCAGCTGGTCGGCGCCAACTATCTGAAGACCCTGCCCTATGTGGACGCCGAGAAGCTGGGCGTGATGGGCTGGTCGTACGGCGGCTTCATGACCCTGATGCTGCTGACGGCCGACAACACGCCGCTTAAGGCCGGCGCCGCCGGCGCTCCGCCTACCGAATGGGGTCTCTACGACACCGCCTATACCGAGCGCTACATGGGCACGCCGGCGCAGAACAAGGACGGCTATGCCCGCTCCGACATCCTCAATCGCCTGGACAAGCTCAAGCCCGGCAGCCTGCTGCTGCTGCACGGCATGGCCGACGACAACGTGATCTTCGAAAACAGCACCCGCCTGATCGCAGCCCTGCAGAAAAAGGCCATCCCCTTCGAGATGGCGCTCTATCCCGGCGAGCGTCACAGCGCCCCCGGCAGCAAGACCAAGGGCCTGCATGTTCTGAAGACTCACCAGGGCTTCTTCGATCGCAAGCTGAAGGGCCAATAGGCTCCATGCCGCGCGCGGGGCCAACCTCGCGCGCGGACCCCGCGACAAAATGCGCCGCCTTGGGGCTCTGTGTCGCAGGGCCTACCGGCGAAGCCGTCTCTATTGTCCTGCGCAAGGCTTGTAAGGACAGCGTGGTCATGAAGACCTCTATCGAAACCGTCGAATGGATGATCGACGTCGTGAAGACCGCCCTGGAAGAAGGAAGCGCCTCGGCCTCCGATCTTGAGGACTGGCTGCTGGCCGTCGTCACTCTGGAAGAACTGGCGCTGGAAGAAGCCGCCGATACGCGTCAGGCGCTGAACTTTTCGTCCTGGATACTTCCCGCCGGAACGCTGCACTAGCGCGCGAGCGCAGACCCCGCAGCCGATCAGATTGGCGCGGGCGTCGCGTCGTTCTTCTCGCCCAGCACCACCGCGAAACTGCCGGCCAGGATCATCAGGCCGCCGATGATCAGCGCCGCCGTCAGGTGGTCGCCAAACAGCATCACCCCCAGCACCGCGCCCATCATCGGCTCGACATTGCCGGGTGCGGCGCTGGCGCTGCCGACGCCCGCCGAGGCTCACGGAAGGCGCGCGCCTTGCGGCCCTCCAGCGCGCCCTGGGCCAGGATCACTTCGACATCGGCCGCCAGGTCCAGCTTGGGCAGGCCGTGCATCAGCAAGGCGATGGGCAGGATGGTGGCGGCGGCGATGATCACTGTCACGGCGGGCACGGCCATGCCGTCATCCACCTTGGGCGCGCGGCGCATGACCACGATCCAGGCCAGGAAGATCAGCAGCGCGCCCAGCGACAGGGCCACGCCCAGGGGCGATCCGGCGCCGTCGGGTTTGCCGGCGATCAGGGCCGCGCCCAGGGTGGCGGCCGCGACGCCGACCCAGGTGACGCGGTTGACGCGCTCGCCCAGCAGCCTCGCAGAAATGGCGATCAGGGCCGGCATGGCCCCAACCAGCAGCGCCGCCAGGGTGACGCTGACATGGGCCAGCCCCTCGAACTGCACCAGGAACGCCACGCCATAGAGCGCGCCGCTGAGCAGGATGACCGGCGACCGAAACAGCACGCGCGCATGGCTCTTCAGAGCGAACGGCAAGGAGACCACGGCCGCCACGGCGAAGCGCAGCAGCACCATGTGGGCGGCGTCGGTTTCTTGCAGCACGAGCTTGCCCAGCGGGAAGCCCATGCCCCAGAGAACCCCGGCGGCGGCCAGGGCGAGGAAGGCGAGGCGGTTCATGAGCGCTTCCTGAACCATCCCGCTCGCCCGCGCCACCCCGGGACGAGATCCTGCTGACATCGGCTGACGCAAACCCGTCTGCAAGGCTTGACTTCCGTAGCGAAAGAAAACGAACTTCAAGCCCATCACGGAGTTTCGCTTGACCACCTACACCGACCTGATCGCCGGCATCACCGCCACCGAAACCGGCCACGCCGTCCACGTCACCGATGACTGGAAGCAGGGCCGCACCACCTATGGCGGCCTGTCGGCGGCGCTGTGTCTGGAGGCGGCGCTGAAGGCCGTTCCCGACGCCCCGCCCCTGCGCTCGGGCCAGTTCGCCTTCGTGGGACCGGCGGCGGGCGAACTCTCGATCGAGACCCGGATCCTGCGGCGCGGCAAGTCGACCCTGTTCATGAGCGTGGATCTGGTCGGCGAACAAGGCCCGGCGACACACGGCGTCCTGACCTTCGGCGCGGCGAGGGAGTCAGAGGTCAGCTACAGTCAGGTCCCCTGCCCGGCTGTTGCACCGGCCGCCGACTGCGAGCTGTTCTTTCCGCAAGGCGGCGGTCCTGGCTTCGGCGGGCAGTTCGAAGTGCGGATGGCGGGTGGCGCGCGGCCGCTGTCGGGCCAGCCGCCCGAATACCTGCTGTGGATCCGGCATCGCGATCCGGCGGCGCGTTCGCTGGCCGCCCTGATCGCCCTGGCCGACACCCCGCCGCCGCCGGCCATGACCCTGTTCCCGCGTTTCGGTCCGATCTCGACCATGACCTGGTCGCTCGACGTGGTGGGCCTGCCCGCCGAAGACGACGAGGGCTGGCGCCTGTTGCTCAGCCGTTCGGAGACCATCGCCGAGGGCTATTCGACACAGGAGATGCTGTTATGGGGCGCTGACGGCCACCCCCTGATCCTGGCGAGGCAAAACGTGGCGGTGTTCGTCTAGTCGCGCACGATCATGCTCAAACAGGCTTGGCGGTCGCGGATTTTTGACCTCATTGTCTGCCCCGTCCGACCGCCCCGTTAAGAGTCGCGGTCCTTAGGGGGAACACCAGATGACCAAGACCGCCTGCCTTGCCGGAGCGGCTCTCGCCGCCCTGCTCTCGACCTCGGCTTTCGCCCAGAGCGCGCCCGGGTCCGCCGAAGAGGCGACCAAGGGCTACTTGGCCGTGATCAAGGACAGGAACCCCGTCTTGCACGCGGTCATCGCCCTCAATCCCCACGCCCTGGCCGATGCCAGAGCCCTGGACGCCGAGCGCAAGGCCGGCAAGGTACGCGGGCCGCTGCACGGCCTGCCGATGCTGCTGAAGGACAATATCGAGAGCGCCGACGGCACGGCCACCACGGCCGGCTCGCTGGCGCTGAAGGACAATGTCACCGGCCGCGACGCGCCGCTGGTCAAGGGCCTGACCGACGCCGGTGTGGTGATCCTGGGCAAGGCCAACCTGTCGGAATGGGCCAATATCCGGTCCAGCCACTCGATCAGCGGCTGGAGCGCCATGGGCGGCACGGTGCGCAATCCCTATGCCCTGGACCGCAGCGCCTGCGGCTCGTCCAGCGGTTCGGGCGCGGCCGTGGCGGCGGGTCTGGCCTGGGCGGCGATCGGGACCGAGACCGACGGCTCGATCACCTGCCCGGCGGCGATCAACGGCCTGGTCGGCCTCAAGCCCACGGTCGGCCTGGTCTCGCGCACCCACATCGTGCCGATCAGCCACAGCCAGGACACGGCGGGTCCGATGACCACGACGGTCGAAGACGCCGCCAAAATCCTGACCGCCATCGCCGGCTCCGACCCCGCCGACGTCGCGACCAAGGACGCCGACGCTCACAAGACCGACTACGCCAAGGGCCTGAGCAAGGACGCGCTGAAAGGCGTCACCCTGGCCGTTGCGCGGTTCTACACCGGCTATTCGTCCAAGACCGACGCGGTGTTCGAGCAGGCGCTGAAGGACCTCAAGGCCCAGGGCGCGATCCTGGTCGAGGTCAAGGACTTCGACGAAGGCCCGATCGGCAAGGCCGAGGGCGTGGTGCTGTATACCGAGCTGAAGGTGGATCTGGCCGCTTACCTCGCCTCCACCGATCCGAAGAAGGTTCCCAGCCGCACGCTGGCCGACCTGATCGCCTTCAACAAGGCTACCCCGAAGGAGTTCGAATGGTTCGGTCAGGAAAGCTTTGAAAAGGCCGAGAAGACCAAGGGCTATAACGACCCCGATTACATCAAGGCCCTGGCCGAATCCAAGCGACTGGCCGGCCCCGAAGGCATCGACAAAATCCTGAAGGACACCGGCGCGATCGCCATTGTCGCCCCGACCACCGGTCCGGCCTGGACCATCGACCCGCTGAATGGCGACAACTATGGCGGCTCATCCACCACCCTGCCCGCCGTGGCCGGCTATCCGCACCTGACCGTGCCGATGGGCGATGTAACGGGCATGCCGGTGGGTCTGTCGTTCATCGGTCCCGCCTGGAGCGAGAAGCTGCTGCTGAACCTGGGCTATGCCTATGAACAGGCGACGATGAAGCGCAAGCCGCCAACCTTCCGGGCGACAATCGCGCCGTAGGGCCCAGGCTTAGACCCGGGGCCGGATCGCCTCGATCGGCGGCGGTGGCGGGGTGACCCGTCCCGCCGACGGCGCATAGGGCGCCGGGGGGCCTGGCGGGCGCGGCGAGGCGCAGGCCGCCACGGCCAGCGCCGTCAGGGCCGCGACGACCGCCACCCTCAGCATCCGACGAGGCCCACGCCGGCGAAGTTGCGATTGCCGCCGACGCCGACGCCGCCAAAACGCTGACCGGCGGCGAGACCGACACCGACCGAGCCGGGCGGGGTCGCCACGGCCAGACCGAGGCCGCCATTGGGCGTGAAGATGCCCAGGCCCGACTTGAAGCAGCGGTTGTCGCTCGACGGGTCCCAGACCTCGACCTTGCCGTCGGCCCGCGTGAAGGCCCAGCGCTCGCCGCGACCGTCACGGCCGCTGACACTGAGCTGGCCGGGGCCGTCGGAGTTGACGCCGTAGGAGTCGCGGGTGAAGCCATCCACGGCGCAGGACGAGACCAGGCCCGGCTTGCTGAGGTCCCCGCGCAGCGCCGCCGCCGATCCGGTCTGGGCGTTGAAGGCCGAAACCTCGGTGTCGCCGCGCCCGCCGACGAACACCTGGGTGCCGGTCGAACGGTCATAGGTCATGATGTCGGGCGCCTCGCCTGCCAGCGGAGCCCCGCAGGGCGCGCCGCGACCGCCGCCGCCGGGACCGCGCGCGCCCGGACCTTGAGCCTGTGCGGCGGCCAGTGAGGTCGAAGCCATCAGGAGCGCGACCAGACCGCTAACGAGCTTGCTCATTTGGGAGCTCCTTCAGCTTTGGGGGCGCCCGCCAGCGCAGGCTTGGAGGTGTAGATCGCCGGCCCGCCGCCGGAGCCGTTCGTGGCGTTGGGCAAGCGGTAATGGGTCTGTGGCGGCTCCAGCGAAGCCCCCTGCGGCGCCGGCGGCAGACTGGTCGGCCCGTCGCCTGTCGCGCCGGCCGGCAGGAGCGACGGCGCGGGCCAGTAGGAGTCGAAATCCAGGCGAGCCTGATCGCGCGGCGTGCGGAAAATCTCCGGAGCTTCGAACCAGGGCTGGCAGGTCAGGGCGCCGTCGAAGAAGCCGGTCACCAGCGCCTGGCAGCCGCCCGGGCGGGCGAAAACGCGGTTGTCGCGCGCCCGGATCTGGGCGCCCTTTTCGGCATAGAGCCCGGCGCGCATGACGCCGACGATCTTGTTGTCGGCCGCGTACAGCGTTCCGGAGTCGACATAGAGGCCCACATCGACCGCCTCGAGCTGACCGTCGAGCACCCGCAGGTTGGAGTCCTCAAGCGTGACGGCCCAGTCGCTGTCGCGAACCACCGGCCGCAGCAGCGTGGTCTCATCGCCGCCGGAGATGTAGACGCCGCGCGAGAAGCCATCGACATACAGGCCGTCGACCTGAACCAGCTGCTGGCGGTTCATGCCCGAGATCACGAAGCCGGCTGAATTGCGCGTCCGGCCCGAACCGGTCCAGTCGCCCAGGCGGCTGACGCGGATATCCTTCATGCGGCTGTCGCCCGAGGTCTCGAACGCCGCGCCGATCGCGGTGGCGGCCACCTCGACATTGGAGGCCATGATCTCGCCCGTCGCCCGCACGACAGGTTGCCGGGTGCGGCCGATGAAGACCGTATCGGCCAGCTCAACGCGGCTGTCGGTGACGTCGAGCGCCGAGCCTTCGCCGTCATAGCGGACAGTCACGCCCTTCAGCGCCAGCTCGGTCGCCCGGCCGGTGATGCACGAGGCCTGGCCGGCGCGCAGGGCTTCGATGCCCAGGCCTTGCAGCACCACATAGGAAACGCCGGGCGCGATCCTGATACAGGGCTGTCCGGACGGGGCCACCAGGATCGGACGGTTCAGCGAGGGCGTGTAGCCGCGAACGACGATCGTCACCGACTGGGTGATGTTCAGCGACTCGACGCAGGCGCCGCCCTGGGTGGAGGTCAGGGTCAGGACGTCCCCGTCATACAGGCGCGCCAGGGTGTCGTTGACCTGGCCCGGATAGGCGTAGTCGCAATTGATCTCGCGCGAGACATAGCGACCGCCGCCGGGGCCATAGCCGTCATTGGCCACGCAGCGTCCCCGCACCCGGTAATAGCCCCGGGCGCACGGCTTGGGCTTGGCGTAGCGAACCTTGCAGCCTCGCGACAGATTGGGCTCGAGCAGCAGGCCAAAGCACGGGCGGATCTGCTGGTCGATCTTGGCGTCCGGCGAGGCCAGGGCCATCTGCGGCGCCGAGACGAGGCCGAGCGACAGCACGGCCAGAATGGCCAGGAGGCGGCTCAGGCGGCTCATCGATAGTCCCTTTCGATATAGGGCCGTCCGCCGCGATCCGCGGCGGGTCGGGGCGGCCTGGAGACCTGGGCCAGCAGTTGCTGCAGCCGCCAGACCGAAGGCTTGAAGCCGGCCAGGGCGCCGTCCAGCTGATAGACCACCGCCTTGGCGCGATCCTGGTCGGCCACGCCCTGCAGGCCCAGCGAGAAGAAGGTCGACATGGCGTACTTGGCCTCGGCCGAGCCCTGGCGTTCCGCCTCTTCGTACCAGTGATAGGCGCGGGCGTAGTCGCGCGGCACGCCGACGCCCTCGGAGTACATGACCGCCAGCACCAGCTGCGCCTTCGACGAGCCGTTGACGGCGGCGTACTCGACGGCGCGCACCTTCTCGATCGGCGAAAGCCGCCCTGTGGCCGGCCGGCCAATCATCGCCTGGAAGGTCTGGGCGTCATTGGTGGAGAGAAGCTTCTCGTCCAGCAGCGGCGCCGGGATCACGCGCAGATAGGCCAGGGCCTCGCCGATATGGACGAAAGGCAGCTCGGACAGCCGCGCCTGGGCGGCTTCCCTCGCCTCGCCGGACTGATCGGACTCGTCGGAATGGGGAACGCCCGATTCCGGGGATTCGGGCGGATAGAACTCGTAAGGCGGGATCCAGCGCTTGGCCTTGGTCTCGACAAAGCCGCCGTACGACGCGCGCTGCGGCGAGGACCGCTCGAAGTCCTTCAGCATCACATAGGCCGACACGTCGCCCGTCTGAACGGCCAGATAGTTGTAGAGATAGGCGTCGACGTCGTTGCGACGGAACAGATCCAGCGCGGCCGGCGCGCCGGGCTGACTGGGCTTGCCATAGGCCGCGATGGCCTGAAGATTGTCGGACGGCTCGCCATAGGGGCCGAAGAACCCGTCATGCATCCGCGCCAGCACCCGGAAGCCGTCGGCCCCCTGGCTGGACAGGATGTAGATCACCCGGTTGCGGACGCTTTCGCGCTCTTCGGTCGACATCCGCGACAGCAGGCGATCCAGCGCGCCATAGGCGCTACGGCGTTCGAAGGCGCGGCAGTCGTCGAACCGAGACAGCGCCTTGCTCTCGCCCTGGCCGCGACGCTCATAGGCCGCGATCGGGGCATAGCCCCCGGCGTTGGACAGGGCCATGGCGTACCAGACGGCCGCCTCGACCGGATCCTCGAGGTTCTTGTCGACCGAGCGCTGACCCTCGTAGCGGCGCGCCAGCTCCAACTGGGCGAAGAAGTCGCCGCGGAAGCCGCCCTGGCGAAGCGCCCGGATTTCCTGCTGCTGCTGATTGAACTGCCCGGACACGCCCTGGGCCGCCTGCGGGCGCGGACAGGCGCTGGAGCGTTTCTGGAACCACAGGTTCGGACCGGTGTCACAGCCAACGAGGGGAATCACCACCGCCGCGACGATCGCGCCCAGCGGCGCCCGGCGAAGCAGATACCGACGCGCCGAAACCGCCCGAAACAGGCGACTTTGGAGCTCAAACAGGCGCGAAACAGCGTCGCTGGCTTCGTGCATCACTCCCCCTCAGCACGCCGTTAACCATATCTCAGAAGAACTCATGTGCCGCGCCCCTGGCAGTGTCAAGTTCATGCACCCGTGTTGGGCGACTCCTGTTTGGCGACATTAGAAAGCCAGCAGAATCGGCCGGCTGGACCTACTCGCCTGACACACGAAAAAGGGCGCCGACCCACCGGCCGACGCCCTTGTTTGATGACAGAATGATGGTGTTCAGCGACCGGTCGGCATGTCCTTGAACGCCACGTCCTTATCGACCCGCACATCGCCCGGCAGACCCAGAACGCGCTCGGCGATGATGTTCTTCAGGATCTCGTCGGTGCCGCCGGCGATCCGCAAACCGGGCGCCCACATCAGGCTTTGCTGGAACGCAGCCTCGGCCGGGGCCTGATCCGGGTCGATCAGGATGCCGTACTGGTCCTCCATCTCGACGGCCGTATTGGCCAGGTCCTGCATCTGGTTGGCGGCGATGATCTTGCCAATCGAGCTTTCCGGTCCCGGCGTCTGGCCGCGCGACAGGGCGGTCAGCGGTGCCGGGAACGGGTCAGCTTCAGGCCTTCGGCCGCCACGTACCAGTCGGCCAGCTTCTCGCGGAAGGCGCCGTCCTTGATGGCCGCGCCGCCCGGACCGGTGACCTGGCGGGCCAGATCCATGATCGTCTTGTAGTCGGGGCCAGAGGAGCCGCCGACGGCCAGACGCTCGTTCATCAGGGTGACCAGCGCGACCTTCCAGCCGTCGCCGACCTCGCCCAGACGCTGGCTGTCCTTCACGCGCAGGTCGCTGAAGTAGACCTCGTTGAACTCGACTGCCGCCCGATGTCTGGTGGATCGGCCGGCACTCGACGGCGGCGTCCTTCATGTCGATCCAGAACATGGTCAGACCCTTGTGCTTGGGCACATCGGGATCGGTCCGGGTCAGCAGGATGCCGTAGTCGCAATACTGGGCGCCGGTGGTCCAGACCTTCTGGCCGTTGATGACCCACTCATCGCCGTCCTTGACGGCGCGGGTGCGTAGGGCCGCGACGTCAGAGCCGCCGGCCGGTTCGGAGAACAGCTGGCACCAGATCTCCTCGCCCTTCACGGCGGGGCTGACGAAGCGCTGCTTTGTCTCGGTGTTGGAGAAGGCCATCACGGTGGGCACGCACATGCCCAGGCCGATGGTGAAATAGCCGTAGCTGAGACCGGCCTTGGTCTCTTCCTGGCCGAAGATCACCGACTGGATCGGCGTACCGCCGCCCCCGCCGATGGCGGCCGGCCAGGTGATGCAGGCGTAACCGGCCGACGCCTTGCGGGCCTGCCAGGCCTTGGCGGCGACCATGTGCTGGTCGGTGTTGGGTTTCAGCTCGCCGAACTGCGCACGGTGCGCGGCGGCGTTCTCGGCCAGCCAGGCGCGGGCCTTCTCGCGATAGGCGGCTTCTTCGGGTGAATCGTTGAAATCCATGATCGTCTCTCCCTATGCCGCGTTTTTCTGTTCAAGCTGGCTGACCAGCCGCTCTTTCCAGACCCGCGGCGCGCCGGCCACGAGGCTGAGCTGGCGCGAACGCCGGTAATAGAGGTGGCAGTCGACGTCCCAGGTGAAGCCCATGCCGCCATGCACCTGGATGCTTTCCTTGCTGGCGAACCAGTAGGCGTCGGAGGCGGCGATGCGGGCGGCCGAGGCGGCGACCGGCAGCTCCGGCGCATCCACGTTCAGGGCCCAGGCGCCGTAATAGGCGTTGGAGCGGGCGACCTCGTTCTTGACGTACATGTCGGCCAGCTTGTGCTTGATCGCCTGATAGCCGGCGATGACGCGGCCAAAGGCGTAGCGGCCCAGGGCGTAGTCCTTGGCCATCTCCAGGCACTTGTCGGCGCCGCCCAGCTGTTCGAAGGCCAGCAGCACGGCGGCGCGATCCATGATGGCCTGCACCAGCTCAAAGCCCGCGCCCGCCTCGCCCACCCGCTCGGCGGTGACGCCGTCGAAGGTCAGCTTGGCCACGCCCCGCGTGGGATCCAGGCTCTTGAGCGTCTCGCGCGCGACGCCCTTGGCCTTCAGGTCGACCAGGAACAGGCCGGGCTTGCCGCCTTCGCTGGCCAGGACCAGCGCCATGTCGGCCACGTCGCCGTCGGTGACCGGGATCTTGACGCCCGTCAGCTTGCCGCCCTCGACCCGGCAGGCGAGGTTCGAGGCGTTGACCACGCCCGGACCTTCCGAGGTCGCCAGGCAGCCGATCAGCTCACCGGCGGCGATGCGCGGCAGGACGGCGGCCTTCTGGGCCTCGCTGCCGGCCAGCATCACGCCTTCGGCGAGGAAATAGACCGTCGAGGCGAACGGGATCGGCGCGACAGCGCGGCCCAGTTCCTCGGCAATGGCGCACAGCTCGACCCGGCCGAGGCCAAGGCCGTTGAACGCCTCGGGGATGCAAGCGCCCAGCCAGCCCTGCTCGGCGACAGCGGTCCACAGGTCCTGGTCGAACGAGCGGGCGGCGTCATCCAGGACACCGCGCACGACGGCGGGGCCGCAGCGTCCGTCGAGGAACTTGCGCGCCTCGTCCTTCAGGAACTTCTGGTCGTCGGAAAAGTCGAAATCCACAGGTCGCCTCCCTGGGCTGCGCTCTGTGACGGCGCGCCTCGCAGATCACCCTGACCGACCTTGCGCTCCAGGGAAAGATTGACCCGGCGTCAAGGATTTCAGGTTCTTATGGCCTGCGTTAAGTTCACGTCGCGTCCAAGGGGCCATGGCCAAGACCGTCTATCAGCGCAACCAGAAGGTTTGGGTCGAAAGCGTCGGCGCCTGGGCGACGATCGAGCGAATCGTGCCGATCTGGGCCAAGGGCTTCGATGAGCCCGTGCGCGTCACCTATGACGTCGGTCTGGGCCGCGAATTCCTGGCCCATGAACTCAAGCCCGAGGACAAGGTCGACGCCGTGGGCGCGGGCATGGTCGCCAACTGGCGGGTGCTGCGGGCCCGCAACAAGTGGCAGCAGGAAAGCGACTGCGCGCACCACCCCTTCCCGGGCACCTATCCCGTGGTGGTCACCGATCCCAATGACTGGGGCGGCTGGCGCACCCCGGCGCGGAATATGATCGCGACCCGCGCAAGATCGAATACCAGGCCAGACTGATCTCCAGCGCCCCGCGCCTTCACGCCATCGCCCGGCAGATCCTGGAACTGGTCGCCGATTACCCGGAAGACGCGCCGCCGGCCCTGACCGCCCTGGCCCAGCAGGCCTCGACCATCGAACGTTTCCTGCAGGAAGTTCCGGCCGCCGCCGACACGGCGACCTCGACCCAGGTTTCGGACTAGCTGTCCTGCGGCTCCGCCGCCGCGACCGAATCCGGTCGCGCGCGGAAATTGCCGCGCTTCCAGGCCCAGTACAGCACCACGATCGCCACGCCCGTGCCGACGATCATGGCCGGCAGAGACGCCTCCGGCCCAAAGGCGCCGCCGCTGAGAAATTCCGGCGCGCCAGGCTTGGGATTGCTGACGAACAGGCTCTCCTTGACGGCGATGCCCGAGACCGCCGCGCCCCAGACCCAGCCCTGGGTGAAATTCCAGGCCGCGTGGACGCCGATCGACACCCACAGGCGACCGGTCAGAAGATAGAAGGCCGCCAGCATCAGGCCGGCCTCAACAGCGATGGCCGTCGCCGCGACGGCGGTGGCGTTCGGGTTGGACAGGTGCAGCGCGCCGAACAGGGCCGCCGACAGGACCAGCGCCGGCCAGACGCCAAAGGCCCGCATAAGCAGCCGCAAGATGATGGCCCGGGTAATCAGCTCTTCCATCACCCCGATCGACCTCGATCGGCGCAGTCGCCGTTGGGGTCCAGCGTGACGCGCGCGTCGGGGAAGCGCTCGTGGATCGCGGTGACCGCGTCGACCTCGGCGTCGCCGGCCAGCACGCCGCCCTTGAGCTTGAAGTCGTTGAAGCCGTAGCGCGCGCGCGCCGCCTCGGCCAGCCGCACCACGCGCCTGGGCGTCCATCGCCACTTCGTTGCGGATGCGGAACCATTCGTCGTCCGCGCCGGGCTCGGTGCGCGTAGTCGAGCGTGGTCTTGCTGCCGGTCGCCAGCGTAGACCAGGTGAGCCCAGCACATCAGGACCATCCAGGCGCTGGCGCGCAGCCAGCGCAGCGGTCCGGGATGCAGGAAGCGGCGCGCGCCGACGTCGAGGCCTTGCGCCGATGTCGTAGTCGATGCTCCGGTCATGATCAGCAAATCCCCCCAAAGACGACCTAGTCTGGGGCGGAACACGCATCGGCATCAAGCGTCGTGACGGTCCGGGTCAGGCCTTGGGCGGCCAGTCGCGCCCCGACCCCGGACGTCGCCCTCGGCCATGGGCGGGAAAATCGATCTCCGGTCGGACCGGCCCCAGACTGATCTCGCCGCCCCGGGGGTCCAGCCGCCAGCACCGTCGGCCGACCCAGATCAGGACTTCCATGCCCTCGGCGGCGCCATCCCTGGCCCAGCCGCGAAGCACCGCCTCGAAGGGCGCGCGCCGCCAGGCCATGGGCTGGGCGGGATCGAGTTCGACATTGATCACCCTGCCGCCCTCCCCGGCGTGCAGGACGAAGCCGCTGCGATCGGGCCGCCAGGTGTCATCCAGGCGAACATCCAGCAGCCAGTCGCAGGCGAACTGGGCGCAGCCTTGGGGGCGGCTTTCATAGACTTCGCAGCCCTTGCCGCGCTTGTAGTAGCGGCACCAGACGTGCGGAGCCTTTTCCAGCTCGCGCACGCCGATCAGCTTGCAGCACTGGCCGCAGTCGCCGCATTCCCGCTCAGCCATGCCCGTCCCCGCCCGCTGTCGGCGCAGGATTTAGCCAGCGGGCGGGGACATGCAAGCGGTAGACTAGAAGCGGTAGCCGAGTCCGACGGACGCGACGACCGGGTCAAGATTGACCTTGGACTTGAGCGTGCCGCCATTGATCTTGGCGTCGGTCTCGAACCAGACCTTCTTGACGTCGATATTGATGTTGTAGCGTGCGTTCAGCGGAATATCGGCGCCGACCTGCAGGGCGTAGCCGAAGCCGTTGTCCAGCTTCACCTTGAAGCCGTTCAGGTCCTTGTCGCTGTAGAACAGCATGTAGTTCAGGCCCGCGCCGACATAGGGGCTGAACTTGGCGGCCGGGAACGGATGATACTGCACCGACACGACGGGCGGCAGCACCCAGGTCTTGTGGACGACGACGTCGGTGCCCGGTCCCACGGCCTTGACCGTGTGCTGGGTGGTGCCGGCGATCACCTCGACGGCGACCTTGTCGGTCAGGAAATAGGTCAGGCCGATGGTCGGCTTGATGTCGTCATTCACGTCGGCCTTCAGGCCGGTGGCCGCGCCGGCGGCGGTCACGATCGAGTCGCCGGCATCGGGGGCCACGTCGGTGAGGCGGACGTTCAAGACCAGGTCACCCTTGGCCTTCGGCTTGACAGCCTCCTGAGCATGGGCGGCCGAAACGGCCAGCAGGCTGGCGGCGCAGGTCAGGGCGAGGCGGGTAGCGATGGTCATTTTTATCCCCTTCGTTTCGAATGGACGCTGCATTTGGGGGCGTCCGAGAGGGGATTTGCGCCTAGTCCGGCGCGCCTTCTTTGATCCGGAACAAGTCCACACGGAATTTGTGGCCTTTGGCCAAGGCCTTATTACTTAAGGGCTCTCGCCGGAGGGGCGCGGGCCGACTACATTGCGGGTATGCGCACAGAAACGCCCCAGGCCGTCCGCCTCTCGGACTATCGCCCCTTCCCGTTCGCCATCGAGACCACCGACCTGGTCTTTGATCTGCATCCCGAGGCAACGCGGGTGCGCGCCACCCTGAAGATCCGGCGCACCGGCGACGCGGGCGAGCCTCTGGTCCTGAACGGCGAGCGCCTGAAGCTGATCTCGGCGGCCATCAACGGCCAGGCCCTGAGCGCCAATGAATATGGCCTCGACGAGGAGGGCCTGACCCTGCACGCCGTGCCTGACGCCTTCGTCCTGACCACCGAGGTCGAGATCAATCCGGCCGCCAACAAGGCGCTGATGGGCCTCTATATGTCGGGCGGTCGGTTCTGCACCCAGTGCGAGGCCGAGGGCTTCCGAACCATCACCTTCTTCCCCGACCGCCCCGACGTGCTCAGCCGCTACACCGCGCGGATCGAGGCCGATCGCGGCTTTCCGCACCTGCTGAGCAACGGCAATCTGGTGGCCAGCGGCGCGCTGGAGGGAACCCGCCACTTCGCCGAGTGGAACGACCCCTTCCCCAAGCCCGCCTATCTGTTCGCCCTGGTGGCCGGCGACCTGGACGTGCTGACAGACCGCTTCGTCACCATGAGCGGCCGCACCGTCGACCTGCGGATCTTCGTCGATCCTGGCCAGGCCTCGCGCGCCGCCTACGCCCTGGACGCGCTGAAGCGTTCGATGAAGTGGGACGAAGAGGCGTTCGGGCGCGAATACGATCTGGACCTGTTCATGATCGTGGCCGTTCGCGACTTCAATTTCGGGGCGATGGAGAACAAGGGGCTGAACATCTTCAACAGCTCCCTGCTGCTGGCCGATCCCGAGACCGCCACCGACCTGGACTACGAGCGCATCGAGGCGGTCGTGGCCCACGAATATTTCCACAACTGGACCGGCAACCGCATCACCTGCCGCGACTGGTTCCAGCTGTGCCTGAAGGAAGGCTTCACGGTCTTCCGCGACCAGAGCTTCAGCGCCGACCAGCGCGGCGCGGCCGTGCAGCGGATCAAGGATGTGCGAGCCCTGCGCGCCCGGCAGTTCGCCGAGGACGCCGGCCCGCTGGCCCACCCGGTGCGGCCGTCCAGCTACATGAAGATCGACAACTTCTACACCGCGACCATCTACGAGAAGGGCGCGGAGATCATCCGCATGCTCAAGACCCTTCTGGGCGCGGAAGCGTTCCGCAAAGGCGCGGACCTTTACTTCACGCGCCATGACGGCCAGGCGACCACGGTGGAGGCCTTCATCGCCTGCTTCGCCGAAGCCTCGGGCCAGGATCTGACCGATTTCTTCGCGTGGTACGAGCAGGCCGGCACGCCGACGGTGGCGCTGACCAGCAAGCACGACGCAACCTCGGGCGCGCTTGAGATCACCCTCACCCAGACCACCGCGCCGACGCCGGGCCAGCCGACCAAGCGCGCCCTGCCCATTCCGGTGACCATCGGCCTGCTGGACCATGACGGCGGCGTTCTGCGCGACAGCGAGGTCGTGGTGCTGGACGGTCCGACCAAGACGGTGCGCTGGGACGGCGTGCCGGTGGCCCCTGTGATCTCGGCCCTGCGCGGCTTTTCGGCGCCGGTCAACCTGACCACCGACGCCCGTCCGGTCGAGCGCTACGCCCTCTTCGCCGGCGATCCGGACCTGTTCAACCGCTGGGAAGCCGGCCAGAGCCTGGCGCGCGACCTGATCCTGGCCCGCACCGCCGGGACGCCGGACGAGGTCGGCGAGGAGCGCTATGCCGACGCTCTGGGCCAGGCCCTGGTGGACGAGGCCTCGGAGCCGGCCTTCAAGGCCTTGCTGATGGCCCTGCCCAGCGAGGCCGATCTCGCCCTGGCGCTGGATCTGGCCGATCCGACCGCGATCCACAACGCCCGCGACACCCTTCGCGGCCGCATCGCCGTGCATCTGGGCGACCTGCTGCGCCGCCTGCACGGGGAGATGCAGAGCGCGGGCGAGTTCTCGGCCGCCGCCTCGGCCGCGGGGCGCCGCGCCCTGCGCAACGCCTGCGCCGACATGCTGGCCGCCGATCCTCACGCCGAGAACGTCGGCCGCCTGATGGGCCACTTCGAGGCCGCGACCAACATGACCGACGCCATGGGCGGCCTGTTCCCCATGATCCAGTTGGGCGGCATGGCGCGCGAAAAGGCTCTGGCGGCCTTCCACGCCAAGTGGCGTGACGAGCCGCTGGTCTTGGACAAGTGGTTCTCGGTACAGGGGCGCGACCCGGCCGAGGACGCACTGGAACGGGTGATCGCCCTGACCCGACACCCCGATTTCGACAAGACCAACCCCAACCGGCTGCGGGCCCTGGTCTCGACCTTCGCCAACTTCAATCCGGCCCGTTTCCATGACGTCAGCGGCGCGGGCTACCGGTTCCTGACCGAGCAGATCCTGATGGTCGACGCCTATAATCCGATGACGGCGGCGCGGCTGGTCGAGCCCCTGGGCGGCTGGCGGCGCTACGCCCCGGCCCTCGCCGACCAGATGAAGGCGGCGCTGCGCGAGATCGTGACCCACCCCGGCCTGTCGAAGAACGTGCTGGAACTGGCGACCAAGGCGCTCGATTGACGCGATTGCCTGTGAGCCGATTGCGACCAATGGGCCCATCCCCCGCCAATTTGGCGGATGAGCCGTGACGCGGCCGTCGGCGGTGCGCTAGATTCCACTGCTGGCGAAGTGACTCGCCATGGAGTCCACGGGGAGCCGCGCGTTTGCGAGTTGGGGTTGCGAGACCCGGAAGGCTGGCGGGAGCTGGACCTTCCGTGGCGGGCGCCGTGCGGTCAGTGACCGCGCGCTCGCCGTCGCAGGCCTATATCCGCATCGCCATCCTGGCGGCCCTGCTGCTGCTGGCCGTCTATACCGCGTTCGGCGTCAAGCGCTTGCAGAGCGAAGCCCGCACGCCTCCGGGCGGCGCCCCCCTGGCCGCCGAAGCCAGCCTGGTGGCCGGTCGCATCGAAACCAATCTGGCCGCCCAGCGCGCCGGGCTCTCGGCCGCCGCCGATCTTCTCCAGCGTGATCCCGCCGCGGCAATGGATGCCGCCGAGATCGCCCTGCGCGCCAGTGGCGGCGAGGCCATGGCCGTCGCCGTGGTCAACGCCTCGGGCGTTCAGGCCGTCGCCGGGCGCGATGAATCCGCTGACTGGAAAGCCGCCGCCCGCGCCGCCGCCGCCTCGGGCCGCTCGACCTGGATCGGCGCGGCGGGCGACACCGGCCGACTGTATGTCGCTACGACTGCACAGGCCTCGACCGGCCGCGGCTTTGTCATCGCCAGCGGCGACCCGACCCGCCTGGTCAAGGATCCGGGCAAGGACGGCGCACGCTCCATCGCCCTGGCCGATGGCCGTCTGCTGGCCAGCCAGGGCCGCGCGGCGCAGGGCGCGACCAGCTTCAGGGAAGCCTTCGCCCTGTCGATGGACGATGTCGGCGGCGAGGCTGCGGCGCTTCGTGGCCAGGCGAGCAGCGGCGCGGTCCTGGATGTGGCCGCCCAGCCGCTGGCCGAAGGCGCGCTGCTGGCCGTGGCGGCCGCGCCCTCATACACCGTGGCCAACATGGACCGTCAGGTCATGGCCGGCGCCTTCAACCTGCTGGCGCCGCTGGGCGTCGGCATCGCCCTGGCCCTGCTGCTGATGATGCAGAGCCGCAAGGTCGAGGCCGCCCACAAGGAATTCGTCGACAGCGAACAGCGCTTCCGTCTCGCCGTCGAAGCCGCCCGTTGCGGGATCTGGGAATGGGACCTGCGCGCCGATCAGGTGTTTCTGTCCGACGTCACGGGCGCGATGTTCGGCTGGGGCGGCGGCGGCATCGTTTCGGGCCAGGAGATGCTGGATCGCATCTCGATCGATCATCGCGAGCGCGTTCGGCAGGCCCTGGCCAATGCGGCCATGTACGGCGCCTTCGATGTCTCGTTCCGCGTGCCGGCCACCCAGCAGGGCGCCCGCTCGATCTGGATCGATGCGCGCGGCCAGGGCTTCGGCAAGCCCGGTCAGGACGGCTATGTGCGCATCATCGGCGTGGCCCTGGACGTGACCGAGGAGCGCCTGGCCCAGGCCCGCGCCCAGGCCGCCGAGAACCGCCTGCGCGACGCCATCGAAAGCGTGTCCGAAGCCTTCGTCCTGTGGGACCGCCAGGGCCGGCTGCTGATGTGCAACCGCAACTACCGCAATGTCTTCTCGCTGGAGCCCAAGCTGCTCAAGCCGGGCGCGGCGCGAGCCGAGGTCAATCGCTTCGCCGCCCTGGCCATCAAGCAGGATCACCCGGCTCCGGACGGCGCGCGGGGCGTGCGCGAGGCCGAGTTGAACGACGGCCGCTGGATTCAGATCAGCGAGCGTCGCACGGCCGAAGGCGGCCTGGTGATGACTGCCGCCGACATCACGGCCATCAAGAACCAGGAAGAGGCCCGCCGCCTGAACGAAGAGCAGCTTCAGAGCGCCGTCACCGGCCTGGAGCGTAGCCAGGAGCAGCTGGCGGAACTGGCTCGCAAGTACGAGACCGAGAAGGTCAAGGCCGAGGGCGCCAACAAGGCCAAGAGCGAGTTCCTGGCCAACATGTCCCACGAGCTGCGCACGCCGTTGAACGCCATCAACGGCTTCTCCGAGATCATGATCGAACGAGATGTTCGGCCCCCTCGGCGACCAGCGCTACAAGGGCTACAGCCTACGACATCCACAACAGCGGCCAACACCTGCTGGCCCTGATCAACGACATCCTCGACATGTCGAAGATCGAGGCCGGCAAGATGAACCTGAAGTTCGAGCCCATCAACATGGAGGATGTCGCCGAGGACGCCGTGCGTCTGGTGCGCAACCGCGCCGAGGCGGCGGGGCTGAAGCTGGCCATCGACTTCCCCCAGTTGCCCGAGATCGAAGCCGACTATCGCGCGGTCAAGCAGGTGCTGCTGAACCTGCTGTCCAACGCCATCAAGTTCACGCCGCGTTCGGGCAGCATCACCATCCGCGCCGAGATCCGCCGCGATCCGCTGGGCGAGCGGATCCGGGTTTCGGTGACCGACACCGGCATCGGCATCGCCAAGGAAGACCTGGCCCGCCTGGCCCGGCCGTTCGAGCAGGTCGAGAGCCAGCTTTCCAAGACCACCCAGGGCACGGGGCTTGGCCTGGCCCTGACCAAGTCATTGATCGAGATGCACGACGGGGCGCTGGAGATGACCAGCACGCCGGGCGAAGGCACCACGGTCAGCTTCCTGCTGCCGGTCCGCCAGAGCCAGATCAGCCAGGCCCGAGACTTCGCCGCCGCCTGACGGCCGCGAAATATTACTTTCCTTTCATAGACTTAAATCCACGTCATGAAGCACTCGTAACGGGATTCCGTCAGCGGCGGGCGTTACACCCTCGATCAAGACAAGGCGCTGAGCGCCCAACACTTCGAGGGACACGAAAATGAGCAAGTTGATCAATCGTCTGGCCGCCGTCGCCGCCCTGACCCTAGCCGCCACGCCGATCGTCGGCCTGACCGCCGCCCACGCCGCTGAGCGCGTCCAGCCGGCCGCCCGGATCCAGATCGGCGATCTGCGCCTGTCGCATCCGGCCGACGCCGCCGAGTTCAACCGCCGGGCCGAGGCCGCCGCCGACCAGTTCTGCGCCGCGCGCACCCACTTCGAGCGCCTGGGTGAACTGTCGGCCCGCGCCTGCGTGATGGATTTCCATCAGGCGGTGGACGCCGAACTGACCCGCACGCAGCACGCCCAACTGAAGGCCGCTCGCCGGACGACGACGACGACGTTCGCCGCGCGCTGACTAGCCCCTGCGCATCCACGCCGCGACCGCCCAGGCATGGGCGTCGTGGCGGAGGGCGACCACCGCGTCGCGCGGATCCAGCCACACCAGTTCGTGGTCATCCTCGACCTTGAGGACCGGGTTCGCGCCGATCATGCGCGCCACGTGGACGCCACCGAAATTGCGCACCGGCTCGCCGTTGGACTTCAGGAAGAACTGCGAGACGGCGACGATCGGATGATCGACCTGAACGATGAGGCCGGTCTCCTCCCCGAACTCCCGCACCACGGCTTCCGGCTCGGTCTCGTCGCCATCCACCGCGCCCCCCGGCAGATCGAAATACGGCGGCTTGCCGGGCTTGCTGACGCGGACAAGCGCGATCTCGCCCACCGCGTTCTCGACGACGCCGAAGGCGGCCGGGCGGTCCAGATAGTCTAGCCCCGGCTCCGGCTGGCCGAACGCGAGCAAGCCGTCAGTCCTTGCCGTAGAGGTCGTTCCAAGGATCGGCCTTGCCGCTTTCGACGTCAGCGACGCTGATCTCCGGACGATAGCCGATCTTGCCGTTGGCGCTCTCGCGCCAGGCGTCGGTCACCAGATCGCGCAGGGCCGCGGCCCCGGCCGCCAGCCGGGCCTGGGTGAAGGCCTTGCCCTTGGGATCGGTCTCGACCATCCCGCCGGCCTTCTGCAGCGCATACAGCGGCTCGGTCTGCTTCCAGGTTTCGGTCAGGTAGCCGACGACGCGAGTCTCCACCGAGCAGGCGCAGGCGGCATAGGCCGGGATCAGCGCCTTGACCTGGGCCTCGTCGCCGACGGCCTTGGCCAGCGGGCCTTCGAAGTCGAAGTGGGTCGAGCGCGAGTTGGAATAGCCGTTGGGGTTGGGATAGTCGCCCCAGCCATTGTAGTGCACCGACAGGTGCAGCGGCTGGCTGCCGTCGCCGACATAGTGCGCCCAGACGCCCAGGTCGCGGATCAGCAGATCCTCGCGACGCTTCAGGTCAGCGGCGTAGTAGGCCTTCTTCGTGGCGTCGGTGGTCTGCTTCTCGGCCGCCACCAGGATGCGCCAGTAGGTGAAGTCCTTCACCAGCTGCTGATAGCCGTCGATGATGGCGTAGGGCAGATAGCCGGCCTTCCAGCTGTCGGTCCCGACGGCGCGCAGGGCGGTCTCATAGTCGGCGCGGGTGGGCGGCAGGGTCGCCACCGCGAAGGCCGGGCCGCCGTACATCCTGCCCTGGTCGTCGATATCCAGGAAATGCGCCGAATCCCGGTCGGTGTCGTGGATCTTGCCCGAGCCCTTCGAGCGGTCCGGCTCGCGGGCATATTCACCGATGGCGGCGATCGCCGTCGGCGTGCGCACGAAGGCCGGCAGGTCGGACGGCAGGCTCTGGGCGCCCAGCACCCCGACCAGCCGGTGGCCCGACGAGCCCCAGGCCAGGGCAGAGTTGGCCGGCGCGGCGAGCGCCGCGGCGATGACGAGGACTTTCAGGCTGGGCGACAGACGCGACATGGAAGCTCCACGAACTATTGGATGCCGAGCGCTGCTTCGACCCGGCCGACCCAGGCCTTGACGGCCGGATAGTGCGACAGGTCGAAACCGCCCTCGTGAGCGACCCGGGTGTAAGCCACCAGCGCGATATCCGCCAGAGTGAGCCGTTCGCCGACCAGATAGGGCGTGGTCGCCAGCTGTCCTTCCAGGCGGGCCAGGGCCGCGGCGCCGCGCTCGACCAGCTTTGCGTCCAGCGAGTCCGCAGGCTTGCCCAGATAGGCAACCTGGAAACGGGCCACGGCCACATAGGGTTCGTGGCTGTACTGTTCCCAGAACAACCATTCGAACATCTTGGCGCGCTCGAAGGCGTCGGTCGGGATCAGCGCCGACCCTTCGGCCAGATGCAGCATGATGGCGTTGGACTGCGCCAGGGCGCGGCCATCGTCGAGGATCACCGCCGGAACCTGCCCCGCCGGGTTCATCGCCAGGAATTCCGGGGTCCGAGACTCCGATTTCAGGATGTCGATCTCGATCCATTCAAACGGCAGATTCAGCTGCTGGGCTGTCCACTTCACCTTCAGGCAGTTGCCCGATTTCGTGTCACCGAAGATCCGCAGAGCCATTGCTCGCCTCCAAAGGGTTGTCACGGCGCCGTGATCGGACTATCCAGTGCCCGCCCGACAGATACGCCGATAAGAGGATTCCCTCGATGCGTCGCACGCTCGCCGGAATTATGGCCACCTTGGCCATGTTCGCCGCACTTCCCGCTTTCGCCGCCGACTCGGACTCCGCCGGTCAGCCTGATCCGCTGGGCGACCTGATCATGGGCGCCCTGACAGGCTCCATGCCCGGCTCGCTGGAATGGAAGATGCGGGCTACCCTCTACCATGCCGGCGCCAAGGGCATTCGGGGTCTCGACTCGCTGGGCTGCCGCGTGGCGGCCATGCGCACCGTGGCGGTGGACCCCAAGGTAATTCCCCGCCGCACCGTGCTGTTCATCAAGGAAACCGTCGGCCTGCCGATGCCCGATGGCGGCACGCATGACGGCTACTGGTACGCCTCCGACATCGGCGGCGCGATCAAGGGCCTGAAGCTGGACCTGTTCAGCGGCACGGGCGCCTCATCGATGAAAGCGCTGAAGGGCGTCGATCTGTCGGCCCTGTCGGTGAGCAAGGTCGGCGAGTTCAAGGGCTGCCCGCCGCAATAGCGGGCGCGCGCGGTCTTGGCCTCAGGTCCGGGCTGGTATTGATCCCCAAACTCAGCTTGGATCCTCTCGTTCGCGGGGAACAGCGGTCTCGGGGTCATGATGCGTCTTCTTTCCATTGCCCTGATCGCGGGCGCGATCCTGACCACCCAGGCGCATGCCGCCGACGACCTGTCCCGGCTGAA
The DNA here is from genome assembly GCA_965284055.1 of Caulobacteraceae bacterium. Lineage (GTDB taxonomy): Bacteria > Pseudomonadota > Alphaproteobacteria > Caulobacterales > Caulobacteraceae > Caulobacter. The sequence continues at coordinate 312,559 of CBDIQV010000001.1, forward strand.
GGCCCGCGCCGCCAGGGTTGAGATCATCCGCGACGACTGGGGCATCGCCCATATCCACGGCAAGACCGACGCCGACGCGGTGTTCGGCATGGCCTATACGCAGGCCGAGGACGACTTCAACCGCGTCGAGACCAACTACATCACCGCGCTGGGCCGGGCGGCCGAGGCCGATGGCGAAAAGGCGATCTGGAGCGACCTGCGCCAGAAGATGTTCATCGACCCCGTCGTCCTGAAGGCCGACTACGCCAAGAGCCCAGCCTGGCTAAAGGCCCTGATGAACGGCTGGGCCGACGGCCTGAACTTCTATCTGGCCAACCATCCCACGGTGAAGCCGCGCACGATCACCCGGTTCGAGCCCTGGATGGCGCTGAGCTTCTCGGAAGGCAGCATCGGCGGCGATATCGAGCGGGTGTCTCTGACCCAGCTTGAGAACTTCTACGGCAAGCGCCAGCTGGCCATGACCACCGACGAGAAGGGCCTCACGTTCCGCGAGCCCACCGGCTCGAACGGCTTCGCTATCGCGCCCTCCAACACCCTGGCCGGCAATGCGCTGCTTCTGATCAACCCGCACACCTCGTTCTTCTTCCGCTCGGAGATGCAGGTGGCCAGCGACGAGGGGCTCAACGCCTATGGCGCGACCACCTGGGGCCAGTTCTTCATCTACCAGGGCTTCAACGCCAAGGCCGGCTGGATGCACACCTCCAGCGGCGTCGACGTGGTCGACGAGTTCGCCGAAACAGTTCTCGAGAAGGACGGCAAGCGCTTCTACCAGTACGGCAAGGCGCTGCGGCCGGTAACCAGCGACGTCATCGTCGTGCCCTACAAGGCCGCCGACGGGACGATGGCGGAGCGGCGCTTCACCGTCTTTCGCACCCATCACGGCCCGATCGTCCGCGAGGCCGATGGCAAGTGGATCAGCATCGCCCTGATGAACAAGCCGGTGGCGGCGCTGGAGCAGTCGTTCCTGCGCACCAAGGCGACGGACTACGCGTCTTTCATGAAGGTGGCCGAGCTCAAGGCCAACTCGTCCAACAACACCATCTTCGCCGACTCCAAGGGGCAGATCGCCTATCTGCACCCGCAGTTCATTCCGCGCCGCGACGACCGCTTCGACTACACCCAGCCGGTGGACGGCGCCGATCCGGCCACCGACTGGAAGGGTCTGCACGCCCTGAACGAAGCGCCGGCCCTGCTGAACCCAAAGAACGGCTGGATCTTCAACACCAATGACTGGCCCTATTCGGCGGCGGGTCCCTACAGCCCCAAAAAGGCGGACTTCCCGAAATACATGGATACGTTCGGCGAGAACCCGCGCGGCGTCCACGCCACCCGGGTGCTGACGGACCGCAAGGACTTCACCCTGCCCGGCCTGATCGGCGCGGCCTATGACCCCTACCTGACCGCCTTCGCGCGCCTGCTCCCGACCCTGATCGCCGCCTATGACGCCGCGCCGTCCGGTGATCCTCTGAAAGCCAAGCTGGCCGACCAGATCACCCTGCTGCGCGGCTGGGACTTCAAGTGGTCCGCCAAGTCGGAGGCGACATCGCTGGCGGTGTTCTGGGGCGAGGCGCTGTGGACCACCGCCGCGCCCGCCGCCAAGGCCAAGGGCGTCAATGTCTATGACTACATGGCTGACCAGGCGACACCGACCGAGAAGCTGAACGCCTTGGCCCAGGCCTCTGATCGCCTCGCGACCGACTTCGGCAGCTGGCGCACGCCCTGGGGCGAGATCAACCGCTTCCAGCGCCTGACGGGCGACATCGTCCAGCCGTTCAACGACGCCGGCCCCAGCATCCCCGTGCCCTTCGCCTCGGCCCAGTGGGGCTCGCTGGCCTCGTTCGGCGCCAAACGCTGGCCGGGGACCCGGAAATACTACGGCACGTCGGGCAACAGCTTCGTCGCCGTCGTCGAGTTCGGCGACAAGGTCCGCGCCCGCGCCGTCTCGGCCGGCGGTGAAAGCGGAGATCCGGCCTCTCCGCACTTCAACGACCAGGCGGTCAGGTACAGCCAGGGGAACCTGCGGGACGTCTATTTCTATCCCGAGGACCTGAAGGGCCACATCGCGCGGACCTATCGTCCGGGGCAGTAGATTCAGATCCTCCCCCTGAAGGGGGAGGTGGCGCGAAGCGCCGGAGGGGGAAGTCGTCGGGCATTCATGGCAGCCCCTCTCCGTCGGCTGCGCCGACACCTCTCCCACAGGGAGAGGATTGTCCTCTAAATATCCCCGCCTACGTTCGGGGCCGCGCCCGGCGCCCGCGCAACGTGGATGCCGCACTCGGTCTTGTCCTGCCCGGCCCAGCGGCCGGCGCGGACATCCTCGCCCTCTTCGGCGGGCTTGGTGCAGGGCCAGCAACCGACCGACGGGAAGCCCTGGGCCACCAGCGGGTGGGCCGGAAGATTGTATTCGGCGATATAGGCGTCCAGTTCGGCCTTCGACCAGTTGGCCAGCGGGTTGAACTTGATCTTGCCCTCGGCCTCCTCGACCACCGCCAGACGAAGGCGGTCGCCGCCATGGAAGCGCTTGCGGCCGGTGATCCAGGCCTCGAAGCCACCCAGGGCGCGATCCAGCGGCAGCACCTTGCGGATATGGCAGCAGCCGTCGATGTCGGTGCGCCACAGGTCAGACTTGGGATCCTGGACCGCCAGGTCGGCGAAGGCCGGCCGCAGGTCACGCACGTCTGTCAGGCCCAGCTGGGCCGACAAGGACTTGCGGTAGTCCAGCGTCTGGCCAAACAGCATGCCGGTGTCGAGGAACAGTACCGGGATCTGGGGGGCGACCCGCGAGGCCAGGTGCAGCAGCACGGCCGATTCCGCCCCGAAGGACGAGACCAGGGCCAGCTTGTCGCCAAAGGTCTCATAGGCCTTGCGCAGGATGGTCAGCGGATGGGCGTCGCGCAGTTCGGCGTCCAGTCGGGCCGCCAGGCTGCCCGAACCAGACAGGGGCGCCGCGCCCGTCTGGTCGTACGCCATCACGCAATCCTCTCTTCGAACGCGACCTGCCGATCATCTGCGGCCCGCTGATAGACGTGGCGGAAGCGGCTGCCGGCCTTGGTCCAGACCTCCGGCGTCGCGCCGTCGGCGAGGCTCGAAGGCGTCCATGCCGCAGCGGACCATGAAGCCGGCCTGCTCTTGCAGCACGTCGCCGACCGCCCTCACCTCGCCCGCATAGTTCAGCCGCTCGCGCAGCAGGCGGGCCGAGGTATAGGCGCGGCCGTCGCGGAATTTCGGGAAGGCCACCGCCACCACCGCCAGGCGCGGCAAGTCATAGGCCAGGGCCTCGACCTCCTCGTTGGACTCGATGCGCACCCCGACCTTGCGGCTGTTGGACGAAAGCAACGCGTCGCCCTCGGCCTGGAAGCGGGTCAGGGACAGGATCACGTCGCCGGTTTCGGGGATGGCGTCCTCGTCGGTGACATTGACGAAGCTGTCGTCGGCGAAGGCGGCGACGCCGTTCGTGAGCTTAATCAGCCTGGGCATAGACAGCCTCCTTGAAGGGCTCGAGGCCGACGCGGCGATAGGTGTCGAGGAAGCGCTCCTCGCCGGTGCGGATACCCAGATAGGCCTCCACCAGGGTGTCGATGGCGCCGGCCACCTTGTCTGCGGGAAGTGCAGGACCAGGATCTTGCCGATCGAGGCGTCTTCCGCGCCCGACCCGCCCAGCGACAGCTGGTAGAATTCCTCGCCCTTCTTATCGACGCCCAGAATGCCGATGTGGGCCACGTGGTGGTGACCACAGGCGTTGATGCATCCGCTGATCTTGATCTTCAGCTCGCCGACCTTCTCGGCCCGGTCCTCGTCAGCGAATTTCGCGGCGATGTCCTGGGCGACCCCGATGGCGCGGGCGTTGGCTAGCGCGCAGTAGTCCAGGCCCGGGCAGGCGATGATGTCGCTGGCCAGGTCGATATTGGCCGTCGCCAGCCCGGCCGAGGCCAGGGCCGCGTGAACGGCCGGAACATCGTCCAGCTTCACATGCGGCAGGACCAGGTTCTGGGCGTGGGTCACCCGCACGTCGTTGAGGCCGTACTTTTCAGCCAGGTCGGCGACCAGATCCAGCTGATCGGCCGTGGCGTCGCCCGGCGTCTGGCCTTGCGCCTTCAGCGAGATTTCGACGATGGCGTAGCCGGGCTTCTTGTGCGGCTTGATGTTGTTGCGCGCGAAGCGTTGCAGGGCCGGGCTGGCGGCGCGGGCGGCCTCGAACGCCGTCGATACGGCCGGCAGGGTCTCGAACGGCGTCTGGGCGAAGGCGCCGCGGATGCGGGCCAGCTCGTGGTCGGGCAGGTCGGCGCGGGCGGCGTCGATCTTGGCCCATTCCGCTTCCACCTGACGGCCGAACTTCTCGGCGCCGATGGCCTTCGACCAGGATCTTGATGCGGGCCTTGTAGATGTTGTCGCGGCGACCGTGGCGGTTATAGACCCGCAGCACGGCTTCCAGATAGCTGAGCAGGCCGGCCGACCGGCAGGTGCTCGCTTGATGCGTCGGGCCGACATAGGGCGTGCGCCCCTGACCGCCGCCGACGATCACCTCGAAGCCCAGCGAGCCATCGCGCGCCCGGCGCAGCATCAGGCCGATATCGTGCACCTTGGCGGCCGTGCGGTCCTTCAGCGCGCCGGTGATGGCGATCTTGAACTTGCGCGGCAGGTAGCTGAACTCGGGATGCAGGGTCGACCACTGGCGGATCACCTCGGCCCACACGCGCGGATCGTCGATCTCCTCGGCCGTGGCGCCGGCATAGGGGTCGGACGTGGTGTTGCGGATGCAGTTGCCGCTGGTCTGGATGGCGTGCAGGTCGACCTGGGCCAGGGCGTCCAGAATGTCCGGCGCGTCCTTCAGCTTCACCCAGTTGAACTGGATGTTCTGACGCGTGGTCATGTGCCCGTAGCCCTTGTCATAGGTGCGGGCGATCCAGGCCAGGCGACGCACCTGGGCGGCGTTCAGCGAGCCATAGGGAATGGCCACCCGCAGCATGTAGGCGTGCAGTTGCAGATAGAGACCGTTCATCAGCCGCAGGGGCTTGAACTGGTCCTCGGTCATTTCACCGGCCAGACGGCGCTGCACCTGACCCCGGAACTCGTTGGAGCGGTCGACCAGGAACTCGCGGTCGATGATGTCGTACTGGTACATCGCTTACTTCCTGCGGATCAGGTCGACACGGCCGGTCGAGCGCGCCGCGCCCGCCGCGTGGCGAAGGGCGTCGATGACCTCGCCGCCGTCGGCCTGCTTGCCGTGGGTGGGTTCGTTGGTGGGGCCAAGCGCCCGGATGCGCTCGCGATAGCTGACCGGCGCCCAATGACCCTCGGACGGCGTCAGATCGATCGGATAGACATCGACCACCACGGTGGGTTGGCCCTTGCCGGTGGCGACGGCGGCCTCGACGGCCTGATCGTCATTGTCGAACAGCTGGGCGTCGCCGAAGGCGTCGACCCACTGGCCGGACTTCCAGAACACGACCTCGCCATCGAGCAGGCGGTTGGCGGTGATGGCTTTCATTCGAAATTCCCGCTCATCCCGCGAACGCGGGGACCCATACTGAATCTTGTTTCGCGACATCGGTCTGAGCCATGGCCATGGCCTCGCCGACCATCAGCAGCGCGGGGCCCTTCAGGCCCTCGGCGGCGCTGGCCAGGCCGGCCAGGGTCGTCAGGATGCGGCGCTCGTCGGCGCGGCTGGCGTTCTCGACGATCAGGGCCGGGGTGGACGCCGCGCGGCCGGCGTCGATCAGCCGGCTGGCGATCAGGCCGGCGGTCGAGACGCCCATATAGACGACGACGGTCTGGTTGGGCCGGGCCAGCGACGCCCAGTCCAGGTCAGGTTCGCCGTGGGCGGCGTGACCAGTGACGAAGGTGACGGCCTGAGCGCTGCCGCGATGGGTCAGGGGCGCGCCGGCGCTCGGCGCTGGCCGCCAGGGCGGCGGTGACGCCGGGCACGACCTCGCAGGCGATGCCGGCGCTCGCGGCAGGCGGCCAGTTCCTCGCCGCCGCGCCCGAACAGGAAAGGATCGCCGCCCTTCAGGCGCACGACGGTCAGGCCATCGAGAGCGAGGGCGACCAGCAGCTGGTTGATGTCGTCCTGCGGCAGGGTGTGGCGCGACTTGCGCTTGGCGACATTGATCCGCTGAGCGCTGGCGAGGGCCAGATCGAGGATCTCGTCGGAGACCAGCCCGTCATGCACGATGACGTCGGCGGCCTGCAGGGCCTTCAGCGCCTTGATCGTCAGCAGGTCCGGATCGCCGGGCCCCGCCCCGACCAGATGCACCACGCCCGGCGCGCGCGCGGCGTCGCCCCCGCCCAGAACGACGAGGCCAGACTTGCGGTTACGGACCGAGGGCCGGGACATTGGGTATCAGAACCTCTATCAACGCAGTCGGGATAAACCGATAGAATGCAAGACGGGGTCGTCCCGAAGAACGACCCCGCGCGCGCCAGCCGGTGAAAAGGGCCAATCCACCAGCGAGCCCTTGCAAACTGGTCGCGGGCGGTCCAATTCGCAAACAAGGACTTCTGCCGAGGCGTTCAGTAAAACTCATGGAACGACAGAACGAGCGCCGTCGCTTGCCGCCGCTGAACGCCCTCCGCGCGTTCGAGGCCGCCGCCCGCCATCTGAACTTCAGCCGCGCCGCCGACGAGCTGTCGGTGACCCCCGGGGCCGTCAGCCAGCAGATCCAGAACCTGGAGGACTATGTCGGCGCGGCCCTGTTCAAGCGCACGCCCAAGGGCCTGCTGCTGACCGATGCGGCCCAGACCGCTCTGCCCGCCCTGCGCGAGGCCTTCGACCGCCTGGCCGAGGCCGCCTCGCTTCTGACCGCCGCAGTCGACGGCCGCCGCCTGACCCTGACCGCCGCCCCGTCCTTCGCCGCCAAGTGGCTGGTGCCGCGCCTTGGCAAGTTCGAGCAGGCCCAGCCCCAGGTCGATGTCTGGCTCTCGGCCGGCATGGAAGTGGTCGATTTCGCCGCCGGCGAGGTCGATCTGGCGATTCGCTACGGCTCGGGCCGCTATCCGGGTCTGGAGGTCATCCGCCTGCTCAGCGAGACCGTGGTGCCGGTCGTCAGCCCCGCCCTGCTGGCCGAAAATCCGCTGACCGCGCCCGAAGATCTCTCACACCACATCCTGCTGCACGACGGCTCGCCCGACGCCGACGACAGTTGCCCCGACTGGGCCATGTGGCTGGCGGCGCGCGGCCTGCGCAGCATCGACGGCTCGCGCGGCCCGCGCTTCAACCAGTCCAGCATGGTCATCGAAGCCGCAGCCAACGGCCGCGGCGTGGCCCTGGCCAAGCGCACCCTGGCCCAGGCCGATCTGGACGCCGGACGTCTGGTGATCCCCTTCGAGATGGCCACGGCCGTCGACTTTGCCTATTACGTCGTCCATCCCAAGGCCAAGGGACGACTGCCTCAGGTGAAGGCCTTCGTCACCTGGCTCAAGGACGAGGCCGCCGCGCACGAGGCGGCCCTTCTCACGATGGACAACGGCGCGGGTATCTAGGGCTACATGGTCAAGACGAACATTGAGGTCGGCGAACGGCTGGTTCCCGACGACTGCCAGACCATGCTTGACGTGCGCCAGGGCGTCGACGCCCTGGATCGCGCCCTGGTGGCGCTGTTGACCGAGCGTCAGGGCTACATGGCCGCCGCCGCCCGCATCAAGGCCGACCGCTCCAAGGTCTTCGACCGCGCGCGGATCGAGGACGTGGTGACCAAGGTCAAGGCCGCCGCGCGCGAGACGGGTCTGTCCGAATCCATCGCCGAGCCGGTGTGGCGCACCCTGATCGACCGCTGCATCGCTTATGAATATGCGAGTTGGGACAAGACGAAGGGCTAGGCCTTTCTCGTGTCGACCCGAAGAAGCGAAACGTTTATCCGAGAACGCATCTGACAATTCACATTTAGTGAGGCTTCAACTTAAATGAGTCCTCAGAAACCCGTTCTCGGTGACCATAAGCGAGTCAAGTCCAAGCTGATAACACCCTTCAACGACCAACTTGGGCCGCTGAGGGAGGTGTCGTGGGTTAATACGATGATCCCTGAACTCTTGTGGATCGCGCTACTCCAAAATGCCTATGGCCCCCACAGATGCGTAGAGATACTGACTGCATTTACCCGAGACTTGCGCGCGACCAATCCCGGGCGGGCTGATACGGTCTGGGCTGCAGCAGGCAAATTCAGCATCGTTCCTACGGAGGAACTTCGCTCCCTGGTACAGGAGAAAGACGCTGAATATGGTGAGCAACTTCGCGTCGCGTTGCGCCCAATTTCAGCTCTGTACCCATCCCACCCTTTGAACAAGATTTTTCAACCCGTAGACCTGTCACCTAAGCCGAATGACATCGAGCTTGTGAAGAGGGTGGTGGTTGAGATGTACGATCGCACTTCTTGGGCAGCAACACTGACCCAAGCTCACGCCGTCTGGCTTGCCTTCGATGCAGGACGACTAGTGGTGTCTTCCGATGTGTCGCTCGCGCATTTCCCAGAAATCGACCGGTATCCGAACACTCATCTATCTCTGCGCGTTGCAGGGGCGATTCGAGCATCTCTCAATCAGTTCTTTAGCGACGATGGCTTGATGACCTCCGGGACGACATGGCCTGTCGAATTCTGGAATAGAGGTCTGGATCTGACGCCTTGTGAGGTTGCTGATGGCATCAACTGAAGACGACATCGATATTGAACCAGTGCTTGTGGAGTACCGGCAAGCCGTGGACCGAGAACTCGCAGAGCGGCTCGCTTCGTGGCCACCTGATTTTACAGAAATCCACGTTCATGAAGTCATCGGCGGAATGCTGGCTCGACAAGCCACACTGGCCAAAGAAATCGCAAATGCACCTGGTCTTTGGAACGGCCACAGCGCGCCAATCTTGCTGCGCGCCATGGCCGACGCTTATATAAATGTGGCGTGGCTTTTACTTGATCCTTCGATCAGATGTTTAAAATTCATCTCGTTTGGGCTTGGGCAAGCCAAACTGGAGCTCGAACATCGCCGAGCTCAGATGGGTGATCGTGAGCCTACGCCGGACGAAGCGCTGATGCTTGAATCACAAGAGCAGTGGATAGATTGCCAACGCGCCAGTTTCCTTCAAGACGTCGAATTGGGAAAGTGGTCTGGAATTTCGGTACGTCAAATGGCAGATGAGGCTGGATGCATTGATTTCTACAACTACGTCTATGCACCATTTAGCTCGTGCGCGCATTCAATGTGGCAACACATTGGACTGTACAATTTGACGGCGTGCAACAACCCGCTTCACAGGTATCACCGAGTGCCGATCAGCGTCGATCATGAACCCAGCTTAGATTATTTTATTCTAGCGGCTAAATACTGGGAAAAGACGCTCAAGGCATTCGACAAAAAGGTGGGCTTTACCTGCGTTAATACATCGGCCTTTGAAGCCTTAGCTTACCTAAGGACGCCGTCGCACGCCTCTGAATAAGCTCTCACACCTCTACCTATTCCCGCCGATCAGGTCGCCCAGGCCGCCCAACAGCGAGCCTTCGCCCTGGTTGCCGCCCTGGCCTCCGGCCGCCGCCATCATCCGGCCGGCCAGGCGCGAGAACGGCAGCGACTGGATCCAGACCTTTCCGGGACCGCGCAGGCGGGCGAAGAACAGGCCCTCGCCGCCGAACAGCACGCTCTTGACCCCGCCGGCCATCACCAGGTCGAAGTCGACGCCGGGGGTGTAGGCGGCCAGGCAGCCGGTATCGACATGCAGTTCCTCGCCCGGCGCCAGCTCGCGCTCGACCAGGGTGCCGCCCATCTGGACGAACACCCAGCCGTCGCCTTCCAGCTTCTGCATGATGAAGCCTTCGCCGCCGAACAGGCCGGTCATCACGCGCTTCTGGAAAAAGACCCCGATCGACACGCCGCGCGCGGCGGCCAGGAAGCTGTCCTTCTGGCAGATCAGCTGGCCGCCCAGTTGACCCAGGTTCAGCGGCAGGATCGAGCCGGGCGTCGGCGAGGCGAAGGCCACCCGCGCCTTGCCCTGGCCAGTGTGAGTGAACACGGTGGTGAACAGGCTCTCGCCGGTGATCAGCCGCTTGCCCGCGCCCAGCAGCTTGCCCATGAAGCCGCCCTGGCCGCCGCCGGAGCCATCGCCGAACACCGTCGTCATCTCGACGCTGGCGTCCTTCCAGACGAAGGAGCCGGCCTCGGCCACGGCGCTCTCGCCGGGATCCAGCTCGATCTCCAGGAACTGCAGCTCCTGTCCCTTGATCTCGAAGTCGATGTCGTCGGCGACGCTGGCGTTGCGCTCGTGATGCCAGGGGCTGGGGGGCATGGGAAAAGACTCCAGTTGTTGAGGCCCCAATCTAGGTCGTGGACGCGCCCGCCCCAAGGCCCCAGGCGCCGACCCTGTTGACGCCTTGCGCGGATCGCGCACCATCGCGTCATGATCCGGACGATCCTCCCCTGGGCGCTGCTGCTGACCGCCGGTGCCTTCGCGCTACAGTGGCTGGAATACCAGTTCGTGGTGCGGGCCTTCTCGCGCGAGATCTACGTCGCCGTCATCGGCGCGGCCTTTGCGATCGGTGGCGTCTGGGTGGGCTGGAAGCTGGCCTCGCGCCATGCGCCTGAGGCCTTCTCGCGCAACATCGCCGCCGTGAAGTCGTTGGGCCTGACCGGCCAGGAAGTCCGGGTGCTGGAGCGCCTGGCAGAGGGCCAGTCCACCAAGGAAATCGCCAAAACCCTTGGCCTGTCGCCCAACACCGTGAAGACCCACTTGGCCAACCTGTTCAGCAAGCTGGAGGTCCGGCGTCGCACCCAAGCGATCCACAAGGCCCGCGACCTGCAGCTGATTCCATGAGGCCCAAACGGCTGAGACGGTCGATTTCACCCTTTCGGGTGATGGCGCCGCCTTTCGCCAGTCCGCACGCTCGGTGTCTGTTCATCACAACACGAAAGACCAGCTCGCCATGCTCCGCATCATCCTGACCCACGGCCTCGTCGCCGGCCTTGTGACCATCGCCGGCATCATCGGCACGATCCTGTGGAATGGCGACGCGCCGCACTCGAACGTTTGGCTGGGCTATCTGATCATGCTGGTGGCCCTGTCGGCGATCCTGGTGGGCATCAAGCAGTATCGCGACCAGGCCCTGGGCGGCGTCATCGGCTTCTGGCGCGCTGTGCAGGTGGGCCTGGGCATCGCCGTGATCGCCGGCCTGGCCTATGTGCTGATCTGGGAAGTCTATCTGGCGCTGACCCACTACACCTTCATGGAGCGCTATGTGGCCACCACCCTGGAAGCCAGGCGCGCCGCCGGCGTCACGGGCCCGGCCTATGACAAGCTGGCCAGGGAGATGCAGGGCATGGTCGAGATGTACCGCAACCCGCTGCTGCGTATGCCGATGACCTTCGCCGAGATCTTCCCGGTCGGCCTGCTGGTCACGCTGGTCAGCGCGGCCCTGCTGCGCAACCCGCGCTTCCTTCCGGCTAGGGCCCGCGCCGCCTAGGCCGCTGCGGGAGCGGCGCGCCCGCGCCGCTTGACCCGCGCCTTGCGCTTCTTCAGCCAGATGACCACGCCGGTGACGCTGAGCGCGGCGACGACGAGGCCGACGAACGAGATCAGGATGCGGCCCGGCAGTCCCAGTATGCGGCCAGAGTGCAAGGGGAACTGGGCCTGGACGAAGATGTCGGCGGCCGTGCCCTTCCACGGCTGTCTGTCGCCCAGCAGGCGGCCGTCGGCGCTGTCGTAGTAGAGGTAGGGCGGGCCTACGCCGGCCGCGCCGTGATCGCCGCCAGGCGCGAAAAAGCCTGCGCCGTAGATGCCGTATTCCTTGGAATAGAACAGCGCCCCCACGGGGGCCGTCCAGCCGCGCCTGACGCCCTCGGCCTTGGCCGTCTGCAGGATCTCGGCATAGGTCTTCTTGGCCACGATCGGCGCGTTGATATCGGCCGGCTTGCGGACGTCGAAGGGGCTGGGCGTGACCTTCGAAATCTTCGACATCACCGGATAGAACACCTCGCTGTAGAGGTTCAGCGAGAAGGCCGTGAAGGCCACCGTGAACAGCACGCCCCACAGCCACAGACCAAAGGCCCGGTGGATGTCGAAATTGATGCGGTAGGCGCTGGCGCTGGTCTTGATCAGCCAGGCTGGCTTCCAGCGGCTCCAGAAGCTCTTCTGGACCTTGGCCGAGACCGGCCTGGGCGGCAGGGTCAGGTAGAAGCCGGCGAAGCAGTCGACGGTCCACAGCACCGCCACGATCCCCAGCAGCCAGACGCCCCAACGGTCGACGCCCCACATCGCCGGAATGTGCAGGGTGTAGTGCAGCACATAGAGGAACGAGACGAAGGTCTCCCGCGTGATCGGCCAGACCGCGCCCCACTCCCGCCGCCCCTGCTCGGCGCCGGTTACGGGATCGATGAAGACCTGGTTGTAGTGCGGCTCGAACAGCTTGCCCGTCGCGGGATTGCGCCTGGGTTCGACACCGAAGGCCAGCGTACCACCGGGCTCGGGCTCCAGCGGAAGCCAGGTGACCTGGACGCGCGGATCCCGCGCCTCGATCTTCCTGGCCAGGTCCAGGGCTGGCAGCGCCGCCCCCTGCCCCTTCGCTCCCTCGCCCTGGGACTGAGCGTACATCAGGTGCGGGTTGAGCACGTCGTCCAACTCGTGATCCCAGGAGATCACCGCCCCAGTCACGCCCGAGACGAACAGAAAGCCGGCGATGAACAGGCCCACCCAGCGATGCAGGAAGGTCAGGATCGGGCGCGGGCTGAACCCGGCCCGATCCTTGCGCGCCGCCAGCTCCAGGGGAGCAGAGCCGGCGGCGACGTCGGTCGCCGCGTCCCGCACGGCCTGCGCACCAAAGCGCTTGAGCTGGGGGAACACGGTCATGATCTAGAACGTGTAGTCCAGGCGCACCGACGCGCTTCGCGGCGCGGCATAGTAGGACTGCGTCCACATCAGGCTGGTCAGATAGGTCTCGTCGAACAGGTTCTTGACGTTGACCGTGGCGCGCGCCTTTTCGGTCAGGGCCAGGCCCGCCATCAGGTCGACCACCGCATAGGCCTTCTGGGTGACGGTCGTCACGTCCACCGTCGAGATATCGTCCTGCCAGCGCACCGCCGCGCCCAGCTTCAGGTCGCGCAGGCTGGGGATGCTGTAGGTGGTCGACAGCTTCAGCGTCTTGCGCGGCTGGTAGTTACGGACGTCCGCGCCGGACGAGTCCTTGATCGACAGCTGGGTCCAGCCGCCCGACACGCGCCACTGGTCGGTCAGCGCGCCGCTGACCTCCAGTTCGTAGCCCTTCGAGACGGTGTCGACGCCGGTGTAATAGCTGTTGCCGTCCGCGAACGATCCCGCGAACGCGGCCAGGTTCTCTTGTTCGGACTTGAAGATCGCCGCCGTGGCGTAGAGCCGCTTGCCGAACCATTCGCTCTTCAGCCCGGCTTCGTAGCTCGTGCCCTTGGCGGGGTCGAGGCGCACGTGGTTGACGTCCACCTCCACCTGCGGATTGAAGATGTCGGTATAGCTGCCGTACAGCGACACGTTCGGCGTGACGTCGAAGACCAGGCCCGCATAGGGGCTGATCTTCGACTCCGAACGCGCCTGATCGACGCCGTAGGAGAGGCCGGACGACTTCAGGTCGATGGCGTTGAAGCCGACCACGCCCTTCAGGCGGTCCGTCAGATCAAGGTGCGCGGCGCCGTAGACGCGATTGAGCCGATCCTTCACGTCCGCCTGCAGATCGGGATCGGGATAGGTCGGTTCGGCGATCTGCTGACTGCCCCAGGTGCTGACGGGACCATAGGTCGGCGCGGCGGCGGAGAATCCCTGGTACTCCTTTGACGTCCCTGTGGCCGAACTCGCGCCGAACACCAGTTCGTGCTGGCGACCAAACAGGGCGACCGGACCTGAGATCGAAGCATCGAACAGGTCTTGCTTGCGCTTGGTGGGATAGAGTCCCGTCATGGCGCCGACGCCCAGGCCCGTCGCCTTGTCCGGATTGCCATAGGCGTAGAGCAGCTTGGCGTCCTCGTTCGAGGTCTTGTGCGTATAGGTCGCCTTGGCCTGCCAGCCGTTGTCGAAGGCGTATTGGGTTTCCAGGAAGGCGTTCTGGGTCTTGGTGTCCCAATAGGTCCAGTCGGCAGACGTCGAGGCCGAGCGCGGATAGGAGATCAGCGTGCCGTCCGTATAGTTCAGCGGCAGAGCGCCCCACAGCACGCCCGAGGCCAGATTATCCTGCCGCGTATAACCCGCAGTGGCCTTCAGCTTGGCGGTCACGTCCCACGACACTACGCCGTAGTAGACATTACGATTGACCTTGTAGTGGTCGAGGTAGGAGTTTTTGTCTTCGTTGGCGTAGACAAAGCGCCCGGTCACCGAACCCGAAGCGTTGAGCGGGCCGGACACGTCAGCCTCAAGGCGCTTGTCGTTCCAAGAGCCATACGAGGCCGAGGCCTTGGCTTGAAACTCAGCCGTCGGACGCTTGCGGATATAATTGATCGTCGCCGACGGATTTCCCGTTCCGCTCAACATCCCGCTGGCGCCGCGCACCACATCGACCCGTTCGAGAGTCACGGTGTCGAGATCGCCGTACTGGATGCCCCAGGACAGCGGCAGACCAACCCCGTCCACCTGGAAGTTGGTGATGTCGAAGCCGCGCGCGTTGTAATAGGTGCGGTCGGTCTCGACCTGCTCGACATTGACGCCGACCACCTGAGCCAGCAACGCGTTGACGTTGTTAAGGGCGAAATCCTGGATCTGAACCCTGGGCACCACGGTCACCGACTGCGGTGTCTCGCGCAGGCTGAGATCCAGCCCCGTCGCGCCGGCCGACCGCTTGGCGCGCTCGCTTTCGATCAGCACCTGACTGACCACGTTCTGCTCTTCGACGGCGGGCGCGGTTTCCTCGGCGCGAGCGACGCCGACGATGGGCGCCGCCGCCAGGATCGTCGAAGCCAGGAGCGCGGAACGGCTCAGGCGCGAAGCGGCGCAAGCGAACATGATGACCAAACCTTGTACTTGAGAGCGATTATTATCTGGCGCTCTTAAGGACGTCGGGTCCTGTCGGTCAAGGCTAAATGCGATTGACTCGCATTATTACGAAAAGTTACGCACGGTTGCGTAACATAGTCCGCACGCGTCTCGCGCCGCTCTAGCCCTTGAGCGATTTCAGCATCTGCTCGTGGGCGTAGGCGGCGATGTCCATCAAAGCCAGGTCCAGGGCGCTGCGGACCGCCTCCAGGCCGTCCTGCCCCGCCTCCACGCGCTCACAGACGTCGCCCAGGGAAAAGGCCCCCACGCCCCGCGCTGCGCCCTTGACGGTGTGGACCGCGTCGCGCCAGCCGGCATGGCTGGGATCCAGCATCGGGGCCCACAGGGCGGCCTGTTCGCGGAACAGCGAGAGCACCTCGTCGACCACGCCGGAATCCCCCGCCGCGAACCCTTCAAGATAGGCGAAATCGACCGCGCCGCTGATGTCTCGTCTAGCCAAAAAATAGTCCCTTGCGTTCCAAGAATCTTTGCGTATGTTCCGCGCCTCGCCGCCAGGGCACGCAAGTGCTTCGGACCGAGCGGGCGCATAGCTCAGTTGGTAGAGCAGCTGACTCTTAATCAGCGGGTCGTAGGTTCGAATCCTACTGCGCCCACCACTTTCCCCGATGAAATCAAAGCGTTGAAGATCACCCCCCTCGGGGAAAAGCGATCTCCGCGTCGCCGCGAGCGACACCTGGTCAATCCTTGACTGAAGACACCATAGCGCGAGTCGCCCCCTGCTGACGTCAGGGCGGACCCTACGCCGTCGGCTCCGCGCCCAGCACCCGGGGGTCGTTCTCCAGGCTCGACGTGTCGAAGCCGTGATAGAGCGACAGGAAGCGGAACGGGTGCTCCTGATAGCTGCCGAACATCACGTTGTTGATGTCGCTGGTGGTGTCGAAACAGCCCAGCACCGCGTCGGGCGCGTGTCGCAGCAGATGGTGGCGGCCCAGCAGCAGGGCCACCTGGTCGATCCAGCGCGTCACGGTCTCGCGGCCAAGGCGATCGTCGAGATACACCCGCAGCCAGCGCAGCAGCAGCCCGGCGTTGTCGGTCGGATTGACCAGCAGCAGGTTGGCGGTCAGGCGCGAGCCGGCGGCGGTGTTGGAGACATTCTCGTTGAACACCACATCGGCGCCCGACCACTGCTCCAGCAGGTCGCTGACCCCGCGCTGAAGCAGCAGGTCAATGTCTGACACGAAGACAGGCCGCCCCAAGGCGCTCAGAAGGCCGCCCAGGCGCTGGAAGCGCACGGATTGGAAGTGGGCCACCGGAAGGGCGATCAGGCCCTTGGGCGGCGCGTCGTAGCAACGGGTCGTCACGGCCGAGACGTCGAAGTCGTCGCCCACGAAGATCAGCCGCTCGTCATGGACGCCCACCGTCCGCGCAGCCTCGGCCAGACGCTCACCGCCGCCGATCACGTGGATCACCACCAGGCAGGACACATCGCTGTGGCGCAGCACCGACAGCGCGTACCAGCGAGCGTACTGGTCGACATATTTCTCGTCGGCGGCGGCGAAGAACACGGTCTGCACGCCGAGGCGATCGGCCAGGGCCTTCAGCCCGACGTCGTCAAGCGCCTGCCCTGTCGCGGTCAGGTAAAGCGGCGCGGGATCAGGCTCGGGCGTCGGCGTGGGGCCCCGAATGGCCTCGATGTCCAGCGCGCCCAACAGGGCCCGATAGTGCTGGACCCAGGCGACCCATTCGCTGTCTACCGGCAGGTCGGCGGCGGCCAGTTCAGCCACGCGCCCGGCCAGACTGGCCAACACGTCAAGATCGGCGTCCGACAACGGCCGACACAGCAGCAGGCTCATGGCCTCATGGAAGTCGCGCAGGCGCACCAGCGGGTGGATCGAGGCGTCGGGCGACATCGCCAGGTCGGTGCGATAGCGGATCTCGGCCTCGGCCTCGCCCACGGCCCGGGCCTCGTCGGCCAGCACGGTCAGGGCCGCGACATGGCCGGGATCCACGGCGATGAGCATCCGCGCGAACCGCCGCGCCTCGTCCTCGCGGTCCAGGGTCAGGTTGCAGCCCATCGCCGCCCCGATCATCTGGGCCCCGCCGGGCATCAGCTCGGACATGACCGAAGCATAGGGCTCGGCCAGGGCGATCTCGTTCCGGGCCAGATGCGCGTTGAACGCCTCGGAGCCCCGCGCGGTCTGCTCCCGGATCAGCGGCCACATCGCGACCAGGTCGGAACTGAAGGTCTTAGCCCTGGCCAGGGCGCGCAGCGCGTCCAGCACCCGCCCGGCGTCCAGATGCGAACGGGACAGGCCCACCAGGGCCGCAAAGGGATTCGCAGTCCCGCTGGCCAGGTGCTCGAACAGCAGGGCCGCGTCATCGGCCCTGCCCTCGCCGCGCAATCGCTCGGCCAAGGCCAGGGTCTCATCCACGCGCGCGCCCGGCGTCGGCGTCTCGGACCGGCGCAGGCGATCGGCGCGCTCGAACAGAACGGCGATCTGCAGCAGGGCGTTGTCGCGCAGTTGCGGCATGCGGTTGAACTCGACGACGTCGGAGCACCGGAAGCCCATCCTGGCCATCTGCGCGAAGACGTCCTCGGCCTGGGCGCCGCCGATATTGTAGTCGATCAGCGAGACCTTGATCAGAATGAAGTCGGCCTGCGACAGCACCGCCTGACCGCCCACCAGCACGTCGACTTCCGAGCCCTGGGTATCGATCTTGACGAAGTCGAAGCGACGGCCCGCGAACAGGTCGTCGATCCTGGCCTTGTCGACCTCGTGACGCAGCACGGTGGCGTCGTCGAAATATTCGGTGTTCTCGCGATAGAGCGAGGCGCCCGTCGATTGCAGCCAGTCGCGGCTGAGGAAGAACTCGGCCTTGCCGCCGGTGTTCGAGGCCGCCACCGGATGCCGCTCGAACGGCAGGCGCGCCAGGTCTTGCTGGCAATGCGGATTGGGCTCGATCAGGGTCGCGACGCTGTCTGGAAAGACGCCCAGAAACTGGCGGGTGAAGTGGCCGACATGGGCGCCGATGTCCAGCATGGACCGGGGCGCATAGCCCTCGCGCCGCAAGGCCTCGAGGCTGTCGCGGATCATGCGCCTCGCCCTTGCGCCGCCGCGACGTCCTGCTCGGTCCAGACGCGCGCGTCGGGCCGCAGCGGGCGGGTCAGATGCCGACGTGTCAGGGCGGCCTTGTAGAGGCTGTCGAAATCGCTCTGGGTCAGCATCTCGCGGTCATCGACGTCCAGACCGATGCCGACCTCCAGATAGGCCTCCAGATTGGTCAGGTCGGGCTCTGGCCGCTGGCCGGCCTGATACTCGGCGACCATCTCGTGCAGCAGGTCCTCGACGCTGCGCACCAGCAGGTCCATGTCGAACAGCACGCAGGTGTCGCGCGCGGCCCTCAGCTTGTCGCGAAGGGCGGCGGCGGCGGCGCGATCCGCGCCAAGGGCCACAGCGCGCTCGACATAGTCCTCGGCGGTTTCGCAGACCAGTTCCGGCGCGCCCGCCGCGCTGACCAGGCTGCCGCACACCCGCGAGGCGAAGCTGCGGCCCGACAGGGTCAGCACCGGCACGCTCATCCACAGGGCGTCCGAGGCCGTGGTGTGGGCGCCGTAGGGCGCGGTGTCGAGGAAGAGGTCGGCCAGCGGATAGCGCGCCAGATGGAACGGATTGGGCTGCTTGGGCGCGAACACCAGGCGGTTGGGGTCGATGCCCCGGGCCTGCGCGTGCTCGCGCAGGCGGGCGTTGGTCTCCGGATGGGTGTCCAGCAGCCACAGCACGCTGCCCGGCGTGCGCTCCAGGATCTGCATCCAGCGGTCGAAGGTGAACGGCGTGATCTTCTGCGCGCCGTTGAAGCAGCAGAACACGAAGGCGTCGTCCGGCAGGCCTGCGTCAGCGCGGCTGGGAACAACGTCCGAAACCACGCGCCGACGGTCGTTGGGCTGGTAGCATGGGATGCGCCGCACGGCCTCGGAATAGAAGCGCTCGTTCTCCGGCGGAATGATCCAGGGATCGCCGATGATGTAGTGGTGATAGGGGCTGCCCATCGTGCCGGGATAGCCCAGCCAGTTGACCAGGATCGGGGCCGGGCGACGCGCGAAGACCGGCGTGCGCGAGTCGCGCGTGTGGCCGTTGACGTCGATCAGGATGTCGATCCGGTCATTGGCGATCAGGCGCGCGGCGTCGTCATCGCTGAGGCCGCGAATGTCGGCATAGTGCTCGACGGCGGCCTGGGTGCGAGCGTTCAGCGCGTCATGGGCGGCCGGTCCGCAGTAGTAGGCGAAGACCTCGACCCGTTCCTTGTCGTGCAGCTCGAACAGTTCGGCCATCAGGTAGCCGACCGCGTGATCGCGCAGGTCGGACGAGACATAGCCCACCCGCAGGCGACGGCCGTTGAGGTCGATGTTGGCGTCCCGACGCTCGGCGACGATGGCTTCGGCCGAACAGCGGCCCTCGCGCTCGGTGAAGCGGCTGGCGGCCCCCAGCTGCAGCAGCGGATCGTCGGAATAGGCCGCCATCGACAGCGGGTTGGCGCCCAGCAGAAGGGTGCGGCGGTCCACGCGGTCCCACGGCTGCAGGGGCGGCCACTTGCACTGGCTCAGGCGCACGGCGACCAACTGGCCGATAGCGTCCATCTGGGTGGGGTCGATGTCGGCGCAGCGCCAGAGGGCGGCTTCGGCCCGGCTTTGCTGGTGGGCTTCCAGCAGGGCGCGGGCGATCTGCTTCATCGCCGTGAAGGCGTAGCTGGCGCGCCCCCCGGTGATCGGCATCGGCCGATTGGCGCCTTCGCTCCAGGTGGCGACCGCCTGCTCCAGCCCGCCCGCCCGCTCCTGAAGTCCGCCCAGATTGACGTAGGCCGGCTGGAAATCAGCATCCAGAGCGATCGCCCGCTCCAGATTGGCGATGGCCGAGGCGTTGTCACCGATTTGCGACTGCAGGCTCGCCAGATTGAAATGGGCGATGCACAGCTGCGGATGCGCGGGATTGAACTGGATCCAGATCTTGTAGATCTGCTCGGCCAACCCCGGATCGCCGGCGCCCATATAGCAGCCCGCGGCGTTGATCAGGTCGCCGAGCGAAAGCCCCTCGGAGGTGATCTTCTGGAGTACGGCGAGCGCGTCGTTGTCGGCCATGGTCTTCTCAAGCGCGTGGGTCGAGCCGGACCATGTCCGACTCGCTCAGCGCGATGTTCGCACGTTGCACGAGGCTTAGAAATCGCCGGCGACCGAAGGCCTTGAAGCCGGCGCCGCAGGGATTGCCCCAGGGCGCCGGCCAGACTGTTACTAGGAGGCGCCCAGATAGGCCACCACTTGAGGACCCGACAGGCTCTGCACCTGAGTTGGGGTCAGAGCGTTGGCCTGGGTGGTGGTCATCGCCGCAATATTGGTCGTCGACAGGTTGTCCAGCTGGGTCGTTGTGAGCGAGGCCAGTTGGGTGCCCTGCAGCGAGCCCATCTGGGTCGTGCTGAGGCCGCCGATGAGGGTTGTTGTCAGAGCCTGAACTTGGCTGGACGTCAGTGCGGCGACCTGCGTGCTCAATAACTCGCCGAGATCCGTGGCCGAAAGGCCCTTGCAGCTGGGTCGCCGTCAGGCCCTTGACCTGGGTCACCGTCAGAGCCGCCGTCTGGGTCGAGTTGAGCGCCGAGATGTTGGTCGCCGACAGCACCGTCAGTTGCGCCGTGCTCAGCGCCCCGATCTGCGTGCTGGTCAGTTCACCCACGTCCGTGGTGCTCAGGCTCTGCAGTTGAGCCGTCGTCACGCCCTTGATCTGCGTGCTGTTCAGCGCGCCGACCTGGGTGCTGGTCAGAGCCGAAAAGCCGGTCGTCGATAGCGACCCGATCTGCGACGCGCTTAATCCGCCAACCTGCGTCGTGGTCAGGGCCTGTAGGGCCGTGGTGGCGAAGGCCCCGATCTGCGAGGTGCTCAGAGCCCCGACCTGGGTCGAGGACAGTTCGCCGATGTCGGTGGTCGACAGACCCTTCAGCTGGGTCGAGCTCAGCGCCGCCACCTGGGTGCCGGCCAGGGCCGAGATCTGGGTCTGGTTCAGCGCCGAGATGTTGGTCGCCGACAGGTTGGTCAGTTGGGCCGTGGTGAGAGCGCTGACCTGGGTCGAGGTCAGCTCGCCCATGTCCGTCGTCGACAGGCCTTGCAACTGGGTCGCCGTCAGGCCCTTGACCTGGGTCACTGTCAGAGCCGCCGTCTGGGTGCTCGACAGCGCCGAGATGTTGGTCGCCGACAGGTTGGTCAGCTGCGCCGTGGTCAAAGCGCCGATCTGGGTGGTCGACAGCTCGCCCATGTCCGTCGTCGACAGACCCTTCAGCTGGGTGGCCGTCAGGGCCGCGACCTGCGTGCCGGCCAGAGCCGCCGTCTGGGTCGAGTTGAGCGCCGAGATATTGGTCGCCGACAGCACCGTCAGCTGCGCCGTGCTCAGCGCCCCGATCTGCGTGGTGGTCAGTTCACCCACGTCCGTGGTGCTCAGACCCTGGAGTTGAGCCGTCGTCACGCCCTTGATCTGCGTGCTGCTCAGCGCGCCGACCTGGGTGCTGTTCAGCGCCGCGAAGTTCGTCGTCGACAGCGCCCCGATCTGCGACGCGCTCAGCGCGCCGACCTGGGTGGTCGACAGCGACTGCACGTTCGTCACCGACAGAGCGCCGATCTGGGCGACCGCCAGAGCGCCGACCTGGGTGGCCGAGAGTTCGCCGATGTCGGTGCTCGACAGGCCCTTCAGCTGGGTCGAGCTCAGCGCCGCCACCTGGGTGCCGGCCAGGGCCGAGATCTGGGTCTGGTTCAGCGCCGAGATGTTGGTCGCCGACAGTGCGGTCAGCTGGGCCGTGGTCAGAGCGCTGACCTGGGTCGAGGTCAGCTCGCCCATGTCCGTCGTCGACAGGCCTTGCAGCTGGGTCGCCGTCAGGCCCTTGACCTGGGTCACCGTCAGAGCCGCCGTCTGGGTCGAGTTGAGCGCCGAGATGTTGGTCGCCGACAGGTTGGTCAGCTGCGCCGTGGTCAGAGCGCCGACCTGGGTGGCCGACAGCTCGCCCATGTCCGTCGTCGACAGACCCTTCAGCTGGGTGGTCGTCAGGGCCGCGACCTGCGTGCCGGCCAGAGCCGCCGTCTGGGTCGAGTTGAGCGCCGAGATATTGGTCGCCGACAGCACCGTCAGCTGCGCCGTGCTCAGCGCCCCGATCTGCGTGGTGGTCAGTTCACCCACGTCCGTGGTGCTCAGACCCTGGAGTTGAGCCGTCGTCACGCCCTTGATCTGCGTGCTGCTCAGCGCGCCGACTTGGGTGCTGTTCAGCGCCGCGAAGTTCGTCGTCGACAGCGCCCCGATCTGCGACGCGCTCAGCGCGCCGACCTGGGTGGTCGACAGCGATTGCACGTTCGTCACCGACAGAGCGCCGATCTGGGCGACCGCCAGAGCGCCGACCTGGGTGGCCGAGAGTTCGCCGATGTCGGTGCTCGACAGGCCCTTCAGCTGGGTCGAGCTCAGCGCCGCCACCTGGGTGCCGGCCAGGGCCGAGATCTGGGTCTGGTTCAGCGCCGAGATATTGGTCGCCGACAGCGCGGTCAGCTGGGCAGTGGTCAGAGCGCTGACCTGGGTCGAGGTCAGCTCGCCCATGTCCGTCGTCGACAGGCCTTGCAGCTGGGTCGCCGTCAGGCCCTTGACCTGCGTCACCGTCAGAGCCGCCGTCTGGGTCGAGTTGAGCGCCGAGATGTTGGTCGCCGACAGGTTGGTCAGCTGCGCCGTGGTCAGAGCGCCGACCTGGGTGGCCGACAGCTCGCCCATGTCCGTCGTCGACAGACCCTTCAGCTGGGTGGTCGTCAGGGCCGCGACCTGCGTGCCGGCCAGAGCCGCCGTCTGGGTCGAGTTGAGCGCCGAGATATTGGTCGCCGACAGCACCGTCAGCTGCGCCGTGCTCAGCGCCCCGATCTGCGTGGTGGTCAGTTCACCCACGTCCGTGGTGCTCAGACCCTGGAGTTGAGCCGTCGTCACGCCCTTGATCTGCGTGCTGCTCAGCGCGCCGACCTGGGTGCTGTTCAGCGCCGCGAAGTTCGTCGTCGACAGCGCCCCGATCTGCGACGCGCTCAGCGCGCCGACCTGGGTGGTCGACAGCGACTGCACGTTCGTCACCGACAGAGCGCCGATCTGGGCGACCGCCAGAGCCCCGACCTGGGTCGAGGACAGTTCGCCGATGTCGGTGGTCGACAGGCCCTTCAGCTGGGTCGAGCTCAGCGCCGCCACCTGGGTGCCGGCCAGGGCCGAGATCTGGGTCTGGTTCAGCGCCGAGATATTGGTCGCCGACAGCGCGGTCAGCTGGGCCGTGGTCAGAGCGCCGACCTGGGTCGAGGTCAGCTCGCCCATGTCCGTCGTCGACAGGCCTTGCAGCTGGGTCGCCGTCAGGCCCTTGACCTGCGTCACCGTCAGAGCCGCCGTCTGGGTCGAGTTGAGCGCCGAGATGTTGGTCGCCGACAGGTTGGTCAGCTGCGCCGTGGTCAGAGCGCCGACCTGGGTGGCCGACAGCTCGCCCATGTCCGTCGTCGACAGACCCTTCAGCTGGGTGGTCGTCAGGGCCGCGACCTGCGTGCCGGCCAGAGCCGCCGTCTGGGTCGAGTTGAGCGCCGAGATATTGGTCGCCGACAGCACCGTCAGCTGCGCCGTGCTCAGCGCCCCGATCTGCGTGGTGGTCAGTTCACCCACGTCCGTGGTGCTCAGACCCTGGAGTTGAGCCGTCGTCACGCCCTTGATCTGCGTGCTGCTCAGCGCGCCGACCTGGGTGCTGTTCAGCGCCGCGAAGTTCGTCGTCGACAGCGCCCCGATCTGCGACGCGCTCAGCGCGCCGACCTGCGTGGTCGACAGCGACTGCACGTTCGTCACCGACAGAGCGCCGATCTGGGCGACCGCCAGAGCCCCGACCTGGGTGGCCGAGAGTTCGCCGATGTCGGTGGTCGACAGGCCCTTCAGCTGGGTCGAGCTCAGCGCCGCGACCTGGGTGTTGGCCAGGGCCGAGATCTGGGTCTGGTTCAGCGCCGAGATATTGGTCGCCGACAGTGCGGTCAGCTGGGCCGTGGTCAGAGCGCTGACCTGGGTCGAGGTCAGCTCGCCCATGTCCGTCGTCGACAGGCCCTGCAGCTGGGTCGCCGTCAGGCCCTTGACCTGGCTCACCGTCAGAGCCGCCGTCTGGGTCGAGTTGAGCGCCGAGATGTTGGTCGCCGACAGGTTGGTCAGCTGCGCCGTGGTCAGAGCGCTGACCTGGGTCGAGGTCAGCTCGCCCATGTCCGTCGTCGACAGGCCCTTCAGCTGGGTGGTCGTCAGGGCCGCGACCTGCGTGCCGGCCAGAGCCGCCGTCTGGGTCGAGTTGAGCGCCGAGATATTGGTCGCCGACAGCACCGTCAGTTGCGCCGTGCTCAGCGCCCCGATCTGCGTGGTGGTCAGTTCACCCACGTCCGTGGTGCTCAGACCCTGGAGTTGAGCCGTCGTCACGCCCTTGATCTGCGTGCTGCTCAGCGCGCCGACCTGGGTGCTGTTCAGCGCCGCGAAGTTCGTCGTCGACAGCGCCCCGATCTGCGACGCGCTCAGCGCGCCGACCTGGGTGGTCGACAGCGACTGCACGTTCGTCACCGACAGAGCGCCGATCTGGGCGACCGCCAGAGCCCCGACCTGGGTCGAGGACAGTTCGCCGATGTCGGTGGTCGACAGGCCCTTCAGCTGGGTCGAGCTCAGCGCCGCCACCTGGGTGCCGGCCAGGGCCGAGATCTGGGTCTGGTTCAGCGCCGAGATATTGGTCGCCGACAGGTTGGTCAGTTGCGCCGTGGTCAGAGCGCTGACCTGGGTCGAGGTCAGCTCGCCCATGTCCGTCGTCGACAAGCCCTGCAGCTGGGTCGCCGTCAGGCCCTTGACCTGGCTCACCGTCAGAGCCGCCGTCTGGGTCGAGTTGAGCGCCGAGATGTTGGTCGCCGACAGGTTGGTCAACTGGACCGTGCTGAGCGCCCCGATCTGGGTGGCCGTCAGCTCGCCGATGTCCGTCGTCGACAGGCCTTGCAGTTGGGTGGCGCTAAGGCTGCTGACCTGGCCGGTGGTCAGGCCGCCGACCTGGGTCGCGTTCAGGTTCGACACCTGCGCTGCGGAGAAGATGCCCAGCTGGGCGGCCGAAAGCGCGCCCACCTGCAAGGCCGTCAACTCGCCGACGTCAGTGCTGGTCAGGCCCTTGATCTGGGTAGCGCTGACGCCCTTGACCTGAGTTGTGGACAGCGTCCCGACCTGAGTGGAGTTCAGAGACGAGAAACTGGTGGCCGACAGCACGCTGACCTGCGTCGCGCTGAGAACCTGGATGTGGGAGGTGTCGAGCGCCGCTATCTGGGTCGAGGTCAGGGCCGCGACCTGTTGCCCGCTGAGGGTTGTAAGCTGGCTGACATCGAAGACGACGTTGGGCGCGAATTTCGGGATCTGGGTGGTCGCGAGCGCCTTGACCTGAGTGGCCGTGAGCGCGCCGACCTGGGTCGAGCTTAGGACCTCGATGCCGCTGGTGCTGATCGCCCCGATCTGGGTCGAGCTGAGCGACTGGATCTCGGTCGTGCTCAGCGCCTGGATCGCGCTGGCCGGAAGGGCCGAGATTTGAGCGGCGGAGAGGCTCGAGATCGACATTCAAATGTCCTAGCCAAGGGCTCGCGCGGATCGCGCGTCACTCAACGCAGTTAAATATTGGGAACGCCCCAGATACGCGGACGCGACTCAACCTTTTACGGGTGAGTTCCCGATAACCTTATTTTCTTTCCAAGAGGTTTCAACGGGACATCCCGACGCAGCGGCTCGACCGTTGCGAGACTGCCTGACAGCTCGCGCCCGCGCCGGCGCGCACAGCACTAAGCGACTGTAATAGAATAACTTAAAGTCTTAACCTTCGTTTTAACTGTCCGCTCCCCGCGCAAGTTTTCGCCTGTTACGAGAACCCTTAAGGACTTCAAAATCAACCTCCAGGCTCCGCTCTGCAGAGTTTTGCCAGATGGGTGATTCGGAGCGCGGCTTGGATCTGGGCCAAATTCAGTCAGGGCCGATCCGGCTCAGTCCGCCGACACGCGCTCGACGGCGGCGGCGAAGAGATAGCCCTCATAGCGCACTGTACGGATCAGTTGGGGCCCGCCCTCGACATGACTCAGCTTCGACCTCAGGCGGCTCATGGTGACGTTGATCTGTTGCGCGCCGGCGCGAGCCTCGCCCCCCCTTGGCCCCTGCATCAGCTGGGCGCGGGTCAGGATCTGCTGGGGGCGAGAGACCAGCGTCCACAGCAATGTGAACTCGGCCGACGATAGATCGACGGCGCCGCCATAGGGGTCGAACAGCTGATGCGTCGCGACGCTGAGCCGCCAGCCGTTGAAGCGGTAGACGGTCGAGCGGTCGTCGTCCTGCCCTGCCCGGCCGCACTCGCGGCGTCGCCGCAGCACCGAGCGGATGCGGGCCAGCAGTTCGCGCGGGCGATAGGGCTTGGCCACATAGTCGTCGGCCCCGATCTCCAGGCCCACCACGATGTCGCTCTCCTCAGCAAAGGCGCTGACCACCACCACGCCCGGAGACGGCGTGCGGTTGCGAAGCCTTCCGCAAACGGACAAGCCGCCCTCGTCGGGCAGCATGATGTCGAGCACGACGATGTCGACCTCGATCTCGCTGAGTATCCGATCCATTTGCCGACCGGACGAGGCCACGACCACTTCATATTCGTGTCGGGACAGCAGATCACCCAGCGATGAGCGCGCGTCTTGATCAGGATCGAGCAGCAGAATTCTTTGGCGCACTGTGTGAAACGCTTTTGATACCGAGAAGATCTCCTGGATAACAGTCACGCTTGGCGCCGGGATTTCATTTCCGCCGGGTTTGTAATGAAACCCGCTTGAAACAATGGCTGGAATGTGGCGCGCGGCCGGGCCTGCGCGCCCTTAGAACATGGCCCGTCCCGAGAGGCGCATGTTGTATTTCGTCTGCTTGCGCGCGGCCTCGGCCCCACCCTCCAGCGCCAGATACGACATCGACGAGCCGGCCCGGATGGCGAAGCCCAGGGTGACCGCGCCCTGCTTGTCGTTGAGCGCTGACATCGTGAAGGGCGTTCCGCCCCGGAAGTGAGCGACGGTGTCGCCCACCTCGCCGGCCAGGGTCTGGCGATAGCCGACCCGCACCTCTGGCCGCCACCAGACGTCCTGGCCGAACTGCGCGCCGAAGACCACGCCGGCGTCACCGCTCAGATTGCTGAACTGACGGGCGTTGACGATCAGGTCGAAGCCGTCGCCTCCCCCGCTCTCGCTCCGCTTGCCCTCATTGAAATAGGTGTAGTCCAGCCGCGCCTCGGGACGGGCGTAGAAGCGGCCCAGGCGCTGCTCATAGGCCACGCCAGCGAAGGCGTTGGCGGTCGCGCCGCTCCAGTGGGCGGTGTTCTTGACGATCACGTCGGCCGTCCCGTCGCTGTCGACGTCCTCGCTGATGAAGCTGCGGTCGCCGGTCAGCCAGCCGTAGCCCGCGCCGCCGCCCAGATTGATCCGCCATCCGCCGATCGATCGCCGCCAGTAGACGCCGCCCTGAACGAACGACGACGACGTCTGCTCGCCGACCTTGGCGTAGGTGTCGTGTTCCTCGATGCTGACGACGGCCAGGGTGACGCCCAGCGCCCCGCCCGCCTCGCCCATCGCTTCATAGCCGGCGACGAAACCCAGGGCCTGGGTGTCGGACCCCAGGGTCTCGCCGTCTTCCCGGTGCACCATGGTGTTGATCTGCTGCACCCAGACGCTGTCTGGGCCATAGCGTTCGCCCAGGTCAGGACGGATGGCCGTGGCGGCCGAGATCTGCTGGTTCACCGACTGCAGGGCCGAAAACAGGCCCTCACCCTGGCTGGGCAGCATCTGATTGTAGAGGTTGTAGAAGCCGTCGCGGGTGTTCTGGCTCAGGAAGGCCCCGGCGATGTCGTCGTTCTGGCCCAGCGCCGCGAACACCGCGTCATAGGCCGAGCCCTGGCTGGCGGTCATGCCGGCCTCGACCGCCGTGCGCCGGCGCACGTCCACATACACGCTGTCGCCGCCCTGATAGGCGCTGGCGACATAGAGATAGGGCGCGTCGCCCAGCAGGTCCTGACTGATCGTTCCCGCCGTCAGCGATCCCGCCTTGATCACCTCGTAGGTGGCGGCGTCGGTCAGCAGGTTGTTGAGCACCAAGCCCAGATTGGCTCCCGACGCGATCGTGGCCGTATCGACGACAAACCGCGTCGCCGTGCCCGCGTCCGGATCGACGCTGAAGATCAGCTTGGCGCTGGAGCCGAGGGTCAGGCTGGTGGCCTTGATGTCGCCGGTGTTGGTCAGACCCAGCGTGCCCGAGCCGACGGATACGCTGAGCAGGCCGTCGCTGTCGGACAGCTTGGTCAGCACCGTGGCCCCGCCGTCTATGACCAGGCTGTCGACGCCGACCCCGAAGTCGATGTCGCCGACCATGGCGCCGTTGAGGATCTTGAAGCTGTCATTGCCCGAGCCGAACAGCACCTTGCCGACGATGGCGGGCTCGTCGGCGTCATCGACCCCGTCGCCGTCCGTGTCGGTGTCGGCCACATCGTCATCGCCGTCGTCGCCGTCATCGACGCCGGCCTGGACGATGGTCACACCGGTGGTGTTCTTGCTGACGTCGATGGCGATGGCCTTGCCGGTCACGGTCTCGTCGGCGGCGTCTGTATTGTCGTCATCCAGGTCGTAGTCGTCGTCGGTGGCCGAGACATAGGCGGCGATCGAGCCGTTGTTGACGATGCTGGTCAGGCTGCCGCTGTTGTCGAGGATCGTGTAGGCCGACCCCTTCTCGCCAGCCACCGTGGCGGTCATGGTCCCGGCGTTGAGCAGGCTGGTCATCGACGCGCCCTCCTCGATCGCCAGGGCGCGGGCCGAATAGTCGCCCTCCGACGCGGTATAGGCGACGAGCGAGCCGGTGTTCCACAGCGTGTCGGCGATGGCGCCCGCCTTGAGGCGCAGGGCAGTCGCCTGGGCCTCGTAGGCGCTGGCCGACAGGGCGCTGTCATTGCGGACGCCGCCGGTGATCAGGGTGGCGTAGCCGGCGTCGCCGCCGAGCTGCACGGCCGTGGCCGGGATATTGTCGAGCGAGCCGTAGGCCCCGACCGAGCCCTTGATGATCAGGCCATAGGCGTTGTCGCCCGTCCCGACCGCGCCCAGCGTGACGGTGTTGCTTTCCGAACCGATCTTCAGGGCCGGGGCCCCGCCATAGACGGTGACCGAAGCCGTGCCCTCGCTGCTGTCGGTGACGCCGTCGCCGTCCTCGTCGTCGCTGGTGTCGTCATTGGTGTCGGTGGGCGCGGTGTCGAGCAGGACGCCGCCGCTGACATTGGCGGTCACCCGCACGGCCGAGCCGCTTTCCAGCGTGTCGTCGGCGTCCAGCAGGGCCCGGTCGTCAGGATCGGTGATCCGGCTGGTGTAGCGATAGCCCAGGGCCGAGACCGAACCCTGGATGACGAAGGCGCCGTCGACGGCCGCGTCGATCGCCACGCCGGTCGAACCGCCGCCGGTGACCGCCACCGAGCCCTCGACCGTGACCTTGCCCGTCACGCCGCCGGTCACATGGACGCCATAGCTGTTGTCGCCGACCACCGTGACGCTGCCCGCCGTGGTCAGCTTGCCGACCAGAGCGGTTTCCAGGCTGATGCCGGCCGAGTTGACGCCCTCGACATAGATCGTGCCCGAGGAATCGCTGGTGATGTCGCCAGTAAAGGCTTCAGGGCCTGTCACCCGGATGCCGTAGCGACCCGTTCCCTTGGCCCACGGCCCGTCGTTGTCGCCGTCCTCGTCGTCGTCGGCATAGGTGTAGTCCTCGGTCAGGCTGATCGAGCCGCTGTTGAGAACCGTGCCCTTGTAGCCGCCCAGGACCAGGACGCCGACCGAGTCGGACTGGTCGACGCTGAGCAGGCCGCCGTTGTTGGTGATCGTGTTGTCGCTGTTGAGCGTGACGATGGGCCCCGTGACGCTGAGCGTGATCACCCCGTCGGCGGTGATCTTCACATCGTCGGCCCCCGCACCGTTGGGCGACGCCGTGGTGATGGCCGTGGTGCGCGTGCTGCTGGTGACCTCCACCTCCGCCAAGGCGGCGCCGGCGCAGGCGAGCAAGGGAGCGGCGGCGGCCGTGGCGACGAGGAGCTTGCGCAGCATAAAGAGACCTTCACGAGAACCGTCGAAGGCCTAAAGGGGCTGGGTGGCGGAGGCGTGTCTGGCTTGTTGCCCGTTGGTCGCCGGCCGATATCTGGCGTTTCAGAACGCCAATCCTCGAAAGTCTGGAAGCGCTTCGAGCGGCCCTACCCTTTCAGCAGCTCGAAAGCGCCCTGCAGACCGTCCACCGACGAGTTGGCCGCCCAGACATCGAACATGCCGGGCTCCACCGTCCAGCGGTCTCCTTCGCCGACGAACATCAGGTTTTCGCGGCGCAGATCGAACCTGACCTCACGGCTGGCGCCGGGGGCCAGCGACACGCGCTGGAAACCCTTCAGTTCGCGCACTGGACGGGTGCGGCTGGCCACGCGGTCGCGGACATACAGCTGGACCACGTGCTCGCCGTGGACCTGGCCAGTGTTAGCCACCCGGACCGTCACATGCAGCGTGTCGTTCCAGCCCAGCTGGGCCGCGCTCAGCTTCAGGTCGCTGAGCGCAAAGCTGGTATAGCCGAGCCCGAACCCGAACGGGTACAGCGCCTCGTTGCGGATCGAGCGCCAGCGGGACTTGTATTCCTGGGCGTTGGGATCGGTCGGCGCGGGGCGGCCGGTGCTGCGGCCGTTGTAGAAGAACGGCTCCTGGCCGCTCTCCAGCGGGAAGCTGACCGGCAGGCGGGCCGAGGGATTGACCGCGCCGAACACGACGTCTGCGACGGCGTTGCCCATCTCGCTGCCCAGGAACCAGGTGGCCAGGATCGCCCGAGCGTCGCGGACCACGCCCTGGAGCGCGATGGCGCGGCCGTGGCGCAGCAGCACCACGACGGGCTTGCCGGTGGCGGCGATGGCTTCGGCCAGGCGTTGCTGGACAGGCGGGATGCCGATGTCGGTGCGCGACTTGGCCTCGCCCGTCATGTCCTGGCTCTCGCCCACGGCCAGCAGCACGATATCGGCGGCCTGGGCCGCCGCCACGGCGCGCTCGAAACCGCCGGCGATGGTGGTCTCGACCTCGCAGCCGCGCTCGACGATCAGGCTGGCCGGGTCGGCCATGGCCGCGCGCAGGCCGGTGGCCAGATCGACGTTCAGGCTGCGGTCGGCGAAGAAGCCGCCCCAGGCGCCCAGCACATTGTCGCGGTCGTCGGCGAACGGCCAGCGATCGGCCAGTCGCTTGCCGGCGCGCGCGCAGCGGCAGGATCGCGCCCTCGTTGCGCAGCAGCACGATCGAGCGGCCGCCGGCCTCGCGGCTCAGCTGGCGCAAGGCCGGCGTGGCGGTGCGCATCGCCTCGACCTTGTCGTTGATCGAGCGATAGGGGTTGTCGAACAGGCCTAGCGCCTCCTTCAGCGCCAGCACCCGGCGCACCGAGGCGTCGACCACCGCCATCGGCACGGCGCCCGAGGCGACCAGTTCGGGCAGATAGCGGATGTAGAGGCCGCTCTGCATGCTGATGTCGATACCCGCCAGGATCGCCAGGCGCGCGGCGTCACGGTCGTCCTGGGCGTAGCCGTGGGCCACCAGTTCCTGGTCGGCGGTGTAGTCGGAGATCACCACCCCCTTGAAGCCCCACTCCCCGCGCAGGATGTCGGTCAGCAGGCGCTTGTTGGCGGTGGCGGGCACGCCGTTGATGTCGTTGAAGGCCGACATGGTGGTCATGGCCCCGGCGGCGAAAGCAGCCTGGAACGGCGGCAGATGCACCTCGCGCAGGGTCGCGTCGGAGATCTCGACCGAGTTGTATTCTAGCCCCGCCGTCACTGCGCCATAGGCGGCGAAGTGCTTGGGCGTGGCCAGCATGCTGTCCTCGTCCTTCAGGTCCTTGCCCTGGAAGCCCCGCACCCGGGCGGCGGCCAGCACCTCGCCCAGATAGACGTCCTCGCCCGCGCCTTCAGCCACACGGCCCCAGCGCTGGTCTCGGGCCACATCGACCATCGGCGCGAAGGTCCAGTGCAGGCCCGAGGCGCTGGCTTCCGAGGCCGCGCCCCGCGCCGTGCGCTCGGCCAGATGCGGGTCAAAGCTGGCGCTCTCGCCCAGCGGGATCGGGAACACGGTGCGGAAGCCATGGACGACGTCGGCGGCGAAGATCAGCGGGATCTTCAGGCGTGATCCCTCGACCGCCGCCTTCTGGGCCTCCAGCGCGCCGGCCGTCCCGACGCCGTTCATCAGCACGCCGATGCGTCCGGCCTTGATCTCGGCGATCAGGGTCTGGGCGTTGCGGATATTGACCAACGGATTCATGTCCGCGAACGGCGGGCGGATCATGTCGGCGAAACAGCTGAGCTGGCCGGCCTTTTCCTCCAGGGTCATGGCGGCGAGCAGGCCTTCGATCCGGTCGGAGGCCCGGCTTACGGCGCCGGCGGGGGATGTGACCGCGAAACCCGCGAAAGCCGCCGCACTGGCGAGCATGGACCGGCGGCTGGGCCCGGACCGGCCGTCTTCACTCGCCTTCGACACCATCGATTCCCTTTACGCGCCTGGAGGCGCGCAAACTCGCCGCTAAAGACGACAGGCGCAACCGGGCTCGCTTGTGGGGTTTGTCGGGATGAGGACTCGCCTCCCTGCAATCCCTCTCCGCTTTCCCGGCGAAGGCCGGGCCCCACCTCGAACCCAGAGCGCTTGGCGGACTTGGCCGGGTCAGAAGGCGCATCATCCCCAGACGCTCAGGCTGAATCTGGGCCCCGGCCTTCGCCGGGGAAACGGAGTTTGTTATTCCGCCGCCGTCGCCAGGGCGTCCGCAGGCGCGCGGCCGGCATTGTAGGCGTCCAGGTCGAGGATACCCTCGCGCTTGGCGACGATGGTCGGCACCAGGGCCTGGCCGGCGACGTTCACCGCCGTGCGGCCCATGTCGAGGATGGGGTCGATGGCCAGCAGCAGGCCCACGCCTTCCAGCGGCAGGCCCAGGGTCGACAGAGTCAGGGTCAGCATCACCGTCGCGCCGGTCAGGCCCGCCGTGGCGGCCGAGCCGATCACCGAGACGAAGACGATCAGGAAATAGTCGGTCAGGCCCAGGTGCAGGCCGAAGAACTGGGCCACGAAGATCGCAGAAATGGCCGGATAGATGGCCGCGCAGCCGTCCATCTTGGTGGTCGCGCCCAGCGGCACGGCGAAGGCCGAATAGGCGCGCGGAACGCCCAGGCTGTGCTCGGTCACGGCTTCGGTCACCGGCAGCGTGCCGACCGACGAGCGCGACACGAACCCCAGCTGGATCGCGGGCCAGGCCCCGGCGAAGAACTTCACCGGGTTCAGGCCGTTCAACGCCAGCAGGGTGGGATAGACCACGAACAGCACCAGCCCGAGACCGACATAGATCGCGCCGGTGAAGGCGCCCAGCTGGCCCAGCGTGGTCCAGCCATATTGCGCCACCGCGTTGCCCAGCAGGCCGATGGTGCCGATCGGCGTCAGGCGGATCACCCACGACAGCACCTTGCGCACCACCACCAGGGCCGAGGCGTTGAAGGCCAGGAAGCCCTTGCCCGCCTCGCCGGCCTTCAGCGCCGCGACGCCCGTGACCAGCGAGATCACCAGGATCTGCAGCACGTTGAACGACAGCGAGGTCTTGGCCGCTCCGGCGTCATTGATCGAGGTGGAAGCCGTCAGGCCCAGAATGTTGGACGGCACCAGCCCCGTCAGGAAATCGAGCCACGAGCCGTTGGTCTTGGGCGCGTGGGCCTCGGCAGCCGCGACGCTGGTGTGCAGGCCGGGCTGCAGGACCAGACCCAGGGTGATGCCGATCAGCACGGCGATCAGGGCGGTGACGGCGAACCAGAACAGGGTGCGCCAGACCAGCCGCGCGGCGTTCTGCAGCTGCGCCAGATTGGCGATGCTGGCGACGATGGCGGTGAAGACCAGCGGCGGCACCAGGGTGCGCAACAGCTGGACGAAGATCGAGCCGATCTGGCGCAGGGTCTCGGCCAGCACGAAACCGGCCTGGCCCTTCTCGGGCCCCAGCTCGCGCGCCAGCAGCCCCAGCCCAAGGCCGATGACCATGGCGATGAGCACCTGGAAGCCGAACCCGCTGATGAAGCGGTTCTTGGAAGTCGCGGCGGCCATGATCGATCCTGAAACCTGTTCTGGACGCTAATGTCGTGCGGAAAGGTGGGAATTTCCAGCACGGTTTTTCCGAGACGGGGTTTAGGAAAGCTATCGCCGCCTCGGCGGCCACGGGCGCGGCGGATCGACGTCACCAGGTCAGAGAAGCCCGCCGGCGCGATAACGCCGGCGGGCCTTCTGTCTTCAGGACGCCTGCGATCAGTGACCGCCGACAACCTCTTCGGAGATTTCGTGCACGGGCGCCGACTTGGCGGCGAACGAGAACCACAGGACGTAGACGTAGCAGAGCAGCGGCGCGGCGAAGGCCAGGGCCTTGGAGCCCGTCGCCTGTTCGATCGCGCCGAAGATCAGCGGCAGGAAGGCGCCGCCCACGATGGCCATGCACAGCAGGCCCGAGGTCGCCGAGGTGGGCGCCGAGGACCGTTGCAGGGTCAGGGTGAAGATGGTCGGGAACATGATCGAGTTGAACAGGCCGATCAGCAGCGCCGCGAAGGCCGGGATCAGGCCGCTGGTCAGCGGAGCCTGGGCGATCAGCAGGTTGACGACGCCGGTGTGGGCCGAGGGGTTCATGTCCTTGGTGAAGATCACCACCAGGCACAGGGCGATGGCGCCCAGGGCCACCACCGTCAGCAGCAGATAGTCCTTCACCGCCTTCAGCAGGGCCGAGCCGGAGAAACGGCCGATCATGGCGAAGACCATGTAGAAGGTCGTCAGCTTGCCGGCCTGTTCGGCCGGGATGTTCAGCACGTGGCTCTGCTCGATGAACAGCAGCAGGTTCAGCGAGATCGCCACTTCGGCGCCGACATAGAGGAAAATGCCGAGCGCGCCCAGATTGGCCCACTTCGACGTCAGGGCCGAGAACGGGCTGACGAAGTGGCCGGTCTTGGGAGCGGCTTCGGTGATCTTGTTGCGGACCAGATAGATCGCGACGATGAACAGGGCCAGGCCCAGGCCGATCGCCAGATAGACGTTGGAGACAAAGCCCAGGGCCTGTTCGCGCAGCGCGTCGGTGATCACGACGTCATGCTTAAAGATGTCGCCCTTGAGCAGGAAGTTGGCCCCGAACCACAGGCCGCAGGCCGCGCCCAGCGAGTTGAAGGCCTGGGAAAGGTTCAGGCGGAAGGACGCATCCTCCGGCTTGCCCATCGAGGCGATCAGCGGGTTGGCGGCCACCTGCAGCAGGGTGACGCCCGAGGCCATCACGAACAGGCCGACCAGGAAGATGCCGAAGGTGTGCAGCTTGGCTGCGGCGATGGCGATGAAACAGCCGGCGACGATACCGCCCAGGCCCACCATCACCGACTTGGCGTAGCCGATCTTGGACAGGAACGCCGCAGAGGGCAGCGACATCACGCCATAGGCGATGAAGAAGGCAAAGCCCGTCAGATTGGCTTCGACCGGGGTCAGGGTGAAGACCGTCTTCATGGTCTTCAGCAGCGGATCCAGAAGATTGGTGACCAGGGCCCAGATGAAGAACAGGCAGGTCACATAGACCACGGCCAGCCCGAAACCGCCGGCCTTCTTGGCGGGAATGGCGGCGTCGCTCATCGCGCGGCCCTCGCTTCGCTGTTCACCGACGCCTCGCCCCGAGGCGCGCCGAAACCCTTGCCTGTCATTCTTCCACTCCCTGTCCGTCTTCGCGGGCTCTGTCTTCACCGAGCGAGCGCATTCCTTCGATCCGTGACAACGTTGTCAATAGGAAGCTCGAAGTCGCACCCACTGATAGCGGTACCAGACCGGAACCAAACTGTCTCTTCCAGGGTTCATTCTGTCAGCTGGGGAGAGCTGAAATGACGCCTGTGATCGTCCTTGTATCGGGAATTTTCGCGGTCGCGGCCGTTATCGGGCTGATCGATCTGTTCGTGCACGCCGTCTGCGCGGGGGCACGGTCCCTGCGCTCGCCGCACGACCTCGAGGCTCAGGAGCCTCGGAACCTGACGCCCGCGCAGGGAATCACGGCGTAGTGCGATGCGGTCAGCCAGTCGACGCCCTCATGCCCAAACAGTTCCAGGGCATAAGGGGTGGGCGGACTCCAGATTGTCGCGCCTAGCGTCGGGTCGAGCGTCGCAGGGTCAGTAACCGGGGTTACGACCCAGGCCGGCGCATCGTCGAACGCGCACAAGCGGTCCATCTGCCCGGTTGTCGGCAAAGGCGGCCGCGAAGCGTCGGCGGTCAGGGGAAGGGTCCAGTCGCGTCCTACTAGGCCAATCCTGTCCAGTCGCTCGACGCGCGCCTGCAGCGACACGGCCAGCTCGCGGGAGAATACAACGCCCGCGCCCTGCATCTTGCTGGCCCAGCTGGGCCGACCGGCCAGGACCCAGGGCTCCATATCGCCCGCCAGCCACAGCACCTCCCCGGGGCGCGAGGCGATCATCGACCGCAGGGCGCGATCACCGCCCTGGTCGCGGAAGCGCACATAGGCCGAACGATCGTCCCAGAGCCCCGCCGCCAGGCCGACCAGCACCACGACCAGTCCCAGCAGCACGGCGGCATTGGGCCTCGCCCAGCCTCGGGCGACCCAGATACCGACGACGAGAGCGGCCAGTAAGCCCGGCAGGCCACTGTTCCAGACCAGCCCCACGCTGAACGGCCAGGCCGGCGGCATGGCGATCAAGGCGGCGGCCAAGGCAGCGCCCTGCACCAGTGCATAGACAAGAACCGACAGGCCCAGAACGCCCAGCGCGGCCATCCGAACCCGCCCGGGCGCGCTCCAGGCGACGCGGAGGTCCAGCCAGGCCAGGGCCAGGGCGGCGCCGGCGGCAGTGATCCCGCTCACGCCCAGGTTCATGAACAGCCATCCGATGACCAGAGCCGCCAGGGCCAGCAGGCCGGCCGGCCCGCGTCGCGGCAGGTCGATCACGCACAGGGCCAGGGACGCGGCGGCCAGCAGGGCCACGGGCTCCAGCATCCGCCAGGGCTGGACTTGCAGGATCAGCAGCAGCGAGAGCTGGTCGCCCAGCACCGCCACAGCGACGACGCCGATCAGGCCGGCCGCCAGCGCGCCCAGCGCAAGGGTGCGGGCGCGGCCTTGCAGCAGGCTGGCGCCGATCGCCAGGGTGGCGGCGTGGACGGCCAACCGGGTCCAGGTCTGCAGGGGCCACAGCGAAGGAAACAGGATCGGGCTGCGCGCCTCGACCAGATGGCGCCAGGTCGGGTCCATCACGGTGAGCAGGCGGCTTGCGACCGGCAGGCCCAGGGCGGCCGCCGCCAGCACCGCGACGCCGCCGGCCAGGCCCGGGATCAGCCAGCGGCGATCCTCCAGGCACAGGGCCAGATAGACGGCGGCCAGACCGCACAGGCCCATGATCGGGTGGAACAGCATGCCCGCTGCGAACAGGGCCAGGGCGGTGATCCGCCGGCCCGCCAGATAGGCCGCCATGCCGGCCAGACCTGCGGCCTCGGCCAGCCCCCGGGGCACAGCGAAGGGCTCGCCGAAGCTGATGACGTTCAGCGGTCCATAGAACGGCGGCAGGGCGATCACGAAGACCAGCACCGCCCAGCGCACAGCGGGCGACCGACCGGCGGTCAGGGCGCGAGTCAGCAGGACCAGCCCCGCGAACCAGAGGACAATGGTGGCGGCGACGGTGATCAGCGAGGCGTTGGCCAAGCCCAGGGCGCCGACCAGCCGGCCCAGCAGCGGTGTGTAGAGGCTGAACCCGAACTGACCGTCATGGACGAACATCAGGTCGCGCCCGACTCCCGCGGGATCAAGCTTGGCCAGGGCGTCGCCGACATAGAGGCGGGCGTCGTGGCGCACGCCCTGATAGGCGCGGCTGAGGGCGAACAGCGCCGCCGTGGCGACGAGCGCCAGCCAGGGCCCCTGCCCCAGCCGTTCCAGCCCCGCGCGCAGCCGGGCGGTCAAGGCGCGGCGTTGTCGGCCTCGGGCGCGCGGAACAGCAGCGCCCGGCGGACCGTGAAATTGAAGATGAAGACGATCCCCGCCGTCGGAATCTTGGCCAGGCCGGGCTCCAGGCCCAGCCGCTCGACCCACAGGATCATCAGCAGTTGGGTCAGGACCAGACCGGCCAGCCCGACGCCGAGAAAGCCGACGAACTCGCGGCGGCGATCGGCGACCGGGCGATGGCGGAACACCACCGAAATGCTCAGCAGATAGGTCACGGCGATGCCGGCGGAAAAGCCGATCGCGGTGGCGACGCGGTAGTCGACGCCCAGGTCGGTCAGCACCACCAGCAGACCCCAGTCCACCGCCAGGGCGGCGGCGCTGGCCAGGCCGTAGAGGCCCAGCTCCCGCAACCCCACCGGCAGGCGGCGCCAGAGGTCTAGAACCAGGCTCATGCTCAGGCGGCGACCTTCTGCGGCACGGCGCGGACGCTGCTCAGGGCCTCACGAGCGCCCGAGACGCCGGCCTCGCCATATTCGGCGTCCTCGTTGACGTCCCAGACGTCGTGGATCGTCTCGCCGGCGATGATGTTCTCGGCCGTCAGCAGGCCGGTCATCATGGCGTGGTCCTGATTGTTGTACTTGTGCATGCCGTTGCGGCCGACCAGATGCAGGCCCGGGAAGTGCATCTTCAGATCCAGGCGGATCATCTTGATGTGCTCGGCATAGGCGTCGTCATAAACGGGGTAGGCCTTGTGCTGGCGCACCACGCAGGCGTCATAGACCTCGTCGGGGTTCATCAGGCCGATCTTGGCGATCTCGCGCTTGGCCTGGGCGACCAGGTCCTCGTCGCTGGAAATCCAGAGGCCGTCGCCCTCGAAGCAGAAATATTCCAGGCCCAGGCAGGTCGAGACGCCGTCGGGGATCATCTCGGGCGACCACGAGCGGAAGTTCTGCACCCGGCCCACCTTCACCGACGGGTCGTGGATATAGATCCAGTTGTCGGGCAGTTCCTTCTGCGGCTTGCCCATCAGCACCACGGTGATGAAGTCGCGGTACATCAGCTCGCCGGCGTGGAACAGGCTGATCGGGGTGGGCGACACCGCCTGCATCAGCTCGCGCAAAGGGGCCGAGGAGACCACGTCTTCGGCGGTGTAGATCTCGGTCTTGCCGTCGCTGCTGGTGACGCTGAGGGTCCACAGCTTGGCGATCTTGTCATAGTGCAGGCCATCGACCTTGCGGCCCATGTGGATGACGCCGCCCAGAGCGGTGATCTTTTCGGCGCAGGCCTCCCACATCATGCCGGGGCCCTTGCGGGGATAGCGGAAGCTTTCGATCAGGGTCTTGGGCGCGCCCTCGGCCGAGGCCTTGGGACGGATACCCAGCGAGCGCTTGACGCCGTCGATGATGGCGGCGGCCAGGTCCAGGCCCTTGATGCGCTGGCTGGCCCAGTCGGCCGAAATCTCGTCGCAGCTCATGCCCCACACCTTCTCGGTGTAGGTCTTGAAGAAGATCGAGAACAGCTTCTCGCCGAACTGGTTGCGCACCCACTGGTGGAAGGTGGTCGGCGCCTTGATCGGCTTGAACTTGGCCCAGCCAAACGAGGCCATGCACTTGGTCGCGGTCCAGACACCCAGATTGCCCAGGGCCTCGAAGGCCTTCAGCGGATAGGCGTAGAACTTCTCGCGGTAATAGATGCGCGACAGGCGCGGCCGGTCGATGAAGTCGTCGGGCAGGATCTCATTCCAGAGATCGACCACTTCCTTGCTCTTCGAGAAGAACCGGTGGCCGCCGATGTCGAACTTGAAGCCCTTGTAGTCGACCGTGCGACTGATGCCGCCGACATAGACCGGGTCCATCTCCAGCACCGTCACGCCCCGCCCGGCCTTGGCCAGGGTGTAAGCGGTGGTGAGGCCCGCGGGGCCCGCTCCGATCACCAGGGTTTCGACGTGCTGCGCCATGTCCATTCCAATCCCGTTTCGAAACAACAATGGCGCTGCTTGGTTAAAGCCGGGTCGCGAGGCATGGTGAATCCCGGTTAATCGTGAACGGGGGTGTGATATCCCCCGACACGATCAATTCCGGCTATTGCGGCAATTGCAGCAAATCTTTCGGGGTCGTAAATTCCCCACCTTGTCCTGCGAATACACGCGGGTCGACGACGAGCGGCCTGGCTGAAGGATGTCTTTATTGCGACGGGTCGCCGACCTCATCAACGCCGTGGATTGGGATCGACATAGCCTCGGCCCCCGTGACGCCTGGCCTCCAGCGCTTCAGATCGTCGCCAGCACCATGCTCAACTCGCCGGAGTCGATGTATCTGGTGTGGGGCCAGGACCGCACCTTCCTGTTCAATGACGCCTATGCGCCGATCCTGGGCCCCCGTCTGCCGGCGGCGATGGGCGCGCGGTTCGAAGACCTGTGGGCCGACGCCTGGCCCAGCGTGGAGGCCCTCTTCGTCAAGGCCGAGGCTGGCGAGAGCTCCCGCCTCGTCGACCTGTTCGTTCCGATGGCCCGTCAGGGCGTTGCGGAAGAGACCTGGTGGACCTTTTCCTACACGCCTGTCCGCGACGAGACCGGCGCGGTCGTCGGCGTGCTGTGCATCACCAACGAGACCACCGACAGGGTGACCAGCGAAAAGGCGCGGGCCGAAGGGCTGGCGCGGCAAGAGCTGCTGAACAACGAACTCAGCCACCGGGTGAAAAACACCATTTCCATGGTGCAGGCGATCGCCTCCCAGAGCCTGAAGCGGGTCGAGGATCGGGACGTGGTCCACGCGTTCGAAGACCGCCTGGTAGCGCTGGGCCACGCGCACAATGTGCTGCTGGAGAGCCAGTGGCAGCCCGCCTCGGTGCGGTCCGTGGTCAAACCGATGCTGGAGCTCCACAACGGCCGCGACCAGTTCGTCGTGGACGGTCCGGACGTGTTTCTGGCCTCGAACGCCACCCTGTCGCTGGCCCTGCTGCTGCACGAACTGGCCACCAACGCCGCGAAATACGGGGCCCTGTCGACCGAGACGGGCCGGGTCCACGTCGATTGGGACATCCTCCAAGACCCTGCGGGCGATCGCTTCGTGATCCGCTGGCGAGAGTCCGGGGGACCGGTCCTGACGCCGCCGACGCGCAGCGGCTTTGGATCCCGCCTGATCGCCATGGGGCTCAGCGGCTCGCGCGACGCCCAGCTCGATTACAAACCCACAGGTCTGGAAGCGCGGTTCTCGGCGAGCTTGGAACGCTTGGCGCGCGACTAGCTGGCCAAAGCGCCCCGCTCCCACTCCAGATATTCAGGCGTCTTGAGCAGCCGCTCGGCATAGGCCTGGGCCGCGCCGAGGTCGCCATGGTCGGCCAGGGCGATCCCATAGGTCCGGAAGCGCGTGGCCACGGGCGTGTAGAAGGCGTCGGCGATCGACCAGTCGCCCAGCAGGAACGGCCCGCCCGAACGGGTCAGCAGATCGTTCCACAGCGTGGTGATCCGGCGCACGTTCTTCTGGACGGCCTCGGAGAGCTCGACCTGACGAGGCGTCTCGTCCAGCGCCATCGGGCATTCGCTCCGCAGCGCCTGAAAGCCCGCGTGCATTTCGCTGGCCGCCGAACGGCCCAGGGCGCGCAGGGCCGGATCCTCGGGCCACAGCCTGGCGTCGGGAAAGGTCTCGGCCAGGTACTCGCAGATCGCCAGCGAGTCCCAGATCACCAGATCACCGACCTTCAGCGCCGGCGCCAGGGCGCTGGGCGAGCGTCTGGCCAGCGCCGCCGCGGTGATCTCGGCCTGTCGCAGCTCGACCAGGGTCTCGGTGAACGGGACCCGCGCGCGCTTCAGCGCCAGCCAGGGGCGCATAGACCAGGTGGACCAGAGCTTGGTGCCGATGATCAGTTCCATGGGCGAACCTTCCAGGACGGATGGGGTGGTCATCCCGCTTAGCGTGCGTCTAAAGTCGGGACAACGATTAGAACAATTGTTTGAGGGAGCGCGCTCATGTCGGACACGGCTGCACCGTCGCCGGTCATCAACCCCGTCTCGACGGCCTATCGTCGCTACGCCCTTTGGGTGTTGCTGATCATCTACACCCTGAACTTCCTGGACCGGCAGGTGGTCAATATCCTGGCCGAGCCGATCAAGCGCGACCTGGGCCTGGCCGACTGGCAGCTGGGCATGATGAGCGGCCTGGCCTTCGCCATCTTCTACACGGTGCTGGGCATCCCGATCGCCCGCCTCGCCGAACGCAAGAACCGGCCGTTCATCATCGGGACCTCGGTGGCGGCCTGGAGCGCCTTCACCGTGCTGTGCGGCTTCGCCCAGAACTTCTGGCAGCTGATCCTGGCCCGCATCGGCGTGGGCGTCGGCGAGGCCGGCTGCACACCGCCCGCCCACTCGCTGATCATGGACTATGTGCCCAAGGAAAAGCGGGCCAGCTCGATCGCCTTCTATTCAATCGGCACGCCGCTGGGCACCCTGGCCGGCATGGCCATGGGCGGCTTGGTGGCCGACGCCTACGGCTGGCGCGTGGCGTTCATGGTGGCCGGCGCGCCCGGGGTTCGTCTTCGCCCTGGTCGCGGCCTTCTACCTGTTCCGAGCCGCGCCGGCAACTGGCCGCCGACATCGCCGCCCGCGCCGCCCAGCAGATCAGCTTCGGCGCGGCCCTGGCGGTTCTGGCCGCCAAGAAGACCTTCTGGCTGGTGGCCCTGGCCGCCTCGATCAAGGCCTTCATCGGCTATGGCCAGGCGCCGTTCGCGGCCTCGTTCTTCTTCCGCAACCATACCGCCGAACTGGCCAGCCTGGCGGCGCTGTTCGGCCTGAAGTCGGCGGGCTTCCTGGGCCTGGCCCTGGGCCTGATCGGCGGCACGGCCGGCGTCATCGGCGCCTGGCTGGGCGGCCTGCTGGCCGACAGGCTGGGGGCCAGGGACCTGCGCGCCTATGTCGTGGTGCCGGCGATCGCCTCGCTGCTGGGCATTCCGTTCTACATCGTGTCCATCAACCTGCCGACCATCATGCCGGCCCTGTTCCTGCTGGCCGTGCCGCTGCTGCTCGGAACGCTATGGTACGGCCCGGTCTACGCCACGGCCCAAAGCATCGTCGAACCCCACATGCGCGCCACGGCCGCGGCCGTCCTGCTGTTCGTCATCAACCTGATCGGCCTGGGCCTGGGCCCCGTCGCCGTCGGCGCTCTGAGCGACGTGCTGGCCGGCCCGGTCGGCCTGGGCGAGGCCGAGGGCGTGCGCTGGGCGCTGATCATCTCGGCCATGCTGGGCCTGGTGTCGTTCGCGCTGTTCTGGCAGGCGCGCAAGACGATCCGCGAGGACATGGTGGCCTGATCGCCAAGGACCACGGGGATAGACGGCGCTCTATCCCCGTACTTTCCAGACCAAACCCAAGCCTGATCAACGGCTTGTAAAATAGTTGATCGCGCCAATCCTCCGCGCTGAAACCGCCCGCATAATCAATCTCACCTGACAGCACGGGAAGGGCGTCCGGCCGGCGACCAGAGGCGGCTGTCAGGGGTGATCGAGCGGGGCCACCGGAGTCGCGTGAGCGGGACCGGGCTGGGCTTAAACGAGGACAGAGGACGTAAACCTGTCCATCGGGGAACTCTCGTCGGAGGTCCCCGCCCGTCCGAAGGTACGTTCCGGGTCCTCCGGAATCGGCGTGGCTGCAGCCCAAGGCTGGGTCCGTCGCGAGGAGGAGCGCCCGGATGGGGGTGAAGGGTTGAACGAGACCCGCGCGCCCCGGCCAGAGGGATAACGATCACGCGGAGCGTTCGTCTTCGTCGAAACGGTACTTAGAACTCACACATTCCGGGCGAGGCCCGGACGCTCCGCGACCCTTCCCATCACCATCGCAGCTTCGGCGCGAGGTCGCTGACACTTGCCCCCTACGGACCGCTGACGCGGTCGTCTTCCCCCGGAGGGGGAAGATGAAGGGCGGCGATCCCATCTTCCCCCTACGGGGGAAGACGGCTGCGCAGCAGCCCGTAGGGGGCCAGTGGCCGTGCCCCCAATTTCCCCTCTGGCGCTCCGCATTCCCTTACGTCTACAGTCCCCTCAAGAATTAGAACAAATGTTTGAAGGGAGAGTCAGGATGGCTGACGCGATTGCGTCCGGCGGTGTCAAACCGCTGTATTCTAACGGCTACAAGGCCTCGGTGCTGGGGCTGCTGCTCGCCACCTACACCTTCAATTTCATCGACCGGACGATCATCGCCACCATCGGTCAGGCCATCAAGGTCGACCTGAAACTGACCGACACCCAGCTCGGCCTGCTGGGCGGGCTGTATTTCGCCCTCCTCTACACCCTGCTGGGCATCCCCATCGCCCGGATGGCCGAGCGCTGGAACCGGGTGACGATCATCTCGGTCTCGCTGGTGATCTGGTCAGGCTTCACCGCCCTGTGCGGCAGCGCCGCCAGCTTCGCCCAGCTGGCGCTGTATCGCTTCGGCGTCGGGGTCGGCGAGGCCGGCTGCTCGCCGCCATCGCACTCGCTGATCAGCGACTATTACGCGCCCAAGCAACGGGCCACGGCCCTGTCGATCTACTCGTTCGGCATTCCCCTGGGCACCATGTTTGGCGCCGTGGCCGGCGGCTGGCTGGCCCAGGAGTTTTCCTGGCGCGTCGCCTTCG
This sequence comes from Caulobacteraceae bacterium, assembly GCA_965284055.1. GTDB lineage: Bacteria > Pseudomonadota > Alphaproteobacteria > Caulobacterales > Caulobacteraceae > Caulobacter. The sequence goes on from CBDIQV010000001.1 coordinate 357,135, forward strand.
TGATCGTCGGCCTGCCGGGCATCCTGCTGGCCGTGATCGTCAAGCTGGTGATCAAGGAGCCCCCGCGCGGCCATTCCGAGGCCAAGGAACACCCGCTGGAGGCCGAGGACGTCGTGGTCGAACCGCCCAAGCCGCCCTTCTCGCTGACCAGCGAGTTTCGCGAGATCGGCGCGGTCATCAAGATTCTGTTCGGCAAGTGGCCCGTCCTGCACATGGTGCTGGGTGTGACCATCGCTTCGTTCGGCTCCTATGGCTCGGGCGCCTTCGTGCCCTCGTATTTCGTCCGCAATTTCGGCCTGGGCCTGGCCCAGGTGGGCCTGATCACCGGCCTGATCGGCGGCTTCTCGGCCGGGGTCGGTACCCTGGTCGGCGGCTTCCTGAGCGACTGGGCCGGCAAGCGCAGCGCCAAATGGTACGCCCTGACGCCCGCCATCGGCCTGACGATCTGCACGCCGATCTATATCGCGGCCTATCTGCAGCCCACCTGGCAGACCACGGCGATGATCCTGCTGGTCCCGGGCATCTTCCACTATGTCTATCTGGCCCCGACCTTCGGCGTGGTTCAGAACTCGGTCGATCCCCGTCGCCGCGCCACGGCCACGGCCATCCTGTTTTTCTTCCTGAACCTGATCGCCCTGGGCGGCGGACCGGTCTTCACCGGCTGGCTGATCGACCACCTGGCCCAGTTCAACTTCAACAACCCCAATGCCGGCGGCCTGGTCTCGACCCTGGTCGGATCGTTCGGCGCCGAGCACGGCCCCAGCTTCGCGGCCAGCTGCCCCGGCGGCGTCGCCCCCAAGGGCTCACCGGCTGAGGTTGTGACCCACTGCCGCACCGTGCTGGCCCATTCCAGCCAGCAGGGCATCATCGTCTCGCTGTGCTTCTACGCCTGGGCGTCGTTGTCTACGCCCTGGCCGCGATCGGCATGGTCAAGCACATGAAGGAACGGGCGGTGGCCCAGGCTTGATACAACTTGTCATCCCGGAAGCCTCGTAGAGGCTATCCGGGACCCAGGGGCCGCCGCGATGCGATTGCCCCTGGGTCCCGGCTCTCCGCTTCGCTGCGGCCGGGATGACAAGCGCTTTGAGCTATGCGGTTAGGATCCGCCCCTCGCGAACCTCGACAGGCCAGGGCGTCAGACGGCGCCCCACGCAGGGTCCGCCAACGCAGACGCCCTCCTCCACCGTGAACATCGCCCCATGCCAGGCGCAGACGATCAGGTCGCCGTCGGGGGCCAGGTACTGATCCAGCTGTTGCGCCAGCGGCAGGCCGGCATGCGGGCAGCGGTCGACATAGCCGAACGCCTGCTCGCCTCGTCGAACCACAAACCCATGAAAGCGATTGTCGCCGATCTGCAGCACGAAGTTGCGGGCCAGGCCTTCGGCGATCAGCTCCAGAGGTCCGAGATTCACCCCAGCCGGCGTCGCCCAGACCCGCCCAGCAAGACTGGCGGGGCCGGCGGGGATCGTCTCGTCGCTCAAATCCGCTCGACCGTCTGCTCGATGGCTCCGAAGATCGAATGGCCCTTGGCGTCCTTCATCTCGATGCGGACGGTGTCGCCGGGCAGCAGGAACGGCGTCTTGGCCGCGCCGTGCAGGATCGTCTCGACCGTGCGCAGCTCGGCCAGGCACGAATAGCCGACGCCGCCGTCGGCGATCGCCCGGCCCGGTCCGCCATCGGCGCCCCGGTTCGACACCGTGCCCGAGCCGACGATCGTGCCGGCCGACAGGGCGCGGGTCTTGGCGGCGTGCGCCACCAGGGTCCCGAAGTCGAAGGTCATGTCGACGCCCGCGTCGGCCTTGCCGAAGTCCTCGCCGTCCAGCCCGACCAGCAGGGCGCCGTGCAGCTTGCCGTCCTTCCAGGCCTCGCCCAGCAGGGCCGGCGTCACGGCGACGGGCGAAAAGGCGCTGGCGGGCTTGGACTGGACGAAGCCGAACCCCTTGCCCAGCTCGGCGGGGATCAGATTGCGCAAGCTGACGTCGTTGCACAGCATGACCAGCCGGATCTCGGCCAGGGCCTCTTCCCGGGTCGCGCCCAACGGCACGTCGCCCACGATGACGGCGATCTCGCCTTCCAGGTCGCAGCCCCAGGCGGCCTCGGCCAGCGGGATATCCTCGCGCGGCGACAGAAAGCCGTCCGATGCGCCCTGGTACATCAGCGGATCGGTCCAGAAGGTCTCGGGTATCTCGGCGCCCCGCGCCTGACGGACCAGCTGCACGTGGTTCACATAGGCCGAGCCGTCCAGCCATTGATAGGCGCGCGGCAGCGGGCTGGCGGCGTCATGCTCGTGGAAGCGCTCCTTGGGCACCGCGCCGTGCTCCAGGCTTTCGGCCAGGCCACGCAGCAGAGGCTCGCAATGTCCCCAGTCATCCATCGCCGCCTGCATCGTCGGGGCGATGGTCGCCGCGTCCGTGAACCAGGCCAGGTCGTTGGAGACCACCACCAGCCGGCCGTCCCGGCCGCCTTTGAGAGACGCGAGCTTCATGGGCGCTTCCTCTTTATCGTTATGGTTATGGCAGGACGGCCTTGGGAAGCCCGACCAGCAGGCGTCATAGTCCGCCTGAAGCGACGAATGCTCCAGAGCAAATCGCGTGGGGCGGATCACCCATCGGCTTTCGAACATGAAGGCCAGGGTGTTCTCGATCTTGTGGGGCTTGAGCTCGGCCTCGGTCGCCCCCCGCCAACTGGCCAGGTCGGGGCCGTGATCGCTCATCGCATTGTGCAGGCTGGCGCCGCCCGGCGAGAACCCGCCGGCCTTGGCGTCATAGGCGCCGTGCACCAGGCCCATGAATTCGCTCATCACGTTGCGATGGAACCACGGCGGACGGAACGTGTGCTCGGCCACCATCCAGCGCGGCGGAAAGATCACGAAGTCGCAGTTGGCCGTGCCCGAGATCTCGCTGGGCGAGGTCAGCACCGTGAAGATCGATGGATCGGGATGATCGAAACTGACCGTATTGATCGTGTTGAAGCGGCTCAGATCATATTTGCAGGGCGCGAAGTTGCCGTGCCAGGCCACCACGTCCAGCGGGCTGTGATCCCACTGGCTGGCCCACAGTCCGCCCTGGAATTTCTGGATCACCTCCGTCGGGGCCTCGACATCCTCGAACGCTGCGACCGGCGTTTCGAAATCGCGGGGATTGGCCAAGCCGTTCGAGCCGATCGGTCCCAGGTCCGGCAGCTTGAAGGGCGCGCCATAGTTCTCGCAGACATAGCCCCGCGAGGGTCCTTCGACCTCGACGCGGAAACGGACGCCACGCGGGATCAGGGCGATCTCGCCCGGACCGGCGGTCAGCACGCCCAGCTCGGTGACGATCGTGAGCACGCCCAGCTGCGGCACGATCAGCAGCTCGCCATCGGCGTTCTGGAACACGCGGTCCTTCATGGACGTGTTAGCCAGATACAGGTGAATGCCGATCCCGGCGTGCGTCGCGACATCGCCATTGCCGGCCAGGGTCAGCAGGCCGTCGACGAAGTCGGTCGGCGTTTCAGGAACCGCGATGGGGTCCCAGCGTAGGCGGTTGGGCGTCACCGGAGCTTCGAACGGACCGCTGGCCAAGGTGGGCTGGGCGTAGGGCTCATAGCGCCCGTGACCGGCGCTCGGCCGCAGGCGATAGAGCCAGCTGCGGCGGTTCTCGTGTCGCGGCGCGGTGAAGGCTGTGCCCGACAGCTGCTCGGCATAAAGCCCGAACGGAACCTTCTGCGGCGAGTTCTGGCCCACCGGCAGGGCGCCGGCGACGGCCTCGGTGGCGAAGTGATTGCCGAAGCCGGATTGGTACTTGAGCGCGTCGCTATTGGTCACGTGCGTCCTCCCCCACCTCCGCTCTTCCCGGCGAAGGCCGGGACCCAGATTCATCCGAGACGGTTGGTGGGTTTCACCTGGGCCCCGGCTTTCGCCGGGGAGAGCGGGATTGTGGGACGGGAAACGGGCTCCCGTCCACCAGCCTTGATCAAGCCTCGACGGTGATCACGCCGCGGCGGATCTGGTCCAGCTCGATGCTCTCGAACAGGGCCTGGAAGTTGCCGTTGCCGAAGCCTTCATTGCCCTTGCGCTGGATGATCTCGAAGAAGATCGGGCCAAACAGGTTCTCGGTGAAGATCTGCAGCAGCAGGCCCTCCTCGCCGACATTGCCGTCGAGCAGGATGCGGTTCTTGCGCAGGCGCTCAAGGTCCTCGCCGTGACCGGGCACGCGCTTGTCGACCAGCTCGTAATAGGTCTCGATGGTGTCCTGCAGCTTCACGCCCCGGGCGCGCAGCTTCTCGACGGTCTCATAGATATCCGGCGTGGTCAGGGCCAGATGCTGGATGCCCTCGCCATTGTACTGACGGATGAACTCCTCGATCTGGCTCTGGTCGTCCTGGCTCTCGTTCAGCGGGATGCGGATGGCCTTGTCGGGGGCGATCATCGCCTGGCTGAACAGGCCCGTGGCCTGGCCCTTGATGTCGAAATACTTCTGCTCCTCGAAGCCGAAGACATCGCGATAGAAGGTCGACCAGGTGCGCATCTGGCCACGCTTGACGTTGTGGGTCAGGTGGTCGAGCAGATCCAGGCCCACATTGTTCTTGGCCTCGGCCAGCGCCGCGCCCGGAATCTGGTCCCAACTGTCATAGACCGTGCCCAGATCGCCGTGGCGCTCGACCAGATACAGCATCGAGCCGCCGATGCCCTCCAACACGCGAGCGCCCTCGCCCAGGACGGCCTTGCCGGCGTCGGCGGCGACCGCGCCGCGCTTCAACGCCTCCGCATAGGCGGCCTCGACGTCACCGACGCGGAAGGCCATGCCGTTGGCCGACGGGCCGTGGGCGGCTCGGAACTCGGCGACCTGACCGGTGGCCTCCTCGTTGACCAGCAGGTTGATCCGGCCCTGCTTGTAGCGGGTCACGGCCTTGGTCGGGTGCTTGCTGGCGGGCACGAAACCCAGGGCCTCGAACAGCGCCTTCATGGCGGCCGGATCGGGGCTGGTGAACTCGACAAACTCGAAGCCGTCGAGACCGAGCGGGTTTTCGGGGGTCATGGCCATGGACGTGTCTCCCAGAACTCAGCGAGCCAGCGCCGCCGGCAGGGCGGCGATCAGGCGGTCATTGTCGGCCGGACGGCCTATGGTGATGCGGACCCAGCCGCCGGCAACGGGCGTCGGGCGAATGATAAGCCCTTCCCGAAGCAAACGGTCGGTCGTCGCCTGAGGTCCCGCCGGCGAACGCAGAAAGACGAAATTGGCCTGGCTGCTGGTGCGTTCGACACCCATGGCGTCGAGTGCGGCCTCAACCCGACCTCGCTCGGCGATGGTCAGGGCGACGGTCCGTTCGAGGTGCTCGACATCGGCCAAGGCGGCCAGAGCCGCGGCCTGCGAGATGGCCGTGACATTGAAGGGCGGGCGCAGGCGGTCCAGATAGCCGACCAGTTCGGCAGAGGAGGCGATCCCGTAGCCCACCCGCATGCCGGCCAGGCCATAGGCCTTGGAGAAGGTGCGGGCGGAAACCCAGGGACCACCCCAGGCCTCCAGCAGGGCGAAGGTGTTGAAGGCCTCGTGATACTCGCGATAGGCCTCGTCGACGAAGACCATCGTCGAGCGCGGGGTGACCGCCAGGATCTCGCCGATGTCGACGCCGGTCAGGGCGTTGCCGGTCGGGTTGTTGGGCGTGCACAGGACCAGCAGCTTGGGGCCCTTGGCGGCCTCCACCTTGAAGGCTTCGACGTCAAGGTCGAAGTTGGCCAGGCGCGGGACGTCGACGATGGTCGCCTCGGCGCATCTGGCGAAGATCTCGTAGGCCGGAAAGGTCGGGGTCGACATCAGGATCGTCTCGCCCGGCGCGATCACGGCGCGGAACAGGTAGTCGATCAGGGCTTCGGACCCAGGCGACACCACGATGCGGGCCGGATCGACCGCCAGACGCAAGCCCAGCGCGTCGCGCAGGGTCTCGCAGTAGGGGTCGGGGTAGATCTCGGGAGAGGCCAGGGCCGCCTGAACGGCGCCGGCGACCGTGGGGCTGGCGCCCAGCAAATTCTCGTTGCTCGCCAGTTTCGCCAGATCGCTGCGGCCCGCGCGACGCCCCGCCTCGGCCAGAGTCATGCCGGCCTTATAGGCCTGGACGGTCTCCAGCGCGGCGCGGATGGGCGACGGCGTCGCGGACGCGAGGGGCTTTTGGTCCACAACCAGCATGACTACCGCTCCTCGAATGAACAGCGGTCAGGATAGCGTGAGAGGAAAGTCAGAACCTGTCGATGATGACCGACATAACCCGCATCATCGTCATATTATGCCAATATCGACCTCGCACTCAGCGCCCCTAACCCCGTCGGTCAGTCGATGTAGTCAAGCGGCAGAGCGGGCGAGTCCTTGATCGTATCCAGCACGAAGCTGGACTGGATGCCTTTGACGGCGGGCATCTTTAGCAGGCGCTTCATGGTGAAGTCGGCATAGGCGTCCAGATTGGGCGCCACAACGCGCAGCAGATAGTCGTAGCCGCCAGTCATGGCGTAGCAGCCGACCACCAGGGGTTCGCGCAACACGGCTTCCTTGAAGGCTTCAGCGGCGGTCTCGCTGTGGCGATCGACCTGCACCTCGACATAGGCCAGCAGATCCAGGCTGGCCTTGCGGCGATCCAGCAGGGCGACATAGCCCGAGATAAGGCCCGACGCCTCCAGTTGCTTGACACGCCGCAGGCAGGGGCTGGGTGACAGCCCGACCCGTTCGGCCAGGTCGACATTGGAGATCTTGCCGTCCTCCTGGAGGATCTGCAGAATCTTGCGATCGGCGCGGGTGAGCTTCATCGTGACCGGTTCTCAGGCGATATTGGCACGATATAGCAATCCATCCCCTTGAGTGAGGATCAACGCAAAACGCCCCAGAGTTTCCTCCGGGGCGTTTCGAAGTTCACGAGCCTATCGAGCTTTTCAGTTCGCCAGGCGACGCAGGAACGAAGGTATCTCCAGATCCTCGCCTTCGTCGATCTGCTGCGACTCGAGCGGCTGCATGGCCGGACGAACGCTGGAGGTGGTGCGAGCCTGCGGCTGTTGCGCGGGCTGCTGATCGTACCGTTGGCGGCCACCGCCGAACAGGCTCATCCAGCCACCGGACTTCTGAGGACGGCGGTCGTCATAGTGCTGCTCGGTGTAGAGCGGCGCGTCATCAGCGTCGTCGACCAGCGGATCGACGATGCGCGTGACGGTGCGCGGCGCGGGCTGGGTGATGCGCGGTTCCGGCTGCTGCACCTCGGCGACAGCGGGCTCCTGGTAGTAGAGGTCGGCCTGCGGCGCTCGGCGACAATCTCCGGCTCGGGCTCATAGGCGGGCTCGGGCGCGTAAGAGGTGGGCTGGGCCGAAGGACGGTCCATCGGGCGAGCCTCATAGCGCGAGGAGACGCGCTGGGCGGGCTCTGGCTGCGGCGCCGGACGGGCGGTTTCAGCGATCAGCGGCGCCGCCGTGGTGTTGCGGGCGACGGGCTTGGGCTCGATCTGAGCGATGGAGGCGCCGTCCATGCCGGTGGCGACCACCGAGACGCGGATCACGCCTTCCAGCGACGGATCGAAGGCCGCGCCGAAGATGATGTTGGCTTCCGGATCAACCTGATCCGAGATCGCGTTGGCGGCTTCGTCAACTTCAAGAAGCGTCATGTCCATGCCGCCGGTCACATTGACCAGCACGGCCTTGGCGCCCTTCAGCGAGACTTCGTCCAGCAGCGGGTTGGCGATGGCGTTCTGGGCGGCCATCAGGGCGCGGTCTTCACCGGCGCCCTCGCCGGTGCCCATCATCGCCTTGCCCATTTCGGTCATGACCGTGCGGACGTCGGCGAAGTCGAGGTTGATCAGGCCCGGCAGGACCATCAGGTCGGTGATCGAGCGAACGCCCGAGTGCAGGACCTGATCGGCCATGCCGAAGGCTTCGGCGAAGGTGGTGCGCTCGTTGGCGACGCGGAACAGGTTCTGGTTCGGAATGACGATCAGGGTGTCGACATAGCGCTGCAGCTCACCGATGCCGGCGTCGGCCAGACGCATGCGGTGACGCCCCTCGAAGTGGAAGGGCTTGGTGACCACGCCGACCGTCAGGATGCCGCGCTCGCGGGCGCACTTGGCGATGATCGGCGCAGCGCCGGTGCCGGTGCCGCCGCCCATGCCGGCGGTGATGAAGACCATGTGAGCGCCGTCGAGGTGCTCGCCGATCTCGGGAAGCTTTCCTCCGCCGCGCTCATGCCCACTTCGGGGTGGGCGCCGGCGCCCAGGCCCTGCGTGACCTGCACGCCCAGCTGAATGCGGCGGTCGGTCTTGGCGAACTGGAGCTGTTGAGCGTCCGTATTGGCGACCACGAACTCAACACCCTCGAGGCCCGCCTCGATCATGTTGTTGACGGCGTTGCCACCGGCGCCACCGACGCCGAACACGACGATACGCGGCTTCAGTTCAGTGGTGCGTGGCGCGGAAAGAGAAATAGCCATTGGGACCCTCGCGACCTAAGCGCCGAAATCGTCAAACAGGACCCCGGCGATCAACCGCCGGGAACGCCTCGACGATCGGGTTAACAAAACAACCACCATCGTTAATCGGCGGTTAACTGCATAATATGAGTCGGGGACACGTCGAGCGCTGCCGGAGCATAAATCGCGCTCCATCAACAGAATCGCTTGGGACTCCAAGGGTTCCGCTGGGGATTCTCAGTTGATGCGACCGAACGCCGCTGGGATCTATTTGGCGGTGGATTGTTAGCTTGACCGCGCGCGGTGAACGCCGCTGCGCCGACAACCGTTAAAGGTTGTCGCGCAACCAGGCGGCGGCCTTGGCCATCGGGCTAGCGTTGGGGTCGATCGGGCGCTTGCGCAGGGCGGCCGCGGCCAGGGCCTTGGGCGACACCACTTCGCGGGGACCAAAGGCCGAGCGGTGCAGCACGCCGGCGGCCGCGCAGAAGGCCGGACCCGATGCGGCGTCGGCCAGATGCGGCACCCGGCGCGGGCGCCCCAGACGGACCGGACGGTCGAACACGCGCACGGCGACTTCCCGAACGCCGGCCAGCTGGCTGGCGCCCCCGGTCAGGACGATGCCCGCGCCCGGCTCAACCGGCGCGCCCGAGGCCTTCAGGCGCTCGCGCAGCAGTTCCAGGGTCTCTTCGACGCGCGGCTGGATGATGCCCTTCAGCAGGCTGCGCGGCGCGATGACCGGGCCAGCGCCCGGATCGTCGCCACGCGGCGGCGCTTCGATCATTTCACGATCTTCGTTGGCCGAGGCGATGGCGCTGCCGTGCAGGGTCTTGATGCGTTCGGCGCCGGCGACCGAGGTCTGCAGGCCGCGGGCGATATCCTGGGTCACGTGTCCGCCGCCGACGGCGAGGCTGTCGACGTGGCAAAGCGCGCCGTTGTTGAACACCGCCACCGAGGTCGAGCCGCCGCCCATGTCGATGCAGACGGCGCCCAGGTCCATCTCGTCCTCTTCAAGGGCCGCCAGGGCCGAGGCGAAGGGCGCGGCGACCACGCCTTCGAACGAGAGGTGAGCGCGTTCAACGCAGTGGGCCAGGGTGTGGAAGATGTTCTCGTTGACCGAGACGACCAGCAGTTCCAGGCCCAGGGCGCGGCCGAACATGGCGCGCGGATCCCGAATGCCCTTCTGCCCGTCGACCGACCAGGCGATCGGCAGCAGGTGGATCGGCTTGCGACCGGGAATGCGGACCTGGGCCAGAGCCGAAGCGATGGCCCGCGACAGGTCGCCATCGGCGATCGGCCGGGCGCCCAGCGACACCTGGGTATGGACGCGATGCGAAGCCAGCTGGCCGCCGGCTGTGCAGACGCTGACGCCCTGAACGTTGACGCCGGCCACGGTCTCGGCGCGTTCGACGGCCTGGGCGATGGCCTGGGCGGCCTCGTCCAGATTGACGATCGCTCCACCGCGCACGCCACGCGACTGTACATAGCCGACGCCGGCCGTGGTCAGGGTGCGGTTGTCACGATGGATCCCGTCCGCCTTCATGATGAAGCACGTGACCTTGGAAGCGCCCAGATCGACAGCAGCGAAGGCCGGCTGACGCACAAGCGTCGCCTTCAAGCCATCACGGGCCTGCTTTCGATCCTCCAGTCGCGACATCGCTATCGTCACCTCAAAACCATCACGTTCACGCCCCACCGGCCACGGTCTGCCCAGGCAGAGCCGCGTCGCGGGGTCTTATCGCCACCATCTCGGGGTCGCGCAGATCAATACGCGCAAACCCCAAATCCAGGATTCGTTGGCGTTGGTCCAACTGATCCAGTTGAATCAGCGCGGATTCTTCGTCGATCGCCGGTAGCTGGATCAGCGAGCCGTCCTTCAGGCGCAGATCCCAGCGGCGATCATCGACGCGCACCATCGCTTCAAGCCGATCGCGCAGACGCGGACGGGCCGCGACGGCAGGCAGGATGGCGCCGGCGGCCTGATCGGCGCCCTGCCCCACCACCAGCGGCAACTGCGGGAAACGCGCGGCGTCCGCCTCGGAGATCACCCGCCCCTCGGCGTCGATGACCCGCATGCGGCCGCCGCTCTGCCACACGGCGATGGCAGGGCGTTCCTTGACGGCGATGACCACGGTGTCGGGCAGCAGCCGCACGACCTTGGCTTCCTTGACCCAGCCCACCGTCTCCACGCGCTGGCGGATGTCGGCAAGGCTCAGGCCCAGGGTCGGCTGGTCGAGATAGAGGCCCGAAGCGCGCATGATGTCGGCCTGGGCAGGCCCGGAGGCGCCCTGGATGTGCACGGTCCTGAGCTTGAACCCGGCGGTCGCGAACTCGCTGTCCACGCCCTGGCGCGCAGCCGTGACGAGGCGCTCGGCCCGATGGCCGGTCGCGAGCATCACCACAAGCCCAAGCCCGAGAGCCGCGCCGGCGACCCCCAATGCGAACGCGGGCGACAAACCCACGCCCTTGGCGGCGCGCAACTTCGCGGCCGGCTTCGCGGCGTTGCGCGAAGCCGAACCCGTCTTCTTCGGACTTGCGGGCGCTTCGGCCCGAGGGCGCCTAGGCTTAGGCGATCCCCCCCGCACTACAGCGGGCATAAGCGTCCTCCACCATCCAGAGCACTAGTTGATCAAACGAAATCCCAACGTGGTCGGCTTGCTCGGGGGCGAGCGAAGTCGGTGTCATGCCAGGCTGCGTGTTGACCTCTAGAAGGACCAGAAGGTCGTTAATGTCGTCATAACGGAAGTCAGATCGGGTTACACCTTGGCAACCAAGAGCTGTGTGCGCCAGCTCGGCCATGCGCATGGCCCTATCCCTTACGCCATCGGGGATTGGGGCCGGCAAGACGTGGATGGACCCCCCCTCGGAGTACTTGGCTTCGTAGTCGTAAAAACCTGTGGACGAGCGAATATCGGTTACCGCCAGGGCTCTCGGACCATTTGCCCTCACCCATGACGGCGACCGCCAGCTCCAGTCCGCGGATGTAGGGCTCGACCATAACCTCTTCGCCAAAGGTCCAGGACGGCGCGGCCAGCTCCTCGGGGGGACGGTTGGCGCCCTCGAACACCAAGAACACGCCGACCGACGATCCCTCGGCGTTGGGCTTGACCACATAGGGCGGCGCCATCACGTGATCGCGCGCCGCGTCGTGGCGATTGAACAGCCCGCCGCCGGGCACGATGACGCCCGCCGCAGCCAGCACGGCCTTGGCCTTGGCCTTGTCCATCGCCAGGGCCGAAGCCAGCACGCCCGAGTGGGTGTAGCCGATCTTCAGGGTTTCCAGCACGCCCTGGACGCAGCCGTCCTCGCCCCATTCGCCGTGCAGGGCGTTGAAGACGAGGTCCGGCTTCACCTGGGTGAGAACCTGGGCCACGTCGCGGCCCGGATCGACCCGGGTAACCTTGGCGCCCAGCCGCTCAAGAGCGTCGCCGCATTCGCGCCCCGAGACGAGGCTGACCTCGCGCTCCGAGGACGGTCCGCCCAGCAGAATGGCGATGTGGCGGCCGGAGAGAGGCAGGGTCATGGAGGGGGCTCGACGAAGGACTGGAACAGGCCACTCCTAGTCAGACCGAGCGCCCCTGCCAATATTCCTTGTCATCCCGGCTGCGGCGCAGGGCGCCCAGCCGGGATGACGGTTGGCGTTAGTGGCTCGCCGCCGCTGGGGCCGGAGCCGCAGCCTTCAGCGCCCGGAAGTCGATGTCGCTGTCGGCCACCAGATAGATGAAGCTGGCCCACGCCGCGACGTTCTGGGCCAGCTGGACCGGATCGACCTTGTTCAGCGTGTCATCCATCGTGTGGTGGTAGTCGAAGTAGCGGCTGGCGTCCTGCTCCAGGCTGATCGACGGCACGCCCGCGCTTTCCAGCCCGGCAATGTCGGCGCCGCCGTGGGTCGAGGGCTCGCGGTCGACATAGATCTTGAGCGGGGCCAGCACGCCCGCCGCGGTCTTGGCCAGCGGATGGGCGCCGCCGCCCGCCGGCAGCTTCAGGGCGTAGACGCGATCGGCGCCGCTGTCGCTCTCGCCGGCCAGAACGATCTTGGGAACCTCGGCCTTGTGGGCGTCGAGATAGGCCTCGGCCGAGCCGCCGCTTTCTTCCGAGCCGAACATCACGACGCGGATGGTGCGCTTGGGGTGCTTGGGCAGGTCGCCGATCAGCTTGGCGGCGGCGGTCGTGATGGCGATGCCCGTGGCGTCGTCCAGGGCGCCGGTGCCGACGTCCCAGCTGTCGAGGTGGCCGCCGATGACGATCACTTCGTCGGGCTTTTCAGAGCCCTTGATCTCGCCCGAGATGTTCCAGGCCACGTCCTTGGGATCGAAGATCGAGGCCAGCTTCAGCTTGATGCGCAGCGGACCCTTGGCGGCCAGACGTTCCAGCTGCTCGGACTCGGGCACGCCCAGGGCGGCGGCGGGGATGGTGACCACGCCCTCGCCATTGGCGGTGACGCCGGTGTGCGGCACGGTGGAGTCCGAGGTCGAGATCGAGCGGATCAGCAGGGCTGCGGCGCCGCGCTTGGCCGCCTCGACCGGACCGGCGCGGCGCGAGATGCCCGCCACGCCATAGCCGGCGCCGTCCTGCGCCCGGACCATCGGCTGGGTGATGACGACGATCTTGCCCTTCAGCGCGCCTTCGGGGGCGGCGATCATGTCGGCATAGGTCTTGAACAGCGCCACATCGGCCTCGATGCCACCGGCCGGCGTCGGCAGGGTGCGGCCCAGGCCGACGATGGCCAGCTTCATCGGATAGGGCCCGACCAACTCGGCGCTCTCCTCGCCGCGCGTCCAGGACGGCTTGGCGAATTCCTCGACCTTGATGTTGGTGAAGCCCAGCGCCTTGAACTTGGCCGCGCCCCAGTCCTTGGCGCGCTCCATGGCCGGCGAGCCCACGAGGCGCGGGCCGATATTGGTGGTCAGGTCCTCGGTGATGTCCCAGGCCAGATAGTCGCGCAGCGCCTTGTCACGCAGACCCTCGGCCGTCTTGACGTCTTGAGCGTGAGCGGTCCCGGCCATCAGGGCGGCGACGGCGGCGGCGGTCAGCAGTGAACGGAACATACGCAGAGACTCTCCCAAGTTTGACCCGTCATATCATCGGGATCGACCGGGAAAAGTCAGCATGGCGCCAAACTATGCCGATTTGCCGATCCGCTTAATTTCCCACTCCAGCTGCACGCCGGTCTTGCTCAGAACATCGGCGCGCACCGCATCGCCCAGGCCTTCCAGGTCGGCCGCCGTGGCCTCGCCGGTATTGATCAGGAAGTTGGAATGCAGCGGGCTGAACATCGCCCCACCATACGGCTTGCCGCGCCAGCCGGCCTCGTCGACCAGCTTCCACGACGAGTGGCCCGGCGGGTTCTTGAAGGTCGAGCCGCCGGTCTTTTCCCGGATCGGCTGGGTGGTCTCGCGGCGAGCGGTGATCTCGGCCATGCGGTCACGCACATCGGCCGGATCATCGGGCGTACCCCGGAACATCGCCTGCACCCAGAACATGCTGTTGGCCGGAACCTCGGTGTGCCGATAGGTGAAGCCGAAATCTTCGTTGTTCCAGACCCGCATTTCGCCGGACCGGTCATAGCCCCAGGCGCTGACCAGGATGTCCTTGGTCTCGCGGCCATAGCAGCCGGCATTCATGGTCAGGGCGCCGCCCACGGTGCCCGGGATGCCGACATAGAATTCCAGCCCCGTCAGCCCCGCCTTGGCCGCCGCCCGGGCGACCGAGGCGTCCAGCGCCGCCGGACCGGCGATGATCAGGTTCTCGTCGAGATCGACCGTGACCTCGCCAAAGGCCCGCCCAGCGCAGCGAATGACCACGCCCTCGACGCCGCCGTCGCGGATGATGACGTTGGAGCCCACGCCCAGCGCCTGGACCGGAACCTCGGCCGGCAGGGCCGCCAGGAAGTCGCGCAGATCATCGGCGTCCGCCGGCAGAAACAGCACCTCGGCCGGACCGCCGACCCGGAACCAGGTGAACGGGCCCAGCGGTTCGTCCAGCAGCAGCTTGCCGCGAACGGCGGGGAGATTGGCTTTCCAGGTCATCGATAAGTCTCCCCTTCTCCCCTTGCGGGAGAAGGTGTCAGCCGCAGGCTGACGGATGAGGGGTTTCTCGGCGTCGCCTTGCGACCCCTCATCCGGCCGCTGCGCGGCCACCTTCTCCCGCAGGGGGAGAAGGGAGGGATCGAGGCGGATGTCACTTCGCCAGCGCTTCCAGCTGACCCGGCAGCGCATAGGCCCAGGTGGTGATGTCGCCGGCGCCCAGCAGCACGACGAGGTCGCCGCTCTTGGCTTCCTCGGCGATCAGGCGCGGCAGGGCCGTGGGGCCTTCCAGCGGCAAGGCCCGGCGGTGGCCGAATTTCTTGAGGCCTTCGACCAGCGCGTCGCGGTCGATGCCCTCGATTGGCGCTTCGCCGGCCGTGTAGACGTCGGCGACGATGACGGTGTCGGCGTCGTTGAAGCACGAGCTGAACTCGGTCATCAGGTCGCGAAGCCGGGTGAAGCGGTGCGGCTGGACCACGGCGATCACCTTGCCCTGCGTCACGGCGCGGGCGGCCTTGAGTACGGCGGCGATCTCGACCGGGTGGTGGCCATAGTCGTCGACTACGCGGACGCCATTGGCCACGCCCGTCGTCGTGAAGCGGCGCTTGACCCCGCCGAAGCTGGCCAGGCCCGCCCGGATCGCGTCGGGGCCGATGCTCAGCTCGCGGGCCACGGCCACGGCGGCGGTGGCGTTGAGCACGTTGTGGTGGCCGGCCATCGGCATCTTCAGGCCGTCATAGCGCACCGCCTCGCCGTCGCGCGGCGAGATGATGATGTCGAAGGTCGAACCGTCCGGGCTTCATCTCGACATTGTCGGCCCGGACCATCGGCCTGGGGGTTGATGCCATAGGTCACCAGCCGCCGGTTATCGATCGCCGCCACCAGCGCGCTGCACTTCCGGGTGATCCAGACAGACGGCGGCGAAGCCATAGAAGGGGATGTTCTCGATGAAGTCCTGGAAGCCCTTCTTGACCGCGTCGAAGGTGCCCCAGTGGTCCAGGTGCTCGGCGTCGATATTGGTGACGATGGCCACGGTCGATTTCAGCTTCAGGAAGCTGCCGTCGCTCTCGTCGGCCTCGACGACGATCCAGTCGCCCTCGCCCACCTTGGCGTTGGTGCCATAGGCGTTGATGATGCCGCCGTTGACCACGGTGGGATCCAGGTCGCCGGCGTCCAGCAGGGCGGCGACCATCGAGGTGGTGGTGGTCTTGCCGTGCGTGCCGCCCACGGCGATCGAGAACTGCAGGCGCATCAGCTCGGCCAGCATCTCGGCGCGGCGCACCAGGGGCAGGCGCTTGTCGCGGCCGGCGACCATCTCGGGATTGTCGGCCTTGACCGCCGTCGAATAGACGATGGCCGAGGCGCCCTCGACATGGGCCGCGTCGTGGCCGATGAAGATCCGCGCGCCCAGCTTTTCCAGCCGCTCGGTATTGGCGGACGCCTTGGCGTCGCTGCCCTGAACGGTGTAGCCGATGCGCAGCATGATCTCGGCGATGCCGGACATGCCGATGCCACCGATGCCGATGAAGTGCACGGGGCCGAGTTCGAAGGGTACGGGGCGTCGACGCTGGATCATGAAAAGCCGATTAGACCATTTGCGCGACCTGCGAAACGCCCTCTTGGCGGCGATGTTGTGGACGGCCCCCGCCCTGGCCGACACCCAGGCTCAGCCCCTCGCCGCGCCCGCGCCTCCCGCCACGCTTGAGCTGCGCCTGGCGGATGTGGGCCGCTTCGCCGTCTTCGTGGACCTGACCAGCGTGCGGTGGACGGGCCGCACCGCCCGGCTGCGCGTGCTGCAGGTCACCGAGGGCGGCTTCAAGGCCGGCGCCGACGAATACTGGGGCGGCTGGCGCCACGAGGTCATCGACTGCGACGCCCGCACCATCGCCCATGCGGGCTTTGGCAGCATCCGCGCCGGCGGCCGCGAAGGCCCCGTCACCGGCGACCAGCGCCCGTCCGCCCCGATCCCGCCCGGCGGCGCCGACGACGCGGTGGCCAAGGTCGTCTGCGACGGCTGGAAGCCCTATGCAACCACACCGGTCCCGACTAGCGTGGCGCAAGCCGTCGCTATCGGACGTCCGCTTATTGAGAGCGGCGCTGAGCCCTGAGCAATAAAAGCAGGAGCGTCCCGTGAGGCGTCTAGGGGCAACTTTCCTCGGCCTAGCGGTCATGATTGGCCAAGCCAGCAACGCCATTTCCGCCCCTATCGACAGGGGCGTCGTGAAACTGCCAGAGGGGCGTGTGCTGCTTGTCGCCGCCAATCAAAGCGGCGCGGTGATGATCGGCCTCGACAACATAGTGAGAGAGAGCCAGACCGCTGTAGTTTTGGTCTATCGGGTTTTCGATCCAGCGCGCGTCCTTGAAGGTGGGCTGACCATTACCGAAGAAGCTGAGGTACAGCGTTTCGATTGCAACGCTCAGAGCTTTCAGAGCCTCGGCTCGTCCCAATACAGCGCCACCGGCGAGGAAGTGCTTTGGACTGAGGAGGAGCCAGCCAAACCTGTGCGCGAGCGTACGATGACCTCCCGCATCGCGGATGTCGTCTGCGGCAAGGTTCAGCTTCCGCCCGGCAACATCGCCAAGGATCGCGCAACTGCGAAGGTGATGGTGGCCCAAAGTCGACAAAACGCCCCCTGAACGAAACGGCGGTGAGCAGGCGGTGAGCCTAGCGCGGCCGCCGATAGAGACCGGGGGGCGGAGCAGCAGGCGCACGGGTTCGCAGCCTCGCCGGTTTCGACCGGCGAGTGGGGAGGCGGCGGAGCGTCCGGGCCAGGCCCGGATGAGGATAGTTGGAGTACCGTTTCGGCCGTGGCCGGAGCGCTCCGCACGGTTGTTTTCCCTCTGGCCGGCACGCGCGGGTCTCGTTCAACCCTTTGCACCACATCCGGGCTGCCCTCCTCGCGACGGACCCAGCCTTGGGCTGCAGCCTCGCCGATTCCGGAGGACCCGGAACTTACCTTCGGACGGGCGGAGGCTTTGGCCTTCCTCCGATGGACAGGTTTACGTCCCCTGTCCTCACTTTAAGCCGGCCGGCGCGGACATTCGTCCGACCGGTGGCCCCGTACAACCGCCCCCACCGCCCGTCAGGTCGCCAGCTGGACGCCCTCCCCTTGCGATGAAGCGAGGAGAAGTATGCGGCAGGTTTTGGGGGTGTTGCGTCGATTTTGCACCGTGACGCTGGGTGCGGCGGTCAGGGCATTGAATGTGTTGGGGTGCAGGGGTGTGGGCGCTCATAGGCGCACGGGGATTGGCATTGCGCCCACCCACGCGGAGAGCGTTGGCGAGCCGTGCTTGATGGGCGAGCCTGGCCCCTGCCACACGGGGCGGGACGAGCCGTTCTAACCTGGCGATCGCCCCCCCCCCCGTTGGCGAGAACTGAAAGGTCCTATCAAAAGCGTCTGTAAAAACCTCGCGCCACCGGTATGGTGCTGCGCATGGACAGAACGAAGCGCTGACATGCAAAGAGGCGGCGACCTGCTCAGTGTTGACGGTCGCCACTTGCGGCTGGTGACGGACAGCCCGATCCCTTCGGTGATCAGTGATCCGCGCTTGCCCGACAATCCCATCATCGCCTGCAACGCCGCTTTCTGCGCGCTGACGGGTTATCCGCCCGAAGAGGTCGTTGGGCGCAACTGTCGTTTCCTGTCGGGGCCAGGCACGGAGCCCTGGCTGACCGAGGAAATCCGGCGCGGGGTGCGCGAACATCGTCCCGTGCTCGTTGAAATCCTGAACTACAAGCGCAACGGCCAGCCGTTCCGCAATGCTGTTCTGGTGGCGCCGATCTATGACGAAGAAGACGCCCTTCTGTACTTCCTGGGGTCGCAGGTCGAAATCGACGCCGACGCGTCCTCCCCGTCGAGCATGCGGCGAATTCGAGCCGCAGAAATGGTCAAGGCGCTGTCTCCAAGGCAGGGGCAAGTTCTGAAACTCGTCGCCGCCGGCCTGTTGAACAAGCAGATCGCCGGCCAGCTCGGCTTGGCCGAAAAGACGGTCAAGATGCATCGCAGCATCCTGATGGACCGCCTGGGCCTTCACACGACGGCCGACCTGATCCGCCTCGCGGTGGAAGCGGGCCTCTGAAACATCGTCTCAGGCCTCGCATTGAGAGTGCCCCCGAGACCGACGGATCTCAATACGGCACAAGGTCCGTATCGCCGAAAATCTGACATAGGCCTACTCCGCCCAAGTCGCCAAAGCCGCATGGCTGGATGCCGCAAGATCTCGGTGTTCGGTGGGTTAGAGTTGCCACCTCCTATGCCGCAGCGACGACATTTCAGGGACCCAGAGAGTGTCTCACGATGATTGTGAGACCTCCGAAAAACCCAATTTCGGCGCGCTCACGCAGCGCGCAACTGCGACGGAGACTTAGATGGATACCGTTACACCCTTCCAGTATGAGCTGATCTACAACGCGTTCTCATTCACCCTGGCGGCCATGGCGGCCGCCACGATGTTCCTGTGGCTGAGCCGCTCGCAGGTCTCACCGGCCTATCGCACCGCCCTGACGATCTCGGGCATCGTGACGGGCATCGCGGCCTATCACTACTTCCGGATCTTCGAGAGCTGGCACCAGGCCTACACGTTCAAGGATGGTTTGGTGACGGCGACCGGCGTGGGCTTCAATGACGCCTACCGCTATGTCGACTGGCTTTTGACCGTGCCGCTGCTGCTGATCGAACTGATCCTGGTGATGCGCCTGTCACGCGCGGAAACCACCGCCAAGACCATCACGCTCGGATCGGCCGCGGCCCTGATGATCGTGCTGGGGTATCCCGGCGAGATCGCCACGAACCTCGGCGCTCGCGCCCTCTGGGGCGGCCTGTCGATGATCCCGTTCATCTACATCGTCTGGCAGCTGTTCGTCGGACTTGGCGAGTCGATCAAGCAACAGCCCGTCGCCGCACAGGGGCTGGTGCGCACCGCTCGCGTGGTGACCTTCGCCTCCTGGGGCTTTTACCCCGTGGTGTTCGCCGCCCCGTTCTTCGGGCTGACCGGCGGATCGGTGGAGACGACGATTCAGGTCGGCTACACCATCGCTGATCTGGTCGCCAAGGTCGGCCTTGGGATCCTGATTTTCCTGATCGCCGTCAGGAAGTCGGAGTCCGAGACGGTCGGCGGAAAAGCCTACGCCGGCTGATCCGGTGACAGGGTTCAGCATCGTTCAATCAGCACCCGGTTGTCTCGCGTCCTCGGGCCGGGGCAACCGGGTGCGCCCTGCGTTCTGGCCTGTCGCGGCCGGCCTGCTGCTGGCCGTCGCGCTGGGCGCTCCGCTTGAACAGTCCATGGCGACCACGCTGGCGACGATCCTGTTCATGGTCGGGGGTCTGCCGCACGGAGCCTATGACATAGCGCTGCTGCGCAAGGCCGTCGCGCCGGGCCCCCGCGACATGGTGCTGGTGGTCGGCGGCTATGTCTCGGTCGCGATGACGATGGCGGCGCTGTGGCTCACCTTGCCGCTTGTCGCTCTGATCGTATTCCTGTCGATCGCCGCCGTGCATTTTGGCGAGGACTGGCGGATGCTGGATGAGCCGCTGCTGCGCATCGCGGCCGGCGCTGCCGTGATCGCCGTCCCGGCCGTCAGTCATCCGGCCGAGGTGACGGCGCTGTTTGTCGCGATGAGTGACCCGCGCGCGGCCCTGCTGGCCAAGATCATCGACGCCGCTGCGCCGGTGACCCTGCTGGTAACCAGCGTTGGCCTCGCTGAAGCCTGGCGTGGGGCAATCGGGCCTGGGCCACGGCCATGGCGCTTTGCCTGATCGTGCTGTTTGCCGCCCCGCCGGTTATCGGCTTTGCGCTGTTTTTCGTCTTCCTGCACGCACCGCTCCACCTGGACCGGGCGCGGACGGTGTTGAGCGACATGTCGCGATCACGCTGGCTGGCGACAGGGGCTGCGTTGTCAGGCGCCGCGATCATCGGCTGGCTTGCCCTGAAGCTCCTGGCGCCGGTGCGGATTGACGAGACCCTGACCTCGCAGGCCTTCCAGCTATTGGCGGCCGTCGCTGTGCCGCATCTGGTCCTGTCGCACTGGTTGGAGCAGCGACAGGACCTTGGCGGTCAGGTGCGGGGCGCTGTCTAGCGGAGTTGCGTGAAGATCGTCACGGCCCAGGCCGCGAAAATGGCGATGCAGGCGATGATCATGACCAGCGAAGGACTGACATCAAAGGTCGCCTTGGCTTGCTCCCGCAACCGTCCCAGCAGCTCTGGCCAAGTGTAGCTGACAAAGTCGCCCTGGCTCATCATGCTGATGATCACGCCCTGGTCATCGACGACGGGAAGGTGGCGAAATCTCTCATTCGACATGATGCGAAGCCAGTCGAGAAGATCGTCATCGGCCTTGGCCATCTTCAGATCGGTCGTCATGATCTGGGACAATGTCGTTTCGTCCGGGTTCAGCCGCTTGTTGAGCAGGCGGCGCATGAAATCGCGCTCCGTGACGATCCCGAGCGGCTTGCGGTCAGGACTCACGACCACCGCCGCCCCGTAGTTCCTTTCGCTCATCACCGAAATGGCTTCAGCCACAATCACGTCGGGACCAAAAGCCAGCACAGCGGCCTTGCTCTTGAACTCCGGCCTGTCCTTGATCTTCATGGAAAGCTCCTATCTGGCGGCACGGGCGCCGAATGATCCGGAGGCCTGCATGCATGGGTACGATCGGGCTCACCCGACGCCTCCAAGAGTTCCAAGGCTCCGGACGCCTCCTAGCCTGGGAGCGGAATTGACGGAGCACTAGCTGCCCCAAGGTCTGTATATCGCGCGGCGTGAATCTGTGGGCGCGACATGGGCCGGGACCTATTCGAGCCCGCCCGGCATCGGATGACGGGCCCAAAGTGCGATCGCGGAAAGCCCACGAGCCCCGTCATCCGGCCCTTCGAGCCCCCCTTCTGCTAGGGGAGAAGGCCGCGCGTCACAGCACGAACACGTCCATCGGCGCGACGACCGGCTTTTGCCCCCAGGCGAACAGGATCAGCCCCCGCGCCTTCGCCGTCTCGATCAGCCAGGCGCCCGATAGCTGGATCAGCTCGTAGGTGACCTGAAGCTCATCGACGCCGCGCGTTTCGAGGCGGGCGGTCTGGCCATCGAGTTCGATGTCGGCCCAGCCCATGACCTCGTCGGCCTCGAGAGACCGCAGGGTCATCAGGAGCGAGCCCTCTTCGTCCTCATCGTCATTGGCGGCGGCGGCGTCCGCGCCCGGGACCCTGCAAAACGAGATCACGCGCGGCCCCAGCACCAGATCCTCGACCGCCGTCGTCATGGGCGCGTCGCGAACAGCTGGGGCCATGTGGTCACCGGCGTCTCGCTGCCCGGCAGCAAGGTCAGCCCCTCCTCCTGGGCCGTGCGGATCAGCCAGTCGCCGGCGAACCACATGCAGATCCGCAGAAGGTGGATGTCGTCGCTGCCCCGAAAGGTCTTGGCCCAACGGTGGCCGTCGATCTCGACCCAGAACCGGCCCATCAGGCGGTCTTCAAGCTCGACGTGCTCGAAGCCTTCAACATGCGCGAAGGTGGAAACCTCGCGCGCGCCCATCCGTACCCGGACGGACGCGTCGAACGGGTCACCGGCCGCGTCCAGATAGGGAATGAACCGGGGGCCGATCACCCGGGGCCGGTGCGGCCATTTCACATAGTTGAACGGCGGCCGCATCGCCCTGCTCCCATCCCAACGGCGCAAGTCTAGCGGGATGAGAACAAAGCAGCAACCCTTGAGTGTGTCAGCGCCCCGCCGTCCGCTCCACCAGATCCGCCAGCCGTTCGGCCGCGTCGGGTGTGGCCACGCTGCGCGCGCCGTCGGCCATGCGGGCCAGGCGCTCGGGGTTCTTGAGCAGGGCGTTGAGGGCGCCGGCCATGGCGTCGACGGTCAGTTCATCTTCCAGGCACACGGCCGCGCCGCCGGCTTCCTCAAGCAGGCGGGCGTTGAAGCGCTGGTGGTCGTCGGCTGCGATCTTCAGGGGGACCAGGATCGAGGGGCGGCCGGCGACGGCCAGTTCGGTGCAGGTCGAGGCTCCCGAGCGGCCGACCACCAGATGGGCCTGGCGCAGATAGCCGGCCATGTCGCGGAAGAAGGGCGCGACCTCGCAGTCGACCATGGCGTTGCGATAGACCTTGCGGGCGTGCTCCATGCTCTCGGCGCGGGCCTGCTGGAAGACCTTCAGGCGGCCGCGCATCTCTTCGGGCAGCTTGGCGATGGCCTCGGGGATCAGCTCCGACAGCAGGCGCGCGCCCTGGCTGCCGCCGGTGACCAGGATGCGCAGCTGCACTTCCGGCGGCAGATAGGGCACCTCGAACAGCGCCCGCACGGGCGGGCGCACGGGGTTGCCCACGACATGGGCGCGGGCCTTGACCCGGCCGGTGGCCATTTCCAGCGTCGGGAAGGCGCAGGCCACTTCGGTGACGCGGGAGGCCAGGAAGCGGTTGACCCGGCCCAGCACCGCGTTCTGCTCGTGGATCACCGTAGGACGGCCCTGGCTGAGGGCGCCCAGCAGGGCGGGCAGAGCGGGATAGCCGCCAAAGCCCACCACCACGGCCGGGTCCAGGCGCTTGAAGGCGCTGCGGGCCTGCAGCACGCCCTGGGCGACGACAAAGCCGGCCTTGATCATGCCGATCGGGTCGCCGGCCTTGGCGGTGGCGGCCGACAGGGCCAGACGCTCCTGGGCCGGGAACTTGTCGGCATAGAGCGCGCCGCGCTCGTCGGTGGCCAGCACCACGCGCCAGCCGCGCGCGGACAGGGTCTCGGCCAGGGCCTGGGCGGGAAACAGATGGCCGCCGGTTCCCCCGGCGGCGACGACGACAAGCT
This sequence comes from Caulobacteraceae bacterium, assembly GCA_965284055.1. Taxonomy (GTDB): domain Bacteria; phylum Pseudomonadota; class Alphaproteobacteria; order Caulobacterales; family Caulobacteraceae; genus Caulobacter. The sequence goes on from CBDIQV010000001.1 coordinate 380,359, forward strand.
TGTTCATGTCAGGCGAACGAACCACCTTGGGCGAACTCGCCCGTGGGTCCGTAGGCGCCCGGCCGCTTGCGCAGCAGGGCCAGGGCCAGGCCCAGCGTCAATCCCATGGCCAGCATCGAAGATCCCCCGTAGCTGATGAACGGGAGCGTCATGCCCTTGGTCGGGATCATGTTCAAGTTCACCGCCACATTGATCATCGCCTGCTGGCCCACCAGTACGAACAAACCGGCCGCCGCGACCTGTTCGAAGGAGTCCGACAGCTTCATGGCCTTGTAGAGGCCGCGCACCACCACGAAGGCGAACAGGCTGATCAGGGCCAGCGAGAAGATCAGGCCATATTCCTCGGCCGCGACCGAATAGATGAAGTCGGTGTGCAGGTCGGGCACGTGGCGCTTCATGACGCCCTCGCCCGGTCCGCGTCCGAACAGGCCGCCGGCCCGGATGGCCTCGGCGGCGCGGGTGATCTGGTGGGTGTCGGCCTGGTCGGGGCTGAGGAACTTCTGCACGCGGGCATGCACGTGGGGGAAGACGAAATAGGTCGACATCAGGCCGCCCACGGCGACCACGCCCAGTCCCATGATCCAGCTGATCGGCACCCCGGCCATCCAGAACGCCGCCCCGAAGGCGACGGTGATCAGCACGGTCTGGCCCACGTCGGGCTGGATCAGCAGCAAACCAACGGCGATGAAATACAGCAGGAAGGCGATCGAGACGCCGGGCACGCCCTCGCCCTTCTGGCCCTCGGCGAACATCCACGAGACCAGCACGATCAGGGCCGGCTTCATGAACTCGGACGGCTGCAGGGTGAAGCCGCCGAACTGCAGCCAGCGGGTGGCGCCCTTGGCGTTGTGGCCAATGAACGGCAGGGCGATCATCACCGCGATGGCGACGATATAGATGAAAAACGCCGCCCGCCGCACGCCCCGGGGCGACAGCATCGACACCGACAGCATCAGCGCCGACGAGGCGCTGGCGAAGAAGCACATGCGGACGGCGAAATGGAACTGGTGCTCGATGCCCATCCGCTGGGCCGCCGCCGGGCTGGAGGCGAACGACAGCAGCACGCCCAGCGTGACCAGCAGGGCCGTCGCGCCCAGCAGCCAGCGGTCTGTGGTCCACCACCAGATGCCGATCGCGGTGCGGTCGGTTCTGGCGAAGGCGTGGGTGGTCTGGGTCGACATGGGCGGAGAGTTCGGACCGCAGGGTTAATGGAAGGTTGCTTCACCGTCGCCACACGGTGGACATGCGGCGAAAGCCCGCGGAAAACCGCCGTCAGAACGGCTGGCGGTCGGGATCGACGCGCCAGACGCGCCAGCTCTCCAGCACAGACCAGCCCGCCGCGACCAACACGCCAGTGATCAGCGCGCCCAGGCCCAGCGGTTGCGGGATCAGCGGCGCCGCCAGCATCGCCGCCAGGCCGCCGAAGAAGAACAGGCGTCCGGCCAGGCGGTTGGACCGGTCCCACGCCCGGCGGCTCTTGTAGGTCCACGGCGTGCGGACGCCGATGAAGGGGTTGGGCCCCACGCGGCCCAGGAACGCGCCGATCGCGGCGAAGACCAGCCCCAGGCCGGCCATCATGGCGCCGCGCGGCGCTTCCACGCCCCGGCCCGACAGGCTCAGGAACAGGATCAGTCCCGCCAGGGCGGCGAAGCTGACCAGAACGATCACCTGGGCCAGGCTCAGACCCCGGCGGCGCGAGGATCCGGGCTCATGCCGGGCGGCCGCCCGCCCCATGCCCAGCGACAGCGCCAGCCCCAGGGCGGCCAGCGCCCCCACCGTCAGCCCCACCTCGAGGCGTCCGCCCCAGCGATCGGCCACGCCGGCCAGGTTGAAGTGGACCGGCAGCGGATAGGTCGGCCCCTGCAGCGCCACCAGCAGGCCAACCCCCGCCATGGCGGCGAACACCAGCACGGACATCACGGTGAGAATCGAAAACGACCGGGTCATTTGACGAGGGTCTCCTTGGGCTCGGACGGGGGATCGGCGGCCGTGCGGCCGGTCCCGGCGATATCCATCAGGAAGGCCAGGCCCTCCTCCACGGCGGAAATCTCGAGGCGATAGCGAATGGTCTGGCTCTCGCGCTCGGGGCTGACCAGACCGGCCTCCTTCAGCGCATTGAGGTGGCCGGTGATCGTGGGCCAGCTCATATCGAAGGCGGCGGCGATGTCGCCGGACGCGAGAGGGCCAGGCCGCAGCATCTCGATGATGCGGCGACGAACGGGATGCGACAGGGCCTTGAACAGCGAGTTCATAGGCGAGTTCCTAATTAGGGAACTTCCTAATGTCAAACCTATTTAGGGAACTGCCTAATCAGCCGGGACAGACGTCCTTGGTCCCGCGCGGGGCGGTGCAACTGACTAGGTCTTCTGCTCCACGATCCACGCATCGATGCGCTGCTCCAGCACCGCCATAGGCAGGGAGCCGTGCAGCAGCACCGCGTCATGGAATTTCCGCTCGTCGAACCGCTCACCCAGCGCCGCCTCGGCCCGATGGCGCAGCTCCAGGATCTTCAGCTCGCCGACCTTGTAGGCCAGGGCCTGGCCCGGCCACGACACATAGCGGGCCAGCTCGACCTCGATATTGACCGGCGACAGGGCGGTGTTGTCGGTGAAGCAGGCCCGGGCCTGCTCCAGGCTCCAGTGCTTCCAGTGCAGGCCGGTGTCGGCCACCAGCCGGCAGGCGCGCCACATCTCGTAGGACAGCCGCCCAAACAGCTCATAGGGATCGCGATAGATCCCCATCTCCTCGCCCAGCCATTCCGAATACAGGCCCCAACCTTCGCCATAGGCGTTGAAATAGAGGCTCTTGCGGAACTCCGGCGCGTCAGTCTGCTCCTGGGCCAGGGAGGTCTGGATGTGGTGGCCGGGCGCGCCCTCGTGCAGCACCAGGGCCGGCAGCTCATACAGCGCCCGCTGGTCGAGGTCGGAGGTGTTGATCATCAGGCCGCCGGCCCGCCCCAGCTTGGGATCGCCGCCGAAATAGCGGCCGGTGGTGTAGCCCTTCTCGATGCTGGCCGGCACGGGGCGCACGCCATAGGTCAGGCGCGGCAGGGTGGCGAAATGCGCCGGCAACTGGTCGTCGGCGCGCTTGGCGATCTCGCTGGCCTTTTCCAGCAGTTGCTGGCGGCTGGTGGCATAGAACTTCGGGTCCTTGCGCAGATAGGCGATGAACTCGGGCAGGGTTCCCTTGAAGCCGGTCTGCTCCATCACGCCCTGCATCCGCGCCCGGATGCGCTTGACCTCGCTCTGGCCCAGGTCGTGGATCTGGTCGGGGGTCATGGCCGTGGTCGTGTGGCGACGCACCAGGAAGGCGTAGTAGCGCTTGCCGTCCGGCAGGTCGGACGCCGCCAGACTCTTGGCGGCCTTGGGCAGATACTCCTTCTCCATGAAGGTGACGAAACCGGCGCGCGCCGGAGCGATCTTGCCGGCCAGGATCGTCTCGCCCTCGGCGATCAGGGCGGCCTTGCGGTCGGCGGGCACGCTGGACGGCAGGGCGCGCAGCGGAGCCAGCAGCGGCTCCTCCGCCACCGGCGTGGCGGCGGCCCGTCGGGCGCGATCGAGGATCGACTGGGCGGTCGGGACAGCCTGGACGAACCCGTCCCTGACGCCCCGCCGGGCATTGGCCAGATTGGCGTCGTACCACTCCGGCGTGCGGGCGATCAGGTCCAGCCACAGCCGGGCCTCGGCCTCGCTTTTCAGCCTCATGCCGTTGGCGCGGTAGAGCAGGCTGACGTCGAAGCCGCCGTCGCTGGAAAACGGCATCCGCGACTCATCGAACGCCAGGCCCTCGATCCGGTCGTCGAGGGTGTATTTCAGGATCAGGGCGGTCAGGCGCTGGTCTGGGGTCAGGGCCGCCTGATCGACGCCGCCGAGCAGGGTCCGTGCCTCGATCAGCCGGACCTTGCGGGCCGCGTCGGCCTTGATCCCTATGGCCGGAAGGCGCCAACGAGAGGCTTCGTCGCCGCCGCTGTCCTCGTCCTCGCCCCCGGCATTGGCGGCCTCATAGGCCTTGACCGCCTGGGTCAGGGCGTCGCCAGGAACCGGAGCGGCCATGGCCGGACCCGCTATCATGGCAATCGCCAGACAGCCGGAAACGGCCCAGCGGGACGGACGGCGATCGATCATGGAAACTCCCCGGCGCAGCGCGATGGGGAAGCGTTAGAACAGGAATCAACGCGGCGCCAAAGCCCGTTGGGCCGCGGCGCAGTCTAGTGATGAAGCTGGCTTACGGTCTTGAGGAGAAATTGGAGCGGGCGAAGAGATTCGAACTCTCGACCCCAACCTTGGCAAGGTTGTGCTCTACCACTGAGCTACGCCCGCATCCGGATTTCTCGGGTCTCGTTCCACTCTCCCGAGGAGGAGAAATTGGAGCGGGCGAAGAGATTCGAACTCTCGACCCCAACCTTGGCAAGGTTGTGCTCTACCACTGAGCTACGCCCGCATCGTGGAAGCGAAAGAACCGCCCCGCGACGAGGAGGCGGCTTATGGCAGAGCGATCCGGCCTTGGCAAGCGCCCTTTGAGGGGTTGCGGAGTGGGATTTTTCGGGGGCTCATTCAGCCCCTATCGCATTGGGGTGGCGGAGTTTCGATCTTGCGTCTGTTCGTGTTTGGCCTGGGCTATGTGGGGACGGCTTTCGCCCAGGCCCTGCGGGCCAGGGGCTGGGATATCGCCGCCTCGGCGCGGTCGCCGCAGCAGGCCGAAGCGTTGCGCGCGGCTGGGATCGAACCGGCTGATCCCAGCGACAAGGACGCCATGGCGGCGGCCCTGACCGGCGCGAACGCGGTGCTGATCACCTCGCCGCCCGGGCCGGACGGCTGCGTGGCGCTGGAATCGGTGATTCCCGCCCTCGCCCAGGCCCAGGCCTTCCCCGACTGGATCGGCTATCTGTCGACCACCGGCGTCTATGGCGACTTTGAGGGCCGCTGGGTGTTCGAGACCTCGCCCCTCAAGGCCCAGTCGGTGGAGGGCGCCCGCCGGGTTGGGGCCGAGCGCGACTGGCGCCAGGTCGGGCGCGGCATGGGCCTGACCGTCACCACCTTCCGCCTGCCCGGCATCTATGGGCCCGGACGCAGCGCGCTGGACCGGCTGCGGGCCGGCGAAGGCCGCCGGATCGTCAAGCCGGGCCAGGTGTTCAGCCGCGTCCACCTGGACGACATCGTCTCGGGCCTTCTGGCCTCGCTGGACCAGCCCCGGGCCGGCGGCGTCTATAATCTGTGCGACGACGAGCCGGCTCCGCCGCAGGACATCATGGAATACGCCGCCCGGCTGCTGGGCGTCCCCGTGCCGCCGGACCTGCCGTTCAACACGCTCGGGATGTCGCCGGCCACGCGCCGCTTCTACGCCGAGAACAAGCGGGTCTCGAACGCCCTGGCCAAGGCCGAGCTGGGATGGACGCTGAAATACCCGACCTATCGCCAGGGGCTGAAGGCGATCCTGGCGGCTGATGGCTGACCGTCTGCCAGCGAAGCAGAGAACCAGGCCAGTGTCGGCGCAGGCAAACCATAGCACGTGACGGCGAATACGCAGCAGAACACCACCGCCGCATTAAATATAGTTAAGTTGCCTCCATTTGTAGATCTTGCGCCTATACTTTACAGTAAATAGCGAAAGAACCAGATGTTTCGCCCAGTTCGCCAGCCCTTCCTTCGCCTGATGGTCGCGAGCGCCGGAGCGCTCACTATGATCGCAAGCGCCGCAGTGGCGCAGGACTATCGGCCCAGCTTCCATCCCGACACGCTGAAGGGCCCGCCCGCCGGCAAGGTCAATGAGGTGCTGGTGCTGGGCACAATGCACCTCTCCGGCCTGCCCAAGACCTTCGACATGGCGCTGCTGGCCCCGCTGGTGGATCGCCTGGCGGCCTGGAAGCCTACCGGCATCGCGACCGAGGACCTGTCGGGCCTGCAGTGCGACGCCCTGCGGCGCTATCCGGCCCGCTACGCCGAGACGGTGAAGAGCTACTGCTACGATCCGACATTGGCGGGCCAGGCTGTCGGGCTCGACGTGCAGGCGGCCAACGCTGAGGCCGAGCGCCTGTTGGCTGCCTGGCCCGTCCAGCCCACCGCCGCCGAGCGCCGACATCTGGCGGCCGTGTTCATGGCGGCAGGCGAGCGAAACTCGGCCCTGGTGCAATGGCTCCGCTTGCCGCAGGCCGAACGCCACGCCGGCGACGGCCTCAACGACGCGCTGGCGACCTATCTGGAAGCCTTCAAGACCCGCCGTAACGAGTCCACCCTGATCGCGGCTGTGCTGGCCGCACGCCTGGGCCATGAACGCCTGTGGAGCGTCGATGACCACTCGGCCGACACCCCTGACAGCAGCGACCCGGTCGAGCGGAAGGCCTACGAGGCCGCAATCATGAAGGCGTGGGACAACCCCTATAGCCACGCCCGCCGGGCCGAGAATGAGCGCCTGCAATCCGACCTGGACAAGCCGGAAGGCCTGCTGAACGTGTACCGGGCCTACAACGGCGCCGAAGCCCAGATGATGGCCTTCAAGGGCGATTTCGGCGCGACGTTCACGGAGCCTTCGCCGCAGGGCTTCGGCCGGCAGTATCTGGGCTATTGGGAGACCCGCAACCTGCGCATGGTCGGCAATATCCGCGACGTGCTGGGCCAGCATCCAGGCATGCGGATGCTCACCATCGTCGGGGCGTCACACAAGGGCTACTACGAGGCCTATCTGAACCAGATGCACGACGTGCGCCTGGTCAGCGCCGATGCGGTACTGCGCTAGGATGGCGTGAGGGACGGCAGGGTCGAAAGCGGGCCAAGGCAAACACGCCCCAACCCGCAGCCGCCTACTCTTCGTCCGGCCCGATATCCGCGGCAGCCCAGGCCGCCGCCGAAGCCAGGCTCGCGCCCCTCGCCCGCGCGGCCCTCGCAAGACGGCGCGCCACCGGATCGTCGTCCACCTCGACCAGGGACCGCGCCTCGATCACCGCCGCGACCAGCCGCTCCAGGTCCTGTGGCCGCGACAGGCGATGGTCGCCGTCCTTGACCAGGGTGAAGACGACATCGTCGCTCTTGAGGCTGTTGGCCAGTTCCAGCGCATGGGTCCACGGCACATCGGGATCGGCGCCGCCCTGCAGCACCCGAACCGGAACCTCGATCGGCACGTCGCCCTGCAGGATCGACCACCGCGCGCCGTCTTCGAGCAGTTCGCGCGTGATCGCATAGCCGCCGTCGTCATAGTCCGAAGGCCGGATCCAGACGCCGTCGCGGGCGATGGCCGCCCTGGCCTCGTCCGATAGCTCCGGCTCCATCAGCTTCTCGGTGAAGTCGGGCGCCGGGGCGACCAGCACCATGGCCTTGACCCGATCGGGCCGCGCGATCGCCGCCAGACACGCGATCCAGCCCCCCATGGACGAGCCGACCAGCACCAGCGGCCCCTCGGTCAGTTCGTCAATCACGGCCAGGGCGTCCTCGCGCCAGCGGCTGATCGTGCCGTCGCGAAACTGGCCGTCCGACTCGCCATGGCCGAAATAGTCGAAGCGCAGATAGGCCCCGCCCGTCGCCTCGGCCTGCTCGGCCAGGACCTGGGCCTTGGTCCCGGTCATGTCGGAATGGAACCCGCCCAGCCACACAACCGTGGGCCCCTCGCCCCTCACCTGGCGATAGGCGATGCGGGTTCCATCGGTCCCGGCCAGAAACTCTGGGTATTCGGTCATGGCGCGGCCTTGATCCATTCGCTAACTAAGCTCGTCGTTTCAGCCGAGAGTCGCGTGACCGACCTACCCGCCGATTTCACCCTGCTGCAGGTCACCCCCGAACTCGAGACGGGCGGCGCCGAACAGACCACGATAGATGTCGCCCACGCGGTCGTCGCGCAAGGCGGCAAAGCGCTGGTCGCGACCAAGGGTGGCCGGATGGCCTCGCGCCTGGAAGCCGACGGCGGCCGGCTGGCCCAGATGCCCGCCCAGTCCAAGAACCCGCTGGTCATGCTGGGCAACGCCGCCCGGCTGATCGACCTGATCCGGCGCGAGAAGGTCAGCCTGGTCCACGCCCGCTCGCGCGCGCCGGCCTTCAGCGCCCTGTGGGCCGCGCACGCCACTGGCACGCCGTTCGTCGCCACCTATCACGGCGTCTATAACGCACGGTCCAATCTCAAGCGCTGGTACAACGCCGTGATGACCAAGGGCGACCTGGTGATCGCCAATTCGGAATACACCCGCGCCCACGTGATCAAGGAGCATGGCGTCGATCCGGCCCGGGTCGTGGCCATCCCGCGCGGCGTCGACCTGACCCGCTTCGAGCCCGGCATGGTCAGTCACGAGCGGATCGAGACCCTGCGCCGAGCCTGGGGCATCGAGGCCGACGATCGCCGGCTGAAGGTGCTGCTGGCGGGCCGCCTGACCCGCTGGAAGGGCCAGTCGCTGCTGATCGAGGCGATGTCCCGGCTCAAGCAGTCCGGCCAGGACCGCATCCTGCTGCTGCTGGTCGGCGACGATCAGGGCCGCAAGGCCTATCGCGCCGAGCTCGAGGCCCAGATCACCGCCGCAGGACTGGAGGGCGACGTGAAGATCGTCGGCCATTGCGACGACATGCCGGCCGCCTATCTGCTGGCCGACCTGGCCATCGCGCCCTCGCTGGAGCCCGAAGCCTTCGGCCGCACCGCCGTCGAGCCGCAGGTGATGGGCCGCCCCGTGCTGGCCGCCGACCACGGCGCGGCGCGCGAAACCGTGCTGAACGGCCAAACCGGCTGGCTGGTCGCCCCCGGCGACGCCCAGGCCTGGGCCGACGCCCTCATGGTCGCCCGCGACGCCGGCGCGGCCGTGCGCCAGACCATGGGACAAACCGCCCGCGCCCGCGCTCGACGGTTGTATTCGGTGGACGCCATGTGCGAAGCCACCCTTCAAGTTTATGCGCGCGTACTGGAAGCCAGAGTTTTGGAGCGGAGACCGTGAGCAAGGAGATCAAGAAGGTCCTGGTGATCAAACTGGGGGCCCTCGGCGATTTCGTTCTCGCGCTCGCGGCGATGAAGAAGATCCGCGAGGCGCACCCGAAGGCCAAGATCACCCTTCTGACCACGCCGCCCTTCGAGGCGCTGGCCAAGCTCAGCCCCTATTTCAACACGGTCGAGACCGATGGCCGCCCCGATGACTTCGGCGACCTGACCCGGATGCTGGGCCGCCTGCGGTCGGCCCGCTACGACCGCGTCTACGACCTGCAGACCAACAGCCGCACCAACTGGTATTTCCAGGCCCTGCGCCCCTTCCCCCGCAATGGAACGGCATCGCCGCCGGCTGCGCCCTGCCCCAGAAGGGCAAGGCGCGGCTGCACATGCACACCCTTGAGCGGCAGGCCGACCAGCTCAAGGCCGCCGGCATCTGGCCCGACGCGCCGACCGGTCCCGGCGACGCCCCGCCGCCGGACCTGTCCTGGATCCTGCGCAAGCACAAGGAAACCCGCCCCGTGGCCGGCGCCGCCACGCCGCGCCCCTATGTGCTGTTCGTGCCCGGCGGCTCGGCCCACCGGCCGGAAAAGCGCTGGCCGGTCGAGGCCTTCGCCCAGCTGGGCTCGCTGCTGAAGGCGCGCGGACTGGACATCGTCATCATCGGCGGACCGCAGGAAAGCGCCATGGCGCGGCAGATCCAGAAGTCGGTCGGCCAGGCCCGCGACCTGACCGGCCGCACCGACTTCGCCCAGCTGGCCGTGCTGGGCGCCAAGGCGGCGCTGGTGGTGGGCAACGACACCGGCCCCACGCACCTGCTGGCCGCCTCGGGCGCCCCGACCATCGCCCTGTTCTCGGACGCCTCCGACCCCGACCTGTGCGGCCCGCGCGGCCACGTGGCGGTGATCAAGTCTCCCGACCTGAAGGCCCTGCCCGTCTCGACCGTGGCCAGCGCCGCGCCGGACTGCTGCCTTAGTCAAATTTGTCTGTCATCCCGGCCGTAGCGCAGCGAAGAGCCGGGATGACAATCAGAGTTAGTACCCCGCGTAGCGTCCCGGCCGGTGATTGGCGATGATCACGGCGCTCAGGGCCACGGCCGAGAGAATCGACAGCAGCAGCTTGGCCGGGCTGATCACCGCGAAGGCGGCCGCGACGACCAGACAATCGGCGATCATCTGCACCTTGCCGGCGCTGACGCCGCGCTTTTCCTGAAGGTACAGCGCCAGCACCCCGACGCCGCCGACGCTGGAGCGGTGCCGGGCCAGCGCCAGGATGCCCATCCCAATGATCGTGCCGCCGAAAATGGCCGCGAAGATCGGGTCGACGCCCGTGACCTTCAGCCAGTGCGGCATGCCGAACGCCAGCCCCGCCAGCAGCAGGTTGGTGGCCAGGGTCTTGACGGTGAACGCCCAGCCCAAAGCCCGCTGCGCCAAGACGTAGAAGGGAATATTGAGCACCAGGAACACCGTGCCGACCGGCCAGTTGGTCAGGTAGGAGATGATCAGCGCCACCCCCGCGACCCCTCCGGTGACCAGTCCGGCGGTCTTCAGCAGGGTCAGGCCCACGGCGATGAAGCTGGAGCCGATGAGCAGGGCGTGGACGTCCTCGAGGGGGGTGTGGCGATGTGTGTCAGGGGTCAAGGCGAGCCGTTATCCGTCAGCGAAAAACCATGTTCCCGCCCGGCCGTTTCCGTCCCTGATACGCCTTGCGCCCAAAAGGATTGGCTGCGCTGGCGTCTGTTTGGTTCGCGCCGCTTGATAGGGGGCGCCCGACAGGTCATATATCATCTTCTCGCAGCGCGCCTTCGCGCAGCGCGACTACCTTCAACTGTACCGGAGCCGCCCCTATTCGCCGTCCTATGCAAACGCCGCCCGTCAAAGACGGACCGCGTATCAACGATGAAATCCGCGTCCCGCGCGTCCTGCTGATCGACCAAAACGGCGAGAAGCAAGGCGAGATGCCGACTGCCTCCGCCCTCGAAGCGGCAGAGGAAGCTGGCCTGGACCTGGTGGAAATCGTTCCGAACGCCAATCCTCCCGTCTGCAAGATCCTGGACTACGGCAAGTTCAAGTTCCAGGAGCAGAAGAAGAAGAACGAGGCGCGCAAACGGCAGAAGATCGTCGAGCTCAAGGAAATCAAGCTCCGCCCCAACATCGACATCCACGACTACGAGGTCAAGGCCAAGGCCATGACCCGGTTCTTCGAGGAGGGCGACAAGGTCAAGGTGACCCTGCGCTTCCGCGGTCGTGAAATGGCTCACCCCGAGCTGGGCATGAAGCTGCTGATCAAGGTGAAGACCGACTTCGAGGAAATCGCCAAGGTCGAGTACGAGCCGCGCATGGAAGGCCGGCAGATGATCATGATCCTGGCGCCGCGCTAAACCGCCGCTCCGGACTCTGGTTTCCAGATCAACGCCTCGGCCTCGGCCGGGGCGTTTTTCGTTTGGAGTCCCGCGAACTTTTCAAGATCAACCATCAAGGACGCTCGACACCAACACGCGCCTTGATAGAGTTCCTCAAGTTTGGGGGACTGGGTAGCGTGATCAGAACGATTTTGGCCGCTGCGGCGGCATGCGCGGCATTGCTTGCATGCGAGGCGCGCGCCGGTGATCTGACGTCTCTGGCCCCCTATGGCCGGCTTCCCAGTCTGGAGGGCGTCGAGATTTCGCCCGACGGCAATCTTCTGGCCATCACCGCGACCGACGGCGAACAGCGAATGCTGATCGTCCGCAAGACCGACGGTACGGCTGTGACCGGCGTCAACATGGGCGCGGTCAAGCTGCGGGACGTTCAATGGGTGGGGCCCGAGCACCTGCTGGTGATCACCTCGTCGGCGGCCGAGGCCCTCGGCGTGTCGGGTCCCAAGCGCGAATACTATCAGGCGGTGGACTTCAACATCGTCACCAAGAAGCAGACGCCTCTGTTGAAGAACCAGCCCGAAGCCATGAACGTCGTGATCGGCGCGCCCATGGTCCGCGTGGTCGACGGCGTCCCGCAGGTCTTCCTGGAAGGTGTTCACTTCGTCAACGGCTATGGCCAGGACACGCTCTACCGCGTCAACCTGAAGACCGGCATCACCACGATGATGGACCAGGGCGGCGACGAAGACACCGACGGCTGGCTGGTCGACGCCACCGGCAATCCCGTCGCCCAGTCGCTCTATGATCAAAAGAGCGGGCGCTGGTCCCTGCGGATCAAGATCAACAGAAGCTGGAAGACCGTGGACGAGGCCAAAACGCCTATGGGGTCCTACGGCCTTTCGGGCTTTGGGCGCGACGGCAAGTCGGTGCTGGTCTGGAAGACTGATGAAGAGGCCAACACCACCCTGCGAGAATACAGCCTCGACGGAACCCAGGCCGACCTGCCCAAGGGCGTCGAACTGAATGGCCTCCTGCATGATCCCGGCGATCTGAGCCTGCTGGGCGGCGTCAGCCTGGTGGGCGACGACCTTCGCTACATCTTCTTCGATCCCAAGAGCCAGGCGGCGTGGGACGCCGTGGTCAAGGCCTTCAAAGGCGAGCGGGTGAGCCTGACCTCATGGTCGCAGGATCGGCGCAAGGTGGTGGTCCGCGTCGACTCGCCCACCGAAGGCCCCGCCTATGCCCTCGTCGACCTGAACGCCAAGAGCGCCCGCTGGCTGGGTCTGATCTACAGGGGCCTGCCCGACGACGGCCTCTCGCCCGTGCGCTCGATCAGCTACAAGGCCAAGGATGGCCTGTCGATCACGGGCTACCTCACCTTGCCCAAAGGCAAGCCCGCCAAGAACCTGCCCTTGGTCGTCCTGCCGCATGGCGGGCCCGAGGGACGCGACACCCCTGGCTTCGACTGGTGGAGTCAGGCCCTCGCCTCACGCGGCTACGCTGTTCTGCAACCCAATTTCCGAGGCTCCGAGGGCTTTGGCTGGACCTTCATCAAGGCCGGCTTCGGCCAATGGGGCAAGGCCATGCAGACCGACCTTTCCGACGGCGTTCGCGATCTTGCGGCGCAAGGCCTGGTCGATCCCAAACGGGTCTGCATCGTCGGCGCCTCCTATGGCGGCTATGCGGCCCTGGCCGGAGCAACGCTCGACAAGGGCGTCTATCGCTGCGCGACCTCGGTGGCCGGCCCGTCGGACCTCAAGCGCATGCTGACCGACAACCAGAAGCGCTACGCGACCAGCAACAATTCCACCCTGCGCTACTGGCTGCGGTTCATGGGCGCCGACGGCATCAAGGACCCTGACCTGGCGGCGATCTCCCCCGCCAAGCTGGCCGAGCAGGTCGAGATCCCGATCCTGCTGATCCACGGCAAGGACGACACCGTCGTGCCCTATGTGCAGAGCCAGATCATGGCCAACGCCCTCAAGAAGGCCGGCAAGCCGGTGGAGTTCGTCACCCTGGAAGGCGAGGATCACTGGCTGTCCAGCGGCGCCACGCGCCTGACGATGCTGACCTCCACCGTCGAATTCCTCGAAAAGCACAACCCGCCGAACTAGGCCGCCCGCCGGGCGAGGGTTTGGTCGTCTACAGATCGGAAAGGGGCCTTCGGGAGCCCCGCTAGCGGCAAAATATTGGGCCTGACGCCGGGGGCGCAGGTCCAGATCGCTGCGGCTGCTCCGCGCTATAATGTCGCAACCAGTCTCCACAAATTCTTTAACCCCGAAGGATATTTTCCACAGGCATAGGTCCGATCAAAGAGAACGGAGGGCATCGCCAATGACCTTCGTCAGACCTCCGAATACCTGGATGTAGAAAAAATGCGCGATTTCCTGACATCGCAGCTGGATTTCATTTTCTTCTTTTACGGGTTCTCATTCATCCTGCTGGGGGCCGTGTGCTTCACGATTGCGCGCGGCGCGCAACGGATCAGCGCCTGGGGCGTGCTGGGCGCATTCGCCTTTCTGCATGGCGCCTGCGAGTGGATGGACCTGATCGCGCTGTCGATCAGCGACACACCGGCCTTCACGCTGCTGCGCACCGTGCTGATGACCGCCTCGTTCGGACTGTTGATGGAGTTTGGTCGGGGCGACCTGCCCAAGCTGGGCCAAAAGACACCCGGGCGGTGGATATACGCTCCCATCCTGTTCGTTTTGATCGTGGCCTTCCTGACCGGCGGGGCAACGGCCCTGAACGTCGCGGCGCGTTACACGCTGGGCCTGCCCGGAGCGCTTCTGAGCGCCTGGGTCTTCTCCAAGCATGCGGCGCGCAATACGGGGCATCTGAAGATCTGGGCCATCGTGGTGGCCGTGGGCTTCGTGCTGTACGGCCTCTGCGCCGGCGCGATTGTTCCCGCAGCGGCGTTCTGGCCGAGCACCATCGTCAACCAGACCCGCTTCGCGCAGTTGTCCGGCGTGCCGATCCAACTTGTTCGGGGCCTGCTGGCGACGCTGCTGGCGTTTTCGATCTGGACGATCTCGGGACGTCTGCTGGCCCAGGAGATCGCTTCGGAACGCTATTCCGCCTATCTGCGGCGCCAGTTTCTGTGGACCGTGACCGCCATCACCCTGATCTTCGCGGGCGGCTGGGAGCTGACCCAGCGCCTGGGCGAAGCGCACGAGCGCACTGTCGCGTTCGAGGCCCGAAACAACCTCGCCCTGCTGACCAGCCAGATCAACGCCGGCACCATGCCCCTGGAACTGATGAGCCAGGCGCTCGCCGGCCTGCCCTCGGTCATCGCCTTCGCGGACAATCCAAAGGCGGGCGACGCGGCCGAAGTCAGGACCGCGCTGCGCCTTCATGTGGCCGGATCAAAAGCCACTGAAGGTTATATCCTCGATAGCGCGGACAGGATCCTCGCCCAGGTCGGATCGCGGAAGCCGTCGAACCCGCCCCAGACCCTGCGCTCAACAGTCATCCACGAGAGTTTCGACCTCGACGACCTGGACGCCAGCCACGCCGCCTATTTCCGCACGCCCATCCGCAACCCGGACGGGCGGATTGTCGGTGAGGTGGTTCTGCAAAGTCGTCTTGAAGCCCTGGACCAGGCCCTGCACGCCTTGCCGCGCCCATACTTCGTGATTGACCCCCAAAATGTAATCCGATCGACGAACCGCGCCGGCGCGCTGAACAGTGTCCTGTGGACGGCGCAGAAACCGGGAACGGTGAACCGATCCGCCTCAAAACCCGTCCTCGCGCAGACCATTGCCGGATCAGGCTGGACCATGCTGGACGGCCAGCGCAACTATGTCCGGCGCCAGCCGCTCGGCCGGCAGGGCTGGTCCCTGGTCGTCCTGATCCCGACCACCTCGATCGTCGCCAGCCGCGCGCTGGGCATCATCATCACGCTTCTGCTGACGGTGATGTGGCTGATCTATCTTCTGGGTCGCGAGCATGCCGAACGCGACGCCGTACTGATGGATCGACGCCTGCAACTGCAGAACCTGGCCCGGGACCTGGGTCACAAGGCGTCGACAGACGCCCTGACGGGCCTCAGCAACCGGTTGAAACTGAACGAAACCCTGGCCGCAGAGTTTCAGCGCGCTCATCGCTACGAAACCTCGCTCAGCCTGATGATCTGCGACGTCGATCACTTCAAGCAGGTCAATGACACCTACGGCCATCCGGTGGGCGACAGCGTGCTGACCCGCATCTCGCAACTGCTACGCGACGGCGTGCGCAACACCGACCTGGCGGCGCGATGGGGCGGAGAGGAGTTCGTGATTGTCTGCCCGCACGCCAGCGAGCAGGTCGCCTTCCACGTCGCCGAAAAGCTGCGAAGCTTGATCGAAGCCACCCGGTTCGAGACCGTCGGTCAGGTCCGCTGCAGCTTCGGCGTCGCCACGTTCAGGGCGGGCGACACGCCCGACAGCCTGATGGCCCGCGCGGACGCCGCGCTCTACAGCGCCAAGCAGGCCGGACGCAACCGGGTGATGCGGGCCAGCCTGCTGACAGACCAACCGGTCTTGATGGCCGGGTAGCCCACCCGCCGGACCGGCCGCAGCCTTTCGCGGCCACGGGGTGAGGTTTGAGTCGTCTGGCGGCTGGAAAAAGCGTATCCGGGCGGCCCTTCGAAAGCGTCGCCCATGTCCGCCACGTCCTCAAAAGCAGAACCCGCCCATAGCGAGCGCGCGTTGTATGTCCTGCTGCTGGTGGTGTTCATCAATCTGGTGGGCTTCGGGATCGTCATCCCGCTGCTGCCGTTCTACGCCAAGTCGCTGAACGCGGCGCCGTGGCAGGTGACGGCGATGTTCTCGGCCTATTCGTTCGGCCAGTTCTTCGCCGAGCCCTTCTGGGGACGCCTGTCGGACCGCATCGGCCGGCGCCCTGTCCTGATCATCACCATCCTGGCCAATGTGCTGGCCTATGTGGCCCTGGCTTTCGCGCCGACGATCGGCGCCGCCTTCCTGGTGCGTCTGGTCGGCGGCTTCGCCACCGGGAATATCTCGACCATCCAGGGCTATATGGCAGACGTCACGCCGCCCGCCCGACGGGCCGAGCGCATGGGTCTTCTGGGCAGCGCCTTCGGCTTGGGCTTCGTGGTCGGCCCGTTCCTGGGCGGGATCCTGGCCCATCCCGGCGCGGGTCGACTGGGGTACCAGATTCCGCTGCTGGCCGCCGCCGGCCTCGCGGCCATCGCCGCCCTGGGCGTCTTCCTGTTCGTGAAGGAGAGCCGGGTCAGCGCGCCGTCGCATGTCGCGCAACCCAATCGGCGCGAGGTTCTGGACGCCGCCCTGGCCAATCCGGTGGTCTCGCGCGTGCTGCTGATCACCTTCGTCTCCACCGCCGCCTTCTCGGGCATGGAGGCCGTCTTCGGCCTCTGGACCCAGGCCCGGTTCGGCTGGGGACCGTGGCAGGTGGGCCTGTGCTTCGCGGTGATCGGGGTGGTCGCCGCCGTGGGCCAGGGCGTGCTGACGGGCCGGATGGCCCGGCGGTTCGGCGAGCCCCGCGTGCTGACCACGGGCCTGTGCCTGATCGCCCTGTCGATGGCCCTGACGCCGTTTTCGCCCAGCTGGGTCTTCGTGCCGCTGCTGGTGGGCCTGACGGCGTTTGGCCAGTCGATGGTGTTTCCCTGCGTCGGAGCCCTGATCTCGCGGGCCACCCCGCCTGACCGGCAGGGCGCGACCCTGGGCCTGAACATGGCGTCCGGCTCGCTGGCGCGGATGCTGGGCCCGCTGGCGGCCGGCCCCCTGTTTGGCGTCACCGTCGGCGGTCCGTACTGGTTCGGCGCCCTGCTGATGCTGCCCGCCGCCTATTTCGGCTTCCGCCTGGTGGGCCAGACCAAGACGGCCGCCTGACGAACTCGCTTGCCTTGAGCGACTCTTTTCCCGTACTAACCCCGCCTTTCCGGAACCGCCTGGCTTATTGGCATGCCATGGCGGTTCGTCTTGCTATCCCAGAGGACGGGGCGAAAGCTCCGACGCGAAATGCCTAAGTTGAAGACCAAGTCGGGCGCGAAGAAGCGCTTCAAGATCACGGCCACGGGCCTGCTGAAAGCCGGCGTCGCCGGCAAGCGTCACCGTCTGATCGGCCACAACGGCAAGTACATCCGCCAAAACCGCGGCACGAAGGTCATGAGCGAATCCGACGCCAAGACCATCCGTTCGTACCTGCCCTACGGCCTTTAAGAGGAGCGCTGACACATGGCTCGCGTCAAAAGGGGCGTCACCGCCCACGCCAAGCACAAGAAGGTTCTTGAGCAGGCGAAAGGCTTCTACGGTCGCCGCAAGAACACCATCCGCACCGCCAAGGCCGCCGTCGACAAGGCCGGCCAGTACGCGTACCGCGACCGCAAGGTCCGCAAGCGGGCGTTCCGCTCGCTGTGGATCCAACGCATCAACGCCGGCGCCCGCACCGAAGGCTTCACCTACTCGCAGTTTATCCACGGCCTGGACGTGGCGGGTATCGTGATCGACCGTAAGGTTCTGTCGGATATCGCGGGTAACGACCCGATCGCGTTCAAGGCCATTGCTGACAAGGTCCGCACCGCCCTGGCCGCCTAAGGTCTTTTCGGGTTCGTCCCGATTGCGATCTAGAAAAGCCCCTCGGTGCGAACCGGGGGCTTTTTGCTGCGCGCTCCCCTACTCCGCCCCGCCCGAATGCTCTAGACGGATGCCCGTCATGACCGATCTCAAAACTCTCGAATCCGATGTGCTGGCGCAAGTCGCCGGCGCCGCCGACCTTGCCGCCCTCGACGCCGTGCGCGTCGCGGCCCTGGGCAAGACCGGCTCGATCTCCGGCCTGCTCAAGACCCTCGGCGCGATGAGCCCCGAGGAGCGCAAGACGCAGGGCGCGGCGATCAACGCCCTGCGCGACGCGGCGTCCACCGCCATCGCCGACCGCAAGGCGCTGCTGGAGGCCGCCGAACTCGATGCGCGCCTGGCCAGCGAGACCCTGGACCTCACCCTGCCTGCGCCCTACCGCCGCAAGGGCAGCGTCCATCCGACCATGCAGGTGATGGACGAGATGACCGCCATCTTCGCCGAGATGGGCTTCCAGGTCGCCGAAGGTCCGGACATCGAGACCGACTTCCACAATTTCACGGCCCTGAACTTCCCCGCGAAGCACCCGGCCCGCGAGATGCACGACACCTTCTTCTTCAACCCCAAGGAAGACGGCGAGCGCATGCTTCTGCGCACCCACACCAGCCCCGTGCAGGTGCGGACCATGGTGTCGCAACAGCCGCCGATCCGGATCATCGCCCCGGGCCGCACCTATCGCTGCGACAACGACGCCACCCACACGCCGGTGTTCCACCAGGTCGAGGGCCTGGTGATCGACAAGGGCATCCACATGGGCCACCTGAAGTGGACCCTGGAGACCTTCCTGGCGCGGTTCTTCGAGACCGACGCGGTGACCACCCAGTTCCGCCCGCACCACTTCCCGTTCACCGAGCCCTCGGCCGAGATGGACGTGCAGTGCGATCGCTCGGGCGGCGAGATCAAGATCGGCCAGGGCACGTCGTGGCTCGAGATCCTGGGCTGCGGCATGGTTCACCCCAATGTCCTGCGCGCCTGCGGCATCGATCCGGACGAGTACCAGGGCTTCGCCTTCGGCCTGGGCGTCGACCGCCTGGGGATGCTGAAATACGGCATGCCCGACCTGCGCGACATGTGGGCCTCGGACAGCCGCTGGCTGTCGCACTATGGCTTCAGCGCCTTCGCCGCGCCGAACGCTGCTTCGGGACTGAGCTGATGACCGAGCAGAAGAGCTTCCAGCCGGGCGGCCGCCCGGGCCGCATCCCGACCGACGCCATGGCCAAGACGTTCGAGAATGTCGATGTCTCGCTGTTCGACCTCTACCGCGCCAGCTTCTGGGCGGGCGAGCCTACGATCAATGGCCGCACGTTCAGGAACTGCCAGATCGAAGGCCCCGCCGTGATGCTGGTGCTGCCCGGCACCACGTTCGAGAGCACCGACTTCGGCCAGACCAGCGGCGACGTCCGCAACCTCGTCCTGCGCCCCGCCGGCCCGCAAAAGGTCATCGGGACCCTTCCCGTCCAAAACTGCGCCTTTATCGGCTGCGTATTCCACGGCGTCGGTTTCACCGGCCCTGAAGACTTCCTGCAGCAGATCCTGGCGTTGGAAACACCGAAATGAAGTTCACCCTTTCCTGGCTCAAGGACCACCTCGACACCGAGGCCTCCGCGAGCGACGTCGTCGCCGCCATGACCATGGCCGGCCTCGAGGTCGAACACGTCACCGATCCGGCCACCAAGCTGGCCGCCTTCACGGTCGCCAAGATCGTGGAAGCCGTGCAGCATCCGAACGCCGATCGCCTCCGCGTCTGCCAGGTCGACACCGTCGACGGCATGAAGGAGATCGTCTGCGGCGCGCCCAACGCCCGCGCGGGCCTGACCACCATCTACGCCCCGATCGGCGCCTATGTGCCCGGCCTGGGCGTGACCCTGGTGGAAAAGCCGGTGCGCGGCGTCGTCTCCAACGGCATGCTCTGCTCGGCCTCCGAGCTTGAGGCCGCCAGCGAGAGCGACGGCATCATGGAGCTGCCCGGCGACCTCGCTGTCGGCACGCCCGCCGCGACCGCCCTGGGCCTGGAAGCCGTCATCGACTTCGAGGTCACCCCCAACCGCCCCGACTGGCTGGGCGTGGCCGGCATCGCCCGCGACCTGGCCGCCGCCGGCGTCGGGACGCTGAAGGACCTGTCGATCCAGCCCGTGGCCGGGACCTTCCCCTGCCCGATCACGGTCAAGGTCGACGGCGAGGCCTGCCCGGTGTTCGCCGGCCGCCTGATCAAGGGCGTCAAGAACGGCCCCTCGCCCCAGTGGCTGCAGGACCGCCTGCTGGCCATCGGCCTGCGCCCGATCAGCGCCCTCGTGGATATCACCAACCTGGTCAGCTACGACCGCGCGCGGCCGCTGCACGTCTATGACGCGGCCAAGCTGTCGGGGACCGAGATCTCCACCCGGATGGGCCGTCACGGTCAGCACGGCGACGAGCACCTGATCGCTCTGGACGGCAAGACCTACGAGCTGACGCCGGACATGTGCGTGATCGCCGACGCCTCGGGCGAACGCCCGATCGGCCTGGGCGGTGTCATGGGCGGCGAAAGCACCGGCTGCTCGGACGAGACGACCGACGTCTTCGTGGAAAGCGCCTGGTTCGAGCCGATCCGCATCGCCCAGACGGGCCGCACCACCGGCATCAACAGCGACGCCCAGTACCGCTTCGCCCGCACGGTCGACACCGGCTCGGTGGTTCCGGGCGTGGAGCTGGCCACCAAGCTGATCCTGGAACTCTGCGGCGGCGAGCCGTCGGAGATCGTGGTGGCTGGCGGGGCTCCCGCCGCGCCGACCGGCTTTGCGTTCGAGCCTGACTATGTCGAGCAGCTGTCGGGCCTGGCCATCTCGCCGGACCGCACCCGCCAGATCCTGGCCGACCTGGGCTTCGACATCGTGCTGGGCTCGCCCTGGACGGTGACGCCGCCCACCTTCCGCCGCGACGTGGCGGGCAAGGCCGACCTGGTCGAGGAAGTCGCCCGCATCGCCGGCTACGACGCCCTGCCCTCGACGCCCCTGCCCGAGGTTCTCCGCGCCGTCGGCGGCATCCTGACGCCCAAGCAGGCCCGGGCCCGCGCCGCCCGGCGCGCCCTGGCCGCCGCCGGCTACGCCGAGGCCCTGACCTGGAGCTTCACCAACCAGAAGACCGCGACCCTGTTCGGCGGCGGCGCGGCCGAGCTGGTTTTGGCCAATCCGATCGCTTCAGAGCTGGACTGCATGCGCCCGTCGCTGCTGCCCAACCTGATCGAGGCCGCCGGCCGCAACGCCCGTCGGGGCTTCCCGGACGTGGCCCTGTTCGAGATCGGCCCCACCTTCCACGGCGACCGTCCGCAGGACCAGCGCACCGTGGTGGCCGCCATCCTGGTTCCCCGCGCCCCGCGCGGCTGGGACAAGGGCGCCCAGGACGACGTCTTCACCCTCAAGGCCGACCTGCTGGCCCTGCTGGAGGAACTGGGCGCGCCGGTCGACAAGCTGCAGACCGCGCAAGGCTCGGCCTCGTCCTGGTGGCATCCGGGCCGCTCGGCGCGTCTGCAGCTGGGTCCCAAGGCGGTGATGGCCGAGTTCGGCGAGCTGCATCCGGCCGTGCTGAAGGCGCTGGACGTCTCGGGCCCGGTCTATGGCTTCGAGATCACCCTGGAAGCCATCCCCGAGCCCAAGAAGAAGGCCATCAAGTCCAGGGCCGCCTTCTCGCCCTCGCCGCTGATGCCCCTGACCCGCGACTTCGCCTTCTTGGTCGAGAAGACCAAGGCGGCCGGCGATCTGCAGAAGGCCGCGCTGGGCGCCGACAAGGCGCTGATCACGGCCGCCCGCGTGTTCGACGTCTATGAAGGCCCCGGCGTGCCGGACGGCTTCAAGTCGATCGCGCTGGAGATCGTGGTCCAGCCGCGCGAGGCCACCCTGACCGACGCGGACATTGAGGCCCTGTCGTCCAAGGTGGTCGCGGCGGCCGAGAAGGCCGGCGGCAAGCTGCGGTCGTAGATCCGGGACTCCCGCCTCCTGACCGCTGCGCGGTCGTCCTCCCCCGTAGGGGGAAGATGAAGCGCGCGGACCTCATCTTCCCCCTACGGGGGAGGAGCGCCGAAGGCGCGGAGGGGGCAAGTGTTCGGAATTCAGACACCCAAGCCCAAGCTTCGAACAATCCGCCCCGATCCGCGACCGATCGCCTCCTTTCGAGGCAAGGTCTTGCGCATGGCCCTGGCCCACGCTACCTCTAGCGCTCTCGCACGGAGTCACTGAACTCACATGGTTTCGCAACTCGCTCTGAACATCGCTTTCACGACCGGCTTTGCCGCCGTCGCGGCGATGTCGTGCGCCGCGACCATTATGATGTGGAACCAGATTAAAACCGTTCCGGTACGGACGGGGCAACGGCGCGCGAGATAAACCGAACGCAGCCGACGGATCGCAAGATCTTCAAAAAGCCCCGCTTCCGAAAGGAGCGGGGCTTTTTTGTTGCGCGTTTCGTCGGTCTCCAAAACCACCCAGAGGGGGACTGAAGACCATGAGCTACCTGCCCGCACCACCCGCCTTCCACAGCGACGCCGACGGCGTCACCGTTCACCAGCTGCTGCTGGCCGCCGACGACGCCCACAGCGCGCTGGACGCCGTTCGCCAGGGCCTGGCCGACAGCGGCGCCGAGCTGTGCAACCTGACGCTCAAGCCCGTGGGCCAGATCGTCGAGGCCTCCCTGCGCGTCCGCCGCCTGGGCGATCAGGCCGCCCGCCGGCTGCGCTCGCGGCCTCGCCGCCTGGCCCGGCGTCAGCTCGGCCAGCGTCGAGCATCAGTGGGTGCGACCGTGACCGACCGAAAACCGGACGAGGACAAACGGCGCCTCTTCCTCGTCACCGCCGAGGACACGCCTGACGCCCTGATGCGGGTGTTGGGCGTGGCCAGCGTGCAGCAGACCCGCCTGCGCGCCCTGACCGCCACGCCCGACGGCCAAACCCTGGCCATTCGCCTGGAGATCGACGACCAGGGCGACGACCGCGCCCAGAGCCTGGCCTCGCGGCTGGCGGCCTGTCCGTCGGTGCGCGGCGTCGGTTTTGGCTGGCGCGCGTAACCAAAAGCGGCGCTGATCCGTATCTGAAGCAGGCCCGCCGTCGGGCCGCTCGGGAACTCCAGTCACATGCGCCGCCTGCTCTCCCTGCTGATCACCGTTTTCGCCCTGGCGGCCCTGCCCGCCCTGGCCGCGACGCCGCCCCAACCCAAGCGTGGGGAGCCAGCTACCGCCGTGTTCGCCGGCGGCTGCTTCTGGTGCATGGAGCACGACATGCAGGGCGTGCCCGGCGTCCTCAAGGTCGAGAGCGGCTACACCGGCGGCCACGTCAACAATCCGCGCTACGAAGACGTCACCCGCGAAACCAGCGGCCACTACGAGGCCGTGCGCGTCACCTATGATCCGGCCAAGCTGGACTACGGCTTCCTGATGTATCGCTACTGGAAGCTGGTCGACCCCACCGACGACGGCGGCCAGTTCTGCGACCGGGGCCCCTCCTATCGCCCGGCCGTGTTCGTCAACGGACCCGAACAGCGCAAGATCGCCGAAAAGTCCCGCGCCGAGGCCGCCACGCGCCTGAAGACCGGCAAGATGGTCACCCCGATCCTCGACTTGAAGACCTTCTGGCCGGCCGAGGAATACCACCGCGACTACGCCAAGCGGCACACTCTGAACTATCAGGCCTATCGCACGGGCTGCGGTCGCGATCTGCGCCTGAAGCAGGTCTGGGGCGGCTAACCGCCCCGGGGACTCGACAACCAAGGAACGCGGTGACACCTTGAATGTCGCCCTGATTGCACTTTCGGGGCCGGTCGTAGAGGGCGGGGGCTCCGAATGATCAGTGCGTCACGGTTTATTGTCCTGGTATGCGGCATTGTTCTGCTGGCGCTGACGCCCCAGCCCGGACGGGCGTTCGCGCAGACGCCGGCGCCCGATCAGGCGTCCCAGGCCGCCGATGTCCCGGCCTCCGAGGCCGAGGCTGAAGCGTCCAGGCCGCAGCAGACGGCGACCGAGGTCCCCGCCGCCGAGGACCTGGCGCCGTACAATCCGCTCGACACCTATTCCTTCTACCTCACAGCCCTGTTCATCGCCTTTGGCCTGGGCGTGATCCTGCTGCAGCTGGCGGCGATGCGTCGGATCGCCAATGTCACGGCCGACGAGATCGCTCGCAACTGCGCCATTACCCTGGTGGTGGTGGCGTCGGTCGCCCTGCTGGTCTCCGGCTATAGCAGCCAGCAGGTGGCGCCCGCCTTTGGTCTGTTTGGCACCATCATCGGCTATCTGCTGGGCAAGGCAGGCGCGAAGGAAAACGAGCCGCAGGCCCAAGCGGGCGTCCGTCCGGTCGAGGAGGCGCGCGATGCCTCGCCGACGTCCTAGATCCCCGGCCGTCATCCTGGCGCTGGCCGTCACGGGCTGGCTAACCCCGACCCTGGCGCTCTGCCTGCAGGCCGCGCCCCAGGCGCCGTCACAGTCTCAACCGACCGTCGCGCCTCCCTCTCAATCCCTGACCGCCGAGGAGCGTCAGAAGATCCTGAATGAGCTCAAGGCCCTCGTCTCTGATGATCAGATGGCGGCGATATCGCGTATGAGCGACGGGGACTTGAGCATGATCAATAAAATGAAGTCTCAGGCTGTCGGCGCCGCGCCCGGCCAAGCCCACACGCTCCGACCACCTCCGCTGCCCATCATCATCTCGATCCAGAACCCCCTGGAGCAGGCGGCAACCCTGCGGCTGGACTACGGTAGCCTGTTCTGCGGCAAGGAAGCCGTCGCCCTCCCGGCGCAGAGCGTCACAGCCGTAAAGCTGTGCAAAAAGCCCGCCAAGGTGCGGATTGACGGCAATCCCCCGACGGTCAAACCGGGGGAAATCGGCAAGCGCTCCTGCTACGCGCTCGGGCGCTTCGCCAATCCGCCCCGCCTGGCGCTGGACGCCTGCCCGCCATGAGCTTTCCGGCCTCCGACGCCATCGAACGGAGGGTGACGCTAGGCGTTTCGATCGGCGCGATCATGGTGGCCCTGCTGGTCGGCCTGGCGACGACCTCGCCGGCCCGCGTCGCCGCGCTGCGGGCCAATGGCGGCTATATCCTGGTCGACAATCGAACCCGCCGGGAGGTGATCGTCCTGACCGGCTTCGAAGACGGTCAGGTTTGCGGACGGACCCGCATCGGCTCCGGCAATCGTGGACGCGTGCGGGCATGCGGCGCCTGGAGTCCCATGCTGATCGCCGGGCGCGGCGGAGACGCCGCCCAGGCCCGTCTGATGGCGGGTCAGGGCGAGGTCTATCTGGTGCGCTGGCGGGGGACGCTGATCGCCGAAAAGCACGAACCCTACTGATCTTACCCTGCAGGATCCGGCCTCGACTCCGCCCCAATCCCATGTAGATTTAAGCCTGTAAAATGGGAGGACGTCGATGAACCGTCGCGCGCTTTTGGCGACCGCCGCGCTTGTGCTGGCCGCGGGCTCGGCCCACGCCCAGCCGGCTCCCGACCTTTCGGTCACCATCTACAATTCCAACCTCGCCCTGGTGGAGGACGCCCGCGAGCTGGACCTGAAGGCCGGCCGCCAGCGGCTGGAGTTCAAGGATGTCTCGGCCGCCATCCGGCCCGAAACGGTCAGCCTGTCGGCCGCGGGCGTGACGATCATCGAGCAGAACTTCGACTACGACCTGCTCACCCCCGACAAGCTGATGGAAAAGGCGGTCGGCCAGCAGGTGAAGATCGTCCGCACCAATCCGGGCGACGGCAAGGAAACCACCGAAACCGCCACGGTGCTGGCCGCCAACGAGGGCGTGGTGCTGAAGATCGGGGACCGCATTGAGGTGCTGCGCGACGACGGCGTGCCCACCCGGGTGATCTTCGACAAGGTGCCCGAGACCCTGCGCGCCCGCCCCACCCTGTCGGTCACCGTCGACGCCGACAAGGCCGGCCCTCGCGCCTCCAAGCTGAGCTACCTGACCTCGGGCCTGGGCTGGAAGGCCGACTATGTGGCCCTGTTCGACGAGAAGAAGGGCGCGCTGGACCTGCAGGGCTGGATCACCCTGACCAACGAGTCCGGCACGCCGTTCGAGAACGCCCGCACCCAACTGGTGGCCGGCGACGTCAACCAGCTGAACAATGGCGGCTATCGCCAGTCCAACACGGCGATGCAGTCAGCCGGCACGGAGAGCGGCGACGCCGAGCGCCTCGCCGACTACTATGTCTATCCCCTGCCGCAGCGCACCACGATCGCCGCCAACCAGAGCAAGCAGGTCGGCTTCCTTAGCGCCCAGGCCGTGGCGGCCAGGAAGGTCTATGAGATCCGCGAAGGCAGCTTCGCCAGCGACCAGAACCCCGTTTCAGCGACGGTGGCCCTGCAGTTCAGCAACGCAAAACTGGCGGGCCTCGGCAGCCAGCTGCCGGCCGGGGTCATGCGCGTCTACATGCGCGATCAGGCGGGCGATCCCAAGTTCGTGGGCGAGAACAGCATCGGCCACACCCCGGCCGGTTCGGAGCTGTCGATCAAGACCGGCGACGCCTTCGACGTGACCAGCCAGGCCACGCTGGTCAGCCAGGAGCGGGTCAGCAAGACCCGCTCGCGCTATGCCATGAAATACCTGATCCGCAACGCCCGGCCCGAGGCCGTGACGGTGGAGCTGCGCCAGGGCGGCCTGTGGCGCGACGGCGAGGTCAAGGCCGAGAGCCTGAAAAGCCGCCGCATCGACGCCCGCACCTTGGGCTGGAGCGTGCCGGTGCCGGCCAATGGCGAGACGGTGCTGACCTTCACGGTCGAGACGGGCTGGTGAGCAGCCGGCGGCGCCATGGAAATCCTCCCCCTAGCGGGGGAGGTGTCGCCGCAGGCGACGGAGGGGGAAGTGCTGCTGAGTCATTGCGGTCTTCCCCCACCGGCCTGACGGCCGCCTCCCCCTTCAGGGGGAGGACTTTCGCCCTCGCGCTCGCCCTACTCGCCTCGCCGGCCCTGGCCGACACCATCGCCTCGCCCAGGGCCGAGACCACCGCCGTCACCCTCTATCGCGGCGACGCTCGCGCCTTCCAGACCCTGCAGCCCTGGCAGCGCGAGCAGGCCCTGAAGAAGGGCCTGATCCTGGTCACAGAGACCCGGACCGTGACCCTGCCAGCCGGTCGCCACACCCTGCGCTTCGACGGCGTGGCCGACGGCCTGATCCCGCAGAGCGCGGCGGTGGAAGGCCTCCCCGGCGGCGTGATCGAGCGTAACTATGACTACGCCCTGCTCAGCCCCGGAACCCTGCTGGAGCGGTCGCTGAACCAGCCCGTCGGGATCGTCCGCACCAACCGCAAGACCGGTCGCCAGACCTCAGAGTCCGCCATCGTCCGCCAGGGGCCCAACGGCGTAGTGCTGCAGACCGCGACCGGGGTCGAGGCCCTGGGCTGCTCCGGCGGCGCCGAGCGGCTGGTGTTCGACCACGTGCCCGAGGGCCTTTCGGACAAGCCGGCGCTGTCGACCCTGATCGACGTCCCGACCGCCAGCCGGGTGAAGCTGACCCTGTCGTACCTGGCCATCGGCGTGAACTGGCAGGCCGACTATGTGGCGCGCATCGCGTCCGACGGCAAAACCCTGGACCTGACCGGCTGGCTGACCCTGGTCAATTCCAGCGGGACCAGCTTCATCGACGCCCCCACCCAGGCCGTGGCCGGCAAGCTATCGCGCGTGCCGGTCAATGTTCCGGCGGCCGACACCAAGGCCATCCAGCGCGCCTGCTGGCCGATGGACACCACGACGCACGGACGGCCGCCCCCGCCTCCACCGCCGCCTCCACCACCGCCGCCGATGGCGATGGCGTCGCCAGTGATGATGGCGCGGGGCGGCGTGGAGGAGATCGCCGTCAGCGGCTCCCGCGCCAAGATGGCCGAGCAGTCCGAGCTGGGCGACTACAAGCTCTACACCCTGCCCGAGCCCGTCACCGTCGCCGCGCGCCAGACCAAGCAGGTGGCCTTCCTCGACCAGAAGGGCGTGGCCTTCCAGAGGCTCTACCTGTTCACGGTGGATCCCTGGAGCGATGAGGGCGAAGACCAGGTTCCGGCAGCCACCGTGTTGCTGCGGCTGGAGAACAAGAAGGATCAGGGTCTGGGCAAGGCCCTGCCCTCCGGCGCCCTGGCGGTGATGGAGACCGCCGGCGGCCGTCCAGCCTTCGCGGGCGAACAGGCCATGCGCGACGTCCCCGTCGGCCAACCGTTCGACCTGGCCATCGGCCGGGCCATGGATGTGTCGATCAGGCCGCGCGTGGTGGCTGAGACCAAGGCCGGCCGCTATCGCACGCGCCGGACCTACGAAGTGGATCTGGCCAACGCCAAGAGCGGGCCGATCACCATCGAACTGCGCTACCCCCAACACCAGACCGCGCTGAAGGTGATCAGCGAGCCCAAGCGACACGACATCCGCGACGGCGCGATCGCCTGGCGCTTCACCCTGTCGCCCAATGGTCGCGAGACCGTGCGCTATGTGGTGGAATACGAAGGCTGACGCCCGAGGATTCGCCGCCGATGATCAAGCCCCGCCTAGAAGTGATGCTGGAGCGCGGCCTGTTCGCCTCGCGCTGGCTGATGGCGCCGTTCTATGTGGGGCTGGTCATCGCCCTGGCCGCGCTGATCGTGGTGTTCTTCCAGGAGCTGTTCCGCGAGCTGGGTCACCTGCTGTCGATGAAGCCCGAGGACGCCATCCTGATGGCCCTGTCGCTGATCGACCTGTCGCTGGCGGCCAACCTGTTGGTGATCGTCACCCTGTCGGGCTACGAGAACTTCGTCTCGAAGATCGACACCGCCGCCCATGAGGATCGGCCCGAATGGATGGGCACCGTCGATTTCTCGGGCCTGAAGATGAAGCTGATCGCCTCCATCGTGGCGATTTCGGCCATCGCCCTGCTCAAGGCCTTCCTAGAGCTCAGCGAACCGGGTACGCCCCTCGACGAGCCGCGCCTGCTGTGGCTGGTGGTGGTGCACCTGTCGTTCGTGGTCTCCGGGGTGCTGTTGGCGCTGATGGACTGGCTGAACAGCAGGGTTTCCAAGCACTGAGCCAAATCGCCGATCCGAATGAACCAAAGCCGCCGCCAGCCCGTTGAGGTGGCCGGTTCGAAAGGGAGTATGGCCATGCGTCTGCAGGTCGAGGCGCGGCTGGACTACTTTTTCCCCGAGGCGGCGGAGTCCCTGCTGCATCTGGAACTGGCCCATGTTGGTGGCCAGGACATCATCGCCGAAAGCCTCAGCCTGGATCCGCCCATCGCCTGGACGCGCCTGGACGATCCGGCCACGGGCGAGCGCCGCATCGCCTTTCGGCATCAGGGCCCGCTGAAGATCGCCTATGCCGCCACCGTGGAGATCGCCCCGCGCGACAATGGCCTGGCCGGCGCCGCCCAGCACGCCATCGCCGACCTGCCGGTCGACGTCCTGCCCTATCTGCGCGCCAGTCGCTTCGTCGAGTCCGACCGCTTCGAGCCCAAGGCCGAGGGTGACTTTGGCGATCTGAAGGGGGGAGACCGCGTGGAGGCGATCATCGCCTGGCTGAAAGGGCATCTGAACTATCGCCCGGGCGCCAGCAACGCCACCACCACCGCCGTCGGCGCCTACATGACCCGCGCCGGCGTCTGCCGCGACTATGCGCATGTCGCCGCCGCCCTGTGCCGGGCCAGCGACATTCCGGCCCGCATGGTCAGCGTCTATGCCCTGGGGGTCGAACCGCCGGACTTCCACGCCGTGATCGAGGTCTTCGTCGGCGATCGCTGGCGACTGGCCGACCCCAGTGGCCTGGCCTGCCCCAGCGGCATGGCGCTGATCGGCCAAGGCCGCGACGCGGCGGACATCGCCTTCCTGACCATCTTTGGCCGGGCGACGATGAACGCGCAGTCGGTCAGTGTCAGGAAAGCCGCCGAAGCGCCGGTCGCCGCCTAGAAGGGCATGATCCGGCGTTTGCGGCTGTAGCCCAGATAGCCGACATTGGCCCCCAGCCGCAGGCCGACGCCCGCGCGGATCGGCGCCAGGGTGATGTCGTCAGCCTTCTGATAGTTCACGCCCAGGCCGCCGATCAGATAGGCGGTGCCCTCCACGCCCGGGAAGCGGCGATAGATGGCGTCGGCGTATTGCAGATTATAGCACAGGGTGAAGACGCGGCTGGCGTTGCCGCCCCAGTCCCAGCCCACCGAGGGGCCCTGCCAGAACACTTCCTGGGTCGGACGGCCCTTCATGTAGAGCAGGCCACGACCATAGCGCAGGCCCACGGCGATCGCGCCCGAGCCTTCCTCGCCGGCGATGTAGCCGGTGGGCTGGCCCTTGTCGCGGAACACCTTCTCGATGGCGGCCCCGGCGCTTTCGGCGGTGACGCCCAGAAAGTCGGAGGTCGCGCGGATCATCTCGTCGGCCGAATAGGTCGAGGCCGGGCCGGTGCTGTAGGCCGGGGTGGTCGATCCGTTCGAGACGGGCTCCTGGCCGAACGCGCTGGACGTCGCCGCCGCCGAACCGGCGGCGGCCATGCCCGAGAGGATCAGCTTGCGACGGTCCATGGTTGGCCTTTCAGAAAAATCGTTGCGCCACTGTCGCAGCCCATTGGGACAGGTTTGCGGCGCGCGGCTTTAAGGCTTGGTTAAGCATGAACAATCGCCGCGCCCAGCCGCTTGGCGAGACCTGCCGATCGCCCTCTCGCGAAGCGGCCCAAATGTGCTAGACGCACGCGCATGACTTCGACGCCTCTCGACAAAATCCGCAACTTTTCCATCGTGGCCCATATCGACCACGGCAAGTCCACGCTGTCGGATCGCCTGATCCAGGAGACCGGCGGCCTGACCGCGCGCGAGATGACCGCGCAGGTCCTCGACAACATGGACATCGAGAAGGAACGCGGCATCACCATCAAGGCCCAGACCGTGCGTCTGGAATACAAGGCCGACGATGGCGAGACCTATATCCTCAACCTGATGGACACCCCCGGCCACGTCGACTTCGCCTATGAGGTCAGCCGCAGCCTGGCCGCCTGCGAAGGCTCGATCCTGGTCGTCGACGCCAGCCAGGGCGTGGAAGCCCAGACCCTGGCCAATGTCTATTCGGCCATCGACAACAATCACGAGATCGTCCCGGTCCTCAACAAGATCGACCTGCCCGCCGCCGAGCCCGAGCGCGTGCGCGCCCAGATCGAGGACCTGATCGGCCTGGACGCCAGCGACGCCGTGCTGGCCAGCGCCAAGTCGGGCCTGGGCATCCACGACGTGCTGGAAGCCATCGTCACCCGCCTGCCCGCCCCCAAGGGCGACGAGGCCGCGCCGCTGAAGGCCCTGCTGGTCGACGCCTGGTACGACGCCTATCTGGGCGTCGTGGTGCTGGTCCGCGTCTTCGACGGCCGCCTGAAGGCCGGCATGAAGATCAAGATGATGCAGCACGGCTCGGTCCACCTGATCGACCGCGTCGGCGTCTTCAAGCCCAAAAATACCCCCGTCGAGAGCCTCGGCCCCGGCGAGATCGGCTTCTTCACCGCCCAGATCAAGGAAGTGGCCGACGCCGCCGTCGGCGACACCCTGACCGAGGAAAAGCGCCCCACCGAAAAGGCCCTGCCCGGCTTCAAGGACGTGCAGCCCGTCGTGTTCTGCGGCCTCTTCCCGGTCGACGCCGCCGACTTTGAAGACCTGCGCGCCGCCGTCGGCCGCCTGCGCCTGAACGACGGCAGCTTCACCTACGAGATGGAATCCAGCGCCGCCCTGGGCTTCGGCTTCCGCTGCGGGTTCCTGGGCCTGCTGCACCTGGAGATCATCCA
Organism: Caulobacteraceae bacterium; assembly: GCA_965284055.1. GTDB lineage: Bacteria > Pseudomonadota > Alphaproteobacteria > Caulobacterales > Caulobacteraceae > Caulobacter. Next base: position 411,922 of record CBDIQV010000001.1, read on the forward strand.
GGAGCGCCTGTCGCGCGAGTTTGACCTCGACCTGATCGCGACCGCCCCCTCGGTGGTCTACAAGATCCACATGCGCGACGGCAGCGAGATCGAGCTGCACAACCCCGCCGACCTGCCCGACCCGATGCACATCGAGAGCATCAGCGAGCCCTGGATCAAGGCCACCATCTTCACCCCCGACGAATACCTCGGCGGCGTGATCAAGCTGTGCCAGGACCGTCGCGGCCAGCAGCGCGAGCTCTCCTATGTCGGCAGCCGCGCCATGGTCGTCTACGACCTGCCGCTCAACGAGGTGGTGTTCGACTTCTATGACCGCCTGAAGTCGATCTCCAAGGGCTATGCCAGCTTCGACTACCAGGTCGAGGACTACCGCCAGGGCGACCTGGTCAAGATGTCGATCCTGGTCAATGCCGAGCCCGTCGACGCCCTCTCCATGCTGGTCCACCGCGACCGCGCCGAGAGCCGCGGCCGGGGCATGTGCGAAAAGATGAAGGACCTGATCCCCCAGCACATGTTCGTCATCCCCATCCAGGCGGCCATCGGCGGCAAGATCATCGCCCGCGAAACCGTCCGCGCCCTGCGCAAGGACGTCACCGCCAAGTGCTACGGCGGCGACGCCAGCCGCAAGCGCAAGCTGCTGGACAAGCAAAAGGCCGGCAAGAAGCGCATGCGCCAGTTCGGCAAGGTCGAGATCCCGCAGGAAGCGTTCATCGCGGCGCTGAAGATGGACGAGGATTGATCGGGCTGGACACGACAATAGGTTGAAGTTTAGCTTTCCTCGCCGGGGAGAGCTGGGTTTGGGATCGACAGACACTTCGCCTGACGTCGAGCACCGTTTCGGCGGTCGTTGGACCGAATTAAAACTCGATGCGGTCGAGTACTATTTGCGATTCTATACACAGGCGCTGAAGGATAAGCCCACGCCCGCTAGTCGATTTGTACTTTGGTACATCGATGCTTTTGCAGGAACAGGCGATAGAGTCATCGAGCAAAAGATCGGTGACTTGCTTGATGGGAAGCCGGCGGGCACCGAGACAATCAGAAAAGCTGGCTCGGCCTCTCGCGCGTTAGCCGTCGATCCACCATTCGAGCATTTCGTATTTATCGAAAGGGATTCCGCGCACTGCTCAGCGCTGGAGAAACTAAAAAGCGACAATCCAGAAAGGGATATTTCGTGCATCCAGGGCGATGCGAACGAAATTATTCCCAAAATCTTTTCTCAGCCACCGTGGAGTGGAAATCGGGCTTGGCAAAAGCGACCACATAGGGCCGTCGTTTTTCTTGATCCATACGACGTCATTGAATGGCGAACACTGACTGCATTGGCTAAATCTAAGTCTGTAGACCTATGGTTTCTATTCCCAATCGGTAGCGTTTTACGCCAAGCCGCGAATGATTTTTCCGCCGTGGACGTCCACAAGGCGGCATATCTCGACAAAGCTTTTGGTAGTACCAACTGGCGGGATGAACTCTACGCCGACCAACACCAAGGAACGCTCTGGGCTGAACAACCACCTCGTCGACAGCGATGCGATCGCACGAAGGTTGAAGCATACATGAAGACGAGACTTGAGACGATTTTCCCTTACGTCTCGTCACCGTTGCCGTTGCTTACCTCATCAGGTGCTCAGCTTTTTTCTCTATACTTCGCGGTAGCCAACCCCAGCAACGTGGCCATCACCGTTGCCAAACGCTGCATCAAAGACCTACTCAAGAAATATGGGCAACCGGCATCTCGTCATAGGTCCGGCCGTTAAGCGTGCGACCTGCGGCCTTCTTGTTCTTCCCGCCCCATTGTTTGAAGAAGAAAGCAGTCCCTGCGGCGGCGCAGCGCAAGCGAATCTCGTCTACCCAGTCGGCCGCCATAGGGCGGGCGCGCGGTCCAGACTCTCCGCCTACAATCGCCCAATGAATGTCACGAAGGTCCGCGCCCGCCACAGACCCAATTAGCGGCTCGAACGATACAAACCGCACGCTTGCCGGCGCGCCGCGCAGATCGTCAAGGCGCGCCAATACAGCTGCATCCTCCACACTGGTGCCAAGCCACACGTTGGGAAGCACTGGAACACCAAGCTTGGTCAGAACCTCCCGCATCCGCTCAGGCCGTTTCGTCAGGATTTGGTAGGTGTGCTGCGGCGTCCGTTCCATCACCGACCAGACGCGGCCAACGAAATCAGCCGGTACATCTGCATGAAACAGATCCGACATCGAGTTGACGAAAATCTTGCGTGGCTTTCGCCACGACAATGGGATCTCAAGCGAAGCCTCGTCTAGGCGGACCTTGCCCGTCCATACGTAACGATCGCCGCTCTTCCGCGTTAGGTCCGCGTACTTGTCTACGCCCATCGCGTCGAGCCGAGCCGCCATCCGCATCGCGTAGCAGTTCGTACAGCCCGGCGAGATGACCGCGCAACCGGCCACCGGATTCCAGGTGGCGTCAGTCCATTCTATGGAAGTTTCCGCCATGGTGCTCACCTTCCCATTTTGATCTGAAATGACATTCGTATGGTAAAGGCCGGTTTAACTATGGCCTTCGCCAAAATCGGACGTCGAAGTCACTTCCACTGGACGGAACCGTGGCGACCTAACTATTCTAATTGTGGACTGGGGTTTCTCGGTTGGCGTGGGGCTCCCGGCTTGCTTGGGGGCTCTTCTGCTTTCAGACCTTCATCCAACTAAATTCGGCCCTTTCCCATGGACACCCTAACCCCCGCCGAGCTCAGCGCCCGCATGGCCCGGGTCAAGGGCAAGGGGTCGAGCGCCGAGATGACCGTGCGGCGGCTGGTCCACCGCATGGGCTATCGCTACCGGCTGCATGGCGGCAAGCTGCCAGGACGGCCCGATCTGGTGTTCCCCGGCCGCAAGAAGGCGATCTTCGTCCACGGCTGTTTCTGGCATCGGCATCCCGATCCCGACTGCAAGCTGGCGCGACTCCCCAAATCGCGGCAGGACTTCTGGATACCCAAGCTGGAAGGCAATCGCGCTCGCGATCTGCGCCAGCTCGAGGCGCTCAAGGCCCTGGGCTGGAGCGCGCTGATCCTCTGGGAATGCGCGCTCAAGAACGAGGCTTTCCTAGAGAACGAAATTAGAACATTCTTGCTGCTATGAAGTCGATCGAACTCTTCGCGGGCGCTGGCGGGCTGGGCATGGGCCTGTGCAAGGCCGGCTTCAAGCCGGCCAAGGTGGTCGAGTGGGATCGCTATTGCCGCGAGACCATCGGCCAGAACCGGGTGCGCGCCGCCTCGCCCATGCACGGCTGGCCGCAGGTCGAGGGCGACGTGCGCGGCGTCGATTTCCGCGCCCTGGCCGACACGGTCGATCTGGTTTCGGGCGGACCGCCCTGCCAGCCGTTCTCGATGGGCGGCAAGCACAAGGCCTATGACGACGCGCGCGACATGTTCCCCCAGGCCATCCGGGCGGTGCGCGAGACGCGGCCCAAGGCCTTCATCTTCGAGAACGTGAAGGGCCTGACGCGGGCCACCTTCCGCAACTATTTCGAATATATCCGGCTGCAGCTGGAACACCCCGAGGTGATCGCAAAGGCCGACGAGGACTGGGCCGACCATCTGGCGCGGCTGGAGCGGCATCACCTGCACGGGTCGCGCGACGGCCTGAGCTATCGCCTGGTGTCGCGAGTGTTGAACGCCGCCGACTATGGCGTGCCGCAAAAGCGCGAACGGGTGATCTTCGTCGGCTTCCGCGACGATCTGGACGTGGAGTGGAACTTCCCGGTGGAGACCCACTCCTCTGACGCCCTGCTGTGGGCGCAGTATCGCGACGGCGCCTATTGGGACGCGCACAAGGTGGCCAAGCGCCATCGCCCGGACGCCAGCGACGCGCCGGTGCGCGCGATGCGGCTGGACGAGAAACCCTCGACCATTCCCTGGCAAACCGTGCGCGACGCGACCGCCGACCTGCCCGATCCAGAACATGACCCCGAGGGCGCCAGCGCCGTCGCCAACCACCGCTTCCAGCCCGGCGCGCGCAGCTATGTCGGCCACACCGGCAGCCCGCTGGACGAGCCCGCCAAGACCCTGAAGGCCGGCGTCCACGGCGTGCCCGGCGGCGAGAACATGCTGGCCCGCCCCGACGGCACGGTGCGCTATTTCAGCGTCCGCGAAAGCGCCCGCCTGCAGACCTTCGCCGACGACTTCGTCTTCCACGGCTCGTGGAGCGAAACCATGCGCCAGCTTGGCAACGCGGTGCCGGTGCGGTTGGCCGAGGTGATCGGCAAGGACGTGGCCCGCAAGTTGAAATACGCCGCGTGAGCAAGCCGGGCTCCCTCGACGCCGAGGTAGCGGCCCTGCGCGAGCGGGTCGCCGCCTTGACCGCCCTGGCCGAGAGCGCCCCTCCGGCGCCCACCGCCCGCAAACGGGTCGACAGCGAACTGCGCGGGCTGATCGAGACGCTGGAAGCGGCCCTGCGGCGTCTGGACCCCATCGCCATGCCGCGCTCGGTGTTCGATCCCAGCAATCCCAAGGTGATCGGCCGCTTCACCGCCCTAGCGATGGTGGCGCAAGAGCGCGTTCCGTTGGCCGCTATCGGCCAGTTCTACGGCTCGGGCGTCTACGCCATCTATTATCGGGGCGCCTATCCGCTCTACGCGCCGCTGTCCGGCTCGGAGACGCCGATCTATGTCGGCCAGGCCGCGCCGGGCGAACAGGGCGCGCACACGGCCCGCGACCAGGGTCCTCGCCTGGCCGCCCGCCTGAACGAACACCGCAAGAACATCATCAAGGCCGACACCACGCTCAACGTCGCAGACTTCGACGCGCGCTTCCTTGTGGTGCAATCGGGCTGGGAGACAGCGGCCGAGGACTATCTGATCCATCTGTTCCGGCCGATCTGGAACAACGAAACCAACCTGCTCTACGGCCTGGGCAAGCACGGCGACAGCGCCACGACCCGCGCCAACAAGCGCTCGCCCTGGGATACGCTGCACCCTGGCCGAGCCTGGGCCGCGAACTCGGCCGAAGACGCCCGCACGCCCGAACAGATCTTCGCTGACGTGACCGCGCACTTCCTTCGTCACCGGCCCTATATCGAGCGCGGCGTCCTACTGGAGACGTTCTTCGCGGAACTGCGCCAGAGCTAGGCGCACGGGGATAGACGAGGTTCAATCCCCGCATTCGCCGCGAGACGACCTCTTCTTTTCAACGCCTTACTAAAAACCCCACCTCCCCAATCCTCCGCGCTCAGCCCGGCCGCATAATACTGGGCATGACCGAACACAGCTCAGAAACCCCGCCCACCTATTTCCGCCTGTCCGAGGCCTCGTGGGCCGAGATCGGGGAGGCCTATCGTAACGGCGCGACGGCCAGGGAGCTGTCGGCGCTGTGGAAGGTGTCGCCCGGCAGCATCTATCGCCACGCCTGCAAGGAGGGCTGGACCAAGAAGGTCAGCGCCGACGCCGTGGCGCGGGCCCATGTGGCGGCGCGGCGGGCCGAGGCTGACGAACGGCGCGCGGCCGGGACGCCTGCGGGGCGGGCGCGGCGCACGGGGGGCGTCGCGGCCAGTGGTCCGCCGCCGTCGTCCGATCCGGCCGACCTGAAGGCGGCGGCGCTGGCGCGGCTGGCCGGCGCGATCCATGACGGGCGCGACCACGAGGCCCTGCGGCTGTCGGCGCTGATCCAGCGGCTGGACAGGCTGATCGAGACGGGAGCCGGCGAAGCCGCGCCGGCGGAAGCCGCGCCGAGCCCGCCGACCTGGCCGGGCCAGCCGGGGGCGCGCCCCTGGCCCAAGCCGCCCGAGGAGGGCTATCCCGACGATGGCGGTCCCTTCATTGACTGGCGCCCCACGCGCGAGGCGGTGGAGCGCGAGACGCACATGATGTTCCGCCGGATCGCCATGACCGCCCTGGCCATGCTGATCAAACCGCAGGCGGTGCATCCGGTCTTCCTGCGGCAGGTCTATCGGTTCCGCCGCGACTATCTGGGCGAGACCAACAACAAGGGGACGCTGAGGCGGGCCGAGGCGATCACCGAGAAGATCCTGCTGGAGCTGGAAGAGTTCGCCGTCGAGCGCGTCGATGTGGTCAATCCCGACACCGGCGTCCGTGAGCGGCTTCGCACCTGGCCGCCGTGCGACCCGCCCTTCCCCGAGCCCGGCTGGAAGCGCAGGCGCGCCAGGCCGGAGCCGCAGCTTCTGGTCGGCGGTCGCAGGGTCAGTACCTAGCCGGCCTCCGCGCCCTGCTCCTCCTCGGCGCTCCGTGGCGGCCGCAGGGTGTAGAACCTCGGCTCGCGGCCCAGGTCGTAGAGGCGGCGGATGCGAAAGGCCGGGTCGGCGCGCCAGAGGGCGTCCTCGTCCGGCGTCAGGTGGAACGGGGTGGCGACGCCGCCGGTGGTGGCTTTCACCGCGATGCGGCGCAGCTCGCCTGTGGGCTTGAAGCTGATCAGGCCGCAGCCGCGCGGGTCGACCGGATAGGCGGCGGGACGCACCTGGTCGGCCAGGTCGTGGCGGCCGTGGTCGCGCAGGCGGCGCTGCTCGGACGCCAGGATGAAGGCCAGGCCCGTCTCGGTCAGGAAGCGGTCGGCCTGGTCGCGGGCGCCGGGGTCGAACCGGGCGATCAGCCGGGCGGCGCGCGGCTTGGGATTGGCCTGCTCGTCATGGAACAGCGGCGGCGGGCCCTCGACCGGCAACGGCGAGCCGCCCGGCGAGAACAGGCTGGGCGGCCGCAAGGCGGCGGTGATCAGGGCGGCCTTTGAGGTCAGTTGGCGGTCAACGGCGTCGAGCAGGTCGTCGGCCAGGTTCCAGCGTGGCTGGAAGTCGGAAAGGATCGGCAAGCCTATCAGGGTGAAGGCGGCGGAAATCTCGCACTGTTTCCACTCGATCACCGCTCCGGAGCGGCCCGAGACAAAGCGCAGCGCGCGCTGGTGGGCGGCGCGATCGGCGGTCTGGCCCGCGATCTCCTTGCCCAGCATGACGCAATAGTCGCCGACCACGAGGTCCAGATCGGCCCCGGTCCAGTCACGTCCTTGGATGATTTCCTCGCTCACGACGGGGACGATGCCTGACGTCGAGGTGACTCGCCACCAAAGGTTGACGTTGTCCTAGTTGGCGGCGGTCGCGGTCAGGGAAGGATCGTCCTGGATGGGGATCTCGTCGTCCTTCAGGCCGGCGGCGGCCATGGCGCGCGGCACGGTGGTGACGGGGTCGCCGCGCACCACCTGGAAGGTCAGGACGTGGGCCTCGGCGGGGTTTTCGGCCTGGTTGGCGAAGCCACCCCGACCTTCCACGCCAAGCCGTTGAGCATTGAAGGCCACCTTGAAGGTCTTGCCCGAGGTGACGCGGCACAACAGCACGAAGGTCTTGTCGTCCTTCAGCAGGCGCGGGGTGCTGACGCAGTCTGGCTGATCGCCGTCCGGCGCCGCGCCATAGTTGAAGCCCCGGGGGTCCATCTTCTGATCAAAGGTGACCTTCAGCACCAGCACGCCGGGCGCGATGGACTGGCCCTCGGCGGGATAGGTGGCCACCACCTTGGGCGGCAGGGTCGGCGGCATGACGGTGACGGGCGAGACGGCCGTGGGCTCCTCGCGCGGCTTCGCCTGGGCGGCGACGGGTCCGCAGACAGCGGCGGCGGCGAGGGTCAGGGCGAGGCCGGTTCGGGTCATGGAAGCAGCTTGACCGGCAAGCGCGGCGTTCTCAAGGCGAGAGGCGTGCCCGATCGCCTTCCTCCATGCTATAGGCGCGCTCATGACCGATACGCCAGACGTTCCAGAAGAGACCCCGATCCAGCGCGCCCTGCGCCTGAAGAAGGCCGCCCTCGACGCCAAGCCCAAGCCGCCGCGCGGCGGCAAGTTTCAGCGCGAGCAGGCCGCCAATGTGCAGGCCGGCAAGTCCAAGCCGTGGATGACCCGTTAGAATGAAGGTTTTGGGCCGGACCTCGTCGATCAATGTCCGCAAGGTGCTGTGGACGCTGGACGAGCTGGGCCTGGCCTATAAGCGTGAGGACTGGGGCGCGGGCTTTGCGTCCACCGACCGGCCTGAATTCCGGGCGCTCAATCCCAATGGCCTGATCCCCGTGCTGATCGACGACCAGGGGCCGCTGTGGGAGAGCAACACCATCTGCCGCTATCTGGCCCACCGGCATGGCGACGGCGCGCTGCTGCCCGCCGATCCGCGCGACCGGGCGGGGGTTGAGCAGTGGATGGACTGGCAGGCGACCGAGCTCAATCCAGCCTGGCGATATGCCTTCCTGGCCCTGGCGCGGCGTGCGCCGGGCTATGACGATCCGGCCCAGATCGCCGACAGCGCCAAGGCCTGGAACCGCCAGATGACGCTGCTGGCCGACCAACTGGACAAGACCAGCGCCTATGCGGCCGGCGAGACCTTCACCCTGGCCGACGTGGTGCTGGGCCTGTCGATCCACCGCTGGCTGGCGACGCCGATCGAGCGGGCGGAGCTGCCGGCGGTGACGGCCTATTATGCGAGGCTGCGGGCGCGGACGGCGTTTCCGCCATATGCGCTGGCGGAGGTGGCTTAAATAACCTTGTCATCCCGGCCGCAGCGAAGCGGAGAGCCGGGACCCAGGGGCCAATGCAGTGCGGCTGCCCCTGGGTCCCGGGTCGGCTGTCGGCCGCCCGGGATGACAAGATTTAGGCTACTTCGGCTTCCTGAACTTCAGGATGAACTGATCGGTCTTCCCCCGGATGGACGGATCGAAGACGCTGGCCGTGTGCGGGTCGGCGGCGTCGCGCAGCAGGGGGCTTTCGGCCTCCAGCTTGAAGCCGGCGGCCTCGACCTCGGCCTTGACGGCTTCGACGTCGATGCGGTGCAAGGTGTCGGCCGCCGAGATGCCCGAGCCGGCGGCGGCGGCATGGTCGACGATCAGGAACACGCCGCCCGGCTTCAGCGACTTGAACACCTCGGCGTTGACCGTGGCGGCGGTGGCTGTCGGGAAGGGCTTGAGGTGCAGGTCGTGATAGTTCTGCACGGTCATGACCAGGTCCAGATTGTCGGGCAGGTCCAGGGCGATGACGCTGCCGTCCAGCGGCTTGGCGTTGGGCAGGCTGGTCGACACGGCCTTGAGGCTTTCGCCGTACTTGGCCTGGAACTTGATGAACTCGGCCGGTTGATAGGCATAGACCGTGCCCGTGGGACCGACGGAGCCCGACAGCAGGCGGGTGAAATAGCCGCCGCCCATGATGAAATCGACCACGGTGTCGCCGGGCTTCACGCCCGCGAAAGCCAGCACCTCGGCCGGATGCCGGGCGGCGTCGCGGGCGGTGTCCTCGGCCGGACGCGCCGGGCTGGTCACGGCGGCCGAGATGTTGGCCGGAACCTGAGCCAGCGCCACGCCGCCGAACGCGCAGGCGGCCATCAGCGCCAGAGCCGAGATGTTATGTGTGCGAGCCATGTCGCCCTCCCTTGTTTGCGGCAAAGTTAGCAGTTTCCGCGAACCGGAAGAACGGCGTTATCATGGCGTTTTCGCGACGGGCTGGGCGATGGCCGGTTCAGACCCGGCCTGGGGCAGGCTGCTGATCGGCACGCCGGGCAGCAGCGGCTCGCCGGTCCACTCCCAGTGCCAGGGCTCATAGGCGTAGTTGACGAAGCCGAAGCGGCCGGCGTTCAGCACCATCCAGCGATAGAGCGGCGAGCGCGCCATGGTCAGGCGGTTGGCGTCGGCCGAGGAGTCCGGCCCAAAGCCCGGCGCGGCGTCGATGAAGATATCCATGGCCAGGCCCGTGCGATGGGCCGAGCAGATGGTGCGCACCAGGCCCTGGCAGTTGTTGTCGCGGGCGCAGCGTTCGGCGTCGGCGTCCGGGTCGCGATAGCCGGAATAGAGGGTCAGAGCCTCGGGGCGGCGCAGCACGCCAGCGGCCCGGGCCTCGGCGGCCATGCGGCGATAGGCGTCCAGCGCGCCGGGGCGCAGGCGGATGACCTTGCCGCCATAGCTTTCGCGTGGGCTGGCCGACGCCAGGGTCGCTTCCGGCGGCGCGTTGGGACAGATCCCCTGGTTGTTGGTCCGCACGAAGGGCCGGGCCAGATGCCAGCCGGTCAGCATGCGCTGGAAGACGCCGGTCTCGACCACGCCGGTCGCCGGCATCCCGTGGCCCCTCTGCCAGCGCGCCAGGGCGGCGGCGAAGCCCTCTGAAGTTGGCGCGCAGGCCGTGCCGATCTCGGCGGCGATACGCGGAGCGTAGGTTTCCCAGCCCGTCTCGGCCTGACCGAACGGCGTCCAGGCCAGGGTGGTCAGCGAGGCGGCGTTGGCGGCGGCCGCGCCCTGGGGTCCGTCTGACCAGTCGCAGGCCTCGACCCGCGCGCCGGCCAGGGTCCGGGAGGCCGGCGGGTCGATGGAGGCGATGTGCTGGGGCAGGCTCGGCGTCCAGGCGATCTCGTCGCGCCCCGGCGCCGGCGGCGCCTTGCCCGTCGGCCACACCACCCACAGCCAGAACCCCGCGACCGCCAGCAGCAGTCCGCCCACGAGCCACAGCACGGGATGTCGTCGCTTCAAACCCGATCCTCGTCGTCTCGCGGAACTTCGCCATGGCTGAAGCCTTGAGACAGCGCAGTTGTTCCCGTCTGGAGTTCGCATGACCGGTCCGGTTTCCCGTTTCGCCCTGATCACCGCCCTGGGCCTCGCGCTCGCCGCCTGCGATGACCCGCAGCCCGCCAAGCCGCCGGCCGCGCCGACCACCAAGGCCGTGGAGAAGGCCCCGCAGCAGGTTCCCCTGGTCCCCGCGCCCGCCGCCCCCTCGACCTCGCCCCTGGCTCAGGCGTTCGACGGCGCGCGGTTCGACCCGGCCGTCACCGACCCGGCCGCGAAGACCCAGGCCCTGGTGCGATTGCAGGTGCTGCTGGACCGCGCACACTTCTCGCCCGGCGTCATCGACGGCCAGGAGGGGACCAATCTGAAGATCGCCATCCAGGCCTTCCAGGCCTCGCGCAACCTGCCGGCCGACGGCCTGCTGTCGGCCCAGCTGTGGGAGACGATCACCGCCGGCGACAACGGCCCGGCCCTGACCGACTACGTGATCACCGAGGCCGACGCCTCTGGTCCGTTCGTCACCGACATCCCCAAGGACGACTACGAGGCGATGGCGAAACTGCCCGCCCTCTCCTATTCGACCCCGCTGGAGGCCCTGGCCGAGCGGTTTCACATGGACGAGGCCCTGCTGCAGAGCCTCAATCCCGGCGTCGATTTCGCCAAGGCCGGAACCACCCTCCTGGTCGCCGCCGTCGGCTCCGACACGCTGGACCGCAAGGTGGCCCGCATCGAGATCGACAAGGCCCTGGGCCAGGTGCGCGCCTTCGACGACAAGGACGTCGAGCTGGCGGTCTATCCGGCCACGGTCGGCAGCACCGAGCGCCCCGCCCCGGTCGGCGAATGGGCGGTCAACACGGTCGCGCCGCGGCCGACCTATACCTATGACCCCTCGCGCCTGACGTTCGGCAAGCCCAAGGCCAAGCTGACCATCAAGGCCGGCCCCAACAATCCGGTCGGCTCCACCTGGATCGACCTGACCAAGGACACCTACGGCATCCACGGCACCCCCGACCCCAAGCTGGTCAACAAGCGCGCCTCGCACGGCTGCGTGCGCCTGACCAACTGGGACGCGGCCGAGCTGGGCTCGGCGGTGAAGAAGGGCGCCAAGGTGGTGTTCCTGGGCGCGGAGCGGGCGAAGGGGGCGTAGGAACTTGCTCGCCCGGCCAATGGCGAGCGCCGACTTGAGACGGATCAATGCGCGCCCGTCTGGAGCCTCTACTCACTTCAGCCGCACACCGAAGCGCAGGTCGCTGATGGCCTGTCGAAGCGCAACCGTGCTGCAAAGGCTCAGGATGAACTACAGCGTCACCGCAGAGCGTATCGACGGCCACGGAAGCTTGGCGCGCGCCAAGGCGGCGAGCCTGGTGCTGGATACCGACGTCGCTGGCCGACGGGATGCGTTCAACCCCGTAGAGTTGTTCCTGGCCTCAATCGCAGCCTGCATGATCAAGGGGATCGATCGGGTCACTCCGCTCCTGGACTTCAAGCTTCGGGGTGTTGAGGTTCGGCTCACGGCGGTGCGCCAGGACGCGCCGCCCCTGATCCAGCGCGTGGACTATGAGCTGATCGTCGACACCGACGAGGACGATGCTCGCCTGGACCTTCTGCATCGCAATGTCCGCAAATATGGGACGATCTCAAACACGGTTGCGGCAGCGACCGTCCTGGAAGGCGTCATTCGCCGCCGCGTCGCCCACGCGGCAGCCTGAAGCCCCCTCAAGTCGCCCGGGAGGCGCACATGACCTACGTCTTTTCCAAGAGCCTCGACGGGCCATTCGACGAGGCGGTCGCGCGGACCCGCGAGGCCCTTGCGAAGGAAGGCTTTGGCGTCATCACCGAGATCGATATCCAGAAGACCCTGAAAGCCAAGATCGGCGTGGATTTCCGCCGCTACCTGATCCTGGGCGCCTGCAACCCGGGGCTGGCGTATGAAGCGCTGAAGCTGGAGGCCAATGTGGGCGCCATGCTGCCCTGCAATGTCGTGGTGCAAGAGGGTGATGATGGCCGCACAGAGGTCTCCGCCATCGATCCCGTCGCGTCCATGCAGGCGATCGACAATCCGGGCCTGAAAAACGCGGCGCGGACGGTCGCCGACAAGCTCCAGGCGGCGATTTCCAGCCTGTAGGCGAAACCGTCAGAACTTTGGCGAGAAGGGTGGCGTGCGGCAAGCCGCCCGCCTGAGCCCTTTCACACACTCGCGCCGAGCGTCGCCAGCAGCGCGTCCAGTTGCTCGAACTGCTCGGGCATGCCGTCTTCCATCCCGACCATCGCCTCGTCGAGCGCCGCCTTCGAGGGATAGAGTTCGTGCAGGACCAGCAGCGTCTGGCCGTCCTTCTCCTCGAAGGTCACCGTGGTAACGGCGGCGTCCTCGCTCTCGTCGTTGGTCCAGACGAGGCGCGAGGGCGGGTCCACCTCCAGATACTTGCCGAAAAACGCAAAAGACGATGCGGCGTCGTGGCCGAACGCCAGCCGGTACTGACCGCCGACGCGAACATCCATCTCGCAGGACAACAGGGGCACCCCTGACGACTTGGGGGCCCACCACTGGGTCATCAGCGCGGGCGTGGTCCACGCCTCGAACACCAGGCGCGGCGGGCCGTTGAAGGTGCGGGTGACGACGAGCTCGCGCTCGGACTTCCGTTCAATCGTTGTGCGGTGGGTCATCGTTTTTCTCCCTGAGTTTCAAATCCTCGACAACCTGGTCCAGCGCGTCGAAGCGCGAGGCCCAGAGCTGGCGGTAGGTCTCGATCCAGGCGGCCTCTTCCTCGAGCCTGCGCAGGCCCAGCCTGCACTTGCGCACCCGCCCGACCTTTTCCGTCGTGACGAAGCCCGCATGCTCCAGAACGCCGACATGCTTCTTCATGCCCGTGAGGGTCATGTGGAACCGGTCGGCCAGCTCCGTGATCGAAGCCTCCGACCGTCCCAGCTGCTCCAGAACACCACGGCGGGTGGCGTCCGAGAGCGCGGCGAAGGAGGTGTCGAGGCGAGATGTTGAATACTGAACCATTAAGTTCAGTATTAGCGCGAAGATTTCCGACACGCAAGGGCGGTGACCAACGGCCACAACCGAGGCCTCCGCTACGTCACCCTTCCCCTGCCCTGCGGCTTACCCCAATGATCCTGGCAACGAAAAAGCCGGGGAGGCTGGAATGCGGTGGATCCTGCGCGGGATCGGCGGACTGTTGGCGCTCGCGGTGCTGGCGGTCGTGGCCCTGATCGTCATCGACCGGGCCAGCCTGCCCAAGGCGCCCAGCAAGGCCGAGCTGATCGCGGCGGGCGAACGCTATGACGTCCGCATCCGGCGCGACGAATGGGGTGTGCCGCACATCCTGGGCAAGACCGACGCCGACGCGGCCTATGGCCTGGGTTTCGCCCAGAGCGAGGACGACTTCGCCACCCTGAGCGACGTCACCCTGGCGACGCGCGGCGTGCTGGCCCGCACCAAGGGCGCATCAGCCGCCCCGACCGACTATGTGGTCTCGCTGCTGAACGTCTGGCCGATGGTCAACGCCAATTACGACAAGCTTCCCGCCGAGCTGCGCGCCGTGCTGCAGGCCTATGCCGACGGGGTCAATCACTACGCCGCCCTGCATCCTGACGCAGTGACGCCCGGCCTGCTGCCGGTGACCGGCAAGGACATCGAGGCGGGGTTCGTCTTCAAGCAGCCGTTCTTCTACGGCCTGGACACCGAGCTGAAGGCGATCACCGCGCCCGGCGGCCCGCCCCCTCCGCCCAAGGGCTCCAACGGCCTGGCCGTGGCCCCGTCGCGCAACGCCGATGGCGCGACCCGCCTGCTGGTCAATTCGCACCAGCCCTATACCGGCGCGGTGGCCTGGTACGAGGCCGTGGTCGAGAGCGGGCAAGGCTGGCACGTGGCCGGCGGCTTCTTCCCCGGCTCGCCGTTCATGCTGCACGGCCACAACGCGACGCTGGGCTGGGCCAACACCGTCTCCAAGCCCGACCTGGTCGACGTCTACAAGCTGACCATCAACCCGCAGAACAAGAACCAGTATCGCCTCGACGGCGCCTGGCGCGACTTCGAGCGCACCACCGCCACCCTGCGCGTCAAGCTGTGGGGTCCGATCGTGCTGCCCGTGCGCAAGGCGGTGCTGCGCTCGGTCCACGGCCCGGTGCTGGAGACCAAGAGCGGCGTCTTCGCCATCCGCTACGCCGGCATGGGCGAGTACCGCCAGCCGATCCAGTACTGGAAGCTGGACAAGGCCCGGAACCTGGCGGAATGGCGCGCCGCCATCGCCACCCACGCCCTGCCCAGCCTGAACTACATCTATGGCGATGCGGCCGGGAACATCGGCTTCGTCCACAACGGCCAGTATCCCAACCGCACCGCCACGGCCGACTGGGCCCACGTGCTGCCCGGCGACCGGTCGGACCTGATCTGGCAGGGCTATCGCCCGGTGGAGCAGATCCCCCAGCTGTGGAATCCCAAGTCGGGCTTTGTGTTCAATTCCAACAACAGCCCGTTCGAGGCCAGCGCGGCGGAGGATAACCTTAGGCCCGCAGACTTCCCCGCCTCGATGGGGCTGCAGACCAACACGACCAACCGCGCCCTGCGCATCGGCGAGAACGTCGGCGCCGACCCGGCGATCACCGACGAGAGCTTCCGCCGCTACAAGTACGACATCACCGCCAGCGAACGTTCGGGCCTGCTGGCGATGGTCGCCCAGGTGCTGGCCATGGATCCCAAGGGCGACAAGGACCTGATCGCGGCGCAGGCCATACTGAAGGGCTGGGACCGCAAGGCCGACATCCACAATCGCGGCACGGCCCTGGCCGCCCTGATGAGCCAGCCGATCCTGTTCGCCCGCACCAGCGGCGCGCCCGAGCCGGACCTGACGGCGTCGCTCAAGGAGGCGATCACGACGCTGAAGACCCACTTTGGCCGGCTGGATCCGGAGTGGGGCCAGGTCAATCGCATCCGGCGCGGCAAGGTGGATATGCCCATCGACGGCATGGCCGACACCTATCGCTCGGTCTGGGGCATTCCCCAGAAGGACGGAACCCTGACGGCTGACGGCGGCGACACCCTGATCATGTTCGTCACCTGGGACCGCGACGGCGTGCTGCATTCCGACAGCATCCACCAGTTCGGCTCGGCCACCCTGGACGCCGCCTCGCCGCACTATGCCGACCAGACGCCGCTGTTCGTGGCCATGAAGACCAAACCGGTGCTGTTCACCGAGGCGCAGCTGGCCGGCCATGTGCGGGAGGACTATCGGCCGGGGCAGAGGAAGAAGCCCTGAGCGCCCCCTTCACGCCTTCCCGGCGAGGGCCGGTGAAGACGGGAGGGATCGTTCAGCTACGGTTCAGGCGCACAGCCTAGCTTGGCCACACGAAGTTCAAAGCGTGGGGAAACCAGAATGCACAAGACCATCGCCGCCATCGCCTTCGGCGTCGCCTCCCTGATCGGCGTGGCCGCCCAGGCCCAGGCGCCCAGCTGGTACGGCTCGTACGACGATCCGCCGCGCGGCTCCTACACCCGCTCGTGCCGCGAGATCACCGCCTTTGACGGCCGGGTCTGGGCCCTGTGCCAGTCCGGCGGCGGCCGCTGGTCGTGGAGCAGCGCGCGCACCAGCGACTGCCGCGGCGGCGGGCTGGAAAACCGCGACGGCCGGTTGATGTGCGCGGGCGGCGGCTGGAACGGCGGTGGGCCCGGCGGCGGCGGTCGCCCACCCGGCGGTTGGCGCGCCGACATCGTGTTGTTCGAGGACGCCGGCTACGAAGGCCGCGTCTATGAGGTGATCGGCGACATGCCTGACCTGGGGCAGCGGCTTCAACGACCGCGCCTCGTCGATCAAGATCGTCCGCGGGGCCGGCGCGTGGGAAATCTGCGAGCATACCAACTATCAGGGCCGCTGCAGCCGGCTGGACGCCGATCAGGCCGTCCTGCCGCGCGAATGGAACGACCAGATCAGCTCGATCCGCCGGGTCCGCTAGAAACCCGTAAGGCCCGGCGCGCTCTTGAAGCGGGCCGGGCCTCATGGCTAAGGTCCCGCGCCATTTGTTGGAGCTTCACCATGCGCAAGATCATCGTCCTGGCCGCCGCCGCGCACCGCCCTGCTGGTTTCGGCCTGCAACACCATCGAAGGCGTGGGCCGTGACGTCTCGGCCGCCGGCCGGGCGGTCAGCACCACGGCCAAGGACGCCAAGCACTAGGCTTCAGGCGTCTTCCTCGCGGGACGTCTCTACGGCGATCGCGCTCTTTTCATGGGGCGCGATCTGGCTGTCCGGCGCGTGCCGAGCCACCTGCTCGGCGCGCGATGCGGCCGGCGGACGCTCATCATCGTTGGACGGTGTCGGGAGGGCGGGTTCCGGCATGGCGTTAGCTCCGTCGCAAGTACAACCATGAAACGCAAGACGCGACCGTCGGTTCCGCAGCCCGCGCTCGCAAGAGCACCTGAGGCCTAACCGTTTTCAAAGACTACAGTTCGTTAACTAGGCCAATTTTGGCAAGATCATGTTCACGATTGCCACATTCGATACTTAGTTTTGGCGACATTATAGCCTTAGTTAACTAAGAGATGCGGCGCTGGGTCACCTTTTCACCGGCCTCAGGAAAGCCCATATGGACGGCATGCGTAAGATTTCCGCCCCCAGTTTCCTGACCGGCCTCAAGCGTGGGGTCATGCATCGCTGCCCCAACTGCGGTGAAGGTCGCCTGTATTCGCGCTACCTCAAGGTCGATCTCGACTGCGAAGTCTGCGGCCACGACCTTGCCCACTATCCCGCCGATGACGGCCCGGCCTATTTCACGATCCTGATCATCGGCCACCTGTTCGTGGCCCCGCTGCTGTTTTTCCCGTTCATCTGGAAGGCCCCCGTGGCGCTTGTGGTGCCGCTGACCGTGATCCCGCTGGGCGCCCTGACCCTGGTGCTGCTGCCGCGGGTCAAGGGGGCGGTGATCGGGGCCCTGTGGGCCCACAAGCTGCGCAAGGCCGAGGACGCGCCCGGGGGCTGACAGGCCTTCGAGGAACCGACAAGCGCCGCCGCACATTCCCCCTCCCGACACAGCGACCCAGGCCGACGCCGGGTCGTGATCCACGGGAGAACGAAATGCTCGGCACGATCCTCATCATCATCCTGATCCTGGCCCTGATCGGCGCGCTGCCCACCTGGGGCCACAGCCGGTCGTGGGGTTATTTCCCCAGCGGCGGCCTTGGCCTGGTGCTGGTGATCCTGATCGTCCTGGTCCTGATGGGCCGACTCTAGATCGCGCGCCCTCGTCCGCCCGGATCGGCGGGCGGGGGCCGCTGACGACTTGCCGTCGAACCCCGTTCGCCTAAGGTGCGCGCCCAAGGGCGACACAAATCAGGGCGGGATGACGGGATGACCAGCAGCGCGGAGGCGCCAGTGCCTCAACTGACGTCCCTGGCCCGCACGAGGGCCATCCTGGGCGGCTCGGCCGGCAATCTGGTCGAATGGTACGACTGGTTCGCCTACGCGGCCTTCACCCTCTATTTCGCGCCGCACTTCTTCCCCAAGGGCGACCAGACCGTCCAGCTGCTGCAGGCGGCGGCGGTGTTCTTCCTGGGCTTCGTGGCCAGGCCGATCGGCGCCTGGCTGATGGGAATGTACGCCGACCACGCCGGACGGCGCGCGGCCCTGTCGATCTCGGTGGCCCTGATGTGCGGCGGCGCCCTGATCATCGCCGTCACCCCCGACTACAAGGCCATCGGCCTGTGGGCCCCGGCCATCCTGCTGATCGCCCGCGTGCTGCAGGGCCTGTCGGTCGGCGGAGAATACGGCGCCAGCGCCACCTACATGTCCGAAATGGCCGGCAAGACCCGGCGGGGCTTCTGGTCCAGCTTCCATTACGTGACCCTGATCGCCGGCCAGCTTCTGGCGCTGGGCGTGCTGATCATCCTGCAACGCACCCTGTCAGAGGCGTCCCTGGCCCAGTGGGGCTGGCGCGTGCCGTTCGCGATCGGCGCCCTGCTGGCCGTGGTGGTGTTCTGGATCCGCCGGGGTCTGGACGAGAGCGTCTCGTTCCAGTCCAAGACCCAGAAGGGCGAGAGCATCAGCAAGACCCAGGGCGCCTTGGCCGGGCTGTTCCTGCTGCTGACCGTGGCCTGCGGCGTGGCCGGCGTGATGACCTGGGACTACGCTCGACCCGCCCAGATCGCCGGCGCGGCGTACCTGGTCCTGTTCTTCATCTCGCTGATCGTGCCGCTGGTGCGCCTGCACCCGCGCGAAAGCCTGCTGATCATGGGCCTGACGGCCGGCGGCTCGCTGACCTTCTATGTCTACACCACCTACATGCAGAAGTTCCTGGTCAACACCTCGGGCTTCAGCAAGTCGGTCGCCTCGGAGATCAGCGCCCTCAGCCTGATCGCCTTCATGCTGCTGCAGCCCGTGGCCGGCTGGCTGTCGGACAGGCTGGGCCGCAAGCCGATGCTGATCATCGCCTTCGGCGGCGGGGTGGCGACCATCTGGCCGATCATGAACGGCATCGCCAACACCACCTCGACCACCACCGCCCTGATGCTCATCCTGGTGGGGATCGCCTTCCAGTCGGCCTACACCTCGATCAGCGCCGTGGTGAAGGCCGAGCTGTTTCCCGCCCACGTCCGCGCCCTGGGCGTGGCCCTGCCCTACGCCCTGGCCAATGTGATGTTCGGCGGCACGGCGGAGATGGCGGCCCTGGCCTTCAAGTCGAACGGTATCGAGAGCACCTTCTACGTCTATGTGGCCGCCGTGATGTCGCTGGGCCTGCTGTGCGCCATCCTGCTGAAGGACACCGCCAAGCACAGCCGGATCGTCGAGGACTGACCCCAGGACTGACCTGAGAGCCGAATCCGCCTTAAGCTGGGACCATGCCGATCGTCGACATCCTCGCCCTCGCCCTCTTCGCCTTCGCCTGGCTGTTCTATGAACCGCTGCTCAAGCGCCTGGGCGAAGGGTCAAACCTGATCAACACCGACATGACGGTGATCCGTCGCCGGTGGATGCAGGAGATGGCGGTGCGCGAAATCGCCCTGCTGGACGGCCAGCTTCTGGGCCACGCCATCAACTCGGCCAGCTTCTTCGCCTCGTCCAACCTGATCCTGATCGCCGCGGCCGCCGGGGTGCTGTTCGGCGGCGACAGCGCCTGGAAGAGCATCGAGGGTCTGGCCGTGCTGGCTCCGGCCTCGGAACTGATGTTCCAGGTCAAGCTGGGCATGGTGCTGCTAGCCCTGGCGCGCGGCCTGCTCGACTTCATCTGGGCCATCCGCCAGATGAACTACTGCCTGGCCGCGATCGGCGCGACGCCGATGTGGGCCCCGCCCGCCGTGCTGGCCGAATATGCCGAGGCGGCCGGCGGCATCCTCAACCCCGCCCTGTCGGCCTTCAACGCCGGGGTGCGCGGCTATTATTTCGCCCTGGCCGCCGCCGCCTGGCTGCTGGGCCCCTGGGCCTTCATGGCCGCCACCCTGGGCGCGCTCCTGCTGCTGCTCTGGCGCCAGCGCCGCAGCCGCGCCTCCGCTGCCGTGCGCAAGGTGCGCCAGATCCTGGAACGCACGCCGGTCATGCACGGCCCCCACATGGAGCACCACAAGAAGCCGCCGCCGGTGGATACGCTCTAGGCTTTGGGCGCTAGAGCATTTTCCGATCCAACTGGATCAGCGAAATGCTCTAGTCTCTTGTTTTAACGCATTTTCTGACGACGAACCGGTATCCACTTCGTCGGAAAATGCTCTAGGCGTCGACGCCCACGCCGATCGGGCAGGTCACGCCCGTGCCGCCGATACCGCAATAGCCCTGCGGGTTCTTGGCCAGATACTGCTGGTGATAGTCCTCGGCGAAGTAGAACGGGCCGGCGGTCGCGATCTCGGTCGTGATCGGGCCCAGGCCCTTGTCGGCCAAGGCCTGCGCATAGGCTTCCTTCGAGGCCACGGCCTCGGCGGCCTGGGCGTCGTTGGTCGCATAGATCCCCGACCGGTACTGCGTCCCGATATCGCCGCCCTGACGCATGCCTTGGGTCGGGTCGTGGTTTTCCCAGAAGGTCTTGAGCAGCGCGCCGTAGCGGACCACCCTGGGATCAAACACCACCTGCACGACCTCGGTATGGCCCGTCTGGCCCGAGCAGACTTCCGGATAGGTCGGATTAGGCGTGATCCCGGCGCTGTAGCCGGCGGCGGTCACATGCACGCCAGGGATCTTCCAGAACACCCGCTCCACGCCCCAGAAACAGCCCATGGCGAACACGGCCGTCTCCATGCCGTCGGGATAGGGCCCCTTCAGCGGATGACCGTTGATGAAATGGGTCTCCGCCGTCGGGATCGCCGCCTCGCGGCCCGGCAGGGCGCTGTCCACGGTGGGCAGATCCAGGGACTTTTTGGTCAACAGCATGGCGGGACCTCGGCGGAGAAAGCGTCCCGGCCGATATATGTGCTCCCGCCCCACATTTCATCCCTCATGAGCGCTTGCCCCCGAAGGCCCCATGAGTATATTGCGCGCCTTCCTGCGAAGGGGGGCCTCAACCGCTCCCGATTCCGTGCGCATGGTGAGGTGGCCGAGTGGTTGATGGCGCACGCTTGGAAAGCGTGTTTAGGTGAAAGCCTAACGAGGGTTCGAATCCCTCTCTCACCGCCACCGCCCTTCAAGCCTTTGAACCGCAAGGGCTAGCTGGAAAATCAATCACTTAGAATGCCGAAGCGCTCTGTGTCTGTTACACTTGGAACAACGCAGGCGGACATGCTTACAGGCCTCATCCGGCGAAATGGCCGGTACTCAACTCGTCGAGTGATCCCCCTCGATCTCCAGGCCCACTATGGCCGACGGGAGATAGTACGAGCCCTTGGCACCCCCTTTGAAAAAGAGGCCAAGAAGCTGCATGTCCGCATGTGGCAGACACTGGATGATGAGTTCGACAAGGCACGCGCAACGCTATCGGCATCACCTCATCAGCCTCATACCGCTAGCGCTTCTAAGCCACCTAACCGTTGGGAGACGATGAGCCGCGAACAGTTCGATTGGGAGATCGAACAGATCGAGCATGGTTTCCATGACGATCAAGATGAAGACCAGTTGGAAGCGCAGGCTCAAGAAGAGGAAGCGCTGTTAACTCGATTAAAGAAATCGGGCGGCGAGCTATCCGAGGATGAACGGAAAATGCTCGGGATCGTCACCACGCTGGAATGGAAACTAGGCGTGGCGCTAGACCAAGCGGCCATCGCCCGGTCGCAAAGAGCAGATGCGGTGAAGCCTGTTGCTGAGCCCACAGCGCCAACGCAGCGACCGACCTCTAATAGGCTCATGACCATCGTCGATCGATGGGCTGTGGAGCAGAAGCCGACGCCCAGGACGGTGGGCCGCACACGCAAAATCGTCGAATGGTTCGAGGCCCTTAACGGCCCCCTCCCTATCGAGAGCATCCACAAACAGCATGTCCTGGCATTCAAAGATTGGCTTCTGAAAGAAGACAAGACGCCAGCCAACATCAATGTAATCATCCCGATGCTCGGGACCATATTCATTTACGCTATTGATAAGCTACACCTAATACAGATCAATCCTGCAGCGAAAATCCGCGTAACGGACAAGCGTAGAGCTAAGGAAAAGCGTCGAGCTTTTGAACTGGCGGAACTTCAGGCCATTTTCAACAGCCCCGTATATTCGAAAGATCGTCGCCCAGATGCCGGAGGCGGCGAAGCTGCCTATTGGCTGCCCCTGCTACCCCTCTACACCGGCGCACGCCAAACCGAGCTAGGCCAACTGCACCCGGACGACGTGACAGCGGAAGCCTACCATGACGCCCAAGACCAAGCCCAAACGGCTTGGGTTATGCGCATCGTGGAGAACTCGGACCGTGGGCAACGAGTGAAGAACGAAGGGAGCGAACGCCGCATCCCGATCCATTCCGACCTAGTCACCCTTGGCTTTCTCGACGTTGTTCGCGAAGCGAAGGCGGGAGGAAGTGAGCGCATATTCCCAAACATCGTCCCAAATGCTGGCGGCGAACTTATGGGCAACTGGTCGAAGTGGTTTGGACGGTATCGGCGAAAGGAATGCGGTCTAGCTAGCCCTGACACGCCGTTTCACTCATTCCGCCACGCCTTCAAACATTACGCTCGCCTCGCAAGCATTCCGAACGAGGTACACAACGAGATTACCGGTCACGAAACGGGCGACGTGGCAGACGCCTACGGCGGAATGTCCTACCCGCTCCTTCCCCTGGTGGAGGGAATGAAAAGGTATCGCGTTCCCGGGCTAGTGCTCCCATTGCCGCCGCCACAGTTGCGATAATCACCGCCCGCGCCGATAAGACATCGGACACGCCCGTCAGGTCGGCGAGTGACGCGGTCCCATTGCAGCGCGGCAGTTACTAGAGACCCGCAGCGGCGATAATCTCTGACGGCCTCACGCTCATGGCTTCGGCGATACGCACGATGTTCAGGAAGGTGATGTTGCGCTTCCCGCGTTCAACCTCTCCCATGTGCGAGCGATCAACGCCTGACGCGTCCGCTAGAGCCTCTTGCGACATGCCCAAGGCCAGCCGCTGCGCACGGATGGCCGCGCCCAGCTTCAGCAGGCGTTGATCGCTATCCGTTTTTCCCGAGACGCGTGGCACGGCCGGGAAGGTCGCGAGATGCGGGATTTTCAACCACGGGATTTACGCACCAAAATGAGGCGCCTATAGGTGATGAAACTTCACCAGCCCAAAGCCTGCCGGGCACGGTGCGAGCCAATGGGGAACGTCATGCTTGGATGGATCAAGAACACTGCTCGCAAGAGCGAGGCGGCCGTTCTCGTTCAGCAGGCGCTAGACCACCACATCATCATGGGCATGAAACCGTTCGACACCGACAAGGTGTCCAACGCACTCGTGGCGCTGGTCTGGGACAGGAAGCCAGACCTGTTTGAGGGCAAGATGGGAAAGCGGCCGCACAAGATGTCCGTCGCAGCAATCGCTCTCGCTACTGGCCTTCATGAGTTCGAAGACGGCAGCGTTGCGCAGAAGACAATCTTGCTCGCCTTGGGCGCGGTACTGATGGAGATCGCTAACAACGGTAGATTTTATGATCTAGGCGGCGCTGATCAATGGATGATCGATAGAGCCGATAAGGCTTACGGCGAGATAAGCGAGAAACTCCAGCCGAGCCAGGACGCCATTCTTGGTAGCTTCATGTGATACTACGGGCGATGTAAATCATCGACCATATTTGAGACAGATGGTCCAAGCGCTTTCGCAGATCACGTATTCCGTCGTTTCTTATTATATGCCCGCCCCACGTGCAGGCATCTATCAAATGTCGATATGTTGTCTAATGACTTTTCTCATATTTCATATTCGATGACTTCACATCGATATGCTCGCCTCAGATTGTACGAGATATGCACGTATTCTCTCCGGGCATATTCCAGTAAATAGATGCAGCGCAAACGCGGAAGCACGCGGCTTTTGCGAGGGATCAGGCCGGTGAGTGAGCCCATTCCACAGGGCTTCTGTGCGAGATGGTAGCGAAACTCGGCTGAGCGCCATCTGTGCAAGATGGTATCAAAACCCCTGATTAGCCCTCGCCATTCCGCGCCCACCAGAGCCCGAAACGAACGCGCTGGCCTCGCCGGGAGCTCAGATAGCCAAACCGGCCGCAGAGCATCCTGAGGGGGCGGCATGACCCATCCGGGTCAGCCCCCCGCTGCGCCGTACCGCTTCACCGTGGCCTCTGAAATCCCGAAGTGCCGCGCCGTGTCGCGGATCGACCGCCTCGCCTCACCGACACCCCGCCACGCCCTCACAGAGGCCGCGTCACAGGCCTTCGGACGACCCAGACTGTCTTTCCCTCGGTGCGTCTTCCCCGTGGCCTGTAGCGCCGCCCTGGCGGTCGCACGCCCGGCCCCCGTCCGCTCCCTGATCTTGTGGCGCTCCATGTCCGCCACCTGAGCGAGGACGGCGAGGATGATTTCGCCCACGCCCCTGCCGATCTGCCCGAGGCCGTGAATGTCCACCGTCACGCCCATGTCGAGCAGGCTGCGCACGGTGGTCTGTACGTCCAGCGCATCCCGGCCTAGCCGGTCCACCGCATAGACGCAGACAGTGTCGCCCTTGCGGAGTTGCTCTAGCAGCTTGGCGAAGCCGGGCCTGTCAGCGGCCATGGTCCCGCCGCTGACGCCGATGTCCTCATACTCGGCATCGAACTGACCACCCAACGCATGGCGCTGAGCTTCAATGCTCTGATCTCCGGTACTGACCCGGTAGTAGGCAAGGCGGTGGTTCATGGCGGATAGCTCACAAGTTAGGGGCGCGATTTTCCTAGCTCATAACCGTGGCTCAATAAGCCCGTCAAGTATCTTTTGATCTACGGCGCATAACTTACAACTTATAAGCCAGCCGAAACGCGCGCTACTAGACGCCCACTCCGGGCGGGGTGGCGGGGGACGCCTTCCACTATCGAACTCTCACAGACCGGCGCGAGTGCAGCCCCCTCGTTCAGGCCGCGCAGTGAGCCTACTTGATAGCCCACCCATACCCATGCTCAGGACGACCGTAGTACTTATCGTGAAAAGTTTCCATCACAGCAACGGTTTGACCGAGCAAGATAACCACATCGGTATATTGAGGAACATCATCTTCGTCTAGAACATCTATATAAACACGATTGCTCTCATCCCCGACGATAGAAATGACGTCGGTCATAAGCCTATTTACCGCCAACATTTTCTGCTTATTTAGAACGCCATCCGGTTTCTTCTTTGATAGATCTTGGAAATCCCTAAACATCGCCCGCAGGAGCGGCATAAGCGCATCATGCGCCTCGGCGTTTTTCAGGGAGATACTTCCGCTGGGCAGGCGTGCCATCTATTTCTCCGAAAACTTTTTAGGGCGCGTCGTCCTGACCCGCTCCTCGGGGTCCTCAAGCACCCAATAATAGTATCCGCTGTTGACTTTGATATTATCAGACCGAAACTTCTCACAACTCTCGAGGTACTGCGCAGCTATAAATGCCACATCGCTATTCGATGGAAGGTCATCGTCGGAAAATACTTCGAAATCATCGAATGGGCGGTGCTGTTCGCCTAACATAACGTTGCACTGAGAAAGTATGCTATTTACAAACTTTAGCTTGAACTTGTTGACCGCATCGTTAGGGGATTTTTTCGACAGCAGCGAAATCTCCCCGTGCACGCTCTCTAGCTGGGCCTGCAACTTTTCAAATATGTCGACATCATCGCGCTTCATAAAAAACCCTCAAGAAGGACAGGCTCGCCGGAACTCTACATGTTTCTTTTTGATAACCTCAAATGGCTGACGCTGCTTGCTTTCAAAAACATCAACCATCAAATCTATGTCCTCATCGTTCAGACATATTATACACCGTCTCTGACCCGACCAAAGATCTATAGTGTTTCTGAACATCGGCTTTGAAAGTGGATTTCTGGTAACCAGCACGCCGAACCCACCAAGTTCATTCAGGAGATATCGATTAAGTTGATATATATGATCCCGACTGATCGCTTTGACATTCTTCAACTCAAATACAATCTGTCGACTGTTATAGTCGTCCAAGATTTCCTTCAGGAAATCTATGGATCTATTATTGTAGAATACTAGATCGCGGATCGTTGAGCCGCCCTCCGCCCTACTTTGGGTAGCTGCAAAATCAAGATGAGGATACAGCATCGACGCCAAAAGCTGGCTAACCGCATCCTCATACTTTTTATCAGAGTTGTCGTCCTTGCCAATAGGCAACTTCTTGATCTCAGCCAGCTTCCTACGTGCGGACAGTACTGGTATCTGCTTGAACAAAGGATCGTGGTGCGCATCATCTGACGTGCGCTCCTTAACCGCGATGTATTCTTCTACACGATCATGATGCGCCCTATTAAACAACAACACCTGCACTCGATCATCTGATCCCTGGCGGTTTACAACCTCATCTTTTGGGCACGATGTTGAGAAATAGTCATCAAAGTTGATCCACGGAACGTGCCTGAGCCATCGCTTGGGCACCAAAATCATCGGCTTACCATTTTGCGGCGCGGTGGGTAGATTGACCTCAACATCCCGATCGAAAGAGTGATTTTTATAGTTGTATAAACTGCCCAGCGTCACCCTAGACGTCGGTATATTTAGTTTATGACAGTGCTCAAGAGTATAATCTATCAGAAACGATTTTATGAAGTTACAACTGATATCACTTATGCGATCACGCGATATTCCATCGATATACAGCTGTATCTCTTCGAAGTGAGTAAACCCATATCTTCCATAGCTCGGGATTTGGTCGAACAAGTTAAGAATATCATTGGCCGTTCCTTGGCCTATTCTTTTTCCCTGTCGCGTAGCGGAGAGGCCTAGCCCGACCTCTTCGCACTCAGACGCGATGATGAGGTTGCCAATCGCCTCATCGCGCCGGCCCTTCTGTAGAAGCCAGTTCAAGCGATTGAATGAGTTGACCAAACTCGTATGTAAGGCCTGATCTTGCTGCGAGGGAGAGCGCCAGAGCAAGAACGGATCTACGTAGAGCGGGATGTCCTCATCAAAAAATGGGATTGCGAAATCGAGTTCGGCTTGGGCAGTTGGAATGCCGTGGTAGTCGGTGAGGCGGGGCCGGATGAGTGCCATGATCACTTGATCTAAGCTGGTTCGTGCGTACAGCCAAGCAACTCAAGAACTCAGGCTTTGGGACACAACCCGGCTACCGTTACCAGGACCCGCAACATCGTGTCGCGGCTCGGGGCCGACCTTCTCGCTCGCCAGGAAGCTTCAAGCTAGCACCTGATGCGAGGCCCGGCACTTATAGGCCTCGGCCTATACAGCGTCACAAACTAAGCCCCCTCCACTCTTGTTCAGACTAGAGGCCGCTTCAAAAAGCGCCTCACTTTCAGGTCGCAGGACCAAAAAGGAAATCCGTCCGGCGCTGAGCCCAGGCGGAGCACACGTTTTTTCAAGTCGTCAAATGA
Source organism: Caulobacteraceae bacterium (assembly GCA_965284055.1). Classification (GTDB taxonomy): domain Bacteria; phylum Pseudomonadota; class Alphaproteobacteria; order Caulobacterales; family Caulobacteraceae; genus Caulobacter. The sequence continues at coordinate 439,310 of CBDIQV010000001.1, forward strand.
CCGCAGCACCGCTCAGAACGCGCGGGCGGAGCGAAGCGTGACTGCAGTTGCACAGGTAGGCCAAATAACTGCATCCTCTTGTAGCCCGAGGGGGCAGGGGCAACAGCGGCATGACAAGCAAACTGCAAATCCGGCTCGGCGATCTGACACTTGATGTTGAAGGCGACGTAGATTTGGTGCGCGAAGTCTACCGGGACTTGAAGGTCCAGATTACAGGACGCCTCGCCCAAGTACCAACGGCAGCGCTCACCGCTACACCCGCCGCCGCTCAAGCTCAGGAAAGCCCTGAAGCGCCCGACGCATCGACCAACGGCGCTGGAGCGAACGGGAGCGGGCGCAAAAAGCCTACCAAGCGGAAACGAGGCAGCGTTAGTTCCAGTGAAGGTCAAGTAGCGGCCTACAATCCCTCGATAGATAAAGATGCAGATGTTAAGGGTGTCGCCGAGTACTACGCCCGGTTCAAGCCGAAGAGCCACTCCGAGAAGGTGCTCATCTTCGCCAACTTCTTGAAAGATAAGGGCTACGATCCCTGCACGGCTGATCAGATTTTCACTTGTTATGTTGCAGCCAAAACACCTAGGCCGAAAGCATTCCGCCAAGCGATTGTGGACGCGCACGGGCAGAAGCATGGATACATCGATTATAAAAGCGTGACAGACATCAGGACCACTCACATCGGCGAAGACCATTTGAACTTCACGATGTCGAAAGAAGCTGAATGACCGCCCCCACGGTTCGCTTCTACAGCTCAGTCAAAAACGCCAGAATGCTCTCTGACAGCCAGAGGATAGATTTGTTTGTCTACTTTCTCACTGAAGAGAGAGGCGAGCAGAGTGCGGCTACAAAAAAGATCGAAGAATGTTTTCGTGAATGTGACCTTTCCGTCCCGAAGTCGATTGCGCAATACTTGTCTAAGGGGCTTTCGACGAAACCTCCGCGTTTTGTAAAATCTGGTTCGGGCGGATATAAACTGGAGCGGCATCGCCGCGAAGCCATAGCGCATGAACTTGGCGCAGAAACGCACACTATAGAAATACCTATGGAACTCCGGACGCTTGAGGCGCGACTGCCGGAAGGTCCCGGTAAAGAGTGGATGAAGGAAGCGCTCGATTGCTTTGGTGTTGAAGCATATAGAGGCGCGCTCATCATGGTCTGGATTTTTGTCTTAGACCATATGTTCAACTACATCATAAAGCATAAGCTTTCGGATTTTAACGTGGCATTGGCTGCCCATCCGGACCAGCGTGCTGTTAAAAAGGTCGGACAGATCAGTTCCAGAGATGATTTCTCTGCTTTGGGCGAAGAGATGTTTTTAGATTTGTGCAAGACCGCAAAAATCGTCTCTCCCGACGTTCGACGCATCCTCGGGACGGCGCTGGGAACTCGCAACTCTGCGGCTCACCCATCGGGGGTCGTAATCACGAGAGCCAAGGTTGCGATGGCAGCCGAGGACCTCGTGCTGAATGTGGTCCTCAAGTACCCGATCTAGATGTACTCCCTCACTGCGCTTTTCCAAAGGCAAGCCCTGCATGTCGGCATGCTGCCGCCCTGGAAATCAGGTCGCAGAGTGAGGCCAGCCGTAAGGGTTAGGCTTGCAAGCAATCTTGAAAATGTTACACATGCTAGGCGCAGGCGCTACACGGTAGGCCGAATAAGTAGTTGATTTCATTGCGTGTGATGAGCCTCCCTCTCTCACCGCCACACTTAGCCGTGACCTCGCGACTTGCGATCTCCCCCTTACGCCGAGCGATAGCTCGTCTAAGCTCTCCCCATGCGCACTCGCCTCATCCCCGCCATCGCCCTCGCCCTCTGCGCCTGTGGCGCCGATCCCGCCGCCCAGGCCCAGCAGCCGGGGCCCGTCGAGACCCGGCCTGCCAATGCGCCCGATCAGGTTCCGGCCTTTCCCGGCCAGACCCGCGCGCCACTGAAGGCGGCCGGGGTCGCCTATGCGGTCGAGACCCTGGCCACGGGCCTGGATCACCCCTGGGGCATGACCTTCCTGCCCGACGGGACCAAGCTGATCACCGAGCGCGCCGGACGGCTGCGGGTGCTGGGCAAGGACGGCAAGCTGTCGCCGGCCGTCACCGGCCTGCCGGAGATCGATGCGCGCGGTCAGGGCGGCCTGCTGGGCGTGACGATCGACCCCGACTTCGCCCGCAATGGCCTGATCTACTGGACCTTCGCCGAGGCCGGCGACGGCGGTAACGGCACGGCCGCCGCGCGCGGCAGGTTCGTGGGCGGGCCGGCGCCCCGCATCGAGGGCGCCCAGGTGATCTGGCGCCAGGCGCCCAAGCTGGACTCGACGCTGCACTTCGGCGGCCGACTGGTCTTCGGGCGCGACGGGAACCTGTTCATCACCACCGGCGAGCGCTCGATCCTCGAGGGCCGCATGCAGGCCCAGCGGCTGGACGGAACCCTGGGCAAGGTGGTCCGCATCAAGCCCGACGGGTCGATCCCGGCCGACAACCCCTATGTGGGCAAGGCGGGGGTGAAGCCCGAGATCTGGTCATCCGGCCACCGCAACCTGCAGGCCGCCGCGCTGGACCCCAGCGGCCGCCTGTGGACGGTCGAGCACGGCGCCCGCGGCGGCGACGAGCTGAACCATCCGGAGGGCGGCAAGGACTATGGCTGGCCCACCATCACCTATGGCGAGGAATATTCCGGCAAGCCCATCGGCGAGGGGGTCACGGCCAAGGCGGGCATGGAGCAGCCGGCCTATTACTGGGATCCGGTGATCGCCCCTTCGGGCATGGCCTTCTACACCGCCAATCTGTTCCCGGCCTGGAAGGGCAGCCTGCTGGTCGGCTCGCTGAAGGAGCAGCACGTCGCCCGCCTGACGCTGGACGGCGACAGGGTGGTCGGCGAGGAGCGGCTGTTCAAGGAGCTGGACGCGCGCATCCGCGACGTGACCGTGGGCCCCGACGGCGCGGTCTATCTGCTGACCGACGACGACGACGGCAAGCTTCTGCGGGTCGTTCCGAAATAGCCGAAAGGGGGACAGGACGACGACCGTGGGCCTGGTCGCCGTCCCGTCAGGGATCGCTGAGCGATCCCTAGAAGCGCTTGCTGGCGTTCATGTACCAGTAGCGCCCCGTGGCGTTGTGCAGAGAGCCCATGTAGCCGAAGTTCGATGACGAGACGGGCGGATCCTTGTCGGCGACGTTGCGGACGCCCATCCGCACCGTGGAGCCGTCGAAGCGGCCGTCCCGGAAGGCGTACTGGCCGTACAGGCTGACCGTGGTCCAGGCCTTGACCGGGAAATACTGGCCGCCGACCTGGGCGGGGGTGGTGTCATAGACCTCGCCCACATGGCTGACGAAGACGCCGGCGCCCCAGCCGTTGCGACGCCAGGTCAGGTTGGCCGTTCCCCTGAATTCCGGGAAGCCGTCCATCTTGATCTGGTTGCCCGACGTGGCGACCGTCAGGCCGGCCAGCCGGCCGTCGGCGATCGCCTTGATAAGTGTCGCTTCGACAGCGCTCGGCGACTGGTCATACTTGGACAGCTTGGCCACGTTCAGCGTGACGCCGAAGTCGCCCCACGCGGTGTCGTCCAGGTCATAGTCGACGGTGAAGTCGAAGCCCTGCACCATGCGCGGCTGCAGGTTGGCGTAGGTGTCGTTGACATAGAGCAGGGCCCCGACGGTGTTGGTCCCGGTCGGGGCGTCGCGCACGACGTTGGGGTTGGAGCCGCCCGTCAGCCGCAGCAGCAGATCGTAGTTGATCTGGTTCTGGGCGCCCAGAATGCCGATGACGTTCTTCTCGCGGATCGACCAGAAGTCGGTGGTCAGGACCAGCTTGCCAAATCCGGCCGGCAGGAAGGTCGGCTGATAGACGAAGCCGACGGAGGCGTTGTCGGCTTCCTCGGGTTTCAGGTCGTCGTTGCCGCTGCGCACCTCCAGGGTGCTGGCGCTGGCGCAGGTGGTGGCGGCCGGGGTGTTGATCCGGCAGAAGGCGTTGTCGGTGCGGGTGTTGGTGACCGTCGAGCCCGGGCTGTAAAACTGCGGCAGGTTGGGCGCGCGAAAGCTTTGCGACACCGAGCCGCGCAGGGCCAGCCCCTGCCCCACGGTCCACAGGATCGCGCCCTTGGGCTTGAGCACGTTGCCGAAGTCGGAATAGCGCTCGTCGCGGACGGCCAGCTGCAGCTGGATTTCCTGCACGAAGGGGATGTTCATCTCGGGTGAGACGATTGGCACGGCCAGCTCGGCGAAGGCCGAGGCGATCTCGCGATCAGCCTTGACGTCCACCGACCCCGAGGCCCCCATGACGTCGGTGGAATAGGTCAAGCCGGTGACGGCGTTGGTGTAGGTCGTCGTGCCATCGAGGCGGTCGTCGCGGTCGTCCAGATAGGTTTCCCGGCGGTATTCGACGCCCGAGGCGAAGCCCACGTCGCCCGCCGGCAACGAAAACAGATCCTTCTTCGAGACCTTGAAGTCCCACATCGCCAGCGAGGTCTCGCTGATCCGATAGACGTCGATCAGGAACGACTTGATGGTGTCGGCGCCGTTGGGGGTGGAGTCGCCCAGCGAATAGTTGGTCTGGGAGCCGCCGTTGAACGGGTTGTAGGCGTCGCTGGTGGTGCGGTTGATCGCCGCCTGAAACAGCGTGTTACTGATGGCGTTGTGTGTCTTGTCCTTGGTGCGGGCCTTGGAATAGACCAGCGCCGACTCCCACTTCCAGCCGTTCCAGTCGCCCTTCAGCCCGCCCAGCAGACGGTAGCTGTCGTCGGTGACGGTGTAGGTGCGCGGACCGGCGTCGACCGGGCGATAGGTGGTGATGTTCATCGCCAGACCCGTGGCCGGCACGCCCGTCAGGCCGGCCAGGCGGTTGGGGCTGGTGGCGGGGCCAAACGGGTTCCAGTAGGCGTTGGCGGCGATGCTGATCGGGGCCGAGGCGATCGGCGCTGACTGCTCGCGGCTGCCCGAGAACAGGGCGTGGTAATAGCCGGCCTCGCCAAAGGCGGTGATGTCGCCGAAGTCGTGCTCGACCGTGCTGAACAGGTTGGTGCGGTCCAGCCCGCCCTTGAGCGTGCGATCGGGATTTTCGTCATAGCGCAGCACGCGGTCGGCGGCGCCGGTGATCGTGCCTGACTTCAGGCAGAGGTTGCCGGTCAGGACGGTGCTGCTGCAGCCGGCGGCGGTGTTGCTGGTGGGCTCGACGTGGAACACGCCCGAGGTTGTGAGCGCCGTCGTTCCCTGCCGCACCACGGTCGAGGACGGGATCACCGTGAAAGACCCCCAGGGGCTGGAGGTCGTTCGGCTGTCGAAGCTGGTGTTGTCGATCCAGGGCGTGTCGGCGACCTGGCTGCGATGGTCTTCGCTGGCGGCGTAGTCGCGCTCGCTGGCCATCAGGCGGCTGTGGCCGGTGTAGGTGCCAAAGAAGGTCAGGCGGGTGCCGTCCTCCAGGCGCGTGCCGGCCTTCAGGTTGAACGTGCCTTCGCGATAGCCGGCGCCTTCCGAGCCGCCCAGCTGCGTCTCGACCCGCAGGCCGCGAAACCGGGTGTCGAGCACGGTGTTGACCACCCCGGCCACGGCATCGGTGCCATAGATGGCGGCGGCGCCGTCGCGCAGCACTTCGACACGCTTGATGCCGGCCACGGGGAAGGCGTTGGTGTTGGGGGTCTGCACCGGCACCAGGTTCTCGGTCTGGGAGCCGGGGTGCATCACGGCGCGTCGGCCGTTCAGCAGCGACAGGGTGTTGCCGGTGCCCAGGCTGCGCAGGTTCAGCGAGGCGACATCGCCGCGCGCGTCGTTGAGATTGCCCGTGGTGCGGGCTTCCTGAAACTGCACGTCCCCGGCCTGGGGGATCGAGCGGAACAGCTCGTCGCCTGACACCGCGCCGGTGGCGATGATGTCGTTCTCGTCGACCACCGTCACCGGCAGGGCGCCGGTGGTGCGGGCGCCCTGGATCTGCGAGCCGACGACCACGACGGTCTCGACGACAGAGGCTTCCTCGTCAGCCTGGCCGCCCGACGCGGCCTGGGGCTGGGGGCGCGAGGCGGCCACCGGGCGCAGGGTGATGGTCTGGCCGTTGTCGGAGGCGACCTCCAGGCCGGCGGCGGCGAGCAAGCGCGCCAGGGCGTCGCTGTCAGCCATCTCGCCGGTCACGGCGGGGGTCTTGCGTCCCGTGGCCGCGTCGAAGGGAAACAGGACCTGCTTGCCCGACTGCCGGGCATAGGTCTGCAGGGCCGAGACCGCATCCTGCGCGGGAATGTTGAAGGTGTGGCGGGCGGCCTGCGCCAGCGCCGGACCCGCGATGGACAGGACGGCGGCCGAGGTCAGGAGCAATCGCCTGACAGATCGGAGACGGCTGGAATCACGCATGGTCTGACTCGCCCCTCAGCTCGCCCTGCCCCCTCGACATGGCGTCCTTTCACTGTCCGACGTCTGATCTCGGGCGATCCGCCAGTCTGGACAGGATTATTTGTCTGGCTCGCCGATACGCCGCGAGGACACGGCCTGGATCAGTCGCGCGCGGTCAGGTGGATCACGCCCTCGGCGTCGCGGGTGGCGCGCACCGGGAAGGTGTTGGTCACCGCGGCGACGAAACTGCCAGGCTCGGTGCTCTGGAAATAGCCGGCCAGCCGCAGGCCCGAGACCGAGGCCTCGTCGACCGAGATGCGCTGGCGGTTGTAGCGGTTGAACTCGGCCACGGCCTGCGCCAGCGTCTGGCCGTTCAGGGCGATCCCGCCCTGCCGCCAGGCCAGGGCCCGGTCGATCTCGGCCGCGGAGACGCGCTGAACGCGCCCGCCGGCCGGGGTGTAGACGGCCGCGACGCCGGCCGACTGACGGGACTCCCGGTCAGAGTCCTTCAGATCAACGTCGACCGCCCCGCTCCTGACCGTGACGGCGGCGACATCGCCTTTCACCCGAACCGCGATCTGGGCGGCGTCCGAGGTTTCCAGCTGGGTTCCGGCTGCGGTGACGATGAAGGGCCGCGCGTCGGGCGACGCCGCGAACAGGGCCTCGCCGCGCACCAGGCGGACTTCCCGCGCGCCCTTGCGATAGCGGACCAGGACCTTGCTGTTGGTGTTGAGCTCGATACGGCTGTTGTCGCTGAGCACGATCACGCGCCGCTCGCCGATGGCGGTGGCGTAGGCGGTTGAGGCGGTGGCCGAGACCACCCCGGCGGCGACCATGCCCAGAGCGCCGACCACGGCGGCCGCGCGCGCCCAGCCCTTGGCGTTCAGGCCGTCCATTTTCCAGACCGGCGAGCGCTTGTCGGCCGAGGCCAGCAGATCGGCGTTCGGGGCCTCGGCGCGGGGCGCCAGGGCCCGCAGCCGGTCAAGCCGCTCCCAGGCGGCGGCCTCGCGCTCGAACGCGACCTCGTACTCAGGGCCCTGGTCACGCCAGGCCTCGAAGGCGGCGCGATCGGCGGCGAGGCCGGCCGGCGCGTCGAGCTGGACCACCCATTGGGCGGCCTCCAGCCTTATCGCTTCCCGCCGAGATCCCGCTTCGCGACCCATGAACGCCCTTCATCAACCTTGCTGATCCGACCGTCGACACGGCCAAGTCTATCCGAACAGTAGCGCAATCCCTTCACGAGATGCTTCTCTACAGTGGAGACGGACAGGCCTAGCCTTTCCGCTATCTGCCGAGGCGAAAGATTATAGACCTTCCGCAGGGTGAAAACCTTTCGGCACTGGACCGGCAGCTCCGCGATCGCCTCCTGAAGCTGGCGAAGCTCGTCGCGCCCGACGGCCACGTCCTCCTGGGTCGGCGCCTCGTCCACCAGCGACAGCCGCTCGAAATCGGCTACGGCGGTGATGGTCAGAATCTTGCGCCGCCGAAGCGAGTCCAGCGCCACGTTACGAACAATGCGGGCGGCGAAGGCGGCGGGGTTCAGCACCTCGCGCCACGCCTTGTAGGCGATGGCCTTGGCGAACGCGTCATGCACCAGATCTTCGGGGTCGGCCTCGCCGTCGCGGCAGAACCGGCGGGCATAGGCCAGGAGCTGAGGCTCGAGCGGCAAAATCTCGCGCCGGAACCAGGCGCGGCGCTCGTCGTCTTGTGAATCCATACCCACCCCCTCGCGTAACGAACCGTGATCCGCAAGCCATGGCAACCAGCCAGAGGTGGCATTTCTCAAAGCGCCGCCTTATCGGGCGCCTACGGGGTATGGGTAAGCCAGCGCCGTCACGCGCCTTCTTCCTGAAGAGAAAGAAGGCGCGTGACGGCTGTCAGTCTCAGGCCAGGTTCAGCTTGCCGTCGACCCGGCGCACCAGACCCAGGGGGTTCTCGGGCTTGAGTTCGTCAGGCAGCAGGGCCGTCGGCAGGTTCTGGTAGCTGACCGGCCGCAGGAAGCGGGCGATGGCCAGGCTTCCCACCGAGGTGGTCCGGCTGTCGGACGTGGCCGGGAACGGACCGCCGTGGACCATGGCGTGCGCCACCTCGACGCCCGTGCCGAAGCCGTTGACCAGGATGCGGCCGGCCTTCAGTTCCAGGTCGGGCAGCAGGTCGGCGGCCAGGGCGTGGTCGGGCTCGTCCATATGCAGGGCGACGGTCAGCTGGCCTTCCAGGGCCATGACCACCTTGTGCAGTTCCGCCATGTCGGCGCAGCGCACCACGATCGAAGCGGCGCCGAACACCTCCTCGGCCAGATGCGGATGGGCCAGGAAGTCGGCGCCGGAGACGCTGAACAGTGCGGCCTGGCCCTGGTTCTGTCCGGGCTGCTGGCCCTTGGCCACCTGGGTGACCACCTCGCTCTGGGCCAGGGCCTGAACGCCGGCGGCGTAGACGCGGCTGATGGCCGGAGTAAGCATCGTGGCGGCCGGAACGGGGCTGAGGGCCTCTTCGGCGGCGGCCAGGAAGCCGTTCAGCTCAGGACCGTCCAAGGCCAGGATCAGGCCGGGATTGGTGCAGAACTGCCCCGCCCCGAGCGTCAGGGCGCCGACGAAGTCCTTGGCGATCGCGGGACCGCGCGCGGCCAGGGCGGCGGGGAACAGCAGCACCGGATTGATGCTGCTCATCTCGGCATAGAACGGGATCGGCTCGGGCCGGCCCTGGGCGACGGCCGCCAGGGCCAGGCCCCCACGACGCGACCCGGTGAAGCCAGCGGCCTTGATGCGCGGGTCGGCGACCAGCGCCTGGCCGACCTCGAAGCCGCTGTCATGGATCAGGCTGAAGACGCCCGGGTGCAGACCGCAAGCGGCCACGGCCGACTGGATGGCGCGGCCCATCATTTCCGACGTGCCGGGGTGAGCCGGGTGGGCCTTGACCACCACCGGGCAGCCGGCCGCCAGGGCCGAGGCGGTGTCGCCGCCGGCCACCGAGAAGGCCAGCGGGAAGTTGGAGGCGCCGAACACGGCGACGGGGCCCAGCGGAATGTTGCGCAGCCGAAGGTCCGGGCGGGCCATCGGCTTGCGGTCGGGCATCGCCGGATCGATGCGGGTCTCCAGGAAACCGCCGTCGCGCAGGACGCTGGCGAACAGGCGCAGCTGGCCCGTTGTGCGGCCGCGCTCGCCTTCCAGACGTCCACGCGGCAGGCCGCTCTCGGCCATGACGCGCACGATCAGGTCGTCGCCCAGCGCCTCGATGTGCTCGGCGATGGCCTCGAGGAAGGTGGCGCGGGTGTCGTAGGACAGGGCGCGGTAGGGCTGGAAGGCCGCCGCCGCCAGGGCGCAGGCGCTTTCGAGATCCTCAAGCGTCGCGCCGCCAAAAACGGTTTCCAGCGCCTCGCCCGTGGCGGGATCAATCCCGCGAATTTCACCCTGCGCGCCACGCGTCGCGCGGCCGCCGATCAGCAGTTCACCGGTCAAATTCACGAAAGCCATTCCCTGTTCGAAGGTTGAGTCGCTTTCCATCGCGACGGAAAGGGTAGCGGTAACATAGTGTCTAACGCCCGAGATCGCCACGGTAGCGATGGATGGTGCGCGCGGGAGCGGGTTATAGGGGCGCCCTGTGTCAGGAGATAGACCATGGCCCGCAAGCTTTCCGGAACGGTCGTCGCGCCCGCCGTCGACGTCACGGCCCAGGCCGACAAGGCGTGGTTCGACGCCAAGCCCGAGCGCGACTTCCTGCTGCGCGATCCCGCCCCGCTGGAGTTCAAGGATCCCCTTGGCGACGCCGGCGAGGGCTTCAGCTGGCGGGTGCTGGTGGTGCGGCTGGACGACGGCTCGCGTCTGCGCCTGCCGGTGTCCCTGGCGTGGGATCTGCACAACGACCACGCCAAGGACCAGCATCTGGCGATGATCTTCGACCAGGTCGCGCCCGATCAGGCCAAGGCAATGCGGGCCAAGGCGCTGAGCAAACTGCCGAGGGCCTGACTTTTTCTCCGCTCTCCCCGGCGAAAGCCGGGAGACCGGATCGAGCGCCTAGCCCAGCACCTTGCGGATGCTGAAGCGCACGGTCCGGCCCAGCGGGTCCATGTAGTCGGCCTGATAGGCCTGGGGCGTAGCGCCCAGGGCGTCGCGGACCTCCTGCTTCTGGTCAAACAGGTTGTCGACATTGACGCTGACGCGGGCCCGGTTCAGCACAGGGTGCTTCTTGACCCAGTCGCGGCGCGCCGTCGACAGGTCGGCGAACAGCGAGACGTTCAGGGTCGCCAGATCCGAGAAGAACAGGTCCTGGCCCGACACGCCGCCATCGACCCAGGTCTTGTCCTTCCAGGCGCCGTTCAGCCGTGCGCCCATGCCGTTCTTGAAGTAGCCGCCCTGCACCTGCACCTCGTGACGCGGCTGGCCGCCGCGCCGGCTGACGGCCGAGCCGTTCAGCAGGTCCAGCACCGGCAAGCCCTCGCGGATCCTGATCTCATCCCGCAGCCGCCAGGTGATGATAGAGCGAAAACTGCAACAGCCCCTGGCCCGGACGCGCGCCGCCGCCGCCGAGGGCGCGCGCGAGGCCGGCGCCGTCGCTCATCATCACGCGCGGACCACCGCCGCCCTGCCCTTGCCCCCCGCCGGGCCGCGCGCCGGGCGGCAACGGCCCCAGGGCCTTCGAATAGTTCACGCCCCAGCGCACGTCCTGTCGCTCCGCGCCCTTGAAATTGACGGGTCGGACGTCGATCGACACCAGCCGCCCGGTCGCATCGCGCGTGAAGCGCTCGGGCATGGCGGCCTCGAGCTCGGGGGTGATGGTCGGGAACGAGGCGATCGAGTCGTCGATGCTGTTGCGGGTATAGTTGGCGCTGAAGCTGAGGTCGGTCTTCTCGAACGGCTTGTAGTTGGCGCCCAGCTTCAGCACCTGGCGATTGTCGGCCCTGAGGCCGGCGTTGCCGCCTTCGATGCGGGTGATGCTGACGCTCGTACCGGTGTTGAAATCGAACACCGAGACATTGGGCGTGAACACCACCGGATCGTTCAGTTGCTGGATCGACGGCGCGCCGTCCTCGGCGGTGTAGCTGGCCACCAGACTCAGCGGCTTGAAGGGCGACCAGTTGAGGCCCGCGCCCACGGTCACCAGGCCGCCGAAATCCGAGAGGTCCTCGTAGCCGGCGTTGAAATTGGCCGACAGGTCGCCCAGCCCGGCCAGCGCCTCGCGACGGCGGCTGGCGATCGGCAGGCTGAAGCTGCCGCTCAGCTCGCCGCGCTGGCGCGACAGTTCGCGCCGGGTCGATACCCCCGAGCGCACGCTTTCGGCCTCAAGCTTGCGGACGTCGAAGCTGCCCTTCACGGTCGCCGACAGGCCTCCGGCCGGCAGCTGGAACAGGTCGCCCCGCGCCACCAGTTCGCCGCTGGCGAAGTTGGTCAGGGAGTCCGCCTTATCGGACGCCGCCAGTTTCAGCGTGGCGCGCGGCGGATCGACGAACGGATTGACCGTCGGGTCCTTGGCGGCGACGGCGGCGCGGAAGGCGGCGGTGTCGAGACCGCGACCGGTGCGGGTGGTGCTGTCGGTTCGCTCATAGGCGCCCGTGAAGGTCCAGCGCCAGTCGGCGAGGCGACCGTTCACGGCCAGATTGAGATTGGCCTTCAGCGTTTCGGCCTCGCGGGTCAGGGACTCCGGCGCGTCGATATAGCGGTAGAGGGTGACGTCCCGGGCGAACGGCGAGAACGGACCACCCGTCGGCAGGGTCACGCTGACACCGGGCAGGCCCAGATAGCTGGTGTTGTGCGAGTCATCGACGCTGGCGCTCAGTGTCGCCGAGGTCTGCTTGTCGATGTCGCGGGTCACGGCCCCCTTGATCACCGCCTGCCGACCCTTGGGCTGCAGGCTGCGATTGGCGGTGAGGTCGTCGGTGTTGACCCTGCCCGCGCCGGCGACGAAGTCGGCCAGAGCCGGGGCCTTGCCCGAGGGATCGCGGACAGGCGCGGCGGCGGCGGTGACGACCGCGCCGGACAGAGCCGACAGGGCCGGGTCGATCTCGGCGCCGCGGGTGGTGCTGAAGACATTGCCCGACCGCGAATAGGGCGAGCTGTCAGAGGTGCGGACGATGTCGCGCTCGTCCTCGAACAGGGCGTCCTCGCCCTTCAGCTGCAGGTCGAACGTCCAGCGCCCGCGCTCGTTGATCTTGAAGACATTGCCGGTCAGCTGGTTGGTGACCCGGCCGCCGGCGGTGGCGATCCGGCTCTCGCCCTCGGTGGTGACGGCCTGGAACGTCTTGCGCAGGACGAAGTTGATCACCCTCTGGTCGGCCCGATAGCCATAGGTCAGAGCGACCTCCTCGGGCAGGATCTCGACCTTCAGGATCGCCTCGCTGGGGATGCCGCCGATCTCCTGGAAGCCGGTCACACGGCGGCCGTTGATCAGGAATACCGGCGGGCCGTCGCTGCGCCCCCGGCCGCTCTGAAGTTGCGGCTGCAGGGCTTCGAGCAGCTGGGCGATATTGCCGGCGCCATAGGCCTTGATGTCGTCTTCGCTGAGGGTGATCTCGGGCTCGATCGGGCCATCGGCCTTACCACGCGGCGCCGCCTTGACCTCGACTCCCGACACCTCGTCGGCCGGCGACGGCGGCGGCGCGGACTGACCGACCGCCGCGACGTCCAGCACCGCCGCGGCGAGCCCATGAAGAAGCACGGAAGAGAGCATCATCGAGACGGGCCCGCGGGACAGGGCGCACGAGCGGCGCGTTCGTTATCCGCCGATATCTACGGGCGCGGTTCACCGCTCGCAAGAGTTGAATTCAAATCTCACCCTGTAAGACCAAGAACACTGGAGGTTTTGAACACGCCATCACTCGGTCCCAATATATAGAATGAATAAATTGTAATGTAGTGCCCCAGCGCTACTTCACGCGACGGCGACTTTTGTCGTCCGAAAATCGCCACCCTAGCCCGTCTGGCGTCACGATCGCCATCGCCGCCGACCAGGAACCTTGCACGCGGCGCGGGCCAAACCGACCTGACAGCGTTGTCGCCCGGCTCAACTTCTGCGAGGGTCGCCAAGACGAGAAGGCCGATCAAAGAGGCCGCCGCGATGGGAGACCCAGGGATGCCGCCAATCACAACCGGATCGCGTGACGGCCTGAGCCGCAGGGCCCTGCTGGCCAGTGCGACCGCCCTGGCCCTGGCCGGCGTCGCTCACGCCGCGCCCCGCCGCGCCGACCACGCCGCCCTGATCAAGCGCCTGATCGGCCAGATGACCCTGGACGAGAAGATCGGCCAGCTGAACCAGGTCCCCGGCGGGCGGCAGAAGGCGCTGAACTCCAAGATCGACGCCGCCCAGCTGGATCTGGTGCGCAAGGGCGCGATCGGCTCGTACCTGCATGTGGCCGGCGCCGACTTCCTGCGCGAACTGCAGCGGGTGGCCGTCGAGGAAAGCCGGCTGAAGATCCCGCTGCTGTTCGGCATCGACGTGATCCATGGCTTCCGCACCATCTTCCCCGTTCCGCTTGGCCTGGCGGCGACCTTTGATCCGGACATCGCCCGGGCCTGCTCGCGGGTGGCGGCGATCGAGACGTCGATCAGCGGCCTGCACTGGACCTTCACCCCGATGGTCGACATCGCCCGCGACCCGCGCTGGGGCCGCATCGTCGAGGGGGCCGGCGAGGATCCCTATCTGGGGTCGCGCATGGCCGAGGCCCAGATCCTGGGCCTGCAGACCGACAACCTTGGCGGCAAGGACGTGATCCTGGCCTGCGCCAAGCACTTCGGCGCCTATGGCGCGGCCATGGGCGGGCGCGACTATGACAGCGCCGACCTGTCCGAGCGCACCCTGCAGGAGGTGTGCATGCCGCCCTTCTACGCCTCGGCCCGGGCGGGCGCGGGCAGTTTCATGACCGCCTTCAACGACATCGCCGGCGTGCCGACCACGGCCAACCAGGCCCTGGTGCGCGGCCAGCTGCGCGAGCACTGGGGCTATCAGGGGCTGGTGGTCAGCGACTGGAACGCCATCCTGGAGCTGATCAACCACGGGATCGCCGAGACCCCGGCCCAGGCCGCCGCCCTGGCCCTGAAGGCCGGCGTCGACATGGACATGGCCGGCGGCGTCTATGCCGGCCACCTGCGCGAGGCCGTCGAGGCCGACAAGACCCTGCTGCCCTATCTCGACCAGGCCGTCGGCCGGGTGCTGGCCACCAAGGCCCGGCTGGGCCTGTTCGACGATCCGTTCCGGTTCGGCGACGCGGCGCGGGAGAAGACCGAGCTGAACTCCCCCGCCCACCGCGCCATCGCCGGCGAGGCGGCCCGCAAGGCCATCGTGCTGCTGAAGAACGACGGCAATCTGCTGCCCCTGCCGGCCGGCAAGCGCGTCGCGGTGATCGGCGCCCTGGCCGACGACGCCTCCTCGGCCCTTGGATCGTGGCGCGCCCGGGGTCAGGTCGGCGACGTCAAGACCCTGCTGGCGGCGCTGCGCGAGACCGGCGCGACCATCGACTATCAGCCCGGCGCCGCGCCGCGCGGAGACGACGCCTCGGGCATCCCGGCCGCCGTCGCGGCCGCCCGGAGCGCCGACGTCGTGCTGCTGGTGATCGGCGAGGACTATGACCACAGCGCCGAGGCCCGCAGCCGTTCCGACATCACCCTGCCCGGCGTGCAGTCACAGCTGGCCCAGGCCGTGCTGGCGACCGGCAAGCCGGTGGTCGTGGTGCTGATGAACGGCCGCCCGATCGCCCTGGCCGAGATCCTGGCCAAGGCCGGGGCGGCGATCGAGACCTGGTTCCTAGGCGTCGAGAGCGGTCCGGCGATCGTCGATGTGCTGACCGGCAAGGTCTCGCCCGCCGGCCGCCTGCCCGCCGGCCTGCCGCGCAACAGCGGGACCAGCCCGACCTTCTACGCCCACAACCCCTCGGGCCGGCCGGCGGACCCGGACCTGCTGAAGGACACGGCCCGCTATCACGATGTCGAGGTCGGGCCGCTCTACCCGTTCGGCCACGGCCTCAGCTACGCCAGCTTCGCCTATGCGGATCTGGCCCTGGACCGCGCCGCCATCGGCCTGGACACCGCCGTGGAGATCAGCCTGTCGGTGACCAACACCGGCAAGGTCGCCGCCGACGAGGTGGTGCAGCTGTATGTCCGCGATCCGGTCGCCCTGGTGGCCCGGCCGGTCAAGGAACTGCGCGGCTTCGTCCGGGTGACGCTCAAGCCCGGCGAGACCCGGCGCGTCACGTTCCGGCTGACCGCCGCCCAGGTGGCGTTCTGGGACGCGGGCCGCTGGCGGGTGCAGGCCGGCCGAATCGATGTGATGATCGGCGCCTCGTCCGACGACATCCGGCTGCGCGGATCGTTCAACGTGGCCGCCGACGGCTGGACCACCGAGCCCGCCGCATCCCTGCTCACACCCGTGACGGTGGCCTGATGTCGGCCCGCGAAGGGGATTTTGGGTTCGCCCAGGCCCCGCCGCGCGTGAAATCGGCTCGAACCAGACTGTAAACCATTGTAAAATCCGCGCCTGGCCTAGCGCGGCGCAAGGGCGAACAAGGTATTCCCCATGGGCGGACGATCATCTGGATCCCCCCCACCGGACAGGCGGACGACCGCCGCGCGCCCTGCTTTCGAGCAGGGCGCGCGATTTCCTCTTTTCAAGTGAACGCATGAAAGTCGCCCTTCTCGACGACGACGAAAGCCACAATGCGCTGGTCGCCGGACTGTTGAGCCCCGCCGGCTATGACTGCGTCAGCTTCACACACCCCGAGCGCCTGCTGGCCGAACTGCGCCGTCAGACCTTCGACCTGCTGATCATCGACTGGAACATGCCCGACCTCAGCGGCATCGAGACCCTGCGTCGGATCGACGAGATGCTGCCGGCCGCCCCGCCGGTGCTGCTGCTGACCAGCCGCTCGATCGAGGCCGATCTGGTCGAGGGCCTGAACGCCGGAGCCGACGACTATATCGTCAAGCCGCTGCAGCCGCCGGTGCTGCTGGCCCGGGTCAACGCCCTGGCCCGCCGGGTCTATCGCGCGCCGGTCACGCCGCAGGTCGAGCAGCATGGCCCCTACCGCATGGACCCCGCCACCCACACCGTCAGCTGGGCCGATCAGGTCGAGGCGCTGACGCCCAAGGAATTCCAGCTGGCGGTCATCCTGTTCAACAATCTGGCCCGGCCGCTGTCGCGCGAATATCTGCTGCGTCGGGTCTGGGGCCAGAGGCCCGATCTGGAGACCCGCACCCTGGACGCCCACGTTTCGCGCCTGCGGGCCAAACTTCAGCTTCGCCCCGCCAACGGCTTTCGTCTAACGACCGTCTATGGTTTCGGTTATCGTCTCGAGGCCTGTGATCCCCACGGCCGCCCCGAGGCGGACGCCGAAGCCGGAGCGACCCAAGCATGATGCACGCGCGTGATTTCGCCATCCTCGCCGCGACCCTGGGTCTGACCGTGTCGACCGCCGCCGCGGCCGCGCCGGCGATCGATTCGCCCGTCCCCTATATCGTTCGCCCCGGCGACACCCTGATCGGCTTCGCGGCCGCCTATCTGCGAAATCCCCGTGACTATCTGAGCGTGCAGCGCGCCAACCAGATCCGACGGCCCAAGGCGCTGAAGATCGGCTCGACCCTGCTGATCGACCCCAACCTGCTGAAGAGCACGCCGATCGACGCCCGGTTCAGCGCCGTCAGCGGACAGGTGGATCTGGAGACCAACGGCGCCAAGGCCCCGGCCCGCGCCGGCATGGCCCTGGTCGAGGGCCAGCGGATCATCACCGGCCCCGGCGCCTTCGCCACGTTCGAGATGGCCGACGATTCGCGCGTCACCCTGCCGTCCAACACCAGCCTGCGCATCCAGCGCATGCGCCAGATCCTGCTGAACAACGCCCCCCAGCGGGTGTTCCACATGGACCAGGGCCGGGGTGTGATCTCCGCAACGCCCAACCCCAATCCCAGCGGCCGCTTCGAGGTTCGCACCCCCGTCTCGATCTCGGCCGTGCGCGGCACCGAGTTCCGGGTCAGCCAGGACCCGACCGGCGCCAAGGCCCAGACCGAGGTGCTGAAAGGCGCCGTCGCCGTCGACCTGGCCTCGGCCACGACCAGCGGCCCGCCCGTTGCGGCCGGCTTCGGCGTCAGCGCCACGCCCGCCGGCGTCAGCGCGCCCATCGCCCTGCTGCCCGCGCCCAAGCTGGGCGCCGGCGGCCAGCGCCAGGGCGACAAGATCGTCGCCTTCGCCGTGGAGCCCGTGAAGGGCGCGGCCCTGTACCGCCTGGCCCTGTCGCGCGACGCCGGCTTCGTCGAGATCTTCGCGGAAAAGGACAGCGCCACGCCCGCCGCCGCGTTCGGCGAGATCGCCAACGGCACCTATTTCGTGCGCCTGACCGCGCTGGACACCGGCGGCCTGGAAGGCCTGCCAGCCGACTACAGCTTCGATCGCGATCTCGACGTGCTGGAGCCCGGCGCGGCGCCCAGCGCCCAGGCCTCGGGCAAGCACCGCAACTTCCTGTTCCGCTGGAGCGCGGCCGGCGACGGTGTGCGCAGCTTCCGCTTCCAGCTGTTTGCGGGGACCGACGCGGCCTCGCCGATCGTCGACCAGCCCGGTCTGTCCGAGCCGCAACTGACCCTCACCGACCTGCCGCCGGGAACCTATGGCTGGCGGGTCAGCGCGGTGCGCTTCAAGGGCGGGACGTTCAGCGAAAAGGTCGGCCCGATGCAGACGTTGCAGATCGGTCAATAGGCCTTGCCGGCGTCATCGCGACTGCTTCGGCCGGGGTCACCGGTCTCGCCGCGCCGACGGTTGCTGAACTGGCTGCTGATCGCCACCCTGACCAGCATCGCCCTGGCCGGCCTGACCGCCAGTTCGCTGACCACACGGCTGGACAACATCCTCTACGACGCCCTGCAAAGGTCGTCGTCGCGGCCCGTCGATCCCTCGATCCTGATCGTCGAGGTCGACGAGAAGAGCCTGCGCGACATGGGCGCCTGGCCGTGGTCGCGCACGGCCCACGCCCGGATGATCGACAAGCTGACGGCGGCCGGCGCGCGGACCATCATCTATGACGTGCTGTTCAGCCAGCCGGCGGCCGACCCCGGCGACGACGCGGCCCTGGCCAACGCCATCGCCCTGTCGGGCCGGGTCTATCTGCCCCAGTTCATCGAGCAGGCCGGCCCCGACAGCCCCGAGCGCCTGGTCGCCCCCCTGCCCGAGTTCATCCAGGGCGCGGCCGGCCTGGGCCTGGTGCATGTGCGGTTCGATGCCGACGGCGTGGTGCGCCGCATGGCGCCGTTCGAGGCCCTGGGCCCCGACCTGACGCCGGACCTGATGACCGTGGTCCACCGCGCCACCCACGCGCCCGGCGCGTCGGACGTGACGCGCGGCGCCGAGACCACCCTGCTGATCCCCTTCGCCGGCGGACCCGACCGGTTTCCCCGGGTGTCGTTTTCCAGCGTGCTGGCCGGCGAGATCCCGTCCGAGCTGATCGCCGGCCGCACGGTCTTTGTCGGCATGACCGCCCGAGGCCTGGGCCCCGCCTTCCCGACACCGGTCACCACCAACGCGGCCAGCATGACCGGCGTGCAGCTGCAGGCCAGCGTGCTGGACGGCCTGCGCAGCGGCGCCATGGTCAAGCCCGCCGGGCTGGTCAGTCGCATCGCCTTCGCGCTGAGCCTGCTGTGGCTGTTGCTGGCCGGGCTGCTGGTCCTGCCGCCCCGCGCCAACCTGGCCCTGCTGGTCGGGCTGTCGAGCTGCGCCCTGGCGCTGAGCGCCGCCTTCTTCTGGCGCGCCGACCTGTGGCTGTCGCCGGTGGAGACGATCATCGGCCTGGCGGCGGTGTCACTGGTCTGGGGCTGGGGTCAGCTGGGCCGGGTCAGCGACCTGCTGGGCCGCGAGCTGCGCCGCCTGCTGCCCGACACCCACACCCCGCCGGCCGAAGGTTTCGAGAGCGATCTGGTCGCCCGCCAGGCCCTGAGCCTGGGCGCGGCCATCAACCGGATCGAGGACCTGCGCCGCTTCTCGGCCGACGCCCTGTTCAGCCTGCCCGACGCCACCGTGGTGCTGGACGCCAAGCGGCGGGTGATCGCCGCCAACGCCGCCGCCCAGACTCTTCTACGGGGCGCGCCGGTCGCCCTCGCCGGCGCGTCGGTAGCCAGCCTGCTCAACAGCCTGGAGCCGCTGGGCCGCACCTTCGACGAGTCGTGGCCGCCCGAGTCCGACCGCATCGACCCGGTCGACCTGCACCTGAGCGACGGCCGGGCCTATCAGTCGCAGACGGTGTTCCGGCGCGACGAGACCGGCCAGAGCGACGGCTGGATCGTGCGGCTGGCCGACATCACCACCCTGACCGCCGCCATGCGACAGCGCGAGCAAGCCCTGCAGCTGCTGACCCACGACATGCGCTCGCCCCAGACCTCGATCCTGGCCCTGCTGGCCACGACGCCGGACGTGCCGCCTGAGCTGTCGGACCGCCTCGCCGCCTGCGCGCGCCGCACCCTGGCCCTGGCCGACGGCTTCGTACAGCTGGCCCGCGCCGAGGTCACGCCCGTGGCCATGGAGCCGGTGGATGTCTGCGACGTCGCCGTCGAGGCCGTGGACGAGCTGTGGCCCCAGTGTCGCCAGCGCCATATCGAGATCGAGCAGGACGGGTGCGACGCGCCCCTGATGGTGCTGGGCGATCGGGGCGTGCTGGCCCGCGCCCTGGTCAACCTGCTGGGCAACGCCGTGAAATACAGCCCCGAAGGCTCGCGCATCAGGGTGTCGGCCCAGGCCGTGCAGACCGAGGGCCGCGCCTTTATCGACATCGCGATCAGCGACCAGGGGCCCGGCCTGTCGCCCGAGGAGGCGGCCATGGCGTTCCGGGCGTTCCAGCGTTTCGACCGTCCGGGCGCGGAAGCCGCCGGCGGGGTGGGGCTGGGCCTGGCCTTCGTCGAGGCCGCCGCCGCGCGGCATGGCGGCGGCGTGCTGTGCTCCAGCGCGCCCGGCGCCGGGGCGACCTTTACACTGAGGCTGCCGGAGTATCGGGCGGGCTAGTCCCCTCCGTCTCCCCGGCGACGGCCCGGGTCCAGGTCGAACCCGAAGCCTGGGTTGATCGGGCTGGATCAGAAGGCGCGTCATCCCCAGCCGCTCAGGCTGAATCTGGGCCCCGGCATTCGCCGGGGAAACGGAGATGAAGTGTCTAGGTCTTGGGCGTGTTGGCCAGGGCCAGCGCCAGCTGGTCAGCCATCTTTTCCGCGTCGCCGCGACCGACCCGCACCGAGGCCCAGGCGGCGGGCTTGCCGGTCGAGACATCCAGGATCACCGCCGTGGCCGTCTGGGCCGGACCGCCGCGCTGCCAGAAATGGCGCTTGGTCGGCGCGCTGCGCCAGGCGGTCTCCTTGACCGACGACCCGGCGACCTTCGACACGCCCAGGGCCGGCGCGGAGGTTCCGACCCCGACCTGCAGCAGATAGGCCGGCGGCTTGCCGCCAGAGATATCGGCCCCGCCCGCCGCGAGACGCTTCAGGACGCCGGCCTCGATCGCCCGGGCCAGCACCGCGTCGGTCGGCGCGGCCTGACCGCTCAACGGCGCCAGGCTCTTGCCGCGCAGCGCCGCCAGATCGCCCTCGCGGACCACGGCCGGGGCCGTGGCGCAGCCGCCGAGGGTCAGGGCTGTCGCCATGGTGATCGCCAAGATGCGCACGTTTGATCGCTCCCCTCCCCGGCCGCGGGGGCCAGGGTTCTTGATTACGGTTGGAATTTAGCGGGCGCGGGGCTCGCGGTCATCCGCTGATCGCGCCACGGCTTTCGCGCAGCAGGCCATAGGCCTGATCGGTCAGGGCCCAACGCTGGCTTTCAGCGCCGTAGGGCAGATGCAGCAGGCCCGGCGAGCGCGGATCGACCGCCCCGCCGCAATAGGCGCCGAAGGCCTCCTCAAGCGCCCGAGCCAACTCGGCCGGCGGACGAAACAGGCCCCTCTGCTTGGCGATATAGGCGATCACCGAGTCCCGATGGGCCGCGCCGCCCATCGCCAGCAGCGCCTGGATGATCTCGTCGACCAGCGGATTGAGAATCGCGACCGTGGCGGCCCCGCCGCCTTCCGCCCGCGCTGTCGCCTGCGCCTCTGCCTCGTCCATGCCCGATCCCTAAGCCAATGCCAGGGTTAAAGGGCAGGACCGGCGACACCACCAGAGGTGGAGGCCCGGCTTTTACAATAGATTACAAAGCTTGGCCGGACCGCGCCGCGCAAAGACCCAAAGCAGCGGCGCGAAAAGTTATCCACAGGGTTTGCGGTCGGCGGTCACGCGGGCTCCAGAGGCGCTTATCCCCGCGCGCCTCCGAGTAGATCTCATTTAAATCAATGCCCTAAAGGAAAACGCACGTTTCCTATCCCCGGCGCCCAAACTGGCCGCACACTCTGGGCATGACCCAGAGATCCGTCCCCGCCTGGTCCCAGGACCTGCAACTGAAGCTGATGGCCGCCATCGACGCGGCCTGGAAGATCATCGAGGGCGGCGACGACGCCGCCGCCGTCAAAAAGGCCCGCGACAAGGCCCGGGCGTGCGGTGAAATGGCCGCCGTGGTCCGCAAGATCGCCGCCATGGTCCCGCCCAGACCCCTCGCCACCCCGGCCCCGGATATGGGGCTCGACGAGACCGCCCCGCCCGCCGCCGTCACCCAGGCCCAGATTGCCCAGCGCGCGCTCGACCGCCTGAAAGGCGGCAGGCGGGGGCGGATCTAAGCCGCGATCCGCGAGGCGCCGCCCATGGCGCGCCAGCGGTCGCGCTTGGCCAGGGCCCGCTCCAGGGTGGCGCGCTTGATCGGCAGGCCCTTGCGCAGCTTGACCCAGGTGGTCTCGCTGATGCCCAGCACATCGAACAGATAGCGGTCGGTGATGGCCGGCAGGCTGGCGCGCAGATCGGCGAACTCCTCGCGGGTGATGGTGACGAGGTCGAGCATGGGTCGGCGTCCTCTGGCGCGCGCGGAAACGAGGTCTGGAGACGCTGAACGGCGCCTGGCGGCTATACCGGCCAGAGCCCGCGCGAAAGCGCCGCCTGAACCTGCGGTGTAGCGGCCAATATTGTCGGTTTCATTATGTCGAGCGTATTGCTCGCCCGTCACAGCACATCATTGATCCCCAGGATCAGGCTGGCGGCGGTGACCGGCTTGGACATGTGCGCGTCGGCGCCGGCGTCGAGCGCGTCCTGCCGATGCTGGGCCATGGCGTTGGCGCTGAGCATGATGACGGGCGTGCGCGCGCGGTCCGGACGGGCCGCCTCGTGGTCGCGGATCGCGCGGGTGGCGGCCAGACCGTCCATGACGGGCATCTGCATGTCCATCAGCACCAGGTCGAACGCCTGGTCGCGCAGCGCGCTCGACGGCCTGGACGCCGTTCTCGACCGTCAGCACCTGCGCCCCCTGCGGTTCCAGGATCAGCTGGACCACGCGCTGATTGACCGGGTGATCCTCGGCCAGCAGGACCCGCAACGCCGGCTGGTCGCCGACGGGCGCGCTGAAGGTCGTGTCCGCAGCCTCCGGCGCGGCGGGGTGCTCGGCCGCCCGCAGCGGCAGCAGGACCTGGAACACGCTGCCCTGGCCCGGCTCCGATCGCGCGCTGATCTGTCCGCCCATCATCTCGACCAGCGACTTGCAGATCGACAGGCCCAGGCCCGTGCCGCCGAAGCGCCGGGTGATGCTGGTGTCGGCCTGGCTGAACCGGTTGAAGAGGCTCTCGCCGAAGGCCGGGCTGAAGCCGCAGCCGGTGTCCTCGACCTCGGCCGTCAGCCAGAACGGCGCGTCGTCGTCATCGGGCCGGGTCAGGCCGATCCGCACCAGTACATGGCCCTGGCTGGTGAACTTGACGGCGTTGGCCAGCAGATTGCCGAACACCTGCTTGATCCGGGTGATATCGCCCAGGAAGTCGCCGCTGGCGCGATCCTCGTAGTCGACCTCGAAGACCAGGCCCTTGCCCAGGGCGCGCAGGCGATTGATGTAGAGGACGCCGTCCAGCTCGTCGCGCAGGTCAAAGGCCTGCTCCTCCAGCTGCACCTGCCCGGCCTCGATCTTCGAGACATCCAGCACGTCGGAGACCAGGCGCTCGAGGGTCACGCCCGAGCTCTGGATCAGATCCACCATCTCGCGCTGGGCCGGCGTCAGCGGGGTCTGGGCGAGGGCCGCAGCGACGCCGATCACGCCGTTCAGCGGGGTGCGGATCTCGTGACTGATATTGGCCAGGAAGTCGGTCTTGGCCTCGTTGGCGGCCTCGGCGGCGCGCTTGGCCGCCGCGATCTCGGCCTCGACGACCAGCCGCTCGGTCACGTCACGCGCGACGCCGAACACCTTGTCGCCGACCCGGCGGGCCCGCCATTCCAGATGGCGATAGTGGCCGTCGCGGTGGCGATAGCGATTGATGTAGCCCCGGACCTCGTCCTCGGTCTCCATCCGGCGCATGTGCTCGATCGTGGCCTCGAGATCGTCGGGATGAACCAGGGGCAGCATCTCGCCGCCCTCCAGGTGCTCGATCGAATAGCCCAGCACGGTTTCCCAGGTGCGGTTCACCCGCGTGAACTTCAGCGCCATGTCGCGAATGCACAGCAGATCGAGGGAAACCTCGAAGAAATTGGCGAGGTCAGACGCCGCGTCGCGGTCGCGGTCTACCCGGCCCGCAGCCGGCCCCTCGATGTCTGACGTCAAACTCATTGCCGAACTGGCCTCCGTCAGGGAACGCGTCGCCGTGGCTACCACGCGACTATGAAGGCCCAGCCGTTAACCAGCCATAGGCCTTGAGGTCGCGGACACCGGATCTTGACGCGGGATCGGCGAAATGGTCCGGCGTCACGAAGGCGTATTGAAGTCTCGTCATAACGCCTCCCTTGCCGCCAGTGGGACCCAAGATGATCCGACTCCGCACTCTTTTCGCCGCCACGAGCGCCCTGACCCTGCTGACCGGCGGCGCCGCCCTGGCCCAGACATCGGCCAGTGTCGCTCCGAGTGTCGCCCCCATCGGCGCGACCGCGCCGACGGCCCGCAGCGGGGCCAACGCCGCCGCCCTGCTCTATAACGCCGCCGACCCCGCCAAGAGCGTGATCGCCGCGACCGGCGAACTGGGCGGCCTGGAGTTCCATGGTCTGGACGGCGCGCGCACGGGGGCCCTGGCCGGCGGCGAGACCTATGGCGTCGACGTGCGCGGCGATCTGATCGCGGTGCTCGACCGCAAGGAAGGCCGCATCCGCCTCTCCCGCTACGACTTCGCCACGGGCCAGACCCGGACGGTCGAGGCGCGCCCGCTGTTGCTGGGCTATGCGGGCGAAGGGCTGTGCCTGAGCCAGAGCGCCCGCGACGGCTCGCTGTACGTCTTCGCCCTGGGCGGCGAGGGCCAACTGGACCAGTGGCTGCTGTATCCCACCGCCGACGGCAAGCTGGACGGCCGCCTGGCGCGCCGCCTGCACCTGTCGTCCGAGGCCAAGTACTGCGTGTCCGACGACGCCAGCGGCGCGCTCTATGTGGCCCAGCAGGCCGTGGGCGTCTGGCGCTATGACGCCGACCCCGAGGCCGAGGCCGTCCCGACCATCGTCGACATCAACCGCCTGGGTCACCTGGCCGGCGAGACCGGCGGCCTGGCGATCCTGAACGGCGGCGCGGAGGGAAACTATCTGGTCGCCGCCAACGCCGACGCGGGCGACTACAACGTCTATGACCGCAACGTCGGCGACAGGTTCCTGGGCGCCTTCCGCATCCAGGCCAACGGCGCCGATGTGCTGCAGGGGCCATCTGGCCTGTTCGGCGTTCGCGCACCGGTCGGCGCGAGCCTGCCGGCCGGCGCCCTGCTGGTCACCGACGACCGCAAGGTCGGGGCCAACACCCAGGTGCTGTCGTGGAAGGACGTCGCCGCCGCGCTGAAGGTCTCGCCCGGCCAGGCCGCCCCGCAGGCCGCGCCCGGCAAGCTGGCCCTGGTCCAGGCGACGATGGAGACCCGGCCGGTCGATCACGACGGCGACGCGGCCGACGATCCGGCCATCTTCGCCCACCCGACCGATCCGGCCAGAAGCGTCATCGTGGCCACCGACAAGAAGGGCGGCCTGCTGGTCTATGACCTGACGGGCAAGCCGCTGCAGTACCTGCCCGACGGCAAGATGAACAATGTCGACCTTCGCCAGGGCTTCAAACTGGTCGGGCAAGACCACCACCCTGGTCGCCGCCAGCGACCGCACCCACAAGTCGATCGCCCTCTACACGCTGGACGCCGACACCCGCCTGCTGACCGAGGTCGCCGACGGCGTGCAGGCCACCGGCCTGTCGGATCCCTATGGGCTGTGCATGTACCGCAACCGCAAGGGCGCGACCTTCGTGTTCATCAGCGATCCCGACGGCGGCGTGCGCCAGTGGAAGCTGGTCGCCACCCCGGCGGGCAAGGTGCGGGCGCAGCAGGTGCGCGACCTGAAGTTCGACACCCAGACCGAAGGCTGCGTCGCCGACGACGAGACGGGCGCCCTGTACGTCGCCGAGGAAGACGTCGCGCTGTGGAAGCTGGGCGCCGAGCCCTCCGCCGGGGCGACCCGCAAGGCGGTGACGCGCGTGGCCGACAATTCCGCCCTGAAGGACGACCTGGAAGGCGTGGGGATCCATGCCCAGGCCGGCGGCAAGGGCTATCTGGTCGTCTCCAGCCAGGGCAACAACAGCTACGCCGTGTTCCGGCGCGAGGGCGACAACGCCTATGTCGGCAGCTTCGCGGTGATCGCCGACGGGGCGACCGGCATCGACGGCATCTCGGAAACCGACGGCCTGGAGGTGACCAGCGCCTCGCTGGGCGCCGGCCTGGAAGGCGGGGCCTTCGTGGCCCAGGACGGACGCAATGTTTCTCCGCCGGAGAACCAGAACTTCAAGCTCGTGCCGTGGTCGGTGATCGCGGCGAAGATGGGGTTGAAGTAGCTCAAAAATTCCGCTCTCCCCGGCGAAGGCCGGGGTCCAGATCGAACCCAGAGCTTGGGCTAGGCTGACTCCGCCCGAGGGCGTGTCATCCCCAGCCGCTCTGGGTGAATCTGGGTCCCGGCCTTCGCCGGGAAGATCGGATTAAGGAGAACGCTCGCCCAGCGAACACCGGATCAGCGACCGCCCCGCCCGCGCCACCGCGCGCACCGGGCCCTCGGCGCCCAGGGTGACGCGCGCGGAAGATGACCCCTCCATCAGCAGCATCAGGCCGTCGGCCAGGTCGTTGTCGGGGGCGCCGGCGCGCTGGCACAGGTCCATCAGCCGCTTGTGCAGGGTTTCCTTGTAGGCCACCGACACCTTCTGGGCCGGGTGATCCACCTCGTGCAGCTCGATGGCGGCGTTCGACAGCGGGCAGCCGTGCACGTCGCCGCTGCAGGCCTTGGTTTCGAAGGCGTCGAAGATCGCTTCCAGCTGGCCGCGCGGGTCGTCGCAGCAGCAGGCCGTGACCTGATCCCACCACAGCCAATAGTCTTTCTCCTGCTCGCGCAGGATCTCGGCCACCAGTTCATCCTTGGACGGGAAGTTCCGGTACAGCGTCATCTTCGTGGCGTCGGCCTCGGCGGCGATGGTCTCGACGCCCACGGCGCGGATGCCGTGCTGGTAGAACAGCTCACGGGCCGTCTCGAAGATGCGATCGCGGGCCGGACGCTTCGACGCGGGCGCGCAGACCGTGGCGTCCGCCCCGGTTGCCCCACCCCCATCAGAATTTCTCGCGACCATTTCAGGCACCTCATCTTGACGTGAGAGTGACCGGTCAGTATCTCTGCCTCACGGCGATGATACCGAACGGTCTCGTCACATCCTAAATCGTCCTCGCAGGGACGAAGGTCAAGTGGCCCGCCCCGCGACATTCCATCCCTAAACCCATTTGGCCATCCTTAAACCCGTTTGGAGAGCGCGCCATGCCCCAGGACACGACCGAACACGCCCTGACGCCTGTTCCTCCGCAAGGATGGCTGGCCGTCGTCCGGCGGCGCGCCCGCCCCCTCGCCCGATGGATCGGCCAGGGCTGGACCGCCGCCAAGCCCAGCCGCTCCGCCCGCCGCCCGGCCTGGGAATGAACCGCGCGCCGCCTCCACCACCGTCATTCTAGCCTCCTGGCAGGACCTCCCCCCATGCGTATCCAACCCCTCCTCACCTCATTGACCGCCCTGGCCGCCGCCGCCGTGCTGGCCGCCTCGATCGTCCATGCTGGCGAGATCAGCATCGGCGCGGCCAGGCGGGCCATGCGCCGAGGCCGGCATCGCCGCTGCGCCAGTCGGACGACTTCACCGGTCGCCTTGAAGCCATCGACACCGTCGAGATCCGCCCGCGCGTCGGCGGCTATGTCGACGGCGCCCGCTTCCAGGAAGGCGCCCGGGTCCACAAGGGCCAGGTGCTGTTCGAGATCGACCCCCGCCCCTTCCAGGCCGAGGCC
Organism: Caulobacteraceae bacterium; assembly: GCA_965284055.1. Lineage (GTDB taxonomy): Bacteria > Pseudomonadota > Alphaproteobacteria > Caulobacterales > Caulobacteraceae > Caulobacter. Next base: position 466,916 of record CBDIQV010000001.1, read on the forward strand.
AATCGCGCCAATGCCGAGGTGGCCCGGGCCAAGGCTCAGCTGGACCTGGCCGTGGTCAACCGCGAGCGCGGCCGTCGCCTGATCGACCAGAACGCCCTGGCCCAGAGCGAGTTCGACCGCCTGGCCTCGGAGGAAAAGGCGGCCCAGGCCAACCTCGCCGCCGCCAGCGCCGCCTATCAGACCGCCCGACTGAACCTGGAGTTCACCCGTGTGGTCTCGCCGATCGACGGCCGCGTCTCGAAGGCCCTGATCACGCGGGGCAACCTGGTCACCCAGGCCGACCTGCTGACCACCGTGGTGTCCGACACCCCGATCTACGCCGCCTTCAACGCCGACGAGCAGACCTTCCTGAAGTACGCGGCGGCCGAACGCGGCAAGCAGAGCCCGGTCTATATGGGCCTGATGACCGAGGATGGTTATCCGCACCAGGGCAAGCTGGCCTTCATCGACAACGCCATGGACGCCAAGAGCGGCACCATCAGCGGCCGAGCCATCTTCGCCAATGGCGACGGCCGGTTCACGCCGGGCCTGTTCGCCCGCATCCGCCTGGTCAGCGACGCCTCGCAGACGGTGGCCCTGGCCCCGGACCGCGCGGTGGCCACCGATCTTGGCAAGCGCTTCGTGGTCGTCGTGAACAAGGACAACAAGGCCGAATACCGCCCCGTCGAGATCGGCCCGCTGGCCGGCAACCTGCGCATCATCCGCACGGGGCTCAAGCCCGGCGATCGGGTGATCGTCGGCGGCCTGCAGAAGGTCAAGCCGGGCGACACCGTCAATCCGGTCGTCATCAAGACCGACCTGACCAGCGACCTCAGCCAGTTCGAAACGGGGCCGCAGCGCGTGGCGCTGGCCGAGACCGCTTCGCAGAACTGACCATTGATCCGCTTCCCCGGCGAAGGCCGGGGCCCAGGTGAAACCCCGCGACGTCTCGGGATGGATCTGGGTCCCGGCCTTCGCCGGGAAGACGGAAATCAGGGGGCCCGCAAGCTCCCGACACCCCCTCTTTGCCTCCTCCCCGGACGCCTCCCATGAATTTCTCCAAGTTCTTCGTGAGCAGACCGCGGTTCGCCGCCGTGCTCTCGATCGTCATCTTCATCGCCGGACTGGTGGCGCTGCCGCGCCTGCCGATCTCGGAATATCCCGAAGTGGTGCCGCCGACCGTGGTCGTGCGCGCCGCCTATCCGGGGGCCAACCCCGCCGTTATCGGCCAGACCGTCGCCGCCCCGCTGGAGCAGGCGATCAACGGCGTCGAGGGCATGATCTACCAGTCGTCGCAGTCGGCTTCCGACGGCGCGATGATCCTGACCGTCACCTTCGCCCTCGGGACCGATCTCGATAAGGCCCAGGTGCAGGTGCAGAACCGCGTCGCCCAGGCCCTGCCGAAACTGCCGCAAGAGGTGCAGCGCATCGGCGTGACCACCGACAAGGCCTCGCCCGACCTGACCCTGGTCGTGCACATGATCTCGCCCAACAACCGCTACGACATGCTGTATCTCAGCAACTACGCGCAACTGAACGTCCGCGACCGCCTCAAGCGCGTCGACGGCGTGGGCGACGTGCAGATCTTCGGCGCCGGCGCCTATTCGATGCGGGTGTGGCTGGATCCGGAAAAGCTGGCCTCGCTGAACATGACGGCCGGCGATGTGGTGAAAGCCCTGCGCGAGCAGAACGTCCAGGTGGCCGCCGGCCAGCTGGGCGCGCCGCCCACCAACATGGGTTCGGACTTCCAGCTGTCGATCAACGCCCCCGGCCGCCTGACCGACGAAGAGCAGTTCCGCGACGTGATCATCCGCTCGGGTGAGAACGGCGAGATCACCCGGCTGGGCGAAGTGGCCCGCGTGGAGCTGGGCGCCAACAACTACGCCCTGCGCTCCCTGCTCGACAACAAGTCGGCCGTGGCCATGCCGATCTTCCAGCGCCCGGGCTCGAATGCCCTGGCGATGGCCGCCGACATCAAGAAGACGATGAAGGAACTGAAGAAGGATTTCCCCGAAGGCGTCGACTACGAGATCATCTACGACACCACCGCCTTCGTGCAGGAGAGCATCGACTCGGTCATCCACACCCTGATCGAGGCCATCATCCTGGTGGTCCTGGTGGTGGTGCTGTTCCTGCAGGGCTGGCGCGCCTCGATCATTCCGCTGATCGCCGTGCCCGTGTCGCTGGTCGGCACCTTCGCGGTGCTGCTGATGCTGGGCTTCGGCCTCAACGCCCTGACCCTGTTTGGCCTGGTGCTGGCCATCGGCATCGTCGTCGATGACGCCATCGTCGTGGTCGAGAACGTCGAGCGAAACATCTCCAACGGACTCGAGCCGGCGGCCGCCACCCGCAAGGCCATGAGCGAGGTCACCGGACCCATCATCTCCACGGCCCTGGTGCTGTGCGCGGTGTTCATCCCGACCGCCTTCATCACCGGCCTGTCGGGCCAGTTCTACCGTCAGTTCGCCCTGACCATCGCCATCTCGACGGTGATCTCGGCCTTCAACTCCCTGACCCTGTCGCCGGCCCTGGCCGCCGTGCTGCTGCGCAGCCACGACGCCCCCAAGGACCGCTTCCAGAAGATGATCGACGCGGCCCTGGGCTGGCTGTTCAACCCGTTCAACCGCTTCTTCGCCAAGGCCTCCAACGGCTATGTCAACGGCGTGGCCAAGAGCCTGGGCAAGTCGACCGCCGGCCTGATCATCTATGGCGTGCTGCTGCTGCTGACGATCGGCGCCTTCGCCAAGACCCCGGGCGGTTTCGTGCCGCAGCAGGACAAGGCCTATGTCGTCGCCGTGGTGCAGCTGCCCGACGCGGCCTCGCTGGACCGCACCGAGGCCGTCATCCGCCAGATGACCGACATCGCCATGAAGGTGCCGGGCATCAAGCACTCGGTGGCCTTCCCCGGCCTGTCGGCCAACGGCTTCATCAACAGCCCCAACTCCGGCGCGGTGTTCTTCCCGCTGGCCGACTTCAAGGAGCGCACCGGCAAGACCATGTCGGCGGGCGCCATTGTCGGCGCGCTGAACGCCAAGTTCGGCGCCATCCCCGACGCCCAGATCGCGGTCTTCCCGCCGCCTTCGGTGCAAGGGCTGGGCACGATCGGCGGCTTCCGCATGCAGATCGTCGACAAGGCGGGCCTGGGTCCTGACGAGCTGAACAAGCAGACCCAGAACCTGATCGACAAGGCCCGCAAGGATCCGGCCCTGGCCGGGGTGTTCTCGACCTATCAGGTCAGCGTGCCGAAGATCGAGGCCAATATCGACCGCGAAAAGGCCCGCGCCTCGGGCGTGTCGCTGACCGACCTGTTCGAGACCATGCAGGTCTATCTGGGCTCGCTGTACGTCAACGACTTCAACCGCTTTGGCCGCACCTACGAGGTCAATGTCCAGGCCGACCAGAGCTTCCGCCTGCAGCCCGAACAGATGCTGCGCCTGCAGACCCGCAACAGCGCGGGCCAGATGATCCCGCTGGGCAGCTTCGTCAGCTTCAAGGAAGCCACCGGTCCCGACCGCGAGAGCCACTATAACGGCGTGCTCACGGCCGAGATCAACGGCGGCCCGGCCCCCGGCTTTTCCTCGGGCCAGGCCCAGAAGGCGCTGGAAGACCTGGCCAAGAAAGAACTGCCCAACGGCATGGGCTATGAGTGGACCGAGCTGACCTACCAGCAGATCCTGGCCGGCAATTCGGCGGTCTACATCTTCCCGCTGTGCGTGCTGCTGGCCTTCCTGGTGCTGGTCGCCCAGTACGAAAGCTGGACCCTGCCGCTGGTGGTGATCCTGATCGTGCCGATGACCCTGCTGTCCGCCCTGGCCGGCGTGCTGCTGACCCATGGCGACAACAACATCTTCACCCAGATCGGGCTGATCGTGCTGGTGGGGCTGGCCTGCAAGAACGCCATCCTGATCGTCGAGTTCGCCAAGGAGCGCGAGGAACATGGCGACACGCCGCTGCAAGCGGTGCTGGAAGCCTGTCGCCTGCGCCTGCGGCCGATCCTGATGACCTCGATCGCCTTCATCATGGGCGTGTGGCCGCTGGTCGTCAGCCACGGCGCGGGTTCGGAGATGCGCAAGGCGATGGGCGTGGCGGTGTTCTCCGGCATGCTGGGCGTCACCGTCTTCGGCCTGGTGCTGACGCCGATCTTCTACTTCGTCATCCGCCGCAACGCCGCCCGCAGGGCGGTTGTGGTGGCTCAGACCCCGACGTCCGACGTCGTGGCCTCGCACTGAGGATTTGTCAGATGAGTATCTCCATGACTCGCCCCCTCCTGGCTGCTGCGCAGCCGTCCTCCCCCGTAGGGGGAAGACGCTTCATCTTCCCCCTACGGGGGAGGAGCGCCGCAGGCGCGGAGGGGGCCAGTCGTCACCGCGCGCGCAGCCCTACATCGCCGGCGTCTCCCTGCTCGCCGCCGCCTGCGCCGTCGGGCCCAACTACAAGACCCCGGCCACGCCGCCGGCGGTGTTCCAGAACGCCGCCGCCGACACCTTCACCGCCGCCACGCCCGAAGCCGACTGGTGGAAGAGCTTCGGCGACCCGGTGCTGGACCAGCTGGTCACCCAGGCCCTGGGCGACAACCTGGACATCAGGATCGCGGTCGCCCGGGTCGACGAGGCCCGCGCCCTGTTCAGGGACGCGCGCCTTGATCAGGCGCCGCGCGTCACCGCCAGCGGCGGCTATCAGAAGAGCGACCAGCAGCAGCCCGGCTCGGGCGGCCAGCGGGTCGAGAGCGAGACCTATCAGGCCGGCTTCGACGCCGGCTGGGAGATCGACCTGTTCGGCCGCGTGCGTCGCGGGGTCGAGGCCGCTCGCGCTGAAAGCGGGGCGGCGAAAGCCGACCTGCGCGACGCCCAGGTGACCATCGCCGCCGAGGTGGCGCGGAACTATCTGGAACTGCGCGGCGCCCAGGCCCGGTTGGCGGTCGCCCAGCGCAACCTGGAGACCCAGCGCGAGACCGTGCGCCTGACCCGCGTACGGTTCGACGCCGGGGCCGGTAATCCGATCGACGTCGCCTCGGCCCAGGCGCGCCTGAACGCCACCGAGGCGGCGATCCCCGCCCTGATCACGGCCGAGAAGATGGCCGGTCACCGCCTGGCGGTGCTGACCGGCCAGCGTCCTGGCGCACTGGACGCCCTGCTGGTGGCCCGCCAGACCGAGATCCGTCCCCGGATCGCGGCCCTGCCGATCGGGGACGCCGCCGACCTGCTGCGCCGCCGTCCCGACGTCCAGGCCGCCGAGCGTCGCCTGGCCGCCCAGACCGCCAAGGTGGGGGTGGCCACGGCCGACCTCTTCCCGCGCGTGCGGGTGACCGGCTTCGTCGGCTTCCTGTCGGGCTCGTCGGCGACCTTCGGCGACAGCGCCAGCCAGGCCTGGTCGGTCGCGCCCAGCGTCAGCTGGCCGGCGCTCGACCTCGGCGGCGCCCATGCACGGCTGAAGGCGGCGCAAGCGCGCGGCGACGCCTCGCTGGCGGCCTATGACCAGACGGTGCTGCGGGCGCTGGAGGATCTGGAGAACGCCCTGGTCTCCTACCGCCAGCAGCAGGCCCAGCTGAAGAGCCTGGCCGCCCAGTCGGCGGCCTCGCGCCGCGCGGCCGAGCTGGCCCGCATCCAGTACAAGGAAGGCGGCATCGACTTCCTTGTGCTGCTGGACGCCGAACGCACCCTGCTGGCGGCCGAGGACGCCCTCAGCGTCGCCGAGACCGGGGTCAATACCGACGTGGTGGCGATCTACAAGGCGCTGGGCGGCGGGTGGACGGAGGGGCGACCAGCTTAAATATCCGTTCTCCCCGGCGAAGGCCGGGGCCCAGATTCAGCCTGAGCTTTTAGGGATGACGCGCCTTCGGACTGATCCAAGCGCGCCAACGTCCCTGGGTTCGATCTGGATCCCGGCGTTGGCTTCGCCGCGCTCCGCGTCGCCGGGAAGAACGGAGGTTTGGGGGTCAGTAAGGCGCGTCCCCGACGATGGTCACCCGCTCGACGATCCGTTCCTGCGGCCAGTAGTCGAGGATCGCGTAATGCTGGGTCGCGCGGTTGTCCCAGAAGACGATCGCGTTGGGCGTCCAGCGGAAGCGCACCTGGTATTCAGGCGTCTTCACGCGATCCAGCAACTCGGCCAGCAAGGTCTTCGCCTCGTCCTCGGGCAGGCCCAGGATGCGGGTGGTGAAGACCTTGTTGACGAACAGGTGCTTCTCGCCCGTCTCGGGATGGGTGCGGATCACCGGGTGGACCATCGGCGGATAGGCGGCGCGCAGCTCCTGGCGCTTGGCCTCGTCGACGCGATAGCCATAGCTCTGGATGATGTCGTGCTCGGCCGTCAGCTTGGCCAGCTTGTCCTTCAGGGCGTCGGGCAGGTCGCGATAGATGGCGGCGGTGTCGGCGAACAGGGTGTCTCCGCCCAGCGGCGGCATGTCCCGCATGCGCAGCACCCCGCCCATCGAGGGCGCGGCGCGGAAGGTGACGTCGGTGTGCCACTTGTTGGCCACCCGCACGAGCGGCACGATCTCCTCGCGCAGCTTCATACCGTCGGCGGCCTCGATGTGCAGGATCTCGGGGAAGCCCGGCACGTGGCTGGTGACCGGATGGCCCTCCAGATCCCCGAAATAGCGGCCGAAGCGGACATGGTCCTCGTGGCTGATGTCCTGATCGCGGAAGAACACCACCTTGTGGCGCAGCAGGGCCGCGCGGATCGCGGCGACCACCTCGGGCGTCAGCGGCTGGCCCAGGTCGAGACCCGAGATCTCGGCCCCCAGCACCGTGCTGACGGGGGTGACGGTCAGGCCGGCATAGTCCGGCGTTTCGGCCGCGGTTATAGGCGCGTGGGCGTTCATGGCGTCCTCCCCCTAAACGGGAATTGATCGCCGCCCGTCCGCGCGAGCGGCTTTTATGACCTCACCCTACGCGCGGGCTATGCCGTCTCAACGGAGTTTTTCTTCAAGCCCCGCGCCGTTCGCTCGGGGTTGACCCAGGGGACGGGACCACAGGCGCTGCGGGCTCGGCTATAGGAACAGGGTCACACCCTGGCTTCAGGAGCCCCATGCCCCAGACGCCCCGCGTCTTCGTCAGCGCTTCAGCCTCCGAGCCCTTCGCCGCCGCGCCGCTGTCGCGGTTGCTGGAGCCCCTGCGGGCGGCGACCTTCGAGGGCGGCTTCCTGCCGGGCGTCAACAGCTTCGACTGGAGCAGCCTTTCCCCCGGCGCCCGCATGGCCGGCCCGTTCATGTCGGCGGCCTGGCGCGAAACGGCGGCGGCGGGACGGTTCGAGAAGCTGCCCCTGACCTATAACGGCTTCGCCCGGCGGGTGGCGGCGATGCGCTATGCGGCGGGCCTGTTCATGCTCAGCCCGCCCGACGCGGACGGCCTGTGCGCGTTCGGCGTGACCACCGATTTCGCGCCCACGGCGCTGGACCGCTGTGCGGTGAAGATCGCGGTGATCAATCCCTCCATGCCCCGCCTCGCCGGCGGGCTGACCGCGCCCATCAGCCTCTTCGACGAGGTGATCGAGCTCGACACGCCGCTGGTCGAATACGCCGTGCGGCCTCCCGGGCCGCTCGAGGCCCGGATCATCGCCCATGTCGCGGCGCTGATCCCCAACGGCGCCGCCGTGCAGAGCGGTCTGGGCCGGCTGGGCGACGCCCTGTGGTCGGGGCTGGCGGGCAAGACGGGCCTGTCGATCCACAGCGGCATGATCTGCGATCCGGTAGCCGACCTGATTGAGCAGGGCGTCTTCAGCCGTGTCACCACCGGCAGCTTCCTGGGCTCGCACGCCTTCTATGCCCGGGCGGCGGGTCTGGGCGGCGTGACGATGGCCCCGGCGATCGAGACCCACGACCTGAAGCGCCTGGGCGCGATCCCGGGCTTCGTCGCGGTCAATTCGGCCATCGAGGTCGACCTGCTGGGCCAGGTGAACGCCGAGTGGGTGGACGGTCAGGCGATCTCGGGGCCGGGCGGCCTGCCCGACTTCATCCGGGGCGCGCAACGGTCACGCGGCGGTCTGCCGGTCATCGCCCTGGGGGCCAGCGCCAAGGGCGGCGCGATCAGCCGGATCGTTCCGCGCCTGACGGTCCCGCCTACCCTGCCGGCGGCCGACATCGGCGTCGTGGTCACCGAACACGGCGCGGCGGATCTGCGCGGACTGGAGGGCGAGGCGCGGGCCATGGCGCTGATCGGGATCGCCGCGCCCGACCACCGCGCGGCCCTGCTTCAGGCCTGGAGACGCGGCGCGCCCCTGGACTGACGCGACCGATCACATGTCGATGACGAAGGCGTCGTCGTTATCGTCGTCATCGTCTTGCGCGGTGTCGACCACCGTCGGAACCAGGGCCGAGCGCTTGGCGCCGTGCAGATCGGCCTGGGCCAGATCGGTCTCGCCCAGATCGGCCTCGCGCAGGTCGGCGAAGCGCAGATTGGCCTGCTCCAGCGCCGTCAGCTTCTCGCGGTCGGCCTTGAAAGGCAGCGAACTGAGCATGGCTCGGCGTAGGTCTGCCTGACCCAGATTGGCGCCGCTGAAATTGGCGCCGCGCAGATCGGCCTCGCGCAGATTGGCTCCGCGCAGATCCGCGCCTTCCAGCTGGGCGCCCTGCAGCGAGATCCGGCCCAGGTTCATGCCGGCCAGGCAGGCGTTGCGGGCGCTGACGGCGGTCAGGAACGCGCCGGCCAGACTGCCCATCGGGCGCAGGTCCTCGCCGTCCAGCACCGCCGGCTCGCCGGACTTGCCGCCGGTGGTCACCCATTCGCGGTGCGCCGCCAGCCGGGCGAAGATCACCGCCCCGCGCACCGTCGCGTCGGCCGAGGGATCGCACAGGCAGCGGTCCATCACCACGCCCATGGTCCGCGCCTGGGTCAGGTCCACGCGCGTAACCACCGCGTCGCTGAAATCAGCGCTTTCCAGATTGGCGCCGCGCACATCGACATTGTCGATCATCGCGCCGCGCAGGCTGGCGTTCTTCAGATTGGCGCCGACCAGCTTGGCCCCGCGCATCGAACATTCGGAAAAGTCGGCCGCCGCCGCTGAAACGTCGTCCAGGCGCGAGCGATCCAGCACCGCCCCGGACACATTGGCCCCGTCCAGCTGGCCGGCTTCCACCTGGTGGCGCAGCACCGCGAACTTGGTGTCCTCGTCCGAGATCGCGATCCGTCCGGCCCGCAGGTCGGCCTGGGTCAGGTTGGCCAGCGACAGATTGGCGCCCTTCAATCGCGCGCCGCGCAGGTCGGCCCGGATCAGGGACGCGCCGACGAAGCTGCTGCCCTGCAGGTCGGCGCCGAACAGGCAGGCCCGCGCCAGCCGCGCCCGGTCGAACTTGCACCGCACCAGGGTGCTGCCGGTCAGGTCGACATCGGCCAGGTCGCGTCCGGAAAGATCGATGTCCTCCATGATCGCGAAACGCAGCACCAGTCGCCGACCGCCCGGCTTGCGCGCCACGAACCACTCATGCGCGGCGACCATCAGGTCAGCCTCGCGCTGGTTGACGCGAACACGCTCGGGCTGCTTGGCCGGCCTTAACGCCACGGAGTCGGCTCCTGTCGAGCGGCGAAGGCCGGGCTCGTCTGACGGCCACGGTTAAGTTCAAACCGTTTATTTTCAGTCGACCGTCCGACATCTCGGCGACAATTCCTCGCCGATCGAGGGTTACACGGAATCAACTGGCGCGGGGCGGGCCCAGGCTGGAAACATGGCGTCATGATTCTCGACGCCGAAGCCGAGCCGCAGAAGAAGCGTCGTCCGCCGATCGGGGCGCGCATCAAGTCGCGTCGCAAGGCCCTGGGCCTGACCTTGCAGGAGCTGGCCGATCGCTCGGGCCTGTCCAAACCGTTCCTGTCGCAGGTCGAGCGCGACCTGACCACGCCGTCGCTGATGTCGATGCTGGGCCTGGCCAAGGGTCTGGAGGTCGAGGTCTCGTATTTCATGGAGATCCCCCAGGCGCGGGACATGGTGCGCCGGGCCGACGCGCCGCAGGAGATCGCGGTGGACTCGCCCGTCACCTATTTCGACCTGGCCTCGGCCCTGCCCGACCGCAAGCTGGACATCGTGCTGATGCGCATCCCGGCCGGCCACGTCTTTCCCGTCGACACCCGCAACGGCGAGCACTTCCGCTATGTGCTGGAGGGCGAGCTCCACGCCCGGGCCGGCGACATCCACACCGTGCTCAAGGCCGGCGACAGCATGCACTTCGACGCCCGCGCCCCGCACACCGTGGAGAACCGCACCGACCGGGAGGCGGTGCTGCTGTACGTGGGCAGGCCGAGTGTGCTGCAGCGGGGGGATTAGGGCGGCCCCTTAAATCCGCTCTCCCCGGCGGAGGCCGGGGCCCAGATCGAACCCCGAGCGTGAGTCGATCTGGCTCCGCCCAAGGCGCGTCATCCCCCGACGCTCAGGCTGAATCTGGGTCCCGGCCTCCGCCGGGAAAACGGAGTTTGGGGGAAATGTGGAGCTAATCCTCCACATCCCCGATCGGCATCCCAGGCGGGGTCTCCGGCTTCAGCTTGGCCTCGCCCAGCACGCGGGTCAGGTCGTCGCTGTCCCTCAGCAGGGCCGCCAGACGCAGGTTCAGCGCCCGGTCCGAGGCGTCCGCCCCCGGCGCGGTCTTCAGCTTCACCGCCAGATCGGCCAGCTTCAGATCGATCTCGGAGGCGGCCTGGGGCGAGCGCTTCACGTCGCGGGCGGCGGCGGCCAGGTCCAGCACGGTGCGCCAGCGCACCCGCCGGGCGATCTCGGCCTGACGTCCCGAGGCCGGAGCGAACACCGTGGTCAGCAGGGTGTCGACCACCTCGCCCACGCCCGGCTGGGCCGGATCGCGGCGATGCTGGTCGACCAGCCGCGAGAGGCGGTCGGGGGCCAGCAGCGTATCCAGGGTGACGCCCGCCCCCACATCGGCGGCGACCAGCGGATCAAACACCGGCCCGCCCATGCCGCCGAACACCTCGATCACGTGCTGACGATCGGTCTCGCCCGACTGGCCGCCCGACAGCAGCGGGACCAGCTTTTCGGGCGTATCCAGCGCCGCCGGCGACAGGGTGGCCATCAGCGCGGCCAGGGCCGCGCGCTGGCGGTCGGGCGCGACCAGCGGCGCGACCTGTCCGGCGTCGCCCTTGACCGCATAGCTGAACTCGACGCCGCCCACCTGCTTGACCGCAGCCTCGACCTGATAGCGATGCAGCAGATAGATCGGCACATATTTGCGCTTCAGGGTTTCGACGGTCTCGCCGGTCTTCAGGGCGCCCAGGCCGAACTGGTCGAGGGCCGCGCGGCGCACGGTCATCATCCGCTTCAGCTCGGCCACCGAGTCCGCGCCGTCATCCCACAGCGCGCCCCAGGGCTGGCCCGAGCCCGCGCCGCGTGAGTCGCCGTCGGTGATGTAGCGCAGCCGGGTCTGGGCCGCCTTGGCCGCCAGGGCCTGCTTGCCCGCCGCCCCGGCCGGAACGTCGCCATACAGCCAATCGACCGTGAACCGGTCCCAGGCCCCGACGCCCACGCCATAGGCGTCGGACAGGTCGATCTTGCCATCGGTCAGTCTCACGCGCGGCGCGGGATAGTCCATCACCGAGGCGCGGTCCTGGGTGGAGGCGGCGAAGTTGTGGGCGAAGCCCAGCGAATGGCCGACCTCGTGGGCCGACAGCTGCCGCAGGCGCGCCAGGGCTACCTGGACCGGATCATTGGGACCGCCCTTGCCGTTCTGGTCGGCGCCGACCAGGCCTTCGAAGATCAGCATGTCCTGGCGCACCCGAAGGGCGCCCAGCAGCACCGAGCCCTTGAGGATCTCGCCCGTGCGCGGGTCCGATACCGACTGGCCGTAGGACCAGCCGCGCGTGGCCCGGTCCACCCAGTTGATGACGCTGTAGCGCACGTCCAGCGGATCGACGCCCTCGGGCAGGACCTCGACGCGATAGGCGTCCTTGTAGCCCGCCGCCTCGAAGGCCTTGGCCCACCAGGACGCGCCTTCGACCAGGGCTGTGCGGATCGGCTCGGGCGCGGCCCGGTCCACATAGAAGACGATCGGCTTCTTCACCGTCGAGACGGCGGCGGTCGGATCGGTCTTTTCCAGCCGGAAACGGCGCGCCCAGCGGGTGACGATGTCCTCGCCCAGCGGCGCGGCGTAGTCGAGCCCGACCACGCCCCAGGTACCGGCGCGCGGATCAAAGGGGCGTGGGACGAAGCCCGGCTCGGGCAGCTTCACCAGCGAGTGGCGGATCACCAGGGTGATCAGCTTGGGATCGGGGGCGATGTTGCGGGTCTCGGGCCCGGGGGTGTCGGAGGTGAAGGTCTCGCGGGCCTCGAACTCGATGTTCTCCGGGAACACCTTCACGGCCGAGGGGTCGGCGACGGACAGGTCGGCCACCTGGCGAAAGCCCGCCTCGCCCGCCTGCTTGAGGGCGTCGGTCACGCCCATCACGTCGCGGGTCAGGAAGCTGGAAATATCCACCAGGATCCGGCCGTCGGGCGTTTCGGACGCCACCGTCCCGGCCCAGACGGTCGAGACGGCGAAGGCCTCGCGGGCGGCGGTCTGTTCGGCGGCGGGCGCGCCGACGGCGGTGAACTTGGGGTTTTCATACTCGGCGATGACCTTGGCGCCGATGCGGCGGAACACCAGGATCTGGGTGTCGCCGATGGCGGCGCGGTCCAGGCCCACGGGGGCCGAGCCCAGGCCGGTCTTCAGCGCCGTCAGATACAGGAAGCGGCCGCTGACCCCGTCGGCGTCGGGCTTGGGCAGGGACAGCAGGATCCGGCCCTTGGCCTTGTCGATATGCACCGGCAGCAGGCCGTCCGACAGGGTGGTCCCGGCCAGGGCGGCGTCCGGGGCGGAGACCGGGGGCTTTTCCTTGGGCGCGGCCAGGACGGGCGTCGCCGCCGACACAAGCAGAGCGGCATGCGAGCGCGGCGCGACTGACGGAACCCAACATGAAGAACGCCCCAAAACCTGCCCGGCCGCGCGGGCGATTCCCGCGCCGGTGTCCGACGGAGGCGACCCTCTCACCGGCCCTGGCTGAAGGCCATAGGCGCGCGCGATTTTCCGCGACGGCGCCTAAAGGCGCGCCGCCCGCAGCAGGGCGGGCGCGGAGGGCCGCCCGGAAAAATCTCCGCCTTCTGATTGCGGAGGGGGCGGATTCGCGATCCGCTTGCGTCTTATAGAAGGAGCCGGCGTTTGATCGGCCGCGTGTTTAGTGGATGGGCGCCTTTCGATGACGAGACACAAAGCAATGGCCGGCGCGGCCCTGGCTCTGGTGATGGCCTTTGGCGGGATCGCTCACGCGGCCGCCGAGATCACGCCCCCGGAGAAGGCCTTCGCCCAACCGGTCGGCAGCGACTACTTCCTGGCCGACTACACCGCCTATGAAGCCTATCTGAAGACCCTGGCCAGCCAGTCGGACCGCATCAAGCTGGTCGATATCGGCAAGACCGAGGAAGGCCGCACCATGTGGACGGCGATCGTCTCGTCGCCCGCCAACCTGGCCAAGCTGGATCACTACAAGGACATCGCCCGCAAACTGGCCAAGGCGCAGGGCGTCGACAAGGCCGAGGCGACCAGGCTGGCCGCCGAGGGCAAGGCCGTGGTCTGGATCGACGCCGGCCTGCACGCCAGCGAAACCATCACCACCCAGGGCCAGATCCAGGTGCTCTATCGGATGCTGACCCAGACCGATCCCGAGACCCTGCGCCTGCTGGACGACGTGATCATCCTGTTTGGCCAGGACAATCCGGACGGCATGGAGATGATCTCCGACTGGTACATGCGCAATGAAGATCCGAAGAAGCGCGAGTTCGGCTCTCTGCCGCGCCTGTATCACAAGTATATCGGCCACGATAACAACCGCGACAGCTTCATGTCGTCGATGGCCGAGACCACCAACGTCAACAGGATGCTGTTCCGCGAGTGGTATCCGCAGATCGTCTACAACCAGCACCAGACCGGCCCCAATGGCATGGTGGTGTTCGTGCCGCCGTTCCGCGACCCGTTCAACTTCAACTACGACCCGCTGGTCATGACCGAGCTGCAGGAAGTCGGCATGGCCATGCACAGCCGGCTGGTGGCCGAGGACAAGAAGGGCTCGGGCGCCCGCAGCGCCGCCCCCTACTCCACCTGGCACAACGGCATGGAGCGCTCGGTCGCCTATTTCCACAACTCGATCGGCCTGCTGACCGAGATCATCGGCGGCCCCACCCCGACGACGGTCAATCTGGTGCCGGAGCTGCAACTGCCGGGCAACGACCGCCCCGCCCCCATCGCGCCGCGCGAATGGCATCTGCAGGACTCGCTGGACTACCAGTGGACCATGAACATGGCGGTGATCGACTATGCCGCCCGCAACCGGGAACGCCTGCTGTTCAACATCTGGAAGATGGGCGACAACAGCATCAAGCGTGGCAACCAGGACAGCTGGACCATCACCCCGACCCGCGTCGAGGAACTGGCCGCCGCCGGCAAGGGCAAGCCGGGTCCGGGTCGCGACGCCGTCGATCCCACCCTGTTCAAGACCGTGCTGCAGACGCCCGAGGAACGGGACGCGCGCGGCTACATCATCCCGGCCGACCAGGCCGACATGCCGACCGTGACCGCCTTCCTCAACGCCCTGATCAAGACCGGCGTCGACGTGGATCAGGCGACCAAGCCGTTCACCGCGGCGGGTAAGACCTATCCGGCCGGCTCCTATGTGGTGAAGGCCGCCCAGGCCTATCGCCCGCACATCATGGACATGTTCGAGCCGCAGGATCACCCGCACGACCTGGAATATCCCGGCGGTCCGCCCAAGGCGCCCTATGACGTCACCGGCTACACCCTGGCCTATCAGATGGGGATCAAGTTCGACCGCGTGCTCGAGGGCTTCGACGCCCCGACCACCCGCGTGCCCGACCTGATCACCACCGCTCCCGGCGCCATCAAGGGCGCGGGCAAGGCCGGCTGGCTGATCAGCCATGAAACCAACGCCAGCTTCACCCTGACCAACCGCCTGCTGAAGGCCGGCGCCAAGGTGCAGTGGCTGAAGGACGGCGCCAAGGCCGGCAAGACCAGCTTCGGCCCCGGCGCGATCTGGGTCCCAGCCTCCCCCGCCGCCGCGACCGTGATCGCCCAGAGCGTCAAGGACCTGGGCGTCGACGCCTATGCCGTCGGGTCCAAGCCGGGCGGTGCGGCCCTGCCGCTGAAGCCGATCCGCGTCGGTCTGGTCGATGTCTATGGCGGCTCGATGCCGTCGGGCTGGAACCGCTGGATGTTCGAGAAGTTCGAGGCCCCCTTCACGGTGGTCTATCCCCAGCGCCTGGACGCCGGCGACCTGAACAAGGACTTCGACGTGCTGGTGTTCGCCGACGGCGTTGTGCCGGCTCCGGCCGACGGTCCGTTCAAGGCCGGTCGCGGCGGCGCCCAGCCCAAGCCCGAAGAGATCCCGGCCGAGTATCGCGCCTGGCTGGGCCGGGTGAGCGACGACAAGACCCTGCCCCAGCTGGCCGCCTTCGCGAAGGCGGGCGGCACCGTGGTGGCGATCGGCGCCTCCACCCGCCTGGCCACCGCCTTCGGCGCGCCGGTCGACGTGGCCACCGCCCGCTCCGAGAACGGCGTGCTCAAGGCCCTGCCGAACAAGGAGCTCTACATCCCCGGCTCGGTGCTGCGCGCCCGGGTCGATAACAAGCAGCCGCTGGCCTATGGCCTGCCGGCCGAGGTCGACGTGTTCTTCGACCGCAGCCCGACCTTCACCCTGAAGTCGGACGCCAAGGGCGTGTCGCGCGTCTCGTGGTTCGACACCGACAAGCCGCTGCGCAGCGGCTGGGCCGTGGGTCAGGACAAGCTGAAGGGATCGACCGCGATCCTCGACATCGACGTGGGCAAGGGCAAGCTGTTCGCCATGGGCCCCGAGGTCACCCAGCGGGCGCAGTCGTACGGAACGTTCAAGTTCCTGTTCAACGGGCTTCTGTACGGGCCGGCGATCGCGGCGACGCGGTAATCCTAGAGGACTCGCCCCCTCCTGGCTGCTGCGCAGCCGTCCTCCCCCGTAGGGGGAAGATGAGGTCGGCGCACTTCATCTTCCCCCTACGGGGGAGGAGCGCGTCAGCGCGGAGGGGGCAAGTCCGCCGCCTAAATCCCCGCCCCCAGATCCAGGAACGCGCTCCCCGTCAGCCCGCGCGACGGACGCGGGGCCGCGCCCTGGCCCTCGGCGAAGCGGGCGACCAGGCGGTCGATCTGCACGACGATCTCGGGCGTGGCGGTGATCTCCCACCAGGCGGGACGGGTCACCGGGCCCAGGCCGAACAGCCAGGACGACCCCGTCCCGTCCGGCTGGACCAGGGCGCAGTCCTGGGTTTCCAGCCCCAGGCCCAGAGCGTCGGGCTGGGCCAGGCCGCGCACCTTGAGGTCCTCGATCAGCGGCAGGGCCAGACGGCGCAGGTCGCTGGCCGGACCCGTGCAGTTGATCACCCGCGCCGCCGTGAAGCTCCGCCGGCCGCCGCCGCGCGGGGCCAGGGTGACGGTCACGCGGTCGCCCTCGACGGCGTAGCCGCCCAGACGCGCGCCCTGGATCTCAAGCTGGCCGCGCTGTGTCAGCTGGCCCAGGGCCGTGGCGATACGCGGGGCCGTGCGGTGGCGATGGATGTCCCAGCGGGCGCGAAGGTGGCGCAGGAACTGGCCGCGCTGCCTGTGGCTCCAGCGACTCCAGATCCCGCCGACGGCCGGCCGCGCGGCGTCGAACACCCGCTGCCAGGGCACGCCCTGCGCCTGGGCGGCCGCCACCTCGGCCCGCACCCGGCGACTGAGCGCCAGGGGCGAAGCGCCCAGCATGTCCTGCAGAAAGGGCGGCCAAGCCCCGCCCGCCTTGTGGCTGAGCGGCGCCAGCCCCCGGCGCGACACCGCCAGCATCGGCCCGGTGTGGCCCTCGTCGGCCAGCTTCAGCGCGACATCCACCATGGTCAGGCCCGTGCCGACCAGCAGGATCGGCGCGGCGGGATCAAGGTCGGCGAAGGCGTCCGGCGCCCAGGGGTCCGGTGTGAACAGCGCGGTGTCGTAGAACCAGCTATCGGGGCCACCGGGCGGCTGGGGCGGCAGATTGCCGATGGCCAGAACCACCGAGGCGGCCAGGACCGAGCGCCCGTCCTCCAGCCGCACCCCGCGCCTGACCCCGGTCATGATCGCCGAGGCCCGCCCGCGCAGCGCGACAAAGCCGGGACCGTCGGAGACGGCGCGCGCCTCGTCCAGGCGCTCCTGCAGATAGGCCCCGAACACGGCGCGGGGCAGGAAAGCGGCGGACAGATCGCCGGCGCTTTCCTCCAGCGCCTCGGCGGTGAGGTCGGGTCGCGCGGCCAGCCAGTCGATGAACGAGGGCGTCAGGCCCAGCTCCATACGGCTGGCCGGCACATTGAGCAGATGGCGCGCGGTGCAGGCGCCATAGGCCAGGCCCCGCCCCAGGCGCCGTCCGGACTCGATCACCACCACCCGCAGGTCGGGCCGGGCGCGGCTGAGCTTGAGGCCGAAGAGCGCGCCGCTGAGGCCGCCGCCGATCACGACAACCGTGGACTCTGGATCGCTCACGGCGCCTCGCTGACTGACAGGGTACGATCCCTTTTACGCCTCAGTTTGATCTCGCCGTCCAGCCCCGGCCTCGGGCGTTTTCGGAGCCCCGTCGGCGCTGTCGCGGGCCGAAAGCCGACCGCTGAGATCACCGCGTGTTTCACCTGCAATGAAAGCGACACCGCAGAGAAACATTGGCGCCTTTATCGGAACACGGCCCTCGCCCAAATCCAGTCTTCCGTCTCGACGTCGCGACGCGCGCCGTGGCGGACCTGTCATAGTTTTCAAGCCATGAGACACGACGTTCAGACTTCGCAACCCGCCGTCGTCCTTCTGGTGGAGGACGACAAGGACCTGCGCCAGGAAATGGCCGGATACCTGGAGTCGCAGGGCTATGTGGTGCATCAGGCGCCCTCGGCCGTCGAGGCGCGCGAGCTGATCGACGCCCATCCGGTGGACGTGGCGGTGCTGGACGTCAATCTGCCCGGCGAGGATGGCCTGTCGCTGTGTCGCCGCCTGGCCGTCGAGGGCGGTCCAGCCATTCTGATGCTGAGCGCCCTGGGCGATCCCGTCCACCGCATCCTGGGCCTGGAACTGGGCGCCGACGACTATGTGGTCAAGCCGTTCCTGCCCGCGCGAACTGCTGGCCCGCGGTCAAGGCGCTGATGCGCCGTCGGGGCGCGGGCGCGCGGGGCGCCCGGCGCTCGTCCTACGCCTTCGCGGGCTTTCGCCTGGACCTGTCGGCCCGCCAGCTGACCGCGCCCAACGGCATGCTGCTGCTGCTGACCCGGGGCGAGCTGTCGATCCTGTCGGCCCTGCTGGAGAACGCCGGGACCGTGGTGCCGCGCGAGGACCTGCTGCGGATCATCAAGGGCGAAGGGCTGGAGGTGGTGGGGCGCGGCGTCGATCTGCACATCAGCCGGCTTCGCCGCAAGATCGAGGCCCAGACCGACCAGGACATCATCAAGACCTATCGGGGCGTGGGCTATGTGCTGGACGCCAGGGTGGTGGCGCCATGACCAGGACAGCCTCTGGCCCGCGGCGCTGGCCCGCGTTGCATCGGCTGAGCCCGCCGATCGCGGTGCAGATCGTGGCCCTGCTGCTGGGCGGGATCATCGTGGCCCAGATGGTCACCCTGGCCCTGACCCTGCTGCTGCCGCCCACGCCGCCGCCCCGGCACAGCCTGGCCGACATCGCCGCCGGCCTGCGCGGCGCGCCGGTCGCCACCCAGGGCGCCAAGCCGCTGCTGCGCGCCGCCGACGACCAGCCGCCCAGCCTGGACAGCCCCGGCTGGTTCGTTTCGGAAGCCGCCCACGGCGATCTGGCGCGGATGCTGAACGCCGATCCCGACGACGTGCGCCTGCTGTTCTACGCCCCCTGCCCTTCGCCGGATTGCCGACCCGCGCCCTGACCAATCCCGAGGGCCAGAAGCCGCCGGCCCCCCGTCTGGGCCTGTTGGAAGGCCTGCGCTCGGTCATAGCGCCGCACGCCGCCGCCCAGACGCCGCCCGCGCCGGGGACCGGCATGGTCCTGCCGCCGCCGGGCTTCCCCCCTCGGCCCGGCATGGCCGGCGGCTCCGGCGTTCCGGACTTTCGAGGCAGGGCCATGACGGCGCCGCCGGGCGCGCGTCCGGGCGGCATGGTCATCCTGCGTCCCGGGCCAGGCGCCGGCCCGCCGCCGGTCTGGGCCTCGCGCTTTCCGCCGGCCTCGGGCATGGCCGGACAACGCCCGGCCTTGATGGGCCCGCCGGGCCACGCGCTCGTCTCTCGCCCCCCCATGGTCATGCCGATGCCGGGCCTGAACCGCCCCTCCGGAGACATGAGCGCGGCGCTGGGCGCCGGGCGCCTGCTGGGTCCCGTCGGACCGACGCGCGCGTCCCTCGACGGTCTTGAGCGCGGCTTCGTCTATCGCTCGACCACGATCGTCAGCCCGACGACCACCGGCGCGAAGCCGATCCAGGGCTTTCACCCTGTCACCCGCGAGACCCGCAGCGACACCGTCGCCACGCCTGCGCCCCTGACCGTCAAGCCCGCCCCGACACCCGAGCCCGCGATCACCCGCGCGCCCGTCCTGGCTGCTGCGGCGGCCGTCAAGGCGGCCGTACCCAAGGCCGACCCGGGACGCCGTATCGACGCGCCCAGCGCGCGCGGACTGTTTGGCCTGTCGCAGGCGCCCTATATCGAGGGCGACTTCATCGCCGCCTATCGCGTCGCGCCCGATCGCTGGGTGACCCTGCGCACCCAGCCGGAAGCCTTCCCCAGCGCCTGGCAGAAGCGGATGATGCTGTGGTTCGGCATCTCGTTCGCCATCGTCGCGCCGCTGGGCTGGATCTTCGCCCGCCGGCTGGCCGCCCCGCTGGGCGACTTCGCCCGGGCCGCCGAGCGTCTGGGCCGCGAGCCCACGGCCGAGGTGATGGCCCTGGGCGGCCCCGCCGAGGTGGGCCAGGCCGCCCGCGCCTTCAACCAGATGCAGGCCCGGCTGCGGCGCTATGTCGAGGACCGCAACGGCATGATCGGCGCCATCTCGCACGATCTGCGCACGCCCCTGGCGCGCCTGCGGTTCCGCATCGAGCGCGCCTCGCCGACCCTGCGCCGGGAGATGGCCCGGGACCTGGACCAGATGGAGGCGATGATCACCTCGGTGCTGACCTTCATGCGCGAGAACGCCGAGGCCGGCGAGCGTCGGCGCGTGGACCTGCGCTCGATCATCGAATGCGCCGTCGACGACGCCGAGGTGGTGGGCGCCGACGTGAGCCTGGAACCGGGCGCGCCGGCCGAGGTCGAGGTCGACGTGCTGAGCGTGCAGCGGGTGTTCGCCAACTTGATCGACAACGCCGTCAAGTACGGCGACCAGGCCCAGGTGCGGCTGTTCTGCGACCGCAACGAGATCGTCGCCGAGGTCAGCGACAAGGGACCGGGCCTGGCCGACACCGAGCTGGACCGGGTGTTCCTGCCCTTCTACCGCAGCGCCGAGGCGCGCAACTCAACCCGGCAGGGCGTGGGCCTGGGACTGTCGACCTCGCGCTCGACCATCCGCGCGCACGGCGGCGACATCCGCCTGCGCCGGGGCCAGACGGGGCTGGTGGCGGAAGTGCGGTTGCCGATGGCGCGGGTGGCGTCTTAGAGGTCCCATTTATCCGTTCTCCCCGGCGAAAGCCGGGGCCCAGATTCAGCCTGAGCTTCTGGGGTTGATGCGCCTTCGGACCAAGCCACATCACCAACGTCTCCGGGTTCGATCTGGGCCCCGGCTTTCGCCGGGGAGAACGGATATGTAGGGGCTTAAGCCAGCGCGTCCTGCGTCGTCCGCTTGACCGGCTCGGCCCGCACGAACGGTTCGGCCGGGCAGTGCTGGGCCAGGAACTCGCCATGGCTGGGCAGGCCGGCCGCCTGGGCTTTGAGGATCGGCGCCGACTGGTCGAGGGTCTGGGAAATCACCGCATAGGGCACGGTGTCGACCAGCTGCTGATAGCGGCGGGGGCGCACGCCCATGCCTTCCATGACCGACTGCCAGCTGGGCGCGCGGAACATGTCGTCGATCCCGTCCGGCAGCGCCGCCGAGGCGCGGAAGAGCTCGATGCGCGCCTTGAGGCTGTCGGGCAGCGGCGCCGCGCGGGCCTCGCGCCAGAACGGCGTGTCGTCACGCTGGCTGGTGCAGTAGTGCAGCACGATGAAGTCGCGGATCTCTTCATAGTCGCCCGCCATGCGGCGATTATATTCGGCCGCCAGGGCCGGATCGAAATCCCGGTCCGGGAAGAAGCGCAGCAGGAAGTCCATGCCCCGATAGATCAGGTGCAGGGCGGTGGATTCCAGCGGCTCGATGAAGCCGCCCGCCAGGCCGATGGCGACGCAGTTCGTGCTCCAGAAGCGCTGACGCATGCCGGTCTTGAACGGGATGATCGTGGGCCCCAGCAGCACGTCGCCCTCGACCTGGCTGAGTAGGGTCGAGACAGCCTCGTCATCGCTGAGGTGCCGGCTGCTGAACGCGTAGCCGTTGCCGGCGCGGTGCTGCAGCGGGATGCGCCAGCGCCAGCCGGCGTCCTGCGCCTGGGACAGGGTGTAGGGGTGGGGTGCGCCGACATTTTCGGTCTGGGCCGCGACCGCGCGATCGCACAGCAGCATGTCCGACCAGTCTACGAATTCCTCGCCCAGGGTCTTGCCGACCAGCAGCGAGCGAAAGCCCGAACAGTCGATGAACAGGTCGCCCGACACCTCGCGGCCGTCTTTCATGATCACCTTGTCGACGCATCCGTCAGGCCGGGTGACCACGTCGGTGACGATCCCCTCGGTGCGGACCACGCCTCGCGCCTCGGCGAAGTCGCGCAGGTAGTTGGCCACCAGCTTGGCGTCGATATGCAGGGCGTAGCTGGCGCCGCTGAGCAGGGTGCGCTGGGCCCTGGCCGGCGGGATGAACTTGCCCTGGTCGGCCATCGCCGTGGCCGGCGAGAAATCCTGCAGGTTCGAGGGATGGCCATTGGCCTTGGCGCGCAGCCAGCACTGATAGAACTCGTGCCGCCCGATCGGCCCGCCGATCTGGCCGAACGGGTGATAATAGGCCTGCCCCTTCTGGCGCCAGTTCTCGAAGCGGATCGCCAGCTTGAAACTGGCTTGCGTCTTCTGGATGAAGTCCTGCTCGTCGATGCCCAGGCTATGGATCAGCTGCAGGAACGGCGGGATGGTCGACTCGCCCACGCCGATCGTGCCGATCTCCTCGGACTCGATCAGCTCGATCGCGACGCCGGTCTTGTGGAAGTAGTGGCTGGCCATGGCCGCGCAGATCCAGCCGGCGCTGCCGCCGCCGACGATCACGACCTTGCGGATGCCGTTGGGATTGGTGTCCGTGCTCATTCTATCCCGGCCCTGTTCTATTTTGTCAGCGCTCCCGGCGGGGCATCGCGACTTGGAGAAAATTCAACCAAATCCGTTCTCCCCGGCGCAGGCCGGGGCCCAGATTCAGCCTGAGCGTCTGGGGATGACGCGCCCTCCGCCTGAGCCAAGAGCACCCGCCTCCATGGGTTCGATCTGGGCCCCGGCCTTCGCCGGGGAGAACGGAGGAGAAGAAGGCCGCGCATATTGCTCGATGAAGGCCCCATGCGAGGGCGCGGCGGCGACCGCGTCTCTGACCGCCTTGCGCATCTCGGTCAGGGCCCGCTTCAGCGACTCCACGTCCACCCCGTCGAGGCTTGGATCCCAGGTCCTGGGCAGGATGTCGAAGCCCGTATAGATGGCCAGCCAGCTGGCCGGCTGGAACATCTCCCAGCGATAGCGGATGAAGTGGCCGCGCTCGCGGAATAGCTCGATCTTGTGCTTGAGGGTGTCGGGGATCTCGACCGCCGCGCAGTCGCGCCAGAAGGCCGTGTCGCCGCGCTGGTTGGCCTTGTAGTGCAGGATGATGAAGTCGCGGACGCGCTCCATCTCCAGCTTGGACATGTCGTTGAACTCGTCGATCACGGCCGGGTTGAAGCCACGGTCCGGGAACAGCTGCTTGATCTTCTCGATGCCCGTCTCGATCAGGGCGATGCTGGTGCTTTCCAGCGGCTCCAGAAAGCCGGAGGCCAGGCCCAGGGCGATGCAGTTCCTGTTCCAGGCCTTGCGGCGACGGCCCGGAACGAAGCGGATCTGGCGCGGCGCGTGCAGCAGCCGATCGGGCACGGCGCCGGTCAGTTCGGCCAGGGCGTCGTCGTCGCTGATGTGGCGGCTGGAATAGACATAGCCGTTGCCGTAGCGGTGCTGCAGCGGGATCCGCCAGCGCCAGCCGGCGGTCTGGGCCGTGACATCGGTATAGGGCGGCGGCTCACCGGCACCCTCGCTCTGCACGGCCAGGGCGCGGTCGCACAGCAGCCATTGCGACCAGTCCTCGTAACCGGTCTCAAGGGCTTCCTCGATCAGCAGGCCGCGGAAGCCCGAGCAATCGATGAAGAGATCGCCCTCGACCGTGGGGCCGTTGTCCAGGTCGACCGAGGTGATGAAGCCGTCCTCGGGACGCAGATTGACCTTGGTGATCCGCGCGTCGAGGCGCGAGACCCCGGCCGCCTCGGCGACCTGACGCATCAGCCCGGCGAAAAGGCCGGCGTCGAAATGCAGGGCCCAGTCGAACACCGACAGGCTGGAGGGCGGATTGCGCGACGGCAGGGTGAACTTGCCGCCCCTGGCCAGCGACGCGCCCAGCGAATACTCGCCGATCGACGCGGTGTCGCCCAAGGCCTTCAGTCGCAGCCAGTAGTTATGGAACGGCACGCCCTTCAGGTCCTGGCCGAACAGGCCGAAGGGGTGGATGAAGCTGGAGCCGGGCTTCAGCCAATCGTTGAAGCGGATACCCAGCTTGCAGGTGGCCTGGGTGGCGCGCATCACGTCCAGGTCGGTCAGGCCCAGGGTCTGGTAGAAATTGCGGATGGTCGGGATGGTCGCCTCGCCCACGCCGACCGTGCCGATCTCGGAGCTTTCGATCAGGGTGATCTTCAGGGGCGAGCCCTTGAAATGGCGCTGCAGACTGGCCGCCGCCATCCAGCCGGCCGTGCCGCCGCCCACGATGACGACGCTGCGGATGCGGTTGTCCTGCGAGGTGTCTTGCATGCCGGCTCCCAAACACCCCCGAAGCTCTTTCGGCTCCTGCGTCGCCAACGTCAGCGCGCCGTCTCGGGGTCAATGCTAGTCTCCCCGCGCGAAAAAAGAAGCCGCTGTGACGGGGAGTCACAGCGGCCCGCAGAGAGGGGGTGAGGTCTTAGAACTTCGCGCGAACGCCCACGGTGTATCGGGCTTCGAACTCGTTCTGGTTGGCGTACTGAGTCTTACCTTGCGCGAACTTCACGTAGTAATTCTCGATCTCGCCGGTCACGTTGGAGCCGTTGGCATAGATCGTGACGTTGTCGCGCACGTCGTAGCTGACGTTGACGTCAACATAGCCGGTGGCCTTCTGGAAGATCGGCAGGTTGTCGCCCGAGCTTCCGGTCACGCTGGACAGACGATCGGTCCGATAGTTGTAGGCCAGACGGGCCTGGAACTTGTCGTCCTGATACCAGCCGATCAGATTGTACTGCTGCTTGGAGTTATCGGTGAACGGCAGCTTCTTGCCGTCCAGGCCGAGACGCGATTCCGAGCTGGGCGAGTAGGTATAGTTGGCGTCGATGCCGAAGTTGGAGAAGAAGCCGCCATCGGTCAGAAGATCGCTGAACGCCAGCTTCGTACCGATTTCGACGCCCTTGACCGAACCGCCGTCGCCCTGGATCGGCTGGGTGACATTGACCGTACGCGGCGTGCCGTCCTCATCCTTGAACGTGCCCGTGGTCGTGCCGTTGGTCACGAAGCTGTCGATCTTCAGCTTGAAGGCCGAGAGGCTGACCATGCTGGCCCGGCCGACATAGTATTCCACCGCGCCGTCGAAGTTGCTCGAGCGCCACGGATCCAGGTTGGGGTTGCCCGACGAGCTGGCGCCCGTCACGCAGCGGCCCGGCTTGGTGCCGCAGTCGGCGGTGGAGATGCTGAGACCGCCGCCGTAATTGCCCAGGTCCAGCGGTTGCATGGTCTTGCTGTAGGCGAAGCGGAGCTTAAGCTTGTCGTTGACGTCATAGATCGCGTTCAGCGACGGCAGCCAGTCGGTGTACTTGCGGTTGGAGACCGTGTCGCCGACGTCGAGATTGGTGTCGCCGTAGTTCTGGGTGGCGCCGGTCAGGTTCTGCTTCACCAGAAGATGCGTCTGGATGACGTGCAGGCCCAGATTACCCGACAGCTTGCCGGCCGCGAAGTTGAGGACGCCGTAAGCGCTCTGCTCCTTCAGGGTCACGTCATAGGTCTGGCCTGGGATCTGATAGCGGACGGCCGCGCCGAACACCTTCTTCTGGAAGGCGGCGACATTGTCGAAGTCATGCGGATCAACGACCCAGAAGCCCGGAATGCCTTGGGTGATGCCCCCCAGGTTGGTCTGGAAGATGACGTTGTTATAGGCGTCGATCTTGGTCGGACGATTGACGGTGTAGCCCTGGAAGATCGGCGCGCCGCCGGCCGGGTTGGGCACGAATTCGCCCGCCTGGCACTGGTCCTGGTTCATGACGACGTCGATGGCTTTCCACTGGGCGTAGCACCCGGCGGCCGGCACGGGCAGGCCGTTGGCCTGAACCGCGCCCGGCGTGCCGCCGTAGAACGGCGAGAACAGGTGGAACTGCTCGACATTGACCGTGCGATCGCTCTGGCGGACGCCGATGTCGACCTTGGTGATGAAGCCTAGGAAATCATCCTCGAAATCATAGTGCCCTTCGGCTCGGAACACGTTCATGTCCGAGTTGATCTCGTTATTGCCTTCCGAGGAGAACGCCGCGATCGCGTAGCTGTCCTTGTTGGCCATATAGTCCTTGAGCGACTTGCCCGCACCCAGGCCACCGGCCAGGGGACGGTCGAACCCGCTCCAGATCGCCTTGTCGCCGCTGATATTGTAGTGCAGCTGCGGGTTGGCGCCGTAGCCTTGCGGGTTGGGGTTCAGGTAACAGCCGCCGGCGCTGCCGACGACGGCGTTGCTGCGCTGCGCGGCCGGATACTGGGAACAGATCGACGCCGGATAGAACGGACCGCGCGTGCGGTCGGCGGGATCGCGGAACAGATTGAAACGACCCGGCGCGTACTGCCAGTTGCTCAGGTCGCCCTGGGCCTGGCCGTTCATGCTCAGGCGATCGCCGTTGGCGCGGATAGCCCGCACCTCGCTGGTGAACGGCCCGCCGTTGTCATACTTCAGTTCGAGGTTGTAGTTCTTGGTCGTCGACTTGGTCGTGCGGTTGACCGAGAAGGTGTTCACCCACCAGGCGTCGATGTCGTACTCGTCGACGGCCAGCCATGGGCGGCCGTTGCCCGAGCTTTTCTGACCGGTGGATTCCGGACGCGGTGGGCTGGGTCCAGACGCCGAAGGCGCCGCCGTCCCAGCGGTTGGAGATGTTGATGCCCGACGCGCGGTTGTATTCGTCGAGCTTGGCGTAGAAGCCTTCCGCGATCAGGGTGAAGCCTTCGCCCAGATCCGCCTCGAAGGCGACATTGACGCCCAGACGCTTGCGCTCGACGACGCGGTTGAAGCTTTCAAAGCCGTGCGGCGAGATGAAGTTGTTGGCGGCCGAACCGCCCCAGTCGTTGTTGCCCGACAGGCCGACAACGCCGGAGGAGTTGTTGCCCAGGTTCGACTCGCTGCCGGCCACCGAGGCCAGGATGCCCACGCGATCATTGCGCCAGCTGACCAGGGCGTTGGCGACGTAGTCGTTTTCCTTGGTGCGCTCGCCGGTCTGACCTTCCAGGCCGCCCGCCATCTGCAGGCCCTTCGCCATCTGGAACGGACGGCGAGTGCGCAGGTCGATCGTGCCGGTGATGCCCGACAGCGCGTTCTTGGCGTCGGTCGACTTGTAGACCAGCACCTGGTTCATCAGCTGCGAGGGCACATCGAGCAGGTTGGGTTGGGCCGAGCCCATGTTGCCCGCGCTGAGATACTGCTCGCCGTTCAGCAGGGTGATGACCTGGGCCAGACCGCGGATGTTGACCGTCGAGCCTTCACCCGCGTCGCGCTTGATCTGAATGCCCGGAATGCGCTGGAGCGAGTCGGCGATGGTGACGTCGGGCAGCTTGCCGATGTCTTCGGCCGAGATGGCGTCGACGATCGAGACTTCCTTGCGCTTGACGTCGACCGACCTGATCTGGGATCCGCGAACGCCGGTGACGACCACCTCTTCGACGGTGTCCGCGGCGGCTGCTTGGGCGCCGGCGGCTTGGGCGAATGCGCTGGTGGTCAGAGCCACCTGGGAGGCGCCGGCCAGAAGGGCCACCGCCAGGCCGCGCGTCAGCACGGCTGTCCTACGTTGATTAGTCAAATTCCTCGCTCCCCAACTAGATGTTTTTCTTTGATCGTTCGCCCCGTTCCCGGGCGCGCCGTCTACGCGACGCGTTCCAGAACCGATTGAGCGCCTTTTGGCCCGGCGAACCGCTGTCCGCTTTGTCCGTTCTTGACGGCGACCCCCAGCGCCCGGGCTGTCGATTCCGGCCCAACGCCGTTATCGGTTGGCGCCAACATCATGAAATGTCCCGCCCTAGTCAACAAGAATGTCAACGTTGTCATTTTCGTGCGGAGGCGTCTTTCAGGGCGACCGTGACAGGCTTGGGCGATACGGCTCCGCTACAGAACGGGCCGACTTCAGGGGCTATAATGAGCACGCCCTTTGCCTTTCTGGGTATTTTCTCCCTTCAACCCGGACTTCATCGCGAAAACTTGGCTCATGATAGCGGTAACTAAAGTCGCCTCGACAGGGGCTCACCCCGGCGGAAACATCGAGAAATTCGGCCCCGGCCGGGCCGATTGATGCCGCTTCATGTCCACGAAATGTCCTGCAATATGACTTGAAATGACCCGGCAATGTCCTTTCACATGACAAGGCGGACAGCCTGGGCTATGACTTGAATGACGCGTCGCCTTGCCCTCGCCACCTTCACCGTGGTGGAGTCCGGCTACAAAGAACGCGAAACCGGGTGCAGGAACGTAATGGCGACGATTCACGATGTGGCCGCGCGGGCGGATGTCTCGCCCAAGACGGTCTCTCGCGTGCTCAATGACCATGACAGCGTCAGCGCCAAGACGCGCGACCGCGTCCGCGCGGCCATGCAGGCGCTGGGCTATCAGCCCAGCGCCGTGGCGCGCAGCCTGCGCTCGCAAAGCTCGTCCTCGGTCGGCGTGCTGATGGGCGATCCCAGCGGCGGCTATCACACCCGCATCCACCATGCCCTGCTGCTGGCCTGCGTCGAGACCGGCCGCCACCTGACGGTCGACCTGTTCGACGGCCCGGTCGCCGGCTGGCAGGACCGCATCCGCGCCTTCGTCGCCGACGGCGGCGTGCGCGAGATGATCCTGCTGCCGCCAGAGTGCGACTTTGGTCCGCTGAAGGAGCTGATGCGCGAGCTGGAGGTCCGCTGCGTGCTGATCTCGCCGACCAGCCCCGACCCCTTCTTTCCCGCCATCGCGATGGACGACCGCGCCGCCGCCCGCGAGGTGGTCGAGCACCTGTTTTCGCTGGGCCACACCCGGATCGGCCACATCTCGGGCCACCCGGACCACGCCGCCAGCACCCATCGCCGCAACGGCTTCTTCGAGGCCTATGCCGCGCGCGGCCTGCCGCGCCCGGCGCCGGAGCTGATCACCGACGGCGAGTTCACCTTCAAGACCGGCATCGAGGCGGCCAGGGTCCTGCTCGAGATCGACGAGCCGCCCACCGCCATCTTCGCCGCCAATGACGACATGGCCGCCGCTACCTGCATGGAAGCCCAGCGCCGGGGCCTGCGGATCCCGGACGACATCTCGGTGGTAGGCTTCGATGACGCCCCGATCGCCGGGGTGATCTGGCCGACCCTGACCACCATCCGCCAACCGTTTGAGCAGATGGCGCTGCGGGCCCTGCAGACCTTCAGCGCCTGGAACGCCAACGACGCCGCCGGCAAGG
Organism: Caulobacteraceae bacterium; assembly: GCA_965284055.1. GTDB lineage: Bacteria > Pseudomonadota > Alphaproteobacteria > Caulobacterales > Caulobacteraceae > Caulobacter. Next base: position 495,820 of record CBDIQV010000001.1, read on the forward strand.
CCGCCGCGCCGTTCCTGGCCCAGCACAGCCTGGTCGTGCGCGAGTCGACCGGGCCCGTGCGCGGCGGCGGACCGGCGAAGCGAAAGACCTGATCCCCTTCGCCGCCGAGCCGATAGCGGCCGGCGGCCCAGACCAAGAGTACGGAGGAAACATGAACCGGCAGACATTCCAGGGCCTGGCGCTCGCGCTGATGATCGGTGCGTCGGCGACGGCGCTGAACGCCAACGCCCAGACCAGCCAGCCCTGGCTGGACACCAAGCTCGATCCCGACACCCGCGCCGACCTGGTGGTCAAGGCCATGACCCAGGACGAGAAGCTGACCCTGGTGTTTGGCTACTTCGGCTGCCGACATGAAGCCGAAATACACCCGGATCGAAGGCGCCCTGCCCGGCTCGGCCGGCTATGTGAAGGGCGTGCCGCGCCTGGGCATCCCCGAGCAGTGGCAGACCGACGCCGGCGTCGGCGTGGCCACGCAGGGCAGCGCCAAGGAGTTCCGCGAACGCACCGCCCTGCCCTCGGGCCTGGCCACCACCGCCACCTGGAATCCCGACCTGGCCTTCAAGGGCGGCGCGATGATCGGGTCCGAAGCCCGCGACTCCGGCTTCAACGTCATGCTGGCCGGCGGCGTCAACCTGACCCGCGAGCCGCGCAACGGCCGCAACTTCGAATATGGCGGCGAGGATCCGCTGCTGGCCGGCACGATGGTCGGGGCCCAGATCAAGGGCATCCAGTCCAACCACATCGTCTCGACGATCAAGCACTACGCCCTCAACAACCAGGAGACCGGCCGTTTCGTCGTCAGCTCCAATATCGGCGGCGCCGAGGCCCGCACCTCCGACCTGCTGGCCTTCCAGATCGCCATCGAAGCGTCCGACCCGCACTCGGTGATGTGCGCCTATAACCGGGTCAACAGCGTCTATGCCTGCGAGAACGACTGGCTGCTGAACACGGTCCTGAAGAAGGACTGGGGCTACAAGGGCTATGTGATGTCCGACTGGGGCGCGGTGCATTCCGGCTCCAAGGCGGTCAATGCGGGCCTGGACCAGCAGTCAGCCGGCGACGCCTTCGACAAGCAGAACTTCCTGGGCTCGGTCCTGAAGGCCGACCTGGCCAGCGGCGCCGTCAGCGGCGCGCGCCTGGACGACATGGCCCGCCGCATCACCCGCGCCCTGTTCGCCAGCGGTGTGGTCGAAAAGCCGGTCAAGATCGCCCCGATCGACCTGAAGGCCAACGGCGCCGTCAGCCAGGCCGACGCCGAGGAGGCGATGGTCCTGCTGAAGAACGAGGGCGGCCTGCTGCCCTTGGCCAAGACCGCCAAGACCATCGCGGTGATCGGCGCCCATGCCGACGTCGGCGTGCTGTCGGGCGGCGGCTCTTCCCAGGTCTATCCGGCCGGCGGTCGCGCCGTGCAGGGCCTGATGCCCGCCACCTGGCCCGGTCCGGTGATCTACTATCCGTCCTCTCCGCTGAAGGCGCTGCAGAAGCGCTTCCCCAACGCGACGATCACCTATGCCGACGGGACCGATCCGGCCGCCGCCGCCAAGCTGGCCGCCGCCAGCGACCTGGCCGTGGTGTTCGCCGACCAGTGGACCACTGAGTCGGAAGACGCGCCGTCCCTGGCCCTGCCCCGCAACCAGGACGCCACCATCGCGGCCGTCGCGGCGGCCAACCCCAAGACCGTCGTGGTGCTGGAGACCGGCGGCCCGGTGACCATGCCGTGGCTGGCCAAGGTGCCCGCCGTGCTGGCCGCCTGGTATCCCGGCACCAGCGGCGGCGAGGCCATCGCCCGCGTGCTGACCGGCGAGGTCGACGCCTCGGGCCGCCTGCCCGTGACCTTCCCGGCCAGCGAAGCGCAACTGCCGCGTCCCAAGCTGGATGGCGATCCCAAGAAGCCCGAAGACAAGTTCGACGTCGACTATGCGATCGAGGGCGCCGCCGTCGGCTACAAGTGGTACGACCTGAAGAAGATCGAGCCGCTGTTCCCGTTCGGTCACGGCCTGTCCTACAGCAAGTTCGCCTATTCCGACCTGAAGGCGCAGGACACCAACGGCGTCCTCACCGTCAGCTTCGCGGTCAAGAATGTCGGCGCCCGCGCCGGCAAGGACGTGCCGCAGGTCTATGTTTCGCCCAAGGCCGGTGGCTGGGAGGCGCCCCAGCGGCTGGGCGGCTTCAAGAAGGTCGATCTCGCGCCCGGCGCCACCACCACGGTCACCGTCACGGTCGACCCGCGCCTGCTGTCGGTGTGGGACGCCAAGGCCCATGGCTGGTCGATCGCGGCCGGCGACTATGCGGTGTCGGTGGGCGCCTCGTCGCGCGCCTCGGCGGCGACCACGACGGTCAGCCTGAAGGCCCAGGCCCTGCCGGTGGGTCCGCTGGCAAAATAGGCCCGTGACCTTGTGAACGCGGCGCGATCCGGGAGACCGGGTCGCGCCAAAAAAGAAGGGCGGCGACCGGTTTCCCGATCGCCGCCCTGATTACAGGTATCAGCGCCTAGAACTTCATGCCGAAGCCGACCAGGAACCGCTTGCCCGGATAGGAAAAGTCCGAGTTGCGGATGTCGGCCCCCGAGGTGGCGTATTCGGTCTCGCCGGTCAGGTTCTTGCCCTCGGCATAGACCTGGAAGTTGGTGTTGGGCACGCGGTAGGTGATCTTGCCGTCCAGATAGCCGGTGCCTTCGGCGAACTTCGGATTGCCCGAGCGTTCGGCCACCGTGACCAGGTAGTCGGAGCGGACATTGTAGGCCAGGCGGGCGTTGATCGGGCCCTTGTCGTAGAAGAGCACGAGATTGTAGCTGGTCTTCGACAGGCCCGGGAACGGCAGTTCCTCGCCGCTCAGCGAGTTGAACAGGCCTACGTTCTTGGCGTGGTTGTAGGTGAAGTTGATGCTGCTGCCGAAGCCGTCCAGCGGGGCGGGCAGGAAGCTGAACACCGTCTGGGCCGAGACCTCCACGCCGCTCAGCTTGACGCCCGTGCCGTTGATCCGCTGGGTCACGGTATAGAGCTTGCCGTCGCCCAGCAGGTCGACCTTGGGCACCAGAACCGGGCCGACGATGAAGCTCTTCACGTCCTTGTAGAAGTAGGCGACGCTGATCAGCGTATCGCGGTTGGCGTACCAGCCGAGGTTGAAGTCGTATTCGTCGGCGCGATAGGGATCCAGCTTCGGGTTGCCGGCCGAGCAGGTGTCGTCGACCGAGTCGACCAGGCCCGCGGGCGTGACGTCGAACAGGCAGTTGGCGGCCGGCACCAGGAAGCTCACCTGCGGACGGGCCAGCAACTTGGCGTAGCCGACGCGGGCGACCAGCTTGTCGGGGATCAGGCCCACTTCCATGTTGAAGGCGGGCAGCAGGTCCGAATAGCTGTCCTTCATCGACACTTCCTTGACCCCGACGGTCACGTCCGTGGTGATGGGCGCGCCGCCGCTGGTGGTGCCGGTCTGGCGACGCTCGCGCACCGTCAGGCCGCCGGCCGCATCGACCTTGGTCTTGACGTAGCGGGCGCCGAAGTTGCCCTGCACCGGGAACTGGCCAACCTCGAAGGCATAGTTGGCCTTCAGATAGACGGCGTCGACCTGCTCGCTCAGATCCGAAGCCGGGATCTGGTCATAGGTCTTGCCGTCGCTGCCGACGGCGGTGCGCACCGTGCTGTGGTTGAAGCTGGAGGTGTCGAAGAACTGGCCGACCGCGCCATAGTTGGCCGCCAGCCAGCTGTTGACGAACGACCCGTCACGGTCGCTGTAGCCCTTGAAGAACTGGCCCGGCGTCTGGATGCCCGCGGTCTGGACGAACTGGGCGATCTGGGCGGCCGACCAGTTGAAGTTGGTCGTGATGTTCACCGCGCCGCTGACCGGGGTCAGCGGATTGGCGGGCGCCGCCTTGAACGGGCTGAACGGACCGGCGGCCGCCAGGTTGGCGTTCTGGGTGAAGTTGGCCGACGGTACGACCGCGCCGGTCACGGCGTCGATACGACCGCCGCCGGCATAGCTGAGCGAGGTGGTCTTGCGATGCTGCAGGCCGGTCTCGAAGCGCGTGAAGAACGGCATGTCGACATCATAGTCGAGGTCGATCTTGGCCATGTCCTCGGCGTTCTCGGCCTCGACGGGGCGGTACTGAACCGAGACCTGGGTGTAGGTCGAAGCGTTCTGCGGATCAAAGCCGGTCGGGAAGGTGAAGTTGGGACGGCCAAGCTCGTCCAGCTTCACCTTGATGCCGGGGATGTTGGCGTTGATGGCGACCTGGTTGGTGTCGTTGGTGGTCCAGCCCTTGGCCTGGGACAGGATGCCCTTGATCGTCAGGTTGTCGCCCCGATAGTTCAGGCCGGCGATCTTGTAGGTCGTGTCCTGAAACTGCGCGAAGGCGCGCTGGCCCGAGCCGAAGATGTTGGCGGCCGCGGCGGGGGTCGAGCCGGACGTCCACTCGATCAGGTTATGGCCCTTGTCGACCACGAAGGGCTGGGTCTGGTCGAAGCGCGACAGGGCCGTGAAATCGACCGTGTAGTTGTAGTCGGTCAGGAAGTTGTCACGGCGATTGTACTGACCCTCGAAGTACACATCGAGCTTGTCGGTCACCTGGAACTGGATCGTCCCGTCGGCGGACGCGCGCTTGTCGTGGCGGATCAGGATGCGGTTACGGGCCGGGACGCCGCCGTTGTAGTCGTACCACTGCGACTGGCAGCTGGTTCGGTCGGCGGCGACGCTGAAGGCCGTCGTACAATCGGCCTGGTTGGTGATCGCCGCGAACCGCGAGTCGGTGCTGGTCACGGTCTTTTCGGCCGACTTGTCGAAGTCGAAGATCCGCTGCCATTGCGTGCCGCTGCGATAGTCCTGGCGGGTGTCGTTGTCGTCGAAGGTGATGTTGCCCAGGATGCCCAGGCGGCCGTTCAGGAACTTGGTGCCGGCCGTCAGGTTGAAGCGGCCGCGCGTCTTGCCGACCAGATCCACCTTCTGCGCCGAGCCGGTGAAGGACAGCAGCGGGGCCTTCAGGTCCAGCGGCTTGCGGGTCTCGATATTGACCGTGCCGCCGATGCCGCCTTCGGTCATGTCGGCGGTGAAGCCCTTGTAGACGTCGATCGACTTGACCAGCTCGGCGGCCATTTCGCGGAAGTCCGCGCCGCGCGAGGTGGCGCCGCCGAAGGTGGAGCCCATCACGCCGACGCCGTTGATCTCGATCCGGTTCAGGTCGGGCTCGACGCCGCGAATGCTGACCTGGGTGCCTTCGCCGAAGTCACGGGCCAGCTGGACGCCGGTGATGCGCGACAGCGCCTCGCCGATGTTCTTGTCGGGGAAGGAGGCGACGTCCTCGGCCACCAGGGAGTCGACGATGGTGCCGGCGCGCTTCTTGCGTTCGATGGCCGACTGCAGACTGGCGCGGGTGCCGACGACGATCTCGTCGACGACGGTGACGTCCTCGCCCTTGGCGGCCGTCTGGGCCTGAGCGCCCTGGCCGGCGACCACCGCCAGGCCCAGAGCGATCCAGGACGTCGTCGTGACGGCGCGCAGCCGCGCGGATGGTTTAGCTCGCATGGTGTCCCTCCCAGTTTTCTCTTCACGATCGACGCGTCTCTTTTGGAGACCCCCGGTCGTCGTGATTTTTCTCAGCCCGACGCCGCCGGCGTCATTTGTCTTATAATTCCGCCGCGACCCTATCAGCGGCAGCTTACGAGCAAAAACTAAGTGCCACATATTGAGATGTCAATGCAATTTGTGGGAAGACATACCGTCGGTTTCATGGTCTAGAAAGATCGCCGGGTTCCAGCGTCCGCGAGACGACGGGCCGGCGACGGCCAACCCCCTGTCCCAAAAGGGATTTGTCACGGCGGTCAGGTCGTGCCTCCTGGCGCGCGGATCGGCGCCGGACCGGAAAAAATGTGACGGGATGGAAATGACGATGAGCAGCAAGGCCCGCATCACGACGTGGCGGACGGGGTCCGCCCTGGCGATTTCAGCCGCTTTGAGTCTCTGCTCGGGCTTCTCGCCCGCCTTGGCCGACGGGCCGCCCGCCCGTCGCATGGAGCGACTGGATCGGGGCGTGGTCGCCGTCCCGGCCCTGGGCGGCGGCATGCTGGTCAGCTGGCGGCTGCTGGGCGACGATCCAGGCGATGTCGCCTTCAATCTCTACCGGGGCGGCAAGCGGCTGAACGCCAGGCCGCTCAGGGCCGCGACCAACCAGGTCGATCCCAAGGGCAAGCCCGGCGACGCCTATAGCGTGCGCGCGGTCGTCGGCGGAAAGGAACAGCCGGGCGACAAGGCCGTCTCGGCCTGGGCCCAGGGCTATCTTTCCATCCCGCTGCAACAGCCGCCGGGCGGCTCTACGCCCTCGGGCGAAGCCTTCACCTACACCGCCAATGACGCCAGCGTCGGCGACCTGGACGGCGACGGCCGCTACGAGATCGTGCTGAAGTGGGATCCCACCAACAGCAAGGACAACGCCTTTCCCGGCTATACCGGCCCCGTGATCCTCGACGCCTACACGCTGGAGGGCCAGCGGCTGTGGCGCATCGACATGGGCCGCAACATCCGGGCGGGCGCGCACTACACCCAGTTCCTGGTCTTTGACTTCGACGGCGACGGCCGGGCCGAGGTGGTCGCCCGCACCAGCGACGGCACGGTCGACGGCCAGGGCAAGGTGATCGGCGATCCCGACGCCGACTGGCGCGGAACGCAGGGCGAGGTCGTCCAGATGGACCGCACGGGCGCGGTCGTGAAGGCCGACGGCAGCAAGGTCGCGCCCCTGGTCGGCCGCATGCTGAAGGGCCCGGAGTTCCTGACCGTGTTCGACGGCCTGACCGGCGCGGCCCTGGCCAGCGCGCCCTACGCCCCGCCCCGCAATCCCGACACCGACGCGCCCTCCGCCGAGCAGCAGACGGCCCTGTGGGGCGACGGCTACGCCAATCGCTCGGACCGCTTCCTGGGCGGCGTGGCCTATCTGGACGGCGTCCATCCCAGCATCGTCATGGCGCGCGGCTACTACGCCCGCACCACCCTGGCGGCGTGGGACTGGCGCGGCGGCAAGCTGACCCAGCGCTGGCTGTTCGACAGCAACGCCGCGCCCGAGGGCTTCGGCGGCCAGGGCAATCACCAGCTCAGCGTCGCCGATGTCGACGCCGACGGCCGCGATGAGATCCTGTACGGCTCCATGGCCGTGGATGACGACGGCCAGGGCCTGTGGACCGCCCGGCTCTATCACGGCGACACCATGCACGTGTCGGACCTGGACCCCACCCGGCCGGGCCTGGAAAAGTTCGGCGTTCACGAGAGCCCCGGCAAGAACGGCGGCATCGGCGCGGCCATGCTGGACGCCCGCACCGGTCAGGTGCTGTGGACCACGCCCACCGACAAGGACACCGGCCGGGGCCTGGCCGCCGATATCGACCCGCGCTTCGCGGGCGCGGAGGCCTGGGGCAGCAATTCCGAAAACCTCTACACCGCCCAGGGCAAGGTCATCGAGGGCGTCAAGCATCCGCGCCAGACCAATTTCGCCGTCTGGTGGGACGGCGATCCGCTGCGCGAACTGCTCGACAAGAACCAGATCAGCAAGTGGGACTGGACGGCCGGCGAGGCCAGGCCCCTGCTGACCGCCGAAGGCATGACCTCCAACAACGGCACCAAGTCGACGCCCGCCCTGTCGGCCGACATCCTGGGCGACTGGCGCGAGGAAGTGATCTGGCGGGCGGAAGACAACCAGTCGCTGCGGATCTACGCCACGCCCTATCCGACCGATCTGCGCATCACCACCCTGATGCACGACCCGGAATATCGGCTGAGCGTCGCCTGGCAGAACGTGGCCTATAACCAGCCGCCGCACCCCGACTTCTTCATCGGCGACGGCATGAAGCCCGCGCCGCGTCCAAACATCCGCACACGGTAAGACGACCGATGAAAGCTCCCCTGCTGTCCCTGCTGGCCCTGGCGGTCGTGGCCTTCGCTCCCGCCGCGCGCGCCCAGGACGTGATGACCCATCCGGCGGCGGGGGCGGCCGAGCCGCCTCTGGAATGGATCGACAGGGACACCGGCCACCGGGTGGTGCGGCTGTCGCGCGAGGCCGGCAGCTCCAGCCTGTATTTCAACTTCAACGCCTATACGCCGAAGGGCGACAGGCTGGTGTTCTCGAGCCCGGGCGGCATCACCGTCATGGATCTGAAGACCCGGGCCCTGCGCACAATTGTTGAAGGCAAGGTCCGGCTGCTGTTCGTCGGCCGCAAGACGGGCGCGGTCTATTACGAGAAGGCCGTGGGCGACGCGCCGAACGGCCCCAAGGTGGTGATGGCCATCGATCCCTACACTGCGGCCACGCGGCAGGTGGCCACGCTGGATCGCGGCGGCCTGCAGACCCTCAATGCCGACGAGACCCTGCTGGCCGGCGTCGCGGTGCGCACCGACGTGCCGATCCCGCCGGACGCGGCCCAGGCCCTGCCCCGCAATCCCGACGACGTGAAAGGCCCTGACGGTCGCGACCTGAGCTATGCCGAGGGCCGCGAGGTGCAGCTGAACGCGCGCCTGGACAGCCGCATCCCGATGGAGATCTTCACGATCAACACCGTCACCGGCGAGCGCAAGGTCGTGCACCAGGCCACCGACTGGCTGAACCACCTGCAGTTCTCGCCGACCGACCCGAACCTGTTGATGTTTTGCCACGAGGGGCCCTGGCACAAGGTCGACCGCCTATGGCTGGCGCGCACCGACAGGACCGATGCTCCGGTCAAGATCCACACCCGAACCATGAACATGGAGATCGCCGGCCACGAGTGGTTCAGCGCCGACGGCAAGACGGTCTGGTATGATCTGCAGACCCCGCGCGGCGAGGACTTCTGGGTGGCCGGCTACGAGATCGCCACCGGCAAGCGCACCTGGCTGCACCTGGGTCGCAACGCCTGGTCGGTGCACTTCAACAGCTCGCCGGACGGCAAGCTGTTCGCCGGCGACGGCGGCGACAGCGAGATGGTGGCCCACGCGCCGGACGGCAAATGGCTGTACCTGATGCATCCCCGCGCCATCCCCGACGTGGCCGGCATCCACGCGCCGGGCTCGGAGAGCCTGATTCAGCCGGGCGTGATCGACACCGAGAAGCTGGTGAACATGAAGGCCCACGACTACCGGCTGGAGCCGAACGTCAACTTCACGCCGGATCAGAAGTGGCTGGTGTTCCGCTCGAACATGCACGGGGCCAGCCATGTTTATGCGGTGGAGCTGGCGAAGGCCGCTCAGTAGGCGTCGGCCGACACTTGCCCCCTCCGGGCCGCTTCGCGCCCCTCCTCCCCCGTAGGGGGAAGATAAAGCGCGCCGACCTCATCTTCCCCCTACGGGGGAGGAGCGCGTCAGCGCGGAGGGGGCGAGTCTCCGCCGACCTCCCTACTTCCCAAACACCACCCGATCCGCCGCCTCGGCCATCAGCGCGTAACCCGCGTCGCCGGGATGCAGGTGATCGCCCTGGTGCAGCCCCGTCAGGATCTGGCTTGGCCGCGCGGGATCCTTCACCGCCGCCTCGAAGTCGATGACGCCGTCAAACGCGCCGCTGGTGCGGATCCAGGCGTTGACGGCCTGGCGCGTGGCCTCGCCGGCCGCGTGGTAATAGTTGGCGCCCTCGAACGGCAGGATCGTGCCGCCATAGACCTTCACGCCCCGGGCGCGGGCCCGCTCGATCAGCTGGCGATAGCCGGTGATCAACTGCTCGGCCGTCACGGCCTCGGTCGCATAGCCGGGCTGGGCGGCGCGGCCGATGTCGTTGATCCCTTCCAGCACCACCACGGCGGCGACGCCGGGCACGCTGAGCACGTCGCGGTCAAAGCGCGACAGGGCGCTGGGCCCGGAGACCTCGCGCAGCAGACGTCCGCCGCCGACGCCCTGGTTGACCACGCTCCAGGCGCCGCCGCGCGCCGCGATGCGGGCCGCCAGCTGTTCGGGCCAGCCCAGGTCGGCATTGGCGGTCGAGCCCGAGCCCTCGGTGATCGAGTCGCCGATCGCCACCAGCACGGGCCGAGGCCCCGCGCCGCGCACCTCGACGCCGGAGACCAAGCCCGGCCCCTTGCTGACCTGCTCGCCCGGGATGTCGGTCTTGGCCGTATGATTGCCCTGGGGCGACAGGAACAGGCGCATGCGATGACCCGCAGGCGCCGAGGGCTCGACGAAGAACAGGCCCACCGACAGGCGGTCCATCGCCTTGACCGGCAGGGCGACCGGATCGCTGAGCAGCGGCGCGCCGGGCGGAATCTCGGCCTCGGGCCTCCCGCCGAAGGTGACGGGGATGGGCGCGGCCAGCAGCTTGCCGTCGGGCCCGGCCAGACCGACGCTGACCGCGCCGACCTTCAGCGTCTTGTCGCCCAGCTCGTTGGTCAGGCGCAGCCGCACGGCGTCGCCGCCCAGATTGAGGCGCACCACCTGGCGAACGGTGATGTCGGAAAAGGCTCGCACCTCGTTGACGCGCGGCACGGCCACCGAAGCCAGAGGCGCGGCGCCCCAGGCGGCGGACCACGTCTGGGCCGGCGCGGCGACAACGGCGGGTTTCGCGCGCGGCGCGGCCAGGGTCGCGACAGGCCCCGCGAGGGCCAGGGCGGCGGCGAGAGCCAGCAGGCTGGTGCGTGGGGTCTTCATGGATCCTCCGGTTGTCGGCTTGGGCTCAGGAGCAGTCCGGCGCGCCCAGCCGAGCCTGACCCGCGACCGAAGCCGGGCGCACCGACTTCGACACCGGCAGGCCCAGCGCCTTCAGCCGCGTCGCCACCAGGGCGGCGGCCAGGCGGGCGCCCTGCTCGTTGATGTGGGTGTCGTCACTGACCCCGTCGGGGTAGCGGGCGACGTGGTCATTGGCCGTGTAGAACAGGTAGAGACCACGCGAGGCCAGCTGTCCCCGCGCCTGCAGGGCGGCCATCATGTCGGCGTCCAGATCGACCAGCGGGACCTTCATCTCCGCCGCCACCTTTCGGACCGTCGCGGCATAGGGGCCGTGGGCGTCCTTCGGCTTGCCGCCTTCCCACATCCAGCGGGCGATCGGCGTGACCAGTACGGGACGCCCTCCGGCGGTGCGCACATCTCCGATGAAGCGCCGCAGATTGACGTCATAGGCGCCGTTGGGATCGGTGAAGCGGATGATCTTCCTGGTGTCGGCGTCGTTATGGCCGAACTGGATCAGCACCGTGTCCCCGGGCGTCAGCTTGGCCAGCAGCACCGACCACAGGCCCTCCTCGAGGAAGGTCTTGGTCGAGCGGCCGCCGCGCGCCAGGTTCACCACCTCGACATCGGGGGTCAGCGAGCACTTCAGCACCATGCCCCAGCCCATCTGCGGATATTGCGCGGGGCCATAGGCGGCGGCGGTGGAATCGCTGGCGATGACGATGCGCTGCGGCGGCGGCGCCTTGGTCGGCGCCAGGGCGAGGGCGGCGACGAGCGCGGCGAAGATCACGGCTTCAGCTCCGCCAGGATGGAGCGGTCGATCTGGTCGACCGAGCTGACGCCGGTCAGGGCCATGGCCACCCGCATCTCCTTGTCGATCAAGTCGAGCAGTTGTGTGACGCCGGGCCCGCCGCGCGCCGCCAGGGCGTAGACGAAGGCCCGGCCCAGCAGCACGCCCTTGGCGCCCAGGGCCAGCATCCGCACCACGTCGAGGCCCGAGCGCACGCCGCTGTCGGCCAGCACGGTCAGACGGTCGCCCACCGCCTCGGCGATGGCCGGCAGGGCGCGGGCCGACGACAGCACGCCGTCCAGCTGGCGGCCGCCATGGTTGGAGACCACGATCCCGTCGGCGCCGATGTCGGCGGCGGCCTTGGCGTCTTCCGGATCCAGCACGCCCTTGATGATCAGCGGGCCCTTCCAGAGCTCGCGGATCCAGTCCAGGTCCTTCCACTGGATGGAGGGGTCGAAGTTGGCCCCAAGCCAGCCCATGAAGTCTTCCAGGCCAGAGTTCTCGCCCAGCACCGGGGCGACATTGCCCAGGGTGTGGGGACGCCCCATCACGCCGACATCCCAGGCCCAGGCCGGCTTGGTCACGGCCTGCAGCATCCGGCGGGCGGCGGCGTTGGGACCGCTCATGCCCGAATGGGCGTCGCGATAGCGCGCGCCGGGCACCGGCATGTCGACGGTGAAGACCAGGGCGGTGGCCCCGGCATCTCGCGCGCGGACCAGCAGGTCGCGCATGAAACCCCGGTCGCGCAGCACATACAGCTGGAACCAGATCGGCGCGCTGCTGGCCTTGCTGACCTCATCGACATCGCAGACCGAGACCGTCGACAGGCAGAACGGCACGCCCTTGGCGGCGGCGGCCTTGGCGGCCTGCACCTCGCCGCGCCGTGCGTACATGCCGGTCAGGCCGACGGGAGCCAGGGCCACCGGCAGGGCCTGCCTGACGCCGAACAGGGTGGTCGAGGGATCAACGCCCGAGACGTCCTTCAGCACCCGCTGGCGCAGCGACAGGTCGGCGAGGTCCGAGACGTTGCGGGCCAGGGTCCGCTCGGCATAGGCGCCGCCGTCGATATAGTCGAACAGGAAGCGCGGCAGCTTGCGACGGGCCGCTTCCCGGAAGTCGGTGGTGGAAGAGACGATCATGGTCTCGTCCTACTGGAAGTTGGCGAAGGCGCCGCCATCGGCCAGCACGGCCGCGCCGGTGACGTAAGACGCCATGTCAGAGGCCAGGAACACCACGATCCTGGCGATGTCTTCCGGCTCGCCCAGGCGGCCCAGCGGAATGCGGCCTTCCATGTAGCGGCGCTTGTCCAGGTCGGCGAGGTCGTCCTTGTTGATGTCGGTGGCGATGGTGCCCGGCATCACCGAGTTGCAGCGAATGCCGTGCTTGCCCAGCGCTACGGCGCAGGACTGCATCAGGCTGTGAACGCCCGCCTTGGTCGGCGTGTAGTGGGTCTGCATCTCGCCGCCCACCAGGGCGCTGATCGAGGAAATGGCCACCACCGCCCCGCCCCGACCCTGCCTGACCATCTGGTTGGCAGCGGCCTGGACCATGAAATAGGCCCCGGTCATGTTGACCCCGACCGTGCGCTCATAGGTCTCGCGCGGCATGTCGAGAAAGGCGTGGAAGGGGCAGATGCCGGCGTTGCTGACGAAGACGTCCAGCCCGCCCAGCCCGGCCACCGCAACCTCGACGAAGCGCGGGGCGTTGTCGGGATCGGCGACATCGCCGTCGAACACCACGACCTTGCGACCCAGGTCGCGGATGGCCTGGGCGACCTCCTCGGCGGCGTCCGGATCCTTGAAGACGTTCAGCGCGACGTGGGCGCCCTGGCGCGCGCACTCGATCGCCGTGGCCCGGCCGATGCCGCGCGAGGCGCCGGTGACAGCGACGATCTTGTCTTCAAGCAACATGGGTCCTCCAAAGCTTCTGTTCTCAACGGGCGACGCGCTTGCCGTTCCAGCCCAGGTCGCGGCCGATGGCGTTGGCGCCCTCGCGCACGTCGTCGACCAGCGTGTTCATCCGCGCGTCGTCCATGTATTGGGCGGCGCCCGAGACGCTGATCGCCCCGACGATCTGGCCGGCGGCGCCACGGATCGGCGCGGCCACGCAGCGGATGCGGTCCTCGTTCTCCTCGAGGTCGAAGGCCACCCCGCGCTTGGCGTAGCCGTGCATCCAGGCGATCCACTGCTCTTCGTCGGGCGCGCCGGGGGCCGGCGGGCCTTCCAGGCGATACAGTTCGCGCCAGCGTGCTTCGGTGTCGTCCAGCACCAGGGCCTTGCCCAGGCCGGTCGAGCGGATCGGCTGCCGATCGCCGACGCGCGAGCTGATATTGATGCGACGACGCCCGGTCAGCTTGTCGAGATAGAGATGACCTCCTCGTCCAGCACGCCCAGGTGGATCGTGTCTTCCAGCTCGTCGAGCAGCTTTTCAAGATGAGGCCGGGCCACCCGCGGCAGGTCCATCTGCTGGCTGGCCAGATAGCCCAGTTCCAGCAGCTTGGAGCCCAGGCTGTAGCCCTCGCGCGGGGCCTGGGACAGCATGCGCCGCTCGACCAGAGCCGTGGCCAGACGGTGGGTGGTGCTGCGCGTCAGGCCCAGTTGCTTGGCCAGGGCCGGCAGGCCGATGGTTCCGGACTCGGCCACCACGTCAAGCAGGTCCAGCCCCCGGAACAGGGTCTGGCTGCCACTGGGCGTCTTGACCGCCGCGATGTCGTCCGCCGCCACTGGCCCCGCTCCCCTTGACGCCTGTCGTTTCATTTTGTAGCACTCTCTCTCATATTGTGGAACGCGAGGCAAGCGATACGGACGGCGACTCTTCCGAGCCGTGCACCCCGCGAACCACTAGCGTGTCATACGTTGTCTTAGGGAGGTAGGCGCGGCCAACTTGGCTTTCGCCGACGCATGCGGGGACCGTCCTGGACCCGGCCGGCGCCTTCCCGTCCCTGGGGTCGCTGACGCGCCCCACCCGGTTGGAGCTTCGGTCTTCCATGGCGTTTCCGCTGATCAAGCATGTTCGGGCTTATGTGGTTCGGGGCGGCGGCGCCGACTATCACGACCAGGGCGCGGGTCACTGGATCGACGACCACATCGCCACCCCGATGTCGCGCTATCCTGAATATCGCCAGAGCCGCCAGAGTTTCGGCATCAATGTGCTGGGCACCCTGGTGGTCGAGATCGAGGCCGCCGACGGCACGATCGGTTTTGCGGTGACCACCGGCGGCGAACCGGCCGCCTATATCGTCGAAAAGCACCTGGCCCGCTTCCTGGAGGGACGCGACCCCACCGAGATCGAGAAGATCTGGGACCAGATGTATTTCTCCACCCAGTATTACGGCCGCAAGGGCCTGGTGGTGAACGCGCTGTCGGGCGTCGACCTGGCGCTGTGGGACCTGCTGGGCAAGCTGCGCGGCGAGCCGGTCTATCACCTGCTGGGCGGCAAGGTTCGCGACGAGCTGACCTTCTACGCCACTGGCGCGCGGCCCGACCTGGCCCAGAAGATGGGCTTCATCGGCGGCAAGATGCCCCTGCACCACGGCCCGGCCGAGGGCGAGGAAGGTCTGCGCAAGAACCTCGAAGAGCTGGCCACGATGCGCGAGCGCACGGGCGAGGACTTCTGGCTGATGTTCGACTGCTGGATGGCGCTTGACCTGAACTACGCCACCAAGCTGGCCCACAAGGCCCATGAGTATGGCCTCAAGTGGATCGAGGAAGCCCTGAGCCCCGACGACTACTGGGGCTATCGCGACCTTAAGAAGGCCGCCCCCAAAGGGATGCTGGTCACCACCGGCGAGCATGAAGCCACCCGCTGGGGCTTCCGGATGCTGCTGGAGATGGAGTGCTGCGACATCATCCAGCCCGACGTGGGCTGGTGCGGCGGCATGACCGAGCTGATCAAGATCTCCAACCTGGCCGACAGCCGGGGCGTGCTGTGCATTCCGCACGGCTCAAGCGTCTACAGCTACCATTTCGTGGTCACCCGCCATAACAGCCCGTTCGCCGAGTTCTTGATGATGGCGCCCAAGGCCGATGAGGTGGTTCCCATGTTCCACCCGCAACTGATCGGCGAGCCTGTCCCCATGAACGGCAAGCTGAAGCTCTCCGACGCGCCCGGTTTCGGCGTCGAACTCAATCGCGAGGTCGGTCTGCACCGGCCTTACGCCCGCTGACCCTGTTGAAAGCCTAGACCCATGAAGCTTCTCCGCTACGGCCCCAAGGGCGCCGAAAAGCCCGGTCTCCTCGACGCCGAGGGTAACATCCGCGACCTGTCGGGCCATGTCGCCGACATCACCCGCGCGCAGCTGTCGCCGGCCAGCCTCAAGACCCTGGCCGCCATCGATCCCAAGAGCCTGCCGCT
This sequence comes from Caulobacteraceae bacterium, assembly GCA_965284055.1. GTDB lineage: Bacteria > Pseudomonadota > Alphaproteobacteria > Caulobacterales > Caulobacteraceae > Caulobacter. The sequence continues at coordinate 511,559 of CBDIQV010000001.1, forward strand.
GGTCGAGGGCTCGCCCCGCTACGGCGTGCCGGTGAACGGCGTGCAAAAGTTCATCGCCGTGGGCCTGAACTTCGCCGACCACGCCGCCGAGTCGAACCTGGCCATCCCGGATGAGCCAGTGCTGTTCACCAAGGCCGTCAGCTGCCTGACCGGCCCGAACGACCCGGTGATGATCCCCAAGGACTCGCTGAAGACCGACTGGGAAGTCGAGCTGGGCGTCGTGATCGGTTCGCGCGCCCGCTATGTCAGCGAAGACGAGGCCCTCGATCATGTGGCCGGCTATGTGCTGATCAACGACGTCTCGGAACGCGCCTTCCAGCTGGAGCGCGGCGCGACCTGGGACAAGGGCAAGGGTTGCGACACCTTCGGCCCGGTCGGCCCCTGGATCGTCACGTCGGACGAGGTGGGCGACCCGCAGGACCTGGCCATGTGGCTGGACGTCAACGGCGAGCGCAAGCAGGACGGCTCGTCCAAGACCATGATCTTCCCGATCAGCAAGCTGGTCTCCTACATCAGCGAGTTCATGACGCTGGAGCCCGGCGACCTGATCACCACCGGCACGCCGCCGGGCGTGGGCATGGGTCAGAAGCCTGTCGCCGTCTATCTGAAGGCCGGCGACGTCGTCCGCCTGGGCATCGAGAAGCTGGGCGAGCAGCAGCAGACCTTCGTCGCCTGGACCAAGGAAGGCGTCTCGTGAGCACGCCTGCCGCCCCTCCCTATCTTGGCCGGTTCGCCGGACGCACGGCGATCATTACCGGCGGCGCTTCGGGCCTGGGCCGGGCCGTCGCGGCGCGCATCGTCGCCGAAGGCGGCGCGGTCTCGCTCTGGGATGTCGACGCCGAAAGCCTGAAAACCGCCGCCGCCGTCGGTCCGCCGAAGGTGCCGGCGTCGCTCTCGACGTGTCCGACCAGACCGCCGTCGCCGCCGCCGCCAAGGCCTCCCATGACGCCCTGGGCAAGATCGACATCCTGGTCGCGTCGGCCGGCATCACCGGGGCCACGGCGCCGGTGCACGAGTACCCGCTGGACAGCTGGCGCCGGGTAATCGACATCAACCTCAACGGCCTGTTCTACTGCTGCCGCGAAGTCACGCCGTTCATGATCCAGAACGGCTATGGCCGGATCGTCAATGTCGCCTCGGTGGCCGGCAAGGAAGGCAATCCGAACGCCAGCGCCTATTCGGCCAGCAAGGCCGGGGTGATCGGCCTGACCAAGTCGCTGGGCAAGGAGCTGGCCACCAAGGGCATCATCGCCAACGCCCTGACGCCCGCCACCTTCGAAAGCCCGATCCTGGAGCAGCTGCCCCAGAGCCAGGTCGACTATATGCGCGGCAAGATCCCGATGGGTCGCCTCGGCGAAATCCACGAGAGCGCCGCCATGGTCTGCTTCATGGCGTCGGAAGAGTGCAGCTTCACCACCGCGGCCACCTTCGACACCTCCGGCGGCCGGACCACCTTCTAGGGAGCGGGGGCGATGACGTACGCGGGTCCGATCGTCGATCCCCACATGCACCTGTGGGACCTGGAGCGGCATTACTATGCCTGGCTCCAGGACCGTCCGCTGCCGAACAATCCGGCCGGCGACATGACCTCGATCGCCTATCGCTCTTACGGGCTGGATGACTATCTGGCCGACACCGCCGGCTGGGCCATCGCCCAGACCGTCCATGTCGAATGCGGCCTGCCGCCCAAGGACCAGCTGTCCGAGACCGACTGGCTGCAGGGCATCGCCGACACCCGGGGGATCATCGGCGGCATCGTCGCCGGCGCGTGCCTGGACGACAACGGTGTCGAAGCCCTGCTGGAGGCCCAGGCCGCCCGGCCCGGCGTTCGCGGCGTGCGCCAGATCGTCAACTGGCACGCCGACCCCAGCAAGACCTACAGCGACCGCGACCTGTTGCTCGATCCGCAGTGGCGCCGGGGCTACGCGCTGTTGGCCCGGCATGGCCTGTCGTTCGACCTGCAGGCCTATCCCTCGCAGTTCCCGGCCGCCGCCGCCCTGGCCGACGACCATCCCGACATCCCGATGATCCTGAACCACGCGGGCATGCCGACCGATCGTGACGAGGCGGGATTGCTGGCCTGGCGCGACGGCCTGGCCCTGCTGGCCCAGCGCCCGAATGTCAGCTGCAAGATCTCGGGCCTGGCCATGGTCGACCGCGCCTGGACGCAGGCCAGCCTGCGACCGTTCGTGCTGGGGGTCATCGACGCCTTCGGCCCCGAGCGCTGCATGTTCGCCAGCAACTTCCCGGTCGAGAAGGTCCACGGATCCTTCGACGGTTTCTACCGCGCCTATGACGCCATCACCGCCGACTTCAGCCAGGCCGAGCGATCCCGGCTCTTCGCCGAGACCGCCCGGCGGATCTACCGCCTGCCCCACTGACAACGACAAGAACAGGACCGGGAGGAAGACGATGAGCACGAACACGGAAAGCCGGCCCCTCGCCTTCCGCATGCAGCTGAAGCCCGGTGTCGCCGCCGAGTACGAGCGCCGCCACGACGAACTGTGGCCCGACCTGGCCGACGCCCTGCGCAAGGCCGGCATCCACGACTATTCGATCTTCCTGGACGAGCAGACGATGAGCCTGTTCGCCGTCCTGCGCCTGCGTTCCGACAACCAAAAGGACGCCCTGCCGCTGGAGCCGGTGATGAAGCGCTGGTGGGATTTCATGGCCGACCTGATGGAGGTCCACCCCGACAACAAGCCCGTCGAGTGGCCGCTGAAGCCCGTCTTCTATTTCGAGGGATAGGCATGACCCTCCCCCCCTTCGTCGGCGCCACGAAACCCTCGTCCTTCGACAAGCTCAGGATGAGGTTTTCGAATGCGAGGCCTGCAAAGGGTCCTCATCCTGAGCCTGTCGAAGGACGAGGACCACGTACGGCGCTCGTCGATCGATGCGCTCTTGGCCTGGCGGCCGCCCTGCTCTCGACCGCCGCCATGGTCACGGCCGTCGGGGCCGAGCCCCTGCGTTACACGATGACGGCGTTCACCAACGCCAGCCAGTCGAACATGAGCGTCTATGACTCGGCGGACGGCGCGCGCTTCGCGCTGAAGAAGCCGCTGGCCTATACGCCGCCCAAGGGCCTGATCCGCGACCCCAGCGTGATGAAGCACACCGACGGCTGGTACTATGTGGCCTACACCACCGGCTGGAGCGGAAACACGATCGGTCTGGCCCGCAGCAAGGACCTGACCGACTGGACCTTCCTGCGCGACGTCACCGTGGACGTGGCGGGCGCGACCAACAGCTGGGCGCCCGAATGGTTCGTCGATCAGGACGGTTCGGTGAACCTGATCCTGTCGGTCTCGACCACCGGCCAGCAAGGCGCCTTCCAGCCCGTGCGGATCACCGCCACCGACGCTTCGCTGGCGACCTGGAGCGCGCCCAAGCCGCTGGCCGGCCTTGGCCCCAATTTCATCGACACGTTCGTGGTCAAGGAGGGCGGCCTCTACAACGCCTTCGCCAAGAACGAGACCAGCAAGTTCATCGAGCTGTGGACCGCCCCGTCGCTGGACGGACCCTGGCAAGCCAGGGGAACAGGCGACTGGGCCGGCTGGGGCCGGTTCCTGGAAGGCCCCGCCCTGACGCGCACGCCCGAGGGCGCCTGGCGGATCTATTTCGACGAATACATGGCCAAGCGCTATTGGTCGTCGGACAGCAAGGACGGCTTCCGGACCTGGACCAAGAAGGCCGAACTGCCGGAGCTATCGGGGACGGTGCGCCACTTCACGGTGCTGAAGGAAGGCGGCGACCAAGCCGTCGCGGCCAAGCCCGCTGAAGCCCACAAGATCACCTGGGACAAGTATTCCCTGAAGGTCGACGGCGAGCGCGTCTTCTCCTGGGGCGGCGAGTTCCACCCCTTCCGCGTGCCCAGCCCCGACCTGTGGCGTGACATCCTGCAGAAGATGAAGGCCAGCGGCTACAACACCGTCGCCCTCTATTTCGACTGGGGCTACCACTCGCCCAAGCAGGGCGTTTACGACTTCAGCGGCATCCGCGACATGGACCGCGTGCTGACGATGGCGAAAGAGGAAGGCCTCTACGTCATCACCCGCGCCGGGCCTTACGTGAACGCCGAGCTGACCCGGGGCGGCTTCCCCGGCTGGCTGGTCAACCAGCAGGCCCGCGCCCGCACCGACGCGCCGGAATATATCACCGCCGCCGACGAGTGGTTGACCCAGATCAACGCCGTCATCGCCCGCCACCAGCTGACCACCGGCCAGGGCACGGTGATCGCTCACCAGATCGAGAACGAGCTGGACGTCGTCGGCGCCCCGCAGCAGCGCTACATGCAGTGGCTGGCCGACAAGGCGAAGGCGGATGGGATCACCGTCCCGATCTTCCACAACGACAAGGGCCGCAACGGCTACTGGGTGCCCAAGGGGTCCAACGTACCGGGAACGGTCGAAGGCCCCACGGACCTCTATGCCTTCGACGGCTATCCGGGCGGCAACTGCAAGGTCGACTCCACGCCCTCCAGCCCCGGCGTCGCGCCCGACTGGGGCATCCACGGCAATGGCGGCTCCAGGGGCGGGGCCTCGGCCAGCCCCAATACGCCCGGCTTCCTGGCCGAGTTCGGCGGCGGCTGGTTCGACTATTGGGGCAGCAACGGCGACTATGACTGCACCGCCATCCATCGCGGCGTCGGCTATCAGCGGGTGTTCTACGCCACCAACATCGCCAACGGCATCACGCTGCAAAGCTTCTACATGACCTATGGCGGCACCAGCTGGGGCTGGCTGCCGGCCCCGGTGGTGTTCACGTCGTACGACTACGGCTCGGCCATCGACGAGGCTCGCGGCCTGCGCGACAAGGCCCGCGTCATCAAGCAGATGGGCGAGTTCATCGCCGCCGTTCCCGACATCCGCCGCATGGACAAGGGCGAGGCCGTCACCCCGTCGAACGACAAGGTGAAGGTCTATCACAACACCAACGCCGAGACCGGCAGCCACCTATACGTCGTGCTGCACAATCCCAGCAGCGGCACGGGCGACGAGGCCTTCACCTTCAAGCTGAAGACCCGCGATGGCGAGTATGTCGTCCCCTCGCGGATCAAGGGCCAGGACAGCAAGATGCTGATGGCCAGCTATGATCTGGGCGGCCAGCGGCTGGTCTATTCGACGTCCGAGATCCAGACCCACCTGAAATGGAACGACGGCGACCTGGCCCTGCTCTATGGCCGGGCCGGCGAAGCGGGCGAGACGGTGCTGCGCTATGCCAGCCCGCCCAAGGTCGAGGTCATTGAGGGCGAGGTCGCCTCGACGTTCGACACCGCCAAGGGCGACCTTAAACTGACCTACACGCACCACGGCCTGGCCCGCGTGCGGATCACCGGCGGCGGTCGCCCGCCCCTGACCCTGCTGCTGGCCGACGCCGAGACCGGCCAGACCTTCTGGCGGCGCGACGCCCTGCTGGTGCGCGGCCCGGGCCTGGTGCGCAGCGACGCGATCAAGGGCGGGATCCTCTCACTGACCGGCGACACCGAGACCGACAGCCCGCTGGAAGTGTTCGCGCCCAAGGCCGTCACCGCGACCCGCTGGAACGGCGCCAAGATCGCCGTGAAGACCACCGCCTCGGGCAGCCTGCTGGCCGACAAGGCCCTGGCTGGTCCCGCCGTCATCGCCGTGCCCGACATCGCCCAGCTGACGTGGAAGACCGCCCCCGGCTCGCCCGAGGCCGATCCGAAGTTCGACGACAGCGCCTGGCAGAAGACCGAAGGCCGCCGCAGCGCCTCGACCGTGCGCGGCCCCACGGGCCAGCCCGCTCTGGACATGAGCACCTATGGCTTCCACCAGGGCGACGTCTGGTATCGCGGCCGCTACACCGCCAAGGCTGGTATCGACACCCTGACCCTGCACTATGGCGCCGGCGGCGCGGGCATGCTGCAGGTGTGGCTGGACGGCAAGTTCCTGGGCCAGCACGAACTGGACGGCGGCCTGCCGCGTCCGATCACCACCGGCGTGGCCACCTTCAAGCTGCCGCCCGAGGCGCAGGGGACCGGCGAGCACCTGCTGTCGGTGATGGTGCGCAACAACGGCCACAACTGGGATCTGGACGCCGACGACCTCCACAAGGAAGCGCGCGGCCTGATCTCGGCCTCGCTGTCGGGGCCGACCACCTACAGCTTCGCGGTTCCCATAGCCTGGAAGATTCAGGGCAATCTGGGCGGTGAGGACATTCAGGATCCGGTGCGCGGCAACGCCAACACGGGCGGCCAGTTTGGCGAGCGGATGGGCTGGCATCTGCCGGGCTTCCCCGACGCGGCGTGGACCCAGGCCGACATGGCGGCGACCCAGCCCCATGCCGGCACGACCTGGTATCGCACCAGCTTCGACCTGGCCCTGCCCAAGGACCATGACGTCACCCTGGGCCTGACCATCGGCGATCCGGACAAGCCGCGTTCGCCCGGTCGCTACCGGGTGCTGATCTTCGTCAATGGGTGGAACATGGGCCAGTTCATCGCCCATGTCGGCCCGCAGCGGACCTTCGTCCTGCCGACCGGGATCATCGACCTGCACGGCAAGAATACCCTCGCCCTGGCGGTGACCAGCGACGGCGCGCCCGGCGACGCCCTGGAGACCGTGAAACTGGTGAATCTGCGTACGGTGCGTGGCGGCATCCCCGTCGCCAAGGTTTCCGCTCCGGAGTATCGACCATGATCGAGCTTACCCGCAGAAGCGCGCTGGCCACCGCCGGCGCGGCCGCGCTCGCCGCCCTGACCAGCGGCCGGGCCAACGCCCAGGCCGGCCCGGATGGCCTGACGCTGTGGTATCCGGCCCCCGCCGACGAGTGGATCGAGGCCCTGCCCGTCGGCAACGGCCGGCTTGGCGGCATGGTGTTTGGCGGCGTCAGCACCGAGCGGATCCAGCTGAACGAAGACACCTTCTTCGGCGGCGGGCCCTATTCGAACGACAACCCGGACGCCCTGGCCGCCTTGCCCGAGGTGCGCCGTCTGCTGTTCGCGGGCCAGTACAAGGCCGCCCAGGACCTGGCCAACGCCAAGATGATCGGCAAGCCCGCGTCGCTGCCGACCTACCAGACCCTGGGCGATCTGCTGATGGTGTTCCCCGCGCTGGACAACCACAGCGCCTATCGCCGGGAACTCGACCTGGACGGCGCGGTGGCCCGGACCCGCTTCAACGTGGGGTCCGCGCCGCACCTGCGCGAGGTGATCAGCTCGCCGGTCGACCAGGTGATCGCCGTGCGGCTCAGCGCTCCGCCCAAGGGCCGGATCACGGTGCAGGCCTCGCTGCAGACGCCGCAGAACGCCACCCTGACGGTGGATGGCCGCGATATCGTCATCAGCGGCCTCAGCCCGACCCAGGAAGGCGTCGAAGGTCGCCTGCCCTTCGCCATCCGTCTGCGCGCCGTGTCCGCCGGTGGTTCGCTGAAGGTGAGCGAGGGCGGCATCTATGTGCGCGGCGCCGACGAGGCGGTGCTGCTGGTCGCGGCCGCCACGGGATACAAGCGCTTCGACGACATCAGCGGCGACCCGGTGGCCATCACCAAGGGCCAGATCGACAGGGCCGCCGCCAAGAGCTGGACCCAGCTGCTGGACGCCCATCAGGCCGAACACCGCAAGCTGTTCCGCCGCGTCGCGATCGACCTGGGGACCACCCCCGCCGCCGCCCTGCCGACCGAGCCGCGCATCGCCAGGTTCGCGTCCGAGGGTGACCCAGCCCTGGCGGCGCTCTATTTCCAGTACGGCCGCTATCTGCTGATCGCCAGCTCGCGCCCGGGAACCCAGCCGGCCAATCTGCAGGGTATCTGGAACGAGAAGACCAACCCCTCGTGGGGCAGCAAGTGGACCATCAACGTCAATACGGAGATGAACTACTGGCCGGCAGAGTCGACCAACCTGCCCGAACTGGTCGAGCCCCTGATCCGCATGGTCGAGGACCTGGCGATCACCGGCGCCCGTACGGCCAAGACCATGTACGGCGCGCGCGGCTGGGTGGCGCACCACAATACCGACCTGTGGCGGGTGACCGCGCCGGTCGACGGCGCGCCCTGGGGCCTTTGGCCGATGGGCGGGGTGTGGCTGCTTCAGAACCTGTGGGACCACTGGGACTATGGCCGTGACACCGCCTATCTGAAGCGCCTCTATCCGCTGCTGAAGGGCTCGGCCGAGTTCTTCCTCGATTTCCTGGTCAAGGATCCGAAGTCCGGCTTCCTGGTCACCGCCCCCTCGATGTCGCCCGAGAACATCCACCATGACGGGGCCTCGACGGCGGCCGGGCCGACCATGGACAACCAGCTGCTGCGCGACCTGTTCGACCATGTCGGGCTCGCGGCCAAAACCCTGGGCGTCGACGCCGCCTTCGCCCGCAAGACCGCCGCCGCCCGCGCCCAGCTGCCGCCCGACAAGGTCGGCGCCCAAGGCCAGCTTCAGGAGTGGCAGGAAGACTGGGACGCCGGCGCGCCCGACATCCACCACCGCCATGTCTCGCACCTGTATGGCCTGCATCCGTCCAGCCAGATCAATCCGGACGACATGCCGGCCCTGACCGCCGCGGCCCGGCGCACGCTTGAGATCCGGGGTGACGACGCCACCGGCTGGGGCCTGGGCTGGCGGTTGAACCTGTGGGCCCGCCTGCGCGACGGCGAGCACGCCTATGCGATCCTGAAGCTGCTGCTGGCCCCGGCCCGCACCTATCCCAACCTGTTCGACGCGCATCCGCCGTTCCAGATCGACGGCAATTTCGGCGGGACGGCCGGCATCGCCGAGATGCTGGTCCAAAGCTATGGCGGCCGCGTCCTGCTGCTGCCCGCCCTGCCCAAGGCCTGGCCGACCGGCTCGGTAAAGGGCCTGCGCCTGCGCGGCGCGGCCGGGATCGACCTGTCCTGGAAGGACGGACGACTCGACGCCGCCACCTTCACCGCCGACCAGCCCGGCAAGCATCTGGTCCGCTACGGCGCGGCCAAGCTGACCCTCGACCTTCAACCCGGGCGACCGGTGACGCTGCGCCTGCGCGGCGACGCCCTCGTCCGCGTCTAGTTTTCCAAGGAGACTATCGCGTGCCCAATCTCGCTCACGGCCTCGAGGCCAAGGACATCAAGGCCAAGATCGCCCTGTTGATCAGCAATCTGGTCGACATCCAGGACGAGACGGGCGAGTTCCTGCTGCGCCTGGACGACGGCCGGGTGATCGACACCAAGGGCTGGAACGACTGGGAGTGGACCCACGGCGTGGGTCTGTACGGCCTGTGGAAGCAGTACGAGATGTCGGGCGACGAGCGCGCCTTCGAGATCATGACCCAGTGGTTCGCCGACCGCTTCGAGGCCGGCACCCCGACCAAGAACATCAACACCGTCTCGCCGTTCCTGACCCTGGCCTATCTGTACGAGGCCACCGGCGACCACACCTATCTGCCCTACCTCGAAACCTGGGCCGATTACGTGATGTATGAGGGTCCGCGCACCGAGGAAGGCGGCTTCCAGCACATCGTCTTCAACAGCGAGAACCCGCAGCAGCTGTGGGACGACACCCTGATGATGAGCGTGCTGCCGCTGGCCAAGATCGGGCTGCTGCTGGACCGCGAAGACTTCGTCGAAGAGGCCAAGCGCCAGTTCATGGTGCATGTGAAGTACCTGGCCGACCGCAAGACCGGCATGTGGTTCCACGGCTGGACGTTCGAAGGCCGCCACAACTTCGCCGACGCCCTGTGGGCGCGCGGGAACTGCTGGGTGACGATCGCCATCCCGGAGTTCATCGAGCTGCTGGACCTCAAGCCCGGCGACGCGTTGCGCACCTTCCTGATCGACACGCTGGAAGCCCAGATCAAGGCCCTGGCCCGCTATCAGGACCAGGACACCGGCCTTTGGCACACCCTGGTCGACGACAAGACCTCGTACCTGGAAGCCTCGGCCACGGCGGGCTTCGCCTATGGCGTGCTCAAGGCCGTGCGCAAGCGCTATGTCGGCAAGGAATACCAGGACATGGCGATCAAGGCGCTGAAGGGCGTGATCGCCAATATCGACGAAGCCGGCGAACTGCAGCAGGTGTCGTTCGGCACCCCGGTGTTCGACACCCTGCAGGGCTACAAGGACATCCCCCTGACCTCGATGCCCTACGGCCAGTCCCTGGCCCTGCTGGCGCTGGGCGAGTTCCAGCGGGCGTTTATCTAGAAACTCGTTTTTGCGATCGGACCGCCACCACCACTTCCGTCTCCCCGGCGAAGGCCGGGGCCCAGATGACACCCACGAGCCACTCTGGATGGATCTGGATCCCGGCCTTCGCCGAGAAGACGGCGGTGGAGATTTGGCTTCGGTGAGAACACCAGCCTAGCGGGGCGCTAGACCCCCGATACATTTGGGAAGAGACACGACCATGGCGACGCCGGAGACCCGCAAGCCGACCTGGATCAACTATTGGGGCTGGGGCTCGGGCGACATGCTGGGGGCCGGCGCCCAGGCCGTGATCACCGGCTGGCTGGCCTATTTCTTCATCACCTTCTGCGGGCTATCGCCGGTGGAGACCGGGCTGATCCTGGGCCTGCCCCGGCTGCTGGAAGCCATCACCTGCCCGCTGATCGGCTATATCTCCGACAACCTGCGCCACACCTGGGCGGGGCGGCATATCGGCCGGCGCAAGATCTTCCTGATCATCACCATCCCGCTGCTGCCGGCCTTCGCCCTGATCTTTGTCAGCGGCCAGACATTTACCTACTACCTGCTGACCTTCGTGTTCTTCGAGTTCGTCTACACGATGTTCCTGATCCCGTGGGAAACCCTCGCGGCCGAGATGACCAAGAAGTACGACGAGAAGGCCAAGTTCGCCGGCGCGCGGATGATGATCGCCCAGACCTCGGCGATCCTGGCCTCCTATCTGCCGACCCTGATCATCAACCAGTTGGGCGGCAAGGACTCGCCCGGCACCTTCCTGATCATGGCGGCGATCTTCGGCGGCCTGTTCAGCCTGGTGGTGCTGCTGGTGGTGCTGCTGTCGTGGGAGCGGCCCTATAGCGAGGCCGAAAAGCTGATCCAGCCCGAGCCGATGGACTGGGCCAAGGCGGCGCTGATCCCGGTCAACATGTTCCGCGACCTGTTCTCGACCCTGAAGATCAAGGCCTTCCGCCAGCACCTGTCGCTGTATCTGGGCGGCTATATCAGCCAGGACATCTTCAACACCGCCTTCCCGCTGTTCGTGGCCACGGTGATGATGGGGGCCACCCTGGTGATCTCGCAGCTGATGACGACCATGTACGTCGCCCAGCTGATCTCGGTGATGATCGCGGTCAATGTGGTGATCCGCACCGGGCCGGTCGTGGCCTATCGCATCGCCATCAGCCTGGTCTGCGCGGCCCTGCTGCTGTTCCTGGCCTTCTATCTGATCAAGCCGGCGGGCTTCGCGGCGGGGCTGACGGCGCTGGGCGGCAACCTGTTCGGCGGCGGCGCGTCGCCGGCCGTGCTGTTCTGGCTGTTCGCCCCGATCATCCTGGCGGGCCTGGGCCGCGGGACGCTGAACTTCGTGCCCTGGAGCGTCTACAACTACCTGCCCGACGTGGACGAGGCCGTGACCGGCCAGCGTCGCGAAGGCATCTTCGCCGGGGTGATGACCTTCGTGCGCAAGATCGCCCAGTCGGGCGCGATCGTGTTGACGACGTCCCTGATCGGCATGGGCGGCTTCGTCTCGGCCGCCAAGGGCCAGCCGATGCCCGAGCAAAGTCCCGAGGCGGTTCGCGCACTGGTGCTGGTGATGGTGGGCCTGCCGATCCTGGTCATGCTAGCCGGCATGGTCATCTCGTGGTCGTTCCGTCTCAACGCCCGGACCCACGCCGTGCTGATCCACGAGGTCGAACGCCTCCGCGCCGGCGAGACCCAGCCCGAGAGCGCCGAGTCCCAGGCCATCGTCGAGAACCTGACCGGCTGGCCGTGGGAACGGCTCTGGGGCCGGGGCTAGACACTCACCAGCCCGCACCTGACCGAGCTAAGGTCGGGTGCGGGCCAGTGGGAACGATTGCTACTTCCAGATCCAGCACCACCACCGACTTGGCCGGCAGGGTCACGGTCAGCGCGCCCTTGCTCAACACCGCGCCCGTGAAGGCCGCCGGCTTGACCTGATCGGGCTTGTCGAAGGTGTTGATGGTGTTCATGGCCGGGGCGGTCAGCACCTGGCCGGAAACGGTCTTGGCCGCCATCCCCGCCAGCTCGGCGGTCAGGGTCACCGGCTTGTTCGGGTCCAGATTGACCAGCGCCACGTGGACCACACCGGCCGCATCGCGCGCCGCCGACGCTGTCACGCCCGGCACGCTCTTGCCGCCGAACATGTAGTCCGGCGCGGTGACCTTGATCGGCAGCGAGGTGGCGTCCTGGAACGGCCGGTACATCAGATAGGTGTAGTAGGTGGGCGTCCGGACCATCTTCTCCTTGTCGGTCAGGATCATCGCCTGCAGCACATTGACCATCTGGGCGATGTTGCTCATCCGCACCCGGTCGGCGTGCTGATGGAAGATGTTCAGGTTGATCGCCGCCACCAGCGCGTCGCGAAGGCTGTTCTGCTGGTAGAGGAAGCCGGTGTTGGTGCCCGGCTCGACATCGTACCAGGTGCCCCATTCGTCGACGAGCAGGCCGATCCGCTTCTTGGGATCGTACTTGTCCATGATCGCCGAGTGCTTGGTGACCATCTCCTCCATCTTCAGGGTGTTGGCCAGGGTCGAGAACCACTGGTCTTCGCCGAACTGGGTCGCCGAGCCCTTCTTGTCCCACTTGCCGGTGGGCAGGGTGTAGTAGTGGATGCTGTAGCCGTCCATGTGCTTGGCGGCCGTCGACAGCATCACCTCGGTCCAGTTGTAGTCGGTATCGCTGGCCCCGCTGGCGATCTTGCGGGTGCGGCGATCACCGGGCGTCTTGATGAAGGTGCTGTAGTGCCGGAACAGGTCGGAATAGTATTCCGGCCGCATGCCGCCGCCGCAGCCCCAGGTCTCGTTGCCGACCGCGAACCAGTCGACCATCCACGGCTTGTCCCGGCCATTCTTCCGGCGCTCCTGGGCCAGGGTCGAGCCGCTGTCCGAGGTCATGTACTCGATCCAGTCGGCGCTCTCCTGCGGCGTGCCGGTGCCGACATTGCCGTTCACATAGGTCTGGGCGCCGATCATCTCGGCGAAGTTCATGAATTCGTGGGTGCCGAAGGCGTTGTTCTCGTCGACCCCGCCCCAGTTGGTGTTGACCCGCACGGGCCGCTTGTCGCGCGGGCCGATGCCTTCGCGCCAGTGGTACTCGTCGGCGAAGCAGCCGCCCGGCCAGCGCACCAGCGGCACCTTCAGCTCCTTCAGCGCCGCGACCACGTCGTTGCGATAGCCGTTGGTGTTGGGGATCTTGCTGTCCTCCCCCACCCACACGCCTTCATAGACCCCGCGCCCCAGATGCTCGGCGAACTGGCCATAGATGTTGCGGTCGATCTTGGCGCCGGGCTGGTCGGCGTGGAGCACGAAGCTCTGGGCCAGGGCCAGGCCCGGGACGCTCAGGGCGATGGCCGCGACCATGCCGGAGGTGGCGGCAAGCAGGTTGCGAAGGGTCATGGAAGGTCTCCGGTCAGGGATTGAACATGCTCCAGCCGCAGGGGCGGCCGGGCGTCGGGGGTCAGGGTTTCAAGATGCACGCCCGTCAGGCGCAGGCCGTCCACGTGGCGCGCCCACAGGCCAAAGGCCGGGGTGACGCCGAACATGCTGGGTTCGGGATAGGCGTCGGCCAGATCGCCCGGACGCCGCGCGGCGTCCTCGACCGTGCCGCCGCCGCCATAGCTGAGGCGGATATTGTCCAGCGTCACGTCCTGGATCGGATGACCCGGCAGGCCCGCGAGGATCGCCGCGAAATCGGGACGGACATCGGTGGCCTCGACGTCGCGAATGACGATCCGGCGCATGACGCCCACGCCGGTCCCCGCCGGTCCGCGCCGACGGTCGCCGATCCGCAGGAAGATCGGCGCCGTGGTCACCTCGCTCAGGATCAGGCGCTCGACGGTGACGTCCTCCATCACCCCGCCGTCGACCACTTCCAGCGCCAGGCCTCTGGAGCGCTCGAACGCGCAGTCGCGGATGCGGATATTCCGGAAGCCGCCGCTGCTTTCGGTGCCCAGCTTGATGCGGCCCGTCACCCCGTCCTGGTCGGGCGCGATCGTCTGGGTGCGCCCCGGCGGACCGTACAGGGTGGTGCCCAGGTCATAGCCGCTGACCAGACGGTCAGCGATCTCGACATCCTCGGTGAACCTCGGCTGGCCTAGGGCCAGGGAGCTCTTCAGAACGATGGCGTCGTCATTGGGCGTGTTGACCCGGCAGCCGGCGATCCGCACGCCCTTGCAGCTGTCGATGTCGATGCCGTCGCGGTCGGTGTCGATCCGCAGGTTCTGGAGGGTGAGGTCCTCGCACCCCGTCGCCAGGATCGCGAAGTGGCCCCCCTTGAGGATCGTGAAGTCGCGAAGAACCACGCCCCGACAGGTCTTCAGGCCGATGGCCTTGTTGCCCTGCCCGACCATGGCGGCGCGATCGGGGACCAGCACCGCCATCTCGGCGTCCGACAGTCCCGCCATGCTGAGCGGAAACTCTCCGGACTGGGCCGTCCAGCGCGAGCCGGGGCCTTCGCGGGTCAGGCCCGCGCCGTCGATCAGACCGGGCCCCTCGATGACCACGTCCTCGACGCCCTCGCCCCAGATCAGGCTGTTGCGCCAGTGGCTGTGGCCGAAGTCCTGATACAGATCATGCGGGTTGGGCTCGGGCGGGTCATAGGCGCCGGGGTGCACGGCCGGATCGGCGGCGACGATCACCGCCCCCTCCTCCAGCGTCAGGCGCAGACCGCTCCGCAGCCGGATCGAGAAGCACAGATAGCTCCCCTCCGGCACGGTCACCCGTCCGCCGGCGGAGATCGCCGCGTTGAAGGCCGCCGTATCGAGGCTCGCGCCATCGCCCCGCGCGCCGAAATCCCGGACGTTCAGGGCAGGCCGGGTCACGCGTACAGGCCGTGACGGCGAAGGAAGGCGTCCAGCATCCCCGGCCAGGGCATCGACGCGCCGTCGGGGCCCTTGAGGCCAAAGCCGTGACCGCCCTTTTCGAACAGGTGCAGCTCGGTCGCGACGCCCCTGGCGCGCAGGGCCTGGAACATCAGCAGCGCGTTATCCACAGGCACGACACGATCGTCGATGGCGGCCGCGATGAAGGTCGGCGGCGTCTGCGCGGTGACGTCCAGCTCGGCCGAGATCGCCTTGCGCTGGGCGTCGCTGGGGTTGGGTCCGAGCAGTTCCTTCAGCGACGCGCCGTGAGCGGACGGCAGGGTTCCGGTGATCACCGGATAGAACAGGCCCGCCGCCATCGGCCGCGAGGACAGGGTGTCAATGGCGTCGACCGGCGCATAGGCGGGGATGGCCGAGCGCGTGGCCAGGCGCGCGGCGACGTGGCCGCCGGCCGAGAACCCCACGACGCCGACCCGCGCGGGGTCCAGACCCAGCTCGCCAGCCCGGCTACGGATGATCCGCATGGCGCGCTGGGCGTCCTGCAGGGCCACATCGGGTCCCGCCGCCCAGCCGTCGGCCGGCAGGCGATAGGTCATGACGAAGACGGTGATCCCCTGCTCGGCGATCCAGGCGTCGATCGGGCCGCCGGCCTTGCTGACCGCCACCCGCTTGTAGCCGCCGCCCGGGATCATCAGCAGCGCCGCGCCGTTCGGCTTGGCCGGCCGGCGCATCATCAGCACCGGGCGGGTGATGTTGAGAAAGGCGGTGTCGTTGGGATCACCGCCCGGCGTACGCAAGATGGTCTGCTCGGTGACCGTGACCTTTTCGCCGCCGGGGGCGGAGCCCGGCCACAGGTCCTGGATTTCCAGGCCGCGCGCGCTGGCCAGTCCGGGCGCGAGCGAAACCGCGCCGCCCAGGGCCAGCAGGGTCCGGCGGTCGAGATGAAGATCAGTTGCCACGGGGCGCCACCGAGCTGCGGGCCAGGCTTTCGGGCAGGACGAAGGCGTCCGGCGGCGTCGGCCTGGCGGGGTCGAAGGGAGTCACATCGGCGGCCAGGCTGTTGGCCAGCGGCAGGCCCGAGACGCGGATCGCCTCGGCCACGCAGCGGGCCAGCTGATAGCCGCCGTAGTTGTTGTGGTGGGTGGCGTCCTTGCCGCCGTCATTGAACGCCTTCCAGGCCTGGTCTGGACCCAGGGCTTCATAGAAGGCCGCGCTCATGGCGTGCAGGTCGATCAGGGTCACGCCGGTCTCGCGCGCCACGGCGCGGACGGCGTCGGGATAGTCGCCCAGCGTATTGACGATCCTGCCGGCCGCATCGAACTTGCGCCGGTGCATCGAGGTCACCAGCACAGGGGTCGCCCCCCGCCGACGGGCCTCGCCGATATAGGCCTTCAGATAGTCGCGATAGGTGGTCGCCGCTTCAGCATAGGTCTGGGGCCAATTGGCCTTCTGGTCGTTGTGGCCGAACTGGATGAACAGATAGTCGCCCGACTTCATGGCGCTCAGCAGCTTGTCCAGCCGCCGCTCGACCAGGAACGCCTTGAGGGTCTCGCCGGACTCGGCGTGGTTGGCGATCGACACCTGCGGCTTGAAGAAGCGAGGCAGCATCTGACCCCAGCCGGCGGCAGGCTCGTAGCGCTGATCGGTGACCGTGGAGTCGCCGGCCAAGAACACCGTCGGCACGGTCACCGGCTCGACCCTCAGCCGCGCCACGCGCGGGGTGGGGCCGCAGAACTCCAGGGTCAGCTTGTCGTCCCAGTCATAGGAGCCCACTTCGCGCTCGTTCAGTTGCACCCGCACCGCGCCCGGCGCGTTGGCCGGCGGCGGCGTCATGCCGGGATGGCGGACATTGACGATGAAGGTGCGCGGGACGATCTCGCCCTTCCGGGTGACGACCCTTTCGACCATCAGCCGACGGGACTCGGCCTTGATGGTCACATCGCCAGGCGCGCCGGCGTCGCCCAGGTCTACGGTCACGCGGTAGTCGCCCTCGGGAACCGCCACGGAGAACAGGAAGGTCGGCGACGCTTCCGCGCCCACGGGCCGAGGTTCGAATCCAAAGCCCGCCTCGGTGGAATAGGTCTGGGTCGCGGCGACCGATACATGCCCCTCGGCGGAGGGGCCCGGACGGAAGTCAAAGGCCCAGCGGGGTGTCTCGGCCGCGAACGCGCCGGCGGCGGGCGCCAAGGTCAGACCCATCACGAGACTCCGCCGATTTAGATCCATTCGCGCTTCCTCACCTTCGACATGCCGATCACGTGTCGACTTTGTCTGGACGTCGAGCTTGGCCGCGCCGCCATATACTCCTACAATTAGCAAGCGACAGGCACAACGGCAAGGCGGGTTCACAATTCGGAATGAAGTCCCATTTTATGAGAGACTTCAAATCGCTTTACCGTCATCATTTGTAGTATAATACGACCAGACATAGGCTTGGGAAGAAACGCATCGTGAGCATCATCAGGGTCGGGATCGTCGGCGTCGGCAAGATCGCCAGGGACCAGCATCTCCCCGCGATCGCGGCAGACCCCGGCCTGGAGCTGGCGGCCGTGGCCAGCCGCAGCAAGCCCGATGTGGGCGTCCCGGCCTTTGAAACCCTGGAAGAGATGCTGGAGCACGGCCCCGCGCTGGACGCCATCGCCCTGTGCACGCCGCCCCAGGTGCGCCGCGAGACGGCGATCACCGCCCTGCGCGCCGGCAAGCACGTCTTCCTGGAAAAGCCCCCTGGCGCGACCGTCGGCGAGGTCGGCGACCTTTCCGCCCTGGCCGCCGAGAAGAACGTCACCCTGTTCGCCAGCTGGCACTCGCGCTTCGCCGCCGGCGTGCCGACCGCCAAGACCTGGCTGGCCACGCGCAAGATCCGCAGTGTCGACATCCAGTGGCGCGAGGACGTGCGCCGCTGGCACCCCGGCCAGACCTGGATCTGGGAAGCCGGAGGCCTGGGCGTCTTCGACCCCGGCATCAACGCCCTGTCGATCCTGACCGAGATCATGCCCCGCGAGGTGTTCGTGACCGACGCCAGGCTTCAGGTGCCGGAAAACGTCCAGTCACCCGTCGCGGCCCATATCGCCATGACCGATATCGAAGACACCCAGATCACCGCCGACTTCGACTTCCTGCAGACTGGCCCCCAGACCTGGGACATCACGGTCACGGCCGATGACGGGACCTTGCGACTGTCGAGCGGCGGGGCCCAGATCGAGATCGACGGCAAGCCTGTGGTCCAGGCGCACGACGCCGAATATCCGGGGCTCTACAAGCGGTTCGGCGAGTTGATCCGCGCGGGCAGGTCCGAGGCCGACGTGCGGCCCCTGGCGCTGGTGGCCGACGCGTTTCTGGTCGGGACGCGCGAGCTGGTCGAGGCGATCTGGGTTAGCGCCGTGCTGCCCCCTCCGGCCCTCTGGGCCACCTCCCCCAGAGGGGGAGGATCCTTCGAGCATGCTCCCGCCGCGGGGAGCTGTCGCGCGAGCGACTGAGCGGTCAGCGCCGGCGCGCGTCAGTTCACCTGCCGAGTCCGCCCCTCCCAGTACGGCGCCCGCAGCTCCCGCCGCAGGATCTTCCCCGACGGGTTCCTCGGCAGCACGTCTATGAAGTCCACGCTCTTGGGCGCCTTGAACGCCGCGATCCGGGTGCGGGCGAACGCGATGATGTCGTCGGGATCGGCCGCCGCGCCGGGCTTCAGGGCGACCACCGCCTTGACGGCCTCGCCCCACTTGTCATCGGGCACGCCGATCACCGCCACCTCGGCCACGGACGGGTGGCCGTAGACGGCGCTTTCCACCTCCGCGGGATAGATGTTCTCGCCGCCCGAAATGATCATGTCCTTCACGCGGTCGTGGATGAACAGATAGCCGTCCTCGTCCAGGTATCCGGCGTCGCCCGTGCGCAGCCAGCCGTCGGCGTCGACCGTGGCGGCCGTGGCCTCGTCCAGCTTCCAGTAGCCGGCCATGTTGGACGGCGAGCGCGTGGCGATCTCGCCGACCGTGTTGGGCGGCAGGCTGTTTCCCGCTTCGTCGATCACCTTCAGCTCGACCCCCGGCAGGGGCAGGCCGGCCGAGCGCATGCGGGCGTTGCCGGCCGGATCGTGATCCTCGGGCGGCAGATAGACGATGGTGCCGGTGGTCTCGGTCATGCCGTACTGCTGGCAGAAGCCGCAGCCGAAGATTTCGATGCACTCGCGCAGCAGGTCCAGCGGGATCGGCGCGGCGCCGTAGAGGATGTGGGTCAGGCGCGAATAGTCGACCTCGCGCGCCCGGGGCAGCCGCACCACGATCTGCAGGGCGGCGGGCACCATGAACATCTTGGAGATGCGGTCCTTCTCGATGAAGTCCAGCACCTTGAACGGATCGAACTCGCGGGCCACCACGCCCTTGGCGCCGTTCAGCAGGCCCACCAGACCCCAGCCGGATCCGCCGATATGGGCCACGGGCATGGCCACCAGGCTGACGTCGTCAGGCCCCCACTGGTTCCATTCCATGGGCGTCTGGGCGTTCTTGCGGCGCAGGTTCAGCAGATTGTCGTGCATCAGCATCGCCCCCTTGGGACGCCCCGTGGTGCCCGAGGTGTAGAGCTGGATGGCGATGTCGCGCGGGGTGATCTCGACGCGCGGATCGGTGTCGGGCTGGGCGTCGCGCCAGGCCTCGAAGGTGCGGTGCGCGTCGCCCGCGACCGGCTCCATGACGATCACCTCGGGACGCCAGGCCAGTTCGGCGGCGACGGTCTCAATCTGATCGACCAGCTCAGGCCCCACGAAGACGATCCGGGCGTCGCTGTCGCCGACGATATAGGCCACCTCCGGCGGGGCCAGTCGCCAGCCTATCGGCGCGGTGACCACCCCGGCCTTGGCCGCGCCGAACAACAGCTCGAAATAGAGGTCGCTGTTCTTGCCGACATAGGCGATCCGGTCGCCGGTCTTGAGGCCTGCGGCCAGCAGGGCGTTGGCGACCTGGTTGGTCTTGCGATCAAAGCCGGCGAAGGTGGTGTCGCGCCCCTCGAAACTCAGCGCCACGGCGTCGGGCCGGACCGCACCGTGATAGCGGGCGATGTCGCCCAAGGTGGGCATCTGATCGAAATCGATGGCGGACATGGTTTCGCTGGCTCCCTGATCCAACGGCTCTGTCGGCCGCTCAAAACGATGTTGGGTCGGGGTGACGCGCGCGGCAAGCTATCCCCAACGGAAAGTTGGCCCAACAGGCTGACGCCCGCCGCGCTTGCCAGGCGAATAGTCCTTGCGCCGCTGACCACACGGCTGACAAACCGGCGCAAGAACGGCCAGGAAACACAGATCAGGAGGCTGGCCGATGCGCCGTGGCTATGTCGACGGAGCCTTCGGGCAGATCCATTTCCAGCATGCCGCCTCCACCGGACAACCGATCGTGCTTCTGCACCAGGCGATCATGGCCTCGGGACAGTTCGACGCCGTGTTCCCCCACCTGATCGACCGGGGCTTACGACCCATCGCGATCGACATGCCGGGTTTTGGCCTCTCGGATCCGCCGCCCAGCCAGCCGGATATCGCCGACTACGCCAGCGCCGTCGCCCCGGTTCTCGACGCGCTTGGCCTGACCAGGGCGGTGATCGCGGGCCATCACACCGGCGCGCTGGCGGCCACCGAATTCGCCCTGAACCGACCCGAGCGCGTTCAAGCGCTGGTCTTGCATGGGGCGATGGTGATCTCCGCCGAGGATCGGGAGGCGATGATCAAGGCCCTGTGCGAACCGGAACGGACCTTTCGCGCCCGTCCCGATGGCGAGCACTTCGTCGCGGTGGCGCGCCTGCGCGAAACCCTGGCGGCCGGCTCCATCCCACCGGATCGGATAACCGACTACGTCGTCCAGGCGATGCAGGCCTATCGCCATGGCGCCTACGCGTTCGGCCACGCCGCGGCGCTGGCCTATGACCATGCGGAGCCGCTCAGACGCCTGCGCGGCCCCACCCTGCTTCTGACCAATACCGGCGACCTCTCCCATCCCGGCGCCCTTGCGGCCCGCGCCCTGCGGCCAGACTTCGCCTGGGCCCAACTGCCCGGCGGCGGCATCGACATCTGCGATCAGGATCCCAAGGGCTGGGCGGATGCGATCGCCGACTTCCTCGAGACTCTGAACGCCTGACGCCGCGCGGCGGTCACAGCCAGGCGCGCACCCCGACGACCACGGCCGTGCTCCCGGCGCGCTCGCCCGCCTGGACCATCGGCCCGAAAGCGCGTTCGCGGACCACGCCCACATAGGGGGCGAACTCGTGGCGGATCTCGTAGCGCAGGCGAAGGCCGCCCTCCAAACGACCCGCGCCAGCCTCGGCGACGTCGCCCTCGAGGCGCGGCTGCAGGATCAGCTTTTGGGTCAGGCGCAGATCATACGAGCCTTCGAGCCGCGCGGAGACCTTGCCCTTGTCCGACAGGAACCCGGCGGCGCCGACATGCAGCCAGTACGGCGCCACACCCTCGACGCCGAGGGTCGCATAGCTCCTGCCCTTGCGCGCCAGGTCGTAGCGGACCCCGCCGCGCACATCGAAATAGGGCCCGATCGGTCGGGCGTAGAGGCCCTGAAGCTCCGCCTTTTCCCAACCCTCGCCGCGCACATGTTCGCCCCGCGCCTTGACCACCCACCTGGCGGAATCGTCGCCCAGCCAGGCCTCGCCCTCGAAGGCCGTGGCATCGGGGCCCTTGCGCACACGCCCTTCGGCCTGGTCGACCAGAACCATGCCGTAGGTCCCACCGCCGTGCTCCCGCCGCAGGACAGCGCGGGCCGCCGCCATCTGGGCGGGGCTGTAGAACCGCTCGGCGGCGTGGTCGGTCGGCGCCGGCGGCGCGACTTGAGCGGACGGCGTCATCGCCGACATGTCGTGACCCGCGTGCGCATCGGCCGGAGTCGGCGGGGGCGGCGAATGGTGCTCATGCTGAGCCAGGACCAAGGCCATCAAAAGGGCCGCGCTCACGCCGAGGCTCCGTCAAGGGGCCGGACGGTGACCACGTTGAACATGCCCGCATGCATGTGCATCAGCATGTGGCAGTGAAAGGCCCAGTCGCCGGGCTCGTCAGCCGTCAGGTCGAAGGCCACCTTGCCGCCGGGCGCGACATTGACCGTGTGCTTGCGCGGATGGCGCCCGTCATGGCCGTTCACGACCTCGAAGAAGTGGCCGTGCAGGTGGATGGGGTGGGCCATCATCGAGTCATTGACCAGCAGCACCCGCACCCGCTCGTCCCGCTGGAACGCAATGGGCTTCTTGAGAGGTCCAAACGCCTCGCCGTCGAAGGCCCACATGAAACGCTCCATGTTGCCGGTCAGGTGAATCTCGACGGTGCGGCCGGGCGGCCTGGGATCCGGATTGGCGTCGAGCGCGATCAGGTCCGTATAGACCAGCACCCTGTGGCCGACGTCCTCCAGCCCCTGCGGCGGCTCGCCCAGACGATCGGCTGGCATCGGCGTGATGGCCTGCACGCCCGGCCCCAGCTTCACCGTCGGCGGCGCATTGGCGGGGTCGCGCATGTCCATGCTCATGCCGGACATGTCGTGTCCGGCCATATCCATGCCCATATCTTTCATGGTCGCCAGCGGCCGGGCGCGTAGCGGCGGGACCGGCGCGCTCATGCCCAGGCGCGGCGCCAGGGTGGCGCGGGCCAGGCCCGAACGGTCGGAGGCCTCGGCCACCAGGGTGAAGGCCCGGTCGTCCACCGGCCGCACGATGACGTCATAGGTCTCGGCCGGCGCGATCTGGAATTCCTCGACACTGACCGGCTGGACGTTCTGGCCATCGGCCGACACCACGCTCATCGACAGGCCCGGAATGCGGACATTGAAGATCGTCATGCCGCCGGCGTTGACGACGCGCAGCCGCACCCGCTCGCCCGGCGTGAACAGACCGGTCCAGTTGTCGCCGGGGCCGTAGCCGTTGATCAGATAGGTGTAGGCCGAGCCGGTGACGTCGAGAATATCGGTCGGATCCATCCGCATCTTCGACCATTCCAGGCGGTCCTTCAGCGACTGGTCCCGCCCCGCTAACAGTCCGGCCACGGTCTGTTTCTGGTCGTTGAAATAGCCGGCCTGGGCCTTCAGCTTCCGCATCATCTGATGGGGATGCAGGAAACTGTAGTCGGACAGCACCACCACGTGCTCGCGATCGTATGGCGCGGGCTCGGGCGCCGCCGGATCAATGACGATGGGGCCATAGACGCCCATCTGCTCCTGCATGCCCGAATGGCTGTGATACCAGTACGTCCCGGACTGACGCACCTTGAAGTCGTAGACGAAGGTCTCGCCCGGCTTGATGCCCGGGAAGCTGACGCCCGGCACGCCGTCGAACTGGAACGGCACCAGCAGACCGTGCCAGTGGATTGAGGTGTCCTCGTCCAGCCTATTGGTCACCGAGAGGCGAACCCTCTGCCCTTCCCCCAGGCGGATCAGCGGACCGGGCACCGTCCCGTTGACGGCCATCGCGTGCCCGGCCTTGCCGTCCACGCTCACCGCCGCATGGCCGATGGTCAGGGCGATCTCTTCGCCGCTCAGGGTCGTGGGCTGGCGCCGGTCCGAAGCGCGCGCCCAGGCGGGCAGCAGACCGGCAAGTCCGGCGGTCGCCCCGGCGACGAGCATCTGACGGCGATCAAGGGCCTGCATCCTGGTCATTCTCCACGTGGCGCTGGAACGCTGACGCGCCCTGGCTCCACACGCGCGGACAGTTGGGATATCACCTGCGCCATGTCCAGAAGCACACCCGCCACCCTAGCCCTGGCCAAGGCCGGGGTCTCGTTCGAGCTGCTTACATATGACTACGACCCCGGCTCCGAAAGGGTCGGACTGCAGGCCGCCGAGGCGCTGGGCGAGGATCCGACCCGCGTGCTCAAGACCCTGGTCGTCCTGCTCGACGGCAAGCCGGCCTGCGTGGTGCTGCCGTCGGACAAGGAAGTCAGCATGAAGAAGCTGGCCGCCGCCCTGGGCGGCAAGTCGGCGGCCATGATGCCCGTCCCGGACGCCGAAAGGATCACGGGCTACAAGGTCGGCGGCGTCAGCCCGTTTGGCCAGAAAAAGCGGATGCCCACGGCGGTCGAGGAAGCCGCCCTGGCCCAGCCCTATGTGTTTGTGAACGGAGGACAGCGCGGGCTGCAGATGCGCCTGGCCCCCGCCGACCTGGTCTCGGCCCTGGGGGCGAAGGCGGCCTCGATCATCGCCTGAACGGGGTCGCTTGAAATGCCGCGCGCTGCTCGAGCGTATGACGCCGCTCCCGTCCTGGTGCGGTTGGGTAGCTCAGATGGTTAGAGCGGTGGATTCATAACCCACAGGTCGGCGGTTCGATCCCGCCTCCAACCACCAGGACGGATTTCCACAACAAGCTGGTTTTCCTGGGCTTCGACGCCCTCGGTATCGTCATGCGGAAAACCTTGGGTGGCCAGGACCGCCGCGGGGGCCTGACGCCCCGGCGCTCCTGCCCGGCCCTTCTGAGGGTTGAGCGCGAAGCGGAGGTCTGACCTTAGGTTTCACGACAACCAGCAACGCGCCAGCCCATGATGTAGACGGCGAAAATATCCTTATATTTCATAAGGAATCCGCCTAAAGCCAAGCCATTGCGCGCCGCCCAATTGCCTGACAAGTTGCCACGGCTTGCCGGGCGCGCTTATAGGCGCCCGCACACCCTAGGAGCCCTATGCCCATGCCGTTGGACGAGCCGGCCGACAAGTCGATCCCACGATCGGCGAGAGGGTCAGGTCGACGCCTTCGTGGCGCTATCGCCCACTATCTCGGCACCGCGATCGTCTCGGGCCAGATCGCCCCCGGTGAGACGCTGACCGGCGAAATCGCCAATGCCGAAGCGCTGGATGTTTCGCGCAGCGCCTATCGGGAAGCCGTTCAGGTGCTGACCGCCAAGGGGCTTGTCGAAAGCCGTCCCAAGGCCGGAACGCGCGTGCTGCCGCGCAGCCAGTGGAACGTTCTGGACCCCACGGTCCTGGCCTGGGCGTTCGCCGCCGAACCCGACATCGCCTTCGTGCGCGACCTCTTCGAGCTGCGCGCCGTGGTCGAGCCCGCGGCGGCGCGCTTCGCGGCCGAACGGCGAGACAAGGATGACATCAAGGCGATGAGGGACGCCTTGGCGAAGATGCGCCGCTACACCCTGGCGACCGAGGCCGGCCGAGCGGCCGACCGCGAATTCCATGATGCGCTGCTGCGCGCCACCCACAACAGCGCGATGATGGCGCTGAGCGCCAGCATCAGCGCTGCGGTCAGCTGGACCACCGAGTTCAAGCAACGCTTGCGCGCCCTGCCCCGCGATCCGGTGCCTGATCACGCCAGGGTCTGCGATGCGATCGCGGCCGGTGACCCAGAGGCGGCCAGCGAGGCGATGCGGGCGCTGGTGGATCTGGCGCTGGAGGACACCCGCTCGGCCATGTAGGCGCGCGCCGCCGTCGAGGCGGCTGCTGGTCAGGGTTTTTCGAGCGTGAAGCTGTCGATATCCAGACGCCCTTCGCCGCCGGTGGGATTGTAGCAGAACAGGCCGTACTGCTCGCCCTGGAAGGTGCCCGTGCGCCAATCAAAGGCCAGCGGAAACGCCCCCGGCGTCGACACCCAGGTCTTGCCGTCCAGGCTGTAGCTCAGCGCGCTCTTGTCGGTGGTGAAGTCCATCGTCACCGAGAGCCACAGGTCGGTCATGGGGATCGCACGCGGATCCATGCCCTGCTTCACACGAGGTCCGTCCGTGGTGCTTTCGATGAGGCGCGTGCTCAGAAGCCCCTGGCCCTGCGCCGAGCGTGTCGCGACAAGCTGACCAGAGAACTTGCCGAAGGTGCCCAGGCCACATTCGTCGCCCACCTGCAGGCCGCGCAGATCGACCTTGGCCACGCCGCGACTGACGGGCCCCTGGCCCTTCTGGACCAGCGTGTTGCGCGCCGTCCAGAAGCCGGGGCTGACGGTCGCCTTGAGGCGCATGAACCCCGGCCGTTCGTGGAGCGACCAGCGCCTGTCGTCCGGATTGTGGTTCCACTGCCACTGGCGCCCCAGGGCGCGACCGTTGAAGTCATCAGAGCTGGGCGGTTCGGCGAAGGGCTGGCCGGCGATCGGCTTGGCCGCGCTTTGCGGCACGCGGCCCGGGGCTTCGGGCGTTCCCCACACCGGCCAGTCGTCGCGCCAGAACACCGGGCTGATATTGGTCACGCGGCCGACCGCACCAGCGTCGCGCATCACGAAGCCGTACCATCCGCCGTCCGGCAGATCGACCAGGGCGCCCTGGTGGCCGCCGGTCGTGTCGTCGATCTGGTCACGGGTTTCCCAAGGTCCCGTCAGGCTCTTGGCCCGCGAGACCGTCAGCGCCAGGCGCGAGGGGATCGCATTGAACAGATAATACCAATCGCCGCGCCGGATCAGCTTGGAGCCTTCCGCGCCCTTGATGAAGTAGATCTTCTTGGCGTCGACGACCGCGGAAAGATCAGCGTCCAGGCTCAGCAGGGTCACCGTGCCGTCGCGGCTGGAGGCGGTCGCGAGATAGGCCTTGCCGTCTTTGTCGATGAACAGGCCAGGGTCGAAGGCCTCGCGATCCAGCTCGCGCATGATCCAGGGGCCCTTGATATCCTTGGCCGAATAGATCCGCGTATGGCCGCCGACGGGGGTCACGGCGATGTAGAAGCGCCCGTTGTGGTGGCGAAGGCTCGGCGCGTAGACGCCGTGGCGGTAGTCGCCGCCGTCGACCAGATCGTATTTCGGATTGCCGGAGCCGCGGCATCACGTGACTGACGATGTCCCAGTTCACCAGGTCCCGGGAGTGCAGCAGCACCAGGCCCGGCGTGTTCAGGAAGGTCGTCGAGGCGAAATAGAAGTCGTCGCCCACCCGGATGATGTCGGGGTCGGGATAGTCGGCGTTGAGCGGCGGGTTGGCATAGGTCCCCTGCCCGGAGTCCGATCGCCAGACCTGCGCCTGGGCGCCGGCGGCCGCGCCGGCGAGCGTCAGGGCCATGAGGCCGGCGAACGCTGCGCGCGTCACGGTCATCGAGCCTGAAAAGCCAGGTTGCGACTGAAGAACGGCATGACGTTTTCCTGCAGACGAAGGGCGACGCCGCTGGTGTGGTCTCCCGGATAGATCTCGAAGCTGTTGACGAGCCCATAGCGATCAAGCGCCGCGTGCAGCTTGCCCGCGTCGTCCTTCAAGCTGTCGCGGTCGCCGACATCGATGGCGATGGCCTTGTAGCGGGCCAGGGCCGAGACGTACTGATCCACGAAGGCCAGGGGCGCGTTGGCGGTCCACTTGGCGAGGATCTCGGGCCGAACCACGCCGTTCTCGACCGGCAGATCCAGGAACAGGGGCGGCTTGTCGGGATTGGGCGACCAGGCCGCCGCCGTCGCCAGTTGCGCGCGCACGCCCCAGGGCGCCGCCTTGGCGTCCTCGAGCGTCTTGACCTTCGCCAGGGCCGCAGCGGCGTCGCCGTTCATCTGGCCGGGATCGCGCGGCGACAGGCAGCAGGGGCTCATCATGTACAGGGCCCCGAACACATCGGCGTGGCGCATGCCGATGCGGCTGGCGCCGTAGCCGCCCATCGAGTGGCCGACCAGCCCACGGCTCTCGCGCGTCGCCAGGGTCCGGTAATGCTTGTCGATATGGGCGACGAGATCGCGGGCGATGAAGGTCTCGAAATCGCCGGTGGTCCGCGAGCTCGAATACATCGAACCGTTGTGAACCGTCTTGCTGTCGGGCAGCACCACGATCATGTCGCGCGCGCCCTTGGCGAAGGCGCCTTCGATCGTCTGGGGCGCGTGGATCTCGCCCATCCACTGCTGGGCTCCGATCGAGTAGCCGTGAAGCGCATAGACTACGGGGTAGCGGCGTTTCGGATGGCTGGCATAGCCGGCGGGCAGCACCACGAACACGTCGCGATCGGCGCTTTCGCCCTCGAGATTGCCCACGATGGCGGGCGAGTGGACCTTGATCTTCTGGACGACCGCAGGTCTGGCGCCGGCCACGACCGGTGGGCCCGGCGTAGCCACCTGAGCGCGGGCGGCGACCGGCGCGACAAGCAGGAGCGCCATCAGCGCAAGGCGTCCCGCGCCGGCCCAGAGCGCGCGCTGACGGGCGTCTTCAAGGTTGAAAGCCATCCGTAAATCTCCCCTGCCGCGCGTTCTAGGGTCTTGCGTCGCGCGATCTGTTAACGCTACCATTTGTCCGGCAAATTGATTGCGTGTCAATCGCTTCATCGGGCCCAGGCCTGCGGAGTGCTGGTGGTTTCGTTGCGACCGGGCGGAGCGGCATTGCGCCCCGACTACCCCACCCTGGCAAGCAATACACGCACCGAAAGCAAGGCGTCGCGGCCCTGACCGGCAAGATGGCGACGTCAAATGACAGAGTATTAGGGAGGGATAGATGCGACACGGAATGGCGCTGGCCGCTTGCGCCGGCTGGGCGGTGATGATCTCGACGACGGCCCTAGCCGCGTCCCCGGTCAAGGTGACGATCGACGGCTCCAGCCGGACCGCGCCGGTCACCAAATACGAATATGGCATGTTCATCGAGCCCATAGGCGGCCTGGTGGCGCGCACCCTGTGGGCGGAGATGCTCGACGACCGGAAATTCTACTATCCGGTCGTGGCCCCGGCCTTCGACACGCCGCCGCCGCTGAACGCCGAGGGCCGGCCGGGCGTCAGCTATCGCAAATGGCGGCCGATCGGCGGCGACGCCGCAGTGATCATGGACGCCAAAAGCGCCTATGTCGGAACCCAGAGCCCGCGCGTCGTCGTCGATCCGTCGGTTCCCAAGGGCTTCTCGCAAGCGGGCGTCGGCGTGGCGAAAGGCAAGCGCTACGAGGGCTACCTGATCGCGGCGGGCGACCCCGGCGCGAAGATCGAAGCGACCCTGGTCTGGGGTCCGGGTCCAAACGATCGCCAGACGATCGCCCTGCCCGCGCCCTCCGCCGACTGGCGCCGGGTTGAATTCGGCTTCACGCCCACCGCCGACGCGGCGGACGCACGACTGGAGATCACCGGCCTGGGTTCCGGCGCGTTCCGGGTCGGCGCGGTCTCGCTGATGCCCGCCGACAATGTTCGTGGCTGGCGCGCCGACACCACCGCCATCGCCCGCTCGCTCAATTCCGGCATGTGGCGTCTGCCCGGCGGCAACTTCCTGTCGGACTGGGACTGGCATGGCGCGATCGGACCGCGCGACAAGCGCGCGCCGATGTTCGACCACGCCTGGAGCGCGATGCAGCCCAACGACATCGGCATGGACGAGTGGCTGGACCTGACAAAGATCATCGGCGTCGATCCCTATGTCACGGTCAATGCCGGCCTGGGCGACGCCAATTCGGCCGCCGAGGAGGTGGAATATCTGAACGGCCCAGCGACCAGCCTGTGGGGCTCGCGCCGGGCGGCCAACGGTCACCCCGAGCCCTATGGCGTGAAGTACTGGAACATCGGCAACGAGCCCTACGGCTGGTGGCAGATCGGCAAGACCTCGCTCGACTACTTCATGATCAAGCACAACGCCTTCGCCGAGGCCATGCGGGCGGTGGATCCGACAATCACCCTGATCGGTTCGGGCGCCATGCCCGACCAGGGCCATCCGCGCGGGACCAAGGAAAACGCCTCGCTGGAAAGCGTCGCGCCCAAGTTCGGCACCGAATGGGATTGGACGGGCGGGCTCTTGGCCAAGGCCTGGGGCAATTTCGACGGCATTTCCGAGCACTGGTATGATCAGCCGGAAGTCCGGCCTGACGCCCCCGCCGACATTGAACTGATGGAGTACGCGCGCTCGCCGTCCAACCAGGTTCGCATGAAGGCCGAGCAGTGGAAGATCTATCAGCAGCGCTTCCCGGCCATGAAGGACAAGTCGATCTTCCTGTCGATGGATGAGTACGCCTATTTCGGCCAGGTCAATCTGAAGTCGGCGCTGGCCTATTCCATGGTCCTGCAGGAGATGCTGCGTCATACGGACTTCCTGACCATGAGCGCCTTCACCACGGGCGCCTCGACCATGGACATCACGGCGACCGACGCGGTGCTCAACACGACGGGTCAGGTCTTCAAGCTCTATGGCGAGCATTTCGGGGCCGGGGTTACGCCCGTGGCGGTGTCGGGCGATGCGCCTCAACCCGAGCCGCGCTATCCGGTGGGCTTCAACCATCCGAAGGTGAAGGCGGGCAGCCCGACCTATCCGCTGGACGTGATCGCGGGCCTCAGCCCCGATCGCAAGACCTTGCGGATCGGCGTGGTCAACCCGACCCTGACGCCCCAGACGCTGAAGCTGGATCTGAAGGCGCTGGCCCTGCGCGGCGCCGGCCGCAAATGGGTGCTGACCGGCGCCGCGCTGGAGGCTCAGAACAAGGTCGGCGCGCCGGCGGGCGTCACGATCACCCAAAGCGCCGCCCCACGCCCGGGCTCCAGCCTGGCCGTCCCGGCGATTTCGACCACGGTGTTCGAGTTTCCGATCGACGGCGCCGTACGGTAGGGGCGCAAAAGCCGGCCGCTTCGGCGGCCGGCTGCCTCTATCCGCCGCGCAACATCTTCATGGCCATCGCCCGGATGCGACCGTAGTTGCCGCTGGCCAGCGGCCCCAGCAGGCCATGACGCTCGGCGGCCAGGTGAGCCAGTGGGTGGCCCTGCTCGCGAAAGACATAGTGATCGAAGAAGGCGCGCCACGCGCGTCGCTCGGCCGCCGGCCGCTCGGCGATCGCGATCATCGCCAGCATCATGGTCAGATAGGGCGCGTCGGGCCCGGCGGCGAAGGCGTCCCACCAGTAGTTGACCAGCAGGTTTGCCGGCTCGAGGGCCTCAACCTGGTGCCACCAAAGCTTGGGGAGATAGAGGGCGTCGCCCGGCTCGAGCTCGACGACGATGGCGCGGGGCGCGGCGGCCGCGAACCGGGGATAGCGCTCGTCGCCCGGCGCGGCGCCGGCGGCCAGGCTGACCGGTTGGCCCGCCAGGGTGTGATCGATCGGTCCGACATAGAGATCGCCGATGGCATCGGGCGGGTACAGGGTGAACCGCCGCCGCCCGGCCACGACGCAGGCCAGGTTGTCGAAGCTGTCATAGTGGCAGGCCACCCGGCTGGCATTACCAAGCCACAGGCGTGGCCGCGCCAGCGGCGACAGGCTGTCCACGGGGTTATCGGCGGCGAACCCCGGCGCATAGTCGTCGGCCGGCAGCGAACCCATATAGATGCTCGGCAAGCTGGCGTCGGCGGCCGCCGCGCCGATGCGCGAAAGCGATTCCGCCAGGGTCAGGGATACGCGCTCGAAGTTGAAGCCGTCGGCGCCCTCGCCATAGTCGTAGCGCCCCGCGATCGCGGGCTCGCCGATGAACGCCTGCCCGCTGCGCCCCGCGTCGAACCGCGCCAGATAGGCTGACAGATCAGGCCACCCCCGCCGGCCGGCTTCGACCACCGGCCAATGGCGACACAGGCCGGGCAGCAGCACCGGCTGGCAATCATCGCCGACCGCCCGGGCGAAGCCGTCCGAGCCGGCGCCGTCCAGCGCGGCCGGGTCGAGGGTGCGCAGGCGCAGGGACGCCGTGGGGTTCATCCCGCGATCTTGTCGTTTCGACGCTTCGCCAGGCTGGAGATCTGCCTGAGCGAACCGCTCATCGCGTAGATCAGCTGCAGATAGCCGCGCCGGAAGAGGTTGAGAACGGCCGCGTCGTCCAGCTCGGCCAGCGCGTCAAGGCTGACGGTGTAGAGACCTGTCAAATTGAGGGTCCGGCCATCGTCGAAGGACAGATCGACGTCGACGGGCTCGACCAGTCGCGCCTCAATGAGCGCCTGGATAAAGGCGTCGGTCTGGGAACCCCGACCTGAAGCTGCGCCAGGGCATGCTGTTGACGGCGTCCAGCCGGGCCAGGCTGACCGTCGCCCTCGAACAGCGACGCGCCCTGAGGGCCGGCGAACCGCGCATGGGCCGGATCAACGGCGATGGCGGCGTCGGGTCCGATGAAGAACCCGAGTCGTTCAAGGTCCAGCGGGGTGAACAGCCGACGGCCGGCTCCATCGTCTTCCAACAGATACTCGCCGGGCTCGAAGCCGAACATCGCGCCGGCGTAAAACGCTCCGGTCTCGGCGTTCTTGGTCAGGAAGATGGGGCAGACAGCCGCCGCAGCGACAATTTCGCTCGTCACGATCTGAACGAAGTGCGGGCCGCCTGGCGGCAGGTCGTTCAAGCACAGATCCGCGTGATGATCAGGGCTCAGCAATTCCAGGTTCGACACGACCTTTTCCTTCCCCACATCGCCGGCGGATTCGTAGCCCGCCGTCTTATCGATCGATAGCCGCCTTCCGAGCGGCGCACGACCTCTTGTATAATTACACCGACAAATAGAGATTGATACCGCTACCTTTTAGCGTTAGCGTTCGCTCATAAAAATAAGAATGTGCAGGGAGGAACGCGATGGGACGATATGGCCCAGGCATCCGCACACCCCTCTTTGTCCTGTGAACTCGAGACGTTACGGCGTCTTCGCGTGAAACCGACGGCTCATGTCGGAACATTGGAAACACAGCGCCCAGGAGGGGGAAGCGAAAATGTCCAGGATATCTTATCAGAGTAATTGCGGTCTCGGATCACGCTACAAGACGGCATTGGTCAGTGCGTCGAGCCTTGCGGTCCTGATGCTGGCCGGCGCGGCCAGCGCCGACGAACAGGGCATTCAGACGGCGATGGTGACGGCCGCGGCGCTGTCGGCGCCGGCGGCGGAGCAAGCGGCGCCAGCGCAGGCCGGCGACCGCACCGTGGTCGAAGAGGTCATCGTCACCGGGCTGCGCGGCTCGCTGCAGCGCAATCTGGACATCAAGCGCAACTCGGCGGGCGTCGTCGACGCGATCTCGGCCGAGGACATCGGCAAATTCCCAGATTCCAACGTCGCCGCGTCCCTGCAGCGCCTGCCTGGGGTCTCCATCCAGCGGTCCGGCGCTCGCGGCGAGCCGCAGGGGATCACGGTTCGCGGCTTCGGCGGCGACTTCAACGAAACCCTGTACGACGGTCGGCGGATTTCGACGGCCACGGGCGGACGGTCCGTGGACTTCAGCACCGTCGGCGCGGACTTCGTCGGCGGCCTCTCGGTGATGAAGACACCCGATGTCTCCCTGTCCAGCAGCTCGATCGGGGCGACGGTCAACGTCCAGTTCCCCAAGCCGTTCGACCATCCTGGACGACGCATGGCGTTCACCGCCTCCGGCACGCTGCAGGACGACGCGGGCAAGGCCGTGCCCACGGTCGGGGCGCTGTTCAGCGACACCTTCGCGGACAACAAGTTCGGGGTGCTGGTCGACGCGATGTACACGCGCCACGACACCCAGACCAACCGGGTCTATGTCAGCGGCTGGCCGGGCGGCTACTACGCGCCCTGCCAGCTCGACGGCGTCCTGCACCCCGGCCCAGCAGGCCTCGGGCAACAAGACCGTCCTGGGCTGGTTCGAACAGCAGGCCGGCGCCAGCCAGATCTATACCAAGGACGAGCGGGTCGACGGCCGCATCGCCCTGCAATGGAGCCCGTCGGACGGCGTGATGGTGACGCTGGACGACAACTATTCGCGCCAGACCATCCGATCAGACAACTTCGGCTACGGCATCTGGTTCAACCAGGACGGCCTGCGCAACGTCAAGCTTGACCAGAACGGAACCACCGTCGACTTCACCCAGGCGGGATCCCAGACCGACTTCACGGCCGGCACGGACCGCTCGGTTCTGCAGACCAACCAGACCGGCCTGAACCTCAAGTGGGAGGTGTCGGAGAACCTGAACTTCGAAGCCGACGCCAGCTACGCCAAGAGCTGGCTCAACCCCGGCGGCGAGATCAGCAGCGACGGCGCGGACGTCGGCTACGGCTTCGGCATCGGCCCGTCCCTGGGCATCAGCATCGGCGGCGACAGCAAGAACACCCTGCCGGTGCTGCACGGCTATGGCCCCAACGGCGACAGCACGCGCTGGGCCGACACCTCGGTGATGGGCTCCCACGTGGTCGTGCGCCAGGCCCAGGAAAACACCGACGTCGTCAAGCAACTGCGGTTCGCGGGCGCCTGGCAACAGGAAGGCTTCCAGATCAAGGCCGGTGGCACCTACCTGGAAGATCACTACCAGTTCCAGCAGCGCAACACCTTCGTCAACAACTACTGGCGAGGCCTATCCCGGCTACGGCCCGGCCTCGAGCGCCAACGGCGGCGTGATGGTTCCGGCCAACCTGTTCACCAGCCGCGTCAGCACCAAAACTTCATCCCCGGCTTCGACGGCGACCTGCCGCCCTACCTGCTGAAGTTCGACGCCCACGCCTACCAGCAGTTCCTGACCGGTCTGGGCAATCCGCAGATCAAGAACATCCCGGGCTTCAACTACGGCGGCGGCAATGTCGGCACGACGTTCACCGGCGCGTTCGACCTGGCGCTCGACAACGGCAGCATCCGGGACATCACCGAAAAGACCTGGGCGCTGTTCCTGAAGGCCAACTTCGACGTCGATCTGG
The DNA here is from genome assembly GCA_965284055.1 of Caulobacteraceae bacterium. Classification (GTDB taxonomy): domain Bacteria; phylum Pseudomonadota; class Alphaproteobacteria; order Caulobacterales; family Caulobacteraceae; genus Caulobacter. The sequence continues at coordinate 545,909 of CBDIQV010000001.1, forward strand.
GCGGCATGCCGTTCCACTTCAACGCCGGCGTGCGCGAGGAAAACACCCACGTCACGTCGAACGGCTTTGGCCAAGTGCCGACCGCCATCACCCGCAGCACCGGCGATCCGACCTTGTTGACGGTGACGCTGAGCTCGCCCCAGGCCGTCTCAACCAAGAGCAACTACTCGTATCTGTTGCCCAGCGTCGACATGAAGCTGGAGCTGACCGACAGCCTGCACCTGCGACTGGACGCCTCGCGCACCCTGACCCGGCCCAGCCTCAATCTGCTGACGCCGGTGGCCAGCGTAGGCACCGGCCAGCGCGTCGGCGCCCTGACGGCCAGCGGCGGCAGCCCGTCGCTGAAGCCTTATCTGGCCGACAACTTCGATGCGGCGCTGGAATGGTACTACAAACCCAACTCGTATGCGTCGGTGAACGTCTTCATCAAGGACGTCAGCAACTTCATCGTCGGGGGCACGCAGCGCCAGTCGATCAATGGCGTCATCGATCCCACGACCGGTCAGCTGGCGGTGTTCAGCGTCACCCAGCAGGTCAACGGTCCGGAAGCGACCGTGCGCGGCGTCGAACTGGCGTGGCAACACGTGTTCGGCGACAGCGGCTTCGGCTTCAACGCCAACGCCACCCTGGTCGACACCAACAAGCCCTATGATCGCACCGACATCTCCCAGAGCGGCTTTGCGATCACCGGCCTGGCGGACTCGGCCAACCTCGTGGCCTTCTATGACAAGAACGGCCTGGAGGCGCGGGTCGCTGTCAATTACCGCAAGGAGTATCTGCGCGGGTTTGGCCAGAACCAGAATACCGGCGCCTTCGGTTCGGAACCGACCTTTGAAAATCCGAACCTGCAGATCGACTTCAGCGGCAGCTATGCGCTCACCAAGCAGATCAATCTGTTCGTCGAGGCCCTGAACCTGACCAACGAGGTGCAGAGCACGCACGGGCGGTTCGACAACCAGCTGCTGGACGTGTTCGCCTATGGGCGGCGCTATACGGCCGGCGCGCGCTTCCGCTTCTAGTATCGTCTCCTCAACTTCGACTGGGACGATCGAGCGATCGACCTTCCCAGTCGAGCCCTTTTCAGTCTGAAATCATGGTTCGCCCCGTCAAGAACATCGTCATCGTCGGCGGCGGAACCGCCGGCTGGCTGACCGCCGGACTGATCGCGGCCAAGCAACTGGGGCTCGGCAGGCGACGGGCTTCACCATCACCCTGGTGGAGTCGCCCAACACGCCGATCATCGGCGTCGGTGAAGGCACCTGGCCGACCTTGCGCACCAGCCTGGCCAAGATCGGCGTATCCGAGACCGACTTCTTTCGCGAGTGCGACGCGGCGTTCAAGCAGGGCGCCAAGTTCGCGCGCTGGACGACCGGCGCGATGGATGACGCCTATTACCATCCCCTGATGTTGCCGCAGGGCTTCTCGCAGGTGAACCTGGCGCCGCACTGGCTGACAGGCGCCAGCGGGACGAGCTTCTGCGACGCGGTCACCCCGCAGGGGCGGCTTTGCGACGAGGGCCTGGCCCCCAAGACCATCACCGCCGCGCCGTATCAGGGCGCGGCCAACTACGCCTACCACCTCGACGCGGGCAAGTTCGCGCCGTTCCTGCAACGCCACTGCTGCGACAAGCTGGGCGTGCGCCACATGCTGGCCGACGTGCAAAGCGTGGCGATGACCGAGGACGGCGACATTCGCGGCGTCGTGACCGAACAGCACGGCGAGATCCAGGGCGATCTCTTCGTCGATTGCACCGGGTTTCGGGCGCTCCTGATCGGCGAGGCGCTGGGCGTGCCGTTCCGCGACTGCGGCGACGTGCTGTTCTGCGACAGGGCGCTGGCCGTCCAGGTCCCCTACGAAACCGAGAGCAGCCCCATCGCCAGCCATACGATCTCGACGGCCCAGTCGGCCGGCTGGATCTGGGATATCGGCCTGCCGACCCGACGCGGCGTCGGGCACGTCTATTCCAGCCACCACATCAGTGACGACGAGGCCGAGCGCGCGCTGCGGGCCTATATCGGTCCGGCCGGCCGCGATCTTTCGGCCAGGAAGATCGCGATACGCTCAGGCCACCGCGAGACCTTCTGGAAGCGCAACTGCGTGGCGGTGGGGCTCGCTGCGGGCTTTCTCGAGCCGCTGGAAGCCTCGGCCATCGTGCTGGTCGAGCTCTCGGCCAAGCTGATCTCCGAGCAGATGCCGGCTTGCCGCGAAGTGATGGATATCGTCGCCGCGCGCTTCAACGCCACCACCCACTATCGCTGGGGCCGCATCATCGATTTCCTCAAGCTGCACTATGTTCTCAGCCAGCGTTCCGACACCGCCTTCTGGCGCGACAACCGCGCGCGGGAGACCATTCCCGATCGTCTGGCCGACCTGCTCCTGCTCTGGAAGCATCAACCGCCGTGGCTGTACGAGGAGTTCGACCGCGCCGATGAGGTCTTCCCGGCGGCCAGCTACCAGTACGTTCTCTATGGCATGGGCTTTCGCACCGAGATCGAGCCCGGCGCTCTGGTCGACGAACGCGCGATCGCGGAACGCGCCCTGCGGGAGACCGTCGCGCAGACCGATCGGCTTCGCGCCACCCTGCCCCGCCACCGCGATCTGATCCGCAAGATCGTCGAGCACGGACTGCAGCCCGTATGACGGCGCTTCCGCCACGCTCTCGCGCAAGGTCGCGCTGGCCCCTCGTTCTGGCCCTGTGCCTGTTGGGCGCGGGTTCGGCTCGCGCGCAGTCATTGCCGCAAGTGGCGATCCCCGATTTCGCATCGAGCGATCGACCCAACTCCGAGCACGCCTTCGCCACGGTCGAAATCCACGAGCGCCCCGCGCCCGTTCCGCTGGTCTTCGAGGTCTCACCGGCCGGCTCCGACAGCGGCGACGGATCGGCCGCGCGGCCGTTCGCCAGCCTGGCGCGCACTCAGGCGGCTGTCCGCGCCGCCAACGCCGCCAGCGCCGTGACGGTGCGCCTGGCCGACGGCGTCTATCGCCTGGACGCCCCCCTTCGGTTCTCGCAGGCCGACGGCGGCCAGAACGGCTTTGTCGTCCGCTGGGAGGCGGCCAAGGGCGCGCGGCCGGTGATTTCGGGCGGAATCCCGATCCAGGGCTGGCGTCGCGCCGACGCGAAACGCGACATCTGGGTCGCCGACATTCCACGCGGCGCCGATCCTCGCCAGATCTGGGTCAATGACCGGCTGGCGCACCGCGCGGCCGTGGAAGCGCCACGACGGGCTTTCGCGTTCCACGACTGGGGCATCGAGATCGTCGATCCAGCCTGGCTGTTCCTGGCCGATCTTCCCGATCAGACCCGTCTGGAGGTCGAGAACACCGGCTTCTTCACCGATCGCCGCGCGCGGGTGGAGAGCATAAAGGGCAGTCGCATCGTCCTGGCCCAACCAGGATGGCGAAACAACCTGATCGGCTATGACACCTTCGCCCGCCCGGTCTCCGGCGATCGCGCCCATTTCTTCATCGCCAACGCCCTGGCCTTCGTGCGGGCGGAGGGGGACTGGTGGGCCGATCCCGCGCACGGAAAACTGTACTACAAGCCACGGGCGGGCGAGCCGATCAGCGCCAGCCGGGTAGTCATGCCCACGCTTGAGGCCCTGATCTCGATCGCCGGCGCGCCCGGGCGACCGGTGCAGGACCTGCAGTTTTCCGGGATAAGCTTTCAGCACACCAGCTGGCTCGCCCCCTCCGGCCCGGAAGGCTACGCCAGCCAGCAGAGCGGCGCCTTCCTCGCCGGCGAGACGCCGAACTATCCGGCCGACCCGGTCCGCGATTGCAGCTGGGGCTGCTGGGCCTTCGAAGCCCGGCGCAACCAGTGGCGCCAACAATCGGCGGCCGTGCAGGTGGCGGCGGCGGTCCGTGTTCGCTTCGAGAAGGCCGAGTTCGCGCATCTGGGCCAGATCGCCCTGGGCATCGGCAATGACGACACCGCCAATCTCAGCGGATCGGGCCTGGAGGCGCGGTCGATCGAGGTGGTCAACAGCACGTTCACGGACCTGGCCGGCGGCGCGATCATGGTCGGCGGCGTTACGCCCGAGGCCCACCATCCCTCGCGACCGGAGCGCGCGGTGCGCGACATCGTCATCTCCGACAACACCATCACGCGGGTGTCGCAGGTCTATCGCGAGCAGGCGGCGATCCTCGTCACCTATGCGACCGCCAGCCTCATCGTACGCAACGACGTCTCCGAGACGCCCTATGACGGCATCGATGTGGGCTGGGGCTGGGGCGTCAGTGATCCGGGCGGCAATACCGCCTACATGTCGCTGGCGCGCGGCTATTACGACCAGCCCGGCAACCGCGTTTACGACACGCCGACCACCCTTCGCGATACGGTGATCTTCGGCAACCGGGTCCACGGCGTCAAACGCTGGTTCCCCGATGGCGGCGCCATCTATCACCTGTCGGCCGACCCCGGCGCCCTGATCGCCGAGAACCATGTCTATGACGTGCCCGGCGGGATCGGGGTCTATCTCGACGAGGGCTCGCGCTACGTCACGGTGCGCGACAATGTCTTCGACGGCCTTGGCCTGTGGGTCAATCTGAACGCACTGGACGGCGCTCATCCCCGGCGCACGGCGGCCGACAACACGGCGCGCGGCAACTGGCACAATGGCGGCAAGGCCAACGGAAGCTGGTCCGACTACGCCAACAATCGCCTCATCGACAACGTCCGCGTCGAGGGGCAGGCCTGGCCGGACGACGCGCGAGGCGTCATCGCCCGCGCCGGCCCGACGCCGCCCCGTTGATGCGCTCACCCTTCATGACAACCCGGTTCGAACCGCGAGGTAGCTTAGATGTTTAGGTCCGATTGGCGACGGTGCGGCCTGGCCACGGCGCTGTGCGCCATCCTGGCGGCAGGCGCGCCGCCCGCCCTCGCCGCCCCGGCCTCGCCCCCGACTTCCGTCGATCGGGCCCGGGCCGATCGGCTGGCAGGCGAGCTGGTGGGCAAGCTGACGCTGGACGAGAAGCTCGACCAGTTGCTCAACACCGCGCCGGCCATCCCGCGCCTGGGTATTCCGGCCTATAACTGGTGGACGGAGTCGCTGCATGGCGCCCTGGGCGCCCTGCCCACCACCAACTTCCCCGAACCGATCGGCCTGGCGGCGACCTTCGACCCCCTCGTGGTTCACGACGTCGCCGGCGCGATCGCCACGGAAATGCAGGACCTGCACACCCTGGCGCGGGCGACCGGCCGCATGGGACGGATCGGGACCGGCCTCAACACCTGGTCGCCCAACATCAACATCTTCCGGGATCCCCGCTGGGGACGCGGCCAGGAGACTTACGGCGAGGATCCTTTCCTGACGGCGCGGATCGGCGTGGCCTTCGTGCAAGGCATCCAGGGCGACGACGCGGACCACCCGCGCATCATCGCCACCCCCAAGCACTTCGCGGTGCATAGCGGGCCCGAATCCACGCGCCACAGCGCCAATGTCTTCGTCTCACGCCACGATCTGGAAGACACCTATCTGCCGGCGTTCCGCGCCGCGATCGTCGAGGGCCGCGCCGGCTCGGTCATGTGCGCCTACAACCGCATCGATGGCCAGCCGGCCTGCGCGAGCGATCTGCTGCTCAGGGACCATCTGCGCGAGGCCTGGAAGTTCGAAGGCTATGTCGTGTCCGACTGCGACGCGGTCAAGGACATCAACGCCCACCACAAATACGCCCCCGACGCGGCCAGCGCCGTGGCGGCCGCGCTGCGCGCCGGCGTCGACAACGAGTGCAACGGCGCCACCCTGACCGACACGGACGGTCTGGCGGCTCCCTACCGCGAGGCCCTGAAGCGCGGCCTGATCACGACCGCGCAGATCGATACGGCTCTGGTGCGCCTGTTCTCGGCGCGGCTGCGCAATGGCGACCTGCCGGCCAAGGACGGCCGCGCGGCCGCGCCCAGCGCGGTGATCACGCCGGAGCATGAGGCGCTGGCCCTGGCCGCCAGCGAGAAGAGCCTTGTTCTGCTGAAGAACGACGGCATCCTGCCGCTGAAGCCCGGCCTGCGCATCGCGGTCATTGGCCCGCTGGGCGACGCCACCCGCGTGCTGCGCGGCAACTACTCCTCGGCTCTGTCGTCGCCGCCGATCTCGGTGGTGGAGGGTCTGAAGCGCGCCCTCCCCGCCGCCCAGGTCACCTATGCCCCGTTTGGCGCGTCCTTCACCGATGGCGACCGCGTGCCGACCACGGCCCTGCGCACGCCCGACGGCAAGGCGGGTCTGCTGGCGCGGTATTTCAACACCACCGAGCGCCCGCCCACGCGGTTCGCGCCGGGGGCGTTCGGCCCAGCTGTCGCCGCCATGACCTATGAAGACAAGCCGGTGGTCACGCGGATCGAGGCCGACGTCGCCGCCCGCAGCCTCGACCTGCCGGGCGTCTACGACCACCATCGGGTGGTGTGGACGGGCTTTCTGGTCCCGCCCGAGAGCGGGACCTATCGCTTGGGCCTGACGGGCTTCAACGGCGAACTGAAGGTTGACGGCAAGCCGTTCGCCGATCTTCGCAAGGCGGGCTGGGGCAGCCTGCCCACCCTGAAGACCCTTCAACTTGAAAAGGGCCGGCGCTACCCGATCGAGGTGGTGTCGGACTCTCACGTCCTGTCGGGCGTGAGCCTGGTCTGGAAGCGCATCGCCGCCGACCCCGCGGCCGAGCTCAAAGCCGCCGCCGCCAAGGCCGACGTGCTGGTGGCGGTCGTGGGCCTGACCTCCGACATGGAGGCCGAGGAGGCCCCCGTCGAAATCCCCGGCTTCAAGGGCGGCGACAAGACCACCCTCGACCTGCCGGCCGACCAGCAGGCCTTGCTGGAGCAGGCCAAGGCGCTGGGCAAGCCGCTGATCGTCGTGGCAATGAACGGCAGTCCGCTGAACTTCTCCTGGGCAAAGGACAACGCGTCCGCGCTGCTGGAGGCGTGGTACCCGGGTCAGTCCGGCGGACTGGCGGTCGCCAATGTCCTGACCGGCAAGACCAATCCGGCGGGACGTCTGCCGCTGACCTTCTACCGGTCAACGGACGATCTGCCGGCGTTCGACGACTACGCCATGACCGGTCGCACCTACCGCTATTTCGAGGGCAAGCCAGTCTATCCGTTCGGTTACGGCCTCAGCTACACCCGCTTCGACTACAGCCCGCTCAAGGTCGAGCCCGACGCCCAGGGCGCCGGCCAGGGCGTCCGCGTCACGACCACGATCAAGAACACCGGGAGCCGGACGGGCGAAGAGGTCGCCCAAGTCTATCTGAACTTCCCGGAGACGCCCGGCGCCCCCCGTCTGGCCTTGCGCGGCTTTCAGCGGATTTCCCTGAAGCCGGGCGAGACCCGCGAGGTCACCTTCGCGCTTTCGCCGCGTGATCTCAGCTCGGTCGATCTGGACGGTGTGAGTCGGGTCAGCGCTGGTCGCTATCGCGTCAGCGTCGGCTCGGGTCAGCCCGACACGGGCGTCGAGAGCCGCTCGGCGGCCTTCGCGGTCGATACGGCCGTCGCGGTCGCCAAGTAAACGCGCCAGGGCTTGCGCGCCGGCCAGGAAAAGCCGGCGCGCCTGTCAGCGATACTCATGGAAAAAGACACCCGGGTCCAAGACTGGCGAAAACCGATCCCGGACCCGGGCGAGACCGTCCAGGGGGAGGTGGCGGGCGGTCCAACAAACCAACACGCATCAAGCTGCGCGAATAAAATCGCAATATAGGATCAATATTTCGCGGGCCACATCGTATATGGTTGCGTTACCATCCCCCGGTTGAGTGAATTTGTCCAATAGAATTCCGCTCGATTCACGTGTGTATGAAATATATTTTATCTTCGGGGTGATCGAGAATTATGAAATTCTCATTTCAGTGCGAAGTGAGTTCGATTGGCGGCGTTTCGACGCTGCGCCACGCCTTCGCCCGATGGGTCGTCAAATCGCCCAACCGCTGCCCTGCTAGCGCAAACAATAGTCCGTTGACGACGCGCCACCCGGCACTAAAGAGGGCAGTTCATTATTGGGCGCGACAGCATTGCCCCGCGACGTTAAGTCGGCCAGCCCGCCGATCGCAGCGGCGGCGCGGTGTCCGCGCGATGGACTGGATGGCCTTGCAAAAGGCGGTGGGGGACGGATTGGCAAGAGGCGCTGGAGGCGGTCGTCCAACGATCATAGACGTCGCGGCCGAAGCGGGCGTGTCGCCGATGACGGTCTCGCGGTTTATCAATGGCCGCGTGGGCGTTGGACCCGAGGCCCGCGCCGCCGTCGCTGCGGCGATTCAGGCCCTGGGATACACGCCGAACGTCGCGGCCCGCAGCCTGGTGACCTCAGCCGAGCTGAGGATCGGCGTGATCTACTCCAACCCCAGCGCGGCGTTCGTGGAGCGACTTTCTGACCGGCGTTTATGAGGAAGCCTCCATACGGGGGGCCCACCTCATCCTGCTCAAGGGCGGACATGGCGGACGACCGCCCGAGCCGGCGGCCCTCAAGAGCCTGATCGATTCCGGCGTTTCCGGAGTCATTCTCGCCCCACCGCTCGGCGAGTCCCCCGCCGTACTGCAGGTGCTGCGAAAGGCGCGACTGCCGATGGCGGCCGTCGGCGCCTATGACGTCGAGGGCGCGATCTGCGTCCGCATCGACGACCGCCGTGCCGCCTACGAAATGACACGCGGACTGATCGACCTGGGTCATCGCCGTCTGGGCTTCATCCTGGGAAACCCGGACCAGGCGGCCAGCGCCGAACGCCTGGCGGGCTTCTATGCGGCCGTTCGGGAAACCGACGGCGTGGTGACGGCCATGGCCCAGGGCGATTTCAGCTTCACCTCTGGGCTGGCCGCAGCCGAACAGCTGCTCGACGCGCCCGTCCCGCCGACGGCCATCTTCGCCAGCAACGACGACATGGCCGCTGCGGCCGTGTCGGTGGCTCACCGCCGCCATATGGATGTGCCCGGCCAGCTGACCGTCGTCGGCTTCGACGACACCTCGGCCGCCGTGACCCTCTGGCCGCCCCTCACGACGGTTCATCAGCCGGTTCGCAAGCTCGCGGCCGAGGCGCTGGGCCTGCTGGCCGCGCAGATCAACGGCGTCGAGCCGGTCGAGGAAGGGCGCGATCGCGTACTCGATCATGAGATCGTCACGCGCCTGTCCACCGCCCTTCCCCAGTAGGACGTTCAGAGGCAGGCCGCCTCCCGGCCCGAATATCGGAAATAGGCGAAGTCGGCGGGCGTGGCCGTCCCGGCCATGTCCTGACAGGCCATGCCCACAAACGCGCCGGTGAAATTGGGCAAGCCCGGCAGCGAGGCTTCGTCCGACAGGATGCTGGCGTCGAGCGCTTCGGGCAGATACCGCCAGTCGGCCTCGCCATCGGCGCGCCAGGCAAATTCCAGCCGGCCCAGATTCACGTTCGCACGCAGTTCGATCGGACCATCGGGCACGACCGAGGCGACAACCTCCAGCGTGACACCCCCCGCATCGGGCGAGGCGGTCATCAGTTGCAGACACCGGCCGCCGTCATCCCGCGACAGGTGGAGGTAGTGGAACTTGGTGCTGTTGTAGTAGCAGATCAGGCCAGCGGCCTGCTGGAAGTCGGCCGCTTCGAACTCGATCCGCGTGATCGCCGTATAGCAAAGGTGCTCCTGTCGCCGAGCCACCAGCGCCTGGCGGAAGGGGCTGCCCACGGTTTCACGACCATAAAGGCGTAGATAGCCCGGTCGCGCCCTGAGGCTGAAAATCTCCTCCGGATAAGGCGTGCGCAGCCACTGCAAGGGCTTGGGCAGCACGAGTTCCTGGAAGCCGCCATCCCAGAAATCCTCGGGCCACGGCGCGGCCGGCAGGTTCGGCGTGGGCGGTTGCGGGTCGGGCGCGGCGTCGGTGGTCAGACTTCTCAGCCAACCATCCTGGCACCACTGCATCGGCTGCAGGGCCGTCTCGCGACCCAGGATGCAACGCTGGCTGTCCGGCAAAGGCCTTCCGCACAGATAGGCCATCCAGGGCGAGCCGTCGGCCAGTTCGATCAGGTCGCCGTGACCCGCCCGCGCAAGCGGTGCCTCGCGACGTCCGTGCGAAGACAGCACCACCTCGTCGGGATGCAGCTCATAGGGTCCAAACAGGCTGCGCGAGCGCGCCATGACCACGGCGTGTCCCCAGCCCGTGCCGCCTTCGGCGACCAGCAGATGGTACCAGCCGTCGTGCTTGTAGAGGTGCGGCCCCTCGGTGAAGCCGCGCTCTGTGCCCTGGAAGATCATGCGGCGCTCGCCGATCAGCCCGCCGGTGAGACGATCCAGTTCCTGGGCGACGATGCCGGCGAAGCGCGGCCGGTCCGGGCGATGATCCCAGAGCATGTTGAGCAGCCAGCTACGGCCGTCGTCGTCGTGGAACAGCGCCGGATCAAACCCGCTGCTGTTGAGATAGATCGGGTCCGACCACGCGCCGTCGATGCTGTCGCAAGTGACCAGATAGTTGTGGAAGTCGCGCAGGGTCACGCCCTTGGCGCCCCCCGATGCGCCGACTGACCAAAGCGCTTGACGTCGGTATAGACCAGCCAGAACCGGCCATCGGCGTGCGTCAGGTCAGGCGCCCACACCCCGCAGGAATCGGGGTCGCCGCGCATGTCGAGCTGCGAGGGCCGCGTCAGGGGCCTGGACGCCAGACGCCAATGGACCAGATCGCGGCTGTGGTGGATCTGGACGCCGGGAAACCATTCGAAGGTGGAGGTGGCGATGAACACGTCGTCGCCCACACGGACGATCGAAGGATCGGGGTTGAACCCCTTCAGGATCGGATTGTTGAAGGTGGTCATGCGGATTTGCGCACCAGGGTCCAGAGCAATGCGGCGCCGACCAGATCAAGCAGGCCAAGCACGATGAAAAAGGGGCCATAGCCGATCTGATCGACAAGGCGGCCAAGGATCAGGGTGAAGACCAGGACGCCGAAGTTACCGGCCAGCCCGGCGATCCCGGCCACGGTCGCCACCTCATTGCGGGCAAACAGGTCCGACGCCATGGTGATCACGGTCACCGACAGGGTTTGGTGCGCAAAGCCGCCAAGGCACAGCAGGGCGATGGCGACGTAGGGGTTGGCCGCCAAACCGACCAGGGCCATGCCGGTCATCAGCACCGCGCCGAGCGTGAACGCCCAGCGCCGCGCGTCGATCAGATGCACCCCACGCCCCTGCAGGAACGACACGACGGCCGGACCAAACAGGCAACCCAGGTCCGCCGCGAGAAACGGCAACCAGGCGAACATCGCGATGTGCGCCAGATCGAAGCCCCGAACACGCGCCAGATACAGCGGCATCCAGAACGAGAGCATGCCCCAGACCGGATCGGCCAGCATACGCGGCAGGGCGATGCCCCAGACCTCCCGGCGCCGAACAAGGTCCGACCAGTTCGCCCGCTGGCCCTTGGCCGCCAGCTGCGTTTCCTGGCCCGCTTCGATATAGGCGCGTTCGGCCGCGCCGAGCCGGGGATGCTTCGCCGGCGGGCGGTACCAAAACAGCCAGGCCAGGGTCCAGACGAGGCCCAACGCGCCGGCGACCACGAAGGCCAGGCGCCAGCTGTGGGCGGCTACGGCCCACGCCACCAGCAGCGGCGCGAACACCGCGCCGAACGAGGCCCCGATATTGTAGACCCCGCTGGCGAACCCCCGCTCCCTGGCCGGAAACCATTCGGCCGTGACCTTCTGCCCCGCAGGCTGGGCCGAGCCTTCAGCAAGGCCGAGCGCGAAACGCAGGCCGGCGAACGGGATCCAGCCCTGGGCGGCCACATGGGCGATGGTGATCAGGGACCACAGGGCCACGCACACCGTGAACCCCAGCCTGAGACCGGCCCCGTCGAGGAAATAGCCGATCACCGGCTGAAACATGACGCCGATCTGGAAGGCGCTCGTGATCCAGGAATACTGTTCGCTGGAAATCGACTGCTCGCTCATGATCATCGGCGCGGACACGCCCAGCACCGAGCGGGCGAGGTAGTTCAGCACCATCGCCAGAACAAACAGCCCGATGATCGTCCATCGCACGACGGGGAACCGGCGGCCTCGCGCTGGCTCAAGCTCAAAGCTGTTCAGAGATTCCGGCACCATACCCCCGATAACGTTATCACCCTGACGCGCCTCTAGCCGCGCGCCGCGTTTCGCGCGCCTTTTCCGCAAATGCGGACGTAGAGCGGCGCATACGCTCCCCGATAGCGAAGCTCGAACACCGCTTCAATGTTATTATGTCGGAGTATTGACTTGCTGGCGCGCCGGACATACCAAATTTTACGATAACGCTACCATCAAGCGGGCAAACCGCCGTTGGCAAGCGTCAAATCGCGTCGGGCAACGACGCATAGGGAGGGATAAACATGTTTTCACAAGGCATTGAGCCTTCGACGCCGCGCGCCTCAGGCGCCGAGTCCGGGCCCCACAACGCCAGAGGCCGCAAGGCCGGGCAAATGAGGCGCAGCGCCCTGGGCTCGGCGGGCGCCGCCGCGCTGCTGGCGAGCCTGATCGCCGCCCCCGCCCTGGCGCAGACCGCCGCGCCCGCGACGCCGGAAGCGGCCACGGTGAGCGAGATCGTCGTCACCGGAACGCGCATTCAGACCACGGGCTTCACCGCGCCGACGCCGACCTCGGTGATTGGCGAAGCCCAGATCCAGAACAACGCCCAGCCCAACGTCTTCGCCACCATCGTCCAGCTGCCCTCGCTGCAGGGGTCGAGCGGTTCGGCGACGAACACCTTCAGCACATCCAGCGGCCAGCAAGGGCTGAGCTCGTTCTCGCTTCGCGGCCTGGGCACGCTGCGCACCCTGACCCTGCTGGACGGCCAGCGCGTCGTGGGCGCCTACTATACGGGCGTCACCGACGTCAGCCTGTTCCCGCAACTGCTGATCCAGCGCGTTGACGTGGTGAACGGCGGCGCCTCGGCCTCGTACGGCTCGGACGCGGTCGGCGGCGTCGTCAACTTCATCACCGACACCCGCTTCGAGGGCCTCAAGGGCAACGTGCAAGCGGGTATCTCGAAGTATAACGACAACGAGCAGGGCCTGGTCCAACTGGCCGGCGGACGCAGCTTCGCCAGTGATCGCGTGCACGTGGTCGGCAGCGTGGAATGGGCTAAGGAAAACGGCGTCGGGCCGGGCGACTTCGGCCTGGACCTGGCGGGTGATCGCGACTGGTTCACCCAGACGACGATGATCAACCGCAACGTCACCAACGACGGCTCGCCGCAATATCTGATGCGCGACAACGCCCAGCCCTATGCCTACACCAAGTACGGCCTGATCTCGGCCGGTCCGCTGCAGGGCATCGCCTTCGACAAGAACGGCCAGCCGTTCCAGTTCCAGTATGGTTCAGGCGGCGTGCCGTCCAAGGCCGCCAACGGGGCCGTCACCGGCTGCTTCCCCGGCTTCTGCGTGGGCGGCGACCTGTCGGGCAACGTCGACACCGGCCGCACGCTGCAGTCGGCGATCGAGCGCAAGGTCGGCTATGGCCGCGTAGGCTACGACTTCGCCGAGAACAACCAGGCCTATGTCTCGTTCAACCTCGGCGAGGTGAAGACCAGCAACCAGCCCGTCAACGGCATGAACAAGACCGGCCTGACGCTGCAGTGCTCCAACCCCTACGTGCCGGCTTCGGTCCAGGCTGCTTGCGCGACAGCAGGCGTCAGCAGCTTCGCGTTCGGCACCAGCAACGCGGTTCTGCCCAACACCAAGGTGCACACCGATCGCCGTCAATATCGCGTGGTCGGCGGGCTGAAGGGCAAGTTCGGGCTGTTCAGCAAGGACTGGAGCTATGACGCCTACTACGAGCATGGCGTCAACAAGACCGCCATCGACGTCGACCACATCCTGCTGACGCCGCGCTTCAACCAGGCGATCCAGGCCATCACGCTGAACGGCGCGATCGTCTGCGCCGATCCGGTCGCGCGCGCCAATGGCTGCCAACCGCTCAACATCTTCGGCGGCAAGACCCCATCGGCCGCAGCCCTGGCCTATGTCCAGCCTGAAGCCGGTCCGTTCCAGCGTCTGCGCATGACCCAGGACGTGGCCAGCCTGAACTTCTCGGGCGCGCCGATCGACCTTTGGGCCGGTCCCCTGTCGGTGGCTTTCGGCGCTGAATATCGCCGCGAGTTCTACACCGTCCGCGCCGACCCCTACGGCGCCGGCGTGGCCGACCGCAGCCCCAACAGCGGGGCCTATCCGGCCGATCCGGTTCTGGCGACGGTCGGCAACAACTGGCATGCGGGCAACTACAAGAACGGCAACGGCGCTTACAACGTCAAGGAAGCCTTCCTTGAAATCGACCTGCCGCTGTTCAACAACGACACTGTCGGCCGCGCCAACTTCAACGCCGCGGCGCGGGTGACCGACTACAGCACCTCGGGCACGATTTGGACCTGGAAGGCGGGCGGCACCTGGGACACCCCGATCGAGGGCCTGCGCTTCCGTGGCGTGACCTCGCGGGACGTGCGCGCGCCCAACCTGTCGGAACTGTTCGCCGCGCCCGTCACCACCACCCTGCCCAACTTCTTCGACCCCGCGAACAACAGGAACGTGGTGGCGATCCAGAACGCGGTGGGCAACCCCAACCTGACGCCGGAAATCGCGCGCAACAGCCAGATCGGCGTGGTGCTGGCCAACCCGTCGTGGCTGCCGGGCTTCAGCGCGTCGTTCGACTATTACAAGATCAAGGTCGACGACGTTGTCTCAAGCCTGGGCGCGGCCCAGATCGTCGACTACTGCTATCGCAACATTCTGCCGCAGACCTGCAGCGCCTATAACCTCAACAACACCAACGGCCCCAACTTCATCAACGTCCAGTCCTTCAACCTGGCGTCGATCAAGACCAGCGGCTTCGACATCGAGGCCAGCTATCGGTGGCAACAGCCGCTGGGCCTTCCGGGCAACTTCACGCTGCGCGCTCTGGCCACCCACATCCGCGACTTCTGGACCGACACCGGCCTGCCCGGCACGATCCCCGTGGACTCCGCTGGCGTCAACCAGGGCAACACCCCGAACTGGAAGTGGCTGGCGATCCAGAGCTATGAGGCCGACCGCTTCAGCCTGACGCTGCAGGAGCGCTGGTTCAGCGACGGCAACTACGGCAACCAGTACGTCGTCTGCGCCGCTGGAAGCTGCCCGGTTTCGACGGCCAACGCGCCGACGATCGACAACAACTCCATGCCCGGCGCCTTCTACGTGGACGTCGGCGGGACCTTCAAAGTCAACGAGGATGTGTCCGCCTACTTCAAGGTCGACAACCTGTTCGACCGCGATCCGGCCAAGTCGCCGAACTACGCCAACCCGGCGCTGTATGACATCATCGGCCGGATGTACCGGGCCGGCGTTCGCTTCCGGTTCTAGACCGCTCCGAGCGGCCGCCGCCGGCGTCGTCCCTGAAGCAGGGCGACGCCGGCGGCGACTACCGCGCGAAGACCCTCCGCTTCGAGATTTTGGATTTAGGCTTCCGCAGCCGCAGGAATATCCCGCGCCGCCGCCCAGAGCGGGCCCGCGCAAGACGCTGCGACGACAACTCCTCCTACAAGAAGGCCGCGCGACTTCCGTGCTCAAGCGCCCGACTTAACTGGCTTCGATGCAGGATCTCGCCTTCAGGCAGCCGTTGGACAGCGCGAAATGGCTGTTGATGACCTGCAATTGCCGGACATAATGCCGAGCGCCAGGGCATGAGGCGCGGGCTCTGCCAGCCCATGGGGAAGACCAAGCAAATGACACGGCTGCTGAACGCCTGGGCCTTGATGGCCATGCTCCTGCTGGCCCCGGCGGCCTGGGCGCAGAACCGCCCCGTCGTTCCCCTCACCCCCCAGGTCGACAGCGCCCGGCCCGATTGGGAAAATCCCGCCGTGTTCGAGCGTGGCAAGGAGCCCGCGCGCGCCACCGGTTTTCCGTTCGAGGATCGCGCGCTCGCGCTCTCCGGAGACCGCGCGGCGTCGCATCGCTTCCTGTCGCTGAACGGCAAATGGCGGTTCTTCTTTTCGCCCGGCGTCGATGGCGCGCCCAAGACGTTCTTCCGCGACGACTTCGACGTCTCGGCGTGGAAGGAGATCCGCGTGCCGTCCGACTGGCAGGCCGAGGGCTATGACCAGGCGCGCTACAACAACATCACCTATCCCTTCCCCGCCAACCGTCCACTGATCCCGCACGCCAGCAACCCCGTGGGGTCCTATCGCCGCGACGTGGACGTGCCGAGCGATTGGGCGGGCCAGGACGTTCTGCTGCACATCGGCGCGGCCGGCTCGGCCTACTATGTCTGGGTCAACGGTCAGGCGGTCGGCTATAGCGAGGACAGCAAGCTCCCGTCCGAGTTCGACATCACCCGGTTCCTGCGGCCGGGACGCAACACCGTTTCGCTGCAGATCTTTCGCTGGTCGGACGGCTCGTATCTCGAGGACCAGGACTTCTGGCGCGTCTCGGGCATTGAGCGGGAAGTCTTCCTGATGGCCGCCCCGAAGGCGCGGATCCGCGATTTCGCGGTGCGCGCCGGCCTGACCAACGACTGGCGCGACGGTCTGCTCGAGGTCACCGCCAAGGTGTTGCCGGGCGCCAAGGCGATGTCGGTTCGCACCACCCTGCTCGACGGCGATCGCGCCCTCTCACGTCGCACGGCGAACGTGGCGGCGGGCAAAGGCGAGCAGACGATCACGCTGAGTGATGGCGTGCCGCAGGTGCGATCCTGGTCGGCCGAGACGCCGAACCTCTATACGCTGCTGATCGAATTGCTGGACGCGCGCGGCGCGGTCGTTCAGGCCACGGCGCAGCGGGTCGGTTTTCGCGATGTCGCGATCCGCAATGGCAAACTGACCGTGAACGGCCGCCCGATCTACATCCGGGGCGTCAACCGACACGAGCACGATCCCGACACCTTTCACCTGATCTCGATGGACGCGATGCGGCGCGACATCGAGATGATGAAGCGCAACAACGTCAACGCGGTGCGCACCTCGCACTACCCCAATGATCCGCGCTGGTACGACCTCGCGGACGAGTACGGCCTGTACGTGATGGACGAGGCCAATATTGAATCGCACGCCTATATGGAGATGGGCTGGAAGAGCGACGCCGAGCGTGAAACCTACCAGCTCGGCTATGATCCCGCCTGGGAGGCGGCCCATGTCTCGCGGGTCGCCAACATGGTCGAGCGCGACAAGAACCACCCCTCCATCATCTTCTGGTCGCTGGGCAATGAGGCGGGCATCGGTCCGACCTTCGAGAAGGCGGCGGCCGAGGCCCGGCGGCGGGACCCGACGCGACTGATCAACTATCTGGGCTGGGGCACGCTCTCCGAGCCCAAGCCCAACGCCTATGCCGACATCTTCGCGCCAATGTACTACAGCGTCGCCCAGACGATCGCCTATGCCCGCGATCCACGCTTCAGCCAGCCGCTGATCCAGTGCGAATACTCGCACATGCAGGGCAACAGCGGCGGCAACCTGGCCGACTACTGGCAGGCGATCTACGCCAATCCCAAGCTGCAGGGCGGCTTCATCTGGGACTGGGTGGACCAGTCCATGAATGCGCGCGACGTCAACGGCGAGCCCTATTGGGGAACAGGCGGCCTGTACGGGCCCAACCCCGGCGGCGACATCGAGTTTGGCGACGGCCTGATCCAGCCCGACCGGACGCCAAACCCGCAACTGTTCGAGCTGCGCAAGGTCTATCAGCCGATCGCCTTCCGCGCCGACGATCTGGCGCGCGCCCAGTTCACCGTCATCAACCACTACGACTTCCGCGACCTGTCGGCCCTCGATCTGGGCTGGGTGCTGCTGGAGGACGGGATCGAGGTGGCGCGCGGCGACATGCCGGCGATGGACGTCGCGGCGCGCGCTGAGCACGCCTTCACGCTAGCCCTGCCGCAAGCCCGCAAGCCGGGACGGGAATATGTCATCACGCTGATCGCCCGCACGCGGGGCTCTAGCACGCCCCTGGTTCCGGCCGGTCATCTGGTGGCCTGGGAGCAGTTCGTCCTGCCTGGCGGGACCCTGGCGCAGGCCGCCCCGGCGGCAGGCCCGGTTGAGCTGGTCGATCGCGACGGCCAGATCGCGCTCTCGGCCGCCGGGGCCCGGCTTGTGATCGACCGCGCCACCGGCCTGGTCGACTACCGCATGAACGGTCGCGCGGTCCTGGCGGGCGGCGCGCCGAATTTCTACCGCGCGCTCACCGACAACGATATCGGCACCCGGATCGAGCGCACGCACGGGGTCTGGAAGACCGCTTCGGCCAAACGCGTGGTCGAGACCGTGACCGCGGAGCGCACCGATGAAGGCGTCGGCGTTCGCGTCGGTCTGAGCGTGGGGGATGGCGTGGCGCGATTTGAGACCGCCTATGTCATGCGGGGCGACGGCAGCGTCGCCGTCGACGCCCAGTTCACGCCGATAGCGCCCGACCTGCCCGACCCGCTGCGGATGGGCCTGGCCTATACCCTGCCCGCCGGCTTCGAGGCGTTGGAGTGGTATGGCAAGGGGCCTCACGAGAGCTATGCCGACCGCCAGGCCGGCGCCGCGCTGGGCCGCTGGAGCGGCGCGATCGCCGACCAGAACCACGACTTCATGCGGCCCCAGGAGACGGGCAACAAGGTCGGCGTGCGCTGGCTGCGGGTCAGCGGCGCGACGACGCCGTCACTGACGGTCACGGGACAGGCGCCGCTATCGGCCAACGTCCTGGCGTTTCCTTACGAGGATCTGTCCCGACAGCCGCCCGGAACGCGCAAGAGCAGCGATATCCGCCCGCACGACCACGGCACACTGCTGATCGACGAAGTGCAGAGCGGATTGGGCGGCACCGACAGCTGGAGCCCGCTTGGCCGACCGCTGGAGGTCTACCGGATCCCCGTCGCGCCGCACCGCTACGGCTTTGTGCTTTCGGTCGGGCCCGAGGCCTTGCCGGCCAAGGGCGCGCAACCGGCCGCCGCCACCAGCACACCGCTGGCGTTCTGAACGCCTTGGCCGCGTTGGCCAGCGCGTCAACGCTGGTGCAGCGCGGCCTCGCCCCAGGTCACGGGAAGCGTGGCGGCATCGTCTGTGGGCGCCCGCGCCACCAGTTCGATGATCTTGACGCCGGAGACGTCGGCGGTGATCTGCTGGCCTTCGGCGCCCCACTTTAGCGGACGACTGACGGCCAGAACCTTGCCATCGCCATAGACCGTAAACGTCGTGGCGTGACGGCTGTCGCGCGCGGAGTCATTGACCCCCACAGTGGCCGTGAAGCGGCCATAGCCCTGGTTGCGCACCTCCAGCCGTGAATTGGCCAGGACGCCCACGCCGGCCTCGAACTTCTTGCCGCTGACGCGCAGGGCCTCACCATAGGGCGCGCTGTCTGGCAGGGCCCCGCCCCAGCCGGCGTAGATGGGCCGGTCGCCGCTCCCGCGCGTGCCTTGCCAGCCGAAGGCCGAACGATGGATGGTCGGATCCGGAGCGGGATGCACGACGCCGTCGACCGCCGGATTGACGTTGCCGGGCTGCTCGGAAAGATACAGCCCGTCAGCCAGCAGGCGCGGGCCTCTGGCCTTGAAGACCAGCGTCTCATGGGGTTGAAGGCGCAGCTTGACCACGTCGCGGAAGCTCTGGGCGCGCCCCGTCCACAGATCCACGAGCGTGATGTCGCCGTCGTTGCGGAACTTCATCTGGGCGGCCGTCAGATCGACATCCATGGCCGCCGCGCTGCGATTGAAGATGGCGACGGCCTTGTCGCCGGTGCTCAAGGTCTTGACGAAGGTCTGAACCTCCTCGCTGTCGAAGGCGACCACGGCCTGATGCCCGGCGGGATCCTGGTTGACCGCGATAACCTCCGCATTGCCCAGGATCTTCAGCAGCGGCTCGGGCGCGGTCCGCAGATCCATGCCGATCAACAGCGGCGCATTGATCATGGCCCACATCGTCAGGTGGGACCGCGCCTCGGTCAGGTGGTCGGCGTCGAAGTCACCCTTGCCGATAAACAGCATGTCCGGGTCGTTCCACGAGCCGGGATGCGCATAGAAGGCGCGCTTGGCGGCGCTGTCGAAGTTGGTCAGCAGTCGTCCCCACGTGGGGTTGATGTCGTCGCTGGTTCGCGAGAGGCCGCCGAAGTCCTTTCCCCAAGCGCGAACATTGCCCGCGCCCCAGATGCAGAGCGACAGCAGGAAGTCGCCGTCGGGATTGTTGCGGACCAAGGCCGCATTGATCTGCCGAAACAGTGACTGCACCGCCGGAATGTTCGACCGGGCCACCGAGTCCATGTCGAGAATGGGTTTCAGTTCGCGGTACTTGCCCGAGCGCACCTTGTCCGCCTCGGCGGAGAAGGCCCGCAGGCCGCACCCGTCGACCTTGATGAAGTCAAAGCCCCAGTCGGTGAAATAAAGGGCGATGTCCTGGTCGATATGTCCGTACAGCCCAACCTCGCGCTCCTCGACGGAGCCTTTTGGCAGGTCGGTCTCGTCGGGCGAATAGGCCTGCGAGCAGGTGTTGCGGCCGAGATCCGAATAGATGCCGGCCTTCAGGCCCATGGCGTGCAGTCGGTCCGTGAAGGGCCGGAAAGACGGCAAGCCGCCTTCGCGCCGCGTCGACGGGAAGCGCTCGGAGCGGATAACCATTTGGCGGTCGCTGACGCGCCGCCGCAGCCACCAGCCGTCGTCGATATTGACGTAGCGATAGCCCTTCTGGGCCAGTCCGGCGTCCACGAGCACCTTTGCCGATCCGAGGATCTTGTCCTCATCGATATCGGTGGCGAAGGCGTTCCAGCTGCTCCAGCCCATGGGCGGGGTTTGCGCGTGGCCGGCGGTGTTGGCGCTCCAGCGCGCCGTCGGCGCCAGCGGGTCGCCCTGGGCCTGGGCCGAAGAGACGGCAAGCACCGCCAGCGCCGCGCCGATCAAGATCTTCATGTCCGCCATCCCACCCTTGGTTCAATCTTGATCGGCCGCCTTTGAGCAAGGACGGCTCCGCGCCGGCCGCCGTCAGGCGACCTGGACCGTGTTGTTATTCTCAGCGCGCGGGAGCCGCGATCCCCGCCTCGGTCTGCACGACGGGCTGAAGGGTCCCGTCGGCATTGTAGTGAAGGCGCTCGACCGTCACCGCGCGACGACCGATCGCGCCGTTCTGATCCCCGATCGCCAGGGCCGCATTGTGCAGGAAGATGTACCAGTCGCCCTTGAACTCGACGATGCCGGGATGGATCGTGAAGCTGTACCGCCCGGGCCCGGTCAGTTGGCCGCGATAGGTCCACGGCCCTGTGATGGCCGGGGCGGTCGCGTAGGACACGTGTTCGTCCCGCTGGGTCGAGCGGTCGAGCGAGGCATAGGTCAGATAGTAGAGGCCGCCGCGCTTGTGCAGCCAGGGCCCTTCCTCGAAATGCGGCGGGGTGATTTCCGTAATGGGACCGTCGATTTCGGTCATGTTTGGCTTCAGCTTGGCGATGTAGGCCTGCCGATTGCCCCAGGCGATCCAGGTCGTCCCGTCGTCATCGGTGAACACCGTGGGGTCGATGTCTTCCCAGCTATGGGTTCCCTTGGGCGTCATGTCGTTGGAGATCAGGGCGCTGCCCCGGGCGTCCACGAACGGCCCGGTCGGCCGGTCAGAAACCGCGACGCCGATCGCCTTGCCGGGGTGGGTGTTGTCGTGCTCGACAGCGGCGTAGAAGTAGAACTTTCCGTTCTTCTGGATGGTCTGCGACGCCCAGGCGTCCTTCTTGGCCCACTTGAAGTCCGTGGCCTTCATGATCGGCGGATAGGACGTCCAGGTCTTCATGTCCGTCGTCGAGTAGACCAGCCACTCGCGCATATTGAACATTTCGTCGCGCTGCGCCTCGTCGTGGCCGACATAGAGATACAGGCGATCGCCAACGACCAGCGGCGCGGGATCGGCCGTGAACTTGTCACGCACAATGGGGTTGGAGCCCGGAAGGCTGTTGGCGCCCTCGTTCGCCGCCGTGGGCGTTGCGAGTGACATCGCGCCCATCAAGGCCAGCATCGCCCATTTCATCGCCATCTTCGCCCCACACTCCATCACGCCGACACATTTACTCTGACAAAACATACCGTCAACCAAGGGCATGCGGCTTCGGCGAAGCGCGCCCTCTGACATCCTGAGGGGCGGCGCGCCGGCGTGGCGAATTCGCCCTGGCGCGAGAGGCTGTTAGGCTTGCCTTGAGCCCTGCAATCGCCATCCTGCTCGTCAGCATCGGAATCAGCCGGCCAGTGCGGATCGCTCAGACTTCAGCGCTTCGCAACTCGAGATGATGGCGCTACCATAACTCAGACAAAACCAATATCGAGCATTAGGGCGCCGTGATGACCGACAACTGCTGTGCGTATCATTCCCGACGCGGGTTCGTCGCGGGGACAGGCGCTGTTGTTGCGGGAGCCTTCAGCTTCATGGCGCTGCCGGCGTCGGCGCTGACGTTCGATGAGCGATCGGAGCGACCTACCGCGAAACTGCGCGCCTTCGATCTTGCCGATGTGACCCTGGATGAGGGTCCGTTCCTCCACGCCCAACGCAAGACAGAGGCCTATCTGCTGTCCCTGCAGGCCGATCGCCTGCTGCATAACTTCCGCGTCAATGCGGGCCTCAAGCCCAGGGCTCCGATCTATGGCGGCTGGGAGTCAGAGGCCACCTGGGCCGACATCAACTGTCACGGCCACACGCTTGGCCACTATCTGTCCGCCTGCGCCCTGGCCTATCGCTCCACCGGCGACGTACGGTTCAAGGCCAGGACCGAATACATCGCGCGCGAACTGGCCGAGTGTCAGAAGGCGGCCGGCAGCGGCCTGGTCTGCGCCTTCCCGGACGGTCCGGCCCTGGTCTCGGCGCACCTGCGCGGCGAGAAGATCACGGGCGTGCCCTGGTACACGCTGCACAAGGTCTATGCCGGCCTGCGCGACGCGACGGTGCTGACCGACAGCGAAACCGCCCGCGCGGTGCTGATCCGGTTCGCCGATTGGGCGGTGGCGGCGACCGCGCCGCTCAGCGATGCGCAGTTCGAGACCATGCTGGAGACCGAGCACGGCGGGATGAATGAGGTCTTCGCCGACCTCTATGCGATGACCGGCGATGTCCAGTACCGCCAGCTCGCCGAGCGGTTCTCCCAGAAGGCGACCCTGGCGCCGCTGGCCCGGGGTCGCGACACGCTGGACGGCCTGCACGCCAACACCCAGTTGCCCAAGATCATCGGCTACCAACGGGTCTGGGAAGTCACGGGCAAGCCTGAGTACCGCGACGCGTCGGTCTTCTTCTGGAAGACGGTGGCGCTGACGCGCGCCTTCGCCACCGGCGGCCATGGCGACAATGAACACTTCTTCCCGATGGCCAATTTCGCCGACCACGTCTTTTCGGCCAAGGGCTCGGAGACATGCTGCCAGCACAACATGCTCAAGCTGACCCGCGCCCTGTTCCTGCAGGACCCGCAGGCGGCCTATGCCGACTATTATGAGCGCACGCTCTACAACGGGATCCTGGCCTCGCAGGACCCCGACACGGGCATGGCGACCTACTTCCAGGGCGCCCGCCCCGGCTACATGAAGCTGTACCATACGCCGGAGGATTCATTCTGGTGCTGCACCGGCACCGGCATGGAGAACCACGTCAAATACCGTGACTCGATCTACTTCCGGGAAGACGACGCCATCTATGTGAACCTCTTCGTGCCGTCCTCAGTGAAGTGGGCGGAAAAGCAGGCTGTTCTCACCCAGGTCACGACCTTCCCGGAGACGCCGAAGACAACGCTGCGCTGGACGGTTCAAAAGCCGACAAGCGCGACGCTGAAACTGCGCCATCCCCATTGGAGCCGTGGGGCCATCGTCCTGATCAACGGCGTCGAAGCCGTGCGATCCGACAAGCCCGGCAGCTATGTCGAGGTGTCCCGCACCTGGCGGAACGGCGACGAGGTGGAGTTGCGCCTCCGGATGGAGGTGGCCGTCGAGAGGGCGCCCGCCGCGCCTGACATCGTCGCCTTCACCTATGGCCCCCTGGTGCTCGCCGGGGCCTTGGGTCGCGAGGGACTGGCGCCGGGCGCCGACATCGTCGTCAACGAACGGAAATACGGGACCTATAACAGCGCCCCGTTCGAGGCGCCGGTCCTGGCCGGGGTCCCCGAAGCCATCGCCGGCAGCGTGCGCGCCGGCGATCGACCGCTGGAATTCACCATCGCCTCGGCCGACGGCCAGCCGGTTCGGATGATCCCGTATCACCGCATCGCCCATGAGCGCTACGCGACCTACTGGCGCCTGAAGTCGGCTTAGGGGTGGCGAGGGGGAGCGACGATCCCGGCGTCGCGGCCCTTTCATTGCCCCTCCGTAATTTGCTTTCGGCGGCGGTTTGCGGTCTTCTCAGCCGAGTTCGCGGAGGGGACCGCCCATGAAGCACCGCAAGACCAGCGCCCTTCTCGCCTTGGCGATGATCGCCTGCCTGTCGGGCGCCCCGGCCCACGCCATCGCCCAGGCCTCGCCGCTCATTGACGCCCCCCGCACCCCGCAGCAGGCCGTCAAGCAACTGGGCGAGCCTTCGGTGCGCGAGACCCTGCCCGGCGGCGGCCAGCGCCTGCGCTGGGTCAGCGTCGACGCCAGCGCCCTGTCGATCCTGCGCCTGACCACGCTGGAGTTCGACGCCAGCGGCCGCCTGACCTCCAGCGACAGCCGTCGGCTGATGAGCCCGCTGGCCTCGGGCAAGGGCGTCTAGTCGCCCTGGCCGGGCCCGAACCGCGCCACCAGATCATAGGCCTCGCCGGGAAACACCTGCCGCACGCGGGTGACATGCTCGTCGCCGCGCCAGGTGCGGCGATCGACCACCAGGCAGGCCGCGCCTTCGTCCAGATCCAGCAGAGCGGCCACCTGGGCGTCGGCATTGACCGCACTGATCCGGCTCTCCGCCTCGGTCCAGGCGACGTGTTCCAGCAGCCAGCCGCCCGGCGGACTGACCGCCAGATCGGCGCTCGCGGCGGCCGGCGCGGCCTTCAGGCTAATCAGGCGCCGCTCCAGCGCGAAGGGCCGGCCGCCGGCGTCATGGACGCCCTCCAGCTCCAGAAGTCCGCCGCCGGCCGCCAGTTCCAGCTCCTCGGCCGCGTCGGAACGGGCCGCGCGCACCGTGCTGGACAGCAGGCGGAAGACGTAGGCGTCGCCCCGCGCCAGGATCGCCGACTGGATGTCGGGGATGTTCAGCACCGGCGCGCGCACCCTAGGCCGGGCCACGAACGAGCCGGCCCGCTTGCGCCGAACGATCAGTCCGGCCTCGACCAGGGCGGACATCGCCTTGCCCACCGTCATCCGGGCGCAGCCATACTGGGCCATCAGCTCGGTCTCGAACGGCACGCGATGCCCCGGAGGCCACTGGCCCGAGCGGATACGATCCTCGATGTCGCCACGGATGCGCTGGTGCAGCGACACGGGTTTGCTCACGCCAGACCTCTCCCCGAGGGCGGCGGCTGGACACGGGTGGCCGCCCTCAATATGTCTATACATATTAGGACGGGTCACAAGCAGTCCAGTCTCGGTTGAAGGGTCTCCAGGCCATGGTCGTGCTGCATCCGGGCGAGGTGTTCCTCGTCGAATGGAAAAAGGTCTATCGCGGCGCCCCCGCCCGGCTGCCCGACGCCGCCTGGCCCGTGATCGAGGCCAGCGCCAAGGCCGTGGAGCGCATCCTGGCCAAGGGCGAGCCGGTCTACGGCATCAATACCGGCTTTGGAAAACTGGCCAGCGTGCGGATCGGCGACGCGGATCTGGAGACCCTGCAGCGCAATATCGTCCTGTCGCACGCCGCCGGCACGGGTGAGCCGTCGCCGGTTGCGGTGATCCGCCTGATGATGGCCCTGAAGCTGGCCAGTCTGGCGCAGGGCGCGTCCGGGATCAGGGTGGAGACCGCCAGACTGCTGGAAGCCATGCTGGTCCAGGGCCTGACGCCGGTGATCCCCTGCCAGGGATCGGTCGGCGCCTCGGGCGATCTGGCGCCGCTGGCCCACATGGCCGCCGCCATGATCGGGGTGGGCGAGATCTTCGTCGACGGCGCCCGCCTCCCCGCCGCCCAGGCCCTGGCCGAGGCCGGCCTCACGCCGCTGGTGCTGGGCCCCAAGGAAGGCCTGGCCCTGCTGAACGGCACCCAGTTCTCGACCGCCAATGCCCTGGCCGGACTGTTCGAGGCCGAGCTGCTGTTCCAGTCGGCCCTGGTCACCGGGGCCCTGTCGACCGAGGCGGCCAAGGGCTCAGACACGCCGTTCGATCCGCGCATCCACCTGCTGCGCCGCCATGCCGGCCAGATCGAGACCGCCGCCGCTCTGCGAACCCTGATGGCCGGCTCGGCCATCCGCGCCTCGCACCTGAAGGAGGACGAGCGGGTGCAGGATCCCTATTGCCTGCGCTGCCAGCCGCAGGTGATGGGCGCCGCCCTCGACATCCTGCGCCAGGCCGCCAACACCCTGGCGCTAGAGGCCAACGGGGTCTCCGACAATCCGCTGATCTTCGCCGATACGGACGAGGCCCTGTCAGGCGGCAATTTCCACGCCGAGCCGGTGGCTTTCGCCGCCGACATCATCGCCCTGGCGGTGTGCGAGATCGGCTCGATCGCCGAGCGCCGCATCGCCATGCTGGTCGACCCCGCCCTGTCGGGCCTGCCCGCCTTCCTGACGCCCCGGCCGGGCCTGAACTCCGGCTTCATGATCCCGCAGGTCACCGCGGCCGCCCTGGTGTCGGAGAACAAGCAGAAGGCCTATCCGGCCAGCGTCGACTCGATCCCCACCTCGGCCAACCAGGAAGACCATGTCTCCATGGCCGCCGAGCGCGCGCGGCGCTTGCTGGCCAGGGTCGAGAGCGCCACGGCGGTGATCGGCATCGAACTGCTGGCGGCGGTTCAGGGCTGCGACTTTCACGCGCCGCTGAGGTCCAGCGAGGTGCTGGAGGCGGTGCGGGGCCTGGTCCGCAAGCAGGTGCCGCATCTGGATGACGACCGGCACTTCCACCCCGACATGGAAGCCGCCAACCGGCTGGTCCGCTCGGGCGCGGTCGTCGCGGCGACCAGCGATCTGCCGGGCGTGACCTGAACGTCTGAGCGTTCTATTTCCCCTCCAGCATCTTCGCCGCCTGCGCCGCGCTGAGCTTGCCGGTGTCGCGATCCACCGCGTAGTTGGCCGCCTGCATGGCCTTGACGTCGATGGTCCCGCCCAGCGGCGACAGGGCCGAGACCAGCCGCCGGTCCCCCGCCCGCCTGGGCGAGACCAGGATCACCGCGTCATAGGGCGGCAGGGCGCCCTTGGGATCGCCCAGCAGGATCAGGTCATCGGCCGCGATCCGCCCGTCGCTGGAAAAGGCCGAGATCACATCGGCCTCGCCCGAGCCCAGGGCGCGATACATGAAGGTCGGCTGGAACTGGCGTTTGGCCTTAAAGCTCAGGCCATAGGCGCTCTCGACGCTCTTCCATTCAGGACGCGAGAAGAATTCCAGGTCGCCGCCCATGGTCAGGCCCGAGCCCCTGGCGGCCAGATCGGCCAGGGTCTTGATCCCCAGCCTCTGGGCCGTGTCACGCCGCATGGCCAGGGCATAGGCGTTCTCGAAACCCAGCGGCGCCAGCAGCACGACGCCGTCGCGGGTCTTCAGACCGGTGCGCAGCTGGTCCAGCACCGCCTGGCGGCCGGGATTGTCCTTGCGACCCAGCACATTGGCCCAGAGGGTGCCGGAATAGTCGACATAGGCGTCGATCTCGCCGGCCGCCAAGGCGCGGTAGGCCACGGCCGAGCCGAGGTTGATCTTGCGTTCGACCCGCGCGCCCCGGGCCTCCAGCCGGCCGGCCATCAGCTCGGCCAGCACATATTGCTCGGAGAAGTTCTTGGCGCCGATCACATAGCTGGCCTGGCCCGTACTCAGGGCGGCCCCGGCCAGGGGCGCGAGCGCAGCGATCAGGCCGACGGCCAGACCCGCGACGCCGGCGATCCAGCGCCTTCGCTCGCGCCGTCCGACGCCGCTTTCGATCAGGCCCAGCAACTGGTCGACGACCATGGCCAGCGCCGCCGAGGCCGCGCAGCCGACCAGCACCGCCACCCAGTCCTCGGTCTGCAGCCCTGAAAAGATGTAGTCGCCCAGCGAGGTCTGGCCGACGGGGGTCGAGAGGGTGGCCGCGCCGATGGTCCACACCGCCGCCGTCCGCACCCCGGCCATGATCACCGGCAGGGCGATCGGCAGCTCCACCCGCCGCAGCCGCTGGCGGTCGGTCATGCCAACGCCCCGCGCCGCCTCGACCACGGCGGGATCCACCCCGCCCAGACCCGCCGCCGTGTTCCGCAGGATCGGCAGCATCGAATAGAGGGTCAGGGCCAGCAGCGACGGCAGAAAGCCCAGGGCCGAAAAGCCGTGGCCCAGCACCTTCATCGAAAGACCCGACAGCAGCAGCAGCAGCGGGAAGAACAGGGCCAGCAAGGCGAGGCTGGGAATGGTCTGCACCAGTCCCGCCAGCGACAGCGATATCCAGCGCAGGCGGGGGTTGCGCGCCGCCAGCACGCCCAGCGGCAGGGCGATCAGCAGACCCAGGGCCAGGGCGGCGGCCGACAGGGCCACGTGCCAGCCCAGCCGCTCGGGCAGCAGGGCCAAGGCCTGGTTGAGGCGATCATCCATGGGCCGCCCCTCCCCGCGACAGCGCCGCCAGCTTCTCGGCCTGCCGGCGCGGGGCGTCGATCAGGTCGGCGACGCGCGGATCGGCGTGAGTGCGAGTCAGCAGGGCCGTCGGCGTATCGTCGGCAATGATCGCGCCAGCGGCCATGACCACGATCCGGTCGGCCAGCAGCAGGGCCTCGCCGACATCGTGGGTGACCATCACCGTGGTCAGGCCCAGGGTCTCGTGCAGGCGGCGAACGTCTTCGGCCAGGGCGACGCGGGTCACGGGGTCCAGCGCTCCGAACGGCTCGTCCATCAGCAGGATCGAGGGCTGCGCCGCCAGGGCCCGGGCCACGCCCACCCGCTGACGCTGACCGCCCGACAGGGCCGCCGGCAGGCGCTGGGCGACGTCGCGCGGCAAGTCGATCAGATCCAGCAGGGTTTCGACCCGCGCGGCGATCCGCTCGGCCGGCCAGTCCAGCAGGCTGGGGGTGATCCCGATGTTCTGGGCCACGGTCATGTGGGGAAACAGGCCCACCTCCTGGAAGACATAACCGATGCGGCGGCGCAGGGCCGGGGCCGGCTGACCGGCCACATCCTGGCCGTCGATCAGCACTCGCCCCGTGGTCGGCGCGATCAGGGCGTTGATGGTCTTGAGCAGGGTGGTCTTGCCCGCGCCCGATCCGCCGACCAGGGCCACGAACTGCCCCCCGGCGATGCTCAGGCTGGCGTCGCGCAGCACCGGCGCGCCGCCATAGGTCTTGCCGATCTGGTCGAGGGTGATGGCGGTCATGCGGTCTCCGACGGCGCGGCCCCCACCCTGGCCCGGATCGCGGCGGACGCAAAGCCCGGGTGCGACAAGGCGGCGCGCGGCGAATGTCGCACTGGTTGGGAACCGACTCGATCTCGATCCTGTTGTGGTTAATCGGAGATCACAGATGGCGACGTCCCTGCAGTCCGCCCCGTTCGACGCCCGCAGCAAGCGTCGCCGCAATGACAACGCGTGGCCGCTGGGCCTGACCGTGTTCGTGATGGTCGTCGCCAACGCCGTGCTGTGGACCAGCATCTATGCGATCACCCATGGCCTGCTGACGGTGGATCAGCGGTTCTTTGCGGGGTTCTAGGCGCGCGACTTGCCCCCTACGGGTCGCTTCGCGACCGTCTTCCCCCGGAGGGGGAAGATGAGATCAGCGCCCTTCATCTGCCCCCTACGGGGGCGGACGACCTGCAAAGCAGGTCAGGTGGGGGCAAGTCTGGCGGACACGACCTCGCAGCCTCGCGCGGAAAACCGCCGAGTTAGTGGGAAGGGTCGCGGAGCGTCCGGGCCTCGCCCGGATGATTGTGTTTCTAAATACCGTTTCGACGAAGACGAACGCTCCGCGTGATCGTTATCCCTCTGGCCGGCACGCGCGGGTCTCGTTCAACCCTTTGCACCCCATCCGGGCAGCCCTCCTCGCGACGGACCCAGCCCTCAAGCTGCAGCCTCGCCGATTCCGGAGGACCCGGAACGAACCTTCGGACGGGCGGGGACCTTGGCCGATCCCCGATGGATGGGTTTACGTCCCCCATCCTCTCTTTAAACCGGCCGCCCGGGCATTCGCCCGAACGGTGGCCCCGCTCGACCACCCCTGACAGCCGCAACGGTCGCCGTACGTGCGCCCTTCCCGTGCTGTCAGGTGAGATTGATTATGCGGGAGGTTTCAGCGCGGAGGATTGGCGCGATCGTTTTATTTTCAAGCCACTGATCGGACTGAATTTTGTTCTGGAAAGAACGGGGATGAAAAGCCGTCGATCCCCGTTCTCGCCGGTCTGAAAAGTCCGGAGGCGGGGATCGGCGGCTTCATCTACAGGGCCATTACCGCGTCAGCGTGAACGCGATCATGCCCAAAGTCAGCAGGAGCGCGGCGAACAGGGCGCTCTCCAGCCAGGTTACCTGTAATCCAGGCTTCTTTGTACGTTGCATATCATTACCCACCAGATTTCTGAATGCGCGCGCCGCGCGAGATCCCCCAATGGATAACGACGTTAGACAGCCTAACTTAACGTCAGGTTTCCGTCCGCAACGTGTACGCGAACAACCGTGGGTCTCTAAAAAGGCCCACTCTCAACCGGCTTCATGCCGGATGGCCTCGCCTTCCTGGGATGGAAAAGTCTGGTGTCCGCCGGAAAAGTCCTCTCCCGAGATGGGAGCCAAACCTCGATCTCGCGGGCGAGGCGATCGCCCGAGCGCCGGCCGGAGCCCTACCCTAGATCGGCATCCGCATGATTTCCTGATAGGCCGAGATCACCTGGTCGCGCACGGCCATCACCGTTTCCAGGCTGGCCTCGGCCGACGAGATCGCGGTGACCACGTCGACCAGTTCGGCCTTGCCGGCCACCTGCTGGGCGACCTTGTGTTCGGCGTTCTTCGAGGCGGCCGTGACGTCGTTCATGGTCGACTTCAGCAGGTCGCCGAAGTTGATCCCGCCCTTGGCGGCTTCGCCGCCGCCGATCGAGCCGATATTGCCGACCGACATGGCGCCTTGAGAAGCGTAGGCCTTGGCGGCGGCGAGCGCGGTGATCATGGGTCAGCCCTTACTTGCGCAGGATGTCGAGGGTGCGCGATTCCATGGCGCGCGCCGTCTCGATGACGTTGAGGTTGGCCTCGTAGGCGCGCTGCGCCTCTTTCATGTCCAGGGCCTCGACCAGCGAATTGACGTTGGGCAGCTTGACGTAGCCCTTGGCGTCGGCGGCCGGATTGCCCGGATCATATTCGGTCTTGAAGTCGCTCTGGTCGCCCTCGGCGCGCACCATCTGCACGCCCTCGGCGCCCTGCACCCGGGTGGGCTGGAACACCGGAACCTGGCGACGATAGGGGTCGCCGCCGGCGGTGCGCGCGGTCGAGTTGGCGTTGGCCAGGTTCTCGGCGATGATCCGCATGCGCCCCTGCTGGGCGCGGAGAGCCGAGGCGGCCACCGCCATGGTCGCCAGCGACTGGGACTTGATCTCGGGCATGGCCTTCGTCCTCAGCTATTGGGTCTGCGCGACGCCATGCGCAGCAGGGAAAGCGACTTCTGGTAGAAGGTGATCGCCGCGTCATAGTTCATGCGCGCGTCGGTCATCTTGAGCATCTGGTCCTCGAGCGTGACCGCATTGCCGTCGAGGGTGACCTCGGAATCCGCGCCCGCCGTCGACCGCCAGGCGCTGGGCGCGTTGGACGGCGCCATGTGGGTGGACGAGGTGGCCATCATCTGCACGCCGCCGGGCGGAACCGCGCGGCCGCCGCGATAGGGCGCGCCCGCGCCGGCGCTCTGGTTCATCAGCGAGGCCTGGAAGCTGTAGGCCTTCAGGTCGCGCGGCTGATAGCCGGGGGTGTCGGCATTGGCCACGTTCTGGGCGATGAGCTTCTGCCGGTCGGACAGATAGCCCAGCCGGCTCTTGAGCATGCCAAAGAGGGGAATGTCATCGGGACCCATGGCGATCATGGTGAAGAAACAGGGTTAATCCGGCATTAAGAAGCGTCAGGCACACCAGTGTTGGCGAGGCATTTGCCTGCGCCATCTTGTCTCGTCTCCAGCCCCCTCCAGGCGCCATGCCCATCGTCGAATTCATTCGCGCCATCGCGGCCCTGGGCGTCACGCTGGGCCTGATCGGCCTGGCGGCCTACGCCCTGCGGCGCTTTGGCCCCGACGCCCTGACGCGGATGGTCCACGCCCGGCAGGTGCGTCGCCTGCGGGTGGTCGAGAGCCTGGCCCTGGACCCCACCCGCCGCCTGGTGATCTTCAGCCTGGACGGCGAGGAGCGCCTGATGCTGCTGGGCGAGGGCAAGCTGCTGGACTGGGGCCCCAAGGCGGCGGCCCCCGTCTCTGTCATGGCGCCCTCCCCGCTGCCCGCTCCGGAGCCCGTGGTCTGATGCGCGACCTTTTCAAAACCATCACGGGAGCCCGGGCCGAAGACCTGCGCCGCGCCGCCGTGATCTCGGTGCTGGCGGCCTTCGCCACGGCGGTGCTACCGGCCGCGGCCCTGGCCCAGTCGGCGATCAATGTGAATCTGGGCACCGGCGCGGGCCTTTCGGAGCGCGTCGTCCAGATGGTCGGCCTGCTGACCGTGCTGTCGCTGGCCCCGTCGATCGTGATCATGACCACCTCGTTCGTGCGGATCGTGGTGGTGCTGGGCCTGCTGCGCACCGCCATCGGCGTGCAGCAGAGCCCGCCCAACCCGGTGATTATCAGCCTGGCCCTGTTCCTGACCGCCATCGTCATGGGCCCGACGTTCGAGCGGTCCTACGACCTGGGCGTCAAGCCGCTGCTGGACAAGCAGATGGAGCTGCCCGAGGCGTTCGAGGCGGCCGGCGGTCCGGTGAAGGCCTTCATGCTCAAGCAGGTGGACCGCGAGGACCTGGCCCTGTTCGTGCGCCTGTCCAAGATCCCCAAGCCCAAGACCGCCCAGGACACCCCATTGAAGGTGGTGACCCCGGCGTTCATGATCTCGGAGCTGAAGCGCGCCTTCGAGATCGGCTTCCTGCTGTTCATCCCGTTCCTGGTCATCGACCTGGTGGTGGCCAGCGTGCTGATGAGCATGGGCATGATGATGCTGCCGCCGGCGACGATCAGCCTGCCGTTCAAGCTGATCTTCTTCGTACTGGTGGATGGCTGGCGACTCGTCGCAGGAAGCCTTGTTGAAAGTTTCCAGCGTGGGGCTGGGGGATAAAGGTCAGGCCATGAGCGTTTTTGTCCTGGGGTCCATCAATCTGGACGCTGTCGCACGGGTCGACGACCTGCCGCGTCCCGGCGAGACCGTGGCCGGGCTCTCGCTGGAGCTGTTTCCCGGCGGCAAGGGCGCCAACCAGGCGGTGGCCGCCGCGCGGATGAACGCGCCGACCCGCCTGATGGGCGCAGTGGGCCAGGACGACAGCGGCCCCAGCCTGAAGGCCAAGCTGGCCGGCTATGGCGTGCAGGTGGCCGACGTGCTGGAGCTGGCCACCGTGCCCACCGGCCAGGCCCATGTCTGGGTCGGGTCCAGTGGCGAGAACATGATCGTCGTCACCGGCGGGGCCAATACCGCGATCACGCCGCAGCATGTGAGCGCCACCCCGCTGGAGGGCCAGCGCGTGCTGCTCAGCCAGCTGGAATCGCCGGCCCAGGCCATCGAGACCCTGTTCCGGGTCGGGGCCGCCAAGGGCGCCTTGCGCATCCTCAACGCCGCCCCGGCCCTGCCGCAGGGCGCGGCGCTGTTCCCGCTGACCGACATCCTGATCCTCAACCAGACCGAACTGGCCACCTACGCCAAGCTCGACGTCGAGCCGGTGCGGCTGGAAGAGGTGTCGCGCGCCTCGCGCAAGCTGATGAGCCGGCCCGACCAGACCGTGATCGTCACCCTGGGCGCCTCGGGCGTGGCCTGCGTGCGGCGCGACGAGGCCTTCCTGATCGAGGGCCGCAAGGTCAAGGCGCTGGACACCACCGGGGCCGGCGACTGCTTCTGCGGCGCCCTGGCGGCCTGCCTGTCGATCAACATGGACCTGCGCGAGGCCGTCGAGATGGCCAACGCCGCCGCCGCCCTGTCGGTGCAGAAGGCCGGCGCCGCGCCGTCCATGCCGAGCAAGCGCGAGGTCGAGGCGTTTCTGGAGGGGTGACCGGCACTCGGACTCGGAGCGAAACCTCGTCCTTCGACAGGCTCAGGATGAGGTTTCGACTGACCCGGCGGTGACACTCGTCCTCATCCTGAGCTTGTCGAAGGACGAGGACGACGCTTCGCGCTGGATGGGATGGACTTTTAAGCCGCCCGAATGCCGCTGAAGCCGTGCTCCGACGACTGCGAGCCCATGACCGCGTCATAGCCCAGGATCATGTCGACATCCTTGCCGTTGCTGGCCAGCGGCAGGCGCAGCCACAGGATCGACATGTGGGGCGCGCCGCGCCAGGCCATGCTGTGGACGCCCACGCCCGGGCGGCGGCCATCGACCACCTTGTCCAGCTCCTTGCGCCAGTAGTCGGCGGCGGCGGTGTTGTAGACGTCCGACAGGCGCTTGCCGGTGATCTCGCGGCCATACACACCGTAGAGACCAGTGCCGGCCAGGCGCAGACGATAGTCGCGCGGCGCGTTGACCACATCGATCAGGCTGACGGTGGGCAGCATCCGCTTGATGCCGAGCGGGTTCAGGTCCGCACGCGCCGGAAGGGCTGCCCCCCGTCGGAGTGACGCCCAATAGGCGAACATCTCCTGGTGAGCGCGGGCCGCCGTGGCCGATGCGCTCAGCTGCGCGTTCATCTTCAGATTCCTTAACAAGCCGTTGGAATCACGACGATTCACTATCGCTTAAGGAACGAATCGCGGGCAAGCGAAAATCGCATCGCTCAACAAGATTCCGCCACAGAGTCAATCAGCAAGCGAAACGCCCGCCACCGGACTCGGATGACGGGCGTTGCTGAAACTCAGGCCGCCGAAACGGCAAGCGCTTGATCAGACTCGGCTATTTGCCCTTGCGCGGCGGCTTGCGGCCGCCCTGGCCCAGGCCCATCTGCTTGGCCAGCTCGGACCGCGCCTTGGCGTAGTTCGGAGCCACCATCGGGTAGTCCTTGGGCAGGTTCCACTTCTCGCGGTAGTCCTCGGGGCTCATATTGTACTTGGTCCGCAGGTGGCGCTTGAGCGACTTGAACTTGCGGCCGTCCTCCAGACAGACCAGATGGTCGGGCGCGATCGAGCGCTTGACCGGCACGGCCGGCTCGCGCGGCGCGGCCGCCTCGACCTCGGCCGGACCGCCGATGGCGGCCAGGGATCGGTGCACCTGCTGGATCAGCGCGGGCAGATCCGCGGTCGTCACGGTGTTGTTGCCGACATAGGCGGAAACAATACCCGCCGTCATCTCGATGAGGTCGGATTGATCATCCATGGTGCTCTGGCCCGTCGTTATTCTGTTTTTTGTGTTCTTAGCCTGATTCCAAAACCAGTCGCCGGGTGGATAGCCAGAATATCCAGGACCGGCAATATCGGTAAGTTCAGCGGCAGATCATCGGGCCGCGCTTGAGCGCCAATCGAGGTTGAGTTCCTCCAGTTTGGCCGATCACTCGCCCAATGCGTTCAGTGATATTTGATCTAGCGGCCAAAATCGCGCGACAGCGCTAGCATCGCGGCGCGCTGGGGCACCGAATATTCGTCCACCGCCCCCTCGTCGCCCTCGCGGATGGCCTTCAGCAGCGCCGGGGTCATCGCCGAGGACAGCGACCAGTTCCAGTAGCGCAGCACAGTCTGCGCCCGGTCGACGGCGATCATGTCGAACACCGCCATCACGCGGTCCAGCGCCGGGGCCATGGCCCCGCTCGCGTCGGTTTCGGGCCGGCGAAGTCCGCGCCACAGCGCCCGCACCGCCGCGCGCGGCAGGCCGGTGGCCTTGCACAGAATGGCCAGGGGCTCGCCGCCGGGATCGGTGAATATCTTCGCGCCGGTCATGGGCTTCAGGCCCGAAAGATAGGAGATCTCTTCGGCGATATCGCGGGTCATGCCGTTCTGGGCGGCGGCGATCGCGTCGTCGAGGCTGTCGAACGGGCTCTTGGCGATGGCGGCGCGGTTGCGCTGCCGCCGCTCGATGAACTGCAGGGCCTTGCGCGACATCGGGTCCTGCCAGCCCTCGTCCGAGGCCACGGCGAAAAGGTCGCCCACGGCGTCCTGCAGGATCTCGCGCGAGACGGCGAAGCGCTGGAGGATCAGCTTGCGGGCGTCGGCGTCGGTCCACCAGAACATCACATAGGCATGGCTGGGCCGCAGCTCGGCGCGGCGCAGCAGCAGCGGGATCAGGCGCGGGTTGTCGCGCGTCATCGCCACCACGCTCTCGATGGTCTGGTGGCCAAAGGTAGCAGCTCGTTGCGCAGCAGCGCCACTAGCCCGTCCGCCTCGCCGGCCTCGACCAGGGCGTCGGCGACCATCTCGCCCACACCCCGGCGCACGGCGATCATCCGGCGGTGTTCGATCGTCGCGTTGCGGGCGCAGTCGATCAGATCAGCGTCGCCCAGGGTCGGCGAATTCTCGAGCAGCGCCCGCGACACCGACAGCTCGTCGCGCAGGATCAGTCGCACCAGCGTTCCCGGAATCTCGACCAGATTGGCCAGGCGGCGGGCCACCTTCTCGCGCTCCACGGTGACCGCGTCGCGCAGCATCTCGACCAGCAGGTCGGCCGTCATCGCCCGTTCAAAGGCGTTCACCCGGCTGGCCGGCAGGCACACCACGTCGGCCAGGCGCTTGAGCAGCGCCGCGCGCGACTTCGCCGCCGGCCTGGGAGCCTCAGGAGTCTCGAACGGGGTGATCGACGCGGGTTCGCTCATGGTCATCCAGACGGTCGGATCAGCCGTCACCCTGAACTGACCAGATCGTCATTAACGTCCGATGAGCGGCGGGCGGGGCGCTGCCTGGATATGGGAACGCCCCACCGTGACCAAAAGTATCAGCTGAACGGATGTTCGCCCCACGCCGGCCAGATATCGGGCAGGTCGGTCGAGACCTTGTCGGGATAGACCGGCGTGCGCTTTTCCAGGAACGAGGTGACCCCCTCCTTGGCGTCGGCGGCGGCGCCGCGCGCCTGGATGGCCCGGCTGTCGGCCTTGTGGGCCTCCATCGGATGATCCGCGCCGGCCATGCGCCACAGCAGCTGGCGGGTCAGGGCGACCGAGACGGGCGCCGAGTTGTCGGCGATCTCGCGAGCCAGGGCGCGGGCGGCGGGCAACAAGTCTTCCGGCGCATGCAGCGAACGAACCAGTCCCCGGTCCAGCGCTTCCTGCGCCCCGAACACCCGGCCGGTGTAGCACCACTCCAGCGCCGTCTGCATCCCGACCAGACGCGGCAGGAACCACGATGAGGCGGCTTCCGGATTGATGCCGCGCCGGGCGAACACGAAGCCGAACTTGGCGTCGGTCGACGCCAGGCGGATATCCATGGGCAGCTGCATGGTCACGCCCACGCCCACGGCCGCGCCGTTCACGGCGGCGATGACCGGCTTGAGGCTTTCGTAGATGCGCATGGTCAGGAGGCCGCCGCCGTCGCGATAGACGCCGTTGACCTTGTTGGCCTCGCGCGGATCAGCGTCCTGCTGCGAGGTGCGATCGAACGTGGCCCCACCGGCCCCCAGATCGGCCCCGGCGCAGAACGCCCTGCCCGCCCCGGTGACGATCACCACCTTCACGTCGTCGTCGGCGTCGGTGACGTCGAACACCTCGATCAGGTCCTTCATCATCCGGGCGGTGAAGGCGTTCATCCGTTCGGGCCGATTGAGGGTGATCGTCGCGATCCCGTCCTCGACGTCATAGAGCAGGGTCTCGAAGGTGGGCTGCGACATGGGGTTCCTCCTGATTTTCAACCAGTCAAACACGCGTATGAATTAGGAGCAATCACCCATCATCCGATCTCCCCGGCGAAGGCCGGGGCCCAGATTCATCCAGAGAGGCTGGGGATGACGCGCCCACGGGCCGATCAAAAATCTCCGACGCTCGCGGGTTCGATCTGGGCCCCGGCTTTCGCAGGGGAGATCGGGTTTAGAACTTACCCCCGCTTGACCATCAGCTTGCTGATCGCGTGGACGAAGTTGTTGGGCGCGATCTCCATCTCGCCCGTCGCCTTCAGGTCGGGGAAGCGGGCCAGGATCTGGCGATAGGCTTCCTCCAGCTGGATCTGGGCCACGCGCTTGCCGATGCAGGTGTGGGGGCCGTAGCCGAAGGCGATGTGCTTGCCGGCGTTGGGGCGCTTCACGTCCAGCTGGTCGGGGTTGGGGAACACCTCCGGATCGCGGTTGGCCGCGCCGTAATACATGATGACCTTCTCGCCTTCGCGGATCATCTGGCCGTTCAGCTCGACATCGGCCGTCGCCGTGCGGCGCATGTAGATCACCGGGCTGACCATGCGGATGAACTCGTCGACCGCCCCGCCCATCAGGCCGGGATCGTCGATCAGGGCCTGGCGCTGGTCCGGGAACTCGGTCAGCAGCTTCATGGCTCCCGACAGGGTGTTGCGGGTGGTGTCGTTGCCGGCGAACACGATCAGCAGCCACGAGCCGTCGAGATATTCGTCGGCCAGCAGCGCGCCGTCGACCTGGGCGCGGGCGATGGCGGTCATCAGGTCGTTCTGCGGATCCTCGCGACGCTTCAGCAGCATCTTGCGGCCGTAGTCGAACATCTCCTCGACGTTGTTGTTGAAGTCCATGACGAACTGCATGAGCTCCAGCGTCGGGGTGATCGGCGCTGCGGCCTGCTGCACGGCCAGGTCCTGGGCCCGCTCCAGATAGTGCATCCAGGTCAGGAACTTGGGCCGATCCTCGGGCGGCACGCCCAGGATCTCGCACAGGGTGAAGAGCGGCAGCACGGATGAGAAGTGCTCGACCATGTCGATGGTGGCCCCGCCTTCCAGCAGCGGCTCCATGGCGTCCAGCAGCCGGGTGACCTCGCCCTTCACCGCCTCGGTGATGCCGCGCAGATAGGACGGGGTGAAATAGGGCATGTGCTCGCGACGCAGCTGCAGGTGATGCGGCGCGTCGAGATTGATCATGGTATCCATCGACGCCCGGAACAGCAGGGCGTGACGGCGGTCGGGCGGGCCCATGGCCATCAGGATACCGCCGCGCTGCGAGGAATAGGTGGTCGGATCACCGTTGACGGTCATCACGTCTTCATGGCGCGTCACCGCCCAGAAACCGGGACCGCCATAGGGCTCGGGGTGCCACATCACCGGGGCCTCGGCCCGCATCCGCGCATAGTCGGCGAAGGGCTGCCCCTTGGAGAAGCGGAAGATGTCGGCGAGGTCGACGTCGGGCAGGGTGGGATAGGTCGTTCCCGCTCCGGGGCCGGCCTTGCCGTCCACCACTGTCTGGCTGATCAGATCCACGCTTCTTCTCCCGGGAACATCGTTCTTTGGAGCAACGATAGCGGGTAAAAATGGCGCGCCAACGGCGCCGCGACGGCAACTGACGCAAGGTGAGCCTTTGCGTTCGGCCCAGACCCGCGCATGGTGAGTGAACGTCGATCACGCGGAGACACGCGGACGGCGAAAGGGAGAGAAGCGATGAGCGCGATCATCGAGGCGGACTACATCGTCGTGGGGGCCGGTTCGGCCGGCTGCGTGCTGGCCGCGCGGCTGTCGGAGAACGGTCGCTTCAAGGTGCTGCTGCTGGAAGCCGGCGGCGATGACCGACCGACGAAGAACCTGTCGCAGTTCGACTACCAACCTGATGATCCACATCCCGGTCGGCTACGCCCAGACCCTGAAGGACCCCAAGGTCAACTGGCTCTACACCACCGAGCCCGATCCCGGCACGGGCGGCCGCCAGCACGTCTGGCCGCGCGGCAAGGTGCTGCGGCGGCTCCTCCTCGATCAACGGCCTGCTCTACATCCGCGGCCAGGACGCCGACTACGACAACTGGCGCCAGCTGGGCTGCGAAGGCTGGGCCTGGGACGACGTCCTGCCCTGGTTCCGCAAGTCGCAAAACCAGGAGCGCGGCGCCTGCGACCTGCACGCCACCGGCGGTCCGCTGAACGTCTCCGACATGCGCGACGGCAATGTCATTTCCGACGCCCTGGTCGAGGCCTGCGACCAGGCCGGCATTCCCCGCTACGACGACCTGAACGGCAAGGACCAGGAGGGCGCCACCTGGTACCAGGTGACCCAGAAGAACGGCGCGCGCTGCTCGGCCGCCGTCGCCTATCTGCATCCGGCCATGAAGCGCGCGAACCTGCGGGTCGAGACCAACGCCCTGGCCAGCCGCGTGACCTTCGAAGGCAAGCGCGCGAGCGGCGTCGAATTCGTCCAGAACGGCGTCAAGCGCACCGCCAAGGCGCGCGCTGAAGTGATCCTGGCCGGCGGGGCGATCAACTCGCCGCAACTGCTGCAGCTGTCGGGCGTGGGCGCGGGCGAGCTGCTGCGCCAGCATGGCGTGGCCGTGGTGGCCGATGTTCCCGGTGTCGGCGAGAACCTGCAGGACCATTATCTGACCGGCGTCCGCTACCGCCTGAAAGCCGGCGCGCCGTCGATCAACGCCATGAGCAAGGGCGCTCCGCTGGCCGCGGAGGCCCTGAAATATGTGCTGTTCCGCAAGGGGCTGCTGACGCTATCGGCGGCGCACGTGGCCGCGTTCTGCAAGTCGCGCCCTGACCTGGCGGGACCCGACATCCAGTTCCACATCCTGCCGGCCACGATGGATCTGGAGAAACTGTTCAACCAGCAGAAGATGGAGCTGGAAGACGCGCCGGGCATGACCATCGCCCCCTGCCAGCTGCGTCCGGAAAGCCGGGGCTGGATCCGCATCAAGTCGGCCGATCCGTCGGACTATCCGGCGATCTTCGCCAACTACCTGTCCGATCCGCTGGACCAGGAAGTCGCCATCGCCGGCCTGAAATGGGCGCGCAAGATCGGCTCCCAGCCGGCCATCGCCAAATATGTGGACCACGAGATGAACCCGGGTCCGGGCTTCGAAACCGACGAGATGCTGCTGGAATACGCCCGCGCCTCGGGCTCGACCCTGTATCACCCGGTCGGCAGTTGCCAGATGGGGACCGGGCCGATGGCCGTGGTCGACGCCCGCCTGCGGGTGCGAGGCGTGGAAGGCCTGCGCGTGGTCGACGCCTCGATCATGCCGCGCCTGGTCTCGGGCAACACCAACGCGCCCACCATCATGATCGGTGAAAAGGGCGCGGCGATGATCCTGCAGGACGCCAAGACCCCGGTCGCGGCTTAAGGAAACCCGGCACATGCATCCCTACATCCACGCCCAGTCCCAGGGCCAGAAGCCCGCCTACGTCATGGCCGGATCGGGCGAGACGGTGACCTACGGCCAGCTCGACGCGCGGTCGAACCAGGGCGCGCAGCTGTTCCGGTCGCTGGGCCTTCAGTCCGGCGACGTCATCGCCATCCTGATGGAGAACAACGCCCGCTTCTTCGAGATCACCTGGGCGGCGCAACGGGCCGGACTCTATTTCGTCTGCGTCTCTACCAAGCTGACCCCTGCCGAGACCCACTACATCCTGACCGATTGCGGGGCCAAGGTGTTCATCACCTCCACCGCCATGGGACCGATGATCGACGAGATCGCGGCGATGATTCCGGGCCTGAGGCTCTACACGGTGGGCGGCGCCCATGGTCCCTATGCCGACTTCGAGGCAGCCCGCGCGGCCATGCCCGAGACCCCGATCGCCGATGAGAGCGCCGGCTCCGACATGCTGTATTCGTCGGGCACCACCGGCCGGCCCAAAGGGGTCAAGCCCGCCCTGAACGGCGGCCCGATCGACGCGCCCAACGCCCTGCAGATGATGGCCCAGGGCCTGTTCGGCTTCAGTGGCGACAGCGTCTATCTCTCGCCCGCTCCGCTCTATCACGCCGCCCCGCTGCGCTGGTGCATGAGTGTCCACAAGCTGGGCGGCACGGTGATCGTGATGGAGAAGTTCGATCCCGAGACGGCGCTGGCCCTGATCGAAAAATACAAGGTCACCTGCGGCCAGTTCGTGCCGACCCACTTCGTGCGGATGTTGAAACTGCCCGAAGAGACGCGCGCCAAGTACGACGTCTTATCGATGAAGTCGGCCGTCCACGCCGCCGCGCCCTGCCCTGTCCCGGTCAAGGAACAGATGATCGCCTGGTGGGGTCCGGTGATCTTCGAATACTACGCCGGCACCGAGGGCAACGGCTTCTGCTGGATCAATTCCCAGAACTGGCTGACCCACAAGGGCAGCGTCGGCCAGGCCGTGCTGGGCGAGCTGCGGATCTGCGACGAGGACGGCAATCCGGTCCCGCCGCGCACCGAGGGCGGCGTCTATTTCGCCAACGGCCCGGCGGTGAACTATCACAACGCCCCGGAAAAGACGGCCGAGAGCTATAACCAGCACGGCTGGACCACCCTGGGCGACGTGGGCTGGGTGGACGAGGAAGGGTATCTGTACCTGACCGACCGCAAGAGCTTCATGATCATCTCAGGCGGGGTGAACATCTATCCGCAGGAGATCGAGAACCTGCTGATCACCCACCCCAAGGTGGCCGACGCCGCCGTGGTGGGCGCGCCGTGTGACGAGATGGGCGAGAAGGTCGTGGCGGTGATCCAGCCCCTGGAATGGTCCGACGACCAGACGGACCTGGCCCAGGAACTGATGGCCTTCGCCCGCGAAAACCTCAGCCATGTGAAGTCGCCGCGCCGGATAGACTTCATGCAGGAACTGCCGCGCCACGCGACGGGCAAACTCTACAAACGGCTGATCCGGGACGCCTATTGGGCGAAGGACGCGGTCGCAGGCGGCTGACGAAGCCCGGAAAATGGCTAGGCGCGTGTCACCGGTTTGAGTAGTCGGTGGCTATTGCCGATCGAGAACAACATTACATTGTTGTCAGGTGGGGAACCCAATCGCTCCGGACTGGTTGTCCAAGCCAGTTGTATCAGTGGTCATAATGGCAAGTCGCATACTGGTCGTCGAAGACGAGATCCTCGTCGCCATGGAACTGGAAGCTACCGCCCAGGACTGCGGTCACGAAGTTGTCGGCATCGCGCCGGACAGCGCGGCGGCCTATCGCCTGGCGCACCGCGCGGATATCGCCCTGGTGGACGTAAACCTGCGGGATGGCGAGACCGGGCCCGAGATCGGCCGACGTCTGGCCAACGAGTTTGGCGTGACCGTGGTGTTCATGACCGCCAACCCGGGTCGTCTGGGCCTGGACGTGCCCGGCGCGCTGGGCGTGGTCAGCAAGCCCGTCACCGAATCCACCACCTCCGACGTCATCGCGTTCGCCGCCCTGCGTCGCGGTCAGGTCACAGACGCCGCCGCGCCCAAGCACATGATGCTGTTCCCGCGCACGAGCGCCTGACTCAGCTCAGCAGGGCTCAGGCTCTTGGCCGGGTCAGCGCCGCGCGCGGCAGGCTGATCGCTACGACAAGGCCCGAGACGCGCCAGTCATAGGCCAGTTGCCCGCCCAGCTGACCTTCCACGCTGATCCGCGCCAGGTTCGAGCCGAAGCTCAGACGCGTCGGCTCCTGCGTCGGCGGACCGCCCGTTTCCGTCCAGGTCATCTCATAGACGCCGTCGTTCATCCGCGCGGCGATGCCGACCCGACCGTCGACGTCGCGCAGGGCGCCGTACTTGGCCGCATTGGTCGCCAGTTCGTGGAAAACCAGGGCCAGAGGCGTGGCGGCGCGATCATCGATCGGGACGTCCTCGCCGGAGATCTGGATGCGATGGCCTTCCTGATAGGGCGCCAGCAGATCCGTCAGCATGGCGAACAGGGTCGTCAGGTCGTTATGCGGCCGCGAAAGCGCGCTGTGGGGCCGCACATAATCGTGCGCCCGGCCCAGCGCCGTCACCCGCTCGCGCAGCGCGGTGGCGAAGTTCCGCGCCTCGGGGAAGGAGCGACTGGACAGGTGGATCAACCCCGAGATCACCGAGAAGATGTTCTTGATGCGATGGCTAAGCTCGTTGGCGACCAGCGACCGCTCTTCGTCGAGGCGCTTGGCGTCGTTGATATCGGTGCACGTACCAAACCATCGGATGATTTCACCGTTGGCGCCCCTGAGCGGCAGGGCGCGCCCCAGCGTCCAGCGATACTCGCCGGAATGGTGGCGAAGGCGATATTCGATCTCGTAGGGCTCGCCGGTCTCCAGGGAATGGCGCCAGAGCGACCAGGCCCGCTCCTGGTCGTCCGGATGGAACACCCCGCTCCAGCCCTCGCCGTCGGTCGAACCTTCGGGAACGCCGGTAAACTCGTACCAGCGGGCATTGTAGTAATCGTGCAGGCCGTCAGGGAGGGTGGACCAGACCATCTGCGGCATGGTGTCGGCCAGCACGTCGAAGCTGGCCTTGCTCTTCACGA
Source organism: Caulobacteraceae bacterium (assembly GCA_965284055.1). Classification (GTDB taxonomy): domain Bacteria; phylum Pseudomonadota; class Alphaproteobacteria; order Caulobacterales; family Caulobacteraceae; genus Caulobacter. The sequence continues at coordinate 590,186 of CBDIQV010000001.1, forward strand.
GGGCCTTCTCTGCCCTCACCTGGTCGGAAATATCGGTGTTGACCCCGAACCACCGCTTCACCGCGCCGGTCTCGTCAAAGGTGGGATTGATGCGCGTCAGGAACGGGCGAAACGTGCCGTCGGCGGCGCGCAGCGGAAAGACCATTTCGAACGGCAGGCCCGAGGCGATCGATGCCTGCCAGCGCTGCATGACCATGGGCAGCTTTTCGGGATCGTGCGCCGATTGCCAGCCCCAGCCCTCCATCTGTTCGGGCGTGGTTCCGCTGTATTCATACCAACGACGATTGTACCAGACGATATAGCCGTCAGGATTGGCCATCCAACACAGCGTTGGGATGTTGTCGGCAAGGGCGCGAAACTCGCTGTCGTCGAAATGCAAGCGGCAAGGGCTTTCTGAGGCGGGGTGACGGGTCGACGCTAGCGATTGGCGAGCGCCTCAACAAGCAAGTCCCTCTCAAGACACGACGCCGCCAAAGTCAGAATGAGCCAGACGGGCAAAGGTTCCCCGATCGCCTCACCCCTTCCGGTTGACCTTGCCCAAGACGCCCGACCATGGGATCAATCAAACAACTGTTTGCAAAAGACGTGTTTGGGAGAACGCCATGAAGCAAGTCGCCTATGCGGATATCGCCGGCCTGGTTGGTCAGGAGATCGGCGTTTCGGACTGGGTCGAGATCAGTCAGGAGCGGGTCAACCTGTTCGCCGAAGCCACCGGCGACCATCAGTGGATCCATGTCGATGTCGAGCGCGCCACCAAGGAGATCGGCGGCCCGATCGCCCACGGCTATCTGACGCTGTCGCTGATCCCGATGCTGGGCGCCGGCATCCTCCACGTCACCGGCGTGACGCGCGGCATCAACTATGGCTGCGACAAGGTCCGCTTCACCGGCATGGTGCGGGTCGGCAAGAAGGTGCGCATGCGCCAGAAGCTGCTCAGCGTCGAGCCCAAGGCCGGCGGCCTGCAGATGAAGAACGAGTGCACCATCGAGATCGAGGGCGAAGAACGCCCCGCCTGCGTGGCCGAGACGATCTCGATCATCTACGGCTGACCCTGAGCTTGGCCGAAATCGAGGCTTAAACGTCATTTCCCCTGGCGGCCGCCCGCGATATCGGGCGGGGCCGCCGCCAGGGGATTTTCATGCTCGAACTGCGTCCCAACTGCGAACTCTGTGATCGGGATCTGCCGCCGGACTCCGGGGACGCCCTGATCTGCAGTTACGAATGCACCTACTGCTCGGACTGCGTCCACCGCGTCCTTGAGAATGTTTGCCCGACCTGCGGCGGCGGCCTGTCGCCGCGTCCCATCCGCCCTCGAAACGCCTATCGCGCGCCGACGCTGTCGCTGGGCCTTGGCTTTCATCCGGCAAGCGAATCGCGCAGCCATTCCCGCTGGAGCGGTAGCGAGATCGCCGCCATGACCGCGCGGCTCAAGGCCGTCCCGCCGAGGGAGCGCTGAACCATGACCAAGCAGCACGATTACACCAGCCTCGTCGAATGGACCGGCGACCGTGGCCAGGGCACCCGAACCTATCGCGGCTACGACCGCACCTGGGAAATCCGCACCCCGGGCAAGCCGGTGGTCGCCTGTTCCAACGACCCGTTGCTGGGCGGCGACCCGACCCTGCACAATCCCGAGGACCTGTTGCTGTCTTCGCTCAGCGCCTGCCACATGCTCTGGTATCTGCATCTGGCGTCCAGCGCGGGGATCGTCGTGCGCGGCTATCGCGATGCGCCGATCGGGGTCGGCGAGAGCACGCCGGACGGGGCCGGCCGCTTCCTTCGCGCCACGCTGAAACCCCATATCATTGTCGAGCAGGGCGCGGACCTCGCGCGGGCCGAAGCGATCCACCACGAGATCCACAAGGTCTGCTTCATCGCCCGCTCGGTGAGCTTTCCGGTCGACTATGCCGCGACCTATGAGCATGCAGACTAGGTCAATGACTGCGGCCCTCTAGCCCTGGCGCATCGCGTGGAGGGCGGCGGCCGTGGCGGGATCGGCGGGCAGGAAGGTCTCGATCGTCAGTTCCGACACCGTGACGTCCAGCGGGCCGCTGAAGGTCATGGTCGTGGTCAGGAACGACAGCTCGCCCACCGGAGTCGTCAGCCGCAGGGGCGTGGCGATCATGCCCTCGCCGCCGCGCGGATGGGCCTCGCCGCCGGGATAGGCCGACAGTTCGCGGATCAGGTCGGCTAGCCCTGTATCGCCGGTATCCGCGAGCTCGCGACGCAGCCGGGACAGTATATGCCCGCGCAGCTCGGCCAGATTGGCGATCCGGGGCGCGACGCCGTCGGGATGCAGGCTGACCCGCAGCACATTGACCGGCCCCTCCAGCAGTTTCGGATCGACGCCCGCCAGCAGCAGGCCGGCCGAGGCGTTGCTGGCCAGCATGGTCCAGCGCCGATCGATGGCCAGGGCCGGGAACGGCATGTGGGCGGTCAGCAGCGCCTCCACCGCCACCCTGGCCGCCGCCAGGCCCGGATCGTCCAGCGACCGCTCGGGAAACACCGGCGCGAAGCCGGCGGCCAACAGCAGGGCGTTGCGCTCGCGCAGCGGCACATCCAGGCACTCGGCCAGTCGCAGAACCATCTCTCGACTGGGCGCGGCCCGGCCGGTCTCGAGGAAGCTGAGGTGCCGGGTCGAGATCTCGGCCTCGCAGGCCAGGTCCAGTTGGCTCAGGCGACGCTTCTGACGCCAGTCGCGCAGACGCTCGCCGATGGTAAGGACGGTCGTGGTCATGGTCGCAAGCTAGGACGAGGCCGGCCGGCGCGCCATTACCTCCGGCGTAAAGAAAAACGGCCGCAGGATCGCTCCCGCGGCCGTCTTCATCAGAGGGGATTTTTCTGGGAAACGATCAGCGTTTGATCGCGTCGCCGATCTTGTCCTGGGCCTGGCCGACCTTGTTCTGGATGTCGCCCTTGGCCCTCTGGGCCATGCCTTCGGCTTCCAGCTTCTCGTTGCCGGTCGCCTTGCCGAGGGCTTCCTTGGTAGCGCCGACGCCCTTGTCGATAGCGCCTTCAACACGATTGGTGCTCATGGCTCACTCCTGCCTGTGATTGCGATGACGTTCGCAGCAGAAACGGGCGCAGGGGGTATCAGGTTCCGGACTTTCCTAGCGTCCGACGCCCATCGCGCTGGCCGAGACCGCCGCCGAGGCGGCCGTGCCGGCCTTGGAGCCCGCCGGCGGGGGCTCGGACCGTCGCTCCACCGGCGGCGTGACCCCGTCGAGCAGGGCGATGGTCTCGCGGATGAAGCGGGCCTGGATGACGATGCCGATCTCCAGCCGTTCACCCGACAGCTCGACCTGCTGGGTCAGGATGCCGGCCACGAACTGAACCTCCTCGGACTTGTCGGTTCCCGGACGGCGACGCGCGCCCTCGGCCATGAACACCGGCCCGCCCGAATTGCCGGGGAAGACCGAGAAATCCATCAGGAAGGTCGGGAAGGTGCTGGCCGGGGCCAGGGGATACGACGCCACGCGACCGGCCCGAAGGATGGGAAAACCGGCCGGATTGGCCGACAGCCCGCGCGGAAAGCCCAAGGCCATCATCTCGTCGCCGGGGCCGAGGTTGTATTTGCCGAAGGTGTCATCCTGGGCCAGCCAGGCCAGCGGAATGGCGGCCTTGGCGAATTCAGGCGGAGCCTCCACCACGATGGCGGCGATGTCGCGGCCGGCGTGCTTGACCCACAGCGGATGGTCGCCCTCGCGGATCTTCAGGGTCTGGGGATCGTAGCGCCAGACGCCATCCTTGGCCTGGACGCGATAGCCGATCCTGGCCGAGGCCAGGGGCATGCGGTCGAACACGTGACCGGCGGTGATCAGGATCGTGCGGGGCTTGCCGTCGGGCGACTGGTCGGCGACCAGAAAGCCCGTGCCCACCGTGCGGGAACCATCGCCGAGCGGCTGTTCCAGCTGCACCGTCGCCTGGATCAGATCGACGGACAGGTCATACGCCATCGTCGCCCCTTGTTACGCTCGTACTACCCCCGCGCCGTCCGATCTCGTCCGGTGCGGGACTCAGTTTGACCAGAGCCGCGCCGCCTCGCAAGTTGGCGTTCTGACGCAGACGCAACCTTCGGGCGTTGGGAGAAAAACGATCATGAACCGTCGTCAGATGATGACGAGCGCGACCGCCGTGCTTACTTCCAGTTCAGTCTTCAGTCCTGGAATCTCAATGTCAGCTCCCGCCAGCGCCCGCCCCGTTCCGCCCGTCGCCAAGAAGGAGCCCAAGCGCATCGAGCAACTGGGCCGCGTGCGGACCGACGACTATGCCTGGATGAAGGACGACAACTGGCAGAAGGTCCTGCGCGACCCGTCGCTGATCAAGGCCGACGTCAAGGAGCACCTGACCGCCGAGAACGCCTATACCAAGGCCATGCTGGCCTCGACCGAAGCGCTGCAGACGGCGATGTTCGAGGAGATGAAGGGCCGCATCAAGCAGGACGACGCGTCCGTGCCCGCCCCTGACGGCGAGTGGGAATACTACACCCGCTTCGAGACCGGCGCGCAGCACCCGATCCACGCCCGCAAGCCGCGCGCCGTGGGGGCCGACGCCGACGGCCTGATCCAGACGATCGTCCTGCACGGTCACGAAGAGATCCTGCTGGACGAAGAGACCGAGTCGAAGGGCAAGGCCTTCTACCAGGTCGGCGCCGCGAGCCACTCGCCGGACCACAAGCTCTACGCCTTCGCCGTCGATGAGCAGGGCTCGGAAGTCTATCGCATCCACGTCAAGGATCTGGCGACCGGCAAGGTGCTGGACAGCCCGGTCGAAAGCACCACCGGCGACTTCTGCTTCTCGCCCGACAGTGAATGGCTGTTCTGGACCTTCCGGGACGACAACGGCCGGCCCGCGAAGATCTATCGCCGCCCGGCGCGCGGAACCGGCAAGGACGACGTGCTGATCTATGACGAGCCCGACGAGGGCTTCTTCATCGGCGTGGGCGTGCTGTCGTCGGAAAAGTTCATCGTCATCAGCTGCGGCAACCAGGAGACCAGCGAAAACCTGCTGATCCCGGCCAGCGCCCCGACCGCCAAGCCGGTGATCATGGAGCCGCGCCAGGTCGGCGTGCGCTACGAGATCGACCACTGGAACGACCACTTCGTGATCCGCACCAACGCCGACGGCGCCGTCGACTGGAAGCTGGTCACCGCGCCTGAGGCCACGCCCGGCAAGGCGCACTGGAAGGACTGGATCGCCCACCATCCCGGCCGGCTGATCGTGGGCATGATCGCCTTCAAGAACCACTTCGCGCGGCTGGAAAAGGTGGACGCGGTCAACCGCATCGTCATCACGGCGAAAGCGGGCGAAGAGCACGTCGTCGACTTCGACGAGGCCGCCTACGCCCTCAGCCTCGAAGGCGGCTACGAGTACGACACCGCCACCGTGCGCTTCGTCTATAACTCGATGACCACGCCCCGCCAGTGGTTCGACTACGACATGACCACCCGCCAGCGGACCCTGCGCAAGACCCAGGAAATCCCGTCGGGCCACGATCCGTCGCAGTACGAAACCCGCCGCCTGAACGCCAAGGCCAGCGACGGAACCGACGTGCCGATCTTCATCCTGATGAAGAAGGGAACGCCGCTGGACGGCTCGGCCCCGCTGCTGCTGTACGGCTATGGCAGCTATGGCATCTCGATGGAGGCCAGCTTTTCGATCCGCAACTTGAGCCTGGTCGACCGCGGCTGGATCTGGGCCACGGCCTGCCCGCGCGGCGGCTCGGAAAAGGGCTGGAGCTGGTTCCTGGACGGTAAGAAGTTCAAGAAGAAGAACACCTTCACCGACTTCATCGCCTGCGCCGAGCACCTGCATGGCGCCGGCTACGGCAAGGCGTCCAACACCGTGGCCTATGGCGGCTCGGCCGGCGGCCTGCTGATGGGGGCCATCACCAACATGCGGCCTGAGCTGTTCGCCGGGATCATCGCGGCCGTGCCGTTCGTCGACGTGGTCAACACCATGAGCGACACGTCCCTGCCCCTGACCCCGCCCGAATGGCCCGAATGGGGCAATCCGCTGGAGGACGCGGAAGCCTACGACTACATCGCCAGCTACAGCCCCTATGACAATGTCGCGTCCAAGCCCTATCCGGCCGTGCTGGCGACCGGCGGCCTGTCGGACCCCCGCGTCACCTATTGGGAGCCGGAAAAGTGGATCGCCAAGCTGCGGCCGGCCTCGACCAGCGGCAAGCCTGCGCTCCTGAAGATCAACATGGACGCCGGCCATGGCGGCGCATCAGGACGCTTTGATTTCCTCAAGGAGATCGCCCTGGACTACGCCTTCGCGGTCTGGGCCGTCGACAAGGGCTGGGAGGCTTGATGCGCGCGCTGTTCAAGGTCCTCCCCCCAGCGGGGGAGGCGGCCCGAAGGGCCGGAGGGGGAAGTGATCCCCACGCAGGCCGACTTCCCCCTCCGTCGCCTGCGGCGACACCTCCCCCGCTAGGGGGAGGATCTGATGATCACCGTCCGTCCCTCCACCGACGCCGACCTCCCGGCGATCACCGCCATCTATGGCTGGAACGTCCTCAACGGTCTGGGCACCTTCGAGGAGGATCCGCCCGCCCAGGACGAGATGACCCGCCGGCGCGCCGCGTTCCTTGAGCGCGGCCTGCCCTATCTGATCGCCGAGCAGGACGGCGTGGTGCTGGGCTATGCCTATGCCGGCCCGTTCCGCCTGCGCGCCGCCTATCGCTACACGGTCGAGGACAGCGTCTATGTCTCGCCCGACGCCGTCGGCAAGGGCGTGGGCAAGGCGCTGCTGACAGCGCTGATCGCCCAGTGCGAGGCCCTGGGCCTGCGGCAGATGGTGGCCGTGATCGGCGACAGCGGCAACACCGCCTCGATCGGCCTGCACGCGGCCATGGGCTTTGAGCAGAAGGGCGTCTTTCCAGCCATGGGCCACAAGTTCGGGCGCTGGGTGGACCTGGTCTGGATGCAACGGCCGCTGAACGGCGGCGGCGAGCGCCAGCCCGATTCGCCGGGCCTGAGGCTGAGCGGCGTGTAGAGACACTCAAAGCAAGGCCTTAACGTTTCGCCTCTACAACTCTGAAAAGGTGGGGACCTAATAATTCAGAGGGCAGGGGTTTGGCGTCTCCGACCACCCGCGCATTGATGCAGGCCTATGTGCCCATCGCCAGAGGTTATCTCCTGGCGGCCGCGGTCTATTACTGCCTGATCAGTCTTTCACACCCGTTCTACGAAACCGGGACTGAGCTCTTCATTCTGGATGGACTGTCGATCGTGGCGGCTTGCTACGGTCTGGCGGCCTGGCGCGCCCTGCGCGGCGGGAACACTCAGGGCCTGCGCCTCGAAGGCCTGGTGATGGGCATGAACGGCCTGTTCCTGGCCAATGTCGTCACCTATCAGAGCCTGCATTTCGAGCCGCAGAAGCTGGTCTATTTCGTGCTGATGGCCCTGGTGTTCGCCACCTCGGCCCCCAGCCGCCGCGTCGCCCTGGTCAGCGTGGGCCTGGCGGTGGCGGGGCTGGTCTGGATGGCGCGCCATGCGCCCGGCGACACGATCAACCAATACATGTTCCTGGCCCTGGCCGGCGCCTTCGCGGCCGGCGGCATGTCGACCCTGATGCGCGGCGTGGTCGGGCGCGAGGTCAGGGCCCGCCTGGCCAGCGACGCGTTGAACGCCGAGCTTCAGAGGGAACTGAAGGAAAACCGGCGACTGCAGGGCAAGGCCGAGGCCCTGGCCCTGGCCGCCCAGACCGCCAACCGCGCCAAGACCGACTTCCTGGCCACCATGAGCCATGAGATCCGCACGCCCCTGAACGGCGTCCTGGGCATGGCCCAGATCATGGAGGGCGGCGCGCTGGAGCCTGAACAGAGGCGTCGCCTGGGAATCATCACCACCTCAGGCCAGTCGCTGCTGGGCGTCATCAACGCCATTCTCGACATCTCGCGGATCGAAGCCGGCCGGATGGAGATCATCCCGGCGCCGTTCGCCATGGACGGCGTCCTGGAGGGCCTGCGACAGCTGTACGGCGGCCTGGCGCGGGAAAAGGGCCTGACCTTCGAACTGGATATCGCCCCCACGGCGACGGGCTGGCGCCTGGGTGACGCCCAGCGCCTGCGCCAGGTGCTGAGCAACCTGATCTCCAACGCCATCAAGTTCACCGACGCCGGCGCGGTGCGGGTCATGGTCCGGGGCGATGGCGACACCCTCGCCTTCCAGATCGATGACAGCGGCGTCGGCATTCCGGAGACCCAGCGAGACCTCATCTTCGGCAAGTTCGTCCAACTGGACAGCTCCAGCACGCGGCGCGCCGGCGGCGCCGGCCTGGGCCTGGCGATCTGCAAGGAGCTGGTGGGGCTGATGGGCGGCCGGATCGACTTCGCCCCGCTCCCGGGCGGCGGCACGCGATTCACCGTCTCCACCGCCATGCCGGAAGTCGAGGCGGCAGCGGGTCCGGAGGCGACCCTGCCCGATGCGCCCCTCGACAACGAAACCCCGCTGCGGGTGCTGGTGGTCGACGACAACCAAACCAACCGCACCGTCCTGCTGACCCTGCTGGGCCATCTGGGCGTCAGTGGCCAGTTCGCGGTCGACGGTCGCGAGGCGGTGGCGATGTGGGAGCGCGAGCGCTGGGACGCCATCCTGATGGACATCCACATGCCCGGCATGGACGGCATCGAGGCTAGCCGCGCGATCCGGCGCCGCGAAGGCGAGACCGCCCGCCCGCGCACCCCGATCGTCGCGGTGACGGCCAGCGTGCTGACCCACGAGCGGATGCTCTATTCGGAGGCGGGCATGGACGGCCTGATTCCCAAGCCGATCGAGGTCGTGAAACTGGTCGAGACCATGACGCGGGTCCTGGCCCCGCCGGCGACGGAAGACGAGCGCGCCTCGGCCTGAGCCCGGAATCAGAAAGGGGCCGACCTTTCGGCCGGCCCCTCCTGAACGGGTCTTGCAAGCCTTTTGGGCTTTTAGGCCTTGCGGGCGCGCGGCGCCTTGGCCGGGCTCTTGGCCTTGCGACCGCCCTGACCCAGGCCCAGGGCCTTGGCCATGGCCGAACGGGCTTCGCTGTAGGCGGGCGCCGTGGTCGGGTAGTCGTTGGGCAGGCCCCACTTGGCCTTGTACTCGGCGACGGTCATGCCGTGCGTCGTCAGGTGGCGCTTGAGGGTCTTGTACGGCTTGCCGTCTTCGAAGCTGATCAGGGCGTCGGGCGTGATGCTCTTGCGAATCTGCGCCGTGGTCGCCTTCGTAACGCTCTCGACGACGGGGGCTTCAGGCGAACCAATACCTGCCAGCGCGTCGTGAGTTGCTCGAATCAGAGCCGGAAGATCGGAAACCGGCGTGCTGTTATTCGCGACATAGTTGGCCACGATTTCAGCGGTCAGTTCGATAAGGGACGCCCTGTCTTCCACGATTATGACTCCATGCGGATTTGTTTCGAGAATACACCCCCCTCACCGAAATACAAGTAGTCTTCAGGATGAATTGTAGGAATAGCCGATCATAAGGTGAATCTTTTCTGTTCGCGGTCGCAAAATAAAGACCCGGATTCTGCGAACCGTGATCACAGCTCAGTTTCGAGCCCTAACAATCATAAATTGCAAAAAATCCCGCGACAAAACGTCTCAGGGATGACCCCGGGTCAACTTTGGGACCTTGAAAATCGATAAAAACCCAAAGATGACAAAGCCTCGAAGACATTACTGACCCCTGCGACAAATTCGCCCGGTGGTTGTCGTGGCGCGAAAGACAGCTCAAATCTTCACTGTCGGCAGACCCCCACCGTCGACAACCACCGGCCGGGGACGCGTTTCTTCCCCGGCCGGACCCCTGGTCCGCCTAATCTTGGTTTCAACGCTGAAACAATCGCGATCGGAACAGCGCTGCCTTGCGCGGCCGAGACGCCGACATCCTGGAGCACGTCAACGACTCGTCGCCCCGTACACGGGGACCCTGACACGGGGGCCATGGCTGACGACTGGCGCGCCCGAAGGTCTCTATAAGTCTTGGGAAGTGTGGCTGGGGAACTAGGACTCGAACCTAGAACGACGGTACCAAAAACCGCTGTGTTACCATTACACCATTCCCCAGCAGGAACGGCAAAACCCCGTGGGGTTCGGCGAGGCGGTGGAGATAGCGCACGAGTCGGACGGATGCAACGGGACTTTGAACTTCTTTTTACAGCGCCATAATTCACGCTTGCGAGGCCGCGACCGCGCCTCTATAAGCCGCCCTCCAAGTCGGAGTGTGGCTCAGTCTGGTAGAGCACTGCGTTCGGGACGCAGGGGTCGCAGGTTCAAATCCTGCCACTCCGACCATTTTTCCCGCATCTTAATCCCCCTATTCCATGATAATCCTGGCGCGCTCGCGCCAGGTTGCACGCTGTTCATTTGACCGCACCGCAACACCCGTTAGCTTGTGTGGCAACTCGTGACGGGATCTTCGATGAAGCAGTTCTTCCTGACCGTGGCCGGCGTCTTCGTCGGTCTGGTGTTGTTCGTGGTCGGCGTGCCGTTCCTGCTGATCGTCATGGCCGCCGGCGCCGCCCGGCCGGCGTGGGACGCCCCATCGCCCCGGCGCTGGACCATGCGCCGCAGCCTGACCGACTCAGGAAGCCCAGAACCCGTTCGCGGCGTTCAGCGGCGGCGGAAACTCCGTCATGTCGGTGATCGAGACGATGCGACGCGCCGAGACCGACGACAAGGTCAAGGCGATCTTCGTGCGCCTGCCCGAAGGCGGCATCGCCCCGGCCACGGCCGACGAGCTGCGCCTGGCCTTCAAGCATTTCCGTTCGGTCGGCAAGAAGCCGATCTATTCCCACAGCCAGGGCCTCTACCCTTCGGGCATGGTGACCTCGACCTACATGCTGGGCGCGGCGTCCACCGAGTTCTGGATGCAGCCCGACAGCTCGTTCCAGGCCGTCGGCATCTCGAGCGAGGCGATGTTCTTCAAGCGCTTCTTCGACAAGTACGGCGTCAAGGCCGAGTACGAGCAGCGCTATGAATACAAGAACGCGGTCAATCCCTACCTCTATAGCGACTACACCCCCGCGCACCGCGAATCGTCGCTGTCGTGGATGGGTTCGGTCTATCGCAGCGCCCTGACCACGGCCGCCGCCGACCGCAAGGTCGCGCCCGCCGCGCTGATCAAGGTGCTGGAAGCCGGCCCCTACAGCGCTCAGGAGGCCCGCGAGAAGGGCCTGATCGACCGTGTCGGCCAGGTCAACGACCTGCAGAGCGTGGTGCTGTCCCGCGCCGGCAAGGGCGCCAAGCTGATCGACTTCGAAGACTATGCCGCGCGCGGCAAGAAGTCGCCGGCCAACAAGTCTGGCCCGACCATCGCCGTGATCGGCGCCGAGGGCGCGATCATGACCGGCTCCAGCGGCGGCGGCTCGCCGTTCGGCGGCGAGACCACGGTCTATTCGGACGACGTCTCCAAGGCGCTGTACGACGCGGCGGCCGACAAGGACGTCAAGGCCGTCGTCTTCCGGGTCTCCTCGCCCGGCGGCTCCGACACCGCCTCCGAGCAGATCCTGGCCGCCGTGAAGGCCGTCAAGGCGGCTGGAAAGCCTGTCGTGGTCTCCATGGGCACCTATGCCGCCTCGGGCGGCTACTGGATCAGCAGCCAGGCCTCCTCGATCGTGGCCGAACCCACCACCCTGACCGGCTCGATCGGCGTCTATGGCGGCAAGTTCGCCCTGGGCGAGGCCCTGTCGCGCTTCGGCGTCGACACCCGCGAAGTGCATGTGGGCGGCGACTATGCCGGCGCCTTCGGCACGGGCGAGGGCTTCACCCCCGACCAGCGCGCCAGGTTCGCCGGCTGGATGGACCGCATCTATGCCGGCTTCGTCACCCGCGTGTCGGAGGGCCGCAAGCTGCCGCCCGAGCGCGTGCGCGAGATCGCCAAGGGCCGCGTCTGGACCGGCGAGCAGGCCCTGCAACTGGGTCTGGTCGATGAACTGGGCGGCTTCTACCAGGCGGTCGACAAGGCCAAGGCTCTGGCGGGCATCAAGGGCGACGTGAAGCTCAAGCGCATGGACGGCGGCAAGTCGCCCTTCGAGGCCCTGGAACGCGCCCTGGGCGTCAGCTCCAGCTCGATGCGGACCCTCGCCGCCTCGGCCTGGATCCTGGGCGATCCGCGCTCCCAGGCGATCCTGGATGAAATGGCCCACGCCCGCCTGCGGGCCGCCCCCGGCGGCGCATCAGTGCTGGCCGATACGCCGATCCACTAGGGCCGGCCTTATAGACAAGACGAAGGCCGCCCGGCTCAGCTGGGCGGCCTTTTTCGTGGACGATGGCGGGCGTCACCGCGCCTGACGAAAGACGCCGCTGTTTTCATCATGAAAGAGGGCGTCGCGCTCGTAGTCGAAGCCGGTCTTCAACAGAACGCGTTCCGACGCCGCGTGGCCCTTCACGACGATGCCGACGAGACTGGGCTCGGCGCGCCGCGCCCGCCAGATCCCGACCAGGGCTTGGGCGATCTCGGTCGCGAGCCCCTGCCCCCAGGCGCGCCTGGCAAAGGTGTAGGCGATCTCCAGTTCCGGCACGCCTTCCAGGTCGACATAGCGCAGACCCGCCCGGCCGACGAACACCCCGTCGTCCGTTCTGAGCGTCCACAGGCCGACGCCGTGATCGGTCCAGTGGCGGATATTGATCTCCAGATAGGCCGCCGTGGCCTCGGGTGTCCTGACGCCGCCCAGAAACCGCGACACCTCTGGATCGAGATGCAGCGCCACGAGGTCGTCCAGATCGTCGTCTGCCAACCGCGTGGCCGTGAGGCGGGACGTCGCGAAGGTGTCCATGGGTCGAATGTCTGGGACTTCATCTCGGTCGGCAAGGGTTCCAGAGCGGGTTTGCTTCAGATTGAAGCGACAACCCCAAATCTCCGTCTCCCCAGCCCCCGGGTCGCGCAAAGCGCGCGCCCGAGGATAAACTCCGGCCGGGGCCCAGGTGAAACCCACGAGACGCTCAGGGTGAATCTGGGTCCCGGCCTTCGCCGGGAAGACGGGAAAATGGGAAGCGCGCTTCGATCTAAACCAAACGCACTCCAGCCAGCGCTTTCACCAACCGCCCAAAAGAAAACGGCGGGCTCCTCGGAGCCCGCCGCCAATCTCTAGTCCGTATTGGTCTCGATTTAGAATTCGAGATCGAAGCCGAACCGCACGTAGCGCGGCTCTTGGTAGGCGATCGGCAGACCATATTGCGAGCGACGGCCACCGGTGTTGGTTTCGCCGCGCTCTTCGAACGAGGTCGTGCCCGAGGAGTTGAACACGTTGAACACGTCGGCGCGGAGAACCAGAGCGCCACCGAAGGTCATCTGTTCCGGCACGGTGTAGCGCAGGGACAGGTCGACCTTGCTGACCCAGTCGGTTTCCAAGAGCGAACCACGCGCCACCGGGTGGCGGGGCGCGATTTCGGCGCCGGCAGAGTTGAAGGTCTTGCAGTAACGCGAAGCCGCACCGTAGGCCACGGCATTGGCGTCCGACGGGTGAACCCCGAGGCAGCCCTGATGCTTGGGCGAGATCACGCTGGCGTTGGCGCCGATCAGCAGATTGTCGGTCAGGGCGTAGGAGCCGAAGACCTTGAACTGGTGAGCGTGGTGGTTCGGCAGCAGGCCGTATTGATAGTCGGTCAGGCCCTTGAAGTCATAAAGGACCGTGCTGCCGGCGTCGGCTTGCTGGTTATCCGAAAGCACGGTGCCTTCGTAGTTGCCCTTCGATTCCGACAGGACGTAGGAGCCTTGGACGCCCCACTTGCCGTCGAACACCCGCTGGAAGGTCAGTTCCAGGCCGATGTACTCGCGCTTGGCTTCGGGGAAGCCCAGCGTCTTCTTGCTGAAGGTCAGGGTCTTGGGCAGCGAGGCCAGGGCGGCGATGGTGGCCGCCGAGTGCACCGCAGCGTCGGGCTGACGCAGATTGATCGTCAGGTCCTTGCCCGGGTTGAACACGATGTACTGCCACGAACCGTTATAGACGGTTTTACAGGCGGTGAGCGTGGCGCCCGTGGTGTTGGCCGCGCAGTAGGCTTGGATGTAGGGGTCCAGGGTCATGTCTTCCGACACGCGCTGAAGCTGACGATAGGTCAGGTTCGCGCCCACACGCCACAGCGAGTCGAACTGGTGTTCGTAGCCGATGGTGAATTCGTCTTCGTACGTGGCCTTCAGACCCTTGGCGGTCTTCGAATAGGCCGGTTCGGCGACGCCGACACCGTAAGGCACGTTACAGCCCAGCACACCGGCGGCGCCGGCGATCGGGTTGTTTAGCGGGCAGTAGGCGAAGGTGCCGTCCTCGACGCTCGGGTTGGTCGTCTGGGTGATCTGCGTACCCAGAGCGGCCGGGACGCCGGTCGTGGCGGCCTTCGTGAAGTTCCTGGCGATGTTGGCGGCGCTGGTGTCGCCAACAACATAACCCGGCGCGTAGAAGAAGGTGCTGTAGCCGAGGTCGCCGCCGCGATAGCTGAGGTTCGAGGCCGGCGGGATGAAGTAGCGGCCGTACGAGGCCGAAACCTTGTCACGACCTTGGCCCAGCGGATCCCAGGTGATGCCGACGCGCGGACCCCAGTTGTTCTTCAGGTTCAGCACATCTTCCTGGCGCAGGTTGCCCAGGGTGAACTTGTCGTTGCGCAGACCCAGTTGCAGGCTGAGGTCCGGGGTGATGTCCCAGGCGTCCTGGATGTAGAACGACTCGTTGGTGCCCGTGACCGGCGCGCCGCCGAAGCGGTTCGTCGAGACTTCGATGTAGTTCACATTGGTGGGAACAGCGTACGTGTCGTCCGACGAGCCCTGATGGTAGATATAGGCGATGCCGGTCGCGCCGGGGCCCGTATCCCTCGAGGTGTGATCCAGCGTGGTGTCTTCGTGGTCGTAGCCCATGCGGACATGGTGCGAGCCGACCAGGTTGAAGTAGAAGTCACCGTCGAAGCGGTAGAATTCGCGCTCGGTCTCACGCAGCTCGATCGTGGCGCCCTTCTGGGCGCTGATCGTGTTCAGCGAGCCCGTGGTGTAGTCTTCCTGGACAAGCGCCGAAGCGGTGTCGAGCGGCAGGACGCTGTTGGAGTCCTTGTTCTTGCCGTAGGCCGCCGAGAAGGTGAACCAGTCGGTGAACGTGCCGGTGTAGCGGGCCACCCAGTTCACGCCGCCTTGCGAATAGACCGTGGGCGGCAGGGCCGCGCCGATGGTGTCGGTCGAGGCCGTGTAGGCGTTGGCGGTGCGATTGATCGTCTTGCTGGTGTCGAAATAGGTCAGCTCGACGCGCTGGCGGTCGGTGATCAGGCCGTCCAGCTTCACGCCCCAGAACGGGTCGTTCGACTTGTCGGTCACGTACTGGCCGAGCGTCTTCTGAGCCTGCTTGGACTCATAGTCGCGCTGCTGGTTCAGCACGTAGAAGAACAGGTGGTCCTCGATGATCGGACCGCTGACTTCGGTGGTCAGGCTGTTGCTGAAGGACTTACCGCGATGGTTGGCGATGATGTAGGTGTCCGGGGAATCCTCGCGCAGGCTGTCGCTTTCGAAGTTGCCGTGCACGGCGAACTTGAAGGTGTTCGAACCCGACTTGGTGACCGCGTTGACCACGCCACCGGTGGCGCGACCGAATTCGGCGGGATAGCCGCCCGTCTTCACTTCAACCGACTTGTAGAAGTCGAACGGCACCTCGGCGGCGCCGATATAGGTGTCGAAGTTGGTGATGTTCAGACCGTTGATGTAGAACGCGTTTTCAGCGACCGAACCACCGCCGACCGACGGCTGGCCACCGAAGTTGGCGCCGCTGGGGGTCGTGGTGACGCGGCCGGCGCTGCCGAGCACGACGCCGGGAGCCAGGGCGGTCACGGCCGTGATCGAGCGGCCGATCGGGGCCTGCTTGGTCAGGGTGTCCAGATCCAGGGTCAGGCCCTTGGTCGTCGCGGCGAAGTCCAGCTGCGGGTTGGCGGTGGCGGTGACCACCACTTCGCTCACGGCGTCGCCTTCAGCGGCCAGCGAGAAGGTATAGGCGCTGGAACCACCCAGGCCGACGCGGACGTTGCCGTCGCTGGTGGGCTTGTAGCCGGTCTTGCTGATGGCGACCGAGTAGCCGCCGATCGGGATCAGCGGAACGCGGAACTGGCCGGCGCCGTCGGTCGTGACGGTGCGCGAGAAGCCCTGGTCCAGCGACTTAACGACCACGGTCGCGTCGGGAACAGTGATGCCCTGGCCGTCCTTGACGGTGCCGATCAGCGAGCCGGAGCTGTAGTCCTGCGCCGAGGCCAGGGTCGGGATCGCCGTGGCGATCGTCGTGATCGCCATCGGCGCGGCGATCGTCGCCAGACCGGCCAGCAGCGACGACGTCAACAGACGCGCGCGAACGCTACCCTTTGTGGAGTTCATGTTCTTTATTTCCCCTCTAGCGTGGTGAGCGATCTGGCCGGACGGGGCCCCTGAGAAACATTTCGTCCGACCCGCGCGGGAAACCGCGCCAACTGACCACGAGATTACTGGTGTCCCGGAAAACATTTCCCCGGTTACGAGGACGTTAGGAGCCGCCCCGCTTTTGGGTCAACGGACATTGCAGGATTGAAATCCACATCGCTCTAAGCTGTCGCATAAACGCAACACGGACGTCTCATTCTCGGCAAACGAAGCTACGCCATTCGCCGCGAACCTCCAGAACCGGCCTCAAAGCACAGCTAGACCGTTGGTTTCATGGGGAAAACCGAAGGATCAACGGTATCCGAACGGCGATACTTTTGAATATCGCGGCGCGGCAAAATCCGCCTCGACAATCTTGACAAGCCCGCAACACATTCCAGCCATTCCCCGAAATATCAGAGTTTTTCACCCCTCTCGAGCCGTTTTGAGAGCGGTAAATTTTCATTAATGATTGATTAAGGGGCAGATTTCCACGCCGCCGCACGTTGTCAGGGCGCCCAGCGCTCTTGATGATATGGTCTCCGCACCGCCCTTCCACGGCGGCCTGGCCAGACAAATCCGCGAGCATCCATGAGCGACTTCCGACGCGTCACCGACACCCTCTCCGTCAGCCCCCAGGTGACCGAGGCCGACATGGTCCGGGCCGCAGCCGAGGGATTCGTTCTGGTGATCAACAATCGCCCCGATGGCGAGGATCCCTCCCAGCCTTCAAGCGCCACGATCGAGGCCGCAGCCCGGGCCGCAGGGCTGGACTATGTGCATGTCCCGGTGCGGGGCGGACCGGGGCCGGACCAGGTGGAGGCCGTGCGCGTCGCCATCGAGGCCGCCAAGGGCCCGGTGCTGGCCTTCTGTCGCTCGGGCACGCGCTCGATCGTCACCTGGTCGATCGGACAGGCGATCTCCGGCGCGGCCGACCGCGAGACCCTGGTCAATCAGGGCGCGGCGGCGGGCTATGATCTTTCGGGCGTACTGCCCGGCTAAAGGGCTCTAGCGACCGTCCAGGGAAACCCGCGCCGCCATCGGCGACGGTTCGGCCTCGCAACTGGCGAGAACGAACTGGGCCATGACGAGACACAGGATGGCGAAGGCGGCGCGCTGGAGCCGTTTTGATACAAAAATCGCCGCGTCAGCCACCATGGCCCGTCCTCCAGAAGGTTACTGAGGGCTTAACCGCAAGACCGGCGCCGGAGAGCCAGCGATGATCCCCTATGTTCGCGAGATCCAGTTCGAGTACGGCCGCTGCGATCAGGTTTCGCCGCTGATCCGGCGGGTGATCGCCCGCAACCCGGGGCCGTTCACCTTCACCGGCACGGGCGTCTACATCATCGGCTCGGGTCAGGTGGCGGTGATCGATCCGGGCCCGGACCTGCCCGAGCACCTCGACGCCCTGCTGGCGGCGCTGGAGGGCGAGACGGTGACCCACATCCTGGTGACGCATCATCACCTGGACCACTCTCCCCTCGCCCGCCCCTTGGCGGCGGCCACCGGCGCGACGATCTACGGCCGGGCCGCGCCGGTCGATCATGGCGAGGCCTCAAGGGAACCAGAGGGGGCCGGCTTGGAGGAAGGCGCCGACGGCCGCTTCCAGCCCGATGTCGAGGTCGCCGATGGAGACGTCTTCTCGGGTCCAGGCTGGACGCTGGAGGCGGTGACCACGCCCGGCCACACCTCAAACCACGTCTGTTTCGCTCTGAAGGAAGAAAACGCCCTGTTCGCGGGCGATCACATCATGGGCTGGTCGACCACGGTCATCACCCCGCCCGACGGCGACATGGGGGACTATTTCGCCAGCCTGGAAAAGGTCCGGGCGCGCGGGTTCCAGACCCTGTGGCCCACGCATGGCGCGCCGGTGCGCGAGGTCGCGCCCTTCATCGACGCCTATATCGCCCACCGCCGCGAGCGCGAGGCACAGATCCTGAAGGCCCTGGCCGCCGGCCACACGCGGATCAAGGCGATGGTGCCCGAGCTCTACGCCGCCGTTGATCCGCGCCTGCACCCGGCCGCCGCCATGTCGGTGCTGTCCCACATGCGGCAACTGGTGCGCGAAGGCCGCGTCGTCACGGCCGGCGAAGCCGACCTGGACGCCGACTACCGCCTGGCGTGAAGGCCTACTTCCGCATCGCCGTGATCAGGCCTTCGATGCGGCGACAATTGCGCCCCCTGTCCGGCCCGGCATCGCGACCGATCGAGCGCAGGTCGATCCGCGCCCCGGCCGTATCGGGACGGACCCGCACGACCAGGTCATCAACCAGGCCGTACCAGTAGCTCTTGCCCGAGGCCTCCAGCCGGCCGTCCATCGGATCGTCGGTGATCAGGGTCAGGCCGGACGCCAGCACCGCGGCCTTGGCGGCCTCATAGGCGTCGGCCGGCGCGCGCTGCATCAACAGCGGGCGAGCCGCCGGACAGGTCTCGGCGTTGACGTCGGCCACGCGGCGCCCCGCGAAGGCCGATGAGCCGACCGGCAGGCTGGGATCGTCCTCGACCGCCTGGGCCGAACCGCCTCGCGCGGCCAGGGTGGCGTCGGAGAAGCCCAGCGGGGTGCGCCAGTCGGTGGAGACGTCATGGATCGGCGGCGCCCCCGCGCCCATGGCCTTGACGCCGATCATCGCGCCCATGGTGGCGATGGTGATCAGCAGGGTCAGCAGCACCCGCTTCCAAAGCCCGCCGAAGCCGGCGATCAGGCCAATGATCAGGCCCAGAACGCTGGTCGCCACGCTCAGCAGCGCCACCTTGGGCGCCCACTGCTGGGCCATCAGGCCGTAGCCCAGCGACAGGTCGAGCAGGCCGTATTTCACCCCCACCGCGCCGGCCGCCACCAGCAGGGCCGGCGCCAGGGCGATGACCAGGGCCACGTCGAGGAACAGCGTCGCCCAGCCGGGAACGGGCTTGCCGCCCGCCGAAGCGCGCGTCCCGCTCCTGCGCTGACGGGGCGTCACCGGCATGGCGAACGGCAGGTCCTCCGCGGTCGAGGCGACAGGCGCGGCCGAGACGGTTGGCGTGGGCGTCGGCGCCGCGAAGGGGTCGGCGTCAGGCTCGTGAAGCCTCAGCGGCGGTTCGTCCAGGATTTCGGGTGCCGGCAGCGGCGCGGCGGCGAGACTGTCGACGAAGGCCGGTTCGGGAGAATGGCCGCCTTCGGCCTCGTCCCTGGCGGACTGGATCAGCGCCTCGACCAGACCGGATTCGGACCTCGGCTCGGGCTCAGGCCGGTGCTCGGGCTCGGGCTCGGGCTCGGGCTCAGGCTCAGGCTGCGGCTCAGGCTCTGAAACAGCGAGAAGGGCCTCGACCTCCGGCGGCGTCTCGACCGGTTCCGGGGCGTAGATCTTCGCGGCCTGTCCGCCATCGGCGGCGGCCAGCACCGGCGCGGCCCCGATGGTGGGCAGCACATAGTCCTTGAGCCGCGCGCGGATCAGCTTCTTGTCGATCTTGCCGGTGGCGCCCAGCGGGATGTCGTCGACGAACAGCACGTCGTCGGGCATCCACCACTTGGCGATCTTGCCCTGCAGGAAGTCGAGGAACTCTTCCTTGGTGGCGGTCTCGCCCTCCTTGAGCTTGACCAGCAGGATCGGCCGCTCATCCCACTTGGGATGCGGCACGCCGACCACCGCCGCCAGGGCCGCCTTGGGATGACCCATGGCGATGTTCTCGATGTCGATCGTGCTGATCCACTCGCCGCCGGACTTGACCACGTCCTTGGCCCGGTCGGTGATCTGCATGAAGCCGTGGTCGTCGATGGTTGCCACGTCGCCGGTGTCGAAGAAGTCCTCGTCGTCGAGGATCTTGCCGCCCGCGCCGCGGAAATACTCGCCGGCGATGGTCGGGCCCTTGATCTTCAGGTTGCCGAAGCTCTTGCCGTCGTGCGGCAGGCGCTGGCCGGCGTCGTCGGTCAGCTTCAACTCGACGCCCAGGGGCGGACGCCCCTGCTTGAGGCGGTAGGGCATCTGCTCGTCATACGGCAGGCCGGCCAGTTCGTCGGTCATCACCGACAGGGTGCCGACCGGCGAGGTCTCCGTCATGCCCCAGGCGTGGACGACCTCGACGTCATAGTCGTCCTGGAAGGCGCGGATGATGTGCTCGGGACAGGCCGCCCCGCCGATCACCACCTTCTTAAGCACCGGCAGCTTCAGGTCATGGTCGCGCAGGTGCTGCAGCAGCATCTGCCAGACTGTGGGCACGGCGGCCGAGAAGGTGACGCCCTGGGTCTCCAGCAGCTCATAGATCGAGGCGCCGTCCATCTTGGCGCCCGGCATCACCATCTTGGCGCCCGCGCCGGGGCCCGAGAACGCTACGCCCCAGGCGTTGGCGTGGAACATCGGCACCACCGGCAGGATCACGTCGCGCTGCGACAGGCCCATCACGTCGGGCTGCAGGGTGATCAGGGTGTGCAGGAAGTTGGAGCGGTGCGAATACATCACCCCCTTGGGGTCGCCCGTCGTGCCCGAGGTGTAGCAGAGCCCCGCCGCCGTGCCTTCGTCGAAGCCGCCCCAGGCGCAATCGGCGCCGTGGCTGTCGACCAGGGTCTCGAAACAGTGGACGCCCTTGAAGTTGGGGGCCTCGCCGGCCGGCTCGAAGGGCGTCATGTGCGCGCCATCGGTGAGGATGACGACATGCTCGATGCTGGGGACCTTGGGCAGGATCTGGGCGACGATCGGCAGGAAGGTCAGGTCGGTGAACAGCACGCGGTCGCCGGCGTGGTCGGCAATCCAGGCGATCTGATCCGGGAACAGGCGCGGGTTCAGGGTGTGGCACACCGCGCCGATGCCCATGATGCCGTACCAGGCCTCCATGTGGCGGCCGGTGTTCCAGGCCAGGGTCGCGACGCGGTCGCCCGGCTTGATCCCCAGCGACAGCAGGGCGTTGGACACCCGCTTGGCCCTGTCGCGGATCTCCGCGTAGGTCGTGCGCACGATCGGCCCCTCGACCGAGCGGGTGACGACTTCACGACGACCGTGCCACTGGGCGGCATGGTCGATGATCTTGTCGACCGTCAACGCCCCGTGCTGCATCAACCCCTGCATCGAACTGGCTCTCCCGCTTATCGTTATTGCCCCAAGGCTATCGGCGCCGGACCGCCCGCGCAACGCGGCGCGCGCGAAGCGCGAACCTTCGGCGCGCTGTCGGACTTCGTGGAGTTGTGCCCCGGACCCGGGCTCGCGCCCGCGCTGATCCGTCGCAGGGCGCCTCAAACCCTGATTTCCCTTATCGGGGTATCGTCCCGACTCGGTGGCCCTTCGGGCTGATCAGGACAATTCCTTGCGCTGGCTGCAATCTCCATGGGCCGATGAACGGCTGGATGAGGTGGCGATGGACACCCATCGCCTGCTGCCCTCGCGCGTCGTCTCGGCCGTCGTGGTGGCCGCGATCGTTGGGCCCGCCCTGGGATGGGCGGCGGCGCTGGGCTGGCTGATCGCCTTGATGGCCTGCGAGGGTATGGCCCGCCTGGCCACCCGCCGCTTCAGGCCCGGTGTCCACGCCACGCCCCGCCTGCGCGCCGCCTTCGTTCTGGGGGCCCTGCCGATCAACATCGTCTGGGGTTGGCTGGCGGCGTTGCTGTGGCTGTCGACGACCTACGATCTGAAGCTGGCGGCCGTGGGCATCTGGGTGGGACAGATCGTCTTCGCGCAGAACTATCGCCATCAACCCTGGGCCCTGGTCACGATCAGCTCCGTCGCGCCGCTGGCCAGCCTGGTCATCTTTCCGTTCTTCTTCTTCGACGCGCACGGCATAGGCCCCGACACCGCCCGCGCCGCCCTTGTGCTGGTGACCCTGACGACCATCAACACGATGATCTCCAACCGCGCCGCCGCCCGGCGCCTGGACGAACTGACCCAGGGCCTGCGCGAAGAGCACGAGCGGGCCCTGGAGGCCACCCGCGCCAAGTCCACCTTCATCGCCGTCACCAGCCACGAGCTCCGCACGCCGATGAATGGCCTGCTGGGCATGGCGCACGCCCTGTCGCGCTCAAACCTCGACGAGAGCCAGCGCGAGCAGATCCGGCTGATGATCAAGTCGGGCGACAACCTGATGCAGCTGCTCAATGACGTCCTCGACCTGTCGCGGATCGAGGCCGGCAAGGTCGAGCTGATCCCGGCCGCCTTCAACCTGGAGGAAATCGTCCAGGACGTGATCGACGCCTGGCGCGACGTGGCCGTGGTCAAGAACCTGCGCCTGTCGGCCCGGTTCGACGCCAGCGCGCCCGCCTGGATCGAGGGCGACGCCCTGCGCGTCCGCCAGATCCTGACCAACCTGATCTCCAACGCCCTGAAATTCACGTCGGAAGGCGGCGTGCATGTGAAGGTCTCCGCGCCAAGGCCCGCTTCAGGCGGCCAGCGCGAGATCTTTTTCGCCGTGCGCGACACCGGCCCCGGGGTGCCTGTCGAGGCGATCGACCGGGTGTTCGACAGCTTCACCCAGGCCGACGACACCGTCTCGCGCCGCCACGGCGGCGCCGGCCTGGGCCTGACGATCAGCCTGCGCGCTGGCCCGCCAGATGGGCGGCGACCTGACACTGGCCCTGTCCGAGCGGGGCGCCTGCTTCGTGCTCAGCATCAGCGCGCCAGGAGGCCGTCGCCCCGGTCACGACCGAGCCGGAAAAGGAAAACGACAACAGCAGGCTGGAAACGGTCCGTGTGCTGATGGCCGAGGACAACGCCATCAACCAGTTGGTGATCCAGTCGATGCTTGAGGCCACCGGTGTTTCGCTGACCGTGGTCGACAACGGCCAGGCGGCGCTGGAGGCCATGGCGCGCGAGAGATTCGACTGCGTGCTGATGGACATCAACATGCCGGTGATGGACGGGATGACGGCCCTGGCCGCCATCCGCGCCGGCGCGGCGGGCGATCCCGAAATCCCGGTCATCGCCCTGACCGCCTCGACCATGGCCGGCGACCGCGAACGGTTCCTGACGATGGGCTTCAACGACCACCTGGGCAAGCCGGTGAAGCCCGCCGCGCTGATCACCGCCCTCGTCCGCGCGATCAGCCCGGACGCGGCGGATTCGGACGCCCTGCACGACGCGGCTTAGCTCAAGCCGCTGGTTACCCCATCGTCTCCGCCAAGGCCCGGGCCTCGTCTTCGAAGGCGCTGACCGTATCCACGCGGCGCCAGGCGATTTCGCCCGTCTCACGGGCCAGCTGGGTTTCCAGCACGGCGACGTCGGCGTCGGAAGCGTCGTTGACCCGCGCCGCGACGCGGGCGCGCAGCACTTCGGGCGGCGCTTCCAGCCAGACGCCCTGGAAGGCGACATCGCACGAGACGGCCAGGGCCTCGGCGCGGGCGCGCTCCTCGGGCTTCATGAACACGGCGTCCAGCACCACCGAGCGGCGGGCGTTCAGGGCCAGGGCGGCGTCGTTGAACAGCTGGTCATAAACCCGCACGCTCATCTCCGGCGTATAGGCCTCGCGTGGCAGGCGCTCTAGCGACGGCACGCCCCACAGGCGCTTGCGGATCTCGTCGGTGCGCAGCACCACCGCCCCGGGGGCCGAGCCCAGGCCCGGCGCGCAGACGCGGGCGAAGGTCGACTTGCCAGAGCCCGACAGGCCGCCCGTCGCCACCAGGCTGACGGGACGCGGCGCCAGGTGCTCCAGCGCGGTGGCCAGATAGGCCCGCGCCGCCTCGTCGTCGCCGGTATAGGCCCAGACGTGGGTGCGGACGGCGGCTCGCACGCTGAGCATCAGCGGCAGGGCGGCCAGGCCGGTCCACAGGCCGTCGCCGAACGACCGTGCGGCCTCGTCGAGATAGGCGTTCAGCACCCGGCCGGCCGCGTCGCGACGACGGCGGAAATCCAGATCCATCAGCAGGAAGGCCAGGTCGTACTGGATATCGATGTCCGACAGGGTGTCGTTGAATTCGATGCAGTCGAACAGGATCGGCTTGCTGTTTTCGATCAGGATGTTGCCCAGGTGCAGGTCGCCATGACAGTGGCGCGCGAAGCCCTGGGTGGCGCGGCCATCCAGCAAGGGGCCCAGGCGTTCCAGCGCCAGGTCGGTCTCGGCGATCAGGCGCTCGACCGCCAGCGAGCCCAGGCGCGGGCGCCAGGCCGCGCAGCAGGTTGGCGTTGGAGCGAATGGTATAGCCCAGGGCGTTCACCCCCCGCCCTGCGGTCGCAGGGTGGCCCCGGCATGGAACCGCGCCACCGTGCGGCCCAGGGCGTCTTCCAGGGCGTCATCGATGGCCCAGGGCTGGGTGGCCAGCACGCCCTGCTCGTCGAAGCGGCGCATCTCCAGGGCGTATTCGACCGTCTCGCCGGCCCCGTCGAGCTCGATCCCGCCCGAGTCGGTGCGGGTCAGGCGGCGCACGGCGCGATAGATGTCGGCGGCCGCGGCGCGGTTGAAGGCCAGCTCGCGCTCCAGCGCCCAGCGCCGCAGCTCCAGCGTCGAATAGTCGAGAAAGCCGAAATCGACCGGTCGCTTGACCTTGAAGGCGGCGTCACCCAGCAGGAATACCCTGGCGCAGGAGGTTTCGATGGTGTTCTCGGCCCGCTGGCCGAACCAGCTCGCCACTTCTTGCTCGCGCGCGGCTTCCGCGTCCTTGATCACGCCCAAAATCCCATTTCACCGCGCCTCTGGGGCCGCGTGGTGGTCCCATAGCCGAATATCGCTCCGGCGTCCTCGCCCCTGACTTGCGCTGATGCTGACCACTCGATTAACTTGCAGCTCAGTGAAGCATAGAGTTTTGAAATGCTGATGAGCGCCGGCCTCAAGAGGGCCGAACACAAGCGACTTGAGATCCTCAACGCCGCGCGAGCGATGTTCCTGCGAGAGGGATACGGCAATACGGGCATGGAAGTCGTGGCCAGGGCGGCGAGTGTTTCGACGGCGACCCTGTACGCCTATTTCCCGAGCAAGGCCGAGCTCTTTAAAGTGGTGATTCTCGAAACCGTACGAGACATCACCGAGCCCGTTCGCGAGAGCGTCCGCATCAAGGGTGACGCCCGGACGCGGCTTCTGGCCTTCGCCAACGCCTATGCGGCCTTCTTCACCCGCCCCCTCGGCCGAGCCATCTTCCGCCTGGTGACCTCCGAGCGTCGCCGGTTCGAGGGCGTGGCCGAGGACTTCCTGCAGAGCGCGCGCGACGAACTGGGCGGCGCCGCGATCTCGGTGATCAACGACCTGGTCGCCAGCGGCGAGCTCACGGTCGAAAAATCGTCATGGGCGGCGGGCCAGTTGATGGGCATGCTGGATCACGTCACCCTGGTGCTGGGCATATCGGCCGGCGACGAGGCCCTGACCCGCAGACCCCTGACCGACATCTGCGATGACGCGGTCGAGACCTTCCTGGCGCGGTATGGGACCAAGTGACCTACGGAAACAGCCGCTTGGTCGTCCAGCCTTCGCCGACGCGGTCATAGACCAGTCGCTCGTGCAGGCGGAACGGCCGGTCGCGCCAGAATTCTATGACCTGCGGAACCACCCGATAACCCGACCAGTGCGGCGGACGCGGCACCTTGCCCAGGCCGAACTTCAGGCCCATCTCGGCGACCCGCTTTTCCAGAGCCAGGCGATCGGGCAGCGGCCGCGACTGGTCGCTGGCCCAGGCGCCCAGCTGGCTGTGGCGAGCCCGGCTGGCGAAATAGGCGTCGGCCTCGGCCTGGCTGACCGGCTCGACCAGCCCCCGGATCCGCACCTGGCGACGCAGGGACTTCCAGTGGAACAGCAGCGCGGCCTTGGGGTGGGCGTTCAGCTCCACGCCCTTGGCGCTCTGGGTGTTGGTGTAGAAGACAAAGCCCCGGACGTCGAAATCCTTGAGCAGAACCATGCGCGAGTCCGGCATGCCGTCGGCGTCGACCGTCGAGACGGTCACCGCGTTGGGATCGTTCGGCTCTTTCTTGCCCGCTTCAGCCAGCCATTCGGCGAACAGCGCGAACGGATCATTTTCCGGCAACAGGGGCAAAGGCTCGGCCTGGGTCACCTGGCGGACATAGTCATCCTCGCTGGGCGAGGCGGGGATCAGGGTCTTGTCGGTCATGAGGGGGATATAGGCCTGCAATCGCGCCACGACCACCACGGCTTGACCGGCGCGAAAAAAGTAACACCATGAGGCGTCTCAGCATGGAAACACCACCCTTGCGAAAGCCCTTGATCATGGCCTGGCTGCAAATGGCCAGCTTGCTCGTCCTGGCGACGGCCTTCCTTGTCTATGAAATGCGGTACGCGCCCTTCGACGGTCTGGCCGACATGGCGGGCTCGCTGGGTCCGTCGGTATTGGCCCTTGCAATGGTTGGCGTGAATTCCGCCGTTCGACTTCGGCGCGCCGTGCTGGGCCTGACAGATCCGCCCGCGCCTTCAATGACCGTCAAAGGCATCGTGGGGGTCGCGGCCGTGGCGCTGGCCGTCATGCTGGCCCTGGCTCCGGCGCTGATCGCCACCTGAAAGTCTTAACTTAACCCCCCGTTGACCAAGACGCGGCAGGGTCGGCCCGATGTCCGTCCGGCCCGCCTCTTTCCTGACCCTTTCGGCCGCCCGCGCCCTGCTGGGCGTGGCGCCCGGCGCCGGTGACCGGGAGCTGCGCGCCGCCTATCGCGAGGCGGCCAAGCGCGCCCACCCCGATCGTCCGGGCGGCGACGCGGCCCTGTTCCGCGACGTGCTGGCGGCCTACCGCCTGCTGCAGGACCAGCCGCCGCCTCGCGAAATCCACTTCCCGCCGGCCTGCGCCACGCCGGCCGAGACTCCCGTCAAACAGGCGATCCTGGAGCTGGACGTCGCCACGGCGGTCAACGGCGGCTCCATGGACATGGCCATCGATGGCCGCCAGTTGCGCCTGAAACTGCCCGCCGGCCTGCGCGTCGATGACAAGGTGCGGGTCGACGGCGTCACCTTCCTGGTCCGCCACAAGGGCGCGCGCGAGGCGATGGTCCGCGGCGACGACCTGTGGCTGACCGGCAAGGTCGACAAGCGCGTCCTGGCCGAGGGCGGCCGGGTCGAGGTCGACACGTCCCTGGGTCCCCGCCTGGCCTGGATCTCGACCAAGGCCGCCTCGCGCGGCCTGGTCCGCCTGCCCGGACAGGGCCTGCCCGCACGCGGCCCCCACGCGGCCGGCGATCTGTT
Source organism: Caulobacteraceae bacterium (assembly GCA_965284055.1). GTDB lineage: Bacteria > Pseudomonadota > Alphaproteobacteria > Caulobacterales > Caulobacteraceae > Caulobacter. The sequence continues at coordinate 617,590 of CBDIQV010000001.1, forward strand.
CCTGCGCCTGGAGGCCGTCAGCTCGGGCGTAGAGAGCGCGGCGCGATCCCTGCTCAAGCGCTTCGCGGCGGCCTGGGCGGCTTAAAATCCGATCGCGCGCGATTTAATTTTGGCTCTTCTCTTGAAATTATATCGCGCGCGATTAAATCACTCTCTATGATTCTTTCGCAATGGAGCGACCCCGATGACCACCCTCTATGAAGCCCGCGCCACCGTTGTCGGCGGCCGTGAAGGCCATGTCCGCAGCGACGACGGTTTGCTGGACCTGCAACTGTCCATGCCCAAGGCCCTTGGCGGCAAGGAAACCGGCTCCAATCCCGAGCAGCTGTTCGCGGCCGGCTATGCCGCCTGCTTCCAGAGCGCGATGGCCTTCGTGGCCGGCAAGCAGAAGATCCCGCTGACCGGCTCGCAGGTGACCGGCGTGGTCGGCCTGCTGCCGCAAGAGGTCGGCTTCAAGCTGGAAGTGACGCTGGACGTCGAAACCGAAGGCCTGTCGCAAGCCGACGCCGAAGCCCTGGTTGCGACGGCGCACCAGGTCTGTCCCTATTCGAACGCCACGCGCGGCAACATCGACGTCACCCTGACCGTAAAGGCCAAATGAGCCAGTCCAAGGACATATCCGTCCAGGCGCCGGTCGAGGTTCTCCGCCTCGACCGGCAGCTGTGCTTTGCCCTGTATGGAGCCGCCCAGCGCATGACGCGGCTCTATCGGCCGCTGCTCGACGCGCTGGGCCTGACCTATCCGCAATATCTGGCCATGCTGGTGCTGTGGGAGCAGAGTCCGCGCACCGTAGGCGAGATGGGCGACGCGCTGGACCTCGACTCCAGCACCCTGACGCCCCTGCTGAAGCGGCTGGAGGCCGGCGGCCTGATCGATCGCAGCCGCGACCCCAAGGACGAGCGCCGGGTGGTGGTGGCCCTGACCGACAAGGGCCTGGCCCTGCGCGACCAGGCGCTGTCGATCCCCGAGCGGATCTTCTGTCAGGTCGGCCTGCCGCTCGACGAGCTGACCAGTCTGCGCGAGAAACTCAAGACCGTCGCGACCTAGGCGCCGCGGGCTCGTAGGGCAGGATCGGCGGCAGGTGCCTGATCAGAACCCGCGCCGTCAGAGCAGCGTCGGCCGCGATGGGCGGCGGTTCGCCGAACACCGCCTCCCACAGGCTCGACCACTGCTGACGTTCATCCTCGCTCACGATGCGGCTCCTCCGACATGGAAATGTCGGGCGCCGTCAGGTCGTTGCTGGTTAACGGCGCGCTAACCAAGCTTTCTTCACGGCTGTTCCGCCAGCGCGTAGATCCGCTCGCAGGCGACCCACTTCTCGCCCGGCGCCGCCCACGGCAGGGCTTTCTGGAAGCGCCACATCAGGGTCTCCCAGGCCTGGACCTCGGGATTGGCCGCGTCGGCCGCCGCCTTGGCTTCCGGCGAGTAGTCCTCGCCGACCTCCATGATCATGAACAGCCGGTCGCCGGTCAGATGGATCTCCAGCGCCTGGATCCCGGCCGCGCGGATCGAGGCGTTGACCGCCGCCGGCGGACCGCCCGGCGCGTGCCACACCCTATAGGCGGCGATCGCTTCGGGGTCGTCGCGCAGGTCCAGAGCGAAGCACAGGCGGCGAGCGGACACGGCGATCTCTCCCTCGAGTTGTTTTCATATTTGACGGTAACATTCACATATGATGGGCTGTCGCCAGCGAAAAAACGCGCCCGGCCAACGGACGCGCGGGCGAGGAAAAACATCCATGGAAAGCGGCCAACGGCCCAGGGCGGCGCTCCTGCCGCTGATCCTGATCACCGCCCTGTTCTTCCTGTGGGGCGTGGCCAACAACCTCAACGACGTCCTGATACCGCAGTTCAAGAAGACCTTCACCTTGAACGACTGGCAATCGGGCCTGGTGCAGTCGGCCTTCTATATGGGCTATTTCGTGCTGGCCCTGCCTGCGGGCATGGTCATGCGGCGGTTCGGCTACAAGAGCGCCGTGGTGCTGGGGCTGATGCTCTATGGAACGGGCGCGCTGCTGTTCTATCCCGCGGCGCAGGCGCGGGAATATTCCTGGTTCCTGGCCGCACTGTTCGTGATCGCCAGCGGCCTGGCGTTCCTTGAGACCTCGGCCAATCCGTTGATGACGGTGCTGGGCGACCCGACCAGGTCCGAGCAGCGGCTGAACTTCGCACAGGCCTTCAATCCGGCCGGCGCGATCACCGGCATCTTCATCGGGCGCGAGTTCATCCTGTCGGGCCATGAACCGACGGCCGCTGACCTGGCGGCGATGAGCCCCGCCGCCCTGGAGCAGTTTCGCGCCTCGGAGGCTCACGCCGTGCAGGCGCCCTATCTGGCCCTGGCCGCCGTCGTGCTGGTCCTGGCCGCGATCGTGGCCCTGGTGCGCTTCCCGGCCCAGGCCAACCGCCCGCCGGACGACGTCAACGAGGGCTCGGTGCTGGGCGACGTCCCCAAGCTGCTGGCCCGTCCGCGCTTCGTGTTCGGGGTCGTGGCGCAGTTCTTCTATGTCGGGGCCCAGGTCGGGGTGTGGAGCTACATGATCCGCTACGCCCAGGCCGAAGTGCCCGGAATGGGCGAGAAGGCCGCCGCAGCGGTGCTGATCGCCTCGCTGTGGGCGCTGTTCGCCGGACGCTTCATCGGCACGGCCCTGATGAGCGTGATCGCGCCCTGGAAGCTGATGGCGCTATACGCCGCCACAAACGTGCTGCTGGTCGGCGTGGGCGTCGCCGTCGGCGGAACCACCGGCCTCTACGCCCTGGCGGCCACCAGCTTCTTCATGTCGATCATGTTCCCGACCATCTTCGCGGTGGCGGTCAAGGATCTGGGCCCGCTGACCAAGACCGGCTCGTCGTTCGTGGTCATGGCCATCATCGGCGGGGCCGTGATGACGCCCCTGATCGGCTGGATCTCGCACCTGTCATCCATGCGCCTGGCCATGATCGCGCCCGCCGTCTGCTTCGCCGTGGTCGGCCTCTACGCCCTGTCGAGCGGCAAGGTCGCGATCGCCAAACCTGCCGCCGGAGCCCACTGACCGATGATGCAAGCCGTCCTGTGCGTCGAACCCGGCCAGCTGCAGCTGGTCGAGCGCACCCTTCCCCAGCCCGGCCCGGACGAGGTGCTGATCCGCATCCGCCGCGTGGGGATCTGCGGCACCGACATGCACATCTATCGCGGAACCCAGCCCTACCTCGCCTATCCCCGGGTGATGGGCCACGAACTGGCCGGCGAGGTCGTCTCGTCGCCGGCCGGGAGCGGGCTGAGCGAGGGCGATCGCGTCTATGTCATGCCCTACATGTCGTGCGGCGCCTGCGCGGCCTGTCGCAAGGCCAAGCCCAACTGCTGCATGAACATCCAGGTGCTGGGCGTGCACCGCGACGGCGGCCTGGCCGAGTATCTGGCCGTGCCCCAGGCCTTCGTGGCCAAGGCCGAGGGCATCACCCTGGACGAGGCGGCCATGGTCGAGTTCCTGGCCATCGGCGCCCATGCCGTGCGCCGGGCCGCGATCACACCGGGGCAGAGCGTGCTGGTGGTGGGCGCCGGCCCGATCGGCATCGCCGCCGCCCTGTTCGCCGGGCTGGCCGGCGGCAAGGTGACCGCTCTGGACTCCCGCGCTGACCGCCTGGCCTTCTGTCGCGACCAGCTGAAGGTCGACCATGTGGTGACGCTGGACGACGATACCACCGCCACGCTGTCGGCCCTGACCGGCGGCGACCTGTTCGACGTGGTGTTTGACGCCACCGGCAATCCCAAGGCCATGGAAGCCGGCTTCGCCCATGTCGCCCATGGGGGAACCTATGTGCTGATCTCGGTGGTCGGCGCCGACATCACCTTCTCCGACCCCGAATTCCACAAGCGCGAAATGACCCTGATGGGCAGCCGCAACGCCACGCCGGAAGACTTCGCGGCCGTGGTCGCCGCCATGCGCGCGGGGCGCGTGCCCACCGCCGCGCTCAACACTCACACGGCCAGTCTCGCCGATCTGGCGACCGCCCTGCCCGGCTGGATGGAACCCTCGGCCAGGGTCATCAAGGCCATGATGCGTGCTGATCGACGCCCACCAGCACGTCTGGCGGATCGGCCAGAACGACTGCGCCTGGCCGACCCCGGATCTGGCGGCCATCCACCGCGACTTCGAACTGGAAGACCTGAAAGCCGTCGGCGCTCCGGTGGGCCTGACCGGCTCGGTCCTGGTGCAGTCCCAGCCCAGCGACCGTGAAACAGACTGGTTGCTGGACCTGGCGGCCACCGAGCCGCTGGTTCTGGCCGTGGTCGGCTGGAGCGATCTTGCCGCGCCCGACGCGCCGGTCCGGATCGCGGCGCTGGCCCGGCGGCCTAAGCTGCGCGGCCTGCGCCCGATGCTTCAGACCCTCTCCGACGACGCCTGGATCCTCGCGCCCGCGCTCGAGCCCGCCATCGCCGCGATGGTCGCGCATGGCCTGACCTTCGACGCTCTCATTCTTCCCCGCCACCTGCCGCACCTGCTGACCTTCGGCCGCCACTGGCCCGACCTGCCGATCGTCATCGACCACGGCGCCAAGCCGGCCATCGCCGCCGGCCGGCTGGAGCCCTGGCGCGCCGGGATCACCGCCCTGGCGGCCCAGCCCAACGTCTTCTGCAAACTGTCGGGCCTGCTGACCGAGGCCGGCCCCGAGCCCTCCGCCCAGGCGATGGCGCCCTATATCGCCCATCTGGTCGAGGTGTTCGGTCCCCAGCGCCTGATGTGGGGCAGCGACTGGCCAGTGCTGAACCTGGCCGGCGACTATGCCGGTTGGCGCGACCTCTCCCGCCGCCTCAGCGGCCTCACCCAGCCCGACGATCTGACCGCCTTGTTCGGCGAGACGGCGCGGCGATTTTATCGTCTATAAACAGCCATGCCCGAGCTTGAAGACAATGACCGCAAATACCGCGCGCCAGCCCTGGAAAAGGGCCTGGACGTGCTCGAGCTGCTGGCCGCGCATCGCACGCCCCTGACCCTGTCGCAGATCTCCACCGCCCTTGACCGCTCGGTCAGCGAACTGTTCCGCATGGTCCAGGTGCTGGAATTCCGGGGCTATGTCGGCCCCGCCCCCAAGGGCGACGGCCTGGTCCTGACCAACAAGCTGTTCGCCCTGGGGATGACCCGAGCCCCGGCCAAGGACCTGCTGGAAGCGGCCCTGCCCCGCATGCGCCAACTGTCGTTCGCCATCGGCCAGTCGGTGCACATGGCCGTGGCCAGCGACGACCAGATGGTGGTGGTGGCCCGCGTCGAGGCGCCGGGCGACCTGGGCTTCTCGGTCCGTGTGGGCTATCGTCGGCCGCTGGTCGAGGCGACCTCGGGCCTGGTGCTCTACGCCTTTCAGCCCGAAGCGATCCGCACGGAATGGCGCCAGCGCCTCAAGCCCCTGACCGGCGCCGAGCGCTGGAACGACTTCGAGGCCCGCGCCAAGGCGGCCCGCGCCCAGGGCCATGTCAGCGCCGGCAGCGCCGTAACCCGCCTGATCACCGACCTGTCGGCCCCGGTCATGGGTCCCGAAGGCGTCGCGGCCGCCCTGACCAGTCCCTATGTCGAGACCCCCGCCGCCATCCCGGTGGCCGACACCGTCGCCGCGATCCAGGCCACGGCCCGCGAGATCTCGGTGGAGCTAGGCGCTGCCTAGAGCGGATTTGGTTCGGATTGAATTGCGCATCCAAATTTCCCGTCTCCCCGGCCCCCGGGTCGCGCAAAGCGCGCGCCCGAGGATAAACTCCGGCCGGGGCCCAGATGAAACCCACCAGACGCTCCGGACGAATCTGGGTCCCGGCCTTCGCCGGGAAGACGGAGGCATGGGGTGGTCGCTTTGATGTGAGCCAAATACGCCCTAGTCCACCTTCAGCTCGAACGGCGTCGCCGGCAGGCGGTTGACGCCATAGAGATTGAGGACCGGGCTCTCGGCCCAGGCGAAGCGGACCCGCGTCGGCGTCAGGCCGGCGGGCTTGGCCAGCCGGGTCGTGGCGCCATCGACGTCCCCCTCGACGAAGCGGCAGACCGTGGCGTCGCACAACTCGAAGCCCAGAGGCCGCGCGCCGCCGAACACCTTCAGCGGCTGGTCGAAGGTCACCACCACCGCCTCGCCGTCGCGACGGGCCGACAGCGGCGCGGGGCCGGCGGCCGGCGTCGGCTCGCCATAGGCCAGCTTGCGGGCCAGCAGGGCCAGGCGCGCGCCGACCTGCTGCTTGTTGGTCGGATGGATGTCGTAGATGTCGCCGATGTCGACGGCGCTGGCCATGCCGACCTTGGGATCGGCCGCCGCCGTGCGGCGCTGGACATCGCGCAGGGCGGCCCAGCCGGACTCGGCGGGGGCGGACTTGTAGGCGCCGAAGCTGGCCAGTTGCACCATCAGGAACGGCAGGTCCGGGGCCGCGAACTCACGCCGCCAGTCGGCGATCAGGGCCGGCATCAGGCGGGCATATTCAGCCGCCTCGGTGACATTGGCCTCGCCCTGGTACCAGGCCGTCCCCTTCAGGCCGTAGGGCGCCAGCGGGGCGATCATGCCGTTGTGCAGGGTGGAGAGGCCGCTCGCGCCCAGCCAGGGCGAATGCGGCGGCAGGCCGGTGGCCGCCAGGGTGGTCGAAACCCTGTAGCGCCAGTTCGAGCCCAGCGGGACGAAGGATCCGTCAGCAAGCTTCAGTCCCTTCTGCGCCGCCGGGCCCCAGGCCCCGCCCCCGCCGCCCGCATCGATGGCGCGAACCGCCACCACATTGCGACCGGCCTTCAGCGCGCCCTTGGGCAGAGGATAGTCGCGCGGGGCGTTCCAGCCTTCCGACGACCCGACCAGCTTGCCATTGACGAAGGTGGTGTCGATATCGTCGACCGGGCCTAGCGACAGGGTCGCGCCCTGGGCGGCCTGCTGGGCGGTCAGGGTGATCTCGGCCCGCAGCCAGATCGTGCCGTCGAAGGTCTCCAGACCCGGCGTGCTTTCCCAGAACCGCTCCATCGGCAAGACGCCCCAGGCGCGGTCGTCGAAGTCGGGGCGGGCCCAGGCCTTGGCGTGCGGCTCGGTGCGGGCCGACCAGGCGTCGAGCATCCCGCTCCAGCGCGCCATGCCGGCCTGAGGCGAGCGGGCGTAGTCAGCCAGCACCGACAGGCCTTCGTCATAGGTCTTGAGCGCAGCCAGGCCCTCGCGACTGATCCAGTCCTGGATCACCGAGCCGCCCCAGGTGGCGTCGATCAGCCCGACGGGGACGCCGGTGGTCTTCCGGATGTCGCGGCCCATGAAGAAGCAGGCGGCGCTGAAATTGCCGGCCGTCGCGGGGCTGGCGACCTGCCAGACGGCCTCCTTGGGCAGGGTCGAGGTCGGGGCCGGCAGGCTGACGCGGCCGGTCTGCAGCAGCCGGATGTCCGGATCGGTCGCCGCCGCGATCTCGTACTCGCCCCCCATGGCCCGGCGGACCGGCAGCTCCATGTTCGACTGGCCCGAGCACAGCCAGACATCGCCGACCAGCAGGTCGGTGACGGTCTGGGCGTCGCTCCCGGCACGCACCGTCAGGCTCAGCGGCGCGCCCGGCTGGCGGGCCGGCAGCGACGCCGACCAGCGGCCCTGGGCGTCGGCGGTGACCGAGGCGGTGGCGCCGGACAGATCGACGGCGACGGTCGCGTTGGGCTGGGCCACGCCCCAGACGCGGATCGGCTGGCCAAGCTGCAACACGGCATGGTCGGTGAACACCGGGGCCAGCAAGGGCCCCGCCGCGGCGGCCGTGGCCAGGGCGGCGAAGGCCGCGGTCAGAAGCAGGCGTTTCATTGGGCTTCCCAAGACATCTCTATCCTTGTCATCCCGGAAGCCTCGCAGAGGCTATCCGGGACCCAGGGGCCGGCGCAGTGCGGTTGCCCCTGGGTCCCGGCGCTCCGCTTCGCTGCGGCCGGGATGACAAGCTATTGTGGCTGTTACTGCGCCTTGGCCGGACAGACCGCCCCGGCCGGATCGGTCGTCAGCTTGACGCCCTGCAGCGAGATCGTCATCGCCCCGCTGGTTCCCAGCACGAACGGCTCGACCACCTGGGTCACGTCGGCGCCCGCCGCCGCGAAGCACTTGAGGGGCACCTTCAGGCTGGTCCATTCACCCACGGTCGCAGCGCCCAGCAACGGGGTGAGGTCCAGCTTGCCGCCGCCCAGCGACAGGCTGACCGGGGCCGAGGCCCTGGCGTCCAGTCGATAGTCGATCAGCAGGCCCATCTCGGCATTGGTCTGGAACGACAGGTCGATCGGCTTGTCGCCGACCAGGGCCGCCACGGCCGCGACTCCGCCGGCGAAGACGATCTGGCGTCCGGCCTCCTGCACGCCGGCGGCGTCCACCGGGCGGATCTGCACGGCGGTGGTCGGCAGCAGGCGGAAGGCGAACGGCGCGGGCGTCTTGCCGGCCACGAAGTAGTTGCTGGTGTTGAGCGAAGCCACAGTCACGCCCGACACTTCCGACAGCTTGGGCAGCCGCACATGGTCGCGATAGGTCAGGCCAAAGCCATAGGCGAACAGCGGGGCATAGGTCTTGTCGCCGCGATTGAGCGAGGTCTGGGTCGCCGACTTGGGCCAGCTGAACGACAGCTTGCCGTGGAAATCGTTGCGCGGCTTGCCCGCCTTGTCGCCGATGATCACGTCGGCGATCCCGCCGCCTTCCGAGCCCGGCAGCCAGGCGTTGACGAAGGCGTCCGACGCATTGAGCTCGGGATTGACCCACAGGGGGCGCCCGGTCAGGAACACCGCCACCACCGGCACGCCGGCCGCCTTCAGACGCTTGAGCAGGGCCAGGTCGGTCTTGTCGCCGGCCTGGTATTCCAGGGTCTTCAGGTCGCCGACGCCCTCGGCATAGGGAGTCTCGCCGAACACGACGATGGCGACGTCGGGCTTGGCGTCAAACTTGCCGTCGACATTGAGCGAGGCCTTGCCGCCACCGGCATCGACCGCCTCCTTCAGACCCGACCAGATCGACTGGGCGTTGGGGAAGTCTGAGTTCTTGTTGTCGGTGCCCTGCCACGACAGGGTCCAGCCGCCCGACTGGCGACCGATGTCGTCGGCGCCCGAGCCGGCGACCAGCACATTGGCCGAGCTCTTGATCGGCAGCACGCCGTTGTTCTTGAGCAGCACCAGCGACTTGCGCACCGCCTCGCGGGCCAGGGCGCGGTGCTCGGTATTGCCCAGCACGCCCTCGCGATCTTCCCACGGGCGCGCGGTCTTGAAGAGGCCCAGCCTGGCCTTGACCCGCAGGATGCGGCGCACGGCGTCATCCACCCGGGCCTGCGAGATCTGGCCGGACTTCACCTGGGCCACGGTGTTGTCGAACAGACCCTTCCAGCTGTCGGGGGCCATGTACATGTCCAGGCCCGCATTGGCGGCCTGCGGGCAGTTGGTCGGGACGCAGCCGGCCACCTGGCCATGGCCGTTCCAGTCGCCGACCACGAAGCCGTCAAAGCCCATCTTGCCCTTCAGCACATCGGTCAGCAGGCTTTGATTGCCGTGCATCTTGACGCCGTTCCAGCTGTTGAACGAGGCCATGATGGTCATCGTCCCGGCATTGATGGCCGGCACGTAGCCCGGGGCGTGCAGGCGCACGAGGTCGGCCTCGCTGACCTGCGTGTCGCCCTGATCGTGGCCGTCCTGCGTGCCGCCGTCGCCCAGGAAGTGCTTGGCGCTGGCCGCGACATGGCCCTTCTGCAGCACCTGGCCCTCGCTGACCGCGCCCTGCAGGCCCAGGATCATCTGGCCGGCATATTGGCGGACGATCTCGGGGTCTTCCGAATAGCCCTCATAAGCGCGGCCCCAGCGGTCGTCGCGGGGCACGGTGAGGGTCGGACCAAAGGCCCAGTCGAATCCTGACACCGCTGTCTCTTGAGCCGTAGCAGCGCCGATCCGGCGGATCAGCTCAGAATCCCGGGTGGCGCCCAGGGCGCTGTTGTGGGGGAACAGGGTCGCGCCCACGACATTGCCGTTGCCGTGCACGGCGTCGATGCCGAACATCAGCGGGATATTGGTCCCGCCGCGCGTGGCGGCGGCCTCGCGGAAGGCCCGCACGGTGGCCACCCACGGCGCCTTGGGCGAACGGTCGGGCGCGCCCAGCGGCGGCGAGCTGCCGCCCGCCAGGATCGAGCCCAGCGGATAGGTCTTGAGGTCTTCCGGCTTGATCGAGGCGGTGTCGGCCTGGATCATCTGACCGACCTTTTCCTCCAGCGTCATCCTGGCCAGCAGGCCGTCGACGAAGGCTTCGGTCTGGGCGTCGACCAGGCCCTGGCTCTTGGCCGCGGGCCAGACGGCGGGGTGGGCTGTAGCCTTGCCGCTGGGGGCGACCAGGGGCTGCGCCATCGCCGCGCCGGTCAGGAGGGTCGTCGCCATCAGGGCGACCGAAAGGGTCCTGGTGTTCATGCTCCCGCTTCTCTTTTTTTCAGCGCCCCGCGCCGACTTGTTCTTGTGTCCGACGCACCACGCCGTCGTGATGGTAGCGGTATCCTAAAGCTCGACGGCGGGCCATGCCCAGTCTAATTATGTGACAAATACCGAGATAACGACGATCAGGGAGGATAAAATGCGTCTGAAACGCGCGTTGGTTGTTAGCGCTGTCATCAGTGCGTCCATTGGGGTTCCCGCAACGGCGGCGGAGCGGGTGCTGAGCTCGCCCGACAAGTCCCTGACGATCACCATCTCGGACACCGACGGACAGGCCCGCTACGCCGTCTCCCGCAAGGGCCAGCCGCTTTTCGCCCCCTCGCCGCTGGGACTGCTGCTGGACAAGGGCGGCCTGCTGTCGCGCGGACTGACCATCACCGGCTCGACCCCGGCCAGCGTCGACCAGACCTATGAGCTGGTGGTCGGCAAGGCCCGCACCGTCCGCGAGCATTATAATGAGCTGACCGTCGACTTCGCGGAAGCCGGCCCCGGCGGCCGCGCGCTGAAGGTGGTGTTCCGCGCCTATGATGACGGCGCGGCGTTCCGCTACGTGCTGCCCGACCAGCCGGCCCTGGCCGGGGTGGCGATCCGCAACGAGGAAACCGGCTTCAACTTCGCCGGCGATGATCGCTGCTGGGCGCTGAACCTGGGTCGCTTCGGCACCTCGCACGAGGGCGAGTACGATCCGGTTCAGGCCAGCAGTTTCCGCGAGCACAACCTGCTGGAACTGCCGGTCGTCTGCCAGACGCCCGACGGCGCGACCTTCGCCCTCGCCGAGGCCGACCTGAAGAACTATGCCGGCCTCTACCTGACCGGCCGGGGCGACGGTGGGCTGGGCCTGAAAGCCAAACTGTCGCCCCGCCTGGAGGATGGCGCGGTGGCGGTCCACACCCGGATCGGGACCGACACGGCCTCGCCCTGGCGGGTGATCATGGTCGGCGACACCCCCGGCGACCTGGTCTCGTCCAACCTGATGACCAGCCTGAACCCGCCCACCGCCCTGACGGATACGTCCTGGATCAAGCCGGGCAAGGCGGCGTGGGACTGGTGGAACGGCTCGATCGTGGCCGGCGTCGATAAGCCCGGCATGAACACGGCCACGATGAAGGGCTTCATCGACTTCGCCGCCGCCAACAGGCTGGAATACATGCTGATCGACGACGGCTGGTATGTCGGCTCGGGCCAGGCGCCCGTCGTTCTGCCGGGCACGGATATCACCCGTCCGATCCCCCAGATCGACATCCCCACCCTGGTCGCCCACGGCCGCGACAAGGGTGTCGGGATCATGGTCTGGGTTCACTGGAAGGCGCTGGACGCCCAGATGGACGAGGCCCTGGCCGCCTACGAAAAATGGGGGATCAAGGGCATCAAGGTCGACTTCATGGACCGCGACGACCAGGCCATCGTCGACTACTACCACCGCCTGCTGGCCAAGGCGGCCCAGCACCACCTGATGGTCGACCTGCACGGCGCCTATCGCCCGACCGGCCTGATCCGCACCTATCCCAACTACATGACGCAGGAAGGCGTGCTGGGCGCGGAATACAACAAGTGGAGCAGCCGGATCACCGCCACCCACAATGTCACCCTGCCCTTCACCCGCATGCTGCTGGGACCGATGGACTACACGCCCGGCGGCTTCCGCAACGTTGCGCCCAGGGACTTCAAGAGCCAGTTCACCCTGCCGACGGTGCAGACCACCCGCGGTCAGGCCCTGGCCATGTATGTGGTCTATGACAGCCCGCTGATGATGGTCTCCGACAGCCCGGTGACCTATGCCGCCTCGCCGGCGGGACTGGACTTCATCAGCGCCGTGCCGACCAGCTGGGACGAGACCCGCGTGCTGTCGGGCCAGATCGGTCAGTCCATCGTCATGGCCCGCCGCAAGGGCGCCGACTGGTATGTGGGCGCGATGACCAACGAGACCGGCCGGTCGGTGAAGGTGCCGCTGGCCTTCCTGGGCCGCGGCGCCTTCCAGGCCGACATCCGCCAGGACGGACGCGAGCCCACGGCGCTGGTCGCCTCGGCCAAACGCGTCACCGCCCGGGACACCCTGTCCCTGACCCTGGCGCCCAGCGGCGGCGGCGTCATTCGCCTGACCCCGGCCCAGTAGGAGTTCGACCCATGGTCTTCACCCGTCGCGGCGTCCTGGGCGCCGCAGCCGGCCTCGCCGCCACCCCGAGCCTGGCCGCCGCCAGGGGCCCTTTCCAGCCCAGCTGGGAGTCGCTGGCCGGCGGCTATCAAACGCCCGACTGGTTCCGTGACGCCAAGCTGGGCATCTGGTCGCACTGGGGTCCGCAATGCGTGCCCGAGTTCGGCGACTGGTACGGCCGGCAGATGTATGTGCAGGGCAACCCCGTCTATGAGCACCACGTGAAGACCTGGGGCCATCCCACGACCTTCGGCTTCATGGACTTCATCCCGCGCTGGAAGGCGGAGACCTGGGACCCCGACGCCCTGATGAAGACCTATGTCCGGGCCGGCGCGAAATACTTCATGTCGATGGCCAACCACCACGACAATCTCGACATGTTCGACAGCCGCCACCACGCCTGGAACACCACCCGGGTGGGCCCCCGGCGCGACATCGTCGGGACCTGGGCCAAGGTGGCGCGGTCCCACGGCATGAAGTTCGGGGTCTCCAACCATTCGGCCCACGCCTGGCACTGGTGGCAGACGGCCTATGGCTATGACGCCGAAGGCGCCAGGCAGGGCCAGCGCTACGACGCCTTCCGCCGCAGCAAGGCCGACGGCAAGGGCCAGTGGTGGCAGGGCCTGGATCCGCAGGACCTCTATACCGGCCGCAACATCGTCATCCCCGACGGCTTCACCGACGCCAAGGCCGCCAGCGCCTGGCACGACCAGCACGACGGCGACTGGGACGAGGCGCCGCCGGCCATGAACCCGGCCTTCGTCCGCAACTGGCTGCTGCGCCAGAACGATCTGGTCGACCGCTACAGGCCCGACCTCGTCTATTTCGACAACTACACCCTGCCTCTGGGCTGGGCCGGGCTGTCGGCGACGGCGCACTATTACAACCAGGCGGTCGGGGAGAGCGGCGCGACCGACGTGGTGGTGACCGGCAAGAAGCTGTCGCCCCTGCAAAGGCGCGGCATCGTCGAGGACGTCGAGCGCGGCTTTTCCGACCGCCTGCGCCCCGAGCCGTGGCAGACCGACACCTGCATCGGCAACTGGCACTATGACCGCCCGCTGTACGAGCGCGACGGCTACAAGACCGGCCGCGACGTGATCCAGCGGCTGATCGACGTGGTCAGCAAGAACGGTTGCCTGCTGCTGTCGATCCCCCAGCGCGGCGACGGCTCGATCGACGACCGCGAGGAAAAGGTGCTGGCCGACATGGCCGGCTGGATCGCCGTCAATGGCGAGGCGATCTATGCCACGCGGCCGTGGCGGGTGTTCGGCGAAGGCCCCACCAAGCTGGTCGAAGGCATGCAGAACGAAGGCGGCGCCAAGCCGTTCGAGGCGGCCGACATCCGCTTCACGACCAAGGCCGGCGCGCTCTACGCCCTGCCGATGGCCTGGCCCGAGGGACCGCTGGTGATCGAAAGCCTGGCCGCCGCCGGCCCCACCAGCGCCGGAGAGGTGCGGCGGGTAGAGCTTCTGGGCGGCGGTGATCCCGTCCCCTTCACGCGCGACGCTTCGGGCCTGCGGGTGGACCTGCCGCAGCGCCGACCGGCCTTCACCCCCGTGCTGAAGATCAGCGGGCCCGGGCTGGCCTAGGCTCGCGGGCGGGCGCTCCCATACCTCCGCCGTCATTCCCGCCCTTGTGGCGGGAACCCCTCCGATCCGCCGCAGGTGCGGGAGGGGCGAAGTGCGCGCGCACTTCGCTGGCGCCTCACGTGTCAGCTGACCAGGGGTTCCCGCCACAAGGGCGGGAATGACGGTGGAGTATGGGGATAGGAGGCGCCCAGTCCCCGCTCTTTCCAGCGCCGCGTTCAACGAAATCAACGCCCTGTAAAATAGTTGATCGCGCCAATCCTCCGCGTTCAAACCGCCCGCATAATGATCTCACCTGACAGCACGGGAAGGGCGCTCGGCCGGCGACCGTTGCGGCTATCAGGGGTGATCGAGCGGGAAGCTCAATCGATGGCGGGAGGAGCGTCTTGCGTTCCGGGCCGTCAACCTCGTTGTTCTCTGGCGGCGGTCGGCCGTGGAAAACTAAAACGACGTGGCTTCGAGGGTCGAACGAGCAGCAGGCGGGTCCGGAAGGATCAGCAGTCCGGGCGGGAGCGCTATCCCGTCCGCCCGTCGGAGGCTTCAAGGCGGCGAGGCCCAAACAGGGCTCGAGCGCCGCGCGCTTTCGCCAGAACGGTCACGCGGAGCGGACGGCTTCGTCGAAACGGTACTAAAAAATACAATCATCCGGGCGAGGCCCGGACGCTCCGCGACCCTTCCCATCCACTCGGCGGTTTCCGCGCGAGGCCGTAAGGCCGTGTCCGCCAGACTTGCCCCCACCTGACCTGCTTCGCAGGTCGTCCGCCCCGGAGGGGGCAGATGACCGCGAAGCGGTCAGTAGGGGGCAAGTGGTCAGCGATACCGCATCTTCGCCAGGGCCGTGACCATCTCGGTGGCCAAGTCCATCGGCTTGATCCCGGCCTTCCACTTTTCGAAGGCCATGACGTTGTCGATGCGGGCGTCCAGGTGGGCCAGGGCCGAATCGCGGCCCGAGGCCAGGTCGACGGCCAGGGTCGAAACCAGGATTCCGGAGAGAATCGCCCGCTTGGAATAGTGATTTTCGTCGGTCGCCGTATCGCCGGCCCAGCGCCACAGGGCGTCGCTGCTTTCCCAGGTCAGGCGCAGGGCCAGGGGCAGGTTGGTCGGGAAGGCCAGGAAGGCGGCCAGGGGGCGCATGACGGCGGAATCAGCGGCGGCGGCGTCGAGCCGGGCCACGACGCCGGCCCGGATCTTTTGGCGGATCTTCATCGCGCCGGGGTCGTGAATGGCCAGTTTGTCCAGCGCCGCCGCGTCGTGGCGTCGCGACAGCAGGGCCGCCAGGCTCGCGCGGGTCTTCGGCAGGCAGCTGGGTCTGCCCGGCGGCAGGCCGGCGGCCTGGGCGGCGCGCTCGGTCAGGCGGGCGTTCCAACCCGCCGTCGGCGCCAGGCGAACGGCCTCGTCCAGCACCCGCTGTTCGGCCTCGTCGGCCCAGTTGCTTCCCATCTCGGCTGCCTTGCTCATGAATCCGAGTCTACACCGTGGTTTAGGCCGCGTCGCGCATGGACAGGGCCCATTCACTCTGCTATCAGCCGCCCCTCGTTTCCCGGAAGCCCCTCTTCCGGATTTATCAGGTTTTGTTCGCCCGCCCGGCCCCTGAGAGGGACTCGGGACATTGGTCGGGCCGTCGAATGGAGAGAGACCCCTGGTCCAGATTTTCGTCCGCGACAACAACGTCGATCAGGCCCTCAAGGCCCTGAAGAAGAAGATGCAACGCGAAGGCTCGTTCCGCGAAATGAAGCGGCACGTGCACTATGAGAAGCCGTCGGAAAAGCGCGCCCGTCAAAAGGCCGAAGCGGTTCGCCGCGCCCGCAAGCTGGCCCGCAAGCGCGCCCAGCGTGAAGGCCTGATCCCGATGCCGAAGAAGCCGGTCGGCGCGCGGTAGGCTCTAGCCTCACCGTCGCAAGATCCTCGAAAGCCGCGCGGTCACCCGCGCGGCTTTCGTCGTTTCCGGGGGGCAATCTGGAGCACTTGCCCCCTACGGGCTGCTGCGCAGCCGTCTTCCCCCGGAGGGGGAAGATGAAACGCGCCGACCTCATCTTCCCCCTACGGGGGAGGAGCGCCGCAGGCGCGGAGGGGGCCAGTGCTAAGCGCCCTGACGCTTCAACAACCGCCCCACAATCCCCTTCAGATCCACCTTGCCCGTCGCCAGGGCCCCGGCCCGGAACGCCCGGCCCGAGCCCCAGACGATGACGACCGTGGTCGCCAGCATCAGCACCGTCGTGCCGATCACCTGCACCGTCGACGGGTCGCCGGCGATCCGGGCCGGCATCAGGAACGGCGTGAACGGCGGGATCCAGGACAGCAGGTTCAGGATCGGCGAATCCGGCGTGCGGATCGCCTGGCTCATGAAGATGATCGGGATGCTCATCACCAGCATGATCGGTCCCAGCAGGGTCTGGGCGTCGCGTTGGCTCTCGCAGAACGCCCCGATGCCGGCGAACAGCGAGGCGTACATCAGATAGCCGCCGACCAGATAGGCGGCGAAATAGAAGATCAGGCCCTTGCCCATCAGCACGGCCCCCAGATCTCCCGCCAGCCCCGGGGCGAAGGCCATCAGGGCGACGGTCCCCGCCAGGGCCCACACGCCGATGACGGTGCCCGTCAGGCCCGCCACGCCCAGGATCTTGCCGCCCATGATCTCGGGCACCGAGGCCGAGGACAGCAGCACCTCCAGGATCTTGGTCGACTTCTCCTCGATGACGCTGTTGAGCAGGATCCCCGCCCCCGTCATCACCATCGACCAGAGCAGGGAAGCCCATGGCCAGGCCGACATAGGTGGGCAGGCGGTCGCGCAGCGAGATCTTTTCGCCCGAGGCGGCCTTGGGTGACAGGCTGTTGAGCGTGGGTTTCAGCGCATCGACCGCCTTCAGGGTGGCCGCGTCGACCCCGGCGCGGGACAGGGCCCGCTCCCGCATGATGTCGCGGACATGGCCGCGCAGATCGTTCTCCAGCACCGGGGCGGCCAGGTTGCGGCTCCACAGGTCCAGTGATGATGGCGTCGTCGCGGCCGCTGAGGATCAGGCCGGTGTCGAGGCGACGTTCGCTGATCTCGCGCCGCAGGACGACCCCGGCGGCCTTGGCATCGGCGGCGTTCAGGGCTTCGGCCGGAGCCGGCTGGCGCACGGCCGAAGGCTTGGGGGTCTTGAAGCGTTCGGCGACCGCCGGGTTCAGCGCCGCCAGGGCCTTGCGGGCCTCGGCCTCGCCGCCCCGTTCCTGGGCCAGCCGCACGGTGTCGCCGGCCTTGGGACCAGCCGGCCGCCGTGGCGGCGGCGCGCAGCGACCGGCCGACCGCGTCGGGCCTGCTCCTCATCCAGCGCCCGGGTCACCGCCTCGCCCAGGCCCTGACCGGTCAGGTCGACGATGGCCAGACGCTCCGGCTGGGCCGAGCGCATCATCATCATGGGCGCGCTGATGCTGACGCCCATGACCAGCGGCAGGGCCAGTATCGACAACCAGAAGCCCGCCGTGCGGACATAGGCCAGGTATTCGCGGCGGGCGATGCGCAGCAGCCGGCTCATGCCTGGCCTCCGGTCAGGACGATGAAGGCGTCATGCAGGCTGGGCTCCCGGGCCTCGAATCGCTTGAGGGCCAGGTCACGGGCGAAGGCGGTCTTGAGCGCCGCCTGGCCATCGGCCCCGGGCTCCAGCACGGCCACATGGCGCCGGCTTCCGTCGGCCAGGGTCTCGGCGGTGACCTTGCCGATCCCCGGCAGGGCCGCGACTTCCTCGGCGGTCAGGTCGCCTTCCAGCACCAGGACGCGGGGCGCTGCGCAGCGGGCCTCGGCGACGTCGCCGTCGAACACCTTGCGGCCCCGCGCCATCAGCACCACCCGGTCGCACAGGCGCTCGGCGTGCTGCATGACGTGGGTCGAGAACAGCACCGTGGCGCCCCGGGCGGCGATATCGCGGATCATCGCCTCCAGGGCCTGCTGGTTGACGGGGTCCAGGCCCGAGAAGGGCTCGTCCAGCACCACCAGCTCGGGCTCGTGGGCCAGGGCCGACAGCAGTTGAACCTTCTGGGCCATGCCCTTGGACAGCGACTGGATCGGCTTGGCCATGAACGGGCCCAGCCCCTGGGCTTCCAGCATCGCCTTGCCTCGCTTGCGCGCCTCGCCATCGGCCATGCCCTTCAGGCCGGCAAAGAAGGCGATCGCGTCGATCGGGGTCATGCGCTTGTAGAGGCCGCGCTCCTCGGGGAGGAAGCCGATGCGGTCGCGCACCTTGCGGGCGTCGTCGCTGCCCAGCACCGTGATCTGGCCGGAGGTCGGGGCGATCAGACCCAGCGCCATCCGGCATGGTCGAGGTCTTGCCCGCGCCGTTGGGCCCGATCAGCGCATCCGCCCCGCCGGAACGGAGAAGCTGACATCCCGCACGGCGTGAAAATCGCCATAGCGCTTACTGACGCCATCCAGGCTGAGGGCTGTCGACATGCGCGCTCCCGAATCAATCGCTCTTCAGAGTTGTATCAGCCTGTGGCGGACTGGCCACGAAGGCCACCGCCCGCACGATATGGTCGGCAAAACCCTCGCCCAGCAACCGCGTATGGGTCGCCGCCTCCACATGGTCGACCAGGCCATGGCGCGAGGCCCTGGCGGGGGCGGCCTGGATTTCCTTCCAGGCTTCGCGCCCCATCATCGGGCCGGCGGTGACCACGGCCACGGGCCAGGCGGGATCGAAGGGCGGCTGGGCGGCAGCCTGATCGGAGGCCAGGGACCAGAGCTCGACCTCGGCGGCGGCCGTGCGGTTATGCCGGCCATTGGCGAAAGCCCAGCGCTTTTCGTCGCCGGCCGCCTTGGGCAGGCCGATCTTGTCGCCCAGGCCCGTATGGACCAGGGGCTTGTAGAGCCCCAGGGACGCGCCCCGCGCCGCCCAGCGGGAGGCTGCGGCAAAGGCCTTGATGAAGCTTTTCAGACGGGGATTGGCCGCCGCCTCCGGCGTGGCGGCGTCGAGCAGGACTAGCCCCGCGACCTTGCCGGGATTGCGGCCGGCATATTCGCGCAGCCTGAGGCCCGCCATCGAATGCCCCACCAGAATATAGGGGCCAGGCTCGCTCGAGGCGGCCGTCAGCTTCTCGAAGTCCGACACGATCGCCAGACCGTCACGCGGCGCGGGCCCCGGCGGGGAATAGCCCATGCCCGCCCGGTCATAGGCGCAGGAGCGCCAGCCCGCGGCGGTCAGGGCCGACTGGGTTGCGCCCCAGTCGGCGGCGAAGCCAAAGGCTCCGGCCTCCAGCCAGACGACGGGACGCGCCGTGCGGGGCCCCTCGCAGACCAGACGCAGACTGCGCCCCGGCTCGATCTGGACCATCTCGCCACGGGGACGCGGCGCGCCCGAGGCGCTCATCAAGCCGCCCACGGCGACATAGGAAACAAAGAAAACTGCGACACCAGCGAAACCGCGACCAAGAACCTTGAACATGTCCCCCAGCTTAGCGGGCGATCATGACGCGTCGAGTGGCCTTGTTTAACTGTCGGCAACGACGATGCGGCTGCGAACCCGGCCGCCCTTGGTCTTGGCGGCCTTCACGCTCTCGGGCCAGTTGGACACCGTGGCCAATCGGACCTTGCGAGACACGCGCGCGGCGGCTTTCAGAGGCAGATCGCCGGCCTCCGCGAAGCTCTGGCCCAGGAAGAAGGTTGGATTCAGCGACTTGCCCTTGCGACGCAGCTCGAAATGCAGGTGCGCGCCTGTCGAGCGGCCGCTGCTGCCGACATAGGCGATCGTCTGGCCGCGACGGGCGAAGGCGCCGGGCTTCACGCCCCGCGCCCTAGCGCCCAAATGGGCGTACATCGTGCGGAAGCCGTCCTTGTGCGCCAGCTCCACATAGCGGCCGTAGGACCCGCTGACGCCGGCCCGGACGACCACGCCGTCCGTGGCGGCCTTGATCGGCGAACCTTCAGGCGCGGCGATGTCGACGCCTTCATGGAGGCGGCCGTTTTCTTCCCAGGGCAGCTGGCGCAGGCCGAACGGCGAATTGACCACCCGGCCAGGCAAAGGCGTATCGAACACGAAAGCCGGCGGCGGTGGCGGTGGCGGAGCGATCTCGACATCAGACGTATCGATGACGGGGATCGGAGGCGAAGCGGGCTCTCCGGCCAGGGCGCGGAGGGCCGTTGAAGCGTTCAGCGCGCCCACCGTGGCGATCACGCCCACAAGAGCGAGAAACGCGGCGCGGGAATAGGGCGGCCGTGCAGCGAGGGTCTGTGACGTCAAATCCGCTTCCTCTCAGACGATCGGTCTGAATGAGGGACCGCGCTAGAGCGCTCTTGGTCCCATATTGATCTTTCGCGATGATGAATCGGCGGGGTGGATGCAGGTAATATTGGGCGAAAACGGGGCGCAGCTTAACCGTTACTTAAGGCTAAGCTTTTTAACGCGGCAAACGTTCAGTCCGAAACCCGCCCACTTGGGCGATTGAATCTCTGTGACCGATAATATTGCTCAGCCAGCGACGGCCCAATCCAAGGGTCTATCGCCCGGACCGCCCGGCTCTTCTGCAGGCTTGTCTTCGGTATGTGCGGCAGCGCCGCCATACGATCTGGCGGATCTCATCCGCCAGACCGCCCGCCGAATTGGTGGCGGCGTCCAATTCAACACTTCGGCGCGCCTTCGCCCACCAAAGGCCTGCGACGCCCTGTCGCGGCTGGGGGATGAGCTGACCGTCACGCTACCTACGCAAATACATCGACTAACATTACGGAACTTTTAGAACATTAAACGGACGTAACTATTTAAATTACACGTCATGAATGAGACGTAACGGGACTTCACAAGAACTCCCAAGTAAACCTCTGGACATGGGGCGCGGTGAAGCGCCAAACAGAGGGACCACTCAAATGCGCAAGTTCATCGTCAGCCTGACCACCGTCGCCAGCCTCAGCCTGGCCGCCATCCCCGTCCTGGGCCTGACCCAAGCCGCCAACGCCGCCGAGCCGCAAGCCCGTATCGCCGTTGGCGACCTGAACCTGGCCAACCCCGCCCAGGCCGCCCTGTTCAACGCTCGGGTCGACTCCGCAGCCGACCAACTGTGCCGCGCGAAAGCCCGCTCCAATCCGCGCGAAATGCCCCATGGCGCCTGCGTCGCCGAAGTTGAGCGCGAAGTCAGCCGCCAGCTCTCGAACAACCAGCGCAAGGCCCTGCAAGTTGCCGCCCGCGCCGAAAAAGCCACGCAAGTCGCCGCCCAGTGATTTCAGTAAAATCCCAACCCAAAAACGACAAAGGCCTCAGGATCACCTGAGGCCTTTGCTCTATCTCGAAAGCGGATAGCGAAGGATCAGAGCCCCTTCACGATCCCCTCGACCATCTTCTTGGCGTCCCCGAACAGCATCATGGTGTTGTCGCGGAAGAAGAGTTCGTTCTCGACCCCGGCATAGCCCGAGGCCATGCCACGCTTGATGAACAGCACCGTGCGGGCCTTTTCGACATCCAGGATCGGCATGCCGTAGATAGCGCTGGTCGGGTCGGTCTTTGCGGCCGGATTGGTGACGTCATTGGCGCCGATCACGAAGGCCACGTCGGCCGTCGAGAACTCGCTGTTGATGTCCTCAAGCTCGAACACCTCGTCATACGGGACGTTGGCTTCGGCCAGCAGCACGTTCATGTGGCCCGGCATGCGGCCGGCGACGGGGTGAATGGCGTACTTCACCTCGACGCCCTCTTCCTTCAGCTTGTCGCACATCTCGCGAAGGATGTGCTGGGCCTGGGAGACGGCCATGCCATAGCCGGGGACGATGATCACCTTGCTGGCGTTCTTCATGATGAAGGCGGCATCGTCGGCGCTGCCCTGCTTGACGGGACGGCTCTCGACCTTGCCACCCGGACCCGCCACGGCGTCGGCGGCGCCGAAGCCGCCGAGGATCACCGAGACGAACGAGCGGTTCATCGCCTTGCACATGATGTAGGACAGGATCGCCCCCGACGAGCCCACCAGGGCGCCGGTGATGATCAGGGTGGTGTTCTCAAGCGTGAAGCCCAGGGCCGCCGCCGCCCAGCCGGAATAGCTGTTCAGCATCGAGACGACGACGGGCATGTCCGCGCCGCCGATCGGGATGATCAGGGTGACGCCGATGATCAGGGCCAGGGCGAAGATGCCCCAGAACGCCCAGATCGCCGCGCCGCCCGAGATCACCAGCACCACGACCAGGGCCACGATGCCCAGCGCAAGAGCGATGTTCAGCAGGTGGCGAGCGGGCAGCATGATCGGCGCGCCGCCCATGTTGCCGTTCAGCTTGGCGAAGGCGATGACCGAGCCGGTGAAGGTGATGGCGCCGATGGCCAGGCCCAGCGACAGCTCGATCAGGCTGTTGAGATGGATGTGCCCGTCAGCGCCCAGAATGCCGTAGGCGGCGGGCGTGTAGATGGCGGCGACAGCCACCAAACAGGCGGCCATGCCGACCAGGCTGTGGAAGGCGGCGACCAGTTGCGGCATCGAGGTCATGGCGACCTTGCGGGCGATGACTGCGCCCACCCCGCCGCCGACGGCCACGCCGCCGATGATCAGACCCAGGGTCACGACGTCCAGCGCGCCCTGGCTCCACAGGGTGGCCAGGGTGGTGGCGACCGCGATGGCCATGCCGATCATGCCGTTGCGGTTACCTGCCTGGCTGGTCACCGGGCTGGACAGGCCGCGCAGGGCCAGGATGAACAGCACCCCCGAGACGATATAGAGGATGGCGGCGATATTGGCGTTCATTCGGAGGTCCCCCCGGACGGCGGCGCCTTGTCGGCGCGCAGATTGGCGAGCAGCAGAGCCACGCCCATGCCGACGGCAAAGGGCGAGAGCCAGCGAAGGATGTCAGCGCCGCCACTGGTTCCGGCCTGCAGGCCGACGGCGTTCGAGCTGAGACCCAGAGCGATCAGGACAAAAGCGGGTGCGAAGGCCGCCCCGTTTCCGGTCGGCGTCTTCCTGGGCAGCACCATCGACACACCGGCGGCGATGATCAGGACGATCAGGGCCGCCAGGGTCAGGGTCGCTGGCCCGCTCACTTGGCCTTGTCCTTCTTCTTGTACATGGCCAGCATCCGGTTGGTGACCAGGAAGCCCCCGAAGATATTGACCGCCGCGAAGGCTGCGGCGAGCGCGCCGGCCCCTTTGGAGATCCAGACCGATCCGGTCGCGGCTTCACCGGCTCCGCCGTGGGCGGCGGCAGCGAGCAGGGCCCCGACGATGATCACGGAGGAAATGGCGTTGGTCACGGCCATCAGCGGCGTGTGCAGCGCGGGTGTCACGCTCCACACGACATAGTAGCCCACGAAGATGGCGAGCACGAAGATCGCCAGGCGGAACACGGTGGGGTCGACGGCTTCCATGGGAGCCTCCCTTTCGATGCGGTTTAGGCGGTCTTCAGCGACGGATGGACGATCTCGCCCCCTGGGTGACCAGGGCAGCCTTCAGGATCTCATCCTCGAAGTCGGGAGCGAACGCCCTCCTTGTTCAGGAACAGACCCGACAGGGCGAACAGGTTGCGGGCGTAGAGCGCCGAGGCGTCGGTGGCGATGCGGCCCGGCAGGTTGGCGGCGCCCAGGATCTTGACGCCATTGGCGGTGACCACGGTCTCGTTCAGCTTGGCGCCGACGACATTGCCACCCTGCTCGATGGCCAGGTCGACCAGGATCGAGCCCGGACGCATCGAGGCCACCTGTTCGGCGCTGACCAGCTTGGGCGCGGGGCGACCCGGGATCAGGGCCGTGGTGATGACGATGTCCTGCTTGGCGATGTGCGCGGAGACCAGCTCGGCCTGCTTGGCCTGGTATTCCTTCGACATTTCCTTGGCGTAGCCGCCGGCGGTCTGAGCGTTCTTGAATTCCTCGTCTTCCACGGCGAGGAACTTGGCGCCCAGGGATTCGACCTGCTCCTTGGTGGCCGGGCGAACATCGGTGGCGGTGACCACCGCGCCAAGGCGACGGGCGGTGGCGATAGCCTGGAGGCCGGCGACGCCCACGCCCATGATGAACACCTTGGCCGCGGCGACAGTGCCGGCGGCGGTCATCATCATCGGCAGGGCCTTGCCATAGGCTTCGGCGCCTTCGATCACGGCGCGATAACCGGCGAGGTTGGCCTGGCTGGACAGCATGTCCATCACCTGAGCCCGCGTGATGCGCGGAATGAATTCCATGGCGATCGCGCTGGCGCCGGCCTTGGCCAGGGCGGCGAGCGTATCCTTGTCCTGATGAGGATTGAGAGCCGCGGCGACGATCGCGCCGCTCTTCAGGGCCGCGATCTCGGCGGCTTCCGGAGCGCGCACCTTGAACAGGATGTCGGCCCCGGTGATGGCGGCCTTGGCGGTCTTGGCCAGCTTGGCGCCGGCCGCTTCGTAGTCCGCGTCGGGATAGGACGCGGCGACGCCGGCGCCCGCCTCGACGACCAGCGAAAAGCCCGCCGCGGTCAGTTTCTTGACCGTTTCAGGCGTGGCGGCGACCCGCGTTTCGCCCCCGCGGGTTTCTTTCGTCACGGCGATGACGGCCATCGGCATACCCCTCCCCAGAGCGTTGTTCGCTCACCAGACTGCGCCGGTGTTTAGGGGATAGTCTTGCCTCTTGTCGAGGCGTTACGCGCAGGTCAGGGAGAAAATATGCCGATGTCCACCGGTGTCAGTGAGCCGGAACAGGCTTTTCCCGCAGGAACACAACGCCCAGAACGGCCAGCACGACGCCGGGAATCACGCCGCCGACAAAGCCGGCCGGGGTGCAGAACCACAGTGTGATGGTCAGCAGCAGGACCGCGAGCGCCAGCGAGCCCCACTTGGTCATCTTGCCGAAGGCCACGAAGGTCGCGGCTTGTTCCTGGATGTTCATTTCACCGCGGTGATAATCGCCGGCCATGCTGTCGTCCTTTGGAGGAAATAAAAATCTGATTGGCGGATACAACGAGGCCGCTCAAGGCTCAAGCGTGCGAATTGCCCCAGGACTCGGCGAGGAAGCGTTCCCGCACCGCCGCGACCGCCTGCTCGACGGTAATGTCCGAGATTCGGGCAGTCCCCGCGTCCAGGATCGTCAGCCACCGCGAATAGGCTGGAACAGGGCTCGTGCCCATCAGCCCCACGGCCGGCGTACCGACCGCGGCCGCCACGTTCAGCGGTCCTGAGTCGTTGCCCAGGAACCCGGCCGACAACGCGATCAGGGCCGCGGACTGATCCAGAGGCAGATCACAGGCGACAACATTGTCAGGCAGATCGCCAATGGCCGCCTTGGCCGCCTCGCCCTCCTGCGGGCCTCCGACCCAGAAGATCGTCCCGAAGAGATCCGACAGCGCCGCTGCGGTCGCGGCGAAGCGCTCGGCAGGCCAGGTTCGCGCCGGTTCGCTGGCGCCGAGGCCCAGCACCAGCCACGGTCCGGCCCGGTCGCCATAGCGCGCCTGGACCGCCGCCAGGGCCTTCGGATCAAGCTTCAGCTCCGGTTCGCGGCTCGCCACCTGCAGACCATGCGCTGCCTCGAAGGCCTTAAGCTTGTCCAGCCGATGCGCCGGTCGCATGGATCGAGGCAGGTATGGCCTTGTTCAGCCACTGTTCCTGGCTGGAATGGCCCAGCCCGAATCCGCGCCGCTCGGGCACGCCGGCGAGGGCGGCCGCCATGGCCGGCCGGCCGATCTTTTCCAGGATCCAGACCGCGCGCGGCGTTTCGCGCCGGCAGATGCGCCAGAAGTCGATGACCTCGCGCACGCCCTTCAGCCTGTCCTTGTAGTGCGGCGCGAAGACCACCCGTTCCACGCTGGGCTCGACAGCCAGGACCTCGCCCGCCCGGCTGGACGGCCGCGCCACCAGCACGACCTTGCCCTCCGGCGTCGTCGCCGCGATCGCCCGGATGGTCGGCAGGTGCCACATGAGGTCGCCGATCCCGCGATCCGGGGCGTAGACGAGAACCGGACCGGCCATCGCGACTAGGCCCAGGCGGCGAGCAGGCCGCGCAGCCCCGCCACGAAGGCCAGGGGCTGGTCGATCATCACATGGTGGTCGGCGTCGGGAATCGGCACGAGCAGAACGTCCTTGGGCATCTGACCGATCATATAGTCCAAGGTCTCGGCGTGCATAAGGTTCGACCGCTCGCCCCACATCAGGGCGGCCGGGCAGGCGATCCTGGGCAGCAGCAGACCCAGGTCGGGCATCGAGAAGCGCTGCCAGATGGCGGGATCGAACTTCCAGGTCCAGCCGCCGTCCACTTCCTTCAGCGACCGGCGGGCGATGTAGTCGGCGATATAGAGGTTTTCGCAGGCCTGAGGCGGCGCCAGGCGGAAGCGGGCCAGACCGTCGACCAGGGTCTCATAGACCTTGGAGCCGAAGCCCGGACGGTTGGGAGGCCCCTTCCAGCGCTTCTCCGGCGGCTGGATGGTGGTGTCGACCATGACCACGCCCCGCAGGCGGTCGGCGTGCTCGGCGGCGCTATAGAGGGTCGGAAAGCCCCCGAACGAATGGCCCACCAGGATCGGCTTGACCCCACCCGCCTCCAGCCCGGCCGCCTCGACCGCCGCGAAGATCTCGGCGGCGAACAGCTTGGCCGAATAGGCCTCGCGCCAGCCCGAACCGCCCATGCCGGACCAGGAAATGGCGGCCACGCGCCAGTCGTTCGCAAAGAACGGGGCGATGAAGCTCCACCAGTCGGCGTGGGCGCCGTTGCCGTGCAGGAACAGCAGGCCCGGCTTGCCGACCTCGCCCCAGGTCAGCAGCTCGATATCGGCGCCCTCCACGGTGATGGTCGAGCGCTCGGGCGTCTGGGCGATGGCGGTTTCGAACCAGGCCGGCGCGGGCGGTTGTTCGCCGGCAAAGGCGACCAGCGGCGCGGGCATGGGGGGCGGTGTGTGCAGCAGTTGATCGTCGGCCATGCTCAGCCCTCGTCCTTGAAGGCCAGTTCGCCCGGGCGGGGCCTGCGGGGGCTCAGGCCCTTGAAGACCCCCGTACCGGTAATCAGGGTGCGGTCGCCCGACCAGATCCGGCCGCGCACGGTAAAGACCATGTCCTCCTCGCCAATCAATTCTCCCTGCCCTTCCACCCAGTCGCCCAGCTTGGCGCCCGACAGGAAGTCGCACATCAGTCGCACCGTGACCCAGCTGTAGGACTTCTGCAGCGAGATGATCCGGCCCCAGGCCATGTCGGCGAAGCTCATCAGCATGCCGCCGTGGCAATTGCCCAGGCCGTTGGTGTGATGCTCCTCGACGCGGAAGCCCAGGCAGGCCTCGCCGGGACCGGAGCGTTGCTCGAACAGCGGCCCGATCTGCCGGCCAAAGCCTCGCGACCAGTTGAGTTGGCTGTAGCCATCGGGGATGGCGGCGGTCTGGGCGTCGGTAAGATCGTCGGACATGCGACAAATCCTAACGATCGTTTGAACAAAGCGGAACCCTTCCCTGACGGCGTGTAAGGACGGGCGGGTTGATGGCGTCTAACCTTCTCGAACACGGGGCGGATCATGGGCGTTGAGCGACGGGACGACGAGGCGTTCGCCGACTGGCTGGGACCGCATCTGGCGGCCCTGCGCCGGATCAGCCGCGCCTTCGCCCAGCCCGCCGACCAGCATGATCTGTTGCAGGAATTGATGGTGGCGGTGTGGCGCGCCTGGCCGCGCTTCGAAGGCCGCAGCGGGGCGGCGACCTTCATCTACCGCGTCGCCCACAATGCCGCCCTGACCTGGAAGCGCGGCGAGACGCGGCGCCGGCGGCGTCGAGACGCGATCGAGACCGAGATGGCCCTGCGCGCCGAACGGGACAGCGCCGAGCCCGAGGCCAACCTGCTGAACCGGCTGTACGGGGCGATCCGCACCCTGCCGCCGGTGGACCGGTCGCTGATCCTGCTGTCGCTCGACGGCGTGAGCTATGGCGAGATCGCCCGGCTGCATGGCCTGAGCGAAACCAATGTCGGGGCTCGCCTGACCCGCCTCCGGCAGCGGATCGCCAGCCTGGTGGAGGACCGCGACCATGGACTTTGAACGTCTCGAACAGGCCTGGCGCTCGGAAGCCAATACGCCCGACGCCAGGGCCCAGACCTTTCTGATGGAGGAATTGATGCGCACCCTGAAAGCCCGGCGTCGGGCGGACCTGCTGTTGTTCGTGATCCCCGCCGCCGCGATGACGCTGTTCACCGCCATCGCCGTGCGGTCGGTTCTGAACGGCGCGATGGATGTCAGTCGTGAGTGGGGCGGCCTGGGCATGCTGGCCGTCTGCTGGATCGTGTTGGCGGCCATGCTGATCACCGGCGTCCTGATGCGGCGACGGCGCGGGGCGAGCGAGTCGCCGGTGCGCGACACCCTGGCGGCCATGCTGGCCGGAAACCGCGCGGCGCGAGCCAATTGCCGAATCTTCTGGCTGAGCCTGCCGGTCTTCATGGTCCCCATGCTGCTGGCCGTGACCCAGCTCCACGACGTCGGCAAGACCAGCGATCGCGACATGGCGCAGATGCTGCTGGTGTTCGGCGTCGCCCTGACGGCCAGCGTCAGCTGGAATATCGGCAGGTATGTCCTGGTGCTGAAGCCAGAAGGCAAACGGCTGGAAAGCCTGCTGGCGGAGTACGAGGGGTAGGCCCGGGATAGCTTGTCATCCCGGGCAAAGCGCAGCGCAGACCCGGGACCACGGCGAGCGCCGAGCCTGTGGCGGTCCCGGCGCTGCGCTTCGCTGCGGCCGGGATGACAGCCAAGGGCGCCTGGAGTGGATTTGGTTCAGATTGAATTGCGCATCCAAATTTCCCGCCTCCCCGGCGAAGGCCGGGGCCTAGATGAAACCCACGAGACGCTCCGGATGAATCTGGGTCCCGGCCTTCGCCGGGAAGATGGAGGCATGGAGTGGTCGCTTCGATGCAAGCCAAATACGCCCTAGAACAGCCCGCCGGCGCGCAGATTGATCCCGTATTCCAGGTAGCCCTTCAGCGCCGACAGCATGAACATCCAGCCGCCCGCATTGCCCTGTGAGGCCTTCACGCCCTCGGCCGTGTCGGGCCAGCCGGACTCGGTGACTTGGACCATGGTCTCCTCGCCGTTCATCGGCGTGAAGACGAATTCGACCCGGTTGTCGGGGCCGCCCAGCATCGAGCCCCACTCCAAGGCCAGGCGTTCGTGCGGGACGACCTCGCGGACGCTGACCGGGAAGGCCTCGTCCAGCTCCGGAAACTTCCAGGTCACGGTCGTTCCGCCCACCAGCGGACCGCTGCCGACCTCGATGAAGTAGCCCGCCAGCTTGCGGTGATCGACCACCGCATCGAACACCTGCGCGACCGGCTTGCGGATCTTCAGCTGGACCTGAGCCTTGAGGGTCATGACCGGGCCTCCCTTTATGTCAGGGCGAGTTCACACGCGAACGCGGCCGGCTTCAAGTCACCCCCGCCGCCGCCAGCACCGCCGCCTGCCGCTGGGCCAGCCCCTCTTCCGAGAAGCCCTCCAGTGATGCCTCGAACAGCGCTTTCCAGTTATGGCGGGCGCCCAGGTGCAGGAAGGCCGCGCCCAGGCCGATGGCGGCGCGGTCCATGAACACGAACTCGCGGGGGATGGTGATCGGTCCCTTGGACTTCAGGGCCTGACGCACCCGGAACGCCTCGCGACGGCCGTACTCGCCGGGCGGCACGTCGTCGGCGACGGTGCGCACGCGGTCGTCCAGCAGCGGGCCATAGATGAAGCGCGCCCAGACGTTCAACACATCGACCAGCTCGTCATTGAGATCGGCGAAGCCCCAGCTGCGATAGGCCTCGAACTGCTCGGCGCGGTCGTCATTCGACAGGGCGCGGTACAGCCGCACCACCCCGGCCACGAAGCGAGGCGGGAAGATGCGGATGCAGCCGAAGTCCAGCAGGTTCAGATGCGCCGCGCCGTCCCCGCCCTCGGGCCCGCCGAAGGTGTAGTTGCCCAGGTGCGGGTCGCCATGGATGACGCCCAGCTTGGTCATCGGGCTCCACCAGGCCTCGAACAGCAGGGCGGCGATGCGGTCGCGGGTCTCCTGCGGCGCGTCCTTGAAGGCCAACAGGCCCTGCCCCTCCATCCAGGTCATGCTGAGCAGGCGGCCGGTCGACAGCGACGGCAGGGGCTGCGGCACCCGGATATCGTCGCGCCCCGAGAAGAAGCCGCCATAGAGGGCCATCAGCTTGGCCTCTCGGCCATAGTCCAGCTCCTCGCGCAGGCGGTCGCCGATCTCGACGATCATCTGGGTGGGGTCGATCGAGCCATCCATGCGCTTGAAGAGGGCAAACAGGGTCTTCAGCTGGCCCAGGTCGCTTTCGACCGCGCTCTGCATGTCGGGATATTGCAGCTTCACGGCGATGGCCCGGCCGTCGGGGGCGACGGCGCGGTGCACCTGGCCCAGGGAGGCGGCGGCGCAGGCCTCGTGCTCAAAGCTCTGGAATTTCGACTGCCAGTCAGGGCCCAGCTCGGCCGCCATCCGACTTGCACGAACGGCCAGCCCATGGCCGGGGCGTTGGTCTGCAGCTCGGCCAGTTCCGCCGCGAACTCGGGCGGCAACAGGTCGGGCACGGTGGCGAACATCTGCGCCGCCTTCATCAGCGGCCCTTTCAGGCCGCCCAGCGCCGCGCGCAAAGCCTTGGCGTTGCGGGCGTCGGCGCTGTCGCCGCCGAACAGGCTGTTGGCGCCGTAGCTGACGGCGGCGCCGGACAGCCCCGCCCCGACCTTGGCGAAACGGCTCAGGCGGCCGGAGAGGCGGTCGCGTTCGGGGTCTCTGATGTCGTCAGCCATGATTCAAAGACCCAATAATCTTGTCATCCCGGGCGGCCGACGGCCGACCCGGGACCCAGGGGCAAAGCCCGATGCGGTGGCCCCTGGGTCCCGGCTCTCCGCTGCGCTGCGGCCGGGATGACAAGTGAGATTTAGTTTCCAACCAAGGCCTCGAACTCATCGACCAGCCGTTCAAGCTGCGCGCAGCCCGCCGCCCAGAACGCCTTTTCGCGCGGGTTCAGGCCGAAGGGCTTCAGCGCCTCGACATAGGTCTTGGTCCCGCCGGCGGCGAGCAGCTCTTCATAGAGCGGCGCGAAGCCTTGCGGATCCTCGCGGCGCTTCTCCATCAGGCCGCGCACCAGCAGATCCCCGAAGGCGTAGGCGTAGACATAGAAC
Source organism: Caulobacteraceae bacterium (assembly GCA_965284055.1). GTDB lineage: Bacteria > Pseudomonadota > Alphaproteobacteria > Caulobacterales > Caulobacteraceae > Caulobacter. The sequence continues at coordinate 648,735 of CBDIQV010000001.1, forward strand.
GGCGCGTGGCAGAAGTGGCTGACATAGGCCCAGTAGTGCTCGTAGCCTGGGTTCAGCCGCACGGCCGGACCCAGGCTTTCGCCCATCACTTCCAGCCAGAGGCCGCCGATCTGCCCGGCCGAGAGCTCGCCCTCGAGCCGCGCCTCGTGGAAACGGCGCTCGAAGCGGTGGAAGGCGATCTGGCGGACCACGGTGTTGAGGCCGTCCTCGATCTTGCCGGCCAGCAGCTTCTTGCGATCGTCGGGCGTGGCCTCGGCCAGCAGGCGCTCGAACACCAGGCCTTCGCCGAAGATCGAGGCGGTCTCGGCCAGGGTCAGGGGCGTGTCGGCCAGCAGGGTGCCCAGCGGCGCGCACAGGGTCTGGTGCACGGCGTGGCCCAGCTCGTGGGCCAGGGTCAGCACGTCGCGCCGCTCGCCCATATAGTTCATGAACACATAGGGGTGGCGCTCGGCGGTCACCGGATGGGCATAGGCCCCCGACTGCTTGCCGGCCCGAGGCCGGGCGTCGATCCACGGCTGGACGAAGAAGGTCTTGGCGTTCTCCGCGAACTTCGGGGCCAGGCTCTGGAAGCTGTCCAGCACGATCGCCTGGGCCTCATTCCAGTCATAGGTGCGCGGCGCGGCGGCATCGAGGGGCGCGTTGCGGTCCCAGTAGTCGAGCGCTTCGACGCCCATGATCTTCGCCTTGAGGGCGTAGTAGCGATGCGACAGGCGCGGATAGGCCTCGACCACCGCCGCCTCCAGGGCGTTGACCGCGTCGGCGTCGACCTCGTTGGCCAGGTGGCGAGACTGGGCCGGCTCGCTGTAGTGGCGCCAGCGGTCTTCGATCTGCTTTTCGAAGGCCAGGGTGTTGAGGGCCAGGGCCTGGGTCGAGACCCGCTCTTCCAGGGCGGCGGCCAGACCCTCGGCGGCGGCCTTGCGGCGGCCGACATCGGAATCCGACAGACGGTTCAGCGCCTCGGGCAGGGTCAGGCTTTCGTCGCCGACCTTGGCCTTCAGCTTGGCCAGGGTCTCGTCATACAGCCGCACCCAGTTGGCGACGGCCGGGCTCTTGTCGACGATGAAGCGCTCCAGGTCGGGCGACAACTCGTGCGGCCGCGACAGGCGCACGCGGCGCAGCCACGGCGTCCAGCGGCGGGCGGCGGGATGGGCCGTCAAAGCCGCCTCGATCTCGGCGTCTTCCAGCCTGTTCAGCTCCAGCGAGAAGAACAGGCTCTCGGCGGCGATCTGCGACGAGCGCGCCCGCAGATCGCCCTCGAACTTGGCCCAGGCCGGATCGTCCTTGGCGATGGAGCCCGACAGGCTGGCATAGGCCCCGACGCTCCACAGGCCGTTGGTCGCCTGCTCGTAAAGCTTGATGCCGCGATCGATCAGCAGACCTAAGCGCTCAGGCTCGCCGCGCGCCTGCAGGAACAGCCCCTCCAGGCTGGCCAGTTCGTCATTGGCGGCCTTGGCGGCGGCCAGGTCCAGCTCGATGCGGGGATCGTCGCGACCGGCATAGAGGTCGGTCAGGTTCCATTCGGGAAGGGCGTCGGTCTTGAAGGGGGCGTTCATGGTCCTACCGATATGGCCCCTGCGGGGTGAGGCGCAACGGCCTTGGCGCCTGGCGGCGACATTCGTGTCCCCGGCGCACGAGCTCCCTACGTCACTTGTTTCTTCTCCCTTCCCCCTTGATGGGGGAAGGGTTGGGGATGGGGGTGACAGCGCACCAGGATGTGGCGCGGCCTGCGTGAAATCGTCGGGCGGGGTCACCCCCATCCCCGCCCTTCCCCCATCAAAGGGGGAAGGGAGAGGACACGGGATCTCAGCCTCACGCGGCATGAGCCACTGAAGGGGATGGGGAGGCGCGAAGCGGCCGGGACGAACCCGGATGACCGTGATGTGTTTTGTGCGTTTCGGCTCGACCTGTCCGCTTCGCCAAGCTGTTCTTGACCGTGAGGATTGGGGCACACGAGCGTGAGTTTCAGCTCTGATTCCCAACTAGCCCCCGGACGGGCGCGCATCTTGTCGATCGGCTAATCCGTCTCGACGCCGACGATGTGCGATAGGCGGACTCTGATCCCCGCCCTGTGATCCACGCCGTTCCGCGCCCAGGCTTCCGGTGGTCCCGGATCAATCCAACGAACAGACCACCATCGTCCCCGACGCGAGACCGCACGGCCCCGCTCAGCTTCATCACCCGTCGCCGCTTTGGGCCGGTACCAAGCGCCCTCCCCCTGCGACGGGGACAGGGAGAAGTATCCACCCGTTTTCGGGGCGGGGGATACGGAAGGGCGAGAAAGTTGGAAGTCGTTGATTTTGCTGCGTTCAATTCGCCGAACGCCGAGGATGGAGCGCGACAGGTCCTCCCCCTGAAGGGGGAGGCGGCCGTCAGGCCGGCGGGGGAAGGCCGCAATGACTCACCAGCACTTCCCCCTCCGTCGGCTTCGCCGACACCTCCCCCGCCAGGGGGAGGACTTGAAGGCGCAAGCCCACGGAGCCCCTCCCCTCAAACCTCATACCGCCGCGCCACCGCCTTCGGCGCCACGATCCGCCACGCCTCGCGCAGCAACCCCGCCAGCTCCTCCGCCTCGATCGCCGCCAGCCGCACCAGCACAGCCGGATAGCCGCGATAGTGGTCGTCGGTGAAGAAGCGCTCCGGCGCGGCCTCGATCAGCAGGTCCTTAGTCTCGATCCGGCAGCGGATGGCGATGACGCCCGCAACCCGCACGCGCTTGGCCTTGGGCGCCGGGCGGGCGAGATAGGCCCAGGCCAGGGCCTTGCCGCCGACCGAGAAGCCATACGGGTCATCGCCCGCCTCGACCTCGGGCAGGGCCAGCGCCAGGGCGCGAAAGGCGGCGTCGTCGATCATGGCGTAACAATGGTCAGCGAAAGGACCGTCTGGCAACGCCCCCGACGCGGCCTCGTTCAGACCCGGTTAAGCGCGTCCGTTAAGGCCCCGGACACGTCTCCGAAACCCGGTCTTTACACCCCTGCTGTATCACTCTGATCCAACAAGAGCCCTGTCCCACGTTGGACGCGGCCGGTTATGATGGGTGTCTTCCAATGTCCAAGACGGTTCTCGTCGTCGATGACGATCCGACTCAACGCCGCCTGATCCAGGCAGTGCTGGAACGCGATGGCTTCGCGGTTTCGCACGCCGAGAGCGGCGACGCGGCCATGGCGCACCTGTCATCCGGCGCGCCCGCCGACGTGATCCTGCTGGACCTGGTCATGCCCGGCCTGAACGGTCACGACACCCTGAAGGAAATGCGCTCGCGCAGCTTTTCGCAGCCCGTGATCGTGCTGACCGCCAGCGGCGGCGTCGACACCGTGGTCAAGGCCATGCAGGCCGGCGCCACCGACTTCTTCATCAAGCCCGCCTCCCCCGAGCGGATCACCGTGTCGATCCGCAACGCCCTGTCGATGGGCGACCTGAAGGGCGAGGTCGAGCGGCTGACAAAGCGCACGGCCGGCAAGACCACCTTCGCCGACCTGATCGGGACCTCGCCCGCCATGACCCTGGTCAAGCGGATGGGCGAACGCGCCGCCAAGAGCGCCATCCCGATCCTGATCACCGGCGAAAGCGGCGTCGGCAAGGAGCTGATCGCCCGCGCCGTGCACGGCTCGTCAGACCGCGCCGGCAAGCCGTTCGTGGCTGTCAACTGCGGCGCCATTCCCGAGAACCTCGTCGAGTCGATCCTGTTCGGCCACGAGAAGGGCTCCTTCACCGGCGCCACCGACAAGCATCTGGGTAAGTTCAAGGAAGCCGACGGCGGCACCCTGTTCCTCGACGAAGTGGGCGAGCTGCCGCTGGACATGCAGGTCAAGCTGCTGCGCGCGCTGCAGGAGGGCGAGATCGACCCGATCGGCTCCAAGCGCTCGCAGAAGGTGGATGTGCGCATCGTCTCGGCGACCAATCGCGACGTGGCCCACGCCGTGTCGCAGGGCCGGTTCCGCGAGGACCTCTATTACCGCCTGAACGTCTTCCCGATCGAGGCCCCGTCCCTTCGCGAACGTCGCGAGGACGTGCCGGCCCTGGTCGAGGCCTTCATCCGCCGCTTCAACGTGGAAGAGGGCAAGCGGGTCATCGGCGCCTCGCCCGAAACCCTGGCCCTGCTGACCGCTTTCGACTGGCCGGGCAATGTGCGCCAGCTGGAGAACACGGTGTATCGCGCCATCGTCCTGGCCGACGCGCCCTATCTGCAGCCCTATGACTTTCCGGCGATCTCGGGCCTGCAGGCCCCGATCGAGGCCATGCCCGCGCCCGGCTTCAGCACGCCCGATCTGCCGGCGGTGCTGCAAGCCACGCATGCCGCCCTGGCCAGCGCCCCGGGCGACGCGCCGGTGCGCATCCTCGATGATCGTGGGCATCTGCGCACCCTGGAAGAGATCGAGCGCGACCTGATCCAGCACGCCATCGACGTCTATGCCGGTCACATGAGCGAGGTGGCGCGTCGCCTCGGCATCGGTCGATCCACCCTCTACCGCAAGGTGCGGGAGCAGGGCATTGACGTCGACATGAAGGAAGCCGGCTGATGGCGATCGTCCTGCGACCCATCTCGCGCGAACAGCGCCTCAAGACACTGATCCGACCGTCGAAGCCGACGCGTTCGAAAACAGCGAACTAGGACCTTTCTTCTTCAAATACCGCCATTTGAAGAAGAAAGGCTCTAATCGGGATATCCCGTCCGCTTTAAGCGACGTTGGCGATGTCGTTATCGCTGTCGCTGTCCGGAGACGTATCCTGTATCGGCGCACTGGCCTTACGGCTCCAGCCCGCGACGCCCCGGGCCACCGCGCCCTCGGCTTCCAGGTGCTGCAGCTCCAGCATGACCGCCGCCGCCGGCATGGTCCGGTTCCAGCGACGCTCCAGTTGCTGGACGATGTCGGCCACGCCCATGCCCGACCCGGCGCGCTCGAGCGCCATCAGGATCATGTCGCCGGTCGAACGGCTGCGCCGTCCGCGACGGCTGGGCGCGGGGCTGGCAGCCGTTCCGATGAAGGACGCCTGTTCGTTCGCGACGCGGCCCTCGACGAGACCCGCCCGTTCGATGGCGCCGATCGCCAAGGTGATGGCCTGAAGCTCACCCTCGAAGGGCGCCGCAGCGCGCCTCTGAGCATCGACCATGCGGACCTCTAGATCCGCCTTTCTTCGAAGTAGGTATTCATAAGTTGTCGACATATCATTGGTCCTATCTGTCAGCGTTAATCCGGCGCCGATGCAGATCAAAGTCCACGCGCGCTAGAAAAGAACGTCGCCCCCACCGGCCGAAGCGTTCAGATTGTCTCGAATAAGCAATAACTTGAATGATCGCATTTTCATTCCGTATGATTACCAAGACCTTAACAGAGTTCGCGGAACGTTGCTTTCTAGTAAGATTTGGGTACTGATTTCGCCAGGGAAATGCTCGTCTCGGTTGAATTTCCACCCAGACCGAAAGTCATTGCCGAAAGAAGGGCTCAAGACAGCGCTTTAGGCGACGGGCGCGGACATTGTGCTTTACTGTGAATGCCGGACTAGTCTTCAGGTTCCGGCTCTACAGTGACGGGCCGGGCGCGCCGGCCAAAACCCTTGCCGCGCCCGAGCGAGGTCTTCTCGCCCTTGGCCTTGGCGACGATTTCCTTGAGCTTGATGGTCTGGTTGGCCGACAGGGCCTGGTCGCGACCGCCCTTTTCGGGATCGCCGAAGGCCCGGCCATAGGTCTGGATGCGCTGGGCCACCGAACCCAGGAACTCGCCCTCCCAGTCGGAAAGCTCGACCCCGGCCTTGTCGGCGGCGCGACGCGCGCGTTCCAGCGCCTTCAGCGCGGCCTTCCTGGCCTGGGCTCTTGGATCCGGAGCTTTGCGATCGGGGGGCTTGGCGCGCATCGTCGGGGACTATTCCCCAAGCCGCACCAAGAAGCACCCCCGCAAAAACAGGCGCTTTAGATCGCGCCGACGGCCGAGAGGTAGAGGTCGAGGATGGCGTCCTCTTCCTGACGCTTGGCGCGGTCCTGCTTGAGGATCCGGACCACCTTGCGCAGGATCTTGACGTCGAAGCCGTTACCCTTGGCCTCGTTATAGACTTCCTTGATCTGCTCGGCGATCTCGGTCTTTTCGACCTCGAGACGCTCAATGCGCTCGATGATGCTCTTCAGCTGGCCTTGAGCGGTGGAGTTCAGAACGTCGGCGTGCGGAGCTGCGTCATCAGCCATGGGAAAGGTCTCGCGAAAAGGCGGGAAATGAGAGGCGCGGAACCTAGTGGCAACGGGCTCCGAGTGGAAGGCCGATTCCCCCCGCCTTGCGACTTTAACCTCGCTCCACGCGCCCCTGCGACACCTGGGCCAGCCCCGCGAGGTCCGGGACTTCCCCTCCGCGCGCCAGCAGCGCCTCCAGGCCGGTCTCGACCAGATCCGCCAGCGGCAGCGCCAGCCCCTTCTCGTCGCCGGCGGCCTGGGCCAGGCGGACATCCTTCAGGGCCAGGTCGGCCGCAAAGCCCGGCGGGTGATAGCGGCTCTCGGCGATCATGGCGCCGTAGATCTTGTAGACCGGCGCAGCGAAGAGGGTGCCGGTCAAAACGTCCAGCAGGTCGGCGGCCGGCACGCCATGGGCCTCGCCCAGGGCCGTCGCCTCACCCATGGCCTCGACAGCCGCCACGATCATCAGGTTGCCGGCGATCTTGGCGGCATTGGCCCGGACGGCGTCCTCGCCCATCGGCCAGATCTTGGCCGCCAGGGCCTCCAGCACCGGCAGGGCGGCGGCGACCGCCTCAGGCGCGCCGGCCGCCAGCACGTTCAGCCCGCCCGCCCGCGCCACCGGCGGGCGGCCAAACACCGGCGCAGCCACATAGCCAAGGCCCAGCGCGGCGTGCCGCTCGGCCAATTCCCGCGCGAACGCGGTGGAGATGGTGGCGAGATTGACGTGAATCAGCCCGGACCGGGCGCGGGGCAAGGCCTCCAGCAAGACGTCTCGAATCGCCTGATCGTGCGCCAGGATCGACAGCACGATGTCGGCTTGAAGCGCATCCTCGATCGTCTCGGCGACCTGGGCGCCCTGGGCCGCCAGAGCGGCGGCGGGACCCGGCGAGCGGTTCCACACCGTCACGGCGTGGCCCTTCTCCAGCAGGTTCTCGACCATGGCCCTGCCCATGGCCCCCAGACCGATGAAACCGATGTGCATGTCGTTGCTCCCAGGATCCCGCGCGGAACAGACAGCCCGCCTCGGACCAGGGGCTACTTAAGCGTCGTTGCGCCTAGAGCAAGCCGCGCCTTTGCAGGGCCGGTCGCAAGGCGGCCGGATCGGTGAAGTGGTGGGTATGAAATCCCATCGCGTCGGCGGCGGCGATATTGGCGGCGTTGTCGTCGACGAACAGCAGGTCGCCGAGAATCAGGCCCGTCCGCTCCAGCACAATTTCGTAGATCCGCCGCTCGGGCTTGATGGTGTTTTCCTCGGCCGAGACGACCACGTCCTGGAAGTGGCGGAACACCGGGCTCATGGCCTGGACGCCGGGCCAGCTCTCGCTGGACATGTTGGTGAGGCCAAACTGCGGGACGCCCCGCGCGGCCAGCTCATCCATCACGCCCTCGGTCTCGGCGATCGCGCCCGAGAACATTTCCGGCCAGCGGTCCCACCAGGCGGCGATCTGCTCGGCATGGTCGGGATACAGCGGCGTCAGCCGCGCGATGTTGTCGGCGAAGGTCAGGCCCCGGTCGGTCTCGCCGTGCCAATCCATGGTGCAGACATGCGAAAGGAACCAGTCGAGTTCGGCTGGTTCCTTGAAGATCTTCGCAAACAGCGTGCGCGGATTCCAGCGCACGATGACATTGCCGACATCCCAGAGCAGGGCCCTGGGATTGCCGCCAACCGTCATCAGCCCTGCTTGGCTTTGAAGCGCGGGTCGGTCTTGTTGATGATGTAGACCACGCCCTTACGGCGGACCAACTTGCAGTCGCGGTGACGCGACTTCAGCGACTTCAGCGAGCTACGAACCTTCATGACCGTCTCTATACTCAGCGGAGAGGTTCGGGCGCACCAAGTGGCGACCGGAACGTCCGGGATGTTTCGGAGGAGGGCGTATAGGCAAGGCAGCGATCAGGAGTCAATCGGCTCGGGGCGCTGAAGGGGAACTTCACCGCTCTGTCGGCCTTGTGATTGAAGAGTTTGCCCGGTTGCCGGTAGCCTGTCGTCATGGATCGTCGTTGTTTTCTCCTTCTTCTTCTCGCCGGCTGCGCCGACACCTCGCCTCAGGGGCCGCTGACGCCGCCGGTTTCGGCCCCGCCGACGCCCCTGCCCTCGCCTGCCGGCCATGCCCCTCCCGCGCCCATGGCGACGCCCGTACCGGCCGGTGAGCTGGGCTTCGACACCTGGCTGGCGGACTTCATGATTCGCGCCCAGGCTGCCGGCCTGACGCGGCAGTTGCTGGAGCGCGAGCTGGGCGGCGTGACGCCCGATCCCAAGGTCATCAGCCTGGACGGCCGGCAGCCGGAATTCTCCAAACCGGTCGGCGACTATATCAACGGCGTGATCAGCGACGACCGCGTCGCCGTGGGCCGCCGCAAGCGCGTCGAGCTGACCTATCTGCCCGATATCGAGAGCCGCTACGGCGTGCCGCGCGACATCCTGCTGGCCGTCTGGGCCATGGAATCGGCCTTCGGCCAGCTGCAGGGCAATTTCGACGTCGTCCGCTCGATGATGAGTCTCGCCGCCGACGGTCGCCGCCGCGGCTGGGCTGAGGGCGAACTGATCGCGGCGCTGCAGATCATCGATTCGGGCGAGGTCACCCGCGCCCAGCTTAAGGGCTCGTGGGCCGGGGCCATGGGCCAGACCCAGTTCCTGCCCAGCAACTACCGCACCACCGCCGTGGACGCCGATGGCGACGGCAAGCGCGACATCTGGGCGTCGGACATCGATTCCCTGGCCTCGGCGGCCAATCTGCTGGCCAAGGGCGGATGGCGGCGCGGGGTGGGCTGGGCCCGGGAAGTGATCCTGCCCGCCGGCTTCGACTACGGCCTGGCCGAGGGCCCGCGCGAGATTCCGTCGTGGTGGGAGGCCAAGGGCGTCAGGCGCGCCGACGGCCTGCCCTGGACGAGCGCTGACGCCGCCTCCCCCGCCGGCCTGATCCTGCCCGCAGGCGCCTCCGGACCGGCCTTCCTGGCCCTGCCCAACCACTTCGCGATCCGCAAATACAACAACTCGACCTCCTACGCCCTGGGCATAGGCCTGCTGGCCGACCGCTTCGGCGGCGAGGGCCCGCTGGTGACCGCCTGGCCGGTCGAGGCGCCGCTGTCGCTGTCGGACCGCATGGCCGCCCAGATCGCCCTGGCCCGCCTCGGCTTTGATCCCGGCGCGCCCGACGGCGTGATCGGCGCGGGCACCCGCAAGGCCCTGCGCGCGTGGCAGCAAAGCCGAAGCCTGCCGGCCGACGGCTATCTGTCGATGGACATGGTGATGAGGCTGAAGGCCCAGGCAGGACTGAGCTAGAGCCTTTTAGCTTCATATGGAATCATATGAAGCGTTCAAAAAGGCTCTAAATCATACACTTAGAGCGCGATAGCCGCCGAAACCGCGTACACTTTCGGCTATCGCGCTCTAGGCGACACGAAAAAAGGGGCGGACACGAAGTCCGCCCCTTTCAGGTCGCGGCCGTTGGCGCGCGCGGGGCTAGACGCGCCCCGCCGGTCCGGCCGTCGTTCTAGATTAGCGGAACAGGCTCAGGATCGACGAGCTCGAAGAGTTCGCGATCGACAGCGCCTGGATGCCCAGCTGCTGCTTGGTTTGCAGCGACTGCAGCTTGGCGCTTTCCTTGGCCAGGTCGGCGTCAACCAGGTTGCCCACGCCGGCGTCGAGGCTGTCTTGCAGCTTGCCGACGAAGGTCAGGTGGGTGTCCAGGCCGGTCGAGTTGGTGCCCAGCGAGGCCAGCTTGTTGGTGGCCGTCTGCAGCGCCTCCGAGACCGTCGTGATCATCGCCTTGGCGGCGGTGGCGTTCGCGAACGTCGAGCCGGTGGTCAGGCCGATGCCGGCCAGGGTCAGGGTCTGCGCATTGACGGTGAAGCCCGAGCCGTCCGAGTTGGCCAGGAAGGTCAGCTTGGTGGTCGTGCCGTCGGCGATGCTGACGCCATTGAACTTGGCGTTCGTGGCGGCCTTGGTCACCTGATCGCGCAGGGATTCAAAGTCGGCCTTCAGAGCGTTGAACGAAGAGGTATTGAGCGAGGTGTCGGAAGCGGCCAGGGCCTTTTCCTTCATCTTGCCCAGTAGATCGGTGATCGTATCGCCGGCGGCCAGGGCCACGTCGATGGTCGACTGACCACGTTGCAGCGAGTCCTTCACCGAATTGATCGAGGAGGCGGTCGCCGATCTGGTTCTTGGCGGTCGCCCAGATGGCGCCGTTGTCCTTGGCGCTCGCCACCTTCTTACCGGTGTTGATGCGTTGCTGGACGGTCTGCAGTTCCGAGTTGGTGGTGTTCAGGTTTTGCAGCGCGATCATCGCGCCGCTGTTCGTGTTGATGCTGTTCAGCGCCATTACGAAGATTTCCTATTCAAGGTCTTCGGCCTCATTTTAAGGCCGGCGGGTATTTTACCCGCTGAAAAGTATCCAAGATTGAGATTTCCATTTCGTTTAAGACATATCGTCGCATGCTTAATACATCAGACAACTTCGTTAATGCTAACATCAGGGTAAGAGCCGGAATCTAGACCCGTTAAGACTCTGATCGAGACCCTCGATTCCCTTGTGCGGCAAGGGCGCGGGCGGTGTCGTTCGGAAAGTCTTAACCGGAATCGCGGCGTCAGGCCGGCGCGCGGCAGTGCTCAGAAATGAACGCCGCGTGGGTCGGCAGGCGGTCAACCACCTTGGCGATATGACCGCGCATGCCCACCAGACGCCGGGCGATATCGGCCGGATCGCGAGCATCCGCCAGAGGCTCATAGCCTTGCGGAACAACACCTTGGCCCAGAAGGACAGCCACCCAGCTGGCCTCGGCGAACAGTTCGTCATCAAACCGGACAACCCGCCCGCGCGACCGGAAGACGTCGATCTTGCGGTGCAGGCTGTCGGGAACCGTCATCGCCCGGCAGGCTTCCCAGAGCGGCCCTGACCGGCCGTTGGTGAAGTAATGCAGGATGATGAAATCCCGGATGTGCTCCATTTCCTGAAGGGAGAGCCGGTTATACTCATCGCGGGCGACGTGATCATCGCCGTGCAGCGGCAGCAGGTTCAGCAGTCGCAAGATCGCGGTCTGGATCAGGTGGATGCTGGTTGACTCCAGCGGCTCCAGGAAGCCGCTGGCCAGGCCAAGGGCCACGACATTGCGGTTCCAGCCTAGCCGGCGCCGTCCGGTGGTGAAGCGCAGGAAGCGCGGATCGGCCAGGGCCTCTCCGTCCAGATTGGCCAGCAGCCGGGCCGCGGCGGCCTCGTCGTCGAGGTGGGCGCCGCAATAGACATAGCCGTTGCCGATCCGGTGCTGCAGCGGAATGCGCCAGCGCCAGCCGGCCGCGTCGGCGGTGGAGCGGGTGTAGGGCGTGAACGCGCCGCCCTGGGCGCACGGGACCGCCACGGCCCGGTCACAGGGCAGCCAGTGGCTCCAGTCCTCGTAGCCGGTCTTCAGCGCCCCCTCGATCAGCAGCCCGCGAAAGCCCGAGCAGTCGATGAAGAGATCGCCCTCGACGGCCTGGCCGCTCTCCAGCGTGACGCCGGTGACATCACCCGTCTCGGCATGCTGCTGGACCGAGGCGACCTTGCCCTCGATGCGGGAAACGCCCCGCGCCTCGGCATGGCCGCGCAGATAGCGCGCATACAGCCCCGCATCGAAATGGAAGGCGTAGCCGAAGGTCGAGAACACCGAGCGAGGATCGCCGTCGCCCCGGCTGAACCGCCCTTCCCGGGCCGCGACGGCGGCCACGCAGTAGTCATCGAGGTCGCTGGTGTCGCCCCGCGCCTTCTGGCTCAGCCAGTGCTGGTGGAACGACAGGCCGTCGATCGGCGCGCCATAGGTTCCGAACGGGTGCAGGTAGCGCGTTCCCTCGCCCGCCCAGCCATCGAACTGAATGCCCAGCTTGAAACTGCCCTGCGTGGCGCGCAGGAACTCGTCCTCGTCGATGCCGAGAAGCTGGTTGAAGAAGCGGATCGGCGGCACCGTGGCCTCGCCGACCCCGACCGTGCCGATCTCCTCGGACTCCACCAGGGTGACCGGGCCGTACGAGCCTTTCAGCAGGGTCGCGAACGCGGCGGCGGCCATCCAGCCGGCTGTGCCGCCGCCCACGATCACCACCCGACGCGGCGCGTCCCGGCCCATCCGATTCCCCTCCAGCCCCGCCGCATGAGGACGCGCCCCACGCGGCGAGGCAAGAAGACCAATCGGTTATTTCTTCCGCGTCACCACCACCGGCTGGCCGGCGTAGTCGACCGTGGCGTCGACGGTGTCGAAGTCGCTCGGCCGGGCGCCGCCGCCGATGAAGCGGACCTTGAACACCCGCTTGTCGACCATGCCCGTGAACGACCCCGACCGGGCGCCGATGGTCACCCGGCCCGAGGCTTCGTCGTACGAGATCGGGATGCGGCTATAGGCGCCGCGCGTGTAGCCGTTGCTGAGGCCGTCGTCCTCGTAGAGTTCGAACGTCCCGTTCTTGCCGGTGTAGACCACCAGGGTGATCGGCGCGTCGGGCTTTTCGCCGACATACTGCTGCACGGTCGTGGTCGGCACGATCGAACCGGCCTTCACGAACAGCGGCATGCGCGACAGCGGCGCGTCGGCCTTGACCGTCTGGCCGCCGGCATGGGCCTTGCCGCTCTCGAAGTCGTACCAGGTGGCGCCGGCCGGCAGATAGACCTGACGCGAGCGCGCCTTGAACGACGTCACCGGGGCGACCAGGAAGGCCGAGCCGTAGAGGTACTCGTCATTGACGTCCCGCGCCTTCAGGTCGCTCGGGAAGTCCATGACCAGGCCGCGCATGATGCTGCCGTCGCGGTGATAGATGTCGCCCGCCAGGGTCAGGGTGTAGGGCATCAGGCGGTAGCGAAGTTCATCGTACCAGCTGAGCGACTTGTAGACCTCGGTCCCGGCGTCCGCGAGATTGTAGATCTCGCGGAACGGCTCCTCGCCGTGGCTGCGGAACAGGGGCGAGAAGGCCCCGAACTGGAACCAGCGCAGGTTCAGCTCCTGCCACTCGGCCCAATGGGCGGGATCCTTGTTCAGATAGCGATCCTCGACCGAGAAGCCGCCGATATCGGTGGTCCAGTTGGGCACGCCAGACATCGACAGGTTCACGCCGGCCGAGATCTGATCCTTCAGGTCGTCCCAGCGGGCCACGACGTCGCCGCTCCACAGCGTGACGCCGTTGCGCTGGATGCCGCCGAAGCCCGAGCGCGACAGGATGAAGCTGCGCTTGTCGGGGTTGAGCGCATGCTCGCCCTCGAACACGCCGGTGGTGTGGATCAGCGGGTAGGAGTTGAAGAACTCGGCCCCCGGGCCCATCGCCGTCGGCCCCATGCGCAGGGTGCGCTCGGGGATGTCGAGGTTGGAGTGCATGTCCGGCTCGTCGCTATCCATCCACCAGGCGTCGACGCCAAAGCCCTTCAGGCTGTCCTTGACCTGGCGCCAGTAGATGTCCCGCGCTTCCTTCGAATAGGGGTCGTAGAACGAGTTGAGATAGCCCGGCCCAACCCAGTCGAGCGCGCCCTGCTCGATATTGCGGTGATACATGTGCCCCTTGGCGTCGAGCTCCTTGTAGTGCTCGGTCGTCGGATAGAACTTCGGCCAGATCGAGATCATGAAGTGGCCGTTCATCCCGTGGATGTCGTCCAGCATCTTCTTGGGATCGGGGAAGCGGGTCTCGTCGAACTTGTGGCTGCCCCAGCTGTCGTCCTTCCAGTAGCGCCAGTCCATCACGACGTTGTCGATCGGCAGCTTGCGGTCGCGATACTCTTTCAGCACCCCGACGATCTGGTCCTGGGTCTCATAGCGCTGGCGGCTCTGCCAGAAGCCATAGGCCCAGCGCGGCATGGCCACGGCCTTGCCGGTCAGTTCGCGATAGCCGCCGACCACCTGGTCGAGGTTTTCGCCGCTGACGAAATAGTAGTCGATGGCGTGGGCCACATCGGAGGTCAGGGTCAGCGACTTCTGCTGGGCCGCCGGGATCGGGTTGTTGTGGACCAGGCCGATATAGCCGTCATTGGGATCCCACTCGACGCGGATCTTGTGCCGGGTCCCGGCCGCCATCGGGGCCGTGAAGTTGTGGAACCAGGGGTTCCAGTTCTGCCGCCAGCGGTCGATCGTCAGCTTTCCGTCGACATAGAGCTTGGCGTAGCTGGACGAATACAGTTTGAACTTCTGGACGCCGCCGACCGAGGGCTCGACCGAGCCTTCCCAGACCACGGTGGCGCCGCGCACGGGCTTCTTGTCGGGACCCGTCAGCTCGGCCGGCCACTTGGCCAGGTCCTTCAGGTAGCGGTAGTCGATGTCGGTCTCGACGCGGGTCAGCTTCAGCTCGCCCTTGACGTAATACTTGGCGGTGAAGCCGCCGGCCTTGCCGCTGGCGTCGAAGATCTTCAGGTCGCGCGAGGCCACGTCATAGGGCTTCGGGTCGCCGAAGCGGGTGATGCCGTTGTTCTCCCAGAGGACGCCGTAGTTTCGGCTGGACAGCACGAACGGCACGGCGATGTCGCGGTTATACTGGGCCAGTTCGACGTCCTGGCCATTGTAGTTCATCTGGCCGTTCTGGTGCTGGCCCAGGCCGTAGAAGGCCTCGTCCGTGCCCGGATTGAACCGCTGGCTGACAGCGTAGAAGCCCTTGTCGTCGATGGTCAGCGGCTTGAATGCCTGACGGCCCTGCTCGGCCAGGACGGTCTTGCCCGCAGCGTCCTTGAACGACACCGCGCCGTCGCTGAGCGCCACTTCGGCCGTGGCCTTGCCGGCCTTGACGACGACCTTGCCGCCGACGCTCTCGACCGTGAAGCCGGAGGTCTTGGGCGTGGCCGTGACCATCAGGCTGGCCGGCGTGTCCAGGCTGTCGGTCGGCGTCGCCGTCACGTGGATGACGCGATCGCTCATCACCTGCAGCCGCACCTTTTTGGCCGGTCCCGAGGCGGGCGTCACGACGACGCCGTCGGCGGTCTTTTCGAAACCGGCCTCCAGCGCCAGGGCGGAGGTCGAGGCCGTCAGGGCCAGGGCGAAGGCCAGGGCCATCGGCTTGTGGAAGGCGCGCATCTTGGGTTCCCCCGTATGGTTCTTGGACGTGTTCTGGGACGTATTCTGGGACATGTTCAGTAGGTGGCCAGCTTGACCTTCAGCACCTGCGGCAAGGTGGTGAGGTTGAGGCCGTAGTCGGTCTGGTCGCCGTTCCAGAGGCGATCGAAGACCCATTGGCCGTTCTCGAAGTGGCCTTCCTCGACCCGGGCCATCATGAACCGTTCCCCCTTGGCCGAGCCGAAGCTGACGCGGGCGCGATAGCCGGTGACCAGGAACTCGTTCGGCGACAGCTGGGCGATCAGGGCGCCGCCGTCGGGGATCTCGCGGCCGGGCTGCTTCTCGGCCTTGCCCATCCAGGGCTGGTCGATCGCGCCGAACTGCCATTCGCCGTACGAAACGCTAGCCGTCCAGCGCTCGCCCAGCTTCAGGGTTTCGGCCTTGCGGTCATCGGCCTCGCCGGCGCCCCAGACATTGCCCTCGAACGCCAGCCTGGCCCACTGGCGCGCCATCGGGGCCAGCAGGCGGTAGTGGACGGCGAAGTTCTCCAGCGTCTGAGCGTCGACCGTCTTGGCCCCGAGCGGGTAGTTGGAATAGCCGGTCTGGTCCAGGCCGAAGGGCGAAAAGCCGATCCCGTGGCGACCCAGCACGTCATAGACGAAACGCGCATAGCCCTTGTCGCTGCCGATCTCGGGCACGAACAGGGCGTTGTCGGGACGGCCGTACTGGTCCAGCGTTTTCCGGACATTGACGCTCTCGCGCATGTAGATGTCCGGAGCGATGGCGTCGATCGACGGCGCGGCCGCCTTCCAGATGTCCAGCACGTTCCAGGTCGGGCCGCCCGACGAGTAGGTGTAGGGATCCTGGTCGTTGAACGGGTCGCGCAGCGCGGCGTTGACGTACATGGGCAGGTCCAGCTCGCGCTTGCCCGCCGCGGCGACCTGATCGACATAGCGCCCGATCGACCAGGCGTGGAAGTATTCGTCGGCGTCCTTGCCGAACACCTGGCGCCAGGTTCCCGGCGTCTTGCCCAGCGCCTTGATCAAGTCGGCCGGCACGGGCGCGTCGAACAGCTTCTGGGCGGTGGGCGAGAAATCCCGGACGGCGCTGTAGGTGCCGGTCTCGTTCTCGGGCTGGATCATGATCACGGTGTGGTCGGGATCGGCCGCCTTGATGTGGCGCATCAGCTGGACGAAGGCCTTCTTGTCGGCCTCCAGCGTGGCGGGGAAGTGCGGCGACAGCGAGTTGCGGGTCTCGCCCTTGGCGGTGATCACGCGGGGGAAGCGCTTGTTGTCCAGCTTGACCCATTCAGGGGCGTAGTTGGGCCCGTTGTTCTTCCAGGTCCCGAACCACAGGATGACCAGCTTCACGTCGTGGTCGCGGGCCTGCTTGATCAGCAGGTCGAGATACGAGAAATCGAACTTGCCCTCGGTCGGCTCGATCTGCTCCCAGGCGATCGGGACCTCGACGGTGTTGGCCTGCAGCGCCTTCACGGCCGGCCACACCTTGGGCATCTGCGAGGGATAGTTGCTGGAGTTGTTGACCTGGACGCCCAGCATCAGGAACGGCGCGCCGTCCACCATCAGGGCGTGGCGACCATTCTTTTCGACCAGCCGAGGCGTTTCGGCCGCCATGGCGGCGCCGCCGGCCAGGGCCATGGCCGATGCGGCGATCAGCGCGACGCGCAAGGTTTTGAAGGGGATCAATCCGGTCATCGTTTCTTCCCTTGGCGTCTGGCCTTGGCTCTGGTGGCCCGCTCGCCCGAGAGGCCGAGAGCCGCGAATTTGTTACCGCTACCAGTTTTATTTGTCGGATAATTTCCCGTGCTATCGTGCAAAGCAATCACGTTTGATGGGAAGCGCGTCGTCCGGGCTCGGGGAAAAAGCCGCGCATCGCCGCAGGAGACGATGCGCGGTGAGAATACCGCACGGTTTCGGGGAGATTGAACCCGCGCGAGGCGCGAAAAGCGTCGTTTACGCCCTGCACGCGACGGCTGGAAATGGCGGAAACACGCGGTCCCGCTGATCAGAACTATAATCATACAAATGGACCCAGCAAGGGGTTTGTCGGCGGGCTCATCGGTTTGGGGCGGGTGGGCTGGCGCGGCAGGCGGCCGCGATGAATTCATCATGGGTCGGCAGGCGCGAGGCCAGCCTGTAATTGGATTGGCCGATCTCGCGAACCTTGGCCGCGACGTCCGCATAGGTCGGCACATCGGCCAGGTGGTCATAGTCGCGCGGCGTGACGCCCTGCCCCAGGAACACCGCCAGCCAGCTGGGTTCCGCGAACAGCTGGTCGTCGATCCGTGCGATCTTGGCCCGGCTGCGGAACAGGTCGATCTTGTGCCGCAGACTGTCTGGGATCGCCATGTTGCGGCAATGGTTCCACAGTGGCGCGTCGTCCCGCTGGGTCTCGTGATAGTGCAGGATCAGGAAGTCCCGGATCTGCTCATATTCGATCTGGGTCAGGCGGTTGAACTCGTCGGCGGCGGCCTGGTCATGACCGCCCAGCGGTAGAAGCGACACCAGCCGGAAGGCGCCGGTCTGGATCAGGTGGATGCTGGTCGACTCCAGCGGCTCCATGAAGCCGCTCGCCAGGCCCAGGGCGATGACGTTCCGGTTCCAGGACTTCTTGCGCCGGCCGGTGGTGAAGCGCAGCGGGCGCGGCTCGGCCAGGGCCTCGCCGTCCAGACGCCCCAGCAAGGTGGTGGCGGCCTCGTCGTCGCTGATAAAGTTGCTGCAGTAGACATAGCCGTTGCCGATGCGGTGCTGCAGCGGGATGCGCCATTGCCAGCCAGCTTTGAGGGCGGTGGAGCGCGTATAGGGCGTGGTCGGCGAGACGCTGGCGCAGGGCACGGCCATGGCCCGATCACACGGCAGCCAGTGCGACCAGTCCTCGTAGCCGGTGTTCAGCGCCTCCTCGATCAGCAGGCCCCTGAAACCGGAGCAGTCGATAAAGACGTCGCCCTCGACGCGGCGGCCGCCTTCCAGCTCGACGGCCTCGACGAACCCGTCGTCGGCGCGCAGCTTGACCTCGTTGATCTTGCCTTCGGTGCGCCGGGCGCCCCGCGCCTCGGCAAAGGCGCGCAGGTAGCTGGCGTAAAGGCCGGCGTCGAAATGATAGGCATAGCCAAGCCCCGGCACGCCGGGCGGCAGTTCCTTGGGCGGCACGGCGAACCGGCCCAGGCGCGCGGCGACATTGGCCAGCGAATAGTCTTCGATGGCGCCGCCCTCGCCCTTTTCACGCAGGCGTAGCCAGTAGTTGTGGAACGACACCCCATCGAACGCCGCGCCATGCGGACCGAAGGGGTGAAAGTATTCATTGCCCAGCCGCCCCCAGTCGCGAAACTGGATGCCCAGCTTGAAGGTCGCCTGGGTCTTTTGGACGAAATCGTACTCGTCGATCCCCAGCAGGCTGTTCAGGAACTGGACGGGCGGGATAGTGGCCTCGCCGACACCAACCGTGCCGATGTCGTCGGACTCGATGAGCTCGACCGAACCGACCTTGCCCTTCATGGCCTGAACCAGGACCGCGGCCGCCATCCAGCCCGCTGTCCCGCCGCCCACCACCACGAACTTGCGAGAAGGATGCTCGGTCATCGGCTCGGATCTCATGTGGAGGCGCGGAGGCTAGAGCGGTGGCGGGGAAACAGAAAGGCCCCCGCCCGCGATCGGGCGGACGGGAGCCGGGCTGTCAGAGTCAGCGACCGCCTAGAACGTGCCGCGCAGCACGATGGAGTAGCGGCGATCAGCATCCACCCAGTTGTGCGCCGTCAGGCCTTCTTCAGGCTTGCCCGGATAGCTGACCAGGATCTTGGTGCGGGTGTTGGTCAGATTGACCGCCTGGAACCCGACCTTCAGCTGCTCGCTGAAGGTGTAGAAGATCGAGGCGTCCAGCTGCCCGTAGTCATCGTACCAGGCGGGGATGTTGATGTTGGCCGCCGTGGTGGTCAGCAGGTAACGCTCACGCCAGTTGTAGGCGAGGCGCGCCGAGACCTTGCCCAGATCGTAGAGGGCCGCGACGTTGTAGCTGGTCTTCGACATGCCCTCGAGCGGCAGAGAGCCCGTGGCCACATTGGCCAGCTGGGTGCTGTCGTACGGATTGACCGCCGCGTTCCGCGCGCCCTTGCTGTCGATATAGGTAAAGTTGGCCTGGACGCCGAGGCCTTTGAACAGGCCCGGCAGGAAGTCGTAATACTGGTTATAGCCGACCTCGAAGCCCTTCACGGTGCCGTGGCCGCCGTTATAGGGCTGGGTCACCTCGACGGTGCGCGTCACACCGTTATTGGTGAACACCACGTTCTGGGTGCCGTTGGTGACGAAGTCATAGATGTCCTTGTGGAACACCGCGCCCGTCAGGCTGCCGGTCGGGGCGAAGTACCACTCGACCGAGGCGTCGAACTGGGTCGAGCGCACCGGCTTCAGGTTCGGGTTCCCCGAGGTGGCGGTATATTTGTAGACGCAGTTGGCCTGCGAGCCGGTCGGCACGCTGCTCGCGCAGACCGCGCCGGCGGTCGCCTGGTAGCCGACCGTCTGCGAGATCGCGAAGATCGGCTCCATCTGGACCAGATCCGGACGAACGATCGACTTGGCCGCCGCGAAGCGGATGTACAGGTCCGGCTGCAGCTTCAGGCGCACGTTCAGGCTGGGCAGAACATTGGTGTAGTCGCGCCCGCCGATGAACTCGCTGCGCGCACCGTTCGAGAACTTCAGGTCATCGGCCGGCAAGGTGGGTGAACCCGCCGGATTGAACAACTGCAGACCCTGCGCCTCGGTCTTGGTCTTGACGATACGCAGGCCGATATTGCCGTCCAGCTCGCGCGCCTCGCCGCCCAGCGTCACGTCGTTGCCGAAGCGCAGAAGGCCATAGACCGCCTGGGTCTTTTCCTTCTGGCGGTTGATGCCGCCATTGCCGCCGCCGCCCGTGAAGCCGTCATAGTTGTCGTTGAACTGGCCCCACCAGCCGCCGTACTTGGCCGCCATCTTGGCGATGGTCGGCGCCCACTGGCCGTAGTTCTGCACCAGCTCGGCGCCGGGCATCACGAAGGTCGCGGGCAGGTTGACGTCGCCGCGGAAGAAGTTGTCGAAGTTATAGAGGCCGTAGTGGCCCTGATATTCCGGCAGCTTGTCGATCGACGGCGCCGACCAGCTCGGCGCGACGCCGGCCCAGTTATAGTTGGTCTCGCGGGTCGTGGCCGCCTTGAAGGTGTTGCGGACGCCAAACCGGAACGACTTCAACCAGCTGCCGTCGTCGAAGGTGTAGGCGCCGTCCAGGCGCTCGGCCCACTCACGCGCCTCGTTGCGGTCATGGTGGTCCATGGCCGCGACCAGGTAGTAGCTGGCGGGGTTGGACGTATAGGCCGCGTTGTTATTCATGGTGATCACCGGCGTGTCGCCGGTGACGTCCAGGCTGGCCGGCGAAGCGTCGCCGCTGAGCGCGTTGAACAGGGTGAAGTCGACAGTCTTGGTCTTGGCGTAGACGTGCTGGACGTCGGCGCTGAACGACCACTTGTCGTTGGGATTGTACTTCAGATTGAAGGCATAGTCGGACGTCACCGAGCTGCGCTCGGCATAGCGCGTGTCGATCGTCGACGAGCCCAGGCTGTTGCCGCCCGGCGAGCCGGCCAGAGTACCCTTCAGGAAGTGGCCGTCGCTGTCATAGGTAAAGCTGGTGCCGGCGGCCGGGCCGTTGGTCGAGCCCGGATTGAAGCCAACGGCGTGCTCGGTCGAGGCCTGCGAGGCCGACGAGCGCAGGAACTGCAGGCTGGCCTCGAGCTTGTCGTTGGGGCGCCATTGCGCGGCGCCGGCGATGCCCTTGCGCTCGCGGTCAAACTCCAGGCTGCGATAGCCGAAGCCGCCGGGAACATAGACGGTCTTGCCGGCGACGAGGTCGGTGCGGGCGTAGTACGGGTCAACCGAGATGGTGTCGGTGCGGCTCTTGAGCTTGGAGTCCGACACGTCGACCAGGAAGCCCAGCTCGCCGATCTTGGTGTCCCAGCGGTCGCTGTAGAGCAGCGAGCCGCTCGGCTTCCATTCCTTGGCCAGATCGCCGTAGGAGCCGTCGATCGAATAGGCGATGATGCGCTTGGCGCTGTCGAACGGCAGGCGGGTGCGAAGATTGACCGTGCCGCCCAGACCGCCTTCGACGATGTCGGCCGAAGGGTTCTTGTAGACGTCGACGCCGGCCATCAGCTCGGGCGGAATGTCTTCGAAGGACAGCGAGCGACCGCTCTTGGCCGAGAAGTTGTCGCGACCGTTCAGTTCGCCGCGCACCCAGCTGAGGCCGCGCACCTGCACGCCCGAACCTTCGACCGACAGGCGGTCGGCGTCGCGGCCGTCCGAGGTCCGGCCGATGGTCACGCCGGTGATACGCTGCAGGGCTTCGGTCACCGACCGGTCCGGCAGGGCGCCGATGTCGGTGGCGGTGATCGAATCGACCAGCTGTTCGGCGTTCTGCTTGATCTTCTGCGACGACTGGATCGAGGCCCGCTGGCCGGTGACCACCACCTCTTCGACGGTGGTGTCCTTGACCGTGTCCTGAGCGAACACAACCGACGGCGCGGCCGCGCACAAGACCAGCGCCGAAGCGCCCGCGAGCATAAATTTGCGATGTGAGTGATTGAGGCGTTGCATGCCTGTTCCCTTCCCCCGTTGGCGATCCGTCCCGGCCTTCTAGGCGCCGGTGACGTGCATTTCCCCCTCGGGGGCCGCACGATCTAGCGTGATGTATAATCGTATAATTGGGCCCTTCAAGCCGATTTTGATAGCGCTATCATTTTACCCATGAACGAGGTTTTCCGGTCACAGGGTGATGCGGCGCGGCATCGGCCATTTTGGGCGAGCGGCAGGCAATCCAGGCGCCGAGCGGAAATTTGCCGCGCCGAATATAATACTATAAATGGGCCAATCGCTTTTTTGAGCCGGGCGCGACCCGGCGACAGGGATGGGCCATGAGTGAGGGTAAACCGGGCGCGCGCCGGCTCGGCGCCGGCCCTTCCACGTCTGCGCCTCCCGAGGGCTATCCGGCCATGGCCGAAACCGGCAACATCCCAATTCACCACAAGATCCTGGAGAAGGGCGTGAAGGACATGGTCCGTATCGACGGCGCGATCACGCGGCACGGGCCTGGACACGCCGCGGGCGACGCCTGATGGACCCTTCGATCTCGATCTTCGGCGACTGGGGCACGTCGCGGCTTCGGCTCTACCTGCGCCAGGGCAAGAGCGTTCTGGATCGCCGCGACGGTCCCGGCGTCAGCGCCCTGACGACCACGCCCCAGCAGACCTTCCTCGACCTGGTCGGCGATTGGCGCGAAGCCGGCCCATCCGGCGCCATCCTGTGCGGCATGGTGGGCTCGCGCATCGGCTGGGTCGAGGCCCCCTACGCCCCCTGCCCGGCCTCCGCCGCCGACCTGCGCGAGCGGGTGCTGAAGATCGAGGCCGACGGCCTGCAGGTGTCGATCATTCCGGGCCTGTCGTGCGTCAATCCGCTGGGCGGTCCCGACGTGATGCGCGGCGAGGAAACACAGATCCTGGGCGCGCTGGAGCTGGACCCAGCCCTGAAGCGCGGCCGCCACCTACTGGTCCTGCCGGGCACGCACAGCAAGTGGACCGTTGTCGAGGACGGCGCGATCACGGGCTTCCTGACCGCGCCCGTCGGCGAGACCTTCGCCCTGCTGCGCCAGCACTCGACCCTGGCCGCCGGCGTCGGACCGGACGTCATGGGCTCAGACGCGGGCTTCGCGATGGGCCTGGCGCGCATCACGGAGCAAGGTCCGGCTCTACTGCCGCACCTGCTGTTCGAGACCCGCGCGCGGCAGTTGCTGACCGGCCTGTCGGGCGGCGACGCCATGGGCTTCCTGTCGGGCCTGCTGATCGGCGCCGACGCGGCGGCCGCCCGACAGTGGTTCGGCGAACTGGGCAGGGTGACCCTGATCGGCGCCCCGGCCCTGAACACGCTTTACGGCCAGGCCATCTTCAGCGCGGGCGGCGAAGCCGCCGCCATCGACGGAGACTCGGCGGTCCTGGCCGGTCTCACGACATTGTCGCAAACAAAGAACAGTGATTTCCATGTCCTCGCCTGAGCCTGCCACCACCCGTCCGCCGCCCATCGTGGCCATCCTGCGCGGGGTCAAGCCCGACGAAGTCGTGGCGATCGCCAAGGCGCTGGTCGACGCCGGCATCCGCGCCATCGAGGTGCCGCTGAACTCGCCCGAGCCGCTGGAAAGCATCAAGCGCCTGTGCGCCGCCTTCGGCGACGTCGCCCTGTGCGGCGCCGGCACCGTGCTGACGCCCGCAGCCGTGGACGAGGTCGCTGCGGTCGGCGGCAAGCTGATCGTCACCCCCAACACTGATCCCGACGTGATCGCCCGCGCGGTCGCCCTGGGCCTGACCGCCATGCCCGGCTTTGCGACCCCATCGGAGGCTTTCGCCGCCGTGAAGGCCGGAGCCAAGGCGCTGAAGCTCTATCCGGCCAGCAGCTTTGGCCCCAGCCACATCAAGGCGGTCAGGGACGTCCTGCCCAAGGACATCCTGGTTTATGCCGTGGGCGGCGTCGGCGCGGCCAATCTGGAACCCTGGCTGACGGCCGGCGTGGCCGGTATCGGCGTCGGCGGCGAGCTGTACCGGCCCGGCGACGCGCCCGAGCAGGTCGGTCAGAAGGCCTCCGCCCTGATCGCCGCCTGGAACGCCCTGACTGCCTAGAACCCGACCTCACGCCCCCTGGGGCGCGCACTAAAGACGCTCGATTTCGCTATCGCCGGCCCGTCGCTCGGGCCGGCCAAATAAATCGGTCGAACACCTGTGCGCCGGCACTGTATTCGCACGTAGGGTAACCGTTCCGGGCCTGACCAAACCGCGCTACACAGGGGCGATTCAGATCGCGCCGACCTTGCAGGAAAGCAGAACAGACAATGCGAACCCAACCTGGCCTCAGTTTGACCTATGGTCTTGTAGAGGCGCTTGGTCAGGCCATTGTCACCGGTGAGTATGCCGCTGTCGGTTTCCCGACCGAAGGCGAATTGTCCAAGCAGTTCGGGGCCAGCCGCACGGTCACCCGCGAGGCGGTCAAGATGCTGACGGCCAAGGGCCTGCTCAGCGCCCGCCCGCGCCACGGCACCGTGGTCGAGCCTGAAGCCGAGTGGAACCTGCTGGACCCCGACGTCCTGCGCTGGCTGCTGGAGCGCAAGTTCAGCCTGCGCCTGCTGGCCGAGTTCACCGAGATGCGCCTGGGCATCGAGCCCGCCGCCGCCGCCCTGGCCGCCCGCAACGCCGACGAGGCCGGGCTGGAAGAGATCCGCAAGGGCCTGCGCCGGATGAAGGCGGCCGCCCAGGGCGAGGACGACGCCCTGTCGGCCGACATCGCCTTTCACATCTCGATCCTGAACGCGACCAAGAACCCGTTCTATCGCGAGCTGCACGAGCTGGTGAACACCGCCCTGCGCATCTCGATCCGCTTCACCAACCGCATCAAGGGCCGCACCGCCAGCATCCCCTCGCACGAGGATGTGGCCGAAGCGATCATCGCCCGCGACGCCGACAAGGCGTCCACCGCTATGCGCTTGATCATCGTGGACGTGCTGGAACTGATCCGCGCCGCCTCACCGTCGACGGAATCGGAAGCCGCCCGCCGCGAGGCCTGAAACGCTGTTGCGCCAGCGCCTGATCCGGGCATAGATGACAACGCTGTCACCCGCAGTCAAAATTGAGCCGCTCTTTAAGCGGCCCCGGAGGAACGCCATGGTTTCGATCATCAAGTCGCTGGCGGCCTGCGCCCTGCTTTCCGCCATGGCCTGCAACCCGGCGGCGGCGCGCGAAATCACGCCAGAGGCCCAGGTCAAGGCCATGACCCGCGGCGTCAATGTGCTGGGCTACGATCCGCTGTGGCGAGATCCAGCCCGCGCGCGCTTCCAGATCGATCGCCACTTCAAGGTCATCCGCGAGGGCGGCTTCGACACCGTGCGGGTGAACCTGCAGGCCTTCTCGCACATGGACGCCGGGAACACCCTCGACCCGGCCTGGCTGAAGACCCTGGACCACATCGTCGATGCCGCCCTGGCGCAGAAGCTGACCGTGATCCTCGATGAGCACGACTTCAATCCGTGCGGCGAAGACCCGGTCGCCTGCAAGCCACGCCTCCTGGCGTTCTGGAAGCAGGTCGGCGAGCGCTACAAGGACGCCCCCGACGGCGTGGTCTTCGAGCTGCTGAACGAGCCCAACCAGGGTCTGACCGACGCGGCCTGGAACGCGCTGCTGGCCGAGCTGCTGCCGGTGGTGCGGGCCAGCAACCCGACCCGCAACGTGATCGTCGGACCGGCCTTCTGGAACAGCCTCGACCATCTGGACGCCCTGGTCCTGCCCAAGGCCGATCGACACCTGATCGCGACCTTCCACTACTACACGCCCATGGCGTTCACCCATCAGGGCGCGCCGTGGAACCCGTCCACGCCCCAGACCGGCGTCAGCTGGGGAACGCCCGAGGAGCGTGCGCGGATCGGCGCCGAGTTCGATCGGGTCAAGGCCTGGTCTGGGGCTCAGGGCCGGCCCATCCTGCTGGGCGAGTTCGGCGCCTACGACAAGGGGCCCATGGCCTCGCGCGCGGCCTACACCGCCGCCGTGGCGCGGGCGGCCGAAGCGCGCGGCTTCGCCTGGTCTTACTGGCAGTTCGACAGCGACTTCATCGCCTATGACCTGAAGGCCGACCAGTGGATCGCGCCGATTCACGAAGCGCTTGTCCCGCGCTGAAGCCGCGCTATTCCAGCCCCTACCCCATTCAACGTCTCAGGATCCGCCGTGCAGAAGCCCTACGTCGCCGCCGATACCCGCTATGACGCCATGCCCTATCGCCGCACGGGCCGCAGCGGCCTGGACCTGCCGGCCATCTCGCTGGGGCTGTGGCAGAACTTCGGGGGCGAGGACGTGTTCGAGACCGGTCGCGCCATCCTGCGGCGGGCCTTCGACCTGGGCGTCACCCACTTCGACCTGGCCAATAACTACGGCCCGCCCTACGGCTCGGCCGAGGAGAATTTCGGTCGCGTCATGGCGACCGACTTCAAGGCCCATCGCGATGAACTGGTGATCTCCACCAAGGCCGGCTGGGACATGTGGCCCGGCCCCTATGGCAAGATCGGCGGGTCGCGAAAGTACCTGATCGCCAGCTGCGACCAGAGCCTCAAGCGCATGGGCCTGGACTATGTCGACATCTTCTACTCGCACCGCGTCGACCCCACGACGCCGCTGGAAGAGACCATTGGCGCGCTGGCCCATCTGCATCGCACGGGCAAGGCGCTGTATGTCGGCATCTCGTCCTACTCCCCCGAACTGACCCGCAAGGCCCACGCCATCCTCAAGGCCGAGGGCGTGCCGCTGCTGATTCACCAGCCGTCCTATTCGATGCTCAATCGCTGGATCGAGGACGCGCTGCTGGACGAACTGGACACCCTCGGCGTCGGCTGCATCGCCTTCTCGCCCCTGGCCCAGGGCCTGCTGAGCAACAAGTACCTCAATGGCGTCCCGGCCGACTCGCGCGTCGCCAAGGACGGCTCGTTCGGCGGCCATCTGCTGACCGCCGACAATCTGGCGCGGATCCAGGCGCTGAACGCCATCGCCGAGGCGCGCGCGCCAGACCCTGGCCCAGATGGCCATCGCCTGGGTGCTGCGCGATCCCCGCGTCACCTCGGCCCTGATCGGCGCCCGCACCGTGGCGCAGCTGGAAGACTCGCTGACGGCCCTGAACACCCTGGCGTTCACAGCCGAGGAGCTGGCGCAGATCGATCGCCATGCCTCGGAGGGCGGCGTCGACCTGTGGAAGGGCTCGTCAGACCTCGAATCCGGTGACCTGCCGCGCAAATAGAGGAAAGGCCGGCGGGGCGCTGTCTGGCCCCCGTCCGCAAAACCCGCCGCCGACTGACGCCGCGTCACGGAAGACAGCCCGCCGGATTTCTGATCCGCTCCCGAAAAACAGGCATGAAACATCATGGGCGAAGCCTACATCGTCGCCGCCGCGCGCACCGCCGGCGGCCGCAAGGGTGGCCGACTGGCCGGCTGGCATCCGGCGGATCTGGCCGGTCACGGCATCGACATGTCGCGAGACCCGCGGCGTCGATCCGGCCCTGATCGAGGACGTGATCATGGGCTGCGTCTCGCAGGGTGGGCAGCAGGGTATCAACATCGCCCGCAACGCGGTGCTCGCCTCCAAACTGCCCGAGAGCGTGCCGGCCACGTCGGTCGACCGCCAGTGCGGCTCCTCGCAGCAGGCGCTGCACTTCGCCGCCGCCACCGTGATGTCGGGCGCCATGGACGTGGTGATCGCCGCCGGCGTCGAGAGCATGACCCGCGTACCGATGGGCCTGTCGTCGGCCCTGCCGTACAAGAACGGCTTTGGCACCTATATGAGCCCCAACATCCAGGACCGGTATCCCGACATCCAGTTCAGCCAGTTCGCCGGCGCCGAGATGATCGCCAAGAAGTACGATCTGAGCCGGGACCTGCTGGACGCCTTCGCCCTGTCCAGCCACCAGAAGGCCATCGCCGCCACCAAAGCCGGCAAGTTCGCCGCCGAGATCGTGCCCCTGGAGATCGCCCTGGCCGACGGCGCGATCGAGCAGCACACCAGCGACGAGGGCATCCGCTACGACGCCACCCTGGAGTCGATCAGCGGCGTGAAGCTGCTGCAGGAAGGCGGCCGGATCACCGCGGCCACCTCCAGCCAGATCTGCGACGGCTCGGCCGGCGTGATGGTGGTCAATGAGCGAGGCCTCAAGGCCCTGGGCGTCGAACCCCTGGCCCGGATCCACCACATGACCGTGATCGGCCATGACCCGGTGATCATGCTGGAAGCCCCGATCCCGGCCACGGAAAAGGCGCTGAAGAAGGCCGGCATGAAGATCGACGACATCGATCTGTACGAGGTCAACGAAGCCTTCGCCTCGGTCCCGACCGCCTGGCTGCAGGCGCTGGGCGCCGACCCGGCCCGCTTGAACGTCAATGGCGGCGCCATTGCTCTCGGCCACCCTCTGGGCGGCTCCGGCGCCAAGCTGATGACCACCCTGGTCCACGCCCTGCGCGCCTCCGGCGGTCGCTACGGCCTGCAGACCATGTGCGAGGGCGGCGGCCTGGCCAATGTGACCATCATCGAGCGGCTATGATCACCCTCTATCACTGTCGGGACGCCCGCTCGTTCCGACCGCTGTGGGCGCTGGAGGAGCTTGGGATCGACTACGATCTCAAGCTGCTGCCCTTCCCGCCGCGCTTCCTGGCCCGGGAGTTCCTGGACGAGAACCCGCTGGGCACCATCCCGCTGCTGGTCGACGGCCAGACGCGGATGACCGAGTCGGCGGCGATGATCGAGTATCTGTCGGTCCGCCACGGCCAGGGCCGCCTGTCGGTCGGTCCCGACGAGGCGGGCTACAGCGCCTATCTGAACGGCCTGCACTTCGGCGAAGCCACGCTGACCTTTCCCCAGACCCTGGTGCTGCGCTATGCGCGCCTGGAGCCGCAGGAGCGCCGCAACCCGCAGGTCGCCGCCGACTACGCCCGCTGGTTCCTAGCGCGCCTGAAGGGACTGGACCTGATCCTGAAGGACCATGAGCACGCCGCCGCCGACCGCTTCACCGGCGCCGATATCTCGATCGCCTACGCGCTGCTGCTGGCCACGTCCCTGGACCTTTCGGGCGACTTCCCCCCCGCCGTCGCGGCCTACTGGTCGCGGATGCGGGAACGCGATGGCTTCAAACGCGCACTCGCGGCCCAGTCGAGCGCCGCGCCGTCGATCTGAGCCAGCGGGGCCATATCGTCTTACGATGATTTAACTCAGCGACCGAAGGTTTGTCGTCTAGAAGGCCCACTAGGCTTTCAGGACATCGGGGACCATCGTGCAATACGGGATCAAAGAGCGCGCCATGCGCTCGGGCGCTATGGTTGTGATCCTGAGCATGGGCGCTATCGCGCTGGCCGGATGCGACGGCGACAAGAAGCCCAAGAAGGCCAAGCCTCCGGTCGGCGCTGCGGCGACCCAGACCGTGGGCGTGGCCACCGTCACCTCGCAGGCTGTGCCGCGCGAGATCAACGCCACGGGCACCATCTCGCCGTGGGAAGAGGTCGTCGTCGGCGCCGAGACCGGCGGCCTGAGCGCCGTGTCGGTCGAGGCCGAGGAAGGCCAGACCGTCCGGGCCGGCCAGGTGCTGGTCAGGCTCAACGACACCCTGCTGTCGGCCCAGCTGCGTCAGCAGGACGCCAGCGTCGCCAGCGCCCGCGCGTCCCTGGCCGAGGCCGAGGCCGCCCTGCGCCGCTCGCGCGAACTGCAGTCCAAGGGCTATCTCTCGCAGGCCTCGCTGGACAGCAGCCTGGCCCGCCAGCAGACCGCCAGCGCCCAGCTCGCCGCCGCCCAGGCCGGACGCGGCGAAACCGCCGCCCGCCTGGCCCAGACCGCCATCCGCGCGCCCGTCGGCGGCCTGATCAGCCGTCGCAACGTCACCAAGGGCCAGATGGTCAGCACGGGCGCGGAAGTCTTCCGCATCGTGCGCGACAGCCGCCTGGAGCTGCGCCGCCGAGATCCCCGAGACCGAGGCCTGTTGCTGGTCAAGGCGGGCATGCCCGCCACGATCGTCTCCGACCGGGTCGGTCAGGTGTCGGGCCGCGTGCGACTGGTGACCTCCGAGGTCAACACCACCACCCGCCTGGGCGTCGCCCGCGTGGCGCTGTCGGCCATGGGCGGCTTCCGCCCCGGCATGTTCGCCCGGACCACCATCCAGGCCGGAGACCAGGCCGCCCTGACCATCCCCAGCGCCTCGGTGCTGTATCGCGAAAACCGCCCCGGCGTGTTCGTGGTCGACGCCAAGAACAGCGTCCACTTCCGTCGCATCGCCATCCTGGCGACGACGGCCGACCGGATCGCCGCCACCGGCCTGACCGCCGGCGAGACGGTGGTGGTCGAAGGCGCGGGCTTCCTGGGTGAAGGCGACGCGGTGCGCATCGGCACGGCCACCACGCCGACCACGCCGCCCGCCATCAAGTCGGCCCGCTAGGAGCCCGGCGCGATGAACAACATCTCATCCTGGGCGATCAAGAACCCGATCCCCGTCATCCTGCTGTTCCTGCTGCTGACCATCGCCGGCATTTCCGGCTTCCGCAGCATGCGGATCAACAACAACCCCGACGTCGACCTGCCCTTCGTGGTGGTCACGGCCGTGCGCCCCGGCGCGGCCCCGCAGGAACTGGAAACCCAGGTCACGCGCCTGATCGAGGACTCGGTCGCAGGCCTGGGCCAGGTGCGGCACATCAACTCCACCGTGGTGGACGGCGCCTCGACCACCTTCATCGAGTTCGAGCTTGGCGTCGACCATGAGCGCGTCACCAATGACGTGCGCAACGCCATGTCCAACCTGCGCAGCGCGCTGCCGCAGGACATGCAGGAACCGACCGTCACCCGGATCGACATCTCGGGCGATCCCCTGATCACCTATGTGGTCAAGGCCCCGACCCTGACGCCTGAGCAACGCAGCTGGTTCGTCGACAACGACGTCAGCCGCACCCTGCTGGCCATCAAGGGCGTCGGCGAGGTCAATCGCCGGGGCGGCGTCAGCCGCGAAATTCAGGTCGCCCTGGACCCCGACCGCCTGGCCGCGCGCGGTGTCACCGCCGCCCAGGTCAGCCAGGCCCTGGTGTCATCCAACGCCGACCTGCCCGGCGGCCGCGTGACCCTGTCCGGCTCCGAGCGCGCCATCCGCACCCTGGGCGCCGCAGGCTCGGTCGAGCAGTTGCGCGCCACCCAGATCCCCCTCGGCGCCGGCGGCTTTGTTCGCCTCAGCGACCTGGGCTCGGTCGAGGACCGCTGGGCCGAACCGCGCTCGCGCGCCCGCTATGACGGCCAGGAAGTGGTCACGTTCAACATGGTCCGCTCGCGCGGCGCCAGCGAGGTGCAGACCGCCCAGAAGGTCCGCAAGGCCGTCGAAAAACTCGACAAGGCCCACCCCGAGGTCGAGATCGAAGAGATCACCTCCGAGGTGAAATATATCGAGGACAGCTATATCGCCTCGATGGAGGCCCTGATCCTGGGCGCGGTCCTGGCCGTGCTGGTGGTGCTGCTGTTCCTGCGCGACTGGCGGGCGACCTTCCTGGCGGCCGTGGCGATCCCGATGTCGCTGTTCCCGACCTTCGCGGTGCTGGCGCCTATGAACCAGTCGCTCAACAGCATCACCCTGCTGGCCCTGTCGCTGACGGTCGGCATCCTGGTCGATGACGCCATCGTCGAGATCGAGAACATGGTCCGCCACATGCGGGGCGGAAAGACGCCCTATGCGGCGGCGATGGAAGCGGCCGACGAGATCGGCCTGGCGGTCGTGGCCACCACCTTCACGATCGTGGCGGTGTTCGCGCCGGTCGGCTTCATGCCCGGCATCATCGGTCAGTTCTTCAAGGCCTTCGCCCTGGCGGCCTGCGTTTCGGTGCTGTTCTCGCTGGTCGTGGCCCGCCTGCTGACGCCGCTGATGGGCGCCTACATGCTCAAGGCGCACGGCGGTCACGAGGACAAGGACCCGACGTGGATGGCTCCGTATCTGAAGAGCCTGAACTGGTCCCTCAGCAACCGCTGGAAGGTCCTGCTGATGGCCATTCCGATGCTGGTCGCTTCGGTGCTGCTGGCCAGGGCCCTGCCGTTCGAGTTCCAGCCGGCGGCCGACCGCGGCCGTGCGCCGTTCTCGGTGCAACTGCCGCCGGGCGCGACGCTGGACGAGACCGACGCCGTCGTCCAACGCATGACCAAGGATCTGCTGGCCCGCCCCGAAGTGCTCGGAGTCTATGCCGCGATCGGCGCGAACAACGCGGTCAACACCGCCACACTCAACGCCGATCTGGTCGACAAGAAGGAGCGTATGGGCCAGCAGGAATTCAGCCGCCTGATGGTCGACCACTTCGCCGCCATTCCCGGCGCCCGCATCGGCGCGGGCTCCAACAGCGGCGGCGGTCCCAGCGACGGCACCAGCTACACTCTGCGCCTGCTCAGCGACAACGGTCCCGCCCTGGAAGCTGCGGCGCGCAAGGTCGAGGCCGAGATGCGCAACGTTCCGGGCCTTGCCCACGTGGTCAACACCGCCGCCATCGCCCGGCCCGAGATCGTGGTGCAGCCCCGCGCCGATCAGGCCGCCCGCGCCGGTGTCTCGGCCGGGGTGATCTCGCAAGCCGTGCGCGTGGCCACCATCGGCGATGTCGACCAGAACCTGCCTAAATATAATCTGGGCGACCGCCAGGTGCCGATCCGCCTGCGCCTGACCCAGAACGCGCGCGAGGACCTGGCCGTGCTTCAGACCCTCAAGGTGCCCAGCGCCTCTGGCGCGGTGCCCTTGAACTCGGTGGCCGACGTTCGGTTCGGCGAAGGCCCCTCACAGGTCAGTCGCCAGGACCGCACCCGCGTGGCCACCATCACCGCCGAACTGAACGGCATCGTGGTGGGCGAGGCCAGCAAGCGGGTCCACGCCCTGGCCTCGGTCAAGAACCTGCCGCCCGGCGTCAAGGAAGTGGCCGCCGGCGACGCCGAGTTCATCGCCGAAATGGTGACCGGCTTCGCCACGGCGCTGATCACCGGCATCCTGCTGATGTACATGGTCCTGGTGCTGCTGTTCCGCAGCTTCGCCCACCCGATCACCATCATGGTGGCCTTGCCCCTGGCCATCGGCGGCGCCTTCGCGCTGCTGGTGCTGGCCCGGTCCAGCTTCTCGATCTCGACCCTGATCGGCATCCTGATGCTGATGGGCATCGCGGCCAAGAACTCGATCCTGCTGGTCGAGTACGCGATCATGGCCATGAAGGAACACGGCATGAGCAAGCGGGAAGCGATCGTCGACGCCGCCCACAAGCGCGCCCGGCCGATCCTGATGACCACCGTGGCCATGGGCGCGGGCATGGCGCCCGTGGCCCTGGGCTTCGGCGCCGACGTCGAGTTCCGGGCCCCGATGGCCATCGCCGTCATCGGCGGCCTGATCACCTCGACCCTGCTGTCGCTGCTGTATGTGCCGGTGGTGTTCGTCCTGATGGACGGGTTGAAGACCCGCGCCGAGCGATTGACGAGCCGCGTGTTCGGCGGACGCCATCACGCGCACCCGACCGCTGCTCAGTCCTCGTTGATGGACTAAGTGAGTGCGGACCTCGCCCTTCGACAAGCTCAGGGTGAGGTTTCCTACTCGACGGTAGGAAACCTCACCCTGAGCTTGTCGAAGGGCGAGGTTTTCGGTTCGCGCGGAAATCTAGGCCGTGGCCCGCAGCGCCGTGACCACGGTCGGCGCCAGGCGCTCGGCGACGATCCGGGCGCCGGCCGCATTGGGGTGGATGCCGTCGCGCTGCATCAGCCGCGCCACCCCGACCACGCCGGTGACGAAATCGGGCTGATAGGTCACCCGCGTCTCGCGCGCGAGTTCCGCATACAGATTGGTGAACTCGCGGGCGTAGGACGCGCCGATCAGGGGCGGGGCGCGCACGCCGGCCAACACCACGCGGATGCCGCGCGCTTTCAACTTCTCGATGATCCGGCGCAGATTGGCCTTGGTGGTCTTCGGGTCGGCGCCCTGCAACAGGTCGTTGCCGCCCAGGGCCACGACGCAGACGGTGGTGTCGGGCGCGACGCTGAAATCGACCCGCGCCAGGCCACCGCCGCTGGTGTCGCCCGAGACGCCGGCGCCGCGCACCGCCGCCTTGACGCCCAGGCGTTCCAGCGCGCCCTGCAGCTGCGCCGGCAAGGCGTCACGCGCGGGCAGGCCCAGTCCGGCCGTGATCGAGTCGCCCAGAACCGTGACGACCGGAGGCTTTTGCGCCGCCCCCGCGTTGGTCGACAAGGCGCTGGTCGACAGGGCGCACACGGCGCCAAAACCCAGAATGGCTCCGCGGCGCGTGTGACTGGGGCGTGTGATGGTCTTCATGAGTCCCTATGTGGGGTTGGGGCCTCTCAATTTAACGCACGAAACAAGGAAACTTCATGTCCGACGAACTCGCGCCGCTCGCCCTGTCGTCGGTGACCCTGACCCTGCCCTCGACGGCGGGGCCGGTAAACATCCTGCGCGGCGTCGACCTGCACGTGGCGGCCGGTGAGCGTGTGGCGATCATCGGACCGTCGGGATCGGGCAAGTCTTCGCTGATCTCGGTGGCGGCGGGGCTTGAGCGTCCCACCTCCGGAACCGTCAGCCTGTTTGGCCAGGACCTCTCCAAACTCGACGAGGACGGCCGCGCCCGTCTGCGCAGGGGCCGCGCGGCGCTGGTGTTCCAGAGCTTCCACCTGCTGCCCAACATGACCGCCGAGGAGAACGTCTCGGCCCCGCTGGAGATCGCCCGCCTCCCCAACGCCCTGCCCACCGCCCGCGACTGGCTGGCCAAGGTGGGCCTGTCTTCCCGCCTCACACACTATCCGCACCAGCTGTCGGGCGGCGAGCAGCAGCGCGTGGCCCTGGCCCGCGCCCTGGCGGCGCAACCCACCCTGCTGTTCGCCGACGAACCCACCGGCAACCTCGACAGCCGCAACGCCGGATCGGTGGTCGACCTGATGTTCGACCTGCTGGCCGAATGCGGCGCGGCCCTGGTGATGGTGACCCACGACCCGGTGCTGGCGCAGCGCGCCGACCGCATCGTGCGCATGGCCGACGGCAAGGTCGTCGAAGACGAGGTCGCCGCGTGAGCGCCCTCTCGTTCCGCCTCGCCGCCCGCGAACTGCGCTCGGGCGTACGGGGCTTTGGCATCTTCCTGGCCTGTCTGGCCCTGGGCGTCGCCGCGATAGCCTCGGCAAGCTCGACGGCCGAGGCTTTCCGCAGGGGCCTGGCGTCGCAGGCCCGCGAGATCCTGGGCGGCGACCTTTCGGCCTCGGTCGAGAACCGCGACTTCACGCCCCAGGAACGCGCTGCCTTCGCAAAGCTGGGCAAGGTCTCCTACACCGCCCGCGTGCGCGTCATGGCCCAGGCTCCGTCGGGGGACCGGCGGCTGGTCGACCTGCGCGGCGCTGATGCGCTCTATCCCATGGCCGGCAAGGTTGAACTGGAGGGCGCGGCGTCGTTGGCCGAAGCCCTGGCCACGCGCGACGGCCTGCCCGGCGCGGCGGTCGAACCGGCCCTGCTGGACCGGCTGGGCCTGAAGATCGGCGACCGCTTCGAGGCGGGGCCGCTGACCCTGGTCGTCCGCGCCAGGATGATCCGCCAGCCCGACAGCGTGGCGCGCGGCTTCGTGCTGGGCCCGCGCGTGCTGGTCCGCCGCGAACTGCTGGACCCCACCGGCCTGCTGGCGCCGGGCCTGCCCTCGGGCCAGTCGGCGCGCATCGCGTTCACGGGAAATCAGGACCCGGTCGCGGCGGGCAAGGCTTTGAAGGCGCGGTTCGGCGACCTCTATATCCGCGACCGTTCGGACGCTGCGCCCGGCGCCCGCAAGCTGATCGACCAGCTGGAATATTTCCTCGGTTTCATCGGCCTGGCCTCGCTGGTCGCCGGCGGCCTGGGCGTGGCCGGCGCGGTGTCGGCCTATCTGGCGACGCGCGAGCCCTCCATCGCGGTGCTCAAGGCGCTGGGCGCTGACGGCGCCCTGATCCGCAACACCTATCTGATCCAGATCGGCCTGCTGGCAGGCCTGGGCGTGGTCATCGGCCTGGTGCTGGGGGCCATCGTGCCGCTGATCCTGGGCCAGATCGCGGGCGACGCCCTTCCCATCCCCGCGCTGTTCGCCGTCTATCCCCTGCCCCTGCTGAAGGCTGGCGCCTTTGGCCTTCTGGCGGCGGCGGCCTTCTCGCTGATCCCCCTGGCCCGCGCCCGCGCCACCCCGCCCTCGGCGCTGTTCCGTCGCGCCCTGGGCGTGCGGCCCCCGTTTGGACTGGAGATGATCGGCGCGACGATCGCCGGCCTGGGCCTGGGAGCCCTGGCCATCGCGACCGCCCCGACGCCGATCGCGGCCGCGATCATGATCGCCGGGGTCGCCGTGGCCTTCGTCGCGCTGTGGGCGCTGGGCCTGCTGGCCGCCTGGCTGGCGGGCAGGATGCGCGGCCTGGCGCGAGGATCGGTGCGGATCGGCCTGGCCAACCTGGCCGGCCCCCGCTCGGCCGCACGCACAGCGACCCCCGCCATCGGCCTGGGGGTGGCGCTGCTGGCCTGCGTGGTGCTGATCCAGTCGGCCCTGCTGGCCCAGGTGCGCGACGTGGCGCCCAAGAGCGCCCCGGCCATGGTCTTCACCGAAATCCCCGGCGACCAGACCGCCGCCTTCGACGCCGAGGTGGCGCGGGCCGCCGGCCCGATGACGTCCGAGACCTATCTGCGCGTCCCGTTCGCCACGGGCCGCATCGTCGCCCTGAAAGGCAAGCCGGTGGACGTGAAAGCCATCAAGCCTTCCGAACGCTGGGCGTTCGACAACGACATCAGCCTGTCGGTTCTGGGCCCCGAGCCCAAGGCCTCGGGCGTGGTCGAGGGCCGCTGGTGGCCGGCCAACGACAGCGGTCCGCCTCAGGTGGCCCTGGAAGCTGACCTGGCGCGCGGCGCGGGCCTTAAGGTCGGCGACACGATCACGCTGTCGGTGCTGGGCCGCGACCTGGAGGTCAGGGTCGCGGCGCTGCGCAAGATCGAGTTCGGCGGCTTTGGCCCCAACTTCGCGATCGTCCTCAACCCGAAAAGCCTGGAAGGCGCGGTGCTGCGCAACATCGCCATCGCCAAGGTGGACAAGGCCGCCGAGGCCCGCCTGACCCGCGCGCTGGGCAAGAGCTTTCCCGCCGTCAACGTGATCAGCGTGCGCGAGCAGCTCGAAGCGGCCGCCGGCCTGTTCGACCGCCTGGCCCTGGCGATCCGGGGCGCGGCGGCCGTGGCGGGGCTTGCGGGACTGCTGGTGCTGGCCGGCGCCATCGCGGCCGGGGCGCGAGCCCGGGCGCGCGAGGCGGCGACCCTGAAGGTGCTGGGCGGCACCCGCGCGCAAATCCTCACGGCCTATCTGGTCGAGTATGGCGCGGTGGGACTGATCGCCGGCGCGGCGGGCGTGCTGCTGGGCGTAGCCTCGGCCTGGCCCGTGGTTGTGCTGGTGTTCAAGGCCAAGTGGAGCATCGACTGGGCCGGGGTCATGATCCTGCTAGGCGGCGCGGCGGGCCTGTCGGCGGTCGGCGGCTTGCTGGCGGCGGCCCAGGCGCTGTCGCAGCGGCCGGCGCCGGTTCTGCGGGCGGACTGACGGTGGGGAAACTCGACGTCGCCGCCCAATAGTCTAGCCTCTCAACCGTACATGGCCCCGCCACAGAACGCGGAGCGCTTCCACGCGTTACAGCCAGGCTCCAGGGAGAACTCCATGCCGTATCTTCGTCACCCCGCCGCCTTGACCGTGATGGCGCTGCTCGCGCTGGCCGCCTGCGGCAAGAGCCAATCCCAGACCAGCAGCCCGGTGGGCTACGGCTACAACCCCGACCTGCCCGCGCCGAACAAGACCCTGCTGCCGACCGTCAAGGTCTCGCCGGTCAACCGCTGGGCCAATGGCGCGACGCCCAAGGCGGCCGACGGCTTCCAGGTGAAGGCCTTCGCCGCGGGCCTGGACCATCCCCGCTGGCTGCTGGTGCTGCCCAACGGCGACGTGCTGGTCGCCGAGACCAACGGCCCCGCCAAGGAGAAAAAGAAGGGCTTCGACATCCGGGCCTGGGCCGAGAAGCAGATCATGGGCAAGGCCGGGGCCACCGTGCCCAGCGCCAACCGCATCACCCTGCTGCGCGACGCCGACGGCGACGGCGTGGCCGAGATCAAGACGCCGTTCCTGACCGATCTGCACTCGCCCTTCGGCATGGCCCTGGTCGGCGACACGCTGTACGTGGCCAACACCGACGCCGTGTTGGCCTTTCCCTATGCGGCCGACGCCATCCGCCTGCAGGGGCCGGGCCGCAAGGTGGCCGACCTGCCGGCCGGGCCGATCAACCACCACTGGACCAAGAGCCTGATCGCCAGCAAGGACGGCCAGAAGCTGTACGCAACTGTCGGCTCCAACAGCAATGTGGCCGAGAACGGCATCGCCGCCGAGGAGCGCCGGGCCGGCATCCTGGAGATCGACATCGCCACCGGCGCCAGCCGCGTGTTCGCCTCGGGCATCCGCAATCCCAACGGCATGGGCTGGAACCCTGTCACCGGTCAGCTGTGGACGGCGGTCAACGAGCGCGACGAGATCGGCAACGATCTGGTGCCCGACTACATGACCTCGGTGAAGGACGGCGGCTTCTATGGCTGGCCCTACAGCTATTACGGCCAGCACGTCGACAGCCGGGTCAAGCCACAGCGTCCGGACCTGGTGGCCAAGGCCATCATCCCCGACTACGCCCTGGGCAGCCATACCGCGTCACTGGGCCTGACCTTCTACGAGGGCGCGAC
The DNA here is from genome assembly GCA_965284055.1 of Caulobacteraceae bacterium. Taxonomy (GTDB): domain Bacteria; phylum Pseudomonadota; class Alphaproteobacteria; order Caulobacterales; family Caulobacteraceae; genus Caulobacter. The sequence continues at coordinate 687,208 of CBDIQV010000001.1, forward strand.
CTTCCCGCAGCGCTACAAGAGCGGCGTGTTCATCGGCCAGCACGGCTCGTGGAACCGCAAGCCGCAGGTCGGCTACAAGGTGGTGTTCGTGCCCTTCGCGGACGGCAAACCCGCCGGCGAGGCCCAGGATTTCCTGACGGGCTTCCTCAATGCGAAGGGCGAGGCCCAGGGCCGCCCCGTCGGCGTCACGGTCGACAAGGCCGGCGCTCTGCTGGTGGCGGACGACGTCGGCAACGTCATCTGGCGCGTCACCCCGGCGCGGTAACCGCCCTAGTCGCCGGACTTGACAGCAGCCTTGGGAAACCAGGGCACGAAGCCCGACGTCCGCGCGACATAGGCCTCGTAGTCGGGGCGCTTCTTGCGCATCGAGCCCTCGACCGTCGGCACGCCGCTGCCCTTGGTCAGCAGGAAGGTGATCAGCACCGGGCCGGGCAGCGACCAGAGCCCGTGGCCGGTCTCGGCGGCGATCAGGTAGAGGCCCCACCAGACGCAGGCGTCGCCGAAATAGTTCGGGTGGCGGGTATATTTCCACAGGCCGGTGTCCAGCACCTTGCCCTTGTTCGCCGGGTCCTTTTTGAACGCCGCCAGCTGGGCGTCGCCGATGCTCTCGAAGCCGATGCCGATCACAGCCAGCACCGCCCCGGTCCAGCCGATCCAGCCCACCGCGGGCGTATAGGCCACCTGCCCCAGCTGAACCGGCAGGGCGACGATCAGCTGCAGCGCCCATTGCAGGGAGAACACCAGCAGCAGGGACGAGACGCCGAAACTCCAGCCGCGCACCTCGCGAGCGTGGGTCAACATCGCCACATAGCGCTGGTCGGGGCCATGCTTACGCCAGCGCCACAGCAGATAGCCGCCCAGCCGCAGCCCCCAGACGGCGCAGAGGACGGTCAGCAGCGTTCCGTGCGGCGTCGGGTCGGCCTGCGCCGCCGACGTAAAGGCGATCAGCGCCATGCCCAGACCCCACCAGCCGTCGATGAAGCTGACATCCTTCAGGCGCAGGCTGATCAGCCACAACACGACGAAGGCGGCGGCCGACACGGCGGCGTTGGTCAGCAGAAAGGCGGTCAGAGACGTCACGCGGGGCCCCACGAATTGAAATCTTCGCAGTTACGCGCGAACGCCTCCGATGGCCGCAAGCGTTCAGAAATAAAAGGCTAGCGGCCCGTCATCGCCAGACCCGCCTCGCTATAGCGCGCGCCTTCGATGGCCGTCTCGGGGACGGCGGCGGCGATGCGGGTCAGATCCTCGGCCGACAGAGCGACATCCACCGCGCCAACGTTTTCTTCCAGCCGGCTGATCTTGGTGGTGCCGGGGATCGGGGCGATATCGGGCCCCTGGTGAAGGATCCAGGCCAGGGCCAGTTGGGCGGCGGTGATACCCTTCTCACCGGCGATCTGGGTCAGGGCCTCGACCAGGGAGAGGTTCTTGGTCAGAGCCTCGCCCTGGAAGCGCGGCAGGCCACGTCGGAAATCGTCCTTGGCCAGGCCCGTGTCGCTGGTCAGGGCGCCGGTCAGAAAGCCCCGGCCCAGCGGGCTGTAGGGCACGAGACCAATGCCCAGCTCGCGGATGGTGGGCAGGATCTTGGCTTCGACGTCGCGGGTCCACAGCGAGTATTCGCTCTGCAGAGCCGCCACGGGCTGCACCGCGTGAGCGCGGCGGATGGTGTCGGCGCCGGCTTCCGAGAGGCCGAAATGCTTGACCTTGCCCTCGGCGATCAGGTCCTTGACCGTCCCGGCGACGTCCTCGATCGGCACATTGGGGTCGACACGATGCTGGTACAGCAGGTCGATGACCTCGACGCCCAGCCGCTTGAGCGACGCCTCGGCGACCTCGCGGATATGCTCGGGGCGGCTGTCCACGCCCACCATGCGGCTCGTGCCATTGGCCTCGGCGGGCGGCGCGATCTTGAAGCCGAACTTGGTGGCGATAACGACCTTGTCCCGGAAGGGCTTGAGCCCCTCGCCCACCAGTTCCTCATTGACGAACGGGCCATAGACCTCGGCGGTGTCGAAGAAGGTGACGCCCAGTTCGACCGCGCGGGCCAGAACCTTGAAGGTCTCGGCCTTGTCCGGCGCGGGCCCATAGGCCCAGCTCATTCCCATGCAGCCCAGCCCCAGGGCCGAGACTTCCAGACCGTCGCCGAGTTTCCGCGTCTTCATGGGCAAGCTCCTGTACAGGGATCGAAGGATCGCACGCCCGCGCGGGCCTAACGACCCGGTCAAGATGGGGTCGGCGGGCGCGGCGCGTAACCACCCCCGCCAGTCTTGCGCGAGAAAATCAGCGGGTCCGCCGTCGGCCTTCGACGCTGGAGCCACTGGTGGCTTGACTGACGTGGGCGGCGCCGTGCCAGCTCTGGGAAAAGCCAGGAGGCCGCGCCATGATCATCGTCCATCACCTGAACAATTCCCGCAGCCAACGGGTGCTCTGGCTGCTGGAGGAACTGGGCGTACCCTATGAGGTCAAGCGCTACGAGCGCGACGCGGCGACCATGCTGGCTCCGCCGGAGCTGAAGGCCATCCACCCGCTTGGCAAGTCACCGGTGATCACCGATGGCGACAAGACCGTCGCCGAGACCGGCGCCATCGTCGACTATCTGATCGAGACCTATGGTCAGGGACGCTTGATCCCGGCCGCCGGAACCGCCGAGCGTCTGCGCTACACCTACTGGCTGCACTATGCCGAGGGCTCGGCCATGACCCCCCTGTTGCTGAAGCTGGTCTTCACCGCCCTGCCCGACCGCGCGCCCGGCTTGCTGAAGGGCCTGGTCAAGGCCATAGCCGGCAAGGCCCAGACAGGTTTCATCGATCCGCAGCTGAAGATGCACGTCGATTACTGGGATGCGGAGCTCGCCAAGAGCCCCTGGTTCACCGGCCAGCACTTCACCGCCGCCGACATCATGATGAGCTTCCCGCTGGAAGCCGGAGCCGCACGGGCCGGGGCAGCGTCGCGTCCGCGCGTCAAGGCGTTCCTGGAGACGATCCACGCCCGCCCGGCCTATCGCGAGGCGCTGAAGCGCGGTGGGCCTTACGACTACGCCCAATAGGCCGCCACGGGGGGCGCGTGGACAAAAGGTCGCGAAAAATTGGTATTAAGCGGAAGGTAACCCTAAAGGCTTCAAGGGTTTGAGTGTCCCGTTCGTATTCCCGACGAGACGTTTTCGAGCCGCTTCATGCCGCCCCCTCCGCTGGTCCATCCAGGCAGACGCCCGTCCGCCGTCGCAGGAATGCTCGCGACCGCCGGCGCGATCGTGGCCGGATTGCTGGCGGCGGTGTCCGTCAACGCCCAGCCACGCGATCCGTCCCGCGTCGCCGCGATCTTTCCGCCTTGGTGGAGCGTGGCGCAAAGCGTGAGCGCCGCCGGTTCCGCCGGCAGCATCGCCGCCGTCGGCGGGGCGCCCTTCATTGTCATTCTCCGGGGCGACCCGGTCGATCTGGCGCAACGCGCCCGCTCGGCCGGCGCCCTCCTGGTCCTCGATCCCGATCTCGCCGGCGTCTGCGCCCCCAAGGAAGCCCAGTCATGAGTACCGCCCTTTCCAGCCTCGACAGCCAACGCCAGCTCGGCGGCAAGTTGGTGGTGGCCCTCACATGGCTGCTCGCCGGCGTCGTGGTGGCGGCCCGCCTGCTGGTGCACGGACCGTTGCTGGGCCTGGCGATCGCCGCCGTGGCCACGGCCGTCGCCGCCACCGTGGCCAACAACACGGCCGGCTCCAGCTCGACGGGGCGCGCCCTGACCGGCGTGGCCCTGATGGCCCAGGTGTCATTGCTGGTCGCCGCCGTGAACGGTCACGCCTGGCAGACCGACATGCACATGACCTTCGTCGCCGCCCTGGCCCTGCTGGGCGCGGCGGCGATGCTTGCACCGCTGCGGCCGCAACGGTGGCCGTGCACCATCTGGGCCTGAGCTTCGTGTTGCCGGCGGCGGTGTTCCCCGGCTCGGCCAGCCTGGGCCGCGTTCTGGTCCACGCCGTGATCCTGATCGTTGAGGCCGGAGCCCTGATCGCCACCACCTTCAGCATCAACAGCATGTTCGCGACCGCCAACAAGGCCCGCGCCGAGGCCGAGCAGGCCGTTGAAGCTGCGAGGCGCCGCCAATGACCTCGCCGAGAACGCCCGCCGCTCGGAAGAAGCCGGCCGCGCCAGCCACGCCGAGGAAAACGCCCAGGCCGAGCAGCAGCGCACCGACGCCGTCGCCGCCCTGGCCCAGGCCCTCTCACGCCTGGCGCAGGGCGACCTGACCATCCGCCTCAACAGCCGGTTCGCCCAGGCCTATGAGGCGCTGCGCAACGACTTCAACGCCGCCGCCGAACGCGTGCAGGCCGCCATGCAGGCCATTTCTCTGACCACCGGCGCCGTCAGCGCCGGCGCAGACGAGATCGCCCAGGCTTCCGACAACCTGTCGCGTCGCACCGAGCAGCAGGCCGCCAGCCTGGAAGAAACCGCCGCCGCCCTGGACGAGATCACCGCCACGGTCCGCCGCACAGCCTCGGGCGCCAAGGAAGCCTCGCAGGTGGTCGCCACCGCACGCGGCGACGCCCAGCGCTCGGGCGAGATCGTCAGCCAGGCCGTCGCAGCCATGACCCAGATCGAGGGCTCCTCGCAGCAGGTCGGCAACATCATCGGCGTGATCGACGAGATCGCCTTCCAGACCAACCTGCTGGCCCTGAACGCCGGCGTCGAAGCCGCGCGAGCTGGTGAAGCCGGTCGTGGCTTCGCGGTCGTGGCCCAGGAAGTGCGGGCCCTGGCCCAGCGCTCGGCCGACGCTGCCAGGGAGATCAAGACCCTGATCTCGACCTCGACCGCCCAGGTCGGCGCCGGGGTGGGTCTTGTGGGTCAGACCGGCGAGGCCCTGCGCCGCATCGTCGAGCAGGTCGCCTCGATCGACAGCCTGGTCAACGAGATCGCCGCCTCGGCGAACGCGCAGTCCGAGGGCCTGCATGAGGTGAACGCCGCCGTGAACCAGATGGACCAGGTGGTTCAGCAGAACGCCGCCATGGTCGAGCAGGCCACCGCCGCGACCCACTCGCTGAAGGGCGAGGCCGGCGAACTGGCGGCGCTGGTCGGGCGGTTCAAGGTTTCGGAAGGGGCCCCCGTCGCGACTTCGGCCCCGCAGCCCCGCGCGCGGCCCAACACCGCCGTGCGTCCGGGCCGAAGCTCGGCCGCCGTGGCGGTCAAGGAAGACTGGCAGGAGTTCTGATTCGCCCGCCCCGGGGCAGAGGACCGAAGGCGATGACCCGTCCCTCGGCGAGCGCAACGGATTTTCCCGGGCTCTTGCTTATCCTGAACGCGCCTCTTATCCTTTCAGCCCCCGGTCGCGAGCGCCAGCGACGGGACGAATACTCCTCCCAAGGCGAACCGAGCTAAAATCCGCAATGGAAAAAGTGCCGATGACCGCCGGGGGTTATCAAACCCTCGACGATGAACTGAAGCGTTTGAAGACGATCGAGCGTCCGGCGGTGATCGCCGCGATCTCCGAGGCGCGCCAGCATGGCGACCTCTCGGAAAACGCCGAGTATCACGCGGCCAAGGAACGTCAGGGCTGGATCGAAGGCCGTATCGCCGAGATCGAGGACAAGATCGCCCGCGCGCAGGTGATCGACGTTTCCAAGCTGTCGGGCAAGCAGGTGAAGTTCGGGGCGACGGTCAGCGTCGTCGACGAGGACACCGAGGAAGAGGCTCGCTACCAGATCGTTGGCGATCACGAAGCCGACGTGAAGGAGGGCCGCATCTCGCTATCCTCCCCGCTGTCGCGCGCCATGATCGGCAAGGAAGTGGGCGAAGTCGTCGAGGTCAACACGCCCGGCGGCGTGAAGGCCTACGAGATTCTCAAGGTGGAGTGGCTGTAGGTCGTCTAGGCGGAAGCGTGACAGCCGACATCGGACGACGGTTTCGGCGCCCGTCACGCTCCAACTAGGTCAGGGCTGCTCGCTGCAGAGTGGCTCTGCCGCCCAACCCGCGCCATAAAGCGAGACCATGAGCGAGGCTGCTCCTTCGGGAGCGGCCTTGTTTGCGTGACTGTACTCGTCGGGATGACGTCTTGAAGAAACCCGCGAAACCTCCTGTTGTTGTCTGGGCCATCTCGGATGGTCGCGCCGGCATCGAGGCGCAGGCCGTGGGTCTGGCCGAGGCGGTCGCGCGCGAGGCCAGGGCCCAGGACATAGAGGTCCGGATCGAGATCAAGCGCGTGGGCTGGATCGGCCGGATCGGCCGTCTGCCCTGGTGGCTGAACTGGTTTCCCCGCCGCTGGCTGACACCGGACAGCGAAATCAACGGCCCTTGGCCCGATCTGTGGATCGCCGCCGGCCGCGCCACCCTGCCCCTTTCGATCCGCGCCAAACGCTGGTCCGGCGGCAAGACCTTCGTGGTCCAGATCCAGGATCCACGCGTCCCGCCCCAGATGTTCGATCTGGTGATCCCGCCCAAGCACGACCGCCTGTCGGGCGACAACATCCTGCCGATCACAGGCTCGCCGCACCGGGTCACCGCTGCGCGCCTGGCCAGCGAATACGAGAAGTTCAAGGACCAGCTGGACGCCATGCCGCATCCGCGCGTGGCGGTGTTGCTGGGCGGCAAGTCCAAGGCCTTTGACCTGCCTGTCGAACGCGCCGCCCAGATGGCCCACCAGATCCAGATCCCGCTGGAACAGGACGGCGGCAGCTTGCTGATGACCTTCTCGCGCCGCACGCCCGAGCCGGCCCGCGCCCTGCTGAACGCCCGCCTGCGTCACCTGCCCGGCATGATCTGGGACGGCGAGGGCCCCAATCCCTATTTCGCCTTCCTGGCGGCCGCCGACTACATCCTCGTCACCGAAGACTCGACCAACATGGCCACCGAGGCCGCCTCGACGGGCAAGCCCGTCTTCATCCTGAAGATGGAAGGCTCCAGCCTGAAGTTCCGCCTCTTCCATGAGGAACTGGAACGCCAGGGCGCGGCGCGACCGTATGGCGGCGCGTTCCACGGCTGGACCTACGAGCCGGTCGACGAGACGGGCCGCGCGGCGCGCGAGGTGCTGGCGCGGATGTCCGGACAGGTGCTCGAAGAGACGCCCGTCGCGATCGAGCCGATCATCGAGCCCCCCGCCGAACCCGCAGTAGAGCCGGCGCCTGAAGCAGCGATCGAGCCAGAACCCGCCGTGACGCCGAAGCCTCCGCGCAAACCGAGGGCCAAGACTGTGACGACGTCTGCCGCCACGCCCTCGCCGAAACCCAAGACCTCCCCGAAAGCCGCGCCCGACGCGGCGACGAAACCCAAGCCAAGGCCGCGCGCCAAGGCCATGCCGAAGGCCTGATCCGGCGGCTGGCGTCGCACACCGAAACGGTGTGGAATACGTCCATGATCCTCGCCGTCCTCCAGGCCCGCATAAGTTCCACCCGCCTGCCGGGCAAGGTGCTGATGCCGATCCTGCGCGAGCCGATGATCGTGCGGCAGATCGAGCGGGTGGCGCGATCGCGGCGTATCGACAAGCTGGTGGTGGCCACCAGCGACCAGCCTGCCGACGACGCCATCGAAGCCGCCGTGCGCCGCGAAGGCATCGCCGTGCATCGCGGGCCGCTCGACAATGTGCTGCAGCGGTTCATCGGCGCGCTGGACGCATATCCCGCCGACCACGTGGTGCGCCTGACCGCAGACTGCCCCCTGGCCGATCCCGAGCTGATCGACGCGACCATCGACCTTTGCCTGTCGGCCGGCGCCGACTATGCCAGCAACAGCCCCGAGGGCGCGGCCTGGCCCAAGGGACTGGACGTCGAGGTGATCACCGCCGAGGGCCTGCGCCGCGCCGCCCGCGAGGCCGACGCCATCATCACCAGCGGCGGCGTCAGCGTCGCTTCCACCACCCGCAACGTGTCCATCCCTGGCTGCCCGCCGCCCCGGGCGAGCACGCCATCCGCTGGACGGTCGACCGACCCGACGACTACGCCTTTGTCGCCACCGTCTATGACGCGCTCTATCCGAGCAATCGCCAGTTCACATCGGCCGACATCAAGGCCTTCGTCGCCAAGCGGCCCGACCTGGCCAACTACGGCGGCGACCGGCGCGGATGACGGACGGGCCAAGGATCCTGCTGGTATGTGACGCCGGCCGCAGCGTGGGCGGCGGCCATGTGATGCGGTCCCTGACCCTGGCCCATGCCCTGATGGACGCCGGGTCCGACTGCGCCTTTCTGGCGCGGCCGGCGGTCGAGGCCGTGCTGGACGCCTTCGCGCCAGATATGGTCAGGACAACCGCCTCCGAGCCGTTCGACGCGCTGGTCTTCGATCATTACGGTCTGGCCGCTCCCGATCACCGCGCGCTCGCCAGGGGGCGGCCGACCCTGGTCATCGATGACCTGGCCAACCGCCCGCTGGAGGCCGATCTGGTGCTGGACGCCGGTCCGGCCAGACGCGCCGAGGACTATGCGGGCCTGACGCCGCCTGGCGCGACGCTGCTGCTGGGCCCCAACCACGCGCCGGTGCGACCGGCCTTTCCGGCCCTGCGCGAACAGGCCCTGGCGCGCAGAGCGGCGGGCGGACCGGTGCGGCGCATCCTGATCTCGCTGGGCCTCACCGACGTGGGCGGGATCACCGGTCGCGTGGTCGATCTGCGCGTCCATCAGGAACACGGCCTCGACGTGGTTCTGGGCGGCGGCGCGCCCAGCCTGCCGCGCCTCAAGGCGCTGGCCGATCCGCGCCTGACCCTGCACGTCGACACCCAGGACATGCCCCGCCTCACGCTGGAAGCCGACCTCGCCGTCGGGGCCGGCGGCTCGACCAGCTGGGAGCGCTGCATCCTGGCCCTGCCGACCCTGACCCTGGTCCTGGCCGACAACCAGATCTCCGCCGCGACGGCTCTGTCGGCGGCGGGCGCGAGCCCCATGCTGGAGGTGACCTCGGCGGATTTCGACCTGACCTTTGGCGCGCTATTCGACCGGTTGATCGCAGAGCCGGACCTGCGCGCCTCGCTGTCGAAGGCCAGCGCCGGGATCTGCGACGGCGACGGCGCACGACGGGTCGCGGCCGCGTTTCTAGCCCGGATCGCGGGAGCCTGAAGCCCAGACAGCCCCGCGCGATGACCTTGCAGGTAACTGCCGCCCCGCTGGAAGCTCCCGATCATCAGAACGACACCCAACCGGAGCCTCCCTGATGACCACCGCGCCCCAAAGCCCTGTCGAGATCGTCCGTCAGTTCATGAAGGACATGGAGCGTCTCGACTATGACGCCGCGCTGAAGTGGGTTTCCGACGACTGCGAATATGTGAACCCGCCGCCGCTGCCGGTCGTACATGGCCCGGCGGGTATCCGCAGTCTGCTGGAGCCGTTCTTCGCGCCGACGCTCGAGAACGAGTTCAAGGTGGTGCGTGAGGCCGAGAGCGGACCGCGGGTGTTCCTGGAGCGTCTCGACCGGCACCGCCTCCCCGACAAGTGGGTCGAGCTCCCCGTGACGGGCGTGTTTGAAGTTCACGGCGGAAGGATCACCTTCTGGCGCGACTATTTCGACGCCGCGACGATCATGTCCCAATGGCCTAGCGGGTAGCGCGCGGCGAGAAAGGTCGGCCTTTGGGGCGGAAACCCGGCCGCCTGCGACAAACAGCGCCGCATCACCTAAGGACCGTTAACCAAACGTTGGGCGCTTACCCCGGATTCTCCAGCGACCAAATCGCCGGATTCCGCCGCCATGCCCGCCCTGCCCGACATTCGCGGCCTGAAGTATCCGGACGAGTTCGTCGCCCGGCACTTCTTCAAGCGCGGCCTGCACCAGAAGACCGGCCGGGTGGTCGAGCTGGGCGGCGGCACGGGCAACAACCTGTCGCTCTACGCCGCCCATGGCTGGTCGCTGACCGATGTCGACTATTCGGCCGCCGCGCTTGAGGACGCCCGCTTCAATCTCGGCGAGGGCGTCGAGCTGATCCAGGCCGACCTGTCGCAAGGCCTGCCCGACCTGGGCGAGACCCCTGTCGACGTCCTGCTGATCCCCAACCTGCTCTGCTATCTGACCGACGCCCAGGCCCGGGTCGTCCTGACGGCGGCGCGCAAGGCGCTGGCGCCCGGCGCGGAGGTCTTCGTGCGCACCCGCCTGGTCGATGACTATCGATGTGGCAGGGGCGTCGAGGAAGAGCCGAACGGCTGGCGGCTGAACACGTCCGAAACCGGCGAGGCTGGTCTGTTCAATCTGTTCTACACCGCCGATGGCCTGGTGAAGCGGCTGATCGAGGACCTGGGCCTGGTGGAGCCCACGGCCCTGAAGGTGTCGTTCGACAACATCCAGAACGGGGTGCTGGTCAGCCCCAACAGCGATCTGGTGGTCTGGGGTGTCGCCTCGTGAGCGAGCGCATTCGCATCGTCGGCGGCGGCCTGACCGGCATACTGGCGGCCTTCGAGGCCCATCGCCTGGGCTGGCGCGACATCACGATCCAGGAGCGGTTCGAAGCCCTGGGCGGCGTGGCCCGCCCCAAGGTCGCGCACGGCCGTGAGATGCGCGATGGCTGCATCTATTTCGGTGGGACCGGCGATCCCATCGTCGAGACCCTGGCGGCTCACGGGGCCCGCTTCGAGACCTTCGACAACCGCTTCGGCTCGGTCAGCCTGGACGGTGACGGCCGCCGCGTCTTCACCTGGGATTTCGGCGGCCCAGCGATCGACTGCGCGGCCAGCAAGGTGGGCAAGCCGGCCAGCGACAGCCTGGCCTCGCGCATCGCCGCCTATCCAGACGCGATCGCCACCCAGTTGGAGGCCTATTGCCGCTGGCACCTCGAGGCCGACCTCGACACGGTGCATGGCGACGCCGCGATCCCGCTGGCCATCAATCGCGTCTTCCCCGCCGCGGCGGACCTGGCCGAGCTGGCGCGGATGAAGGCGACCAACCCCTGGGCCGACGAGCTGTACGCCATTCCGCGCGGGCTTTCGGGCCGGACGGCCAATCTGGTGGCAACCCTGCCGGTCGGCGGCTTCGCCGCTCTGTTCGACACCTGTCACCAGGCGCTGACCCGTCTGGGCGTCAAGGTCGAGCTGAACGCCCTGGTCTCGCCGCGCGCGCTGCTGGCGGCGCCGGACGCCGGCGAGACGGTGGTCTGGGCGGCCAATCCGACGCCGCTGTTCAAGCCGCTGGGCCTGTCCACGCCGCCCCTGATCAAGAAGAGCTTCGCCACCTACGTCTTCGAGGTCGAGTTCGACGGACCGTGCCCGGTCTATGTCCAGAATTTCACCGCCCAGGGCGCGGCCTTCCGTGTCTATCTGTATGAAAGCGGCGGCCGCCAGCTGGCCGTGGCCGAATGCGTGCGCGAGGCCGATCTGGCCCGGCTGCCCAGCGAGATGCGGGGGCTGCTGTCGGGCTTCGGATCCCTGAAGGTCGGAACCCTGCTGAACAGCGACATCCAGCCGCGCTGGATCTACCACTCGATCGCCGCGCTCGAGGGTCTCAAGGCCTTGCGCGCCAGGCTCACCGACCGGTTCGGCGGCCAGTTCATCCCCGGCGCCTGGGAGCCCTACGCCAAGGCCGCCAAGCTGGCCGAGGTCAATGCGGGCCTTCTGGCCGCGCGGTCCGGCGCGCCGGCCCACGGGGTCGCGAAGGCCGGATGACCACAAAGGCCGCGATCATGCAGCCGACCTACCTGCCCTACCTCGGCTATTTCCAGCTGATGGCGGCCAGCGATGTGTTCGTGTTCCTCGATGACGTACAGTTCGCCCGGCGATCGTGGCAGTCGCGCAACCGCATCCTGACGGCCAATGGCGAGCTGATGCTGACCGTGCCGGTGAAAAAGCATGATCGCGATACGCCGATCAGCGCCATCGAGATCGACGACAGCCAGGCCTGGCGCGACAAGCATCTGGCAGCGATGCGCCATGCCTATGGCAAGCGGCCGGGCTTCGAGGACGGTTGGGCCTTCATCTCCGAACAGTTTGCCGCGCACCGTGACGGCCGACTGTCTGACCTGACCTGCGGCATGGCCCAGGCGGCGGCGGAGCGGATGGGGCTGTCGCCGCGCTTCGTCCGGGCCTCCGAACTGGGCGCGCCGGGCGCGCGGTCGGAGCATCTGCTGGCGATCTGCCAGGCGGTGGGCGCAAGCGAGTACGTCTCGCCGATGGGCTCGTCCGACTACATGGAAGAGGACGGCGTGTTCGCGGCGGCGGGCTTCCCTGCTCGCTTCCAGGCCTTCTCGACGGTAAGTTATCCACAGGGTCGCGGCGACTTCGAGCCGTTCATGGGGTTCGTGGACGCGCTGATGAACGTGGGTTGGGACGGGATGGCCCAGCTGGTTTCGCCGGGGGCGTAATCCCTCTGGATAACGCCGTTCACTTACCCCATCTTCTCCCCCAACAGGGGGAGCCAGACACATGCGCCAATCCGTCGTCGTCACCGGCGTGTCCACCGGCATCGGCTGGGCCATCACCAAGACCCTGATCGGCAACGGCTTCCAGGTGTTTGGCAGCGTGCGCAAACCCGCCGACGCCCAGCGCCTGCAGGCCGAGTTCGGTGAAGCCTTCACGCCGCTGGTCTTCGACGTCACCGACGAGGCCGCTGTGCGGACGGCGGCCCGCCAGGTCGAGGCGGCCCTGAACGGCCAGACCCTGGCCGGGCTGGTCAACAATGCCGGCATCGCCGTGGCCGGCCCCCTGCTGCACCTGCCGGTCGAGGAGTTTCGCCAGCAGCTTGAGGTCAACCTCACCGGCGTGGTCGTCGCCACCCAGGCCTTCGGACCGCTTCTGGGGGCCGAAAGTCCCGCCCGCCGGGACCCGGGCCGCGTCGTCAACATCTCGTCGGTCGGCGGCAAGAACGCCAACCCGTTCATGGGCCCCTATTGCGCGACCAAGTTCGGGCTGGAAGGCCTGTCGGAATCCCTTCGCCGCGAGCTTCTGCCCTTCGGGGTCGACGTTGTGATCGTCGCCCCCGGCGCGGTGGCCACGCCCATCTGGGACAAGGCCGACAGCGTCGATATCAACCGCTACGCCAACACCGCCTACGCGCCGGCCCTGGCGAAGATGAAGGCCTTCATGCTGTCGCTCGGCAAGTCGGGCCTGCCGCCGGAGGCCATCGGCAAGGCGGTGCATGTGGCTCTGACCGCGCCCAAGCCCAAGACGCGCTATGTGGTCTCGCCTGATCCGCTGCAGGTCTTCCTGGGCCAGACCCTGCCCAAGCGCACCCTGGACCGGATCATCGGCAAGCGGCTGGGCCTGCTGCCCGGCGCCTAGGGCGATTTCGCACCGGCGCGCGCCCTGACGTGGTATGGTCTGGGGCAGGCGTTACGAAACGCCGTCTGGCGCGTTTGGCTCTTATCGCGGAACGCCGCCAAGGCTCCCCATAGAAGGGAGCGCTTCGTCTCTACCGTACAATCGATCCCGTCGTTCCGTCGCTGGACGCGCTTCGTCTCGCCAGGCCCCAGGTCTGCGCGTGACCGCTCGCGCCTGCCGCCAGGATCGCCGGTCCCCCATCTTGAAGAGGAAGAGACCTTGTCCAAAGGCAATCGCGAAACCCGCAAGCCCAAGGCCGAAAAGCCCAAGACCATCGCCGCAGCCGCGCCGTCGGTGCTGACCTCGCTGCCGGTGAACCGCAAGAAGTAGGGACCCGCGCCCTTCGACGACTGAACGCCGCAGCCCGGCGTGTCCGAAGAAAGCAGCCCGTCATGAAAACCTATCCCGGTACGCGCCCCTCGGGGCCCAAGGGGTTCAATGATCCCCGGTCCACCGGTGGTCAGCCCACCAGGCCGCGCCCCATCGACCCTGACGCCCTGCGCGGCACCAAGACTTGAGCGGCCTGGCGCCGCTCGACACGACCCGAAAACCTACCGGCGCGCGCCTCCCCGGCGCGCCAAACCCGTCCTCCCGGAGTGACAGCGTGATTGCATACCTGGTCCTGGTCCACCGCTACCCCGAGCAGTTCAAGCGGCTGTTCAAGGCCATCCATGACCCGGAAAATCACTATCTGATCCACGTCGACAAGAACTCCGGCCCCGCGCTCGAGGCCGACATCCGCGCCTTCCTGTCGGCCTATCCCAACGCCGCCGTGCTGGAGAGCAAGAAGGCGCTGTGGGGCGGTTACAGCCTGGTCGACGCCGAGCTGCGCGGCATGGAAAAGCTGCTGGAGATGGGCGCGGACTGGGAGTTCTTCATCAATCTGTCGGGCCAGGATTTTCCGCTGGCGACCCAGAAGCGGATCAAGGCGTTCCTCGCGCAACATCGCGGCCAGGAGTTCATCAAGGTGCTGGATCAGGCCAAGATGCGCCCCGACACCATGGGCCGGGTGCTGAAGCACGTGGTGGAGCTGAAGGACCGGATCGTCGACACCCTGGCCACGCGGATCTTCCTGGACGGGGCCACGCCCTATATCGGCAACCAGTGGAAGATCGTCAGCCGCGCCTTCTGCGACTTCGTCTGCCACGACCCGTCGGTGGATCGCTACAAGGCCTTCTATCGCAACACCTTCATCGCCGATGAGGGCTTCTTCCAGACCGTAATGATGAACACCGCGGCCCATGGCGAGATCGTCAATGACGACAAACGGATGATCGACTGGGTGCCCGACGGCGACATCAAGCTGCGCCCGCGCACCTTCAGGGCCTCGGACGCCGTGCAACTGACCACCAGCACCGACCTCTTCGCCCGCAAGTTCGACGCCGATGAGGACAGCGAGATCCTCGACATCCTGGAAGCGCACCTGCGGACGCAGGACGTCGCCAATGTCGATGAAGCGCCGGTCGTGATCGAAGAGCGCCTGCTCGTCGGGGCCTAGACGAGGTTCCGCGTCGGCCGATGGCCGGCGCGGACCGCCCTATCCCACCATCGACCAGTCCAGCGGCTCGCCGCGCGTCAGATCGCGCGACGCCTTGCCGGTCAGGACCTTGTCCAGGTCGACCGGCGGCAGGCCGTTGCCGGGACGCACCGAGCGCACATTGGCGCGGGTCAAGGGCTCGCCGGCCTTCACATCGGCGGTGACATACAGCGAGCGGCGGAACAGCAGGCTGCCGCGCTCCGAGCCGAGCAGGTCGTAGTTCACCGCGCCCAGAGACGCCCAGGCGTTCTTGCAGTCATCCACCAGGGCCTTGAACTCGACGGGCTCCAGGCTGAACGCCGCGTCGGGGCCGCCATCGGCGCGGGCCAGGGTGAAGTGCTTTTCCACCGCGCAGGCCCCGACCGAAACCGCCGCCACCGAGGCCGCCGTGCCCGGCGTGTGGTCAGACAGGCCGACGGGGCAGCCGAAGCGCTGGGCCATGTCGGCGACGGTCCGCACATTGGCGTCGGCGAAGGTGGCGGGATAGCTGGAGACGCAGTGCAGCAGCAGCACGCCGGCGGCGCCCGCGCTCAGCGCCGCATCACGGGCCGCCTCGATCTCCTGCAGATTGGCCATGCCGGTCGAGATGATCAGCGGCTTGCCCTTGCTGGCCGCGTACTGGATCAACGGAACGTCGATGGCCTCGAACGAAGCGATCTTGAAGGCCGGGGCGCCCAGGCTGTCGAGCAGATCGACCGCCGTCTCATCGAACGGGCTGGAGAAGATGGTCACGCCGCGCTGTTTGGCGCGTTCGAAGATCGCCGCGTGCCATTCGAACGGCGTGTGGGCTTCCTCATAGAGTTCGTACAGCGTGCGCCCGTCCCACAGCCCGCCGTGGATCTTGAACTCGGGCCGGTCGACATCCAGCGTGATGGTGTCGGCGGTATAGGTCTGGATCTTGATCGCGTCACAGCCGGTCGCGGCGGCGGCGTCCACCATGGTCAGACAGCGCTCGAGGCTGCCGTTGTGGTTTCCGGACAGCTCGCAGATCACGTACGGCGAATGGTCAGCGCCGATCTGGCGGCCGGCGATGGTGATGGAAGGCGCGGACATGACGGATCACCCGAAACGTGGTTTCCGCCAGTTTAAGCCCTGAAAGGTGGATGAGGCGTCAATCGCCACCGCCCCCGTCACAGCCGCCGCCGTCCGAAGACGAGTCGCAGTCTGACGAGGAGTCGCTGGCGCTGGTCGAGATCACCCCGCCATCGCCGCCCTTGCCGGGCTCCTTCTTGGCGCCCCCCTCCTGCATCGCGACGCCCGAGCCGGCGCCGATGGCGATGCCCAGGCAAAGGCCTAGGGCCAGATTGTCGAACGCCAGGCCAAGCACCACCCCGATGGCGATCCCCGCGCCCATGCCGATCGGCAAACCCGCTTTCATGATTTCCCCCGTCGCGCGGCCATCGCGCTAAACCGGAATCGACACTATATCTTCCGCCATGTCGACCTCCTCCGAACCCCGCCACACCCGCTGCCTGATCATTGGATCGGGTCCCGCCGGCTACACCGCCGCCATCTATGCCGCGCGCGCCCTGCTCAAGCCCGTGCTGATCGCCGGCATCCAGCCGGGCGGCCAGCTGACGATCACGACGGATGTCGAGAACTATCCCGGCTTCTCCGACGTCATCCAGGGTCCCTGGCTGATGGACCAGATGAAGGCCCAGGCCGAGCATGTCGGCACCGAATTCGTCACCGACATCGTGCTGAGCGCCGACCTCTCCAAGCGCCCGTTCCACATCACCACCGACAGCGGCCAGGACTGGCTGGCCGAAACGGTGATCATCGCCACCGGCGCCCAGGCCAAGTGGCTGGGCCTGGAAAGCGAGAGCCGCTTCCAGGGCTTTGGCGTCAGCGCCTGCGCCACTTGCGACGGCTTCTTCTATCGCAACAAGGAAGTGGTCGTGGTCGGCGGCGGCAACACGGCCGTCGAGGAAGCCCTGTTCCTGACCAGCTTCGCCAGCAAGGTCACCCTGGTCCACCGCAAGGACGAGTTGCGGGCCGAGAAGATTCTGCAGGAGCGTCTGCTCGCCCACCCGAAGATCGAAGTGGTCTGGGACAGCGCCATCGACGAAGTGACCGGCGATACCGATCCGATGGGCGTCACCGGCGTGCGCCTGAAGAACGTCAAGACCGGCGAGACCTCAGACCTGAAGTGCGACGGCGTGTTCATCGCCATCGGCCACGCCCCGTCGTCGGAGCTGTTCAAGGGCCAGCTGGAAACCCACGCCGGCGGCTATCTGACCGTCAAGCCGGGCACGACTTCGACCGCGATCGCCGGTGTCTATGCGGCCGGCGACGTCACCGACGACATCTACCGCCAGGCCGTCACCGCCGCCGGCATGGGCTGCATGGCCGCCCTGGAGGCGGTGCGCTTCCTGGCCGAGGAAGACCACCTCAAGGCCCATCATCCGATCAGCCACCAGGAAGCCGAGAAGATCGGCGTCTGGTGATCAGACTGGCGGCCGCGAAGGATCACCCCGTGATCCACGCGGTCGCCCCGGCTGCCCGTCACACCCGGACAGGCGAAACGGGCGAAGCTTGACCTTGGCCTCAAACACGCCACGCGAAGAGTGCTATAGGTCCGGCCGACCGCTCCCCGCTTTGCCCAGAGACCATGCCCCCGCGCCCTTCGAAACTTCCCGCCCTGCTGGCGCTGGCCCTCGTGCTGGCCGGTTGCGCCACCGAGACGCATGAGACCGTCTACATCCCCGTCGTCGCGCCGACACCGCCCAGTTCGCTGACGCCGCAGCCCGTGGTGCTGTTCAACCAGACCAAGAGCGGCCGCAAGCTGTTCACCCTGGACGCCGAATTCCCCTATTGCGACGTCGAGACCGGCAAGGTGATCGTCGTGCCGCGCTGGTACGTCACCGACTTCGCGAGCGTGCCCTGGTACGGCCAGGGCTTCGTCGACCCGCAGGGCCCGACCGCCCGCGCCGCCATCGTCCACGACTGGCTGTACGCCATCGGAGAGCCGGGCAAGCGCGAGGAGGCCGACGCCATCTTCTACCGCGCCATGATCAAGTACGGCGTTCCCAGTTTTCAGGCCAACATCGCCTATCAGGCGGTGCGGGCCGGGGGCGAGAAGGGCTATGGCCTGGCGACGGACTGGTGGTTCATCGACCCCAAGCGCCAGGAGCTGCGCCAGCCGCCGCCCTTCCCCAAGCCGCGCACCGGCGCGGTGCGTTACCTGCCCAAGTGCCAGGGCTTTGGGGCCCTGATCCAGAGCGGCTGGCGCGCCTATCCGATCAAGGCCGCCACGGTCTATGTGCCGCCGCCGGTGGTGGTGACAAAGACGCCGCTGGACGAGATCAAGAAGAAGCTGCCCTGGGGCGGCGACAAGAAGAAATAGCCACTTGCAACTCAGGCGTGGCCCGCAGGCCACACCTTGAGTCACGTTCGAAATTCCAGCGCAACAAAACCGTAAGAAGACGCCTCCTGACACGGCGCGCGATCGCGCCACGACGTTTGGAGAAAGATCTTGAGCGTGGGTGAAACCTCGATTGGCGTGAGCGCCGTGGCGCGTCCGCTGCGCGCGTCCCTGATGCTGGGCGTCTGCGCCGCATTGCTGAGCGCGCCCGCCCTGGCCCAGACCGCCGATCCGGCGCCGGCCGCCCAAACGCCGGCGAACAAGGCCTCTGCGGACACGGCGCCCGCCGCAAGCGCCCAGGCGGCCAAGCCCGCTGTGGTCGAGGACGACAACGAGGTCGACGCCCTGACCGTGACGGCGGCCCGCAAGCTGCCCGGCGCCGTGGTCGGCGACATTCCGCCCGAGATCTCGCTGTCGCCGCGCGATATCCGGGCCTATGGCGTCTCCAGCGTTTCCGAACTGCTCGACGCCCTCTCGCCCCAGACCTCGACGGCGCGCGGCGGGGCGGCCGGCGGCCGGCCGGTGATCCTGGTCAATGGCGCGCGGATCTCCAATTTCGGCGAGGTGCGCGACATCCCCACCGAGGCCATCGCCCGGGTCGAGATCCTGCCCGAGGAAGTGGCCCTCAAATACGGCTACGCCGCCGACCAGAAGGTGGTGAACCTGATCCTGCGCCGCCGGTTCCGGGCGGTCACCACCGAGGCGGGCTACAAGCGCTCCACCCAGGACGGCGGCGGCGACACCACCGACATCCACGGCACGGCCCTGCGGATCCTGAGCGACGACCGCGTGCTGGTCGACGCCAAGTCCAGCAGCCAGACCGAGCTGTTCGAGACCGACCGCGACCTGGCCCAGCCCCGCTCGGACGCGGCCTATCGCAGCCTGATCCCTCGCCAGGACACCTGGGCCGTGAACGGGGTCTATAACCGTCCGCTCGGCAACGGAGTGGCGGGGTCGGTCAACGCCCGTGTGGAATCCACCGACTCCACCACCTGGCTCGGCCTCAATACCCTGGCCGGCGGTCCGCTGCGCCGCGAATCCGAAAGCACCACCAGCCATCTGGGCGGCGGCCTGCTGGGCTCGATCAAGAGCTGGAGCTGGGACCTGACGGCCAATGCCGAGCGCGCCGAGTCCGACAGCACCACCCAGAGGGTGGTGTCAGGCCGCGCCTATCAGGACCAGTCCAACTCGACCACGACCTCGGCAGACAGCCAGTTCAACATCCGCGGCGCGGTGCTGCGCATCCCGGCCGGCGAGATCACCACCACCTTCACGGGCGGGCTGGAGACCACCAAGCTGGAGAGCGCCTCGCTCAACGCCGGCGTCGCGCGCAACAGCGACCTGTCGCGCGACACCCGCAGCGTCCGGGCCAATATCGACGTGCCCCTGACCAGCCGCCGCAAGGATGTTCTGGCCGCCGTCGGCGACCTGTCGCTGAACCTGAACCTGGCCAGCAAGACCCTGTCAGACTTTGGGTCGCTCAGCACCATCGGCTATGGCGCCAACTGGGGCCCGACCGACAAGCTGCGGATCATCGCCTCGGTCACGCGCGAGCAGAGAGCCCCCAGCCTGTCGCAGATCGGTGATCCCGAGCAGTTGACCGCCGGCGTCCAGACCTATGACTTCAAAACTGGCGCCGCGACGGTGATCACCCGCCTGACCGGCGGCAACGCCAATCTGCGCGAGGAGGAAGGCCGGGTCTTGAAGCTGGGCGTCAACTACAAGGTCAATGACACCCTGAACCTGAGCACCAGCTATATCAATTCGCGCACCAACAACCTGATCTCCAGCCTGCCGACCGGCACCAGCCAGATCGAGGACGCCTTCTCCGACCGCTTCATTCGCGACGCCGCAGGCAATCTGCTGCAGATCGACGCCCGGCCGGTGAATTTCGATCGCCGCCAGACCAATGAACTGCGCAGCGGCTTCACCTTCCGCAAGTCGTTCGGGACGCCGCAGCGCCCGCCCTTCATGCAGGCCCTGGCCCCGACGCCGACTCCGGCCCCCTCGACGGCCACGACGCAAACGGCCTCCGCCGACGGCAAGACGACGAGCCCGGCCCAGACCAGGACCCAGAACAGGGATCAGGAACCGCCGCCTCCGCCCGTCGACGGCGCTCCGCCTCCCGGCGGCGGGTTTGGCGGCCCTACGGGCGGCGGCTTCGGCGGACCGGGCGGCGGCGGCCCCGGTGGTGGCGGTCCGGGCGGCGGCGCGTTCGGCGTCGGACGCGCGGGCATGAGCACCTTCCAGGTCGGGCTCTATCACACGGTCAAGTTCACCGACGAGATCACCATTCGCCCTGGTCTGGCCAAGCTGGACCTGCTGGACGGGGCCTCGATCGGTTCCAGCGGCGGCACGCCCAAGAACCAGTTCGAGCTGCAGAGCAACCTGTCGCGCAACGGCCTGGGCGGCAGCCTCAGCGCCACCTGGAACGAAGGCACCACCGTGCGCGGTTCGGGCGCCAGCGGCAGCCAGGACCTGGACTATTCGGCCCTGACCACGGTCAATCTGCGCCTGTTCGCCGATCTGGGCATCCAGCCGGCCCTGCGCGGCAAGCCGTTCTTCCGCGGCGCCCGGGTCAGCGCCTCGATCGACAATCTGTTCGACGCCAAGCAGAAGGTCCGCGCGCCGGACGGCACGACGCCGATCACCTATCAGGAAGACTATCTGGACCCGCGCGGCCGCACGATCCGGCTGAGCTTCCGCAAGGTGTTCTTCCCGTCCCCGCCGGTCCGCAGCGCCAACCCGCCGGCCGTGGCGCCCGGGTCTGTGCCGGCGACGCCGCGCACGCCAGGCTGACGCCCTCTTTCGGGGCGGGTTGCGGACCGCCCCGAAAGACTCTTCCCGGTTGCATTTTCAAGTTTCGGATAACGACGTTTTTCGCAATACTCGGGCCGAGGGTTCGGGCGATATGCGCCCAGGATCCCCTGTCCGGGAGATGTCACCATGGGACCGCCTCATTATGGCTGGCCGGTCGGCCTTTCTACCTACCTGCATGTGAAGTACGGAGGCAAGTGGGCCTATTCGGGCAGCTTTGCCATGTACTGCCATGCCGACGCCCTGGGCCTGGACTGCCGCGAGCCTGACGACATCGACATCCTAATCAAGGGCGCGACGACCATGATGAACTTCACGATGTCGAATGTCTGCGCGCTTGCCTATGACCTGCAGCAAGATTTCAGGGGCTCCCCAGCGAGCGCTCCCAACATGGTGGCCACGAAGGCGACCATCAACAACTGCGTCTTTCGCGCGGGAACAGCCGGCGTAAAGATCGATCTGGGAAGCTCGAGCGCCCAGTTCGGCGACGTCGACAACGACACGGTTTCCTACGACAACCAGTCGATCAGCTGGAAAATTCTCAAGGTCGGCAAGCTGATCGAAACCAAGAAAAGAGCGCTGTCAATGGGCGGCTCAGACAAGCACACCGCCGATCTTGTGACACTCAAGGCCTTTCTCGAACGAACAGGACACTGAGCACGGACGCTGTCCTAACCGCCCTTCCCCAGGGCGTGCAGCAGGAACGCCCTGACGTTCCGGGTCAGCTGGGGCGATAGCGGACCCAACACACCCCGCATGTCGGACGGCAGGTGGTCGCCCGCCGTCTCGCCCTCGAAGACATAGTGGTCGAAGATCGCACGCCAGGCCCTGCGCTGGGGCTCGGGCAGATGGCGCAGGCTCATCATGGCGTGGATCAACACCTCGAACGGCGAGCCCGTCAGGCCCGCCAGATCGCTCCACCAGAAATTCACCAGCACGTTCAGTGGCCCGGTAGAGCGCACGTGGTGCCACCAGAGGGTCGGGATATAGATGGCGTCGCCCGGCTCCAGCTCGGCGCTGATCCCGTGCGGCAGGGCGTCGGCGAAGCGGGGGTGGCGGGTCAGGTCCGGCTCATCCAGCGACACCAGGCTCACCGGCTGGCCGGCCGGCGTGAAGTCCAGCGGCCCGACATAGAGATTGGCCGTCTGCTCGGGGGAAAAAGAGTGAAGCGCCGGCGGCCGGCCACGACCACGGCGATGTTGTCGGACAGGTCGTAGTGGGTCTGGATGCTGGTCTCGCCGCCCACCCAGACGCGGGCCTCGATGTCGGAGGCCAGCAGGGGGTTGCGGTTGGCGGTCTCGAAGCCGGGCAGGATCTGTAATGCGGGGGCGGAACCGACATAGATCGACGGCGCGTCGTCGCGACCCGCGCCGGCCAGGATCTCGTCCATCGCCGCCGACATCGTCGTCGGCCGCCGCTCGAAGTTCACTGCCCGGCCCTGCGGCGCATAAAAGAACCGACCGCGGATTTCGGGCGGACCGACAAAGGCCTGGACCGGCGCGCCGCGATCGAAGCCCTTCAGATAGCCCGCCATGACCTGAGGCGTGTCGCACCCGGCCGCGACCGCCGGCCAATCGGCCGCGAAGCCGCGCAGCACCACCGGGCGATAGGCCGGAAGGATCTCGTCTCGGAACACTCCGGGCGTGACGGCTGAACGCTCGGGTATGGGCGGGAAGGTCAGGGTCATGAACGCTCTACTAAACCGTGACGCCAACGAAAGCCGCAACCAAGAGTCAGAACAGGCCGGTCAGGACGCTGTTCGACATTGATCTTACAAATTCCATGGGGTCATCTGACCTCCATGCGCATCCTGTTCAAGACCCTCGGCGCCGTCGCGCTTTCGGCCGGCCTGCTGGCCACCTCCGCCCATGCCGAGGCGATCCCCCGCCTGGCCCGGCACGGCGACGCGACCCAACTTCTGGTCGACGGAAAGCCCTTCCTGATCCTCGGGGGAGAACTGGGCAATTCCACGGCCTCAAGCCTGCCCTATCTGGACCGCCAGTGGCCGACCCTGAAGGCGCTGAACCTCAATACCGTGCTGGCGCCGGTTCAATGGGACCAGATCGAGCCGGTCGAGGGCCAGTTCGACTTCACCGTCATCGACGGCGTCATCGCCCAGGCCCGCGCCCATGACACCCGGCTGGTGCTGCTGTGGTTCGGCAGCTGGAAGAACAGCATGTCGACCTATGTCCCGGCCTGGGTGAAGCGGGACGGCAAGCGCTTCCCGCTGGCCCGCTCGGCCGACGGCAAGGTCCAGGAGATCCTGTCGCCCGCGAGTCCCGCCACGTCAGCGGCGGACGCCAAGGCCTTCGCGGCCCTGATGAGCCACCTGAAGGCCATCGACGGCGACAGGCGCACCGTCCTGATGATCCAGGTCGAGAACGAGATCGGCATGCTGCCCTCGGCCCGCGACCACTCGACCGACGCCGAGGCGGACTTCAGAAAGCCGGTTCCGGCGGCGGTGCTGAAGGCCCTGGGCAAGACGGGGTCGGGCAATTGGGAAGCGGTGTTCGGCAAGAGCGCCGCCACCGACGAGCTGTGGCAGGCCTGGTCGTTCGGGCGCTTCGTCGAGGCCGTCGCCTCGGCCGGCCAGAAGGCCTATCCGCTGCCGATGTACGTTAACGCCGCGCTCAACAAGGCCGGCGTCGCGCCGGGCGGCTATCCCAGCGCAGGGCCCCTGCCCCACCTCTACGAGATCTGGCGCGCGGCGGCGCCGTCGGTGACCCAGAGCCCGGACATCTACTATCCCGACTTCACCCACTGGGCGGCGCAGTACGATCGCCCCGGCAATCCGCTGTTCATTCCCGAAGCCGATCGGGCCGGCAAGGTCGAGGCCCCCGCCAACGCCCTGTGGGCGTTCGGCGAGCATGACGCGATCGGCTTCTCGCCGTTCTCGATCGAAAATGTCGATGCGCCGGCCAGCAACCCGCTGTCGAAGGCCTATGCCCTAATCGACAGCCTGTCGCCGCTGATCCTGGCGCACCAGGGCCAGGGCACGATGCGCGGCTTCCGCCCGCCCGTCGCCTTCGACGGCACGGTGGACGAGAAGGCCCAGAGCGCGACCCTGGGCGCCTGGACGATGACGGTGTCCTTCGTCGATCCCTGGACGCCGCGCGATAAGCAGACCGTCGCGGCCCATGGCGGGCTGGTGATCCAGCTGTCGGCCGACGAGTTTCTGGTGGCGGGCTCTGGCCTCACCCTCACCTTCGGCGAAGGCGTCGGCCTGGAGAGCGTGCGCGAGGGCCGCCATGTGGATGGCCAATGGATCGAGGGCCGCTGGCTGAATGGCGACCAGACGCACCAAGGCCGACACGTTCGTCTGGAGCCCGACCAGTTCGGCGTGCAGCGGGTGAAGCTGTATCGCTATCGCTAGAACCCGCAGCCCCGCTGACGGGGTAGCGGCGCCTAGCGGCCGCCGTGGGCATACACTCCGAGCAGCGCCCCTACGAAGCCGCCCGCCTTCTTCGTGCTCAGCACCGTGCCGTCGGCGTCGGCCTTAAGGGTCGTCCACGCCCCGGGCTTCAGCGAATAGGCGAAGTCATAGGCGCCGCCGCGCGCGGTGATGCGCAGATCGACCGCCTGGCCGGAAGCGAGGGAAATGGGCTTTTCCGCCACAACCACGCCGTCCGTCGGATCCTTTGCTCCCTTGCGCTGCTCGACCCGCATCAGCGTCTGGCCATGGTCACGCACCAGTCCGATGAAGTAGTAGAAGTCGTCGTTCTGGATGACCACCAGCCCGGCCTTGTCTCCGTCGGCCTTGGGCGTGAAACGCAGCGTGGTCTGGGCGCTGGCGTGGGTGTGCTGCTGGCGACGTCCCCAGAACGAGGGCTGGGCGTTTTCGCCCAGCTTGTCGGGGCGGGCCTCCAGGGTCAGAGCGCCCTTGCCTACCGACCACCAGCGGCTTTGCGGGATGCGCATCGTCATCCAGTTCAGCGGCAGCTCGGGGCCGGCAAAGGTCTCGACCGCCTTGAACGCGCCGCTGGTCGGCGGTGGCATGACGGCCGGCGCCGGCAGCTTTGGAGCGGCGGCGACATACGGGATCGTCTTGCCGTTCTCCAGGATCACCGGCCAGCCGTCCTTCCACTCCACCGGCAGCAGGAAGGTCTCGCGGCCGGTGTTGTAGAGGTCGTCGCCATAGGGCCGGACAGCCAGGAAGGTGGCCCACCACTTGCCGTCCGGCGTGTCCACCAGATCGCCGTGGCCGGCCGAGGTGATCGGCAGCGGTCGATCCTTGGGCAGGCCGCGCTGGGTCAGGATGGGGTTCTTCTCATAGGGTTTGTAGGGCCCCAGCACCGTGTCGGCGCGCAGCACCACCTGGCTGTGGCCCTCGGCCGTGCCGCCCTCGGCGGCGGTCAGGTAGTAGAAGCCGTCCTTCTTGAGAATGTGCGGGCCCTCGGGCCAGATCGGCTTGGTCGACGGGTCAACGCCCTTGTCCAGAAGCACGGTGCGCGGGCCGATCATCACCTTGGCCTTGGGATCGTATTGCTGGATCCAGATGGCGCGGTGGCCCTGATACTCGGCCGGCCCCGGAGGCTCGTCGTTGTTGAGAATCCAGGTCCGTCCGTCATCGTCGAAGAAGATCGAGGCGTCGATGCCGCCGACGCTGGGCAGCCAGACGGGATCGGACCACGGCCCCTTGGGATCCCGCGCCGTGACAAGGAAATTGCCGCCGCAGTCGACGCAGGTGTTGAGGATGTAGAACGTGCCGTCATGCTCGTCGATCGATGGCGCGAACACGGCGCGCGACAGCCCCAGGCGCTTGAAGTCCAGCATGCCGGGACGATCGATGGCGTTGCCGATCTGGGTCCAGTGGACGAGGTCGGTGGAATGCCAGACCGGGATGCCGGGGAAATAGGCGAAGGTCGAATTGACCAGATAGTAGTCCTTGCCCACCCGCGTGACGCTGGGGTCGGGGTAGAAGCCGTTCAGGATCGGGTTGCGATACTGGCCGGGCCCCAGCGTGATCTGCGCATCGACCGGGTCGGCGCCCTGGTAGGTAAAGTGCGTGAAGGTGGCCGTGTTGGGCGCGGCGTGGGCCGTCGAAGCCATCAGGGCCAGGGCGATCAGGGCTGAGCGGATCATTACGCATCCTTTCATTGTCATCCCGGCCAAGCGCGAAGCGCGCCGAGCCGGGACCGCCGGAAACGCCGGCGCTTTCTTCCGTGGTCGAGAGACTTACCGAACCGGCGCCGCGCGCAGCGCTGCCGCCACAGCCTCGCGCAGCGGCTTGGGCTGATAGGCGTCGTCATAGAGCGTGGGGCGCTTGGGCTTCTTGTCCTCGCGCAGCCACTGGTTCTGCAGCCAGGAATACTTGTCGACCATGCCCCAGGCCAGAACTTCCTTGGTCTGACGATAGGACAGCATCAGGTCCAGATAGCCCTTGGCATAGGCCGCCACCGCCGCGTCGCGCGGGGCGAAGTCATAGGGCAGGCCCTTGTCGTGGACGTCGAACTCGGTGATCAGCAGATCATAGCCCATGCCGGTGGCCTCATCGACGAAGGCCCGCCATTCCTTCTCCTGCGGCCGGCCAAACCCGGTGAAGGTGTCGGCGTTCTCGGCCCCGATGTGGCTTTGTACGCCAAGCGCATCGACCGGCGCGCCGCGCTTCCTGAAGCCTTCCAGCAACTTCAGCACGCCGTAGCGGTGCTTTTCGTTACCCACTTCCCAGCTCATGTAGTCGTTATAGACGAGACGAGCCTTGGGCGCGGCGGCGCGGGCAGTGTGGAACGCCAGGTCCAGGGTCTCGTGCTGGCCGAGAATGTCGGAAAAAACCGTGCGGCGGATCGATCCGTCGGCCGGATCGACGGTCTCGTTGACGACATCCCACGAGATCATCTGCGGGTAGCGCTTGCAGACCGTGTCGATGTGCTGAACCAGCATGGCCTCGGCATTGGTGGTCCGGGCCGGACCAGAGCCGAAGTCGTAGGTCTTGATCCAGGCCGGGAACCACTGCGGATGGTGCCACAGCAGGGTGTGGCCGCGCAGGGCCTGGCCGTTGGCCTTGGCGAAATCGGCGATGCGGTCAGCGCGCGAGAAGTCGAAGCTCTGGGGCCCGGCGGCGCGAACCACGTACCATTTGAGCTCATTCTCGGGGACCAGCACGCCGCACTCGTCCGCGAGGATCTTGCGATAGGCCGCGTCCTCGAACGAACCGGTCAGGGACCCCACCGGGCCGGCGCCGACGGCGCTGCCGAAGTAAAGGCCCTTGTCGCGGGCCAGGGCGGCCAGCGAGGTCGTCGGGGCGGCCAGCGCCGGAGCAGCCGCCAGGGCCGCTGCGGTGGCGCCAAGAAACAGGGCCTGCCTGCGGGAAAGGACCGAGGAATGGGAAGACATCGGCGTACCTCTCCAGAAAAACGCGCACCGCCAGAGACGATGCGCGAAGACAGTTGGCAGGAGTCGAGCACCCGAGGTGGAAGCCCGTTTCCGGGCAACCGCGCCGACCCGAGGGTGTGGGCCGACGCGATCGCCAGGAGTCTAGAAGCTCGCGCGAAGCACGAACGTGTAGCGGCGGTCACTCATGAACCACGAGCGGCCGGTCTTCAGCAGGCTGTCGTTGAGCACCTGCGTGGTCTTGGTGGTTTCGTTCAGCAGGTTCACGCCCTGGATGCCGACCTTCACCTTCGGATTGACGGTGACGAACAGCGAGCCATCCAACTGGCCGGTGGCCTCGTTCATGATCGGCGCATAGGGCACGATCACGTCGCGGACGGTCAGCAGGAAGTCCGACGCGCCAGTTGTAGGCCAGACGAGCCGAGATCGGGCCCTTCTCATAGATGGCCGCGAAGTTGGCGTTGTGCTTGGACAGGCCCTGCAGCGGCAGCTTGCTGGTGTCGACCGTCGTCACGCGGCCGGCGGCCACGTCGGGGTCGGTCGCCGACAGCGTGCTTTGCGGCACGCCCGAGCTGTCGATGTAGCTGTAGTTGGCGTTGATGCCGAAGCCGTCGAGAGGCTTGGGCAGGAAGTCATAGAACTGCTGGTAGCCGATCTCGAAGCCCTTGACCTTGGCCTTCGTCGCCGAGTTGCCCGGCGTGGTCACCAGAACATCGAAGGTCGCGCCGTTGTTGGTGAACGGGATGCGGGCCGTCGAGTTGTAGGCGACGTTGGTCAGCTCCTTGTAGAACAGCGCCAGGGTCAGCGAGCCGACGGGGGCGAAGTACCACTCGGCCGAGGCGTCGAGGTTCTTGGAGCGGGTTGGCTTCAGATAGGGGTTGCCAACGGTGACGTTGCCGCTGGGCTGCCCGTTGGTGATGCCGTCGTTATTGGTGTTCAGCGACAGGTTGTAATAGTTGCGGGTCAGGCCCACTTCCGGCGGGGTGATGCCCTGCGACGCGGCCAGACGCAGTTGCACCTTGTTGGGCAGAGCGACCTTCACGTTGAAGCTGGGCAGCCAGTAGTTGAAGCTGGCCTTGGCCGTGTTGGCCGTGCTGGCGCCGTTGGCCCACAGACGCGCCTGGGCCCGAACCGCCGGCGACAGCGAACAGAACGACGGGACAGGCTGACCCGCCGGGATGGCGTTGCAGTCGGCGTCGGTCTGGAAGCTGCTGCGCGGGAACACGCGGAAGCCGGAGGCCTCGCGATCGGTGGCGGTGTAGCGCAGGCCGACATTGCCGGTGACGCGGATGCCGCCATCCAGGTCGCCCGCGAACTTCATCATGCCGTAGAAGGCTTTGTTGGTTTCAAGGATCGGGTTGATTTCACCCGGCCGGAACGGCGTGCCCTTCACGACATCGCAGCGCTGGGCCAGAGGCACCCAGTTCTGCGGACAGCCGTCGGCGCCGTTGCGGGCCCGCCACTCGTCGCCGATGCTCAACGCGAAGGCCGAGAATGCCGAATAGTTGTCGGTGATGTTGCTCGCGTAGTACGGACGACCTTCGGTGCCGGTCGGCAGCCCGACCTGACCGTGCATGAAGTTGGCGAAGTCGTAGAGCTCGATCTTGCCGGTGCTGTCCGTGCCGACCGTGCCGGGCAGGCCGTTGGCGTCGGGAACGCCGTTGATCTTGTCGCTCATCCAGACGGGGCCGCCTTCGCCCCAGATCTCGCTGAGCACGCCCCAGTTATAGGATGAGAAGCGGGTGGTCTGGTCGCGCTCGGACCAGCGCACGCCGGCCTTCACGGAGTCGAACCAGGTGTCGTTGTCGAACTTGTATTCGACGTCGACCTTGACCGCGTCTTCCTTGCCGTCCGACAGCTCGATGTGGTCCATCGCCGAGCGCCAGAACGAGTTGTACGGGTCGCTCAGATTGTTGTGCGTCCCACGATCATACGAGCTGCAGTTTCCGTCGAAGGGCAGGCAGTTCGAGATCGCCGCGCCGCTGGCCGGCGCGATGAAGCTGACCGAAGGCAGGCCATTGCCGTTCAGCTTGATCGCGGCGTTCTGGAAGGTCGAACCCCACAGACCCACGTCGACATTGCGGACCTTGGAGTCCACGTGCTGGGCGTCGAACAGCACGCCCCAGTGAGCGTTCGGCGTCCACTTGAAGTTAAAGCCGAAGTCGCTGGTGATGTAGGTCTGGTCGACGTCGCGGCGGACGTTGTTGGACTGCAGGCCAAAGCTCGGCGTCCGCGGCTCGGCGCCGTTCTGGTCGGAGCGCCAGCCTTGCGTGCCGGTGATGATGCCGTTGGTGAAGACGCCGTTGCTGTCATAGGTGAAGCTGGTGCCGTCGATCGGACGCGAGTCACCGTTGCCGGCGACGTTGTCCGTGGCGATTTCCATCGCGTGCTCGGTCCACTGCTGGCGCGAGTCCGAGCGCAGATATTGCAGCGCGGCCTGCATGGTGCCGTCGTTGCTCTTCCACTGCACGGCGGCCGCCTGGCCTTCGCGTTCGCGTTGGGTGGTGGTGGAGCGGAACGCCGCGCCGCGCGGGAACCACACGCCCTTCGTGCCATTGCCGCAGTCCGCAGTCGCCACGCCCAGATTGGTGCGGCAGCCGAAGTTCGACACCTGGATGGCGTCACCGCGGGTGGCCAGCTTGGAGTCGACATAGCTCAGCAGCAGGCCGAACTCGCCGGCGGCGGTGTCGAAGCGGTCGCTGTAGAGGAACGAATAGGTCGGCTGCGAGTCCTTGGACAGGTCGCCCCAGCTGCTTTCGACCGACATCGACAGCAGGCGCTTGTTGCTGTCGAACGGCAGGCGGGTGCGCAGGTTGACGGTGCCCGAGATACCGCCTTCGATCTGGTCGGCCGAGGGGCTCTTGAACACATCGACGCCACCCATCAGTTCGGACGGCACGTCGGCGAAGCTGAGGGCCCGGCCGTTATTGGCCGAGAAGGTGTCGCGGCCATTCAGCTCCGAACGCACGAAGTTCAGACCGCGCACGACCACGCCCGAACCTTCGACCGAGAAGTGGTCGGGGTCGACGCCCGCGGCAAAGCGGTTGATCGACACGCCGGGGACGCGCGACAGGGCCTCAGTGACCGAGCGGTCCGGCAGCGCGCCGATGTCTTCGGCGGTGATCGAGTCACCGATGATTTCCGACGATTGCTTCAGCTGCTGCGAGCTTTTCAGGCTCTGGCGGATGCTGGTGACGATGACCTCGTCCACCGTCTGCCCGTCATCGGCCTTCTTGGCCGTCTGCGCCTGAGCGAAAGCGGGGACCGCGAAGATCGCCGCGCCGAGCGCCACGGCCGACGCGCCGTGTTTCAAGCCAGACATGAAAGAATTGCGGCCACGCGACGCGTGCGCCCCTGGAACTGAGCCCATGATTTCTACCTCCCCTATTTGAGTAGCGCCGGTAGCGCTACCATTGGTCATGTTACCGCGACCATTATTGGTCAGATCATATGACCTGCCACCGGCTCGTCAAGCGTTGCCACGGGGGTCCGGCTCACGTAGCCATGAAGGGGGGATCGCTCGGAATGGGAGTTTTCGGCGTAACTCGGTCCTGCCCGAGCCGCGCTGCAGTCTTTCCCAGCCGTTTGCCTCCCCCTTCGCGGTCTGACCACGAGGCCGGATCTTGCCGTCCGGATGAAGAGACGATGACAACGTACGACAGCGTTGTCAATTTGCGGTTTGTCGCCAAGGCTATTCATCAAGAAACAGCCACGCGACAAATGGCGATCGGAGGAAACAACGCCATGGAAGACCCGACGGGCTCGAACAGGATCAGGAAGGTCGTCATTGTCGGCGGCGGCACCGCCGGCTGGATGACCGCTGCGGGCCTCAGCGCCGTCCTGGCCGACGCCGAGGTGTCCATCGAGCTGGTGGAATCCGCCGAGATCGGGATCGTCGGCGTTGGCGAGGCGACCGTCCCGCACATCCGGAATTTCAACGCCAGACTCGGCCTCGACGAGGCCGATTTCATGCGCAAGACCCAGGCGACCTACAAGCTGGGCATCGAGTTTCGCGACTGGGGACGCAAGGGCGAGAGCTACATCCACCCCTTCGGCGCCTTTGGTCAGCCGATCGGCGGGGTGGCCTTTCACCAGCACTGGCTGCGGGCGCGCCAACTCGCGGAAAGAATGGGCGGCGAGGCCGACGGGGTCGAGGCCTACAGCCTGCCGATCATCGCCGCGCGGCTGAACCGGTTCGCGCCGCCGTCGACGGACCCGCGCTCGCTGGGCTCGACCTTTTCCTACGCCTATCAGTTCGATGCGGCCCTCTACGCCCAGTACCTGCGGGCCTATTCCGAGGCGCGCGGCGTCACGCGCACCGAGGGCAAGATCCTGGACGTGTCCCTGCGCGGCGAGGACGGCTTCCTGGAGGCCGTGACCCTGGAAAGCGGCCGGCGGATCGAGGGCGACCTGTTCATCGATTGCTCCGGCTTCCGGGGCCTGCTGATCGAGCAGGCGATGAAGACAGGCTACGAGGAGTGGACCCACTGGCTGCCCTGCGACCGCGCCGCGGCCGTGCCGTGCGAGTCCATGACGATCCCATCCCCTATACCCGCGCCACCGCCGACAAGACGCCGGCTGGCGCTGGCGCATCCCGCTGCAGCACCGCATCGGCAACGGCTATGTCTATTGCGGCGACTTTATCAGCGACGACGAGGCCGCCACCACCCTGGTCGACAAGCTGGACGGCAAGGCCCAGGCCGACCCTCGGTTCCTGCGGTTCGTCACCGGCCGCCGCAAGAAGCAGTGGAGCCGGAACGTCGTCGCCATCGGCCTAGCCTCGGGCTTTCTGGAACCCCTGGAAAGCACCAGCATCCACCTGATCCAGGTGGCGATCACCACCCTGCTGGAACTGTTCCCCGAGCGGTCCTGCGCCCAGGCCGACCAGGACGAATACAACCGCGTCATGGACCTGGAGTTCGAGCGCATCCGCGACTTCCTGGTGCTGCACTATCACGCCACCGAGCGCGATGACTCACCGTTCTGGCGCGACAAGGCCGCCGCCCCCATCCCCGACAGCCTGGCCTACAAGATGGAGCTGTTCCGCGAACGGGGCATGGTGGTGAAGTACCGCGACGGCTTCTTCCTGGAGCCCTCGTGGCTGGCCGTCTATCTGGGCCAGAACATCCTGCCGCGCGGCTATGATCCGATGGCCGACACGATCGATCCCGCCGAGGCGGCGGGACGCCTGGCCGAACTGAAGGCGGCCGTTCAAAGAACCGCCGAGGCCATGCCCAGCCATCAGGCCTTCATCGAACGCTTTTGCAACGCCCGGGCTGTGGCATGACCGACGCGCCCTCCCCTCGCCTGCCCCTGGGTCGCGTCGCCATCTTCGGCGGCGGCGTCGAGGCCTGGATGACGGCCGCCGGCCTGGCGCGCGCCACGGGCGGCCAGGCCGCGATCCGCGTCGTCGAGACCGGTCCGGCGCCGACGGGGGCGCTGTCCACCCTGCCGGCCCTGCGCTCGTTCCACGCGCTGCTGGGCCTGGATGAGGCAACGCTGATGGCGGCGACCCGGGCGACCTACAGGCTGGGCTCGCGCTTCTCGGGCTGGACGCCGGGGGCCAGCCATTGCGACGCCTTTGGCGAGATCGGCGCCAGCCTGGAGGGCGTGGGCTTCCACCACTACTGGACCCGCCTGCGCCAGGCGGGTCAGGTCGCGCCGCTCGACGACTACAGCCTGGCCGCCACGGCCGCGATGCTGGGCCGCTTCTCGCCGCCCAGCTCCGATCCCCGCTCGCCCCTGTCGACCCTGGCCTATGGACTTCACCTGGACGCCAGCCGCTATGTCGGGGTGCTGCGCGACCTGGCCCTGCGCGGCGGCGTCAAAGCCACGCGCGGCGAGATCCGGGACGTCGACCGCGACGGCCAGACCGGCGCCATCGACGCTGTCGTCCTGGAAGACGGCGAACGGGTCGCGGCCGACCTCTTCATCGACTGCACCGGCCCAGCGGCCAGACTGATCGGCCAGGCCCTGGCCGAGCCGTTCGAGGACTGGGCAGACCTGCTGCCGGCCGACCGCGTGGTGCGGATCGGGGCCGAAGCCCGTCGCGACGCGCCGCCGCTGACCGAGATCGAGGCCGCCGCCGAGGGCTGGCGCTGGCGCATTCCGCTGCGCGACCGGCTGGACAGCGGCCTGGTCTATCGCGGCGACCTGACCAGCGACGAAGCGGCCCTGCGCGCCGCAAGGGTGGGCCTGCCCAAGCATGGCCTTTCGGAGCCCCAGTTCCTGTCGTTCCGCAACGGCCGTCGCGCCCGGTCCATGGTCCACAACTGCGTCGCCATCGGCGGGGCGGCGGGGGTGGTCGAGGCGATGGACGCCGGCGACGTCCACCTGATCCAGAGCGGCGTCACCCGACTGATCGCCCTCTTCCCGCGTCCGGGAGGGGGCCTGGCGACGGAGGAATACAACCGCCTGGGCGCGGAGACGATCGAGCGCGTCCGCGATCTGGCCATCCTGCACTATCGCCTGGCCCGGCGCCGCGACGGCGCGATCTGGGATCTGGGGCGTGAGGGCGCCATGCCCGAAAAGCTGGCCTACAAGCTCGCCCGGTTCGAAAGCCGCGGGCGCGTGGTGATGTACGACGAGGAAACCTTTCTGGAGCCGAGCTGGATCGCCGCCTTCATCGGCCACGGCGTCACGCCCGGACGCCATGACCCGCTGGCCGACCGGATGCCGCTGGAGAAGGCTCGCGCCACCCTGGAGCGGATGCGGACCGTGCTGCGCCAGACCGCCGAGCGTCTGCCCACCCATGCCGAGGCGCTGGCGAGAATGGCCGATGCCTGAACGCCATGCCGCCCCTCGTCGTATCGAAAGCGTAGCCCCATGAACGACAACCCCATTCGCAAGGTGCTGATCGTGGGCGGCGGCACGGCGGGCTGGATGACGGCCGCCGCGCTGTCAAAAGTGCTGAAGACCGTCCAGATCACGCTGATCGAGAGCGAAGAGATCGGCACCGTCGGCGTGGGCGAGGCCACGATCCCGCCGATCAACACCTTCAACCAGCTTCTGGGCCTGGATGAAGCCGACTTCATGCGCCAGACGCGGGCCAGCTTCAAACTGGCGATCGAGTTCGTCGACTGGACACGGCTGGGCCATCGCTATCTGCATCCGTTCGGCGGCTTTGGCCTGGATATCGAGGCCATCAAGTTCCACCAGTTCTGGCTGAAGGCCCGCAGCCAGGGCTCCACCCAGCCGATCGACGACTTCAACCTGTCGGCGACGGCCGCCCGCCTGGGGCGGTTCATGCTGCCCAGCAAGGATCCCGGCCAGGTCCTGTCCAGCCTGAAGTACGCCTTCCATTTCGACGCCGGCCTCTATGCCCGCTACCTGCGCCGCTTCGCCGAGGGCCTGGGCGTGGTGCGGCGCGAGGGCAAGGTGGCGGACGTCACCCTGCGCGGCGAGGACGGCTTCATCGACTCCGTCACCCTGGAGGGCGGTCATGTCGAGACGGCCGACCTGTTCATCGACTGCTCCGGCTTCCGCGCCCTGCTGATCGAGGGCGCCCTGAAGACGGGCTATGAGGACTGGGGCCACTGGCTGCCCAACGACCGCGCGGTGGCCATGCCTTGCGAGACCGGCGGCGACGGGCTGACGCCCTTCACCCGCGCCACGGCCGACAGCGCCGGCTGGCGCTGGCGCATCCCGCTGCAGCACCGCACCGGCAACGGCTATGTCTATTCCAGTCGGCACATCAGTGATGAGGACGCCGTCGCCCGGCTGCGCGCCACCCTGGACGGCCCGCCCCGCGCCGAGCCCAATTTCATTCGCTTCCAGGCCGGTCGCCGCAAGCAGATGTGGGTGAAAAACTGCGTCGCCATAGGCCTGGCGTCAGGCTTCCTGGAGCCGCTGGAAAGCACCAGCATCCACCTGATCCAGGCCGGGATCACCAAGCTGCTGGCCCTGTTCCCCGACCGGGGCTTCGACCCCGTCGAGATCGCCGAATACAATCGCCTGAGTATCCTGCAGACCGAGTTGATCCGCGACTTCATCATCCTGCACTTCAAGGCCAACGAGCGCACCGACAGCGACTATTGGCGCGCGGCCCGCGAGATGGAGATCCCCGAAAGCCTGCAGCGCAAGATCGACCTGTTCGCCGCGCGCGGACGCCTGTTCCAGTCGGACTACGACCTGTTCGCCGAGCCCAGTTGGGCGGCGGTGCTGCTGGGTCAGAATATCCGCCCGCGCAATTATGACCCGCTGGTCGACACCCTGGACGAGCAGCTGGTGCGGGGCCAGCTGGAGCGCCTGTCGGCTCTGGTGCGCCGCACCGCAGAGGCCCTGCCCACCCACGACGCCTTTATCGCCCGCTATTGTGCGGCCCCTGATTTCGAGAAGACCGCATGATCATCGACAACCGCCTTCGCCGCGTCGTTATCGTGGGCGGCGGCACCGCCGGCTGGATGACCGCCGCCGCGCTGGGCCGCTTCCTGACGCGGGACGGCCAGACCAGCGTGACCCTGGTAGAGTCCGAGGCCATCGGCACGGTGGGCGTGGGCGAGTCCACGATCCCTCAGATCAACATCTTCAACAGGATGCTGGGGCTGGACGAGAACGACTTCGTTCGCAAGACCAAGGCCACCTTCAAGCTGGGCATCGACTTCGTCGACTGGAAACAGATCGGCCACAGCTATCACCACCCCTTCGGCCCCTACGGGATCGACATGGAGGCGGTGTCCTTCCACGCCTATTGGCTGAAGCTGCATGCGCTGGGCGAGGATGACGATCTGAGCGCCTATTCGCTGAACGCGCTGGCCGCGCGGCAGAACAGGTTCATGCGCCCCAACGGCCAGCCCAATTCGCCGCTGGGCGCGATCGCCTACGCCTTCCAGTTCGACGCCGGGCTCTACGCAAAATACCTGCGCGACTACGCCGAGGCGCGCGGCATCGTGCGCCAGGAGGGCAAGATCGCCACGGTGCAGCAGCACGGCGAAACGGGGTTTGTCACCTCGGTCACGCTCGAGAGCGGCGATGTCATCGAGGGGGATCTCTTCATCGACTGCTCGGGCTTTCGCGGTCTGCTGATCGAACAGACCCTCCAGACCGGCTACGAGGACTGGTCGCAATGGCTGCTCAATGACCGCGCCGTAGCCGTGCCCTGCGCCCTGGGCGGCTCGACGGCGCCGGTCACCCGCGCCACCGCTCGCCCTGCCGGCTGGCAGTGGCGCATCCCGCTGCAGCATCGCCTGGGCAACGGCTACGCCTATTCCAGCGCCCATATCAGCGAGGACGAGGCCACAGCCTATCTGCTGGCCCATCTGGACGGCGAGCCTCTGGCCGCGCCCAACCCCATCCGCTTCAAGGCCGGCCGCCGCAAGAAGAGCTGGAACAGGAACGTCGTCGCCATCGGCCTGTCGGCCGGCTTCATGGAGCCCCTGGAGAGCCAGTCGATCCACCTGATCCAGGTGGGCATCGCCCGACTGCTGGCCATGTTCCCCGACCGCGATTTCCGCCAGCCCGACATCGATCGCTACAACCGGGTGATGGCCTTTGAGTACGAGAAGATCCGCGACTTCCTGATCCTGCACTTCAAGGCCACAAAACGAAACGACACGCCCTACTGGGACTATCTGCGCGAGATGTCTGTTCCCGACTACCTGGCCGACAAGATGGCGGTGTTCGAGAGCTACGGCCGGATCTTCCGCGAGAACGAGGAGCTGTTCAACGACACCTCATGGTTCGCGGTGATGGTCGGCCAGGGCCTGCTGCCCAGGGGCTACGACCCGATGGTCGATGTAATGAGCGACGACGAGCTTCGCCGGCGCATGGCCGAGATCAAGTCGGTGATCGCCAAGTCGGCCGAGGTCATGCCGGACCACTTCGACTTCATCAGGGCCAACTGCGACGCGATGGCCTGATCGTCTTTCCCACAGCCAGCGAGTTGAAGGCGCGCCGGCAATGCGCACGGCACGTTGGCGTGGTGATCGTCGCGAAGCACGTTAGGGTCGCTTCAAATCGAACCTTAGCCGTACTTGCGAGTTCGACATCCCATGCGTTCGACCGCGATCGAAAATCCATGAGCCAGGGTCCCCACGATCTCTCCTGGGCCGAGTATGTCGCGACGCTGCAGCCGCACGAGCGACCGACCCTGCCGGGATCGCCGGCGACGCCCGACCACCCCGTTTCGCGACGCGTGCGCTACGCCCTCACCGGCGTTCTGGTCTCGCTGACCGGCGGCCTGGGCGCGGCCGTGGTCAGCGCCAACCTGCCCTCCTTGGCCGGCGACCTGGGCGTCAGCACCACCGAGGCCGCCTGGCTGCCGATCGTCTTCGTGATGACCAATGCCTGCATGAACCTGCTGCTGATCAAGTTCCGGCAGCAATACGGCCTGCAACTGTTCACCAAGCTGACCCTGACGGTGTTCGTCGCCATCACCCTGGCCCACCTGTTCATCAACGGCTTTGGATCGATGATCGCCGTGCGCGCGGTGGCCGGGATCTGCGCGGCGGGCATGTCGTCGCTGGGCATCCTCTACATGATGCAGGTCTTCCCGCCGGCGCACCGGCTGAAGGGCCTGATCATCGGCATCGGCCTGGCCAGCTTCCCCGCGCCCATGGCCCGGCTTTTCGCCAACCCGCTGGTCGAACTGGCCGGCTGGCAGGGGGTCTATCTGTTTGAGGCGGGGCTGGCCCTGCTGTCGCTGGCGGCCGTGCTGGGCCTGAAACTGCCGCCATCGCAGCGGCTGAAGGTCTTCGACCGGCTGGACTTCGTCACCTTCGCCCTGTTCGCGCCCGGCGTGGCGCTGCTGTGCGCGGTGCTGGGCATGGGCCGCATCGTCTGGTGGACAGAAGCAGCGTGGATCGGCTGGGCCCTAGTCGGGTCGATCCTGCTGCTCGGCGCAGCCTTGGTCATCGAGTACAATCGCGACGACCCGCTGATCAACCTGCGCTGGATGGCCAGCGGCGACATCATCCGGCTGGTGATCTCGATCCTGCTGGTGCGGATCGTGCTGTCCGAGCAGACCTCGGGCGCGGTAGGCTTCCTTCAGCTGATGGGTCTGGGCGCCGACCAACTGACCGGCCTGTTCTGGGTGATCCTGGCGGCGACCACGGCGGGCACAGCCGCCAGCGCCCTGTCGCTGAACATGGCCAAGTTGAACAAGCCCATCGCCATCGCCCTGGCCCTGATCGCCGTGGGGGCCTTCATCGACAGCCACGCCACCGTGCTGACGCGGCCGGTGAACCTGTATTTAAGCCAGGCCCTGCTGGCCTTCGCCGCCGCTTTCTTCATCGGCCCCGCCCTGCTGATCGGCTTTGTCCAGGTACTGACCAAGGGCGCGCAGAACCTGGTCAGCTTCATCGTGGTGTTCTCGCTGGGCCAGAACATCGGCGGCCTGGCCGGCGGCGCGATCGTGGGCACGCTGCAGGTGGTGAGGGAGAAATTCCACTCCAGCCAGCTGACCGAACAGATCACCCTGGGCGACCCCAATGTGGTGCTGCGCCTGCAGCAGCTTTCGGGCGCCTATGCCCGCGTGATCGGCGACACCGCCGCGCGCAATGTCGAAAGCCAGCGCCTGCTTGGCCAACAGATCACCCAGCAGGCCAATGTGCTGGCCTATAACGACGTCTTCCTGATGATCGCCATCGCCGCCCTGCTGGGCGCGGCCTGGGTGACGTTCGTCCATTTCCGCCCCCGCATCCTCGCCCGCCGCGCCACCGCCCGACAGGCGGCGGAAGCCGCGACCGACGCCGCCGCCTGACAGAGCCGAAAGCCATGACCGACCAAGCCCCCGCGCCAGCTCCACAGCCCCAGCCCCAGCCCCAACCCGCCCCGCCGCCCGCCTCGCCGCCGGCCAACCGGGTGATGTGGACGGTCGTGCTGATCGCCGTCGCCGTGCTGGGCTCGGGCATGGTGCTGTACGCCTGGAAGCTGCCGCCGTTCTCCCGGACCGTTCAGCGCACCGACAACGCCTATGTGCGCGGCCAGGTGACGGTGATCGCGCCGCAGGTGACAGGCTACGTCACCGAGGTGGCGGTGCAGGATTTCCAGGTCGTCAGCCAGGGCCAGCTGCTGGCCAGGATCGACGACCGGATCTACACGCAGAGACTTCGCCAGGCCCAGGCGGCCCTGCATTCGGCCCAGGCGGCCCTGGCCAATTCCGAGCAGAGCCAGACCTCGGCGCGGGGCTCGGTGGCCCAGTATCGCGCCTCGATCGCGGGGGCCGAGGCCCAGGTGGTCAGGGCCCGGGCCGACGCCGACCGCGCCGCCAAGCTGAAGGCCGGCGGCTGGGTGGCCCAGGCCCAGGTCGACATTACCCGCGCCGCCCTGCGCGCCGCCGAGGCCCAGCTGGCCCAGGCCCGCGCCCAGGAGGGCATCGCCGCCACGGGCGTGACGTCCACCGTCGTGAGCCGGCGCTCGCTGGAAGCGGCCGTCGAGAACGCCCAGGCCCAGGTCGACCTCGCCGGCATCGACCTGGCCAATACCCGCATCACCGCCCCGCGCGCCGGTCGCCTGGGCGAGATCAGCGTTCGTCAGGGCCAGCAGGTGGCGGTGGGCACGCAGCTGATGGCCCTGGTTCCTGACCGCATCTGGGTCGAGGCCAACTTCAAGGAAACCCAGCTCAGGCGCATCCGCGTGGGCCAGCCCGCCGAGCTGTCGGTGGATGCGCTGGACGAGACCTTGCGGGGCCACGTCGAGCGGATCGCCCCGGCCACCGGTTCCGAGTTCAGCGTCATCAGGCCCGACAACGCCACGGGCAACTTCACCAAGGTGGCTCAGCGCATCCCGGTGCGGATCGCCATCGACGCGAACCAGCCGCTATCGGCGCGGCTCAGCCCGGGCATGTCGGTGATCGCAAAGGTCGATACGGCGGTTCGCTAGAGCGCGATAGCCGAAAGTGTACGCGGTTTCGGCGGCGATCGCGCTCTAAGTGTATGATTTAGAGCCTTTTTGAACGCTTCATATGACTCCATATGAAGCTAAAAGGCTCTAGCCGAGACCCGCGCCGCCGCGCTCTTGACGGCGTCGATGAACGCCGCGTGGACGCCTTCGGGCAGGTCATGGCCCATGCCCTCGATGATCCGCAGTTCGGCGCCCGGGATGGTCGCGGCGGTGTCCCGCCCGCCTTCCACGCGAACCAGCGGATCGGCGTCTCCGTGCAAAACCACGGTCGGCGCCGTGATGGTCGCCAGCGCCGCGCGACGGTCGCCCGAAGCCACCACCGCGCTCATCTGACGGGCCACGCCGGCCGGATGATAGGCGCGCTCGATGGCGGCCTTCAGCTTGGGACGTTCCTTGACCGGATCGACCGGCCAGGCCGGGCTCTGGATGACGATCTGGGCCTTCAGCGCATGCTCGACCAGGCCGTCGACATCGGTCGCCGTCGGGCGCGAATACAGAACCGCCAGGGCCTCGGGTGACGACGGCGGCACGGCGGGGTTGCCGGTGGTCGACATCACCGAGACCAGCGAGAGCACCTTGCCGGGATGGCCGGCGGCGAGCATCTGGCCGATCATGCCGCCCATCGACACCCCGACCACATGAGCCCTGGCGATCCCCAGGGCCTCAAGCAGGCCCGCCGCGTCATCGGCCATGTCGGACAGCAGATAGGGTACGTCGGGCTTCTGGCCGTTCATCAGCGCGCCGAACACCGTGGGCAGGTCGGGGACGCCCTCCGCGTCGAAGCGGGTCGACAAACCGATGTCGCGATTGTCGAAGCGAATGACCCGAAAGCCCTCCTCGACCAGTCGCTCGACAATGCTCATCGGCCAGCGCGTCATTTGCTGACCCAGGCCCATGATCAGCAGCAGCGGATCGCCGGCTTCGGAACCATGGATGTCGTATTCGATCTCAATCCCGTTGGCGGCGGCTTTGGGCATGGCGTGGCGTCCTGACTGTTCGGCAGGAAGATCACGGAAGCGACGAGGGGCGTCAAACAGTTGTTTCAACACCCCCCGCTTCTCGCGAAGGCTCGTTCGTCAGATTCCCGGCGCGTAGGGGAAGGTCAGCCCCTGATAATACTCCAGCGTATGCGGCGGCGGGGCTTCTCCCGCCGGCAGCGGGCGCTTCGAGAACGACTGGAACCAGGCGACGGACGCATCCCGCCACCACTGGGCCTCATGCTTCTGGATGGCCAGGAAATCGGTCACCTGGCCATGGCGCTCGGCGTCCACATAGGGGGCCATCCCCGCCCAGGTCCGGCCCATGGCGTCCACGCCCGAAACGCCGCGCGAATAGTGTGTGACAAGGCCATCCCAGAGGCTCTGGCCCGACTTCAGGCGATAGTCCCAGGACAGGTGGTGGAACCACAGCAGGTCCTTCTCGTCGACGCACTTGAGGTCGGCGAAACAGGCCCCTACCGGCGGAGCGTACTGGGCCACCGCGTTGCTGCCGGTGGCGGTGCGGTCAAAGCCCAGACCGTCTGGCCCGGCCTTGGCGTAGTAGACGCTGGTCCAGTCGGCGCGCTCGCCGCCGCTGACCCACGGGCCCGGGCCATAGTGGTGGCTGCGGCCCATCTGGTGGTGCAGGCCCAGCGGCGTCATGTAGTCCACCACCGCCTCGCGCGAACCCATCATCATGCCGACCACCGGCTCGACGAAGCGCTTGTCGTTGCTGAAGGTCATCCTGGCCCAGTCGGCGGCGATGTCGCGGCTGGAGGCTTCGGGGTCCCAGGCCAGGCGGCCGAAGACGTACCAGTTGGCCTGATCGAACTGAGAGCCGCTCCAGTTCCTGTCCGCGCCGATATTGGCGACGCCGGCCATGACGGTCAGCTTTCGACCGTCCAGCGATCCGTCGACCACCTTGGCCACCGTCGAGCCCTTGCCGTGGGCCATCGTGTCCGAGCGCAGGGTCTCCTCGTAGAGCGGCCCCAGATAGACAAGGTGGGTCGCGAAGCCGAGATATTCCTTGGTGATCTGGAACTCCATGCCGAGGTTTGATTTGGGCATGGCCCCGAACAGCGGGTGGAACGGCTCTCGCGGCTGGAAGTCGATCGCGCCGTTCTTGACCTGGATCACCACATTGTCGCGGAACTGGCCGTCGAACGGCTTGAACTCGGAGAAGCCCTGCTTGGCGCGGTCATCGGGCTGCTCGTGCGAATAGACGAAGGCCCGCCAG
Source organism: Caulobacteraceae bacterium (assembly GCA_965284055.1). Classification (GTDB taxonomy): domain Bacteria; phylum Pseudomonadota; class Alphaproteobacteria; order Caulobacterales; family Caulobacteraceae; genus Caulobacter. Next base: position 729,510 of record CBDIQV010000001.1, read on the forward strand.
ATCACCACGCCGCCGTGCGGCCCCACCGCGTCGGCCAGCATGTTGGCCCCGTCGACATGGGTGGCGCCATAGTCCTGCGGCCCCGGCTGGCCCTCGGAATTGGCCTTCACGAGGAAACCGCCGAAGTCGGGAATGACCTTGTAGATCTCGTCGGCCTTGGCCTTCCAGAAGGCCTTCACCGCCGGATCGCGCGGGTCGGCGGTCTTCAGGCCGCCGATCTCGATGGGCGAGGAAAAGCGGGCCGACAGGTACACCTTGATGCCATAGGGCCGGAACACGTCGGCCAGGGCGCCCGCCTTGGCGATATAGGGCGCGGTCAGGCTCAGGGCCTTGGCGTTGACGTTGTTGAGCACCGTGCCATTGATGCCGATCGAGGCGTTGGCGCGGGCGTAGTCCACATAGCGCGCATCGCCGCTGTAGTCCGGCAGCTTCCACCAGTCCCAGATCGACTGGCCCGCATAGCCGCGCTCGACCGTGCGATCCAGATTGTCCCAGTGGTTCAGCATCCGCAGCTTCACCTTGGGGGCGTCGCTGATGTTCAAGTTATCCACAGGCTGGCGAGTCTGGATCAGCGACAGGTAGCGGAACACGCCATACAGGACGCCCACGTCGCGGTTGGCGGCGATCACCGTGGTCGCCTTGCCGTCCAAGGTGAGGGTGCGGATCAGGTAGCCCTCGTCCCCGGCGGCCTTCAGCGGCAGGGCCAGCCTGGCGATGGTGGGCGAGGTCTCGGGCGTGCCGATCAGGATGCCGCGGTCAGCCTGGGCCGAGGGCGTGCCGATCAGGCCCGTGAGGCCGCGCTCCAGCTCGGCGCGGGCCACCTTCAGGGTCGGGGTGTCGGCGACCGGCGCGATGGCTGCGGGGGTATAGCCCGCGCTGGCCTCGACCGGCCGATAGCGCAGCCACAGGTCATGGCCGTCCTCGGCGCGGACAGCAGGGGCGACGGCGAGGCCGGCCAGCAGGCAGATGATGGTCAGCAGGCGCATCGTTCACTCCCAGACTGTTTCTTCCGCTCTTCCCGGCGAAGGCCGGGATCCAGATCCATCTAGAGAGGTGAGCGATGACGCGCCTTGGGCATCATCAAGATCACCATCGCTCAGGGTTCGATCTGGGCCCGGCTTTCGCAGGGCAGAGCAGCTTCTTTGAACTCTAGTCCCGCCCCGTCACGAGAGGTCGGGACACTCGACACATAGTGGCCTGACCTCTCGGTTGACAACCCATCCCTCACCGTTAAACCGATGATCGGGAGGAAAGCCATCACGACGCCGCGCAGGTCTGCCGCGTCGCGCCTGGTCGCCTTCCAGTTCGATCCCGACGAAAGCGTCCCATGTCCAAGATCATCGCTGCCAAGACCATCGTGACCTGCCCGGGCCGCAACTTCGTGACCCTGAAGATCATGACAGAGGACGGGACCTACGGCATCGGCGACGCCACGCTGAACGGCCGCGAGCTGGCGGTCGAGGCCTATCTCACCGAGCACGTCATTCCCTGCCTGATCGGCCGTGACGCCCACAATATCGAGGACGTCTGGCAGTTCCTGTACAAGGGCGCCTACTGGCGTCGCGGGCCGGTGACGATGTCGGCCATCGCCGCAGTCGACATGGCGCTGTGGGACATCAAGGGCAAGGTCGCTGGCCTCCCGGTCTATCAGCTGCTGGGCGGAGCGTGTCGCACGGGCGTCATGGTCTATGGCCACGCCAATGGCGAGACGATCGACGAGACCCTGGCCAACGCCGCCGCCTATGCCGAGCAGGGCTACAAGGCCATTCGCCTGCAGTCGGGCGTGCCCGGCATGAAGGGGACCTACGGCGTCTCGAAGGACAAGTTCTTCTACGAGCCGGCCGACAGCGACCTGCCCAAGGAAACCATCTGGTCGACCGAGAAGTATCTCCGCGCCGCGCCCGAGCTGTTCAAGGCCGCCCGCGAGCGCCTGGGCTGGGACGTCCATCTGCTGCACGACGTCCATCACCGCCTGACCCCGATCGAGGCCGGTCGCCTGGGCAAGGACCTGGAGCCCTACCGTCCGTTCTGGATGGAAGACTGCACCCCGGCCGAGAACCAGGACAATTTCCGGCTGGTGCGCCAGCACACCACCACGCCCCTGGCCGTGGGCGAGGTGTTCAACTCGATCTGGGACTGCAAGCAACTGATCCAGGAACAGCTGATCGACTATATCCGCGCCACCGTGGTGCATGCCGGCGGTATCACCCACCTGCGCAGGATCGCCGGCTTCGCCGACCTCTACAACGTCCGCACCGGCTGCCACGGGGCCACCGACCTGTCGCCGGTCAGCATGGCCGCGGCGCTGCACTTCGACCTCTCGATCCCCAATTTCGGCATCCAGGAATATATGCGCCACACGCCGGAGACCGACGCTGTGTTCCCGCACGCCTACACGTTCGACGACGGCATGCTGCACCCCGGCGAGGCCCCCGGGCTGGGCGTCGATATCGACGAGACCCTGGCCGCCGGCCACCCCTACAAGCGCGCCTACCTGCCCGTCGCCCGCCGTGAGGACGGCTCGATGCACGATTGGTGAGACAGGTCGTCGAAAGCGGCGCCATGGGTAAAATTACGAGCGAGCGGCAAAAATCTGCGCGATACTTGAGGTGAAACAGATCTAACCGGCGCGCCGCGCCCCGAGACCCGCACCGTCCATGGCCGACAACGTCAAGCTCTACCGCCGTATCGCCGACACCGTGGCCGACGCCATCGAGGCCGGGCAATACAAGCTTGGCGACCGCCTCCCGACCGAGCGTGAGCTGGCCGAACAGTTCGGGGTCAGCCGCCCTACCCTGCGCGAAGCCATGATCGCCCTGGAAATGCTGGGCATGATCGAGGCCCGCCATGGCCTGGGCATCTATGTCACCAGCAACGCCCGCCCGTCCGCGCCGACCCACGACCTCGACTTCGAGATCGGCGCCTTCGAGCTGATCGAGGCCCGACGCCTGTTCGAGGGCGAGGCCGCCGCCCTGGCCGCCACCAGCATCGACGACGACCAGTTGGCCCAGCTGGAAGCGCTGATGGTGCGCATGCATGAGGAAGAGGAAATCGCCGGCGAGGACGCCGACCGCGAATTCCACATGATCATCGCCCGGGCCACCGGCAACGGCGCGATTATCGCCACGATCGAGAACCTGTGGGACTGGCGTAACCGCTCGCCCCTGGCCCGCAATATCCTGGCGCGCGCGCGCGGCATGGGCCTGGAACCGCGAATCCATGAGCACAAGCGCGTCTTCGACGCCCTGAAAGCCCGCGACCCGCACGCTGCGCGGCAAGCGATGCGCGACCACCTTGAACGGGTGATCGAGCACCTGCTGCACGCCACGGAAACCGAAGCCGTGCAGAAGGCCAAGCTGGAAACTAGCGCGCGACGCAGCGCGATCGCCAAGCGGGTGGCGATCTAGGCGCTGCGCACGGGCGCTCCTCTTCCCGACCTCACTTGATCGGCAGCCTGTCGATCAGCACGCAGATCGGTTTGCCGTCGGCGATGACGATGCGAAGCGAGCGGCCCCTGGGCTGGCTGAAAAAGGTCTCCGCCGCCCCGACCGTCACGCCCACGACCTGGGGGCTGCTGAACTGGCAGACAGGGTAGTCCCGACGCCCCTTGCCCAGGTCGTAGCGATGGCGAACACATTCGATAAATCCCGAGCGACGCTCGAACTTCGCGCCCTCGAAGGTGGCGGCCATCGGCGGGCGGGCGCCGCGCAGGGTCTGGGCGTCCGAGGACGGGCAAGGCGCGCCCTTCAGGCTCCAATAGGCGTCCTCGATCGCGTCGGCCTGCTTCTGCTTCAGCGTCCAGCTGACCAGCACCACCCCCGCCAGGCTGATCATCACGGTGGCGATGATCACCAAGTCCAGTGGCCGGCGACGCGGCGCCACTTTCAGCGCGCTGATCATGCCGTCAGGGTGTTGGGTCATGCGTAGCCTCCCCCTCGACGATAGAGGAGGTTCGATAACGATGTCACGCTGGAATTTACAGTTCTAATTTATCGCCGGCTTTCCAGGGGGCCCAGATAGCTGCCGCCCAATGGCCGGCGCGACAGCACCAGTCGCTCGAACACCACGCCCGGATCCACTCGCCACAGCTTGACGCGGTGCGCTCCGGCCGAAGGGATCTCCAGGCGTGTCGTCAGGACCCGGACATTGTCGGCCACGGCCTTGTTCCAGGCGCGCTCGGACGCGTCGGGGATGGTGTTGACCACCACCGGCGCCGCGTCGTCGATCGACACCGCGTAGCGCAAACCCTTGTCGCCCCGGAAGTCCAGGCTGGGCGCAACGAAGACCGTCAGGTCGGTCGGACCGGCCTTCTCGAAGTCGACCAGATACTCCAGGGCCGGGCCCTTGCCGGGGACGCTGGGCGGCGCGGTCGTCGGATAGGCGGCCACGCCCGACAGGGTGCGGCCCAGGTTCGGAAGGGTCTTCCAGGAAACCCCGTCGGTCGCCGTCGCGCGGACATAGTGCTGGGACTCGATGGCGACGATCCCGCCCGCCTCGATGAAGGCGCCCTTGGCGATCTTGCGCGCGGGGTTGTCGATCACGGCGGTGATCGTGAAGGTTTGCATTCCACCCTTGATGGTGATCGGCGCGCGGACCAGACCCTTGGGAGCCTTGGCCCAGTCCACCGAGACTTCCAGTCGCGTATCGCCGGTCGGATCGGACGGCCCGCGCGCGACCTTCAGCCAGGGCGCGCTGACGGCGACCTCGAAAAGGGTCGGCGAGAAGCCGGCGTCGAAGACGTCGATCCAGCGCGACGACGGGCCGTAGCGATGCAGAACCGGCAACTCGGCCACACCTGTCACCGCCGCCTCGCGCCCCTCGATCGCCACCCCGATCCTGGGGATAGGCGCGCGCGGCGGACTGGGCCGCTCGACGGCGGGCATGATGTTGCGATCGGGCTGCTGCCAGCCGGTATAGCCGATATGGGTCTGGTCCATCATATGGACCCATTTGCCGTCGGCGATCTGGTCGTGCTGACGCGTGAGCTCGGCGTCCGTCTTGAACAGCGCCTCGACCCGGTCGGCCTGCGCGTAGGCCGCCCCGAGACGCCCCTGCGCGGCGTAGAGCCGGTTGCGACCGGCCGCGATGTAGAGGCGGTTCAGATTGGCGCTGGCCTGGACCGGAGACCAGACCAGCTGGAAGAAGGCGGCGTCGGCGGTCTTGGGCAGGGTCGCGCGCACAGCGTCGGCGCGGTTGGCCAGGTCGGTCCACTCCGCCTCGACCCGCTCGGCCTCGCGGTCGTGGATCAGGCTGAAGGTCGACGGATCGATCAGCTCGGGCTTCCGCCGCGCATTGAGCTTGGTGTAGCCGTCCAGCAGGGCCGCGATCTCGACCGCGTGCTCGGGCCCAAACTGCGCCGCCGCCCAGTCGCGGGTGTAGGTCGGCAGCTCTTCCAGCGGGATCGCGTCGGGGTTCCAGGCGTAGTCGAGGAAGAACTCGGTCGGCAGCTCCATGGGCTTGAGGTCGCCGACATTGACGATCCACAGGCGGTCGGCGCCGTAGTCGTCGGCCAGCTTCATCTGCTCCCAGACCCGCTCGATCTGGTTGGTGTTCAACCACTTGTAGTTCCGGGGCCCGCCGACATAGTCGAAGTGATAGTAGACGCCATAGCCGCCCGGCCGGGTTTTTCCGGGTTCCGGAAGCCTGCGGATGTTGCCCCAATTGTCGTCGGCGAACAGCAGGGTCACGTCGTCGGGAACGCGCATGCCGGCGTCGTAATAGTCCTGCACTTCCTTGTAGAGCGCCCAGACCTGGGGGGTCTTCTCAGGCGGCTTGCCGGTCACCTCGCCGATGATCTTGCGCTGGTCGGCGACGATGGTTTCCAGCAACCTGGTGGCGGTGCCCTCGCTCATCGGCTCGTCGCCGTCGCCGCGCATGCCGACTGTGACCAGGCTCTCGTTCGCCCCCATCCGGGTGACGCCCTCGCGCCAGAAGTCGCGCAGTTTGTCGGGGTTCCTGGCGTAGTCCCAGCGACCGGAGCCGTAACGCTCCCACTCGATGTGGGCCCGCATCATCGGCTCGTGGTGCGAGGTTCCGATCACCACCCCCATCTCGTCGGCCAGCGGCGCGTTCAGCGGGTCGTCGTCATAGAGCGCCTTGCCCCACATCGCCGGCCACAGATAGTTGCCCTTCAGGCGCAGGATCAGCTCATAGACCCGCTCGTAGAAGGCGTGGTTGAAGCCGCCGAAGGTCTTGTTGGCCCAGCCGTACAGGGCCGGGTTCTCGTCATTGAGGAAGATGCCCCGGTACTTGACCTTCGGCTTCTGGACGTTGGCGCCGGGGGCCACGAAGACGTCCTTGCGCGGGGTGATCGGCACGTCGGCCCACCAGGCCCAGGGGGACACCCCCGCCCGTTCGGACAGGTCATAGGCGCCATAGATCGCGCCGCGCTTGTCGGCGCCGGCGATGACCAGGGCCTGTTTCACGCCGGGTCGCGGGTTGTCGACCACCTGCTGGACGAAGCCGTCCCCCCGTCCCGTCACCTTCGAGACATCCAGCTTGCCGGAGGCGATCAGGGCGTCGATGGCCGCGCTCTTGCCGATGGCGCCGATGATCACGACGGGCGCGTCCTTGGCGGGCGTCGCGCCACCGGACAGCTTGATGAGGTCGGCCCTCAGGTCGGCGACGGCGCGCAGGACGCCGGGATAGTCGGTGACATCGGCCTCGATGCGGGCCGGCTGGCCGTTGGCGATCAGGGCGAAGGCGCCGGGGGTCTGTGTCGCGACGATCGCGGCCGGCTCGCCGGCATGGGCGGCGGTCGGCGCGGCGAAAGCGACGGCCGTGGCCAGAGCGGCGGCGAGGGCCAGGGCCGCGATCGCCGGCCAGATCCCCCGACCCCGCTCTCCCCGGCGAAAATCGGGGTCCAGATCGAACCCACCCCCGCGGCCGGACTTGGCCCGGTCAGAAGGCGCATCAGCGCCAACCGCTCTGGATGACTCTGGGCCCCGGCGTTCGCCGGGGAGAGCGGAGCTAGAGGACACCTACCGAACCGCCATCTCGAACGGCACGGCGGGCAGGCCCGCGCTGTCGAAGAGGTTGAAGGTCGGGCTGTCGGCCCAGGCGAAGCGCAACTTGGCGGGCGAGGCTCCAGCGGGAACCGTCACCACCACGGTCGAACCGTCGATCCGCGCGTCGGACCAGCGGCAGGCGCCAGCGGCGTCGCATAGCTCAAACCCGATCGCCCGGTCCGAGCCGCGCGACACGAGCTTGCCGCCGATCTGTTCGAAGGTCACGACCACCGTGTCGCCCAAGCGCTTGGCAGACACCGGGGCGGGGCCGGTGGTCACGGCGTCACCGGCGATGCGCCGGGCGGCCAGGGCCATGCGGCGCCCCACCTCCTGCTTGTTGCCCGGGTGGATGTCGTAGGGATCGCCGATGTCGGTGGTGACGGCCAGGCCCGCATGGGCGTCGGCGACCACCGCGCGGCGCTGGGCCTCGCGCAGGGCGGCCGTGGCCGAATTGACCGGCGTGGTCGCCCAGGCCCCGTAATTGGCCAGCTGGGTGACCAGCATCGGCATGTCCGGGGTCTGGCCCTCGCGCCGTTCGGCCATGAAGGCGGTCAGCAATGGGGCGTAGGTCTTGTCGCGGCCGACATTGGTCTCGCCCTGGTTCCAGGCCATCCCCTTGAAGGCGAAGGGGCCCATGGGCGCCAGCATACCGTTATAGAGGGTGGAGACCCCGGCCAGGGTGTCCCACGGCGCCCGTGGCTGGTCGTCGCCCACGCGGGGCTCAATGCGGTAGGTCCAGGTGTCCAGCGGCACGCGCGCGCCATCGGCCAGCACCAGGGCGCGCTTGGCCGGGTCGCCATACATTCCGCCATTGGCGTAGGTGTCATAGGCCGACACCACGATGGTGTTCTTGCCGGCCTTCAGAGTCCCTGCGGCCAACGGATAGGATCGGTCCAGCCAGGCGCCCGAGGTCGCGCCGACGCCGACGCCGTTGAGATAGGTGGTGTCCATCTCGTCGACCTGGCCGATGTTGAGGGTCGCGGCCTGGGCAGCCTGGGCGGCGGTCAGCTCGACCTCGGCCTTGAACCAGACCACGCCGTTGAACTCGGCCAGGGCGGGCACGCCCCAGCGCTCCCAGACGCCCAGGTCCTTGGGCGCGGGGGTCCAGGGTCCCGCCCCGGTCCAGGGGGCGATGGCGGCCTCGCCCGGGTGCTTGGGCGCCCACCAGGCCTTGATGCTCTCTCCCCAGCGGCGGTTGGCGGCGACAGGATCGGTGGTCGACAGGTTCAGGGTGGCGATGGCGTCGTCATAGCCGCCCACCTTGCGCAGGGCCGTCGGCGTCATCCAGGCCTCGATGCCCGAGCCGCCCCACGACGCATGGACAAGGCCCAGGGGGACCTTCTGGGTCTTCTGCAGCTCGCGGGCGAAGTAGTAGCAGACGGCCGAGAACTGGCCGACGGTCTGCTTGTTGGTCGGCTTCCACACCGGCGGCTTGGCGAAGCTGGCCTTGGGCGCGCGGCCGTCGGCCTTCTCGATCGTCACCATCCGGATCGCGTCATTGGGCGCGCCGTTGTTGATCTGGTTCCAGGCGTCATTGGCCGCCTCGACCTTCAGCTCCATGTTCGACTGGCCTGAGCACAGCCAGACATCGCCGGCCAGCACGTCGCGAACGGTCTGGGTCGCGGTCGCGGTCGCCACGGTCAGGTCGAAGGGACCACCGGCCGGGGTCGCCGGCACATCGAGACGCCAGGCGCCCTTCGGGTCGGCCGTGGTCGTGGCCGTCTTGCCGGCGAAGGCGACGGTGACCGTTTCGCCCGGCCTGGCGGTTCCGAACACCGGCAAGGGCCGGTCGCGCTGCACCACCGCGTGGTCGGAGAACAGGGCGTTCAGCAGGTCCTGACTGGCGGCGGGGGTGGTCAGCACGGTGGCCGCAGTCAGTGCGAGGATCAGGCGACGCATGGTGTTCTCCCTGCCGGTCAGTTCCTGACCGATTCTTATAGTCCGCTCTCCCCGGCGAAAGCCGGGGCCCAGATTCAGCCTGAGCATCTGGGGATGATGCGCCCTCGGACATAGCCCAGGGCACTCACCTCTCTGGGTTCGATCTGGGCCCCGGCTTTCGCCGGGGAGATCGGGTGTTTGTTGGACTCAAACCACCGTCAGCGTGGTCTTCTTCAGGTCCACGGAGTTGGGCCCGACCATGATCTGGAACGCGCCCGGCTCGACCACGCGTTTCATGTCGAGGTTCCACAGCGACAGGTCGGCCGGCGAGATCTCGAAGGTCACGGTCGTCTTGGCCGGCCGCCAGGGTGACCCGGACGAAGCCGCGCAGTTCCTTGACCGGCCGGGCCACCAGGGCGACCGGATCGCGGACATACAGCTGCACCACCTCGTCGGCGGCGACCTTGCCGGTGTTGGCGACATCGACCTCGACGGTGACCTTCTCGCCCTGGCCGATGCTGGCCTTGGCCAGGCGCGGGGCCGAGATGTCGAAGCTGGTGTACGAGAGGCCAAAGCCGAACGGATAGAGCGGCGTCGTCTTCTCGTCGAACAGATAGCCCCGGCGCGAGGTGGGCTTGCGGTTGTAGAAGATCGGCAGTTGGCCCACGCCGCGGGCGATGCTGACCGGCAGCTTGCCGCCCGGATTGGCGCGGCCGAACAGGATGTCGGCGGCGGCGTTGCCGGTCTGCTCGCCCAGGTACCAGCCCTCGACCAGGGCGTCGGCGCGCTCGGCCAGAAGATTGACCGACAGCGGACGGCCGTTGAGCAGGAACACCACGGTGGGCTTGCCCAGGTCGAAGATCGCCCTGGCCAGATCGTTCTGCTGACCGACCAGGTCGAGGCTGTCGCGGTCGCCCAGGTGGTTGTCGGCCCAGGCCTCGCGGCTGGTCTGCTCGTTGTCGCCCAGCACCATGACGATGACGTCGGCCTTTTTCGCCACCTCGACGGCCTCGGCGATCAGCCTGGCGTTCTCGGCCGGATCGACGGCGTCGACCGGATCGGCCGACCAAGACCGGCTCTTGGTGATGCGCACGGCCTCGGCGTAGTCCAGCGCGAAGCCGGCGGCCTTGGCCTCGGCGGTCAGGCCTTCATGGATCGAGACCACGTGCTTGGGCACGTCCGAGTAGCCGCCGATCGGGGTGTCCTTGGCATGGGTGCCCAGCAGGGCCAGGCGCTTGATCTTCTTGCCGTCCAGCGGCAGCACGCCCTTGTCGTTCTTCAGCAACACCACCGCCTTGCGGGCGGCTTCGCGGGCCAGGGCGATGGCCTCGGGCGTGTTGTTCTTGGCCTCGGCGGTCTTTTCATCCGCATAGGGATTTTCGAAGAAGCCGCCTTCGAACTTCATCTTCAGCACGCGCGAGACGGCGGCGTCGATATCGGCCAGGGGTACGCGGCCCTCATTCACCAGCTTGGGCAGCAGGGTGTAGGTCTCGCCGTCGGGCAGCTCCACATCAACGCCCGCGTGCAGGGCCATGACGGCCACGTCCTCGAGCTTGTCGGTCAGCTGGTGGCGCGAGGTCATTTCCTTGATGGCGAAATAGTCGCTCTGGACCGAGCCCTGATAGCCCCACTCCTCGCGCAGCACCTTGGTCAGCAGCCAGTGGTTGGCGTGCGAGGGCACCCCGTCGATCTCGTTGTAGGACGGCATCACCGAGCGCACCGGCAGCTCGGTCACCGCACGCTCGAACGGCGGGAAGAAGTTCTCGCGCAGGGTGCGTTCGGCGATCTGGGCGGGGCCAACATTGGTGCCGTTCTCGGGCTGGCCGTGGCCGGTCATGTGCTTGAGGGTGACGAACACCTTGTCCTTGGCTAGCGGCAGGGTCTTGCCCTGGAAGCCGCGAATGGCGGCCAGGCCGATCTCGGCGCACAGGTGCGGATCCTCGCCATAGGTCTCCTCGATGCGGCCCCAGCGCGGATCGCGGGCCACGTCGACCACGGGGGCCAGGGCGATGTTGGAGCCGCGTGCGCGCATCTCCTTGGCGGCCAGCGAGAACACCTTCTCGACCAGCTCGGTGTCGAAGGTGGAGGCCAGGGCGATGGCCTGCGGGAAGCTGGTGGCGTCGCGCGCCACGTAGCCGTGCAGGGCCTCGTCATGCATCAGCATGGGAATGCCCAGGCGGGTGTTCTCCATGGCCCACTTCTGGGCGGCGTTGGTGTAGCGGGCGGTCTCGACGGCGTTGCGGCCCTTGGTGCCGTCCTCGGCTCCGGCGGCGGCGCCCACCACGGCCACAGGCTTGAGGCCCCGGCGGTCGGTCGGTCGCGAGATCTGGCCCAGGCCGTTGGGGAAGCTCTTGCTGGCGGCCGCCGGCGAGAAGTCGCCCTCCGGCGTCTGGATGGCGGCCTTGGTCAGCCAGATCCCGACCAGTTGCGCCGCCTTTTCCTCGAGCGTCATGCGGCCCAGCAGGTCCTTGACCAGGCGTCGACGCTGACGATCAGACCGCGCGCGCGGCTTGTCGCCGGCGGCCTTCGGCGCGGCGAGCGACAGGCCCGGCATGGCGGCGGCGGTCAGGGCGGCCAGGCTGACGCCCAGCGTGCGGCGGGTGATCTTGGTGGTCATCTGGCTCGTTTCCCCGAAGGTCGCGTCATTGGCTGGCGACTTGGGACGTCGCCTTGGCCGGCACTATGGGGGAGGTTATCAGACCACTCAAGGGTGAATGTTACCGGTCTCATTATTGCAGGACGCACGCCCGAGACCCTCAGCCCTTCGCCCCCAGCTTGTAGGTCAGGGACAGCTTGAACAGACGCCCCGCCCCTCGCCCGTTGGAGCTCTCGATGAGGTTTTCAGTCTCCAGGCGCGACTGATAGGTCGCGTTGTCGAAGAGATCGGTCACGGTCAGAACGGCCGACACCTTGGGCGTGATCGGACGGCGCCAGGTCAGGTCGGCATAGATATTGGCCTTGGTGTCACCCTGCAGGGTCCGTTCAGGACCGGAATAGCGGATCGAAAACTGGACCTGATTGGCGGTCTTTCCTTCCGGCGCCTTGTAGTCGATCTGCAGATTGCCGGATCGGTTGAGCTGCTCGTCCGTCGCGAACACCCCACCCTCCAGAACCGTGGTGCGGGCCTGGAAGAGATTGGCGGTCGTGGCGTATTTCCAGTGGGGTCCGAGCTTTCCGCGCACCGACACCTCCACGCCGCGATGGGTCTCCTCCCCGGCGTTGATCTGCGTCGTCAGGCTTATTCCCTCGGCGGTCAGGCGGGTAAAACTGGACAGCGTGCGCCGGGTCTCGCGGTCATAGACGGTCAGACCAAGCTCACGCCCGTGGCGGTCGATCGTGATCTGCCCCTCATACGACTGGGTGGGCGAAGGCTTGAGGTCGGGATTGCCGCCCCAGGCCTGGTTGGGGCCGTAATACTGGATCGAGGGGTCCAGATCGGAGATCCCCGGGCGGTCCACCCGCTGCACGTAGCTCAGCTTCAGCTTCACGCCTTCGCCCAAGGCGCGGTCCAGATGAAGGCTGGGCCGCCAGCCGCTGTCCTTGTTATGGCCCAAGGCGCCCTGGGATCGGACGTCGGTGCTTTGGGCCTCGTAGCGAACGCCCGGCAGGACCGTCCATTTGCCCAGCGGGACCTGAAGGGTCGCATAGACGGCGCCGAGACCGCGTCGGGCGTCGATCGCAAGATCATAGCTGCGCGAGGGACTGAAAACGCCCGCAACCACATGGGACGAGCGCTGCGAATCCTGATCCTCGCGTTCCCACGAGCCGCCGACCGACAGCAATCGCTTTCCGGGCAGTGGCCGCTGGTAGTCGACCTTGAGGCTTTTCTTCTCTTGGTCCCAGCGCGTGGCCAGATCATAGCGCCGCGCGGACAGCCCCGGATCGTCGAACTCGTCCCGGGTCACCGTTGGCCGCTTCCACAGGAACGCGGACATCGCCGCATCCAGGGTGAGCGTCTCTCCCGGCTGCTTTCCGGTCCACTCATAGCCGAGGTCGATTTCACGGTCGCTGACCGTGTTGTCCCCCGTTTCGATCTCTCTGTAAGGCGCGAAGCCCGCGTCGCCGGAGGCAAAACGCGTCTCTTCACGCGCGGGGCCGGACGCCTCGAAATCCTCGAGCGTCAGGGTCCAGCTTTGCCGGTCATCCGGCTTGTAGCCGAGCCGCAGCTTGGCCGAGCCGGAGTCATCGCGCGACAAGGAGTCGGTGGTCTCCTCAATCGTCGAGACGACGGTTCCGCCTTGCAGGATCTGACGCAGACGGCGGCGGTCGTTCTCGTTGCGACTGTGCGAGGCGCTGGCCGTCAGGCCCACCGACCACTTGCCGAAGGTCCAGGTCGGCGAGGCCGTGACGCGCCCCGCGCCAAGGCTGTCGCCGCTGGTCATCAGAGACCCCGACAGCCCCGGCCGGCGCCGCTTGCGGGTGATGATGTTGATGATGCCCGCACCGCCGTCCGAGGCATAACGCGCCGAGGGATTGGTCATCACCTCGATGCGATCGACATCCGACCCCAGCAGATTTTTCAGCTCCTGATCGGCGTTGAGCGGTGGCTTGCCGTCGATCAGCACCTTCACGCCGGACGCGCCCAGCAACTGGACCGTTCCCGTTGGCGTCACGGTGACCGAAGGCAGCTTGCCCAGGATGTCCAGGACCGAGGTCGTCTGGACCAGGGGATCTCCAGCGATGTCGTGAACACGCCGATCGATCTGCTCGACCACCGCCGGACGCTCGGCGGTGACCACCACATCGGCGACCTGACTGGACGGGGTGTCTGGAGACGCGGCGACGGTCTGGGCGATCGCGACGGCGACCAGCGGAACCGAAAAAACGCCACTCATGCGATGCGCCTCGCGCGCCGCTCTTTTCGCAGATGCGCGCGAAAACACCCCAGGGACGCAAACAGATCAGTACAACCTGAAAGACGCCAAACTCAACCGCAAACCCAAAAGAGAGAGAAGGCCCGCCGCGGCGGCGGGCCCGTTGCAGCTTCTAGGGGCGTTCAATGAGGGAATTTTGAACGTTCCCAACCCTAATCCCGCCGCTCCGGGCGGGACCATCCGGCATTTTGTCGCAAGTCGGATACCGACCCGCGACAAGACGCCGCGCGGGCCTATTTTCGAGCGGTGATGATGTCGTCCAGGCGCGCCGGGGTCCCGGCGATGCGCTCCAGGCGCGGATAGCGAAGGCCGCCGCGCCAGTCGATCTTGACCATACGGTAGCGCTCGCCGTCCTTGATCAGCAGCTCCACCAGCTGGCCTTCGGGCTTGGCGGCCGCCTTCACAGCGTCCTTCAGCTTGTCGGCGTCATAGGTTTCGCCATTGACGGCCACGATGGTCTGCCCCTGGGTCAGGCCTGCCTTGAAGGCCGGACCATCCCATTGCACGCCCGTCAGCAGGCCGGCGGCGCCGACTGTGAAGCCCAGCGAATAGGACAGGTTGACGATCTTGCCCTTGGTCTCGGCCGTCTTGAAGAAGTCGGTCGGCGTGTCGGTATAGACCAGCTTGTAGCCACCCCGGGTCAGGCCATCCAGCGGCGCGCGCTCCGACAGGCCCTCGATGCGGGTCTTCAGGAAGCTGGTCCAGTCATAGGGGGTGACGTCGTTCAGCGTCTTGACCACGTCCTCGAAGGTGTAGGTGTGGGGCACGAACGAGCCGCTATCGACACCGAAGAAGGCCTTGGCGAAATCATCGAGCGACTTCTTGCCGCCGGTCTTCTCGCGGATCAGGGTATCGGCGTCGAGCCACACCAGCTGGCCTTCGGAATAGTAGTCTTCGCTGCGCTGATAGCTGACCCAAGACAGCGGCTTGCGGTTGGCGATGATCGGATCGTTGGTGGTGTCGGCCACGTTGCGCCAGTCGCGGCCGCGGCGGTTGTCATAGAGGGCCGCCGTCATCGCCAGGGCGTCCAGGCTCTGCTGCTTGTTGTGCAGGCCCGAGCGGGCGGCCAGCACATTGCCCCAATACTGGGTCTGCCCCTCATAGACCCACATCAGGCTGTCGCGCATCGGGGTGTTGAGGGTGGGGGTCCAGAGGTCGGCCCCGCGGCGGAACTTGCCGTTCCACGAGTGGGTGTATTCGTGGGCCAGCAGGTCGCGGCCGACCGCGCCCTTGTCCCAGTCCTGGAAGTATTTGGGGCCGACATTGTTCTCGCTGGAGCGGTGATGCTCCAGGCCGATGCCGCCCAGCTGGTCCGACACGGCCACCAGGAAGTCATAGTGGTCGTAGTGGTGGCTGCCGTAGAGCTTGTAGGCCTGCTGCACCAGGTCCTTGTGAATCTGGATCTGCTCGGGCTTGAAGTCCAGCTGTTCGGGGCGGTCGGCGACCATGTTCAGACGCACACGGGCCGGGCCGTCCGGATCCAGGTCGACCGACTTGAAATAGCGGCCGGCGGACATGCGGCGAGGTCGACCAGGGTCTCGAAGGGCGTGACCTTGAAGGTGGTCGTCTGGCCGTCGGTGCTGGCGGTTTCCAGCGCGGTGGCGAACTTGAAGCCTTCGGGCAGCTTGACGCTGGCCTCGACCGGAATCTGGCGGGTGAAATAGCCGGCGGGATAGAAGCCCATCTGCAGCCACTGCACGTTGACGATGTCGGGCGTCATCACCTGACGGCCAACCTTGGCCTCGACGGGCGACAGGAACTGATAGCTGAGCTGCAGCTCGCTCACGCCCGCCGGCACGTCGACGTGAAAGGCGAACACCTCGACCGGGTCGCGGGTCCAGGCCAGGCGCTTGCCATTGGCGGTGATCACCAGGCCGGCCATCTTGTCGAGGTCATTGCGCGGCGAGTGACCGCCCGGAACCCACTGCGGATAGTAGATCGTGAACTTGCCCGCCTTGGCGACGGGGATGGTCTCGCGGATGTCGAAGATCTTGCGCTGCAGATCCGTGGCGTCGACCGACAGCTTCAGCGTGCCCGGATAGGGAATGTCGCGGGCGGCCGGGATCGGCGGAGTCGGGGCCGACGGCTGCGGCAGAGGCTGGGCGACGGCGGCCGTGCAGGCCAGGGTCAGAACCGATACGGAGAAGAACAGCGCTTTCACGAAACACCCCAATGCGGCCCGCCGGCGTGCGCCCGGCGGATCAGAGGGGCATGTTTCGTCCCTCGAACGGGGCTTGTCGAGAGTCCGGAGCCCCCCTTTTTCGGTCGTTGCCCAAGGCGTGACCAGGGGAATCCCTTAAGCGACGCCCCCTGATTGTTTCCCTTTGGCGAAAGTCGGAAGCTTCCTCCGCCGGTGAACCCGCCAGTTCCGCCGACCTGCCGGTCGGCCAGAGCGCCCATGTCCCCCCTGCTCTGGCCGACCCTGGCTCCCTTGCGACAGTGTTTGCTCCAGACATGCCCTTAAGCCGGGCCGGATCATCGCCGGGTGACGCCACCCGAGGCTGAAATCATCCAGCAACACGGCGATGCGATCTCGCCTCTTGTAACTGCAATTCGTTCTCAAGTATGGACGAGCCGCACCTCGTTCCCGGTATCCGATCCAAGGTTTCCCTCACCCGTGTCGACCGCCCAGCATCGCCGTTCCTTCTGGCTAAAGACAGTTGCACCAGTGGCACTGGATCAGCGCGGCCCTGTCGCTGATCGGCATGCTGCTGTTTTCGATCACCGGGATCACCCTGAACCATGCCGGCCAGATCGAGGCCAAGCCGGTGGTGGTCAGCCGCAAGGCGACCCTGCCGCCCGAGATGCTGGCCGACCTGGCCAAGGGCCCGGTCGAGGGCAAGCGCCCCCTGCCCCTGAAGCTGGAGCGCTGGCTGGACAAGGCCGTCGGCGCCGACATCGCCGGTCGCGAGGGCGAATGGTCCGACGCCGAGGTCTATGTCGCCCTGGCCCGCCCCGGCGGCGACGCCTGGCTGTCGATCGACCGCGAGACCGGCGCCGTCGAGCACGAAAAGACCACGCGCGGCGCGGTTAGCCTGCTCAACGACCTGCACAAGGGCCGCAACACCGGCAAGGCGTGGTCGTGGTTCATCGACATCTTCGCCGCCGCCTGCGTGATCTTCACGGTCACCGGCCTGATCCTGCTGCAGTTCCATGCCCGCGCCCGCCCCCTGACCTGGCCGCTGGTGGCCGCCGGTCTGGCTGCGCCCGTCATCCTCGTCATCCTTTTCGTCCACCTCTGAGGTGAAATCCGTGAAGCGTTCCGTCTCTCTGCTAACCTTTGCCGGCGCCGCGATCAGCGCCGCCCCGGCCCTGGCCGCCGATCTCAACGTCACCGTCGAGGTGCCGCGCCTGTCGGTCGCCGAGTACCACAAGCCGTATGTGACGATCTGGATCGAAAACCCCGACGCCACCGCCGCCGGCACCCTGGCGATCTGGTACGACGCCGACTCCAAGGAAGACCACGGCACCAAGTGGCTGAAGGACATGCGCCAGTGGTGGCGCAAGGCCGGCCGCGAGATGACCTTTCCCGCCGACGGGATCAGCGGCGCCACCCGCGCGCCCGGCCCGCAGAAGCTGGTGTTCAGCGGCGCCAAGGGCGCGCTCAAGGACCTCAAGCCCGGCCAATATAACCTGGTGGTCGAGGCCGCGCGCGAAGTGGGCGGCCATGAAGCCGTCCGCGTGCCCTTCGTCTGGGGCAAGCCCGGCAAGCCGGCCACCGCCAAGGGCGCGGCCGAACTCGGCGCCGTCACCGTCTTCGTCAAGTAAGCGAGAAAACCGATGTCCCTGAAGACCCGTCTCTTCGCCGTCGCGGCCGCCGGCCTCGCCCTGGCCCTGCCGCTTTCCGCCAGCGCCCACCGCGGCTGGATGGTGCCCTCGTTCACCGTGCTGTCGGGCGACGGCTCGTGGGTGACGGTCGACGCCGCCATCTCCAACGAGCTGTTCTATCCCGACCATCGCCCGATGCGCGTCGACGGCGTGGTCGCCATCGCGCCGGACGGCTCGATCGTGAAGCTGCAGAACGTCTCGACCGGCCAGTTCCGCTCGACCTTCGACGTCCAACTGACCCAGCCGGGCACCTACAAGATCGTCAGCGCCAGCAACAGCGTTCAGGCCATCTGGACGGAAAACGGCGAGATCAAGCGCTTCCGCGGCAGCGCCGACGACTTCGCCAAGCAGGTTCCGGCCGGCGCGACCGACCTGAAGACGATCAAGGGCTCAAACCGCAACGAGACCTTCGTCACCCGCGACAAGCCGACCACCGAGTCGCTGAAGCCCACCGGCAAGGGCCTGGAACTGGTTCCGGTGACCCACCCCAACGACATCGTCGCCACCGAGGCGGCGACCTTCAAGTTCGTGCTGGACGGCAAGCCCGCCGCCGACCTGGACGTGACCCTCGTCCCCGGCGGGGCCCGCTGGCGCGCGACTCCCGGCGAGATCAAGGTCAAGACCGGCGCCGACGGCAGCTTCAAGGTGACCCTGCCGGAAGCCGGCATGTACTGGATCAACGCCACCGCGCGCGGCGGCGAGACCGGCGGTCGCGGGCCTGGTGGTCCTGGCATGGGCGGCCCCGGTGGCGCGCCCGGCGCTCCGGCCGGCGGTCCTCCCGCCCCGGTCACCGCCCTGGCCGGCAACGGCTTCAGCGCCAGCTACACCGCCACGCTCGAAGCGCAGCGGCCCTGATAGCTTGGCATCCCGGCCGCCGCGCAGCAGCGGCGAGCCGGGATGCCAGGATTTGTTGAGCGTTGAATGACCCGCGTCCTCGTCCCTCTCCTCACCGATCCGCCCGCCCGCCCGCTGGGCGGCGTGGTCCACGCCCTGACGGGCAAGACCATGGGCACGACCTGGTCGGTGAAGCTGACAGCCCAGCCCGCCGCCGATGTCCCGGCCCTGACCGCCATGGTCCAGCGCGCCCTCGACGCCGTGGTCGCCGAGATGAGCCCGTGGGAGCCGCTGTCGGACCTGTCGCGCTACAACCGCTCGCCGGTCGGAGGCTGGACGGCCCTGCCCGCCGGCATGGCCGTGGTGCTGCGCCGCGCGATCGCCATCGCCGAGGCGACCGACGGCGCCTTCGATCCGACCCTTGGCGCCCTGACCGACCTCTGGGGCTTTGGCCCCCGCCCGTTCCCGGGCGAGCCGCCCTCGTCCGCCGCCATCGAAACGGCCCGCGCGGCCGGAGGGTGGAAGCGCCTGGTCCTGGACGGCGACGCCCTGTTCCAGCCCGGCGGCCTGCGCCTGGACCTGAACGGCATCGCCAAGGGCTTCGGGGTCGACCAGGCCGCCGCCGCCCTGGAGCGGGCCGGCGTGAAATCCTACCTCGTCGAGGTGGGCGGCGAACTGCGGGGGACCGGCGCCAAGCCCGACGGCCAGCCGTGGTGGGTGGAGCTGGAACGCCCCCCGACCGCCAATGACGCCCTGCGCACCGTCGTGGCCCTGCATGGCCTGTCGGTCGCTACGTCCGGCGACTATCGCCGCTTCTTCGACCATGACGGCAAGCGCTACGCCCACACCCTGGATCCAGCCTCCGGCGCGCCCAGCGACCATGGCGTGGTCAGCGTCACGGTGCTGGCGCCCGCCTGCATCGACGCCGACGCCTGGGCCACGGCCCTGACAGTGATGGGTCCCGACGCCGCACTGACCTTCGCCGCCACCCACGACCTGCCGGCCCTGATTGTCAGCCGCAGAGGCAAGAACCTGGAAGAACGCCTGTCGCCGGCCCTGCAGGCCATGCTCGACGCATGATCGACCTGTCGACCCTGGATCCAGAGACCCGCCGCCACCTGGCCGCCGGCGCGGTGGCCCTGGTGGACGGCGCGCAGTCGGTCTCGCCGCTCGCCAGGGTCTGCGCCGCCAGGCCGACCGCCGCCGGCCGCCGCCCTGGCCAGCGGCGCCGGCGAACCGGTGCTGGTCGCCTTTTCCAGCCAGACCGGCCTGGCCGAAGAACTGGCCCTCGCCACCGCCAGGGCCCTGACCGCCGGCGGCGTCCCCGTCACCCTGCGCGACCTTTCGACCGTCACCGCCGCCGACCTGTCCGCCGCCGGTCGGGCCCTGTTCGTGGTCAGCACCACGGGCGAAGGCGACGCCCCCGACACGGCCCGCGCCTTCATCCGCGACGTGATGAGCGCCGCGCCCGACCTGTCGGCCCTGCGCTATGGCGTGCTGGCCCTGGGCGACACCGAATACGCCAACTTCTGCGCCTTTGGCCGCGCCCTCGACGTCTGGCTGGCCCAGCGCGGGGCCGCGTCCCTGTTCGATCGCGTCGAGGTCGATGACGGCGACGAGGCCGCCCTGCGTCACTGGCAGGCGCATCTGGGCGGCCTGACCGGCCAGACCGACGCGCCCGACTGGAGCCTGCCCGCCTATGGCGACTGGACACTGGATGAACGCCGCCTGCTCAACGCCGGCAGCCCCGGCGGAGAGGCCTGGCGCATCCGGCTCGAACCTTCGGACCGCGCGGTGACCTGGCAGGCGGGAGACATCCTCGAGATCGGCCCGCGCAACGATCCGGCCGAGGTCGCGGCGCTGATCGCGCGGCTCGACCTGCCGACCACCATGGCCGAGGCGCTTTCAACGCGCCGCCTGCCTCACGACGCCGAGACCCTGGTCGGCCTGCCCGGCGACGCGGTTCTGGAAAGGCTGACCGCCCTGCCCCATCGCGAATATTCCATCGCCTCGCTGCCGGCCGACGGCGGCGCCGAGCTGATCGTTCGCCTCGCGTCCCGCGCGGATGGCAAGCCCGGCCTCGGCTCAGGCTGGCTGTGCCGCTTCGCCCCCGAAGGCGCGACGATCGACGCCCGGGTGCGGGTCAACCGCAGCTTCCACGCGCCGGACGGCGACGCCCCGATGATCCTGATCGGCGCGGGCACGGGCCTGGCCGGCCTGCGCGCCCACCTCAAGGCCCGCGCCGCTGCGGGGCGAGGTCGAAACTGGCTGCTGTTTGGCGAACGAACCTCGGCCCATGACGCCTTGCACGCCGACGAACTCTCCGGCTGGCTCGGAACGGGGGTCCTGGAGCGCCTGGATCTCGTCTTTTCCCGCGACCAGGCCGAGCGGCTCTACGTGCAACATCGCCTGCTCGAAGCCGCCGACGACGTGAGGGCCTGGGTGGCGGCCGGGGCCAGCCTCATGGTCTGCGGGTCGCTGGAAGGGATGTCGCGCGAGGTGCACGCGGCGCTGGTCGAGACGCTGGGCGCCGAAGCCCTGGAGCGACTGACGGACGAAGGGCGCTATCGGCGCGACGTCTACTAGTCAGCCCGCTCGATCCCCACGAAGGGGTGGAGACGCGTTTTGAATGAGCCGCGCACGCTCTTCCGGCGTATTGGCGCCTCGCAGCCGCGCCTCGGCCCCGGCCGGAACGGCGACCGCCATAAGCCCCGCGCGCTCGACCAGCCGCCGCAGCGGCCATCCCGCTTCCGCGCCGTCCGGCAGGGCTGACACCATCAGAACCATCGGCAGCGGCAGGCCCTCATAGGCCGCGCCCGGCGCCTGCGCCGCCAGCAACGGCGCCAGATCGCCAGTCGTCAGCGTCGGCGCGTCCACGGCCAGGATCAGCGCGCGTTCGACGCCCAAGTCCCGCAAGGCCGCGACGCCCGCCAGCAGGCCGCCGACCGGTCCCGCGCCCGGCTCGGGATCGGGAACCCACGGCAAACCCAGGTCCGTCCCGACCGTCATCACGGGCTGGGCCCCGACCGCGCGGGCCAGGTCCGCCACGCGATCCACCGCCCGGGCGCCGCCCCAGTCCAGATCGGCCTTGTCCTGCCCCATGCGACGCGAGCCGCCGCCGGTGAGAATGAGCGCACCGAAGGGCGTCATGCCGGTTTCCTCCATCCGCCTCCCATGACGAGAAGGCCCTCTTCGCACCCGTCTTCCACTGGCGCGCCGAAACGGTCTAGTCTCTCGCGCCAAAGGACGGGACCATTCATGAGAGAACCGACGGAACGCCAGAGGCGCCGCTCCACCCAGAGCGCGACGATCCGCGATGTCGCGGCCCGCGCGGGTGTGTCGCCCATGACTGTCTCGCGGGTCATCAACCGCGAGACCACCGTCAAGGAAGAGACGCGGGCGCTGGTCGAGCAGGCCATCACCGACCTCAACTACGCGCCCAATCCGGCGGCCCGCAGCCTGGCCGGCTCGGCCCCGTTCCGCATCGGCCTGCTGTATGACAACCCCTCGACGGGCTATCTGTCGGAGTTCCTGGTCGGCGCCCTGGACGAGAGCAGCCGCACCGGCGCCCAGGTGGTGATCGAGAAGTGCGCCGAGCCCGAACTGGCCGGCGCCACCCTGACCCGACTGCTGAAGACCGGCGTCGACGGACTGATCCTGCCGCCGCCGCTGTGTGAATCCCCGCAGGTCCTGGCCGAGGTCAAGGCCGCCGGCGCCGCCGCCGTCGGCGTCGCGCCGGGCATGACCAGCACCGACATGGCCACCATCCGCATCGACAACGAGGCGGCCGCCTACGAGCTGACCCAGCACCTGCTGAGCCTGGGCCACAAGCGGTTCGGCTTCATCAAGGGCCACCCCAACCAGACGGTGAGCCAGCAGCGCCTGGACGGCTTCATGACCGCCCTGAAGGCCGCCGGCATTCCGATGGAGGACGTGCGGGTCGAGCAGGGCTATTTCACCTATCGCTCGGGACTTGAGGCGGCCGAGCGGCTGCTGTCCAGCGACGTGCGTCCCACCGCGATCTTCGCCTGCAACGACGACATGGCCGCCGCCGCCGCAGGCCTGGCTCATCGCCTGGGCCTGGACGTGCCGGGCGATGTCTCGATCGTCGGCTTCGACGACACCTCGATCGCCGCCAACATCTGGCCGGCCCTGACGACGGTGCACCAGCCGATCGCCGCCATGGCCCGCGCGGCCGTGGACCTGGTGCTGGAAGAGATCCGCCGCAAGCGCGACGGAACCGGCGAACCGAGACAACTGATGCATCCGCACACGCTGATCGTGCGGGCTTCGAGCGGGCCGGCGCCGAAGGGTTAAATCCCTCTCCCGGAGGGAGAGGGAGGGGCCCGCCGCGCAGCGGTGGGAGGGTGAGGGGTTACGCCGCCGGCGGAGGCTCCGGCCCGCTCCGTCCGGACGCCGTAACCCCTCACCCTCCCACGCAAGCGCGGGCCCTCCCTCTCCCTCCGGGAGAGGGTCATATCCCGCTTGCGCGCCCCCGCATGTTAGCGCTAACAAGTGCGCGGACATGAACGAGCGCGGCTTTAGCCAGACGCTTGAGACGGGGAGACGACGCCGTGGGCGTGACGCAATTCCTTCCGGATGACTGGCAAGACGCGACCCTGCTGGGCCGGGTTGATTTCGGCGATGGCCCGACCCCCGTGCTGGTGCGCGGCGGACGTGTCGAGGACATGTCGAAGGTCGCCCCCACCGTCGCCGACCTGATGAACGCCTACACGCCCGGCGCGGTGATCCCGCGCGGCGAAGACAAGGGCCCGCTGGAAGCGCTGGATCTGCGTCCCGTCTGGGAAGATCCCAAGGGCGAAGCCGCCGCCAAGCTGCTGGCGCCCGTCGATCTGCAATGCCTGAAAGCCGCCGGCGTCACCTTCGCCGTCTCGACCCTGGAGCGGGTGATCGAAGAGCGCGCCCGGGGCGACGCCGCCGCCGCCCTGAAGATCCGCGAGCAGTTGTCCGAGAGCATGGGCGGCGACCTGCGCAGCGTCGATCCGGGCTCGGAGGGCGCCGAGCGCCTGAAGCAGACCCTGATCAAGGACGGCCTGTGGTCGCAGTACCTCGAGGTCGCCATCGGCCCCGACGCCGAGATCTTCACCAAGGGCCCGACCCTGTCGTCGATGGGCTGGGGCGACCAGGTCGGCGTCCGCTCCGACAGCCACTGGAACAATCCCGAGCCGGAAGTCGTGCTGCTGTGCGACGGGTCGGGCAATATCCGGGGCGCATCGCTGGGCAATGACGTCAACCTGCGCGACTTCGAAGGCCGCTCGGCCCTGCTGCTCAGCAAGGCCAAGGACAATAACGCCTCGTGCGCGATCGGCCCGTTCGTGCGCCTGTTCGACGACGGCTTCAGCCTCGACGACGTGCGCTCGGCCGAGGTCGAGCTGAAGATCACCGGCCGTGACAACTTCGTGCTGGATGGCCACTCCAACATGAGCCTGATCAGCCGCGACCCGGCCGTGTTGGCCGCACAGGCGTTCGGCAAGCAGCACCAATACCCCGACGGCTTCGCCCTGTTCCTGGGCACCATGTTCGCCCCGATCCAGGACCGCGACACGGCCGGCCAGGGCTTTACCCACAAGGTCGGCGACCGCGTGCGCGTCTCGACGCCCAGGCTGGGCGTCCTCGAGAACGAGGTGACCACCTGCGATCAGGCCAAGCCCTGGACGTTCGGCATCTCAGCCCTCATCCGCAATCTGGCCGGCCGCGGCCTGCTCTAAATCCATATCCAGAGGACCTCGGCCATGACCGATACCCTGCGCCACTATATCGGCGGCGAACGCGTCGCCTCCGACGCCCCAACGCAAAGCCTGAACCCGTCCAACACCAATGACGTGGTCGCCATGGTGCCCAACGGCGGCTCGGCCGAGGTCGACGCCGCTGTCAGCGCCGCCAAGAAGGCCTTCCCCGCCTGGTCGGAAAGCTCGCCGGAAGTCCGCTCGGACCTGCTGGACAAGGTGGGCTCGACCATCATCGCCCGCAGCGCCGACATCGGCCGCCTGCTGGCCCGTGAAGAGGGCAAGACCCTGCCCGAGGGCATCGGCGAGACCGTCCGCGCCGGCCGCATCTTCAAGTATTTCGCCGGCGAGGCCCTGCGCCGCCACGGCCAGAACCTGGAAAGCACCCGCCCCGGCGTCGAGATCCAGACCTATCGCCAGGCCGTCGGCGTGTTCGGTCTGGTGACCCCCTGGAACTTCCCGATCGCCATCCCGGCCTGGAAGGCGGCGCCCGCCCTCGCCTTCGGCAACACCGTGGTCATCAAGCCCGCCGGCCCGACGCCGGCCACGGCTTCGGTGCTGGCGGACATCATGCAGGAATGCGGCGCTCCGGCCGGCGTGTTCAACATGCTGTTCGGTCGCGGCGCGATGGGCGACGCCCTGATCAAGCACAAGGACGTTGACGGCGTCTCGTTCACCGGCTCGCAGGGCGTGGGCGCCCAGGTGGCCGCCGCCGCCGTGGCCCGCCAGGCCCGCGTGCAGCTCGAGATGGGCGGCAAGAACCCGCTGATCGTGCTGGACGACGCCGACCTGGAGCGCGCCGTCGCCATCGCCCTGGACGGTTCGTTCTTCGCCACCGGCCAGCGCTGCACCGCCAGCTCGCGCCTGATCGTCACCGACGGCATCCACGACAGGTTCGTGGCCCTGCTGGCCGAGAAGATCGCCGCCCTGCGCGTGGGCGACGCCCTGGACGCCAACACCCAGATCGGCCCGGCAGTCTCCGAAGACCAGATGGAGACGTCGTACAAGTATATCGACATCGCCACCGGCGAAGGCGGCCGCATCGTCACCGGCGGCCAGCGCCTGAAGCTGGAAAACCCCGGCTGGTACGTGCAGCCGACCCTGATCGCCGACACCGACCGCAACATGCGGATCAACAACGAGGAAGTCTTCGGCCCCGTCGCCTCGACCATCCGGGTCAAGGACTACGAGGAAGCCCTGGAGGTCGCCAACGGCGTCGAGTTTGGCCTGTCGGCCGGCATCGCCACCACCTCGCTGAAGTACGCGCGTCACTTCCAGCGCCACGCCAAGGCCGGCATGACCATGGTCAACCTGGCCACGGCCGGGGTCGACTATCACGTGCCGTTCGGCGGTTCGAAGAGCTCCAGCTACGGCGCCCGCGAGCAGGGCTTCGCGGCGGTCGAGTTCTTCACCCAGACCAAAACCTCGTATTCGTGGTCGTAAGCCGAATGTCCTCAGCCATCTATCCCAGCCTCAAGGGCAAACGCGTCGTCGTCACCGGCGGCGGTAGCGGAATCGGCGCCGGCCTGACCACCGGCTTCGTGCGCCAGGGCGCCGAAGTGATCTTCCTCGACATCGTCGATGAGGATTCCCAGGCCCTGGTCGCCCAGCTTTCGCCGAACGCGGCCATCGCGCCGGTCTACAAGCATTGCGACCTGATGGACCTGGAAGGCCTGAAGGCCACCCTGGCCGAAATCGGCGACATCGACGTGCTAGTCAACAACGCCGGCAATGACGACCGCCACAAGCTGGCCGACATCACGCCCGCCTATTGGGACAACCGCATCGGCGTCAATCTGCGCCACATGCTGTTCGCGGCCCAGGCGGTCGCGCCGGGCATGGCCAAGCGCGGCGGCGGGGCGATCATCAATTTCGGCTCGATCAGCTGGCACCTGGGCCTGGAGGATCTGGTCCTCTACGAAACCGCCAAGGCGGGCATCGAGGGCATGACCCGGGCCCTGGCCCGCGAGCTGGGTCCCGACGACATCCGCGTCACCTGCGTGGTGCCCGGCAACGTCAAGACCAAGCGCCAGGAGAAGTGGTACACGCCGGAAGGCGAGGCCGAGATCGTCGCGGCCCAGTGCCTGAAGGGCCGCCTGGTCCCCGACCACATCGCGTCCCTGGTGCTGTTCCTGGCCTCTGACGATGCGGCGCTCTGCACCGGCCATGAGTACTGGATCGACGCCGGCTGGCGGTAGGCGTCGGCGAAAACCGCTCCACCTCTCTGTTCGGGGAGGTGGCCCAGACGCCCTGGGGAGGTTATCACCGACGCTTCGTTGTTGAGCAGGATTCTATCATATGAGCACCGCCGCCACCTGCGTCTGGGACGTCAAGGCCACCCTCGGCGAAGGCCCGATCTGGCACCGCGACGCCCTGTGGTTCGTCGACATCAAGGGCCATCGGGTCCATCACTACGATCCGGCCACCGGCGACCAGCAGAGCTTCAACGCGCCTGATCAGGTGACTTTCCTGGCGCCCCTGAGGGACGGCGGATTCGTCGCCGGCCTGAAGACGGGCCTTCACCGCTTCCACCCGTTCATGGGCTTCAAGCCGATCATCGAGGTCGAGCCGGCCGAGCTGGGCAACCGTCCCAACGACGCCACGGTCGACGCGGCCGGCCGCCTGTGGTTCGGCACCATGCACGACGCCGAAGAGGCCAAGAGCGGCGCGCTCTATCGCATGGACGCCGAAGGCGTGGCCAAGATGGACAAGGACATCTGCATCACCAACGGCCCCTGCGTCTCGCCAGACGGCAAGACGTTCTATCACACCGACACGCTGGAAAAGACGATCTGGGCCTATGATCTGGCCGAGGACGGCGCGCTGTCGAACAAGCGCGGCTTCGTGAAGATCGGCATCGAAGGCGCCTGGCCCGATGGGTCGGTGGTCGACGCCGAAGGCCACGTCTGGACGGCCCTGTGGGGCGGCTTCGGGGCCGTGCGCTTCTCGCCGACCGGCGAGGCTGTCGATCGGATCGAACTGCCCGCGCCCAACGTCACCAAGCCCTGCTTCGGCGGCCCTGACCTGAAGACCCTTTATTTCACCACCGCCCGCAAGGGCCTGAGCGACGAAACCCTGGCCCAGTACCCACTGGCCGGCGGACTGTTCGCCGTTCCGGTCGATGTGGCCGGCCAGCCCCAATACGAGGTTCGCCTTGGCTGATCGCACGCCCCGCCGGTTCCGGTCCCGCGACTGGTTCGATAACCCGGACCATATCGACATGACCGCGCTCTATCTGGAGCGCTTCATGAACTACGGGATCACGCCGGAGGAGCTGCGCAGCGGCAAGCCG
Organism: Caulobacteraceae bacterium; assembly: GCA_965284055.1. GTDB lineage: Bacteria > Pseudomonadota > Alphaproteobacteria > Caulobacterales > Caulobacteraceae > Caulobacter. The sequence continues at coordinate 756,970 of CBDIQV010000001.1, forward strand.
ATCATCGGCATCGCCCAGACCGGCAGTGACATCTCGCCGTGCAATCGCATCCACCTGGACCTGGTCACCCGGGTCCGGGACGGGATCCGTGACGCCGGCGGCATTCCGATGGAGTTCCCGGTCCATCCGATCTTCGAGAACTGCCGTCGCCCGACGGCGGCGCTGGACCGCAACCTGTCGTATCTGGGCCTGGTCGAGACCCTGCACGGCTATCCGATCGACGCCGTGGTCCTGACCACCGGCTGCGACAAGACCACGCCGGCCGGGATCATGGCCGCCACCACGGTCAATATCCCGGCCATCGTGCTATCGGGCGGTCCGATGCTGGACGGCTGGCACGACGGCGAACTGGTCGGTTCGGGCACGGTCATCTGGCGCTCGCGTCGCAAGCTGGCGGCCGGCGAGATCAACGAGGACGAGTTCATCCAGCGCGCCGCCGACAGCGCCCCCTCGGCCGGCCACTGCAACACCATGGGCACGGCCTCGACCATGAACGCCGTGGCCGAAGCCCTGGGCCTTTCCCTGACCGGCTGCGCGGCCATCCCGGCCCCCTATCGCGAGCGCGGCCAGATGGCCTATCGCACCGGCCAGCGGATCGTCGACCTGGCCTATGAGGACATCAAGCCCAAGGACATCCTGACCCAGAAGGCGTTCGAGAACGCCATCGCCCTGGTGGCGGCCGCCGGCGGCTCGACCAACGCCCAGCCGCATATCGCGGCCATGGCCCGCCACGCCGGGCTCGAAGTCACCGCCGACGACTGGCGCAAGGCCTATGACATCCCGCTGATCGTCAACATGCAGCCGGCCGGCAAGTATCTGGGCGAGCGCTTCCACCGGGCCGGCGGCGCCCCCGCCGTGCTGTGGGAGCTGCTGCAGAACGGCCGCCTGCACGGCGACGTCCTGACCGTCACCGGCAAGACCATGGCGGAGAACCTCGAGGGTCGCGAGACCAAGGACCGCGAGGTGATTTTCCCCTACGCCCAGCCGCTGGCCGAGAAGGCCGGGTTCCTGGTGCTGAAGGGCAATCTGTTCGATTTCGCGATCATGAAGTCCAGCGTCATCGGCGCCGACTTCCGGGCCCGCTACCTCTCCAAGCCCGGCCAGGAAGACATCTTCGAGGCCCGCGCCATCGTGTTCGACGGGTCGGGCGACTATCACGCCCGGATCAACGACCCGGCCCTCAACATCGACGAGCACTGCATCCTGGTGATCCGGGGCGCGGGTCCGATCGGCTGGCCCGGCTCGGCCGAGGTGGTCAACATGCAGCCGCCGGACGCCCTGCTGAAGCGCGGCATCATGAGCCTGCCGACGCTTGGCGACGGCCGCCAGTCGGGCACCGCCGACAGCCCCTCGATCCTCAACGCCTCGCCCGAAAGCGCGATTGGCGGCGGCCTGTCGTGGCTGCGCACCGGCGACACCATCCGCATCGACCTCAATACCGGCCGCTGCGACGCCCTGGTCGACGAGGCGACCATCGCCGAACGCCGCAAGGAAGGCCTGCCGCCCGTACCGGAAACCATAACCCCGTGGCAGGAAATCTACCGCGCCCATACGGGCCAGCTGGAGACCGGCGGGGTGCTGGAGTTCGCGGTCAAGTACCAGGACCTGGCCGCCAAGCTGCCCAGGCATAACCACTAGAGACCAAGGCCCTCGGGAGCGATCCCGGGGGCTTTTTCAAAGGTCCAACGAGGAGGAGACCCGCATGCTGTCCCGCCGCCACCTGATGGTCGCCGCCGCCGCGACGCCGGCCCTCGCCGCAGCCGCTCCGACGACGCGCCGGATCACCATCGACGCCGCCCGCGCCAGCGCGCCGATGGACCGCTTCTACGACCTCTCCATCGGCTCGGACTTTCCCGGCACCCTGCTGCGCGAGGACAGCCTGGCCCAGTTGAAGACCGCCGTCGGGGAACTGGGCTTTCGATACGTGCGCTTCCACGACATCTTCCACGACGTGCTGGGCACGGTGAAGGCGGTCGACGGCAAGATCGTCTATGACTGGACGAAGATCGACCAGCTCTACGACCGCCTGCTGGCCATGGGGATCAAGCCGTTCATCGAGCTGGGCTTTACGCCGTCGGCGATGAAGACCTCGGACCAGACCATCTTCTACTGGAAGGGCAACACCTCGCATCCGGTGTTCGCCGACTGGGCCGCCCTGATCGACGCCTTCGTCCGCCATCTGCTCGGCCGCTACGGCGAGGCGCAGGTCCGCACCTGGTTCTTCGAGGTCTGGAACGAGCCCAACCTGGCCGGCTTCTGGGAAAAGGCCGATCAAAAGGTCTATTTCGACCTTTTCGCCCTCACCTCGAAGACCATCAAGGCCATCGACCCGGCGCTGAAGGTCGGCGGTCCCTCGACCGCCGGCGCGGCCTGGGTTCCGGAGCTTCTGGCCTATTGCCAGGCCAACGGCGTGGCGATCGACTTCGTCACCACCCACACCTATGGCGTCGACGGCGGCTTCCTGGACGAGAACGGCAAGGAGGACACCAAGCTGTCGCCCTCGGCTGACGCGGTCATTGGCGACGTGCGCCGGGTGCGCGAGCAGATCGCCGCCTCGGCCTTCCCGACCCTGCCGCTGTATTTCACCGAATGGAGCACCAGCTACACGCCCCGCGACCCGGTCCATGACAGCTATCACAGCGCCGCCTACATCCTGGCCAAGCTGAAGGGCGTGAAGGGCCTGGTCCAGGGCATGAGCTACTGGACGTTCAGCGACCTGTTCGAAGAGCCCGGCCCGCCGACGGCGCCGTTCCAGGGCGGCTTTGGCCTGATCAACCCCCAGGGAATCCGCAAGCCGGCCTGGTTCGCCTACAAGTACCTGAACGCCTTGAAGGGTCGGGAAATCCCCATCAGCGACCCCGAGGTGCTGGCCGCCGTCGATGACGGCAAGATCGCCGCCCTGGTCTGGGATTTCGAGCAGCCGGTCCAGGCGCTCAGCAACCGGCCCTACTACACGCGGGTCCAGCCCGCCGCCGCCGCGCCGACCGTCCAGGCGACCTTCACCGGGCTGAAGGCGGGGGTCTATCGCCTGCAGGCCCGGCGCACCGGCTATCGCGCCAATGACGCCTATAGCGCCTATCTGGCGATGGGCTCGCCGGCCACCCTCAGCCCGGAGCAGGTGCGCGATCTCGACGCGATGACCACCGACAAGCCCGAGATCGACCGCAAGGTCACGATCGGCGCGACGGGTGATTTCAGCCTGGACCTGCCGATGCGCCAGAATGATCTGGTGCTGGTGACGCTGGAGCGGGCGGGGCGGTAGGCCGCGCGGCGGTTGACGTGATTCAGGCTTAGGTCGACCCTCGCCGCATGAGCCACTCGCCCCGCGACGCCCAAGCCGCCGACCTCGAGGCCCTGGCTTACCTGTGGTGGTCAGGCTGGCGTGACGCACACCTGACCATCGTGCCGGAGGCCTTGGCCAAGCTGCGCACACAGGACAGTTTCCACGGCCGCCTGAGCGCCGCCCTGCCCCAGGTGCGCACCTTGGGTCCCGTTGGCGCGCCGCTGGGCTTCCACCTGATCCAGGCCGACGAACTCTACCAGTTCTATGTCGCCGCCCATGCGCGGGGGACAGGCGCGGCCGCGGCGCTGATGGCCGACGCGGAGGCCTGCCTGCTGGCCCAGGGGATCGAGACCCCATGGCTGGCCTGCGCGATCGGCAACACCCGAGCCGCCCGCTTCTACGAAAAGTCCGGCTGGACGCTGGCGCGCGTTGAGTGCGTTCCGACGGTAACCTCCGCCGGCCTCTTTCCGCTGGACGTCTGGCGCTGCGAAAAGCGCCTGGGCTGACCGCGCTTTTTGTTCAGCGATCAAATCCGTCGGGCGCACTGGCGCACTCAGACCTGAACCGCCACATTGACGAGATCAGAAGCGCGCAAGCGTTCGCCCGCCGCCAGGAGCCTGCCATGACCGACGCCCCCGCCTATGTCCCGCCCAAGGTCTGGACCTGGAACAGGGAGAACGGCGGCAAGTTCGCCTCGATCAACCGACCGATCGCCGGCCCCACCCATGACAAGCCCCTGCAGGTCGGCAAACATCCGCTGCAGCTGTATTCGCTGGGAACGCCCAATGGCGTGAAGGTCACGATCATGCTGGAGGAGCTGCTGGCCCTGGGCCATGCCGGCGCCGAGTATGACGCCTGGCTGATCAATATCGGCGCAGGCGACCAGTTCGGCAGCGGCTTCGTCTCCGCCAATCCCAATTCCAAGATCCCGGCCCTGGTGGACCACAGCGGCCCCGAGCCGATCCGGATCTTCGAGTCCGGCGCCATCCTGATCCATCTGGCCGAAAAGTTCGGAGCCTTCCTGCCGACCGAGCCGGCGGCGCGGGCCGAGTGCCTGTCCTGGCTGTTCTGGCAGATGGGCAGCGCGCCGTTCCTGGGCGGCGGCTTTGGCCACTTCTACGCCTATGCGCCGTTCAAGATGGAATATCCGATCGACCGCTACGCCATGGAGGTGAAGCGCCAGATGGACGTGCTGGACCGGCAGCTGGCCGAGCACCCGTTCATCGCCGGCGACGACTACACCATCGCCGACATGGCCATCTGGCCCTGGTACGGCGGCATGGCCAAGGGCCTGCTGTACGAAGCCGGCGAGTTCCTGTCGGTGCAGGACTACAAGAACGTCATTCGCTGGGCCGACGACCTGTCCGCCCGGCCGGCGGTGCAGCGGGGCCGGATGGTCAACCGCACCTTCGGCGAGCCCTCAAGCCAGCTGCGTGAACGCCACGACGCCGGCGACTTCGACACCAAGACCCAGGACAAGGTCGAGGCGGGGGCTTGATTCTCTTCCGCTCTCCCCGGCGAAGGCCGGGGCCCAGATCGAACCCCAGGCGCCAGGAAATCTGACGCGGCTTAAGGGCGCATCATCCCCAGACGCTCAGGCTGAATCTGGGTCCCGGCCTTCGCCGGGAAGAACGGGATAGGGGGTGGCCCCTACCCCACCTGACCGGCGCTGAAGTCGAACTGCTCGGGGCGCGGCTTGCCACCGCCGAAGCTGTAGGAGAAGCCGAAGAACACCGAGCGGACATTGGCCGTGCGGGTGGTGGTGTCGCGCAGCGCCGGCGTGTTGATGATGACGGTGTCCTCGAAACCCTTCAGCACGTCCTGGGCGGTGACCACGAACGACAGCTTGTCATTCACCTTGCGGCGATAGCCCAGATTGACCATCTGGATCGGCTCGCGATAGCCCTGCGGCGTCAGGCGCTTGCCCGAGGTGAAGGCGTTGACCTGCAAGAAGTCCTTGGGCGTGGCCTGCCAGTTCAGATTGGCGCGGCCCGAGACCATGGTGTCCGACCGCTTGCCCGAAAAGCCCAAATTGGTCGCCGTGATCTCGTTGTGGAAGATGTTGCTGCTGAGATTGTAGGTGATCTTGGGCGTCAGGCGGCCATTGGCCACCAGCTCCAGACCGGCGCTGTTGTTCTTGCCCAGGTTTTCCTTGGTGGTCAGCAGCACGCCGCCGCCCAGATCGCGCACCACCTCGGTGACGCTCTCCTTGTTCTGACGCACATAGACCGTGGCCAGGTAGTAGGTCTGCGCCTTGCGATACTGCCAGCCCAGCTCATAGGAGTCGGTCTGCTGCGGCTTCAGGTCCGGATTGCCGGCCCGGTAGTTGTAGGGGTCGATATAGACCCGGTAGGGGTTCAGGTCCTGAGCGCCCGGGCGCTGCACACGATGGCTGTAATTGGCGTTGAACGTGTTGTTTTCGTTGATGGTGTAGCCCATGTGCAGGCTGGGATAGACCTTGAAATAGTCGTTCTGGTTCTTCTGGTTCGAGCTCAGCTGGTTGGTGTCGATATTGACCTGCTCGGCCCGCAGACCGCCCTGCACCGTGAGGTCGCCGAACGGCCGCTCATAGGTGACATAGGCCGCATAGACGTCCTGGTCATACAGGAAGCGGTTGGTGCGGTTGGGGTCGACGATCAGCGATCCGGGGGCCGCGCCCGTGGCGCCGCGATTGTCGTAGTCGTTCTGGGCGACCTCGAAATCGACACCGGCCTTCAGCTTGACGTCGCCCGGCAGGGGCTTGCTGTAGTCGACCTTGAGGTTGGTGCGGGTCTGGTCGATGCCAAAGCCCTGGGCCTCATAGACCGTGGCGCCGGGCGTGTTGCGCAGGATGGCGTCGGAGTCGCGCGTGAAGTCGGTGACCTCATATTCCAGATGGGTGGTCAGCAGGTGGTCGGCGCCCTTCAGCTGCCGGCGCCAGTCGGCGCTGACGGCGGCGTTGTTGCGCTCCAGGCTGGCGTCGGAGGTGCGGGTGAAAGCGCGCGCGACGCCGCCCTGCGCGTTGCGGGCCGAATAGGTCTCCCGCGTGTCGCTGTCGAAATTCATGCCGCGGAAGCGGACCTCGCCGCTGAGGCGGTTCTGCTTGTCGAGGTCGTAGTCGACACCGCCCCGCAGGTTCAGGCCGCCGCCCTCGTTTTCCTGGGTCGCGTCGTACAGGCTGGGCAGGAGCTGGCCGCTGGCCTTATCGAGGGCGGCGCGGTCGATGGTCTGCACGCCCTTCTGGGTGTCGTAGCGATAGCCGGCGTCGCCCGACAGGGTCAGCTTGCCCGCCCGGCGATTGGCGCTGATGCCGCCGTTGTAGCGACCGTTGGGACCGACATTCAGGCGCATCGAGCCTGTGGTTCCGGCCTTGTTGGTCTTCTTGGTGATCAGGTTGATGATCCCGGCGGTGCCGTCGGGACGGAAGGCGGCCGAAGGGTTGGTCATCACCTCGATCAGGTCGATCTGGTCGGCCGGCAGCTGTTGCAGGGCGTCGGCCTTGCCGTCGCCGTTGAACATGCCGGACGGCTTGCCGTCGATCAGGATGGTGACATTGCTGTCGCCGCGCAGGCTGACATTGCCCTGCACGTCGACCTCGACCGAGGGGATGTTGCGCAGAGCGTCGCTGATCGAGCCGGTGCGGGCCGACAGGTCGTTGGCGACGCTGTAGCTGCGGCGGTCGATCGCGGTGCGCATGGCCGTGGAGTCGCTGGTCACCACCACGCCCTCGACGGCGGTTGGCGCAGCCTTGGCTGAGGCGGGGCCAGCGGCCGGCTTGGCGGGCTGGGCGGGGGTGACGGGCGTTTGGGCGAAGGCGAGGCTGGAGGGCAGGACCACCGCGGCGGCGGCGAGCAAGGCAAGTTTCAGACGCAAGGCAAATCCCCGGAAAAGCCGGCGCCCGGCGCGCGAAGGGAGGTCGCGCGGGTTCCGACGTCCACGCGTAGAGCGCGGCCCGACACCCGGAGCAAATGTCTTTTCAGCAATGTTTCGCTTGGCGCGCGCGGTGCGTTTTTCGCGCAACTGTGGTGAAGCGGCGCGTCAGACCCTGATGATCCGGGCGTTGTAGGACGCCACCACGGCGTCATGGGTCATCAGCATCAGGCCCTCGGTCAGGCCCTGGGCCACCAGCAGGCGATCGAAGGGATCGGCGTGGATCGGCGGCAGGGTGTCGACGATGACCGCCTGCTCCGGGGTGATCGGGATCAGCGCATAGCCCGCCGCGCTGAACAGCACCTGAGCGTCATGCGCGCCGATCGGCATCGCGCCCGGCCCCTCACGGCCAAGACCATGCTTGATGGCGATCTCCAAGAGGGTCACGGCGCTGACGCACACCTCGTTGGCCGGATCGAGGATCAGGTCGCGCGCCTTTGGCGACAAACGCGGGTCGTCGGTCAGGGTCCACAGCGCGACATGGGTGTCGAGCAGAAGCCTCAATCACGAGCCTCCAGGAACAGCGCCGCCACCTCGGCGTCCTGGGCCGCCTCATCCGCAGGGGCCACGAACAGTCCCTTGGCGATGCCGATCCGCACCGGCGTATGCACAGAGGACGTCATCGGCAGCAGGCGCGCAGCCGGGCGGCCATTGCGCGCGATCACGACCTCGTCGGTCTCTCCGCTCGCGACCGCTTCGACCAACTTGGAAAGTTGCGACTTGGCGTCGTGCATGTTGACTGTCAGCATGGTCTGGCCCGCTATTAGCTAGCCTTAGCTAACATGGATCAGGCCGGACGGAAAGACGCCCCACCAGGTCGCCTCGCCTCGCCGCTTGCACGCTGATACCGGTAACACTAAGGTCGCCGTCAACCAGAGGTCCGGTAAGGGCCGCCTAGGGATTAAACGTGGCCTACGGGCCTTCGGGGAGGACACTATGGCTTCAGTATCCAGCGCGGGACCGAGCCCGGGCATGAGCGCCGACGGCGCCAAGGTCAACATGGCCTTCATCGCCGCGATCGTGGCCGTCGCCACCATCGGCGGCTTCATGTTCGGCTATGACAGCGGCGTCATCAACGGCACGCAGGAAGGCCTGGAAAGCGCCTTCAACCTCAGCAAGCTCGGCACCGGCCTGAACGTCGGCGCGATCCTGATCGGCTGCGCCGTGGGCGCCTTCGCAGCGGGTCGCCTGGCCGACGTCTGGGGCCGTCGCACCGTGATGATCATCTCGGCGCTGCTGTTCCTGGTCAGCGCCATCGGCTCCGGCGCCGCCGACACCTCGCTGGTGTTCATCGCTTTCCGCCTGATCGGTGGCCTGGGCGTGGGCGCGGCCAGCGTGCTGTGCCCGGTCTACATCTCGGAAGTCACCCCCGCCAATATTCGCGGCCGCCTGTCGTCCGTGCAGCAGATCATGATCATCACCGGCCTGACCGGCGCGTTCGTGGCCAACTACGTGCTGGCCCACACCGCCGGCAGCTCGACCGCGCCGTTCTGGCTGGGTCTGCCCGCCTGGCGCTGGATGTTCTGGATGCAGACCATCCCCGCCGCGATCTTCTTCTTCGCCCTGCTGACCATCCCGGAAAGCCCGCGCTATCTGGTGGCCAAGGGCAAGGACGCCGAGGCCGACAAGATCCTCTCGCGTCTGTTCGGCGAGGGTCAGGGCGCCAAGAAGGTGGCCGAGATCCGCGCCTCGCTGAGCGCTGACCACAAGCCCAAGTTCTCCGACCTGCTGGACCCCACCACCCGCAAGGTCCGGGCGATCCTCTGGGCCGGTCTGGTCCTGGCCGTGTTCCAGCAGCTGGTCGGCATCAACATCGTCTTCTACTACGGCTCGGTGCTGTGGCAGTCGGTCGGCTTCACCGAGGACGACAGCCTGAAGATCAACATCCTGTCGGGAACCCTGTCGATCGTGGCCTGCCTGGCCGCCATCGCCCTGATCGACAAGATCGGCCGCAAGCCGCTGCTGCTGATCGGCTCGGCCGGCATGGCCGTGACCCTGGGCGTCCTGACCTGGTGCTTCTCGACCGCTACCACGGTGAACGGCGCGCTGCATCTGGCCGACAGTGTCGGCCTGACCGCCCTGGTCGCCGCCAACGCCTATGTGGTGTTCTTCAACCTCAGCTGGGGCCCGGTGATGTGGGTCATGCTGGGCGAGATGTTCCCCAACCAGATGCGCGGCTCGGCCCTGGCCGTGGCCGGCTTCGCCCAGTGGATCGCCAACTTCGCCATCTCGGTCAGCTTCCCGTCGATGGCCGCCAAGAGCCTGCCGATGACCTACGGCTTCTATGCGCTCAGCGCTGTCGTCTCGTTCTTCCTCGTTCAGAAACTGATCAAGGAAACGCGCGGTACCGAGCTGGAAGACATGCAGGGGTAGGGTGACGACGGGCAGATCCTTCCCCTTTGGGGGAGGTGGCCCGGAGGGCCGGAGGGGGCGGCGCGGCGTTGATCCAGACGGCGCCAAGCTAACTCCCGCCGGCGCTGCCCCCTCAGTCGCTCCGCGACAGCTCCCCCAGAGGGGGAGCATCTACAGGACCAAACGCCCGGGAGCCCCGCTCCCGGGCGTTTTCTTGTGCGGCCAGGCCTTTCCCGAACGCCGCGCCGGTGACAGCGTTGTCCCGTGAAAATCACGATGACACCGGTGGACAATGCCAAATCATTGTCGCTAAGTGACCGGTAACACCGCCAGCGCGACCCAAGTTCGCGCGGCCAGTAAACTGGGAAGGGAACGAGTATGGTTCAGATCAGCCGCCGGGGAGCCCTTGGCTCTCTCCTGACCGGCGCGGCCGTCGCCGCCGTTCCCGCCGCCGCCGAAGCCCAGCCCGGCGCCCTGCCCGTCCGCGCCGCGATTTCGCCCTGGGCCAAGGGCGTCGAGGGCCAGCGCAAGGCCGATCTGGGCAACGGGACCTTCCTCAATCCCATCCTGGCCGGCGACCATCCCGACCCGTCGATCCTGAAGGACGGCGACGACTACTACATGACCCACTCGTCGTTCGACGCTTATCCGGGCCTGCTGATCTGGCACAGCAAGGATCTGGTGAACTGGGCTCCGGTCGTGGCGTCGCTGAAGACCAATGTCGGCTCGATCTGGGCGCCCGAGCTCTGCAAGCACCAAGGCCGCTACTACATCTATCTGCCGGCCAAGATGCCCAACAACAACACCAGCTATGTGATCTGGGCCGACCGGATCGAGGGCCCGTGGTCGGAGCCGATCGACCTGAAGCTACCGCGCTATATCGACCCCGGCCACGTGGTCGACGAGCACGGCGTGCGCTGGCTGTTCCTGTCGGGCGGCGACCGCATCCAGCTGGCGCCCGACGGCCTGTCGACGGTCGGCAAGCCCGAGCATGTCTATGACCCCTGGCACTATCCGGAAGACTGGGACGTCGAGGGCTTCTCGCCCGAAGGCCCCAAGGTGATGAAGAAGGGCGACTACTACTATCTGGTCACCGCCGTGGGCGGCACCGCCGGCCCGCCGACCGGCCACATGGTGATCGTCGCCCGCGCCAAGTCGCTGGCCGGTCCGTGGGAAGACGATCCCCACAACCCGGTCGTGCGCACCACAGACAATTCCGAGAAGTGGTGGTCGCGCGGCCACGCCACCCTGGTCGAGGGCCCGGCGGGCGACTGGTGGACCGTCTATCACGGCTATGAAAACGGCTTCTACACCCTGGGCCGCCAGACCCTGCTGGCTCCGGTGACCTGGACCAAGGACGGCTGGTTCACGGTCGGCGGCGGCGACCTGGCCAAGCCTCTGCCCAAGCCGAAAGGCGGCAAGGCCGTCGCGCACGGCATGGCGCTGTCGGACGACTTCTCCACCGACAAGTACGGCGTGCAGTGGAACTTCTTCGACCCCAAGCCGGGCGAGCACGACCGCATGACGCGCGAAAACGGCGTCCTGACCCTGAAGGGCGCCGGCGAGGCCCCGTCGACCGGCGCGCCGCTGATCTTCGTCAATGGCGACCAGGCCTATGAGATCGAGTGCGAGATCGAGGTCGATCCCGACACCCGCGCCGGCCTGATCCTGTTCTATGACCGCCAGCTCTATTGCGGCCTGGGATTCGACCAGAAGAACTTCGTCACCCACCAGTACGGCATCGAGCGCGGACGGCCGGCCAATCCGCATGGGGCCAAGATGCTGATGCGCCTGCGCAACGACCGCCACATCGTCGCCTTCCACACCTCCGGCGACGGCGGCAAGACCTGGAAGCGCTTCGATCGGGGCATGGAGGTCAGCGGCTACCATCACAATGTGCGGGGCGGCTTCCTGATGCTAAAGCCCGGCCTCTACGCGGCCGGCAAGGGCTCGGCGCGGTTCCGGAACTTCAAGTATCGGGCTCTGGCGTAGCACGCTGATCCTCCCCTTCGGGGGAGGTGGCCCGAAGGGCCGGAGGGGGCAGCGCGGCGTAGGCCGAGATGTCCCCCTTCAGTCGCTCCGCGACAGCTCCCCAGGAGGGGAGCATCTCCGTTCCCTGACTTGCACTTTCGGAGCCAACCATGCGGTTCAAACCCCTCCTCCTCGCCGCCGCCCTAGTGGTCGCGCCCCTCGCAGCCCCCATGACGGCCTGGGCCCAGGCGACGCCGGACATCGAACCGCCCGTCTTCAAATCCGCCAAGATCGTGCTGATCGGAGACTCCACCACCGCCGTGCAGGGCGGCTGGGGTCCCAGCTTCTGCGGCCGGCACGTCACCTCGTTCGTGGCCTGCATCAACCTGGCGCGCGGCGGCCGCTCCAGCGGCAACTATCGCACCGAGGGCTCGTGGAAGCTTGCGATGTACGAGATCAAGTCGGGCGGCTTTTCCGACACCTATGTGCTGATCCAGTTCGGCCACAACGACCAGCCAGGGCAAGCCGGGACGTTCGACGGACCTGGCCACCGAGTTCCCGGCCAATCTGAAGCGTTATGTGGAAGAGGTCCGCAGCGCCGGCGGCAAGCCGGTGCTGGTCACGCCCCTGACGCGACGCCAGTTCAAGGACGGCAGGCTTGTCGATGACCTGGGTCCATGGGCGGCCTCGGTGCGCGCGGTCGCCGCCGAGACCAACACACCGCTGGTGGATCTGCACGCCCTCAGCACCGCCGCTGTCCAGCAGATGGGTCCGGTCGAGGCCATGCGCTTCGCCCAGAGCCCGCCCGATCCGCGCGTGAAAGAAGCCGCCAGGTCGGGCACGACGGTCGAGGCCCGGTTCTATGAGCCGGCCATCCCCGGCGCAACGGCGCCGACGGCCCCGCCGCCGGCCGCCAAGCCGGCGCCGGTCCAGAACAACGCCGCAGTCGAACCGATGGGAACGCCCAAGCCCAACTTCGACTACACCCACCTGGGGCCGGAGGGGGCTGACTATTTCTCGGCCATAGTGGCCACGGCCCTGGCCGATGCGGTCCCCGCCCTTCGCCGGCAACTGCTGCCCTAGGCAGTCGACACGTCGAACGCCGGATGGGTGGATGTGCGGCGCGGGCTCTGTCAGTAAGGCTCGAGGTAGAGCGTCAATCTGGAGTTGGAATGAAGGCCTGTGTTTCGCTGTCGCTTCTGCTGGTGTCCGTAAGCGCCCCGGCGCTCGCCCAGGATCCCGCCCCCGCCCCCGTTCCCGCGCAGGTGCGCGCACTTGAGGGGTGCTGGCGCGGCGAAGGCGTCGTGATGGACAAGCCCGTGCTGATGGGCCTGACCGCGCGGCCGATCACCGAAGGCGTCATGTTCCTGGTCGAGGCGCAGAGCCACGCCAAGTCCGATCCGAACGACCGCTACGCCGCCCATCTGGTCTTTGGCGGACGGGGCGTCCCACCGAAGGATGGCGCAGGCGTGGCGATCTCGGGCTTCTGGATCGACAGTTTCGGCGGAGACTTCACGGCCACGGGGACCGGTTCGGCCGTCAAGGACGGGTTCGATGTCGCCTATGCCTATCCCGACGCCACCTTCATCAATCGTTGGCGACAGACCGCCGACCACCTGACCTGGACCATCGTGGCCAAGAGCGGCTCGGCCGCCGAAGCGGCGTTCGCCAGCTATGATCTGAGGCGCACCTCGTGCAGCCAGAGCGGCGGTTTGAATTAGCCGTGATGGTCGGGTCGTTCTCCGCCTGCCCAGGCGGGGAGATCGACTGAACGCCGGCGCGCCGTCTAGGCGTCGTCGCCAGCCTCGATCACGCCGCGCATGTGGTCGAGGGCGTCGGGCGCGCCGCCGGCCACGCGGTTGAAGGCCTGGGCCAGTTCCTCGGTCGCGTCGGCCAGATTGTATTTGCCGTCGCTGTAGCGCAGCAGGACGCTCTCGATGAAACGTTCGAGGAGCACGCGATCGTCGCCGGTGAATTGGGTTTGCATGGATTGACGCTAGGCTCCTTGCGAGCAAAGCGCCACGCCCGATAGGAAACGCGCCAGACAAGAAAAAGGGCGGGCCCGCGAGGACCCGCCCTTTGCCGTTTTCGAAAAGCCTGGGCTTAGCGGAACAGGCTCAGGATCGAAGACGAAGACTGGTTGGCGATCGACAGCGCCTGCACACCCAGCTGTTGCTTGGTTTGCAGCGACTGCAGCTTGGCGCTTTCCTTGGCCAGGTCGGCGTCAACCAGGTTGCCCACGCCGGCGTCGAGGCTGTCTTGCAGCTTGCCGACGAAGGTGAGGTGGGTATCCAGGCCAACCGAGCTGGTGCCCAGCGAGGCCAGCTTGTTGGTCGCCGTGCCCAGGGCCGTGGTCACCGTGCCGATCATGGTCTTGGCCGTGGCGGCGTCAGTGAAGCTCGAAGTCGTCGTCAGACCGAGACCGGCCAGCGACAGGGTCTTGGCGGAGACAGTGAAGCCCGAGCCGTCCGAGTTGGCCAGGAAGGTCAGCTTGGTGGTCGTGCCGTCGGCGATGCTGACGCCATTGAACTGGGCGTTCGTGGCGGCCTTGGTCACCTGATCGCGCAGGGATTCAAAGTCGGCCTTGAGAGCATTGAACGAAGAGGTATTGAGCGAGGTGTCGGAAGCGGCCAGGGCCTTTTCCTTCATCTTGCTGAGCAGATCGGTGATCGTATCGCCGGCGGCCAGGGCCACGTCGATGGTCGACTGACCGCGTTGCAGCGAGTCCTTCACCGAATTGATCGACGACGCCATGGCGGTCTGGTTCTTGGCGGTCGCCCAGATCGCGCCGTTGTCCTTGGCGCTGCCCACCTTCTTACCGGTGTTGATGCGCTGTTGAACGGTCGCCAGGTCGGCGTTCGTCGTGTTCAGGTTTTGCAGCGCGATCATCGCGCCGCTGTTCGTGTTGATGCTGTTCAGCGCCATTACGAAGATTTCCTATTCAAGGTTTTCCGACGTCATTTTGACTGCCGGTAGGCTTTTGCCTGGCTGCATTTTCGATCCAGGCAATTTATTCCGAATGAAATAGGATGGTTAACGAGTGCAATTTGGGTTTTACAATTTCAAAGCCCGAAAAGTTGAGTTGAAAACAACCTGAAATACCCATAGAAATACTGAGATGAACTCTGCGACATTTGCGCGCAAAAAGACTAAATCTAGCGACAGATTGTCGCAGCGGGCGGTAACCATATCTACCCTTGGCCCTCTGGGCCCACGCGCACACAAGGGCTAGTCGGGCGCAGCCGCCCGGATCGACTTCAGCGGGATTGTGTTCCAGGCTCTGCGCGCCGCAGTCCCGCGCGCCTTCGGAGATCTCGCGATGCGCCAAACGCCCGCCGATCAAGCCAATAAGGTCGCCCAGGTGACCCTGGCGTTCTGGATCATGAAGATCTGCGCCACGACGGTGGGCGAAACCGGCGGCGATCTGCTGTCGATGACTCTCAACGTCGGCTACGCGTCCAGCTCGCTGATCCTGGTTGGAATCTTCGTGATCACCCTGATCGCCCAGCTCAGGGCCAGGACCTTCCACCCATTCCTCTATTGGGCGGTCATCCTGTCGACCAGCACGGCCGGCACGACGATGTCGGACTACATGGATCGCTCGCTGGGCCTGGGCTACGCGACCGGCTCGGCGATCCTGATCGCCATTCTGGTGACCGTGCTGCTGGCCTGGCGCTTCACCCTGGGCTCACTGAAGGTCGACCACATCAGCGACGCCCGGGTCGAGGTCTTCTACTGGACCGCCATCCTGGCCTCAAACACCCTGGGCACGGCGCTGGGCGACTATCTGGCCGACAGTTCGGGCCTGGGCTATCTGACCAGCAACCTGCTGATCTCGGGCGGCATCGCCCTGACGATCCTGGGCTGGCGCTTCACGACGATCTCGCGCACGGCGCTGTTCTGGGCCGCTTTCGTCCTGACCCGGCCGTTCGGCGCGACCATGGGCGACCTTCTGACCAAGCCCCCGGCCAAGGGCGGACTGGGCTTTGGCACGATCGGCTCGACCGCCGTGCTGCTGGCCATACTGGTCGCGCTGGTGGCGATCACCGCGTGGCGAGGACGTCGGAACCGCGTCGCGGCGGTCTAACCGAGTAGGGCCCTCATCACCACGCGGATCACCTTGGTCAAGGCTTCGCGGTCCAGCTCCGGATCATTGACCGCGCGCATGACGATGCCGTCGAACACCAACCCGATCATGGCGCCCCGCGCCTCGAACTCGGCGTCCGACCATTCGGGCTTGCGGCTGCGCTGAAGCATGGACTGCGCCAGGGCCCGCTCCTGCTTGTCGGCCTCGCGGACGATGGCGGCGACCTTGGGATTGCGGGCGGCCTCGGCCAGCACCTCAAGCACCAGCGCGCCCCGCTTGGGATCGAGGCATTTCTCCACGCCGTCCGGAAGATGCGTCTCCAGGGCGTCCAGCAGGGTGCCGGGCTCGCGCTCCAGCTGGGCGAACTTCTCGCGCATCTCGGCCAGGTCCTGGGCGACGATGGCGGCGATGATCGCCTCCTTGTTCTCGAAGTAGCGATAGATCTGGCCGACGCTGAGACCCGCGGCCTTGGCGATCTCGGCCATGCTGGCGCCGTGAAAGCCCGACTGACGCACGCGGTCGCAGGCGGCGTCCAGGATCTGCTGGCGACGCGTTTCCACCGACGGACGGCCGCCTTGCACCTCGTCAACCATTGAAAAACTCGTTTCGCATTACATTTCCGTTAGGTCAGTCAAAAAGCGACGCTGTCGGTGTTGACTTGCGACAGCCTCGCACTTATGTCCAGCCTCGATTGAGAATGAACGTTCATTCTCAAATTGTTCATCATAAAGGTCTTCGTCAAGGGCAACGGCCCGGCGAAGACGCTTTCCGCCCAAAAATCCGGGGTCTCATATGCTTTCTCACCGTTCGACGGCGACGGCCGTCGCACTCGCCGCCGATTTCCCTGACCCTCGCCGCCTGCGGCCAGGGCAAGGGCGCCGCCGGAATGGCGGGCATGGGCGGCCCCTCGGCTGTGGGGGTGATTGTCGCAAAGACCGAGCCCGTCAGCCTGACCACCGAACTGTCTGGCCGCACCTCGGCCTTTCTGATCTCGGAGGTGCGTCCGCAGGTCAGCGGCATCGTCAAGGCGCGGCTGTTCCAGGAAGGCGGCCTCGTTCGCGCCGGTCAGGCGCTGTACCAGATCGACCCCGCCACCTATCAGGCCTCCTACAACAGCGCCGCCGCCGGCCTGGCCCAGGCCCAGGCGACCTACACCGCCGCCAAGCTGAAGGCCGACCGTTACAAGGCCCTGGTCGAGACCGGCGCCGTCAGCCGCCAGGACAATGACGAGGCGCAGGCCGCCAGCCAGCAGGCCGCCGCCAATGTCGCCGCCCAGAAGGCCGCCGTCGACACCGCCCGCATCAATCTGGGCTACACCAAGGTGCTGTCGCCGATCTCGGGCCGCATCGGCAAGAGCTCGGTCACCGCCGGCGCGCTGGTCACCGCCAGCCAAGCCTCGGCCCTGGCCACGGTGCAGGACATGAGCCGGGTCTATGTCGACCTCACCCAGTCCTCGGCCGAACTGCTGAAGCTGCAACACGACATGGCCAGCGGCCATCTGGGTCGTTCGGGCTCGGCCCAGGCGACCCTGAAGCTGGAGGATGGCTCGACCTATCCGATCGCCGGCAAGCTGGAATTCTCGGACGTCACGGTCGATCCGACCACCGGCTCGATCGGCCTGCGCGCCACCTTCGCCAACCCCAACGGCGTGCTGCTGCCGGGCATGTATGTCCGCGCCGTGCTCAGCGCCGGCACGGTCAGCGACGGCATGCTGATCCCGCAGCCGGCCGTCAGCCGCGACGCCAAGGGCAATGCGACCGTAATGGTCGTCGGCGCCAAGGGCATGGCCGAGCCGCGCCCCGTCACGGTCGGCCAGACGATCGGCGACAAGTGGCTGGTGACCGGAGGCCTGAAGCCAGGTGACCAGGTCATTGTCGAGGGCCTGCAAAAGGTCCGTCCCGGCGCGCCCGTGAAGGCCGCCGTCATTACCGCCCAACGCTAAGGCCTGTCCGCCATGCTTTCCCGCTTCTTTATCGACAGGCCCATCTTCGCGTGGGTCATCGCCATCGTCATCATGCTGGCCGGCGTTCTTGCGATCCGCACCCTGCCGATCGCCCAGTATCCCAGCATCGCCCCGCCACAGGTGTCTGTCACCGCCAACTATCCCGGCGCCTCGGCCAAGACCGTCGAGGACAGCGTCACCCAGGTCATCGAACAGAAGATGAAGGGCCTGGACGGCCTGGATTACATGTCCTCGACCAGTGACAGCTCGGGTTCAGCCACCACCACCCTGACCTTCAAGGCCGGCACCGACGTCGACATCGCCCAGGTGCAGGTCCAGAACAAGCTGCAGACGGCCACCGCGCTGCTGCCGCAAGAGGTGCAGCAACAGGGCCTGAGCGTGGTCAAGTCGACCCGCAACTTCCTGATGGTCGTGGGTCTCTATTCCAAGGCGCCGGGCACGACCAATGTCGACCTGGCCGACTATATCGCCGCCAATATCCAGGACCCGCTGAGCCGCGTCGCCGGCGTGGGCGACGTGCAGTTGTTCGGCGCGCAATACGCCATGCGCATCTGGTTGAACCCGGACAAGCTGACCAGCTTCTCGCTGACCCCCGCCGATGTCACCAACGCCATCAAGGCCCAGAACGCCCAGGTCTCGGCCGGTCAGCTGGGCGGCACCCCCGCCGCGCCCGGCGTCGCTCTGAACGCCACCATCTCGGCCCAGTCGCGTCTGCAGACCCCCGAGCAGTTCGGCGCCATCATCATCAAGAACACCACCGGCGGCGCGATCGTCCACCTGCGTGACGTGGCTCGCGTCGAGCTGGGCGCGGAAAGCTACGTCTTCAACGCCCACTTCAACGGCCATCCGGCTGCGGGCCTGGCCGTCAAGCTGGCCCCCGGCGGCAACGCCCTGGACACCGCCAACGCGGTCAAGGCCCGCATGACCGAGCTCTCCAAGAGCTTCCCGGCCGGCTACGAATATGTGGTCCCCTACGACTCCACGCCGTTCGTCTCCCAGTCGATCCATGAAGTCGTCAAGACGCTGATCGAAGCCATGATCCTGGTCTTCATCGTCATGTTCCTGTTCCTGCAGAACTGGCGCGCGACGCTGATCCCGACCATCGCCGTTCCCGTCGTTCTGCTGGGCACCTTCGGGATCCTCGCGGCCTTCGGCTACTCGATCAACACCCTGACCATGTTCGGCGTGGTGCTGGCCATCGGCCTGCTGGTCGATGACGCCATCGTCGTGGTCGAGAACGTCGAACGGGTGATGAGCGAAGAAGGGCTGTCGCCCATCGAGGCCACCCGCAAGTCAATGAACGAGATCAGCGGCGCCCTGATCGGTATCGCCCTGGTGCTGTCGGCCGTGTTTGTGCCCATGGCCTTCTTCGGCGGCTCGCAGGGCGTGATCTATCGCCAGTTCTCGATCACCATCGTGTCGGCCATGCTGCTGTCGGTGATCGTCGCCCTGGTGCTGACCCCGGCCCTGACCGCCACCCTGCTCAAGCCCGTGGCCAAGGGCCACACCATCGCCGACAAGGGTTTCTTCGGCTGGTTCAACCGCAGCTTCAATGACCTGTCGGGCCGCTATCAGGGCGCCGTGCGCGGCATCCTGGGCAAGAGCGTCCGCTGGATGGCGATCTACGGCGCGATCATCGTGGTCATGGCCTTCCTGTTCATCCGCATGCCCACCTCGTTCCTGCCGGAAGAAGACCAGGGCACCATCTACACCCTGGTCCAGCTGCCGCCGGGCGCGACCGACGAGCGCACCCAGGGCGTGCTCAAGCAGGTCGAAAACCACTTCCTGGCCGACAAGGCCGTCAAGTCGATCTTCACCGTCTCGGGCTTCAGCTTCGCCGGCGCGGGCCAGAACGCCGGCCTGGCATTCATCAGCCTCAAGCCGTTCGAAGAGCGCAAGGCGGCCCAACTGAAGGCTGGAGCCGTCGCCGGTCGGGCCTATGGCGCCTTCTCGCAGATCCGCGACGCCATGGTCTTCCCGATCGTGCCGCCGGCGGTGCAGGAGCTTGGCAACGCCTCGGGCTTCGACTTCCAGCTGCAGGACACCGGCGGCGTGGGCCATGAAGCCTTGATCAACGCCCGCAACATGATGCTGGGCATGGCCGCCCAGAACCCGGTTCTGGCCGGCGTGCGCCCCAACGGCCAGGACGACACCCCGCAGCTGCGGATCGACGTCGACCAGGCCAAGGCCGGCGCCATGGGCCTGACCACCGCCGACATCAATTCGGCGCTGAGCACGGCCCTGGGCGGATCCTACGTCAACGACTTCATCGACCGCGGCCGGATCAAGAAGGTCTATGTCCAGTCCGACGCGCCGTTCCGCATGAAGCCCGAAGACCTGAACCGCTGGTACGTCCGCAACAGCAGCGGCTCCATGGTGCCGTTCTCGGCCTTCGCCACCACGCAGTGGACCTACGGCTCGCCGCGTCTGGAGCGCTATAACGGCCTGTCGTCGGTCAACATCCAGGGCACCCCCGCCCCGGGCAAGAGCTCTGGCGCGGCCATGGCCGCCATGGAAGAGATCGCCGCCAAGCTGCCCCCGGGCATCGGCTATGAGTGGACCGGCCTGTCGGCCCAGGAACGGGAGTCGGGCAATCAGGCGCCCGCCCTGTACGCCATCTCGATCCTGGTCGTGTTCCTGCTGCTGGCGGCCCTCTATGAGAGCTGGTCGATCCCGCTGTCGGTGATCATGGTCATCCCGCTGGGCGTCGTGGGCGCTCTGCTGGCGACCACCCTGCGGGGCCTCAGCAACGACGTCTACTTCCAGGTGGGCCTGCTGACGACCATGGGCCTGGCCGCCAAGAACGCCATCCTGATCGTCGAGTTCGCCAAGGACCTGCACGAGAAGGGCATGGGCCTGGTGGAGGCCACGCTGGAGGCCGTGCGCATCCGACTGCGGCCGATCATCATGACCTCGCTGGCCTTCATCTTCGGCGTTCTGCCCCTTGCGATTTCCAACGGGGCTGGATCCGGGAGCCAGCACGCCATCGGCACCGGCGTGATCGGCGGCATGATCTCGGCGACCCTGCTGGCGATCTTCTTCGTCCCGCTGTTCTTCGTGATCGTCGAAAAGGTCTTCAAACCCAAGCACAAGCGGGCCGATGAGACGCCCGCCATCCCGGCCGAGGGCCACTGACATGACGTTGCTTCGTAACCTGACCCTAAGCCTGCTGGCGGCCACCTCGCTGACCGCCTGCACCCTGGCCCCGACCACCGTCCGGCCGACCCTGCCCGTCGCCCAGACCTGGCCGACGGCGGAGCCCGCGGGCTCCGCCACCGCCGCCGACCTGACCTGGAAGGAGGTCTTCATCGACCCCCGCCTGGCCGGGACCATCGATCTGGCCCTGAAGGAGAACCGCGACCTGCGCGTGGCGCTCCTCAACATCGAGACGGCCCGCGCCCAGTACGGCGTGCAACGCGCCGCCCTGCTGCCGGGCATCAACGCTGGCGTCTCGGGCAGCAAGTCGCGTACGCCGGCCTCGCTGAGCCAGACCGGTTCGGCGGTCGAGACCGAGCAATACAGCGCCAATGTCGGCTTCACCGGCTATGAGCTGGACCTGTTCGGCCGCGTCCGCAGCCTCAACCAGGCGGCGCTGCAGAACTGGCTGGCGGTGCGTGAAAACAGCCGCACGGCCCAGATCAGCCTGATCGCCGAAGTCGCCGGCGGCTGGCTGACCCTGGCCGCCGACGAGGACCTGCTGCGCCTCGCCCAGGACACCCTGGCCGCCCGCGACGAGTCTCTAAAGCTGACCCAGAGCCGGGTCGACGCCGGCGCGGCCTCGACGCTGGATCTGCGCCAGGCCCAGACCCTGGCCGAACAGGCCCGGGCCGACGTCGCCGCCTATGTGGCCCAGGTGGCCCAGGACCGGAACGCCCTGCGTCTGGTGGTGGGCGCCGATGTGCCGGCCGACCTGCTGCCGGCCGGCGGCCTGGTCACCGCCCAGATCATGCCCGACCTGCCGGCGGGCGTGGTGTCCGACGTCCTGACCCGTCGCCCCGACGTGCTGGCCGCCGAGCACCAGCTGTCGGCCGCCAACGCCAATATCGGCGCGGCGCGGGCGGCGTTCTTCCCGCGCATCGCCCTGACAGGCTCCACCGGTTCGGCCAGCGGCGAGCTGGGCGACCTGTTCAAGAGCGGCTCGGGCGCCTGGAGCTTCGCCCCCAGCATCAGCCTGCCGATCTTCGCGGGCGGCGCCAACAAGGCCGGGCTCGACAGCGCCAAGGCCAGCCAGGGGATCGCGGTCGCCAGCTACGAGAAGGCCGTGCAGACGGCGTTCCGCGAAGTGGCCGACGCCCTGGCCGTGCGCGACACGATCGCCGACCGTGTGGGGGCCCAGGAACGCCTGGTCTCCGCCGCCAGCGACAGCCAGCGCCTGGCCAAGCAGCGCAAGGACGCGGGTATCGACTCCAGCCTGACCCTTCTGGACGCCCAGCGCACGCTGTACGGCGCCCAGCAGGGCCTGATCACGGCGCGGCTGGTCCGGGCGACCAACCTCGTCACCCTCTACAAGGTCCTCGGCGGCGGCGCGCCCGCCGCCTGACGGACCCTACCCCCTCCCCCGGCGACGGTCGGGGGCGGTTCGCGGCGTCACACCCCCCGACGTCCGCGAACCGGAAGAAGCGCGCCCCCTCCCCCAATCCCGGGGCGCGCCTCTTCCCCTTATTTTGATCCGCGCACTTGCCCCCTACGGGCCGCTTCGCGACCGTCTTCCCCCGGAGGGGGAAGATGAACCGCGCGGACCTCATCTTCCCCCTACGGGGGAGGAGCGCCGCAGGCGCGGAGGGGGCCAGTCGTCACGCCCCCGCCCTACAACGGCAACTGCACGGTGCTCTTCACCTCTTCCAGCACCGCATAGGTCCGCGTCTCGCGCACCCCGGGCATCTTGACCAGGATATCGCCCAGGAACCCGCGATAGGCTTCCATGTCGCGCACCCGGGCCTTGATCAGATAGTCGAAGCCGCCCGCCACCATGTGGCATTCCAGGATCTCGGGCGCGCGGCGCACGGCCTTGGCGAAGTCCTCGAACACCTCGCCGGTGGTGCGCTCCAGCATGACCTCGACGAAGATCAGCAGGGCGCGATCGACCTTGGCCGGGTCCAGCAGGGCCGCATAGCCGGTGATGTAGCCGCGCTCGCGCAGACGTCGCACCCGGTCGAAGGTGGCGGCGGGCGACAGGTTGCACTGCTTGGCCAGCTCGGCGTTGGTGATGCGGCCATCGGCCTGCAGCACCCGCAAAAGCCGGCGATCGGTGTCATCAAGAGTGGAAGTGGCCATCGACGCCTTTCCTCGAAGATCGTTCGGAAATTAATTCCATAAAGCAAAGCACCTTCAGAGAAGTTGCCGGTACACCATCAATCGTCCCAGCGACGCTTCGCACCGTCATCCCCCCCGATGGCGCCCGGAGCGCGTTGGACGGCCCCCGCCTGAAGACGGGAGCCCCAGCGGCGCTTTCCCCCAAGGCGTCGCCGAGAGCGGAAGGGACGCGCGTCCTCCCCCCAAGTCGCGTCCCTTCCCACCCCTCCCTTTCCAAGACATGCTGACGGCTCGCAGGCCGCGCCGCGACCGTGGCCTGATGGCTGGAGCAAAGGGATCGGGATTAGCGGTCGCGCTGAAGATCGTACGGTCAGATACGATCACAAACGAAGCACATTTGGCTAGATCGCAAATATACCGATGATCACCGTTCCACACCCAGGGCCCATCGCATGACCAACCATTGGGACAGCCTCGACAGCGGCAAGTACCGCGACGAAGCCGCCGTGATCGCCGACCTGCTGGCCGCCAAGGCCCTGACCAGCGAGGACCGCGCCGCCGTCCGCGCCGAGGCCGAGGCCCTGGTGCGCGGCGCCCGCCGCAGCGTCCGCAAGCAGGGCGTGGTCGAGAGCTTCCTGCAGGAGTTTTCCCTGGGCACGCGCGAGGGTCTGGCCCTGATGTGCCTGGCCGAGGCCCTGTTGCGCACACCCGACGACGACACCCGCGACAAGCTGATCGCCGAAAAGATCGGCTCGGCCGACTGGGCCAGCCATCTGGGCGGCAGCGACAGCCTGTTCGTCAACGCCTCGACCTGGGGCCTGATGCTGACCGGCAAGATCGTCGAGCCGGACGACCAGGCCCAGAAGGACCTGCCCGGCTTCATCAAGAAGATCGCCGGCCGCCTGGGCGAGCCGGTGATCCGCGCCGCCGTCGGCCAGGCCATCCGCATCATGGGCGAGCAGTTCGTGCTGGGGCGCACCATCGAGGCGGCCATCAAGCGCGCCGCCCAGGACAATGGCTGTGCAGCTTCGACATGCTGGGCGAAGGCGCCCGCACCGCCGCCGACGCCGCGCGCTATGAAGAGTCCTATGCCGACGCGATTCAGACGGTCGGCAAGCTCTCGAACAACGCCGGCCCCGAGGCCGGCCACGGCGTGTCGGTCAAGCTGTCGGCTCTGACCCCGCGCTATGAGGCCACGCAGGAGGCCCGCGTCTGGGATGAGCTATATCCCCGCATCCTGCGCCTGGCCCTGATCGCCGCCCGCTACAACATCAACTTCACCATCGACGCCGAGGAAGCCGACCGCCTGGCGCTGTCGCTGAAACTGCTGGACCGCCTGTGCCGCGAGCCGGAGCTGGGCGACTGGACAGGCCTGGGTCTGGCCGTCCAAGCCTATCAGAAGCGCTGCCCCGAGGTGATCGCGCGCCTGACCGCTCTCTCGAAAGAGACCGGCCGCCGGCTGATGGTGCGTCTGGTCAAGGGCGCCTATTGGGACAGCGAGATCAAGCGCGCCCAGGTCGCCGGCCGTCCGGACTATCCGGTCTATTCGACCAAGCCCGCGACCGACCTGTCCTATCTGGTCTGCGCCAAGGCCCTGATCGAGGCCGCGCCGCACCTCTACGCCCAGTTCGCCACCCACAACGCCCACACCCTGGCGGCCGTGGTGCGGATGTCCAAGAACGCCGGCGTCAAGATCGAGCACCAGCGCCTGCACGGCATGGGCGAGGCTTTGTATAAAGCCGCCGACGACCTCTATGACGGCATCACCCTGCGGGCCTACGCCCCGGTGGGCGGCCACGAAGACCTGCTGCCCTATCTGGTCCGTCGCCTGCTGGAGAACGGCGCCAACACCAGCTTCGTCCACGCCCTGCTGGACGAGCGGGTGCCGGTGGAGAAGGTGGTCGTCGACCCGATCGATGCGGTGGAAGCCCACCCCGACCGCCACGCCAAGATCCCCACCCCGATCAAGGTCTATGGCGAGCGCCGCCAGAACGCCGCCGGCATCGACCTGTCGGTCCGGGCTGAGCGCGAGCGCCTGGCGGACGCGGTCGCCGCGCTGGACGCCGTCACCCTGTCGGCCGGCCCGCTGCTGGGCGGCAAGCTCACGGCCGGCGGCTCGCCGATGCCGGTGGTCAGTCCCTCCGACCCCGGCCGCGTCGTCGGCGCGGTGTCGGAGGCCCAGCTTCCGCAGATCGACCAGGCCTTCAAGCTGGCCCGCGCCGCTCAACCGGCCTGGGACCAGGCCGGCGGCGCCGCGCGCGCCGCGGTGCTGCGCGCCATGGCCGACGCCCTGGAAGCCAATATCGACCGCCTGATCGCCATCCTGTCGCGCGAAGCCGGCAAGACCCTGAGCGACGGGATCGCCGAAGTGCGCGAGGCCGTCGACTTCTGCCGCTACTACGCGGTGCTGGCCGAGGATCAGTTCAGTGACGGCGAGATCCTGAAAGGCCCAGTCGGCGAGACCAACATCCTGCGCCTGGCCGGTCGCGGCGTGTTCGTCTGCATCAGTCCGTGGAACTTCCCGCTGGCCATCTTCACCGGCCAGATCGCCGCCGCCCTGGCCGCCGGCAACG
The DNA here is from genome assembly GCA_965284055.1 of Caulobacteraceae bacterium. Lineage (GTDB taxonomy): Bacteria > Pseudomonadota > Alphaproteobacteria > Caulobacterales > Caulobacteraceae > Caulobacter. The sequence continues at coordinate 782,361 of CBDIQV010000001.1, forward strand.
CCGTGCTGGCCAAGCCCGCCGAGCAGACCCCGCTGATCGCCGCCGAGGCCGTCAAGCTTTACCACGCCGCCGGTCTCAATCCCGACCTTCTGGCCCTGCTGCCCGGTCGCGGCGAGACCGTCGGCGCGGCGCTGACCGGTCATGACGGCCTCGACGGCGTGGCCTTCACCGGCGGCACCGACACCGCCTGGCGCATCAACCAGACCCTGGCCCAGCGTCAGGGTCCGATCGTGCCGTTCATCGCGGAGACCGGCGGCCTCAACGGCATGTTCGTCGACACCACCGCCCAGCGCGAGCAGGTGATCGACGACGTCATCGTCTCGGCCTTCGGCTCGGCCGGCCAGCGCTGCTCGGCCCTGCGTCTGCTGTTCCTGCCGCACGACACCGCCGACCACATCATCGACGGCCTGAAGGGCGCGATGGACGCCCTGGTGCTGGGCGATCCGGCCCTGGCCGTCACCGATGTGGGCCCGGTGATCGACGAAGACGCCAAGAGCGCGCTTGAAAAGCACCTGGAGCGCCTGAAGCGCGAGGCGAAAATCCTGCATGCCCTCGAGACCCCGGCGGCCGGCACGTTCTTCGCCCCGGTCCTGGCCGAGATTCCCGGCGGCGACTTCCTGGAGCGCGAGGTGTTCGGCCCCGTGCTGCACGTGGTCCGCTACGCCCCTGAAGACCTGGAGCATGTCGCCCGCGCCCTGGCCGACCGTCGCTATGGCCTGACGCTGGGCATCCACTCGCGGATCGAGAGCTTCGCGGCCGATGTCCAGCGGCTGGTCCCGGCCGGCAACACCTATGTGAACCGCTCGATGACCGGCGCGGTCGTGGGCGTGCAGCCGTTCGGCGGCGAGGGCCTGTCGGGCACCGGCCCCAAGGCCGGCGGCCCCCACGCCCTGCTGCGCTACGCGGTCGAGCGCGCGCTGAGCATCAACATCACCGCCCAGGGCGGCGACCCGGCGCTTCTCAATCTCTGACCTTGACGCGATCGGCCATGAGCGAGACTCTACGCTCATGGCCGACGGCTTCGACATTCATATCGACTCTGAACAGGCGGTCCGGCTGAAGGCGGCGGCGGACTTGGCCGACATGTCGCCTGAAGACTACGCGGCGCAGTTGATCGCTCGGGGACTGGATCAGGCGCCCGCGCATATGATTGATCCCGATCCGGCCATTGATCGCGCCATCCTGGACCGCATGAAACGGACCGGCGAGGGAACACCTTGGCCCGAAGTGCGCGACAGACTTCGCGCCCGCCATCGCTGACAGCGCTCTGCCCCTGCCGGTCATACTCTCGCGCGAGGCTCACGCAGACGTCGAACGTCTGCACGACTGGCTGTTCGACCGGAATCGTCCCGCGGACGATCGCTTGCTCGACGTCCTGGGCCAAGCGTTCGAAAGTCTTGCCGATATCTCGGATCGCGGGCGTCAGGTCGATAGCGACGGCCTCCGTGAACTGATCGTTCCGTTCGGCGGATCAAGTTACGTCGTCCGCTATGAGGTAAGCCGTGACCTGGTCCGCGTGTCCCGGGTCTGGCACGGCCTTGAAGATCGCAAGCCATGACCGGCCAGACCGACCTCGCCACGCTGCTCGCCTCAATGACCCCCGAGTTGACCCACGACGTCTGGGTGTTCGCCACCCTGCCACCCGGCGCCACGATCCCGCCGGGCGTCACGCCGCTGATGACCTATGCCGAGGCCGAGGGCCTGACCCTGATCTTGCGCAGCGACGAGGCCCAGGCGACAAACCTGCCCCACGTCTTCCCCAGCCGGCGGATCACGCTCAACATCCATTCGTCGCTGGAGGCGGTCGGCTTCCTGGCCGCCTTGCTTCCGGCCCTGGCGGAGGCGGGCATCGGGGTGAACCCGGTCTCGGCCTATTTCCATGACCACCTGTTCGTCCCAGCCGAGCGCGCGGACGAGGCGCTGGCGCTGCTGCGAGACGTCGCGCTGAAAGCGGCGACGGCGCGCCAGGACTGACTTCACAACCCCCGCGAGCACGGCCTATGATCCCGGCGCGGCCGGCTGGCCTCGGGGAGTTGTTCAATCCATGAGTTTCCTGGCTCGCGCGGCGTTCGCCGCCGCCCTGCTCGCGCCTGTCGTGGCCCCCGCGATCGCACAGGCCCAGACCGCCCCGATCACCGGCGACTGGTATGGCGCGATCCCCACCATGGGCGCGCCGATCCCGCTGATCATTCACATCAAGGCCGACGGCTCGGCGGCGCTGGACAGCCCCTCCCAGGGAGCCAAGGGCCTGCCGATGACGGCGAGCCTGAAGGACAAGGACGTCGCCCTGGCCCTGACCGTGGCGCCGGCCCGCTTCGAGGGCGTGCTGTCGGCCGACGGCAAGGCCATCGCCGGCAAGTGGCTGCAGTCGGGCAACACCATGGCCCTGACCCTGACCCGGGACGCCCCCGCCCCGGCGACGCCCTCCAAGCTGAACCGCCCGCAGGAGCCCAAACCGCCTTTCCCCTACCGCGCCGAAGAGGTCGCCTACGTTAATCCGGCCTCCAGCCTGAAGCTGGCCGGAACCCTGACCCTGCCGCCGGGCACAGGGCCGTTTCCCGTCGCCCTGCTGATCACCGGTTCGGGCGCTCAGGACCGCGACGAGACGATCTTTGGCCACAAGCCCTTCCTGCTGATCGCCGACGCCCTGACCCGCAAGGGCGTGGCGGTGCTGCGCGTGGATGACCGGGGCGTGGGCGGCTCTGATCGCGGCCGCACGACCGACACCACGGCGGACTACGCCACCGACGTCGCGGCGGGCGTGGCCTTCCTGCGGGCCCGCAAGGACATCGACCCGGCCCGCATCGGCCTGATCGGCCACAGCGAGGGCGGCGCGATCGCGCCGATGATCGCGGCCAGGGATCCGAAGATCGCCTTCGTGGTGCTGATGGCCGCGCCGGGCGTGGACGGAAAGACCCTGCTGCTGGCCCAGGGCCGGGCCCTCGAGACCGCGATGGCTATGCCGGCCGACCAGATCGACCTGATGGAGCAGCGCCGCACGGGCTGGTACGACGTGGTCCTGACCGAGCCGGACGACGTCAAGGCCAAGGCCAGGCTGGAAGCGATCATGGACCAGCAGGGCGCGCCCCAGGCCATCCGGGACCAGATCCGCGACCTTGTCCGCCCCTGGTGGCGCTACACCCTCGCCTTCAAGCCCGCCGACTATCTGAAGTCGGTCAAGGCGCCGGTGCTGGCCATCGGCGGCTCCAGGGACCTGCAGGTTCCGGCGACCGCCAATCTGACCGCGATCAAGGCCGCCCTGCCGGCGCCGACCGAGGCGACGATCCGCGAACTGCCAGGCCTCAACCACCTGCTCCAGACCGCCCATACCGGCCTGGTCAATGAGTATGGCCGCACCGAGGAGACGATGTCGCCGATCGCGCTGGACCTGATCGTCGCCTGGACCGTCGCCCACGCGGCGCGGAAATGATCCCGGGCGGTTGTTAGCGCTACCCAAGCACGCCATTCTCGCCAACGCGCGCAGACAGAGCGCGCAACGGAGGACGCCATGACCCTTTCCCGCCGCGCCGTACTGGCCGCCCTGGCCGCCGCGCCCGCCCTGGCCACGCCCGCCTCCGCCGCCGCGCCCAAGGGCTTTGTCGCCGTGCGCGACGGCCGTCTGGTGCTGGACGGCAAGCCCTATCGCTTCGTCGGCGGCAATCTCTGGTACGGGGCGTGGCTGGGCTCGCCGGCCGCCTATGGCGATCGCGCGCGACTGGGGCGCGAACTGGACAAGCTCAAGAGCCTGGGCGTCACCAACCTGCGGATCCTCGGCTCAGGCGAGCGGTCGCCGGCCAAGGTGGCGCTGGACCCGACGTTTCGCGGGCCGGGCCAGGACTATAGCGCCGACCTGCTGACCGGCCTGGACGTGGTGCTGGCCGAGATGGGCAAGCGCGACATGAAGGCGGTCATCTACCTCAACAACTTCTGGGACTGGTCGGGCGGGATGCCGGCCTATCTGAACTGGACCGGCAACGGCGCCTGGTTCCAGCAGGGCGACCCGGCCCATCCGTGGCCGCAGTTCGCCGACTACTCCGCCCGCTTCTATGGCGACGACAAGGCCAACGCCCTGTTCCGCCACTATATCAGGACCCTGGTCGGCCGCGTCAGCACCGTCACCGGCAAGGCCTATCGCGACGATCCGGCGATCATGGCCTGGCAGTTGGCCAACGAGCCCCGGCCAGGCGGCTCCGAGGCCTTCGGGGTCGGAAACCTGCCCACCTATTACCGATGGATCAGCGAGACGGCGGCCTACATCAAGACGCTGGACGCCAACCATCTGGTCTCGACCGGCAGCGAGGGCGCCATGGGCTGCCTGGAGCGCGAGGCCTGCGTGGTCGAGGCCCACAAGCCCGCCGCCATCGACTATGTCACCCTGCACGTCTGGCCCAACAACTGGGGCTGGATCGACCCGAAGAACCAGCCGGCCACCTATGCCGCCGGCGAGGCCAAGTGCATCGACTATGTCACCCGCCACATCGCCCTGGCCAAGGGGCTGAACAAGCCGCTGGTGATCGAGGAGTTCGGCCTGATCCGCGACGACCGCGCCTTCGCCCCCGACGCGCCGGCCACGCTGAAGGACCGCTTCTACAAGACGATCCATGGCCTGGCCCTGGCCGACATGAAGGCCGGCGGCCCCGTGGCCGGCACCAATTTCTGGGCCTGGAACGGCGAAGGCCGCGCCCAGCACCCCGACGCCTGGTTCGCCAAGGGCGACCTTTCCTATGTCGGCGATCCGCCGCAGGAGGAGCAGGGCCTGTTCGGCGTGTTCGACACCGACACCTCGACCCTGGCGGTGATCGCCGAACACGCGAAGGCGGTGGCGGCGCTTTAAAAAACCCTCTCCCGGAGGGAGAGGGCGGGGCCCGCGCGAAGCGTGGGAGGGTGAGGGGCTTAGGCCGACGGCTGTTACCAACGACACAGGCGGGCCTGTGGCGTTGTCTGGGCTTGCTGCAGACAACGAGCAGGACGGTAAAGAGCGCCGGGCTTGAGCCCGACGCTCCCAAGCTTCCTAAAGCCCAGCCGACTAGCAGCGCTGGTGAGGCTTGGGACGGTAGTGTTCACGGGTACGCGGGATGCGTCCCCGCTTGTTGATACGGCGGTGTTCCTTCACCCGCACGCGGTCAGCTTGGCCCATGGGGTTCTCCATATCTGGGCTTGTAGGGGGGGCCGCGCCGTGAGAGATTCTGGACTTCCTAGGGACCTCATCTCGCTACGGCGCGGTAGGTTTTGGACGGCCCCCGACCCGCAGGTCTGGGGCCGTTTCCGTTATAGGTTTCGTCACATCGGCGTCGCTCCGCTTTCCACACACACAAGGTGCAGCGGAGCAATTCGGCGGTCCAATTCAGCGGTCAACCTGCCGCTATTCCGCCGCTGAATTCGGCGGATCGTTGATATATCTAGATAATTTGAAAGTTAATTCGGCCGAAAATGGCCATCAATCGGCCGACGATTTCCGACCGGACTTTTGAGCGCCGCGCACCTCACGTATCCGAGCGCGACTCACCGTGTTCTTCGGAAAGGTCAATTGCGCATGCGCTATAGCGGAAGGCTCGGTTTGAAGCTCGATAGGATAAATGCCGCTCCAGAAGGTGAACCATCTTTTCAGGTCAGCCTCCGACACTGCCGGGCCGGTATTCTTCTGAGAGGGCTCGTCTTCAATAGACGACACAGTCCCTAGAGACTGCCTTTGAGGGCGAATTCCAGAAACAAGCTTTTCTATGCCATCGCGCTCAAACCTAACCTCGTAGGCATTGAATCTGACGGTATCTCCTCCAGAGAGATATCCAGTGAACGTGCCGAGGTCCCAAAACGGAAAATCAACATTGCAGGCCCAGGATTTCCAAATGCTCTTATCGAGCAAATAGAGCTCATGGATCTGTCCGCCTACCGCCAAGCTTTTTGCAGCTGCACGCACTAGGCCGTCACTCAATCGCTTTGCAATATCCGACTGTTTGGTCGGCAAGGAGGCCGCTGATCCAATTAGGTCAAGAGCCTCTCTCGGCGTAAGCCAAGCGTCATATTCATCGCATGAGATTTGTCCGCTGGTAATAGCCATCGGCACCCAAGCTCGGGCGCCGATGATTGAGAGTCAAACTCTAGCGGCACGCCCGAAAGGTAGATGGGCCAATCACACGTCAAGATTCCTCCCAGAGAGGGCCCTAAGAATTCCTGTCCACCGGTGTCATTCCCTGTGCTACCTCTTCCGCCAAGCTCGCCAGAAGCCGTCGGAGGACACCATGGACACCCGTAACGCCGTTGATCGCAGGGGCCTGCTGATCGCCGCCGGGGCCCTGGCCCTGACGCCCGGCGCGGGGTTCGCCGCTGATCTCAAGCGCTCGCCCGTCGTGGCCACCACCGCCGGCAAGGTGCGCGGGGCCAGCGCTGACGGCGTGCATGTGTTCAAGGGCCTGCGCTATGGGGCCGACACCGGCGGGGCGCGGCGGTTCATGCCGCCGGTCGCGCCCCAGCCCTGGACCGGCGTTCAGGACGCCCTGGCCTATGGCGCGGCCTCGATGCAGACCGGCAAGGGCGAAGAGGGCGAGACGCTGTCGGAAGACTGCCTGTTCCTCAATGTCTGGACGCCGGCGAAAGCGGGCAAGACGGGCCTGGCGGCCCCTTCCCTGAATGACGGCGGCAGGCGGCCGGTGATGTTCTACATCCACGGCGGCGCCTATAACGGCGGCTCGGGCGGCAGCCCCTTGTACGACGGGACCAGGCTGGCCAAGCGTGGCGACGTCGTCGTGGTGACCGTCAACCACCGCCTCAACGCCTTCGGCTATCTCTACCTCGCCCGCCTGTTCAACGATCCCAGCGTCGCCGACAGCGGCAATGTCGGCCAGATGGACCTGGTCCTGGCCCTGCGCTGGGTGCGCGACAACATCGCGGCCTTCGGCGGCGATCCAGACCGGGTGATGCTGTTTGGACAGTCGGGCGGCGGGGCGAAGATCGCCACCCTGATGGGCATGCCCAGCGCCAAGGGCCTGTTCCACCGCGCCGCCACCATGAGCGGCCAGCAGGTCACCGCCGGCGGCCCGTTCAACGCCACCAAGCGGGCCCAGCTGTTCCTCGACAAGCTGGGGATCAAGGATCTGGACGCCCTGCGCGCCCTGCCCGCCGAGCAGATGCTCAACGGGCTGAAGGCCATCGATCCCGTGGCCGGTTCGGGCGGGGTCTATATGGGCCCGGTGCTGGACGAGCGATCGCTGACCCGCCACCCGTTCTTCCCCGATGCCGCCCCCGAGGGCCTGAGCGTGCCGATGATGTGCGGCAACACCCATGACGAGACGCGCGGCTTCGTGGGCTGGGACCTCAAGGTCTTCGACATGACCTGGGAGCAGGTGGTCGCCAAGCTGCCCGGCCAGTTCAACGCCCGCATCGACATCGATCCCGAGACGGTGGTCGCCGCCTATCGCCGGATCTATCCGCACTATTCACCGTCGGACGTCTATTTCGCCGCCAGCACGGCCGGCCGGTCGTGGAAGGCCGCCATCATCCAGGCCGAGGAGCGGGCCAGGGCCGGCGCGCCGGCCTGGGTCTATCAGGTGGACTGGAAGTCGCCCAAGGACGGCGGCGTCTGGGGCGCGCCGCACACCATCGACATCGGCCTGGTGTTCGGCACCCTGGACGCCAAGGGCTCGATCGTCGGGACGGGGCCGGACTCGGCGGCCATGTCGAACGCCATGAGCGACGCCTTCATCGCCTTCGCCCACACGGGCAATCCCAACTGCGCCGCGATCCCGGCCTGGGAGCCCTACACCCTGCCCCGCCGCCAGACGATGGTGTTCAACACCCCCGCATCGGCGATGGCGGATGACCCGCGCGGGGCGGAACGGGAGCTGTTCAACAAGGTCCCGTTCACCCAGTTCGGAACCTAGAGCGCGATAGCCGAAAGTGTACGCGGTTTCGGCGGCGCTCGCGCTCTAAGTGTATGATTTAGAGCCTTTTTGAACGCTTCATATGATTCCATATGAAGCTAAAAGGCTCTAGGCCGCAGCCTCTTCTTCTTCCTCGTCCTCGTCGTCCTCATCTTCAGGATCGGAGATCAGGGCGGCGTCGCGCAGGGCTTCGGCCTGGTCGGCGACCTCGGCGATAATGTCGTCGTCGACGCCGCGCGCCTCGAGGGCGGCGGCCAGGTGGCCGATGATCAGGTCCAGTTCGTCATCGCCCAGGCCCAGTTCGAGCAGCCACGCCAGGGCCGGCTCGACATCGTCGTGTCCGTCGGCGCGGCCGGCGTCCAGCGCCACCGAGACAAAGGCGCGGCCCCCGGCGGAGATCGCGGGGCCATACACATCGGCCAGGCGGTCGTCGGCCTGGGCGCGCAGGAAGAAGTCGTCGATCACGGCCAGGGCCGCGGTCTCGCCGCCGATACGTTCATAGGGTGTCATGGAGATTCCTCGACGAAGCCATGTGGAAGCCAACGCGAACTTGGAACCGAACAGGCAAACGCTAACACGCCCCCCTGGCGGGAGCGTGATGAGGCCATGACATTCTGATCTTGTTTTCGTGAACCGGTCCTCTCCCCGCGGGGAGAGGATCAGAGCCGCCCTACTTCGCCGCGTCCATCAGGCCAGCGAAGCGCTCGAACAGATAGAGGCTGTCGGTCGGGCCAGGCGAGGCTTCCGGGTGGTGCTGCACGCTGAACACCGGCTTGCCCTCCAGCGCGATGCCGGCGTTTGTGCCGTCGAACAGCGAGACGTGGGTCTCGGTGACCGGGCCCGGCAGAGTGGCGCTGTCCACCGTGAAGCCGTGGTTCATCGAGACGATCTCGACCTTGCCCGTGGTCAGGTCCTTGACCGGGTGATTGGCCCCGTGGTGGCCCTGCTCCATCTTCACCGTCTTGGCGCCGAGCGCGAGGGCCAGCATCTGGTGACCCAGGCAGATGCCGAACACCGGCTTGCCGCTGGCGACCAGTTTCTGGATCTCGGGCACGGCATATTCGCCCGTCGCGGCCGGGTCGCCCGGGCCGTTGGACAGCAGGACGCCGTCGGGATTGCGGGCCAGGATGTCCTCGGCCGAGGTGTTGGCCGGCACCACCGTGGCGCGGGCGCCGACATGGGCCAGGGCGCGCAGGATGTTGCGCTTGACGCCGTAGTCGAGGACCACGACCTCGTACTTGGGCTTGTCCAGCTTGGCGTAGCCTTCCGGCCACGACCACAGGCCCTCGTCCCAGGTGAAGGTCTGGGTGGTCGAGGCGTCCTTGGCCAGGTCCAGGCCTTCCAGGCCGGGCCACGCCTTGGCCTTGGCGACCAGGGCGTCGAGGTCGAACACGCCGTCGGGGCTGTGGGCGATGACGCCGTGCGGCATGCCGGTTTCGCGGATCTTGCGGGTCAGGGCGCGGGTGTCGACGCCGGCCAGGCCGACCATGCCGCGACGCTTCATCCAGCCGTCGAAGTCGCTATTGGCGCGCCAGTTGGCCGGATCGGTGGGCACGTCGCGGAAGATCGCGCCGCGCGCGGCCGTCTCGGCGACGCCGGTGATCTGCTCGACGTCCTCGGCGTTGGTTCCGACATTGCCGACATGCGGGAAGGTGAAGGCCACGATCTGGGCCATGTAGGACGGGTCGGTCAGGATTTCCTGATAGCCGGTCATGGCGGTGTTGAAGCACACCTCGCCGACCGCGTCGCCGACCGCGCCGCAGCCCACGCCTTGCAGGATCGTGCCGTCGGCCAGGGCCAGGATTCCGGTAACGCCGGGGAGAAGGTCTTTGGACATCTCGGAAAGCGCCTCCAGAACGCATGTCTATTGTCGCAAAAAGGCGGGCCGGGTGTAACCCCGCCCCGCCCGTTCAGCGGACGATCTTCGCGCAAGACGGACTATGGGGGTCGCCCCTGCCCGCCGCGCAAACGGCGGCGTGTCTAGGGGGTGGCGACGGGGGGGTCAACCCCTTCGATCACGGGAGTCCGGGGTCGCCGCCACATTCCCGTGATCGGCGAACGAGTCCCCTCGCCGCGAGCCCCCTCAACCCCTTATGCTGCCTAGGCTTAAGCATAAGAACACGGGAGGACGGCCCATGCTCGAACTGCGTCCCAATTGTGAGTGCTGCGATCGCGACCTGCCGCCTTCCAGCGACCAGGCCCGCATCTGCACCTTTGAGTGCACCTTCTGCGCCGACTGCGCCGACCATCGATTCTTTGGCTCTTGCCCCAACTGCGGCGGCGATCTGGTGGCCCGGCCCATCCGGCCAGAGGGCAAGCTGCACCGTTTCCCGGCCTCGATGCGACGGATCGTCAAGGCGCACCCCGCCTGCGCCGGCGTTCGACCGCCGGAGCCTCGGCCCGGGCCCTCATGGGCGACGCCCTGAACGCAATATGATTAAGGTTCAGCATCCATTCATGCGAGCCCTGCGTTAACTCCTTCAAGTTTACATTATGAGCTTCAAGGAGCAGACCGATGGCCACCCTCAGCGCCCCGCAGATCACCCTCTCGAACGGCGCGAAGATCAGCCTGTTCGGTCTTGGTGAAGCGGCTTTGCGCCTGGTGCTGCTGGCCGCCCTGCCGATCACCGCCATGATCTTCGCGCTCCAGACGTTCTAGAGCCGAGACAGCGGGCCAGCCATGGTCGCGCGCCTGTCAGCAGTGGTATCAGAATCCGGAGACCGGGCGCCGCTTCGCCCCGTCGTCAGGACCTGATCGCATGACCATCACCACTGTCGGCGTCGACGCCGACGACACCCTCTGGCACTGCGAGAGCCTGTTTCGCCTGACCCATCAGCGGTTTGTCGACCTGCTGTCCGAGCATGGCGACCAGGAGCGGATCGAGGCCCAGCTGGCGGCCACAGAGAAGCGCAATCTTCGGGTCTATGGCTATGGCGCCAAGGGTTTCACCCTGTCGATGATCGAGACCGCGCTCGACCTGACCGACGGCGCCGTCGACACCCGCGTGATCCGCGAGATCCTGGCCGTGGGCCGCGAGATGCTGACCGAGCCGATCGAGCCCCTGCCCGGCGTCGAGCACGCCCTGGCCCAGCTGTCCCTGCGCTATCGCCTGGTGCTGATCACCAAGGGTGATTTGCTGCACCAGGAGCAGAAGCTGGCCTCGTCAGGCCTGGGCGACCTGTTCGCCGCCGTCGAGATCGTCTCGGAAAAGGACGCCGACACCTACCGCCGGGTCTTCGCCCGTCACGGCACCGGGGCCGAGCAGGCGGTGATGGCCGGCAACTCGGTGCGGTCCGGACGTCATCCCGGCCCTCGACGCCGGCTGCTGGGGCGCGCTGATCCCCTACCCGCTGGTCTGGGCCCACGAGGCCGCCAGCGCGCCGCACGATCATCCCCGGTACGTGGAACTGGCCTCGATCAGCGACCTGCCGGCGTGGGTGGATAGCCTCAGCGCGGGCTGATCTTCGCACAATCGCCTGTCATCCCGGCCAAGCGCGGAGCGCGCCGAGCCGGGACCGCCGGAAGCGCCGAGCCTGTCGCGGTCCCGGCGCTACGGCCGGGATGACAGGTTGAACTTGAGCCCGGCGATCCAGTCGCGCGCCGGGCGCTCGAACAGAACCAGCGACAGATAGGCCATCGGGATCAGCAGGATCACCCAGGCCAGCACCCACAGGCGCATGACGTCGCCGTTCAGCTTCCACATCCCGAAGCCCACCCAGTTGAGGGCGATCTTCAGCACCAGCGGGTGCAGCATATAGAGGGTGAAGCTGAGCTGCGCCCATGGGGCGAGGCGATTGCTGACCGGTCCCACCCGGCCGGCCGCGTCGGCCGCCACCCCAGCGAAACCGATGGCGTACATCAGCAGCAGCAGGGCGGTGCGCGGCGCGCCCTGGCTGGAGGCGACCAGGAACGCGGCCAGCAGACCCCACATCACAAAACGCGCGGCCGGCAGCCGGGCCAGCACGGGCCGCACCTGCCAGGCCAGCATGCCCAGCAGGAAGCCCGGCACGGCGCGGGCGACGCCGAAATTGAACGTCCATTGCGAGAAGGTCTCGCCGTCGCGCGAGATCCAGGCCAGCAGGATCAAACTGCCCACCGCGCCGAGGGCGGTCCAGATCCAGCCGCGTGCAGTGATCCAGAACAGCAGCGGCAGGGCCAGATACATCCCCATCTCGGCGCTGATCGCCCAGCTGACGAAGTTGTAGGTTTGGGCGTGGCAGACGCCCCAGGCGTGGATGAACAGGATGTTGGGGACGATGCAGGACGCGTCATAGCGCGAGGGGTCGCGCTCGTTGATCAGCCCCGTCGATCCCGCCGCCGCTATGGCGACGAAGGCCAGCAGCGTCAGCCAGTGCAGCGGCCCCAGCCGCGCCACGCGCTTCTTCAGGAAATCGCCGTACTTGGCCGGCGTCGTCAGGCGGCCGGTATAGATGGCGGCCATGACATAGCCGGAGATGACGAAGAACAGGTCGACGATCAGGCTGAAGCTCTTGATCGTGTCGTCGGCCAGCTGCCAGCGGCCGTCCAGATTGATGAAGCGGTTGAAGTGGAACACCACGATCATCAGCGCCCCCACGATGCGCAGGGCGTCCAGATGCAGCATCTGATCGGAATCGGGCTTCAGGGACGGCAGCTTGATCATGCGCCAGAAGTGAGCCGGAGGGTGGAAACGGTCAAGTTGCTCGCACGGCGTCACTTGCCCCCTCCTGACCGCTTCGCGGTCGTCCTCCCCCGGAGGGGGAAGACGTCTCATCTTCCCCCTCCGGGGGAGGAGCGCTGAAGGCGCGGAGGGGGCGAGTGGTCATTTGACTGAGATCATGGTTTGGCTTGCGGCCAAGCCTCACCATCTAGAGCCCATGACGCTGCAACCCGCCGACTTCACCGACGCCGAGATCGACGCCCTGGTCGAGACCTTTTACGCCAAGGTCCGCCAGCACCACCGCCTGGGCCCCATCTTCGAGGACGCGGTCGGGGTGAACGGCTGGCCCGAGCATCTGCAGACGCTGAAGCGGTTCTGGGGCGGGGTGTTGCGCGGCGACCGCGGCTACAAGGGCTCGCCCATGGCGGTGCATCAGCGGGTCGAGGGCATCCATGCGGGTCTTTTCACGCCGTGGCTGGGCCTGTTCCACGCCACCTGCGCCGAGCTGTTCGACGCCCCCCGCGCCGCCGCGATCGGGGCCAAGGCCGAGCGGATCGCCTACACGCTCAAGCGCGGCCTGTCGTTCCCGTCGGACGCGGTCGCTTGACCGCCGAAACCCTGCGCCGGGCGCTGAGCGACGAGGGTTACGCCCGCTGCCCCGCCGATGACACCCGCGCCCTGCTGGGCCCCAAGGCCGCCGCCGACTGGGCCAGTTTCGCCGACAGCTGGAACGACCTGGGGCTGGACGGCTTCATGGCCGACGGGGGCCGCTATCGACGGCGCCGCTTCGCCGCCTTTGACGCCGCACCGGGAGCCGTCGTCCGCAAGCCGCACCAGCCGCACTATCAGAGCCGCGACTACAACGCCCTGAACGGCGGCGTGCAACGCTGGTTCGAGCCGGTCACCGACGCCATCGCCGACCACCCGGTGACTCAGGCCGTGATCGCAGCGGGCCTGGCGCTGTTCCATCCGATCACGATCGATCCGCCGGCCTCCTGGCATGTCGAACTGCACCAGTTCCGCATCGAGGCCCTGGCCGATCAGGTCGGCCGGCCCACGCCCGAAGGCGCGCACCGCGACGGGGTGGACTGGGTGATGGTGATGCTGGTCGAGCGGGTGAACGTCGAGCGCGGCGTCACCGACATCTACGCCCCCGACGGCGCCAGCCTGGGCAGCTTCACCCTGACCGCGCCTGGCGACATGGTGCTGGTCGACGACCATCGCGTGCTGCACGGCGTCACCCCGATCCGCCCCGGCGATCCGGCCCTGCCCGCCCTGCGCGACGTGCTGGTGGCGACGTTCAGGCGCCCCGTCGACTGAACGCGACTCGCCGAACGGCGCTCTCCGCGACAGTTTGTCTCACTCGTGGCGCCCCGCGTCGCGTGACAGGGTGCCTTGCGAACACATCCAGAAGATGAGCGTCGAGTTTTCCATGTCACGCGACGACAGTCCCGGGCCGACTGCCGACCTCGCGGCGCGGCGTGGCGCGTTCGCGACGGCCATGGCGGACGCCGCCCCCATGCTGATCGCCTATGTCGATTGCGAAGGACGCTATCTCTACGTCAACCAGACCTATGAGACCCGGTTTGGACGGCCCCGAAGCGAGATCGAGGGCCGGGCCGTGGCCGACCTCGTCGGCGACGCCGCCTATGCCCGGATCAAGCACTATGGCGATCAGGCCCTGAAGGGCCGCGAGATGCTGTATCAAGGGCCCCTGGCCTTCGATCTGGCGACGCTGAGCCATATCGAGGCGCGCTTCATTCCCGACATGGGCGCCGACAAGGTCGTGCGTGGCTATCATCTGCTGGTCACCGAAACCGCGTGCAAAAGCGACGACGCCAAGGAACTGGGGCTGCTGCTGCACGGGAGCGGCGCCGCACCGCCCTGCTGGACCTGGGGCGCATCCTGCGCGAGGAGACCGACGCCCAGGTCATCGCCGATCGCGCCTGCAAGATGCTGGCGCAGCAGTTGAGCAGCCCCCGCGCGGGCTATGCCGAGGTCGACGCCGAGGGCGCCACCGCCCGGATCATCGCCGAATGGGCGGCCGACAAGTTCCCGTCCCTGGCCGGCGCTATCCGCCACATGGACGCCTTCAGTCCGCACATCGGCGATCGGCTCAGGGACGGCCACCAGCTGGCCGTGCGCGACGTCAACGCCGCCAACGAGCCGCTGAGTCCCGAGGCCGCCCAGGCCTATGCGGACCTTCGCATCGTCGCCTTCATGACCTCGCCGCTGATCAAGCTGCGGCGCATGACCGCCTACGCCTATGTCTGCCAGGATGCGCCGCGCACCTGGACGGCCGACGAAATCAGCTTTGTCGCCGAGGTGGCCGACCTGATCTGGACCGCCACGGCGCGGGCGCGTTCCGAGGCCGAGCTGAAGCGGGCCGAGGACACCGAGCGCCTGCTGATCCGCGAGGTCGACCACCGCGCCAAGAACGTGCTGGCCGTCGTCCAGTCGCTGGCCCAGCTGACGCCGTTCGTCGACAAGCGGCAGTATGTCGAGGCGCTGAGCGGCCGGATCGGCTCGCTGGCCCGCTCGCACAGCCTGCTGTCGACCAGCCGCTGGACCGGCGTGCGGCTGGACGCCCTGCTGCGCCAGGAGCTGGAGCCCTATGGCGCCGGCAGCGACGACCGCGTGCTGCTGAGCGGTCCGCCCGTGCTGATCCAGGCCCAGGCGGCGCAGTCCCTGGGCCTGGTCCTGCACGAACTGGCCACCAACGCCAGCAAGTACGGCGCCCTGGCCGATGTCACCGGCGCCCTGGCGGTGAGCTGGGCCTGGGACGGCGCGGGCGCCTCGTCCTGATCTGGCGCGAGGCCAGCGCGCAACTTGTCAGTCCGCCCAGCCGCAAGGGCTTTGGCTCCACCCTGATCACCCAGGCGGCCAAACAGCTGGGCGCCCGGATCGACAATGACTGGCGCCCCGAAGGCCTGACCTGCCGGCTCACGATCGCCAAGGGCGCCCAGCCCTGCGAGGCCGAGACCGTCCGTCCCTCGCCATCGGCGCCGGGCCACGCGCCGGACGGCGGCCAGACCCTTCGCGACCAGCGGGTTCTGGTGGTCGAGGATGAGGCCCTTGTGGCCATGGACCTGGCGCGGGTGCTGACGGAAGCCGGCGCCCAGGTGGTGGGTCCTGCGGGCAGCATCGAGGAAGCCCTCGACCTGATCGCCGGCGCGGCGATCGACCGGGCCGTGCTCGACGTCAATCTGGGCGGCCGGATCGTCACCCCCGTCGCCCAGGCCCTGAGCGCCAGGGCGGTCCCGTTCGTCTATCTGACCGGCTACCAGGAACCCGGCGTCACCGGCGGGCCGGTGCTGCGCAAGCCGGTCGCCGTCGAACTGCTGCAGCGCGCGGCGATCGGGAAGTAACTGAACACCGATCTCCCCGGCGACCCGAAGGGCGGCGAAGCCAACGCCGGGGCCCAGATTCAGCCTGAGCATTTGGGCATGACGCGCCCCTCGATAGCGCGCCAAGCTACGCAAGCGCTCGTGGGTTCGATCTGGGCCCCGGCGTTGGCTTCGCCGCCCTTCGGGTCGCCGGGGAGAACGGGGGATAAGCAGAAAATTCTGCGCTCCCGGTCTAGCCTTGGCCTATAAACGGCCCACCCAGCCATGCGTTTTGACGACCGCTTCCTTGAAGAACTGAAGTCCCGCCTTCGCCCTTCCGACGTGATCGGAAAGTCGGTGAAGCTGCGGCGGCAGGGGCGCGAATATGCGGGACTGTCGCCCTTCACCAAGGAGAAGAGCCCCTCGTTCTTCGTCAATGACGACAAGGGCTTCTATCACTGCTTCTCCAGCGGCAAGCACGGCGACATCATCAGCTACCTGCAGGAGACCGAGCGGCTGACCTTCGCCGAGGCGGTCGAGCGGTTGGCCTCCGAGGCCGGCATGGTGCTGCCCGAGCCCGACATCCGCGCCGCCCAGGAAGACAAGAAGCGCCAGGGCCTGGGCGACTGGATGGAGCTGGCCGCCGCCTGGTTCGAGGCCGAGTTGCGCCGTCCGGTGGGCCAGGCCGCGCGGGCCTATCTGGAGCGCCGGGGGCTGCCCGAGAGCGAGTGGAGCCGCTTCCACATCGGCTTTGCGCCCAACAACCGCACGGGGCTGAAGGACTATCTGATCGCCAAGGGCGCCCAGCCGGGCGATCTGGTCGATGCCGGGGTGCTGATCGCCCCGGAGGACGGCGGCGCGCCCTATGACCGGTTCCGCGACCGGATCATCTTTCCGATCACCGACACGCGCGGCAAGGTCGTCTCGTTCGGCGGCCGGGCCATGGATCCCGCCGCGCGGGCCAAATATCTCAACGGTCCCGAGACCAGCCTCTTCCACAAGGGCCGGCTGCTGTATGGCCTGTACGAGGCCCGCAAGATCCTGCATGCGGCCCAGGCTGCCGCCCCCACCGAGACCAACCCGATGGTGGTGGTCGAAGGCTATATGGACGTCATCGCCTGCCACCGGGCCGGCGTGGCGGCCGTGGCGGCCATGGGCACGGCCATGACCGAGGAGCAGATGGAGGTGCTGTGGCGCCTGCATCCCGAGCCCACCCTGTGCTTCGACGGCGACAAGGCCGGCCAGCGCGCCGCCAGCCGGGCCATGGACCGCGCCCTGCCCCTGCTGAAGCCCGGCCGCTCGTTCCGCTTCTCGATGGTGACCGGCGGCAAGGACCCCGACGACGTGCTGCGCGAACAGGGGCCGGCCGCGCTGAAGGCCCAGGTCTCCAACACCACGCCCTTTGTCGAGCAACTGTTCACCCGCGAGCGCGATCTGGAGCCGCTGGACACGCCCGAACGCAAGGCCGGCTTGAAGCAGCGCCTGCGCGCCGCCGCCGCGACCATCGCCGACAAGGACCTGGCCCAGGCCTATCGCGATGACCTGCTGGCGCGTCTCGACGCCCTGTTCCCCCGCGCCGCCTTCACGCCCAACGACGGCGGGCGCGGCGGCGGCGATCGCCCGTTCACCCCGCGCGCCCAGTGGAAGAACGGCAAGCGCGAACCGCCCGATCCCGGCATTCGCGGCATCGCCCGCGCCCAGATCACCGAGCGGCTCAACCCCTTCCACGCCGCCATCGCCCTGGCGGCCATCGACCATCCCGGCTGGGCGCGGCCCTATGACGAGGCGGTCGAGCGCGTGGGCTTTGGCGACCCGCGCCTGCGCGGCCTGGCGCACGAGCTGTTCGAAGCCCTGTGCGACGACATCCACGACGACGCGCCGTTCCGCGAAATCCTGACCCGCAAGGGCTTCGCGCCGCAGATCACCGAGCTGGAGCGCGTGGCCAAGGCCCTGGACGGCGCGCCGTTCCTGGATCCCAAGATGGAGCCGCCCCGGGCCAAGGCTTTGTGGTCGGCCTGCTACGAAGCGGTGATCGAGGTCGCCAATTCCGAACAGGCCCTGGAAGCCCTCCGCCACGAACCCGTCACCGCCGGCAGCCTGACCGCCACCCGCGACCTGCGCACCCGCATCGGCATCCTCCAGCGCAAGATCAGCCATCTGGAGTTCTGGCGGGGAGAGAGCTGAGGCGCGGGGCCTTGGATTTTTGCTCAAGCTAGGGATGCGCCCGCGTCGGGCTGGACCTTTGGGCCAGCGGCCTAGGAGCGGAATCTCCCGACGGGTGAGAAGGGTGGGAAGCGGACGTTGATCCTAACCTCCTTTGCGTTGCAGGATGAACAATGCTTCGCGCTGTTTTGCTTTTCGGGCTGTTGGGCTTGTGCTGGTTCCCAGCAAGCTTATCGCGAGCGTGCGATTTTCCGGTTCCCCGAAATCCCGGAGAAACCGAGGCGCACGCTTACGAACGCCTTCGGCAAGCCAACCAGGATCGCTATTGGGTAGAGGCCAATACAGTGTTTGTCGGCGAAGTCGTCGGGCTTTACGAGGGCGCGCGATACACTAAGGTAAGTGTATTGCCGAGAGTTTCGTTCAAGGGCAATGCCGGATCTCTTGTAGTCACCTACGATCTTGACGAACGTCACGGCAAAGAGATGAGTTGTGGTCGCGCGGCGTTTCCGGATTTTCGGACGGTCGGCCTATTCTACGCTAATCGCGAGAATGACAGGTTGAGTGTTCGCGGCATGCTGGGCCCTAATGACATTCGAGATGATGCCTTGAGAGCGCGGACATTCAACCAGTTGAGCCCGTTCGAAGTGACGGATTTGGCGATGAAGGACCCGCCGCAAAACCGAGGACCGCTCTTAGTGACCTGTCTGTTGGCCTTCTGCACTTTCATAGCTGGCTTGGCTTTCGGACGAGTTTCGCGGAGCGGCAGCAAGCGAAAGACTTCCTAACCCGGAGGCTGCAACGAACTTCAAGCGTGGAATAAGTCGAACGTCCGCAACGGGTCGAAAGCACGCCTTGGCTTTCCCCCCGCAAGCGGACGCTCAGAGCGCCACCGCCTTCTTGAGGATCTCATTGATCCGGCCTTGCCACCTAGGTCCGCCGGCGCGAAGGCGGTCGATGACATCCTGATCCAGACGCAAGGTGATCTGCTTCTTGGGTTGCTCAAGAAGTCCCAACCCCACCTCCGTTCTCCCCGGCGAAGGCCGGGGCCCAGATCGAACCCAGGGCGGTTGGTGCGCTTGGCTAGGTCAGAGGGCGCATCATCCCCAGACGCTCAGGCTGAATCTGGGCCCCGGCCTTCGCCGGGGAAACGGAGGGTTGGTGTTTGGTCTAGCCCAGAAACTCTTGCGCCAGATCCCGCCAGTCGGGATTGCTCGTCTCAATCAGCCGAAGCTTCCACACCCGCCGCCACTCCTTCATTTGTCGCTCTCGGATCAGCGCGCTCTCACGGGAATCGTGGATCTCGTACCAGACGAGAAGCGTGCAGCCGTACCGCGCGGTGAAGCCACGCTCCCTCGTCTGATGCTCATACACACGCCGGGCGAGGTCGTCCGTTGAGCCGATATAGAGCGTGCCGTTACGCCGGCTGGCCATGATGTAGACGTGGAACGCCATGGGCTGAAGGTAAGGGGAGGCCCGACCTTAACTCAACCTATAAGTTATTAAACCCGTCTCCCCGGCGAAGGCCGGGGCCCAGATTCAGCCTGAGCGTCTGGGGATGATGCGCCTTCCGCCATAGCGAAATCGACAACTTCCTCGGGTTCGATCTGGGCCCCGGCCTTCGCCGGGGAGAACGGAAGAAGGGGATAAGAGATGAGCCAAGCCCTTGACACCGCCCCTCCGCCCCGCCATTTGCCGACTCAAGGATTTGCCAAGCAGCTGATTGACATCGAGCGGGCCGCCGTCACATCGCGCGCGCGCCCTTACCGAAACAGGATGTCACCCTCGCCGCCGACGTTGGATCCCAGTGGTCGCGGACTCTCAAGGTCGTAACGCACAAGGCCGCGCTGAAGACGCCGTCGTCTCTGCCGAGAGCAATCTCGCGGAGCGATCGTACATGGCGAGCGTTCAGCGCAGGTCGGATGCGACACTTTGAGCCGAGATTTTTTTGGGAAAAGACGAAACGGACGGCGCGGCTCCAGGCTGGCGGGACCTTTTCGGATTTAGAATTTTTTCGGCGCCGTTCTCGCGGGGGACGCGGAGCCGATTTCGGAGAGCTTGATGAGCAACAATTCCACGGCCGAAACGGAAGCCCCAGAGTCGACCGGCGGCGACGGCCCCCTGCTCGACCTTACCGATGCCGGCGTCAAGAAGTTCATCAAGCAGGCGAAAGCCCGCGGCTTCGTGACGATGGAGGAGCTGAACAAGGTTCTTCCCTCGGAAGAAGTCAGCCCCGACGCCATTGAAGACACGCTGGCCATGCTCAGCGAGATGGGCGTCAACGTCGTCGAGGCCGAAGAAGACGCCGAGACCAACGAAGGCGGCGAAGTCGTCGCCCGCGAAGACAACCAGCAGGTCATCACCTCCGACAAGCCGTCGGCCTATGACCGCACCGACGACCCCGTGCGGATGTATCTGCGCGAGATGGGCAGCGTCGAGCTGCTGTCGCGCGAAGGCGAGATCGCCATCGCCAAGCGGATCGAAGCTGGTCGCGACACCATGATCCGGGGTCTGTGCGAAAGCGCCCTGACCTTCGAAGCCATCATGGTCTGGCGCGAGGAACTGGGCACGGGCCGCATCCTGCTGCGCGAAGTGATCGACCTGGAAGGCACCTACGCCGCGATCAACGGCGTCGCCGCCCAGCCGGCCGCCGACGAGACCGAGGCCGAACCCGCCGAGCCCGTCGACGACGAGGCCGCCGCGCCCAAGCCGGAAGGCGACGGCGACGACGAGGACGATTTCGACGACGGCGCCGGCCCGACCGTCAGCGCCATGGAAGGCGAACTGCGCGAAGGCGTAATGGCCATCCTGGACGCCATCGCCAGCGAGTTCGAAACCTTCCGCAAGCTGCAGGACAAGCTGGTGGGCAGCCGCCTGCGCGGCGAAGACCTCAGCGACAACGACCGCAAGGCCTATGAGGCCCTGTCGCAGACCATCATCCTGCACCTGAAGACGCTGAAGCTGAACAACAACCGCATCGAGGCCCTGGTCGAGCAGCTTTACGCGATCAACAAGCGCCTGATCGGTCTGGAAGGCCGCCTGCTGCGCCTGGCCGACAGCTACGGCATCAGCCGCAGCGAGTTCCTCAAGGCCTATTTCGGCTCCGAGCTGAACCCGACCTGGAGCGATCAGGTCAAGGCGCTGGGCGTGCGCTGGACCAAGTTCAGTCGAGAACGACGACAGCTCGGTCACCGACATCCGCAGCGAAATCGCCGCCCTGGCCACCGAGACCGGCGTGCCGATCGACGACTACCGCCGTATCGTCCAGACCGTGCAGAAGGGCGAGCGCGAAGCCCGTCAGGCCAAGAAGGAAATGGTCGAGGCCAACCTGCGTCTCGTGATCTCCATCGCCAAGAAGTACACCAACCGCGGCCTGCAGTTCCTGGACCTGATCCAGGAAGGCAATATCGGTCTGATGAAGGCCGTCGATAAGTTCGAATATCGCCGCGGATACAAGTTCTCGACCTACGCTACCTGGTGGATCCGTCAGGCCATCACCCGCTCGATCGCCGACCAGGCGCGGACCATCCGCATCCCGGTCCACATGATCGAGACGATCAACAAGATCGTCCGCACCAGCCGCCAGATGCTGCACGAGATCGGCCGCGAGCCGACCCCGGAAGAACTGGCCGAAAAGCTGGCCATGCCGCTGGAAAAGGTCCGCAAGGTCCTGAAGATCGCCAAGGAGCCGATCTCGCTCGAAACCCCGATCGGTGACGAGGAAGACAGCCACCTGGGCGACTTCATCGAAGACAAGAACGCCATTCTGCCGATCGACGCGGCCATCCAGTCCAACCTGCGGGAAACCACCACCCGCGTGCTGGCCTCGCTGACCCCGCGCGAGGAGCGCGTGCTGCGCATGCGCTTCGGCATCGGCATGAACACCGACCACACGCCTGGAAGAAGTCGGCCAGCAGTTCTCGCGTCACCCGCGAACGCATCCGGCAGATCGAGGCCAAGGCCCTGCGCAAGCTCAAGCACCCCTCGCGGTCGCGCAAGCTGCGCAGCTTCCTGGACAGCTAAGGAATGGGGGCGGCTCGCAAGGGCCGCCCCTTTTTCTTTGGGCCCGCGCCTAGCGCCCGGGCGGCGCCACGATCAGGCTGACGATCCGCCGCACCAAAGGCAGCACCAGCAGCAGCGTGGGAAAGGCGACCAGCCAGGACAGGCCCCAGGCCGACATCCAGGTGGCGGGAAACGCGGGGCTCAGTCCCAGCGATCGCAAGGTCGCGATGCCGGACACCACGAAGGTCATGATCACCGACAGGACCAACGGCATGACCACCGCCGCATAGCGGGGCGGCAGGCGTCGGAAAGTGATGATCGAGGGATGGTTTTGCATAAGACGTCTCTCAGAAATCGGTCGCCGGCCATGTCGCATCCACCGGGAAACCGGCTGTCCGGCCGGAACCGGAAGGGATGCGTTGCCTGACGTGAGACGCTTACGGTCGCCAAAAACGACATCGGTTTACTACAGGATTTGCGAACGCTTCGCAAGGTCGCCGGCTGCAGAGCGGATCGAACACCTCTCTGCACCTGACTGCGCCGAGCACGGGGGCAGTCAGCAGTTCTCGGTCACCCGCCGGCAGATCGAGGCCAAGGCCCTGCGCAGCTTCCTGGACAGCTAAGGCTGGTTCTGAGGGTTCAGAGACAAGAACGCCCCGGTCGCAAGGCCGGGGCGTTTTTCGTTTCGGGGCAGCGGCTCCCTGGAACGTCAGCCGGGCGTCGCCGTTGATGTGGTCCAAGGACCGTCCACAATCACCGCAGGAAAACCCCATGGCCACCGCCGCCCCCAATCTAGACGCCGTCGCTCTTCTGAAGGCCGATCACCGCAAGGTCGAAGAGCTGTTCGCCCAGTTCGAAGCCGCCAAGGGCGCCGGCAAGAAGAAGGCCCTGGCCGAGCAGATCTGCATGGAACTGACCGTCCACACCAAGATCGAGGAAGACATCTTCTACCCGGCCTGCGAGGGCAAGGTTGAGGAAGACCTGCTGAAAGAAGCCTATGTCGAGCACGACGGCGCTAAGGTGCTGATCGCCGAGATCGAGGCCGGCGGCCCGGACGACGAATTCTATAGCGCCAAGGTCAAGGTGCTGTCGGAGATGATCGAGCACCACGTCGAGGAAGAGGAAAAGCGCGTCGAAGGCATGTTCAGCCAGGCGCGCAAGGCCGGCCTGGACATGGACGCCCTGGGCGAGCAGATGGCCGCCGAGAAGAAGCAGCTGGTCGCCACCTACAAGGCCAACGGGCTGCCGGTCCCCGAGATCCTCGACCCTGGACGGCACGACCCTCGCCGCCCACTAGCTGAAGGTCGGCCAGGGCGACGGCGCTGGTCGCAGCGGGAACACGCGCTCGCCCGGCCGATCGGCTGAGGGTGCGCGCGTGGGCCACGCCTCTCGTCAGATCGCTCTACAGCGTCGCCATGTCGATCACGAACCGATAGCGCACGTCGCTCCTGGCCATGCGCTTGTAGGCCTCGTTGATCTGGTCGATCGAGATGGTCTCGATGTCGGCGACGATGTCGTGCTGGCCGCAGAAGTCGAGCATCTCCTGGGTTTCCTCGATCGAGCCGATCATCGAGCCGGCCAGCCGTGCCGCGGCAGGGGATCAAAGCAAAAGCGTTGAGCGACACGGGCTCTTCCGGAGCGCCGACCAGCACCATCGTGCCGTCAACCTTCAGCAGGTTCAGATACGCGCCCCAGTCGATGCCGGCCGAAACCGTGCAGATGATCAGGTCTAGCGTTCCGGCCAGGGTCTTGAACGTCTGAGCGTCGCTGGTGGCGTAGTAGTGGTCCGCGCCCATCGCCAGACCGTCGGCCTGCTTGGACAGGGTCTGGCTCAGCACCGTGACCTCGGCCCCCATGGCGTGGGCGATCTTGACGCCCATGTGGCCCAGACCGCCCAGGCCCAGGATCGCGACCTTCTTGCCGGGACCGGCGTTCCAGTGGCGCAGCGGCGAGTAGAGGGTGATGCCGGCGCACAGCAGCGGGGCGGCGGCGTCCAGGGCCAGGTTGTCGGGGATCGACAGCACATAGCCTTCCTTGACCACCATGTGGTCGGAATAGCCGCCATAGGTGGGCAGGTCGCTGCCGGGTTGCGGGCTGCTATAGGTCTGGACCAGACCCGGCATGTACTGCTCGCGATCCAGGTCGCGCGTGGCGCAGCCGATGCAGCTGTCGACGAAACAGCCGACGCCGACCCGGTCGCCTTCCTTGAAGCGGCTGACCTTGGAGCCGACGGCGGTGACCACGCCGGTGACCTCGTGGCCCGGCACGATCGGATAGACGCTCATGCCCCAGCCGTTGTCGACCATATGGATGTCGGAGTGGCAGACACCGCAGTGCTTGATGGCGATGACGACGTCGTCTTCGTTGGGTTCGCGGCGGTCGAAGGTGAAGGGCGCGAGCGGCGCACCGGCGGCGGGCGCCGCGTAGCCTTTGGCATGGGCCATCGGGAATTCCTTGAATGTGTGGAGATCGATCTGGGGAGCGATCGAACGGCCAAGGTGTTCCACGCGTCGACCGTGTCGCGTTAGACCAATCCTCGGAGACTCCTGCACGATCCTGCAAAGCCGGGCCTGAGCGGTTTTCAGGCGGCGGGCCGGGGCGTAGAAGGGCGATATCGCGAAAGCCAGGAAAACCAAGCCCTTGACCCTGCCCGTCCCGCCTGGCGTCTATGGCGAGCTCGCCCAGATCGTCACCCGTTACGCCACGGGCGGCCCCGAGCCCGCCTCGCCCAGGGAGGGCCTGTTCTTCACCCGCCGGGATGAGCCCTCGCAGCCGCTGCACGTAGCCCAGCGCCCCAGCTTCTGGCTGGTGGTCCAGGGCCGCAAGTGCCTGAGCATCGGCGACGAGGAGTTGCACTACGGGGTCGGCGACTGCCTGCTGGTGGCGCTGGACCTGCCGGTGACCTCGCGGATCACCCTGGCCAGCCCGGCCGAGCCGCATCTGTGCGTGGGCATGGCGATCAACCCGACCAGCCTGGCCGAGCTGGTCAGTCGCGCCCCGACGCCGGCGCCCGTTGCGGCGTTCTCACAGTGTCGGCGAGGCGTCGCCGTCCACGCCGCGCCGCCGGAACTTCTGGACGCGATGCTGCGGCTTTTGCGCCTGCTGGATCGCCCGGCCGACCTGGCGGCCATGGGCCCGCTGATCGAGCAGGAGATTCTGTGGCGGCTGCTGAACGGGCCTGACGGCGCGCGCCTGCTGCGCGTGGCGATGGGCGAGGGCCAGGGCGGCCGGGTGTCCAAGGCCGTCTCGTGGCTGCGCAACAACTTCGCCGAGCCCCTGCGCATCGAGGCCCTGGCCGAGCGGGTGGGCATGAGCGAGTCGTCCCTGCACCACCACTTCAAGGCCGTCACCAACATGACGCCCATGCAGTACCAGAAGCAACTGCGCCTCTATGAGGCGCGTCGCCTGATGCTGGCCGAAGGGCTGGACGTCGGGGCGGCCGGCTTCAGCGTCGGCTATCAGAGCCCCTCGCAGTTCAGCCGCGAGTATCGCCGCCTCTATGGCCTGTCGCCGGCCCGCGACATCGAGGCCCTGCGCGCGCCGATCGCGGCGGAGTAGGCAAGAGCGGCCCCTCGCGGAGCCGCCCCTGGTCTCCGTCAGGCCAGTTCCAGCGTCTTGGCCTGGGGCTGGTGGCTGTCCAGCGCCGCGTTCGGATCGGCCATGTCGGACACCGCATTGGCGAAGCCCAGATACTCGGTGCTGAACGCCGGGGGCAGAACCTCGACCAGCCAGGTGTTCTCGATCCACACCTCGACCACGCGGAAGTGGCCGCCGCGATCACAGACAAAGGCGTCCCAGCCCCTGGTGGCGGCGCGAGCCAGGATCTCGTCCTGAGCCAGGTCGACGCTGAGGGCGAAATGGGTGGGCGAGCGGCGGTCGGCGCCCTCGGGCTGGCGCACGAAGATCGCGCCGGGTTCGCCGTTGGGCTCCATGACGCTGCCGGCGGGATAGATCTCGATGGCGGTGCCGCGGCCGTCGGCCTTGAACACCATGTAGCTGCCGGGATTGGGCGGGAAGTCGACGACGACGCCGCTCATGAGATCGGCGAAGAATTCGGCCGCGCCCTGAGGGTCGGCGGCGCTGACGGACAAGTGATGGATCATGGGGTTGCTCCCTGGACGAGGCGTAGCGAAACCCACGACGCGCGGCATCAGCCACGCGCCTTGCGTTCAGCACGCCGTTGTTGGCGAAATATCGGCGTTATCCGCCGAGGTCCGGGGATCTATTCGGAGGCGACTTGCGCCTCAACTTACAAGACGGTCATGACCTCGATTTAATCTTGAGGCGACGTCGAGGGGAGATAGAGGGCGCCGCTCCCCGGAGCGGAACGAGGGGGGTTCGATCCTCGGGGAGCGGCGGTCCAGACGCCCGATCGCAGGGGGGCGTGCGAGGGCGTCTGGCGGAACGGCGGGCTAGACCTTCAGGTCCAGCAGCGCGCCGGTCATCCGGTCGGCGGTCTTGGCCACCATGGCGTTGGCCTTGTACTCGGTCTTGGCCGAGATCTGCTCGACCGCCTCCTTGGCGAGATCGGTGTCGTTCTCGCGCGCCTCCCAGGCGGCCGTGCGCTGGGCGCTGGCGTCGAGGCGGTTGGCGGCGGCGGACATACCGGCAGCGGCGATGGCGAGGGCCTGCATGGCGAGGCTTTCCCTTGTTTCGCCAGCGTTTTCCCACAGTGACGTTAAGAGCTCGCGTAAAAGAAGGGTTAAAATCCGTCAGCCATGCTGGACGGCGAAAACGGCCCCTGAAGCCCAAAGATTACAAAACGTTCAGACAGCGCAACCTCGACAAGCCGCCACAGTCTGGCCAAGGTTCGCCCCTTTCGCGGGCAGGACCCGCCCCTGGAGCCATTGCTTGATGTCCTTTTCGCGCCGCGCCGCTCTTCTCAGCGCCGCCCTGCTCGCTGGTCGCCCAGCCGGTGCTGGCCGCGACCCCAGCCAAGCCCGCAGCCGTCAAGACGGGTTCGACCAAGGCCTTTGTCTCCGACTTCACGCCGTCGCCCGAGGCGATCCGCGCCCATATGACCTTCCTGGCCGACGACCTGATGGAAGGTCGCGAGGCCGGCACGCGGGGCTATGACATCGCCGCCAACTACGTCGCGGCCCAGTACGCCCTGCTGGGCGTCAAGCCGGCCGGCGACAAGGGCGGCTATGCCCAGCGCGTGCCGATGCTGGCCTTCAAGAACGCCTCGGAAGGCGCCTTCAGCTTCACCGGCGCCGACGGCGCTTCCGTCGCCCTGAAGTTTGGCGAAGACTACATCCCCTCGGCCCAGGCCCAGGCGGCGGACGTCACCGTCGACGCCCCGCTGGTCTTTGTCGGCTTCGGCGTGGTCGCCCCCAGAAGGGCCGCGACGACTATGCGGGCCTGGACGTGAAGGGCAAGATCGTCATCCTGCTGACCGGCGCCCCCACGTCGTTCCAGACCGAGGAACGCGCCCACTACGGCAACGGCACGGTCAAGCGGCTGGAAGCGGCCAAGCGCGGCGCGGTCGGCGTCATCACCATGTGCGACCACCAGCAGCGAAAAGCGCCGCCCGTTCGAGCGCGGCGTGAACGGCTATCGCGAATGGCGGATGACCTGGCGCGAGGCCAATGATGTCGGCCACGTGCGCGGCGTCGCCTCGCCCACCCTGGCCTCGATCAGCCTGAAGGGCGCGGCCAAGCTGTTCGCCGGCGCGCCCACCACGCTGGACGCCGTGCTGGCGGCCGCCGACACCCCGGACGGCGCGATCAAGGGCTTCGACCTGCCGACCAAGGCCAGCGTCACGATCAAGACCGAGATCGAGAAGCGCGAGAGCAGCAACGTGGTCGGCCTGATCGAGGGTTCCGACCCGACGCTGAAGGCCCAGACGGTGATCCTCAGCGCCCACCTGGACCACATCGGCATCAATGAACGCGCCAAGCCCGGCGAGGACCGCATCAACAACGGCGCGCTCGACAACGCCTCGGGCATCGCCACCCTGCTGGAAGTGGCGCGCGGCTTCAAGAACGCCAAGGTCAAGCCCAAGCGCTCGATCGTGCTGCTGGCCGTCACCGCCGAGGAAAAGGGCCTGATCGGCTCGGAATACTTCGCCAACAACCCGACCGTGGCCCGGGCCGACATCGCCGCCGATGTGAACCTGGACATGCCGGTGCTGCTGTATCCGTTCACCGACGTGGTGGCGTTCGGCGCCGACCGCTCGACCCTGGGCGGCGCCGTGGCCAAGGCCGCCGGCCGTGTGGGCATCGCCCTGTCGGGCGACCCGCTGCCGGAAGAAGGCCTGTTCACCCGCAGCGACCACTATCGCTTCGTCGAGCAGGGCATTCCGTCGGTGTTCCTGATGACCGGCTTCCAGAACGGCGGCGAGAAGGCCTTCAAGACCTTCCTGGCCACCCAGTATCATCACCCGGGCGATGACCTGCAGCAGCCGATCGACTATGCGGCCGCCGCCAAGTTCGCCCTGGTCAATTACGAGATCGCCCGCGAACTGGCCAATGCGCCCGCTCGCCCGGTCTGGAAGACGGGCGACTTCTTCGGAAACCAGTTCGCCCCGGCCGGCCACCCGTCGGCCGCGAAGTAAGCCACCAAGACCTCCGTCTCCCCGGCGAAGGCCGGGGTCCAGATCGAACCCAGAGCTTGCGCTCGTGCTTGGCTAAGCTCCTGAGCGCGTCACCCCCAGACGCTCTGGATGAATCTGGATCCCGGCCTTCGCCGGGAAGATCGGAAGAAGAGTGAAACCGGCATTGACCAGGAGGGCGGCGGAAGGGATTCTGCCGCCCTCTTCTTTTGTCCGAGGCCCGCCCACCGTGTCTGCCCGCATTGGCGCCTACCTGAAGATCGGCGTGATCACGCCGGTGATCATGGTTGCCGACGTTTGGCTGGCCCAGAGGCTGTTTCCCGGCTTCAACCCCGGCGCCCAGTTCATCAGCGAGCTGGGCGGGCCGGCCTCGCCCAATCCGCTGGTCTTCAATATCGGCATGGTCCTGGCCGGAACCGCCGGCCTGTTCGCCGGCGCCGGCTTCGCCCATGTGCTGGAGCATGCCGGCGGTCGTCGGCGGGTCTCGGCCTTCGCCGGACTGTGGGTGGCGCTGACGGGCCTGGGCGCGATCTTCGCCGGCCTGTTCCACTGGCCCGACGAGATGCACCGGGCGTGCGGCGTGGGCCTGGCCATCCAGTTCGCCCCGCTGTTCACCGCATGGGCGCTGTGGGGCGTTCCCGGACATCGCCGTCTGGCGCAGTTCTCGCTGGGCTGGTTCTTCGGCCTGCTGCTGGTGTTCGCCCTGCTGACCGGAGTGTGGAACGTACGCACCGGCTATGACGTGGGCTACTGGCAGCGCGGCCACGCCTTCCTGGGCCTGCTGTGGCTGGGCATCGCCGCGTGGACGCTGGAGCGCGGGTGGCGTGTGCAGCTGTCGCGCGAGATCGAGGCGGTCTCGGCCTAGACCAGGGTGGTTTCCCCATCGGCGATGGAAAAACGCGCCAGCGATGTCGGCTTGCGCCTGGGCCGTTCGTCAAGACTGGGAACGCCGCCGCAGGAGACGCCTCATGACGCAGTATTGGGTGAGCATCCACCGCCCGGACGACTACGATCCGTCCGTCGAAGACGCCGCGATGCGGCAGGGGATCAGCGCCCTGAACGACGCCATGGTCGCCGCAGGCGTCAGGGTGTTCGTGGGCGGCCTGCAGGCCCCCGGCCTCGCCACGTCACTGCGGCCCCAGCCGGAGGGTCAGGTGCTGGCCGCCCCGGGGCCCTATCTGCAAAGCGGCGAGCATGTCGGCGGCTTCTGGGTGCTGGAGGTCGCAGACCTGGAGGCGGCCCTGGACTGGGGTCGCAAGGCCGCTGTCGCCTGCCGGGCTCCGGTCGAGGTGCGGCCGTTCCACTGACGCGCCTATTTCCAGGCGCTGTTGAAGCTGATGCTGATCCGCTGCTCTTTGGCCGGCTGCTGGCATTCGCCCTGCCGACCGGCGTGAGGAGCGCGCGGACCAGCTACGACGTGGGCTATTGGCGGCGCTGAGGCGCGTTGCTCGACCGGCTGTGGCTTGGCATCGGGGCGTGGCGTGGCGTGGCCTCTGGAGCAGAGGCTGGCGGAAGACCTCATCGCCGCCCAGCCAAAAGTCCGCCCCCGCCCGGACTGCCCGCCGGAAGATCTGGCCTTCCGAAAACAACCGTAAGGTGTTATTTTCATCGTGTAGCGGACAGGAGGGCTCCATGTGCATTCCAGATCCAGATTACGCGAGTGATGAAAAGGGCTACCTCGACCTGATGAAGGACCTCGCGCGAAAGAGACGGCGCGAGGATTTCGACAAGGGCGCCGAGCCCGAGGGCGGCTTTACCGGACGGCCGGATGTCGGCTATCGGGGCATGGCCGACATGTGCTTCGCCTTTTCGGACGCCGACAGCATTTTCTACATCGGCTACAGCGGTGGCGCTGGCGGTATGTTTCAGCGTGGCCGGCAGATCAGGTCCTCGCAATCCCAGCGGCGTATTCGACGGCTTTCCGACGGCGGCATCAATCCGCTTTCCGATCCGGCCAACCTGCGGCGGCCAACCTGCAACTGCGCCGAAGCCTCAGCCTTTAGCATCGCCCAGGCCTATGATCAGAAGCTGGAAGACCTGTCGTTCATCACCTTCTATCCGGGTTCGGGGCAGGACCGCCGCGGATCCGGAGATACACCCAAGGCTCCGTGCCCCAACTGTATGAAGTGGATAGTTCGG
The DNA here is from genome assembly GCA_965284055.1 of Caulobacteraceae bacterium. Lineage (GTDB taxonomy): Bacteria > Pseudomonadota > Alphaproteobacteria > Caulobacterales > Caulobacteraceae > Caulobacter. The sequence goes on from CBDIQV010000001.1 coordinate 813,058, forward strand.
TCCGGCGGATACTACGATGGAAGCAAGTTCGTCTGCACCCGCAAGGATGGCGGCGGCGACTCGGGGGGCATGGGCGGCGGGACCAGCTCCTCCACGATGGTCTTCTAAGCCTATCGGTCGCTGGGGAACTCCTGGAGATGGATAGGCGGCTTTAGCGCTGTCTCTGTTCAAGGTCCCTAGCCCAGGGCAGGGGCTAAAATCCCGCCACGCTCGCGGCTGCCACAGCCTACTTCCAGGCGTAGTTGAAGCTGACGCTGATGCGCTGTTCTTCAGCCTGGTTGGGCGTCACCTCGTGGCGCAGCCAGCTTTCCCACAGCAGCACCGTCCCGGGCTCGGGCTGCACATAGACGAACGGCTGCAGGGTTTCCGGCGCGTCGGCGTTGCGGGTCGGCGCGGCCATCATCATCGGCAGACGCGGATCCTCGAACTTCAGGGCCGAGGCGCCGGCCGGGATGGTGACGTAGACGGTGCCCGAGATCACGCTGTGCGGATGGATGTGGCCGGTGTGCTGGCCGCCCGGATCGAGGATGTTGATCCAGAAGCTGTCCATCACCAGCTTGCCGCCGGCCAGGTCGAAACAAAGCGTCTTGGCGAAGGCGGCCGCGTGCTTGTCGAGCTTCCTCTTCAAGTCGTCGAACAGGCTGTCGCGCTGGGCCAGGTCGTCCAGCGAGGCGTAGGACGTATAGCCCAGATAGCCCTTCTTCTCGGCCCAGGCCTGCCCGGCCTCGTCTTCTTCCGCTACGGCGATGCAGGCGTCGTGCAGGTCGTCGATGAAGGTCTCGAAGTCCTTCTCCCCGGCGAGGCTGGCTTGATAGAGCGGGGTGACGAAGAGCGGGCGTGTGGTCATGGGGGGCGTCATACAGGCGCGGTGCGTTGACGACAAACGGCAATTGGAACATCATGGCAACATGCCGTTGACCCTCACCATCCCCGCTGAGCTCGCCGCACGTCTGAAGTCCTCCGCCGAAGCCGAAGGCAAGGACCTCGAGAGTTACGCGATCGACGCCCTGCATGTGATGTCGGACGAGGACTGGGGCTACACCGACGACGACGCCTATTGGCGCGAACTGCGCGCCGAGGCCGACGAAGTGCTGCGCGAAGGCGGCATCCCGCTTGAGGATGTCAAGCGTTGGGTCGCCTCGTGGGATACCGAGAGTGAATTGCCGCCGCCTGAGCCTAGGGTGAAGGCGCGGGGATGAAATCGGTTGAACTCGGCCCACGCGCCAGACGTGACCTGATTAAGTTGCGCCGCTGGCTGCTGAACCGAGCGCCATCTGCGGCCGATCGCGCCATCGACATCATCCTAGAACGCGCCAGCTTGCTCGCCGAACACTCGGACCGAGGCCGCCGCAAGGCTCACGGTATGCGCGAGCTTTACGTGCCGTTCGGCGCCCACGGCTATGTTCTGCAATATCGGGTGGAACGCGACGATGTCGTCATATTGCGCATCCGGCACAGCCTCGAACGTCGCTGAACCGCCCAGACTCGCCTATATGTCCGTCGTGAACGACGACATCCCCTCCTCCGCTGTCCAAGACGCCAACGCCCTGCGCGGCGCCGCCCTGATCAAGGACGAGGTCTCGCGTCTGCCCGATGCGCCCGGCGTCTACCGGATGATCGGCGAGGGCGACGAGGTCCTGTATGTCGGCAAGGCCAAGAGCCTCAAGAAGCGGGTGATCCAGTACGCCCAGGGCCGCTTCCACACCAACCGCATCGCCCACATGGTCGACGCCACGCGGTCGATGGTGTTCGTCACCACCCGCACCGAAGCCGACGCCCTGCTGCTCGAGATCAACCTGATCAAGTCGCTGAAGCCGCGCTTCAACGTGCTGCTGCGCGACGACAAGAGCTTTCCCGAGATCATGATCCGCCGCGATCACGACGCACCGCAGCTGCGCAAGCATCGCGGCGCCCACACGATCAAGGGCGACTATTTCGGGCCCTTCGCCAGCGCCTGGGCGGTGAACCGCACGCTCAACACCCTGCAGAAGGCCTTCCTGCTGCGCTCGTGCAGCGACAGCGTCTATGAGAGCCGCGACCGGCCCTGCATGCTGCACCAGATCAAGCGCTGCGCCGCGCCCTGCACGGGCCTCGTCAGCATTCCCGACTACCAGGCCCTGGTCGACCAGGCCGAGGATTTCCTCAGAGGCAAGTCCCGCGCGGTCATGGCGACCATGGCCAAGGCCATGGAAGAGGCCGCCGAGGACCTGGAGTTCGAGCGCGCCGCCCGCCTGCGCGACCGCATCCGCGCCCTGTCGGCCGTGGCCCAGGAAAGCCAGATAAACCCCGAGACCGTGGAAGAGGCCGACGTCGTGGCCCTGCATGTCGAGGGCGGCCAGGCCTGCGTGCAGGTGTTCTTCTTCCGGGCCGGCCAGAACTGGGGCAACCGCGCCTACTTCCCCCGCATCACCGGCGCGGCGGAAGAGGAAGGGGTCAGCGAGGAGGCCCAGGCCATGACCGCGTTCCTCGGCCAGTTCTACGACGACAAGCCGATCCCGCGCCTGATCCTGGCCAATATCGAGCCCGCCGAGGCTGAACTGCTGGCCGAGGCCTTCGCCCTGAAGAGCGGCCGCAAGGTCGAGATCAGCGTGCCCAAGCGCGGCGAGAAGGCTGACCTCGTTCAGCACGCCCTGACCAACGCCAAGGAAGCGCTGGGCCGCAAAATGGCCGAGGGCGGCGCCCAGACCAAGCTGCTGGCCGGGGTGGCCGAGGCCTTCGGCCTGGACGGCCCGCCCGAGCGGATCGAGGTCTATGACAACAGCCACATCCAGGGCACCAACGCCGTCGGCGGCATGATCGTGGCCGGGCCCGAGGGCTTCATGAAGGGCCAGTATCGCAAGTTCAACATCAAGGACACCGAGCTGACCCCCGGCGACGACTACGGCATGATGAAGGAGGTGCTGCGGCGCCGCTTCGCCCGCCTGGTCAAGGAAGAGGAAGGCGGCGAAAGCGACAACCGCCCCGACCTGGTGCTGGTCGACGGCGGCAAGGGCCAGCTGGACGCGGCGCTGGAGATCATGGCCGACCTGGGCGTCGACGACATCGCGGTGGTCGGCGTCGCCAAGGGCCCGGACCGCGACGCCGGGCTGGAGCGGTTCTTCATGCCAGGCAACACGCCGTTCATGCTCGAGCCCAAGTCGCCGGTGCTCTACTACCTCCAGCGCCTGCGCGACGAGGCCCACCGCTTCGCCATCGGCGCCCACCGCACCCGCCGCAGCATGGACCTCAAGAAGAACCCCCTCGACGAGATCGAAGGCGTCGGCCCCGGCCGCAAGAAGGCCCTGCTGCACGCCTTCGGCTCCGCCAAGGGCGTCGGCCGCGCGGGGGTGGAGGATTTGCTGAAGGTGGAAGGCGTCAGCCAGGCCCTGGCCGAGCGCATCCACGCGTTTTTCCGGAAGGGGTAGGCGCGGGCGGCGAAGGTCGGGGGTCTAGGGCTGGAGTTGGCTCGGAGGCGACGTTGAGACGAACCGCTTCCCGGCAGCCATCGTGGCGCTAGCGGCGCCTCTCCTGCGAACGCGAAAACCCGACTCATCGCTGACATTGGACAGGTCTGCTTTGTACTAGCTCAGAAGTCAGGCTGCGGACCCTCTTCCCTAGAATGACCGTACGAGCCCTTCGGCGCGATGGCCAGTCCCAGTTGCAAGAGAGGCTCACAACTCAAAAATTTTTGCGCCATGTGGCTGACTCTCCTGCAGGCAAACCGGACAGACTGGAGCGCGTAGCGCTGCGATAGTTCTTGACAATGGAGGACTAAACTTCTCTGTCGGCGCTAGGCGAGCTTGAGGCAAATTACGCATGCGCTTTGAACCCTTGGCGCAATCAGCCACCATCGTGATGGTGGGTAGCTTTAATCCCGCGATCTTCTCGCCGTCTTGGTTGGCGCTTCATAAAGTGATCGCCCCTGAAGACGTCGAAGGCGCTGAGATAGCGCTTATACACCCGCAAATATCAGAATTCTCCGTGAATGAGTTTAAAGTCACGGTTGAGCCAGATATGTTCAGGATACAGATACTTAGCGAGCCATTTATTGTCGGCGTTGACGTTGTCGCAAATATATTTCTCGGACTGCTAAAACACACACCAATACAGCAGGTTGGTATTAATTATGATATACATTTCGCATTGTCATCTAACAAGCAACGCTCTGCATTGGGGCGCGCACTGGCCCCGACCGCGCCATGGGGCGAGTGGGGCGGCCGCCTAGATGCGGAGAAGCAGGAAGATGCAGGCGGCTTGCGAAACCTAGTCATGGAAGAGCCCCGCCCGGATGGCCGGGCGTCCGGTTACAAGCGCGTACACATCCAGCCCTCTGTAAGGGAGGATATCGTCAATACGACTGTGGGTGTCTACATGCTTATAAATGACCACTTCGAAGCGACTTCCGTAGAGGGCGCTGCCAGTGCGCAGGTATGCACTCAATGGGCTGTAGATAACTTTGACGCGTCAATTAGTGCATCTAAGCGTATCGTTTCTGATATAATGGATTACGCGGAGAAGCTCTAAATGCAGACCCAGGTGAAGACGTCCGCATCCCAAGACGTTGGCGCGTCTGTTCGAGATGTTCCCAGCCTAGTCAAAAGGCAAGTTGGAAGAGCATATTCGGCTGAGCGCGCAGTGTATCGGCAAAGGACCTCCAAGGACGCTCACTCCCTGTATAGCGAAGATCTTTCCTTGTCGGATTCAAGCCATGTTACGCCAGAAATCGTAACAGAGATCGTTCAAATTAAGAACAATCTCGTTAGCTTGTTCTTTAGCGCCCAGGAGTGGGATGGGTATGTTGCAGAAATGCACAAAAGCCACTTCCGAGGTGTAATATATCCGGTCGGGCTAAATAATTCCAATTCTGAGGAATTTGTTGATATCCCTCTCGAGTTTGTCGACGAGGGAGATCTCCAACATATTGGCCCTGGTTCAATATTCAGGCTCGCCACGGGCCGATTTAAAAGGCGTCGGCAATCTATACAAGCGACCCAAATATACTTCCGCAAGAAGTTACGTCCGGATGACGTGAGCGATCCTGTTCACGATCTGGATTTGGGTGATTTGTTTGCTGACTGGAGGCCGGGCCGGGTGCTGTTGATGTTGGCAATGCCAACGAGGTGCTTCTGGCCGAGCACGGGCACCATGATGCGCCGCCAGCATCCGATGAAATCGAGATAACACTCCTTGGACGAGGCTTCGGGGAGTCAGTGCTGCTACATGTCGGCGCAGGCGAGTGGATCGTTATTGATAGCCTTTACAATTCCGAGAAGAATTGTGCACCACTATCATATTTAAAGCACCTCGGTGTCGATCCCATTGCTGTTAGCACGATTGTCGCAACTCATTGGCATGACGATCATGTCGGCGGCATTAGCGAACTCTACGAACAGGCGACGAGCGCAACATTCATACTACCCCTCGCTATGCAAACACAGGAGTTTGCGGCTTACGCGAACACTGCGCCGTCTGGCGAGATCGGTGGCGTTACGCGGGGCGTCTCAGAGCTTGTTGCGCTCCGCAAAATCAGAAGGGCTTCTGGCCGTCCGGCGTTCAAACTAACCCAGGCTGCGACAATAATACGCAAGAAAACTATATCGACCGCCACCGGCGACATTCCCATAGCTTTAACGGCGCTCTCTCCATGCGCTGAAGACGTGGAACAATTCATCACTAAAATCGGGCAGGCGTCTGGGGATATCCAAATTGACAGGCGCCTCATGCCTTTCACTCCAAACGACGTTTCGGTAGCCGCATGGTTTGAATTCGGCGGTACATCCGCCTTGCTGGGCGCTGACTTAGAACAAGTAAAGAATGAGGCCAGGGGGTGGTCAGCTGTAGTGGCGTCGCAAGAACGCCCTCAAGGGCGTGCATCTGTGTTTAAGCTGCCTCATCACGGGTCTGAAAATGGCCACAACGAGGCAGTGTGGTCAGATATGATGCTGAATGGAGTATTTGCCATGCTCGCTCCCTTTAATAAGGGATGGGGCGTTCCTAAAACTAGTGACGTCGCAAGAATTCTCGCGAAGACTGGCGCAGCTTTCGTCACCACTCAATCTCCATTCCGAAAGTACAAGGGAAACGGAGATTTTGTCGAAAAAGCTCTAGGGGCCAATGGTATTGTTATAAGGTCCATGCCCTCCCAGGTTGGAATAATTACTTACAGAAAAAACTTGAGCACCGGCCTCGAGACCTATTCGACGAGATCGGGTGCCACTCACATGAAACAGTTCGTCGCTCGTGACTAAGTTAAGTGCGGGATGTGGTTTACGCCCATCATAAATTCCCGAACGAAAACAATCACCGCTTGAGAGCTTCTTGCAAAACTTGTCATATAAATCAATGCATTACCGCAACCTACGAATCTGAGAGCGGGACGTTCGAATCGTTCCAGGCCTACCAGGCATTCGGCCCGCAAGCGGCGAAGGCCTTATGTCTGGAGGCGCATCAACGTCAGCTCCTCGCGCGTCTCAGACGCCACCCGACGCCCTCGCCCGTTCCAATCATCACAACACCCTCACAACCTTCCCCGCCCGCCGCTCTTCAGCTGATCCAGCTTGCGGGCCGGGGCGGATTGGGCCGCCTGGGCCGCCTCGACCAGTCCAGCCAGCCCCGTCGCCGGGCGCGGAGCCGTCGACGGCAGCGCCAGGGCGGCGACCTTGCGGGCGGCGGCGGCCAGTTCGGCGCAGGCCTTGGCGCGGTCGCGGGCCTTGCGGACGGCGGCGGGGTCGTCGCTTGACTCCATCGCGTCCCAGGCCGCGTCGAGGGCGGCCATCAGTTTGCTCAGCAGGCGCTCGCGCCATTCGGTCAGGGTCTGGGTCATGGCCCTATCTTGAAGCGCCCGCGCGCGGCGGGGATAAGAAACGGACATTTTTGTTCAAGGCGTTGATTTAACAGGGGTCTGCTTGGGCAAGAGCGGGGATAGAGGTCAAGTTCTCACCCTTCCCCCTTGATGGGGGAAGGGTGCACAGCCTGTGGATAACTTTTCCGTCCTCTGGCTCGCCGGGCCGATCGATGGTTGAAGACCTGGCCGCCGCCCGACCGGAGCCCGCCCCATGCCCATCCTGCTGGAAGTCTGCGTCGAGAGCCCTGCGGGCCTGGCCGCCGCGATCGCCGGCGGGGCTGGACGGGTCGAGCTGTGCTCGGCCCTGGCGCTGCAGGGGCTGACCCCCGCGCCCGGCCTGATGGCCCAGCGCGGCGCGCGCGCCGATCCCGGTCTATCCGATGCTGCGGCCCCGGCCCGGCGACTTCGTCCATGACGCGGCCGAGATCGACGCCATCCTGCGCGACATCGACGCCGTGCGCGCCCTTGGCCTGCCGGGCGTGGCGATCGGGGTCAACCTGGCCTCGGGCGCGCTGGACGTGGCGGCGCTGGCGCGGCTGGCGGACCATGCGTCGGGCCTGGACCTCACCCTGCACCGCGCCTTCGACCTGACGCCCGACCTGTCCGAAGCGCTGGAAGCGGCCGTGGCGCTGGGCTTTTCCCGGGTGCTGACCTCGGGCGGGGCGATCAGCGCTCCGGCCGGCGCCGAGGTGATCGCCGGCCTGGTGGAGCAGGCGCGCGGGCGGATCTCGATCCTGGCCGGCGCGGGCGTGCGGCCAGGCAACATCGCCGACCTGGTCCGGCGCACCGGCGTCACCGAGGTGCACGGCTCATTCGGCGGCCCGGCGGCGCGGGGCACCCACGGGCTGGACGGCAAGGCCGGCGCCATGGGCTTCGTCGAGCCCGGCCTGCGCGACACCGACCAGCAGGCCGTGGCCGCGGCGGTCGAGGCGTTGCGGGGGCTCTAAACTCCGTTCTCCCCGGCGAACGCCGGGGCCCAGATCGAACCCAGCGAGACCATAGGTTTGGCGTCGTCAGAAGGCGCGTCATCCCCAAACGCTCAGGCTGAATCTGGGCCCCGGCCTTCGCCGGGGAGACGGGGCTAATAGAAGCTGTCCCCCGGCAGCAGGGCGTCCTGCTTGGCGGCGTCGCACAGGGCGTAGCTGAAGCCCTTCTGGATCGCCCAGGCGCCCACCTCGCCCTGCTTGTTGATGGCCAGAAAGCCGACCTGGAAGTCCCGGGCCGCCGGCTTCTTCTTCAGGATGCGGGCCACGGCCTCCTTGCAGGCCTCCTGCGGCGAGCGGCCCTGGCGCATCAGCTCCACCACCAGGAAGCTGCCGACATTGCGGATCACCTCTTCGCCAACCCCGGTGGAGGTGGCGCCGCCGACCTCGTTGTCGACATAGAGGCCGGCCCCGATGATGGGCGAGTCGCCCACCCGGCCGCGCAGCTTCCAGGCCATGCCGCTGGTGGTGCAGGCGCCGGAGATGTTTCCGGCGGCGTCCAGGGCCAGCATGCCGATGGTGTCGTGGTTATTGGCCCCGCCCGGCGTGCCCAGTTGGCCGCTGGTCTGGCGGTAGTCGATGTTCTCGCTGTTGGCCTTGGGGGCGTATTTGGCCTCGACCTTCCAGGCCTCCCAGGCGGCGCGGGACTCGTCGGTCAGCAGCTCTTCGCGGGGAAAGCCCTGCTCGATCGCGAACTGCAGGGCGCCGGCCCCGACCAGCATCACGTGCGGGGTCTTTTCCATCACCCGGCGGGCCACCGAGATCGGGTGGGCGATGTGCTCCAGCGCCGCGACGGAACCGCAATTGCCCTGCTCATCCATGATGCAGGCGTCCAGCGAGACATGGCCGTCGCGGTCGGGATAGCCGGCCCGGCCAACGCTGTGGTTCTTCAGGTCCTGCTCGGGGATGCGGGCCCCGGCCTCGACCGCGTCCAGCGCCCGGCCGCCCCTGGACAGCACCGCCCAGGCCGCCTGGTTGGCGGCGATGCCGAAGTCCCACGTGGAGATCACGCACGGCTTGCCCAGCCGAGTCGCGCCCTCGCCTGCCCGCGCGGTGGACGCCAGCAGGCCGGCCCCGACGGCGGTCGCCCCGATCAAACCCCGGCGGCTCAAGGTCATTGGCGGCGTCTCCCCTTTGGTTGTCGCCCCGCTGTAGCGGCCCGGCGGACGGCGGGCGACGCAAACCCGCAGGCGCGAGATGAACTTTTCCCATCGCCCGGGAAAGTGGCAAGGCCGGCCCCGTTTGCTTTCCGCCCTCCCCCGGCTAAGACAGCCAGGTGAACAGCCTTGCCGCGCCCTCGCCCGCCTCCGAAATCTCGCGCAGCCGCGAAGGCAAGCGGCTGTCGATCATCGCGCCCTGCTTCAACGAGCAGGAGGTGCTGGACCTGTTCTTCGACCGGCTTGAAGCGGCGCTGGACACCTATGGCGTCGACTACGAGATCGTGTGCGTCAACGACGGCAGCCGCGACCACACCCTGGCGGTGCTGCTGCGCCATCTGGGCCGCAATCCCCGCATCAAGATCATCGACCTGGCCCGCAACTTCGGCAAGGAGACGGCGCTGTCGGCGGGGCTGGACGCCACGACCGGCGACATGGTCGTGCCGATCGACGTCGACCTGCAGGACCCGCCCGAACTGATCGCCGAGTTCCTCGCCGCCTGGGAAGCCGGGGCCGACGTGGCCTATGGCATCCGGATCGACCGCAATTCGGACTCAGTGGTCAAGCGGGTCACGGCCCAGGGATTCTATCGCGTGTTCAACGCCCTGTCGGACGTGCCGGTGCCCTATAACGCCGGCGATTTCCGGCTGATGGACCGCCGCGTCGTGGACGTGATCCGCCAGTTGCCGGAGCGCAACCGCTTCATGAAGGGCCTGTTCACCTGGGTCGGCTTCAAGCAGGTGGCCGTGCCCTATGCCCGCCCCGAGCGCGCGGCCGGAACCTCGTCCTGGCGCTACTGGCGGCTGTGGAACTTCGCCCTGGACGGCATCACCGCGTTCAGCACCGCGCCGATCCGGATCTGGAGCTATGTGGGGCTGGCGGCGGCGGTGCTGGCCTTCCTGTGCGCGGGCGTGATCATCACGCGCACCTTGCTGTTCGGCCGCGACGTGCCGGGCTATCCGTCGATCATGGTGCTGCTGTTGCTGAGCTTTGGGGTGCAGATGCTGGCGATCGGCTCGCTGGGCGAATATGTCGCCCGCATCTATCAGGAAGTGAAGGGCCGCCCCCTGTATGTGGTCATGAACCGCTACGGGTTCGGCTGACCTGCATGGAACGCGTCATCTATGATCGCATCCGCGAGCTCGAAACCGGGCACTGGTGGTTCGTCGCGCGCCGCAAGGTGCTGGACCGCCTGATCCGCCGCCTGGCCCCGCCGGTCGGCGCGACGATCCTGGAAGTCGGCTGCGGCGCGGGCGGCAATATCCCGGTGCTGCAGCCCTATGGTTCGGTGACGGCCCTGGAGCCGGACGCCGACTCCCGCGCCTATGTGGCCGAGCGCTTCGGCATCCCCGTCGACGGCGGGCTGCTGCCCGACGGCCTGCCCTACGGTCCGGCCAGCTTCGACCTGATCTGCGCCTTCGACGTGATCGAGCATGTCGATGACGACGCCGGATCGGTGGCGGCCCTGGGCGCCCTGCTCAAGGACGGCGGCGCCCTTTTGACCACGGTCCCGGCCTATCAGTGGATGTGGAGCCACCACGACGCCCAGCACCACCACAAGCGCCGCTACACCCTGGGCCGCTATCGCAAGCTGTTCGAGCAGGCGGGCCTGACGGTCGAGACCGCCGGCTATTTCAACACCCTGCTGTTCCCGATCGCGGCGGCGCAGCGGCTGATCAAGCGCCTGCTGGGCGACCAGAGCGCCGACGACGCCATGCCGCCCGTCTGGCTGAACCGCACCCTCACCGCCATCTTCGCGCTGGAAGCCGGCCCGGCCTCGGCCGGCGCCCTGCCCTTCGGCGTGTCGATCGCCCTGATCGCCCGCAAGCCGGCGCGATGAGCTCGCTGCGGGGCGATGTCCTGCGCTACGCCCTGGTCGGGGTGGTCAACACCCTGGTCGGCTTCTCGATCATCATCGGGCTGGAGCAGGGCCTGAAGCTGAACCCGTTCCTGGCCAATGCCGGCGGCTATGCGGCCGGGATCTGCATCAGCTTCGTGCTGAGCCAGCTGTTCGTGTTCCGCGCCCGCAGCACCGCCCGCCGCTCGGCCCCGCGCTATGCGCTGGCGGTGGCGGCAGCCTTCGGTCTCAACCAGGGCGTCCTGGCCCTGGCGCGCTGGCTGACGCCGGACGCGGCGCTGTGGGCCGTGCTCGCCCAGGGGGCGGCGACGGGCAGCTACACCGTCGCCCTGTTCCTGCTCAGCCGCTACTGGGTCTTCGCGCCGGCCCCGGCCAGGTCCGTGGGCTGAGCGGCGACGATCCGCATCGCCTCCAGCCCGGCGCCCAGCAGCCGGGGATCATTGCCCAGACCCAGGGACATCGGCGTCTTCGGATCAGCGGTGTCGACCAGCACCTTCAGCGACGGCCCCCGCAAGGCCTGGTCCGGGATCAGCAGCCTGTAGTCGTAGCGGATCGCGTTCTGGCGATTGAAGGTGAAGGTCTGCCTGGGGCCGCCAGCGATCGAGACCGACACGGTCCGCGTGGGCGACTGGTCGGGCAGGAAGGCGAAGGCCGCGATCTCCAGCACGGCGTGGGGCAGCGTGCGTTGGGCGGGCGAAATCGGCATCTCGACTTCCGCATGCTTGCCCTCCGCCCAGACGCCGCCCAGTTCGGGACCACCCCAGCCGCTGCGCAGATAGGGCACGCCCGAGCCGCCGGCCTTGAAGGCCAGTGACGGCGGTTCGATACAGGGGCCGCTGATCACCACAACCCGCCCGATCGGCGCGCCCGAGCGGCAGCCGGGCTTGTCGTAGGCGTCGCCGACCAGGGTCACGACATAGGGAACGTCGCCCGGACGATTGGGACGGCCGTCGGCCATCAGGCTGATCACATTGCCGCCGTGGGGGGCCTGCAGCATGGCGATCGTCGCCATGTAGGTGGTGATGGGCGGGGTGTCCGTGGCCGAGAACATCACCGCCTCGCCCTGCAGGCCGCGCGTCAGCCGAACCTCGCGCACGTCGCGCAGCATGGCGTTGACCCTGGGCACGTCGAAGACGCTGGGCCGCAGGAACACGCACAGCAGCACCAGCGCCTGGGCGGCGAAGGCTGGGGCCGCTCCAACCTGCCGCAGCCGTTCCGGCAGCGCCGGAAGCCTCTGGCCCAGCACGGTCATCAGCCAGAGGGGAAAGACGAAGGCCAGCAGGCTGAAGACGCCGAAACTGTGCTTGAGCACCGCATAGACCGAGCCGTCATGGCGCAGCACCCACATGGCGTACTGCGCCAGCATCGCCGCCGCCGCCGCCGCGCCCAGGGCGGCCAGCAGGGCGCCCGCCGCGCGGGGTCCGGCGTCCGCCTCGGACGGGTCGGAGGACCTGAGCAGTTCGGCCACCAGCACCCAGGCCGACAGCACCAGCAGCGCCACGGCGGCGATCGCCAGCCCGCCGAGCGGCAGATCGACGGCCAGGTTCAAGCTGCCGTTATTGGCCGCCATCCAGCGCATGCGCCAGAAGAATGGGCTGCCGACCACGCCGCCCAGGATCGCGAACAGACCCGCCAGACCCACCCCGTCGAAGCGGCGATGATGGATAAGATCGCGCAGCCAGGCCACGCCCAGCAGGGCCATGAAGGCGCCGGCCAGCTTCAGCGTGGGCACCAGGTGGAAGCAGCCACAGAACAGGACAGCGGCGGTGGCGAACACCACGAACAGCGGCCGCGACCGTCCCAGCAGTTGCGCGCCGCCGACCAGAGCCAGCATGCAGACCGCCTCGCCGACGATCTGCGGATAGAAGAAATTGTCCACCAGTTCGCCGCCGAACGTGGCGCGGGTGATGAACACATTGGCCACGGCCAGCGCCGCGCTGGCGACCAGGAAGCCCAACGACACCCGCCGGGCCTGATCGAACAGGCACAGCCAGACAATCGCCGCCGACAGCACCCCGACCAGGGTCAGGGCGTTCAGCTCAGGCGCGCCCAGCGTCGCCGCCAGAGCCGCCAGCCGGTGACTGAGCTTGGGATAGATGAACATCTCGGCCATGAACTCGTGGCCGGCCTGAGGGATCAGGAAGCTGTGACGCACCACCTCCATGACCTGCAGGTGATAGGAGCTGTCGACCGAGCTCGAGAGGACGCGGTTCCAGGACAGGCCCAGCGCCAGGACCAGGCACCAGCCTATGGTCGCCGCGGCGAGGATCCACTTCTTGTTCGCGCCACTCGACATTGTCGCCCCCGGAAACCCTGAACCCAGCGGGTATCTAGCAGCAAAAGCCCGGGAGGAAACCCGAGGGCGCAACCAGAGCGACCGTTGAATTCAAGCCAAGGCCTTGTCGTCGGCGCGCAACGGACCACATTCCCTTGATGTCGGACCTTACCGCCGCCCTCGTAACGCTCGCCGTGCTCGCCGTCCTGACGCCCGTGGCGATCTGGATGATGCGCGCCGCCAAACGGTCGAAGCGGGCCATGGCGCCGTTGGCGGGCATGATGATGCTGCTCGGCGCCTTCTTCACGGCCGATCCCCCGCCGCCGCCCCGCACGGAGTCCATCGCGCGCGACGAAGAAGACGAGGACGGCGCGGGAGACGGTTCACGACCCGAGCGGTAGATTTACGCGAGTCATTTTTTACACTTGTCAAACCGACTATCGCCTTCCACAGTTGGCCATCGCCCTGGGGAGGACGCTGATGACAACGCCGGTCTGGGCCCAGCCGCGACGCAGGCCGCTGATCCCGCGCCTGATCTCGGTGATGGTCGTCATCGGGATCCTGGGCGCGACCGCCTACTGGATCACCGACCTGGTGGCCCTTGAGCGCGCCAACGCCATCTTGCCCCGCCCCACTCGCGAGCAGATGCTGGACGAGAAGCCCCGGGCCCGGGTCGAATGGGGCCATGTCCGCGCCAATCTCAAGGCCCGCCTGAACCAGACCAATCCGCTGGACCTGGGCGCCGTCTGGGCCACCCGAACCGGCCAGGTCTGCGGCCTGGTCAATGGCCGCGGCAGCTTCGGCGGGCTCAGCGGCATGGTGCGGTTCTATTCGGTCGACCGCGCGCCGGTGTTCCATCAGGACGTCGACCACCTGCAGTTCCAGGAAGCCTGGTTCCAGTGCCAGCGCGACCGCTGGGTCGAGCTGCACGAAGGCTCGGAAGAACCCGGCTTCTGCGGCACCGAACTGGGCAAGCGCCGCTGCTACAGCGTGCGGATCTTCGACGGCACCCGCGCCCGGGTGGACTAGAGCCCCCGCGTCCAGACCGGCCGCCGGTCGGCGTCCAGGCGGACGGCGATATCGGCCCGCGCGGGCAGGTCTTCGGCGATCCACTCGGTCAGGCGCTGATAGTGGGCGACGAAGCGGTCGAGGGCCGCCTCGTCCATGGCCTGGGCCGGGTCGGCCAGCCGCTCGCGCAGGCGGGCCTCCTGCTGGCCGCGCCAGGTCCGGACGGTGGCGAAGTCGGGGGCGGTCAGCACGACCAGCAGATCGATCCGCCCAAACAGCGCCCGATACGGGCCCGCCAGGGCGGCGTTGGCATGGGCGCGCCAGGCGCCGTCCGGGTCCTCGTCACGCTCCAGGGCGTTGACAGGGGCCACCAGCGCCTGGGCCGGCTGGGATCCGGCGCCCACGCACCAGCCTTCCAACAGGATGACGGCGGCGGGACCTTCGAACCTCTGTCCGTCGGTGGGCGGCGCGCGGTCGTCTGCGGCCTTGTCGAAGCGCGGGATCAGGGTGGGTCCGGGCCTGGCCAGGGCGTCGAGCACGGCCAGCCCCAGGGCCACGTCATGGGTTCCCGGCACGCCGCGCGTGCGCAGCAGCGGGTGCGCGGTCGCGGCCAGGGTCACGCGCTCGGCCCGCGTCAGATAGAGGTCGTCCAGCGACAGATTGGCCGTCGCCAGGCCCCGATCGTCGAGCAGTCGGGTCAGCAGGCTGGTGAGGGTGGATTTCCCGGCCCCTTGCGGACCGCACAGGCCGACGACCAACGGCCGGTCCCTTCCCTGCGCCGCCCGCGCGATCCGATCGGCGAGGGGAACATGCAGACGCGCCGCCAGGTCGGAAAACGAATCCGGCAGCCGCTGGTCGCGGATGAAGGCGGCGATCAGGCCAGGGCGCGTCATCGGGCCCTCAGAACGGGTTGGACCAGCGCACCGAGGCCGACAGCGGCAGGGTGGCCTGGAACACCAGCCCCTCGGCCCTGAAGTCGAACACGGGCTCGCCCTTAAGTTCGCGCCGGATCGAGCTGTCGATCAGACGGGTGCCGAAGCCTGGCTTGCCGGGCGGCGCGACCGGCGGACCGCCGGTCTCGACCCAGGTGATGACCAGGGCCTCGTCCTGCGCCATTCGCCAGTCGATGCGCACCCTGCCCCCCGGCGCCGACAGCGCGCCGTACTTGGCGCTGTTGGTCGCCAGTTCATGGAACACCATCGACAGCGCCACGGCCGTGTGGGGATTGAGCGGCACAGAGGGCCCCTCGCGCTCGACCCGGTCGCCGTGGGCCTGGGTGCAGACCTGCATCAGATCGCCCAGGTCGGCCTGCCGCCAGCCAGTTCGGGTCAACAGGTCGTGGGCCCCCGACAGGGCGATCAGGCGCTCGGTGAAGGCCTCGACCGGCGCCCCCTCCAGCTTGCCGAAGGTCTGGCGGGCCAGGGCCTGAACCGTGGCCAGGGTGTTCTTCACGCGATGGTTCAGCTCGTTGATCATCACCGCCTGGCGCTCTTCGCGAGCCTTCAACTCCCGCGAGGCGGCGGCCAGGGCGGCGTGGATGTCGGCCACCTCTTCCAGGCTCCGTCCCACCGGTTCGAGCACCGCCTGGCCGTCGCCGATCGCCCGCGCGGCGGCGACCAGCCCGCCCACCTGGCGGTTGATGCCGCCCGAGACGAACAGCGCCATGCCGACACCCACCACCAGCAGCACCCCGAAAACCCCGGTCGCCACGGCCACCGACCAGATCACCGCGCGGTTCAGCTGCGCGCGCGGAACCGCCACCATAAGCGTCCAGCCGGTCTGGGGCGACCGGGTATAGGCCACCACGGTCGGCACACCGTTCAGCGAGGTGCTCTTGCCGACGCCCTCGCGCGCCTGCCTGAGGTTCTTGGCCATGTCGGGCGTGGCCGCATGGCCGGTCCAGGTCGCATTGTCGGACGACCGGGCGATGACCTTCAGATTGTTGTCCAGCAGGGTGGCGATCCAACGGTCTGGCACCCGTTGCTGGCGAAAGACCGAGGTGAAGGAGGAGGCCTCGACCACATAGGCCAGCAGGTGCGGCTGGCCCTTGATGTCGACCCGTGCGCCGACGGTGATCACCGGCTTCTTGGCCACCCGCCCGACCCTCAGGTCCGACACACGGCTCTCGCCCACCATCAGGGCGCGGGTCAGCTGTTTGGGCCTTTGCACGATGGGCAACGGCGAGCCGTAGGGACGCAGGGTGTTGACGACCTGCTGGCCGGCGACGTCGGTGACCACCACCCAGCCCGCGCGCTGGCTGGTCACCCGGCGGGCGCGGATGTCAAACTCCTTCAGGTCTCCGGCCTGCAGGGCCTGGTCGCTGGCCAGGGTCTCAACCACCGCGATGCCGACGGCGGTCTGCTGGTCCACGGTGCCCGACAGGGCTCGGGCCGTCGTCAGCATCTGTTGATAGGTCTGGGCGCGGCTCTGGTGATCGGCGCCGGCCAGCAGGAAGCCCATGCTCAACAGGGCGGGAACCAGCAGGCTGATCGTCAGGAGAACCAGCCGGACGCGAACCGAATGGACGCTGCCCCGCGCCCGGCGTCCGACAAGATCCCGCAGTTTCATGCGATCGAGACCTCGCAAAACGCCGCCCTCGGACTGATCCCTCAAGCCTGTATAGCCAACGCCGGTGAGTCTCGCGTGGCGAAAAATGCTCGTTGTGGTTTAAGCGCCACGACGACGTAGCCCTCGGGCCGTTTCCCGCGTTAGACTCCCATCATGAAGAATCTTCCGAACATCCTCACCGCCTCGCGCCTCGTCGTGGCCCTGTTCATGTTCGTGGCCCTGGCCGCCGCGGCCGGCGCCGTGCCGTGGCTGAGCGAGCAACTGACCGGCGAGGATCAGCTGCGGCTGGAGCGCTGGGCGTTCTGGGCGTTCGTGATCGCCGCCATCACCGACTTCTTCGACGGCTGGCTGGCCCGCAAGCTGGACGCGGTCACGGTGTGGGGCGCGATCCTCGACCCGATCGGCGACAAGATCCTGGTCTGCGGCGCGCTGCTGGGCCTGATGGCCCTGGGTCCCAACCCGATGGTGGTGCTGCCGGCCGGCCTGATCCTGTTCCGCGAGTTCGCCGTCAGCGCCCTGCGCGAGACCCTCGCGCCGAAGGGCCTGACGCTGCCGGTCACCCTGCTGGCCAAGTGGAAGACGACGCTGCAACTGGTGGCGCTGGCGCCGAGATGGTGCTGGCCTCCTGGTCGGCGTTCGGCCTGCCCGACACGCCCGACGTGGTGGGCCCCGCCACCCTGGCCATCCACGGCCTGCTGTGGCTGGCCGCGATCATCACCCTGATCACCGGGGCGCAATACTGGGAAGCGGCCCGCAAGGCGCTGGCGTAGCGTCCAGCGCCCTATTCGGCGGCCAAAAGGGTTGCGGGCGGCTCGTCGTCGCGCTCCACCACGTCGGGATCGCAGGGGCCGTGCAGCAGCCAGGCGCTGTCGGCGCCGCGGTCTCCCGCCCTGACACGTTCGGCTCGCATCATCAGCGTCAGCCAGTTCACGCCGGTCGCTCGCAACACCATCTTCGCCTCCAAGGCCCAGGATGGAATTGAGAATGGCTCGCAATAAAGGCGGCCGCAAGGCGTTTCATACCCTCCGCCTCGACGGCGAAAATCATCGCCCTCAGCGACGTTTTCGCACGCCGAGCCAAGATCAGCGCCGGTATGTCGCCGGGCGCGAAAAAGCAGAATTCAAGATTTTCCTTGCTGGCGAGCCCGTCTAGAGCCATCATGGAATTATCGAATTCGCTGCCGTTCGGCCTGCTATTCCATGCTTCCTTCGAGGAAGCGCCGGACGCGCCTACCGATCCCCAACGAAATTTGATCGCTGTTCGGAACGCTTCCGGCGGCGACTACTATCCAAAGGACTATCATACCATGGCTACCGGCACCGTTAAGTGGTTCAACGGCACCAAGGGCTTCGGCTTCATCCAGCCGGACGACGGCGGCAACGACGTTTTCGTTCACATCTCGGCCGTTGAACGCGCCGGCATGCGTACGCTGAACGAAGGTCAAAAGATCACGTACGAACTGGAACAAGACAAGCGCAGCGGCAAGATGTCCGCTGGCCAGCTGCAAGCTTAATCCAGTCAGAAGGCTCGGTTCGCCGGGCTCTTCGAAAGCTTCCTATAGGCCGGCGCTTGCGCCGGCCTATTTGCGTTTGAGGCTTTGCGTTCTAGTCTCCATCGGCTCCTCCAGACTTGGTTAGAACGGCATGCGCGCGGCCCGGATCCTGATCGTCCTGCTGGCCAGCCTGACGCTGGCCGCCTGCGGCTCTCTCCCCCGCAACGCCTTCACGGCCAAGGAAATCACCGGCGTCGCCCCGCAAGGCATGAGCGAGATCCGCTTCAACGCCAGCGACGCCGCCGCCGGCGTGCGCTTCGCCGAAGCCGCCCGCACCCGGTTCAACGACCAGAAGGGCTTCGACGTCTTGGCCATCTCGGGCGGGGGCGCCAACGGCGCTTACGGCGCGGGCGTGCTGGTGGGCTGGACGAAAGCCGGCGACCGGCCCGAGTTCGACATTGTCACCGGGGTCAGCACCGGCGCCCTCACCGCGCCTTTCGCCTTCCTCGGCCCCGACTGGGACAAGCGCCTGACCCAGGCCTATACCAGCGAGGCGGCCGGCAAGATCCTGAAGCGTCGCGGCCTGGACATCTTCTTCCGCCCCGGCTTCTACAACACCGAGGCCCTGCGCGGCCTGGTGGAGAAATATGTCGATCCGCCCCTGCTGTACGCCGTCTCCGTCGAGCACGCCCGGGGCCGGCGGCTGCTGATTGCCACCACCAATCTCGACACCGAACAGACGGTGATCTGGGACATGGGCGCCATCGCCTCGCGCGGCGACGAGACGGCGCTGAAGCTGTTCCAGGACGTGCTGGTCGCCTCGGCCAGCATCCCGGGCGTCTTTCCGCCGACCCTGATCGAGGTCGAGGGCAAGGGCCGCAAGCTGTCGGAAATGCATGTTGACGGCGGCGTGACCATTCCGTTCTTCGTCGCCCCCGAAGCCCTGCTGCTGTGGACCTCGCCGGACCAAGGCATCGCTCGTCCGGGCAATATCCGGGTGATCGTCAACGGCAAGATCGGCGGCGGCTTTTCCTTCACCCCAGGCGGCACCCTGTCGATCATCGGCCGCTCGTGGGGCACGATGAGCAAGTCGCTGATGCGCACCCATCTGACCGCCAGCGCCTCGTTCGCCCGACGCAACGGCGGCTCTCTGCTGTTCGCCGCCATCCCCGACGACGCCGAGGTCGACACCTCGGGCCTGGACTTCAAGGCGAGCAATCGCGAGGCGCTGTTCAAGCTGGGCTATGACAGCGCCGCGACCGGCAAGGCCTGGCAGCAACCGGAAACGCCGGTCGAACCGCCGCCGATCGATCACGCCCAGTAGGAGCCGCATGCCCGGCGCGGGGCGGCGCGATCCAACAGGGCCAGGCCCTCCTGATCAGCGGTGGCCCTGGGTGACGTCGTGGCCCAACATCTGGAGGCCAAAGTGATTTAGTGGCCCAACCTCACATGGAACCGCCTGATGCTGACCGCGCTGCTGATGTCCGCCGCCGTCACGGCCTGTCCGGTCGACCAGGCGCGGTATGCGCTGCGCACCGAACCCGCCGTCACGGCCGGCTTCCTTCGGGTCGAGAGCAGTCGCGATTGGCCGTCGGGGCTGGCGCTGGGAATTCAGGTTCATGGGCGCCGCCACTGGTTCCTGCCGTTCCCTGGCGGCACGGACGGCGCGCAGAACCTGGCCTCTACGCTCGACCCCACCGTTTCGGGATGGACGCCGCCCAATCCCGACGGCGGACCGCGCCCCCTGGGCAACTTCCAGTATCTTGGCTTCGACGCGACCTACCGGCTGCTTCCGAGCATTCCCCACAGCGGCGGCGCGGCGCCCGTCCATATTCTTCTACCCACCCTGGACGACGCTCTGCGGCATCCGACGGGCGATCAGCCACGCGACAGCATTCCCCGACAGATGTTCGACCTCGTCGCCTGCCGCTGAAAGCGAACCACGTTCACGCGCGGGCGCGTTAACTCCGCTCCAAGATGCGGGGTTGCGCGTATCCGACTCCGTCTCTAAACGGGCGACTTAACCTGCAAGATGGTCGGCAGCGGGCGCGCGGATGTGCGCGACCGTGTCTCTGCGCGCGAGTTTTCTCCTATGCCTAAAAGAACAGACATCTCCTCGATCCTGATCATCGGCGCCGGCCCGATCGTCATCGGCCAGGCGTGCGAGTTCGACTATTCGGGCGTCCAGGCCTGCAAGGCGCTGCGCGCCGAGGGCTACCGGATCATTCTGGTCAATTCCAACCCCGCCACGATCATGACCGACCCGGACGTGGCGGATGCGACCTATATCGAGCCGATCACCCCGGAGATGGTCGCCAAGATCATCGAGAAAGAGCGCCCCGACGCCCTGCTCCCCACCATGGGCGGCCAGACCGCGCTGAACACCGCCCTGGCCCTTGAGGCCAACGGCACGCTGGCCAAGTTCGGCGTCGAGATGATCGGCGCCAAGGCCGAGGTGATCGACAAGGCAGAGGACCGCCAGAAATTCCGCGACGCCATGGACAAGCTGGGCCTCGAAAGCCCCAAGTCCAAGGCCGCCCACAACATGGACGAGGCCCGCGAAGGCCTGGCGTTTGTGGGGCTGCCCGCCATCATCCGCCCCAGCTTCACCCTGGCCGGCACCGGCGGCGGCATCGCCTATAACCTCGAGGAATTCGAGGAGATCGTGCTGCGGGGCCTGGACCTGTCGCCGACCACCGAGGTGCTGATCGAAGAAAGCGTGCTCGGCTGGAAAGAGTACGAGATGGAGGTCGTGCGCGACACGGCCGACAACTGCATCATCGTCTGCTCGATCGAGAACATCGACCCGATGGGCGTCCACACCGGCGACTCGATCACCGTCGCCCCGGCCCTGACCCTGACGGACAAGGAATATCAGTGGATGCGCGCGGCCTCGATCGCCGTGCTGCGCGAGATCGGCGTCGAGACCGGCGGCTCCAACGTCCAGTTCGCGCTGAACCCGGCTGACGGCCGCATGGTCGTCATCGAAATGAACCCGCGCGTGTCGCGCTCGTCGGCCCTGGCGTCCAAGGCCACCGGCTTCCCGATCGCCAAGGTCGCCGCGCGCCTGGCCGTCGGCTACACGCTCGATGAGCTGAAGAACGACATCACCGGCGGCGCGACTCCGGCCTCGTTCGAGCCCTCGATCGACTACGTCGTCACCAAGATCCCGCGCTTCGCCTTCGAGAAGTATCCGGGCAGCGAGCCGCACCTGACCACCGCCATGAAGTCCGTCGGCGAGGCCATGGCCGTCGGCCGCACGTTCAAGGAATCCATCCAGAAGGCCCTGCGCGGCCTGGAAACCGGCCTGACCGGCTTCGACGAGATCGAGATCCACGGCGCAGATGATCCTGACGCCGGCAAGGCCGCCGTGATCCGCGCCCTGGGCATGCCCACGCCCGACCGCATCCGCGTCATCGCCCAGGCCTTCCGCCACGGCCTGACCGTGGAAGAGGTCAACGCCGCCTGTTCCTACGAGCCGTGGTTCCTGCGCCAGATCGCCGAGCTGGTCCGCCAGGAAGGCTGGATCCGCGCCGGCGGCCTGCCGACCGACGCGCAAGGCTTCCGCGCCCTGAAGGCGCAGGGCTTCTCCGACGCCCGACTGGCCCACCTTTCGGGCTCCACCGAAAAGGCCGTTCGCAAGGCCCGCCAGGACCTGAACGTGCGCCCGGTGTTCAAGCGCATCGACAGCTGCGCCGGCGAGTTCGCCGCCACCACGCCCTACATGTATTCCACCTATGAGACCGGCGCGCTTGGCCAGGTTCCCGAGTGCGAGAGCGCGCCCAGCAACCGCAAGAAGGCGGTGATCCTGGGCGGCGGTCCCAACCGGATCGGCCAGGGCATCGAGTTCGACTACTGCTGCTGCCATGCGGCCTTCGCGCTGGACCAGATCGGCATCGAGTCGATCATGGTCAACTGCAACCCCGAGACCGTCTCGACCGACTACGACACCTCCGACCGCCTGTATTTCGAGCCGCTGACGGCCGAGGACGTGCTGGAGCTGCTGCATGTCGAGATGAGCAATGGCACCCTAGCCGGCGTCATCGTCCAGTTCGGCGGCCAGACCCCGCTGAAGCTGGCCCACGCCCTGGAAGAGGCCGGCGTGCCGATCCTGGGCACCAGCCCCGACGCCATCGACCTGGCCGAAGACCGCGAGCGCTTCCAGCAACTGCTGGACGGCCTGAAGATCGCCCAGCCCGAAAACGCCATCGCCCGCACCTGGGACGAGGCCCGCGCGGCGGCCGAGACCATCGGCTTCCCGTTCGTGATGCGCCCGTCCTATGTGCTGGGCGGCCGGGGCATGGAGATCATCCGCGATCACGAGCAGCTGGAACGCTATATCAGCGACGCCGGCGACATCTCGATCGAGCACCCGATCCTGCTGGACCACTATCTGAGCCGCGCCACCGAGGTGGACGTCGACGCCCTGTGCGACGGAACCGACGTGTTCGTGGCCGGCGTGCTGGAACATATCGAGGAAGCCGGCGTCCACTCGGGCGACAGCGCCTGCTCGATGCCGCCCTTCTCGCTGTCGGCCGAAACGGTCGAGGAACTGAAGCGCCAGACCGTCAAGATGGCCCTGGCCCTGAATGTGCGCGGCCTGATGAACGTGCAGTTCGCCATCGAGGAGCCGCACAGCGAAAACCCGCGCATCTATGTGCTGGAAGTGAACCCCCGCGCCTCGCGCACCGTGCCCTTCGTGGCCAAGACCATCGGCCAGCCGGTGGCCGCCATCGCCGCCAAGATCATGGCCGGCGAGACGCTCAAGAGCTTTGGCCTGGTCGACAAGCCGTATGACCATATCGCGGTCAAGGAAGCGGTCTTCCCGTTCGCCCGCTTCGCCGGGGTCGACACCATCCTGGGCCCGGAAATGCGCTCGACCGGCGAGGTCATGGGCCTGGACTGGAAGCGCGAGGGCGAGGTCGACATGTCGCTGGCCTTCGCCCGCGCCTTCGCCAAGAGCCAGCTAGGCGGCGGCGTCACCCTGCCGCTGGAAGGCACCGCCTTCGTCTCGGTCAAGGAAAGCGACCGCCCCTGGATCGTCGAGCCCGTCCGCCTGCTGCAGGCGGCCGGCTTCAAGGTGATCTCCACCGTCGGCACGCGCGGCTATCTGGCCGAACAAGGCGTCGAGGTCGAGCTGGTCAAGAAGGTGCTGGAAGGCCGTCCCAACATCGTCGACGTGATGAAGAACGGCGGCGTCCAGCTGGTGTTCAACACCACCGAAGGCAAGCAGGCCCTGGAAGACAGCTTCGACATCCGCCGCACGGCGCTGATGATGAAGGTGCCCTACTACACCACCTCGGCCGGCGCTCTGGCGGCGGCTCAAGCCATCGCCACGGCCCCCGCCGCCGCGCTGGAAGTGCGGCCTCTGCAAAGCTACCAGTAGAGGTTATCCACAGGACACTCGCCCGCTCGCCGCCAAAGCGCGGTGGCGCGGGCGAGTGTCGGGTTCTCTTGAGCTTGGCGCTGCCGACACGCTAACCTTGGCCATGCCCTACACCGACGCGCAAGTCGCCGCCCTCGCCGAGGGTCTGCTGGATCACTCCCTGCCCAAGGCGCAGTGGACCCATGCGGCGCATCTGGCCGCCACCCTGCGCCTGGTCCGCACCCGTGACGCGGGGCTGGAGCGCGACATGCCGGGCATCATCCAGACCTACAACGTCGCCGTCGGCGGGGTGAACGACGACACCAGCGGCTATCACGAGACCATCACCCAGGCCTATCTGACGGCCATCCGAGCCTTCGTCGCGACCCTGCCGGCCGAGGTGGGCGACGGCGAGGCCGCCGCGCGGCTGCTGGCCACGCCGATGGGCGACAAGGCCTGGCCTCTGACCTTCTGGTCGCGTGAGCGGCTGTTCAGCGTGCAGGCCCGGCGCGGTTGGGTGGAGCCGGACCTGAAACCGCTGAGCTAGCCTTATCCGCTCTCCCAGGCCTTCGCCGGAGAGAGCGGGTGTTGGGATTGCGACTAGGCCTTCTTGACGAACTCGACGCGCAGGACCAGGCCGCGCACCTTTTCGACATTGGCCTCGATCTCGTCGGTGTCGCCGGTCAGGCGGATGTTCTTGACTAGGGTGCCGCGCTTCAGGGTGACGCCGCCCGAGCCCTTGACCTTGAGGTCCTTGATCAGGGTCACGTTGTCGCCGTCGGCGAGGATCGTGCCGTTGCTGTCGCGGGTTTCGTCCGACATGGGGAAGTCCTTGCAGAGGGGCGGATCGCTCCAGGCGAAATCCACACATTTGTTAGGGGCTTCCTAAAGAGGCTCGGCCGCGCGTGCAAGACGGGCCCCGCTATTCCTGGCCCTTCTTGCCCAGCGGATGCTTGGATTTGACCACCTGCACCAGGTGATCCCCGGCCACATGGGTGTAGATCTGGGTGGTGCCGATATCGGCATGGCCCAGCAGGGTCTGGATCACCCGCAGGTCGGCGCCGCCCTCCAGCAGGTGGGTGGCGAAGGCGTGGCGCAGGACGTGAGGGCTGACCTTCTGGCGGTCGATGCCGGCGGCGATAGCGGCGTCTTCCAGCAGTTGCGAGACCCGCCGCCCGGTCAGACGGCCGGCGGCCGAGCGGGAGGGAAACAGCCACGGACTGTCCTTCTGGCCCTTTGGCAGAAATTGCGGCCTTACCTCCAAATAAGCCTTCACCGCTGTGCGCGCCGGGGCGTTCAGGGGGGCCAGCCGTTCCTTGCCGCCCTTGCCCTTGACCATCAGATAGGCCGGGTCGCGGGCCAGGGCGTTCAGCGGCAGGGCCAGCAGTTCGGAGATCCGCAGGCCCGAGGCGTAGAGCAGCTCGATCATGCAGGCCAGGCGCAAGCCCTGGCCGCCGTCCTTGGCGGCCGCCGCCGCGATCAGGGCGTCGACCTCGCCCCGCGACAGCACCTTGGGCAGGGGCCGGCCGGCCTTGGGCGCGACCACGCGGCGGGACGGGTCATCCTGCCGCCAGCCCTCGCCCAGCACGAAGCGGTAGAACTGCCGCACCGCCGAGCGCCGACGGTTGGCGGTGGCCGGCGACAGGCCCCGGGCGCTGAGATCCTGGAAATAGGCCTCAATGGCCTCGGCCGAAGCGACGTCGAGATCATCGCCCGCCCGCCCTAGAAAGCCCCGCGCGTCCTCCAGGTCCTTGCCATAGGCGGTCAGGGTGTTGCGCGCGGCGGCCCGTTCGACGGCCATCATTTCCAGAAAGGCGTCGACCCAGCCGGCGGCGCTCATTTGGTCGGCAGGGTCAGGGCCAGCAGCCCCTCGACCACCACCGCGCGGGCGTCGGCCGCTGGCCCGGCCCGGGCCGAAGGCCCTGGGCGATGCGGGCGCGGTCGACGGCGGCGGGCCCGGCCGCGCCGGCGTCGGCGGCGACCGACAGGGCCAGCAGCGCCGCCTCGCCCTTGCGGTCGGCGGCGGCGTCCAGCAGGACCAGTCGCGGGGCCGAGGCGGCGGGGCGGCCGACGTCAAAGGTCGCGAACTGGGCCCGCTCGTCAGGTCCCATCGCGCCGCCCAGCGACGCCAGCAGCAGGGCGGCGGCCTGGGCCGGCGACTTGGCCCCGCCCTGGGCGCCGCGATCGATCAGGCGGGCCAGGGTCTGGCTGTCGGGCTTGCCCGAGGCGGCGCTGATCATGGCGTCCAGCAGGGCCAGGTCGGTGGCGGTGGCGCCGGGAATCTGGTCCTGCACGAGCCGCGAGCGGATTTCCTGGGCCGTTGATAGGTTGCCGACCAAGATAGCGGCGCGAGCAAACAGAACCGGGTCCTGCAAGGGCGCGTCGGCCTTGGCGAGAATGAAAATCGACGCTGCGGACGTATCGGCCGCGTCGGCGAAGGCGGCCAAGGTCTTGGCCTGTCGCAGCAGGGCCAGGGCATTGGTTTGGGCAAGGGTCAGGTCCAGGCCGTCCATTGGCGACGACAGCATGCCTTTGGGGGTCCTGGCCTGCCTGATCGCCGGCGAGGCCGTGGCCCAAGCCGCGCCAAGATCCAGCCCCAGCTTGCGCGATAGGGCATAGTTGATGCCGTTGCGCAGGTTGGCGGCGCCTGGCGGCGTTCCGGCGACCACCGCGCTCATCAGCCGGACATAGTCGGCGTCACCGCCGCCGCCCTTCTGGGCCTGCTGCTGGAGGGCCTGCTGCTGGACCAGCGACAGGGTCAGCTGGGCGGCGTCTTCCTGGCCGGCGCGCGCCTGGCAGAAGGCGCGGAGCCGCAGCCAGTAGCCGGCGCCGCGATCCACGGTCAGGGCCTCGCCGATCTTGCAGGCCTTGTCGTCGTCGCCCTTGATCAGCGCCGCCTCGGCCGAGGCCAGGGACAGCGAGGCGTTGCCTGCCACACCCGGCGCGCGGTCCAGCACCAGGTCGGCGCCCGCCGCGTCGCCCAGGGCGATCAGGCCCAGGGCCCGGGCTGCGCCCATGTCCGGGTCATTACCGATCCCGACCGGGCCGTTGGCGCCAGTAGTCAGCACCTTGCGGGCCAGGTCGGCGAAGGCGGGCGACAGGGGCCGGGCGGCCAGCCGGGGCAGCACGTCGCGGGCGATGCCGGGGGCGGTGTCCTTCCAGAGGTCGCCGCCCAGATCAGTGGGTCCGGCAGGCGTCGAGAACAGGTCCGGCGGCGCCAGGGACTGCACCTGCATCTGGGCCAGGGCCGGCGTGGCGGCGGCGACCAGCAGGGCGGCCAGCAGGGTCCCTTGGTGAAGGCCGGGGCGACGGTGAGAACGCATGCGAGGCATCATGCTCCAGTTATGACCCAAAGCCAGTTGCAGCGAAACTTGGCGCTTGGGCCAAGCCTCGTGTAAACCCGCGACCGCATCATGACCGATCCGTCCGTTTCTCCGTATCAGGCCCTTCGCAACCGCACGATCGTGCTGGTGGGGTTGATGGGCGTGGGCAAGTCCAGCGTCGGACGCCGCCTGGCCACGGCGCTCGACCTGCCCTTCCGCGACGCCGACAACGAGGTCGAAAGCGCCGCCGGCCGCTCGATCCCCGAGATCTTCGCCGACCTGGGCGAAGAGG
Organism: Caulobacteraceae bacterium; assembly: GCA_965284055.1. Taxonomy (GTDB): domain Bacteria; phylum Pseudomonadota; class Alphaproteobacteria; order Caulobacterales; family Caulobacteraceae; genus Caulobacter. The sequence continues at coordinate 840,202 of CBDIQV010000001.1, forward strand.
CCTTCCGCGACGGCGAACGGCGGGTGATCGCCCGCCTGCTGGAAGAGCCGCCGCACGTGCTGGCCACCGGCGGCGGGGCCTTCGTCAACGAAGAGACCCGCGCCCTGATCAATCAGCACGCCATCTCGGTGTGGCTGAAGGCCGATATCGAGCTTCTGGCCCGCCGCGTGGGCCGCAAGGACAACCGGCCGCTGCTGAAGAACAAGGACCCGTTCGAGGTCCTGACCCATCTGGCCGAGGTCCGCTACCCGGCCTACGCCCAGGCCCAGGTGCATGTCGAAACCGGCGATACGCCACACGCCGTGGCCGTGGACGCCGTGATCACGGCCCTGCAGGCGCGCGTCGACCAGGAGTCCTTTACCCCATGATCCGCACCATAGCCGTGGGCCTGGCCGATCGCGCCTACGACGTCGTCATCGGCACGGGTCTGATCGACCGCGCCGGCGAGCACATCGCGCCCCTGCTCAAGCGCAAGCGCACCGCCATCGTCACCGACTCCATCGTCGGCGAGCATCACGGCGAACGCCTCTCCGCCGCCCTGGAAAAGGCCGGCGTGGCGGTCGACATGATCGTGGTGCCGCCCGGCGAGGAGACCAAGAGCTTCGAGGGCCTGGCCGACCTGTCCGACCGCCTGCTGGCCCTGGGCCTGGAGCGCGGCGACATGGTCATCGCGTTCGGCGGCGGGGTGGTGGGCGACCTGACCGGCTTCGCGGCGGCGATCTACAAGCGCGGCGTCGATTTCATCCAGATCCCCACCACCCTGCTGGCTCAGGTGGACAGCTCGGTGGGCGGCAAGACCGCCATCGACACCCCGCGCGGCAAGAACCTGATCGGCGCCTTCCACCAGCCGCGCCTGGTGCTGGCCGATCTGGACGTGCTGGCCACCCTGCCCGCCCGCGAGCTGGCCTGCGGCTATGCCGAGATCATCAAGTACGGCCTGCTGGGCGATTTCGCGTTCTTCGAATGGCTGGAAGCCAACGTCGCGGCCGTGCTGGAGCGCGATGTCGACGCCCTGGTCCGCGCGGTTGGACGCTCGGTGGAGATGAAGGCCGAGATCGTCGCCGAGGACGAGAAGGAAGCCGGCCGCCGCGCCCTGCTGAACCTGGGCCACACCTTCGGCCACGCCATCGAGGCCGAGATGGGCTTTGGCGACGCGCTCAAGCATGGCGAGGCCGTGGGCGTCGGCATGGCGCAAGCCTTCCGCTTCTCGGCGCGCCAGGGGCTGTGCTCCAGCCAGGACGCCGTCCGCGCCGAAGCCGCCATCAAGGCCGCCGGCCTGCCCACGCGGATGAGCGACGTGCGGCCCGAGCCGTTTGCCGCCGACGCCCTGATCGCCCACTGCGGCCAGGACAAGAAGGCCGAAGGCGGCATGCTCACCTTCGTGCTGGCGCGCGGCATCGGCGACGCCTTCGTCGCCAAGGACGTGGACCGCGCGGCGCTGCGGGCGTTTCTGGTCGAGGACGGGGCGGCGGGGTAAAGCGTGCCATTTAGCCAGCATGAAATAAGCGATCACCTCGACTTGCTGGACCGGTTAGTAGGCAGCGAAGGTGTTGAGCTGAAGCGACGCCCACTGGAAGTCGCGCTCCGCCTCGTGCGAGATTTTATTATTGAGGTCGATGACGGCGGAGAGCGTTTTGCGCCGGGAACGAATGACGAAATACTGTCCTCGCGGTGGTTTCGCGCCATATTTCAGCAAACTCAGGAGTGGTATCGCGAGCGCTACGGGAAACGTATGGATGATAGCAGCGACGGCAGCATTCGAGGTGTGGTCGAGGTTTTCGAGACGCTGTTTCCTTTAGAAGTCCCGACGACAGTCGTCTCACCAGGTACAAAACCAGGCGAAACGATCTGGATCGGCTTCCCAGACAAGATACAGGCGGAGGAATTTCCTGCGACGTGGATCGTTGATGGACCTAACTTGCTACTCGCCCCCGAGAAGGACAGAAAACGAGCAGAGAAACTTGCCCGCGAAATAGCCAGCCAGTTGCGGTTCATCCGCTCTGGCCTGATGGGGGTTGGGAACGCTGACCCCACGATATACTCATTGACTACAGGGATTGTTCCTCATTTGGAGGCGGCTGCCGAACTCTTGACGCAGGGAGAGAAGGTGGCACGTAAAAAGGCTCTTTGGGAACTACAAATGGCGGTCGAGCTAGCCTTGAAAGCCGTCATGCAACAGCGTTCGGGGTCGTTTACCGAGACCCATGATCTCTTCATCCTGTACGATCGCGTGCCAGACGGCCTGGCTTTCACGCGAGCTACTTTGAAGAAGCTTCCCGATTGGCAACTGATGATCGAGCTCCGGTATGGAGGCGGCTCGGAAGTTTATCCCGGGTATGGTTTTATTGCGTATCGTGCCGCCCTGAAGGCAATCGCGGGGGCCGTTGATGGCCTCAAACGTATGCTGATAGGCGAGGCTCGATTCGAAATAAGAAAGCCGCCCTGGATGCATGAGCTATAAGCGTCGCTTCAGTGGATCCCATAGCTCTAGCCTAAAGTCCGATACCCCCCCCTGCTGCAGTTGGGAATGTCCGCTGGCGGGCAAACGCCCTGCATGTCCGAAAGCTGGCGCGATACTCTCTGCGATGAACGCCCCCGCAGGCGACATAGCGAAGATCAGCGTCTTGGCGGCATGATCCCTACCCGCCCGCTCCAAGCAGAGAAGCGAGTTGTAACCGCGATTTAACTCGCGGCTGTTCGGGGATCGCCGTAAGGCCGCTTCATCCAACGGGGGTGAGCGATATGAATCTGAAATCGATTGTGGCCGCCTTGGCGCTGGCAAGCCTGTGCGCGGCGTCCGCCCACGCAGAGACCGCAAAGCCGCTCACCTTCGTTGAGCGCCTGGCGCAAGCGGGGTCGCCGCTAACGGTCCGGCCGCAGGGCTTTTCGGGTCCGGGCGCCGCGACACTGTCGGAGGCCATAGGCGCCAGCCGGTACGTTCTCATCGGCGAGAGCCATTTTTCGCGCGAGATCCCCGCCTTCACCACGAACGTCTGTCGACTGATGGCGCCCGGCGGCCTGACGGCCATGGTCGTCGAGATGGGGCCGGAGGCGGCCGGCGTGGTCAACGCGCGGCTGAGAGCGCCGAACCGGGAACAGCAGATTTCCGACTTCATGCGCGCCCATCCCGACGCCATGGCCTTCCTCAACGGCCGCGACGAGGGTCAGACGGCGGCCGATTGCGCGGGCGTCGCCGGGCCAGACTTCAAGCTGTGGGGGCTGGACCAGGAGTTCTTCGGCGCGAGCGGCTATCTGTTCGAACAGATGCTGGCGGCCGGACCAGGACCGCTCGCCCGCGCCCAGATCGAGGCCCTGGCCGAACAGGAGCGGGCGGCGACGCAGGCCGCGCTGGCCTCCGGCTCACCCTTCGACCTGTTCCTGCTCAAGGTCACCGATACGACGCTGGATCAGGCGGCGACGGCCATCGATCAGGACGGCGGCGCCCGGGCCAAGGCGCTGTTCGCCGCCTTGCGCGAAACACGCGCCATCTATCAAGGCTCGCGGACCCGTACCGGCGATTCGAACGGGCGCAGGGCGCGGCTGATGAAGCGGACGCTGGCGACGCATTTCGCCGAGGCGCCGCAGGCGCGCCTGCTGATGAAGTTCGGCGCCTACCATCTCTACAAGGGCTACAACCCGCTCGGTCAGCGCGACCTGGGCAATTTCGTCGCTGAACATGCAGACGGCGAGGGCGTGAAGTCCCTCAACCTGATCGTCGCCGGTGCGAAAGGCGCGCTGGGCGGATATGCCGGGGTCGGCCGCCCGGTGGCCGTGCACAACTTCGATGCGACCACCGGCAAGGACAGCGACTGGTGCAAGGACGTGATGCTGGCCCGCCCATCGGACACGCCGCCGGGCGACTGGTTCGTGGTGGACCTGCGCAAATTGCGCGGCGGCGATCTGGAAGCCCTGACGCCTGAATGGCGCGCGCTCATCCGCGGCTACGACCTCGCCGTTGTGGCCCCGGAACTGTCTGCGTCCACCGTGCTGGGGGCTCGTGACGCCCCCTAGCGGGTGTCCGCTTTCAGGATCGGCGCCAACTTCGCCAACCCTTGCGGGCGATGTGAAGGCCGGCGCCTTACTGATTTCCCCTCCGCTCTCTCCAGCGAAAGCCGGGGAGAGCGGAAAGATGAAGCCGGCGTCCCCCTTGACGCTCGCCTCCCTCCTTCCCATCTCTGCTCCACCAGAGGCGCACTGAACGCCGCTGGACGCCTGAACGCAGGCCTCTAGACCCCGATGCTGACAGCATGCGGGGCGACGTTGAAAAGCCCCGAAACCTGTCTTCGCCCCTCGAAAGCCCAAGCGGCTTCGTAGCGAGACAGCCGGGGCCTTCCCCAAGAGATCCGCGTCCGACGACGCTCGCGCCACACGGCGCGTCCCATCGAGCCCCCGCATGCGGCCTTGAGATCAAGGCGCCGGGAGAGGCTCAAATTCCCCCAAGAAAGCTGACTATGAACTTCCCCACCCACACCCAAACCCACACCCTGCCCACCGTCTATGTGACCGAGGCAGACCACGAGATCCTGTCCAACCTGGCCGAGGCGGTCGCCGACCGCGCCGCCGGCAGCCGCGTGCTGGCCGGCGAGATGGCCCGCGCGGTGATCGTCGACCCCGACCAGGCGCCGCGCCCCTTCGTCGGCATCGGCTCCACCGTCGAATACCAGGACCTGAACAGCGACCAGGCTCGCCGCGTGCGCCTGAGTCTGCCGCGCGACGCCAGCATCGACGAGGGCCGCATCTCGGTGCTGACCCCCGTGGGCGCCGCCCTGATCGGCATGACCGCCGACGAGACCTTCCGCTGGACCGACCAGGACGGCCGCGCGCGCGGCGTGCGGGTCATCCGGGTCGAGGCCGGCGCCGGCGGTTAGGCCTTCAGCGTGAAAGGATGAAGTGTTCCAGCTTGCCCAGGGTTTGCAGCCCCAGCTCGACGGCGCCGAAACCCTTCGCGTCCTGGAACTCGGCGACCGAGCTGAACACCATCCCCAGCGTGACCTTTGTCGCCCCGTCCTGATCCTCGAACGAGGCCCAGGCGTCGGCGTGCTTGGGTCCGTTCTCACCCCAGTGCAGCGCGTAGCCGATCCGCGTCTCGGGCTGGACCGCGCCATAGCGATGGTGGTTCGGAAAGACCGTGCCGTCGGGCGCGATCATGTCAAACACCCACTCTCCGCCCGCGCGCAGATCGATCCGTGAGGTGCGACAGGAAAAGCCGTCGGGCCCCCACCATTGCGGCAGGGTTTCAGGGTTCATCCACGCGCCCCAGACGACGGATCGCGGCGCCTTGATCACGCGCTGAAGCAGCATGGTCCGCTCGGCCACGCCGGCAAGATTGTCCAGACCCGCGCTGAACCCCTGGCGGTAGCCGGCCTCCATGTCCTCGGCCAGCGAGGACAACTGCACCGTCACCCTCAGCCGGCTGCGCTGGCCGGCGGCCGACATGTCGGCCGTGACCAATGCGGCCGACAGGGTCACGCCTTCCGACGAGATCACCTCGTAGTTCACGCAGCGCGTCTCTGACTGCAGCACCAGCCAGCCGTTCTCACAGCGGATGTCTGGCTGGCCATCCACTTTGCACAGCGAGATTTCGCGCCCGCCGACCCTGGTGTCAGCCTCCAGGAACTCGACCGTCACCGAGGGCGTGGGCGCCGACCACACGGCCCGGGCAACCGGCTCGGTCCACGCCTTCCAAAGCACCGAGGCCGGCGCGGCCACGTCCCGCTCAAAGGTCAGGGTGGCAAAGCGCCCCTGGCGGTCATGCCGCGACGCGGGGATTGGCCTGTCGGCCGCAAGGTCGTGGGTCACGTCTCGTTCTCCTTCATCACAGCCATCACAAAGGCGTCCAGGCGGTCCAGCCGGCCCTCCCAACTGGCCCGTTGCTCGTCCATCCAGGTCCGCAGAGGGTCCATCGCCTCGGGCACGAACGCGCAGGTGCGGATCCGTCCGTCCTTGGACGTGGCGATCAGCCCGGCCGCCTCCAGCACGGAAAGGTGCCGCATCACCGTGGGCAGCCGCAGCCCCGTCGGACCGGCCAGATCGGTCACCTTGGCCGGCCCCGAGGCGAGCCGGGTCAGGATCAACCGACGGGTCGGATCAGCCAGCGCGTGGAAGCACCGTGAAAGATCGGGGTCATGCTTAGCCATTCAGCTAACTATGGCGCCATCCGTAGATTGGAAAAGCGAAAACTTCGTCAGTTCGCTAAGTTTTCCATTGGACCGCCCTGGCGTAGAACACCGCCATGATTGCCGCTCTCCTGGGCCTTGCCCCCATCGTCCTCGCCCTGCTGGCGATTTCGGCCCTGTTTTCGGCCGCCGAGACGTCGCTGACCGCCGCCAGCCGGGCGCGGATGCACCAGCTGGAGCGCGAGGGCGACAAGCCGGCCAAACGGGTCAACAAGCTGCTGTCGGATCAGGAGACGATGATCGGGGCGGTGCTGCTGGGCAACAACCTGGTCAACATCCTGGCCTCGGCCCTGGCGACCACGGTGCTGACCGCCGCCATTCCCGGTCCCTGGGGCGTGGCCGTGGCCACCGCGACCATGACCGTGCTGGTCCTGGTCTTCGCCGAGGTGCTGCCCAAGACCCTGGCCATCCTGAAGTCCGACGACGTGGCGCGGTTCCTGTCGGGGCCGACCCTGCTGGTGGTGCGGCTGTTCGGGCCGATCATCTACGCCATCCAGTGGATCGTGCGGCGCACCCTGCGGCTGTTCGGCGTCAAGCTGGACATGGCCGTCGACGTGCTGGCCGCCCACGAGGAGATCCGCGGCGCGGTCGAGTACCACCACTCCGAAGGCCTGGTCGAAAGCGGCGACCGGCGGATGCTGGGCGGGGTGCTGGACCTGTCGGACATGGACGTCTCGGAGATCATGGTCCACCGTAAGTCGATGGTCATGTGCGACGCCGACCTGTCGCCCCGCGAGTTGGTGGCCGAGGCGCTGGAGGCCCAGCACACCCGCATCCCGCTGTATCGCGACAACCCCGACAACATCATCGGCGTGCTCCACGCCCGCGACCTGCTGCGCGCCCTGGCCGTGTCGGAGGGCGGCATCGACACCCTCGACATCGCCGCCATCCTGCGCGAGCCGTGGTTCATTCCCGACACCACCAACCTGAAGGACCAGCTCAACGCCTTCCTCAAGCGCAAGAGCCACTTCGCCCTGGTCGTCGACGAATACGGCGCCCTGCAGGGGCTGGTGACCCTGGAGGACATTCTCGAAGAGATCGTCGGCGAGATCGATGACGAGCATGACACCAGCGTCGAGGGGGTGCGGCCCCAGGCCGACGGCTCGGTCAATGTCGACGGCGACGTGACGGTTCGCGACCTGAACCGCGCCATGGACTGGGACCTGCCGGAAGACGAGGCGGTGACCATCGCCGGCCTGGTAATCCATGAGGCCCAGACCATTCCCGAGCCCGGCCAGACCTTTATCTTCCATCATCACCGCTTCCAGATCCTGCGGCGACGAAGGAACCAGGTGCGCGGTCCAGCGGATCAGCGGCAGGTTGGACGAAAGCGCGAGTCGGTAGGGGGATCCGCGCCAGACAAGAGCCTGGAACCAAACCGCCAGTGGTCCGTTATGGACGACCGGCTCAGGGGCGCCGGGCGGGAGGGCTTGTTGAGCAACCTGGCAGGAACCGAGGTTCGCGCCGAAGGAGCGAACTGGAAGCACGGCTGGAGCGCATCCAGGCCGAGCTGGCCGATGAGGTCAACAAGTCCAAGACGCTGAGCCGGATCGCCGAGGCCGTCGCGGCCAGCATCGACATCGAAAGCGTCGTGCAGGTGGTCGTGGACGGCGCGCGCGAGCTGACCGGCGCGGCGTTCGGCGCCTTTTTCTACAAGGTGGTGGGCCCAGGCGACGCGGCCTACATGCTCTACACGCTGTCGGGCGCGCCGGCCGAGGCGTTCTCCGACTATCCCATGCCCCGCAAGACCGAGATCTTCGCCCCCACCTTCGACGGCGTCGGGCCGGTGCGGTCGGACGACATCACCCAGGATCCGCGCTACGGCCAGAACGCGCCGCATCTGGGGATGCCCACCGGCCACCTGCCCGTTCGCAGCTATCTGGCCACCCCGGTGATCACGCGGCAGGGCGAGGTGATGGGCGGGCTGTTCTTCGGCCATCCCGAGCCCGGCCGCTTCAGCGCGCGCGCCGAGACGCTTCTGGTCGGCCTGGCCGCCCAGGTGGCGGTGACCATCGAGTCCCTGCGCGCCAACGAGTCGGCCCTGCGCGAGCTGGCCCAGCGCCGGCACACCGAAGACCGCCTGAAGTTCGCCCTCGATTCCGGGCGGCTGGGCTCATGGGAGCTGGACGTCGCCACCCGCGACTACGAAGCCTCGGACATGTGCAAGGCCAACTACGGGCGAAAGCCGGATGAGGCGTTCGGTTTCGACGACCTGATCGCCAGCATCCATCCCGCCGACCGTCCGCGCATGACGACGGCGATCGAGGACGCCATCCGCGATGGCTCCAACTATGACACCGAATACCGGATCGTGACGCCCGCGGGCGAGACCCGCTGGGTTCATGCGCGGGGCCGCGCCTCGCGGACAGGCGAAGGCCCGGTGCGCCGGATGGCCGGGGTGTCGCTGGACATCACCGCCCGCAAGCAGGCCGAGGAGCGCCAGCGCCTGCTGGTCAACGAGCTGAACCACCGGGTGAAGAACAGCCTGGTCGCCGTCCAGTCGATCGCCGCCCAGACCCTGCGCACGGCCCTGACGCCGGAACAGTTCCAGGACGCCTTCGAGGCGCGCATCATGGCCCTGTCGCAGACCCACGACCTGCTGACACGCGAGAGCTGGGAAAGCGCCAGCCTGCGCGAGGTGTTCGACGTCGAGCTGCTGGCCCTGGGCGGCGATGACCGCGTACGCTTCAGCTACCCGCACGACGTCCGCCTCAGCCCCAAGGCCGTGGTCGCCATGGGCATGGCGATCCATGAACTGGCCACCAACGCCGCCAAGTATGGAGCCCTGTCCGCCCCTGAGGGACGGCTGGAGGTCGAGTGGCGGATCGAGGCAGAGCCAGACCCGACCCTGCGCCTGACGTGGACCGAACACGGCGGCCCCTCTGTTTCCATCCCGACACGACGCGGTTTCGGTGTCCGACTCCTTGAAAAAGGACTGTCCGGCGAACTGTCGGGCGATGTCGCCATAACTTATGATAGCCTCGGCCTCATCTGCCGCATGGGGCTTCCAATGCGAGCCCTGGAGCCTTGAACATGACCAGCCTGTCCAATCTGAAAGTCCTGGTTGTCGAGGATGAAGCCCTGGTCTCGATGCTGGTCGAGGACATGCTCAGCGATCTGGGATGTTCGGTCGTGGGCCCCGCCGCCGAGATCGAGGAGGCCCTGCGCCTGGCCGGCAGCGCCGACATCGACGCGGCCCTGCTGGACGTCAATCTGGGCGGTCGGCCGATCTTCCCGGTGGCCGACGCCCTGAAGGCGCGCGGCGTGCCCTTCGCCTTCGCCAGCGGCTATGGCGAAGCGGGCCTTTCGGAGTCGCATCGCGGCGCGCTGGTGCTGCAAAAGCCCTTCCGCGAGGCCGACCTGCGTCGGGTTCTCGAGGAGCTGGCGGCGCAGACGGCCTGAGGTCGTTCGTCGCAGTCTTCACACGCCGCAAAGTTAGGCGCCACGCGTCCTGATTGAGGCGCCGGCGCCTTTGTGGTCGCGCGGCGAGGACAAATTTTATCGGCCTTTACCTAGCGAAACCGGCCCGTTTTTCGTGCCGGGCGCGATTCTTTACGTCGACCACCGTTCGACGTGGGGCATGGTTTTCCCCCATTTACCCCCTTAGGGGTGCGGTCTCCCGGGACCAAATGAGGCAAGTTATTCCCGTATCGCCCTAGAGGCGTCGAATTCGTGACTTTTTTGTAACTACTCGTCATGATCCCGGCACAATTCCGCCTTGTTCGCTTTTGGTGACGGCCAAAGCCTTTAACGTTGCCGGTGAGGAATGGACCTCTCGCCCCAGCGCAGCACGCGTGCTGGGGCGTCTTTAGTTTTGAGGACAACGGAAACATGGCGTTGAAAACCAAGGTTCTCCTGGCGACTACGATGCTCGGGAGCTTCGCCCTGCTCGCCCCGACCGTGACCCTGGCGCAGACGGCTCCCGCAGCCACCGCCAGCGACTCCGTCGAAGAAGTCGTGGTCACCGGTTCGCGCATCCGCCGCGACCCGACCAACTCGCCCACCCCGCTGATCCAGGTCGGCCGCGACGAAGTCGTGTCGACCGGTCAAGCCAGCGTCATCGACGTTCTGGCCGACATCCCCGCCCTGTCGGGTTCGATCGTCCCGGAAGACACCACGGGCTCGGGCCTGAACGACGGTGGTCTGTCGCTGCTGAACCTGCGCGACCTGGGCTCCAACCGCACCCTGACCCTGGTTGACGGCCGCCGCCATGTCGGTTCGTCCTCGGGCGGCCTGTCGGTCGACATCGACACCATCCCGCGCCTGCTGATCCAGAACATCGAAGTCATCACCGGCGCGAACTCGGCCCAGTACGGCGCCGACGCCGTCTCCGGCGTGCTGAACTTCACGCTGCGTCGCGACTTCGAAGGCCTTGAGATCGACGGCACCGTCGCCCAGATCAACAAGAGCTCGAAGGTCGGTGGCGACCTGAACCGCCGCCTGTCGGTGCTGGCCGGTCACAACTTCTTCGACGGCAAGCTGAACGTCTATGGTTCGGCCGAATACGAAAAGAACGACGAAGTCCTCGACAGCGATATGCACTGGCGTCGTGACGCCTTCGCGCTGGTCGCCGTCGACTTCGACCCCGCCGCAGCCAACAACGACGGTACCTACGACAGCGTCCTGCTCCGCGACGTCCGCAACATCTCGCGTTCGCGCGGCGGCACGCTGACCCTGGCCAGCGACATCCGTCCGGACGCCTCGCGCAACATCCCCCTGGCCGCCTGCGTCGCCGGCACCACGGGCGCCATCAACGCCAACTGCATCACGCCGGAACCGGGCTTCACCTACCAGTTCGACGAGACCGGCAAGGCGCGTCTGGCCAACTTCGGCACCATCCGCAACAACGTCGGTCGCTCGCGCGTCCAGAACGTCGGCGGCGACGGCCTGAACATCAACACCGAGTTCAGCCAGGCCTCGCGTCTGCCGGAATCGGAAAACAAGCGCTTCCAGGGCGGCCTGAACTTCAACGTCACCGAAGACTTCCAGCTCTTCGGCGAAGGCAAGTTCATCAAGGAATCGACCTATGATGCAGCCCAGCAGACGTTCTTCGACATCGGCATCGTCAATCTGTCGTCGACCCAGAACGGCGTCCTGACGGGCACCTCGGCCTTCAATATCGGGCTGGACAACGCCTATCTCGACCCGACCGTCAAGAACGCGATCCTGACCAACCAGCGCCCGATCTACAACGCCGCCGGCGTTCAGACCGGCAGCGTCCTGGACCAACGCGCCCGGATCAGCATCTTCGGCCCGATGCGCAGCCAGCTGAACGAAAAGGAACTGACGCGCTACGTGATCGGCGGTCGCGGTTCGAAGGACCAACTGGGCTTCGTCAAGAACCTGTCCTACGAACTGAGCTACACGGCCGGCAAGCTGGACAACACCAACTATGAGCGCGCCGTCGACGTCGTTCGCTTCAAGCACTCGATTGACGCGGTCGTCGACACCGCCGGCATCGTCAACGGCAAGCCCGGCGAAATCGTCTGCCGCGTGAAGCTGCTGGCCGCCAACGGCACGCCGATCGCCGACCAGTTCCGCGGTGGCAACTACGCCGCCGGCACCGCCGCTTACAAGGAAGTCAGCGAATGCGCCCCCTCGCGCGTGTTCGGTGAAGGTGGCTACAACACCGCCGCCCGCAAGTTCTTCGACGCCGAAATCAACGTCAAGGAACAGAACAAGCAGCAGGACGCCCTGGGTTATGTCTCGGGCGAACTCTGGGACTTCTGGGGCGCTGGCCGCATCGGCCTGGCCCTGGGCGCCGAATGGCGCAAGGAAGAAACCTCCAAGGTGGGCCGCTCGGCCTCGACCGGCGATCGCTTCCTGTTCCTGAACACCGGACCCGACCTGCCCGGCGTTTCCTATGAGACCAAGGAAGCGTTCGGCGAAATGCGCCTGCCGCTGCTGAAGAACGTCTTCCTGGCCAAGGTCCTGGAAGTCGGCGCGGCGTTCCGTCGCTCGGAGTACACGACGGTCGGCAAGACCGACACGTACAACTTCAATGCCCAGTGGCGTCCGATCCCGGACATCCTGTTCCGCGCCACCGCGGGCAAGTCGGTCCGGGTTCCGACCCTGTCGGAAAACTTCAACCCGCCGACCCAGACCTTCGCCACGATCACCGACCCCTGCTCGGACACGACCATCCAGTCGACGACCGACAGCAAGATCAAGGCCAACCGGATCAAGAACTGCCAGGCTCTGGGCATTCCGACCGGCACCGTGATCACCTATTCGAGCACCCCGGCCGGCAAGAACGCGGGCAACCCGTTCCTGAAGCCCGAGCGTTCGTTCAGCTCGACCTTCTCGATGGTCGTGAACCCGCGTTTCTGGCCGAACTCGACCTTCGTCGTCGACTACTATGACATCGACATCAAGGACGTGATCGCCTCGGTCACCGCTCAGACGGCGGCCAACCAGTGCGTCAGCGGCGACACGCTGAACACCGGCATCTGCGCCACCATCACGCGGACCGGCGCCGGCGGCTCGGGCACCACGCCCGCCTACGGCATCATCGACTTCATCCAGGGTTCGGTGAACTACGCCCGCACGATGAACCGCGGCGTCGACTTCCAGTACATCTACAAGACCGACTTCCAGACCCTGACGGGCCTGGACTGGGGTCGCCTGGACTACAACCTGTCGGGCACGTACCTGTTCGAGCAACACGACTTCACCAACATCTCGAACCCGAACGAGCACACCGACTACGAAACCACCCTGGGCCTGCCGCGCGTGCGCTTCAGCTCCAAGGTCAACTGGACCGTCAGCGAAAAGCTGTCGGTGCAATGGGCCGTGGACTGGCAGTCGGCGCAGGAAATCATCGACGCCGACACCCTGGGCGGCAACAACGACATCTACGACAGCAAGTACTTCACGTCGGGTTCGTTCACGCAGCACGACTTCACGGTCCGCTACAGCCCGCGCGAAGACATCACCCTGCGCGGTGGCGTGGTCAACGCGTTCGACGCGACCCCGGCTCCGTGGCTGGGCAACACCTCGTCGGACAACTTCGACCTCTTCGGTCGCCGCTTCTTCATCGGCTTCAACTACAAGATGTAAGCCGACGCGAAAGCGTCAGACATGGGAAAGGGGCGGTCTTCGGACCGCCCCTTTTTCTTGGTCTGGATGTCTGGTGGGTGGCGGGTGGCCCCCTGCCCGCAGCGGTCCGCAGCGGGTCGGAGGTGAGCTATCCCAGGTCCCGAGGCCCGAAGCTCTCCGGCAGCAGGTCCCAGAACCCCACGCGCCGGGTTGGCAGGCCGTTCTGCACCGAGACGATCTCGCAGGTCTCCGAGGCGAACTCGGCGATGCGCTGGCGACAGGCTCCGCAGGGCTGGACCACGGCGTTGGAGCCGGCGGCGATCAGCACCCGGCTGATTCGCCGGGCGCCGGCGGTGACCATGGCCCCGATCGCCGTCTGTTCGGCGCAGGTGCCCGAGGGATAGGCGGCGTTCTCGACATTGACGCCCAGATGCACCTCGCCATCCTCATCGATCACGGCGGCGGCGACGGTGAACCGAACAGCGGTGCATGCGGCACGCGACGTCAGCTGGCCGGCAGGGCGGCGGCGGCCTGGGCTTCGAAGGGAATCGGTGGTGCTGGTGGTCTCGACGCTCATGCCATCCTCACGGGTTCGAAAGCCGGGAAGGCTCCCCCGGCGGGCCCGTCTGGAGGGTGTGGCCGGGGAGCGAGGCAATCAGTCGCGGGGCTCGCGCGCAAGCCCCATCATCACGAAAAGGTTCAGCTTTCGCCGGGCGCCGTGGCGATGATCGACAGGGCGTGCACGGGGCCCGCCAGTTCCTCGGAAAGCACCTGGTGGACCATGCGCTGCCGCGCCACCCGGCCCTTGCCCGCAAAGGCGTTGGCCTCGATCACGAGGTTGAAATGGCTCTCGCCGGCGCCGGTGTGACCGGCATGGCCGTGATGGCGGTCGCTGTCATCCGTCAGGTCCAGCCTGGAGGGTGAAAAAGCGGCTTCGAGCTTGCCTCGAATGGTGTCTGATATGGCGCCCATGTCGCTCTCTCGCATGTCAATCCTTGAACGGAAATAGCTCGGGCTTACTCTAGGGCTCATGAGCGCTGACTTTGAATACCGCCCCAAGTTTTTCGACATCCGCGTCCGGCCGCCCAAGGCCGGTGAAAGCGCGCAGCCTGACGTGCTGGGCCTCAAGCCGGGCGAGAAGCGTTGCGACCATCCCGAGTGCCGCCTGGCCGGTTCGGCCAAGTGCCCCAAGGCGCGCAACATGCCCAACGAGCACTACTGGTTCTGCCAGAAGCACGCGGCCGAATATAACAAGAACTGGAACTTCTTCGCCGGCATGAACGAAGCCCAGATCCGCGCCGAGCAGGAGACCGAGAAGGTCACCGGCGGCCGACCGACCTGGAGCTTCAAGGCCGACAGCCGCTCGCGCGAGGCCGCCGCCATGGCCGCCCGCGACGCGCGCCACATCGCCGACCCGTTCGGCCTGTTCCGGGCCCAGCAGCGCAAGGCCGAAGCCGACCGCATGGCCGGCGAGCGCCACCTGGGCAAGCTGGAGCGCACGGCCCTGGCCGACCTGGATCTGGACGCCACCGCCGACGGCGCGGCGATTCGCGCCCGCTACAAGGAACTGCTCAAGCGCTGCCACCCCGACTCCAACGGCGGCGACCGCAGCGCCGAGCACAAGCTGGCGCGCGTGATCAAGGCCTACAAGACGCTTCAGAAGGCCGGCGCTACCAAGTAGAAGCCGGGTCTTGCGGCGGCTCGCGGCTGCCGCCATGCTCCCCCGCGCCCGCGGGGAGGGCGCGAGGGACAAAGCCTGACGATGACCGATCGCGATCCGCAGGATCCGAGCCTGGACAGCGCGCCGATTCCGGTGACGCCGACGCCCTTTGGCATACCGTGGAGCATCTGGTTCTGGGGCACGCTGATCTCGGCGACCGGCGCGACCCTGGCCGTCGCGCCGATCCACGCCGCTCGCGTGCTGCGCGCCGACCTGGATCCCGTCGCCGAGCCCTGGGCGCGGATGGTCGGCCTGATCCTGATCGCCTATTCCCTGGCCTATCACGTGGCCGGCTGGACCGGCGCGCGCACATATATGCGGGCTTCGGTTGTGCTGCGCCTGTGCTCGCCGCTGGCGATCGGCGCCCTGGTGCTGGCCGGCGACCTGCCCAAGAGCTGGATGGTCATTGGCGTGGCCGACGCCGCCGGCGCCCTGTGGACCTCGGCGGAACTGGCCTGGCGGCCCAAGCCCAAGACGGTTTAGCGCGCCCGCCACCGCGTCCAGGCAAACGCGCCCAGCCAGCAGGCCATCGCCCACGCCGCGCCCACGCACCAGCCGGCCAGCACGTCGCTGGCCTTGACGCCCAGATAGATCCGGGTGAAGCCCACCAGCAGCGACAGGAAGACCGCCGCCCCCAGGGCCAGGGCCTTGAGCCGCCGGCGGTCGGTGAAGCGCGCGGCCAGAGCGCCCAGGGTCAGAAACACCACGGCCGACATCATCGCGTGGCCCGAGGGGAAGCTGGCGTTGACCGCCTCGACCGCCCGATAGGCCAGGTCCGGCCGCTCGCGACTGAACAGCGCCTTCAGGCCCTGGCTGATGGTCACCCCGCCGCCCGCCCCGATCAGCAGCATGATGCCCTCGCTCCAGCGGCGCAGGCAGGCCAGCACCGCGAAGGCCAGCAGGATCAGCAGGCTGAGCACCGCCAGCGACCCTAGGGACGTGATGTCGATCGCCGCCACGTGCAGCCAGTCGGGGCCCACCAGCTCATGGGGTCGCCCCGGCCGGCGCAGGGCGTCGAGAATGGCCAGGTCGATGGCCCGGGTCTCGCCCTCGGCCACCTCGTCGGCGATCGACAGAAAGGCCATGCCGCCCAGGGCCAGGATCAGCAGGGCGGCGGTCGCGCCCACCTCCCGCCGGGCGGCGCCCAGCAGGGCCGGCAGGTCTCGGCGGAGATCAGGAGCAGACGGTAGCTTCATCCTGCTTTCAACGCGCGACGGTCCAGCTTGGCTGCACGGCCCATGCGGCGCGAATCCGCGAGTGCGCCGGACCACATTTCACAAATGAAACATGAACGATTGCTGATCGGGGTCGTTCATGCCGGAGCCATATCGACTTCACTAGGTTGGGGTCATCGAAAAGGAGACCGCCATGAAGCGCCTTGCCATCACCGCTCTTGCCCTGTCGCTGCTGGCCGGGACCGCCGCCAACGCCGCCGGTCAACGCCATGACGACCGTCGCTATGAACAGAGCCGCTACGACAACCGCCATGATCGCCGCGAAGATGGCCGCGATGACCGCCGTGATGATCGCCGCGACTATCGTCAGGACGAGCGCCGCGAATATCGTCATTGGGCCCGGGGCCAGCGCCTCGACCACCGCTATCGCGACAACCGCTACTATGTCAGCGACTATCGCAGCCGCGGCCTGCGCGCCCCGCCGCGCGGCTATCGCTGGCAACGCGTCGATGACCGCTACTTGATGGTGGCCATCGCCACGGGCGTGATCGCCTCGGTGATCATCGCCAACCACTAAAAAGTGGACCAGAGAGGGCGTCGCGGTGCGGCGCCCTCTCTCCTCCCCCACGTCAACCGGCTAATCGGTAGTCATGCCCGAGTTCGCCGAAACCAGCTCCGCCGCCGATCCCCTGATCACCCTGGTCCCCGACAAGTGGGTGACGCTCCGCGACGCGTTCGGCGTCGACAGCGACATGAAGGTTCCGGCCTTCTCGGTAGCGGACGAACGTGCCGGATATCGATCCGTCGTACAAATTTGATCCGCAGACGACCAAGGCGATCTGCGCCGGCTTCGCCAACGATCGTCGGGTGATGGTCCAGGGCTATCACGGCACCGGCAAGTCGACCCACATCGAGCAGATCGCCGCGCGCCTGAACTGGCCGCTGGTGCGCGTGAACCTCGACAGCCACATCAGCCGCATCGACCTGGTCGGCAAGGACGCCATCGTCCTGAAGGAAGGCAAGCAGGTCACCGAATTCCGCGAAGGCATCCTGCCCTGGTCGCTGCAGCGCCCGATCGCCCTGGTGTTCGACGAATATGACGCGGGCCGTCCCGACGTGATGTTCGTGATCCAGCGCGTGCTCGAGGCCGGCGGCAAGCTGACCCTGCTGGACCAGAACCGCGTGATCCGCGCCAATCCCTATTTCCGGCTGTTCTCGACGACCAACACCATCGGTCTGGGCGACACCACGGGCCTCTATCACGGCACCCAGCAGATCAATCAGGGCCAGATGGACCGCTGGAGCATCGTCACGACGCTCAACTATCTGGAACATGACGTCGAAGCCGCCATCGTGCTCGCCAAGAACCCGTCCTACGACACCGTCGAGGGCAAGCGCACGATCTCGGCCATGGTCCGCGTGGCCGACATGACCCGCAACGCCTTCATGAACGGCGACATCAGCACCGTCATGAGCCCGCGCACCGTGATCACCTGGGCGCAGAACGCCGAGATCTTCGACCACGACATCGCCCTGTCGTTCCGCCTGACCTTCCTCAACAAGTGCGACGAACTGGAACGCCCCACCGTGGCCGAGTTCTTCCAGCGCGCGTTCGGGACGGATCTTCCGGAAAGCGCGGCGCGGGTGAAGGTGGCCTGAGGGCTTCCTCTGCACCGCGATTTCGAAACGCCCGTCTCGCGAGAGGCGGGCGTTTTGCTTTGGCGTTGGTTGGAGGTAGCCAACTGGCAGCTGGTCGGCTGGCCCCATCCCTCGGCTCTCCGTGCCGACAGCGGACATACGGAGCGTCAGTTCGGGGTGGCTGTCGGACCTTGGCAAAGACCCCGTTGGCCAGGAGGGACACCTAGAACCAACCGGCTTCCTTCAAGATCGGAGCGTAGGTGCGACTCACCGGCGCCATTAGGCCACCGCGAAGACGTATCTCACCCGCGCCACGGCGCCAGCGCACGCTCTCCACCGCGTCGGCCGCAACCCACCACGAGCGGTGAACACGCCAGCCATGGGCTTGCGCCAACTCGTCCAGAGCATCGGCGAACCGAAGGGTGATCAGCTCCGCGCCAGCGTCCATATGGACCTTCAGATAGTGGTCGTGCGCTTCGATCGCGAGCAACCGGGCTCCGCGACGTTTCGCCGAAAGTCGTCGCCTGAAGGCGGCCTCGGCCTCAGGCAGCGGCGCGGCGATAACAGTTCTGGTCTCGACCCGCGCGGGCGATCGCCGCCAGGCCAGGGTTCGCACCAACATCAACGGCAGCATGATGGGCCACACCTGCCAGAGTAGTCCCAGGTAACTTGGCCAGTTGAGCACCTGGTTCAGGAGAAGGCCCTGGGCCGCCAGCACCAGAAGCGTCACCGGCGGCGTCATCAGCACCGAAACGACCGCCACCCGTCGCCAGGTCGCGGCCATGCGCCGGCTCAACCCTTCGTCCGCCACGACCCCGATCACCCCTCCGCCCACCACGCAGATCATCCAGTAGAGATAGCGCTCCACCTTGGGCAGCCGATCGGTATCGAACGGTCCCAGGAATCCCATCAGCAATCCGATGGCGACCAGGATGGCTAGGTCGATTCCCCATCGTCGCGCGGTCGTCGCCGCGCTCTGTGCGCTCGCCTTGCCGTCACATGTCGTCCCGTTCGCGCAACTTTGACGCCGTTCGCGAAGCCAGGCCTAGCGAGCCGCCGCCCGTCCCGCAACGACCTTCGGCCGAACGGCCCGCGAGGACCTCCACACGCCGTGTGGAGGGACAACCGCCATAGCTCGGAGGCCATCCCGTCGAGGGTGGTCTCATCGTTGATCTGAAGGACCGATATGCTCACCCTGGCCGCCAATCTCGCCGTCGCCGCGCTGATCGCCGCGACACCGCCCACAGGTCTGGACAAGACCATCACAACCCGGTTGGACCCGAGCCTGCGCTGCCGGCTCGGCGCTTACGCCTTCCCGGACGGGCGGTTTCTCTCCATCACCGGCAGCGACGGAGATCCCCGTAACCTGCGGTACGGACGCTCCGAAGGCGGTCTGGGCAAGCTCGTCGAACAGGTGGACGGCGCCTATGCCACATCGACTTCGGGCAGGCTGACACTGCGCTTCGAGTCTTGCGAGTCGGGGCGGGTGCGTATGGAAACCGGCGCCGGCGTGCAGCTTGGCCGCCGCGCGCCACTGGTCGTTCGCGAAACGATTTTCCACAGCGCTGACGTCGTGCTGCGCGGCAAGTTCGTGCTGCCGCCCGACGGTGAGGCGAGCCTAAAAGCCGTCGCTGTCTGGATCGGCGGGTCCAACAACGATCCCGACACCGACGATGCAAGCTGGCAATTCGAGCTGGCGCGGCGCGGCGTCGGATTCTTCGTCTATGACAAGCGAGGGACCGGCGCCTCGGGGGGCGACCTCACGGCCGACTTCCATGTTCGCGCCGCCGATACCGCCGCCGCCGTCCAGGAAGCCCGGCGTCTGGCGCCACACGTCCAAAAATTCGGCGTTATCGGGGCCAGCCAAGGCGGTTGGGTCGCGCCCCTCGTGGCGACGTTGACGCCTCTGGACTTCGTCGTTCCCGCCTTCGCCATGGCCGAAGGCCCGCCCGCGCAAGACCGGGCGGTCGTGGAGAGTCAGTTGCGTCGGGCCGGCTTTGGCGACGTGGCCCTAAGCCAGGCGAGAGAGGTCACCGCAGCCACGGAACAGGTGGTCAGGTCGAACTTCTCGCAGGGGTTCGAAGCCCTGGACGCGCTAAAATCGAAATATCGCGAAGAGCCCTGGCTCGCCGCGATCCAGCCCCGCTCCTACACGGGCATCCTGCTGCGCATGCCGACCGCCGAGGTTCGGCAGTTTGGGCCAACGCTGTCGCAGGGCCTGACCTTCAACTATGAGCCGCGCCCGATAATCGAGACGATCAAATCGCGCCAGCTCTGGCTCCTGGGCGGCCAGGATCCGCAGACGCCCAGCGCGGGCACGATCCAGGTGCTGCGAGACATCCAGCGCAGCCGGGCCGACCTGGACCTGATCGTCTTCCCGCGGGCCGATCACGGACTGCTCGAGAAATTCCAGGGGCCGACGGGTGAGACGGCGGCCTATCCTCCCGGTCTGTTCGACCTGCTGGCCAGTTGGATTCTCACCGGCAGTCCGGCGACGCCGGATGCACAGGCCGTCATCCAGAGGGGCGCCGACCGCTGAACTTAGCTCGATCTTATGGAGTCCGCTCAGGGTCACAAACGGAAATCGGATCACCGCCAGAAACCGGACGTCAGAGAAGGGCGGCCAGAAGACCCCTCAGCGCCGGACGAAAACGACGTTTCGCGCTCCGCCGGCCCAGGCGCCGAAGCCTGCGACCTTGCCCTCGGCGTCGCGGGCGAAGACGAAGGTGGTGACGCCGCGCAGTCGGGTGGTGAAGGCGTCGGCGAAGCTGGGCGCCAGCGGCCACTCGACCGCGAACCGCTGGCGCATGACCAGGGTGTCGCCTTTCCGGGCCACGGTGATCCCGGTGTCGAGTTCGGCGCTGTAATAGGTCCCGACATAGTCGGCCAGGGCGGCGACGTCAGTGGCGGCGGGGCGCACGGCGACGAAGCTCTGGGTGACGCCGGCCCTCGTCAGGCCGAACGCGGCCGCGCCGACGCCCTTGCCGGTGAAGACGATCGGAGGAATACAGCCTCAAGCTCCTGGCGGCGATCTTCGACGCCGCCCTGCGCCGCCGGGTGCGAGAAGAACTGGGCAAGACCTACGCCCCGGTCGTGGTCACCAACACGCCGGACTACGGCGACCAAGGCTCGCTGGTCGTGGCGATCGACGCCAGTCCCGCCGACATCGAGACCCTGGTCGCAGAGGCCCGCGCCGTTGCGACCAGACTGGTCTCCGGCGACATCACGCTTGCCGCGCTGGAGGAGGCGCGTGCGCCGATGGTTGCCGGCGTCCAGACCGCTCGGGACAATCTGGCCTGGTGGGCGGGGGCGATGAGCGGCTCGGCCCGTGAGCCCGCGGTGCTTGAGGAGTATCTCCAGTATGGCCCGCTGATGAGCGCGGTCACGCTGGACGACGTGAAGGCCGCCGCCGTCCGCTGGCTAAAACCGGACCCCATTGTCGGCGTGGCCCAGCCCGCCGCAGCCAAGGGAGCGCGCCCATGAAGCCGATTTCGGCTCCGCTGATCCTGGCCGCCGCCCTGGCGTCGGGCGCGACCACGCCCGTCCTCGCGCGACAGGCCGCCGACCCCGTTGCAGCCTGCGCCGTGGCCGACTCCCAGCCCCGCCGCGTCGACCGCCAGGCGATCGTCGCCGTCTGCGACAAGGCGCTGGACAGCCACGACCTGGCTCCGGGGGAGCGGGCGCGCCTGCTGGTGGTGCGCGCCTTCGCCCATTGGCGGCTGGATCAAAACGCCGAGGCCGAGCGCGATGCGCGCGAGGCCCTGGCGCTGTTGCCTGGAGACGCTGACGCCTTGCTGGCGCGGGGCGTGGCCCAGCAGGACCAAGACAAGATCGACGCGGCGGCGGCCGACTTCGAGACCGTCCTCAAGACCGATCCACGCAACAAGCTGGCCCTGCTCTACCGGGGGAGTCTGAAGGCATGGAACCTCGATGATCCGAAGGGCGCGCGGGTCGACTACGATGCGGCGCTGGCGGTGGATCCGCGCTTCGTCCCGGGCCTGCTGCGGCGAGCGGATCTGCAGATGAGCACCGACGCCGCGGCCGCCGAGCGCGACGCCCGGGCGGCGGTCGCCATCGCGCCGGACAACAGCGCGGCCTGGATGGAACTGGGCGCGGTGATGGAGACTCAGGACCGGCCAAAGGAGGCGTTCGCGATCTACGACCAGATCGTCCGCAAGGATCCCATGGACGCGCTCATCATCGCCTATCGCGGCGTGATGCGGCTCTGGCTGGAGGATCCGGCGGGCGCTTTGCGGGACGCGGACGCGGCGATCGCGATCGATCCCAAGATGGCCTATGCGCAGATCGCCCGGGGGCGGGCGCTGGCGGCGCTGACGCGCGACGAGGACGCGGCGGCCGCCTATCGCAAAGCGGCCGAGCTGGAACCGGCCTATGCCGACGCCTGGCTGAAGTTGGCCCAGACGCGGCGCCGACAGGGCAAGCAGGCTGATGGCTTGGCGGCCGTGGAGGAAGGGCTGAAGAGCTCGCCGAAGGATGGCGACCTCCTTTTCAACCGCGCCTTGCTGCTCAGCGAGCTGGACGGTCGCCGTACGGACGCGCTGGCCGCTTACGACGCGGCGATCAAGGCCAGGCCGACCGCCGCAGCCTATTACAATCGCGCCCAACTGCGGTCGGACGAGGACGATCACAAAGGCGCCCTGGCCGACTATCGCAAGTCTGTCGAGCTGGACCCCAAGGACCCGGATGCGCTGAACGGCGTGGGCGTGGAGCTGAGCGCGCTGCACGAGGATTCAGAGGGCGAGCTCAAGGCCTATGACGCGGCTCTCGCAGCCGACCCCAAGAACACCACGGCAGTGGTCAACAAGGCCATCTACTATTCGGACCGGGAAAACTGGACCAAGGCGCTGGAGCAGTACCAGATGGCCGTCGCCGCCGAGCCCGGGCGCGCGGATCTGCACGTGGGCCTGGCCGAAACCCTGACGAACATGGACCGTTTGGACGCGGCGCGGGCGGAGTACGACCGCGCTTTGAAGTTGGACCCCAAGCGGATCGCCACCTGGCGTGGGCTGGCTTGGCTGAACCGCCTGGCCAACCGTCCGCGCGACGCCAAGGCCGACTACGACCATGCCATCGCCCTGGCTCCCGACGACGCCGAGCTTCTGGTGGCGCGCGCCAACGCACTGCGCCAGGATGATAAGCAGGCGGCGGCGATGGCGGACCTGAACGCTGCGGTGAAGTTGCAGCCGAAATCGGCCTTCGTCCTCAACAACCGGGGCCTGGCGCTGGCTGAGACGAACCTTCTGGACGAGGCCCTGGCCGACTACGGCGCGGCGATCGCGGCCGATCCCGACTACGAAGCGGCCTACTACAACCGCGCCGCCGTATTCATGGACCAGGACCGCTACGACCGGGCCATCCGCGACCTCAACGTCTCACTGCGCCTGTCGCCGGGAGATGCGATGACGTTGTCGCGAAAGGGGCGCTGCTACTGGTTCCTGAAGGACTATCGCCGTGCCCTCGAGGAGTTGGACGCGGCGCTGGCCGTCAAGCCCGACGACGCTGAGACGCTTCGGTGGCGCGCGAAGGTCAAGACCGAGCTTGGCGACGTCGCCGGCGCGCAGGCCGATGTCGCGGCGGCGGACAAGCTGGTCAAGACCTGATCGTTGCGCCGAAAGTCCCCGTTTCAGCGTCACTTTGACCACCGCGCGCCTGCAGTGGCGTTAGTGAGGCCGCCAGGATTGCGGACGGCTGTCCGTCCGCTGCGCATTCCTGCGGCTGCCGCCGTGTCAGGTCACGGACAAGGGTTTGGCTATCGAAGCGCAGGCGCCATCGAGTTTTGCCCCCAATAGTCCTGGACGCTAGGCGGCCGCAGAACGACTCGTCGGCGTATCCGAGGCGACCTTGAACACCGAAACCTTGGACCTTAGCCGGTCCGTCTCGGCGCGGATGGCATGGCTGGCCGCGGTGCTCTCTTCGACCATGGCGGCATTCTGTTGGGTGAAGCGATCCATCTGATTGACGGCGACATTGACCTCGTTCAGGCCGCTCGCCTGCTCGGTGGCCGAGGCGGCGATCTCCGTCACCAGGCGGGAAATTTCGCCAAACTGACCGACAACCTTGACCAGAGCCCCACCCGTCTCATTGACGAGTTTGGCGCCAAGCTGAACCTGCTTATTCGAGCTGGAAATGAGCGCCTTGATCTCCCTGGCGGCCTCGGCCGACCTTTGAGCGAGCGCTCGGACTTCCTGGGCCACCACGGCGAAGCCACGTCCAGACTCGCCGGCGCGCGCGGCCTCGACGCCCGCGTTGAGGGCCAGAAGATTGGTCTGGAAGGCGATCTCGTCGATCGTTCCCACGATCAACTCCATCTCACGCGACGAGGATTCGATCCGCTCCATGGCGGCGACGGCTTCATCCATCGTCTGCCCGCTCCGCTCGACATCCTTGTGCGCGACATCGACGGCCTGCTTGGCCAGTCCGGCGCCGCCCGAAGCCGCTTGCACCGCGACGGTGATTTCATTGAGCGCAGCAGCCGTCTGCTCGAGACTTGCCGCCTGCTGCTCGGTGCGGTGCGCCATTTGGTCGGCTGCGGTACTGATGTCGTGGGCGCCTTCGCCCAGGCTGCTCACACCACTCGAAATGTCAGCGATCAGGTCGGTCAGGCTGCGCAGCGCCGTGTTGTAGTCATTGCGGAGCTTTTCATAGTCGACCGGAAAGCGGGTCTGGATCGGCATGCTCAGATTGCCCATGGCGAGGCGCTCCAGCGCCGCCGAAAGGCTTTGCACCACGTCCCGGGCTGCGGCGTCAGACTCCGTCTTGGCCAGGTCGGCCTCGGCCTTGGCCTCATCAGCCTTCGCCTTGGCCTTGTCCGCCAGGGTCTTGGCAACAGCGGTGTCGCGGAACACCAGGACGGCGCGCGCCATATCGCCGATCTCATCGGTGCGATCGACGTCGACGGTGATGTCGTTGTTTCCCCGGGCGAGCTCGGCCATGACCGAGGTCAGCTCGGTGATGGGACGCGCGATCATCCGGCTCAGCATGGCCGAAAGGCTCATCGCGATGCCGATCAGCGCTATGGCGCCGACGATCAAGGCCACCATGGCGGTGATGATCGCGGTGTTCTGGCGTTTGCCGTTCTGCTCGATAAGCTTTGTCTGGTCTTTGCGGATGTCGCGCAGCGGCTGCACGGCCTTGCTGACGAGCACCTTCTTGCCGGCGCTCCGGACCATCTCCTGAGCGTCTTCGCGGCGGCCTTCCTTGACCACGGCGATCATACGATCACCCCATTCCTTTCGCCAAGCCACCGTGGCGACGCGCGAAGCCTCCAGTTGCTCTAGCTGCGATGGGCTCGAGAGTATGGTCTTCAGCTCCGCCGCGACCGTGTCGTACTCGTCGCGCCCCTCATAATACGACTTCAGATAGGTCTCATCGCCGGTGACGAGAAAACCTCTGAACTGGCTGTTTTGTCGCAGGATCGCGGTCTCGAGCGCCAAGGTCTGAGCGTGGATCGACTGGGCGAGATTGTTGCTCTTCGTCGATGTCTGGATCGCAGAGATCGTCGCGAAAAACACCAACATGATGATCGCGGCCGACACGCAGATCAGAATGAACGAAGTGCTCAACTTGCGCGGAATGCTCATTGCCTTGATCACGTCACGCTCCGTATGAATGCAATCTCTGGACGCCTATCGATCAACTACTTGCCGAAAGACTGATTTGACCAAAGCAAATATAATGCACGTTTATCATTAAAAGCTTAATTGCCGGCTCAACGACTAGATGTCGCACCCCGACCCATAAACCTATATTTGCAAACTAGGCCCAGTAGCCCGGTTCCGACCGGAGCTGCCCGCGCCATGCGAGGACGGTCACGAAAATGCGTCGTCGGCGGCCCGCAGCGTCTTGTCCTGGCGACAAGAGGCTGAAGACCGCCGACGTGTTCGCAAGCGGTGTTCGACCTAGAAAGTGATGCCGATGCCGCCGCTGACCGTTTGCCCGCCGTCCTTGGTCGGATAGGCGCCCGAACGGTTGGTGGCGCTCCAATGGATCACATTGAACTGGAGGCGGGTGACGTTATCCAGATACCAGTTCACGCCGCCCGTCGTCGCCCAGCCGTCACCGGCGGTCGGAACGCCCGAATAGTTGATGTTCTCATAGCGCGCCAGCAGCTCGACCGCGCCCGGGCCGCCCCGCAGAACCGGTTTGCGCACCTTGGGCTGGGCAAAGGTGCCCAGACGGGCGTTATAGGGCGGCAGTTCGCCGGTGATGAAGTAGCCGCTCGAGAGGCTCCACGCCTTGCTCACGAGGTCGGGGCGCCCAGCGTCCAGCGCCGCCTTGCGCTCGCCGACTTCGCCCATCACCCAGAAAGGACCGGCATAGCCGCCGACTTCAGCGCCGTAGCCGCGCGTGCCCGTGCCGCCCGTCACCGTGCCGGTCGAGACGCGCAGCGCGCCGTTGAAGCGGCCGCCGATCACCGTATTACGGGTCAGGCTCCCGCCGCCGACGGCCAGGTCCTCGTCAAAGCCCCAGACGCCCAGGTGCAGCGTCGACCGATCCGTCTTGACCGGATTCCAGTGCGCCCGCGCCATCAGGGTCCGGCTATCCGAAACGGTCTGCTTGGCGTCCATGCTGTCGCCGCTGAGCGTGATGGAGGCGTGACCGCTCTTCCAGAAGACCCGCGGCATGATGGAAATGCCGTAGAAGCCGCGCTGGGGAATGATCGAGGTCGCCACGACGTTGCGTTCCAGGAACGACGGCGCGTCCGAGCCGCTCGATCCCTCGAAGCTGCGATCGTTGAACATGTTGCCGAAACGGACGTCGTAGGAAACGTCGCCGACCGTGTCGCGCCAGCCGACGAACGCGGTGCCTACGTCGGAGACGTTGTCGGCGAAGTCGTTCTCGAACTGATAGAAGAAGTGTGCGCCCGCGCCGCCCTCCAGGCCGATGCGCAGGGCGCGCATGCCGGTCGTGGTGATGTTGCGGCTATCGTAGTCGGAGCCGAACGTCGTGCTGGTGTGGCTGATGATGCGGCCGCGCATCTTGAACATGTAGAAGCCGTCGGGCGAGCGGAAGGTCGGCAGGCCGCCCTTCCATTCGGTGGTGACGCCGGCGGCGTCCTTGGCGGCGGCGAGCACCTGGGCGATGCTCTGGTCGGCGAGGTCGGGCGTGACAATCTGCGGCCCCGAAACCTCCGCGACACTTTCCTCATTCGCGACGGGTTGGCGGTTCCCGCCGATCTCCAGCCGCGCCGGCGCGCGCGGAGCAGCGGCGGCGCCGCCCTCGATCTTGTCCAGGCGGTTGCGCAGGTTGGCGATCTCCTGGGCCTGAGCCCGGACGAGCGCGATCAGTTCCGCTTGGTCTGGCGACGCGCTTTGAGCAAGCGTCGGCGTGGCCGCCGTCGCAGCGCTGTCGCAGCGCCGGCCAGAGCTTCAGCAGCAGCTGGGCCGTGGCCAGTGCATCGGCGGAGCCGCCTGATGGCCGACGCTTACTAAGTGTTGGCGAGCCGGAGACTGGAGCCGTAGCCCGCCCCGTCCGTCGGTGAGATCCTGAGCGAACCGCGAGGCGCTCTACGTGCGGCGATCGTGCGCTGGGGGATGAACGGTCATGGCCCGGGGGCGCTCCGGCCTTGACGGCCAGTGCTCCGCGTCGGGCGAGCAAGGTGTCCAAAAGCGTCACGCCCGAGCGCCTTCCGCCTCCGGCAGGGGCAGCGCCTTGCCCGTTCCATCACACCAAAATCCCGCAAAAGTTGCTGCAAAAAAGCGATGTGAAGGTGTCTAAAAGATTAATGACGCGGCGCGGGGCGGCTATCTATACTTAGGTGCGACGAATTGTCGCAAGTTTATCTACAATGCTCACGATGCTTGGCTACATATACCTCGCCCAATGCACAACCTAAAATTTCAAATGCATTACGATGCGATCCGATCATTAAGATCTTCTGGCGGCTGCTCCTGAAAACGAGGCAGTAAAAGCCGCCTCATAGGGTAATTTTTAACCGTTGCAGACTTTATCTAACCCTAGCGCCGATCGCGCACCTGGAGAACCGACTGGGACTTTGGGAGGGGCATCTGAGCGCCGCGCCCCTGCGCGCGGAACCGCAGATCTGGCGTGGAGGAAAGCGCGAAAGTGGCTGTAACCAAGTGGCGCGAGCCCAGGCTGGAGAGCACCCGCGCAACGCCCCAAGGGTCAGAGTGGCGCGAGGTCAAGGATGCGGCCGCCAGGCCCCGCTCGACCGAAGAGTTTTGGACAGAGGTCTCCGCAGAGTGCGAGCGGATGACAAAGCGCGCAGATGTTCGCGGCGGAAGCGAATTTCTGCGCCAGGCCGACAGATGCCGCGCGATGGGCGCGCCATTCGTCGCCTCCGTTCTCGAAGCGGTGGAGCGCCAGCTCCCGCGCGCGCCGATCAGCGCCGCCATGATCCGCGGCTGGGACGGGGATCGTGCCGCCGCGGCTATCGCCATGCGTTTCAACGGCGCGCTCAACGCCCTCGCCCGCCGTGGCGCGCCAGCGTCTCTCGCCAGGCTTTACGCCGGAGACCACAACGACTTTGACGGCGCGATCGCCGAGACCCTGTCGATAGAAGACGCCTTCATCGCCCGTTGGCTGGAGCATCCGCCCCAGACCAATGAAGTCGCTCGGGCCGGCGCGATCGTTGCCGCGCTGCTGACCGCGTCCGCGCGATGGAGCATGCCGTTTGAGCTGCTTGATCTGGGATCAAGCGCCGGACTGAACCTCAACCTCGCGCGCTACAGCTATCGGCTCGGAGAGATCTCGGTCGGCGATCCGAGCTCGGCGGTCCGCGTCGAGCCGCAGTGGCGCGGCCCTTCGCCGCCAATCGCCCCGCTAGACATTGTCTCGGCGCGTGGCGTCGATCTTCAGCCGCTCGACGTGTCCAATCCCGACCACCGCGAACGGCTGCTGTCTTTCGCCTGGGCCGACCAGCAGGATCGATACAGGCGTCTTGAGGGGGCGCTTCAGATCGCTGGCGACCATCCGCCCTGTGTCGATCAGGGTGACGCCGAGTCGTGGCTGGCCCAGCGCCTGGAAGCGCCACAGCAGGCGGGACGTAGCCGCGCCATCATACACACCATGTTCCTCCAGTATCTGAGCGACGAGGATCGACGCAGTCTTGAT
Organism: Caulobacteraceae bacterium; assembly: GCA_965284055.1. Classification (GTDB taxonomy): domain Bacteria; phylum Pseudomonadota; class Alphaproteobacteria; order Caulobacterales; family Caulobacteraceae; genus Caulobacter. Next base: position 869,043 of record CBDIQV010000001.1, read on the forward strand.
GAGACCATTGCCAAGGCCGGCGAGAGAGCGAGCGACCAGCGGCCGCTGCTGCGAATAGGGTTCGAGTGGACGGCGGACCGCAGCAAGGTCGAGCTGCGCCTGACCCAATGGCCAACAGGCCTGACCAGGGTGCTGGCGATTTGCCACCCCTATGGCGACTGGCTGGAGTGGCAGCCCACCCACTAGTCGCCCCACTTTGGGTAATGGACTCTTCGGCGACCGCGCCGGGGGGCCGGTATCGGGCGGTGGCGGACGCCTGGCGTTGCCGCCATCGCAAAAGTTTGGCGCGCGAGACGAAGCGGCTTCCGCCCCGTCGGACGCCGCCCGCAAACCACACAGATCAACGCAGGCGCGCTCTGGACGCTGCTCCGCCGGGGCTGCGCCGCCGCCTCCTCGCGCCAGTCGGCGTTATCGAGCGTCCTCACCCGCTCGCTTAAAGACTTCAAATGTACTTCATGGGAATCGGATAGCTAATCCATCCACATACAAGCCCATATTTACGAAATCGAAAACAAATTCGCGCATGAATACTGCAAAACATGGACGAGGAAACGACCCACCATGAAGGTATTGTACATATCGGCCGCCATCGCGCCGCTTCTATTTGTCGCACCCTCACTCGCATTCGCTGAAACACACGCGGCGACAACCGCAGAGATTGCGCGAAAGCCCGCAGCGAGCGCGCCGGCCAGCCGTGAAGAGGTCTTTTCCACTGGCGTCGCCAAGGGGCGCGATCGCCTCGACAGCGCAACCTCGACAAGCGCGCTGCGCGAGAAGGACATCACGGCCCTGGGCGGCCGCTCGCTGGGCGACCTGCTCCGCAACCTGCCGGGCATCAGGACCGAGTCGTCCACCGGCGACGGCAGTTCCGCCTATACGATCCGCGGCCTTCCGCTGGCGTCAGGCGGCTCGAAATACATGCAGCTTCAGGAAGACGGCCTGCCGGTTCTGGAGTTCGGCGATTTCTTCAACGGCGCATCCGACATCTACATTCGCGCCGACCTCAATCTGTCCGCCGTCGAGTCCATCCGCGGCGGCTCGTCCTCGACGTTCGCCTCGAACTCGCCGGCCGGCGTGATCAACCTGATCTCCAAGACCGGGGATGTGGCCGGGGGCACTGTCCAGCTGAGCACCGGGCTCGACTACGACACCAAGCGCGTGGATTTCGAATACGGCGCGCCCATTAACGACAGCTGGCGCTTCCACATTGGCGGCTTCTACCGGGTCGGCGAAGGGCCGCGCAAAGTCGGCTTCGACGCCTTCAAGGGCGGCCAGCTGAAGTTCAACGTCACCAAGCAGTTTTCCAACGGGTACGTCCGGCTGTCGGGCAAGTATCTGGACGACCGGTCGCCCCACTACCTGCCGGGCCCGGTGCGCATCACCGGAACCAACGACAATCCGGTCTATGGCAGCTTCAACACCTACGATGTCCGGCGCGACTCGATGCTCTCGGGCAACCTGGGCAATCTGGTCACGCTCGACGCCGACAACAAGTCCTCCGTACTGCCGCTCAGCCAGGGCATGAACGCCCTGGTGAAGTCGATCGGTCTGGAATCGCAGTTCGATGTCGGCGGTTGGACGATCACCCAGCGCGGCCGGTATTCGGACATAGCGGGTGGGACGACCCGTAATCTGGTCGCGAACATCTATTCGGGCAGCGCGCTGCCGGCCTCGCTCGGCGGCGGCGTGGGGACCTACACCTACGCCACGGGCCCGAAGGCCGGTCAGGTCATCACCAATCTCGGCGCCCTCAACGGCAACGGCCTGATTGTCGCGACCTCGCTGAACCGGATCGAATCGCGCTCGCTGAACAACTTCATCAACGATCTGCGCGCCACGCGGGCCTACGACATCGGCAAGGGCGAACTGACGGTGACGAGTGGCGTCTACAAGTCGCTGCAGGATTACACCAGCGACTGGCTTTACAGTAACCACATCCAGGACGTGGCGGACGACGGCAATTCGGCGCTGATCAACTACACCAACGCCGCTGGCGTCGCCCAGACCCAGAACGGCTACCTGGGCTTCAACCGGTCCGGCAGCACCGCCTTCTTCCGGCGTGACTACGACGTCCGGTACAACATCACCGCGCCCTACGGCTCGCTCAACTATCGCTTCGGCAAGGTCGCGATCGGGGGCAGCCTGCGCTACGACTCGGGCCGCGTGCGCGGCGAGCTGTTCGGGGCGGATCTGGGCGGCGGCCGCATCGGCATCAAGTCGGTGGACTTCAACGGCGACGGCGTCATTTCCGTCGCGGAGTCGAAGACCGCCTTCACGCCGTACGATCGCCCGGCGCCGGTTCACTACAACTACGGCTACGCCAGCTATTCGGTGGGCGTGAACTACCGGGTCGCCGAGCCGTTCGCGGTCTTCGCGCGCTATAGCCGCGGCGCGCGGGCCGGGGCCGACAAGCTGCTGTTCTCGAGCAAGGTCAGCGCCCTCGACGGTAGCCTGGCCAACAAGGCCGACGGCTACGACATCGTCAAGCAGCTGGAAGGCGGGTTCAAATATCGCGCGCGCGACTTCTCGGTGAACGTCACCGGCTTCAACGCCGACACCGAAGACACGAACGTGCAGGCGGGCGGCATCACCACCGATCGGACCTACAAGGCCTATGGCGTGGAAGCCGAAGGGACCTATCGGCGCGGTCCGTTCAGCGTGAGGGGCGGCGTGACCTATACCCATGCCGAACTCGTCAACGACAAGCTGAACCCCGCCGTCGCCGGCAAGGTCCCGCGCCGCCAACCGGACTTCATCTTCCAGGCGGCGCCCCAGTTCGAGCTCCGCCAGGTGACGATCGGCGCCAATATCACCGGCGTCACCAGCAGCTGGGTTCAGGACAACAACCTGATGAAGATGCCGGGCTACACGCTCGTGGGCGCCTTCGCGCAGTACCGTCCAACAGACCGCTGGCAGCTGATGCTGAATGCCGAGAACCTGTTCGACAAGGTCGCCTTCATCGAGATCACCACACCGTCGGTTCCGACCAACGGCATCGGCATCGGGCGAGCCGCCAACGGGCGCACGATCTCCATGTCGGCCCTCATGAACTTCTAATCGGTCCAGGAGGCTGGTGCGCCGGTCGTGCGCAACCAGCCTCCTAAGCGCCCTCGTCCCGAATTTCGGCCCCACCCGAAAGCCGCCCCTCCCAACGTACGCGATGAGCCAGCCTCGCGCAGGCGGTGGGGTCGTCATGGCGCATGTGCCAGCGGACATTTCCAAGGTCAGAGACGAGTCCGATCTGGTCGATGAATGAGACTAGCCCCAAGGTCTGACTGGGGGCGAAGCGAAGTCGACCTCGTCATCGGAGTCGTGCGTTCAAGCCACCCGGGCAAGCCACTGTCAGCTCTGGCGAACACCCGCTTCGTCAGCGGAATGTCGCAGGGCCACAGGATACTGATCGCCGGGAACGATGAGCGATGGCCGCCAAGCCGCTCGCGGCGTGGTCTTCGCCAGCGCCGGCTACAGCTTAATCCCAAGCCTCGGGCCCAGCGCCGTCATCGCGAAATAGAGCCCGATCGTCAGGACGCATCCCGCCGCCAGGGCGGGCCAGAAGCCCAGGCCGCGTCGCAGCAGCGCCGGGATGACCAGGAACATCGGCAGGGACGGCAGCACGTACCAGAAGGTGGCCTCGACATGGCTGGCCATGCGGACGGTGTCGCGCGTGTCGCGCCACAGCCAGATCATGCCCAGGATCGAGATCAGCGGCAGCGACGCCACCAGCGCGCCGAAGCCCGGCGACTTGCGGGCAATCTCGGAGATCGCGGCGATGATCACCCCCGACAGGGCGGCTTTCAGGATCAGGTACAACATCCCGCCGTTGTCCGCGCAAAGGCGGTTCCCGACAAGACAAAGCGCCCGGAACCTTGGCTGCTGGCGGCTCGTTGATCCTTCCACATCCTCAGGAGACCCCGCCATGACCGACATCACCTACAGCATCGTCGAACACGACGGCGGCTGGGCCTACAAGCTGGGGGATGTGTTCTCCGAGACCTTCGCCAGCCACGAGGCGGCGCTGAACGCGGCCAAGCGCGCGGCGGCCGAGCAGCAGGTGGCCGGCGAGACCACGGGCATCTCCTACGAGGACGAGAAGGGCCGCTGGCGCGACGAGCTGTCGCCCGGCGACGACAGGCCGACGACGCACGTGGTCGATAAAACCTAGCTTGACCGGGGCGGCGCCCGTCTTGCTCCCGACAGTCTCGACGAGCCATTTCGAGACAAGGTCGCCGCCCATGTTCACCAAGACCAAGAACACGCCCGCTCCCGCGCCGACGCCCCTGGCCGTGGAGCCGCTGCGCACGCCGGTTCCGGCGCCCGCTCCCGCCCCGCGTCCCAAGCCCGCCTCGATGATCGCCCAGGGCGTGACCATCAAGGGCGACGTGGTCGGCGACGGCGAACTGCACCTGGATTGCGTGGTCCAGGGCGATATCCGGGTGGGCAAGCTGATCCTGGGCCCCAACAGCCGCGTCGAGGGTTCGGTGACCGCCCAGGTCATCGAGATCCACGGCGCCGTGCTGGGCAGCATCACCGCCCAGGCCGTCCGCCTGTATGGAACCTCCAAGGTCGAAGGCGACATCACCCACGAGCAGCTGGCCATGGAGACCGGCGCCGAGTTCCAGGGCCGCAGCCTGAAGTTCCAGCGTCAGGCGCCTGCGCCGGCCGCCGCGCCCGCGCCGGTTCCGCCGATGCCGCAAAGCGCGCCCGCCCCCGTCACCCAGGGCTGATCAGCCCATCGAGGCTCCGCCACCGCCGTGGAGGGACGGCGGCGGCGGAGCCTCGCGGCTTGCCCGGCGAGTGCAGAGGATGTTCGACGGGGGCGACCAGCCGCCCCGGCCCCGGTGCGGGCCGGTCTAGCGACTTTCAGCTCAGCTACGCGCCGCCCTCGCGCCCGGATGCGATGAAATGTCGCGCCTTTCAGCGCGGCGGGTCAGCCGGCCGCGTTAGCCATCTTTCGCAGGCGCCGGGCCAGGTCTTCGGGACGGTCGGCGATCTGGTCGAACAGGGCCTGGACCTCGGCCTCGCGGAAGCCGGCGGCGCGCAGGGTGCGCCAGGCGCCCGACAGCACGGCCTCGGCCACCTCCATCCGATCCTGGGTCGGCGCCCCTCGCGCGCCCAGGCCTGACAGGGCGCCCGACAGCGCGCCGTGGGACGGATCAGCATGGAAAGAGGCGGCGGACATCGGCGGTCTCCCTTGAAGGCAAGACCACAATGTTCCCATTTTGTTCGACTCGCAAGCGCCCTGTCGCGCGGGCGTGAAAAAGCCCCGGAGTGTGGGGCTCCGGGGCTTCACCGGGACCGGTCTCGCGACCGTTCCGGGGACCAGGCTCATGCGAAACCAGATCCTTCCCCGGATCTCCCGCTCACCGAGGGATCCAAGGAATTCCGTTAAATCAATGGTCTAGCTAGCGGCAGACCGTGCGCTCATAGACCGTGCCGCTGCGGCGGTCATAGTCGCGGGTGGTCCAGCAGTCGCGGCCATACTCCTCGTAATAGGCCGCGGCGCGTAGCCATAGCCGTAGCCGTAGCGCGGCGGGGGCGGCGGCGCATAGACGCGCTGGCGGCGCGGACGCTCGTAGCGGTCGTTGTCGTCGCTGGCGATCGCCGCGCCGATGGCCAGGCCGATGACGCCGGCGACGATGGCCGCGCCGGCGATGTCGCCGTCGCGATCGTGGCCGCCGCGATGGTCGTAGTGGTGGCGACCGCGCGAGTCGGCCGACGCGGCGGTGGCCGGCACCAAATTAACGCGGCGAGCGCGGCGGCGGCGCGGCCGATCACGGTGCTGATCCTGCGGGTCATCAACCCTCTCCCTATCGCCCGGACCCCGTCGGCGACGGGGCCGCCGAGGCCTCGATCACACCCTCTGACTTCGCGGCTGAACCGAACCTGAACGAAAGCCGGGACCCCATCAGAACCGGTTTGTTCACTATTTTGGGCCACGCTTGAGACGTTCGGAGGCGGCGCGCCGTCCGAGAACACTCGATCAGCGGGAGGCCTCATGACCAGCAACGTGGCGTACAAGACGGGCGAAGCCCTTCAGGTCCTGTCGTTCGAGGTCGGAACCCAGACCTACTGCGTGCCGGTCAATTCGGTGCGCGAGATCCGCGGCGTCACCCCGCCGACCCAGCTGCCCGACGCCCCGCCCTATGTGCGCGGCGTCATCAACCTGCGCGGCCAGGTCATGCCGGTCATCGACCTGTCGGCCCGCCTGGGCAAGGGCGTGGCCGAAGACGGCCCGCGCCAGGTGATCATCGTCATCGAGAGCGGAAACGACGTCGCCGGCCTGCTGGTCGACGCGGTCTGCGACAGCTTCATCGTCAACGCCGACCAGATCAATCCGCCCCCGTCGATGGGCGAGGAGAACTCGCCCCTGGTCTCGGCCGTGATCACGTCGGACACCGGCATGACCGTGCTGCTGTCGGTCGACCACATCATTCCCGAACGGGCCACCGCAGCCGCCGCAGCGGCCGCCGACAGCGCCGCCATCGCGGCCTGAGGCCGCCCACCCAACAATTCGAACGATTGTTCGAATAGCCCCTTCCGCTCGCCCCTGAGGGAACGCTAGTCTCCGCCCAAACCGTGGGAGAGACAGGCAATGAAGGCGGCCGTGCTGCGCGAGGTGGGCAAGCCCCTCCAGATCGAGACCGTGTCCATCGGCAAGCCGGGCCCGCGCGAGGTGCTGATCCGCACCAAGGCCGCCGGCGTCTGCCATTCCGACCTGCACTTCGTCGAAGGCTCCTACACCCACGCCCTGCCCGCCGTTCTGGGCCACGAGAGCGCCGGCATCGTCGAGGCGGTCGGGTCCGAGGTCCGCACCGTCAAGGTCGGCGACCACGTCATCACCTGCCTCAACCCCTATTGCGGCCACTGCGAGGTGTGCCTGACCGGCCACCTGAACCTGTGCACCAGCTCGGAAACCCGCCGATCCAAGACCGACGAGCCGCGCCTGTTCCGCGAAGACCTGTCCGGCGCTGGCGACACCAGGATGGCCCAGTTCCTGAACCTGTCGTCCTTCGCCGAGATGATGCTGGTGCACGAGCACGCCTGCGTCGCCATCCGCAAGGACATGCCGTTCGACCGCGCCGCCCTGATCGGCTGCTCGGTGCTCACCGGGGTGGGCGCGGTAACCCACACCTCCAATGTGCGCCCGGGCGAGACCGTGGCCGTGATCGGCTGCGGCGGCGTGGGCCTGGCGGCGGTCAACGGCGCGGCCATCGCCGGGGCCGGCCGGATCATCGCCATCGACCGCGTGCCGGCCAAGCTGGAGCTGGCCAAGCAGTTCGGCGCCACCGACCTGATCAACGCCGACGACGGCGACGCGGTCAAACAGGTGCAGGAGCTGACCGGCGGCGGCGTGCACCACAGCTTCGAGGCCATCGGCCTGAAGGCCACCGCCGAACAGGCCTTCCGCATGCTGCGCCGGGGCGGCACCGCCAATGTCATCGGCATGATCCCGGTGGGCGTGAAGATCGAGCTGAACGGCTCCGACTTCCTGGGCGAAAAGCGCATCCAGGGCAGCTTCATGGGTTCCAACCGCTTCCCCGTCGACATGCCGCGCCTGGTGGACTTCTACATGAGCGGCAAGCTCAACCTCGACGCCCTGATCTCGCGGCGGATCAAGCTGGAAGAGGTCAACTCGGCCTTCGACGAACTCAAGCGCGGCGAGCTGGCGCGGTCGGTGATCGTGTTTGATTGAGGCGCCAGCCTCCTGCCCCCTCTCTCTTTGAGAGAGGGCGGGGCCCGCCGCCGCAGGCGGTGGGAGGGTGAGAGGTTTCACCGCTTGCCGGAAAATCCCGATTTCGGTGATTGCAGTGACAGAAGGGGACTACTGGACCTGTCACCGGATTCCTCTGACAGAACCTTAAGGCGCTGGGCGCCCGGCAACTCGCTCCGCGCGACCGCGAAACTACTCGTCGATTATAGGCCGGAGATCAGCATCGCTAAGATATAGTACGTCCACGTAGCAAGAGCTGACAAAGTTCCGATCGCCACCAATGTCGCAGGCCGCTTAGTCAAAACAGTGGCTGAGAGAAACAATAGAAAGCCTAACCCCAACGAGACCACGCCCGAATAGACTTGCATCCCTCGGCCTGTGAATAGGACCGTAGCTAAAGCGACGAAAGGGGCATACGCGACTAGCACCACACCCGATATCGCTAAGCCACCCGCCCACAGCCCTCCTTGCCCCCTACCGAGAAGTCGGTAGGTGACAAGGGTGACCATTAAACCGAAGGTCTGGATGAGCAGCAGTGGAACAGCAGATAACAAGCCCGGATTCATAATGTTATAACCTAACAGTCGCCCGGACCGTTGTCGTTCAAATCAACGGATATGGCGATCGCGGCGTCAAGAGCCCCCCAAAGTACCGGGGAACCCAACACATTCGCCCCTGCCATATTGCCCGTTCCCGAGCCGACGGTCTGGATGAACACCTTTCCGCCCTGCACAACAACGCTGCGCTCAACCGTACCAGGATAGAGCATATGGCCGGGATCAGTAACGTTTGTCACCTTCATGGCCACAGGGTCTACAAATTGCTGGATCGGCCCGAAACCTGGAAGGTTGACGTGCGCACCATTAACGGCGGGAGTAAACTGGCCAGGTGCCGCGAACTGCTGGAGTGCAGCCCATGCTTCATCGACGTCGCACTCGGAGTCGCCGACTTGGTCCATGACCACGTATGTGTGAGGTCCTGGCCGTGTGAGCGCGTTACCGACCGCAAAGGCGAAATCGTCGCCAGTTCCTGGCGTCATTCGCGCTATCATGCGCACAAGATTGAATTCAGTGCCAATCCTGGCACCGGTTACGATTATCTCACCGACCTCAGTCGGCGGGTCAACTGCGTTAGTGTCGGCATCGCTGCCAACAACTGACATCAAACTTGCGCCAGACGTTACTGGAACCCACTCAAAGTAATAACCCGTCATTGTATTGTTGAACGCGCCACCACCATTGTAGATCGTGCCGTTGTCCCACATTCCAGCCCATTGTTCGTCTGGAATTTTTTCCTTCGTCGACCCTCCATAGCCGTTCGCCACCGGCTGCTGGCTCGCAAGAAACGCCTCCACGTCAGTGATCGTGGAGGTCGATGGTCCACCCGGTGGGTCGTACGCGCCAAATTCGATCATGGAACACCCCGTTGCAACTTGGGGCAAGCATTTCACTAGGTTGCGGGGCGGAGCAACCCTAAATCGTATTGTGCAGATACACAATTTTTGGGATTTCGCGCCGTCGACGAAGTCGACAACAGCGCCGAGGCCGCGCGCGAATATCTTGCGGGACATCCTGCCCACTGAGCAGCCGTCTAGGCAGCCGCGCGAGTGGTCGCGCCCTTTCACAGCAAAGCGATGCCGGTGTTTCTGACGACGGCCGAGGAGGTCGACACCTGGCTCACAGCATCTTGGGAAATCGCGGTTCAGCTGAAGCGTCCGCTGATCGAGGACCAATTGAAAGTGGTCGAAGCGTCCCGCAGGGTCGAGAAACAGGATGCCAGTGGATTGAATCCAACACTTGGTGCCCGCGAGCTGCGGCGGCGATGATTTTATCTGGGTCGGCGGTCCAGACGAATGGCTTTGGCTGCTGGTTGTGATCAACGACGAAGCGGTTGATGGCGGCCTGGAGATCGACGACGTCCTTGAAGACGCCGCGTTTGAGGCGGCGCTTGGTGAGAACGAATCCGGTGACAGGTCCAACAGTCCCCTTCTGTCACCGCCACCACCGGCATCGCGATTCTCCCCGCCAACGGTGAAACCTCTCACCCTCCCACCGCTTCGCGGCGGGCCCCTCCCTCTCTCAAAGAGAGAGGGTTTCGGGCAAGGGCGTCGATGCCTATCCCCGTCGCCGCGCGAGCGATAACCACCCCTCAGCCCCAACGATATTCAACGGCCTGACCCCGCCACCCAGCGTCACGATGCAAAATCGACGCATCACTCCCAAAACCTGCCGCATACTTCTCCTCGCTTCATCGCATGGGGAGGGCGTCCAGCTGGCGACCTGACGGGCGGTGGGGGCGGTTGTGCGGGGCCACCGGTCGGACGACTGTCCGGGCCGGCCGGCTTAAAGTGAGGACAGGGGACGTAAACCTGTCCATCGGAGGAAGGCCAAAGCCTCCGCCCGTCCGAAGGTAAGTTCCGGGTCCTCCGGAATCGGCGTGGCTGCAGCTTTAGGGCTGGGTCCGTCGCGAGGAGGGCAACCCGGATGTGGTGCAAAGGGTTGAACGAGACCCGCGCGTGCCGGCCAGAGGGAAAACAACCGTGCGGAGCGCTCCGGCCACGGCCGAAACGGTACTCCACTACACACACATCCGGGCCTGGCCCGGACGCTCCGCCGCCTCCCCAACTCGCCGCTCAAACCGGCGAGGATGCGAACCCGTGTCCGCCCGGATGACACCCCAGGCCGCGCCCCCTAGTGTGCCGGGGCCAGTCAGGGACTCTCATCGCATGATCCATACGCCTTACCGCCAAGCCTGCCTGCTCGCCCTGGCCGGGGCCCTGATCGCCGCGCCCGCCGTGGCTGCGCCCAAACCGGATCACGCCAAAACAGTGGGCAAGATCGTCGCCTCGCCCGCCTTCAAGGCCGCGACCGCCAGGCTCGACGCCGACTTCGACCGCACGGTGTCCGACATCGTCACCCTGACCCAGATCCCCGCCCCGCCGTTCAAGGAAGAGGCCCGCGCCCGGGCCTATCTGGAGATGCTGAAGGCCCACGGCCTGAGCGACGTGGCGATGGACGCGCAGGGCAATGTCACCGGCGTGCGGGCCGGGACGGCGACCAAGGGCAAGGGGCCGTTCGTGGTCATGGCCGCTCACCTGGACACCGTCTTTCCCGAGGGCACGGACGTGACCGTGCGGCGCGAGGGGACCCGGCTGATGGCCCCCGGCATCGGCGACGACACCCGCTCGCTGGCCACCCTGCTGGCCTATATGCGGGCCCTGGACGCGGCGGGGATCAATACCCGCAGCGACATCCTGTTCGTCGGCAATGTGGGCGAGGAAGGCGCCGGCGACCTGCGCGGCGTGCGCTATCTGTTCAACAAGAGCCGCTATGCGGGCCAGATCACCGCCTTCTTCTCGATGGACGGCTCGGACGCCTCGCGGGTGGTGGATCGCGGCACGGGGTCCAAGCGCTATCACGTCGCGTTCAACGGGCCCGGCGGGCACAGCTATGGCGCGTTCGGGACCGTCAATCCGATGACGGCGATGGCCCGGAGCGTGGTCGATCTCTATGCCGTGCAGGTTCCCGCTGATCCCAAGACCACCTATTCGGCCAGCGTCACCGGGGGCGGCACCTCGGTCAATTCGATCCCCAATGCGGTGTTTATGGAGTTCGACATGCGCTCCGAAAGCGCCGCCGAGCTGGCCAGGCTGGACAGGACGCTGATCGGCATCCTCGACAACGCGGTGGCCGGCGAGAACGCGGCGCGGTCCACGCGGTTTGGCAAGATCAGCTATGAGCCCAAGGTGATCGGCGAGCGCCCGGCCGGCGGCACGCCGCCTGATGCGGCCATTGTGGGCCTGACCGACGCGGCGATCACCGCCCTGGGCTTCAAGCCCGAGCACGACGCCTCCTCGACCGACTCCAATATTCCCATGAGCCTGGGGATCCCGGCCGTGACCATCGGCTCGGGCGGCAAGGGCGGCCGGGCCCACGCCCTGGACGAATGGATCGACGTGGAGAAGGGCGAGAGCCTCAAGGGCATGCAGGTGGGCCTGGTGGCCCTGCTGGCGGTGGCGGGGGTGGACTGAGCTTAGCTTAGCGCAGGGCCGGGGCGGCCTTCAGGCTGGCCAGGGCCAGCTTGGGGGTGTCCTCGCTGGTGGCGATCGAGCCGCCGTCGGCCAGCATCCGGTCGATTCGCGACTTCTTGGACTTGAACGAGGCCAGTTCGCCGCCGCCCAGGATCGTGCCCTGCGGCACCTTGGCGCCGATCGGATTGACCCGCTGGCCCTTCAGCCAGACCTCGTAGTGAAGATGCGGGCCCGAGGCCAGGCCGGTGGAGCCCACATAGGCCACGACCTGGCCCTGACGGACGCGGCTGCCGGCGTGGATGCCCGGGGCGTAGCGCGAGATGTGGCCGTAGCCGGTGTCCCACTGGCCGGCATGGCGGATGCGCAGCCAGTTGCCATAGCCGCCCCAGCGCTTGGCCTCCAGCACCACGCCGTCGCCGGCGGCCAGGATCGGCGTGCCCGTGCCGGCCCCGAAGTCCACGCCCTGGTGGGCGCGGGTATAGCCCAGCACCGGGTGCCTGCGCATGCCGAACACCGAGGTGATCCGGGCCCCGTCGACCGGGGTGCGCAGCAGGAAGCCCTTGATATTCTTGCCTAATTCGTCGAAAAACTGGGTCTTGCCGTCACGCTCGAAGGCGTAGAAGCGCTGGCCCTTGACCTCGGCATATTCCAGGTCGCCGGCCTCGACCGTGCGGCCGCTCTCGGTGACCTTGCGGTCAAACACCAGGCAGAACCGGTCGCCCTCGTGGATATCCCTCGAGAAGTCGATCTTGTGCGAGAACAGCTTGGACGCTTCGGCTGATCACCGCCGGCGTGCCGCCCACATTGGCGACGCTCTCATAGAACGAGCCGTTCATCTCGCCGCAGGCGACCTTGGTCTCATCGGTGACCTTTTCCTCAAGCTCCCGCAGCCTCAGCGCGCCGTCGAAGGTGCGCGAGACGGTCAGGGTCGAGGACGGGCCGGTGCGCATCGACAGGCCGATCAGCCGGGCCGGGCCACGCTCGCTGCGGCGCTGGGCGATGGCGGCCTCGAAGGCCATGCCGGCCTTGATGTTGACGGTGTCGATCGCGCCCTGAAGCTTGGCCACGACCAGGCGGGCTTCTTCGGGAGCGACGCCGGCGCGCTGCACGGCGCCTTCCAGGGTCTCGCCGGGGCGGACCTTGACGGGGATGCTCTGCGGGCGGTCGAAACCGGGCTGGGCCTCGGCGCTGGCGAAGGCCACATGCTGCAGGGCGGCCACGGCGGCGGCGTCCAGCGGCGCCTTGACCAGCGGAGCCTCAACATCGGCGGCCGTCAGCTTCCAACCCAGGCCCAGAGCGGCCAGACCGGCGATCGCGGTGAACACACGCGGGGCCAGACGAAGCGTCGGGCGTCGCGGGTCAAATTCCTGCATCGGTCCCCCTTCGGTTTCGATGCCGCGCAAGGTCAAAATGACACGGCCGAGAAGCCCCCCAGCAATCGTCGCGCCGGAAGATGGCCAATGCCCTCTTCACCGGCAAGCACTATTCGGTGCTTTGGCCCATTTGTCACGGGCGAGGCCGGAGAGCGAACCCACACTGGGCTCAAGCCCATGATTGATAAAGAAAAGCGCGCGCCTTGCCGGCGGGCGCCCGTCCGTGTTCGAAGCTTGGTCCCTGTCGCCTAGGCGGCGACGACCTGCTCGTTCGGGTCGCGCAGCACATAGCCGCGGCCCCAGACGGTTTCGATGTGGTGCTTGCCCTGGGCCGAAGCCGCCAGCTTCTTGCGAAGCTTGCAGATGAAGACGTCGATGATCTTCAGTTCCGGCTCGTCCATGCCACCGTACAGGTGGTTGAGGAACATTTCCTTGGTCAGGGTCGTGCCCTTGCGCAAGGAGAGCAGCTCCAGCATCTGGTATTCCTTGCCGGTCAGGTGAACGCGGTTGCCGTTCACTTCCACCGTCTTGGCGTCCAGATTGACGATGATATCGCCCGTCTTGATGACCGATTGAGCATGACCCTTGGAACGACGGACCACCGCGTGGATGCGGGCGATCATCTCGTCCTTGTGGAAGGGCTTGGTCATGTAGTCGTCGGCGCCGCCCGAGAAGGTCTTGACCTTCGTGTCGATCTCCGAAGAGCCCGACAGGATCATGATCGGCGTGTTCACCTTCGCCACCCGCAGGGTGCGCAGAACATCCAGGCCGCTCATGTCGGGCAGATTGAGGTCGAGCAGGATCAGATCGTAGTCGTAGATCTTGCCCAGATCGACGCCTTCTTCACCAAGATCCGTCGTATAGACGTTGAAGCCTTCAGACTTCAGCATCAGTTCGATGGTCTGCGCTGTCGCGCTGTCATCCTCGATCAACAGTACGCGCATGAGCCCCTCCACGCCACTCGGTGGCGTTATTCGACGTCTCGGCGAAAGCCGCCTGATTAACCCTGGCTGCACTTTGCGGCGAGTTAATTTAAGACTGGTTAATGGTGAATGATCCCGATGGCTGAATGGTTAATCTGATTTGCGAATCGGGTGCAAGCTGTCGCTGAGTCGCGGCGGCAAATGGACGGGGATGGTTTTCCTGGCCCCGAAAGCGGATTCTCCCGCCCCACGAACGGGTTGAAACCCAGCCCGGGCGGCGGTTCCCAAGGTCAAGCTAGCCCCTGCCGCAGACGCCCTCGGCGTTAGGTCTTGAGGCGCGATTGCGGCGTTCTGTCGCTGGGATTTTCAGGGCATTTTCGGCGCTACCAAGAGCTCCGCGCCATGACCCGCGACAGGGCGTCGCAACGCGAATCCAGGCCTGCGCCGACAGCCAGCCAACCTGACGAAGCCTGGCCACGGAGGCGCGAGAGACCGGCGCGCGCAGGCCATTAGACAGCCGAAGCTTGAGATTGCGCCCCTCGACCTCGACGCCGATCACAGCGGCGCGCGACACCCACCAGGAGCGGTGAACGCGCATGCCTTCCAGGTCGCCGACATTGGCGATGACACGCTCGAAAGGTCCAGCCACCAGCCGCGAGCCGGCGGCGGTATGGATGCGGACATAGTGATCTTCCATGCACAGGCACAGCACCTGACCTACCGCCAGCGGCTCGGCGACAGCAATCTGAGGCGGTAAGGGTCCGCCCGCTGGGCGGCCGGGCGTCTGTCGACGCACGCGAAGCAGGTAGTAGGCGATCACGATCGGCGTCGATATCGCCACGCACTGACCGTACCAGCGCAGTACCCCGACGATTTGCTCCAGTTCCGGCCAGAGCTTGACCGCGATCCAGCGCGACAGCACGCCCTGGATCAAGCTGCCCACCATGATGACGCCGGCCAAGACCACCCAATCGGGCGCACGGATCTTGCGGGCCGAGGCGATCAACAGTCGGGTCAAGCAGCCGAACACCATCGTCCCGCAGACGATGCTGCCGATCCAGTAGGCGATCCGCAGCCACGGCCCGCCGTTGAAGTAGCTGCCAAACGGCCCCATCAGCCCCAGCAGAAGGCCGATCGCCACGCTGACCGCGAGGTCCATCGCCCAATCGCGAGCGGTCCCCATTAACGGTGGTCTCGAAGCTTCAGCGATCATGGACTGACTTATAGCGACCGTTCGCCCAGTCGCGAACCCGTTGGCCCATTCGCGAAATCACGCTGGCGACCGACCAACCGTCGCCGCATCAGCGACGTCTCGCAACCTTCGAGGTCCTCATGTCGCTTCGCTTGTCCATCGCCGCCCTCGCCCTGTCCGCCGGGCTGGGGGCCTCCCCTGCTCTGGCCGCCAATGCCGGCTTTACGGTCGTCTCGGTCCCTGACCCGCAGGGGGCGCCGATCACCGTGGGCGTCTGGTATCCCACCGAGGCGGAAGCCAGACCCATGGCGCTGGGGATCGGCGATCAAACGGCGGCCCCCGGCGGACCGCTGAAGGGCGATCACCTGCCGCTGATCGTCATGTCGCATGGCAATGGCGGCTTCTTCGGCGGACATGCCGACACCGCCCAGGCCCTGGCCGAAGCCGGCTTCGTCGTGGCCGCCCTGACCCACACCGGCGACAACTACGCCGATCAGAGCAAGGCGACGGACATGGCCAACCGGCCCCGGCAACTGTCGGTGCTGATCGACTACATGCTGACCGCCTCGCCGATGAAGGCCGCCATCGATCCGCGAAGGGTCGGCGCGTTCGGCTTCTCGTCGGGAGGCTTCACCGTGCTGGCGGCGGCGGGCGGGAAGCCCGACCTGTCACGCGTCCTGAACCACTGCCGGGCTCATCCCGACTTCTTCGACTGCAAGCTGACGGCGTCGCGTCCGCTCCCCATCAGCGCCCTGCTGCCAAGCTGGACCCATGATGCGCGCATCAGGGCCGTGGTCTCAGCCGCCCCGGCCCTGGGCTACAGCTTCAGGGGTCAGCAGCAGGGTGACCATGCCGGTGGCCGATTGGCGCGCCGCCGACGACCAGATCCTGCCCGATCCCGAATATGCCTCGGCGGTCAAGGCGGCTCTTCCCAAGCCGCCGGAATATCATGTGGTTCCCGGCGCCGGACACTTCGACTTCCTGGCGCCCTGCAACGATCAGGGCAGAGCCACCAATCCCGACATCTGCACAAGCGCCCCCGGCTTCGACCGTGCGGCGTTCCACCACACCTTCAACACGGCTGTTACGGCGTTTTTCACCGCCAACCTGCCCCCGACACATCCCTAATTTCACAGCTGGTTAACGCTGTCGGTCGAGGATGAAACCTCACGTCCGAGAACTGATTTGCGTAGCCTGATCGCCGCTGTTGAACGTATCGACCCGCTGACCGTTTCCGGTCGCGTCGCCGCCGTGAACGGCCTCCTGATCGAGGCGCGCGGCGGCCTGACGCGGCTGGCGGTCGGGGCCCGGGTCGAGATCGACCGGCTGGGCCTGCCGGTGCTGCCGGCCGAAGTCGTCGGCTTCCGCGAAACCCGCGCCCTGCTGATGCCGTTCGGTCCCGTCGAGGGCGTGGCCCCCGGCGCCGAGATCCGCATCATGCCCGAAGGCGCCACGGTTCGCCCGACCAAGGCGTGGCTGGGCCGCATCATCAACGCCTTCGGCGAGCCCATCGACGGCCTGGGCCCGCTGCCGCAGGGCGAAGTTCCCTACCCGCTCAAGACCTCGCCCCCGCCCGCCCACGCGCGCGGCCGGGTCGGCGCGCGGCTGGACTTGGGCGTGCGATCGATGAACGTCTTCACCACCACCTGCCGGGGCCAGCGCCTGGGCATCTTCGCCGGCTCGGGCGTCGGCAAGTCGGTGCTGCTGTCGATGCTGGCGCGTCAGGCCGACTGTGACGCCGTCGTCGTCGGGCTGATCGGCGAACGGGGCCGGGAGGTGCGCGAGTTCATCGAGGAAACCCTCGGCGAGGAAGGCCTCAAGCGCGCCGTTGTGGTGGTGGCCACCTCGGACGAGCCGGCCCTGACCCGTCGCCAGGCCGCCTACATGACCCTGGCGATCAGCGAGTATCTGCGCGACCAGGACCTGGAAGTGCTGTGCCTGATGGACTCGGTCACGCGTTTCGCCATGGCCCAGCGCGAGATCGGCCTGGCCGCCGGCGAACCGCCGACCACCAAGGGCTACACGCCCACCGTCTTCACCGAACTACCCAAGCTGCTGGAGCGCGCCGGACCGGGTCCAATCCGCCCCGACGGCACCACGGCAGCCCCGATCACCGCCCTCTTCACCGTGCTGGTGGACGGCGACGACCACAACGAGCCGATCGCCGACGCCACGCGCGGTATCCTGGACGGCCACATCGTCATGGAGCGGGCCATCGCAGAGCGCGGCCGCTTCCCGGCGATCAACGTCCTGAAGTCCATCAGCCGGACCATGCCGGGCTGCCAGTACGACCATGAGCGGATGATCGTCAAAGGCGCCCGCCAGGTGATGGCCGCCTACGCCAACATGGAAGAGCTGATCCGCATCGGCGCCTATCGCGCCGGGGCCGATCCGATCGTCGACCGCGCCATTCGCCTCAATCCGGCGATCGAAGAGTTCCTCAGCCAGGACAAGGACGAGGCCACCGGCCTCGACGAGTCCTTCGGACACCTGGCCAGTATCCTTGAGAGTGACCACGCATGACCAAGTGGGCCGCGTCCCTGATCCGCATCTCGACCCATGAGGTCGAGACCCTGCAGAAGCGTCTGGCCGACATCGTCGAAAAGCGCATGGCCGCCGAGCTGCGCGTGGCCATGCTGGACGCCGAGGCCGAGGCCGAGGCCGAGGGCGCCGAGAGCTCCGCCGAAGCCGGCTGGTACATGATCGGCTATCGCGAAGGCTCCAAGCGCCGGCGGGCCGAGATGATGCTGCAGATCGAGCAGGCCGCCATCGAGGAACAGGGCGCCCGCGACGCCCTATCCTTCGCGTTTGAGGCGCTCAAGAAATACGAGCACGTCGCCGAGGCGGCCAAGATCGCTCAGGCCAAGAAGCTGGGTCAGATGGAAACGGCTTCGATGGACGAACTGGGTCTGCGTCGCGCCGCGATGGGCGGACGATAGGCCTCGACTATAGCGGGTCGGCCCGACCTCAGCCCTGCGGCTCGACCGGGGCCTGCCTGGCCGGAGCGCGCGCGCGGAAGGCGGCATGGTCGGCGTCGCTGGTCTGGCGCAGGGCGCGCAGGTCTTCGCTGATGCGGAAGATCGCGACGTAAAACTCGCAGAAAGCGCGCCACAGCAGCACCAGGGCGCCGGCGACCAACAGGCCCGCGATCAGCACCGGGAAGGCCAGCAGCAGGGAGCCGATACCCGGCTCTTTCAGCGCTAGGCCCACGGCCGCGCCGACAACGGAAAACGCAAACAGGGCCACCACGCCCAGGCCGGCCCAATAGATCAGGTGGATCACCGGACCCGTCACGAGCCGGTCAAAGGTCAGAAGGTCCCAGAACAGGGCGCCGCTGGACTTGGTCTTCTTGGCCGGAGGCATACGACATACCCGAAATCGGCGATAAACCGCCACCTTGGCGCATCGCTAGCAGCGACAAGCCCGCTCGGCAATGCCGAGCGGGCGAGAGGCTTTTCCTGGCAGGCGTTGTTATTGCGGCTTGGCGCCCGCCAGGGTGGCGTCGATCTGCGCCTTGGTGGCCGTGGTGCTGTAGCCGTCCGCCGTGGTGGCCAGGCTGACGCCCGGCAGGGCGAACTTCACGGCGCCGTTGGTGATGACCACATTGGTCGAGCCGTCGGCGGCGGCGCTGGTTCCCGAAATCGTGCCGACCGAGACGCCGGCCGGATCCTTGACCTGGGCGCCCAGTTTGAAGTCGGCTGCGACCGCGGCCGAGGTCGGCGTGCCGGCGGCGTCAGCGCCCGGCGCGGTCGTCGTCGTGGTGGTTGACGAGGTGGTCGGCGCGGCCATCCCGGGCGACGTCATCGGCGCGGCGGGCTGCGTGGTCGTGGTTGTCGTCGAGGTCGGCGGCGAAGCCGGTTGCGTGGTCTTGGGCGCGCTTTGCGCAAAGGCGGCGCCGGCGAACATCATGGACGCGGCGGCGGCGAAGAAGGCGGTCTTGTTGCTTTTCATGGAAACGCTCCGTCGGTAATCGGAAGCCCCTACCCACGGAAATGAACGCAACGCGATAGCTCAGGTTCCGAAACCCGTCAGACCATGCCCACCGTCTTGAGCCGCGCGCGCGGATGGATTTCGTTCTGGCTCATCACCACGGTCTGGCCGCGGAAGCGCTCGATGATTGAACGGACATAGGGCCGGACCCCCGGGCTGGTCAGAAGAACGGCGGCCTCGCCCTGCAGCGCGGCGCGCTCGAAAGCCTCGCGAACGCCCCGGATGAAGTCCTGCAGACGCGAGGGGGCCAGGGCCAGCTGCTTGTCGTCGCCTGGGCCGATCAGGGCCTCGGCGAAGGCCTGCTCCCACTCGGCCGACAGGGTGATGATCGGCAGGGCGCCGTCGTCGCCGCGATTGGCCCAGCATAGCTGGCGGGCCAGCCGCGCGCGGACCTGCTCGACCAGCTGGGTGACCGACTGGGTGTGAGGCGCGGCCTCGCCGATGCCTTCCAGGATCTGCGGCAGATCGCGGATCGAGACCCGCTCCTTGAGCAGCGCCTGCAGAACGCGCTGCACGGTCGTGGCGGTGGCGACCGACGGGATGAGGTCGTCGACCAGCTTCTTCTGCCCCTCGGGCAGTTCCTTGAGCAGCTTCTGCACCTCCGAGTAGGAGAGCAGGTCGGCCATGTTTTCCTTGAGGATCTCGGTCAGGTGCGTGGTCAGCACGGTGGCCGGATCGACGATGGTGTAGCCCCGGAAGGTGGCTTCCTCGCGCAGGTCGTCGGCCACCCAGGTGGCGGGCAGGCCAAAGGCCGGTTCGCGCACATGCTCGCCGGGCAGTTCCACCTGACCGCCGCGCGGGTCCATGGCCATCAGCATGCCCAGGCGAACCTCGCCGGCGCCGGCTTCCATTTCCTTGATGCGGATCGCATAGCCCTGGTTGGCCAGGCGCATGTTGTCGAGGATGCGCACGGGCGGCATGACGAAGCCGTAGTCGGCCGCCAGCGTCTTGCGCAGCGCGCGGATCTGGTCGGTCAGCTTGCGGCCGTCGAGGTCGTTGATCAGCGCCAGCAGGCCGTAGCCGAGTTCGATCTTGACGTCGTCGATGGCCAGGGAATTGGAGATCGATTCTTCCTCGGGCTCGGCATTGGCGTTGGCGGCGTCGGCGAGGGCGGGATCGATCGCGGCCGGCTTGCGGGCGTTGACCGAGCGGCGATAGGCTAGGAAACCCGCGCCCAGCGACACGGCGGCGAACGGGATGATCGGGATGCCCGGGATAAGGGCGATAACGCCCGACGAGGCCGAGACCATGCCCAGGGCCACGGGGTTCATCGACAGCTGCTTGGTCAGGGCGGCGTTGGCCGAGCCCTCGACACCGGCCTTGGACACCAGGAAGCCGGCGGCGATGGAGATGACGATGGCCGGGACCTGGGTCACCAGACCGTCGCCGATGGTCAGGGCGACATAGGTGTTGGCGGCCTCGCCGATCGGCAGGCCATGCTGCACGACACCGATCAGGATGCCGCCGACGATGTTGATGCCGGTGATGATCAGGCCGGCGACCGCGTCGCCCTTCACGAACTTGCTGGCGCCGTCCATAGCCCCGAAGAAGGTGCTTTCCTGCTCCAGATCCTTGCGGCGCTGCTTGGCGGTGTCCTGATCGATCAGGCCCGTCGAAAGGTCGGCGTCGATGGCCATCTGCTTGCCGGGCATGGCGTCCAGGGTGAAGCGGGCCGAGACCTCGGCGATCCGCGTCGAACCCTTGGTGATGACGACGAAGTTCACCAGCACCAGGATGGCGAAGACGATGATGCCCGATGATGAAGTTGCCGCAGCCATTCATCAGGGCCTCAACGACTCGATGACCTGGCGGACCAGCGCCGTGGGCGCCTTCCTGGCCGCCTGGCGCAGGCATCAGCCGGGTCGAGGCGATGTTCAGGCCCAGACGATAAAGGGTGGCGACCAGAAGGACGGTCGGGAACGAGGTGAATTCCAGCGGTTTGCGGATCAGCACCGCCGTCATCAGGATCAGGACCGAGCCGGTCAGCGAGATCGCCAGCAGCAGGTCCAGCAGGAACGGCGGCACCGGCAGGATCAGCAGGACGATGATGCCCACGACGCCCAACGCCAGGCCCATTTCGCCGCGCAGGATCCCCGCCCATAGCGAGCTGGCGCTGGGCATGGCGGTGGCGGTCTTGGGCAGGGCGGCGTCAGCCATTCAGTGCGTCGATCCCGTTGAGGCCCTTGGCGCATGAAGCGATTTGCGCGAGGTCGCCAGTTGCTTAATGGAAATTAGCCATGTCCGGCGCCGGACCGATGGTCGCGGCGGCCGGAGCATGACCTCAGGCCGCGTTGGTCACCCCGCCCTGGGGCGCGGGCACCGAGACGCCGGCTTCCGAATATTCCTTCAGCTTGTTGCGCAGCGTGCGGATCGAGATGCCCAGGATGTTGGCCGCGTGGGTGCGGTTGCCCAGGCAGTGCTCCAGGGTGTCGATGATCAGGTGCTGCTCGACCTCGGCCACCGTCGAGCCGACGAAGGCGCGCGAGACGGCGTCGGCGGCCATCTGGGCGCCGCGGGCGACCGCGGTGTCCGGATTGGGAGCCATCGGCTGGCCGTCCGGCAGGCGGATGGCGAACTCCTCGATCTCGGCGCCGGGCGACAGCAGCACCGCGCGGTGCATGGCGTTCTCCAGCTCCCGCACATTGCCGGGCCAGCGGTGGCCGATCAGGCGGCGCTTGGCCTCGGCCGAGATCGGCTTTTCGGGCAGGCCGTTGGCGGCCGAGTACTTCTTGATGAAGAACTCGCACAGGCTCATCACATCGGCCGGACGCTCGCGCAGCGGCGGCAGGCGCAGGTTCACGACATTGAGGCGGTAGAGCAGGTCTTCGCGGAACGTCCCGTCGCTTCACCGCCTGGGTCAGGTCGCGGTTGGAGCTGGCCAGGATGCGGATATCGACCTTGACCGGCTTCTGGCCGCCGACGCGGTCGATCTCGCGTTCCTGGATGGCGCGCAGAAGCTTGGCCTGCAGGCGGGTGTCCATCTCGCTGATTTCGTCCAGCAGCAGGGTGCCGCCGTTGGCTTCCTCGAACTTGCCGATGCGGCGGGCCATGGCGCCGGTGAAGGCGCCCTTCTCGTGGCCGAACAGCTCGCTTTCCAGCAGGTTCTCGGGAATGGCGGCGCAGTTGACGCTGATGAACGGGGCCTTGGCGCGGCGCGACTTGCCGTGGAGGTAACGGGCCATCACCTCCTTGCCCGAGCCGCTTTCGCCGGTGATCAGGATCGAGGCGTCGGACGGCGCGACCTGGTCAGCCAGGCGGATGACGCTTTCCATCGACGGATCGCGAACGATCATCGGGCGCTCGTCGTCGGTGACGGCGGCCAGGACGGCGGCGATCAGCTCGGCGTCCGGCGGCAGGGGAATGAATTCCTTGGCGCCCGCCTTGATCGCGCCGGCCGCCCGCATGGGATCGGCGTCGACCCCGCAGGCCACCACCGGCACCCGGATGCGCTCGGCCTCGTTGGCCGCGATAAGGCCCGCGATGTCGAGCGAGTAGTCGACCATCAGCAGATCGGCGCCCTGGCCAGCGCGCAGGGCGTGGGTCGCCTGCTCGATGGTCTCGACGTGCGACACCTTGGCCCCCGTGTTCATCGCCATCTTCACGGCGACGGAGAGCTGTCCGTTCAGTTTACCAACGACGAGAAGCCGCATGTTCTAGTCTCCCTTGACGCTACGAGCTTCAGCCCGCCGCGTCGCCGTCCTTGATGATTTCCGTCATGGTCACGCCCAGGCGTTCGTCGACGACGACCACCTCGCCCCGGGCCACCAGGCGGTTGTTCACATAGATGTCGATCGCCTCGCCGACCTTGCGGTCAAGCTCGAGGATGCTGCCCTGCCCCAGCTGCAGCAGCTGGGCGACGGACATGTGGGCGCGCCCGAGCACGGCCGAGATATTGACCGGAACGTCGAACACCGGCGCCAGGTCGGAGGCGATCTTGTCGCTCATTTCGACCTGCATTTCCGAGGCCAGCATCTGACCTCCGAATTCGTCGAGCGTGAGATTGTCTTCGGCCATGGTGGTCAGCTTTCGCTAGCGGGAAGCAGGGGTTCAGCGTGCAGGCCCTCGGAAGCGATCGCCGCTTCCAAGGCTTCGGCCACCCGGCGGGTGGCCTCGTCGGGATCGAAGGCCGCTCGGCCGTCGCCCCAGTCGAAGGTAAAGGCGGCCGGCGGCATGTCGCCATCGGCACGCGCGACGATCTGGCCGGGGAAGCCGATCGCGTGAGCGGTTTCGTCCAGCGCCTGCTGGGTGCGCTCGACCAGATCGGCCGAGACGCGGACGGTGACGCGGGGCACGGCCTCGATTTCGCGGGCCAGGGCGACCAGGGCCGCATTGGCGGGCGCCTCGGGAAAGCGTTCCAGGGCGGCATCGGCGATCTTGCGCGCGGCGGCCAGGGCCAGCAGGGCCGAGCCCGAGCGATGCTCGTGGGCCACGGCCGCCAGGGTGGTGAAAGCTTCGCGCACCGCGCCGGCGATGCCGCCCAGAGCGTTGACGGCATGCTGCTCGGCGCGGGCGATCGCCGAGCGCTCGCCCAGCGCATAGGCCTCGGCCTTGGCGGCCTCGACCTCTTCGGGGGTGAAGCTGCGCTTGGGCCGGGGCGGAGGCTCGGTCATGCCGCCACGGCCATCAAAGACCGTGTCGAAGGTGAAACGCTTGTGGGGGATGTCGGTCATGCTGCCATCTCCCCTAGTAGATCAGCTCGTCATCGCTGCCCGAGCCGGCCAGCATGATCTCGCCCTTGGCAGCCAGATCCTTGGCGACCTGCACCATGGCGACCTGGGCCTGGTCGACGTCCTTCAGGCGCACCGGCCCCATGCTCTCCATGTCTTCGCGCATGATCTTGGAGGCGCGTTCCGACATGTTGGAGAAGAACATCTCGCGCAGCTTGTCCGAGGCGCCCTTCAGCGCCAAGGCCAGCTGTTCCTTGCTGGTGGCGCGCAGCAGCGTCTGAACGCCGCCCGGATCCAGCTTGGACAGGTCTTCGAACACGAACATCAAAGCCCGGATACGTTCAGCGGCCTCGCGATTGCGCTCTTCCAGCGCCGCGATGAACCGGGCTTCGGTCTGGCGGTCGAAGTTGTTGAAGATCTCGGCCATCATCTCGTGGCTGTCGCGCTTGGACGTGCGCGCCAGGTTCGACATGAATTCGGTGCGCAGCGTCTGCTCGATCTTGTCGAGGATCTCGCGCTGCACCGGCTCCATCCGCAGCATCCGGGTGACGCATTCCAGGGCGAAGTCTTCCGGCAGCGACGCCAGAACACGAGCGGCGTGGTCCGACTTCACCTTGGACAGCACCACGGCGACGGTCTGGGGGTATTCGTTCTTCAGATAGTTGGCGAGCACCGCCTCGTTCACGTTGCCCAGCTTGTCCCACATGGTTCGACCCGCGGGACCGCGGATCTCTTCCATCAACTGATCGACCTTGTCGGACGGCATGAAGGCCGACAGCAGGCGCTGGGTCTGCTCGTAGGAGCCCATGATCGCGCCCGTCGAGCTCATGCCCGAGACGAACTCGACCAGTAGCTCTTCGACGACCGACGCCGAGACCGTGCCGAGGCCGGCCATGGCCTGGGAGACCTCTTTGATCTCCTCTTCGTCAAGAGCTTCCCAGATGCGGGTGTGATCCTCGCCCAGCGACAGCAGGACGATGGCGGCCTTTTCCGGGCCGGCCAGCTTGCTCACATCGTTGACGGCGCTCTTCATGGCCATCAGGTCGACTCGTGAAGCCAGGTGCGCAGGATGGCGACCGACTCGTCAGGGTGCTTCTCGACGAACTCGGAAACCCGCTTGATCGACGAGGCTTTCACCTGGCCCTCGATCTTGGCGATGTCGATGCGCTGATCGATGTCGGCTCGGGACCGGCGATGGCGATCGGCTCGCCGGTCTGGTCGATGACGACTTCCTGGGTCGAACCGTCCGACAGGGTGACCATGCGGGTCACCTGCGGCGCGCCCAGCGCCATCGGGGCCGGAGGGGGCGTCATCAGGTTCTTCAGGAACGGACGCACCGCGAACATCAGGATCAGGATCGAGACCACGGCCAGGATGCCCATCTCGACGATGCGCATGATGTCGTTCTTGTCGAAGCCCGTCAGCAGGCCGGCCTTGCCCAGGGCCTGATCCTCGGGTTGCGGGAAGCGGATGTTGGTCACCTTGACCTGGTCGCCACGCGCGGCGTCGAAGCCGATGGCGGTCTTGACCAGGTCTTCCAGCTGGGCGCGTTCGGCCTCGGTGCGCGGCGTATAGGCGCCGGGCTTGCCGTCCTTGCCGGGAGGGGCGGTGACGCCGTCGATCGCCACCGCGACGGCCAGCTTCTTGATGGCGCCCGGCTCGGTCACCTCGGTGCGGACCGACTTGGAGATCTCGTAATTGGTGACGCTCTCGTTGCTGCCCGATTTCGAGCCCAGAGCCTGGAAGCCGCCGGGCGCGCCGCCCGGAATGTTCTGGGCCGCCGAGACGCCGTTGGTGTCGTCGTTCTTGTTTTCCTGATTGCTGGCTTCGTTGGTGCTTTCCGAACGGATCACCTGGCCTTCGGGATCGAACTTCTCTTCCTGGACGGTGACGCGGTTCAGGTCGAGTTCGGCGGTGACGTTGACGCGCGCCTTGCCCGGGCCAAGCACGCCGTCGATCATGTCCTTGACGGTCTTGGCGATGCGGGCCTCGGCCTCGCTCTTGCGGTCCTGGGCCAGTTGCCCGGCCAAGCTTTCATCGCTGGAAGCCGACAGGGTCTTGCCGTGCTGGTCGATGACGCTGACCTTTTCAGGCTTCAGGCCCGAAACCGAGCTGGAGACCAGGTTCTGGACGGCCCGCACCATGTCGGACGACGGCTCGCGGCCGGCGGTGCCCAGGGTCACGGCGGCCGAGGGCTGCTCGGCGTCTTCCTCGAAGATTTGACGCTTGGGCAGGACCAGGTGGACGCGGACGCTGTTGACGCCCTGCAGGCCGCGAATGGTCTTTTCCAGTTCCCCTTGCAGGGCGCGCTGGCGGTTCAGCTGCTGGACAAAGTCGGTCTGACCCAGGGCGGTGCTGGAGTCGAAGATTTCGTAGCCGATCGAACCGGAGGTCACCAGGCCCTTGCCGGCCACCATCAGGCGGGCCGAGGCCACCTTGCCGCGCGGCACCATGATGGTCGAGCCGTCGCCCTTGGTCTCATACTTGATGCCGGCCTGGTCGAGGGCCTGGGTGACCGTCGAGGCTTCCTTGAGGTCGAGGTTGGAATACAGGAGCTCGTTCGGCTCCTTGCCCATGAACATGACGAGAGCGACCAGGATCGCGACAACGCCAGCGCCGACGCCGATCAGGGCGGCGAGCCGGCCAACGCCGAATCTCTGCACTCCGCTCAGAAAGCTATCCACTCAGGCCAATCCCCCAACAAGCCACCCCAACGGGGGACAACGGCATCGGCCGCCCTGAGGCGACCGTCGCTAGGCAGGATTTACCCAGTTCAAGGTAAACGACGCGTTTACAAACGGCCGACCATGGGCCTGGGCAAAGCGCCAAAACGTCGCGGCCGCGCCCTGGGTAGGGCGCGGCCGCTGAACGTCTTAAAGAGTCTTTCCGACCGCCGGGCAGCCAGAAAGTCACAGCACGTCCGCGCCTTAGCGGTACTGCTGGAGCCGCGTGGTCCGCAGACCCGCCAGCCCATGCCGATCAATCGACTGCTGCCAGTTGAGGAACTCCTCATTGGTCAGCTTGTAACGATCACACGCCTCATCGAGCGAGAGGAGACCACCGCGAACGGCGGCCACCACCTCGGCCTTGCGCCGGATAACCCAACGCTGGGTTTCCGGAGGCGGCAAATCCGAGAGAGTTAGTGGCGCGCCGGTCGGACCGATCACGTACTTCTCACCCCGGCTGTTCGTGCGCTGCTGCTGCAACATGGCTTTACGCCTTTCCCACAACCATCACTGTTGAAGGTCACTATAGGCGCCAGCCAATAACAGCGGCTTAATTCCAATAGTAAAGAAAGGCCTAAACATGAGGCTTCCTCCTGAAGTCTTTAGTGTGCCGATGTGAAACAAAAGTATTAAACCCAGTTAATACCTATGATCAGCGCTTGATGCTCAAGAGTTCTTCAAGCATCTGGTCGGCAGTGGTGATGATTTTCGATGAAGCGGAGTAGGCTCTCTGCGTTGTGATCAGTCCGGTGAACTCAGTGGACAGATCGACTGTAGAAGCTTCGAGCGTCGAAGGTGCAATGGAACCCGCGCCGCCCTGCCCCGGGGTCTTGAGGCTGTAGGTGCCGCTCTCATTGGTCACGCGGTAAGCGTTGCCGTTGACGCCCTTCAGGCCATTGGGGTTCGAGAAGGTGGCGACGGCGACCTGGGCGATCCGGCGGGTGACGCCGTTGTCGAAGATCGCCGAGACATAGCCTTCGTCATCCACTTCGATATTGGTCAGGTTGCCGAAGGCCGTGCCGTTGGTGTTGACCGACTGAACGACCGACTGGCTGTTGAACTGGGTCAGGCCGCCGGCGGCGTTCGCCAGGTCGATCTGCAACGTCTGGCTGTCGATACCCAGTGCGTCGGACCAGCGCGGGGCGGCCGTAACGATCGCCGGATCGGACGCGCCGATAGTGATCGAGGTCGGGTTGGTGCCGTTGAACAGGTTGCCCACGGTGGCCAGCTTGCCGTCGGTGGTGAAGGTGATGCGGCCCGAGCTGATCATGCCGTTGGCGACGTTATCGAGGTCGCCCGGCTTGGCGCGCAGTTCGGCATACCACTCGTTGGGCACGTTGCTCTTCAGCAGCGACAGGGTGACCGTGCGCTGGCCGCCCTTGGAGTCCGAAACGGGGATCTGGATCTCGAAGTCAGGCTTGACGCCCTTGGTGGCGTCCAGCGCGTAGTCGGCCATCGAATTAGTGCTGGCGTTATAGAGATTGCCCGTCAGCAGGTCGGTGCTGTTGTTCATCCCCAGGGCCACGGCGGTGACCGTCGGCGTACCCGCGCCGGTGCCGCTGACGTCGACGTTGGTCGCGCCGCCGGGCAGGGTGGTGGCGGTCAGGGCGCCGGCCACGTAGGTGTTCTTGCCGCTGGCGACCAGAACGCCGGCCTTCTTGACCTCGACATCATAGACGCCGGCGGTCGAGGTCGGGCTGTAGCTCACCGAGTAGGATGCGGTGGCCGCGGCGCTGTCGATGATGTTGGGCTTGGTGATCGTGAACTTGGACTGGGCCGACAGCGGCTGTTCCGAGCGAAGGTTGGCGTTGACCGCCGCGCGGGTGGTCTTTTCGGCGGTGCCGCCGACCGAGCCGACATTGATCGACGACAGCTGGGTCAGGTCCGACGGGTCGGGCGTGATGTCGCCGCTGACCGGATCGGCGAGCCATCCCTGCAGGTAGAGGCCGGCGTCGTTCTTCAGATAGCCCAGATTGTCCAGCTGGAACGACCCGGCGCGGGTGAACGAGCGGGTGTCGGTGGCGGTCAGACCTTCGGGCTTCTCGGTGCCCACGAAGAAGCCGGCGCCGGCGATCGACAGGTCCAGGTTCGACGTCGTCGACTGGGTCAGGCCCTGCTGGCTGATGAACTGGTGGGTCTGAGACTTGACGCCGCCGGCGCTGTACGTGGCGTTCTTGCTTTGCGAGGTCACCAGCGTCGAGAAGTTGGCCGTGCTGCGCTTGTAGCCGACGGTGTTGACGTTGGCGATGTTGTCCGAGATCGCGGCCAGGGCCGAAGAGTTCGCGATCAGGCCCGAGACGCCCGAAAGCATGGCGCTGTTGATGCTCATGACGAAATTCCTGCGTTGACTGTCAAATGACTGGTGGGTTCAGCGCGGTTTGCGTTTGGGCTCGGCAGGAACCTTTCCTGGAGAGCCACGTCGGCGTCATTCTGACGCCCGGTTCATTCCGGCGGACGTCCGCTAGGCTGCGGCTTTTGTGTCCGTATCTGTCGTGGTGGCGGTGGTGGCTGTCGGCGTGGTGACCGTGACCGGCGGGTTGGTGACGCCGATCACCGCGTCCAGCGCGACCTGCGTGCCGTTGATGGTCAGCATGGTCTGACCTGTGGAGTTGTCGATGGCGGTGACGACGCCCTGGATACGACCGGCGACTTTGGTCGTGATCGCCTTGCCGTCGGCGCCCGAGGCCGTGACCTTGATCGAGTAGGCGTCGCCATCGTCGAGTTGCTTGCCGTCCTGGTCCTTGCCGTCCCACTTCAGAGTGTGAGAGCCGCTCTTGAGGTCGTCAGGACTAATGGTGCGGACAACCTTGCCCGCCGCATTGGAGATTTCGACCTTCACCTGGGTCGCGCCGCCGGCCTGGCTGTAGACGAACGTCGCTTCCTTATCCTTCAGCGTCGAGGTCGCGGTCTCGGCCGTGACCAGCTTGTCCATCATGCCCACGGCTTCGGAGAGACCCGAGCCGGTGTTCATTCCGATGAGAGCCGTCAGCAGATCATTGGTGACAAGCTGCTGCTCGACACCGGTCATCTGGGTGATCTGGCTGGTCATCTGTGTCGTATCGGTCGGCGCCAGGGGGTCCTGGTTCTTTAGCTGCGTGGTCAGCAGCTTCAGGAAGGTCTGCTCGTTCGTCGCCAGCGATGTGCGCGAATTGTTGATCTTGTCGACGGCGGAGGTGCTGGAGGTCGCCGTCGAGACATTTGCGGCGTTGATCTGAGCGTAGGTCGAAGACGTGGAGGTCATACCGGGCGCCTCTAGATGCGAATATCGAGACCGCTGTCGGGCGCCATGCGCAGGCCCGGCAGAAGGTCCGAAGGGGAAAGGATGATGGGTTCGTCGGTCTGGGCCGCCTGGAAGGCCTTGCCCGACCAAGCCCGGCGACCGTCCTCGCCGCCGTTGAAATTGAAGAAGGCGTTCTGGTTCTGACCGCCGTTCTGGCTCGACACGTCGAAGCTCAGGGCATTGTCGGCGACCGTAAAGCCCGCCTGGGACAGGGCCTGGCGAAGCTCGGCGGACTTGCTCCGCAGCTCGGCGGCCGCCTGGGCGGTGTCGAAGTGCATGTGGGCGCTGAGGGCGCCGTTGCGGGCGATCTCGATGCGCACGTCGACCTTGCCGAGCCCCTCCGGCGTCAGGGCGACATCGAAGCGGGTCGTCTGGGCGTCGAGCTTCTTGATGATGTCGGCCGACAGCTGGGCCACCGTCTCGGGCGACCCGCGCACCTCCGCCCTCATCGGCAGGGCGGCCTGGGCGTTGGCGACCACCGGCGAGGCCGTCTGCGAGATGACCGGGGCGTCTGGTGTCGCGACAGCGTCTGTCACGGCGGCGGTCAGAAGGTCGGCGCTGGACTGCCCCTGATCGCCCTGACCGGTTCCCCCCTTGTCGGCGCTGGCCTGGTCGGACAGGGCCGCAGCCTGCACCGCGGCGGTGCTGACAGGCACGGCGTCCGTCGGGGCGGCGACCTCGGCGGCGACCGGCGCGGCCGACACGGCGACCTTGACCGAAGCCTGGGTGGCCTGGGCGGCGGCGGGAGCAACGGCCTCGACGGTGGCTTCAACCACGGCGGCGACGTCCGAGACGGCGACGGCCGGCGGCGCTATCTCGGTCGCGACCGCCACAGGCGCGGCGGCGGGCGCGGGCGCAACGACAGGCTCGGCGCGCGGCGTGGCGACCGCCGGAGCGGCGGCCTTGGACGCAACGACCGGCGCGGCTTCGACGGTGACCGCCGGGGTCGCGGCCAGCTCGGCGGCGACGGCGATCGGAGCCGTCTCGGGCGCCGGAAGGGCTTCGGCGACAATGGCGGGTGTCGCGGTGGCGATCTTGGTCTCGGCGACGGGCGGCGTGGCGACCTTTGGAGCGGTGGCGACGGGGGCCTGCAGCGCGGCGGCATCGACCGCGAGGGTCGGAATCTCGGCAACCAGGGTTGGTTCGACCAGCGCGGGCGCGGCGTCGTTCTGGGCGGCGGCGATCAGCTCGGCCATGGCCTGAGCCGATGCGGCGGGATCGGTCGGCGCGGCCGCGACCTGGGCCGTAGGCTCGGCGGCGACACTGGCGACCGTCTGCTCGACCTGCGGGATCATCGCCGCGACCAGGGTGGCGGCGGCAAGCGCGGCGGCTTCGGCCTGGCCGGCGGCCTTGGCGTCGGCGTCATCGGCCTTCTCGGCGGCGTCGGCGTCAGCCGCGTCCACGGCGTCGGCTTGGGCGGCGTCCTTCTTGTTCACCGACGCGTCGACGCCATCCTGCCGGTCGGCGGACTTGTCGGTCACGTCCGACTTGGCGGCGGTATCCGTCTTGGCGGCCTTGTCGGGCCTCGACGCGCTGGAACTCTTTGACGGGGCGGGAGCGGGCGGCGCGTCATCGTCGGCGGTCGCGATGGCGAGCAGCGCGTCGAAACCATCGTTCACGACCTGGCCGCCAGCAGCCGAGGTCGGGCTGACGGGGGAAGGTGCGGCGGGGGCGGCGATCACGGTCATTCGTGGTCCGGGCTCGTTGGGTGCGACGGTTCATGACGAACACGCCTTTGTCCGAACCTCCTTCAGCAACCGTCGGGCCAACTCGGCATTTCAGGCTCAAACTATTGAATATGTTGATATTAATTCCTTGTTTACGGGTCAAAAATGAGCCGGCGGCGGCGCTTTTTGCCGAGTCGAATGACGTCGCGGGGACCTGGCTTGCCGCGTCGCCCGGTCACGCACCCACTTGGCGCCCTCCTTGCGCATACGATCCTGTCGAATTGTCGACGCTTGGAACCGAATGCCATGAATTTCAATGGCTTAGCACATATCGAGGGTCCTAACCCCTCCCCCGCCCGGCAGTTTTCGCCGGGCAAGGGCGCCCTGTGCGGTTCCCCGATTGCCGGGCGCTTGGGAATTTCCGCATGTCATTGAATACCATCATGAGCACGGCGAGCTCGGGGATGATGGCGGCCCAGACGGGCCTGCGCGTCGTCTCCGACAATATCGCCAACGTCAACACCGCGGGCTATGTCCGCAAGACGGTCAGCCAGTCGAACCTGATTTCGAACGGCATGGGCGTGGGCGTCAATATCGACTCCATAAAGCGCGCCACCGACCGCTTCCTGCAATCGGCAAGTCTGAATTCGGCCTCAGACTCCGGCCGCGCCGGCGCCCTGGCCACGGCGATGGACAGCGCCCAGAAGCTGTTTGGCGACCCCAGCGGCGACAACAACTATTTCGGGCGCCTCGACGAGATCTTCTCGGCCTTCTCGGCGGCGGCCGACGATCCCTCGTCCACCCTGCTGCGCACTCAGGCCCTGACGCGCGTCGACGACTTCCTCAGCGAATCCGCCCGGATCACCTCGTCCCTGTCGGCCATGGGCAAGGACGCCGACAACCGCATCGCCACCAATGTTGAGCGGGTCAATGACCTGCTGAAGCAGATCAACACGCTCAATACCGACATCACGCGCGCCCAGGTGGCCGGCGCCGACGCCACGGGCGCCGAGAACGTCCAGAGCGGCCTGATCGACGAACTGTCGACCATGATGAACATCCAGGTCAGCCAACGCTCCAGCGGCGGCGTGATCGTTCGCTCGACAGAGGGCCTGAGCCTGGCCGGCGACGGCGCCGCCGTCGTCTCGTACGAGAAGTCGAGCACCGCCACCGGCTTCCTGCAAGTCGTCCAGGCCAATGGCGCCAACTACCCGGTCGCGCTCAACATCTCGAGCGGCGAACTCAAGGGTCTGATGGACCTGCGCAATACCGAACTGCCCAACCTGACCGACCAGCTGGGCGAGTTCGTCTCACGCTCGGCCGAGGAACTGAACCGCGCCTCCAACGCCTCGACCTCGGTCCCGGCGCCCGACACCCTGACCGGCCGCAACACGGGCCTGGACGAAGCCACCGCGCTGAGCGGCTTCACGGGCAAGATGACGATCGCCCTGACCGACTCCAGTGGCGTCATCCAGCGCCGGGTCAACGTCGACTTCAGCGCCGGCACGATGACCATCAACGGCGCGGCGGGCCCCGCCTTCACCAGCGCCAACTTCATCGCACAACTGAACACCGCCCTGGGCGGTCAGGGCACGGCCTCGTTCAATGGCGGCGTGCTCAGCCTCAACGCCAGTGGCGGCAAGGGCGTGGTCGTGGCCGATGACGCCACCAACCCGACGAGCAAGGCCGGCAAGGGCTTCAGCCACTTCTTCGGCCTCAACGATATCGTTCAGTCCAACGGCTACTCGCCTTACGAGACCGGCCTGACGACCACCGACCCGCACGGCTTCACGCCCGGCGACGTCATCAGTCTGCGTCTGACCGATGTCGAGGGCGGCCGGATCCGCGACGTCAACATCTCGGTGCCCGCCGGGACCACGATGCAGGACCTGATGGACGCCCTGAACAACCGCAACAGCGGCGTCGGCCTCTATGGGAACTTCGCCCTCGATTCAAAAGGGCAGATGAACTTCACGAGCTATACCGGCGCGCCCGTCACGCTGTCGGTGGTGTCAGACGACACCGAGCGCGGCACCGGCGGCCCCTCAATCACCGAGTTGTTCGGCGTGGGCCCTACCGAGCGCGCCACGCGGGGCGAGCGCTTCAGCGTCAACACGCTGATGGATCAAGACCCCAACCGCCTGCCCTTCGCCAAGCTGAACCTGTCGGCTGGCGTCGGCGCGATTGCCCTGGCCGTTGGCGATGGTCGCGGGGCCCTGGCCATGGCCAAGGCCGGTGACAACACGACCAATTTTTCGGCGGCCGGCGGGACTGGCGCGGCCTCGACCAGCCTGCTGCGCTACGGCGCCGACTTCGGGGGTTCGATCGCGCGCAAGGCTGCCGCGGCGACCAGCCGCAAGGACGCCGCCGACGCCGTCAATGTCGAGGTCGACACCCAGCGCAAGTCGCAGGAGGGGGTCAATCTGGACGAGGAACTGATCAACCTCACCACCTATCAGCAGGCGTTCAACGCTTCCGCCCGCCTGATCCAGGCGACCAAGGACATGTTCGATGTCCTCACAAACATGACGAGATAAGCGATGACCCGCGTCTCCACCGTCTCCAACTACGCCGTGATGACCAGCAACCTGATGCTGGCCCAGATCCGCCAGAACACCCTGGGCGAGCAGGTCTCCAGCCAGAAGGTCGCCAAGGACCTGAAGGGCTATTCCAAGAACGCCGAGGTGTTGACCGCCATGCGCAGCGCCCAGGCCAAGATCGACGGCCTGCTCGACCAGACCAAGCTGGTCTCCAACCGGCTGGACATGCAGGAAGCCGGCATCAACCAGCTGGCGGGCTCGGCCGAAAACGCCCGCGCGGCGATCGCCAACGCCATGGCGGCCGGCAACGCCCAGACCCTGATGCAGCAGCTTCAGGCGGCGTTCGGCGACGCCGTGCAGGGCCTGAACACCAAGTCGAACGGTCGGTACGTGTTCGCCGGCGGCCAGACCGACACGGCCCCAACCTCGGCGACATCGCTGGCCGACCTTACGGCCGCTCCGACCACCGCCTCGCTGTTCCACAACGACGAGTATATCCAGACCAGCCGCATCGACGAGCAGACCTCGGTGCAGACGGGAATGCTCGCCGACCAGTTGGGCACCGGCGTATTCGACGCGTTCAAGCAGGTACAGGCCTATGTCGACGCCAATGGTCCGTTCACCGGCAACCTGACCGACGCACAGAACCAGTTCCTGAAAGGCATGCTGAACACCTTCCAGACCGCCTACACCGGAACAGTGACCGCCCAGGGCAAGAACGGCCTGATCCAGAACCGTTTCGACAACGCCAAGGTCGATCTGCAGGACCAGGCCGACACCCTGACCACCATGGTCGGCGGCATCACCGACGTCGACATGGCCCAGGCAGTCACCCGGCTGGAGGCGGCGCAACTGGCCGTGCAGGCCTCGGCCCAGGTGTTCTCCAGCCTGCAGGCCTCTTCGCTGCTGAACGTACTCAAGTAGGGCCAAACCTCGCAAAGCCGGCCCCAAGGCGCTATATGGCCGCGATGGACGCCGACACGACGCTTTTTGACAGCCCTTCGCTGGACGGAACTCTGCCAGAGGTCCTGGCCGACCGCGCGGTGGCCATGGCGCGCGAGGCCGTGGGCCTGCCGACCGGCGCGCGCGTCGTGGTGGCGATGTCGGGCGGCGTGGATTCCACGGTGACCGCCGCCCTGCTGGCCCGCGCCGGCTATGACGTCGTCGGCGTCACGCTGCAGCTCTATGACCACGGCGCGGCCATCGCCAAGAAGGGCGCCTGCTGCGCAGGCCAGGACATCCTGGACGCCCGCATGGCCGCAGAGCGCATCGGCATCCCGCACTATGTCCTGGACTATGAAAGCCGCTTCAAGGAGCAGGTGATCGAGGAGTTCGCCGACGCCTATCTGCGCGGCGAGACGCCGATCCCCTGCGTGCGCTGCAACCAGACGGTCAAGTTCCGCGACCTGCTGGACGTCGCCCGCGACCTGGGCGCCGAGGCCATGGCCACCGGCCACTACGTTCAGCGCGGCATGTCCGGAAACAGGCCACAACTGCGCCGGGCCGGCGATCCGTCCAAGGACCAGAGCTATTTCCTGTTCGCCACCACGCGCGACCAGCTGGACTTCCTGCGCTTCCCGCTGGGCGACATGCCCAAGAGCGAGGTGCGCCGCGTCGCCGCCGAGCTGGGCCTGGCCATCGCCGACAAGCCAGACAGCCAGGACATCTGCTTCGTCCCCGAGGGCAAATATACGACCGTGATCGACCGGATCCGGCCGCAGGGCGCGCTGCCCGGCGACATCGTCCACATGGACGGCCGCGTGCTGGGCAGCCACGAGGGCGTGACCCGCTACACCATCGGCCAACGCCGGGGGCTCAATGTCGCCGTTGGCGATCCGCTGTTCGTGGTCCGCATCGACGCCGACAAGCGCCAGGTGATCGTTGGCCCTCGCGAAGCGCTGCTGACCGCCTCGCTGGTGCTGAAGGAAGGCAACTGGCTGGGCGGCCAGGACAGCCTAGAAGCCGCCGCCGAGAGCGGCCAGCCCGTGCTGGCCCGCGTACGCTCGACGCGCGAACCCGTGCCGGGCCGCCTGGCGATGGTGGACGGCGAGCTTCGCGTCGTGTTCGACACCCACGAGGAAGGCGTCGCGCCCGGCCAGGCCTGCGTGCTGTACGACCCCGCCGATCCCGACCGCGTTCTGGGCGGCGGTTTCATCGCCAGCACCGTTCGCGTCGAGCTGGCGCTTTAGGCTCAACCGCACCGCATAGCGAAACCGGCCGACGACCTGCCGTAAGCCCCGCCTCGCCTTGCGCCTATGCAAAGGTTTGGATTAGCCTGACCTCTCAACCGGGGGTGGTTTTGGGTGCGCAGGCGTTGGTGGGTAGCGGTCGCGGTCATCGGGACCCTGGTCCTTGGCGGCGCGGGCCTGATCGGCCTGAAGGCCTGGGAGGCCGAGCGCGCGCGGCGAGACCCCGTGGCGGCGCGGATCGCACGCAACGAAAAGGTCTTCGACGCGGTCTGGAACACGGTGGATCGCAAATACTACGCGGCCGACTTTGATCACAAACGCTGGCGACAACTGCGCGATGTCTATCGGCCTAGAGGCAGGGCCGCGCGGCATGAGGCCGAGCTCTATATCAACGTGCTGACCAACATGCTCAACGCGATCGGGGCGTCTCATCTGGGGGTGAGCATGCCGACACCATCCCTGCCCCCGCCTCAGCTGCGGCCGGCGACGAGCGCGGCCAAGGCCGGCCCCGCCCCGACCTCAAAGAAGCTGTACGGCTGCGGCGGGCTCTATTTCAAGCTGAACCCGGGCGTCGAACTGGCCACGGTCCGGCGCGGCGCCGACCAGCGGATGCGGGTGGCCGATGTCAGCCGGGACAGCGCCGCCGAGCGGGCCGGGATCGCGCCCGGCGACATTATCCACAGCTTCACGATCGCCAGCCGCAAGAACGGATGCCCCCATGCGCGCATGACCCTGAGCACCCCGGGGAGCGCGCCTCGCCAGGTTGCCTACGACATTGAGGATCGACCGGAACGGCCTCCCCTTCAGCGCGTGGACCTGCCGAGTGGGGTGCGGGTCCTGCGCTTCGACAGCTTCAACCGCGAGAGCCTGCGGTGGCTGGACGACGCCCTGGCCGCCGCGCCGGCCAAGGGGTTGGTGCTGGACCTGCGCCACAACGGCGGCGGCGAGATCTGGGTCGAGACCAGGATCGTCAGCGACTTCCTTCGCCCCGACTCGGCGATGGGAACCCAGGTGGCCCACAGCAAGGCGAGGGCGCGGCGGTCGAAGGCCTCAAAGGTGCGCTATGACGGACCACTGGTGGTCCTGATCGGTCCCGCCAGCGCCAGCGCCGCCGAGATCACTGCGGCCGTGATGCGCCATCACCGCCGCGCGCTGCTGGTGGGGACGGAGACGGCTGGAGCGGTCCTGACCTCGCGCAGCTATCGTCTGCCAGACGGCGGCCAAGTGATCGTGGCGGTCGCCGACTATCGCACGCCGGACGGGAGACGACTGGAGGGCGTAGGGGTCAGACCCGATCGCCCGGTGGCCCAGACGCTGGAGGCCATCCGCGCCGGTCGCGACTTGCCGCTGGAGGCCGCCGAGCGGGCTATCCTGTCGGGCGAGTGGCGGCCCTAAGCGCTGGCGGCTGCATTTCGACAATCAATCACGCGGCGCCCGAAAACTATCGTCCGCCCGGATGCCGCGTCGCAGCCCCGGATTTGCCGTTTACCTGCGAGGGTCCAGAGGCCAATAAGGGTGGGTGGCGATGGGTTTGATCCCGTGATTTGCGCGCCTGCCTCGAGAGTTGATCACCAGTGCCGGATGCGGGCGAACAGGGCTTGAAAACCGGACGGCGGCGCCTGACCTGGCTGGCCGTCGGCGTGGCGCCCTTGGCGCTCCTGCTGGGCGCCATGACGCTGACCCACGTGATCGGTCCTCACGCCAAGGCGTCGGCCGCCAGGGCCGGCGCTTCGCTAGCGCCCCGACGCCCGCTTCACTTGCCCACCCAGCCCTCCGAGTGGCGCGGCGCGATCGACTATCGGGCGCTGGATCATCGCCTGGACGCCATGATGACCGACCGGTCTATGGAGGGTCTGGCGGTGGCCGTGGTCGAGAACGGCAGGCTGTCGTTCGTGCGCGGCTATGGCCGCACTGCGGCCGAGCACGGTCAGCCGGTTGACGCCGGGACGGTGTTTCGCTGGGCCTCGCTGTCGAAGACTGTGTCGGGCACGCTGAGCGCCCGGCTGGCGGCCGATGGCGTGTTCTCGCTGTCTGACCCAGTGGACGTGTTCCACACCAGCCTGCGCCTGCCCGGCGACGCCCAGCGCAGCCTGACGGTCGAGCAGCTTCTGTCGCAACGCACCGGCCTGCCCAAGAACGCCTATGACGACCGGCTCGAGGATGGTCAGGATCCGTCCGTGATCCGCGCCGCCCTGGCCGCCGTGCCCGAGGCCTGCGCGCCGGGCACCTGCCACAGCTATCAGAACATCGCCTATGACACGATCACCGAGGTGATCCGGGCCCGCACCGGCGAGGCCTATGACCAAACGGTCAAAAGACGTCTGTTTGAGCCCCTGGGCATGACCACCGCCTCGATCGGCGCGGCGGGCCTGATCGGCGCCCCCGCCTGGGCCAAGCCGCACCGCAACGGCAAGACCCTGACTCTGTCCGAAGCCTATTACCGACTGCCCTCGGCGGCGGGCGTGAATTCCACCATCGCCGACCTGGCCCTGTGGATGCAGGCGCAGATGGGCTTGCGACCCGACGTCCTGCCCGCGCCGGTGCTCGAGGCCGCCCAGCAAGCACGCGTGGCCACCGCCAGTCCCTACGGCCGGCTGCCGATCGCGCGGGCGCTGAGCCATGCCGGCTATGGCCTGGGCATCCGCAGCTTCACCTACAAGGGTCACAGGTTGATCGGCCACAGCGGCGGGGTGTCGGGCTATCGCTCGACGATGATGTTCGACCCCGCGACCAAGACCGGCATCGTCATGCTGTGGAACAGCGACGCCAACCTGCCCTTCCGCTTCCAGGCCGAGTTCTTCGATCGCGCCTATGGCCTGCCCTATACCGACTGGCTGGACCTGAAGGACGCCCAAGGCACAGCCTCGTCCGGGGCGACGCTCGCGGACTGAGGTTGGCTGGCGGCCAGAGGACGCGATCGGGCCTTGCCCGGACTACCCCGCGATCAGCGCCGCGCGCTCCTCGGCGGTGATCGGGCGCCAGGTTCCCTCGGGCATGTCGCCCAGGGTGATGGGGCCGACGCGGACGCGGAACAGGTCCACGACCTTCCACTCCAGAAGTTCGCACATCCGGCGGATCTGGCGGTTGCGGCCTTCCTGCAAGATCACCTGGATACGCTGGTCGGAGATCACCTCCACATGGGCCGGGCGCAGTTCGCGGCCGTCCAGTTCGAGGCCGAAGCGCATCAGCTCCAACTTCTCCTCGGTGATCTCGCCCATGATGGCGACGCGGTATTCCTTTTCCAGCTCCGACTGCGGACCGATCACGGCCTTGGCCACCACGCCGTCCTCGGACATCAGCAGCAGGCCGCGCGAGTCCATGTCCAGCCGCCCCACCGGGGCCAGGCGGTTGCTGAAGTTGGGGATCACCGCCTCATGCGCCCAAAGGGTCTCGCGCTTCAGCAGCCGCACGGCCGGGATCTGGCCGGGATCGGGCTGGGACGAGACGATGCCCACGGGCTTGTGGATCATCACCGTCAGGCTGGAATCCAGCTTGTTGGTGGCGCGGTCGGCCAGCACCAGGGTCTGGCCGCTCAGGATCTTGCGGCCGACGTCCTCGACCACCTCGCCGTCGATCGACACTAGGCCGTCGGCGATCAGGGCCTCGGCCTCGCGACGTGAGCAGACACCGCTCTGGGCCAGCCACTTGTTGACGCGCTGGGGCTCGTCCTCGTCATAGGTGCGGGTGAAGGCCATCAGGTGTAGCCGTCTTCGAGGGTGGCCAGGCGCGCGGCCTGATCTTCGGCGATCAGCGGCTTGATAATGTCGTCCAGCGAGTCGCCTTCGATCACCCGCGCCAGATTGTAGAGGGTCAGGTTGATGCGGTGATCGGTGACCCGGCCTTGCGGGAAGTTGTAGGTGCGGATGCGTTCGGAGCGATCGCCGCTGCCCACCTGACCCTTGCGCGCGTCGGAGCGGGCGGTGTCGAGAGCCTCGCGCTGCATGTCGTAGAGGCGCGCCTTCAGGTTCTTCATCGCCCGGGCGCGGTTCTGGTGCTGCGACTTTTCCGACGAGGTCACAACCACGCCCGTGGGCAGGTGGGTGATGCGGACGGCGGAGTCGGTCTTGTTGACGTGCTGACCGCCGGCGCCCGACGAGCGGTAGGTGTCGATGCGGATGTCGCTTTCGTTGATCTCGATCTCGACATCCTCGACCTCGGGCAGCACCGCGACGGTGGCGGCCGAGGTGTGGATGCGGCCTTGCGCCTCGGTGGCTGGCACGCGCTGTACGCGGTGCACGCCGCTCTCGAACTTCCAGCGGCCGAACACGCCGTCGCCGGTGACCGAGGCGATGATTTCCTTGTAGCCGCCCATTTCGCCTTCCGAGACGCTGTCGATCTCGACCTTCCAGCCCTGCAGCGTGGCGTAGCGCTGGTACATGCGGAACAGGTCGCCGGCGAACAGGGCCGCTTCGTCGCCGCCGGTGCCGGCCCGGACTTCCAGAATGGCCGAAGCGTTCTCGTCCTTGTCCTTGGGCGCCAACATCAGGGCCAGCTCGTGCTCCAGGATCGGCAGCTTGTCGTCCAGGGCCTGCATCTCGTCGCGGACCATATCGGCCATGTCCGGATCGCTGGCCATTTCTTCCAGGCCCGCGCGGTCAGCGGCCAGCTTGGCCAGGGTCTGCACTGCCTCGGCCACCGGACGCAGTTCGGCGTGCTCCTTGGAGAGCTTGACGATCTCGGCTCCGTCGCTGGCGGCGCCCATGCGGGCCTCCACTTCGCGGAAACGGTCGAGAACCTGGTCGAGTCGGGCCTGGGGCAGTCGCAAGGGGTGACGTCACGCTTGAGGGGGATCGGGCGGTCTCTGTACCCCTCGAAGCGCGCGACGTCACCCCGGCGCGGGCGCGACGCCTTCGGATAGATCATCGTCCCGGTAACGGCGGCGTCGCCGCTGACATGGGATGGCGGCGCCGGACGCTTCCTTCGGGATGCAAACGCCGCCCGCGCCCCCATCTACGAAACTCCCGACGGCCAAGCTGGCCGCTCGCGTATCCGGAGTTGCCCATGCCTTCGATGTATCGCGCCACGGTTCCCGTGCTGGTCCGCGGCCTGAAGATTCTCAACACCCTGCTGGAAAAGGGCGAGACCCATGCCGAGGCCTCGGGCCAGGACCCGGCCGGATTGACCGGCGCGCGCCTCGCGCCAGACATGCTGCCCCTCGTGGGCCAGATCCAACGGATCTCCGACGCCGCCAAAGGCGCGATCGGCCGCCTGACCGATGTGACCCCGCCCGCCATGGCCGATGATGAAGTGACCTTCGCCGACCTCAAGGCCCGCGTCGCCGCGACGATCGCCTTCCTTGAGAGCGTCGATCCGGCCGCCTTCGACGGCGCCGACGCCCGGGAAGTCACGCTGAAGGCGGGGCCGTTCGAGGCGAAGATGTCCGGCGAGGACTGCCTGCTGGGCTTCGTCCTGCCCAACTTCTACTTCCACCTCACCACCGCCTACGGGATCCTGCGCCACCAAGGTGTTGCGGTCGGCAAGCTGGACTATCTAGGCCCCTTCGCCTGATCCAGACCCCCTCCCCGCTGGTGGGGAGGGGCGCCCGTCCAACCGACGAGGTCACAGGGCCGCTTGGACGATCCAGACCGCAGCTGGCATCAGAACGCCCTGCGGCGTGTCGTATTGAGAAAGACAGGCCCGAACCGCCTCGCGGACGGTCGGCGCCAGATCCGGAGCCTCCCTGAGAGCCGAACCCAGAGGACCGACGCGGAAGGTCAGGTCAATGGTCTCCTCAAGGGCGCCGCCGCCGATCATGGCGTCGAAGGGCGTTATGCTGATCTGGTCGAAACCGGCGGCCCGCAGGATCAATTGAACCCTTTGCGGATCGGCGAAGGCGAAGGGCCCGGGCGCTGTCGGATCGGTGGGCTGGATCGGCGGCAGGAAAGGCTGGGCCGCTTCCATCGGCGCCCTCATCCAGAGGTTCTCCGCATAGGGCCGCCAGCACACGAAGGCCAGGCGTCCGTCGCGCTTCAGCGCCTTGCGAAGATTGGCGAAAGCGGCGGTCGGGTCGCTGAAGAACATCACGCCAA
Source organism: Caulobacteraceae bacterium (assembly GCA_965284055.1). Taxonomy (GTDB): domain Bacteria; phylum Pseudomonadota; class Alphaproteobacteria; order Caulobacterales; family Caulobacteraceae; genus Caulobacter. Next base: position 911,360 of record CBDIQV010000001.1, read on the forward strand.
AGCGTGAGAACACGCCGTCGAAAGCGCCCTCGCCCAGGTCGGCGGTCTGGGCGTCGCTCCGCAGAAAGTCAGCCGGAGCCGCCCCCGCCGGACGCGGACGCGCCCGCGCCACCTCCAGCATCGGCTCGGAGATGTCGACGCCCGTGACATGACCGGCGCCGCCGACCCACGCGGCGAGATCCATGGTGGTTTGCCCGCAGCCACAGCCGATATCCAGAATTCGCTCACCGGCGCGTGGCGCCAGCACCCGCAGGGCCTCCTGTCCCAGCGGCGCGATCTGCCGGTCCAGTTGCGCCTGGAACCGGGCCCAGGTGTGACCGACCGATGCGTTCCAATAGTCGATCTGGGCGGCGTTTGCGGCTGGGGTAGCAGTCTCTGACACGGAAGCTCCTGGGCGGCTGACGCCGCAGATCGAGGAAGAGCAAGGGACGGCGCTTTCAGGCGCGCGCGCGACGCCCAGCTCGCACCAGCCCAGCGGCCGGGGCGCCTTGGGCATGTAGAAGGTCTGGATTTCATCGACCACGAAGCCCGCCCCCTGAATCGCCGCGCCGACGGGGCGGGTCAGATGGCAGCCGCCGGCCAGCGGCGTCCAGAACGGCTCGATCCGTCCCTGCCAGCGCGCGACCTCGGGATCCGGCGCCAGGCCGTGCTCGCAAAAGAGAAAGCGGCCGGAGGGCTTGAGCACCCGCCGCGTCTCCGCCAGCACGGCGGCCGGCGTGTGGACCGAGCAGAGGGTGAAGGTGCAGACCACCGTATCGAAGCTGTGATCGTCGAAAGGCAGGTGCTCGGCCTCGCCGGCCAGGACCTCAACTTTCAGGCCCTCGGCGCGCGGCGCGGCCAGAGCCAGGTCCCGCAAGCCCGGTGACGGATCGACACCGGTGACGCTGGCCACCTTGGCCGGATCGTAGAAGGCCAGGTTCAGCCCGCCGCCGATCCCCAGTTCCAGAACCCGCCCCTCAGCCCGAGGCGCGACCTTGGCGCGTTGCTTGGCGATCGCGCCGGCGCCGCAGGCGCAGCGTATGACGCGGGGCAGGATGTAGCGGTCGTAGAATGAACTCATGGCTCCGATATCCTCCCGTCCGCCGTCTCAGAACCCGGCCTTGACCTCGATCGCCACCACGGCCCGGGGCGCGCGCGAAGGCCTCAGGTCGCCATCGACCACCACCCGATAGGGCCCCTCGCGCGCGTCCAGCGGCTTGCCGTTGACGGTGTCGGCGAGGACCACCGGATTGGCGCGGTAGACAGGGTCGGTCTCGGCGATGGACAGCATGCTGGTGAAGCCGTCGGAAGCGCGGATCACCACCACCTGATTGAGATATCGCCCCATCAGTCGCTCGCCCGAGACGACGCCGGCCTTCAGCAGCACCTCGTGCAGCAAGGCCCCTTCATAAACGACGCTGGCGCCCTTGACGGTGATGGTCGCCTTGGCGCGTGGCAGGGCCGCGACCTCGGCGGGGCTCAGCACCACCGAGTCCCGACCGGCCACCGTGACCTTGAGATCCTGAGCGACAGCGCCGGCGGTGGCGACCAGGCCCAGCAGCAGGGCGGCGGCGAGGACGAGGATCAGGCGCATGGGCAGCTCCGGCTTAAGGTCCGAAGGTGGCCCGCGCCGCCCCGCCCGCGCAAGCATCAACCGTGCGAGCGCACCAACGGCAACAGAGGAAGGTCCGTCGCCACCTCGCGCGGGGCCGGGACGGGCCTGGCTGGATGGTCGACAAACAGGGGGTAGAGCGAGGCGACCAGAAGCGCGGCCATGGTCACATTGAACCCGCGCAGGACGGCGGGGCGATCCAGAAACCGCCGCATGGCCTGGCCAAAGCCCGCCCAGGCGGCGCTGCAGGGCGCGCCCACCAGCATGAAGGTTCCCGCCAGCAGCAGCACGGTCTCAGAACCACTGCCCTCTGGCGTGTAGGTGGTGGCCGCGCCCACCGCCATGGCCCAGGCCTTAGGATTGAGCCACTGGAATCCCGCAGCCTGCAGAAAGGTCATGGGCTGGCCGCTGGCCGCCTTGTCATTGATGCCGGTCGCCGTAGCGATCTTCCAGGCCAGCCACAGCATGTAGGCCGCGCCGACCCACTTGAGGATCTCGTGCAGGACGGGGAAGGCCCGGAACGCACCCGACAGGCCCCAGCCCATCGCTACCACCATCACGCCCAGGCCCGCGCTGATCCCCAGGATGTGCAGGATGGTGCGGCGAAACCCGAAGTTCGCCCCCGACGCCAGCAGCATCATGTTGTTGGGACCGGGCGTACCGGCTGTGGCGAAGGCGAACAGAACGAAGGCGAGTAGCAGATCGGGGGTCACGGCGAGCTCCTTTCAGGAATGTCATCGTGATGTTCCCGATTGATCCATGAGTCAAAATAAGTATTGTCATGATGACAATTACGGAGCCGCCATGTCGGTCTGGACCCCCACGCTCCTTGAGGGCGACGCGCCGATCTATGAGCGCCTGGTCGACGCCCTGCGCGCCGATGTCGCCTCGGGAGCCCTGGCCGCCGGAGCGCGCCTGCCGCCGCAGCGTGATCTGGCCCACCGTCTGGGGCTGGGCCTGGGCACAGTCACCCGCGCCTATGTCGAGGCCGAGAAGGCGGGCCTGGTCGACGCCCATGTCGGGCGCGGCAGCTTCGTGCGCGGCGGGGCGGCGACCAAGCCAGCCCGCGCTCCCGACAGCGGGCTGATCAACCTGTTCCACAACATCGCGCCAAGCAGCCCGGCGGAAGCACGCCTCGCCGACACCCTGAACCGTCTGCGAAAGCGCCCCGACCTGTTCGAGCATCTGGGCTATTCGCCCTCGGCCGGGATGGAGGTCCAGCGCCGGGCCGGCGCAGCCTGGCTGGAACGCGGCGGACTGACCGGGGCCGACTGGACGCGGCTGGTCTGTACCGCCGGCGCCCAGCAGGCCCTGACCCTGGCCTTCGGCGCCGTGGCCCGTCCGGGTGATACGGTGCTGTGCGAAGCCTCGACCTTCTATGGCGTCAAGGCGCTGGCGGAGCACGCGGGCTATCGGCTGAAGGGCCTGGCGATGGACGCCCAAGGCCTGCGCCCCGACGTCCTGGACGAGGCTGCCGCCACCGGCGCCTACCGGGCCGTGGCCATCCAGCCCACCCTGCAGAACCCGACGGGCAGGATCATGAGCGCCGGCCGCCGCGCCCAGATCATCGCCGTGGCCCGCAAGCATGATCTGCTGCTGATCGAGGACGACATCTACGCGGTCTATGCCCCGGACGCCCCGCCGCCCTTCGCGGTGCTGGCGCTCGGCCACCTTCCACGTCTCGGCGGTCTCGAAGTCGCTGGCCCCGGGCCTGCGCCACGGCTTTCTGATCGTCCCGCCCGGCGACCACATCGACCGAGTGCTACGGGCCGTCCGCGCCCTGGCCTACGCGCCGCCGGCCTTCGGAGGACTGATCGCCACCCAGTGGATCGAGGATGGCGTTGCGGACACCATCGCCGCCGAAGTGGTGGCCGAGATGACCGCGCGCCTGACCCTGGCGCGCGAGATCCTGGGCGGTGCCATCGAGGCGCCCGTGTCGCCCAGCGCCCCGCACGTCTGGCTGCCGATGTCGGAGCTGGACGCCGAGCGGTTGGCGGGCCGCGCCCTGCGCGGCGGCGTCGAACTGACCCCCCCCTCGGCCCCGGTGGTCGAGCCGGGCCTGACCACCGGCGTGCGGCTGTGCCTGGGCGCGGCGCGGGATCGCGACGAGCTGGAGCGCGGCCTGCGGATCGTGGCGGCGGCGGTGGCCGATGTCGACGAACGGGCGCGGGCGGTGATCTAGCGGCCCGACTCGCGCCAGACTGCCAACCCAGACCCAAGCTCAGGAGCCGCTATGGCGACCGCCACCGCCCGCATCGGCGAAACCCGCTACGCCACGACGATCACCACCGGCCGCCATAGCCTGACGGCCGACGAGCCGGAAAAGCTGAACGGCGCCGACGCCGGCCCCGCCCCGTTCGACCTGCTGCTATCGTCCCTGGGCGCCTGCACCGCGATCACCCTGAAGATGTACGCCGAGCACAAGGCCTGGCCGCTGGAGGCGCTGGACGTTCGCCTGCACTATCACGGCGGCGAAACCCCGCCGCGCATCGACCGCGAGCTGGTTCCGCATGGCCCTCTGAGCGACGATCAGCGGACCCGGCTGGCCGATGTGGCCGAGCGCACGCCGGTGACCCTGGCCATCAAGGGCGGCGTCCCGATCAGCACCACCCTGGCCGAGGCCTAGTAGAGCAGCACCTTCACGACCGCCGACCCATCGGGAAGGGGCGAGACGGCCTTGACCATCACCTGGCTGTCCTTGGCCAGCCAGAAGCGGGTCGCGGGGAATTCGGGGCGGTTGTAGTCGGTGGTCATCACCCAGCAGTCGATCCTGCCGCCGGCCGGCGTGCTCAGCACTTCGGAGCCTGTCACCTTGAACAGATACGGCGCCGGGTCACCGCCGCCCGGATGCAGGAAGTTGATACTGGCCTCGAAGCCCGCCTTCAGCGGCAGGGCCTGCAGGAGCTCCATGTCGGTCTCGAAGTTGAAGGTCCGCCCCGGCGCGGCGACGTCATAGGCCTTGGCGGCGTTGTCAGGCAGGTCCGACAGGCCGACGACCCGGTCGGCCGTGAACGCGAAGCCCTCGACCTTGGTCTGGCCGTCCTTCGTGGAGTGGCGGACATGGCTGATCGGCGCGAAGGTGCCCAGTTCGAACCAGGAATCCATAGTCTTGGCCGCAGGCGTGGTTCCGCTGTCCCAGTGCTGGGCGATATGCAGCCGGTCGCGCCCGTCCTTGGACTCGAAGCGGATTTCGCGGGTCCAGATGTCCACGGGCGTCAGGGTTTCGCCCGTCTGCTTGTAGCGCAGATAGCGGTGCACGCCGGGCTTGATCCTGTCGAACCGCGCCAGGGGCTCGCCGACCGGCACCGGCGTGACAGCGGCATGGGCCGAGGGCGCGCCCAGAGTGACAAGCAGGGCGAGCGCGGACGCGACAGCGAGGGATTTCATGGCGACTCCGGAAACAGGACGCCACAACAGACACCGCCAGAGCCGCCGGCTCCAGTTACGACGCGGTAATCCCGGCCTACTCCGCCGCGATCGCCTCGGCGTCGGCGGCCGCCTTCAACTCGGCGGCGCGCTTTTCGACCAGCTCGACGATGTGCTCGATCATGCCGTCGTTGGACTGCTTGTGGTCGGGCTTGCCGGCCATGTAGACCATGCCGGAGCCTGCACCGCCGCCGGTGAAGCCCAGATCGGTCATCAGGGCCTCGCCAGGGCCGTTGACCACGCAGCCGATGATCGACAGCGACATGGGCTGACTGATGTGGGCCAGGCGCTCCTCCAGGGCCTCCACCGTCTTGATGACGTTGAAGCCCTGACGCGCGCAGGACGGACAGGCGATGATATTGACGCCGCGGTGCCGCAGGCCTAGCGACTTCAGGATATCAAAGCCGACCTTGATCTCTTCCACCGGGTCGGCGGCAAGCGACACGCGGATGGTGTCGCCGATACCGGCCCACAGCATCGAGCCGATTCCGATCGACGACTTCACCGTGCCGGTGCGCAGGGCGCCGGCCTCGGTGACGCCCAGGTGCAGCGGGCAGTCGATCCGCTCGGACAGCTGGTGATAGGCCGCCACCGTCATGAACGGGTCGGATGCCTTCACGCTGATCTTGAACTCGTGGAAGTCGTGGTCCTGCAGGATGCGGGCGTGGTTCAGGGCGCTCTCGACCATGGCGTCGGGGCACGGCTCGCCGTACTTTTCCAGCAGCTCGCGTTCCAGCGAGCCGGCATTGACGCCGATCCGCATCGAGCAGCCGTAATCGCGGGCCGCCTGGATGACGTCGCGCACGCGGTCGGGGCTGCCGATATTGCCCGGATTGATCCGCAGACAGGCCGCGCCAGCCTGGGCCGCTTCGATGCCGCGCTTGTAGTGAAAGTGGATGTCGGCCACCAGCGGCACGCGGGACTCGCGGGCGATGGTCTTGAAGGCAGCCGTGCTGTCGGTGTCGGGACAGCTGACGCGAACGATGTCGGCGCCGGCCTCTTCCAGTTGACGGATCTGCTCCAGCGTCGCGGCGGCGTCGCTGGTCAGGGTGTTGGTCATCGACTGGACGGTGATGGGCGCATCGCCCCCGACCTCGACATTGCCGACGCGGATCTTGCGCGACTTGCGGCGCTCGATCATGCGCCAGGGACGAAGGTGAGTGTGATCTGCGGCCATGGGATCAATCTAGGGCCTTTGCGGTCGGAACCCAAGGCCGTCATGGAAGGTTCGCGCCGTCTTCTAGACGGCGCTCAGGGATCAGCCGGCCGACGGAGCCGGCGCTGCGACCGGCTTCAGCAGCTTGCTCAGCGCCGTCTGCGCCGAGATCAGGCGGCCAGTCAGGGCGCCGTTAGAATAGACGTCGAACAAAGTGGGGTCGGAGACATCGGCGATCAGGCCGCCGGTGCGCGGGGCGCGATAGGCCTCGCCGGCGTTGAGCTGACGGGCGAAGAACACCGAGCCGTCGGCGCCGCGCACCACCAGGGTGGCGGGCTTGCGGGCCTGGATGATCACGCCCGAGGCGTCGCCTGGGGCCGCGCCATGGACCACGCCCCGAGGCTTGAACGCCGAGCCGAGCGCCGCGACCTGGGCCGCGTCGGGCGCGACCGGACCGCTGGCGGCCAGAGCCGTAGCCCGCGCCTTGGAAGCGGCGTTGGCGGCGTCGGCCGAGCCGCCATTGGCGGCGGCGTCGTCGAGACCGGGGGTCTTGTAAGGCTCCGGCGTGGTGGATTCCACCGGGGCCGGCAAGGGCGCGCCCAGCGACACGGCCGAACCGTTCGGCGTGGTCGCCGCATGCGGCGCGGCGGTGCTGGCCGCCACCTGGCTGGAGGGGGCGTCCTTGGCCATGGCGCGTTGCGCCACGTTCCACAGCAGGATGGCGCCAACCACCAGAAGGCCGCCGACCAGGATCAGGGCGAAGCGCGGATCACGCTCGCGCCGCACGCCGACCGGCGCGCGCAGTTCGCCGCCATCGTCGGGAACGTCGCTCTTGAACCGCAGCACGGCCGCTTCGCCATCCAGACCCAGCAGGTTGGCATAGGCGCGGACATAGCCGATGGTGAACGGACGCGAGGGCAGCTCTTCAAGCCGCAGATCCTCCAGCGCCTCGATATAGCTCTGACGGATGCGCGTGGAGTCGGCCACATCCTGGGGGGTAAGACCGCGGAAGGTGCGGGCGGCGCGCAGCGCCGCGCCGATATCAACGCCCTCGTCGACCGACGGCTGGCCAACGCCGACAAAGCCCTCTTCAGGCTCTGCGTCGGAGACCATATGCAATTGCCTGACAACACCCGTGTCCAGCGGCATTACGGCTATATCACCCCAAAAATCGCGTAGCGCGCGAACGCCAAGCCCCACCCCACTTCGTGTCGCACGAAGTCCTTAACGCTCAAATGTGGATATCAAAGTAAGTTACGGGATTCAATACACTAACAGCCAAGCTTGATTAACCGCCGGGCCAAATCACACGGCGACGTAGAGCTTGCGCGCCAGGGTTTCGATCTCCCCACGGAGCGATCCGGCGGAGGTCTTCAGCAGGGCCTCGACATTGCGGCGAGCCGCCTCCCGATCGCAGGACAACACCATCTGCTTGACCGGTCCGATGCCGGCCGGCGGCATCGACAATCGGTCAAAGCCCAAGGCCACCAAGGCGAAAGCTTCAAGCGGCCGCCCCGCCATCTCGCCACACACGGACACCGGCGTGCCGGTATCCTCGCAGGCCTGCTGGATGGTTTTCAGCGCGCGGAGGGCCGCCGGCGACAGCGGATCGTAGCGGTCCGACACCCTGGGATTGCCCCGGTCGGCGGCGAACAGGTACTGCATCAGGTCGTTGGTGCCGACCGAAACGAAGTCGGTCATGGGCAGAAGTGCGTCAAGGTGCCACAGGAGCGACGGCGCCTCGATCATGGCTCCGACGTCCAGACGGGCCGGCGCGGGTCGGCCACGCTTCAGCGCCCAGGCCACTTCCTGATCGACGAAGGCGCGAGCGGCGCGGAACTCGTCCACATTGGCCACCAGCGGGAACATGATCCGCAGCTCGCGACCCTGCGAGGCCTTGATCAGGGCGCGGATCTGCATCCGCAGCAGGGCCGGACGGTCCAGGCCCATGCGCACGGCGCGCCAGCCGAGGGCCGGATTGTCCTCGCGCTCCATCTCCATGTAGGGCAGCAGCTTGTCGCCGCCCAGATCCAGGGTGCGGAACGTGACCGGCATGCCGTTGGCGGCTTCCAGCACCTTTTCATAGAGCGCCGTCTGGGCCTCCAGCCGGGGCATTTCCTCGGCGACCATGAACTGGAACTCGGTGCGGAACAGGCCGATGCCCTCCGCGCCCGTCTCGCCCAGGATATCCAGATCGACGGCCAGGCCCGCGTTCATCAGCAGGGTGATCTTGGCCCCGTCCTTGGTGAAGGCCGGCGTGTCGCGCAGACGGGCGAACTCGGCCTTGCGCTGGGCGCGGACCTCCATCCGGGCGCGCAGCGACTTGACCACATCGGGACGCGGACGGAGCCAGGCCTCGGCGGTCTCGGCGTCGACCACCACGTGGTCGCCCTCGCTGACCCGGTCGCGCAGGCCGGCCAGACGGCCGACGCACGGGATGTCCAACGCCCGGGCCACGATGCCGGCGTGGCTGGCGGCCGAGCCTTCCTCGAGCAGGATGCCCTTCAGCTTGGTGCGGTCATATTCCAGCAGGTCGGCGGGACCCAGGTTGCGGGCGATCAGGATGGCGTCGTCGGGCAACTGGCGCACGGCGTGGACGTCACCCGACAGGTGGCGCAGCAGCCGGTCGTTGAGGTCTTCCAAGTCGTGCAGCCGCTCGCGCAGATAGGGGTCGCGGGCCTGGCCCAGACGGGCGCGGTGCTCGGAGCGCACGCGCTCGACGGCGGCCTCGGCAGTCAGGCCCGAGCGCACGGCCTCTTCCAGGCCCCGGTTCCAGCCCCGGTCGTGGGCGAACAGCCGGTAGGTGTCGAGCACCTCGTAGGACGCGCCGACCAGGCCGCCCTGGCCTTCCAGCATCTCGTCGATCTGGCTCTGCAGGGCGGTGACGGCCGCCTTCAGGCGCACCTCCTCGGCCACGGCGTCATCGGACAGCAGCTGTTCGGGGGCCACGGGCTGCTCGTGCAGCACGGCCACGCCATAGGCCAGGCCCTCGGCGAACCGCGCGCCCTTCAGCCGCTCGGGCTTGTGGGGCGCCAGCTCGACGTCCTTGAGCTCGTCAGCGCCCAGCAGTTCGCTGGAGCTGACCATCTCGGCCAGCACCATGGCGATGATCTGGAGGTCCTCGACCTCTTCCTCGCCATAGACGCGCTCGGTGCGGTTCTGAACGACCAGCACGCCGATCGAGCGGCCGCCGCGCAGCAACGGCACGGCCAGGAAGGCGTGATAGGGATCTTCGCCGGTTTCAGGGCGGTACGAGAACGAGGGGTGGCTGGCGGCGTCCGACAGGTTCAGCGGCCGGCCGATGCGCATGGTCTCGCCGACCAGGCCCTCGCCGGGCTTCATCCGCGTGACGTGGACGGCGCTCTTGTCCAGGCCCTCGGTGGCGAACAGCTCAAGATCGTTGGAGGCGCGGCGCAGATAGATCGAGCAGACTTCGGCGACCATCGAGATGGCGATGGTGCGCACCACCATGTCGAGCTTGGCCTGGGCGGGACCGCCCCCGGCCATGGCCTCGCGAATCTGCCGAAGCAGACTTCGTGGTCCTCGAACGGCGATGCCGGATGCCGCCATGACGCCTTTGCGCTCTCTCTCTGCCGACTGCGGTCTAACCCGACTGGAGCAGCCATGGGTTAAGAAGCCGCTTCGGCCTTCAGGGCGCTATAGCAGATTTCGCGCACCGCACAGCGGTCGCCCGAAGTTTGTCTCGCTCGCGACGCGAAAAAAGGCGCCGCCCTTCACGGGGAAGGACGACGCCAGTTTTCGCCGGGAAGGATCCGGGATCAGGACCTAGCGGCGATAGCCTTGGTCATAGCGGGCGTCGTAGCGGTTCTGGCCATAGTGATGGCCACGGTCGTGGCGATAGGTGTCACGGGCCTGATAGCCGTTGCTGTAGCCGGTGTTGTAGCCGTAGCCGGTGTTGTAGGCGGGACGGGTCTGATAGCCGTAGCCGGTCTGGTACTGACGGCCGTAACGGTCGTCGTTATAGCCGTAGCGGTCATTCTTGCTCTTGGCGGTCGAGGCGCCGATGGCCGCGCCGGCGACGGCGCCGACAGCGATCGCGCTCTTATTGCCGTCGCCCAGGGCGGCGCCGGCCAGGCCGCCGATCACGGCGCCGATGACGGCCTTCTGGGTCTTTTCACCGGCGAAGGCGCCCGAAGCGGGCAGGACCAGGGCGGCGGTGATGGCGCCGGCGACGATGGTCTTGGAAATGGTCTTCATGGCAGTGCTCCTTTCGAGAAGCGTCGCCAGATCCGGAAGATGCCGGGTGCGGCGCTGTTGGGACCTTTGTCGCAAACCGCGCTTGAACCCGATCTGAACGGCGATGTTCAGGTGGCGGTCATGTTTGGGGGATGGCGGTGCGTCCTTCGAGGCCCGCTGCGCGGGCGCCTCAGGATGAGGAGCGTGGTTGCGGAATTCCTCATCCTGAGGTGCGAGCCGAAGGCGAGCCTCGAAGGACGCAGGGAGCTTAAGCGGCGGAAGCCACCGCCCCCGGCCGATGCAGCGACACCGACCACAGCACCCCGGCCAGCATCAGCCCGATCGCCGCGCCCTCAAGCGGCCGGGGCCAGCGCGCCTCATGCAGGAAGCCGTAGAGCAGGGCGAACAGGGTCTCGAACACGATCAGCTGGCCCGACAGGCTGAGCGGCAGAAGGCGGCTGGCGGCGTTCCACAGGCCGTTGCCGATCACCGAGGCGCCCAGGGCCACGGCCAGGCTGACGCCCCAGAACAGCGCCCAGGCGTCCAGCGCATGCGCCGTCCCCGTCAGCGCGAAGGCCGGGATAACCAGCACCAGCGACAGCCCCCCGGTGACCACACCGGTCAGCAGCGACCACTCATGGCTGTTGAAATGCGGCGTCGAGGCCAGGCGGCGGGCGTTCCAGACCGCGTAGACCGTCCAGACCGCCAGGGCCAGCACCGCCCCCAGCACGCCCAGGATCAGGCGCGGAACGGGCGCGCCGTCGCCGGCCCGGAAGACGTCGACATTGATGCAGACCACCCCGGCCGCCAGCAGGGCCAGCGGCGCGGCCAGGCGCCGAACTGGAACGCCCTCCCCCGGCCTGGCCCCGACCAGGGTCACCGTGACGGGCAGCAGGCCGATGATCAGCGAGGCGGCCGCCACGCCGGCGTTCTGCACCGCCACGGCCAGGCCGACATAATAGATCAGGTTGCCCAGCAGGCTGAGCAGCACCAGGTCGCGCCAGTCCCGCGCCGTCATCCGCGCCAGCACCGCCCGGGCCGTCGGCGCCAGCAGCACCAGAGACGCCAGGCCATAGGCCAGATACCGCCCGGCGGTCATCTGCAGCGGCGTGAACGCGTGCAGCAGCATCGGCGCCAGGAACACGCCGCCCCAGAACCCGCCGGCGATCAGGCCGCACAACAGGCCCAGGAGAAGTTTGCGAGGGTCGGTCATCAGCTCGAACTAGCAGGCGGCGGGGGTGGCTGGCTTGGCGAAAGCTCCCGGATTCTGGGCGCGGGCTCCTTTGGGCGCCAGCCAGGTCGGATTGCGCCCCTTGAGGCACAAGGCTTGGGCATGGCGTCTCGACCTCGCGCTTTCGCTGCGATGGTGGTGGGAAGGGTCGCGGAGCGTCCGGACGACGTCCGGATGATTGTGTTTTTAAGTACCGTTTCGACGAAGCCGTCCGCTCCGCGTGATCGTTCTGGCGAAAGCGCGCGGCGCTCGAGCCCTGTTGGGGCCTCGCCGCCTTGAAGCCTCCGACGGGCGGACGGGATAGCGTTTCCCGCCCGGACTGCTGATCCTTCCGGACCCGCCTGCTGCTCGTTCGACCCTCGAGGTCACGTCGTTTTAGTTTTCCTCGGCCGACCGCCGCCAGAGAACAACGAGGTTGACGGCCCGGAGCACAACGCGCCCCTCCCGCCATCGATTGAGCTTCCCGCTCGATCACCCCTGACAGCCGCAACGGTCGCCGGCCGAGCGCCCTTCCCGTGCTGTCAGGTGAGATCATTATGCGGGCGGTTTCAGCGCGGAGGATTGGCGCGATCAACTATTTTACAAGCTGCTGATCGGGTTGGGGTTTGATCCTGGAAAGAACGGGGATACAGCGCCCTCTATCCCCATACTCCCGTCATCCCGTGGCTTGTCCACGGGACCCATTTGTCGGCTTCATGGTCGGCGGATCGCCGGTCGCTCACGGTGCAGCGGAACGATGGGTCCCGCGAACACGTCGCGGGATGACGGAGGTTTAAGGATGAGCGGGGCGTCCACTTTGGGGACTGACGGGAAGAGCAGCTTTCGACCCGGTGAGGACGCGGCGGAGGTCCGCGCCAGACCTTCTATCCGCCTCCCCGGCGAAGGCCGGGGCCCAGATTCAGCCTGAGCGTCTGGGGATGATGCGCCTTCTGACTTGGCCAAGCTCAATGAGCTCTCGGGGTTCGATCTGGGCCCCGGCCTTCGCCGGGGAGAACGGGTAAGGGTTTGTTCCGACTAACCACCCATAGCCCACACGCTACCGCCGCCCCCTCCGCCAGCCCCCCGGCGTCACCCCCAGCGCGGCCTTCATCCGCCGCGTCAGTCCGCTCTGTTCTCCGTGCCCCGTCCGCGCCGCGATCTCGGCGATGGACAGCGTGGTGTCCGACAGCAGCCGCTGGGCCGCGCGCAGCCGCGCGTCGGCCAGCCAGCCGTGCGGTGTCCGGCCCAGGGCCGCGCCGAAGGCGGCGAAGAAGCGGCTCTGGCTCATGCCGGCTTCAAGGGCCAGGTCGCGCACCGTCAGGGGCTGGGCGTAGCGGGTCTCGATCATCGCCACGGCGCGCGACAGGCGCGGATCGAGGTTCGGCGGCGCCGCGGTCAGCCCACGCAGCAGCAGCGGGGTCCAGAGGGCCGCGACGCCGCTGTCGATGGATCCAGCCGCCTCGCCCGCCAGGAAGTCCAGCAGGCCGCGCACCGCGCCCGTCACCGGGGCGAAGGGCCGCTCGCGCAGGCGCAGGAAGGGCGCCATCAGGTCCGGGCCGATATCGGCGACCACGAACAGGTTCTCGCCGCTGGCCGCGAAGGCGTGGCGGGCGCCGGGACCGACAATAGCGGCGCGACCCGGATCGACGCGGCCGCCCCGGCCTTCGATCTCCATCTCCAGCACCCCGCGACGCGGCAGGACGATCTGGTCGAAGGCGTGAACGTGCGGCGGCGCGTCCCGGCCGTAGCGGCGGAACGACAGCTGCGCGGGGGCGGTCAGGTCGTGGCCCATGGGCCGACTATAGGGTGCTAGCCGTGACCCGGCATAGCCAGGGGCTCGGCGGCGTCCCGAACCAGCCGGCGCGCCTGCTCCAGCGCCGCGTCGATGTCGTCCTCGATGAAGGCGACTTCCAGGTCGGTCAGAGGGTGCGGCGCGGCGATGGTCTCGCGCAGATAGGCCCGCTTTTCCGGCGCGGTCATCGTCCACCAGCCGACGGTGTGGCCCTCCTCGATCACCGCGTCGCCCATGGCCAGCAGGTCGTCGGTGTCGAAGATCGGCTGGCCCGGCTTTTCGGGGAACCACTGGCCGTCGTCAGGCAGGGCCTTGTCGAGTTGCTTGAGCAGGGCCGCCAGCCAGGGGCTGATCAGCAGCGGCTTTTCGTAGCCGTCGCCGAACTTGGCGCGCAGCAGCAGATCATACAGCAGCTCAAGGCCCGCATCGCCGTGGAAGGTGACGGTCTTGGCGGTGGGGTCGAACTTGAAGACGTCGGACATGGGGGGACTCGTGAAGGCTTGCCGCCTTCATAACGTCAGAACACGACGTTTAGGCAACGGCGAAGCGGTGCGTCCTTCGAGGCCCGCTGCGCGGGCGCCTCAGGATGAGGACATCAATAAACGGTCCTCATCCTGAGGCGCCAACCGCAGGTGAGCCTCAAAGGACGCAAAGAGGCTACAGCTGATCCAGCCCGTACACCGCGTGCAGGGCGCGAACGGCCAGTTCGGTATAGGCGGCGTCGATCAGGACGCTGATCTTGATCTCCGAGGTCGAGATGACCTGGATGTTGATGTTCTTCTCGGCCAGGGCCTGGAACATCGACTGGGCGACGCCGGCGTGGCTGCGCATGCCGACCCCGATCACCGACACCTTGGAGACGTCCTCGTCGACCGCGACGGCCTCGAAGCCGATCTCTTTCTGGGCGGCGGTGACGATCTCGACGGCGCGCTGGGCGTCGCGCTTGCCGACCGTGAACTCCATGTTGGCGGTGTCGGCGCTGCGGGCGCGCGACTGCACGATCATGTCGACGTTCACATTGGCGTCAGCGAGGCGGCCGAAGATCTGCGAGGAGACGCCCGGGTGATCGGGCAGGCCCAGCAGGGTGATCTTGGCTTCGTCGCGGCTATAGGCGACGCCCGAGACGATGCGCTTTTCCATGATTTCTTCCTCGTCGCAGACGATCGTACCTTGGCCGGGAGCTTCTCCCGGTTCGACGAAACTCGACAGCACCCGCACCGGGACGCGATGGGCCATGGCCATCTCGACCGAGCGGGTCTGCAGCACCTTGGCCCCCAGCGAGGCCATTTCCAGCATTTCCTCGTACGAGATCTTGGCCAGCTTGCGGGCCTTCTTCTCGATGCGGGGATCGGTCGTATAGACGCCGTCGACGTCGGTGTAGATGTCGCAGGCGCCCTTGACGGCGGCGGCGATGGCCACGGCGCTGGTGTCCGAGCCGCCCCGGCCCAGGGTGGTGATGCGGCCGTCGGGGGTGACGCCCTGGAAGCCGGCGATCACGGCGATCTGGCCGGCCGCGAAACAGGCCTCCAGATTGGCCGGCGGAATGTCTTCGATGCGGGCGCGGCCGTGGGCGGTATCGGTCAGGATCGGCACCTGCCAGCCCAGGAACGAGCGGGCGTTCAGGCCCATATGGCGCAGGGTCATGGCCAGCAGGCCGGCGGTGACCTGTTCGCCCGAGGCGACGATAGCGTCGTACTCGTCGTCCGACTCGGGCAGGCCCGGCGCGGCGCGGCCGGCGCCGTCGGTCCAGGCGACCAGTTCATTGGTCTTGCCCGACATGGCCGAGACCACCACCGCGACCTGCTTGCCCGTCGCCACTTCGGCGGCGACCAGTCGGCCCACCCGCGCGATGCGCTCCAGGTCGGCCACGGAGGTGCCGCCGAACTTCATCACCAGACGAGACACGTCTTCAAACCCTCAACGACAGCGGTTTTTTCTTGCGCGCGCGCGGCGGATGGCTTCCCGCCGCGCAAGCCCCGGCCTTCTAGCGGCGCAATGGCGCAACGGCAATGTCGTCGATGTGTCTTTTTCCGCGCCGATGTCGCGCGGCCAAGGTCGTGATAGACAGAAGCCATGAGCCAAGCCGCCTCGCCTGACACCGCCCCCGCCTCCTGGAGCATCGACCCCGCCGACGTGGCGCGGTTCTCGGCCATCGCCGCCGAGTGGTGGGACCCCAAGGGCAAGTTCGCGCCCCTGCACGTCTTCAACCCCTGCCGGCTGGCCTTCATCCGCGAGCAGGCGCTGGAGCGGTTCGGGCGCGACGGCAATGTCCGCGCGCCGTTCGAGGGCCTGAGCCTGCTGGACATCGGCTGCGGCGGCGGGCTGCTGAGCGAGCCGATGAGCCGGCTGGGCTTTGACGTGACCGCCATTGACGCCTCGGAAAAGAACATCAAGACCGCCGCCACCCACGCCGCCGAGCAGGGTCTGTCGATCACCTATCGCCCGGCCACCGCCGAACAACTGCTGGCCGAGGGCGCGGGGCCGTTCGACGTGGTGCTGACCATGGAGGTCATCGAACACGTGGCCGATCCGGGCGAGTTCCTGCGCACCTGCTCGCGCCTGCTCAAGCCCGGCGGCCTGATGATCGTCGCCACCCTCAATCGCACCCTGAAGGCCCTGGCCCTGGCCAAGATCGGCGCCGAGTACGTGCTGCGCTGGGTGCCGCCCGGCACCCATGACTGGAAACAGTTCCTCAAGCCCGAAGAGCTGCGCGCCTTCCTGGCCGGCGAGCGGGTCCAGATGCAGGGTCCGTTCGGCGTGACCTACAACCCCTGTCGGGCCGCTGGAGCCGGTCGAGCGACAGCGACATCAACTACATGATGACGGTCACCAGGGACTGACGTAACCTTGGGTTGCTCACAACCTGAGGTCTCGATGCTCCTGCCCCTGCTGTTCCTGCTGGCCGCCAGCATTCCCGGCCCCATCCAGGGCGATTTCGATCACGACGGCCTGACCGACACCGCGCGGATCAGCCGGACCGGGCGCGATATCTACAAGCTGGAAATCACCCGGGGCGCCGCTCCGGGCATATTGACGAGCCTGTCGCTGCAGTTCTCGCCGCCGGACTATTTCAAGCTGGCCAGCGCCCAGGACGGCGTCGCGACCGCCTGCGGCAAGGGCATGGGCGCCAAAAGCCAGCCCTGCCCGCATCCGAAGGTGAACCTGAAGCAGGGCGACCTGCTGTTCGGCTATGCCGAAAGGTCAGAGGCCGCCGTTCTCTGGGACGGCGAGACCTTCAAGGTCGAGTGGCTGACAGACTAGCCTTTCAACCGGAACCTTCACCGGCGCTGCGCCTTACCCTCGGCACAGGGACCTAGTGAAGGATTGGCGGCCCATCGGGGGCAAGGACGTCGATCCGTTCCAATGAACGGAGACACAGCCATGATCGCCAAGACATTCGCCATTCTGATGGCCGGCACAGTCGCTTTCGGCGCGGTCGCGCCCGCCATGGCCCAAACTTCAGGGGCCCAGGCCGCCTACGAGCAGCGCCTCGACACCTATCGCGACCAGCGCGCCACCTATAACGACCAGGTCGCCGACTATGGCGCCCAGCAGCGCGCCTACGAGAACGATCGCGCCAAGTACGACCAGGCGCGCCGCGACTATGACCGCCGCTACGGCGTCGGCGCCTATGACCGCCGCTATCCGCAGTATGCGACCCGCTTCTCGGCGCCGACCTATCGCGACAGCGCCGCCTATCGGGCCGAACAGGTGGCGTTCGAACGTGACCGCGCCGCCTATGAGCGCGACCGCCGCGTCTATGACCGTCGTCGCGGCGCCGGCGCCTATGACCGCCGACACCCCACCCTGGCCGCCCGCTTCAACACCGACGGTCGCGGCTACGCCAACAACGGCGCTTATGACGCCCAGCGCGAGCAGTATGACCGCGACCGGGCCGAGTACGAACGGGCTCGCGCCGACTATGACCGCCGCTATGGCGGTGGGGCCTATGACCGCAGCAATCCGCAATACGCGACGCGCTACAGCGCCCCCTATGCCGGCAACTACAATTCCGGCGCCAATGTCGTCGCCAACGAGCCGTGCCGTCAGGATCCCAAGAAAAACGCCCTCATCGGCGGCGTGATCGGCGCCCTGGCCGGCGGCGTGGTCGGCTCCAACGCCGCCGCCCGCAACGCCAAGCCGGAAGGCACCGTGCTGGGCGCCCTGGTCGGGGCCGGTGTCGGCGCCGCCATCGGCAACGCCTCGGCCAAGTCCAAGTGCGACACTCGCGGCACGTACTGGACCTATGACGAGACCGTCCCCTACCGCGAGGTCGGCTATAACGGCTCGGGCTACAGCGCCACGCAGGATCGCTGCCGCCTGGCCCCCGCGCCGACGGAATATAACGGCCGCACCGAGACGCGTTACATCCGCGTCTGTCCCGACGCCGAAGGCCGCTTCCGCGTCGAAGGCTAGGACCGCAAGCGCGGGAGGCCCTGAAAAAGCCTCCCGCCCAGCGTCTTTGTCGACATCCCGACCCTGGGCGAACCGAAGCGCGACCCACGCGTTCTGACCGTCAGGGACACCACAAGATCAAAACGGAGCCCGCCATGCGCGCCCACACCAAAGCCATCATCGTCGCCATCTCGCTTGGCTTCACCGCGTCCACCGTCGCCGTCACGGCGGCCGAGGCCCAGCATCGCGGCGAGCGCTATCGCGTCACGGTCTGCAAGAAGACCAAGGGCGGCAAAGGCACCGTCATCGGCGGCCTCACGGGCGGCACGCTCGGCGCCGCTGTCGCGGGCGGTGGCAACAAGACCGAAGGCGCCCTGCTCGGCGGCGTTGTCGGCGCCGTCGCCGGCAACCAGATCGCCAAGAAGAAGAAGTGCCACTACGAGTACCGCTACCGCTAAGCAGCGGTCGCCCTGACACACGAAACGCCCCGGTGAAAGCCGGGGCGTTTTGCGTTGGCAGTGACTTGATTTCGTCTATTGGGACACTCACGCGCCGCGTCGATGAGAGTTCAAAAACGCCGACGCCATCGAACCACCGCCGCGAAGGCCAAGAGCGCGATGGCCATGATCAAGAGCGCCGGGTTCGGAGCGCGGCCGGCGACCAGGGGCCACATGCCCGCAACGCCAAGGGCGAAGCCGCTTAGCGCGAGCGACGTGGACCTCCCCCTGAGCGTGCGGATCATTTCCCTCATAGATTGAGAGTGCGGCATCCGCAGCATCGGCGCAACCGCGATGCCGCGCCTTACTCACATCAGCCCGAGCGCCCCGTCAGTTCACGTCCGTCTTCTTCGGCGGGGGCGGCGGCAGCGGGGCGACCTTGATGCCGTCCTCGATCAGGGCCTTGGCCTCGGCGGGCGTGGCCTGGCCATAGATGCCGCGCTCCTCGGACTTGCCCTCGTGGATGTCGCGGGCCTCGCGCGCAAAGGCGTCGCCGACATTGTCGAAGTTTTCCTCGACGTGCCGCCGCACCTCGCCCATCGCCGTCATCATCATCTCGCGCATGGCCGGATCGACGGCTGGCGCGGCCTTCTGGGCCTTGGTCCCGGCCACGGCCGGCGACATGATCTGCTTGGAGACCCCGCTGGAACCGCAGACCGGACAGCTGACAAGGCCGCGCGCGCTCTGGTCGTCATAGTCGGACGACGAGCCGAACCAGCCCTCGAACGCATGGGCCGCATCACACTGGAGCGCGTACTTGATCATGAGATGAGGGCTTAGGGGCCGACGAAGGCGCGGGCGTTCTTGAGGGCGGGGATGGCCGCGCGCGCCTTGGGCGCGGCGTCCAGATCGAGATCCACCACCAGCACGCCGGGCTCGTCATGGTCAAGCACGCCCAGGACCTCGCCCCACGGACCGATGGCGATCGAGCGACCCCAGGTGCCTCGGCCGTCCTCGTGGAAACCGCCCTGCGCGGCGGCGATCACGAACGATCCGGTCTCGATGGCGCGAGCCCGCAGCAGGATTTCCCAGTGCGCCTGGCCGGTGGGCCGGGTGAAGGCGGCGGGGACGGTCAGGATCGTCGCGCCCTTCAGGGCCAGGGCCCGGTGCAGGGCCGGAAAGCGCATGTCGTAGCAGATGGTCAGGCCGAAGACGCCCAGCGGCGTGTCGACAACGACGGCGCGCTCGCCGGGCTCATAGGTGGCGGACTCTCGCGCGGTTTCTCCGGTCGGGAGATCAACGTCGAACATGTGCAGCTTGTCGTAGGTGGCCACGATCGCGCCCGCCGGGTCGATCACCGCCTGACGATTGGCCGCCTTGCCGTCTTCACGCAGCACCAGCGCCGAGCCGATGTCGATCCAGACGCCCAGCTCGACGGCCAGGTCGCGCAGACCGCGCACGACGACGTCGTCCTCCAGGCTCTGGAGGGCCGGCAGCAGCCGGGCGCGGTCCTTCTGCAGGACGTTAGTCCCCTCGGGCGTCAGGATGAACTGCGCGCCCTGGGCGGCGGCCTGACGCACCAGCGGCGCCACATGGGCCAGCGCCGCCGCGTGGGTCGCGGGCGTGCGCGTCTGGATCAGGCCGACGCGAAGGGGCGCGGACGGGTTCATGCGGTGAGCCCCTAGGCGGTGAGAAGAGCGTCCAGCTTGCCGTCGCGCTCAAGGGCCATCATGTCGTCGCAGCCGCCGATGTGCTGCTCGCCGACGAAGATCTGCGGGAACGTGGTGCGGCCCGAGCGGCTCATCATTTCCTGACGCAGCTTGGGATCCATGCCGGCTTCGATCTCGGTGAAGTCGGCGCCCTTCTCGCCAAGGACCTTCAGGGCGCGGGCGCAATAGCCGCAGAACGGGCGGGTGTAGATGGTGACGTGAGCCATGGGGGTAACGAGTCTCTCCTTCTGCATCCTCATATAGGACGCGCTTGCATTTCTGTAACGCGCGCCACCACCGCCAGGGTCACTTCGGCCGCGCCGGCGGCCCGAAGCGCCCGCGCGCAGCCCTCGGCCGTCGCCCCGGTGGTCAGCACGTCATCGACCAGAACGATCCTGCGGCCGATCACCCGATGTCTTCGCCCCTCCGGCACGACGAAGGCGGCGGCCACGTTGCGGCGGCGCCCCACGGCCGACTTGCCGCCCTGGCTGACCGTGTCGCGCCGGCGGATCAGGGCGTCGGGCAGATAGGCCACTCCGCTGATCGCCGCCAGCGGCCGGGCGATCTCGGCGGCCTGATTATAGCGGCGACGCAGCAGGCGGCCGGGGTGCATGGGCACGGGCGCGATGGCGTCGGCCTCTTCCAGCAGCGGCGCGGCGGCGCGCGACAGCCAGCGGGCGAACAGGCCCGACAGGTCGGTGCGATCGGCGTGTTTGAGCTTCAGGATCAGGTCGCGGGAGTGTTCGTCATAGACGCAGGCCGCGCGGGCCCGTCCAAAAGCCCTGGGCCGGGCCTGACAGGCCGGACAATGCTCCACCGCGCCGCTGTCGAACGGCAGGGCCAGGCCGCAGCCGTCACAGACCGGATCGTCCAGAAAGGTAATGCGGCTCCAGGCGGCGGCCGACAGTCCGCCGCTCAGGGCGGAGCCGCCGTCGAAGGCGCGCGGCGGCAAAACCAGGTCCAGCAGACCTCGTCCCAGGCCGATCAGGCGCGGCGCCGCTTTCCATAACCGTTCGGAATCGCCATGTTCCGCCCGCATGACCACTTCGCCCCTCCTCTTCGACCGCGACCTTCTCCGGACCCGGCTCGACCGCGCCGCGCCGGACTATGCCAGCGCCGACTTCCAAAAGGCTGCGCCGCCGAGACGTGGTGATGCGGCTGGAGACGATCCTGCGACGCTTTCCGGTCGCCGTCGATCTCGGAGCGCGAAACGGCGCTTTCTCGCAGGCCCTGGCGGCCAGCGACGCGACCGAAAAGATCGACGTGCTGTTCGAGGCCGACCTGTCGGCGCGGATGCTGGGAACCGGCAACGGCCGCAAGGCGGTGGCGGACGAGGAGCGCCTGCCGTTCGGCGACGCGACGCTGGACCTGGCGGTCTCGACCCTGTCGCTGCACTGGACCAATGACCTGGTCGGGGCCCTGATCCAGATCCGCCGGGCCCTGCGGCCCGACGGCCTGTTCATCGGCGCGATCTTCGGCGGCGCCACCCTGACCGAGCTGCGCCAGGCCCTTCTGCAGGCCGAGGACGAGGTCAGCGGCGGCGCGTCGTTCCGCGTCTCGCCCTTCGCCGACGCCATCGACGCGGCGGGCCTGCTGCAGCGGGCGGGCTTCGCCCTGCCGGTGGCGGACGTGGATCGGGTCAAGGTGCGCTATGGCCATCCGCTGGAACTGCTGCGCGACCTGCGGCGCATGGGCGAGACCAGCGTGCTGCTGGACCGCTCGCGCAAGCCGCTGGCGCGGCGGGTGCTGCTGCGGGCGATGGAAATCTATGTCGAGCGCTTCGCCGAGGCCGACGGCCGCGTGCCGGCGACCTTCGAGATCGTAGCGGTGACCGGCTGGGCGCCGCACGAGAGCCAGCAGAAGCCGCTGCGGCCAGGCTCGGCCAAGATGCGTCTGGCGGATGCGTTGGGCGTCCAGGAACAGTCGGCGGGCGAAAAGCCGGTTTAGGTCGCTACCCAAGTTCCAGATTGGGACTATCTTTTCCCGCTCTCCCCGGCGACACGCCAGTGCGGCGGAGCCAACGCCGGGGCCAAGATTCAGCCTGAGAATCTGGGGATGACGCGCCTTCGGCCTGACGAAAACTCGCACGTCTCTGGGTTCGATCTGGGTCCCGGCGTTCGCCGGGAAGATCGGATTTAAATCTAGCTGCCCGTCGTCGAGGCCATGGCGGTCGAAGCCTTGCCGAAGCTGACCTTGATCGCGCCGCTCAGGGTCGAGATGGCGCTGATGATGGCGACGCAGATCAGGGCGACCAGAACCCCGACCTCGATCGCGGTGGCGCCGCGCTCATCGCGCCAGAAACGGGTCAGAGCAGATCGCGCAACCATGCCACCAGCGGAATGTCCGCCGGGGGCATCGGATAGTCCGCGAGCTTGTCTGGCTTCACCCATGCCATCGCCTCGTGTTCCTTGCGCGTAACCAGGCCTTCCCAGCGGCGCAGCAGATACAGTGGCATCAGGAGGTGAAAGGACTCGTAACCGTGGGATGCAAAAACGAACGGGGCAAGGCAGGCTTGCGCGACCTTGATGCCCAACTCCTCGTCGAGTTCGCGGATCAGGCACTGCTCGGGCGTCTCGCCGGGCTCGACCTTGCCGCCCGGAAACTCCCACAGGCCGGCCAGAGACTTGCCCTGGGGGCGCTGGCAGATCAGCACGCGGCCATCGACATCAATCAGGGCGGCGGCGGCGACAAGGACGGTGGGCTTGGTCATGAAACCCGGTTTCGCGCGGGCGCTCTGCGAAGGCAAGCCATGCGGCATAAAGGCTCGCGGGCGCCGCACCCTTGACTTCGCACCTGCAATAAACGATATGAACCTCGCGCCCATAGGCGCTATCGGTGCTCCAGCCGCGTGAAGATCCCTCTCGGATCAGCCTGTCGAGCGCCCTGAAACGTCCATAAGACCGCCCGGGCCACGCGGGGCGCTCCCCAACCGACCCGTCTCATGGACGAGCCGCGCGAGGACCGCGCGCGCCGTCATGCGGCATTGTCTGAAAGACACTCCACTTGACTCAATTTACCGACCTTGGCCTGGCCAAGCCGCTGCTCAAGGCCCTTGCCGACAAGGGTTACACCACCCCGACCCCGATCCAGGCGCAAGCCATCCCCACCGTCATGACCGGCCGCGACCTGCTGGGCATCGCCCAGACCGGCACCGGCAAGACCGCCGCCTTCGCCCTGCCGATCCTGCACCGCCTGGCCGAAGACAAGAAGCCGGCCCCGCGCCGCGGCTTCCGCTGCCTGGTGCTGTCGCCCACCCGCGAACTGGCCACGCAGATCGCCGAGAGCTTCCGTGACTACGGCAAGCACATGGGCCTGACCGTCGCCACCATCTTCGGCGGCGTGAAGTATGGCCCGCAGATGAAGGCCCTGGCGGCCGGCGTCGACGTCGTCGTCGCCACCCCCGGCCGTCTGATGGACCATCTGGGCGAAAAGAGCGCCATCCTGTCGGGCGTCGAGATCTTCGTCCTCGACGAAGCCGACCAGATGCTGGACCTGGGCTTCGTGGTGCCGATCCGCAAGATCGCCAGCCAACTGCCCAAGGAACGCCAGAACCTGTTCTTCTCGGCCACCATGCCCAGCGAAATCGGCAAGCTGGCCGGCGAGCTGCTGAAGAACCCTGCCCAGGTCTCGATCACCCCGCAGGCCACGACCGTCGAGCGCATCGAGCAGTCGCTGATCTTCATCGAAGCCCAGCGCAAGCGTCCGCTGCTGGCCGAACTGCTGTCGGACAAGGCCGTCGAACGCTCGATCGTCTTCACCCGCACCAAGCGCGGCGCCGACCGGGTGGCCAAGTATCTGGTCGCCAGCGGCATCGAAGCGGCCGCCATCCACGGCGACAAGACGCAAGGCCAGCGCGAACGCGCCCTGGCCGCCTTCAAGGCCGGTCAGGTCAAGGCGCTGATCGCCACCGACATCGCCGCGCGCGGCATCGACGTCAACGACATCAGCCACGTCTTCAACTTCGAACTGCCCAACGTGCCGGAATCCTACGTCCACCGCATCGGCCGGACGGCTCGCAAGGGCAAGGAAGGCATCGCCATCAGCTTCTGCGCCGATGACGAACGCACCCTGCTGCGCGACATCCAGAAGGCCACGCGCCAGACGATCCCCACCTTCGACCGCCGCAACGACAAGAGCCTGGCGGCCGCCGCGGCCGTGGCCGACAAGCTGGCCCCGCCGGAAAAGTACGTCGATCCGCGTCGCGCCGATCCGCGCAACAATGTGCCGTCCGAACTGCGTCGCCAGCGTAACCGTCCCGCCAAGAGCGGCGGCGGCAATGGCCAGAACCGAGGCCGTAATGGCGGCGGCCAGGGCGGCCAGGCCAAGCCGGGCGGCGGTGATTTCCGCGGTCCCAAGCGGGGCGGTGGCGGCGGCGCCGTCACGGCGGTCGAAACGCGCTGGACGCCGATCGACTGATCCCCGAAACGGGTTTCTTCCTCGGATAACCTCCGAGGCATGTGACTGATTTAACGGCCATTTTCACGCCAAAACGTGGAAGTGGCCGTTTTTTTCATCTCAGGGTTGGGCTCACCTGCGGCGCTTGAGCACGACTCCGCAGACAGGCCTTGAATCAACCTGCGCTATCGGGTTCACCTTGTTCAGGGGGGCTGGTTTCGACCAGTTGGAGGGGACATCCGCGATGGCGGAGGCCGAGCCGCGCATCGTACCGAAGCTGACCAGGATCGCCGGCGGCGAGATGGCCGAGAGGGTGCGCGCCTTCGACTGGTCCACGACGCCGATCGGCGCGATGGAGACCTGGTCGCCCAGCCTGCGCCTGGCGGTCGACATGATCCTGGCCACCAACTTCCCGATGGCCCTGCGCTGGGGTCCCGAGCTTTGCCTGATCTATAACGACGCCTACGCGCCGTCCCTGCACGACCGCCACCCCCGTGCGCTGGGCATAAGGTTCACCGAGCATTCGGCGGAGCTGCAGGCCAGCCTGCGGGGGATGCACGACAACATCCTGAACGGAAGGAGCGGCGGCTACGCCCTCGAAAAGCTGCCCCTCAGCGTCCAGCGAGGCGGCGGGGGCCAGTCCAGCATCGGCCACTTCACCATCAGCTACAGCCCGGTGCCCGACAGCACCGCCCAGACCGGGGTCGGCGGCGTGCTGATCACGGCCGTCGAGATGACCGAGGTGGTCGAGACCGAAAAGGCCCTGCGCGACACCGAGCGGCGCTATCGACTGGCGATCGAGGCGGCCGGCGGCATCGGCGCCTGGGATTGGGACATCAAGGCCAACAAGGTCTATGCCGACGCCGGCTACGCCGCCCTGCACTCGTTGACCCCGGAACTGGTCGGCGCCGGCCTGCCGGTCGAGAGCTTCACCCCCGCCGTGCACCCCGACGATCGGGAGCGCATCAGGACCCTCAGCCTGGCGGCGATCGAGAAGGGCGGCGACTTCGCCGATGAATACCGCCTGGTCATGCCCGACGGATCGATCCGCTGGGTCTATGCGCGCGGCAGCGCCTATCTGGACGCCGACGGCGCGCCCTTGCGCAATACCGGCGTGGTGCTGGACATCACCGAGCGCAAGGCCGCTGGAGGCCGACCTGCTGGCGGCGCGGTCCGACCTGGACCTGGCGGTCACCGCCGCCCGCATGGGTCGCTGGGATCACAATCCTTCCACCGGCGCGCGGTTTTGGGACAAGCGCGCCCGTGAGATCTTCGGCCTCGCGGACGACGTCGAAAACACCTTCAAGACCTTCGAGGGGCTTATCCATTCTGACGATCTGGCCGTCGTACACGGCGCGGTCGACTCCGCCCTGAACCCGGCCGGCGACGGCATGATCAATCAGGAATACCGGATCCTTCGCGCGCGGGACGGGGCCCTGCGCTGGATCGAGACCTTTGGCCGGGCCTATTTCGAGCAAGGACACTGCACACGCTTTGTCGGGGTCGTCTCCGACGTCACCGAGCGCAAGGAAGCCGAGGCCCTTCTGCTGCGCCAGGAAGAGACCCTGCGCCTGGCGGTCGACGCCGCCGATGTCGGGGTCTGGGAACTGGATGTCGAGAGCGGCCGCCTGGTCTGGTCGGACCGCTGCTACGCCATGTTCGGCGTCGCCAATGGCGCTCCGCTGACGATTGACGACTTCTATGCCTGCATCCACCCCGACGATCTGCCGTCGACGCGGGAGTCGATCCGGCGGGCGCTGGATCCGAAAATTCGCGCCGACTACACGCTCGAGTTCCGCGCCTTGGGCCGCGTCGACGGCGTCGAGCGGTGGATCGCGGCCAAGGGTCAGGCCTTCTTCTCGCCGGAGGGCAAGGCCACGCGCCTGCTGGGGGCCACGGTCGACATCACCGACCGCAAGCGGGCCGAGCTGCACCTGCGCCTGCTGGTCAATGAGCTGAACCACAGGGTCAAGAATTCCCTGGCCACCATCCAGGCCATCGCCGCCCAGAGCTTCAACGGCTCCAGTTCCCTGCCCCAGGCCCAGGACGCCTTCACCAGCCGCATCGTGGCCCTCTCCGAGGCCCACGACCTGCTGACCCGCGAGAACTGGGAGGGCGCCGAATTGCACGACATCGCGGCGCGACTGGCGGTTCTGCATGGCGGACCGGCGCGGTTCGAGCTGATCGGCCCTTCGATCCGGCTTTCACCCCGCACGGCGCTGTCGCTGTCGATGGCGCTGCATGAACTGGCCACCAACGCCGTAAAGTACGGCGCGCTGTCGAACCCCGAGGGCAAGATCGCCATCCACTGGGGGCTGGCGCCCGCGCCGGGAGCGGAACGGCTGGACCTGACCTGGACCGAGCGCGACGGACCGCCGGTCAAGCCGCCCGCGCGGCGGGGCTTCGGCTCGCGACTGATCGAGCGCGGCCTGGCGGCGGAGCTCTCCGGCGAGGCTTCGATCCATTTCGAGCCGGCCGGCGTGGTGTGCCGGATCCGCGCCCTGCTCGACGCCTAGAGCCTTTTAGCTTCATATGGAATCATATGAAGCGTTCAAAAAGGCTCTAAATCATACACTTAGAGCGCGATAGCCGCCGAAACCGCATACACTTTCGGCTATCGCGCTCTAGCTGGCCGCCCTGAGCGCCTTGCCGATCTGCTCGTCGGTGCGCCGCAGCGCCATCATCAAAGCGCCCGCAACGACCAGCATCGGTGCGCCCCATCCGGCCAGGCCGGCGACCGTCAGGCTGGTGGCCCCGGCGATC
This sequence comes from Caulobacteraceae bacterium, assembly GCA_965284055.1. Taxonomy (GTDB): domain Bacteria; phylum Pseudomonadota; class Alphaproteobacteria; order Caulobacterales; family Caulobacteraceae; genus Caulobacter. The sequence goes on from CBDIQV010000001.1 coordinate 938,431, forward strand.
AGAGCGGCGATCAGCACCTCGGCCAGGGTCGCGAACCAGGACGCGCCGCGACGGCGACGGAAGTCGGCCCGCTTGCTCGGCTTCTGGTGCCAGACATTGATCAGCCCGCTGCACCAGGCCGACAGACCCGCGCCCACGGCGGTCAGCAGGCCGGTCAGGGGCTGGAACCAGATCAGGCCGGCGATGGGCAGGGCCAGCATCAGGGCCACGGGGATCAGGGCGGCGGTCAGCTTGGCCTGACGCAAGGTCGCCGTCGAGGACGGAGACACCGCCAGCAGGTCGGGAGTGTCCTCGGCCGAGAGGGTGATCCAGGCCAGGCTACCGGCCACCTGCCCGGCCAGGAAGACCACGATCCCCGCGCCGCCGGCCAGGGCCGTCGACCCACGCGCGAGGCCGAACGGACCAGCATCAGCGAGACCGGGATCAGGTAGAGGACGCGCAACAGCACCTGCGACAGCAGGGTGGCGTCGCGGCGGATCAGCTTCAGCTCCTTGCGCACGGTGGCGCGGAAAGCTCCGCCCGCGAAGGCGCGGACGGGCCTGGCCGGCCCCTTGGCCTTGCGCGACGAGGCTCCCTGGGCTGCGGCGGCGGCGTCGGAGAACCGGCGGCCCAGCATGTTGGCCGCCAGCAGGAACAGGACCAGGCCGATGGCCAGCAGGCCCAGCAGCGGCAGGGGCTCGCCCAGCATGGCGCGCAGGGGCAGGCTTGCGCCCGGCGGCGGCTTCAGACGCCCGTTGGCCGCTTCCAGGGCGATGCTGGCATAGAGGCTCTCGCTGGCCTCCTTGCCCATCAGGTTGCGGGCCTGACTGGCCAGGAAGAACACCGCGCCGACCAGGGCCGCCAGGACCTGGGCCACCGTGCGGGTGCGACGCGGTCCGATCAGGGCGAACAGCGCCATCGCCAGGAACAGGCCCAGCGCCGTCGCGATCAGAGCCAGGGCGATCAGCACGCCGAACACGCCCAGCCAGCCGGGGTGGCCATAGACGATCGAGGGCAGCAGGATCGGCGCAGCGAAAACCATGAAGATCGTCGCCACCCCGGTCGCCACGCCAAGCGCCCGGACAAGCAACACCCTGGACGGCGCGATCGGCGAGGAAAACAGCAGGTCCAGGTCGCCGCGCTCGTACAGGGCCTCGGCCGACGCGCTCAGGGTCTGGGACAGCATCAGGGTCAGGACCACGGCGCAGGCCAGATCGGCGATGACCACCGCCAGCGGAATGACCGGGACCTCATGGCCATGCACGCCCAGCGCCAGGAACACGCCGCCGATGCAGGCGAAGCCGAACAGGATCGCCAGGCCGATCAGGGCGCCGGGTCCCTTGCCGACGCGTCCGGCCCGATAACCGCGCCAGGCCAGGCGCATTTCGTGGGCCAGAAGCCAGGCGGCGCTCGAGGGCTTGAACAGGCTCACGCGGGCTGGCTCTCGGCGGTCAGTTGCAGGAACAGGTCCTCCAGCGTCGAGTCGCCCGTCGCCCCGCCCGTCTGGGCGCGCAATTCATCCATCCGCCCCTCGGCCAAAAGCCGGCCGCCGGCGATGATGCCGATGCGATCGGCCATGCGTTCGGCGACCTCGAGAATATGGGTGGTCAGGATCACCGTGCCGCCGGCGTCGACCCGGGCCTGCAGCATGTCCTTGACCAGCCGCGCAGCGCCGGCGTCCAGGCCCGTGAGGGGCTCGTCCAGGATCAACAGCTTGGGATCGTGGATCAGCGCGCCGGCCAGGGCGACCTTCTGTTTCATGCCGCGCGAAAAGCCCTCGCAACGGCGCTGCGCCTCCTCGGCCAGGCCCAGTTGGGCCAGCAGCTGCTCGGCGCGGGTCTTGGCGACGGCGGGATCGACATTCCAGAGCCCGGCCACGAACTCCAGATATTCCAGCGGCGTCAGGCGGTCATAGATCATCGCCTCATCGGGCGCCCAGGCGGTCACGGCCTTGGCGGCCGACGGATCCTTGCGGGCGTCGATGCCAAAGACGCTGATCTCGCCGCTGTCGGGCTGGGTCAGGCCGGCCACCATGCGCAGGGTCGTGGTCTTGCCCGCCCCATTGGGTCCGAGCAGGGCGTAGAGCTCGCCCGCATGGACCGTCAGGTCGAGATTGGAGACAGCGGGCTTGGCGAAGGTCTTGTTCAGACCCCGCACGATCAAGGCTTCGGTCAACGCAGTCCCCGGTTCACGACTTCAGACCGGCATGTGAACGTTATTGCGCCGCCGGTTTCAAGTGTGGGCGACCCGGCGCGGAAAGACGGCGCCCCACACCGCCAGAGCCTGGGCGGTCTCGCGCACATCATGCGCCCGCACCGCCGCCACGCCCGCCGCCGCCCCGGCCAGATGCGCCGCCAGCGAGCCGCCAAGCCGCTGATCCGCCTCGGCGCCCAGCGGGTCCAGCGCCGCGATGAAGCGCTTACGGCTGGCGCCCAGCAAAACCGGATAGCCCAGGCCGACGAGCCAGCGGCAGGGCGGCGATCAGGGCCAGGTTGTGCTGGGGCGTCTTGCCAAAGCCGATGCCGGGATCCAGCCAGATCCGGTCGCGCGCCACCCCGGCGGCGACGGCGGCCTCCGCCCGGGCCAGCAGAAAAGCCTCCACCTCGGCCACAACATCGTCATAGGCCGGCGCATCCTGCATGGTCCCGGGCTGACCCAGCATGTGCATCAGCACCACCTGGCAGCCCAGTTCGGCGGCGACCTCGGACGCGTCGGGCGCGAACCGCAGGGCCGCCACGTCGTTCCAGATCGTCGCCCCCGCCGCGACAGCCGCGCGGGCGACGGCGGGCTTCATGGTGTCGATCGAGATCGGGATGTCGCTCTGCGCGCGCAGGGCCTCGATCAGCGGGACCACGCGGGCGATCTCGTCGGCCTGCGACACCGGCGTCGCACCCGGCCGGGTGGATTCCCCGCCGATGTCGAGGATGTCGGCCCCGTCGGCGATCAGCCGCCGCGCATGATCCAGGCCCGACGCGGGGTCCAGAAAGCGGCCGCCGTCCGAGAAGCTGTCGGGCGTGACATTAACGATCCCCATGACGCGGGGGCGGGGGATCTGGATCATGGTCATGAGCTTGGTTCTAAGGCCGGACGCCATCATTTTGAACCGCCACTTCACCGCTCATCCCCGCGAAAGCGGGGACCCAAGCCGCGTTTCCGGCGGATCATCGGTTGGCTCCGCTTGGGTCCCCGCTTTCGCGGGGATGAGCGGACTGAGAAGTAGCCGACAAAAAAGCCGGCCCCGTGAAGGGCCGGCTTCTTTCAGTTCACGACCCGAAAGCCTAGACCGTCACGCCGGTGGGCGAGATCGGCACCGAGGCGACGGGGCCGGCCGGCTTCTTGTCGTCGTCTTCCACCCGCGTGGGCTGGACGCCCTTCATGACGCCGATGATCTCGTCGCCGCTGAGGGTCTCGAACTCCAGCAGGGCCTTGGCCACCGAATGCAGGTTGTCGAGATCCTCGGTCAGGATCCGGCGGGCTTCGTCCTCGCCGCCCTTGACCAGGCGACGCACCTCGGAGTCGATCTTGATCATCGTCTCGGGAGAGACGTTCTGGGTGCGGGCGACCGAATGGCCCAGGAACACTTCGTCCTGGTTGTCGCCATAGGCCACGGTGCCCAGCTCGTCGGAGAAGCCCCAGCGCGTGACCATGTTGCGGGCCAGGCTGGTGGCGGCGCTGATGTCGCTGGAGGCGCCCGAGGTGATCTTCTCCTTGCCGAAGATCAGTTCCTCGGCCACCCGGCCGGCCATCATGATGGCCAGGCGCGAGGTCATCATGTCGTAGCTCATCGAGTAGCGGTCGCCCTCGGGAAGCTGCATGACCATGCCCAGGGCCCGACCGCGCGGCACGATGGTGGCCTTGTGGACCGGGTCGGCGACGGGAACGCGCAGGGCCACCAGGGCGTGGCCGCCCTCGTGATAGGCCGTCAGCGTCTTCTCGTCCTCGCTCATGGCCATCGAGCGACGCTCGGCGCCCATCATCACCTTGTCCTTGGCGTATTCGAAGTCGTGCATAGTGACCATGCGACGGTTCTTGCGCGCGGCGGTCAGGGCCGCCTCGTTGACGAGGTTGGCCAGATCCGCGCCCGAAAAGCCGGGGGTGCCGCGCGCCAGGGTGCGCACGTCGACGTCGGCCGCCAGGGGGATGTTCTTCATGTGGACGCGAATGATCTTCTCGCGACCGGCGACATCGGGGTTGGGCACCACGACCTGACGGTCGAAGCGGCCCGGACGCAGCAGGGCCGGGTCCAGCACGTCGGGACGGTTGGTGGCGGCGATCAGGATGATGCCTTCATTGGCCTCGAAGCCGTCCATCTCGACCAGCAGCTGGTTGAGGGTCTGCTCGCGCTCATCATTGCCGCCGCCCAGGCCGGCGCCGCGATGGCGACCGACGGCGTCGATTTCGTCGATGAAGATGATGCAGGGCGCGTTCTTCTTGGCCTGCTCGAACATGTCGCGCACGCGGCTGGCGCCGACGCCGACGAACATTTCCACGAAGTCGGAGCCCGAGATCGTGAAGAACGGCACGCCCGCCTCACCCGCGACGGCGCGGGCGATCAGGGTCTTGCCGGTGCCGGGAGGGCCGATCAGCAGGGCGCCCTTGGGGATCTTGCCGCCCAGGCGCTGGAACTTGGCCGGGTCCTTCAGGAAGTCGACGATTTCCGTCAGCTCTTCCTTGGCCTCGTCCACCCCGGCGACGTCGTCGAACACGACGCGGTTCTTGTTCTCGGTCAGCAGGCGGGCCTTGGACTTGCCAAAGCCCATGGCGCCCTTGGCCCCGCCCTGCATCTGCCGCATGAAGAACACCCACACGCCGATGACGAGCAGGATGGGCGCCAGGTTGAGCAGAATGGCCAGCAGGCTGATGCCGCCGCCCTTGAACTTGACGTCCGCGCCCTTCGCCACGAGGCGATTGACCAGTTCGTCGGAATTGTTCGGCGCATTGACGGTCAGCACCTTGCCGGTCCCGTCCTTGGCCGAAACAACCGCGCCGGCGATGTCGGCGGACTTGATCTCGCCGGCATCGACTTTCCTGAGCAGCTGCGAATAGCTGATCTCGCCGCCGCTTTGGGTGTGCGAGGTCTGGTTCACGACGAACACGCCGACCAGCACCGCCACGATCACCAGCCAGATGGCCGCATTCCTGAAATTCATACGCGTCGTCTTCCCAACGATAGCCTTCGACTTCCCAAGATAGGAGGTCGTGAGCGCTTGCGCCACGCGCGCGTCGTCAGGTCACGCATTCTTGGTCGATTAGGCCGGTCGCCGCCCTGAACCGATCCAGAAAGAGAGGCCTCACGCACTCGCCCTGGCTCATAGCAAGAGACGGGCCGTCCAGCACGGGGCAGCGCACCGCTCCGGCCTTGTCCAGCAAGGCGGGCAAGGCCGGACGGGCCGATGCGGGCACAGCCTTGAGCGCTTCGCGCTGGGCAGGCGCAAGGCTGGAAACGAGGCCTTTGAGGGGCACGACACTGATCGGCGCGCCGCCCGCGAAAATTTCGTAGCGACCGTCCCAGACCCCCGTTTCACCGGCCGCAAGGTCGAGTCTGGCCAGTCCGCCACGCGCCGTCTCGCCCGCATCGCGGCCGATCCGCGCCGCATCGGGACCCGCATCGATTCGCGCGCCCGCCAGGGTGGCGGTGAAGATCTCGCCCGACCGCAGCCGCGCGACCAGCCGCTCCAGCCGCTCGCCGCGCGGCGGACGCCCCGTTCCCGCCGCGCACAGACAGGCGGCCGCCACATGGGCGGCGGCCGTATCGCGCGGCAGGGTGAGGAGGCCGAAGGCGTCGCCCAAGACGTGGGGCGGAGGCGCCAGCGGGGCTTTCGAGGCGATGTCGGTTGGCCCGCTGCGCCGCATCCTGGCCCTCAGGGAGCGCGGATCGTCATTGGCCGGGTCGTCCAGCCAGGTCTGGCCGCGCTCGGTCAGCCAGGCGCGGATGTCGGCCCGACGCTCGGTCAGCAGCGGCCGCAGCAGAAAGACCCCCCGCCCCTCGGGCCAGGCTGGAGACGGCGACCAGTCGCGGGGATCGGAGACCGTCGAGCCCTGAGCGCGCATGGCAGCGGCCTCGGCAAGGTCGTCGGCGGTGTGGCCCAGCAGCAGAACCCTGGCTCCGGCGGCGCGGGCAGCATCAGCCAGCAGGGCGTGGCGGGCCCGACGCGCGGCGGCCGACAGGCCCGTGGCGGGCTTGTCGCCGGTCCAGCGGAGCGCGAGAGCCGTCGCGCCCAGGGCCTCGGCCCGGGCGGTCGCGTCACGGGTCCAGGCGGCGCTGGCGGGTCGCAGCTGATGATCGACAGTCAGGCTGAGCACGGCGCGGCCGTGCGCCCTGGCCCAGTCCAGGGTCGCCAGAAGCAGCGCCAGAGAATCGCCGCCGCCAGAAAATCCGACGGCGATCGGCGCCCTACTCCCGGGATCCAGCCGCCGGTCGAGGGCGGCCAGGACCGTGTCTAGGCGCACTTGGCCGCGACGCGGGTCGAGGCCGCCCGCGACACGATGGCAGCCGGGGCCTTGGGATAGCGGCGCCCCAGTTCGTCCAGCGTCTTGCAGGCGTCGGTCGGCTTCTTCAGCGCCACCAGCGCGCGAGAAAGCTTCAGCGTCGCATCGGGCGCCCAGCTGGTCTGCGGCCAGCCGCGAATGGCGCCGATATAGGCCCCGGCGGCGTCGGCATAGGCCTCGCGCACGAACAGGGTCTCACCCAGCCAGTAGCGGGCTTCCGGCGTCCGGGCGTTGTCGGGATAGGTGGTCACATAGGCGGAGAAGGCGTTCTCGGCGTTGGCGTAGTCGCCATCCAGCAACAGCTGGCGCGCCGACTTGAAGGCGGCGGCGGGATCGGCGGCCAGGGCGGGTGCGGCCAGGGCGGCGGCGGCCTGCTCGGCCTGGGCCTGGGCTGCGGCGTCCATGTCGGCCAGCTTCTTCTCCAGGGCGGCCAGGCGCGCTTCCAGCGCTTCGGCGCGGGCCTTCTGGTCGCCGGAGGCGCGGCGAGCCTGGTCCAGATCGTGGGTCAGGGTCTCGTTCTGGCCGTTCAGCTTTTGCAGGGTCTGTTCAAGATCGCCGAGGCGCTCGCCAAGGTTGGCGATCTGGGCGTCGGTCTCGGCCGGCTGCACGACCACGGGCTTGCCCGTGTCGCGCCCCTGGAAGACGATCGACCGCAGCTCGCGCACGACCTTCTCCATGCGCTCGATACGCTTGGCGGAACGGTCGTCCAGCGGATCCTCGGGCAGCGGGGTCTGGGCCAGGGCAGGCAGGGCGCCGGCAACGAGCATGGGGGCCAGCAGGGCGGCGAGCAGAACGGATTTCAGCTTCATGTCGGCGATTATGCCCTGATTGCGGACAAAAGTGGGGCAAACCGGAAAGCCCTCCCGTCGGCGGATGGGGGAGGGTTGGGTGGGGGTGACGCGGCGGTTCAGCTGGAAAGCCGCATCACCCCCATCCCCGGCCCTTCCCCCATCAAGGGGGAAGGGAGCAATTTCTTAGCGCGCGCCGTCGGTGATGGCGGTGCGGGCGTTACGGTTCTTGGCCCAGGCGTCTTCCGACGAGCCGGCGTCGATCGGGCGTTCCTTGCCATAGGACAGGGTCTCGATCCGCGCGCCCGACACGCCCTGGCTGACCAGGAAGTCGCGGACGGCGTTGGCGCGACGGGCGCCCAGGGCCAGGTTGTATTCGCGGGTGCCGCGTTCGTCGGCATTGCCTTCGATGCGGATGCGGACGGCCGGATAGCGGTTGAGCCACTGGGCCTGAGCCGACAGGACCGGCTGGGCGTCGGCGCGAACCACATATTCGTCCGTGTCGAAATAGATGCGCTCGCCGATATTGATGACGAAGTCCTGCATCGAGCCCGGCAGGATGCCCGGCTGCGGGGCCGGAGCCGGCGGCGGGGTGTAGGGCGCGCTCGGAGGCGCCGGAGTCGGAGTGACGGGAGCGGGACCAGCGGGCTTCGGACGCGAAGCGCAGGCGGCGAGGGAAGCAGCCGCCAAACCGATCAGCGCCAGTCTAGTGGCGCGCTTGGTGTCGAAGTTCATCCAGTTTCTCCTCAAAACTTCGGTTCGGACCTGATGGATACCCGCCAAGCACCTCGACGGGTCAAAAAAATGCCAGACCAAACCTCACAATGGCGTCAGATGACCCTGCCGGGACCTTGATTCACTTTCAAGGCGAACAACAGCCGCAACGCATCCAAAAGGCCAAGGTTGCCTTCGGGTGGTCGATTGTGGCGGCGATCAGTCCAGCAACGGCGACCAGGCGGGGTCGGAGGCCGAGCCCTGATAGGCGGCCGGGCGCAGGATGCGGCCCGTAATGTCCACCGTCCACAGGCGCGGATTGCCGCCCGAGCTTTCGCGGAAATACATCAGCACGCGGCCGTTCGGAGCCCAGGTGGGCCCTTCGTCCAGATAGCTGGTGGTCAGCAGACGCTCGTCGGAGCCGTCTGTACGCATGACGCCGATGTGGAACTGGCCGCCGGTCTGCTTGGTGAAGGCGATGAAGTCGCCGCGCGGGCTCCACACCGGCGTGGTGTAGCGCCCGCCGCCGTAGGAGATGCGCCGCACGCCCGAACCGTCGGCATTCATCACATAGAGCTGGGCCTGACCGCCGCGGTCAGAATTGAACACAATCTTGCTGCCGTCCGGCGAGAACGAGGGCGAGGTGTCGATGGACGGATCGGTGGTGATGCGGGTCGACTGGCGGCTGCGCAGGTCCAGCACATAGACATCGCTGTTGCCCCCTTCTCCACCGAGAACGCCACCTTGCTGCCGTCGGGCGAGAAGCGCGGGGCGAACACCATGCCGGGGAACTTGCCGACCGTTTCCTGCCGGCCCGTCTCCAGGTTCAGCAGGTAGATCGACGAGCCGGTCGGCCGCAGGGCCATATAGGTCAGCTCCTGGCTGGTGGCCGAGAAGCGCGGCGTCATGACGATATAGGAGCCGTCGGTCAGGAACTGCGGGTTGGCGCCGTCCTGATCCATGATCGCCAGACGCTTGACGCGGGCCATCTTGGGGCCGCTCTCGGCGACGAAGGCCACGCGGGTATCGAAATAGCCCTTTTCGCCGGTCAGGCGCTCATAGACCGCGTCGCTGATCTTGTGGGCCACGCGGCGCCAGTTGTCGGGCGTGGACGAGAACTGCAGGCCCAGCAACTGCTGCTGGCTGAAGACGTCCCACAGGCGGAAGTCGACGCGCAGACCGCCGTCGGGACCCACCGTGACCTGGCCGTTGATCAGGGCCTGGGCCCCGGTCGCCTGCCAGTCGGGGAAGCGCGGCTGGACGTTGACGTCCTGCAGCCGGTCGGTAACGCCGGTGACGTTCAGCGGCTGGAACAGGCCTGACCGCTCAAGATTGCCGGTGATGACCTGGGCGATATCGGCGCCGCGCGGCGATCCCGAAAAGGCCGGCACGGCGATCGGCAGCGGCCTGACCGCGCCGGCGTTGATGTCGACCTCGATCTGGGCCGAGGCGGGCCCGGCCAGCATCGCCCCGCCCATCAGGGCGGCGACCATCAGGAGCAGAGCTTTCAAGCGCATCGCGTTTCCCTTCGGAGCGGTCATCGGGAGCAGGCCTGTTTTGCGTTGAAGTTCAGGGCGATTTTCTGACCGTAGAGGTCCGAAGGCAGATAGGCGAACGGCGAGGCCTGCAACAACGCGCGAACCGCCCGGTCGGACGCGGCCTTGACCACCGGATCGGGTGACGTCGCGCCCGGCGTCTCGGGCTGGCCCACCACGCGGCCGCCCGCGCCGATCACGAACACCACCCTCACGCTGACATTGGCCCCGCCCTCGACCTCGCAATTGGGGTTCCAGCGGTCCTGCACCTCGCCCTGCAGCCGACCGAGCGCGGCGGCTGACAGTCCGGTAGCGGCCCCCAGGGCCGGACGGGCAGAGACGGAGGTCTCCGCGCGGGTCGGGCCCTTGGCGGCGGCCGCCGCCGGCTTGCCCGTCGACTTCTTGGTCTTCGACAGCGACGCCTCCAGCGAGGCGAAGAAATCGTCATTGGCCTTGGCCGGCGCGGGCTTCTTGGCGGGCGTCGGGGTGGGAACCGGCTTGGGCGCGGCCTTGGACGGCGGCGTCGGCGCGGGTGTCTGGGTTGGAGCCGGCGTCGGGGCCGGCGGCTCCGGCGTCGCCTCGGGAACCGGCGCCTCGGTCTGGGCCGTCTGGTCTTCCAGGGCTTCCTGCGCCGGACGCACATTGGTCGGCCCGTTGGTGACGATGGTCACCGGCACGCTCTCGCCCAGGGTGATGGGCGTGGGCTTCTTCCACGGCAGTCCGATCAGGATCACGGCCGCCACCAGCCCGTGGAGCGCGACCGACCCGATCAGGGCGGGCGAGAAGCCGGTTTCGCGTGAGCGACTCATCCGCGCCCCTATTGCGCGGGCCGCAGGTCGCCCGAGCCCTCGGGCAAGGCGTCTCGCGGGACGGCGCCCGAGGAAGGGCCGCCCGTCTCTGTGATCAGATTGATCTTGGAGAAGCCGGCGTTCGACAGGGCAGCCATGGTCTGGGCGACGATGGCGTAGGTGGCCTTGCCGTCGGCGCGCACGAACAGCGGCTTGTCATAGCCGTCGCCGGCGATGGCGGTGATGCGCGGGGCCAGGTTCTCGAAGGCGATTTCGGTCTCGCCGACAAAGATATGGCCGTCCTCGCGGATCGACACGGTGATAGGCTCCTGCTGGTTCTGCAGGGCGGCGGCCTCGGTCTTGGGCAGTTCCAGCGGCACGCCGGCGGTCAGCAGCGGGGCGCTGATCATGAAGATGATCAGCAGCACCAGCATCACATCGACCAGCGGCGTGACGTTGATTTCCGACAGCGCCCCGCGCGATCGGCGGCCGCGCCGACGACCGCGACGGCCGCCAGTGGCGAAGGCGTCGTTTGCGGACATGGCCATGAGCTAGACCTTCTCGGCCAGGCGACGCTGGATCGCGGTGGACAGGTCGTCGGCGAAGCCTTCCAGGCGGCCGGCGTACTTGCCCGCATCGGTCGAGAACTTGTTGTAGGCGATATAGGCCGGGATCGCGGCGACCAGGCCGATGGCGGTGGCGAACAGGGCCTCGGCGATCGACGGGGCGACCACGGCCAGGGAGGTGTTCTTCGACAGGGCGATGGCCTGGAAGGCGTGCATGATGCCCCAGACGGTGCCGAACAGGCCGATGAACGGGCTGGCGGTGGCGACGATCGCCAGGCTGCCCAGCCCCTCTTCGACCTTGGCGCTCTCGCGGGCGATCATGGTGTCCATGATCCGGTCGATGCGCTGGATCAGGAAAGCGGCCTGGTTCTCGCTGATCGGGCCGCGCGACTTGGCCTCGCGCCATTCCTTGAGGGCGGCCTGCAGCATGCGCGGCAGCGGGTGGCGGGGACTGGCCCCGGCCTCGCCGGCCACGTCCTCCAGCGACCGGCCCTGGCCAACCTGGGCCTCAAAGCGGGCGGCCGCGCCGTTGAGCGAGGCGAAACGGAACAGCTTGTCGAGAATCACCGCCCACGAGCCGAGCGAGGCGAGGATCAGGCCGATCATCACCCCTTTCACAACCCAGTCGGCCTGCATGAACAGGGCCAGGAACGAGAAGTTGGCGGGGGCGGCTGCGGCGGCGTCCATGCGGGGGATCCTGCTCCGTTGGGGCGTCAGTCTGTAATCTAGCGCCTTACTGGCATGAAGCGGCGCTTTGGTGAAACTATGACAATCACCGGGTGAGGTTGAAAATCGATCTCGATCAGTCCGGGTTCCCGGTCCCGCCGTCCAGCCACGGCGCCAATTGGGCCAGCATCTGCGCCGTCGGCTTGCGCGGCCGCCCGTCCAGGGTGATGCAGACCGCCACGCCCGAGGCCTGACAGATCACCTCGTCGCCGCGTGTGATCTTCTGGCTGACGAACAGGCGCGGGCCCTTGATGCTGTCATAGGTGGTGCGAACCACCAGGGCGTCGTCGATCCGCGCCGAACGCTTGAAGTCCAGCTCCATCCGGATGATCGCAAAGGCGGTGTCGGCCTGGGCCAGCTCGGTGTGCGAAATCCCGACCAGCCGGAAGAAGTCGCTCCGCCCCCGCTCGAAATAGCGCAGGTAGTTGGCGTGATAGACGATGCCGGAGAAGTCGGTGTCTTCGTAATAGATCCGGACAGGCAGCTGGTGCTCGCGGCCGTCGAACACGCCGGCGGTGGGGTCTGGGGTGGTCATCTATGCTCCGGCGCGCCCTGAGGTCCCGGGAGTATAGGTTGGTCAGGCAAAGGCGATAAGCCCACCAGCGCAATCAATGAAGTCGTAAAAAGTGCAAAATGAAGAATTCCATCTTCGCGGTATCATGGACTTTTGTGCTCGCCATGATAAATTCGCGTCATGAAGATCGAACCCGCCATCTTCGATGAAACTGACGATGCCGCTGAAGCCGCCGCCGACGCGCGCGCAGAAGCCGACATCGCGGCGGGTCGGGTTATCAGCCATGAAGCCGTGAGCCGCTGGCTGAAATCATGGTCCGACGGCGCGCCCACGCCGGCGCCCAAATCGGGCGACTAGTGCGGCGGATTATCTGGACGGCCGAGGCCGTGTCCAATCTCGAGAGCATCTTCGCCTACGTGTCGGCGTTCAATGCCTCCGCGGCTGTTCGCCTGGCGCAACGCCTTCAGTCGGCGGCCGACAGTCTGGCCATGCATCCAGACCGTGGGCGTGAGACCGTCCGTGGATTGCGAGAGCTTGCAATCATCCATCCTTATCTGATCCGCTACAGGGTCAGGGACGATGCCGTTCTCATCCTGCGGATCCGTCATGGCGCTCAGGACGTCGAGGCCTGAGGCCTGGATCATGGCGCCGGATCGCTCTGGCTGGCGGGTTCGCCGAGCATGAGGCCGATAGACAGGCCCCAGGCCAGGATAGGCGCGGCGCCGTAACCGATAACGGGCGCGGGATAGTTTCCGAGCAGGTTGGACGCGATCCAGCCCACCCACAACGCCGCCAGGGCCAGGGCATCGGCGCGGCGCTCGGGTCGGACGGCGGCGACCAGCAGGAACGGCGCGGGCAGGCTGAACATCAGCCCCCCCGCCAGGACGCCCAGAACGGGGCTGGCTTCGAAGGTCGTGCGCAACAGGCCCTCGACATAGGGCACGGCCGGTAGGGCGTCCGGCTCGGTCCACGCAGCGTAAGCCAGGACGGCAGCGGCGGCGACAACCGCCCAGGGTATGGCCTGGCGCGGACGCTGGACCAGCGTCGCCACAGCGACCGCCATGGCCCAGGCCAGCGATGAGGCGGCGTCGTGCTGGTAAAGCAACAGAAAGCCCAGGACGGCGGCTATGGGCCCAAGACGCCGGTCGTCGAAACCCCGCGCAAAGGCCCAGGCGGCCAGCGGCAGGACCAGGGAAGCGGTGTGCAGCTGCACCGGGCCGACAGCCAGCCAGCGCCGCGCGCCTTCCAGTTCGGCGCCGGTCATCAGGGTCAGCAGAAGGGCCAGCCCGCAGGCGGCCATCAATGACCACAGCCGCCAGCCGGTCTTGCGCCAGAAGCGCATGACCACCAGCGCCAGACCCAGGGCCAGGACAGTGGCCACGCTCTGGACCACCAGCGCGTTGCGGCCGGCGCCCGCCACGGTGATCGCGGCCAGAGAGACTGCGAGGCAGGCCGCCGCTTGAATGGCTGTCAGAAGCCGGATCGCGCGCATGGCCCTACTCCTCCCCGAACAACCCCGCCTGCCCCTGCGGCGCGGCCGGAGCCTTCAGCCCTAGGTGCAGATAGGCCTTGCCGCAGGCCACCCTCCCGCGCGGCGTGCGCTGGATGAAGCCCTGCTGCATCAGATAGGGCTCGATGACGTCTTCCACCGCGTCGCGGGCCTCGGCGATGGCGTAGGCGATGGTCTCGACCCCGGCTGGGCCGCCGCCATAGTGTTCGATCAGGGCGCGCAGGTAGCGGCGGTCGAGGCTGTCGAGGCCGACCTCGTCCACCTCAAGCCGGGCCAGGGCCATGCCGGCCGCCTTGCGGTCGATGACGGTCGCGCCGTCGGCCTCGGCGAAGTCGCGCACCCGGCGCAGCAGGCGGCCGGCGACGCGGGGCGTGCCGCGCGCCCGGGCGGCGATCTCGGCGGCGCCGTCTTCCGACAGCGGCGCGCCCATCTTGCGGGCCGCGCCCAGCAGCACGTGCTTCAGCTCGGCGTGGGTGTAGAATTCCAGCCGGATCGGGATGCCGAAGCGGTCGCGCAGGGGCGTGGCCAGCATGCCCGCCCGCGTGGTCGCCGCCACCAGGGTGAAGGGCGCCAGGTCGATGCGGATCGAACGGGCCGAGGGCCCCTCGCCGATCACCAGGTCCAGCACATGGTCTTCCATGGCCGGATACAGGATCTCCTCGACGTTCGACGACAGCCGGTGGATCTCGTCGATGAACAGGACGTCGTTGGCTTCCAGATTGGTCAGGATCGCCGCCAGGTCGCCGGGCTTGTTCAGCACCGGGCCGGAGGTGGCGCGGAAATTGACGCCCAGTTCTCGGGCGACGATCTGGGCCAGGGTGGTCTTGCCCAGGCCCGGGGGGCCAAACAGCAGCACATGGTCCAGGGCCTCGCCCCGGCCCTTGGCGGCCTCGATGAAGATCCGCAGATTGCCCTTGGCCTGCTCCTGACCGACGAACTCGGCCAGGGTCTGTGGACGCAGGGCCTTGTCGGTCGTGGTGGGCGCGGCCTCGTGCGGCTGGGCTTCGCCGGAGATGATGCGGGTCATGAACTTGCCCCCTCCGGGCTTTCAGCCCTCCTCCCCCGTAGGGGGAAAATGAGGTCAGCGCGGTCCATCTTCCCCCTCCGGGGCAAGGGGAGAAGGAACGTAAACGGCCCTCACCGCCCCAACTCCTGCAAGGCGGCGCGAATGACCGCAGACAGGTCCGCCTCATCGCCGAGCCGGATCAGCGCCTGGTCGACGGCGCGGCGGGCGTTGACCTCGGCCACGCCCAGACCCAGCAGGGCCGAAACGGCGTCGCCGGCCCCGTTCCAGGTTCGCCTGCACGCTCGCCGCGCCCGACGAAGGCGCGGTCATCAGCACCGGCCCGTCGGTGATCGGCTTGTCCTTCAACTCGGTGACGATGCGCAGGGCCAGCTTGGGCCCCACGCCCGAGGCGCGGCCGACGGCGGCCTTGTCCTCGCGGGCCACGGCGCTGGCCAGCTCGGCCGGCGACAGGATGTCCAGCACCGCCATCGCCGCCTTGGGGCCCACGCCCTGGATGGCCTGCAGCAGCACGAAAGCCTTGCGGTCCTCGCGCGTGCCAAAGCCATAGAGCCGCAGGCCGGCGCTTTCGCTCCACTGGCTCTCGATGTGCAGCAGGGCCTCCTCGCCCAGGGCCGGCAGGCGCGACAGCGTGCGCGAGCCGCAGCGGACCACATAGCCCACGCCCATGACGTCGATCAGGGCCTCTTCCTCGCCGACCTCGGCGACGGCGCCCCTCAGTCTTCCAATCATGCGACCCTCCGGTTGGCGACGCGCAGATTGGCGTGGGTGATGGCGACGGCCAGGGCGTCGGCGCAGTCGGCCGTGGTCTTGCCGGCCGTGGGCAGAAGGCGGGCGATCATGAAGCCGATCTGGGCCTTGTCGGCCGCCCCCGTGCCGACCACCGCCTTCTTGACCAGGCGGGTGGAGTATTCGGCCACCAGCAAACCCGCGCGCGCGGGGGCGATCAGCGCGGCGGCGCGGGCGTGGCCCAGCTTCAGGGTGGATTGGGCGTTGGTGTTGAGAAACACCTCCTCGACCGCCGCCTCATCAGGCTTGTGCTGCTCGATCACCGCGCAGATGCCGTCAAACAGGTGCAGGAGGCGTTGGGCGAACTCGGCCTTCTCGTCGGGCACGATCACGCCGTGGGCGACGTGGCTCATCCGCGAGCCCTCGACCGTGAGCACGCCCCAGCCGGTGCGGCGCAGGCCGGGGTCGAGCCCCAGGATTCGGATCGGCGTGCGATTCATGTTCATCATGTGTTCTCGCAACATCGCCTGTTCCGCGTCCAAGGAAAAGCCCCTGTATCGCTAACGACTCGTAAACAGCGGCCCTTGCGCGCGCCCCCTTTGCGGGCTCTCCTCGCGCAAAGTTCATTGGGAGATGATTTATGCGTCTGGCGGGATTGATGACGACGGCGGCTCTGCTTGCCTTGCCGGTGATGGGGCCGGTGGTGGCTCAGGCCCAGACGGCGACCCCGCCGGCCACTGTCCGCCCCGACCAGCTGAAGTTCCGCGACCTCTACAAGGAGCTGGTCGAGATCAACACCACCCTGTCGGTGGGCAGTTGCACCACGGCCGCCGAAGCGATGGGCGCGCGCCTGAAGGCCGCCGGCTATCCCGACGCCGACATCCAGATCGTGGTCGAGCCCAAGCACCCGCGCGAGGGCTCACTGGTGGCGATCCTCCACGGCAGCGACCCCAAGGCCAAGCCGATCCTGCTGCTGGCCCATATCGACGTGGTCGAGGCCAACCGCGCCGACTGGACCCGCGACCCTTTCAAGCTGATCGAGGAGAACGGCTATTTCTTCGGGCGCGGCACCTCGGACGACAAGGCCCAGGCCGCCATCTGGGCCGATAGCCTGGTCCGCCTGAAGCAGGAGGGCTTCAAGCCCAGGCGCGACATCAAGATGGCCCTGACCTGCGGCGAGGAGAGCGAGGGCTATAACGGCATCGAGGACCTGGTGAAGAATCACCGCGCCCTGGTCGACGCCGAATTCGCCCTCAATGAAGGCGCCGACGGCCTGCTGGACGAGAACGACAAGCCCGTGGTGCTGGAAGTCCAGGCCGGCGAGAAGGTCTATCAGGACTTCACCCTGACCGTGACCAACCCCGGCGGTCACTCCAGCCGCCCCGGCCCGACCAACGCCATCTACCAGCTGTCTGCGGCTCTGGACCGGATCGGCGCCTACAGGTTCCCCACCCGCTTCAACGACGCCACGCGTGGCTATTTCACCGTGATGCAGGGCCGGGTGCCGGCCGAGACGGCGGCGGCGATGAAGGCTCTCGTCGCCAATGTCGAGGATCCGGCGGCGCTGAAGGTGGTCACCGCCGATCCGATGTGGAACTCGATGCTGCGCACCACCTGCGTGGCCACCATGGTCAGCGCCGGACACGCGCCCAACGCCCTGCCCCAGCGCGCCACGGCCAACGTCAATTGCCGCATCCTGCCGGGCACGCCGGTCGAGGAGGTCAAGGCCAGGCTGACCGAACTGGCCGCCGATCCCGCCGTGGCGGTGACCCTGGCCCACGAGTCCAAGCCCGCCTCGCCCCCGCCGCCCCTGACGCCGGCCATCATGGGCCCGATCAACAAGCAGGCCGCCAAGCTGTGGCCCGGCGTCCCGATCGTGCCGATCCTGCTGACCGGCGCCACCGACGGCGTCCACACCAACGCCGCCGGCATCCCGACCTATGGCGTCAGCGGTCTGTTCGGCGGCTCGGACGGCGACGGCATCCACGGCCTGAACGAGCGCATCCGGGTGAAGTCGCTCTATGACGGGCGGGACTTCCTGTTCGGGCTGATCAAGGATTATACCGGCGGGAAGTAGTACCCGAACACGGTCCCCCTCCCCTTGCGGGAGAGGGTGGCCCCGGCGAAGGCCGGGGTCGGGTGAGGGGTCGCGCGGCCTTTCCGAGAGGGCCTTCAACCCCTCATCCGGCGCTGCGCGCCACCTTCTCCCGCAAGGGGAGAAGGCTTTAAGCCGCGACCGCCTTGGCCCCAAACAGCGTCGTCAGGATCAGCTCCTCGACGACCCCGGCCTTCACCCCGACGCAGACCTCGGCATTGGGCTCGCCGTCGATGCGGTCAATACGGCCCTGGCGAATGCCGTCGACCGTAACCCGCAGGCGGGCCGGCTCGAATACGAAGGCCTCCGGCGCGATAAGGCTGGCGGCGGCCACGGCGTCGTGCGGGTGGCAGGCGTCAGTCAGGCCCCAGACCTGACCATGGAAGTCGATATAGGTGGCCGCCGCCCGGCTCAGGCGGGCTGACAGGGGCGAGCCGCAGCAGGCGGCGCCCGCGTCCAGCGCGGCCCGGGTCAGGGTGACCTGGCTGGTGGCGTCCATCGGCATCAGGCGCGGCCGGACCCCCGCCTCCAGCACCCGCTGCAGGGCCTCGGGATCGCTCCAGCTGTTGAAATCGGCCCCGCCGGCCGCCTTGCCCTCGACCTCGAAGGCCCCGGCCATGATCGTCGGGCGCCAGCCCCGGAAGGCGGCGGGGTCTTCCAGCAGGCCCTGGGCCAGGTTGGTGAGCGGGCCCAGGAACAGGCCGGTGATCTGCCGGCGGGCGACGAAGGCCAGCAGGCTGGTCCCATGACCGCGATCCAACTCCGGCAGCTTCCAGCGCTGCGAGAAGCCCGCGCCGTTCAGGCCATCGACCCCATGAGCGGGCCGCATGCGCTCGACCCGGCGCTTGGCCACGCCCGAGCCGGCGCCGATATAGACCTCCGCCCCGCAGCCGGCCAGGCGCAGAACGCCCCGGGCATTGGCGGCGGCCTGGTCGACATAGGTGTTGCCGAACACCGCCGAGACCGAGCCCACCTCCACCGCGTCGCGGGCCCGCGCCAGCATGGCCAGGGCCATGGCGTCGTCCACGCCGCAGTCGGTGTCGATGTGAACGCGGAGGGTCATGGGGGGGGAGTGTAGCGGAAGGGATGTGACGGCGAGAAGACGTTGTGTCGTCCAGCGGCCAAGCCGTTGACGATAAAACCCGGCGGCGCCTTAGCTTAGCCTCATGAGCGGCCCCGAAACCCAACTCGCAGAGTTCATCGCCCGGTTCACACCCGAGGTCGCGGCGCTGGGAACCCAGGCCGTAGACAGGCTGACCCGGCGGATCCCCCAGGCCGACCGCCTCGTCTATGACAACTACAACGCTCTGGCCGTCGCCTTCGCGGCCGACGACAAGGCCTCGAACGCGATCTTCTCGATCGCATTCTATCCCCGATGGGTCAGCCTGTTCTTTGGCCGGGGGGCCGAACTGCATGACCCGGCCGGAATGCTCACGGGCGGCGGATCGGTGATGCGGCACATCGTGCTGAACAGTCCCGACGACCTGGACCACCCCGAGATCTCGGCCCTGATCGACCAAGCCCTGGAAAAAGCGAAAAAGCCGCTCCCGGCCGATGGCCAGGGGCGGCTTCTGATCAAGTCGGTGTCGGCCAAGCAGCGTCCCCGCCGGCCAGGTCCCGATATAGGCTAGCCCAGCTTGGCCAGGTCTTCGTCGCTGATCTCTTCGTTCGAATAGACGTTCTGGACGTCGTCATCGTCATTGAGCATGTCCAGCAGCTTCATCAGGGTGGCGACGCTGTCGCCGGTCACCGGCACCTGCATCTTCGGACGCCAGGCGATCTTGGTGTTGGAGGCCGGGCCGAACTTGGCTTCCAGGGCGGCGGCGACCTCGTTGAGGCTTTCGAAGGCGGTATAGACCGTGTGGCCTTCGCCCTCTTCGTCCATATCGGACTCGACATCGTCGGCGCCGGCCTCGATGGCGGCTTCCATCATGTCGTCTTCCGACGCGGCCTTGGCCGGATAGCCGATCTGGCCGACGTGGTCGAAGTTGAAGGTGACCGAGCCGGTCGCGCCCATATTGCCGCCCAGCTTGGTGAAGTAGGAGCGGACATTGGCGGCGGCGCGGTTGCGGTTATCGGTCAGGACCTCGACGATGATGCCGACACCGCCGGCGGCGACGCCTTCGTAGCGGATCTCGGTATAATCGGCCGCGTCACCCATCTGCGACTTCTTGATCGCGCGGTCGATAACATCCTTGGGCAGGCTTTCGGCCTTGGCGTTGTTGACCGCCAGGCGCAGGCGCGGGTTCATGTTCGGGTCGGCCACGCCGGCCTTGGCCGCCACGGTGATTTCCCGCGACAGCTTGGAGAACAGCTTGGAGCGCGCGGCGTCGGCGCGGCCCTTGCGGTGCATGATGTTCTTGAATTTCGAGTGGCCGGCCATTCGGGGGCTCTATCTCTGGTCTGATGATGGAGTTTGGGCGCGCTTCTAGCCTTTACGGCGGGGTTTTGTCACCCGGCTTGATCCAACCGCGGCTTGCCAGGCGTTGGATGTCGAGATTTTCCGGTGTTCCTGAACCGGCACCTTCATCCGCTGGCGTGGGCCTGATCGAAGGCGCGCGAGCAGCTGTCGACGTCATACGGCCCCCTGGAGACGGCGCTTGCGGGGCGAAACTGGCTGTCGGGCGACAGCCGGAACCGGCGAAGGTTTCGCAGGTTCAGCCTGGGCCAGACGCGCGACGCGGTCCTTCGGGGACCGTCATGCCGCGCCCGGCTCGAGGAGCCACAAAATGCGAAAATTCATAGCCATCGCCATCGGCGTCGCGGTGCTCGCCAGCACGCCGCTCGCGGCTTCCGCCCAGGACCATATGGGCCCGCCGGGCGACCGTCATGGCAATATGGAGCCTGATCGGCGCCCCGGTATGGACCGGCCCGACAATGGCCACGAGATGGATCGCCGCGACTACGGTCGCTGGAACGACGGCTGGGGTCGCCGCCCGCCGCCTCCGCCCCGTCACTTCGGCAAGCAGGGCCGCTGGTATCAGCACGTCCGCGCCTGCTCGGCGCGCTATCGCAGCTACAATCCCCGCACCGACACCTACCAGGTCCGTCGCGGCGTGAACCGCATCTGCCGCCTCTAGCGATCCGATGACGAAAGGCCCCGGCGGATTCACGCCGGGGCCCTTTGATCAGGCGACCTTCAGCACCACATCGATATTGCCCCGCGTCGCCTTCGAGTACGGGCAGACCTCATGGGCCGCATGCAGAAGCTTTTCGGCGGTCTCGCCGTCAAGATCCGGAGCGTTCAGCGTCAGGCGGGCCGCAACGTGAAAGCTGACATCGTCCTTGATCAGATCGACCTCGACATCGAGGCTGTGCTCGCCAAGCTTGACGCCCTGGTTACGGGCCACCAGGCCCAGGGCGCCGAGAAAGCAGGCCCCGTAGCCGGCCGCGAACAGCTGCTCGGGATTGGTGCCCGAGCCGTCGCCGCCCATCGACTTGGGATAGCCCAGCTTGACGTCCAGATGCCCGTCATCGGTTTTCGCCGTGCCCTGGCGGCCGCCCACGGTGTGGGCGTGAGCGGTGTAGATGGCGTCGGTCATGGGAGAGTTCCTGCGGGTTGAGGATGGAGAAGACTGTGCTCCAACTCATGACATCCGCAAGCGTTTCTGAAGGATTGACGCTCGTCCGCCTTGGCGAGGAGCCTCAGACCTGGGACACGCCTGGCTTCAGCCGCCCGCCGACCCGGATCGGCTCGACGCGCACGGCCAGGCCGGTGCGGTCGTCGGTTTCGACGAACACGCCGCAGACCGTGGCCGGGCCCGAGGCGGGGGTATAGCGGCCGCCGCTGATCTTGGTGGTGAAGCGCCGCAGGGGCTCTTCCTTCTGGTTGCCGATCACGCTGTCATAGTCGGCGCAGGCGCCGGCGTCGGTCTGGTAGGCGGTGCCGCCCGGCAGGATCTGGGCGTCGGCGGTCGGCACGTGGGTGTGGGTGCCGACGACCAGCGAGGCACGGCCGTCGCAATAGTGGCCCATGGCCATCTTCTCGGAGGTGGCTTCGCAGTGCATGTCGACCACCACCGCATCGGCCACCTGGCCCAGCGGGGCCTTGTCCAGCTCGCGGTCGGCGGCGGCGAAGGGGTCATCCATCGCGTCCATGTGCACCCGGCCCAGCAGGTTGATGACCATGATGGTGCGGCCCCGTTCCGTCTGGAACAGGTGGCTGCCCTTGCCCGGGGCGTCCGACAGGATCGGATAGTTGGCCGGACGGATCAGGCGCGGCTCGCGGACGATATAGGTCAGGGCCTCGCGCTGGTCCCAGCTGTGATTGCCCAGGGTCAGGCAGTCGGCGCCGGCCTCGAACAGCTCGCGCGCGGTGTTCTCGGTGATGCCAAAGCCCGCCGCCGCGTTTTCGGCGTTGATGATCACGAATTCCAGATCAAGCTGGCGGCGCAGGGCGGGCAGATGGTCGGCCAAACCGTCGCGGCCGGATTTACCGACGACATCGCCGAAGAAAGCAAAACGCATGGAAATTCCTTAGCGAACCCACCGGGGTCCTTAGTTCGTCACCGCGATATACTCTTTTTCGGTGAGAATGGCGTCCAGCGCTTGATCATGCGGTTCATGCGGCAAATTCGCGGTCTCCTGACCGGCATAGGCCAGGCCCAGCACGAAGGTCTCGCCCCGAGCCTTGAGACCTTCCAGCGCCCGGTCGTAGTAGCCGCCACCCTGCCCGAGGCGCCGGCCCTGGCGGTCGAACGCCAGCAGCGGCACGACGACGAGGTCGGGCTGGAGGATCTCGGCGTCCCGGGCGGGGGCGCGCATGCCGATGTCGTCGCGATCCAGCGGCTTGGCCCGGTCCCAGCGACGAAAAACCATGGCGCCGGCCTCGCCTTCGACGGATGGCAGGGCCAGGGTCCAGCCCTGCCCGACCAGCGCGTCGGCCAGGATCAGCGGAGAGAGTTCAGAGCCCCAGCCCTGATAGACGGCGGCGACCTTGCCGTTCGGGTGCGGAAAGCGCGCGGCCAGCGGCGATAACCCGACCTCGACGACCCTCTGGTCGGCGTCGGGATGTTCCTTGGCCAGCAGCTTGCGCCGGGTACGGACAAACATCCGCAGGGCGGTCTTGGCGGAGGCGGGATCGGCGAAGCTCAAGGTAGGTCCGAGGCCCGATACGTCATCCGGATCACGGCGAGCAGCAAGGCGATAAGGCCGCCTTGCACCCACAGGCGCAGGTCATTTGAAACCAGCGCGGTGCCGATCATGGCGACAACGAAGAGAAGGGTGACCAACCAGCCCTGCCATCCGGTCGGCCGAGCGCCGGCCCCGAAGGCCTTGGGCCCAAACCAGCCAGATTTCATGATCGCCTCGGCGAACGGGAAGGAAGGGTGGCGGCGCCATGAAGAACCGTGAAGACGTTTCAATCCACTCGAACCTGTTAGTTACAGGTGGGCCCCGTGTTCCCGCAGCCACGGCCACGGGAGGGAACAGGTCCCGATAGAGAGATTAAGGTCCCTGGGAATAGAAATCTTCGACGAGGGCCACAGCAGACCCGCCGTCGAGGAATATAGGGCGTCACGTCGGCCGGCGATAGGGCCTCACGCATTCGCCGCACGCTTCCGCGCAGTATGCAAGCTTCTTACCGTTTGATACTGTTTCGGCGGAGGCCACCCCATGTCCGTCGTCAGTAAACGCACCGTAAGTCTACCCGCCGAGCAGTCCCGCTATATCGACGAAATGGTGGCGTCCGGCAGCTACGCCTCGGCCAGCGAAGTCGTTCGCGCCGGCGTTCGGGCATTGCAGGAGCGCGACGCGGCAGTAGAGCGATGGCTTAGGGAAGATGTCGCGCCGGTTTATGACGCCATGCTCGATGATCCCGGTCGTGGCGTCGCCGCCGAAGAGGTCTTCGCCTCGATCCGAGCGCGTCACGCCGATCAACTCAAAAAAGCCAAACCGTGATCCGCTCGGTCGTCTTCTCGCCCGAAGCGCGGGACGACCTGTTCGAACTCTACGACTATATCGCCAGGCGCGGCGCGCCGAACGCGGCGATGGACTACATCGCCAGACTGGAACAGCGCTGCCATTCGCTTGCCGGCTACCCTGAACAGGGAACGGCGCGGGATGATGTGAGATTGGGACTAAGGCTGCTGGGCTTTGAACGGCGAACTGAAATCGCTTTCCACGTCACGCCGATCTCAGTGGTCATCGACCGGATCTTCCACGGCGGTCAGAACGTGGCCGCAGCCTTCGACGACTAGCCCTACTCCGCCGCCAGCTTCTCGATGCGCTCGGCCGCCGCGTCGATGGCGCGGATGGCGGCGATCTCGATGCGGTTGGCTTCGCGGTTCTGTTCGTTCTGCAGACGCGACAGCTCGCCCTGGGCGTGGGCCAGCCGCAGCTTCAGGTCGCTCATCTCATCGGCCAGCAGCAGGGCGCCCATCAGGAACAGGCGCGTCTCGCCCAGCTGGCCGACGTCCTGGCTGACCTGGCGGACCTGGCGGTCGAACAGGCGGGCGATCTCCAGCAGGTGGGCCTCCTGGCCGTCCTCGCAGCCGACGATATAGGGGCGGCCGTTCACCTGGATGGTCAGCTGGGCCATGGATCAGGCTTCCTCGGGCTCGTCGAACAGCTCGTCGGGCTGGTCAGGACGCGCCCCGGCGGGATGGTCGTCATTGACCGGACCCTCGTCACCCAGGGCGGCGCGGATCTCGGCGATGGCGCGGCCCAGGGCGACAGAGGCCTGGGCCCCGGCCTCTTCAAGGGCGCGCTCGCGCTCGCGGGCGGCATCCAGTTCCGCCTTGAGGCGCGCGGCCTCGCCATCGAACAGATCGCCGGCCGCCGCGGCTGTCTGAGCCACGCCTTGCGACGCACGGGCGGCCAGGCGCAGCTCAAGCTGAGCCACAGCGCGGTCCAGTCGGCGCACGGCAAGGTCGAGGGCGCTCGTTTCGCCCAGGGTCATCGGCGGGTTCCAATCATGCGGTGCAACATATAGATCAGTGCCAACTTCGCCACCCGGCGTGGTGAGATTTGGGCGTGAAACGCCTTTGGCAGTATTCCGTCATGCGTTGTTACCGGCGCTGGGGTTGACTTCCCGGCCCCCGCCCGCAAAACGCGCTGCAAAATCAGGGAACGTTGGTCCTTCATGGCCGCGTCCGATCGTTAGGAGAACGACCTCATGGCTCTTCGCGTCGCCATCAACGGCTTTGGCCGTATCGGCCGCCTCGTCCTGCGCTCCATCGTCGAGCACGGCCGCACCGACATCGAGGTGGTGGCGATCAACGATCTGGGCCCGGTCGAGACCAACGCCCACCTGCTGCGCTATGACAGCGTGCACGGCCGCTTCCCCGGCGTCGTCACCTCGGGCGAAGACTGGATCGATGTCGGCACGGGCAAGATCAAGGTCACCGCGATCCGCAACCCCGCCGAGCTGCCGCACGCCGAGCTGAACGTCGACATCGCGTTCGAGTGCACGGGCCTGTTCACCACCAAGGAAAAGGCCAGCGCCCACCTGACCGCCGGCGCCAAGCGCGTGCTGGTCAGCGCGCCCTGCGACGGCGCCGACCAGACCATCGTCTACAAAGTCAATGACGACGTGCTGAGCGCCGCCGACCTGGTGGTCTCCAACGGCTCGTGCACCACCAACTGCCTGGCGCCCATCGCCAAGGTGCTGCACGAGCTGTTCGGCATCGAGCGCGGCTACATGACCACCATCCACAGCTACACCGGCGACCAGCCGACGCTGGATACGATGCACAAGGATCTGTATCGCGGCCGGGCCGCCGCCCTGTCGATGATCCCCACCTCGACCGGCGCCGCCAAGGCCCTGGGCCTGGTGCTGCCGGCCCTGAAGGGCAAGCTGGACGGCTCGTCGATCCGCGTCCCGACCCCGAACGTCTCGGTCGTCGACCTGAAGTTCGTCCCGACCCGCGAGACCACCGTCGCCGAGCTGAACGCGGCCCTGGTCGCCGCCGCCGAAGGCCCGCTGAAGGGCGTGCTGGCCGTGACGGACGAGCCGCTGGTCTCGCACGACTTCAACCACATCGCCGCCAGCTCGACGGCGGCCCTGGCCCAGACCCAGGTTATCGAAGGCAAGCTGGGCCGCGTGCTCAGCTGGTACGACAACGAATGGGGCTTCGCGACCCGCATGAGCGACACCGCTCTGGTGATGGCGAAGTTCCTTTAGTCCTTGCGTGGTTCGAGACGCGATCCTGATGGATCGCTCCTCACCATGACGAACAGGGGTGCGTTTCACAGCTGTCCGTCATCCTGAGGAGCGGCGAAGCCGCGTCTCGAAGGACGCACAATGCGAGATGCACCGTGGCTGGACGGGCAACGTTATCGGGTGCCAGCCAAGTATTCTCTGGCCAACTTGCCAGGCTGGATCTTTGTTTCGGCCCTGGTCGTCGCCTGGATCTGGTTCTTTACCCGTTGGGCGCGGAGGCTTCTTGCCGAGCCCGACCGTCGCCCTCTAGAGATCACCGCAACCGTGGCGATCCTTAGCCTCTTCGGCTTCTGCATGGTGTTCGCCTTCCGAACGGCCCTGTGGAGCTACTCGCATAACCTTTGAGGTCACCTCGATGCCCTTCCGCACCCTCGACACCGCCGATCTCGCCGGCAAGACCGCCCTGGTCCGCGTGGACTTCAATGTGCCCGTCGAGGCCGGCAAGATCACCGACGACACCCGGCTGCGCTCGGCCCTGCCGACCCTCCAGTTCCTGTCATCGAAAGGCGCCAAGGTCGTTCTGCTGGCGCACTTCGACCGGCCCAAGGGCAAGGTGGTTCCCGAGATGAGCCTGGGTTTCGTGGCCGAGCCGCTGGCCGCCCTGCTCGGCGCGCCGGTCGCCTTCGCAAACGACTGCATCGGCGATGAAGCCGCCAAGGTCGTCGCGGCCCTGCCGGCCGGCGGCGTCGCGTTGCTGGAGAACGTCCGCTTCCACGCCGGCGAGGAAAAGAACGATCCGGCCTTCGCAGCCGACCTGGCCAAGCTGGGCGACGTCTATGTCAATGACGCCTTCAGCGCCGCCCACCGCGCCCACGCCTCGACCGAAGCCCTGGCGCACCTGCTGCCGGCCTATCCGGGCCTGGCCATGCAACGCGAGCTGGAAGCCCTCGACTCGGCCCTGGGCAATCCGCAGAAGCCGGTGATCGGCATCGTCGGCGGCTCCAAGGTCTCGACCAAGCTGGACCTGCTCAACAACCTGGTCGCCAAGCTGGATCGCCTGGCGATCGGCGGCGGCATGGCCAACACCTTCCTCTACGCCCAGGGCCACGACATCGGCGGCTCGCTCTGCGAGAAGGACCTGGCCGACACGGCGCGCCAGATCATCGAAAAGGCCAAGGCCGCCGGCTGTGAACTGCTGCTGCCGGTCGACGTGGTGGTGGCCAAGAAGGTCGCCCCCGGCGTCGACGCCCAGACCCGCGCGCTCTCCGAGGTTGAGTCCGATGACCTGATCCTGGACGCCGGTCCCGAGACCGTCAAACGCCTGCTGGCGGCCATGGATGACAGCAAGACGCTGATCTGGAACGGCCCTTTGGGCGTTTTTGAAGTCCCTCCGTTCGACGAAGCGACCGTTTCGGCGGCAAAGCACGCCGCAACCCTGGCGAAATCAGGTAAGCTCGTGGCTGTGGCCGGCGGCGGTGATACGGTGTCGGCGCTGAACCACGCTGGCGTGGTCGGCGACATGACCTTCGTCTCGACCGCCGGCGGCGCGTTTCTTGAGTGGATGGAGGGCAAGGAGCTGCCAGGTGTCTCAGCCTTGAACACCTAGTGGCTTCAGGCGCGGTTCCGGGAGGGGCCGCGTCAGTAAACTGACGACCGGGCAGAGAACGCAAAAGCGTCACGCCTCAAAAACAAGAAACGACCCAAACCTTTCAAGCTTGCAGGAGAAAAACACGTGGCGAGGATCACGCTAAGGCAGTTGCTGGATCATGCGGCAGAGCATGAGTACGGGCTGCCGGCCTTCAATATCAACAACATGGAACAGGGTCTGGCGATCATGGAGGCGGCCGACGCCGTCAACTCGCCGGTCATTATCCAGGCGTCGCGCGGCGCGCGCTCGTACGCCAATGACATCATCCTGACCCGCCTGATCGACGGTCTGGTCGAGCTCTACCCCCACATTCCGGTGTGCATGCACCAGGACCATGGCAACGGCCCGGCGACCTGCGCCACGGCGATCCAGTACGGCTTCACCTCGGTGATGATGGACGGTTCGCTGATGGAAGACGCCAAGACCCCGGCCTCCTACGAATACAACGTCGAGGTCACCCGCAAGGTGGTCCAGATGGCCCACAGCTGCGGCGTGTCGGTCGAAGGCGAACTGGGCGTGCTCGGATCGCTCGAGAGCGGCATGGGCGAAGCCGAGGACGGCCACGGCTTCGAGGGCGTGCTGAGCCATGACGAGCTGCTGACCGATCCCGACCAGGCCGTCGATTTCGTCGGCCAGACCGGCGTCGACGCCCTGGCCATCGCCATGGGCACCAGCCACGGCGCCTACAAGTTTACGCGCAAGCCGGACGGCGATGTCCTGGCCATGAACGTGATCGAGGAAATCCACCGCCGCCTGCCCAACACCCACCTGGTGATGCATGGCTCCTCGTCGGTGCCGCAGGACCTGCAGGACATCATCAACCAGTACGGCGGCGAGATGCCCCAGACCTGGGGCGTGCCGGTGGAAGAGATCCAGCGCGGCATCAAGCACGGCGTGCGCAAGATCAATGTCGACACCGACAACCGGATGGCCATCACCGGGGCGATCCGCAAGATCCTGATGGAAAAGCCGCAGGAGTTCGATCCGCGCGCCTATCTGAAGCCGGCCAAGGAAGCCATGCGCAAGGTCTGCGAAGCGCGCTTCACCGAGTTCGGCTCGGCCGGCCACGCCAGCAAGATCAAGGCGCTGTCCACGGCCACCATGGCCAAGCGCTACCATTCGGGCGAGCTGCACGCCAAGTTCGGCTCCACGGCGGACAAGGCCGCGGCGGAGTAACGCTTCGGGACTTCAGACGAAAAAGGGCCTTCCGGAGCGATCCGGGAGGCCTTTTCTATTCAGCGATGATCGTGTCGCCCAACGGGTCCGGCCCTGTGTGCAGCAGCCTGAGCCCCACCCCGCCGACAGCGCCGCACAACAGGATCGCGCCGGTGTACCAGAGGCCCACGAAGGTGAAGGTGGAATCCCGGCAGTGCAGGCCATAGACCGTCGCCGCCACGCCGCCGCAGAACAGCCCCACCATCAGGCCCATCAGGCCCGGGCGATCCAGCTCGACGCGCCGCAGCCCCACACCCGCGATCAGCAGCATCGGCGCCGCGAGGCTGAAGACATTGACGATGCCGCTCATCAGCCCGCGAGGATCGAACACATGGGCGACCAGTGACGGGCTGAGGCGCGGAGCCTCCACGGCGGCGGCGATCAGCATGGCGGCCACAAGGGCCCCGGCGGCCGTCAAGGCCGGTCGGATCGAGCCGCCCCGCCGTCCGACGGCGCTTGCGCCCCCCAGCATCACCACGGCCAGCCCTGCGGTGTAGAGGCCCTTGAGCCAGAAGAAAGGGGTGGTTGTCGCGGTGGCGAGGTCTGGTCGCAATCGCAGCCAGACGAGCACCAGCAGAACGGCCGCGAAGGCGCCGGCCACAGCCACCTCCATGAGGCGCGCGCGCAACGTCGCCGTTGACCAGGCCGGTATTGCAAGGGGCAGCTCGCCGGCTTGCGGGAGCGCATTGTCGACTGCCACGGACGACCCTCCCCACAAGCGTCTTGACCGTTGAAATTCCGCTTCCGCGTATCAATCGCAGGAAAGCGCCCGCACTTGATGGCCCGCGACCAGAATTGTCAATCGACGTTATGTGACCGGTAGCGCGCCACAACGCGGCGCCTCCGGAAGGTCAGGCGACGCTTACCAACGCAGCGCCCAGCGGCCGATTGTGGCGCCCAGAAGGCCCACCAGCAGAACGCCCAGCGTGTACCACGCGCCCACGAAGATCATGGTGCTCTCACCGCAGTGCAGGCCGTACACGGTGGCGCAGACGGCTCCCGAGAAGATCCCCGCCGCGAAGCCGGCGAGGGCGGGCCGGGTCGGCGCCAGGCCGCGCATCACCACCAGGGCCACGGCCAGCATCGGCACGCCCAGCATGACGATGTTGCGCAGGCAGTGCGTGATCGAGTTGCCCATGATCATCGGCATCCGCGCCTCGGGCGCGGCGGCCATCAGCCTGGCCAGGGCCACACCGACAAAGAGCACCAGCACGCCGGCGGCCAGCCAGAAGGCCTTGCGCCCCGAGGCGCCCGGCCGGGCCAGCCGCTCGCACGCCCAGAAGCCCGCCACGCCCAGGACGGCGGTGTAGGCCGCCTTCATCCAGAAAAAGCGGGTGGTCAGGGCCTGGGCGAGGTCGGCGCGGGTGTGCAGCCAGGCCAGCACCAGGACCAGGGCGATCAGGGCGCCCGCCAGAGTGGTCAGCCCCAGGCGGCGCGCGGGAGCGCCGCCCGGCGCAGGACCAGCATTGGCGGCCAGGGCGTCGATCAGGTCATCGGTCCGCACGGCGCATCCTTTCGGCCAGGGACTTCAGAGCCCGGTGCAGGGCGACCTTGGCCGCCCCTTCGGAAATGCCGGCCCGCGCGCCCGCCTCGGCCAGGCTCAGGCCCGCCAGCTTGACGTCGCTGACCAGGATCCGCTGCCGGTCGGGCAGGCTGGCCAGCGCGCGATCCAGCTCCAGACCGACGCCGGGATCATGCTCCTCGGCGGCCAGGAATTCGGAATGATCGTCGATCGGCAGGGTCTGGCGGATCTTGCAACGCCGCCAGTGGTCGATGAGCTTGTAGCGCGCCACGGCGTGCGCCCAGGCGGTGAACGACTGGGAGCTGTCCCACGTCGCCCGCTTGATATGCACCGCCAACAGCGTCTCCTGCACCATATCCTCCACATCACCGGGCGCGCCGGCCATCCGGCGCGCGAAATAGGCGCGAAGCCGGACGCCCAGAAGGGCCAGACACTCGCGATAGGCGGGGGCGTCACCCTCCAGCCCGCGCAGCATCAGCGCCTTTAATCGGGTCTCGGTGTCCGTCACGCATCCCCCTATTCGCGCGTCAGAGCCGGATGGTTACACGGCTCGCGCGCGCGTCGGAACCGCTCTCGGAGTCGCGCCGAATATTTTGTTCGACGACCGCTGTAACCTTTGCCGCGCCCTCTCCGTATTCCCCCTCGAACCGGCCACACGGACCCGGTCGCCAACCCATCGGAGCGATGCATCACCGGCCTCGCCTCCGCCGCCTTCGCCGCCATCTTCGCCCTCTCGGCCGGCGCCGCCATGGCCGCCGACATGACCGCCAAGAAGGTCGAAATGGAAAAGTGCTACGGCATCGCCAAGGCCGGCGAAAACGACTGCAAGGCCGGCGCCGGCACCTCGTGCGCGGGCACCTCGAAGGCCGACTATCAGGGCGACGCCTGGAAGCACACCGCCAAGGGCACGTGCGTCACCACCAAGACCCCCAAGGGCATGGGCTCGCTGACGCCGAAGACGATGTAGGTCAACATCTACAGCCACTTGCCCCCTCCGCGCTGGCGCGCTCCTCCCCCGTAGGGGGAAGATGAGAGCGTCTTCCCCCTACGGGGGAGGACGACCGCGCAGCGGTCAGGAGGGGGCCAGTGATCGTCCAACCAGAGAACCCACCATGACCCCCGCCGCCGGCCTCAGCCTCAAATCCCAGCACTATGACGAGGCCCTGGCCGCCACGGCGCCGGGCCTGTGGTTCGAGGTTCATCCCGAGAACTACATGTCGGCCGGCGGACCGCGCCTGTCGGCCCTGGCGTCCATCCGCGAGCGCCATGCGCTGTCGCTGCATGGCGTGGGCCTGTCCCTGGCCGCCGACGCCGATCCGGATCCCGAACATCTGAAGGCCCTGCGGACCCTGGTCGACCGCTTCGAGCCCTTCGTGGTTTCCGAGCATCTGGCCTGGTCGACCCATCGCGGCCTCCACCAGCCCGACCTCCTGCCCTTTCCCCGCACCCGCGCCGCCCTGACCCGTATCGCCGACAATATCGGCCGCATGCAGGACGCGCTGGGCCGCCGCGTTCTGGTCGAGAACCCCTCGCTCTATCTGCCGCTGACCGGCCATGACCTGGATGAAACCGACTTCCTGAGCGCTCTGGTCGACCAGACCGGCTGCGGCCTGCTGGTCGACGTCAACAATGTCTTCGTCAGCGCCCATAACCTGGGCTACCCGGCCGAGGCCTATCTGGACGCCCTGCCCGCCGCCGCGATCGGCGAGATCCATCTGGCCGGCCATGGACCGGATGAGGGCGGCTCGGACCTGCTGATCGACACGCACGGCGCCCCGGTAGCCGAGGGCGTCTGGAACCTCTATCGCCGCCTGATCGCCCGCATCGGCCCGCGCCCGACCCTGATCGAGCGCGACGACGACATCCCCGCCTTCGCCGTGCTGATGGCCGAGCGCGAGCGGGCGCAAATCGAGCTTGAGGGGGCCGCGCTCAAGGCGCTGGAGCCGGCCCATGTCTGAGCTGCTGGATTTCCAGGACGCCTTTGTCGCCGCCCTGAGCGGATCGCCCGCAGCCCTGTCGCCGTGGCTGGCCTCCCGCGAGGCGGGCGCGGCCGGATTGTCGGTCTATCGCAACACCATCGCCAAGGGCTGCGTCGACGCTCTGGCCGCGAACTTCCCGACGGTGGCCACGATGGTTGGCGAGGACTGGTTCCGCGCCGCCGCCGCCCTGTTCGCCCGCGAGGCGCCGCCGACCGGCGCCGCACTGCTCGACTATGGCGAGGACTTTCCCGCCTGGCTGGACCGCTTCCCGCCGGCCGGCGACCTGCCCTACCTGGCCGGGATCGCCCATCTGGACCGGCTGTGGACCGAAGTCCTGTTCGCTGGCGAGGCCACGGCCCTGTCGTCCGACGCCTTCGCCGCCCTGGCGCCGGAGAGGCTGGCGCAGGCGCGGGTTCTGCTGCACCCGTCCGTGCGCTTCGCCGCCTTCGACGCCGGCCTGCCCAGCCTGTGGGTCGCCGCGCGTTCAGGCGCCGACGACCTGGATCTTTCCGAATCCGGCGAGGGCCTGCTGCTGGCGCGCCCGAACGCCGCCGTGGCCTACCGCGTGGTCGGTCACGCCGACATCGCCTTCCTTTCCGCGTGCCGCGCCGGTCTGCCCCTCGCCCAGGCCATCGGCCGCGCGGCGGAGGTTCAGCCCGACGCCGATTTCCCGACCCTGTTCGCCGCCCTGATCGCCGATGGCGTGTTCAGCGGCCTCAATCCCGGACCCACGACATGACGCCCGCCCTTCTCAAGCCCTTCGACCGGTTCGGCGAGCTCGCCGCCAAGATCCTGCCCGACGACGTCCTGACCCTGGTCGCCCGCCTGGGCGTGGCCAGCGTGTTCTTCCTGTCGGGGCGCACCAAGGTGGATGGCCTGCTGCACATCACCGACAGTACCTATTCGCTGTTCGCCGACGAATACGCCCTGCCCCTGATCCCGTCGGACATCGCCGCCCACCTGGCGACCTACAGCGAGCACCTGTTCTCGATCCTGCTGGTGCTGGGCCTGTTCACGCGGCTGTCCGCCGTGGCGTTCCTGGGCATGACCCTGGTCATCGAGATCTTCGTCTATCCCGACGCCTGGAGCACGCACCTGTCCTGGGCGGGCCTGCTGCTGCTGATCATCGCCAAGGGCGGCGGTCGCTTCACGTCTGGATCGGGTGACCGACGCCGACGGCCGATGTGGACGGCCAGTCCGCGCTCAGGCGACAGGGCCCCGAACCCATCATCTCGCCAGGCCTGTGTCGCCCGATGGTCGCTGATACTGGCCTACAGTGTTCAGCGAACCGGGGGCGACATGACGAATACGGCCTTTCGTTCTGATCTCTCGTTCAATTTCGGCGAAGCCAAGGTCATGATCGTCGACGAAAATGTCGGCTTCATGGACGTGATGACCCAGGTGCTTTCGGGATTTGGATTCCGCAAGTTCCATCGCTGCCAGAACCTGGGCGATAGCCTGACCTTCAGCCAGGATGTGGAACCCGACCTCATCCTGGTCGACCCCTTTCCCCGCCCCGAGGAAGGCATGACCTTCATCAAGGGTCTGAGGGCCCGCCAGCCGGCCGAGGCGCCGCCACTGGTCGTTATTGTGATGACGGGCCATACGCCCCGCGATCTGATCGAAAAAGCGCGCAAGGTCGGCGCCGACTATGTGGTGGCCAAGCCCTTTTCGCCCTCGACCCTCCTGGACCGCATCCTGTGGAGCGCCGCCCCTGCCGCCGATCGTCTGCGCGACGATGAAGACGACGCCAAGGCGTCCCCTGCCCAGATCGACGCGATCCTGCAGGCCAGCAGGGCGCTGCTGC
Organism: Caulobacteraceae bacterium; assembly: GCA_965284055.1. Taxonomy (GTDB): domain Bacteria; phylum Pseudomonadota; class Alphaproteobacteria; order Caulobacterales; family Caulobacteraceae; genus Caulobacter. The sequence continues at coordinate 972,160 of CBDIQV010000001.1, forward strand.
AATGAGCGCCCCGAGCCGCCTGAGCCGGTTCATGGATGTGCCCGGCGGCATAGACGCCGGCCAGGCGCTGGCGGCGGCGGATGAGAACCTGAGCGGCCACCGCGACGCCGCGCTGGACCTGATCGACAGAGCCATTGGCGACCTGTCCGCCAGCGATAACGGTCAGGCCTCGACGGACGCCGTCACGCGGCTGGCCGACAGCGTGGCCAGTCTGGCGGGGATGTTCGAGCTGGTCGCCCTCAGCCAGGCCGCCAAGCGACTGAGCGATACGGTGCGGGCGCTGGCGGAGCGCCAGACCTGGGATCAGGAGACTGTGGCCGTACACATCGCGGCCCTGCGCATCCTGCGGACACAGACCGACGAAGCCGTCGTCGGCAAGATCCTGCGGGGCCTGGACCAGCTCGACGGCCCACGCCACGCGGGAAAAGGGCTGATCGTAAGGCGGAGCCTTAGTGCATCGTGGGTCGCGACACCCCGCCCCGCCGCCACAACTGGGCCGTCAGCGCGTTCGCCACGCCCAGCCACCCAAGATCAGGCGCTGTGCCGCCGCCGACCTTACGCGCCTCGATCGCATAGGCGGTCGACGCCGCCAGCGAGGCGGTCGCCGCCGTCGCCTGGCCGCCCAGCCGCTTGGCGCCCAGGCCCAGCCACAGGGCGTTGAAGCCCTGGGTCAGGCTCCACAGGGTCAGGGCGCGGGTACGGGCCGGGCTGGCCGGAGCATTCCAGGTGCGCAGGCCAGACAGGGTCATGGCGATGAACAGCGGCGGCAGGATCAGGCTGGTCAGCGGCTTGGGCTGATGGGCGACCGGCTCGTGCATCTCGGCGAACTCGACGGCGTACATCTCGTCGTCCAGCACCGCTTCGTGACGCCGGCCCATGGCCATGGCCGCCAGGATCGCCCCGCCCGCCAGCAGCGCGCCCAGGGCGATCTGGGCGGCGGGGTGGGATTCGGCGTGAGTCTCGATCTCGAAGGCCTCGCGTCCGGCGCGGGCCCGGGTCCTGTGCTGTGTGCCATTCAGGATGTTCATGACCGGACTCCTCGCTAACGTGGCTGTCTAACCGTCCGCGACAGGCTTGGTTCCTTGCGCGGCGCCGACCATCACATGATGGGTTCGATCAGGCCGAAGCGCCAGCGCCGCCTGTCGAAATGCCAGCTTGATCAGCGGTTGCGCGGGGTTCGCCGCACGCCGCCGATCAGCCGCTCCATGGCCTCCAGGTTGAGAAGTCCCGCCTCACGGATCTCGTCTCGCCGCAGAATCTCGGAAGTCACGATCACGCCGCCGGACTCGGTGCGCAGCGCGTAGCCGGTATTTGCCAGCTTCACGACATGGCGGCGCGTGGTCTCCACGGGGATCCCCAGGGAACGGGCCAGGGCGGAAACGCTGACGGGGCGGCGCAATTCATCGGGAAAGAACTCGCCGGAGAGCATGTCGATATAGCTGTCATCGTCGCGAAGGTGCTCGGTGCCGGCCTGGGCGGCGGCGATGAACACCAGCGCCAGATCCATGTCGCCGAACAGATCGGTGAAAATTCGAATCAACCGCAGGGCGTAGTCGGCGCCTAAACTGAGGTGTCGCCGCGTCACGAAAGGCGTCTTACTGCGTTTCATTATCAATCAAGCGCTTGTTTTCATTAACATTACCCGCACCCAAACTGCTCGTTATGAGCAGATCGGACGGCTTTTTAATCCCTTATTCACGGGGCCGACCGCAATCCTTACCTACAAAACACGGGATGAAGTAGAAATGCGACTGCGCTTGGCTGGAGCCATGAACTTGTTTGGCGCCGCGCTGGCCGGAGGGCTTGTCGTGCTGGCGGCCGTTTCCTGGTTCGCGATCGAAACCGTGCGTGTCGGCGGCCCGCTGTACAAAAAGATCGTGGCGGGCAAGGATCTGACCGCCGACATCCTGCCCCCGCCGCTCTATGTCATCGACGGTTACCTTGACGCGAAGCTGACCTATGCCTCGGGCGGATCAGCCGATCTGCGGGTAGCCGCCAAGGAACTGGCCAAGCATCGCGCCGAATATGACGCACGTCTGGCGTATTGGCGTGCGATCGATTTCGACCCCAAGGTGAAGTCGGTGCTGATGGGCGAGTCGAACGACCAGGCCCAGATCGTCTGGTCCTCGGCAGACGCCATGATCAAGGCGATGGCCAGCGGCGATATGGCGACCGCGACCACCGAAGAGGCCAGGCTGACCAAGGCCTTCGAAGCTCACCGCAGCTTCGTCGAACAGATCGTTCCCCTGATCGCCGCCGACAACGCCAGGGGCGAGGCCGAATCCAACGCCAAGCAGGTCCAGCTGTTGAGCCTGATGGGCGGGCTGTGCCTCCTGATGGGCATGATCATCGGCGGCGGCGTCTGGGCGATGCGCCGCAGCGTGGTGCGTCCGGTGGAAGCCATCACCCGCTACATGGGCGAACTGGCGGAAGGCGACTATGAGCGGGCCGTGCCGTTCGCTGGCCGCCATGACGAACTTGGCGACATGGCCAAGTCCGTGGCGGTATTCCGCGAAAGCGTTCTGGAGCGCCGGGCGTTGCGCCAGGAGCAGGATGACGACCGCCTTCGCGCCGAAGCCGAGCGCAGTTCCAGCGAGGAGGCCCGCCGGACCGCCGAGCAGAAGCGCGACATCGCGATGCGCAGCCTGGCCCAGGGCCTGGATCATCTGTCGGCCGGCGACGTCGCCTACCGACTGCAGACGGCCTTCGCCCCGGAATACGAGCGCCTGCGCGGCGACTTCAACGCCGCCGCCGAGAAGCTGACCCTCACGCTGAGCCAGATCAGCCAGTCCTCGAGCGGCGTCGGCTCCGGCGCGGCCGAGATTGCCCAAGCGGCCGATGACCTGTCGCACCGCACCGAGCAGCAAGCCGCCAGCCTGGAAGAAACCGCCGCAGCCCTCGACCAGATCACCTCCACTGTGCGCCAGACCGCCGCCGGCGCGCGCAAGGCCAACGAGATCGTCGCCGACACCCGCCGCCAGGCCCAGGCCACCGAGACCGCCGTCGGGGCCGCCGTGCGCGCCGTGGGCGAGATCGAGACCTCGTCCAGCCAGATCAGCCAGATCATCGGTGTGATCGACGAGATCGCCTTCCAGACCAACCTGCTGGCCCTGAACGCCGGCGTCGAAGCGGCTCGGGCGGGCGAGGCCGGTCGCGGCTTCGCGGTCGTCGCCCAGGAAGTGCGGGCCCTGGCCCAGCGCTCGGCCGAGGCGGCCAAGGAGATCAAGGTTCTGATCAGCACGGCCTCGACCAAGGTCAGCGAAGGGGTGGGCCTTGTAGGCCAGACCGGGACGGCCCTGGGTACGATCCTGGAACGCGTGGGCCAGATCGCCGCCTTGGTGTCGGAGATCTCGGCGTCTTCCCAGGAGCAGTCGACGGGCCTGAACGAGGTCAATACCGCCATCAACCAGATGGACCAGATGACCCAGCAAAACGCCGCCATGGTCGAGCAGACCACGGCGGCGGCGCATTCGCTGCGAAACGAGTCGGCGCGGTTGTCCCAGCTGGTGGGCCAGTTCAACCTGACCCAGGGCGCGAGGCCTGCCCTGGCCGCCTGAGGCGTCAGCCGGCCGGCAGCTCGCCCATGGCGCTCTGCAGGTAGTTCTGTTCGCCCAGCGACTTGACCAGACCGATCTGCATTTCGAGGAAGTCGATGTGCTCCTCGGTGTCGCTGAGGATCTCGCGCAGCAGTTCGCGGCTGACGAAGTCGCGGGCCTGCTCGCACTGGATGATGCCGGGGATCAGGGTTTCGCGACCGCCGACCTCGACGGCCAGATCCGAGCCCAGGCATTCGGGCACGGTCTCGCCGATCTTCAGCTTGTGCAGGTCCTGCAGGTTGGGCAGGCCTTCCAGGAACAGGATCCGGTTGATGAGCTTGTCGGCGTGCTTCATCTCGCCGATCGACTCGTCGTAGGTGATCTTGCCCAGGCGCTTGAAGCCCCAGTTGTCGTACATCCGGGCGTGCAGGAAATACTGGTTTACGGCGGTCAGCTCGTTGGTGAGCACCGCGTTCAGCAGGCGGATGATGCCAGGGTCGCCCTTCATGGCGCGCCTCCGTTGATTTGAGTCGGGGTGACCGTGCGGCAAGCGGCGACAGGCTTCAACCGCAATGTCCGCGAGCGCTTCTCGCTCTCAACGAAATCCCGCTGGGCCCTATTCCGCCGCGTAGGCCAGGGCCAGGCGACTGTCGTCGATCATCTGGCGCATCTCGCACACGCACTTGGCGCACTGGGCCTGGCAGCCCTTGTGGCGGAAGATCTCGGCCGGACGGCTGGCGCCCGCCTCGATGGCGGCGCGCACTTCGCGCTCGCGGATGCCGTTACAGTTGCAGACGTACACGGAAGCAACGCCCTATCGAATGAGTGTCATTCTCATGTAGCGAAGGGCGAGGACTTTTGCAACTGACTCTCACTACGGATCGCGGCGACGTGAGGTCGCGGCGCTCAGAGTAGATCCTCCCCCGCTGGGGGAGGTGGCCCAGAGGGCCGGAGGGGGCAGCACGGCGCTAACCCAGATCGCGCCAAGCTCGCATATGCCGGCGTCGCCCCCTCAGTCGCTTCGCGACAGCTCCCCCAGAGGGGGGGGCATCTACCGCGCCCACAAGATCATGCTATTCCCGCATCATGACTCTCGATTGCCGCCTCTATCTGATCACCCCGCCGGCCCTGACCGACCTGACCGCCTTTGGCCTGGCGCTGACCAAGGCCCTGGTGGCCATTGGCCCCGCGCTGCAGATCCGCCTGAAGGACGTCTCGGACGCCGCCATCGCCGAGGCCGTGGCGGCCCTCGCGCCGGTCGCCCGGGCCCATGACGTGGCCGTGATCCTCAACGACCGCCCGGACCTTGCCGCCAGCCTCGACTGCGACGGCGTGCATGTGGGCCAGGGCGACACGCCCTACGCAGCCGCGCGCAAGCTGATGGGCAAGGACCGCATGGTCGGCGTCACCTGTCACGACAGCCGCCATCTGGCCATGGAAGCCGCCGAGGCCGGGGCCGACTATGTGGCCTTCGGGGCCTTCTTCCCGACCACGACGAAGGATGCGCCGACCACCGCCGATCCCGAGATTCTGTCGATCTGGCAGGAGGTGATGGAGACCCCCTCGGTCGCCATCGGCGGCATCACCGCCGAAAACGCCGCCGGCCTGGCGACGGCCGGCGCCGACTTCCTGGCCGTCTCGGCCGGCGTCTGGGCCTATCCGCAAGGTCCGGCCGCCGCGGTCGCCGCGCTCAACGCCGCCATCGCCGAGGGCCTGGCCGCCCGCCCTTAAGATAACGGCGATATTGCGACGCCGGCCCGACAGGCATAGCCTCTCCGCAACGATAAGTTACGGGGAGAGACGCGATGAATAGTCGGCTCGTACTGTGTTTGCTTAGCGTAGCGGCCGCGTCCGTGGCGACCTTCGCCCAGGCCGAGAACTGGAAGCCGTCGCCCGGCGAGACCAAGACCTATTACGACGAAGACTTCCTGCGCGTGGACGCCAAGTCCGGCATGGTCGTGGTGCGCATCGCCGACGGCAAGCCCAATGGTCCTTACAAGAGCTGGCCGGCCAGCAAGGGCCCGATCATGCTGTTCGCGCTGGACTGCCCCGCCAACAAGTGGATCGACCTGGGCATGGACTTCACCGGCGACAAGACCATCGGCAAGGGCTGGCGCAACGAGGAAAGGATCGAGGACATCAGCGGCGCCGTCGGCGGCGCCGGCAAGCTGGCCTGCGAGACCAGGGACAGCCTGCCCAAGGCGGATCTGCCCTGAAGCCCCCCCCTCCGAGGGAGATGGCACGAATGACCGGAGGGGGCGGCGCCGCACACGCCGCGTAGCCCCCATTTGGCGCCCACCGGAGGGGCAACATCTTGTCGCGCCGCCTGATCTTGCTTTCAGGGCCCTCCAAGACTAGGTTCCGCGCCCGATCTTTCTGACCGCCGCTCGCATATCCCCCGCCGTCTGCTGCCCTTTTCCGGGCCGTGGGCGCTGCGCAGGGGGACCTATGAGGAAAACCCGCCTTGGCCACCCCCTCCGCCCTCCTGAACGTGATGATCGACGCTGCCCGTAAAGCGGCGCGTGGCCTGGCTCGCGACTTCGGCGAAGTCACCGAACTGCAGGTTTCCAAGAAGGGCGCGGCCGACTTCGTCACCAACGCCGACCTCAAGGCCGAGCAGACGATCTTCGAAATCCTGGAAAAGGCCCGCCCCGGCTACGGCTTCCTGGGTGAGGAGCGCGGCCTGATCGAGGGCACCGACAAGACCCACACCTGGATCGTCGACCCGCTGGACGGCACCACCAACTTCATGCACGCCATCCCGCACTTCGCGGTCAATATCGCCCTGCAGCGCGAGGGCGAGGTGGTGGCGGGCGTCACCTACAACCCCATCACCAACGACCTGTTCTGGGTCGAAAAGGGCAAGGGCGCCTTCCTGGGCGCCGAGAAGCGCCTGCGCGTCGCCGCCCGCCGCACGCTCGACGAGAGCGTGCTGGCCACCGGCATCCCGTTCATGGGCAAGCCCGGCCACGGCCAGTTCCTGAAGGAGCTGCACCAGATCAGCCAGAAGGTCGCCGGCGTCCGCCGCTTCGGCGCCGCCTCGCTGGACCTGGCCTGGGTCGCGGCCGGCCGCTTCGACGGCTACTGGGAGCGGAACCTGGGCGCCTGGGACGTCTCGGCCGGGGTCCTCATGGTGAGCGAGGCCGGCGGCAAGGTCTCGACCATCGAGGAGCACGGCAACCCGGTCGAGGGTGCCTCGATCCTCGCCGCCAACCAGGACCTTCACCCGCTGATCCTGGAAAAGCTGCGGATGGCTTAAGGACCGCTAAGTTTTAAAATCCAGGACTTGTGGCTAAACTCCCGGCGTCACACGACGGCGGGGGGCCGCATGACCAACACAAACAGCGGCGACGGGCCTGTTCCGCCTGTAGATGCCTTGGCGTTGTTTGATCGCTATCGCGACTACATCCGCCATGAGGATATCAACATTCACAATCGGATGACTTGGTTCATCCAGTTAAACGCATTCTTGATCGCATCCTTCGCAGTCGTGACAGGGGCGGAAATCAACGTTTTTGCGAGTAATGCTGCCAACAGCGATAGACTTCCCCTGATTGGCCTACTGGCGTCTATCATGCAGCTTGCCTTCGCTGTGCTGGGTTTTACATCCGCAAACGCGGCTGATGGAGCCGTCAGCGCCGCAAGTCGCTCCGTCGCAAGACTTCGCGAACGCGGCGACGCATTGTTGGCGCGAGAGATTGAAGCCGGCCTTCTACCCGGCCTCACCGGAGGCGGCGCCCTTGTCAATGAGGAGAGCGGCGCGGGTCTGGTCGAGCGAACACCGATGATCGTGCGGAGCCTTTGGTGCTTTCTTGGCTTGCTGGTAATCGTCGCTCTCGTCTGTGGCGTGCAACAATTCGCGCCCCATTGGCATGCGGCCATGGCGAAGTGGACCGGCGTCTGCGGCGCTTATCTGCGCAGCCTGTTCTGACAGGTAAAACTCAGAACCAACCCTAGCCAAACCGTCACATCCGCGCGCTAAATCCCCGCCCATGACCCTGCTGACCCGTCGCGCCATGACCACCGCCGCTCTCGCCGGCACCTTCCTGCCCGGCCTGGCCCGCGCCCAGGGCAAGAAGCCCATCGTCATCGCCCATCGGGGCTGCAGCGGCGAGCGGCCCGAGCACACGGCGCTGGCCTATGAGCGCGCCATCGAGCAGGGCTGCGATTTCATCGAGCCTGATCTGGTTCCCACCAAGGACGGCCATCTGGTGGTGCGCCACGAGAACGAGATCGGCGGCACGACCAATGTCGCCAGCCATCCCGAGTTCGCCGCCCGCAAGACCACCAAGGTCATCGACGGCCAGAGCCTGACGGGCTGGTTCACCGAGGACTTCACCCTCGCCGAGATCAAGACCCTGCGGGCCCGCGAGCGCCTGCCGCAGCTGCGCCCGGTCAGCGCCGCCTTCGACGGCCAGGCCCAGGTGCTGACCTTCGACGAGGTGGTCGCCATCGCCCGCGCCGGGACCAAGCGGACCGGCCGCACGATCGGCGTCTATCCCGAGATGAAGCACCCCAGCTATTTCGCCTCGATCGGCCTGCCGGTCGAAGAGCGGATGCTGGCCGCGCTGAAGCGCAACGATCTCGACAGCGCCACCGCGCCGGTCTTCGTGCAGTGCTTCGAGGTCACCCCGCTGAAGACCCTGCGCCCCAAGACCCGCGCAAAGCTGGTGCTGCTGGTGGCCAGCGAAGGCGGCCCCGCCGACCTGCCGGGCGTCAAATATGCCGACCTCGTCACGCCCGAGGGCCTCAAGGCCGTGGCCGCCTATGCCGACGGCCTGGGCCCGGAAAAGACCATGGTGATCCCGCAGGACGCCGACAAGCTTCTGCCCGCCACTTCACTGGTCAAGGACGCCCATGCTGCCGGCCTGCAGGTGCACCCCTGGACGGTGAGGACCGAGAACTACTTCCTGCCGGCCTCGCTGCGCCGGGGCGACGCGACCGCCGCCGACTATCTGGCCCAGCACGGCGACGTCACGCCGATGCTCAAGGCGCTGTACGCCGCCGGCGTCGACGGCGTGTTCAGCGACTTCCCCGGCCTGGCGGTCGCCGCGCGCGCCTGAGGCCCCTTGCGGCCGATCGCTTCGATGTGAAGAGTGCGCGCCTTCGATGTTTCCGAGGCGCTTCATGATCACTCGTCTGGCCGGCCTGGCCGCCGCTCTGCTGCTGGGCGCCGCCGCGCCCGCCCTCGCCGCCTCGCCGTCCGGCCAGCAGCTGGACATGATAGCCCGCGACTTCGTGCACCTGACGCTGGAGGCCGGCGAGCGCGAGCCGGGCTATGTCGACGCCTATTACGGCCCGGCGGCATGGCTGGCGACGGCCCAAGCTGGCCCCGCGCCCGGTGTCGGTGCTGCGCGAGGAGCCGACCGCGCTGGCCATGCTGCTGGCCGCCAATCCCGACAAGGGCCTGACGCCGGACGAACGCCGCCGCAAGGTCTTCCTGAAGGGCCAGGTCAAGGCCGCCCAAACCCGTCTGGCCATGCTGGCCGGCGACACATTCAGTTTCCAGGACGAGGCCCAGGGCCTGTTTGGCGTGCGGCCACCGCTGAGGCCGCTGAAGAGCTATGACCCGATCCTGGCCCGCATCGACCGTCTGGTCCCCGGCAAGGGGGATCTGGCCGCCCGTGTGGACGCCTTCCAGAGCCACTACGTGATCCCGACCGACAGGCTGGAGGCGGTAATGAAGGCCGGCATCGCGGCCTGCAAGGCGAAGACGCAAGCCCATATCGCCCTGCCGAAGGACGAGCGCTTCGACCTGGCCTTCGTCACCCACAAGCCGTGGAGCGGCTACAATTGGTACAAGGGCGGCGCTCACAGCCTGATCGAGATCAACACCGATCTGCCGATCTATATCAGCCGCGCCCTAGATCTGGGCTGCCACGAGGGCTATCCGGGCCACCACGTGCTGAACGCCCAGCTGGAAGACAAGCTGACCAAGGGCAAGGGCTGGGTGGAATACAGCGTCTATCCGCTGTTCTCGCCGCAATCGCTGATCGCCGAGGGCTCGGCCAATTTCGGCATCACCCTGGCCTTCCCCGGCGCGGAAAAGGTCAAGTTCGAGCGCGAGCATCTCTATCCGCTGGCGGGCCTGGATCGAAAGACCGCCGACGCCTACGACGCCCTGATGACCGCCAAGGCCGCCCTGGCCGGCGCGGAAAACACCGTCGCCGACGCCTATCTGTCGGGCCGGATGACCAAGCCGCAAGCGGTCGCGGCGCTGGCGAAATACGGCCTCAGCTCGACCGCCCGGGCCGAAAAGCGCCTCAGCTTCATCGAGACCTACCGGAGCTATGTGATCAACTACAACCTCGGCCAGGACATGGTCCGGGCGCATGTCGAGCGCGCGGGCAAGAGCCAGGACGCCCGCTGGAAATCGATGGAGGCTGTGATCAGCGAGCCGACGACGCCTGCGGATCTGGCGAAATAGCGGATTCCGCCAGAAAGCAGCGTTTTTGTCGCGGAGGTCGCGTCAAGGGTGCGCAGACTGACGCCTCCCCTTGGAGGCCGGTCCCATGTCGCAACCGTTTCAAGTCTCGCTCGCTCCGCGCCAACTGACCCAGACGATCAATCCCTGGTCCTGGAGCTTCGGCGACCTCAGCCTGTTCACGATCAATCTGGGCCAGTCGGGCGCGCCCAATATCGAGGGCCGCGCGCTCGACGAGGTCGGCAGCTATGGCCGCCAGATCGGCCGCCTGGGCGAGGCGCTGAAAGTGCTGATCGACTGGGCCGAAGCCCAACCGGGCGGCCCGAAGACTCACCCGGCCCTGGAGGCCTTTCGCCTGCAACTCGAGCATGTGGACATCATCAAGCGCGAAGAAGCGGCGGCGAAAGCGAAGGGGTGATCCACCCGGCCGCCTCCCCGGGCAAGGCCGGGAAGGCGGAGCACCTTACGCCGCTTCCACTCCGAACTGCAGCCGCGCCAGGCGCGAATAGAGCCCGCCCCGCGTCGAGAGTTCGGTGTGGGTGCCCTGCTCGACCACCCGGCCGTCCTCCATGACCACAATACGGTCGGCCTTGAGCACGGTGGCCAGGCGGTGGGCGATGACCAGGGTCGTGCGGTCGTTCATCGCCGCGTGCAGGGCCTGCTGGACCAGCCGCTCGTTCTCGGCGTCCAAGGCGCTGGTGGCCTCGTCGAGCAGCAGGATGGGGGCCTGGCGGACCAGGGCCCGGGCGATGGCCAGGCGCTGGCGCTGGCCGCCCGACAGGGTCTTGGCGCGCTCGCCGACCGGGGTGTCGAAACCCTGCGGCAGGGCCTCGAGGAAGCCGGTGGCCTGGGCGGCCTCGGCGGCGTCGCGGATCTCCTGCTCGGTGGCGCTCTCGCGGCCGAAGCGGATGTTGTCGAGGGCGGAACCCGAGAACAGCGGCGAGTCCTGGGCCACCAGGGCCATGCGCTCGCGCACCTCCACGGGGTCGGCGTCGCGCAGATCCACGCCATCGAGGCGGATCACGCCCTCCTGGGGGTCATAGAAGCGCAGGAGCAGGCGCAGGACGGTGCTCTTGCCCGCGCCCGAGGGTCCGACCAGGGCGACGGTCTCACCGGGCCTGACGGTCAAATCAAAGCCGTTCAGCGCCGGGAGGTCGGGACGGCCCGGATAGGCGAAGGTGACGTTGTCGAAGGCGATGGCCCCGGTAGCGGGCTTGGGCAGCGCGGAAGGCTTCTCGGGCGCCGCGATGCCGGGCCGGGCGCTCAGCAGCTCGGAGATGCGCTCCATGGCCCCCGCGGCCTTCTGGACGTCGCCCCAGACCTCGCCCAGGGCGCCGATCGAGCCAGCGGCCATGATGGCCAGGAAAGCGAACTGCACCAGGGTGCCGGCGGTCATCTGGCCCGACAGCACAAGGTGCGCGCCGTTCCACAGCAGCAGGGTGATGCCGCCGAAGGCCAGGACGATAACCACCGCGGTCATCGCCGCGCGGGCGGTGATGCGCTTGACCGAGGCCTTGTAGGCCGTTTCGACCGACAGATCGAAGCGCGCCGCCGAGGCCTTCTCGCGTCCGAAGGCCTGGACGGTGTCCAGGGCGTCGAGGCTTTCGCCCGCGTAGCCCACGGCGTCGGCGAAGCGGTCCTGAGCGGTGACCGACAGCTTGCGCACCCGACGGCCGATGACAAACATCGGGGCCAGGACGATGGGCACCATCAGCACGATGAAGCCGGCCAGGCGCGGGCTGACCACGGTCATGTAGCCCAGGCCGCCCAGCAGGCTCAGAATGTTGCGCAAGGCGATCGAGGCCGACGAGCCGACCAGCTGCTCGATGATGGTCACGTCGGTGGTCAGCCGCGACAAAACCTCGCCGGTGCGGGTTTTCAGAAAATAGGACGGATCCAGCGTCAGGGTATGGCCGTAAAGCTTCTGGCGCAGGTCGGCCACGACCCGCTCGCCCAGCCGGGTGACGAAGAAAAAGCGCAGCGCGGTGGCGATGGCCAGCACCAGGGCCACGGCCCCAAGGCCGATGAAGGCGCTGTTGATCGCCGCCTCGTGCCCCTTGTCGAATCCCTTGTCCACAACGCCGCGCACGGCCGCGGTCAGGCCCAGGGTGGCGCCGACCGAGAACAGCAGGAAGAAGCCGGCGGCCAGGGCGTCGGCCACATGGGCGCGCACGAACGGCAGCAGATGAGCCAGGGGACGGATGTCCTTGCGGCGGGGCCTGCGGTTGGCCGCTTCGGCCATGCCCTGGACCAATTCAGCGCCGGCGCCGGGGCGCCCGTCGACTGAATTGTCCCCGCCGTTTACGTCGGTCATCAACTGTCCCTTGCCAAATTCGCGCTGGTTCTTTATAGCCGCGCCTCTTCGAGGGCCACCCGTAAGGGAGTCCGCTCACAAACTTTCACGCCGCCTCAAGTCGGTTGGATCGCCCGATGAAACAAGACATTCACCCCGACTATCACTTCATCACCGTCACCATGACCGATGGTACGAGCTATCCGACCCGTTCGACCTACGGGAAAGAAGGCGCGGTGCTGGCGCTCGACATCGACCCGCGCGTTCACCCCGCATGGACCGGCGGCAACGCCCACATGCTGGACCGCGGCGGTCGCGTCTCGCGCTTCAACGCCAAGTTCGCCGGCTTCACCAAGAAGTAAGTACTCTCGCCGCAAGGGCGACGAAAAGCCGGCTCCGCGTTCGCGGGCCGGCTTTTTCTGTGTCTGGTGTCCCAGCCAACAAAAAGCCCGCCACCTCAGGAAGAGATGGCGGGCTTTTTTGACGAAGTGTTTGAGGCCTATCCCCCAAACGCCGCCGTAAGACGGTCGAAGTGGGCTTGGACCGGACGAGGCGCCTCCTCAAGCGCGATCTCGACATACATGCGCTTGTCCAGATGGCGGACGCGCTCGTACAGGCGCTCGGAGCGCTGGAGCAGATTGACCAGACCGTAGGGCAGTTCCTCGACCGCAGCGCCGGCGACGGCGGTTTCTTCGGCCAGGCGGTAGCTTTCGGCGCAGGCGGCCTCGGCGGCCATCTCGCCTTCCTTGACCGCCCGCTGCACCAGCAGCCACGAGGCCACCTGCATCAGGCGGGTGGTCAGGCGCATGCTTTCGGTGGCGTAGGCCAGAGCCGCATTGCGGGAAAGAATCTTGCTGTCATGACGACCGGCCCCGTCGAGATAGCCGGCGGTCTCTTCGACCAGCATCATGCCTTCCTCGAACGTCCGGTCGAACAGCTCCGACTTCGCGAAGTCCTGGATGACCCCCGCGCGCCAAGGCGCTGCTGCGGATGCGTTCAAATCGGTCATAGGTACTCAATGCCCCTTCGAAAGGCCGCGAGAACGTCTCGCCAAGCGTCGAGGCTGCAACCCTCGTGCCAACCGATGCCGTCCCGTTTCGCGACCCGCCCCCTTCGAAACCCGACGCGCCCGGCGAAAAGGCGGGCAGGAACAAGGGCGGCGCGCCGCCCTTAAACAGTGATTAGGGTAAATGAATTCCTAGTCGAGGCGACCAAACAGCGCATTGGCCGCGTCGCGTCCCGCCCGCTTCTTGTCGAGAAAGGCCCGGGTGCGGGCGATCTCGGCCTGCAGGGCTTCGATCCGCTCTTCCAGCTCAGACACCCCATAGACCTCGAGATCCTCGTGAGTGGTCTCGTTCAGCGCGCCGCGATTGAACACGCGGGGCTCGACGGGCTCTTCGAACATCGGCGGGGTCTCCGTTGGACTTCGTGAACGACCTTTTCGATCCTTCATCTGACGCCTACCTAGTGTGCAAGGCAAGCTTGAGGAACCAGACACCATGTCGGACATGATGACCGCGATCGCCGTCCAGGACGGCAAGGGGCCGGCCGACGCCCTGGTTCCCACCCAGCTTGAGCGTCCCATTCCGGGGCCGGGCCAGATCCTGATCAAGGTGGCCGCCGCCGGGATCAACCGTCCCGACCTGCTGCAGCGCATGGGTTTCTATCCGCCTCCGCCCGGCGCGCCGGATGGCCGGTGAGGTCGATCAGGTTGGCGAGGGGGCGTCCCGCTGGTCAGTCGGCGACCGGGTCTGCGCCCTGCTGGGCGGCGGCGGCTATGCGGATTTCGCCGTCGTGGATGCGCGCCACGCCCTTCCCGTGCCCGACGGCGTCGACCTGGTCCAGGCGGCGGCCGCGTGTCACGCTGACCGTACGGCACCGTCTGCACCACGCGGTGGTCGGACCGTGGCGAACTGAAGGCCGGCGAGACCATGCTGGTGCTGGGCGCCGCCCGGAATCGGAACAACGGCGATCGCTATGGCCAAGGCCGCCGGGGCCAAGGTCATCGCCACCGGGCGCGGGGCCGACAAGAAGGCCAAGGCGCTGGACCTGGGCGCCGACATCGCCGTCGACACCAAGACCGAGGACTTCGCCGAGATCGCCAAGGCGGCCGGCGGCGTCGATGTGGTGCTCGATATGGTCGGGGCCAGCTATTTCGACAAGAACCTCAACGCCCTGAACGTGGGCGGCCGCATCGTCTATATCGCCGCCCTGGCCGGGCCGGTGCTGGACGTGCCGGTGATGGCGATCATGCAGAAGCGCGCGACGATCACCGGCTCGACCCTGCGTCCCCGCTCGGCCGACGAGAAGGCCCGTCTGGCCGGCGAGATCGAACGCGTCGTCTGGCCGTGGATCGCGGCCGGCAAGCTCAAGCCCATCATCGACGCGAGCTTCCCGCTGGAAGAGGCGGCCAAGGCCCACGCGCACCTGGAGGCGGGCGAGCATGTGGGCAAGGTGGTGCTGAGCGTCTGAGGTGAGCCGCGGGCCGCGAAGGCGCCGCCCGGCAGGGGCGGCGACCTGGCGGCGTCAGACCTCCGACAGGGCTTTCTGGACAGCCTCGGGATCGTGAGCGATCACGGTCAGCAGGATCCGGTCGGACATGGCCAGCTTTCGACCCTGCTCCCAACCTTCCAGCGTCCGCGCCGGAATGCCGAACTTGCGCTCGAACTCCTTGGGGCTTTTGGCCACGGCCTTGCGGATTTCCTTCACGCGCGCCGCCGACATCGGCTCCAGCTTGCGCGTTTCCAGCGCCAGCTTGCCCTTGCGATGCGCGATCGCCTCCAGCAGGGCGGCTTCAAGATCAAGACCCAGTTCGGTGCGCTCGTCAGCCATCGGTCAGCTCCTTCACCAGGGTCTTGAACAACTTCAGTTCGGCCTTCGTCAGATCGTCCTTGTCGACCTTGGGATAGGTCACCAGGAGATAGAGGGTCTCGTCTTCGGTCAGGACATAATAGATCGTCCTGCCGCCGCCCCGCGCGCCGACACCGGCATAGCCAAAGCGAACCTTACGCATCCCGCCCGAGCCCGGCATCACATCGCCGACATGGGGATTGGCCGCGATGGCGTCTTCCATGTCGAGAATGTCTTGGTCCGACGCGCCCAGCTTGAGCAGGCGCTTGACGCCCTTGGCGTAGCTACCGGTCCGGACGATCTCCATGGAATTTTTATACGCTAATTGCGTGTCGCAATTCAAGCCTCGATACGCCAATTGCGTATATATGAGTCGAGTTTGCACGGTAGATATACAGGATCCATCATTGGATGGCCCCGGCAGTTACGCAAACCCTACTTTAGGGTTACCCTTCTTCGAGCACTCTCTGGAGTCGTGGAATCTTAAGCAGCATGAAACGCTCCAGACAAACAGACTATGGCTGGATACTAGCGATGGCCTACGTCTTCTTGCTTCCGCTGGGTGCGGCGGGGCTAGCGCTATGCGAGCGCTTTCCACTCCTCCTAGCGCGTCTAGCGACGGAAGTTTCTGCGGCATGGGCCCAGGCAATTTTCTCTGTTGTCGCGATACTCACAGCGATTTTGATTTCACGTCGCGAAGCGAACCTGGCGCGCTTTACCCGCCAGGCAGATGAGGCCGAGGTCTGTCGACTATCGATTCTCGCTATCGAAAGCCTCAGTCTTCAGTTGAAAGAAATCGGACACATTCTACCGACTATCGCCAATCTCCCAGCTCACTCTATCGAATACTATTGTGACCATTGGGAAGGTGTAGGGGCCCGCCGTACGCGCGCTGCCGAACTCATGCTAACTCGGCCGTTTCCGACCATGGCTATGGAGGCGTTGCTCGTTGTCGCAGATGCCGCTCAGGGGACCGTGGAAATCGCCAAGGAGGTTCGGAAAAATGGCGCCAAGGCTAGCCCCAGGGGCAGGTGGGTGGCTGATATGCTGGTCCACCTTAACGACGCCAAGAAGACGCTGAACTGGATCCGGGAGGACTTAGGCTTTTCGGCAGCGTCATGAGCCAACGGCCCTTGAGGTGTCCGGCCGCGCCTCCACGCATCCCCCGTTCCCTTTTCAACTGAACCGGATTATAGCCTTCACCAACATCCCGCCCGGCCGAAAGGCCGGGCGCCGTCATTTCTGGAGGACCGCATGTCCGACATCCTGATGCCCAAGGCGACGGCCGTCTGGCTCGTGGACAATACGTCGCTGAGCTTCGAGCAGATCGCCGACTTCTGTAATCTGCACCCGCTGGAAGTGCGCGGCATCGCCGACGGCGAAGTGGCGCGCGACATTCGCGGCGCCGATCCGATCGGCAACGGCCAGCTGACCCGCGAAGAACTCGACAAGGCGCAAGCCAACGACCTGTACCGCATGAAGGCCCAGGTCAGCCGTCACGCCGAGCTGCTGAAGCCGCAGAAGAAGGCCCCGCGCTACACCCCGGTGTCGCGCCGTCAGGACCGTCCGGACGCCATCGCCTGGTTCCTGCGCCACCATCCCGAAGTGACCGACGCGCAGATCTCCAAGATCCTGGGCACCACCAAGTCGACCATCGACCAGGTGCGCCAGCGCACGCACTGGAACGCCGCCAACATCAAGCCGGTCGATCCGGTCACCCTGGGCCTGATCGGCCAGCTCGAACTCGACGCCCTGGTCAAGAAGGCCGCCGAGAAGAAGGCCAAGGACGACCTGAAGAAGGGCATCCTGCCGGAAGATCCGACCCTGCGCCCCGCGTCCGAGACCGGTGTCGTCGAGACGCCCGAGGAAGACGAAGAAAAGGAATACCGCGCCTCGCGGGCCGAGCCCAAGGCCGAGGACGTCTTCGGCAAATCGACCTATGTGGCCGACGACGAGGACGACGACGAAGACTAGGCCTTTCGGTCGCCAAAACTAAAAGGCCCATTCCGCGATCACGGAATGGGCCTTTTCTAATTGAACAGCTTCAATGGAGCTGGGATCTCAGCCCCTCTATCTCTTCCTTCAGCCTGAGCTTTTGCCGCTTGAGCTCCCTAAGTCGGGTTGCATCACTGGCGGGGCGCTTGGTCTCTTCCTGAATCGAACGATCAAGGGTCTCGTGACGGGATCCCAGTTCGCGGATACGGGATTCGATGGCCATGGCTGTCGGCTCCTTGCTGTTGACTCCCTGAGTGAACACCCGGTGCGTCCGGCTGTCAGATCACATATCGTTGCACGCGGCCCCGCTTGACGTGGCGCATGTTCCTCCCGTGTCGGACGAAAATTCACCATGCCGGACCCTACGAAGACCGCAGATCGACCCAGGCTGATCGTCGGAATCTCAGGCGCTTCGGGCGTTGTCTACGGCCTGAGGGCCCTGGACGCCTGTCGCGAACTGGGCGTCGAGAGCCATCTGGTGCTGTCGAAATCGGCTGCCCTGACCCTGTCGCAGGAGACCGATCTTTCCGTCAGCGAGGTCAACGCCAAGGCAGATGTTGTGCATCGCGCCTCGGATGTGGGCGCCGCGATAGCCTCCGGATCGTTCCGCACCCTGGGCATGCTCATCGCCCCCTGCTCGGTGCGGACGATGAGCGAGATCGCCAGCGGCGTAACGTCTTCGCTGCTGACCCGGGCGGCCGACGTGGTGCTGAAGGAGCGCAAGACCCTGGCCCTGATGGTGCGCGAAACGCCGCTGCACCTTGGCCACCTGCGCACCCTGACCAAGCTGTCGGAGATGGGGGCCGTGATCGCGCCACCCCTGCCCGCCTTCTACGCCAAGCCGGCCTCGATCGCCGAAATGGTCGACCAGTCGGTGGGCCGCGTGCTGGACCTGTTCGACCTGGCCTGGAAGCCTGTAAAGCGCTGGGGCGAGGACATCGCGCCCATCGCCGGCGCGGGCTCCGAAACGCGTGAAGGTTAACGCCATGAAGCTCTGGGACTGGGCGCTGCAGGTCTATGCGCGACAGGATGTCGCGGACGCCTGCCTGAACCTGCAGGACGCCCACGGTCAGAACGTGCCCTATCTGCTGTGGGCCGCCTGGGCCGCCGGCGAGGGCGTCTCCGCCGACCCCAAGACGGCCGCCCTGCTGATGCGCCGCTGGGACGCCGAGGTCGGCGCGCCGCTGCGGGGCGTACGACGCGCCCTCAAGCCCGCTCAACCCGATATTGATGACGTGGCGCGCGAAGCCCTGCGCGAAGCCCTCAAGGGCGTGGAGCTGCAGGGCGAGCGGGTGCTGATGGAGGGCCTCGAGGCCTTGTGCGGCGCTGCCGAGGCGCCGCGCGACGTTCTGGACGCCCTGAAGACCGCCGCCCTCGCCTCTGGCGATCCGCCGCGCGACAGCGCTCTGGAACGCTTGGCCAGGGCGCTCGCGTGAAGCCCTTTACGGGCCGTCAGCCTTTGCTATCTATCACCGCTATCCAAGGCTCCCCCGCCGACCGAGGAAACCGTCCATGAGCGATGGCACGTCCATGAACGATGACGATCCGTCGGACGAGTCGGACGTCACCCTCGAACGCCGCCTGGCCGTGCTGCGCGAGGAGCACCAGGACCTGGACGCCGCCGTCCAGGCGTTGGAAGAGCGCCCTCAGCCCGACATGCTGCAGATCGCCCGCCTGAAGAAGAAGAAGCTGGCCCTGAAGGACCAGATCGGCCGGCTGGAAGACCAGCTGATGCCGGATATCATCGCTTAGGGCAGCCGCCCGCCGGCCGCGACCTCGACGGCGGGCCGTTTGCGGATCACGAACTCGATCGCGCATTCGGGCAGCGGTAGCAGCGTCTGATCGAACCGCTGGGCGCCGTGATAGAAGGTGCTGTTGAGGCTTTCGATCTTCTGCGCCTCGCCCGCCGAGCCCAGACACCGCACCAGATCGACGACGTTCAGCGACCGGTCGCTCCACGACTTGGCCTTGAACACGGTGAAGGTCCACTTGTGGTCGTCGTTGAACGTGCTGGGAAAAACACCCTGCTCGTACATGTCCTCGTCGGGCACCGTGACCACCATGTGCCCGCCGGGCTTCAGCACCCGCAGCCAGTTGGCCAGGCTGACCACCGGATCGACAAGATGCTCCAGGCAGTGGCTGGAATGCAGGAAGTCATAGGTTTCGTCCGCCACCGAGGCCAGGAACTGGCCGTCGCTGTGGGGCAGGTCCCAGGTGTCGCATCCGGTCATCAGCGGAAAGAACGGCTGAAAGGCCGACAGCGGATCGGGCGCGCCGCCCACATCCAGGCCATGGCCCACGAAATAGTGGCTGGCGAACTTGGGATCGTGCATCCGGCGCACGATCGACTTGGCGCATTCGTGCGTCACGGCTGTCTCCGACTTCTTCTATGGCGCCTATGTCTCGCCATGCGTCGGCGATTTGGTCAACGACGATCCGCCGTTGAAAGATCAAGCCGCCTCGCGGGCTTCCAGGGCGCGGACGCCCCGCAGCAGACGGGCGGGCGTAATGGGCTTTTCAAGGCGAGCGTCGGCGTGTTCATCCACACCCAGGCGAGCAGGATCAATGGCCGACGCCAGGAGGGTTGCGGTCAGGCCACCGCGCCGCTCGCGCACGGCGCGGATCAGCTCGCCGCCGGTCATGCGCGGCATATAGAAGTCGGTGATCACCAGATCGGGGGCGAATGAGTCCAGGCACGCCAGCGCCTCGACGCCGTCGCGGCACATCAGCACCTCGAAGCCCGCCTCTCCCAACGTGATCTCGTAGATCGTCGCCAGGAGGGGATCATCCTCCGCGACCAGAATACGCTGCATGCCCTACGCCCCACACGCCCGGACGGAGTCCAGCCGCTTAAGCTTAATCAAGGGTTAAGCCGTAGCGCTATGGAGCGCCCAGAGTCTCCGCGCAAAACGTCGCAAGACCCAGGGGTGAGGCCGGGCGGTTGTGAAACCCTAGGCTTGCCTGCGCTTGCGGACAAACATCGCAGCGTCGGCCTCGGCCAGGGCCTCTTCGGGATCGGCCCCCGGCGCGATCTCGCGTACGCCCCAGGAGATGTGAAGCGGGGCTGACCACTCACCAAACTCGACCGGGGTGTCGGTGACGGCGGCGGCCAGGCTGGCGGCCTTGGAGAGCGCGGTCTCCTTGTCGGCCTGGGCCAGCAGCACCGCGAACTCGTCGCCGCCCATCCGTCCGACCACGTCGCTTTCGCGGACATTGGCCAGCAGGCGCCGGGCCACGGCCTGCAGCGCCGCGTCGCCGGCCGCGTGGCCGAAGCGGTCATTGACGTTCTTGAAGCCGTCCAGGTCGAAGAACACCACGCTGGCGGGCGAACCGTAACGCTGGGCGAAGGCGGCTACGCGCTTCATCTCACGCAGGAAGGCGCGGCGGTTCAGCACCGGGGTCAGCACGTCCTGATCGGCCTGGTTCTGGGCCTCGTTGAGGCGAAGCTTCAGGACCGAGACTTCATTCCGCAGATCGTCGATCTCGGTCATCAGGGTGCTGAGCGCCTCCTGCACCTGGGGGGTCAGGTCGGCCTCGGTCAGGCCTAGGAAGGCGGCGCTGTCTGTCGCGGCGGGTTCCCGCGTCACCACCTGAGCGCCCGCGCGGACCAGCGCCCGCTTGCGAATGGCGGCGAAAGGTTCGGTGCGAGCGCCGGAAATCTTCATGACTAGGGAATCGTTCGTTGCACAGCTTCGCCAATCCTTAACGGGAACGCCGTTCCGCGCAATCGCGGGGCGTTTTAGCCGCAGGGGTTTGTTGTCGCGGAACGACCGGCGCCCGATTCCGATGCGCGGCTGGCTTTTTGCACTTGCGCTCGTGGGATTGACGCGCATACGGGGCGGCTTTCAGGCCCGCCGCCGCCGAGGGAACCTCGACAAGATGCCAAGCCCGACCACGCCTTACGTCGCCATCATCATGGGCAGCCGCTCGGACTGGCCGACCATGAAGGGCGCCGCCGACGCGCTGACCAGCCTTGGCGTCGCCTATGAAGCCAAGGTGATCTCGGCCCACCGCACGCCCGAGCGTCTGTTCGACTTCGCGAAGGGCGCGCAAGGCCAGGGCTTCAAGGTGATCATCGCCGGGGCCGGCGGCGCCGCCCACCTGCCGGGCATGGCCGCCTCGATGACCAACCTGCCTGTACTGGGCGTGCCGGTGCAGTCCAAGGCCCTCAGCGGCCTGGATAGCCTGCTGTCCATCGTCCAGATGCCGGGCGGCGTGCCCGTGGCGACCCTGGCGATCGGCGAGGCGGGCGCCAAGAACGCCGGCCTGCTGGCCGCCCAGATCCTGGCCCTGTCCGACCCCGCCCTGGCCCAGCGCCTAGCCGCTTTGCGGCAAGCGCAGACCGACAGCGTCGCCGAAAGCGTCGAGGACTGACCCGCATGACCGATGCTGTGTTTCCCCTCGTCCCCGGCTCGACCATCGGCATCCTGGGCGGCGGACAGCTGGGCCGGATGCTGGCCCTCGCCGCCGCGCGCCTGGGCTTCGACGTCGTGATCCTGGATCTCGTGGGACAGCCCGAGGCCGCGTCGCCGCCCGCCAGGTCGCTGGCGGCGTTGACGGCCGTTGCCTGCTGAACCCTGGCCGAGGCCTGCGACGTCGTCACCTACGAGTTCGAGAACGTCCCCGCCGACACCGTGGCCGAGCTGTCCGCCCTGGGCGCCGTGGTCGCGCCGGGCGCCAAGGCCCTGGCCGCCGCCCAGGACCGCGTTGTCGAGAAGAGCTTCTTGGCCGAGATCGGCGTGCCCACCGTGGCCTTCGCCGCCGTCCATGACGGCGACAGCCTGGGCGCCGCCGTCGCCCGGATCGGCGCGCCGTCCCTGCTGAAGACCCGCCGTGAAGGCTATGACGGCAAGGGCCAGGCCTGGATCCAGCGCGCCACCGACGCCGAGGCCTCGTTCGAGAAGATCGGTCGCCAGGCCGCCATCCTCGAGGCCCCCGCCGATTTCGGGCGCGAGCTGTCGGTGATCGCCGCGCGCGGCCGCGACGGCGAGATCGCCTGCTACCCCCTGTCGGAAAACCACCACGAGGGCGGCGTGCTGAAACGCACCTCGGCCCCGGCCAAGGTGACCCCTGCCACCCGCGACCAGGCCGAGACCATCGCCATCAAGATCCTGACGGCCCTAGACTATGTCGGCGTGATCGGCGTCGAGCTGTTCGAGCTGGCCGGCGGCAAGCTGCTGGTCAACGAGTTCGCGCCGCGCGTCCACAACACCGGCCACTGGACCCAGGACGGCTGCGAGGTCGACCAGTTCGAGCAGCACATCCGCGCCGTGGCCGGCTGGCCGCTGGGCCCCACCCAGCCGATGGCCCATGTGGAGATGACCAACCTGCTGGGCGCCGATGTCGAGGCCTGGAAAAAGCTGGCCGGCGAGCCCGAGACCCGCGTCCACCTCTACGGCAAGGGCGAGGCCCGCCCCGGTCGCAAGATGGGCCATGTGAACCGCCTGCGGCCGCTGAAGGACTAGGCCGGGCGTGACCGACCAAGCGATCATCGGCCTGATCGGCGGCCTGAGCTGGGAAAGCTCGGCCCAGTACTACCGGCTGATCAACGAGGCGGTGCGTCAGCGGCTGGGCGGCGTGGCCTCGGCCCGCACCCTGATGTGGTCGTTCGACTTCGCCGAGATCGAAACCCTGCAGCACGCCGGACGCTGGCCCGAGCTGTCACGCCGCCTGGCCGACGCCGCCCGGGCGCTGGAGGCCGGCGGGGCCGACTTCCTGGTGCTGTGCACCAACACCATGCATCGCGAGGCCGACGCCATCGAGGCGGCGGTCCAGATCCCCCTGCTGCACATCGCCGATCCCACCGCCCAGGCGATCCAGGCCGCAGGCCTGACCACCGTGGGTCTGCTGGGCACCGCCTTCACGATGGAGCACGACTTCTATCGCGGCCGGCTGGAGAAGCAGCACGGGCTGGAGGTGCTGGTCCCGGACGCCGAAGACCGGGCGGCGGTACACGACATCATCTATCGCGAACTGGTGGCAGGACAGGTGCTGGACGCCTCCCGCGAGATCTATCGCGCGGTGATCGCCCGGCTGGTCGAACGCGGGGCCCAGGCGGTGATCCTGGGCTGCACCGAGATCATGCTGCTGGTCGGACAGACCGACAGCGCCGTGCCAGTGTTCGACACCACCACCCTGCACGCTCTGGCGGCGGTAGAGCGGGCCTTGATCTAATAAACTACATATGTAATCTCATCGTCATCCGGGGAGATGGGCGATGGTTGAACAGGTTCTGCGCGCGATTTTCGAGAATGCGGCCGCTCCCCAGAGGGTCGTGCTCATCGTGCTGGTGATATCGCTTCCCGTCACCCTGGCGGCGGCGGTGCTGGCCTCGCGCGCCACTGGACAGGCCGGCCCATGGCGGCGCCTGATCTCCGACCTTCGCATCCTGGGTCCGGCCCTGGGCCTTCTGGTCGGGGCGATGAACAGCTTTCACATGGCGCGCACCATCCAGAGCCTGTCGTTCAATCCGACCGCCAGACAACTGGCGCCCGGCATTCTGGAAGTCTCTACCCTGATCGGCCTGGGCGCGGGCGTGGGCCTGCTGGCGGCGGCGGCCCACCTGGCGCTGGGATGGATGCCCGCGCGAACAGACAGCCCTTCGGGCGCCCGCTAGCGTCCAGACACCAGAGAGGCGAACGGCCTCCCGCGCATTTTTGCTGGTCACGACGCGGCATCACCGCTAACCGCCCCGTATGATCGAACCTCATCTCTCAGGCGGCTATATCCTGGAAGAACTTGTCGTCGGGATGGTCGCCGAAAAGCGCGTCACCGTCACCGAAGAGCGCATCCGGCAGTTCGCCGACGCCTCCGACGACTTCAATCCGGTGCACATGGACGACGCCTTCGCGGCCCGAACCGCCTATCGCGGGCGGATCGCCCACGGCCTGCTCTCGGCCTCGTTCGGCTCGGCCGTGGTCGGCACCATCCTGCCCGGCGCCGGGGCCATCTATCTTGGCCAGACCTTGGCCTTCCACAAACCGGTGCGCATCGGCGACGTCGTGGTCTCCCGCGTCACCGTCTCGTCGATCGACGAGACCAGCGCCCGCGTCACCCTGCGCTGCGAAGCTTTCGTCGGCGAGGATCTGGTTATGGACGGCGAAGCCACCGTCCGCGTCCCCCGTCGCCGGCGGCCGGCCAAGGGCTGAGGCCGCCAGAGAGCCGGGCTCTCGACGGACGAGAGAGCGTGGTTGGCGGACCAAACTCTCCCGTTCTCCCCGGCGAAAGCCGGGGCCCAGCTCGAACCCCAAGAGCTCACTACGCTTGGCCAGGTCAGAAGGCGCATCATCCCCAGACGCTCAGGCTGAATCTGGGCCCCGGCCTTCGCCGGGGAAACGGATGATAGGGAGCTAGGCGCAGATCTTCACAACGACCGCTCGGGGACGCGAAGCGACTTCACCAGCGCGCCGCATCTGGATCTCATGATCCAGCTCCCCTTAGCCCGCCGCGATGTTCATCCAGATCGACCGGCTCTGCCCCGCCGCCAGCGTCACCATGCCCGTGTCTCCGGCGCCGAACGGATTGGGCCGGCTGGCGCAGGGCTCGACGCAGTAGAAATCCTCTCCCGGCGGCACATAGACGTGCAGCCAGCGGCACTCCGGCGAGGCGGTGATCGTCGTATCGGGCTGGCCCGGAGCGGTCAGCACGGCGCGCTGGCTCCAGCCGGTGTAGCAGTGGTCGATCAGGCCGGGGTAGCCCTCGACGGCCGCGCCGCCTGCCCAGTCCGGACCCCAGACGCCGACATGGTGGGTGGTGGGCAGCACGCTCTCGTCGATCATCCAGACGCCATCGACCGGGGCCTTCAGCGCCTCGCCGGCGCGGCGGGGGAAATAGGGGTGAAAGCCGAGGCCAGCGGGCATGGGCGTATCGCCGGTATTGGTCACCGACAGGGTTATCCGAAGGCCTGTCTCGCTCAACTCGAAGCGCTGCTCGGCCCGATAGGCCCAGGGCCAGTCGGCGGGTACGTGGTCGTAGGTTAGGGTGGTCTCGCCCGCCGCCGCCGTCTCGACGGTCCAGGCGCCGCGCCAGCCCTGGCCGTGCAGCGCGTGCGGATGATCGCCCAGGTTCGGCGGCAGGACGACCTGACGCCCCTCGAACACAAAGCACCCGTCGGGGATGCGATTGCAGAACGGGACCAGCGGGAAATTGGCTGTGTCCAGCGCGTCGATAGCGTCGGGCGCGGCAGGTCGCATAACGTCGCGGCCATCGACGGTGAACCGGGCGACGGCGCCGCCGACTTCAGGTGCGAGTTCGAGGCGCGCGGCGCCGTTTTGCAGAACGATCATGGCCGCCTCGGTACGGCCATTTCCCGGCGCGGCCAAGCCTGATTGCTGATAGGTTCGGACCGCTCGCCGCTTGCGCCCATCCGTCGGCCGATGCTCAATCCCGGCCATGACCGAGAAGCTCTCCGCCAGGACGGCGCGACGCATGGCGCTGGCCGCGCAGGGGTTTGGCAAGGCGCGTCCGGCGGCGCCGGGGCGACGGCATGTGCTGTCGACCATCCAGACCCTGGGCCTGCTGCAGATCGACTCGGTCAATGTGGTGTCGCGCTCGCACTATCTGCCGCTGTTCTCGCGCCTGGGCGACTATCCGCGCGCGCTTCTGGACGATGTGGCCTGGGGCCGGAAGCCGGCTTTGGTCGAATACTGGGGCCACGAGGCCTCGCTGATGTTGCGCGAGATGCATCCGCTGTTTCGCTGGCGGATGGCCGACGCCCGGGCCGGGGTCGGGGTCTGGAAGGGCGTAGCCAGGTTCCTCGACACCCAGCCTCACCTGATCGCCGGGGCGCTGGACGAGATCCGGCGGCGCGGGCCGTTGTCGGCCGGCGAACTGGAGATAGGGGCCAAGAAGGGACCCGGCGGCTGGTGGGGCTGGAGCGAGTCCAAGCGCGCCGTGGAGTGCCTGTTCTGGGCTGGCGAGCTGACCACCGCCACCCGCCGCACCGGCTTCGAGCGGGTTTACGGCACGCCCGAGCAGGTGCTGCCCGCCGCGATCCTCGAGACGCCGACACCCTCGCGGGAAGACGCCCACCGCGCCCTGATCACCCGCGCGGCCAAGGCCATGGGCGTGGCCACCGAACGCGACATCCGCGACTATTTCCGCATGGGCCCGGCCGAGAGCCGCGCCCGCATCGCCGAACTGGTCGAGGACGGCGTACTGATCCCGGCCCAGGTCGAGGGCTGGGACCAAACCGCCTATGTCGCCGACGGCGCGGCCCGCCCCCGGCGAGTTGAGGCCCGCGCCCTGCTCTCGCCGTTCGACAACCTGATCTGGTTTCGCGAGCGCACCGAGCGGATCTTCGACGCCCGCATCCGGCTGGAGATCTACACCCCGGCCCATCTGCGCACCCATGGCTACTACGTGCTGCCCTTCCTTCAGGGCGAGACCCTCACCGCACGGGTGGATCTGAAGGCCGACCGCAAGGCTGGACGGCTTCTGGTCCAGGCGGCCCACGCCGAGCCTGCGGCCAATGACGAGACGCCGGCCGAAATGGCGGCGGAGCTGCGTCTGATGGCGGGCTGGCTTAGCCTGGGCGATGTCGAGGTCAAGCCCAGCGGCGATCTGGCGGTGGCTCTGACGCAGGCTCTCTGATTCAGGCCTTGTCCCTCACCCTCGCCATCGGACAGGCTTGCCGGGCCCATCTCTCGATTTTATAAGGAATATGGTTTTCACATATAATAATCCAGGGCGGACAGGTTGGGCGGGGCGGCATCGGAGATCGAGCCAGGGATCGACACCCTGTCGCGCCTGCCCCGTCTGGGCTTTGGTGGCGGCGGTATCGGCAATCTCTATGCGGCCGTCAGCGACGCGAAGGCCCACGAGACGGTTCAGGCGGCCCTGGACGCCGGCGTGCGCTATTTCGACACCGCGCCCCACTACGGCTTTGGCCTGAGCGAGACCCGGCTCGGCCAGGCCCTGGCCGGTCGCACCGACGTCGTGATCTCCAGCAAGGTCGGTCGTTTGCTGGTTCCCACCGACCCAGGCCCCGGCGAACGGCACGGCTTCGTCGACGCCGCGCCGTTCGAGCCGGTGTTCGACTACTCCTATGACGGCGTGATGCGATCCTGGGAGGCCAGCCGCGCGCGCCTGGGCCGCGACCGCATCGATATCCTGTTGGCCCACGACCTGGGCCGCCGGACCCACGGCGAGGACCACCCCGCCCGCCTGCGCGAGTTCTTCGAGGGCGGCTATCGGGCGATGCGCCGACTGCGCGACAGCGGCGCGGTCGGGGCAATCGGCCTGGGCGTCAACGAGCAGGCGATCTGCGAGGAAGCGCTGGCGCACGGCGACTTCGACGTCTTCCTGCTGGCCGGCCGCTACACCCTGCTGGAGCAGACGGCGCTGGACGGCTTTCTGCCGCTGTGCGCCCGGCGTGGCGTGAAGATCATCGTCGGTGGCCCGTTCAATTCCGGCGTTCTGGTCGAAGGCGTCGGAAGCGGACGGCCGCTGCACTACAATTACCAACCCGCTCCGGTCGCGATCGTGGAGCGGGTGCGCCGGCTGGAAGCGGTGTGCGCCGCCCACTCCACGCACCTGGCGGCGGCCGCGCTGCAGTTCCCCCTAGCCCATCCCCAGGTCGCCAGTGTCATTCCAGGCATGGCCAATCCGACCCAGGTCACACAGATCGCCGGCTGGATGAAGGCGGTCATCCCCTCCGTGCTGTGGGACGACCTGCGGGCCGAAGGCCTGTTGCATCCCGACGCGCCGACGCCCGTCGCCGGGGCGGTGGCATGAGTGGACCTCTCTTGCTGCACCCCGACGACAATGTGCTGGTCCTGGCCGCACCGATCCGCGCCGGCGAACTGCTGATCCTCGACGGCGTTGAGGTGACAGCCGCGATCAGTGTCGGGGTGGGCCACAAGCTGGCCCGCCGCGCCCTGAAGACGGGCGACAAGGTGCTCAAATACGGCGCCCCCATCGGCTCGATGACGGCTCCGGCAGCGGCGGGCGAACATGTCCACCTGCACAACATGAAGAGCGACTACATCGCCAGCCACACCCGGCAGGCGACCGGCGCGGGCGAGGCCTGAGGGATGCGCGGCTATCTTCGAGCCGATGGTCGCAAGGGCATCCGCAACGTGATCGCGGTGGCCTATCTGGTGGAGTGCGCCCACCATGTGGCCCGGGCGATCGTGACCCGCAGCGACGATCCCGACGTCCAGCTAATCGGCTTTCCCGGCTGCTATCCCAACGCCTATGCGCTGAAGGTCATGCAGGCGATCGGGACCCATCCCAATGTCGGCGGTGTGCTGCTGATCTCGCTGGGCTGCGAAAGCTTCAACCGCGAAGCCCTCAGCGCCGCCGTCCAGGCCAGCGGGCGGCCGGTCGAGACCCTGGTGATCCAGGACAGCGGCGGCACAGCATCGACCATCCAGAAGGGTCTCGACGCCGTTGCGCGGCTGAAGGCGATCGCCGACCAGACCTCGGTCGTCCCGATGGAGGTCTCGGAGCTGGTGATCGGCACGATCTGCGGCGGGTCTGACGGAACCAGCGGCATCACCGCCAACCCCGCCGTCGGCCGGGCCTTCGACCGCCTGGGCGCGGCGGGCGCGGCCTGCCTGTTCGAGGAAACCGGTGAACTGGTCGGCTGCGAAACGATCATGGCGGACCGCGCCCTCACCCCGGAACTGGGCAGCGAACTGGAGGCCAGCGTCCGCAAGGCCGAGGCCTACTACACCGTCATGGGCTATGGCAGCTTCGCGCCGGGCAATGCCGAGGGCGGGCTGACAACCCAGGAAGAAAAGTCGATGGGAGCCTATTCCAAGTCGGGCTCGGCCCCGATCGTCGGGATCCTGAAACCCGGCGACCAGCCGCCGACCGGCGGGCTCTACCTGCTGGACGTGGTGCCCGACGGCGAGCCGCGCTTCGGCTTCCCCAACATCTCGGACAACGCCGAGATCGTCGAACTGATCGCGTGCGGGGCCCACATGACGCTGTTCACGACGGGACGCGGCTCGGTGGTCGGCTCGGCCATTTCGCCGGTGATCAAGATCTGCGCCAATCCCGAGACCTTCCGCAAGCTCTCGGCCGACATGGACATCGACGCCGGTCGGATCATGGAAGGCCGAGCCACGCTGGACGAGGTGGGCGCCGAAATTCACGATCTGGTTCTGGCCGTCGCCGGCGGCCAGCGGACGGTGTCCGAAGGCCTCGGCCACCAGGAATTCATCCTCACCTACAAGGCCTTCGACCCGATCGGTCCGGCCTGCCTGCCCCTGCGGCGGACCACCTAGAAAGCAAGTTCATGGGCAGACTCAGCGGCAAGACAGCCTTGGTGACAGCGGCGGCTCAGGGCATCGGCAAGGCCAGCGCCGAACTCTTCGCCCGCGAAGGCGCGCGGGTAATCGCGACCAGCTCGTCGAGGATCTGCTGGCCCAGGTGGAGGGCTGCGAGACGCGCCGCCTCGACGTGCTGGCCCCTGATGCGATCAAGGCGCTCGCCAGCGAACTGGGCGCGATCGACGTGCTCTTCAACTGCGCGGGCGTCGTTCACGCCGGTACGATCCTGGACTGTGACGAGCGGGACTGGACCTTCGCCAACGACCTGAACGTCACCGCCCAGTACCGGATGATCCGCGCCTTCCTGCCGGCCATGCTGGAGGCGGGCGGTGGGTCGATCGTCAACATGTCGTCGGTCGCCAGCTCGATCAAGGGCGTGCCCGGCCGCTTCGCCTATGGCGCCACCAAGGCCGCGGTCATCGGCCTGACCAAGGCGGTGGCCGCCGACTTCGTGGCCCACGGGGTGCGCTGCAACGCCATCTGTCCGGGAACCGTCGACACGCCATCGCTGAACCAGCGCCTGGCCGACACCGGCGACTATGACGCCGCCCGAAAGGTTTTTACCGCCCGCCAGCCCATGGGTCGGCTGGGCACGCCCGAGGAGCTGGCTCAGCTGGCTCTATATCTGGCGAGCGACGACTCGGCCTTCACGACCGGTCAGATCCACATCATCGACGGCGGTTGGATCAACTAGATCCGGGTCGCGATCAGGCGACCTCGCGGCTCTCGTTGAGGCATTCGCCGATGGCGCGCGCGCAGCCCGGCAGGCCCAGAGCGCCGATGAACGACATGGCGACAGCGCCGACCAGCATCACCGGCTGAAAGATCGATTGGAAGAAGCGCATGGAGTCTCTCCGCAAAGCCTCACCGTTCGGCACTATGCAGCAGCAGTAAGCCCGAACCGTGACAATTGTTCCGGACTCGAACGGAAAAGTTCAGACCGCGACGTTTTTATCGCCCGGCCTGTCCAGACCATAGGCCTGGCGCGCAGCTTCTATGCGATCCAGCTTGTCGTAGAGCGGGGTCCAGTCATCTTCCGCCGCGATCGGCGCCCACAGCGCCTCGACCTCGTCGATCAGCAGCTCCTCCGGCTCGGAGCCCGCGAAGACAGGGTGCTGCAAACGCTCGGGCCGGTCGGCCTCGAAACCGGCCAGCAGGCGACGGAAGTCCGTGAACGCCTCATTGTCGTAGAGCGTCGCGCGCGGGCCCGCCAGGGCCCGTTCCGCCGAGGCCTCGCCGCCGAACCAGTCGAAGAAGAACGGCTCCCAGCGCAGCAGGTCACCACCGCTGGCCAGGGCCTTGAAGGCGGCGCCGACCAGCGCGACATCCGTCGCCTCGCCGCGCGACTTCAGCGCCAGGCGGCGCAGAACCGCGCCGCGCAGGGCGTCGCGATAGGCGTCGGAAAAGCCGTTCAGCGCGGCTAGCAGCCCGGCCTGGTCAGTGACAAGGGTCAGGCAGGCGGCCAGTTGCTGCAGGTTCCAGAACACGGCCTCGGGCTGACGGCCAAAGCTGTAGAGGCCGTTGTGGTCGAAATAGGCGGCGGTGAAGTTCGGGTCGTTGCGCGGCAGGAACCGCCAAGGGCCGTAGTCGAAGCTCTCGCCAGTGACGACCATGTTGTCGGTGTTGAGCACGCCGTGGACGAAACCCGCTGACATCCAGCCGGCCAGCAGCCTGGCGCTGGCGGCGACCACCGCGTTCATCAGGGCGGCGGGGCGGTCGGGTTCATCGGCCAGATGCGGATAGTAGGTCTCGACCGCGTGGTCGACGAGGACGGTGATCAGGTCGGGTCGCTCGAAATAGGCTTGGCGCTGGAAGGTCCCGAACCGGATGTGGCTGTGCGACAGTCGGGTCAGCACCGCCGAGCGGGTCGGGCTGGGTTCGTCGCCGCGCTGCAGCTGCTCACCGGTCTCGACCAGCGAAAAGGCGCGCGAGGTCGGCACGCCCAGGGCTTCCAGCAGACTCGCGGCCAGAATTTCGCGCACGCCGCCCTTCAGGGTCAGGCGGCCGTCACCCTGTCGCGACCACGGCGTCTGGCCCGAGCCCTTGGTGGCCAGATCCAGCAGACGACCTGTCTGGCTTGGGGCCGCTCCCGCCTCGCGTAGCTGCGCGAACAGGAAGCCACGCCCGTCGCCCAGATCAGGATTGTAGCTGCGAAACTGGTGCCCGTGATAGCGCATGGCCAGCGGCTGGGGCTGATTGTCCGGCAAGGGCTGAAACCGTCCGAACGCCGCCAACCAGGCCTCGTCGGTCAGGCCGTCCAGACCGACTGTGGCGGCGGCCCGGTCATTGCGGAACCGCAGACGGGTCATCGGGAAGTCGGCGGGATCCACCGGGTCGGCGAAGTCGCGCCCCAGGGCCATGAACTTCGGATCGGGGCGGTAGGTAGGCGACGGGGTCATGGCTCGCAAATGAGCCTACCGACGCCATCTGGCAAGGCGCGGAGACCGTGTTTGCGTGGTCGGGGATGCCGCCGAAACGCTGTCGCATCTTGGCAACAGGCCTTTTGGATCCGTTTATCTGCAAGGGTTTTCACTTGCCCTCGCTACAGACGGCCCATACCCCTTGCATGTCCGTTCGAACGATCGTTCGAATGAGACCAAAGAAAAATCCCCGTGGGCGTTGCAAGCGTTCACGTCATAATGAACCGAGGTAGGAAATGCGCTTTACCCAGGTGCTTTGCGGCACGGCGTCCGCCGTCGTGCTCGCTGGTCTGTCCTTCGCGAGCGTCGCGCAGGCCCAGGAAACAGAAACCCTCACCGTCGACAGCATCGTCGTCACCGCCCAGAAGCGCGAGCAGAACCTGCAGGACGTGCCGGTGGTGGTGACCGCCGTCGGCGCCAAGCTGCTGCAAGACACGGGCATCAAGGACATCAAGGATCTGACGATCCTGACGCCCGGCCTGACCGTCACCTCGACCACGTCGGAAGCCTCGACCACCGCCCGCGTTCGCGGCGTCGGCACCGTCGGCGACAACCCCGGCCTGGAAAGCTCGGTCGGCGTGGTGATCGACGGCGTCTATCGCCCCCGCAACGGCGTCTCGTTCGGCGACCTCGGCGAAATGGAGCGCATCGAGGTCCTGAAGGGCCCGCAAGGCACCCTGTTTGGCAAGAACACCTCGGCCGGCGTCATCAACGTCGTGACCAAGGAGCCGGAGTTCGGCTTCGGCGCCACCGCCGAAGCCACCGTCGGCAACTTCAACGCCCACGGCGTGTCCGCCTCGGTCACCGGTCCGCTGTTCGGCACCGAGACCCTGGCCGGCCGCCTTTACGTCGCCGCCCGTGAGCGCGACGGCTACAACGACGTGATCAACGGCAAGGGCCCGAGCGATCGCGACCAGGACCAGGACCAGGGCTTCTATACCGTGCGCGGCCAGCTGCTGTTCGTGCCCAACGATGAAGCCACCTTCAAGCTGATCGCCGACTACACCAAGCGCGATGAAACTGCTGCGGCGCGGTGCAGATCCGCACCGGCGCCACGGCGGGGATCCTCAACCTGGTCAGCGGCCAGACCGCCCTGGCCACCACGGCCGATCCCTATGCCCGCACCGCCTATTCCAACCGCGGTGCCCCGTCGTCGATCGAGGACAAGGGCGTATCGCTGGAAGGCAAGATCGATCTTCCGATCGGTCAGCTGACCTCGATCAGCGCCCTCCGCAACTGGCGCACCGACAACGGCCAGGACAGCGACTTCACCACCGCCGACCTCGCCTATCGCAACAAGGACGGCACCAACTTCAGCGAGTTCACCACCTTCAGCCAGGAACTGCGCCTGGCCGGCAAGACCGGGAACCTCGACTGGCTGGTGGGTACGTTCCTGGCTGACGAAAAGCTGGATAACGGCGCCAACTTCCGCTTTGGCAATGACTACGAGCAGTATCTGGGCCGTCTGCTGTCGCGCTCGGCGGCCAATCCGGCCGGCATCGCCAACTTCGTCTCGATCCTGACGGGGCGCGCGCCGAACACCACCTTCACGCCGGGCCAGGGTCTTCTGGACACCTATACCCAGCGCGCCAAGACGGTCGCCCTGTTCACCAGCAACACCTACCAGTTCACCGACGCCTTCAGCCTGACCGCCGGTCTGCGCTACAGCTCGGACAGCAAGACGGTCGACAGCTATCAGACCAACACCGACGGCGGCGTTGGTTGCGGCATCGCGCTGTCCGCCGCCGGTCAGGCCCGCATCGCCAGCATCGTCGGCGCCGCGGCCACCCCGACCATCGTCGGCAACCTGTGCCTGCCCTGGGCCAACCCGCTGTTCAACGGCCGCGGCACGCACCAGGAGCGCAAGGACAAGGAATGGTCGGGCACGATCAAGGCCGCCTACCGCTTCTCGCCCGAAGTGTTCAGCTACGCCTCGTACGCCCGCGGCTACAAGGGCGGCGGCTATAACCTCGACCGTGCTCAATCCTCGAACGGCCTGCCGACCGGCGGGACGGGCGTGCTGCCCGTGCTCGACACCTCGTTCCCGGGCGAGTTCGTCGACAGCTATGAAGTCGGCCTGAAGAACACCCTCTTCAACCGCACCGTTCTGCTGAACTTCACGGCCTTCTATCAGAAGTTCACCGACTTCCAGCTGAACACCTTCCTGGGCACCTCGTTCGCGGTGCGTTCGATCCCGGAAGTGACCTCGCAGGGCGTCGACGCCGACTTCCTGTGGTTCACCCCGATCCACGGCCTGATGGTGCAGAGTGGCTTCACCTATGCCGACACCAAGTACGGCAAGCAGGCGATCCCGAACGACCCGACCAACGCCCTGGCCCTGCTGCCGGGCAGCCGTCTGTCGCTGGCCCCGAAATATTCGGCCTCGGGTTCGCTCACCTATGAGCACCCTGTCGGTGACAACCTGAAGGCCCGCTTCAACATCGGCGCCAAGTACTCGTCCGACTACATCACCGGTTCGGACCTGTTCCCGCCGAAGACGCAAAAGGCCTACACCGTGGTCAACGCCCGGATCGGCCTGGGCACCCAGGACGAGCGCTGGACCGCCGAACTGTGGAGCCAGAACCTGCTGAACGAAAAGTACACGCAGGTCGGCTTCAACGGCTTCCTGCAAGGCTCTTCGGGCCTGAGCGCCACCAACAAGACCTACGTGCCGGCCAATGACTCCATCACCTATGATGCGTTCCTTGGCGCGCCGCGCACCTACGGCCTGACCCTGCGGACAAAGTTCTAACCGGGAGGGGATCCGCCCGGCGGCTCGACCGTCTGGCGGCTTTCGGATGAGGGAAAGGGCGATCCGGGAAACCGGGTCGCCCTTTTCCTTTTTGGCTTCCGATCACGGGCGACGCGACGCACCCTTCGCCAGAGCGTGGCAGCCGAAAGTGTGGGCGGTTTCGGCGCCAGCCACGCTCTGAATGTTTGATTTGGAGCCTTTTTAGACGCCCTCGCAGGGTTTCATGTGAGGCTAAATGGCTCCAGGGATTCGCGTGAAAGGGTCCGCCGTGAAGACGATCAGGATACTGGCCTTCTGGATCTGCCTGGCGGCTGGCCTCGGCCTCGGCGCCGTGACCCAGTTGACGCCGCCTCCCCTGGATACGTCCGCGCCTGCCCAGGCCTTCTCGGCGGGTCGCGCCATGAGCGACGTGCGGGCCATCGCCCAGCGCCCCCATCCCACCGGCTCGGTCGAGATCGTGCGGGTTCGCGATCATCTGCTGACCCGGATCGGCGACCTGGGACTGGAGGTGTTCGTCAGCCCGGGCGAGGGCTTCACGCCCTATTCCAAGGATGGCCGCTCGCTGGGCGTGGCGGCCGTGCAGAACGTGGTCGGAGTCCTGAAGGGCGCCGACCCGACCCTGCCGGCCGTGCTGGTGATGAGCCACTACGATTCCGTCCATAACTCGCCCGGCGCGGCCGACGACACCCTGGGCGCGGCCGCGGCGCTGGAGATTGCCCGCGCCCTGAAGGCCGGCCCGCGACCGGCGCGTGACGTGATCTTCCTGTTCACCGACGGCGAGGAAGCGGGCCTCCTGGGCGCCGACGCCTTCTTCGCCCGCGATCCGCTGGTGAGCCATGTGGGCGTGGTGCTGAACATGGAGGCCCGGGGCGACGCCGGCCGCGCGGCCATGTTCCAGACCGGACCGGAAAACGGCGACCTGCTGGCCCTGATGGCCCGCACTTCCCAGCGCCCGTCGGCCAACTCCCTGGCCTCGACGGTCTATGAGAAGATGCCCAACGATACCGATTTCACCCATGCGGTGCGCAAGCGGTTGCCGGGACTGAACTTCGCCCTGATCGACAACCAGCTGGCCTATCACACGCCGCTGTCGACGCCCGAGCGGCTGGATCAGGGCAGCCTGCAGCACATGGGCGACCAGGTGCTGCCGCTGGTCCGCGCGCTGGCCGACAGCCGCAGCCTGCCGGCCAGCACGCCCAACGCGATCTATTCCGACGTGCTGGGCCTGGTCCTGATCAGCTATTCGACGACGATCGGCTGGGTGCTGCTGGGTCTGGCCGCCGTGATGATCGGCTTCGTCGCCTTCCGCGCCCTGGCCGGCGGCGGAACCCGCGTGCTGGAGATCGCCAGGGGCCTGACCGGAGCCCTGCTGCTGGCCGTGAGCGCCGCCCTGCTGCTGCATCTGCTGGGCCGGATGCTGAACATCGACAACGCCCAGAAGCTGTATGACCTGCTGGGGCGCTTCAACCTGCTTCTGCTGGGCGCCGGCGCCCTGGGCATGGGCGCTGGACTGGCGGTCGTCACGGCCCAGGCCCGGGGCATGCCCCGGCTGTGGCCCAGCCTGGCGGCGCTGGCCCTGGGCGGCGCGTGCAGCCTGATCGGCGGCTTCGATCCCGTCGGCCTGGGACTGGGCGTCGCGGCGGCCGTGCTGGTCTGGCTGGCCCTGGGCAAAAAGGTCGGCGTGTTGGGCGTCTGGATCGGCGGCCTCCAGCTGCTGTTCCTAATGGCGCTGGCGGCGCAGATCCTGGCCCTCGGCGCCACGGTGATGCTGACCTGGCCGCTGCTGGTGGCCTGCCTGGGCGCCACCCTGGCCATCGGCATGGGCGGCACGCGCGACCGCCGCGTCGCCCTGGCCGTGACCTTCGCCATCGGCCTGCTGGCCGTCCTGTCGACCGCCCAGCTGACCGCCTGGGGCGCCTGGACCTTCGCCGGGATCGGCACGATGGAGCCCTGGCGCTGGCGCTGTTCGTGCTGCTGGCCGCCCCGGCCCTGGTCCCCCTGGCCTTCGACTTCGCCGAGTCGCGCTGGAACTGGCGCGGGGTGTTCCTGCTGCTCGTCACGGGCCTAAGCCTGGTCGTCACCGCCGCGATCCCCAACGCCACGGCCGAGCGCCCCAACCTGACCGAGGCCCATCACCTGGCCGATCCGGGGGCTGGAAAGGCCTGGCGGGTGTCGTCCCTGCCGCAGCTGGACGCCTGGTCCCGCGCGGTGCTGATCGCCGACGGCGGCCTGGATCCGAAGATGCAGGCCTTCCCGCCTTTCAACGCCACGCCGGTCTGGATGTCGGAGACCCGCGTGGTCGAGGTCGACGCCCCCAATCTCAGCGTCGAGCGCTCGGGCGACCGCCTTCTGGTCCGGGTCATCCCCGGCCCCGGAGCCGAGGTGCTGAGCCTGAAGATCCGGGCGACCTCGCCCCTCAGCGACCCGCGTCTGAACGGCAAGACGATCACCTTGGCCACCCAGCCCGGCGCTTGGTCGACCCTGACCTATCACGCCCCCGATCCCAACGGCGTGACGCTGAGCTTCACCACCGTTCCCAGCGGCAAGATCGAGGCGGCCGTGATGGAGTTCCGCGACGGCTGGCCCGCCGACGCCCTGGCGCCGGCGAAGAAGCCGGCGGAGCTGATGGCTACCGGCATGTCGGACAAGACCGCCGTGGTCGCCCGGGCCAGCCTGAACTGGAAGCCGGAGGCTGCGCCGGAGGAACAGTAGCCTTCATAATTTCTCCGTCATTCCCGCCCTTGTGGCGGGAACCTCTGGTTCGCCGCAGGTGCGGGAGGGGCGAAGTGCGCGCGCACTTCGCTGGCGCCTCACGTGTCAGCTGAACCAGGGGTTCCCGCCACAAGGGCGGGAATGACGGGCTTGAAGTTAAGCGCGGCGCCTCACCCTAAACCGCCACCACGCCCTCCCCCGGCTCTTTCGCGTAGAGCGCCTCGACCAGCGCCGCGCGGCGTTCCAGCGTCGCGCGCTGGTTCACATAGCCCTTGTCGGTGATCTCGCCGGCGTCGATCGAGGGCGGTTCGGTCATCACGGTGAACCGCCCGATACGGCGCGACGAGCCGCCGGCGGCGGCGTTGAACGCCGCCAGCCGCTCTTTCAGGAAAGCCGCCAGCTTTTCCATCGGCGTGCCCGGTCCCGGATCGGCCACCAGCGCCATCAGGCCAGAGGGCGAGGGCCACAGCAGCGCGCCGATGAAGCCCTTGTCCTGACCACAGATCACCGCGTCGGCGATATAGGGACTGCAGGCGGCCACCAGGTCGGGGCGCAGCACCCCGACGCTGACCCAGGTGCCGCTGTCCAGCTTGAAGTCCTCGGTCACCCGGCCGTCGAACACCAGGCCCTTGGACGGGTCTTGCGGATCCACGAACCGCGCCGCGTCACCCAGGCGATAGAAGCCCTCCTCGTCGAAGGCCGCCGAGGTTTTCTCGGGATCCTTGTGATAGCCGCTGGCGACCGTCGGCCCCTTGACCCGCACCTCGAACTTGGAGCCGCTGGGCGCCAGTTTCAGCTGGATGCCCGGCAGGGGCAGGCCCACCAGCCCGACCCGCTCGGTGATCCAGTGGGTCACGGTGATGCCTTGCGTCTCGGTCGCGCCGTACATCGTCGTCAGCGGAATGCGATGACCGGTCTCGGCCACGGCCAGGGCCTGGATGCGGGTATAGACGTCGTTGGACAGGGTCGCCCCGCCATAGCCCATATAGCGCAGGTTCCTGAAGAACGAGGCGCGCAGCGCCGGGTCGTTCTCCATCGCCTCGGCCAGCATCGAAAAGGCGATCGGGGCCGAGCCGAACACGATGGGCGAGACCTCGTAGAGGTTCTTGATCGTGGTTTCGAACATGCCCGGCAGGGGCTTGCCCTCGTCGATATGCAAGGTCCCGCCGGCCCAGATCACGGCGTTGAAACCGATATTACCCGCCGAGATATGGCTCCACGGCATCCATTCCAGGCTCTGCGGAATCTCGCCGGTCTCGGGCTCTTCCAGCCGCAGGCCGTCCTGCCCGGCGATCACGCCGGCCATCATGCCATGGGTCTGGGGCACGGCCTTGGGCATGCCGGTCGAGCCGGAGGTGAACAGGTACTTGGCCACCGTCGCCGGGCCCAGGGTCTCGCGCGACGCCTCGACCGCCAGGCTCGGAACCGTGGCGGCGACGTCGGCGAAGCTGACCGCGCCGTCTCCGGCTGCGTCGGCGGTGACCACCAGCACGGTCGGATCCAGCGCCTTCAGCGTCTCCAGCGCCTTGGCGAACAGCGCCCCGCTCTGGGCGAAGATCACGCGCGGGGCCACCTTCTCGAAGCAGTGCCGCAGCTTGGCGTGGTCGGTCGAGATCAGGCTGTAGGCCGGGCTGATCGGCGCGGCCGGAACCCCTGCGGTATAGGCGCCCAGGGTCATCAGGGCGTGCTCGATGGAATTGCCCGACAGGATCATCACGCTGTCATCGGCGGTCAGGCCCTGGTCCAGTAACCACTGGGCGATGCCTTCGACGGCGCGCAAAGCCTCGCCATAGGTCGTCATCCGCCAGGGGCCGTGGCCGGGCTCGCGCTGCTTCAGATAGGGCCGCTGCGGATGCTCGCCGGCCTTCTGGGCCAGCAGGTGGGCGATCGAGCGGGGGCCGTCGCCGGGCGCGTGGTTGGAGGTGATCACCAGGCTGCCGTCAGGGCGGTAGTCGACGCTGACGTCCGGGCCCTTCATCGGCAGGGGCTTGAAGGGAACGGTGCTGACGTCGCGCGCGGGCGACGCGCCATCGGGCGGCGTCATGGTCTCTCTCCCGGGTAGGTTATCGTTGTTCTGTTGGGTGGAGACGTTAACGCAACCTGGGCGGACAGCAAGGATGACGTGGGGGAGGGTTCGGCGCCACTGGCCCCCTACGGGTCGCTCCGCGACCGTCTTCCCCCGGAGGGGGAAGATGAAACGCGCCGACCCCATCTTCCCCCTCCGGGGGAAGACGACCGCGAAGCGGTCAGTAGGGGGCAAGTCTGGCGGACACGGCTTTACGACCTCGCGCGGAAACCGCCGAGTTAGTGGGAAGGGTCGCGGAGCGTCCGGGCCTCGCCCGGATGTGAGTTTGTGTAAGTACCGTTTCGACGAAGACGAACGCTCCGCGTGATCGTTCTGGCGAAAGCGCGCGGCGCTCGAGCCCTGTTGGGGCCTCGCCGCCTTGAAGCCTCCGACGGGCGGACGGGATAGCGTTTCCCGCCCGGACTGCTGATCCTTCCGGACCCGCCTGCTGCTCGTTCGACCCTCGAGGTCACGTCGTTTTAGTTTTCCTCGGCCGACCGCCGCCAGAGAACAACGAGGTTGACGGCCCAGAGCGCAAAGCGCCCCTCCCGCCATCGATTGAGCTTCCCGCTCGATCACCCCTGACAGCCGCAACGGTCGCCGTACGTGCGCCCTTCCCGTGCCCTCAGGTGAGATCATTATGCGGGCGGTTTGAACGCGGAGGATTGGCGCGATCAACTATTTTACAAACCGCTGTTTGGGTTGGATTTTAGTCTGGAAAGAACGGGGATTGAGAGCCGTCTATCCCCGTGCCCGACAGGTCCTCCCCCTGAAGGGGGAGGCGGCCGGAGGCCGGCGGGGGAAGACCGCAATGACTCAGCAGCACTTCCCCCTCCGATCGCTTCGCGATCGCCTCCCCCGCTGGGGGGAGGATCTGAGCGCACGCCCAAGCCGGCGCGGCCCCACCAAAGAAAGCGGCGAAAACGTGACAAAGATTTAAATACAAATTCCAGCAAACAGGCCGCTAATACAGACAACAGTCAATCATCATTACAGATCGGTAAGGCGAACCTGTCGCCTGTATTATCCCATGGCAAAAGTCGAACTCTATGCGCCGCGCACGACGCGGCATCGCCGCACCTGGACGGCGGCGGCCATCGCGCTGATGGTCGCCTTCCTGGTCATCGGCCAGGTGGCGACGGTCTTTGGCGTGCTCAAGCCGATGGGCTTTCACTCGGCCGACCTGGGCACGCAATGGGCGCCCCTGACGATCAATCTGCTGGGCTTTGGCGTCACGGCCCTGCTCGTCTTCGCCTGGGCCTTGCTGTTCGAGCGACGCAGCCCGGCCGCTCTGGGCCTGAACGGCGACGCCTTGATCCGCTACGGACGCGGCCTGCTGGTCGGCGCCGGCTTCCTGGTGGCCTCCATCGGTCTGGCCTGGGCGCTGGGCGGCTATCGCATCGAGGGTGTCGGCGTCTGGAGCGCGCCCAGCCCCATGCTGTTCGTCCCCATCCTGTGCCTGTTCGGCGGCTTCATGATCCAGGGCGCGACCGAGGAGATCATGTTCCGCGGCTGGCTGATGCAGCTGATCGCCTCGCGCCACGGCCTGATCGCCGCCATCGCCATCAATGCGATCATCTTCGCCCTGCTGCACGCGGGCAATATCAAGCCGTCGCCGGAACTGGCCTTCGCGATGGTCAATCTGGTGCTGTTCGCGGTGATGATCAGCCTCTACGCGATCAAGGAAGGCTCGCTGTGGGGCGTCTGCGCCTGGCACACCGCCTGGAACACCCTGCTGGGCGTGGGCTTTGGCCTGGACGTCAGCGGCGAGCGGGTGGCCGTCAAGAGCCTGGTCATCGACCTTGCCCCGGCCCAGGGCGCCCCCTGGTGGCTGACCGGCGGCGCCTTCGGCCCCGAAGCCAGCGTGGCGACCAGCGCCGTGCTGCTGGCGGGGGTGGTGTTCCTGCTGGCGACGGGCGCGCTGAAGCCGGGCGCGCGGTATTCGGGCGCCGGGGCTGGGGTGAACAAGACCTCCCGCTCTCCCCGGCGAAAGCCGGGGCCCAGCTCGAACCCAGGAGCTGGCTAGCGGCTTGGCCAGGTCAGAAGGCGCATCATCCCCAGACGCTCAGGCTGAATCTGGGCCCCGGCCTTCGCCGGGGAGAGCGGAGATAGGTAGCTGAGGGCGCACCGCCCGCCTTTCTGCTCAGGCGGCTCAAGGCCGGCGCCCGGCCCAGTGGTACGTCACGTCCGGCATCTTCTCTTCATTCCGCGCGCCGTCGGTCAGCTCTTCGACGTTGAAGCCATGCCGCTCATAGAGCGCCCGCGCTCGAGTGTTGGACTGAAAGGTGTAAAGCCGCAGCTCGCTCTGCTCGCCCTGCGCCAGCCGGACCAGGGCGCTTCCGATCCCGCGCCCGTGGACGTCAGGATCGACATAGAGATGGTCAATCCAGCCGGGCAACAGGGCGAGATGACCTCGGAGACGGCCGTCCTCAAACGCACCCCAGACAGGCCCATCGACCATCACCTTGTCACGATAGAAGGCGACGAATTCCTCTTCGGAATGGAGCGTGGTGTCATAGCCGGGGATCAGGGCGCCGGCTCGCCTGTGGAGCATCGCGGCAGCGGGGCCTTCATCGGCCGTCATCCGTCGTAGAGTCACCATGACGCGAGCCTAAGCGCATGGCCCGCAAACGAAAAGGGCGGAGCCTTTCGACCCCGCCCCCTCAAACTCACAACCTCAGTAGAGCCCTACTCCGCCGCCACCTTCGGCGCGTAGCCGAGGATCGCCTTGGTCTCGAGGAACTCGCCGAACGCGTGGTCGCCCCATTCACGGCCGTTGCCGCTCATCTTGTAGCCGCCGAACGGGGCCATCATGTCGGGGCTGGCGCCGTTCAGGTTCACCTGGCCGGCGCGCAGGCGTGAGGCCACCTTGCGGACGTTGTCCTGGTCGCCGCCCGAGATATAGGCCGCCAGGCCGTACTCGGTGTCGTTGCCGACCTTCACCGCTTCATCGACCGTCTCGTAGCCGAGGATGGCGACGACCGGGCCGAAGATCTCTTCCTTGGCGATGGTCATCTCGTTGGTGACATTGGCGAAGACGGTGGGCTTGACGTAGTAGCCCTTGTCCAGCCCCTCGGGACGGCCGACGCCGCCGCTGACCAGGGTGGCGCCCTCGTCGATGCCCTTCTGGATCAGGCCCTGGATCTTGTTCCACTGCACGTCGGAGACGACGGGGCCCATCTTGGAATTGCCGTTGGGGTCGCCGACGGTGTGGGCCTCGGCCGTGGCGCGGGCGATGGCGATGACCTCGTCCATCTTCTTGCTCGGCACCAGCATGCGGGTGGGGGCGTTGCACGACTGGCCCGAGTTCATCATCACCGAGGCGACGCCGCCCGAGACGGCGCGCTGGAAGTCGGCGTCTTCAAGGATGATGTTGGGGCTCTTGCCGCCCAGCTCCTGGTGCACGCGCTTGACGGTCGGGGCGGCGTTGCGGGCCACCTCGATGCCGGCGCGGGTCGAGCCGGTGAACGACACCATGTCGACTTCCGGATGGCTGGACAGGGCCGCGCCCACCGTGGGGCCGTCGCCATTGACCAGGTTGAAGACGCCGTGCGGCACGCCGGCGGCGGCCAGGACCTCGGCCCAGATATAGCCGCTGAACGGCGCGATTTCCGAGGGCTTCAGCACCATGGTGCAGCCGGTGGCCAGCGCGGGCGCGACCTTGCAGGCGATCTGGTTGACCGGCCAGTTCCACGGCGTGATGAACGCGCAGACGCCGATCGGCTCCTTGACGATGCGGGTGGTGCCGCGATCTTCCTCGAACTTGTAGTTCTTGAGCACGGCGGCGGCGGTCTGGACGTGGCCGATGCCCATGGCGGCCTGGGCGCGCTGGGCCAGCCAGGCGGGGGCGCCCATTTCCTCGGTGATGGCCTTGGCCATGTCCTCGAAGCGCTTCTGGTATTCGGAGACGATGCGCTCCAAGAGGTCGATGCGCTCTTCGCGGCTGGTCTGGCTGAAGCTTTCAAAGGCCTTGCGGGCGGCCATGACGGCCTTGTCGACGTCGGCGACGCCGCCCATCGAGATCACGCCGCAGACCTCTTCGGTGGCGGGGTTGATCACGTCCAAGGTTTTGGGCGCGACCGGAT
Source organism: Caulobacteraceae bacterium (assembly GCA_965284055.1). Classification (GTDB taxonomy): domain Bacteria; phylum Pseudomonadota; class Alphaproteobacteria; order Caulobacterales; family Caulobacteraceae; genus Caulobacter. The sequence goes on from CBDIQV010000001.1 coordinate 1,015,570, forward strand.
CGACCCAGGCGCCGTCGATATAGAACTTGGTGTAGTCGCGCATGCCGTGCTCCTGCCCTGTGGGAATTGAGGCCCGCTCTAGTTAGGAACGCGGCGGACCTTCCTCAAACAACCATTTTAATGATCGCTGATCATGTGGCTAGGGGTCACCCGCCGAAACCACGAACAGTTGTCTTGGCATCACCACACCGGATCGGGCTTCACCCCGTCCAGAGCCTCGGCGATCCGCCGCCGCGTGGCGGGCGTGACGTCGTCCGGCAGGGCGTCGGGCGCGAACCAGGCCACCGCGTGGATCTCGCCCTGGGCCGAGGCCGCGCAAGGCTCCCAGGCGTCGATGCGATAGACCAGCACGTGGTCGCGCGGATGGCGGACATGGTTGTCGTGGATCGACAGCAGGCGCGGCCGGCCGATGACGCCGATCCCGGCCTCCTCCTGCAGTTCACGGATCACCGCCGTCTCGGCCGTCTCGCCGCGTTCGACCCCGCCGCCGGGCATGTACCAGCCGGGCACATAGGTGTGCTGGATCAGCAGCACGCGCCCCTCGCCATCGGTGACCAGGCCGCGCACGCCCAGCGTCAGCCCCCGGTTCCAGCGAAACCAGGCATAGACGAAGGGGCGGGTGAACGGTTCGATACGACGGCGCCAGAGCATGGCGGCAGGTTAGCGCGCCTTGGCCTTGCGGTCAGGCCCGCGCCTCGCTAAAGCCGCAACACCTTTCCTCTTACGGAGCCGCGTCATGATCGCGATCCTCGTCATCGGCGTCTTCCTGGCCGTCATCATCGGCCTGAACCTCGTCGAATTCGGCCGCGCCGACTGACCATGCCTTCGCGCGGCGCGGCCCTGGTCACCGGCGCGGGGCGTCGGATCGGCCATGGCCCTGGCCCTTGAGGCCGCGCGCGCCGGCTACGACGTCGCCGTCCACCACCGCGCCTCGCCCGACGAGGCGCGCGAGACCGTGGCCGCCGTCCAGGCCCTGGGCCGCCGCGCCATCGCGGTGTCGGCCGAGCTTTCGGACGAGGCGCAGGTCGCCGGCCTGGTCGCCCAGACCGCGCCGCTGGGTCCGCTGACCCTGCTGATCAACAGCGCCTCAAGCTTCAGCGACGACCGCGTGGGATCGCTGGACCGCGCCCTGTGGGACGCTCACCTCGAGACCAACCTGCGCGCGCCGATCGTGCTGGCGGAAGCCTTCGCGGCCGCCCTGCCGGACGACGCCGAAGGCCTGATCGTCAATATCGTCGACCAGCGGGTCTGGCGGCCCAATCCGCAGTTCTTCAGCTACAGCCTCAGCAAGGCGGCCCTGTGGTGGGCGACCCAGACCCTGGCCCAGGCCCTGGCGCCGCGCATCCGCGTCAACGCCATCGGCCCGGGCCCGACCCTGCCCAACGTGCATCAGGCCCCCGGCGAGTTCGAGGCCGAGGCGGCCGGCACCCTGTTGCAGCGCCGCGCCACCCCGGACGACGTGACCGCCGCCCTGCGCTATCTGATTGACGCAAGGGCGGTCACGGGCCAGATGATCGCCGTGGACGCCGGTCAGCATCTGGGCTGGCGCACGCCCGACATCGTCGCACCTTAAGAAAGGCGCACCGCTTGGCCGCCGCCTCCCTCGCCGAAAACACCGCCGCCCCGGCTCCGGTCGCCCGCGTGATCGTGACCAAGGTCTTCGTGCGCGCCCTTAAGGTGGACGCCTGGATCGGCGTCTATGACCACGAGCACGGCCGCCGCCAGCCGCTGGTGATCGATGTCGAGCTCGACGTCGCCGCCAGCCACTGCGAGCGCATCGGCGACACGGTGAATTACGAGACTATCGGCGAGTCGGCGCGCGCCATCGCCGACGAGGGCCATATCGACCTGGTCGAGACCTTCGCCGAGCGCCTGGCCCAGGCCTGTTTCGCCGACGCCCGCGTCACCCGCGCCCGGGTGCGGGTGGAAAAGCCCCTGGCCCTGGCCCCGCACGCCGCCGCCGCCGGCGTGGAAATCACCGCCGTCCGCGCCTGACATGAGCGAAAGCCACAGCGCCCGCCTCGCGCCCTTCCAGCCCGAAACGGTCTGGGCGCTGAAGGACGGAACGCTGGTCGAGACGCGCGGCGTCCGTGTGCGCGGCTTTCCGCTGAGCGCCCTGACGCAGTACCGCCTGGCCGCCGCGCCGCATGGCGGTCATCGCCGCGTGCTGCAACTGAGCTTTGGTCGGGCCAGGGTGGTAGTCATCGCCCAGAGCTATGTCGCGCCCGGCAAGGCCGAGGATCGACTGGCGGGCTTCTCGGCCTTCGCCCGCGCCCTGTCGGCCCAGGCCGCCGACGCCGCCCCCGCCGCGCGCTTTTCGCTCGCGCGGATCGAGGCCCGCCCGGCCCTGACCTGGGTGGCCGGCTTCCTGGCCATCGGCGTCGCGGCCCTGCTGCTGTCGTCGCTGAGCGCCGGCATGGCGGGCGTCGGCGTCGACATGGCGGCCCGGATGAGCTTTGTCCTGATCCTGCTGCTGGCGGCCCTGCCCTGGCTGTCGCGGGGCGACGCCTTCGATCCCCGCGATCCGCCCCGGGACCTGCTGCCTTAAGGGCGTTTCCCGGGTTACGGGACCTTCATTTGCATCGTTGCCCGATAAGCGCGACCCTTGGAACAACATCGTTTTCCAAGGTTTGCCTTCGACGTGACCGACACCGACCCCATCGTTCCTCCCGCCCTGCAGGACGACAAGACCCTGCCCGCGGTGGTCTACGCCCTGCATCTGGCCGGGCTGGTCACGGGCGGGCTGACCTCGGTGATCGCCGTGGTGCTGGCCTATGTCAGCCGCAAGGGCGCGCCGGACTGGCTGCAGAGCCACTACGACTTCGCCATCCGCACCTTCTGGCTGGCCCTGCTGCTGGCGATCATCGGCGGCGTGCTGTCCGTGATCGGGATCGGCTTTGTCATCCTGGCGGCGGTCGGCGTGTGGATCGCCGTGCGCTGCATCGTCGGCCTGTCCTGGTTGCTCAAGGGCCAGGCCTATCCCACACCCCTGAACTGGATGCTCTGACCATGACCGACGTATCCGCTCCCGACATCACCCCCGTGGTCCGCGCCGAGGAGGACAAGGTCCTGCCGGCCGTCGTCTACGGCCTGTACCTGCTGGGCTTCGCCAGTTGCGCGGCCACCACGGTGGTCGGGCTGCTGGTCGCCTACGCCAATCGCGGCACCGCCGGACCGATCAACGAAAGCCACTACACCTTCGCGGTCCGCTCGTTCTGGCTCAGCATCGGCTGGTTCCTGATCGGCCTGACGCTGTTCATCCTGGGCCTGCCGCTGTCGCTGCTGCTGGTCGGCATCCCGGTGGTCGCCGCGGGCGTGTTCATCATGGGCGCCGTCGGGGTGTGGTTCGCGGTGCGCTGCGCGGTCGGCATCTATTATCTTGCCCGAGGGGAAGCCTATCCCCGCCCCCGGACATGGCTGATTTAAAGGCGCCCGAGCCGGCGGGCGCCCGCATCAGGGTCGCCTCGCCGCACGCACTTCCCCTGCCGGTTGAGACGCCTCGACGGCATGGTCAAGCTCGGATGACCTGTCGCTCCTGGCGAATGGACGTCTTGGAGGGGGCGCAATGCTGGCTCGCATCGTAGGGATCATTCTGGGGCTGATCCTCTCGACGTCGGGATACGTGGTCGCCGGCTGGGGCTCTCTGGGGGGCTGGGCCGCGAATCTCGATCTTGGACCTTTCGAGCCGCATAGACCATTCGCCGGCGGGGCGGCGGCGATACTCGGGGGAGTACTGCTCGTCGCCGCCCTGACACCGCGCCCCAAGCCCAAGCGCCGCAAAGCCGTGGTGACGGGGCCCATGGATATCGGCGGCCTGGAACTGGCGCCGGTGCTGGCCGAGGCCGAGGCGCCCATGGTCACGCCGCTGGCGCCCGCCCCGCGCGCTGAACCGACCGCCACGCCCGTGCTGGACTTGACCCCCGTAGCCAAGCCCGCACCCGCACCGACGCCCGAGACATTCGCCCAGATGCGCGAGCGCATGATCGCCTTCAGCCGCGCCGAATCCTGGGCTGACGCAGCGCGGACGCTGATGGCCATGAAGGCTGCGGCCAAGGGCGATCACGAACAGGCCATCGCCTATCGCGATCTGGGCGACTTCGCGCGCGGCCAGGGCCAATTGGACGACGCCGCCGAGGCCTATGAGACCGCCGTGTCCTTCGCCCGCGACGCTCGCCGGGCCGCGCCGAACGATGCCGTCGCGCTGGAGCTGCTGGCCGGAACCCTGGCCGGTGTGGGCGACGTGGCCGAGGCCGAAGGCCCGATCGGCGCCACGATCACCGCGCACCACCTGCTGTACAACCCGGCCAGCGGCGGGCGCGAGGCCCAGGACCCGTCGGCCCAGCGGGCCCTGTCAGTGTCGCTGGAGCGCCTGGCCGACCTGCGCGAGGATCGCGGCCACCGCATGCGGGCGCTGGACCTCTATCGCGAAAGCTACGACGTCGCCGCCCGCCTGGCCGCCGCCGACCCTGCGCGGTTCGGGCCCGACCTGGCGCTCACCCGGCAAAGACTGGCCGAGCTGGAGGCCAAGGTCGCGACCTAGCCTCTCCCGGCCTTCGCGAGGGCGTGCAGGCTCTATTTCGCCGCCGACAGCGGGACCTTCATCGCCAGGATTTCCTTGGACCGGCGGGTGATGCCGTACAGCATTCCCGGCTGGCTTTCGTCCCAGTCGATGGCCTGCCCCTCGGCGTCCATGGCGATGGTGTCGAGGTGGTCCAGCACGCCGCCGCCCATGGGCAGGCCCATGACATAAAGTTCGGGCAGGTCGTGGCCGCTCAGATAGAGCTTGCCGTCGGGACCCCAGCCCCCGCCCGAGATGCTCATCGGCGCGATGCGCTCCAGCACCGTGGCCGGCAGGGCCCAGGCCTCCAGCCTGCGCCACTGGTCGTCGAACTTGACCAGGGTGGTGTGGCGGTGGTCGCGCGGGGCCTCGCCGCCCTTGCCGTCATAGTTGGCGAACATCGCCCACCAGGCGCCGTCATGACGGTCGACCCAGGTGATCGAGCCCGTGCCCAGGCCCAGCGACACGCTGCGCCTGTGGGCCAGAGTCATGGGATCGAACATCTCCACGGTGCTGACCTGCGGCGTGCCCGGAAAGTTGGAGCTGGCGCAGACCAGATCCTTGCCGATCAGGGCGCAGCTGTTGATGTGCGGAAAGCGGGCCCGGTCACCCGTCCACTCCGCCCGCTGCTCGCCGGTCTTCTTGTCGTAGCGGACCAGCCGGAAATTGCTCACCGCATAGACGTCGTTGGGCCCCACCGCCGCACCCTGGGTGGCCTTGCCGTCATAGCGGCGGATCGTCTCGGCTTTACGGGCGGGAGCGGGAGCGCCGGGCGCCGGCGGGGCGTCCGCCGCCTGCAGCGCCAGGGCCGCGAAGAAGGGCAGGATCATCGGCAGGTCTCCGTCTTCCATTTGCAGGTCCGGCAACCTCGCCCTTCGACAAGCTCAGGGTGAGGTTTCCTACCGTCGATGCCCGCAAGGATCCTCACCCTGAGCCTGTCGAAGGACCAGGACCACGCATAAATTCCAGAAATTCACCGCAGCGCTGACGTTGGTGGGCGCTTAGGCGGGGACGGCGACCGGAATGTTACGTTTGCAATGAGGTTTGTTGTCGGTGCGACGACAACTTCAAGACATCTCTTCCGCCCAAGGATCACCGGCGGAGCCACGAAAAAGCCGCCCGGATCGCTCCGGGCGGCTGGATCGTTTCAGGGTGTCGTGTCGGATCAGGCCGGCACGGCCACCGGCGCCTCGCGCCGCACCAGGCGGGCATAGTCGTCCATCAGGCCCAGCGACAGCGCGGCGGGCTTGAAGGTGAACTCGCCGATCTCGGCCACCGGCGTGACCTCGGCGGCGGTGCCGACGATGAAGCACTCGGTGAAGTCGGCCAGCTCTTCCTTCTGGATGTGGCGCTCGATCACGGTCAGGCCCTTGTCCTTGGCGATCTGGATCACCGTGCGACGGGTGATGCCGTCCAGGAAGCAGTCGGGCTCGGGCGTGTGCAGCACGCCGTCCTTGACGAAGAACACGTTGGCGCCGGTCGCCTCGGCCACATAGCCGCGATAGTCCAGCATCATCGCGTCGGCATAGCCTTCCTTCTCGGCGGCATGCTTGGAGATGGTGCAGATCATGTAGAGGCCGGCGGCCTTGGCGGCGACGGGCGCGGTCTTGGGATCGGGGCGCTGATACTTGGCCCAGGTCAGGCGGATGCCCTTGGCCTTGGTCGCCGGATCGAAGTAGCTGGGCCAGTCCCACACGGCGATGGCCACGTGGATTTTGGTCTGTTGCGCCGAAACACCGATCATTTCGCTGCCGCGCCAAGCGATCGGGCGCACATAACAGTCATCCAGGTTGTTCTTGGCGGCCGTCGCCTTGCAGGCCTCATCGATCTGCTCCACCGTGTAGGGGATCGTGAAATCGAGGATTTCGGCCGACTTGAAGAGGCGCTCGGTATGTTCGGTGAGCTTGAAGATCTCGCCCCCGTACATCCGTTCGCCCTCGAACACCGACGAGGCGTAGTGCAGGCCGTGGGTCAGTACGTGCACCTTCGCGTCACGCCAGGCTACGAACTGGCCATCCAGCCAGATCCATCCATCGCGATCGTCGAAGGGAACGAGAGACATCGGTCCAAGACCTCCTTATTTGAGACGGGGTTCTTAGACCCCCCGAGGCCTCTAACGTCAAATAAAATGGACTTAAGGCGATGATAGCGCCCCTGCAGCAAGGCGCTGCCGACCCCCGGCTGATCCTGCGCGAAGAGGAACTGGACAGCGGGCTGGAGCTGATCCTGCTGGCCGAGGCGGCGCTGTGGGCCGCCGTCGACGCCGCTCTGGAGGCCGAGCCCCTGGGCCTGGGCCGCTCGCACTGGCGCGCCGCCTTCCTGCTGCGCCGCCGGCCCGGCATCGGGGTGCAGGACCTGTCCAAGCTGACCAGCCTCTCGAAACAGGCCGCCAGCCGCACCCTGGCCGACCTGACCAAGGCCGGGCTGGTCGAGCGCGGGGGCGGCGACCTGGACGGGCGACGCAAGCCCGCTGTCCTGACCGCCGAGGGCGCGGCCTTCGAGGCGCGGATCGTCCGAACGCTTGCGCGCGCTGCTGGCGCGGGCCTATCGCACCGGCGGACTGGACGGCGTGGCCGGCACGCGCCGCATCCTGGCGGCCCTTGCTGGCCCAAGACAAGGGGTGGGTCCCACGCGTAGAGTGGTGGCATGACACCCGAGGAACGCCGCGACCGACACCTGCTGGTGGTCGATGACGACGACCGCATCCGCAAGCTGCTGAAGGAATTCCTGGTCCGGGCCGGTTTCCGGGTCAGCACCGCCGCCGACGCCGCTGGAGCAGACCGGCTGTGCGGCTCCCTGGATTTCGACCTGATGGTGCTGGACGTGATGATGCCGGGCGAGGACGGCTTCGCCTTCACCAAGCGCCTGCGCGCCATGGGCGGCGAGGTGGGCAAGACGCCGATCCTGATGCTGACCGCCCGCGACCAGGCCGCCGACCGCATCGAGGGCCTGACCCACGGCGTCGACGACTATCTGGGCAAGCCGTTCGAGCCGCAGGAGCTGCTGCTGCGCATCGAGGCCATCCTGCGGCGCACCGCCGCCAAGCCCAGCGGCCCGCGCGAACTGATCCTGGGCCGCTGCGCCTTCGAACCCGAACGCGGCGAGCTGACCCGCGACGGCCAGCCCATCCGCCTGACCGAGGCCGAGGTCGCCCTGATGCGCCGCCTGGCCCGCGCGGCGCATGAGCCCGTCGACCGCCTGGAACTGGCCCGCGACACCGCCGACGCCACCGGCCGGGCCGTCGACGTCCAGGTCACCCGCCTGCGCCGCAAGATCGAGCCGGACCCGAAGAACCCCCGCTATCTGCAGACGGTGCGCGGGATCGGGTATCGGCTGGCGCCGGATTGAACTTGCGCACTCGCCCCCTCCGGATGCTGCGCATCCTCCTCCCCCGGAGGGGGAAGATGACATGCGCCGACCTCATCTTCCCCCTACGGGGGAGGACGACCGCCCCCGGGTCGCGCGGAGCGCGCGCCCGAGGACAGGCTCCACGGTCAGGAGGGGGCCAGTAGCCATGCGCCTGCGCGCCAAGCTCTACATCCCGCGCCAGATCAAGCGCTGGCTGCCGACCTCGCTGTTCGGGCGCAGCCTGCTGATCATCGTGCTGCCGGTGGCGGTGATGCAGATCGCCGTCACCTGGGCCTTCTTCGACGCCCACTGGCAGACGGTGAACAGCAAGCTGTCCGAAGGCCTGGCCGGCGACATCGCCTGGGCGGTGGCCAGCTATCAGGACGACCCCAGCCCCGCCGCTGTGGCCAAACTGGCCGAGCGGGCCGAGCAGTCGCTATCGCTGTCGATCGCCTTCCAGAAGGGCAAGAAGCTGCCGACCCGGCGGCGCGACGCGCTGTTCGCCCTGGACCGCTCGCTGCAGGACGCGCTGTCCGACCGGCTGAACGTGCCGTTCTGGTTCGATACCACCCGCTACACCGCCTATATCGACATCCGGGTGCAGATGGATGGCGGAGTGCTGCAGATCTACGCCCTGCGCGACCGGGCCTTCGCCACCCAGGGCCACATCTTTATCCTGTGGATGGTGGTGGCGACCATGCTGCTGACCGCCGTGGCCATCCTGTTCATCCGCAATCAGGTGCGCGCCATCGAGCGTCTGGCCGACGCGGCCGACGCCTTCGGACGCGGCGGCGAGGTCGACTTCAAGCCGCACGGCGCGCGAGAGGTGCGCCAGGCGGCCATGGCCTTCCTGGCCATGAAGGCCCGCATCCAGCGCCACATAGAGCAGCGCACCGCCCTGCTGGCCAGCGTCAGCCACGATCTGCGCACGCCCCTGACCCGGCTGAAGCTGGAAATGGCCCTCTCCGAACCCAGCGAACAGCTGGAGGCCATGAAGGGCGATCTCTCCGAAATGGAGCACATGATCGACGAATACCTGGCCTTCGCGCGCGGCGAGGGCGGGGAAGCGGCGACCCGCGTCGACCTGTCGGACCTGATCGGCGGCGTCGTGGCGGCGGCGGCGCGGGCCGGCGCGACCATCGAGTCCCGCGTCACGCCGGAGCTGGCGGTGGACCTGCGCCCCAACGCCTTCAAGCGCGCTCTGGCCAACCTGATCGACAACGCCGCCGCCCATGGAACCCAGGTCTGGGTGACGGCCGCGCCGCGCCTGACCGGCGGGGTCGAAATCCTGATCGACGACGACGGCCCCGGCATTCCCGAAGACCGCTACGAGGACGCCTTCAAGCCCTTCAACCGGCTGGATGAGTCGCGGAACCAGAACGAAAAGGGCGTCGGCCTGGGCCTGGCCATCGCCCGCGACATGGCGCGCGGCCTGGGCGGAGATTTGGTGCTGGAGCGCTCGCCGATGGGGGGCTTGAGGGCGGTGATGCGGTTGCCGGGGTAAGATCCTCCCCCTGAAGGGGGAGGCGGCCGGAGGCCGGTGGGGGAAGACCGCATTGAGTCAGCAGTCACTTCCCCCTCCGTCGGCTACGCCGACACCTCCCCCGCTAGGGGGAGGATTTAGAACCCCGCCCCGACCTTCTCCAGCCGCTCAGCCATCTGCTTCAACCGCTTGTCCAGCTCGGCCATCGTTCGGTTCAACGCGCCCTCGTCGTCGCGCCAGACCTGAACGCAGCGCGCCCACACCGCCGTCATCGCCGCCAGCCGCAGCGGCGTCGCGTCGACGCCGCCGGCTTCGAGAATGGCCCGCGCCGTCCTGGGGAAGCGCAGGGCCGAGGCCACCACGCCCTCTGAACGACTGATGGCGATCAGGGCCGCGCGATGCGGCTCCATCGCCTCCAGTCGCGCCATGGCGGCGTCGAACAGGCGATCGTGCGGCGCGGCGTCCTCAGCCGAGGTCGTGGCCAGGGCGGCGCGGTCGAAGCGGGTGGACAGGTGGGCCAGAACCGCGCCCTTGCCATCGGCCAGGGCGTAGAGCTCGGCGAACGAGACCTCGGCCTTGAGGGCGATGTCGCGCAGGGTGATCTCGTGGCCCCGGCGCGCCAGGGCCAGGGCGGCGGCGGCGGCGCGGTCGAGGATGCCGACAGCGGCGGTCATGGATATGAGATGGCAAGGGATTGCGGTGTCGGCAAGGCCATTCAACCCTTCTGCGCCGCGCATGGTCCTCGTCCTTCGACAAGCTCAGGATGAGGACCATGTCGCGGGCCCTCGCATTCGAAAACCTCATCCTGAGCTTGTCGAAGGACGAGGTTTTCGTATCCATAGCGGCCAGGCGACCGCCTCAAAGGGGATCGACATTCAGTCAAAACTTCTGAGTTTTGGCTGAGAAGGATCCGAAAACACCGGTCATCCCCGCGAAAGCGGGGACCCAAGCTGAGTCAAGCCAAGGTCTGCACGCCCAAGCTGGCAAGGCCGCTTGGGTCCCCGCTTTCGCGGGGATGACCGGTGAAAAGTGTGCCGAGCAGCTGAATGTCGATCGGCCCTAGTCGATCTTGATGAACGGCGTCGAGGCGCCGGTCACCTTGGGCAGAACCCCGTCCCACTTCTCGATGGCCTGCTGTTGCAGGACCTGAGGATTGGAGCGCAGGGCCTCGCCCTTGATCCGCGTGGCCTCGGCCTCGCCCTTGGCCTTGGCGACGGCGGCGTTGGCCAGGGCGGTTTCCTTGGCTTCCAGCGCCTTGGCGGCCAGCGCTTCCTGCTCCAGCTGGGTCTTGCGCTGCATCTGGTCGATGACGGCGGCCGGATAGCGGATCGAGCCGATCCAATCCATCTGCGACACCGTTACCCCGTGCTTCGACCACTTGCCGGCCACCCGCGCGAAGGCCTTCTGGATCACCATCTGGCGGCCGCCGCTGTACAGCGTCTCGACCCCGACCTTTTCGGCCTCGGCCGCGACGGCCGAGCGGACGTCGTTGCGGATCGGCCCGTCCAGCAGTTGGTCGAAGGTCAGGCGATAGGTCTGGTACAGGTTAGGCGCCGAAGCCGGATTGACCTGCATGGTCACCGACACGTCGGCGGTCATCGGCAGGCCGGTGTTGTCGGAGAAGGTGATCTCCTCATTCTCGTTGCCGCGCTCGTCCTTCTCGCGGGTGTAGCTGTAGGTGCGCTGGATCACCGGATACTGGACGATGCGCTCGCCGATGCCGCGGAAGTACCAGCGCGCCGGCAGGGCGTCGGGCGAGACGCCGGCGCCGGAGCCCAGGGTCTTGATCTTGACCCCCACATTGCCGGGCTCGACCGTCGTGCTGTGCGAGATGACCTGGCAACCGCCCATCATCAGCACCAGAACGCCCGTCGCAATGATCAGCCCGTTGCGGACCGCGGCCGGGGACGCGCCCCGACCGATGGGTTTTTCAGAGGTGCTCATGAGGTTCAATTCTCTCCCTTGTCGGGGCCCAGCCCCTTTGCCACGTCACGCATCATCACCCGCGCCAGCCACGCCAGGGCGAGCACGCCGCCGGCGCCGGCCAGAACAGCCACAATCATGCCCACGTCGGATGCAGATCCCCAAAGTGGTCCGATCACGATCCTAAGCAATGTTATAACAGCAGAGACGAACAGAATAATGTAAGCGACCGCCTTGGCGGCGCTGAAATACTGCCTGTCAGTCATTCTCCCTCCAGCCGCGCAAGGCGCGGATTACGGGAGTATTTTATCGTAACGCTGAAAACTGACGAGTGACTTTTCGTTTAACTTGGAAAGCGCGAGATTTAGCCGCCCAGTTCCTTGGACCGCGCGACCGCCGCGTCCAGGGCCTTGGGCAGCAGATCGCCAAAGCCGCCCTGCCCCATCAGCACGGCCAGCGCCGCCGCCGTGGTGCCGCCGGGCGAGGTGACCTGCTTGCGCAGCTCGGCGGGCTCTTCGCCGCCGGCCTCCATCAGGGCCGCCGCGCCGATGATCGTGGCGCGGGCCAACTTCGCCGAGGCGGCGGGATCGAGGCCCACGCCGGCGCCGGCCGCCTCCAGCGCCTCGACGAAGGCGTAGAGATAGGCCGGGGCCGAACCCGAGACGGCGGTGGCGGCGTGCAGCAGCTCTTCGCTGTCCAAGTCGACCACGGTGGCGACGGGGCCGAACAGGGCGTGGGCGGCGGCGCGGGCGGCGGGGTCGATGGCATGGACGCTGGCCGTGCCCCGGCCGATGGCCACGGCGGTGGTCGGCATCACGCGAGCGACGACGCGGCCGCCGAAGGCCTCGCTGATGTCATGAGGCGCGCACGCCGGCGGCGATCGAGACGATGACCGCGTCGGGGGCCAGGTGCGGGACGACATCCGCGATCGCCTCGCGCCAGATCTGCGGCTTGACGGCCAGCAGAACGGTCTTGCCGGCAGACAGGGCTTCGAGCGGCGGATTGACCAGCGCGCCGGCGAAGGCGGCGGCGTCGACATTGGGATCACGCACGATCAGGTCGGCGGCTGAGAACGCCCCGGCCTCGCGCCAGCCCTGGATCAGCGCGCCGCCCATGCGTCCGGCGCCGAGGAGGAGGATTGGGGTCATCTGGCGCTCTCTTTTTCAATCGTCATCCCCCGGCTTGTCCGGGGGACCCAAGCTGATCTGGCCAGCATGGCTTGGGTCCCCCGCATAAAGCGGGGGATGACGATGTTAAAGAGGCAAAGGCCGATCAGGCCTCTGGATCAGGCCTGCCCGACCGTCTCGAACATGCAGGCGGCCATGGCTTCGTCCGGGGTCTTGGCGCCCTGGATCAGGAAGTCGAAGGCCGGATAGAAGCGGTCGGCGGCTTCGACGGCCGCGTCGATCATCGAGGCGGCCTGGGCCATGGTCGGGCGCTCGCCCGAGGGCAGGGCCAGGGCATGGCGGAACACGACTTCGCCGTCCTCGGTCCAGACCTCGAAATGGCCCAGCCAGACGCGCTGGTTGATCAGCGACAGCAGTTCATAGGCGTTGGCCCGCTTGGCCTTGGGCGCGCGCAGGTCCAGCGACAGGCACAGCTGCAGGCAGTCGGCCTCGGGTCGCCAGGCGAACCACAGCTCGTAATCCTTCCAGTCGCCGGTCAGGGCGAAGGCCAGGTCGCCGTCCTCGGTGCGGTCGAAGGTCAGGTTTTCGGCCGAGAGGACATGCTCGACCACTTCCAGCGGGTCGAGAGCCATCAGGACGTCGTCGTCTTCCGGTTGGGTGTCCATGGGAATCCTGCGCGTCCCATAGGCGATGGCGGGCGTGAGACCTGCCATGAATCGCCTATGTCGCGATGAGTCTAATCTGCTTCGTGAGCGGCGTAACAGCCCCTTCACGTCGAGGGCGAGCGACGATTCGTCTATTCGCCTGTTCCAGCCGCCTTCTTGGGCGCGGCTGGCTTCTTGGCCTTCAGGCCGGCGACCTCTTCGCGCAGCGCCGCGACCTCGGCCTTCAGCGCCTCGAAATCATCGCGCCGGATCAGGTCGAACTCGGCCGCCAGACGATCGGCCTGGGCCCGCATGGCGGTCTTGGCCTCTTCACCGGCCGTCTGGGCGATGCCCATGGCGGCCTGGGTCAGCTTGGCGAATTCGTCGAGGAAGGGGTTCTGGCTGTGCATCGCGATTCCGAGTGCGGGCGTTCTTGTCCGCGCTCCTTATATGGGAAGCGGGGGATGAAAGCGAAGGACGAACGCTGTATGCCTGCGACGATCTGTCCCGAAGGGAGCCTTGCGGCGTGATCTTCCCCGATATCGACCCCGTCGTGCACATCGGCCCCCTGGCCCTGCAGCTGGGCCCGCTGGCCATCCGCTGGTACGCCCTGGCCTATGTGGCCGGCATCCTGCTGGGCTGGCGCTATATGCTGCGGCTGATCCGCGACAAGCCGATCTGGGGCCAGCGCCAGCCGCCGGCCACGGCCTTGCAGATCGACGACCTGGTGCTGTGGATCACCCTGGGCATCATCCTGGGCGGCCGGATCGGCTACATCCTGTTCTACATGATGATCAATCCCGACCAGCGGGCCGGGCTAATGGCGCACCCGCTGGAGGCCTTCAAGATCTGGGAGGGCGGCATGTCCTTCCATGGCGGCTTCCTGGGCGTCTGCGCCGCGATCCTGCTGTTCGCCCGCCGCAACCAGATCGACATCCTGCGGCTGGGCGATCTGGTCGCCCCCGTCGCGCCGATCGGCCTGTTCTTTGGCCGGATCGCCAACTTCATCAATGGCGAGCTGTGGGGCCGGGTCACCGACCATCCGTTCGGCATCAAGTTCTGCAACGCCACGATCAAGGCCGCCAACGGCGACCGCTGCCCGGCCGGTCCCTATCCGCGCCATCCCAGCCAGCTGTATGAAGCGGCTCTGGAAGGCGCCGTGCTGTTCCTGATCCTCTGGGTCGCCGCCCACAAACTGAAGTGGCTGGAGCGGCGTGGCGCGCTGGTAGGGACCTTCCTGGTCGGCTACGGCCTGTTCCGCATTTCGCTGGAGAGCATGCGGGAGCCGGACGCCCAGATGCTGCCGTTCCTGCGCGACGTGGTCACCATGGGCACGATCCTGTCCATTCCGATGCTGCTTTTCGGCCTGTGGCTGACTGTGGAAGGCCCTGCGCGAACCCGTCGCTACCGAGTCCTCATGAGCCTGCTTGATCGCCTGAAGGCGCAGATCGCCCAGGACGGGCCGATCGGCGTCGCCGAATATTTCACCCGCTGCCTGCACGACCCGCGCGACGGCTACTACGCCACGCGGCCGGATCTGGGCGCTGGGGGCGACTTCATCACCGCCCCGTTGGTCAGCCAGATGTTCGGCGAGCTGATAGGGCTGTGGGCCGTCGAGACCTGGACCCGCATGGGCCAGCCTTCGCCGTTCCGGCTGGTCGAGATGGGGCCGGGCGACGGCACGCTGATCAGTGACCTGCTGCGCGCCGCGCGACTGTCGCCGGACTTCATGGCCGCCGCAGAACTCTGGCTGGTCGAGGTGTCGCCGCCGCTGCGCGCCCTGCAGGGCCAGCGCCTGACAGGCGCCTCGCCTCAGTGGGCCGATCGGCTGGAGGCCGTGCCGGCCGGCGCCCCGATGATCCTGGTCGCCAACGAGGTGCTCGACTGCCTGCCCGCGCGCCAGTTCGTCAGCACCGACAAGGGCTGGACCGAGCGGGTGATCGGGCTGGATGAGCAGGGGAACCTGGCGTTCGGGCTACGCGGCCTAAGTCCTCCCCAGAGGGGAGGGGGCCCGCCGCAGCGGCCGGAGGGGGAAGTCTGGCGGCGGCGGGGATCACTTCCCCCTCCGGCCCTGCGGGCCGCCTCCCCCATCAGGGGGAGGACCTTTCACCCGGAAGCATCCTCGAATCCTCACCCGCCCAGGAAGCGCTCGGCGCCCAGATCGGCCACCGCCTCGCCATCGACGGCGGCGCGGCGCTGCTGATCGACTATGGCCGCGACGCGCCAGGGCCGGGCGATACGCTGCAGGCGATCCAGGGCCACCGGAAGGTCGATCCGCTGGAAAGCCCCGGCCAGGCCGACCTGACCGTCTGGGCCGATTTTCCCGCCGTGCTGGCCGCCGGTGTCGAGGCGGGCGCTCAGGCCGGGCCGATCCTGAGCCAGGCCGTGTTCCTGGCGATGCTGGGTATCGAGGCCCGCGCGCAGGCCCTGGCGACCGCTCGCCCCGATCGCGCCGAGCAGATCGCAAGACAGCTTGATCGCCTCACCGGTCAGGCGCAGATGGGCGCGTTGTTCAAGGCCGTGTGCCTTCATGCGCCCGGTTTCACGCCGCTAGCTTTCGAGGTCGCCTGACAGGATGCATAAAGACATGCCCCATGGCGCCCTGCCCACCATCCAGTCGCCGCTGCTGGCCGCCATTCCCGGCGTGCGCCACGCCTTCTTCACCCGCCAGGGCGGAGGTCTCGACCGGGATCTATGACAGCCTGAACGTCGGGCGCGGCAGCAAGGACGATCCGGCCGACGTGATCGAGAACCGGGCCCGCGCCGCACGCTGGTTCGGGGTCGCGCCGGAAGACCTCAACACCTGCTTCCAGATCCATTCGACCATCGCCATCACGGCCGACGGCTCGTGGGGCGACGTGCGGCCCGAGGGCGACGCGGTCGTCACCAAGACCCCCGGCGTGGTCTGCGGCGCCCTGTCGGCCGACTGCGCGCCGGTGCTGATCGTCGATCCCGAAGCCCGGATCGTCGCCTCGGCCCATGCCGGCTGGCGCGGGGCGCTGGACGGCGTGGTCCAGGCCGCCGTCGACGCCATGCGTCGAGCTGGGCGGCGATCCGGCGCGGATGGTCGCCGCCGTCGGTCCCTGTATCGGGCCTGTCTCCTACGAGGTGGGCGTCGACTTCTTGCACCGCTTCGAGGCCGACTGCCCCGGCTCGGGCCAGTTCTTCCGGCCCGGCGTCAGCGACGACAAGCGCTTCTTCGACCTGCCCGCCTTCGTGCTGGACCGCCTGCGCACCGCCGGGATCGAACAGCGCGAGTGGGTGGGCCGCGACACCCGCGCCGAGAAGGCCCTGTTCTTCTCCAACCGCCGCGCCGTCCTGAACGGCGAGGGCGACTATGGCCGCCTGCTGTCGGCGATCGCGCTGGAGGCGTAGAACACGATGGCGCGTGCTCCCAAACGCGCCACCGCGTGAAGACGTCGCAGCCTTTCCCTGGAATGCGGCCGCACCCGTCATGCAATGTTTGAGTTGCATGAAAAGGACGCTTGTGTAGAGTTGATGCGTGGACCTGGAGCCGATCTTCAAGGCGCTGGCCGAACCCACCCGTCGCCGGCTGCTCGATGAGCTGCAGGAGCGGGACGGGCAGACGCTGTTCGAGTTGCACGTCCGGCTGATCAGCTTGGCACGGCGCGGCGCTTTCGCGCCAGGCGCTCTCCAAGCATCTTGGCATGCTGGAGGAGGCCGGTCTGGTCCGCACCGAGTGGAAGTGGCGCTCCAAGCACCACTTCTTGGAGCGCGAGCCGCTGCGGCGGCTTTGGCGCGTGTGGCTCGGCCCCTTGGCCGAGGCTGGGAGCGAGGACGAGCAGAATGTCGTTGAAGATCGTTGTGACGAGCGTGCTGGTGGATGACCAGGCCAAGGCGCTGGCCTTTTACCGCGATCTGCTCGGGTTCGATGTGAAGCACGACATCCCCATGGGGCATCATCGCTGGCTGACGCTCACCGCGCCCGGCGACCCGGATGGGGTAGAACTTCTACTGGAGCCGGATGAACACCCCGCCGCCCGGCCATTCAAGGCGGCGCTGCAAGAGGACGGCATCCCTTACACCTCGTTCGGCGTTGATGATGTCCACGCCGAGCATGCCCGGCTCTCCGCCGCCGGGGTGCGCTTCACCCAGCCGCCGACCGCCATGGGGCCGGTCACCACCGCCGTATTTGACGACACCTGCGGCAACCTCATCCAGATGGCCCAGCTGCATTGAGAGCTGTACTTCCGCTCAGGGCGCAACTCGCCGGGAACTGTCGATCACCGCCCAACCCGAAAGCCACAAACCGTCGCTGATCCGTCATATGGGCCGTTAAGGTCTTGCCCCGGGGCCGATCACTGCTAGAAGCCCCGCAACGCGACACCCCCTGCCCCCGAGCGCCCCCATGAAGCTGCTGTCCGGCAACTCGAACCGCCCGCTGACCCACATCGCCGAATATCTCGACATGCCGCTGACCAAGGCGCAGGTGCGCCGGTTCGCCGACAACGAGGTGTTCGTCACCATCGACGAGAACGTCCGCGGCGAGGATGTCTTCGTCATCCAGTCGACCAGCTATCCGGCCAACGACAACCTGATGGAACTGCTGATCTGCATCGACGCCCTCAAGCGCGCGTCGGGCAAGCGGATCACCGCCGTCCTTCCCTACTTCGGCTACGCCCGCCAGGACCGTAAGACCGGCGGACGCACCCCGATCTCGGCCAAGCTGGTGGCCAATCTGATCACCCGCTCGGGCGCCGACCGCGTGCTGACGATGGATCTGCACGCCGGCCAGATCCAGGGCTTCTTCGACATCCCGACCGACAACCTGCTGCCCTCGCGCCTGCTGGCCGACGACATCATCCGCAACTACTCGATCGGCGAGGACCTGATCGTCGTCTCGCCCGACGTCGGCGGCGTGGTCCGGGCCCGCGCCCTGGCCAAGCGCCTGAACGACGCCGACCTGGCCATCGTCGACAAGCGCCGCTCGGGCCCTGGCCAGAGCGAAGTGATGAACATCATCGGCGACGTCTCGGGCCGTCGCTGCATCCTGTTCGACGACATCGCCGACTCGGCCGGCACCCTGTGCAACGCCGCCGCCGCCCTGGTGGCCCAGGGCGCGACCTCGGTCAGCGCCTATGTCACCCATGGCGTGCTGTCGGGCGCGGCCGCCGAGCGGGTCGCCAATTCGGTGCTGACCGAACTGGTGGTCACCGACTCCATCGAGGCGTCCGACACCGTCAAGGCCTGCCCCAAGATCCGCTACGTCTCGTGCGCCCCTCTGATCGGCGAAGCCATCCGGCGGATCGCCAACGAAGAATCCGTCTCCAAGCTGTTCGACTAGCGCGGAAACCTTCCCTTTCGGGGAGTTTTGGCGGGCGGGTTCGCCTCTCGCGCGGCCAAGCTTGTCAAAGAATGGTTAACGGGCTGAGTGTCACAATATCGCCCGTCGCGGATGTTATTCGCGAAAATCAGTCTCATGGGGAAGTTCGCCCGAATGCACACCTTGTCGCGTGCGCGCGCCGTTCTATTGACGGCCGCTGTCGCGCTGGCCACCGTCGTGGCCGGCTGCGAAACCCCGCCCCCGCCTCCGCCGCCGCCCGTGGTCGCCGCCCCGGCCGTCGCCCCGCCGATCACCCTGTCGAGCACCCTGGTCGAGCGCGCCAGCGCCTTCCGCGGCTACATGGCCCGGGCCGGCGCCATCAGCCCCGACTTCCAGAACGGCGACCAGATCCAGTCGGCCGTGAAGGTCGGCGTGGCCTATGAGCCCAAGCAACTGCTGTCGGGCGTCATCGCCTATGCCGCGGTCATCGCCCTGCAGGACCCGACCTTCGTCGGCTCGGTCCGCGCCTTCGCCGCCGATCCGGCCCAGCGCCAGCAGGTCATCGCCCAGCTCGTCGCCGATCCGGCCTACGCCGCCAGCTTCAAGGGCAGCGACACCGCCGCCGGCCTGGTCATCGACACCCTGGGCGCCGAGGGTCTGAAGGTCTTCACCGCCGGCAAGGCCGTCAAGCAGGCCGCCTATGACGTGCAGCACTCGTCGTGGTCCAAGGCCACGGTGGCCGACCGCGACGGCCGCCTAGCCTACGCCAAGACCATGTCGGCCATCCCGGCCCTGGGCGAAAGCGGCGACGTCAACACGCTGCAGCAGGCCTCGGTCGGCGCCCAGCCACTGACCCTGACCCCGCGCTCGGCCTCCGCCCCCTATCAGCCGGTGGTGCTGCGCGGCATGGCCGTGGCCGCCCTGGCCGCCCTGGGCGCGGCGGGCGACAACAACCTGCCGACCATCGAGGCGGTGATGGCCGACCCGACCTCGGCCATGTGCCTGAACATGGGCAAGCTGAACCTGTATCAATGCCTGGCCGTCTCCAAGCCGCACTACGAGGACGTCTTCTGCCTGGGCCAGCACATCCTGATGGACACCGGCCAGTGCGTGATCAAGGCCTCGGGCGCGCCGATGCCGGTCGAGCCGCCGCGCGCCCTGCCGGAGAAGACCTCGATCGCCCAGGGCGGCGGCGCGGGTCGCAACTCCAAGAAGGCCAAGGCGACCGCCAAGAAGCCCGCCGCCAAGCACTAGACCTGCGCCAAATCGCCAGGGAAGGGCCGGACGTTGCATCGCCCGGCCCTTCTGTGTATGTAGCGCGACCCTAAAAACCGTCGACCGAGCGGGGCAATCCAGTCCTGTGCGGCGGCTATGCATTTCGAGAGCAAGGGCTCTCCAGAGAGAACACCATGTCTGAGATCATCCTGAACGTTGAACTCCGCGACCGCGCCGGCACCGGCGGCGCTCGCGAAACCCGCCGCGGCGGCAAGGTCCCCGGCGTCCTGTACGGCGGCGGCAAGGCTCCCGTGAACATCGCCGTCAAGGGCAACGAATTCCGCAAGGCGCTCTACACCGGCAAGCTGCTCGGCCACCTGGTCACGCTGCAGTACGGCGAAGAGAAGCAGTCGGTCATCGCCAAGGCCGTTCAGTTCCACGCCGTCACCGACGAGCCGGTCCACTTCGACCTGTTCCGCGTCAGCGAACACCAGCTGATCAAGATCGAAGTTCCGGTTCACTTCAAGAACCACGAAACCTCGGTCGGCCTGAAGAAGGGCGGCACGCTGGAAATCATCCGTCACACCGTCGAGCTGGCCTGCCCGGCCGACAAGATCCCCGAAGAACTGGTCATCGACCTGGCCGGCCACGACATCGGCGACGTCATCCGCATCTCGGAAGTGAAGCTTCCGGAAGGCGTCAAGACCGCCATGGACCGCGACTTCGTCATCGCCAACGTCAAGGCCTCGGCCGCGTCGCAATCGGGCGAAGGCGACACCACCACCGAGGGCTAAGCCCCTTGGTCGGTTCGCCGATCTGATATCGAGACGGGCGGGCTTTAGGGCCCGCCCGTTTTTCGTTTCCGCTTGCCGCTCTGGATTGAAACCATGCTGATCCTCGCCGGTCTCGGCAATCCCGAGCCCAAGTACGAGAAGAACCGCCACAACGTCGGCTTCATGGCCGTCGACGCCCTGGCCCGCAAATGGGGCTCCGGACCGTGGCGCGCGCGCTTCCAGGGCTTGGCGTGCGAGGGCTCGATCCCCACGCCGAACGGCGCGGTCAAGCTGCTGCTGCTCAAGCCCAAGACGTATTACAACGAGAGCGGCCGCGCCGTGGGCGAGGCGATGAAGTTCTTCAAGCTGACGCCGGCCGACGTGATCGTGTTCCACGACGAGATCGACATGGCCCCCGGCCGCTTCCGGATGAAGGCCGGCGGCGGAGCGGCGGGCAATAACGGCATCCGCTCGATCACCAGCCAGGTCGGCGACGCCTTCCGGCGCGGCCGGATCGGCGTGGGCCATCCGGGCGACAAGGACATGGTCATGCACTATGTGCTGGGCGACTTCCACAAGGTCGAGCACCAGTGGCTGGACCCGATGCTGGACGCCATCTGCGACGCCCTGCCCTTCGCGGCGGCCGGAGAGGACGAGCGCTATCAGGGCGAGGTGATGCGCCTGGCGCCGGCCCCCAAGGCCGATCCCCGCAAGCCGGCCAAGGGCGACTAGGCCATGCTGCGCATCTCCGAACTGAAGCTGCCCTTGGGCCATCCGCCGGACGCTGTTGCCCCGGCTCTGTGCGAACGCCTGGGCATTGCGGCTAGCGACCTGCTCGACTTCACTGTCGCCCGCCGCGCCCACGACGCGCGCCGCAAGGCGGCGATCCTGATGGTCTATTCGGTCGATGTGACGGTGCGAGACGAAGCCCGGGTCCTCGCGAAATTCGCCGGCGACCACCATGTGCGCCCCCGGCCCGACACCGACTATCGCCTGCTCACCCAGGCCCCGAAGGACTTTTCCGGCCCTCGTCCTGTTGTCGTCGGCGCGGGCCCCTGCGGCCTGTTCGCCGGCCTGATCCTGGCCCAGATGGGCTTTCGGCCGATCATCCTGGACCGCGGCAAGGTGGTGCGTGAGCGCACCAAGGACACCTGGGCCCTGTGGCGCAAGAGCGAGCTGAACCCAGAGTCCAACGTCCAGTTCGGCGAAGGCGGCGCGGGCACCTTCTCGGACGGCAAGCTCTGGAGCCAGATCAAGGATCCCCGCCAGCTGGGCCGCAAGGTGCTGGAAGAGTTCGTCAAGGCCGGCGCGCCCGAAGAGATCCTCACCGAGGCCCACCCCCACATCGGCACCTTTCGCCTGGTGACGATGGTCGAGCGCATGCGCCAGACCATCGAGGCCCTGGGCGGCGAGTATCGCTGGCAGCATCGGGTCGACGGGATCGACGTCGAAACCGACGCCGACGGCTCGCGCAGGCTGCGCGGCCTGAAGCTGTCGACCGGCGAGGTTCTGCAGGCCGAGCACGTGGTGCTGGCCATCGGCCACAGCGCCCGCGACACCTTCCAGATGCTCTACGACCAGGGCGTCCATATCGAGGCCAAGCCGTTCTCGATCGGGGTGCGGATCGAGCATCCGCAGTCGTGGATGGACAAGGCCCGTTTCGGGACCTGCGCCGGCCATCCCGACCTGGGCGCGGCCGACTACAGCCTTTCCCACCACTGCAGCAACGGGCGCACGGTCTATAGCTTCTGCATGTGCCCCGGCGGCACCGTGGTGGCGGCGACGTCCGAGCCCGGCCGCGTCGTGACCAACGGCATGAGCCAGTATTCGCGCAACGAACGGAACGCCAATTCCGGCTTCGTGGTCGGCATCGACCCCGAGCGCGACTATCCGGGCCACCCGCTGGCCGGGATCGAATTCCAGCGCAAGTGGGAAAGCCTGGCCTATGTCGCAGGCGGCTCGACCTATGCCGCGCCGGCCCAGAAGGTCGGCGACTTCCTGGCCGGCCGCCCCTCCAGCGATCTGGGCGAAGTGGCCCCATCCTACAAGCCCGGCGTGACCATGACCGATCTGTCGGCCTGCCTGCCGGCCTTCGCCATCGAGGCGATGCGCGAGGCCCTGCCGGTCTTCGGCCGCCAGATCGCCGGCTATGACCATCCCGACGTGCTGCTGACCGGCGTGGAAACCCGCACCTCCTCGCCGATCCGGATCACGCGCGGCAAGGATTTCCAGAGCCTGAACACCGCCGGCCTGTTCCCGGCCGGTGAAGGCGCGGGCTATGCCGGCGGCATCCTGTCGGCGTCCGTGGACGGCATCAAGGTGGCCGAGGCGGTGGCGAGCGCGTGGATGGCCCGCCACCAGGGGCAATAGAGCGTATTTGGCTTACATCGAAGCAACCACCCCATGCCTCCATCTTCCCGGCGAAGGCCGGGACCCAGATTCATCCGGAACGTCTCGTGGGTTTCACCTGGGCCCCGGCCGGAGTTCATCCTCGGGCGCGCGCTTTGCGCGACCCGGGGGCCGGGGAGACGGGAAATTTGGATGCGCGATTCAATCTGAACCAAATCCGCCCTAGCGCCCCGGCTCAGCGGCCAGCAATCATCGCGGACCTCGCGGCCTTGGCGGCGGCGACCATGTTGACCAGGGCCGGCCGCACCTCGTTCCAGCCTCGGGTCTTCAGACCACAGTCGGGATTGACCCATAGCTGGGCCGAGGACAGCCGCTGGCCGGCGACGGCCAGCAGTTGGGTCATCTCCGCTTCGCCCGGCACGCGCGGGGCGTGGATGTCATAGACACCGGGTCCGATCTGGGCCGGATAGGCGTAGGTGGCGAAGGCGTCCAGCAGCTCCATCTTCGAGCGCGCCGTCTCGATCGAGATCACGTCGGCGTCCATGGCCGCGATGGCGGCGATGATGTCATTGAACTCCGAATAGCACATGTGAGTGTGGATCTGGGTCTGGTCGGCCACGCCCGAGGCGGCCAGCCGGAAGGCCTCGACCGCCCAGTCCAGATAGGCGTCCCAGTCGGCGCGACGCAGGGGCAGGCCCTCGCGCAGGGCGGCCTCGTCGATCTGGATGATCCGCGCCCCGGCGGCCTCGAGATCAACGACCTCGTCGCGGATCGCCAGGGCGATCTGTCGGCAGGTCTGGCTGCGCGGAATGTCGTCGCGGACGAACGACCACTGCAGGATGGTGACGGGGCCCGTCAGCATGCCCTTCATCGGCCGGACGGTCAGGCCCTGGGCATAGCGCCACCACTCCACGGTCATGGCGCGGGGACGCGCGACGTCGCCATACAGGATCGGCGGGCGCACGCAGCGCGAGCCGTAGGACTGCACCCAGGCGTGCTGGGTGAAGACAAAGCCCGACAGCTGCTCGCCGAAATACTGCACCATGTCGTTGCGCTCGAACTCGCCGTGCACCAGCACGTCCAGGCCGATCTCTTCCTGCCAGGCCACGGCGGCGGCGGTCTCCTGGCGCAGGAACGCCTGATAGTCGCCCTCGCTCACCGCGCCCTTGGCATGGTCCGACCGCGCCCTACGCACGGCGGCCGTCTGGGGAAACGAGCCGATGGTGGTAGTCGGCAGGGGCGGCAGGTTCAGGCGCGCGTGCTGGATCGCGATCCGCCGGCAGAAGGGCGAGCTCCGCCGGGCGTCACGCGGCGTCACGGCGGCCAGTCGGGCCTGCACCGCCGGATCGTGGATCCGGGCGGAGGTGCGGCGCGCGGCGGCGGCGGCCGAAACGGCCTCAAGCTGGGGCCGAACCGAGGCGCGGCCGGCGTTCAGGGCCTTGGCCAGCACGGCCAGCTCCTCGATCTTCTGCACGGCGAAGGCCAGCCATTGCGAGACCTCCGGATCCAGCCGGGTCTCGACGGACAGGTCCACCGGCGTGTGCAGCAGCGAGCAGGACGGCGCCAGGATCACACGGTCGCCGCCGCGCGCGGCGACCACCGGCTCCAGACGGTCGAGCAAGGCCTCCAGATCGGCCCGCCAGGCATTGCGACCGTCGATCACGCCCAACGACAGAACCAGACTCTCGCGGGCGGCGGCCAGCACTGCCTCCAGGTCCTGCGGCGCGCGGGCGAGATCCAGGTGCAGGCCCTCGACCGGCAGGTTGACCGCCGTGGACAGATTGTCGCCGAAGGTCCCGAAATAGCTGGTCAGCATCACCCGCAGGCGCGGGGCGGCATGGGTCAGGGCGCCATAGGCCCGACGCAGTTCGCCGCGCTCGAACTCGGTCAGGTCCAGGGCCAGGCAGGGCTCGTCGATCTGCACCCAGTCGGCGCCGGCCTGGGTCAGGCGCTGCATCACCTCGGCATAGACCGGGATCAGGGCCGACAGCAGCGACAGGGGCTGGAAGTCTGGATCCTGGGTCTTGGCCAGTTTCAGGAAGGTGACCGGACCCAGCAGCACCGGCCGGGTGTGGATCCCCTGCGCCTTGGCCTCGAGAAACTCGTCGATCGGCTTGGTCGAGCAGAGCGCGAAGGCCTGGCCGCGCGACACCTCGGGCGCCAGATAGTGATAGTTGGTGTCGAACCACTTGGTCATTTCCATCGCCGGCAGGCCACTGGCCCGGCCCTCGGCCGGTTCATGGACGTGGCCGTGCGCGCAGACCTCGGCGGCCTGGCCCTGCGTTCCGCGCGCCAGGGCGAAATAGGTGGCGGTATCGACCGGCCCGCCCGTCCAGCCGTAGATCGGCGGAATGGCCCCCACCATGACGCTGGTGTCCAGCACATGGTCATACAGCGAGAAGTCGTTGCTGGGCACGTGATCGACGCCCAGCTCGGCCTGACGGGCCCAGGTCTGGCCGCGCAGGGCGGCGGCGGCGGTCAGCAGGCCGTCGGCGTCGAGCCGTCCGGCCCAATGCTCTTCCAGCACGCGCTTAAGTTCGCGGCGGGGGCCGATGCGGGGAAAGCCCAGGGTGGCGACGGTGACGGTCATGTCTCAAAGCCTCTGCCAGATGATGGCGAGAGACTGATCGGGACGCGCGCAGGCGGTCGCGCACGGGACAGATGGCCCGGTCGCGCCTTGCTAGCGACCAGACCGGGCACCCCGCCGGAGGACGTTATCTGTCGGGGCAGGTCTCCTGGCTCACGGGTCAACGCCCCTGCCCTGGCCTTCCCGATCCGCCACCGATGAAGTTCGGCGGATCAGTGACACGTAACGGACAGCGGCTCACCGCTCACAGTTGCGGGGGCAGCGCCGGGATCGGGGTTTCACGCCCTCACCGACTTCCCTCTTAGCCACGCGCGCCAAGGCGCGCGCAGACCACGACAGGCGGCAGAAAGCACGGGACGCCCCAGGGCGTCAACAGGGACATAAAGATATCTTTATGTGATTTTCGAGAGGGCCTCAGAACTTCCCGGACTGGAAATCCTCGAACGCCTGCACGATCTCGTCGCGCGAGTTCATCACGAACGGCCCGTGCCAGAACACCGGCTCGTTGATCGGACGCCCCGCCAGCAGCAGCACGCGGGCGTCGGTGATCGCCTCGACCAGCACGGTGTCGCCCTGGCCCAGGAACACGCCCGACAGGGCGTCGATCTTGCCGCCCGCCACGCGGACCTGGCCCTCATAGACCGCCAGCATGGCGTTGCGGTCAGCGCCCACCGGCTCCTCGAACCGCGTCCCGGCGGGCAGCACCACGTCGAAATAGAGCGCGTCGACCGCCCCGCCGCCGATGGGTCCGGCCGTGCCGGCGTCCGTGACGCCGGAGATCACCTTGACCGACACGCCGCCCTCGCGCGCCTCGACCGGGATCGCGTCGCTCTCGAACTCGCTATAGCCGGGCGCGCTCATCTTCAGCTTCGCGGGCAGGTTCACCCACAGCTGGAAGCCGCGCATCCGGCCTTCGGCCTGCTCGGGCATCTCGGAATGGACGATGCCCTTGCCGGCGCGTCATCCAGCTGGACGCTCGCCCGGACCGATGATCACCGCTCAGCGAGCCGGTATTGTCGCGGTGCCGCATCCGGCCTTCGAGCATGTAGGTCACGGTCTCGAAGCCGCGATGCGGATGGTGCCGGGAAGCCGGCGATGTAGTCGGACGGCTTGATCGTTGCCGAACACAGTCGAGCATCAGGAACGGGTCGAACATCTGGGCTTCCCGGGTGCCCAGCATGGGGTCGCGGCGCACGCCGTCGCCGTCCGGAGTGCGGGGCCGCCTCTGCACAGATCTTCACGCCGGGTCGAATGTCGTGCGACCTACCCCCTTGATATCGCCATTACAGCTTCAAGGGCCTCGTCCGTTGCGTAACCCGATCATCCGTGCTAGGTCGCCCCCAACGAAATTCACGAGAGTTCCATGGCCCTTAAAGTCGCCATCGTCGGCCTGCCCAATGTCGGCAAGTCCACCCTGTTCAACGCCCTGACCCAGACGGCGTCGGCCCAGGCCGCCAACTATCCGTTCTGCACGATCGAGCCCAACACCGGCGAAGTCGCGGTGCCCGAGCCGCGCCTGGACGCCCTGGCCAAGATCAGCGGCTCCAAGGAAATCATCCCGGCCCGCATCACCTTTGTCGACATCGCCGGTCTGGTTCGCGGCGCGTCCAAGGGCGAAGGCCTGGGCAACCAGTTCCTGGCCAATATCCGCGACTGCGACGCCGTGGCGCTTCGTGGCCGCGCTGCTTTGAAGACGGCGACATCGTCCACGTCGAAGGCCGCATCGACCCGATCAGCGATCTCGAGATCATCGAGATGGAGCTGATGCTGGCCGACCTGGAAAGCCTGGAAAAGCGCGTTCCCGCCCTTGAGAAGCGCGCCAAGGTCGGCGCCGACAAGGAAAGCGCCAATACCCTGCGCCTGGCCAATATCGCCCTGGCCCTGCTGCGCGAAGGCCGTCCGGCCCGCGCCGCCAAGATCGACGCCGACGACGAAAAAGCCTGGCACATGCTGCAGCTGCTGACCTCGCTGCCGGCCCTGTATGTCTGCAATGTCGATGAAGGCAGCGCCGACAAAGGCAACAAATACAGCGACCTAGTGGCCGAACGCGCCGCCAAGGACAACGCCAAGAGCGTGGTGATCTCGGCCCAGATCGAGAGCGAGATCGCCCTGCTGGACGCCGAGGAACGCGCCGAGTTCCTGGAAACCCTGGGCCTGGAAGAGCCGGGCCTGAACCGCCTGATCCGCGAGGCCTACGAGCTTCTCGAACCTGCAGACCTATTTCACGGTCGGGCCCAAGGAAGCCCGCGCCTGGACCATCCACGTCGGCGACACCGGCCCGCAGGCGGCCGGCGTCATCCACACCGACTTCGAGAAGGGCTACATCCGCGCCGAGACCATCGCCTTCGACGACTTCATCAAGCCTTCGGGCGGCGAAAACGGCGCGAAGGAAGCCGGCAAGATGCGGGCCGAAGGCAAGGACTATGTCGTCAAGGACGGCGACGTGATGCACTTCCGGTTCAACGTCTAAGCGCTCTCTGTCATCCCGGCCAAGCGCGTAGCGCGCCGAGCCGGGACCGCCGGAAACGCTAACGCATGCCACGGTCCCGGCTCTCCGCTGCGCTGCGGCCGGGATGACAGGTTTCAAGGAGCCCCAGCCATGTCCGACACCATCACCCTGACCGCCGCCCATGACGGCTTCGCGTTCACCGCCGTGCACGCCCAGCCGGAAGGCCCGCGCAAGGGCGGGGTGATCGTGATCCAGGAGATCTTCGGCCTCGACCGCTATGTGCGCGAAGACGTGGCCCGCTGGGCGGCGCTGGGTTTCGAGGTGATCGCGCCGTCGATGTTCGATCGCCAGGAGAAGGGCTTCACGGCCGAGCACGATCCGGCCGGCTTCGAGTCGGGCGTGAAGTACGCCCTGGCCAACGGGCCGGACAACGCCATGGGCGACCTGCAGGCCTGCATCGACTTTCTGGGTCAGCGCGGCCCGGTGTTCATGGTCGGCTACTGCTACGGCGGCACCATGACCTGGCTGGCGGCCTCGCGCTGCACGGGCCTGTCGGCGGGCTCCAGCTATTACGGCAGCCAGCTGGGCGGGATGGCCAAGTTCGACCTGTCGTGCCCGGTGATCGTCCACCTGGGCCGCAAGGACGGCCACATCCCGGCCGACGAGGTGAAGACCGCCGTCGAAGCCGCCCATCCCGAGGTTCCCGTCTACATCTACGAGAACAGCGGCCACGGCTTCAACAATGGCGGCCGCCCCGATTCCGATCTGGCGGACGCAGAGCTGGCGCGCGAACGCACCCTGGCGCTGTTCCTGGCCAACGGCGCGGCCTGATGGGCGAAAAGATCGCGCTGGCCACGCGTGACGGCGCGCCGCTGGCCGCCTATCACGCGCCGCACCAGGACGCGCGGCGCGGCGGGCTGGTCATTCTGCACGCCATCTGGGGCGTCACGCCCCACATCCGCGAGCTGTCCGACACCCTGGCCGATCAGGGCTACGAGGTGCTGGCCCCGGCCCTGTTCGACGCCGCCGACGCGGCCTTTCCCGAGGCCAACGCCGAGCCCGCGATCCTGGATCAGCGGATGAGCCTGGGCGAGGCCACGGGCTGGGGCGTCACGGCCCTGCCCCGCGTGCAGGCCTGCATCGACGCGCTGAACGGTCCGGTCTTCGCGATGGGCTTCTGCTATGGCGGCACGACAGCCTGGCTGGCGGCGGCCCGCTGCGAGGGCCTGTCGGGCGTGTCCTGCTTCTATGGCGGCGACATCATCGGCTATGCGAACGAGACGCCCAAGGCGCCGACCGCCCTGCACTTCGGCAAGAGCGACACCATGATCCCCATGGCCGACGTCCAGGCGATTCAGAACGCCCACCCCGATCTGCCCGTCTGGCTCTATGACGCCGGACACGCCTTCGTGGCGCCCAACGGCTATCACGCCGACAGCGCGCGCCTGGCCATGCTGCGCACCCTGCAGCTGTTCCAGCGCGGCGGCGGAAACCGCGGCGAGGCCTGAGTTTGGCCTTCCGCCGCCCCGGCATGGGGCGCCGGGGGTTGGCGGCCAAGGGCGATGTGCTATGCACCCGCCCAAGCCGTGGCCCCCGCCCGGAGCGAGCGCCAGTCGATGTCGGATTCCGAATCCCCCCAGTCTTCTGAACCCGTAGAGCCGGAGGTCGAGGCGACCGCCGCCGAGACCGAGGCCGAACTGGAGGCTGAGGCGAACACCGCCGACGACATCGCCTCGTCCGAAGACGACGCCGAGCCGCCTCCGGCGACCGTGCCTGTCTCGGAAGAGGCTTCTGCGGTCAAGCCGACGCCGATCTGGCGGCGGCGGCCGTGGCAGATCGGGGCCGGCGTGACGGCGTCCCTGATCCTGGTGCTGATCCTGTCGCTGCTGTGGTCGCTGCCGCTGAGCCGCGCGCTGGAGCCGCTGGACAACTCGGCCTTGGTGCTGGTCGCGGCCGACGGCTCGCCGATCGCCCGGCGCGGCTCCTACAAGGAAGCCCCGGTCGACCTGAAGACCCTGCCGGCCTATGTGCCGGCCGCTTTCGTCGCCATCGAGGACCGCCGCTTCTACAGCCATATGGGCGTGGACCTGCGGGCAGTCGCGCGCGGCCGTGGCATCAACTGGCTGGCCGGGCGGATCGTGCAGGGCGGCTCGACCATCACCCAGCAGTTGGCCAAGAACGCCTTCCTGTCCAGTGACCGCAACCTGCGCCGCAAGGCCCAGGAAGCCCTGATCGCCGTCTATCTGGAAACCCGGCTCTCCAAGGACGAGATCCTGTCGCGCTACCTGTCGTCGGTCTATTTCGGCAACGGGGCCTTTGGCGTGCGCGCCGCCGCCCGGCAGTACTTCGACAAGCCGGCCGAGCAGCTGACCCTGGGCGAAGCCGCGATCCTAGCCGGCATGGTCAAGGCGCCGTCGCGTCTGGCCCCCAGCAGCAACCTCGAGGGCGCGACCGATCGCATGCGCGCCGTCCTGGCGGCCATGGTCGACACCGGCGTCATCACGCCGGCCCAGGCCACGGCGGCGCCCCGGAACATCCATGTCAGCGATGGCCGCCGCAAGATGCCGACGGGCTCCTATTTCGCCGACTGGGCCATCCCCCAGGCCCGCGCCGCCGTCGGCGCGCGCTATGGCGAGACGATCGTTCGCACCACCCTGGATCCCAAGCTTCAGGCCCTGGCCGAGACCACCCTGCGGCGGGCCCTGGACCAGGACGGCAAGGGGCTGAACATCACCCAGGGCGCGATCGTCGCCATGCGGTCGGACGGCCGCGTCGTGGCCATGGTCGGGGGCCGCGACTATGGCGACAGCCAGTTCAACCGCGCCGACGCCGCCCGCCAGCCGGGCTCGGCCTTCAAGCTGTTCGTCTATCTGACGGCCATACGTAAAGGCATGACCATCACCACCCCGATCTCCGACGCGCCGGTAGAGCTGTCCGGCTGGAAGCCCAAGAACCACGAAGGCAAGTATGCGAGCCGCGAAGTGCCGCTGATCACCGCCTTCGCCGCCTCGTCCAATGTGGCGGCCGTGCGTCTGGCCCACCAGCTGGGCCGGGCCGAGATCGTGCGCACCGCTCGCGACCTGGGCGTCACCGAAAAGATCCCCGACGATCTGACCCTGGCCCTGGGCACCGGCTTGATGAGCCTGACGCGACTGACCGCGGCCTATGCCGCCATCGCCGCCGGCCAGGCGCCGATCGTGGCCCACGGGCTGCAGGACTGGAAGCCCAAGACCCCGCCCCGGCCGCTAGGCAAGGCCGAGCTGGTCAACATGCGCGACATGCTGCGCTCGGCGGTGCATCGCGGCACCGGACTGGAAGCGGCCATTCCGGCGCGCGTTCGGCAAGACCGGCACGACCCAGAATTACCGCGACGCCCTGTTCGTGGGCTATGTCGGCGACCTCGTCGTCGGCGTGTGGGTGGGCAATGACGACAACAGCGCCATGCACGGCGTGGTGGGCGGCGGCGAGCCGGCGATCATCTGGCGCCAGTTCATGACCGCCGCATTGGGCCGCGCCGCCTCGCCGCCCCCGCCGCTTGAAGGAGTTCCGGTCGAGGGCGAGGATCCGGGTCTCGTGGTCGTGGATCCGGAGGCGCCGATTGGGGATCCCCTGACCCCGCCGCCGGAGCCCCCTTCCGCGCCGACGCCTGCGGCCGCGCCGGTCGATCCGGCCGCCCGCTGACGCAATCAGACCGCAGAGCGCGCTCGGCGCCTGCCGGGCATGACCAGCGCTCAAACCGGCATCTGATCTGACGGCTTGCCTTCAAATCGGCGGACGCCTGTCGCCGCGACCGAAAGGCTTGGCTAGGATCACGCCATGCGTCGCGTCCAACCCGCCCTGATCCTGCTGATGTCGCTGTCCGCCGCCGTCTCGGCGCGGGCGGGCGAGACCGCCTGCTGGTTCGAGAACGGGGCCGTCGTCGCGCCCGCCGCCATCGGCGACATGGCCGGCGATTTCGTCATCGACCTGTCGGCGCCGCGCACCCTGCTGCATGAGACCAAGGCCCAGATGTCGGGCTATGCGCAGACCGATCTGGCCCTGCCCGTCCGCCTGGCGGGCCAGAGGTAGCGGTCGCGCCGGTGGTCGTCGCGGACCTGGACTATCGCAGCGTCGGCTTCGTCACCCCCGTCGCCGGCGTGATCGGGGCCGACATCCTGGATCGGTATGTAGTCAGCATCGACTTCTCGCCCTGCCGCCTGCGCCTGGACCCTCTGGGCCAGCGCTTCACGGGCGCGAGCCGCCCCCTGACGGTGACCATGGTCCATGGCATGCCCACGGTGCTGGCGGCGGCGTCCAGCGGCGACCGGGGTCTGCAAGGGCCCTTCGCCCTCGACACCGCCTCGAACGGTGGCGTGCGGGCCCGGGGCGCGGCCGACGCGCCGCGACAGAAGCCGGCGGGAACCCTGCGGGGGCTGTCCTGGAACGGCGCGCTGCGCCAGAATCTGCCGGCGGTGAAGGCCGGCGACCTGCCCGAGGGCGTGGTTGGTGCGCTGGGCGTCCAGGTGCTGTCGGACTATAGCCTGCGCCTCGATCCCCAGGCCGGCCTGCTGTGGCTGACGCCCTCGCCCAAGACATCCGGCAAGTAGGCAAAGAAAAAGGCCCGGCGTTTCCGCCGGGCCTTGGTCTTTTCACTTGCCCGCAGAGGCTCAGTGCGACTCGTTCTTCCACACCTGACGGTAGGCTGCGTAGAGCAGGCCCGAGAACATCAGGAGGTAGAGGATGACGGCGAAGCCCATCTTCTTGCGCTCTTCCAGCTTGGGCTCGGCGGCCCACATCAGGAAGGCCGAGACGTCCTTGGCCTGCTGGTCGAGGGTCGACTTGGTGCCGTCGTCGAACGTCACCAGACCGGCCTTGAGCGGCGGGGCCATGGCGATGAAACCGCCCGGCGGTACGTGCTCGTGGCTGCCCGACCACGCCGACGTCAGGTCGCCGGCCATGTAGGGGTTGTAGTGCTGGCCCGCGCCGACCTTCAGCCCCTTGGGGGGCTCTTCGTAGCCGGTGATCAGCGAGTAGATATAGGCCGGGCCGCCTTCGCGGGCCTTGGCCAGCAGCGACATGTCCGGCGGCAGAGCGCCGCCGTTGGCGCCGCGAGCCGCCGGCTCGTTCGGGAACGGCGCATGGAAGCGGTCGGCGCTGGTCGCCGGACGCTTGATGGCGTCGCCGGTTTCAGAATCGATGTCGTCAACTTCGTAGTCCTTGGCGATCGCCTTGACCCACGGGTTGTCGTTCGAGTTCTTGTACTTCGGGTCGTAGAACGGACCGCCCTTGTCGCCGAGGTTACGGAAGCTGACGAGGTTCATCGAGTGGCAGGCCGAGCAGACCTCCCGATAGACCTTGTAGCCGCGTTGCAGCTGGGCCTGGTCGAACTTGCCGAAAGGACCTTCGAACGACCAGTGGACGTCCTTGGGCTCTTCCTTCTTGCCACTGGCCAGGGCCGGGCCGCAGAGGGCCGCGGCCATGAGACCCGCGACCGCTGCAATGGTGGAGAGTTTGCGCAGCATCGGGATCAGCCCTTCTTTTCAGGCGACAGCGCCGGGGACGCGATCGAGTCCGGCACGGGCAGGAGGCGTTTCCTTCAGACCCAGGATCGGCACGGATCCCCGGGAAGAAGACGAAGTAGTACAGCGCCGCGACACGCGACAGCCAGACATAGCTGTTGAGGTCGGCGTCGATGGCGTTGAACGTCGTCAGGTGCGGAATGACCGGATCGCTCGGCAGCTTGCCGCCGCAGACGCCCAGCACGCAGCACGCCACCACGAAGAACGCGAAGTAGACCTTCGCGGTGGGGCGGTAGCGCATCGAGCGCACCTTGGAGGTGTCCAGCCACGGCAGGGCGAACAGGCAGGCAATGGCGCCGAACATGGCCAGCACGCCCATCAGCTTGTCGGGAACGGCGCGCAGGATCGCGTAGAACGGCAGGAAGTACCATTCCGGAACGATGTGGGCGGGCGTCACCAGCGGGTTTGCCGGGATATAGTTGTCCGAGTGGCCAAGCGCGTTGGGCAGATAGAAGACGAAGATCGCGAAGAGGATCAGGAAGACGCTCATCGCGAAGCCGTCCTTCACAGTCGCGTACGGCGTGAAGGGAAGGGTGTCGGCTTTCGACTTCGGGTCCACGCCGGTCGGGTTGTTCTGGCCCACCACGTGCAGCGCCCAGATGTGCAGGATCACGACGCCCGCGATCATGAAGGGCAGCAGGTAGTGCAGCGAGAAGAAGCGGTTCAGCGTGGCGTTGTCGACGGCGAAGCCGCCCCACAGCCAGGTGGTGATCGCCGGGCCCACGATCGGCAGGGCGCCGAACAGGTTGGTGATCACGACGGCGCCGTGGAAGGACATCTGACCCCAGGGCAGGACGTAGCCCATGAAGGCGGTGGCCATCATCAGCAGATAGATCACGCAGCCCAGCAGCCACAGCACTTCGCGCGGAGCCTTGTAGGATCCGTAATAGAGGCCGCGGAACATGTGGATGTAGACGGCGATGAAGAACATCGACGCCCCGTTGGCGTGCATGTAGCGGATCAGCCAGCCGTAGTTCACGTCGCGCATGATGTGCTCGACCGAAGCGAAGGCGTGGTCGGCGCTGGGCGTGTAGTGCATCACCAGGATGATGCCGGTGATCAGCTGCGAGGCCAGGCACAACGACAGGATGCCGCCGAACGTGTACCAGTAGTTCAGGTTGCGCGGCGTCGGGTAGTCGACGAAGCTGTCATAGCCGAGGCGCACGATGGGAAGACGGGCGTCGAGCCAGCGCTCGAAGCCGGTTTTCGGTTGATAGGTCGAATGTCCGCTCATCTCGCTTAACCGATCTTGACCTTGGTGTCGGACAGGAAGGCGTACTCCGGAACCGCCAGGTTCAGAGGCGCGGGGCCCTTACGGATACGGCCGGAGGTGTCGTACACCGAGCCGTGGCACGGGCAGAACCAGCCGCCGTAATCGCCGCCGCCGAACGTGGGCACGCAGCCCAGGTGCGTACAGCTGCCGATCAGAACCAGCCAGTTGGCCTTGCCCGGCTTCACCCGGTCGGCGTCCTTCTGGGGATCCTTCATCGAGGCCCCGTCGTCCTTCACCGCCGCGGCGATTTCCGCCTTGGTGCGGTTACGCACGAACAGGGGCTTGCCGCGCCACTTCAGCGTGACCTGCTGGCCCTCGACGACCTTGGTCAGGTCGAACTCGATGGAGGCCAGGGCCAGCGTATCGGCTGACGGGTTCATCTGGTCGACGAACGGCCACACCAGCGACGCGCCTGCGCCGGCGGCGGCGGCGATCGCCGCGATGTAAATGAAGTCGCGCCGGCTGGGATCTGCCCCATGTTCCGGCTCGGTCGTTGCGCCCACGGCGGTGTCGGCCACCTTAAGTCACCCTTCGATTCCGCCGCGCCGAGAATCCGGCCGGCCAGGAGAAGCGCCTTGCGGCGCCGTATCTTTCTCGACCCGCGAACGGATCTCCGCCACAAGGCGACGGTCGGATCGTCCTATCGGACGCGCGGACCGAGTCCGCAAGCCCTTTCGATTCGCAGTAATGTCCCTGCTAGCCCTGTGGTTTGTTCGCTTAGAATGCGTGTCGCACTTTTTCAACCAGGCATTCCGCAAAACGTCGGCGCCGCGATCCGATTGGCCGCGTGTTTCGGCGTCGGGCTGGACGTCATCGAGCCTTGCAGCTTCCCTTTGGATGACAAGAGCTTGAAGCGCGCGGCCCTCGATTATGGCCCTCTCGCCCACATGCAGCGGCATCTGTCCTGGGACGCTTTCCTCGCCGCGCCCGAGCGGGCCGAAGGGCGGCTGCTGCTGTTCACCACCAAGGCTGCGACGCCGTTTCACCATTTCGGGTTTCAGTCGGGCGACACCCTTTTGTTCGGCAACGAAAGCCGGGGAGCCAGCGACGAGGTCCACGCCGCCGCCCAGGGCCGGCTGGTGATCCCCCTGCGTCCGGAAGCCCGGTCGATGAACCTGGCGACGACCGTGTCCATGGCCCTGGGCGAAGCGCTGCGCTATGCCGCGCACGATGCCGCCGGTAGCGCCGGCCTCGACGAGCCGCTGCACCGCGCGCGCCGAGCGCTCATCGGCTATCATGACCGACGCAATCGACCTCGACGACAAGAAAGCCAGGGCCCGGACCTGGTTCGAAACCCTGCGCGACCAGATCTGCGCGGAATTCGAGCGGCTGGAGGACGAAGCCCCGGCCGATCTCTATCCCGGCCAGGCCGGACGATTCGAGCGCAAGCCGTGGGATCGCGCGGCCGGCGGCGGCGGCGTGATGTCGATGATGCACGGCCGCCTGTTCGAGAAGGTCGGCGTCCACTGCTCGACGGTGTTCGGGACCTTCACGCCGGAAATCGGCCAAGGGCATGCCGGGCGCCGACGAGGACCCGCGGTTCTTCGCCACAGGCATCAGTCTGATCGCCCACATGACCAATCCGCGCGTGCCCGCCGTGCACATGAACACCCGCTTCATCGCCACCACCAAGACCTGGTTCGGCGGCGGCGGCGACCTGACGCCCCTGCTCGGCTACCAGCGCCAGCAGGACTTCCCGGACGCCATCGACTTCCACGCCGCCTATCAGCGGGCCTGCGACGCCCACGATCCGACCTGGCACGCCAACTACAAGGCCTGGTGCGACGAGTACTTCTTCCTGCCCCACCGCAACGAGCCGCGCGGCATCGGCGGGATCTTTTACGACCACCATGACAGCGGCGATTGGTCGCGGGACTTCGCCTTCACCCAGGACGTGGGCAAGGCCTTTCTCGACATCTATCCGGAGCTTGTCCGCCGCCGCATGGGCGAGGCCTGGACCGCCGACGAGCGCGACCAGCAACTGATTCAGCGCGGGCGCTATGTGGAGTTCAACCTGCTCTACGACCGGGGCACGATGTTTGGCCTGAAGACCGGCGGCAACGTCGAGTCGATCCTCAGTTCGATGCCGCCGACGGTGAAGTGGCCCTAGCCGGGTCAGCCGTGCTTGTCGGGCGCCGGCTTCGGCTGCACTGACCAGGCCGCCGGCTCGTCATCCTTGTCGGCTCGCCACTGGCGGTGGCGCCGAAGTCGCCGGACGGAAATAGCTGCCGTGGCCATAGGCCTCGGTATTGGCCAGCTTGACGCCCCCGACGACCTCGATCTTGGTGCGCGGCCATTTGGCGCCCTGCCGACCCAGCGCGCCGCGCAGCGCGCTGTCGTCGTCGCCCAGGAACACGTCGCCCGCCCAGTCGCCGATCGGATAGGCCAGCTTCAGCACCATGTCCTTCTTCGAGGCCAGCCAGGTCATCGCGTCGCTGTTGGCGACACTGACGTCATAGGGCTCTTCCAGGCAGTCATTGTCGGTGGCGGCGGCGGTCAGGCACACATGCCTGGCCTTGCGATCGAGATTGGCCACCGCCTCCAGGGCCACGCGCCCGCCCAGGCTGTGCGACAGGAAGCAGAAATCGCTCGCGGTCTTCATCCAGCGGTTGGCGAAGCTGGCCAGCAGGCGTCCGCTCTCGACAGCGTCGCGCCACTCGCCGGGATAGTTGATGGCGGGGATGATGAAGTCGCCCGGCCACAGCACGCCCACGACCAGATAGGAGGCTGGCAGACGCAGGGCCAGTTCGGCCTCCAGCAGGGCCAGGGAACGAAGGCCCTTTTCATAGCTGACATTGAAACCGTGGATGGCGAAGACCACCGTCTTGCCCTCGACCACGCCGGCGACGTCGCGCGGCTGCAGAGGTGAAACCTCGGGCCGCTGGCGACGGCCGTCGCCCGCCAGCATGCCGGCCTCGCCGGCCATGCTTCGGCTGCCGCCTCCGGCCCGGGTGGACACATAGAAGGTCACGGCCTCAGATCCTGCGGACCGACTTGGCCGCATTGGCGGCGGCGGTCAGGGCGCTGACCAGATCCTTGGCGATCGGCGCCATGGGGACGGCCAGAAGCCCCATGAGCACCCCGATCAGCAGCCGCCGGTCCACAAGCTCCAGGCCCTTGATCGCGGGCGAGGGCGCGATGAGGAACGAGGCGGTCACCGCCAGGATCACGGCGATCAGTCCCGCCAGGATGCGCGCCTGATTGCGATAGGCCTGCTCGGCCAGATCGAAAGCGGCGTCCAGCCGCGCCTCGACCGCCGCCTCGACCCGGCCGATCAGGTTGATCTCGGCCTCGCTCATCGGGTCGCCCTTGACCAGCTTGCCGGCCGCCGCGCCCAGGGCCTTGGGGTCGACATTGCCGATCACGGCCAGTTGGTCGGAAGTGTCAGGGTTGAGACCCAGACGCAGCAGCGAGCGCAGGACGCCGATCTGCTCGCCGCGCGGCCGGCCGTTGATCCAGTGAGACAGGATCACGTTTTCCCATCGCGGTCCGACGGCGCGTTCGAGAACCTTGTCGAACAGCCGCGCGGCCTCGCGGATATGCTGAAAGCCGATGCGAGAGACGCCGCCGCCGGGCACCGCCTTGAAGGCGTCCACCAGACTCATGGCGGCCAGCCCCAGTCCGCCGGTCGCGGCGATCACTGCGATGACCAGGTCGATGTTCTGCACGTCGTTCTCCCCCGAGAGGAAACGACGTTATCTCAAAATCGAAAAAGACAACGGGGGTTGCAACTAGGGCTTGGGACACCTGGCCCCGGTGTCCAGCCAGGCCCGGATCAGTTCGCCGAACCCCGCCTGCGTGCCCGGCGCCGGCTTGCGCCCCTCGCCCGGGTTCCAGGCCCAGCCGACCAGGTGATCGCTCGCCATGTGGGCGTGGATCTCGTCCAGCGAGCGGCCGCCGTTGCGGGCCGGATCCTTGATCTGGGCGCAGATCGCGCCCAGCGACTTGCCCTGCCAGGCCATCTCGACCGGGGCCAGGGCCCATTTCGGATCGCCGGGAATGCTCTTGATGGTGTCGCTCCAGGTCGGGACATTGGCGACCCCATGGCACGACAGGCACGGAAGTCCGGCCACGCCGTGACCGCTCTGCCCGCCCCTCACCGGCGGATTGTGAGCGTGCATCGCGTCGCCCTGGGTCGGGTCGCGCTGGACCGGGTGGCAGTTGAGGCAGCGCGGGCTCTGGATCACCTTGCCGGCCTCGGTGAACAACGCAACCGAGCGGGCGGCGGGATCCGTGATCGAGGTGAAGGACGCCGCCGACTTCAGCGTCACCGCCGGCGCGGAGCCCGCAGCTTCAGGCGCGGCGTTGACACGGGTGATAGCGGCGCCGCCCGCGAGGGTCAGGCCCAGGACAGCAACGATGGTGGCGGCGCGCATGGCAGGTCTCCCTTGGAGACCCAAACGCCCTGATCAGCGCGCGGTTGCCTGATCCAGGAACCGGCTGATCCAGCCCCCGACGCGGGCCCGATCATTGGGCGTCTGCAGCGTGGCGATCGCGGCGTCGGCCTGCGCGTCGGTATAGCGGGTTCCGCGCCGGGCCTCGATCAGGGCCGCCGCATAGGCGGGGTCGAACTCGGGATGGAACTGCATCGAGATGGCCCGCCCGTCGTCATAGCTGAGCAGGCCAAACGGCGTGAAGGCGCTACCGCCCACCACGGTCGCGCCGGGCGGCGGGACAACGACCTGATCCTGATGCGAGGCAGGGATGGCGACGCTGGGCGCGTCGGTCCAGTCCTGCGGGCGCTCGACGGCGTAGCGATGCAGGCCCACGCCCCAACCCTTGTCGGACTCGACCACCTGGCCGCCGAAAGCCTGGGCCATGACCTGCACGGCCGAAACAGACGCCCACCAGCGGAACCTGGCCCCGGGCGGCGCGCAGAAAGTCCGACAGCGGCTCGATCCACGGCAGCGGATCATAGACCCCAGCCGCCGAGCCGGTGATCAGCCAGGCGTCCTGCTCGCCCGGCGAGGCCGGCAGCTGGCCCGCCTGGACGTCATAGGTCGTGTAGGCGTGGTCAGCCCCCAGCAGGGCCTGGAACATGCCGCCATAGCGCCCGAAGGCCGACTGCAGGGCTTCCGGCGGCTCGCCGGTCTCCAGCAGGCCGATCCGCATCAGTAGACCATGCCCTGGGCCACGGCCTTGAGCCGCTCGACGGCGCTGAACTTGTCCTCGATGAAGTCCTGGTCGATCCACCAGATCTCGATCTCGCGCATCACTTCGCCCACCAGCGGCCCCTTGGGCACGCCGGCCTTCATCACCTCTTCGCCCGACAGGGGGAAGGGCGGCGGGGTCCAGGTCTCGGCCAGAGCCAGCAGGCCCCGCCACTGCGGCGCGGTCACAGGACGCCCCGAGCCGGCCCAGGCCAGCTTGATGCGATCGGTAAAGGTGCGAACCCCCAGGGCGTAGACGCTGCGGCGGGCCTCGCGCGGGCTCATCCAGCTGACGATGCGGGGATTCTTGCCCACGGCGTCGACGATGCGGTCGCGGGTGTTGTTGGCCAGTCGCAGGCGTTCGGCCATCTGCGCGGCGATCGCGGGATCGTCGGGGATCAGCGAGGCCAGGCGCAGTTCGGGATCATTCTCGAACAGCTGCTCGGTCTCGATCCCCACCAGGCTGTCGAAGCGGGCCAGGGATTTGACGAACGGCAGGATCGAGCCCAGCACGCCCGTCGCCGCCATCAGCCGCAGGGCCGGACGCGGATCGTCCGAGGCCAGAAGCTTCATGATCTCTTTTTGGGTGCGCTCGGCGGCGCGGCCCGAGACCATGCCTTTCAGCGCCTTGCAGGCGGCCAGGGCCTTCTGGTCGGGCTCGCCCCGGCCGTACCAGGCGAAGAACCGGAAGAAGCGCAGGATGCGCAGATAGTCCTCGCGGATGCGGGTCATGGGATCGCCCACGAACACCACCCGCCCCTCGCGCGCGTCGTTCACGCCCTCGCCCGTCGGGTCATAGAGGCGGCCCTCGGGATCGACATACAGGGCGTTGAAGCGGAAATCGCGACGCTCGGCGTCCTGGCCCCAGTCCTGGCTGAAGGCCACCACGGCCCGGCGGCCGTCGGTGGAGACGTCGCGGCGCAGGGTGGTGATCTCATAGGGCCGGCCGCCGGAGATCGCCGTAACGGTGCCGTGGTCAACGCCGGTCGGGATCGCCCTCAGGCCGGCATGGGCCAGGGCGTCGATCACCTGGTCGGGCGTCAGGGTGGTGGCGATGTCGATGTCATCGATGGGCTTGCCCATCAGGGTGTTGCGAACACATCCGCCAACGAACCGGGCGCAGCCGACGAAGCCCCGCTCTTCCAGGGCCGCGATCACGGCCCGGGTCTCCGGCAGCGCCATCCACGGCGCTATGCCTATCGATTCACTGTTCAAACCGACCAACTCCGACCCATGCGGCGCCCCCCCGAGCAAGGGGTGCATTGTTAGGACAGGAAGCCGGTCGTTCGCCAGCGGCGAAACATCCTAAACAGCCGTTTTATCAACAGGGTCTTCGTGCAGACGCTCGTACAGCGCGCGAAGCATGCCCGCAGTCGCGCCCCAGATGAAACGATCGTTCCACGGCATGGCGTAGAAGTTGCGCCGCTCGCCGCTGGGCGTCACCCGGTGCTGGCGCTCATGGTTGTCCGGGTTCATCAGGAAGTCGAACGGCGTCTCGAAGACGTCGGCGACCTCCTCGGGGCTGGCGACAAACTCGGCGGCCGGATCAATGAAGCCGACCACCGGCGTGACATGAAAGCCGGTCACCGTCTGATAGCCGTGCAGCAGGCCCGACAGCGTCACGAAGCTGGGATCCAGCCCCACCTCTTCCTGGGCCTCGCGCAGGGCGGTCTGCCAGGGCGTCTCGCCCGGATCGCAGCGCCCGCCGGGGAAGGCGATCTGGCCGGTATGGCTGCGCATCGTGTCCGACCGGCGGGTCAGCAGCACGGTCAGCCCCTCCTCGCGCTCGATCAGCCCCACCAGAACGGCGGCGGGGCGCAAGGCGTGGGGATTGTCGAACGTCAGGCCGGGATTGAGGTCGAAGTCCGAGCGCACGGGATCGGCCAGGCTGGGATTGTAGTGCGCGATGGGGTCCAGACGGCCGGTGATCCAGTCGCGGCGCTCCTGCGGCGTCATTCCACCCCCGCTCCGGCGACCACCGCGCCGGCGGGCGCGATCGGGAACCAGGCGCCGTTCGAGGCGACGCCGAACTCGGGGCCCTCGTCGGTGTCGCGCGCCTGCGCCATTTCGACCAGTTCGTAGAACACCGGGCGGGCGATCAGGGCTTCCAGGCCCCGGCGCACATGCAGATAGGGGCGCGGCTCGCCGGTGACGGGATCGGTCTCGACACGGATGATGTTGTCGGGGCCCGCCTCGACCACGTCGCCGACATTGGTCTCGAAGCGCAGGACATCGCCCTCGCGGTCCACGCGGACGGCGATGAACGGCGCGTCCTCGACCGTGATCTTCATCTTCTCGACGGGCGTGACCAGGTGATAGCCGTCGGGATCCAGCCGCAGCACGGTGGAGAACAGCCTCACCAGCGCCTCGCGGCCGATCGGCGTGCCCTCGTGGAACCACACCCCGTCCTTGCGGATACGGATGTCGATTTCACCGCAATGGGCGGGATGCCACAGATGCACCGGCGGCAGGCCGCGCTCGCCCGCGACCTTGGCGGCTGCGGCGACGCCTTCTAACCCGGCTTTGGGAGGATCGGCGGTCATGGCTTTCAGGTAGGCCATGCCGCCGCCCGGCTCAAGCGACGGAACGTCTCAGGGGACCGCGACCATACCCGAAAGGCCCTCGTCGCCGCCCTCTGCCAGGGCCTTGAGCAGCACGCGACGCTGATCGACGGGCCCCGGCATGGCGACACCCGCCGTGTGGGCCGCCGAAAAGCCCGCGCGGGTGAAATAGGGTGCGTCGCCGACCAGCAGCACGGCTTTCCAGCCGGCGGCCCGGGCGGCCTGGCAGGCGCTTTCGACCAGGGTCTGGCCCAGGCCCGCGCTGCGCTCGTCAGGATCGACGGCCAGCGGCCCCAGAAACGCGACCGGCGCGCCGCCGATCGTCACCGGCCACATCCGCACGCAACCCACGGGCCGCCCGTCGCGCATCGCGACAAACGAGCAGTCGGCCAGCAGGCGATTGCCCTCGCGCAGACGCTCGGAAACCTTGGCGAAGCGGCCGGGGCCGAACACCCGGTCAATGAGCGCGGTGACGGCGGCTTCCATCGCGGGCGTCTCGAGGACGAGCGGCGGGGTGGAAACCGAAATATTGGAAACAGGGGAAATGGAGGTCATCAGCCTTCGGAGTGCGAAAGGTCGTCGGGGGCTCCCGACGCCAGGCGCGGGAGGGCTTCAGATCGTGGCGCGTTCGCGCGTCATTCGTCGTAGCGACTTGGGCTGGCGCATGGCCGGACCTCTCATGAACTCGCGGGCGCTGTAGGGCCAAGCCTCCGTCAGGTCAATAAGGTTGCGGCGCCGGCGAGCGTCAGTATGGTGCGGCGCGATGTCAGACCCCGCCTCCCCCGCCGCCGAGCCCGTCCCTGACACCTCTACCCGCGCCCTGTTGCGGGAACGTGACTTCGTTCTGTACTGGACCGCGCGGTTCGTCTCGACGCTGGGGGTGCAGATCCAGTCGGTGGCCCTGGGCTGGCAGGTCTACGCCATCGCCCGCCTGACCCATTCGGTCGGCGAGTCGGCCTTCCTGGTCAGCATGATCGGCCTGGCCCAGTTCCTGCCGCTGCTGGCCCTGACCCTGGCGGCCGGCGAGACCGCTGATCGCCACACCCGCAAGCTGATCGTGGCCACGACCCTGGCCATCGACGCGGTCAGCGCCTCGGTGCTGCTGGTCCTGGCCCTCAGCGGCTCCCACGCCCTGTGGCCGATCTTCGCCGTCTCGGTGAATGTTCGGCGCGCAACCGCCGCCATTCCTGTCGCCCGCCAGCAGCGCCATGGGGCCGATGCTGGTGCCGCGCCCCTGCTGCCGCGCGCCATCGCCTGGAGTTCGCTGTCATGGCAGAGCGCCTCGATCGCCGGCCCGGCCCTGGGCGGCCTGCTGCTGATCCACTCGCCGTCGATGGCGTTCGGCGTCTCGTTCGCCTTCTATCTGGTCGCCGCCGTCATGGCCCTGATGATCCGCACCAACACCCAGCCTGAAACCCAGCCCGGCTCGCGCCTGGAGCTGATCAAGGAGGGTCTGGCCTATGTGTGGAACAACAAGATCGTCTTCGGCTCGATCTCGCTGGACCTGTTCGCGGTGATCCTGGGCGGGGCCACGGCCCTGCTGCCGGTGTTCGCCAAAGACGTGCTGCACATCGGCCCGGGGGGCTTTGGCATCCTGCGCGCGGCGCCGGCCATTGGCGCGACCGTGGTGGCGATCTATCTGGCCAGCAACCCGATCCGCCGCAACGCAGGCCGCATCATGTTCCTGGGCGTGGCGCTGTTCGGCGCCGCGACCGTGGTGTTTGGGCTCTCCAAGCTGCTCTGGCTGTCGGTCGGGGCCCTGGTGCTGCTGGGCGGGGCCGACATGCTCAGCGTCTATGTCCGCCAGACCCTGGTGCAGATCGTCACCCCCGACGCCATGCGCGGCCGCGTCGCCGCCGTCTCGGGCGTGTTCATCAGCGCCTCCAACGAACTGGGCGAGGCCGAGAGCGGCGTCGCGGCCTGGTTCATGGGCCCGGTCGGCGCGGCGGTGTTCGGCGGGATCGGCGCCCTGGGCGTGACGGGCTTGTGGGCCTGGCTGTTCCCGGACCTGC
The DNA here is from genome assembly GCA_965284055.1 of Caulobacteraceae bacterium. Taxonomy (GTDB): domain Bacteria; phylum Pseudomonadota; class Alphaproteobacteria; order Caulobacterales; family Caulobacteraceae; genus Caulobacter. Next base: position 1,059,864 of record CBDIQV010000001.1, read on the forward strand.
GCAAGGCCGACCGGCTGGACTGACAGGTCCTGCGTCCTTCGAGGCCCGCTGCGCGGGCGCCTCAGGATGAGGGACGCTGTTGCTCTGTTTGCCTCATCCTGAGGTGCGAGGCGAAGCCGAGCCTCGAAGGACGCCCGGACTAAACCCCCGCCAGCTTGCGCAGCGCGTCGCCCGTCATCCGGCGGATGATCCACTCGTCCATCGCGGCGGCGCCCAGGCTGTCATAGAAGGCGATCGACGGGGCGTTCCAGTCCAGCACCGACCATTCCAGCCGGCCCAGCTTCTCGTCCACGCACCGCCGGGCCAGGTTGGCCAGCAGGGCCTTGCCCGCGCCGCCGCCCCGCGAATCAGGGCGCACGAACAGGTCTTCCAGATAGATTCCGTGCCGGCCGACGAAGGTTGAGTAGTTGTAGAACCACAGGGCGAAGCCCACCGGCTGGCCGTCGATTTCAGCGATGTCGCAGAACGCGCGAGGGTTTTCGCCAAACAGCGCCGCGGCGACGTCTGCTTCGGAGGTCTCCACCGAATCCAGAAGCTTTTCATACTCGGCCAGATCGCGGATGAACTGGAGTATGAGGGCGCTGTCGGTCGCGGCGGCCGGGCGGATGGAAACGGGCATGGCGGTCTCTTCGGACTATCTGGACTTCGTGCTCGAACAGCTGGCCCCGCTGGGGGTGCTGACCTCGCGCAAGATGTTCGGCGGCGTCGGGCTCTATGCGAACGGCCTGTTCTTCGCCCTGATCGATGACGACGTTCTCTATCTCAAGGGCGACGAGTCGCTGAAAGCCGATTTCGAGGCGGCCGGCTCGCATCCCTTCCAGCCCTTCGGCATGGACAAGCCCATGGCCTACTGGAATGCGCCGGTCGAGGCGATGGACGACGGCGACCTGCTGGTGGGATGGGCGCGCCGGTCGGTCGAGGTGGCGGCGGCGCGCAAGACGCGCTGAAGCCGTGCGTCCTTCGAGGCTCGCCGCTGGCTCGCACCTCAGGAAGAGGACCGTTTATTGATGTCCTCATCCTGAGGCGCCCGCGCAGCGGGCCTCGAAGGACGCAACGCGCCTCAGCCGATCTTCACGCCCGGCGGCGGAACGCTGTCTTCCGGCACGAAGAAGTCCGGCATCAGGGTGGCGGTGGGATCGACGGCGTAAGGCGTGAAATCGCGGACGCCCTCGCCGTACAGGAACGTGTCGTCGATCACGAAATTCCCTGAAAATTCCCGCGACGACTTGCCGAAGATCGCATGGGCGGCGTCGGCCATGATCTCGGGCGTCCGGCAGTGCTTGAGGCCTTCCTCGCCGGCCAGGGCGAACTGGATGGCGGCGGTGGCGATGCCGGTGCGGGGCCACAGGGCGTTGAAGGCTATGCCGTCGCTCCTGAACTCCTCGGCCATGCCCAGCACGCACATCGACATGCCGAACTTGGCCATGGTGTAGGCCACGTGGCCGCCGAACCAGCGGGGCGCCATGTCCAGCGGCGGCGACAGCATCAGCACGTGCGGATTTTCCGCCTGCTTCAGGTGCGGGATACAGGCCTTGGACGTCAGGAACGTGCCGCGCGTATTGACCTGGTGCATCAGGTCATGGCGCTTCATCTCGGTCGATAGCGTGCCGGTCAGCGAGATGGCCGAGGCGTTGTTCACGCAGATGTCGAGGCCTCGAACGTCGCCAGGCCTTGGCGACGGCCTCCTGGCGCCAGCTCTCGCGCACGTCGACCACCATGCGCGTAGGGCCTTTCCGCCGGCCGCCTCGATCTGCGCGGCGCCGCGATGGTGTCGGCAGCTTGGGCGATGGCCTCGGCCGGTCTCGAGCGAGGTCGACCGCGCCATTGGCGCCGCGCACACGCTCGGCGATGGCACGGCCGATGCCGCGCGAGGCCGCCGGTGATGAACAGAGTCCTGGTCTTGAGGCTCATGCGGGATCTCCGGAAACAGCGCGGCCCTGACGGACCAGTTGGACGCCCAGCGCCACGGAGGCGAGGGCGAAACAGGCGGCGGCCAGGCGATGGGCCAGACCCTGATCCTTCAGCGCCAGACCGGCAAGGCCGATCACCAGCGCCGCGATCCACAGGGCCGCCGACGTCTTGAAGGGCAGCCGCGCCCGCAGGATGGCCACGGAGATCACGACCATGCCGATCACCCAGACGCTGGAGGCCAGGGCATAGGTCGCCGGCCCCAGCAGGTTGGTCGCCGACGAGCGCACCAGCAGCACGGCGCTGACCGCGACGACGAACCCGACCAGCCCCAGTACGCCCATCGCCCGCCCCGCCGCTGACTGCAGGCCCAGCAGGCCAAACAGCAGCAGCACGTCGATCAGCACATAGACCGCCTGCCGCGCGGGCTCGGCCAGATGCGGGTACAGCAGCGGACCGACCAGATCGGTCAGTCCGCCGACGACGGCCGCGATACCGGCGAGCCCCCACAGCGTCTCACGCCGCATCAGGCGCCGGCGCCGGTGGTTTCCACCGACAGGGCCCACAAGCGCTCGGCGGCTTCCGGGTCGAGGGCATAGGGCATGACGCCGGCCCAGGGCTTTTCCTTGGTCCAGGGCTCGGCCTGGGCCAGGTCTTCCAGATAGAGGCCGCCCACGCCGTCCAGCTCATCGCCCACGGCGGCCCAGACGCTGGTCGAGGCGCCCTCTTCCGTCGTCTTGAAGCCGTCGCGCACCTTGCCGTTCTCGTCGATCCAGCCCAGGGCGATCTGCTCCTCGATCGGCAGGTGGCGCTGCAGGGGGGTCATGATGCCGCCGGGCATGACGGCGTTGGCGGTGACACCCTGGTCCTTGAAGCGCGTGTTGAAGCCGACCGCGAACAGGGCGTTGGCGGTCTTGGCCTGGCCATAGCTGTCCCACTTGTCATAGTCGCGGGTCTTGTAGTGCGGATCATCGAAGTTCACGCCGGCCCGGCGGTGGCCGATCGACGACAGCGACACCAGTCGCGAGGTCTGGCCCGACTGTTTGGCGCCGGCGACCAGGCTGGGAGCCAGCAGCACCGACAGCAGGAAGTGGCCGAAGTGGTTGGTGCCGATCTGCATCTCCAGCCCGTCCTCGGTATAGGCCAGAGGGCAGGCCATGACGGCGGCGTTGTTGATCAGGATGTTCAGCGGCCGGTCGCCCCACCGCTCGGCGAAGGCGCGGATCGACTTGAAGCTGGAGAGGTCCAGCATCGACCACGACGCTTTGGGGCCTTTCGCGGTCTTGTTGATCTCGGCGAGGGCGGCCTCGGCCAGATCGGGCTTACGGACGGCGATGACTACCTCGGCGCCGGCCTCGGCCAGGGCGCGGGCGGTCTCGACGCCGATGCCGGTGGCGGCGCCGGTGACGATGGCGACCTTGCCGGTCAGGTCATGGCCGGCGACCACGTCGCGGGCCGGAGTATAGGGGCTGAAGCCCGAGGTGATGCGATCGGCCATGTCGTTCTCTCCCATGATTTTTTCGTTGTGTGGAACGCTACAATTGCAAGGCTAGCAGCCCCAGGGCGATGGCCAGACACAGCGGACCATAGGCGCGGCGGTTGAGGCGGGCGAAGGGCGTACCCTCGGCGTAGCGGAAGATCGGCGGTGCATAGGTCGCCAGGCCACGCAGGGCGAAGACCGCGAACAGGACCCAGCGCGCGGCCTTGAACCCGCCGTCCAGCGGCGAAGGCGGCGCCAGGATCGTCAGCACCAGCAGCCCACCGGCCGCAAGGGCCGCCGCGACGGCTGCGGAAGTCAGCGGTCCCGGCGCGCGCATGCCGGCCGTTCGTCCGACAACGTGCGCGACCATCGAGGCCTCGTCATGACCTGGCCACCGCCCGCCGAACGCCCAATACAGATGGACGCCGGCCAGGGCGAAGAGCGTCGCCGCCAGGATCACGATCAGCAGCACGGCGTCAGGCGACCTTGCTGAAGTCCGCCGGACGACGCTCGGCAAAGGCCATGAAGGCTTCGCGGGCTTCGGCGGTCTGCAGGCGTTCGGCGAACAGGGCGCCTTCGGTGTCCATCAGGGCGCTGATCTTCTCGGCGTCGCGCATCAGGCGCTTGGTGACGGTCAGGGCCCCCAGGGGCCGCGTGGCCAACTGGGCGGCGGCGGACCGGGCCCGGCCGCGCAGCTCGTTCAGCGGCACTACCGCGTTGGACAGGCCCCAGGCGGCGGCGGTCGTTCCGTCCACGGCTTCGCCCAGGGCGAACATGGCATAGGCGCGGGCGTGGCCGATGCGGGCCGGCAGCAGCCAGCTGGAGGCGGCTTCCGGCACCAGGGCCAGGTTGACGAAGGGGGTGGTCAGGCGGGCGTCGGGGCTGGTGAACACCAGGTCGCAATGCAGCAGCATGGTGGTGCCCACGCCCACGGCCTGTCCGTGCACGGCGGCGACCAGCGGCCGGGTGGCGTTGGCCAGGGCCTTCAGGAACCGCCCCACATGCCGCTCGCCGCTGAAGGCGCCGGTGGCCTGGGCGGTGAAGTCGGCCAGGTCGTTGCCGGCGGTGAAGGCGTCGCCATCGGCCTGGAACACCACCACCCGCACGGCGGGATCGGTCTCGGCCTGCTCCAGGCTGTCGGCCAGCACGCCATACATGGCGTTGCTGAGGGCGTTCTTCTTTTCCGGACGGGCCAGGGTGATGGTCATCACGCCGGCGTCGATCTCGACCTTCACTTGATCGGTCATGCGGCATCTCCTTTGGGAAACTTGGATTGCAGGCTGGCGAGCCAGCGGGCGACCACGGCGATCTCGTCGTCGGTGAAACCGTCGGTCAGATGAGCATTGACGCCGTCCAGGCCCGCCTTGGCGTCCTGGCGAGCGGCGCGGCCCTTTTCGGTGAGGTGCAGGCGCATGGCCCTCCCATCGCTGGGGTCATGGCGGCGCTCGACCAGCTCGGCCTTGGTCATGCGATCGATCAGGCCGGTCATGGCCGAGGGGGCCAGGTCCAGCGCCTCGGCCGCCTCGCCGATCAAAGCGCCCTCCTGGCCGCCGACAAAGAACAGCACGCCCGACTGCGCGGCCGTCAGCCCGCCCTTTGCCGCCATCTTGGCCTCAATCCAGCGCTGCACGCGCCGATGGCCGGCGTTGAGCAGGAAGACAAGACGGCGATCAGGCGAGACAGGCATGGGCGAAGCTTATACTTCGCGCACGAAATATCAAACGGTTGTTTCGACCGCCCCGTCCGATCCGTACCAGGCCACGCCCTCGGCGTCGGTGCGCCGCGTCGCCAGTCCGCGCCCGATCAGGCAGTTCAGGTGCGCCAGCGCCTCGCCGGTGGCCATGCCCAGCAGGTCAGACCCGATCGGCCGGGCGAACAGCGCCCCGAACACGTCGACCACCCGCTTGGGCTCGACGATCTTCTTCTCAAGCCGCGACAGGCCGCGTTCGTGGCCGTTGATCAGGTGATCAATGCGGGCGTGCAGGCCATGGAACGGATCATTGTGAGCCGGCAACACCAGCACGCTGTCGGGGACCACGGCCTTGACCTTGGCCAGGGACGTCAGCCAGTCGCTGAGCGGATCGGCCTCGGGCTCGGTCGGAAACACCGAGACATTGGACGAGATGCGCGGCAGCACCTGGTCGCCGCTGATCAGCAGGTCCAGCTCCGGGCACCACAGGCAGGCATGGTCGGGTGAATGGCCCTGCCCCGTCACGACGCGCCAGGTGCGGCCGCCGATGTCGAAATCCTCGCCGTCGCTCAGGCGGCGATAGCTGTCGGGCAGGGCGTAGATCGCCTTTCCGAAGCCGCCGAACCGCGCCTTGTAGTTCTCGATGGCGTCCTCGTCCCAGCCGGCGGCCGTGAAGAACCGCACGCCGTCCTCGGGCGCCTCGCGGCCGGTGTCGGCCACCAGCATCCGGCACTGGAAATATTCCAGGCGGGTCATCCACAGCCGGCAGTCGAACTTGCGCACGATCCAGCCGGCCAGGCCCACATGGTCGGGATGCAGGTGGGTGCAGATCACCCGGGTGATCGGCTTGCCGCCCAACGCGCCGGCGAACGCCGCCCGCCAGGCCTGGCTGGTCTCCTTGGTCTGCAGGCCGGTATCGACGATGGCCCAGCCCTCGCCGTCGGCCAGGGCCCAGACATTGATGAACTGCAGCGAACCGCCCAGCGGCTGGCGAAGCCACAGAACCCCCGGCGCCACCTCGACGGCGTCGCCCGTTCCCTGCTCGGGTGGGGTCTCGAACGGATAGACCAGTCTTGGCCGACGCGGCTCGGTCGCGTCCTCTTCGATGCCGTCGTTCATGCCCGCTCCCCCTATGCTCAGCCTGTCGCCATGTTTTCGCTCACGTGGGAGGACATCTTGACCCCCGATGCAAGCGCGCGCTTATGTCCGCGCGAGGAATCCACCCAGGAGATGTTTCCCATGAGGCCATTCGCGATCGGCTTGGCCGCCGCCCTCGCGCTCGGTGCGCTCGTGCCGGCTGCCGTCATTTCGGCGCCGAAAGAGAGCAAGGACAAGCCCGCTATCGACGCCAAGGCGCGCGAAGCCGGCATGAAAGAAGCGCCCGCCATCGTGCAGGCGGCGAATTCGGGCTGTACTGTCACCGACGCGCGCCTGATCGGCGCCGATAAGAAGTCCAACACCAGCTATTACGAAGTAGCCTGTCAGGACAGCATCGGCTTTGCGGTCATCGCCAAGAAGGACGCCGCGCCGCAGCTCTTCACCTGCCTGGAATCGAATCAGCCCGCGCCGGACGGCAAGCCCAGCGCCCTGGCCTGCATTCTGCCCGGCAACGCCGACCCCAAGGCCGGCCTGAAGCCGTTCCTGGCCAAGGCCGGCGCCGCCTGCGACCTCGAGAACGCCCGCGCCATCGGCTCTGGCGCCAAGAACTCGTACTTCGAAGTCGCCTGTAAGGGCGGTGCGGGTTACGTGGTCCAGACCACCGCCCCGGCCAATGTCGCCGGCGAAGTCGTGGCCAACAGCTCGCCTGCTCTACGAAGACGGCGCCAATGTCAGCTGCAAGCTGACCGACAAGGCCACCCAACTGGCCATCGTCGACACCCTGGCCGCGGCCTCGGGCAAGAACTGCGTCGTCAAGGACAAGCGCTACGTTCTCAGCACCAAGGCCGACAACTACTTCGAAGTCGCCTGTAACGACGGCAAGGGCTACATGCTGCAGCAGACCGCTGCCGGCGGCGCCCTGGCCCGGACGATCGACTGCGCCCAGGCCAGCTTCGTCGGCGGCGGCTGCACCCTGACCGACTCGGTGGCCGCCCAGACCGAACAGGCCGGCCTCTACACCAAGCTGGCCACCAAAGCCGGCTTCGACTGCAAGGTCGAAAAGTACGGCATGCTGCCCAGCAGCGATCCCAAGACGGAAATCGTCGAGCTGAAGTGCGCCAACCGTCCCGACGGCGCGATCGGCCTGTTCTCGGCCACCGGCGCCAAGATCTATGACTGCGTCACGTCCGAGCTGAACGGCTATCGCTGCAGCTTCTCCAAGCAGGACCCCGTGTTCCCGCGCCTGTCGGCCGATCTGAAGGCCTACGGCAAGGGTTCGTGCGAAGTCTCGGCCGTGCGTCTGGTCGGTCGCAACGACACCGAGGGCTTTGTCGAGGTCGCCTGCTCCGACGGTCTGCCCGGCTGGGTCATGAGCTACCCGGTCGACACGGCCAACCCGAAGTCCAAGGAAATCCTGGCCTGTAACCAGGCCAAGGGCATCGGCGGCGGCTGCAAGCTGCCGACCAACACGCTGAAGAAATAAGGCTGGCGACAGCCTGAACGCAGAAGCCCGCCGGGAGCGATCGCGCGGGCTTCTAGGCGCGCGTACTTGCCCCCTACGGGTCGCTTCGCGGCCGTCTTCCCCCGGAGGGGGAAGATGAGATCAGCGCCCTTCATCCGCCCCCTACGGGGGCGGACGACCTGCGAAGCAGGTCAGGTGGGGGCAAGTCTGGCGGACACGGCTTCGCGGCCTCGCGCGGAAACCGCCGAGTTAGTCGTCGCCCGCGCCATCGCCGTCGAACGCCTCGGCGGTATCGACCCGCTCGGCGGGCATGCCCAGACCGCCGGCCAGCGCCACCCAGTCGATCTTCGGGTCGCCTAGGTCCAGCAGCCGCGAGGCCTTGGGACCCGGCTCGCCGCCGCCGGTGCGGCCCATCTCGATGCCCAGGATGCGATAGGCGCCGTTGGCGAAGATCACCACGGTGACGTCCAGCTTCTCGCGGGCGATCGTCCACAGACCCTGCACCGTGTACATGCCCGCGCCGTCGCCATTGAGGCTCAGCACCTTGCGGTCGGGACAGGCCACGGCCGCGCCGATGGCGACCGGAATGCCCTGACCGATCGCGCCGCCGGTCAGGCTCAGCCAGTCATGAGCGCGGGCGTTGCGGGTCTGGGTGAAGATCGGCAGGCCGGCAGTCACCGCGTCGTCGGAAATGATCGCGCCCGTCGGCATGTGCCGGGCGATGGAGGCCCCCATGGCCCAGGCGTCGAACTTGGGACCCGGCGCGGCCGGCTCGACATAGGCCTCGACCGCGCCTTCGGCCGGCGCGCCCAGCGCATCGGCCAGGGCCTGCAGGGCGGCCGGCGCGTCGACCTCGCGCCCGCACAGGGTCTGAAGATCACAGCCGTCAGGAACCAGAACGCTGGGCCGGTCGGGATAGGCGAAGAAGGCCACCGGCTGGCTGGTCCCGGCCAGGACGATCAGATCAACACCGGTCAGGTCCTTCAGGGCCTGCTCGCCGAAATACATCATCTTGTCGGGGCGGAAGCGCCCCTCGCCCCGCGACTGGCGGGCGGTGAAGGTATCGGTCAGCACCCGCACGCCCACGGCGGCCAGGCGTCCGGCGGCGGCGATGCCCGCCTCGCCACAGGCGCTGGAGCCCAGCAGGATCGTCGGCTTGCTGGCGCCCTTGATGGCGGCGGCGACCGCGGCGACGGCCGAGGCGTCGGGCGCGGCGGGACGCGGCGTCTCGATCACCGGTCCTGAGGCATTGGTCTCGTTCCAGGCGCTATCGGCCGGCAGGATCAGGCAGGCGTTGCCGCCCGGCGCGCCGAAGCTGGCGGCCACGGCCTCGGCCGCCAGGGCGCCGACCTCATCGGCGCACTCGGCCGACTTGACCCAGATCGAATTGGGCGCGGCCAGGGCGGCGATGTCGGAATTGAGCGGCGCGTCATACTGGCGGTGATCGGTGGCGTGGTCGCCGATCACATTGACCACCGGCGTATAGGCCCTGCGCGCATTGTGCAGATTGGCCGCGCCGTTGGCGTAGCCGGGACCCAGGTGCAGCAGGGTGCAGGCGGGCTTGCCGGCCATGCGGCCATAGCCGTCGGCGGCGCCGGTGGCGACGCCCTCGAACAGGCACAGGATCGAGCGCATGCGCGGCTCGCGGTCCAAGGCGGCGACGAACTGCATCTCGCTGGTGCCGGGATTGGCGAAACAGGCGGTGACGCCGTTGTCGGCCAGGGTGGTGATCAGGGCGTCCGCGCCGTTCATGGTCTTCTCCGTACCTAGGCCCTCTCCATCCGACATTTCGCGCCTCCCGCCAACGGTGGTTGCGTTGGCTGTGCCCGCTGAAGCACTCTGACCGCGCCGAAGCCTCGCCAGAGAACGAGCCGGCGGGGGAGAAAGCCATGACGCAAACCAACACCCTGGCCCGATGGGTTCTGATCGCCTCGGTCATCGCCGGGGTCAGCTATGTCGCCGCCTGGGACCTGGGCCTGCCCAAGGCCGCCGAGCTGACCTGGAAGGGTCTGGGCGTCAGCCTGCTGGCGGTCTATGCGGCCCTGAAGGCGCGCGATCTCGACGGCTGGCTGCTGGTCGCGGTGATGGCCTTCGGCGCGCTAGGCGACGTGCTGCTGGGCGCGGCCGGGCTGACCGTGGGCGCCATCGCCTTTCTGGCCGGACACCTGGTCGCCATCGGCCTTTATCTGCGCAACCGGCGGGAGCGCCTTTCGCGATCCCAGCTGGCCCTAGCCATCGTCATCGTCCCGGCCACCGTGACCATCGCCTTCCTGCTGCCCGCCGACCGGGCCGGCGCGCCGGGCGTGGCGCTCTACGCCCTGGGCCTGTCGCTGATGGCGGCCACCGCCTGGACCAGCCGCTTTCACCGTTTTCGCGTCGGGATCGGGGCGGTGATGTTCGTGGTCTCCGACCTGCTGATCTTCGCGCGGTCAGGACCGCTGCCAGACAGTTTCCTGACCGGCCTGGGCGTGTGGGGGTTGTACTATTTCGGGCAGTTTCTGATCTGCGTGGGGGTAGTTCAGGGGCCCATCCCCCTCACCGCTCATCCCCGCGAAAGCGGGGACCCAAGCTGAGCAAGCCAAGGTCTCCTGCAACACCGTTTGGGTACCCGCCTTCGCGGGGATGAGCGGTGTTTAGAACACCATCACCCCGTCATCCGGCCCCTCGGAGAACAACCGCTTCAGCTCGGCGGGACGGCGGTCACGGGCCAGGGCCTGGTTGATATAGCCCTTGTCCGTCAGCTCGCCCGACGCGGCGTCCGGCGCGCCGTCCAGGATCAGGGCGCGGGCCACCTTGCCGCCGCCCTTGGCCGTGGCGTTCAGCCGCTCCAGCCCCTCGCGCACCGCCGCGCGCACGGCGGCCGCATCGCCCAGCCGGGTGGCGGCGGTGGGATCGACGAACAGCATCAGCCCCACCCCGTCGCGACCCTCGCCGCAGACCAGGGCGTCGGAGACCACACCGCCGATCGCCGACACCGCCGCCACCCGCAGGGCGCCGGCCGCCACGAACGTGCCGCTGGCTAGCTTGAAGTTCTCCACGAGGCGCCCGTCAAAGACCAGGCCCGCCGCCGGGTCTTCCGGATCGGCCAGCCGCGCCGCGTCGCCCAGGCGGTAGAAGCCGTCCTCGTCAAAGGCGTCGGCCGTGGCTTCGGGCTGATCCAGATAGCCCGGCGAGACCTGCGGCCCCTTCACGCGGATCTCGAACTTGTCGCCGGCCGGAACCAGTTTCACCGCGGTGCCCGGCGTGGGCAGGCCCACCATGCCCGAGCGGGCGTTCAACCAGTGGATGTTGCAGGCCGTGGGCCCGGTCTCGGTCGCGCCATAGCCCGCCGCGAAGGTCACCCGCTCGCCGATGGTGCGCACGGCCACGGCCTGGATGCGATCCAGGATCGACTGGGCCATCGAGGCCCCGCCATATTGCAGCACCCGCACCTTTTCGAAGAACTTCGCCGCCAGGGCCGCGTCGCGCTCCAGCTCGCCCACCAGCAGGCCCCAGCCGGCCGGGACCATGTTGTGATAGGTCGGCGAGACCTCGCGCAGATTGCGGATCGTCTCGGCGAACCGCGCCGGCGTGGGCTGGCCGGCGTCGATATACAGGGTCCCGCCCCGGTGCAGCACCATGTGCAGGATGGCGTTGGCGCCCAGGCTGTGGCTCCACGGCGCGGAATTGACCAGCACCGGCGGCTCGGGATCGGCGTAGCAGGCCTCGATCTGGGCGGCGTTCAGCGCGATATTGGCGTGGGTGCAGACCACGGCTTTCGGCTTGCCCGTCGAGCCGGAGGTCAGCAGCAGCTTGGCCACGTCGGACGGCTGGCAGAGCGGCGCCACGGGCGGGGCGTCCAGCAGATCGGCGAACGGAATATGGTGGGCAGTCGGATTGAGACTGGCGATCACCGGCAGCCCCGCCAGGAACGGCGCCTGCAGCGCCCCCGCGAAGGCGGTGGCGTCGTCGGCATAGACCGCCGCCGGCTTCAGCCGCTCGACCGCGAAGGCCAGCCGCGACAGCTCGGCGCCCGCCAGACCGTACTGCGGCGACACCGGCGAGATCGGCGCGCCCAGGCTCATGGCCGCATAGCCGATCAGCGCGTGGTCGATGGTGTTGCGGGCCAGGATCAGCAGCGGCTTGCCCGGACCCAGGCCCAGCGCCCTCAGCCCGCCGGCCAGGGCCTCGATCTTCGTCCTGGCCTCCGCGAAGGTGACCGTTCGCCAGCCCTCGTCCCCACCCCCATTGGCCCGTTCCGCCAGCCAGACCCGGTCGGGCGCCTCGACCGACCAGCGGGCCAGGGGCGCGGTCACGGTCTGGACCGCGTCTGAATAGGGCATGGGGTTGCGCAGGATCAGCGCGTCGCCGCGCTGTTCGAACTCAAGGGCGCGCGGCGCATAGCGGGCGTCGCGAAAGGGGGCCGTAGCGGGAGATGATCCGTCCATGGGCGCTGTTATCCCGCGCCTCATACGGTTGTTCAATCCGTAGCGAGCGCGCAGGGCGCACGGAAAGAGGAGGGCGCGGCGCCGGGGGACGCCCGCCCTCCTCCGCTTCCTGGGGCCTAAGGGTTGGGGGCCGGGAAGGTCACGACGCCGGAGCGGCTGATCACATCGCCGTCGCGTTGGGTGCGGTCGGCGGAATAGGCCCACTCGCCCGGCGCCTGCCGCGTCGCCTGACGGTCGACCGATCGGCTGGAGCCGTCGCGATAGCTGCGGTCGAAGCTGGCGCTGGCGAGCCCGGCTTCGGGATCGACCATCCGGGCCCGGTCATAGCCGCCAGTGCGGCCCGCCCGGCCCGTCCAGCCGGCCGAGGCCGACATCGCCCCCGGGGACTGCACGCGGTCACGGTGATAGCTGGCGGAGCGTCCGGCGGGGCCGGTCCAGCGCTTGTTGACATGACGTTCAGCGGCGTCGGCGCCGCCGGCGGCCACAAGAAGCCCGACCAGGGCCAGGGCGGACAGGTGTCGTGGATTGAACATATGGAACCTCTCGGCGGTTGGTAATCGTCCCTCGATCTGTCCAACGGCCAAGCTGGCCCAATCCGTCGCGAAAAGACACTCGGGCCCACAACACCGCCCTCTCGACATTTTTCGCGCGGGCCTGTCGAATCCCGCCGCCCCCGCGCGTCTCTGCTCCGAAGCGCGCGATGGTCGCGGGCTGGAGGATGATGCGCCATGAAATACGCCTTGCTGATCTACGAGAACGAAGAGGTCTATCGCGCCGACAATGGCCGATCGTTTGACGACATCGTCGTCGCCCACCGCGCCCTGGCCGGTGAGCTGGCCGCCCAGGGCGTCCTGCAGGGCGGATCGGGCCTGAAGACCACGGACACCGCCACCACCGTCCGCAAGACGCGCGGCGAGCACGCCCTGCATGACGGTCCCTATGCCGAGGCCCGCGAACAGCTGGGCGGCTTCTATCTGATCGAGGCGCCCGACCTGGACGCGGCCCTGGCCATCGCCAGGAGGATCCCGCTGGCCGGCGACGGCGCGATCGAGGTTCGGCCGGTGATCGAGGGCGATTGAAACCGCGAGACCCCAGAGACGCGCTGGACCGGGCGGCGCGGGAGGCCGGCGGGCGGATCATCGGCGCCCTCGCCGCGACCTTCCGCGACCTCGACCTGGCCGAGGAGGCCTTCGCCGAGGCCTGCGCGAAGGCCGCCGCCGTCTGGCCCGACGCTCCGCCGCTGGACCCCGCCGCCTGGCTGTACGCCGCCGCGCGGCGCCGGGCGCTGGATATGATCCGTAAACGGAACGTTCGCGCGCGCCTGGCGCCGGATGAGCCCGAGCCCCAGGCCTTGGTCGAGGATACCCTGGCCTCCGACACAAGGCTGATTCCCGACGAGCGGCTGCGGCTGATCTTCGTGTGCTGCCACCCGGCCGTCTCGCCCGAGGCGCGCGCGGCCCTGACCCTGCGGCTGGTCTGCGGCCTGTCGGTGCAGGAGATCGCCCGCGCCTTCCTGGTCGCCGAACCGGCCATGGCCCAGCGCCTGACGCGGGCCAAGCACAAGATCGCCGAAGCCGGCGTGTCGTTCGAGGTTCCCGGCCCGGACGCCTGGCCCGAACGCCTGGCCGCCGTGCTCTCGACGCTGGAGGTCGCCTATGCCCGGGCTCACGAGGACGCCGCCGGGGCAGGCGCCCATGCCGGCTATGCCCGCGAGATGCTGGACCTGACCGCCGTGCTGGTCGAGCTCTTGCCGGAGGAACCTGAGTGTTTGGCCTTCGCCGCCCTGGTGCGCTTCGCCGAGGCCCGCCGGCCGGCGCGGCTTGACGCCGACGGGACCATGGTCCCGCTGTCGGAGCAGGATCCCGTCCTGTGGCGGCGTCCCTTGATCACCGAGGCCGACACGCTGCTGCGGCGGGCGGCGCGGCTGAACGCGCCCGGTCCGCGCCAACTGCGGGCGGCCCTGCACGCCGTATGGTGCGTTCGCCGCTCGCTGGCCGAGCCGCCCCCGTGGTCGGCGGTGCTGGCGCTGTACGACCTGTTGCTGGCCTGGCGAGAGGACCCGTTCGTGCGGATCAACCGCGCGGTGGCTCTGGCCGAGATCGCCGGGCCGGCGGCGGCCCTGGCCGAGGTGGATGGTCTGGACGCCGTCAGGCTGGCGGATTTCCAGCCGCTGCACGCGGTTCGGGCGGACCTTCTGGCGCGGCTAGGGCGGCGGGACGAGGCGCTGGCGGCCTATGACCGGGCGCTGGCGCTGGGGCCTGCGCCGGCGGAGCGGCTGTGGTTGATCCGGAGGCGGAACGCGCTCTCGGCAAGCGCCTAAATCTCCGCTCTTCCCGGCGAAAGCCGGGACCCAGATCGAACCCACTTGCGACCGCGAGGTGGCGATGACGGATGGCGCATCACCCCCAAACGCTCTGGGTGGATCTGGGCCCCGGCTTTCGCCGGGGAGAGCGGTAAAAAGATCACCCCGCCAGGGTCTCCAGGAACCGCACCGGCTCGCCGCGCCCTTCGGCGACGATCTCGTCGTCGCGCATCACCACGATCCCCCGCACGATGGTCGCCATCGGCCAGGCCTTGGCTTCGAAACCGTCGAACGGGGTCCAGCCCGAGCGGGTGGCCATCCAGTCATGGGTGACGACGCGCTTGGCCTTCATGTCGACGATGGTGAAGTCGGCGTCGAAGCCCTCGGCGATGCGGCCCTTGTCCGCCAGGCCGAACACGCGGTTGACGCCGTGGCTGGTGAGATCGACGAAGCGCTCCAGGCTCAGGCGGCCATCGACCACATGGGTCAGCATGATCGGCACCAGGGTCTGCACGCCGGGCATGCCCGAGGGCGAGGCCGGATAGGGCCGGGCCTTTTCCTCACGGGTGTGGGGGGCGTGGTCTGAGCCGAGCACGTCGGCGATACCGGTCTCGATGCCGCGCCAGACGCCGGCCACGTGATCGGCCGAGCGGATCGGCGGGTTCATCTGGGCAAAGCCCTTCAG
This sequence comes from Caulobacteraceae bacterium, assembly GCA_965284055.1. Lineage (GTDB taxonomy): Bacteria > Pseudomonadota > Alphaproteobacteria > Caulobacterales > Caulobacteraceae > Caulobacter. The sequence goes on from CBDIQV010000001.1 coordinate 1,074,916, forward strand.
ACGCTCATAGGCTTCGGGCGCCACCAGGGTAAGGTGCTGGGGCGTGACCTCGACCGAGGCGACGTCCTTGTTCTGGGCCAGGAAGTCGATCTCTTCCTTGGTGGTCACGTGCAGCACGTGGATGCGCTTGCCCAGCGACTTGGCGATGCGGACCAGGCGGTGGGTGGATTGCAGGGCCGCCTGGGCGTCGCGCACCTCGGGGTGGCTGGTCCAGTCGCCGGGGCGGGCCAGATGGCGGCGGTCGGCCAGGCGGTACTCGTCCTCGGAGTGGAAGGCGGCGCGGCGATTGACGTGACGCAGCACGTTCTCGACGCCCTCGTCGTCCTGGACAAGCAGGCTGCCCGTCGAGGCGCCCATAAATACCTTGATGCCGCAGCAGCCCGGCAGGCGCTCCAGTTCGCCCAGGAAGGTCGCGTTCTCGTGGGTGCCGCCCACATAGAAGGCGTGGTCGGTGTGCATGCGGTTCTTGGCGCGGACCAGCTTGTCGGCCAGAGCGTCGGGGTCGGTGGTGGTCGGCTCGGTATTGGGCATCTCGAACACGGCGACCACGCCGCCCAGGGCCGCGCCACGCGAGCCGCTTTCCAGATCTTCCTTCCACTCCAGGCCGGGCTCTCGGAAGTGGACCTGGCTGTCGATCACGCCCGGCAGGACGGTCAGGCCTGTCGCGTCGAAGATTTCGCCGGCCGAGGCCTGGGACAGATCACCGATGGCGACGATCTTGCCGGCGCGCACGCCGATGTCGGTGAACCCGCGCCCCGCGTGATTGACCACCTCGCCGCCACGCACGATCAGGTCGAAGGTCTGGGTCATGGGGCGGCTCCTGCGGTTTTGGGCGGTCTAGGTCCGAGCGCCTTCGTGCGCAACTCTCTAATCCGCTCATCCCCGCGAAAGCGGGGACCCATGCGGCCTCGGCCACATGGTGCGACGGCTTGGACTCAGCTTGGGTCCCCGCTTTCGCGGGGATGAGCGGTTGAGGGGGCGGTGTCTTCGAGAACGGCGCCGGAAGGCTCCGGCTGGGGCTCGCGCTCGGGCTCCACCTCCGCCTCGGCGGCCGGACGCGGAGCCGGCAGGATGATTTCCGGCTCGAACACCTCGGGCTCCGGCGCCACCTCGGGCTCGACCGCCGCCTCAGGGTCGGCCTCGACCACCGCCGCTGCCTGGCCCGCCGCCTTGACGTCGAGCAGCAGCGCCTTGGCGGCCTTGACCACGGTGGCGACCGGCAGGTCGCTCATGTGGCGGATGGCCTGCGACAGGTCCGGATCGACGGCCAGGAACTGGTCCAGCGTGCGCGGACCGCGCACCGCGCGGGTGAACGGTCCCCACGGCGCGTAGCGGCGCTCGTCGGAGGGACCGAACAGGCCGATGGTCGGCGTGCCGGCGGCGGCGGCGATGTGCATCAGGCCGCTGTCATTGCCGATGAACAGGTCCGCGCGTTTCAGGCAGGCATAGGCGGTCAGCAGATCGACCTTGCCCGTCAGGTCGATGCAGCGGCCGCGCGCCGAAGCCATGCGCAGTTCCTCGACCATGCGGCCGTCTTCCGGTCCGCCCAGGATCAGCAGGCGACCGCCGGCCAGCGGACCGTCGGGGCCCAGCAACTGCTGGGAGGTCTGGGCGAAGCGCTCGATCGGCCAGATCTTGCCCACCCAGTTGGACGCCGGCCCCATGGCCAGCAGCGGTCCGGCTGCCTCGCCCTTGCGGGGGGCCAGCATCTGGTCGGCCAGGGCCTCGACCTCGGGGGTGATATAGAGGTGCGGCGCCGGCGGATCGCCTTCCAGCTTCAGCACGCGGGCGGCGTCGATCACCTTATGAACCGGCTCGCCCAGCGACTTTTTCCAGATCGCCCGCTTGTCGCGGCGCAGGAACAGGGCCGTGCCCGATCCGCGCAGGTCGACGATCAGGCTCCACTTCTTGTGGCGCACCTGGTTCCACAGCTTGAACCAGTGACCCTTGCCCTTGCCCTTCTCCATGACGATCACCCGATCAAGGCCGGGGACATGGGCGAACAGGGGCGCGGCCAGGGGGCCTGCGACGATGGTGAAGCGGGCGCCCGGGATCTGGTCGGCGAGAAACTTGATCAGGCCGGACGACAGCACGGCGTCGCCGATCCGCGTGGCGGTGATGAAAAGAATCGGGAAGGCCCGCTGTGTCATCGGTCCATGTATAGAGCCATCGGCGAGTCGGCGCATCCCACGATGACTGCTGAAGTTTCCGTATATTTGCCCTCTGGCGCGACACGCTGTCGCAAGCCACATGTGGAGGATGACCACGCCCGCCATCGCCCGCCTGCCCTCCCGCGCCGTGATCGCCGTCAGCGGCCCCGACTGGCGCGACTTTCTGCAGGGCCTGATCACCCAGGATGTCGAGACCCTGACGGCGGGCGAGCTGCGCCTGGGGGCGATCCTGACTCCGCAGGGCCGGCTGCTGTACGACCTGTTCATCGCCGGAACGAAGGACGGCGCCCTGCTGGACGTGGCGGCCCAGCACCGCCAGGCCATCATCCTGCGGCTGACGATGTATCGCCTGCGGGCCAAGGTGGATCTGGCGGCCAGCGACCTGACCGTCAGCGCCCTGTGGCCCGCCGACGCGGCGATCGCGTCCGGCGAGGGCGTCTACCGCGATCCGCGCCTGCCGGCCCTGGGCGCCCGCGCCTATGGCCTGGCCGCAGAGCCGACCGCCGACGAGGACGCCTATGAGGCCCACCGTCTCTCGCTGGGCGCGCCCGGTCCCGCCGACTGGCTCAGCGACAAGACCTATCCGATCGAGGCCGATTTCGACCTGCTGAACGGCATCGACTTCAAGAAGGGGTGTTTCGTCGGCCAGGAGACCACCAGCCGCATGAAGCGGCGCGGCACGATCAAGACCCGCATGCTGCCCATCACCTTCGACGGCCCCGCCCCGGCCTTTGGGTCCGAGGTGCTGGTCGGAGAGCTTCGGGCCGGCGAAGTGCTGTCGGGCCGCGACGGCCGGGCCATGGCCGCCCTGCGCCTGGACCGCATCGAGGCGGGCGGCCTGACGGTGGACGGCCGGCCGGTGACGGTCGACCGCCCGTCCTGGATGCCCGAAGCCTGAGGCTTGCGCACCCAAAACAAGTACTTTATGTTTCAAAGTACGAGGGCGATGTGAGCCCCGTTTGGGGAGCAGACTTGAAATGAACCGTCGTGACATCCTGGGCCGCGGCGCCCTGATCGCCGCCCTGCTGGCGGCCGGCCCGATCCTGAGCGCCGGCCCGGCCATGGCCCAGGCCGACGCCGCCCGCTTCACCGTGCAGGTGCGCGGCAAGGGTCCGGACGTGATCCTGATCCCAGGCCTGTCGTCCTCGGCGGTGATCTGGGAGCCGACCGCCAAGGCGCTGGAAGGCCGCTATCGCGTCCACATCGTGCAGGTGGCGGGCTTCGCCGGCGCCCCGACGGCGGGCAACGCCACGGGTCAGGTGGTCGCCGGCGTCACCGAGGGCCTGGCCGGCTATATCAAAACCCAGGGCCTGAAGGCGCCAACCGTGATCGGCCACTCGATGGGCGGCTCCATCGGCCTGGAACTGGCGGCGCGCCATCCGGAGCTGGTCGGCCGGCTGATGGTGGTCGACATGTTCCCCAAGCTGGCCGTGGCCTTCTTCGGCCCCACCGCCACGCCGGAGATGATCGCCAAGAGCGCCGCCATGATCCGCGACGGCATCGCCAACACCCCGCCCGAGCAGGCCGCCGCCCAGCAGCGCCAGACCATCGCCGGCATGGTCAAGACCGAAAGCGCCCGCGAGGCCATCACCCAGCACGCCCTGGCCAGCGACCGCGACGTCTCGGGCCGCGCCATGGAAGAGCTGCTGCTGACCGACCTGACGCCGGAGCTGGGCAGGATCACCGCCCCGACCACCGTGGTCCACGCCTTCGACAAGGCCGGCCCGATCCCCGCCGCCACCATGGACGGCTGGTACGCCGGCGCCTACGCCCCGCTGAAGGGCGTCAAGCTGGTCCGCATCGACGACACGGCCCACTTCATCATGGTGGATCAGCCGGCCAGGTTCCAGGCCGAGGTCGAGGCCTTCCTGAAGGGCTAGGACCGCGTCGATCTAAACCAAAACCTTGTCATCCCGGCCGCAGCGAAGCGGAGAGCCAGGACCTAGGGGCAACCGCGACGCGCCGGCCCCTGGGTCCCGGGTCGGCTACGCCGCCCGGGATGACAAGGTTTTTGAGTTTAGGCCGAAGCCCTGAGGTCGGGAAAGTTTGATCCCCTTGACTCTCATGTCACCTCAAGGTTACAAGTAACCTACAGGTTACAAGAACCGAGAGCAGCGTCATGCCAACCCCCTCGCCCAGCGAGATCGCCGAACGCGCCCAGCGGCGCCGCAACAAGATGCTGTGGCTGGCCCCGATGCTGTTTTTCATCTGGCAGGGCGCGTTCTTCGCCGGCTATGCCAAGCCGCACGGGCCCTTGCGCGCAGTCGAGATCGTGTCGCTGGGCTCGCACCTGTTTCTGGCCCTTGTCCTGCTGTTCCTGCTGGCCACCGGCGGCGGCTGGCGGAAGGGCAAGGTGGTTCGGGCCCTGCTCGACGACGAGGCCACCCGCGCCCACCGCGCCCAGGCCTATGCCGCCGGCTTCTGGGCCCTGGCCCTCTGCGCCCTGGCGCTCTACGCGGCCGCGCCGTTCGTGAGGCTGGAGACCGGCCAGATCGCCCACGTGCTGCTGTCGGTCGCCGTGGCCGTTCCCGCCCTGCGCTTCGTGATGCTGGAGCGGCGCGCCGACCGTGACTGACGCCGCCCTGCTCAGTCAGCTCAAGACCCTCCGCACCGCACGCCGGCCTGACCCAGGCCGAGCTGGCCGAGCGCGTGGGCGTCACCCGCAAGACGATCAACACCGTGGAGAACGGGGTCTTCATCCCCTCCACGGTGCTGGCGCTGAAACTGGCCCGGGCCCTGTCGACCACGGTCGAGGGGCTTTTCCAGCTGCCGGACTGAGCCGCGATCCGTTCACGAAAAGTTCTGGAAATTAGCGACCGGATCAGCCAAGCTCGACCGCATGACCGAGCTCATACGCTGCACCACCTGGAAGGGCATGGCGGGCGATCCCGTCTATGAGGCCTATCACGACACCGAATGGGGCGTGCCGGAGTACGACTCCCGCGCCCTGTGGGAAAAGCTGGTGCTGGACGGCTTCCAGGCCGGCCTGTCGTGGATCACCATCCTGCGCAAGCGCGACGCCTTCCGCGCCGCCTTCGCCGATTTCGATCCCGAGGTCGTGGCGCGGTTTGGCGAAGAAGACAGGGCGCGCCTGATGGCCGACGCCGGCATCATCCGCTCCAACGCCAAGATCGACGCGGCCATCAGCGGCGCGCGCATCTATCTGGACATGCGCGAGCGCGGCGAGGACCTGGGCGACCTGCTGTGGGGCATGGTCGGCGGCGCCCCGATCCAGAACACCTGGACCGCCCAGACCGGCGTCCCGGCCCAGACGCCCCTGGCCGTCGACATGGCCAAGGCGCTGAAAGCCCGGGGCTTCAAGTTCTGCGGGCCTGTGATCGTCTATGCGTTCATGCAGGCGACGGGGCTGGTCAACGACCACCTGACGACGTGCTTCCGGCACGAGGAATGCCGGGCGATGGGGCGGTAGGCTTGCCAATTTTTGCCAAGAGCGCCATTCTTGGAGCATGACGACGATGAACATTTCGCTGCCAGAAGCGCTGAAGACTTTTGTCGATGAGCAGGTTTCTGGCCGCGGTTACGGCACCAGCAGCGAATATGTCCGCGAGCTGATCCGCAAGGACCAGGACCGTCAGCGTCTGCGCAATCTGCTGCTGGACGGCGGCGCCTCCCCGCCGGGAGCGAAGGCTGACGCCGACTATTTCGACGCGCTGAGAGCGCGCGTACTCAGCCGCTCGTGACGGCCAAAAGCGTCGTCCTGCGGGCTCAAGCCGAGCAGGACGTCAATGCTGCGCTCGATTTCTATCTCGGCCAGGCGGGCCAGAACGTGGCGCTCGGTTTCATCGATGCGCTCGAACGCGCCTATCGCCTGATCAGCGAACGCCCCGGCGCTGGGTCCGGCCGCTATGCTCACGAGCTTGGCCTGCCAGGTCTGCGAAGCTGGCCTTTGCGAGGCTATCCCTATGTCGTGTTCTACATGCCGCGCGAAGACTACATTGATGTCTGGCGGGTGCTGCACGCGGCCAACGACATACCGGCTTGGCTGATCGAGGAAAGCTCCTGAGCTGACCAGCGGTCAGGTGGCGAACAGAAGCGCTGAGACACCAGCTAACCGCTAAGCAAGCAGTTCTGCGCGTCGATGCAGCGCAGCCACCCCATACCTCCCGTCATTCCCGCCCTTGTGGCGGGAACCCCTCTGTCCGCCGCAGGTGCGGGAGGGGCGAAGTGCGCGCGCACTTCGCTGGCGCCTCACGTGTCAGCTGACACAGGGGTTCCCGCCACAAGGGCGGGAATGACGGCGGAGTATGGGGATTGAGGGCGCTGTATCCCCGTTCTTTCCAGGGCCGAGCTCAACGAAATCAACACGCTGTAAAATAGTTGATCGCGCCAATCCTCCGCGCTGAAACCTCCCGCATAATCATAGCTGTCCCCGTCGCAGGGGGAGGGCGCCTGGTACCGGCCCAAAGCGGCGACGGGTGATGAAGCTGAGCGGGGCCGCGCGGTCTCGCGTCGGGGACGATGGTGGTCTGTTCGTTGGATTGATCCGGGACCACCGGAAGCCTGGACGCGGAACGGCGCGGATCACAGGGCGGGGATCAGAGTCCGCCTATCGCACATCGTCGGCGTCGAGACGGATTAACCGATCGACAAGATGCGCGCCCGTCCGGGGGCTAGTTGGGAATCAGAGCTGAAACTCACGCTCGTGTGCCCCAATCCTCACGGTCAAGAACAGCTTGGCGAAGCGGACAGGTCGAGCCGAAACGCACAAAACACATCACGGTCATCCGGGTTCGCCCCGGCCGCTTCGCGCCTCCCCACCTAACTCAGCGGCTTTCCGCGTGAGGCTGAGAACTTCGCGCTCTATCCTCGGCGTTCGGAGGATCGAACGCCCAAAGGGCGACGGAGAGGGGATGCCATGAACAGAAGGGACTTCCCCCTCCGTCGGCTGCGCCGACACCTCCCCCGCTAGGGGGAGGACCTAGAGGCGCACAGCGGCAAGTGACGAAAAGGAAACCGCCAATCCCCCTAGCGCTGACTGACCCGCACCCAGTCCACCTCCATCGTCGCGGGCAGGGCCGCTTCGTCCACCCCCCTGGCGTTCGCGCCCTCGGGCCAGCGGCCGCCGAAGGCGAGGTTGAGGATCAGGTGGAAGGGCTGGTCGAACGGGGCGGGGCCGGCCGCGCCGTCGACGGGCTTCCAGTCCTCCGCCGTGGCCGCGAAATAGCGGACGCCGTCCACGAACCAGTCGATCCGCCCGGGCGACCACTCCACCGCATAGACGTGGAAGCCGTCGGCCGAGGGGGCGGGCGCCGTCTGGCCGCCCCAGTGGCGGTGATCGGGACCACCGCCCTTGCCGAAATGGATCGTACCGAAGATCCGGTTCTCGCGCCCGCCGTCGCAGGTCTCGCACGGCGCGCCCAGATTGATGGTCTCCAGGATGTCGATTTCGCCCGACCGGGGCCAGCCGCCATAGGCCTCGGTCTCGGGCAGCATCCAGATGGCCGGCCACACGCCCTGGCCGCCGGGAACCCGGGCCCGCGCCTCGATGCGGCCATAGCGCCACGCGGCCTTGCCCTTGGTCAGGATCTTGCCCGAGGCATAGGCCCCGGTCTTCAGCGGTCCATCAGTCGGTCCCCACGGATTGGCGATGGCGGTCGTCGGGCGCTTGACGGCGGTCAGGCGCAGCAGGCCGTCCCGGACCGTCACGATGTCGGGCGCGTCGGTGTAGCACTGGCGCTCGTCGTTGCCGCCGCCGCCGCAATCGACGGCGTGGGACCACTTCGTCGAGGTCCAGGCGGGCGCCGTCAAACTCGTCGGACCACACCAGCCGCCACGGCTTCTCGGCCGCGCCGCCAGCCGAAGCGGTCAGCAGGGTCGCGGCCAGGGCGGCGAGGGCGAAATATCTGCGCGGAGCCATGGCCGACCTCATCAACGGGACAAGGCCAAAACTAGGCGCGGCGGCGGCATTCACAACCCCGGCAAATCTGCCTATGCATCGCCCCATGCCTCCCGGTCCCGACATGATGCTGGAACTGGCCTGCGGACCCGGACCGGTCTGCGGGGTGGACGAGGCCGGCCGTGGCCCGTGGGCCGGGCCGGTCAGCGTCGGGGCGGTGATCCTGGATCCCGCCCGCGTGCCCAAGGGCCTCAACGACTCCAAGAAGCTGTCGGCCAAGGCCCGCGCGGCCCTGGAGATCGAGATCAAGGAAACGGCCATCGCCTGGGGCGTGGGCTTGGCCAGCATCGAGGAGATCGAAGAGCTCAACATCCTGCACGCGGCCGGCCTGGCCATGTGCCGGGCCATCGAGGCGCTGGCGGTGACGCCGGCCTTCGCCCTGGTGGATGGAAACTACGCCTTCAAGCTGCCCTGCCCGATCAGGACCGTGATCAAGGGCGACAGCCTGTCGTGCTCGATCGCGGCGGCCTCGATCCTGGCCAAGGAAGCCCGCGACCGGATCATGGTCGAGATGGACGGCCTGTATCCCGGCTACGGCTTCGCCGGGCACAAGGGCTATCACGCGCCCATCCATGTCGAGGGTCTGCGCCGGCTGGGCCCGTCGCCGATCCACCGAATGAGCTGGGCCCCGGTCAAGGCGGCGCTGGCCAGTGAATCGCCTGTGGATTCCCGGCCAGAAGTGCTCGGTTAACGCGCCGGTAACCACGCTTCCACACGACCCGTTTACCAGAAAGACTCATGATTCCGCTCTCTTTCTTAGGGACGCGGACATGACCTTCGGGCCGGAAACCATCATTCAGGGCGACTGCATCGAGGCGATGAACGCCTTGCCCGAGAAGTCGGTCGACCTGATCTTCGCCGATCCGCCCTACAATCTGCAGCTGGGCGGCGACCTGCTGCGTCCCGACAATTCCAAGGTCGACGCGGTCGACGACCACTGGGACCAGTTCGAGAGCTTCGCCGCCTACGACAAGTTCACCCGCGAATGGCTGAAGGCCGCCCGCCGGGTGCTGAAGGACGACGGCGCGATCTGGGTGATCGGCAGCTATCACAACATCTTCCGCGTCGGCGTGGCCGTGCAGGACCTGGGATTCTGGATCCTCAACGACGTCATCTGGCGCAAGACCAACCCGATGCCGAACTTCAAGGGCACCCGCTTCGCCAACGCCCACGAGACGCTGATCTGGGCCGCCAAGAGCCGCGGCGCCAAGCGCTACACCTTCAACTACGACGCCATGAAGATGGCCAATGACGAGGTGCAGATGCGCTCGGACTGGACCATCCCGCTGTGCACCGGCGAGGAACGCATCAAGGGCGCCGACGGCAACAAGGCCCACCCGACCCAGAAGCCGGAGGCCCTGCTCTATCGGGTGATCATGTCGACCACCAAGCCGGGCGACGTGATCCTGGATCCGTTCTTCGGCGTGGGCACCACCGGCGCCGCCGCCAAGCGCCTGGGCCGCCGCTTTGTGGGCATCGAACGCGAAGCCGAATATATCGAGCACGCCAAGACCCGCATCGCCAAGGTCGTGCCGATCGCCCCAGAAGACCTGGACGTCATGGGCTCCAAGCGTTCGGAGCCACGCGTGCCGTTCGGCACGATCGTCGAGAGCGGCCTGCTCAGCCCCGGCGACACCCTGTTCTGCTCCAAGGGCGCCGAGGCGCGGGTCCGGGCCGACGGATCGCTGGTCGCGGGCGCGCTCAGCGGATCGATCCACAAGATGGGGGCCCTGTTCGAGAACGCCCCCGCCTGCAACGGCTGGACCTACTGGCACTTCAAGTCCGACAAGGGCCTCGCGCCGATCGACGTGCTGCGCAGCAAGGTGCGGGCGGGGATGAACTAGGCCGTACGCCGACGGGAGGTCGGCCTGACGTTCAGGGCGTCCAGAGCGTCGCCGTTGCGGCGCCCCCAGTCATAGAGCAGATCCACCGGCTCGACGAAGCGCTGGCCCAGAGGCGTTAGGCCGTAGTCGACGCTGGGCGGAACGGTCTGGTGGTCGCGGCGCTCGATCAGGCCGCTGGCCTCCATATCCCGCAGGGTCTGGGTCAGCATCTTCTTAGAAATGCCCGGCAGGCTGCGCAGCAGCACGCCGGAGCGGCAACGGCCCCCGTGCCGCGCATGAAGCGTATGCAGCACCATGCTGGTCCACTTGGTGGCGAACAGCTCGATGATCCGCCGCGGCGCGCAATCCTCGCGCCAGGCCTCGTCCGGGGTTCCGCTATCCATAGGCTGGGCACCTTTTGGTGCCGTCTGGAAGCGCGGCGCCATCATCGCTAACTGCCCCTCCTGACGAAGGAGCAAGGTCATGACGCATAACGCACTGGTGGTGGGAGCGACAGGCATCGTCGGCCAGGCCACGGTCGGACAGTTGGCGGACGCCGGATGGCCCGTGATCGCCCTGTCGCGCAAGCCCCTCGCTCAACCCGGCGCGACGCCGCTGGCCGCCGACCTGCAGGATCCGGTCGGGCTGGCCAAGGCCCTGGTCGACGCGCGGCCCAGCCATGTCTTCATCACCACCTGGGCGCGGCAGGCCAGCGAGGCCGAGAACATCCGCGTAAACGGGGCCATGGTCCGCAATCTGCTGGACGCGCTGCGGCCGGCCGGCTCGGTGCGGCACGTAGCCCTGGTCACCGGGCTGAAGCACTATCTCGGCCCGTTCGAGGCCTACGGTAAGGGCGTGCTGCCCCAGACGCCGTTCCGCGAAGAGCAGGCCCGGCTGGCGGTCGACAACTTCTACTACGCCCAGGAAGACGAGGTCTTCGCGGCAGCCGAACGCGACGGCTTCACCTGGAGCGTCCACCGGCCTCACACAGTGATCGGCCACGCGATCGGCAACGCCATGAACATGGGCCAGACCCTGGCGGTCTATGCCAGCCTGTGCCGCGAGACCGGCCGGCCGTTCCGCTTCCCCGGATCGGCCGCCCAGTGGAACGGCCTGACCGACATGACCGACGCCGGCCAGCTGGCGCGCCACCTGCTGTGGGCCTCGACCACCCCGGCTGCGGCCAACCAGGCGTTCAACGTCGTCAATGGCGACGTCTTCCGCTGGAGCTGGATGTGGGAGCGGCTGGCCGCCTGGTTCGGACTGGAGGCCGCTCAGTTCGACGGCGAAATCATTCCGCTGGAGCGCCAGATGGCCGGCGACGCTCAGCTCTGGGCCAGTCTGGCCGACCGCCACGACCTGGTTGAGCGCGACATCAGCCGTCTGGCGTCGCCCTGGCACACCGACGCCGACCTCGGGCGGCCAATCGAGGTGATCGCCGACATGACCCGCAGCCGCCGTCTGGGCTTTACGGGCTACCAGCCCACGGAGGATGCGTTCCTGGCGCTGTTCGAACGGCTTCGGGAAGAGCGACTGATCCCCTAGATCAACCGCTCGCCCGCCAGCGCCGCCTTCAGGAACACGCTGGGCAGGGCGCCCAGACCCTGGCGCGGCGTCCAGACGAAGTCGCCGTCGTTGACGCCGTCGGCGGCAAACACCCGCAAGGTAAGGGAAAAGTGCGTGAAGACGTGCTCGACCGCGCCCCGGTCGCGCCAGGCGGCGGCGACCGGGGCGGCGGCGACCGCCTCGTCATCCGACCAGGGCGTCGAGCGCCAGTCGCTGGTCGGCAGGCCCAGCATGCCGCCCAGCAACCCCTTGGGCGGGCGGCGGACCAGGGCCACGTCATCGCCCCGGGTCAATAGCCAGGCCACGCCGTACCGCCGCGGCCGGTCGGCCTTCTTCGTCTTGCGCGGATAGGTCTCCGGCGCGCCGGTCTTGAGGCCTTCGCACCACGCCGAGATCGGGCACAGGTTACAGAGCGGGCTCTTGGGCCGGCAGACCGTGGCCCCCAGATCCATCAGCGCCTGCGCCCAGTCACCGGGCCGCTCGGCGGTGACCAGCGACCCCGCAAGGGCCTTCAGTTCCGGCTTGGCGTCCGGCACGGGCGTCTCCACCGCGAACAGGCGAGCCATCACCCGCTCGACATTGCCGTCGACCACATTGGCCTCCCGGTCAAAGGCGATGGCCGCGACGGCGGCGGCGGTATAGGCGCCGACACCCGGCAGGGCGCGCAGGCCTTCCTCCGTGTCGGGAAAGACACCGCCATGATCGGCTGCCACGGCCCGGGCGCAGGCCAGCAGGTTGCGGGCCCGGGCGTAGTAGCCAAGTCCGGCCCAGGCGCCCATCAGTTCCCCGTCATCCACGGCGGCCAGAGCCGAGACCGTGGGCCACCGCTCGGTGAAGCTCAGAAAATAGGGCGTGGCGTGCGGCACCGTGGTCTGCTGCAGCATCACCTCCGACAGCCAGACCCGATAGGGATCGCTGCGCACGCCGTCGCGGCGGTCGGCCGGCCCCACCCGCCAGGCCAGGGCGCGGGCCTGGCGGTCGTACCAGGCGAGCAGGGCCGAGCGGAGGGCTTCACGGTGGATCATATGTCTCGCCTACCTCAAAACCTCGCCCTCCGCGAAGCCCTCGTGCTAACTTCCGGCCATGGCCCGCCGCCCCCTGCCCACCGCCGAAGAAGCCCTCGCGATCCTGCGCCAGCGGCGCACGCGGCCGCAGATCCGCCCCTCGCCCCCAGCGGGCAAGAACCTGGCGCCGCTGCTGCGGGCGCTTGAGGAAAAATATGGCCAGGGCCCGGCCGCCCTGCAGACCCGCTGGAAGGAAATCGTCGGCGAGACCCTGGCCCGCCGCACCGAGCCCGTGCGCATCATCAAGGGCCGCAACGGCGCCGGCGGCGCTCTGGAACTGCGCGTCGACGGGCCCGTGGCCTCGCTGATCCAGCACCAGGCCCCGCAGATCACCGCCCGCCTCGACATGCTGCTGGGCAAGGGCGCCGTGACCCGCCTGCGCATCGTCCAGGGCCCGCTGAGCAACACCGCCCCGCCGCCCGTCCAGCGCCCGCGCCGCAAGCCGCCGCTGGATGCCGCGCTGGAGCGTAAGTTAGCCGACAGCCTGGCCGACCAGCCCGACGGCGGGCTCAAGGACGCGCTGATGAAACTGGGGCGCGGCGTGATGCGCAACGAGCCCTCATGACATGCAGCCGTGATGGGGGCGGATTGACAACCGCGCGACGATTGCGCTCATGCCAAGGCCTTATCCCCGCCCTTTTCGCGCGGCTTTAAGAATCGCGCTTAACTCTGCTGTTCTTGCTTCAAGGAAGATCGACCATGCGTCCGCTGACCCGCCGGCTCCTGACCGCCGTCGCCCTCACCGCCTCGCTGGGCGTCGCCCTCGCCGGCTGCGCCAAGAAGGACGCGGTCACCGCCGACGACATGACCCTGGGCAATGCGAACGCCAAGGTCACGGTGATTGAATACGCCTCGGCCACATGCTCGCACTGCGCGCGCTGGAACGCCGACGTCTATCCGGCCTTCAAGGCCAAGTATGTCGACACCGGCAAGGTCAACTACGTCTATCGCGAGATCCTCACCGCGCCCGCCGAAGTGGCCGCCGCCTCGTTCCTGATGGCCCGCTGCGCCGGCAAGGACAAATATTTCCAGGTCGTCGACTCGGTCTACCGCTCGCAGGAAGAGATGTTCACCACCGGCCAGTTCCGCGAAGTGCTGGTGCGCATCGCCCAGTCGGCCGGCATGGACGAAGCCAAGTTCAACGCCTGCGTCAGCGACGAGAAGGCCCTGAAGGCCATCAACAGCCGGGTCGAGAAATACAGCAAGGAACAGTCGATCCAGGGCACCCCGACCTTTGTCGTCAACGGCAAGAAGGTGGGCGGTCCCGAGGGCGGCGAGGCCAGCCTGGCCCAGCTGGACGCCGCCATCGCCGAAGCCTCCAAGTAGGGCGGGCCGGCCTTGTCCCTCGACCGTCGCGCGCTGATCGCCACCGGCCTCGCCCTCTCGGCGAGCCCGGCCCTGGCGCGCGCCGGTGCCCTGCCGCCGGCCGAGGGCGACATGGTCCTGGGCTCGCCCAAGGCCCCGGTGCAGTTGGTGGTCTACGCCTCGGCCAGCTGTCCGCACTGCGCGCACTGGTGGACGATGGTTCTGCCGAGCGTGAAGAAGAGCTTCATCGATCCTGGCAAGGCGCGGCTGGTGTTCCGCGAGTTCCTGACCCAGCCGCCGGAGTTCGCGGCGGCCGGCTTCCTGCTGGCCCGCAGCGTGCCGGGCCGCTATTTCGCCGTGCTGGACGCGGTCTTCGCCCAGCAGACCGCCATCTATGAAAGCGGCCAGCTGTACGAAGGCCTGATGGCCATCGGCAAGTCGTTTGGTCGCACCGAGGCCCAGGTCGCCGCCGCCCTGTCCGACCAGAAGGCGCTGGACGCGCTGAACGCCCGGGTGAGCAAGGCGGCCGTCCGCGACCAGATCGACATGACGCCGACCTTCTTTGTCGCCGGCAAGAAGATGCCCGAGAAGACCAGCCCGGAAATGCTCTCGAGCGCCCTCGCCTCGGCGCTCAAGGGCTGAGGCGGGAGGGACCGCCACAGTGCAGTTCCAGCGCCTGCGCCTTTCGGGCTTCAAGTCCTTCGTCGAGCCGACCGAGTTTCGGATCGAGCCGGGCCTGACGGGCATTGTCGGCCCCAATGGCTGCGGCAAGTCCAACCTGCTGGAAGCCCTGCGCTGGGTGATGGGCGCCAATTCGGCCAAGGCCATGCGGGCCGGCGGCATGGACGACGTGATCTTCGCTGGCAGCGGTAATCGTCCCGCCCGCAATCACGCCGACGTCACCCTGACCATCGACAACGCCGACCGCACCGCGCCGGCCCAGTTCAATGACGATCCGGTGCTGGAAGTCGTCCGCCGCATCGACCGGGGCGAAGGCTCGACCTATCGCATCAATGGCCGCGAAGTGCGGGCCCGCGACGTGCAGTTGCTGTTCGCCGACGCCTCGACCGGGGCCAACTCACCGGCCCTGGTGCGCCAGGGCCAGATCAGCGAGCTGATCGGCGCCAAGCCGCAAAACCGCCGCCGCATCCTGGAAGAGGCCGCCGGCGTCTCGGGGTTGCATACCCGTCGCCACGAAGCCGAACTGCGCCTGCGGGCCGCCGAGACCAATCTCTCGCGGCTGGAAGACGTGGCGCGCGAGCTCGAGACGGCGCTGAACCGGCTTCGCCGGGAAGCCCGCCAGGCCGAGAAATACAAGCGCCTGTCGTCGGAGATCCGTGCGGTGCAGGGCGCGGTGCTGTTCGCGCGCTGGAGCGAGGCCCGCGACACGCTGCATCGCGTCCAGACCGACGTCACCCAGGCCGTGCGCGATGTCGAGGACACCGCCCGCGCGGCCGCCGCCGCCCAGGTCGAGATCACCCGCGCCGAGGCCGCCATGCCGCCCCTGCGCGAGGAAGCGACCATCGCCCAGGCGGTGCTGGGCCAACTGGCCATCCAGAAGGACCGCGCCGAGCGCGAGGCCGAAGCCGCCGCCGCAGAGTTCGAGCGCCTGTCGGCCGACCTCGCCCGCATCGACGATGACCGGACCCGCGAAGCCCAGGTCCAGCAAGACGCCGCCCAGGCTTTGGCCCGCCTCGACGCCGAACTGAGCGAGGTCCGCGCCCAGGTCGCGGCGGCGCCCGAGCGGGGCCCCGAACTGGCCGCCGCCGCCAAGGCCGCCGAAGAGGCGCGCGCCGACGCCGAGGCCGTGGTCCGCAGCTGGCCGCCCGCGCCGCCGCCGAGGACGCCCGGGCCCGCGCCGCCGCCGCCCGGCTGGCCGACGCCGAGGGCCGTCTGGCTCGCACCGTCCGCGCGCTGGACCAGGCCAAGGCCGAACGCGCCGCTGTCGGCCCCGAGATCGATCCCGCCGCCGCCGACGCTCGCCAGCGTTTCACCAACGCCGAAGCCGCCCTGACCGCCGCCCGCGCCGCCCTGGAAGCCGCCGAGGCAGACCGCGCCAAGGCCGCCGAGCAGGAGGCCATGGCCCGCCAGTTGGCGCGCAGCCTGGAAGACCAGTTGGGCCGCCTGCGCACCGAAGCCCGGGGTCTGGCCCAGCTGACCGCGCCGCGCAGCAAAAGCGGTCATGCCCCTGCCCTCGACGCCGTTTCACCGGACAAAGGCTATGGCGCCGCCCTCGCCGCCGCCTTGGGCGATGACCTCGACGCGGCCCTGGATGCTCGCGCGCCCTCCTACTGGGGCGGAGCCGAGGCCACGACGCAGGTCTGGCCCGACGGCGCCCAGGCGCTGGCCCCTTTGGTCAAGGCACCGGCGGAACTGGCCGCGCGTCTGGCCTTCACGGACCGTGGTCGAACGCGCCGACGGCGATCGGCTGCACAAGACCGCTCGTCGCCGCGACAGCGGCTTCGTCGCCCAGGAAGCGATCCATTCGACGCGACGCAATGCACGGCGGTCTGAACGCCGCCGCCGTGCGGCCGGAGCCGCGACCCGGCCGCCGAGGTCGAGGCCGAGATCCGTCAGCGCACCACCTTCGCCCGCACGCGCGGCCCGATGGCCATGCTGATCTCGACCATCGCGCTCGAGCATTTCACCGCCATGATGTCGAGGCCCGCCCGACGCCGAGCGCCTGATGGCCGGAGCCCGCGACGCCGTCGCCCAGTTCGAGCGCCAGGCCGCCCTGCGCGCCGCCCGCGCCCAGTCGCTGGACGAAACCATCGCCCGCTTCCAGGCCGAGCACGCAGAAGCCGAGACGGCCCTGATCGCCGTGCGGGCCGAGCATGCCGGCGCCGCCGGCGCCGGCGGCTCGCGCCGCAACTGGCCGAAGCGCGACAGGCTTCGGCCGCCGCGCGTGAGGCCGCCGCCGCGGCGCGCGCCGCGCTGGACATCGAAACCCGCGAGCGCGCGGGCCGCCAACGCCGACTGGAAGGCCTGGAGCGCGATCACGGTGACTGGGCGCGTCGGGCCGAGGCCGCCGGCAAGCGCACCGCCGTTCTGGACGCCGACCGGATCAAGGCCGCCGCCGCCCTCGAGGCCGCCCGCGAGGCGCCGGCTGTCCTGAAGGCGAGGCTGCTGGTCCTGCTGGACGAGTTCGGCGCCGCCGAGGCCCGCCGCGCCAAGGCCAGCGACGCCCTGGAAGAGGCCGAGACCGCGCGCCTGACCGCCGACCGCGCCGCTCGCGCCGCCGACCAGGCCGCCGGCGAGGCCCGCGAACGCCGCGCCGCCCTGGTGGCCCACCTGGATGGCGCCCGCGAGCGGTTCGGCGAGATCGCCGGCAACATCCGTGAGTCGGTCCAAGCATGGAGCCCGAGGAACTGGGCCGCCATGTCGCGGGCGAGGCCGTGGCCATCCCCAAGGACGCCGCCGGGGTCGAGGCGCACCTGTTCGCCCTTGAACGCGAACGCGACGCCATAGGACCGGTGAACCTGCGGGCCGAGGAAGAGGCCCAGGAATACGCCGCGCGCCTGGAGACCATGCGCACCGAGCGGGCCGACCTGTCCGGCGCGGTCGGCAAGCTGCGGGCCGGCATCGAGGAGCTGAACGCCGAGGGCCGCGAGCGCCTGCTGGCCGCCTTCGAGGTGATCAACGGCCATTTCCAGACCCTGTTCCAGGCCCTGTTCGGCGGCGGCCAGGCCGAGCTGCGGCTGATCGAGAGCGACGATCCGCTGGAAGCCGGGCTGGAGATTTATGCCTGCCCGCCCGGCAAACGCATGGCCAGCATGAGCCTGATGAGCGGCGGCGAGCAGGCGCTGACGGCCTCGGCCCTGATCTTCGGCGTGTTCCTGGCCAATCCGGCCCCGATCTGCGTGCTCGACGAAGTCGACGCCCCGCTGGATGACGCCAATGTTGACCGCTACTGCAACATGCTCGACGAGATGCGCCGCCGCACCCAGACGCGCTTCATCGCCATCACCCACAACCCGGTGACCATGAGCCGGATGGACCGACTGTTCGGCGTGACCATGGGCGAGCGGGGCGTGAGCCAACTGGTCAGCGTGGATCTGTCGACCGCCGAGCAGCTGGTCGCGGCGCAGTAAGCAAATCCTCCCCCTAGCGGGGGAGGTGTCGGCCCCTGGGACCGGCCAGAGGCCGGCCCGAGAATAAACTCCTCCGACGGCGGGGGAAGTGACGGTTAAGTCATTGCCGACTTCCCCCACCGGCCTTCGGCCGCCTCCCCCGCTAGGGGGAGGGTCTTGGACTACCCGCCGAACAGCCCCACGACCGCGTGCCGCAGCGGATTGGTCGGATCGGCCAGCAGCTTCACCGCCATCAGGCACGAGATCGTCACCAGCAGCGGCCGGATCAGCCTGGGTCCAAAGCGCATGGCCAGTCGCGATCCGATCTGGGCTCCGATGAAGGCGCCCGCCGCCATCGTCAGGCCTATCGGCCAGACGACCGCGCCCTTGAGGATGAAGAGGGCCAGGCTGCCCAGGTTGCTGGCGGCGTTGGCCAGCTTGGTGTGGGCCGTCGCCTTCAGCGCGCCGTAGCCCAGCAGGGTCACGATGGCGACCATGTAGAAAGCGCCCGCGCCGGGACCGAAGATGCCGTCATAGAAGCCGACGATCGGAATCACGAAGGCGACGACCGCCCACATCGGCGCGCGCGGAAGGGCGTCCTCGGTCTTGAGCGCGCGCGACAGGCCGAAATAGAGCGCGATCAGAATCAGCAGCACCGGCACCAGCGCCGCCAGCACCTTGGGCGACAGCAGACTGGCGCAGAGCGCGCCACACAGGCCGGCGATCGCGGCCGAGCCGGCGACCGGCAGGGCGGTTTTCCAGTCGATCAGACCCCTTCGGGCAAAGGCGCTGGTAGAGGAAATGGCGCTGATGGCGCCCTGCAGCTTGTTGGTGCCCAGGGCGGCGACGGGATTCAGGCCCGCCAGCAGCAGGGCCGGCACGGTCAAGAGCCCGCCGCCGCCGGCTATGGCGTCGAAGGCCCCGGCGATCGCCGCGACGGCGAACAGCGTCGCCAACAGTTCGGTAGGGGGAAAGTGCAAGGCCGGCCCTCCCGCATGGCAGGCTCGATGAGCCAGGACCATGCGGTCGAGTCTGGGCTCGAGAAGGAGATGGAAAGAGCCGAAGGCTCCTTCCCGCCCGATCAGCCGATCAGGTTGCCCCATTCGTGAGCGCGGGCGCTCTTGCTGGTGCGGCCCAAGGAACGAAGCTGCTCGCGCTGGGCGGCCTTCTCTTCCTTGCGCATCCGCTGCTCAGCGGCGGCGTCGGTCTTGCGTTCCTTACGCTCGGCGCGCTTGGCCGCCAGGATCGCCTCCTGTTTGGCAAGTTGCTCGAGGCGAACAGCCTCGCGCGCCTCGGCGCGCGCCGCGCGCACGGCTTCCAGTTCGGCGGCGCGAAGCTCTTCGCGCTTGTCGAAATTGGGATCCGTAACGGTGGGCTTGGGCTTCATTTTCGCCAGCATGGCCTTCTTGGCCTCGGCGGCGGCGGAGATACGATCGGAGAAACCGGTGTTCTTCAGATGCGACATGAATCTTCTGGCTAAGGGAAAGACGCGGCTCTAAGACCCCAAAATTCCCAAAAAGGCAATGCGGCATCCCACGCGCGCGTAACAGATACGCGGAGAAGTGCTCTATTTGTCTCGCCGCCAGAGGGGGAAGGGGTTTTCGTTCCCTCTACGGAAGCCCAGGGGCCGGTTTCCGCGCTTGAACGGCGCGGCTTGTCGCAAGACCGCAAGGTTTTGCCCGCCGGAAGGCGCCGCAGCGTAAAACGTCTTATTATACAGACGCTTGTAAGGCGCCGCGGCAACCTTGACGCACCGCAGCGAGCCCTATAGGTTCCGCCGCGATCAAGCCGGCCGGAAATCCGCCTCTTTCGGGGAGCGGCAGCGGGCGTTTTCGGACCTGACCGCTCCCATGCCCAAGGCCGACGAACCGAACGACAAGGCTCTAAAAAGCCTCGACGCTCGGCTCGACGCGTTCGAGGCCAAGAAGGCGGCGGAACAGCCGGTGCGCGCGGAGCATGAAAAATCGTCTCAGGACGGCTATCGGCTTCTGGCGGATTTGATCGGCGGCGTTCTGGTGGGGCTCGGCTTTGGCTGGTTGCTCGATCGGTTCGTCGGAACTCAGCCCTGGGGCATGGTCGGCGGTCTGCTGATCGGCATGGGGCTGGCGATATTCTCCGTCGTCCGCAAGGCGGCGAAACTGAGCGCGCAGGCGTCGGCCGAAGCTCCCAGCGAGCAGGCCGGCGAAGACACGGGAGGCGGGTCTACCGCCCCCAAGCAGAAGAGAGACCAGGGCCAATGGCCGATCTGATGCACCAGTTCCAGATCCAGAAGATCGTGGCACTGCCGACCGCGGCTTTGTTCGGCCAAGCGATCGACCTGTCGATCACCAATTCCGTGGGCGCCATGCTGCTGGCCGCCACGCTGACCGTCATCGCGGTCTACGCCTCGCCTCGGCCAAGGCCGCCGTGGTGCCGGGCCGTCGGCAGACCGTCGGCGAGCTGCTGTATCGGCCTGGTCAACGGCCTGACCGAACTCGATCATCGGCCACGACGGCAAGAAGTACCTGCCCTTCGTGTTCACCCTGTTCGCCTTCGTGCTGTTCATGAACCTGCAGGGCATGCTGTTCGGCTTCTCGGGCACCTTCGCCGGCTTCACCGCCACCTCGCAGATCGCCGTCACCCTGACCCTGGGCCTGATGGTCATCCTGACCGTCGTCGCTGTCGGCTTCGCCAAGAACGGCTTCAAGTTCTTCAAGCTGTTCGCCCCGTCGGGCGTGCCGTGGCCGCTGTATTTCCTGCTGGTGCCGATCGAGATCCTGTCGTTCCTGATCCGCCCGATCACCCTGGCCCTTCGTCTGTTCGGCAACATGCTGGGCGGCGCGTGGTTCTGAAGATCTTCGCCGGCTTCGTCGTCGCCCTCGGCTGGATGGTCGGGGTCCCGGTCGGCGCCATGTCGCTGGCCATGACCACGGCCCTGACCGCGCTGGAATTCCTCGTGGCCTTCCTGCAGGCCTTCGTCTTCGCTGTTCTGACCTGCATCTACCTGAATGATGTGGTCAATCTGGGCCACGGCCACTAAAGCCAAGCCCACGACACTACCTTCACCCCAACGAGTTTCAATCATGGACGCTGCTGCAGCAAAGTACATCGGCGCTGGCCTGGCCATGCTCGGCATGATCGGCGCGGGCGTTGGCCTGGGCGTGATGTTCGGCAACTACTTCCAAGGCGCTCTGCGTAACCCGACCGCCGCCGCTCAAGAACGCCCCATGCTGTTCCTCGGCATGGCGCTGACCGAAGCCCTGGGCATCTTCGCCCTGGTCATCGCCTTCCTGATCCTCTTCTCCTAATCCCTAGCTAAAGAGGCGACTTCGCCCATGGCGACGGAACCCCACGGCACGGTCGAAACGACTGGCGCGCCCGAGGCTCACGGTGGCGGCGGACTTCCGCAGCTGCAGTTCGAGCACTGGGGCGGCCAGATTGTTTGGCTGCTGCTCATCTTCGCCGTCCTCTACGCGGTGCTGTCCAAGGGGCTGCTGCCCCGGGTCAGCGGCGCCATTGAGACTCGCGGCGCCAAGATCGCCGGCGACATCGCCGACGCCCGTCGTCTGAAGGACGAAGCCGAGGTCCAGGCCCGCGCGGCCGCGACCGAGGTCGCCGAAGCTCGCGCTTCGGCCCAACGGACCGCGGCGGACGCGAAGGCCAAGGCTTCGGCCTCGGCCGCCGAACGTCAGGCGAAGGAAGAAGCGGTGCTGGCTGAGAAGCTGGCGGCCGCCGAGGCCGACATCCAGGCTGCGCGCGACAAGGCCATGAGCCATGTCGCCGCCGTGGCCTCGGATACGGCCGGCGCCATCGTCGAGAAGCTAACGGGTAAGGCGGCCACGGCCGCCGAACTCAAAGCGGCTCTGGCCTAAGGAGAGATGACGATGGAACACGAGTCCCTTTTCAGCCTCTCCAACCCCGAGCTCTGGGTCCTGGTGGCTCTGGTCCTGTTCATTGGCCTGCTGGTCGTGCTCAAGGTCATCCCCGGCGCCCTGTTCACCGCGCTCGACGCCCATGCCGCCAAGATCAAGGCCGAACTCGACGAAGCCCAGCAACTGCGGGAAGAGGCCCAGGCCCTGCTCGCTGACGTGAAGGCCCAGCGCGAGGACGCCGAACGTCAGGCCGCCGGCATGATCGAAGCCGCCAAGGCCGACGCCAAGCGTCTGGCCGAGGAAGCCAAGGAAAAGCTGGAAGAGCAGATCAAGCGCCGCGCCGAAATGGCTGAGCGCAAGATCGCCCAGGCCGAGGCCCAGGCCACCGCGGACGTCAAGGCTGCGGCCGTCGACCTCGCCGCCCAGGCCGCCGAAGCCGTGCTCAGCGCGCGTCTCGTGGGTCTGAAGAGCGATCCGCTGGTCGACCAGGCCATCGGCCAGATGGGCGCGAAGCTCCAGTAGCTTCGGGTTATCGGGCTAAAAAGATAAGGGCGCGAACCGATCCGGTTCGCGCCCTTTTTCTGCCCCTACCGTGGCGACGACGGCCGCCCGCCACGATAACAGACCAACCTCTGCGAGACTCCCAGGACGCCAACACCTGCGGAACGGGCTCGGCCTAGGCGGTCGCCGCCTTCGGCCATTTCCGGCGCCAGTAGCGCTTGGCGTGCTTGCGGCTCTGCTTGAGCACCCGCCAGCGCGCCTTGCGCAGGATCATCTTCTCGGTCCGCAGCAATTGCTGCCAGACCACCAGCAGCACCTCCGGCTCGCGGCGCATCAGGCGGCGAGATCGGGAACACCAGCAGGGTGCCGCTTTTGCCAGCGGATGAAGGTCTTGCGGGCCTGGATCGAGTAACGCAGCACGATCATCAGGCCGATGACCAGCAAGGGTAGGCCCAGGTGCCCCGGCAGGGGCGTCAGGACGGCGCCGGCGATGATCACAAGGGATCCGAAGCCGATGGCGATCCAGCGAAACGCGCGAGCCGCGGACTCGCGCAGCAGCATGGCCAGTCGCGCGCGGCGACGAACCTTGTGCTTGATATCGATCGCGGTGGAGCCGGCCGTCACCGTTGGCGGCGCTTGAGCGACTTGCGCCAGCGGACCGCCACGCGCCAGCGACGCGGCACGATCAGGCGCTCGATGCGCAGGGCCTGTTGCCAGGCGACCAGAACCACCTCGGGCTCGCGGCGCAGCAACCGGCGGATGGGAAAGACGATCTTGGGGTGGGCGTGTTGAAAGCGCACGAACTGCTTGCGCGCCTTGAACGAGTTGCGCAGCACCAGCATCAGACCGACAACCGTCAGCGGCAGGCCCAGGGGCCCCGGCAGAGGCGCGATCAGCGCTCCGCCCGCGATCAGCACAAGGCCAAGCGTCACCAGCACGACGCGCAGAATGCGCGCCACGATCTCGCGAGCGAGTTCGTCGGCTGGTGAAAAGCGTGCACGAGGCATGGCGAGGGCGACTGAAACGTTCATTGCGGGGCTAACGGATTTCACGCCCCGCTTGCTCCCTGGAAAATCCAGTCAGCCCGGCGCGCGAGCCTGATATGTGTAGGGATAAGGGCGCCGTAAAGGCGCCCTTTCGACGCGTCGCGAAATACTGTTGCTCTATTCGGCCGCCAGTGGCGCTTCAGCCACAGGTTTCCACCTCAACCGGGGCTTGCGGGCTGCAAGGGTCTCGTCGAGGCGACGCAGGGGGGCATGGAACGGGGCGCCCTTGAAGCGATCGACATCGCCGGCCTTGGCGGCGCCGGCCAGAGCCCGGAGCGCGACAACGAAGCGGTCCAGTTCCTGTTTCGACTCTGTCTCGGTCGGCTCGATCAACATCGCGCCATGGACGACCAGCGGGAAGTACATGGTCATCGGGTGGAAGCCCTCGTCGATCATCGCCTTGGCGAAGTCGAGCGTGGTCACGCCGGTGCCTTCCAGCCAGCTGTCGTCGAACAGGGCTTCGTGCATGCAGGGTCCGTCCGGGAAGGCCGGGCTCATCACGTCCGAGAGGCGCGCCTTGAGATAGTTGGCATTGAGGACGGCGTCCTCGGCCACCTGGCGTAGGCCGTCGGCCCCGTGGCTGAGCATGTAGGCATAGGCGCGGGTGTACATACCCATTTGGCCATGGAAGGCGCTCATCCGGCCAAAGGCGGTTTCGGCGCCCTCTTCGCCGGCGTGTTCGATCAGGGCGAAGCCATCGTCGCCATGGACCAGCCAGGGGGTGGGCGCGAAGGGCGCGAGAGCCTCGCTGAGCACCACCGGGCCAGCGCCCGGCCCACCGCCGCCGTGGGGCGTCGAGAAGGTCTTGTGCAGGTTGATGTGCATGGCGTCGACGCCCAGGTCGCCCGGGCGCACCCGGCCGACGATGGCGTTGAAGTTGGCGCCGTCGCAGTAGAAATAGGCCCCCGCGGCGTGGGTCAGGCGGGCGATCTCGACGACGTCACGCTCGAACAGGCCGCA
Organism: Caulobacteraceae bacterium; assembly: GCA_965284055.1. GTDB lineage: Bacteria > Pseudomonadota > Alphaproteobacteria > Caulobacterales > Caulobacteraceae > Caulobacter. The sequence continues at coordinate 1,099,190 of CBDIQV010000001.1, forward strand.
GGTATTGGGGTTGGTCACCATGATGGCGGCCACGTGGTCGCCGAGCTTGGACTCCAGATCGGCCAGATCGACACGACCATCGGCGGTCTGAGCGATCTCGACCACGGTGTAGCCGACGAAGGCCGCCGTGGCCGGGTTGGTGCCGTGGGCGCTGGTCGGAGCCAGGACAGTCTTGCGGTGGCCTTGGCCATTGGCCTCGTGGGCGGCGCGGATGGCCAGCAGGCCGCACAGCTCGCCGTGGGCGCCGGCCTTGGGCGTCAGGGCCACGGCGGGCATGCCGGTCAGGGTCTTCAGCCAGTGGGCCAGGCGGTCCATCAGCGCAAGCGCGCCCTGAACGGTCGACTGCGGCTGCAGGGGGTGGATGTCGGAGAAGCCCGGCAGACGCGCCATCTTCTCGTTGAGGCGCGGATTGTGCTTCATCGTGCACGAGCCCAGCGGATACAGGGCCAGATCGATGGCGTGGTTCTTCTGGCTCAGGCGCACATAGTGGCGCACGGCCTCGGGCTCGGAGAGACCCGGAAGGCCGATCGGCGCGGCGCGAAGCAGGCCGCTCAGGTCATCGGCGGGGGCGCCGGCCTCCGGCAGATCGACGCCGGTCTTTTGCCAGCCGCCCAGTTCAAAGATCAGGGGCTCGTCCTGCAACAGGCCGCGCGCGCCGGTCAGGGTGTCGTGAGCGCCGGCCGCCTCATTGGCGGCGGCGGCTTCGGGACGGGTCGGCCGTCCAACGCTGTTCATGCTCATTGGGCGATGACCTTGGCCAGGACCTTGGAGAAGAAGGTGATATCGATATCGAGAGTGGTCTCGGTGGCGGCCACCAGCAGCACGTCATCAAGGCCGGCCTTGGCGTCGAGGCGCGAGAAGGGGACCCCGGCGATGATCCCGTGACCGGCCAGGGTCTCGACGACCTCGGCGGCCTTGCCGGGCACACGGATGGCGAACTCGTTGAAGAACCGCGAGGTCAGGATCTCCACGCCGGGGATGGCGGCCAGGGCGTCGCGCAGGGCGCGGGCCTTCTCGTGGTTGATCGCCGCCAGTTGCCGCAGCCCCACCTCGCCCAGCAGGCTCATATGGATGCTGAAGGCCAGGGCGCAGAGGCCACTGTTGGTGCAGATGTTCGAGGTCGCCTTGTCGCGGCGGATATGCTGTTCGCGGGTGGACAGGGTCAGGACGAAGCCGCGACGGCCATCGGCGTCCACGGTCTCGCCGCACAGGCGCCCCGGAGCCTGGCGCATGTATTTTTCCTTGCAGGCGAACAGGCCGACATAGGGACCGCCGAAGTTCAGGCCGTTGCCGATCGACTGGCCCTCGGCCACGACGATGTCGGCGCCCATCTCGCCGGGCGACTTCAGCAGGCCCAGCGACACGACCTCAGTGGTGACCACGATCAGCAGCGCGCCGGCGGCTTGGGCGGCGGCGGCGATCTTGGTCACGTCCGGTGGCGGTGCCGAACACGTTGGGGGTCTGGACCACGACGCAGGCGGTGCCGGCGTCGATGGCGGCGATCACCGCGTCCTCGGCGTCGACGGCGGCGGTCAGGGCGACGACCTCCATGCCCTCGGCATGGGCCAGGGTCTGGGTGGTGCGGACATAGTGCGGGTGGACGCCGCCCGACATCACCGCCTTGTTGCGACGAGTGACGCGGGTGGCCATCATCACCGCCTCGGCGGCGGCGGTGGAGCCGTCATAGAGCGAGGCGTTGGCCACTTCCATGCCGGTCAGGGCTGCGACCTGGGTCTGGAACTCGAACAGCACCTGCAGCGTGCCCTGGGCGATTTCCGGCTGGTAAGGCGTGTAGCTGGTCAGGAACTCCGACCGCTGGATCAGATGGTCGACCGTGGCCGGCACATGGTGGCGATAGGCGCCGGCACCACAGAAGAAGGGCCCCTCCCCGGCCGAGCGATTGCGCTTGGCCAGCGCCGCCATCTCGCGTTCGACCTCCAACTCGCCCGCGTGCAGCGGCAGGTCGACGGTTCCGGAACGCTGGGCGGAGGCGGGCACGTCGACGAACAGGGCGTCGATCGAGTCCACGCCGATGACGCCGAGCATCTCGGCGCGATCGTCGGGCGTGAGGGGGAGGTAACGCATGATCTTTTTTCCGCTCATCCCCGCGAAAGCGGGGACCTAAGCTGAGGAGGCCGCATGGGTCCCCGCTTTCGCGGGGATGAGCGGGGGTTTAAAGCGTCGAGAGGAAGGCTTCGTAGGCGTCGCGGTCCATCAGGGCCTCGACCTCCGAAGGGTTCGACAGCTTGAGCTTGGCGAACCAGCCGCCGGTTTCCGGCACGGCGTTGACGGTTTCGGGCGCGTCGCCCAGGGCGGTGTTGGCTTCGACCACCTCGCCCGACACCGGGGCATAGACGTCCGAGGCGGCCTTGACGCTCTCGACCACGGCAAGGCCTTCGCCCTGCTTCACGGTCTTGCCGACTTCGGGAACCTCGACGAACACCACGTCGCCCAGTTGCTCGGCGGCATAGGCGGTGATGCCGACGGTGGCGATGTCGCCTTCGACGGCGACCCATTCATGGTCTTTGGTAAAGCGCATTGCTCTGGGCCCTTTTCTGTTTGCTGTCGTGCGACGGACGCCAAAGCCGGCATCCACCTTTGGCTGTCGCGCTTAGATCTTGCGGACGTAACGATTGGGAACGAACGGCGAGGCCACGATCTCCGCCGCCTGCGGCTTGCCGCGAACGATGACTTTCAGCTGCGCGCCGATCACCGCCAACGCGGGTGGCACGAAGCCGATGGCTATGGCGCCGCCGACGCTGGGGCCGAAGCCGCCGCTGGTGACCACGCCGACCACGGCGCCGGTCTCATCGGCGATCTCGGCGCCTTCGCGGGCGGGGCGCCTTCGAGAACGCGCAGATTGACCCGCGCGCGCTTCAGCTCGCCGGCCAGTTCCTTTGAAATCCGATCGACGCCCAGATAGTCGCCGGCCTCGCGGCGCGACTTGCCAATGGCGAAGTTCATACCGGCCTCGATCGGCGACACGGTCTCGTCCATGTCGTGGCCGTACAGCGGCAGGCCGGCTTCCAGTCGCAGGCTGTCACGGGCGCCCAGGCCGATGGCCTTCACGCGCTCGTCTTCCAGCAGGGTGTTCCAGATGCGGGTCGCGTCAGCTGCGGGCACCGAGATCTCGTAGCCGTCCTCGCCGGTGTAGCCCGACCGCGAGATGATCGCGTCGACGCCGAAGGCGGTCAGGGCCGCCGTGTCCATGAACACCATGCTCGCGGCTTCCGGCACATGAGCGGCCAGCACGGCGGCGGCCTCGGGTCCCTGCAGCGCCAGCAGCGCCCGGTCTTCCAGACGCTCGACGGTCGCCTCGCCCTCAAGGGCCTTGGCGATGATCGCGTAGTCGTTGTCCTTGCAGGCGCCGTTGACCACGATGAACAAACCATCGTCGTCCGGGCGGGCCGTCATCAGGTCGTCGATCACGCCGCCCTCGGACTCAGGTGGGCCATGCACTGCGCAGGTCGATCTGGGAATAGTCGGCCGAGACCAGCCTTGCCGCCCAGGCGGCGACACGCCGCGCAGCCGGGCCTGGCCCATGTGCGAGACGTCGAACAGCCCGGCGCTCTCGCGGGTCCAGAGGTGCTCCTTGAGCACGCCGTCGCGGTACTGCACCGGCATGGCATAGCCCGCGTCAAACCTTGATGCCGCCCTGCGCGGCGACATGCGCGTCGAACAGGGGCGTCTTCTTGAGATCTTGGTCGGACACGCGGAGGACTCCAAACGGGGACAGCGCTGCAAGCCCGGCTTTCGCCAGACGATCGCGCCCCCGCTGTCCCTTTGACCTGAGAGATTCCGGCCATGCGAGATGGCCTTGCTCCTTCGGCGGGCAATCCTTTCAGACTGCCTCTTTCCAGCGTTCCTAAACCCGCGCGGTCCTTTTGCCTGAGCGTTTCCGGGGCGGTTGCGCCTTCGGCCTCGGGACGCGAATCCCGATGTCTCCCGCGTGGGTCAGCGGCTCAATGCTGGAGGGGGCGCGGGGAGTCAAGCGCGACACCCATTTCACCACTCGGAGCACAACACTCAAAACGGGTATTTGGCGCCGAGCTATCGCCTGAGACACAAGGCCGCAGTTAAGGTTTCCAGCGCGTTAACCATGCCAAGCTGAACTGTGGAGGCCATCACAGCGGACCCCACCATGACCCTCCGAATTCGAGACGCGCTCAATCTCTTCGCAGGCGCCCTGCTGCTGGGATTCATCCTGGCCACGGGCACGGCGGTGTTCTCCCTGATGGAACTGCGGGTGGGCGGGCCTCTGTCACAGAAACAAACCCACGCCTACGAGCTGCTAGCCGATATTCTACCGCCTCCCCTCTATCTCGTGGAGGCGATGCTGATCGTGCACCACGGCGCCGAGGACGCCAGCCAGGCGGAGACCACGCTGGCCGCCCTGAAAACCCTTCATGGCCAGTACGATCAACGGCGAGCCTATTGGCGGAACTATAAACTGCCGAAGGAAACCCAAGCGGCCCTGGAACGGTCTGAGGTCGAGATGGACGCGTTCTGGGCGCTGGTGGACAAGGACTATGCGCCCGCCCTGCGGGCCGGCGACATCATCGCGATCAATACGACGATCGCTGAACTGGAACCGATCTATGCGCGCCACCGCAAGATCATCGACAGCCTGACCACAATGGCCAACGAGGCCGCAGCCAAGTCCGTGCGGGAAGCCGAGCGCGCCACTCAGATCGTCTTCGTTCTCCTGGCCCTGGCCACGCTGTTGATGCTGGCGGTCGTGGTGATCGGAACCGGCGCATTGCGCACCTTCGTGGTCTCGCCGCTGGCCAAGGTGTCGAACTATATGGGGCGGCTGGCGGCAGGCGACTTCACCCATGAGGTGCCGCTGCAGGAGCGCTCCGACGAGGTCGGCGACATGGCGCGATCGGTTGCTGCGTTCCGCCTCGCTTCGCTGGATCGGCAGGCCGCTACCAAGGCTCACAACGAACAGGAAGCCCTGGCCCGCGTCCGAAGCGCCGAAGGGGCGCGACTTGAAGAGCGCGGTCTGCGTCAGCGGGTGGTCGACAGTCTGGGCGAGGGTCTGCGCCGCTTGGCGGCGGGCGACCTGTCCCAACGCATTTCCCAGTCCTTCCCCGAGGATTTCGAGCGTCTGCGCCAGGACTTCAACAGTTCGATGGACACCCTGGAGCAGGCCATCAGCCAGGTGATCGTCAGCACGGGCGCGGTCGACGGCGGCTCGCGCGAGATCTCGTCGGCCTCCGACGACCTGGCGCGCCGCACCGAGCAACAGGCCGCCAGCCTGGAAGAGACCGCGGCGGCGCTGGATGAAGTCACCGCCACCATTCGACAGACGGCCGAGAACGCGTCCGAAGCCCAGAAGGCGGCGGCGGTCAGCCGCGCCATGGTGGGCCAGTCCAGCGCCGTGGCCACCGAGGCCATGACGGCCATGGAGCGCATCGACACTTCATCCCAGAAGATCGGCCAGATCATCACGGTGATCGACGAGATCGCCTTCCAGACCAACCTGCTGGCCCTCAATGCCGGCGTGGAAGCCGCGCGGGCGGGCGAAGCCGGTCGCGGCTTCGCGGTCGTGGCCCAGGAAGTGCGGGCCCTGGCCCAGCGCTCGGCCGACGCCGCCAAGGAGATCAAGACGCTGATCGCCAGCCGTCTGACAGCGTTCAAGACGAGCGTGGGGCTGGTGGTCCGGGTGGGCGAGGAACTGGCCGGCGTCGTCGATCACTTCGGCAGGATCGAGGATCTGGTGAGCACCATCGCGTCGGCCGCGCGGCAGCAGGCCACCGGCCTGGCCGAGGTCAATACTGCGGTCGGACAGATGGATCACGTCACCCAGCAGAACGCCGCCATGGTCGAGGAGACCACCGCGGCCAGCCACAGCCTGACCCGCGAAGCCGGAGAGCTGGGCGAGCTGATGAAGCGCTTCACCGTGAGCGAGAAGGCCACCGCCGCCAAGGCGGCCTAGATCAGAGGTTCGGCCAAGCCCTACATCCGCTCCGGCGCTTCGATGCCCAACAGCTCCAGGTGGCTGACCAGCTGGCGCAGGGTGGTCTGGGCCAGGTTCAGGCGCGAGGCGCGGGTGGCGTCGTCGTCGGCGCTCATGATCGGGCAGGCCGCGTAGAACTTCGAGAAGGTCTGGGCCAACTTGTAGGCGTGTTCCGCGACGAAGTTGGGGGCCTTCTTGTCATAGGCTTCCGAGAGAGCGCCCTCGAAGGCGTCCAGCAGCATGGCCAGATCCCGCTCGGCCGGCTCGCCGATGACGATGCGGCCAGCCTGAACGCCGGCCTCGGCGGCCTTGCGCAGCACGCTCTTGATGCGCACCGACTGGTACAGCAGGTAAGGGCCGGTCTTGCCCTCGAAGCTGGTGAAGCGGTCGAGGTCGAAGACATAGGACGTGCCACGGAAGTTCTGCAGGTCGGCGAACTTCAGGGCCGCGATCCCCACCTTGTGGGCGGTGTCCTCGAAGGCCTCTTCCGACAGTTCGGCGCCGAGGCCGGCTTCGCGCAGGCGCTCGCGGGCCTTTTCGCGGGCCATCTCGATCAGGTCGTGCAGCTTCAGCACGCCGCCGGCGCGGGTCTTGAACGGCTTGCCGTCAGCGCCGTTCATGGTGCCAAAGCCGATATGCTCCAGCGTGCCCGGCTCGGCGTAGCCGGCCAGATAGGCGGCGCGGAACACCGTCTCGAAGTGGTCGGCCTGACGCTGGTCGACGCAATACAGGATCAGGTGCGGATCAAACGAGCTGCGGCGATCCAGGATCGTGGCCAGGTCCGTCGTGCCATACATGGCCGAACCTTCAGACGACACCACCAGCAGCGGAAGCACGTCGCGCTTGTCGCCTTCCTGGGACACGCGAACGATGCGCGCGCCCTGGTCCTCGACCAGAAGACCCTTGTCTTCCAGCTGGCGCACCATGGGCGCGATCAGCTCCTGAACGTCGCTTTCGCCCTTCCACAGGTCGAAGTCGACGCCGAGCGCGTGGAACTCGCGCTCGAGGGCCACGCGGCTGACATTGACGAAGTGGCGCCACAGCAGGCGGTAGCCGAAGCGGCCGTTCTGCAGCTCGGCGGTCGCCTTGCGGGCCCGCTCCTTGTACTCGAGATCTTCCCTCTGGCGAGTCGAGGCCAGGGGATAGAGACGGTCCAGATCGGCTAGGCTGATCAGCGGAACAAACTCCGCCAGCACCTTGTCCTCGTCGGCCTTGGTGAAGCCGCGCGGCGCTTCCGGCAGCTTTTCCATCAGGGCCTGGATGAACGGATGCTCGTCCATCACCGCGACGATCAGCAGGCCCATCTGGAAGCCCCAGTCGCCGAAGTGGGCGTCGCCCACCACGTCGTCGCCCCGGAAGCGATAGATGCGCTTGATCGACTCGCCGATGATCGACGCGCGCAAGTGGCCCACGTGCATCGGCTTGGCGACGTTGGGACCGGCATAGTCGATCAGCACGCGACGCGAGTCTTCGAGCAGTTCGGCGCCGACGCGCGGATCGGCAGCGATCTCCTTGGCGCGAGCCGAGAGAGCTTCGGCGCTGACGCGCATGTTGATGAAGCCGACGCCGGCGATTTCCACCGAGGCCAGGCGCGGATCACCCTTCAGGTGATCGACCACCTGCACCGCGATCTCGCGCGGATTGCGCTTGGCGCTCTTGGCGGCCGCGAGGGCGCCGTTGCACTGGAAATCGGCAAGGTCTGGCCGGTCGGACGCCGTGACACGCCCGAACTCGGGAGAAAGTCCGGCGGCCTGGAAAGCGGCCGCGGCCGCCTCGCTCAAGGACCGCTTCAAATCGCTCATTGCTTGGTGGAAGTCCCTGCTTGGGCCGTCTGGCCGGCGTTGACCCGGAAGCGCTTGCCCTCACGGTTGAAGGCGGCCATTTCCGGCGTCACGTCGAAGCCGACCAGGACTTCGAAATTGCCGCCGCTGACCTTGGCGTCAGCACGCGGGATGGTGATGGTGTTCAGCGTCTCGGTGGCGAAGACGCGATCCTGACCGGCCGCGAAGGTGATCGGCAGGTCGAAATATTCCTTGGCGATGACAGCCTGGTTCCGCTCGGTCACCGCCACCCAGTAGCGATAGGTATGCTGCGTACCGTCGGCCTGCGGGCCACGGCCCAGCTGGAACAGAATCTCGACGCGAAGATTGATCGGGTCGTCGCTCTTGTAGGCGCAGCCCGAGGAGATGCCCTGAACCTCGCCGGTGAAACCGGTCGCCGAGGGGCTTTCCTTGCCGTCCTTGAACTCGATGAAGCGGCTGGCGTCATACAGCACCTTCACATACGGGCACGGACCGGCATTGCGCAGCTGCGGCAGCGGAGCCTTGGGCTGGTTCCACTCTTCGTCGCGCTTCTTCTTCTTGCCGGCCTGTTCGTCGTCGCCGCCCTGTCCCTGTTCCTGACCGCCCCGGCCACGCGACTGCGCGTGACCGACGGTGGCCGTCGCGGCGACCGAAAGGGCCAGAAAAGCGCTGAGCGCGAGCGTGGTGTTACGGCGCATGAAACGTCCGGTCAGAATTGAAGAGCCTGAAGGGGCGCATGCCCTGAGTCGGCGTCATGCAGCCTGATAAAGGCATATGCGTGACGTCGCAATGCAGTGGTCACGCTAGCACATACGCCGTCGAACGCTTAGGTTCGCGGCATGAACGCCCATACACCGGTCCGTCCGCCGCTCACCGTCGTGCTCGCCAGCCCTCGCGGCTTCTGCGCGGGTGTCGATCGCGCCATCCAGATCGTCGAGCGTGCGATCGAGAAATTCGGCGCGCCGGTCTATGTGCGCCACGAGATCGTCCACAACCGCCACGTGGTCGATCGCCTCAAGGCCCTGGGCGCGGTGTTCATCGAGGAGCTGTCCGAAGCCCCCGACGATCGCCCGATCGTGTTCTCGGCCCACGGCGTGCCGAAGTCGGTGCCGGCCGAGGCCAAGGCGCGCGAGATGATCTATCTGGACGCCACCTGCCCGCTGGTCTCCAAGGTTCACGTCGAGGCGCAGAAGCACTTCAATTCGGGCCGCGAGATCGTGCTGATCGGCCACGCCGGCCACCCCGAGGTTGTCGGCACGATGGGCCAGCTGCCGGACGGCAGCGTGACCCTGATCGAGAATATCGACGACGCCCGCGCCTGGATCCCCAAGGACGCCGCCAATGTGGCCTTCCTGACCCAGACCACCCTGTCGGTCGACGACACCGCCGACATGGTCGACCTGCTGAAGGCCCGCTTCCCCGGCATCGCGGCGCCGCACAAGGAAGACATCTGCTACGCGACGACCAACCGCCAGGACGCGGTCAAGCACCTGGCCGGCTCGACGGAGCTGATCCTGGTGGTCGGCTCGCGCAATTCTTCCAACTCGGTGCGCCTGGCCGAAGTGGGCCTGAAGGCCGGGGCCAAGGATGCGCGCCTGATCGATGACGCCAGCGGCCTGGACTGGTCGTGGTTCCAAGGCGTCTCCCGCGTTGGCCTGACGGCGGGCGCCTCCGCGCCCGAGGATCTGGTGCAGGGTGTCATTGACGCGATCGCCGCCCGCTTCGACGTCACTATCGAGGACCTGATCGAGGCCCGCGAAACGGTCACGTTCAAGCTGCCGAGACTGCTGACCACCTGACGCCCTCTTGACCGCCAGCGCCGGCTCACGCATCCCCGGATCATGGCCGTCTATACCGATATCACCGACGAAGAACTCGCCGCCTTCCTGGCCGACTTCGACCTGGGGCAAGCCCTGGCGTTCAAGGGCATCGCCGAGGGCGTGGAGAACTCCAACTTCCTGCTGGAGACGGAGGCCGGGCGGTTCATCCTGACGGTCTACGAAAAACGCGCCGCGCCGGAAGACCTGCCCTATTTCCTGAACCTGATGCGCTGGCTGGCCGACAAGGGCTTTCCCAGCGCCACGCCGGTCGCCGACCGCGCCGGCCGGACGCTGAAGACCATTCGCGGCAAGCCCGCCGCCCTGGTCGAGTTCCTGTCGGGCCTGTCGGTGCGCAAGCCTACCGTCGCCCACTGCCGCGAGGCCGGCGAAGGCCTGGCCCATCTGCACCTGGCCGGCGAAGGCTATGGCGGCCGCCGCGTCAACGACCTGGGCCAGCCCTACTGGGCGCCGCTGTTCGCCAAGCACCGCAAGGCCGCCGAGGGCCTCAAGCCCGGCCTGTCGGCCACCATCGACAACGATCTGGCGCAACTGGCCCTGGCCTGGCCGCGCGACCTGCCGTCGGGCGTGATCCATGCCGACTATTTCCCCGACAATGTCTTCTTCAGGCCGGACGGCAAGTTCGCCGCCGCCATCGACTTCTATTTCGCCTGCGACGACAGCTATGCCTACGACATCGCCGTGACCCTGAACGCCTGGTGCTTCGAGGCCGACGGCAGCTTCAACGCCACCGCCGCCGCCGCCCTGCTGACCGGCTATCAGCGCCGTCGGCCGCTGAGCCCCGCGGAAAAGCAGGCCCTGCCGATCCTGGCGCGCGGCGCGGCGATGCGCTTCTTCCTGACCCGCCTGGCCGACTGGGGCGCGACGCCCGAAGGCGCCCTGGTCAAGCCGAAGGATCCGATGGAGTACGAGCGCAAGCTGGCGGTTCACCGCGAAGGCCTGACGCTGTTCGGGGCTGGCGCATGACGCCCAAGGTCATCGTCTATACGGACGGCGCCTGTAAGGGCAATCCCGGGCCAGGCGGCTGGGGCGCGCTGCTGATGTACGGCGAAAAGAAGAAAGAGATCTGCGGCGGCGAGACTCCGACGACCAATAACCGCATGGAGCTGATGGGCGCCATCATGGCGCTGGAGACGCTCACCAAGCCCTGCAAGGTCGAGCTGCATACCGACAGCCAGTATGTGATGAAGGGCGTCACCCAGTGGATCCATGGCTGGAAAGCCCGGGGCTGGCGGACCGCCGACAAGAGCCCGGTCAAGAACGATGACCTCTGGAAACGCCTCGACGCCGCCCGCAACCGGCACGAGGTCGACTGGCGCTGGGTCAAGGGCCACGCGGGCCATCCGCTGAACGAGCGGGCCGACGAACTGGCCAACCGGGGTCTGCTGGAAACGCGGCGCTGAAGGTCATCCTTTCCCTGAAGGGGCGCGTCGCGGACACGGGCTCGTAGCCTCACGCGATCACTCGCTGAGTTAGGTGGGGAGGCGCGAAGCGGCCGGGACGAACCCGGATGACCGTGATGTGTTTTGTGCGTTTCGGCTCGACCTGTCCGCTTCGCCAAGCTGTTCTTGACCGTGAGGATTGGGGCACACGAGCGTGAGTTTCAGCTCTGATTCCCAACTAGCCCCCGGACGGGCGCGCATCTTGTCGATCGGTTCATCCGTCTCGACGCCGACGATGTGCGATAGGCGGACTCTGATCCCCGCCCTCTTCAACCCGCGCTCGCTCGGCCGACGAGCCCCTCGGCGTGCGGTCCGTCCTTCTGAGACAGTCCACACGCTTCGACCCGCCGCCCAGGGCGTCGCGGCCCCGCTCAGCTTCATCACCCGTCGCCGCTTTGGGCCGGTACCAAGCGCCCTCCCCCTGCGACGGGGACAGGGAGAAGTATCCACCCGTTTTGGGAGCGGGGGATACGCAAGCGCGAGAAAGTTGGAAGCCGTTGATTTTGCTGCGTTCGATTCGCTGAACGCCGAGGATAGAGCGCGACACCTCCCCCGCTAGGGGGAGGCGGCCGGAGGCCGGCGGCGGAAGACCGCAGTGAGTCAGCAGCACTTCCCCCTCCGATCGCTTCGCGATCACCTCCCCCGCTAGGGGGAGGATCGGATATCAGCTCTTCAGGCGGTAGCCGGTCCTGAAGATCCACCACACCGCCGTCAGGCACAGGGCCAGGAAGACGCAGGTCATGGCCAGGCTGACGCCGACCCCCACGTCGGAGACGCCGTAGAAGCTCCAGCGGAAGCCGCTGATCAGATAGACCACCGGGTTGAACAGGGTGATCTTCTGCCAGATCGGGGGCAGCATGCTGATCGAGTAGAAGCTGCCGCCCAGGAAGGTCAGGGGCGTGATGATCAGCGCCGGCACGATCTGCAGTTTCTGGAAGTTGTCGGCCCAGACCCCGATCACGAAGCCGAACAGGCTGAACGTCACCGCCGTCAGCACCAAAAAGAGCGCCATCACGAACGGATGGGCGATCTCGAACGGCACGAAGATCCGGGCGGTGGCCAGGATCAGCAGACCCAGCAGCACCGATTTGGTCGCCGCCGCGCCGACATAGCCGATCACGGTCTCAATCCATGAGACCGGAGCCGACAGCAGCTCATAGATCGTGCCGGCCCATTTGGGCATGTAGATGCCGAACGCGGCGTTGGAGATGCTCTCGCTCAGCAGCGACAGCATCACCAGGCCCGGGATGATGAAGGCGCCATAGCTGACGCCGTCGATGGCCTGCATGCGCGAGCCGATCGCCGAGCCGAAGACCACGAAATAGAGCGAGGTCGAGATGACGGGCGCCAGGATGCTCTGGGCCAAGGTGCGGAACCACCGCGCCAGCTCGAAGCGATAGATGGCCTTGATGCCGTGAAGGTTCATTTCGCGTCCCTCACCAGGCTGACAAAGATATCTTCCAGCGAGCTCTGGCTGGTGTGCAGGTCCTTGAAGTCGACGCCGGCCTCACCGAGACGACGCAGCAGCTCGGCGATGCCGGTCTCCTCGGCCTGGGCGTCGAAGGTGTAGATCAGCTCGTGGCCGTCGGCGGCCAGCTCCAGCGGATAGGCCGACAGCGGGGTCGGCACGGCGGTCAGGGGCGTGCGCAGTTGCAGGGTCAGCTGCTTCTTGCCCAGCTTGCGCATGAGCACGTCCTTGTCCTCGACCAGGATGATCTCGCCCTTGCTGATCACCCCGATCCGGTCGGCCATCTCCTCGGCCTCCTCGATATAGTGGGTGGTCAGGATGATGGTGACGCCGCTGTCGCGCAGGGCCCGGACCATCTCCCACATGTCGCGACGCAGCTCGACATCGACGCCGGCGGTGGGCTCGTCGAGGAACAGGATGGTCGGTTCGTGGCTCAGCGCCTTGGCGATCATCACCCGGCGCTTCATGCCGCCCGACAGCGCCAGGATCTTGCTGTCCTTCTTGTCCCACAAAGACAGGTCGCGAAGGATCTTCTCGATATGGGCGTCATTGGGCGACTTGCCGAACAGGCCGCGCGAAAAGCGCACCGTGGCCCAGACGGTTTCGAAGGCGTCGGTGTGCAGCTCCTGCGGCACCAGCCCGATCTTGGTGCGGGCGGCGCGATAGTCGCGGACCACGTCATGACCATCGGCCAGGATCACGCCCGTGCTGGGATTGACGATACCGCAGATGATGCTGATCAGCGTGGTCTTGCCGGCCCCGTTGGGGCCCAGCAGGGCGAAGATCTCGCCCTTGCGGATCTCAAGATCCACCGACTTCAGGGCCTGATGGCCTGAAGCATAGGTCTTGGTCAGACCCTTTACAGAAATGATGCCCGCCACGGGGTCCCCTCTAGATCCCGCGCGATGCAAGCGGCGGTGTCCGCCAGATGGGGACGCGGGCCCTCGATCGCTAGTAGGCCCGCACCGTCAGGGTCGCGCCATCGACGCCCACGACCTGGATGCGCTGACCCGGCAAGGGTGGCGCGCCCTCCAGCCTGGCCTGCCAGTCCTTGCCGTCCACAAAGACGCGGCCGGCGCTGTTCTCGAAGGTGGACAGCACCTCGCCGTCCCGGCCGATCAGCCTCAGCAGCGGGTCGTTCAGGTCCGGGGCCTGGCCCTCCAGCGCCGGACGCAGGAAGCGCCGGGCCAGATAGGTGCTGGCGATGGTCAGGATCGCGAACAGGGCGATCTCGACGGGCAGGTTGAGCGGCAGGCCCAGAGTCAGAACGCCGACCACGCCGGCCGAGGCCGCCGGCCACAACAGCCAGCCGGTGCCGGTGCCGACCTCGATAGCCAGAAAGATCGCCGCCACCGCCAGCCAGATCCAGAAGGGGTGCAGCGCGTGAAAATCCGCCAGAGCGTCCATCGGATCAGACCCGCTTCGCGCCGCCGGTCGGCGTGTTGGTGCGCGGAACCGGCGGGGTCGGCGCGACCGTGTTGGAGCTTCCCAGCGTCTTGATCAGCTCGGCCACGCCCGCGACCGTTCCGGTCAGGCCGGCGAAGTCGGCGGGCACTATCACGGTCTTGGCGTTGGGCGAGCGGGCCAGGTCCCCGAACGCTTCGACGTACTTCTGGGCGATGAAGTAGTTGATGGCGTTGCACGTCGCCCTTGGAGATGGCTTCCGACACGAAGGCGGTGGCCTTGGCTTCGGCCTCGGCTTCCCGTTCGCGGGCCTCGGAGTCGCGGAAGGCGGCTTCCTTGCGGCCCTCGGCCTGCAAGGATGGCCTGACTGCTTCTGGCCCTCGGCCTGCAGGGTCTTCGACTGCCGCGCGCCTTCGGCCTTGAGAATCGTCGCCGCTCGGGCCCCTTCGGCCTCCAGGATCTACGGCGCGGCTGCTCGCGCTCGGCCTTCATCTGGCGGGCCATGGCGAATTGGTGATGTCGGCCGGCGGGGTCAGGTCCTTGATCTCGATGCGGGCGATCTTGACGCCCCACGGGCTGGTGGCGTGGTCGATGGTCGACAGCAGGCGAGTGTTGATCTGGTCGCGCTGGGAGAGAACCTCGTCCAGTTCCATCGAGCCGACCACGGTGCGCAGGTTGGTCTGCGCCAGCTCGGTGATCGCGTACATCAGGTTGTCCACTCCGATAGGCGGCGCTGGGCGGCGTCCATCACCTGGATGAAGACGATGGCGTCGACGCTTCGACCGATGACGTTGTCCTTGGTGATGACTTCCTGGCTGCGGAACATCGAGCACCTGCTCCATCATCGTTCACCCGCCGGCCGATCGTCTCGACGAAGGGCGTCAGGATGCTGATGCCGGGCTTGAGGGTGCGGGTGTAGCGGCCAAAGCGCTCGACCGTAAATTCGCGCCCCTGGGGCACGATCTTGATCACGCTGACGACCAGCACAAAGGCCAGGATCAGCAGCACCAGCAGAACGATTGACGTACCCAAGACCCTACTCCCTGCAACCAACGGGCGTAGGGTAGCGCGGCGCGGCGACCTCCGCCATTAATTCGGCGACAGGGGCTCCGGATCGGCCTCGACGTGATGAACCGCCCGCATCGACTGGGAAAGCCTGAGGGCCAGGGCCTGGCCCTTGCGGGCCGATTGTTGCTCGGCCTTGCGGCTGGAGGCGTCGCAGACCGGGAACTCGCCCTGGCGGGCGGCGAAGCCGGTGTTGAACCGCTCGCGCAGCTGGGCGTCGAAGGCCTGGTCGGCCTGCTCCACCTCGGTCAGACGCACCATGCGCGAGCGCCAGTACTGGTCGTTCACGCCTTCGCAGACCTGCCGCAGGGCATGGCTTTCGCCGATGGTGAAGGCCAGATCCAGCAGACGCTGGCGTTCCTCTGGCGTACGCTCCTGGGCCAGGGCGGGCGCAGCCAGAAGGGCGATCAGCAGGGCGGCGCCGGACGCGACGAGAGGCAAGCGAAGCATGGCCGCATTATTCCCGGCGCGCCCGCGAATGTCACGACGGCGCGCCCATCGCGGGAATCCCTCTTTCGGGTCCGTGGCCATCTGATGGCGCCTTAGGCCTTGCGATCGCCACGGATCGGCGCAACGGTTCAAAGGCTGCAAGGAGGTCGACCATGACTGAAGTGCATTACGGCGTCATTCGCGTCGGAGACCACTGGTCCATCGTAGGTGATCACCTGCGTTTCGGGCACTATGGCACGCAACAGCAGGCCAGCCAGGCCGCGTCCCGCCTGGCTGAACAGTCCACCGGCGTGGGCCTGCCCGTTCAGTTGCATGTGCAGGAAGAGGACTTCGTGCTGCCGCGCCCGACCCTTCTGAGCTGAACGTTCAGTCGTCGTCGGTGACGGCGCCAGAGGCCGCGCGCGTCATCATCGGCTTGATCACCCGCCAGACCTGCAGGGCCGAGGCGACGAAGCCGACGATCGAGGCCACGACCTGAAAGGCGTTCCAGACCACCGCGACCAGCGGGCCTTCCACCAGCAGGGCCACGACGGGATAGATCAGCTGGCTCACGATGATCCGGAATTGGGCGTAGGCCTGCGAATATTCGATCGCCACCCGGCCGATCGTGGCCACGATCAGCACCGCCAGCACCGGCGACCACAGCAGCGGCAGGATCAGCAGCAGGGCCAGCACGGTCACCAGGCTCTTGGCCGCCAGGCTGGCGCGGGCGGCGACACTGATCCCAAGGCCGATGATCACGGCCACGCCCAGGACGATGAAGCTGATCGGCAGAACCTTGTCGGCCACGTCGACCAGATCCTGGCCGAGCGCCAGGCTGGCGATCGCCGTCCAGCCCAGGACCAAGAGAAACGAAGCCAGCCACAGCGCGCCGTACTCGCTGAGCCGCGCCTTCAGGAGTCCAAGATCGCGCACGTCCGCCCTCCAGCCCTTGGACGAAGCCTGCCCCGGAAGCTTCGCCGCGTCGATGGGAAACTAAGCCGGGCTTCGCGCGCTATCTCGGTGGCAAGCTTCACGGTCGCGGAGGATCGATCATGGCGGACACCGGCGAAAGCACACCTTTGAGAGAACCCGGCGCCGCCCGCGCCGATCTCGTGGCCAACCGGCTGCTGGGCGCTCTGCGATGGCGTGAGCTGGAACGCCTCGCGCCCTATCTGCGCAAGGTCGAGTTGCCGCGCGACATGGTGCTGTTCGACTGCGGCGAGGACGTCAACACGACGCACCTGCCCTGCCAGGCCACCATGATCTCATTGCTGGTCGTCTCGCAGGATGGCCATGAGGTCGAGGTCGCCAATGTCGGCCGCGAGGGCGCGATCGGCGGGATTGTCAGCGCCGGGTTCAAGCCCGCCTATGGCCGGGCCGTCGTGCGCGTTCCCGGTTTCGCCTTCGGCATTCCCACCGCCCGACTGGAAGACGCCAAGACCCGGTCGCCGGCCATCGCCGACCTGTTCACCCGCTATGCCGACGTGCTGCTGGCCCAGATGATGCAATCCAGCGCCTGTAACGCCCTGCACAATGTCGAGCAGCGCTATTGCCGCTGGCTGCTGTCGGCCCACGATCGTTCGGGCGACGCCCCCTGCGCCTGACCCAGGAAACCCTGGCCCAGATGATGGGCTCCACGGTCGTTTTTAACGGCCTGGTCGCAGGCCTGCAGGACCTGGGCGTCGTGGCGCACGCGATCTCGGATCGAGGTCCTCGACAGGCCGGCGCTCGAAAGACGGGCCTGCGAGTGCCACGACGCCGTGGAGCGTCACTACCAGCGCCTGTTGCCCGCCGTCGACCTCAGCGATTGAGAGCGGCGATCCGGGTGATGGAGGCCTGGGCCTCGCTGATCAGCCGCGGCGACGATCTCGCCGGCGGGCAGCACCTCGTGGATGCCGCCGGCGCTCTGGCCCATGGCGAAACAAGACTTGTCGTTGTCCAGCCCCTCGATCTGGCCGCCGATGCCGCCCATGGCGCCGGCCCGGATCGAGACCATGGCCTGCTGCGGAAAGCCCTGGATATCGCCCGGACGGGATTCCCAGTCGTCGACATAGGGGTTCTTGCGCACCCGCATCGGCTTGCCCGAATAGCAACGGGTGCGGACGGTGTCCTCGTCGGCGGCCTCGACCACCGCCTGACGGTAGAGATCGCCGGCATGGGCTTCGGTGCTGGCGATGAACCGCGTGCCCATCCAGACGCCCTGGGCGCCCAGGGCCAGGGCCGCGGCCAGACCGCGACCGTCGTGCAGACCGCCGGCGGCGACCACGGGGATCTTCACCGCTTCCACCGCTTGGGCCACCAGCGGCAGGGTGCCGACCAGACCCGTGTGCCCGCCGCCCTCGCCGCCCTGGCAGATGACGGCGTCGCAGCCGGCCTGCTCGGCCTTCACCGCGTGCTTCACCGCCCCGCAGACGACCATGACCTTCAGGCCGGCCGCTTTCAGGCGGGCGATGATCGGCATCGGCACGCCCAGACCGGCGATGAAGGATGACGCCCCCTCGGCGATGATGACCTCGACACTGTCGGTGAGAGCGTCAGGCGTGGCGGCCAGCAGGTCGACGCCGAACGGCTTGTCGGTCAGGCTTTTGACCTGCCGCATCTGCTCGCGGATGAAGTCGGGAGAGGTGCCGGCCATGCCCAGCACGCCATAGCCGCCGGCATTGGAGACGGCCGCCGCCAGGGGGGCGTAGGACACTCCGCCCATGCCGGCCAGCAGGATCGGGTGCTCGATGTGCAGAAGATCGCAAAGGGGCGTGTGCAACGCCATGGAACCCGTCCTCCCGTTATTTTTCAGGAGGATGGGCGTCCGGTCGGCAGGCCCGCAAGCCTGCCGCGAGGTCAGTCGTGACGAACCGTTTCGTGCGCGGCTTCCGAGGTCCAGAAGCAGGCGGCCATGGCGGTCAGGATCATGGCGATCATGGCCAACATGCCGCGCGGCGGAGCCAGGCTGACGACGTCTTGCGGGGTCATCTCGATGTTTTCGAAAAGCGCCCGGATCTGATGCCCAAGCCGCCTTCCAGCAAAGCTTCTCACCAGATCGGGCGCTCCGCAAGACCCCTATTTTAAAAGGGTTTTCTTCGACTCGAGAGTCCAGAAATCAAATCCGGAGTCATCCGACGTCAGAAGATCGAGTAGCCGCCGTCGATGATCAGGGTGTCGCCCGAGTGGTAGCTGGACGCGTCCGACGCCAGATAGACGGCCATGCCGCCGAAGTCGGCCGGCTGGCCCCAGCGACGGGCCGGAACCCGGGGGATGACCTTCTCGGCGAAGGCGGAATTGCCCTGGGCGCCGGCCGTCATGTCGGTGGCGATCCAGCCGGGCAGGATGGCGTTGGCGCGCACGCCGTAGCGGGCATGCTCGACGGCCACAGACTTGATCATCGAGATCACCGCCCCCTTGGTGGCGGCATAGGCCTCGTTGCGCGCCGCGCCCTCGATGGCGGCCAGTGAGGCGATCCCCACCAGCGAGCCGCCCGGATCGCCCGACTTGGCGCGATCGACCATGTGGCGGCAGGCCTCGCGCAGGGTGAAGAATACGCCGTCCAGATTGACCGCCAGCACCTTGCGGTAGGTCTCGGTCTGCATGTCGACAAAGGACGGCGAGCCAAAGCCGACGCCCGCATTGGCGAACACCGAGTCGACCCGGCCCATGGCCTCGACCGCCTCGACCATCGCTTCGGCCACCTGGGTCTCGTCGGAGACATCGACGGTCTGGGCCTTCACCCGCGACGCCGTGCTGAGCAGGACGCCCTCGGCAGCCTGGTTGCGCTCGGCGTTGGAGCCCCAGATGACGACGTCGGCCCCGGCCTGGGCCATCGCCTCGGCCATGCCCAGGCCGATGCCGCGATTGCCGCCGGTGACCAGGGCCACCTTGCCGGCCAGATTGAACGGCGCATAGGCCATGACGCTTCTCCCTGATCTTGAACGCTTGTTTGAATGAGAGGCATGAAGCGGCTGCCGGTCAAGTATCCGCTAGGTCAGCCGGCTCCGCCCCAGAAGTGGAAGGCGTCCCAGCCCGCGCCCATGGCGTCGAACGAAACGCCCAGCAGCCCCGCCACGGCCCCCGCGACGCCGAAGATCACGCCGCTGACGCCAGGCACGAAGAAGATCAGGCCAAACAGGATCAGGAAGCCGATCCGCTCGACCTTGACCAGCTTCTCCCGGACCTCGTCGGGCAGGAAGGGGCGGATCACGCCATAGCCGTCCAGCCCCGGAACCGGCAGCAGGTTCAGGACCAGGGCGCTGGCCTGCAGGAAGGCCAGCAGCGACAGGGCGTTGGTCAGGGCCGGGGCGCGGTCGCCAAACAGCGGCAGGACCAGGGCGATGGCGATCAGAACGACCAGCGTGCCCAGCGGTCCCGCCAGCGAGGCCAGCGACCGCCAGCCCCGCGTGCGCATCAGGTCCTCGCGCAGATAGACCGCCCCGCCCGGAAAGCCGATGCCGCCCATGGCCAGGGCGATCAGCGGGAAGATCAGCGTGGTCGACAGGTCGGAATATTTCAGCGGGTCGAGGGTCAGATAGCCCTTCCCGACGATGGTCGTGTCGCCGGCCTTGTGGGCGATGAAGGCGTGGCCGAACTCGTGGACGCCGACGCTCAGCACCCAGGCCAGGGCCACGAAGACGAAGGTCAGGAACCCGGTGAGGGCCGTGGGGATGGTCAGCGCCCAGCCCAGGGCGACGACGGCGCCGATCAGGATCAGGGCGTTGATGCTGATGCCCTGACGGGGGGCGGGCGCGTCCAGGATGGTCATGCCGCGAACCTTGCATAGGTTTCGGCGATCATGCGCCGGGTTTCGTCCCATTCGACCAACGCCATGGCCTCGTCCCGCGACACGAACCGTGCGTCGGCGGCGTCGTCACCGGCTGCGGGCTCGCCGGAGATCCAGCGGGCGGCGTAGTCGATCAGCACATAGTGACGGATGATCTCCCCGGCCTTGCCGTCGAGCGAAGGCCGGGCTGGAAAGACGCCATCGATCACATCGATCAGGCCCAGAAGCTCGGCGTCGACGCCGGTCTCTTCCTTCAGCTCGCGCAGGGCGGTGGTTCTGGTGGTCTCGCCCCACTCCATGCGACCGCCCGGCAGGCTCCATTGGCCCAGCCTGGGCGGCGTGCCGCGCTTGATCAGCAGCACCTCGTCGCCGCGCAGGCAGACGACGCCGACGGTCGGCACAGGTTGTTGGGAAGGCAAGGTCATGGCCCAGATACGCCCAAGCCCCCGATCAGGGAAAGCCGACCTTGAGGTCAATGCTCGATTTCACGCCGATACAGTTGCCGCAATCGGTCAGCCAGGCCTCGGCGGCGGTGCGTCCGCCCTTCAGATCGAGCAGGAAGTTCCACTCGGTGTTGAACTTGGTCGATAGCGAGAGATCCGCCAGCGGCCCGTCGGCGGTGATGGCGTGGACCAGCATCTTGCGATAGCGGCCCTTGGCCGTGTCCTTCAGCAGCCCCTCGTCCAGCAGCTTCTGCACGAAGCCGATGGCCCGCAGTTCCGAAGCCAGGGACGCGTTGAAGGTGATCTCGTTCAGCCGGTCCATGATCTCGCCCGGCGACTTGGGCGTCTCTTCACGGACGAAGGGATTGAGGCTGACCACCAGGATGTCGTCGGGCGTGTCGTCGTAGAACAGCGGCCACAGGGGTGGATTGGCCAGAAAGCCGCCGTCCCAATAGGGCTCGCCATCGATCTCCACCGCCTGGAAGACCTGCGGCAGGCAGGCCGAGGCCATGATGTGCTTGGCGGTCAGCTCGGTCTCGCGGAAGATCCTGGCCTTGCTCTGCCGCACCGCCGTGGCGGCGATATAGAGCTTGAGCGGCGAGCGCTGGCGGATCGCCTCGAAGTCCACCGCCGCCTCCAGCACGTCGTGCAGCGGATTGAGGTTGAACGGATTGAACTCGTAGGGGCTCAGGCTCATGGCGAAGGTCTCGGCCATGCGCCAGCCGGGAGTATTCTTCAGCCACTCGGGCCCGGCGAAGGCCTTGGTCCAGATGCTGGAGTCGCCGAACACGTTCTGGCCGCCGGCCCGGTTCGTGCCGCGCCAGAAGGCCTCCAGCGTCTTGCGGGCCCCGTCGCGGCCGTCCTCGATCAGGCCGTGGGCCAAGCAGACGGCGTTCATCGCCCCGGCCGAGGCGGCGGTCACCGCCTTGATCTCGATGTCGTCTTCCTCGAGCAGGCGGTCGAGGATGCCCCATTCAAACGCGCCGTGCGCGCCGCCGCCCTGCAGGGCCAGGCTCAGTCCTTTCGGACCGGCGGGCTTCTTCTTGAACGGGCCGATGGGCATGACCCGATCCCCTCGCTACTGCGCGGTCCAGCCGCCGTCGATCTGGAACGCCGAACCATTGGCAGAGGCTCCGGCGTCGGAGACCAGATACAGCAGCATGCCGGCCAACTGGTCAAAAGTGACGAACTGCTTGGTCGGCTGGCTGGCCAGGATCACGTCGCGCATGACCGCTTCCTCGCTGATGCCGCGCGCCTTGGCCTGGTCGGCGATCTGGGCCTCGACCAGCGGGGTCTTCACGAAGCCCGGGCAGATGGCGTTGCAGGTGATGCCGGTGGCGGCTGACCTCGAGGCCCACCGTCTTTGTCAGGCCCAGTATGCCGTGCTTGGCGGCCACATAGGCAGCCTTGAACGGCGAGGCGACCAGGCCGTGGGCCGAGGCGATGTTGATGATCCGCCCGCGGCCCTGCGCCTTCATGATCGGCACGGCGGCCTTGGTGGCGTGGAAGGCCGAGGTCAGGTTGATGGCGATGATCTGTTCCCACTTATCGGTGGGGAAGTCCTCGATCAGGGCCACGTGCTGGACGCCGGCGTTGTTGATCAGGATGTCCAGTTCGCCGAATTCGGCCTTGGCGGCCCGGACCATGTCGGCGATCTGGTCAGGCTTGGTCATGTCGGCGCCGTTGTAGAGCACCTCGACGCCATGCTTTTCGGCCATTTCGGAGCGGGTGCGCTCGATGGCGGTCATCTCGCCCAGACCGTTGAGCACGATGTTGACGCCCTGGGCCGCAAGCGCGTCGGCCAGCGCGTGGCCGATGCCGCTGGTCGAGCCGGTGACGATGGCGACCTGCCCCTGCAACCCGAAATCCACAGCCATCCAAGCGCTCCCTAATTGCTGCAACGCAGCATATCGCTCGCTCCTGCGAAGGGCGAGCTTTTATAAATTCATCACTCAATGAATTCAGGGTTGGCGACGAGCGAAAACCCAGTCGGTGTCGGTGGAAAGCTCGGCGCGGAAGCGATAGCCGTCCAGGTTGAAGGCCTTCAGGTCGTTGGACTGCTCGACCCGGTTGTCGATGATGTAGCGCGCCATGCGGCCCCGGGCCTTCTTGGCGAAGAAGCCCAGCACCTTGAGCAGGCCCGCCTTCTCTTCCTTGAAGTGGCAGGTCACGACCGGCAGCTTCAGGGCCTTGGCGTCGACCGCACCGAAATATTCCTGGCTGGCCAGGTTCACCAGCGTCTTGTCGGCATGGCCCTCGGCGGCGGCGTTCAGGGTGGTGGCGATCGTCTCGCCCCAGAAGTCGTACAGATTGGCGCCGCGCTTGGTCTTCAGCCGCGTGCCCATCTCCAGGCGATAGGGTTGCAGGGCGTCCAGAGGCCGCAGCACGCCATACAGGCCCGACAGGATGCGCAGATGGTCCTGGGCCCAGTCCAGCGCCGGGCGATCCAGCTCGCGCGCGGCCAGACCCGCATAGACGTCGCCGTTGAAGGCGATCACGGCCTGCAGGCCGTCTTCCAGCTCTGGATCAAAGGCCTGGAAGCGCTCGCGGTTCAGGTCGGCCAGCTTTTCGGAGATGTGCATCAGCCGGCGCAGGTCGGCGGCCGTCAGCTTGTGCGTGACCTTGGCCAGCTCGGCGATCTTGCCCTTCAGCTCGGGCGTCGTCAGCGGCAGCACCTTGTCGGGCGCGGTGAAGTCCAGCGACTTGGCGGGGGAGATGACCATCAGCATGGGCGGGGAGATAGAGGGTCCTGAGCGGGATCGCTAGCGGGGTCTGACGATTAGCAGCCGAAGTGGGCTATCGCTCACGCTCGTTTTCAACCTAAGCTTGACCCAGCGGGAAATCAGGAGGCATGAGATGCTCAAGGTCAACTGGATCGCCGGCTGGGAGCGCGCAACCGAAGTCGCGCAGGACGTCGAACCGACGATCCTGACAACCGGCGGCCTGCTAATGACCCGTATGCTTATGAACTGCCTTTGCCTCGTGGCGACGGACCAGGTCTCGCGGTACGGCATGATGCATGTAAGGCCCTATCACGGCAGCACCGCCGCCTGGGGCCAAAGCCTGCTGACCCAGGTCGGCGCAACCCAGGCGTTTATCGCCGGCGCCAATGGCCACCAGACCCAAGCCCGCCTAGCCGAGATCCGGCAGATCTTCGCCAACCACCCGACGATCGACCTGATCGATGAGACCAGGGCTAGGATCATTCCCGGAAACGTAACCACCAATATCCGACGTGGGACACACGCTGGCTGGGGCGGGCGTGTGGTGGTCAACACGGCTAACGGCAGCTACGCCATCGACAATGGCGAAGAGTTTGCCGCCACGCCGGTTCCGGTCGTTGTCGTCGCCGCAGCCGCCGCTGCGCCTCCCCCCGCCCCGCCACCTGCTCGGCCACCTGCTCGGAAAGGCAGCGGCGGTTGTTGCATCATCATGTAGATCCTCGAACGGAAGCCCTAGAGACACTTTCCAGATCGGAAACTTATCACTTGCCATGATGGAAAGCCTTCGATAGCTTTCCAAAATGGAAAGTGAAAGCCCCGACATGAATACCACCGACGAAGACGCCCATCGCCTGCTGGACGAAGTCCGCGCCGCCAACGACGAGTTGGCCAAACGCGCCGTGGCGCCGGTCTGGTATCATCCGGCCCTGGGCCTGCTGAGCGGCGGATATGTCGCCGTCCAGGCCGCGCCGATCGCCGCGCGGCTGATCTATCTGTTGGTCTTCCTTCTGGGCCTGGCCGGACTGGTCCACGCCTATCGCCGCAAGACCGGCATGTGGGTCAGCGGCTTCCGCGCGGGCCGCACCCGCTGGGTCGCCATCGCGCTGATGATCGTGATGATCCTCACCTACGCCGTCGCCGCCTGGCTGGAATTGCGCGTCGGCGTGCATGGCGCCTTCCTGATCGGCGGCGCGATCCTGGCCGTCGTCACCACCGCCCAGGGCTTCCTGTGGGAAGCCGCCTTCCGCCGCGACCTGCGCGAGGACGCCGGCCTGTGAGCTCCGCGCTTGATCCCGTGATCCACGCCCCCAACCGGCTGCAGATGTGCTGCATGCTGGCCGGCGTCGACACCATGGACTTCGCCACCATCCGCGAGGCGCTGGATGTCAGCGAGTCGGTGCTGAGCAAGCACACCAAGACGCTGGAAGAAGCCGGCTATCTGAAGATCCGCAAAACCCCGTCGGAGGGCCGAGTCCGCACCTGGCTGACCCTGACGGGCGCCGGCCGCAAGGCGCTGAAGGGCCATCTGGCGGCGTTGAAAGCGCTGATGGCGGGCGCGAGCGCCCTGGAGGTCTGAGCGGTCAGGAGGGCTGGACAGCGGCGCGCGCCTCGACGAGGTTGCGCGCCCGCTTTCTGGCAGACACATGACCGCGCAAACCCTGGGCCTGTTGGCCGCCCTCGCCTGGCCCATCCCGATGATCACCGCCCTGTTCCTGGTGGTGCGCACCCGGACGCTGAAGTTCCGCCCGATCTGGGCGGCGCTCAGCTTCGTCGGCGTCGGCGCCTTCTGGATGGACAGCGCCACGGGCCGATGGGGCTTCATCCCGCTGGCGGTCAACCTGCTGGGTCCCGGCGCGTCGGCGGGCTTCTACAAGGCCTGCGTGCCGGTGGGCGCGCTGCTGGTGATCGCCCTGGTGCTGAAGGTCAGAAGAGCACGCGCGGGTTCATGATCCGCTGGGGGTCGAGGGCCGCGCGGATCGCCCGCAGGGCCGCGACCTCGACAGGATCCTTGTAGCCAAGCGCCTCGGCCGTCTTCATCGCCCCCAGGCCGTGCTCGGCGCTGATCGAGCCGTTCATGTCGGCGGTGATGTCGTGGACGATCCTGGCCCCTTCGCTACGCAGGGCGTCGTGGGCGTCGTCATCGCCGCCGGGCGCCTTGAGCACATCGTAGTGGACATTGCCGTCGCCGACATGGCCGAAGGCGACGATGCGGGTTCCGGGAAAGGCCGTGGCGATGGCCGCATTGGCCCGCGCGATGAAGACCGGGATCTGCGAGACCGGCACGCTGACATCGTGCTTCCAGGCCGCGCCCTCGGGCTTCTGGCCGGCCGAGTGCCCCTCGCGAATGTGCCAGAAGGCCTTCATCTGGGTTTCGGTCTGGGCGACGGCGGCGTCGCTGATCAGGCCGCGCTCCAGCGCCCCCGTCAGCAGCCGCTCCAGCGCCGCCTCGGCTGCGCCGGGCTCGCCGCTGGCCAGCTCGATCAGCACGTACCACGGGTGGATGGAGGGCAGCGGATCGCGCAGGCCCGGCACGTTGCGCACGGTCAGCTCAAAGCCCAGCCGGCCCATCAGCTCGAACGCCTCGACCCCGCCGCCGGTCTCGTCCTTGGCACGGGCCAGCAGCTGGATGGCGTCTTCCGGCGAGCCCAGGCCGACTATGGCCACGGCCCGCGACGCCAGCAGCGGGTGCAGCTTCAACGACGCGGCTGTGACCACGCCCAGCGTGCCCTCGGCCCCGATCAGCAGTTGCTTGAGGTCGTAGCCCGTATTGTCCTTGCGCAGACGTTTCAGGCCCTTCCAGATCTCGCCATTGGGCAGCACCGCCTCCAGGCCCAGCACCTGCTCGCGCATCATGCCGTAGCGCAGCACCGCCGTGCCGCCGGCGTTGGTCGAGACCAGCCCGCCGATGGTGCAGGAGCCCTCCGAGGCCACGCCCACCGTGAAGCGCCGACCGACGCTGGCCGCCTGGGCATGGGCTTCGGACAGGGTGACCCCGGCCTCCAGCACCATGGCGTCGTCCAGCCCGTCGACGTCGCGCACGGCCCGCAGCTTTTCCGTCGACAGCAGGATCTCGCCGTGCGGGATCTGGCCGGCGACCAGGCCGGTATTGCCGCCCTGCGGAGTGATCGCCACGCCGTCGGCGGCGCAGATGCCGACCACGGCGGCGACCTCCTGCGTCGTGCGCGGCAGCACCAGCAGCGGCGTCTCGCCCCGCCAGCGGCCCCGCCATTCGACGAGCTTGGGCTCAAGGCGAGCGGGATCCTGGCTCCATCCGCCCTCGCCGAGAACGGCTTTCAAGCGGGAGAGGGTGTCGGCGGGAACGGGCTTGGTCATGGGGGCGGAGGATACGCTTTGTGAGGCGCTCCTGTCAGTATATACTGCAGTCTATACGGAGACGGACATGGGCATCCTGATCAAGAACCCCGCAGCCGAGCGCGCCGTGCGCGAGCTGGCTGAACTCACCGGCGAGAGCCTGACCACGGCGGTCGAGATCGCGGTGCGAGAGCGTCTGGCGGCCAAGCGTAGCGAAGCTCGGCCGCATCGACCCCGGAGCGTCGCTGAGATGGACGCGATCACGAAGAAGTACCTGACCCCGACCGCTCTGGCCGGGCTTCTGCCGCCGATCACCAAGGCCGACTTCGACGAGATCAACGAAATTCCCGGCTATGACGTGTCGGAGTCGTGAGGATCATCATTGATAGCTCAGCGCTGGTGGCCATCGGGACCTTCGAAGCGGATCGCGCAACCTTCATCGACGCCATGGAAGCCGCCGACGAGATCCTCATTTCGCCGATGAACTATGTCGAGACCGGCATCGTCCTGACGGGCCGGGGCCATTTCGTTTCGCGCGCAGCCTTTGACGAATGGCTCGCCAGCTATCGCGTGCGCATCGCGTCCGAGCCTGTGGTCGATGCGGTCGCCCTCGATGCCTATCTGAAATTCGGCAAGGGCCGCCACCCGGCCAGGCTCAATCTCGCCGACTGCTTCGCCTACGCTCTCGCCAAATCGCTGGACGCCCCGCTGCTGTACAAGGGCGACGACTTTCCGCTGACCGACGTCCGCTCGGCCCTAGCCTAGCGCCGGATCGGGCACGCCCCGGATCTTGGCCCAGTATTCCTCACGCACGTCGTCGTCGATCACCGGCGGATCGCCCGCGCCCTTGTAGAGGCGGTCGCCGCCGTCCTTGCGGGCCTTAGCGATCCAGAAAGGCTGGCCGGTCTCCAGGTCGCGGAAGTTGGCTTTCAGGCCCGAGTTGCGCAGCGCCTCGAACGAGCGGCCGGCATAGTAGAGGGTCTCGCCGGTCTTCGAGGAGCCCACCCGGCCGATGCGCGCGGGACCGTTCTGGCCCTTGGACTTGTCTTCGAGGTACATGATCTTGAATTTCATCGGCCTCTATCCCACGAACCCGGCCGCGCGTCTAAGCCGGTCATTGATCGCTTCGCCCAGGCCTTCGCCCGGAATGGTCGCCACGGCGATGCCGACCGGTTTAGTCCGATCGGCGGCGCGCAGATAGGAAAAGAGATTGGCGGCGGCCTGGGCCAGCGAGCCCGACGGGCTGAGATTGAACACGCCCTCCCCCTTCGGCCACGGACCAAAGGCCAGGAACGCCTCGCCCGCCTCCGGCCCTGCGGCGTCGATCCGCACCGGGGCGTCGGGGGCGTAGTGCAGCGCCATCCGGCCCGGCGAGCGCTTGGCGTCGTCCTGGGCTTCGGCCAGCGGACCGACCACGGCTTCGAGCTGGGCGCGGGTCACGGCGCCGGGACGCAGCAGGCGGGGCGGGCCGTCGAGCACGGCGACCACGGTGGATTCCAGACCGACCTCGCAGGGGCCGCCATCCAGCGTGGCGGCGCATGCATCGCCGGTCTCGGCGAAGGCGTCGGCATAGGTGGTGGGGCTGGGCCGGCCCGAGCGGTTGGCCGACGGCGCCACCACCGGTCCGCCGAATGCCGTCAGCACGGCCCGCGACAGCGGATGGGCCGGAACGCGGATCGCCACGGTGTCGAGCCCGGCCCGGGCCAGATCGCAGACCGCAGCGGTGTCGCGGATCGGCGCGACCAGGGTCAGGGGACCGGGCCAGAAGGCCCTGGCCAGGGCCATGGCCCGCTCATCAAGCACGGCGATGCGGGCGGCGGTTTCCAGATCGGCGACGTGGGCGATCAGCGGGTTGAAGCGCGGACGGCCCTTGGCCTCGAAGATCGCCGCCACGGCCGCCGGATTGGCCGCGTCCGCGCCCAGGCCATAGACCGTCTCGGTCGGCAGCAGCACCAGCCCGCCGGCGGAGAGGGCGCGCGCGGCCCCCTCTATCGCCTCTTGAGAGCCTATTTCCGCTTTGCCGTAAGGGCGAAGCTGACCTTCACCTTCGCCGCGATCTGATCCGTGCTCGCCCATTCACCCTGTCCAACCCCGAACGTCGTCCGGTCGAGGGTGGTTACACCGCGCGCCGTGGCCGTGTCGCCGTCGATCTTGAGGCTGAACGGCAGGCTAAGTGGCTTCTTGACCCCGCGCAGGTCCAGGGTTCCGTCGGCGATGAACTTGCCCTCGCCGGTCTTGCGGAACTTGCTGGCCGAAAACACCGCCTTGGGATGAGCGGCCGTGGCGAAGAAGTCGTCGCCCGGCAGGCTGGAGTCGCGCTGGTCGTCGCCCGTCTTGGCCGAGGTCATGTCGATCGACACGGTCAGTTTCGAGCGATCCAGGGCGTCGGGCGAGAACAGGATGTCGGCGCTCCAGCGGGTGAACTCGCCCTGCAGCGCCTCGCCCGACCAGGTGGCGGTGAAGCCGAGCACCGAGCTCTTGGCCACGGTCCAGGCGACCGGGTCCTTCAGGGCGGGATCCGTGGCGGGCGGCGCGGTCTCGACGGCCGCTGCGGTCGCCGCCGATGCGGGGGTCGAAGCGTTCGCCTCGGGCGCGGCGGGCGGCTCGGGATCCGCCGGCGCCTCGGCGACGAACGGTTTGGCGGCAGGCCTGACGGCCGGGGTGTAGAGATAGCCGGCGGCGACCACGGCGGCCAGGCCGGCGGCGGCCAGCCAGGCGCGGGGCTCCTTCAGGCCGGGCTTGGCGCCCGGAGCCATGTTGGCGAACACCCCGTCCTTATCCAGCACCTGGTGCTTGGCCACCGCGCCCAGGTGCAGCAGCAGCAGCAGATAGGTCAGCTTGACCAGCACGCCGTGACCGATCTCGCCGATCTCGTGCCAGACATGCTTGGCCGCCGGCGCCATGTCGGGGATCAGCGGCAGGTGCGGCCAGGGGATCGAGCCGTACAGCAGTGTGGGGATGTTGGTGCGGCTGGCCGAGACCAGGATCCAGCCCGTCAGTGGCAGGCCGATCATGATCACGTAGAAGCCGATGTGCACGATGTGCGAGGCGGTCTGTTCCCACCTGGGCTGCCCCACCGGCGCGGGCGGCGGCGGGTTGAACAGCCGCCAGCCCAAGCGCGCCACGCTGAGCAGCAGGATCGTGATGCCGATCGACTTGTGCAGCTGGAACAGGGCGAAGGTCGCGGGGCCCTTGGGGCCATCCCCCGCCCGCCAGCCCAGAATGATCTGGAAGATGATGGCCGCGGCGATCAGCCAGTGGATGATGATCGCCACCGTGGTGTAGCGCGTCCGCGTCGCGGCCATGGAATTCTCCGAATCCGAAGTCGTCAGTCAGCCGTGTCGATGGCCGCGCTTACGCTTCCGCTTCAAGCTGTCGCCAAGTTGAAGCGGAAGCCAGGCTCTGGGTCGACTATTTCTTGTCGAACTCGACCTCGATGTTCAGCGTGACGTCGTCGCCGACCAGCGGCACGTACTTGCTGACGCCGAAGTCCGAACGCTTGATCGTGGTCGAGGCCGAGAAGCCGGTCTTGACGCTGAGCGGGGCGAAGCCGCTGCCGACGCCGTTGAACGTCACGTCCAGCACGGTCGGCTTGGTCACGCCGTGGAAGGTCAGATCGCCGGTCACCTTGCCGTTGACGCCATTACCCACGTCGACCTTGGTCGAGACAAAGGTGATGGTCGGGTACTTGGCGGCTTCCAGCCAGCCGTCGCCGGCCAGTTCCTTGTTGAACTTCAGGCCGAAGGCGTCGGCGCCCGTGGCGGTGTCGATCGAGGCCGGGTCGATGGTCACGTTGATCTTGGCGGCTTCCGGCGCCTTGGGATCATAGGTGAACTCGGCGTCGACCTTGGTGAAGCGCAGGGTGTAGTTCGAGAAGCCCATGTGCTTGATCTTGGCGTTGACCGCAGCATGGGTCTTGTCCAGCACGTAGTGGCCGGCGGGCAGGTCGGCGGGCTTGGTCGAGCTGACGCCCGGCGCGGCCGAGGCGGCGGAGGCCGAAAGGAGCGCGGCGGCGAGCGCGGCGTAGACGAAGGGGCGGGCCATGGGGAAGGTCTCCTAAAAGAACTGTGATAGCATCGGTTACGGTTCCCCCTAACTAGGAACTCCGCCATGCGGATAAAGAGGCCTATTATCACGAAATCGTGAGCGCTTTGATGAACTTGGCGGCGCGGTCCGCCGCGCCTAAACAGAACGCCGATAAGTTGGAGCCCCGCCGTCCATGACCTTCCGCGCCCCCGTCCGCGACATCGCCTTTTCGCTGCGCCATGTGGCGGGCTTCGACCGCCTGGCGGACGCCTTTCCGGACGCTGACGCCGATACGGTCTCGGCCGTGCTGGACGCCGCCGGCGTGTTCGCCGCCGACATCCTGGCCCCACTGAACCGTCAGGGCGACCTGGTCGGGGCCAAGCTGGAAAACGGCGTGGTGCGCACCGCCCCCGGTTTCGCCGACGCCTACAAGCAGTTCGCCGAGGGCGGCTGGACGGGTCTGGCCGCCGCCGCCGAGCACGGCGGCGCGGGCCTGCCCAAGACGCTGGAAGTGGCGACCCTGGAAATGGTCCAGGCCGCCAACATGGCCTTTGGTCTGTGCCCCATGCTGACCCTGGGCGCCATCGAGGCCATCGCCCACCACGGCACCGCGCGTCAAAAGGCCCTCTACCTGCCCCGCCTGGTCTCGGGCGAGTGGACCGGCACCATGAACCTGACCGAGCCGCAGGCCGGGTCGGACCTGGCGGCGATCACCACCCTGGCCACGCCCGATGGCGACGGCGGCTACACCCTGTCGGGCCAGAAGATCTACATCACCTGGGGCGACCACGACGTCGCCGACAACATCGTCCACCTGGTGCTGGCCCGCACGCCCGACGCCCCGCCCGGCGTCAAGGGCATCTCGCTGTTCCTGGCCCCCAAGGTGATGGTCGGCGAGGACGGGGCTCTGGGCGCGGCCAATGACCTGCGGGCCGGCGGGCTGGAGCACAAGCTGGGCATCCACGGCTCGCCCACCTGCGTGATGCTGTTCGAGGGGGCCAAGGCCGAACTGGTCGGCCAGCTGGGCTGGAAGGCGAAGTCCGCATGTTCACGATGATGAACGCCGCCCGGCTGCAGGTGGGAACGCAGGGCGTGGCCATCGCCGAGCGCGCCTATCAGCAGGCCCTGGCCTTCTCGCTGGAGCGCCGCCAGGGCCGTTCGGCCTGGACCGGCGAAAGCTCGGCCCGCCTGTTCGACCACCCCGATGTTCGCCGCACCCTGATGTTGATGAAGGCCCGGATCGAGGCCGCCCGCGGCATCGTGCCTGCCCACCGCGCCGCGCCGACCTGGCCGCCCATGGCCTGGCCCAGCCCGACGCCGGCGGCCAAGCTGCGCGAGGAACTGCTGACCCCGATCGCCAAGGGCTGGTCCACCGACATGGGCGTGGCCGTGGCCTCGGAAGGCGTGCAGATCCACGGCGGCATGGGCTTCATCGAGGAGACCGGCGCGGCCCAGCACTATCGCGACGCCCGCATCCTGCCGATCTATGAGGGCACCAACGGCATCCAGGCCATCGATCTGGTCGGCCGCAAGCTGGGCCTTGGCGAAGGCCAGGCGATCGGCGACCTGATGGACGACATGCGCGACACCCTGGACGCTCTGGACGCCAGCGCCGACCCGACCCTGGGTTCGCTGGCCCGTCGCCTGGAAACCGCGCTCGACGCGGCCAGCGGCGCCACGGCCTGGCTGATCGAACGCCGCGCCCGCGCCATGCCCGACGCCCTGGGCGGCGCCACGGCCTATCTGAAACTGCTGGGCGACGTGGTCGGCGGCTGGATGCTGGCCAAGGGCGCCCTGGCGGCTGTCTCCGCCGTCGCGGCGGGCGAAGGCGACCTCGGCTGGCTGGGCGCCAAGGTCAGCCTGGCGCGACATGCAACCTAGCGGAAAGCGTTCAGGCCGTGGCCGACGAGACCAGCGCCGGCCCACGGCGGCCGGCACGGCCTTCGCCTGCCAGCGGCGACGTCGATGCTGGGGGCTCGATGCGAAAGCGGCGGAGGATCACTCCTCCGCCGTTCCAATTTCTTGTCATCCCGGCCGGAGAGCCGGGACCCAGGGGCAACCGCGTTGCGTCGGCCCCTGGGTCCCGGATAGCGCCTGCGGCGCTTCCGGGATGACAAGGTTTGAGCGAAGACTAGAGTTGCGCCAGCATGTAGTCCGCCGACGAGACCTTGAACTCGCCGCCGGCTTCCACGTTCAGCGTGCTCGACGACGCCGTCCTTGGCGATCAGCGAATAGCGCTGCGAGCGCGAGCCCATGCCGAACTTGGAGCCGTCGAAGTCCAGACCCACGGCGCGGGTGAAGTCGCCGTTGCCGTCAGCCAGCAGCAGATATCTTCGCCGTCGACGCCCTGGTCGGCGCCCCAGGCCTTCATCACGAACACGTCGTTGACCGAGACGCAGGCGATCGTGTCGACGCCCTTGGCCTTCAGGTCGGCGGCGTGGTCCTTGAAGCCCGGCAGGTGCTTGGCCGAGCAGGTGGGGGTGAAGGCGCCGGGAACGGCGAACAGGGCGACGGTCTTGCCCTTGAACAGGTCGTCGGTGGTGACCGGCGCGGGGCCTTCGGCCGTGCTGGTCATGAAAGTCGCTGCGGGAAGCGTGTCGCCAACCTTGATCGTCATGGGCTTGGTCCTGTGCGTTGAAGTGCGAAAATCGAATATAGGTCGGAAGACAACGCGCCAAGTCGCAGGTTCGACTTGAAACCGTCGTCTTCCGCCCTGATCCTCTGATCATGAACCGCGAAACGCATGACGAGGCGGACTTCCTGGCCGGCCGCCTCCTGGTGGCCATGCCGGGTATCGAGGATGAACGCTTCGAACGCGCCGTCCTCTACATGTGCGCCCACGACGCCGAACAGGCGATGGGCATAGCCGTCAACCGCCCTGTCGAGGGCCTGACGGTGTTCGAACTGCTCGACAAGCTGGGCGTGCAGTCCGAGATCAAGACCCAGAACAACCTGGTGCTGCTGGGCGGGCCGGTGGAGCGCGAGCGCGGCTTCGTGCTGCACACCGACGACTGGTTGATCGACGACGCCTCAGCCTGCCTGTCAGGCGGGGCTGCGCCCTGACCGCCACCCGCGACGTGCTGGACGCCATGGGCAGCCAGATCCGCCACCCGCGCCGGGCGATCCTGGCCCTGGGCTATGCCGGCTGGGGCCCCGGTCAGCTGGAGCAGGAAGTCCGCGACAACATCTGGCTGATCTGCGACGCCGATGAGGACCTGCTGTTCGACGACGACCACGAGCACAAGTGGACGCGGGCCCTGGCCAAGCTGGGGATCTCGGCCGACCACCTGTCGACGCAGGCCGGGCGGGCTTAAAAGTCCTCTCCCTGTGGGAGAGGGGTCGGCGCAGCCGACGGTGAGGGGATGCCATAGAAAGAAGGGACTTCCCCCTCCGGTCGCTTCGCGACCACCTCCCCCGCTAGGGGGAGGACTTCACCCCCGCGCCTTCACCGGTGCGGCGCCATCCACATAGGCCTCGTTCAGATAAACCTCGGCCTCCTGCGGCGACAGGGCCGGCGCATAGCCGAAGCCCTGGCCGTAGTCGCAGCCCAGGGCCTGCAGGGCGTGGGCCATCTCGGCGTTCTCGACGCCCTCGGCGACGACTTCCAGATCCAGGTCCTGGCCCAGCTTGACCACCGAGCTGACGATCTTGGCCGAGCCGGAATTGTTGCCCATGGTGCGGACGAAGTAGCGGTCGATCTTCAGCGTGTCGAACGGCAGGCGCGTCAGATACTGCAGCGACGAGAAGCCGGTGCCGAAATCGTCCAGCGCCAGGCCGGCGCCGGCTTCGCGCAGAGTGCGCAGGATCACGGCGGCCCGCTCGGGATCGCGCATGATGTCGCTTTCGGTGACCTCAAGCTTGAGGGCCCCGCGCGGCAGGTTGTTGATCCGCAGCACCTCGGCCACGTCATCCACCAGGCCCGGACGATCGATCTCGCCGGTCGACAGGTTGACGCTGACGGTCAAGGCGCCGACGGCCGGATGGCTGCGACGCCAGGCGGCCAGCTGCGCGCCGGCGGTGCGCATCATGTGCTCGCCCAGCTCGCTCATCAGGCCCATTTCCTCGATCAGCGGGAGGAATTCGTCGGGCGGCAGCATGCCGCGACGCGGGTGCAGCCAGCGAGCCAGGGCCTCGAAGCCCGAAAGCGCGCCGGTCGACAGGCGCACGACGGGCTGGAAATAGGGGGTGATCTCGCCCCGCGCGATGGCGCCGCGCAGGTCGGCCTCCAGCGCCAGGCGCGACAGGCCGTCGGTCTCCATCGAACGGCCATAGGCGGCGGCGCCGCCGCGACCGCCCGAGGACGCGGCCTCGACGGCCAGTTCGGCGCGGCGCAGCAGTTCAGTGGCCTCAGGGGCGTCCTCGCCGCCCTCGGCCGAAACCGCCCCGATCGACAGGGTGGGATGGATGTCGAAGCCCGCCACGCGAAGCGGCTGTTCCAGCGCCGAGCGCAGGACCTCGGCCGGCTCGAAGCCATTGGGCTCGCACAGCACGGCGAACTCGTCCTCGCCGATGCGGCCCATGATCGAGCCTTCGGGGAAGGCGGCGGCCAGGCGCGAGCCAAGAGCGGCCAGCACCAGGTCGGCGCGCTCGTGGCCCAGGGCCTCGTTCAGGCGGCGCAGGCGATCGACGTCTGCGACCACCAGTTCATGGACGCCTTCGCGCCGCAGACGCTCGCGCGCGCGGGTGATGAAGCTCTTGCGGTCGAACAGACCGGTCAGGTCGCAGCGTTCAGACGCGGCGAACTTGACCTCGGGAGCGACCACGCCGGCGGCGCGCACGCCCTCTTCCAGCCACACGCCACGCCAGATGCAGGTCTCGCCGCCGCGCATGCGCATGCGGGCGACCACTTCCGAGCCGGGCTCGCGGACGCGCAGCAGGTCCTCGGCGCCGGCGCGATCCTGCGGCACGGCCAGGGCGCGGAAGGCGGCGGACGAGCATTCGGGGGCCAGCGGACCCAGGCCCAGCGTCCGCGCCGAGCCGTTGATCCTCAGACGATCAGCTTCAGGCTCCCAGATCCACAGAGCCACGTCGGCAGCCGCCAGCGCTTCCAGCGTTGCTGTCGTGTCCCAGATCCGACGGTCCGTAGCCCGAAACGACATACTCAATCCCACGCCACCCTGGCGTCTCGCATCCGGATGCCGCGCTAAGGTCGCGAGACAAGTCCGAACAGACGATGATCTCGCCACTCGCCGTTAATTTTCAAATAAGCGGGGGCGTAACCTTCCTCCAAAAAGCCGCATTTCAGCAAAAGAGCGGCCGAAGGGCCGTTCTCCGGCATGCATGCGGCCTCCAGCCGATGGAGGCCAAGGCCGTCGAAGGCGAAGCGGATGACTGTGGAAACAGCGTCGGTCATGTGCCCCTGGCGCGCGTGCGACTGACCAACCCAGTAGCCGATCGTCGCGGTCTGGGCGACGCCGCGACGCACGTGGAACACCCTCACCGCCCCGATCAGGGCGTCGTCGGCCTTGCGGAAAACGAAGAACGGCCAGGCGTCGCCGGTCTCCAGCTCGCGGGCGTAGGCGCCCAGGCGCGCGCGGAAAGCTCGCTGGCCCAGATCGTCCTCGGGCCAGCTCGGCTCCCAGGGCTCCAGAAAGCCGCGAGAGGCGCGGCGCAACTCGGCCCAGGCCCGGTGGTCGCCGCTGCGCGGCGGGCGCAGATAGACGCCATTTCCCTGGAGCTTCAGGCCCGGCCTAGCGCGAAACATCTGCAGAAAAGTCGGCACACGAATCCTCGGGACGCGGCGGAAGGCCGCGACGTTTCACTGTCAGGCGGCCGCGAACAAGGCCTTCTCGAACGCCGGCCCCGCCTTGAGGGCCGATTTGGCGCCCAGGATCGCCGTCGCGCAACGTCCGCCGCCCAGCAGCCGCTCGCCCAGACGCACGACATCGGCGGGCGTGACCCCATCCACCTCGGCGGCCAGTTCGGCCGGCGGATACAGGCGATCAAACAGCAGGACCTGCCCCGCCGCCTGCTCGGCCCGCGACAGCGCCGCCTCGCGGGCCATGAACATGTGGGCCTTCAGCTGGGCCTTGGCGCGGGCCAGCTCAGCCGGTTCGATGTGACGGGCCAGGGCGACCAATTGCTCGGCGCAGACCTTGGCCGTCTCGACCGCATTGCCCGCCGCGCAGCCGGCATAGATGCCCAGCGCGCCATAGTCGGCATAGGTGTCGGAATAGGCGTCGATATTGTAGGCGAGGCCGCGCTTTTCCCGGGCTTCCTGGAACAGGCGTGACGACATGCCCCCGCCCAGGCACTCGGCGAAGATGCGCAGGGCGAAATAGTCCTGCTCGCGCGCCGCAGGCCGGCAGCATGAACACCAGATGCGACTGCTCCAGCTTGCGCACCTCGCCCTCGTGCCCGCCGACGAACGGCGCGGCGGTGGGCTCGGGCGGCCGGCCCGGACCGGAACGGCCCCGAAGGCCCGCTCGGCGGCGGCCAGCAGCTCGGCCTCGCGCACCGCCGGTGGCGCTGATCACCAGCCGGTCGGGCGAATAGAGCGCGCCCCGCCAGTCCGACAGGGCGGCGTTTGTGGCGGCGTTGACCGACTCCACCGAGCCCAGGATCGGCCTGGCCACCGGGTGCTGGCCCCAGGCGGCTTTCTGGATCAGGTCGAAGACATAGTCGTCGGGCGCATCGGCGGCCTCGGCGATCTCCTGCAGCACCACCTGCTTCTCACGGGCCAGGTCGGCCTCGTCGAGGGTGGGGCGCAGCAGCAGGTCGGCGATGACCTCCATGCCCAGATCCAGCCCGCCCTTCAGGGCGCGGATCTGGAAGCTGGTGCGCTCATAGCCGGTGGCGGCGTTGATCTGGCCGCCCTGGCTCTCGATGACCTCGACGATGTCGCGCGAGGTCCGCGTTCCGGCGCCCTTGAACACCATGTGTTCCAGCAGGTGCGACCAGCCCGAGCGGGGAAGATCCTCATGCGCCGCGCCGCGACCGGCGACCACGCTCAGGGCCAGGGTTTCCAGGCCCGGCATCGGGTCGCAGACGACCCGGACGCCGTTCTTCAGGGTGTGGAGGCTGGCGCTCACGAACGGTCCAGGAAGGAGCGCACGAAGGCTTTCACCGTCTCGCCGCTGGCGGGCAGGATCTCGAAGCGCTCGGGCTTTTTCGACAGGTCCGGCGTGGCGCGCGGCGTGGCCGGGGTCAGGCCGCAGGCGGCGGCGACGGCTTCCGGGAACTTGGCCGGATGGGCGGTAGAGAGCACCACGACCGGCGTGGTCGGGTCGTCCAGATGGACGCGGGCCGCCGCCGCCAGGCCCACGGCGGTGTGCGGATCGACGACCTCCCCGGTCTCGTTGAGGGTCGACAGCATGGTCTTGGCGGTGTCGGCCTCGTTGACCGCCATGCCCCGGAACAGCTCGCGCATCAGGGTGAAGGCGCTGGGCGGGATGTCGATCACGCCGCTGTCGTTGAAGCCCCGGAACGCCCGGCCGGTCTCGACGCCGTCGCGGCGCACGGCTTCGAAATACAGGCGCTCGAAGTTGGAGGCGACCTGGATGTCCATGGCCGGGCTCTGGGTGGCGGCCACGGCGCCCTTGGCGTAGCGACCCTCCTCGAAGGTGCGGGCCAGGATGTCGTTGGAATTGGTGGCGCAGACGATGCGGGCGATCGGCAGGCCCATCTTGGTCGCCACGAAGGCGGCATAGGCGTCGCCGAAATTCCCCGTGGGCACCACGAAGGCCACCGAGCGCTCGGGCGCGCCCAGGGCCACGGCGGCGGTGAAGTAATAGACGCTCTGGGCTGCGATCCGCGCCCAGTTGATCGAGTTGACGCCCGACAGGTCGACCGCGTGGCGGAACTGGTCGTCCTGGAAGGCCGCCTTGACGATGGCCTGGCAGTCGTCGAACGAGCCCAGGATCGACAGGCAGGCGACATTGGCGTCGGTCGCCGTGGTCATGAACCGGCGCTGGACCTCGCTGATCCGGCCCTCGGGGAAGAGGGCCACGATGCGGGCGTTCTTGCGGCCGCGGAAGGCCTCGACCGCCGCGCCGCCGGTGTCGCCCGAGGTCGCGCAGATGATGGTCATCTTCCGCGACTGGCGCTCCAGCACATAGTCGTAAAGCCGCCCCAGCAACTGCATCGCGACGTCCTTGAACGCCAGCGTCGGGCCGTGGAACAGCTCCAGCAGGAAACGGTTGGGCCCCAGTTGCTTCAGCGGGGTGACGGCGGTGTGGGCGAAGGTGGCGTAGGCCTCCTCGCACATCTGGGCCAGGTCCTCGCGCGGGATGTCGTCGCCGACAAACTTGCCGACCACCTCGGTGGCCACCTGGGCGTAAGTCATGCCGGCGAAGGCGGCGATCTCGGCCTTGGTGAAGGTCGGCCACTCGGCCGGCACATACAGGCCGCCGTCGGGGGCCAGGCCGGCCAGGACGGCGTCGAGGAATCCGATCGGGGCGGCCTCGCCGCGGGTCGAAACGTAGCGCATCAGGGTCTCAGTCTCCGCCAGAGCATGGCGGCATAGATAAAGAGCAGGGTCACGGCAAGACCGAACCACGTCAGTGCGTATTCGAGGTGCCGATTGGAAATTTCTGCCGGAAGCGGCGCGGGCGTGATGCCATCCGGCGCGGGCGTCTCGCTTTCGGCCATCAGCGCCAGGGGGGCCGGGCTGCGGCCGGCGATGCCCGCCACGGCCCTGGCCCGGTCGCCGCCCAGCTGCTTGAGCGGGATCAGCACGCCCGTCACCTGACCCGGCTCGGCGAAGGCGCGGGCGGTCGTCTCGACCTTGCCCGTCAGGTCCGGCACGACGCCGCGATCGACCAGGATCAGGTTGTAGGGGCCGTCCCTCAGCCCGCACAGGGCCTGGGCCCGCCAGACGACGTCGCCGTCACGGATGCCATAGGCCAGGGACAGCGGCGGCAGGCCGACGGGCTGGCAGTCGACGCTGACCCGCCTCCAGGCCGCGCTCTCGACGGTCGCCGAGGCGGTCACCACAGTGGCCAACGGAACGGGCGGCGCGGTCTTCAGCGTCTCGATGCGCGCCAGCAGGTCCTGCTTCCAGGCCATGCGCTTCACCTGCCAGCCGCCCAGGCCGCACAGGATGGCGAAGGCGATGGCGACGGCGAGGGTCAGGCCGAAGGGGAAGCCGGCCTTCCTGGCCGGAGCGATCTCAGACATCGTGGCGACCGGCCTCAGAGGCCTTGTTGGCGACCTGGGCGGCGACCATCAGGCCCTTGGCCGGCCGCATCAGGCCAAGACTCAGGCCCAGGGTCACCGGCAGCCAGACCAGCAGCAGCAACCAGATCGGCCAGCCCCAGGCGAACATCGAGAACAGCGCGCCGAAGGCCCCGATGAAGCCGGCGATCAGGATGATGAAGGTCGAGGCCCCGTCGCCGGTCTCGTGGCGACCCAGCTCGAAGCCGCAGGCCTCGCAGGTAGGGGCGATCTTCAGGAAGCCCTCGAACAGGAAGCCCTCGCCGCACTTGGGGCAGTGGCCGCTGGCGCCGGCCATGTAGGGGTTCACTTTGCTCATGCGGGGATCCTGAAATGAAAAAGGCCCGGAACGCTGGTCTAGCGTTCCGGGCCCCTCGGAAGTTTGGATCTAGTGGGCCGAAGCGCCGAAGATCACGTAGATGAAGGCGAACAGGAACAGCCAGACCACGTCAACGAAGTGCCAGTACCAGGCGGCCGCTTCGAAGCCGAAGTGCTGCTTGGGCGTGAAGGCGCCGTTCATCAGGCGGATCAGGCAGACGATCAGGAACAGCGTGCCCACGAACACGTGGAACCCGTGGAAGCCGGTGGCTAGGAAGAAGGTCGAGCCATACAGGCCCGAGTTCACGGCCGCTTCCGAGTAGAACAGGTTCTCGTGGTTGATGTGGCTGTATTCATAGACCTGGATGCAGGTGAACAGCGCGCCCAGCAGGATGGTCAGGATCAGACCCCACTTGGCGCCCTTGCGGTCGCCGACCTGCAGCGCGTGGTGAGCCCAGGTGACAGTGGTGCCCGAGAGCAGCAGGGTCAGGGTGTTGACCAGCGGCAGGTGCCACGGCGAGACGGTCTCGACGCCGGTGGGCGGCCAGGTGGCCCAGGCGGTACGGACTCCTCGATCGCCGACAGGGTGCGGTGTTCATGGAACAGCGCCATCTCGAAGAAGATCCAGAACCAGGCGACGAAGAACATCACTTCCGAAGCGATGAACAGGATCATGCCGTAGCGCAGGCCGATCGAGACGACCGGGGTGTGGTCGCCGGCCTTGGCTTCCTTGGCCACGTCCGACCACCAGCCGAACATCGTGTAGAGGATGCCCGCGAAACCGGCGGCGAAGATCGCCCAGTTGCCCTTTTCGATGCCGAAAACGCCGCCCTTGAGCCAGCCGATCAGGCCGATGGCCATGACGGTGGCGGCGGCCGAACCCACGAAGGGCCACGGGCTGGGCGGCAGAATGTGATAGTCGTGTTTGACGGCGCCGTGGGCCATGGTGGTGCTAACCCTTATTCCCTCTAGGCATGCCGGCTGAGTCCCCCCGCCAACATGCTCCTTGTTGAACGCTATAGCGCCCTCTGCGGCTTGCCGCCAAGGGGTTGAACGATACGAGGCGTGGTCGAGACCGCCTGTTTTTCGCCTTCCACGCCCTCAACGGCGGGGAAGAAGGTGTAGGACGGGGTGATCTCGTCCTTACCCTTTGTCTCATCGTCGTCCACATATTGAGGATCGACGAAGTAGACGACCGGGAATTCCACCGTCTGACCCGGCTGGATCGTCTGGTTCGAGAAGCAGAAACACTCCAGCTTCTGGAAGTACGGACCGGCCTGTTCGGGCACCACATTGTAGAGCGCCCGGCCGGTCATCGCCTTGTCGCCCTTGTTGGTGACCTTGAAGAAGGCCAGCCCCGTCGCGCCGATGCGCACCTGCTGGCTGGTCTGCTCGGCCGAGAAGGCCCACGGCAGGGTGCGGACATTGGCGTCGAAGCGAATCGTCACCTTGCGGTCCAGCACCTTGGTCGGCTTCAGCTCGGCCTTGCGCACCGTGCCATCGAAGCCGGTCATCTGGCAGAACAGGCGGTACAGGGGCACCGAGGCATAGGCCGCGCCGACCATGCCGAAGAAGGCGGCCGCGCAGATCAGCGCGACGCGGGCGTTGCGCTTGGACGCCAGAGCCTTGACGGGATCAGAAGGCGCGATGCGCGACATTGCCACCAATCCTCACAACCGTGACGACGAAGATCAGGATGACGAAGGCCACCAGGCCCAGACCCAGGGCGATGTTTCGCCCCTTGCGGGCGCGGGCGGCCGCGTCGTTCTCGATGAGTTTGTTCACGACAGCAGCTCCAACGCTTTGACGCCGCTGACCGCTTCGCCCAGCAGGGCCGCGAACAGGGCGAACAGATAGAGGATCGAGAAGGCGAACAGATTGCGCGCGGCCTTGGCCCCGGCGGCCTTCTGGTCCTCGTCGACCTCATAGAGATCGCGATCGGCCACGCGCGGATCGGCGGCGTCGCCGGCCTTGCTGAGGAAGACGCGGACGGCCAGGATCAGGAACACCGCGCCGCCCAGGCCGGCGACAGCCAGATAGATCGGGCCGCCCAGGCCGGTCAGCACCGGCGACAGGCACACGGGGATCAAGACGAGGCTGTAG
Organism: Caulobacteraceae bacterium; assembly: GCA_965284055.1. Lineage (GTDB taxonomy): Bacteria > Pseudomonadota > Alphaproteobacteria > Caulobacterales > Caulobacteraceae > Caulobacter. The sequence goes on from CBDIQV010000001.1 coordinate 1,141,449, forward strand.
AGCAGGATTTGCAGGCGCGTGGCCTTGGCGCCCTTGACCACCGGCAGCATCGGCACGCCGGCCTTGGCGTAGTCGGTGCTGATATACAGCGACAGGGCCCAGAAGTGCGGCGGGGTCCACAGGAAGATGATGGCCACCATCAGCCAGGCGTTCAGCGGGGCCGAGCCCGTCGCCGCAGCCCAGCCGATAGCCGGCGGCAGCGCCCCGGCCAGACCGCCGATGACGATGTTCTGGCTGGTCCAGCGCTTGAGCCACATGGTGTAGACCACGGCGTAGAACACGATGGTGAAGGCCAGAAGGCCGGCGGCCAGCCAGTTGACGGCCATGCCCAGCATCATCACCGACAGCAGGCTCAGCACCACGCCCAGGGCGGCGGCGTCGTCGGCGCGCACCTTGCCCGAGGGCACCGGACGGCCGCGCGTACGGCGCATGAGGGCGTCGATATCCGCGTCGAACCACATGTTCAGCGCGCCAGAGGCCCCGGCCCCGACGGCGATGCAGAGCACCGCCACAAAGGCCAGGAACGGGTTGATCGGCGCGCGGGCGGCCATCAGGCCGGTCAGGCCCGTGAACACCACCAGCGACATGACCCGGAGCTTGAGCAGCTGGAAGAAATCCTGCCAGCGCGCCACGCCGCCGTCTTCGGGGGCGGTCGCTTCGGCCTCGGCGGCTTCCGGGTTGATGGCGGCGATCTTGGACATCGATACTTCAGTGCGGAGAAACGTGGGTTGGGGCGGTCTGGGGTTGGAGCGGTCTGGATGGGCGAAGGGCGCGGCCCGGACCTCTTGAGGTGATCCAGACCGCGCCCCCGCGTCTCAAGTCTCGTTCAGTTCGGCGATCAGTGGTGACCGTCTTCCGCGATGACCGGCGGCTCGCTGAACTGGTGGAACGGCGGCGGCGAGGACAGCGTCCACTCCAGGGTGGTGGCGCCTTCGCCCCAGGGATTGGCCACGGCCGGACGACGGCGGATGGCCGCTTCCAGCAACAGCACCAGGAACACGACCACGCCGACGGCGGTGATCATGTAGCCCACGGAGGAGACATAGTTCCACTTCGCGAAGGCTTCCGGATAGTCGACATAGCGACGCGGCATGCCTTGCAGGCCCAGGAAGTGCTGCGGGAAGAACACCAGGTTCACGCCGACAAACATGATCCAGAACTGCACGCAGCCCAGGAACTCGTTGTACTTCACGCCCCACATCTTCTCGAACCAGTAGAAGAAGCCGGCGAAGATGGCGAACACAGCGCCCAGCGACAGCACGTAGTGGAAGTGGGCGACGACGTAATAGGTGTCGTGCAGGCTGTAGTCGATGCCGGCGTTGGACAGGACGACGCCGGTGACGCCGCCGACCGTGAACAGGAAGATGAAGCCGATCGCCCACAGCATGGGCGTCTTGAAGCTGATCGAACCGCCCCACATCGTGGCGATCCACGAGAAGATCTTCACGCCGGTCGGAACGGCGATGATCATCGTCGCGGCCACGAAATAGGCGCGCAGATTGATGCTCATGCCGACGGTGTACATGTGGTGAGCCCACACGACGAAGCCGACGAAGCCGATGGCGACCATGGCGTAGGCCATAGCCAGATAACCGAAGATCGGCTTCTTGGAGAAGGTCGAGACGATGTGGCTGATGATGCCGAAGCCTGGCAGGATCAGGATGTACACTTCCGGGTGACCGAAGAACCAGAACAGGTGCTGGAACATGACGGGGTCGCCGCCGGCGGCCGGGTCGAAGAAGTGGGTGCCGAAGTTACGGTCGGTCAGCAGCATGGTGATGGCGCCGGCCAGGACGGGCAGCGACAGCAGCAGCAGGAAGGCGGTGATCAGCACCGACCAGGCGAACAGCGGCATGCGGTGCAGGGTCATGCCCGGCGCGCGCATGTTGAAGATCGTGGTGATGAAGTTGATCGCGCCCAGAATCGAGCTGGCCCCCGCCACGTGCAGCGAGAAGATCGCCAGGTCCATGGCCGGGCCGGTGTGGCCCTTGGTCGACAGCGGCGGATAGATGGTCCAGCCCCCACCGAAGCCCTTGCCCGGTCCGCCGTCGACGAACATCGAGATCAGCAGCAGCACCCAGGCGGCGACCAGCAGCCAGAACGAGATGTTGTTCATCCGCGGGAAGGCCATGTCCGGCGCGCCGATCATGATCGGAACGAACCAGTTGCCGAAGCCGCCGATCATGGCGGGCATGACCATGAAGAAGATCATGATCAGGGCGTGGGCGGTGACCACGGCGTTATAGCCGTGCTTGCCCTTGAACAGGCCGATCTGGCCCAGCAGGCCGGTGTCCTTGAACACCTGGATGCCCGGTTCCATCAGCTCCCAGCGGATCAGGCCCGACAGGGCGCCGCCCACCAGGCCCGCCATGATGGCGAACAGGATGTAGAGGGTGCCGATGTCCTTGTGGTTCGTCGAGAAGAACCAGCGGGCGAAGAAGGGCGGCTTGTCGTCGGCGCCGTGGGCGTCGTCGTGATGATCAATGTCTGCGGCGTGAGCCATCGGACTAATCCTGCAATCGTATCTTAAACCGCCGGCGCGGCGGGAGCCGCGGCCGGGACGGAAGCGGGAACGGCGGCCGGAGCCGAGACGGGGGTCGCGACCGGGGCCGCTGCGGCCGGCGGCGCGGTCTGGGCCTTAACCCAGGCGTCAAACTCGGCTTGCGAAACGACCTTGATCTCGATCGGCATGTTGGAGTGATCGACGCCGCAAAGCTCCGAGCACTGGCCGTAATAGGTGCCGGTCTTCTCGGCCTTGAACCAGGTTTCGTTCAGGCGGCCGGGGATGGCGTCGGTCTTCAGGCCGAAGGCCGGGAGGGCGAAGGCGTGGATCACGTCGGCGCCGGTGACCTGCACGCGGACGACCTGATTGACCGGAACCACCATCGCCTTGTCGGCGGCCAGCAGGTACGGGACCTTCTTGGCGTCGGCGTCTTCCTTGCTCAGAGGCAGCGAGGTGATTTCGCTGATCTTCTGGTCGGGATATTCGTAGCCCCAGTACCACTGGTAGCCGGTGGCCTTCACCGTCATGTACGGCTTGGGCATGTCGTTATAGGCGAACAGCAGCCGGAACGAGAAGATCGCGATCACCATCAGGATGATCACGGGGACGACCGTCCAGATGATCTCGATGGTGGTGTTGTGGCTGAACTTGGCCGGGATCGGGTTCGACTTCGCGTTATAGCGAATGACGATCCAGGCCAGCAGGGCGGCCACGAACAAGACGATGACCGTGATGATCGGCATCAGGATCACGTTGTGGAACCAGATCGCATCGGTCTTGAGCACCGAGGCGGCCGGCTGGAGGTCGATCGCCCCCGGCGTCGGCTGACCCAGCAGATCCTGAGCGAGGGCCTGCCCTGCGAACATCACCGTGGCGGCGAGGGCGCTAGCGCCCGTCAGCATCCGCCGAATCCCCTGAAATTGCGCCTTCATATTCCTCACGGCCCGTTTCGGCGGCTTTTTGACGTTCATCAAACGCCAGATCACGCCGACATGCACAATACAGTCAACAGTGCGAAACCCAATCGTCGACCCATTGCGAGTCGACGCCAAGCCCGCCCCTTTGACTGGTCTGCTGGCTGCATACGCGCATCATCTTCCGTTGCCAAGCACCAGACACCACGCGGAAAGCGCGGCGTGGAAGCCTTTCGCCGGGCCAGTTGCGAGTCCCTTTCAAAAAGCCGGAATCCGGCCTCCGGATCATTACGTATCATTCATGGACAGGTACCTTGCACCACTCAGTACCTGTCGGTAGAAGAGTGCATCAACCGAGGCGAGGACCCAGTGCCGGAAGCCATTGAAATTCAATTGAAGAAGGGCGTGCTGGCGCTGTGCGTGCTGGCCCTGCTCTCACGCGCCGACAGCTATGCCTATGAAATCGCAAGCAAGCTCGCGAAGGACATCGATATGGGGGAGGGAACGATCTATCCGCTGATGCGCCGCATGCAGTCGGACGGGCTGGTGGAGACCTATCTGGTCGAATCCCAGAGCGGACCGCCGCGCAAATACTACCGCCTGACGTCGACTGGCCGCGCCAGTTTCACGCAGCAGAAGGCCGAATGGGCCGCCTTCACCACCGCCGTCGAAGACATCCTGGGAGCCGCCGCATGACCCGTAATGAGTTCATGACTCGGTTGCGCCGCGGACTGTCGGGACTGTCGCCCACGGTGATCGCCGACATCGTCGCCGACCATGAGGCCCACTTCGCCGAAGCCGCCGCCGCAGGCCGCAGCGAGGCCGAAGCCGCCGCCGCACTGGGCGATCCCGAGCGCCTGGCCCGCGAACTGCGCGCCGACGCGGGCCTCAAGCGCTGGGAGGAGACCAAGAGCCCTCCAACGCCGGCGCAGCCATCGTGGCCCTGATCGGCCTGGGGGCCATCGACATCATGTTCCTGCTGCCCCTGCTGATGGGCGTGCTGGGCGCGCTGTTCGGCTTCCTGGTGGCCGTCGTGGCCCTGTTCGTCTCCGGCGGCTTCGTCTTCGCCATGGGCCCCTTGACCGGTCCTCCGGGCGGCGCGCTGACGGCGTTCCTGGCGGGTGTCGGGCTGATGGCGGGAGCCACCTTTATCACGCCCTGCTGACCCTGGCCACGATCGGGCTTTTCAACGCGGTCGTCTGGTACGGCCGGCTTCACTTCCGGCTGCTCAAGCCGGCCATCGATCAGCAAGCCTGAGGGGGCCACCATGATCCGCAATCTGCTTGTCATCGCCGGCGCCAGCTTCGTGCTGATGCTCGGCTGCGCCGCCGGCGTCGCCGCCCTGGCCGGACCGGTCATCATGAAGGAGGGCTGGACCATTCCCTTCGACGACGACGACGTGACTATCCGCCGCACCCATGTTGACATCAGCGGCGCCACGCCCGAGCCCCAGATTTCGCGCAAGCTGGCCTGGACGGGCGAGACACTGGCGATCGATCTGCCGGTCGACGTCACCTACGTGCAGGGCCCCGTCGCCGGGATCGAGGTCAACGGCCCCAAGGCCTATGTCGACCGGCTGCGCGTCGAGGACGGTCGCCTGAGCCTGGCCGGCGAGGTCGAAAACGACCACAACCTGCACGGCGAGAACCTGACCATCGACCGCTACGGCCTGCGCATCCAGAGCAACGCCGAGCGCATGAAGATCGTGATCACCGCGCCCAAGGTCAGCCAGTTCCAGCTGAATGGCTCGGGCGACCTCGAAATCCGGAACTACAACCAGCCGACCATCACCCTGGCCATCAACGGCAGCGGCGACATCAACGCCGAGGGCCGCACCACCGGCCTGGTCCTGACCGGCTCGGGCTCGGGCGACGCCGAACTGGACGACCTGCGGGCCATGGACGCCGAGATCGCCCTGGCCGGCAGCGGCAACGCCGAGATCGACGCCAGCAACAAGGTGACGATCGCCATCTCTGGCAGCGGCGACGTCAACCTTCGGTCCCAGCCGGCGAGCGAAACCAGCAACATCAGCGGCTCGGGCTCGGTGCGGCATAACTTCTGAGACAAAGGGGCGGGGTGACGGAACGGCTTTGAACGCTTACCTGTAGGCGTATGAACGCTCCCATCTCCGCCCCCTCCCTGCTGGACGCCGCCGGCGTCGATCCCGACCGCGCCCGCAAGATCCTGGGCGAGGCCCTGGCCGGCGCCGATGACGGCGAACTCTTCATCGAACGCTCCGAGAGCGAGGCCTTCGTCTTCGACGACGGCCGTCTGAAGAGCGCCTCCTATGATTCTGGGCGAGGGTTTCGGCCTTCGCGTGGTGGCCGGCGAGACCGCCGGCTATGCCCACGCCGCCGAGGTTTCCGAAGCCGCCATCGGCCGGGCCGCTTCTTCGGCCAGCCTCGCCAAGCGCGGCTATGCCGGCGTCAGCGCCGAAGGGCCGCGTTCGACCAACGAGCGGCTGTACGGCGAAGACGATCCCTCGCCTCACCCGCCTTTTCCGACAAGATCTCGCTGCTGCAAGAGATCGACGCCTTCGCCCGCGCCCGCGATCCGCGCGTCGTCCAGGTGATGGCCTCGATGGCCGGCGAGCGCCGGGTGATCGAGATCCTGCGCGCCGACGGCAAGCTGGTGCGCGACGTGCGCCCGCTGGTCCGCGTCAATGTGCAGGTCACGGTCGAGAAGGACGGCAAGCGCGAGAGCGGCTCGTCCGGGGCCGGCGGCCGCGCCGGCTTTTCGGCCTGGATCAACCCCGACAGGTGGCAGCACCAGGTCGACGAGGCCCTGCGCCAGGCCCTGGTCAATCTGGACGCCATCCCCTGCCCCGCCGGCGAGATGGATGTGGTGCTGGGCTCGGGCTGGAACGGCATCCTGCTGCACGAGGCTGTCGGCCACGGGCTGGAAGGCGATTTCAACCGCAAGGGCATCAGCGCCTTCTCGGGCCGCATCGGCGAACGCGTCGCGGCCAAGGGCGTCACGGTGTTCGACGACGGCTCGCTGCCGGGCCGTCGCGGCTCTCTGACCATCGACGACGAGGGCACCCCCACCGAGCGCACCATCCTGATCGAGGACGGCATCCTGGTGGGCTACATGCACGACCGCATGAGCGCCCGCCTGATGGGCATGAGCGCCACCGGCAACGGCCGCCGCCAGTCCTACGCCCACATGCCGATGCCGCGCATGACCAATACCGGCATGCTGGCCGGCAATGACGATCCGGCCGAGATGATCGCCTCGATGAAGCGCGGCCTCTACTGCGCCAATTTCGGCGGTGGCCAGGTGGACATCACCAACGGCAAGTTCGTCTTCCAGTGCACCGAGGCCTATCTGGTCGAGGACGGCAAGATCACCGCCCCGGTCAAGGGCGCCAGCCTGATCGGCGACGGCCCCAGCGCCCTGACCCGCGTGACCATGATCGGCAACGACTTCGACTTCGATCCCGGCATCGGCGTCTGCGGCAAGTCCGGCCAGGGCGTGCCGGTGGGCGTCGGCCAGCCCAGCCTGAAGATCACCGGCCTGACGGTGGGCGGCACGGCGGTCTGATCAGGCGACCGCCGTCTCGGCCTTGGGCGCGCCGCTCCGCGCCAGACGGCGGCTGAGCGCCGCGCGCACCGGTCGGCCCAGCCAGGCCTCGGCCGCCCAGCTGATCGCCAGCAGGCCCGCCAGGACCGCAAGGCCGCTCCACGGCGCGGCGGCGATCAGGGCCTTGTCGACCGTGATCTTCAGCACGTCCCAAAGCGGCACGTGCAGCACGTACAGCGGGTAGGAGATCAGACCCAGCCCGGCGCAGGCGGCGGTCCAGCGCGGTCCGGCCGACGACGACGCGCCCAGTAGCACCAGGGCGGGATAGTAGAGGGCGATCACCGCCAGGTCATAGATCCATAGCAAGCCGCCCTTCGGCGCCCACAGCAGCGGCGCGACCAGCAGCGCGAACAACAGGACGGGGTGCAGGCTGACGCGCGGCGGCCACACCGCCCAAAGGCGGCGCAGGGCGACCCCGACGAAGAACGAGAACATCACGCGAGCCAGGCCGCCCAGCGCGTCCTTGGGCTGAACGCCCAGGTCCAGCGTGCCCTTGGCCGCGCCGACGGCGGCCAGCCCCAGGAACGACAGGCCGATGATCACGGCCAGGCCGCGCGCGCCCATCCGCCGCGCGATCAGGCCATAGACCAGATTGGCGACCAGCTCGAAAAACAGCGACCAGGCCGGGAAATTGAACGGGAACAGGTTGTAGCTGTTCGAAGACAGCGCGGGCGGCGGCGGCAGGAACACCAGGCCCGCCCCGAGCGACACGGCGAAAGGCCGATCACCCGCCGAGCGCCAGTTGAACCACAGCACCGTCGCCCCGATCGCCAGGCCCAGCAGGTAGAGCGGATAGAGCCGGGCCACACGCGCGCCCATGAAGCGTCCAAGACCAAGGCCGGCCTCCAGCCTCGGCTGGTAGGCGTGGGCAATGACGAAGCCGCTGAGCACGAAGAAGAAGTCGACCACCAGCCCGACGTTCGGCGCCTTGATGTGAGCGAAATAGATCTCGAGGTGCGCATTGACCACGGCGATGGCGGCGATCCCGCGCAGACCGTTCAGCGTCTCAAACGACGTTCTCGATGGCGACCCCATCAGCCCCTCCCTCATACGGCGGCTCGTCCGGCCACGCGCAGAGGTAGAGCGTACTTGACAGCGCTGTCTTGTCAAACGGCGACGTGGCCGGAAACGAAAAAGGGCCCCGGATCGCTCCGAGGCCCTTCATCAGCGCGAGTCGACCTGTCAGTCGGCCGTGGCCGTGTCGACCGGGGCGTGGCTGGTGTCGTCCGAGCCGTGCGACCACTTCTTCAGCCAGGGCGAGAGCACCAGGAACAGCACGCCGATCCCGATCGAGACCAGGCCGATGATGTTGAAGACCTGCAGCGACGCCGCCAGGGCCGCGCCGGGGTCCAGCACCTGACCGCCGACGGTTTCGGTGGCGGTCAGGCCGGCGATCTTGCCGCCGACCCACTGGGCGATGGCCACGGCCATGAACCAGACGGCCATCATGAACGACACCAGGCCCAGGGGCGACAGCTTGGTCATCTGTGACAGGCCGACCGGCGACAGGCACATCTCGCCGGTGGTGTGCAGCATGTACATCAGCACCAGGAAGACCAGCGGCATGCGGAAGGCGCCGTCGGCGAAGTGCGCGCCCCATTGCAGGATCAGGAAGCCGGCGCCGACCTGGGCCAGCGCCAGGCCGAACTTGACGACCGGGTTCAGATCCTGGCCGCGCTTGCCCAGGAAGGTCCACAGCGCCGCGAAGATCGGGGCGAAGATCAGGATCCAGCCGGCGTTCAGGGCCTGGGTCTGCGGCGCGTTGAAGCTGGTGTTGACCCAGAAGGTCGAGCCCGCGTCGATCCACGGCCTTGGCCAGTTGCTCGGGCGTGCCCAGGGTGACCGCCGTGCCGAACAGGGCGGACCGGTTCGCGGACCAGATCCAGCGTCGCGGTGGACTGGTCGGCGAACAGGGTGAGCGACGAGCCGGCCTGTTCGAACAGGGTCCAGAACACCACCGCGCCGAAGATCAGGAACACCGCCAGCCCCAGGCGCTCTCGCTCGGCCCGGTCGCACTTGGTGAACATGAACCAGCCGATATAGCCCAGCGAGGCGACGATGCCGAAGTTCAGGGCCGCGCCGACGACGGCGTTGCTCTGCACCAGGAAAAATACGCCGATGATGCCGAGCAGCGAGAGGCCATAGATCGCCGTCTCGCGGTTGATCGGACCCAGCACCTTGGCCTTCAGGGCCTTGGGCTCGGGCGGCTCGGCCTTGCCCTCCAGCAGGGGCTTGCCCAGCACGAAGACAACAAAGCCGGCCGCCATGCCGACGCCGGCCAGGCCGAAGCCCGCCCACCAGCCGACCGTGACGCCCAGCAGGCCGCAAAGGATCGATGCCCAGAACGAGCCCAGATTGATGCCGTAGTAGTAGAGGTTGAAGCCGGCGTCGCGACGCGGATCGCCCTGCGGATACAGCTGGCCGACGATTGTGGAGATGTTGGGCTTGAGGAAGCCCACGCCAACGATGATCAGCGAGAGGGCCAGCCAGAAGATGTTCAGATACAGCGGGTCGCGATCCTTCACGTCCAGCTTGTAGGCGGTCTTGGCCAGAACGGCCGGCAGCGGCGCGTCGGCGGGCAGGCCCTTGACCTCGAAGTCGCCGGTCTTGGTGGCGGCGACCTCATAGGGCTTGCCGGCGACCACCAGCTTGGACACGCGGTCCTGGCCGCGCCCCTCGGAGACGAACTCATAGGTCGCGCCCTGATAGGTCAGGGTCTGGACGGCGGGCTTGCCCTCGATGGCCATGGTCAGGTGGCCAGCGACCAGCAGCACGGCGCCGAACGCCACGGCCTTGCGGGTGCCCAGATACTTGTCGGCCAGGAAGCCGCCGATCAGCGGCAGCAGATACACCAGCGAGGTGTAGGAGCCGTAGTGGTTCGACGCGACCTTGGGATCGAAAAGGAAGTGCTGCGTCAGATAGAAGATCAGGATGGCTCTCATGCCGTAGTAGGAGAAACGCTCCCACATCTCGGCGAAGAACAGGATGATCAGTCCCTTGGGATGGGTTCGCAGAAGCTGGATAAGCACGGGAATGCCGGTCACAAGCGTGACCAGAATCCCCAGGGCGATGACGATATTCATTCACTAACCTTGACGTGATGAGGGGTCGGGACGGCCGCGACGGTCGTTTCGCCCTCTCCTCCCCCAGTTCGCGGGGAGAAGATCACGCGACAATGCGTTTAACAAGCAATGGCTTGCCAGGATGGACCCTTGTCCGTCCGGTACGCGTTTCAGGGCCACAGATTTCGACGCGCGGGAGAAAGCCGATGAAGACTCCGGACGAAAACCACCCGATCACCCTGGAACGCGAACAGGCCCGGGTGCGGGTTCTGTTCGAGGGCCATGAGATCGCCGACAGCGGCGATGTCATCCTGCTGCGTGAGGCAGGCTATCCCCCGGTGCGCTATTTTCCGCGCGAAGACGTGCGGATGATGTTCCTGCGCCGCACCCACAAGGTGACCCACTGCCCCTACAAGGGCGACGCCGCCTATTTCACCATCTATCGCGACGCCCAGGTGATCGACGACGCGGTCTGGTCCTACGAGGACCCCTATCCCGCCGTGGGCGAGATCGGCGGGCGGGTGGCCTTCTATCCCCAGCATGTCGAGTTCCAGGTCGGCCCCCTGACCTCGGCGCAGACAGAATCGGTCGATGTTGGTGAGGTGGTTCGCCACACCGATAGCGGTTCGGGCGCCAGCCAGGCGGAGCGCTGGCCTCCGACCGTCGACGGCCCCACCGAAGCGGGGTGAGACCCTTCGCCACATTTGGGGTTGAAATGCACAAAAACGAAGCAAATCCGGTCCAACTTACCCCTGCGCACCCCCTGACGCGTTTATTAATGGAATAAAATTCCACGGACGCTCTAGCCTGGGACGCTTTGACGCGTTACACCTGCCTCTCAAGATTGGTAAAGGTTGGTTAAGCGTCTCGGGCGTTGCATGGCCTCCGACGCAATCGCGTACAGCCTCCGTCAGAGAGGCATGGAGGAGACACATGGCCTACGTCAGCTTCGACCACGCGCCGTCCGTCGGCGCCACGTCCCGCCTCAACATCCCGCGCCTGGCGTGGGGCCGCATCGCTGTGGTGAGCTTCAGTCTCGCCTTCTGGGTGGGCCTGGCTCTGGTGATCCAGGCGATCCTCTAGACTTCAGGCCGGTCGCCGGGCCCTCAGGGCCTGGGCGATCGTGCCGTCGTCCAGCCAGTCCAGGTCGCCGCCGACCGGAACGCCGCGCGCCAGCATCGTCACGGACACGCCCGCGTTCGAATTGGCCAGCCGGTCGGCCAGATAGTGCGCCGTGGTTTGCCCATCGACCGTCGCCGGCAGGGCCAGGATGACCTCGGCCACCTCTCCCCCCTGAACCCGACTTAGCAGTTCGCCGATTCGCAGCGCTTCGGGACCGATGCCGTCCAGCGCCGAAAGCAGGCCGCCCAGCACGTGATAGCGGCCCTTGAACTGGCCGCCGCGCTCCATGGCCCACAGCGAGCCGACCTCCTCGACCACGCAGATCAGCCGACCATCGCGCGTCTCGTCGGCGCAGACGGCGCAGGGCTCCGTCGTGTCCAGCGACCCGCAGATCGAGCAGGTGCGCACCTTGGCCTGGGCATCGACCATGGCCGCCGTCAGCGGAGCCAGCAGGGTGTCGCGCTTCTTGAGCAGCGCCAGCGCCGCCCGCCGGCCCGAACGCGGCCCCAGGCCCGGCAGCTTGGACAGCAGGGCGATCAGGCGCTCGATCTCGGGTCCGGCGGAGGCGGCCATTCTTTCCTTCAAAATCCCCTTCGCACGGAAGGGGGCGGTCCTAGAACTTCATGCCCGGGAGACCGCCCATCATGCCCGCCATCGGGCCGGCGGCTTCCTGCATCAACTGGGTCTGCCGGGCGTCGAGCTTCTTCTTGGCGTCGGCGTGGGCGGCGATGATCAGATCGGCGATCACCTCGCCCTCGCCCGGCTGGACCAGGCTTTCGTCCATCAGCACCCGGACCAGTTCGCCCGAGCCCATCAGGGTGACGGTGACCATGCCGCCGCCGGAGGTTCCGTCGATCGTCAACTCAGCCAGCCTGGCCTGGGCGTCCGCCAGTTTCTGCTGCATGGCCTGGGCCTGCTTCATCAGGCCGCCGAGGTCTTTCATACCGTCAAATCCGTCATTCCCGGTCCAGGAGCGAAGCGACGCCGTACCGGGAAACCGGCGCCGCTCGCAGGGTGTTCTTAGTCCTCGACCTCGTCGGGCTCGACAGGCGCGGCGATCGGGCCGGGGATCTTGCGGACTTCGATTTCCGCGCCCGGGAAGGCGGTGAGCAGCGAAGCCACGAACGGGTCGGCCCGGATCTGGGCCATCGCCTCGTTCTTCTCGCGCTTCTCGCGCTCCATCAGGGTTTCGGCCCCGCCGCCGCCCTCGGCGGCGACCAGCCACGGCTGGCCCGTCCACTCCTTCAGCGCCCGCACCAGGCGTCCGGCCAGGTTGCCGGGCGCGCCGGGGGCGGCCTCGTAGGTGATCGCGCCCGGACGGAAGCTGATCGGGCGCACGAACTGCTCGACGTCGAGGCGCAGGCCGATGTCGCGCTTCTCGGCGATCAGCTTCAGCACGTCGTCGAACGAGGCCAGCACCGGCAGGGCCTGGGCCGCCGGCGAGGCCATCGACACGGCCTGGGCGCTGACGCCGCCACCGGAACCGCCACCGCCGCTCAGCGAACCGCCCCCCGGCGCGCCGCCGCCGACGGGTGTTCCGTCGCGCAGCGCTTTCAGGGCTTCTTCCGGACCGGGCAGATCGGCCGCGTAACACAGGCGGATCAGGGCCATCTCAGCGGCGGCCATGGCGTCGGGCGCGCGGCGCACCTCGTCATGGGCCTTGAGCAGCATCTGCCACAGCCGCGACAGCGTGCCGGCCGAGGTGTGAGCCCCGATGGCGGCCAGGCGCGCGGCCTGCTCCTTGGGCAGGGTCAGGGCTTCGGGACCCAGGGCCTTGGCCACGGCCGCGCCATGGCAATGGTCCAGCAGGTCCAGCATCACCACCGCCGGATCAGCGCCGAAGCCCCACAGGGCGCGGAAGCCTTCCAGGGCGTCGGCCGGCTTGCCGCCCATCACGGCCTCGAACAGGGCGATGGTCTGGCCGCGATCGGCCAGGCCCAACATGTCGCGGATCACGGCGGCCGAGACGGTGGCCCCGCGCTCGGTCTGGACGATGGCCTGGTCCAGCAGCGACAGGCCGTCGCGCACCGAGCCCTCGGCGGCGCGGGCGATCAGCGCCAGGCCGTCGGCGTCGACCCGCGCGCCTTCCTTGGCCGCGATCTTGTCGAAGTGCTTGACCAGCACGTCGGGCTCGACCCGGCGCAGGTCGAAGCGCTGGGTGCGCGACAGGATGGTCACCGGCACCTTGCGGATCTCGGTGGTGGCGAAGATGAACTTGGCGTGCGGCGGCGGCTCTTCCAGCGTCTTCAGCAGGGCGTTGAACGCCGCCGTCGACAGCATGTGCACTTCGTCGATGATGTAGACTTTATAGCGCGCCTCGACTGGGGCGTAGCGCACCCCGTCCAGCAGCTCGCGCATCTCGTCGACCTTGGTGCGGCTGGCGGCGTCCAGTTCCAGGACGTCCATGTGCCGGCCCTCGATGATCGAGCGGCAGTGGCGGCCGTCGACGGTGAGGTCCACCGAGGGCGAATGGACGGTGTCGGTCTCGTAGTTCAGCGCGCGGGCCAGCAGGCGGGCGGTGGTCGTCTTGCCCACCCTCGCGCACGCCGGTCAGCATGAAGGCGTGGGCGATGCGGCCGCTGGAGAAGGCGTTGGCCAGGGTGCGGACCATGGCCTCCTGGCCGATCAGGTCCTCAAAGGTGCGCGGCCGATACTTGCGCGCCAGCACGGTGTAGGCGGCGTCGGGATCGGACGGAGCCTCGGCGACCGGCGCGGGCGCCGGCGTCGCGACAGGCGCGGTCGCCACGGGCGTCGGTTCCGCGGGCGGCGCGCCGAAGATGTCGGCCGTCTTGTCATCGCGCTCGGCGGGTTCGTCCCACGGCGGATCGGAATCGGAGGTGAGGTCGTCGTGGTCGGCCATGCGTCAACTGTAGTGCGCCGGAGCGCCCAGCAAAAGGCTCGCTCGTCGATGACGGCCAGATGCTGACAGATTTGCGGGAAAGGTCGGGAAAGGTGGAGACCGGCGGACGACCCGAAGCTTGGCTCGTTGTGGCTGCTGCCTCTCGGCCCTGACCAGATTGGCGAGGGCTCCGCCCGTCACCGATCTCCGAGGCCTATATCGCGACTCACGACCGCATATGCAAGTCCGCGCGACGTCGTGACGACTCTTCATGGCTGGGCTACAGAAATTGCATGGCTCTCTCGATCATCACCAACACCTTCGCCGGAAACCCCCTGGACCGCTCCAGCGAGCGACGGGGCGACGAGTCCTGGCTGGCCGAAAAGCTCGCCGACGCCGCCTCGCTGGCCGTGGCGATCTGGAACGGCAAGCCGCTGGTCGAGGACGTGCTGGACGAGGACGGCAAACCCAGCGGCGCCCAGATCGCTTATCTGCGCGCCGACATGGCCCAGGAGCTGGCCGGCGGAACCGAGAAGCTGCTGTTCCTGGGATTGTGGAAAGACATCGCCGTCTTCGCCGTCGATCTGGACGGCAGCGCCGATCCGGCCGAGGGGCCGCTGAAGGGTCTGGGCCGGTTCGAGGAACTGCGCGGGATCGCCGCCGCCATGCCGCCGGCCGACGCCGGCATCCTGGCCACTGCCCGCTCGATGTTTGAATGGCGCCGGCGGCATCGCTGGTGCAGCGCCTGCGGCCAGCCATCCGAGGTCGGCGACGCCGGCTGGAAGCGCATCTGCCCCGCCTGCAAGGCCGAGCACTTTCCGCGCACCGATCCGGTGGCGATCATGCTGGCGGTGTACGAGGACAAGTGCCTGCTGGGTCGCCAGGCCATCTGGCCGGCGGGCATGTTCTCGGCCCTGGCCGGCTTCCTCGAGCCGGGCGAGACCATCGAGGAGGCCTGCGCCCGCGAACTGATGGAAGAGGCCGGCCTGACGGCCACCTCGGTCCGCTATCACTCCAGCCAGCCCTGGCCGTGGCCGTCATCGCTGATGATGGGCCTGATCGCCCAGGTCGACAGCAACGAGGCTCGCCCCGACCAGACCGAACTGGAAGAGGTGCGCTGGTTCACCAAGGAAGAGGCCGGAGCCCTGATCCGGGGCGAGCTGGAAGGCGCGTTCGCGCCGCCGGCCCTGGCCATCGCGCACCAGCTGATCAAGGCGTGGGTGGAGGAATAGTCGACGATCCTCCCCCTGAAGGGGGAGGCGGCCGTCAGGCCGGTGGGGGAAGACCGCATCGAGTCTGCGGGACTTCCCCCTCCGATCGCTTCGCGATCTCCTCCCCCTTCAGGGAGAGGACTATAAGCGCCTTACTCCTCGGCCTCACCCCGCCGCTTGCAGGGCTTGAAGATCACCTTGTCGATGCGCGAGGCGTCCATGTCGACGATCTCGACGTCGAAGCCGCCCAGTTCGATGATCTCGCCTTCGCGCGGGATGCGGCCCAGGCGGTCAAGGATCAGGCCGGCGACGGTGTGATAACCGCCCTCGGCCTCGAAGGCCTCGCCCAACGCGTCGTTGAGTTCCTGGATGTCGAGGCGGGCGTCGACCAGCCATGAGCCGTCCTCGCGGCGCAGGATCCGGGTCTCGGTCTCGTCATGGTTCTCCGGGAAATCGCCGGCGATCATTTCCAGCAGGTCCAGCGGCGTGATCACCCCCTGCACCGAGCCGAACTCGTCGACCACCAGGGCCATGTGCAGCGGCGTCTGCTTGAACACCGCCATCGCCCGCAGCAGCGACATGGTCTCGGGAATGGCGATCGGCTGCTGCACGTGTGCGGCCACGTCGATCGGTCCGCCGCCCAGGCAGGCGTCCAGCAGATCCTTCTTCAGGACCACGCCGATCTCGCCGTCGAGATCATCGTCGGTCGCGACCACGATGCGCGAATAGGGACAGCCGCGGATCTCCTTGAGGATCTCCTCGGGCGTGTCGGCCAGCGAGATCCAGAAGAGGTCGCGGCGCGGGGTCATGGCCACGCGGACCGGGCGGTCGCCCAGACGCAGCACTTCCTGGATCATCGAGCGCTCTTCCGGCTCGATCAGGCCGGCGTCGGCCCCTTCGGCCAGGACGGTCTCGACCTCCTCGGCAGTCATGTCGTTGGTCCGCTCGTCGCGCACGCCCATCAGTTTCAGGATGGCGGCCGTCGAAACGGTCAGGATGGTGACGAACGGGCGCAGCACCGTGGCGACCACCGCCAGGAACGGGGCCATGCGGCGGGCGATGGCGTCGGGAAACTGCAGGGCCAGGCGCTTGGGCACCAGCTCACCCAGGATCACCGAAACATAGGTCAGGCCGATGACGACCACGATCGTAGCGATGGCCTCGGAATGCGGCCCGACGATCGGCTTGGGCTCCAGCCACTTGTCCAGGGCCCCGGCAATGGTGGCCTGGCCATAGGCGCCGGCCAGGATGCCGATCAGGGTGATGCCCACCTGAACGGCCGACAAAAACCGTGTCGGATGCTCGGCCATGGCCAGGGCCAGCTTGGCGCCCTTGTCGCCGCGATCGGCGAAGGTCTGGAGCCTGGCCCTACGGGCGGAAACCACCGCCAGTTCGGACATGGAGAAGACCCCGTTCAGAAGAACGAGGAGGAACACGACGGCGAGCGCGAGAAGTATCATGGCCCTAGGGGGTCGATGACGCAGTCGCCGGACGGCGACTCGGCCCCTCTTCCTTGCGCGGCGAGGGCGAACCGTAGGGACACTATACAAAGAAAACGCCGCGGCCCATAGGACCGCGGCGCTGAAGTCAGCAAGGGGAGGAAATTAAGTCTTACGAGGCCGGGCGGCCCATCGGCGTGCCGGCTTTGGCGACAGCCTTCTGGCCTTCGTGGGCGCCGGGGGGCAGCGGGATCAGGCCACGGCCCTGCAGGTAGCCACCACGACCCGTGGCGGCGTCCGACACGAACTCGTTGACGAAGTCCTGCAGGCCCGGGGTCACGCCCAGGTTGGCTTTCTTGACGTAGATGTAGAGCGAACGCGACAGCGGATAGGAGCCGTCGGAAATCGTCTGGGCCGACGGACGCACGCCGTTGACCGAGGCGCGACCTTCACCTTGTCCATGTTCTCTTCGTAGAAGGTCAGGCCGAACACGCCCAGCGCGCCCAGGGTCTTGGTCAGGGTCGCCGACGATGGCGTTGTCGTTTTCGCCGGCGTCGATCCAGCCGTCGCTACGCAGCGGGTCGACCTTGGACTTGAACAGCTTTTCGTTGTCCGAGCGGATGGCGTCGATCGACGGGAACTTGCGGGCGCCGGCCTCGATGGCCAGTTCCACGAAGGCGTCGCGCGTGCCCGAGGTGGGCGGCGGGCCATAGACCTGGATCTTGTTGCCGGGCAGACCGCCGCCGACGTCATCCCAGCTGTTGGTGGTGTTCTTCACCCACTGGCCGTTCTTGTAGACGTTGGCCGCGAGGCCGAGGAACAGCTGCTCGGTCTTGAAGTTGTAGTCGGCGCCGTCCTTGTCGGTGGCGATGACGATGCCGTCGAAGCCGATCTTGATCTGGACGATGTCCTTGACGCCCTTGGCGGCGCAGGCGTCGAACTCGGCCTTCTTCATCGGACGCGAGGCGTTGGCGATGTCGGGGAAGCCTTCACCGGCGCCCGAGCAGAACAGCTTGATGCCGCCGCCGGTGCCCAGCGATTCGACCTTGGGAGCCTTCTTGCCGGTCTTCTTGGCGTAGTTTTCGGCCACGCGGGTCGAGAACGGGAAAACGGTCGAGGAGCCAGCGGCCCAGACATAGTCACGGGCGGCGTAGGCGGGGGCGGCGGCCATGCCCGAAAGGGCGACGACGGCGGCCGCGCAGGAAAGCAGCTTCTTCATGGAGAACTCCTGGAAGTCTCTACAGCGTGAAAGAGTCGGGCCGGCCCCGTGGGCCGGCCCTAGGGCTTAGAAGTCCAGTTGCGCGCGCAGCTGGAATTGCTTGATATCGAAGTCCTGGTTCAGACCGATATTGTCGCTCTTGCCGTCGGTGTAGTTGGCTTGGAAGCGGACATACGGGGTCGGGTAGTAGTTCGCGCCCAGGGTCCAGCCGGTGTATTCGCCGGCTTGCGACGTGGCAGGCTTGACCTTCAGGGTGTCGTAGGCGTCGCCCAGGTCGGCGAAGTCATAACGCACGGCCAGTTCCAGGCCGCCCCAGCCGCCGGCCGTGACCGGGTTGAGGATCTTCGGACGCTTGAACTCGCCAGCGACCTGATCGTAGTTGCGCGTCTCGCCGGTCGGCCAGAAGCTGACGAAGGCGTAGCCGACCTTGATCGTCGGATCGGCGCCAGCCGTGCCCTGACGGGTCACGTCGATGCTCGAATATTCGCCCTGGATCGACAGCGGACCGTGGATCCACGCGCCTTCGACGGCCATGGTGTTGTCGCGGTTGCCGATGGCGCCCGTGGTGTAGAACGTGGCGTTGCTGTAGGCGGTGTTGGTGCGGCCGGTATAGGCGAACGCGCTTTCATCGCCGCGGTTGCGGTAGCGATACGAAGCAGCGATGTGCAGCTTGTTCTGGTCGGTGGCGATCGGCGCCCAGTGCGCGCGGCCGGTGATGACCAGGCGTTCCTTGGAGTCGGCCGAGGCGTTGGAGACGTCGGCGTTGTTGATGCTGCCGCCCTGGACGCCGAGGCTGAAGCTGTAGTCCGCGCCAGTCTTCTTGCCGACGACGCCCAGCTGGTAGCTGTCGACGCCGAAGTCGCCGTAAGGACCGCGATCCATGAAGGTGGTGAAGCGGGTCGAGGTCAGGTTCTCGAGGCCGGCCACCTTGATGTTGCCGAACAGCAGGCTGGTGTCTTCGGTCGGCTTGTATTCGATGACCACGTCGTCCCAGGCCCAAGCGCCGCCGTTCACGGCGCCGCCCTCGGCCTTGTAGGCGATGTAGTTGTTCAGCTTGCCTTCGACGCCGAGGAACGCCTGGCGACCGCGCGTGTTGCGGGTCTTGAAGTCACCGCCGGGGCCATCGCGAGTCACGTCCTGGAACACGGCGTCCAGCAGAATGCGACCACGAACCTTGAAATAGGTGTCGTCGTTGGTCCATTGCGGCGCGCCCTTCCAGGACACGGTGTTGTCTTGAGCGTGCGCCGCAGCGCCGAGCCCGAACGCGAGCATCAGGCCGAGCGCCGATCCGCTCACGAGCGCGGTCTTGTTCCGCATGTCGAAATCCCCTTAAGGCTGCCCCCTGCCCGTTTTGTCCGGGATCAGGATGAGAGCGGCTTAACGAGCGGGGATGACGGTTCCGCCACCGATTTATGACGGCTCGATGACAAGGGTTTTCAAGGGGTTAACCTGTGGCGCCGGAGATGCATAATCGTCAGCCCACAGCGCAAACCGGGAACGGCTCGACATGCCTCCCCCCGTTGCGCGGGGGGAGAGAAGCCTACAGCAACCGGGTACGGATAATTTGTGACAGCAGGTCGATCAGAGACACGGCCACGACGATGACCAGCACGATGCAGCCGGTCTGGCCGTACTCGAAGCCGTTGACCGATTCCAGCAGCACCTGACCGATGCCGCCGGCCCCGATCAGGCCCAGCACGGTGGCCGAGCGGCTGTTGGACTCGAAACGGTACAGGGCGAAGGACGTCCACATTGCGGCGCGACCTGCGGGATCACCGCCCAGACGATCTCATGCAGCCTGGACGCGCCGGTGGCGCGCACACCCTCGACCGGGCCCTTGTCGATCGACTCGACGGCCTCGGCGAACAGCTTGGCCAGCACCCCGCCGGTGTTGAACATCAGGGCCATGACCCCGGCGAACGGGCCCAGGCCCACGGCGGTGATGAAAATCAGCGCCACCACCAGATCGGGCAGCGAGCGGA
Organism: Caulobacteraceae bacterium; assembly: GCA_965284055.1. Classification (GTDB taxonomy): domain Bacteria; phylum Pseudomonadota; class Alphaproteobacteria; order Caulobacterales; family Caulobacteraceae; genus Caulobacter. The sequence goes on from CBDIQV010000001.1 coordinate 1,161,322, forward strand.
TCAGGTCCAGCAGCCGGCGGACGGGCTGTTGGATCCAGACCGGCGTGATGTTCTTGGCGCCCAACAGGCCCAGGGGAATGGCGACGATGATGGCCAGGGCCGTGCCCCACAGCGCCATCTGGATGGTCTGCCACATCTTGCCGATATAGATCGGCCAATCCATCGACATGAACAGCGCAGCATCGCCGAACGGCGCGAAGAAGCCGGTGGCGAACTCGCGCATCCGGCCCGCTTCTGTGAACAGCTGCGGGAACTTGTCGATCTCGGCCGGCTTGAAGCTGATGACCAGCAGGGCGATCACCCCGCCCCACAGCAGGATGTCGAAGGCCAGGGCCGAGGCCGACTTCTTCGGCGGCTGCGGGATGGTGTCGCTGCTCATCGACAGGCTCAGTTCACCGGCGCGGCCAGGCCGGCCTTGCCCTCGGCGGCCAGGCGCTCGGCCTTGACGCCGTCGAGGTCCTTCTGGGCGGCGGCGATCTTGGCAGCGTCGCCCGACTCCTGGGCCAGGCCCAGATGCTCAAGGGCCTCCATCTCGCGGACCACCAGCAGGTGGCTGTTGTCGGCCGGCTTGAAGCCGCCCATCGACAGCTTGGCCAGGTTGGCGCGTTGCTGGGCCGCGACCGGCGTGTCGCCCTGGCCGTAGGTCAGGAAGAACTGACGGACCTTTTCCTTGATCACCGGATCGAGCGCCTTGCGCCAGACGATGGGATCTTCCGGCAGGGTCGGCGATTCCCAGATCACCTTGACCTTGCCCGACTGGGCCGCGCCGCGATCGTCGTTCAGCCGCAGGGCCGTGGTGTTGTTGGTCGCCGCGTCCAGCTTGTGGTTGGCCACCGCGAACAGGTTGGCGTCGTGGCTGGCGCTGAGCACGGTCTTGAAGCAGTTTTCAGGCTTCTTGCCGGCCGGGATGAAGACGTAGGTCATCGGCGCCAGGGTGCCCGAGGTCGACTTCTTGTCGCCGATCCCGAAGTTCAGCGTCTTGTCGCACTTCAGCAGGCCCTCGAGGGTCAGCTTGCTGTTCGTCGGCACGATGATCACCGACTTGTAGCCGTCGGTGCCCGACGGATCGAAGGTGCGGGCGAAGACCTCGCCGCCCGAGCGGCGCACCGCCTCCAGGCCCGACTGGTTGGAGAACCAACCCACGTCGGTCTGGTCGGCGCCCATGGCCACGATCAGCGACGAATAGTTGGACGAGAAGAACGGCTTCACCTTCATGCCGGTCTGCTTTTCCATGTCGGCCAGGATGGGCTTCCAGTAGCTCTCCATGTTCTGGGCCGACTCGGTCGACAGGATCGAGAACACGATCGTGTCCTTGGTCTTGGGCTCGGCCGGCTTCTGCCCGCACGCGGACAGGGCCAGGGCGGCGACGGCCAAGGTGATGATGCTGCGGCGGATCATTGCGGAGCTCCTTCCCAGAATACGTCCTCGAATTCCGGGCCGTAGATGTCGATGAGTTTTTCGCGGTCGAGGCCGGAAGCCGGTCCGTCATAGACCTTCTTGCCGGCCTTCAGAGCCACCACCCGGTCGCAGTAGCGCAGGGCGTAGTCCACCTGGTGCAGGGTGACGACCACGGTCAGGCCGTCGGACTTGTTGAGATCGCGCAGGATCTCCATGACCTTGCGCGCCGAGACAGGATCCAGCGAGGCGACGGGCTCGTCGGCCAGGATGATCTTGGCCTTCTGGACCAGGGCCCGGGCGATCGCGCCGCGCTGCTGCTGGCCGCCCGACAGGGTGTTGGCGCGCTGGGCGGCGTAGTCAGAGACGCCCACGCGGTGCAGGGCCGCCATGGTCGCCGTCCGCGTCTCTTCCGGCCAGGCGCCGAACACGCCGCGCCAGAACGGGATGCGGCCCAGCGATCCCAGCGCCACGTTGCTGAACAGCGACAGGCGGCCGACCAGATTGAACTGCTGGGCGATGAAGCCGATGCGCACGCGGGCCTTGCGAACCTGGTCGCTGACCTTGCCCCGGGCCTGAACGGGGCCGCTGAAGGCGGTGATCACGCCCTCTCCGCTCTTGTCGTCGCTGGGGGCGTCGATGGTCTGGAGACCGTCGATCGAGCGCAGAAGCGTGGATTTGCCAGAGCCCGAAGGGCCGATGAGCGCGATCATCTCGCCGCGACTGACGTCGAGCGAAACGGCGTCCAGCGCACGGCGAGACCCGAAGGTCTTGGAGGCGGCGCGGATCGAGAGAACAGGGTCCGACGTCATGGTCGGGGCGAATCCTTAACGAGGTTTCGGGCCAAGGGGAATGCGTTCACCGCTTTGGAGGCGGTTCGCAATGGATTTGTGACGGCCGGTGGATCAAATCACCTCGGGACCGCGTTCAAAAAGGAACTTTACATCAGGGGTCGATGCCCCTATTTCGCACGGCTCCGGCGGACCCGAGTCCTCTATGCGCTGCTAACGCCGGCTGGGTTTAACAATTTTGCAGGGGTCTACGTGAATTGCACACGTACCATGAACCCCTGGACCTGGTCCGTGAGCGGTCACCGGAACGTCCCGTCGCACTCGTGCGACCGGACGCAGTGTTCCGTAGCGGCGCGCTGGTTCCAGGACTGAATTTAAAGGCGACGTCTTTTACGCGGTGAAGGCCAACCCTTCGCCGTGGGTGATCCGCGAGCTCGTGGACGCCGGCGTCCGGTCATTCGACGTGGCGTCGCTCAACGAGATCGAACTCGTCGGCGAACACGCGCCCGGCTCGCGCATGGCTTTCATGCACCCGGTGAAAAGCCGGGGCGCGATCACCCGCGCCTATTTCGATCATGGCGTGCGGACGTTCTCGTTCGACACCCACGAAGAACTGGCCAAGATCCAGGACGCGACCGGCAACGCCAAGGACCTCAACCTGATCGTCCGCATGGGCGTGCAGGCAGAAGGCGCGGCCTATAGCCTGTCAGGCAAGTTCGGCGTCGAGCCGCATGCGGCCCCAGCCCTGCTGCTGGCCGCCCGTCGCGCCACCCAGGACCTGATGGGCGTGTCGTTCCACGTCGGCAGCCAGTGCATGCGCCCCACTGCCTACCAGGCGGCGATGGCCCAGGCCTCGCGCGCCCTGGTTCGCGCCGGCGTGCTGGCCGATGTCATCGACATCGGCGGCGGCTTCCCGTCGATCTACCCGGGCATGGAACCGCCGCCGGACATGAGCGACTACATCGCCGCCATCGACCGCGGCTTCAACGACATGCCGGTATCGGAGTCGACCCAGCTGTGGTGCGAACCCGGCCGGGCGCTGGTCGCCGAATCGCCTCGCTGCTGGTCCGCGTCGAGCTGACAGCAAGGGCGACGCGCTGTATCTGAACGACGGTGCCGTATGGCTCGCTGTTTGCAGGCCTGTCATGGGTGGCGGTCAAGCTGCTGCGCAAGAACGGCGAAGTGGTGGAAGAAGGCCTCAAGCCCTTCCGCTTCTACGGCCCCACCTGCGACAGCGTCGATCACATGCCCGGCCCGTTCTATCTGCCGGAAAGCGTCGACGAGGGCGATTACATCGAGATCGGCATGCTGGGCGCCTATGGCGTGGCGATGTCGACCCGCTTCAATGGCTTTGGCGAGAACGAAACCGCCGAGGTCCAGGACGCGCCGATGGCCTCGATGTACGGCCTGGCCAAGCGCTCGATCCCGACCCACAAGCCGGAGTCGGAAGAGCGCAAGGTCGTCCGCTTCTCGCGTCCCAAGGGCGCGGCGGGCAAGGTTGGGGCGGTTTTGCAAACCCGTGCGTCCTTCGAGGCTCGCCGCTGGCTCGCACCTAAGGCCTCGAGGGACGCACGACGCGGGCGCGGCGCAAAATCGTCACTAAGCGCTGGCGAAAATCTGAGTTAAACCGCGCGCCGCATCCCACGTTCAAGCGTTGGGACACGAACCGTATTTCCGCTCCCGCCGGTTGCTCCGTCCCGGCGAAGAGCTTGCTTCAACGACGGGCGTCCAAAGTCAGGAAACCGAAGCGATGAACGCTCCCGTTCCGAACTCCAAGGCCGAGCTCCTCCAGAACGTGGTCGAGCACATCGACATCACGTCCTTCGACGCCCGCCCGATCATCGACGCCATGCGCAAGATGTCGTTCAGCAGCCGCGACACCGCCCGCGCCGCCGACATCTTCAACATGGCCCTGGAAGACAAGTCCTGCTCGCCGTGGCTGATCCTGGCCGGTTCCACCTCGGCCGGCGGCTGCATGCACGTCTATCGCGACATGGTGCAGAACGGCATGATCGACGCCGTGGTCGCCACCGGCGCCAGCATCGTCGACATGGATTTCTTCGAGGCCCTGGGCTTCAAGCACTATCAGGCCGCCGGCCCGGTCGACGACAACGTGCTGCGCGACAACTATATCGACCGCATCTACGACACCTATATCGACGAGGAAGAGCTCCAGAACTGCGACCACACGATCCTGGAGATCTGCAACCGCCTGGAACCGCGCGCCTATTCCAGCCGCGAGTTCATCTGGGAAATGGGCAAGTGGCTGGCCGAGGGCAACGCCAAGAAGCCCGGCTCGCTGATCCAGACCGCCTATGAAGAAGGCGTGCCGATCTTCTGCCCGGCCTTCGTCGACAGCTCGGCGGGCTTCGGCCTGGTCAAGCACCAGAAGGAACGCATCGCGGCGAAGCAGCCCTACGTCATGATCGACGCCGTGGCCGACTTCCGCGAACTGACCGACATCAAGATCGCCGCCGGCACGACGGGCCTGTTCATGGTGGGCGGCGGCGTTCCCAAGAACTTCGCCCAGGACACCGTGGTCTGCGCCGAGATCCTCGGCGTCGAGGCCGACATGCACAAGTACGCGATCCAGATCACCGTCGCCGACGTCCGCGACGGCGCCTGTTCGTCCTCCACCCTGAAAGAGGCGGCCTCGTGGGGCAAGGTCAACACCACCCACGAGCAGATGGTCTTCGCCGAAGCCACCACCGTGGTGCCGCTGATCGCCTCGGACGCCTATCACCGCGAAGCCTGGAAGGGCCGCGAGCGTCCGCGCTGGAACAAGCTGTTCGGCAAGTAGGCTTGATAGCGTCACAATGAAAATGCAGGGTCCCCCGAACACGCGTTCGGGGGACCTTTTTCATGCGCGCCAGCCTTTTGATCGCCGTCAGCGCCCTGGCCATGGCGGGTCCCGGCCTCGCCGCCCCCGGCCAGCCGGTCTCCACCTCGCCCGCCGGCTATCTGGCGCCGGGAACCTATGACGCGCTGAAGGTCCTGCCGCCCGCGCCAGCGCCGGGCTCGGCCCAGGCGGAAGCCGACCGGAAGATCTTCCTGACGACTCGCGCCCTGAAGGACACGCCGCGCTGGGCCCTGGCCCAGAAGGACGTCGACGAGAAGGCGATCCTGGCCGACTTCGACTGCGCCCTGGGCTTCACGCCGTCACTCACCAGGACGCCGCGCATGGCCGGGCTGCTGCTGCGCCTGCGGTTCGACATCGGCGCGGCGGTGAACGGCCCCAAGGACTTCTACAAGCGGCCCCGCCCCTATCTGGTCGACGAGGGCCCGATCTGCGTCGACAAGTCCGAAGGCCTGGCCAAGAGCCCGGACTACCCCTCGGGCCATTCCACCTGGGGCTATGCGATCGGTCTGGCCCTGGCCCAGGCCGATCCCGAGCACGCCACGGCGATCCTGGCCCGCGCCCGGGCCTTCGGCGAGAGCCGCCTGGTCTGCGGCGTGCACAACGCCAGCTCGGTCTCGGCCGGACAGCTGAACGCCTCGGCCCTGATGGCGACGGTCAGCGGGACACCGCTGTTCCAGTCGGACCTGGCCGGCATCCGCAAGGAAATCGCCGCCGCCCGCAAGGCCGGTCCCGCGCCCGACAAGACCCGCTGCGAAGCCGAAGCCGCTCTTGTGGCCCTGCCTCTGCTCTGAGCCGCTTGCGGGAGAGGCCTCGCGCCTCTACCTCTTGGCCATGGCCCATCACGCCGCTTGCGATCACGATCACGACCACACCGGTGTCGCCGGAACCGCCCTGGCCGCCGAACTGGCGGCCGCGGAGGCGCGTTGCGTCGCCGCCGACCAGCGCCTGACCGCGCCTCGCCGCCGGGTGCTGGAGCAGTTGCTCCAGGCCGGCCAGCCGGTGAAGGCCTATGACCTGATCGCCACCTTCGGCGGAGAGGGCCCGCCGGCCAAGCCGCCCACCGTCTACCGGGCGCTGGACTTCCTCGAAAAGCAGGGCTTCGCCCACCGCATCGAGAGCCTCAACGCCTATGTCGCCTGCACATCGGGGACCGACGACCACGCCGCCGCCTTCCTGATCTGCGACTGCTGCGGCGCGACGCAGCGAGGTCGTCGGCCCCCGTCGCCGGCGATCATCGGCCGCGCCGCCCAGGCCGCGGGCTACGCCATCACCGGCGACCACGATCGAGGCGCACGGCCGCTGTGCGCGGCCTGCAGCAGCTGGGACTTCATCCGCCCCCTACGGTGGGCTGGACGACCGCGAAGCGGTCAGGAGGGGCAAGTGTTCGGTTCGCACGGTCTCGCCCCCTCCGGGCCTTCGGCCCTCCTCCCCCGTAGGGGGAAGGTGAGGTCCGCGTGATTGCCTCGCCCGCACGAACCCCGCTAAGACTCAAACGACCGTTCAACCGCCGAGACGCCCGACATGACGACCGCTGAGACCCTTCCCGGCGTCGAGATCTGGCGCGGAGGCGTCAACACCTGGGACTGCGACGAGATGGGGCACATGAATGTGCGCCACTACATCGTGCGCGCCATGGAGGGCCTAGCGGGTCTGGCGGCGGAACTGGGCCTGCCCCACGCCTTCACCCCCTACGCCAACGCCACCCTGCTGGTGAAGGAACACCACGTCCGCTTCCTGCGCGAGGCCCATGCCGGCGCGACCCTGCACATGCTGGGCGGCGTGATCGAGATCACCGACACAGAGGCAAAACTCCTGCAGTTGCTGGTGCACTCGGCCACCGGCGAACTGGCCGCCACCTTCCAGACCACCGTCGTCCACGCCACGCCCCGCGAGGGCGAGGTGTTTCCGTGGCCGAAGATCACCGTCGAACGCGCGCGGGCGCTGATGGTCGAGGTTCCGGAAAAGGCCCGCTCGCGCAGCGTCGATCTGTCGCCCTTCACCCCGACCGCCAGCCTGGAACGCGGCGACGAACTTGGTCTCCAGCGTATCGGCCTGGGCGCCCTGTCGCCGGCCGAGTGCGACGTCTTTGGCCGCATGCGCGCCGAGCAGTTCATCGGCCGGGTCTCGGACGGCATCGGCAGTTTCATCGGCCCGTTCCGCGACGTGATCGTCGAACACGCCGACCACAGGCCGACGCGGTTCGGCGGCGCGGTGCTGGAGTACCGGCTGGTCTATCTGCGCTGGCCCCGGGCCGGCGACCGCGTGGAGCTGCGTTCCGGCCTGATCGGCTCGGACCCGCGCACCATGCGCATGGCCCACTGGATGATCGATCCTGCCTCCGGCGCGCCCTGGGGCACGTCGGAAGCCGTAGCCATCACCTTCGACCTGGACGCCCGCAAGGCCGTGCCGATCTCGCCGGCGGCGCAGGAGGCGCTGAAGGAGTTCTCGGTCGAGGGGTTGTCTCTGTAAAACCTGTCATCCCGGCCGCCGCGTAGCGAAGAGCCGGGACCGCAGCAGGCTCAGCGTTTCCGGCGGTCCCGGCTCGGCGCGCTCCGCGCTTGCTCGGGATGACAGCCTTTATCGCGTCGCCATCGCGAAGATCGCGTCACGCGCCAGGTCCGGGCGCTCCATCGGCAGGAAGTGGCTGGTTCCCACCACCGTCTCGATCCCCACGTCCTTGCCGCGCCGCGCGAAGCTGTCGCCGGCCCGGCAGGTCGAGCCGCGCTCGGCCTTGAGGATGCGCACCGGACAGGTCACGCGACGGATGGCCCGCCAGGGATCGTGGGCCTGGGCCGAATAGTTGGAGGCTTCCCAAGCCGGGGCGCAGGCCAGCTCCACCTTGCCGTCGTCGCGGTCGACAAAGCCGCCGTCGACATAGTCGGCCAGCATGGTCTCGGGCCAGGTCTTGAAGGCCCCGCGCCCGGTATAGGCGGCGACCACAGCCTCGCGGTCGTCGAAGACGGCGCGGCGGCGCGAGGCGGCCTGGGCGATGGGCATCTTCTTCCACAGCGCGCCTGAGGTCCACGGAACCTGGGCGTACAGCGCCACCAGGCGCGGCATGATCACCGGGTCCAGCAGGACGAGGCCCCGAACCTTGCCGGGAACGGCGGCGGCGGTCAGCAGGCTAACCGTGCCGCCCATCGAGTGTCCGGCCAGCACCACGGGCGGACCGTCGAGGGCCTTGAGCAGGGCGACCAGATCATCGCGCAGGTCGAGCCAGGAGCGACGGCCTTCACCCTTGGCGGCCAGCGTCGTGGCGCCATGGCCTCGCTGGTCGACAGCCAGCACGCGCAGGCCCGCCGCCAGCGGCGCCAGCAGGCTGTTATAGGTCTGGGCGTTAAAGCCGTTGGCGTGGACTAAGATCACGTCGATGGCCCGGTCCTGCGGACCAAATTCCAACGCCGCCATCTCGCCGGGGCCGGCGGGGCTGTCGATGGCGATCATGCGCCTTCGGGGCTGACGAAATACGGCCGCGTCCATGATGCGGGCTCCTTTTGCGGCTCGAACGTTAAGGTAGGCTCGCCACCCGCCCGCGTCCATGGAGCCTGGACATGAACCGTCTCGCCACGATCGGATATCAGACCGACACCCAGGCCGGCATGATCGCGCGGTTGAAGGCGGCCGGGGTCGAACTGGTCGTCGACGTGCGGGCCGTGGCTTCGTCGCGCAAGGCCGGCTTTTCCAAGACGCTGCTGGCCAACAGCCTGAGGGCCGAGGGCGTCGACTACGCGCACCTGCGCCCCCTGGGCACGCCCAAGGCCGGGCGAGACGCCGCGCGGGCCGGGCGCGTCGAGGAGATGCGGACGATCTTCAACGCCCATCTCGAAGAGCCCGACGCCCAGTTGGCCCTGGCCCAGGCGACCGAGTTGGCGACAACAAAAAGGGTCGCCCTGCTGTGCTACGAGGACGACCCCAATTGCTGCCATCGCCAGATCGTCGCCAACGAGATCCGGCGACGCCTGAAATGCGAGGTGGTGGACCTTTAGGGTCCCTTCCTGTCATCCCGGCCGCAGAGCCGGGACCGCCACACGCGCCGAGCTTCCGGTGGTCCCGGATAGCCTCTGCGAGGCTTCCGGGATGACAACGGGCGTTTAGGCCTGGGTCAGTTGCCACTCGCCGCCGCTGTCACGGCAGGCGCTGTAGCGCTCGGCCGCCGGGCGCTGGCCCGAGGTCGCGATCGAGGCGCTGATCACCCGGCACGAGGCGGCGACGGCCTGCACCGGCCGCACCAGCGACGGGGCGACATAGCCGACGCCGTAGCCGTTCTGGCCCACCAGCACCCAGCCGCCGTTCGGGGCCGAGCCCAGGGCGTCGAAGGTCTGGCCGGCGGCCAGCTTGCCCACCAGCTTGCCGCTGGTCGAGGGCGCCGAGCGCAGGTTGGCCGAACCGGCGGCGGCATACTGGCCGCCCAGGGCGTCATAGCTGGGCAGGACCTGCACGCCAGAAGCGAAGCGCAGGCCGCGGCTGTCGACGGGCGGGCCATAGCTGGACGAGACCACGTCGATGCGGCCGGACGCGCCGGTGCGCGGATTGCTCCAGGTCTGGGCGACGCCGGTTTCCAGGGCCTTCTTGGTGGCCTGCTGGGCCAGGGCCGTGTCGGTCGACTGCATGCGGCAGCCGATGTACGAGCCGGCCGCCGCGCCGGCGGCCGCGCCGACCAGGGCGCCGAGGGTCTTTTCGTTCTTGGCCACCTTGCTGCCGAGGAAGGCGCCGGCGGCGGCGCCGATCAGGGCCCCGCCTTCCTGCTTCTTGCCCGAGCCTTCGCACGAGAACAGGCTGCCCAGGCCCTTGGACTGGGCCAGGGCGGGCGCGGGGGCGGCGGCGCCGGCGGCGATCATCGCGACAAGGGCGAGAGCGGCGGGCGCGTGAACGGCGGAATGGGTGGTCTTCATGTCGTGTTCTTCCCTAGAGGCAGTGTTGGCGCCGCGTCCCGTCCGGGGGATAATCCCTGATCAACGATAAGGGAGGACGGCATGAGCATCCACGAACAGGTGGACTATAGCTGTTTCAAGGTCGAGATCGAGGCGGGTGTCGCGCACATCCAGCTCAAGCGCCCCGAAGCCATGAACACTATGACACGGGCTTTCTGGAACGAGCTTCCCGCGATTGTAAAAAATATTGACGACAACGCTCTCGCGCGTTGCATCGTCATCTCCTCGACCGGCAAGCACTTCTCGGCCGGGATGGAGCTGTCGGTGTTCACCGACGGCGAAGGCGTCACCGAGGAGCGGACCGGCGACCGCCACGTGGCCGGCGAAAGCTTCCGCCATCACGTCCACCACCTGCAGAACACCTTCAGCTGCCTGGACAGGGCGCGGATGCCGGTGATCGTCGCCATCCAGGGCGGCTGCATCGGCGGGGCGGTGGACTTCATCAGCGCCTGCGACATCCGCTACGCCACGGCCGACGCCTTCTTCTGCATCCAGGAGATCAATATCGGCATGACCGCCGATGTCGGCACCTTCCCGCGGCTGTGCAAGCTGATCCCCGAGGGCTGGGTGCGCGAGCTGGCCTACACGGGCCGTCGCCTGCCCGCCGCCAAGGCCATGGCCATCGGCCTGGTCAACGAGACCTTCGACAGTCACGACGAGGTGGTCGCCCACGCCCTGGCCACCGCCCGCGAGATCGCCGAGAAGTCGCCCCTGGCCGTGGCCGGCAGCAAGGTGATGATCAACTACGCCCGCGACCACACCATCGCCGACGGCCTGGACTATATCGCCACCTGGCAGACGGGGATGTTCTCGGGTCCGCATATGGCCGAGGCGTTCAAGGCCAAGATGGAAAAACGCCCGGCGGACTTCCCCGACCTGCTGCCGCTCAAGAAGCGGATGTAGCCGCGATTGCTCCTCCCCCTTTGGGGGAGGTGGCCCAGAGGGCCGGAGGGGGCAGCGCGGCGAACGCCGACAAGCCCCCTCAGTCGGCTTCGCCGACAGCTCCCCCGGAGGGGAGCAGCTAGCCCGACTTGGCCGGCAGCTCGGCGCCCGTCAGGTCGCACCCGTCCAGACGGGCCCGTGTCAGGTCCGCCTCGATGAAGCGGGCGCGGGGCGCGCTGGCCCCGGTCAATATGGCGCCGCGCAGCACCGCCCGCGTCAGGTCGGTGCGGATGAAGCGATCCTCGGCGATCTTCAGCGGGCCCAGCTTGGCGCCCGACAGGTCGGCCCGCGCCAGCTGCGCGCCGATCAGGCGCGCGCCGCGCAGGTCGGCGGTCCTGAGGTTCACGCCGCGCAGGTCCGCGCCCGACAGATTGGCGCCCTGCAGCTGGACGCCTTCCAGGTCCATGCCGAAGAAGACCGCGCCCGGAGCCGACAGGCCGCTGAGCCGGCGGCTCTTGAGGCGCTTCAGCGGCCGGAAATCCACCGATTCCAGCTTGGCGATCGCGCCCTCGCGACCATCGGTCCGGCAGAACTGTTCGTGCGCGTCGAGCACGTCGTTCAGCGGCAGGTCGTCGATATAGATCAGCGGCGGCGGCGCGCGCAGCACCTCGGTGAGGTCGACCTCCTCGAGATTGGCGCCCGACAGGTCGGTTCCGACCAGAACGGCCCGCCGCAGCGAGACCTTGGCCATGTCGGCGTTGTGCAGGTTTGCGCCGGAGAGGTCGGCCCCGTCCATGCAGGCATTGACCAGCCTGGCGCCCTGCAGGGTCACGCCGGTCATGTCGGCGTCGCTGAAATCGGCCGCCTGGGCAAAGGCGCCGGCCATCTGCGCGCCGGCCAGCTTGGCGCCCTTGAGCAGGGCGTAGTCCAGCTCGCCGGGCCGCTTTGAGTGCTGGAGAATCCGCAGGCCCTTGGTGTCGTCCTGCACGGCGGTGACGCCCTCGCGCAGGTCGCAGCCCGACAGATCCGCGCCGGACAGATTGGCCCCGCGCAGGCAGGCGCCGCGCATGTCGGCGCGTGAGAGATTGGCCTCGCGCAGGTCGGAATCGCGCAGGTCGGCCCCATACAGCGTGGCGTTGGCCAGCTTGGTCCGCGCCATCATCGCGCCGCCCAGCAGGGCGCCCGTCAGGTCGGCCTCCGTGAGGTCGACGCCCTCGAAATTGCAGTTGTTGAGATTGGCGTAGGTCAGGTTGGCGCGACGCCCGCCCGGCTGGCCCTTCAGGAACCGGCCATGCGCCTCCAGCGCCTCCTTGACCACGGAGACGTGCAGCGTGCGGATCAGGCTGGCTCGGGGGTCGGCGGACATGCGGTGCGGCGTCTCTTCAGGCGCCCCGACACTCCCACGCCAGTTTTAAGGAAAGGTTCAACCTGCGCGATAACGTGGCAGTGGCCGCGGGAGGCTGAAAGCTACAGCCAACCCTTGCGCTTGAACCACATCAGCGGCCCGATGGCGGCCACCAGCATCAGGCCGATCGCCATGGGGTAGCCCTCCATCCAGCGCAGTTCGGGCATGTGCTCGAAGTTCATGCCGTAGACGCCGGCGATCAGGGTGGGCGGCAGGAACACGGCCGAGAACACCGAGAAAATCTTGAAGATGGCGTTCTGCTCGATGTTGATCAGGCCCAGGGCCGCGTCCAGCAGGAAGGTGATGTTGCCCGAGACGTAGCTGGAATGGTCGGTGATCGACAGCACGTCGCGCTGCAGGGACTTGAGGTGGTCGCGCAGGTCGCGGTCGCCTTCGAACTGTTCGGCCAGCGAGGCGAAGCTCAGCAGGCGCGCCAGGCTGACCAGACTGTCGCGAGCCTTGGCGTTGATGTTCTGGGCCCGGCCCAGGCGGTTGAGGATCTGCTCGAACGCCCCGCCGCGCGGGCGACTGAAGATGGCCCGCGACTGGGTCTCGACCTCGCCGGCCGTGCGCTCGATGATGTCGGCGGTGCGATCGATGATGGCGTCCAGCAGGCCCAGAAAGGTCTGCGGACCGTTGGGGCAGAGGCTGGGCTGGCGCTCGGCCTGGGCGGCGAACACCGAGAAGGCGCGCGGCTCAACATAGCGGATAGTGATCAGACGCTGGCCCGCCAGAACGAAGGTGACCGGCGCCGCAGTGGGCAGGTCGCCGTCGGCATTGACCAGCACCGTGGCGGTCATGAAGGTGCCGCCGTCCTCCTGGTAGAGGCGCGAGGAGGCCTCGATCTCGGCCATCTCCTCGCGGGTGGGCAGCAGCAGGCCGATCGACTGCTCGACGGCCACCTCCTCGGCGCGCGAGGGGTCGACCAGCTCGATCCACACGGCGTCGTCGGGCAGCCGCCAGTCGCGTCCGCCGTCGCCGGTCTCGAAGCCCGGAGCGCCATGGCGCAGAATTCTCAGCATGGATCGGCGAGCCTCGTCACATGCCGGGAATGACCCAGCGCATGCCTCCCGTCAATCTCGACGCGGATCAGCGGGCCCTCGTCTGGAGGGGAGCGCCCTAGCGGGGAGCGGCCGGCTTGTCGTCTTCGGACTGGCCGCCCGAAGCGGCGGCGATCAGGGCGGCGATCCGGTCGGTCGAGTCGGCGGCCTGGGTGATGATGTCCAGCGGCGAGGCGCGGACCGAAGCGGCCACCTGGTTGGCGGCGGACTTGGCCAGCCCGCCCTGGGCGCTCCAGTAGCGCGGATCGGTCTGGGCCAGCTGCAGAGCCTGGCGGTTCTGGTAGATGAAGCCGTAGGTCGGATAGACCGAGGTGCCGAGGTCGCGGATCGGATCGTACCAGACCTTGACCATGCTCCAGTCGCCGACCGGCGAGCACGTCGACGACGGTGACGTCCTTTTCGATCTGGCCGCGATCGCCTTCGATGATCGACCAGTTGGCGTGTGTCACCTGGATGACGCGATCGGTCAGCACCTGGCTGACGAACGCGACATGGCCCAGGGTCATGCGGCCGGTAGGCTTGAAGCAGAGGACCGCGCCGGACTTGGGCGTGAAGCCCACATCGTACTTGCCAACAGCCTGGCTCCACCAGGTGCGGGCGTCGCCGAAGATCTGGATACCCGACATCAGACGCGCGAACGGAACGCACTGCCAGTACCCGTCAGCCATCGCGCCGGAAACCGGCATCAGGCTGATCATGGCGGCGGCTGCGATGGAACCCCACAGGGTCCTCGTCCGTTTCGTCATGCTGTGGGTACTCCCCCGTGTCACTAACCAAGGGATAACCTTGCCAGCGACGTGTGAAAAGAGTGTTTCTTAGGCGCCGACCGCGACCTGTCGTCGCTGCCGCCAGCCGCTGGCCCAAGATTTCATGTGTTCCCGGGCCGGCTTTTCGATCAGATGGTAAGACGCGGCCGACAGCGGGATCAGTGCGCCCACGATGCACAGCCAGATGATCGGTGGCAATTGCTCGCCCTCGACATGCAGCAGTTTCGTCGCTGCATTGACCGCTATGATCTTCCACGGGATGCAGATCATGTAGGTCGAATAGCTGATCTCGCCCAGATAGACGAAAATGCTTTGTGTGGCGAAGCTGGAACCTGAAGCGGCCAGGCTGGCCAGCATCAGGATGAAGCCGCCCAGCGCCGCGACGATAACCGGATCGGGGGCGCCGAACTGGACCACCGCCAACACCACGGCGCCCATTATCGCGGCGCCCGGCCCGGCGAGTCGGCCGGGAATCACCCCCGCGCGCCACAGGGCGTGCAGGGCGCAGCCATAGGCAAAGCACGGGACGATGCGCAGCGCGCCCCACTTGATGGTGGCCGCCGTCAGCGGGAAGCCCGCCAGACGCTCGAAGACCGGATAGAGGATGGCGATCAGGCCCAGGGCCAGGCCCACGGCCAGCACAGGCCTGTCCCGCAGCTTCCAGGCGACAAAGGCGAAGGCGGGGAAGCTCAGATAGGCGAACCACTCGGCCGAGATCGACCAGGAGGCGTGGTTCCATCCCGACACGGGCGCGAAGCCCCAGGCGTGGACCAGCAGCAGATTGGCCGGCAGCGCTTCCCACGAGATGATGTTGTGGCCCACGGTGATGCCGGCCAGGCCCGCGACGGCAGCCATCAGCCCGATCCCCAGCAGGGTGGCCAGATGCAGCGGATAAACCCGCGCCAGCCGGTTCCAGAGGAAGTCGCCATAGCGGAACGTCCCCTGGCCAAACCCCTGCAGATAGACGTGGCACAGGATGAAGCCCGACAGGGTGAAGAAGGCCTCGACACCCAGATAGCCCTTGGCCGCCGCCACCGGCGTGAAGCCCACCGCCAGGTTGGGCCAGTAGTGATACATCACCACCCAGAAGGCGGCGAAGAATCTAAGGGCCGTCAGGGGCTTGATATTGGCGGCGTCGGGCATACTTCTGGTCCAGTTTGGCGAAGCCCAGGGGCTTCCGTCGCGTTCCTTGCATGGACGAGGCCCGCTTGGGGAAGCGGGTCTAGACGCGTTTTCCAAGCAGAACCTTAGAACCGGACGATGAACGAACTCCTTAACCTCGCCCTGGACCCAGCCGCCTGGCTCGCCCTTGTGACCCTGGTGGTCATGGAGGTCGTGCTTGGCATCGACAACCTGGTCTTCATCTCGATCCTCTCCAACAAGCTGCCGGCCGAGCATCGGCAAAGGGTTCGGCGCATCGGCATCTCGCTGGCGCTGATCATGCGACTGGTGCTGCTGTCGACCATCGCCTTCATCGTCGGCCTGGTGCATCCGGTGTTCGACCTGGGCATCGTCGGCCCGCTGGGTTCGCACGGCGAGCCCTCGTTCGAAACCGCCTTCTCGTGGCGCGACCTGATCCTGCTGGCCGGCGGCCTGTTCCTGATCTGGAAGGCGACCAAGGAAATCCACCACACGGTCGATCCCGGCGAGGAAAGCAACGACGTTCTCGACAAGACCGGCGCGGCGATCTCCAACGTTGGCGCCGCGATCTTCCAGATCATCCTGCTGGACCTGGTGTTCTCGATCGACTCGATCCTGACCGCCGTCGGCATGACCGACCACCTGCCGATCATGGTGGCCGCCGTGCTGATCGCCGTGACCGTGATGCTGCTGGCCGCCGATCCGCTGGCCAACTTCATCAACCGCCAACCCGACGGTCGTCATGCTGGCCCTGGGTTTCCTGCTGATGATCGGCACGGTACTGATCGCCGAAGCCTTCGGCATGCACGTGCCCAAGGGCTACATCTACACGGCCATGGCCTTCTCTGGCGTGGTCGAGGGCCTCAACATGATGTCGCGCAAGGCCGCGGCTAAAAAGAAGAGCGACGGCGACCACTAAAAGGTCCCCGTCGGGGGATCTCTACGAATGGACGACAAGCCCTTCAGCGACGCCGAGCGCCGCTTGACGCTCGGCGCGCTGATGATCGTGTTCCTGCTCAGCGCGCTGGACCAGACCATCGTCTCGACGGCCATGCCTCGCATCATCAGCGAGTTGCATGGCCTGACGCTGTATTCCTGGGTCACCACTGCCTACCTGCTGACCTCGACGGTGATGGTGCCGATCTGGGGCAAGCTGGGCGACATCTACGGCCGCAAGCCGATCCTGGTGATCGGCATCTCGATCTTCCTGGTCGGGTCGTGGCTGTCGGGCCTGTCGGGCGAGTTCGGGCCGGTCCTGGGCGTCAGCGGCATGGTGCAACTGATCGTCTTCCGCGCCCTGCAGGGCATTGGCGGCGGGGCGCTGTTCACCACCGCCTTCGCCATCATCGCCGATCTGTATCCGCCCCGCGAGCGGGGCAAGTTCGCCGGCATCTTCGGTTCAGTCTTTGGCTTGGCGTCGGTGCTGGGCCCGCTGATCGGCGGCTATTTCACCGACCACGGCACGGTGCAACTGGCCGGCCACACGATCGCCGGCTGGCGTTGGGTGTTCTACGTCAACCTGCCGCTCAGCCTGTTGTCGCTGTTCATGGTGATCGTGAAGATGCCCGCCCTGCCCCACCAGCGCTCGGGCTCGGTCGACGTGCTGGGCGCCGCCCTGCTGATCGCCGCCTTCGTGCCGCTGCTGCTGGCGCTCAGCCTGGGCGGCCACAGTTTCGCCTGGAGCTCGCCCCGGAGCCTGGGCCTGTTCGGTCTGGCGGCGGTGTCGCTGGCGCTGTTCTTCGTGGTCGAGAACCGGGTCAGCAATCCGATCCTGCCGCCGCACCTGTTTCGCAACCGCACCTTCTCCAGCGCCAACCTGGCCGGGTTCCTGATCTCCATGGCCTTCATGGGCGTGGTGATGTTCCTACCGCTGTATCTGCAGCTGGGCATGGGCGTGGCGGCCACGACCAGCGGCCTGATCATGCTGCCCCTGATGGGCGGCCTGATCATCGGCAGCACCATCTCCGGCCAGCTGGTCAGCAAGACCGGCCAGTACCGGCCCTTCATGCTGGTGGGCGCCGGCCTGCTGCTGATCGGGGTCAGCCTGCTGGCCGTCTTCCTGGGCAAGGTCAGCCTGCCCGTTCTGTGCCTGATGCTGCTGGTGGTCGGGCTGGGCCTGGGCCCGGGCCAGAGCCTGTTCAACATCGCCACCCAGAACGCCGTGGAGCCGCGCGACATCGGCGTGGCCACCAGTTCCAACCAGTTCTTCCGTCAGATCGGCTCGACCGTCGGCGCGGCCCTGGCGGGCGCCCTGCTGACCCATCGCCTGTCCAGCCTGGGCGGCGCGATGGATCTGGGCGCCCTGCAGGGCATGGCGGTCAAGGCCGGGCTCGCGGGCGGCCACCAAGCGGTGGATCCCACCCTGCGCGACGCCCTGCTGCACGCGGTGCAAGGCGTGACCCAGGCGGCCGCCCTGGCCGTTCTGGCGGGCCTGATCGCGATCCTGCTCATCCCGGTCCTGCCGCTGCGCTCGCGCATGCCGACGGCCGCGCCGGTGCTGGTCAAGGACGAGCCGACGAACTAGCCCCGCGCACTTCCGGCGGGCCGGCGGCGTCAGAGGAAGCTGTACGGATCGATGTCGATCACCACCCGGACGGAGTTGGGGACCTTGGCCCGCGCCCGCCAGGCCGACATGAAGCCCTGCAGGTCCACCGTGCGGTCCGCGCGCACCAGGAACCGCTTGCGGCGCCGTCCCCGCACCAGCCCCAGCGGCGCGTCGGCCGGGCCGAACACCTCCACCCCCTCGGCATTGGGGATCACCGCCGCCAGCGCCTCGACATAGGCCTCAAGGGCGGCGGCGTCGGGTCCGGAGGCGATCACCGCCGCCAGGCGCCCGAACGGCGGCAGGCCCGCCTCCTCGCGCATCCGCATCTCGGCCTCGACGAAGGCGTCGCGGTCCTGGGCCTTCAGGGCCTGCAGCACCGCGTGGTCGGGGGTGTAGGTCTGCAGCATGGCCCGCCCCGGCTTCTCGTGCCGCCCGGCGCGGCCCGCCGCCTGGGCCAGCAACTGGAACGTCCGCTCCCCGGCCCTCAGGTCGCCGCCGCGCAGGGAGAGGTCGGCGTCGACCACGCCCACCAGGGTCAGGTTGGGGAAGTTGTGGCCCTTGGCGGCGGCCTGGGTGGCCACCAGGATGTCGATCTCGCCGGCCGCCATGCTGTCGACCAGCGCCCGCGCGCCGGCCGCGTCCATCACCGTATCGGATGAGAACACCGCCACGCGCGCCTCGGGGAACAGGAAGCGCACCTCCTCCTCGACCCGCTCCACGCCGGGGCCGATCGAGACCAGGCTGTCCTGCGCGCCGCAGTGCGGGCAGCGGTCCGGCTTGGGCATGGAGAAGCCCGTCAGGTGGCAGACCAGACGGCCGGTATAGCGGTGCTCGACCAGCCAGCTGTCGGTGTCGGGCGACTTCATCTTCTCGCCGCACGCCTTGCACAGCACCAGCGGCGCATAGCCCCGGCGGTTGAGGAACAGCATCGACTGCTCGCCCCGCTCCAGGGTCACGGCCATGGCCTTGATCAGCGGCGGCGACAGCCAGCGCCCGGGCTCGGGCGGGGTCTCGCGCATGTCGATCAGGCTGATATCGGGCAGTTGCGCCGCCCCGTGCCGGGCGCTCAGCCGCAGCCAGCGATAGCGACCGCTCTGGGCGTTGAACAGGCTCTCCAACGACGGCGTCGCCGAGGCCAGCACCACCAGCGCGCCCTCGATCTTGGCGCGGGCCACGGCCAGGTCGCGAGCCTGATAGATGAAGCCCTCTTCCTGCTTGAACGAGCTGTCGTGTTCCTCGTCGACCACGATCAGGCGCAGACTGCGGAACGGCAGGAACAAGGCCGAGCGGGCGCCGACCACGATCCGCGCCTCGCCGCTGGCCACGCCTTCCCAGACGCGGCGACGCTTGGGCGGGGCGACGCCGGAATGCCACTCGGCCGGCACGGCGCCGAACCGCGCCTCGAAGCGCGCCATCACCGCCTGGGTCAGGGCGATCTCGGGCAGCAGGATCAGCACCTGGCTGCCCGGGTCCTCGGCCAGGGCGGCGGCGACGGCTTCCAGATAGACCTCGGTCTTTCCCGAGCCGGTGACGCCGTCCAGCAGCGCCGCCTGAAAGCCGCCCAGGCCCAGCATCTCGCCCAGCACATCGGCGCAGGCCTGCTGGCTGGGATTGAGCGTCTGGGGCGGCAGGGTCAGGTCAGGGGCGGGGAAACTCTTGTCGGCCTCGACGAACTCGACCGCCAGCGCGCCCTCGTCCACCAGGCCCTTGACGACGCCGGCCGAGACGCCCGCGATATTGGCGAGGGCCGCGCCCGACATCGGCCCCACCTGGGCCGCCGCCAGCACCTTCAGACGGGCCGGCGTCATCCGGCCGGGCTGGGTTCCGGTCAGGACCAGCACCTTGTCGGGCTTGGGCGGAGGATGGCGCAGACCGCGCAGGGCCATGGCCAGCGGCCAGCCCGGAACATCGACCGAATAGCGCGCCGCCCAGTCGATGAAGGTCAGGATTCCCGGCGGCAGGCTGGGGTCGTCCAGCTTCTCCAGAACCGGCTTCAGCGGCCTATTGCCGCCGGTCCCGTCGCGCAGGGCGGTGACCACGCCGCGAATCACACGCGGGACCCGAGCGGCACGGTCACATGGTCGCCAAGCCCCAGCTCAAGGCCGTCCGGCTCGGCATAGTCGAACGCCTCCGGCAGCGGCATGGGCAGGAGGACGGAAGCGATGCGCGGCATGGGAATCAGCTTCTGCCGTGAAAGCGGCTCAAGGTCGAGATGGCGCATCGTCGCCCGCCGCAAGCCGGTGTTAACCGATATGGGGTTTGATGTTCGCCTCTGAGTGGATTTGCCCGGTGGGGCGGAGAAGGCCGACAATGAGCGATGCGACGCAAGCCCTGATGCCGGTCGACCCCGAGGCCGTCCGCGCTTTCCTGCGCGACGAACCCCAGTTCCTGCGCGAAGACACCAGCCTGCTGGGCGAACTGGGCCTGCGCGTCGACGGCGGCAATGTCATCGACTTTGGCCCCGCCGCCCTGGCCCGCGCCGCCGCCGCACATCGCCGCGAGGCCGTGGTCCGTCGCGAGATCGAGGACACCGCCCGCGCCAATTTCTCGGCCCAGGCCCAGACCCACGCCGCGGTGATTGACCTGCTGGACGCCCGCAATCATTCCGATCTGGCGCGCCGCGTCGACGAGATGGCCGCCCTGCGCTTCTCCCTGACCACCGGCGTCATCGCCCTGGAAGGCGGTCCGCGCGTTCCCGCCGGATGGCACGCCCTGATCGAGGGCCAGGTCGACATGCTGATGGGCGAACACGCCGTCGCCCGGATGGGCTTCTACGCACCGGCCCTGGGCCTGTTCGGCGACAAGCTGGACCACATCCGCAGCATGGCCATCGTGCGCCTGGCCCTGTGGGAGCCCTCGCGCCAGGGCATCCTGGCGTTCGGCTCGTCCGATCCCGAAGCCTTCACGCCCGACATGGGTTCCGACCTGGTGGCCTTCCTGGCCCGCGTGGTCGAGCGCACCGCCGAGCGCTGGCCGGTCCTGTGAGCCCGCCGGCCCATAGCGGCCGGCAAGCCCTGACGGCCTGGCTTAACTATCTGACCCACGAGCGCCGGGCCTCGCCGCGCACCGTGCGGGCCTATGGCGACAACGTCATCGCCTATCTGAACTTCCTGGAACGCCATCGCGGCGAGACCGTGTGGCTGACCGACCTGGGCACGATCACCGCCGCCGAGCTGCGCGCCTATCTGGCCTTTCGCCGACAGGGCGATGACGCCCTGGCCCCGCGCTCGCTGTCGCAGAGCCTGTCGTCGATCCGCGCCTTCCACCGCTATCTCGACCAGCGCCACGCCACCCCCAACGCCAATATCGACCTGGTGCGCGGCCCCCGGCTGCAGGTTGGCCTGCCGCGTCCGGTGACCGAGGACCAGGCGCGCGGCCTGCTGGCCGAGGCGGGGGCCGATCCCGATCGCGAGGACTGGGAGGTCGCCCGCGACGAGGCGGTGCTGACCCTGCTGTGGGGCTGTGGCCTGCGGATTTCCGAGGGGCTGTCGCTGCTGCGTCGCGACGCGCCCCTAGCTGAGACCCTGCGCATCACCGGCAAGGGCGGCAAGACCCGCATCGTCCCGGTTCTCGACGCCGTGCGCGAGGCGGTGAACGCCTATGTCGCGGCCCTGCCCTTCGTGCTGGCGCCGGACGAGCCGCTGTTTCGCGCCAAGCGCGGCGGCCCCCTGTCGCCGCGCCATGTTCAGGCGATGGTCCAGATCCTGCGCGGGCGAGTTGGACTGTCGGACCGAGTGACGCCCCACGCCCTGCGCCACGCCTTCGCCACCCATCTTCTAGGCGCCGGGGCTGACCTACGATCGATCCAGGACCTGCTGGGCCACGCCTCGCTGTCGACCACCCAGCGCTATACCCAGGTCGACGCCGAAGGCCTGATGGCTGCCTATTCCAGGGCCCATCCCCATAATGGGTAGTAAACTGTGGCAAGCTGTCGCGGTAAACCCAGCGAAAACTGGGAATTAACTGCGTTTTTACTGCGCGCGCGCCTTCTGTACCCAAGACCGACGCTCGTCCGTGCATCAGGCGGGCGCTACGGAAATGGGGCCTAGCGATGACATTCGACGATCTGAAGATTTCGACCAAGGTGGCATTGCCGGCCGTGATCCTGACCGTGGTGGCCCTGTCCATTACAGGCGTCGGCGCGTGGCAGGCCAAGACGGCTGAAGCCGCCACCAAGATTCTTGTCGAACAGCGCGCCCCGGCGGAGCTTGAAAGCTCGCGCTTCAACCGCCGCATCACGGCTATCGGCTATGCCGCCTATCGCACGGTGTCCAACGATGGCGCATCGCCGGAGGCCCAGTCCGCCAGCGCCGAGATCGACAAGGCCTACAAGGAAGCCAAGGAAAACCTCGAAAAGGTCAAGGCTGCCGATCCCGATTCGGCCAAGATGGTCGCCGGGTTCCGTACCCGCCTGGACGGCATCTATTCCAGCGGTCGCCAGGGCGCTGACCTGGGGCTTCAGAATGCCGGCGAGGCGGCCAAGATGGTCATGGCGGTCATCGACCCGGACATCGCCAGCCTGAGCAAGGATGTCAGCCACTACACCAATACGCACAATGACGCGACCCGGGCGATGGTGGCCAAGGCCGCCAAGGAATCGGCCGCCGGCACGCTGATGAGCATCGCGTTCGGTTTGATCGCCTCGGCTGCAGCCATGGTCTTCGCGCTGTGGATCGGCCGTTCGAAGATCTCCGCCCCGCTCAGCAACCTGTCCAAGACCATGGAAACCCTGGCCCAGGGCTCGGTCGACGTCGACGTGGTCGGCGCCCAGCGCAAGGACGAGGTCGGCGCCATGGCCCGCTCGGTCCAGGTGTTCAAGGACAACGCCGTGGCCCTGCGCACCTCTGAAGCCGCCCAGCTGCGGGCTACCGCCGAGACCGAAGCAGAACGCCGCCGCAACCAGGAGACCGCCGAGGCCGCCGCCCGCGAGCAGGCCTTCGTCATGGAAAACCTCGCCATGGGCCTGAACAAACTGGCCGAAGGCGACCTGACCTACCGCGTCGATCAGGAGTTCCCGGAAGCCTACAAGCGCCTGCAGTCGGACTTCAACGAGTCGATCTCGCAGATGGAAGAGGCGATGCGCACCATCGTCCACGCCGCCAGCAGCACGCGCCGGCTCGGACGAGATCGCCTCGCGCCTCCGACGACCTGTCGCGCCGCAGCGAGCAGCAGGCCGCCAGCCTGGAAGAAACCGCCGCCGCCCTGGACGAGATCACCGCCACGGTGCCGTCGCACCGCCGTCGGGCGCCGTCGAAGCCTCGCGCGTCGTCGGCTCCACCCGCGCCGACGCCGAACGCTCCAGCGTTGTCGTCCGCAGCGCCGTCGACGCCATGAACCAGATCGAGAAGTCGTCGCAGTCGATCAGCCAGATCATCGGCGTCATCGACGAGATCGCCTTCCAGACCAACCTGCTGGCCCTGAACGCCGGCGTCGAAGCGGCTCGCGCCGGTGAAGCCGGCCGTGGCTTCGCGGTCGTCGCCCAGGAAGTGCGGGCCCTGGCCCAACGCTCCGCCGACGCCGCCAAGGAGATCAAGACCCTGATCTCGACCTCGACCCAGCAAGTGGGTCAGGGCGTGTCGATGGTGGGCCAGACGGGCGACGCCCTGCAGGCCATTGTCGCCAAGGTCAGCGAGATCGACGCCCTGGTCAGCGAAATCGCCGCCGGCGGCGCCGAGCAGGCGACCGGCCTCAACGAGGTCAACGCCGCCGTCAACCAGATGGACCAGACCGTTCAGCAGAACGCCGCCATGGTCGAGCAGTCGACCGCCGCCAGCCACTCGCTGAAGGGCGAGGCCGGCAACCTGATGCAGATGATCTCGCGCTTCCAGGTCGGCGGCTCCAGCGCTTCGACGGCGCGCCCGCCCGCCCGTCGTCCGGCCCCGCCGGTCACGCGCCCCACCCTGCAGGCCGCTTCGTCGGCCAGCCGTCCGGGCGCCAATCCGGTCCGCGCCGCCCAGGCCAAGCTCGCCGCCTTCGCCGGTTCGACCAAGCCGGCGGCCCAGAGCGAAGACTGGGAAGAATTCTGAGATTGATACAGGCTTAGTAAGCGTAAGCGCCCCGTTCCCCCTATCGGGGCGTCCCTCCCCTGAGAACGACCTGAGCCCCGCCGGACGCACCGGCGGGGCTTTTTTCTTTTCGGCGGGCGGGATGACGGCGGGGTCTGGCGAGCGTGAGAGCGGACCGAGGGGGCGTCCTCTCCCATCCTGCTTAGCGTGCCTTATCGGCCGACCTTGTAGCGCACGGTCGACGATACCGAGCAGCCGTCCGCCGATCGAAGAACCGTCAGGGTATGGTTTGCCATTGGCAGCTCACCCAGGCGCTTGAAGCCCGCGAGGGTCGCGGCGTCTGGATTGTCAGCCCGTTCCACGCCGCCCCCGCGACAGGCCTCTCGCCGCGCCATGGCGCGCAGCGCTTCGCGTTGCGAGGGGTAGGTACGCTTGATCTCCACCCCACGCCCCAACGGACCGAGGATCACGGCGGGCGGCGGCGCGGCCTGAACCACGGCGGCAAACAGCAAGGCGGAAAAAAGCATGGCGGGGCTCCGTTCCCGGGACCCCGCCACTCTACGTCCGATTGATCGAACGCCGCTATCTAATTTTCAGACAGGCGAACTAGGCTTGCATCGTCCAGCCTTCGACGCCCATGGCCGCTTGGCGCAGGGCTTCCGAGCGGGTCGGGTGGGGGTGGCAGGTACGGGCCACGTCTTCCGAAGCGCCGCCGAACTCCATGGCCACGCAGTATTCGCCGATCATGTCGCCGACATTGGGGCCCACCATGTGGACCCCCAGAATCCGGTCGGTCGCGGCGTCGGCCAGAACCTTCACCTGGCCTTCGCCCTCGTGGTTGATCTTGGCGCGGCTGTTGGCGCTGAACGGGAACTTGCCGACCTTGTAGGCGACGCCCGCTGCCTTCAGCTCTTCCTCGGTCTTGCCCACCGTGGCCACTTCCGGGCTGGTGTAGATGACGCCGGGGATCAGGTTGTAGTTCACGTGGCCGGCCTTGCCAGCGATCAGCTCCATGCAGGCCACGCCCTCGTCCTCGGCCTTGTGAGCCAGCATCGGACCGCTGGTCACGTCGCCGATCACCCACACGCCCGGAGCCGTGGTCTTGAAGTGGTCGTTGGCGATCACGCCGCGCTTGTCGGGAACGACGCCGACGGTGTCGAGACCCAGGCCTTCCGTGAACGGACGACGGCCGATCGCGACCAGCACGTAGTCGGCCGAAAGGGTCTGGGCTTCGCCGCCGGCGACGGGTTCGATGGTCAGGTCCACGCCCTTGGCCGAGGCCTTGGCGCCGGTGACCTTGGCCCCCAGCTGGAACTTGAAGCCCTGCTTGGTCAGGCTGCGCTGGAACACCTTGGCGGTCTCGTCATCCAGGCCCGGGCAGATCCGGTCCAGATATTCGACCACGGTGACTTCGGCGCCCAGGCGGCGCCAGACCGAGCCCAGCTCCAGGCCGATGACGCCGGCGCCGATGACGACCAGGCTCTTGGGCACTTCCGGCAGCGACAGGGCGCCGGTGGAATCAACGATGCGCTTGTTATCGACGGTCACGCCCGGCAGCGGGGCAGGCTCCGAGCCGGTGGCGATGACGATGTTCTTGGTCTCGAGGGTGGTTTCCGAACCGTCCTCGGCCTTCACGACCACTTTCCCGGCGCCGGCGATGCGGCCCCAGCCCTTGATGTAGTCGACCTTGTTCTTCTTCATCAGGAACTCGACGCCCTTGGTCAGGGCTTCGACGCTGTCGGCCTTCTGCTTCATCATCTGGGGCAGGTTCAGCTTCGGCTTGACGTCGATGCCCAGGGTGACGAACTCATTGCCGGCTGCGGCGGCATACAGTTCCGACGCGTGCAGCAGCGCCTTGGAGGGCATGCAGCCGACATTCAGGCAGGTGCCGCCCAACTTGCCGCGTCCTTCGATGATGGCGACCTTCAGGCCCAGCTGACCGGCGCGGATCGCGCCATTGTAGCCGCCGGGACCGCCCCCGATGATGACGACGTCGTACTGAGCCATGGATCTTTGCCTTCAGGACGCGCCGGAAACGGCGCCGGACAGAATATGGGGCCTCGCCGGCCGCATTGTCAGACCTTTGGAGGCGGGAGTTCCTTAGAGCGCGAACGGTTAAAACGAAACCCGCTTTCGACGCTTCTCACCCGGAAAGACGCGCGAAATCCGGCCTTTGGGCATCACGGCCCTGGCCGGCTGCCCCTAGGTGACCGTCAGGCGATCGACGCACGCTGAAGGAGGACGCGCTGCGGGCGCTCCGGCAGCGAGCGAGCCCCTTCCCTCTCCCGCCAACCCGCCCTAGCGTCGGGCCCATGCTTCGCTCAATCGCCCTTACCCTGACCCTGCTGACCGCTGCGCCGGCCCTGGCCCAGACCACGCCCGCAGAAGGCCGCCCGATCGTCATCGGCCAGTCCCTGACCCTGGAGTCGAAGGTCCTCAAGGATACGCGGCGGATCAACGTCCACCTTCCGGCCAGCTATGCGAAGGCGCAAGGCAGGACCTATCCCGTGCTCTATCTGCTGGACGGCGGCGAGCAGGAGGATTTCCCGCACATCGTCGGCCTGGCCCAGCTGGGCGAGCTGTCCTGGACCTATCGGGAAATGATCGTCGTCGGGATCGAGGGCGTCGATCGCAAGCACGACCTGACTCATCCAACCACGGTCGCCAAGGAGCGCAGTGACTTCCCGACCAGCGGCGGCTCGGCGGCCTATCGCCAGTTCTTGGGCGAGGAGTTGAAGCCGTGGATCGCGGCCCGCTATCGCACCAGCGGCGAGACCGCCCTGATCGGCGAGTCCCTGGCCGGCCTGTTCGTGGTCGAGACCTTCCTGAAACAGCCGGCCCTGTTCGACGCCTATATCGCCGCCAGCCCCAGCCTGTGGTGGGACGACCAGAGCCTGGCGCGCGGCGCGGCCGCCGACCTGGCGCTCTGGCCGGCGGGAGAGCGCAAGCTTTACCTGACCATCGCCGACGAGGGCTCGACCATGCAGGCGGGCGTCGACAGGGTGGTGGCGGCGCTGAACCATACCCCGCCGGCCGGGCTGACCTGGCGCTACGATCCAATGCCGCGATTGCAGCACAGCACGATCTATCACCCGGCGGCGCTGGAAGCGTTCAAGACGGTGTGGCCAGGGCCGAGGCCGGACTGAAGTCAGGCGGCCCAGTCTTCGACCTTCAGGCCTTCAACCCGTTCGAACTCGCGGACGTTCGAGGTCACCAAGGTCCAGCCCCGCGCCAGGGCTTGGCCGGCGATCAGAGAGTCATAGGGTCCGATAGGCGTTCCTAGCCGCTTGAGCGTTGCTCGCACGCGGGCGGCTACGGTCACGTCCTCTTCGGAAAGCGGTTCAATGACGATATCCCGCATCAGATCGGCGAGGTTTTGAGCGGCGATCATAGGATCGCGGCTTGCGAATACGCCAAACTGCAGTTCGTGATGAACAATCACAGATGTCACCAGCGGCTCGGGAGCCAGCGCGGCTTCGATAAAGCGCTCCTGGACTCTTGGCCGTCTTCCTTGCGTCAGATCGACGAAGACATTTGTATCGAGCGCCAAGGTCACCAGTCGAAGTCGCGCTCTTGCATTGGCGGTTGCTCGCGATCAGGGAAGTCGGCGCCGCCCAGTGCGTCGATGCGTGCGAACATCGCTTCAAGCTCGGCTCGTGTTCGAGGAGGCTTGGCGGCCACCGGCTCCAGGATCACCGCATCGCCTTCACGTCGCACGGTCACCTCCGCGCCATCGAACCGAAAGGCCTTCGGCAGGCGCACAGCCTGGCTGCCGCCGTGGGTGAACAGCTTGGCGCGGGCAGGTTCGACATCGATCTTGGCCATGGCGACATTCCGTAGCTACAGACTGTAGATACACTATAGAGCCATTTTATTCAATGTGGGCCGGAAACGCTCTGGCCCCATCAGAGATCCAGCCAAGCCAACAGCACCAGAAGACCCCAAGCGCCGCAGAGGATCGTGGCCGTCCATCCCCCTATCGCCAGCAGAGCGCTGCGGCGGCCGGCGGCGCCCGCCACCAGCCAGCCCGCCGCCCATCCGAACGTCAGGGCGAGGAACAGGGCGAGCAACGTGCGCGCCGCCCCCAACACGGCCGAGGGCGGGTTTAGACGGATCTGGTCGTCATTTGCCAAGGCCAAAGGCTCGCCAACGCGAAGGTCCGCGACCAAGCTCCGCGCCGCCTCGGCCTGGCCGGCCGGCGTCCACAACGGAAACCCGCCCATGGCCGTGCTCATCATGAAATTGGCGGCGCCCCAGTGCTCGTTCTGCACCAGCACCGAGAACCCATCGGCGCGCAGGCGCGACGCGGCGATCTGGGCCTCGGTCAGGTCGGCGAAGCGGGCGATTTCCGTCAGGCTCATGAGCTCTCCCAAAGCGAGAGTGCAACGAAATCGCTCAACGAAAAAGGGGCCGCTTTCGCGGCCCCTTCGACGTTCGACAGTGCGTCGAGACTACAGTTCCAGCAGCAGGCGCTGCGGATCTTCCAGGGCTTCCTTGACCTTGACTAGGAAGGTCACGGCGCCCTGGCCGTCGACCACGCGGTGGTCGTAGCTGAGGGCCAGGTACATCATCGGGCGGATCTCGATCTTGCCACCCACGACCATGGCGCGTTCCTTGATCGCGTGCATGCCGAGGATGCCCGACTGCGGCGCGTTGAGGATCGGCGTCGACATCAGCGAGCCATAGATGCCGCCGTTGGTGATCGTGAAGACGCCACCCTGCATGTCGTCGATGGCCAGCTGGCCGTCGCGGGCCTTCTTGCCCAGCGCGCCGATGGCCTTTTCGATATCGGCCAGGCTCATGGCGTCGGCGTCACGGACGACCGGAACCACCAAGCCCTTGTCGGTGCCCACGGCCACGCCGATGTCGTAGTGGTTCTTGTAGACGATATCCGTGCCGTCGATCTCGGCATTGACGTCCGGCACGGCCTTGAGGGCGGCGACGACGGCCTTCACGAAGAAGCTCATGAAACCGAGCTTCACGCCGTGGCGCTTCTCGAACTGGTCCTTGTACTGGTTGCGCAGGGCCATGACCGCGCTCATGTCGACCTCGTTGAAGGTCGTCAGCATGGCGGCGTTGTTCTGGGCTTCCTTCAGGCGACGGGCGATCGTCTGACGCAGGCGCGTCATCTTCACGCGCTCTTCGCGCTCATGGATCGGACGCGGGGCCGACGGCGCGGCGGCCGGAGCCGGGGCCGAGGCGCGGGCTTCCAGGGCGGCCAGGGCGTCGCCCTTGGTCACCCGGCCATCCTTGCCGGTGCCTGCGACGGACGACAGGTCCAGATTGTTTTCGGCGGCGATACGGGCCGGGGCCGGGCTGACCGGCGCGGCGGCAACGGCCACGGGGGCCGGAGCGGCGGCGGCGACCGGAGCGGGCGCGGGAGCCGGAGCGGCGGCCTTCGGCGCGGCGGCGGCGGGAGCGGCCGAGGCGGTCGCGCCTTCGGTCACCACGCCCAGCACCGTGCCCGGAACAACCGTCGCGCCCTCTTCGGCGCCGATGGCGCTCAGCACGCCGTCGGCGGGAGACGCCACTTCCAGGCTGACCTTGTCGGTCTCGAGCTCGATGAGGATCTCGTCCTTCTTCACCGCCTCGCCAACCTTCTTGGTCCAGCGCGCGACCGTCGCTTCGGTGACGGATTCGCCGAGGGCGGGGGTCATGATGTCGGCCATGGGTGTTCCGATGTCTCTCGTTTTTGCCGGTCGGGTGTGAAGCGGCCCCGCCATGACGGCGGGGCCTTATCGATAGAGTTAGGCGAAGGTCTCGTCGAGGAAGGTCTGGAGTTCCTTCATGTGGCGGCTCATCAGACCCGCCGCCGTGGAGGCGCTGGCCGGACGGCCGATATAGCGCGCGCGCTTGGCCTTGATGTCCAGCTTGGCCAGGGTCAGTTCGATCCAGGGATCGACGAACGTCCAGCCGCCCATGTTCTTGGGCTCTTCCTGAACCCAGACCAGTTCGGCGTTCTTGAAGCGGCCCAGCACGCCCATCAGCGACTTCAGCGGCCAAGGATAGAACTGCTCAAGACGCAGCAGATAGACATCGTCGCGACCGCTCTTGGCGCGGGCGTCGACCAGATCGAAATAGACCTTGCCCGAGCAGATCACGACACGCTTGATCTCGGCGTCGGGCTTGAGGGTCACGCCGCCGACGTCGCAGCCGGCTTCGGCCCCGTCGAGCATCACGCGGTGGAAGGACGAGCCTTCCGCCAGGTCGGCGATGTTGGAGACCGCGCGCTTGTGGCGCAGCAGGCTCTTGGGGGTCATGATCACCAGCGGCTTGCGGAACTCGCGGTGCATCTGGCGGCGCAGGGCGTGGAAATAGTTGGCCGGCGTGGTGCAGTTGAGCACCTGCATGTTGTCTTCGGCGCACGACTGCAGGAAGCGCTCCAGGCGAGCCGAGCTGTGCTCGGGGCCCTGACCTTCGTAGCCGTGCGGCAGCAGCATCACCAAGCCGCTCATCCGCAGCCACTTGCGCTCGCCCGAGCTGATGAACTGGTCGATCACCACCTGGGCGCCGTTCACGAAGTCGCCGAACTGGCCTTCCCACAGGGTCAGGGTGTTCGGGTCGGCCAGCGAGAAGCCGTATTCGAAGCCCAGCACCGCCTCTTCCGACAGGGCCGAGTCGATGACTTCATAGTGGGCCTGACCGGCGCGGATGTTGTTCAGCGGCGTGTAGTGCTCCTCGGTCGTCTGGTCGATGACGTCCGAATGGCGCTGGGTGAACGTGCCGCGCACCGAGTCCTGGCCTGACAGGCGAACCGGGAAGCCTTCGTCGAGCAGGGTGGCGAAGGCCAGGTGCTCGGCGGTGCCCCAGTCGAGGCCCTCGCCCTTTTCGATGGCTTCGCGACGGTTCTCAATGACGCGCTTGACGGTCTTGTGGGCGTCGATGCGGTCGGGGATGGTCGTGATCTGGCGACCGATCTCCAGCAGACGGGTGGCCGGGAAGGCGGTCGAGCCGCGACGCTCCTCGTCGGCCGGGGTGGCGAGACCAGCCCACTTGCCGTCCAGCCAGTCAGCCTTGTTGGCCTTGTAAGTCTTGCCGGCGTCGAATTCCTTGTCGAGGAAGGTCTCGAACTCGGTGACCCAGGTGTCGACTTCGGCCTGGGTGATCACGCCCTCGGCGATCAGGCGGTTGCCGTACAGTTCGCGCGTCGAGGGGTGGCCCTTGATCTTGGCGTACATCAGCGGCGAGGTCATCGTCGGGTCGTCACCTTCGTTGTGACCGAACCGGCGGTAGCAGAACATGTCGACCACGACGTCCTTGCCGAACATCTGGCGATATTCGGTGGCGACCTTGGCCGCGTAGACCACGGCTTCGGGATCGTCGCCGTTGACGTGGAAGATCGGGGCTTCGACCATCAGCGCCACATCCGACGGATAGGGCGAACTGCGCGAGAACTGCGGGTCTGGTGGTGAAGCCGATCTGGTTGTTGACGATGAAGTGGATCGTGCCGCCCGTGCGGTAGCCCTTCAGGCCCGACAGGGTGAAGCACTCAGCCACCACGCCCTGGCCGGCGAAGGCCGCGTCGCCGTGCAGCAGCAGCAGGCAGCACGTGGCCGCGGCCGGCGTCGGGCTGTTCGCGCAGGGTGAAGGCTCGCTTGGCGCGGGCCTTCCACCACCGGGTTGACGATTTCCAGGTGCGACGGGTTGGCCGTCAGCGACAGGTGGACCTTGTTATCGTCGAACTCACGGTCCGACGAGGCGCCCATATGATACTTGACGTCGCCCGAACCCTCGACGTCCGACGGCAGGCTGGTGCCGCCCTGGAACTCGTGGAAGATCACGTGATAGGGCTTGCCCATCACGGCGGCCAGCACGTTCAGGCGGCCACGGTGCGGCATGCCCAGGACGATGTCCTTGACGCCCAGCGAACCGCCGCGCTTGATGATCTGCTCCATGGCCGGGACCATGGCTTCGCCGCCGTCGATGCCGAACCGCTTGGTGCCGGGGAAGCGCTTGTGCAGGAAGCGTTCGAAACCCTCGGTCTCGATCAGCTTCTTGAAGATGGCGACCTTGCCCTCTTTCGAGAACACGATTTCCTTGTCGCGCCCCTCGATGCGCTCCTGCAGCCAGGCCTTCTCGTGCGGCTCAGAGATGTGCATGTACTGCACGCCGACATTGCCGCCATAGGTGCGGCGCAGGATCGACAGGATCTCGCGGATCGTCGAGGTCTCCATGCCCAGCACGAAGTCCAGGAAGATCGGACGGTCATAGTCGGCTTCCGAGAAGCCGTAGGTGGCGGGATCAAGCTCGGGGGCGGGCGGCTTGGGCTCAAGGCCCAGCGGGTCGAGATTGGCGGCCAGGTGACCGCGCATGCGGTAGGCCCGGATCATCATGATGGCGCGCAGGCTGTCCAGCGTGGCGGCGCGGACGGCTTCGGACGAGGACCCGGGGGCCTTGTCCTCGATAGCCTTGGTCATCTTGGCCTGGACGGCCGGCGCTACCGAGGGCCACTGGCCGTCGAGGGCCGAGAGCCAGTCGGGACGGGCGGCCGGAACGGCGCGCGGGGTCCAGGCCGGGTCCTTGGCGGCCCGCTGAACCTGGTCGGCCTGTTCCTTCAGGGTGGAGAAGAAGGCGTTCCACGAGGGTTCGACCGAATTGGGATCGGTCGCCCACCGGGCATACAGGTCTTCGACGAACGCCGCATTGGCGCCGTAGAGGAAGGAGGTCTCGGTCAAGACCTGATTGATGATGCCTGCGTCGTCCGCCATGGTTCTTTGCCTTAGATCCGTCGCTCTACGGGACCGGTAACCCAGGCCCGTAAATATAGTGTCTCAATCACCCGGGCGCCCGTCGAATACGGGGCCCAGGTGATTTTTTCGGATCGTCGACTGGCGGTCGCAAAAAACCTGGGCCCCGCGAGGGCGGGGTTTCGGTGTCGTCTTAGCCCTTGAGGACCTCAAGCAGGGTTTCGCCCAGCTTGGCCGGCGACGGCGAGACGCGGATGCCCGCGGCTTCCATCGCGGCGATCTTGTCTTCCGCGCCGCCCTTGCCGCCCGAGATGATCGCGCCGGCGTGGCCCATGTGACGGCCGGGAGGCGCCGTACGACCGGCGATGAAGCCGACCATGGGCTTCTTGCGGCCGCGCTTGGCTTCGTCGGCCAGGAACTGGGCGGCTTCTTCTTCGGCCGAGCCGCCGATTTCGCCGATCATGACGATCGACTTGGTGGCTTCGTCGGCGAGGAAGAGCTCGAGGATGTCGATGAACTCGGTGCCCTTGACCGGGTCGCCGCCGATGCCGACAGCCGTGGTCTGGCCCAGGCCAGCATTGGTCGTCTGGAACACGGCTTCATAGGTCAGGGTGCCCGAACGCGACACGACGCCGACCGAACCGGCCGAGAAGATGCCGCCCGGCATGATGCCGATCTTGCACTGGTTGGGCGTCAGGACGCCCGGGCAGTTGGGGCCGATCAGGCGCGACTTGGAGCCTTGCAGCGCCTTCTTCACCTTGACCATGTCCAGCACCGGAATGCCTTCGGTGATGCAGATGATCAGGCCGATCTCGGCGTCGATGGCTTCCAGGATCGAGTCGGCCGCGAAGGGCGGCGGCACGTAGATCACCGAGGCGTCGGCGCCCGTGGCTTCCTTGGCTTCGCCGACCGTGTCGAACACGGGCAGGCCGATGTGCGTCTGGCCGCCCTTGCCGGGGGTGACGCCGCCGACCATCTTGGTGCCGTAGGCGATGGCCTGTTCGGAGTGGAACGTGCCCTGGGCGCCGGTGATGCCCTGGCAGATAACCTTGGTTTCAGAACCGATGAGGATCGACATTTAGCGAGCACCCTTCACGGCCGCGACGATCTTTTCGGCGCCGTCAGACAGGTCGTTGGCGGCGATGACGTTCAGGCCGCTTTCCGAGATGATTTTCTTACCGAGTTCGACGTTGGTGCCTTCCAGGCGCACCACCAGCGGAACCTGCAGCCCGACTTCCTTCACGGCGGCGATAACGCCTTCCGCGATGATGTCGCAGCGCATGATGCCGCCGAAGATGTTGACCAGGATGCCCTTCACGGCCGGATCGGCGGTGATGATCTTGAAGGCTGCGGTGACCTTCTCCTTGTTGGCGCCGCCGCCGACATCGAGGAAGTTGGCCGGCTCGGCGCCGTACAGCTTGATGATGTCCATGGTGGCCATGGCCAGGCCCGCGCCGTTGACCATGCAGCCGATTTCGCCGTCGAGGGCGATATAGGCCAGGTCGAACTTGGAGGCTTCGATTTCCTTGGAGTCCTCTTCGCTCTCGTCGCGCAGCGCCTTGATGTCCGGGTGGCGATAGAGGGCGTTGCCGTCGAACGACAGCTTGGCGTCCAGGACCTTCAGGTGATCATCGGCCGTCACGATCAGCGGGTTGATCTCCAGCATGGCCATGTCCTTGGCCAGGAACGCCGTATAGAGCTGCGTCAGCAGCACGGCGGCTTCCTTGGCCAGGCCGCCGGTCAGGCCCAGGGCCTTGGCCAGCGCGCGCTGGTGGGTCGGCCACACGCCGGTGGCGGGGTCGATCGAGAACGAGTGGATCTTTTCCGGCGTGGCGTGGGCCACGTCTTCGATGTCCATGCCGCCTTCGGTCGAGGCGACCACCGAAACCATCGAGGTCTCGCGGTCGACCAGCAGCGACAGATAGAATTCCTTGGCGATCGCCGCGCCTTCTTCGATGTAGAGGCGGTTGACCTGCTTGCCCTTGGGGCCGGTCTGGTGGGTCACCAGCACGCGGCCGAGCATTTCGGCGGCGTTGGTCTTGACCTCGTCAGCCGTCTTGACGACGCGAACGCCGCCCTTGGCGTCGGGGCCCAGGCCCTCGAACTTGCCCTTGCCACGGCCACCGGCGTGGATCTGGCTTTTCACCACGAAAACCGGCGTGCCCAGCTTTTCAGCGGCGGCGAAGGCTTCTTCGGGGGTGAAGGCGGCGAAGCCGCGCGGAACAGGAGCGCCGAACTCTGCGAGTACGGCTTTGGCTTGGTGTTCGTGGATGTTCATGAGGGCCCGGTCTCGACGACGGCTTTTCTGAAATGTGGCCGGGTTATAGGAGCGTGATTTCTCAGGCGCAACCGCGCTTGGCCGATAAGGCGCCCACTTGCGCGGTTCTTATGTCCGAAAGGACAGCGGCGCCGCCATCGTGAGCGCCCCGGGCAAGGAAGCCCCTGACCTTGCGACACTGTTACCGGTCACACACGCAACCCCCTCCCGCGCGGCCCGCCCTCGCCCGCTCCGCTTTCCATCACGCGCCTTTTGAAATCCCGGAGGCGCCCCGACGCCGGCGAGGGATAGGGCCACGACCACCACGGCTCGAAGTGTCGGCGCCTACCGCCGCCAGATCACCTTGACCCCAAGGCCGCCGCGCAGTTGGGGCCGCAGCTCGACAGGCGGCTTGGGCGGCGCGTCGGCCACCACGGCCGTATCCCAGCTGAGCCTGTAGCGCACCAGATAGCCATCATGGTCCGACAGCCGAGGCCCCGACCGGGATGCGTCGAACAGGGTCTCGATCCGGATGGGCCGCACGGTTACGGGCCCGGCGCTGGCGAAGGCCTGCAGGTCCTGGGAGCGCAGCCACGGCCGGGGGGTCGACGGATCCAGGGCTTGGCCCTCGCAGGGATTGGCGGCGCGGTCGCAGAATTCGCTGACCACCTGGTAGGGCCGCTCAGCGGATCGATAGTCATAGCGGTCGGGGGCGTTGCGAACATTGAAGTCGCCGCCGACCAGCAGCGGCCGATCGACGTCGCGATGGGCGTTGATGAAGGTCATCAGCTCTTCGGTCTGCAGGTTGTGAGCGCGCAGCGACCGGGCGATCGGCACCCTGGCGGCCCGACGCGAATTGAGGTGGGTGTTGACGATCTCGATCTGGCGGGGCGCGCCGGGCAGCGCCAGGCTGGCCAGCATCACCCCCTTGTTGGCCAGACAATCCAGGCCCGCGCAGTAGCGGTAGGGCGTGTCCTGGACGTCCGTGATCGGCGCGTCGCTCAGCATGTGCAGGCCGGCGCCGGTGAACTTGCCCCACCCCTCGCCGAACGACGGATAGCGCACCGTGGCGTAACGCCGCCCGCCCTCTGGCGCCGCGCCCGAGGCGCGTTCGGAGCGGCTGGGCCCGCGCGCCCAGTAGTGGTAGCCGCTGGCCTTGACCAGGTCGCCGACCTCGCCGCGAAAGCCCTCCTGGATCAGGACCACATCGGGCTGGCGGCCGGCGCGTCGCATCGTCGCCAGTTCCGCCCCGATCGCCTTCAGGGCCTTGGCGCGACCGCGGGCCAGCGGCCAGGGCAGGCCTCGGATATTGTAGGTGAGCACGCTGATTTCGGTGCTGTGGGCGCCGTCGTGGGGCGAGGCGCCGAGATCCGTCAGGTCGGCCGTCAGGACCGCCAAGGCGGGAACCACGGTCAGAGTCGCCAAAGTCATCATTCGCCGCTCCCAGACATGCGGGCCGCTTTGAAGGACGATTCAGACCGTAATCGTCCTCAAGACGGCGCGTAGTTCAGACGCAGCCGGATGTTTACTGAGTTCCTTGCCGGCGAGTTCTGTCTCCGCTGAGTCGGCGACGGCGGAGTGAATCAGACGCGAAGGTTTTGTTGCTTGGGCCCCGCCGGGCGCGGCGCAACGCCGCACCCGGGCCGCCGCAGTCTCAACGCTTGAGCGAAACCGATGCCGTCGCCCGTCGCTCCAGCTTGCCCCAGCCGACGCCTGCCGCCGCGCACGGCGGCGACCACCGACTTGAGCACCACATAGTACATCAGCTGACGGTAGCCGAAGCGCTGGACGGGCAGGAACGGCAGGTCGGCCCAGGGCGCGCGCTTTTCCAGCGCCATGCCCAGGGCTCCGGCCGACAGGTCGACCAGGATGAAGACGGCCCAGTAGAGCAGCCCCTGCAGGGTGTCGTCCGGACGCCATTCCAGCGGATGGGCGACCGCGCCATAGAGGCCCGAGATCAGGCTCCAGACCACCGCCAGGTCAACCAGTGGCGCGGCCACGGCCAGGATGATCTGGAACAGCCAGATCTGCGGCAGGGCGATGAAGCCCAGCACCGGATTCTTTCGATTGAACATCGCCGAGCGATGCTTCCACACGCATTGCAGCGTGCCGAACGACCAGCGGAAGCGCTGCTTGAGCAGGCCGCCCACCGTGTCGGGGGCCTCGGTATAGGCGCGCGCCTCGGGGTCGAAGGCCACCTTCCAGCCGGCCCGCTGGCAGGCGATGGTCAGGTCCTGGTCCTCGGCCAGGGTGTCGGAGGGATAGCCGCCCAGTTCGTCCAGCACGCTCTTGCGCCAGGCGCCGACCGCGCCGGGCACCACGGTGACCGCGCCCAGGGCCGACAGCGCGCGCCGCTCCAGGTTCTGGGCCGTGACATATTCCAGGGCCTGCCAGCGGGTGACGATGTTGAGGCGGTTACCGACGATGGCGTTGCCTGCCACGGCCCCGACCTCGGGATCCTGGAACCAGCGCAGCAACTGGCCGATGGTCTGGGGCGGGAACAGGGTGTCGGCGTCCAGCGCCACCACATACACGCCCTTGGCGGCGGCCAGGCCCTTGTTGACCGCCCGCGCCTTGCCGCCGTTCTTGAAGCGCATCAGCGTGACGCGCGGAGCGCCGCGCGAAGGCCTCGAGCCACTCCGGGGTGCCGTCGGTCGAGCCGTCGTCCAGCACCAGCACTTCCACACCACGCAGTCTCGCCTTGAATCCTTCGCCACCGAGGCGGCGATGACCTTCTCCTCGTTGAAGCAGGGGATCAGCACCGAGACCAGCGGACCGTTCCCGACGTCCAGATCGGGCGGGGTCACGGCCGTCCAGCGGTGCACCAGGGCCAGGCTGGCCAGGAACACCAGCCGCGCCACGCCCAGGAAGATGGCGGTCAGGAACAGCACCGTCATGCCCGTCCGCATCCAGCGAAAGAAGTCGAAGCCCAGGCGGTCCAGGGCCAGCTCGACGCCGTCGCGCGAGGTCGGCGCGCATGGCGCTGGGCCGGGGTCATGCCGGCCAGTTCGCCCACCGTGACCAGCCGATAGCCCCGCGCCCGGATGGCGTCGATCAGGCCCGGCAGGGCCGCCACGGTGCGGCTGCGGTCGCCACCCGCGTCGTGCAGCAGCACCACTTGGCCGGGATTGCCGTCCGGATGGTCCAGGCGCGTGATCGTGCGGTCGATGATCTGCTGCGGGCTGGGCTTTTGCCAGTCGTCGGTGTCGATGCGCAGGCCCACGGTCATGTAGCCCAGGGTCTGGGCGATCACGAGCGGCGCCACCTCGTGCGGGGTCGAGGGCTCGGCGTCGCCGAAGAACGGCGGCCGAAACAGGCGCATCGAGCGGCCGGTGATCACCTCGAACAGGCGCTGGGTGGCGTTCAGCTCGACCTGCACCTGGGCCAGCGGCGTCTCGCCGATGTTGGGGTGGGTCCAGGTGTGGCCGCCGACGTCATGGCCTTCGTCGACCTCTCGCGACACCAGATCGGGACGCTTCTGCATGTTCTCGCCGATGACGAAGAAGGTCGCCGGCGCGTGCTTGGCCTTGAGGATGTCGAGGATCTTCGGCGTCCAGCGGGCATCGGGACCATCATCGAAGGTCAGGGCCACCAGGCCCGGCTTCTGGCCATAGCGCTCGATGACATAGGAACTGGGGATCACGTCATAGGTCTCGTCCGAGACCAGGGCGGTGTCGGGGTCGAACTCCAGGCTGCGCTTGCCCGGCGTCGGCAGGGACGAGACGTGCAGCACCTCGCCGCCGCCGTCGAAATCGACCCCCTGGCCGGTGGCCAGCTCGCGCAGACTGCCGGCGTCGGCCTTGCCATAGGGCTTGCCCAGCAGGGTCCAGACACCCGGATCCTCCATGCCCATCCGCCACAGGCCGTAGCCGCGCGGCCGCCAGGGGTCGGAGACCTTGATCTGGTTGAACAGGGTGACCGCATCGAGGAACCAGACCTCGTGATTGTCGCCATTGTCGTCGGTATAGGCGTAGGTCGGGTTCAGGGCGTTGTCGTCCATGCGGATCGTCGCGCCGCTGTCCTGGGCGTTGCGCATGGCCTCGTGGAAGGTCGCCGCCGCGCCCGAGGCCATCTTGCCGTCGGGCTTCAGCGTCCAGTCATAGCCATAGGCGCCCAGGGCCAGGATCGTGCGGTCGGGGTCCAGCCGCCGGAAGCGCTTTTCCAGCTCGGTCTCGTACCAGTCCTGGCCGGCGTTGGGGCCGGGATCGCCCCCGGCGTAGTGCTGGTCATAGGCCATCAGCACCAGGGTGTCGGCGGCGTCCTGCAGGCGCGTCAGCGGCCAGCCTTCCGCGTCGAACGGCGCGGTGACCCAGACCTCGCGCCCCAGCGGCTTCAGCGCCGCGCGGGCCTCGTTGAGGAAGCCGGGATAGGCCGCCAGCCCCTTGGGCGACAGGGCCTCGAAATCCAGGATGTAGCCGCCGTAGCCGTGAACCTTGGCCAAGTCGACCAGATGGCCGATCAGCGCCTTGCGGGCCGCCGGATTGGTCAGCAGGGCGTCGGCGGCGGGGCCGTCGAAGGCGGCGTTGGCCGAGTTGTGCACCAGCGGCAGCACGGCCGGATGGTTGGGGGCCGAGGCGATGCGGGCCACGCCCTGCGGGTCGTCGGTGAGATCAAGTTCGCCGGCCGAGCCCTTGATGGCGATCCACTGCGGCGAGACCACGTCCAGCTTGTCGATATTGCGGCGCAGGCTGTCGCGGGAGTCCTCGTCCCACGGGACATAGAAGCCGACGTTCAGCGGGCTCTCGGCCTTGCCGCCCGGCGCGACCCGGGGATGGGGCACGCGCCGCCAGGTCCGGGCCAGCCGATGCCGGCGCGGCGTTTCCTGGTGCAGCGAGGTCAGGACGTGCGGGTCGCGCAGCGGCGCGTCGGGCAGGTGCGGCGCGAAGGCGAGAGTCGCCAGGAAGCCGGCCAACACCGCAGCGACCGCCGACAGCACGATCCCCAGGATCAGCTTGGCTCGCCTGTCCCTTCGCCCGGAAGGATCATGGAAAACGTGGCGGTCGTCGGGCGTCATGGGCGTGCTCGGGTTTCAGCCGGCACTTGATCCCCGATCTTGGCCTAACCGTGACCGTTTCGCGTCAACGAAACAGCGCGGCAATCTGCCGTACTCAATCCACCCAGTCGCGCTTGAGCCGGCGCGAGGCCAGGATCAGCAGGATGGCGCTGGCCACATAGAAGCCCAGGCCGAAATAGAGGGCGTGGCGCATCGACTCGGCGCCGTAGCGCGGGGCCAACAGGTCGGAGACATAGCCGAAGAACCACAGGCCCACGGCCAGGCCCAGCAGGTTGTTGATCAGCAGGAACAGGGCCGAGGTCGTGGTCCGCATCGAGGCCGGAGCCAGGTGCTGCACGGCGGCGACCACGGGGCCCAGCCACGCCAGGTTCAGGCCCGTGGGGATCAGGAACAGCGCGAAGGCCAGCACCAGCGAGTGGACGTTCATGGCCAGCAGGAAACACGGCAGGGCGATCAGGAAGCAGATGGCCGGCGCCAGGGCGTAGGCGGCCTTGTTCTTGGCGCCGAACTTGTCGGCCAGCACGCCGCCCAACCAGATGCCGGCGACGCCGCCGAACAGCGACAGGGCGCTGTAGAACAGGGCGCGCTCGGTCAGCGACAAACCAAAGCTGCGCTGGAAGAAGGTCGGCAGCCAGAAGGCCACGCCATAGCCGCAGATCGACGAGCAGGCCGCGCCGAACGACAGCAGCCAGAAGCTGGGCTTGGGCATGATGGTGGCCAGAACCGCGCCGAAGGCCGGGGCCTTGGGCGCCGCCACCGGCGCCCCGCCCGGCTCATGATCCATGCCGCCGCGCACGGGATCCTTGACCACCCACTTGAAGATCGGCGCCAGCAGCACCCCGGCCGCGCCCACGGCGATGAAGGCGAAGCGCCAGTTGACGTAGGCCGCGATCAGCCCGCCGAACAGCACGCCCAGGGCCGTGCCCAGGGGGATGCCGAACGAATAGACCGCCAGGGCCCGGGCCCGCTGCGACTTGGGGAAATAGTCGGCGATCAGCGAATAGGCCGGGGCCACGCCGCCCGCCTCGCCCACGCCCACGCCCATGCGCGACAGGAACAGGCTCCAGAACCCGCCGGCAAAACCGCAGGCGATGGTGAAGCCGCTCCACAGGGTCAGGGCCGTAGTCATGATCCAGGTGCGGCTGACGCGGTCGGCCAGCCAGGCCAGCGGCACGCCCAGGGTGGTGTAGAGCGCCGCGAACGCCACCCCGCCCATCAGCCCCAGCTGGGTGTCGGTCAGATGCAGGTCGGCCTTGATCGACCCGGCCAGGATGCCGAGGATCTGACGATCCAGGAAATTGAAGGTGTAGGCGAGGATCAGCATCGCCAGCACGACGTACCGATAGCGCGAGCCCGGTTGCTCGATTTGGTGCTCGCCCATGATCGTCCCCGCTACGTGTTACGCAAAGAAATGGCGTCGGCGCGTTGCAGCGCGCCGACGCCAGTTTTTACCTAGATCAGAATGCCAGTTCGACGCTCGCCGACACCGTACGCGGCGGGCCGTAGAAGCCGATGACCGAGTTGTTGTACGTCGCGACGCCGAAAGTATAGCCGCCCGTACGATAACGCTCGTCCGTCAGGTTCTTGCCGGTCAGGGACAGCTTGTAGCCGCCGCCCGGCGCCGTCCAGATCGCCGTCAGGTCCACCAGGGTGAAGGCCTTCTGGTCGAGCAGCGGCAGGGGCTGTTCGAACTGCTGGTAGCTGTCGCGATAGCTGACCATCGGCGTCACGGCCAGCAGGCCGCCGGCCACGTCGGCCGTCCAGGTCAGGCTGACATTGCCCGTCCATTCCGGCGTGTTCTGGAAGCCGTACAGGTCGGCCACGTTGACCACCTGGCCACCCGCCGGGATCACCTGAGAGGGGTTCAGCGGGTTGGGCGCGCCGGCCGGCACGAAGCGGTTGAAGGTGTCGTAATTGGCGTGGATGTAGCCCAGCGCCACGCTGCCCGACAGGCTCGCGGTCAGCTTGGCCTTGGCTTCGAACTCGAGGCCATACAGGGTCGAGGCGCCGGCGTTGTCGATCGAGCTGGCGATGCCGCTGGGCACCACCACCTGGGTCGAGACCTGCTGGCCCTTGTACTTCGACAGGAAGGCGGCCGAGGCGAACGAGACGCGACGGTCGAACAGATAGCCCTTCAGGCCGGTTTCGTAGGCGTCGACCGTTTCGGGTTGATAGCCGTCGACGGTCTGCGGGGTGATCAGGGCGTCGCCGCGCATGTCCCAGCCGCCCGACTTGAAGCCCTTCGAGTACGACACATAGGTGTTCAGGTCGTCGCTCAGCTCATACGAGGCCGAAAGGCGCGGGGTGAACTGCGAGAAGGTGGTCGTGGCGCTGTAGTTGGTGCGCGTCTGCAGGATCGGACGCGAGGTCCCGCCCTGGAACGGCGTCGGCGTGGCGCCCAGATAGAACAGGCGGAAGGTGTTGCTGCGCTTGTGATCGCGCGTGGCGCGGGCGCCCAGCGAGACCTTGAAGCGCTCCGACAGATTGGCGCTGAAGTCGAAGAAGGCCGCGAAGCTCTGTGTGCTGACCTTGCCGCCGTCGGCGATGGCCAGGCCCAGATTGCCGGCGATGGTGTCGAACTCGCCCGAGGCCTGGCTGTTCATGTAGTAGAGGCCGAACACCCCCTGGACGTTCTCGTCCGAATAGACCACCTGCAGTTCCTGCGAGAACGACCGGTCGTCGTACTTGGCCGGGATGTCGAGGGTCGGCAGCGGCGTGCCGTCGAAGTCGATGACGGTGGTGGTGTGGCCCTTGCGGCTGGCGGTGATCGACTTGAGGGTCAGGTGGTCGGTGGCGTCGTACTGGCCGGTCAGCGACACGCCTTCGGTGGTAACCGAGTTCTTGTCGCCCAGGCCGGCCTGGGTGTCATAGACGTCCAGCACCTTGTAGCCGCCGACCAGGGCCGGCAGTTCGCGGTGACCATGACGCGGGTTGGAGTCGTCCTCGACCTTGTCATAGGCCAGGCGGAAGAACAGGTCGTCGGTCGGCTTGTATTCCGCGCTCAGGCGGATGGCCTGAACGTCCTTGTTATAGTGCTCGGCGCCGGTGGTCAGGTTCTTGCCGAAGCCGTCGCGCTTGTAGAGCGCATAGGCGCCGCCCACCGACAGGCCGCCGCCGACCGGCGTCTGGCCCGAGACCAGCAGGTCGGTCTGGTTGTAGCTGCCATACGTACCCTTGATCTTGGCGTGGGTCTCGTCGCCCAGGCGCTTGGTCACGTACTTGATCGCGCCGCCGATGGTGTTGCGGCCGTACAGCGTGCCCTGCGGGCCGCGCAGCACTTCGACGCGCTCCACGTCGAATACGTCCAGCACCGCGCCCTGCGGGCGATAGATATAGACGTCGTCGACATACAGGCCCACGCCGGGCTCATATCCCCACAGCGGATCCTGCTGGCCGATGCCGCGGATGTAGGAGATCAGGGTCGAGTTGGAGCCGCGCGCGGTCTGCACCGTGATGTTCGGGGTCGTCTGCTGCAGGACGGTGATGTCCGCGCCGCCCTGGCGGGCCAGGGTCTCGCCGCTATAGGCCGAGACGGCCACCGGAACGTCCTTGAGGTTTTCCTCGCGCCGACGCGCGGTGACGACCACCTGCTCGACCTGCAGGTCGCCCGGGGCGGCGGCCGGGGCCGCGTCCTGAGCCGAGACGGCCGTCGCGGCCGCGGTCCATGCAGCGCCAGCCAGTAGCGCAGCCTTCCACATCGATGTCATTGGGTTTCCCCTCCCTTGTGTTCCGCCCATCCCGAACCGGGTCCTTTTGGCGGACACGTGTTCGGAGCTCGCGAATTCATCGAACCGCGAATTGCGACACTGTCACTCAACCGGCCTATTCGCGCCAGTCTTTTTTCATCAGGTGATGAAATGGTAATTCAGGCGACGGACGATACCTGGGTCTGGCGGGCGATCACCGCCTCGAACCCCGCCGCGCAATAGGCGAACAGGCGGGCGCGCACGGCCTCCAGATCGCTGGAATGGCACTCGCCGTCCGACAGCGAGTCGATCCGGCCGGTCTCGGACAAGGCCAGCATCATCGAGCCGGTCAGGAACTGGTAGCACCAGAAAAGGTCGCGATATTCCGCGTCCGGACGCGCGGCCTTCAGGGTCTCGACCAGCTTGTGGACCACCGGATCAAAGAACCGCGTCATGGTCTCGCCGCCCCAGACCGGGGTGTTGTTCACCTGGGCCACCAGCACGAAATAGTTCTTCCAGCCCTGGCCGCCCTCCTGCGAGATGCGCAGCAGCGGCTCGATGAAGGCCTCGATCACGCCCTCCACCGTCATGCCGCCGGCATGGGTCTTCACATATAGGTCCATCGAGGCCAGGCGCGCCTGGTTGAGGATCTCGGCCCGGCGCAGGAACACCGCGTCGAACAGTTCGCGCTTGGCGCCGAAATAATAGTGGATCAGCGCGGTGTCGACGCCGGCCTCGGCCGCCACCTGACGGGTCGTGACGCCATAGAAGCCATGACGCGCGAACAGCCCCTCGGCCGCGTCGAGGATGGTTTCCTTCAGGTCCAGGCCCTTGGCCTTGGACGGTCTGCCACGTCCGCCGGGACGGGCGAGGGGCTTGGCTGCGGTCATTCGACTCTCGGGCCTGCCTTGATTGCGCTGCCCCCGGATGACCCATCCGGGAGAGCGTGGCAAGGCGGATGAGGCGCGGGCGGCTCAGGTTCGCGCTCGCCGGCGCGCGGACAGCGGACAGGCCTGGGGGGCTATCTGGTCGGGGTAGTCCAAGACCCTCCCCCTAGCGGGGGAGGTGTCGGCGAAGCCGACGGAGGGGGAAGTGTTGCTAAGTCATTGCGGTCTTCCCCCGCCTGC
Source organism: Caulobacteraceae bacterium (assembly GCA_965284055.1). Taxonomy (GTDB): domain Bacteria; phylum Pseudomonadota; class Alphaproteobacteria; order Caulobacterales; family Caulobacteraceae; genus Caulobacter. The sequence continues at coordinate 1,205,875 of CBDIQV010000001.1, forward strand.
CCCCGATCAAGTCGGGGGCCGCCTCCCCCTTCAGGGGGAGGACCTGTCGCGCTCTATCCTCGGCGTTCAGCGAATCGAACGCAGCAAAATCAACGACTTCCAACTTTCTCGCGCTTGCGTATCCCCGGGGCCGAAAACGGGTGGATACTTCTCCTTGTCCCCGTCGCAGGGGGAGGGCGCTTGGTACCGGCCCAAAGCGGCGACGGGTGATGAAGCTGAGCGGGGCCGCGCGGTCTCGCGTCGAGGACGATGGTGGTCTGTTCGTTGGATTGATCCGGGACCACCGGAAGCCTGGGCGCGGAACGGCGCGGATCACAGGGCGGGGATCAGAGTCCGCCTATCGCACATCGTCGGCGTCGAGACGGATGAACCGATCGACAAGATGCGCGCCCGTCCGGGGGCTAGTTGGGAATCAGAGCTGAAACTCACGCTCGTGTGCCCCAATCCTCACGGTCAAGAACAGCTTGGCGAAGCGGACAGGTCGAGCCGAAACGCACAAAACACATCACGGTCATCCGGGTTCGCCCCGGCCGCTTCGCGCCTCCCCAACGAACTCAGCGGTCTCCCGCGTGAGGGCGAGAGCCCGTGTCCGCCAGACTTGCCCCCTACGGGTCGCTTCGCGACCGTCTTCCCCCGGAGGGGGAAGATGGGATCCGCGCGTTTCATCTTCCCCCTACGGGGGAGGACGACCTGCGCAGCAGGTCAGGAGGGGGCAAGTCGTCGCCCTGCTCTAAGCCTGCTGGAAACACCCATGGAACGTCACCGGCAGGGCCATCGGCGCGCGCCAGCTGACCAGGGGGCCGGCCTCCACCCGGCGGGCGTCGAACACATGCAGCTCGGTCGCCCGGGCCTTCAGATTGACGCTGGTCCCCACCAGCCAGCCGTCGAACTCGGCGCTGGAGCCCTTGCGCGGCGCGAAGATCATCTCCTCGACCAGATGATCCGGGCCAAAGTCGAAGACCTGCTCGCGGTCGCGGTTCCAGTCGCGCACCGCCACGCCCTGGAACAGCGGCCGGTTGGCGCGCTCATGGGTGGCGTGGACCGTGAACGCACGCTTCTGACCGGCGAACCGGGGGTCGGAGCGGGGGAACTCGGCGGTGCTGGCAAAGCGCGTCATCGCCGCCTTGCCGTTCGGGCTCAGGGTGATCTGGGCCAGACGCGGCGGGGCGATGCCGGTCAACAACTGGCCGCGCAGCAGCTTGTCGCTGGCCTTGGCCACGCCGTCGGGGTTGTCGTCGATACAGGCGTCGAAACGGATGGTCCCGTCGGTTTCCTCCCAGGCGTCGCCCAGGTGGAAGAAGAAGAAGGAGTCCAGTTCGAAGGTCCGGCGCTTGGAAAGGTCGGCCTTGTCGATGACCAGCACCTGCGTCCCCAGTTCGGGCCGCCACGACATGTTGCTGGCATAGGGCATCCGGAAGCTTTCCTGGATCCACGGCTGCAGCAGGATCACCAGATGACGGTCGGTCGCGGTGAAGTCGTGCATGTAGCTGGCGCGCGGCAAGGCGATCACCTGGGCGTCCTTCAGACCGCCGTCGGGGTCCAGACGCCAGACCATCGCCTGCCGTCCGGCCAGGCCCAGGTTCCAGATCGTACCGTCGGGATCAATGCGTGGATGGGCCAGGAACGGCATACCCTTCAGGTCGGGCCGCAGGGTCTTGAAGTCGCGGGTCTCGAGGGTCCGGGGGTCCATCGCCAGCGGCGAGCCGCCCTCCCACAAGGCCCACAGCTCGCCGCCGGCCAGGATCACCGAGGTGTTGGCGGCATTGGCGTCGTCGGGTCCCGACAGGGCCGAGCCCTTGCCGGCGGCGGTGCCGAAGCCGGGAGTGATCACGGCGTTGGCGGCCTCGTCCGCCCGGCGCTTGGGCGTATCGGCGAAGCGGGCCGCGAGGCTGGCCTTGCCATCGCCGATCGAGAACCGGCGGATCAGGCCGTCGCCGTCGAACCAGTGGCCCACCGAGCCGCCCGGCCGGCGGAACTTGGCGGGGCCGTTGCGGAACAGCGTCCCCTCCAGCCCGGCCGGCGCCCGGCCATGGATCCGCTGCAGGCCGGTGGGGGCGATGTCGGCCTCGACATCGGAAAAGCCCAGGGTCCAGTCGCCGGCCGCGGCGGCCCAGACGACCTCGGGGCTCAGGAGAGTCGCGCCACCGAGAAGGGCGGCGCCGCCCAGGATGTCACGACGGTTCATGGCGAAAGCTCCGGCTGGATCGGTCTATTTCAGGGAAATGATCTGGCGGTTTTCGCCCGGCGCGACGGCGAAGCTGGCGTCCTGGAAACTGGGCGGGCCCATATTGACCTTGGCGCCGTTGGAGAAGCCGTAGGGCTCGGTGGGCAGGCCGAACGGGTTAACGGTCATCTTCCCGTCGCCGTCGAGGTCCTGGAAGACTCGGGCGGCGTAGGTTCCCGGGGCCAGGCCCTCCAGCTTGGCGACCGGTTCGGGATCGGCGGCGGCGGCCAGGGCGACCCGGGCGGGCTTGCCGCTCTTCCAGCCGTCCAGGCCGTCGAAGACGGCGATCATGATCACGCCGGTCTTCTGCTTCAGGGCGGGGAAGGCCAGGGCCAGGCTGGCGGGACCGGCGGCGGCCTGAGGGGCCGCGGCCACCGGCGGGGCGGGGTCCTGGGCCAGGGCGGCGCCGGCCGGAAGGGTCAGGGCCAGGCAAAGCGCGAGGGTCTTGATCGAGGTCATGTCGGGTCTCCGATGAAAGATTGGGGAAGGGACGGCTCAGCCGAGGAAGACGTTCCACATCAGGCGGCCGGGCAGGAAGGTGAACAGGCCGGCGATCAGTAGGCCGCCCACGAACATGCCGGTCATGGTCCGGCGATGCCGGCGAACATCGCGGCGCTTGATGGCGAAGATCCCCATCGGCAGGGCGATCAGGGTCCAGCCGCTGAGCAGGTGGATGAAGCTGAAGTGGCCGGGATGGACGACCTTGATGAACAGCGAACTGATCGCCGTCAGGACCATGGCGGCCACCCAGATCCAGCCCAGGCGCTTGTGCAAGCCCGTGCCCTTGACCCCGGCCAGCAGGACCGAGCCGATCAGGAACGCGGTCACGGCGCCGGCGATGTGCAGTTGGATGACCAGCGGCGCGGCGGCCAGCAGACCCAGGTCCGGCGCATGGGGATGAAAGCCCGCGCGCTCCAGGAAGCGGAGCGGCGCGGCGACCACGCCGGGGTTCGCCGCCAGGATCGCCATCGTCACGACGCCCAGGCCCAGAACGCCGAAACGTCCGCTCAGGGTGGCGCGTCGCATTGACATGTTTTGATCGGCCATCTTCATCTCCATTTCGCGGTGGCGCTGCCCCGCGCCGTCGATGTCCCGTTCCTGGAGCGCCCCGCCTCGTGCCTCAATCGTCGTTGCGTCAGTCGCCGCCCTCGCTTCGTGAACGGCTGGCCGACGCCGTTCACGCTTCGCGAATGGCGCTGACCAGCCGGGAAGCCTTGCGGGGCTTCGCGGTCTCGGCGGTGGCCGGCGTGTTCCTGGCGATGGTCGGCGCGTTCGGGATGAACAGCGCGTCGCTGCCGGTCCGCCTGGCCTACTGGGTCGGGCTGTGCGTGGCCGGGGCCGTGGTCGGCACGGGCGTCAGCCAGGTCGTCGGCCGCGACGGCCGCGCCGACGAGCGGCCGTGGCTGTATGGCAGCCTGGTGTGCCTGGGCATCACCCTGCCCTTCACCGTGGTGGTCTGGCTCGTCACCGAGCTGGCGTTCACGGGTAAGGCGCGGCTTGAAGCGCTGCCCTATTTCCTGCCGCCGGTCTTCATCATCACCGCAGCGATGACGGCGCTGAACACCCTGGTCCAGCGCAAGCCGCCCGAGACCCACGCCGCCCCGGCCGGTGCGCCGGCGCCGCGCTTCCTGGATCGCCTGCCACCCCGCCTGCGCGGCGCCCAGCTGTTCGCGGTCCAGGCCGAAGACCACTATCTGCGCCTGCACACCTCGAAGGGCCAGGACCTGATCCTGCTGCGCCTGTCGGACGCGATCGCCGAGCTGGAGGGCATCGAGGGCGCCCAGACGCACCGCTCCTGGTGGGTGGCGCGGGACGCCGTCGAGGACGCCCGGCGCGCCGACGGCCGGGCCCTCCTGTCGGTGCGCGGCGGCGTCGAGGCGCCGGTCAGCCGGGCCTACGCCAAGGCGCTGCGCGACGCCGGATGGTTCTGATCAGCCCCGCCGCGCCCGCCACTGCGCGGCCGTCTGGCCCCAGAGGTCGATGACGTGATCCTGGTACGGCTCGGGCATCCGACCCGGTCCGCGATTGATCGAACCCAGGCGCTGGGCGACCTTTTGCGAGGGCGTGTTTTCCGGGTCGATGCAGTGGATCACCTCGTCCCAGCCCAGATGGTCGAACACCCAGTCGATCGTCGCCGTTGCGGCCTCGACCGCATAGCCCTTGCCCCAGGCCTCGCGGGCCAGACCCCAGCCGACCTCGGTTCCAGGCCAGTCCTCGGGCTGCCAGGGACCGATCCGGCCCAGCCAGTCGCCACTGGACTTCTCGATCACCGAGAACATGCCAAAGCCCTTCAGCACCCAGGAGCCGGCCATGGTCGCCATGAAGCGCCAGGACGGCGATCGGGCCTGGACCCCGCCGATGAACCGCGCGGCCTCGGGGTCGGCCATCATCCGGGCCCAGCCGTCCAGGTCCTGGCTGGCCGGCGGCCGCAGGATCAGACGATCGGTTTCAAGCACGGGACCGGGCGCGACAGTCATCGGAACTTCCTTCTCTTCAGAGCACGCAGGCGGCCAGACCGTCGCGGCGAACCGTTCCCGAGGCCCGGGTGATCTTGCGCGACCGCTTGGCGACATACTTGCCCGGCTTGACCACCTTCCACTTCAGCGGGCTGGGCAGGATGGCGGCCAGGCGGGCGGCCTGGGCCTGGGACAGCTTGTCCGCGCCGATCCCGAAATAGCGGCGCGAGGCGGACTCGGCGCCATAGATGCCGGGGCCGAACTCGATCGAGTTCAGATAGACTTCCATGATCCGCTTCTTGCCCCAACCCACCTCGATCAGGACGGTGAACCAGGCCTCCAGTCCCTTGCGGACATAGGAGCGCCCTGGCCACAGGAAGATGTTCTTGGCGGTCTGCTGGCTGATGGTCGAGCCGCCGCGGATCCGGCCGCCCTTCTCGTTGCTCGCGTAGGCCTTCTGGAGGGCGTCGAAATCAAAGCCGTGATGGTCGCAGAACTTGGCGTCCTCGGCGGCGATCAGGGCGCGCGGCAGGGCCGGCGAGACCGTGTCGATCGACCGCCAGCGGTGATCCAGGCCCTTGCCCTCGACCGCGCGGATGATCATCAGCGGCGTGACCGGCGGCGGCACGAAGCGGAACACGATCACCGCCAGCACCGGCCCGGCGACCAGCACGATGAACAGCGCCAGAAAGATATTCCGCAACAGCTTCACGTATCGTCCCCAGATCCTGCTTGTCTTGACGCTGCGGCCGGATGCTAGCGACCTGAGACGTCCCTGTCGCGGGGGCTTGAAAAGCAAGAGCCAGGGAGTTCGCAATGGATGTTCTCGACGCCGTCAATCGCCGCATGTCGGTGCGCGCCTTCAAGCCTGATCCGGTGGACGGGACCGTCGTGCGCGACCTGCTGGAAGCCGCCGCCAGGGCGCCCTCGGGCGGCAACCTGCAGCCGTGGCGCGTCCAGGCCGTCTCGGGCGAGCCGCTGAAGGCCCTGCTGGCGACGATGCAGACGCGGGTCGCCTCGCCCGACACGCCGGAATACGACGTCTATCCCGCCAACCTCTGGGATCCCCTGCGCAGCCGCCGCTTCCAGGTCGGCGAAGACCTCTATGGGGCGCTGGGTATTCCCCGCGAGGACAAGATGGCTCGCCTGCAATGGTTCGCCAGCAACGGCCAGGGTTTCGGCGCGCCGGTGCAGCTGTTCTTCTCGATCGACCGCCGTTGCGGCCCGCCGCAGTGGAGCGATGTGGGCATGTTCATGCAGACCCTGATGCTGCTGGCCGTCGAGAAGGGCCTGGACACCTGCGCCCAGGAATTCTGGTCGCACTATCACCAGGTGGTTCACGACCATGTCGGCCTGCCCGAGGGCCACATGCTGTTTTCCGGCATGGCCCTGGGCTATCGCGACGAGACCGCCCCGGTGAACACATGGCGCTCGCGGCGCGATGCGTTCGAGACCTGGGGCGAGCTGAAGGGATTCTAGCCCGCGAAGGTCCGGGGCGCGCTGATGTCGGGGATGTTGATCACCCCGGCCTCGCCGTCCTCGTCGCCCCAGGCCAGACGCTGGCCGTCGGGCGAGACCGATAGGGCGCTGATCGCGGCGCCCTTCTCGGCCTTCAGGGTCTCGATTCGGCCGTTGCGCATGTGCGCCGCCCAGATCTTGCCGTTGTCCTGGCCAGCGAACGCCACCGGCTGGGCGTCGAGCCCCGCCACCCGGACCACCATCGAATCACGGGAGAACCCGATCTCGGCGGCTTCCTTGCCCATCGGGCCGCTGGCCCCGGCGAACGGCCAGACCACCGCGCCATTGGCGCCGGCCGTGACCATCAGGCGCCCTTGTCGAAGAAGGCCATGCTCTTGATCTTGGCCGGATAGCCGCCCATCCGCATGTCCTTGCTATCGCTCAGGCGCCAGCCGTGCAGCTGATTCTCCTGCATCGAGGAAACCAGGAACTTGCCGTCGGGACTGAAGGCCACGGCGATGTGGCTGCCGGCCCATTTCAGCACCTGCGGCTTCTGCTCCGCGATCTTGGCCCACCACAGCTGGGCGCCGCCATAGGCCGCCGTCGCCAGGCGCCGGCCCTTGGGATCAAAGGCCAGGCCCGAGACGGTCTTTTCATGAGCGAACACCCGCGAGAAGGCCGGGTCGGCCGAGTCGATGACGTGCGCCTCGCGGCCGGCGGTGAAGGCGATCAGACCCGAGGCGGCGCTGGCCGCCACATGCTCGATCCACTTGCCCCGGACCTCGGCCAGGACGGTGGCGACCACCTCGCCGCCGTCGATTCGGCTCCAGACCAGGCGTCCGTCGTCGCCGCCGGTGATCAGGCCATGACCGGACGGATGCACCACGGCGCAAAGGGCCGCGCCCCCCATGGGGCCGCCATGCGCTTCAACGGTGACATAGCCCTCTTCGCTTTGCAGGCGAACGGTGCCGTCGCCCAGGGCGAAGGCCGCGCGGCCGGACTTGTCGAAAAGAGCGGCGGTGACAAAGGCGTCGAACGAGAAAATCATGCCCGCGCCATACCCCGACAGCGCTCTGGCGCCTAGCCGGAGGGCGCCGGCGCCCTCCCCGATGCGAACGCCGTTACCTCACAAAGAGTCAAAAAGGGGGTTGCCATTGCGCTGCGTCGTCGGGCTTTACTTCCGAGCCCGTCTGAGCCAGACGTGGCGACCTAACAATTGCGGGACCGCGAGTGACGCGGCCCTTGGGAGACAGTCAGGCTATGGCGGCTAAACTCTCTGGCGGTGGCGGTGGTCGCTACTCTCTCGGCCAGAACTCCGAAATCAACGTCACGCCCTTCGTGGACATCCTGCTGGTTCTGCTGATCATCTTCATGGTCGCCGTCCCGATGGCCACCGTGGCGATCAAGGTTGACCTTCCGCCGGCGACGATTCCGCCGCCCAACGCGCCCAAGCCGAAAGAGCCGGTCTTCATCTCGATCCAGAAGTCGGGCGCGCTCTATGTGGCCGACAAGCAGACCAGCCTCGACAACCTCGAGATCGATCTGGACGCCAAGTTCGCCTCGACCGGTCAAGCCGGCTCGAAGGACGATCAGCGCGTCATGATCCGCGCCGACGCCGACGTGCTGTACGCCGACTTCATGGGCGTGCTGAACCAGCTGCAAACCGCTGGCTGGTACAAGGTCGGCCTGATCAACGAAGACATCCACTAAGGATCTTCGGCGACAGCCAAGTTCGAAGAGCCCCGGAAGCGCCGCTTCCGGGGCTTTTTCTTTGCGCTCGATCCAATTGTAAAAGATCGTGCGCGGAGCGAGTTCCGCTCGCTCACGGCATGGCGCTTGAAACCGAGCCTCCCTGAAAGCCCTGGCCGTCCCGTTTCCGAACAGGACGGCTCCAGGAAATATCCGGGAGAGCCGAATGCTCAACGAATGGAACAGCGAGAGCGCCGCCAACCAGGGCGTGTCGATCGAAGGGGTGCGGATCAATCTGCCAACCCTCGACACTGCGGCCACCGCGGCGATCCGCCGGGCCGAACAGGGCGAAGGCTTCACGCTGTTCACCGTCAATCTGGACCATCTCGTCAAACTGGCTTCGAACGAGGCCTTCCGGGGCGTTTACCGCCGCGCGACCTATGTCACCGCCGACGGCTGGCCCGTCGTGTGGCTGGCCGGCCGCAAGAACACCCAGCTTGAGCGCGCCACAGGCGCCGATCTTGTCGAGCCGCTGTGCCAGGCCGCCGCCGCCCGCGGCCTGGGCGTCTATTTTGTCGGCCCCGGGCCCAGAGCCCAGGCCGGCGCCCTGGAAAAGCTGACCCAACGCTTCGAGGGCCTGCGCGTCGCCGGCGCCGAGGCCCCGCAATTGCCTTCGGGCAACAGCGCGGCCATGCTGGCGGCTATGGATCTGGACGCCATGGCCCAGCGGATCAACAGCTCCGACGCCCGCATCTGCTTCGTCTCGCTGGGCGCGCCCAAGCAGGAGATCCTGGCCGACGCCCTGGCCGCCCGCTGCCCGGGCGTGGGCTTCATCTGCGTCGGCGCCGCGTTGGACTTCATTGCCGGTGAGGCGCGTCGCGCCCCCCGGTGGATGCAGCGCGGCAAACTGGAATGGTTCTGGCGCCTGGCCAACGACCCACGCCGCCTGGCCGTTCGCTATGCCGAATGCGCCATGCTGTTTCTGGTTCTCGCCCTGGGCGCGACCTCGGGCCAGCCCGCCTCGACGGTCGCCGCCGAACCGCGCGGCGTCCTGCGATGAGCGCTCTGCTCGCCGGCCAGATGGCGCGACGCTCGGTGCTGGCCTCGGCGCTGGCCCTGGCCGCCTGCGGCCGCGGCGCCGGCAAGGCGTCGGCCGACCCCGGTCCGAGCGCCACCCGGACAGGTCCTGTTCCGCTGTTGAAAGACCTGGCCCCGTTCCAGATCGGCACCGAGATCGTCTCGGACCAGTTCGGGACGGAGTTCGACGCCGTGGCCGGCTCGCAGTTCTCCCAGATCACCAGCGGTTACGAGCTGAAGATGGAATATATCCTTCAGCCTGACGGCGCGCTGCGCTTCGACGGCGGCGACCGAATCGCCGACTTCTGCACGGCCCATCGTCAGGCCCTGCACGCCCACACCCTGATCTGGTACATCGACAATCCGCCCGCCTTCCAGAAGCTGGAGGGCGACAGAAAGGCGTTCGACGCCGCCTATGGCCACTACATCCAGGCCGTCGCCGGTCGCTACGCCGGTCGAGCCCGGGCCTGGGACGTGGTCAACGAGCCGATCAACGACGACGGCGAGACCCTGCGCGAGTCGATCTGGACCCGAAATCTGGGCCTGGAAGGACACTTCATCCGCGCCCACGAGGCGGCGCGAGAAGCCGATCCCAACGCCCTACTGTTCGTCAACGAGTACGGCCTGGAGAGCAATCCGAAGAAGCGGGCGAAGTTTTTGAACTTCGTCGAGTCGATGCTCAAGCGGGGCGTCCCGATCGACGGCATCGGCACCCAGAACCACGTGAATTTCGAGCTGCCCGCCGGTCAGATCACGGCCGCCCTGCGCGACGCCGCCAGCCTGGGCCTGCCGGTGCATTTTTCGGAGTTCGATTGCTCGCTGCAATCCGACAAGGTCAGCTTCATGTCACGGGCCGACCGGCTCAAGGCCCAGAACCGTCTCTATCGCGAAGCGATGGAAGCCTTTGTCGCCCTGCCCGAGAAGCAGCAGTACGCCTTCACGATCTGGGGCGTGCGCGACAAGGACTCGTGGCTGCGCACCGCGACCTGGGTCAAGGACCACACCGACGCGCCGCTGCTGTTCGACGACAAGGCCCAGCCCAAGGACACGTTCTGGGCCCTGGTCGACGTGCTGCAGGGCCGCTAGGCCAACGCTCCGATCAAATTTTAAGACTAGGTCGATAGCGTCGACCGCACGTTGCGCGGAGGGCTCGCCGGTGAGCGGTCAGCACAAGGACTACGTCGCCGGACTGGACGGCCTGCGCGCCGCCTCGGTCAGCATGGTCATCCTGGGCCATGTCGGCCTGGGTGACCTGATCCCCGGCGGGATGGGCGTGACGATCTTCTTCTTCATCAGCGGCTTTCTGATCACCCGACTGCTGTGGTCCGAGCGCGACAAGAACGGCGAAGTCGACCTGCTGCGCTTCTACGGTCGGCGGACGTTGCGCCTGCTGCCGGAAATGCTGGTGCTGCTGCTGGTCCTGACCTTCATTGTCGGACCGCTGCTGGGTCAGCACATGCAGCCACTGCAGGCGCTGGCGGGCCTGACCTACTGGACCAATTACTACATCATCAGCGGCCTGGGCGACTGCGGCAACTGCGCCGTGACCGGGCACCTTTGGTCGCTGGCCGTCGAGGAGCACTTCTACCTCGTCATGCCGCTGGCCATGCTGTTGTGCGGCTTCGTCCCGCGCAGGCTGGCCGTACTGTTCCTGGTCGCGATCATCGGGGCGGCCGCGTGGCGAACCTATGCCTATGCGGTGCTGCACGTGTCGGAAGTCTATACCTACAAGGCCACCGAATGCCGGATCGACTCGATCGCCTGGGGCTGCCTGGCCGCCGTGATCGAGCGTAAATGGCCGGCCGCCATGGCCTTTGTTCAGCGCCGAACCTGGCTGGTGTTCGGCATGGGCGCCGCGACCATGCTGGCGTCGCTGGCCTATCGCGAGCCGATCTTCCGCGAGACCCTGCGGTACTCGGTTCAGGGCCTGGCCCTGGTCGGGATCATTCTGCCGCTGGTGGCCGCGCCCCGCGCCGGGCCGCTGGTCAGGATGCTGGAAATCGCGCCGCTGCGCTGGATGGGCCGCCGGTCATACGCCGCCTATCTCTGGCACATGCTGGCGCTCAGCCTGGGCAGCCTGATGGTCGGCTATGGGGGCATCATCGAGAACGCCCCACGGACCACCCAATTCCAGGCCCTGCCGTTCGTGGTGGCCCTGTCGTGGATCTTCGCCGAGCTCAGCTACCGCTTCGTCTATACCCCGGCTCAGAAGCTGAAGCCCTACGTGACGCCGGGCCGCAAGCCCGCAGGCGTCTCCGCAGCGCACCAGACGATCGAGGCGCACGGCTAGCACCACCCTCGATACGCCCGCAACCCTGGCGCGATACTTGCTTGCCCTCCTGACGCCGCGATCGAACGCGGCGCATGCAGAGGGACGCGATGACGGCGATCACCAGCGGCGGGACCTTGACCCAGCAGCTCTACCAGCAGCTGTTCGACCGCCTGAACACTAATGCCGACGACGCTCTCTCGTTCGATGAGATGAGCGCTGCGGGAACCGGCTCTTCCAAGGCCGAAGCCGCCTTCAAAGCCCTCGACACCAACGGCGACGGCCGCGTCGTCCGGGCGGAGATGACGCCGTCGAGCACCTTCGGCGCGGACACGCTGAACGCCATGCTCTCGGCCCAGACAGACCAAGCCCCTCAAACCCAAGAAGAAATCATCAAAGCCCTGTTCGCACGGGCCGACGCCGACGGCGACGGCGCGCTCAGCGCCGACGAGATGAAGGCCGAAGCGGCGATCAAGCAGGCGGCCGCTCTCGACGCCGGCTACTCGCCAGACGTGACCTACCTGAAAGTGGCTGGGGACAGCGACGGTCTGTTGCAGCGGGATGAAATCATGGTCGCGCGCCGCCTGCACATCCCGGCCTCGGCGATCAAATCGATCGACGAACTGCCGGTTGGAATCGCCGAGCGGCTGCAGGACGCGACGCGCGCCTATGGCGCTGAGCCCGCCGGGGGTGGGCAAGTTTCGCCGCCCCAGCCTTTGCCGCCCGAGGAGCGGCAAGCCCGGCTGGACCAGCTGAGAGCCGATCTGGCCGAACGCGATTCAGGTCCGGCGGGAACGACCCGCTATCTCAGCCGTGAACTGGGTGGACTACGCGATCAGGCTCGCGCCGATCTCGATCAGACGCCGATGACCGACAGCCTGGTCAGCCGGTTGATGCAGCAAATCGCGGCGGGCTGGAGCGCCGCGCCCGCCGACGCGCCGTCTCAGACCTAGGATTTTCGGCGCTTGGTCGCGTTGAAGCCCCCAGCCATCAGGGCGACGACAGCCAAGGGCGCGAGCAGCAGCAGCCAAACCAGAATGTTGGCGACCAGATGCACGGTGGCCAGCAAACGATCGTTCAGCGTGAAGGCGGCAAGGGTCAAGGCGAAGTCTCCGGCGGGCGGCGTTCCAAAACGGCTCGGAACGCCGGTGCTCAAGAGACTGGTCGCAAGGGGGCGCCAATCGCCCCCGCCGCTAGAGCTTAGGCCGCGCAGGCCTCGAAGCCGGCCTTCAGTTCAGCCTCGTCCAGGTCGCGGCCGATGAAGACCATCCGGCTGTAGCGCTTGTCGGCGTCAGTCCATGCGCGCTGGAAGTCGCCTTCCAGGATCATGTGCACGGCCTGGAAGACCAGACGGCGATCCTCGCCCTTCACGTCGATGATGCCCTTGGCGCGCAGGATGTCGGGCCCGCGACGGGCCAGCAGGTCATTGAGCCAGACGGTGATCTTCTGGCCGTCCACGGGCCGCTCCAGGGTCAGGGAGACACCCTTGACCCCGTCATCATGGATCGCGCTGGCGTGGTCATGCCCATGGTCATGGTGATGTCCATGATCGTGGCCACAATGTTCGTCGTGGACATGGCCATGATCATGGTCGTGATCATGGTGGTCATGGCCGCAGTGCTCGTCATGGACGTGGCCGGCCTCGCCGTGGGCGGGGTTGAGGAAGTCCGGCTCCAGCTCGGTGATCCGCTCCAGGTCGAAGCTGTGCTTGCCCAGGATCGCCGACAGCGGGACGTTCGAGCGCTGGGCGCGGTGGATCGGGGCCAGCGGATTGATCCGGCGGATCCGGGCTTCGACGTGGCGCAGATCATCCTCAGACACCAGGTCGGTCTTGTTCAGCACGATCTGGTCGGCGAAGGCGATCTGCTCGACGGCCTCGCGGCTGTCGCCCAGCCGCAGCATGATGTGCTTGGCGTCGACCACGGCGGTGACCGAATCGAGCTGGGTGCGGGCCTTGACGTCCTCGTCGACGAAGAAGGTCTGGGCCACCGGGCCCGGGTCGGCCAGGCCGGTCGTCTCGACGATTATGGCGTCGAAGCCGCCCTTGCGCTTCATCAGGCCCGACAGGACCCGGATCAGGTCGCCGCGCACCGTGCAGCAGACGCAGCCGTTGTTCATCTCGAACACTTCCTCGTCGGCCCCGACCACCAGGTCGTTGTCGATGCCGACCTCGCCGAACTCGTTGACGATCACGGCGTAGCGCTTGCCGTGCTTCTCGGTGAGGATGCGGTTGAGCAAGGTGGTCTTGCCGGCGCCGAGATAGCCGGTCAGCACGGTGACGGGGATCTTGCCGGTGGAGGCGGGGGCGATGTTGGTCATGGCCGCTATTTAGGAGGTCCGACGCCCGGGCGGAAGCCCGCTGTCAGGTCTTGAAGAACGCCACGGCCACGCCGACCACGACCAGGGCCCCGCCAAGGATAGTTTCCTCATAGCGTTCCACCCATTGCAGCCCAAGGCGCTTGAAGCCGGCCAGGCTGAGGCCTGTGAAGATCAGCATGCCCGCCGAGGTGGCCGCCATCAGAACGGCGCTCAGCACGAGGAACGCCTGCCACCCATGCTCCATGCCGGCCAGGTAGTAGGGCAGGAAGGCCTCGCAGGGGGACAGCGTAAGAAGCGTCACCAGGGCGGCGATGGCGGCGCGGTCCGAGGCGTAGGTCTTCCCCCCCGCTTCGGGCAGGGCGTGGTTGTGCCGGCCGCGCAGGATGTAGAAGACGCCGACAGCGGTCATCAGCCCGCCGACGATCCAATGGAACACGCCGCCCAGGCTGGGCTGAAGGGCCAGTCCGGCGACAACCAGGACAAGGCCCAGCACGATCGTCAGGCTCACATGGCCCAGCCCCGCCAGCAGGGTGACGCCGAGGGTGCGGCTCGTGGACCACTTTTGCGCGCGGCCGACCAGCACGAACGGAAGCCAGTGCGTGGGCAAGGCCGCGTGCAGGAAGGCCACGGCGAAACCGGTGGCGGCGATCGAGGCGAAGAAGGTCGAGTTCACGGCCAAGGCTATAGACTGTTATATTGTAACGTTCCAGTCCAAATCCGAATTCGGACCGGGCTTGCGTTTCATGCCCGTGAATCTGTCCGAGACCGTTGACTCAACGTCGACCGGCTGTATAAGTCCGCCCCCTCGCCCGCCGGGTTTCCTTGCGGGCGTTCCCTATTTTGCGAACGCACGTTTCTTAAGGCGCTAACCTATGTACGCGGTGATCAAAACCGGCGGCAAGCAGTACCGGGTCCAAGCCGGCGATCTGCTGGTTGTCGAAAAGCTCGACGGTGAACCGGGCGCGGAAGTCGCTTTCGGCGAAGTCCTGATGCTTGGCGAAGGCGAGGCCGTGACGGTCGGCGCCCCTCTCGTGGACGGCGCTGTCGTCTCCGGCACCCTGATCGAAACCCGCAAGGGTGAGAAGGTGAAGATCTTCAAGAAGATCCGCCGTCAGGGCTATCGCCGCACCCGCGGTCACCGCCAGACCGAGTCGGTCATCCGCGTGACCTCGGTCGCCGGCGCCGGCAAGGAAACCAAGTGGGACGGCGTGGTCGATCTGACCCCGAAGCTGATCCTGGACGCCCGCGCTCGCGGCCTCGGCGACAAGGCTGTCGCTGACGTGGCCTCGATCCCGGTCGCCAAGACCGCGGCTCCGGCCGCTGAAGCCGCCCCGAAAAAGAAGGCCGCGCCGAAGAAGGCCGCAGCCGCCCCGGAAGACGGCGAAGCCTAAGCGGCTGCGCCTCTAGAGATTAGGAGAGCAAGATGGCTCACAAGAAATCAGGCGGCTCGTCCAGCAACGGTCGCGATTCAGACGGCCGCCGCCTTGGCGTGAAGAAGTTCGGCGGCGAAAAGGTCCTCGCCGGCAACATCATCATCCGTCAGCGCGGTACGAAGTTCTGGCCGGGCGCCGGTGTCGGCATCGGCAAGGATCACACCCTCTTCGCGCTCGTCGAAGGCGCGGTGAAGTTCGTGACCAAGAAGCATGACCGCACCTACGTAACGGTAGCGCCGACCGCGCAACCGGCCGAGTAGCACGCACTCGACTTTTTCGGGTCGCGCTTCTCGCACGAGAAGACGACCCGGACAGACGAACCTAAGCGGGGAGTCCGGGAAACGCCGGGCTCCCCGCTTTTGTTTTGCCTGCGACGCCATGAAGCACCGAATCGCCATGGCGGCGTCACGGTCCCCGAGCAAAGAGGGGCCGAGAAACCGGGAGGCGTACGATGTGCGTCATCGACATTAGTCCTCAGATCGAGACGCGGCGGATCACGCTGCGCGCGCCGGCCACGGCCGACGCCGCGCGCCTGACGGCGCTGGGCGGCGATCGCGACATTTCCCGCATGACCACGCGGATGCCCTGGCCATATGGCCGCAGCGACGCCGAAGACTTCGTCGCGCGCTGCCAGGCGCAGGACCGCCGCCGTGACAATACCTTCGTCATCGACCTGGAAGATGAGGGCGTGATCGGCGTGCTGGGCCTGTTCACGCCGCCGGAAGGCCATCTGGAGATCGGCTACTGGATCGGTAAGCCCTACTGGGGCCGCGGCCTGGCCACCGAAGCCTGTCAGGGCGCGCTGAGCTGGGCCAAGCAGACGTGGCGCAAGAAGTTGGTCGTCGCCGGCCACTTCGCCGACAATGCCGCCTCGGGCCAGGTCCTGATCAAGTCTGGATTTCTGTATACCGGCGTCATCGAGATGAAGCCGTCGGTCGCGCGCGGCGAGTCTGTCGCGACGCGGATGATGGTGTGGCTGGCCTGATCGGCGACTAGAGCCTTCTAGCTTCATATGGAATCATATGAAGCGTTCAAAAAGGCTCTAAATCGTACACTTAGAGCGCGATCGCCGCCGAAACCGCATACACTTTCGGCTATTGCGCTCTAGGCCGCGCGGTGGGTCGCGATGACCTTCTGCGCGCCTTCGCGGAACCGCTTCTCGGCGGTGACGATGCGCTCGCACAGGGCGTCCAGGTCCGACAGCAGCGAATAGGTCGCGTAGATGGGGATCTCCATCAGGGCGACCTGCGCGCGCGGCATGAACTCGCAGTATTTCTTCCACGACGCGTGAGCGTCGCGCGCGCTCATGGCGCGCTGGCCCAGCGGGTTCCAGAGATCCAGATCCATCAGCTCGTCCCGGCACTGCTTCATCACCGGCAGGGCGATGTAGAGGAACAGGAAGGTTGGGGTCGCAGCGCGGGTGAACTGGGGCTGGACCTGCATGTGCCAGATCCGGAAGGCCTCGAAGAAGCCCGCCTTGCGGGCGGGGTCCGGCGGCAGCCAGGTGGCGTCCTGATTGATCAGGTCGCCGGCGGCGGCCGAGCGCTTGACCAGTTCGTCGGCCGAACGACCGGCCGGCATGGTCTTGGAAAGCGCGGCGACCGGAATGTTCAGCCGCTTGGCGACGTCGCTATAGGCTACCTGCTGGCCACCCATCGGCGTCCATTGGCCAAACGACGCGGCGTTCGGCGCGGACGCTCGCTTCATGGCTGCCGACTGGTGAAGCAGAAGCTGCTCTTCACGCTTCTTCTCGGCCTGGAGGCGGTCGAACTCTTCCTCGTGCGCGGCCTGCTCCTCGGGAGTCATCCAGCGCGCGCGGCCAGGGCCATAGGTGCGTTCGGTGCGGTTGATCAGAACAAGTATGTGTTCGGAGGTCGGCCGGGTTCCGATATCGGTGAGGAAGGCTCGGAAATCGCGCCAGGTCCCGACCACGCCGGTTCCCCGGCTCATCAGGATGTTGCGATGGATCGAGGCCTCGCCGGCATATTTCTTACACAGCGACTGGAGCGTCAGGTCCCGCAGGTCCTCCGCCAATTCCACTCCGCCGTCTGATGCCGTTGTCAACGCGAGCCTCCCCTCCGCCGAGGAAAAACGGCGGTTTCGCAGCAAGACGCTTTGTCGCACAACGTGTTTTAACATTTCGTCACAAGGCCGAACAGCGTTCAATCCGGCCTTCTGTTCACGGCCTTCGCGCCATTTCGGCTCGACGCAGCAAGCGCCTTGGGACAAAAGACGTCCATGAAGTTTTTGGACCAGTGCAAGATCTATATCCGCTCCGGCAACGGCGGCGGTGGCGCGGTCTCGTTCCGACGCGAGAAGTACATTGAATACGGTGGCCCCGACGGTGGCGACGGCGGCCGTGGCGGCGATATCTGGATCGAGGCCGTGGACGGTCTCAACACCCTGATCGACTACCGCTACCAGCAGCACTTCAAGGCGGAAACCGGGATCCATGGCATGGGCCGCGGGCGCCATGGCGCGGCGGGCGCGGATATCACCCTGAAAGTCCCCGTCGGCACCCAGGTGCTTGAAGAGGACAAGGAAACCCTGATCGCCGACCTGGATACGGCCGGCATGACCGTGCGCCTGTGCAAGGGCGGCAACGGCGGCTGGGGCAACCTGCACTTCAAGGGTCCGGTGAACCAGGCCCCCAAATACGCCAATCCCGGTCAGGAAGGCGAGGAGCGCTGGCTGTGGCTGCGGCTTAAGCTGATCGCCGATGTCGGCCTGGTGGGTCTGCCCAACGCTGGCAAGTCGACCTTCCTGGCGGCGGCCACCGCCGCCAAGCCGAAGATCGCCGACTATCCCTTCACCACCCTGACGCCCAACCTCGGCGTCGTGGACCTGTCGACCAGCGAACGGTTCGTTCTGGCTGACATTCCCGGACTGATCGAGGGCGCCTCGGAAGGCGCGGGTCTCGGCACGCGCTTCCTGGGCCATGTCGAGCGCTCGGCGGTTCTGATCCACCTGGTGGACGCCACCCAGGACGACATCGTCGGCGCCTGGACCACCATTCGCGGCGAGCTGGAAGCCTATGGCGACGAACTGGGCGACAAGTCCGAGATCCTGGCCCTGAACAAGGTCGACGCCCTCGACGACGAGACCATCGCCGAGAAGGTCGCCGAGCTTGAGGCGGTCACGGGCGTCAAGCCACGCCTCGTCTCGGGCGTCTCGGGCAAGGGCGTGAAGGACATGCTGCGCGCCGCCTATCGCGAGGTTCGCGTTCGCCGGGGTGACGAGATCGAGGAAATCGACGAGGAAGAAGACCACGTCCCGGAGACCCCCGGGGGCTGGAACCCGTGAACCTGGCCTCGGCCGGGCCGCTCGCTACGGCCAGACGCATCGTCTTCAAGGTTGGCTCGGCGCTGCTGGTCGACGCCGAGACCGGCGCGGCGAACAACGCCTGGCTGAAGGCCTTCTGCGATGACGCCGCGCTGTTGCGCGCGCGCGGCCAGCAGGTGGTGGTGGTGTCTTCCGGGGCCGTAGCCCTGGGTCGTCGCCGCCTGGGCCTGACCGGCCGCAAGTCGCTGACCCTGCCCGAGAAGCAGGCGGCCGCCGCCGCCGGACAGTCGCTGTTGATGCGCGCCTGGGAAGAAGCCTTCGAGCCGCATGAGGTCGGCGTGGCTCAGATCCTGATGACCCGCGACGACACCGAGATGCGTCGCCGCTGGCTGAACGCCCGCGCCACGGTCGAAACCCTGCTGGGCCTGGGCGTCGTCCCCGTGGTCAACGAGAACGACACCGTCGTCACCGAGGAAATCCGCTACGGCGACAACGACCGCCTGGCCGCTCGCGTGGCCCAGTTGGCCGGCGCCGACCTGCTGGTTCTGCTGTCGGACATCGACGGCCTCTACACCGCCGATCCCCGCCGCGATCCGGCCGCCGAGCATCTGGCCGTGATCTCCGAGATAACGCCCAGCATCGAGGCGATGGCCGGCGGCGCGAACGCCGCGTCCGGCGTCGGCACCGGCGGCATGGCCACAAAGATCGCCGCCGCCCGCATCGCCCGCGCCGCCGGCTGCGCCACCCTGATCACGCTGGGCTCGCGCCCGCATCCGCTGCGGGCCATCGAAGAGGGCGCCAAGGCGACCCTGTTCGAGGCCGGAGCCAGTCCCGCCGCCGCCTACAAGGCCTGGATCGCCGGGTCGCTGGCGCCGCAGGGCTGGGTGTCGGTCGACGCCGGCGCCGCCGCCGCGCTGGCGAAAGGCAAGAGTCTGCTGGCGGCGGGCGTTCGCGCCGTCGAGGGCCCCTTCGACAAGGGCGACGCGGTGCGGGTGCGCGACGAGACCGGCCGCGAGGTGGCGCGCGGCCTGATCCGCTACGACAGCGCCGACGCCCACCGCATCGCCGGCCTGCGCTCTGACGCCATCGAGGCGGAGCTTGGCTTCACCGAGGGCCCGATGATCCACGCCGACGATCTGGCGGTCGCGGAATAGCAGTCATGCCGCTGTCGCCCGCTCCGGTCCAGACGCGCGAATGGCGCGATGTCACCCGCCAGACCCTCCGCGACGAGATCATGCCGGCCCATCAACCCGCGATCCTGAAGGGCCTGATCGCCGATTGGCCCGCCACGCGGGCAGGACAGGTCTCGGACGAGGCCATGGCCAGCTATCTGCTGGGTCTGGACGCCGGCAAGCCGGTCGCCATTTTGAACGGCGGCCCCGAGATCGGCGGGCGGTTCTTCTACACCGACGACATGGGCGGCCTGAACTTCCGTAGACGCTCGGTTCCATTGCGCGAAGCCCTGACGGCCCTGTTGTCGTTCCGCCAGAGTCCCGAACCGCCGGCCCTGGCCGTGCAGTCGACGCCGACGGCCGCCGCCCTGCCCGGGTTCAGCGAGGCCAATGTTCAGCCGCTTCTGGACGCCGAGGTCGGACCCCGTATCTGGATCGGTAACGCCATCACCACGGCGACCCATTTCGACATGAACTACAACATCGCCTGCGCGGTGACGGGTCGGCGGCGCTTCACCCTGTTTCCGCCTGAGCAGCTGAAGAACCTCTATCTGGGTCCGCTGGAGTTCACGCCGGCCGGTCCGCCGGTCAGCATGGTGGATGTCGCCCAGCCGGACCTGGATCGCTTCCCGCGCTTCGCCGAAGCCTGGCGGCAGGCGCAGCTGGCGGAGCTCGAGCCGGGGGACGCGATCTACATCCCCTATTTCTGGTTCCACAATGTCGAGTCGCTGGATCCCTTCACCGTGCTGGTGAACTACTGGTGGAACGAACCGCGCGCCACGCTGGGCCGGCCGCTGGAAGCGCTGCTGCACGCCCTGGCCTCGATCCGCGAGCTCTCGGCGAGCGAACGCGAGGTCTGGCGGGGCGTCTTCGACCACTTCGTGTTCAAGACCCATGGCGACCCAGTGGCGCATATCCCGCCCGACCGGCGCGGCTCTCTGGGCGAGATGACGCCCGAACATATCGCCCGCATCCGCGCCATCCTGATCAACACCTTGAGCCAGGCGTAGCCGGACTCGAAAAACCCGTATGCTTCAACGCCCGTTCCAAGGAGTCCCCATGGCCTATCGGTCCCTGCGCGAATTCATCGACGTCCTGGAGGCGCAGGGCGAGCTGGTCCGCGTGACCGAACCGGTCTCCACCGTGTTGGAGATGACCGAGATCCAGACGCGCCTGCTGGCTACCGGCGGACCGGCGGTGCTGTTCGAGAATGTGATCCTGCCCGACGGATCGCGCTCGCCCATGCCTGCCCTGGCCAACCTGTTCGGCACCGTCAAGCGCGTGGCCATGGGCGTCACCCTGGGCGGCGAGCCGCGCACCACCGCCGGCGAACTGCGCGAAGTCGGCGAGCTGCTGGCCTTCCTGCGCCAGCCCCAGCCGCCCAAGGGCCTGAAGGACGCCCTGGACATGCTGCCCCTGGCCAAGACCGTGATGGCCATGCGGCCCGGCACGGTGAAGAAGGCCCCCGTGCAGGAAATCGTCCTGACCGGCGATGACATCGATCTGTCGAAACTGCCCGTCCAGACCTGCTGGCCGGGCGAGCCCGCGCCGCTGATCACCTGGCCGCTGATCGTCACCAAGGGCCCAGGCAAGGACCGCGAGGACGACTTCAACCTGGGCATCTATCGCATGCAGGTGCTGGGCAAGGACCGCTGCATCATGCGCTGGCTGGCCCATCGCGGCGGGGCCCAGCACTATGCCCGCCACAAGCAGGCCGGCAAGCGTGAGCCCCTGCCCGCCTGCGCCGTTCTGGGCGCCGATCCCGGCACCATCCTCGCCGCCGTGACGCCTGTGCCCGACACCCTGTCGGAATACCAGTTCGCCGGTCTGCTACGCGGAGCCAAGGTCGACCTCGTGGCCGCCAAGACCGTGCCGCTGATGGTGCCCGCCCATGCCGAGATCGTGCTGGAGGGCCACGTCCTGCTCGACGAGTATGCGGACGAAGGTCCCTATGGCGACCACACCGGCTATTACAACAGCGTCGAGAAGTTCCCGGTCTTCCAGGTGACCGCGATCACCATGCGCAAGAACCCGATCTACCTGACCACCTTCACCGGCCGGCCGCCGGACGAGCCCTCCGTGCTGGGCGAGGCGCTCAACGAGGTGTTCATTCCGCTGCTGCGCCAGCAGTTCCCCGAGATCGTCGACTTCTGGCTGCCGCCCGAGGGCTGCAGCTACCGCATCGCCGTGGTCTCGATGAAGAAGGCCTATCCGGGCCACGCCAAGCGCGTGATGCTGGGCGTCTGGAGCTATCTGCGCCAGTTCATGTACACCAAGTGGGTGATCGTCGTGGACCACGACATCAACGCCCGCGACTGGAAGGACGTCATGTGGGCGATCTCCACCAAGATGGACCCGGCGCGGGACATCACGGTGATCGAACACACCCCCATCGACTATCTCGACTTCGCCAGCCCCGAGAGCGGCCTGGGGTCGAAGATCGGCCTGGACGCCACCGACAAGCTGCCGCCTGAAACGCATCGCGAATGGGGCCAGGAGATCCGTATGGATCAGTCGGTGATCGACACGGTCAGCGAGAAGTGGGCGGCTCTGGGCCTGCCGGGGGACGGCAAGCCGATCTGGAAGTAGTCCCGCGGCAACGGCGGGTCGGGGGACCTATGGACGCGTTCGAGTTCTTCTTCAGCTTCTATGGCCTGCTGCTGGGCTTCTCCGTCGCCGAACTGGTCGGCGGGTTCGCGCGGCTGCTGCATGAGCGACAGACGGTGAAGTTTGGCCTGCTGACGCCGATGCTCGCCCTGTTCGTGGCCATAGACATCGCCAGCTTCTGGAACCAGGCCTGGGTGATCTTCCGCCCAGCGCCCTATAGTTACGCGCTGCTGATCCTGGGACTGGTGGTGGCAAGCACCTTCTATGTCGCCGCCACCCAGGTGTTTCCGCGCGAACTGAAGGCCGGCGAGAGCCTGGACGACCATTTCTGGTCTCACCGAAAGCTGATTCTGCTCAGCGTGCTGGCGGCCAATCTGTTGATCGTGACGGTCTTCCTGTGCGTGGCGAGTCTGAACGGCGAAATGGCCTGGATGAAACTGGGTCCGGTGTTCTGGGCGGGCACCGGCCTGTTCATGGTCCTGACCCTGGTCGCGGCGGTCGCCCCCTGGCGATGGACGGCGCCGACCGCCCTGAGCATCCTGCTGCTGTACCAGGGCTGGCAGATCGCCCGTTCGGCCGGCATCCTGGTCGCTCGCGGCGGCTGGTCGCTGGTCGGCGGCTAAGAGACTTGTCTTCGGCGACCGGAGGCGCGAGGACATCGTCATGCGCTCGAAAGCTCTCCTCCTGACCGCCCTGCTTTCATTGGGAACCCCCGCCATGTCGCAGACACCCTCCGCGCAAGCGCCCTGGGACCAGGCCTTCCTGCCCCCCGCTCCGCCCTGGCAAGGCGCCAGCCAGGCCTTGATGCGCGACAGGTCCGATCCCTGGGTGACGGCCTTCGAGTCCGACCCGGCCCACGACTTCAGCCCCGACTACGTCGACACCCGCAAATGGTTCGACCGGCTGGACAAGGCCTCCGACCTGATCCGCATCGAGGCGTTCGGCGTCTCGCCGCAGGGCCGCGAGATCTATGCCGTGATCGCCAGCAAGGACGGCGCGACGCTGGATCCGAAAAAGCCGCTGCTGCTGATCCAGTGCGGCATCCATCCGGGCGAGATCGACGGCAAGGACGCCGGCATGATGCTGCTGCGGGACATGGCGTTCCACGGCAAGGACAAGCTGCTGGACAAGGTCAATCTGGTCCTGATCCCGATCCTCTCGGTCGACGGCCATGAACGCGCCAGCGCCTATAGCCGCCCCAACCAGCGCGGGCCGCGCATCCAGGGCTGGCGCAACACGGCCACCAACCAGAACCTCAACCGCGACTTCCTGAAGCTGGACCAGCCGGAGATGCGGGCACTGAAGGCCCTGCAGGCCAAGTACCGGGCCGATCTCTATGTCGATGTCCACGTCACCGACGGCATGGATTACCAGTACGACGTCACCTACGGCTACAATGGCGAGAACGGCGTCTGGTCGCGCTCGCCGGCCATCGCCAGGTGGCTGGACGCCACTTTCAAGCCTGCCATCAATGCCGGTCTGGAAGCCCAAGGGCACATTCCGGGCGAGCTGGTGTTCGGCGTCGACGAGCACAATCCCAAGGCCGGCTTCAGCGACGGCGGGCTGGGCGAGCGGTTCTCGAACGGCTGGGGCGCGGCCGCCCACGTGCCGACGATCCTGATCGAGAACCACAGCCTCAAGCCCTATGCCCAGCGGGTGCTGGGGACCTACGTGTTCATCGAAACGTCGCTGAAGCTGCTGGCAGAGAAGGGCGGCGACCTGCGCGCGGCGATCGCCACCGACAACAGCCTGCGCCTCGCGGAGATCCCCGCCAATTTCGTGGCGGACGACAAGCCGGCCTATACGCGCCAGTTCAAGGGCATCCGCTACGAAACCTATGAGAGCCCCGCCTCGGGCCGCTCGGAGATCCGCTGGCTAGGCCAAGCTGATCCGACGCCCTGGCCCGTGCCGTTCTACGGCTCCAAGCCCAGCCTGACGCTCAAGCGCCCGGCGGCCTATTGGGTGCCGAGCTACCGCAAGGACCTGATCGAGCGTCTGAAGCTGCACGGCCTGACCCTCGAGACCCTGGCGACGCCCCGGACGGTGTCGGTTGAAATGCTGCGGCTGGATGCTCCAAAGATCGCGACGAGCGCCAACGAGGGCCATGTGCAGATCAGCGTCAAGACGGTGACCGCGCAGACCCGCGACTGGACTTTTCCGGCAGGTTCGGTCCGCGTGCCCACCGACCAGCCCCTGGGCGATATCGCCGTGCTGCTGCTGGAGCCGCAGTCCAACGAGAGCTTCTTCGCCTGGGGCATGGTCCCCGAGGTGCTCAGCCGCGTCGAATATATCGAGCCCTACGCCATCGCCCCCCTGGCCGAAAAGATGCTGGCCGCCGACCCGGCGCTGAAGGCCGAGTTCGAGGCCAAGCTGGCCGCCGAGCCGAAATTCGCCGCCGATCCGGACGCGCGCCTGGCCTGGTTCTATCGCCGCACGCCCTTCTACGACGACCATCACCTGCTGTATCCGGTCGCCCGCGAACTCGCCCATTAGGGCTGATCGCTTGCCAGCCGGCGCTTGAGAGGGCTTCTATGCGGCCCTCCCGCGCCCGGCGTGGTTAACTGAGTAAGGTTTCGCCGATGGATTCGATCACTTCGGGTCACGCCGCCGCCCTCTGGGTGGGTCTGCACGTCTTCCTGATGCTGGCCCTTTCGCTGCTGGTCGTGCGGCTGCGCCAGAAGCACAAGGTGGCCCTGGGCGACGAGGGCATCCCCGAACTGGCCCGCGCGATCCGCGCCTTCGGTAACGCCAGCGAGTATATTCCCACCGCTTTGATCGCCATCGCGGTGCTGGCCATCGTCGAGGCCCCGCCCCTGGCGATCCACGTGGCCGGATTCGTGCTGTTCGCCGGCCGCCTGGCGCACGCCGTGGGCCTGTCCAACAGCGGCGGCACGTCCATTCCCCGCGCGCTCGGCATGGTCGCCACCTGGCTGGCCTACATCTTCATCGGCGTGGCCCTGCTGTTCTACGCGATCGCCTGATCCGGCGCGGCTTGGGAGCGCAGGCGACGCGCTGCGCTTGCCCCCGCCGGTCGGCGTCGTCCATAAGACCCCATGGACGATAATCTGCTTAGCGACGTGGTCTCGGCCGCACTTCGGGCCGGCGCCGACACGGCCGAGGCCGTCTTCGCGCAACGACAATCCCTCTCCGTCAGCGTCCGCCTGGGCGAGCTGGAGGAAGTCGAACGCGAGGAAGCCCGTGATCTGGGCCTGCGCGTCTTCGTGGGCCAGCGCAGCGCCACGGTCTCCGGCTCCGACATTTCCAGCGACGCGCGCGCCAAACTGATCGAGCGCGCCGTGGCCATCATGGCCCGCCTCGCGCCCGAAGATCCCTATGCCAGCCTCGCCCCGCGCGAGCGCCTGGCCAAGGGCCCCTTCCCCGACCTGGACCTGATCGACGCCTACGAGCCCACCGCCGAGGCGCTGGAAGCCTCCCGCCAGGCTCGCCGAGGAAGGCGCGCGATCGGTCGAGGGCGTGACCAATTCCGACGGCGGTTCGGCCAGCTGGAGCTCGGCCTCGTGGCGGCTGTTCACCAGTGACGGCTTTTCCGGCGCGCACGCCGCCACCGGCCACGCGCTGTCATGCTCGGCCATCGCCGGCGAGGGCGCCGGCATGGAACGCGGCGGCGAGGCCGCTGCTCGGCCCGCCACTTCGGCGACCTGCCCGGCGCAGGCGACATCGGCCGCGAGGCCGGTCGCCAGGCCGTCGCCCGCCTGAACGCCCGCAAGATCGCTTCAACCACCGCCCCTGTGATCTTCGAAAACCGCCTGGCCATGTCGCTGATCGGACCCCTGCTGGGCGCGATCTCGGGCCCGTCGGTGGCGCGCGGCACCTCCTTCCTGAAGGACCGGCTGGGCGAGCGGGTCTTCGCCCGGGGCGTCAGCCTGATCGAAGATCCGCACCGGGTGCGCGGCCTGGGATCCTCGCCGTTCGACGACGAGGGCGTGGACACCGTGCACCGCGCCCTGATCGACGACGGCGTGCTGACCACCTGGCTGCTCAACACCAGCTCGGCCAAGCAACTGGGGCTTGAGACCACCGGCCACGCCTCGCGCGGCCTGGCGGGCCCGTCCGGCGTCTCGACCAGCAACCTGACCCTCTCGACCGGTACCCGCGACCTTGACGGCCTGATGGCGGACGCCAAAACCGGCCTGCTGGTCACGTCGATGTTCGGCCCGTCGCTGAACGGCAATACCGGCGACTGGTCGGTGGGCTGCTCGGGCCTGTGGTTCGAGAACGGCGAGGTCACCGGGCCGGTGACGGAAATCACCGTGGCCGGCAACCTGATCGACATCTACGCCCGGCTGATCCCGGGCTCGGATCTCGAGATGCGCGGGGCCAACAACGCCCCGTCGATTCTGGTCGACGGCCTGGCGATCGCCGGCAAATGACCGACGTGGACCTGATCCTCGACGCGGCGCGGGAGGCTGGGGAACTGGCCCTGAAAGCCCGCGCCGGCGGCCTGAAGATCTGGTCCAAGGAGGGCGGCTCGCCGGTGACCGACGCGGATCTGGCCGTCGATGCCCTGCTCAAGGACCGCCTGGAAGAGCGCCGCGCGGCTCCGACTATGGCCGGCTATCGGAAGAGACGGTCGACGATCCGGCCCGCCTGACCACCACGCGCCAGTTCGTGGTCGATCCGATCGACGGCACGGTCGCCTTCATGAAGAACAAGCCGTGGTTCGCCGTTTCGGTGGCCGTGGTCGAGAATGGCCGGCCGATCGCCGGGGTGGTTCACGCACCGGCCCTGAACGAGACCTACGCCGCCGTCCTCGGCGCGCGGGGCCACCCTCAACGGCGCCGCGATCTCGCGGCAGCGAGACCGACGACCTCGAGGACGCCGCCATGCTGGGCGACGGCAAGATGTTCGTGCACCCGGCCTGGACCAATCCCTGGCCGGCCATGCGGGTGGAGAGCCGCAACTCCATCGCCTACCGGGTCTGCCTGGTGGCGGCGGGCGCCTTTGACGCCGCCGTCGGCGCTGTCGCCGAAAAAGCGAGTGGGATGTCGCCGCCGCCGACCTGATCCGTTCGGAAGCCGGCGCCCTGTCTGACAGAACCACAAGGGGCGCTGATTTCAGCTATAATCAGCCAATTCCGCTGGTTCCGAGCCTGGTTTGCGCCAATGTGACGCTGGTAGCCATTGATCCCTTAACCGGGTCGGGCATATCGACCTGCCATAAAGATAATTCCTCGCGAGGAACTTGCCCCATCATGCCCGACCAGCTGACTTCTCCATCATCGTCATCGGCGGTGAACTGAAGGATGTCTCCGACATCGAGTTCCGCGACCTCGACAAGGTCGAGTTCGTCGGCGCCTATGCCAGCTACTCGGACGCCCACAAGGCCTGGAAGGCCAAGGCCCAGGCGACCGTCGACAACGCCCATGCGCGGTACTTCATCATCCACGCGCACAAGCTGATGGTTCCCAGTTTGGCCTGATAGCCGGTGGGGCTGGTCAGCACTCGCCCCCACCGGGTCGCTTCGCGACCGTCCGCCCCCGTAGGGGGCGGATGAGCTCATCTTCCCCCTGCGGGGGAGGGCGCCGCCAGGCGCGGAGGGGGCGAGTCGTCGCCCCTATTCCCGCCGCAGAACCTTGTCCGTCAGCATCTTGCCCAGCATACCCGCGCGGAAGGTCTTCTTCATCGCGACGGGGTCGTAGTCGTCGCTCTCGACCCAGTCGGTGAAGCTCAGCCCCTTGGGCTCGCCGCGTTCCAGATACTGCTCGAACACGTAGTCCAGCACGCCGGTGTTGCCGGCCTTGATGTGCAGGTAGCGGGGCGACAGCTCCTTCATCGCCTCGCGGATCGGCAGGCCCAGACGGTAGTGGGCGTAGAGCACGCTCATGATGCCCGCCCGGTCCGCGCCCGACTTGCAGTGGATCAGGGCCGGATATTCCAGGGTCTCGAACAGTTCCTTGGCGCCGCGCACCCGCTCACGGATCGGGACCTCTCGCGAGGTGATCGTGAAGTCTACCAGATTCAGGCCCAGGCGCTGACAAGCGTCCTTTTCCAGGGCGTAGAAGCTGCCGTCGAACCCGCCGCGCAGATTGACGATGGTCTTGATGCCGCGCTGCTTCCACCAGGCCAGCTGGAACGGCCAGGGCTGGGCGGCGCGGACCAGTGTCGGGGCTGACCCAATGGGCGTTGGAGAAGCCGACCCGCAGATAGGCGTGGTCATTCCACAGATAGTGGAGATAGGTGCGAAGCCGCCCCCAGCGGGTGGAAAGGTCGAAACCGGCCAACGGGTTGTCCCCCTCAGAAGTCCACGGCCCTAAGTAGGATGGACCGCCGCGCAATGCAAAACGCCCGCTCATTTCCCGGCCGAGTGATGCGCCGGCGTCCTTGACAGCCAAGCCCCGAAGTCCGACCCCTCGCCCATGATCGACACGGACACGCCGCAGCCCTCGAACCGCGCCCTGGCGACGCGGATCTGGCGCGACTTCCTGCGTCCGCGCTGGAAGGGCCTCACCGTCTCGATGATCTGCGCCGCGATCGTGGCCAAGCTCAGCGTTGAACTGGGCACCATCATCCAGCCCGCGATCGATCAGTTGATCACGCACCCCAAGGCGGGGGCGATGGTGACGATACCGCTGACCATCGCTGGCCTGGCCCTGGGGCGCGGTCTTTTCCAGGTGATCCAGGCCACTCTGATCAATCGGATCGGCAACGGCGTGGTCGGCGACGTTCAGGTACGGCTGTTCAGCCGGCTGATGCGTTCAGACCTGGCCCGCCTGCGCGGTGCGCATTCGGGGTCCTACGTCTCTTCCGTGCTCTATGACGCCGGCCTGATCCGCGAGGCGGCGACGACGGGCGTCGTCAACTATGTGCGCGCAGGAGACCTGACCGTGATTGGCGCCCTGGTCGCCATGTTCAAGCTTGATCCGTTGCTGGCCGCCGGCGTCCTGGTGATCGCCCCGGTCGCCAGCCTGATCATGCGCAGTTTCTCAAAGCGCACGACCAAGGCCGCCAAGGGCGCCATGGGTGAGACCTCCAACCTGTCGACAGCGATCATGGAGAGCCTGGACGGGGTCAAGATCGTCAAGATGGAGAACCGCGAGGCCTATGAGGAGGCGGCGATCGTCGCCGCGGTGATCGAGCGCCGCCAGCATCACCTGATCAAGGGTAGCAACGCCCGGGCCATGGCCGCCCCTGCGACCGAGACATTCACGACCCTCCTGGTGGCTCTGGTCTTTGTCTATGCCGGCTGGCGGGCGACAAGCGGCTCGATCACCGCCGGGACGTTCTTCGCCTTTCTGACCGTGCTCCTCATCGCCGCCCAGTCGCTGCGCCAGGTCGCCAATCTGCAGACCGTGTTCAGCGAGGGCCTGACCGCCGCGCGCCGGCTGTTCGCGGCCCTGGACGTCGAGCCGACCATCGTCGATCCCGCCGACGCCCGGCCGCTGCCCGCCGGTGACAGCACGATCGCCCTGGAGACCGTCACCTTTTCCTACGGCGGCGACGTCGCGGCGCTGTACGGCGTGACCATCGAGGCCCGCCTGGCGAGACCGTCGCCCTGGTCGGCCCCTCGGGCGGCGGCAAGAGCACCGTGCTGTCGCTGATCCCGCGCTTCTATGACGTGACCGGCGGGGCGGTGACGATCGACGGCCACGACGTACGCTCGGTGACCATCGCCTCGCTGCGCGGCGCGCATCGGCCTGGTCACCCAGGAGCCGTTCCTGTTCGACGACACGATCCGGGCCAACATCGCCTATGCCCGTCCCGACGCCACCCAGGACCAGATCGAAGCGGCCGCAGGTCAGGCGGCGGCGCATGACTTCATCAGCGATCTGCCCAACGGCTACGAGACCGGCGTCGGCGAGGCCGGCGCGCGGCTGTCGGGCGGCCAGCGTCAGCGCATCGCCATCGCCCGCGCCTTCCTGAAGGACGCTCCGATCCTGTTGCTGGACGAAGCCACCAGCGCGCTCGACACCGGAAAGCGAAGCCCAGGTTCAGGCGGCGCTCGACCGCCTGATGGCCGGCCGCACCACTGATCGTCATCGCCCACCGCCTGTCGACGGTGAAGCATGCCGACCGCATCTATGTCATCGAGCGCGGGTCAGGTGGTCGAGACCGGGACGCACGCAGATCCCTGGTCCGCCAAGCGCGGCCTCTACGCCCGGCTGGCCCGGGCCCAGGACCTCGACCACCTGCCTCCGACGACCACGAGGGGACGACGGCTTGAAACGTCTGCGCACGCCCCTGGTCACCGGTCTGATGACCCGCCTGTTCGCGGGCTATATCGCCTTCACCTACCGCACCCTGCGCTGGACCCGTGAAGGCCAGGACATCGCCGAGAAGGTCCAGGCCGACGCCCTGGCCAAGGGCGGCGGCGTGATCCTGCCCTGTGGCACAGCCGTGCGCCGGTGGGCCCCGCCACCTGGCCGCAGGGGCCCGGACAAGCCGGAAATCCGGGTGCTGGTCAGCCAGTCGCGCGACGGCGAGTTCATCGCCCGGGTCATCGCCAGGCTGGGCCTGCCGTCCATTCGCGGCTCGTCCCTGAAGAAGACCGACACCGCCAAGAACAAGGGCGGCGAGCAGGCCTTCCGCGACATGGTCAAGTGGGTGAAGGACGGCGGGGCCATGGCCATAACGCCCGACGGCCCGCGCGGTCCGGTCGAGGTCATGCAGAAGGGCGCCGCGGCCCTGGCCCGGGTCAGCGGCGCGCCGGTGCTGTTCGTCGGGGTGGCCATGCAACCCTGCATCCGGCTCGACACCTGGGACCGCACCATCATTCCCCTGCCCTTCGCCCGCGCCGCCATGGTCTGGGACGGGCCGGTCACCGCCGGCCGCGACGATGATCCCGACGCCCTGACCACGACCTGGGGCGAGCGCCTGTCGGCCGTCTCGCGCCGGGCCGAGCAATTGGTCGGAGAAGCCGACGGCGCGCCCTCCAAGCTCGTCTCGGCATGATCGAGCCCGGCGAGGATTGGCGGTCCCGTCTCGTGACGGCGGGCGCTATCTCGGCTTCGGCGCGCTGGCTTTGCGTCGCTGCTGCGTTCGCCTGGATCGCAACGGCGATCGATCCCCGTATGCACGTCAGAGGCGTCGGCACGCTACCCATCGAAGCCGATACGTCAGGCCGCCATTGATCCGACCGGCCCATGGTGGGATGTAGGGCCATGCCGCACGATCACCCCGGACACGCACGCGGCCATGACCACCATGATCACGACCATGATCATGATCATGATCATGAGCACGATCACGGCCACGGTCATCATGGTCACCATCATCACGTCCCGAAGGACTTTGGTCGCGCCTTCGCGATCGGCACGGCGCTGAATCTCGGCTTTGTCGTGGTGGAGGCCGGGGCGGGGCTGTTCACCCATTCGCTGGCCCTGCTGGCCGACGCCGGCCACAATCTGTCGGACGTGCTGGGCCTGGTCCTGGCCTGGGGCGCGGCCGCCCTGGCCAAGCGCGCGCCCAGCGGCCGTCACGCCTATGGCCTGCGCAAGGGCACCATCCTGGCCTCGCTGACCAACGCCGCCCTTTTGCTGGCCGCGACGGGCGCCATTGCCTGGGAAGCCGTCCGCCGCTTCGCCGCGCCGACCCCGGTGGAGAGCGGTCCGGTGATGATTGTCGCCGCCGTCGGCATCGTCATCAACACCGCCACCGCCCTGATGTTCATGCGCGGCTCCAAGGACGACCTCAACGCCCGGGGCGCCTTCCTGCACATGGCGGCCGACGCAGCCGTTTCGGCCGGCGTCGTGCTCGCCGCTCTGCTGATGATGCTGACGGGCTGGCTGTGGATCGACAGCGTCACCAGCCTGCTGATCGTCGCCGTTATCGTGCTGGGCACCTGGGGCCTGCTACGCGACTCGCTGGACATGGCGCTGGACGCCGCACCGCGCGGCATCGACCCGGCCGCCGTGCGCGTCTGGCTGGCCGGCCGCCCCGGCGTCTCCGAGGTTCACGACCTGCACATCTGGGCGATGAGCACCACCGAGACCGCCATGACCGCCCACGTGGTGCGCCCGGCCGCCGACGATCACGACCAGTTCCTGCACGACATCTGCTCGGAGCTGGCCAGCAAGTTCAAGATCGGTCACGCCACGGTGCAGATCGAGCACGGCGTCGGCGCCCATGCCTGCCGCCTGGCCCCTGCGGACGTGGTGTGAGCCTGCCGCTGTCGCTTGGGCTATACCGGCTCGCCACGGCGGCGCTGGAACCGGTCGCGCCCCTGCTGCTGAAGCGCCGCGCGGCCAGGGGCAAGGAAGATCCCGCCCGTCTCAACGAGCGTCTGGCCCGCCCCACCAGGCCGCGCCCCGCCGGACCGCTGGTCTGGCTGCACGGCGCTAGCGTCGGCGAGAGCCTGTCGATCCTGCCCCTGGTCGAGCGCCTGCGGGCCGAGCGTCTGGACGCCACGGTCCTGGTCACCTCCGGCACGGTGACCTCGGCCGAGCTGCTGGCGCGACGCCTGCCGCAGGGCGTGATCCACCAGTATGTCCCGGTCGACACCCCCGGCGGCGCGCGGCGGTTCATCGGCCACTGGCGGCCGGACCTGGCGGTGTTCGTCGAGAGCGAGCTGTGGCCCAACCTGCTGCTGGCCGCCAAGGCGGCGGGGACGCGCCTGGCGCTGGTCTCGGCCAAGCTGTCGGACAAGAGCTTCGACGGCTGGCGGACCCGCCCCTTCGCGGCGCACCTGCTGTTCTCGGGCTTCGACCTGATCCTGGCCCAGGACGCGAGAGCGGCCGAACGCTTCGCCAGCCTGGGCGGCGCGGTCGCCGGCGAGGCCGACCTGAAGTTCGGCGCGGCGCGGCTGCCGGTGGACGAGGCGGAACTCGCCAGGCTTGAGACGGCGTTCGCCGGCCGCGCCGTCCTGCTGGCCGCCAGCACCCATCCGGGCGAGGACGAGATCGTGCTCGACGCCTTCGCCGCCCTGCCCGCCCGACCCCGCCTGATCATCGTCCCGCGCCACACCGAGCGCGGCCCGGCCATCGCCGAGATGGCCCGGACACGCGGCCTCACGGCCAGCCTGCGCAGCGCCGACCCCGCCGCCACGACCGCCGAGGTGCTGGTGGCCGACACGCTGGGCGAGCTGGGCCTGTGGTTCCGGCTGGCCGACCTGGCCCTGGTGGCCGGCAGCCTGGTCGCCGGCGTCGGCGGCCACAATCCACTGGAGCCGGCCCGGCTGTCCTGCCCCACAGTCTCCGGGCCCCATGTCGAGAACTGGCTGACGGCCTATGCCGAGCTGTCGGCGGTCGACGGCCTGGCCCTGGCCGACGCCGGGGTGCTGGGCCAGCGTCTGGCGGTCGCCCTGGCTCGATCCTGCGCCCGCAAGGCCGCGCCGAGCGTCGCGGCGGCCTTTGTCGAGTCCCGCGACGCCGAGGCCCGCCAGGCGCCTGGCCCACGATCATCGAGCTGGTCCCATGAAGCTGTCGACCCCCTGCTGGTGGTATGTGAAGCGCGGCGGACCCGCGCCGGTCACCCGCGCCCTGCTGACGCCGCTCTCATGGATCTGGGCCGCCGCCACCGCCCGCCGCATGGCCAAGGGGCCAGGAAGCGAAGTAGGGGCGCCGGTCATCTGCGTGGGCAATGTCACGGTCGGCGGCGCGGGCAAGACGCCCATCGTCCGCGAACTGTTGCTGACCCTGAGCCAGCGCGGGATCAACGCCCACGGTCTGGCGCGGGGCCATGGCGGCAAGGACAAGGGCCCCACCCTGGTGGACCGCAGCCGGCACACCGCCGCCGACGTCGGCGACGAGCCGCTGATGCTGGCCCAGGACTTTCCGATGTGGGTGGCCCGCGATCGCGCCGCCGGAGCCCGGGCGGCGGCGAAGGCTGGAGCCCAGGCCATCGTCATGGATGACGGCCACCAGAGATCCCGATGTCCGCAAGGCCCTGTCGCTGGTGGTCGTCGATGGCGAGACCCGCAATGACGAGTGGCCGTTCGGCGACGGCAAGGTGTTCCCGGCCGGGCCGATGCGCGAGCCGCTGAAGGCGGGGCTGGCGCGGGCCGACGCGGTGATCGTGCTGCTGCCGGCCGACCTGGCCCTGCCCGACTTCGACCTGCTGGTTCAGTTCGGCGACATGCCGGTGCTGGTCGCCCGACTGGAGCCGGTGGGCAAGCCGCCCCAGGGGCCGATCGTCGGGTTCGCCGGGGTCGGCAAGCCATGGAAGGTCGAGCGGGCCCTGAAGGCCGCCGGCTGCGACCTGAGGGACTTCGCGCCCTTCCCCGATCACGGGGTCTATGACGACGCGACGCTGAACATGCTGGCCGACCGGGCGGCGCTGTTCGAGGCCACGCTGGTCACCACCGAGAAGGACTGGGTGCGTCTGTCGCCGACCTGGCGGTCGCGGGTCACGCCGTGGCCGGTGCGGGCGCGGTTCGAGGACGAGGACGCGCTGAACGCAGTGCTCGCCAAGGCGGGGCTGTAAGTCGGGAGATCCTCCCCCTCCGGGGGAGCATCTTGCCGCGTTACTTCGCCATCACGCCGCCCTTCACCACCGCCGTCACGTGCTGCAGCACGGTCACGTCGGCCAGAGGATCGCCCTTCACCGCGATCAGGTCGCCCGCCTTGCCCGGGGCCAGCGAGCCGATCTCGGCCGAGAGGCTGAAATGGTCGGCGGCGTTGACGGTGGCGGTCTGGATAGCTTCCAGCGAGGTAAGGCCGGCCTTGACCAGCAGGGCGAACTCGCCGGCGTTGTCGCCGTGGGCGCTGACGCCGGTGTCGGTGCCGAAGGCGATCTTGACGCCGCCGTCGTGGGCGCGGCGAGCCATGGCCAGCATCTTGGGACCGGCGTCGAGGGCCTTGGCGGTCTGGGCGGGGGTCAGGAAGTTGTTGGGCCCCGTGGCGATCCGGTAGACGAAGTCGCCGGCCATCAGGGTGGGCACCAGATAGGCGCCGTTCTTCTTGAAGGCCGCGATGCTGTCGGCGTCCAGATAGGTGCCGTGCTCGATCGAGTCGCCGCCGGCCTTCAGGAAGCTGTTGATGCCGTCGACGCCGTGGGCGTGGGCGGTGACCTTGCGGCCCATGCGGTGGGCGGTCTCGACGATGGCCGCCAGCTCGGCGTCAGAGAACTGCTGGGCCAGGCCTGCGGCGGTGTTGGACAGCACCCCGCCGGTGGCGGTGATCTTGATGATGTCGGCGCCCAGCCAGACCTGTTCGCGCACCGCCCGGCGGCAGTCATCGGCCCCCGAGCACACCGAGGTCGGCCGCAACGTGCATGACCTCCTCGCTGTAGCCGTTGACGTCGCCATGGCCGCCATGCACCGAGACGGCCGAGCCGGCGGCGATGATGCGCGGGCCGATCACGTCGCCGCGCTTGATGCCGTCGCGCAGGACGAAGATGGCGTGGTTCTCGGCCCCCAGGTCGGCCACGGTGGTGAAGCCGGCCATCAGGGTCTTGCGGGCGAAGCCGGCCCCGACCATCGCCTGGTCGGCCGATGACTGGGTCACCTCGTCCAGCCGCGAGGTCGGACCCTGCTGGCCGGTCAGATGCACATGGCTGTCGATCAGGCCGGGCAGCACGAAGCTGTCCTTGAGGTCCACGACCTTGCCGCCGGGCTCGGAGACATAGCCGTCGACGATCCGCGCCACCTTGCCGTTCTCGATGACCACGGTCCGGGCGGTCTAGACCTTGCCGGTGGCCGGGTCGGCCAGCAACCGTCCGGCCTGGACGAACAGGGTCTCGGGCTTTCCTTGGGCGTGAGCCGCCACGGACAGCGACGTCGTCGCCAGAAGGGCGCAAACGCCCGCCGCCAGTTTCCGCATCGGTGTCTAGGCCCCCGCCTTCTGCGCGAAGGTCCAGGCCCCCCTGGCCAGAACCGGCACGCGCGCTTCCATCAGCTGCGCATGGGCGCTGGCGGCGGTGCCGTCACGGACGCGGCCGACGATGCCCTGGCAGATGCCGGCCAGCCTGAAGAGGTTGTAGCTGAAGTACCAGTCCAGATTGGGCAGGCCGTCGCGGCCGGTCAGCTTGCAATAGCGGGCCACCGCCTCCTCGATGGTCGGCACGCCATAGGCGGTGAGATCCTCGATGTCCGACAGGCCGCCGCGCTGGTCGGACGGCATCACCCAGTTCATCAGGAAATAGCTGAAATCGGCCAGCGGATTGCCAAGCGTCGACAGCTCCCAGTCCAGCACCGCCACCACCTTGGGCTCGGTGGCGTGCAGGATCATGTTGTCGAGGCGATAGTCGCCATGGACGATCGAGGTGCGGTCGTCTTCGGGCGCCGAGGTCGGCAGCCACGCCATCAGCTTGTTCATGTCGGTCAGGTCGGTGGTCTCGCTGGCCTTGTATTGCTTGGTCCAGCGGTCGATCTGGCGCGTGAAGTAGTTGCCCGGCTTGCCATAGTCGGCCAGGCCGACGGCGGCGTAGTCCACCATGTGCAGGGCGGCCAGCGTGTCGATCTCGGCCTCGTAGATCGCCCGGCGCTCGGCCGGCTGATAGTCGGGCAGCGTGCCGTCCCACAGGATGCGGCCTTCGACATTGTCCATCACGTAGAAGATCGTGCCGATCACGTCCTCGTCCATGCACAGGGCATAGGCCTTGGCGACGGGGAAGTGGGCCTTGTTCAGGCCCGAGATCACCTTGAATTCGCGGTCCACGGCGTGGGCGGACGGCAGCAGCTTGCCCGGCGGCTTGCGGCGCAGGACGTATTTCCTGGCCGGCGTGACCAGCTGATAGGTCGGGTTGGACTGGCCGCCCTTGAACTGGCGAACCTCCAGCGGGCCCTGATAGCCCTCGACATGGGCCTCCAGCCACGCCGCCAGCTTGCCCTCGTCGATGGCATGGCGCGGATCGACCGGCTTGGTGCCCGAGTTCAGGTCCTGAGCGGTCTGTTCAGCGGCTTCGGCCATGCGCTTATCTCCCCAACGCTTGTTTGAACGGGAGTTTAGAGGGTGGGGCGTCGGGCGCAAGCATCGATCCTCCCCCTGAAGGGGGAGGCGGCCGTCAGGCCGGTGGGGGAAGACCGCGCCGAGTCGGCAGTCACTTCCCCCTCCGTCGCCTGCGGCGACACCTCCCCCGCTGGGGGGAGGACTTCAGAGCGCCCGCCAGCCGATATCGCGGCGATAGAAGCCGCCCGGCAGGCTGATCTTGTCCAGCGCCGCATAGGCCGCGTCGCGGGCCTGGCCCAGGGTCTGGCCCAGGGCGCAGACGTTCAGCACCCGGCCGCCCGAGGCCACCAGCCGCCCTTCGAACTCGCGGGACGTGCCGGCGTGGAAGACCACGACCTGGTCGCCGAAATCGGCGTCGGCGCCCTGGATCCGGCCGCCCGTCACCGGCGCGTCGGGATAGCCCTCGGCGGCCAGCACCACGCAGATCGCGGCCTCGTCGCGCCACACCGGCTTGGCCGCGCCGGCCAGCTGACCTCGCGCGGCGGCCAGCAGCAGCGGAACCAGATCGCTCTGCAGGCGCAGCATCAGGGTCTGGCATTCGGGATCGCCGAAGCGGGCGTTGTATTCCACCAGCTTGGGCCCCTCGGGGGTCAGCATCAGGCCGGCATACAGCACGCCCACATAGGGATTGCCCTCGGCGGCCATGCCCTTGACGGTGGGCAGGATCAGCTCGTTCCAGGCCTGGCGGACCAGGGCGTCGGTCAGCACGGGCGGCGGCGAATAGGTGCCCATGCCGCCGGTATTGGGACCCGTATCCCCGTCATAGGCCCGCTTGTGGTCCTGCGCCGCGCCGAAC
Organism: Caulobacteraceae bacterium; assembly: GCA_965284055.1. GTDB lineage: Bacteria > Pseudomonadota > Alphaproteobacteria > Caulobacterales > Caulobacteraceae > Caulobacter. The sequence continues at coordinate 1,243,499 of CBDIQV010000001.1, forward strand.
AGCACGGCGGTCTTGCCGTCGCAGATCGCAAACAGCGAGGCTTCCTCGCCGTGCATGAACTCCTCGATCACCACGCGCGCCCCGGCGGTTCCGAACCGCCCGCCCAGCATGTCGAGCACGGCGGCGTCGGCCTGGGCCCGGTCCTGCGCGATGACCACGCCCTTGCCGGCGGCCAGGCCGTCGGCCTTGATCACGAACGGCGCCTGCAGCGTGTCGAGGAAGGCGCCGGCCGAGGCTGCGTCGGTGAACACGCCATAGGCCGCCGTCGGCAGGTCGTGGCGGGCGATGATGTCCTTGGTGAAGGCCTTGCTGGCCGCCTTGCCGCGCGGCGCGCTGGCTGCCGCCGAAACAGGGGATGCCCACTTCGGCCAGGCGGTCGGCAAGCCCGACCTCCAGCGCCGATTCCGGGCCCACCACCACCAGATCGGCGGCGATCTCCTGGGCCAGGGCGACCAGCCCCTCGACGTCCAGCACCTTGACGGCGCGCAGTTCGGCGACGGCCCCGATGCCCGGATTGCCCGGCGCGGCGACCAGCCGTCCGCACAGCGGCGAGGCCGCGATTTTCCAGGCCAGAGCGTGCTCGCGCCCGCCGGACCCGACGAGGAGGATGTTCAGCTTTTCCATGAGGCCGGGGTGTGGCGCGCGCGGGGGTCGGGGTCAAGGCGCCCAGGGCGCGGGTTCGCATCCTCGCCGGTTTTCACCGGCGAGTTGGGGAGGCGGCGGAGCGTCCGGGCCAGACCCGGATGAGTGTTTAGTGGAGTACCGTTTCGGCCGTGGCCGGAGCGCTCCGCACGGTTGTTTTCCCTCTGGCCGGCACGCGCGGGTCTCGTTCAACCCTCTGCACCACATCCGGGCTGCCCTCCTCGCGACGGACCCAGCCTTGGGCTGCAGCCACGCCGATTCCGGAGGACCCGGAACTTACCTTCGGACGGGCGGAGGCTTTGGCCTTCCTCCGATGGACAGGTTTACGTCCCCTGTCCTCACTTTAAGCCGGCCGGCACGGACATTCGTCCGACCGGTGGCCCCGTACAACCGCCCCCACCGCCCGTCAGGTCGCCAGCTGGACGCCCTCCCCTTGCGATGAAGCGAGGAGAAGTATGCGGCAGGTTTTGGGGGTGTTGCGTCGATTTTGCATCGTGACGCTGGGTGGCGGGGGAAGGGCGTTGAATTTGTTGGGGTGGGAGTGGGGCTATCCCCGTGCAGGGACGGGGATGAGATCGCCGTAGTCCTCTCCCTTCCCCCTTTGATGGGGGAAGGGTCGGGGATGGGGGTGACAGAGGTTCAGGATGGGGCGCGGCCGGCGTGAAATCGTCCGGCGGTGTCACCCCCATCCCTGCCCTTCCCCCATCAAAGGGGGAAGGATCGCGCCTTGGTGTTCCAGGTCTGGGGAAAGCCTCCGCGCCGGAGGGAGCCATCCTTACATCTCACGGCGAGACGATCGCCGGTCTGGGTGCGCCGGTTTTGGGAACCTTGAAAACGATCGGTATCGTAATCGACCCACCAGCGACCGGCTGCCCGTCGGGCGTCACCGGCTTCATCCGAAACTTCGAGGTCAGGCGAAGGGCCGCATCGCCGAAGCCCCAGCCCTGGGGCGTTTCCTCGACCGCTGAGCACCTGGTCAGCAAGCCCGTGGCCAACACACCGCAGAGCACGGTGACGCGACCGTCAATCCGGCTTTTTCGCGCCGCCCTGGGGTAGACGGCAGCCATGTTGTTCCCATTGGGGCTCTTCTCCCAGTCCGCGCGGTGGATCACGATCGCCCGGGTCGGGGGCGCCGGGTTTTGAGCGGCGGCCTGAACGGTCATGGCGACGAGAAGCGTGGCGAGCATCGGTTCCCTCAAGGGTTACGGGATGAGACTAGATCCTCAAGAATTGCACCGTCCAGCGCGTTCAAAGCCAGCGCCGCGCCGAAGGGAGCCATCGTTACATCTCACGGCTGAGATCCCGTGTCCTCTCCCTTCCCCCTTTGATGGGGGAAGGGTCGGGGATGGGGGTGACAGAGGTTCAGGATGGGGCGCGGCCGGCGTGAAATCGTCCGGCGGTGTCACCCCCATCCCTGCCCTTCCCCCATCAAAGGGGGAAGGGATCGACGAATTAGGCGCAGGTCGTAGGAAAGCCTCCGCGCCGGAGGGAGCCATCCTTACATCTCACGGCGAGACGATCGCCGGTCTGTCCAGGTTGCTCAAGGACGACGCTCCGCGTCGCCGCGGAGCGGCTGGCCGCAGGCCAGTCCTTGACCAACCTGGACAGACCGGCACGCTGCAGCCTCCAAGAGATGTAAGGCTTGGCGCGACGCGGGGGCGTCGGCTTGCGATATCGGAATGAGGGTTGGGCACATATGAGTGAGATTGACGGCGACGACGAACCCGAGGGCGCTGAACAATTGGCGCTGATGCGCTTTTTCATCGGATCGCGCAGTTTCATTCCAATCGACGAATTAACGGCAAATGCACTGAAGACCGCCATGGACGATCTCCATGAAATGGTAGACGTTGAACAGAAATTCGACATCGTTATGGAAAATTTCCTTGAACTTGAAACGGAAATGACCACTCGATTATTAAAGCAAGCATATCTGGCAGAGGGAACGTCTCAAGAGTTCTATAACGACAAGTTGTCATTCAATCGAAGAATAATAAATATTCTCACTTCAACCAGATTGTACATCGATCAGGCCGCACACCATATCGGAGTGTTTTTTCCGAAAGATGCGTCGAAAGCGGCAGAGTTGAAGTCGCTCTTTTCACACGAGTACGACACCGTATTGGCTTATCGGGTCATGGAAGCGCTGCGAAACTTCGCCCAGCATCGCGGACTGCCATTGCAGGGGATGACCTACAAGACGAGATGGATCGATGCAGAAAAGGATGAAGCCCAGCTTCAGTTCAACGTCGCGTTGAACCTAATCGTTGCGGACCTGGATGGTCCTGGGGGCTTGAAAAAATCGGTTCTCGATGAGCTCAAGAACAAGGGCGATAAAGTGGACATCAAGAAAATGATGCGTGAGTATGTTGAAGCGCTAGCACGGGTGCATGTCGCGTTCCGCGAGATGCTCAAAGATCGCATTGATAGTTCAGAGAAACTGATCGCGCATTGGAGCGCGACGTTCGACGCCCAATGCGATGACGAACATGGCGTCATTGGCCTCGCGATTGGTAGGCGCAGGCCAAATGGAACGGCCACCAAAGTGACCGCAATTAATGCGGCACCATTGGATTATATCAAAGCATTGCGCGCCCGCACGTCTAGCCTCGTCAAACTTTCGAAACGAACCGTGACGAGTACGGAGATCCGTCCGAAGGCCAAGTGACGGTACCTTCTGACCGTCATAGCGCAACGGCAGCTCTTCTTGCCGCACCTTCACCGCTAGGACTTACTCACGCAGTCAACGAAACGGGAATACGCCTACCCGCTTACGCCGCCTCAACATCCAGCGAGTACCCCGCCGAGCGCACCGTCCGGATCGGATCGCCATCCGCCGAGCCGTTCAGCGCCTTGCGCAGGCGGCCGATGTGGACGTCCACCGTGCGGGCCTCGACATAGACGTCCGAGCCCCACACCGCGTCCAGCAGCTGTTCGCGGCTGAACACCCGGCCGGGGTGCTGCATCAGATAGTCGAGCAGGCGGAACTCGGTGGGGCCGAGGTGGATTTCCTTGCCCTGGCGCTTCACCCGGTGGGCGACGCGGTCGATGATGATGTCGCCGACCGTGATGCGGTCGTCGGCCAGGCCCGGGCGGATGCGGCGCAGCACCGCGCGGACGCGGGCGGTCAGTTCCACCATCGAGAACGGCTTGACCACATAGTCGTCGGCGCCGGTGTCGAGGCCCCGGATGCGGTCGCTCTCTTCACCGCGCGCGGTCAGCATGATGATCGGCACGTTGCGGGTCTCGGCCCGGCCGCGCAGGCGGCGGCAGACCTCGATGCCCGAGACCTTGGGCAGCATCCAGTCCAGAATCACCAGGTCGGGCGCGCGTTCGCTGGCCATGGTGAGGGCTTCCTCGCCGTCGCCGGCGACGCCGATCTGGTAGCCCTCTTTATCGAGGTTGTAGTGCAGCAGGGTGGCCAGGGCGTCCTCGTCCTCGACCACAAGAACATACGGAGTCAAAGCCTGGGTTCCTTAGCGCGGCGTGTCGAGCTTGGGGCGCTTGGAGACGATCTCCTCGCCCGTGATCTCGAAGTGAATGATCTCGGCGATGTTGGTGGCGTGGTCGCCGATGCGTTCCAGGTTCTTGGCCACGAACAGCAGGTGGGCGCAGGCGTTGATCGTGCGCGGGTCGCCCATCATGTAGGTCAGCAGTTCGCGGAAGATGGCGTTGTAGTGCTCGTCGACCTCTTCGTCGCGGCTCCACACGCCGATGGCGCGTTCCAGGTCCGAGGCGCTGTAGGCGTCCAGCACGTCCTTCAGGCGGCCCTGCACCAGGCGGCCCATGCGCTCGATCGAGCGGGTCAGGGCGGTCATGGGCTCGGCGTCGGTCAGGATCAGGGCGCGCTTGCCGATGTTCTTGGCCATGTCGCCGCAGCGTTCCAGGCTCATCGAGATCTTCAGCGCGGCGACGGCGTGGCGCAGGTCCACGGCCATCGGCTGGCGCAGGGCGATCAGCTTGAAGGCCTTGCGCTCGATCTCGCCCTGCAGGGCGTCGAGGCGTTCGTCGCGGGCGACGACCTGCTGGGCCAGCGGCGCGTCGCGGCGGGCGATGCAGTCGATGGAGTCGGCGACCTGGGCCTCGGCCAGGCCACCCATGCGGGTTACCTCGGCCGTGAGGTGGCTCAGCTCTTCGCCGTACGATTTGACGGTATGTTCGGTCATCGCTTGATCCTACCGGTTAGCCGAAGCGGCCGGTGATGTAGTCCTGGGTGCGGGTGTCGCGAGGATTGGTGAACATGTCCTCGGTGCTGCCGCTCTCGACCAGCTTGCCCAGGTGGAAGAAGGCGGTCTTCTGCGACACGCGGGCGGCCTGGGCCATCGAGTGGGTGACGATGACGATGCAGAACTGGCTGCGCAGCTCGTCGATCAGTTCCTCGATGCGGGCGGTGGCGATCGGGTCCAGGGCCGAGCAGGGCTCGTCCATCAGGATGACCTGGGGGCTGACGGCGATGGCGCGGGCGATGACCAGGCGCTGCTGCTGGCCGCCGGACAGGCCGGTGCCGGGCTGGTGCAGGCGGTCGGCGACCTCGTTCCACAGGCCGGCCTTCTTGAGGCTGCTCTCGACGATGGCTTCCAGCTCGGCCTTGCCGCTGGCCAGGCCGTGGATGCGCGGGCCGTAGGCGACGTTCTCGAAGATCGTCTTGGGGAACGGGTTGGGCTTCTGGAACACCATGCCGACGCGCGAGCGCAGCACGACCGGGTCCACCGACTTGGCGTTGACGTCGCTGCCGTCGATCTCGATGGCGCCCGACACCCGGGCCGAGGGGATGGTGTCGTTCATCCGGTTGATGCAGCGCAGGAAGGTCGACTTGCCGCAGCCCGACGGGCCGATGAAGGCGGTGACCGACTTGGCCGGGATGTCGATGTTGACGTCGAACAAGGCCTGCTTGTCGCCGTAGAACACGTTGACGTCCTTGGCGCGGATCTTGATCTCGTGCGTCGTGGCCGGAGGATAGATCTTCGGCGCGGCCGTCTTGATCGTGGACGAGGCGACCGAGTCGTCGGGGCTGGCGGTGGTCATGGCGTGTCCCTGGACGAGGGGAAGGGCGGAAGGGTTCAAAATCATGAGGTCTACCAGCGGCGCTCGAAGCGGCGGCGCAGGATGACGGCCGCAGCGTTCATGACGATCATGAAGACCAGGAGGACGATGATGGCCGCGGCGGTGCGCTCATGGAAGGCGCGCTCGGAAGCGTTCTCCCAGATGAACACCTGCACGGGCAGCACGGTGGCGGCGCCGGTGAAGCCTTCCGGCACGCCGGGCACGAACGAGACCATGCCGATCATCAGCAGCGGCGCGGTCTCGCCCAGGGCGTGGGCCAGCGACAGGATGGCGCCGGTCATCACGCCGGGCATGGCCAGCGGCAGCACGTGGTGGAAGACCGTCTGGGTCTTGGACGCGCCGACGCCGAGGGCGGCTTCGCGGATCGAGGGCGGCACGGCCTTCAGCGCCGAGCGGGTGGCGATGATCACCGTGGGCAAGGCCATCAGGGCCAGCACCAGGCCGCCGACCAGCGGCGAGGAGCGCGGCACGTGCAGCCAGTTGATGAAGAGGGCCAGGCCCAGCAGGCCGTAGACGATCGACGGCACGGCGGCCAGGTTGTTGATGTTGACCTCGATGACGTCGGTCCAGCGGTTCTTCGGGGCGAACTCTTCCAGATAGACGGCGGCCATCACGCCCACCGGCACGGCGATCATCGCGGTGATCAGCAGCATCATGGCCGAGCCGACCACGGCGCCCAGCACGCCCGAGCCCTGTTCCAGGCTCGGTAGGTCCGAATTGGTGAAGAAGGCGAAGTTGAAGCCCGACTTGACCGAGCCGTCCTTCTTCAGCTGCTCCAGCCAGTTCAGCTGCTGGTCGTCCAGCTTGCGGTCTTCCTGCGGGGTCGAGCGCTTGATCTCACCCTTGAAATAGAGGTCGGCGTCGGCCTTGAACGGGCCGGTGACGGTGACGGTCTTGCCGATCAGCGACTTGTCGGCCTTCAGCTGGTTAAGCAGCTGGAAGCCGAAGTCGCGGCTGATCAGGTCCATGACCTTGCCCGAGGTGGTGCCCAGGTCGTCGTCCTGCACGCCCAGCTTCTTCATCGTCGCCTCGGCCACGAGGTAGTCGTAGTTGACGCCCTCGAGGTCGGTCGTGTCGATGCGATCCGGGCTCAGATAGACCGGGATGCTCAGGGTGTGGGTCTCGAACGTGGTGTAGCCCTGGGCCACGATCCGGCCGACCAGCACCACCAGGAAGATCATGGCGATGGTGATCGCGGCCAGGCCCTGGGCCTTGAACCAGACCTCGGCGCGGTGGCGCTTCTTCAGGCGGGCTTCCATGGCGGACATCGGCGCGGCGGAACCGACGGGTGCGGTGACGTCAGTCATACTGTTCCCGATACTTCTGGACGATGCGCAGGGCGATGATGTTGAGGCCCAGGGTCACGACGAACAGCGTCAGGCCCAGGCCGAAGGCCGAGAGGGTCTTGGGGCTGTCGAACTCCTGGTCCCCGGTCAGCAGGGTGACGATCTGCACCGTCACGGTGGTGACCGTGTCGAGGGGGTTGACGGTCAGCTTGGCCTGCAGGCCGGCGGCCATGGTGACGATCATGGTCTCGCCGACGGCGCGGGACACGGCCAGCAGCATGGCGGCCATGATGCCCGGCAGGGCGGCAGGCAGGACCACCTTCTTGACCGTCTCGGACTTGGTGGCGCCCATGGCGTAGCTGCCGTCGCGCAGGCTCTGCGGCACCGAGTTGATGATGTCGTCCGACAGCGACGAGACGAAGGGGATCAGCATGATGCCCATCACGACGCCGGCCACCAGGGCCATCTGGTTCTGGACCTGCATCAGATAGTCGGCCACGCCCGGGAAGGGACCGCCGACCATCATCTCGCCGACGCCGTTGAAGAAGGCGCGGAACAGCGGCCCGACGGTCAGGGCGGCGAAGAAGCCATAGACCACGGTCGGCACGCCGGCCAGGATCTCGAGCAGCGGCTTGATCGTCGCGCGCACCGGGCGGCTGGCGTATTCCGAAAGGTAGATGGCCGAGTAGAGGCCCACCGGGGCGGCCACGGCCATGGCGATCAGCATGATCAGGAAGGTGCCGGCGAACAGCGGCACCGCGCCGAACGCGCCCTCGGCGGCCACCTGGTCGGCGCGCATGGCGATCTGCGGGCTCCACTCGGTGCCCAGCAGGAACGAGATCGGCGACACGCTCTGGAAGAAGCGCCAGCTTTCCCAGACCAGCGACAGGACGATGCCCAGGGTGGTCAGGACGGCGGCGATCGAGCAGGCCAGCAGCAGGCCGCCGACCCAGCCCTCGACCCGGTTACGGGCCCGGAAATCGGCCGACAGGCGCGGGAAGGCCAGCAGGAAGCCCGACAGAGCCAGCACCGCGGCCAGGCCCAGCACGGAATAGCGGATCAGGTTGTCGATGCGCTTGGCTTCGGCGACCTTGACGTCGAGGGCGGCCTTCAGTTCGCCCTCATAGGTCACTTCGCTGGGCGCGACGCCCTGGGCGATGGCCTGGGCGTCGCTGAAGAAGACGGCCTGGCGATCGGGGTCCTGGGCGCTGACGATGGCGGGCCGCTGGGCCTGCAGCATGGCGTCCTCAACCCGGCCGCCGAACATGGCGCCCAGCAGCAGGAGCAGGGCGGCGGGCACGCCGGCCCACAGCGCGGCGTAGCTGCCGTAATAGCCCGGAAGGGAATGGAGGACGCGCTTGGCGCCGCCAGCGGTCTTCACGGCGCGATTGCGGCCGAGCGTGTAGGCGATGCCGGAAAACAGCGCCAGGAAGATGAGCGAGAGCCAGGTCAGCATGCGTGCGGCGGGGTCTTGCGCGAAGGGTTGCGGAGATGTCGCACAGCGCGCCGTCCCGCCCCGGTAGAGCTATGCCCGCCCGGCGCTGTGCTTATGCGACGGTTACGTGACAGTTTCACGACAGCGCCCGGCCCATCGTGTCGATGGCCGCCCACAGGGAATGGTGAACGGAAACGCCGCCATGGCCGTTGTGTGTTTCCCGGGGAGCAAAGCGTTCACGCCCGAGGTTGGAAGGGCGAGACATGACGCTGCAGCAGGGACTGTCGTTTGGTTTGATCGGCGCCACGGTGACGCTCTTCATCTGGGGGCGGTGGCGCTATGACCTGATCGCCCTTGGCGCCTTGGCCGTGGGGATCGTGTTCGGGCTGATTCCCATCAAGTCGGCGTTCGAGGGCTTTTCCAACGACATCGTCGTCATCATCGCCAGCGCCCTGGTGCTGAGCGCCGCCATCGCGCGCTCGGGGTTGGTCGACACGCTGATGGCCCCCCTGCTGCCGCACCTGAAGGACGAGCGCACCCAGGTCCCGGTCCTGGCGACCGTGACCACCGTGCTGTCGATGGCCACCAAGAACGTCGGGGCCCTGGCCCTGATGATGCCGTCTGCCCTGCGGATCGCGCGCAACACCGGTGTCTCGCCCAGCAGGCTGCTGATGCCGATGTCGTTCGGCTCGCTGGTCGGCGGGCTGGCGGTGCTGGTCGGCACCTCGCCCAACATCATCGTTTCCGAAGTGCGCCAGCAGGCGCTGGGCAAGCCGTTCAAGATGTTCGACTTCATGCCGGTGGGCGGCACCCTGGCGGTGATGGCGGTGATCTATCTGGCGTTCGCCTATCGCCTGCTGCCCAAGGCGCGCACCGCCTCGATTGACCTGGACGCGGCGCTGGCGGCCAACGCCTATGTCACCGAGGTGGCCGTGCCCGACGGCTGGAGCTTCGAGCAGTCGCGGGTCGCCGACCTGCAGAAATCGGCCGGCAACGCGGTTGTGGTGGTGGCCCTGCTGCGCGGCCGCAAGCGGATGGCCTCGCCCCACCCCAACCGCAAGATCCTGCCCGGCGACGTGCTGCTGCTGGAGGGCCAGCACGAGGCGCTGGACGAACTGATCGTCAAGGCCAAGCTGAAGCTGACCGACGCCGACCGCCCGATCGTCATGGAAGAACCCACCGACGAGGTGAGGTCGTCGAGGCCGTCATCGGCGCCCAGTCGGACCTGATCGGCCAGACCGCCAAGGGCCTGACGCTGAACGAGACCTACGGCGTCAACCTGCTGGGGGTCAGCCGGGCCGGCTATCGCATGGCCGGCCGCCTGGCGACCGTGCGGATGCGGGCCGGAGACATCCTGGTGCTGCAAGGCGCCGAACAGCTGTTGCCCGGCGCCCTGCAGGCCCTGGGCTGCCTGCCGCTGGCCGAGCGCGAGGTTCGCCTGGGCGGCTTCCGCCACGCCCTGCTGCCGACCGCGATCCTGATCGTAGCCATGGTGCTGGTGGCGACGGGCGTGCTGCCGGTGGCGGCCGGCTTCTTCGCCGCCGCCGTGCTGGTGGTGGCGACAGGAGCCCTGCGCATGCGCGAGGCCTATGCGGCGCTGGACGCACCCGTGCTGGTGCTGGTGGCCGCCCTGATCCCGGTCAGCGACACGGTGCAGGCCAGCGGCGGCACCGACCTGATCGCCGGCTGGCTGTCGGGCGCGTTCCACGGCATGCCGCCGCTGCTGACCCTGACGGCGATGATGGCGGTGGCCATGGCCGCCACGCCGTTCCTCAACAACGCCGCCACGGTGCTGATCGTCGCCCCGATCGGCCTGGGCCTGGCCAAGCATCTGGGCCTGAGCCCCGACCCCTTCCTGATGGCGGTAGCGGTTGGCGCGGGGTGCGATTTCCTGACGCCCGTCGGCCACCAGTGCAACACGCTGATCCTGGGTCCGGGCGGCTATCGCTTCAGCGACTATGCCCGCCTGGGCGCGCCCCTGACGATGCTGATTCTGCTGGTGGCGCCCAGCCTGATCGCGCTGGTCTGGCCGTTCGCCGGCCGATGAGGCCGGCTCAGCTCAACCGGTCGCGGAAGTCGGCGTAGTCGAAGTGCTTGACCAGTCGCAGGGCGTCGCTGTCGCTGTTCCACAGGGCGATGGCCGGCAGGGGCACGCCGTTGAAGGTGTTGGTCTTGACCATCGAGTAGTGGGCCTGGTCGAGGAAGGCGATGCGCGTTCCCGGCGTGGGCCGCTGGGCGAAGACGTAGTCGCCGATGATGTCGCCGGCCAGGCACGAGGGCCCGCCGATCCGCACGGAGACGCCGTCCTCGGTCTCGCCCATCATGGCCGGGCGATAGGGCGCCTCGATGACGTCAGGCATGTGACAGGTGGCCGAGATGTCGGTGATGGCGACGGGCAGGCCGTTGTCGAAGGTGTCGAGGATCTCGCCCACCAGGATGCCGGCGTCCAGCGCGATGGCCTCGCCGGGCTCCAGATACACCTGAACGCCATGGCGCTGGGCGATCTGGCCCAGCAGCACGACCAGGTCGTCGATCCGGTAGTCGGCGCGGGTGATGTGATGGCCGCCGCCCAGATTGAGCCACTTCACGCCGGTCAGCAGGCCTTCCAGCTTCGGCTCCAGCGACGCCCAGATCCGCTGCAGGGGTTCGAACCCCTGCTCGCACAGGGCGTGGACGTGCAGGCCGTCGACGCCCTGCATGTGCTCGGGCCGCAGTTGCGACACCGGAAAGCCCAGCCGCGAGCCGCGCTGGCAGGGGTCATACTTGGCGACCTCGGCCTCGCTGTGCTCGGGATTGAGCCGCAGGCCGATGTCGAAGACCTCGCCCTGGGCCCGAGCGGCCGCGATCAGGTCGGAAAAGCGGGCGATCTGGTCGGGCGCATTGAAGATCACCGAGTCCGACAGGCGCAGGATCTCGGGCAGATCCTCGCGCTTGTAGGCCGGCGAATAGGTGGTCAGGTGGCCGTGATAGAACTCGCGGGCCAGCCGCGCCTCCCACAGGCCCGAGGCGCAGACGCCGTCGAGGTACTCGCCGACCACATCGGCCAGCGACCACATCGAGAACGCCTTCAACGCCAGCAGCACCTTGGCGCCGCCCCGCTGGCCGACGTCCCGAAGGGTGGCCAGGTTGCGGCGCACCGCAGCCTCGTCGACCACGAAACAGGGCGACGGGACGCGGTTCAGATCAAAGCGCGCGAAAGCGCCGGGACCGGCGGCCTTGGTTTCCATGCTCGTTTCCCGGGCTCGTCAGAAGTCGAGCGGCGCCGCCAGGTCCTGGATCTTCCAGGGCAGGCCGTGCTTGTTCAGCATGTCCATGAACGGATCGGGATCCAGCTGTTCCATGTTGAACACGCCCTCGCCCTTCCACTGACCCGTCAGCATCAGCGCCGCGCCGATCATGGCCGGGACGCCGGTGGTGTAGCTGACCGCCTGGTTGCCGGTCTCGGCATAGGCTTCCTCGTGATCGCAGACGTTGTTGACGTAGACCGTGCGGGCCTTGCCGTCCTTCTCGCCGGTGGCGATCGTGCCGATATTGGTCTTGCCCTTGGTGATCGGACCCAGCGAGGCCGGCTCGGGCAGCAGGGCTTTGAGGAACTCGATCGGAATGATCTCGCGGCCCTGGAACATTACCGGATCGATCCGCGTCATGCCCACGTTCTGCAGCACGTCCAGGTGCTTGAGATACGAGTCGCCGAAGGTCATCCAGAAGCGGATGCGCTTGATCTCGGGATAGAACTTGGCCAGCGATTCCAGCTCCTCATGATACATGAGGTACATGTTCTTCTCGCCGACCTGGTCGAAGTTGAACACCTGCTTGTGCGACAGGGCCGGGCCCTCGACCCACTGCCCGTTTTCCCAGTGACGCGACGGCGCGGTCACTTCGCGGATGTTGATTTCCGGATTGAAGTTGGTGGCGAAGGGCAGGCCCGTGTCGCCGCCGTTGCAGTCCAGGATGTCGAGCGTGTCGATCCGGTCCAGCAGGTGCTTCTTGGTGTAGGTGGTGAACACCGAGGTCACGCCCGGGTCGAAGCCGCTGCCCAGCAGCGCCATCAGGCCGGCCTCGCGGAAGCGGTCCTGATAGGCCCACTGCCAGCTGTATTCGAACTTGGCTTCCTCGCGCGTCTCGTAGTTGGCGGTGTCGAGGTAGTTCACGCCGGCGGCCAGGCAGGCGTCCATGATGTTCAGGTCCTGGTACGGCAGGGCCAGATTGACCACCAGGGCGGGCTTGACCGCCTGGATCAGGGCCGTGGTCGCGGCGACGTCGTCGGCGTCCAGGGCGGCCGTGTCGATGGTCACGCCGGTGCGCGACTTCACCGACGCGGCGATGGCGTCGCACTTCGACTTCGTGCGACTCGCCAGCGTGATGTGCGAGAACACGTCGGCGTTCATCGCCATCTTGTGGACGGCGACCGAACCGACGCCACCTGCGCCGATAACCAGCACCCTGCTCATCTGTGCCTCTCCTGAACCCTGACAACCTCGGGCGGCATGACTGCCAATATACGGGGCGGGGGTCTTATCATGAGGATGGTAACTCCGCTAACCACCCTTTGATGACGATAGAAACATCCGCCATCACGCGGGTTTACGGCAAAGTTTACCCTCAGAGGCGGCTTTCGTTCCCCTCTGTCGGGTCTTGATCCCCTTTTTCGCGGACCGGACACCGAGTCGGCCGGGCCCACGCGGCGCTGGAGACAGGGCGGGAGCGACCCGCTCGGTCCTGCCCGCGCCGCAGCGACAGCGATCGCTACAATGCCCCGCGCCACAGATTATCCCGACGATCACAACAGTCGTTGAACGGATATCAACAGATTAATCACGCGTATAGAAACATGAACTCTGTGTAATATATCGCCAATGTAATCCACCTTTCCGCCTTGTAACTTGAGATGAAGGCGTCGGATCGGCAGACCTCTGAAGCGTAAGTTTCTCGGGGGGACCGATGACCAGACTCATTCTGCTGGCCACCACGGCTGTTGTCTTGACCGCCGGCTCGGCCTTCGCCGCCGACGCGCCTCAAACCGCCGAGACCCCGGCCGCGCTGGGCGCCAGCCAGAGCGGCGTTCTGGTCTTCACCCCCGACTTCTTCGCCGCCCAGCGCCCCAACACCGCGCTGGACATGGTCAATCGCGTGCCGGGCTTCTCGGTCAATGACGGCTCTGGCTCGCGCGGCTTCGAAGGCGCGGTCGGCAACATCCTGATCAATGGATCGCGACCGGCGTCCAAGAACGACACCGGCTCCTCGGTCCTGTCGCGGACCCTGGTCCCCCAGGTCGAGCGTATCGAACTGATCCGGGGCGGCGCGGCGGGCGTCGACATGCAGGGCTATTCGGTGATCGTGAACGTGATCCTGAAGACCTCCAACAGCCGGCAGTCGGTGCTGACCTGGAACGCGATGCTGTTCGACGGCGGTCACGATGTGTACGGCGGCTCCTACCAGTTCACCGCCCGCAACGGCGACCGCAGCTGGGGCGTGACCCTGTCGGACGGCATGGGCTCGAGCGACTCCAACGGCCCGGGCCGCACGGTGCGGCGCGACGGCGCCGGCGTGGTGACCCGCGACGAATTCTACCAGAACGACGGCTGGGGCGGCGGCAACGGCATCCGGGGCAACTACAACGGCCCCCTCGCCGGCGGGAAGCTGGACGCCACGGCCCGCTACGGGATCAACGACTGGCAGGAATGGACCCTGCAGCGCTCGCCCGTGGCCCTGCGCGAAAGCGACTATGCCTATGAAGGCAAGAGCGGCGAACTGGGCCTGACCTGGACTCGCCCGCTCAAGCCGAAATGGACCCTGGAAACCCGGGCGATCCACGAGTTCGAGCATTTCGACAACGTCTCGACCGGCGACGAGACCCTGAACGGCGCGGCCAAGCCCCAGCAGCGGTTCAGCGCCGACGGCAAGTCGTCGGAGTCGATCTTCCGCGCTCTGGTCCGCAACGAGCGCTCGGCGGCCCTGACGATCGAGGCCGGCGGCGAGGTCGCCTACAACATGCTGGACATTCACCAGGCCTTCGCGGTGGGCGGGGTGGCCGTTCCCCTGCCCTCGGCCTCGGTCAAGGTCGAGGAAACGCGGGGCGAGGCCTTCTCCAAGGTGACCTGGCGGGCAAACCCCAAGCTGTCGCTGGAAGGCGGCCTGCGTCTGGAAACCTCGACGCTGAAGCAGTCGGGCGACGCGGATCAGGAAAAGAGCTTCTTCTTCGCCAAGCCGCGCTTCCTGGCCACCTGGACGCCGGTCGAGAAGAACCAGCTGCGCTTCCGGTTCGAGCGCGAGCTGGGCCAGCTGGACTTCGAGGACTTCGCCGCCTCGTCCGATCTGGAGGACAGCAATGTCTATGGCGGCAATGTCGATCTGGAGCCCGAGCAGCGCTGGATCGCCGAGCTGACCTATGAGCGCCGGTTCCTGGGCGAGGGCATCATCTCGATCGGCTACAGCCACGAGAAGATCATCGACGTCATCGACCGCCTGCCCCTGCCGGGCGGCCTGTCGGCGACGGGCAATATCGGCAACGGCACCCTGGACAAGCTGTCGGTGGACATCGTCCTGCCGGTCGACAAGCTGGGCATCCCCGGCGGCCGCTTCACCTTCAAGAACGACTGGAACGAGAGCCACGTCACCGACCCGACCACGGGCAAGGACCGGCCGATCTCCCACGTTCGCCCCACCCAGGCCAATCTGGGCTTCCAGCAGGACCTGGTCCGCTACAAGACCGCAGTGGGGGATCAACTGGCTGCCGCTGCTGGGCCAGGGCACCTATGACCCCGATCAGACCAGCACCTGGCGCGGTGCGAAATATTACGAGGCCTTCGTCGAATACAAGCCGACCCCGACCCTGGCCATCCGCGCCCAGCTGAACCTGTGGGACGACTTCACCCAGCGGCGCATCGTCTATGCCGATCGCACGACCCGGCCGGTGTCCTTCGTCGAGGACCGCGCCATCGACCCGAACACCTTCGTCTCGCTGCGGGTCCGGCGGACGTTCTGAGGACAACAACCCCTGACGCGTCTTGACGCAAATGTCCTGCGATTGAATGGGGTAGCACTTAGTGCTACATATCAGTCATGGCCGAGGCTAGGGAAGTCGCGCGAGTCTTCAAGACGGCTTGGTTCACCAAGGCCGCCAAGAAAGCCGTGATCAAGGACAGCGAGCTTTGCGCGGCGGTGGCGGCGGCGATGGCTGGCCAGGCCGACGATCTGGGCGGCGGGGTGTTCAAGAAGCGTCTCGACAAGAACCGTAGCCGCAGCATCATCCTGGCCAAGGGCCGACGGTATTGGGTTTACGCCTATCTGTTCGCCAAGAAGGACAGGGCGAATATCGACGACGACGAATTGAAGGCCTTCCGCAAGCTGGCCGATCTCTACGCCCAGAAGACCGACGTAGAGATCGACAAGGAGCTAGAGGCCAAGGTGATTGTGGAAATCTGTCATGACCAAACGCAAGTTTAAGAGCGACGCCTTCGAGGCGATCCATGACAATGTCGCCGGGATGCACCGGGCCGGCACGATCGACAAGGCCACCATGCGCGACTTTGACGCCACGTGCCTCACCGTGCCGCCGATGATCGAGCCCGCGCAGATCAAGCAGCTCCGCGAGAGCAATCATGTCAGTCAGCCAGTCTTCGCGCGCTATCTCAACACCAGCGAAAGCACCGTCGAGAAGTGGGAGGCCGGGGCCAAGAAGCCCAGCGGGGTGGCGCTCAAGCTATTGACGATCGTCCAGAAGCACGGCTTGCAGATTCTGGCCTAGAGTCGCGACCTCGCTCGGCGAATCGCGCGCCGGCGAAGGCGCTCCTCAACCCAAGTTGGACGTTCGCCAGATCTGCCGCATCAACGTCGAGGCTTATCGGAGCTATCGGCCAGCAGCGCGGAAATCATCCCGACTGCTGTAATCGCCAACATGACGCCAGTAGCCGTCGTCATCGACTGCTCGCGCATGCTGACCGCCGAACCTGCCTTCAAGGTTCCGTCCAGGTGAGCAAAGAAGGACATCCAAAACATTGCGCAAGCGAAGCTCCACGCTGCACAAAGCAGATGAGTCGCGCCTCGCCTCAGGGCGATCAAGCCGCCAGCGATAAGCATCGCGGCCGCGATATAGTCCACCACCCAGAACGGCCACCACTGCCAGGCGCCCCAATTGCGAACCACCTCGAGTATCGCGAGCGTCAGACCGAACATGACAGCGAGCCACGACGAAATGCTCCGCAAGTCGCCCTCCCATGGTTTTAGACGGCCGCCTCCCCGCCCTAAGCCTCCGCCGGCGCGGCGACGGCCGGCCCGACCTGGGCGCCCGCCTTGCACATCGGCAGGTAGACGCCGAACATCGCGCCCTCGCCCTGCACGCTCTCGACGGTCAGGCCGCCGCGGTGGCGGTTCATGATGTGCTTGACGATGGCCAGGCCCAGACCCGTGCCGGACCGGTCGCCGCTCTTCTGGCCCTCAACGCGATAGAAGCGTTCGGTCAGGCGCGGCAGGTGTTCGCGGGCCAGGCCCGGACCCCGGTCGGTGACGCGCAGGGTGGCGTAGCGCTCGCCGGCGGCGTGGTCGGGCGTCAGCAGCGACATCCGCGCGGCCGCCGGGTCACGCGGCGCGGCGGCCGCGTCGGCGGTCAGGCCGGGATAGAGCTCGATCCGCACCACCCCGTCGCGCGGCGTATATTTGATCGCGTTGTCGATCAGGTTCTGAATCACCTGGATGATCTGGTCGCGGTCGCCCTCGACCATCGCCGCGCCGCGCGGCGGCAGGACGGGGTCGAAGCCGACGGCCTTTTCCCGGGCCTGGGGGGCCAGGGCGTCGATGACGTCGATGGCGGCCATGGCCAGGTCCACCCGGCCCAGCGGTGCGATGTGCTCGTTCAGCTCGATACGCGACAGGCTCATCAGGTCGTCGATCAGCCGCGACATCCGCTCGGCCTGGGCCAGCATGATGCCCAGGAACTTGTCGCGGGCCCCGGCGTCGTCCTTGGCGTGGCCGCGCAGGGTCTCGATGAAGCCCGACAGCGAGGCCAAAGGGGTACGCAGTTCGTGACTGGCATTGGCCAGGAAGTCGGCGCGGGTGCGCTCGCTGCGGCGGGCGTCGGTCTCGTCGCGCATCACCAGCAGGGCCAGGCGCGTGCCGTCGGCGCCCTCACTGAGCGGCCGGGCATAGGCGATCCACGAACGACCCTGGGTTCCGCCGGTCTCATATTCCACGGCCCGCTCGATCTCGCCGAACAGGGCCTCGTCCACAGCCTCCAGCACCTGGGGGTTGCGCACGGCGGTGACCAGCAGGGTTCCCTCGCGCTGAATGCGGAAAAGTTCACGGGCGGCGGCGTTGGCGAAAACGAAGCGGCGGCCGGTCAGGTCGTCGGCCTCTTCGGCGGCGATCACCATCAGCGGATCGGGCAGACGCTCCAGGATCGTGGCGAACGGCGCGCCGCCCGACTTGGCCGCGCCGGAGCGGGTGGTGGGCTAGCCAGGTCGGCGACGGGGTGGACCTGCGCCTCGGCCGCGCGACGCCGGGCGTTGAGATAAAGCCCGCCGGCCCCGGCCGCGATCGCCGCCAGAACGCCCGGGCCGGACTGGACCGCGCCGGTCATGGCCAGGATCAGGATCGTCGCGGGCCCCACCATGACGGGCAGGATCGACCGCGCCGCCAGACGCGGGCCGGTCAGGAAAGATTGTTTCGCCGGCGACATGGACATCGCGCCTCGATTCTCGCCGGAAGGGATTCGACGAACCAGATATGGCGCCCTGATACGCCATGCGATAGACGGTTGGCCGCTCTAATGCGTGTCCGTCGCGTCGCCTACCGCAATTTCGCCGCAACGTGACGCAAGTTAGGGTCTGGGTTCTTCTCCGAGGTAACGTACGTAATGAAGCGCAAGGTCCTGGTCGCGACAGTCGCAGCCGCTCCTATCCTGGCTTTGGCGTTCGGCGCTTCGGCTGAAACCACGGTCTCGACGGCCCGTACAACCCCGATCGCCACCTCCACGGCGACGGGAACGGCGGCCGACGACGTCAAGGTGGCGGCGGACGGGTCTATCAAGCTCACCGCGTCGGGAGCCCTGATCACCCTCGACAGCAACAACAAGGTCACTAACCTGGGGACCCTGGCCACGGTCGGGGTCAACGATTCGACCGGCGTGCTGCTTCTGGGCGGCAGGACGGGATCGCTGACCAACTCCAACGCGATTTCGCTGACCGAGGACTACACCCCGACCGACACCGACTCGGACGGCGACATCGACGGCGCCTTCGCCACCGGCAGCAACCGCTTCGGCATCCGCCTGACCGGCGCCGGCGCCTTTACCGGCGACATCGTCAATGACTCGGCCGGCACGATCTCGATCGAGGGCAACAACTCGACCGGCGTCTCGCTGGAAAGCCAGCTGATCGGCAACCTCACCAACAGCGGATCGATCACCGTCCTGGGCGACAACGCCACCGGCGTGCGCGTCAACGCCCCGGTCACGGGCAAGGTCACGCTCGGCGGCGGGATCAGCGTCCAGGGCGCCAACGCCGTCGGCGCGGCGCTGGATTCCAATATCAGCGGCGCGGCGACCCTGAACGGCTCGGTGACGGCGACCGGCTTCCGTTACACCTCGCGCTCCGGCACCAAGTCCGCGCTCGACGCGCTGGACGCCGACGACCTGCTCAAGGGCGGCCCCGCCGTTCGAGTCGGCGGCGATGTCGGCGGCGGGCTGCTGCTGCGAAGGCGTCAGCAACTCCACCGTCGTGGGCGCCGACGGCAATATCACCACAACCAGCACGTCCTCGTCGACCTCGGGCACTTCCAGCATCACCAGCTATGGAAATGCGCCGGCGCTGCTGATCGGCTCCAATAGCCGCAACGTCACCCTGGGCGCCGTCGGCGCCTCGGACCTGGCCTTTGGCCTGGTCGCGAAGGGCTCGATCACCGCCTCGGGCATCTATGACAAGGTCAGCGCCACCGGCGTGCAGATCGGCGGCGGCACGGGCGGCTTCAGCACCACCCTCGCCGGCGGCGTTCGCAACGACGGCCAGATCACCGCGACCGCCGTCGAGGCCGACGCCACCGGCCTGCAGCTGGGATCGGGCGCCTCGGCCAACACGATCCTCAATCGCGGCGCCATCACCGCCAATTCCAGCTCTTATGCGGCGTCCGGCGTCACCGGCAGCGCCCGTGCGATCGTGATCGGAACCGGCGCCGCCGTCACGACGCTGAACAACGCCAACGCCATCACCTCCCTGCGGACCGGTGAAACCGGCGACTCCGTCGCCATTCTCGACCAGTCCGGCACGCTGAAGACGATCACCAACACCGGCACGATCCGCGCCTTGATCGCCGCGCCCACCACGACGAACACGGGCGCCGCCGCCACCGTGACCGCGACGGGCTCGGCCATCGCCATCGACCTGCGCGCCAACGCCTCCGGCGTCAGCGTCACCCAGTCGGGGCCGACGTCCTTCGCGTCGACCAGCACGTTCCCGTCGACCGACACCGTCACCACCACTACCGGCGCGGCCACCGCCCCCACCGCCTCGGCGATCATCGGCGACGTCCTGTTCGGCGCCGGCGACGACAGCCTGAGCGTGCTGAGCGGCAGCCTGATCGGCTCGATGTCGTTCGGGGCGGGCGCTGACCGCCTGACCATCGACGGCGGCGCGCTGGCCCTGGGCAATCTGACCGACAGCGACGGCCGTCTGGCCATCACCGTCGGCAAGGGCAGCCTGGGCATCGCCAACGCCGCGACGATCAACGCCACCAGCCTCAATGTCGGCTCGACCGGCAAGATCCTGTTCACCGCCGATCCGACGGCGGGGACCAACACCAAGCTGGCGGTTTCCGGCGCGGCCAACATCGCCAGCGGCGCCGAACTGGGCATTCGCCTGACGGGCCTGGTCAAGCAGCCGACCACCTACACCGTCGTCACGGCCGGCACGCTGACGGTCGGCGCGCTGGGCAACGGCCTGCTGGCCGATTCGCCCTATCTGTATGTCGCCTCGGGCCGCTCGGACGCCACCAACGTCTATATCGACGTGCGTCGCCGCACCGCCGCCGAGATCGGCATGAGCCGTTCCGAAGCCGGCGCCTATGACGCCGTGTTCGCGGCCCTGGGCAATGACAGCGAAATCGCCACCAGCTTCCTGGCCCAGAACGGCAAGGACGGCTTCCTGAACCTGTACGACCAGATGCTGCCCGATCAGGGCGAGGGTCTGTTCGCCTCGCTGCAGTCGGCCAACCAGATGATCTCGGCCGCCACCGCCGCCCGCCCCGACAAGGGCGAGCGCTATGGCCCCGACAGCATCTGGATCCAGGAAATCAACTCGCTGGTCCGCCGCGACGACGGCCCGACCCAGGGCTCGGACAATCAGGCCTTCGGCTTCGTGGCCGGCTATGAGGCCATGGGCGACGCGGGCGGGGCGCTGGGCCTGACCCTGGCCTATGTGAACGTCGAGGAACACGACACCCGCGCCCAGGTCGGCGAGCAGACCACCGCCTCGTTCGTGCAGGGCGGCGCCTACTGGCGTCGGTCGATCGGCGGCTTGACCCTCAACGCCGGCGGCGGCGCCGGCTATGGCTGGTTCGACGGCGAACGTCGCTTCATCACCCCGGACGCCAGCGGCGACGGCGTGGCGGACCTGATCCGCAAGTACAGCTCCGACTGGAACGCCGCCACGGCCAACCTGTTCGCCGGCGCGGCCTATGAAGCCAAGTTCGGTCGCTACTTCGCCCGCCCCGAGGGTCGGGTGGACTATGTCATGCTGCGCGAAGGCGCTCATACCGAACAGGCCAGCACCACCGCCGGCAAGGGCAGCGCCCAATCGATCGCGCGCCGCAACTCCAGCAACCTGTCGGGCGAGTTCGGCATCGCGTTCGGCGCCGACTACGGCAAGGACGTCTGGTGGCGCCCGGAAGTGCGGGTCGGCTATCGCAAGACCCTGGCGGGCGAGGTGGGCGCCACCACCGCCCACTTCACCGGCGGCAATCCCTTCACCCTGGCGGCCCTCGACGACAAGCAGGGCGCCGTGACCCTGGGCTTCTCGCTCAAGGCCGGCACGCCGATGTCGTACCTGGCCCTCGAGGGCGGCGCCGAAGCCGCCAAGAAGCAGAAGCGCTACAACCTGCGCCTCGCCGGCCGGGCGATGTTCTAAAGACGGATCCGGCGGGCGTCGCAACGCCCGCCGGCCCCTCCCCAAGGCCAATTCGATCCGCCGACGGATTGAGTTAAACCCTTGGAAACCTTACATCTCATTGCTTTTAAACAAGATTCGTGGCGAGACCGCGACGATCGGTCACGCCTCCAGAAAATCTCAAAGCTGCATTTCCTAATCTCTATTTAAGAACTAGGAATAATCGTCTTCCCTATCAACAGCAGGCCGACGCCCTCGCGGCGCCGGAAGGGGAAGACCAATGACCACCACCAAAACCGCCTTGCGCGTTGCGCTCATCGCAGGCGTTTCCTTCATGGCGATGGCCGGCGCCGCCTCTGCCCAGACGTCCGCGCCCGCCGACGCCGAGGCGCGCATCGCGGCCCTCGAAGCCCAGCTCAAAGCGCTTTCCGGCCAGATCGCCGATCTCAAGGCCGCCACCGCCGCCGGCCTCAAGGACGTCCGCGCCACCCAGAGCGCCACCACGGTCAGCATCGCCGGCGGCAAGCCGACCATCGCCTCGGGCGACGGCGCCTTCAGCGCCACCTTCCACGGCGTCATGCAGCTGGATGTCGCCCAGTATTACCAGGACAAGGGCCTGCCGGCCGTGCTCGGCAACGCCCGCGACCTCAACAGCGGCACCAATTTCCGTCGCGGTCGCCTCGGCGTCGACGGCAAGGCGTTCAAGGTCTTCGACTACGGCATCCTGCTCGACTTCGGCGGCGCCGGCACGGACGGCTCGACCGTGCTGCAGGAGCTGTATCTCCAGTACAACTACGCGCCCTTCAAGGTGAAGGTCGGCGCCTTCGCCCCCAATGTGGGCCTGGAAGACGCCGCCTCGACCAACGGCTCCCTGTTCCCCGAGCGCCCGTCGGCGGCCGAGGCCGCGCGCGGCCTGGCCGGCGCGGATCGCCGCATCAGCCTGCAGGCCCAGACGGTGGGTGAGCGCTGGATCCTGTCCGGCGCGGTGACCGGCGCCAAGGCCGGCGACGCCCAGACCTTCGATGAGCAACTGGGCTATGTCCTCCGCCTGGCCGGTACGCCGCTGAAGGGCCAGGACTGGCTGATCCATGCCGGCGTCAACGCCAGCGGCGTGATCACCCCGGCCCAGACCACGGCCGTGACCGGCGCCTATGGCGTCACCCTCCAGGACCGCCCCGAACTGCGGGTCGATGGCCAGCAGCTGATCGGCTCCGGTTCGATCGATGCGGCCGGCGCCCATCACTACGGCCTGGAACTGGCGGCCCAGAAGAAGAACCTGCTGATCCAGGGCGAGTATTTCGACTACAAGATCGAACGCCGCAACGCGGCCGCCGGCGTCAGCGATCCCAAGTTCACGGGCTGGTACGTCGAGGGCGGCCTGGTGCTGACCGGCGAGAGCCGCAAGTACAACACCGGAACCTTCGCCTTCGACGCGCCGACGATCGCCAAACCCTTCGACCCGAAGAAGGGCCAGTGGGGCGCCTGGGAACTGGCGGCCCGCTACTCGGTTCTCGATCTGAACCACCACGAGAACGCCGCCCTGGCGGCCGATCGCGTGCGCGGCGGCGAACAGACGATCTCGACAGTGGGCGTCAACTGGTTCCCCAATTCGGTGACCAAGTTCTCGCTGAACTATCTGGACGTCAGCATCGACCGCAAGGACCCGGCCGGCGGTCTGGTTGCGCTCAGCCAGGACTATCAGGCCGTCAACTTCCGCAGCCAGTTCGCGTTCTAGTCACCAGACGCGGCTAACCCACCCATAAGACCTCCACGAAGGATCGTCCTCATGAGCGAATTCTCAAAGTCCCCCTCTCGCCGCGGTGTCCTGACGGGCGTCTCGGCGGGCGCAGCGACCTTGGCGACCTCCGCCATGATGGGCGGTCCGGCGTCGGCCCAGGGCGTCAAGCCACTGACCCTGCTGAACGTCAGCTATGACCCGACGCGGGAGCTCTACAAGGACGTCAACGCCGCCTACGCCAAGTACTGGAAGGAAAAGGTCGGCCAGACCCTGACCATCAACCAGAGCCACGGCGGCTCGGGCAAGCAGGCCCGCTCGGTGATCGACGGCCTGCAGGCCGATGTGGTCACGCTTGCGCTCGCCTACGACATCGACGAGATCGCCGCCAAGGCCAAATTGCTGCCGGCCAACTGGCAGTCGCGCCTGCCCAACAACTCCACGCCCTACACCTCGACGATCGTGTTCCTGGTCCGCAAGGGCAATCCCTGGAAGATCAAGGACTGGAGCGACCTGATCAAGGACGGGGTCGACGTCATCACCCCCAATCCCAAGACCTCGGGCGGGGCGCGCTGGAACTATCTGGCCGCCTGGGCCTGGGCGCTGAAGCAACCCGGCGGCAATGCGGCCAAGGCCCAGGCCTATCTGGAAAAACTGTTCAAAAACGTGCCGATCCTCGACACGGGCGCGCGCGGGGCGACCACCACCTTCACCCAGCGCGGCATCGGCGATGTGCTGCTGTCGTGGGAGAACGAGGCCTATCTCGCGCAGGAGGAACTGCCGGGCAAGTTCGACATCGTCTATCCGTCGCTGTCGATCCTGGCCGAGCCGCCCGTCGCGATCGTCGACAGGAACGTCGACCGCCACAAGACCCGCCTGGCCGCCGAGGGCTATCTGAACTTCCTCTACAGCCCGCTGGCCCAGGACCTGATCGGCAAAAACCACTACCGCCCGCGCAGTCCGGCGGCGGCGGCCAAATACGCCAGCAAGTTCAAGGCGATCCCGCTGGTGACCATCGACGACACCTTCGGCGGCTGGAAGAAGGCGCAGGCCACGCACTTCGCCGACGGCGGCCTGTTCGACAAGATCTACCAGCCGAAATAGGCGCTCGCGCCGACCGCTGATCGCGAGGCGGTTCCTCCCCCTTTGTCGTCTCGCGCGCGCGGGCGTGAATCCCGACGGGATTCACGCCGCGCTCTTTTTGGGTCATGTTGGGAACCCGACATAGCGGGAACCTGCGGCATCCCTGCGCGTTAGGCGCGATGCTGAGGGATGGCGCGGGGGATTGAATGCCAGATCGGCCGATCACATGACGGATGTCTCCGAAACCTCGCGGCTCGACCTGGAAAGACTGGTCGCCGAGCGCACCCGGGAGCTGACCCAGGCGCTGGAGCAGAAGACCGCCCTGCTCCATGAGGTGGACCACAGGGTCAAGAACAACCTCCAGCTCATCTCGTCGCTGCTGCTGCTGCAGAACCGCCGGGTTTCGGACGTGGCGGTGAAGGCGGCCATGCGCGGCATGCTGGACCGGGTCAACGCCATCGCCACCGTCCACCGCCGCCTGTTCCAGAGCGATGACGTCGAGCGCTTCGACGTCTCGGCCTTCGTGCGCGACCTGGTGGCCGATGTGATGGGCAGCGGCGGGCGTGACGATATCCAGTTCAACCTCGATCTGGAGCGCGTCGACGTGGCGGCGGCCAAGGCCGCGCCCCTGGCGCTTGTGATCAATGAGCTGCTGTCCAATTCCATGCGCCACGCCTTCCCGGACAGCCGGGCCGGCCGGATTTTCGTGGGCATCATCCGGGCGGACAACGATTTCCGGATCGAAATCACCGACGACGGCGTTGGTAGGGGAAGTTCGGCGAGTACGTCCGGCTTCGGACTGACGATCGTTCAGCTGCTCTGCCAGCAGCTGAAGGCCAGGTGCGAGACCACGGACGCCTCGCCCGGTACGCGCGTTGTGATCAACTTGCCCGTAAACGGCGCGCATCATTAGCTCGGGCGAGGATGTGTCATGAACGAGCAACCGCTCGGCGTTCTGATTGTCGAAGACGAGGTCCTGCTGGCCACCGAGCTTGAGTTCCTGCTCGAGGAGGCCGGCTGCTGCTCGCTGACCAAGGGATCGCTCTGACCCATACTCGAGCCGGTCTGACGGCGACCTGAACCCCGACCTGGCCACCTGTATGGCAGGCGCGCCGCGGGACGGCCCCACCGGCGTCGAGGTGGCCCGCACCATCCATGCCGACTGCGGGGCCGTGGCCCTGTTCATGACCGCCAACGTCAAGCGCCTGCCCGACGACTTCGCCGGAGCGTGCGGCGTGATCGGCAAGCCCTATTCCAGCAACGGCGTGAAGATGGCGCTGGAATATCTGACCATCTGCATGCGCGAGGGACAGGCCCCCGGCCTTCCCCATCGGCCTGACCCTGTCGCCGGAATATCTGGCGCTGTGGGGCCTGAACGACCTCTCCAAGTCCGGCTGACCGTGGCCGCCTCGCCGGCGGCCGTCGCGGTGGGCGTGACGGCGGCCCTTCTGTCGATCACCAGCTTCGCCCCGCAGATCTTCAAGATCTGGAAGGAACGCGACGCCTCGTCGGTGTCGCTGCGCACCTACATCGCCACCGTGATCGGCTTCACCTGCTGGACGGCCTATGGCGTGATGATCCAGGCGTGGCCGGTCGTGGCGTCCAACCTCGCCTGCCTGACGATGTCGTCGGCGGTGCTGATCATGAAATGGCGCTTCGACCGCAAGGCGACCTGAGCTGTTTTCCCCATCCTGTTTTAAGTGACAGGGGGGGCGGGGTCCGCTATCGAGACCCGCCCTTTTCGCACAGGATCCGCAACCTTGACCGACGCCGCCGAGGAAGCGGGCTGGGCCACCGCCAAGACCCTGGCCGAAGCCCTGCCCTACATCCAGATCTATGACCGCGAGACGGTGGTGATCAAATACGGCGGTCACGCCATGGGCCAGGAAGACGTGGCCAAGGTGTTCGCCGCCGACGCGGTGCTGCTGAAACTGCTGGGCGTCCATCCCGTGGTCGTCCACGGCGGCGGTCCGCAGATCAGCCGCATGCTCGAGCGGGCGGGCGTAAAGTCGACCTTCATCGACGGCCTGCGCGTGACCGACGAGGCGACGATGGAAGTGGCCGAGATGGTCCTGTCGGGCGCCATCAACAAGGAAATCGCCAACTGGATCACCCTGGCCGGCGCCGAAGCCGACGTCCGGGGCGTGGGCCTGTCGGGCAAGGACGCCCGGATGATCACCGCCGAGAAGGTGACCCGCACCAAGCGCGACCCTGACAGCAATATCGAACAGGTCGTCGACCTGGGCTTCGTGGGCGAGCCGACCAAGGTCGATCCGCATATCATCCAGGCCCTGCTGTCGTCGGAAACCGACTACATCCCGGTGATCGCCCCGATCGGCGTGTCCGAGGCCGGCCAGACCTTCAACATCAACGCCGACACCGTGGCCGGCGCGCTCGCGGGCGCGCTGAAGGCCAAGCGGATGCTGATGCTGACCGACATCGCCGGCGTGCTGGACGCCAATGGCCAACTGATCCGTCAGATGACCATCGAGGAAGCGCGCGGCCTGATCGAAAGCGGCGTCGCCAGCGGCGGCATGATCCCCAAGCTGGAAAACGCCATCCACGCCGTGGAATCGGGCGTCGAGGCCGTGGTCATTCTGGACGGCCGTCGCCCGCACGCCATGCTGGTGGAACTGTTCAGCGAACATGGCGCGGGTACGCTCATTTCCAAATGAGCGCCGACCTCGCCCATATCGAGACCTGGCTGTTCGACCTCGACAATACCCTGTATCCCGCCGAGAGCGAATACATGGCCCTGATCGAGGGGCGGATGACCGATTTCGTCGAGCGCGAAACCGGGCTGCCCCGCGAAGAGGCCCGGGCGCTGCAGAAGAAGTATTACCAGGAGCACGGCACCACCCTGGCCGGGCTGATGGCGCATCACGGCATGGCCCCCAAGGCGTTCCTCGACGAGGTGCATGACGTCTCGATGGACCGCCTGGTCCCCGATGCGACCCTGCGCGACGCCATCGACCGCCTGCCCGGACGGCGGCTGATCTTCACCAACGGCTCGCTCGGCCACGCCGAGCGCGTTCTGGGCCATCTGGGCCTGGACCATCTGTTCGAGGACGTCTTCGCCATCGAGACGGCCGACTATGTGCCCAAGCCGGCCCTGGCCACCTTCGACAAGATCGCCAAGCGTCACGCGATCCATCCCCCGGCGGCGGCGTTCTTCGAGGACAGCGAGAAGAACCTGGTTCCCGCCGCCCGGATGGGCATGACCACCATCCTGGTCGGCGCCCACGCGGCCGCCTCGACCTCGGAATTCGTCCACCATCGCACGCACGACCTCGCCGGGTTCCTGACCTCGGCGCGCCTGAAGGACCTCCTGCCATGACCACCGTCAGCCTCCCCTCCATTTCTTTGGCCGACCTGCAGACCGAAGTCGAAGCCGCCTGGGACGCCCGCGACGGCGTCTCGGTGGCCACCACCGGTCCCGTCCGTACGGCTGTCGAGGAATCGCTGCTGCTGCTCGACGCCGGCAAGGCCCGGGTCTCGGAAAAGATCGACGGCGAATGGGTCACCCACCAGTGGCTGAAGAAGGCCGTGCTGCTGTCGTTCCGCCTCAACCCCAACACCGTCATGCGCGCCGGCACCCTGGGCGGCGCGGTCGGGCCGTGGTGGGACAAGGTGCCCAACAAGTTCGACGGCTGGGAGGCCCCCAATTTCGAGGTCGCCGGCTTCCGCGCCGTGCCCGGCGCGATCGTCCGTCGCGGGGCCTATGTGGGCAAGAACGTCATCCTGATGCCGTCGTTCGTGAACATCGGCGGCTATGTCGATGAAGGCACGATGGTCGACACCTGGGTCACCGTCGGCTCGTGCGCCCAGATCGGCAAGAACGTGCACCTGTCGGGCGGTGTGGGCATCGGCGGCGTGCTGGAGCCGCTGCAGGCCAACCCGACCATCATCGAGGACAACTGCTTCATCGGCGCCCGTTCGGAAGTGGTCGAGGGCGTGATCGTCGGCGAGGGCTCGGTCCTGTCGATGGGCGTGTTCCTCAGCGCCTCGACCAAGATCGTCGATCGCGCCACCGGCCAGATCCACATCGGCAAGGTGCCGCCCTACAGCGTCGTGGTGCCCGGCAGCCTGCCCGACAAGAACGGCGGCCCCAGCCTCTACTGCGCCGTGATCGTCAAGACGGTGGACGCCCAGACGCGGTCGAAGACCTCAATCAACGACCTGCTGCGGGACTAAGGCTCTCGCACCGAGAGGTGCCAGAGAAAGATCTTCCGGTCGCGAACCTCGTAGAGAACTCGAAAGCTGGGCGACCTGGGCGTTCGGGGTCCGACAGCAATAAAGATGTCACGCCCCTCGAAGGCGGGACAACGCTCGTTGTTGAACGGCGATCGACACAGTAGCCATTCAAGGTTCTGCACACCGTCATCGATGAACGGGAATTGCCGCTGCAGCGCGTAAACTGCTTCCTCGAAAAGCTCTGAATGGCTGATCGAGAAAGGCGGCCGCTCAGAAGGGGCTCGCGTTCGCATGGATCTTAGCCGTTTCTAACGCCCATGCACGATCCACATCGGTCACCTCGACAGGCACCAGTTGCAACGCGGTGAAGTATGGGATGACCTCGCCCAACTCCGCCGCATCCCAAGCCGCGTTATGGCTGATTTCGCTGATCTGCCTGGCCGTCTTGCCTCGAACGAAATCAGCGACTTCTTCCAGCAAGGCGACTTCCCGCTCCGCGAGGCGAGATGGCTTAAATGGCTGCGCCGCGACGTAGTCTTTTTTGAAGAAGCCGTGATACTCGGCCTCTTTGACCGTCAAGCTGCCGTCACGCGTCAATTCCTCGACTGCGGAGGTTAGGTGCCGCGCGGTAGGACCGAACTTTTGCTTGAGATAGTCCACGCCCGTCAAAGGGCGACCTTCCTCAAGGAAATTCATCATGTCCGCGAAGTAGAGCATCTTGTGAAGCTTCACATTGCCCAGCTCTTCCGGCGGGCAATAGGAGGCCAGAAAGAGGATGGCCTCCTTGAACTTCTCGCGGTCGAATTGGACTGTAGATGCGGGCACGAGCTATCTCCGAATCGGAGTTGAATCTTCCTGATGCTTCTAGTCAACGGAACAAAAGAAGAACCACCTCTGCGTGCTTGTCGCTGACAGTCGCGCTAAAGTCAATCTACAACGCTCCTGCCCGTCAGGCCGAGACCCCGAACACCGCGCCGACCCCGGCGGTCAGGGCCATGGCGATCGCGCCCCAGAAGGTCACCCGGGCGGTAGCCTTCCACGACGTTCGCCCCGCCGGCCTTCGCACCCGAACGCTGCCGCTGCGCCCGGCGCCCGCCGCGACACCGCCGCGACGATGACGCCGGCCGGCACGATGATCGCCGTGACCAGAGGCAAGGCCGCGCCGGTGGCGAAGGTCGCCGCCGAGGTCAGGGCCGCCTGAATGGGCCGGGCGGTCGTGATCTCGGAAATGCCCAGCTCCTCACGGGCATGGGCGCCCAGGGCGTCCTTGGCCATCAGCTGGCTGGCGACCACGCGGGCGACCGCCGGTTCAACCCCGCGCGCCACATATAGGCCGGCCAGTTCATCGAGTTCGGAGTCCGGCTGGGTGTCCAGCTCGGCCCTCTCGCGCGCCAGGTCGGCGCGTTCGGTGTCGGCCTGGGAGCTGACCGAGACATATTCGCCGGCGGCCATCGACATGGCGCCGGCCACCAGCCCCGCGACCCCGACCACTAGGATCTCGCCCCGCCCCTGGGCGGCGGCGGCGACGCCGACGATCAGGCTGGCGGTCGAGACGATCCCGTCATTGGCCCCCAGCACGGCGGCCCGCAGCCAGCCGATCCGTTCGATCAGATGGCGCTCGCGGTGACTCAGCATGGGGCATCTCCTGGGGGCCGTTAGCCAAGGCCCATCAGGCGCGCTCGACCTTGACCTACGTCAAGTCCATTCAGGCTGCCTAACGCTTGCGCCCACCCTCGACCGCATACGGCGTCCCGTCGCGATGCCAGTAGCCTTCCTCGCCCTCGCGCAGGATCAGGTCGATGTCCGGATAGTCGCAGCCGTCCGTTTCCGGCGCGCGCGTGCCGATCTCCAGCAGCACGGCCACCGTGTCGGAGCGGTTCTGGATGTGGTGGCCGTTGGCGACCCCGGCCTTGAAGCCCGCGCAGTCGCCGGCCCGCAGGATCGTCTCGCCCTCGTTCTCGACCAGCACCACCTCGCCCTCGATCACCCAGGTGAACTCATCCTCGGCGGTGTGCCAGTGGCGCTGGCTGGTCCACTGGCCCGGCGGCAGGCGCATCAGGTTGACGCCGAACTGGGTCAGACCCGCCGCGTCGCCCAGCTTCCACCGCTGGCGGCCCTGGCACGGCGCGTCGAACGGCGGGGGATAGGCCGTGCCGAACCGGGTCGGCGCCTTGTCGATATCGATCTTGGGCATGGGTATCCGTGGAAGAGACTTGCGTGGTTTGCGTCAGACGGGAGGGAAGCTTAAAGCCAGCATCATGACCAGCCCCGCTCCCGCTCCTGTCAGCATCGATCCCGTCGACCTGGCCCAGGCCCTGATCCGCCGACCTTCGGTGACGCCGGCCGACGAGGGCGCGATGGACGTCCTGCAGCGCCAGTTGGAAGGCCTGGGCTTTGCCTGCCGCCGGATGAAGTTCGGCGAGATCGAGAACCTCTACGCCCGGCGCGGGACCGCCCGCCCCAACCTTTGCTTTGCCGGCCATACCGACGTGGTTCCCGTCGGCGATGACGCGGCCTGGACCGCCGGGCCGTTCGAGGCCGAGATTCGGGACGGCGTTCTGTATGGCCGCGGCGCGGTCGACATGAAGAGCGCCATCGCCGCCTTCGTCTCCGCCGTCTCGCGCATGCCCGAGACGCCCGGTTCGATCAGCTTCCTGATCACCGGCGACGAAGAGGGCGTGGCCGAGGACGGCACCGTCAAGGTTGTCGAGGCCCTGGCCGCCGAGGGCGAGATCATCGACCATTGTATCGTCGGCGAGCCGACCAGCGCCAACCTGCTGGGCGACATGGTCAAGATCGGCCGGCGCGGCAGCATCAACGCCTGGATCACGGTCGAGGGCCAGCAGGGCCACGTGGCCTATCCGCATCGCGCCGCCAACCCGATCCCGATGCTGGTCTCGATCCTGTCGCGCCTGCAAAGCCGGGTGCTGGACGAGGGCTATGAGGGCTTCCAGCCCTCGAACCTGGAAGTCACCACCATCGACGTGGGCAACACCGCCACCAATGTGATCCCGTCCACGGCCCGGGCGCGGGTCAATATCCGCTTCAACCCGGCCCACAAGGGCAAGGACCTGCAGGCCTGGATCGAGCACGAATGCGCCGTCGCCACTGAAGGCTTCAAGGCCCGCGCCGAGGTGCTGTGCAAGATCAGCGGCGAGGCGTTCCTGACGCAGCCCGGCCCGTTCACCGACGTGATCGTGGCGGCGGTCAGCGAGGCCACCGGCATCACCACCGAACTCTCCACCACCGGCGGCACCAGCGACGCCCGGTTCATCCGCGCCCTGTGCCCCGTGGTCGAGTTCGGCCTGGTCGGCTCGACCATGCACCAGGTCGACGAGCGGGTGCCGGTGGACGAGGTGCGCGCCCTCGCCGACGCCTACACCGCCCTGATCCGCCGCTATTTCGAGGCCTTCGCCGTCTGAGCCACGAAACCCTCGTGCTTCGACAGGCTCAGCATGAGGATTTCTACTGCGGGCCTTGGCAATAGCCCTCATCCTGAGCGCGTCGAAGGACGAGGGCGGTCCCTCAGCATTCGAGAGAGAAGCATGGACGAGTTCTCGATCGATCAGGTGCTGGCCGAGGTGGCCGTGCTGGTAAAGCCGCACTTCGGCAAGGGCCGGCCGGCCGACTACATCCCTGAACTGGCGACCGTGCCCGGCCACAAGTTCGGCATGGCCGTGCGGATGATCGACGGCGGCGAGCACGTGATCGGCGACGCCGACGAGCCCTTCTCGGTCCAGAGCATCACCAAGGTCTTCGCCCTGGGCCTGGCCCTCAACCGCTTTGGCGACGAGGTGTGGCGGCGCGTGGGCAAGGAGCCGTCGGGCACGCCCTTCAACCACCTGTCCCAGCTGGAGGCGGAAGGCGGCGTGCCCCGCAACCCGTTCATCAACGCCAGCGCCCTGGCGATCACCGACCACCTGCTCGACACCGTCCGCGATCCCGCCGCCCTGGTGCGCGGCTTCGCCAGCGTGCTGGCCGACGAGGCCGTCGAGATCGACGAGGCGGTCGCCGCCTCGGAACTGGCCACCGCCCACCAGAACCGCGCCATCGCCAACCTGATGCGCGGCAAGGGCACCATCATCCACGACCCCGAGGCCGTGGTCGCCGCCTATTGCCGCCAGTGCGCCCTGACCATGAGTTGCCGGCAGCTGGCCCGGGCGATGCTACCCCTGGCGGCCGGGGGCTTCTCGCCGGTGATCCAGGAGACCATCTTCCCCGACCGCCTGACCCGGCGCCTGAACGCCCTGCTGCTGACCTGCGGCATCTATGACAGCGTCGGCAGCTTCGCCTATCGCGTCGGCCTGCCGGCCAAGAGCGGCGTCGGCGGCGGCATCGTGGCCGTGGTTCCCGGCAAGGCGGTGATCACGGCCTGGTCGCCGGAGCTGGACCGGTTTGGAACGTCCGTGGTCGGAACAGCGGCGCTGGAGGCCTTCGCCCAGCTGACCAACTGTTCGGTGCTTTAGCGCAAGGCGCTTGACCCGCATCAAGGCGGCGGCGCGGCGCCCGTGAGAGCCCTCCTTGAAGGAGGCCCTCATGGCCAAGCGCATTCTCGTCCTTCTGGGACATCCCGACTGCCGCCCCGAACGCTTCAGCTCGGCCCTGGCCAGCGCCTATGTCGACGCCGCGACGGCGGCGGGCCATGAGGTGCGGCGCATCGATCTGGCCGATCTCGACACGCCCTTCCTGGCCGGCCAGTGGGAATTTGAAAGTCCGCCGCCGCCCCCGATCGTGGCGGTGCAGCAGGACATCCTGTGGGCCCAGCATGTCGTGGTGCTGTTTCCGCTGTGGCTGGGCGCGACGCCGGCCAAGCTGAAGGCCCTGCTGGAGCAGGTGTTCCGCGCCGGCTTCGGCCTGGAGCAGAGCCCCCGGGGCCCCCTCCCCAAACTCAAGGGACGATCGGCCCGTCTGGTCGTGACCATGGGCATGCCCGCCATCGCCTTCTGGCTGATGTTCGGCGGACACGGTCTGCTGGCCCTGGAGAAGGGGATGCTGGGCCTGGCCGGGATATCGCCCATCCGCAAATCGGTCATCGGCGGCGTGGAAATGATCGGCGGCCGGGGCCGGCTGAAATGGCTGGCCCGCATGCGGCGGTTCGGCAGGTTGGGGATCTAGTCCCCGTACCCCACGCCCACCAGATAGAGCCCGTCGGCCGGCGCCACCGGTCCACAGGCCGTGCGGTCCTTGGCCTCCAGCGCCTCGCGCACGTCGTCCGCGCTCCACCGGCCGATCCCGACCTCGACCAGGGTGCCGGTCATAGACCGCACCTGGCGGTGCAGGAAGCTGCGCGCCTCGAACACCAGATGGACCGCCTCGCCCTCGCGCCACACGCGGGCGACGTCCAGCGTCTTGACCGGCGACTTGGCCTGGCAGTGCATGTCGCGGAAGGTCGTGAAGTCGTGCAGCCCCACAAGGGCTTGAGCGGCCGCGTGCATGGCCTGCGCGTCCAGCGGCTTTTTGACGTGCCACACCCGGCCCTTGTCCAGCGCCGGCGGCGCGGGACGGTTGAGGATGCGGTAGAGATAGCGCCGCTCATTGGCCGAGAACCGGGCATGCCAGTCGCCCTCGGCGATCTCACACGCCAGGATGCTGACCGCCTCGCGCGTCAGGTGGGCGTTCAGGGCGTTCATGACCGTCTGGGCGGGCCAGTCGCGCTCGAGGTCGACATGGACCACCTGCCCCGTCGCATGGACGCCGGTGTCGGTGCGGCCGGCCGCCGCGATCCGCAGGTCCTGGCCGCAGAAGGCCTTCACCGCCGCCTCGATGGCGCCCTGCACCGACGGCAGGGTCGCCTGGGCCTGGAAGCCGTTATAGGGCCGGCCGTCATACTCGACGAGGAGGCGGTAGCGGGGCATCTATGTGAGCTTCATCTGAGCAGAGGATTCCGAATGGCGCTTATCACGAGCTTTGAGAAAAAGCCGAACGACAGCGGCCAGGCGCACGGGACTTATGTAGTGGGGCACTACAAGGTGTTTCCCCCGAATGGCCAGAAACGCATCCTACAGATTGATACGTATGGATCATCTGAGCGCGCGATCCCGGGGAAACTCAGCCAAACCATCCAGCTATCTGAAGAGAGCGCCAAGGCACTATGGCTGATCCTCGGGGAGGAATTCGGCTTTAAGGCCTAGGCCAGAATAGCTCCGGCCTTCAGCGGAAAGCCCCGGATGAAGTCGCCGGCGTCCTGCACGCCCTTGCCCTCACGCTGGGCCTTCAGCAGGCGCACCGCGCCGTCTCCGCAGGCGATCAGCAGGCTGTCGTCCAGCAGCGCGCCGGGGTCTCCCTGCACGTCCTCGACGCGAGACAGCAGCGCCTTCACGCGCACCGGGCCCTTGTCCGACGGCGCCTCGAACCACGCGCCCGGGAAGGGCGACAGGCCACGGATGTGGCGGTCGACCTCGGCGGCGGGGCGGGTCCAGTCGATACGGGCCTCAGCCGACTTGATCTTTTTGGCGTAGGTCACGCCCTCTTCGCTCTGCGGCGTCTCGCGGGCCCCGCCGCGCTCGATGGCCCCCAGGGCCACGGGCAGCATGCGGGCGCCGACGGCGGCCAGCTTGTCATGCAGCGAGGCGGCGGTGTCGACGCTGTCGATCCGCACCTGCTCGGACATCAGGATCGGGCCCTCGTCGAGACCCTCGCTCATCCGCATGACCTGGACGCCAGTCACCGCGTCGCCGGCCATGATCGCCCGTTGTATCGGGGCCGCGCCGCGCCAGCGCGGCAGCAGTGAGGCGTGCAGGTTGAAACAGCCCTCGCGCGGGGCGTCGAGCACGGCCTTGACCAGGATCTGGCCGAAAGCGACCACGACGGCGGCGTCGAGATCCAGGGCCTGGAAGGCCTCGATCTCTTCGGGCGTCTTCATCGAGACCGGCGTGCGCACGGGCAGGCCCAGGCCCTCGGCGAAGGCGTGAACCGGCGAGGGCTTCAGGTCCTGACCCCGACCGCGCGGCGCGGGGGGCTGGGAATAGACACAGACGATCTCGTGGCCCGAGGCGACCAGTTCGGCCAGGCAGGCGACGGCGAAATCAGGGGTTCCGAGGAAGGCGATGCGCATGGGCGCGGTTTAGACGTCCCGACGCCGCAAGGAAAGCTTCGGGGACGGCGCGTTCGGAACCTTGACCTTGGGCGACCGTTGTTTGCCCGACATATCGTCCAGGAGCTTCACCATGCGTTCCACCCTGATGTTCGCCGTCTGCGCCGCGGCCCTGTCGCTGGCCGCCTGTTCGGACCAGCACGCCACCCAGATCAAGGAAGGCGCCAAGGCGGTGGGCTCCGACGTCAAGGACGCCGCCCACGAGATCGCCACGGACCCCGACGTCAAGGAAGCCGGCACGGCGATCAAGGAAAGCACCAAGGAAGCCGGCGCGGACCTCAAGGAAGCCGCCGGCAAGGCGACCGACAAGATGCAGGAAGCGGGCGAAAAGGCCGGCGACGCGGCCAAGGAAGCGGGCTCGGACATCAAGGCCGGCGCCAAGAAGGCGGGCCAGGAAACCAAGGAAGAGGTTCACGAGGCGACGAAGTAGGGCCGTGTAGATGCTCCCCCTCCGGGGGAGCTGTCGCGGAGCGACTGAGGGGGACTTCTCGGCATAGGCCGCGCTGCCCCCTCCGGCCCTCTGGGCCACCTCCCCCACAGGGGGAGGATCAGATCAGGCCGCCCGACGCGCCTTCTTCACCTTGGTGATGGCGCGGTCGCGGCGCAGGCGCGACAGGTGGTCGATGAACAGCACGCCTTCCAGGTGGTCCATCTCGTGCTGGATGCAGACGGCGTACATGCCCTCGGCCTCGTCGACGACGGTCTCGCCCTGATAGTTCTGGTAGCGCAGCGTCACCTTCGAGGGGCGCTCGACGTCGTCGTAATAATCGGGCACCGACAGGCAGCCCTCTTCGTAGCCTTGCGTCTCTTCCGAGGTCGACAGGATCTCGGGATTGATGAAATAGCGCGGGGCCGGCTCCTCGCCCTCGCGGGCCAGGTCCATGACGATCACGCGGATCGGCTCGCCCACCTGCACGGCGGCCAGACCGATGCCGGGGGCGTCGTACATGGTCTCCAGCATATCATCCATCAGGCGGCGCAGATCGTCAGTCACCGCCTCGACAGGGGTGGAGATCTTCTTCAACACGGCCAGATCGGCGGCGTTATCGACGGTGAGGATGCGACGGATAGACATGATATCTGTCAGGTAAGGGTCTCATTCCCGAGCGTCAAGGTGGGGGATTGTCCCGTCGAAAGCTTGGTCAGGGCCCGAACACCCTGTTCCACCGGCGCCAGTTCGGCAATTTCCTTGCCTTCGTGATCAACCGACAGGTCCTCGAAACGGCGGGCCTGGGTCAGGACCTGGCTCTCCAGCGAGCCGACGAACTGGTTGTATTTGCCGACCGCGCTTTCCAGCGCCTTGCCCACCGCGCCGGCATGGGCGCCCATCACGGCCACGCGCTTGTAGAGCTCGCGCCCCACCGCGACGATGGCGGCCGCGTTCTTGGCCTGGTCCTCGACCCGCCAGCCATAGGCCACCGCCTTGCACAGGGCGAACAGGGTGGTGGGCGTGACCAGCAGCACCCGCTTGTCCATGGCCTCGGTCATCAGGTCGGGCAGACGCTCGAGCGCGGCGGCCAAGAAGCTGTCGCCAGGAACGAACATGGCCACGAAGTCGGGCGAGCCTTCCGACGCGAACTGGTCCCAATAGGTCTTGGCCGACAGGCTGGTCATGTGGGCCCGCACGCTGGCGGCGTGGCGCACCAGGGCGGCCTCGCGCAGGCCCTCCTCGGTCATTTCCTGGGCTTCCAGGAAGGCGTTCAGCGAGCACTTGGCGTCGATCACGAACACCGCACCGCCGGGCATCCGCACCTTGACGTCGGGCCGGCGGCGGCCCTCCTCGGTGTCGACGCTGAACTGCTCCTCGAAGTCGAAGCGCTTGTTGAGGCCGGCGGCCTCCAGCACGTTGCGCAGGGTCTGCTCACCCCAGCGGCCCTGCACGCCGGCGCCGCGCCGCAGGGCGGCCGACAGCTTGCGGGCCTCGAACTGGGTGGCGGTCGAGGCTTCCATCAGGGCGGCGATCTGGGCCTTGAGGCCGCCGGTTTCCTCGGCGCGGGATTTCTCGACGGCGGTGACCTGGGCTTCGAACTTGGCAAGCGTCTCGGCGACGGGCTTGAGTTGGGCTTCCAGTCGGGCCGTAGCCAGGGCCTCGCGGCTCTTGAAGTTCTCGTCGGCCCGCTTGATCAGCGCCTCGGCCACGGTGTTGGCGGTCATGGTCGCCTGCTGGGCGGCCTGGGCGCGGATCAGCTCAGCCTGGGTGGCTGACTGGTCCTCCAGCAGCCGCGCCCGCTCGTCGGCCTGGGCGACGCGCTCGTTCAGCTGCCAGGCCCGCGTCTCGGCGGCGGCGGCGCGGCGGCTGGCGGCCAGCGCCCACAGGGCGGCGGCCAGGGCCATCAGGGCGAAGACAACGGCGAGGATCAGGAACGGATCGGAAAAGTTCATGCTCCGTTCTTAGCCGGAGTCGGGGGCGCGGGGAAGGCGCGGCCTTAGCCCCTATCACTAATCCCGCTCTCCCCGGCGAAAGCCGGGGCCCAGATTCAGCCTGAGTGTTTGGGGATGATGCGCCTCAGGCCCCGGCCAGGCACACCAGTCTCTCTGGGTTCGATCTGGGCCCCGGCTTTCGCCGGGGAGAGCGGAGATAGGTCAGTAAGCGCAGTCGGTGAACACCCGGCTGACATCGCCCTTCCACTCGCCGTGATACAGCTCCAGCAGCCGGTCGGCGCGCGTCCGGCCGGTGGCGGCGATCTCTTCCAGTTCGCCCAGATAGATCGTCTCGTCCAGGAAGCCGCCGTTCATGTGGGCCCGGCCGCGCAGGCCCGACTTGGCGATGGCGACGAAATCCTGGGCCACGTCCTGGGCCGAGCGACCGGCGACCATCGCCTTGAGGCCCAGCTTGGGCACGTCGCGGCGCAGCTTGGCGCGATCTTCCGGCGTCCAGTCCTTGCAGAGGTCCCAGGCGGCGGCCAGGGCGGCGTCGTCATAGAAGACGCCGGTCCACAGGGCCGGCAGGGCGCAGAGGCTGCTCCACGGGCCGGCGTCGGCGCCGCGCATTTCCAGATAGGTCTTCAGGCGGACTTCCGGAAACAGGGTCGTGGTGTGGTCGGCCCAGTCCTTGATCGAGGCGCGCTCGCCCGGCAGCTCGGGGATCTTGCCGTCGATGAAGTCGCGGAAATTGCGGCCGGCCAGGTCGATGTAACGGTCGCCGCGCTTGGCGAAATACATCGGCACGTCCAGGGCGTAGCGGGCGTAGCGCTCGAAATCGAAGCCGTCCTCGAACACGAAATCCAGCAGGCCGGTGCGGTCGGCGTCGGTGTCGGTCCAGACATTGGCCCGGCTCGACAGGAAGCCGTTGGGCTTGCCTTCCGTAAACGGAGAATTGGCGAACAGGGCGGTGGCGATGGGCTGCAGGGCCAGGCTCATGCGGAACTTGGCGACCATGTCGGCTTCAGATGAGAAGTCGAGATTGGCCTGCACCGTGCAGGTGCGCAGCATCATGTCGAGGCCCAGGCCGCCGACCTTAGGCATGTAGTTGCGCATGATGACGTAACGCCCCTTGGGCATCACCGGCACCTCTTCGCGCTTCCACACCGGCGAGAAGCCCAAACCCATGAAGCCCAGGCCCAGCTCGTCGGCCACGGTCTTGACCTCGTCCAGGTGCTGGCCGGTCTCTTCACAGATGTCGTGCATGGTCAGCAGGGGCGCGCCGCTGAGCTCGAATTGGCCGCCGGGCTCCAGGCTGACATTGGCGCCGTTGCGCTCCAGCCCGATGATGACCTCGCCTTCCATCACAGGCTTCCAGCCGAAGCGTTGCAGGCCGGTCAGCAAGGCGTGGATGCCGACGTCGCCCTCATAGGGCACCGGCGCGTGGCTGTTCAGATAGAAGCCGAACTTCTCGTGCTCGGCCCCGACCCGGAAGGCCTCCTTGGGCTTGGAGCCCGAGGCGAAATAGGCGGTCAGTTCGTCGAGCGTCAGCGGACGCTCCTGCAGGCTAGCGATGTCGGCCATGAGCCGTCTCTCCCCAAGGTCTCATACGCATTGAGTAGGGAGAGGCCCTTCCCCCCGACCAGCCGCGAACTCGTAACGCGCAATTGGGCGTTTTCTTTGCGAACCTCAAGAGGGCGTCTTTGCTTTAGCTTTCCCGCCAGTCGCCGGCCGCCGCCTGCCAGAGGGTCAGGGCCGAGATGGCGGCGGTGTCGGCGCGCAGGATGCGGGGGCCAAGCGACACCGGCGTGACGAACGGCAGGGACCGCAAACGCTCGCGTTCTTCCGGCGAAAAGCCGCCCTCGGGGCCGATCAGGATGGCGGCGGGCGCGGCGCTGCCCGCCAGGGCCTGGAAGGCCGGCAGGGCGTCGCCGCCCTCGTCGCAGAACACCAGCCTGCGGGCCGGATCCCAGCCGTCGAGGATGTCGGCCAGTTTTTCCGGATCTTCCACGGTCGGCACGTCCAGGCGGCCGGTCTGCTCGGCGGCCTCCATGGCGATGGCGTCCAGGCGGCCCAGCTTGACGAAGTCGACATTCGTCCGCCGGGTGACCGTCAGCCGCACGCGGCGCACGCCCAGCTCGGCGGCTTTTTCGACGATCGTCTCGACCCGGCCGCGCTTGACCAGGGCGATGACCAGGTCGAGGTCGGGACCCAGGGCCATGGGCCGGACCTGCTCGTCGACCTTCAGCAGCGAGCCGCGCTTGCCGGTCTCGGTCAGGGTGGCCGACCACTCGCCGTCGCGGCCGTTGAACAACAAAACCTGGGCGCCGATGGCCTGGCGCATCACCGAGGTGAGATAGCGCGACTGGTCGAGGGTCAGGATGACGCC
Source organism: Caulobacteraceae bacterium (assembly GCA_965284055.1). Lineage (GTDB taxonomy): Bacteria > Pseudomonadota > Alphaproteobacteria > Caulobacterales > Caulobacteraceae > Caulobacter. Next base: position 1,283,872 of record CBDIQV010000001.1, read on the forward strand.
ATAGCCGGCGGCAAGGTCCTGGGGAACGAAAAGACGGATCATGACGCTCTTCTAGCCTAACTGCGCCTTTCGGCGGTAGGCTCTCCTCATGACCAAGTCTCCTGATTACGAAGAAGAACTGGCGGCCCTGCAGCTGGCCCTGATCGCCCTGCAGAAAAAGGCCATCAAGGACGGCTGGAAGATCCTGACCGTGTTCGAGGGCCGCGACGCCGCCGGCAAGGACGGGGCGATCTCCCGGATCACCGAACACCTTTCGCGACGCAACACCCTGGTCGTGGCCCTGCCCAAGCCGTCGGACCGCGAACAGGGCGAATGGTATTTCCAGCGCTATGTCGAATGGCTGCCGGCCAGCGGCGAAGCGGTGCTGTTCAACCGCTCCTGGTACAATCGCGGCGGCGTCGAGCCGGTGATGGGCTTCTGCACGCCCGAGCAGCACGCCCAGTTCCTGAACGACGTGCCCGCCTTCGAGAAGATGCTGGTCGACAGCGGCATGCGCTACGGCAAGTTCTGGCTGGATATCAGCCGCGAGACCCAGGCCGAACGCCTGAAGGCCCGCCGCGAGGATCCGCTGAAGGCCTTCAAGGTCAGCGACCTGGACGCCGTGGCCGAGGCCAAGTGGGACGACTACACCGCCGCCCGCGACGAGATGCTGACCCGCACCCACACTGACGCCGCGCCCTGGATCTGCGTGCGCGCCGACCACAAGAAGGCCGCGCGGCTCAACATCATCCGCTGGCTGCTGCACTCGACCGGGGAAAAGAAGCTGCTGAAGGGGATCGCCAAGCCCGACCCCGAGGTGATCTTCCCGTTCGAGATCTCGGCCTTGAGCGACGGGCGACTGGCGCGGTGACGGCATAAGCTCGAGCGAGACAGGAAGATGGCTCAACCGGAGAACACCACCCTATTGGTGCTGACCGGCCCGCACGGAAGCGGCAAGACGACGATGGCTGCAGCCTTGGAGCAGGCTGGTCTGGCAACTCGGCTGCGCCCCGTCACCACGCGTGAACGCCGCTCAGGCGAACCTGACGAGTATGTTTTCGCCAGTGACGACACGACCGATCAAGACGACCTTGTTTGGCGATATGAAAAATCCGGTGTGACCTACGGGCTTCAATCGGCAGAGGTTCAGCGCATTCCGGCCGGCCAGATCGGTGTCACGCCCGTCCATACTGAGGGCCTTCGCGCGGTGATGGCGGCCCAAACCGAGGCGAAGATCGTAACCATCGGTCTCGATACGATCGCTAACAGCGAAGACCAATTCGAACGGGTCGGACGCATCCTCGGTCGTGCCCAAGGCCGGGAGGCGATGGCGCAAGCCCAACGGATCACACGCTCGTCGGATTACTGCCTGACAGGCGACCAGAACAGCATTTTCAGCCAGATCGAAGCGCTGATCTCATCTTGGCGGTGAGGTCTTGACCTAACCTTCCCGTTCGAGGTTTCGGCGCTGAGCGACGGACGACTGGCGCGGTAGCGCGCGCCCTTCCCCCCCCTACAAAATCCTTGTCATCCCGGAAGCCTCGCAGAGGCTATCCGGGACCCAGGGGCAACCGCATGGCCTTGGCCCCTGGGTCCCGGCGCTTCGCTTCGCTGCGGCCGGGATGACAAGAATTTAGACGCGCTAGCGCCGCTTCCGCGCCGCCCGCTCAGCCACAATCTCGAGGTTCTGCACCACCCGATACTCGACGATCTCGCGAACCAGCGCCTCGGGCAGAGGATTGTCCGGCTGGAAGCGGATCGTGCCCTTGCTGGTGTCATAGGCCTTCAGCCGGTCGGCGAAGGGTTCGATCACGCTGTGCGGATAGAAGGCGCAGTGGTTCCTGGCGGCGCCGAAATGCACCAGCGCGCCGTTCAGCCTGAAGGTCGGCAGGCCATAGCTGATGCCTTCTTCCGCGCCCGGAGCCGCCGCGCGGATCTGGCGGCGCAGACGCTCCAGCGCGGCGCGCTGGTCGGGCGGAACAGCGGCGAGATAGGCGTCGATCGACGCGGCGGCGGCTTTCACGGCAAGTCGACCTGTTGACCTGCGAGGCCCTACCGCCTCAGCCTGATCCGACATTGAAAGGCTGTCATCCCGGGCGAAGCGCAGCGAGACCGGGACCGCCACAAACGCCGCGCCTGCCGCGGCCCCGGATCGGCCCTTCGGACCGTCCGGGATGACAGCGAGGCCTTACCGCACCCCGTACAGCGCCATCACGTCCTTGCGGAACGCGGCGCCGCTGTCGGCGCGGCTGTAGAACATGTGGCCGCCCGGATAGAGGGCCAGGCTGACGCGGCCGGCCACGGTGGCGGGCATGGCGTCGACGATCAGGCGCGAGGCGAAGAACGGGCACGACAGGTCGTTGTAGCCATGGACGATCAGCACCTTCAGCTTGGGATCGACCGAGACGATCTTGCGCAGGTCGCTGACCGACTCGGTGTCGGCGCCGCGACCGCGGTCCCACAGGCGGTTGACGCCGTTGGACAGGGCCTCGTAGCGCGCCTCGGGCTTCCAGCCGACGATGCGGGTGGTGAAGTCGACGATGGCGCTGGTGGTGGGGGCGATGATCGAGTCCAGGATCGGGTCGTTGGTCTCCTGTTCGGGCGCGAACGGGAAGGGATCGGCCGAGGTGACGTTGCTGTCATAGCGGCTGCCCAGGCGGCCCTTGTCGCGGAACACCTCGCGCAGGAACGACTGGGTCTCCAGGCGGCCGCCCGCCCGGCGCACATAGGCCGGGTCCAGGCCCGTCATGGCCGAGACCCTGGTCGTCAGGCGATCCAGGGCGGCGGGGTCGGAGCCCTTCATCAGGTCGACCATGTATTCGCCGCGCGTATAGTCCTCGACGGCCTTGATCGCGTCGGGCGTCAGCTTGCCGTCGCGCTCCAGCTTGGCGGCCGCGATCGAGGGCAGGGTCCACATCGACGGCAGGGGCGAGACCTCCTGCCCCTGGCGGCCGACGCTGGTCAGCAGCGGCGAGACCAGCACCACGCCCTTCACCGCGACGCCCAGGTCGGTCTGCAGGGTGTAGGCCAGGCGCGGGCCGCGAAAACCGCCATAGCTTTCGCCGACGATGTATTTGGGCGAGGCCAGGCGCTCGGTCTTGACCAGGTAGTCGAAGACGATGCGCGAGAGATAGTCGATGTCCTGCTTGACGCCGTAGAAGCGCTTCTTGGTCTCGTCCTCGGTGGTCAGGCTGCGCGAGAAGCCAGTGCCGACCGGGTCGATGAAGACGATGTCGGTGAAGTCCATCCAGCTGGCGGGGTTGTCCTCCAGCTTGACCGGCGCGGACGGGCTGTCGCCCTCGGCGCCGAACTGCACGCGCTTGGGGCCCAGGGCGAAGTTCAGATAGACCGAGGCCGCGCCGGGGCCGCCGTTGAAGGCGAAGGTCAGGGGGCGATTGGGGTCGCGGGGGCCATCCAGGGTGTAGGCGGTGAACACCACCTGCGCGATCGTCTTGCCCTTGTCGTCGCGCACCGGCAGCGCGCCGACCGTAGCGGTATAGCTGATGAGCTTGCCGCCCACCGTGGTGGTCTGCTTGACCGACTTGTCGGCCGGGAAGGCCGGCATTTCGAGGGTCTCGGCCTTGGCGGGCGCCTTGGCCTCCTGGGCGAAACCGCCGCCCGCCGCCCCCAGGGCCGTCGCCAGGACCAGACCCGCCAGCGCGGCCTTGAATGAATTTCGCATGCACACCCCTATATTGAGGTTGAAATTGCTAGTGCATCGACGCCGGGTTCACAACGGCGCCCGGGCGTGGTCCTGTCCGCGCGAGCGAGGATTGAGCATGGACCAGACCGCAAGCCCTTCGACCCAGGTCACGACGGCCGTCCGGCTGGGCGTGGGTCTGACCCAGGGCGTCCTGCTGTACCTGTTGCAACACGCGCAGGACCTCAAGGCCTGGCCCGCCAACCAGCCCCTGCTGTTCGCGCCGCTGGTGCTGACGGCCGCCTTCGCGCCGTTCGTGATCCTGGCCGGGATGGGCGCCCTGCGCCGCACCAGCCTGATCGTCTGGGGACTGATCGCAGCCGCCTTCGCCGCCTATCTGGCCTTCCACGGAGCCTGGAACGGCGTCGATGGCGACAAGATGCCCGACGCGCCGGTGTTCCTCGCCATCGCCGTGGGCCTGTTCATCGCCCACCACCTGATCCAGCCCGCCCAGGCCGAGCGCAAATGGGTCGCCAGCTATCACGGCTATTTCGACGTCACCTGGATGCACGGGGTGCAGATGGTGCTGTCGGCGGGCTTTACCGGCGTGTTCTGGATCCTGCTGTTCCTGGGCTCGGCCCTGTTCAAGCTGATCGGCATCGAGGCGTTCCAAAAGCTGATCACCGAGCCGGCCTTCGCGATCCCGGCCACCACCACCATCTTCGCCGCCGCCGTGCAGCTGACCGACGTGCGCTCGACCCTGGTGCGCGGCGTTCGTACAGTTGCGCTGACCCTGCTGGCCTGGCTGCTGCCGCTGATGGCCCTGATCGCGGCCGCCTTCCTGGCCAGCCTGCCGTTCACGGGCCTTGAACCGCTGTGGAAGACCAAGGCCGCCACCGCCCTGCTGCTGACCGCCGCCGCCCACCTGATCGTGCTGATCAACGCCGCCTATCAGGACGGCGAGGACGCGCCGCCCGTGGTGCTGAAATGGGCCGCGCGGCTGGCCGGCCTGCTGCTGGTCCCAATCAGCGCCCTGGCCGCCTATGGCCTGTCCCTGCGGATCGGCCAGCACGGCCTGACGCCCGAGCGGGTGTTCGCCGCCGCCTTCGTGGTGATCGCCGCCGGATACGCCCTGGGCTACACGATCGCCGCCGTGCGGCCGGGCGTCTGGATGAAGGGCCTGGAGCGCACCAATGTGGTGCTGGCCTTCGTCAGCCTGGCCCTGCTGATCGCCCTGTTCACGCCGATCGCCGACCCGGCGCGGCTGTCGGTGCAGGATCAGGTGGGTCGGCTGGAGCGGGGGGCGGTGAAGGCTGAGAAGTTCGACTTCCAGTTCCTGCGGTTTGACAGCGGGCGATATGGCAAGGCGGCGCTTGGGAAGCTGAAGGCCAGCAAGGACCCGGCGACTGCAAAGGGCGCTCGGGAGGCGGCGGCGCGCGACCAAAAGTCTCCGCCCGAGTCCGGCAAGCCCGACTTCTCTGAGGTGACGGTCTACCCGACGGGCGCAAAGCTGCCCGACACGTTCGTCAGCCAGGATTGGGGTCCGGACCCCGGCTCGCCCTGCATCGGGCAGGGGTCGGTGTGCTCGGCGCTGCTGCTCGACACCGACGGCGACGGCGTCGACGAGGTGCTGATGGTCGCCGGCGCCTTGGACGTGTTCAAGCTTGTCGACGGCCGCTGGCGCAAGACGGCGGAGGCGTCTTCGGCCTGCAACGACGTCAATGTGAACTCGGCGCTGAAGGCTGGCACAGTGCGGATGTCTGAGCCGGTTTCGCGCCGCGATATTCTGGTGGGAGACCTGCACCTGGCCCTCAGGCCGGCCTGGGAAGGGTGCCCGGCCAAGGCGCCGGCTCGTGGCTGGCGTTTGGGAAGTAGGGAGGTCGGCGGAGACTCGCCCCCTCCGCGCTGACGCGCTCCTCCCCCGTAGGGGGAAGATGAGGTCGGCGCGTTTCATCTTCCCCCTACGGGGGAGGACGGCTGCGAAGCAGCCAGGAGGGGGCAAGTGGCTAACCCACGCCCTCGCTGACAGCGTTCAACCGCGCATAAACCCCGCCCTTCGCCTTCAGCTCGGCGTGGCGGCCCTCTTCCACCACCCGCCCCTTCTGGAACACCAGGATGCGGTCCGCGCCGCGCACCGTCGAGAGCCGGTGGGCGATGACGATGGTGGTGCGGCCGGCCATCAGGGCCTCGGCGGCGATCTGGACCTGGCCTTCCGTCTCGACGTCCAGCGACGAGGTGGCCTCGTCCAGCACCAGGATCGGGGCGTCGGCCAGGAAGGCGCGGGCGATGGCCACGCGCTGGCGCTCGCCGCCCGACAGCTTGACCCCGCGCTCGCCGACCAGGGTGTCGTAGCCGCGTGGCAGGCCCAGGATGAAGTCGTGGGCGTGGGCCTTGCGGGCCGCCTCCTCGATCTCGGCCCGGGTCGCTTCGGGGCGACCATAGGAGATGTTCTCCAGCAGCGTGCGGTGGAACAGGGCGGGGTCCTGCGGCACCACCGCGATGGCGCGGCGCAAGCTGCCCTGGGCCACCGCCGACACGTCCTGGCCGTCGATGACGATGCGGCCGCCCTGCAGGTCGTGCAGGCGCTGGATCAGCTTGACGAAGGTCGACTTGCCCGAGCCCGTCGGCCCCACCAGCGCCACCCGCTCGCCGGGCGCGATGGTCAGCGAGAACTGGTCGTACAGCGGCGCGCCGGCCGCCTTGTAGCGGAAGGTCACAGTCTCGAAGGCGATGGCGCCGGGACCGACCTTGAAGGCGGGAGCCTCGGGCGCGTCGGCGATCTGCGGGGCCAGACGGTCCCAGGCGGCGACGTCCTCGCTGTCGTCCAGGCCCTTCTGCAGCATGCGGATGTTCTCACCCAGATTGCGCAGATAGCCGCTCATCAGCATGAAGGCGGTGATGGCCGAGGCCACGTCGCCGGGCGTGGCTGTGCCCTGGCTCCAGCCCCAGACCATCGAGCCGGTCAGCCCGGCCTGCAGCACCACCAGCAGCAGGTTCTGGCCCAGCCACACGTCGGTGAAGCGGCTCCAGGTGACCATCACCGCGTCGCGCCACTGGGCGGTGACCACCGCGATGCGCGCGTTCTCGCGGGCCTCGGCCCCGAAGCTCTTGACCGTGGGATTAGAGGTCACCGCGTCGGCCAGGGCCCCGCCGATGCGCGAGTCAAAGGCGTTGGAGCGCAGGTTGCTGGGCCGCACATAGCGCTCGGTGACGATCATGTTGACGCCCAGATAGGCGGTCACCACGACCAGCGAGATCACCCCCGCCACCGGCTGCTGGAACAGCATCATCACCGACAGACCGACCAGCACGATGACGCCGGGACCCAGCCAGATCGTCACCGCGTCGGTGACGGCGTCATAGCCCCACATGGCGCGGGTCAGCTTGCGCACCGTGGCCCCGGCGAAGCTGTCGGCGTGCCAGTCCGACGAGAAGGCCTGCACCCTGGCGAAGCCCTCGTTGGTCATCTCTTCCATGTTGCGGGCGGCCAGCGGGATCCAGAACCGGTGGGCGATGTTGCGGATCACGGCGAAGGCGAAATAGACGCCGATGAACACCCACAGGGCCGACCAGGCGGCGGGGTCGCCGCGCGGCTTCTCGACCACCGCGTCGATCAGGTGCTTGGAGGCCGTCGGCAGGGCCAGGTCGAAGGCCACCGCCACCAGGGTCAGGCCCACGCCCAGGGCGAACAGCACCGGCCGGCGCTTCCAGAAGCGCGCGATGAAGCCCAGGACCTGCCGGTTGGACAGGGCCCGCTTGCGGACGCCGGTTTCGTCCTCGTCGTCGATGAAGTCGCTCATGATGCGGGGCTAGATAGGGGGTTTGACGCGCTGAGGCGACCCCGCTAGCGCCTGCGTCCGCCGCCAAACGGCCGCCAGCGCAGGAACCACCGGATCGCCGGTCCCACCACCGGCGTGCGCAGAAGGGGCCGCACCACCAGCGGCCGGGTCTTGAGGAAACAGACCACCGCCCCGATCCAGAACACCGTGGTCGGCATGCCGGGCACCACGACGCCCACGGCGCCGATCGCCACCAGGGTTCCCCCCAGACCATCGACCGCCCAGCGCTCGGCGCGCGAAAGGCGGCGGCGGCTGCGTGGCTTGCGGGCGGGACGAACAGCGCTCATCCCGCGACCATCGCCGCTCCGATCCCGGCTGTCGAGCGGATTGAGAGCGGCTCGCAAGACCTGATCAGGCTTCGCAAACTGCGCCGATGCGACGCGGCGCCGGGCGGTTCAGCCGGCGCCGAATGCGCGGCCCGAACTTGGTCGCCGACAGCAACTGCTGGACCATGGCGGTGTTGCCACCGCGCGAGAAGGCGCGGGCGGCGGCGGTCCACAGGGCGGTCGTCACCGGCCACGGCGTCACGACGCCCAGCGCCCCGCCCAGGATCAGCAGCAGCCAGCCCTCAGTGCGGAACAGGGCTGAGAGCGGATCGGTCGGGCGAGGATCGGACATGGGAAGACTCTGATCGAAAGGTCGGGGAGAACGGCGGGCTGGGAGTAAAGCCGCCCTCCCCGCGCCGCCGAACGGTCCAGATACGCGGACTATTCGGCGGCGGTGGCGACGGGGGCGTCGAAGACGATCCCGGAGACGTTGGGCCACCCCGGCGGCATAGGCCGGGTCGGCGTGGTGGAAGTGCACCAGTTGGCGCCGCTGGATCTCGACCGGCACGCCGTGCATGGCTGCGGCGATGTTGTCGAACAGCTGGCGCTTCTGGTCGGCGTTCATCAGCCGGAACAGGTCGCCCGGCTGAGTGTAGTCATCGCTGACCCCGCGATGGTCGAATCGGTCGGCGTCACCCGACAGCGGCAAAGCCGGCTCGGCGAACCGCTTGTCCTCGACCGGACCGCCGAACGAGTTGGGCTCGTACCAGGCATTGGTGCGGGGCGGGCTGTCGAAGCGCATCGCGCCGTCGGCGTGCTGGGTGTGAACCGGGCAGCGCGGACGGTTGACCGGCAGGGACTCGTAGTGCGTCCCCACGCGATAGCGGTGGGCGTCGGCATAGGCGAAGATCCGCGCCTGCAGCACCTTGTCCGGCGAGAAGCCGATGCCCGGCACCACGTTCGAGGGCGAGAACGACGACTGCTCGATCTCGGCGAAATAGTTGTCGGCGTTGCGGTTCAGCTCGACGATCCCGACCTCGATCAGCGGATACTCCGCATGCGGCCAGACCTTGGTCAGGTCGAAGGGGTTCCAGCGGAACGTCTGGGCCTGGGCCTCCGTCATCACCTGGATGCAGAACTTCCAGCGCGGGAAGTCGCCGCCTTCGATGGCCTCGAACAGGTCGCGCTGGGCGCTCTCGCGATCATTGGCGATCACGGCGTCGCCCTCGGCGTTGGTCCAGTTCTTGATGCCCTGCATCGACTTGAAGTGGAACTTGACCCACACGCGCTCATTGGCGTCGTTGATGAACGAATAGGTGTGGCTGCCGAAGCCGTGCATGAACCGGTAGCCCTGCGGCAGGCCGCGATCGCTGAACAGGGTCGTGACCTGGTGCAGGCTTTCGGGGCTCAGCGACCAGTAGTCCCACATCGCCGTCGGCGAGCGCAGATTGGTCACCGGGTGGCGCTTCTGGGTGCGGATGAAGTCGGGGAACTTCAGCGGATCGCGGACGAAGAACACGGGGGTGTTGTTGCCCACCATGTCCCAGTTGCCCTCCTCGGTGTAGGCCTTGATCGAGAAGCCGCGCACGTCGCGCTCGGCGTCGGCCGCGCCGCGCTCACCGGCCACGGTCGAGAAGCGCATCAGGATCTCGGTCTTCTTGCCGACCTCGGACAGAAACTTGGCCTTGGTCCAGCGGGTGACGTCCTGGGTGACGGTCAGCGTGCCATAGGCGCCCGAACCCTTGGCGTGGACGACCCGCTCGGGGATGCGCTCGCGGTTCTGGTGGGCCAGCTTTTCCAGCAGCTGATAGTCCTGCATCAGCAGCGGGCCGCGAGGGCCGGCGCTGAGTGAATTGTTGTTGTCGGCGATGGGCGCGCCGCCCGTCGTGGTCAGGATCTTGTCGGTCATGTTGGCCTCCGCCGTGTTGGTGCGCTCAAGGTGACGGCTGCCGGACGATAAATCCAATTGATCGTTTTTCTCGGCAGCATCGGCTCAGTCTATGACGAGCTCGCCAAGAGCGTGGCGGAGCGGGGCCGTGGCGGTCTTGAACAATCCAGCGGGTCATTTGTCCCGACGCGCCATGTTCCCTGCCCCGCGCTCGCGCGCTAAGCCTGCGCCATGACCGCCATCCTGCCCGACGCCGCCGCGACCAACTGGGTCGACCGCCATGCGCCACTGGCCCTGCGCCCCTGGCTGAAGCTGGGCCGGTTCGACCGGCCGGCGGGGATATGGCTGCTGATGCTGCCCGGCTGGCAGGGCATCGCCCTGGCCGGGGCCGAGAAGGGCCAGTGGCCCAACCCGGTCCTGCTGCTGGCGGTCTTCGTCGGCGCGGCCCTGATGCGGGCGGCGGGCTGCGCGTTCAACGACATCGTCGACCGCGACTTCGACGCCCAGGTCACCCGCACGGCCATGCGGCCGATCCCGGCCGGGCTGATCAGCGTCAAACAGGCCTGGGCCTTCGTGATCGGCTGCTGTCTGGTCAGCTTTCTGATCCTGCTGTGCCTGAACCCGCTTTGCCTGCTGCTGGGCGTGCTCTCGTTAGGCCTGGTCGCGGCCTATCCTTTCATGAAGCGCATCACCTGGTGGCCTCAGGCCTGGCTGGGGCTGACCTTCAATTGGGGCGTGCTGATGGGATATGCGGCGGCCGATGGAGGAGCTTCCACGCTGTTTTACGGCTTCGGCGGCGTGATGATGGCCACTGGACAATGGCAGACCTTCGGAGCGCCCCCGATCGGCGGCCTCAGCTGGTCCGCCGCCCTGCTCTACGCCTCGGGCCTCTTCTGGACCCTGGGCTACGACACGATCTACGCCATCCAGGACATCGAGGACGACGCCCTGGCCGGGATCAAGTCGTCGACCCGCCGGCTGGGCGACCGGGTGCAGATCGGCGTGGCGGGCTTCTATGCCGCGTCGTTCGTGCTGGCCGTGGCGGCGGCCTGGGTCGGCGGTCTGGGGTCGCTGTTCCTGCCGCTGTCGGCGCTGTTCGCCGTGCATCTGTCGCGACAGGCGGCCGCCGTGCGGATCGACGACGGGGCCGGGGCGCTGAAGCTGTTCAAGTCCAACACCGTGGCGGGGCTGGTGCTGTTTGCGGCGCTGGTGGCGGGGCTGTGGAAGCCGGAGACGCGGTTCTAGTCCGTTAAAACTGTCATCCCGGGCGTAGCGTAGCGCAGACCCGGGACCGCAACAGGCTCGGCGCTTCCGGCGGTCCCGGCTCTGCGCGCTTCGCGCTTGGCCGGGATGACAGCTTTTACGGAACTAGAACGGCCCGCTGCTGTAGATCCGCTCCATGCTCTTCTCCAGATCGGCCAGCCGCCGGTCATAGGCCCGGTTCAGGCAGGCCCTGTTGGCCCCGCACTTGCGACGGTCGTTCAGCCAGTCCTGCTGCTGGTCCATCAGCGCGCCACGCCCTCCCATGGCCAGGGTGCGCTTGTTGATGCCGTACAGCACATCCATCCGCACATCCTTGTCGTTGAGGGCGCGTTCGGCGCAGATCGCCTTTTCGTCGGCGGTGCGGGCCTTCCTGCAGTCGAAGCTGGCGGCGCTGGCCGAGCCGGCGCCCCCTAAAGCGAAAAAGAACGGGACCAGACCAAGGGCCAGGGCGGGGATCAGGCGGCGCATGTCTCTCTCCGGGAACCGTGACGTCGGGTCATCCTGTCAGGCCTAATCTGAATGTGCGATGATCGTTCCATGGCCGTCGCATCGCGCGTCAAACCCCTGGACCTGTTCACACCCGAGGAGTGGGCGAAGGTCTCGGCGCGCTCGTCCTGGCGCGGGGTCGCGATGGTCGGCCACGCCTGGGCCGTGATCGTCGCGGCCGGCTGCCCTGTTTGTCGCCTTCCCCAATCCCCTGACCTATATCCTGGCCGTGATGCTGATCGGCGCGCGCCAGCTGGGCCTGGCGATCCTGATGCACGAGGCGGCCCACGGCGGCCTGCATCCCAACCTCAAGGTCAATGACTGGATCGGCGAATGGCTGTGCGCGGCGCCCGTCGGCGCATCCCTGGCCAGCTATCGCCCCGATCACCTGACCCATCACAAATACGCCCAGCAGGCCGAGGACCCAGACCTGATCCTGTCGGCGCCGTTTCCGACCACGCGACGGTCGCTGCGCCGCAAGATGATCCGTGACCTGACGGGCCAGACCTTCTTCAAGCAGCGCTTCGGGCCCCTGCTCGGCAAGCTCAAAGGGGATCAGCCGAAAGGTGCGATCTTCACCGGCGAGATCGCGCGGCAGAAGCCGTTCCTGCTGTGGAATCTCGGCCTGCTGGTCGTGCTGTCGGCGTTCGGCCTGTGGTGGGCGTGGCTGGCCCTGTGGATCGTGCCGATGGCGACCTGGTTCCCGCTGGTCACCCGCCTGCGCAACATCGCCGAGCACGCCCTGGTCGCCAAGGACGAGCCCGACCCGTTCCGTCACGCCCGCACCACGCGCGCCAACTGGATCGAGCGCGCCCTGATCGCGCCCTACCACGTCAACTTCCACGCCGAGCACCACATGTTCATGCACACCCCGTGCTGGAACCTGCCGCTGGCGCACCGACTGCTGGAGCGGAAGGGCCTGACGGGGGGCATGCTGACCGCGCCGGGGTATCTGAGCGTGCTGAACGAAGCGTCGAGCAAGGCCCCGGCCTAAACTCAATCCGTCATTCCCGCCCTGAAATGAGGGGGATGGACCGACACCAGCAAAGGTCGGTCGCCGGCGCCCAGAAGCGGACATTCCGAGGGGAGGTGTGGAGTGGAAAGCGGACGTGCACCAGTCACTTTCGCAGCCTCAGAAAGGCAACTGAACTGAATCCTACCAGAGACTGGAGGGCCTTTGACCTTGAGCCGACACGGCTTGCCCTTAGGCTCCGGTTGCTCGAACGCGGCCCTCCCTTCCACAGCTTTTGCACTTTATAATATCCAAGTGTCGCTTTCGACTGGATATCAAATTTACCTCATTACAAGCAGAGCACTCTAGATAATAGGTATCGCATCGCTCGCACCTGTACTGATAAAGCTCCGCTCCTCGATTTACCAAATTCCATGCTGATATTACCGCCGCGACTGCCATACCGCCCGGATTGGCCCACTTAAATATTTCTACTAAGTCTCCTGTTCTATGGAGTCCCAGTCCACACGAAACACATTGCGGCATCACGTCACCCCTATCCCCGGTTGCAAATGTTTACCAGTGACCGACTGTTTCCGCTATGGGTAGGAAGTGCGCCTTGGCTTCCGACCGATAACCGTACGTTCAAATCTCGATTACCAGCCGAGGTCGGCCTCGAACTCTCACGTGTGGCGGGAATGACGGGCGCTCAATAGGGCGTGTTGGCTTCATGGCTTCAGCAATGCTCTAAGCGCGCCATGATCGACCAGACGCTGGAAGGCCGCCGCGCCTTCATCCTCGAAAACACCCGCGTCCAGCCGCCGCCGCATGCGCCGGAGCTGTCGCTGCACCTGGCCGACGAGATCACCCCGATCTGGAAGCTGACCGAGGAAGCCCTGGAGGAGCTGGGCCTGCCGCCGCCGTTCTGGGCCTTCGCCTGGGCCGGGGGTCAGGCCCTGGCGCGCTACATTCTCGACAACCCGCAGATCGTGGCCGGCAAGACCGTGGTCGACTTCGCCACCGGCTCGGGCCTGGTGGCCATAGCGGCGATGAAGGCCGGCGCGAAAAACGTGCTGGCCAACGATATCGACAGCTTCTGCGAGGCGGCGGTCAGCGTCAACGCCCAGGTCAACGGCGTCGAGATCGCCTTCACCGACCGCAACCTGCTGGATGCCCCACCCCCGGCCTGCGACGTGCTGCTGGCCGGCGACATCTGCTACGAAAAGCCGATGGCCGAGGCGGTGATGACCTGGCTGCGCCAGGGCCGCGCCGCCGGCTCGGCCGTGCTGATCGGCGATCCGGGTCGCACCTATTTCCGCAAGGACGACCTTATCAAGCTGGCCGAATACCAGGTCGAGACCACCCGCGAGCTGGAAGACTTCGCCGTCAAGCGCACCTGCGTCTGGACTCTGCCGTAACGGCATTTTAGAACATTAGAAGAACAACGTAAGCGCGATAGCCGAAAGTGGACGCCGGTTTCGGCGGCCATCGCGCGTCAGACCAAGGAGATCGCGACGATGCGCGAAGACGGCAAGATCGACTATATCGAGTGGCCCGCGACCGACCTGCCGGCCACCAAGGGCTTCTATCAGCAGGCCTTCGGCTGGGCCTTCACCGACTATGGCCCCGACTACGCCGCCTTTGAGGGCCAGGGCGCCGACGGTGGCTTCACCACCCCGCAGGAAGGCTCGACCGACAAGCCGCTGGTGTGGTGCGCACCACCATCGAGGCCATGGCGGCCAAGGTGACGGCGGCCGGCGGCGTGATCACCGCGCCGATCTTCAGCTTCCCGGGCGGCCGGCGGTTTCACTTCACCGATCCGTCGGGGAACGAGCTGGGCGTCTGGAGCGAGATCTAGCATCAAGATCCTCCCCCTCTGGGGGAGGTGGCCCCCGGGTCGCGCGAAGCGCGCGCCCGAGGACAGGCTCCGGGTCGAGGGGCAGCGCGGCGTAGGCCGAGATGTCCCCCTTCAGTCGCTCCGCGACAGCTCCCCCAGAGGGGGAGCATCTGGCCGTCCCGCCTGCACAAACCGTCACATCCCGCCGCTACCGTCCGCCAGCGGAGCATTTGGGGCGCGGGATGGCGGACAGGTCGTGCGGGGACTGCGGTCTCTGCTGCAAGCTGATGGGCGTGCAGGCGATCGACAAGCGCCCGCACACCTGGTGCCAGCATTTCCGCAAGGGCGCGGGCTGCGCGATCTATGAGACGCGCCCCAGGGCCTGCGCCGACTTCTCCTGCTACTGGCTGCGCGCCGAGGGCCTGGACGATCGCTGGCGGCCCGACCGGGCGCGTTTCGTCCTGCACCGCGAGCACGACGGCCAGACCCTGATCGTCGAGGTCGATCCGGCCTCGCCCCAGGCCTGGCGGCAGGAACCCTTCTATTCCACCTTCAAGACCTGGGCGGCGCGCGGCGCGCCCAAGGGGCTGACCCTGAACGTGCTGGTCGGTCGCCGCGCCTATGAAATCCTGCCCGATCAGGACATCGATCTGGGCGAAGTGCGAGCGACGCCGGCATGACCGACACCCCCCTCACCAAGAGCTGCGGCGACTGCGGCATGTGCTGCAAGGTCCTGCACATCAGCGAGCTGAACAAGGACGCCGGCGTCTGGTGCGGCCACTTCAAGAAGGGCGGCGGCTGCGGCAATTACGAGGCCCGCCCCTCGGCCTGCCGCACCTTCACCTGCCTGTGGCTGACCTCCGACAAGCTGGGCCCCGAATGGCGGCCCGAAAAGGCCGGCTTCCTGATGTACGCCAAGGACGACGGCAAGCGGCTGAACGTCGTGGTCGATCCCGGCAAGCCCGCCGCCTGGAAGCGCGAGCCCTATTATTCGCGCCTCAAGCAGATGTCGCAACGGGCCTATGACGGCTACGAACTGATGATCTGCGTCGGCGACCGGCGGATCGTGATGTTCCCCTCCGAGGACGTCGACCTGGGCGTGCTCAACACCGACCACAAGGTGGTCAGCGGCTATGTCGAACGCGACGGGGCGCAGGTGCCGTTCGCCATGGTGCTGAGCGACGCGGATGCGCCTGGCGCTGAAAACTCACCTTCCTAAAACTTGTCATCCCGGAAGCCTCGCAGAGGCTGTCCGGGACCCAGGGGCAACCGCACTGCAGTGGCCCTGGGTCCCGGCTCTCCGCTGCGCTGCGGCCGGGATGACAAGGATTTTGTGAGGAAGAAGGATCAAAACCGAGGGTGAAAATCCCTAGGCGCCCAGCCGAAATCCGCAACCGCGTCGCGGCTGTCGAAGGTCAGGTCCTGGCCCATCCGCGTGGCCATGGCCGCCGTGGCGCCGGGCAGGAACGGCGAGGCGGCCTTGAGCATCAGGGCAAACAGGGCCGGCGGCAGCGAGAACACCACCGGCCGGCGGCGCAGCCCCTCGAACACCCGCGTCGCCATGGCGTGATAGGTCAGGGTCTCGCCGCCCACCAGGTTGTAGGCGCGATTCTGGGCGGCGTCGGCCTGGGCGGCGGCGACCGCGCCGATCGCCAGGTCCTGCGCATGGACCGGCTGGCGCAGCCCGTCGCCGGGGCCCGACAGCGGCAGGATCCCGAAGCGCCGGATCAGTCCGGCCAGGCGGCTGACATTGCCGTCGCGGCCCTCGTCATAGATCAGGGTCGGCCGCAGGATGGTCCAGGCCACGCCGTTGGACGCGCAGAACTGCTCCACGTCCGCCTCGGCCTGGGCCAGGCTGGCGGCCACGGCGCGCTCCTCGGGGATGTCCGAGTCGTGCTTGGTGAAGCGGCTGGTCGAGGAGAAGGCCACCAGCCGGGTCATGCCGTTGGCCTTCAGGGCCGGCAGGGCGGCGGGCAGCAGCCAGATCGGCGACAGCGAGAACACCGTCGCCACCGGCGGCAGGGCCTCGTCGAGGTTGGGATCGGACAGGTCGGCGTCCAGCCAGCAGGCCTCGCCCGAGGGCGGACGACGACTGATCGCCACCGGATCGATCCCGGCCGCCCGCAGGCGGTCCAGCAGATAGCCGCCGATCAGGCTGGTGGCGCCCAGCACCAGCACCGGCGTCTTGAGGGTATTCTCGGCGGTCATGATGCTCATATAGTCAGGGAACGGGAGGGGCGCCCATGGCCATGACATTCGACGCGGTGCGCGCCTATGCCTTCGGCCTGCCCGGCGTGACGGACGGGACCAGCTACGGCTATCCGTCGATCAAGGCGCACGGCAAGTTCCTGACCCGCCTGCTGGACGACGGCGACAGCCTGGTCTGCCCCGGCGTGGGCTTCGACGAGCGCGAGATGCTGATGCAGGCCCAGCCCGAGGCCTTCTATTTCACCGACCACTACCGCAGTTATCCCTACGTCCTGATCCGCCTGTCGCACGCCCATCCGGGCACGGTGCAGAGCCTGCTGCTACGCCAATGGCGGGCCACGGCCCCGAAGAAAATCCTCAAGGCCTGGGACGCCGAACACCCGACGACGGAGACCGCATGAAAGCCTGGCGCATCCTGATCGCCGCCGTCGCCTGCCTGGGCCCAGCCCTGCAGTACGGCCTGATGATCCACGACGAGAGCTGGGCGACGGGCCCACAGAAGTCCGTCGAGTTCTTCAGCTACTTCACGATCATCAGCAATATCCTGGCCGCCGTGGCCCTGACCGCGCCGCTGGTCGCCCCGGCGTCCGGCCTGGCGCGCTGGGCCGATGCCACGTCGACCCGGATCGCCATCGCCGTCTATCTGGCGATCACGGCGGTGATCTATCACACCCTGCTGGCCCATCTGTGGGACCTGCCGCCCTGGCGCCAGGTCTCCTCCCACATCCAGCACACGATCACCCCGGCCCTGTTCCTGATCGACTGGCTGTGGCGCGGCGGCCAGGGCGAGGCGCGGTGGAGCGCGGCCCTGAAGACCCTGCCGGTCCCGGTGATCTATGGGGCCTGGACCCTGATCCACGGGGCGCTGTCGGGGTTCTATCCCTATCCGTTCCTCAACGTGGCCAAGCGGGGCTATCCCGCCGTGCTGGTGACCATGGCGGTGATGTTCATCGGCTTTCTGGTGGTCGCTTTGGCGTTCACCGCGTTGCACAGGGCGCGGGCCAGGCTGGCGCAAGGCCAGGCTAGCCCTATATCGGCGTAGCCGCAGTTCAGGAGTCGTCCATGTCCAAGCTCGTTCCCGCCGTCCGCTCGGGCGATGTCCTGATCCCCGCCATCGGTTTCGGCACCTGGCAGCTGGACAACGGCGCGGCCCAGCCGCTGGTCGAGCAGGCGCTGGAGATCGGCTATCGCCACATCGACACCGCCCAGATCTATCGCAACGAGCGCGACGTCGGGGCCGGCATCGCCGCCAGCGGCGTCAAGCGCGACGAGATCTTCCTGACCACCAAGGTCTGGGTCGACCACTTCGCCGACGGCCCGCTGCAGGCCTCGGTCGAGCGCAGCCTGGAGAAGCTGAAGGTCGATCACGTCGACCTGCTGCTGCTGCACTGGCCCAAACCCGACGTGCCGATGGCCGAAACCCTCGCCGCCCTCAACGACGTGAAGGATCGCGGCCTGACCCGCGCCATCGGCGTCTCCAACTTCCCCTCGGCCGTGCTGGCCCAGGCCCAGGCGCTGTCCAAGGCCCCGCTGGCCACCGACCAGGTCGAGTACCACCCCTATCTGTCGCAAAAGACCCTGATCGCCGCCGCCCACGCGGCCGGAACCTCGATCACAGCCTGGTCACCCCTGGCCCAGGGCAAGGTGGCGCAGGACCCCGTGCTGATCGCCATCGGCGAGGCCCACGGCAAGACGCCGGGTCAGGTCACCCTGCGCTGGCTGATCCAGCAGGGCGTGATCGCCATCCCCCGCACCAAGACCCCGGCCCGCGTGGTCGAGAACTTCGACATCCTCGACTTCGAGCTGACCGACGCGGAGATGGCGGCGGTGTTCGCCCTGGCGCGGCCGGATGGGCGGATCGGGGATTGGATCGACGCGGCGTTTCAGTGGGATGTGGATTAGGGGAGCGGGGTACGAGGAGCGGACCTTCCCAGCGCTCGGAATGGGTGGGAAGCGGACCTTGTCCCTTGTCCCGAAGCGGTCCTTCGATGTCATCACCCGAGAGGAGATCAGTCCGGACCGGAGAGAACGAGCTTGGACTTATGATCGGCGGCGCCTGGGCCACCACTTGGAGGATGCTCACGATGATCGTGGGCCCCTAAGCTCTATGTGGCGTCGTCGATCCAGCGTGCCGAAATGAGCCTAGCCCGATCGTTCCAGATCAATATTCTAATGCAAGTCTATAGGATTAGGCCCGTTGAAGATCTCGAAAGAACCGAGGAAAATATTCTCCCAAGTTGCGTACCACACTTTCGCTTGGCCGAGCCTGTAGAATGTTTCGTATTCCTTCGCAAGATAGCGGGTGGTGCTGTCGTAGTGCGGAGAAATCATGGTCACGCAAGTGAAGAACCCTGGCTTTAGTCCAATAATTAGGGAGACCTGCCCGGGGCGGATGATGGTCGTTTCATTGCGATGCACTCCACTGGAGTCTGCCAGCCGCACCTCCCAATTTAGCGGACGGATGTGGTGGAAGACAAATTTCAGGCACACGGAGTGGACAACCGAGTTCGGCCGGAATGCGTCGGGAACTAGTAGCCACTGATTGATTGGAAGATTGTAGCCCATCGCTCTCCCCCCACGTCGCGAAGCTGAGCTTATACATTGTGGGGATCGGTGTCATCGAACGACGATTGCTGGCTCGCACAGACTAATCACAGGTATCGGCGCGACGTCAGGCTGGACATCCGCCAAGTCGTCAAGCACGCAGGACCGACTACTCGGCCAAGCAGTTAACACGGACAGGCGCAGGCTGCCGTTTTTGGTACGCTTTGCGCTGGATGGCTCTCTCAAGGTTCTCAACCCGGCCGACAACGGACGGATCAAATTTGTTTTCCCGGCTCAACATCGGAAGCAACGCTAATCGCCACGACAGATGGCAATGGCCCGGCTCTCCACGAACTCCCCTGACCATGCAAACGTCCGACTTGGGTCGAAAGCGCCCTTTGCCTTCACGCCAAAAAGCCGACGCCCCGGCGTCGCGCCAAGCCTTACATCTCTTGGAGGCTGCAGCGTGCCGGTCTGTCCAGGTTGGTCAAGGCCCGGTCTGCGACCGGCCGCGCCGTCGGCGGCCCGCGGAGCGCCGTGTCGGCCCGGGTGACCTGGACAGACCGGCGATCGTCTCGCCGTGAGACGTAAGGATGGCTCCCTCCGGCGCGGAGGCTTTCCCAAGACCTGGAACACCAAGGCGCGACCCTTCCCCCTCTGATGGGGGAAGGGCAGGGATGGGGGTGACACCGCCGGACGGTTTCACGCCGGCCGCGCCATATCCTGAACCTCTGTCACCCCCATCCCCGACCCTTCCCCCATCGAAGGGGGAAGGGAAAAGTCTCGCGTCGGACCCCTATCCCCGCGCTCGCACGGGGATAGCCTCGCCCTGATCCCAACAAATTCAACGCCCTCCGCCCCCCATCCAGCGTCACGATCCAAAATCGACGCAACACCCCCAAAACCTGCCGCATACTTCTCCTCGCTTCATCGCAAGGGGAGGGCGTCCAGCTGGCGACCTGACGGGCGGTGGGGGCGGTTGTACGGGGCCACCGGTCGGACGAATGTCCGCGCCGGCCGGCTTAAAGTGAGGACAGGGGACGTAAACCTGTCCATCGGAGGAAGGCCAAAACCTCCGCCCGTCCGAAGGTTCGTTCCGGGTCCTCCGGAATCGGCGAGGCTGCAGCTTGAGGGCTGGGTCCGTCGCGAGGAGGGCAGCCCGGATGTGGTGCAAAGGGTTGAACGAGACCCGCGCGTGCCGGCCAGAGGGATAACAACCGTGCGGAGCGCTCCGGCCACGGCCGAAACGGTACTCCAACTACCCTCATCCGGGCCTGGCCCGGACGCTCCGCCGCCTCCCCAACTCGCCGCACAAACCGCGTGAAGCCGAGAAGCCGTGTCTCCAACAACAGACCTCACTCCGCCTTCAGACAAACGAGGTTCCCCCTCGCGCGGAAAGCGCCTAGGTAAGGCTCAACCTGAGCATATCTTGGGATGGTAGGGCAGATGGACGACGCGGGCGTCAGCTTGCAGGCGACGATGGTGGCGATGGGCGAGGCGGCCCGTGCGGGCGCGCGCGCCTTGCGTCTGGCCTCGGCGCAGCAACGCACCGTCGCGCTCCAGGCCATGGCCAGAGCGATCCGCGAGGACGCCGCCAAGATCCTCGCCGCCAATGCCCGCGACATCGAGCAGGCCAAGGCCAACGGCCTGTCGGGCCCGATGCTGGACCGCCTGCTGCTGGATGACGCCCGCCTCGAAGCCATGGCCCAGGGCGTCGAGACCGTGGCCGCCATCCCCGATCCGCTGGGCGTGGCCACGTCGCGCTGGACCCGGCCCAATGGGCTGGACATCAGCCGCGTACGCACGCCGATCGGCGTGATCGCCATGATCTATGAGAGCCGCCCCAACGTCACCGCTGACGCGGCGGCGCTGTGCGTGCGTTCGGGCAATGCGGTGATCCTGCGCGGCGGTTCGGAATGCCTGGCCTCCAGCCTGGCGATCCACGCCGCCATCGTCCGGGGCCTGGAGGCCGCCGGCCTGCCCGCCAGCGCCGTCCAGGCGGTGAAGACCGCCGACCGCGCCGCCGTCGGCCTGCTGCTGACCGGCCTGGACAAGACCATCGACCTGATCATTCCGCGCGGCGGCAAGAGCCTGGTGGCCCGCGTCCAGGCCGAGGCCCGCGCCCCGGTGCTGGGCCATCTGGAAGGCCTCAACCACGTCTTCATCCACGCCGGCGCCGATGTGCAGAAGGCGGTCGCCATCGCCGTGAACGCCAAGATGCGCCGCGTGTCGGTGTGCGGCTCGGCCGAGACCCTGCTGGTCGACCGCGCCGTGGCCGATCGCCTGCTGCCGGTGCTGGCCGACGCCCTGATCAAGGCCGGCTGCGAGCTGCGCGGCGACGCCGCCGCCCTGGCCATCGAGCCGACCATGAAGAAGGCCAGCGAGGCCGACTGGACCACCGAATATCTGGCCCCGATCCTGTCGGTGGCCATTGTCGACGGCGTGGCCGGCGCCGCCGACCACATCGCCCGCTACGGCTCGGGCCACACCGACGCGATCGTCACCGAGGACACCGCCGCCGCCGAGGCCTCCGCGGCCGAGGTCGACAGCGCCATCGTGCTGATCAACGCTTCCACCCAGTTCGCCGATGGCGGAGAATTCGGCTTCGGGGCCGACGTAGACGGTATCGCCCCGCCAAACTTCATGCCCGCGGTCCGGTCGGGGCCGAGCAATTGACGACATTCAAGTATGTGGTTCGCGGGACCGGCCAGACTCGTCCCTGAGGCCGGCCGACCAGGCGCGCAGCGTCTCGGGTTCCATCTGGAACCGGGGATGCGCGTCGGGCTGTTCGGCGGCAGCTTCAATCCGGCGCACGAGGGTCACGCCCACGTCGCCGAGACCGCCTTGCATCGCCTGAACCTCGACAAGGTGATCTGGCTGGTGTCGCCGCAGAACCCGCTGAAGTCGTCGGCCGAGACCCGCCCCCTGGCCGAGCGGCTGGCCGGCGCCCGGCGGCATGCGCGCGGCAATGCGATGATCGTCTCCGACGCCGAGACGCGGCTGGGCTCGCAATACACCATCGACACCCTGCGCGTGCTTCGGGCCCGCTTTCCGGGCGTGAAGTTCGTCTGGGTGATGGGCGCCGACAGCCTGGCCACCTTCCACCGCTGGCGGGGCTGGACCCAGATCATGCGCGAGGTGCCGGTGGCGGTGATCTCGCGGCCCTGGGCGGCCCTGAAGTCGCGCACCTCGCCCGCCGCCCGCCGCTTCGCCCATGCCCGCAAGCCCGCCAGCGCCGCCGCTGCCCTGCCCGTACATGAAGGCCCCCGCCTGGGTCTATCTGACCGGCCCACTGAACTTCGCCTCGTCGACGGCGATGCGCGAGCGGCTCAACAAGGCCCCCTGAATCGCCTCCAGGCCCGCCCGAAAAGGGCTGACCTGGACTCTGAACCTGGTCGCGTGATCGCCGCCGAAACCGGCTTCCACTTTCGGCTATCACGCTCAATCGAGCGCCACTGCACGCAACCCCTCACCTTTCTGACTCATCCATGCTATGAGGAGAACCCGCGCGACCCCATAAGGAGCATTCCGCTGCGTAGCGACCCCGCGCAAATTGCGCACGATGACACGGCAGCCGCCGAGTCCTCGACCCACAAGCCAGACCTCAGTCTGGACCAGAGCATCAAGGCTCTGGAGACCCTGATCCTGTCACGTCTCGACGACGACAAGGCCCAGGACATCGTTCACATCGACCTGACGGACAAGAGCTCGGTGGCTGACAGCCTCATCGTGGCGTCCGGCCGTTCGCACCGTCACGTCGGCGCCCTGGCCGATCACATCATCCGCGCCCTGAAGGAAAACGGGTTCGGCAAGGCGCGGGTCGAAGGCCTGCCGCATTGCGACTGGGTGCTGATCGACGCCGGCGACGTGGTGGTTCACCTGTTCCGCCCCGAGGTGCGCAGCTTCTACAATATCGAGAAGATCTGGGCGATCGACGCCCCGCACCGGATCGCCTCGAACTGATCGTTCGAGACCGGCCCCGCCAGCTCGCCAGACGGCGAGCGGCGGGCCGCGCTTTCCCCACATGACGAAAGCTTAAGCTGCGCCGACCGGCGCGGTGGCTCATCGTGCGCGCTCCCCTGGAGTGACGGATGAAACCCCCTGTTTTCGCGGCCGCCGCGTTATGGCTGACCGCAATCGCCAGCCCCGGCCTGGCCGCGCCCTTCGACCCCGCCTCCGACGCTTTCGCGCCCTGCGCCGACGCCGCCAGGGATCCCGCCCTGACAGGATCGCTGTGCGCGCGTTTCCAGGCGCCGCTCAGTCCTTCGGATCCGGACCTTGGTGACGCCCAACTGTTCGTCCGCCAGTTCCCCGCCCAGGGCCCGTCGCAGGGTCAGGTCTGGCTGATCTCTGGCGGACCGGGCGAGTCCGGCGCCAGTTTCTATCCGCTGCTGAAGCCTTTGCGGGCGGCGTTCCCCGGCTATGACCTGATGATCCCCGACCATCGCGGCACGGGCTTCTCCACCCGGCTGTGTGCGACCGAGGAAGCGCCCGCAAGTCCGGGCGGCATGGCGTTGAGCGGCGCCGAGTGGAGCACCTGCTTTTCAGCCCTGACAGGGCCGCGCGCCAAGGCCTTTACCATCACCCACGCCGCCGGCGACCTGCGCGCCCTGATGGACCGCTATGGCGGCGACAGGCCGACGATCCTGTACGGCGTCTCGTACGGCACGCAGCTGGTGCTGCGGACCCTGGCGGTCGCGCCGCCCCGGCGTGTGGACGGCGTCATCCTCGACTCCCTGGTTCCGCCCGACGACACGACGACGCTCGACCTCAGCCATCGCTCGGCCGTGGTCGACGCTGTCGGCCGCCAGGTGCTGGCGCGCTGCGACGCCGCCAAGGCGTGCCGGACCCGGCTGGGCGGCTCCGCGGTGGCGGCGATGCAGGCCGTGGTCGACGACCCCAGGCTCGCGGCCCTGGTCCCGGGCGGCAAGCCCAAGCTGTTATTCAGCGCCCTGCTCGACCATCCCGCACAGCGCGCGCAGATTCCCGCCATACTGGCCGCCCTGCGCGCCGGCGATCCCGCTCCGGCCCTTAGGGCGAAGACCGAACTCGAGGCCTTCGCGGGCGACTTCATGCGCTTTGAGCAGTCTTCGATGTCGATCCCGCTGGTCAGCCTGATCAGCGCCTCGGAAGAACAACGCCCGCCCCGACCTGACCAAGGCCCAGCTCGACGCCGAGGCTGCGGGCCTGCTGTTCACGAGTTCGCTGCCCAGCCAACTGATCGGCGAAGCCAGCAACGCCTATCCCCGCGACGCCGGGTTCGCCAAGACGCCCGCCAAGCTGCCGCCCGTCCTGGTGCTGCAGGGCGATCTCGACCCCAAGACCCGCCGTGGCCCGGCGCCCAGGCCCAGATCGCGCGGCTGAAGCCGGCCGGCCGCGTGGGCCTGACGATCATCGGGGGCGGCCCACACTTCCTGCTGCTCACCGCGCCCGACTGCTTCGTCGCGTCCGCCAGGGCTTTCGTGGCGACGAAACGGGCCGTTCGTGGCACATGCTCGCTGGAATGAAGCTCACCATCCTCACCGTTGGAAAGCTTGGCCGCATGGTCGAGGCGCAGATGGCGCTGGACTATATGTCTCGCGCCACGGCGTCCGGCCGCGCCCTGGCCCTGGGGCCGGCCGAGATCATCGAGGTCGAGGCCCGCAAGCCGGGCAAGGCCGCCGAGGCCGAGGTGCTGCGTCCGCACCTTGAAGGCGCCTATGTCATCGCCTGCGACGAGCACGGCAAGGTGCGGCCTTCGCGGGCTTTCGCCGAGCACATCGGCCGCCTGCGCGACGATGGGACGCGCAAGGTCGTGTTCCTGATCGGCGGGGCCGACGGCCTGGATCCCTCGATCCTGTCAAACGCCAACGAAACCCTGGCCTTCGGCCCCCAGACCTGGCCGCACGCCCTGGCCCGGGCGATGCTGGCCGAGCAGATCTATCGCGCCGTCACCATCCTGGCGGGCTCGCCCTATCACCGCGATTAAGGTTAGAGAGCGGGAGATGCTTCGCCGTCCCTCGCCCGTCGTCCTGTCCGTGATCGCCTTCGCCCTGGCCCTGTCGGCGGCCGGCGTCGGTCTGGCGCGTCAGGACCAGCGGGCCCGCGACCGCCAGTCGGCCATCGACACCCGCCGCGAGATCGAAGACCTGCGCGGCGAACTGTCTCGTCTGGACCATGCCCGGGTGGCGGCGGGCGACGATGTCGACCTCAAGCGCGCCCGGCTGGAAGCCCTGAACGCCCGCGAGGCCTCGGTGCTGGCCGAGCTGGGCCGCGACCGCCACCGCCTCGCCCGGCTGCTGTCGGCCCTGCAGCTGTTTCGGCGCAATCCGCCCCCGGCCCTGCTGGTCAGTCCCGGCGACGCCCGCGACGCCGTGCGGGCCGCCATCCTGATCCGCGCCATGACCCCGGACCTGCAAAGGCGCGCCGACGCCTATGCCCGCCAGGCCTCGGCGGTGGGGGCGCTGCGGCGCGCGAGGCGGCGGCGGCGGCGGCCGAACTGTTCACCGCCGAGAGCGTCGTGGCCGACCGCAAGGGCGAGATCGAGCGCAAGATCATCGAGAAGACCCAGCTGGAACGCGCCTACGCCCAGCAGGCCCTGGTCGAGGCCAGCGAACTGCGCACCCTGGGCGCCCTGACCGACAGCCTGGCCAGCAAGACCCCGACGGGTCCCCTGACCCTGGCCTCGCCCGTCGCCGGGCCGATGATCCGCCGCTTCAACGACACCCTGCCCGCCGGGGGTCGCTCGCCCGGCGTCGCGTTCCGCGCGGAAAAAGGGCGAACCGTGACCAGTCCCGCCGCAGGAACCGTCGAATATGCCGGCGCGCTTAGTGGATGGGGCGTTGTCTTGATCCTTCGGGCCCAGGGCGCTTACCATCTGGTGCTCGCGGGCCTGGATCAGGTTTCGGTGGCGCCCGGACAATCCGTCGCGGCCGGAACCCCGATCGGAAAGATGCCGGATCATGTATCCTCGGAGCCGGAACTCTATCTGGAGGTTCGGGAGGACGGTGTTCCAGTCGATCCCGAACGGTGGATGAAGCAGGGGTCGCCGTAGACGGCTTTTTCAGCAATGATGGCCGCAAATAGAACGTTCTTGCCCGGGATGGTCGGGGACGAGTCATCAAGAGTGCGACGTTCGCGTCGCGAGGGAGCCTTCAGGGCCTAATGCGCAAGTACCTGCTCATCGGAGTTTCGGCCTTTGTCCTCGGCGCGGGGACCATGGCCTATCTTAGCCCCATCGCCCAGGCGAACATCCCGCCCAAGACCAAGACCTACAAGCTGCTGGAGCTGTTCGGCGACGTGCTGGGCACGGTCGAAGACCAGTATGTGACCGAGGTCGATGACAAGAAGCTGATCGAGGCGGCCCTCGACGGCATGCTGACCAGCCTCGACCCGCATTCGGGCTATCTGTCGCCCGACAGCTTCGAGGACATGCAGGACACCACCCGCGGCGAATATGGCGGTCTCGGCATCGAGGTCACCAGCGAAGAGGGCGTGGTCAAGGTCATCAGCCCGATGGACGGCACGCCTGCCGCCCGGGCCGGTATCCAGGCCGGCGACTACATCACGGCCGTCAACGGCCAGAGCGTGTTGGGCCTGACCGTCAACGAAGCGGTCAAGCAGATGCGCGGCGCCGCCGGCGAAGCCGTCACCCTGACCATCGCCCGCGAAAAGACAGACCCGTTCGACGTCAAGCTGATCCGCGAAGTGATCAAGCCCAAGGCCGCCATCGCCCGCATGGAAGGCGACTACGGCTATGTGCGCCTGCCTGGCTTCAACGAGAAGGCCACCGAGGCCCTGGTCTCGTCGATCAACGAGCTGAAGGCCAAGAACCCCAAGATGAAGGGTCTGGTCTTCGACCTGCGCAACAATCCGGGCGGTCTGCTCGATCAGGCCGTCAGCGTCGCCGACGTCTTTCTGGACGGCGGCGAGGTGGTCAGCCAGCGCGGCCGCGATCCTCGCAACATCCAGCGCTACAACGCCCGCCCCGGTGACATGCTCAACGGCCTGCCGGTGGTGGTGCTGATCAACCAGGGCTCGGCCTCGGCGGCTGAAATCGTCGCCGGCGCCCTGCAGGACCGCCATCGCGCCGAACTGGTCGGCCTGACCAGCTTCGGCAAGGGTTCGGTCCAGACCGTGATCCCGCTGCGCGGCGGCGCCGATGGGGCCCTGAAGCTGACCACGGCCAAATACTTCACGCCCTCGGGCCGCTCGATCCAGAAGACCGGCATCGCGCCGGACCTCGAGGTCGCCCAGACCCGCGACCAGGCCCAGGACATCGCCAACCGCGTGTGGTTCAGCGAAGCCAGCTTCAAGAACGCGCTCAATGCCGACGAGGGCAAGACCCGCATCGGGGCCCACACCCCGGCCGAAGCCCCGCCCGCGACCTTCGATGACAAGAAGGAAGACTTCCAGCTGCAGCGCGCCCTGGCCGTGCTGAAGTCCGGCTCGGTCGCCGCCACGCCGAAAATGCCCAAGCCCGCCGCCAAGATCGCCGAAGTGACGGCTAAGGCAGCCGCCATGGGCAAGCCGGTCGTCGAAAAGAAATAGACCTCGAAAAACGCCCCCATCTTCGTGATGGGGGCCAATTCGTCGCAGGCTCTTGTTAACCATAAATTTGAAGCTTGCCGGCTAGGGTCGTCGACGATGGCCGCCATGTTCTCCCGCAAGCCCGCCTATGCCGCCGCCGCGCCGGTTTCCGACGCGGGCGGCGACC
This sequence comes from Caulobacteraceae bacterium, assembly GCA_965284055.1. Classification (GTDB taxonomy): domain Bacteria; phylum Pseudomonadota; class Alphaproteobacteria; order Caulobacterales; family Caulobacteraceae; genus Caulobacter. The sequence goes on from CBDIQV010000001.1 coordinate 1,311,469, forward strand.
TGCGCGCCCGCCTGATGGCGGCCGTGGCCAATCCCTATATCGCCGCCAGTGGCGCGGCCTTCCTGTTCCTGATGTCGCTGGCCGGCCTGGTTCCTGGTCACGGGTGATCCCAAGGCCGGCGCGCCAACGATCCGGGTCGAGCTGACCAAGATCGGCGCCACCAAGAACGCGCCCGAAGGCTGGAAGGAAGCCCTGGCCAATGAGGGCGAGCACGAAGCCGGCTTCGTGCCCGACACGCTGGACCTTTCGGCCAAGCCGATCGTCAACGCGCCGGCCGAGGCCTCGATCTCCTTCCCCGGCGAGGCCGAAGCCGCCCCGGTCCACGCCCCTGGCGGCGCCCTGCCCCAGGCGCCGATCGCCGGCCTGTCGGGTCCTGGTCCCGGCGGCGCGCCCCTGCCGATCATCGCCGCCAACGGCAGGACGGCGGCCGAGGCCTATGCCCGGCCGTTCACCGCCAATGGCCGCCCCAAGGTCTCGGTCGTCATCGGCGGCCTGGGCCTGAACCCCCAGACCACCCGCGCGGCCATCGAGACGCTGCCGGGCGAGATCACCCTGCTTCGCGCCGTACGCCGAAGGGCTGCAGGGCTGGATCGACCTGGCGCGGGCCAATGGCCACGAGGTGCTGCTCGAGGCCCCGATGGAGCCGGCCGACTATCCGTCCAACGATCCTGGTCCCCTACACCCTGATCGCCGCCAACCGGCCCGAAGACACCGTGCGCAAGCTGGAATGGCTGATGTCGCGCGCCACCGGCTATTTCGGCCTCAGCAACTATCTGGGCGCCCGCTTCGTCGAGTCCGACGCGGCGATGAACACCTTCAACGCCGCCCTCAAGGCGCGGGGCCTGGCCTTCGTCGATGACGGCCTGGCCGCCCGGCGCGGCGGCGCGATCCCGCGCGCCTCGGCCGACCGCGTGATCGACGACGACCTCTCGGCCGAAGCCATCAACATCCAGCTGCGCGCCCTGGAGACTGGAGCCGGCGCACGCGGCCAGTCGCTGGGCTCGGGCTTTGCCTATCCGGTGACCATCAACCAGGTTCGCGCCTGGGCCGCCGGCCTGAACGCGCGCGGCATGCAGCTGGCCCCGGCCTCGGCGCTGACCCACCGATGACCGCTCAGGACGATCTTCCCAAGCACCGCCCCAATGTGGGCGTGGTGCTGTTCCATCCCGACGGCCGGGTCTGGCTGGGCCGTCGCAACCAGCAGCCTCCGCCGCACAACTGGCAGTTCCCGCAAGGCGGCGTCGACGACGGCGAAGACCTGCTGGACGCCGCCCGTCGCGAGCTGGCCGAAGAAACGGGCGTGACCTCGGCCGTCCTGCTGGACCGCACCCCCGGCTGGATCGCCTATGACTTCCCGCCAGAGCTGGTCGGATCCAAGCGGGCGCGCGGCTGGCTGGGCCAGAAGCAGGTGTGGTTCGCGTTTCGTTTCGTCGGTGTAGAGACGGAAATCGACCTGGAAGCCCATGGTGAGGTCGAGTTCGACGCCTGGCGATGGGGAAAGCTCGACGAGACCCCCGAACTGATCGTACCCTTCAAGCGTGGCGTCTACGAAATCGTGGTCGCCGCATTCAGCAAGTACGTGGGCGACTGATCGCCCCGACTGGGAGAGCGATCGGCATGGCCAAGACCATCCTGATGATCCATGGCTTCGGCTGCGCGGGCGACAGCTGGGCGCCGGTGGCGCAGAGGCTGCGCGCCGAGGGCTATCGCGTCGAGACCCCGACCCTGCGCGCCGAGCAGCGCAAGGTGTCGGCGCCCGGCGCCGGCCTGGCCGATCTCGGGCTGGCTGACTATGTCGCCGACATGAGCGCCCTGGCCGCCTCGCTGGCCCAGCAGGACGGCGAAGCTCCGATCGCGTTCGGTCACTCGATGGGCGGCATGATCGCCCAGAAGCTGGCCGAGGCCGGCCTGATCGCCGGCGCGGTGCTGTTCGCCCCCGCCTCGCCCGCCGACGCACGCGGCAAGCCCAAGCTCTCGCCGGTCTTCGCCTTCCTCAATGCCGCCCTGATGCCCAGTCCCGAGACCAAGACGGTCAAGCAGTGGAAGCCGGGCTTCAAGTGGGGCGTGATGAACGCCGTGCCAGCCAGCCGCCACGACGCGCTCTACAGCAAGATGGTCTTCGATTCCGGGCGCGTGCTGTCCAACCTGGCCTGGCCCGACAAGGATCCCCACAAGACCGCCACGGTCGATGTCGACAAGGTGAAGGTGCCCCTGCTGGTGGTGGCCGGCGCCCTGGACCGCACGACGCCGGTCGATGACCTGCGCCTGGTCGGTCAGAAATACTCCGCCGTCGGCGGCGACTATGTCGAATATCCCAACAACGCCCACTGGCTGATCGACGAGCCCGGCTCGGACGTGATCCTGGGCGACGTCATCGCCTGGCTGAAGAACAAGGCCCTGGTCGTCGCTCCGGCCAAGCCGGCGCCTGCTCCCGCCCCCGCCCCCGCCGCCGTTGCCGCCCCGGTCGTCGCAAAGGCCCCGGTTGAGAAGGCTCCCGCCAAGGCCGCCAGCGCCCGCTGCCGCGAAGCCGGCCAAGCCCCCAGTCTCCAAACCCCCGGTCGCCAAGGCCGCCGCGCCCGCCAAGCCGGCTGCGGTGAAGGCTGCCCCCGTAAAGGCCGAGCCCGCACCGAAGGCCGCCGCCAAGGCGGCTCCGGCGGCGAAGCCCGCCGCCAAGCCCAAGGTCGTCGCGGCCAAGCCGGCGGCGGCCGCCAAGGCCCCGGTGAAGGCGGAGGCCAAGCCCGCTCCCGCGAAGGTCGCCGCCAAGCCGAAGGCCGCCGCCAAAGCGGCGCCCGTCGCGCCTCCGGCCAAGGTCGAGGCGCCGGCGCCCGTCGCCAAGGCTGCGGCCAAGCCCAAGGCCGCCGCCGCAAAGCCGGCCGCCGCGCCAAAGGCTCCGGCAAAGGTCGACCCGAAGCCCGCCGCGAAGCCCGCTGCGGCAAAGACGGCGACGCCAAAGGCCGTCGAGGCTCCGGCGGCTCCCAAGGCCGCTGCCAAGCCCGCCAAGGCGCCCGCCGCCGCGAAGCCGGCTGCGACAACGAAGCCCGCCAAATCTTCGCCTAAGCCCAAGAAGAGCGTGTAGGCTCAAACCGTCGGTCTTTTCGCCGACGGCGTTCGAAAGGCGTCCATGCCCGCACCCGTCATCATGGTCCACGGCGCCTTTTGCGGCGGCTGGACGTTCGACCTGTTCCGCCAGCCTTTCGAGGCTGCGGGTCATGCGGTGTTCACGCCCGATCTGCTGGGTCGCGACGGCCAGGGCGCTGTCGCCGGGCGGTCGATGACCGACTATGCCAAGCAGATCGCCGCCCTGTGCGAAGCCTGTGACGAGCCTCCGATCCTGATCGGTCACTCGATGGGCGGCCTGGTCGCCCAGATGGCGGCCGCGCGGGCCAAGGTCTCGCAACTGATCCTGCTGGCCCCCTCGCCGCCCTGGGGCGTGTCGGGCGCCAGCCTCGAGGAGGCGGTCTCGGCCGTCAGCCTCTATGCGCTGGGCCCCTACTGGCTGCAGGCGGTCGCGCCCGACTATGGCGTGGTCAAGCGCTACAGCCTCGACCGGCTGGAGCGCGCCGAGCGCAAGGCCCTGTACGCACCTGCACCGCGAGAGCGGCCTGGCCCTGTGGCAGACGCTCAACTGGTGGCTGGACCCGTTCATGACGACCTCAGTGCCCGCCGGCCGCGTCAGCGCGCCCGCGCTGGTCATCGCCGGCGGCCGGGACGTGATCCATCCGCCGGCCACGGTGAAGCAGACAGCCGACCGCCTATCGGCGTGGTCGAGGTGTTCCCGGAGATGAGCCACTGGCTGCCGGGCGAACCGGGCTGGGAGGCCGTGGCGGCCTCTTGCCTGACCTTCATCGCGGCCGAGGATCGCGCTGCGGCCTAGGCTTCAGTTATTTCGGCACAATTTTGCTGGTCATCCCGGCCGCAGCGCAGCGGAGAGCCGGGACCCAGGGCCACTGCAGTGCGGTTGCCCCTGGGTCCCGGACAGCCTCTGCGAGGCTTCCGGGATGACAAGATTTTAGGAAGGTGATGTTAGGGCAGCGCCGGGCGCAACACCTTCAGCCCCAGGATCCCCGCCACGATCAGGCACAGGCAGGCCAGGCGCGCGGCCGTGGCCGGCTCCTTGAACAGCACGATGCCGACGATGGCCGTGCCGACCGCGCCGATGCCGGTCCACACCGCATAGGCCGTGCCCAGCGGCAGGGTCTTCACCGCCCAGCCCAGCAGGCCCATCGACAGCGCCAGGCTGATCGCCGTGAGAACAGTCGGGATCGGGCGGGTGAAGCCTTCGGTGAACTTCAGGCCCACGGCCCAGCCGATCTCGAACAGACCGGCGATGAAGAGGATGATCCAAGCCATGACGCACACCAAAAACTTGGGGTCGTCCCCGGAAACGTGAAAAGGCGCGGGGTCGTCCCGCGCCTTTCCTAGATAGAACCCGCCCCATCGAGGGGCAAGGCGGCCTTAGCGGCTGGTGGTGCTGTACAGGATCTGGGCCTGTTCGTAGTTCTTGCCCACCGACGAGCCGTCCGGCTTCTTCAGGCGCATATAGACCAGGCCGGCGGCGCCGTTGGCCCAGGCGTCGTCCCACGACACGGTGAAGCGGCGGAAGTCGCTGCCGGCGATCTGGTCGTTGCGGATCAGGCGCAGCTGCGGGCTGTTTTCCCAGGAGGCCCAGTCATGCAGGGCCGTGGCCAGGGCCTGGGCCTGCTCGTCGCCCTGGGCGTACTGGATCGTGAGGGTGCAGACGTTCTTGTTCGAACCGGGATTGTCCAGGGCGATCAGGTAGGGCTTGCCCAGGTCCATCACCCACTGTTCTTTTTTCTTCTTCAGACCGGCCGCCTTGACCAGGGCCTGGAAGTCGCCGCCGACGACGGCCGGCTTGCAGATCTTGTCCAGAACGCCCAGCACCTGCAGCGCCATGGGATCGGTCGACGGCGGCGGACGAACCGGCTCGACATAGGCGAGCGCCGCGGCGGCGGCCGGCGCCGGAACCACGGGCGCGGCGGCCGGGTCAACCGGAGCGGGCGCGGGAGCGGGCGTCTGGGCCGGCGCCGCGGCCGGAACGGCGGCTGGAGCCGGAGCGGTCTGCTCCTGGGCGACGGCGGCGGTCGAGACCGCTCCAAGGACGATCAGGCTGGCGAGCGCGAGGCGCATTATCGAGATATCCCCAACAGGCAAGAGGTCGGCATTAAAACCGACAGACGGTCCCTCGCAACCCTTATGGCGACAGATTGCGACGGAGATGAGGCCACAAGTGTAATTTTAATCGTCGAGTGCGCGTGGATCTTCTCTTCACACGCGAAAACGCCTCCGGCCCGGGCGGGACGGAGGCGTTTCCGAATCAGTCAGCGAAGGGATCAGACCGCTTCGACGGCGTGCTCGGCCAGGATCGTCAGGCCATCGGGACCGACGTCGGCGAAGCCGCCCTGGATGTCGAACAGCTTGGTGGTCGCGCCGTCCTTCACGGTGACGCGGCCTTCGCGCAGCGTCGTCATGAACGGGGCGTGGTTGGCCAGGACCCCGAAGTCGCCTTCGGCGCCCGGAGCCTGGACCATGTCGACCTCGCCCGAGAACAGTTCACGTTCCGGAGCGACCAGAGAGAAGTGCAGCTTAGCCATTATTCCACGATCTCCACGTCGCCGAGAGCCGCCTCGACGTCTTCGTCGGTCTGGATCTCGGTGCCGCAGAACGGGCAGAAGCGGATGGTGGCCAGCACGACGCCGGTCTCGCCTTCTTCTTCCCGTTCGCCAAGGTTGAGCAGGATCAGGCCGCTGTCATGCTGGACGAGCGCGTCGGCCGGGTCCGAAGAGACCGCGTCCTCCAGCTCCTCGCAGCAGAAGCCGACCAGATCGTGTTCGTCGGTCATCAGGCTTCGCTCGCCAGCTTTTCGGCCTTGGCCACGGCTTCCTCGATCGGGCCGACCATGTAGAAGGCGGCTTCCGGCAGGTGGTCGTATTCACCTTCGACGATGCCCTTGAACGAGCGGATCGTGTCCTTCAGCGCGACGAAGGCGCCGGGGGTGTTGGTGAACTGCTCGGCCACGTGGAACGGCTGCGACAGGAAGCGCTGGATCTTGCGGGCGCGGGCGACCGTCAGCTTGTCCTCTTCCGACAGCTCGTCCATGCCCAGGATGGCGATGATGTCCTTCAGCGCCTTGTACTGCTGCAGCACTTCCTGGACCGAGCGGGCGACGCGGTAGTGTTCCTCGCCGATGACCAGCGGGTCCATGATCCGGCTGGTGGAGTCCAGCGGGTCCACGGCCGGGAAGATGGCCTGGGCGGCGATGTCGCGGTTCAGAACCGTGGTCGCGTCCAGGTGGGCGAAGCGAGGCGGCGGGCGCCGGGTCGGTCAGGTCGTCGGCGGGCACGTAGATGGCCTGCACCGAGGTGATCGAACCCTTGTTGGTCGAGGTGATGCGCTCCTGCAGGTTACCCATCTCGGTGGCCAGGGTGGGCTGATAGCCCACGGCCGACGGGATGCGGCCCAGCAGAGCCGACACTTCGGCGCCGGCTTGGGTGAAGCGGAAGATGTTGTCGACGAACAGCAGCACGTCCTTGCCTTCTTCGTCACGGAAGTATTCCGCGATCGACAGGCCGGTCAGGGCGACGCGGGCGCGGGCGCCGGGAGGCTCGTTCATCTGGCCGTAGACCAGGGCGCAACGCGAGCCTTCCGTCGAGCCGTTGTTGGCCTTCGGGTCGGTGTTGACGTTGGACTCGATCATCTCGTGATAGAGGTCGTTGCCTTCGCGGGTGCGTTCGCCCACGCCGGCCAGAACCGAATAACCGCCGTAAGCCTTGGCGATGTTGTTGATCAGTTCCTGCATCGTCACGGTCTTGCCGACGCCGGCGCCGCCGAACAGGCCGATCTTGCCGCCCTTGGTGTAGGGGCACATCAGGTCGATGACCTTGATGCCCGTGACCAGGACTTCAGCAGTGTTGGTTTGCTCGGCGAACGACGGGGCGTCGCGGTGGATGGTGCGGAAGATGTCCGACTTGATCGGGCCCTGTTCGTCGATCGGCTCGCCGATGACGTTCATGATGCGGCCCAGGGTGCCGGGACCGACCGGAACGCGGATCGACTCGCCGGTGTCGCGCACGGGCTGACCGCGAACGAGGCCTTCGGTGGCGTCCATGGCGATGGCGCGGACGGTGTTCTGACCCAGGTGCTGGGCGACTTCGAACACCAGGCGCTGGCCGGAAGCCTGGTTGACGGTTTCCAGGGCGTTCAGGATCGCCGGCAGTTCGCCGGTGAACTCGACGTCGACGACGGCGCCGATGACTTGAACGAGCTTGCCGGTCGCTGCGCCGATGGTGGCCGGAGCGGCCTGGGTCGCCTTCGGAGCCGCAGCCTTGGGGGCGGCGGGCTTCTTGGCGGCCGGAGCCTTGGCGGCGGCGGCGGGAGCGGCGGCGGCCGCCTTCGGAGCGGCGGCGGGCTTCTTCACGGCTGCCGTGCTTGTCAGCGGCGGCGGCGGGAGCCTTAGCGGGGGTCTTGGCCATGGCGTGCGGGTCTTTCGTGCGTGCTCGTGCGTGCGTTTTTTACGTTAGGCTTGTGATCAGACAGCTTCGGCGGCCGGAGATGATCTCGATCAGCTCCTTGGTGATCTGGGCCTGGCGGGAACGGTTATATTCGAGGGTGTAGCGCTTGATCATGTCGCCGGCGTTGCGCGTGGCGTTGTCCATCGCCGTCATCTGGCTGGCGTAGAAGCCGGCCATGTTGTCGAGCAGGGCCGACAGGATCTGAACCGTCAGGTTGCGCGGCAGCAGGGTCTCGAGGATGGCCTCTTCCGAGGGCTCATACTCATAGACCGCGCTGGCTCCGGTCGCCGGAGGCGGCCGACACCGTCAACGACCGCCGGGATCAGCCTGCAGCGCCGTCGGGGTCTGGATGACCACCGACTTGAAGCGGCTGTAGAACAGCGTGACCACATCGATGTCGCCGGCCTCATAGAGGCGCGTGACGACGTCGGCGATCGGCTGGGCCACCGACAGGGTGAACTGGCGATAGGCCGACAGGTCGAAGTTCTCGACGATGCGGTCGGCGTACAGGCGGCGCAGCTGGGCGGTCGCCTTCTTGCCGACGCAGACGATCTTCACGTCCTTGCCTTCGCGGATCAGGCTCTCGATCCGCTCGCGCGCCGCGCGGACGATCGACGAGGTGAAGCCGCCGGCCAGACCCCGATCGGCCGCCGCGACGATGATCAGGTGCCGATCATCGCGACCCGTGCCGGTCAGCAGGGCCGGAGCCCCGTCGCCGGACACGCCGGCCGCCAGGTTGGCGATCACCGAAGCCAGACGCCGGGCGTAAGGACGCGCCGCTTCGGCGGCGTCCTGGCTCCGGCGCAGCTTGGCTGCGGCCACCATCTGCATCGCTTTCGTGATCTTTTGCGTCGCTTTGACGCTCGAGATCCGATTGCGCATTTCCTTCGAGCTGGCCATTCGGCGCTACTCTCTCCGAGCGTTCCGAGGGGGCTTAGGCGAAGGTCGACGAGAAGCTGTCGAGCGCGCTCTTCAGCGTGTTCTCCAGGTCCTTGTCGAGGGCCTTCTTGGTGCGGATGCCGTCCAGCAGATCCTTGTGCTGGCTGTGCAGGCGGGCCAGGAACTCGGTCTCGAAGCGGCGAACCGCCGAGGTCGGGATCTTGTCCAGATAGCCGCGCGTGCCGGCGTAGATCACGCAGACCTGCTCTTCGACGGCCTGGGGCGCGTACTGGGGCTGCTTGAGCAGCTCCGTGAGGCGCTGCGCCGCGGGCCAGCATGCTTTTGCGTGGAGGCGTCGAGGTCCGAACCGAACTGCGCGAAGGCGGCCATTTCGCGATACTGGGCCAGTTCGCCCTTGATCGCGCCGGCAACCTGCTTCATGGCCTTGATCTGGGCCGACGAGCCAACGCGCGACACCGAGATACCGACGTTCACGGCGGGGCGGATGCCCTGATAGAACAGGTCGGTTTCCAGGAAGATCTGGCCGTCGGTGATCGAGATCACGTTGGTCGGGATGTAGGCCGAGACGTCGCCGGCCTGGGTTTCGATGATCGGCAGAGCGGTCAGCGAGCCCGAGCCGTTGTCTTCGTTCAGCTTGCGCGGCGCGCTCCAGCAGGCGGGAGTGGAGGTAGAACACGTCGCCCGGATAGGCTTCGCGGCCCGGCGGGCGGCGCAGCAGCAGCGACATCTGGCGGTAGGCGACGGCCTGCTTGGAAAGGTCGTCATAGATGATCAGGCGCGTGCAGGCCGTTGTCGCGGAACCACTCGCCCATGGCGCAGCCCGAGAACGGCGCCAGGTATTGCAGCGGGGCCGGCTCGGAGGCCGAGGCGGCGACGACGATGGTGTATTCCAGGGCGCCGTGCTCTTCGAGCGTCTTGACGATCTGGGCGACGGTCGAACGCTTCTGGCCGATGGCGACATAGACGCAATAGAGCTTGGCGCTCTCGTCCTTGCCGGCGTTGGCGGCCTTCTGGTTCAGGATGGTGTCGATGGCGACGGCGGTCTTGCCGGTCTGACGGTCGCCGATGATCAGCTCGCGCTGGCCGCGGCCGACGGGGATCAGGGTGTCGATCGACTTCAGGCCGGTCTGCACGGGCTCGTGCACCGACTTGCGGGGGATGATGCCCGGAGCACTTGACGTCGACGCGGCGACGCTCGGTCGAGACGATCGGGCCCTTGCCGTCGATCGGCTCGCCCAGCGGGTTGACGACGCGGCCCAGCAGGCCACGGCCGACCGGAACGTCGACGATCTCGCCGAGGCGGCGGACTTCGTCGCCTTCCTTGATGGCCTGGTCCTGACCGAAGATCACGCAACCGACGTTGTCGCGCTCCAGGTTCAGGGCCATGCCCTTCACGCCGGCTTTCGGAAACTCGACCATTTCGCCGGCCTGGACGTTGTCCAGACCGTAGATACGGGCGATGCCGTCACCGACGGACAGCACCTGGCCGACGTCGGACACGGCGGCGTCTTCGCCGAAATTGGCGATCTGCGACTTGAGGATGGCCGAAATCTCGGCGGCGCGGATGTCCATGGCTGTCTTGGGCTCTCTGCGATTTTTATCTTTTGACGCGCTTATAAAGCTTTAGGCGCGCTTCAGGGCGAATTTCAGGGAATCGAGCTTCGAACGGAGCGAAGCATCGAACAGGCGGGAGCCGACACGCACCTTGACGCCGCCCAGGATGGACGGATCGACGCGGGTCGAAAGTTCTGGGGTCTTGCCGAGCGCTTCGGCCAGGGCGGTCTGGACGCCCTTCAGCTGGGCGGCGGTCAGGGCGGTGGCCGAGGTCACCTCGGCGGAAACCACGCCGCGATGCTTGGCCGACAGTTCGGAGAAGGCGGTGATGGCGCCCATAAGGTCGCCGGCCCGGCCGTTGCTGGCCACCAGGCCAAGGAACTTGGTCGTCAGCGGCTGGAAGCCCGCCTTCTTGGCGATCGCGCCCAGGCCCAGGGCCTTGTCCTGGGCGGAGAAGGCCGGCGAGGCGACAAGGCGGCGCAGATCGGCGCTGTCGGCGTACATCGCCTTCAGCGACTTCAGGTCGGCCTCGACCTTGGTCAGTTGATTGCCTTCGATCGTCAGTTCGAACAGGGACTGCGCATAGCGCTGACCCGCATCCGTCGCCTTGGTTTCGTCCGCCACTTGGTATCCGCCCGGTGCGTTGCAAATCGCCGCGGATAAGAAGTTTTAACCCTTATCCCGACTTAAAGGCTTGAGCGCGCTTGGAAAAAGCACATGGACGGCCGGCGCTGTCGCGCCGCCCCGTCCGAAGCCGCGCGCCTGATAACACGGGCTTTTCGCAGTCGCAACCAAAGCGGCGCGATCAGGCCTCGACGCGACGAAACACGGCCGAGGCGGCGGCGGCGATAGTTCCGTTAGGGCGCCGTACTTCCGCTTGAGCGAACACCAGGCTGCGCGTCGAGCGCTCGACCCAGGCGCGGACCGCCGCGCCGGCGTCTTCGCCGTCACTGGCGGCCTCCGGGACCGTAGTCGACGGTGAGGGATGAGGGACGGGTCTGCGCCCCGGCGACATCGCGCAGGGCGGCTTCCATCTGGGCGGCGAGGGTCGTGGTCATGGGCTTCAACTAACCGAAGATCAGGCAAAAAAAGGGCGGCGGGACCGGCCCGCCGCCCCATCAAGGCGAATGCTCGAGGAAACAGCCAGACAGGGCGAGATCGCCCCAACGCGTCTGGGTACTGGGTAGAACCTTATTTCGAGGCGACCGTAGCGCCCTTGGCCGAGGCGTTGCAGCGGCCCAGGTCGTCGGCGTCCAGCGACTTGGCGTCGCCGCCAAAAGCCGACACGCGGCCGACTTCCTTGGCCAGCGCCTTGCAGGACACGGCGGTGATGGCGCGCGAGGGGGCCGAGAGCGAGACGCATTCCGCGCCGTCGCAGACGAACACGGCGCCGCCGGCGACAACCTTGGTCTTGGCGGCGACAGGGGCTTCGAGGGCGGCGGCGACGCGGCCATCGGCCAGGGCGGCGCCGGCAAACATGGAAACGGACAGGGCGGCGACGGCCGCCAGGGTGCGGAGCTTCATAGGAGCCCTCCAACGTTCAGGGGAGTTGTGAGAAGATCGGTGATCGGCGAAAAGCGTTACTGGTCGTTCTGGCTTCGGGGATGCAGGCGTCGGTATCCCCACCGACGCCACGAAACTGAACTAAGCACTGCTTAGATATCAGTGATAGGTAATTGCGCAAGCGAAATTTATTAGCATTGCGTTTTTTATGAAAACGGCGAGTTTTCCCACAAAAACATCCGCTCTCCCCGGCGAAGGCCGGGGCCCAGATTCAGCCTGAGCGTTTGGGGATGACGCGCCTTCTGATCCTAGCCAGATGCAGCGCTCCTCCGGGTTCGATCTGGGCCCCGGCCTTTGCCGGGGAGAGCGGGGTATCAAAGACCCAGGATCGACTCGATCCGGCTCTCGGCCTTCTGGTGGATCTGCCGTTCCTCGACCATGCCCTGGACGCGGGCGTAGCGGCCGTCCTTGCCGGCCTTGCGGCGAACCTCGTCGCCGGTCAGCACCGTGACGGTCTTGGGGTCGGAGATGGTTCCCATCACGGCCGCCAGAACCGCGCCGATGAAGGCCACGCCCACCGGTATGGCGGCGCCGAACCAGTTCTCGCCGAACAGGCCTTCAAGGCGGCCGATCAGCACTTCGCGGTTGGGCTGGCTGTGCAGCATGTCGATCAGCATCAGGGCGGCGCCCTCGACCCCGGCGATCAGCAGCACCGCCGCAGCGACGCCGAGAAGCCGCGGCCGGACGAATAGTCCAAGCGCGGCGCCAAGGATCGCGGCTGTCGCCATCATGATCATGGCAGAGACCTTACGCCCGGGTTGGTCAAAGCCAGGTTAAGAGCGACGTTCCGCAACGGCACGATTTGGCCGTGACCAAGCGACGCGCATAGTCGGCTCCAGACAACAAAAAGACGCGAGGGAGGCTAGGCCATGGACTTCACCCTACCGCCGGAACTGACGGCCTATCTGGCCGTGCTGGACCAGTTCATCGAGGACGAGATCGCGCCCCTGCAGGCGCAAGACGACAACGAGCGCTTCTTCGACCACCGCCGCGAATGGGCCCGCACCGACTGGGACGGCGGCGGCCTGCCCCGCCACGAGTGGGAGGCGCTTCTGGCCAAGGCCCGCAAGCTGGCCGACGCCGCCGGCCACTACCGCTTCGCCCTGCCGCGCGAGTTCGGCGGCCAGGACGGCTCCAACCTGTGGATGGCGGTGATCCGCGAGCATCTGGCCAGCAAGGGCCTGGGCCTGTTCAACGACCTGCAGAACGAGCATTCGATCGTCGGCAACAATCCCTTCGTGCTGATGATCCGCGACTTCGGCCGCCCCGACCAGCAGCACCTGATCACCGACATGCTGGACAAGGGCGCCTTCCGACCAACCTTCGGCCTGACCGAACCCGACCATGGCTCGGACGCCACCTTCATGGAGACCCGCGCGGTGCGCGAAACCCACAAGGGCGAGAGCGGCTGGCGGATCAATGGCGAGAAGATGTGGACCACCGGCATGCATGCCGCCACCCACTGCTGCCTGTTCGCCCGCACCTCCGGCGAGGATGGCGACGCCAAGGGCATCACCGCCTTCCTGGTCCCCGCCCACGCGCCCGGCGTGAAGATCGAGGAGTACCTCTGGACCTTCAACATGCCGACCGACCACCCCCGGGTCAGCTTCACCAACGTCTTCGTGCCTGACAGCGCGATGTTCGGTCCCGAAGGCGGCGGCCTCTCCCTGGCCCAGCACTTCGTGCACGAGAACCGCATCCGCCAGGCCGCCTCCAGCCTAGGCGCGGCGACCTTCTGCATAGAAGAGAGCGTCAAGTACGCGCGGATCCGCAAACCCTTCGGAAAGCCTCTCGCCGAGAACCAGGCCATCCAGTTCCCGCTGGTCGAACTGGCCAGCACGGCGGAGATGCTGCGCCTGCTGATCCGCAAGACCGCCTGGGAGATGGACCAGATGACCAAGCCGGAGGTGGAAAAGCGCCTCTCCGACAAGGTTTCGATGTGTAACTACCAGGCCAACCGCCTGGTCTGCGAGGCCGCCGACCGGGCCATGCAGGTGCACGGCGGGATCGGCTATTCGCGCCATAAGCCGTTCGAGCACATCTACCGCCACCACCGCCGCTATCGCATCACCGAGGGCAGCGAGGAGATCCAGATCCGCAAGGTGGCCGCCTGGCTGTTCGGCTATCTGGGTCCGCGCCGGAAAGCGTTCGCGGAAATGGAGAAGGTTTAATTTCGACCGACCTGACGCGGATCAAGCGACGCGCTATCTAACACGGGTATGCGATCGCTCGCGTCGCAAGCGGCGATGTCATGCTGAAAAGGGCGCGCCTGTTTCCCGTCTCGGGCGTTGCTTGATCCGGACAAGGCTCTTGGAGGGCTGAATGAATCTTTTCGCCAAAACCGCCATGCGCGTCGCCGTGGTCGCCACCCTGGCCGCCACCCTCGCCGGCTGCGGGATCAACACCATCCCGACCCAGGATGAGGCGACCAAGACCGCCTGGGCCGAGGTGCAGAACCAGTATCAGCGCCGAGCCGACCTGGTGCCCAACCTCGTCGCCACCGTGAAGGGCTATGCGGCCCAGGAAAAGAGCGTGCTGGTCGAGGTGACCCAGGCCCGCGCCAGCGCCACCCAAGTCAAGGTCGACGCCTCGACCATCACCGACCCGGCCGCCTTCCAGCAATATGCCACCGCCCAGGACAAGCTGTCGGGCGTTCTGGGCCGGCTGATGGTGATCCAGGAACAGTATCCCGACCTGAAGTCGAACCAGAACTTCCTGGCCCTGCAAAGCCAGCTGGAAGGCACGGAAAACCGCATCACCATCGCGCGGCGCGACTACAACGAGACCGCCCAGAAATACAACACGACGCTGCGGACCTTCCCCAGCATCTTCTGGGCCAAGACGATGTACAGCGGCCAGAAGCCGGCCCAGCTGTTCCAGGCCACGGCCTCGGCGCAGTCGGCGCCGACGGTCAGCTTCGACTCGGCCCCGCCGGCCTCGGCTCCGGCTCCGGCTCCGGCTCCGGCCCAGTAGGGTGAACACCCCAGCCAAAAACCTTGTCATCCCGGAAGCCTCGCAGAGGCTCTCCGGGACCCAGGGGCCGGCGCACAGTGGTCGCCCCTGGGTCCCGGCGCTACGCGCTGCGCGCTACGGCCGGGATGACAAGACGGGGGTGGGCGGCTTGGCGATCGCGGTGCTGGCCGCGCTCTACCTCTGCCTCTCCTTCGTCGCGCCCGCCCTCGCCGCCCCGAAGTTCCCGGCCCTGTCGGGACGCGTGGTCGACGAGGCCAACATCCTCTCGCCGCAGGTCGAGCAGGATCTGACCGGCAAGCTGAAGACGCTGGAAGACACCACCGGCCGCCAAGTGGTGGTCGCCACGGTTCCGACGCTGCAGGGCTACGAGATCGAGGACTACGGCTATCAGTTGGGCCGAACCTGGAAGCTGGGCCAGAAGGACAAGGACGATGGCGCGATCCTGCTGGTCGCGCCCAATGACCGCAAGGTCCGCATCGAGGTCGGCTACGGCCTGGAGCCGGTGCTGACCGACGCCCTGTCCAGCGTCATCATCCAGAGCGCCATCATTCCGAAATTCAAGGCCGGCGACATGGAAGGCGGCGTGGTGGCGGGGGCCGATCAGATCCTGGCCCAGTTGTCGCTGCCCGACGACCAGGCCAAGGCCAATGTCGCCCAGGCGGCGCAACCCCAGGCCAGCCACAGCAGCGGCGGCGGTGGCGGCCTGGCGGCGATCCTGGTCGTCCTGGTCATCTTCTTCCTGATCACCCGAATGCTGTCTGGGCGGCGCGGACGTCGGCATGGCGGCGGTCTGGGCTCGGCCCTGCCCTGGATCATCCTCAGCGCGCTCAATAGCGGCGGGCGTGGCGGTGGCGGCTCCGACTGGGGCGGTGGCGGTGGCGGCGGTTTCTCCGGCGGTGGCGGCTCGTTCGGCGGCGGCGGAAGTTCGGGGAGCTGGTGATGCGAAAAATGACTCCCGAGGACCAGGCCCGCATCGCTTCGGCGGTGGCGGCGGCCGAGAAGACCACCGCCGGCGAGATCTTCTGCGTGCTGGCGCCCGAGGTTGCCGACGATCGCGAGGCCCCGCTGGTCTGGGCGGCGGCGGCGGCCCTGATCCTGCCAGCCGGCGGACTGCTGGCCGGGTTGCGGCCCGACATGCTGACCCGCCTGTTCGGCGGCTGGACCATCGGCCACGCCTCGGCCACCGACACGGCCATCCTGTCGGCCCTGTCGATCTATATCGGCCTGCAGGCGGCGATCTTCATCGTCGTGGCCCTGCTGGTCTCGATCCCGCCCGTGCGCCGCGCGCTGACGCCCCGCGCGCTGAAGACGGCGGCGGTCAAGCGGGCGGCCATGGACCAGTTCATGAGCCACGGCCTGCACCTGACCCGCGACCGCACCGGTGTGCTGATCTTCGCCGCCCTGGCCGAGCATCGCGCCGAGGTGATCGCCGACGAGGGCATCTACAAGGCCGCGCCCAACACGGTCTGGGACGATGTGGTCGCCGATCTGGTCGCCGGCATGAAGCAGGGCAAGGTGGCCGACGGCTTCGTCGCCGCCGTCACCCGCGTGGGCCAGATCCTGGCAGCCCACGTGCCGGTCAAGGGCGATGACCGCAACGAGCTGCCCGACGGCCTGACCATCCTGCCCAAACGGTAACCGACAACGAGAAACGCCATGTCCAGCATCGATCCGACCCGCGAGCAGTTCGACGCCTTCAAGGGTCTGCCGCGCGATACGCCGATCCAGATGCTGAACCTGGTGCGCCTCAAGGCCGTCGCCGACTATCCGGTCGATCATCCCGAGCGCGGCAAGGGCCGGTCGGGGCTGGACGCCTATCGCGCCTATGGACGCGAGACCGCCGCCCTTTTCGCGAAACTGGGCGGCCGGCAGATCTGGGCGGGCAAGCCGGAGCTGGTCGTGACCGGGCCGAGCGACGAGCGCTGGGACCTGGCCTTCATCGCCGATGTGTCCAACGCCGGGGCCTTCTTCGCCATGGTCACCGACCCGGACTACCGCGAGGTCGTCAAGCACCGGCAGGCGGCGGTCGAGGACTCGCGGCTGATCCGGCTGTCGCCGATGACGCCGGGCGAGGGCTTCGGGGAGTAACAGATCAGCCATCTCTGCTGACAGGATCCAGCGCTGCGCGGCGTGCTACCTCGGCCTTCGTCGCGCGTTCCCGCACGACGCCAGGAGTATCCGATGAACCAGCAGACCGATTTCGCTGCCTTCCTGACCCAGCGCCGCGCTGTAGCGCAGGCCTATGTCACCGGCGACGCGGCGCCCCTGGGCGAAATTGCAGCCATCCGTTCGCCCGCGACATTCTTTCCGCCCGGCGGCGGTATCGAGGAAGGCGCGGCCCATGTGACGGCCATCAACGCCAAGGGCTCCAGACACTTCGCCCCTGGCGGCGAGACCAATCTGGAGATCGTCCATAACGGCGCCAGCGGCGACCTCGCCTATTGGACGGGTTTACAGCACGCCAGGGTCAGGATGGTCGGGCGCGACGAGCCGGTGGATATGCACCTGCGGATCACCGAGATCTTTCGCCGCGAGGACGGCGGCTGGAAGATGATCCACCGCCACGCCGACCCGTTGGCCGAGACCAAGCCGCCGCCCGCCGCCTAGAGCCCTTTTTGCTGCTTATGGAATCCTAGGAAGCGTTCAAAAGGGCTGTAATCCATAGACTTAGAGCGCGGCCGCCGCCGACGCCGTTCGCAGTTTCGGCGATCGCGCTCCCGCTACTCCGCCGCCAGGGCCATGGGCGCGGACTGCGCGCCGCGCACCAGCCGCCCCGGCAGGGCCCCGGTCGGTTGCACCGTCACGATAGGTCACGGTCCCCGCCACGATGGTCGCCACATACCCGCGCGCCGTCTGGGTCAGCCGCCGACCGCCGGCCGGCAGGTCGTAGGCCACGCGCGGCACCTCCAGGCTAAGGCCCTCATAGTCGATGACATTGAGATCGGCCCGATAGCCCGGCGCGATCAGGCCACGATCCAGCAGGCCGACCGTCATGGCGGTGTCGCGGGTCTGCATCGCCACCATGGTCTCCAACGCGATCCGCGGACCGCGCGTGCGGTCGCGGGTCCAGTGGACGAGGTTGCTGGTCGGGAAACTGCCGTCGCAGATCATGCCCACATGCGCCCCGCCGTCCGACAGGCCGGGCACGGTGTCCCTGTGGTTCAGCATCGCGAAGCTGGGGTCCAGCGAGCCGTCGGCATAGTTCAGGAACGGGTTGTAGAGCATGCCGCGCCCGCCGTTCTGCAGCATGGCGTCCAGCGCCACCTCGGCCGGATCGCGCCCCAAGGCGGCGGCGCGGGCGGCCACGGTCATGTCGGCGGTCGGCTCATAGTCGGGAGCCGCCGCCATGGGGAAAAGATTGTCCCAAGCCCGAAGGGTGCGGATCGTGAACGGCCCGGCCGCCTCGCCGTCATAGGCCAGCAGGCGGGCGCGGAAATCGGGGTCGGACAGGGCCGCGACCTTGTCGGCCAGCGAGGCCTTGGCGATCTCGGCGAAGACCGGGTTCTGGCTGAAGGGGTTGAGGGTCAGTTCAAGGCCAAACAGCACGCCCACCGGACGGCCGCAGACCTGGGCCTTCATCGGCAGGCCGGCGTCGACGGCGACGCTCAGCCCCGCCAGCATCGCCTTCCAGCCGTTCGGCGAATGCGGGCTCTGGACCAGCGAGAACGACAGCGGCCGGCCTGACGCCTCGACGATCCGGCGGACCATGGAAAGCTCGGCCAGCCCATCGGGATGGAAGTCCGAGACCAGTTGCAGCACGCCCTTGCCGGCGGCGGCCAGGCCCAGGGCGATGCCGGTCAGCTCGTCCTCGCCCGCCGTCAGGGTGGGGGTCGGCTGGCCGTCGCTGGTGCGGTGATTGAGGGTGCGCGAGGTCGAAAAGCCCAGCGCTCCAGCTTCAACGGCCCGCTTGGCGATCGCGGCCATGGCGGCGATGTCGGCGGGCGTCGCCGGCTCGCGATTGGCCCCGCGCTCGCCCATCACATAGACCCGCAGGGCCGCGTGCGGCAGCTGGGCGCCGATATCGACGTCGAACGCCCGCGCCTCCAACGCGTCGAGATAGTCGGGAAAGCTCTCCCAATTCCACGGCAGGCCTTCCGTCAGGACCGGGAAGGGAATGTCCTCCACGCCCTCCATCAGCCGGATCAGCCGCTCGCGGTCCTCCGGCCTGCAGGGCGCGAAGCCGACGCCGCAATTGCCCATCACCACCGTGGTCACGCCGTGGCCCGAGCTGGGCGTCATGCGCGCGTCCCAGGTCGCCTGGCCGTCATAGTGGGTGTGGATGTCGACAAAGCCGGGGTGACCAGCCGCCCTCGGGCGTCGATCTCCTCGCGCCCGGCGGTCAGACCGGGCCCGACGGCGGCGATCAGACCGCGCCGGACGCCGACGTCAGCGACGAAGCCGGGCGCGCCGGATCCGTCCAGCACCGTGCCGCCGCGCAGCACCAGATCATAGGCGTGATCCGCCATGGCCGCCGCCTCCCGTATATTATCGTTGTTAACCAGCGTCCGACGGCCTGCCGCGAACGTCAAGCTGCTTTACGTTCGCGTGACCTTTCCCGCGCGGAATTCCGAGTCCAGGGTGGCCGCCAATTCAAACCAACGTTTAACGGGGAGAAGCGCCCAATGCGCGAAGCGGTCATCGTCTCTTTACGCCCGCACCGGTCTGGCCAAGTCCAACCGCGGCGGTTTCAACAACACCCACGGCGCGGCCATGGCCGGTCACGCCATCCAGCACGCCGTGTCGCGCGCCGGCCTTGACGGCGGCGAAGTCGAAGACGTGGCCCTGGGCTGCGGCGGCCCCGAAGGCGGCCACCGGCATGAATGTCGCCCGCAACGCCGCCATGTGGGCCGGCCTGCCGGTCACCGTCTCGGGCCAGACCATCAACCGCTTCTGCTCGTCGGGCCTGCAGGCCATCGCCACGGCGGCCAACTACGTCCGCAACGACGGCCCAGCTGTCGCCATCGGCGGCGGCGTCGAGTCGATCTCGCTGGTGCAGGGCGGCGGTCACATGAACCGCTTCCACATCACCGAAGAGAAGCTGATGGGCACCCATCCGGCCCTCTGGATGGCGATGATCGACACCGCCGACATCGTTGCCAAGCGCTACAACATCAGCCGCGAATACCAGGACGAATACGCCCTGCGCAGCCAGCAGCGCATCGCCGCCGCCCAGGCCGCAGGCCTGTTCAAGGACGAGATCGTCCCGATGGCCACCAAGATGAAGGTGGTCAACAAGGAAACCAAGGAAGAGTCCTTCGTCGACTACGTGGTCGACAAGGACGAGTGCAACCGCGCCGACACCACCCTGGAAGGGCTGGCCAGCCTGAAGCCCGTCATGGGCGAGGGCAAGTTCGTCACCGCCGGCAACGCCAGCCAGCTGTCTGACGGCGCCGCCGCCGTGGTGGTGATGGAGGCCGCCGAGGCCGCCCGTCGCGGCCTGACCCCGCTGGGCGCCTTCCGCGGCTTCGCCGTCGCCGGCTGCGAGCCCGACGAGATGGGCATCGGCCCGGTCTATGCCGTGCCGCGCCTGCTGGAACGCCACGGCCTGAAGGTTGACGACATCGACCTTTGGGAACTGAACGAAGCCTTCGCCAGCCAGTGCCTCTACAGCCGCGACAAGCTGGGCATCGATCCGGAGAAGTACAACGTCAACGGCGGCTCGATCGCCATCGGCCACCCCTTCGGCATGACCGGCGCCCGCTGCGCCGGCCACCTGCTGATGGAAGGCAAGCGTCGCGGCGCCAAGCTGGGCGTGGTGACCATGTGCATCGGCGGCGGCATGGGTGCGGCGGGTCTGTTCGAGATCTTCTAGCGTGAGATGAGCCCTCCCCCTCGATGGGGGAGGGTTGGGTGGGGGTGATCGGGTGCTTGCCGGCTGAACCGCCGCATCACCCCCATCCCCGCCCTTCCCCCATCAAGGGGGAAGGGAATCGAAAATCGGGCCGGGATCCTCCACGAGGGTCCCGGCCCGTTCCGTATTCCGGCGGGGTGCTTGAACCCCGCGCCTTCGTAACCATCTGTGTTGCTGAAGGCGGGAGACGCGATGTTCGCGTCAACGCCGGACCAGAGACCCGCCATGGCCATCAAGGCCTTCTTCGCCCTCGCCCTCGTGCTTTCCGTGGCCATTGGCCTGCTAATCCCCACACCCGGCGCCGACAGGCCGCAGCCCAAGACCTCCAAGTTCCAGACGATCGAGCTGCGGCACAGCTAGGGCTTCGGCTGGCGCCCGCAGCTGGTCGGTGTGGTCGGCGCAGCCCTTCAGCGTCTCGCCATCGATCCACACCTCGGCGCGGAACCGGTAGATGCGATCCGACATGCCATCGGTGCAGACGCCGGGCGTCAGGCGCACCACCAGCCGGCCCTCGCCTTCCCTGGCGTCGTTGGAATCCCACACGCCCTGCTGGCCATCCAGTCGAACGCCGGGATTGGCGTTGCTGACGTCGGGATGGTCGGGCCGCGTCAGGGCGACGCCGTCCGCCCGGATCCTGACGGTCCAGAAGGGCTCGGTCCCCAGCACGTCGATATCGCCCGTATAGTCCGGGCCGCTGGCGGCCGGCGCGTCGGCCGGTGGCGGCGCCTCCTCCGAAGCGCCCATCGACTCGCCGCAGGCGGTCAGGGTCAGGGCGGCGGACACGACCAGAGCAAGCGTGGCGATGGTGCGAAGCATGGCGGCGGCTATCCCCTTTTGCCCGACTGAGGCTAGACTCTGCCAGCATGACTCGAAAAGCCTCTCGCACCTTCCTGGAATTCTTCGCCGGCGGCGGCATGGCCCGCATCGGCCTGGGGAACGGCTGGTCGTGCGCCTTCGCCAACGACTTCGACCCCATCAAGGCGGCGACCTATCGCGCCAACTTCGCCGACGCGGCCGAGCATCTTCACGAGGGTGACGTCTGGGCGATCGAGCCGCAGACCCTGCCGACCACGGATCTGGCCTGGGCCTCCAGTCCCTGCCAGGACTTCAGCCTGGCCGGGGCGCGGGCGGGCCTGAGTGGCGGTCGGTCCTCGGCCTTCTTCGGGTTCTGGCGGCTGATGCAGGCCCTGAACGCCCAGCAGCGCGGGCCCGACACCATCATCGTCGAGAACGTCGTGGGGCTTTTGACCTCACACGAGGGCCGCGACTTCACCGCCCTGTGTCAGGCCCTGGCGGGCGAGGGCTATCGCTTCGGCGCGCTGGAGGTGGACGCCTCGCGCTTCACCCCGCAGTCGCGGCCGCGCGTCTTCGTCATCGCCACCCGCAAGCCGGCCGACGCCCTGGCCGGTCCCAGCCCCTTCCAGACCCGCGCCGTGAAGGCGGCCTATGCCCGTCTGCCCGAAGATCTGCAGGCCGGCTGGATCTGGTGGGGCCTAGACGCTCCGCCGGCCCGCAACACCGATCTTGCGGCCCTGCTCGAACCCGACGCCGACGCGCGCTGGAGCAGCCCGGAGAAGACCCGGGCCCTGCTGGGCCTGATGGCCCCCGCGCACCGCGCGGCCGTAGACCTGCGCGTCAGGACCGGCGAGCGCGCGGTCGGCTCGGTCTTCAAACGGATGCGGGCGGGAGAACAGCGGGCCGAGGTGCGGTTCGACGGCCTGGCCGGCTGCCTGCGCACGCCGCGCGGCGGCTCTTCGCGCCAGACCTTGCTGGTCATCGACCAGGGCCAGGTCCGCTCGCGCCTGATCAGTCCGCGCGAGGGCGCCCGCCTGATGGGCCTGCCCGACAGCTACGCCCTGCCCGGCAGCCAGACCGCCGGACTGCACGTGATCGGCGACGGCGTCGCCCCGCCCGTGGTCCGCTGGCTGGCAGAGCGCCTGCTGGAGCCGCTGATCGATAGCAAATCTGCAAGCCTTGCCGCCGAATGACCCGCTGACAGGCAAAACCCCACGCCGTAAGGTGAGATTAGACCCGCCAACCTTTCGCGAGAACCCCCATGGCCGATGGCGCCTCCTCCTACGATGCCGCCCGCTACAAGCGTTCCGGCCGCGGCAAGATCTATGACTCCATCCTCGACACCATCGGCGACACCCCGCTGATACGCCTGCCGCGCCTGTCGGCGCAGATCCAGCCCAAGGGCGAGGTCGTGGCCAAGCTGGAGTTCTTCAACCCCCTGTCCTCGGTGAAGGACCGCATCGGCGTGTCGCTGATCGAGTCCCTGGAAGCCGCAGGCGTCCTGAGCCCCGGCGACACCATCGTCGAGCCCACCAGCGGCAACACCGGCATCGCCCTGGCCTTCGTGGCCGCCGCCAAGGGCTACAAGCTGATCCTGGTCATGCCGGAAAGCATGTCGATCGAGCGCCGCAAGATGCTGCTGCTGCTGGGCGCCAAGCTGGAACTGACCCCGGCCGAAAAGGGCATGCGCGGCGCCGTCGCCCGCGCCCAGGAGATCATCGAGGCCACGCCCAATTCGGTGATGCCCCAGCAGTTCGAGAACGCCGCCAACCCGCTGATCCACCGCGTCTCGACCGCCGAGGAGATCTGGAACGACACCGCCGGCGCGGTGGACGCCGTGGTCTCGGGCGTCGGCACCGGCGGCACCATCTCGGGCGTCGGCCAGGTGCTGAAGGCCCGCAAGCCCGGCCTGAAGATGATCGCCGTCGAGCCGGAAGCCTCGCCCGTGCTGTCGGGCGGCGCGCCCGGCCCGCACAAGATCCAGGGCATCGGCGCCGGCTTCGTGCCGGGCATCCTGGATCGCGGCGTCATCGACGATATCGTCCAGGTGTCGAACGACGACGCCTTCGCCATGGCCCGCCGTTCGGCGGCCGTCGAGGGTCTGCCGGTCGGCATCAGCTCGGGCGCGGCCCTGACCGCCGCCTTCGACCTGGCCCTGCGCGACGACTATGCCGGCAAGCTGATCGTGGCGATCATCCCCAGCTTCGCCGAACGCTACCTGTCCACGGCCCTGTTCGAGGGGCTGTAGGGCCCTTGCGCATCGGCGTCGTCGGGTGCGGGGTCGGCGGCATGGCCGCCGCCCTGGCCCTGGCGCGCCGGGGCCATGAGGTCACCCTGCTGGAGGCCTTCGCCGCCCCGCGTCCGCTGGGTTCGGGGCTGCTGCTGCAACCCACCGGCCTGTCCGCCCTGAAGGCCCTGGGCCTGGACCAGGCGATCCGCGCCGCCGGCGCCCGGGTCGACCGGCTGCAGGGCCGCGACACGCGCGGCCGGCGGGTGATGGATCTCGACTACGGCGACTGGCGACCCGACGCCCACGGCGTGGGCATCCATCGCGCGGTGCTGTTCGACACCCTGCACGGGGAACTGGCGGGGGCCGGCGTGGCGGTGATCACCGGCGCCCGCATCGTCCGGATCGAGGACCACGCCCGCCCACCCTGCACGCCGAGGACGGTCGCGCCTTCGGGCCCTTCGACCTGGCGATCATCGGCGACGGCTCGGCTTCGACCCTGCGCACCGCCGTTCGCCCGAATGCCCGGGCGCCGATCTATCCCTGGGGCGCGCTGTGGGTGAACGCCGCCGATCCCGACGGCCGGTTCGCCGGCGCCCTGCGGCAGGTCTATCACCGGGCCGAGGTGATGACCGGCGTCCTGCCGGTGGGACGCGGACCCGAGGGCGGCGCCGGCCAGGTGTCGCTGTTCTGGTCGCTGCCGATCACCGATTTCGACACGGCCCTGGGCGTCGACTTCCACGACTGGCGCGTGGGCCGGCTGGGCGCGATCTGGCCCGAGGCGGCCGCCCTGCTGGAAAGCCATCAGGACTGGAGCGGCTTCTCTCGCGCCACCTATCGCGACGTCTCGGTGGGGCGCTGGACGCGCTGGCGCCTGCGCCCTGATCGGCGACGCGGCCCACGGCACCAGTCCGCAACTGGGTCAGGGCGCGAACCTGGCCCTGGTGGACGCCGTCGAGCTGGCCGCGCGGCTGGATCGCGACACCCGTCCGGTCGCCGTGGCGATCAGCGGCTGGCAGGCCTCGCGTCGCCGCCATACCGCCCTCTATCAGATGGCGTCCAAGGCCCTGACGCCGTTGTTCCAGTCGAGCGGCGCGTTCTGGCCGACGATGCGGGATATCTTCTTCACGCCGCTGTCGCGCTGGCCCGGCCTGAAGCAGCTGGGCGTGCTGCTGCTGACCGGAACCCTGCGCCTGGGCCGCTTTCCGCCTCAGACCCGGCCGTGACAACCTCATGACCGCCCCATGACCACCGACGTCTATGACAAGGCCAAGCGCTCGGCGGTGATGGCGCGGGTCAAGAGCCGGGACACCAAGCCCGAGCTCCTGCTGCGCAAGATCCTGACCAGTCTGGGGGCCCGCTACCGCCTGCAGCGCAAGGACCTGCCGGGCAATCCCGACCTGGTGATGCCGGGGCGCAGGCTGGCCTTCTTCGTCCACGGCTGCTTCTGGCATGGCCACGACTGCGCGCGGGGCTCGCGCGTGCCCAAGGCCAATCGCGACTACTGGCTGGCCAAGGTCGCCCGCAACCGGGCGCGGGACAGCGCCTCGACGCTGGCGCTGGAGGCCGCCGGCTGGCGGGTCGAGACGATCTGGGAGTGTCAGATGAAGGACGCGCCGGCCCTGAAGACCCGGCTGGCGGCGACGCTGGATCAGACGGCCGCGACCGGCTCCAGGCGCGCACCTTCCCGCTCGTCCCGCTCGTCCCCGGACAGGACCTGAACCAGGGCCGCGTAGAGTTCGATCGGATCGATCGGCTTGGCCACATGGGAGCCCATCCCGGCGGCCAGGCAGGCCTCCCAGTCCTTAGGCGTGGCCGAGGCGGTGACGGCGACCACCGGGGTTTCGCGGTTGGGGCCCGAACCGGCGCGCAGGGCCCGCGTGGCCTCGCGACCATCCATGCCGGGCATGTAGACGTCCATCAGCACCGCGTCGAAGACCTCGGCGCCCAACAGCTCCAGGGCTTCCTCGCCGGACTCGGCCAGGGTCGCCTCGACGCCGAACGGCTGCAGCACAAGCTCGATGGCCCGGCGGTTGACCACATGATCGTCGACCACCAGCACCCGCGCCCCGCTGATCGAGGGGCCCATCTCGCCCACCTCCGGCGCCTGGGCGTGCTCCACGGCGAGGCTCAGGGTGAAGGTCGCGCCCTTGCCCGGGGGGCTTTCGACGGTCAGGTCGCCGCCCATCAGGCGGGCCAGCTCGCGGCTGATCGTCAGGCCCAGGCCGGAGCCGCCGTGCTGGCGCACGACCGAGGCGCTGAGCTGGTCGAAGGGCGTGAACAGGCGCGGGAGCGATGCGGCGGAAATCCCGCAGCCAGTGTCGCTCACAGCCACGGTCAGGTGGTGGACCATGTCATCGCTGACGCAGCCCAGTCGCACGGTGATCGCGCCCCGTTCGGTGAACTTGATGGCGTTGGACAGCAGGTTGTTGAGCACCTGGCGCAGGCGCAGGGCGTCGCCGGCCACCCAGCGGGGCAGGCTGGCGGCCCCCTCGACGCGCAGGCGCAGGCCCTTGCGGGCCACGTCCGGCCGCCAGAAGCGCACGGTGTCCGATACGGTCTGGCGCAGGTCGAACGAGGCTTTCTCGATGGCCATGCGGCCGGCGTCCAGGCGCGACAGGTCCAGCAGGTCGTTCAGCAGGGTTCGCATCAGCCCCCCGGCGTCGCTGATCAGCTGGGCGTGGATCTTGGAGCTGGCCTCGGGAACCTCGCTGTGCAGGCGCGCCGCACCGGCCAGGATGGCGCTGATCGGGGTGCGCAGTTCGTGGCTGATCATGGCCACGAAGGCCGACTTGGCGGCGACGGCCTCCTCGGCCTCGTGCCGGCGCCGCTCGGCCTCGTCCTTGGCGGCGGCCTCGGCGCTGAGGGCCATGGTCAGGGTCCGATTGGCGACCGCGACCGAGCCGACCAGCAGCAGGGCTCCAAACCACAGGGCGTTGGCCAGGGGCGCGTCCGGATTGGCCATGCGCGCGATGAACGGCACGATCAGCAGATACAGCAGATGCGGCGCCGCCGCCGACAGGGTCGCCAGCCTCAGGCTGGCATTGACCGCGATCACGTTCAGCAGAGATCCGGCCAGCAGCATGGCGCCCAGGGTCGGCGCGAACCGCTCATGCGAGGCGAACAGCGGGATCGACAGGGAGCCGAAGATGGTCGAGGTCAGGACCGGCGAGCACGCCATCGCCCAGCGTCGCCATCGCGGCGGAGTACGCTGCGGCTGAAGGATGATCGGTCGCCCGACCCACAGCTCGACGCCCTGGGCCAGGGTGTAGAGACCGGCCCAGACCCACACCCATTCCATGCGGATATAGAGGTGCAGCAGCACCGCGATCATCAGGGTGGCGCTCAGACGGAACAGCGTCGCGGCGCGTCTCGACGCCGCGGCGCGCGCGTAGGCTCCCTGCGGCTGCTCAATCCCCATCGGCGCCAGATCCCCCCGGTTGGCCGTTACACCTTGTCGCGCTGGCCAACTGTCCCGCCGAGACCCTAAGATGACGTGAAGCACCGCCTGCCCGTCAATGGTCCAGAACCCGACATTTCCTTGGGTTGCATGCAATTTTAATGGCGAAGGCGACCACTCGGGGATTCGCTAGAGGCAAATTTTACCCCATTGGCACGAGCAACGCCATATTTTGAGGCTCAGGATTTCGCGCCGAACACACGCTCCAGATCGGCCTCGTCCACGCCGTCGATCTCGAGCCGCTTGAGGCGCGCGGTCGCGCCGGCCGCGAGCCGCACGGCCGATTTGGGGATCTTGAGGCTCTTGGCGATGAAGGCGGTCAGGGCGGCGTTGGCCTCGCCCTCGACCGGGGCGCTGGTCACCCGCACCTTCAGATACGGCCGCCCCTCGGCGTCTGCGGCCCAGCCGTCGGCCCCGTCACGCCCGCCCCGGGGGGTCAGGCGGACGGCCAGGATGACGGCCAAGGCGGTCGGCCCTAGCCCAGCGCGGCGACCAGCGGGCCGGCCAGATAGACGTTGAACAGGATCTGGATAACCTTCAGCGCCAGCCAGGCCACGATCGGGCTGATGTCGATACCGCCGATGCTGGGCAGGACCCGGGCGATCGGGTTCAGGACCGGATCGGTCAGGCGCTCAAGCATCGTCAGGATCTGCCAGACGACGCGGTTGCGGGTGTTGATGATATCGAACTGGACCAGCCAGCTGACGATGGCCCGCACGAAGATCAGCATGATCAACAGGCCGATAATCGTATTGAAGAGCCAGACGATAGCCGAACCCATGGTCGTTCCTTTGCGTGACGTGTCGCATGGGGATGTAGCGCTTCAACCGCCTAAGTCCAAGGGCGCGCATTCCCCCGCTTGACGCGAGCCCCGCCCCGCCTTATTCCCGCGCTTCCTTGGGGCCGTAGCTCAGATGGTAGAGCGCCTCGTTCGCAATGAGGAGGTCAGGGGTTCGATTCCCCTCGGCTCCACCAAGGACCTCCCTCCAGACATCCCCGGTCTTCTCGCGTCGCTATGTCGGGAACCCGGCAGTCGCGCCCCGCGCTAGCGGTCATAGTACCGTTTCCCCCGCCCGGCCGCCGGACGCGGGGCCGAGGCCCGACATGACCTTCTTTTGCTACGTCTATTCGCGGGATTCGGATGTCCCCCACATGGAAGCCCTGGGCAGCCCGACGCTGGCCGACGCCAAGGCCCGGGCTCGCCGGATGCTGGATGAGCACGCCGCCACGATGCGGGCAGAGCTGTTCCACGACGATTTGCGCGTCGCGATCATCGCGCCGGACGAGGTCGATTGCGCCCACGCGCCCGGCTGATCGCCGGGGCATGTTCATCCCCCTTTTGGCCACAGCCGCGTCATTCTGACGCGGAATAACCCCGCGACGACTCGTCACAGGCCGCGAACCCGCCCGTTAACGGGATATCCGTCGCCTCGCATCATGGTCTCCCAAAGCGTTCGATAGAAATTCGAACCGCAAGGGATGACAGAATGCGCGGGACGACAGGCAATCACGCCAAGGGAAAGACTGGCCGAAACATGGCTGGCCTTCTGGCGGCGGCCTCTGTGCTGGCGATCTCTGGCGCGGCGTTCGCGAAAGACGACAAATCCACGGCGCTCGACCTCAGCGTTAGTTACACGGCCGATGTCGCCGGCGTGGTCAGCGGCGGGATCGCCAAGCGCGGCCGCTTTCTCGACAATCTCGACATCACCGCCGACCTCGACCTGGACAAGGCCCTGGGCTGGCGCGGCGCCACGGCCCACGCCCTGCTGCTGAACAACAGTGGCGGCATGCCCAATGACGACGCCGGGACGGCCCAGGGCGTCGACAATATCGAGGTCTCCCGCCAACGCACCCGCCTGTTCGAGGCCTGGATCCAGCAGTCGTTCGCCGACGACAAGGCCTCGGCCCTGGTGGGTCTCTACGACCTCAACAGCGAATTCTATGCGGATGAGGCCGCCGGCCTGCTGATTGGACCCGCCTTCGGCATCGGTTCGGAACTGGCCGCCACCGGCCCCAACGGCCCTTCGATCTTTCCCTCCACCGCCTTGGCCGTGCGCCTGAAATGGAACCCCAGCCCGGACGTCTACGTCCAGGCCGCGGCCCTGAACGCCGCCGCCGGCGTGCTGGGCGATCCGGGGGGCGTGGACACCTCGTTCAACCATGGCGCCCTGCTGATCGCCGAAGCCGGCTGGACCGGCGCGGGCAAGGTCGCGGTCGGCGCGTGGCGCTACTCAAAGAAGCAGGACGACATCCGGGATCTGAATCCCGCCGGCGATCCGGCCCAGCGCGACGCCTTGGGCGCCTATCTGCTGCTGGAGCATAGGCTGACCGCGCAGGACGCCGCGCATCAGGCCACGGTCTTCACCCGGCTGGGCGTCTCGGACGGCGACACCACAGACTTCGACGCCGGCTGGCAGGCCGGGGTACTGATCGAAAAGGTCTTCGCCAGTCGTCCCGACAGCGCCTTTTCGCTGGGCCTCGACCAGGCCTATTGCTCGAAATAGGCCCGCGCCGCCGCGATCGACGCCGGCGGTCGGCTGAAACGCGCGGAATCGGCGATCGAGCTGACCTATTCCGACAGGATCGGCCCGGTCACCCTGCAGCCCGACCTGCAATATGTGATCGACCCGGCCGGTGACGCCGGCATCGGCCATGCGCTGGTGGCGGCCCTGCGCGTCAGCGTCGGGTTCTAGGAGAACCGCCCCGGGGCGGGTGGCGGCCGCTATGAGCGGGGCCAGCTCCCCTTCCCGCCATCGCAGGCAGTTCGCGTCCGGAGAGCTGTCCTCCCGGACAAGCGCAGCGAAGCCGGGCGCCGATCCGGGACCGCCGGAAGCGCTGCGTTCAGGAGCAGGTCCCGGATCCTCGCGCTACGCGCTCGTCCGGGATGACCCCCGTCTTCAGCCTCTGCGATGGGTCCCGCCGACGCCCTGACATGAAAACGGGCTCCCCAGTCGCCCGGGGAACCCGCCTCTTATCGCCCCCCAGTGGGCAATCGGATCAGAACTCTTCCCAGTCTTCCTTGACCGCAACCGCGGCCGCGGCCGAGCTGCGGCCTGGGCGTACGGCGGTCTTGGGCCGGGCGTGGTGAACCGGCGCGGGAGCCGCGCGGGGCGCCTCGGCGGCCCCGCCGGCGGCGACCTTGAAGCGGCCGACCAGGTTGGAGAGCTGAGCGGCCTCGCCTTTCAGCGCGTGGGTCGCGGCGGTGGCCTGCTCGACCATGGCGGCGTTCTGCTGAACCACTTGGTCCATCTGGTTCACGGCCTGATTGACCTCGTGCAGACCCGTGGACTGCTCGCTGGCCGAGGCGGCGATCTCGTTGACCAGATTGTCGATCGAGGCGACCTGCTCGACGATGCGGCGTAGCGCCTCGCCGGTCTGGCCGACCAGATCGACCCCGGCGCCGACCTGGGCGGTCGAGGTCGAGATCAGGGTCTTGATCTCCTTGGCGGCGTCGGCCGAGCGCTGGGCCAGGGCCCGCACTTCCTGGGCTACCACCGCGAAGCCACGACCGGCTTCACCCGCGCGGGCGGCTTCGACGCCGGCGTTCAGGGCCAGCAGGTTGGTCTGGAAAGCGATCTCGTCGATCACGCCGATGATGTTGCCGACCTGCTGCGAGGAGCCCTCGATCTGGGTCATGGCCGCGACGGCCTGGCTGACGATCTCGCCCGAGCGCTGGGCGTCGCCGCGCGCGGTGGCGACCACCTGCGAGGCTTCCTTGGCGCCCGAGGCGGTGCGACGGACCGTGGCGGTGATCTCGTCCAGGGCGGCGGCGGTTTCTTCCAGGCTGGCGGCCTGCTGCTCGGTGCGCCGCGACAGGTCGTCGGAGGCGCGGGCAATCTCGTCCGAGCCGGCGCTGACGCCGTCGGTCGTAGCGGCGATGCTCTTCATCGCATCCTGCAGACGTCCGGCGGCGGCGTTGAAGTCGGTCTTCAGTTGCTGGGCCTTGGGCGCGAACTCCACCACGATGCGGTGGGTCAGGTCGCCATTGGCCAGGCGGTCCAGCGCCTCGCCCAGGGCGCCGAACGCAACCGCGTCGGCCTGGGTCTCGGCGGCCTTGTCGGCCTCGCGCTGGGCGCGTTCGCGCTCGGTCAGGGAGCGCTGGCTGGCGGAGTCGCTTTCCAGGCGCTCCTTGGCGATGGCGGCTTCCTTGAAGGTGGTGACGGCGGCGGCCATCTGGCCGATCTCGTCCTTGCGGCCGGAGGCGGGCACATCGATCGTGTGATCGCCCGAGGCCAGGCGGCGCATCGCGGCGGTCATGGCGGCCACCGGCGCGGCGATGCCGCCCGACAGCATCAGCCCGCCGACAACGGCGATGGCGGCGGCGATCAGGATGCCGATGGCCAGGGTGAGGGTGGAGGCGGTGGAGGCCTTCGACTGGGCAGCGGCTTCGGCGGCCAGGATGGCCTCGCTTTCGGTGACGATGGCCTCGATGGCGTTCTCGACCGGCTCGACGGCCTTGTCGGCGACACCGTCATGCTTGACCAGTTCGATGGCCTGCGGACGCGTCAGCGGATCGACCCCCAGGCTCTCGCCCGGCTCGATGGCCAGCTTGCGGTATTCGGCATAGGCGGCGTCGACGGCGGCGATACGGGCCATCTCCGCCTCATCGCCGGCGGCCAGCTTGCGCAGCTTGTCCAGGGCGCCGAGGAACTTGACCTTGTGCACCTCTTCCAGCCGCTTGACGTAGTAGGGGTCGCCCGACAGCAGGAAGCCGCGCAGCGCGTTTTCCTGGCGGGTCAGGCGGAAGGCCGCAGTATCGGCGGTGCGCAGAGTTTCATAAGCGCGCTCGGTCCGGGTGACCGACTTTTCGTAGCCTAGTTTATTGGCGTACAGCGCCCCACCCATGAGCATGATCGTGGCCAGCATGACCGCGAACACGGCCATCAGCTTGTGGGGAATTCTCAGATCGCCGAACGACAAAACACCCTCCTGGGTTTAACCTCAGCTCCGATAAAACTGTGAGTAAACGGGCGTTTACGACCCGTTCACCAACTCGGCGCTGGCCCAAAAGTGCCATCGCAAGGGTTTCCGCGCGATTAACCGTAACGCGGCGTAATGTCGCACATCCGACAGTTTAGCTCATTTTTTGATCAGTGCGCCTCATCCCAGTTGAGCGCGGCGCGGGCCTCCACCGTGAGCGGCACGGAGATCGCCACGGCCGGCTCGGCGGCCTTTTCCATCACATGACGAGCGACGGCGCAGGTCGCCTCGGCCTCGGCCTCGGGGGCTTCGAAGACCAGTTCATCGTGCACCTGCAGCAGAACCCGGGCCGACAGCCCGGCCTCGACCAGGGCGCCGGGCATGCGGATCATCGCCCGGCGCATGACGTCGGCTGCGGCCCCCTGGATCGGGGCGTTGATCGCCGCGCGCTCGGAGAACTGCCGCTGCGCCGCCGACTTGGCGTGGATCTCGGGGATGTTGATGCGGCGGCCGAAGATGGTGCTGACATAGCCGTGCTGGCGCACGAAGGCCCGGGTCTCGTCCATATAGGCCTGGATGCCGGGAAAGCGCTCGAAATAGGTCTTGATATAGGCCCCGGCCTCGCCCTGGCCGATACCCAGCTGGTTGGCCAGGCCAAAGGCGCTGATGCCATAGACGATGCCGAAATTGATCGCCTTGGCCCGGCGGCGCACGTCGGACGGCATGCCCTCGATCGGCACGCCGAACATCTCCGAGGCCGTCATGGCGTGGATGTCCAGGCCGTCCTGGAAGGCCTTCTTCAGTTGCGGGATGTCGCCGATATGGGCCAGCAGGCGCAGTTCGATCTGGCTGTAGTCGGCGCTGATCAGCACCTTGCCCGGCGCGGCCACGAAGGCCTTGCGGATCTTGCGGCCCTCCTCGGTGCGGATCGGGATGTTCTGCAGGTTGGGATCCGACGACGACAACCGCCCCGTCGTGGTCGCCGCCAGGGCGTAGGAGGTGTGGACCCGTCCAGTGTCGGCCGAGATCGCGGCGATCAGGTTCTCGGTATAGGTGCCCTTCAGCTTGGACAGTTGGCGCCAGTCCAGCAGCACGCGCGGCAGTTCGTGCTCTAGCGCGAGCGACTCCAGCACGTCGCTGTCGGTCGACCACTGGCCGGTGGCGGTCTTCTTGCCGCCCTTCAGCGCCATCTCGCCAAACAGCACGTCGCCGACCTGCTTGGGGCTGCCCAAGTTGAACGGGTGACCGACCAGCTGTTGCGCCTTGGCCTCGAAATCGGCCATCCGCATCGAGAACTCGTTGGAGAGCCGGCGCAGGGTCTCGGGATCGACGCGGATGCCGTCGTTTTCCATCGCCGCCAGCACCGGCGGCAGCGGGCGCTCGAGCGTCTCATAGACCGTCAGCAGCCCCTTGGCCGCCAGCTGGGGCTTGAGCACATGGTAGAGCCGCAAGGTGACGTCGGCGTCTTCGGCGGCATAGGCCGTGGCCTCGGTCAGGCCCACATGCTTGAAGCTGATCTGGCTCTTGCCCGTGCCCGCCACCTGCTTGAACGGGATCGGCTTGTGGCCCAGCCACAGCTCCGACAGCTCGTCCATGCCGTGGCCGTGCAGACCCGCTTCCAGCACGTAGCTGATCAGCATGGTGTCCTCGATCGGGGCCACCTGGACGCCATAGCGCGACAGCACGGCGATATCGTACTTGCCGTTCTGGGCCACCTTCATCACCGCCGGGTCTTCCAGCAGGGGCCTGAGGACGGCGATCGCCTCCTCCAGCGGGATCTGCTCCAGGCTGGCGGCGGTCTCGAAGGCCAGGCCCTCGGCCTTCTCCTCATGGGCCAGCGGGATGTAGCAGGCCTCGCCGGGCGCGACGGCCAGCGACACGCCCACCAAACCGGCGGTGGCCGAGCCCAGGGCGTCGGTCTCGGTGTCGAAGGCCACGATCCCCTTGGCGCTCGCCTTGGCGACCCAGGCCTTGAGGGTGTCGAGGTCGCGCACGCAGGCATAGGCGCTGGTGTCGATGACCGCCGGCTCGACCACCGTCGTCGCGGCGGCGCGGGCGGCCGCGCCCATATAGGACACGGTCGCGACGGGGGCCGTCGGCGTCGTCCCGGCCGGGCGATCTAGGGTGCGCGGCGCGGCGGCGGCGCTGCCATCCCCCACCCGGCGGGCCAGGGTGCGGAACTCCATCGTCTCCAGGAAGGCGGCCAGCACGTCCTTGTCTGGCTCGCGCAGCACCAGGTCGCCGATCGGTTCGGGCAGCGGCGTGTCGCAGTCCAGCTGCACCAGGCTGGCGCGACAGGCGGATCTGGTCAGCGTACTCGATCAGGGTTTCGCGGCGTTTGGGCTGTTTGATCTCGCCGGCCCGGGCCAGCAGGGTGTCGAGGTCGCCGAACTCGTGGATCAGCTGGGCCGCGGTCTTGGGGCCGATGCCCGGCGCGCCCGGCACGTTGTCGACGCTGTCGCCGCACAGGGCCTGCACGTCGACCACCTTTTCCGGATAGACGCCGAACTTCTCGAACACCTGTTCGCGGTCGATGCGCAGGCCCTTCATCGGGTCGTACATCGACACCCCGTAGCCGACCAGTTGCATCAGGTCCTTGTCGGAGCTGACGATCACCGTCTCGCCGCCCTGCTCGCGCACCCGGCAGGCATAGGCGGCGATCAGGTCGTCGGCCTCGTAGCCGGGCAGCTCGATGGCGGGCACGCCGAACGCCAGGGTGGCCTCGCGCACCAGCGGGAACTGCGGGATCAGGTCTTCCGGCGGCGGCGGGCGGTGGGCCTTGTACTTGTCGTATAGCTTGTTGCGGAACGTCTTTTCAGAGTGGTCCCAGATCACCGCCAGGTGGGTGGGCGTGTCGCCCTGCATGTCGCGCAGCAGCTTCCACAGCATGTTGCAGAAGCCCTGCACCGCGCCCACCGGCAGGCCGTCGCTCTTGCGGGTCAGGGGCGGCAGGGCGTGATAGGCGCGGAACAGATAGGCCGAGCCGTCCACCAGGAACAGCCGCACGGGCGCCCCCTCTGCGGCGGGCGTCGAGGCGGGCGCGGAATCGGCGGGGGCGGCGGTGTCGGTCATGGGCCGGAACATAGGCCGGACCCCGTGCGCCGCAAACCCTCCCCGCCGCCTCTCGAAGACCATTGGCAAGGCGCTCCACCCTGGGTTAGGCTCCACCTAGGGCTGCAGGCCCTCATCGCCCGCGTACGGTGGAGACGATGGGTTCCGGGGAGTTTTCCGATGCTGCGTTCCTGCGCCCTGGCGATCCTGATCGCCGCGATCGCCGCGCCCGCCCTGGCCCATGACGATGAGGACGGCGACGCCCCGGGCTGGCGGGCCCAGTTCGTCGCCGGAGCCAAGCCCTCCGACATCAAGGCCGCCTATCCCAAGGCCGCCTTCGACCAGAAGATCTCCGGCGACGTCACCCTGGCCTGCGTGGCCGACGCCGACGGCCGGCTGAAGGACTGCAAGGTCTTCAAGGAAGACCCCGCCGGCCAGGGCTTTGGCGCGGCGGCCCTGACGCTGGTCGAGAAGGAACGGATCAAGACCAAGGACATGTCGGGCGCGTCGGTCGCGGGGCGGCCGGTCAAGACCTACTTCCAGTTCCTGGCCCCCGGCGACGCCAATCCGCAGTGGGTCAGGAAGCCGAGCAGCGCCGATCTGGCCGGCGTCTTCCCCACCGCCGCCGTCAAGGCCTCGAAGGACGGCCGCGCGGCCATCAAGTGCGACATCACCGTCGAGGGCTTCCTGCAGAACTGCAAGGTGGTGTCCGAAGACCCGCCGGGCCTGGGCTTTGGCAATGCCGGCCTGCAACTGGCGCCGCAGTTCCGGATGAGCCCGAAGATCCGCGGCGGCAAGGCCATGACCAGCGAGGTCACCGTGCCGATCATCTGGGCCGGCCTGGCCAACGGCAACCTGCGCCCGACCGGCCAGAGCCTGGTGCTGGACCCGCCCTGGACCCAGGCCCCGACCGTCGCCGAGGTGACCACCGCCTGGCCCGCCGAGGCCGGCGACCTGCCCTCGGGTCAGGCCGCCCTGCGCTGCGACGTCAACAAGGCCGGCGGCCTGACCTCGTGTGACGTGATTTCCGAGAACCCCAGGGGCAAGGGCTTCGGCAAGGCCGCCAGGACCCTGTCCCGCTCGTTCAGGATCAATCTGGGCGGCGACCCCGCCAAGGACCATGACAACTACAAGATCGACGTGCCGTTCCGCTTTCGCAATCCGGCCACGCCCGACACCCGCAAGCTGACCAAGCCGCGCTGGATCCGCACGATGACCGCAGAGGGCATGGCCGACATCTATCCCCAGATGGCGATCACGGCCGGGGTCAAATCAGGCATGGGCGCGGTGTCGTGCCAGGTCACCGCCCTGGGCGAACTGATCGACTGCCAGGCCGCCCGCGAGGAGCCCGCCGGCCTGGACTTCGCCGCCGCGGCGATCAAGGCCGCCGGCGTCATGCGCATGAACCCCTGGACGCACGAAGGCGACCCCGTCGAAGGCCTGCGCATCACCCTGCCGGTCCGGTTCAGCTGGGAAGGACCGACGGGCAATGAAGACCCGGCGCCGGCCAAGCCCTGACGCCCGAAAAGCGCCCTCGCAACGGGTCGAATCCGGGCTTGTGGGCGGCGTGGCCTTTTGAAGCCCCCCAAAAGCGTCGAAAACCTGCTATGATGTGTGACGCGCTGATGTCAGCGCCGTTTCCATCAGCGAAATAGCCCTCTCGGCGCCACGGCTTCGCGAACGGTCGCCGGACCGGACCGCGTGGCCGCGCATTTCGCGCGGACCCAGAAAGTAACATGACAAAACGCGCCGAAATCATTTGGGCCGCTCAAAACGGTCGTCACAGCACCTATGAGCGGATCACCCATATCGGCGGCGGCGTAGCCAATCCCTGGAAGCTGACGATCAAGGACGCCATCAAGCTGGTCGACAACGGCAAGTGGCGCTTCTTCGTAATGCGCGACGGCGTCGAGGTGAAGGTCGAGGCCCTGACCAGCCGCACCGGCTGCCGCTATCTGAAGACCGCCAACGACCGCAATGAACCGCACGACCTTCTGACCCTGCCGGATTTCCCGGCCGAGGAAGAGACCGCCGCGCCGGCCCTGACGGACCAGGCCTCGGCCTGATCCATCGGCGGGGCGACCCGCCTTGATAAGCCGCGATCCGGCGCCCAGTTAGGACCAGCCAGCCCTGTCTGGCTGGAGTCCTGCATGCTGGTCCTGATCCTGTGCGCGGCCTTGGCCGTGATGATGATCTTTCCTGACACGCCGACCGGAAAGGCCCTGCGGCGCCTGCTGGTCGAAGCGCCGGCCAGGACGCTGTCGCGCCTGACACCCGGCCATCTGCTCATCGCGCTGGCCTTGATCGGAATGAGCGTCCTGGTCGCGGCGCTGTTCGAGGCCGAGGGCCTGCGCCTGCTGGGCATGGCCCTGCCGGAGGGCCTGGCCTGGGTCGCGGCTTTCGATGTCGCGACCTTCCTGGATATCTTCGCGGCCGCCGCGATGATCGCCGCCACCGCCCGCCTGCGCGCGCTTCAAGACCTCGCCCGGTCAGCCCGGACCTGGGCTCGATCCCTGGCCTTGAGACTCCTGCGGACGCCCCGGCGGGCCGGTCGCGCCCGCCGACGCCGCTCGCCCCGGCCCGGCTCACCGCCCGCCAAAGGCGATGACGGCGAGGGCGCATGGCCGGCGGCGTGGGCGCCCGCCTGGGCCTAGGACGGATCGGCATTCAGCGAGCCAGCATACTTCTCACCGCTCATCCCCGCGAAAGCGGGGACCCAAGCGGGGCTTGCAGATTTTAGAACGGCGCAGGGTTGTCCCGAGGCTCAGCTTGGGTCCCCGCTTTCGCGGGGATGAGCGGGTTTAAATGAATGTCGATCCGCCCTAGCCCGCCACCAGCTTGCCGATCGCGGCGATATAGGCCGCGAAGGCCACGCGGCCGGCATCGGTCATCCGTGCGCGGGTCAGGGGCTTGCGGTCCAGAAAGCTCTTGTCGATCGACACATAGCCGGCCTCCTCCAGCTTGCGCAGGTGGATCGACAGGTTGCCCTGGGTCGCGTCGAGCACGGTCTTCAGTTCGGTGAAGTCGGCCACCTCGACATCGGCCAGATAGGCCATGATCCCCAGGCGCAGGCGGCCGTGGATCACCTCGTCGATGCCGCCGATATCGAAGGCGCCCATGACGCCTCAAGCCTCGCGGCGGGCGTCGCGCGCCATGATCGCGCCGGGCACGGCCAGCCAGGCGAAACAGGCCAGGGCCGCCACGAGGTTGAACGTCGGCGTTCCGATCACCAGGCCCATCACCACCGACGTCGCCAGGCAGCCGAGCGAGACCGTCAACATCCAGATCTTCCAGCGCAGCATGAAGGCCACATACCAGGCCGCCCCTTGCAGGGCGAACACCACGCAGGGATAGAGCATCCAGATCATGAAATCGTGCTGGCGCCAGGCGTTGACGCCGAAGATCGCCATCAGCGCGATATTGGCCAGGCCCGCGCCCCCGAAAGCGGCGTTCAGCGCGCGCGACCCGGTGCCGGCGCCGACGCCCCGGGTCTTGTCCCGGACAATCAGCACCCCCATCACCAGCACGAACAGCAGGGTGCAGGCGGCGACGAAGGTCAGCGTCGCCGACTCCGACAGCCGGATCAGGTTGATGGACTGCCCCCAGTGCACCAGGGTTTCGGTTCCATAGATCAGGCCGGCGGCCATGTAGATCAGCGCCCCGGCCATGCGCGGCCGGCCGCCCTGCTCCACCACGGTGCGCATATACGCCAGGTCGTCCTGGGCCGATTGGGTCTTGGCGGTCATCGGGAAGTTTCCCCTCGGGCGTCTGACGCGGACGAGCCCTCGCCCTGGCGGCTCGCAGGAAGATCTAGCGCAGACAGGTTTGTTTTGTAAACTTGTTTTTATGATGAGCACGGGGATTGGGATCGC
This sequence comes from Caulobacteraceae bacterium, assembly GCA_965284055.1. Taxonomy (GTDB): domain Bacteria; phylum Pseudomonadota; class Alphaproteobacteria; order Caulobacterales; family Caulobacteraceae; genus Caulobacter. The sequence continues at coordinate 1,350,164 of CBDIQV010000001.1, forward strand.
GCCGTCCCCGGATGGGAACGGGGATAGGTAACCTTCTCCCAGAGGGAGAAGGAGGGGCCCGCCGCGCAGCGGTGGGAGGATGAGGGGTTTGCGAAGCCCTTCCGGACAAGGCGCGATCCCAGGCGCGACAACGGTTGACGGTGTAACCCTCTCCCTCCCACGCATACGCGATCGCCTCCCCCGTGAGGGGGAGGACCTGTACGAGCATCCAGACAATCGACGCAGCCGCGTTCAAACCTCCCGTATTCTGTATCCACCTCGTCGCGAGGAAAGGGCGCAAGGCCAGCGACCGATGCGGCGGCGGGGTGTGATCGAGCGGGAAGCTCAATCGATGGCGGGAGGAGCGTTTTGCGTTCCGGGCCGTCAACCTCGTTGTTCTCTGGCGGCGGTCGGCCGAGGAAAACTAAAACGACGTGGCTTCGAGGGTCGAGCGAGCAACAGGCGGACTGAAAGGTCTCGCGGTCCAGGGGGGAGTCGCTCTCCCGCCTGCCCGTCGGAGGCGTCGAGGGTGAGGCGATAACACCGCCGGGCCGGAAGCGCTTTCGCCAGAACGATCACGCGGAGCGTCTGTCTTCGTCGAAACGGTACTAAACAAACTCACATCCGGGCGAGGCCCGGACGCTCCGCGACCCTTTCCATCACTCAGCGAGATTTCGCGTGAGGCTGCAAAGCCGTGTCCGCCAGACGGGTCCCCTCCGCGCCTTCGGCGCGCCTCCCCCAAAGGGGGAAGATGAAGGCGCCGCCCTTAGGGCAGAGGTCTCGGCTTACGGTGCTCGTCAATGGCCACAAAGGTGAACACGCCCTCGGTGACCTTGTGGGCCTGCTCGCCGTCGCGACGGCGGCGCCAGGCCTCGACCCCGACCTTCAGCGAGGTGCGCCCCGTATGCACGACCTTGGCGAACAGGCTGACCTCGTCGCCGACGAAGACCGGGCTGATGAAGGTCATGCCGTCGATGGCGATGGTGGCGCAGCGGCCCGCCGCGCGGTGGAAGGCGATCGAAGCCGCCGCCAGGTCCATCTGCGACAGCAGCCAGCCGCCGAAGATGTCGCCTTCGGGATTGGTGTCGGAGGGCATGGCGATGGCGCGCAGCACCGGCGCTTCATGCGGCCATTCCGCCGCCGCCCAGGCCTCGGCCAGGGTTTCGGCGCGGCGCGAGGGCGGGATCTCGGTCACGGTCTAGTGGCCGCCGGAGCCTTCATAGACCCCCGGGGCCAGGCGCTCGTCCTCGTCATGGCCGGCGGCCGTGGTCGCCACGAAGCGGCGGTCGCAATAGGGGCAGTCGACAAAGCCGGCCGCGCCCAGTTCCAGCCAGACGCGCGGATGGCCCAGGGCCCCGCCGACGCCGTCGCAGGCGATGCGGTGCGAGCGCACCATGATGGTTTCCGGCGCGGGACCGGCGCCGATGGCCGTGACGGTGACGTCCATGGCGGTCGGAGCGGTGGCGGTGACGGTCTTGGCCTTGCGCGCCATGTTCGAAAAACCCTTGAAGTCTGGACGCGGCCTTGGCGTGGCGGCGATGCAGGCATACCTATGCGACCTGTCGCGCCGCCGTCAATTCAAGCCGCGCGCCTTGCGTGTTCTAACGTCCCTCGCGGGACCTGCTTTGGCCCCTTCGTCCCGTTCGGGACCTGTCTGGACGTTCCATGGATCTGCCCGCCTACGCCATCGAAGCCGAAGGCCTGTTCAAGACCTACGCCGCCACCAAGACCTCTCCCGAGAAACGCGCGCTGAACGGCATCGACCTGAAGGTGCCGCGCGGCTCGATCTTCGGCCTGCTGGGACCCAATGGCGCGGGCAAGTCGACCTTCATCAACATCCTCGCCGGGCCTGACCCGCAAGACCAGCGGCACGGTGCGGATCTGGGGCCGCGACATCGACCAGAGGCCGCGCGACGCCCGCGCCGCCATCGGCGTGGTGCCGCAGGAACTGGCCACCGACGTCTTCTTCACGCCGCGCGAATCACTGGACGTCCAGGCGGGCATGTACGGCGTGCCCAAGAACGAGCGGCGCACCGACGAACTGCTCAACGCGCTCGGGCTCTCCGACAAGGCCAACGCCTATGTGCGCCAGCTGTCGGGCGGCATGAAGCGTCGCCTGATGGTGGCCAAGGCCATGGTCCACCAGCCGCCGGTACTGATCCTCGACGAGCCGACCGCCGGCGTCGATGTCGAGCTGCGCCGCCAGCTGTGGAGCTATGTGAAGGGCCTGAACGACCAGGGCGTCACCATCGTGCTGACCACCCATTACCTGGAAGAGGCCCAGGAGCTGTGCGACCAGATCGCCATCGTCAATCGGGGCGAAGTCGTCGCCTGCGAGCCGACCTCGGTGCTGCTCAAGCGCATGGACAGCCGCAATGTGGTGGTCACGCCGGAACAGCCGGTGACGGCGGCTCCGACCCTGGCCGGCTTCGAGACGAAAATCCGCGCCGGCGGGGCCTTCGCGGTCAGCTATCGCACCGGCCAGTCCAGCGTCGAGCAGGTGCTGGCGGCGGTGCGGGCCAGCGGCATGCTGATCAAGGACATCGCCACCGAAGACCCGGATCTGGAGGATGTCTTCGTCTCCCTGACCTATGGCGACCCGAACGCGGCCGATCCGACCAAGGACTGACCAGGAGCGCTTGCGTTCCGGAAGCGCTTGGACAAACTCCACCGCTCAAGTTGGGGGTGCGTTGATGAGTTTCCTGGAAAAGCAGTTCGGGCTGAAGGCCCAGGGCACCAGCCTGCGCACCGAGGCGCTGGCCGGGTTCACCACCTTCCTGACGATGGCCTATATCGTCATCGTCAACCCGACGATCCTGGGCGAGGCGGGAATGCCCGTGGCCGCCGTGGCCGCCGCCACCTGCCTGGCGGCCGGGATCGGCTGCATCCTGATGGGGCTGATCGCCAACTATCCCATCGCCCTGGCCCCGGGCATGGGACTCAACGCCTATTTCACCTACACCGTCGTGATCGGCATGGGCGTGCCCTGGCAGACGGCCCTGGGGTGCGTGTTCCTGTCGGGCGTCGCCTTTCTGGTGCTGACCGTGGCCGGGATCCGGCAGCTGATCGTGGGGGCTATTCCCCGGCCGCTGTTCTCGGCCGTCGCGGCGGGGGTGGGGCTGTTCATCGCCTTCATCGGGCTGAAGGAAGCCGGCATCATCGTCGCCAACCCCGCCACCACCGTGGCCTTGGGCGACCTGACCAAGCCGACCGCCGTGCTGGCGATGCTGGGCCTGCTGATCATCGGCGCGCTGATGGTCTGGCGGGTGAAGGGGGCCATCCTGATCGGCATCCTGGCGGTGGCCGTCGCCGGCGGGTTCATGGGCCTGACCAAGATCGCGCCGGGCGGCTACAGCCTGGCCGAGCTGTCGGCGACCGCCTTCAAGCTCGACATCCCCGCCGCCCTGAACCTGGGCGGGGGAAAGGGCGGCATGGCGATGGCCATGACCCTGGCCGAGATCGTCTTCGTCTTCCTGTTCGTGGACCTGTTCGACAATGTCGGCACCCTGGTGGCCGTCACCAAGAAGGCCGGACTGGTGGCGCCGGACGGTTCGATCCCGCGCCTCAACCGCATCCTGATGGCCGATTCGGTCGCCACCATCGCCGGCTCGATGGCCGGCACCAGCACCGTGGTCAGCTATATCGAGAGCGCCTCGGGCGTGCAGGCCGGCGGCCGCACCGGCCTGACGGCGGTGATCGTGGGACTGCTGTTCCTGGCCACCCTGTTCTTCGCGCCCCTGGTCCAGGCGATCCCGGCAGCGGCCACCGCCCCGGCCCTGATCCTGGTCGGAGCCATGATGATCGGGGCGCTGAAGGAAGTGGACTGGGAAGAGCCCGGCGTGGCCATTCCGGCCTTCCTGACGGTGATCACCATCCCGCTGACCTTCTCGATCGCCAACGGCCTGGCCTTCGGGATCACCAGCTACGCCCTGCTGAAGCTGGTTCGCGGCCAGGCCCGCGCCGGCGACTGGCTGCTCTACGTTCTGGCCGCCCTGTTCATCGCCCGCTTCATTTACCTCGGACAAGAATAGGGGAGGCACGCAAGAGGCCGTTTGCGCCCGCCCCGCCTTTCGGCTAAGACGCCGTTCCCCGCAAGGCGGACGCACTCGTAGCTCAGCTGGATAGAGCGCTGCCCTCCGAAGGCAGAGGTCACAGGTTCGAATCCTGTCGAGTGCGCCAACACCACCCGTAAGCCACTGATTTCAAACAAAAATATTTGGCGCCTTTTGCGGTCCCCAAGCCGGTTCATAAGTTGCGCAACGGCTATTTCAGCCTAGTCGACGACGCGAGGCTTGCAGCGCGCTATAAAGATTATCGTATAAAATCCGTGACTTAACTGGTATGGATGGGTTGGGTTGATTGCTGGCCAAGCGCCAGCGCGCCCCACGCGGATTGTTCGCCCGTTCCAGAACTCCGCCTTCCTCAGCACATACGGAGCTTCCCATGACTGCCGAAAGGCGGGCGCGCATTGCTGCGCTCAACGACCAACTGCGCCGCCCGCCTTACATAGGCGGCCGCATCTTTGTCACTCGGGGCATCAAGGAACTCGGCCTTGCAGCGATAGACCCCATTATGGACGCCGTAGGCGCGTTCGATGACTTCAACGACCAAAACGACCCGCGCGACGAGCACGACTTCGGAGCGGTGGCGATCCTGGGCCACCAGGTGTTCTTCAAATTCCACTACTACGACCGCAGCTTGAGCAAGGCCGCCGTGGATCCAGCCGACCAACAAACGTGCGTGCGCGTTATGACGATCATGCTGGCCGAGGAGTACTGACGTGAAGCCGGTACACCAGGGTGCCCTGGACGGCCTCTGCGGCGTCTACGCAATCATCAATGCGGTCAGCCTGGTCTTAGACACGAAGGAGCGGTCTAGCCTCCACGAGGGGCTGTTTAGCCATTTGGCTTATGGGCTCGGCGCTCCCGCTTTCTTAGCGACGACAGAGCAAGGGTTGAGGGCTCATGACATGCTGCGGGCGGTCGATTTCGCCTTCAAATGGCTGTCGATCGAGTACGGGATCGAACTGATCATGGTTCAACCCTACCGCACCGCGCTGTTCCCTACAAAGGCCGCGTTCATTAGCGTTTTGAGAAGCAAGATAGCTACCCCGGACACTGCCGTGATCATCCAGGTGAAGTTGCCGGGGATGCGCCATTGGACGGTCGCCAGAGGCATCCGAGGCCGGCGTCTAGCGCTCTATGACTCCGCTGGCGTGCCGCGCATCGACCTTGGCGAATTTTCGCTCAATCGCGGATCCAACCAATTCCTGCCATCGGAAACGCTGGTTATTCAGCAAACCGCCTAGTTGGATGGGCTGGCCCAGGGACCCCAAAAGGACGCCCACCGGGGCCATTTGCGCACGCCCATGGCGCTGAGTTGCAACGCTCTATCGAATGGTGCGTGTCACCGGAGCATCGCGAGCCGGTACCCAGCGTCATGGTCATCGATTCCCAATCCGTTATCCTTTATAATCACATAGTTAGTGTTTATCGTGCGTCCCGAGTGGGTATGCGCTAAACGTCTATCGTCGCTTGGTCGCGACTGACAACGAGCAGCCTCCCTGTCGGGTGGCCTGCTGAATAAAACACCCGCCAAAACGGGTGCGCGTCCGCGCGTGCTCGTTGGGAAATACGCAGGGCGTGCCACTCGTTGTCCACGCGACCAACCACCTGGCTCCAGCTGGAGCCAGGGAGGTCTGGTTCAACGGCCCTTGGTCGGGCTGACAACGAGGAAGCTATGAAGATCAAAACTGCGCTTTTATGCGCTGCGGCCGTTTTTCTGGGTGGCGCGGGAATTGTGGTGGCCGTTCAGGCACCAGTATCGCAGCAGAACCAAGTGCTACCCGATCCCAATGACGTCGATCGGGTTGACCAAATTGCCGAGAGCCTCGGCACTACGCGCTCTTATAACCGCGACACCTTGCTGATGAACCCGGAGCCTGATGGGTTGGTGTTCCGCAAATGGATGGATCGAAAGAAGGCGACGGTGGAGCGCAAGCTGCCGATCACCATGTTGGCCGCGCCGAACAATATCACTACGGTTTCAACTGCCATAAAATGGGAGCGCGCGGCCAGAGACGGGGACGAGACCGATCTAGCTCATTACTACATCGATCTGGAACAGGCCCGAGGATTATGCCCGCAGAGGGGCGACCGGGAAGATAATTGGTTTAACCAAGAGAGGATGGCCCACACTCGTGGTGAGCGCACGGTCCTGATTGACTGGAAAGCGGCTAGTGCCAAGTTCAAAGCCGAGTGCCGAGCAGAAGCTGGTGTTCAAACATCCCAGCGAGAAAATCAACGCAAGCTGGATCAAGCTGCGGACGAGCAGTTGGCGGCTACCATTGAAGCCTGCCGTCAGCCTTGGAGAGAAGCAGAGGCCGCCTACCAAGCCAGTTTTTCTCGGGAGACCGGGATGGCTGCGGCTGCGGCTGCCACTCTTATGAACCAGTGCGTGCAAGAAGCGCAGCGCAATATGAACTCCTGAAGCGCTGGCGCGCGAAGCGAACGCCTGACCAAAGCGTTCTGGGCACCCTATTGGATACGTCGGCGGAGCCGCTTTGCGCGCGGCACTACCAGAGCTATTCGCACGCAAGCTGTCGTCGTATCAGGACCATATAGCCCGCGCCGCAAGTCGCGGACTTGTTGTGCGCCAAGCCAAGACCGCCGGTATGGCTCATATTCAACTAAGCGATGAGCCCACTATCCAGCAGATCAACCTTCACCCGCCGGAGATCAAACACCGCCAGATCCTGCTTCCGCGAAATCCCTGCGCCGTCGAGCCAGGCGTTGTCGGCGACAGCGGCTCCAGGGTCCATGTCGAGCGGCAGGCCGATAATCATGGCCGGTTCTTCAAGGCTTTGAGCCCGTTCCTGCGCTCGCAGAAGCATCTCATAGTCGGATCGGGTCCGGATAGGCCGAACGCCAAAAGGCGTGGCCAATGCGGCAAGATACTCGCCCTGATGGGATTTCGTTTCCGCCCCCGTCGGTCCTGGCAGCCACGAGGTCTGATAGATTTGCGATTGCGAAAGCGTGCTTGCAAGGGCTGCGACCACCCGCTCAACTTCCGAAGGGGCTTGGCGTTGCAGCAACTGCCGCCGCTGTTCGCGCGCGACTGGGACTTGCTCCAAAGCCGTATTGGCATCGCTGTCGTTGAGGGTAGGCCAGTCCGCATAGGTCGGAACCGGACCGGGATCGGCGCTGACGACGATCGCCGCTCGCGCCCGCTCTGGCGACAGTAGGTCGTTGGCATCACGCCAACCCAGGCCAGGGGCAATACTGTCCAGCCAAGCGCGCGTCATGGCTTCTCGATGTCCGGCTGCCTCCTCCTTGCTGAAGGGGCTGTGATCTTGCGGCGGATCCCAAAGCAATGTGGCGGGCGTTCCGCCACGATCATCGGTAACCCAGCGTGTGGCAGCGACCCAACAGGCCGGGTAAATCGGGCCCTTCGCGCCCGTAGTTTTGACACGGTCAAATTGCGCCTTACCTTCCTTGACGCACTTCGGAGGGGATGCGGTGAGGAAGTCGCCCGACGTTAGGCTCCCCTTGGCCTCGCAGAGCACGTGACGCGAGGCGCGGTCGTCCCAAGCGATCCAGTCGGGAATGTCGCCTTTGCAGATTCGCTCGACGGTCACTGAACCATCGATATCCACGCCATTGCGCTTGAGGGAGACAAATCGGTTGATGCCAAGATGCGCCGACAACAGCGCCCGGGCGACAAATCGCCCGTAGAGGCCAGAATAGGCCCGCCGCAGCTCAGCACTCTGAGCCAGATCTTCGCCCCAGCGAAACCAGTAGTCGTCGTTGGCGCTCAGATGGGAGCGAAAGAGCTTCAGCCAAGCTGGCGCTAGAGGTGAGCCTTGTAGCGTCTCCTCCGCCGCCGCACGCGCCAACCACCACATGTTGATCGCCGCAGGCCCCACCGTGTCGTTGCCGGTTGCGTCGTAAACCCGATGCATGGTCCAACGATCGGACGTCAAATCAATCCCCCTGTCGTTGGGTGCAATCGCACCCCGGCCAACCATGATTTACAAGGCCGCAGATGTTTCACCTCGGCGCCAGTAGCAGAAGTTGGTGACGGGGCGAAAAGCGGACGTTCGACAATCCCATCAAGTCTAACGATGCCTTCCTCACCCCTCCCCCTCGCATGTAGACGATATAGGTGAACAACTGGCGCGCGAATCCAGCCACAGCTTGGCTGTTCTGCGGGGTTGTTGATGAAAAGACGCTGGCGGTCCACTGTCCGACCGGCGCGGAGGGGTGGGGAATGGGTTCAGAGAAGACGCCGGTTGTGCAGCCGTTCAGCGCTGAGGCCTCGCTGAAGCGTGCGCTGAGAAAGCACCTGCATACCCTTGGCTTCACCAAGGACCGCAACGGCGACCTGATCCTCCCACGCGGCGGCAAGGAAATCATCCGAAGCTTGCACCGGAGCCAGCGGAGCGAGCGCCAACAGGCCGCGCAAGCTCATCTGACACGCTGGTTGCCCGACGCCGTGAAATGCTTCGCGAACGGCTCCGAGATCGACCCTGCCAAAATCAAATTCCGGCTGATCAAGATCGCCAGCGACACGTGGGAGGCCCACCTCTTCCGCATCGCGACGCTCACATGGTCGGTGCCTGTCTCGCCAGGGTTCGGCCGACGTATGCGCTATCTCGTCTGGGATGACGGCCATGATCGTTTGGCGGGAGTCATTGCGCTCGGCGATCCCGTCTTCAACCTGTCGGTCCGCGATCAACTGATCAAGTGGAGCGCGCAGGATCGTGCGCAGCGTCTCGTCGGGCTGCTTGATGCCTACGTGTTGGGTGCCGTTCCGCCTTACAGCCTCCTTCTCGGCGGTAAGGCGGTTGCATGTCTAATCCGCTCCAAAGAGGTCTACGAGGATTTCGCGCGCCAGTATGGCGACACAGTCGGCGTCATTTCCAACGAGGCGAAGCACGCGCGGCTGCTGGCGGTGACGACCACGTCGTCGATGGGCAAGTCTGCGGTCTACAACCGCCTCCGCCTCGGCGGCGTGCAATATATGACGCCGGTCGGCTTCACCCAGGGCTGGGGCCACTTCCACATCACGGAATCGATCTTCGACAAGATGCGGGCTTACCTACGCGAACGTGACCATTCCTATGCGGATCATCACAAGTTCGGCGAGGGTTCGAACTGGCGCCTGCGAGCCATCAAGGCCGCCCTCTCAGGGCTCAAGATGCAGAACTCAATTCTCAAGCACGGCATCCAGCGCGAGGTGTTCCTGATGACCTTGGCGGACAATGCGCTTGAAGTGCTGCGCGACGGGAAAGCCAAGCCGGACACCAGTTCGCTGCTTAGCGTGTCCGAGATTTCCGATCTCGCGCGAGACCGCTGGATCATCCCGCGCGCCGAACGCGGCGAGATCGACTTCCGGTCATGGACGCGCGAGCAAATTCCACTTCTGATCGAGGGGAAGATCGAACTTCCGAGGGCGGACAACCGCCAGGTCGCATAGCCGGATGCTCGGGGGGGCACAAAAGCAACTACAGGAGCGTTTCAGCGCCTTAGCTGCTGCGCGCGCAGAGCAGGGTCTCCCCGTCTACGCCATCGAGCATGGCCTCACGCACGACGAGTTCCTCGCCCTACGGCTGGCGGCTAGTGCTTCCCTCCGGTTCACTGCACCTTCAAAAGAGCATTGGTTAGTTTGGGCCGTGCTCGGCGCCGAAGCGGGTTATGGCTATGGCGGCGACGAGTTCTGGCCAGCCTTGGAACTGCGCGCTGGTGAATGGCGCACCAACGAGGACCGGCGTCGCCTCCGAACATTCTACCGGCACTTTGCAGAGGCGTTTCGGGGGCCGATCCCTGTAGGGCGATGGGCCGAGCAGTTCAGCATCATCGCCTGGCCGATCAGCAATTCTATCCTGCCCCGCTACCTTCAGGTCGCGTTCGCGAAGCATCTCTATGAAGTCCGGCACGAACTGGCCGACGTGGCCCACATCGACTCCGCGGCGATCGGAAAGCTCCTCTACAAGCGCTACCATGGCACGTCGTCGCGCGTGCGCGACTTCCTCCAGCAGACCGACCTCACCTCCCAGATCATTCTCGCCCTGCGAGACGAGGAGGTTTCCGGTGCGGTTCAGCGCATCGAGGCGACCACCTTGCGGCGGATCGTGGAGGATTTGGAAAAGCGCGGCGACGCGCGGGCCTACCTCAGCGACACGCGCAAGCTCATCAGATCCGCGCATGTTCGCCTCGCCGCACAGCTTCAGTCCGGCAGTCAACACAGTGCGAGCGGTGCGAGCGCGTTGGGAACGCCCGCTCCCCGCTTCCGGCTCGCTGCCAAAAGAAATGCCGAAGGCGCTTACACGCTCGGCCTGCGTTATCCGGATTTTCTGACAATCTTCCGCGCGGCAGGTCTCGCACGGAGCGATATCGTCAGGCAGCAGATCAAGTTTGCGGATGACGAGACTCGGACCTTTCCCGCCTCGAACCTTGAGACGCTGTCACGCAGCGAACGACGGCTCGACCGCTTTCCGAAGCCGGACGAGCCGCTCGTTACGCCGATTGATCTCGACGGTGCCTTCGCACGGGTGCTGGCCCCCGCCGCGTATCTGGAGGAGCGTAAGACCTGGATCCTGAAACGGCAGTCGAGCGGCCTCTATTCCGAGGTCCTTGGCGCACATATTCGCGCAGGCGAGGACTATCTCATCCTGCGCCGGACGCCGGTCGCCCCAGACAAGGCGGCCGTGATGGGGTTGGTACATGCCGAGCTGTCGGCGCCTGGCGTCATTGCCTACAGGGTCACGACGCCCGCGCGGTTGACCGAAGCGCTTCGCGCGGCATTTGAAACCATCGGCGTCGGTTCGCGTGTTGGCATCGCCATCCACGCGGCAGGTCTGAGTCCGCGGCTCTCGAACAGCGGGCCTGCATGGCTTTCAACCGAGCCGGTCATCCTGGCGGTCGCGTCCGACAACGACATTCAATCAGCCACCTTCGACCTCGATGGCGGCCCCAGCCATCCGATTCAACTCAACGGTCCGGCAGTGCTGGTTCACCTAGGCGAACTTGCGCTCGGTCGCCACGCGCTCACGGTCATAGCGAAGGACGGCCCCAACGGCTCAGCCGCCGAGCGCTTTGAATTCGAAATCGTCGCACCTACCTCGTGGTCGGCCGCCGTCGCGCGCACCGCTGGCTTCCGCCTTATCCTCGAACCGGAAAACGCGACGCTTGAGCAATTGGTCGCGCGCCGTGCAAAGCTTGAAGTCTTCGGACCGAAGGGCCGTACAATTCAATGGAGCGTGCGGACCTTCGACGCTTCGGGCCATCCACAGACAAATGATTCGCTCGGCAATTCACGCATCGGCGAAACAGCGGCTTCGCTCGAAACGGTGATCGAAAAGCTTCGCGAGAAATATTCGGACGACATTGACGAGGCCAACCAGGTCGACATCGTCGCGAGCCTCGACGAGCTCGGGCGGCAGGCGCGTTCGTTCCCGCACGTCGTCGACCCCCTCCGGTGGAAGTTCGACCCGCGAACGCAGACTGTTAGGCTCATTGACGAGACGGATCACACGTCGCCCCTTTCGGTCGTCGCCTATTCGCTAGCGAAGCCGGCGACACTTACGAAAGTCGACATCCAGAAGGCTTTGGGCGGGTTCTATCCAAACCAGCCAGGCGCGTTGCTGGTCGCCAAATTCAACGCGATGAGCGCGGCGATCCTCGTCAGCACACACGGGGCGACCACCATCCGTAACCTTGCAGACCTGGGCCTTTCACAGTCCATCGAACTTCCGCCGTCGAACGCGGAATCGGTTGCGCGCATCATCAAGGCGCTGAGGCGTTGGCGTAAGGCAAAGCCGGTGGGTCACCTTGCGCTGGTGCGGCGCGATGCGACTGTCGACATGCTCGAAGCTAAGCTCGCATCGCTTTGCTGCGGCGACGATTTCGGCGCGCTTCTACGGTCTACAGCCCCGCAGGCTCTTGAGCGCGCCCAGCTCAAGGTTGGGGGATCGCAAGGGTTCGGCTTGCGGATGCGGACGCTAGAATGGCCGCAAGACGCCAACGCGGCAAGCGAGACGTTTTGCTACTACGCGCGGCACTACAGCGTCGAAGGCAGTGATCACGTCTCAGTTGCTGCCCTTCGGATGGCTTTCAATCCAAACTCGATCAAGCCGCCGGAAGGCGTGGAGGCGATGCCCTTCATCGACTCCCTGCTCGCAAACCGACCGCTTCTTCGGGGAGCATTCCTTGCGCGCGCTGCCGCCCTTCAGGCTATGGCCAAACAGTTCGGGGAACCCGCGTAATGCGTATCGTTTCCCCAGAACAGGCCATCTCGCTGTGTCAGACAGCGCTCGGCATTCCCGAGGCCACCGACAGCGCCTCGCCTGAATTCCTGCGCGCATCGCTCCGTCGGGCAGTTGCCCAGTTGGCCCCCTGCTCGTCTGCCGACTTGGTCCGCTTCGTCGCCGAGCCGCTGATGCAATTGAGTAAGGTCCGCGAGGACGTCGAGGAGGCGCTCGACGAACTTCTGACCTACGGCGACATCCTTGAGATGGCGCGTCTGCGCGATGATCCGTGGGATGCACCGACCTACGTCTTGAGGCCCGCGCCGCCGAGTTTCGTTGAGCGCTCGACGGGCGAGATCGTCATCCTTGGCGGCTCCGGTGACCACCCTACTCCCCTGCCCGCTGAGTTGGCCGCGACGGTCAGAATCGTGGGGCCGCTGCGCGTCCTCGCCGCCGGTAGCAGCCGGAACTTGCCCGACGACCTGAAACAGCTCGGACTGATCAGACTTTCCGAACATGCATGGCTGCGGTCGCCGCCAGTCACTACGCCCAAAGAACACGTCGCCATGTGGAACTCCGAACTGGCGCACGCTAAGGCGTCGCACGCTGCCATCGAAGGCCTAGAGGTCCTCGATCCGAACCAGCCCTCGCGCTACTACAAGGGGCGCTGGCGGCAACCGAAGGCCAGCGACGACGGCATGTTCGTCGCCCGACGGCCACAAGCCTACGGCGCAAACCTTTGGTCCTATGTGGAAGTCCAAGCCGGACTGCCGCTACGGATTCTCGACTTCACGGCACGAGACCACTTCCAACTGCCTCGCGACCTGGCGTGGCGACTTCAGGCCGCTATCGACGCCTCCGGCGGAAATCCCCAGACGTTTCGGACGCGGCACGCAGGTTCAGCGTCGGTCCTTGAGTTCGACGCGCCCCTCCCTGCGTTCGCCGAGCGGCGCTTGTCGCTTGTCAGCGCGAAAACGAAATCACTCGGGTCGCTCTTCAGCTTCGAGCTTCCTACCGCACGCTGCGCGGCCGAAATCCAGGCACTGACCACAACGCTTTGGCTGCAACCGATCAACGAAGGGGTGGCCTCGTGACCTCAACCATTCAAGAAACTATCGAGACGCTTCACAGCACCCTGCTCGGCTATATCGAGGCCACCTATCACGTTGCCGATCCGCGTGTCGTTACGCAGAGACGCGGGCTCCTCACCACTGCTGGCGGGATATTCCAAGCGCCCTATCTGGAGTCCACGCCGCGCTACGCCACCGGCAAGTCTTACGCCCAGATGACGGGCATTCCCGCGTCTGCGCGGGTGACCTACGAACAGCTCGCGAGCCCCACGACCGGCAAGCCGCTGATCTTCGATCCGCCTTACAGCCACCAGGCGACGTCCATCCGCACGATCCTGAAGGACCAGCGGAACCTCATGATTATGACGGGCACGGGCTCAGGTAAGACCGAATCGTTTCTGCTTCCCATCCTCGGAAAGCTCGCTATCGAAGCGAAGGACAAGCCAGCGCAGTTCCACGAGCACTCTGCCGTGCGCGCGATGGTCCTCTATCCCATGAACGCCCTGGTCAATGACCAGCTCGGCCGCCTCCGGCTTCTCTTCGGCGACGCGCGCGTGAGGAAGCTCTTTCAGAGCGCGTCGGGCCGGACCGCTAGCTTCGCACGGTACACGAGCCGGACGCCCTACGCCGGTGTCCGCTCGAAGAAGAAAGACCAGAAGAGGCTCAAGTCATTCGGCGACTTCTTCGTTTCCGTCGAGGAAGCAGCTGCGCGGCACGACCTCGGGAAGCCTCTGGTTCCCGATGAGGACGCGCGCGCATCGGTCCTCAAGGGCCGCCTTCATACGAAGGGCAAATGGCCTGCCAAGGACAACGTCTCCGACTGGTACGGGTCTGGCGACTGGCAGGACAAACACGGCGACTACCCTTCGCGCTGTCGCAATGGACGACGACGCCGAGCTGTTGACGCGCTGGGAGGTCCAACGCCAGGCCCCCGATCTTCTGATCACCAACTACTCAATGCTCGAATACATGATGCTCCGCCCAATCGAGCGGACCATCTTCGAGCAAACGCGCGCGTGGCTGGAAGCCTGCCCCGACGAGAAGTTCCTCATCGTTCTTGACGAGGCCCACCTCTATCGCGGCGCGCAAGGTGCCGAGGTCGGGCTGCTGCTGCGTCGCCTGCGCGAGCGCCTCGGCGTGCCGATAGATCGTTTCCAAGTCATCTGCGCCACGGCCAGCTTCAGTGAGGAAGGCAAGAAGACTGCGGGCGAATTCGGGAGCCAACTGAGCGGCGCTCCGGCTGACTCCTTCGAGCTGGTGACCGGCGAGCTGAAGCTCCGCACCGGCGAAGCTGCGGGCGACGACGCTGATCTCGCGGTTCTGTCTGAAGTCGATCTTGAGAAATTCTTCTCGGAAGAGGAGCCTGATCGAGCGGCGGGTGTCGCCGCGTTTTTGAAGTTCCGCGGCGTCTCGCCCAGTTCGGACAATGCAGTCGATCTGCATGCCGCTCTCAGCGACTACCCGCCGTTCGCCAAGCTGGTGAACGAAACGATGAAGGCGGCCCGCGCCTTCCCCGAGATCCGCGAATTCATTTTCCCAGGGAAGCCGCATGGCGCGGGCGATCGTGCAGTCAACGCGCTGATCGCCATGGGAAGCCGCGCGCGTCTCAAACCCGAAGACGCCAGCCTTTTGCCGTGCCGCGTCCATGCGTTCTACAGAGGCTTGCCTGGCCTTTGGGCCTGCATGGACCCGCAATGTTCGACGCTCGGCGAAGAAGATCGCGGCGGCCCCATCGGGCGACTATACAGCCAGCCCAGAGAGCGCTGCGGCTGCGGCGCGCCGGTGCTGCCGTACTTCACGTGCCGCTACTGCGGCACCTCGTATGCCCGCGCGTACACGAAGGACGTCGGCAAGCCCGAACACCTTTTTGCCGAAGCGGGCCATAAGCTTCTGACGGCCGAGGGCTTCGTCACGGAGTTCGAACCACTCGACCTCATGCTGGAAGAACCCACGACTGCAACGCAAGGCTTAGAGGCGATCTACGATCTCGGCACCGGACAGCTCAACAAAAGCGGCGCAACAGCTCACACACGCACTGTCTACCTCCCCCCGAAATCGGTCGGCCTGGGCACAGACGGCGAGAGTGAGGATGATGACGCCGACGAGGATGACGACGACGATGGATCGGTGGGGGCAGCTTCCCTCGGCCAGTTCGTGCCGTGTGGATGTTGCGACCGTTCCGTCTGGGGCGGGAAATCCAGCGTGCAGGATCACCTCACCAAAGGCGATCAGCCGTTTCAGGCCGTCGTCTCGGCGCAAATCAAGGTCCAGCCGCCAGGTCCGCAGAAGGCCACCGAGTTCGCGCCGCTGCGCGGGCGCAAGGTCCTCGTCTTCTCGGACTCCCGTCAGGTTGCGGCCCGTCTAGCGCCCGCCCTTCAGGTCTTCTCCCTGAAGGATACGCTGCGCGCGCTCCTTCCAGCGGGCTACCGAACGCTAAGCAAGGATGTCGTCTTCGGGCCGTCGCTCCGGCTGGAACATGCATGGATGGCGGCAGTCGTTTCCGCCCATCAATTCGGCGTCCGGCTCCGGCCCGAACTCGAAGGCCCCGCCGAGGTCATGCCGCGCCTCACCGACACTCCGGCCGGTCAAGTTCCGGACACCGCTGCGCTCTTCAAGCTCATGACTCAATCGCCGCCGAGGAACCTCCTAAGGGCGCTGCTTGAAGTCGTGCGCGACAACATTCTTGGCCTCGAAGCGCTCGCGGTCGGCTCCGTCATCGAAGGTCCGGACCTCGTCGCCAAGATTCACGCGCTTCCGCCCATCGCCGGACTTGCTGATACGCCCGAAGACAAAGTTGCGCTCGTTCGACTTTGGCTGCGCGCATGGGTGCGGAAACGCGGAGTCTGGTTCAATCACATGCCTGACGACTGGTGGGGCACCGGCAAGCTGGTGAAAGCCCACAAGGGCGACTTCCAGAGCCTGAAGTATGTGTGGGGTGCGACCGCCCAAAAGACCGCGTTCAAAAAGCTATGGCTCGGCAACCTGATGGCTTGGTTCACCGAGTCCACGACCGCCGGTGCCCGACTTCATGCCCGCAATCTCAGCCTCGAAATTGAGGGCGAATGGCGTCGGTGCAACCGCTGCACTTCGGTCCACCGCCCGCTGGCGATGGTTCCTCGTTGCGTGGAATGTGGCTCGACCGACGTACATGCCTTCGATCCCGAAGCCGACGATGTCTTCAAGGCCCGCAAAGGCTTCTATAGGGCGCCTGTGATCGACGCCCTCCAAAGCGCGTCGCCCACGTTGATGTCGCTAATCGCTGCGGAGCATACCGCCCAGCTCAACGCCGCGCGGCCAGATGAGGCTTTCTCGCAGGCTGAAGAGCACGAGATGCAGTTCCAGGACATCGACCTTGCGTGGAAGGAAATCGACCAGCACCGGAGCACAAGCATCGACGTGCTCAGCAGCACGACCACGATGGAAGTCGGGATCGACATTGGTGAGCTGTCAGGCGTCGCCCTTCGGAACATGCCGCCTGGCCGAGCCAACTATCAGCAACGTGCCGGTCGCGCGGGACGGCGGGGCAACGCAGTGGCGACTGTCGTCGCGTTCGGCAGCGCCGACAGCCACGACGACCATTACTTTACGACGCCGCAGGAAATGATTCGCGGCCAAGTCATCGACCCGCGTCTGACGCTAGAGAATCCCGACATTGCGCGGCGGCACATCCGCGCCTACCTGCTTCAGCGCTATCACGAAGACCGCCTGCCCGTTGTTGATCCTGAAAGCGCAGACCTCGCCAATCTCTTTTCGGTGCTAGGCAAGGTGTATGAGTTCCGAGACGGCACCGGCAAACTGAACCGCGCCGATCTCGAAGCTTGGCTCAAAGAGAAGGAAGCCGCGCTCGCTAAGGCGATCGACGGTTGGCTCCCCGCTCAACTGATGGGCGCTGACCGCAAGGGGCTGCTCGACAACTTTGTTGCGGACATTCTGAGCGCCATTGATGAAGCGATCTCGGGATCAAAGCCGCCTGAAGTCGTCGTTGCGGCAACCGACGAACCGGAGGAACCGCCCGCCGCTCCCGACGACGTCGCTCCGACTGACGGCCAACCATCGACCGTCGAGGAAGACGACCCGCCCCCCGAGAGCGAAGAGATCGTGGACGGCGCGGCCGACAACCTTCTGGACCGGCTGCTCTACTGGGGGGTCCTACCTCGCTACGCCTTCCCGACCGACGTCGCGCCCTTCTACGTCTTCAGTGACAAATCGACGGGCTACCGCCACATACCGGAGTTTGCGCCGAGCCAAGGTCTGAACGTCGCGCTCTCGCAGTACGCGCCGAACAAGCAAATCTGGATCAAGGGCAAGCAATACACATCCAAGGCCATCTACTCTCCCTACAAGGACGAGCGGCGCAATGCGTGGGGCAGACGGCGGCTCTACTACGAGTGCAGCACGTGCCACCACGCCAAGACCGAGACGCCTTTCGATCCGGCACGACGCGGCGAAGTGCTCACCTGCGAGGCATGCCAGTCGCCAGGCACGTTCGGACCCGCAAAGGCGTGGTTCCGCCCACCTGGTTTCGCCCACGCTTGGAACACCTCGGCGCCTTCAGTTCCGGACGAGCCCAACGAGACCGCCTACGCCACACGCGCAAAGCTGATCATGACGTCGGGCGGCGCTGATGTCGGCGAAGAGATCAATCCTCGTCTTCGCGGGTTGAAGACCCGCCAACACCTTCTCGTCTCGAACTCGGGGCCGGATAGCGAGGGATACTACTATTGTACGTCGTGCGGTCGGATCGAGTCCGTCACGGCTCCGCTGGAAAACATCCGACTTCCGCACCCGCTGCCTTACCCCAACGACGGCGATCCTCCTTGCTCGGGCCAGTATGTGGTCAAGAGCGTCGTCCTTGGTGCCGATTTCCCGACCGACATCGCCTTGTTCTCGCTGAAACTCGACAAGGCGTTCAAGCTGCCCCCTGCGCATTCGGAAACGCAGGCCGCAATGCGGACAGTCTGCGAAGCCTTGGCTGCGGCCGCTTGCCGTTTGCTCGAAATCGAGACCGGCGAAATTCTTGCGGAATTCCGTCCTGCGCTAAACGACAGCGGCGCGGCGGGCACTCTCGTCGAGGTGTTCCTCTACGACACGCTGGCAGGCGGTGCAGGCTTCTCGCCCCAGATGGTGCCGAGGGCCAAAGAACTGTTTGCCACCGCCCTGAAGCTTCTCGAAGGATGCCCCGAGGACTGCGACGCTTCCTGCTATCGCTGCCTTCGCAGCTTCCGGAACAAGCTCGATCACGGCCAGTTGGACCGGCATGTCGGCGCCCAACTGCTCCGGCACGTCGTTGACGGCAACGCGCCCCAATTCTCGAAGATTCGCGCAGCATCCTCGCTTCGCATTCTCGCGGACGAGCTGGAGCGCCAGTACGGCGAACACTACGAGGTCGTCCGGCACTACGACGAGGCCTCGCCTTCGCCCGCACCTCTTGTCCTCGAGCGGAAGACCGACGGGCACGAGGTCCTAATCGATCTTCACTCGCCCATCGCCCCATCCATCAGGGTCTTCGGGTGCAAGTCGCCTTCAGCCATCGTGGTCGACGATCTCAAGGTCCGTCGTCACCTTGGCGAAGCTGTCGCGAAGGTCGCTGAGGCGCTGTAGTCGCGCCGCCTGATGCGGCGTCAGTTGGCGGGCAAGGCTGTCCCCAACCGATATGGCGCATAAGTTGTAAGTTGTGCGCCATGGCGCAAAAGACAGTTTATCTGGCTTTTGAGCTGGGTTATGAGCTGGGTGACGTTAACACCCAACTTTTGAGCCAGCCATGCGCATTGCCTACTATCGGGTTTCCACTGGGGACCAGAGCATCCAAGCCCAATCCCTTGCCCTGGGCGGGCAGTTCGACCGGGAATTTAGCGACGAAGGTGTGAGCGGCAGCACCCTCGCCGCATCCCGGCCGGGTTTCGGAAAGCTACTCGAGCAGGTCCGAAGCGGCGATATTTTGTGCGTCTATGCCGTCGACCGCTTGGGGCGGGACGCGCTGGACGTGCAATCGACCGTTCGCCGGCTCCTTGAAGCTGGGGTGACCGTAGACATCCATGGACTCGGACCAATCGGCCGGGGTGTCGGCGAGTTAATCCTGGCGGTGCTGGCTCAGGTCGCCGACATGGAGCGTAATCGGATCAGGGAGCGCACTGAGTCAGGACGAGCGGCAGCCAGGGCCTCGCTGGAAGCCACGGGCCGTACGCACCGTGGCAAGGAAAGCTTGGGCCGCCCCAAATCCCACAACGCGTACGAGGTGGCATCATGGCGTAAGGAAAATGGATCCAGCATTAAGGGCACCGCCGTGCATTTCAAATTGTCCGAGGCGACTGTGAAGCGGTACTGCGCGCAGGCAGGCTAACGGCCGACAGTTGGGGGTCGAAACACATCGCGCTCTTCGAGGTCGACTACGAATACAGGACGCCAGCACACTGGGCGGCCAGCGCCAGACATCTGGTCACTCAGCGCCACGCCGATGGACGCCGCAAGCCGACGTTGGCAACTTCCGACAAGGGTGGGGAGCGGAAACTAGTCCGTCGCCCGGGACTGAACCTTCGACCTTCGACCTTCGACCGGCATGGCCATCGCGAAAGCCAGAGAAGGTCAGCCTCCGACGATGATCGAACGTCCGTGCTCTTACGCCTCCACTCTCCAGCGATGAAGTTGGAGCCATCCTTTCTGGATCAGGGCCTCAAGCTCAGTCTCACACATTGCATCAAGAACCTGGCGAAGGATTTCTGGAACGGCGTAGCGGAACTTCACCGAGGGAGGGAGTTCCTCGACATTCTTGACGTTAAGGTCTGGAAAGCGTGATTTCAGCTCTTTCCAGCGATCCCAGATGGCCAGGGTGGCCTCCTGCGGAATGTAGAGAGCCACGCTGTCTTCATCGAACACACCGGGAGCATAGAGTCTTATTTTGTTCAGGCCGGTGATGACGCCACGATGCGCGTCAACGGCCTGCTCTACAAACGAGCGGACGAGAAGCGGCGCGTAGTCGGTCCACACAAAGCGAACGTAGTCTCGCAATGCCTCATGGCCCAATAACAGCATCAGGCCATTGATAACGGACGCCTCCCTATCACGGAGCCGTTTCAGCTCATCGCGCAAGTCTAAGACTGCTTCCCGCCGGTCGAGAGACTCCGGCTCGGCCTGCTTCTCATTTATTCGCTGAAGTAAGTCCTCGGACTCTTGCTGGCGAAAAACGACACGTCCGCTTGGCCATTGACGAAGATCGTGGATGACTTCTCGGATAGCGATGGCTAGCTCTCGATCAGTCAGCGGGAGCGCTCCAGACGCCGACCGCCAAGTCGCCAGGAGAGGTGAAGCTGCGCCGTTTGAATAGGCTCCAAAGTGCTTGGCGGCAACGTTGTGATGTCGAGTGGCGCGTCGTTCGACCTCGCGCCAACCAAGTACTTCGACCCGAAAGAGACCATCCTTCTCATGCCGCTCGGTGATAAGTCGAGCATGCTCCTGTAGACCCCTGTCGTCGGGTGCCGTTGAGACCAAGTAGAAGATTTTCAGCGGAGGAAGAAACGCCTTGGCGGCGTCCACTTCGGCATCGAGCTCCGCCGTCGTAACCTGCGTTACGGGCCAGGTCGATTTTCGCTTGCACTGAATGCCTATCGGCCAGATCGCTCCATGGCGTCCGACAATGTCGACGCCATGCTGAGCCTGACCCGCGCGGCCGTGTCTGACGAGCGCTGCGTCCTGCCACTCCTCCTGAAAGGTGTCGGCACACAGTTCTTCGAATTGGTCCCAACTGCGCGGTGGAGCATGCTCGAACTGGACCCAAGACATTCGCGTAACCTCAAAGCTAAACCTTACAAATCAGAGTACCGGCGCAAACGTACCGCGCAGAATGTTGGCTCGGGCGAGAAAAATTCCAATTTTTCCGTGTTCCAGTTCGGGGGCTAGGATCGTAATTTCCTGCTGACAGCACTAGCGCCTGCGAGGAATCTTCAAGCGCCACCTGTTGTGCGTTCTCGCTTGGCGCCTCAACGTTCGTCGGTTGCGTCCCGCCACAAGGGCGGGGATGACGGCTGGAAAAGTTAAAGGGCGAGGTCCCCTCCGCCCCATCTCGGAAGTTGGCCAGGTCCGCTCTTGGGTATCTAACCGCACCCGTATTGTAAGTTAGAGGACGCTAGCAAACTGAACGGCCAGCCTCAGACATCTGGTCGGTCAGCGCCACGCCGATGGACGCCCGCAAGCGGACGTTGGCAACTTCCGAGAAGGGTGGTTAGCGGGAAATGACATCTGCCCTAGAAGCGGCCCTCCGCCGTGTCACACGGTACGGACCGACCATCCGTGTGGTGCTGCCCGCCCAGTTGGATAGCGTCATGTAGTTCTTCGAGCGACAAGCCCGCGAGCGAACCACAACCTCGACTATTGGGAGCTGGAGTGATCTGGTCTAGGTTGCTCTGTCTGTGGGGACCTCGCCGCGCCGTGACGATCATTCTCTACGCAACGGCCTGGGGGCCTCGCCACGGCGGCGTCAACGCTTTCAACCGCAATCTCGCCGTCGCGCTAGCCGGTCTTCCAGAAGGTCGCGGCCGCGTCTTTTGCGCCGTCGCCGGCGAGATCGACGAGGTGGCCCGAGCGGACGCCATGGCCAACAATGTCGAACTCATCGCGATCGCCCCCGGACAGGACGAGACGTTCCCGCTAGCGGGCACCAAGTCGGTCAAGGCGTTTCTGGCCGATCGGCTCGCTGACGCTCGGACACTTCACATCGGCCATGACAGCGTCACAGGCGCGGCAGCCAACCACGCGAGGACCGCCATGCCTGGCGAGTCTTTGGTCATCCACCACATGAACTATGAGGCCTATCAAGGTGTCAAAGCCGGGTTGGCGGCCAGGGCAGAGGCGAAGGTGCAAGCGCAGCGTGAGATCTTCCAGCGGGCGGATCGGGTCGCGGCGGTTGGGCCGCTGCTGGCGAACCTCGCCAGGAACATGGTAGGCGGCGTCGACATCCTGACCCTCAATCCCGGCCTGGAAGTAGTCGAAAATCACTCACCGAACGATGTCGTGGCGGCGCTGACCTATGGCCGCTTCGATCGGGCCAACACCATCATCAAGCAGGCTCCGCTCGTGGCAGCGGGCTTCGGGGCCGCGTGCAAGGACCGGTCGATCACCGCCTTCAACAACCACTGCCTTCGAGTGATTGGTCTCGACCATAAGGACGTCGATGAGGACGCCAAGCTCAAAGAGATCGCGGATGCGGCCGCCGGCGGCCGCGTAATCAACATTCTGCCACTGCCGTTCGCCGGGAATCCCGAGGCCTTGAAGGAACAACTCCGGCGCGCGAATTTGGCCTGCGTGCTGTCGTTCCATGAGGGGTTTGGTCTGTCGGCGTGGGAGGCGATCGGCGCGGCGGTGCCCTTGGTGGTGACCAAGAACAGCGGGGTCTACAAACTCGTTTCCGACCTCCTCGGCCCAGCGGGCAAGGGGTGCCTTTTCGGCGTTGATATCGAAGCCCGGCGCGAATCGCCGCACTACACGGAAAAGGACGTCGAGACCGTTTCGGCCGCGATCCGCCAAGTCGCGGCCAACCTGGAGGAGGCCAAGCTCGGGGCCGAACAGCTCCGATCCATGCTCCTGAAGAAGGGCGGCTTGACCTGGACCCGCGCGGCGCAACAGGTTCTGGGCCTGAATCCTTCGTCGGCGGCGGGGGCGGCCGTAGCCCCCTCGGATGTCCCCCGTGCCCGGCCAGTATCGGTCCGCCTGTCGGCGCAAAACCCCTTGAGCGGCTGCGCGGAGATGAGCCTGAGTACCACGCAAGGCAGCGACGGCGACGCCTTCGACGTGATGCCCGAGGTCCGCTTTGGCATGGAGGAAGTTCGCACCACGCAAGGTGTCTTTCGGTTCGGGGTCAAGCGGGCGGTCTTGCGGTTGCACCTTACAAACTGCTCGGTGGTTCCGGGCGTTCGACTGGGCGACAGGTCAGCCTCCTCGCCCCACATCGCCGCGCGTCCCGAGACGAGCTGGGAACTCACGGGCCCACTGGAGAATGGCGTGCTGTCGCGTTCCGTGCTGGGCAATGAGCGCCTATGCTGCGTGGCCCTGACAGGAAGTGTCGGCGCAGTCGAGGCCACTCTGAAATGCCGGAAGAGCGATCTTAAAATGCAGCGCGACGGCAAGCTTTCTGGGCTCTGGGGCACAAACCAGAAAAAGATCATCGAGCTCTTCTTGGCCAAGTGTTTGGCCCAGGACGAAATCGACGCGACCCTGAGTCTAGCCTCCATGACCCTCGAGGCCACCAACCAATGAAGCTCTCGCCCCAACAACAGGCCATCTTCGATCGCCTCTCCGGGCCATCGGATGACGACTTCACAGGCCTCATCGAGCTTGCGGGTCTTGATCCGGCGCGGGACTTCCGTGGCGCTGACCTCAGCGGCGTGCGCTTCGGCAAGGCGGATCTCAGGAAATTCGATTTTCGAGATGCGGACCTGTCGGGCGCGGATCTCTCCCGCGCTGTTGTGAGCGATAAAACGCTCGCCGGATCCAACCTGACCCGAGCGAAGCTGCCGGGCGAGAGGGTGCTGAGTTATCCACAACAGGATCTTCTCACCGCGATACTGGATCATTTTCAACATGTCCGTCGTAGGGTGCTTGCCATCGTGCCGCCAGGCGCCGGCGTTCACGCCATCGCCATCGAGCTGGCGTCGTGCCTAGCTGATGAAGCGACCTACGGATGGGGCCTGTTCGTTTGCTCGACGCGGGCCGAGGTCGAGCAGTGCTTGCGTCGGATGGAGCAACAACTTGGTCACTTCGCCCTTCCACTCAGCGATTTTGTGGAAGGCGCGAGGGCCGCTCCCTGGTACGTGGCGACCTACAACGATGCCATCTCGATGCTTCGAGGCGATAGCCCCGATATCGGCCGGCCACTTGAGAGTCTGAACAACGTCATTTTCACCGGCCTCGATCGCGCCAGCCCCAAGGCGGCGACATACGTACTCGAGCGAACCAAGGGCGCTGGGCAAGCCTGCTTCATGGCCAGATCGGCAACCGCGCTGCTCCCGTCGCTCGGGGAGTACTTCGCGTTCAACGACATCCATGAATACGTCGACCCGCGGTACACGGAAGAAAACTTGCGACCGTTCGTGCTGGAGGACCGGCGACCACTTCGTGGCCCGAGGTTCCCTTGGCAAGGAAAGAAGCTCGATCTCAGGATGGCCATGGATGACCTGGCCATGACGCTGGCGAGTGAGAAACGCCTAGGGTCCAAGACCGTCGTGCTCTGCAGTTCGGAGGGTCAGCTGATCGAAGCGATGCACTACTTCGAAGAGCTGCTACCGCGACACATCGGAGAGTTTCCAAGGCACTTTGATCCGCAGCCTGCACGGCCACGAACGCGAGGCGAATTTCAGCACTTTCTCCGAGAGACCGAATACCCACCGTTCTTCATCTTCTGCCTGCCCAACGTAGTCGCCGATGTCTTCGAGACCCCACCAGACGTCGTGGCGGTTCTCATGAACCGCGCCAGCGGCAGGACCGTGCAGCTCTGGGAGTTGGCTCGGAAATCCCGAGACAGCTACCGTTCGCCAATCGTGGTCGCTGACTATACGGGAGCCGTCGTTTCGACGGCTGGTAAACCCGGTGGTCCTGACCCAATGAACCAGATGCCAGAGGCAATGATCGATCGAGCGCGAATTCATCGGCGCTAACCCCAGGAGCTCAGCGCGCGCTCGATCACCACACTGGCACGAGATCGCGTGCGGCGGGCGACTGCTCCAAGCGCACCTGGTTAACACCATCGCCGGCTTCTATCGACATGCCTTGAAGGATTGTGTTGAGGAGTATGGCGATGCCCTCGACTTCCGTGTCCGAGGGTAGCAGGTGGCCCTCAGGCACGGTTCGACAAGTTTGGCTAGAGGACGCTAGCAAACTGAACGGCCAGCGCCAGACATCTGGTCACTCAGCGCCACGCCGATAGACGCCGCAAGCCGACGTTGGCAACTTCCGACAAGGGTCGAAAGCGGAAAATGGCAGGCCGTGCGTCAGCGGACCTTACTGCCCGTCCATTGGCGCGGCGCTGAGCGGCCGGTCGGGATGGAAGCGCAGTGTGCTGGCGTCCTGTAACGAAATGCCCTGGAGTTAGCCGGCGTTCAAGAATGTAACCGATCCCGATTCACACCGAAACTCGATGTGTAACCGAAGCGGGTGAACGATCTCTGCGGTGGCTTTCACCATCGCCGCAACTAGTTATGTACTCCCATTCAATTTGAGATAATCCCAGCCTAGGGGGCGAGGGACGTCAGTTTGTAGCCTCCGTGGCCCTATTTTACCAATGAGTATGGTTACATCAGATGGGTAAGATCTGATCGCCCCGGCGCCGATGCCGCACCCAGATCATGAGATCATCCGCGCGAATTTCAGAGAAGAAGGTCGCGAGTTCGACCGCCAACGGAACCCGCATAGGCCGCTTACGGGACTTCTGGCGCAGCTGGCGGCTCCAGTCAGCTACGTAGACGATCCGTGTCTTCACCTTGCCGTAGACGAATAGTTTGCTCTGATAGCCGTCCCATCCACGAGCGTCGAAAGCCGGCTCAATGACCCGCGCACGCGGAACGCCTCGGGACGAGTTGCTCTCGTAGGGGAAGGCCTTCTTGATCGCGACCTTTCCGACTTCGTAGTCCGAAACCGCGAGCTGGATGGTGAGATGGACGTGGAAAGCCCAGCCCTCGGTCCCAGACAGGACGTCCCGGAGGGGGCAGACGTCGACGATCGCCGTCACGACGTAGGGCAGGCTCAAGCGCTTGGCCTGGCGCTGAACTTGCTTGCGGATTTTCGGCAAAATACACGGGTCTAGATCGTGCAAAATCCACTCTGGCCTGGCCAAAGTCACAGCGTACTTCTGATACTGGCCTCGCTGTAGGCCGAGTTCTCTCAGTTGGGAGCGCCGCAGCGTCATGGCCCAGCGCCGTTGCCAATTCCGTTTCTCAGCAGCATGCAGCTGGTCCAGCAGACCTTCAGGTCGCCAGCTTTGCCCGCGCGACACGACTGGCTCGAAGAGGGCGGAATAAAGCTCGATCACCTGGCGCTGCAACGCTGGGGCGTTCTCTGTATCAACCTTGTACTCTCGGCGGCGTTCCTGGCGCTCTCCGTCCAACCGTTCGCGGCGCTCCGCGATGGTCTCCTTGGGCTTGTTGGTACTGCGGCGGGCGGATCGGCGGATTATCCGCCAGCCCGAATCTTTGCCCGCACGTTTTCGCGCAAGGCGGCGGCGCGCCGCCCGGTCATCTTCGTCGATGGGGCGCATAAGGATCTCCTCGCTTGGAGTCGTTTACAGAGCGGCCCGAAGCCGATGCAGGGGGCGGGCTTTGGCTCGACGGTGGGGACTGGATGGCCGCGATACCCCCGAGGTCGAACCTCGAGGGTAGGCTGGCTTGGCCTTCTTCAAGGCTTCGCGGATGAGCTTCAGTAAATCCGCGTCAGAGCGCTCATCGACAGGCTTTTATGTTGTCGGCTCATTACCGCACCTCCCCTGTCGAGGACGGCAGGCCGTTGATATAGCTCTCCAGCGCGTCGGCCCGAACTCTGGTGGATGCGCCGAGCTTAACCCTAGGCAAGCGCTTCTCGGCGAAGAGCTGGAAAAGGGTCGAGCGGGAGCATTGCAAGCGCTCTTGCACCTGGCAGATGCGTAGCAATCTCGGGCCGGTCGGGCTGCCAGCACCATGTTTCGTAGGATCGTAATTCATGTCTGACTCCTGTGATGGAGCCGAGGGATCAGCTCCAGGAGTCGGATAAGTGTACGGATGCCCATCGCCTTCTATAGGTGTCCGCTATCGCCTCTGCCGGTTCGAAATGGTGCGTTCGTGACCGCCGAAGTCCGCTAAGTATCTGAAAAGAGGAGCTTAAAAATTGGCGGACCTTAGCCCTTCGTTGGCGAAATTATTTTTTTAGGCCTGCCCTTTGCGGCCATTCCAGGTTCCCTAAGAATGGCCGCCATCGCCTTTCGCCGCGTGTCAGAAAGATCGTTTTTATCGCGGCCGCCCCTCATCCAGACATCCTGGAGAGCGGCGTCGATTTCCTTGTCCGGCACATGTTTGGTCGCGCTCATGTTCAGTTCTTTCGAGACTTGGATCAGAGCATGCACATACGGCGACACATATGCTGGAAGCCCCTCAAGCGGACCGCTAAGCCGTAACTGTAACATGGTGGTCAGGTCCACCGCCGAGACGAAGATGTAGGCGGTACCCGGCGGCCGGATGTCCCACTCGATGCGAGCTTTCTGTTGCTCGAAAGGATCGGATTCGTTGATAAGGCAGTCGTCGAAACGCGATCGCCAGCCTTCATAGTTCCAGGCAGACGCTTCGATCGCCCGATAGCCACCACCTTGTATGTCGCGCGCGAATGTCCTCAGTTTGCCAGCTCGGCAGTGTGTCCAGATGTCCGAAAGAACGTGGTCCCATTGCTGGCCGGTTTGATCGCGCTGATCGATGAGCGCTTTGGCCTTGTCCCAAATGTCGGAGTCGAAGCCCCATTGAATGTCCAACAGGATTCCAGGGCTTTCTTCTCCGATCTCGACAGCGGTCGATAGGGCTTCGATCTGGACTGGCGTTACCTGAGGGGCAGAATTCCAGAGGTCGCTTTCGAGTTCTTTCAGAACATCTACTGCGGCGAGAACGTGTGTCGGCGTGGCGCGGTGCATTTGTGAACCGGGAGGGAATTGATCCTCAGTCCCACCGCCGGCCGTCCCAACCCAAGCTTTCCCAAATTTGGCGCGTCCGACCCGGTCAACGGCAGTCGCAAGGAAGACGTGACCATCGTCATCCAGCGGCCATTCGACGGGCGCGTCCCAAAAGGGTTCGGGTTGTCTGCGCGGCTTACCGACCCTTGATCTCGGGGTAGCTCGGCTCATCATTTTTCCAGGCCCACCACTTCAGCTCTTGGGCAAGCTAATCGATTTCCCTACGGCTACGACAAGCAGAACTTTGCCCAGTCCTCCATCAAGCCCCGCCGCTTTTCCAGGGCATCGCCGCGGCGATAAGCTAATTCAGCGGAGTTGCCGACGGAGTGCGCTAGCGCTGCTTCGGCCACCTCACGAGACGCATTGGTCATCTCTCCAGCCCAGTCGCGGAAGCTGCTGCGGAAGCCATGGACCGTGGCTTCGATCGACATGCGCCTCAAGATCATTTGCATCGACATATTGGAGAGCGGCTGCTTCCCAGATCGTCCAGGAAAGAGCAGGCCGCTCTCGTCACGATCCAATTGCTTTAGGAGTTCGACAACGGCGGGAGCCAACGGCACGCGATGCTCTTTTCCAGCCTTCATGCGATCCGGCGGCACGGTCCAAACTGCAGCGTTGAGATCGAATTCCGTCCACGTGGCAAGGAGCGTCTCACTAGTCCGGGCGGCCGTTAGGATGGTGAACTCTAAAGCCCTGACGGAAAGGTTGGTTTGGCCGCTAAGCTTGGTCATAAGCGCGGGAACCTCGGCGAAAGGCACGGCCGCGTGATGCCCCCGTGTCAGCCGCTTACGCCGGGGCAAAATCAATGCGAGATGGCCTTCCCAAGCTGCGGGATTGTCGCCTTTGCGGTGTCCGGCGACCTTCGCCGCGTTGAGAACCGCTTCGATGTATCCTCGGAAAGGCCCGGCGCTTGAGGGACGCTCTTCCCATTGAGGCTTAAGCACGTCGAGGACATCTGCCGTAGTGATCACATCGACTCGGAGCCCTCGCAAGCGACCCGCATAGCCGTCTTTGCCGATCATGCGCTTCCAGCGCGCAATGGACTTGTCGGACTTTACCGACTTGCTGCGCTGCTTAATGAACTCGTCCGCCGCTTCGCCGAAGGTCGGGACCTGCCGTTTGGCGCGGCGTTCTGCAATCGGGTCGTCGCCTTGCCAAATCCTCTGACGAGCTATCCGGGCCCTCTCCCGTGCGTCCGCCAGCCCCACGCTGGGAAAGCTTCCTAGGCCAGCCTCATGGCGTCGCCCTTGGGTGTGGTAGATCAGCACCCAGGATCGGGCGTTTTCGTGTTTGACGCGCAGATAAAGCCCGGCACCATCCGCATATAGACCACGCGTCTTCAAGGTCGATATGGACCGGCTGACAAGGCGATTAAATGTGATCGCCATGCTTAGGCCGTCCCCACCAGTGTCCCAAAGCCGATACGCCGCTTGATGCTGACGGACCTGGACTGGCTGAATTTACTGCGGACTTAACCCATTGAAAACAAGAAAAAATATTGGATTTGCATGGACTATGACGGTCTAGCGCGGACCCCAACGCTAAGCATGTCGAGTGCGCCAGACTCCTCACATCGCTAGAGCCTTTTAGCTTCATATGGAATCATATGAAGCGTTCAAAAAGGCTCTAAATCATACACTTAGAGCGCGATAACCGCCGAAACCGCGTACACTTTCGGCTATCGCGCTCTAGACGAACCGGTAGCCGACGCCCGGCTCGGTCACGATGATCCTGGGCGCGGCCGGATCGTCCTCCAGCTTCTGACGCAGCTGGCCGACGAAGACCCGCAGGTACTGCACGTCATGCTCATGGGCCGGACCCCAGACGGCGGTCAGGATCTGCTTGTGGGTCATCACCTTGCCGCCGCCCCGCGCCAGGCAGGCCAGTAGGTCATACTCCTTGGGCGACAGGCGGACCGGCGCCTCGCCCCGGGTGATGCGGCGATTGAGCAGATCGACCGTCACCGCGCCCGAGGTCAGGACGGGTTCGGCGCCGTCCTGCTTGAGGCGGTGGCGCAGGGCCACCCTTAGCCGGGCCAGCAGTTCGCCGACCCCGAAAGGCTTTTCGACATAGTCATCGGCCCCGGCGTCCAGGGCGTCGATCTTCTCGGTCTCGCGGTCGCGGGCCGACAGGATCAGGATCGGCCCCTCATAGAAGGCCGCGCCAGCCGGCAGGCCTCGCGGCCGTCCATGTCGGGCAGGCCCAGGTCGAGCACCACCGCGTCGGGGGCCTTGCGGGCGATTTCGCGCAGGCCGGACGTGCCGTCGTCGGCCCGCACGCACTCATAGCCGGCGGCGTCGAGGGCCGGGCCCAGGAAGCGGTGGATCTGGGGTTCGTCGTCGATGACGAGGATGCGGGGGCGCCAGGCGGTCAAAGCATGTGTCCAGGGGTGGGCGTGTCCTTGCGCAGGCTGATCAGGATCCGCGTGCCGCGTCCATCATGGATCGGGCTGGCGGCGGCGATCCGACCGCCCATGGCCTCGACGAAGCCCTTGGCGATGGCCAGGCCCAGGCCCGAACCCTTGCCGCGCTCGCCCTTGCGGTCGCTGGCCTCCTCCATGCGGCGGAAGCGCTCGAACACCCGCTCCAGCTCGGCGGTAGGGATGCCGCGGCCCTCGTCCTCGATCGACAGCACGACATTGCCGCGATCCTCATAGGCGGCGACCTCGATGCGCGAGCCGTCAGGGCTGTAGGCGATGGCGTTCTCCAGGATGTTGACGATCGCCTGCTCCAGCAAAGACCCATCGGCCCGCACCATCGACAGCGCAGCCGGATAGTCGCGCGACAGATCCCGCGCGCCGAGCCGCCGCTCGACCCTCTCGATGGCGGCGGCCAGCACGTCGCGCACATCGATCCAATCGCGGCGACTGACCAGGGCCCCGCCCTCCAGGCGCGTCATGTCCAGCAGGTCGCCGACATAGCGATTGAGCCGCTCGGCCTCTTCGCGGATCGACAGCAGCAGGTCGGCGCGAACCTTGGGCTGCAGCGACTTGCCGAAGTCGATCAGCGTGGTCACCGCGCCCAGCACCGTCGACAACGGCGTGCGCAGGTCGTGGCTGACCGAGTTGAGCAGGGCCGAGCGCAGGCGGTCGGAGCGGCGCAGGGCCTCGGCGTCGGCGGCCTGGTCCGCGAACTCGGCGCGCTCAAGGGCGACGGCCCCCTGGTCCAGAAGGGCGGCGGCGAAGCGCTCGTCCTCCTCGGCCGCCAGGGCCTTGGGGTCGAGGCCGGCGACGCCCGACCGCGCCTTCACCCCCTGCAGCGGCCGGAAGGTCCAGGCGGCGTTGGGCAAGGTGCCGGTGCCGGCCCCGGCCGGCTCGCCCCGCTCCCAGGCCCAGCGGGCGGCGGCCATGTCGGCGGTCGAAAGCAGAGCGGGCTCCGGCGCGCTGGCGGCCGTGGCGATCTCGCCGTCGGCGGCGGGCAGCAGGACGACGGCCGCGCCGCCGGTGGCGGCGGCCAGCTGTTCAGCCAGGGCCTCGGCGGCCGTTTCCTTGCGGGCCGCGCCCGACAGGCGACGACTGGCGGCCAGCAGCGCGGTGACGGCCGAGGCCCGCCGGGCCGTCGCCCGGGCCTGGTCGCGCACACGGCCCGTCAGCCATCCCGTGGTCAGGGCCACGGCGAAGAACACCACGAAGGTCAGGACATCGGCCGGATGGCCGATCCAGATCGTCAGCCGGGGTTCCAGAAAGAAGAAATTGTAGAAAAAGGCGGCCAGGGTCGCAGCCAGAACGGCGGGCCAGAAGCCGAACGCCAGCCCGCTGACCAGAACGCTGAGCAGGAAAATCATCGCCAGATTGGCGTTCTCGACGCGCTGGTCGATCACCATCGACAGCGCCCCCGCCAGCCCGACCAGCAGCGTCGCGGCCAGATGTCCGCGCCAGTTGACGGCGGACGACGAGGGGCCGCGAGTGACCACGGGCTCAGCTGTCGTCGGGCTTTCGGTGATGATGTGCAGCGCCGCCCCGGTCGAGGCCTTCAGCAAGGCGGGGGCGAGAGAGGGACGGAGCAGGCTGCGCCAGCCCGCATGCCTGGACCGGCCCAGGACGATCTGGGTGACGTTGTTGCGGCGCGCGAACCCCAGCGCCCCGGCGACAAGATCATCGTCATTGAGCACCACGGTCGCCGCACCCAGCTGCTCGGCCAGCTTCAGGGCCTCGTTCAGACGCACGCCGCGCCGGGGGTCGCCCGCGGCGGAGCGGCTGGGCCGCTCGACATGGGCCACCGTCCAGGGGGCGTCCATCATCATGTCCGATAGCCGCCGGCCGGCCCGCACCAGCGAGGCGGCCATCGCATCGGGACCGATCAGGACCAGGATGCGCTCGCCCGCCGCCCAGGGCCCCTCGACCCCGGCCCGCTTCATGGCCTGGTTGAGTTGATCGTCCACCGTCTGGGCGGCGCGGCGCAGGGCCAGCTCGCGCAGGGCCGTCAGGTTCTCGGGCTTGAAGAAGTTGTCGGCCGCCAGCCGCGCGGTCTCGGGAACATAGACCTTGCCCTCGGCCAGGCGTTGGCGAAGTTCCGACGGCGTGATGTCGATCAGTTCGATCTCGTCGGCCCGCGACAGGGCGCTGTCGGGCACGGTTTCGCGCTGGCGGGCCCCGGTGATCCGCAGCACCACGTCGACCAGGCTTTCCAGGTGCTGGACGTTCAGCGTGGTCCACACATCGATGCCGGCCGCCAGCAGCTCCTCGACGTCCTGCCAGCGCTTGGGATGGCGCGAGCCGGGCGCGTTCGAGTGAGCGTACTCGTCGACCAGAAGCAGTCCCGGCTTGCGCTTCAGGGCTCCGTCGAGATCGAATTCCAGATAGGTGCGGTCGTTATGCTCCAGCGGCGCGCGGGGCAGGACTTCCAGACCGTCCAGGAGGCCCTCGGTTTCGGTGCGGCCGTGGGTCTCGACCACGCCGACCAGCACCTCGCCGCCCGAAGCTTGCAGTTTGCGGGCGGCGCTGAGCATCTCGAAGGTCTTGCCCACGCCCGGAGCCATGCCCAGGAACACCTTGAGCCGTCCGCGACCGGGGCGACCGGTCGCGGCGAGCAGGGCGTCGGGATCAGGGCGGGGCGGTTCGTCTGGCGTCATCGCAAACTCAGGACCGGGCCTCGCGATTCAGGGCGTCGAGGGCGAGATTGACCTTGAGCACATTGACCCGGCTCTGGCCAAGAAAACCCAGCGTCGGACCACGGGTCTGGGCGGCGATGACCGCTTCGACGCGGCCTGGAGCCAGCTTTCGCGCGGCGGCGATGCGGGCCGCCTGACGCTGGGCATAGGCGGGCGAGATATCGGGATCCAGGCCCGAGCCGGAGGCGGTGACCGCGTCGACCGGGATGGCGCCCGGACCGGCGGCGCGCAGGGCGTCGGCGTCGGTCTTGACGCGGGCAGCGTAGTCGGGGTTCAGCGGGCCATAGTTCGAGCCCGACGAGGCGGCCGCGTCATAGCCCTTGCCGGCCGCCGACGGCCGCGGGTGCAGATAGGCGTCGCCGGTGAAGGCCTGGCCGATCAGCGATCGAGCCGACGACCTTGCCGCCGATGTCGCTCTGGTGGCCTGGGCGGGGAACAGGGCCCCCGCCGCGCCGGTGACGGCCAGGGGATAGGCCAGGCCTAGCAGCACAGTGAAGAACGCGGTCGAGACGATGGCGGGACGAAGTTGGGAAAGCATGGCGCTTGTCCTTTGGAGAGATCAGGCGGCCGCGCCGAGACAGGCGCAGGCGACGACGATGGCGATCATGGTCAGGGAGGCGAAGAGGTCCTTCACGGCGTCAGGCCAGACCGAGGGCGGAGACCAGCAGGTCGATCAGCTTGATGCCGACGAACGGCGCGACCACCCCGCCCAGGCCATAGACCAGCAGGTTGCGCGACAGCAGCCTGGCGGCGCCGACGGCCCGATAGCGCACGCCGCGCAGGGCCAGCGGGATCAGGGCCGCGATGACGAGGGCGTTGAAGATCACCGCAGACAGGATCGCACTCTGCGGGCTATGCAGCCGCATGATGTTCATGCCGCCCAGGGCCGGCAGGGCCGCCACGAACAGCGCCGGGATGATGGCGAAATACTTGGCCACGTCGTTGGCGATCGAGAAGGTGGTCAGGGCCCCGCGGGTGATCAGCATCTGCTTGCCCACCTCAACGATCTCCAGGACCTTGGTCGGGTCGCTGTCGAGATCGACCATGTTGCCGGCCTCGCGGGCGGCCTGGGCGCCGGTCTGCATCGCCACCCCGACATCGGCCTGGGCCAGGGCCGGGGCGTCATTGGCGCCGTCGCCGCACATGGCCACCAGCCGTCCCTTGGCCTGCTCGGCGCGGATCAGGCGCAGCTTGTCCTCGGGCGTCGCCTCGGCCAGGAAGTCGTCGACCCCGGCCTCCGACGCGATCGCGGCGGCCGTCACCGGATTGTCCCCGGTGATCATCACGGTGCGCACGCCCATCAGCCGCAGTTCGGCGAAGCGCGCCTTGACGTTCGGCTTGACCACGTCCTTCAGGTGGATGACGCCGACCAAGGCGCCGTTCTCGCTGACCGCCAGGGGCGTGCCGCCGGAACGGGCGATGCGGTCGACCGCCTGGCGGAACTCGGCAGGCGTATCGGCGTCGGTCAGGCCCAGCGAGCGGACCACCGCGTCGACCGCCCCCTTGCGCCAGCTGTCCTTGCCGGTGTCGAGACCCGACTGACGGGTGACGGCCGAGAACGGGATCACGGCGGCCCCCTCGGGGATCTCTGCCGTCAGTCCCGCCTGACGGGCCAGATCGACGATCGAACGGCCTTCCGGCGTCTCGTCGGCCAGGGAAGCGTTCAGCGCGGCGCGCATCGCCGTATCAGGGCGCACGCCGGGGGCCGGGATGACCTCGGTGGCCATGCGGGCGCCGAAGGTAATGGTGCCCGTCTTGTCCAGCAGCAGGGTGTCGATATCGCCCGCCGCCTCGACCGCGCGGCCCGAGGTGGCCAGTACATTGACGCTTCAGCAGCCGGTCCATGCCGGCGATGCCGACGGCGCTAGCAGGCCGCCGATCGTGGTCGGGATCAGGCAGACGAACAGCGCGCCCAGCACCATCGGGTCCAGCTTCACGCCCGAATAGGCGCCCAGGCCCAGCAGGGTGACGACGGCGATCAGGAACACCAGGGTCAGGCCGGCCAGCAGCACGGCCAGGGCCAGCTCGTTGGGCGTCTTGCGACGGTCGGCGCCCTCGACCATGGCGATCATGCGGTCCAAGAACGACGAGCCGGGCTGCGATGTCACCCGCACCTTGATCCAGTCGGAGACCACGGTGGTGCCGCCCGTGACGGCCGAGCGGTCGCCGCCGCTCTCGCGGATCACCGGAGCGCTTTCGCCGGTGATGGCCGCCTCGTTGACGCTGGCGACGCCTTCGATGATCTCGCCGTCGGCGGGGACCACATCGCCGGCCTCGACCAGGATGATCTCGCCCAGACCCAGCTTGTGGGCCAGTGTCGGGATCCAGGTTCCGGTCGTCGGGTCGATCAGCAGCTTGGCCTTGGTGTCGGTGCGGGCCGCGCGCAGGCTGTCGGCCGCCGCCTTGCCGCGCCCTTCGGCGACGCTCTCGGCCAGGTTGGCGAACAGCACCGTGGCCCAGAGCCACAGGGCGATCTGGATGGCGAAGGCGGCGGGCTGGCCCGAGCCGATCGCGACGGCCGCGGAGACGGTGGCCAGAACGGCGACCACCTCCGTGGCCAGGATCACCGGATTGCCGACCAGCTTGCGCGGATCCAACTTGACGAAGGCGTCCTTGACGGCGCGGGCGATGACCGGGGCGGTCAGGCCGGCGCCGAGGCTGGACTTGGTCTGCTCGCCAACCGAGGCGGCGGATGCGGAAGACATGGAGGTCGTCCTTGAATGAGGAGTCATGAAGCTCAGCGCGCCGCCGCCAGCACCTGGAAGTGCTCGACGATCGGGCCCAGCGCGAGCGCGGGGAAGAATTGCAGGCCGCCCAGGATCAGGATCACGCCGATCAGCAGGCCGATGAAGAGGCCGCCATGGGTCGGCAGGGTGCCCGCCGTAGGGGCCAGCTTCGGCTTGGCGGCCAGAGATCCGGCCATCGCCATCACCGGCACGATATAGGCGAAGCGGCCCAGGATCATGCAGAGGGCCAGGGTGGTGTTCCACCAGGGCGCGTTGGCGGTGAGGCCCGCGAAGGCCGAGCCGTTGTTACCGGCCGCCGAAGAATAGGCGTAGACGATCTCGGTCAGGCCGTGCGGGCCGTGGTTCAGCAGGCCCTGCAGGGCCACCGGCAGCACGGCGGCCACGGCCGAGAAGCCCAGGATCGCGATCGGCAGGATCAGCACGGCCAGCATGGCGTACTTGATCTCCCGGGCCTCAATCTTCTTGCCCAGATATTCCGGCGTGCGGCCGACCATCAGACCGGCGACGAACACCGCCAGCAGGGCCATGATCACCATGCCGTAGAGGCCCGAGCCGACACCGCCGGGCAGGATCTCGCCCAGCTGGATCAGGAACAGGGCCACACCACCGCCCAGGGGCGTGAAGCTGCCGTGCATCCCGTTGACCCCGCCGTCCGAGGCGCCGGTGGTGAAGGCGGCGAACACGGCGGTCGAGGCCGCGCCGAAGCGGGTCTCCTTGCCTTCTATGTTCGGACCGTCGGCGACGCCGGCGGCCTGCATCGCCGGTTGCGGCGTCAGGGTCTCGGCGGCGTAGATCGCGCCGGCTCCCGCGCCGACCAGGATGACCATGGCCGCGACGAGCGCCCTGGCTTCCTTGCGCGCCATGGCGACCCGGCCGAAGGCGATGACGCAGGCCAGGCTGAGGACGTTCATCCCGACCGTCTCGATCAGATTGGTCCAGGCGTTGGGGTTTTCGAACGGATGGGCGGAGTTGGCGTTGAAGATCCCGCCGCCATTGGTGCCGAACTGCTTGATGATCTCCTGGCTGGCCACCGGGAACAGGGCCAGGGTCTGGGCGCCGCCCTCGACCGTGACGGCCTGAGCGTTCGCGGCCAGGCTCTGCGGCACGCCCAGGGCGACCAGCGTTAGGGCCCCGACGATGGCGACGGGCAGCAGGACGTAGAGGCTGATGCGGGTGACATCGACCCAGAAATTGCCAAGGTCCTGGCTGCGATTGGCGGCGAAGGCCCGCGCGACGGCGGCGGCGATGGCCAGGCCAGCGGCGGCCGAGACGAAGTTGTGGGTCGTGAGGCCCGCCATCTGGGTGAAGGTCGAGACCGTCGCTTCAGGGACGTAGGACTGCCAGTTGGTGTTGGTCACGAAGCTGACGGCGGTGTTGAACGCCAGATGCGGCGACAGGCCGCCAAAGCCTTGTGGGTTGAACGGCAGCACGCCCTGCAGACGCAGGATCGCATAAAGCAGCAGGAAGCCGGCGGCGCTGAAGGCCAGGACGCTGGCCGCATAGCTCAGCCAGGTCTGGCCCTTGGCGCGATCGACGCCGAACGCGGCATAGGCGAACGCCTCGACGGGCTTGAGAATGGGATCGAGCCAGGTCCGTTCACCGGTCCAGACCCGCGCGAGATAGAGGCCGAGCGGAACGCTCAGCAAAACCGTCAGGCCGATCGTGAACACGATCTCGGCCCAGCCCCGCCAGTCCATGCGAGGTCTCCTTGTTGTCTCGAGGAAATCAGAAGCGGTCGGGGCGGATTAGGGCCGCGACCATGTAGACGCCCAGGCCGATCGCTGCGGCGGCGTAGAGCAGGGTGAGAAGCATCGGCTCACACCTTGCGCAGCAGGCGCGCATACAGGCCCAGGAGCGCGAAGCTCCCGAGTCCCAGCGCGATGAAGATGAGATCCGCCATGGGGCGCCTCCGGTGAAACTGGACCGGAGGAATGCGCCCCTAGGGCGTCAGGAAGCGCCGGGGAAGACGAGCCCCGCACATAAGGGCCGCATAAGGATCAGGCGGCGGCGGACTTGGCCATCGGCGGCGCCAGCATGGCCGGCTCCTTCGTCTGGACCAGGCAGCCGTACCAGCCCAAACCCTTGTAGGTCTCATAGCCCGGGGTCAGCGCGTAGCCGACCGTAAGGTCGCCCTCCGCATAGCTGCCCATCGCACCTTCCGAGGTGTTGAGCGGGAAGGTTTCGGTGAGCACGCCGCGACCATCCGAAGCGGCCAGGACGCGGCCCTTCTGGTCCAGCAGCATGACCCGCGAACGGCTGCGTTCCTCGGTGGTCAGGCGCACGCCGTCGACCACGGCCTGGGCCTGGGGCTTCCAGTCAAAATGCACGCCCAGCACGCCCAGCACCTTGCCGTTGCTCAGGCCGCCCTCGCGGATGGCGGTGGCGTAGGTGGCGACGGGGGCCTCATTCAGCGCCTTCACGCGCTCGATGTCACAGGCGATGAAGTCGTCGCCCGTGGCGGTCTTCATGGCCTCGCGGAACCAGGGCGCGTCCGCCACCGAGATATTGCGAGCACCGGGATAGCGATCGGGACGCCCCGTCGCCACCACCTTGCCGCGGGCGTCGCAGATCCACAGATCAAGATAGACGGTGTAGGCGTCCAGGATCACGCCCAGCCGCTGAGAGGCATGACGCGCGCTGTCGGGCGATACGTCGTCGACACAGGCGACCACCGCTGAATCGGTGGCCCACCAGCGGACGTCGCAGGTGCGCTCATAAAGATTGCGGTCGACGATCTCGATGGCGTTCAGCGCGAGGTCGGCCAGGCGCTGACCGCGCATGTGCCCCAGGATCGCCCCGCCGATCGCGGTCAGCTCGTCAAGGTCGGCGCGCACCTGGCTTTCCAGAGCGGCGGCCACGGCGTCGATCTCTGTGGAGATCTTCTTGAACTCTTCGGCGACGATGGCGAAGCCCTTGCCGGCCTCGCCGGCGCGCGCCGCGACGATCAGGGCGTTGATCGAAAGCATCTTGGCCGCGCGGTTGACGCGGGCGATCTCACCGATCTTTTCCCCGGCCACCGTACTCAGGCGCTCGGACAGGTCCAGGATCCGTTCCGGACGCAGACTGGCGTCTTGTTCCAACCTAGGCGAGCCTCACGCAAATACTGGACCGAATCAGCGCAGGCTCGCGCAAAATGACGCCCGCGTCACGCGCACTTCGCAGCCCGAGCCGCAGATCAATTCCTTTCAGCCGCCAGGCGAAGGAAGTTTGGCGTAACGTCGGTATTTTAGACCTCGGTCGCTCGAAAAGCTGGCATTTCGCCTCCCTCGCCTAAGGTGTTGCAGCGCCTCGAACGACGAGGGCGGTCAGGTATTCGCGCGGGGTTCCGGGTCGATCCAGACCCAGACGGCGGAGACCGCCGACAAGCGGATCACCCCGCAGGCCCTTCCAGGCCAAAGCGAGCATCGCTGACGGATCGGCTTGCGCGGCTTTCAGGCGAGCCAGGACGGGAAGCAGGGCGAGTTCCTGACTGTCGAAGTCCGAGCCGAACGGCAGGGCGGGCGTCAGGCCGGCCGACTTGACCGAAACGAGCGCGGCGGAGACGCGGTCGGGCGTGTTGTCGCGGAAGGCGGCCGGGATCGCATAGTCGCGCTCGATCTTGCCGGCGGCCTTGGCGGTGTCCAGCAGTCCGCCCTGAAAGCGGGTATCCGTGACATTCAGCAGCGCCGCGACGACGTCGCGATCCGTGCGGCCGCGCAGATCGGCGACGCCGTATTCGGTGATCACGATATCCCTCAGGTGGCGCGGGATCGTGCAGTGACCATAGGACCACAGCACGTTCGACGCCGCCTTCGGGCCCATGCCCCGCACGGCGTCCAGGGTGATGATCGACCGGGCGTCGTCGAGGGCGAAGGCCTGGGCGACGAAATTGTACTGGCCACCCACCCCGCTGACGACACGACCATCTTCCAGCCCATCGGAGACCACCGCGCCCAGCAGGGTGACCATCATGGCGGTATTGATGAAGCGCCCGCCGACCCGCGCGGCGCGCTTGGCGTCTTCGTCTCCGTAGAGCTCGTTGATGCCCGAAATGGCCTTCATCTGGAATTTGGCGCGGTCCTCGCGCGGCATCTCGCGCAACGCCGTGTAGAAGGCCCGCGGCCCCAGAAAGAAGCCGCCATGCAGCACCGCGCCCTCGACCTCGCGCTTCAGCACGCCCGCCTTCCAGAGATCGAGCAGGCAATCGACGAACATCTCGGTGGCGGCGTAGAGGCCGTGCTTGAAAGGCTCAACGTGGCCAGGCGCGGCGCCGGGTGACAGCCGCTCCAGGGTCTCGCGAAAAGCGCCGGTGTTACGGTGGCGAACGATCAGCGCCTGCGCCACGGCGTCGCTGACCGAGCCGATCCCCATCTGCAGGGTTCCGCCGTCGGGCACGAGACCGGCGGCATGAAAGCCGATGGCGTAGTGCGCGTCGCTGACCGGCTCCTTGGGCAGGGCAAACAACGGGAACTGCACCGCCTCGCCATCGAGCATGTGGCTGAAGGCCACCCTCGGCAAATCGCCATCGCCGGGCATGAACGGCAGCTCGTCATTGACCTGCCCGACCAGCAGAAAGTCCGCCCTGCCCGCCTTGCGCGCCGCCAGCAGGTCCAGGGTGATGTCGGTGTTGCAGGATAGGCTGTAACGATCCCCCTCCCGCGCGACCAGTTGGGCCAGAACATTCACCCCGCGATCCATCAGATAGCGCGCGGCATGGGTGTAGTTGGCCGAGATGTAGCTGCGCTGAGCGCTCTCGACGCCCAGCCGCGTGCCGGCCTGGAAGAAGAACTCATCGACCTGGATATTGCCCGGCAGGGCGTCACGGCGCTGGACCTCGGCATAGGCCAGGGCCGGATAGCCGCCCATGGTCCGCGCGATGATCGGCCCCAGGAACCGCGCCTCCAGGTCCGACTTCGGCCGAGGCGGCTCCAGGGTCAGGGCCGAGAACACGTGCAGATGGATCGACGGATCGGCCATGGCCCGCGCGAACAGGGCGTTGGCCACGTGGTTGGCCTTGCCCAGCCCAAGCGGCAGGCCCAGCACGACCTTTCGGCCGACCTTGTCGATGATGGCCTGCGCCAGAAGGTCGGGATCGGTGAAGCTGGCGGTCATGCCGTCAGCTTGGACCATCCCGCCACAGGCTTGAAGGGCTTACCGGCGCCTCGGCGGCGCGCGCGGCTCATCCGCGAACCTCGCCGAAGGTGCGGCTTTCCCCAAGATCGACAGCGGGCTTGTCGCCCTCGGCCTGAGCCGTCGCCCGCCTGGCGCTCACCCCGTCGGGCCGGGCCTCGGCCACGACGCGGGTGGCCAGACCGTCGTGGGCGAAGTCGTCAACCGCGATGACCTCGGCCACCGCCTGGTCGGCGGCTTGCAGGGCGGCGATCTCGTCGGGGGTGACGAGGCCCTTCTCCATCCCGACCTTCCAGTCGCGAATTTTCTGGGCCTTCAGACGATCATGGATCGGCTGGGTGGCCACCACGCGGTCGAACGCGTCGATCAACTGGCCGACGGCCTCGTCCTTGCCGCCGACATAGACGTTCGCGACCAGGCGGTCGCGGGTCGCCGACGGGTGCAGCAGCAACTCGGCGCAGACGCGGGTGACATCGTCGGACGGCCCGCGACGGCGCGCACCGAACGGCAGGATCGCCGCCCGCAACAGCCAGCCCGCCAAACGGTTGGGCAGGTTGGCGAACACCTCGTCGAAACGCTGCTCGATCGTGGCGAACCCGCTGTCCATGCACCACTGCAGCAGCGGGAAGTCGGCGTCCTGGCGCCCCTCGTCTTCCCAGCGCTTCAGGGCGCCGGACAGGAAATAGAGCTCCGAAAGGATGTCGCCCAGCCGCGCCGACAGCATCTCCTTGCGCTTCAGCTCGCCGCCCAGGGTCAAGAGGGCGATATCGGAGGCCAGGGCGAAGCCGGCGCTGTAACGGCCCATCTGGCGATAGAACCGGGTGGCGCGGCCGGCGTCCGGCGTCGGCGACAGTCGGCCGTTGCTCAAGCTGCGGGCGACGGTGCGAACGCCGTTGCGCAGGGCGTGGGCGACATGCTTCCAGAACACCGCGTCGAACTGGGCCAGGCCCTGGTCCTTGTCAGCCTCGCCGATCGCCAGGATTTCCTGCAGCATATAGGGGTGCGCGCGGATCGCGCCCTGGCCGAACACCATCAGGCTCCGGGTCAGGATATTGGCGCCCTCAACGGTGATGCCGACCGGGATCGCCCGGTACTGCGCGCCCATATAGTTGCGCGGCCCCTCGATGATCGCCTTGCCGCCGTGCACGTCCATGGCGTCGTTGACGACGATCCGCATGCGCTCGGTGGCGCCCGACTTCAGCAGGGCCGAGATCACCGACGGGTGCTTGCCCATGTCGAGGCCGGCGCAGGTGAGGCGCCGAGCGCCATCGACGAGGTAGGCGTTACCGGCGATGCGGGCCAGGCGCTCCTGGACGCCCTCGAACTTGCCGATCGGCACGTTGAACTGGCTGCGCACGCGGGCATAGCTGCCGGTGGTCAGGGCGCTGAACGCCGCCGCCGCGCCCGACAGGGCCGGCAGCGATATGCCGCGCCCAGCCGCGAGCGCGGTCATCAGCATCTTCCAACCCTGGCCCACGCGATCAACGCCGCCGATCACCAGGTCCATTGGAATGAAGACGTCTTTGCCCCAGTTGGGCCCGTTCTGAAACGTCTGGAACGCCGCCAGATGGCGGCGGCCGATGCTGACGCCCTGGGTGGCGGTCGGGACCAGCGCGCAGGTGATGCCGATGTCCTCAAGCTCGCCCAGCAGGTGGTCGGGGTCGCGCAGCTTGAAGGCCACGCCCAGCACCGTGCACACGGGACCCAGCGTGATGTAGCGCTTGTGCCAGTTCAGGCGGATCCCAAGGACATCCTTGCCCTCCCAGGTTCCGCGACAGACCACGCCCACGTCGATCATCGCCGAGGCGTCGGAACCGGCTTCGGGACTGGTCAGACCGAAGGCGGGAATCTCGCGGCCATCGGCCAGGCGCGGTAGCCAGTAGGTCTGCTGGTCGTCGGTGCCGAACTTCATGATCAGTTCGCCGGGACCGAGCGAGTTGGGCACCATGGCCGTCACCGCCGCCGACACCGAGCGGGTGGCGATCTTGCGGACGATCTCGGCGTGGCCGAAGGCCGAGAAGCCCAGGCCGCCATGTTCCCTGGGGATGATCATGCCGAAGAACCTGTTGTCCTTCAGGAACGCCCAGGTCTCCGGCGAGAGGTCGCGGGTCTCCCAGGTCATCTTCCAGTCGTCGATCATGGCGCACAGGTCATTGACCGGGCCGTCCATGAAAGCCTGCTCGTCGGGACGTAGTTGAGGCCTGGGGAACGACAGCAGTTCGTTCCAGTCCGGATCGCCGGTGAACAGGGCGGCGTCCCACCACACGTCGCCGGCGTCGATCGCATCGCGCTCGGTCTGGGACAGGGCTGGCATCACGCCTTGCGCCCACTGGAAGATCGGTCGGGTGATGAAATCCCGCCGGAAAGAGAAACTCGTCATGACGCCGCCACCGTTACCTGATGGCCTTCAAACGCACCGGTGGCGTCATGGCTCCGGCGGCGACTGGGCTATGTCGGCCGCCCCGGCGCGGTGCGCGCCAGGGCGGCTGACGGAAGCGCCGCCTCGCGCCGGCCTTACAGGCCGCCGGCGCCGCCGAACTTGTGCGTCAACTGCAGGTAGTAGCCGCGCCCGGTCG
Source organism: Caulobacteraceae bacterium (assembly GCA_965284055.1). Taxonomy (GTDB): domain Bacteria; phylum Pseudomonadota; class Alphaproteobacteria; order Caulobacterales; family Caulobacteraceae; genus Caulobacter. Next base: position 1,393,669 of record CBDIQV010000001.1, read on the forward strand.
AATCGAACCAGGAGGTGTCATAGTAGGGATAGCCCGAATAGGTCGGGTCGCGCTGGGGGCCCTTGTCCAGCAGGTTGTCGACCGCCAGGCTGATCCGGGTGGTGTCGTTCAGGTCGTACTGGACGGTGGCGTTGTAGAGATAGCTCTCCTTGATCCAGCCATCCTCAGCGTAGTTGGGCAGACGATCCAGGCGCTGGCCATGCAGCCCCAGGGTCAGGCGATTCAGGGTCCAGTTGATCGAGCCGGTGCTCTTTGAGCGCGGGATGTCGTAACCGCTGTCATAGGCCAGCTGGTTCTCGATCGGGTCGCCCGGATACTGGCGGCTGGTGTGCTTGTGCACCCAGGTGTGGGTCAGGCCGAAATTGAACGTCCCGAAGCTTTCGGTCGGCCAGCGATAGTGAGCGGCCACGTCGACGCCGCTGGTCTTTTCGGTGGCGACGTTGATCGGATTGATCGTCACGGTGGCGATGGCGCCGGGGTTGATCGCCGCGGTCAGCGGGTTGCGGGCCACGCGGGCCAGGGCGTCGACGCAGGTCGGCGAGGACGCGCTGACAGCCGTTCCGGCGCTGGTCTTGCCCAGGCGGCAGTCGGCTTCCTGGCGCAGCACGCTGTCCAGGCTCATGTCGAGCACGGCGTTGTCGAGCTGCACGCGGAAATAGTCGACCGAGATGTCGAAGTTGCGGATCGGCGACCAGACCGCGCCGTAGTTCAGCGACTTCGAGGTTTCCGGCTTCAGCTTGGCATTGCCCAGGCGAACCTTGACCAGGCCTTCGTCGGCATAGCTGCAGTCGCCGATGTCCTCGCCCGGCTCTTCGCTGCGGCAGCGGTAGTAGTCGGTGCCCGAGGGGTGGCTGATGCCTTCCTTGGCGAACACATAGTGCAGGTCGGGAGCCCGGAAGCCGGTGCCATAGGCGCCGCGCACCAGCAGTGTCTTGACCGGCCGCCACTCAAGCCCCCCGTTGTAGGTGAACTTGTCGATGGTGTTGCCGCCGTACTTGTAGCCGTCGTAGCGGCCAGCCGTGCTCAGCTCCAGGCTCTTGAGCAGCGGGGCGCGGAACTCGTAGCCGGCGCCCCAGCGCTTGCGTGAGCCATCGCCGTCGGCGTCGCGCAGACCGTAATAGTAGTTCTGGGTGGCCAGCGGATCGAGGCCCAGCTTGTAGGACTGCTTGCCCAGTTCGGCGACGGCCGCGAAGCCGACCGGACCGGCCGGCAGGGTGAACAGATCGGCCTTGTTGACCTGGAACGACAGGCCCTGCTGGCGCGCCACCGGCTTGTAGGTGGTGCGGGCGGTGATCGAGTCGAACTCGGCGACCGTCAGCGGCTTGTAGAGGCGGGCCGGATCGGCGTTGAAGATCGGATAGCCGCTGTCTTCATCGACGCCCAGTTGCGCGCCCAGGAACAGGGCCGTGGCCTTGGAGGTCACCACCTTGGGCCAGCTGATCGACGACTTGTACTGGCTGAAATTGTAGAAGGCCTCGTAGTCCCAGCCGCCGCCCAGCGAGCCCTTGACGCCAGGGGTGATGCTGAAGGTGCGCGAGACGTTCTTGATGTAGCCCTTGCTGAGACCGCCCATCTCCTCGGGGGTGAAGTTGCGGTGCCACAGATCGAGCGCGCCGGTGAACTGGTTGTAGAAGATGCCGTCTTCGCTGCCGTTGGCGTCCTGGTATTCCCAGTTCAGCACGTCCTGGAACTGGCGGGTGCGGCTGTAGCCGGCCGAAATGTCGGCGAAGAACGCCAGGTCGTCGGTCTTGGCGTAGTTCAGCGAGGCCACGACATTGGCGCTCTTGCGTTCGCTGATGATGGTGCCGTAGCCGATCGAGCTGTAGCTGCCGCAATAGTAGCCAGGGCCGTAGTCATCGAGCGCGTCATCATAGGCGCCCCAGCCCGGACGGCTGGCATATTCCACCGAACCGCCGTTCAGCTTGCTCAGCGACGCGCAGGTGGCCCGGCCCGGATCGACATATTCTTCCGCGTCGGGATCCATGCGCAGGAAGTCGCGTCGCGCGATGCGGGCGCGGGCGGTCGGAGCGTCCTTGGTGCTGTCCTGGATGTCGCGATCATAGGCCCAGAGGGGCTTCTGGTTGACGAACTCGCCGCCGATCACCAGGTCGAAATCGCCCTTGGAAAAGCCGCTGGAGACGTTCACCCGCTGGCTGCTGGCGCCGCCGTGCTCAAGCCCGCCGAAGGTGACGTCAACGATCGTGCCGTCGGCCTTCTTCTTCAGGTTGAAGTTCACAACGCCCGAGATGGCGTCCGAGCCATAGACGGCCGAGGCGCTGCCGCTGAGCACCTCGATGCGGTCGATCATGCCCAGCGGGATCGAGGAAGTGTCGGTGAAGGCGCTCTTGCCGTTAAACGGCAGGGGGAAGTCGGCGATGCGGCGGCCATTGACCAGCACGAGGGTGTGGTTGGGGCCAAGGCCGCGCAGGTCGACCTGCTGGGCGCCGGGCGTCCAGTCGGCGCCGCTGGACGACTGCTGGGTCTGGGTCTCGCCGCCGTTCTGGCTGAGGCTGCGCAGGACATCCGGCACGCTGTTGAAGCCGGCGGCCTTGATGTTCTCGCTGGTGATGACGGTGACCGGGGCAGGACCCTCGGTGGCGATCCGGGGAATGCGCGAGCCGGTGACGACCAGGGCCTCGACCGCGTTTTCGTCGGTCTGCGGGGTGGTTTGCGCAAGCGCCTGGCCGGTGATCATCAGGCCCGCCGCGCCGGCAAGGGCGCTGGCCCTCAGCAGATGCATCTTCATCATTATCCCCTCTTTTTTAGCGGCGCATCCATTCCCGTGGACAGGCCCGACGCCGGGTTGCACCCCGAGGCCTCATCATGTTGGATTGCATTTCGCGCAAATTGAAAGCTGAAAAGATCAAATTGTCAGATTTGATGGACACAATGTGTTCCACGTGCAGCTTTGATGCACAGCGCACGGATCTGGGGCGTTGAGCCCGAAAATGGGCTCGGCGCGGGTCCGGCGCAGGTTTGGCCTCTGGACCCGGCGCAGCGCCCACGGCCAGGATCGCGACAGGCGAGGGATGGATATGATGCTGGCTAGACTTTCGGCGATCGCGATGGCGGCAGCCCTGCTCGTTCCCCTCGCCGCGCGTGCGGCCGATGCGCCCGCCAAGGGTCCCGACGCCGTCGGACCGGGCTACGAATACTATGTGATCGGCGATATCGCCGCGCCGACGCCGGGCAAGACCGGGCCGCTGCTGGCCCTGATGGGCGGCGGCGACTGGAACGATGGCGTCGAAGGCAAGTTCGTCAAGCAGTCGGGCGGCGGCCACATCGTGGTCCTGCGGGCCGCGGCGGCCGCGAACTGCAGGACGAGATCTACAAGGATGTCGGCGGCGTCGCCTCGGTCGAGACTCTGGTGATCCAGAACGAAGACGCCGGCGAGGATCCCAAGCTGCTGGCCATCATCGCCCGCGCCGACGGAATCTTCTTCGGCGGCGGCGACCCAGGCCTGCAGCCGGCCGAACTGGAGGCCCTGAACAAGGCGCTGGATCGCCCATGTGAAGGCCGGAAAGCCCATCGGCGGCACCAGCGCCGGCCTCGCCATTCTGGGCGGCTATGCCTATGGCTGCCTGGATTCGATCAGCATCACCTCGCCCGAAACGCTGAAGAATCCCACCGGGGCCAGCGTCACCCTGGTGCGCGACTTCCTGCATCTGCCCTGGCTGTCGAAGGTCATCACCGACAGCCACTTCGACAAGCGCGATCGCCAGGGCCGCCTGGTGGCTTTCGTTGGCCGGCTGATCCAGGAAGAGAACGATCCGGCGATCACGGGCCTGGGCATCGACGAGGGCACGGCCATGCTGATCGACGGCGAGGGCGTGGGCCGGTTCTATGGCCCCGGCCACGCCTGGCTGGTGCGCCCGATGGCCAGGCCCGCCACCATCATCGCCGGCAAGCCGCTGACCTATGCGCCCTTCCCCATCGTCGGCGTCGGTCCGGACAGCACCCTGGACTTCAAGACCTTTAAGGTCACCAAGCCCGCCTTCACCCTGACCGCCCAGGTCAAGGACGGCGTGCTGATCCGCAGCGACCGCTGACCGCCTGTTACCTTGCGTTTCTTCCTTCTAGCTCCCGCCCGGGGCTGACACCGATCTGCTTAAGAGAGTTGCGATGATGACTTCCCGTATCCGCTCGCTCGGTCTTTCTATTCTGGCCCTGTGCGCGGCGTCCGCGCCGGCCATGGCGGCCGAGGGCAAGTGGTCGCTGGCCGTTCATGGGGGGTCTGGCGTTCTGGATCGCGCCGACCTGACGCCTGAAAAGGAAAAGGCCTACCGCGCCGGCCTCGACGCCGCTCTGGAGGCGGGGGCCAAGGTGCTGAAGTCCGGAGGCTCCAGCCTCGACGCGGTCGAGACGGTGGTGCGGACGCTGGAAGACAATCCGCTGTTCAACGCCGGCAAGGGCGCGGTCTTCACCGCTGAGGGCAAGAACGAGCTGGACGCCTCGATCATGGACGGCGCCACCCTTAAGGCCGGGGCCGTGGCGGGCGTCACGCGCACCCGCAATCCGATCAGCCTGGCCCGCGCGGTGATGGAGAAGTCTCCGCACGTCATGCTGACCCGCGAAGGCGCCGACCAGTTCTCGAAAGAGCAGGGCCTGGAGCAGGTCGACCCCAGCTATTTCCGCACCGAGGAGCGCTGGAAGCAGCTGGAGACCTGGCGCAAGGACCACCTCGCCGTTCTGGACCCCACCCACCTGTTCGGCACCGTCGGCGCGGTGGCGCTGGACCAGGCCGGACACATTGCGGCCGCCACCTCGACCGGCGGCATGACGGGCAAGCGCTGGGCTCGGGTCGGCGACACGCCGATCATCGGCGCCGGCACCTATGCCCGCGACGGCGTCTGCGCCGTGTCCGCCACGGGATCGGGCGAGTATTTCATCCGCGAGACCGCCGCCCGCCAGGTCTGCGACCGCATCGCCTGGAAGGGCGAGGACGTTCAGACGGCGGCCGACCAGACCATGGCCTCGATCACGAAGATCGGCGGCGACGGCGGCCTGATCGCCATGGACGGCCAGGGTCGGCCGGCCTTCGGCATGAACGACCTGGGCATGTATCGCGGGGCCATCTCGTCGGCCCTGCCGACGCCCCGAACGGCGATCTACACCAACGAACCTTCGCCGAAGTGAGGCTGATGGTCAGCGCAGACCCAAGGGTGAGCCGATGAAGTCGGACGACCAGACCCTCGCGGACGTCGACCGGCGATTGCTGGCGATGCTGCGCGAGGACTCGCGTCAGCCGGTGACCAAGCTGGCCGCCGATCTGGGTCTGTCGCGGGCCAATGTCTATGCCCGCCTGAGCCGTCTTGAGCAGGATGGCGTGATCCAGGGCTACACCGTCCGCCTGGGCAGCGAGTATGACCGCCGCCTGATCCGCGCCCAGGTCATGATCAAGGTCCAGCTGAAGCTCGCCAAGGGGACCGAAGAGGAACTGGCCGGCATCGCCGAGCTGTCGGCCCTGCACGCCATCAGCGGCGAGTACGACCTGATCGCCCTGATCGAGGCCGAAACCGTCGCCGACCTGAACGCCTTGATCGACCGCATCGGCGCCCTCGAAGGCGTGGAACGCACGACCTCCTCGATCCTGCTGGCGACCAAGATCCTGCGCTGAGGGCGGGCTCGCGAGCGTTTCTCTCGTCAGGCCGCCCAAACACGGCGTTTTTCGAGGTCCCTACCGAACTAAACTCTCCGCCAAGAGTGAGGAGTTCAGCCTTGATCGCCGTCGAGATCGCCAGTCCGGCCTTTCTGGGCGTCGCCGCCGACCGCGGAGACGCAGCCCTGCGGGCTCACGTGATGATCCAGGTCGCGCCCCGCGACGCCGCCGAAGTCGGCGCGCGTCTGGCAGACATGAGCGAGTTGACCGCGCTGCACCAGATCACCGGCGACTATGATCTGGTCGCCGTGGTCGAAGCCGGGCGAGCCGAGGATCTTGAGCGCACCGTGGACAGGATCCACGCCCTGGCCGGCGTTCGCCACGCCCTGGCTTCGGTTGTCCTGCCCCGCCCCCTGGCCATTCGCCCTCTTCGCCCGGCTGCGGGCGCCTGATCGTCCCCGCCCGTGCGTGGGTCATCGGTCTCCAACCCTACTGACGACGTCTATAATGAGGTGCTGTCGTGGAACTGCCCTATCCCTGCCTGATGTTCCTCGGAGATGTGGACCGGGTCAGCGCCAAGACCGCCTCGGGCATCGCCACCGGCGTCCGCCGCGCCGCGCTGGCCGAGACCTATTTCCGCTGTGCGGCCGACCTGGGCCTGGCCGACCTGACCCCGAAGGCCGCCCACGCGGCCGGCGCCCGCTCGCTGCTGCTCGGCGTGGCCAATGCCGGCGGCTATATCCCGCCGCATTGGGAAGCCGTCCTGATCGAGGCGCTGGAGGCGGGGCTGGACCTGGTCTCGGGCCTGCACACCCGCATGGCCAGCCTTCCCAAGGTCCGGGAGACCGCCGAGCGTCTGGGCCGAAAGCTGATCGAGGCGCGGGAGCCGTCGCCAGAGTTCCTGGCGGTGGGAACCGGTACCAGCGTCACCGGCCTGCGCCTGCTGGACCGACGGCACGACTGCGCCGTGGGCAAGATGTACGCAGCCCTGGCCATCACGAAAGAGCTCAAGACGCGCGGCGCCGACGCCGACTTCCGGGCCACCGGCCAGACCGGCATCTTCATCGCCGGGTCCGGCGCGCCCATCGACGCGATCATTTCCGACTTCGTCGCCGGCGCCGCCGAACAGCTCAGCCCCGCCGCCGCGCCCGACCACTGGGACGTGATCGAGGGCCAGGGCTCGCTGTTCCATCCGGCCTATGCCGGCGTGACCCTGGGCCTGCTGCACGGCAGCCAGCCTGACGCCCTGGTGCTGTGCCACGACGCGACCCGCACCGCCATTGACGGGCTGGAGACCTTCCCCACACCATCTCTGGCCGAGGCTATCGCCCTGAACCTGCGGCTGGCGGCCCTGACCAATCCGGCCGTTCGAATGGCCGGGATCTGCATCAACACCTCGCGCCTGACGCCCGCAGGCGGCGGCGGACTATCTGCGCGACACCCAGGCGGCCCTGGGCCTGCCGTGCTGCGATCCGGTGCGGACCGGCGTTGCGGCCATAGCCGACCGACTGCTGGCGTCGGACGCGCGGTCGGACGCCGCCTGATGCGGTTGACCGCGCGGATCGAAGCCCACGCCCTGACCGAGCCCTTCGTCATCGCGCGTCAGGTCTATACCGAGGCCAATGTGCTTCACGTCGAGATCGAGGCGCGCGGCGCAATCGGACGCGGCGAGGCGGCGGGTGTCGACTATCTGGGCGACACGCCGCAGACCATGCTGATGCAGGTGCAGGCCCTGGCGGGCGAGTTTGAAGCCGGCATGCTTTTGGACCGCGCCTGCATCGCCGCCCATCTCCCGCGTGGCGGCGCGCGCAACGCTGTCGACTGCGCGCTGTGGGACCTCGAGGCCAAGCTGACCGGCGTTCCGGTCGCTGTGCGCGCGGGTCTGGCCCCGCTGCGCCCGATCGAAACCTTCGTCACCCTGGGCATGGATGCGCCCGCCGCCATGGCCGCCAAGGCCGCGCGCTGGGCGCCCGACTTCCCCGCCCTGAAGGTCAAGCTGGGCGACGCCCTTGACCTGGAGCGGCTGGAGGCGATCCGCGCCGCCGCGCCCCGCGCCCGCCTGATCGCCGACGCCAACCAGGGCTGGACCCTGGACCAGCTGAACGCCTACGCCCCCAGCCTTTCAGCCCTGGGCGTCGAACTGGTGGAGCAGCCCCTGCCGGTCGGACAGGACGACGCCCTGCTGGCCTATCGGGGTGATGTGCCGCTCTGTGCCGACGAGTCCTTCGACGACCGCGCCGACCTGGATCGCATCGTCGGGCGCTACGCCTTCTGCAACATCAAGCTGGACAAGTGCGGCGGCCTGACCGAGGCCCTGGCCCTGACGCAGGCCGCCCGCGCACGGGGCCTGCGCCTGATGATCGGCTGCATGGAGGGCACCTCGCTGGGCATCGCGCCGGGCCTGCTAGTGGCCCAGGGCTGCGAGGTGGTAGACTTGGACTGTCCAATCCAGCTGGTTCAGCGATATCGAGCATGGCTTTGGCTACCACGACGCGATCCTCAATCCTCCCGCGGCCGCCCTGTGGGGCTAGTCGTCGAGGTCTCCGGCGGTGGCCAGCAGCTTGGCCAGATCCAGCCCCGCCTCGCCCTTCAGCTTCTTGGTCACCGGGAAGGTCACATAGTCGAAGGGCGCGTTCAGGGTGTCGAGCAGTCGCTCCATGATCGTCTGATAGTGCTCGATGCCAAAGGCGGCGACGGTGATCAGATAGTCCACCTCGCCCAGCACGGCCTGGCACGCGATAATGTTGGGGTCGGCCGCGATACCGGTCTCGAAAGCCTTGGCCTTGGCGTAGGAATAGTCGGTGAGCTTGATCTGCACCACGAAGGTCGAGAGCTTGGCCAGCCGGCCCAGATCCACCTCGGCGTGATAACCGCGAATGATCCTGGCCTTTTCCAGCTTCTTCATGCGCTCCCAGCAGCGCGACGCCGACAGGCCCACGGCCTCGCCCATCGCGGCCTTGGTCACCCGCCCCTGCCGATGCAGCAGGGCCAGGATCTTGATGTCGATGCGGTCGATGTCCTTGCGCGGGTCGTTCGACGTCATCCCGAAATCCTTGCTGATGTCGCCGTCCTGCTTAGCGCAAACCACGCGCGGGGTAAGGTCGCGATCACCACAAGCCCCTCGCGATCCTGTCGCCGGGAGGGCGGGAAACGACGAAAACCCTCGCCGACGCGCGCTATTCTGAACACCGGACTCCGGAAGGCCCAGACATGACCCGCAACCTCTCCGCGCAGCCATCGCCCTGGGCCTGCCCTGCTGATGACCTCCACCGCCTGGCCTCGACCCTGATCGTCGGCGCCCGCGTGGTGGACGGGACGGGCGCGCCGTCGCGGGCGGTCAGCGTCCGGCTGGACGGCGACCGGATCGTCGCGGTCGGCAAGCTGGCGCGCGAGCCGGGCGACACGGTGGTGAACGCAGCGGGCCTGGTCCTGGCGCCGGGCTTCATCGACGCCCACAGCCATCATGACCGCCAGGCCCAGCAGACGCCAGACATGACTCCGGTCACCGCCCAGGGCGTCACCACCATCGTCGCGGGCCAGGACGGCGAGTCGTCGTTCCCGTTGAAGACCTACTTCGCAGGCCTGGAAAAGGCGCCGCTGGCCATCAATGTCGCCTCCTATACTGGCCACGGCTCGCTGCGCGAGCGGGCCATGGGCGCCGACTATCGACGCGCCGCGACGCCGGCCGAGATCGCGGCGATGCAGACCGACCTGAAGGCCGATCTCGAAGCGGGTTCGCTGGGCCTGTCGACCGGCCTGGAATACGACCCCGGCATCTTCTCGACCCCGGCCGAGGTCATGGCCCTGGCCAGGACGGCCGCCGCAGGCCATGGCCGCTATATCAGCCACCTGCGCAGCGAGGACGTGAAGCTGGACGCGGCGATCGACGAGATCATCGCCATCGGCCGAGAGGCCAAACTGCCCGTCCAGATCTCGCACCTGAAGATCGCCATCGTCGACCGCTGGGGCCAGGCGCCGCAGCTCCTGGCCCGGCTGGACGCCGCCCGCGCCCAGGGCGTGGACATCACCGCCGACGTCTATCCGTACGAGTATTGGCAGAGCAATCTGGCGGTGCTGCTGCCGGAGCGGGACTTCAACGACCTGGCCGCCGCCCGCTTCGCCCTGACCAAGCTGACGACCCCGGCCGGCATGCGGCTGGCGGTGTTCGCGCCCGATCCTTCTCTGGTGGGCAAGACCATCGCCGACATCGCCGCCGAGCGGCAAGCCGATCCGGCCGAGACCTATCTGGCCCTGACCCGGCAGGCGGAGGCCTTTCACCTGGCCCATCCGGAGGTCGATCACGTCGACGCCGTGATCGGCACCGCGATGACCGGCGCCGACATCGACGCCTTCATCGGCTGGGACCATGCCGTGATCTGCTCGGACGGCATGACCCACGGGCTGCATCCGCGCGGTTTCGGGGCCTTCGCCAAGATCCTGCGGGTCTATGTCCGCGAGAAGAAGATCCTGACCCTGGAGCAGGCCGTCCACAAGATGACCGCACAGACGGCGGCCCAGCTGGGCATCGCGGGGCGCGGGACGATCGTGGCGGGGAACTTCGCCGATCTGGTGCTGCTGGATCCCGCCACCGTCGCCGACCGCTCAGATGTCGCCCATCCCAACGCCCTGGCCACGGGCGTGGCCAAGGTCTGGGTCAATGGCGTGATCGTGTTCCAGGACAGCCACGCCACCGGCGCGCGACCTGGATCGGTCGTACGCCGGGCTGGCTCCTGAACCTTACCCACTAAACGTCGACCTCGGCGTCCAGCGCGTTTTCCTGAATGAACTCGCGACGCGGTTCGACCAGATCGCCCATCAGGCGGCTGAACATGTCGTCGGCGTCGTCGGCGTGATTGACCTTCACCTGCAGCAGAGTGCGGGCCTCGACATCGAGGGTGGTTTCCCACAGCTGGTCGGGGTTCATCTCGCCCAGACCCTTGTAGCGCTGGATCGACAGGCCCTTGCGGCCGGCGTCCATCACCGCTGCGACCAGATCCATCGGCCCCCGCACCGTGGTCGACTTGTCCTTGCGGCGGAAGACGGCCCGACCGCTGAAGATCTCGGCCAGGGCCCCGGCGCGCTCGGCCAGGCGGCGAGCGTCGGCGGCATGCAGAAGGCCATCATCCAGCACCACGCTCTCGGTGACGCCGCGACGTACGCGCTTGAACACAAAGGCCGTGTCGCCGCGCTCGCCGGTCCACGGGCCATCGCCCTCTTCGGCGTAGAGGTCGAGACGGGCGGCGGCGGCGGCGATGTCGGGGGTCTCGCCCAGCAGGCCGGCCAGGGCCGTCTGCTCCACGGCGAAGGCCGGGGCGCGGGCGGCCAGGCGGTCGATATTGCCCTTGGCCTGGCGGCATAGCTGGATCAGGGCCAGCAGGTCCTGGCCGGTGCGGCGCTCGCCCGAGGGCAGGTCCAGCTCGGCCCCGTCGACGCCCTCGTCGATCAGGAAGGCGTCCATCTCGCTGTCGTCCTTCAGATAGCGCGACGACTTGCCCTTGGCGGCTTTGTAGAGCGGCGGCTGGGCGATGTAGATATAGCCGCGCTCGATCAGCTCGGGCATCTGCCGATAGAAGAAGGTCAGCAGCAGGGTGCGGATGTGGGCGCCGTCGACGTCGGCGTCGGTCATCAGCACGATCTTGTGGTAGCGCACCTTGTCGGCGTTGAAGTCGTCGCGACCGATGCCGGCCCCCAGGGCCGTGATCAGCGTGCCGATCTGGTCGGACGACAGCATCTTGTCGAAGCGCGCCCGCTCGACGTTCAGGATCTTGCCGCGCAGGGGCAGCACCGCTTGGTTGTCGCGGTTGCGGGCCTGCTTGGCGGAACCGCCGGCCGAGTCACCCTCGACGATGAAGATTTCGGACTTGGCCGGATCGCGTTCCGAACAGTCAGCCAGCTTGCCGGGCAGGGACGTGATGTCCAGCGCGCTCTTGCGACGGGTCAGTTCGCGGGCCTTGCGGGCGGCTTCGCGGGCGGCGGCGGCTTCGGCGATCTTGGAGACGATGGCCTTGGCTTCGGTCGGATGCTCCTCGAACCAGCTGGCCAGGCCTTCCTGCACCAGGTTTTCGACGGCCGGGCGCACTTCGGACGAGACCAGCTTGTCCTTGGTCTGCGAGCTGAACTTGGGGTCGGGCACCTTGACCGACAGCACGCAGGTCAGGCCTTCGCGGGCGTCCTCGCCCCCGACATTGACCTTTTCCTTCTTCGTGATGCCCGAGCTCTCGGCGTAGTTGGTGATGATCCGGGTCAGGGCCCCGCGGAAGGCGGAAAGGTGCGTACCGCCATCCCGCTGCGGGATGTTGTTGGTGAAGCACAGCATGTGCTCGTGGTAGCTGTCGTTCCACCACAGGGCCAGGTCGATCTCGACCTTGTCCTTGCGGCCGCGAATGACGATCGGCGTCTTCAGCAGCGGGGTCTTGGCCTTGTCGAGGTGGCGCACGAAGGCCTCGATGCCGCCCTCGTAGTGCAGCTTTTCTTCCCACGGCTCGGCGTCGCGCAGGTCGCGGAAATAGATCGTCACGCCCGAGTTCAGGAACGCCAGCTCGCGCAGGCGGTGCTCCAGCGTCTTGCGGTCGAAATCGATGAACGCGAAGGTGTCCTTCGACGGGAAGAAGGTCACTTCGGTGCCGGTCAGGGTGGTTCCGGCCTTGGGGCCGTCCGACCGCACCGGCGAGTCGCCGGTCTGGGCCAGCGAGGTCACCGCGTCGCCGCGCTCGAAGCGCATCTGATAGCTGTGGCCGTTGCGGTGGATCTTCAGCTGCAGCCAGTCGCTGAGCGCGTTGACCACCGAGACGCCGCACGCCGTGCAGGCCGCCCGAGACCTTGTAGCTGTTCTGGTCGAACTTACCGCCGGCGTGCAGCTGGGTCATGATGACCTCGGCCGCCGAAACGCCTTCGCCTTCGTGGATGTCGACCGGGATGCCGCGACCGTCGTCGGTGACCGTCACCGAGCCGTCGGCGTTGAGGATGACCTCGACCTTGGTGGCGTGACCGGCCAGGGCCTCGTCGATGGCGTTGTCGACCACCTCATAGACCATGTGGTGCAGGCCCGAGCCGTCGTCGGTGTCGCCGATATACATGCCGGGGCGCTTGCGGACCGCATCCAGGCCCTTCAGCACCTTGATCGAGTCGGCGTCGTACTCGCCGGTCATTACTTCGGGGGCCGCCATCTGCGAGCCGTCGGCGCTGGTCAGACGGTCGCCCGAATTGTCGTCAACGGGGCCTTTGGTCTCTTCGGTCATACGTCTTCCAAAGCGGTCAGGCCGGCGTCGCACACGCGAACACCAAGAGCCCGACCTTTGAGGTGGTCGAACAGCGACTCGTCCGTGCCGGTCAGGAAGGCCTGGAGCTTGAGCGCCGTGATTTCGTCGGCCAGAGCGGCTCGCCGGGTAAGGTCGAGATGCGCGGCGACTTCGTCGAGCAATACTATAGGATTCGGCGCGGATTCCGCACGCGAAAGTCGCGCCGCCTGGGCCAAAACCAGGTTCAGAATCAGCGCTTTCTGCTCTCCGGTCGAGCATTCCGCCGCCGGACGGTCCTTCTCGACATGCAGGATGTCCAGATCGCCCCGATGCGGGCCGGTCAGGGCCCGCCCGGCGGCCCCGTCACGGGGCCTCGCGGCGGCCAGGGCGGTGGCCAGGCGCAGCTCGATCTCGGCGAATTCCACGCCCTCGAGCGCGAGTTTTTCCCACTCGCCGGTCAGGGACAGCCGGGCCTGCGGGAAGGGCCGGTCGCCACGGCCGTCGATCTCGGCCTGCAGGGCGATCAGGGTTCGGGCCCGCGCCTCCGCCATCAGGGCGCCGGCCTCGGCGAGGCGCGCCTCCAGGGCCGTCAGCCAGGCGGCGTCGGCCGGGACGCTGCTTTCGAAGGCGTCGGTCAGTAGACGCATCCGCTCGCGCTGGGCCTTGTCATAGGCGTTGGCGTGGCTGGCGTGGGCGGGTTCGGCGGCGAACACCAGGCGATCGAAGAACTTGCGGCGTTCGGAGGCGGCTTCCAGGAACAGCCGATCCTGGGCCGGCGTCAGCCAGATCGGACGGATGTGGTCGGTCAGCCGGCCTGGCGGAACGGTCTCGCCATCAATGCGCACCAGCCGGCGGGTCGCGCCGCCCACCTCGACGCCGCGCCCAGTTGCACCGGCTCGTCCTCGCCGGCCTCCACCAGAGCCGACACGGCCCACGGCCGCCCCGTCGCCTCGCCGGGCAGCCGCCGGCCCACCTCGGCCAGGCTGGAGCCGCGCAGACCCTTGCCGGGCGACAGCAGGCTGATGGCCTCCAGCAGGTTGGTCTTGCCCGCCCCGTTGGCTCCGAACAGATAGACGCTGGCGCCGCGCAGGCGTCGAGGCGGGCGTGGGCGTAGGACCGGAAGTGCGGTCAGGGACAGCGGTGCCCCCTCTGGGGCAGCTGTCGCGGAGCGACTGAAGGGGGACATCTCGGCCTACGCCGCGCTGCCCCCTCCGGCCCTCCGGGCCACCTGCCCCAGAGGGGAGGATCGTCGATCGGGCAGATGCTCCCCCTCTGGGGAGAGCTGTCTGCGAGAGCGACTGAGGGAGCAGCGCATGCGTCTGCCGACCTCGCGCGGAGACCGCCGGGTTGATGGAAAGGGTCGCGGAGCGTCCGGACCACGCCCGGAAGAGTTTGATAAATACCGTTTCGACGAAGCCGTCCGCTCCGCGTGACCGTTCTGGCGAAAGCGCTTCGGGCTCGGCGGTGTTATCGCCTCCCCCTCGACGCCTCCGACGGGCAGGCGGGAGAGCGACTCCCCCCTGGACCGCGAGACCTTTCAGTCCGCCTGTTGCTCGCTCGACCCTCGAAGCCACGTCGTTTTAGTTTTCCTCGGCCGACCGCCGCCAGAGAACAACGAGGTTGACGGCCCAGAGCGCAAAACGCTCCTCCCGCCATCGATTGAGCTGCCCGCTCGATCACACCCCGCCGCCGTCATGGTCGCTGGCCTTGCGCCCTTTCCTCGCGACGAGGTGGACACAGAATACGGGAGGTTTGAACGCGGCTGCGTCGATTGTCTGGATGCTCGTACAGGTCCTCCCCCTCACGGGGGAGGCGATCGCGTAGCGATCGGAGGGGGAAGTGCTGCTGAATCAATGCGGTGTTCCCCCACCGGCCTCCGGCCGCCTCCCCCTTCGGGGGGAGGACCTGGGGCGTCTATCCCCGTCCCCGTCCGTGGACGGCGCGATCCCGATCCCCGTGCTCGCCTACCCGAAATACCGCCGTGCGATCTCGATATTGTCCTTCTGCCAGACCCCGGCCGCGCCCATCAGCACGCGCATCATGTTGGTCTGAAAGGTGGCGCGCGCCGCGTCGCGGTCGACCAGCTCCCGGAGCGGCCCGTCTGAGCGGGCGTCCGGGGCGATGGCGCGATGGACGGCGTAGTTCATCGCCATCAGGTCGATGCGGTGCTCGACCGCGCCAAACGCCGCCTCGACGCGCTGGGAGCGGTCAAACCAGGTGTCGCAGCCTTCGAAGTCCGTCGCTTCCCAGAGGGCGAGCATGTTGTCGAACAGCTCGACGAACAGCTCTTCACGCAGCCCTTGAGTCATCAGCCGAGCGGGATCAGACCCGCAGCGGCATCAGCACGTATTTCACGCCCGGATCGGTCGGATCGACCACCAGGGTGGGGCTGGCCGGGTCGGCGAAGCGGAACTCGGCGATCGGACCGCCGATCTGGCCGCAGACGTCCAGCAGGTAGCGGGCGTTGAAGCCGATCTCGAAGGGCTCGCCGTCGTAGTCGACCTCGACCTCTTCGACGGCCTGGCCGGCTTCCATGTTGCGGACGGTCAGGGTGATACGGCCCGGCTCGATGGCCAGCTTCACCGAACGGCTCTTCTCGGCCGAGATGGTGGCGACGCGGTCGACGGCCTTGGCGAACAGGTCGTTGTCAAGCGTCAGGATCTTGGCGTTGTCGCGCGGGATGACGCGCAGATAGTCGGGGAAGGCGCCGTCGATGACCTTGGAGGTCAGGGCCGCGCGGCCGAACTCGAAGCGCACCTTCTGGGGGCTGACCTGCAGGTCGACCTGCTCGCCGGCCGATTCCATCAGGCGGCGGGCCTCGGCGATGGTCTTGCGGGCCCAGAGTGATCGCATCGGCCAAGGCCGGGGCGCTGGCAAAGGCCAGGCGGTGACCGTCGGTGGCGACGGCGCGCAGCTTGACCACGCCGCCTTCGTTGACCGTGTGGAGATAGAGGCCGTTGAGATAGTAGCGGGTCTCTTCGGTGGAGATCGCAAAACGGGTCTTGTCGATCAGCCGGATCAGCTCGTTGGTGTCGACCGCGATGCGGCTCGACAGGCCGTCGCTGCTCATCACCGGGAAGTCGCCGGCCGGCAGGACCGGCAGGTTGAAGCGCGAGCGGCCGGCCTGGATCACCAGGCGGGGGTCGTCACCGCTGAAGCTTAGCGAGACGTCCGAGCCGTCGGGCAGCTTGCGGACGATTTCATACAGGGTGTGGGCCGGCGCTGTGATCTGGCCGGGCACGTCGATCTGGGCCAGGCCCTCGTCGATGATCTCCATGTCCAGGTCGGTGGCCGAGAAGCTCAGCGTGTCGCGATCGGCCGAAAGCAGGATGTTCGACAGGATCGGGATGGTGTTGCGGCGCTCGACGACGCTCTGCACATGCCCCAACGCCTTCAGCAGCGCCGCCCGTTCGATCGTAAGCTTCATATTCCGGGTCCAGGTTCCAGAGCCGCCGCCGCTGGAGAATCCCCTGCGCGGCCCCGTCATGATTGGACGGACGACATTAGCGAAATCGCGCGCTTGGGGAAGAGGGCCGAACCCCTTGCGGACACGGAAACCGCGCCTATCTTTTGAGAACCATTCTCAACAAGGAGCGCACACCATGCGCCTCGCCCTCAAGACCCTGACCTACGCCTCGATGCACCTGACCGTCGCGGTGGCCGTCGCCTACGCCCTGACCCGCGACTGGCGCGTGGCCCTGGCGGTGGGGATCGTCGAACCGCTGGTCCAGACGGTGTTCTTCAACCTGCACGAACGCGCCTGGTCACGCGCCGACAAGGCGCGCGACCAGAAGCGCCGTCAAGACTTGATGTCGACCGAACCGCCCGAGCCGTCAGCGTCGGCGCTGGCGCCCGCATAGGGGTTGGCGCCGCCAGACGAAGCCTCGGCCGAACCGGGAGCGGTCGAGCCCTTGGCCGCCACGGCGACCATGGCCGGACGGATCAGGCGGCCCATCAACTCGTAGCCGGCCTGCAGGAACTGGATGACGCCGCCGGCCGCGACCTCGGTCGAGGGCTGCTCCATCACCGCCTGATGCAGGTGGGGGTCGAACTTCTCGCCCTTGGCCGGCTCGATCTTCTTGAGGCCATTGCGTTCGAAGGCCGCCAGAAGCTCCTTCTCGGTCATCTCGACCCCGATGATGTAGTTGGTCACCGCCGGGTCCTGCGAGTTGCGCGGGCTCATGGCCGTGGCGCGCGACAGGTTGTCGGCCGCGCCCAGCAGGTCGCGGGCGAACTTCTGGATCGCATAGGCGCGGGCGTCGTTCATCTCGCGCTCGGCCCGGCGCTTGGTGTTTTCGGCTTCGGCGGCGTAACGGAAGACCTGATCCTTCAGGGCCGCCACTTCCAGCTTCAGCGCCTCGATTTCCTGGGCGGCGTCCTCGACTTCCGGAGCCATGTACGCCGTTGGCTGCGGTGTCTTCGGTCATACTCGTCTATCCGTCCAGCATGCGGCCCAGGACCCGCGCGGTGTAGTCCACCAGCGGGATGACCCGGGCATAGTTGAGGCGGGCGGGCCCGATCACGCCGATCGCGCCCAGCACCTTCTGTCGGCCTGTCATATAAGGCGCCGCGATCACGGCGGAACCCGAAAGCGAGAAAAGAGTCGCGTTTCCGGCCCCGATGAAAATGCGCACCCCCTGGGCTTCGCGCACGTCATCCAGCAGGCCGATCAGCTGTCCCTTCTGCTCCAGATCGTCGAACAGCATCCGGACGCGCTCCAGATCCTCGCGGGCGCCGGCGGCGTCCAGAAGGTTGGCCTGGCCGCGCACGATCAGGGCGCGGGCGTCGCCCTCGCCCCCGCCCCACGCCGCCAGCCCGTCCTCGACCAAACGCGCCGCCGTCTCATCCAGTTGCCGACGGGCGGTCTCAAGCTCGGCCCGGACCTCGTCCTTGGCCTCGCTGAGCGTACGGCCGCGCAGCCGGCTGTTGAGGAAGTTGGACGCCTCCTGGAACGCCGAGGGCGTCATGCCGGCCGCGCGCTTCATCAGCCGGTTCTCGACCGTGCCGTCCTCGAAGACCATCACCGCCAGGGCCTGGTCGCCGCCCAGGGCCACGAACTCGACGTGCTTGACCCCGCCCTCGCGCACCGGCGTGACCACGATGCTGGCCCCGCCGGCCAGGCCCGACAGGATCGAACCGGCTTCCGCCAGCGCTTCCTCGAACGAGCGGCCGCGCGAGAACAGCCGCGCCTCTATGGCCTGGCGCTCCTCCTGGCCGACATCGCCGACCTCGAGAAAGCCGTCGACGAACATCCGCAGGCCCGCGTGGGTGGGCATCCGCCCGGCGCTGGTGTGGGGCGCGTCCAGCAGGCCCAGCTGCGCCAGGTCCTGCATGGTGTTGCGGATCGAGGCCGGCGACAGTTGCAGGCCGCCCCGCGAGATCGTGCGCGAGCCCACGGGCTCGCCGGTCTCCAGATAGGATTCCACCACCCGCTTGAAGATGTCGCGCGCCCGGGCGTCCAACTCCGTCAGACCGGGGGTGCGACCAAACAATTGCGTCATGGCGCTAAGCCGAAGACCTCGCTGGGGACAGAAAAGCAGCGGGCGCTCTTTCAAGTTCCCGTCGCAGATAGGATAAGCGGCCGCTTCCAGCATTCAAAGCCCCCCCATACTTTCAAGACATCCGGAGTCAGCCATGCGTCCCTCGAACCGCGCCCCCGACCAGTTGCGCGCCATCACGCTGGAGACGGGCGTCAACCGCTACGCCGAGGGCTCGTGCCTGATCAGCTTTGGCCACACCAAGGTGCTGGTCACCGCCAGCGTCGAGGAAAGCATCCCCGGCTGGATGCGCGGCAAGGGCCAGGGCTGGGTCACCGCCGAGTACGGCATGCTGCCCCGCGCCACCCACACGCGCGGCCGCCGCGAGGCCGCCGCCGGCAAGCAGACCGGCCGCACGCAAGAGATCCAGCGCCTGATCGGCCGGTCCCTGCGCGCCGTGGTCGACATGAAGGCCCTGGGCGAGCGCCAGATCAGCCTAGACTGCGACGTCATCCAGGCCGACGGCGGCACCCGCACGGCCGCCATCACCGGCGCCTGGGTCGCGCTGCGCATCGCCACCCAGTACCTGCTGGACGAAGGCGTGCTGAAGACCGACCCGATCATCGGCCAGGTCGCCGCCGTCTCGTGCGGCGTGTTCGCCGACACCCCGGTGCTGGACCTCGACTATGAGGAAGACTCAAACGCCGAGGCCGACAGCAACTTCGTCCTGACCGACGGCGGCGACATCGTCGAGATCCAGGCCACCGGCGAAAAGCGCGGCTTCACCCGCGCCGAGTTCGAAGCCCTGTACGGCCTGGCCGAAAAGGGCATCGGCGAGCTGTTCGCGCTGCAGCGCGCGGCGATCGGGAAGTAACTGAACACCGATCTCCCCGGCGACCCGAAGGGCGGCGAAGCCAACGCCGGGGCCCAGATCGAACCCAGAGCGCTTGCGTATTGGCCGATGCCGATGGCGCAAACACCCCATCCGCTCTGGATGAATCTGGGTCCCGGCCTTCGCCGGGAAGAGCGGATTGAGGAGTGAGGCGCGATGAGGCGCCCACGCGCCGAAACACCCTCGCGACGCCCCGCCCTCTTGCCGCAGCGCCCGACGAGCCCCAGATTCCAGTCCAGAGCAGGAGATTGGAATGCCCTCACCGTTCCCCCCTCCTTTTAGGGGCCACGAAGTCGAAGCCCGGCTGCGCCCCGCCGCCGAGGCCTATCCGTTCGACCTGGACCGCGCCCTGGCGTCCGTCGTCGCCCTGGAGGCGCGGGTTCCGTCCGACGCCTATACCGCCGCCATCCTGGGGACCGAGCGCATCGGCAACGGCGTGGTGATCAGCCCCACGGGCCTGGTCCTGACCATGGCCTATCTGATCACCGAGGCGCGGGAGGTGATGCTGACCCTCAATGACGGCCGCCGCGTCTCGGCCCGCGTGCTGGGCTTCGACCCGCGCACCGGCCTGGGCCTGGTCCAGGCCCAGCAGCCGCTAGACCTGCCGGTGATGCCGATCGGCTCGTCCAAGGACCTGATCGCCGGCTCGGCGGTGATCGCCGCCGGGGCCGGCGGCCGCGACCACGCCTCGGCCGGCCAGATCGTCACCCGCATGCCCTTCGCCGGCTATTGGGAATATCTGCTGGACGACGCCATCATGGCCGAGCCCGCCCACCCGCACTGGAGCGGCGCGGCCCTGATCGGCCCCAAGGGCGACCTGGTGGGCCTGGGCTATCTGAACCTCGAGACCCGCGGCCGCGACGGCTCGGCCAAGCCGATCAACATGTATGTGCCGGCCGAGCTGCTGCCGCCCATCCTCGACGACCTCGCCCACGGCCGCCAGCCCCACGCGCCGCGCCCGTGGCTGGGCGTCTTCGCTCAGGAGATCGGGACCCATGTCGTGGTGGTCGGCGTCTCGCCCAAGGGCCCAGCCGCCCGCGCCGAACTGCGCGCCGGCGACGTGATCCTGGCCGTCGACGGCCATCCGGTCTCTGACCTCACAGAGTTTTACACCCGCCTCTGGGCCCTGGGCCCGGCCGGCGCCACCGCGCCGCTGCGGGTGCTGCGCGAACAGGACGCGTTCGAGGTGGAAGTGCGCTCGATGGATCGCGGGGCTTTGCTGAAGACGGGGAAACTCAGCTGAGGGCAGCCCTTCCGCGCGCCCGACGCTAACCACCGCCGGCCAAGCACACCTCGCGCACGCGCCCCCGCAGCCAGCGATGGCCGGGGTCGGCCTCCATCCGGGGGTGCCAGAGCAGGGACACCGAGAACTCGGGAACCGGAAAGGGCAGAGGAAAGGCGCTCAGTCCTCCGCGCAGACCGGCCGTATGCCGTTCGGGTACCGTGGCCACAAGATCCGAGGACCTTGCCAGGGCGATCGCCGTGGCGAAGCCGCCCACCACGGTGGTGATGCGCCGGGTCGCGCCGCCGTGAGCGAGGGCCTCGTCGATCACGCCCCTGGCAATCCCCTCCCGCGACACCATTACATGCTGCTCGGCGGCGTATCGCGCCGGCGTCATCACACCCTCGGCGAGCGCATGGCCGCGCCTGACGACACCGACATAGCGATCGCGGAACAAAACCTGGGTGCGCAGCTCGGGTCCCGTGTCGCCCTCGACCACCCCGGTCTCGAGATCGATCGTCCCGTCGCGAAGCGGCCGGCTGTCCTTGTCGGGCTTTTGAACGAAGCACAGCAGGACACCCGGAGCCTCTTCGCCGACGCGCCCGATCAGCTCGGGACCGAAGGTCTCCACGAAGCCTTCGCTGGTCCGCAGGGTGAAGGTGCGCTTCAACCGTCCCACATCGAGCGCATCGAGGGGGCGCAGCACGGACTGGGCGTCCTGAACCAGGTCGCGCACGCGATCGCGGATTTCCAGCGCTCTCGGCGTCGGCGTCAGGTCCCGCCCGGCCCGGACCAGCAGCGGATCGCCGGTCACCTCCCGCAGGCGTCCCAGAGCGCGACTCATCGCCGAGGGGCTCAGGCGTAGACGCTTGGCCGCCCGTGTGACGCTGCCCTCGGCCAGCAGCACATCAAGCGTCACGAGCAGGTTGAGATCAGGCGTCTGCATGCCGAGACCCTATCACGCTCCGGAAACAAGGCGTCAAACGCAATGATACTGTGAAAACCGTGCGCGTTCCGCCGCATCACCGTCCTGGCTAGCTTCCGGCTCGGCGCACTCTGGCGCGCGAAAGGAAAGCCGATGTCCCAGAATTCTCTCGAACGCTTCATCTCCCAGGTCCGGGCCACATGGGGTCCGCTGTCCACCGAGGTAGTGTCCGGCTGTCGCTCGCATCTGGAGGGGCTGCTCCAGGCGGCCCCCACCGAGGACTGGCTCGCCGAACTGCTGGCCGAGCGGCCCGCGAGCCGGGAGCTGTACCGCGACCCGAAGCATGGGTTCGTTCTGCTGGCCCATACCGAGGCGGCTGGCCTCTATCGACGACCCCATGATCACGGCCGCAGCTGGGTTCTCTACGGCGTCCAGAGCGGCGACGTCGAGATGGGCAGCTATCGCCGGACCGAAGGACAGGACGGCAAGACCCGCCTTGTGAAGCGTGATGCGACCCTGGTTCGGGCCGGGTCGGCCATGACCTACCTGCCCGGCGACATTCACGACACCCAATGCATCTCCGGGCCGGCCCTGCTCTTTCGCTTCACCGAGCGAGACCTGGCCAGGGAGGACCGGGAAGAGGGCCGGATCACCCGCTTCGTCGAGGAGGACGGCGTCTGGACGATCGGCGCGTCATGAGCCGGCCTATCGATCAGCGACTAGCGATCGGCGCCGTGCTGACGGCCCTGGCGCTAGTGGTGCTGGACGCGTCGATCGTCAATGTGGCGCTGCCCAGCATTTCCAGGGCGCTGCACGTCACGGCCGCTGCGTCGGTGCTCGTCGTCACCGCCTACCAGACCGGCCTGGTGATGGCCTTGCTGCCTTGCGCGGCCCTGGGAGAAAGCCTCGGCTATCGCCGCGTCTTTATCGCCGGTGTCGCTCTCTTCACCGTGGCGTCGGCGCTGTGCGCGGCGGCGGCGACGCTGCCGTGGCTGGTCGGAGCCCGCTTCGTGCAGGGCCTGGGCGCGGCCGCCGTCATGGCCTTGGGCGTAGCGCTGGTCCGCACGGTCGTTCCCGCCGAAAAGCTAGGCGTGGCGATCGGCTGGAACGCCCTGGTGGTCGCCCTGACCTCGGCGGCGGGACCGACATTGGGCGCGCTTGTCCTGTCGTTCTCAAGCTGGCCGTGGCTGTTCGCCGTGAACCTGCCCATCGGCCTGCTCGTGCTTGCAGCGGCCAGCGCCCTTCCCAGGATACCCGGCTCGGCGCGCGCGCTCGACCGGTTCAGCGTCGGCCTGAACATGGCGTCCTTCGCGCTGCTGGTCGTCGGCGCCGAGAGCCTGCCCCAAGCGCCCGTTTTAGCTAGCGCGCTCCTCGGCGCCGGCCTGCTGACCCTGAGCGCGATGATCAGGCGCGAGGCGCCGAAGGCCCATCCGCTGATCCCGCTGGACCTGCTGGGCGACCCGTCCTTTCGCCTGTCGGTCATCGCCTCGATCTGCTGCTTCACGGGTCAGGCCGCCGGCCTCGTCGCGCTGCCGTTCTACCTGCAACACACGCTTGGACTGAGCACGCTGCAGACGGGCCTCTACATCACGCCGTGGCCGCTGATGGTGGCGGCGTCCGCGACGCTGGCCGGTCGCCTGGCGGGTCCGCGATCGACGGCTTGGCTGTGCGCCGGGGGCGGCACGTGCCTTTCAGTCGGGCTGCTGACAGCGTCGGCCTGGCCGTTGGCGGGGAATCCCGTCGCGATCGTTCCGATGGTAATGCTCTGCGGGCTGGGCTTTGGCCTTTTCCAGGTGACCAATAATCGCAACATGTTCCTCTCGGCCCCGAAGGATCGCGGCGGCGCGGCGGGTGGGCTTCAGAGCCTGGCCCGGCTGTCGGGGCAAACCACGGGCGTAGTGATCATGACCTTGCTCCTGAGCGCGGTGAACCTCGATCTCGCGCCGCGCCTCGGCCTGGCGATCGGGAGCGTCCTGACACTGGCGGCGGGCCTGCTCAGCACGCGCCACGGCGGCTCGTCTCCCGCGCGGTCTACGCCTCGACCTGCCGACGGGACCTGACGGGCCACGCCTCCGCCAGCCTCGGCGCGAGCCACTCGGCCATCTCCCGCTGCCCCGCCTCGTCGGCCAGCAGGTCCTGGCGGACCTCCAACTCCAGATAGTCGAGGCCGCGCGGGTCGGCGTGGAGGGGGATGGTGTTGTCGGTGTCGTCCATCGCGTAGGGGGCGTTGTCGCCGACCAGGTCGCCTCCAAGGGGACCCAGATCGGCGCGCAGCCGCGCCAGCACAGCCGACGAGAACGGCGAGTCGTGGCGGTGCAGGACGCCCAGTTTCCACGGCCGGTCGAGGCCGCCCATAGACGGGGTGAAGCTGTGCAGGGCGATCAGCACGGTCGGACGGTCGGCCCGGGCGTCGAGCGCAGCGGCTATGGCGTCCTGATAGGGCTGGTAGATCTCGGTCATGCGGGACGCGACGGCTTGCGGGATAAGGTCGCGGTTGCCGGGGATGGGCGTGCCATCGCTGACCGCCTGCATGACCCCCGGCGCCCCCGGACGGCGATTGCAGTCGACGACCAGGCGCGAATAAACCTGCGCTATGAAGGTAGCGTCCAGCAGGGCCGAAAGGCGCGCTCCCAGGCCCGCGATGCCGATATCCCAGGCGATGTGGCGGCCCAGGGCGTCGCCGGTCAGGCCCAGATGGTCCAGCGCCCGGGGGATCTGGCGGCCGGCATGGTCCCCCAGAAGCAGAAAGGGCGACGGGGCGCCTTCATTGAGCACAATGACCGGGTTCGGATCACCTGCGACAAGAAGGCGGCTCGACCCCGCGCTCGAATCCACGCCACTTGTGGTCAATGCCTGTGCTTTCGGTCCGCCACCTCACGCGCTACCGGTATCGCAATCCCGTGGCGTTCGGCGACCATCGCATGATGTTGCGGCCGCGCGAAGGTTGCGATCAGCGACTGCTGTCTTCCGAGCTGGTGATCGCGCCCACGCCCGTTCAGCTGCGCTATGTGCAGGACGTGCTGGGCAACTGGATCGGTGTGGCCCGCTTTCACGGCCGGTCCAGCGAGCTGAGCTTTGAGAGCCAGTTCACCCTGGACCACACCCCCCTGCCCGCCTTCGGCGACGTGCCCGGCCATATCGACGCCTGGGACGCCGGCCGGCCGTTCGCCTATTCCAGCGACGACCTGCCCGACCTTTTGCAGTCGATCACGCCGCAGCACGAGGACCCCGACGGCGTGCTGACCCGCTGGGCCCTGGGCTTCGTGCGACCGACGGGCGAGACTAGCCTGCAACACCTGCTGGCCGAGATGACCCAGGCGATCTATGCCGACTTCCGATACGGCAAGCGCTTCGAGCACGGGGTGCAGACGCCGCTGACCACCCTGGAGAACCGGGGCGGCACCTGTCGCGACTTCGCCGTGCTGATGATCGAGGCCGTGCGCCGCCTGGGCCTGGCCGCCCAGTTCGTGTCCGGCTACATCCACAGCCCCTCGCGCAAGCAGGCGGCGGCCGAACGCACGGGCGGCGGCCATACCCACGCCTGGCTGCGGGTCTATCTGCCGTCATGCGGCTGGGTGGAGTTCGACCCCACCAACGGCATCGTCGGCAATACCGACCTGATCCGCGTGGCCGTGGTGCGCGATCCGCGCCAGGCCCCGCCGGTGCACGGCACCTGGGCGGGCTTTCCCACCGACTATCTGGGCATGGACGTCGAGGTCGACGTGACCAGCCTGGAGGGCGAGGACTATCAGGCGCCGTCCTTCAGCGCCTTCGGCTGATCGCGCCGCATCCTCCGCGCCGTTCGCGCGTTGGCGTTGAACTCTCCCTATAATTCCGGCCTCGCCCGCTCGGCGCCCCGGCTCCCTCGCGAGACGACGACGATGCTGATCCGCTACGGCTACGAGATCACGGTCCATTGCCAGCAACCCACCGCCATGGTGACGCTGCTGGGTCTGCGGGACGGGCGCGAGGCCGACGTGCGGATCGCCGAATCCTTCTTCACCACGCCGTGGATCGACACCGCCACCTATCGCGATATGTTCGACAATCCCTGCCGCCGCTTCGTGGCCCCGGCCGGCCTGCTGACCCTGTGGAGCGACAGCGTCATCGAGGACAGCGGCGCGGTCGATCCCTATGCGCCCGACGCCCAGCTGCACGACGTGGCCGACCTGCCCGACGCCTGCCTCGTCTATCTGATGGGCAGCCGCTATTGCGAGACCGACCGCCTCAGCCAGATCGCCTGGGACCGCTTTGGCCATATCCAGAACGGCTGGGCGCGGGTGCAGGCGGTGTGCGACTTCGTGCACGGCCACATCACCTTCGACTACAAGACCGCCAGCTCCACCCGCACCGCCCATGAGGTCTATGAGGGCCGCATCGGCGTTTGCCGCGACTATTCCCACCTGGCCGTGGCCCTGTGCCGCTGCCTGAACATCCCGACCCGCTATGTGAACGGCTATCTGGGCGACATCGGCGTGCCGCGCGTCGACCCGATGGATTTCAGCGCCTGGATGGAGGTATATCTGGGCGGCCGCTGGTGGGCCTTCGACCCCCGCAACAACATCCCGCGCATCGGCCGGATCGTGGTGGCCCACGGCCGCGACGCCGCCGACGTGGCGATGCTGACCTCGTTCGGACCCCACCAGCTGAACGGCTTCCGGGTCTGGGCCTACGAGACCGAAGCGGCCAGCCTGCCGGGCCATGTCACCGACACCACCGGCGCGCGCGGCCGCGAGGTTCGGGCGCTCTCGCCGCTGTAACTCCACGGGGTGCAGATCGTGAGCTCGACGCCGTCGAGGGGCCCGCCCTCGTCCTTCGACAGGCTCAGGATGAGGGCGACTTCAGCGACGGCGCAGTCGAATACCTCATCCTGAGCCCGTCGAAGGACGAGGTATTCGCGCCACGGCGGCGCCCGTCCACCCGCCTCAATCGTCGCTGTCGGGCGGGCCGGACTCGAAGGTCAGCAGATCGCCCGGCTGGCAGTTCAGCTCGCGGCACAGGGCGTCGAGCGTCGAGAACCGCACCGCCCGGGCCTTGCCGGTCTTGAGGATCGACAGGTTGGCAATGGTCACGCCGACGCGGTCGGACAGCTCGGTCAGCGACATGCGGCGTTCCAGCAGCACGCGGTCGAGGTTCACGCGGACGGGCATGGGCTGGTTCTCCGCGAGATCAGATGGTGAGTTCGGCTTCGCGGCGAAGGCGGGCGCCCTCGCGGAAGACCTCGGCCAGCACGAACACCACCAGGACCGAGAACCAGGCGGTGAGCGTGAACGAGTCGTCGATGACCTTGTTGTTCGGAGCCAGCCAGTGGGCCATGCCCGAGAAGATGTAGCGGCCCACTTCCAGGCCGGCCAGGATCAGGCCCACCACCCGCAGGCGGCGCACATTGTCGGGGTGGAACGGGTCGCCGGCGGTCAGGGTGGCGAAGATCCGGCGCAGGCGCTCGACGATCACCATCCAGCCGCCCAGCAGCAGGGCCCAGGCCGCCAGCGCTCCGGCGAACAGCGGGCCGTCGCGGGTGACGGTCTCGACCGCGTCGCTGATCGGCATGATCTTGGCCAGCAGCTCCGGATTGAAGCTGAAGAGCAGGGCCACCAGGGTGAACAGCGACAGCAGGCTGACGAAGATCCACAGACCCACGTAGATGACGTCGAGAATGATCTTCAGAAAGCTCGAAACCGAGCCGGGCCCCAAGGCGCGCATGGCTGCTTCCCCCTCGCCCTCCCCAGGGCGATCCTTGAACCTGCCCCGCGTCCAGGCGGGGCTTCAAGCCCCTACAGAGTCTGGACCACGAAGGTGATCGCCGAGACCGGCACGCCCACGATCAGGGCGGCGGTGATCAGGGTCATCAGGACCTTGTCGGCGATCTGGAACAGCTTTGCGGCGGGCATCGAGGTGGATCCGTTGAGGTGGCCAGACGACGTCGGAGGTTCGGCGTCGTCCATGCTCAACAGATAGGTCGTGATTTGGGTT
Source organism: Caulobacteraceae bacterium (assembly GCA_965284055.1). Lineage (GTDB taxonomy): Bacteria > Pseudomonadota > Alphaproteobacteria > Caulobacterales > Caulobacteraceae > Caulobacter. Next base: position 1,420,995 of record CBDIQV010000001.1, read on the forward strand.
CCAACAATGCTGAATATCGATAAACGATATTAAACTTTAGCAATGATGGCGCGATGGCATCAGGTGAGTTGCACGGAAGTCACAACCATCGAGTCCCGCCGGCTCACGGCCTCGAACCAGGCGCTCAGAGCGGGGCGGCCATCACGCCAGTCCAGCACCTGGCGGGCGTCGAAATAGGACAGCTGGGCGGCGACCGCGATCTGCGCGATCGTCCATTGATCGGGAGTGAAACCCTCAACCTCCAGCAGGTCGAGACCGGCGACGACGGCTTTCAGCTGGCGCTCGATCAGCTCGGGCCGCTGGTCATCCGCCGGCCGCATGCGCTCGCGCACCACGGCGATGGCGGCCGAGCCCATGCCGTCGGCAAGGGCTTGCAGGGTCAGGGCGCGCCGGCGGTCCTGGCCCGACGCCGGGATCAGGCCCGCGCCGCCCGAGGCGTCGAGATGGTCGCAGATCACCGCGGAGTCGAAGAGGATCTCGCCGTCGTCGAGGATCAGGGTCGGCACCTGGCTGAGCGGATTGATCGCGCGCAGACTCTCGTCGGTGAACGGGGCGATGGTCTCGAGCGTGATCTCGGCGGTCAGGCCGTTTTCGTGGGCCACGACGCGAACCTTGCGCGCAAACGGCGACAAGGCGGAGTAAAGGAGCCGCATTGATGATTTCCTCAAGGAGCCGACGATGGCGCTGAGACTGGAGCCTGGGCTTAAGCTCGTAGTGGCCACGCACAATCCCGGCAAGGTCCCCGAGATCGCCGCCCTGCTGGATGGCCGGTTCGAACTGGTCTCCGCCGGCGCCCTGGGCCTGCCCGAGCCGGAAGAAACCGAGAGCACCTTCGTCGGCAACGCCCTGCTGAAGGCCCGCCACGCCGCCGACCTGTCGGGGATGATCGCCCTGGCCGACGACTCGGGCCTGTCGGTGGCGGCGCTGGACGGCTCGCCCGGTGTCTATTCGGCGCGCTGGGCCGGCCCCGGCAAGGATTTCGCCCGGGCGATGGCCAAGGTCGAGGAACGGCTGGAAGAGACCGGCTCGGACGACCGCAGCGCCTGGTTCACCTCGGCCCTGGCCGTGGCCTGGCCCCATGGCCCGTCGGTGGTGGTGCAGGGCGAGGTCCACGGAACCCTGGCCTTCCCGCCGCGCGGAACACGGGGCTTTGGCTATGACCCGATCTTCGTGCCCCAGGGCTTTGACACGACCTTCGGCGAGATGGAACCGGCCGCCAAGGACGCCATGAGCCACCGGGCGCGGGCGTTCGAGAAGCTGAAGGCGGCGCTGTTTGAGTGAAACCAAAACCTTGTCATCCCGGCCGCAGCGAAGCGGAGAGCCGGGACCCAGGGGCAACCGCGATGCGCCGGCCCCTGGGTCCCGGATAGCGCTACGCGCTTCCGGGATGACAATGGAGGGGAACGGGTGCTTCCATGGCTGACCTGTTTCCCCTCGGCGTCTACATCCACTGGCCCTATTGCGCGCGCATCTGCCCCTATTGCGACTTCAACGTCGTGCGCGACCGGGGGCGGACCGCCGAGCAGGCAGAGCTGGCCGACGCCATCGTCGCCGACCTGGTCGCCCAGCGCGCCCTGACCGGACCGCGCCGGCTGCTGTCGATCTTCTTCGGCGGCGGCACGCCCTCCTTGATGGACCCCGCCCAGGTCTCCCGCGTGATCAAGACGGCCAAAAGCCTGTGGAGCGCGGCCGACGATCTGGAGATCAGCCTGGAGGCCAATCCCACCGACGCCGAGGCCGGCCGCTTCGAGGCCCTGGCGGACGCCGGCGTGGCCCGGCTGTCGCTGGGCGTCCAGTCGCTGCACGACGACGCCCTGGCCCTGCTGGGCCGTAACCATGACGCGGGATCGGCACGGCGGGCGATCGCCGTGGCGGCCCGCGCCTTTCCGCGCCTGTCGATCGACCTGATCTATGCCCGCCCCGGCCAGACCGTAGAGGCCTGGCGCGCCGAGCTGGAAGAGGCCCTGGCCCTGCGCCCCGAGCACGTCTCGCCCTACCAGCTGACGGTCGAGACCGGCACCGCCTTCGACCGCGCGGTCGGACGCGGCAGGCTGGTGGTCCCCGACGAGGACCGCGCCCACGACCTGTTCGAGACCACCCAAACGGTGCTGGAAGCCCACGGCTTCGACGCCTACGAGGTCTCCAACCACGCCCGGGGCGACGCGGCGCGCTCGCGCCACAACCTCGTCTACTGGCGCGGCCACGACTATGTGGGCGTCGGCCCCGGCGCCCATGGGCGACTGACCCTGCCGGAAGGCCGCGTCGCCACCACCGCCCATCGCAGGATCGCCGACTATGTCGCCGCCGTGCGCGACACTGGCGTCGGCTTCGAGCGCGAAATCCTCACCCCCACCGACGCCGCCGAGGAGCGCCTGCTGCTGGGCCTGCGGATCGACGACGGCGTGGCCTTTGACGAGGTGGCCATCCTGGGTCTGGCCCCCGACGCCGGCAAGGTGCGCCGCCATGTCGAGCTGGGCCTGCTGGTCGACGACCCGCGCCGCTTGCGCGCCACCCGCACCGGGCGTCTGGTGCTGGACCGGCTGACAGGCGCGCTCGCGACCTGATAGGAGTGGCCGCGAACCCATTTCGCGCATCGCGCGGTCAGGATCTCCGTTTGAGCCGTCTCCTCGCCCCGCCCCAGCTGTCCGACGCCCCGCTGGCGCCGGGCCTCTATCTGGTGGCGACGCCGATCGGCAATCTGCGCGACATCACCCTGCGGGCGCTGGACACCCTGCACGGCTGCGACGTGCTGCTGGCCGAGGACACCCGGGTCTCGGGCAAGCTTCTGGCCGCCTATTCGATCTCCAAGCGCCTGGAACGCTATGACGAGCACGTCGCCGACCGGGTGACGCCGAAGATCCTGGAGCGCCTGGCGGCCGGCGAGCGGGTGGCCATGGTCTCGGACGCCGGCACGCCGATGGTCTCCGATCCCGGCTTCCGCCTGGCCCGGGAAGCCATCGCGGCCGGCCATCAGGTGTTTCCGATCCCCGGCGCGTCGGCGGCCCTGGCGGCCCTGACCCTGGGCGGCCTGCCCACCGACCGCTTCCTGTTCGCCGGCTTCCCGCCGCCCAAGAGCGCCGCGCGCAAGACCTTCTTCGAGGAACTGGCGCCGGTGCGCGCCACCCTGATCTTCTACGAAGGCGCCTCGCGGGTGGCCGACAGCCTGGCCGACATGGCCGCCGTGTTCGGGCCGCGCGAGGCCGCCGTGGCCCGCGAACTGACCAAGCTCTACGAGACCTGCATCCGGGGCCCGCTGGACGTGCTGGCCGCCGACCCGCGCTTCGAAAGCCCCAAGGGCGAGATCGTCATCCTGGTGGGCCCCGGCTCGGAGGCTCCGATCCAGGCCGGCGACGCCGAGAGCGCCCTGCGCGAGGCCATGGCCCGGCTGCCGCTGGGCGAAGCCGCCTCCGAGGTCGCCAAGGCCCTGGGCCTGCCGCGCCGCGACCTCTACCGCCAGGCCCTGGCCCTGAAGGACGCGGCCCTGGCGGAAGACGCCGGGTGACCGCCGCCCGCCGGACCCGGGGCGCAGCGGCGCGTCTGTCCGGCCGACGCGCCGAGGTGCTGGCCGCCGCCTGGCTGATGCTCAAGGGCTATCGCATCCTGGGCTTTCGCCTGCCCACACCGCTGGGCGAGATCGACCTGCTGGCCCAGCGCGGCAAGGTCCTGGCCGTGGTCGAGGTCAAGCGCCGCGCCACGCTCGACGCCGCCCTCGACGCGGTGACCGCCGAGCAGCGGGCCCGCCTGCGCCGCGCCGCCGCCCATATCGTCCAGCATCGCGCCGCCCTGCGGAACACTTCGGTCCGTCTGGACCTTATCGCCTTGGCGCCAGGCCGCCGGCCGCGCCATCTGCGCGACGCCTGGACGGAGGCATGATGACCCGGGACGAGGCCGAAGCGATCCTGATCCGGCTGGGCGAAGGTTCCGACGCCGGCTTTCCGCTGTTCGAAGCGGCCCTGGCCTGCGCCGCCCACGACGATCCCGACCGCGACCCGCAGCCGGCCCTGGACCTGGCCCGCCAGGCCGCCGAGCGCCTGGCCCAGCGACTCAAGACCGAGTCCCCCGAAGAGGCCGTGGCCGAGGCCCTGGCCGGCGACCTGCACCTGACCGGCGACCTGATCACCTACGACCACCCCGACAACGCCGACGTCATCGCCATCGCCCAGCGCCGCAAGGGCCTGCCGGTGGCCCTGGGCGTCTTCTATCTGCATGCCGCCCGGATGACCGGCCTCCAGCTGCACGGCGTCGACTTTCCCGGCCACTTCCTGCTGCGCATCGAGACCGACGAGGGGCCGCTGGCCCTGGACCCCTTCAGCGAGGGCCGGGTGGTGTTGCCGTCGGAACTGTCGCGGCGGGCCCTGCGCACCGGCCTGATGCCCGACGTCGCCGCCAAGCTGGAACTCTTGATGGCTCCGATCTCCGACCGCGCCGTGCTGATCCGCCTGCAGAACAACATCTTCGCCCGCGCCCAACAGGCCCGCGACTGGCCCCGCGCTGAGCGTTCCGCCCTGCGGCGGGCCCTGCTCAACCCGTCCGACCACCGCCCCTGGCTCGATGTGGCGGCGGCGCGCGAAGGGCAAGGCGCTCTGGCGGGGGCGTTGCAGGCCCTGACGCGGGCGCAGATCCTCGACGGCGGCGCGGCGATCGCGGCCCGGGCGGCGCGTGAGCGGGTGCGGTTGAGGCTGAACTAGGGGGGGGTGAGCAACCGACCCACGCCGAAAGCGGACCTCGCGTAGATCGGAGAAGGGTGGGTTGCGGGCCTTGTGGCTAGTCGCCAAAGGCCTCCGCATCAAACGGGATGGATGGACCTAGCGCCGTAGCGAACTTTTCACCCAAGCAAACGGAATGGGCGAATAGTTCTTGGGTCGATGGGTCCTTGCTAGTCCACATCGCCACCAATGCGATAGAAACCGCGCCGATGTCGGACTTAGGGATCGCTTGTTCGCAGAAACAACAGATCATCAAAGCGCCCTCCATGGATCGAGGAAACCTGTCATTCGCGAGCGCTACCCGCAACGTCTGACTAGGGTCGAGAGCGCCCTTTGCCTTCCCGCCAAAAAGCGGACGCCCCAGCGTCCCGCTCATCCTTACATCTCTTGGAGGCTGCAGCGTGCCGGTCTGTCCAGGTTGGTCAAGGACTGGCCTGCGGCCAGCCGCTCCGCGGCGGCGCGGAGCGCCGTCCTTGAGCAACCTGGACAGACCGGCGATCGTCTCGCCGTGAGATGTAAGGATGGCTCCCTTCGGCGCGAAGGTGGGCTTGCGCCTCTAGGTCCTCCCCCTAGCGGGGGAGGTGTCGGCGAAGCCGACGGAGGGGGAAGTGCTGCTGAGTCATTGCGGTCTTCCCCCGCCGGCCTTCGGCCGCCTCCCCCTTCGGGGGGAGGACCGGTTCCGCTCTATCCTCGGCGCTCAGCGACTCGAACGCAGCAAAATCAACGACTTCCAACTTTCTCGCCCTTCCGTATCCCCCGCTCCCGAAACGGGTGGATACTTCTCCCTGTCCCCGTCGCAGGGGGAGGGCGCCTGGTACCGGCCCAAAGCGGCGACGGGTGATGAAGCTGAGCGGGGCCGCGACGCCCTGGACGGCGGGTCGAAGCGTTTGGACTGTCTCAGAAGGACGGACCGGGCGCCGAGGGGCTCGTCGGCCGAGCGAGCGCGGGTTGAAGAGGGCGGGGATCAGAGTCCGCCTATCGCACATCGTCGGCGTCGAGACGGATTAACCGATCGACAAGATGCGCGCCCGTCCGGGGGCTAGTTGGGAATCAGAGCTGAAACTCACGCTCGTGTGCCCCGATCCTCACGGTCAAGAACAGCTTGGCGAAGCGGACAGGTCGAGCCGAAACGCACAAAACACATCACGGTCATCCGGGTTCGTCCCGGCCGCTTCGCGCCTCCCCACTAAACTCAGCGAGCAGTCGCGTGAGGCTGAGAACTCGTGTCCGCCAGACTCGCCCCCTACGGACCTGCTCCGCAGGTCGTCTTCCCCCGCAGGGGGAAGATGGGATCATCTGCCCCCTCGCATTCCCCCCCACGCCGCCTTAACTAGGCATTCGCAGTGCGGGACGCCCCGCGTCGCCGCGCCAGCCTGATCCGGAGTCGTCCATGTCGTTGAGAGTCGCCGTCCAGATGGATCCCGTGATGGGGATCAACATCGACACCGACACCACCTTCCAGATGATGATGGAAGCCCAGACCCGGGGTCACAAACTGTGGGTCTATACCCCCGACAAGCTGTCGATGGAGGACGGCCGGGTGTTCGCCCGCGCCCAGTCGCTGGTGCTGACCAACACCAAGGGCGCGCACGCCGAGCTGGGCGAAAGCGTGCTGATCGACATGAAGGACGACATCGACGTGGTGCTGATGCGCCAGGATCCGCCGTTCGACATGGCCTACATCACCGCCACCCACTTCCTCGAAAAGGTCCACCCCCACACCCTGGTGGTCAATAACCCGGCCGAGGTGCGCAACGCGCCCGAGAAGCTGTTTGTCACCGACTTCCCCGGCGTGCAGCCGCCGACCCTGATCACTTCGGATCACGAGGCGATCTACGACTTCCGCGCCCGGCATGGCGACATCGTGCTCAAGCCGCTCTATGGCGGCGGCGGCTCGGGCGTGGCGCGGCTGCTGGCCGACGACCCCAATCTGGACGCCCTCTTGGAACTGCACGCCATGATCGGTCGCGAGCAGGTGATCGCCCAGAAGTTCGTGCCGGCGGTCAGCAAGGGCGACAAGCGCGTGCTGCTGGTCGACGGCGAGCCGGTGGGCGCGATCAACCGCGTGCCGGCCGCCGGTCAGGTGCGCTCCAACCTGCGCGTCGGCGGTCGGGCCGAGGCGGTCGAGCTGACCGCCCGCGATCTGGAACTGTGCGCCATCATCGCGCCCGAGCTGAAGCGGCGCGGCCTGCTGTTTGTCGGCATCGACGTGATCGGCGAGTACCTGACCGAGATCAACGTCACCTCGCCCACCGGCGCCCAGCAGCTGAAGCGTTTCGGCGGCGCCGACGCGTCGGCGGCGCTGTGGGACCGCATCGAGGCGATCCGCAACCAGAGCTAGGTCAGAGGGTGAAGCGCGCCCGCCAGCGCGCTGATTTCCGAAACGTTCGTTTTTCGTTCTTGCTACGCTCTCCATGCCATGGTTCGTTTGTGGATAAGTCGACTTATCCGCGAGGGGGCTCATGGCGTCGGTCAGGTAACGCGCGCAGCCGGTCGAGGCCCGGCGCGTCGACGTCGAGGTCCAACTGACCTGGTAACGGCGGGCCGATCGTCTTCGCCATCGTCGGCCTGCCGGACAAGGCCGTGGCCGAGAGCCGCGAGCGGGTGCGCGGCGCCTTTACCGGTCTGGGCCTGGCGATGCCCGGCAAGCGCATCGTCGCGAACCTGGCCCCCGCCGACATGCCAAAAGAGGGCACCCATTTCGACCTGCCCATCGCCCTGGCGGTGATGGCGGCGATCGGGGTCATTCCGCTGGATGCGCTGGACGGCTGGGCGGCGATGGGCGAGCTGTCGCTGGACGGCCGCATCGTTCCCGCCGCCGGCGCTCTGCCCGCCGCCATGGCCGCCGGCGCGTTGGGCTTGGGGCTGATCTGTCCCGAGGCCAGCGGACCAGAAGCCGCCTGGGCCGGCGGCACCCGCATCCTGGCCCCACGCTCGCTGGTGGCCCTGATCAATCACTTCCGGGGCAGCCAGGTGCTGGGCGCGCCCTCGCCCGGTCCGGTGATCGAGGGCGAGCGGGCGAAAGACCTGCGCGACGTCAAGGGCCAGGAGCACGCCAAGCGAGCGCTGGAGATCGCCGCCGCCGGGGGTCACAACCTGCTGTTCGTCGGTCCGCCAGGCTCGGGCAAGTCGATGCTGGCCCAGCGCCTGCCGGGGCTTCTTCCACCGCTCACCTCGACCGAGCTTCTGCAAACCTCGATGGTCCATTCCGTGGCCGGACTGATCGCCCGAGGCGCCCTGACCCGCGCCCGGCCGTTTCGGTCGCCGCACCACTCGGCCAGCATGGCCGCTCTCACCGGCGGCGGGCACAAGGCCAAGCCGGGCGAGGTGTCGCTGGCGCACAACGGCGTACTGTTCCTCGATGAGCTGCCCGAGTTCGGGGTCCAGGCGCTGGACAGCCTGCGCGCGCCGCTGGAAACCGGCGAGGTGATGGTGGCCCGCGCCAACGCCCATGTGCGCTATCCGGCCAAGGTGCAGCTGGTGGCCGCGATGAACCCCTGCCGCTGTGGCCATGGCGGCGCGGGCCGGGGCTATTGCGGCAAGGCCCCGCGCTGCCAGCGCGACTATCAGGGCCGGGTGTCGGGTCCGCTGATGGACCGCATCGACCTGTCGGTCGACATGCCCGCCGTCACCGCCGCCGACCTGGCCCTGCCGCCGCCCGTCGAAGGCTCGGCCGAGGTCGCCGCCCGCGTGGCGCGGGCCCGCCAGCTGCAGATCGACCGGGCCGAGGCGGCAGGCAGCCTGGAGGCCCTGAACGGCCGGGCCGAGGGCGCCTTTCTGGACAAGATCGCTGACATCGACGAGGCCGGCCGCTCCCTGCTGGCCCGCGCCGCCGAGGCCGGCCGGATCAGCGCCCGGGGCTGGACCCGCGTGCTGCGCCTGTCGCGCACCATCGCCGACCTGGAGGGAGCGCCCAGCGTCCGCCGCGTCCACGTCGCCGAAGCCCTGGCCCACCGGCGATCGGCCGCGCCGGGCGAAGAGCAGGCTGTTCCCGCCCTTGGCCAGTCGACCTTCTGAGCGGCCGAGGTGCCGGGCGCCGAAGCCGGTCAAACAAAGCCAGCCGGCGCTGTCGATTTCAGACAGACTTGATCGTCCTTGTGATCAGCGGCCGGCTTTCACCGTCTAGCGGCATGGAGAACGGAGATGGCTTGCGCTGGTCCCCACGGCGCGCGAGGCTCAACCTAGGGACTATCTGGCGACGGAGAGATGATGCGGCGCACCGCTGCCCTGCTTTCAATGGCCGCCACCCTGTCGGCGGCCATGGCGGCCATGGCGACGCCGCACGCACCGGTGATCTACGACATCGCCCCGACGCTCCAGGGCGACACGCTGACGGATCTGAAGGTGACGCTCCGGTTCAAGGCCGATACGAGCGGGATCACGCGATTGGAGCTGCCTGAGACATCCATGGGGCGCACGCAGCCGTGGCGCGGCCTGAAGGATATCGAGGCGGAAGGCGCGGAGGTCAGCGGCGACGGGCCCACCCGAACCTTGAAGTCGGAACCCGGTCGCGAGATCACGGTACGCTACCGCGTCGCCACCACCCTCAACCATGATCCGACCGATGCGGACGGCTATCCCGTCACGCCCTGGATTCGCCCTTCCTGGTTCTTCGTGGACGGGCCAAGTTTTCTCGCGACCGTAGCGGAACGCCCTGACGCGCCGATCGCGTTGACGTGGAGCGGTTGGCCCGCGGGGTTTGGACATGCCTCCAGCCTGGACCACACGCGGACGACGGATCCGAGGCATAGCGTCTTCATCGGCGGACGCGATCTGCGGGTCGTTCAAAGCGGCCCTGTGCGCCTGGCCATCCGGGGGCAGTATCCGTTCACCGACGCCGAACTGGCGACGGATCTGGCCACGATCCTGAAAGCCGAGCGCGACTTCTTCGCCGATGATCCGGCCGAGCCCTATCTCGTCGCCGCTTCCAGCCTTGAAACCGGCCCGAACCAATCCTTCAGCGGGACGTGGAAAGAAGGCGCCTTCGCGATGGTCGCTTCGTCCAGCATGACGAGGCAAGACCTGCGGCCTTTCCTGGCGCACGAACTGTTCCATGCCTGGAATCCGGTCCGATTGGGCGCGCCCATCGGTCCAAAGGGCTATTGGTTCAGCGAAGGGTTCACCGACTTCTATGCGCGTCGTCTGCTCCAGCGGGCGCGCCTTCTCTCACCGGCCGCGTTCGCGGAGGCCTGGAATGAGACGCTTCGGGGCTACGGCGTTTCACCGGCGAAGACGATGCCGGGCGCGCAAGCCGCCGAAGCCTTCTGGACCGATCCTGACGCCGAGAAGATCGCCTATCAGCGCGGCGCGATGCTGGCGGCCCTCTGGGACTGGCGCCTGCGCCAGCGCGGCCAAAGCCTCGACGCCGTGATGCGCGCGCAGGCTCAAGCCTTCCGGCAAAGTCCGCACGTCGCCGTGACGGACCTGTTCATCGCGGCGATGGCCCGGGCAGGCGTCGATGTCGGCAAGGATCTGGCCACCTATGTCGATAAAGGCGCGATGATCGCGCTGCCCGAAGATGTCTTTTCGCCCTGCGGCAAGCTGGAGACCGTCACGGCACCCGGCTTCGACCTTGGCTTCGAGCCGGTAGCAGCCCCGGACGGACGTCTCATGGTCACTCAGGTGAAGCCGGAGGGGAGCGCCTTTAGAGCGGGCCTGCGAGACGGGATGACCATCGTGCGCAAGGTCTCGGGGACCAACGGCGATGCGACTCGCCCTTACGATTTGCTGATCCAAACCCCCGGCGGCGACGCCCGCGCGGTCCGCTTTCTTCCCCAGGGCGGTGGGACCGTCAGCTATCAGCGACTTGTCCTCGATCCGACGGCGACCGACCCTGTGAAGGCGTGCGACTTTCAGTGAGCCGACGACGCCGGCTCGCGGATCTTCCACGGGTTGAGCCCGGGCCAGCGCTCCCCCTGTCGCCAGGGCGCAAGACCGCGCCGCTTTGACTGCCCGTTAAGTCGTACACGCTAGGGTCGCTGCCCATGACCACTCCCCGCGCCCCCGCCGGCATCACGCCTGAACAGCTCGGCACGCTGAGCCACGAGTTCCGCACCCCTCTGAACGGCGTGCTGGGCATGGCCCGTCTGCTGGAGGGCACGCGCCTGACGGCCGAGCAGCGGTCCTATGTCACCGCCCTGCGCGAAAGCGGCGATCACCTGCTGGCGCTGGTCAATGACGTGCTGGACTTCGCCCGCCTGGGCGCGACGGACATTGAGCTGACGCATGCGCCGACGGACATCGAGGGCCTGCTGCGTCAGGTGGCCGAACTGATGAGCCCTCGAGCCCACGAGAAGGGTATCGAGATCGCCTGGGCTGTGTCGCCCGACCTGCCGATCGTGCTGGCCGACGAGGGATCGCTTGCGGCAGATCCTGCTGAACCTCGTCGGAAACGCCGTGAAGTTCACTGAGCCGCGGCGGCGTGCTCCCTGAGCGCCGTAGCGATCGTCCGAGGGCCGCGTGCGCTTTTCCGTCACCGACACCGGGCCGGGCGTGGCGCCCGAGGCCCGCGACAGGATCTTCAAGGCCTTTGTCCAGACCGACACGTCGCACCACACCCAGCTGGGCGGGGCGGGCCTGGGCCTGGCCATCGTGGCGCGGCTGGCCCGCGCGATGAACGGTCAGGCCGGGGTCGGCGGCGAGGTCGGCCAGGGCGCCGACTTCTGGTTCGAGGCCCCGTTCGAGATCGTCTCTCCTTATTCCGCTGGCCAGCCGCTGGCCGGCAAGTCCGTGGCCGTCGCCTCGCCCAACGCCATCGTCCGCATCGCCACCGCCCGCCAGGTCGAGGCCGCCGGCGGCCGGGCCTTCGTCGCCGCCGACGTAGCCTCGGCGCTGAAGCTGGCTCCCGCCGACGCGGTGCTGCTGCACGACGCCGCCCTGGCCGGTCCGCGCGGAGCGCTGAAGCCGCCGGCCGACCGACCGGCCGTGGTGCTGCTGACGCCCGACCAGCGCGGCCGCATCGACCGGCTGAAGAGCGCCGGCTTCAGCGGCTATCTGATCAAGCCGCTACGCGCCGCCTCAATCGTCGCCCAGGTATTGCAGGCCACCACCCAGAGCCCGCTGCGGGCCGAGCGACCGGCCGAGGACGACCGCATCGCCGAGGCCCTGGCGCCGGGCGTGCGGGTGCTGCTGGCCGAGGACAATCCGATCAACGCCCTGCTGGCCCGCACCCTGCTGGAGCGCGAGGGCTGCAAGGTCGATCGCGTGGCCGGCGGCGACCAGGCCGTCGCGGCCCTGTCCAGCAACAGCTACGACCTGATCCTGATGGACCTGCGCATGCCGGGCCTGAACGGCGTGGAGGCCACCCGCGAGCTGCGCGCCCGGGGCGTCACCGCCCCGATCGTGGCCCTGACCGCCGACGCCTTCGACGAGGACCGCCGCCTGTGCCTGGGGGCCGGCATGAACGACTTCCTCGTCAAGCCGCTCACCCACGGCGCCCTGCGCGACATGCTGACCCGCTGGACCGGGGCCGGGGCTCCCGGCGTCTGGACGAAAACCGCGACGCGGGCCAAGGTCGCCGGCTAGTCGGCGGGCCTGTCCCGCCTGGGCGGGGGACGACATGACCGACGACACTCAGGCCGCGCCGAAGAAGACGCTGCTGCAGACCCTCGCCTTCTTTGGCGAGCGTCGCAGCCTGGTGATGCTGGGCCTGGGGTTCAGTTCCGGCCTGCCCTACATGCTGATCTTCGACACCCTGTCGCTGTGGCTGCGCGATGCGGGCCTGTCGCTGGCGGTGATCGGCTTCTTCAGCCTGGCCCTGCTGTCGTTCTCGTTCAAGTTCCTTTGGGCGCCCCTGATCGACCGCACCAGCATTCCTGTGCTGCACGGACTGGTGGGCCATCGCCGCGCCTGGATGCTGGCCTGCCAGGCTGTGATCATCCTGGGCCTGATGGCCATTTCCGGGGTCAATCCCGCGACCAATCTGCCGCTGATGGCGATACTGGCCGTGATCGTCGGCTTCGCCACCGCCACCCAGGACATCGTCATCGACGCCTGGCGGATCGAGGCGGCCGATGACGCCCGGCAGGGGCCGATGGCGGCCGCCTACCAGTGGGGTTACCGCATCGCGATGATCGTGGCCGGGGCCGCCGCCCCTGATCCTCGCCGAGGCCTACAGCTGGCGCTTTTCCTACGCCGCCATGGCCGCGCTGATGCTTCTGGGCGTCGCCGCTGTTCTGGCCGCGCCAAGGGAGCGCACGTCATTCGAGAGATCAACACCGGCGGCGTCACCCAGCCCAAGGCCCTGGAAGTCGGCGAGTGGCTGGCCCGTCTGGCCGTGCTGTTGATCGGCGCCCTGCTGGTCGGCTCGGGCCTGTCGGGCGACGCCAGCCTGCTATCCAGGTTCGTCGGCGGCGAAGCCCTGGAAGCGGCCTGGAAGGCCAAGCCCAACGGCGTCTGGCTGCAACTGGCGGGCGTACTGGCCGGTCTCGCCGTCGTGGTGATCGCCGCCTGGCCGATCCCCAGGGTTCCCACCAAGCCCGGCGTCTATCTGTCGACCGCCCTGGGCGCGCCCCTGAAAGAGTTCCTGACCCGGTTCGCGGGCGTGGCGGGCCTGATCCTGGCGACGATCTGCGTCTATCGGGTATCGGACTTCGTGCTCAACATCATGAACCCGTTCTATCGTGACATGGGCTTTTCGCTCACCGAGATCGCCGAGATCCGCAAGGTGTTCGGCATCATCGCCTCGATGATCGGCGTGTTCCTGGGCGGGGTGATCGTGGCGCGCTTTGGCCTGATGAAGGCCCTGATCATCGGCGCCTTCGCCCAGCCGATCAGCAACCTGATGTTCGCCCTGCTGGCCATGAGCGGCCACCACACCGGCATGCTGTTCGCCTCGATCTGCATCGACAACCTGGCCGGCGGCGTCGCCGGCACGGCCCTGATCACCTACATGTCCAGCCTGACCACGGCGGGCTTCACGGCGACCCAGTACGCCCTATTCGCCTCGCTCTATTCCCTGCCCGGCAAGCTGATCGCCTCGCAGTCCGGACGGATCGTCGAGGCCTCGGCCAAGGCGGCGGAGGTCGGCGGACCAATCGGCGCGCTGAAGGGCCTGTTCACCCGCCTGCCGCCGGAAAGCTTCACCGCCGCCGGCGCCAAGCTGGGCGTCAGCGCCCCGGCCATGGCGGCGGGCTATACGGCCTTCTTCATCTACACGGCCCTGATCGGCGTGGTGGCCATCGTGCTGTCGTTCCTGGTCGCGGCGCGGCAGGGGGATATCGGCAAGGCCGGGGCGGTCGAAGAGACGGCCTGAAAGTCCTCCCCCTGAAGGGGGAGGCGGTCCCCGACTTGATCGGGGGCCGGCGGGGGAAGACCGCAACGAGTCAGCAGCACTGCCCCCTCCGATCGCTTCGCGATCTCCTCCCCCTTCAGAGGGAGGACTTGCCGACCTAAACCCCCAAGCAAACCACCTGCGCCACCCGCAAATCGCGTCGCAAACCGTCGGCGACGCGGCCGTAGTTCTCGGTGGTGATCGCCTCGCCCATGGCGGTGTCGGCGCCGTGGCGGCGGCGGGGGCCCAGCAGGGTCTTCAGGGTCTCGGGGGCCGTGGTGTAGATGCGGCCGCGACGCGGGCTCTCGGCCACGGTCACCCCGATCACCCGGCCGGCATTGTCGAGCGCGGGCGCGCCCGAAAGACCAGCGAGCGTGCCCTTGAGATTGTCGGTGCGGCCGACCTCGGCCCAGACCAGCACCGGCTCGGTGCGGGCGCCGCGTCCGTGGACGACCAGGTTCTCGCGGCCCAGCAGGCGCGAGGCGGCCTCGCCCGGATGGCCCTGCGGGAAGCCCGGATGATAGGCCCGCGCCCCGCGACGCAGGGGCTCTTCCAGACCCAGCGGCACGGCCGGGGCCCCGCCCTCGGTGGTCAGGATGGCCGCGTCGGCGCGCGGGTCGATGGTGATGCGCGCGGCCACGCCGCGTCCGTCGGCCACGACAATGGCGGCCGACTTGCAGCCGTCGACCACATGGCGAGCCGTCAGCCAGGTGCCGTCATCGCCCACCGAGAAGGCGGTGCCCGATCCCGGCTCGGGCTTGGCCGGCACCTGCACAACGATGGCGGGGTCGAACGGCGAAGCCGGGCCCAGCGGCAGGCCCTCCTCGCCCGGCACCGGCGGCGGCGGCGGCGGCGCGTCGGAGCGCTCCTGCCGGCCCACCGCGACGATCAGCAGGGCGCTGACGGCGGCGGCATAGACCAGCCAGTCGGGAAGCTTGGGGAAATGCACGGGACGTCGCCCTCGCCTTTCCTGATCAGCCGGCCACGGCGGCGGCGAGGATCAGGGCGGTGGCCAGCTTGGCGCCCACCAGCAGGGCGGCGGCGGCGACCTCGCCCTCATGGATACGCTCGGGCAGACCCTGCAGCACCATGTCGGTGACGCGGAACACCAGCAGCTGCACGGCGATGGTGGCCGCGCCCCAGATGACGATCTCGATCACCGAGGTCGAGGCCATCAGCGACACCGCCAGCGGAATGGCCAGGCCCACCATCACTCCGCCCAGCGACAGGGCGGCGGCGGAATTGCCCTCGCGGATCAGCTTGATCTCGCGGTGCGGGGTCAGCATCGCATACAGCGTCGTGCCGATGATCAGCATGAACAGGGTCACGCCGGCATGCAGCAGGGTGACGGGGAACCCCGTGGCGAAGGCCTGGACCTCGGGCGACTGAAGCTGGGACGGCATGAACGCGATAACCCCCGGAACTGATGGGAGATGACTATCACGGGTTTGGGAGGGTGCGTAGAGGGGGCGCTGATCCCCATCCCCGCTCATCCACGCGAAAGCGGGGACCCAAGCCGCGCTAACCGAGGGCCTAACTGAATCCCAGCTTAGGTCCCCGCTTCCGCAGGGATGAGCGGAGTTAGACCGCCCCCTCGTCCTCGTCATCATCCAGCACCCCGGCCATCGCCGCTATCGACAGCTGGCGCAGGGCGCTGGCGCGGACCTTCTCGCTCTCGCTCTTCAGCTGGCCGCAGGCGGCGAGGATGTCGCGGCCTCTGGGCGTGCGGATCGGCGAGGAATAGCCGGCCTTGTTGACGATCGCCGCGAAGGCCTCGATCGCGGCCCAGTCCGAGCACTGGTAGTCGCTGCCCGGCCAGGGATTGAACGGGATCAGGTTGATTTTGGCCGGAATGCCCTTGATCAGCTTGATCAGGGCGCGGGCCTCGTCAGGGCTGTCATTGACGCCCTTCAGCATCACATATTCGAACGTCACGCGGCGGGCGTTGCTGATGCCGGGATAGGCGCGGATGCCGGCGATCAGTTGGTCGAGCGGGTACTTCTTGTTCAGCGGCACCAGCACATCGCGCAGGGCGTCGTTGGTGGCGTGCAGGCTGATAGCCAGCATGGCCTGGGTCTTCTCGCCCAGGGCCTGGAGCTGGGGCACGACGCCCGAGGTCGAGACCGTGATGCGGCGGCGCGAGATGCCGATACCCTCGTTGTCGCTGATGATCTCGATCGCGTCGGCGACCGAGCCCATGTTGTAGAGCGGCTCGCCCATGCCCATGAACACGATGTTGCTCAGCAGGCGGTCGTCCTTGTCGGACGGCCATTCAGCCAGGTCGTCCTTGGCCACCTGCACCTGGGCGACGATCTCGGCGGCGGTCAGGTTGCGCACCAGGGCCTGGGTGCCGGTGTGGCAGAAGCTGCAGTTGAGCGTGCAGCCCACTTGGCTCGAGACGCACAGGGCGCCGGCCCGACCGACCGACGGAATATAGACCGCCTCGACCTCGATGCCCGGGGCCATGCGGATCAGCCACTTGCGGGTGCCGTCCTTGGACACCTGGCGCTCGACGATCTCGGGCCGCGCGATGGTGAACACCTCGGCCAGACGGGCGCGGGTTTCCTTGGCGACGTCGGTCATCATCGCAAAATCGGTGACGCCGCGATGGTGGATCCAGCGGAACACCTGGGTCGCCCGCATCTTGGCCTTGCCGTGCTCGGCGACGCCCGACTCGGTCAGGGCGGCGATCATCTGCGGCCGGGTCAGGCCCGACAGGTTGATCAGCGGCTTGGTCGCGGGAGCCGCGCCGGAGACGCGCGACAGATCAAGGGTGACGCTCAAGGGGCGGTCCGGGGTCGGGGATTTAAGGGGTCAGGGGCGGGATATAGCACTTGGCGGGAGTTTTTCCAAAAGGGGGCGGGGGGATGTGGCGCACTC
Source organism: Caulobacteraceae bacterium (assembly GCA_965284055.1). Taxonomy (GTDB): domain Bacteria; phylum Pseudomonadota; class Alphaproteobacteria; order Caulobacterales; family Caulobacteraceae; genus Caulobacter. The sequence goes on from CBDIQV010000001.1 coordinate 1,437,852, forward strand.
GCCCCCTCCGCGCCTTTGGCGCTCCTCCCCCGGAGGGGGAAGATGATCTCGTCTTCCCCCTCCGGGGGAGGACGGCTGCGCAGCAGCCAGGAGGGGGCAAGTGGTCGCCACACTTCCCCTAGACACCCTCCCCGCTCAGGCCCATATCCGCCCCATGCGCACGCACGACGCCGATGTGATCATCGCGGGAGCCGGCATGGCCGGGTCCACCCTGGCTCTCGCCCTGGCTTCGGGGGGACTGAAACCCCTGCTGGTCGATCCCCAACCGTTCGAAGCCCAGCTGGCCACGACCTTTGACGGGCGCTCGTCGGCCATCGCCTATTCCAGTTTCCGCCAGTGGCGCGCCATCGGCGCGGGCGAGGCCCTGGAGCCCCACGCCCAGCGCATCGAGCAGATCCTGGTGACCGACGGCCGTACGCCCGGGGCCGCCGCCCGGGGCGCCTCGCCGGCCTTCCTGCGCTTTGACTCCAGCGAGATCGCCGACCGCTCGGACGGCGAGCCCCTGGGCTATCTGATCGAGAACCGCCAGATCCGCGCCGCCCTGTCCCAGGCCGTGACCGACAAGGGCCTTCCGGTCATCGCGCCGATGGCCGCCAAGGGCCTTGAGGTCGACGCCGCCGGGGCGCGGGTGACCCTGGCCGACGGCCGAGTGCTGTCGGCCCCGTTGGCGGTCAGCGCCGAAGGTCGCGGCTCGATGCTGCGCAAGGCGGCCGGGATCGGCGACATCGGCTGGGGCTATGGCCAGAGCGGCGTGGTCGCCACCGTGAAGATGCAGCGCCCGCACGAGGGCGTGGCCCACGAATATTTCCTGCCCAGCGGCCCGTTCGCGATCCTGCCGCTGACCGGCAATCGCGCCAGCCTGGTCTGGACCGAGAGCACCACCCGGGCCGAGGCCCTGCGCGACGCGCGGCCGGAGATGTTCCACGCCCATCTGATGCGCCGGTTCGGCGAGTTCCTGGGCGATGTCGAGATCGTCGGCCCGATCTTCGTCTATCCGCTGTCGCTGCAGCTGGCCGAGCGCATGGTCGCCCCGCGCCTGGCCCTGATCGGCGACGCCGCCCATGGCGTGCACCCGATCGCGGGTCAGGGCCTGAATCTGGGCCTGAAGGACGCTGCGGCGCTGGCCGAGGTACTGGTCGAGGCGATGCGCGGCGGCGAGGATATCGGCAGCGATGTGGTACTGGAGCGCTATGCCCGCTGGCGGCGGTTTGACACCGTGACCAACGCCCTGGCCTTCGACGGCTTCGTGCGATTGTTCTCGAACGACAACCCGATCCTGCGCGCCGCGCGGGGTATCGGCTTGGCGGCCGTCAACCGCATCGCCCCGGCCCGCCGGTTCTTCATGCACGAGGCCGGCGGCGCGGTCGGGGACCTGCCCCGGCTGCTGCGCGGGCAGGCGATCTAGCCTCGCGGCTACTCGCCGTCTTCCAGCGTACGGGCTTCTTCCGGGAGCATGATCGGTACGCCGTCGCGGATCGGATAGGCCAGCTTGGCCGTGCGGCTGACCAGCTCGCCGCGCGCGCGGTTGTAGTCGAGCGACGCGCGGGTGACGGGGCAGACCAGAACCTCAAGCAGGCGCGGATCGATCTCGGCGGGCGGCGGTGTGGGGGTCGCGGTCATGCGTCTTCTTCTACCGGCGAGCCTTCCGTCTGGATAGAGGGGGCTACTGAATGGAGGGAGGATCGTCGTCTTCGCCGACGGCTGCGTCGATCTCCAGCAGGGCCACCAGGGTCTCGCGGCGGTCGGCCATGGTGGGGGCCTCCAGCAGGGCCTGCTTTTCCATCGCGTCGAACGGCAGGGCCATGGCCAGGCTGTTGATCAGGGCGTCGGAGGGCGCGGACTCGGCGCTGGTCCAGTCGATGGCCAGGCCGCGGTGGTCGAGATAACGGCGCAGGGCGGCCAGCAGGACCTTGGGGTCCATCGGCGGCGCGCTGCTCTCGTCGTCCTCGCGCAGGTCGGCCTCGAAGGCGGTGAAGTCGGCGCGCACCTGGCGATAGGGCGTGCGCACCGGCAGTTCGTCGCCCGCGCGGAAACGGCAGACGCCGGTCAGGGTGATCAGATAGCGGCCGTCGCTGGTCTCGGCGAAGCTGGTCACCCGTCCGGCGCAGCCGATCGGGGCCAGGCTTGGGTGATGGTCTTCCCCTCCGCCGCCGCCCAGGGTGTGGCGCGTCTGGATCATGCCGATCATCCGCTCGCCCGACATCACGTCGTCCAGCATGTTGAGGTAGCGCGGCTCGAAGATGTTGAGCGGCAGCTGCCCGCCGGGCAGCAGCAGCACCCCGTCCAGCGGGAACACCGGGATCACCAGCGGCAGGTCGCTGATCCTTCGAAAGGCTCCCGGCATCGGCGTTTCCCTAGCTGAACAGGATGGAGGACAGGCGCTTGCGGCCCGCCTTGGCGACTTCCGACATCGCGCCGGCGGCCTCGAACACGGTCAGCAGCTGCTTGCGGGCCGCGTCGTCGTTCCAGGCGCGATCGCGGGCGATGATGGTCAGCAGGTGGTCGGACGCCGCCTGCAGATGACCGGCGCCGGCCAGGGCCTTGGCCAGCTCGAAGCGGGCCTCGTGGTCGTCGGGATCGGCGGCCAGGCGCGTCTCGAACGCGGAGGTCTCCGACGGGGCGTCGGCGGCCAGGGCCAGGGCGGCGCGAACGCTTTCCAGCTGGGCGTCCTTGGCGCCCACCGGGGCCATGGCGGCCACCTCGGCGGCGCGCTCCAGATCGCCGCCGTCCAGATAGCAGCGGGCCAGACCGCCCAGCGCCTTGACGTTTTCCGGGTCCATCCGCAGGGCCTCGGCATAGGCCTGGGCCGCGCCGCCCAGGTCGCCCAGGTCCAGCGACTCCTTGCCCATGGCCAGCAGGGCGTCCAGATCGCTGGGCGCCGGCGGGCCGGAGATGCGGGCGATGAAGGCCTTGATCTCGCTCTCGGGCACAGCGCCCTGGAAACCGTCGACCGGCTGGCCGTTGACGAAGGCATAGACCGTCGGGATCGACTGCACGCGCAACTGGCCCGAATAGCCGGGGTTCTTGTCGACGTCGATCTTGACCAGCTTGACCGCGCCGCCGGCGGCCGCGACGGCCTTTTCCAGGGCCGGGGTCAGCGTGCGGCAGGGGCCGCACCAGGTGGCCCAAAAGTCGACGATGACCGGCTGGGTCTTCGACGCCTCGATGACGTCGGCCATGAAGCTGGCGTCGGTGCCGTCCTTGATGTGCGCGCTTTTCCCGCCGGCTTGGCCCCCGGCTTGAAGAGGGGCGGGCTTTTCGCCGATCAGGCTCATCGAAAGTCTCTCATGCAGGCAGGAACGCGGTAACGGGGAAGATGGTCCCTCAAGGCGACAACCGCAATCGCGGGGAAGGCTTAAGACGCGACGACCATCGCCTCGAAGTCGACGATCATCGGCTCGACCCCCAGGGCGGCCAGGAAGGCGCGCAGGCCCGCCTGGCTCACGGCCGTCGTCGCGTCATTGCCCAGCGGGTGGAAATTGACCGGGTCGGCGGCGGCCAGGGCCGCGTCGAGCACGAAACGGACGCGATGCTCGGTGTCGTTGATCAGCCCGAAAGCGGTGACCGATCCGGGCCTCACGCCCAGCGTTTCCACCATCAGGGCTTCCGGCCCGAACGACAGCCGGCCCGAGCCAATCACGTGGTGCAGGCGCTTGAGGTCGATCACCGTCTCGCCCAGGGCCGAGATCAGCCATAGCTGGCCCTTGGCGTCCTTGAGGAACAGGTTCTTGGTATGGCCGCCGGGCATGGCGGCCTTGATCTCCAGGCCCTCCTCCACGCGGAACACCGGCGGGTGGTCGAGGGTGGAATGGGCGACGCCATGGGCGTCGAAAAAGGCGAACAGGTCGGCGCGGGTCTTCATGGGAGGGTTTTAGGGGGAGATGTCGACAGCCATCGCCCCCAAACTCCGCTCTCCCCGGCCTTCGCCGGGGAGACGGAGGTCTGGAGTGGGCGTTCGGGAAGCTGGACGACGTCGCCTCGCGAGCGCTAAGCAGACCCAAGGGTCAGGAACAGGAAGACAATCGGCATGGAACTGGAGTGCTATCCCACCGAGAACCGTCCGCCCGAGATCGTGCCGGGCCGCCCGCAGCGGGCGTGGATGGATCACTTCGCCGATCGCCATCCCTATCGCTGCCTGCCGCTGTCGATGGCCAACACCTCGGGCTGGGAGATCCTGTGCCCGGTCGGCTTCTCGATGACCTGGGACGGCGGAGCCCACCAGAACTGCATCAGCTTCCGGCCCGACCATCCTTATCCGGGCTTTACCGATTTCGTGAAGTCGCACTTCTCGCGCGGCACGGTGACCTTCCACACCGGCTATCTGTTCCGCACTCCGCCGGGCTGGTCGACCCTGACCATGGGTCCGCCCAACCATATCAAGGATGGTATCCAGCCCCTGGCCGGCCTGGTCGAGACCGACTGGCTGCCCTTTCCGTTCACGATGAACTGGCTGTTCACCCGCCCCGGCACGGTGCGCTTCGAAAAGGGCGAGCCGTTCTGTTTCATCATGCTGATCCAGGACAAGGCGATGGACAACGTCCAGCCGGTGATCCGCTCGATGAACAGCAACCAGGACCTGCGCCGCCAGTACGACGCCTGGGCCGACAAGCGCACCGAGTTCAACAGCCTGATCTTCAAGCGCGACCCCGAGGCCACCAAGGAGGCCTGGCAGCGCTACTACTTCAAGGGCGAATACCCCGAGGAAGTGCAGGCCGAGGCCCCCAGCCACCACGTCAACAAACGCCGGCTGAAGGCGCCCAAGGTGGGGTGAAATCAGAGGCTTTCGGCAGGCGCGATCAGCCCTGATCCTCGGTCACCGGATCGGCCGCCGAAACGACGCCGTCCTTGTTGGTGTCGTGGGTCACGAACATTCGCCAGCCGGAATAGTCGAACTCGGCCGGGGTGATGCCGCCGCTCTTGTCGGTGTCGAGCACGCCGAAGCGCACCTCGGCCTGGCGCAACTGGCGCACGCGGTCCTCGTCCTTCTTCTCGGCCGTCTCGGTCGAAGCGGCCAGGCGCCGGGTCAGGCGCGTCGTGAACTCCCCGACATATTCGTCGTGCGACAGCGCGCCCGATGTGTCGGCGTCGATGCCGGCGAACTGCTTTTCGCGGCCGGCCTTGAATTCTTCCTTGCTGACGGCGCCGTCGCCATTGAGGTCCTGCTCCTTGATGAAGGTGTCGCGGGCGTGCGAGGCGGCGAAGGCGGGGGCGGCGACGCCCAGCAGGGCGGCGGTCAGGCAGAGGGTCTTGAGCTTCATGGGAACAGGTCCTTAGCGCAGGGATTCGAAGGTCAGGGCGTAGGTGTAGCTTTGGCCGGGCTGGCCCTCGGCGACCGGGGCGACGCGATAGCGGGTCTGCATCTGGTAGACGCCCGAGCGGGCCACCTTGACGGTGAACCGGCCCTGATCGTCGCTGACCAGGGTCACCGACGGGGGCTGGTCCTCGGCATAGCGCGCGTCGCCGGCGCTCAGGCTGATGGCTTGCTGCTTGAGGGGCTTGCCGTCGAACAGCACGACGAACAGGGCGTTCTGGCCCGTGAAGATGCTGCTGGGATGGGTGACGGCGACAAATTCCAGACCCTTGCCGATCGGGGTCAGGGCGGCGGAGCTGGGCGCGCCGCGCGTCACATAGACCTCGGCCTGGGTCAGGCTCTGCATGTCGACCGGCGTTGCGCCGGCGGGCGCTGCGTTTGGCCCCTCGATGAACACCCAGTCGCCCTTGACCAGCACGGCCTTGGCCGTACGCCCGACCCGCAGGCCGGAGGTGATGCGATAGGTGCCGGCCTGCTCGATCGGCGCCTCGACCAGAGCCACTTCGCGCAGATTGGTGGGGCTGAGCGATGTGCGGACTCCATCAGGACCCACCACCGCCCAGGACTCCGATTTCATCACCACTTCGGGGCTGAAAAAGCTCTCTGAAAACGCGCCCTGCACCGTGACCAGCTTGCGGTTCGTGGCGTCGAATGTGCTGGGCAACAGATAGGGCGAGTGGGCCAGGGCCGCGCCGTGCGCGCCCAGGGCGACAGCCGCCGCGAGACCGGCGGGGAACGGAGCGAAGGGTGACAGCGAGCGTCGCATGACGATCTCCAGGAGCGAAGCGGGTGGCGCCCTCCTTATTGTGAGTGATTCTGAGAATCAATCTCATTTAGCTTGACCAAAGCCAGAGACATCCGTAGCTCGACCCCCGAAAGATGCGAGGCGTTCGCATCTGTAGCCGTCAGGGGGACTGCATGTCTCGATCCTCATTCAGCCGTTTGGCCGCCGTCTCGGTGACGGCTCTGCTCTCCACCGGGGGAGCCTTGGCCGCCGAGACCGCGACCGACGCCGCCACCGAACTGGACAAGGTGACCGTGACCGCGACCCGTTCGGAAAAGCGGGTGGATGAGGCCCCGGTGACGGCCAGCGTGATCTCCAGCCAGGAGATCGAGGACGGGCTGGTCAAGGACATCAAGGACCTGGCGCGCTTCGAGCCCGGCGTGTCGGTGCGTCGAGCCCCGGCCCGGTTCACCGCCGCCGGATCCTCGACCGGCCGGGACGGCAATGCCGGCTTCAATATTCGCGGTCTGGAAGGCAACCGCGTTCTGATCCTGGTGGACGGCGTGCGCGTGCCCGACGGCTACGCTTTCGGCGCCCAGAACATGGGACGCGGCGACTATGTCGACCTGGACCTGCTGAAATCGGTCGAGATCGTGCGCGGCCCGGCTTCGGCCCTCTATGGCAGCGACGGCCTGGCCGGTTCGGTCAGCTTCTTCACCAAGGATCCGTCCGACCTGCTCAAGGCCGGAGAGACCTTCAGCCTACGGGCCCGCGCCGGCTATGCCTCAGCCGACAACAGCACAACCGAGAGCCTGCTGGCCGCCGGCCGGCAAGGCCGCTGGGAAGGCCTGCTGGCCTATACCCGCCGCGACGGCGAGGGCCAAGAGACGGCCGGAACCAACGATTCGGCCAATACCGACCGCACCACGGCCAATCCCGAGGACAACCACTCCAACGCCGTGCTCGGCCGAGCGGTGTTCCACTGGAATGACAACAACCGCGTCCGCCTGACCTATGACCACCTCGACAGCGGGACAGACTGGACTGTCCTGAGCGCCATCGCCAAGCCGCCCCTGGCCTCGACCAGCGTCCTGGGCCTGACCGCCTTCGACAAGATGCGCCGCGACCGCGTCACCCTCGATCATCGCTTCACCGGCGGCCAGGGCGTGATCAAGACGGCGACCACGACCCTCTACTATCAAGACAGCGAGACCCGGCAGTTCTCGGCCGAGGACCGCAATACCGCCGTCGATCGCACCCGCGACGCCACGTTCGACAACCGCGTGTTCGGCGCGCCCTGGAGCTGAACAGCCAGGCGAGGTTCGGCGGTCTGACTCACAGGCTGGTCTGGGGCGGCGACGCCTCGATCACCCGTCAGGAGGGCGTGCGCGACGGCACGGTCCCGCCGGCCGGCGAGGTGTTCCCCACCCGCGCCTTCCCGACCACTGACTACACCCTGGCCGGGGCCTATCTGCAGGACGAGATCGCCGTGGGCGCGGTGACCGTCTATCCCGCCGTGCGCCTGGACTATTTCAAGCTGGAGCCCAAGCGCGACGCCCTGTTCACCGCCAATGTTCCGGCCAGCCAGAGCGACTCGCATCTGAGCCCGAAACTGGGCGTGGTGTGGAAGGCGACCGACCTGGTGACCGTGTTCGCCAACGCCGCAGCGGGTTTCAAGGCGCCGTCACCGTCTCAGGTGAACAACGGCTTCGCCAACCTGGTTTCGAACTACATGTCGGTGTCCAACCCGGATCTGAAGCCCGAGACCAGCCAGACCTTCGAGGCGGGCGTTCGCCTGCACCGTCCCACCTGGCGGTTCAGCGCCACGGGCTTCACCGGCCAGTATGATGACTTCATCGAGCAGGTTCTGGTGCGCGGCGCCTTCACCGCCGCCAACCCGGCGGTCTATCAGTATGTGAACCTGTCGCAGGCGCAGATCGCCGGCGCCGAGGCCACGCTCGACGTCGCCCTGGGCCAAGGCTTCACTGCGCGTGGCGCGGCCTCCTACGCTCGCGGCCATTCCGAGGCCAACGGCGTCAAGACACCTCTGGCCTCGATCGATCCGGTCAAGCTGACGGCGGGGCTGGCCTATCGCGATCCGAACGGCCGGTTTGGCGGTCAGCTCAGCGCCGTTCACGCCGCCCGCGAGTCCGCCGGCCGCGCGGGCGTCAAGTGCTCGGCGACCGGGGTCGCCGTCACCTCGTCCGACTATTGCTGGATGCCGGCGGCCTTCACCGTCTACGACGTCACCGCGTTCTGGAATCTCACCGAAGCGATCACCCTGCGCGGCGGGGTCTTCAACCTGACGGACGAGACCTATGCGTGGTGGAGCGACGCGCGGGGCCTGGCCGACAATTCCACCGTCAAGGACGCCTATACCCAGCCGGGCCGCAATTACAGCGTCTCGCTGGCCGTGAAGTTCTAGAGCGCGATAGCCGAAAGTGTATGCGGTTTCGGCGGCTATCGCGCTCTAAGTGTATGATTTAGAGCCTTTTTGAACGCTTCATATGATTCCATATGAAGCTAAAAGGCTCTAGCGCTGCGGGAGTCGCGGCCGCCTGGGCGGTCGCGATCCCGGTCTTGCCTAGGCCGCCTTCACCGCCGAGACGATCGACTTGACCACCTTCTTGACCAGGGCCGGGTCGTCGCCCTCGGCCATGATCCGGATCAGGGGTTCGGTGCCCGAGGGGCGCACGACGATGCGGCCAGAGCCGTTCAGCTGGGCCTCGCCGTCGGCGATGGCCTCCTTCACGGTCTTGGCCTCCAGCGGCTTGCCGCCGGCGAAGCGGACGTTTTCCAGGAGCTGCGGCACCGGCTCGAACTGACGGCCCAGGGCGCTCATCGGCTTGCCGGTCTCGATCATCACCGCCAGCACCTGCAGGGCGGCGATCAGGCCGTCGCCCGTGGTCGAGAAGTCCGACAGGATCACGTGGCCAGACTGCTCGCCGCCCAGGTTGAAGCCGCCCTCGCGCATGCGGGCCATCACATAGCGGTCGCCGACACTGGTGCGCTCCAGCTTCAGGCCCTTGTCGGCCAGCAGCCGCTCCAGACCGAGATTGGACATCACCGTGGCCACCACGCCGCCGGCGTTGAGCTTGCCGGCCTTGGCGTAGGCCAGGGCGATGATGGCCATGATCTGGTCGCCGTCGACGACCAGGCCCTTCTCGTCGCAGATCACCAGCCGGTCGGCGTCGCCGTCCAGGGCGATGCCGATATCGGCGCGATACTCGCGCACCAGCTTGGCCATGGCCTCGGGGTGGGTCGAGCCGCAGTCGGCGTTGATGTTGACGCCATTGGGCGCGACGCCGACCGGGAAGACCTCGGCGCCCAGCTCATACAGCGCCTGGGGCGCCACCTTGTAGGCCGCGCCATGGGCGCAATCGATCACGATGCGCAGGCCCGCCAGGCTCATGTTGCGCGGGAAGGTCGCCTTGACGATCTCGATATAGCGGGCCTGGGCGTCGTCGACGCGCTGCACCCGGCCCAGGCCGCGCGGCGGGGCCAGACCTTCCTGCAGGCCCTCGTCCATCAGGGCCTCGATCTTCAGCTCCTGGGCGTCCGACAGCTTGTAGCCGTCGGGCCCGAACAGCTTGATGCCGTTGTCGGCGAAATCGTTGTGGCTGGCGCTGATCATCACGCCCAGATCAGCGCGCATCGAGCGGGTCATCATCGCCACGGCCGGGGTGGGCAGCGGGCCAAACAGCCGCACGTCCATGCCCACGCTGGCGAAACCAGCGACCAGGGCCGGCTCGATCATGTAGCCCGACAGCCGGGTGTCCTTGCCGATCACCACCAGGTGGCGGCGGTCGTCCTGCGACCGGAACAGCTTGCCGGCGGCGAGGCCGACCCGCAGGGCGACCTCGGCGGTCATCGGATGCTGGTTGGCCTGGCCGCGGATGCCGTCGGTGCCGAAATAGGCGCGCTTGCTCATGGTCGTCTTCTGGTCTCGATTTAGCCGTGCTGGAACGCGAAACGATCCGAAATGCAGATTTATGAGGGACGGGTCTGCACGAATGCTAAAGCCCCAACTCGATATCCCGCGTCGGTAGCAATAGTCCCACCGCCGCGTTCTACAAAGGATCATGGCCCATGTGCGGCATCATCGGCATCGTCGGAACCAGGCCCGTCTCGGACCGGCTGATCGACAGCCTCAAGCGGCTCGAATATCGCGGCTATGACTCGGCCGGCGTCGCCGTGGTCGTGAACGGGACGGTCGAGCGCCGCCGGGCCCAGGGCAAGCTCAAGAACCTGGAAGCCGTCCTGGCCGAAGAGCCCCTGGTCGGCCAGAACGGCATCGGCCACGTCCGCTGGGCCACCCACGGCGCGCCCAATGTCAGGAACGCTCACCCCCAGACCGCCGGCCGCGTCACGCTGGTGCACAACGGCATCATCGAGAACTTCGCCGAGCTGAAGGCGGAACTGATCGCCGCCGGCCGGATGTTCGAAAGCGACACCGACACCGAGGTCATCGCCCATCTGATCGACGCCGAGCTGGCCACGGGCCTTGAGCCGCTGACCGCCTTCAAGGCCACGCTGGACCGCCTGACCGGGGCCTACGCCCTGGCTGTGCTGATCCAAGGCGCCGACAACCTGATCCTGGGCGCCCGCCGGGGCAGCCCGCTGGTGGTGGGCGAGGGCCAGGGCGAGATGTTCCTGGGCTCCGACGCCCTGGCCGTCGGTCCCTTCACCAACCGGGTGACCTATCTGGAGGAGGGCGACTATGTGGCCCTCGACCACACCTCGGCGCGGATCTTCGACGCCTCGGGCGCGGCGGTGACCCGGCCGGTCAAGATCGTCGCCCCCTCGGCCGTGATGCTGGAAAAGGGCAACTACCGGCACTTCATGGAAAAGGAGATCCATGACCAGCCGGAGGGCTGCCAACGCACCATCGCGGCCTATGTCGACGCCCTGACCGCCCGCAGCGCCATGCCGGGCGATGTCGACTTCAAGGCCCTGGAGCGCATCCAGATCGTCGCCTGCGGCACGTCCTACATCGCCGGCGTGATCGGCAAGTACCTGATTGAGCAGCTGGCCGACCTGCCGGTGGACGTCGAGATCGCCTCGGAGTTCCGCTATCGCCAGCCGGCCCTGCGGTCGGGCTCGCTGGTGATCGCCATGTCGCAGTCGGGCGAGACCGCCGACACCCTGGCCGCCCTGCGCTATTGCCAGGCCCGGGGCATGAAGAGCGCCGCGGTGGTCAACGCCCAGGAATCGACCATGGCCCGCGAGGTCGACGTGGTCTGGCCCATCCACTGTGGCGTCGAGATCGGCGTGGCCTCGACCAAGGCCTTCACCGCCCAGGTCAGCGTGATGATCGCCCTGGCGGTGGCCGCCGCCAAGGCGCGTGGAACCATCGACGACGCCGAGGAGCAGCGCCTGGTCCGGGTGATGCTGGAAGCCCCGCGCCTGATCGCCGAGGCCATCGGCCTTGAGGACGCGCTCAAGGAGATCGCCATCGACATCGCCAAGGCCCGCGACGTGCTGTTCCTGGGTCGCGGCCCGATGTCGGCCCTGGCCCTGGAAGGCGCGCTGAAGCTGAAAGAGATCAGCTATATCCACGCCGAGGGCTATGCCGCCGGCGAGCTGAAGCACGGCCCGATCGCCCTGGTCGACGACCAGACCCCGATCATCATCCTGGCGCCCTATGACAGCTGGTTTGAAAAGTCGGCCTCGAACATGAGCGAGGTCATGGCGCGCGGCGGCCAGGTGGTGTTCATCACCGACCCCGAGGGCGCCAAGCACGCCCCTGCCGGCGCGCGGGTGGTGGTCACCGCCCCGGCCAGCGACCCGCTGGTTTCGGCCCTGGTGATGTCGGCCCCGATCCAGCTGCTGGCCTATCACGTGGCGGTGGTGAAGGGCGCGGATGTGGATCAGCCCCGGAACCTGGCCAAATCGGTGACGGTGGAATAGCTCAAAACCCGATCTCCCCGGCGAAAGCCGGGGTCCAGATCGAACGCAGGGCGCGCGTGCGACCACATCGATGCCCTGAGTTGATCCAATCGCCTCGTCACTCTGTCCAAGGGTGAGCGTCGCCGAATGAATACCAGGGCGTTCATAGGGGGCAGCCTTGGCGAACTTCATGCTTGGACCTGGTGCGTGGGTCGATTTTTCGGCGCTGTCGGACGTCAGCGCTCATCAGCCGATACCGAGCACCCGGACGCCGACGCTGTTCGTGGTCAATCTGGTTGACGGGACCCGCGAGGAGCTCGTGGGGACAGGCTTCGTCTACGGTCCGACCGGCTGGCCCGGCGGCGGCGTCATCACCGAGATTGCCCTCTATGACGGGAACGCCCTGCTGACCCGGTATACGGGCCTATCGCTGCCGGCGCCGTTGTTTTACGGCTATCTGGCCGGCGGACAGGAACTGGGCGCCGCGCGCTATGCGTTCGCGGGCGACGACGTGATGACGGGCGGTGACTACGCCGATGTCCTTCGCGGCTTCAAGGGCGCGGACGTCATAGACGGCGGCGGCGGCAACGACACGATCTATGGCGACGAAGGCGACGATCTGATCGACGGCGGATCCGGCGTCGACGCGGCCGCCTACAAGCGGCCGCTGGACGGCTACGTGCTGACCTGGATCAGGACCGGCGCCTGGACGATTTCCGACAAGACCGGCATCGACGGCAAGGACGCCCTGTCCGGCATCGAGGCCGTCCAGTTCACGGACCATAGGCTGAAGCTCGATACGGGCAGTTCGGCGATCGACATGGCTTCGAACAACATTCTGCGCGCCTCGGCAGCGCTGAGCGACGTCTCGATTTATGTCGGCAACGCCGTCTGGACGGCGACGCAGGGGTCGCTGAACTGATAAAGCGGGCGGACGCCACGACCTCGGTGGCGACGCTGTCCTACGCAGTTCTTCACGGGCAAGATCCCTCGGCCAGGCCGGGCATTGACTATCTGGTCGCCGCCGACCGGCCCCAACGCCAACAACCTCAACAGCGCCTACTACCAGTCGTTCAATCTGGAAAACCGCTACATCAACTTCGCGGTCAATCTGGGCAAGGTGGGCGAGGGCAAGGCCGCCTTCGCGGCCAGATACGAGGGCCTGAGCCTGTTCGACGCCACGCGCGAGGCCTATGCGACCATCTTCGGCGGAACCCCAACCGACGCCAAGGTTCACGCCCTGATCGACAGCCGGGTCGACTATTTCGCGTCCTACGGCGGTGACGGCGCGGGCGGGATCGGGACCAAGGCGGCGATGGTCGGCTGGCTGCTGGCGGAAGCCGCCAAGGCCGACGTGGGCCAGTACGCCAGGGCCAACGACGGCTTCCTGACCGACCTAGCCGATGGCGCGACCTTCGCGGTCGACCTGGTGGGGGTCTACGGCAAGGCCGAGTACGCCTTCGCCGGCTAGGGCGTGATAGCCGAAAGTGTGCGCGGTTTCGGCGGCGATCGCGCTCTCAGCCATATAATCCCGCGTCAGCGGCGCCCCGTCGCGCTTCTTGGCCAGCTGGATCTGGAACACCATGTGGCCGCCGTGGCGAAAGCCCATCTCGGCGCCGGCCAGATAGAACTCCCACATTCGCCGGAACCGGGCGTCAAACAGCGCCGGGATCTCCGGGTCGGCCATGAACCGCAGCCGCCAGTGCTTCAGCGTCTCGGCATAGTGCAGGCGCAGGATCTCGATGTCGGTGATCCACAGGCCCGCGTCCTCGATCGCCCTGACGATCTCCGACAGGCCCGGGATGTAACCACCCGGGAAGATGTACTTGTTGGTGAAGGCGTTGGTCGCGCCCGGCCCCGAGGCCCGGCCGATCGAATGGATCAGCGCCACGCCATCGTCATCCAGCAGCCGCTTGATCGTCTGGAAATAGGTGGCGAACTGCGGCGCGCCTACATGCTCCAGCATCCCGACCGAGACGATGCGGTCGAAGGTCTCGTCCAGATCGCGATAGTCGGTGAGCCGGAACTCGACCTGGTCCTCCAGCCCCGCCTCGGCCACCCGTTCGCGGGCCAGGGACAGCTGCTCGGTCGACAGCGTCACCCCGATCATCCGGGCCCCATGGTCCCGGGCCAGGGTCATCGACAGCCCGCCCCAGCCCGAGCCGATGTCCAGGGTCTTCATGCCGGGCTGGATCAGCAGCTTCTTGCCGATATGGGCCTTCTTGGCGACCTGGGCCTCTTCCAGCGTCATGTCGGGACGCTCGAAATAGGCGCAGGAATACTGCATGTCGGCGTCGAGGAAGCGCCGGTAAAGGGCGTTGGAGACGTCGTAGTGGTGGGCCACATTGCGGCGCGAGGCCACGCGGTCATTGACCTGCTGCACGCGCCGCTTGATCGCCTTGCGAGTCCGCGTCGCCCATGAGCCCCGGCCCTTGAGACCCCGTGAACCGCCCTCGCCGACGAGGCGCAAGAGGTCCCACATCGAGCCCTGCTCAAGCACGATGTCGCTGTCCATATAGCCTTCGCCCAGGCCAAGGCCGGGATTGGCGACCAGCCTTCGCAGGCCCCGGCCGTTCAGCCGCATCACCACCGGCGGGCCCGCGCCGTCGCCCGCCTTGAGAACGCGGCCCCCTGGCAGATGCGCCGTGAGGTCGCCGGTCCTGATCATCTTGCGCAGGAGAGCTTCGATCATGATCAAGATTATGGGTATCCTGAGCGCCAAGAAAAGCCGGGAGGAACGCATGGCCTTCACAATGACGCCGATTGGCCGGGTCGAGGGCGGTCGCGATGTTCCCGAGGATGACGACTGGGGCGCAAGCCGCGCCCGGATCGCTCTGGATGCGGAGCAGTTCGACGGCGAGGCGCTGATGGGGCTCGAAGCCTTCAGCCACGCCGAGGTGGTCTATGTCTTCGACCGCGTCACCGACGCCCAGATCGTCACCGGCGCCCGCCATCCTCGCGGCAACACCGCCTGGCCCCGGATCGGCATCTTCGCCCAGCGCGGCAAGAATCGGCCCAACCGCATCGGCGTCACCATCTGCCGCATCGTGGCTGTGGACGGCCTGAATCTGGAGGTCGAGGGTCTGGACGCCATCGACGGCACGCCGGTTCTGGACATCAAGCCCGTGATGGCCGGCTTCGCTCCACGGGGTGAGCACCGAGAGCCCGACTGGTCGCGGCAGATCATGGAACGGTACTGGTAGGCTTCGAGTCATCCACCTCGGGGTCGCGCACCTCTATGGCGCTGAGGATTTCCTCGGGATCGACGGGCCGGGCCATGGCTTTGGTCTCCGCATCCGCCCGATCCCGGATGGACGGCGTGTCCTGGCGCAGGGCCTCCAGCAGCTCGACGATCTTGGCGGTTTTCTTGTCGGCGACGATGGCCATCTCCAGCGTCAGCTGCGCGCGCCGCTCCGACAGCTGGTCGCTGCGCCTCTGGGTGACCAGGATCAGCACCGCGACGAACAGGGCCGCCAGGGTGGCGCTCAGCTCCAACCAAGCGAAGGCCGCGCCATGCACGCCTTCCGGGGAGCGGCGGGCAAACAGGATCCAGGCCGCTACCCCGGCGGCCAGAGACAGGGCGAACAGCGGACGGCCCAGCAGGTCGGTGACGCGGTCGATGCCGTGCTGAAGTCCGGAAGACGCCTCGTGGTGCTGGCGATGCAGGGCGGCCAGCGAGTCGACCGACTCCTCGACATGCTGGTCAAGGTTCTCGTCCGCCGGGGGTTTTTCTCGACCTGGGCTTGGCTCATGCCTCGGAAACGCGCGCATCGGCCGGACGATCCCGACTCAGGCCCCCAGCATGCCCCAGCAGATCCCGACCTGGCCGCCCCAGTAGAGGAACCAGATGGCCCAGGCGGTCAGGCGCGGCGAGCCGAAGAGCTTGGCCTGCTTGAACAGGTCCAGCGACAGGATGGCGTCGGAGGCCATGAAGGCCAGCGCCCCCGCTATCGCGGGCCAGAAGCGCAGCGGCAGCAGCAGGGCGGCCAGGACCATGCAGACGATGGCCGCGACATAGGCGATCACCGGCAGGCGCAGGGGGCCCAGCGACGCCCGCAGGGCGCGCAGCATCAGGCCCGCCGCCGCCAGCACCCCCAGGGCGCTGATCCAGAACACCGTGTCCGGCGACGCGCCATGGGCGCCCAGCAGCGGCACATAGATCCCGTGTCCGATCAGGAACGCGGCCAGGCCCAGGGGCAGCCAGCGCTTGGGGTCGCCGGCCAGGAAGGCGTCGCCCAGCGTGCAGAAGGCCAGGGCGATGGCCAGCAGCGGCGAGCCGCCCTCCAGATAGGCGATGACCGCCAGCGCGCCGACCGCGCCGCACTTGATCAGGGCGCGCAGGGCCGACGGGGGGCGTTCGACGAAGATCAGGCCGTAGGCCAGGGCGCAGGCGGCCGACAGCCCCCACAGCCAGGGCTCACTCATCGGCGGACAGCTTGGCCAGGAACGCCTTGGCGGCGTCCTTGTGGCGGGGCTTGAGGTTCTTGCCGACGATGGCGATGACGGCGGCGATCACGGCGGCGTCGTCGGTCAGGCCCAGGGCCGGCAGCACGTCGGGGATCACGTCGGTGGGCAGGACGAAATAGGCCAGGGCCGCCATCATCATGCCCTTGGCCGCCGCAGGGGTGGTCGGATCCCGGGCGCACCACCACACCGACAGGGCGTCGGCGGCGAACGGGATCTTGGCGGCGGCCTTGCGGATCTTGGGCAGGAAGCCGCGCTCGACGCGCTCTTCGTTCAGCTTCACCGTCGCCGGAACCAGGGCCTTGGAGGGGTCCAGGATCTGGTTGACGTCGGGGGACGGTTTGGCGTCGGCGCTCATCGGTCTAAACCTTCTGCAACAGCGAACTTAAACGCAAACCTCGAGGGAACGTCCATGAAACTCGACAACACCGTCGCCGCCGTCATCACCGGAGGCGCTTCGGGCCTCGGCGAAGCCACCGCCCGCAAGCCTTGCCGCCCACGGCGTCAAGGTCGCCATCTTCGACATGAACGAAGCGCGCGGTGAAGCCGTCGCCAAGGATACTCGGCGGCGTGTTCTGCAAGGTCAATGTCACGTCCGACGCCGATGTCGACGCCGGCTTCGCCAAGGCCCGCGCCGCCCATCGGCCAGGAGCGCATCCTGGTCAACTGCGCCGGCACCGGCAACGCGGCCAAGACCGCCGGCCGCGACAAGGCCACCGGCGAGACCAAGCACTTCCCGCTCGACGCCTTCGACCGCATCATCCAGATCAACCTGGTGGGCACGTTCCGCTGCATCGCCAAGTCGGCCAAGGGCATGCTGGACCTGGAGCCGCTGGAAGACGGCCTGCGCGGCGCGATCGTCAACACCGCCTCGGTGGCGGCTGAAGACGGCCAGATGGGCCAGGCGGCCTATTCGGCGTCCAAGGGCGGCGTGGTCGGCATGACCCTGCCGATCGCCCGCGACCTGATGAGCGAAGGCATCCGCGTCAACTGCATCCTGCCGGGCATCTTCAACACCCCGCTGATGAACGGCGCGCCGGAAGCCGTGAAGGCCGGTCTGGCCGCCTCGGTGCCGTTCCCCAAGCGCCTGGGCAACCCGGCGGAATACGCGCAGCTTGCGCTGACGATGATCGAATGCGGCTACTTCAACGGCGAGGACGTGCGGCTTGACGGCGCGATCCGCATGGCGCCGAGCTGACTAAGCCCTCCCCCTTGATGGGGGAGGGTTGGGTGGGGGTGATCGGGTGCTTGCCGGCTGAACCGTCCGCATCACCCCCATCCCCGGCCCTTCCCCCATCGAGGGGGAAGGAGGTGCCTCTGTCCTCCGAAGCCGGCATCACGATGCTGCTGGCCAGGTTGCTCATGATCTCGCGGGCGTCATAGGCGCGGGGATCGCCCTCGGGCTTCTTGCCCTTGTGCATGACGATCTCGGCGCCGGCCTCGAACTTCTCGATGGTCCGCACCTGGGCGCGGTCGGCGAAGAAGGGGTCGCCCCAGAAGGGGTCCCAGCTGCGCCAGCCGTAGGACGGGCCGAAATAGCGCCAGGACGGCCGCCAGTAGCCGTAGGGATAGCCATAGCCGAAGCCGGGGCGGGCGAACGGATCGGCGTCGACCACGGTGCGCGCCGTGCGGTCGGTGCGGCGGTCGGCGGTCTCGAACCAGTCATAGCCCTGCTGGGTGGTCAGCTCGGCGGCGCGATACAGCAGATAGCGCTCGACCGTCTCGCGGCCCGTCAGGCTGTTGCCGGCGAACGACACGCGATAGCGGTCGGCCTCCAGGCGCTGTTCGGAAAAGCCGCCGGTGACTGCGCCGGAGACAGCCTTGGGCTGGTACGGCGTGGCGGTGGCGCAGGCCGACAGACCGGCCGCGAGGGCCAGGGCTAGCCGACCAGGGCGAGTTTCTTGAGAGACATTTGCGGCGCTCCTTGACGCAGAGTCGTGGGCCTAGGTGATAACTCTGGCGGCGCTTTGTGGTTTCGCCAAGGCCCGTTTGATTTCCGTCCTGAAATCAGCCGCGCGAGACGATCAGGATCGCGGCCGAAATCAGCAGCCCCCCGACCAGGAACGCAAAGCCCCGGCGAAAGCCCGGCTCGTTCATGCGGGTCGACAGAGCCGCCCCGCCCAGGCCGTAGGAACTCATGCTGATCAGGTCCATGCCGATGGTGGCGCAGGCGAACATGACTAGTTGCGGGGCCAGGGGCCGCTTGATGTCGAGGAACGGTGGCAGGACGGCAGTGAAGAACAGGATGGCCTTGGGATTGGCGATCTGCACCATGAAGCCGTCGAAAAAGGCCGAACGACCGGCCCGCACCACCGCCTTGGCGTGGCTTTCGGCGTTCCTGATCCCGGCCAGGATCGACTTCAGCCCCAGCCAGACCAGATAGGCCGCGCCGGCCAGGGCCAGGATGTGGAAGGCGGCCGGAAAGGCGATGATCAGCGCGCCCAGGCCCAGGGCCGAGCCGGCGAACCACACCAGGGTGCCGCAGTTCATGCCCAGCACCGAGACCAGCGCCGCCCGCTTGCCGCGCTCCATGCCGGTGGCGATGGCGAACAGGTTGGCGGGCCCCGGCGTGATGGCCATGACGAACATCGTGGCCAGAAAGGCGCCGTAGCGGGCGGGATCGACGGGCAGGGTCATGGTGACGCTATAGGATGCGCCCCGCCCGTCGCAAAGGCGCGATCAGGCGCCGACCACCGCCAGCATCCAGATCGCCCGTCCCAGGGCGCCAAACAGCAGCACCGCCGTCGCCAGGGCCTGGATCATGAAGCCAAGCTCGCGCTTGTCGGCCGCCTGGGCGTAGCCGAGCGCGTAGATCACGCGGCCGACGATCCAGATCACGCCCAGGATCGCGGCGACCATGTCGTTCCAGTAGATCGCGAACAGCCAGATCGACGGCAGGAAGATCGGCAGCCATTCCAGCGTATTGGCCTGGACGCGGATGTGGCGCTCCAGTTCGGGATCGCCGGTCATGGCCGGGGCGTGGATGCCGCTCTTCTTGCGCGCGCCGCCCACTCTCACGCCCATCCAGACATAGGCAAGCAGCGCCAGCAGCGTGACGATCGTAACCCAGGAATGCGGATGCATTTTCGGTGTTTCTCCCCTTTTTCGCGAACCGCTTTTGCGCCAGCGCAAGGCCGGTTCGTCCTGAAGGGGCTAAACCATCACCAATCGCCGCGCGAGGCCAGAGCCCAGGCAAGCCTGGCCAGGGAACCCGATCGGGCGCCCGCTCGCTTTAGCGGCGACACGACCCTTTCGCGCGGAGGCTTCGAGCCATGCGAGTTCAGTCCACGGCGATCGCCGAGATCGATTACCGCCCCGAACACGGCAAGCTGTTCGTCACGTTCCATGACGGCGACGAATACGTCTATGTCGGCGTGCCCGAACGCATCAGCCAGGCCTTCGCGCGCTCGGCCTCGAAGGGCCGGTTCTTCCAGCGGGTGATCCGGGATCGCTATCCGTACAACCGGGTGTGACGGGAGCGGAATAGAAAAAGGGCGCCGCGAGCCCAGCCCGCGACGCCCTTCCGATTTCAGCTCAGAAACCTGGACCTAGCGCTTGTCGCGCTTGGCCAGAACGCGCAGGCGCAGGGCGTTGAGCTTGATGAAGCCGCCGGCGTCGCGGTGGTCATAGGCGACCTTGCCTTCCTCGAACGTCACCAGATCCTGGTCGTACAGGCTGTAGGGGCTGGTGCGGCCGATGATCGAGACATTGCCCTTGTAGAGCTTGACGCGAACCTGGCCGGTGACCTTGGCCTGGCTGTAGTCGATGGCCGCCTGCAGCATCTCGCGCTCGGGGGCGAACCAGAAGCCGTTGTAAACGAGCGATGCGTATTTCGGCATCAGCTCGTCCTTCAGGTGCATCGCGCCGCGATCCAGGGTGATGCTCTCGATGCCGCGGTGGGCCGCCAGCAGGATGGTGCCGCCCGGGGTCTCATAGACGCCGCGCGACTTCATGCCGACGAAGCGGTTTTCCACCAGGTCCAGGCGGCCGATGCCGTTGTCGTGGCCCAGTTCGTTGAGCTTGGTCAGGATCGTGGCGGGCGACATGGCCACGCCGTCGATGGCCACCGCGTCGCCGCGCTCGAAGTCGATCGTGAACACGTGCGGCTTGTCCGGCGCGTCCTCGGGCGAGATCGTGCGCATGTGCACGAACTCGGGAGCCTCGACGGCGGGATCCTCCAGGACCTTACCTTCCGACGAGCTGTGCAGCAGGTTGGCGTCGACGCTGAACGGCGCTTCGCCGCGCTTGTCCTTGGCGATCTGGATCTGGTGCTTCTCAGCGAACTCCAGCAGGGCCTCGCGCGACTTGAAGTCCCACTCGCGCCAAGGGGCGATCACGTGGATGTCGGGCTCGAGCGCGTAATAGCCCAGCTCGAAGCGCACCTGGTCGTTGCCCTTGCCGGTCGCGCCGTGGCTGACGGCGTCGGCGCCGACCTTGCGGGCGATCTCGATCTGCTTCTTGGCGATCAGCGGGCGGGCGATCGAGGTGCCCAGCAGATACTGGCCCTCATACACCGTGTTGGCGCGGAACATCGGGAAGACGTAGTCGCGCACGAACTCTTCGCGCACGTCCTCGATGAAGATGTTTTCCGGCTTCACGCCCGCCGCCAGCGCCTTGGCGCGGGCCGGCTCGATCTCTTCGCCCTGGCCCAGGTCGGCGGTGAAGGTCACCACCTCGGCGCCGTACTCGGTCTGCAGCCACTTGAGGATGATCGAGGTGTCGAGGCCGCCAGAATAGGCGAGCACGACCTTCTTCACGGGCTGTTTGGCCATGAGCGGGGATCCTTGGTCGAAAACACGGAAAGTTCGGCGCGTTCAACGGCGCCGGGGGCGGCGGGTCAAGGCCTAAAGGCTGCCTTCGTCCTGTAACGTTCTGATGGCGAAGCGCAGATGCAGCAGCTGGGCCAGGGCCAGCACCGCCGCCAGGGTGGCGCGAACGCACAGCAGCATCAGCGCCTCAAGCCCCTCGACCTTGAAGGTGGCCCCCGACAGGGTGAAGGCGAAGATCATCGCGATCGAGACCAGCGGGATCAGCAGCAGGCCCGCCGTGCGCGGCGCGCGCCAAGTGGCCTGGCCGTTCAGGCCCCATTGCATCGGCACCGTCACGCCCTTGGGAATGCGCTTGAAGGCGCCCAGGGCGGTGGAGGCGATGATCGCCATGGCGGCGATCGACAGGCCGTCGCCGACGACGCGGAGGGCAGTGCTCATCGCCTAGACCGTCACCTGCGCGCCCAGCTCGACCACGCGGCCGGGCGGGATCTTGAAGAAGTCGGTCGGGTTGGCGGCGTTCTTCATCAGGAAGATGAACACCCGGTCCTGCCACAGCGGCATGCCGCTGTTGGCCGACGGCACGATCGAACGCCGTCCCAGGAAGAAGCTGGTGGCCATGATGTCGAACTTCAGGCCCTGCTTGCGGCACACGGCCAGGGCCTTGGGCAGGTTCGGGCTTTCCATGAAGCCGTAGGTGATGACCACCTTCTTGAAGTCGTCATTGACCTTTTCGATGAACACCCGGTCGTCCTCGGCGACGCGCGGGGTCTCGGCCGTGCGGACGGTCAGCACCACGTTGCGCTCATGCAGCACCTTGTTGTGCTTGAGGTTGTGCATCAGGGCCACGGGCGTCATGTCCGGGTCCGAGGTCAGGAAGATGGCCGTGCCGGGCGCGCGATAGGGGGCGCGGGCGCGGAGGATCTCCATCAGGTCGGCCAGGGGCACGCTGTCGCGGCGGGTCTTGTCGGTCAGGATCTGGGAGCCGCGCACCCAGGTGGCCATGATCGTGAACAGCGCCGCGCCGATCAGCACGGGCAGCCAGCCGCCGGTGAAGAAGCGCAGGGCGTTGGCGCTGAGGAAGGTCAGGTCCAGCGTCATGAACGGAATGATGAAGCACAGGGCGACCGGCAGGCTCCAGTTCCACAGGCGACGCATGACGATGAAGGCCATGGCCGTGGTCACGCACATGGTGCCCGTCACCGCCAGGCCATAGGCGTGGGCCAGGGCCGACGAGGTCTGGAAGGTGAACATGATCGCCAGAACGCCGACCAGCAGCATGGTGTTCAGCTGCGGGACGAAGATCTGGCCCGACTGGGTTTCCGAGGTGCGGCGCACGTCCAGGCGCGGCAGCAGGCCCAGCTGGATGGCCTGCTGGGTCAGCGAGGAACGCCGGTTATCACCGCCTGGCTGGCGATGACGGTGGCGGCTCCGGCCAGCAGCACCAGCGGCAGGCGCAGGAATTCCGGCGCCATCTCGAAGAACCAGTTGAGTTCGGGGAACGGCACGCCGGCCTTTTCAGCCGCGTCGAAGGTGGCCAGGGCGAAGGCTCCCTGGCCCAGATAGTTCACGGCCAGACAGGGCAGGACGAAGAACAGCCAGGCGGCCTGGATCGGCCAGCGCCCGAAATGGCCCATGTCGGCCGACAGGGCCTCGGCCCCGGTCACGGTCAGGAACACCGCGCCCAGCACCACGAAGCCGGTCAGGCCATGCTCGACCAGGAACTGGACAGCATAGTAGGGGCTGATCGCCTTGAAGATTCCGGGATTTTGCAGCAGGTGATAGGCGCCCAGGGCGAACATCACGGCAAACCAGACGGCGCAGATCGGGCCGAACAGGGCGCCGACCTTGGCGGTTCCGGCGGCTCTGGATGAAGAACAGGCCCAGCAGCATCACCGTGGCGATCAGCAGCACCACCTGGTTGGTGACGCCGTGCTCCAGGGCCGGAATGGTGCGCAGGCCCTCGACCGCCGACAGCACCGACATGGCCGGGGTGATCACCGCGTCGCCATAGAACAGGGCCGCGCCGGCCACGCCCAGGCCGAAGATCAGCATGGTGCGGCGACCGACGGCGTGTTGCGCCAGGGCCATCAGCGACAGCACCCCGCCTTCGCCCTTGTTGTCGGCGCGCATGATGAAGAACACGTACTTGATCGTGACGATCAGGATCAGCGCCCACAGGGCCAGCGACACCACGCCATAGATCTCGCCGCGCGTGACGCCGTCATGCGAGGCCGCCGCCAGGGCTTCCTTGAAGGCGTAGAGCGGGCTGGTGCCGATATCGCCGAACACAATGCCGACCGAGCCGAGCGCAAGCGCCAGGAAGCCGTGACCCTTGGGATCATGGCCGTTCTGTTGCGGGATGTCGGAAGAGGCGGGGGCGCAATCCGGGGTCGGCGCGCTGGAGGCTTCGGAAGCCATTCAATGTCTCCGGGCGCGCCCACTCGCAAAATGCGCTGGGCGGACCCATATCGATCAAGCGCGGCGCGATACACCCAATCTGATCCGGGTTCAATCGTCACGCTGCGTCCGCGCTACCAGTCAAATGGGCCCAAGGCGAGTTTTTGATTGAACGCCCGCATATCGCCCTTAGGTTCCTGAAGAGATGTCCGACAGCCAAAAGTTTCCCGTGGCGGCTCACGCCCTCGCCTATCTGGCGCACAAGCAGGCCTTTTCGGCCGATCGTGCGGTGGCGAGCGCAGAGCTGGCCGCCTCTGTGCCGACCAATCCGGTGGTGGTGCGGCGGGTCACCGCCATGCTGGGCAAGGCCGGGCTGATCGGCGCTCGCGCCGGCGCCAATGGCGGGGCCTGGCTGCTGAAGCCGGCCAAGGACATCACCCTCGACGTTGTGCTGCGGGCCGTGAACGGCTGCGCCCACCTCGGCGTGGCCCCTCCGGGGGTCAAGGGCTGCCCCGTGGGCGAGAAGATCCCCGACGCTGTCCGCGCCGCCATCACCGCCGCCGACACCGCCGCCACCGAACGCCTGGGCCAGATCACCGTGGCCGACCTGCTGGGCGACGCGTCGCACTAGCGCGGCGACATTCATCCGCTCTCCCCGGCGTTCGCCGAGGAGAGCGGACTTGGTGGGTTTCGATCCAGCCTGAACTCCCTCCCAGAAAAACTGCACCAACATTTGTGGCCGATCCCTCTGGCGAAATCGGAAGGCGATATTAGGTAACCGCTACAGGTTCAGTTTCTAAACGGGAGTATCCCAATGACCACCGTCGCCATCGTCTATCATTCCGGTTACGGCCACACCGCCGTCCTCGCCGACAAGGTCGCCCAGGGCGTTCGCGACGCCGGCCAGACCGCCGTGCTGCTGCCCATCGAAAGCGCCGCCCAGGACTTCGCCCCGCTGATCGAGCAGGCCTCCAAGGCCGACGCCATCGTGTTCGGCGCCCCCACCTACATGGGCGACGTCTCGGGCGTGTTCAAAGTGTTCGCCGACGCCACCGCCGGCGTGTTCTTCGCGGGCGGCTGGAAGGACAAGCTGGCTGCGGGCTTCACCAACTCGCACAGCTTCGCCGGCGACAAGGGTCACGCCCTGGAAAGCCTGACCATCCTGGCCGCCCAGCACGGCATGAACTGGATCAATCTGGGCCTGGCCCCGCCGAACGTGACTGCCGCCGAGCGCGGCCCCGACACCCTCAACCGGGTCGGCTCGTTCATCGGCGTGGCCGCCCAGTCGGACAACGCCTCGCCCGAGATCACCCCGCCGGCCGGCGACCGCGAGACCGCCCGCCTGCTGGGCGAACGCGTCGCCAAGGCCGCCCTGCGCTGGGCCAAGGGCGCCGACGCCGCGCTGGACAAGGCGGCCTAGAAGAATCTGGCTCGTCGCGCCCCTCCCCGACGAGCGAGCCGTCACGCAGCGCAAGCCCGCGCCGTGACCCGAAGGGGCGCCGATCCCCCGGCGCCCCTTCCCCCTTTTCCGGTTCAATGGCCCAGCCTTGAACCAAATCGCCGGCCGTGCTCGTCTCCCGCGACGTTTCGCTTTCGCATCGGACACCTCGCATGGCCCGCCGTCTCGCCCTGGTCACCGGCGCCTCCGCCGGCATCGGCGCCGCCTTCGCCCGCATTCTGGCCAGCCACGGCTATGACGTGGCCCTGACCGCGCGCCGCGCCGACCGGCTGGAGGCCCTGGCCGCCGAAATCCGCCTGCGCTACGGCGTCGAGGCCTACGCCATCCCCGCCGACCTGGCCGATCCCGCCGGGGTCGACACGGTGCTGGCCGGGGTCGAGGCGCAGGGCCGCGTGATCGACGCCCTGATCAACAACGCCGGCTATGGCCTGCCTGGCGCCTATGCAGAGACCAGCTGGGCCGACCAGGGCAAGTTCCTGCAGGTGATGCTGACCTCGGTCTGCGAGCTTTCGCACAAGGTGCTGCCGGGCATGATCGAGCGGCGCTTTGGCCGCATCGTCAATGTCGCTTCGCTGGCGGGGCTGGTGCCCGGCGCGGCCGGCCACACCCTGTACGCGGCGACCAAGGGCTTCCTGGTCAAGTTCTCGCAAAGCCTGCACCTGGAG
This sequence comes from Caulobacteraceae bacterium, assembly GCA_965284055.1. GTDB lineage: Bacteria > Pseudomonadota > Alphaproteobacteria > Caulobacterales > Caulobacteraceae > Caulobacter. The sequence continues at coordinate 1,463,530 of CBDIQV010000001.1, forward strand.
AACCTGTCGACCGGCGTGCACGTCAGCGCCCTTTGCCCGGGCTTCACCTGTTACCGGAATTCCACGACGTCAACGCCCAGCGGGACCGGCGCGCAGGTCCGGCCAGTCGCTGCCCGAATGGCTGTGGCTGGGCGCCGACGAGGTGGCCGCCACCGGCTACGAGGCCGTCGAGGCCAACCGCCCGGTCTGCGTGCCCGGCGCGCCCAACAAGACCATCGCGGCGATCGCCAAGATCCTGCCCGATGACTGGGCCCTGGCCCTGATGGCCAACCAGGGCGGCAGGTTCCGCAAGGTCTAGAGCCCTTCACACGCAAGGCGTAGCCGTCATTCAACCAATCGGTTGACTCTTCGACGATCGCGTCCAGCGATATTCAACCACATGGTCGAATTTCGAGGACTACAGCAAGCTGGACACCGTCTTTCACGCCCTCGGCGACGCCACCCGTCGGCGGCTGCTGGGCGAGCTGGCGGGCGGCGAACGCACGGTGAGCCAGCTGGCCCAGCCGTTCTCGATTTCGCTGGCGGCCGCCTCCAAGCACATCAAGGCGCTGGAGACCGCCGGCCTGATCCGTCGCGAGGTGCGCGGCCGCACGCACATCTGCCGCCTCGATCCTGGCCCGCTGGCCAGCGCCCATCAGTGGCTCGGCGGCCTATGAGCGCTTCTGGAACGGCCGCCTCGACATCCTCGAAGGCCTGCTGCGGCAAGCCGACACCCCCACCCCGAAAGGAGACGACCTATGACCGACACCGTGACCCTCGACGCCTATGGCGTCATCGTCGAACCCGCCACCCTCAGGATCCAGCGCCTGCTGCCCGGCCCGGTCGAGCGGGTCTGGAGCTATCTCACGCAGAGCGAGCTGCGCCGCCAGTGGCTGGCCTCGGGCCAGATGGCCGCCGGCGTCGACACGCCCTTCGAGCTGACCTGGCGCAATGACGAGCTGACCGACCCACCGGGCGCGCGTCCCGAGGGCTTCCCGACCGATCACAGCATGCAGGGCCGGATCACCGCCTTTGACCCGCCCCGCAAGCTGGCCATCACCTGGGGCAGCACCGGCGGCGTGACCTTCGAGCTGGAGCCGCAGGGCTCAGAGGTGCTGCTGACCCTGACCCATCACCGCGTCACCGATCCTGCCACGCGGCTCAACGTCAGCGCCGGCTGGCACGCGCACCTCGACATCCTGGCGGCGACGATGGCCGGCCGGAAGACGGCCAAGCCCTTCTGGGATCACTGGCTGGGCCTGAAGGCGGAATATGAGAAGCGGCTGGCGAGCTGATCCGGTAGGTTTGGTATCCTTCTCCCCTCGCGGGAGAAGGATCATTTCGCTTCGGCGTACGGCGCCTTGGCGTCCTGACGCACCAGGCCGCGCGTGGCGTCGCCCACGCCGATCAGCACGAACTGCACCGCGAGAGCGCACAGGATCAGGCCCAGCACCCGCACCACGATGCTCATGCCGATCCGGCCCAGCACCTTGCTGATCAACGGCGAGGCCCAGAACACCGCCACCAGCACCAACGACACCGCCGAGATCACGCCTACGCCCAGGCCCAGGCCCGCCCAGCCGAACGGCTTGGCCTCGGCGGCGTAGATGATCACGGTCGAGATCGCGCCCGGGCCGATCAGCAGCGGCATGGCGAACGGCACGATCAGGCGCTCGAAGCGCTTCTGGGCGTAGACCCGCGCCGACTGCCCCTCGATGCCCTCGGCCGCGTCGGCGAACATGGTGGTGAAGTCGTCGCGCAGCATGTCGAGGCCCAGAATGAACAGGATCACCCCGCCGGCGATGCGGAAGGCCGGCATCGAGATGCCGAAGAAGGCCAGCAGACCCACGCCGGTGAAATAGAAGAAGATCAGGAAGGCGGCGACGAACAGGCCGATATAGACGGCCACCATCCGCCGGCCCGCCGCAGCCGCGCCCAGGGTGGCGGCGGCGAACAGCGGCACGTTGCCGATCGGATCGATCAGGGCGAACAGCGCGACGAAGAAGTTGACGGCGAGTTTGGCCTCGGTCATTCGACGTCCTTACCTTCAAAGCGCCTGGTTGCCGCCCTTCCCTAGGGCGGACCTCGTCGCGCGCCAACCCCCAGGGGCCCCTCCATGACCGCCGACCCGCGCCTGATCGGCGTCGGACCTGCCCTCCGTCGATGAAGCCCGCGACATGGTCGAGCGGCTGGGCGACGCGGTCAGCTTCTACAAGATCGGGCTGGAGCTGCTGGCCACCGGCGGCATGGGCCTGGCCGGCGAGCTGAAGGAGCGGCAAGTCGGTCTTCCTCGACTGGAAGCTGCATGACATCGGGGCCCAGGTCGAGGGCGCGGCCCGCGCCGTGGCCGAGGGCGGCTGCGACCTGCTGACCGTCCACGCCGAGCCGCAGGTGATGCGCGCCGCCGTGCATGGGCGCGGGGCTCATCCGACCTGAAGATCCTGGCGGTGACGGTGCTGACCAGCCTGACCGACGCCGACCTCAACGAGATGGGCTACGCCTTCGGAGCCCGAACAGCTGGTCGAGCGCCGCATCCGCCAGGCCATCGACTGCGGCGTCGACGGCGTGGTCTCCAGCCCGCACGAGGCGGCTCTGGCCCGCGAGATCGCCAAGGAGGCCTCAAGGCCCGACTTCCTGGTGGTGACGCCCGGCGTGCGCCCCTTCTGGTCGGCCAAGAACGACCAGGCCCGCGCCGCGACGCCCGAGGCGGCGATCCGCGCCGGCGCCAGCCACCTGGTCTGCGGCCGCCCGATCACGGCGGCCAACGACCCGCGAGAGGCGGCGCTGAAGGTGATCGCGGAGATGGCGGGGGTTTAGGCGAGTGAACGTGCTGTTCGTCTGCAGCCAGAACCGCCTGCGCAGCCCGACCGCCGAGCAGGTGTTCGCCAAATGGCCCGGCATCGAAGTCAGCTCCGCCGGCCTCGACGACACCTGCGGCAACCCTGTGACCCCCGAAGAGCTTGAGTGGGCTGATCTGGTGTTGGTCATGGAGCAGGCGCACAGAAACAAGCTGTCCAAACGCTTCAAGCCATATCTGAAGAACGCCCGGGTGATCGTCCTGGGCATTCCCGACGACTACGCGTTCATGGACCCGGCGCTGGTGAAGCTGCTGGAGACGAAGGTTCCTCCGTTCCTGCGACGATGATTCCCGCTCCCCTTGCGGGGAAGGGATCACTTCACCACCAGCGCCACGCCCCGCGCCCTCGGGTCCGCCACCGGAACCGGCACGCCCTTCACCACCTGGATAGCTTCGATGTCGCCGTTATAGTCCTGGGTCTCGGCCACATAGCCGCGCGCCGTCAGCGCCGACTTCAGCGCCTCCGACGGCGGGGCGTAGGGCTCGAAGAAGATCGTGTTCTCGGGCAGCAGCTGGTGGTGGAAGCGCGGCTGCTTCTGGGCTTCCGGCAGGGTCAAGCCAAAGTCATAGACATCGGCCAGCACCTGGAACACCGAGGTGAAGATCCGCGAGCCGCCCGGCGTGCCGATCACCATGGCCGCCTTGCCGTCCTTCAGTCAGCGATGGTGGGGGTCATGGACGACAGGGGGCGCTTGCTTGGCGGCCACGGCATTGGCGTCGCCGCCGACCAGGCCGTATGCATGTGGCCACGCCGGGCTTGGCCGAGAAGTCGTCCATCTCGTCGTTGAGCAGGATGCCCGCGCCCTCGGCGACCACGCCCGAGCCGTCCCAGCCATTGAGGGTGTAGGTGTTGGAGACGGCATTGCCCCAGCGATCGACGATCGAGAAGTGCGTCGTCTGCGGCTTCTCCAGCCCCGGAACCACCGCCCGGGTCGGGGAGGGTCTGGCCGGGTCGATCTCGCCGGCGCGGCGGGCCACATAGGCCGGGTCGATCAGGGCCGCGACCGGAACCTTCACAAAGTCTGGATCGCCCAGATATTCGGCCCGGTCGGCGAAGACCCGCTTCTCGATCTCCGAGACCAGATGCATGTATTGCGGACTGTTGAGCGCCACGCCCTCGAACAGCCTGGCCGCGTCCTGCTTCATCAGCAGCAGCTGCATCAGGGCGATCCCGCCCGAGCTGGGCGGCGGGGCGGTGATCACGTCATAGCCGCGCCACTTGGCCTGCAAGGGTTCGCGCCACACGGCCTTATAGGCCGCCAGATCGGCCTTGGTGATCAGCCCCTTGGCCGGGCCGCGCGCCATCTGGGCCACGATCAGGTCGGCGGTCTGGCCTTCGTAGAAGGCCTTGTCGCCCCCCTTGGCGATGCGGGTCAGGGTGTCGGCCAGGGCCGGCTGGCGGAACATCTGGCCGGCCTTCAGCCCGCCGAAATGGGCCTCGAAATTGGTCCGGGCCAGCGGTCCGCGACTGCCGTCCAGAATGCCGATCAGCTGCGGCGTCACCAGAAAGCCGTCGCGGGCATAGCCGATGGCGGGCGCCAGCACGGTGGCCCAGGGCAGCTTGCCGAACCGCTGGTGGGCCATGGCCATGCCGCGCACCGTGCCCGGCGTGCCGACCGCCAGATTGCCGTACATCGACCGCTCGGCCACCGGCTCGCCATCGGCGCCCAGGAACATGTCGGCCCGGGCGGCTGCGGGCGCGGTCTCGCGATAGTCGAGGAAATAGGGCTTGCCGTCGACCAGCAGGGTCATGAACCCGCCCCCGCCCAGATTGCCGGCCTCGGGATAGGTCACCGCCAGGGCGAAGGCCGTGGCCACCGCCGCATCCACGGCGTTGCCGCCGGCCTTCAGGACCCGCTGCGCGGCCAGGGCGCCGTAGCGATCGGGCGAGGCGACCGCGCCGGCCGCGAGGGCGGGTTGCGGCTTGGCGGCGGGCTTGGCGAGCGCCGGCGGCGCGACGAACACGAAGGCGGCGGCGAGCGCCGCGCAGAACCGGGCGAACAGACGCAAGACAACGGCCTCCCTCGGACGAGACCCCGACGTTAGTCGATACTGGCCGCGCTTGAAGCCCTGGCGACGAGAGCCGCCGCGAATTTCGGCGGGTCAGGGCGGAATGGAGCACATTGCCTCAATCAACCGTCATTCCCGCCCTTGTGGCGGGAACCCCTGTGTCAGCTGACACGTGAGGCGCCAGCGAAGTGCGCGCGCACTTCGCCCCTCCCGCACGCTGCGGCGGACAGAGGGGTTCCCGCCACAAGGGCGGGAATGACGGTGATGTATTGGATGGGCGCAGCCCGCCTTCGCCCTCCGCGAAGGGAGCCATCCTTACATCTCACGGCGAGACGATCGCCGGACTGTAGAGGTCTCTCAAGGACCGGTCTTCGACCGGCCGCGCCGCGCGCGGCCCGGAGGGCCGTCCTTGACTGACCTGTCCAGACCGGCACGCTGCAGCCTCCAAGAGATGTAAGGATGAGCGGGACGCTGGGGCGTCCGCTTTTTGGCAAAGAGCCAAAGGCCGCTTTCGACGCGTTACAGATGCTGCGGGAGGTCCGCGCCAGGCTCGCTTCATCCGTCTCCCCGGCGAAGGCCGGGGCCCAGATCCAGCCTGAGCGTCTGGGGATGATGCGCCTTCTGACTTGGCCAAGCGCAATGAGCTCTCGGGGTTCGATCTGGGCCCCGGCCTTCGCCGGGGAGAACGGGTAAGGGTTTGGTCCGCTCCTCACCCCACAGCCGTCGTTCATAACGTCCGTTTCGCGAGCGCCTAAGCGACCGCCGCCAGACGCCTGCTCGCGCTACCTTGACCTCCCCAGCGCAGTCTACCGGTCCACGACATTGATGATGCGCTTTGACGACGGCCGACCCTCCGGGCCCTTGTCCGGTGCGTAGGTGACCGTCGGGAGGGCGGCGAATATCCAGGACGGCAAGCGCATGACGAAGTTCCCCCAGGGCGACGCAGACCACCAAACCATGGCCGTCGGGGTCGCTCGCCTCTAGCATCGGCGTCATGGAGGATCCGGTCTCACGCGCCATTGAGCATATCCGCCGTCGTTCCAGCGGCGGCCCAATCCCGCGCGACCTTCGGGTGACGCTGAACTTCCATCCGGACATCACCACCGACGGCCTGTCGATGATCGAAGGCCTGGCCCGCGATGGAGTCTATCGTTCGCAGTTCGAGACCGGGACCAGCAATGGCGGGCTGACCGCCCACCCAGGCGGGGAACGTTGGCTGTGGGAAAACCGCCTATTCGGCGGGGCCTATGATCAAGCTGACCTCGCCCTCCGCCCCAAGTACGGCGCGCTGAACCATCGTAACGATCCGGTCGGCGGTTCGCGGCGCTTCGGCTCCTGCCATTTGCGACTGAAGCCAACAGTGCTGACGCGGACGACGTTCTGCTATCCCGACAGCCACCTGCATCCCGACCGGTTCGGTGTCGCCGACCGGATGGCCCTGATCGCCTTGGCCGACGCCAACGCCTCGGGGCTGGAACCTCTGGATGACTATGTTGAGGCACATGTGCATGGGCCGGTGACGACCGCAGAGGATGTCGAGGCTGTAGTGCTGGACCCCAGCTACAGGTCCACGGCCGTGGAGACGCTCGCCTCGCGATTGGGGTGCGCTGTTGAATGGCACCAGGGTTTTAGCCTGTCGCTGGGCTGGTTGGACGACTGCAAGTCCTATCGCGGCGCGGCCGCCGCCCAAACCTTGGCTGAACTAGCCAAGGGGGAACACGGTCGCCGGCGCGGATCGGCGCGGCGCGGCGTCAAGGCCTGGACCCGCAGCGGGCCAAGTGGGCTTGGCACTGCGTCGCCCGGTTCGGCTGATACCGTAGCCCAGCCCTCAGAAATCCACCGCCACGCCCTTGCGCTCCCAGTCGCCGAAGCGGGTCGGTTCGGGGCCGTCGCGGCCGCCTTTTTCCTCGGCCATGGCCACCGCCTCGGCGGCGGCGCGGCGTTCGGCGGCTTCCTGCAATGCGCGCAGGGCAGCGGGGGTCAGCGCTTTGTCGGGCGCGGCGCCCAGGGCCTCGGGATTTGGGGTGTTTTCGATCTCGGACATGGCGGTTTCATAGCATGAAGCCTGCGCCAAATCATCCAAGCCCCTTGCGCTCCGTCGCGTCACAAGGCACGGCGGGGCGGTGACTCAAGAACTCAATGACGGCCTGCCCGCCCGGGAAGCCGCGCTTACCCTCATCGACGCGGCCCTGTCGCGTCGCGGCGGCATCGACGAAGCCGCTTCCGCCCACGGTTTCCGCTTCCTGGAGCCGCGCGAGCGCGCCTTCGCCCGCGCCCTGGCCATGGCCGCCCTGCGCCGCCTGGGACCGATCGACCGCGCCCTGTCGGCCAAGCTGCAGAAAGAGCCGCCGCCGCGCGTGCGCAACCTGCTGCGCCTGGGCGCCGTGCAGGCCTTCTATCTGGAGGTGCCCGCCTTCGCCGCCGTCGCCACCAGCGTCGAGATGGCCGGGGCCAACAAGGCCAGCCGGCCGTTCAAGGGCCTGGTCAACGCCGTGCTGCGCGGCCTGCTGCGCGATGGTCCGCCGTCCGACGATCCCGAACACCTGGCCCCGCCGTGGCTGATCTCGCGCTGGACCAGCGCCTGGGGCGTTGAAACGGCGCGCGCCGTCGCCTCCGAGATCGCCAAGGAGCCGGCCACCGACCTGTCGCTGAAGGATCCCGCCCTCGCCGAGTCCTGGGCCGAGCGGCTCGAGGGCGAGGTGCTGCCCGGCGGAACCCTGCGCCTGGCGCGCAAGGGCGACGTCGCCGCCTGGCCGGGCTTCGAGGACGGCGGCTGGTGGGTGCAGGACGCCGCCGCCGCCATCCCGGCCCGCCTGCTGAACGTCAAGCCCGGCGAGACCGTCGTCGACCTGTGCGCCGCGCCGGGCGGCAAGAGCCTGCAGCTGGCCGCCGCCGGCGCGATCGTCACCGCCGTCGACCGCTCGGCCGCCCGGCTGGAGCGCTTGAGCGACAATTTCCGGCGCATGAACCTGACCGCCGAGGTCGTGGCCGCCGACGCCGGGGCGTGGGACGACACCCGCACCTTTCGACGCCGTGCTGCTGGACGCCCCCTGCTCGGCCACCGGCACGTTCCGCCGCCATCCCGACGTGCTGTGGGCCGCGCGGCCCGGCGATGTGGCCAGCCTCGCCAATGTGCAGGCCCGGCTGCTGGACGCCGCCGCCGACCGGACCAAGCCCGGCGGCCGCCTGGTCTATTGCGTCTGCTCGCTGGAGCCCGAAGAGGGCGAGGCCCAGGTCGAGGCCTTCCTGGCCCGCCGGCCCGACATGCGGCTGGACCCGATCACCTCGGGCGAAGCCGGCGCGCCGACCGCCAGCCTGACGGCGCGCGGGACCTTGCGGCTGCTGCCGCATCAGCTCGAAGGCGGCCAGGACGGCTTCTTCGCGGCGCGGTTTGTTCGTCAGGGCTAGATCGGATCGGCAGAGCCCTAACCTCGTCCTTCGACAAGCTCAGGATGAGGATTTCCTACGCCCGGGCCTTGCGGTAGCCCTCACCCTGAGCCTGTCGAAGGGCGAGGGCGTATTCACCCAACCCCGCCTTGTCCCACGCCGCGACCCCGGTTAAGCCAAGGGCATGACCGTCGCACCGCTCATCGCCCCGTCCATCCTCGCCTCCGACTTCGCCAAGCTCGGAGCCGAGGTCGCCGCCATCGAGGCGGCCGGCGCCGACTGGGTGCATGTGGATGTGATGGACGGCCACTTCGTGCCCAACATCACGCTCGGCCCCGACATCGTCAAAGCCATCCGGCCGCACGCCAAGATCCCGTTCGATGTGCACCTGATGATCAGCCCGGCGGACCCTTATCTGGAAGCGTTCCGCGCCGCCGGGGCCGACATCATCAGCATCCACCCGGAAGCGGGGCCGCACCTGCACCGCTCGCTGAAGCGCATTCGCGAGCTGGGGGCCAAGGCGGGGGTGGTGTTCAATCCCTCGACCAGCATCGACCATGTCGAGTGGATCCTCGAAGACGTCGACCTGCTGCTGGTCATGTCGGTCAACCCCGGATTCGGCGGCCAGAGCTTCATTCCCGGCCAGCTGCGCAAGGTGGAGGCCCTGCGCAAGATGGTCGACAGGGCCGGCCTCGACATCATCATCGAGGTCGACGGGGGCGTCACCCCGGCCACCGCCCCGCAGTGCGTCGCCGCCGGCGCCACGGCGCTGGTGGCGGGCTCGGCGGTGTTCAAGGGCGGCCCCGACGCCTATGCCGACAATATCCGCGCGCTCAAGGGCGGCTGAACAGCCCGATGGTCGTCGAACGCTTCGCTCGTCGCAATGCAGGCGCTGCCACGCGCGCGCGCGCCGGCGTCCTGGCGCGCGCCCGCGCCAATATCAAGACCCATGTCGAGCGTGAGTGGTTCGGCTCGCCGCCGCACCGGCTGCTGCTGTCGACGCCGCGTCCCAAGGGCTTGGCCGCCCATCCGCATGATCCCCGGCCGGTCAATGTCGAGCATGGCCGCAAGATCCTGTCGGGCGTCATGACCCTGTCGGGCGGGGCCTTGCGCATGGGCGAGGCCGGCGACCCGTTCGACACCCCCAGCCCCAGCCGCCGCTTCGCCGTGGCCCTGCACCGCTTCGACTGGCTGCCCGACCTGGCCGCCGTCGGGCCCGAGGGCGCCCGCCGCGCCCTGCGGCTGATCGACGACTGGCGCCGGGTGTTCGGGCGCTGGAACGCCTTCAGCTGGAGCGGCGAGTGCCTGGAGCGGCGGGTGTTCCACCTGGCCTGCGCCGCCCGCGCCCTGGCCGCCGGGGGCTCGGACGCCGAGGTCGCCGACCTGACGATGGACCTGGCCCGCCAGGCCCGCCAACTGCTCAAGGCCTCCGACGCGCCCGACCGCACGCTGGAGCGCGCCGTCGCCGCCACGATCGCCGGCTGCGTGCTGGCCGAGCGGCCGGGCGATGGCCTGATCGACGCGGGGCTCAAGGTCATCAAGGCCCAGATCGACCTGATCGTGCTGGCCGACGGCGGCCACGCCAGCCGCTCGCCCGAGGCCGGGCTGGAGCTGCTGTTCGACCTGATGACCCTGGACGACGCCCTGGGCCAGCGCGGCCGGCCCTCGCCCGAGACCGTCAGCCGCGCCATCGACCGCCTGGCCGGCGCCGCGCGGTTCTTCACCCTGGCCGACGGCGAGCTGGCCGCCTTCCACGGGGGCGAGGCCATCTCGGGCGGCCCGCATCGCCGCCGCCCTGGCCGCCGACGACGGCGGCCCCCGCCCGCCCGACGAAGCGCCGCACAGCGGCTATCAGAAGATGCAGGGCCCCAGCATCCAGGTGATGGCCGACGCCGGCCCGCCCCCGGTCGGCCCGCTCAGCCGCGCCGCCTGCGCCCAGCCGGCGGCTATCGAGATCGTCTGCGGCAAGGACCGGCTGATCACCAGCTGCGGCTGGAGCCCGGAAGCCGCCGGAGCCCACGCCTTCCGCCTGACCGACGCGGCCTCGACCGTCTCGGTGGGCGACGGCTCGGCCGGCCGGCCGCTGTCGGGCTTCCGCGCCCACGCCCTGGGCCCGTGGCTGATCGACGGCGCCACCGACGTGCAGGTCAAGCGCCACGACGGCGACAACGGCGTCTGGCTGGACATCGTCCACGACGGCTGGCGCCGCCTGGGCCTCAGCCACGCCCGCCGGCTGTTCCTCGACACGGGCAGCGACGAGCTGCGCGGCGAGGATAGCCTGATCCCCCTGACGCCCGGCGACGCCGCCGGCCCGCGCCGCTATGTGCCCTTCGCCGCCCGCTTCCACCTGCACCCCGACGCCCGCGCCTCGATCGCCCGCGACGGCAAGAGCGTGCTGATCCGGGGGCCGTCCAACATCGGCTGGTGGCTGCGCAACGACGCCGTCGACGTCGAGATCGCGGCCTCGGCCCACTTCGACCACGGCCAGGCCCGCAAGGCCGGCCAGATCGTGCTCAAGAGCCAGGTCCGGCCCGAGGTCGGGGCCAAGATCCGCTGGAAGCTGACGCGGGCGGAGGGGTAGCTGTGGGGTTCTCGCGACGACCGCCGCTGGATCCGGGACGCGTGCGGCAGGCGCCTGAGTTCACCGACGACGAGGTCTCGGAGGTCTGCGGGGCGCTGGCGGCGGAGGCTCCGGCGCTGTGGGCCGTGCTGGCGCGCGAGGCGCGGGCGCCGGGGAGCGTGGCGTCGGCCGACTATGATGACACCTATGACGCGCTGCTGACCTGGCTGTTCGAGCGGCGGTATGTGGACACGCACATCGAGATGGCGGTGTTGTTTAGGGCGGTGAGGGAGAGGGCAAGGACTTTCGGCTAGGATTAAAAAGAACACCTTGGCAACACGAACGAATCGGCCCATCCAATTTATCAGTTGGGCAACCCTCGCGGACCCAAGGGGAGAGCACTCAAGGGGTCTGCAGCCGGATGGCCAAGCGCTCTTGAATTCTTCCGGTGAACCGACCGTATTCGGTGGCCCGCCTCGGATGAGGCAAGTTGCAGCGGCTTCTAGTGATAGCCGCACCTCACCAGTTAGCTAACTTCCCAATACTTGTCGGACCGGTCCGACTTTCAAAGGCCATCTGGCATGATGAAAGTCGAAGTTAAGGTGGACGTGGCGGCGATCATTCGCTGGCTTGCCATCGCCTTCGTCCTACTGACGTAGGGCAACGCCCCTCGGCCCTGCCGAGGGGCGCTTTGGCAAGACGCTTCCGAACGGCACTTGGACTCTAGACGCGCCCCAGCGCACAGCCAGCCTTACATCTCTTGGAGGCTGCAGCGTGCCGGTCTGGACAGGTCAGTCAAGGACGGCCCTCCGGGCCGCCGCGGCGCGGCCGGTCGCAGACCGGTCCTTGAGTGACCTGTCCAGACCGGCGATCGTCTCGCCGTGAGATGTAAGGATGGCTCCCTTCGGCGCGAAGGGTGGTCTTCGACAGCCACACAAAACCTTGTCATCCCGGCCGCAGCGAAGCGGAGCGCCGGGACCCAGGGGCCACGGCAATGCGGCTGCCCCTGGGTCCCGGGTCGGCTGCGCCGCCCGGGATGACAAGGGGTTGAGCCGGCGCCCAAAACCTCCCGTCATTCCCGCCCTTGTGGCGGGAACCCCTCGTGTCAGCTGACACGTGAGGCGCCAGCGAAGTGCGCGCGCACTTCGCCCCTCCCGCACCTGCGGCTGACACGAGGGGTTCCCGCCACAAGGGCGGGAATGACGGTGGAGTATGGGGATAGGAGTGCGCCCAAGTCCCCGCTCTTTCCAGCGGCCGCGTTCAACGAAATCAACCGCGCGCCCCATCACCCGATCCGCCAGATACTCCCCCACCATCGGTCCGTGCTTGAAGCCGTGCCCGCCGCCGCCGCTGGCCAGCCAGACATTGTCGTAGTCGGGGTGGCGGTCGAGGATGAAGTGGCTGTTGAGCGTGTTGTCCACCTGGCAGGCGCGGGTCTCCAGGATCGGGGCGTCGCGCATGTCCGGGAAGCGGTGGCCGATATAGTCGCGGCCCTTTTTCAGCAGGTAGTCGGTGGGCAGGCGCTCGGCGGTGTCGGGGTCTTGCGTCACGCGGCCGCCGGCCTCGGGCGAGTATTTCAGGCCGCGTTCCAGGCTGCCGAAGCCATAGCCGCCCACCACGTGATCGTGCCAGGCCGGCTGGTTGGGCCATGAGAACCGGGCGTCGCCGGCCGGCGGGCCCCAGTAGAAATATTCGCTGCGATAGACCCCCACCTTGGGCCCGACCAGCCTGGGGAACAGCTTGGGCGCCCACGGCCCGGTGGCGAAGATGAACTGGCCGGCCGGCAGGGACGAGCCGTCGCCCAGCGTCAGGGCGTCCATCCGCCGGCCGGTGGCGGGGCCGGGCATGGCGCGGGCCAGGCGGAACTGGCCGCCCTTTTTCTGAAACACCTCGGAGACCACGATCATCGCCTCGCGCGCCTTGATCACCGCCGCGCTGGCCGCCTTTTCGACAAAGGCGAATTCCACGTCGTCAAAGGCCATCTGCGGATAGCGGACGCGCAGCTGGTCGCGGGTCAGGATCTCGTAGGGCAGGTTCAGATCATCGAAGATTTTCCGCTGGGCCAGCATTTCGGGCAGCCAGCGATCGGCCAGCTCGATGCGGTCATTGGGATACAGCAGGGTGCGGCCAAACTCGGCCTCCTTCAGCCGCCACAGCTTCAGCGCCTGGATGGCCCAGGCCGAATAGAAGCCCTGGGCGCCATAGCCCGAGCGGATCGAGCGGGTCTCGCCGCCCGACGAGGCGCGCGGACTGGCCGGGCCGTAGGCGTCCAGCGACACCACCGACAGGCCCCGCTCGCGCAGGCTCAGCGCCGCCCAGCCGCCGAACGCCCCGGCCCCGACCACCGCCACATCGGGCGCGCCCTTGCCCACGGCCGCCACGGCCGGCGCGGCGCTGCTGCTGGCGGCTGGCGCCGGCCCCGGCGTTCAGGAAGCTGCGTCTGTCGATCATGGTGCTTGAGTCCCCGCGTGGCGGGACGATCAAAGCCGGTGTGGCGCGGCGGGGTCGGGAAAATCGGGCGCGGCGGCGCGGCGCGCGGCCGATTGTCCGGTCGTTGGGCGCCGTTGGACGCCAGCGCTAAAGATCCTCCCCCTAGCGGGGGAGGTGTCGCCGCAGGCGACGGAGGGGGAAGTGACCGCTGAGTCATTGCGGTCTTCCCCCACCGGCCTGACGGCCGCCTCCCCCTTCAGGGGGAGGACCTATCCTCGGCGTTCAGCGAATCGAATGCAGCAAAATCAATCACTTCCAACTTTCTCGCGCTTGCGTATCCCCGGGTCCAAAAGCTGAGGGATACTGGTCTCACCCAGAAGCAAGGGAAGGGACGTCGGCCGGCGACCTGACGGGCTTTTGGGGGTGGTCGAGCGGGAAGCTCAATCGATGGCGGGAGGAGCGTTTTGCGCTCCGGGCCGTCAACCTCGTTGTTCTCTGGCGGCGGTCGGCCGAGGAAAACTAAAACGACGTGGCTTCGAGGGTCGAACGAGCAGCAGGCTGATCCGGAAGGATCGGCAGTCCGGGCGGGAAACGCTATCCCGTCCGCCCGTCGGAGGCTTCAAGGCGGCGAGGCCCGAACAGGGCTCGAGCGCCGCGCGCTTTCGCCAGAACGGTCACGCGGAGCGAACGGCTTCGTCGAAACGGTATTTATCTCATTCTTCCGGACGTGGTCCGGACGCTCCGCGACCCTTCCCCTCACCATCGCAGCGAAAGCGCGAGGTCGCTGACACTTGCCCCCTACGGATCGCTTCGCGATCGTCTTCCCCCGTAGGGGGAAGATGAAGGGCGCGGATCCCATCTTCCCCCTACGGGGGAGGACGACCTGCGAAGCAGGTCAGGAGGGGGCCGGTGGCCGAGACGCCGCATTGACTCCCCGGCCTCCGCCCGTATTTTCCGCCCCGTTCGTGTGACTGGCGTTGAAGGTGGGCGACCACCGGGGAGCGCGAACCTCATCCGCCGCGCGCCTGGGCTCCCACACCGTCTCGTTTCACCAGACCCGGAGTCCCGCCGTGCCCGCCGCCCCCGACTATCCGTCCGCCCCCGATCTCGTCGCCCCCAAGCGCGCCCTGCTGTCGGTCTCCGACAAGACCGGCCTGGTCGAGGCGGCCAAGGTCCTGCACGAGGCCGGCGTCGAGCTGGTCTCGACCGGCGGCACCAAGGCGGCCATCGCGGCGGCCGGCCTGCCGGTCAAGGACGTGTCGGACCTGACGGGCTTTCCCGAGATGATGGACGGCCGGGTCAAGACCCTGCATCCCATCGTCCACGGCGGGCTTCTCGGGGTTCGGGATGCTCCCGAACATGCGCAAGCCATGGCCGAGCACGGCATCGGCGGCATCGATATTCTGTATGTGAACCTCTATCCGTTCGAGGCCACGGTCGCGAAGGGCGGGTCCTACGCCGAGTGCGTCGAGAACATCGATATCGGCGGCCCGGCCATGATCCGCTCGGCGGCCAAGAACCACGGCTATGTGGCGGTTTGCACCGACCCGGCCGACCTTGGCGAAGTGCTGGAAGCCCTGAAGACCGGCGGCACCACCCTGGCCCTGCGCCAGCAGCTGGCGGCCCGCGCCTATGCCCGCACGGCGGCTTATGACGCGGCGATCAGCGCCTGGTTCGCGGCTGCTCTGGGCCAGGACTTCCCGGCCCGCAAGGCCATCGCCGGCGAGCTGCGCCAGGTGATGCGCTATGGCGAGAACCCGCACCAGAAAGCGGCCTTCTATGCGTTTCCCAGCCCCCGCGTCGGCGTCGCCACGGCGACCCAGCTGCAGGGCAAGGAGCTCAGCTACAACAACATCGCCGACACCGACGCGGCCTTCGAGCTGATCGCCGAGTTCGACCCGGCCCAAGGCCCGGCCGTGGCGATCATCAAGCACGCCAACCCCTGCGGCGTGGCCGTGGGTGGCTCGCAGCGGGAAGCCTATGAGCGGGCCCTGGCCTGCGACCCCACCTCGGCCTTCGGCGGCATCGTGGCGGTCAACTCTCGCCTGACCCGCGAGGCGGCGCTGGCCATGGTCGAGATCTTCACCGAGGTGGTGATCGCCCCCGAGGCCGACGACGACGCCATCGCCGTGTTCGCGGCCAAGAAGAACCTGCGCCTGCTGGTGACCGGCGGCCTGCCCGACGCGCTGTCGACCGGGGATACGTTCAAGAGCGTGGCCGGCGGCTTCCTGGTGCAGTCGCGGGACGACGCGCGGATCACCGCTTCGGACCTGAAGATCGTCACCAAGCGTCAGCCTACGGACGAAGAGGTCCGTGACATGCTGTTCGCTTTCACCGTGGGCAAGCACGTCAAGTCCAACGCCATCGTCTATGCCCGCGACGGCCAGACCCTGGGCGTGGGCGCCGGCCAGATGAACCGCAAGGATTCGGCCCGGATCGCGGCCCTGCGCGCCGCCGATTTCGGCCTCGACCTGAAAGGCTGCGCCTGCGCCTCGGAAGCCTTCTTCCCGTTCGCCGACGGCCTGATCCAGGCCGCCGAAGCCGGCGCTACGGCGATCATCCAGCCGGGCGGCTCGATGCGCGACGGCGAAGTGATTGAGGCGGCCGACAAGCTGGGCTTGACCATGGCCTTCACGGGGGTGCGGGTGTTCCGGCACTAGCACCTATCTCTCCGTCTTCCCGGCGAAGGCCGGGACCCAGATCGAACCCACGAGCGTGCGGGGCTTGGAGCGCTATCGAGGGGCGCGTCATGCCCAAATGCTCAGGCTGAATCTGGGCCCCGGCGTTGGCTTCGCCGCCCTTCGGGTCGCCGGGGAGACGGGGAATATCGAATTGAAGGAACGAGCCATGCACAGCGCCGCCTGGGGAGCCAAGGTCGCCGACGCCTCGAAGGTGTTCAAGCCCGCGGGCAACGGCCCGTTTCCGGTGGCGTTGATCCTGCACGGCTGTGGGGGCAAGACCCCGTTCCTCGAGGCCTATGCCGAGACGGCGGTGAAGGCCGGCTACGCCGCCGTCGTCGTCGACTCGCTGAAGCCGCGTGGGATGTCGACGCTCGACGCCAAGCTCTTCGTCTGCACCGGGGTCGCCCTCCAAGGCCTCAAGCGTTCGGCCGACGTGTTCGGGATGCTGGCCTGGCTGGAGAGCCAGCCATGGGCCGATCATGAGCGCGTCTTCCTGGCCGGCTGGAGCCATGGCGGCTGGACGATCATGGACAGCTACGCCATCGGTGTGAACGCAGCGCGGGCCACCGGTCTGGCGGACGCCGATCCGATGACGCTGCGGGCCAGGGTCAAGGGGACGCTGCTGGTTTATCCCTATGCCAGCTACCCCTCGCTGACCAGCAGCCGGGGCTGGGGGCGCTATGGTCCCAGGGTCTGGTCGGTGATCGCCGGCAAGGACCAGGTGGTCGGCTGGAAGGCGCCCGGCAAGGCGCTGGAGCGGCTGAAACGCGACGGCCTGAGCGTGGACACCGTCTTCCTGCCCGACGCCACCCACGCCTTCGACGACGACCGCGCCAATGATCCCCGCGCCAGGTACCGCCCCGACCTGCTGGCCCAGACGCGGGACTATTTCGCCAGCGCCCTGACGGAGACCCTGAAGGCCTAGACCGCGACGCGCCGGATCGGCGTCGGGCCGCGATAGAGCCGCCGCCACAGCCACTCCAGCGGGCCCATGCTGAAGCGGTCCATCCACCACTTCGACCACAGAATCTGCAGGATCCAGACGCCGACCACGATCAGGGCCAGGACGGGCCGGTCGACCTTGCCATGCAGACCCAGGCCCCGGCCGCCGTAGAAGATCGCGGTCATGATCAGCGACTGGGTCAGATAGTTGGTGAAGGCCATCTGTCCGACCGGCGCGAGGGCCTTGGGGATCGCTTTCCAGAAGCCCGTCGACCGCGAGGCGAAGACCATCAGGCTGACGTAGGCCAGGGTCGTCAGCGGCGCGGTGGCCATCTGGACGACACCGGCGACCACGCCCACGGACTTGGGCAGGCCCGTGACGGCGAAGGTGATGAACAGCGCCCCGGTGACCGCCAGGGCCAGCAGGCCCACGGCGGTGAGGATGGCATAGGTCTTCCTCGAGGCCTCACCGGTGAACAGGCCGGTCTTGAAGCAGCCCAGGCCGATCATCATCAGGCTGCAGGTCATCAGGGTGATGATCGGCTCGGCCGGCAACAGGCCCAGGCGGTCCCGGGCGTTCTGGATCAGCGACTGCATGAACGTGCCGGCATATTGGGCGGCGGCGGCGCTGTTCCTGGCGGCCTCCTCGGCGGTCTGGGCCGCCTCCTTGGCGGCGTCGGCGGGCATCATGAGTGACGCGACCATGCCGACCGCCATCAACAGGGAAAAGCCGATCCAGATGCCGATCCCGACCTTGAACAGCCGGCTGGGCGCCCAGGAGCGGGCGAACATCACCAGGAACCCGGCCAGGGCGTAGCTGAGCAGCACATCGCCAAACCAGATGGCGAAGCCGTGCAGCAGGCCAAAGGCCACCATCCACATCAGCCGCTTGCGCAGGATCGCGCCCTTGTCGGCCTCCGACCGCTCACCGCCGACCAGGAAGATCGAGACGCCGAACAGCATCGAGAACAGGGTCACGAACTTGCGCTGGAACAGCCACTGGGTGATCACCCAAACCGTCACCGTCTCTGTGCTGGTCCCATGCGGCCAGTTGCGCACGGATTCGGCCAGGCCCGAGGTCACAGCGAAGTCCGGGACGTTGCACAGCAGAATGCCCAGGACTCCCAGTCCGCGCAGGGAATCCAGCAGGACGATACGGTTCTTGGTCATGAGCCCCCGGCATTGGAAGCTCAGCCTAATCCTGTCCGGCCCCGTCTCACAATCGAGACTTCGGCGGTCGCCGCGCTTCAGGCGTCCGGCGCCTGCTCAGGCACGCCGCGCAGCACCAGGGCGCCGCCGATCATGAACAGGGCCGAGACCGCCACGGCCACCCGCTGGTCGCCGATGGCGCGGGTGCCGACGGCGATCACCAACGGCGCCAGGAAGGCCGTGGCCTTGCCCGAAAGCGCATACAGCCCGAACCACCGCCCGCTCTCGCCCGGCGGCGCCAACTGGGCCATCCAGGCCCGCAGGCTGGCCTGGGCCGGCCCGAAGGTGAGGCCGACGAACAGGCTGAAGCCCAGGAACATTTGCTCGGGCGTGCTGGCGAACAGGCCGCCGCCGGCCACGGGCGGCGCGACCTTCACGAGGAAGAACAGCGTTTCCCTGCCCACGCAGCCGACGCCCAGGGCGCCGAATAGCACCACCGCGACGGCGATCAGCACCGTGGCCTTAGAGCCCAGCTTCTGGTCGACCCGCCCGCCGATGAACGTGCCGATCCCGGCCATCACCGACAGGGCGATGGCGTAGAGGCCCAGTTGGGTCGTCGTCCAGCCAAACAGGCCCGCGGCCAGCACGCCGCCAAAGGCGATGAAGCTGGAAATGCCGTCGCCTAGCAGCATGCGGCCGATCAGGAACCTCAGCATGTGCGGCTTGGCCGGCAGACCGCGCAGGGTTTCCCAAAGCTGCGCCAACGGCTTGACCCCGCTGGCGGGCGGCGGGGTCGGGGCGCTGATCATCAGCGGCCAGCTGAACATCAGGAACCAGACGGCGACCATCGGCCCAACGATGCGGTCGGGCTCATGCAGCGCCTTGTCCAGACCCAGCAGCGGTCTGTCGGGCAGGGAGAAGGCGAAGAGCACAATGAACAGCGAGATCAGCGCGCCCACATAGGCCAGCGCCCAGGCGGTGCCTGACAACCGGCCAACCTGGCCCTCCCTGGCGACCACGGGCAGCAGGGCGTTCATCACCGATCCGCCCAGCTCGGCGGTCACCCCGGCCACGACCAGGCAGGCCAGGATCGGCAGGATGCGCGAGGCGTCGCCCGGCGTCGCCAGCCACAGCCCCGCGCTGGCCAGCACGAACGGAACAGCCAGGACAATCAGCCAGGCGCGAGGATTGCGCCGCGTATCGACGCTGGCCCCGACCAGGGGACTGAA
Source organism: Caulobacteraceae bacterium (assembly GCA_965284055.1). Classification (GTDB taxonomy): domain Bacteria; phylum Pseudomonadota; class Alphaproteobacteria; order Caulobacterales; family Caulobacteraceae; genus Caulobacter. The sequence continues at coordinate 1,482,754 of CBDIQV010000001.1, forward strand.
GACGGCGATCAGCAGGCCCGAGATCGCGCCAGCATAGCCCAGAAGGCTCTGGCCGCGCGCCGCGTCGCCGACAAAGCCGGCGGCGAAGTAGGGCGTGAAGATGAAGGTCGCGATCAGCGCCCAGTAAGGCTGCTGGGCCCACTCATACGCCGCCCAGGCGATACGTCGCCGATCACCCTGGTCCATTTGATCCCGTCCCTTTTGCCCGCACTCTTATCGCAAGCGCCAGGGCCTTGGATACTCGCCCTCTTCCGCCGGAACGGAAGAGGGCGAGGTGATCAGACCGCGTTGGCCAGTTCGCGCAGCGCGGCGTTGGCGATGGTCAGCTTGGCGAAGGTCCAGCCGCCGCCGGCCTGTTCGATTTCCTCGACCGTCTTGCGCACCACCCGGCCGGGGCCGGAGTGGTGACCGCCGCCTTGGCCGAGATCTCGTCCTCGCCGGCCTGGGCGTTGGCCGAGAACTTGAGAACGGCCTGGGTGATCATGGTCTGCTCGCTGAGCAGGTCCTCGATCAGACGACGCACGGCCAGACGCTCGAAGGCGTCTCCGCCGACGAACGAGCCGGCTGCGCCCCGCAGCCGGTCGAAGCCGAAGGCCGCGCCGGTCTGGTGATACAGGCGCGCCACGTCCTTGACCGTCCAGCTTGAGGCGCTGGCCAGGTCGACGAGGTCGGCGGCGATGGTCAGGGGTTGCAGGGCCGCCACCGCCTGGGCCAGGGCCTCCGGCGCGCCGTCGGCGACATAGGCCTTGACCCGCTTGGCGACGACCTTCTGCTCAAAGGCCGACAAAACCGCCGGACTGAGCGCCCGCAGTTCGGCGACGGAGGGACCATAGTTGTCGACCAGCGTCTTGACCGAGGCCTTGTCGCGGAACGCCCGGCGGGCCAGCCAGAACGTCAGGCTGCGCAGGGCGTAGGCCAGGGCCTTGTAGAGCGCGGTCTGGCCCGAGGCCGAGGCCTTGTTGTCGAGGGCCGAGACCTGGTCCCACAGCGCGTCGACGCCCAGGATCTCGCGCGCGGCGGTGAAGCCCGTGACCAGGGCGTCGGCGTCGCAGCCGGCTGCCGCCTTCAGACGCGTGGCGAAGGTGGGGCCACACATATTGACCATCTGGTTGCCGACCACCGTGGCGATGATCTCGCGCTTCAGGCGATGCTTTTGCATCTGGCCTGCATAGCGGTCGAGCGCGGCGGGGAAATAGCCGCGCAGGGTGGCCTCAAACCAGGGATCGTCGGGCGCGTCGGAGGCCACGATGTCGTCGAACAGATCCAGCTTGCCATAGGCCAGAAGCACGGCGAGTTCGGGACGGGTCAGGCCCTTGCCGGCCGCGCCGCGCTCCAGCAGCACGGTGTTGCCTGGCAAGCCCTCGACCTTGCGATCAAGGCGCCCCCGGCTCTCGAGATCGGCCATGTAGCGGGCCTGGCTGTCGACCTCGGACGCGGCGTCGCTTTCCAGCAGAGTCAGGGCCAGGGTCTGGTCGTAGTTATGCGCCAGCACGTGATGGGCGACATCGTCGGTCATCGAGGCCAGCAGCGTGTTGCGATCCGGCCGGGTCAGCTCGCCCGATCGTTCCAGCAGGCCGGTCAGGATCTTGATATTGACCTCGTGGTCGGAGCTGTCGACCCCGGCCGAATTGTCGATGGCGTCGGTGTTGATATGACCGCCGGCGCCCCCTGCACCCAATTGGGCGAACTCGATCCGGCCGGCCTGGGTCAGGCCCAGATTGGCGCCTTCGCCCACCACCTGGACCCGCAGGTCCGAGCCGTTGACACGGATGGCGTCATTGGCCTTGTCGCCGGCGTCGGCGTTGCTCTCGCCCCTGGCCTTCACATAGGTGCCGATGCCGCCCAGATAGAGCAGCTCGGCCCTGGACTTGAGGATCGCGGTCATCAGCTCGGCCGGCGAGACGGCCTCGGCCTTGATCTCGAACAGCGCCCGGACTTCCGGCGACAGCGGAATGCTCTTGAGGCTGCGGGGGAAGACGCCGCCGCCCGCCGAGATCTTGGACTTGTCATAGTCGTCCCACGACGAGCGCGGCAGCTTGAACATCCGGTCGCGTTCGGCCCAGGAGGACGCCGCGTCCGGATTGGGGTCGAGGAAGATGTGGCGATGGTCGAAGGCGGCCAGCAGCCGGGTCTGCTTGGACAGCAAGCATGCCGTTGCCGAACACGTCGCCGCGACATGTCGCCGACGCCGACCACGGTGAAGGGCTCGGTCTGGATGTCCTTGCCCATCTCGCGGAAGTGGCGCTTGACCGCTTCCCAGGCCCCGCGTGCGGTGATGCCCATGACCTTGTGGTCGTAGCCCACCGAGCCGCCCGAGGCGAAGGCGTCGCCCAGCCAGAATCCGTAGTCTTCGGCCACGCCGTTGGCGATGTCTGAGAAGGTGGCCGTACCCTTGTCGGCGGCGACGACCAGATAGGGATCCTCGCCGTCATGAATGACCACCGACGGCGGCGGCACGACGTTGTTGTCGGCGTCGATATTGTCGGTCAGGTCCAGCAGGCCGCACAGGAAGGTCTTGTAGGCGCGGATCGCCTCGGCCTGGATGGCGTCGCGATCACCGCCGCGCGGCAGTTGCTTGGGATAGAAGCCGCCCTTGGAGCCGACGGGCACGATCACCGCGTTCTTGACCTGCTGGGCCTTCACCAGGCCGAGCACTTCGGTGCGGAAGTCGTCGCGGCGATCCGACCAGCGTAGGCCGCCGCGCGCGACGGGACCAAAGCGCAGATGGACGCCCTCGATGTGCGGGGCCGAGATGAAGATCTCGCGATAGGGCTTGGGCGCGGGCAGGTCTTCCAGTTCGCGGGAGGCGATCTTGAAGCTGATATAGGGCTTGGGCTGACCGTCGGCGGCCGGCTGATAGAAGTTGGTTCGCTGGATCGCGCCGACCAGGGCTGCGATGCGGCGCAGGACGCGATCGGCGTCCAGGCTTTCAACGGCTTGCAGGGCCTCGCTGATCTTGGCTTCGACCGCCGTGGCCTGTTCCCGGCGACTGGCCAGATCGGCGACCACCGCCGGATCGAACTTGGTCTGGAACAGATCCAGGATCAGGCGGGCGACGCCCGGATGATCGGCCAGGGCCTGTTCCTGCACGCCCTGGCTGGGATCCAGGCCGGACTGCTGACGATAGCGGGCCAGGGCGCGGATCAGGGCGGCTTCGCGCCAGCCGATGCCCAGTTCCAGCACCAGCCGGTTGAAGCCGTCGCTCTCGGCGCGTCCGGTCCAGATGGCGACGAAGGCGGCCTCGAAGGCCAGCTTGATATCGGCGAAGGTCAGGTGCTCGCCCTGCTCGTCGCGCAGTACGAACTCATGAACCCACACTGGCTCCCGGACGCCGTCCAGGGTGGAGGGCGACACCTTGTGGCCGTCCTCGATGAGCGCCTTCAGGCCCATGTGCTCGAGGATCGGCAGGACATCGGCCAGGGGCGCGGCCGCGCCCGGGCGATAGAGCTTGAAGCGGAAGGTCACAGCGCTGTCGCCGTCGCGGCGGAAGGCGCGCACGCGCACCGCCTCGTCCGGGGTCAGGGCGTCGACCACCTCGATGTCGGCCAGGGCCTCGACGGCGTCATACTGATCGCGATAGCCGGGCGGGAAGGCGCCGGCATAGCGGGCCAGCGTCTCAGCCACCCGTCCGGGCGCGCCGCCGTCGCGGATCGCCGCCTCGAAGCGGTCTTCCCACGTGCGGGCCGTCTCGGCGATGGCGGCTTCCAGCGCGGCCTGATCCGGCTCGCGATGATCACCCGGCGTGACGCCGACGATGAAGTGCACGCGCGCCAGCGGCGCGTCGGAGAAGCTGGGATAATAGGCCGATACGCGACCGCCGAAGGCGTCGGCCAGAAGCTTGCCGGCCCGCTCCCGAACACCGGAATCGTAGCGTTCGCGGGGCACGAACAGTAGGGCCGAGATGAAGCGGTCGAAGGGGTCGCGGCGGGTGAAAAGCTTCACGCGAGGCCGGTCATAGAGGTGCAGCACCCCCAGGGCCATGGCCAGCAGGACCTCCTCGTCGGTCTGGAACAGCTCGTCGCGGGGCCAGGTCTCGAGAATGTTGCGCAGGCGCTTGTCGTTGTGGCTGTCGGGATCCTTGCTGGCGCTGTCCAGGACGTGAGCCACCTTGCGGCGGATCAGCGGGACGTCATGGGCTGGGGTCTCATAGGCCTCGGCCGTGAACAGGCCAACGAACCGGACCTCGCCGGAGGGCTTGCCATCGGCGCCATAACGCCGGACGCCGACATAATCCATGTAGCCGCGACGGTGAACGCGCGAGCGCAGGTTCGACTTGGCCACCACGATCGGATCGCCGACCTCGATGTGATTGCGGATCTGGCGCGACAGGATCGCCGGCTCGCTGCCCCGACGCAGCACGGTGCGGGCCTGGTCGCGCAGCACGCCCAGGCTGCCCTCGGGCTGATACAGCGGCTCTTCGGGGGCGTAACCGCCATCGGCGGTGCGGGGATATTCGTAGACCCGGGCGCCCAGGAACACGAAATGGTCCGAGGCGAGCCAGTCCAGGAAGTCCATGTCCTCGGCGCGGGCCTCGGCCGGGATGGCCACCTTGGTGTCACGCAGTTCGGTGATCGTGCGGCGCATCAGGGCGCGCATCGCCTCGAAATCCTGCACGGCGAGGCGGACGTCGGACAGCGCCTCGGTCACGGCGGCGATCAGGGCGGCCTCGCGGTCTTCGCCGACCGGCGCGAGATAAATCTGGATCATCGAACGGCGCTGACCGCCGGCCTCGACCACCGGGTGGAACATGGCGCGAACCTGGAAGCCGGCCTCGGCCACCGCGCCCATGATGCTGTCGACCAGGAAAGGCCGGTCCAGCTGGATGATTTCAAGCAGGTCGCAGCGCAGGTCGGCGCCGTCGGGTCTGCGCGCCCGGCGCAGGCGGATGGCCGGTTCGGAAACGTCGGTGGCTTCCAGCCCGAAGCGCCAGAAGCCGGCCAGGGCGTAGGCGGTGTCGCCGGCTTCGAAGCCCGGCAGTTCGTCGGCCGACCAGTCGTCTTGCGCCTGTGCGACGAAGTCGCGAGCCTGATCGGGAAGGGTGTTGAGCGCGTGGCCCGAAGCCTGGGCGAAGGCCGTTACCAGCGGGCCGATGGCCGCCTCCGAAGCTTGGAGGTCGGTTTTTGCATCAGCCATGGCATTTCCTCGCGAATTTTTGGCGACAAACTAGACTTTTCGGGCCGTCGTTCAATCTGGTCGTCGAAAGTACGCAAAAAATCTTGCCGAATTGCGACGTGCCGGAACAGCCAGGAAAGTCGGGAGCATCCGGGGAAACGGAAGCGCCGCCGGTGGGGGGAGACCGGCGGCGCAGACCCGCCTGGGGGAAAGGCGGGCGTCTTCCGCTTCGGACGCGCCGGCAAAGGCCGGCCTCGTCGCGCGGGGTCCGGCTGGGGGCGTCGGACCCGTCAGAGATAGGGGCCGCTTTCAGGATTTTAAGTCCCCCCCGGCGACTTTCCGTCGGGATGTCGACTTTGGTTTTTCAGCCGTCGATGTCTGGTCCCCCGGCGTCGGCCCCACCCCCTGCGGATCGCCATCTTCCGAGAGCAGGATGGCGATCCAGCGCGACCCGTCGAACTGCGCCAGGATGACCATGAAGGCCACGGTCAGCGGCGTGGACAGGAACATCCCGGGCACGCCCCACAAGGCGCCCCAGACCGCCAGCGACAGCAGGACCACGGTCGGATCCATGTTCAGGCTGTCGCCCTGCATGCGCGGCAGAACGATGTTGCCGACCACGAAGAAGATCGTCTGCAGGGTCACAAACAGGATGATGGCCGGCCAGAAGCTTTCGGGGAACTGCACCAGGGCGAACAGCGGGGGCAGGAAACAGCCGATGGCCCCGCCCAGAATGGGGATGTAGGCAGCCAGGAAGATCAGGAAGGCCCAGAAGAAGGCGTTGTCGAGCCGCAGCGCCGCCATCGCCACCCATGCGCCCACGGCGATCATCAGGCCGGTCACGGTCTGGATCCACAGATATTGCTCCACGCCGTCACGGATACGGTGGAACAGCACCATGGCCTTGTCCCGCTCGCCGCCTTGCGGAAAAAGGGACACGATCTTGCGGTTGAAGCCCCGGCGCGACGCGATGATGAAACCCAGATAGATCAGCACGAGCACGGCGCTGGCGGCGAAGTTCTGCAGGCTCTGGGCCGCAGCGCCGATATAACGCTGCGGATTGAGCTGGGTGATCAGGTCTCCCAGGGTCGGCGCGACATGGATGCCGACCGCGTGGGCAAGCTTGGCGATCACGTCGTTGAGCCTGGGCGCATAGGCCTTCAACTGATCCACAAAGCCGGCGCTGTTTTTCGGCCACCATCCAAACCGAAAGGCCAAAGAGCACGGTCAGCAGGACAATCGCCGTCGGCAAGGCCACGCGCTTGGGGAAGCGCGCCTTGATCGTCAGCACCCGCGAAAAGCTGTCGATCATCACCGCCAGGAAGACCGCCAGAGCCAGCGGCGTGAGGATGTCGCGCATCCATAGCAGCGCCGCACCACCCGCGATGACCGCCAGGAAGACCACGGCGTTGCGAGTGGCGGCGGGCGACGAAACAGTCATTCAGGAGCTCCAGCAGATCGTAACAGTTTGCCTACCGCGATTGGCGCGGCGCAAGAGCGCGGTTAGGCTCAGGGCTTCAGTTTAAAGGACGTTGCATATGACGCTGTCGATTGGTGAAGGCGAGATCCTGATCGGACTGGGCGAAGGCCCCGTCACCCAGCGACTGGATCGCTCCAACCGACATGGCGTTGTGGCTGGCGCGACCGGCACCGGCAAGACCGTCACCCTTCAGGTCATGGCGCAGGCTTTTTCCGATGCTGGCGTGCCCGTGTTCGCCGCCGACGTGAAGGGGGACCTGTCGGGCATCGCCATGATGGGCGCGCCCAACGAGAAGATGCTGGCCCGCGCCGCCTCGATGGACATCACCCTGACGCCGGCCGCGCCGCCGACGGTGTTCTGGGACCTGTTCGGCCAGAAGGGCCATCCGATCCGGACCACCATCTCCGAGATGGGCCCGCTTCTGCTGTCGCGTCTTCTGGAACTGAACGATGTCCAGGAAGGCGTGCTGACCATCGTCTTCCACGTGGCCGACAAGGACGGCCTGCTGCTGCTGGACCTCAAGGACCTGCAGGCGTGCCTGAAATATGTCGCCGACCACGCCGCCGACATCGGCACGCTGTATGGCAATGTCTCGCCGGCCACGGTGGGATCGATCCAGCGCAAGCTGCTGACCCTGCAGAGCCAGGGCGCAGACAACTTCTTCGGCGAACCCGCGCTGAAGCTGGCGGACATCATGCGCACCGACGTGGCCGGGCGCGGCTACGTCAACCTGCTGGCCGCCGACAAGCTGATCCAGTCGCCCAAGCTCTATTCGACCTTCCTGCTGTGGCTCCTGTCGGAGCTGTTCGAGGAACTGCCCGAGGTGGGCGATCCGGAAAAGCCCCGGTTGGTCTTCTTCTTCGACGAAGCCCATCTGCTGTTCAATGACGCCGAAAAGCCGCTTTTGGAAAAGATCGAGCAGGTCGTGCGTCTGATCCGCTCCAAGGGCGTGGGCATCTATTTCGTCACCCAGAATCCGGCCGACATTCCCGATGCGGTGCTGGGCCAGCTGGGCGCGCGCATCCAGCACGCCCTGCGCGCCTATACCCCGGCCGACCAGAAGGGGCTGAAGGCCGCCGCCCAGTCGTTCCGGGTCAATACGTCGTTCGACACCGCCGAGACGATCCAGGCGCTGGGCGTGGGCGAGGCTCTGGTCTCCACCCTCGACGCCAAGGGCGCGCCGTGCGTCGTCCAGAAGACCCTGATCCGGCCGCCCGCCTCGCGTCTCGGTCCGCTGACGCCCGAGGAGCGCACGGCCCTGATCGCCAAAAGCCCGGTGGCCGGCCTCTATGACGTCGCCCAGGATCGGGCCTCGGCCTACGAAATCCTGCAGGGTCGCGCCCAGACCGCCCAGCATCAGGCCGAGCTGGCGCAAGAGGCCGCGGACGAGGAAAAGCAGCGCGCTGCCGAGGAGAAGGTGCGCGCCCGCGAGGAAGCTCGCGAAGCACGGGTCGCGCCACGTCCCCGCGCTTCAAGCCGCCAGGGCATGGCCGAGACCTTCGCCAAGTCGCTGATCCGCACGGTGGCCACCCAGGCCGGGCGCGAAATCATGCGCGGCCTGCTGGGCAGCCTGCGAAAGAGCAGCCGCTAGGCGTCCCGCTGTCGGCTGTCCAGGACGGCGACCAGCGCCTCGGCCAGTTGCTCAACCCGAAAGGGCTTGCGCAGCAGAGGCCAGGGCAGCTCGGCCGGCGTCATGGACAACCGGTCGCCCGCATAGCCCGTGGTCAGCAGGATCGCCATACCCGGATCTCGCGCCGAAGCGGCATGGGCCAGGTCCACCCCGCTGACCCCGCCCGGCATGATGATGTCCGACATCAGGAGGTCGAAGGGCGCCTCCCGGTCCAGGGTCGCCAGGGCGCTGGCACCGTCCAGGGCCGTGACCACCGAACAGCCGAAATCCAGCAAGGCCCCCTCGGCGATCGCCCGGACGGAGTCGTCGTCCTCGACCAGCAGGACACGCTTGTCGGCCAACTTCGAGGTCTCGGGTGGCGACGCGGCCCGCTCCGTCGAGACGCCCGCGCCGCCCGCGACCGCGGTAGCCGCCGGAAGGTAGAGGGCCACGGTGGACCCGCGTCCCTCGACGCTGTCGATGGCGACACCGCCGCCGCTCTGGCGAAGGAAACCATAAACCTGGGCCAGGCCAAGGCCTGTGCCCTTGCCAACCTCCTTGGTGGTGAAGAACGGCTCGAACACCCGGGCGAGCACCTCCGGCGACATGCCGGCCCCTGTGTCGGTGACCGCCACGCGCACGTAGTCTCCTGGCGCCGTGTCGGGAACCTCACCGTCAGCCAGCCGAACGGGCGAAACCTGGACCCGGATCTCGCCGTCATCGGGCGTGGCGTCCATGGCGTTGACCACCAAATTCAGCAAGGCTGCCTCGAACTGGGCGGCGTCCACCTGGCTTGATCCCGCGGCGGCGGCGCAGTCGATGACAAGACCGGTCGCCGGATTGACGGCGCGTCGCAGCAGCGGCTCGATCTGATTGACCAGGCCGGCGATGTCGACGGTCTCGAGCTTCAGTTCCTGGTTGCGCGAGAAGGCCAGCAGCTGCCGCGTCAGGCGCTCCCCGCGCTGTCCGGCCGCCAGGGCGGCCTCGGCGAGACGCTTTACCCGCGCCTCGTCGCTGGGATGGCGCAGGATCATGTCCAGGCCGCCGACGATCACGGTCAAAAGGTTGTTGAAGTCGTGGGCCACGCCGCCGGTCAGTCGCCCGACCGTTTCCAGTCGCTGAGCCTGGGCCAGGGCGGCCTCGGCCTTGGCTTTCTCGGCGATGCTGGCTTCCAGAGCCGCCGTGCGCTCGGCTACCCGCGCCTCCAGATTCTGCCTCGCCTCCACGCCCTCGGTGACATCGACACAGCTGCCGATATAGCCGAGGAAATCGCCCTGTTCGCTGTTCCTGGGCGCGCCGGCGCTGTTGATCCAGCGCCACGCGCCGTCAGCGCGACGCAGACGATAGAACACCTGAAAGGGTCGCCGCGCGCGCACCGCAGCCTTTACCTCGTCGAGACCCCCGCCAAGATCCTCGGGATGCACGCCTTCTGACCAACCCTGGCCGCTTTCCTGTTCCAGGGTGCGGCCCGTGAAGGTCAGCCAGGCGGCATTGAACCAGGTGCAGTCGCCCGACGCGTCGGAGGTCCAGATCAGGACCGGAGCGGCGTTTGCTACGCCGCGGAACAGTTCCTCGCTCGTGCGCAAGTCCTCGGCCTGCCGGCGCTCGCGCGTCACGTCCCGAAAGGTCACAGCCAGATCTCGCCCCAGCTTGACGCCGCTGGACCGGATGCATCGCGCCTCGCCGTTGATGACTCGATGGACGTCGATGTCGTCGGGCCCGTCGGTCTCGAACAGCCGTATCAGGCGCTCGGCCATGGCGGACCCGGTTTGATCACCAAAGGCCTCGCGCACCCGTCGACCGACAAGGGTCGAAGCGCCGACCGGCCGCATGGCCTCGGCCGCCGGGTTGGCGTAGGTCCATCGGAAATCGATGATCTTTCCGCCTTCGCGCACCGGCTCGAGGATCACGAAGGCGTCGAGCGAGACCTCCTGAGCGGTGCGAAACCGCTCCTCGGCGGCCAGCCCTGACCGGACAGCCAGGCGCATCGACTCAACGAAGAAGACGATGAGGCCGCCGCAGACCAGGAACATGGCGATCTGCACCGCTTCACGCGTATGCAAGATTTCATCGTGGGGATCGATCAGCCACAGCCGCCAGGCTATCGCCGTCGTCAGGGCCATGGCGGCAAGCCCCGCTCCGGCTCCTCCGAACATGGCGGCGACCAGAACAGCGACATAGAAGGTGGAAAAATTGGCGGGATTGTCCGTGGCGATCGCGACCACGGTTCGCGCGGCCAGCGCCACAAGCACCGCCAACGCGGCAATGGCGTAGCGCACCAGTGGCCGGTCGGCCGCCGTCACGAACCTGATAACCGTCCGCCCCAGCACCCGGCGCCCCCCGCCCAAAACACCCGATCAGCGGAAATTGCCGCCACCGGACTCCGCTGAACGCCATTGGGCGGGAATGGTTCCCGATCCAATTGACGAAAGCCTGTTGGCCATCTCATCGATGGCAATGAGATGAAAGGCCTTCCTAGGCCGCAGTGCGACGCGAACGCCTGGCGGGCGCAGCAACCGGCGTCGCTGCGGGCGCTATCGCACCCGCGAGCGTGGTCCACGCGTCCAGAGATCCCATCGGCGCGGGCCGTCCAATGGCGTAGCCCTGCAGTTCCGCGCAGTCTTCGCCACGCAGGAAGTTGATCTGCTCTTCGGTCTCGACCCCTTCGGCCACGACCGGAATCTCCAGGCTGCGGCCCAGCCCCAGCACGGCGCGGACGATGACGGTGGCGCGGTCGTGGCGATGAATGTTTTCCACGAAGCTCTTGTCGATCTTGATCTTGTCGAACGGGAACGACTGCAGGGTGGAAAGCGACGAGAAGCCGGTGCCGAAGTCGTCCATGGCGATCCGCACGCCCAGGGCCTTCAGCCGGCGCAGATTGTCCAGCGCGCGCTGATAGTCCTTGAACAGGGCGCTTTCGGTGATCTCAAGTTCCAGCCGATGCGGCGAGAGGCCGGACTCGATCAGCACCTCATGCACCAGGGTCGGCAGGGTGGGGTCGTTGAGCTGCAGCGGCGAGAGGTTCACCGCGATGCGCAAGGGCTTTTCCCAGGACGCTGCGTCACGGCAGGCGCGACGCAGGACCCATTCGCCAAGCGGCGCGATCAGGTCGTTCTCTTCGGCGACCGGAATGAAATCTAGCGGCGGGATCATGCCCCGCGTCGGATGCTGCCAGCGAACCAGGGCCTCAAAACCGCAAACCTCGCCGTCGGAAGCCCGCGCCAGGGGCTGGTAGTGAACCACCAGTTCCTCGTCGAGGATGCCCTGCTTGAGATCGCGTGCGAGGGCGCGGCGCTCGCGGATGGATTCGTCCATCTCGCGCTTGAAGAAACGATAGACGCCCCGGCCGCTGTCCTTGGCGCGGTACAGAGCCATGTCGGCGTTGGCCATCAGGGATTCGGTCGTGCGGCCATCGTCCGGGAACAGGCTGACGCCCAGGCTGGCGCACATGGACAGTTCCTGGCCGTCAAACGTCACAGGGGTCGACAGCGCTTCGAGGACCCTGCCAGCCAGCTCAGCCGCCATGGCGGGTTGGTCGCCGCCCGCCACCTGCACGACGATGAACTCGTCACCGCCCAGGCGCGCGGCGAAGGACGGCGCGCTGACCAGATCCTGCAGCCGGCGCGCGGTCTCGACCAGCAGGGCGTCGCCCGCCAGATGACCGTGCTGGTCGTTGGCTTCCTTGAAGTGATCAAGGTCGATGCAGATGACCGACAGGCTCTCGCCCGAGGCCTCGACACGGTCCAGCGCCGCGGCGAGGCGGGCCTGCAGGGCATTGCGGTTGGGCAGGCCGGTCAGACCGTCATGTTCGGCCAGATAGCGGATCTTCTCCTCGGCCGAGCGGCGCTCGCGCAGGTCGCGGATGGCCAGCACCGTCAGGCCAGAGGTTTCGGTGCGGGCCCCGTCGTCCATCAAGCGCGAGAACACCTCGACGGGGATCTCTCGACCGCCCTCGACAGGCTGCAGCACGCCTTCGCGACGCACGCCCTCGCGCGACGCTTCCGAGGTGTTGTAGGTCAGGATCTCGCCGAACAGGGGCTTGCCCGTCAGCTCTTCCAGGGGCGCGCCAACCAGGTCGCAGAAGGCGGCGTTGGCGTCGTTGATGCGACCGTCCTGGACCACCACGATGCCTTCATAGGCGGCGTTGGCCAGGCGGCGGATGCGCTCCAGGGCCGAGCGCGTGGTCTGGGACTCGATCGCCACCGCGCCCAGTCCTCCCAGGATGATCAGGCCCGTGATGCTGGTCACCGCCAGGGTCAGGACGCCCCCGGACAGCATCTGGTCAGGAACCATGGCTGCGGCGTCGGGCACGATGGTGATCGCCCCCATGCCGGTGAAGTGCAGTGCGCAGACGCCGAGGGTCAGGACGCCGCCGCCGATCAACTGCTTGCTCAGCGAGCGGGCGCGGCCCGCGATGACCAGAGCGAGCGTGGCGCCGACAACGCCGAGAAGGACCGAGGCGCCGACCGTGGCGTGCTCCCAGACCACTTCGCCCTGCGTCACGAAGGCCGTCATGCCCGTGTAGTGCATGGACGCCATGCCCAGGCCCAGCACCAGACCGCCAGCGACATCATTGGTGCGGGTGCGCTGGGCTGAGGCCACCACGAAGCCCGAGCCCATGAACAGCACGGCGATCATCAGCGACAGCAGGGTTCCTGTCGGGCTGTAGCCGGTCTTCAGGCCCGGGTCATACGCGACCATGCCGATAAAGTGCGTCGCCCAGACGCCCGATCCGCAGACCAGGCCGGTCAGCAGCAGCCAGGCGCCCCGCACCAGACCCTTGGCGCCGCGCATGCGGGAATAGAGTCTGAACGCCGTGAAGCACGCCGCGAAGCAAACCACCGCCGCCACGGCGACCAAGCGATAGTCATGCTCGGTCGTCAGACAGGTCAAAACCTTCAACACACGCGGTCCCCCGGCTCACTGACCTGGGACACTATCGCTTGAGTTACAAATAAACCGTTTCATCCCGAGGGCGTGCGACAAACAACCGATCTTCCCCGGCATCCGGGGTTGGATCAGCCCTTACCGCCCGGCGGCTTGCTGAGACTCGTGCCATCGCCATGCGGAGGAGAGTATGGCGTCCAGGTCGCGCGAAGGGCGCCAACCCAGGTCTGCCCCCGCCTTCGCGTTGTCTCCGACCAGACTTGGCGCGTCACCGGCCCGGCGCGCCGCCATACGAACCGGCAAGGGCTTGCCGCTTGCCCGTTCCACGCCCGCGATCAGTTCCTTGACTGTCGTGCCATGGCCGGTTCCAAGGTTGTAGCTGGCGCTCTGGGCGCCATCCAGCAGCCGACGCAGGGCCGCGACATGGGCGTCCGCTAGGTCGAGCACGTGGACATAGTCTCGCACGGCGGTCCCGTCGCGGGTGTCGTAGTCGTCGCCGAAGATCGTGAAATGCGCGCGCTGGCCCAGCGCCACCTGGATGGCCAGCGGAATGGCGTGGGTCTCCGGCTCATGCCACTCGCCGATACGCCCCGCAGGATCCGCGCCAGCGGCGTTGAAGTATCGCAGCACCGTGCTGCGGAAGCCGACATAGCGGCCATAGTCGGCGAGGGCCTGCTCGACCATCAGCTTGGAGCGCCCGTAGGGATTGAGCGGAGCCTGGGGGTGGGTTTCGTCCATCGGCAGCTTAACCGGATCGCCGAATGTGGCGCAGGTCGAAGAAAACACCATCGCCTCGACGCTGGCGCGGCGGGCCGCTTCGATCAGATTTATGGTCCCCGCCACATTGGTGTCAAAGAAAGCCCCGGGATCCCTGACGGACTCCCCAACCTCGATCCGGGCGGCGAAATGCAGCATGGCCACCGGCTGGTGGGCGGAGAAGACAGCGTCGAGGCGCGCGCTGTCGCGAATATCGCCCAGTTCCAGCGGTCCCCAGCGCACGTGTTCGCGGTGGCCATTGGAAAGATCGTCGAACACCACGGGCCGAAAGCCCGCTTCCGCCAGCGCCAGACAGGTGTGTGAGCCGACATAGCCGGCGCCGCCGGTCACAAGGACAGTTCGCATCTAGACCTCGAAACTCCAGCGTATGGGACCGCTGCTATAGGCTTTGACGGTGGGGCGGAAGGCGTTGCGATGGCCCTCGCCGCGTCGGACGCGTAAAAGGCCGCGATGGGCGAAGTCCGCCCGCACGGCGACCTTGCCTCCGGCTCCTGATTGCTGGAATAGGCAGGCCTTCGCGTGGTGGCCTCGCGATGACCTTGAGCGGGAAGAGTCGATGCGCGTAGCGATGATTGGCACGGGTTATGTTGGCCTGGTGTCTGGGGCGTGTTTCGCTGACTTTGGTCACGTGGTGACGTGTATCGACAAGGATCCTTCCAAGATCGAACGGCTGGAGAAGGGCGAGATCCCGATCTTCGAACCGGGTCTGGACGACCTTGTGGCGCGCAATGTGCGCGAGGGCCGCCTGTTCTTCACCCTCGATGGGGCAAAGGCCATCAAGGCCGCCGAGGCGATTTTCATCGCCGTGGGCACCCCGACCCGGCGCGGCGACGGCCATGCGGACCTCAGCTATGTCTACGCCGCTGCGGAGGAAATCGCCGGCTTGATTGACGGCTTCACGGTCATCGTCACCAAGTCGACCGTGCCGGTGGGGACGGGCGACGAGGTTGAGGCGATCATCAGGCGCGCGAGACCTGACGCCCAGTTCGCGGTGGTCTCCAACCCGGAGTTCCTGCGCGAAGGCGCGGCGATCGAGGATTTCAAGCGGCCAGACCGGGTCGTGGTGGGTAGCGAGGACGAACGCGCCCAGGCAGTCATGCGCGAGCTCTATCGGCCCCTGTCGCTGAACGAAACGCCGATCGTCTTCACCGGCCGCCGCACCAGCGAGCTGATCAAGTACGCGGCCAACGCCTTCCTGGCGATGAAGATCACCTTCATCAACGAGATGGCCGACCTGTGCGAGAAGGTCGGAGCCGACGTGCAGCAGGTGGCCAAGGGCATCGGCCTGGACAAGCGGATCGGCGGCAAGTTCCTGCACGCCGGACCGGGCTATGGCGGCAGCTGCTTTCCCAAGGACACCATAGCCCTGGTCAAGACCGCTCAGGACTATGGCGCGCCGACGCGGCTGATCGAGACCACGGTCGCGGTCAACGATGCGCGCAAGAAGGCCATGGCCAGCAAGGTCGCCGCCGCGATCGGCGCCGACGACTTGTCTGGAAAGACGATCGGCGTGCTGGGGCTGACCTTCAAGCCCAATACCGACGACATGCGCGACGCGCCCAGCCTGGATATCGTTCCGGCCCTGCAGGCCCTGGGCGCCACGGTGCAGGCCTATGACCCGGAAGGCCGTCATGAGGCCGAGAAGCTGTTGCCGGGCGTGAACTTCAAGGCCGGGGCCTATGACGCCGCGCAGGGTGTCGACGCCCTGGTGATCCTGACGGAGTGGGACCAGTTCCGGGCCCTCGATCTTGACCGCCTGAAGCTTCTGATGGCCGCGCCGGTCGTGGTCGACCTGCGCAATGTCTACAAGCCCGCTGAAATGGTCCGCCATGGGTTCACCTATGCCTCCATCGGGCGCGGCTGAGCATGGGGACGACCGTCCTTGCCCCGCCGGTCATCGTGACCGGCGCAGCCGGTTTCATCGGCATGCACATCGCCGAGCGCCTGCTTGACCGCGGCGAGACGGTGATCGGGATCGACAACTTCAACCCCTATTACGACCCGGCCCTGAAAGCCGCCCGGGCCGCGCGGCTGGAAGGCCGTGAGGGCTTCACGATGGTCAGGCTGGACATCGCCGAGCATGAGGCGCTGCTGGAACTGGTCACGTCCAGCGGCGCAAAACGGGTCGTGCACCTGGCCGCCCAGGCCGGGGTTCGCTACTCCATCGAAAACCCGTTCGCCTATGAGCGCTCCAACCTGGCGGGTCATCTGGCCGTGCTGGAGGCCTGCCGCCACAGCGGCGTCGAGCATCTGGTGTATGCGTCGTCCAGCAGCGTCTATGGCGACCGGCCGCTGAACGGCGCCGGCTTCAGGAGACAGACCCCGCCGACATGCCCGTGTCGCTCTACGCGGCCACGAAGCGTTCGTGCGAGATGCTGAGCCAGAGCTACGCAAAGCTCTACGGCTTTCCACAGTCGGGCCTGCGATTCTTCACCGTCTATGGCCCGTGGGGCCGGCCCGACATGGCCTACTACGGCTTCAGCCAGAAGATCCTCGCCGGCGAGCCGATCGAGGTCTATGGCGAGGGCCGGATGGCGCGCGACTTCACCTATATCGACGACATCGTCGATGGTGTCATCGGCGTGCTGGATCATCCGCCGACTGTCCACGGCCACGAGATCTACAATATCGGCGACAATGATCCCGTCGGCCTGATGGACATGATCTCCACCCTGGAAGCCGCGCTCGGCGTCGAGGCCGTCAAGATCATGTGTCCCATGCAGCCCGGCGACGTCACCGCCACCTTCGCCAACATCGACAAGCTGCAAGCCCTCACCGGCTACAAGCCGCGGATCAAGCTGGCGGAGGGCCTGGGTCGCTTCGTGGAATGGCGACGCGGCTATTCCGGCGTCTGAGCCACGGGGATCGTCGCAACGCGAGCCCGCTTTGCCAGCTGGTGCTCCCGAAGAGAAATGAACAGGGTGGAGGCCACCACGATCGCCGCGCCCAACAGCGTGGCCGCCTTCGGCTTCTCATGGAAAAGCAGGAGTCCGACCAGCACGGCGAAGACCAGCCGAGTATAGTCGATCGGCGCCATCACCGCCGCCTCGCCCGACTGCATGCCCTTGATATAGGCCCCCTGCGTCAAGGTCCCGATCACGCCCATGGCGGCCAGAAGACCAAGGTCGGGCAGGCTGGGCCAGCGCCAGACGAACAGAGCTGGCGGGATCGAGAACACCAGGCCCAGCACGGCCGCATAGACCAGCAGGGTGAAGGGCGAGTGGTCGCGGAGTCATCACCTTCATGCCGGTGATGGTCAGGGCGAAAAGCAGCGCCGCCGCCAGGGCCGCCGCCTGCGGCCAGCCCAGCCAGCCGCCGGAACCGTCCGCCCCGGGCCGCAGCATGATCAGCACGCCCAGGAACCCGACCACGGCCGCGCTGATCCGCAAGGGTCCGAT
This sequence comes from Caulobacteraceae bacterium, assembly GCA_965284055.1. Classification (GTDB taxonomy): domain Bacteria; phylum Pseudomonadota; class Alphaproteobacteria; order Caulobacterales; family Caulobacteraceae; genus Caulobacter. Next base: position 1,500,017 of record CBDIQV010000001.1, read on the forward strand.
CGGCTCGCGCAGAATCAGGCCGGCGAACGGCACCAGCCAAAGGGTCCGTGTGAACGACAGCGCGTTGGCGTCGGCCAGCGGCAGTTCCTGATAGGCGTAGAAGCTGAGAATCAGGGCCAGCACCCCGGCGCTGGACCGGAAGATCAGGATGCCAGGTCGGGTGGTGTAGAACGTGCCGCGCCAGTCGCGCGCCATCAGCGGCAGCAGCATAAGCACCCCCGCCAGCTGCCGGTAGAAGGTTTGCAGGGCGGCCGGATAGCCCGGCCCAAGATACTTGATCAGCGTGGTCATCGCCGTGAAACCGACGGCCGAGGCCAGCATCCACAGCGCGCCCCGCAGGTTTGGGGTCAGGGTGATCCCGTTCACCCCGCGCCGCCGGCCATGGCGACGCGCATCTGCTCGGCCTGTTCGGGCGTGATGCCCATGGCCGAGAGGATCGGGGAGGGGGCGTTCTTGTCCCAGGCGCTGCGGCCGCCGACCGTGATGCCGCCATCGACCACGATGTGGGTGCCCGTGACGAATTCGGAATCGTCGCTGGCCAGATAGAGCGCCGCCCGGGCGATATCCTCGGGTAGTCCGGCCTTGGGGATCGGCTGGATTTTGGGTCCGACCTCCGCGACCCGGGCGGCCATCTGGTCGGCGACCTCGCGCGGCAGGCCCATCGAGGCGCCGAAGATAGAGGTGGCGATCAGGCCGGGGCAGATCGCATTGACCCGAATCTTCTGGGGCGACAGTTCAGCCGCCGCGCAACGGCTCATGTGGATCACCGCAGACTTGGCCGTCGAGTAGGCCAGAGGCCCAAAGCCCGCTTGCAGGCCCGCGATGGAGGCCGTGTTGATGATCGAGCCGCCGCCACGCTCCAGCATCAGCGGGACCGCGTACTTCATGCCCAGGGCCGGGCCGCGCACCAGCAGGTCGAAGGTCCAGTCCCAGCCCTCGGCGGTCATGTCGGCGACGCCCAGCGGCGTGCCGCCGTGGCCGGCGTTGTTGAACAGGATGTCGAGCCCGCCGAAGGCGTCCTTGGCCATGTTCACGGCGGCGGCTATGTCGGCTTCGGTGGTCACGTCGCATTGGGCGAAGCGGACCTCGTCGGGGAAACGCTTTTCCAGCATCGCGCCTTTTTCGGCCTGCAGATCGGCGGCGACGACGCTGGCGCCCTCGGCCACGAACAGTTCCACAGCCCCCAGGCCGATGCCCGAGCAAGCCCCGGTGATGACGGCGACCTTGCCGTTCAGACGTCCAGCCATGGTGTTGTTCCTTCCCGCTGCGCCCGACCTCTGATGGGTCGGTGATCAGTGATCATACTCGCGGAGGAACGGCGGCTTGACTAGCCTTGAACGGAGCGGACCTTGTCGGTCGCCGCAGACCGACCCGACCGGGCCCAAAAGGTTCTGCGCAGATCGCTCAGGGCCGGAGCGACCAGGAACCAGGGTTCGACACAGTAGCGGGAGAACAGACGGCGGGGATCGGCCATCAGGCGGAACAGCCACTCGACACCCATCTGACCCATCCAGCGCGGCGCGGCCTTCTGCACGCCGGCTTCGTAGTCGAAGGCGCCGCCGACCGTGAAGTGCACGCAGGGGCCGACAACGGCCGCGTGGTTCTCCAGAACCCAGATCTCCTGGCGCGGCATGCCCATGCCGACCAGCAGGATATCGGGCTTGAAGGCGTTGATCGTTTCGACCACGGCTGCGTTTTCCGCCGAGGAAGCCCGGGCGTCGAAGAAGCCGTGATGGGTTTCCAGGGTGACGCCCGGCCAGTCGGACAGGATCTTCTCCCGCGCCCTTTCGGCCACGCCCGGCTCCCCGCCCACGAAGAACACGCGCCAGTTCTCGGCCTGGGCCCGCGCCCAGAACAGGTCGCGCCAGTCCAGATAGGTGCAGCGATGAAACTGCCGGCTGGCGTTGCCGATCACCCGCGCCCACAGCAACAGCGGCGTGGAATCAACCTCGACCAGGTCAGCCGTCTGGAAGAAGGCCCTGACCCGGGCGTTCTGCCGTATCAGATACAGGCTGTGGAGATTGTGGTTGGCGACGACCGAGCTTTCGCCGCGGGCCAGACGGCCGGAGACGAAGTGAAAGACCTCTTCGGCGCGGACCAGATCCATGGTCTCGCCCAGCAACTGCACCCGTTCCTCCGGCCGGCGCTTGAGGCGGAACGGACGGGCTCCTCCCTGCTGCGGCGAGATTGAACGAGCGGCCTGGGGCATTCTGCGGCTTCCTCTGGAACCGCATCAGCCTTAGCGAGGCGTCGTAATCATCCCGATAAAACTTGTCCTTAGCGGGGGTTAACCCTGACGGCGAAGCTTCGTCCGCCGTCAGGGATCGGAGCATCAGTCGTTGGTGACGACCACCTTGCCCATGGCCTTGCGACTAGCCAGATGGGCGATGGCCTCACCGGCCCGGGCCAGCGGGAAGCGTTCGGAGACGTGCGGCTTGATCTTGCCCTCGGCATAGAGCGCCATCAGTTCCTTGACGTTCTGGGCATGGCCGGCCGGGTCGCGGGCCGCATGGCGCCCCAGAAAACCCCGACGATGTCGCAGGACTTTAGCAGGGTCAGGTTCAGCGGGATTTTGGGAATGCCCGACGGGAAGCCGATCACCAGGAAGCGGCCGTTCCAGCCGGCGGCGCGGATGGTGGCTTCCGAATAGTCGCCGCCGACCGCGTCATAGGCCACGTCCCACCCATTGGGGCCGCAGGCCTCCTTGATCAGATTGGCCAGGGCCTTCTGGCCGTCCTTGTCGAACGGCCCGCGCGGATAGACCACGCAGCTGTCGGCGCCGTGGGCGATGGCCAGATCGACCTTTTCCTGGCTCGAAGCCGCGGCGATAACGCGCGCGCCGGCCGCCTTGCCCAGCTCGACAGCCGCCAGGCCGACGCCGCCGGCCGCGCCCAGCACCAGCAGGGTCTCGCCGGCCTTCAGGCTGCCGCGATCCTTCAGGGCGTAATAGGAGGTGCCATAGGTGAGGATGAACGCGGCTGCTTCATCGAAGGGCATGTTGTCGGGGATCTTGGTGCAGCGGGCCTCTTCCAGGGCCAGCTTCTCGGCCATGCCGCCCCAGCCGGTCGAGGCCAGCACGCGGTCGCCGACCTTGAACTTGGTGACGCCCTCGCCGACGGCGGCGATCAGGCCCGAGACCTCGCCGCCCGGGGCGAAGGGGCGGGTGGGCTTGAACTGGTACTTGTCCTCGATGATCAGCACGTCGGGATAGTTGACGCCGCAGGCCTTCACATCGATCAGCACCTGGCCAGGACCGGCCACGGGATCGGGCAGTTCCGACAATTCCAGGGTTTCGGGGCCGCCGACCACCGTGCTGAGAACCGCCTTCATCTGTCTTCTCCCGTCTTTATTCGTTAAGAGCCCGGACGCTAACGCAGGGCGCGCGGCCAAGGAAGCGGAATGTCAAACAAACGTTTTAGTCTCGCCCTGCACGGTGGCGCGGGCTCGGCCCCGGGCCATGACTACGGCCAGGAGATCGCCCATATGGCCGGCCTGATCGAGGCGGCGCGCGACCGTCTGGCCGCCGGCGCCAGCGCCCTGGACGTCGCGGTCGAGACCGTCGTGGCCCTCGAAGCCAGCGGCCTCTACATCGCCGGCAAGGGCGCCTCGCCCAATGCGGCCGGAGCCTATGAGCTGGACGCCTGCCTGATGGATGGGAGCACCGGCCGGGCCGGCTCGATCGCCGCCCTGCAGGGGTTCGAGAGCCCCATCCTGGCCGCCCGGGCGGTGATGGAGAAGACGCCGCACGTGATGCTGGCAGGCGAAGGCGCCATGGCCTTCGCCCGGTCGCAGGGCCTGAAAGAGATCGTCGACCCGGACAGCTGGTTCACCCAGGCCGGGTCCTTCGAGAGCAATCATCCGCCGGACCACCCGACCGGCACCGTGGGGTGCGTAGTTCGCGACAGCGAAGGCAGGCTGGCCGCCGCCACCTCGACCGCCGGCGTGTTCGGCAAGATGCCGGGACGCATCGGCGACAGCCCCCTGATCGGGGCCGGCGCCTGGGCCGACGATACGGTCGCCGTCTCCTGCACCGGCCAGGGCGAATATTTCATCCGCACGGCCGTGGCGGTGCAGATCGCCCACCGCATGCGTTTTGGCGGCGAAAGTCTGGAAAGCGCGGCGGCCGCCGCCATCGCCGGGGTCGCGGCCCTGGGCGGCGACGGGAGCTGATCAGCATCGACCGGGACGGCAGGGTCGCCATGCCGTTCGCCTCGGACGGCGTCAAACGCGCCGCCCTGATGCCGGATGGAACAATCTTCAGCGCCGCGTTCTGAAGACAGCCGCCCAGACTCCACACCGAATTGAACGCCCCACCTTCGATCGATAGGCTTCCCAACATGCATGCACGCGCTGGCCAGCTGGCCCGACCCGAAGACCTGATCGATCTGGCCGCCCTGACCGGCGCCTATTTTGACCTCAAGCCCGACATGTCCAGCCCCGCCCAGCGGGTGGCGTTCGGCACGTCCGGACACCGGGGCTCCAGTCTCGACGGCGCCTTCAACGAGGCCCACATCTTGGCGATCACCCAGTCGATCGTGGAATACCGCGCCGCCCAGGGCATCACCGGCCCGATCTTCGTCGGCCGCGACACCCACGGCCTGTCCGAGCCCGCCTGGCGCAATGTGATCGAGGTGCTGGTCGCCAACAGGGTCGAGACGCTGATTGACGACCGCGACGGCTTCACCCCGACCCCGGCGGTGTCGCACGCCATCCTCGCCTTCAATCGCGGCAAGACCTCGGGCCTGGCTGACGGCATTCTCATAACCCCGTCGCACAACCCGCCCCGCGACGGCGGCATCAAGTATAACCCGCCCTCGGGCGGGCCGGCCGACGGCTCGGCCACCTCGGCGATCGCCAACCGCGCCAACCAGCTGATCGAGGGCGGTCTGGCCGACGTGCGGCGCATGCCGTTCGAGCGGGCGATCGCCCAGGCGGTGCGCTTCGACTTCCTGGGCCGCTATGTCGACGACCTCCCGAGCGTGCTGGATCTCGACATCATCCGCAGCGCGGGCGTGAAGATCGGCGCCGATCCGCTGGGCGGGGCCAGCGTCGGCTATTGGGGCGAGATCGCCACGCGTCACCGTCTGGACCTGACCGTGGTCAACCCGACGGTCGATCCGCGCTGGGCCTTCATGCCGCTGGATACCGACGGCAAGATCCGCATGGACTGCTCGTCGCCCTCGGCCATGGCCAACCTCATCAAGGCTATGGCGGGCGGGGCGGGCTATGACGTGGCCACCGGCAACGACGCCGACGCCGATCGCCACGGCATTGTCACCCCCGACGGCGGGCTGATGAATCCCAACCACTTCCTGGCGGCCTCGATCGCCTATCTGTTCAGCCATCGCGAGGGCTGGGGCCCGGACGTGGCCGTGGGCAAGACCCTGGTGTCGTCCTCGATGATCGACCGCGTGGTGGCCGGGCTTGGTCGCACGCTTCTGGAAGTGCCGGTCGGCTTCAAGCATTTCGTGCCGGGCCTGCTGGACGGCAGCGTCGGGTTCGGCGGCGAGGAATCGGCCGGGGCCGCGTTCCTGCGTCGCGACGGAACCGTGTGGACGACCGACAAGGACGGCCTGCTGCTGGCCCTGCTGGCCGCCGAGGTTCAGGGCCGCACCGGTCGCAGCGCCAGCCAGCTGTATGGCGACCTGGCCCAAAAGTACGGCCGCCCGTCCTATGCCCGCATCGACGCCCCGGCCGACCGGGCGCAGAAGGCGCGGCTGGGCGCGCTGAGCCCGTCCGACGTGACGGCCACCCGCCTGGCCGGCGAGGAGATCACCGCCACCCTGACCAAGGCCCCCGGCAATGGCGAGGCGATCGGGGGCTGAAGGTGGTGACGAAGAACGCCTGGTTCGCGGCCCGGCCGTCGGGGACCGAAGACGTCTACAAGATCTATGCGGAGTCGTTCCTGGGCGATGAGCATCTGAGGCAGGTTCAGGATGAGGCCCGTGAGGTGGTGGCGGGGGCGCTCAAGGGGTGAGGCCTATAGATCCTCCCCCTTTCGGGGAGGTGGCCCGGAGGGCCGGAGGGGGCTAGCTCTGAGAGGGCGGCGATGGCCCCCTCAGTCGCTCCGCGACAGCTCCCCCAGAGGGCAGGGCTATCGCATATGGCCGAGTAGGGAGAAGAGGAAGGTGTCGTCCCAGCCGGCGCGCTTGATCTTGCCCTTTATGGAGGCCTTGTCGGGGTGCTGCCTGAGGGTGTTGAGGGCGAGTTTTCGCAGGAGGGCGAGGTTCTGGGGTGCGTGGTCCTTTCGGCTTCGGGAGGCGTCTTCATCGAGGGCGACATCGAGGACCCAGTGGAGTTGGTTCTCGATGGTCCAGTGGGCTCGGGCGACCTGCAGCACCCGTTGGGGGGGCAGTGGAGCCGAGAGCAGGAACCAGCGCACGATGGTGTCCTGAGGCTGATCAGTTGGCTTTCGGCGGGTTTCGACGCGAGCGACGGCGGTCAGGCCGGGAAAGTCCATGTCCGTGGCGGGAACGACGATGGCGGTGCGGCCTTCAAGCCGGTCATGGGCGCGCTCTGGCCCCTCGACGGCGCCGCAAGCGGCGTCGGCCGCTTGAGTCAGGCGCTGAGCCTGGGCCAGCAGCTTGGGCTGGTTGGCCTTCAGCGCCAGGGCGTAGTCAGCGCCGGCGTCGAGGATGGCCTGGGCGGTGTCCCTGCGACAGTGCAGGGCGTCGGCGGTGACGATGCAGCCCTGAAGGTCCAGCAGGGCCAGGGCCTGCTGGGCTCCCAGCACCTCGTTGCGGCCGGGCGCAAGGCGTTGGCCGATGACCAGTCGAGCCTCGACGGCCCAGACATTGACCAGATGCAGCGGCGTGGCCTTGCGCCCGCGCTCATCAGGCCCCGCGCAGCGCCTTGCCGTCGATAGCCACCACGCCCTTCAGAGCCCCGGCGAAGGCCGCCTCGAAGGGTTCGGGCTCAAGGTGGCGGAACACCCGACTGAAGGTGTCGTGGCTGGGCGGGCCATGCTCCAGCTTCAGATCCTGACGCAGACAATCGAGCTTGGCGCGCGCGAACAGGGCCATGTCGGTGCAGTCCTCGGCTCCGCACAGCAGCGCCGCCAGCGACACGAACATCAACTCCAGAAGATCATGCCGGGCATTGCCCGCCCGAGGGTCTTCAACCTGCGAAAAATAGCTCGAAAACGTCTCCACCGCGCCGTCTCCCCACAACAGAAGACGCCCTTCAGAATCCGCTTCGACCTAAAAAATCGACTCCAAATCCATATGCGATAGCCCTGCCCCAGAGGGGGAGCATCTTCCTGATCGACACGGCTTCTCAGCCTCACGCGGCATGAGCCACTGAAGGGGTCGGGGAGGCGCGAAGCGGCCGGGGCGAACCCGGATGACCGTGATGTGTGTTTTGCGTTTCGGCTCGACCTGTCCGCTTCGCAGAAGCTGTTCTTGCGTGAGGATTGGGCCAAGCGAGCGTCTTTCAGCTCTGATACCCAAGAGCCCCCGTACGGGCGCGCATCCCGCCGATCGGCTAACCGTCTCGACGCCGACGATGCGCGATAGGCGGGTTTACGATCCCTCGCCCTCTTCGACCCGCGTTCACCCGGCCGACGAGCCACTCAGCGTTTGCGCCGTCCTTCTGAGACAGCCCGCACACCTCGACCCGCCTTCCAGGGCGTCGCGGCCCCGCTCAGCTCCATCCCCATCGCCGCTTTGGGCCGGTACCACGCGCCCTCCCCCTGCGACGGGGACAGCACCAAGAATACGGGCGGTTTGGGCTCCGAGGATTGGCGCGATCAACTATTTTACAAGCGGTTGATTTCGTTGAGCTCGGCTTTAGAAACTACGGGGATACAGCGCCCTCTATCCCCGTGGGGGGCAAGACCTCCCCCGTCACAAAGGGGATCTGTCGGAAGACCCGCCCCCTTCGGCGGCATGGGTCGTAATTTATCCAGCCGGCGCCGGGGCGCCTCTTTACGCTGCGCGCCAAGCCCTTTAGCCATGGCGACGAGGGATGGGGGTCTCTTAGTTCAGGCGAACTCCGCATGAGTGCGACGCAGGCTTCCGACCCGACGCCGTCGGCCCGTCAAAAGGGCTTTCTGGGCGTGGTCGAGCGACTGGGCAATCTGCTGCCCGAACCCGTGATGATCTTCGTCTGGCTGATCCTGGGGCTGATGGTCCTGTCGGCCGTGGGCCAGGCCTTGGGCTGGTCGGCCTCGATCACCTATGGCGGCGACGAGGCCCCGCAGTTCGGCGAGCTGGAAAACGGCGTCCTGACCTATGCGGCCAGCAGCCTGTTTTCCGAGGCCAACCTGGCCCGGCTGTTCACCGAAATGCCCAAGACCCTGACCAGCTTTGCGCCACTGGGCCTGGTTCTGGTGGTGATCCTGGGCGCGGCGGTGGCCGAGCGCTCGGGCCTGTTCAGCGCCCTGATCCGGGCCAGCCTGCGCGAGGCGCCCAGGGCGATCCTGACCCCGCTGGTGGTGGTGATCGGCATGGTCTCGCACCACGCCTCGGACGCGGCCTATGTGGTGTTCATCCCGCTGGCGGGCCTGCTGTTCGCCGCCGTGGGCCGCCATCCGCTGGCCGGCATCGCCGCGGGCTTCGCGGCCGTCTCCGGCGGTTTCGCGGGCAATCTGACGCCGGGCCAGTTCGACGTGGTGCTGTTTGGCTTCACCCAGGAGGCGGCGCGGATCATCGACCCGACCTGGACCATGAACCCGCTGGGCAACTGGTGGTACATCCTGGCCATCGTCTTCGTCTTCACGCCCATCGCCTGGTTCCTGACTGACCGGGTGATCGAGCCGCGCCTGGGCGTCTGGGGCGGGCAGGCCGATGACAGCCTGAAGGCCGAACTGGCCAAGTCGGCGGTGACGCCCGAGGAAAAGCGCGGCCTGCAGCTGGCCGGTCTGGCGGCTCTGGCCGTGGTGGCGCTGTTCGCCGCCCTGACCCTGATCCCCGGCTTTACCCCCCTGATCGACGAGACCAAGACCGGCCCCGCCCAGCTGACGCCGTTCTACAGCGCACTGATCGCCGGCTTCATGCTGCTGTTCCTGGCCAGCGGCGTGGCCTTCGGGGTGGGCGTGGGCGCGGTGCGCTCGGACCGGGACGTGGTGATCATGATGGCCGACGGGGTGCGCTCGGTGGCGCCCTATATCGTCTTCGCCTTCTTCGCCGCCCATTTCGTGGCCATGTTCAACTGGTCGGGTCTCGGCCCCATCCTGGCGATCAACGCCGCCGAACAGCTGCGCCAGATCCTGCCGGCCCCGCTGCTGCTGGTCAGCGTGCTGGGCTTCTCGTCGGTGCTGGACCTGTTCATCGGCTCGGCCTCGGCCAAGTGGAGCGCCCTGGCCCCGGTGGTGGTGCCGATGTTCATGCTGCTGGGCATCTCGCCGGAAATGACCACCGCCGCCTATCGGATGGGCGACAGCTTCACCAACCTGATGACCCCGCTGATGAGCTATTTCCCGCTGGTCCTGGCCATGACCCGGCGGTGGGACATCAGCATGGGCGTCGGCTCGCTGCTGGCCCTGATGCTGCCCTACGCCCTGGCCTTCATGGCAGCCGGCGTGGTCATGACCCTGGCCTGGGTGGCCTTCGACTGGCCGCTGGGGCCGGGGGCGCAGGTGCACTACACGCCGCCGGGCGGGCTGTTGAAGTAGGGGTTGGGGGCAATCCCACATAACCTTCACCGTCATTCCCGCCCTTGTGGCGGGAACCTCTCGATCCGCCGCAGGTGCGGGAGGGGCGAAGTGCGCGCGCACTTCGCTGGCGCCTCACGTGTCAGCTGACACAGGGGTTCCCGCCACAAGGGCGGGAATGACGGCGGAAAGGGGAGTGTGAAACGGAAAACCGTCATTGACACGGCCTGACCTCAGAGCTCCAATTCCACCAAGGGTTTCAGGGCGCGCCAGCATCCTCTGCGGCGGATGGCAGGCAGAGAACTAAGATCATTTCGAAAAGTGCTCTCTGAACTCGTATGAAATGTCTGCTAACCTATTGAGATGGCGAATCGAAAGACCGCAGCAGGAATCGTCGGCAGCCTATTCCTGCTGACGCTTGTAGCGGTCTATCAGGAAAATATCGCAGCTTGGCTCGAAGCCAAAAATCTCAACACATTGCTGATCGATGGAGGCTGGCTCGCCATTTTTCCAGCCGTTGGGCATATCCTAGTCTCGCCTTGGCTCACCCACATCTATGCCTTTCTAGCGGGCATGGTCGCCATTCTCGTCCTGATGACTGTCGCGCAGAACTCTTCATCGACCACCAGCGACAAGCAGCGCAAACCCAACATGACGCTTTGCGATGTCGCAGCTTACTTGGGGCAAAGCCAATGGGCGGAAGAGCACCCCTTCAGAGATGATCGCCTCATTGAGCGGGAGTTGCTCGACTATCTCGCAAGCAACCACCTACCCGTCTTTGCCCGCCCCTATTCGCATCACGGCGCGTCCTCGCCACTCCAGCGGATAGATGCGGACTACTTCAACTACGTAGCTATCGATATGAGCGCCCTGCGGCAGGGCCGAGAGGACGCGATACGACCAACGCCCCAGTCCCCTCAGATTCAGTATGTAGATTTTCGCGTCTGGAGAAGTGACGTCGAAGCCATATGGCCGCGTCCAAGAGTGAAACGTACCACTCGACGCTGGCCATGGTCGCGGGTGAACACCTAGCTAAAACCTAGCCACCACCGCCACTTCCCCCTATACCGCCCGCATGTTTGAAGGCCTCTCCCCCCTCGCCCGCGACGCACGCGCCTGGCCGTTCGAGCAGGCGCGCGCCCTGCTGGCCCGCACGCTGCGTCTGCGCCTGTCCGACGCCGAGCGCGATCTCGCCTCGACCCTGATCCACGCCGGCAAAACCGACGAAGCAGTCGCCACGCTGGAGGCCTTGCGCAAACCGGTGGTGCTGGAGACCGGCTATGGTCCGTCGGGCCTGCCGCACATGGGCACCTTCGGCGAGGTGGCGCGCACGACCATGGTCCGCGCGGCGTTCCGCGCCTTGACCGACGACAAGATCCCCACGCGCCTGATCTCGTTCAGCGACGACATGGACGGCCTGCGCAAGATCCCGCCGAACGTGCCCAACGGCGAGGTCATGATCCCCGACCTCGACAAGCCGCTGACCGTGGTCCGCGACCCCTATGGCGAGCACGAGAGCTTCGGCCACCACAACAATGCCCGCCTGCGGACGTTCCTGGACGGCTTCGGCTTCGACTACGAGTTCGTGTCGTCCACCGACTGCTATCGCGGCGGCCGGTTTGACGAGACCCTGCTGATCGCCCTCGAGCGTTTCGACGCCATCCAGAAGATCATGCTGCCGTCGCTGGGCGAGGAGCGCCGGGCCACCTATTCGCCGTTCCTGCCGATCAGCCCCAAGACCGGCAAGGTGCTGCAGGTGCCGACGCTGGAGCGCAATGTCGCCAAGGGCACGATCGTGTTCCGCGACGAGGACGGCGAGCTGACCGAGGTTCCGGTCACCGGCGGCGGCGTCAAGATGCAGTGGCGTCCCGACTGGGCGATGCGCTGGACGGCCCTGGGCGTCGACTACGAGATGAGCGGCAAGGACCTGATCGATAGCGTCCGCCTGTCAAACCAGGTCTGCAAGGTGCTGGGCGGCTCACCGCCGGAAGGGTTCCACTACGAACTCTTCATGGACGAGAACAACCTGAAGATCTCCAAGACCAAGGGCAACGGCCTGACCATGGACGAGTGGCTGCGCTATGGCGCGCCCGAGAGCCTGGCCTACTACATGTTCCAGAGCCCCAAGTCGGCCAAGAAGCTCTATTTCGACGTCATCCCCAAGGCGACGGACGAATATCTCCAGCAGCTCGAAGCCTTCGGAAAGCAGGAGCCGAACAAGCAGATCGACAACCCGGCCTGGCACGTCCATTCGGGCAAGCCGCCGGAGCAGGGCTCGCCTGTGTCGTTCAGCCTGATGCTGAACCTGGTCTCGGCCGCCGACGCCTCGACCAAGGACATCCTGTGGGGGTTCCTGGGCCGCTATGTTGACGGCGCCACGCCGGAAAGCCAGCCGCTGCTGGACCGCCTGGCGGGCTATGCGATCAACTACTACGAGGACTTCGTGAAGCCCTCGAAGACCTTCCGCGCCCCCGACGACAAGGAGCGCGCGGCGATCGTTGATCTCCGTGGGCGGTTGGCCGCCCTACCGGAGGGTTGCCAGGACGCCGAGCTGATCCAGAACGAGGTGTTCGCGGTCGGCAAGGATCATGAGTTCGACCCGCTGCGCGCCTGGTTCCAGGCCCTGTATGAAGTGTTGCTGGGCCAGAGCCAGGGCCCCCGCTTCGGCTCGTTCGCGGCGATCTTCGGTCTGGACCGGACGATCGCGCTGATCGACGAGAAGCTGGGGTCGTTCGCCTAGACGATCGGCGCCTTATGCATCGACCGTCTATCCAGACAGCGATCCACCGGTCTCTTGGTCGTGATCGCCGATTGGTTTAGTGAAAATGTAATAAGGCCTATGTAGTCGAAGAATAGCGTTGCTCCCAATGGGGCGTCGGCAAGGCTCCGCGATCTCAGAGCATTGATCGCGGGGTTCTATAGCACTGTCTGGAGCAGACCTTGGGCGAATCCATCCTCGTGGCGGGCGGCGCGGGCTATATCGGCTCGCATACGTGTCTTCGGCTCGCCGAGGCCGGCTTTACGCCGGTGGTCTATGACAATCTTTCGAACGGCTGGGAATCGTTCGTTCAGTGGGGACCGCTCGAGGTCGGCGACATCAGCGACGCCGCGCGACTGGAAGAGGTGTTCGCCAAGCACAAGCCCGCGGCCGTGATCCATTTCGCAGCCTTCATCGAGGTCGGCTTCTCTGTGGCCGAGCCGGGCATGTTCTACCAGAACAACGTCGGCAGCGCCCTGACGCTGATCGAAACCGCCCGCAAGGCCGGCGTCGACAAGCTGGTGTTCTCGTCCACCTGCGCGACCTACGGCGCGCCGGTGTATGTGCCGATGGACGAAAAGCATCCCCAGAACCCCTTGAATCCGTATGGCCGCAGCAAGCTGATGGTCGAACAGATTCTTGAGGACATGGACCGCTACAAGGCGTTCCGCTCGGTGGTGCTGCGCTATTTCAACGCCGCTGGCGCCGATCCGGAAGGCCGTATCGGCGAGAAGCACGAGCCCGAGACCCACGCCATTCCGCTGGCCATCGCGGCCGCGCGGGGTGAGCGCGACGCCTTCACACTGTTTGGCAGCGACTATGACACCCGCGACGGCACCTGCGTACGCGACTATATCCATGTGATCGACTTGGCCGACGCCCACGTACTGGCCGTGAAGTGGCTGCTGGACGGCGGCGAGAGCACGGCCTTCAATCTGGGCACCGGCGCCGGCACCACTGTGCGCGAGCTGGTCGGCGCCATCGAGCGGCGCTCCAACACCCCTTTCCCGCTGATCCCTGCCGACCGGCGGCCCGGCGACGCCCCCAGCCTCGTGGCCAATAACGACAAGGCGCGCGCCAAGCTGGGCTGGAGCCCGCGCTATGGCCTGGACGAGATCATCGATCACGCCTGGTCCTGGCACGCCAATGGGGCGCCGCTGCTGAAGCGATAGGACGGTTCAGGTCTGGGACCTGCGACACCATGTCCGCTAAGATGAATGAAGTCTGAATTCCCGGTTAAGGGAATGTCCGCAATTGGCGATGTAGGGTTCCAGGATCAGAACCCCAAGGTTAGTCTAATGGCTTCGTTCACTCTTCGCCCGTCAGACCGTTCGGAATTCGATTCTCTGCTCGGCGACCTCACCTCGAAATTCCCCGGCGCCCATGTGGAAGCCGCGCACAACGACACCTGGAACTCCTACCGGGTCGACGTGTCCTGCGATGCGCCCTGGGAAGGCGATCTGATCGCCTATATCAACGGCCAGCACGGCGGCTGCCCGCGCACCTGACGACGGGCTGGCTGTGCACCTAGGTGCAAGGCATCCCCAACACCGTGCAGGAAGACGGCCCCATGCACCTTTCCGGCGCTGTGGCGTAACTCGATATGGGTGGATCTGGACACCCGATGAGTGGCCAGTAAGAGGATCCGCTTGCCATCGGCGGGCCGCAAGTCGCAGATGTCGATCGCCGCCCAACGAGACCTAGGTGACGTCCTGCGGGGTCAATTCCGACTGCTTCGGGGACATCTCCAGGATCGTGGCGCGAACGCCCTCCAGATGCGGTTCCAAGCCGGATTTGCCATCGGAGTTCAAGCGCTTGTTCGGCCTCCACCTCTTTCAAGCCGTCAGTTTCCGCCGCAGGTCCGGGAAACTGCAGTTTCGACCATGCCGCCTTCCTCTTCTGAGATGATCGCGCCCACGACTGGCACCCCAAGGTGATCAGCCAACGGCCCGAGCGCTTCGTCCGGACCGCACTAGGACGGCAAGAGCTTGGCCAGGAATTTCCGTGCTCTGACGTCGTAAAATCGATCAACGACCCACGCCCCTCCCAGGAGGGCCGCCATAAAAGCCAAGCCCAGGGCTGGGGCCAAAGGCTCCAGGCCGATTTGGAAGATGTGCAGCGCACGGCGAATGAGTTCGATCAGCGGATAGTGCAACACATAGATCGCATAGGACGCTACGCCGAGGAAACGATAGACGCGCGCTAAGCCAGCGCGAGGCGCTGCGTGTGCGCACGCCCATATGCAGATCGGTGTGAAGCAACCGATGAATGCGAATTCATAGGCTAGTTTCCAGCCTCCCTGGGGCGCCATGGCGAACAAGGGAAGCAGTGTTAGCGGAAGAAGCCACGCGGTGGAGCTGACGCGTGGCCGAGCCTGGCGAAAAGAAAACAGCCGATGAAGCGCCGCACCGCCGAAGAACGACGTCAAGGCTCTCAGAAAGCCGAACGCGAAGGTCGGCCAGGTGTCGCCTATGCCCATGCCGCCCATGGTGATGCTGAGCGCGGCCAGGGAAACGCCCCCGAAGATCGCGATCCCCAATACGGTTCTTGAGGTCAGCCATGGCCACAGGCCAACGAATATGAGGTTTACCAGCAACTCGAAAAATAATGACCAGCCTGGCGAGTTCAGCGGGAACAGGTGCGGCGCATCAAGGACGGCGGGAGACGGCGCTATGAAGAGGTTGGCCAAGGTCGCGCCGGCCAGGCCGCGGGTGTAAGCAGTCCGCCCCCCAACACAAGCGCCGCCAAGGCGCTCGCGGCGCCGATCAGGGTTCCCATCAGGTAGAGCGGATAGAGGCGCACCAGGCGTAGGCGCATGAAGGCGCCGGCCTTAAGCCCTGCATCGAGTCGAGCCCTGATGGACGGAATCGATGACAAAGCCGCTGAGGCTCCGAATAGGTCGACCGCCAGATAGGCGCTGGGCAGAGCAATCGGCGAAAAGAAGGCCGGCGCATGGAAAACCACAACAGCGAGGGCGGCGATGCCGCGCACCCCGTCAAGGGTTTCGAAGAGGCCATGCTTTCCCGGATTGGCTTGGGCATCGACGCTCATGAGGCCTGCACCGGGGCGGGCGATCCTGCTTCGTCGTGACCCATTGCCCTTGGCCCCCTCTAAATTCCGCCCCGCGAGTCACGCCTCCCCGATTACACCAGCGCGGCTGACGCCCCAAGGCGAACCTTGTTCTTGCCGTTCTGCGACACCTCGCCGCACGAGTTGCGCGCACCGCCTACCAGCGCTGCTACCTTGTGGACGATTTCCCGAGCTAAGTGAGGTTGGGCAAGACCGCCGTCTGGCGCAAGCAGGCGCGATTGATGTAATCGGGCGACGACGGCCTGCCGCACGACAAGACCCGGCCGCCCCTAAACGCCTCACCTAGACGATGTGGCCGATCGAATGTCGGCCCTCACCCTCAGGGAGGGGTTGGCGAGACTACCCTGCTCGCCTCAACCGCCGTCGCACGGCGGCGCCTGAAGTGGAAATCAAACTGCCAATGTGTGAATTGGTTTTTAACATCACTTAAATTGCAAGTAACTATATTCAACTACCGAATATTTTCCCGATGGCGGCTAATTTTACCCCTGCAGACGGGGATTGTTATGGCCATTTCTACTTACGCCAACTATACCGGTACGGTGCTCAGCTTGAGCAATGGAGCCAACGATTATCTCGTCCATGCCGAAGACGGCAATGGACTGACGATCTGATGGCAGGCTGACGTCAACGATATCCTGGTGGATGGCGGGGCAGGGATCGACAGCCTTGGCCGGCGGCAATGGCGACGACACGTCTCATATCGTCGATGCCCGACACCGTGATCAGTGAGCTGGCGGGTGGCGGCACCGATACCGCGATTACTTGGACCAGCTACCGACTGCCGGCCAATGTCGAAGTGCTAAGCCTGCCTGGCCCGAACCTCACCGGTTGGGCCAACGACACCGGCAGCCTGATCATTGCCAATGGCGAGCGCTCGACCCTGGTCAGCGGCAAGGGCTCAGACGTCTTGGTAGACGCAGGCGCCGGCGGCAACACCTTCTCGTTCTCGAAGGGGAGCGGCAGCGACGTGATCTACGGCTTCAAGTCTGGAGCCGGCTATAATCATGACGCCATCAAGCTGGTCGACTACGGCTTTACCAGCTTCGATCAGGTGAAAAAGCTGCTGAGCCAAGCGGGCTCGGACACGCGCCTGGCCCTTGCCAATGGCGACAATATCCTGATCAAGGATGTCCAGGCCTCGACCCTGACCGCGGATAATTTCCGCCTGCAGCTCGACACCAGCAAGATGAAGCTGGCGTTCTCCGACGAGTTCAACTCGATCAGCCTGTATGACAGCAACACCAAGACGGGCACCTGGACGACAACCTATAACTGGGGCCCAGAGAACGGCGAGGCGTCGATCTACGCCCGCACCTCGCTGACCAATGGCGAGAAGCAGATCTATGTCGATCCAAAGGCGCTAGTGCTGGGCACGACGCCGGTGGGCATCAACCCCTTTTCGGTCAAGGATGGCGTGCTGGACATCACCGCCGCCAAGACGCCTGACGCTCTGAAGTCGCAGCTGTTCGGCTACAACTACACGTCAGGCCTGCTGACCACCGAGAAGACCTTCGCCCAGACATACGGCTATTTCGAGATCCGCGCGGACATGCCCGACTCCAAGGGCATGTTCCCGGCCTTTTGGTTGCTGCGTGAAGACAAGGTGTGGCCGCCCGAACTGGACGTCTTCGAGGACGTCGGCACGGACGACATCTTCCAGGGCTTCGGCTCCAAGGACGCCAATTCAGACAATCGCTCGGTCGTCAGCACGGTGGAGGGGGCCACGAAAGGCTTCCATACCTACGGCCTGCTTTGGACGGCCGAGACGATCAGCTGGTACATCGACGGCGTGCAGACCGGCTCGGTGCCGACGCCGTCCGACATGCACAGCCCCATGTACATGTTGGTCAACCTCGCGGTGGGCGGCAACTGGGCAGGCAATCCGGACGCCAACTTCACGAGCGACTCGCTGAAGGTGGACTATATCCGCGCCTATTCGGTGAATACGGCCGCCACCACTCCGTCCATATCCGTGCCCAGCAATACGTCGAACAGCACGCCGAGCAGCGCGGCCAGCGTCGCCGCGCCGGATGCTGTCTTGACCAATCCCGACCTCGTGAAGTCGGCGATCACGACCACCCTGGCCAGCACGGTTCACGACCTGACCCTGACCGGGAACGCCGGCGATCAACGGCACGGGCAACGCGCTGGACAACCACATCGTGGGCAATGACGCAGCCAATGTGCTGTCAGGCCTGGCCGGCAACGACATCCTCGAAGGCGGCGGCGGCGGCGATGCGCTGACCGGCGGCTCGGGCGCCGATACGCTGATCGGCGGGACTGGCAACGACACCTACTATGTCGACAACACCCGCGCCGTGATCATCGAGAAGGTCGGCGAGGGCGACGACGCCGTCTACGCCTCGGTCACCTACACTGCGCCGGACCACGTGGAGCGCATCTATCTGACCGGCGCTGCGGCCATCGACGCCCATGGCGGCGATACGGGTGTGCAGATCTTCGGCAACAGCGGCGTCAACCACCTGTGGGGCGGCGCGAGCAACGACACCCTCGACGGCGGCAAGGAAATCGACATCCTTGAAGGCGGCGCAGGAAACGACAGCTACTACATCGATAGCGCCACAGAGGTGGTGATCGAGGCGGCTGGCGCGGGTGTCGACACGGTCTATTCGTCGGCCAGCTACAAGATGGCCGAAAACGTCGAAAACCTGACACTGCTCTACACGGCCGATACGTCGGGAACGGGCAATGCGCTGGACAATATCATCACCGGCAACAGCGGCGCCAACAAGCTGACAGGCGGCGCGGGCTTCGACACCCTGATCGGCGGCGGCGGCAACGACACCTTGGACGGCGGCTACAATAACGACATCCTGACCGGTGGCGAAGGGGCCGACAAGTTTACCTTCGGCCTGAAAAGCGGCATCGACACCGTCACGGACTTTGGCGCCGGCGGCAAGGACACCCTGGACGTCAGCGCATGGTACGCGGCCGGGTACAAGGCTTCCGTCTACATGGTCGGCACCGATACCTATGTCACCGACGGCAAGGGTGACATGGTCGTTCTGACGGGTGTCGCCTCGAGCCACCTGCAGGCGACCGCGACAGGGTTCGCCTTCATCTGAACTGCTTAAAAGACTTCCAGAAAGCGGTGGCCGGCCTCGGCTGCCGCTTTCCTTATGGGCATGTTGTCGCGCGCGATTTACCGCAATTGTCACAGGTCGTCGTTATGGTTAACGTGCCTTCTGGATGTCTATAAACGTGTGATTATCAGATATTGACACCCTTTTTACCAATATTATTCGGCCTTGGGAAATACCCGGTAGGTCAAGATGACTTCAAGAAAACCTTGGTGTCCGCATGACGTTCCAAAAGTATTTTCCTCTATTGCTCGCCGCAACAACGTTGACCGCGTGCACTACTGCCCCGCCCAACCTAAAGGCGACCGTGACGCGAGGAGCCTCGGTTCTCGCGATGGGCAGCGGCATGTCCGTCCAGGCGCCGCGTGGCTTCAACGAGATGTGTGTCCGTCGCGCGGAACTCTGTGATGCAGCGCAGACGCTGACCACCGCCTCATCGTCCAACGCAGAATCTGGCGCAGATAAGGTCGCAAAGCTCGAGACCCGCGCCATCGAAGCATCCGCCGCAGCCGAGCCGACGTCGACCCCGGCTCCCGCGCTGGCCTGGAGCGCGCGCGTCGAGATGACGCAAGTCGATTTCAGAAAGCAGACAGCAGGCGTCAACGCGAAGTTTGACGACGAAGCCCTGCAGGCCGCACTGGCGGCAGAGGCCGCTGGCGGCGCGACGGGTTCGGTCGAGCCTGTGCGCACCGGCGCCACCAACATGACGATGGTCGCCCCACTGATGATCGAGACTCCGAAATCGATCGTCCAGGCCGTGGCCGCTGGGCCCACCGCCCTGATCACCGATCCGCCGCAAGCACTGCTGGACGCGGTCAATCGCCGTGTGAACGGCATGGTGCGCCAGCAGTCGGACTGGGCCACCTATCAGGTCGAGGAGCTGTGGAACCGTCCTATCGTGACGGGTGGTTTCCTGTCTGGCGACTGCGAGGACATCGCGATCGAAAAACGCCAGGAGCTGGTCGAGGCCGGTGTCGATCCCAAGCGGATGTTCTTCGCCGTGGTTTATCGTCGCGACGTCGGTCTGCACGTGCTCCTGATGGTCTCGACCGACCGAGGCGACCTGGCTTTGGACAGCCGATCGCCTTGGATCGAGCCCTGGGACAAGGTTCCCTACATCTGGGTTAAGCGGCAGCTTGCCGACAACCCGCGCGAGTGGGTGATGGTCCTCCCGGCAGACGCGGCTCCCGAGCCCATGCGCATGACCGACGCTCCGGCGCAGTTGATCGTCGCCAGCCGCTAAGGGTAGGGATCAGCGCCCAGCCGTCGGTCTGCGGCTAGCCGCTCATTGTGCAGTCGGCGACGCAGCTTCGTCGACGGGCGCTCGACGCAGGAATGCATCAGCGCCGCGTAGGCCAGCGCCGCGATCAGCGCCACCACCGTGCGGCTCAGGCCATGCAATCCTAGTCTCTGCTCAACGAGCAGGAACAGCGGGGCGTGCACTAGGTACAGCGTGTACGAGTACAACCCGATCCGGCGCGCGAACCATGACGACAGGGCCTTGTTCAGTAGGCCACGGTCCTGCAGCGCGTACGAGAACAGTACAAACAGGGCCGCGCCCTGCAGCGTGTATCGCAAGGTCTCGCGGAACACCGGATCACGAAGGACGAAGGTTCCGGCCAGCAGCGCGAGCGCGAGCAGGGCCTGCCAAGCGAGCGGCCGCCACGGCTTCTGGTCGAGCACCGGATTATTCCAAAGCGCCAGGCACGACCCGAACAGGATCGAGTCGATCCGGGTGTGGGTCCATAGATAGTTAACGCTGATATCGGGCAGGGTGAAAACGTTGATCACCCGAACCAGGAGCACCACCCCGCAGGTCGCCAGACACCACAAGGCGGCGCGGGCGGGGGGCATGCGCCCCAGCACCGTCATGTAGATCAGCGGGAATACCAGGTAGAAGTGCTCCTCCACCGCCAGTGACCACAGGTTGGTGACCGGCAGGCCGTGGTCGTGGCCCCATAGACCGGCATAGTTTTGCAGGAAGAAGATCTGCGAGAGGATCGCCCAGGGGTCCACGGGATAGATGATCAGCCCCAGGCGCCAGGCCAGAAACACGGCCAGCAGAGTCAGGTACAGCGGCGGCATGATCCGCAATGTGCGCCTCAGATAGAAAGCCGGCAGGTCGATGGTCGCCTGCTGGGCCATCTCGGCCCGTAGTAGTGAGGTGATCAGGTAACCACTCAGGAAGAAGAAGACGGTCACGCCTAGGCCCGCGCCGCCGGTCCCCGAGTGGCCCATGATCACGATGCCGATCGCGATGGCGCGCAGACCGTCCAGCGCCGGAGTCTGCGGCATGGCCAGGGTCGAAGGATCACGGGCGCGCTTCATTGAGCGTTTCCCTCGGCGCAACCCGCCAGCCAGCCCAGCCGGATGAGCCGCCGGGCGACCATCGCCGCCAGATCGTCGTTAGCTAACGGCGTCATATGCATCGCGCCACCGCGATCGAAATAGGCCTTCCGACCGGACGCCTTGATCGCCTCGAACTGATGCAGCGGGGAGATTATCGGGACGTCGCGCCAGACGTCGGCGCCCAGCAACGGCGCGGCAGGCTCCAGCACATAGCCGCTTCGCCAGCGGGGAATATCCACAGCCAGGAAGTGCGCGCCGTCCGCGCGGGCTTCTTCCTGGAAATCCCGCAGCAGGGCGACCGACAGGGCCTTCTGGCCGACGCTGCCGGCCGATGGCGCGTCGGGCGCAGCTGCGACCGGCTCGACCTGCTTATCCTTGCGCAGAGCGGCCAGGAGCTTGCGCACCTCGAAGCCGCCATGTTCGCGCGCGTAGGCAAAAAGTTGGCTGTTTTCGGACAGCCAGACGTAGGGGGTGATAAGGCCAAGCTTGGCTTGTAGAGCGACCGACGGCAGGTAGTGCGCGCCGGTCTCGGCAAGGTGACCGCTCTTCAGGGTGAAGAGGCCGCTGCGGAGGTTGTCGTCCAGATCTGTGTAGTGCCAGGACGAGATCACGGCGTCGGGCCGGAAGCGGCGCCCTTGGGCGCGGTAGGTCACCAGCATCTCGGCCTGGCCAAAGCCGCTGACCGACAGGTTCATCACTTCCGCCCTGAAGCCGGCGTCACGCAAGCGCTGCTGCAGGCGGCGCGCGAAGGTTTCCTGAAGATCGACCTCGTAACCCATAAAGAAGGAGTCGCCGTAGACTTGGACACGGCATGTGCCCGGCGGCTTGGCGACCGGAAACTCGCGATCGTCGCGCATACCCTGGCTGTTGATGGCGAAGGTGATGGTTTTGCGCGGGGTCTGGTGACGGTAACGAGCGTCGGGGATGTTCTGGCGCACGCCCCAGGGCGCGGCCATGGTGTTGCGCGGCTCGATCACCTGCGGGTTGGCCAGGCGGATGAACGCCTCCAGGAACAGGGCGGCGTAGATCGTCAGGGCGAGGATCCAAGCCAAGCGCTTCACGAGGTTCATGTCGGACCGCTCAGAAATCGAAGTAGATGAAGGGTTGAGGCGTGTAGGCCGCAAAGCACAGGATGGCGCCCAGCAGGAAAAGGCTGGCGTTGAAGCGTACGAAAGCCGGCGGCGTTGCGGCCAGCGGCCGGTGCTCGAGATACCGCTGTACGGCTTCGATCGCGGCCAGGGGCGCGGCGTAGGCGAGCACAGGCGCGAAGACGGCGAACGCCCAGCCCTGCGTGCCGAACACGCCGCATGTTACAGTTATAGCGGTCGGAAAGTCGGGCGCGCGGAACAGCACCCAGGCTAGCATCACGACCGCCATGGTCAGGGCCCAGCCGCCCGCGAGGGTCAGGATACGAGCGGCGCGCCCCTGGTGTTGGCGCACGGCAAGCAACCGATCGATCCCCAGGGTCCGGAACACAATCAGGATCGCCCCGTGCAGGCCGCCCCAGGCCACGAAGGTCCAGGACGCGCCATGCCACAGGCCGCCGATCAGCATGGTGTTCATCAGGTTAGCGTTGGTGCGCGCCATGCCCTTCCGGTTGCCCCCCAGCGGAATGTAGACGTAGTCGCGCAGCCAGGAGGACAGGCTGATATGCCAGCGTCGCCAGAACTCGGAGGGACTGGTGGAGAAGTAGGGCTGCGCGAAGTTGATCATCAGATCGAACCCCATGCACCGCGCCAAGCCCCGGGCCATGTCGGAATAGCCGGAGAAGTCGCAATAGATCTGCAGGGTGAAGGCCAGGATGCCGGCGGCATATTCGCCGGCCGAGTGCCCCCAGACGCGCCGAATGCTCGCTCGACGATGGGCGCCAGATTGTCCGCGACGATCATCTTCTTGGCCAGGCCGTACAGAAACAGCCGCGAGCCACTGTCGAGCATCACGACGGAGATCGGCAGCACCCGCTCGAACTGCGGCGCCAAGTGGGCCGCGCGCTCGATAGGGCCGGCCACCAATTGAGGAAAGAAGGCGTGGAAGGCGGCGTAGTTGATGATGTTGGGCTGGGGATCATAGACGCCGCGGTAGGAGTCGATCGTCCGGCTGATGGCCTGGAAGGTGTAGAACGACAGCCCGACCGGCAGGACGATATGCAGGGTCGTCAGCCCAAGGCCCGGCGTGATGAGCCCCAATAGGGGCTTGGCGCTCTCCAGGAAGAAGCCGAAGTACTTGAAGAAGGCCAGGATGCCGAGATTCGTCGTCAGGGACAGGGCCAGCCATGCGCGGCGCGCCCGGCGTTCATTCAGTCGGCGGATCATGAGGATCAGGCCGCCATAGAGGATAATTCCCCCGGCGACCGCAGCGAAGATCCACCGATCGCGTCCGGCAGCCAGCACCGAGGCTGAGGCGACCACGGTCAGGAAGATGGCGCTCTTGCCAAAATCGCGCCAGCGAACCGGTTTGCCGGCCGCGCCCATCGCCGCCAGGTAATCCACCGAGGTGGAGACAGCGACCAGGACCAGAAAGCGCCAGTCCCACCAGCCATAGAAGACATAGCTCGCGACGATCAGCAGCCCATTGCGGCCGATCACATTGCGCCGGGCGATCATGTACAACGGCGTGAATATGGCGATGAAGACCATAAAAATCGCGCTGTTGAAGAGCATAGACGTCCCCCTGCTGCGCGACGTGCTCTCGCCGTTACGCTGGCCTAGCAAAGCCTATAGCATCCGCAGGGTTGGGAGGAACCGATTGGCGAAGTTTCATCAGGGCAGTTTGCTCAGCCGAAAGGTCGGCGAATCGCTCTCAGGCGCGACGAAGCGAGGGCATATTCAGTGAGCGACCCCGTCCGTTCATCCGACCATCAGACATCATCCCGTCGCGACATCCTGTATTCGACAGCTGTCTTGGGCGGCGGCCTTTCCCTGGGCGGTCTATGGCGCGGCGAACGCTGGCTGGGCTCGCGACGCAGGACCGCTATGGGCGTTTATGCCTCCGCCGCCCAGATCGGGATCGCCAACATGCCGGGTTTCGAGCAATGGTTGGGCAGGCCGGTTCGCTATGTCGTTGACAACGGAGACCAATCCCAAAGCTGGCAGCAGGTGGTCTCAAGCCTCGACTGGATGGGACGACAATGGGCGCCGACCCGTTGGATCCCCCATATCGGCGTGCCCATGTTGCCCCAAGCCGATTGGGGCAAGCTTTCCGATGGCGCGGACGGCCGGTTCGACGCCCATTTCGCACTGATAGCCCGCAATCTGGTCCTTCAGGGCCTGGGCCGCTCCGACATAAGGATCGGCTGGGAGATGAACGGCGATTGGCAACCCTGGTCGGCGCGCAGCGATCCCGAGGCATGGCGCCGGTTCTACAGGCGCGCCGTAACGGCCATGCGCTCAGCGCCGGGGCAGGCCTTCCGCTTCGACTGGTGTGTGGCGCTGGGCGACATGGGCATGGATCCGGCCCTCGCCTATCCCGGCGATGCCCATGTCGACGTCATCGGCGCTGATATCTATTGCGAGTCAGCGCCCTGGCTGCCTTCGGATCCGGCGCGAAAGTTCACCAACTACTATCGTGATGGCCGCTATGGCTTGGCCTGGC
Source organism: Caulobacteraceae bacterium (assembly GCA_965284055.1). Lineage (GTDB taxonomy): Bacteria > Pseudomonadota > Alphaproteobacteria > Caulobacterales > Caulobacteraceae > Caulobacter. Next base: position 1,524,501 of record CBDIQV010000001.1, read on the forward strand.
ATCGTGCTTTAGCCATCAAACACCGCAAACTTGTGTCATTCCCCGAGTGGGGCACCAGCCTCGGCGCGCTGGGCTCTCAGCGCAGCGGCGGCGGCGACGATCCGGCGTTCATACACGGCATGGCGCGCTGGATGGACGGGCTGGGCTCCCGACTGACGCGGCATCACTATTTCCTGAAAGCGGCCGATCGCGATTGTGACCTGACCAAGCTCGGCCGCTTTCCGCGCGCGAGCGCCGCCTTCCGCCAGGAATTCGGCGCGCCCGCCAAGGTCGCCTAGCCGGCGTCCGCCGCAGGTATCTTTTCCAGAGCCGCTTTCAACGCCGGGGTGATCGCCTCGGCCAAGGCGGCGTTGCCCGAGACACTCAGGTGCGTGCCATCGGTCTGCCAGGCCCGGTCGCGCCAGACGCCGCTCATTTCGCCCGCCGCCGCCGTGTCGAGGATCGGGCGCGCTCCCGCGCCGGCCCGCAGGGCGGTATTGTAGCGATCGCGCCAGATACCCTGGGTGGCCGGGTCGCCGCCAAACTTGCCATTGATCGGATCGGTCCACGGCAGATTGGTGGCCAGGATCGTATTCAGCCCCACCGAGGCGAACAGATCGCTGATCTTCTGTTGAGCCAGGAGCAGGTCTGTGTCGTTCTTCCAGAAGCCGCCCCAGTCGTTGCGGCCCAGGGTGTTGATCACGATGTCCCCTACATCGGCGACGAAGGCCAGGCGTCGCGCCATGATCTCGGGTTTCGCGGCGGGCATGAAGGCGGTCAGGCCGGGCGCCGAGAGATTGAGACTGTTGACCCCCAACCCACCCAAGGCCCGTTCCAGATACCCATGTCGACCGGCCGCGTCGCCGCCGGCCGGCGAGTCGTCACTCTGGCCGTTGTCGAACCCGTAGGTGATGCTGTCGCCAAAGATGACCACGCCATGGGCCGGTCTGTCCGGGACAGCGAGGATGGCCGAGGCTGTGTAAACGCTGTGATACCCCACGCCACCAATGTCGCCACCGGCCACTTTGGCGGCCAGAGCGCCCGTCGGGCCGCTTTCATACGTGTCGAGTCCGCGCTTGCAGATCGCCCCGAAAGGATATTTTCCGCCCGCCCCCGCGCGCACTAGGCAGCGGACATGGAACGTGGCGCCGGGAGGGATCTTCAACGCCATAACATCGGTATCGAGGGTCTCGCCGCTTCGGACCAAGCCACGATCAGCGCCGATGAACGTGGCCTGATGGATAACGCCGGCCGGATACTCCACCGACGCCCAGACCTCTAGGTCGTTGGGTGCGGCGATCTCGCCCGAGGTCTGATTCAACGAGTCCAGGGCCCAGCCGACGAAGCGCAGGCGGATGTCGTGTACGCCCGCCACACCATTAACGTGGCGGATCCGGCTCTGGCATTCCTCGTAGCCAGCGCTGGAGAAGGGCGTCCAGAACATCGTGTTGCGGTTGCCGACTGGGATCAGGCGCGGTTTGGGCGGAGTGGCCTTGGCGGTGCAGCCCAGCAAGGGCAGAGAGCCGGCGACAGCGACTAGGGCGCGGCGTGTCAGCACGTTCACGCGGGCGCCTCGTTAGGGAGGCCCGCAAACAGGGTATCGGTTTTCAGATCAAGCATGGCTCGCCGTCCGATCGACCGGCGACATGATGACGGCGGGCGACATGACGTATAGCTAAAACAGACTTGAAGAAGGGCGCGATGAAATTCGCCAGGTGCGTTAACGCATTGTGGGTTTCGCCTGTAGGGCGCGGTCCGGCCTGTCGTCACTCGCCATTCCCGCTTAATCGAGTATGTGGGGAAGACTCCAGGAGGGCGCGAAGCGTGACGAGAATCTTCAAGTGGTACCGGCCGGAATCCGACCACTATCTCCATCTCGACGTTTTGCGCTTCCTCGCCTCAGTTGCGGTGGTGGTCTATCACTACCGCACCTTGGCCGATTGGGTTCCGGGACATGTGGCCCTGCGGGCGATCGACAGTCTGCGGCTGGCGGTCGACATGTTTTTCGTGATTTCAGGCGTCGTGATGGCCGACCTCTATGGCGGCCGGCTTGGCCCCAGCGGCGGATACGGGGCATTCATACGCCGCCGCTTCGCCCGTCTCGCTCCGCTCCATTACGCGACCCTTGGCTTCTGCGTCGCGATGGCCGCTATCGCGACGAAACTCGGTCTGTCGCTGAGTTCGCCCGAAGTGTTCGACCCGGTCTGCATTCCCGCCAACCTGGCCTTCCTGAACGCCTTCGGGGCCTGCGACCACCTTTCGTTCAATGGCCCCAGCTGGTCGATCAGCGCCGAGATGGGCCTATACATAATGTTGCCGCTGTTGATCGCGCTGTCCGCTCGCCGGCTCACGGCCTTTGTCCTGGTGGTCGTCGCGGTCTCGGTTCTATTCGTCCTGCGCGGCGCCTTCGGAATCGACTGGACCGGCTGGACCTACAGCTTCGGCTTTATTCGCGCGGTCCCGTCCTTCCTATTGGGCCTTATCCTGGCGCGCTCTGACGATTGGCTGGCTCACGTTCCGAGGCCGGCCCTTCTGTTCGGCCTCTCTCTGATCGTCTCCGCCGGCACTTGCCTGGCGCCGGTGGACGACGCCGTGCGTTTGTCGGCGATTTATGTTGCCGTCACGCTCGGACTCGCCGCCGATCGCCGGGGCGGGGCGAGCGCTGCGGTCCGAAAGGCCGCGCCGCTGGGGCGGCTGACCTATTCGCTCTACATGCTGCACATGCCCGTGGCGCTGGTCTTCATCTCGGCATTCGGCAAGCACATCCTGCACCTCAAGGATATGTCACTGAATATCTGGTGCGTAGTGGTGGCGTTGACGGTGCTCCCGGCCGCTGCCATCGCCTCGTTCAACCTGTTCGAAACTCCCATGCGGCGCCTGATCGCCGGATCGGTCCGAAGGTCCTAGCCGCCGGCTGCCGCCCCTACGGTCAGTCGCCCCATTTCGAGACAATTGGGCCGCACCTGAACGGAAACTGTGCCTTGCACATAAATTGGCCTTCGCACTGTGCTGAAATGAGTGTCCATCGCGTGACGTCATTGCTATATGGTGCCGACGTATCCTTCGATTTTGGACTTCAAAGAGCCCCCATTTTCACTGTCTAGCTTGCCGCGACGACCTTGGCGCCTTCGGGCTCTGCAAGCGTCATTGCATCTTGCCTACGGTTGGCACCTTTGTTGCAGCGCGGCAGCGCGACGTCCCAAGTATGAAGACGTACAAAAGCATTTAAGTGTGCCTGGAGGACCTACGATGAAATTCCGAGCGATCTTGGCGATTTTCGCCCTGAGTTCGCTGTTCGCCAGCTTTACGGCGCCTGCTTTTGCGCAGACGGCGCCTTCTGCTCCGACTGCTATCACGACCGCGCAAGACTATCGCTTGGGAGTCACTGACAAGATTCGCATTGTGGTATACAATGAGGCAACGTTGTCGGGTGAGTTTCCGATCAGCGCCGACGGCTCAATTGCTTTCCCGCTGATCGGCAATATGGCGGCGAGTGGGCGGACCACCTCGGAACTGGCGCGCGACATCGAAGCGCGGCTGGCCGACGGTTTGCTGCGCGATCCGAAGGTCAGCATCGATATTGCTTCGTTCCGTCCGTTCTACATTCTGGGCGAAGTCACCAAGCCCGGCGAGTATCCCTATGCGGTCGGCCTTTCCGTGCTTAATGCGGTCGCCACTGCGCAGGGCTTCACATATAGAGCCGATAAGAAGAAGGTCTACATTCTGCAGCGCCGGTCAGGATGGAGAGCAGCAGAAAAAGCTTGACTCTTCGATCATGGTGCAGCCTGGAGACACCATTCGTATTGGCGAGCGCTTCTTCTAGAGAATTATTGAGGCGAGGGCCTGTGGAAATTCGACGTGTTCAATTTTGCTGTCACGGCGATCGTAACGCGAAGGCCTTGGTCCGCGAGTGCTTCCTTAGGGGGTGCGCGCTCAAGAATTCGAACATAGTGAACCAAGAATTCATGTCCTGGTCTTCTTTAAAGGTGGCACATTAGGATGAAAAACAGTCTCAATCAAAACGCTCGGCAGCGCAGCTCGGCGGCTCTCGCCGTCTCCCTTGCCACTTGGCCGTCAGTTCGGACCGACTGTCGACCAACCTCGCGCAGTCGCCGCAATCCACTGAGGCGGCCAGATCTCGGCCCTGGCCGCGACCTGCGTCAACCTGATCAAGGCGCTGCCGACCAACTCCGCACAGGACGTCTACGAAGCCCAGCTCGTGGCGGCGATCGAAGCGGCCGGAATGGGCGGCGACGTCACACGGATGGCCCTGCAGAACGCCCTGAAGGTCGAAGGCCTTCCGGTCGGCGCCATCGGCGCGATCCGAAGCCTCTTGGACAAGGGGATCAAGGGGCGTATGCGCAGCACGTCCGCGCTCGGCGGCGGCGGTGCTGGCCCTGGCTTTAGCGGCGCTGGCCTCGGCGGCGGCGGCGGCTCCGACTACTGATAAATCACGAACGCCCTCGGGGCGGTTCGTTTCTAGATAAGGATGGGAACACCTATGCTTCGACTGTCGATGTCGGTTGCGGCTCTGAGCTTTGCGACAGCGGTTGGCCTTGCCACTGGAGCGTCCGCTCAGGCTTTCTCAAACGTCGGCACTTTCGTCGCGTTCCCAGGGGGAAATCGGGGGCATAACGTCAGTGTCCTGCAGAGAGAGCGTCCGGAATACAGCGCTCTTGGCGTGCGGACCGGAGCTTTCCAGATCTTCCCGCGCGTGGACACGACGTTCAACACAACCAATAACGTTTTCGCGACGAATACTGACAAGAAATCAGACACTTATTTGGACATCTCGCCGTCGATATCGGCGCAGTCGGATTGGTCGCGCCACAGTGTCAACCTGGACGCTTCGGTAATCAGCCGTAAATATTCGGACTACTCGAGCGAAAACTACAACAACTGGCGCGTGGCCGGTTCGGGTCTTCTGGATGTGGGCGAGTCGTCTGTCTCCGGCGGCGTCGAAGCCAAGCGCGACCACATCACTCGCGACCAGATTTCGTTCCCGACGAACGGCGCAGAGCCTGTCGGTGTCACCACAAAGGACGGCTTCCTGCGTGGCGTTTACCAGGCCAACCGCCTACGCCTGCTCGGCAATGTCGTACTCGCCAAGGTGAAGTTCAGCGATATCGACAGCAGGACCGGCGGGGTGGTCGACCAGAGCGGCCGGGACTTCGACAGCACCGCCCTTACAGCGCGCGGCGACTATGCGCTTTCGCCGGACACAGCGGTGTTCGCCGAAGCCAGACGCGTCGACAACAAATATGACACCAAGGTGGTCGGCCAGAACCGCGACTCCAAGCAAAGCGAAGTGCTGTTTGGCGGCAACTTCGATCTTACGTCACTGGCGCGCGGTGAAATCGGCGTGGGCTATCTACGTCGCGAATACGACGATCCGAACTTCAGAACGATCAAGGGCGCGGCGCTGCGAGGCAGCGTAGAATATTTCCCGACGCCGCTCACAACGATAACCCTGACGGCGCGCCGTTCGGTGGAAGACAGTATCCTGGCTCAGGCCGGGGGCTACCTGTCGACCTATGGCTCGGCCCGCGTGGACCATGAATTGCTGCGGAACGTGCTGCTTTACGCCTCGGTCGGCAAAGAGAAGGACAACTTCCGCGGGGCCGATCGCAGCGACAACATCACCGACTTTGCCGTCGGCGCGAGCTATCTGGTCAATCACTACCTCGGCATCACCGGCGGCTTCAGTCATCGCCAGCGAGACTCGAATGGGGCGGCGTCCATCAAGGGGCCTTCATTCAATCTGAATAAGTTTGCGTTGACCTTGACCCTTCAACGCTAAGCCCGCTCTCGCGAGTCGAGCGGAGCCCCGACTGCTACTAGGATTAGAGTATGACTATGGGTGAGACCGCCACTTCCCCGGAAGGTCGTCGCGGCGTGAGCGCGGGCGAGCGGGCGCTGGACCTTCGTGCGCTGCTCGACGTTCTGCATCGGCGCCTCAAGCTGTTCCTGCTTCTGACGGCGCTCGTCACCATCGCAACGATCGGCGCCGCCCTGATGGTGCAGCCCCGGTACACGGCCTTGGCCAGCCTAAAGATAGACCCGAGCCAGAAGGGGTCGCTGGACGTTGAATCCGCTGCCTCTGGGCGGGCTCCGGACTCGGCCTTGGTCGACACCGAGGTGGCCGTTATCCATTCGCGCGAAGTCGCCGCCAAGGTGGTCGCTCGCCTGGGGCTGGTGCGCGATCCGGAGTTCAACCGCTCGGTCAAGAAAGAAAACGCTGAGCCCGCAGGCCGGTCCCACGCCGTCCATCGAGTCTGAGGCTACGACCGACGCACTTCTGAAGAGTGTGTTCATTCAACGCGAGGGGCAGACCTATATCGTCGATGTCGTGGCCACGGCTGGTGAGCCGGAGAAGGCCGCGCGCATCGCCAACGCCTTCGTCGATGAATATCTGGCCTTCTCGTACTATGCCAAGAGCCGCGCCGCGCAGGACGAGGCCCATCTGCTCAATGAGCGGCTGAGCGGCCTGAGCTCGGAAGTCCAGAACGCGGATGAACGCTTGGCGCAGTACCGCGGCGCAACGGGCATCGTCAGCGGCGGCAACACATTCGGCACTGTGAACGATCAGCAGATCACCTCGATGCGCAACCGAGCTTCCGCGAGGAGCAGCGCGGCCGCGATCCGTTCCAAGGCCGAAGCCGCCCGCAAGCAAATCGCCAGCGGCGACATGGAAGCGGTCTCGGAAGTCCTCAACTCGCCCGTCATTACAGATCTACGTCGCCAGCGGACGGAAGTGGTCCGCGACATGTCGGAGATCAGCGCTCAGTATGGCCCCAAGCATCCCAAGTCGATCCGGGTCAACCAGCAGCTGGCGGAGCTGGACGCGCAGATATCGGCGGAGGCCCGCCGCATTTCCGCCGGATTGATGAGTGACGCCAATGCCACCGAGGCGCAGGCCTCGCGGTTGCGGGCCAACCTCGATTCGCTGCGCCGCGTGCAGGCGTCTAACGCGCAAGCAGCCGTCCAGGAAAACACGCTGCAAGCCAACGCAGAAGCTAAGCGGACGATCTACAACCAGATTAACCAGGCGGCCCAGGAACGCGCCCAACTGGCCCAGATCGGTAGCTCGCAGGCCCGTACAGTCGGCCAGGCGACGGCTCCGGCCAAACCCAGCTTCCCCAACAAGCCGCTGTTCGCCATGCTTGGTCTAGTGGTCGGCATAATCGTAGGCAGCGCCGGCGTATTCGCCGCCGAAGCACTCGATTCCGGCGCGCGATCGGTCGAGGACATCGAACTTCGACTAGGCCTACCGTTCCTGGGTTCGCTGCCGCTGCTGTCGCGCCAGCAAATCCGGGCAGGGAAGACCAAGGCTCCTTGGGACTATGTCATCCACAAGCCGATCTCCGGCTTCGCCGAGACCTTGCGAAACGCCCGCAGCGCGCTGCAGCTGTCACGTCGCGCCAATACGCGGGGCGAGGTGCTACTCATCACCTCATCGATGCCGGCCGAGGGCAAGTCGGTCACGGCCGTGTCTCTTGCCCGCATCATCGCTATGGGCGGTGAGAAGGTGCTCATCATCGACTGCGATCTGCGTCGCAACACCCTGCGCGGCCTCGTGCCCGACGGTACTCGCGACGGCCTGGTCGAGGTGCTGACCCTCAAGGCGACGCTGCAACAGGCGTTAAAGCCGGACGTGGTCGAGAACCTGGACATCCTGCCCCTGTCGGGCGCAGCTTTCACCGCACGAGACCTGTTCGGCGGTGCGCCGATGAAAGACCTCCTCGACCATCTGCGCGGACATTACGACTGGATCATTCTGGATGGTCCGCCAGCCCTGGTGGTCGCCGACGCCCGCACCTTGGCTGTCCTGGCCGACCGCGTTGTGCTGGCCATGCAATGGTCGAAGACCTCACGGTTCGCCACCCAGACGGCCGTGCAGCGCTTCCATGAAGACGGCGCAACCGTGGCCGGCGTGCTGCTGACCCTGGTGCCCGCGAACGGCCGTAACAGTCTCAGCCAGCGCGATCCTTCGTACTATTACGAGAACTACGGCCGTTACTATCAAGACTAGCGGGGCGAGCTGGCCCCCGGATGGGAGCCGTCTTCGCTCGCGGCCAGTTCGGCTTGCGCAGTGTTGCCGGCGGCATGGCGTTCGGCCAGCCGCAGACCCACTACATTGATGAGCTGGACGATGACGATCGCGGCGGCGCAGCCGCCGGTGCCGAACGGCTTGGCCAGCAAGGCCAGGGCCGAGACGGCCGAGACGGCCGCGATACAACGGGTCAGCAGCATGATCTTGCTGGCGCGCAGTACGATCAACATGGTCTCCGACGGCTGATTGAGGCCGAACAGGAAAAAGCCGACGGCTACGATCTGCACTTCAAGCTCGTGACCCAGGTAACGAGCGCCGAAGGCCAGCTCCAGCATCGGCCGCGTGGCCAGCAGGATCAGTAGTGTATAAGCGCCGTTCGACAGGAGCAGAAGGCGGCGCGTGCGGCCGATAGAGTTCTTGAGGCCGGCGATTCCATCGGTGACCAGCGCCCGGGCCGCGCGGGGCTTGTCCAACAGATCGACCGCAGCCGCAAAGCTGAGGATCGGGCTGCTGAGGGTACGGGCGGCGCTGAATACCGCCGCCGATGTTGCGCCGCCAAAGAAGGCAATTAAGAGCACCACTGAGTTGTTGTAGATCGCATAGGGAAGGTGGTTCAGCATTTGCCAGCCGCTGAACTGGGCATGCGGCCGCCAGACGCTAAGCGCCCGCCCAGGAGCGACCAGTAGCGGAGGGGCGGCCCAAATCACGACCGTCATATAGCCGGCCGCCGCCATCACCCAAGCCGAGACGCCGAGGCCGAGGCCCGCACCGGTAATCAGCACGATCATCGCGACTAAAATGTTGATGACGAAATAGACAAACGCGGCCGTCGCCGCAGCGACGGGCTTGCCAGCATAGTATAACCAGCGACGTCCGAACTCGGTCAGGCAGAGGCAGGGCGCGACGATCGGAGCGTAGTCCAGCGCCTGGGTCACCCAAGCCGAGCTGGGCGGTAAGACGAGATGCGCCACGGCTGATACGGCCCACAGGCTCGCGGCGATAAGGCCTATGAAAGCCAGATTAAACCACCACCAGCGGTCAGCGTCTTCGCCGGCCGCTTCGCCAGGTCGACTGGTGTCAAGGATGAACGGCACCACGACGTTGGAACGGTGAAAACCAAGTACGAAAAAATACACGCCCAGCATAAGGCCAACGGACGCGAAGTCGGCTTTCAACAGACTCCTGGCCAGCAGGGCGTTGACGCCGAGATTGGCGATCCCCTGGAAACCCTGGTCCAGCATCGAGGCGTGCCGGCTCTTCAGGCCGTTACCCAACTCAAAGCCAAAGCGCCGACGTGTCGACGCTTTGGACCCATACGCCCGTGAGGTCGATAGTGGCTTGCTCAAAGGCGCCGCGCCCTCATTCTGGAACCGCTGCAATCAAGACCCAATGCGCGCGCATGGTTAAGGTTCGCTTGCGGCTCGTCGAAAGATGTGACCGTCGGTGTTTCGTGACAACCGCCGGATCGAGCGCCCCGTCGACCAGCCCCATCCCAATCCCAGAAGGAGCATCGCCAGACTGGCGGTGGCAGGCACATTGAGGGCGATGTCGATCTGGGCGACCGTGAAGATCAGGCCCGCAGACAAGACCACACCCAGCGCCAGAGGCTGGTCCTTGGCGGGCTTGAACAAGCCCCTAAGCGTCGCCGCGATCAACCACCCGACCGCGCCGACCAATGCGATCGCGAACGGCGCGCCGCCTTCGAGCACGGCCTGCAAGATGGGCTGGTGCGCAGCTCCCAGATCCCACAGATAGTCGGCGTCGGCGGGAGGAACATGCGCCTGGTTAAGCTGGCGATACGAACCCAGGCCGTAACCGAACAACGGCTGCCGCTTCACCAGGTCCCAGACAACTTCGTACCCGGCGATGCGGACATGGGAGTCTTCGGCGCTGAACGGGCGGTCAAGCGTCAGGGCGCCCGGGACGCGATGGCGCTAGCCAGCGCCGCGCCGCCCAGCAGTGCGACCGCCACCGATCGCTTCAGCCGCTCGCCAGCGTGCCGCTGGCGGGTGGCTATCGCCTGGATCACGGCGAAGACGACAAGCGTGGCGCCCGCTGCCCGCGACGCGGTCAGGAAGATGGCGAAGGCGCCCATCAGGATGGCGAGGGCGGCGACGGCGGCCTCTACCGTGCGCTCCATAGTCCGGGGCACGCTGGTCGCCGCCAGGCTGGAATGGAGTTGCGCCAAGCCCAACAGGGTGACAGTCGCACATACGCAGGCGGCGGCGTTGGCGTTCAGCAGCGTGGCGGTGAACCGACCGAGGTGCCGGCCCTTGAGCTGGCCCCAAACCTCTGTCGGATGGTCGCGCCATAGCCATAAAGAAAACAGGAGATAGGCGACGCCCGCGAAGATCAGCCACGAGATCGCCATGCGCAGACCGTGCGGCGTACGGCCAATATGGGCGCCGAGCATCGTCAGGGCGCCGAGCGCCGCGATCTTGACCAGTTCCACAACAAGCGCGTCCGGCCGGACGCGACTCGGAGCGATTCCCGGAACGATCACGGGAAACAGAATCCAGACGATGGCGAAGAACAGTAGCAGCAGCGGGCCTACCGCTGCCCGGTGGTTCTGGCCGAGCGGATCGTCCTTGACCTCAAGAATCAGGCATACGGCAGTCGCCACCAGGACGAATTCGGACGAAGTCACCGCCAAGAAGGCGCTATTCGCACCAAGCGCGAGGAGTTGACCGAACACCGCCGTAATGGCAACGGCGCAGTAGATCTGTATGCGCGAGAAATTCATTAGTTTGCAGCACCTACCGGATAGGTCGGACGTGCAGCGTTGCGCCGCATTGCCGATTGAGCGGTTTTGTAGACGAGCTTTGCGAGGCTAGAGCAGCTATCCTTTGAACATCGACTCTCCGGTCCGCAAATTGCAAGAGGTTGGCTGAATGAACCGGCAGGTCGTCCCGCAAGAGCAGATGAACCGGAAAAGTAAATGAACTCCGCCCGTAGCGCTTTGGCCGCCCAAGTGGACAACCGCACGCGGTTTATGGAAGGCTTCTTCGTCGTTCAGCTCGTCGGCACGATCGTCCTGCAGAAACTCGCAGTACCAGCCGGTGGCGCGTCTCTTGAATTGTGTCTGCCCCTGCTGGGCGCGGGACTATTCGCGATCCTGCTCCGCGGCGAATTGGTGATCGATCCGATCCGCCTGGTGACCTTCGCGCTCTTTCTAGTGTCTTGCTTGCTGAGCCAGCTTCTGAGCGGCTCTACGTTGTCAGGCCCGGCCTTCCTGCTGATGATCGCGCTTTATGCCGTCATGGTGGTTCAGGTCGAGGTGTCGGAGGTGACCTATCTTCGTTGCCTGAACGTGTTCCAGACCGCCATGCTGGTGGTCGTCGGGATCGTCGTGATCCAGCACGTAATGCAGGTCCTCGGCAGCTGGACCCTATGGCCCAATCTCGACAAGCTGCTGCCCCAGCAGTTGCTACTGCCCGGCTACAACTATTTGCAGCCGTTGAAGTACGCTTCGCGGTTCTACAAGCCGCACGGTATTTTCTTCCTGGAGACCTCGATGGTCTCTCAGTTCGCCGCCTTGGCCGCCATCATCGAACTGGTCTACTTTCGTCGCATTACGCGTCTGGTCAGCTACGTCGCCCTGCTACTGATGCTGTTCGCAGGTACGGGGATCCTGGTCCTGGGACTGACCCTCCCTTTCTGCTGCCGCTGCTGCCGCGTCGCGCGCTGTTCTGGCTGGTCGTCGGAGGCTTCCTTGCCGCGGTGGTGGCCGTCGCATCCGGCTGGTTCGCGCAAATTCAGGACCGGATCTTTGAATTCCAGCATCCGGGAACCAGCGGATACTACCGTTTCACCGTGCCGTTCCTGACGATGATGGAGCGCGCATCAGATCCGTCGTCGTTGATCACCGGCTACGGCGCCGGAAATACGCCAACCAAGGACGCATCAATCTTACTGCCGCCCGTTAAGGTGGCATTTGAATACGGACTCGTTCCGATGTTCTTTTTTTCCTTTTCTTCATAATATCTATGTTAAAATCAACACCGAACATGGGCATAGCGATAGGCTTTCTCATGTTCTACTTGTTCGGAGGTGGAAGCTTCGCGGTGCCCGTCTATATCGTGATGTGTGCGCTGTTTTGTACAATGCTTCGGGTCAAATGTTCTGACGTCGTAACATTTCCGGTTCGGAGTGAAGTCCCCTTTCCCGCCTACGCCGAGCGCGCCATTCAGTGAACACAGACCGCCCAAAGCCCATGGTGACCATGTTGGACCGCATGCCCTCGGGCGCACATGTCGAAACGACTTCGGGCATCTCGGTCCTGATCCCCACGTATAACGAAGCCGGATTCATCGTCGACGTGCTCGAAACGATCTTGGCCGCCACGCCGCGCGTGGACGAGGTGATCGTGGCGGATGGCGGCAGCGAGGACGCGACCTGCGAACTGGTCATGTCCGTCGCCGCGCGATCGAATCGCGTGGTGCTGATCCACAACCCCGACCGCATCCAGTCAGCGGGCGTCAACCGCGCAGCAAAGGCGGCGCGGCAGACCAGCGACGTTCTGATTCGGCTGGACGCCCACTCCAGCTATCCGCCAGACTTCGTCCAGCGGCTGATGGAGGAGCTCAACGAGACCGGAGCGGCCAGCGTTGTCGTGCGCCTGCGCTCGGTGGGTGACAAATGCTTCCAGCGCGCGGTGGCCGTGCTGTCGAACACCGTGCTGGGCACTGGCGGAGCCGTGCACCGCATGGGCGGGAAATCCGAATTCGTCGCACACGGTCACCACGCCGCGTTCCGGCGCTCAGCCTATGACCAGGCTGGGGGATATGACGAGAGTTTCGTAGCCGCGGAGGACGCCGAACTGGACTACCGTATTCGCGCCGCAGGAGGAACGATCTGGTTCGCCGCCGATATCGTGGTCGATTACTTCCCGCGCGACACCGTCGGTCGGCTGGCCGCCCAGTACTACCGTAACGGGATCGGGCGTGCTCAAGCCGTCCGCAAGAACGATGGCGAGATCCGCCTTCGCCAGATCATACCGCCGGCGGTGCTGTGTGTTTTCGTTCTCGGCTTGGTCGCCGGGATCTTCGCCCCTTACGCCCTGCTGGCGCCCCTCGGTTATTTGGCCCTGATGGCGGTCGTTTCGGTGGGCTACGCTGTGGCGCGCCGTGACATGTGCCTGCTGGCCGGCGCGGTCGCTTTGCCGATCATGCACCTAACCTGGTCCGCCGGCTTCCTGCGATCGTTTCTCTTCGGCCAGCCGGCCCGCAAAATCAAGGGAAGCGTGGCGGCCCAGTAGGTGAACGGTCCCATGCCCACCCGCACCTTGATCGTCAGCCACCCCAGGGATTTGCCACTTCTGCGCGACAGTCGCGACGTGGAGGCGGTGACCCTTCATGCGGGATCGCTGAAGCACAATGGTCTGCTGCCCTATGCGCTGCGCTACGCTCTTTGGGCCGTGGCGCCCGGTGGGCGCATCCTGATCACGGACAAGGCGGAAAAGGACCCGGACAGCCCAATCTTTGAGGTGCCGTTCAACATCGTCTCACAGTGGACCTTCAGGATGCTCGGCGACGACGTCGAGGTCGCGAGCTTCAAGCCAGGCGAGATCGAACTGAGACGTCGCCGCCCCGTTCCGGCGGCGGGATGGAGCGCGGGCGTTGTGTTTTCTGGGCGCGAAGCCGAAGTCGATGGGCTACGCGCTTGTCTAAACGCCCTGGCCGCGCAGCCTGAACTCTCGGGCGCTAGTGGCGAGATAGTGGTCTGCGGCCCCCCGGGCGCTGAGCCCGAGTTTCTTAAGTCCATACCCAACGCACGCTATCTGCCTTACCAGGAGCCGCCCGGCCCCCGTTTCATGATCGGCGCCAAGAAGAACTTCCTGGCCGCCACCCTGGAGGGGCCGCGCCTGATCATCCTTCATACGCGCATCCTTCTGGCGCCTGATGCTCTGGCCGCGGCGCCCAGGGAATTCGATATCTTGTCGCCCAATACGACCGTGCAGGTCCGAGGCCGACAGATCCCCTACCTGTCGCTGTCGCTGATCGATTCGCCATGGCCGGGTCGAATGGCGCGGCGGCTTCCGGTCCACTTGCGCCACGTCGGCGGAGAGGCCGCGCATCTGCGCGGCAAGGGCGTGGCCTATGTGGACGGCGGCGCCATCATGACGATGCGTGATCTCATCATCGCCTGCCCGATCAACCCGTATATCGGTTGGGAGGAAGGCGAGGACGTCGAGTGGTGCGCGCGCGCGCTCATGCTTGGCCGAATTAGCGACCTGGCCGAGGGCGTTCATGCCCATTCGACCGTCAGCAAGTTTTCGCGCCCGCCGCGCTTCGGTCCGCTGGAACGTCCCGTCGAGGCAGCGGCGCGAGCCGCCAAGACCTTGGCGGCAGCACTGAAGGGATTCTGGCGCGACTCGGTACGGGGGGGCTGACATGCCCTTCAGGCAACTTGTCTACCTTGCGCTGAAAGCGCTGAATCTGGTGCTGGCCACGGCCTTGAGCTTCGGCCTAGTCTTCGCATTGATCCGGAAGCTCCCCGAGAGCGCCTATACGACCTTTATCCTGGTCTCAGCCTTGGGGGCCTACATCCTGGCGACAGACCTGGGCTTTTCCAGCGTGGTGTTCGTCAAACTGCGAAAAGCATTCCTGGACGACCGCATCGGAGACGCTCGCGCCATCACCGTGGCCGCAGTGGTCATCTATGGCTTCGTCGTGGTGCTGGCACAGCTCACCTTTTGCATCACCCTATTGCCGAACCATATTCCACATGATTGGCAACTGGCGTTCGGGCTCTATTTTCTCGTCCTGCTTCTTCCCTTGCCTTGGAACGTGATCCGCGCGGCGGCGGCAAGCGCGGAGCGGTTCCTGCTGTTCGAAAGCGTTGAGGCAATCCGGCGGTTAGGCATGGTCATGTTGATCCTCGCCATGACCCGGGGCCTGCCGTTCGAGGCCTATGCCTGGATCGCTCTGGGCCTGTGGGCGCTGGCCTATGCCGTCGTGCTGACAGTGTTGGTCCCCGTTATCGGCTTGCCACGAACACGAGCAGACTGGAATCTGCGCCAAGTGGTGTCCGAGAGCCGGGGCCAGCTAGGCGGCGCGGGTTTGTTCGCCCTTTGCGAGGTGGTCGTCTACAACTTCCCCTACCTCGTCATCCCAATGCTTTTCCATAGCGCCGCCGCACTACTGGCCTTTGACATCTTCTACAAGATTACCCGGTTCGGCGCCTCGGCCTACCTAGTCGCCAACGAGGGACTGCTGCCCGCCCACACCCGAGCGATCCATCAGGGTGTCGGCTCCACGATAATTCGCAACATTGCAATATGCCTCGGCATATCCGCGTTGCCGTGTTCTGTCGGCGTCATGGCGGTAAGCGCATTTGGCGAGCCAGTGTTCAAGCTCCTGCTCGGCGACGCGTCACGGGTGTCCATGGACGCAAGGGGGGCCATGGCCGCAGTGCTGGTGGCGATGCTGTTCCGCGCCACGTCCGGCACCCTGCTTCTCAATACCGGAAAGTCCAAGCTTCTGGCCCGCCTGGCGGTGTGCGAGGTTGTCGCCATGGTCGCGCTTACGCTGGCCTGCGCTCTGTTGAAAGCGTCATTCGCCCAGTTTCTGTGGGGCTATGTCGCGATCTTCGGCGCGGTCTCGGCCGGCTACTTCCTTATTCTGACCGCTCTGTCGCGTCGCATGTTCAGGCCCTTAGCGGTCTGGTAGCGTGAGCCACCTTATCGAGTCTCCTGGATGTCCCTGAATCCTCTCATCCAAACCAGGGCCTGGCTTCACAAGGCTCCGTGGCTGTGGGACGGACTCGTATTCCTGGGCCACCATGCCAGCGAGCTTATGGGCGCAGCTTTTGGGTGGATATTCCTTTTGCTGATCATCAAGACGCGGCGCCCGGCCACGGGCGCACAGCCTGCGGACGGACGCGACGGTTCACCCGACACGACGCAGGGGCCCGCGACCCTGCTTCCCAACGCGCAGGATCGCCTTGACTAACTGCCTCTGGCTGGCTCGCGCCGTGCCCTATCCCATGAACGACGGCGCGAGCATCGCCACCGCCAAATCGATCGAAGGCCTGGCCGAGACCGGCTGCGCGATCACTGTCCTAGGCTTTTCCGCCCCACAGGGCTGGAACAGCGGCGAGCCTCTAACGCCCGATCCGCGCGTCGATTGGCGGGTCGTCGATGGCGGGCCGGGGCCGTCCCTGCCCGCTCTGGCCAATGGGTTGCCGTTGGTCACGGCCAGGCACTGCACCCGCGCTTTTCGCGCGGCGCTGGATGATGCGTTGGCTGAGCCATGGAACGCCATCGTCATTGATCACTACGCCATGGCCTGGGCGCTTCCGCGATTGAAACGGGTGCGGAATGCTAGAGGCGAACGCTCCTTGATCGCTCACCTCGCGCATAATTTCGAAACCGAGGTCAGCGACGCGATCGTCCGTGACTACAAAGGCGACCCGGTGCGCAGGGGGCTGCTCTATGTGAATAGCCGCAAGATCGCCGCGCTCGAAAAGTCCATCGCGGCCAAGTGCGATCTGGTCGTCGCCCTGACGGAGGAAGACGCCCGCAGCTTCGAAGCCCTGGCGCCAGGTCTGCGCACCTTGGTCTGCCCGCCGGGCTATGACGGAGAGCGGGCTCAGCCTTGGTCGGTGGCATCGGCCAGCCGCCGCATCTGCATGATCGGCTCGCTGCGCTGGATCGCCAAGCAGATGAACCTCGAGGCGTTTCTAAAGGTCGCAGATCCACTTTTCGCTTCCGCCGGCGTCCAGCTGGACATCATAGGCGATGCGCCGCCGGAGTTCGTGGCGAAGCTGGCTCCCCGCCTGAAGGCAACGCGCTTCCTCGGTTTCGTCGAGAACCTGGCCAACGCGGTGCGCGACTATCGAATGGGGCTGGTGATCGAGGAGACAGGGGGCGGCTTCAAACTGAAGACCCTGGACTACATCTACGGTCGGCTGCCGGTCGCCGCGCTGGAAGGGTCGTTCCGAGGCATTCCGGCCACGGTGGCCGAGAACTTCGTCCTGGGGGCCACGGCCGAGGCTCTGACACTGTCGATCATCGATCGGATTGACGATACCGATGACCTTGACCGCCGGCAGAGGCAGGCGGCCGAGGCGGCAGAGGGCGTATTCAGCTGGACTGCAAACGGCCGCAGGCTCCTGCAGGCCTTTCAGGCCTAGACGCTCTGGCGGAGCGCGAGAGGCCCCCTCAGTGAGTCATCATGTACAAAAGCGCGATGATGGAGCCGACCAAGACTAGAGCGCTGGAACCAATAGCGAGGGTCAGCATGCGCCGACGCGACCAAGGCAGCTCGTCGCCCTGGATGCGAGCTTCAAGCTCGACCTGAAGATTGCGGGCGGGCGACGTATGCGCCTCACTCGACAGCACCGCCTCAAGCGCCCCAGCTTCTGCCGGCGGCGAGGCCGCATCTTTCCGCTCGTAAATCTCCTGCGACAGGTCGACAATGAGGTGTTTCGCCACGACGGCCATGTGCTCAAACTCAGCGAATGGATTGAGCGTGATCTTATCGGCGAATTGTTACGAATCCGCTCCCACGCTCTGTTTCTATTGAGTTCGGCAGTTAGGTTTTGTCGACCCCGCGCTCATCGCGCCCTGCAGCTACTGCCGGATCCCGCCCACCGGCCAACGCGAGGTGAGCCAACTGATCGCCGAGGAAAGCGGCACCTGGCGCGGCGCCGCCTCACGGGCGCGCCAAACCTGGCAGTCTGTCCAATAGCGGTCAACGAGGCTCGGCCAAGCCTCGCAGGATCTCAGTGTAGGCGCTTCCGATCGACTCGCTGCGCAGTGGAGCAAATATCTGGTTGGCCTGAGCCTGGGCGATGCCGGCCTTCAAAGCGGCCTCATTCCGGATGACATGGATAATGCCTGCGGCGACGTCAGTGGGCGAAAGTGGATCGCAGCCATAGCCGATAAGGCTCTCGGGCAGCAGACCGTCGATGCCACGATCTTTGGAGTAGATCAGCGGAATGCCGGAGAAAAGCGCTTCGACATAGGCCAAGCCGTACGTTTCTCTTCGGCTGGGCATTATGAAGCCGGCATATGTAGACAGGGTGGATTGGATGGCCGAGTGCTCCAAGGGGCCCATCAGCCGAACCCGGCCCTCTGGATCCAGGCGACGCAGCATCCCCTTGATCTCGACAAGTTCCGCGCCGGCGCCATCGCCGTAGAGGTCGATCCGCAGATCAGGCAGGGATTGGGCCGCGATCTGGGCCGCGCGAGCCAGGATATCGGCGCCCTTGCGCCGCCATGGCGCCAGGTGGAACACCGTCGCCAGGCGCGGTGCGTCGATTGGCTGGGAAGGCCTCAGAGTTTCGGCCTTAGTGATAGCCGGAAGAAGACGACAGCGCGCCGCATCTTCCCCCAGGATCGACGACAGCTGGCTCAACGGCCACTTTGACATCGATATCAAGCCGTCGGCGCGACGGACCGCGGCCCGCCAGCGGCGCCGGAGATCTGGGCGGGCGCGAGTGATCTTGGTGTCACTGTCGCCCTGGATATTGATTAGCAGCTTGATCGGCCCGTCCGCCACGAGACCGTGGCCGATCAGACCTTCGACTGAGAGCTTATGCGCATGAATAACGTCCGGCTCAATGCTGCGGTTAGAGAGATCCTCGGCGATCCAGCGCCGCACACCCTCCAGGCAGGTGGCCAGCATGAGCCCCTTGGGCGGTGCGGCGTAGGCCACAGCAATCCGATCCTCGCCGAACGGCGCCGAGGAAATACGCCCGAATCCGTTGACCCGATTGAGCGAATACACGACATGCCGAAAGTCCGGTGCCATCTCGATCAGGTTCCGAATGGCGCGGGTCTTCTGGGATCCCAAGCCGTCGGGAAAGTCGGCGGATATATGGACGACTGTACGCATCAGCGATCGAAAACTTTCACGCTTGGCCCCGCATTTTGCCGCCTACGAATTGAGCCGCCACGCTACTTAATGATTACGAACAAAACCGATAGCATAGCTGATAAATACGTTGTCCTTTGCTTTTGATGAAATGGCGCGGTATCCGCGCTGCGTTAGTAGGCCCTGAGGGGAGAGGCTGCGATCCTCGCCATCAGAGCGCCTCGCGCATCGGAACTAGGCAACGCCTCCAGGACCGCCGGCCGTTCATCGGCATGGATGCTCCAGCGCCAGCGAGCCTCCTCGATCGCCGCCTTACGCAGATCTGTCGGTAGCAGGGGCCAATAGCCGCCTGCGAAATGAATGCGCCACATGCCCCCCTTCTCGCTGAACGGCTGGGTCGCAAAGGAACGACGCAGCGCCTCCTGGCCACGCGGGCTGGGACCGAGGTCCTGTAAGACATAGGCGTACGCCAGCTGTATCCAGGCATCACCATTGATCGGCTCGGTCCGCGTCGCCGCGACCAGCAAGGCTTCGGCGTCACGGAGCCCGTCTTCGCGCGCGACCCCGACTAGGCGCGCCGCCGCAGAGGCACGCGCGCCGCCGCCGGCCACCTGTGCGTCGACCGGACAAGAGCCACGACAGAACCGCTCCCAAGCGCGAACTCGTCTGAGGTCTCCGTCGCGCGTCGCCGCTTGGGCGGCGGTGATAACGCCAGTTACGATGACCTGGTCATAGAGCGCCACACCGCCCACCAGGCTCATCGCGATCGTCCAGCCCGCAATGATCCAACCTGTCACGCGTCCCAAGATCGTGCTGTCACCGCTGGCGCGCATTTTGAGAGGGCTCCGGGGTGTCTAGAGAGAGAACACCTTGTCGTAGGCGGCGAGCAGCTTGGGGCGTTCGGTGTGCCATGAGAGGTCATTGACCACCCGCTCGCGCCCGTATGCGCCCATGGCGCGACGGCGCTCGGGATCGGCCAATAGTTCAAGAATTTTATCGGCGAAGTCCGTCGGGTCGGTCCACTTTGCGTACAAAGAAGCATCCTGGGCGGATACTCTGCCTTCAGCCAAATCGTACTGGACTATAGCCTTTTCCAAGGCCATGTACTCCATGATCTTATTCATCGTCGACTTGTCATTCATCACGTTCGGACGGTCTGGATTGACACAGACATCCGCCGTGGACAGGGCGCTAAGGAGCGTTGCGTCGTCCACCCGACCGGTAAAGGTGATGTAGTCGGACAGGTTCATGGCCTCAGCTTGAGCCTTGATGGCGTTCAGCTCCGGGCCGCCGCCGACGATGACGAACTGCACATCGTTCCGGCCACGCTTGACCATGTAATCGAGGGACTCAAGCAAGAGGTCGAGGCCTTCCTGAGCGCCCACGACGCCGACATAGCCAACCAAATATGTGCGGCCGTTGCGCCACTTGGGGTCGGGTTCGACGAGGCGGACCTTCTTGATGTTTGGGCCCGAGCGGACGATGAAGACGTCTTCAGGTTTCATCTTGCCGCGTTCGACAGCGACCGTCTTGTAGGACTCGTTCGTGGCGATCGAGATGTCAGCAGTGGCGAATGTAGCGCGCTCTGCCATCCGCAACAGATTCCAAAACAGATCTCGGCGGCCGAACTTGGCCTCATAAAGTTCTGGGTTTAGGTCGTGGTGGTCGAACACGAACTTCTTGCCAAATAGCTTGTAAAACATGCCGACCAAGAAGATCAGGTCCGGCGGGTTGCAAGCGTGGATGACGTCGAATCCGACTTCACGCCCGACCTTAGCGGCCAGCCGAAACTCGTGGTACAGCGCGAAAGCATACTCAGCGAGATAGCCGGTGATCCCTCGCGCTTCCAGCGGCAGCGGATGCCGATAGATACGGACGCCCTCCAGCTCCTCATAGGTCTGCATCGCCCCGTCGCCGACAGGACAGATCACTGAAACCTCGTAGCCGGCCTGCACCAGAGTCGTGGCTTCGGACCAAACGCGCCTGTCCAGCGGGACGGAGAGATTCTCAACAACGATGAGAACCCGCCTCTTACGAGCCTGGCTCGCCATCATCCCCTCCAAATCTAGGCAAAAAAACAAAAGTTCAGTCAGGTTCACGGCCTGCCGGCTATTCCTGGTAATATTGCCGATAGTGCTCGTAGTAGTAGCTGGCGTCACCATAACCTGAACGAGCCTGTTCCGCTAGGTCAACTTGAGTTAGCGCCACGCCCGAGATATAGGCTCCCACCGTCTCAAGTTGGGTCAGCGCGGCCTCGGTCGCCTTCTTCGGGGTCTTGCGCCAATGGGCAAGGACCACGACCACGTCGGCCATTGTTGACAGGACCCGGGTATCGGCGACGGCCAGGACCGGCGCCGTGTCGAGATAGATCACCTGGAAACGCTCGCGCAACTCGTCGAGCAGCTTGCGCATCGCCGGCGAGCTGACGAGGTCGTCGGCATCTGGGCGCGGCTTGGTGATCGGCCGGAAGTAGGCCTCGGGTCAACGGATCCTTCTGTCGGCACCTCGTCCAGCGTGGCTTCGCCGCGCGGAGATACTCGACCAAGCCGGCCTTGCTCGTCAGGCCAGGGCACGTCCCGAGGAGGCGCGGCGGACGTCGCAGTCGACGAGGACACATCGCACGCCGCTCATGGCCGTGGAGCGCGCCAGACCGATAGTGGTGCTCGTCTTGCCTTCCGCAGGCAACGCCGAGGTTACCGCGATGGTGCGCACATCGACACCGGGCCGCGAGAAACCGATCGACGCGCGTAGATTCCGCAAAGAGTCGGAATAGGCTGAGATCGGCTTGTCGACGACGAAACGGCTGACTTCGTTGCGAGCCACCGCCGATTTGGCGACCAGCGGCACCGAGCCCAAGAACTGCACGCCCAAGAAGTTCTCAACCTGCTCGCCGGTCGAGATGCCTGCGTCCAGCAGGTGACGCAGGACGACGCCGCTGGCGCCCGTCGACAAGCCCAGGATCAGGCCAAGGACAGCCATCAGCGGACGGTTGGGGAAAGAGGCCTTATTCGGCGGCACCGCCACGGCCAAGACCCGGGCGTCGGATTGTTCCATGCCTCGAGCGCCTTCGGTTTCCTTGTAGCGCGCCAGGAACGACTGATAGATTTGCTTGGCGGCGTCGGCGTTGCGCTGCAGATCGGCGAGACCGACCCCAGCGCGGCCGCTGGCGGCAAGTCGGCCACGGGCCTCGTTGAGATTACCGACCGAGGACTGGGTCTTCTGGCTGGCGATGGCGACCTGGGCCTGCAGCGACGACATGATGCGCTGGGCCTCTTCGCTGATCTGCCGGTCGATTGCCTGTAGTTGCTGCTGCTGCTGAAGCACCAACGGGTGCTTGGGGCCATAGCGGGTGTTAAGATCGGCCAAGGTTCGGCCCGCTACGCCTCGCTGCTCCCTCAATGAGCGGATGGTTTCGGAACTGAGGGCGGCGGCCACGTCCTCGCCCCTGCCACCACGCGCCGTCTGGGCTCGGGCGGCCGCGTAGCGCGCTTCAGCTTCCGACTGAGCATCGCGGTTGCGCGCAACATCGAGATTAAGCTGGACGATTTCCTGCTCTGTCAGACTGGTGCCATCGGCGCTTAGCAGATTGTTGGCAATCTTGTATTGCTGCAGCAGCGTGTCGGTCTTTTCAGCCTCGGCGCGCAACTCGGCCAGGCGCTTGCTGAGGGCGTCGCCAGCCCTGCCGGTCGCCAGCCCCTTCTGGGTGGCGGTCTGCTCAATATAGGTCTCGGCGAACAGCGTTGCGTATTTTGCAGCCAAATTCGGCGTGGCTGACGAGTACTGCACATTGATCACGGAGGTCAGGCCCGATCGCTGAACCTTGAGCCCGCCCATCAGCTTTGTGATCGCGTTAGAGTACTCCGCGCTGTCGGCTTGCAAGCCTTTAGTAATACCCAACTTGATGGCGACTTTTTCCGCCAAGCCACGCGAGCGCAGCACCTCTACCTCGCTGTCGACGGCGGTGGGGTCCAGCGAGCGCGACTGGTTACTGGGTTGAGTGCCCTGGAAGCGGACATCCACGGCAGACTGCATGCGCGGATCGATCAGGACTTGTGACGATGCCGTATAGCGAGAGGGCAACAGAAAGCTGGCGCCGATAACGGCAGCCATCACGACCAAGGTCAAAATTATGAACGTACCAATGTACTTCCGGAATGCAGACCAATACCGGCGAAGATCTAACTCTCCGCCAGATCCGCCATTTCGAGAACTCTTGTTAACCGAGGCAACATTCTCGACGGTTTGGTCCATAGTAAATTTCCTAGCGTCCTGCCGTGGCGGTCTGCCAGAAGCCAGCAGGGCTTCTGTTTCGGTAGAGATACCTGACAGCTCTCAGTGTAGTCGAGGGCCAATGCCATGACTAACGCTGCAAGTGCTACAAAAATCTAAAGATTGTTCTCTGTGGCCCATCTTTGGTGTGCCTGACATCGGCCTCGTAGAGCAATTTCCGATAGGTGTGAAGCGGCTATCAGATCGAAAAAAGCACTAAACTTTTGATTTAGGGCTCTTTTCACCCAGCCTGATGAAGCCATAAGATCGAAAAGGTCTCTAGTGAATGGATTCCAACGTTAGGCGCCCACGTGCTGTGGCGATGACCTCGCCTGGATTGGCGGCGCTAACGAAGGGCTTGGGTTGCGATGAGCGACGAAGCGGTGTATCGCTGCCAACCGAGGCGATCATCTTTGAGTGTTCGCGCGGCGCGCGCCCTGAAGGATAACTCGGCTCGCCTTGTCGACAAAAGACTCAACGCTCAGAGGTACTTGGACAGCGGCCGAACTCCTTACCAAACCCACCAAGCGCAAGCCTTGGACTCGCATGACACGTTCGGACGC
This sequence comes from Caulobacteraceae bacterium, assembly GCA_965284055.1. Taxonomy (GTDB): domain Bacteria; phylum Pseudomonadota; class Alphaproteobacteria; order Caulobacterales; family Caulobacteraceae; genus Caulobacter. The sequence goes on from CBDIQV010000001.1 coordinate 1,548,185, forward strand.
CCCCTCACTCCGGACTCTTTCGTACCAGTCAGTACGCGCGCAATTCATGATGCCAAGCCGAAGTGGACCATAAACCACGACCCCATTCGTTATCACGATCTGACGTCATCGGCGCCGTGCCTTATCCTAAGTATGTATGAAATTTATGCGATCCTCCAGAAGGCGGGCTGCGGTTAATATCCCCGTTGCATAAGCCCCGGTGTCGAGCGGCAATTTTCCTGATCGCAACGATGGACGATCGAAGGGGGTGTGGCCAAACACGACGACCTTTCCCGGAATTGGGTCCTTTGATTTGAGGAATTGCTTCCGGATACTCATCAGATCGACGGGATCCTGACTGTGCAGCGGGACATTCGGACGAACCCCGGCATGGACGAATACATAATCCCCGAACGTGGCGACCAATATCGTGGATTTTAGGAACGCTAAGTGATCCGGCGGCATAAGTTCGGCGAGGAGCTTACTAGCATCCTCCCAAGCAGAGGCATTCGTCCGATTTCCGGGCGGGATTACGCCATAGCTGGCGAGAGTCACCCCCCGCCATAGTCTAGCCAAGCCGGGCCAATGGCGGGGTTCTCCAGAAAATCGAGGACGTACTGATCGTGATTGCCGCGGATCGCCACGACCTTCAGGACGGGATCACCTTGCAGGGCAAGAATCTCGCCAATCACCTGGCTGGAGGCAGGGGCCCCGGTCGACATAGTCCCCAAGGAACAGGACCAGCGGGGTGCGGCCTGGGGCGAGTGTTGTGGCGGCGATGTCGTCGCGGATTTTGGTGATCAGGCCCTTTAGAAGGTCGAGGCGCCCATGGATATCTCCGATAGCATACAGCAACGCACCGGGCGGACCGCTCACTGGCGATGTGATCTCTTCAGCGTAGGTATTCATTCGGTACTCGGGTTCATCCTCGGAACGTATGGAAGCCAAACGAGTATACGCCTAGAGACCCGCTAGGCTGCGCCATGATCGAACAAATCTTTGCCTCAGCCTATGTCCTTGATTTCAATAGGCCCTTTGGTCACCGACTCTGCTGTTAGTGGCGGCGGTTCGCCTTCCAGCAGCTCCATGGGCTTGGTCGTTCGGGCGGGGGGCGTCTCTACCGCTGGTGTCCTGGCTCTGAAGGTTCCGGAGCCAGACGCCGACTTGCGACGGCCACGTTGGATCTGGTCCGTTCGCTGTTCCGAACGCCGCCTTACACGACCGGTTTCCACCCGGCTCTCGGCCAGCGCGGCCAGAGCCACCGGCAGGATCATAGTGATGGTAGAGGTGCTGACCACTGCGGTGAAACCGGCCACCTCGGTGAACGAAGTGATGAACCAGAACAGCATCAGAGCCTGCCCGCGCTGATGCTGGTGTCGGATCAACGACCACAGATTGATGATGGCGGCCACTATGAACAAGAGTACGGCGAACAGGCCGCCCGCGAAAGCTACTTCCAGGTAGGCGTTGTGGGCGTTGGGCGGAATATAGCTGCCCAATTCGGGCGACACCTGTTGACTGTATTCCGCGAAATAGGAGGCGGCCGTGTTGTAACCCCAGCCCAGCAGAGGCCTTTCCTGAACCATGGTCGCGACAAGGCGCCAGATATAGACACGGTTTGTGGCGGTATAGATTTCGGTCGGGTCGCCAGTGCGGGCGATCGACATCGCCAGGTTCTCGAAGTTGGGCACGATAAACAGGGCCGCCAACGCGGCAACTGCCGCGAGGGTGGGCACAAGCCAGCGGCGACGGCTGCGTAGCGAATAGAAGAAAAGCCCCGCTATCACGAAGGCAAGCGCGCTGGTTCGGCTTTGTGTGAGAATTAGCGCCACGAATGCGATCGCCAGCAGCGCCAGAACGTACCACCCCAGCTTCTTCTTGAGGGTTTCGAAATAGAGCGCCGATCAGGCAAGCGAACGCGGCGGTTCGGCCCAGGGCATTGGCCTGGCCAGTCAGGCCCTGTAGGCGTCCTGTCAGGACCCGCTGCCCGTGAATACGATAGGAGCTTTGCGCCAAATACGGATTGGTGACCCAGAGCACGAGAGAAGCGGCGCAAAACAGCACCATCGCCCAGAACATGACCTGCACAAGGCGGCGTTCGCCCAAAGTATTTACGGCGCCCAGCCACAGCAGCAGCATGAGGATCAGGGATGCGCCGCTTGCGAAGGTCAGGGCCGGAGACGGCGAATGAACGGCGGTCGCCGCAAGCCAACCGAACAGCACGATCCAAGGTATGGAAACTCTGTTGATAAGCGGCAGGACGCTCTTCTTCAGGTGCGGGGCGACCCACAGCAATGCGAGCGCCCAGACAGCCATCTTGATGATGACCTGGAAGTCGATGCTCTTGTTGATGGCCGCACGGACGCGGATGCTGAAGTCCATGAATAGCAGCACGAAAGCGATAACGGACGCCGCCACCATCTCCCGAGACGACCAGGCTTCGGCGGACTTGATCTTGGCGACCGTGCTCGTCTTCTCGGTCTTGCCTGTGGATCGGCGCTTCGCCATCAGTTCGTCTCTCACGGGCTTCGCAAACGTTCTGGCGGGGGACCCCGGCCAAACCTCGGTACTTGAACCTAGCGGCTACCAGCTTGATTGAACACCGCCTCGGCGGCGCTCGGAAAATCGGTGCAGAGCATCAGCGCACCTTGGGCCTGGCCGACGCCAGCCTTCCATCTGGCCCAGACCGCCTCGTGCGGGCGGCCATGCAGCTCGGGCGACACCAGCGCCAAGGTCCTGCCGCCCTGTGACAGAGCCTGAAGATCCTTGGCTTCGACCCAGTCGCCGTCGAAGGCGTCGACCCATATGCCGGCGGACCGATCAAGGAACGAAGGCGCAATCTCGTATTCCGAGCAGCGCGTGTAGGCGGTCAGTCCGTGGCGCAGATAGACCAAGCCGTCAGGCACTGACATGTCGAACACGAAGTAGTTGTTGACGCCGATTTCTCGCAGGGCCTCGGCCAACGGCTTCTGAAGGCCGTCGGCCTTGACGTTCAGCGCCAAGGCGCCGGGCTCCCCCGCCTGCTTGTACATCGCCAACAGTTCGGCAAGCGTGATGTAGTCCTGACCGATCGGAGGGTCGTGGCTGACTACGACCTCGCCGTTGTGGTCGCGCAGGTCGGTCTCGACGCCATAGCCGGCATCGAAAGCGCGGGTCAGGGCCTGCCGGGAGTTTTTCTCCGAGGGCTCCAGCCACCAGCCACGGTGCGCCAGGATAATCATACCCACCTCATTTGAATAGCTTGCTTACGGAGCGCACACCGCTCACCGGCGGCGCGGCGACGTCCAGCCCATGCGCCAGCACCCCATTCATCGCGGGGCAGACGAACAGTATATCCCGATGGGCGAGCGTGGCTCTGTTGGCGAAAGAATGTCCAGCCGCAGAAAGCAGTACCCCCAAGTCGCGAAACATGTAGGTGCCGGCGGAGGCGCGATCGGAAATGACAACCTTTTCCGCCGCGCGGACGACACGTTCGCCGTCCATCTCGAAATAGCTGTAGGCCGGATCATCTGAGGTGAAGCTGGGCGCTACGCCGCCCAGGCCTTCGCGCCACAAGGAAACGCCAGGCCAGTCAATCCAGTCATAGAGGATGTCCACCAAATCGACGCACACTGGGCGGTGGTCAGCGACCAAGGCCGCGCCGGCCAGGGCGCTCAGCAAGGCGCCGCCGGTTCCCTCTGAAAGGGCCACCGAGCGATACCCGGGAAAGCGCCGTTCTAGAACCGGACGGACCTGGGCGACCTGGGGTAGGTCGCGGAACACGAAGACCAGATCCTGGCCAGAGACCTCACCCGAGCGGACCCATGGGCGGCTTTCCAGTGCGGCCAGGATGAGTGGCTGGCCATTGACATCGAAGAGCGGTCGCACGCCATAGGCCGGGTGTACGAAATCCGGTCCGGCCAGCGGCACGATCACGTTCATTCAGAAATCTGGGGCAGACGCAGTTTCAGGAAGATGTCGAGGTCAGCGGGCGTGCCGATACCATGCATGGCGTCAGGCGCGATCTCGTAGACCCCAATCCTTTTACCCTGAGCAATGGCGTAATTGTAGACTGGGCACACATAGAACTCATTGTTCACCCGCTCGTTGCGGGCGATCATGTCCACCGCCGCTGCGACGAAGTCACGGCCCTTCGCGAAATAGTACAAACCCACGGTCGCCAGGTCCGAGATCGGCCTCTTCTCGGCCACGTCAGTCACCAGGCCCTTGGCATCGGTGCGCGCAAACGACCACTTGGGGTTCATCTCGGCGTCGCGGAACACCAGGATCGAGCCGTCGAGGCCGCGACGCTGACAGTCAGCCACAAACTCGGCACAGTCAAAGTCAATAACCTGGTCGCAATTGGCAATCAGGATCGGGCGATCGCCGTCGATCTCCGCTCGGGCCAGCAACACGGTACAGGTTGCGCCCTCGGTCAGCTGATCGACGGTGACGAAGTCAACCACGCCGGTCTTCTTCAGCGCCGAGACGGTGTCGGGCTCTCGTTCCAGGTGCTCGCCGCGCGCCAGGAGCAGATAATCGGCGCCGGGCACTTTCAGATTGTCCATGACAGTCTCGATCATGGTGCGGCCGGCGACATCGATGAAGGGTTTCGGCTTGGCGTAGCCCGCCTCGGCGAACCGGCTCCCCTGGCCGGCCATCGGGATGACCACAAGCGGCGCGGCGCGCGACGGCGGCGCGGTCGCCAAGCTGCGCTCATACTGCTCAAGGCGTTGGGGTGAATAGAACGAATGATAGCGCTCGGCCTGGATCTCGGCACGCCCGACCCTGCGGCCGGCCAGAACCGCCTCATTGATCGTGGCCGAGATGAAGTAGCGGCCGCCGACCGATGCGTCAGACTTGATCGCGGCCATGGCCGCCGAAGTGAAGTCGCCGCCACGCCGGAAATAGTAGAAGCCGGCGATGGCGTCGCGGCTGATAGGTCGCTTCTCGGTTGCCTCGACGACGTCGTCGCCGTCCATGCGTACATACGACCAGCGTGGGTGCAGGGAATCGAAAGTCAGAATGGCCTGGTCCAAACCCCGGCGCTCGAACCCATCGATGACGGCCCGCAGGTCAATATCGAAGATCTGGTCGCCGTTGGCGACGACCAGGGGCTCATCCTCGGGAATATGGTCAATGGCCATCAGGCAGGAACATAGGGCGCCGGCCGTGGGGCGGGACAGGCGGGCGATCTTGGCGCGGCCCTTGGCGGCAAGGGTCACCACCCGGTCCAGGCTGAAGCTCTCGCAATCCTCGTCGCGCAGCACGAAGACGAAGGTGACGTCGTCGGCGAGGTTGGCGAGGTTCTCGATCACATGGTCGATGATCGGGCGTCCGTTCAGCTCGATCAGCGGCTTGGGGAAGAAGTATTCCTTAGGGTCGAAGAAGGGGTCGGCCGACGCGGCAAGAGGCAAGAGAACGATCATGCACGGCCCTCCGCCAGAGCGATCTCATGCTGGATGCGAGCATAGGTAACGTCGTTAACGCCGCCTACCACCATCACATGGGCTCCTGACGCCTGCGCCGCAGCCACGCCGTGGTCATTGTCTTCGACGATCAGTGTCTCGACCGGAGTGGCCCCAGCGCGCGCGATCGCGGTAACGTACATTTCCGGATCGGGCTTGGGCTTGGAGACGTCTTCGTTCGACAGGAAGAAGTCGAGATACGGCTCGAGGCGCGATAGATCCATCATCATGCTCACGGTCCGGCGGATCGAATTTGAGCAGACGCCGACGGTGTATCCAGCGCGCTTAAGGTTGGCGAGCGCATACTGGTGATGAAAGACAGGTCGGCACCGATCCATAGTGATGGCGGCGGTATAGTCCTGCTTCAGGTCGTTGATGAAGCTGTGGAGCTGAACCGGCAGGCCATGGCTGCGGCTCAGCATTTCCAGCTTCCTGCGCGTCGGAAGGCCGTCATAGAGCGCCAGGTGCTCATCGCGACTGATGGCGAGCCCGAATTTCTCCAGGGCTCGGTTCAGCGCCTCATAGTGCCAATCCTTGGCATCTATGAGGACGCCGTCCATATCGAACAAGACAGTCGTGATCTGAGGCATCTGACTCGCTGTCGGGTCTAAGGTAAGCTGTTCGCTTACCAACAAATACCTTGATACTTCCCTTCCGAGAGGCGGTCATTCCATAGTCGGGTCAGGTCGACTACGAACTTTTCGTCCTGGATATCCTGGGTGAGCAGGGCTCCAAGATTTTTGTGCGACACGACCAAGACGTCGGACTCGAGCACCTCTTCCGGCTCTTCGTGCAGCATGCGGCCTATGTGCGGGAGATATTCCTGCACATAGCGCAGATTGGTGCCAGTCAGGCGCGAAAGGCGGATGTTGGGGTCATAGACCTTCACTTCGTAGCCCTTGCCAAGCAAGCGCTCGGTCAGCACCACCATCGGGCTTTCGCGCAGGTCGTCCGTGTCGCTCTTGAACGACAGGCCAAGCACTCCGACGGTACGCTTGCCCGACGCCTGGACCAGACGGTAAGCGCTCTGGATCTGCTCTTCATTGGCCGCCAGGATGGCGTCCAGGATCGGCGAGGCGACGTCCAGTTCGCGGGCCTTGGCCTTCAGCGCACGAACGTCTTTGGGCAGGCAGGAGCCGCCGAACGCGAAGCCGGGTTTCATATAGGCCGGCGAAATGTTCAGCCGCGTGTCGAGCACAGAATTCCCAGCACCTCGTGGCTGTCGATGCCGACGGCCTTGCAGATGTTGCCGGCTTCGTTTGAGAAGCTGATCTTCAGGGCGTGCCACGCATTGTTGAAGTACTTGATGGCTTCGGCGGCCTTCAGGTCGACCTCGGCGGGCTTGACCGGCAGATTGGGTTGCAGGGCGTGCAGACGGGCAAGCGTCTTGGCGTCGCGGCGACCGAACACGACCGCGCCGGGCTGGTCATAGTCCTTGATCGCGGTGCTTTCGCGCAGGAATTCGGGGTAGTAGCCGATGCCCAGCGTTTGGCAGGCCTTCTTACCCGACGCCTTTTCCAAAGCGGGGATTAGCAAGCCGTCCATGGTGCCCGGCAGGACGGTCGAGCGGAAGATCACCGAGTGATCGACCGAGTCGTCGGCCAGGATGCCGCCGATCTGCTCGGCGACGCGTAGGGCGAAGCTGGTATCCAGCGAACCGTTGGTCCGCGAGGGCGTTCCGACGCAAATCAGTGAAATGTCCGTGCCGCGGATCGCGGCTTCCAGGTCAGTGGTCGCCTTCAGGCGGCCGGCGGCCACGCCCGCCTTGATCAGCCCGTCCAGGCCGGGCTCGACGATAGGAGACTCTCCGGCGTTGATGCCGTCGACCTTGACCGGGCTGACGTCGACCGCGATCACCTCGTGGCCGTCACGCGCCAAGCAAGCTGCGGACACCGCGCCAACATAACCGATACCAATAACCGCAACTTTCATCACTTAACCCCGTCTCACGCGTGAAGCGAAGATGCTCCAATGCTGCAGCGCAAACAATACGTCAACAATCCTCTAGCCTTTTTTGGGCTCGTTATGTAAAGGAGCTCGCGGCATAGGCCCTTTTGATCGCCTTTTGGGGGTTAGCTCGCTAGTTTTCCTATTAACCACGACACCCGTGCGTGCGGCTGAGCGGATTTTGGCGAGTTTGTACGCACGTGAGCTTCTAATGTTGTGTCGGGATCAAAGTCGCCATGAAGCGCGGCCCGGCCTCCGCTAGATATCTTTCTGTCATGCCGGTCAGGCTATCTGCCGCCTAGTCGGTGGGGCTGGGCAGGAGCGACCATGTCTGATCAACGCGGGTTTGGGCTAAAATGATGGACGAGCAGGTTATCGGCGCCCCGACCACGCCGCCTCCACGGCGTCGCCATCTCGCATCCTTCGTCGTTCTTGGCGGGATGCTGACCCAGCAATCACTGGCCTTCATCACCGGCATCTTCATCGCCAGGGCCATCGGGGCATCGGGCTACGGCGTCTTCAATATTCTGCGCGGGATCTTCACGGCGCTGATCACCCTGGCACCTATCGGCTTGGACGTCGCCCTTCTTAAGCATTCCAGGAGCCTCCGGGAGGAGGGCAACCTCAACGCCTATCTGACGCGGATGCGACTGATCGTTCTGGCGGTGAATATCGTCTGCTGCGCTCTGATGTGGCTGTTCCTCGGCGCCTGGCTAGAGCACGATATCTACAAGATTCCACATATGCAGCAGCTGCTGCTGATCACCCTTATCGGCACGCCGTTCGCGGCCGACCTGGCCGTCATGGGCGCGGTCTATAAATCAGAGGAGCGCCCGGCGCTCTATGCGCTGCTTACCTCTTACGTGCAGCCGGTGATCCGCCTTGGGGGCGCGCTGCTGCTGTTCCCGATGCACTGGAACGTCGGCGCGGCCCTGGTGACCAACACATTATCGTACGCGATCAGCGCATTACTGGTGCTGAGCCATTTTGCAATCGACATGGGTCCCAAGATCGGCAAGTCGGTCTCAACGGCCGGCGCCAACGCGGCGATAGCCAAGATCCTCCGTGAGTCCAGCTGGATGGCGCTTAGCCTGTTCACTTACGCCGCCATGCGGTTCGTGGACGTGCTGATCCTGGGCGCCTACGCGCCGGCGGCCCAGGTCGGCGCATACGGGGCGTTGAGTAGCATCGCTCAGATGGTTGCTGTCTATCCGATGGCCGTCAGCCAGACCCTGGGCCCCACGGTCGCCACGCGATACCGCGAAGGCGACCTTCCGGGCGTGCGCAAGGCGCTCAGCGATTACATGATGACGGCGACCGTGTTCGGCGGTTTCGTGTTCGGCGGTATCGCGGCGTTCGGCGACCACCTGTTCCTGATCTTCGGCCCCAGCTTCAGCTTCAGCCCGCTGCTGTGTCTGATGATGCCGCTGGGCTGGCTGGTCAGCGCGGCCTTGGCGCCCACAGGCTACGCCTTGTCGATGACCGGCGCGCACAAGTCCGAGCTGGTCACACTTTTCGCCGGCAGCATCGTGCTGGTGATCGGCTGCTTCCTGTTCATTCCGAAGTGGCAGGGGATCGGGGCGTCGCTGGCCGTGCTGATCGCGTTCCTGGTCGTCAATGTCTCGCGCTTCGCGCTCGTCTCGCGGCGATTGGGCTTCATTCCTGGCGCCTTGAAGGACTTCCTGCCACCGATCATCGCCCTTGCGCTTGGGCAGTTGGCCAAGATTCTGGTTCATCCCCGAGTTCGGCAAGACCTTTGTCAGCTGATCCTAGGCTCGGCGATCTATGCCGCGATGTTCGCTGCCACGATCCTAGCGCTTTTCTCATCCTATCGGCGCAAGCTCATGACCTTGGTGAAGCAATGACACCCCGTCGCAAACGCGTCGTCGTCTTCTCGCCGGGCTATGCCGAATACGCCTATCGTTTCGCAGCCGGCTTGGCCGAACACGCCGATGTGCTGCTAGTCCTCGACCGACGCAACCTTGCGCGCGAGCTCGAAGGCATGGAGATCGCCGCGCCAGCTTCGATGCAAGTCGCGCAGATCGACTTTCGGCCGATCTGGAAGATGTACCTGCAGCTTCCGTCTCTGCTCAGACGGATATGGCGGTTCAAACCGGACGTAATCCATCTGCAGGAAGTCACCCATACGGTCTGTGCGCTGATGGAGCGCCTAGCGCGAGGCAAGGCTGCGCTGGTCCTGACCGTCCATGACCCCGAACCGCACAGCGGCAGTGATGCCAACCTGAAACCATCGATCCGCAAGGCGATGGCGGATGCTCGCCGGTTAGCCGACGGCGTCGTGTTGCATGGTCCGACCTGTTTGGCGCGCTACAAGGAACTGTACGCCGACGCCAAGCCGCTGTTGAGCATGCCGCACGGCGCGATCCTTGTGCCGGCTGCTGACGAGCGGCGGTCACCGATCGCCGGGCGAGTGCTCTTCTTCGGACGGGTGGAGCGCTACAAGGGACTTTCGGTGCTACTGGAAGCCGCTAGCCTACTACGAGACCGCCGCCCGGACATCCAGATTCATGTCGCCGGGCGCGGTGAAGACCTCAATACCCATCGCCAGCAAGCCGAGAGCCTGCCCAATGTAAGCCTGGACGAACGGTTTCTGCCCCCTCGCGATGTCATCGCAGCTTTCCAGGACGCCGAGGTCGTCGTGGCGCCTTATGTCGACGCCAGCCAGAGTGGCGTGGTGGCGGCGGCGTTCGGCAATGACCGTCCGGTGCTCGCCAGCCGCGTGGGCGGACTAGCCGACGCGGTAGAGGACGGCGTCGACGGCGTTCTGGTCGAGCCAGGGAACGGGCAGGCGTTGGCCGAGGCGCTGGACGCGCTGTGTGGTTCGCCGCGCTTGCGCGCGATGGGCGACGGGGCGGCGACGAAGGCGCGAACCACGCTCGACTGGAGCCAGATCGCGCCTAGCGTCCTGAGCTTTTACGACAAGCTCGCCGCTAGGACGTCGTAATCGCCTTTCGGTTCCGGCCGGTGGCGACGACGGCGGCGCCGCGAAGCAGCTCGACCATGGCCTTGCCGACGATACGACGTGCGTCGGAATTGATCGCGGCTATGCCCAGAGAACCCACAGCCCGCGTCGCGATCGCCGTCGCGGTCGAACGCACCTCGCCCGGTGCGCCGCGATACAGCACCCGGCGCAGCAGCCCAGACTGATAGTACAGCTCGATCAGGCTGGGCGAGGGCAGACCCGAGCGCGGGTCAGCGCCGATCCGCGCCACCTCGGCGACAGTTTCGGCTTTCTCAACCTGGACCGCCAAGTCCTCGAGTTCGCCACGACGGCGCAGGAAGGTGGCGACGTCGGCTTTCAGGCAGCTGAGGCGTTGCAGCTTGAGCTTCCGGCGAGACGCTGGTAGCCGTGCTGGCGGTAGTAGATCAAGGGACCAGGCAGCTCGACGATATCGCCCAGCGCCCGGATCCGCAGCCACAGCTCATAGTCCTCGGCCGCTTCGTAGGCTGTCGAGTATCCGCCGGAATCGACCACCGCCGACTTACGGAAGGTAACGGTCGGGTGGGTTAGTAGCAGGGCTTTGGGTGGGAAATGATCGTCGATCGGCGGGGCGGCCCGCGTCGTCGCCGGGCGGATCTCGCGCAGTTCACGACCTTCTTCGTCGATCACGGTGATGCCCGACCCAACCGCGATGCAGTTCGGATTAGCGTCAAGATAGGCCATCTGCACCGCCAGGCGCTCAGGTCGGCATATGTCGTCGGCGTCGAAGCGGGCGATCAAGTCGCCCCGCGCCTCGTCCAAGCCCCGGTTCAGGCTGTCGATCAAGCCCGTATTCGGCTTGGCCAGTAGGCGAAAGCGGCTGTCGGCCTCGGCGAACTCGCGGATGATCGCGTTGGTGCCGTCCGTACTGCCGTCGTCGATGACCACGGCCTCGAAGTCCGTATAGGTCTGGTCACGGACCGACTGCAGCGCGAGGCGCAGATACGCCGCGGCATTGTAGGCCGGAATGACAAAGCTGACGCGTGGGTTGGCGTTCATTGGCATCAGCCCTGGATCCTTGAGGCGAGTTCCGTCGAGGTGACCGGTGTCGCGTTTGTGTCACCGCCACCCGAAAACCGGGCGCCAAAGCCCTGTCCTCGACGGGCCGCGCGGGCGGTCGTCCTGGCTGCTGCGTCCATCGTCAGAGCGGCGGCCAAAACCACCATGCCAAAGCCGCCGATCGGGCCCGTGATCCGAAAAGCCGATTCCGAAAGGGCCGAGATCATCCAGCCGATCAGCAGAGCTGCGGTCGCGATCATCTCGCCGTTGCCGGCGGTACGGCTGTTAGAGACGTAGGCGCGCCCCACGGCCAGCAGCAGCGAGGTGACGAACAGAAGCAGGCCAACCAAGCCAACGCCAAGCGCGAGGTCGAGATAGCCATTGTGGGGGTGGTTCAAGCCAATACGGTCAATCAGCAGGCGCGTGAAGCCGCCATAGGTAGGTGACGAGAACCCGTAGCCCTCAATCGGCCGGGCTCCGATGCTGTCTAGAGCATAGGCCCAGATACCCGTTCGGCCCGTGAGACTCAGGTCGCGACCGAACAGAGCGGCGATATATTCGGCGCTGAGCGCGACTGCTGCGACTCCGACGATAAGGGCGGTGCCGGCCAGAATCCTCACTGGGCCGGAAAGACGGTAAACGATGAGCATCGCGGTACTGCCGATTGCGACAATGACCAGAGCGCCGACCGATGTGGTGGCTATCATGACGCCGAATTCCAGCGCCATCACAAGGATCCATACGATGAAGGAGCCGATAAGCTTGCGACCGCCGAAAAGCGTCGCGATCAGACTGGCCGCCATGACCTGGCCGAGGCTGTTCTTGTGGATATAGACGCCACGCCAACTGCCGGCGTGCGTCGCTTGGCTGACGTCTGTAACCTGGTGGACGCCATACTTGGGGAGGACAAGCGCATAAATCACGGACGCGAGCGCCACGATGATCCCCGTGGCCAAAAGCGCTTGCGCGGCTTGGGTGGATGGTAGGGTCTTGGCCAAGCCCCAACCGATCAGGAGTGGTAGCAACAGGGTGATGACCGCCCGCGTCGTGGCATCGGGGCTGTCGGACCAAAACGAAGAGAGGCCGCACCAGACAACGAACGCCATCAGGGGAGCCAGAAATTGTGTATTGCGAGCAATCCTTCGCCAATTAAACGCAACCATTATCAGCGCCAGCAATGTAATGCCGACCCGCAAAAGCAGATAAATATTGTCGCCCTGGGGACGAACCGCCGTCAGCGTTGATTGGTCTATCCGGACGATGGCCGTGGGGTCGATGCCCGTGAAATTGTACGGGAAAGGGTTCGTCATGAAAAAGACCATGACCGCCCACGCCCAAACGCGCCAGTCGAGCAGGCCGGGCCGTTCGTTGGCGGCGGCTTTCGTATTCATGCGCACGCGTTCGCGACGCTTAAGGGTCTCAGGGCTCTTCATACGCGCTGACCTCTAGCATATACTCGAACTTGCACCCCTAGACCCAAGGCGTCAGGAGAGATGCGTGGGAATTCAGCGCCTCATGGTTCATTCCGATCAGCGCCGTATACGACCTTGTCAAAAAGCCCCTCAACGCTTCGATCGCTCCCGGCTCGCGAAGTCACTTGGAGGTAGGATGCGAGCACCCATCATCCATGTCGGCATTCTAAGCACCCGGCCAGCTCCGATAGCATCCCACGATCGTGGTCCATTGGCAGGCGCCGCGATGCAAAACGTGTCGCCGATCGTTGGATTGTTGGCAAGGTGTCGCGTAAGGCGCATGGGCCTCCGACGCTGTCATGCGATACGCAAGCCTTGGATTGCGGAGCTTCCGGGAAATGCGCCATGGTTTTAGCGACCTCTCTTCGCGAACATCGCGCTCTCGACGGGCCCACGTGATACACTTTTGCAAGAGCCTCGCTTTCGCGCTTTCCGTTCTCGGCACGGGTCAGCCGGCCTGGAGCGCGACCGCCCCTCCTATTTCTGCGAGCGATGCCTCGATCGTCGCGATCACGCAGCAGGGACCGCCTCCGCCCTCAGGGGCCAAGAGCGTCATCGAGCCTAGGCGAAAGACCTGGTCCGCGCGCCGCTGGCAGATCCAAGGCGGCGCCAACGTCGACACCAAAGGCATCCGCGATCGGGGCAAGGGTGCGATGCGGTTTTCAGTGCGGCCGGGCGATGGGAGGCCACAAGACCTCAGCAACGGGACCGAACGCGCCGAACTGCGCGACTTGGCCAATGCGCCGATCGGGGTGGAGGTCCGCTATGGCTTCTCGGCCAAGATCGCGCCTGGAAGGCGTATCGCGGGGGTCAATGGAACCTTCAATGAACCCTGGCTGATATTCGCTCAGCTTCATACATCTGACGATATGGTGGGCAACTTCTCGCCCGTATGGGCCCTGTCGCTGACACCGGGTGACATCTTTAAGGTCAAGATCCACGGCTCCGAGCAGGAGGTGCATCCGACCAAAGGCGGAATGTACGAGACCGTGCTTTACCAGAACCCTGCTTTCCAGCGCGGTCTTTGGTACAGATTCGATATCAGCCAGCTCTATTGCCCCGGCGGCGTCAGCCGGCTCTCGGTCGTGATGAACGGGCGGTCGATCGTAGACTATTCGGGCGTACTTGGCTTCATCGGAGACCGCACGCCTTACTTCAAAACGGGCATATATCGTTCGAGAATGAATTCCACGGATGTCGTGGACATCAAAAGATTGTCCGTCCAGAGGGCGGCTAGCGGTCCCGCCTATGCAGGAACGTGCTCCGAGGGTTCGAAATGACGTGTTCGTCATCGGGATGTCATCAGTTTCCAAAAGAGCACCCGCTGACCTCCGCCGATGCTTTCGCGCTTTGTGAAGCGGCCAAAGAAACTTGAAAGCTGAGCCCGATTGCTGCTGTTTCTGTTGTCGTGTAGCAGATCAATCTCGCCATTGCTGACTGTTACGACGCCCTCAATTCGCGCCCGGAAAGTGCCTAATGCTTAACGTAGTGATCGCCACGCCGCTGGGAGAAGGCGGCAAGGGCGGCATCGACCGCATCATGGACGAGGTGCGTGCGGAGCTCGCTATGGGCGCCGAGCCGGGGCTGAAAGCGCGCTTCATCGTCACGCGCGGACAACGCAACGCTGCTTTTTCAGCAGTGCAGCTGCCGATCGCCATGGCTCAACTAGTCGCCCTTCGGCTTCAGGGGCGGGCGGACGTGGTCCACATCAACCTGTCCAGCCACGGCAGCATGATCCGCAAGATGATGTTAGCGTCATTGTGCCGCGCACTGGGCGCTCCCTATATTCTTCACGTGCATGGCTCGCGCACGCGTCAGTATTGGCAAGGCGTCAAGCCTGCGGTCCGCAAACGGATCGATGCGATGTTCGTCGGCGCGGGCCGAATTCTGGTGCTGGGAGACATCTGGCGGCGGTTTGTCACGGAGCAGGAGCCGGCGGCGGCTCCGCGCATCACCATCCTACCCAACGCCACACGGGCGGCGACGTTGCCACACGTACCCGGCGACAAGGTACGCATCCTATTTCTTGGGCGGGTGGGAGAACGCAAGGGCGTGCCCGAGCTTATCGAGGCTCTCGGCGCCTTGCCGCGCGCAGGAAACTGGCAAGCGATCATCGCGGGCGACGGCGAACTAGACCAGAGTCAGGCTCGGATCACCGAGTTGGGGCTCCAGGACAAGGTCACGATGCCTGGTTGGGTGGGGCCTGACGACGTCGCGCAACTGCTCGCAGCGTCGGACATCCTCACCTTGCCGTCGTATGACGAGAACCTTCCAATGTCGGTGATCGAGGCGATGGCCAACGGCCTGGCGGTAGTCGCCACGCCCGTCGGCGCGACAGAGGAGATCATCGTGGACGGCCAGACGGGGCTGCTGGTACAACCGGGCGACGCGCCGGGTCTGGCCACGGCGCTGGGTCGGCTGCTGGATGATCCGTCGCTGCGCGAACGCCTGGGCCAAGCGGCGAGGACGACCCACGCCGAGCGTCTTGAAATCCGTCCATACGCGGCGCGGCTACAGCAAATCTGGCGCGAGGTGGCGCAAGCCACCAAGTCGCTGTCGGGAGAGTGATCCTTGGGTATCGCCTGGTATGTCGCGCGGCTGAAAAACATGAGCGCCGCCGAGGTGACGCATCGCGTCGTCGAGAAGGCCAAGAAGGTTCGCGCCCGCGGACGTCTTGAGGGTTGGGCGCGCTATGAGACAGGAGAGGTCGGCGTCGGTCGACTGCCTGGTTTCGCCGAAGCTCTGAAAGACGCCGCGCCGGAAATGCGCGCCTTGGTCGCGAAAGCCGCCGGCGCCGTGATGGGCGGGCATTTCTCGTCGCTCAGCCAGGACTGGCCGCGCTTCGAGATCCCGGCGACCGGCGACCCGATTTGGCATCTGGATCCGGTGACCGGCCAGTACTGGCCCGCCGACCAATACTGTTTCGATGTCGGCTATCGCGGCGCGAAGGACATCGGCGACGTCAAGTATGTCTGGGAATTCTCACGCCTCCAGTTTCTGCAGCCGGTCGCCGCTCACGCGTTCCTTTCGGGCGACGCTGAGGTCCGTGGCCTTTATCGAGCGTACCGTATCGAGCTGGTATGAGAGCAACCCGCCCTTCCGCGGCGTCGGCTGGTCGTCCGGCATCGAACTGGCGCTGCGCGCCATCTCGCTGCTGGTAGTCACGTCCCTGATCGGCGATCAACTAAGCGAAACGACGATCGCCAAGATCGCCGGAATCCTGCGAGCCCACGCCTTCTGGCTCGAGCGCTATCCTTCGCGCTTCTCGTCGGCGAACAACCATCTCGTTTCTGAGGACGCAGCGCTTTACCTGCTGGGCGTGAGCTGCGGCTTCCTGCCCGAAAAGGACAGAGAGCGGCTGATCGCCCGTGGCGGCGCGGCGATCGCGCGCGAGGCCGGTCTGCAGATCCTGGCTGACGGCGTACCCGCGGAGCAGTCGCCGACCTATGGAGCCCTGACCGCAGAATTAGTTTTGCTGTGCGCCTTCGTCGCCCGCAGGCGCGGCGCGCCGCTTCCGGCCCCTACCGATGCGCGACTGGCGGCGTTCGCCGAGTTCATCTGCTGGCTGGCCGACGACCAGGGGCGCGTACCGCCCATCGGTGACGACGACGAGGGCCGGGTGATTACTCTGGTTCGCCATGAGACTTGCTATCCGACCTCGGTCGCCGCCGCGATTTCGAGTTTTCTCGGCCGGGGCGACCTCGCGCCCGCCACAGAGCCGGACCTGCGCAACGCGATCATGCCAGCCGGCTCGCCCGTGCCGCCCCCCATCGGCACGCGCAGTTTCAAGAGCGGCGGCTACACCGTCCATCGTGGATCTATGGCTGGCCGCGAGACCATACTCGTGATGGATCATGCGCCGCTGGGCTACCTCTCGATCGCCGCGCACGGCCACGCCGACGCTCTGGCGATCACGATGACGGTCGACAACAAGCCACTAATCGTCGACCCGGGCACCTACCTGTACCATTCGGGCCATGAGTGGCGAGACTGGTTTCGCGGTACGCGTGCGCACAACACCCTGACCTTGGGCGGGGTGGGCCAGAGCACGATCGCTGGAGCCTTCAACTGGTCGCACAAGGCCAACGCCGAACTGGAAGAAGTGCAGGTCGAACCCTTCGTCGTTCGGGCCTCTCATGATGGCTATCAGGGGCGCTTTGGCGTGCGTCACGAGCGGCGCGTAGCGATCGAGGACGGCAGTTTGGCGATCATCGACCGCCTGCTGGGCGCGCCCGTCTCGGAGACCAGCGAGCTGGTGATGCAGTTGGCCCAGGATTGTGACGCCGTCATCGCGGAGGAAGGGGTACGCTTGTCAATCGGTGGCGAACACCTGGCGACGCTGAAAATGCCTGAAGCCGGCGAGGTTAGACTGACGCGCGGCGACGAAGGGCTGGACGGCGGCTGGGTTTCGCCAGCCTTTGGCCGCAAGCTGCCGGCCACTCGCGTTTCGTGGAAGGGGCAGGTTGGCCCAGACGGCGTCCTTACGCGCGTTGTCCTCAAGGCTCGATAGGCGGCGACTTGCCTAGAACTGGAAGTAGATGAACTCGCTGTAGCCGCCGATCTTGCGCAGCGACAGGCCCAGCGCGACCGCGATCAGCACGACCGACACGCCATTGGCGGCCAGACGCAGGCGCGTCGGACCGCCGTGCGCGCCGTAGCCCGGCAGGGTCCAGGCCGATATGGAAATCGCGCATCAACTGCTGGCTGTTGGGAGCCAGCAGGGCGATCGAGGCTGGCGATCCCCATCAGGTTGCATGGCGGCGCTGCCAGAGCTGCTGGAGCTCATGCCGCCGAGCGACGCCGGCGAAGCGCCGGGCCACGCACGGTGTCGGACGCTGCGAGGCCCTGCAGACCGGCCATGCCGCG
Organism: Caulobacteraceae bacterium; assembly: GCA_965284055.1. GTDB lineage: Bacteria > Pseudomonadota > Alphaproteobacteria > Caulobacterales > Caulobacteraceae > Caulobacter. The sequence continues at coordinate 1,565,896 of CBDIQV010000001.1, forward strand.
CGCACTGGTCAAGCGGTGACCGCCAAGGTCGGGGCGCGGAATGGAACCCAAGCCAGAATGACGAACAACATGGTCGAAGCCCACCCCAGAAGTGGGGGAATGGTCGGCAGCTTCACCGCCTTGCCCGAGGCGCGATAGCCGTGGGCAAGAGTCTGGGCCGCGCCGTGCATCGCACCCCACAGAATGAAGGTCCAGCCCGCGCCATGCCAGGCGCCGCCGATCAACATGGTGGCGAACAGATTCACGAAGCGGCGCGCCTCGCCCTTCCTATTGCCGCCCAGCGGGATGTAGACATAGTCACGCAGGAAACGTGACAGGGTGATGTGCCAGCGGCGCCAGAATTCGATGATGCTGGTGGCCTTATAGGGCGAGTTGAAGTTGATCGGCAGCTCGATCCCGAGCATGCAGCGACACACCCGACCGCCATGTCGGAATAGGCCGAGAAGTCGAAATAGATCTGCAGCGTGTAGGCGATGGACGCCGACCCAGGCGACGTAGAGCTGGCACCATCGCCCGCCGGACGCGAACACTCCGCTGGCGACCTGGCCGCACCCGTCGGCGATCAGCACTTTCTTAGCCAGGCCGATCGACAGCATCGCCAGGCCCGAATAGATGTCCGAGGCGACGTGGCGGGTATCGGGCCGCTCGAACTGCGGCAGCATCTCTTTGTTGTGCAGGATCGGGCCCGCGATCAGGTGCGGGAAGTAGGAGACGAACAAGCCATACCGCAGCAGGTCCGGCGAGGTCGTCTTGCGAGGCCTCGACATCGACCAGGTAGGCGATCTGGGTGAAGGTGAAGAACGAGATGCCGATCGGCAGGACCGTGCCCCAGTCGCTCGCGCCCCTGACGCCCAGTCCGCCCAACTGGTCGCCGATGAAGCCTAGATACTTGTAGCCGCCCAGCAGCGCCAAGTCCGCGACAACACACTACGGTCAGCCAGGTGCGCCGCACGGCGCCTTCGCTCAATGCGATCCGCTGCCCCACCAGGAAATTGAGGGCGATCGAGGCCAGCCAACATCAAGGATAGACGCGCTCGCCCGACAAGTAGGGTAACCTAGGTACGAGGCGACCGCGAGCCATGCGATGGCGATCACCCGGACGGGTCATCCGCGCGATCAGCCAGTAACCCACCACAACGATCGGCAGAAAGGCCAGAAGAAAGAGGAACGAGTTGAACAGCATCAGCGCGCGGCCTCCACAGCCGTCGCGACGCGAGCCGATAGGGCTCGGCGGCCGCTATCGACAAGGTGCCCGCAACCGCACCATCGGTCTGCGAATGAGGAAGCCGGTAAGGACTCGCTAAGATCCAGCATCGGCAGACTCGCCTCACGACTCATGTCCAGTAGCAGATCGCGTCGTGTTCGGATGGCGGCCGCCAGGGCTGGATTAAGGTCTGTGACGTCCTGGAGGTCGATTGGCATGAGAACGAACAGTATAGGCTTGGTTTCCGCTCGGCTCCTGCCGGCCAAAGTCGTCAAATCGACCATGTAGGAGGAATCCAGCGGCTCGCGCAGATAGTAGTTCCAGTACAGGGCCTCAATGAAAGCGCGGTCCTGGCCCAGGGTCTCAGGGCAGCGCATGGCCTCGCGCTCGGGCAGCATGTAGCGCTGCTTGACGCCATTGTAGTCCGGATAGGACTTTCCGCCGTAGGTGAAGGGATCCTCCTGGCGCACAAAACCGGACGTGATCGGCTCCAGCCGCCGCAAGCGCGCCCAGATATCATTGATCCGATAGTCTCCCGCCGTCAGGCGGAAGAACATGTCGCTACGCAGATCCTGGCGGCGGTTGTATTCGAATTGAGCAAGCGAGACCAACACCACGACCTTTTCGATCTTGGGGTTGGCGACGGCCAGGGCGGCGAGGTTGATCGCCTGGTCGAGGCTCTGACCGGGAAAGCCAAGGTTGCTTTCAGTTCGGTTGGCCGTCATGGCGACCATGGTCGCCAGCGGGCGTTGGTCGGTGTCGCAGTTGGAGACATGGGAGGCGACCGAGTTGCCGACGATTCCGAGCCCGTCGCCCAACATAGCAGTCTTAGCGGCCTGCAACTGGTCAGTCTTGTTGGGCAGCGGGAACAAGAAAAGCATGGCGCCCAGCACCAGGATCGCCGCGATCAGCAGGACGAATCTTCCGGGAGGAACTTTGTGTGATCCAGGCGACATACTTTGACCCCCCCCGACCACGGCCTACTGTGACCCTGCAATATCCGAAGCGCTATTGAGCGGCAATTCTTCTTGTCGCGGGTTAAAGGGCCAACTGACGGCCCCGCACCGCGAACCGCTCGCACACCGCCAGGACGGCTGGGCCATTGTCGAAACGGAAGTTGGCCATGGTCTTGAAGTCCGGCGGCTGGACTGAACGCGATTGCGGTAGGCGTGGAGATAGATCTTCTGCAACGTCTCGGGACAGCACACGACGTGGGCCTGCGGATCGATTTAAGATCTGAATTTGCCGGCGAACTTGGGATCGTTGGAGAGCACAAAGGCGCGCAGGCGATGGGGCGCGGGCTGAGGGGCCTCCAGACGCGCTGCACAGAGGAGGCGCTGCTATCCGACGCCTTGGCCACGCTTGCGGCTGTCTAGTGGATGGCCTCATGGGCGGGCTGAGTATCAGGGCCACTATATGCTCAATGGCTGTCAAACCGATGATCCTCGCGCGCCCGACGTGCTTCCGGGGGACTGTTAGAGTCCTGGATGATCGCACCCAATCGAAGCCAGGCCATCAGGTGTGGCGGCGATGGATATTCCTGCGCGCAAGGCGCAGAATCCCATGGCCGCACCAACGGCGTAAGCCCCAAGCGGAGCCTACTGTTAGAGTTACACTACTAGTTGCCCAGCGCCCGGACAGGCTCAGCCTGCACCGGCTCCAGGGTCGCGACGGCTGGGTAGTGATCGGAACCAACGCGGGGCCCCCGCCATACCCGGCACGCGCGCCAGCCAGCCCCAGCGAACAAATGATCGATCGGCCACATCGCGAACGGCGTCCGCATCGCGAAACTGGGGATGGGAGCGCGGGCCGGCCAGGTGGGAAGGTTCCGGGTAACCCGGACGGCGTTGATGGTTGCGTCAATGCCCTGCAGCGATCGCGTCCAGGGCGTGACATTCATATCGCCGCCGAAGATGAAGGCCCGCCGGTCTATCGGCCTGAAGGCTTCGACCAATTCGCTGACCTGCAAGGACTGCAGAGGATTGTCGAGATGCAGCAGGTGCGAGGTGAACACCGTCATGGGCGCGCCCGTGGGCGTTCGCAGGTCGACTTGGACATAGCTCGCCACGTCTTTGGGCTCGCCGGTCCAGGTGCCGTTGTGATAGGTCCAGGGCTTGTCGAAAGGCAGCCGCGACACGATCGCCAGCGAGCACCAGCGGTTCAGGTCGGCGCAGTTTGCGACGAATGGATAGTCGGGCCGCAGTTTCTCAACGACCTCGACCCCGGCGCCCCGGACCTCCTGCAGCAGGATCACGTCTGCGCCGACGCCGGCAAGCCGCCGCGCCGTGCGGGCGGGGTCGAGGTTGTGCGACCAGAGATTTTGAGTGAGCACAGTGACCGCGCCAGGTCCGCAGGGCTCCGACGGCGTAGCCGCTACCGCTTCCTGCAGGATCGCGCCACCGGTCAGAACCAAGCCCAAGCCACAAGCGCTTAGCTCCATAGGTCGATCGCGCCAGCCACGCCTATAAAGCCGCCAGCCTAGGGTCGCCGCGCAGGCCAGCAGCAGCAACGGCGTGAGCTGGTTGAGCATGTCGAACGGCGGGAATAGGGTCGCCATGGCGCCCAACGCAGCCAAGACCGGGAAAGTGTAGGTCGCCCCCATCGACAGGGTTCGGCTCGCATATCGCAGCTGGGGCGAATGCCTCAGCGGTTCAAGAAGCCTGAGAGAAACATCAATCGCCTTGCGAATGCGCACGGTGTTGAACGCCAATCCATGGCGCCAGCGTCTCAACACACTCCGCATTCTCGCCCCGCCAGTTCAGTCGCGCTCGGATGATCCCTGGTCGGAAGACGTCGAGAGCGACGTCGTATCCGCCGAATAGGGGGCCCTTGAAGTCGAGAATTACAGCTTTGCGCAACGATGACCACATCTCGAGGGCGCGAAAACTTGGTCAACGGCTGCGAGCCGTGGAGTCGATGGGTCAGGCTGGAGCGCCCGACCCATCGATGGTCTCCTGTTCCTAGACGAAGGCGTAGTCGGTCGAGGAAAGGCCTACGGCGTTGACCATCTCGAACGTGGCGCTGTGCGTCGCGTCCGCGACCGCCCAGTGCGTGGAATCCAATTGGCGGACGGTGGCGCCGGCGCCGAAACCGGTGAACTGGATCTTGTCCTGGCCTACCTGGAAATCGAGGATAGCCGTCGTGTTGGCCGTCGTCGCGTCGAGCACGACAATGTCCTTGCCATAGCCGGTGAAGATCACGTCACCGGCCTTGGTCGCCGTGATCACATCGGCGGCCGCCGTACCTGCCAGCAGCTTGTACGAGGACGACGCATTGCCGGCCAAGTCGAATGCGGTCACGTAGTAGCTGTGAGCAACCGTCTGCGAAGTATTCAGGTTTGCCGACCACCAGCCGCCGCTGCTGACTACCAGGGTTTGTAGGGTCTGGTTGTGTTCCTGGATAATCACCTGGCCTCCGGCCTCGGCCTTGCCATAGGGCGAAAAGGCGGTCGAGCTTTGGCCCGCATTGCTAAACGAGAGTGTCGGAGCTGTTGTATCGACGTTGAAGGTGAAGGTCTTGGCCCAGGCGCCTTGATTGCCTGCAGTGTCCGTAGCGACGGCGATGGCCCAGTGCGCGCCATCCGTCAGCTTGACCGCAGAGGCATCGTAGGACCACTTGCCTTGCGAGTTGGCTAGGACGTCACCGACGTTCTTGCCGTCCACCTGCACAGTCACCTTGGCGCCGGCCTCGGCCGTCCCCGAATAGGTGACCTTGCCTGTGTTGCTATAGACCTGACCGTTGGATGCCAGGACCTGCGGCACCAGCGAACCGATCTGGGCCTGGCCCGGAGCGGTGGTGTCGATGATGATGTTCCGCGTATCGGTGGCGGTGCTGGTCAGTCCGTTCAGGGTGGCTTCGGCGCGCAATTGGTGAGCGCCTTCGCCCAGCGTGCCCGTGTAGGCCCATGAACCCGAACCGCCGACGGTGACGGTTCCAAGGACGGTCGAACCATCAACGACTTTGATCGTCGATCCGGCGGTGGCGGTGCCTGCCAGGGTCACCTTGCCATACGAAGTGATGTTGTCGGTCGCCGAAGCGCCGAGATCGGAGTGAAGCGTGCTGGTGAACTTCACCGTTGGAGCGGTCGACGCCACGACGGCCTGGATCACGTTCGACCAGCCGCCACTGTTGCCAGCCTGGTCAGACGCGTTGGCCTGCAACCAATGCATGCCGTTGGCCAAGGTGTTGCCACGGTTGTCGTAGGTCCAGGCGCCGTTCGCGTCGGCAGTGACCTGACCGACCTGATTGCCGTCGATATAGACCTTGACGATGTTGTTCGCCTCGGCAGTACCCGAGATCTTCAGGCCGCCGCTATTGACGACCGCCAGCTCGCCCAGCAGTCCGTCGCCCGCGCTGAAGCCGCCTACCGTCGCGGCGACCGGCTTGGTCAGGTCGACGAGGATGGGGGGGGCGGCGTCTGAGCCGTGGGTGATGCCGCCGAGTGTGGCGAAGGCCTTAAGATTGTGCGCGCCCTCAACCAGCTTGCCGCCGAAGGACCAGTCGCCGTAGCCGTTCGCGGTGACGGTGCCGAGCACCGCCGAGCCGTCCTGGATCACGACCATCGAGCCCGCCGTGGCCTTGCCTGTCAGTGTATAGTTGCCGTTCGACGTCACGTAGTCTGTCGCCGAAGCGCCGGTGTCATACAACAATGTCTGCTTGAAGCTGACGATGGGCGTCTGGACGGTGGCGGGGTCGATATTGCCCGCGTTGCCCGTGTTGGAAACACTGATGTCGAGGTTGCTGAAGGTCGCGGCAAGGGTTTCCGACGCCAACGAGCGGTAGACGCCCTCTTTCCAATATAGGTCGCCCATACCCGCCCAGCCGAGTTGGCCGGTGTAGTCGACGAGGGTCACACCGTCGCGGCTAATGGTCAGGCGACCAATGCCGTCGCCGTTGAAAGTCGCGGCAATCTGGAAGTCGTAGTCGTGGCCACGCACGATATCCGCAGTGTCTTTGTAGATCGTGCCGTACACGATCTTTCCATCGACGGAGCTGTGCGCAACCGTGACAATCATCTTTTCGCCTTCCATGCCGATGGAAAACGGGGGGGAGCGACCATCTTCTACGCTTTGGTGGAACTGCCCCAGAACGACCCACTTGGCTGTATTCGGGGAGCCGGATTCGATATTCATCGTATAGGAGACATCAATCTCCTTTTTTTGCTCATACAGCGCGCTGCCCGAAAGCTCGGAGCGGTTGACGAGATGCGAAGTATCGATCGACCAATAATCGCCGCCGCGAACTTCAAAGCGGAAACTATCGCCATTAATCGGGCTCAGGCTGTAAGATTGCCCCGCGTTTTGAATCTGGTACTGAACACCTTCAACAATCAATCCAGCCATAACAAATTCCTTAGATCATTGAATGCAGGTTACATTTGCTAAGTGTACTATATGCGCTCGCGCCATTAGTCTCTGTGGCGTAACGACGCTAAATTTTATATTCACAGTGACGTTTGTGAATGTGCAGCTGTCGCGCTTGTCGAGCGGTGAAAAAACACCCTTTAAATTTTTTTAATAATATCTGAATTCTACGTTTAAATAGCGACAACTGCGCCATGCAGGACAGGGTTGTGCTGAATATAGAAAACAACTTTTGATATTGTGGGGCCTGGCGAGCATTGATGATCTCAATGGTGGCATGACAGCGACCAAGTCTTGGCCAATACATGCGTAACAACCCATCCCGCCAGAATTTATCTTTTAAGATGCTTTAAACCTTGCGGGCTGGCTCGCCGAAGCTTCAGCGGCAAGAGTGCTTTTCAGCGGCTCGGATCGGGCGATCAGCCACGCGTTGTTGCGGCAATGGCTGTCAGCGACTTGATATGGTCACGAGACAACGCCCTGAATTATCGGCTGTCGAGATTGCGCCGCCCGGCGGCCAAGCTGACCGTTAGAGACCCGATTTCAGGCCTTTCCAGCCTGCATCTTGCTCTCTGATATGCGACATCAGATATTTTGGGACGGCTGGGTCGTTGGGAAGACAGTAGTTCTCCAGCAACCGCAGCACATATGACTGAGCCCCCAGCCAGATCAGATCTCAAAAGCTTCCCAGCCGATCGGGTCGTTGCGAGCAAGCGGCTGCGCCTCTGTTCTTTGACCTAACAGGGGCGTTGACTACTGGCCGTGCGATACGGCTGCCCCACGTTACTGGCTGGCCCAGAGGATCCTCGCGATCCAGGCCACCTCGCCGCGCTCCAGCACACGGTCTCCATAGTCCCGGTTAAGTGACGTCAGCTCGATCGTCCTGGCGGTGACCCGCGCCAGTTCCTTGGCCATCACCTCGCCGTCGTTGGTCTTGACCACGACACGGTCGCCGCGGCGCGGCTCGATCGAGGGCGAGACCAGGATGCGGTCGCCGTCGCGGAACACCGGGATCATCGAGTCGCCGGAAATCTCCAGCGCATAGACGCCGTCTTCCTGCAGGCCGGGAAAGGCGATCTCGTCCCAGCCCTCGCCGGCCGGGAAGCCCGCGTCGTCGAAGAATCCGTCCGAGCCCGCCTGGGCGAAGCCCAGCAGCGGCACGCCGCGCGCCGGCGGGCGTTTTGTACTTTCCGTCAGCGCCGCGAATTCCGAAAATCCCACACCCGTGGCTTCCAGCACCTTGGCCAGGCTCTCGGTCGAGGGCCAGCGGGGTCGCGCCTCCGCGTCCGCCGACATGCGCTTGGAGCGGTTGAAGCTGGTCGGATCCAGACCCGCCATCTTGGCCATGGCCGACGGGCTCATGTCGAAACGCTTTGCGAGCGCGTCGATCGCGGTCCAGATTTCGGCGTGCGACAGGGCCGTCATGGCGTGAGATCCGGCGGGTTCCAGGCGGCAGGAAAATAAGCCTTGGGCTTAGGAAAGTAAACCTATCGCAAGGGCCGAAGTTGACGTTTACGTAAACGTTGACGTCAACGGAAACCCGGAATAGGGTGATCAACGATAACAAAGCGGCCCCGCCGCGTAGCTGGGCCTTTCCTCATTGGGAGGTTTCTATGTTGGCTGACCTGCGTCGCCCCGAGCGGACGTTCACGATCCGCAATCTTTGCAATGAATTCAAAGCCACGCCCCGCGCGCTGCGCTTTTATGAGGACAAGGGCCTGCTCAATCCGGCCCGCGAAGGCCTCAACCGCGTCTATTCCCACAAGGACCGCGTCCGCTTGCAGCTGATCCTGCGCGGCAAGCGCGTGGGCCTGTCGCTGTCGGAAATCCGCGAACTGCTGGACCTGTATGACGAGAACGACGACGGCGCGGCCCAGATGGCCCGGTCGCTGAAGAAGTTCCGCGAGCGCGCCACCGCGCTGGAGCAGCAGCGCGACGATATCGACGGCGCCCTGATCGAACTCCACCAGGCCTGCGCCCGTCTCGAGCAGCGCCTCACCGAGATCCGCCCCGACCTGCTGCCCCGCGCCGCGGTCAAACTGCGCGCTCGCGCCCGGCTGGACGGTCACGCGGACGCCGCTTTGGGCAAGTAAGCCTCTCCTCTCTCTTTCTGCCCTCTCTCCCAGGACCTTCCATGACCTACCAGGCGCCCGTTCGCGATCACGTCTTCATCCTGCGCGACATGCTGAACATCGATCAGCACGGCCAGCTGCCAGCCTTCGCCGACGCCTCGTTCGACACCGTCGAGCAGATCCTGGAAGCCGCCGCCCAGTTCACCGGCGAGGTCCTGGCCCCGCTGAACACCGTGGGCGACAAGCACGGCTGCGTGCTGGACACGGCGACCAACACGGTCACCACGCCTCCGGGCTTCAAGGAAGCCTACAAGCAGCTGTGCGAGGGCGGCTGGACGGGCCTGGGCTCGGATCCCGCCTATGGCGGCCAGGGTCTGCCGCATGTCGTGAACCTGGCGTTCAGCGAGATGTCGAGCTCGGCCAACATGGCCTTCTCGATGTATCCCGGCCTGGCCCACGGCGCCTATTCGGCCATCCACACCGGCGGCACCGACGAACAGAAAGAGCTGTACCTGCCCAAGATGGTGACCGGCGAATGGACCGGCACCATGAACCTGACCGAGCCGCACTGCGGCACCGACCTGGGTTTGCTGCGCACCAAGGCGGTTCCGCAGGCTGACGGCACCTATCGCATCACCGGCCAGAAGATCTGGATCAGCGCCGGCGAGCACGACATGTCGGGCAACATCATCCACCTGGTGCTGGCCCGCATCGAAGGCGCCCCGGCCGGCGTGAAAGGCATCTCGCTGTTCATCGTGCCCAAGTTCCTGCCCAAGGAAGACGGCAGCGCCGGCGATCGCAATGAGGGCGTCAAGTGCGTCGGCCTCGAAGAGAAGATGGGCATCCACGGCAACGCCACCTGCGTGATGCAGTATGAAGACGCCAAGGGCTGGCTGATCGGCGGCGAGAACGCCGGCCTGAAGATCATGTTCGTGATGATGAACGAGGCCCGTCTGGGCGTCGGCATGCAGGGCGTGGCCCAGGGCGAGGCCGCCTATCAGGCCGCCGTCGCCTTCGCCAAGGACCGCCTGCAGGGCCGCTCGCTGACCGGGCCCAAGAACGCCGACGGCCCGGCCGATCCGATTATCGTCCACCCGGACGTCCGTCGCATGCTGCTGGAGAGCAAGGCCCTGATCGAAGGCGGTCGCGCCTTCCTGTTCTGGACCGCCCTGCACGGCGACCTGGCTCACGCCCACCCGGACGAGAAGGTGCGCGAAAAGGCCGAGGACTATATGGGCCTGATGACGCCGGTGCTGAAAGGCTACCTGACCGACAAGGGCTTCAAGATCTGTTCCGACGCGGTGCAGGTGCATGGCGGCAGCGGCTTTACCGAACACTTCCCGGTCAGCCAGTTCATGCGCGATTGCCGCATCGCCCTGATCTATGAAGGCACCAACGGCATCCAGGCCCTGGACCTGGTCGGCCGCAAGCTGGCCTCCAAGGGCGGCCGCGCGGTGATGACCTTCTTCCAGGAAATCGACCAGTTCATCGGCGAGAACGACAGCGACGAAGGCCTCAAGCCGTTCATCACGGCCCTGGCCGAGGTGAAGGCCCAGCTGCAGGACGGCACCATGTGGCTGATGCAGAACGGCCTGCAGAATCCCGACAACGCCGGCGCGGCCTCGACCGACTACATGCACCTCTTCGGCCTGACCGGCCTGGCCTACATGTGGGCCCTGCAGGTCAAGGCGGCCCAGGCCAAGATCGCGGCCGGCTCGTCCGACCCATTCTATTCGACCAAGGTCGTCACGGCGCAATATTTCATCGAGCGCATCTTGCCTGACGCAGGGGCGCATCTGACCAAACTCAAGACGGGTTCGGCGACCCTGATGGCGCTGCCCGCGGAGGCTTTCTGATCATGAGCGTGCTCGACGTCGCAAAACCGGCTTTCATGGCCGAGGAAGACATCGCGATCTTTGAAGACGCGGTGGGCAAGTTCTTCGACGAGCACGCGCCTGAAGCGACGGTCGCCCAGTGGCGCAAGAACCACTGCGTCGACCGTTCGATGTGGACCAAGGCGGGAGAGGCCGGCTTGCTGGGCCTCTCCACGCCGGAAGAATATGGCGGGGCCGGCGGCGACTATCGCCACGAGGTCGTGCTGATGGAGCAGCTGGGCCTGAAGGGCGTCGACGGCTTCGGCATCAGCCTGCACAACGCGATCATCATGCCCTACTTCGTCCACTACGGGACCGAGGAGCAGAAGCGCCGCTGGCTGCCCAAGCTGGCGACCGGCGAACTGGTCGGCGCCATCGCCATGACCGAGCCCGGCGCCGGGTCTGACCTTCAGGGGGTGAAGACCACCGCCAAGAAGGTCGGCAACCAGTATGTCATCAACGGCTCCAAGACCTTCATCACCAACGGCCAGACCGCCAATCTGATCATCGTGGTCGCCAAGACCGACGTGGACGCCGGCGCGCGCGGCACGTCGCTGATCATTGTCGAGACCGATGGCGCGGAAGGCTTCGAGCGCGGCCGCAACCTCGACAAGCTGGGCCAGGAAGCCCAGGACACGTCGGAGCTGTTCTTCAACGACGTCAAGGTTCCGACCGAGAACCTGCTGGGCACGGACGAGGGCCGGGGCTTCTTCCAGCTGATGGGCCAGCTGCCCCAGGAGCGGCTGAACATCGCCGTCCAGGGCATGGCCACCATCGAGCGGGCCCTGGAGCTGACCATCGCCTACGTCAAGGACCGCAAGGCCTTCGGCAAGGCGATCATCGACTTCCAGAACACCCAGTTCGTGCTGGCCGAGTGCAAGACCGAGGCGACCGTGGCCCGGGTGTTCACCAATCACTGCATCGAGCAGCACCTGGCCGGCAAGCTGGACGCCTCGACCGCCTCGATGGCCAAGTACTGGGTCAGCGACCTGGAGAACAAGATCGTCGACCGCTGCCTGCAGCTGTTCGGCGGCTATGGCTTCATGAACGAATATCCGATCGCCCGAATGTACCGTGACAGCCGCGTCCAGCGGATCTATGGCGGCACCAACGAGGTGATGAAGATCCTGATCGCGAGGACGCTGTGATCCTGACGCTCGCCCTGCTGGCCCAGGCCGCTGCGGCGGCGCCCAACGCCGATGCGCGCGCCGCGGTCGTCTGTGTGCGGGCCGAGCCGGGCGGGCGCCGCCCGCTGACCTTTTCGGGCAAGCTGGTGGGCAAGCGCCCCCGGCCGGGCGAGTTCAAGCTGCCGCTCACGCCGGGCGCCGATGTCTGCAACAACCTGCTGCGCTCCAAGATCGCGACCTGGTCTCTGGAGGTCACCACCTCGGGCTTCACCGCCTGCACCCTGCCGGCGCCGGAGTTTGGCCAGCGGGTGACCTACAGCGCCAAGGTCTCGGCGCGCGGCCTCATGTGCAAGCCGATCGCCAAGTCTCCCATCGGGACGTGGAAGTAATGTCCGTCCACACCGCCACCGTCAGCTGGACCCTGGCGCCCGACGAGGACTTTCCCAGGGGCCGCTACAGCCGCGCCCATGTCCTGTCGTTCGACGGCGGCGTGACCACCACCGGCTCGGCCTCGCCCTCGGTGGTGCCGCTGCCGTGGTCGGACCCGGCCGGCGTCGATCCCGAAGAGATGTTCGTCGCGGCGCTGTCGGCCTGCCACATGCTGACCTTCCTGGACCTGGCCCGGCGAGCCAGGTTCGTCATCACCGCCTATGCCGACACGGCCGAAGGCGTGATGACCCGAAACGACCACGGGGCGATGTGGGTCAGCACGGTCACCCTGCGGCCCAGGATCACCTATGAGGGCGCGCCGCCCAGCGAGGCCGAGGAAACGGCCCTGCACGAGGCCGCCCACCACGCCTGTTTCATCGCCAACTCGGTTCGCACGGATGTGCGGGTCGAACCGGCGCTCACCCCACACCCCGTTTAGAACGACGCAGGAAGGAGCCATCAAATGGCCGACGCTTACATCTTTGACGCCGTGCGCACCCCGCGCGGCAAGGGCAAGAAGGACGGATCTCTGCACGAGATCACCTCGCTGTCCGCTGGCCACCCAGGTCCTGGAAGCCCTCCGTGACCGCAACAGACCTCGACACGTCCTATGTCGACGACGTGGTGCTGGGCTGCGTCGCTCCGGTGGGCGAGCAAGGTTCGGACATCGCCCGCACCGCCGTGCTGACCGCCGACTACGCCGAAAGCGTCGCCGGCGTGCAGATCAACCGCTTCTGCGCCTCGGGCCTGGAAGCCGTGAACATGGCCGCCGCCAAGGTCGCCGTCCGGCGAGGCCCAGCTGGCCATCGGCGGCGGCGTCGAGAGCATGAGCCGCGTGCCCATGGGCAGCGACGGCGGCGCCTGGCCGACCGACCCGTCCTCGGCCTTCAAGACCTATTTCGCCCCGCAGGGCGTCTCGGCCGACCTGATCGCCACCCTGTACGGCTTCAGCCGCGATGACGTCGACGCCTATGCCGTCGAAAGTCAGCGCCGCGCCGCCGCCTCGTGGGCCGACGGCCGCTTCAAGAAGTCGGTGATCGGCGTCAAGGACCAGTTGGGCCTCACCATCCTGGACCACGACGAAACCGTCCGCGGCTCCACCACCATGCAGACGCCTGGCCTCGCTGAACGCCATCGTTCCAGGGCATGGGCGACATGGCCTTCGACGCCGTGCGTCACCCAGCGTTATCCGCAGGTGGAAAAGGTCAATCACGTCCACCACGCCGGCAACAGCTCTGGCATCGTCGACGGCGCCGCCGGCGTGCTGATCGGCACCAAGGAAATGGGCGAGGCCCTGGGCCTCAAGGCCCGTGGCCGCATCAAGGGCGCCGCCTCGATCGGCACGCGAGCCGCTCGATCATGCTGACCGGCCCCGCGCTGGTCACCGAGAAGCTGCTCAAGAAGCTGACGATGGAGGTCAATGACATCGACCTCTATCGAGCTGAACGAAGCCTTCGCCGCCGTCGTCCTGCGCATGATGCAGGCGCTGAACATCTCGCACGACAAGATGAACGTGAACGGCGGCGCCATCGCCATGGGTCACCCTCTGGGCGCGACCGGCGCGATGATCCTGGGCACCATGCTCGACGAGCTGGAGCGCTCCGACAAGGAGACCGCCCTGATCACCCTGTGCGTCGGTGCCGGCATGGGCACCGCCACCGTCATCGAACGCGTCTAAGCACTGACCTCAAGGAACTGACACCATGGAAAACTTCAAGATCGAGGTCGATTCCGACGGCGTGGCCCTGGTCACCTTCGACGTACCCGGCCGGACGATGAACACCCTGACCGCTTCGGTGATCAAGGAAATCGGCGACGTCGTCGAGCGCATCAAGAGCGACGCCGACATCAAGGGCGCCGTCATCACCTCGGGCAAGACGACCGGCTTCTGCGCGGGCGCCGACCTGGGCGAACTGGGCGGCTCCGGCGGCCTGGGCGGAGGGGCTGGCGGCGAAGAGGGCCTGAAGGCCGCCTTCGAAGCCGGCTTTGCGCTCAACAAGGCGTTCCGCGCCCTGGAAACCTGCGGCAAGCCGGTGGCTGCGGCCATCAACGGCCTGGCCATGGGCGGCGGCCTGGAAATCACCCTGGCCTGCCACTATCGCGTCGTGGCTCGACAATCCGAAGATCCAAGCTGGCCCTGCCGGAAGCCAAGGTCGGCCTGCTGCCGGGCGCCGGCGGCACCCAGCGCCTGCCGCGCCTGATGGGCGTCGATGAACGCGCGCGCCCTGACCTGCTGGAAGGCAGGAACTGACCGCGTGAAGCGGCTGAGCCGCCGGGCATCATGAACGCGCTGGCGATCGATACGGCCGACCGGCTGGCCAAGGCCAAGTCCTGCATGTCCGGCCGGTCCTGAAGCCGGTCCAGCCCTGGGACGACAAGAACTTCAAGCTGCCCGGCGGCGGCTCGCGTACACCCGGCCGTGCGTCCAGATGTTCGTCGATCGCGCAACGTCGATGGTCGCGCAAGTCAGCCTACGGCAACTATCCGGCGCCAGCTGAACATCATGAAGTGCGGTCTATGAAGGCACCCAGGTGCCGTTCGACGCCGCCCTGCCGGATCGAGACCCGCTACTTCGCTCAAGACCATGATGACGCCACCAGGCGTCAAGGGCATGATCCGCACCCTGTTCCATCTCCACTTCAGGAGCTGGGCAAGGGTTCGGGCCGTCCCGCCGGCGTGCCGCAGCTATGACGTCAAGAAGGTCGCCGTTCTGGGCGCCGGCATGATGGGCGCGGGCATCGCCTATGTGCAGGCCATGGCCGGCATCGAGATGCGTGCTGATCGACCAGACCCAGGAAGCCGCCGACAAGGGCAAGGCTTACGCTGAAGGCCTGGTCAAGAAGGCCGTCTCGCAGGGCGGCAAGATGACCGCCGAAAAGGGCGAAGCGATCCTCGCCCTGCATCACGCCCACGACCGACTATGCTCTGGTCAAGCCGGTTCGCGACCTTGTCGTCGAAGCGGTGTTCGAAAACCGCGAAGTGAAGGCCGATGTGACGAAGAAGGCCGAAGCCGAGCTGCGCCGACACCGCCATCTTCGGCTCCAACACCTCGACCCTGCCGATCACCGGCCTGGCCAAGGCGCATTCGGTGCGTCCGCGCCTCGTTCATCGGCATCCACTTCTTCTCGCCGGTCGACAAGATGCCGCTGGTCGAGATCATCATGGGCGAGACAGACCAGCCAGGAGGCCCTGGCCAAGTCGCATCGACTACGTCCTGAAGATCAAGAAGACCCCGATCGTCGTCAACGACAGCGCGCGGCTTCTACACGTCGCGTTGCTTCGGCACCTTCGTGCAGGAAGGCCTGGAAATGCTGGCGGACGGCATCGCCCCGGCGATCATCGACAACGTCGGTCGCGCCACCGGCATGCCGCGCGGTCCGCTGGAGATGAACGACGACGTCGCGCTGGACCTTGGCTACAAGGTCACCCAGCAGACCAAGAAGGACCTCGGCGACAAGTTCGAGGACCGTCCGTTCGCCCCGATCATCGAGAAGATGGTGGTCGAGCTGGGCCGTTTTGGCCGCAAGAACGGCAAGGGCTTCTACGACTATCCGGAGAACGGCCCCAAGACCCTCTGGAAGGGGCTGTCGGACCTGGCTCCGGTGAAGATCGCCGACGCCGACAAGGCCCTGATCGAGGAGATCCGCACGCGCCTCCTCTATCGCCAGGCCGTGGAAGCCGCCCGCTGCTTCGAGGAAGGGGTCATTGTCGATCCGCGCGAAGCCGATGTCGGCGCGATCCTGGGCTGGGGCTTCGCGCCCTGGACCGGCGGTCCGATCAGCCTGATCGACAGCGTCGGCGCCAAGGCTTTCGTCGAGACCTGCGACGCCCTGGCGCAGAAGTACGGCAAGCGGTTCGCCCCGCCGGCCCTGCTGCGCGAAATGGCCGAGAAGGGTGAAACCTTCTACAGCCGCTTCGGCGTCAAGACGAAGGCGGCGGCGTAAGCCTTCTCCATCGCCACGACAGGAAAGGGCCCGGCGGCGACGCCGGGCCCTTTTCATTTCCGGCCCCTTCATTTCCATGCCGTGATGTTCGGGCCATGGTTCAGCCGCACGCCGTCCCTATGTGAACAGCTCGAATGGACGGGCGCGAGACCACAGACCGATGCAGGCGACTCTCGCCCTGATCGCCGATGGACCACCACTGAGGCGGCGGCGAAAGCGCGGCGGCCCCTGGATCCTGCTGGGCTCCGCGGCCGCGCACCTGCTGGTGTTGGGCGGTCTGGTCGCGGGCGTGCGCGTCATGCCGCCCCTGGTCGAGCCGCCGGCCATCAGCGTGGAACTGCTCAGCCCCGCGCCTCCAACCGAAGCCATGGCGCGACCGGTCCAGCCCAAGCCCGCCGCCGACACCGCCGGCGCCGGCGTCGCCGAGATCGCCACCGCCTCGCCAAGGCCGCCCCAGCGCCCGCAGCTGCACCCTTGGTTCCCGCCGCTCCGACCCAGGCCGTCGCCCCGCCGGGCTTCAAGGCCCGCGCCCTGACCGGCGGCGGCGACGCGCTTCGCCAGGCGGCCCGCGACGGCATAGGCTGTCGCAACGCCGACGAGTTGGCCCTGACCAAGGCTGAACGCGCCGCCTGCGCCGAAAAGCTGGGCGAGCAGAACAAGAACCGCCCGGCCCTGTACGCGGTCATCGATCCCGACAAGAAGGCCGCCTTCGACGGGGCCTGCAAGAAGGATGACGACTGGTGCCTGTACCGCACCGGCAAGGGCCCCTATCCGGGTATTTTTGCGCTGGGCAAAAAGAAGAAGATCAAGGGCTGGGACGACTGACCCACAACGAAAAAGGGCCCCGCCTTTCGGCGGAGCCCTGATTATCGGTGAACTTGGTCCACAACCCTGGTCGGCCCTCGCCCACCGGACGAGGCCGACGAAGGCGCAGAGCTAGAAGCCCATGCGCAAGGTGGCGAACAACTGACGGTCAACCGGTCGCGGCGAGGCGATGGCGGTTTGATCGCGGCTGATATTAGTGCCGCTGACCTCGACAGCGACATGGGGGTTGATGGCATAGGCCACCCGACCGCTGAGGCCGGTATGGGCCTTGAACGGACGCAGCTCCTTGTCGGTGGGCGCGTAGAACTGCATCGAGGCTGCCGACATAGTTGATATAGGCGTCGGCCTCCCACTTGCCCTTGCTGTAGCCGAGGCGGGCATTGGCGCTGTGGCGCGGGGTGGTCTTCTGATAGTCGATCGAGGTGTCGTAGCCGGTGATCACGCCCGTCGGGGCGAAGACCAGCTTCTTGTTGATGGTCAGGTCATCATTAACATCGAGATTGGTGTAGTTTAGGCCCCACTTCCAGGCGTCGCTGATCTTGCCGTCGAGACCCAACTCAACCCCGAACACCCGGCTTTCGCCGATCGAGTCGGACATGGCGTAGGTCTTGCCAGCGACAACCTTGGTGCCGCCGATTCCGGAGCGCACCGAACTGAAGACGTCGCTGGTCTTGTTGATGAAGGTGCTGGCGGTGAACCGCGCCTTGATGATCGGGACATTCTGGATCAGCGCCAGTTCCATGCTCTTGACGACCGCCGGATCGAGATCCGGATTGCCCGTGGTTGAGCTCAGATTGATCAGGTTGGGATATTGGATGCCGCGAGCGTGGCTCAGGCGCACCGTGGTGCCCTCGACCGGCTTGTAGGTGACCGAGGTGTTGTAGCTTTGCACCCAGCGATCGCGGTCGTAGTCGGCCTTGGTCCACGGCGCCGAGATCAGGCCCCAGCGGCGGCCCTTGGTGTAGTCGAAGCGGACGGCGGCGTTGGTCGACAGCTTATCGTTGATCGTCCACGACCAGTTTGCGGTCGGCGCGAACAACACATAGGTGTAGCCGGTGCGGTTGCCCGTGCCGTTCCGCGGCTCCTGCAGCAGGTCGGTCTGGCGGCCCTCGAGCGCCAGGCGCACCGAATGGGCCGTGCCGATCTTCATGAAGTGGTCGACCTGACCAACCACATTGTAGTTGGTGCGGTAGCTGCCGAATGCCGTCCCAGCTGCCGTTCTTGGTCACATAGAGCTGACCGTTGGTGGTGCCGAAATCGTTGTTCCAGGCGAAGTAGGTCTTGGCGCTCTGGATCGACCAGGCGGGCGTGCCGACCGGCGCGCGTCGCGTGACGCCATTGGCGCCGGTCACCGCGTCCGAACTGACCCGCATATTGGTCTCTGCCCGCGTGTGCGTGGCTTCAAAGCCGACCTGCAGCTTGTCGGTGACCTGGAACAGGCTGTCGAGGCCGAGATAGACCTTGAACGGCGTCCCGTAGTCGTAGTGGCCATTGGCCAGAACGCGGGCATTCAGCAGATCCCGGTCGGCGACCTCGGCGCCATAGCCGTCGGTGCGCACCGCATTGGCTGACAGGCGGATGCCGCCGCGCTCGCCGAGCTTGATGGTGTAGGTCAGGGCCGCTTCGCTGTAGCCGTTGTTGCCGACCACCAGTTCCGCGGCTTTGACGTCGTCCAGCAGCGGGTTGAAGGTGATGATGTTGATCACGCCGTCCACGGCGTTGAAGCCGAACAGGGCGGTGGACGGGCTGCGGACGATCTCGATCTGCCGGATTTCGTTGAGGTTCACCGGCAACGCCGCCCAGACCATATAGCCCTGGTGATCGACATAGATCTGGCGGCCATTGATCATGACCAGGATGCGGTTGGCGCCGGCCTGATTGTAGCCGCGGATACCGACGTCGCCATCCATGGCGGCGGCGCGCTGAATATCCACGCCCTGCACCCGCGCCATCAGTTCGATGACGTCACGCGCGCCGGACCGACGGATGTCTTCCTGGGTGAGGATGGTCATGGTGGTTGGCGCTTCGGAGGCCCGTTGCGGGATGCCGGTGGCGCCCTTGGTGATCGGCTCGTTGAAGAGTTGTTCGAACGCGCCGTAGTCGACCGATTGGGCATGGGCCGCGGCGGCGGTGAGGGTCAGACCAGCAATGGCGCTGGCGAAAAGCATTTTTTTCATGGTGTGTCTCTTCTCGCTCAGGGTCATCAAACTTCGCGGATCATCATGCGGAAGGCGGCCTTGAAGACCGCGCCGACCGCAGCAGCCGCCGAGCGGTTGACCACGATTTCCACCTTGGGATCAGCCGAGACGCTCATGACGCATGCGCCGCTGGTGACGCAGGACATGTCCGAGCCGATGGTGATGATCTTCTTGCACTTGGCGGCCGCGCCGACCGGACCGGCATTGACGCCCGTGGTGATGTAGAGGGCCGCGACCCCCGACACGCCGGCAATATCGCCGGCTTCGACAGGCTTGCCTGTCAGCGTCAGGGAGCCGGCGCTGAGGCCGCCGCCGATGGCGGCCATGACCGCGTTCTTTTCGGCGACCGAGGCCGGCTTTGACGGATCGAACACCACGCCGAGCGTGGCCTTGCCGGCCGGACCGTTCTCAAGAAAGGTTAGAGCGCGACCGGCGACCTGGAGGTCCTTGGCGGCGTCGGCGTGGGCGCTGAGCGGCGTGGCGACGAGCGCCAGGGCAAATAGCGCCAGGGCGCCGGGCTTAATCTTGTTCGACATCATCTTCATCCCCCGCCCGGTTTCTGCCGAGCTCTCGTCCGGGGGAGGTGGGCCTCCGACAGTAAACAGAAAGTAAATTGATGCCGCATACGGCAGTTATTAGTAAGTAAATTGAAAGTATTTGTAATTGTAAAATGCCGCAATATCGGGCCATATCGACAGGTGTGCGTTGTATGCGCCATATATAGTTCTGAATGAATTTAGTATAGCCTCGTCGGGGCTGGGCCGTAACCTCGGTCGACCTAAGGTGGCGCTTGAAGCCGGAAGCTGATGCGGCGGTAGTGCCGGCGTCAGGACC
This sequence comes from Caulobacteraceae bacterium, assembly GCA_965284055.1. Taxonomy (GTDB): domain Bacteria; phylum Pseudomonadota; class Alphaproteobacteria; order Caulobacterales; family Caulobacteraceae; genus Caulobacter. The sequence goes on from CBDIQV010000001.1 coordinate 1,585,766, forward strand.
GGGCAGACCGGCGGCGAAACCGGTCCCGACGCGGCGCGATAACTGAAATGGGAATTTTGTCGCAGAGCCTCGCCAAAGGGCAAATGCCCTCATTTTGGGGATATGCCGCCCTGTTCGACGCCGCCTCAGGTCGCCATCGCGGGCGGTCCAAGCGCTGGCGATCGCGCGAATGATCAGGGAATGACGCTTTGAAACGGCGCGTGGGAACGCCCGCCGAGGTGGCGAGCCGCCCTAAGCCCGCAGGCTGGCGCCGGGCGTCCAAAGGTTGGATTTCGGAGAAGGAGGGTGGTGCGCTTAGGTGACCCGAATACCTGCCCCATCATCACGAAATGATGTGCTCTACCCGCTGGCGCCAGCGGACTTGTGTTCGCCGACGAGTCTTTATGGGTAGCGGGTGTCGCGCCCGGCCTCAACCGGCAGGAGCGGCATCAGGGAGCCGGGAGCACGTGCACTGCCTTTGGGCAGACGGGCAAAATCCCTATTCGGCGGTATACGCCTCATAGGTCGCATATCCGGAGACCCCCAGCTGGGCCACTGCGCCTATGAGCAAAATCCACGGGATCGTGGTCGCGCCCGCCGCCGCCGCCGCCGTCAAGGCAAGGTAGCCTGCCCCGACCGAGCAACTTGAGGCGACTAGATCTGCCGACGCAGCCAATAGCTTCGTCTTCTTGTCCTCGCCTGCCATGCCGAGCGCCAAGGCAACCTTCTTGGTCAGCATAGCGCCCACGGTGGCGAGAACCGCCCCAGGGGTCGCCGATGGACCGAGCTTTATCAAGGACAGCGACTGAGTGAAGATCTGAACTGTGGACGCCGCCACATGGACATTCTTGTTCCCCGCCGACTTGCCAGCAAGGTCGGCAACGCCCGTCCATTTGTCGGCAGTTCCCAGCGCCATACCGGCGTTCCCCTCAAGAGCGCCGAGCGTGCCATTGATCACCCCGACAAAAGTCGACAGCAAGTCGCTGTTATTTACAAGCTCCTTGGTTGCCGGCGTGTTGCAAGCTTTTAGAACTTCCAAACATTGGGCTTCGGTTACCTGAATACCCATCATCGCCCCCTGCTTGTAGTAAGCTTAGCAGTAAAAGGTGCGTGCGCAATACGCTCGCTGAACGATGCTATCCCAAATTCGTGTACGCGCCGTGCCCCCCCCGGGGGGGGCAACCGCCGAACGTCCACACCCTTCGCGTCGAGAGCGCAGGGTAGCGGCGACAATTGTGGAGAGAACGCCAGAACGGTGGAAGGCAAGTGGTTCGCCAAAGCAAAGGCTCGACGACGCTTAGACCTGGAAGGAAATGGTGCGGAATTTCATGCGCCACAGCAAGCCACCCGACGGCGACACGAGAAGAAACAGGCCCTTTTCGTCCGCGAGCTTGTAAGCCTTGGCCTGGGGCTTAGCCGCCCGGATGGCTGCGTCGGTCAGGGCCATTTGGGGGTATCTCGCTTTGTCGCCGCAGAACTACCCCCAGAAGAACCCCCGTTGAGGCGCGACTGCGGGCGAACGTCAGCGATAAGCAGCGGCCGCTGAAGGGCAAATATCGTTGTTTTTGCTGGCTTTGTCCACACACTGGCGACGTGTGACGAACAGGGTGGTGGTGCCGCTTAGGTGACTCGAACACCTGACCCCATCATTACGAATGATGTGCTCTACCAGCTGAGCTAAAGCGGCCCACGTCGCTTTCGGGCGAAGCCCGACCGCGAGGAGGCGCCTATTTAGCGGGGCGAGGGCCACTTGCCAAGCGCCGTCTTGCACCTGAATTGCGACGGGGCGCGGACCCTCTCCGGGAGGCTCCGAAAGCGGGGCGGCGTCGAACACGCCGGGGTCATCGGGGATCGGCATCAGCGGCCCACCGACCTCCGCCGCCCGGACGAAGGGTGTCGATTCCACATAGGCCGACGGCAGTTCGGGCAGGTCGTTCATGGTGCGCTCGCGCCGCTCGTGGCGCGGGTGGATCAGTTCCCCCGTCTCGGCGAAGCTGACGGCCAGGCGAGCCCAGTCCTCGCGACCATAGGCGAAGGCGCGACCCTCGGGGTCGAGGTCGGACCAATCGGGCTCCTGCGGCGCGGCGGCGCCCCGGGCGATCCAGGCGCGCGCCTCGTCGGCCTCGCCGTTTGCGAAGGCGACCCTGGACATGAGCCCTGCGAAGCGGGCCGTGGGGGCCTCCGCGTCCAGCAGGCGGGCGGCGGCGCGGGCGGCGACCGGATCGCCGCCGATCAGAGCGCTTTCAACCCGCAGGATGCGGCTCTCGCGCGCGTCGGGTTTCAGGGCCGCCAGGGCGGCCAGGCGCGTGGCCCGCGCCTTGGGGGTCTCATTGGTCTTCAGGTCGCGATAGGCCAGCCACAGGGCCGGATGGGGCGCGCTCTTCCAGGCGGCCTCGATCAGTTGTCCCGCCTTGGCGACCTTGCCGTCCGCCGCCAGCAGACGCGCGGCCATGACAACGCCGGGGGCGAAATCAGGCTTCAGCTTGGCCGCCTGGGTGGCGAAGTCGAGGGCCTGGGCGCGCTTGCGGGCGTCCTCGGCGCCGTCCAGGCTGGCGGCGGAGGCGGCCAGCAGGGCGGCGCGGGCGCGCTCGGCGACCACCGGGGGCACGATCTTGCGATCCAGAGCCCCCTGGGCCAGGTCCAGGGCCGAGGTCCAGTCGCCGGCCTCGAGCCGGGATTCCAGCAGGGCCCGCCAGGCCCAGCGGGCCGTCCGGGCCAGGCCAAAGGCGGTTTCGGCGTGACGGACGGCGGTGACCCGGTCGCCCTCGGCCAGCGCGGTCTGCATCAGGCCGCGCAGACCGGCCAGACGCATCTCGGGAAAGCCGAGCATGGCGGCATAGGCGGCCTTGGCGGCGGCGTGGTCGCCCGCGGCCTCGGCCGCCTGTGCGGCCAGAACGCGAACCAGGGCGGGGGCATCCTCGGCGAGGTCGGCGGCTTTCTGGGCCAGGCGGCGCGCTTCTGAACCATCGCCCGCCGCGACCGCGAGAAAGCCCCGCGAGAGGGCTTCAACGCCCTGTTGCCGCTTGTTCTCGGCTCGGGCTCTGGCCGTGCGGCGAGGGGCTTCGATCACCCAGATCAGGCCGCGCCACAGGATGGTGGCCACAAGCGCCGAGAACAGGGTCAGCAGGGCGGCGGCGGCGGCCGTCATCTCGATGCGCCAGCCCATCCAGTCCAGATGCGCCCGACCTGGCTCGCCCGTCAGGGCCACGATGGCGACGGCGACGGCCGTGACCACGAAAAGGATGAAGGCCGTACGGATCATGGGGCGACCCGCGAGACCTGGGCCAAGCCGGCCAGGGCGTCCGCCCGGATGGCGGACACGTGCCGATCGATCTCAACCCGGCGCTCGGCCGAGGCCAGCCACGGGGCCAGGACCACGCGGGCGGGGTCGGGAAGGGTGTCCAGCGCCCGGATGGCGCCCTCGACATCGCCTTCGTCGAGCAGGCGCTGGGCGCGGGCGAGCTTGGCGTCCGGCGTCGAGCCGCGCGTCGAGCTGATCTGGCGGATCGAGACGATGCTGGACAGGGCGTAGCGGATACGGGCCAGCAGGTCGGAGTCCTCGCCGGGATTGCGGGCGGCGGTGGCGGCGCGGCCGGCCAGGCCTCGAACTCGGCGGCCAGGCCCGCGCGGGTCGGCGCGCCGGCCTCGGCCAAACGGGCCAGGGCCCGCAGGTCGGGCGACAGCGGCAGCACGCGTTCCAGGCTGGCCAGGTCCTCGCCGAACGGCCGTGAGGTCTGCGAGGCCTCGGCCAGGGCGGCGGCGGCCAGGCCGGCGGCGGCGGCGTCGAGCACACCCTTCTGGCTGGCTTCCAGGGCGACGATACGTCCCTCCAGGCGCGCGATCTCGGCCGAGGCCGGCGCGGCGTCAGGTGGGGTCGCCTCGACCGGCAGGGGCGAGCCTACCGGCAGACGGGCGCCGGGCGGGGTCACGCTGGGCGTGGCGGCGATGTCGCTTTGGACCGGCTCGGCCTTCAGCGGGAACCAGCTGGGTCCGAAGCGGGTGACAAGGGCGCCCAGCGCCACGCAGACGACGCAAAGCGCGAGCATCGCCCAGAAACCGGGCCCCAGCAGCGGGCGACGGCGGGCATAGATCGCAGGATCGCTGGGGGCGATGATTTCAGCGGGATCTGGAGCGGCGTTCATGCGCCCATTCGTGCCCCACGCCGAACCGCCGCGCAATGTTCAAGCTATCGCGTCAGGAGATCCAGCAGGGCGGATTCACGGGGTCGAGGCGCGAAGGCCACAGACCCCAGACGCCCTTCCCGATGGGCGGCGGCCAGAGGCTCGGCCACGGCGGGCGACAGGCACAGGGCTTTCAGGCCCGGCGCCGGCGCGGTTTGCAGGATCGCCGCCAGGCCCCGCGCCGCGCGGGGCGAATGCAGCAGCACGGCGTCCAGCGCGCCCAGGCTTTCAAGGGTTTTTGGCTCCGGCGCGCGGTCCAGCGACGCATAGACGGCCAGGACATGGCCCTCCACGCCGCCACGCGCCAGCAGGGCCGGCAGGTCGGCGGCCGGTTCCTGGGCGCCGACGCACAGAACCGGGCCGGGGCGCGCCGCCGCGATCAGCGCGGCCAGGGCCTCGACATCGCCATCGGCGCTGACAGGATTTGCGAAACCCGCCGCGCGGGCGGCCATGGCCGTCGTCTCGCCCACGGCGAAGACCGGCAGGTCGCGAATCGCCGACAGGCGGGCGAAGGCCTCGACGCCGTTGGCGCTGGTGAAGGCCAGGGCCGCGATGTCGGCCAGGTCGACCTCTGGCGTCAGGGCGCGGATTTCCAGCAGCGGATCGATCAGCGGCGCATAGCCCAAGGCCTCGACCCGGCGGGCCGTGGCCTGGGCGCCGGGCTGGGCGCGGGTGATCCAGATCGCGCCGCCCGCGCTCATGGCGCCTAGTCCGGCAGGATCAGGGCGTCGCCGCCCTCGGCCCGCACCTGCCCGCCCAGCGACAGGCCCAGCGCGCGGGCGGCGGCGATATCGTCGGCGCCGTCCAGGGTGATCTGGCCCTCGCGACGGAAGCGTTGAACGCCATCGGGCGTCAGGGCCTCGACGATGATCGACAGGTGTTGACCGTCCAGGACGGCATGGGCCCCGATCGCGGTGCGGCAGGAGCCTTCCAGCGCATAGAGCGCGCCGCGCTCGGCGGCGACACAGATCGTGGTGGGACGGCAGCGGACGGCCTCCAGCCAGTCGGCGTTCACGTCCTCGCCGGGTCTCGATGACCAGGGCGCCCTGGCCGGGAGCCGGCGGGCAGGCGACCGGATCGGATCCAGCTCTTCGGCAGATGTCCAAGGCCCAGACGGTTCAGACCGGACTGGGCCAGCAGGATGGCGTCGGCCTCGCCGCGCTCCAGCTTGGCCAGGCGGGTGTCGACATTGCCGCGCAGCATGATGATCTCGAGATCGGGCCGCACATGCAGGGCCTGGGCCTGGCGACGCAATGACGCCGTGCCCAGCCGCGCGCCGTGGGGCAGGTCTTCCAGACGCTCGCACACATGGCTGATGAAGGCGTCGCGCGGGTCCTCACGCTCGGGCGTGGCGGCCAGGATCAGGCCCGGCGGCAGCTCGGCCGGCATGTCCTTCAGCGAATGGATGGCGCAGTCGATGCGGCCGTCCAGCAGGGCTTCCTCGATTTCCTTGGTGAAGAGGCCCTTGCCGCCGATCTCCATCAGGCGACGATCCTGGATGCGGTCACCGCTGGTGACGATCGGGATCAGGGGCGCATAGGCCTCTTCCTCGCCGGGGGAAGCGCCGAGCGCGGCGGCGATCCGGGCCTGCATGAGGCCGGACTGCGCCAGGGACAGCTTGGAGCCACGGGCGCCGATGCGGATGGGAGGTTGCCGGGACACGGTCGGAACGTTACCTGCGGGGACGAGATTTGAAGCCCTGCTGCTACAGGACCGGCGGAAAGCCCGCAACCGATGCAAACCCTTAAGACCCTGACCCTCCTCGGCCTGGAGACCAGCTGCGACGAGACCGCGGCCTCGGTCGTGCGCCGCGACGCGGATGGAACGGTCACAGTGCTGTCCTCGATCATCGGCACACAGTTCGAACAGCACGCCCCGTTCGGGGGTGTCGTGCCTGAGATCGCCGCCCGCGCCCACGTGGAGGCCATCGACGCCATCGCCGTCGAGGCCATGCGCGCTTCGGGCCTGACCTTCGCCGATCTGGACGGCGTCGCCGCTACGGCCGGGCCGGGCCTGGTGGGCGGCGTGATGGTCGGGTTGGCGTTCGGCAAGGCCGTGGCCCTGGCTCGCGACGTCCCGCTGGTGGCGGTCAATCACCTGGAAGGCCACGCGGTCTCGGCCCGGCTGGGCGCCGATATTCCCTATCCCTTCCTGCTGCTGCTGGTGTCGGGCGGGCACTGCCAATTGCTGGAAGTCGCCGGGGTCGGCGCCTGCACCCGCCTGGGCACCACCATCGACGATGCGGCCGGCGAGGCCTTCGACAAGATCGCCAAGTCGCTGGGCCTGCCTTATCCGGGCGGTCCAGCGCTGGAAAAACTGGCGGCGAGCGGCGATCCGAGCAAGTTCGAGCTGCCGCGCGCCCTGCTGGGCCGCAAGGACTGCGACTTCTCGTTCTCGGGCCTGAAGACCGCCGCCGCGCGCCAGGCCGAGAAGATCACGGACGAACAGTCGCGCGCCGATCTTGCCGCCGCCGTCCAGGCCGCCATCGCCCGCCAGCTGTCGGAACGCACCGACCGGGCGATGAAGCTCTATAGAGACAGCCACCCCGACCAGCCGCTGCGCTTCGTCGTGGCCGGCGGCGTCGCAGCCAATAGCGCGGTCAAGGCGGCGCTGAAGAAGAACTGCGACGACAACGGCTTCTCGTTCGACGCCCCGCCTTTGGCCTATTGCACCGACAACGCCGCGATGATCGCCCTGGCCGGCGCCGAGCGCCTGGCCCTGGGCATTTCCGACGATCTCGACGCCGTCGCCCGTCCGCGCTGGCCGCTGGACGAGGCTGCGGCGTTATCCAATCCGAGCAACAGTTTCGGTCGCAAGGGAGCCAAGGCATGAGCGCCTTTCAGCATGCGGGTGTCATCGGCGCCGGAGCCTGGGGCACGGCGCTGGCCCAGGTCTGCGCCCGGGCGGGCCTGAAGGTGACCCTGCAGGCCCGTGAACGCGAAGTGGTCGAGAGCATCGCCGCCAAGCGTGAGAACACCCTGTTCCTTCCCGGGATCGTCCTGGAGCCCGAGATCGCCGCTGTCGCCGACATGGCCGGTCTGGCCGACTGCGATCTGATCCTGGCGGTCGCTCCGGCCCAGCACCTGCGCTCGGCGCTCAAGGCCCTGGCCCCGCACCTGCGCGCGGGCGTGCCGGTGGTGCTGTGCGCCAAGGGGGTCGAGCAGGGAAGTTTGAAGCTGATGACCGAGGTCGCCGCCGAGACCCTGCCGGACGCCCCGATCGCGGTGTTGTCGGGGCCCAGTTTCGCCGGCGAGGTGGCGCGCAACCTGCCTACCGCCGTCACCCTGGCCTGCGCCGACGAGGCCCTGGGCCGCGCCATCGCCGAGGCCATCGCCACCCCGACCTTCCGTCCCTATATCGCCGCCGACCTGATCGGCGCCGAGGCGGGCGGGGCGGTGAAGAACGTCCTGGCCATCGCCTGCGGCATCGTCGAGGGCAAGGGTCTGGGCCGCAGCGCCCATGCCGCCCTGATCACCCGGGGCTTCGCCGAGTTGACCCGTCTGGCCGTGGCCCTGGGCGGCAAGGCCGAGACCGTCGCCGGCCTGTGTGGCCTGGGTGACCTGGTGCTGACCTGCTCCAGCCCGCAGTCGCGCAACATGAGCGTCGGCCTGGCCCTGGGGCAGGGGATGAGCCTGGAAGAGGCCCTGGCCGGCAAGCTGTCGGTGGCCGAAGGCGTCGCCTCGGCCCCGGCCGTGCGACAGCTGGCGCAACGCCTGGGCGTCGAAGCGCCGATCTCTCAGGCCGTGGCCGCCATCCTGGCCGGCGAGGTCGGGGTCGATGCGGCCATACTGGGCCTGCTGTCTCGCCCACTGAAATCCGAAGCCTGACCCCTCAACCAAGGACTGCCCGATGCCGCTCTTCGCCATCACCTGCAAGGACAAGCCCGGCGCGCTGGAAACCCGCCTGGCGACCCGGCCCGTTCACCTGGACTATCTGAAGGGCTCCACGGGCCTGAAACTGGCCGGCGCCCTGCTGGGCGAGGACGGCAATCCGGTCGGCTCGCTGCTGATCGTTGAGGCCGACGACCTGGCCGCCGCCCAGGCCCAGGCCGACAACGACCCCTTTACCGCCGCCGGCGTGTTCGAGAGCGTCGAGGTTCGCCCCTGGCGACTGGCCATCGGCGAACTCTAGGCCCCTCTTTCTTCAGTTCTTCCCGGCCTTCGCCGGGGAGGGCTGAGACATGGAGCCTGGTTCAGGAGCCCGAATGCGCACCGACCCCGACAATCCCGCCCGTCCGGCGCCCGGGACGCTGCTGTGCGCGCTCGACGAGATTCCCTCGCCCGGCGCCAAGGGGTTTCGCTTCCGCGAGGATCAGGCGCTGTTCGCCGGCTTCGTCGTCCGGCAGGGCGAGGCGCTGTTTGGCTATGTCGACAGCTGCCCGCACGCCGGATGGCCGCTGGCCGGCTTCGCGGGCCGCTTCCTGACGCGTGAGAACGACCTGATCTTGTGCGGCGGCCATGCGGCCCTGTTCCGGATCGAGGACGGGGTCTGCGTGGCGGGGCCCTGTCCCGGCCAGACCCTGACGCCCTGGCCGGTGCGCGTCGCCGACGGGAGCGTCCTAACCGCTTGATTGCGCGACGTTATGTCACTGTGGTGAACGGTCAAGGTTAAGGCCCGTTAGACATGTCGCTGTCATCCTGAACGCCATTCGGAATCCATATCCGAAGGGGAGAGGGATCATGGCTTCACTGGGCCAGAAGATCATCGGGGCCAGCGCCGGCGCCGCACTGCTGTGCGCCGCGACGGCGGGCACCGGGCTTTGGGTGGCGCTGAGCCTGGGCTCGGCGCTCGACCGCGCTGAAATCTCGGCGCGCAACATGCGTCTGCACATGCACGCGGACATGATGCACGACACCCTGCGCACCGACGTCAGCCAGGCCATCATGTCCAGCGACCCGACGCTGAATATCGACATCGCCGAGGTGCGGAAATCGATGGCCGAACATGTCGCGGCCTTCAACAAGGATATCCAGGAAGGCCAAGCGATCGCGCGCGATCCGGCCGTGAAGGCCGCCCTCGCCGAAGTCGGCACGCCCCTGAAGGCCTATATAGCGGCCGCCCAGGACCTTGCATCGGTGGCGGATAAGGATCCTGTCGCGACACGCGCCAAGCTGCCGGGCTTCAACACCCAGTTCACGACCCTGGAAGGCGCGATGGAAGGCGCTTCGGAGAAGATCGAGCGGGCTTCGACGCGCGATGCGGCGGCGGCCGAGTCCCTGAGCCATATCGGCCAGGCCATCATGGGCGGACTCCTGCTGGCCGCGGCCGCCCTGGCCGTGGGCCTGATCCTCGCCGCCCGTCAGGTCCTTATCGCCCCGCTGGTTCTGATCACCCAGTGCCTGCGCCGCCTGGCGCAAGGCGACGTAGGCACAGAAATTCCACACAATCGCCGGAGCGACGAGATCGGGGAGATGACCACCGCTCTGGTCGCCTTCCGCGACGCCGTCGAAGCCCGCCAGAAAGAACTCGAAGCGGCCGACGTCCGCGACGCCCTGGAAGTCCAGCGCCACGCGGCCGAAGCCCGGCGCGCCGCCGAGGACGCGGCTCAGAACGCCGTGGTCGGCAATCTGGGTGACGCCCTTCGGCAACTGGCCGACGGCAACCTCTCGCATCGCATCGATCAGCAGTTTCCCGAAGGCTATGAGCGTCTTCGCATCGACTACAATGCGGCGGTTCAGAAGCTGTCCGGCGTAATCGCCGCCTCGCTTGAAGGCGTGTCGATGATCCACGGCGGCACCGCCGAGATCACCGAGGCCGCCGACGACCTGTCGCGCCGCACCGAGCATCAGGCCGCCAGCCTGGAAGAGGCCGCCGCCGCGCTTGACGAGGTCACCAGCACGGTGCGCCAGACCGCCGAAGGGGCCAACCGGGTCCGCAAGGTGGTAGAACAGGCGCGCGCCGCCGCCGGTAACAGCGGCGCGGTCGTGGGCCAGGCCGTCAGCGCCATGGGCGCGATTGAAAAGTCCTCCAGCCAGATTGGCCAGATCATCGGCGTGATCGACGAAATCGCCTTCCAGACCAATCTTCTGGCCCTGAACGCGGGGGTCGAGGCCGCCCGGGCGGGAGAGGCCGGTCGCGGCTTCGCCGTCGTCGCCCAGGAAGTCCGGGCCCTGGCCCAGCGCTCGGCCGATGCGGCCAAGGAGATCAAGGGCCTGATCGCCACCAGCGCGGCCGAGGTCGGCCAGGGGGTCGAATATGTCGGCAAGGCGGGCGAGGCCCTGCGCGCCATTGCCGACGAAGTCGACCAGATCGACGCCCTTATCGGCGAAATGGCCGCGTCCACTGCGGAACAGGCTCGCAGCCTGGCCGAGGTCAACACGACCATGAACCAGATGGACCAGGTGACCCAGCAGAACGCGGCCATGGTCGAGCAAACCACCGCCGCCAGCCACGCCCTGGCCCAGGAGGCGACGCGTTTGGCTCAGCGCATGGGCGAACTGCGGATCGACGCCGCGCAAGCGGGTCATCAGCGCCAGGCGGCTTGATCGCCAGTGTCATCCCGCATGGCCTGAAAGGTCGATCCGGGAGCGCCACAAGCACAGCCGCACGCCGTGGTCCCGGGTCTTCGCGACCCCACGCCCGGGATGGCGAGCCTTTTTGCGCCTAGACCGGCGAGGTCTCCGCCGAGAACGCCGCCAGGTCCTCGATCAGGGCCTTGGCCGCCATCGCCACCAGTTCGCCGCCCTTTTCCGGCGTGGCCAGGGCCGGATCCGAGCCCATGCGCCCATCGGGATAGCGGGCCCGGAAATCCAGAGCTTCGCGGATAGGGCCCGTCGGCGCAATCTTTGGCTCATAGGCCGTGGTCTTGATGGTCTCGGGATAGGCCCACTGGGTCACGGCGATCTCGGACGGCGTGGCGTGGCTGCCGTGACCGACCGGGAATTGCCGATTGGCCAGGGCGTTGACGCCGGCCAGGTCCCACCAGTTCTTGAGCTTCAGGGCGAACGGAGCCCGCGCGCCCCGGAAGCTGTAGTCGGCATAGATCTCCGAGAACGCCGCCTCGATCGAGGCGACATTGCCGCCGTGGCCGTTCAGGAAATAGATCCGCTCGAAGCCGTGCGCGCCCAGCGACCGCACCCAGTCGCCGATGGCGGCGATGAAGGTCGAGGGCCGCAGGAAGATGGTGCCCGGAAAGGCCAGGTGGTGCTGGGCCATGCCGATATTGAAGGTCGGGGCCACCAGCACCGTGTCAGACTGCTTCTGGGCCTCGTGCGAGATGATCTCCGGACACAGCCAGTCAGTACCCAGGAGGCCCGTGGGGCCGTGCTGCTCGTTCGAGCCGATCGGCACGACGACGGTCTTGCTGGTCTTCAGAAAGGTCTCGATCTCGGACCAGGTTGAGAGGGCGAGCAGCATCAGAGCCTCCTTAAGCGACACACTTTCGGCATAGCGCGGCCTGATCACACAAGAAACCGCAATGGTCTTCTTGCGCCAGGCCTTCGCCTTCGCATACTCCGGCCCCAACAAGACCAAGGCCAAGCGCTACCAAGGGAGTGACGGCGTGAGCGACGGACAGGTTTTCCCGGTTCCAGAAGCCCTGGCGAAGTCGGCGCATATCGACGCCGCCGCCTATGAGGCCGCCGTGGCCCGCGTCGAGGCCGATCCCGAAGGCTACTGGCGAGACATCGCCGCCCGGCTGGACTGGATCAAGGCTCCGACCCAGATCAAGGACGTGTCGTTCAACAAGGACGACTTCCGCATCCGCTGGTACGCCGACGGGGTGCTGAACGTCAGCGCCAACTGCGTTGACCGCCACCTGCCGCACAAGAAGGACGAGATCGCCCTCATCTTCGAAGGGGACGAGCCCGGAACCTCCGACACCCTGACCTATGGCCAGCTGCACGAAGAGGTTTGCCGCATGGCCAACGTCCTCAAGGTGCAGGGCGTCCAGAAGGGCGACCGGGTGACCATCTACCTGCCGATGATCCCCATCGCCGCCGTCGCCATGCTGGCCTGCGCGCGGATCGGCGCTGTGCATTCGGTGGTGTTCGGCGGATTCTCGCCCGAGTCGATCGCCGGCCGCATTCAGGACTGCGCCTCGCACTTCGTGATCACCGCCGACGAGGGCAAGCGGGGCGGCAAGCGCGTGCCGCTGAAAGCCAATATGGACGAGGCGCTCAAGCACTGTCCTTGGGTGGGCAAGGTGCTGATGGTGCGCTGGACCGGCGCCGACGTGCCCCTGGTCAAGAACCGCGACATCGTCTGGCAGGATGTGCGCGACGCCGTGTCGGCCGAGTGCCTGCCCGAGCCGATGAACGCCGAGGATCCGCTGTTCATCCTCTATACCTCCGGCTCGACGGGCAAACCCAAGGGCGTGCTGCACACCACCGGCGGCTATCTGGCCTGGGCGTCGTGGACCTTCTGGGCGGTGTTTGACTACAAGCCGGGTGAAGTCTTCTGGTGCACGGCCGACGTGGGCTGGGTGACGGGCCACAGCTACGTGGTCTACGGCCCGCTGGCCAATGGCGGGACCAGCCTGATCTTCGAGGGCGTGCCCAACTATCCCACTCCCAGCCGGTTCTGGGAGGTGATCGACAAGCACAAGGTCGAGATCTTCTACACCGCCCCCACGGCCCTGCGGGCCCTGATGCGCGAGGGCGACGACCACGTCACCAAGAACGACCTGTCGAGCCTGCGCCTGCTGGGCAGCGTCGGCGAGCCAATCAATCCCGAGGCCTGGCTCTGGTACCACCGCGTCGTCGGCAAGGCGAAACTGCCGATCGTCGACACCTGGTGGCAGACCGAGACCGGCGGCATGCTGATCACGCCGCTGCCCGGCGCGACCGACCTCAAGCCCGGCTCGGCCTCCAAGCCGCTGCCCGGCGTCAAGCCGCAGCTGGTCGACGCGGAAGGTCTGGTGCTGGACGGCGCGACCGAGGGCAACCTGGTCATCACCGATAGCTGGCCCGGCATGATGCGCACGGTCTATGGCGACCACAGCCGGTTCTTCGAGACCTATTTCATCGACCTATCCGGGCAAGTATTTCACCGGCGACGGCTGCCGCCGCGACGCCGACGGCTATTACTGGATCACCGGCCGGGTCGATGACGTGATCAACGTCTCGGGCCACCGCCTGGGTACGGCCGAGATCGAGAGCGCGCTCGTGGCCCATGAGACGGTCGCCGAAGCCGCCGTCGTCGGCTGCCCGCACGACATCAAGGGCCAGGGCGTCTACGCCTATGTCACCCTCAACGCCGGGGTCGAGCCCACCGAGGAACTGCGCAAGGCCCTGGTCCTGTGGGTGCGTCACGAGATCGGCCCCTTCGCCGCGCCGGACGTGATCCAGTGGGCCCCCGGCCTGCCGAAGACCCGCTCGGGCAAGATCATGCGCCGCATCCTGCGCAAGATCGCCGAGAATGAGCTGGGCAGTCTGGGCGACACCTCGACCCTGGCTGACCCCTCGGTGGTCGATGATCTGGTGAAAAATCGCGCGGGCGCGTGACGTCAGGGCCGCTGACGCGTTAGCCTGAACGCTATGCGCCGGCTGTTTCCCCTTTTTGTGTGGCTCGCCCTCGCCGGTCCGGCCGGGTCCGCGCCCGACTGGAGCAACAGCCTGCGGGCCGGCGAGGTCCCCGTTGAGGCCCATGCCGACCCGCAAGGCCATCGCGGGACCGTCAGGGCGGCGATCGACATCCCCGCCCCGGTCGCGGTGGTCTGGCGCACCATTCTGGACTGCGAGCGCGCGGGGCGCATGACCCCCGGCGTCAAGGCCTGCCGGGTGATCTCCCGCGCCCCGGACGGTCGTTCCGAACTGCGTGAGCACCTGGTCAAATGGGGCTTTTTCCTGCCGACCGTACGCTCGATCTCCCGGGTCGAGCTCGACCCCGACCGGACGATCCGCTTCACCTGCGTGGGCGGCGACATCCGCGCCTGCGAGGGGACCTGGACGCTGCAGGCGCTGAACGGCGGAACGACCACCCGGGTGACCTACGAGTTGTGGGCCAGCGCGCCGTTCGCCCTGCCCCTGCCCATCCTCAGCGGCCTGATGCGACGTGACGTGCCTGACGCCTTGCGGGCCCTGCGCCGCGAGTGCGAGATCGCGTCATGACCGACAGCGCGCCCGATGGCCTGTGGCTGTTTGACGGCGTCTGCAATCTCTGTTCGGGATCTGTCGCCCTGGTGTTGAAACTGGATCGTCGGGGCGTGATCCGCTTCACCCCGATCCAGTCGCCCTATGGCCGACAGCTGGCCGTGGCGCACGGGATTGATCCGGACAATCCGGCCAGCTTCCTCTTCCTCGACCACGGCCGCGCCCTGGCGAAGACCGCCGCCATCGGCGCCCTGCTGCGCCGGCTGGACGCGCCCTGGCGTTGGCTGGCCTTTGTCGATCGCCTGCCCAAAGGACCGGCCGACAAGGTCTATGACTGGATCGCCGCCAACCGCTATCGGCTGATGGGCAAGAAGGACGTCTGCATGACGCCCTCGCCCGCCGTGCGCGCCCGCTTCATCCTGGAGCCGCCGACGACCTAAGCTCCGTAGACCTTGGGCTGGGCGCCTTCAGTGGGCCTACCCTCGTCCTTCGACAGGCTCAGGATGAGGGCTACTGGAGAGCTCGACATTCGAAAACCTCATCCTGAGCTTGTCGAAGGACGAGGTTTTCACGCGCCGCCGGCCAGTCTCCGCGGAACCTCGCCGCCCCATCATGACAGGACGGTAAGGTTTCGCTCTCGCGGCGCGGTGATAGGGTCGGGCCAACCGTGTTGCTGGAGCTCACCGCATGATCCGTCCCGCCGCCAAGGCCGCCCTCGTGGCGCTGGCCCTGTCCACCACCGCCCTGTCGCCGATGGCCTTCGCCGCGCCCGTCGCCGATGCGACGATCGCCGTGCCGCCCATCGTCTACAAGGAGCGGGTGCTGGCCAATGGCATGAAGGTGTTCACGGCGCGTGACACGACCACGCCGAACGTCTCGGTGCAGGTCTGGTACGGCGTGGGCTCCAAGGACGATCCCAACGGCCGCTCGGGCTTCGCGCACCTGTTCGAACACCTGATGTTCAAGTCGACCCGCAACATGCCCAGCGAGACGCTCGACCGCCTGACGGAGGATGTCGGCGGCTTCAACAACGCCTCCACCTGGGACGATTTCACCAACTACTACGAAGTAGTGCCGGCCAATCACCTGGAGCGCCTGCTGTGGGCCGAGGCTGACCGCCTCTCGACCCTGGTGATCGACGAGCCGACCTTCGTTTCCGAGCGTAATGTCGTGAAGGAAGAGCTGCGCCAGGGCGTGCTGGCCAATCCGTATGGCCGCCTGTTTTCGCTCTACATCACCCAGCAGTCGTTCACCGACCACCCCTACAAGCGCCCGGGCATCGGCTCGATCGAAGAGCTGGATGCGGCCACCGTCGATGACGTCCGCGCCTTCCACGCCACCTACTACCGCCCCGATAACGCCGCCCTGATCGTGGCCGGCAATTTCGACGAGGCGCAGCTGTCGGCGATGATCGACAAGTATTTCGCGCCGCTGAAGACGCCGTCGACGCCCCTGCCCAAGGTGACCGTGGTCGAGCCGGCCCGCACCGGTCCCAAGACCGTCAACACCTATGGCCCCAACGTGCCGCTGCCGGCCGTGGCGATCAGCTGGCAGGCCCCGTCGGCCGTCCGACCCGGACGCGGCGGCCCTGACCGTGCTGGACGCCATCCTGTCGGGCGGCAAGTCCTCGCGGCTCTACAACAGCCTGGTCTATGACCAGCAGGTCGCCCAGGCGGCCTTCTCGCGGGCAATGGCAACGCCCAGCCCGGCATCTTCTATGTCGGCGCGATCATGGCCGGCGGTAAGACTGCCGAGCAGGGCGAAACGGCCCTGCGCGCCCAGGTCGCCCGTCTGCGCGACGCCCCGCCCACCGCCGCCGAACTGGCCGAGGCCAAGACCGGCCTGCTGGCCGACGCCGTGCGCAAGCGCGAGGAGATCGACGGCCGCGCGTTCGCCATCGGCTACGCCCTGCAGACCGAGGGCGACGCCGCCCGCGCCAATACCGACCTGGCCGACCTGCAGACCGTGACCGCGTCCGACGTCCAGCGCGTGGCCAAGACCTATCTGGCCGATGATCGCCGCACGGTCATCCGCTACCTGCCGGAATCGGCCCGCCCCAAGGGCGAGAAGGATGTCACCCCGGTGGCGCCCAAGGTCGCCTCGGTGAAGTTCGACGGCATGGTCACCACCCTGGCGCCCGAGGCCGAGCGTCAGAAGCCGCCGGCCGTCGCCGCGCCGGTCCCGGCCGTGCTGCCGGTTCCCACCGAGCGCACCCTGGCCAACGGCCTGCGCGTCATCGTCGCCAAGTCCAGCGACCTGCCGCTGATCACGGCGGACCTGACCGTGCGCGGCGGCGCCAGCTCTGACCCGGCGGGCCTGGCCGGCACGTCCAGCCTGACCTCGGAGCTGCTGACCGAAGGCACCAAGACGCGCGGCGCGGTCGATATCGCCCGTCAGACCGAAGCTCTGGGCGCCAATCTGGAAGCCGGCTCGGGCTGGGAGTCCTCGTCCCTGACCCTCAGCGTCATCGCCGACAAGGCCCCCGCCGCGATGGCGATCATGGCCGACGTCGCCCAGAATCCGGCCTTCAAGGCCGACGAGCTGGACCGCGTGCGGACCGAGACCCTCGATGGCCTGTCGGTGTCTTTCCAGAGCCCTCGCGGCCTGACCGGCTTCGCCACCCCGGCCATCCTCTATGGCGGCTCGGCCTATGGCCATGTCGCCGGCGGCACGCCGGGCTCGCTGCCCAAGATCAAGCGTGAGGACCTGGCCAAGATCCACGCCGCCACCTGGCGTCCGGACAACGCCATCCTGGTGCTGACCGGCAACCTGACGCCGGAAGCGGGTTTCGCCCTGGCCGAGCAGGCGTTTGGCGGCTGGGCCAAGCCCGCGACGCCGCCGCCGGCCAAGCCGGCAGCCCCGACGACCTACAAGCCCCGCAACCTGGTCATCGACCTGCCGGGCACGGGCCAGGCTTCGGTGGTGCTGGCGAAGCCGGCCATCACCCGCGCCGATCCCAGCTACTATTCGGGCCTGGTGGCCAACACCGTGCTGGGCGTCGGCTTCAGTTCGCGTCTGAACCAGGAAATCCGCATCAAGCGCGGCCTGTCCTATGGCGCGGGATCCAGCCTGACGCCGCAAGGCCAGTTCGGCGGCTTCGCGGCTCGCGTGCAGACCAAGAACGAGTCGGCCGGCGAGGTGGTGGGTCTGGTCCGCTCGGAACTGACCCGCTTGGCCGCCGAGCCCGCCACGGCCAGCGAACTGACCGCCCGCAAGTCGGTGCTGGTCGGCGGCTTTGGCCGTGACCTGGGCACTTCGGAAGGCCTGGCCAATATCCTCGGCAACCTGGCCGTCTACGGCGTGCCCCTGGACGAGATCAAGGTCTATGCCAGCAAGGTGGAGGCGGTCAGCGCCGGCGACGTCCAGGCCTTCGCCAAGGGCCTGCTGGACCCAAGCCAGACCAGCGTCATCGTGGCCGGCGACGCCAAGGTCATGGGCGAAGCCCTGACCAAGGCCGTACCCGGCGCGACGGTGATCCCGGCCGCCAAGCTGGATCTGGACAGCCCCACCCTGACCAGCGGTAAGTAGCGATCGGCGCCCGGCTTCCCGGACGGCTCTCCAGGCTGTTCCGAGACGCCGGGCGCTGCCCGTGACCACCGCTGGAGATCCCATGCCCGACAACGCCGCCCATATGGCCTCGCCCTCCTATCGGCTGGCCGCGCTCGATCAGGACTTCCTGCTGGGCGATTCCATGCGCGGGGTGCGGTTCCTGCTGGAATACGCCAAGGCCGAGGAAGCGCTGCGGACCTGGGGCGTGCGATCAACCATCGTGGTGTTCGGCAGCGCCCGCGTGGGAGAGCACGGGCCGGGCCGTCAGGCCGAGTGGTACGCCACGGCGCGCGCATTTGGCCGGCTGGCCTCCGAGCGCGGCGGCGCCTTGGGCGCGATGGGGCCGCGAGACAATGTGATCGCCACGGGTGGGGGCCCCGGGATCATGGAAGCGGCCAACCGGGGCGCGTTCGAGGCCGGGGCCCCGTCAGTGGGCTTCAACATCACCCTGCCCCACGAGCAGTCGCCCAATCCCTATGCGACGCCGGAACTGTCGTTTCGCTTCCACTATTTCGCCATGCGCAAGATGCATCTGGCCATGCGCGCCAACGCCCTGGTGGTTTTCCCGGGCGGCTTTGGCACCTTCGACGAACTGTTCGAGATCCTGACCCTGCGCCAGACGGGCAAGGCTCCGCCGATCCCCATCGTGCTGGTCGATGAAAGCTATTGGCGCGCGGTGCTGAATTTCGACGCCCTGGCCGAGCACGGCATGATCGCCGCCAAGGACCTGGAACTCTTCCAGTTCGCCGAGGACGCAGAGGGCGCCTGGGCGGCTCTACTGGCGGGCGGCGTGAAGCCCGGGGCGTGTATCGCGCCCCAGGCCGCGCCGGCGCCCTGAGGGCCTGACCCTAGGCCTTGGGCTTGGCCGCTTTGGGCGCCGGGGCCTTGGCTGCGGACTTGGCCGTCGAGGCCGCCTTGGGCGCGGCAGCCGCCTTCGGGGTCGCCGCAGGGCTTGCCGGGGCCGAGGGCCTGGCCAGCAGGTCGCGGATTTCCATCAGCAGCGTCTCCTGCGCCGTCGGGGCCGCAGGCGCGGCCGGAGCGGGCTCGGCGGCCTCGGCGCGGCGGATGCTGTTGACCAGCTTGACCAGCAGGAAGACCACGGCCGCGACGATCAGGAACTGGATCAGGGTGTTGATGAAGGCGCCGTACTGCACGGCGACCTTCTCGATGGCTTCGGTGGCCGGATCCTCGGGCTTGAGCACCCATTCCAGCTTGGAGAAGTCCAGGCCGCCGGTGAGCAAACCGATCGGCGGCATGATCACCTGGTCGACCAGGCTCTTGACGATGCCGTTGAACGCCGCGCCGATGATCACGCCCACGGCCAGATCGACGACGTTGCCGCGCGAGATGAACTCGCGGAATTCCTTGAAGATGCTCATGCGCCATAACCTCGCCGGTGACTGAACCCGCCGCGAGGCTGAAGGCGTTCGCCCATTCAGGTCAAGATTGCGCGTCGACTACTCGTCGGCGTTGAGGCGGGCGCGCAGTTCCTTGCCGCTCTTGAAAAAGGGCACGTGCTTGGCGCGAACATCGACCGTTTCGCCCGTGCGCGGGTTGCGACCCGAGCGGGCCGGACGCGAACGCACCGACAGGGCGCCGAAGCCCCGCAGTTCCACGCGGCCGCCACCTTCGAGCGCACCGATCATGCGCTCCAGGATCACGCCGACCACGCGCTCGACGTCCTTCTGCGTCAGGTGCGGATTTTCATTCGCGAGCCTGGCGATGAGTTCAGACTTGATCATCGATATCCCCGGCGCCGGAGGGAGAACTGGCGCGACGGGACCTTTGCCCAAGGGTGGTTGAGTCTTCAAGAGGCTGCTTGCGATTCTCGTTCGCGGCCGGGCCGCGCGCCCGATCCAAGGCAGGATAGAACTAGCCGACAGGCGCCGATTTCGGGCGTCGGATATCCCTGAATCGACATTTTCGCGCATGTGAAAGTCTCGATTCAGCCCAAGGGCGGTCAAGGTGAACCAAGGTGATCTCGGCGACAAGAAAGACGCTGCTTCATCCCGCCATGGTGGCCGCAGTCTTTACTAAACCTCCGGCGGACCAATGGGTTAGCCAGGCAGGGCGCAAAGAAAACGGCGGCCGGATTGCTCCGGCCGCCGCTGACTTCAGTCTCGGATGAGAGAGAAGACTATTCCTTCGGGGTGGCCCGTTCGCGGAGAGCCGCGCCCAGGATGTCGCCCAGCGAAGCGCCGGAGTCCGACGAGCCGAACTGCTCGATGGCTTCCTTCTCTTCGGCCATTTCCAGCGACTTGATCGACATCGAAACGCGGCGAGCCGCCTTGTCGATGTTGGTGATCTGAGCGTCGACGCGGTCACCCACGGCGAAGCGCTCGGGGCGCTGTTCTTGACGATCGCGCGACAGGTCCGACTTGCGGATGAAGGCGGTCATCAGGGCGTCGTCTTCGCCGAAGCGAACTTCGATGCCGCCGGTGGTCACTTCGGTCACGGTGACGGTGACGGTCTGACCCTTGCGATAGGTGTCGCCCGACATCGGATCGCCGCCCAGCTGCTTGATGCCCAGCGAGATGCGTTCCTTCTCGACGTCGACGTCGAGAACCTTCGCCTTGACCATGTCGCCCTTCTTGTAGCGGGCCATGGCTTCTTCGCCCGAGGCGCTCCAGTCGATGTCCGACAGGTGCACCATGCCGTCGATGTCGTTGTCGAGGCCGATGAACAGACCGAATTCGGTCGCGTTCTTGACTTCGCCTTCGACGGTCGAGCCGACCGGGTGGGTTTCGAGGAACGAATCCCACGGGTTGGCCAGAGCCTGCTTCAGGCCCAGCGACACACGACGCTTGGACGGATCGACGTCCAGCACGACCACGTCGACTTCTTGCGAGGTCGAGACGATCTTGCCGGGGTGGACGTTCTTCTTGGTCCAGGACATTTCCGAGACGTGGACCAGGCCTTCAACGCCGGCTTCCAGCTCAACAAACGCGCCGTAATCGGTGATGTTGGTGATGCGGCCCGTGAACTTGGCGCCGACCGGGTACTTGGCTTCAACACCATCCCACGGATCCGACTGCAGCTGCTTCATGCCGAGGCTGATGCGCTGGGTGTCCGGGTTGATCTTGACGATCTGGACCTTCACGGTGTCGCCCACGGCGAGCACTTGGCTCGGGTGGTTGACGCGCTTCCAGCTCATGTCGGTCACGTGCAGCAGGCCGTCGATGCCGCCCAGGTCAACGAACGCACCGTAGTCGGTGATGTTCTTGACGACGCCTTCGCGGATTTCACCCTCTTGCAGCTGCGACACCAGTTCGGTGCGCTGCTCGGCGCGAGCTTCTTCCAGGATGGCGCGACGCGACACGACGATGTTGCCGCGCGGACGGTCCATCTTGAGGATGGCGAAGGGCTGTTCCTTGCCCATGAGCGGGCCGACGTCGCGCACGGGGCGGATGTCGACTTGCGAGCCGGGCAGGAACGCCGAGGCGCCGCCGAGGTCGACGGTGAAGCCGCCCTTGACGCGACCGACGATGGCGCCGAGCACCGGGACGTTCTGGGCGTAGACGCCTTCCAGACGGGTCCAGGCTTCTTCGCGCTTGGCCTTTTCGCGGCTGATGACCGCTTCGCCCAGGGCGTTTTCCAGGCGTTCCAGGAAGACTTCGACCGAGTCGCCGACCTTGATGGTGGGCTTGCCGGTTTCGTCGACGCCGAATTCCTTCTGGGGAACGCGACCTTCGGTCTTCAGACCGACGTCGATGATCGCGAAGTCTTTCTCGATCCCGACAACGATACCCTTGACGACGGTGCCTTCTTGGAAGTCGCGGCCGCCCATGGAATCGTTAAGCAGCGCTTCGAAATCGTCGCGCGTCGGGTTGAAGCTCATATCGTCAGCCATGCTGATGTTTAGTCTCGTGTTGAGGGACGCCCCATTGGCGAAGGCCGTCGGATGACGGTTCTGGGGATTCCGGGTTGGGTGATTTTTGATGCGGATCCGCAGCTTCCTAAGCGGCGGCGAGGCGGGCGTTAGATTAGCCCGGGAGGTTTCCCGACCGGGCGCGCGCCGTCTCGACAATGCGGCGGGCCGCATCGAAGGCCTGCTCTATAGTCATTTCCGACGTGTCGAGCAAGACGGCGTCTGGGGCCTGGGTCATGGGCGCGCTCTCGCGGCCGCCGTCGCGGGCGTCGCGCTTGCGGATGTCGGCCAGAACGTCGTCATAGCTGACCGTCTCGCCCTGGCCCGACAGCTGTTTCCAGCGCCGCTCCGCGCGGATTTCCGGGCTGGCGGTCACGTAAAGCTTGGCCGGCGCCTCGGGGGCGATGACCGTGCCGATGTCGCGGCCGTCGATCACGCTGCCCGGCTCACGGGCGGTGAAATCGCGCTGCAGGGCGAACAGGGCCGTGCGGACGCCTGGATGCACCGCCACCCGGCTGGCGGCCTCGCCGGCGGCGCGGGTGCGCACCTGGGCGCTTTCCAGCTCGGAGAGGTCCAGGCCCTTCGCGGCGGCCTCGGCGGCGACCGCGTCGTCCAGATCACCGCCCGTGTTCAGCAGGCGCACTCCGACCGCCCGGTAGAGCAGGCCCGTATCCAGCATCTCATAGCCGTAGAGCGCCGCCAGCCGGCTGGCGACCGTGCCCTTGCCGGAGGCGGCGGGGCCGTCGACGGCGATGACGAAGGCCATGCTCAGGCTTCCGACAGGTCGCCGCCGAGGCCGCGCATCATGTCCGCGAAACCCGGGAAGCTGGTGGCGATCATGCCCGGCTCGTCCACCGCCACGCCCTGCTGGGCGGCGAGGCCCAGAACGAGGTGGCTCATGGCGATGCGGTGATCGCCGTGGGTGGTCACGGTCGCGCCGCCGCGTACCGGGCCGCCGAAAACGGTGACGATGAAGCCTTCCGGCTCTTCCACCACCTGCACGCCACAGGCTTTCAGGCCATTGGCCGTCAGGCTGATGCGATCGCTTTCCTTGACCCGCATCTCGCCGACGCCGCGCATCACCGTCTCGCCCTCGGCGAAGGCGGCGGCCACGGCCAGGATCGGATATTCGTCGATCATCGCCGGCGCCCGTTCGGGCGGCACGACGACGCCCTTGAGCGGCGAATAGCGGGCGGTGATGTCGCCAACCTCTTCGCCGCTGGACATCCGGACGTTCGAGATCACCAGGTCCGCGCCCATCTCCTGCAGCGTCGTGAATAGGCCGGTGCGCAGAACGTTGAGCATCACGCCCTCGACCGTGACTTCAGAGCCTGGAACGATCAGGCCGGCGACCAGCGGGAAAGCGGCCGACGACGGATCGCCGGGCACCGACACGTGGGTTCCGGTCAGAGCCTGGCCCTCGGGAAGGCGGATGTGGCGGACGCCGTCGCGATCTTCCACGATCACTTCGGCGCCGAAGGCGCGCAGCATGCGCTCGGTATGGTCGCGCGTGGCTTCCGGCTCGATGACCTCGACGCCGCCCTCGGCCTGCAGGCCGGCCAGCAGCACGGCCGACTTTACCTGGGCCGAGGCCATTGGCAGCCGATAGGTCAGGCCGCGCAGGTTTCCGCCCTTCAGGGTCAGGGGCAGTCGGCCCTTGTCGCGACCAAACCAGGTCGCGCCCATGCGGGCTAGGGGATCCAGCACCCGGCCCATCGGCCGGCCGCGCAGGGAGGCGTCGCCAGTGAAGGTGGAGCAGATGGGAAATCCGGCCGCCGCGCCCATGATCAGGCGCACGCCGGTGCCAGCATTGCCGCAGTCAATGACATCCAAGGGCTCGGCAAAGCCGCCATTGCCCTCGATCCGCCAGCGACCGACGCCCTCCTGTTCGACCCGGGCGCCGAAGGCCTGCATGGCGCGGGCGGTGGCCAGGACGTCATCGCCCTCCAGCAAACCCTCGACCGTGGTGGTGCCCTTAGCCAGGGCGCCGAGGATCATCGAGCGGTGCGAAATCGACTTGTCGCCGGGGGCCCGGACGACGCCGCGAAGGGCCCCGCCAGGCCCGCTCTTCAGTCCAGCAGCCGTCATGCCGAAACCGGCTCCCTGATCTTGGTGGTTTTCGCGAGGGGATTGCTTTTGACAGCGGGCCTTGGTCATGGCAAGTCACCGGCCGCTTTTCCCATCTGGATCAAAGGTTCGCCTCTTGGCCAATCCCGAATTGGGCGCAAAACAAATTTGCCCCAACTGCCAATCGAAATTCTATGACCTCGGCCGCCGTCCGGCGGTCTGCCCCAAATGCGGCGAGTCGTTCGACCCGGAAGAGGCGCTGAAATCGCGCCGCGTCCGGGCTCGCGCTGTCACGCCGGATTATGACGCCGAGGACGAGAAGCCCGCCCCCGCTCCCAAGGACGAGGATGGCTTCGAGGACGAGGTCGATGAGACCCCGGAAATCGACAAGGTCGAGCCGGACGTCATCGAGACCGACGACGAGGACGCCGATCCGGGCGCGCCGACCCCTGCGGGCGGTGACGATCTGGGCGTCGACTTCGCCGAGGACGAGGATCTCGCCGAAGACGAGGCCGACGACGTGCCGTTCCTCGAGGACGAGGACGACGACGACGCTCTGGAAGACGAAATCGAAGGTCTTCCGGGCGCTGACGACGACGATCTGTAGGGCCTGAAACAGCCTTCGAAAAATTCTTCGAAAAAGTTCGCCGGGAGGGTTGATCCAAAAACCCTCCGGCATAGGCATCGCGCCTCGCGCGGGGCCGACCAGTTCCGGACACGACGCGAACCACCAGGGTGCTCTTGGGAAACCAGAGGACCTCGGGGCTTTAGCTCAGCTGGTAGAGCGCTTGCATGGCATGCAAGAGGTCAGCGGTTCGACTCCGCTAAGCTCCACCAAAACGGCCGCTTCCCTAAAGGGAGCGGCCGTTTCCCATTTCTGGGTGGTGCTGACGTTCGTCCCTGAGGAGTCAGGCATTGCGCGCGTTGGTGTAGACGGTCACACAGGCTGGCGACGAGAAGCCGCCGCGACATGAGCCACCCCGGCAGGGGCAAGCCATGAGTGCTGGCCAACCGCAATTTATGAAGCCCCCAACCCGCGCGACACCGCAACGAGCGCGGCGCGTATCGGCTCACAGGCGGATCGGGAAGCGAGGCCCGGGGTGACCTTGAGCCGCCCGTATTCGTGATCAGAACCGGCAGCCCAAATCGCGGCCGGGCCAGGGACGCTTTTAGCCGATGAACAGTCTGGCGGAGCCGATGATCGCGGCCCACAGCGCGACCGACATACCCACCATGAAGCCCAACCGGGCCGCCCGGGGATAGCGGGGGGCTGCGGCGGTCAGGGAGGCCTCGATCAGGGCCTGCTGGAGGCGGGCCGGCGAGATGGGCGCCTCGCCCGTGTGATCGGCCGTGACGGCTTTGGGCGCCAAACGAACCGACGGGGGATCCGCAACGACGTCCAGCGAGGACGGCGAGCTGTCAAGGACGGGGGATGTCGAACGCGCCGGGGCCATGAGCTTTCTCCGAATTCCCTGCGTTCTTAAGCTCGCACAGTTAAGGCTTGATGGGTGTTCGCGCTTAATTTCCCTTAATTATGAGCGACTTGTCCGCTAACGAAAGATGAAAGCGCCGGAGCGGCCAACCGCCGACCTGTCAGTCGCCTAAACGTCACCACGGACTGCCGAAGACTTGAAAGGGGCTCGCGGCTCTCCACCTTAGTTTCACGTTGCGCGGCCAGGCGCCGATCCCGGGCCATGACCGCGCGAACGAAGTCGCTTTTGCGAAGGACTTCGCGATGACCCGAACGATCCTGTTCGACAGCCCGTTTCTCCTGGGCTTCGAACACACCCGAGATCTGATCGAACGCGCGGCCAAGGCCGCGTCCGAAAGCTATCCGCCCTACAATGTCGAGCAGCGCGGCGATCACGGGGTGCGCATCACCCTGGCCGTCGCCGGGTTCTCGCCCGAACAGCTGCATGTGACCGTCGAGGGCGGCCAACTGGTGGTGGCGGGCAAGCGCGAGCCTGAGAGCCGGACCGAGGCCGACAGGGCGTTCCTGCATCGCGGTATCGCGGCGCGGGGCTTTGTTCGCACCTTCGTGCTGGCCGAAGGCATAGAGGTCACGGCGGCGACCCTGGAGCACGGCCTGCTGCATATCGACCTGGCCCGGCCGCGCCCTGAGCGTCTGGTCAAGCGCATCCCCATTCGCTCAGTCGCCTGACCGGCGTCGCGATTTTCGTCTCGCCGCCGGCGACAGACTTTCCCACGCGCCAGGCAGCCCTTGAACCGGGCGTGATGCGGCGCGTTCCCTATTCGAAGGAGGTGGTCATCATGACGCCTAATCCCCAAGCCTCGGTCTTTACGACAGAAGCCTT
This sequence comes from Caulobacteraceae bacterium, assembly GCA_965284055.1. Classification (GTDB taxonomy): domain Bacteria; phylum Pseudomonadota; class Alphaproteobacteria; order Caulobacterales; family Caulobacteraceae; genus Caulobacter. The sequence continues at coordinate 1,611,756 of CBDIQV010000001.1, forward strand.
CGCCGCGCTCGGCGCCCCGGACCTGGTCTATGTCCGGCCGATCAAGGCCGCCGAAATCCTCGCAGACGCGCCCGTCGGCATGACCGACTTCGATCTCAGCCCCGACCAGACGCTCTATGCCGTCTGCCGCGCCGACGGCGCGCGGCTGGCCGTGATGGTCGATCGCGATACGGCAGTCGCGGCCGCCATCGCCCATGAACTGGCGCCGGTTTCGGTGCACTGATCCTCTGGGCGCGGAGCGTTCCTCCGCGCCTCGCAGGCTGATGGCGCGTGACGCGGTCAGCGCGTGAAAAACCTCAGACCAAGGACGTCAGGCCGCGCTGCTGGTCGCCTCATGCGCCAGCAGCACGTGCACGGCGTCGGCCGATCGCGCCTGACGCAGGCCTTCGCGCAGCTCGGGCTGGCGCATCATGCGCGACACCCGCGCCAGCGACCGCAGGTGCAGGGCGTTGGCCTCGGGCGGGCGCGCGCAGGGCCAGCAGCAGGTCCACGGGCTTGTCATCAGCAGACCCGAACGCCACCGGCGTTTCCAGGCGCACGAAGATGGCGCGCACGCGATCCAGGCCCTCGATGCGGGCATGGGGAATGGCCACGCCCTGGCCGACGCCGGTCGAACCGGCCGCCTCGCGCTCCATCAGGCCTTCCAGCACCACGTCGGCGTCGACGCCCAGAATCCGGGCGGCGACGTCGGCGATGACGCCGAGCACCTGACGCTTGCCCGGCGCGCTGACGCGTAGCGCCACCGCCCCCAGGGTCCAAGAGATCGGCGATAGTCATGGACTTAAACGCTCGCTCGCTGTCGGTCGCCGAAACGCCGTTGCTGAGGGTTTCCCCCGAACGTCCAGGATCCTGACAGGAATCCGTTAGCTCGCGGTTGACCCGTTCCCGTTCAGCGACTTCGTGCGTTCGGGGTCGATCCAGCCGATATTTCCGTCTGGCCGCCTGTACACCACGGACAATCCGTCGTGAGCGGCGTTCCTAAACACGATTGCCTGGGACTCGGTCAAGTCCAGTTCCATGACAGCCATGGAAACGGTCATTATCTTCAACGAGGCCTGCGTCTCGGCGATGATCATCGCCGAGGGCGCGCCGGCGGGATGGTCTTCATCACCGCCCCAATCGTCATCCTCGTGGTCATCGATGTCGGGAGCTCGCAGCACGTACATCGCGGCGTTCTCGGCCTGCTTGGCCGTGGCCGCGATGGAGTGACTTTTCAGTCGTCGCTTGTAGCGCCTGATCCTTGTCTCGATCTTGGCCAGGGCGGCGTCAAACGCCGCATGGGCGTCACCGCCCGATCCGTGGCTAAGGAGTTGCTGACCCGAAGCCAGCTTTACCGAACAGTCGGCGCGGAAGGCGTGGCCCTCCTTGCTGATGACCACGTCGGCGGCGCCGCCGCGGTCAAAATACTTGCCGATGCTCAGGGTGATTTCGTCGGAGACTCGCGCTCGCAGAGCCTCACCAACGTCGACATGCTTGCCGGAGACTTGGACTTGCATGCCGTAACAACGCGCCTGTCCAGGGGCGGTGTCAAGCGGCCGTAATGGGTTCAGAAAAAGCTCGAAACAAGACCGATGATCTTGTGAACGGCGGCCGTCACGACCCCGGCGCTGACGAACAGCAGGCCCAGGCTCACAAAGGCCATCAGATAGCCCGCCAGGGCCAGAAGGCCGTCTCTTTGCAGCAGGGCCAGCGACAGCATGGCGACCGTGGCGCCGGGCGCGAGGTTGCCCAAAGGGATTGGCAAAATGAGTACAAGCGCCAGCAGGGTGCACACCACCCCGATCATCCGCTCGCCCAGCGGCGTGAACAGCCACCCCAGGCGCGGCTTGGTGATCAGTTCCATCCGCTTGACCACCGGGGTGAGCTTGCGGAAGAGGCCGCGCAGATCGTCGCGCCTGACCGGCCGGTCGATCATCCGGCGCGGCAGCCATGGCGCGTCGGCGCCCAGGGCGATCTGGGGGGCCAGAAGCAGGATGGGCAGGCTGAGGATCGTCGAGGAGCCCGGCGGCAGCGGCAGGCAGTTCAGCGCGCCGAACACGAACAGCATCGCCCCGAAGGCGCGACTGTCGAAAGCCTCCAGCATCTGACCGACGGTGAGGATCGGACGAACGTCCTCGCCAAATCCCTCGATCACATCAGCTAGGCTTTCGGTAGGCATGCTGGCTCCTGGTCCGCGATCCTATAACGCCGATCAGGAGAATGGGTCGTGAAGATATGACGCGCCGGCCGATTTGATCAGCAGGCTTCCTTCATCAGCCGCCGACGCTCGACCGATGACGGAATACGCAGCGCCTCGCGATACTTTGCCACGGTGCGGCGCGCGATGTCGACGCCGGCCGCCTTCAGGATCTCGACGATGGCGTCGTCGGAGTGGACGTCCTTCTCGACCTTCTCGGCGTCAACCAGGCCCTTGATCTTGTGACGGACACTGGCGGCCGAGTGCGCCTCTCCGCCTTCGGACGACTGGATGGCCGAGGTGAAGAAGAACTTCAGCTCGAACACGCCGCGCGGGGTGGCGATGTACTTGTTCGAGGTGACCCGGCTGACCGTGCTTTCGTGCATGCCGATGGCGTCGGCGACGGTCTTCAGGTTCAGCGGACGCAGATGCTCGACGCCAAAGGCCAGGAAGCCGTCCTGCTGGCGCACGATCTCGCTGGAGACCTTCAGGATGGTCTTGGCTCGCTGGTCCAGGCTCTTCACCAGCCAGTTGGCGGTGGCCATGCAGTCGGAGACGAAGGTCTTTTCCTGGTCGGTCCGCGCGCCCTTGGACACTCGGGCGTGATAGCGCTGATCCACCAGCACCCGGGGCAGGGTGTCGGTATTGAGCTCGACATGCCACATGCCGCCCAGGCCCTCGCGGACATGGACGTCCGGCACCAGGGTCTCGGCGGTGTCGCTGTTGAAGGCCGCGCCCGGGCGGGGCGTCAGGGCGCGGATCTCGGCGATCATCTCGCGCAGGTCTTCGTCATCCACGCCGCAGAGTCGGCGAAGGCCGTTCATGTCGCGGCGGGCCAGCATGTCGAGATTGTCGAGCAGGGCGGCCATGGCCGGATCGTAGCGGTTCTGATCCTTCAGCTGCAGGGCCAGGCATTCGCGGACGTCGCGGGCGAACACGCCGGTGGGCTCAAAGCCCTGGAGCACGGTTAGGACGCTTTCGACCAGGGTCTGGGCGCAGCCCAGCCGCTCGGCCGTCTCGGCCAGGTCCAGGCGCAGATAGCCGCCCTCGTCGACGCCGTCGATCAGGACGCCGGCGATCATCTGTTCGGACGCCGACAGGCCGGCCTGGGCCAGCTGGCCGTTGAGGTGCTCGGACAGGGTCGGAACGGCCGTCAGGGCGCCTTCATACTCGCCGTCATGCTCGAACAGAGCCGCCGCCGCCGGCGCGTGACCAGTCGATCTGACCGCCGGCCTCCTGGGCCTGCTCGCCGTCACCTGAGGCGCGTTCGCCGGGCGAGACATCGTCGGGGGTGGCGTCCATCTCGTGATTGGCCGATCCCTCGGCCACGATGTCGACGCCCAGGTCGCTCGCCGCCGGCTCGCGCTCCATCTCGGTCGCGGGTTCGCTCTCGCCCTCATCGCGTTGCAGAAGCGGATTGCGCTCCAGCTCGGCCTCGACGAAGGCGTCGAGCTCGATATTCGACAGTTGCAGCAGCTTGATCGCCTGCTGCAGCTGCGGAGTGATGACGAGGCCCTGGCCCTGCCGGAGCTCTAGTCGGTGGCCGAGAGCCAAAGCGCCCTCCTGGGCAAATCGAATAGGTTTCGATCCCCATTGAAGGGCAACTAGGTTAACGGCTCACCAACGCCTGCAATATCCGGGCCGGTGCGACCTTCAGTCCCGTTGCGGCACACCGAAAATCGCGCGCGGCTGGATAGCCGCGCGCTGATAAGCTCTCTTTTTACAAGGAAATGTTTCTAAACGCGCTCGGCGAAATGATCGCCCAGATAGACGCGGCGCACCTCGGGATCGTCGACGATTTCCTGGGGCGAACCCTCGAACAGCACCTCGCCCGCGTGAATGATTGACGCGCGATCGATGATATCGAGCGTCTCGCGAACATTGTGGTCGGTGATCAGGATGCCGATGCCGCGCTTCTTCAGATAGCCGATGACCTCGCGGATGTCGGCAATCGCCAGCGGGTCGATACCGGCGAACGGCTCGTCCAGCAGCATGAAGGACGGTTCGCTGGCCAGCGCCCTGGCGATTTCCACACGGCGGCGCTCGCCGCCCGACAGGGCCACGGCCGGCGACTTGCGGATATGGGTGATCCGCAGTTCCTCGAGAATGTTGGTCACCGTCTCGGCGGCCGCGCGCTGGCTCTTCTCGCGCATCTCGACCACGGCCATGACATTCTGCTCGACCGTCATGCCGCGGAAGATTGAGGCTTCCTGCGGCAGGTAGCCGACGCCGAGGCGCGCGCGCTGGAACATCGGCTGGGCGGTGATGTCCTCGCCGTCCAGATAGATCGAGCCGTAGTCGGCGGCGATCAGGCCGGTGATCATGTAGAAACAGGTCGTCTTGCCCGCGCCGTTGGGACCCAGCAGGCCCGCGACCTCACCGCGCTTGAGGCGCAGGGAGACGCTCTTGACCACCGGGCGGTCGCCGAACGACTTGCCGATGGCGTCGACGAACAGGCCGTCCTCCAGGCGATCGGCGGCGTCAGGGCGATTGGCGTCGCCGAGGGGCGTCATCTTCATCAGGGCGGCCCTAGCGATTGCCAGCGGCGGGTTGCTGGTCCTTGGAATCGTCGGGATAGATCACCGACCGCACCCGGCCCGGCTTGCCGCGACCCTTGGTGTTGGATTCCAGCTTCACGTCATTGGTCTTGGTGTTGACCGTCATCCGGTCGCCGCGCGCCACGTCCTGGCCGCGCAGCACGATGACGTTGCCGGTGATCACGATGGTGTCGTTGGCATAGGTATAGACCGCGTGGTCGCCCCGCACGGTCTGGGTCTGGTTGACGAAATAGACGTCGCCATCGGCCTCGATGTGATCGACATCGCCGCAGGCGTTCGCGCCGCTCTGGCCAGGCTTGCGCTTGGAATAGGCGTTGACCACGCTGGCGCGCATCCGGCTCTTGTCCTGCAGCATCTCGACATTACCGCTGAAGATCGTCCGGCACTGGCTGTTGATGTTCTCCTGCTGGTCCGCGGAGATATCCACGGGCGCGCTGGAGTCGTTGGCGATCTGGGCGGAGGCCGCGCCGCCGCTCGCCAGGATCAGTGCGGTCATCGCCGCCGCCGCCATCCAACGCTGCTTCAAGTCAGAGTCCTCATCTCTCGCGCTCACGGCCAAGCCGCGTGCGTCTTCTTACTTCCGTTCGAGCCGAGTGCGAACCCCGCCCCTGAAAACGACGCGGTCACCCTTGTCATATACGGAGTAAGCGTTGGATTTCACCTGCCCCGTGGGGCCTTCGCCCAGCATTGTGGTCTCGCCGGTGATATTTCCGGTCATGGTGTCGACCATGGCCTGCTCCGACGCGAAGCGATAACCGCCGCCGTCGTCGATGCGGACATCGCCGTTCAGCTGCAGTTTCAGGGTGTCTTCGCGATAGACGCCGGACTTCGCCGTCACCCGGCTGGGCTGGGGCTCGTCGAAGCCCAGGGTCAGGGTCGGCGCCTCCAGCCGCACGATCATCATGTCCTTGTCGTCGCGCAGGGCCGAGCGGGCGGTGATCATGAAGCTGCGGCCGTCGCTGGACTGGCCATAGAAGCGCGGCGCGATCATGCGGATCTGGGTCTTGGCCTCGGCGGCCGGCCGCGAGGCCGCTGCCATCGAGCGCCAGCCCACTTCGCTGGCCCGCGCAGCGGATCCCGGCGATGCCGGCCGGCAGCAGGACCCGCAGCGTCCGGATCGGGCGCGAGCGCCTGCGCCATCGCCCCAGGTCCCGGGCGATCGCAGCGTCCCGCCGTGGCCGAGACCGCCGTCATGGTCAGGTGTGCGCGAAGATGTCGACATCCTCCCACCCGGCCAGGTCGAGGGCCGCGCGGTGGGGCAGGAAGTCGAAGGAGGCCTGGGCCAGGGCCATGCGGCCCTCGCGCTCGAGCATGGCGTTGAGGCGATCGCGCAGACCATGCAGATAAAGGACGTCGGAGGCGGCGTAGGCCAGCTGTTCGGGGCTCAGCGTCGCCGCGCCCCAGTCCGAGCTTTGCTGGGCCTTGGACAGCTCCACGCCCAGCAGTTCGCGCGTCACGTCCTTGAGGCCGTGACGATCGGTGTAGGTGCGCGCCAGCTTCGAGGCGATCTTGGTGCAGTAGACGGGCGTGGTCATCACGCCCAGATGCAGCAGGAACATGGCGATATCGAAGCGGCCGAAGTGGAAAAGCTTCAGGATCGCCGGATCGGTCAGCAGGCGCTTGAGATTGGGCGCGTCATAGGTGGAGCGGTCCAGCTGCACCACGTGCGCGTTGCCGTCGCCCGACGACAGCTGCACCACGCACAGCGGGTCGCGTCCCAGGCGCAGGCCCATGGTTTCCGAATCAATCGCGATCGCGGTCGCGCCAGCGAACACGCCGTCGGGCAGGTCGCCCACATGAACAAAATTGGCCAAGGCTTCAGAATTCTCCGGCGACGCGGCTGAACGACATGCGCCGTCGGGCGCCCGCGCACCCGCTTTGGGCGCGCGACACTATAGCCACGGCGAACGAGATATCCATCGGAAGGATCTTTGTGGCGCCACCCCGACCTTCTTTCGAAGGTTGGTAGGGGGTGGTGCCCAGGAGAGGACTCGAACCTCCACGACCTTTCAGTCACTGGCACCTGAAGCCAGCGCGTCTACCAATTCCGCCACCTGGGCCCGCGAAGCAACCGCTTGGATCGCCGCGAGGCCGGGACGTTTAGGGAAAGCTTTTGACCACGTCAATCGACAAATCGCGCAATTCGTTGCGAACCGCCTCGCGGTCGTCTATCCCCCGCTTCATCGCAGGCGACGAGGATACAAGATGCAAGGTCTGGTCACGGTGTTCGGCGGCTCCGGCTTCGTCGGCAGCCAGGTCGTGCGGCAGCTCGCCAAGGCGGGCCATCGCGTACGGGTGGCGGTGCGCCAGCCCAACCTCGCCTACCGCATGCGCATGCTGGGCGATGTCGGCCAGATCGAGGTGGTTCAGGCCAATGTCCGCAACGTCGCCTCGGTGACGCGGGCGCTCGAAGGCGCTGAAGCCTGCGTCAACATGGTGGGCTTGCTCTGGGAGAGCGGCCGTCAGAAATTCCAGGCCGTCCATGTGATGGGCGCCAAGACCGTCGCCGAACGCGCCAAGGCCGCCGGCGTCAGCCGCTTCGTGCAGATCAGCGCCATCGGCGCCGACGCCAACTCGGACTCCAAGTACGCCCGCACCAAGGCCGAGGGCGAAGAGGCTGTCCGCGCCGCCTTCCCGGGCGCGGTGATCGTCCGTCCGTCGGTGGTGTTCGGCCCCGAGGACCAGTTCTTCAACCGGTTTGGCCAGATGGCCGCCGTGTCGCCGGCCCTGCCGCTGGTGGGCGGCGAGACGCGCCTGCAGCCGGTGTTCGTGGGCGACGTGGCCGCCGTGATCGCCGGGGCGGTCTCCAGCCCGGCGGCCGAGGGCCTGACCTATGAGCTGGGCGGACCGGGCGTCTTCACGATGCGCGAGATCCTGCAACTAATCTTGACCGAGACCGGCCGCGACCGCGTCCTGCTGCCGCTGCCCTGGTTCGCCGCGTCGCTGCTGGGCAAGATCGGCGACATCCAGGCCGGCATCCTGCCGCTCGCGCCGCCGATCACCAGCGACCAGGTCGAGCTGCTGAAGTTCGACAATGTCGCCGAGCACGGCCTGCCGGGCCTGGCCGAGGCGGGCGTCGTCCCGACCAGCATCGAGGCGATCGTGCCGTCCTACCTCTACCGCTACCGCAAGGGCGGCCAGTACGCCGCGACCCCGGCGGGGGCGTTCTAGAGCGCAGGCAGCGCTGACGAAAAAGGGGCGGACGCCGCAGCGTCCGCCCCTTTCTTTTTGCGCGTTCCGCTCAGTGCGGGATGTAGATCAGGCCCAGACCGATCGCGCCCACCGCGATGCGCCACCAGGCGAAGGGGGCGAAGCCGCGCTTGGCGACGAAGTCGAGCATGACCTTGATGACCACCATTCCCGAGATGAAGGCGGTGACGAAGCCGATGCCGATGATCCCGGCATGCGCCGCGTCTATGGCGTCGCGGTTCTTGTAGAGGTCATAGGCGAAGGCCGCGACCATGGTCGGGATGGCCAGGAAGAAGCTGAACTCGGCCGCCGAGCGCTTATCGCCCCGCAGCAGCAGGGCGCCGACTATGGTGGCGCCCGAACGGCGAGACGCCGGGGATCATCGCCAGACACTGGACAAGGCCGATGCCGAGCGAGGTCAGCAGCGGCAGTGTCATCGCGTCATGCTGCTTCGGCGCCGGGCTCCAGCGGTCGATGGCCAGCAAGACCACGCCGCCGATGATCAGCGACCAGCAGATCACCGCCGGGCTCTCGAACAGGACAGCCTTGATGAAGTCGTGCAGCAGCAGGCCCAGAAACACCGCCGGCAGGAAGGCGACCAGGATCGACAGGGCGAAGCGACGCGCTTCCGGCCTGGTCGGCAGGCCGACCAGCACCGCCCACAGGCGTTGGAAATAGAGCGCCACCACCGCCAGGATCGCGCCCAGCTGGATCAGCACGATGAAGGTGTCCCAGGCCGGATCGGTCAGGCCCATGGCCGTCTTGGCCAACAGCAGGTGGCCCGTCGAAGAGACGGGAATGAACTCCGTCAGCCCTTCAACCAGGCCCAGGATAATCGCGCTCAACCAGTCCGGCATTCCAGCCCCCTCAAAATAGAATTCCGGCGTGCGCCCAACGCGGTAAATACCGCGTTAATCCACAAAGTGGACCATATAGACCCTCGCTTGCGAGGCGCTCGCAAGAGGGCGGCCATCGACCGGGATAAAACTGTCAACTTTATAGACCACCGCATTCTTCTTGCGGAAAAGAGTCCGTAATAGGCCGCGATACGCAATTTTTACCCTGCAAGCAGGGCCCAGAAGTCGGGATTGGGGAAGTCGCATGGCCGAGCGCATGCTGAAATTCACGACGGTCGCCCGCAAGACGCCTGAAAAGCGTGCGGCGGACGCTCGCAATGGCGACTTCCACGAAATCTATGCCGACTTCATCGACGCGAAAGCCACCGAGCAGGCCTCGCGTTGCTCGCAATGCGGCGTGCCGTTCTGCCAAACCCACTGCCCGCTGCATAACAACATCCCCGACTGGTTGCGGATGACCGCCGAAGGCCGTCTGGAAGAAGCCTATCAGCTTTCCCAGGCCACCAACTCGATGCCCGAGGTCTGCGGTAGAATCTGCCCTCAGGACCGCCTGTGCGAAGGCAACTGCGTCATAGAGCAGTCGGGTCACGGCACCGTGACGATCGGTTCGGTCGAACGCTACCTGACCGACAAGGCCTGGGAGATGGGCTGGGTGAAGCCGCTGGTCGCCGGCGCGGCCACCGGCCAGTCGGTCGGCGTCATCGGCGCGGGCCCCGCCGGGCTGGCCGCCGCCGAGATGCTGCGCGAGCAGGGTCACGAAGTCGTGGTCTATGACCGTCACGACCGGGCCGGCGGCCTTCTGATCTACGGCATCCCCGGCTTCAAGCTGGAGAAGGACGTCGTCGAGCGCCGCACCCAGCGCCTGGCCGACGGCGGCGTGGTCTTCAAGCTGGGCTTCGAGGTCGGCCGCGACGCCACCCTGGAGCAACTGCGCGACAAGCATGACGCCGTGCTGATCGCCGTCGGCGTCTACGCCGCCCGCGACCTGGTGGCACCGGGCGCCGGCAGCCAGGGCGTGGTGCCGGCCCTCGACTATCTGATCGCTTCGAACAGGAAGACCCTGGGCGACAACGTCCCGGCCTATGACAGCGGCGAACTCAACGCCTCGGGCAAGGACGTGGTCGTGGTCGGCGGCGGCGACACCGCCATGGACTGCGTCCGCACCGCCATCCGCCAGGGCGCGACCTCGGTCACCTGCCTCTATCGCCGCGACAAGGCCAATATGCCGGGCTCCCTGCGCGAAGTGGCCAATGCCGAGGAAGAAGGCGTCACCTTCGAATGGCTGGCCGCCCCGCGCGCCCTCAGCGGCGACGCCGACGCGGTGACCGGCGTGCGCGCCATCCGCATGCGCCTGGGCGCTCCGGACTCCTCGGGCCGTCAGAGCCCGGAAGAGATCGAGGGCGGCGACTTCGATCGCCCCGCCCAGCTGGTGGTCAAGGCCCTGGGCTTCGAGCCCGAAAATCTCCCCGAGCAGTGGTCGGCTCCCGAGCTGAAGACCACCCGCTGGGGCACGGTCAAGGCCGACGTCCGCAACCAGATGACCAATCTCGACGGCGTGTTCGCCGCCGGCGACATCGTGCGCGGCGCCTCCCTGGTGGTCTGGGCGATCAAGGACGGCCGCGACGCCGCCGACGCCATCCATCGCTATCTGAAGTCCAAGGTTGGCGCTTCGGCGCTGATCGCGGCGGAGTGACGATCATGAGCCAAGAGATCCAACACTATCTGGCCAACCGCCAGCGCCTGATCGACGGGCACGCCTATGACCCGACCACCGAGCGCGACGCCTGCGGCGTCGGCCTGGTCTGCGCCATCGACGGCACGCCGCGCCGCGAGGTCGTCGAACTGGCCATCAAGGCCCTCAAGGCCCTGTGGCACCGGGGCGCGGTCGACGCCGACGGCAAGACCGGCGACGGCGCCGGTATCCTGCTGTCGGTGCCGCAGGACTTCTTCACCGACCAGGTGCGCCGCACGGGCCACGCCCTGCGCGCCGGCCCGATCGCCGTGGGCCAGATCTTCCTGCCGCGCACCGACCTGGGCGCGCTGTTCGCCTGCCGCACCATCGTCGAGGCCGAGGCCCTGCGCTTTGGCTTCTACATCTATGGCTGGCGCCAGGTGCCGGTGAACACCGCTGTGATCGGCGAGAAGGCCAACGCCACCCGTCCGGAAATCGAGCAGATCATGCTTGCCGCGCCGGCCGGCCTGGAAGGCGAGGCGCTGGAACGCGCCCTGTTCCTGTGCCGCAAGCGGATCGAAAAGCGCGTCCACGCCCAGAACCTGTCGGGCTTCTACATCTGCTCGCTGTCGGCCAAGTCACTGATCTACAAGGGCATGTTCCTGGCTGAGGCGATCGACGAGTTCTATCCCGACCTCAAGGACGACCGCTTCGCCGCCAATGTGGCGATCTTCCACCAGCGCTATTCGACCAACACCTTCCCCGAATGGCGCCTGGCCCAGCCCTTCCGGATGCTCGCCCACAACGGCGAGATCAACACCATCAAGGGCAACATCAACTGGATGAAGTCCCACGAGATCAAGATGGCCGCCCAGGCCTTCGGCGAGTTCGGGGATGACGTCAAACCGGTGATCCAGCCGGGCGGTTCGGACTCGGCCAGCCTGGACAACACCTTCGAGGTGCTGGTCCGCGCCGGTCGTGACGCGCCCATGGCCAAGGCCCTGCTGGTGCCGGAAGCCTCGGGCCCCAGCCTGTCGGACTCCCACCAGGCGCTCTACAGCTACTGCAACGCCGTGATGGAGCCGTGGGATGGTCCGGCCGCCCTGTGCGCCACTGACGGCCGATGGGTCGTGGCCGGCAAGGACCGCTCGGGCCTGCGTCCGCTGCGCGTGGCCTATACCGACGATGGCCTGGTGATCATGGGCTCGGAAGCGGGCATGTGCGGCGTCGCCGAGAACCGCATCACCCGCAAGCTGGCCATCGCGCCGGGCCGGATGATCGCCATCGACCTGCTCGAAGGCCGCCTCTATGGCGAAGACGAGATCATCGACGAACTGGCCGGCCGCCACCCCTACACCGAGTGGCTGGGCAACATGGTCGATCTCGAAAAGGAGATCGCGCCCGGTCCCGAACCCCGCGCCTATGGCCGCGAGGAGCTGACCCGTCGCCAGGCCGCCGCCGGCTTCAGCCTTGAAGACCTGGAAATGATCCTCGCCCCCATGGTCGAGGACGGCAAGGAAGCCGTCGGCTCGATGGGCGACGACAGCCCGCTGGCCGTGCTGTCGGAGAAGTACCGTCCGCTCAGCCACTTCTTCCGCCAGAACTTCAGCCAGGTGACCAACCCGCCGATCGATCCGATCCGCGAAACCAACGTCATGAGCCTGAAGACCCGGTTCAAGAACCTGGGCAACATTCTGGCCCAGGACGCCGCGCAGGCTGACGTCTATGTGCTGCAGAGCCCGGTGCTGACCACCGGCATGTATGTGCGCATTCACGAGCTGCTGGGCGAGAAGAACGTCGCGGTCATCGACTGCACCATGCCGCTGCCCGCCCCCGAGGCCCGGGCCGGCGACGCCCTGCGCGCCAACCTCGACCGCATTCGGGCCGAGGCCGAAGACGCTGTCCTGCGCGGCTGCGGCGCCATCGTGCTGACCGATGAGGGCAGCACGGCCGACCGCGTGGCCCTGCCGATGATCCTGGCCACCGGCGGCGTTCACGCCCACCTGGTCGGCAAGGGTCTGCGCAGCTACGTCTCGATCATCGTCCGCTCGGCCGAGTGCCTGGACACCCACTATTTCGCGGTGCTGGTCGGCGTGGGGGCCACGGCGGTCAACGCCTGGCTGTCGCAGGAGAACCTTCCAGGATCGCCTGGAGCGCGGCCTGATCGGCGAAAAGACGCTGCGTGACGTGTGCCTGAACTTCAAGGGCGCCATCGAGGCCGGTCTGCTGAAGATCATCTCCAAGATGGGCATCAGCGTCATCTCGTCCTATCGCGGCGGCTACAACTTCGAAGCCGTCGGCCTGTCGCGGGCCCTGGCCGCCGAGTTCTTCCCCGGCATGCCCTCTCGCATCTCGGGCATCGGCCTGGCCGGCATCGAGAGCAAGGCGGTCGAGCTGCACCGCAAGGCCTGGGACAGCGCCGCCGTCACCCTGCCGGTCGGCGGTCTCTACAAGCTGCGCAAGTCGGGCGAGGCCCACGCCTTCGAGGCGCGGCTGATCCACACCCTGCAGAGCGCCTGCGACACCGGCGACTACGAACTCTATCGCCGCTGGTCCAACGGCCTGCGCACCCAGAAGCCCATTCAACTGCGCGACCTGCTGGACTGGCGCTCGGACCGCAACCCGATCTCGACCGACGACGTCGAGAGCGTCAACGAGATCCGCAAGCGCTTCGTTACGCCGGGCATGAGCCTAGGCGCCCTGGGCCCTGAAGCCCACGGCATGCTGAACATCGCCATGAACCGCATTGGGGCCAAATCCGTCTCGGGCGAGGGCGGCGAGGACTCGGCCCGCTACAAGCCGCTGCCGAACGGCGACAACCCCAACAGCGCCATCAAGCAGGTGGCCTCGGGGCGGTTCGGCGTCACCGCTGAATATCTGAACCAGTGCGTCGAGCTGGAGATCAAGGTCGCCCAGGGCGCCAAGCCCGGCGAGGGCGGCCAGCTGCCCGGCTTCAAGGTCACCGAGATGATCGCCCGGCTTCGCCACGCCACCCCCGGCGTCATGCTGATCAGCCCGCCGCCGCACCACGACATCTATTCGATCGAGGACCTGGCCCAGCTCATCTATGACCTCAAGCAGATCAACCCGGTCGCCCGGGTGACGGTGAAGCTGGTGGCCATGACCGGCATCGGCGCCATCGCGGCCGGTGTCGCCAAGGCCAAGGCCGACGTGATCCTGGTCGCCGGCGGCGTCGGCGGTACGGGCGCCTCGCCGCAGACCTCCGTGAAATATGCCGGCGGGCCGTGGGAGATGGGCCTGTCGGAAGCCAACCAGGTTCTGACCCTGAACAACCTGCGCCACTCCGTCGTCCTGCGGGCCGATGGCGGCATGCGGACGGGTCGCGACATCGTCATCGCCGCCATGCTGGGCGCCGAGGAGTTCGGCATCGGCACCGCCTCCCTGGTGGCCATGGGCTGCATCATGGTGCGCCAGTGCCACTCCAACACCTGCCCGGTCGGCGTCTGCACCCAGGACGAGGCCCTGCGCGCCAAGTTCACCGGCACGCCGGAAAAGGTCATCAACCTGTTCAGCTTCATCGCTGAAGAGGTGCGCGAGATCCTGGCCGGACTGGGCTTCAAGTCCCTGCAGGACATCGTCGGCCGCACAGACCTGCTGGCCCAGGTCAGCCGCGGCGGCGAACACCTCGACGACCTTGACCTCAACCCCTGCTGGTTCGCGCCGACCCCGGCCAGAACAAGCCCTACAACACCGTGGTCGGCCGCAACGAAGTGCCCGACACCCTGGACGCCCAAATCGTCCGCGACGCCGCGCCCCTGCTGGAACGCGGCGAGAAGATGCAGCTGACCTATACGGTCCGCAGCACGGCACGCTCGATCGGCGCCCGCACCTCCAGCCACATCGTGCGCAAGTTCGGCATGAAGGGCCTGCCCGCCGGTCACCTGACCGTCCAGCTCAAGGGCTCGGCCGGTCAGAGCCTGGGGGCCTTCGCGGTCCAGGGCCTGCGGATCGAACTGACCGGCGAGGCCAACGACTATGTCGGCAAGGGCCTGTCGGGCGCGACCATCGTGATCAAGCCCTCGCGCAGCCTGGCCGCGCCGGAAAGCAACGCCCTGCTGGGCAACACCGTGCTGTTTGGCGCCACCTCGGGCCGACTGTTCGCGGCGGGCCAGGCGGGCGAGCGCTTCGCGGTCCGCAACTCGGGCGCCACCACGGTGGTCGAGGGCTGCGGCGCCAATGGCTGCGAATACATGACCGGCGGCCAGGTGGTGATCCTGGGGCCCACGGGCGGCAACTTCGGGGCCGGCATGACCGGCGGCATGGCCTTCGTCCTCGACCAGCATGGCCGGTTCGAAAAGTCGGTCAACCCCGAGAGCATCGTCGTCCAGCGCCTGGCCTCGCCCTATTGGGAAGGCGTGCTGCGCTCCCTGGTGGCCGAACACGCCCGCGAGACCGACTCGGCCTTCGCCGAGAGCCTGCTGCGCGACTGGGACCGGGTGCGCGACCTGTTCTGGCAGGTGTGTCCGAAGGAGATGGTCTCGCGCTTGCCGCAGCCTTTGGCGGCGGAAGAGGTCGCGGCTTAAGCGTTCCGGGGCGCGGAGGACTTGCCCCCTCCGCGCCTACGGCGCTCCTCCCCCGTAGGGGGAAGATGGCTTCATCCGCCCCCTACGGGGGCGGACGACAGCGAAGCGGTCAGGTGGGGGCAAGTGACCACTACCCCAAAGCTTCCCCCACATACCGCGCCCTAGGCCGGATCAGCCGCCCGGTCTGCCCCTGCTCGATCGCATGCGCCAGCCAACCAGCCGTGCGCGCCACGGCGAACAGGATGAACGGCGCATCAGTCGGCAGGGCCAGCGTCCGGGCCAGACCCACCAGGGCGAAGTCGATATTGGGCAGTTGCCCGGTCGCGCCTTCTGTCTCCCGCCGCAGGTCCGCCAGCAGGTCCGGTGGCGTGAACGTCTCCAGCAGAGCGCGGGCCCTCGGGTCGCCATCGGGATAGAGCGGATGTCCAAAGCCCGGCATGGCCGAGCCCTGAGCCAGACGCGCCGCCACGGCTTTGGTCGCACCGGTCCGGTCGGCCTCGGCGACAAAGGCCTCGACCCGCGCCGCCATGCCGCCGTGCAGCGGTCCCGACAGGGCCGAGAGTCCCGCCAGGGCCGCCGCCGCCAGCGAAGCGCCCGTCGAGGCCGCGACCCGTGCGGCGAAGGTCGAGGCGTTCAGTTCGTGATCGGCTAGCAGCACCAGCGCCTGGCGCAGCAGGTCCGCCCCGGCCGCATCGACGCCCCAGGCGCGCGCCAGTCGCTGATGGGCGAGCCCTTCGGTGACCTCGCCCGCCGCCGCGTCGACCACCGCATCGAGCAGGCCGGCCGCCTCCATCGCCAGCGCGAGCGGCGCGCGGCCCCGCGCCGGCGCCTCGGTCCCCGCCCGTGCGGCCAGGGCGTTGAACAGCCGAGCCCGGGCGGTCTCGCCGGCCACGACATCGCGCGCCCGCGCCGCCTTCAGCGCCGCGCCATGGCCGCCGCGCACGAGGCCGCCGCCAAGTGCGCGGCGCAGCGCCGGACCCAGCACCGCCGCGTCGCGGCCGCGATACCAGAGCCTGCCGCCCGCCACCGTGGTGATGGCCGAGGCCAGCACCGGCTCGCCCCAGGCGATGGCCTCGGCCGCGACGTCGGCCGCGCGCCGACCGCGCGCCTTGCGGGCCGAAAGGGCCGCGACGTCCGATGCGCGATACAGGCTGCGGCGCGGATCATCGGGATGGGCGGCGGCCTCGATCCGGCCCCGGCTGACATAGGCATAGAGGGTCTGCGGCCGGATCCCCAGCCGCTCCAGCACCGGATATCCAGTCGCGGTCCATGGCCATACATTGATTATATTGATCAAGATTGACGATCAAGCACGGCGGGCGCGAATTGCCGCCCGAAAGGAGACCTCAACATGTCCGAAGGTCTTGCCCACGGGCTCGAAGGCGTGATCGCCGCCCACACCGTTCTGTCCGACGTCGACGGGGCCCACGGCCGCCTGGTCATTCGCGGCTACGCCGTCGAGGATCTGGCCGGCCACACCACATTCGAGCAGGCCGCCCACCTCCTGTTTGACGGCTTTTTCGACGAAGCCCCCGCCGATCTCGCGCCCGCGCTGGGCGCCGCGCGGGTCAAGGTATTCGCCGAGGTCGGGGCGCTGGATGAGGCCCTGGCCAAACGCGATCCGGTCGAGGCGATGCGCGCTGGTGCTGGCCCGCCTGCCCGACGCGCCGCACCTGGCCACCGCCCTGCTGCTGCTGGCCGCCCCGGCCGTCTTCACCCCGGCCGTGCTGCGCGTCGCCGCCGGCCAGGCGCCGGTCGCGCCCGATCCGGCCCTGTCGCACGCCGCCGACATCCTGCGGATGACGCGCGGCCAGCCCGCCAGCGACGCCGAGACCAGCAGGCGCTGGACGCCTATCTGGTCACCGTCTGCGACCATGGCCTCAACGCCTCGACCTTCGCGGCCCGGGTCATCGCCTCGACGCGCGCGGGTCTGACCTCGGCGGTGCTGGGCGGTATCTCGGCCCTGAAGGGTCCGCTGCACGGCGGCGCGCCGGGTCCGGTGATCGACATGCTGGACTCCATCGGCACGCCGGAGAACGCCAGCCCGTGGCTGGAAAAGGCCCTGGCGCGTGGCGACCGGCTGATGGGTTTCGGCCACCGCATCTATCGCGTCCGCGACCCCCGCGCCGACGCCCTGAAGGCCGCCGTGCGCAAGCTGTCGGGCGCCTCCAGGACCCTGCCCGGCCGCGTGGCCTTCGCCGAGGCCGTCGAGGCAGGCGGCCCTGGCCATCCTCAGCGCGACCGCAAGCCCGACCGGCCGCTGGACACCAATGTCGAGTTCTACACCGCCCTGTTGCTGGAGGCCCTGGGCCTGCCGCCGTCCAGCTTCACCTGCGTCTTCGCCATGGGCCGCACGGCGGGCTGGATCGCCCATGCCCGCGAACAGCTGGCGGGCGGCAAGCTGATCCGGCCGCAATCGGTCTACGTGGGGCCAGGGGTTCGCCAAGCGGCCTGACCTTAAAGGCGAGAACGACTCGCGCGAGTCGTTCTCGCTGGGGCCCGGCCCCGCCGCTTGTTAAGGAGGCGGCATGACGCTCTCCGCCCTTTCGCCTGAAACCCAGGCCCTGACCCGTCGCGTCACCGCCCTGTCGGTGGCGGTCGCGGCGGCGCTGATTGTGGTTAAGGCCCTGGCCTGGCTGGCCAGCGGCTCGGTGGCCCTACTGGCCTCGCTGTCGGACTCGGGACTGGACCTGATCGCCTCGCTGATCACCTTCTTCGCCGTGCGCTACGCGGCCGAGCCGCCGGACGCCGAGCACCGCTTCGGTCACGGCAAGGCCGAGGCCTTTTCCAGCCTGACCCAGGCCGGTCTGGTCTTCGCCTCGGGCGCCCTGATCGGACAGGAAGCCATCCGGGCCATGCTGCATCCGCGCCCGGTCGAGCAGGGCCTGATCGCCATGGCGGTGATGGTGATCTCCATCGTTCTCACCGTGTGCCTGATCGTCGCCCAGTCCCGAGTGCTGAAGTCGACGGGCTCGATCGCTGTCTCGGGCGACCGCGCCCACTACGCGGCCGACCTGGCCTCCAACGCCGTGGCCCTGGTCGGCATCGGCGCAGCCTCCTGGCTGGGCCTGGGCTGGATCGACGCCGTCGCCGGCCTGCTGGTCGCCCTGTGGCTGATCTGGGGCGCGATCGGCGTGTTCCGCGAGGCTTCGCACCAGCTGATGGACCGCGAACTGCCCGACGAGGATCGCAAGCGCATCGTCGCCCTGGCCACCGAGGATCCGCGCCTGCTGGGCGTGCACCAGCTGCGCACCCGCGCTTCGGGTCCTTATGTCCATATGCAGATGCACGCCGACCTTGAGGCCGGCATCTCGCTGGCCGAGGCCCACACCATCATGGTGGCGGCCGAGAACCGCCTGCTGGAGGCCTTTCCGGCCGCCGACATCATCATCCACCCCGATCCGAGGGGAAAGGCCGAGAGCCATGGCGGGCTGTTCGCCGAGAGCCATCACGGCTGAGGGGCTTGCTCCCACGGCCCTGAACGGGCCAATAGCGGCCTGAACACCGCTTCGAGACGCGCTTCATGGACGACACCCTGGCCCAACTGCCCCACGCCTTCGCCGGCAAGACCGTGCTGGTGCTGGGCGATGTGATGCTGGACCGCTTCATCTATGGGGCCGTCGACCGTATCTCGCCCGAGGCTCCCGTGCCGGTGATCGCTGTCGAGCGTGAGACGGCCATGCTGGGCGGGGCCGGCAATGTGGCCCGCAATGTCGCGGCGCTGGGCGGCAAGGCTGTGCTGATCGGCCTGATCGGCGATGACGAGGCCGGCCGCGCCTTGACCGCCATGATCGCGCAGGAAGCCGGGATCGAGGCCCGCCTTGTCACCGACACGGCCCGCCGCACCACTGAAAAGGTCCGCTACATCTCCGGCTCGCACCAGATGCTGCGCGTCGACCGCGAGGACCGCGGGCCGGCCGAGGCGGCCACCCTGCTGGCCGCCTTCAACCAGCGCTTGGCCGCCGCCGACGTGGTGGTGCTGTCCGACTACGCCAAGGGCGTGCTGACGCCGCAGGTGGTCCGCGCGGCCATCGACGCCGCCCGCGCCGCCGGCAAGCCGGTGATCGTCGACCCCAAGAGCCGTGACTTCGCCCGCTATGACGGGGCCACCCTGATCAAGCCCAACCGCAAGGAGGCCGCCGAGGCCACCGGGATCACCGACGCCAGCGACGAGGCCTCCGAAGAGGCCGGCGCGGCGATCCTGGCCATGGCTCCGACGCTGCAGGCGGCCCTCGTCACCCGGGGCGGCGCGGGCATGACCCTGAGCGTGCGGCGGCGAGCCGCGCTCGGCATCATGATCAGCGCGGTCGAGGTGTTCGACGTCTCCGGCGCCGGAGATACCGTGGCCGCGACTCTGGCCCTGGCCGTGGCCGCCGGCGCGCCGCTGGCCCTGGCCGCCCGCTTGGCCAATCTGGCCGCCGGCCTCGTGGTGGCCAAGCTGGGCACCGACGTGGTCACCGCTTACGAACTGACGGCCCTGGCCCATTCCGACGCCGGCGCGCCGGGCGAGGTCAAGATCGCCGACCTCGACCAGGCCCGCGCCATCGTCGCCGGCTGGCGGGCGCGGGGCCTGAAGGTGGGTTTCACCAACGGCTGTTTCGACCTGCTGCATCCCGGCCACGTCTCGCTGCTGGACCAGTCCAAGGCCGCCTGCGACCGGTTGATCGTCGGCCTCAACACTGACGCGTCGGTCTCCAAGCTGAAGGGCCCCACCCGGCCGGTGCAGAAAGAAGCCGGCCGCGCCACGGTGCTGGCCTCGCTGTCGTCGGTGGACCTGGTGGTGCTGTTCGATGAAGACACCCCGCTGACGCTGATCGAGGCCTTCCGTCCCGACGTTCTGGTCAAGGGCGCCGACTACACCGTCGAGACCGTGGTCGGCTCCGACGTGGTGCTGGGTTATGGCGGAAAGGTGCTGCTGGCCGACCTCAAGGCGGGACAGAGCACCACCGCCCTGATCGGACGGATGAACGCCTGAAGCCTGGGCGGCCAGAGCCAAAATGCGACGCAAACGCCTGCATTCCTTGGGTTAACAGCGTTCAGCAATCTCTTGTTAAGCAAAACGGCGCATCGCTCTTTTGATGCAGCCTGAGCGCAAATGGGCATGAGCGTCGATCGCACCCTTCATCATTTCCCCCTGGACCCCGCCTCGCGGCAGGTGCGTCTGGTGCTGGGGGAAAAGCGCCTGCCTTTCGTCGAGGTCCAGGTTCGCTACTGGGAAGGCGCCGACGATTTCATCGCACTGAACCCGTCGGGCGTGACGCCGGTGCTGGTCGAGATCCGCAACGAGCGCAAGACTGTGGTCTGCGAGACCCGCGCCATCCTCGAGCACATCGAGGAGCAGGAGCCCGAGCCCGCCCTCCTGGGCCGCGACGCGAGCGAGCGTGCGGAGGCCCGCCGCCTGCTGCAGTGGTTCGACCGCAAGTTCGACAACGAGGTCAACGGCTTCCTGCTGCACGAAAAGATGGAAAAGCGCCTGCTGCGGCTGGGCGCGCCCGATCTCTCGGCTCTGCGCCGCGGGCGCGAGGCGCTGCGCCACCACCTGGCCTATGTGGATGGCCTGCTGCAGACCCGTGACTGGCTGGCCGGCCGTCGCATGAGTCTCGCCGATTTTGCCGCCGCCGCCCACCTGTCGGTGATCGACTATTTCGGCGACGTGCCCTGGCAAGACTTCCAGACGGCCAAGACCTGGTACATGAAGTTGAAATCGAGGCCCTGCTTCAGGCCCATCCTGGCCGATCGCTGGCCCGGCCTCGCGCCGGCCGCGCATTATGACGACCTCGACTTCTAGTCACCCGAACCCGCCCCCTCCCGGTGCGGCGATAAAGGACGAGATCCGCGCCGAGGCCCTGCGGCTGGGCTTTGACGCCTGCGGCTTCGCCAGCGCCGCCGACGCCTGGCCCAACGGCGCCTGGCTGGCCGATTTCGTCGCCCAGGGCTTCCACGGCGAAATGGGCTGGATGGAGGAGACGCTGGAGCGCCGCAGCCATCCCACCGCCATGTGGACCAACGCCCGCTCGGCCGTGGTGCTGGGCCTGAACTATGGCCCCGACCACGATCCGCTGACGGCGCTGGAGCACGGTGATCGCGCGGCGATCTCGGTCTATGCCCAGGGCGACGACTATCACGACGTGGTCAAGAAGCGGCTGAAACTGCTGGCCGGCTGGATGCACCGGCGGTTCGGCGAGGAGGTGAAGGTCTTTGTCGACACCGCCCCGCTGATGGAAAAACCGCTGGCCCAGCGCGCCGGACTGGGCTGGCAGGGCAAGCACACCAATCTCGTTTCGCGGCCGTTCGGCTCGTGGCTGTTCCTGGGCTCGGTGCTGACCACGCTGGACCTGCCGCCCGACGCGCCGGAGGTGGATCACTGCGGCTCATGCCGGGCCTGTCTGGACATCTGCCCGACCAACGCCTTTCCCGAGCCGCATCGGCTGGATGCGCGGCGCTGCATCTCGTACCTGACCATCGAGCTGTCGGGGCCGATCCCGGTCGAGTTCCGGCCGGCGATGGGCAACCGCATCTATGGCTGCGACGACTGCCTGGCGGTGTGCCCGTGGAACAAGTTCGCCGCCGCCTCGAACGAGGCGCGGCGTTCCACGCGCGAGACCTTGCCGGTGCCGTCGCTTGCGGCGCTGGCTGTGCTGGACGATCCGTCGTTCCGGGCGCTGTTTTCCAAGAGCCCGGTCAAGCGGATCGGGCGCGACCGGTTCGTGCGCAACGTGCTCTACGCCATCGGCAACAGCGGCGACGTCGGGCTGATGGCCGTGGTCGAGCCGTTGCTGAGCGATCCGGCGCCGGTGGTGCGCGGCGCGGCGGTGTGGGCGGCGCGGCGTTTGGCGCCGGACAGGGCGGCGGTGTTGCGGGGCGCTGAAGACGACGCTGACGTGTTGGCGGAGTGGGCTTGAAGTCCTCCCCCTAGCGGAGGAGGTGTCGCCGTAGGCGACGACGGAGGAAGTTCTGCTGACTCGTTGCGGTCTTCCCCCTCCGGCCTTCGGCCGCTCCCCTGCAGGGGGAGGACCTTGTCGCAGCTTCAGCAGATCCTCGATCGCCGACCTTGCCGCAGACCCCAGTTCCGGATGCGCCAGCGCCAGGGCGACATTGGCCCGCAGCAGGCCGATCTTGTCGCCGCAGTCATAGGTGATCCCCTCGTATTCGAGGGCGTGGAACTCCTGGGTCCCCATGAGCTTGAGCATCGAATCCGTCAGCTGGATCTCGTTGCCGGCGCCCTTCTCCTGGCTGGCCAGCAGATCGAAGATCTCGGGCTGCAGGATGTAGCGGCCCGAGATGAACAGGTTCGAGGGCTCGGTGCCTGGCGCGGGCTTCTCGACCATGCCGGTCATGCGGTTCAGGCGGCCGTCCTGGCCGTCCAGCGCCACGATGCCATACTGGTGGGCCTGGCCTTCCGGGCAGGGCTCGACCACCACGATATTGCCGCCGACCTGGTCGACAGGCCTCGATCGCCTGGGCCAGGGCCAGGGTCTTGCGCGACCATCAGGTCATGTCGGCCAGCAGCACGGCGAACGGCTCGTTGCGCGACCAGCCGCTCGGCGCACAGCACCGCGTGGCCCAGGCCCAGCGAGCGCCGGCTGGCGCACGAAGCTCATCTCGCCCGGCTTGGGCAGTTCGGCCAGCAGTTCGTCAAGCAGGGCCGTCTTGCCCTTGGCCGCCAGCGCGCCTTCCAGTTCGACCTGATGGTCGAAATAGTCCTCGATCGCGCCTTTGTTGCGGCCGGTGACGAAGACGAAGTGCTCGATGCCGGCCGCCCGCGCCTCCGCAACGACATAGGACAGGATCGGCCGGTCCACGACGTTCAGCAGTTCCTTCGGCGTGGTCTTGGTGCCTGGAAGCACGCGGGTGCCGAAACCGGCGACGGGAAGAACAGCTTTGCGAACGGGTTTCATGAGCGCCTCATCGTTTCACTGCCGAGGTTTCTAGGGGGGCAAATCTAGAAACGCCACCACCGTTCGATGAAATCGTCGCCAGCCTGACGGTTCCGGGGAACGGACGATTGATCTTCGTGCTGAGACTGCTAGCTCAACCGCCAGACTGTTCCCCGGGAGGCCCCCATGCACCGCCGCGCCGTTCTCACCCTCATGGCCGCCGGAGCGGCTGTCTCCCTGGCCGGCTGCGGCAGCAAGAAGGCCAAGGAAAACCTGGCCGCCGCCGACGCCTTCATGGCCCAGAACGCCAAGCAGCCGGGCGTCGTCACCCTGCCGGAAGGCCTGCAGTACAAGGTCATCCGCTCGGGTCCGCAGGGTGGCATGCACCCCACCCGCGCCGACGAGGTGAAGGTCAATTACGAGGGCAAGCTGATCGACGGCACCATCTTCGACAGCAGCTACGAGCGCGGCGTACCGGCCTCGTTCCCGCTGGATGGCCTGGTGCCCGCCTGGATCATCGCCCTGCAGCGCATGAAGGCCGGCGACGAGTGGATGCTCTATGTGCCGCCGGCCCTGGGCTATGGCGCGGAAGACAAGGGCCCGATCCCCGGCAACAGCGTGATGATCTTCAGGATCGAACTGATCGACGTGCTGCGTTCGCCGAAGGGGACGGTGAAGGAGTAGGGATCAACGATCCTCCCCCTGGCGGGGGAGGCGGCCGAAGGCCGGTGGGGGTAGTCGGCGATGAGCGAGCCGACACTTCCCCCTCCGTCGGCTTCGCCGACACCTCCCCCGCTAGGGGGAGGACTTGCTCGGCCTAAACCGAGCGCGGCGGGTAGCCCTTCTCGCGCAGGGCGTCGATGATCTCCTGGGTGTGCTGGGCGTCGCGGGTTTCGATGGTGATGTCGAACTCCGCGCCCTTGGCGGGGACGTCGAGCGCCAGGCGGTTGTGATTGACCTCGATGATGTTGGCGCCCATCACGCCGATCACATTGGCCACGGTCGACAGCAGGCCCGGACGATCGTCGCCGACGATGCGCAGCGACACCAGCCGCTGGGCGCGGACCAGTTCGCGGGTCAGCACCGAGGCCAGCAGGCGGGTATCGATATTGCCGCCGCACAGGATCAGGCCGCACTTCTTGCCCCGGAAGCGTTCCGGATAGGCCAGCAGCGCCGCCAGCGAGGCCGCGCCCGCGCCTTCAGCAATGGTCTTTTCGACGTTGCAGTAGAGGGCCACGGCCTGCTCGATATGCGGCTCTTCCAGCAGCAGCACGTCATCGATCAGCGGGCGGGCGACGCCATAGGTCAGCTCGCCCACGGTCTTGACCGCCACGCCTTCGGCAATCGTCTGGCCGCCGCAATGGGCGGTCATGCCGCGCATCTTGGCGGTGAAGGACGGATACATGGCCGGCTCGCAGCCGATGATGCGGATGTCGGGCTTCAGCGCCTTGGCCGCCGTGGCCACGCCGCTGATCAGGCCGCCGCCGCCGATCGGCACGGGCAGGATCTCCAGATCGGGCGCATCTTCCAGCATCTCCAGGGCGATGGTGCCCTGGCCGGCCATGATGTCGTAGTCGTCGAACGGATGGACGAAGGTCAGGCCCTGCTCTTCGCGCAGCTTCAGCGCATGGCTGTTAGCGTCATCATAGCTTTCGCCCTCGATGATCACCGTCGCGCCGAAGTCGCGGGTGTGCTGCACCTTCACGAAGGGCGTGGTCTTGGGCATGACGATGGTCACCGGCACGCCCAGCCGGGCGCCGTGATAGGCCAGGCCCTGGGCATGGTTGCCGGCGCTGGCGGCGATGACGCCCTTGGCTTTCTGGGCGTCGGAAAGCAGCATGAGTTTGTTGAGCGCGCCGCGCTCCTTGTAGGCGGCCGTGAACTGCAGGTTCTCGAACTTCACCCACACCTCGGCGCCGGTAATCTTCGACAGGGTCTTGGAATAGCGGCACGGGGTGCGCTCGATATGGCCCTTGAGGCGGCCGGCGGCGGCCTGGATGGCGGCGAGGTCGAGAGTCATGGGCTACCTGTCTGGACGCGGAACAACAGAGGCGTCCGGGCGCGTCTAGCACATTCGATCCGGGCTCCGCACGCCTTGCCGCGCCTCAGGGAGCCCCGTCGAGCAGATCGGCGATCGCCGTCCAGGCCTGCGGTTCGGTGAGCATTGGCGCGTGACCCACGCCCGGAACCTCGACCACCGCCATCTGGGGCGCGGCGGCGCACATTCGTTCCACGATCGCCGGGTCGATCAGGTCGGATATGCCGCCGCGCACCAGCAGCACCGGGCGATCGTGCGCCAATGCGCGGAACATGTCTCGCACGCCAGGGCCAGGCCTGCCGATTTGTCCGCCGAGTGCTTCGCGGCCGCCGCCGGCGGCCTTGACCGAGGCGGAGATGTCGGGATCGCAGGCCAGGACGTAGCCGCCGTCCTTCTCGTCGAAGGAACCGGCGGGCGAAGCGGTCCCAATCGGCGTCGCCATAGGCGGGAAAGGCGGCCTGGTTGATGCGGCGGGCATAGTCGACGGCCTCGGGCCAGGTTTCGAACTGGCTGGCGCCGCCGGCATAGGCGGCGATGCGGGTCAGACCGCCGGGCGACAGCTCGGGGCCGACATCGTTCAGCACCACCGCCGCGATGGCCTCGGGCTTGAACGAGGCCAGGACCGTGGTGATCAGACCGCCCATGCTGGTGCCTATGAACACCGCCTTGTCGATCCCGGTCGCCGCCAGCAGGGCGACGATGTCGCCGGCATAGGTTCCGGGATGATAGTTGAGGGGCTGAGGATCCCAGGCCGACAGGCCCCGGCCGCGCACATCGACCGCCAGAACACGTCGGCCCCGGGCCGCGATCAGCGGCGCCAGGTCCTCGAAGTCGCGGGCGTTGCGCGTCAGGCCGTGGATGCAGATCACCGGCAGGCCAGTGGTTTCGCCGAGCGGGGCGTAGTCGCGGGCGTGCAGCGGCAGGCCTTCGCCGGAGGTCCAGAAGAGGTCGGTGAAGGTCATTGGCGGTCCCTCTTTCAAGATCCTCCCCCCAGCGGGGGAGGTGTCGGCGAAGCCGACGGAGGGGGAACTCACCGCTGACTCATTGCGGTCTACCCCCTCCGACCTTCGGTCGCCTCCCCCTTCAGGGGGAGGATCTTCAGTACGCGAACGGCGAGTCGATCTCGGAAAGCAACGGCGCCGCCTCATCCCGCGCATTGGCCCCGATCTCGCTATTGGGCATCGTCCAGTCGACGCCGATCGCCGGATCGTTCCAGCGCACCGCGCCTTCAGTCTGGGGCGCGTAGTAGTCGGTGACCTTGTAGATCACCTCGCAGTCGTCGCTGAGCGTGCAGTAGCCGTGGGCGAAGCCTTTGGGCACCAGCAGTTGCTGGCGGTTTTGCGCCGACAGTTCGGCCCCCACCCACCGGCCCCAGGTCGGCGAACCCTTGCGGATATCCACGGCGACGTCGAAGATCGACCCGACCACGCAGCGCAGCAGCTTGTCCTGGGCGTGCGGCGGCTTCTGGTAGTGCAGCCCGCGCTGGATGCCGCGCTTGGTCGAACGCACGTGGTTGTCCTGGACGAACAGGCTGGTAAACCCCGCCTCCTCCAGGGCCGCCTGACGGAAGGTCTCCGAAAACCAGCCACGCTCGTCGCCATGCCGGGCTGGCGTGATAAGCAGGACCTCGGGGATCGCCAGGGGCGTGATCTTCATGACGGGAACTCGACTGGAAATGAGCCGACCACCGATGCCCGCGCCGATCCCCGATGACAAGAGCGCGCCAGCGGTCAGCGTGATCATCGTTTCCTACCAGAGCGGCCCCACCCTGGAGCGCTGCCTGGCGGGGCTGAAGGCCCAGACCTTCACCGATTTCGAGATCATCCTGGTCGACAACGCCTCGACCGACGGCGCGCCCCAGGCCGCCGTCGCGGCCGACCCATCGCTGATCTTCCTGGAGCCCGGCGCCAATCTGGGCTTCGCGGCCGGCAACAACCTGGCGGTTGGTCGGGCGCGAGGCCGCTGGCTGGCCCTGCTCAACCCGGACGCCTATCCCGAGCCCGACTGGCTGGCCGCCCTGATGGACGGCGTCGCCCGGCATCCCGGGATCGAAAGCTTCGCCTCGCTGCAGACCTCGGTCGATGAGCCTGATCGCCTCGACGGCGCGGGCGACAACATGACCTCGGCGGGCATTCCCTTCCGGGGTGGCTACGGCCGCAGGCTGCCGGCCGACCTGCCGGAGGGCGAGGTATTCTCGTCTTGCGGCGCGGCCATGCTGATCGACCGGGCGCTGTTTCTGGGCCTGGGCGGCTTTGACGAGCGGTTCTTCTGCTACTGTGAGGACGTCGATCTGGGATACCGCCTGCGCCTGACCGGCCGGGCGACCCTGCTGCTGCCCATGGCCCGCGTGGCCCATGTGGGCTCGGCCAGCACCGGGGTGCGCTCGGATTTCGCGATCTTCCACGGCTCGCGCAACCGCATCTGGACCTTCCTGAAGAACACCCCGCCCGTGCTGCTGTGGCTGACCACGCCCCTGCATGTGGCGGTGACAAGCGCCCTGCTGCTGTTGCACCTGCGCCGGGGCGACGCCGGGCCGGCGGTGCGCGGGATCAAGGCGGCGCTGAAGGGGGCCGATCTCAAGGCCGTCATGGCTGATCGCAAGGCGGTTCAGGCCCGGCGCAAGATCGGATCGCTCGCGATCCTGCGGGTGATGTCGATCGACCCGGTGGCGTTCGTCGGCCGGCGGTTCGTGATCCGGAAGCTGAAGCTCTAACGACCGTCATCCCGCGCTTCATGCGCGGGACCCATGGTTCAGCTTCCACGTGAGCGTGAAGGCTCGCATCGCACTTGCGGCGGACAAATAGGTCCCGCGAACGCGTCGCGGGATGACGGTGGGTGGGGGGAGAGCGGATTATGGAGAGCTCAGCCCTCCGATAGATCCTCGATCAGCCGCGCCATGAACGCCGCGCCGCGCTGCATCTGGCTGATCTCCACGAACTCATCCGGCTGGTGGGCCTGGTCGATCGAGCCGGGACCGCAGATCACGGTCGAGAAGCCGGCCCCCTGGAACTGCCCGGCCTCGGCGGCATAGGGCACCACCCGGCCCGGCCCGTTGTCGCCGGCCATCCGTCGGGCGAAGGACTCGGCCACGCCATCGGTCTCGGGCGCGAAGGCGGGCGTCAGCGAGCGACGCTCCACCTTGACCCCGGCCTCGGGCGCGCGGGCCTTCAGTTCGGCGTCCATCGCTTCGGCCCTGGCGAAGAAGTCGGCCAGGATCGCCATCGGATCCATCCTTGGCGGGGTGCGCAGGTCGAAGATGAACACGCATTCGCGGGCCAGGATGTTGACGGCCGTGCCGCCATTGACCTGGCCGATGGTCAGGGTCGCGCCCTTCGGCGTGAACGGCGAGGCGGGATCGGCCTCGCGCTCCAGCCTTTCCGACAGATCGACCAGGCCCGCCATCAGCCTGACCGCCGCCATGTTGGCCGAGACGCCCAGGTGGGTCAGGCTGGAATGGGCTTCGCGACCGCTGACCGTGACCTTGAAACTGGCGATGCCCTTGTGGCCGCTGACGGCGACCATGTCGGTGGGTTCGCCCACCACCACGACCGATGGACGGGGCAGGTCGCGGGCTATGACCTCGATCATGTCCGGCGCGCCCAGGCAGCCGACCTCCTCGTCATAGGAAAAGGCCAGGTGAACCGGCTTGGTCAGCGTCGCGGCCGCCAGGTCCGGCGCCGCCGCCAGGGCCAGGGCCAGGAAGCCCTTCATGTCGCAGGTTCCGCGCCCGTAGAGGCGTCCGTCCTTTTCGGTGAGCACGAAGGGGTCGGTGGACCAGGGCTGGCCGTCGACAGGCACCACGTCGGTATGGCCCGACAGCACGACGCCGCCGGCGACCTCGGGGCCGATGCTGGCCAGCAGGTTGGATTTCGTGCCGTCGATATTGGGCACCCGCCGCGACGCGACGCCCAGATCGGACAGATAGCCCTCGACCCATTCGATCAGGGCCAGGTTGGACAGGCGCGAGGTGGTGTCGAACGCGACCAGCTTGGCCAGGACGTCGATCGCGCGGACGGAAAGCGCTTCGGAAGAGGATGCCATGCGCGGAGCCTAGACCCGTCTTCTCGTCGCTGCCTAGTCGCGCGCGGGCAGATCGCCAATCTTGAGCGAAGGGGAGGCATGCCCTTGCCCAAACCGGCCTGATTTCCGCGCCGCGCGAGGGGTTTCATCCTCGCCGTGTCGGGGCTCCGCCCTTAAGCCGTCGCTCCATGTCGACCCAAGGCCTGATCCTCACCCTGTCCTGCCCCGACCGCCGCGGCATCGTCGCGGCCGTGTCCGCCTTCCTGGCGCAGCGGGACTGCAACATCCTCGACGCGCAGCAGTATGACGACGCCGAGACCGGCGTGTTCTTCATGCGGGTGGTGTTTCGTCCCGACAGCTATGGCGCGGATGATCTGCGCGAGGCCTTCACGGTGGTGGCCAATGCCCTGTCGATGAAGTGGACCCTGCGCGCCCGCACCGACCGCTACCGGGTGATGATCCTGGCCAGCAAGTTCGACCACTGCCTGGCCGACTTGGTCTATCGCTGGAAAATCGGCGAACTGCCGATGGATATCGCCGGTATCGTCGCCAATCATCCGGCCGAGACCTATGCCAATGTCGATCTGTCGGGCCTGCTCCTCCATCACCTGCCGGTGAGCAAGGAGACCAAGTTCGAGCAGGAAGCCGCGCTCTGGAAGCTGATCCAGGAGACGAAGACCGACATCGTCGTCCTCGCCCGCTACATGCAGGTGCTGTCCGACGGGCTGTCGGCCAAGCTGGCCGGGCGCTGCATCAATATCCACCACTCGTTCCTGCCCGGCTTCAAGGGCGCCAAGCCCTATCACCAGGCCCACGCCCGCGGCGTGAAGGTGATCGGGGCCTCGGCCCACTATGTCACCGGCGACCTGGATGAAGGCCCGATCATCGAGCAGGACGTCGAGCGCATCAGCCACCGCGACACGCCCGAGGACCTGATCCGCAAGGGCCGCGACATCGAGCGCCGCGTGCTGGCCCGCGCCCTGCGCTATCGCCTGGAAGACCGGGTGCTGCTGAACGGCCGCAAGACGGTGGTGTTCACCGACTAGGGGTCCTCGACCCACGTTCCGGCCTGCGCGGTTGCAACTACAGGAAAAACTGGATACGGGGCGTCCTCTTCGATGGCCGAGGCTTTCCAGGGTATGTCGCAGCACAAACTCCGCATCATGGTCACCGGCGGCTGCGGGTTCATCGGCTCGGCCGTCTGCCGTTACCTGGCCGGCCAGGGCGACGTTGCGATCCTCAATTTCGACGCCCTAACCTATGCGGCCTCCGAGGCCAGCCTGGACGATCTGCGCGGCCACAACAGCTATGCCTTCGTGAAGGGCGATGTCGCCGACGCGGGCGCGGTGGCGCAAGCCATCGCCGAGTTCAGGCCGACCCACATCATGCACCTGGCGGCCGAGTCGCATGTGGACCGCTCGATCACCGGCCCCGGCGCCTTCATCCAGACCAACATCGTCGGCACGTATGTGATGCTGCAGGCGGCGCTGGACTACTGGCGCACCCTGGACGGAGAGGCCGCCGAGGCCTTCCGCTTCCACCACATCTCGACCGACGAGGTGTTCGGCAGCCTGGGCGCCGAGGGGTTGTTCAGCGAGACCACACCCTATGACCCGCGCTCGCCCTATTCGGCGTCGAAGGCCGCGTCCGACCACATGGTCCGCGCCTGGGGGCACACCTATGGCCTGCCGGTGGTGGTCTCCAACTGCTCCAACAACTACGGGCCCTATCACTTCCCGGAAAAGTTGATCCCGCTGGTGATCCTGAACGCCCTCGAGGGTCAGCCGCTGCCGGTCTATGGCCAGGGCGACAACATCCGTGACTGGCTCTATGTCGACGACCACGCCCGGGCGCTGGTCACCATCGCCACCCGGGGCCGGGTGGGCGAGAGCTACAATGTCGGCGGCCGCAACGAGCGCACCAACCTGCAGGTGGTGGAAGCCATCTGCGATCTTCTGGACGACCTGCGGCCGCAGCCGGGTCTGAAGCGTCGCGACCTGATCCGGTTCGTCCCCGATCGTCCCGGCCACGACGCCCGCTACGCCATCAATGCGACCAAGCTTGAAACCGAACTGGGCTGGACGGCGCAGGAGACGTTCGACACCGGCCTGCGCAAGACCGTCGAGTGGTACCTGGCCCGCGATGACTGGTGGCGGCCGCTGCGCGACCGCTATGCCGGCCAGCGTCTGGGCCTGTGAAAATCCTCCGTCCCGACCACCGGCGGTGGCGAGCGGCGGGGCGCTGAATTCCCCGAAAAATAGCCCTGAAAGCCGGCGCTCGCGCATCGCGATCAGCAACTGTTCCCGAGGGTCGATCCGACCTAAACCTCTAGAAGAATCAGCGGGTCGCGCCGCCGGATGAAATGTTTCCCAAGCCCCTAAGGCCTGTTAAGAAGGCGCCCGCTTTGGCGGGAGGGGTGTTTGGGAGTTTCACTCGACGCCGACCTGTTCGCGTGAGTTTCCAAATGTCTTCGCCGTCAGCAGGAATGGCTTCTGAATGAGCCTCGCCGGTAATTTCAAAGCCGCCGTACTGGACCTGTATCGCGGCGTGCGCCTGACGCCCCTGTGGTGGCGGGTGAGCGTGGAACAGACCGTCACCCGCTACCGCCGCAGCCTGCTGGGCCCGGTCTGGATGGCCAGCACCACCCTGGCCACCGCCTTCTCCCTGGCCATCATCTACGGCTCGATCTTCGGCGGTAACAGCAAGGACACCCTGCCCTTCATCATGATCGGCGTCGTGGCCTGGTCGCTGGCCGGCGGCCTTCTGCCCGAGATCGCCGGCACCTTCGTCCAGGCGGCCGGCGTGATGCAGGTGCGGAACCTGCCGCTCAGCTTCCACGCCTTCCAGCAGATGAGCCGCATCTTCATCAATTTCCTGCACCAGATCGTCGGCCTGTGGCTGGTGCTGATCTTGATGAAGCTGGCGGTGGTCCCACACTGGAGCCTGCTGATCACCCTGCCGATCCTGCTGCTGGCGGGGCTGTTCGTCAGCATCCCGCTGGGCATGATCTCGGTGCGGTTTCGCGACGTGAACTACATGGTCGGCTTTGTCGCCCAGAGCCTGTTCATGCTGACGCCGGTTTTCTGGCGGCGATCGCAGGTGCCCGAAAACATGCGCTGGGTCGTGGACCTCAACCCGTTCAGCCACCTGCTGGAGATCATCCGGCAGCCACTGATGGGGCACATGGTTCCCCATCATGACCTCATGGCGTCGCTCGCCTATCTCGGAGTCGCGGTCATCGTCACGCTGGTCAGCCTGACCTTCGCCCGCACTCGCGTCGTGTTCTGGTTGTAGGTCCCATGAGCAGTTCCGTCGAACTCAAGAACGTCACGCTGGACTACAACCTCTACAGCGTTCGGGCCCAGTCGCTGCGCAACGCGGTGTTCAACATGGCCGTCGGCGGCCGCCTGATCCAGGAAGGCAAGGATGTCAGCTACATCCGCGCCCTGTCGGATGTCAGCTTCAGGCTGGAGGAAGGCGATCGGCTGGCCGTGATCGGCCACAACGGTTCGGGCAAGACCTCACTGCGGATGCCGACCTTCACCTTGGCGCCGACCTCGGGCAAGGTCGATATTCGCGGGCGGATCAGCTCGATGATCTCCATCACCGTGGGCCTCGACATCGAGGCCTCGGGTTTGGACAACATCCGTAACCTGGCGATGATGCAGATGATGTCGGATCGCGAGATCAAGCGTCGCATGCCCGACATCGTCGAGTTCTCCGGCCTGGGCGCCTTCGTGCACATGCCGCTCAAGACCTATTCGGCCGGCATGATCGCGCGCCTGACCTTCTCGGTAGCCACCCAGATGGACGCCGAGATCATGATCATGGACGAGTGGATCAGCGCCGGTGACGCCGAGTTCCAGAAGCGGGCCACCGAGCGTCTCAGCGGCATGGTCGACGCCGCCAAGATCGTCGTCCTGGCCACCCACGACTACAAGCTGGCCGCGGCGGTCTGCAACAAGGTCATGACCATGGAATCCGGCGTGCCGACCTTCTTCGGCACCACCGCCGAGTGGCTCGAGAGAAGCAACGCGGCGTGAGCGGACGGCTTCCCACGCCCCGGAAGGCCATCGAGGCTGCCGGATCGCCGGGCCAGTTTCGAACCCTGTCTCCCGACGCCGAGATGCTGCTGCGCCTGACGCGGGCGGAGCAGCCCGCCTTCGACGGCGTGGCGTCGGTCCGGGTGGCGGTGACGATCCGCGCCCTGGAGGGCGTGGTCGACGGTCCCAGCATCATCGTCGACTGGGGCGATGGCCTGGAGCTGGGCGAGCCCGTCGCGCTCAAGCCTGTCGGCGATGATGTCTATGCGGTGGTCGTCCACACCAGCGCCGGAGCGTTGTCGCAGGTGCTGTTCCGGCCCTCGAAGACGCCGGGCCTGTTCAAGATCGAGGCGTTCCGCGTCGAGCCCGCTTCGGAGCCGAGCGGCGCCGCGCCGCGCCTGTCGGCTCCTCGCAGGCTGCTGCGCGCCGGGCTTCGCAAGGTTTCCCAAACACGGCCCGCTGGGTTCGGACCGGCCTGCGGAGCCTGCGCAACCCGCGCGGCCTGATGACGATGGGCCGCAGCGCCCTGGCCGGTTTCAGCCGGGATCCGTGGCGGGCTGCCTATCTGAACGCCGTCGGCGTGGCCAAGGGCCAGACCAGCCCTGAGTTCGCCGCCCCGGCCCTGCACCCGCCGCCCAAGCGCTCGACGCTCCCAGGGTGCTGGCCTTCTATCTGCCGCAGTTTCATCCGTTCCCGGAGAACGACCGCTGGTGGGGCAAGGGCTTCACCGAGTGGACCAATGTCAGCAAGGCCACGCCGCAGTTCGTGGGCCATCGCCAGCCCCTGTTGCCCGGCGAACTGGGCTTCTATGACCTGCGCGTGCCCGAGGTGCTGCGGGCCCAGGCCGACCTGGCCAGGAGCGCCGGCGCCGACGCCTTCTTGCTTCCATTACTACTGGTTCGAGGGAAAGCGCCTGCTGGAGCGGCCGCTGGACGCCTTCGTCAACGACCCCGAGATCGACCTGCCGTTCGCCCTGTGCTGGGCCAACGAGAACTGGACCCGGCGCTGGGACGGCCGCGAGTCCGACATCCTGATCGGCCAGAACCATTCGCCGGAGGACGACCGGGCCCCGCTGGACGACCTGGCGCGCTACATGGCCTCGCCGCGCTATGCGGGTGCGGGCGGCAAGCCCCTGCTGATCGTCTATCGGCCCGACACCCTCGGCGGGCGCGGCGGCGACGGTGGAGCGCTGGCGCCAGCGGGCCCGCGACATCGGCGTCGGCGAGCTCTTCATCCTCTGCACCAACGCCTTCGGCTTCTCGGCCTACAGGGACGCCGGCTTCGACGGCCTGGTCGAGTTCCCGCCCCACGCCCTCACCCAGGGCGACATCACCGAGACGGTCGAGCGCCTGAATCCGGACTTCGGCGGCCGCATCTATGACTACGGCGCCATCGTCGAGGGGCGGATCGCCGCGCTGGGTCAGCGCCAGGACGCCCGTGTCTTCCCGGGCGTGATGCCCTCCTGGGACAACGAGGCCCGCAAGCCGGGCTTCAGCAATATCTTCCACGGCGCCACGCCGCAGCGGTTCCACGCGTGGTCCAGCGCCGCCCTGGACTGCAGCATGCGACTGGCGCCGCCGGACGAGCGTCTGGTCTTCGTCAACGCCTGGAACGAGTGGGGCGAGGGCGCCTATCTGGAGCCCGACCGCTGGTACGGCCACGCCTCGGCCCAGGCCCTACGGCGTGCGGTTGCCGACCTGGCGCCGGCCACGGCGTTGCAGCACCCCGCCGTCCTGGCCTCGCGCGACCTGCCCCGGGCGCACGATGCGGTGATACTGTTCCACATCTACTAT
Organism: Caulobacteraceae bacterium; assembly: GCA_965284055.1. Classification (GTDB taxonomy): domain Bacteria; phylum Pseudomonadota; class Alphaproteobacteria; order Caulobacterales; family Caulobacteraceae; genus Caulobacter. The sequence goes on from CBDIQV010000001.1 coordinate 1,646,523, forward strand.
CCGGACCTGATCGAGGACCTCGCCGCCCGCCTGGCGCCCCTGCGCGATAGCCTGGACGTCATCGTCACCTTCCCGGATCAGTGGCCGGACGAGACGGTCGAGGCCCTGGCGCGCGCCGTGCCCGGCGCTGCGCGAGCGGCTCCGCGCCCGATCAGCGGCCGCGACGTCGCCCCATTCCTGACCGCGCTGGAGATCGCCCGGGGCCGGGGCTACACCGTCTCTTTGCAAGGCCTCACAGCAAGAAGTCGCCGCACCGGTCCGACGAGCGCCGCCTGGCGCGATCGCCTGCTGGATGGCCTGATGTCGCCCGGCGCTCGCCCGCAAGGCCTTGGCTCGGTTCGCGCAAGACCCCCGGCTGGGCCTGCTGGCCGGCGAAGACACTCGCGTCAGCTTCGACCATCCCGGAATTATGACCCGGAACGCCGACGGCGTGGCCTATCCCTGCCCGACGGCTGGGCTTTCGTCACGGCCCGGCACCCGCTCTCCCAGGCGGGGATCGAGGCCCTGGGGCCGCATCACGGCCTTCCAGGTTCTGGCGGGGCTGGGCGGACAGGACCTGCCGTTCAGTCCGGAGCTGGGCCAGGTCGATGGCACGCTGGCCCACGCCTTCGAGCGCGTCATGGGCGCGCTGGCGCAGTCAGCCGGCTTCCGCGTCGATTGGGATCTTGGTGCCTTTAGCTTCATATGGGACTCCATAGGAAGCTAAAAGGCCCTTAAAATCATACACTTAGAGCAAAGACCGACCGCCGCCAGAAACCGCGTACACTTTCGGCTATCGCGCTCTGAGGCCCTCGCCGGAGCAGGCTGACGCCCGCCCCAGCTGGATCGGGATCAGGCCGCGGCGGCGGCGACGGCTTCGGCGGTGATGCCGAATTCCTTATAGAGGCGCTCGAACGGCGCGCTGGCGCCAAAGCCGGTCATGCCCACAAAGCCGCCGTCCTCGCCGATGAAGCGGTCCCAGCCCTGGCGGATGCCGGCCTCTACCGCGACGCGCTTGGCCGCCGTGCCGATGACGGCCTGGCGATAGGCGACCGGCTGCTGCTCGAACAGCTCCCAGCAGGGAACCGAGACCACGCGGGTCGGCTTGCCCTGGCCCTGCAGGATGTCGCGAGCGGCGACGGCGAGGGCCACTTCGGTGCCGGTGGCGAAGAGGGTCACCGCCGGCTCGCCGCCTTCAGCGGCCAGCAGCTCTTGAGGCGCCCTTGGCCGACAGGTTCGTCGGCCGACGCGGTCGTGCGGACGCCCGGCGGTCTTCTGGCGCGACAGGGCCATGACCGAGGGGGTGGTCTTGTGCTCGAGGGCGATGCTGCCAGCACCTCGGCGGCCTCGACCGCGTCAGCGCGGTCGGAAGACCAGCAGGTTGGGAGTCGGCGCGCAGGGCCGCCAGACCTGCTCGACCGGCTGGTGCGTCGGGCCGTCCTCGCCCAGGCCGATGGAGTCGTGGGTCAGGACGTGGATGACCTTGGCCTGCATCAGGGCGCCCAGGCGGATGGCCGCGCGGCTGTAGTCGGCGAAGGCCAGGAAGGTGCCCGAATAGGGAATGACGCCGCCGTGCAGGGCCATGCCGTTCATCGCCGCCGCCATGCCGAACTCGCGCACGCCGTAGTGCACGTAGCGGCCGGCATAGTCGGGCGTGTCGAACGCCGTCATGCCCTTGACGAAGGTGTTGTTGGAGCCGGTCAGGTCGGCCGAGCCGCCGATCATTTCCGGGATCGACGGGATCAGGTGATCCAGGGCCGCGCCGGAGTGAACGCGGGTGGCGTTGGCGGGCTTGCTGGCCGCCATGGCCTCGATATGAGCGTTGACGGCCGAGAAGGCGCCGTCCGGCAGGGCGCCCGACATGGCGCGCTTGAACTCGCCGGCCTGGGCCGAGGCGTTGAGCGTCGCTTCCCAGGTCTTGCGAACCTTGGCGCCGCGACGGCCGACGCTCTTCCAGGCCTTGGCGATGTCGTCGGGCACGGTGAACGGCGCGGCGTCCCAGCCCATGGCGACGCGCGAGGCGGCGATCTCGTTGTCGAACAGGGTGTAGCCGTGGCTGTGGGGGTCGCCTTCTTTCGGACCCGCGCCCTTCGAGATCAGCGTCTTGCACGCGATCATGGTCGGCGCGGTCTGCTTGGTCGCCCAGCGCATCGCGGCGGCGATCTTGCCGTGGTCGTGGCCGTCGACGACCTTGACCGCCCAGCCGGCGGCCTTGAAGCGCATCACCTGGTCGCCGGTCTCGGAGATGGTGGCGACGCCGTCGATGGTGGTGTTGTTATCGTCGAACAGCACCGTCAGCTTGGACAGCTTCAGGCGGCCGGCGATGCTGATGGCTTCATGGCTGACGCCTTCCATCAGGCAGCCGTCGCCGGCGATGACCCAGGTGCGGTGGTCGACGAGATCGGGATCCGAAGCGCGACGCCAGATGGGCTCGGCCATGGCCATGCCGACGGCGGTGGCCAGGCCCTGGCCCAGCGGGCCGGTGGTGGTTTCGACGCCGGGGGTGTGGTGCACTTCCGGGTGGCCGGGGGTCAGCGAACCCCACTGACGGAAGTTCTCGATCTCCTTCATCGTCATGGCCTTGAAGCCGGTCAGGTGAAGCAGGGAATAGATCAGCATCGAGCCGTGGCCGGCGGACAGTACGAAGCGGTCGCGGTCGGCCCAGTCGGGCTTGCTGGCGTCGAACTTGAGGAACTTGCTCCACAGCACGGTCGCGACATCAGCCATGCCCATCGGCATGCCTTGGTGTCCGGACTTGGCCTTGTGGACCGCATCCATGGAAAGGACGCGGATCGCGTCGGCCATTTTGATGGGCGAAACGGGCATGGGCGTTCGTCTTGTTCGTTATGTTTTGCAGGGCTGCGCGGGCGCGAGGTCGCACGATGACCCCCGTGGGTCAAGTTTCGCGGGCCTTCCGGGGGCACTTCCCATGACACTTCGATGTCGCATCGATGCTTTGCAACAACGGCCGGACCGGCTATAGCTGGATCGCGACTTATGCTCATTTTTAGCATAACTAAGGGGCCCGCCTTGGCGAACCTTCCGTTCTTCTCGCCCTATCGCCACGGTTTCGTGCGCGTCGCCACCGCCGTGCCGAAGGTGAAACTGGTCGATCCGGCCGCCAAGCGCCGCCAGCGTGCTCGACCTTGTCGGCCAGGCCGATGCGGGCGGCGCCTCGCTCTGCCTGTTCCCGGAGCTCGGTGTCAGCGCCTATGCGATCGACGACCTGCTGCAGCAGAACGCCTTGCTCGACGCCGTCGAACGGCGATCGAAACCCTGGCCAAGGCCAGCGACGCGCTGACCCGCTGTTCGTGGTGGGCGCGCCGCTGCGGGTGGGTGGCCGGCTCTCATCACCGCCGTCGCCATCCAGGGCGGCAAGGTGAGAGGGCGCGATCCCCAAGAGCTTCCTGCCGAACTATCGTGAATTCTATGAGCGCCGCTGGTTCACGCCGGGCGCGGGCGTGGTCGGCAAGACCGTGACCCTGGCCGGCGAGGCCGTACCGTTCGGAACGGACATCCTCCCGGGCCAGCGGCCCGACACCCTTCAATGTAGGAATCGAGATCTGCGAGGATGTCTGGACGCCCACCCCGCCCAGCACCGCCCAAGCCATGGCTGGGGCCGAGATCCTGCTGAACCTGTCGGCCAGCAACATCACCATCGGCAAGTCCGAGACCCGCCGCCTGCTGTGCGCCAGCCAGTCTGCCCGGGCCATCGCGGCCTACGTCTATTCGGCAGCGGGCGCGGGCGAGAGCTCGACCGACGTCGCCTGGGACGGTCACGCCGACATCCACGAGATGGGCGCCCTGCTGGCCGAGACTCCACGCTTCTCGACCACCGCTGTGATGGCGATGGCCGACGTGGATGTCGATCGCATCCGCCAGGAGCGCATGCGGGTGGTCAGCTTCGGCGACGCCGCGAGCCTGGCGCCCACGCCGTTCCGGATCGCACCGTTCGACTTCACGCCGCCCGCCGGCGACCTGGCCCTGGCCCGCAACGTCGAGCGCTTCCCGTTCACGCCGTCCGACCCGGCCAGGCTGCGCGAGAACTGCTACGAGGCCTACAACATCCAGATCCAGGGCCTGGCCCGGCGGGTCGAGGCGTCGGGCCTGAAGAAACTGGTGATCGGCATCTCAGGGGGGCTCGACTCGACCCACGCCCTGATCGTCGCCGCCCGGGCCATGGACCGCTTGGACCTGCCCCGCACCAACATCCTGGCCTACACCGCCGGGCTTGCTGCCACCTCGGACCGCACCAAGTCCAATGCCTGGAAGCTGATGAAGGCGACTAGGCGTCAGCGCCGACGAGATCGACATCCGCCCGGCCGCTGAGCAGATGCTGAAGGACCTGGGCCACCCCTATTCGCGGGGCGAGCCGGTCTATGACGTGACCTTCGAGAACGTCCAGGCGGGGCTGCGCACCGACTATCTGTTCCGGCTCGCCAACCACAACGGCGGCCTGGTGGTGGGCACTGGCGACCTGTCGGAACTGGCCCTGGGCTGGTGCACCTATGGCGTCGGCGACCAGATGAGCCACTACAACCCCAATTCCGGGGTGGCCAAGACCCTGATCCAGCACCTGATCCGCTTCGTGGCCGCCTCAGGCGACGTCGACGCGGCGACCGGCGACCTGCTGGAAGACATTCTGGGCACCGAGATCTCACCCGAGCTTGTGCCGGGCGAGCAGGTTCAGGCCACCGAGAGCTTCGTGGGCCCCTACGCCCTGCAGGACTTCAACCTCTACTATCTCACCCGCTACGGCATGAGCCCGTCCAAGATCGCCTTCCTGGCCTGGAGCGCCTGGCGCGACGTCGAGGCCGGCGCCTGGCCGGTCGGGACGCCCGACGCGGCGCGCAAGGCCTATGACCTGGCCGAGATCAAGCGCTGGCTGGAGCTGTTCCTGCGCCGGTTCTTCGCCAATCAGTTCAAGCGCTCCGGCCATGCCCAATGGCCCGAAGATTTCGTCCGGCGGCGCTCTGTCGCCGCGCGGCGACTGGCGGATGCCGTCGGACGCCACCGCCGACATCTGGTTGGCGGAATTGCACAGCCAATACGGCGATCCACGAGAATTGAAGCGGAAGTCGTTCCCGGACATTCGCTCGTTAAGATACCCGTGCTAGTTGATGATGAGGGCCTCGATGTGAGGTCGAGTAATGGTGGGGGACTTGTGAGCGCGATCTATCCGGTGATCCTGTGCGGCGGTTCGGGCACGCGTCTTTGGCCCGCCTCGCGCGCCGACCAGCCCAAGCAGTTTCTCAAACTGATTGGCGACTATTCCAGTTTCCAGGACACCGTGCTGCGGGTGGCCAACCTCCCCGGCCGCGCCGAGATCGTCATCGTGACGGGCGGGGCCATGATCGACTTCGTGCTGGCCCAGACCGCCGAGATCGGCGTTCCAGGTCACCGTGCTGGTCGAGCCCGAGGCCCGGGATCCGCGCCCGCCGTCGCCGCCGCCGCCGCCTATGTCGAGTCGCGCGACCCTGAGGGTGTCGCCCTGATGCTGGCCGCCGACCACTATATCGCCCAGCCCGAGACCGTCGGCGAGGCCGCCGTCATCGCCGCTCGCGCTGCGGCCGAGGGCTGGATCGTCACCTTCGGCGTCAAGCCGACCGCGCCCGCCACGGGCTTTGGCTATATCCGACCCGGCGAAGCGCTGCTGGACGGCAGCGTCAGCGCCGTGGCCGCCTTCGTCGAGAAGCCCGACCGCGCCACCGCCGAGGGCTATGTAGCCGACGGCTATCTGTGGAACAGCGGCAACTTCGCGTTCAAGGCCGGCATGCTGCTGGGCGAGCTCGACGCCTTCGAGCCCAGCATTTCCGCCGCCGCCCGCGCCTGCATGGACATCCTGACCCTCGACGGCGCGGTGGGCCGGCTGGACAAGGCCGCCTTCTCCGGCGCCGCCAAGATCTCGCTCGACTATGCCGTGATGGAGCGGACCCAAAAGGCCGCCGTCGTGCCCGCCGCCTTCTCGTGGTCGGACCTGGGCGCCTGGGACGCCATCTGGGACGCCTTCCCCAAGGACGACAAGGCCAATGCCGTGTCGGGCGACGTCGCGCTGATCGACAGCCAGAATGTTCTGGTGCGCTCGACCGGCCCGTTCGTCGGCGTGATCGGCCTTTCGGACATCGTCGTGATCGCCGAGCCTGACGCCGTTCTGGTCTGCCACCGCGACGCCAGCCAGTCGGTCAAGACCCTGGTCGACGGCCTCAAGCGCGACGGCCGCGCCATCGCCACCGGCCGCGATCGCGGCGACGGCCCCCGACGTGTCCTGACCACCGCCGCCGGCTCGGAAGTGTCGGTCTGGACCCTGGCGGCCGGAGAGACGGTCGAACTGCCGGTCGGCTCCGTCCAGGTCCTGGACGGAGAGACCTCGCTGAACGCGACGCTTACGGCCATCGACGCGGCCACCTCGGTCACCGCCTCCGCGGCGGCGACCTTGCTGGTTACCCGGCGGATTTAGACTCCGCCCGCCCAGGCCGTCAGGCCTGGGCGGCTTTCGCCGAGACCGCCCGGTCCATCTCTCCGATGGCGCAGACGATGTGGTAGAATGAACTGGCGGGCGCGGGCTCGTCGACGAAGGAGCCGTCGGGCTTCAGCTTGTCGCGCCACAGGCCCGGCACGGGCGTGCGCAGGTACTGCATCAGGCCCTCGGCGCCGGCCGCCGCCACGCCCCACCAGCGATCCTCTCCGGTGATTTCGGCCGCCAGCACGCCGGCCTTGATCCGCTCGGTCTGCGGCCACAGGCGCGCGCCGTCGTCGTGGGCGCTCATGTCGTCGAGCATGGCGTTGATCGCCACGCCGCGCTCCGCGTCGCAGCCG
>CBDIQV010000002.1:0-743146 GCA_965284055.1 Caulobacteraceae bacterium
CATCGCCCTGTAAGCGATATTTTCTGCATTTCTGACATCGTTCTTCGAGAATCTCCGTTCAAAGCCCATGGCGCGATCCTTTGATTTGCGTCATGAGATGCTATGGAAGGCGTGGGTCGGCAACTGACCCACGGAATAGGTTTTTGAGGATAAGATGGCGAACGGTGTCGTTAAGTGGTTCAACCCGGCCAAGGGCTTTGGTTTTATTCAGCCCGAGAACGGCGGCGAGGACGTGTTCGTCCACATCGCGGCCGTTGAACGGTCGGGCCTTTCGGGCCTGAACGAAGGCGACCTCGTCGCCTACGAACTCGAAGAAGATCGCCGCTCGGGCAAGACCTCGGCCGGCAACCTGCGCGTCACCGGTCAAGGCGCCGCGCCGTCGGCTCCCCGCCGTCCGGCCCGCAGCTTCGACGCTCCGCGCGGCGGCGGCTATGATGCGCCCCGCGGCGGTGGCTACGGTGGTGGCGGCGGTGGCGGTGGCGGCGAAGCCGGCACCGGCGTCGTGAAGTGGTTCAACACCACCAAGGGCTTCGGGTTCATCCAGCCCGACAACGGCGGCGGCGACGTGTTCGTGCACATCTCGGCCGTTGAGCGCGCCGGTCTGCGCGGCCTGAACGAAGGCCAGCAAGTCGGTTACGAACTGGAACAGGACCGCCGCTCGGGCAAGACCTCGGCCGGCAACCTGCGCATCCTCTAAGGTTTGAGAGGCTCGGGCGGCCGCGCGACGCGTCCGCCCATCCTTCCGACCTGAAGATCAGGCCCCGCGCAAAGCGGCTTCCGACCCTCTGGGCGGAGGCTGGCTTTGCGCGGGGCTTTTCTGCGTCTGGAGTTTAGGCCCGGAGCGCGCGTTCGCCGACCGCCTGGTTGACCGCCAGGGCCGTCATATTGGCGATGCCGCGCGCGGTGACGCTGGGTGTCAGCACATGCAGCGGACGGCTCATGCCTAGCAGCACTGGCCCGACGAGCAGGCCTTCGGTCGCGGCGCTGAGCAAGGTCAGGGCGATGTTGGCGGCGTCCAGGGTGGGCATGACCAGCAGATTGGCCGACCCTTTCAGGGCGCTGTCATGCACCAGTCGATCACGCAGGGCCTGGGAGAGGGCGGCGTCCGCATGCATTTCGCCGTCGACTTCGAGCTCGGGCGCCTTCTCGCGGACAATCGCCAGGGCGTCGCGCATCTTGCGGGCTGTCGGTGAGTTGCTGGCGCCGAAGCTCGAGTGCGACAGCAGCGCCGCCTTCGGCGTCAGCCCAAAGCGGCGAACCGATTCAGCGGCCAGCAGCGTCATCTCGGCCACCTGCTCGGCGGTTGGGTCGACATTGACGTGGGTGTCGCAGAAGAACAGCGTGCCGTTGTCCAGGATCAGGGCCGACAGGGCATAGATCCGATCGACGGTCTCGTGCTTGGGAATGATCGGCAGCACATAGGTCATGTGCTGCCACCAGTCGCCGGATCCGCCGACCAGGGCGGCGTCGACATGGCCGGCTTGCAGCAGCATCGAGGCCGAGACCGTGCGGCGGTTGGTCACCCGGCGCTCGGCCGCGAGGGGCGGAACGCCGCGACGGCTGACCAGGCCCTGGTAACGTTCGACCAGAGGGGCGAACAGCGCCGTGTCGGCGGCGGGATCGAGGATCTCGACGGCTCCGTCGAAGTCCAGGCGCAGGCCCATTTCCAGAGCCTTGCCGATGATCGTCTCGCGTTTTCCGATCAGGACCGGCTTGGCCAGGCCTTCATCGAGCACGGTCTGAACGGCGCGCAGCACGCGTTCATCCTCGCCCTCGGCATAGGCCACTCGAATGCCGCCGCTCTCGATGGCGGCCTTGGTCGCCTTGCGGGCCCGTTCGAACACCGGCCGCATCAGCTGGCCCGAGCGATAGACGAACAGCTCCAGTTCCTGGCGATAGGCGTCGAAATCGGCGATCGGCCGGGTGGCGACGCCGCTGTCCATGGCCGCCTTGGCCACAGCCGGTGCGATCTGCAGGATCAGGCGCGGGTCGAACGGCTTGGGAATGATATATTGCGAGCCAAACATCGGCGCGACGCCGCCATAGGCCGAGGCCACGACTTCTGAGGCTTCGGCGCGGGCCAGTTCGGCGATCGCCTCGACGGCCGCCACCTTCATCGCTTCGTTGATTTCCGAGGCCCCGACATCCAGCGCGCCCCGGAAGATGAAGGGGAAGCACAGGACGTTGTTGACCTGGTTGGGGTAGTCGCTGCGACCGGTAGCCATGATCGCATCGGGGCGCGCGGCGGCCACCAGTTCGGGCAGAATTTCAGGCTCCGGATTGGCCATGGCCAGGATCAGCGGATTGGGCGCCAGCAGGGGCAGCCACTCGGCCTTGAACACCCGGGGAGCCGAAAGGCCCAGGAAGATATCAGCGCCGGACAGCACTTCGGGCAGGGTCCGGGCGTCGGTCTGGCGCGCATAGCGGGCCATGTTGTCCAGCATGTCGGGATCGCGGCCCGCATGGACCACGCCCTTGATGTCGGTCAGGGTCACGTTCTCGACGGGCAGGCCCATGGAGACCAGCAGATCCACGCAGGCCAGGGCGGCCGCGCCGGCGCCCGAGGTGACCAGCTTGACGTCTTTCAGCTGCTTGCCCTGGACGACCAGGGCGTTGCGGACGGCGGCGGCGCAGACGATGGCCGTGCCGTGCTGGTCGTCGTGGAAGACCGGGATCTTCATTCGGGCGCGCAGCTTGCGCTCGATGATGAAGCACTCCGGCGCCTTGATGTCCTCGAGATTGATGCCGCCGAAGGTGGGCTCCAGCGCGGCGACCACCTCGATGAACTTGTCCGGATCCTCGGCGTCGACCTCGATGTCGAACACGTCGATGCCGGCGAACTTCTTGAAGAGGACGGCCTTGCCTTCCATCACCGGCTTGCTGGCCAGCGGACCGATATTGCCCAGGCCCAGAACGGCGGTGCCGTTGGAGATCACGGCGACCAGGTTGCCGCGCGCGGTATAGTCTCGTGCCATGTCCGGATCGGCGGCGATGGCTTCGCAGGGGGCGGCGACGCCGGGCGAGTAGGCCAGGCCCAGATCGCGTTGAGTCGCCATGCGCTTGGTGGCCTCGATGGCCAGTTTTCCGGGGCGCGGCAGACGGTGATAGTCCAGCGCGGCTTTGCGGAAATCCTCGTCCATGAAGCGGTCCTTTGTGGCGTCTGCGCAGGCGTATGGCCGCGGTCCATCTCACTGGCGGACCGTCGGGTTCTAGCTACCGGGGATGGGCGGTCATTGCCAACCCTATGCGGCGGATAGGGATATTTTTTGTGGTAGCGGTCACATTCTGATGGGGCAATGAGGGCTCTGGTAAGTAATAAATCTATTATATAATGCCTGACTTGCGGGCGCCTTTCGCTGCGTTCGGGGGCGGCGGGCAAGGCTTGGCGCCCTTGTCGCGTATCACGCTGGACATGGCGGCCGGGCGCGCGGAGCATCCGTGTGACGCATTCGGAAGGACAGGGCATGAGCGGACTGACGACCCATATTCTCGACCAGGCGGTCGGGCGGCCGGCGGCCGGGGTCCTGGTGCGCGTGTCGCGGCGCGATGGTGAAGCGCTGTCTTTGCTGGCCGACTTCCGCACGGACGATGATGGTCGGGCGCGTTTGATCGCCGCAGAGGACCTCGCTGTCGGCGGTTATCGCCTGGAGTTCTCGATCGGCCAGCATTTCACGCGTAGCGGTGCGACCGTGACCGATCCGCCGTTTCTGGACGTGGTGGTGATCGATTTCGCGGTCTCGAACGTCGAGCAGCACTATCATGTGCCCTTGCTGGTCTCGCCCTACGGCTATTCGACCTATCGGGGCAGCTGATGGGAGAGACGATCCGTTTCCTGCTGGACGGCCAGGTGCAGACGGTGCGCGGCGTAGATCCCACCCGGACCCTGCTGGAGCACCTGCGCGGCGATCTGCGACGCACCGGAACCAAGGAGGGCTGCGCCGAGGGCGATTGCGGATCGTGCACCGTGCTGGTGGGCGAGCCGGACGGCGAGGGCGTGGTGTGGCGCGCGGTCAACAGCTGCATCCAGTTCCTGCCGATGCTGCACGGCAAGGCCCTGGTCACGGTCGAGAGTCTGGCGCGAGACGGCGCGTTGCATCCCGTGCAGCAGGCCATGGTCGACAAGCATGGCTCGCAATGCGGCTTCTGCACGCCCGGCATCGTCATGTCGCTGTATGGCAAGGCCGTCGGCGCCAGCGGAACCGACGCGCCGCCGGCCGAGGTGCTGGCGGGCAATCTGTGCCGCTGCACGGGCTACGGTCCGATCATCGAGGTGGCGAAGGCCATCGAAGCCGAGCCCGCTCCGGAGGTAGATTTTTCGGCCGTCAGCGACGAGACCATGCTCGACCTGTCGCATGACGATCCGGTGCAGGGCGTAACCCGCCGCTGGCTGGCGCCACGGTCGCTGCATCAACTGGCCCAGGCTTTTACCGAGCATCCGGACGCGACGATCGTGGCCGGGGCGACGGATGTTGGCTTGTGGGTCACCAAGCTGCGCAAGCCGCTGACGACCCTGATCGATATCGGCCAGGTCGCCGAGCTGAAGGCCATCGAACAGATCGAGGGCGGAGTGCGTATCGGCGCGGGCGTTCGCTATGTCGACGCCATGGAGACGCTGAGCGGGCTCTATCCCGAACTGGGCGCGATGATGCGGCGGCTGGGTTCGACCCAGGTGCGCAACAGCGGCACGATCGGGGGCAACATCGCCAACGGCTCGCCCATCGGCGACATGCCGCCGGCCCTGATCGCGGCGGGCGCGACCCTGGTGCTCAATCACGGCGGCGAGCGGCGCGAGATGCCGCTGGAAGCCTTCTTCATCGACTACGGCAAGCAGGATCGCAGACCCGGTGAATTCGTCGAGGCGGTGATCGTGCCTGCGCCGACGCCCGACCTGATCTTCAAGGTCTTCAAGCTCAGCAAGCGCTTCGACCAGGACATCTCGGCCGTCTGTGGCGCGTTCGCCATGACGCTCGACGGCGGTGTCGTCACCTCGGCGCGGATCGCCTTTGGAGGGATGGCCGGCACGCCGAAGCGGGCGAGCGCCTGCGAGGCGGCCCTGATCGGCCAGGCCTGGAGCGAGGCGACCGTCGAAGTCGCCATGGCCGCGCTCGACACCGACTACACGCCGCTCAGCGACATGCGGGCCTCGGCGGCCTATCGCGCGCTGACCGCCCGGAACATGCTGCGCAAGGTTTTCATCGAGACCACCTCGCCAGGTGTCGTCGCCCGCGTCGAACCGGAGAGCGCCGTCCGGGAGACGCTGCATGGCTGACTCCGCCGCCACCGCGCCCGTCTTGGCCGCCTTCCAGGGCGTCGCCGCCTCGCTGCCGCATGACAGCGCCGTCCGCCATGTTTCCGGCTCGGCGGTCTATATCGACGACCTGCCCGAACCTGCCGGCATGCTGCATGTGCATCTGGGCATGAGCGCCAAGGCCCATGCGCGGATCACGCGGATGGACCTTTCCGCCGTTCGCGCCGCGCCCGGCGTCGTGCTGGTGCTGAGCGCTGAGGACATTCCCGGCGAGAACGACGTCAGTCCGGTGATCAAGGACGACAAGCTGTTCGCCGCCAGTGAGGCTTTTGGGGGTGAAGTCTATTGCGTGGGCCAGAGCCTGTTCGCCGTGGCCGCGACCTCGATCGTCGCCGCCCGCGCCGCCGCCGCTCTGGCGGTCGTTGACTACGAAGACCTCCCGGCCGCTCTCGATATCGCCGCCGCCCGCGACGCCGACCTGAAGATCGAAGCCAGCCAGCGCATGGCGCGCGGCGACGCGGCCGCCGCTCTGGCGGCTTCGCCCCGACGGCTGCAAGGCCAGTTCGCCATCGGCGGCCAGGACCACTTCTATCTCGAAGGGCAGGTTGCCCTGGCCACGCCGCGCGAGGAGGGCGATCGTCGACATGCGCCGGCTCGTGCGCCCTGGCATCCGAGCGAGGTGCATGAACATCATCGCGCGACGTCTCGGGCCGTCCCGACTGCAGTCACTGTTCGAGTGCGACGGATGCGCCGACTTCGGCCGGCACCCTGTGCAACGCCGCCGCCGCCCTGGTGGCGGTGAAGACCGTCCGCGCAGCCAAGTGCCGACCCGACCGCGACGAGGACATGGTCATGACCGGCAAGCGGCATGACTTCGAGGCCGCCTATGATGTCGGCTTCGACGACGACGGCGTTCTGACCGGCCTGGCGCTGGAGCTGTCCTCGCGCTGCGGGGCGACCACCGACCTGTCGATGGCCATCAACGACCGGGCGATGTTCCACGCCGACAACACCTATTTCCTGCCGGCGGTCGAGATCCTGTCGCACCGCTATCGCACCCACACGGTGTCCAACACCGCGTTCCGGGGCTTTGGCGGACCGCAGGGCATGATCGCCATCGAGCGGGTGATGGACGCAGTGGCGCAGGACCTGGGCATCGATCCGCTGGAGGTGCGCCGCCGCAACCTCTATGGCGGCCCGGGCCGCGACCTGACCCCCTATGGCCAGACGGTCGAGGACAATGTCGCGCCGGAGCTGATGGCGCAGCTGGCCGCCTCCTGCGACTATGCGGCCCGCCAGCGCGAGATCGACGCGTTCAATGCGACCAGCCCGATCCTGAAAAAGGGCCTGGCCCTGACGCCGGTGAAGTTCGGGATCTCGTTCACCACCACCCACCTGAACCAGGCCGGCGCCCTGATCCACGTCTATGCCGACGGCTCGATCCTGCTGAACCATGGCGGGACGGAGATGGGGCAGGGGCTGTATCTGAAGGTCGCCCAGGTGGTGGCCGAAGCCTTCCAGGTGGATCTGTCGCGGATCCGGATCAGCTCGACCGTCACCGACAAGGTGCCCAACACCTCGGCCACCGCGGCCTCTTCGGGCGCGGACCTCAACGGCATGGCGGCGCTGGACGCGGCCGAGAAGATCAAGGCCCGGCTGGTGGAATTCGCCGCCGGCAAGTGGGGCTGCGCGCCGGATGAGGTGGTGTTCACGCCCCAGGGCGTGCGGGTCGGCCAGACCCTGGTGTCGTTCAACGACCTGTGCCGTCAGGCCTATCTGGCTCGGATTTCGCTGTCGTCGACCGGCTTCTACGCCACGCCCAAGATCCACTATGACCGCGCCACCCACACCGGCCGGCCGTTTTTCTACTTCGCCTATGGCGCGGCGGCGTCGGAGGTGATCATCGACACCCTGACCGGCGAGATGAAGGTCACGCGGGCCGACATCCTGCATGACGTGGGCAAGTCGCTGAACCCCGCCATCGACCTGGGCCAGATCGAGGGCGGCTTCATCCAGGGCATGGGCTGGCTGACCACCGAGGAGCTGGTGTTCGACGACAAGGGCCGCCTGCGCACCCACGCCCCCTCGACCTACAAGATCCCGACCATCGGCGACCGTCCGGCCCATCTTGACGTCAAGCTGTGGGCGGCGGGCCGCAATGTCGAGGCCACGGTGCACCGCTCCAAGGCCGTGGGCGAGCCGCCGCTGATGCTGGCGATCTCGGTGTTTTCGGCCATCACCCGGGCGGTGGCTAGCGTGGCCGACCACAAGGTGATGCCGCGCCTGGACGCGCCGGCCACGCCGGAGCGGATCCTGATGGCGGTCGAGGACGTGAAGGCGAGGGCCCGTGCTTAGTCCCCTCTCCCAGAGGGAGAGGGCGGGGCCCGCGCCGCAGGCGTGGGAGGGTGAGGGGTTACGCCGCCAGCCGGTGTGCCGGTACGCCGTCAGCCGCCTTACCCCTCACCCTCCCATGCTGCGCATGGGCCCCTCCCTCTCCCTCTGGGAGAGGGACAATGAACTGGGCCCGCGCCGCCCTGGCGCGCATCGAGCACAACGACACCGCCGCCCTGGTCACCGTCCTGGCCACCGAGGGCTCGGCTCCGCGTGAGGCGGGGACCAAGATGGTGGTCTGGGAGGGCGGGCAGTCTGGCACCATCGGCGGCGGCAATCTGGAGCATCAGGCCACCAGCCAGGCCCGCAGGATGCTGACCGGATCCCAGGCCAGCTTCGCCATCCAGGACTATCCGCTGGGCCCGCTGCTGGCCCAGTGCTGCGGCGGACGAGTGCGTCTGCTGATCGAGCGGGTCGAGGCCGCCAGCCGCGACTGGCTGACCGACGCCGCCCGGCGGATGGACGCCGACCAGCCGTTCGAGGTCCGCACCCGCTTCGATCCAGGCCTGCTGACCAAGACCATCGCGCCGATCGCGGCTCTGTCGGATGCCCCGGCCATCAGCCTGTCCGGCGCCCCCGCCGCCGCGCGGGGCGCGCGCCCCGAGCTGGGTGACGAGCTGGTCGAGCGCAACGCCGCGCCGCGTCCGCCGCTGCTGCTGTTCGGCGCCGGTCATGTCGGCCAGGCGATCGCCCGAGCCTTCGCGCCGCTGCCCTTCCGCCTGTTCTGGTACGACAGCCGACCCGAGACCGCGCAGATCCCGGGCGTCACCGTCGCCGAACCGGCCGAGCTGGCCGCCGCCGCCATGGGCGCGAGCCCGGAGGCCTATGGGCTGATCCTGACCCACGACCATGCCCTCGACTACGCCCTGGCCTCGGCCGGACTGGCCGGCGGCGGGTTTGGCTATCTGGGTCTGATCGGCTCGAAGACCAAGCGCGCCCGGTTCATGAGCCGGCTGCGCGACGACGGCTTCTCAGAGGCCGCCCTGACCCGCCTGACCTGTCCGATCGGCCTGCCGGTCCTGAAGAGCAAGGCGCCCGAGGTGATCGCCGTCTCGGTGGCCGCCGACCTGCTGATGCGCCTGGAAGCGGCGCGTATTTCCAATGACGAGGACGTCGCCGTTGCAAGCCTATAGGGCGTCGATCCTCCACCTGCTGGAGGATCCGACGAAAGACGCGGGGGCTGTGGCCTTCCACGAGGACGGGCTGCTGCTGGTCGAGGACGGCCATGTCGTGGCCTGCGGCGACTATGCCGAACTGCGCGCGTTGCTGGGCGATGCGCCGGTCGAGGATCTGACCGGCAAGCTGATCACATCCGGCTTCATCGACACCCACATCCACTTCCCCCAGGTCGACATCATCGCCGCCCATGGCGCGCAGTTGCTGGACTGGCTGGAACAGCACACCTTTCCGGCCGAGGCGGCGTTCGCCGATCCCGCCCACGCGGCCGAGGCCGCCGAGTTCTTCGTCGAGGAGCTGCTGCGCAACGGCACGACCACGGCCCTCGTGTTCGGCTCGGTCCACAAGGGTTCGGTCGAGGCCCTGTTCCGCGCCGCCCTGGCCCGCGACATGCGGCTGATCGCCGGCAAGTCGCTGATGGACCGCAACGCCCCGGCAGGTCTGACCGATACGGTCGAGTCCAGCCGCGCCGACATGGAAAGCCTGATCGCCGACTGGCACGGCCGGGGGCGCCTCGGCTACGCCGTCACGCCACGCTTCGCCATCAGCTGCAGCGACGAGCAACTGGCCATGGCTGGCGAGGTTCTGGCCGCGAACCCCGGTGTCTGGATGCAGACCCACCTGTCGGAGAACGAGCGGGAGATCGACGAGACGGCAGCGCTGTTTCCGGCCGCGAAGGACTATCTCGACGTCTATGACGGCTTTGGCCTGGTGGGGCCGCGCTCGGTGTTCGCCCATTGCGTCCACCTGCGGGGCGAGGCGTTCCAGCGTCTGGCCGCAGCGGGATCGGCCGTGGCGTTCTGCCCGACCTCGAACCTGTTCCTGGGCTCTGGCCTGTTCCCGCTGGACGAAGCCTGCGCGCACGGTGTGAAGGTGGGGATCGGCACCGATGTCGGGGCAGGGACGACCTTCTCGATCCTTCATACCCTGGGCGAGGCCTACAAGGTGGGCCAACTGCGGGGCGCGGCGCTGGACCCGTTCCACGCCCTCTATCTGGCCACCCTGGGCGGGGCGCGGGCCCTGGATCTGGGCGACTGCATCGGCAATCTCGCGCCCGGCAAGGAAGCTGATTTCCTGGTGCTGGACCTGGCCGCGACGCCGCTGCTGAAGCGGCGGATGTCGGGAGACCGCAGCCTGGAGAACCGGCTGTTCGCCCTGACCGTGCTGGGTGATGACCGTGTGGTGGAACGGACCTACCTGGCCGGGACGCTGCGGCACACGCGGTAAAGTTATCCACAGGGCAGTCCTCCCCCTAGAGCGCGTTTGGTTTAGATCGAAGCGACAACCCTAAATCTCCGTCTCCCCGGCGAAGGCCGGGGCCCAGATGAAACCCACGAGACGCTCAGGATGAATCTGGGTCCCGGCCTTCGCCGGGAAGACGGCAAAATGGGATGCGCGATTCAATCTGAAGCAAACCCGCTCTAGCGGGGGAGGTGGTCGCGAAGCGACCTGAGGGGGAAGTCAGCTGAGGTTCCGCTGACGCTTCCCTCTCCGTCGGCTGCGCCGACACCTCTCCTCTCAGGGAGAGGATCTGGAGTGCTCTATCCCCGCTCTCGCCGGGTCAAACCCCAGCATATTCAACGCCCTAAACAAAAACGCACGTTTCTTGTCCCCGGCGTTCAAACCGGCCGCATCATGGCGGCATGACACAGATCTCGCCTGACACCTGGTGTGAACGCCTGCAGGGCAAGCTGATGGCCGGCCTGGAGGCCGCCTGGGCCCTGATCGAAAAGACCGACGACCCCGTCGCTGTGCGCAAGGCCCGCGAAAAGGCCCGGGCGTGCGGGGTGATGGCCGCCACGGCCCGCCGGATCGTGCTGATGACGGGGCCTCGACGGCCGGCGAGCGTCGCCGTCGCCCCGTCCGGGGCGCCATTTGAGACGGTCGAAGCGCCGCCGGCGCCGGTGCGGGGCATCGACCGGCTCAAGGGCGGGCGGCGCGGGCGGTTGTGAGGTCGTGCGTCCTTCGAGGCCCGCTGCGCGGGCGCCTCAGGATGAGGAGCGTTCTAATGAATGTCCTCATCCTGAGGTGCGAGCCAGCGGCGAGCCTCGAAGGACGCACGGCCTGGCCGCCTAAGACCCAACCTTCATCGTCTGCGCATACAGCGCAAGCAACCCGGCCTCATCCACCGCCACGGTTATCGCCTGGATCGGCTGGTCGTCCCAGGCCGACGGGCCGAACAGTTCGCCTTCGGCCTTCAGGCAGGTCTGGCCCAGGGCGATGCCCTCGGTGACCACCCGCACCGACCCGCGCCGGGTCTCGAACAGGGCCGGATCGATCACGAACGCCACCGCCGCCGCGTCGTGGACGCAGCAGCCCTCGATACCGTCGCGGCCGCCGTAGAAGGCGGCATAGGGCTTGGAGATCGCGTTGAGGAACACGCCCGCCGGGCCGGCCGAGGCTTCCAGCGCGTCCATATAGGCCGGTGACATCACCACCTGGGTGGTCACGTCCAGGCTGACGGCGGTCAGGTTCCACGGGGCCGTGAAGACCAGGTCGGCGGCTTCCGGATCGTTCCAGATATTGGCCTCGGCCACGGGCGTGACATTGCCGGGCTTGCCGGCGATCCCGAACGCGCCGCCCATGATCACCACGCCCTTCAGCAGGGTCGCGACCTGCGGATCAGCCTTCAGGGCCAGGGCCAGATTGGTCAGCGGGCCGACGGCGACCAGGGTCACCTCGCCGGGGAACTGGCGGGCCAGATCGATGATCGCCTGATGCGCCGGCTTGGCTTCGGGCTGGGCCGGGACCAGGCCGGTCAGTTCGACGTCGCCCAGGCCGTTCTCGCCGTGCACGAAGGTCGGCGAGGGGTTGCGCGGCCGGGTCAGCGGCTTGTCGGTCCCCTTGAACACCGGCGCGGCCAGGTTGAAGCGCTGCTTCAGATAAAGGGCGTTGCGGGTGGTGGTGTCGATGTCGGAATTGCCGAAGATCGTGGTGATGGCCAGCAGGTCCAGAGCCGGGCTGGCCGCGATGAACAGCAGCGCCATGGCGTCGTCGATGCCGGGGTCGGTGTCGAAAATGATCTTGTGCGTCATGGGCGGGCTCTAGCGTTTTTCTTCGGGTGACGCGAGGCGTTGATCGGCGCCCGATTGCATCAGGGAGACGTGGGCGGAGGCCACCTTCCAGCCCTCCGGCGTGCGGATCCAGGTCTGGCTCTGGCGGCCGATCTTGTCCGCGCCATCGCGGCGGAACTCGACATTGGCGATGGCGAAGTCGTCGCCGAAGGTGGTGATCTTGGTGCGCAGCCGCGTGCGGGGCGGCGACCCGCCGGCTCGGCCCAGACGAAAGGCGGCGATCTCGTCGAAGCCATAGAGGTTTTCGCTGACGCCCAGGCGCACGGTGTGCGGCGAGGCCCAGAACGCGCCGTCCAGGGCTTCCACGTCATTGGCCATCAGGGCCGCCTCATAGGCGTCGACAGCCTCGGCGACCTGGGCCAACACCACGGGATTGTTGAGGATCACAGCAGGCCCTCCGGCGCATGGGCGGCGACGACGCCCTGGCGTTGCAGCTTCAGGGCGGCGGCCAGGGCCAGGTCCTCGCGCCAGGCCGGGGCGATGATCTGCACGCCGATCGGCAGTTGGCCCGGGCGATTGACCGGCGCGGCCAGCACCGGCAGGCCGATATAGCTGATCGGCTGGGTAAAGGCGCCCAGGTTCTTGCGGACGGAGACCTGCTGGCCGCCCATCTCCATGGTCGCCTGACCGATGCCGGGAGCAGGGCACACCGAGGACGGCGCCAGCAGGATATCGAACCGTTCGAACGCGCGGCGCGCCTCGTCGCGGAACACCGTGCGATAGCGCTGGGCCGCCTCGGCTATGCCCCTGGGCAGCAGGCGCGCCGGCCAGCAGGCGGTCGCGGACGGCGGGGTCGTAGTCCAGGGCGCGGGTCTTCAGGTCGGGCAGGTGCAGGTGGGCGGCCTCGACCGGCGTCAGGCAGAAGGCGGCGGCGCGGGCGGCCTGGGCGCCGGCCTGCATCGCCGATCGCGGCGCCCAGCGCCTGGGCCACGATGTTCAGCGCCTCAAGCACCTCGGGAAAGGCGCCCTGGGCGAACCAGCCGCCCAGCACGCCCACGCGCAGCGGGCCGTCGGCCAGGGCCGCGATCACCTCGGACACCGGCTCGGCGGCGCGCGTGCAGATCGCGTCGCCCTCGGCGTCCGGCCCCTGCATGACGTCATAGGCCAGGGCCAGATCCTCGATCGAGCGCCCGAAGGCGCCGGCGTGGTCCAGGCTCTCGACGAACGGAAAGACGCCCTGGCGCGACAGGCGGCCATAGGTGGGTTTCAGGCCAAACACCCCGCACAGGCTGGCGGGGATGCGGATCGAGCCGTTGGTGTCCGAGCCCAGGGTCAGGGGAACCAGCCCCGCCGCCAGGGCTGCGGCCGAGCCGCCCGACGAGCCCCCGGCGATGCGGGTCAGGTCGTGGGGGTTGTGGGTCGGGCCGTCGTGGGCGTTCTCGGTGACGAAGCCATAGGCGAACTCGTCCATGTTCAGCGCGCCAACCAGCACGGCGCCGGCGGCTTCCAGGCGTCGGATCAGGGTGGCGTCGCGGGACGGCGGCGTCGCATCCCGGCGGATCTTCGAGCCCGCCAGGGTGGGCAGGGCCTCGACATCGAACAGGTTCTTGACCGCGAACGGCACGCCGGCCAGCGGACCCACGGCGGCGCCGCCCGCGATGGCGGCGTCAACGGCGTCGGCCCGCGCCAGGGCGCGCGCGTCCAGCACGGCGGTGAAGGCGTTGAGGGCGCCGTTGCGACGGGCGATCCGCGACAGGGTGGCCTGGGTCACGGCGCGGGCGGTTACGCGACCGGCGCGGACCTCGCCGGCGATCTCGACGACGCTGGGAAAGCTCATGGCGCGAAGGTTTCGGCGGTCTGGCCGGCCCGCTCGCCCTCCACCCCGACGGACAGGGCGGCGACGAACAGGGCTGTCTGGACGCGCAGGAGGGCCAGGTTCTCGCCCACGCCTGGCAGGGTCGACGCGGGCAGGGACAGGCCCACCTCCGCCGCGCGCGCGCCTCGGCATAGGCCGCGACGTCGTCGTCGGACAGGTCAAGAAAGGCCTTCAGCGCCGCATCGATCGCCATCGTCGGGCGGTCCTCCCAAGTAAGAAATTTATTCATATACCGGGGTTGCGCGTCGAGGCTAGTGCGGCGGCGCTTGGGGCTCCGGCGGCTCAGCTTCGCCCGTCAGACAGACAGTCGCCTCGCTAAACGCCCGCCCGACGGGCGCCCCGGGGCAATCGGCTGGCCCGATGTGTCGTCGCGCTTGGGTCCGGCGGCGGAGCAGGGTCGAAGTGGCAGCTTGTAAGAGAAGGCTTACTTGATGCCCCGCCACATCCTGACCTCCACGCCGCAGACGATCCGCTTCGGCATGTTCGACGCGGCCTTTGATCCGGTGCTGACCGTCGCGTCCGGCGACAGCGTCACCTTCGAGTGCGTCTCGGGCGGGGTGGAGGTAATGCCGGGCGAGGGCAGCGGCCTGACGATCCCGCCGGCCCTGCGGGCGATCCACGACGCCAGGCCCGAGCGGATAGGGCCTCACATCCTGACCGGCCCCGTCGCCATCGCCGGCGCCGAGCCCGGCGACACGCTGGAGGTGCGGATCGAGGCGGTGGAGCCCAACAACGACTGGGGCTATTGCGCCGTGCGCCCCCTGGCCGGAACCCTGCCCGAGGACTTCCCCGAGCGCTATGTCAGCCACATCGCCGTCGACCGGGCGGCGGGAACCTGCAAGCCCGACTGGGGCCCGACCCTGCCGCTGAAGCCCTTCTTCGGCACCATGGGCGTCGCCCCGCCGGCGAAATATGGCCGCCTGTCCAGCCGCGAACCGCGCGAGCATGGCGGCAACATGGACAACAAGGAACTGGGCGCCGGCGCGACCCTGTTCCTGCCCGTCTGGGTTCCCGGCGCCAACTTCTCCGTCGGCGACGGCCATGGCCGTCAGGGCGACGGCGAGGTCTGCGTCAATGCGCTGGAGATGGGGCTGACGGGGACCTTCAGCTTCATCCTGCACAAGGCCGCCGATGTGGGCGTCGCCGCCTGGCCCCGCGCCGAGACCCCGACCCACTACATCGTCATGGGCTTCAACGAGGATCTGGACCTGGCCATGAAGCAGGCCCTGCGCGGCATGATCGACTTCATCACCGCCCGCTCGGCCCTGACCCGGGTGCAGGCCTACCAGTTCTGTTCGCTGGCCGTGGACTTCCGCGTCACCCAGACGGTCAACGGCGAGAAGGGCGTGCACGGCATGTTGGAGAAGGGGGTGCTGTTCTGATCGAGCGGCGCACTTAACTTCACGTTGCCGTTCATTATGTATATCTCATAGATAGAAAAATTCACTTGAGATAAAATCTCAGGTTGTTCGATATGGCCTCGCCCCGATCCGGGGGCGGGAGGTCCAAGCATGTATCTGACGGGAACCGAAGGCGACGACAGCCTGGTCGGCGGCGTTGAGGACGACACCATCCAAGGCCTGGCCGGCGATGATCTGCTGGTCGGCGGCGGCGGACTCGACACCCTGGACGGCGGCGACGGCAGTGACACCGTCAGCTATGTGGGCGCTGCCCCTGCGGGGATGTTCGGCTTTCTGTTGATCAACCTCCTGGGCCAGTACACCTCGATGATCGGCCCCGGCCCCGGCGGCGCAATCGACACGCTGGTCTCGATCGAGAACGCGATCGGCTCCAGCGGCGTGGACTGGTTGGTCGGAAACAGCGGCGACAATGTTCTGTCGGGCGGGGCGGGCAACGATCAGATTGACGGCAAGGGCGGCGCCGACGTTCTGGACGGCGGCGACGGCGCCGACGCGATCAACACGCTCGGCATCTTCGGCGCGGCCGCCATCGGCTCCGTGATGATCGGGGGCGACGGCAATGATTCAATCCAGAGCGGCAATTCCAACGACACCCTGCTGGGCGGCGACGGCGACGACTATCTCGAAGCCGACAACTACGCGACCACTCGCATCATAGACGGTGGGGCGGGCGTCGACGCGCTTGGCTTCCTGGATAACGGCTCGGTGATCTATTCCACCGGTGTCGTCTTCGACCTGAGCAACACCAGTGCTCAAACCGTCGCGTCCGGCGTCGTGGTCACCGTGAGCAATGTCGAGAACGTCTATGGCTCCGGCGCCGGCGACACGCTGATCGGCGACGCGAACGCCAACCTGCTCAGAGGCAATGGCGGCGCCGACATCTTGTACGGCGGCGCTGGCGATGACCGCATCGAGGGCGGCGACGGCGACGACTACATTGAAGGCGGTCAGGGCCAGGATTCGATTTCCGGCGGCGCCGGGGCCGACACCTTCGCCTTCGCTGCGGGCGACAGCGTCGCGCCCGATACGATCCAGGCCTTCACGGCCGACGACCACATCCTGTTTGTCGACGGGCCGGCCGGAACCAGCGACAACTATCTGGAACTGTCGACGATCGACTTTGGGGCCGTCAGCGCCGCCTTCGCGGGCGAGGGCGTTCGCTATGTGGCGATGCAGATGTTCTCGGACGTGTTCCTGTTCGCCGATGTCGGCGATGAGGGGACGGGCTACGATCAGATGATCATCCTCAGCGGAACGACCCTGTCGTCCATCGATCCCAGCGCCATCCTGGGGTTCTAGGACGACTTTGGCGTGTGGCGGTTTCTGACCGCGAAGCCCCGGGAGCCTCGGCTCCCGGGGGCGTCGTCGCGGCTGTCATGGAAGCGCCACAACACTTAGTCTGACAAGGGATTGCGTGCCAAAATGGCGCGGAGCGTCCCGCGCCGACACAGGGATTATCGTTAATATTCCCGTAAAGGCTGAAAGGAGTTCGGCCTGCATCTTGCACTCGCTAGGTCACGCTGAGGTTGCAGCAGGATCGGGGGACTTGAAAGATGGAATTGCAGGGCACGCAAGGCGCGGACGTTCTGGTCGGCGGCGCGGACAGCGACACGCTTTACGGCCTTGGCGGCAATGACACCCTCAAGGGCGGGGCGGGCGATGACGTCCTGGCCGGCAATGAGGGCGCCGACATTCTGCAGGGCGGCGACGGCGACGACTATCTGCTGGGCGGCGCGGGCAATGACACGCTCGACGGCGGGGCGGGCAACGACTGGGCGGCCTATGAGGACGCGACCTCGGCCGTGAAGGTCGACCTCAACCTGACCGCCGCGCAGAACACCGGAGGCGGCGGGACCGACAAGCTGATCGGCATCGAGAACCTCTACGGCTCGGCCTTCAACGACACCCTGATCGGCGACGCCAATGCCAACATGCTGGGCGGCGGCGACGGCAATGACAGCCTGACCGGCGGCAAGGGCGACGACACCCTCAACGGCGGCGCCGGGAACGACACCCTGCTGGGCGGCGACGGCGACGACTACATCTTCGGCGGCCCGGGCAACGACACCATCGACGGCGGCGCGGGTTCGGACTGGTCGGCCTATGAGGACGCGACCTCCGGCGTGACCGTGAACCTCACCCTGACCACGGCCCAGAACACCGGCGGCGGCGGGACCGACAAGCTGATCTCGATCGAGAACGTCTACGGCTCGGCGTTCGATGACGTGCTGACGGGGGACGGAAAGGACAACTACCTCTGGGGCGCGGACGGTAACGACAAGCTCTACGGCGGCGCGGGCGACGACCACCTCTCGGGGGGTAACGGCGTCAACGTCCTCGACGGCGGGGATGGCTTCGACACTGTCGACTATTCGTTCAGCGACAAGGGCGTGACCATCAACCTGTCGGGCGCTCCGGCGCCACAGATCCCGATCCCCGATGGTGTCGACACCATCATCTCGGTCGAGGCAGCGATGGGCTCGGCCCATAACGACTACATCGTCGGCAACGACGCCGAGAACTACCTGTTCGGCGACGCGGGCAACGACGTCATCTTCGGCATCGTCGGCCTCGACACCCTGGACGGCGGCGACGGCGACGACATCGTGCGGGGCAGCTTCCGCAAACCTGGCGACCTGCTGCTGGGCGGCGCGGGCAATGACACCGCCATCGTGTGGATCGGGCCGGGCAGCGAGGGCCTGACGACGGCCGACGGCGGCGCGGGCGTCGACCTGCTGTCGTTCGCGGCGGTCTACGACATTACGTTCGACCTGAAGAACACCGGCGATCAGCTGATCGCGCCGGGCGTCCACATGGTGGCGCAGAATTTCGAGAACGTTACGGGCGGCGCGGCAACGATCGCCTGACCGGCGATGCGAGCGCCAACATCTTGAACGGCGGCGCCGGAAACGATGTGCTGGACGGCGACGCCGGCTTCGACATCGCCTCTTACGAGGGCGGCAATGGCGTGCGGGTGGACCTGTCCAAGGCCGGCGTGGCCCAGGATACCCGCGGCGCCGGGATGGACACCCTGGTCAATATCGAAGGGCTGCGGGGCTCCAGCCTGGGCGACATCCTGATCGGTGACGCCAAGGACAACAGCCTGCAAGGCAGCTCAGGCAACGACATCCTGGACGGCGGCGCGGGCGTCGATACCGCGATCTTCTTCGGCAACGCCAGCGACTACAGCTGGACCAAGAACGCCAACGGCACCTGGACGGTGAAGGGCCTGGACGGCGTCGACACCCTGCTCAACGTCGAGACCCTGAAGTTCAACGACAAGTCGGTCACGCTGCCGTCGTCGGCCACGACGGTGACGGTGGATGATCTTCTAGGCGGTACGAAGCCGAAGACGCTGATCAGCTCGGCGGCGGGGGACCTGCGTGACGCAGTACTGTCACCTGACGGCCTGACGGCCTACGTGTCGGACAAGGACGGTTACGTCAGCGCGGTCGATACCATGACTGGGCAGTTGAAGTCCCACATTAAGGTCGGCACTAGCCTGGGCGGCATGGACGTCTCGAAGGATGGGCGATCTTTGGTCGTCGTTGAGCACGCGATCGAAAACGTCAGCGGTACGGGCGATGCCTACAGGGGAACGGTCAAGGTTCACGTGGTGGACCTGACGACGGGCAATGTCACCGACTACGCCACGACGGCAAAGGGCGGTGAACGCCAATTCTATGACGCGGCGTTCTTCGGCGATGGGAAGGTTGTGATTTCGCAGGTAAGCGACATCTTCACGAGGTCGATCGTATCTCTCGACCTCAAGACCGGCGACTTCAAGCAGGTCAACGCCATCCTTGCATCAGGCGCTACGCTTTCGGTCACGGATGACAAGGCCAAGGTGCTGGCAGCCGAGACCTATTCTTCCGACGCCGCACTTTTCACCCTGATACCGGACAAGGGGCTGGGCGCGGTGCATGAAGACTACGCCGACGGCGTGGTTGGTTTTAACAACGGCATACAAGCCATTTCCGGCGACGGCTCGCAGATCGCTCAATATGTTCAAGGCAAGATCCATATCTATAATGGCGACCTGAAACACCAGAGCGTGATCACCACCACCGATCCGGTGAATTCGATGGTGCGTGGGATGGATTTCAGTGCCGACGGAAAGCACCTCTTCGTTCTCAACTACCAAGACGCGCGACTCTACGAGTACGCCACCTCTACCCTGAAGCTCGAGAACGTGTTCTCTCTAGGCATCGACTTGCAATCGACCAACAGTGGTTATGGCGATGCCGTCACGGTCAGCAATGACGGCCTGCGGCTGCTCATCTTTGGCAACACGAACGTCTACGCCGTCAACCTGCTGATGGCGCCAGAGGGTGGCAACGACGACGCCAACGTTCTGACGGGCAGTTCGGTCGCTGACCACCTGGAGTCGTTTGGCGGCGATGACCTTCTCAACGGCGGCGGCGGCGATGACGTGCTGATCGGCGGCAAGGGCTCCGACATCCTGACGGGAGGGCCTGGCCACGACGTCTTCGTCTTCGCGGCGGGCGACTCGGTCGCCTCCGACGCGACCGGCGCGGGTGTCGACGTCATCCTGGACTTCAGCGCCGATGATCAGATCCAGTTCTCCGCGAACATCGGCAGCTTCTTCGAAAAGCATCAGGCCGCAGACTTCGCGACCGCCCGGATGGACGCCGAGACGCTGATCAAGGCGGCTCCATTCGGCGGCGTTGCGGTCTACCAGGTCGGGGCTGACGTCTACGTCTTCGCCGGTGGGATCGTGCCGAATACGCCGGTGTTTGAGAACGTCGTGAAGCTTCAGGGCGTTTCCTCTGCGGACCTGAGTTACCTCAACTTCTAAGGATAGGCCTCCCGCAACCTCTCTCGCGCCCCCTACGTTGACGTTGCGTCGGCGTAGGGGTCTTTTGCTCCGGACGAGACGTCCGGCGACAAGTCCGGAGTCCTTGGAGGAAGCGTATGAAGTCGATCCTGCCCGTCGTCGCCCTGCTGGCCCTGGCCGCGTGTTCGCCCAAGCCGGTCGCGGAAAAGGCTCCGCCGGCCGCCGCGCCCGTCGCCGCCAAGCCGCCGCCCGCCAACATCCCGGGCGGCGCCTATACGCTGGACAAGTCCCACGCGACGCTGATCTTCCGCCTCAGTCACCTGGGCTTTTCCAACTATACGGCGGCCTTCGCCGACTTCGACGCCAAGCTGAACCTCGATCCGGCCAATCCCGGCGCGGCGACGCTGGAGGTGACGGTCGATCCGCGCTCCCTGACCCTGCCGCATCCGCCGGCGGGCTTTGTCGAGGAGCTGACTGGCCCGCAATGGCTGAACGCCGCCCAGTATCCGGCCATCACCTTCAAGTCGACCAAGGTTGAGGTGACCGGCGCCGACACCGCCAAGGTCACCGGCGACTTCACCCTGCATGGGGTCACCAAGCCGGTGGTGCTGGATGTGGTCTATAACGGCGGCTATGCCGGCCACCCGATGGATCCGCACGCCCGCATCGGCTTCTCGGCCAAGGGAACGTTCAAGCGCTCGGACTTCGGCATCGCCTATGGCGTTCCGGCGCCGGGCACGACCATGGGCGTCAGCGACGCGGTGGACGTGGTGATCGAGACCGAGTTCAGCGGTCCGCCGCTGGTCGCCGCGCCGGCGGCGGCGGCTCCCCAATAGGCCCTGCGTCCTTCGAGGCCCGCTGCGCGGGCGCCTCAGGATGAGGAATTCATTGCAATAACGCCCTCATCCTGAGGTGCGCGCTCCTGAGCGCGCCTCGAAGGACGCCCAGCGGTTCTAACGCTTGCCCGCCGTCAGATACCCCTCCAGCAGGGCCAGTGAATGGGCCAGGCGGGCCTTGCGCCATTCGGCGGTGGTCATGTCGGTGTCCAGGGTGGCCGACAGCGAATAGCCGTTGGCCAGGTGGAACCGGCTCATCGCCGCGATGGTCACATACAGCTGCACGGGGTCGAGGTCGGGGCGGAACAGGCCCTGGCGCTGGCCGCTCTCGATCAGGCGCTCGATCGTGCGGCGCAGGGGGAAGGCGGTCTCGGTGACCACCCGCGACTGGGCCGCGAACTTGCCGTGGGCCAGGTTCTCGTTGCGCAGCAGACCCTCGAACTTGGGGTTCTTCTCGAAGTAGTTGAAGGTGAAGCGCTGCAGCTCCAGCAGGCCGTCCAGCGGCTTGTCGAAGTCGATCTTCAACTCGGCCTCGCGGGCTCGCAGGTCCACATAGGCGGCCTCGAGAACGGCCATGTAGAGGCCCTTCTTGTCGCCGAAATAGTGGTAGAGCATGCGGATATTGCACTTGGCGGCGCGGACGATCTTCTCGATCCGGGCGCCGGCGAAGCCCGCCTGCGAGAACTCCTTCAGCGCGGCGGCGAGGATCGCCTTGCGGGTGCGCTCGGCGTCGCGCTTGCGCGGCGCGGGGGCGTCTTCCACGGGCGCGGGCTCGTCCAGGGTGAGGGCGTCGGTCACGGGATCTTGGCTCCCTGTTTGATCCAGGCGCCCAGCTGGGCGCGCTCCTCATCGGTCATGCCGGTCTCGTTGCCAAGGGGCATGCTGTCGGTGGCCACCGCGCGCTCATAGATTTTCGGCGCATAGGTCTGGATATGGGCAGGCGTGTCGAAGCTGGCGCCCAGCGGCGGCGCCGGGATGCCCGCATGGGTCGGCCGGGCTGTGGCACATCACGCAGTGCTTGCTGACGATGGCCTGGGCGGTGGTGAAGGGCACGGGGGACATCGTCGCTTCATCGGTCTTGTGGCTTGCTGCTGGCGATCACGCTGACCGCGAAGATCAGCAGGGCGCCGTAGAACAGGAAGTCGTGCCGGATCGTCCCGTGGTGCTTGAGGATGAAGAAGTAGCGGATCGACACCCCGCCGGCGCTGATCATCGCCAGCAGCAGCCAGGCCAGCGGGTGGCCGGTGACCATGGCGTAGTGGTTGCTGATCATGATGAAGATGACCGGCAGGGTCATGTGGGTGTTGTGCACCGACCGCTGCTTGCCCATCGCCCCCAGGCGCGGATCGACCGGGCGGCCGGCCAGCATGTCGGCGACGATCCTGCGCTGGTTGGGGATGATGATCAGGAAGACGTTGCCGACCATGCAGGTGCCGATGATCGCGCCCACATGGATGAAGGCGCCCCGGTCGGTGAACAGCTGGGTCAGGGCCCAGGTCGCCGCCGTCAGGGTCAGGAACCAGACGATGCCGAAGGCGCGGGGCCGCTGGCCCAGGGGCGAGCGGCACAGGGCCTCATAGACCAGCAGGCCGCCGAAGATGAAGGCCAGGCCCACGCCGATCGCCTGGGGCTGGGTGAAGGCGAACTTGGCGGTGTCGATCAGATAGAGCGGCGCCTGGACGTAATACAGCACCGTCAGCAGGGCGAAACCCGACAGCCAGGTGGTGTAGGCCTCCCATTTGAACCAGTGCAGGTGGTCCGGCATATGGGCCGGAGCGGTCATGTATTTCTGCGAGTGATAGAACCCGCCGCCGTGCACGGCCCACAGCTCACCCTTCACGCCATCCTTCGGCGGGACGGGGTCGCGCAGATTGTTGTCCAGCCAGACGAAATAGAACGACGCCCCGATCCAGGCGACGCCGGTGATCACGTGCAGCCAGCGAAGGCAGAGGCCGGCCCAGGCGGCGAAATCGTAGTCCATCAGGCGCTCACCGCGTCGGTCAGGCGGAGCCGGGAGATGTGGCCGATCTGGGTGATCGCCTCTGCGATCTCCTGGGCCTCATCATTGGAAAGCCGCGCCTGCATCGCCGCCAGGATCGAGGTCTTGTCGTTCAGGCGCACGGCGATGATGAACGGAAAGCCGAAGCGGGCGGCATAGGCGGCGTTGAGCTGATGGAAGCGGTCGAACTCCTCCGGCGTCAGCCTGTCGAGACCGGCGCTGGCCTGCTCGGCGTTGCTCTCGGCGGTCAGGGCCTTGGCGATGGCGGCCTTGCCGGCCAGTTCGGGGTGGGCGCGGATCAGGGCCAGCTTGTCGGCGGTGGATGAGGCCTCCAGCGCAGCCATCATGCCGGCGTGCATCCCGTCCACGCTCTCGAACGGCCGCTCGTCCCAGGCGCGTTCCACCACCCAGGGCGACAGCTCGAAGGCAAAGCCCAGGGCGGTGGTGAAGCCCGTCTTGTTCATGCTGTTGAGGCGCGCGAGCGTCAGGGGAGGGCGCCGCTCATGCGAAAACTCTGCTCCCTTCCCCCTCGATGGGGGAAGGGCTGGAGATGGGGGTGAACGCGAAGCGTTCAGCGACCTTGAAACCGGCCGCGCGCGATGAGGCGGTCACCGCCGTAGTCACCCCCATCCCAACCCTTCCCCCATCAAGGGGGAAGGGAGATCGAACTCGGCATGCCTTCTCCCCATACGGATGCGTCTCGATCCAGTGCCGGGCGATGTCGATGCGCCGGGCCACCCAGACCTTGTCGTGGGCCATGACGTGCTCAAGGAACCGCTTGAGGCCCAGGATGCGGCCGGGCTTGCCGACCACGCGGCAGTGCAGGCCGATGCTCATCATCTTCGGCGCGGTCTCGCCCTCGGCGTAGAGGGCGTCGAAGGCGTCGCGCAGATAGGTGAAGAAGTGCTCGCCGGTGTTGAAGCCCTGGGCCGCCGTGAAGCGCATGTCGTTGGCCTCCAGCGTGTAGGGCACGATCAGCTGCGGGCGGCCGTGCTGGGCGTCGTAATAGGGCAGGTCGTCGGCATAGCTGTCGGCGTCGTAGAGAAAGCCGCCTTCCACCGCGACCAGCCGGGCGGTGTTGGGGCTGGTGCGGCCCTGGTACCAGCCCAGCGGCCGCTCGCCGGTCAGGCGGGCCTGCACCTCAATGGCCTTCTGGATGTGCTCCAACTCCTGGTCGGGCGTGAAGTGCTGGTAGTCGATCCAGCGATAGCCGTGGCTGGCGATCTCCCAGCCGGACTGCATCATCGCCTCGACCGCGTCGGGATGGCGCTCCATGGCCTGGGCGACGCCGAATACGGTCAGCGGCAGGCCCATCTCGTCGAACAGCCGGCGGATGCGCCAGAACCCGGCCCGCGAGCCGTATTCGTAGAGGCTCTCCATCGACATGTTGCGCATGCCCTCGATGGGCTGGGCGCCGACCATTTCCGACAGGAAGAACTCGGAGACGGGGTCGCCATGCAGGATCGAGCGCTCGGCGCCTTCCTCGTAGTTGAGGACGAACTGTACGGCGATGCGCGCGCCGTTGGGCCAGGCGGCGTGGGGCGGGGTGGCGCCGTAGCCGATGAGGTCGCGGGGGTAGGCGGCTGGGTCATCGCGTCCTCCCCCTAGCGGGGGAGGTGTCGCCGCAGGCGACGGAGGGGGAAGTCGGCTGAGGTGGGACCGCTTCCCCCTCCGGTCGCTGCGCGACCGCCTCCCCCGCTAGGGGGAGGACTTTGAAAAGCGCCCCGCCCATCACGAAAACACCTTCGCCGCCGCATCGACCCCAGCCCCCGGCGTCGCTGTGAAACCTTCCCACCGCAGCACCGCCTCCAGCGCGGCCAGCGTGGTCAGCACCGCATGCTTGCGCGCATTGACCCCCATCGCGCCGATCCGCCAGATCTTGCCGGTCAGCGGCCCGAACGCCGTGCCGATCTCGATCTCGAACTCGGTGCGCATGCGGGCCCGTACGCGGTCGCCGTCGACGCCGTCGGGGATCCAGATGCCGGTGACGTTGGTCATCTTGTGGGCCGGGTCGCCGTAGACCTGCAGGCCCATCGCCTCGACCCCCGCGACCACGGCCGCGCCGGCCGAAGCGTGGCGGGCGAAGCGGGCTTCCAGGCCTTCCTCCAGCGCCACGCGGGCGCATTCGCGGGCCGCATAGAGCATAGACGCCGCCTCGGTGTGGTGGTTCAGGCGCTTGTCGGACCAGTAGTCCATGATCATCGCCAGGTCGAAATAGTTGGAGGCGATGCGGCGACCATTACCCGACACGGCGCCCGCCGTGGCGATGCCGCGCTCGACATGCTTGCGGCCGGCGATGTGCTCGGCGGCGCGGTCGGAGATGGTTATGGGCGCGGAGCCCGAGGGGCCGCCCAGGCACTTTTGCAGGCCGGCGGTGACGATGTCGGCCTGCCACTGGTCGACCGGGCAGGGCATGCCGGCGAGGGTGGCGGTGGCGTCGACATACAGCAGGGCGTCGTGGCGGCGGCAGATCTCGCCGATGGCCTCGATCGGCTGGGCCATGGTGGTGGAGGTGTCGCCGTGCACGCAGGCCACCAGGCGCGGCTTCACGCGCTTGACGGCGTCCTCGACGGCCTGCGGGTCGATGACCTTGCCCCACTCGCCCTCGACCAGCGTGACCTTGGCGTCGCAGCGCTCGGCGATCTCGGACAGCAGCAGGCCAAAGCGGCCGGCATTGACCACCACCACATCGTCGCCCGGCGCCAGCACCGAGACGAGGGCCGCTTCGATCCCGGCCCGCGAGGTGCCGTCGATCAGGAAGGTCCAGCGGTTCTGGGTCTGGAAGACCTGACGATACAGCGCCATGGTCTCGTTCATGTAGCCGGTGAATTCCGGGTCGAACTGGCCGAGCAGCTGCACCGACATGGCGCGCAGCACGCGGGGGTGCACGTTGATCGGGCCGGGGCCCATCAGCAGGCGGGGTGGGTGGTCGAGTTCGCCGAAGGTGCTCATTTCTCTATCCATAAGCTTGTCATCCCGGACGACCCGAAGGGGCGATCCGGGACCCAGGGGCGGCGCGCGCGGCCCCTGGGTCCCGGCGCTCCGCGCTGGCGCGCTCCGGCCGGGATGACAAGGAAATTTGCTGGGAAAACTGGTCTGATAGTTTGTCCACGAACCCCAGCATCGCCCGCGCCGCGAGGGCGCAGTCGGCCGGCGTCACGGACTCGGCCGGGTTGTGGCTGATGCCGCCCTCGCAGCGGATGAACAGCATGGCAGTGGGGCAGAGGTCGGCCATGACCATGGCGTCGTGGCCCGCGCCCGAGGGCAGGCGGCGGGGCGGCAGGCCCAGGTCTTCGACCGCGCCTTCCAGCAGGGCGGTGAGGCCCGGGTCACAGGGGCTTTCGGAAAGCGCCTGCATCAGGGTGACGGTGGCCGTCAGGCCGCGTCGGGCGGCGATGGCGTGGATTTCGGCGGTGACGGCCTCGACCGCCGCGTCGCGGGTGGCCGAGGTCTCGGCGCGGATGTCCATGGAGAACTCGACGGCGCCGGGGATGACGTTGAAGGCGCCGGGCAGGGCGGTCATGCGGCCGACGGTGCCGACCAGATTGTCGGTCCCGGCCTGGCAGATGCGCTCCAGGGCCAGCATGCATTCGGCGGCGGCGGGGCCGGGGTCCTTGCGCAGGTTCATCGGCGTGGTGCCGGCGTGGCCGGCCATGCCTGTGATCCGCACCATCAGCCGCTTCTGGGCGGCGATGGCGGTCACGACGCCCAGGGCCAGGCCCTCGGCTTCCAGCACCGGGCCCTGCTCGATATGGGCTTCCAGAAAGGCGATGACGTCGGAGGGCTTGCGGGCCGCGTCGGTGATCCTGGCCGGGTCGAGCCCGAAGGCCGCGAACGCCTCGGCCAGGGTCACGCGCTCGGCGTCGGTCATGCCCAGCACGGCGGCCGGATCCAGCGTGCCGGCGATGGCGCGGCTGCAGCTCATCGAGGCGGCGAAGCGCGAGCCTTCTTCATCGCCGAACGCGATCACCTCGACGGCGAACGGCAGGCGGCGGCCGGCGTCGCGCAGGGCCTCGACCAGATCGATGCCCAGCATGATCCCCAGCGGGCCGTCATAGCGCCCGCCGTTGCGGACGCTGTCGATGTGCGAGCCGATCAGCAGCGCCGGGGCGTCGGGCGTCTCGCCCTCATAGCGTCCGATCAGGCTGCCGGCGGCGTCGCGATGGACGCTCATGCCGGCAGACGTCATCCACAGGGTCAGGGTCTGCAGAGCCGCGTCGTGGGCGGGCGTCAGGAAGCGGCGCGTCAGCTGGCCCTCGACCTCGCTATAGGGCGATACACCCAGCAGGTCGCAGCGGGCCTTGGCCCTGCCGCCGATGTCGAACTTCCCCGTCACCCCGTCCTGGCTCCGATCCACAGCTAGGCTTGCCGTGGCGTCCTTGGTAGCGCAGCTTTCGCCAAGCCGCGCGGTCCAAGGGCGGCGGTGATCTCGATCCCGCGCCGATGCCTCGACAGGCGCCAGACCTTGCGGCCGGCGCCTGCGAATAAGTCATAAACTACTTACTTAGCGCGAGCTACGCCTTCACGAACTTGCCGATCGCGCGCACCGAGCCGGTGGCCACGCCTGTGGGCGCGCCGCCGGGGGGCTCGTCGGTGATCGCCAGGGTCGCCGTATAGGTTCCGCCGCCGCGCAGTCCGGCGGGCAGGGCGATCTGGATCGCCGCGTCGGTGGGGATCACGCCCAGCGAGATGGCCTTCTGGCCCTCGGGGATGATCCACAGTTCCGGCTCGCGGCCGGCGGGCATCTTCATCTTCACCGGGGTGAGGATCAGCTTGTCAGTCGCGTGGTCCAGCGTGGCGATCAGGGCCGGCTGGCTGGAGGCCGGGTCGTTGATCACGGCCACCTCGGCCGGAGCCGGCGCGGCGGGCGTCGCCACCGGCGGCGGGACGGGACGCGGGGTCAGAACCAGGGTCGCAACGCTGGCGGCCGCCAGGGCCAGGGCCCCCACCGACACGCCGCGCCAGACGCGGACATTGTTCCACAGCGGCGGCTTGGCGCGCTCGCCCACCAGGCTGGCGATGCGGGGCCACAGGCCGGCCGAGGGCTCGACCGTCCGGATGTCGGAGGCCAGCGGCGTCAGGTGATTTTCCCACCACTGCACGGCGCGGGCGAAGGCCGGTTCGGCGGCGATGCGGCGGCGGGCCTCGGCCCGCTCGTCGGCGTCGAGCACGC
Source organism: Caulobacteraceae bacterium (assembly GCA_965284055.1). Lineage (GTDB taxonomy): Bacteria > Pseudomonadota > Alphaproteobacteria > Caulobacterales > Caulobacteraceae > Caulobacter. The sequence continues at coordinate 27,933 of CBDIQV010000002.1, forward strand.
CCAGCACATATTCGCCGGCCAGGGGGCGGTCTTCGTCGGGGATGGGGGGCGAAGCGTCGGTCATGCTTCCAGGCACCCGCGAAGGCTGATCAGGCTGCGCCGGATCCAGCTTTTCATGGTGCCCAGCGGCACCCCGATCATCTGCGCCAGGGCGTCATAGGTGACGCCTTCGAAGAAGGCGGTGCGCACTGCGCTGGCATGTTTGGGATCCAGCTGGTCCAGGCAACCGTCCAGCCGGCGGCGGTCCTCGTCGGTCTCGACCAGGGTCGAGGCCAGGGGCGCGGCGTCGGGAATCGTTTCGGCTTCCTCGACACCCGCCATCACCCGGCCGCCGCGCGAGCGCAGCTTGTCGATCGACCGGTTGCGGGCAATGGTCACCAGCCAGGTGATCGGGCTGGCCTTTTCCGGATCGAAGCGGTCAGCCTTGTTCCAGACCGAGAGATACACATCCTGAAGCACGTCTTCCGCCTCCTCGCGGTCATTCAAGATACGGAGGCAGACGCCAAACAGTTTCGCGGATGTGTGACGATACACGTATTTCAGGGCGTCGGAATCGCGGTTGGCCACTCGAGCGATCGCGCGCGAAAGCAAGGCGCGACTGGTATCCGCATCCATGTTCAGTCAATTCCCGCGACACACTGTCACCCAACGGTGGCATGCCGGCTTGAACGAGGCAATGGCCGGTTGTCGCAGGGCGTGTTCGGCGCGGAGTAGCGCGGGCCGTCGTTTCCGGTCCGGGCCCAAGTCGGACGCCAGATGCTCCCCCTCTGGGGGAACTGTCGCGGAGCGACTGAGGGGGCGGCGCCGGCATGAACTGGGTGAAGCGCCGTCTGGATCAGCGCCGCGCTGCCCCCTCCGGCCCTCCGGGCCACCTCCCCCGAAGGGGAGGATCCGCCGCTTAAGCGTCCCTGCGTCCTTCGAGGCTCGCCGCTGGCTCGCACCTCAGGATGAGGACATCATTAGAAAGCCCCTCATCCTGAGGCGCCCGCGCAGCGGGCCTCGAAGGACGCACAGCTTCCGTCCGAGCCAGACCCACGGTCGGTCCGCCGCTCAGCCCCGGCCTATTTCACCGCCCGCATCGCCGCGAAGCCGGCTGAGGCCGCGACCGTGGTCAGGAACGTGCCCCAGGCCATGTCGGCCAGGGTGATGGTGGTCGACCAGGTCTTCAAGGTGGCCTGGTTGGTCAGGTCGTAGGTGGCGTAGGCGCAGAAGCCGAACACGGCGGCGTTGAACAGCAGGCGCTTCCAGCTGTCCTCGCGGACGGCCGGCAGGATGGCCAGCAGCATGATCGCGGTCAGATAGATCAGGTAGAAGGCCGCCGCGGGGACCATGGCCGGCTTGTCGGCCATCAGCTCGCCGATCCGGGGTCGATACAGGCGCGGGGCCATCAGGGTCAGCCAGATGATGTCCAGCACCAGCATGGCGCCGCCGGTGGCCAGGTAACCGAGGATGTAGCGGATCATGCGGGGCTCGTGGTCTGGAGAACAGGGCGAAGGCGATAGTGGCTGACGCCCCATTCCTCGCCGCCACGATGGCCAAACAGGCCGGCCGTGGCCAGGAAGAACAGACGCCAGCGGCGGCGCCAGACGGCGGCGTCAGATCCATAAACGCGGTCCAGCACAGGATCGATCCTGGCGCGGTTGGCGTCGAAATTCTCCAGCCACTGCTGGGCGGTGCGGGCGTAGTGAGCGCCGCTCCAGCGCCAGTCCTGCTCGACCGCGAACAGGTCGGGAAACTGGGCCAGCAGATCGTGGCTGGGCATCACGCCGCCGGTGAAGAAATACTGCGCGATCCAGTCCGCCGGGTCGTTGACGTCGAAGCGATAGGGCGTGTTGCGGTGCGTGAAGATGTGGACGAACAGCAGGCCGTCGGGCTTGAGCCAGCCGTTGACCCGGGTCAGCAGGGCGCGCCAGTTGGACATATGCTCGAACATCTCCACCGAGACCACGCGGTCGAAGCGCCGGTCGGTCTGGAAGTCGTTCATGTCCGCGGTGACGATGGTCAGGTTGTTCAGGCCCAGTTCGGCGGCGCGGGCTTCGATGTATTGCCGCTGCGAGGCCGAGTTCGAAACCGAGGTGATCTCGGAATTGGGGAAGCGCGCCGCCATCCACAGCGACAGCGAGCCCCAGCCGCAGCCCAGCTCCAGCACCGCCTGGCCGTCCTTCAGGTCGGCATGGGCCTCGGTCTCGCGCAGGGCGGCCAGCTCGCCCTCGGCCAGGGTGGATGCCCCGGGCGGATAGAGGCCGCTGGAATATTTCAGGTTGGGGCCCAGCACGACCTCGAAGAATTCGGCGGGCAGTTCAAGTGCTGGGCGTTGGCGGCGTCGATGTGCTCGGCGATCGAATGGACGCCATGCATGTCGCGCGCGAAGTCGGCTGAGGCATCCAGGCGTGCCGGCCAGCCGCCGGCGGGCGTCGCCGACCAGGAAGCGGATGGCGGCGCGCGAGACCACGTCGGGCAGGGGCGCGTCCTCGAAGGCGTGGATGGCGGCCTTGACCAGGCTCATGGCGGCTCCTGCTGACACGCCCGCTGGACGGACGGGCTCGACAGGATCAGCTACGCGTGGGGCCGCCGGTTGGATGCGCTTTGGCGTGCCCGTGGCGCGTCCAAGGTCTCGCGCGTTACGTACCTTGGCCAGTCGCGTCGTCATGACGTGTTGAAGGGAAGCTCCATTTGCCCGCGTCGCATTCGACCCAACGCCTGAACATCGCCGTGATCGGCGCGGGTATCGCCGGCCTCTCGGCCGCCTGGCTGCTGTCCAAGCGCCATGACGTCACCCTGTATGAGGCCGATGATCGCCTGGGCGGGCACGCCAACACCATCGAGATCGAGGGCGTGCCGGTCGACACCGGGTTCATCGTCTATAACGAGCCTAACTATCCCAATCTGGTGGCGCTGTTCCGGCATCTGGACGTGCCCACCGTCGACAGCGACATGTCGTTCGGCGTCTCGCTGGACGACGGCGCGCTGGAATACAGCAGCAACAACCTGCTGGCCCAGAAGCGCAATGTGGTGAACCCGCGCTTCCTGCGGATGCTGCTGGACGTCACTCGCTTTTACAAGGCTGGCGCGCGCGACGTTGTGGAGCTGGAAAAGGGCGGCCTGTGCCGGCTGGACGACTATCTGCGCCAGCAGGGTTTCGGCCAGGCCTTCGCCGAGGATCACCTGCTGCCCCAGGCCGCCGCCATCTGGTCGGCCTCGATGCGGGACATCCGCGAGTTTCCCGCCGCCGCCCTGCTGCGCTTCTTCGACAATCACGGCCTGATGCTGCCAATCGACAAGCGCCCGACCTGGCGCACCGTGGTGGGCGGCAGCCGCGCCTATGTCTCGCGTCTCGAGGCCGATTTCCAGGGCGAGATCCTGCTGAGCAGCCCGGTGCGCCAGATCACCCGGGGCCCCGACGGGGTGACGGTCGAGGACGCCACGGGCCGGGCCCGGCGCTTCGACCAGGTGGTCATCGGCGCCCATGCCGACCAGGCGCTTAACATGCTGGCCTCGCCCACGGAGGACGAAGCCCGGCTGCTGGGCGCCTTCCGTTACAGTCGCAACCGCGCCGTCCTGCATCGCGACAAGGCCCTGATGCCCAAGCGGCCGGCCGCCTGGGCCAGCTGGAACCATGTGGGCCATCGCGGCGAAGGCGGCGAGGGCGGGGTGACCTACTGGATGAACAGGCTGCAGCCCCTGGACAGCGCCGATCCGTTCTTCCTGTCGCTGAACCCGCAGGCCTCACCCGGCGCCGCGCACACCCTGCACGACCAGGTCTATGAGCACCCGCTGTTCGACGGTCCGGCCATGCTGGCCCAGCGCCGGCTGTGGTCGCTGCAGGGCCGCGACCGGGTGTGGTTCTGCGGGGCCTATTTCGGCTCGGGCTTCCACGAAGATGGCCTGCAGGCCGGTCTGGCCGTCGCCGAACAGCTGGGCGGCGTGCATCGGCCGTGGCTGACCCCGGATCCGTCGGGCCGGATCTTTGTCGAGACGCCCTCCGTCGAGGAGGCCGCGCTGGTGGCATGATGCGACGCTCGGCGATCTATGCCGGCGCGGTCGTTCACGACCGGGCGCGGCCCAAGCGTCACCACCTGCGCTACAGCATCTTCATGCTTCTGCTCGACCTGGACGAGCTGGAGGTTCTGGACCGTGACCTGAAGCGTTTCTCGCTCAACCGGTTCAACCTGCTGTCGTTCTTCGACCGCGACCATGTCGGCGCCGAGGGCCAGAGCGCCAAGGCGGCGGTGCTGGACAAGCTGGCCGCCCACGGGATCGTGCTGGCCGATCCCAGGATCTCGCTGCTGTGCATGCCACGCGTGCTGGGCCACGGATTCAATCCGCTGAGCGTCTATTTCTGCCATGACGGCGAGGGGGCTCTGGCGGCGATCGTCTATGCGGTGCGCAATACGTTTGGCGGCCGTCACGACTATGTTCTGCCGGTGCGGCGCGAGCGCGGCGGCTGGGTGGAGCAGGGCTGCGCCAAGACCTTCCACGTCTCGCCGTTCCTGCCGATGGACCTGCGCTACACGTTCGAGATCGCGCCGCCGGGGCAGGGCGTGCATGTCGGGGTCGACACCTTCGACGAGCAAGGGATGGTGCTGGCGGCGTCGTTCGACGGCGCGCGGCGCGAACTGACCGACGCGGCCCTGCTGCGGGCCCTGCTGGGCCACCCCTGGCAGGTCGTGGGCGTGCTGGCGGCGATCGTCTGGGAGGCGCTGAAGATCGTGCTGAAGGGCTTTCGCACCTATCCCGACCCCACCGTCCCGCCCCGCCAGGATCGCGCGCAAGAAAAAGGCGGCGCTGGATAAACCAGCGCCGCCGTAAGTCGCGTTTCCGAGGAGGAAGGGACGCTTAGTAGACCATGCGGAAGCCGACGAAGAACTGGCGGCCCGGGGCGGCGTACTGCGTGACGACAGGGTCGTCGGCATAGCCGAAGCGGTTGCTGGTCTCTTCGGTCAGGTTCAGGGCTTCAACGCTGAACGACATGTTCTTGTTGAACTTGTAGCTGAACGAGGCGTCGATATTGGTGGTGGCCTCGCTGCCCAGGAAGTCGTTGACCAGCGGCGAGTCGCAATAGCCGGGGTTACAGGTGCCCGACGCGATCGGATACTGGGTGTAGTACTTGGCGCGATAGGCGGTCGACACGCGGGCCGTCCACTTGTCGGCGTCATAGTAGAGCGTGAAGTTGAACGAGTCCGGCGAGGCGCCCGTGAACGGACCCGGCGCCACGACCTGGGCGCGGCCCACGGTGGTGACGACGCCGGCGGCGTTCTTCACCTCGAGCGCGCCCGGATCGATGATGTATTCCAGCTCGGATTCCAGGTGGGTGTAGTTGGCCTGGATGCCGAACTTGTCGAGGAAGCCCGGCAGGAACGTCAGGTTCTGCTGATAGCCGATCTCGAAGCCGCGGATATAGCCGCCCGGCGCGTCGCGATACTGACGGATGTCGAACGACTGGGTGTTGATGTAGTTGGTGATGGCGGCGATCTGGGCGGGGGTGCCCGTGGTCGTCGAGCCCGTGATCAGGTCCTGGATGGCCGTGGCCGACAGGATGCTGTCCAGGGTGCCCGAGTTGACGACCGTCTGCGGGAAGCTGCGGACGTCCTTGTCGAACACGGCCAGCGAGATCAGCGAGCCTTGGCCGAAGTACCACTCCAGGCTCAGGTCGAGGTTGATCGCCCGGAAGGGCTCCAGCTTGGGATTGCCGACGGTGATCGTGCCGCCCGTGGTCACGCCGGCCGAGTTGGGCGCGCTGAAAGCGGTGATGCTGGGGGCCAGGTTGCCCAGCAGCGGACGGGCCATGACCTTGGCCGCGCCGAAACGCAGCAGCATGTTGTCGGCCACTTCGTACGACATGTTCAGCGACGGCAGGATGTCGGTGTACTTGTTGTCGCCGTAGATCGGGCGCGAGGTGGTGGTCAGGCCGTTGGAGTCGACCTCGGTGATCGCGTAGCGCGTGCCGAAGTTACCGCGCAGCTGACGATCGAACAGGTCGGTGTTGAAGTCGAACTGCACGAACGCGCCGGTGTCGACTTCATCGACGCCGAAGGTGTTGGCCGGGTTCGACAGGGCCGAGGTGCGCCAGTCGCCCCACTTGTTGATGCAGTTGCAGTTGAAGTCGAACAGGGACGTGAACTTGTCCAGGTCCGGGGCCAGGAAGGCGGTGGTGGTGCCGGCCGGCACGTCCAGGCCGCGACCCCAGCTGATCAGGCGGCTGGTGGCGGCCACCGAGCTGCCGGCTTCCTTCAGCGACGGGATCAGGGTCTCGCCCGACGATCCGCCGGCGCGGCCTTCGCGGGTCGTGTAGAACGAGTACTTGCGGCGCGAGAAGCCGAACTTGACCGTCAGGTTGTCGTCGGCGTCGTAGCTGAAGTCGACCCGGCCGCCTTCATAGCGGTTGTCGGCGGTGGTGCGGTACACGCGCAGCGACGAGTAGCCCTTGACCAGGTCCCAGTTGGCCGGGTTGGTCGCGTCGAAGCCGAAATTGACCAGCGGCATCGCGCCGCCGCCACGCTCGTCATAGGTGAAGTAGTCGTTGCCGGTGGTGCCGTTGCCGCTGTCCAGCTTCAGGTAGTCGGCCAGCAGGCCGGTGCCCTTGTTGTACGAGCGCGACTGGCCCCAGATCGCCGTCATCTTCAGGCGGTCGCTGAACTCGTGCTCGAGGTTCAGCGAGCCCTGCTGGAAGAAGGTCGTGTAGTATTGCTGGTCGGCGGCCGAGCGCATGTCGACATTGCCCAGCTTCAGATAGCTGGCGTTGGCGCCGCTTTCGCTGAGGGCGGCGTCGATCAGCTTGACCGACGGGCGGCCGATGAACTTGTCGCGCATCGCCAGGCCGTCGGCGCTGGCCACATAACCCACCGACAGCGGGTTGTTGTAATACTCGTACGGATCAAGATTGTTGGGGTTGAAGCTGTAAGTGTAGCCCGCGACGGGCGTCGTGCCGTTCAGCGACTGGCCGCAGTCGACCGCCTGGACGATGCTGCTGCCGGCGTTGAAGTTACAGCCGTTGTACAGGGCCTGCTTGGTGGCGGCGGCGGTGGTGGCGCCGGCGGTGTTGTAGTTGGCGGTGGTGTTGTTGCGGTTCAGGCCGACGGCGCTGACCTGATAGTTGATCGAGTTGTTGTAGAAGCGCGAATAGACGCCGTCGAAGGTGACCTTGGTGCGGTCGGTCGGCTTCCATTGCAGCGAGCCGGTGATGGCCAGGCGCTCCTGCTCCAGCTCCTGCTGGTTGATGGTCGGCAGGGCGGCGGCGTCAGCGCCCGGCGCGGTCGTCGTCGTGGTGGTTGACGAGGGTCAGCGTCGAGCCGATCGGGTTGTTGACCAGGGCGTAGGCGGTGGGGTTCGAACCGGTCAGGGCCGAGCACAGCGCGGCGTTGGTGATGTTGACGCCTGGAACCACCGAGCCGTTGCACGAGGTGCCGGTCGGGGCGGCGAAGCCCTGGCGCTGCAGGATGCTGGTGCCGTTGGTGGTCAGGGTGGTGCCGGCGAAGGTGGAGCCGCGATAGGCGTAGTCCGACTGGCCGGCCTGGCGGCCATAGCTGTCGATCGTGCTGTTGCGCTCGTTATAGGCCACCGAGAACAGGGCGCCGAACTGGCCCCACTTGGTGTCCCAGCGGTCGGAATACAGGGCCGCGACGCGCGGATTGTTGTGCTTGCCGGCGGCGTAATAGGCGTCCTGGACGGACAGGGCCATGCGGCGGCCCTTGTAGTCCAGCGGGCGGCCGGTGATCAGGTCGACGGTCGCGCCCAGCGAGCCTTCGTCGGTCTCGGCCGAGGCGGTCTTCTGGACGCGCAGCGAGCTGAACAGCTCCGAGGCGAACACGCTGAAGTCGAAGCCGCGCGTGCGGTTGCCGCTGGTGCCGCTGTCGTTGGCGCCGGCGGTGGACAGGGCTTCCAGGCCGTTCAGGCGAACGCGGGTGAAGTCGGGGCCCAGGCCGCGCACGGTGATGGTGCGGCCTTCGCCGTTGTCGCGGTCGATCGAGACGCCCGGCAGGCGCTGCAGGGACTCGGCGAGGTTGGCGTCCGGGAAGTCGGCGATGTCTTCGGCGTTGATGGCGTCGACCATCACGTTCGAGCTGCGCTTCAGGTTGAGGGCGCTTTGCAGCGCGGCGCGGTAGCCGGTGACGACTACGGCTTCGACGGTTTCCGGTTCGGCGGCGGGCGCGGCGGCCGGAGCGGCGGCGTCCTGGGCGAAGGCGGAGCCGGCCATCATCAGCGTCGAGGCGGCGACCAGCACGCCCAACGAAGCTTGGCCAAGGAGCGCGCGAGCGCGCGAGGTCTTGATGGTGTCCTGCATGGTTCCCTCCCGAAAGTTCACGAAAGGTCCGACTCTTTTTGGCCGGCCGGACCCCAAATTTGGCTGTTAGCGCTAACGGTTACCGGTGTCATTTGCAACAGAAACCGGTGTCATTTGATACTATCGACGTTTACGTGCAATGCGCTTCAGGTAGATCCGGGGCGTTCAGACACACTTATCCGGCGAGCGTAGCCATGGCGCCACAGAGTGTCCGGGCGCGTCGGTCAGGCGGATTGTCGTGTCGGCCGGCGGGGCGCCGGCGTGGCGGTCAGCCGATCCAGGCATCCAGATCGGCCAGGGCCCGCAGGCTCATCAGCCGCTTCTTGGCGCGGCCGCGCTCCTTCAGCGGGATCTTGACGCCGTCCTCGCCGGTCTTGGGGGCCTCCATCGGCGGCAGCAGACCGTAGTTGATGTTCATCGGCTGGAAGGTGGCCTTGGGGCCCTCCATGAAGCCGCCGGTGATGTGGGTCGGACCGGCGGTGCCTCCAGGGGCTGGCCCCGACCCGCCTCGGCCAGGCGTTCGGCGGCGGCGAGGCGGCCGGTCAGCAGGCCCGTGGCCGCGCTTTCGACATAGCCCTCGACGCCGGTCATCTGTCCGGCGAAGCGCAGGCGCGGGTCGACCTTCATCCGCAGGCTACGGTCCAGCAGGCGCGGGCTGTTGATGAAGGTGTTGCGGTGCAGGCCGCCAAGCCGGGCGAACTGGGCGTTCTCCAGCCCCGGGATCATCCGGAACACCTCGGCCTGGGCGCCGTGCTTCAGCTTGGTCTGGAAGCCGACCATGTTCCACAGCGTGCCCAGGGCGTTGTCCTGGCGCAGCTGGACGATGGCGTAGGACTTCACCAGCGGGTCGCGCGGATTGGTCAGGCCCACCGGCTTCATCGGGCCATGGCGCAGGGTTTCGCGGCCGCGCTCGGCCATCACCTCGATGGGCAGGCAGCCGTCGAAATAGGGGACGTGCTCCCACTCCTTGAACTCGGCCTTGGGGCCTTCGATCAGGGCGTCGACGAAGGCTTCGTACTGGGCCTTGTCCATGGGCAGGTTGATATAGGCCGCCGCGTCGCCGCCGGGGCCTTCCTTGTCGTAGCGCGACTGGCGCCAGGCGACGTCCATGTTGATCGATTCAAGATGGATGATCGGGGCGATGGCGTCGAAGAAGCTCAGCTGGCCTTCGCCCGAAAGCTCCAGGATCGCGTCCGCCAGGGCCGGCGAGGTGAGGGGGCCGGTGGCGACCACCACACTATCCCAGTCCTCGGGCGGCAGGCCGGTGATCTCCTCGCGCACGATGGTCACCAGCGGGTGAGCCTCCAGGCGTCGGGTGACTTCGGCCGAGAAGCCGTCGCGGTCGACGGCCAGGGCGCCGCCGGCGGGCACCTGATGCTGGTCGGCGGCCGACAGGATCAGCGAGTCCAGCCGGCGCATCTCGGCGTGCAGCAGGCCCACGGCGTTGAACTGCCAGTCGTCCGAGCGGAACGAGTTGGAGCAGACCATCTCGGCCAGGCCGTCAGTGTGGTGCGCTTCCGTGCGGATCTTCCTCGTTTGCCCTATCGCTTCGCTGCTTGAGGGCGCGTCCGAGGGTTCGTCGCGTCGCATCTCGTGCAGGATCACCGGCACGCCGGCCTGGGCGATCTGCCAGGCGGCTTCCGAACCGGCGAGGCCGCCGCCAATGACGTGAACCGGGGCGATGGAGGAGGTCTGAGTGCTCATGGCCGCCCTCATACCTCCGGCTGTCGTTTGGCGAAACCTGCGTGTAGACTCACGCGAAATCGGGCGCGTTTCGCGCTTGGCGAGCGTGGGGGAACCGCATGGCTAGGATTTCCGTGGGAGGCTCGGCGACGGCGGGCCTGAGCCTGATCGGGCGCGAGCCCATGTCCATCGTCATCTGGGGGCTGGCCCTGCTGGTCCTGGCCCTGGTTCCGGCCTTGGGCATGATGGCCGCCATGGGGCCGGAACTGCTGCGGATGATCCAGGCGCTGCAGGCCGCCAAGGGCGCGGGCCCCGATCCTGGGGCCATGCAGCAGATGATGCGGCTGCAGTCGGGCATGATGCTGTTCAACCTGGGCAGCTGGATCTGGGGCACGCTGGTCAAGGCGGTGATCTGCTCGGCGGTGTTCCGCGCGATCCTCGAGCCGAAGGCGTCGGGCCTGGCCCATCTGCGGCTGGGCGCTCAGGAGCTGTGGCTGGCCCTGCTGTTCCTGGTGGAGAGCGTGCTGGCCTATATCGTCGTCATCATCACCACGATGATGGTGGTCCTGCCTGCGGTCATCGTCGGCGTCACCGGCGGCCACGGGGGGCAGGGCGTGTCCGGCGGCGTGCTCACGGCGTTGGGTCTGGGCTTGGTGGCGGCGGCGGTGCTGATCTGGATCGCGCTGCGGCTGTCGATGGCCGCCCCCATGACCTTCGCCGACCGTCAGTTCCGGCTGTTCGAGTCGTGGAGCCTGACACGCGGCTCGGCGGCGCGGCTGCTGGGCGTGGGCGTCCTGACCGTGGTGATCGTGCTGGTGCTGGAACTGGTGGTCTGCGGTCTGGTGCTGAGTGTCTTTTTCGCCACCGGTGGTCCGCCGGCCTGGATCCAGGACGGCAAGGCCCTTGAAGCCTTCATCGCCCAGCCGCCGGCCGATATTTTCCGTCGCGTCTGGCCGTGGCTGGCGGCGGGCGGCGCGGTCTGGACCCTGATCGCCTCGGGCCTGTTCACGATCTTCTGCGCGCCCTGGGCGGCGGCCTATCGCGACCTGACCCGGCCAGCCTGACGCTGAAGCGGCGGCGCAACGCCGGGCCTAAATTCGCCGGCGATGCTCCGCGTGCGTCGCAAGGCGGGGCGGGGCGTCGTAAGATCAGGTGCGGCGCGACTCGTGCGCCCATGGATCAGAAGGGACCAGGCGATGACGGATGGATCGGTCGCGATCGGAGCGACCGTTCGCGCGGGCCTCGCCGGCCTGTTCCCATCGCTTCGCGCCTGCTGGGCGGCGCTGGCGGTCGCGGTGCTGATCAGCGCGATCAGCCGGCTTCTGCCTCCGGCCGCCGGGGGACTGACCCTGCTGGTCGAGATCGCCGCCGCCGTGCTCGACGGCCTGCTCCATCGCCGCGCCTTCGGACGTCAAGGCGGCCTGGCCGGCCTGCGCTGGGGCATGGACGAGTGGCGTCTGCTGGGCGCGCAACTGCTGATCGCGGCCCTGCTGCTGCTAGTCGTGGCGGTTCTGGCCATCGTCGTCGGCGCCATCGCCCTGGGTGTCGCCCGGGCCAGCGCGCCGGGCTTTGACGCCACCTCGGCCCCGGCCTGGCGCGACGCCTTCGCCCGGTCGGGCCTCGGCGGGATCGTGGCCGGCGCCGCGCCGCTGCTGAGCCTGTGCCTGCTGGTCTGGCTGTGCCTGCGCCTTTCCCTCTCCGCAGCAGCGTCGGTGGATCAGGCCCGGGTGAGGGTGCTCAGCGCCTTTCCCCTGACGCGCGGCGTCACCCCGCAACTGCTGGGCGCGGGCCTGTTGCTGGCCCTTCCGGTGGTCGCTCTGGCGGGGGTCTCCAGCCTGATCGGCCGCTGGGCTGGGCCGGGTCTGGACGCCCCGCTGGCCCTGCTGGGCGCGATCCTGCTCTATCTCTATCTGGCGCCGGTCTGGACCGGCGCGCTGGTTCACGTCTACAGACATCGCTGGACGCCGGACGGGACACCTGGATGACCTCGCTTTCGCCTTTTGACGCGGCCCTCGAGGGCCCCCGGATCATGCGCCGGCGCCCGCTTGTGGTGCTGGCCTGGGCGACGTTCTCTCTGGTCATGCTGCCGCTGCTGGGCCTGCTGGCCAAGATGGTGCTGGGGGAACAGCAACGCCTGGCCCTGGCGCAGCGTCAGTCGTCGGCCGACCCGCGCGAGATCCTCGACATGGTCTCGCAGCTGGGCGGCGTGATGGTGCTGCTGATCATGCTGGCCCTGGTGCTGGGCGCGATCCTGTCGGCGGCGATCATGCGGGCGGTGCTGCAGCCGGAGCAGAGCCGCTGGGCCTATCTGCGCGTCGGTCGCGAGGATCTTCGGCTGCTGGTCGTGTCGCTGATCGCCTGGGCGGCGGCCCTGATGGTCACGGTGATCCCCGGCGGCGTCGTGGCCCTGGGCGCGTCCCTACTGGCCGGCACGCCGGTGGCGGGGTGGTTCACCTTCCTGGGCGGCCTGACCGTGATCGGACTGTCCACCTGGGTGGCCGTGCGCCTGTGCCTGCTGGCCCCTCACGCCTTCCAGGTCGGCCATATCGACCCCCGCGCCGCCTGGCTGCTGACCCATGGCCAGTTCTGGCGGCTGCTGGTCATGCTGGTGATGGTGATCGTGATGTGCGTGATCGTCTCCATCGTGGGCACCACGGTGTCGACCATCGTCGGCGCGGTGATCGCCGGCGGGCTGGAAGACCCCATCGCCGGCGGTCCCGCCGCCAGCCACCCGCGCCTGATCCTGGCCCTGCTGGCCAACCTGCTGCTGGCCCCGATCTTCCTGACCCTGCAGGCGGTGATCGTCACGGCCGCCCCGGCGGCGGCGTTCCGGCAGCTGGCGGGCGGCGAGGGGGCTTAAGGGGGAGCTTTCGGCTTGGCCGGGGGCGCGGCTATCCCTAAGGGGCAGTCAGCGGAATAGGCATTGTAGAAGATGTGACGGCAATTTACTTAGGGTTGTGAAACCTGAGGGCTTTTGATGAGACGCGTACGCCGCCTTTTGTATGCTTTGGCCTTCGTGGCGTTCGCCTTCAGCGCGTTGATCTTGTTCGGGGGCTTGGCGGTTGCCGTGAACACCCACGCTCCCACCATCCTCGGTGCGGTCATCCTGAAGGCGTTCAGCTTTCTGTTCGCGGGCGCTGTCGCGCTCGTTCTGTGTTCGATTGACCGGAAGCTGGAAGCCCTTTCAGACGCGCAGGGCTAGGCTGGATAGCGGCGGGCGCACAAAGCAAACAAGCCGGAAAACTAAGCCGCCGCGCTGGGCCGTGACCCTACCCGCTCGCGCCAGGCCGTCAGGTGCGGCGTGTCCTCCGGAACCTCCAGGCCGGTGAACCCTGCGAAGTCGATCGTGGTCTGGGCCACGATGTCGGCGATCGAATAGGTCTCGCCGGCGATGAAGGTGCGACCATCCGCCAGTTCGCGGTCCAGCCACTTCATCGCGCGCGCCACGGTCTCGCGGTTGGACTCGCCGAACTCGACGTTCTGCTTCAGCAGCGACGCGGTCAGCGGATGGGCGTGGCGCCAGAACATGGCGACCGGGATCAGCAGCTGGAACTCCACCCGCCGCAGCCACATGTCGATCTGGGCCTGCTCCAGCGGGGTGGTCCCAAACAGCGGCGGCTCGGGGTGCAGCGCTTCCAGATAGCGGCAGATCGAGACGCTCTCGCTGATCATCGTGCCGTCGTCGAGCTCCAGGGTCGGCACCTGGCCCAGGCTGTTGCGGGCCTTGTGCTCGGGCGACTTGTGGCCGCCCTGGCGCATGCCGATCCGGATCTCCGGCAGGTCGACGCCCTTCTCGGCCAGGAAGATGCGGACCCGGCGCGGATTGGGCGCGGGGTTGGCTTCACCATAGAGCTTCATGTCGACCTCCCGGGTGGCGGCGCTGACGGCCGCCTTTCAAACGGATGTTAGAGGTCGGGCGGCGACGCGGGCAAGCGTCATTCGACGCGATGTCGATTTCCAGTTGAGCGCCCTGTTGAAGCGCCGCAAACCGCGTTAGGCGTATACAATTCTCCGTCTCGCCATCGAGGGCCGCATGTCCAAGTTCTCCGCCTCCGACGCCGCTTTCGTCGGCTTCCGGCTCGTGCGGGAGCACCCCCGGACCGTGGGGGTCTGGGCGGCCTTGATGACCGTGCTGTCGCTGGCCGTGAGCACCCTGACGATCAAGCTGGCCGGCCCGCAGCTGGCCGAGTTCATGGCCATGAGCGCCGAGAACAACGCCTCGCCCCAGGAAATGATGGCGGTGCTGGGTCGTCTGGCGCCGCTGATGGTGGTGTCGCTGGCCTACAGCCTCGCGCTCTATTCGGTGATGCTGGGGGCGGTGAACCGGATCGTGCTGCGCCCGACCGAGGGGCGTTCGGCCTATCTGCGGCTGGGTCGCGACGAGCTGCGGCAGGCCGGGGTGCTGATCCTGTCGAACCTGCTGCTGCTGGGCGTCTATTTCGTGGCCGTGCTGGTCTATGCCGTGCTGCTGGCGATCGGCATCGCCGCGGGCGGCGCCATCGGCGGGATCATCGGTTTGGTGGGCTTCGTGGCCGTGGCCTGCCTGATGATCTACATGGCCGTGCGCCTGTCGTTCGCCTCGGCGATCACCTTCGACACCGGCAAGGTCTCGATCTTCGAGTCCTGGGCCGCGACCAAGGGCCATGTCGGCTCGCTGCTGGGCGCCTATCTGCTGGCGGTGGTGATGGGGATCATCGTCTATCTGCTGATCATGACCATCGTCGCGGCGGTCGGCGCCATCGTGGCCGGCGGGATCGGCGGCCTTGGCGGCCTGTTCGAGCCGGACATGAGTTCGCTGGAAGCCTTCTTCACCCCCGTCGGCATCGTGCGGGCGGCGTTCGCCGGCCTGATCTCGGTGCTGACGACGCTGATCATCTTCTCGCCGGCCCCGACGATCTACCAGATCCTGAAGTCGGGTGGCGCGGAGCCGGTGGACAGCTCCGCAACTCAATAATGCTTGTCATCCCGGCCGCAGCGAAGCGGAGCGCCGGGACCCAGGGGCCGATGCAGTGCGGTTGCCCCTGGGTCCCGGACAGCCTCTGCGAGGCTTCCGGGATGACAAGTTTTGATGAGGTGAAAGAGGGGCTCTAAGCCCGCTTGCTCTTCTTAAGCTCGGCCACCCGCGCCTTGCGGCGCTCTTCGTGGCGGGCCAGCACGTCCTTCAGATAGCGGCCGGTCCAGCTGGCCTCGACCTTGGCGACGTCCTGGGGCGAGCCCACGGCGACGATCTCGCCGCCGCCGTCGCCGCCTTCGGGGCCGAAGTCCAGCAGCCAGTCGGCGGTCTTCACCACGTCCAGGTTATGCTCGATGACGACCACGGTGTTGCCCTGGTCGACCAGCTCGTGCAGCACTTCCAGCAGCTTCTTGGTGTCCTCGAAGTGCAGACCGGTGGTCGGCTCGTCGAGGATGTAGAGCGTGCGGCCGGTGGCGCGCTTGGAAAGCTCCTTGGACAGCTTGACGCGCTGGGCCTCGCCGCCCGACAGGGTCGTGGCCTGCTGGCCGACCTTGATATAGGTCAGGCCGACGCGCTTGAGCGTCTCCATCTTGTCGCGGATCGGCGGCACGGCCTTGAAGAAGTCGGCGGCCTCTTCCACCGTCATGTCCAGCACGTCGGCGATGGTCTTGCCCTTGAACAGGATGTCGAGCGTCTCGCGGTTGTAGCGCTTGCCCTTGCAGACGTCGCAGGTGACGTAGACGTCGGGCAGGAAGTGCATCTCGATCTTGATCAGGCCGTCGCCCTGGCAGGCCTCGCAGCGGCCGCCCTTGACGTTGAAGCTGAAGCGCCCCGGGCCATAGCCGCGCGCCTTGCTTTCCGGCAACTGGGCGAACCAGTCGCGGATCGGGCCAAAGGCGCCCGTGTAAGTCGCCGGGTTCGAGCGCGGGGTGCGGCCGATCGGGCGTCTGGTCGATGTCGATGACCTTGTCGAAGATTCTCCAGCCCCTCGATCTTCTCGTAGGGCGCGGGGCGTCGCTGGCGTTGTTCAGCCGGCGCGCGGCGGCCTTGTAGAGGGTCTCGATCGTGAAGGTCGACTTGCCGCCGCCGGAAACGCCGGTGATGCAGGTGAAGGTGCCGACCGGGATTTCGCCGGTGACGTTCTTCAGGTTGTTGCCGCGTGGCGCCGCTGACGCGACGAGCATCTTCTTGCTGTTGATCGGGCGGCGGTCTTCGGGAACCTCGATCTCGCGCGCGCCGGTCAGGTACTGGCCGGTGATGCTGTTGGGGTTGGCCATGATGTCGGCCGGCTTGCCCTCGGCGATGATCTGGCCGCCGTGCACGCCCGCCGCCGGGCCCATGTCGATGACATAGTCGGCGGTGAGGATGGCTTCCTCGTCGTGCTCGACGACCAGCACCGAGTTGCCGAGGTCGCGCAGGCCCTGGAGACTGGTCAGCAGGCGGGTGTTGTCGCGCTGGTGCAGGCCGATCGACGGCTCGTCCAGCACATAGAGCACGCCGGTCAGGCCCGAGCCGATCTGGCTGGCCAGCCGGATGCGCTGGCTCTCGCCGCCCGACAGCGTGCCCGAGCCGCGTGACAGGTTCAGATAGTCGAGGCCGACATCGACGAGGAACCGCAGGCGATCGGTGATCTCCTTCAGGATGCGCCGCGCGATCTCCATCTGCTTGTCGCTGAGCGATGATTCCAGCGCCGTGAACCAGTCGCGGGCCGGGCGGATGGCCAGCATCGAGACGGCCGAGATGTCCATGCCGGCGATCTTCACCGCCAGGGCCTCGGGCTTCAGGCGCTTGCCGTGGCAGACCTCGCACGGGGTGTCGGACTGGTAGCGGCCCAGCTCCTCGCGCACCCAGCTGCTGTCGGTCTCGCGCCAGCGACGCTCGAGATTGGGCATCACGCCCTCGAAGGGCTTGGCGACCTCGTATTTGCGGGCGTTGTCGTCATAGACGAACTTGATCTTCTCGCCCTTGGAGCCTTGCAGCACGATGTCGCGGGCGCTGGCCGGCAGCTTGTGCCAGGGCTCGTCCATCGAGAAGCCGTAGTGGCGGGCCAGGGCCTGCAGAGTCTGGGTGTAGAGCGGCGACTGGCCCTTGGCCCACGGGGCGATGGCGCCCTTGTGCAGGCTCTTGTCCTTGTCGGGCACGATCATGTCGGCGTCGAAGGCCAGCTTGGCGCCCAGGCCGTCACAGGCCGGGCAGGCGCCCGCCGGATTGTTGAACGAGAACAGCCGCGGCTCGATTTCGGCGATCGTGAAGCCGCTGACCGGGCAGGCGAAGCGTTCCGAGAACAGCAGCCGCTTGGGCTCCTTCTCGCCTTCCTCGAGCGTCGCCCATTCGGCCACGGCCAGGCCATCGGCCAGGCGCAGGGCCTGCTCGATGGAGTCGGCCAGGCGCTGCTCCATGTCGGGCTTGGTGACGATGCGGTCCACGACCACGTCGATGTCGTGCTTGAACTTCTTGTCGAGGGCCGGGGCGTCCTCGATCGGATAGTATTCGCCGTCGATCTTCAGCCGCTGGAAGCCGGCCTTCTGCCACTCGGCGATCTCCTTCTTGTACTCGCCCTTGCGGTCGCGAACGACCGGGGCCAGCAGGTAGAGACGCGTGCCCTCGGGCAGGACGGTGATCTTGTCGACCATCTGGCTGACGGTCTGGCTCTCGATCGGCAGGCCGGTCGCGGGCGAATAGGGCACGCCGACCCGCGCCCACAGCAGGCGCATGTAGTCGTGGATCTCGGTGACCGTGCCGACGGTCGAGCGCGGGTTGCGCGAGGTGGTCTTCTGCTCGATCGAGATGGCCGGCGACAGGCCCTCGATCAGGTCGACGTCCGGCTTGCTCATCAGTTCCAGGAACTGGCGGGCATAGGCCGACAGGCTCTCGACATAGCGCCGCTGGCCCTCGGCATAGATGGTGTCGAACGCCAGCGAGCTCTTGCCCGAGCCCGACAGGCCCGTCAGCACGACGAGTTCGCCGCGCGGGATGTCGACGCTGACGTTCTTCAGATTGTGCTCCCGCGCGCCACGCACGCGGATGAAGTTCAGTTGTTCAGCCATGTTTTCCGGAACGCATGGGGCCGCAGGGAGGGTGCAGCGCAGCGGCTATATGTAGGGCTCGATCCGGGAATTAACACAAGAACAAGATGCGAACAAATGTCGCGGTTGATCGGTGTGGGTTCCTGCTGACAGTAGGTGTCAGCAGAGCGTGCCTTTGAACGTTGAATAGGGGCAGGGCGCCTCCGTCAGATCCTGACTTAAGCGAAAGGCCGAAGTGGAAGGGCAAGGCCTAAGCAGCGATAGCCGCCTTTGCGCGTGATGTTTCGCGTTGATATGCAGCGACGCTTGCCTGAGCGGCGGTTGAGGCCAGTTCAGTCGCGGTGAGACCCTGCTGGGGAGTGGCGGGATCCTTGGCTTGTAGTACCTCGATCAAGGCTGCCACCAGTATGGGATCCGCGCTCGTCGCATCCGCCGAAAGCGTGGTCATGGTCGTTGTTGTCGGCAGGCCGGCTTGAAGGGCTATTGTTTCGAGCACCTGATCGACGGATTGCTTGGCCACGCCCGAACTGAGGTCGTCGTTGACATACTCGCGGCGCCGGGCTGCAATCTTGATGCTGTCCGTGGCCTTCTCGGCGAAGGCAGCCTCAACTATCTGAATATTGCGGTCTACGCATTGCTCCCAACTTTCAGTCTTTCCATCCTTTGTCTGAGCTGGCGACCATTTGGCGGTTAGCAAGGTTTGTTGGAGGAGCACTGGAAAACGTGCGGACCACGCTTTCTTGTAACCGCCGCCTGCGGCTAGCAGAGGATCGTTTGGCGCGGCGACCGACTGATCGCGATAGGCGCCATTCGCGTCGAACACGAAGATTTTCTGCCAATCTACAACGCCTGCTGTCTTAAGAGGTGCGTTGCTCTTGAGGGCGGCGGCAAGTTGATTTTCGAGGATATGTTCGACCAAGTCTCGTTGGAGGATAATATCCTCGAACCCCGCAGCAGACCGTGCCGTATGCGGCATTGCCAACTCTAAGCGGTGGTAGACAGTATCGGGTAGCTGGTTACCAGAATACATCGCCACGATTCGCTTTGGGTCTCCGACAGCCTCACGCACGCCGCCGCGCCGAGCGGAGCGCCAGGATGGTCTGTTCACGACCGTTCAGGGTGGCCCTCATCTGGGCCAGGCCACGTGAAATCGAACAGTCACCCTGGAATACGATCATGTCGTCATAAGCGCGCGATATGTCCCAGGAATCATAGGAGCTAGAAAGACGTTTCTCGATGACCTCCTTGTCGGCCCTCCGAAGCTTGACGATCTCGTCGCTAACCAGTTCGGCGGCCGTATTGGCGAAGACGTTGCGATCAAAGGTCGCGCCGCCCGCCGCTGCCAAGCCTCCCACGGCGGCGGCATTCCTGGCCGCGCTTTGATGGCTCAAAAGGGAAGAGGCTACGGCCATCGTTGTGGCCACGCTATCCGCCGCGAGTCTGGAACCGACTTGGGCCGTTCGCAACTGTCGAACAAAGACAACGCAATTTGCATCTGACGCAGCCATCATCTCGTTGACGAGATGTCTCCGAATTCGCTTCTTGGTGTCTTCGTCCTTGATATAGCCAACAGCGGCCAGCAGGCGGGTGGTGGCGACTCCCTTGCCAGACAGGCCCACTGATCCCTTTCCGTCGCCCCTCGGCGGCGTGATTGTGTCTCTATCCTTATCAAAGGTCCAACCTTCGAGGCCTAGCTCCGCCTTGAGCAGCGCCACTATGTTGACCTGCATCTTGTTGGCGAAGATCAGCCCGTTTTCTTTGCTGTCGTCGCTTCCGACGATATATGGGCTTTGGCCGCCGCCAGTGGCGGTATGATCGCCGATAGCCGCGCACCCTGCGACGAGCAATGCGAGTCCGCTGGCG
Source organism: Caulobacteraceae bacterium (assembly GCA_965284055.1). GTDB lineage: Bacteria > Pseudomonadota > Alphaproteobacteria > Caulobacterales > Caulobacteraceae > Caulobacter. Next base: position 47,740 of record CBDIQV010000002.1, read on the forward strand.
AGAATATTTCTACCACCACGCATCACCATCACCGCCCCCGCGCGTAAATGATAAGGTTGTTGGGCATTTTGAAACAATCTATGGGGGAGTCAACGCGTAACGCTGTTATTTAAAACTCAGAGTGGGTTCCCGTCGCCTCGGCTGTTTCAGGGCATTAAGCTCTTCGCCCAAAAGAAAAGGCTGTATTCGCGTTGGGTGTTGGTGAGGTCGTGGGAGCCGCCCTCACCCTTCGACGGGCTCAGGGTGAGGACGACTTTGGGCTCCAGGGCGTAGGAAATCCTCATCCTGAGCTTGTCGAAGGACGAGGATCTCGCGCAAGGCCTAGCCCGCGACCAGCTGGCCACAGATGAAGGCGTCCTCGCCGGCGTTGAGCAGGGCGGCCAGCACCGGCTCGGCGTCCGAGCGTCACGAAGTACTGACGCGGGGCGATCGGGAAGGTGTTGTAGGTGCCCGAAGCCGCGCCCACGACCAGGGTCGAGACGCCCTTTTCGTCGTTCAGATTGGTGACGTTGAGGCTGATCTTGGCGGCCTTGACGCCATAGACCGGCTCCTCGATCGGGAAGCGGTAAGAGGCCTGCAGGCCCAGCTGGAAGTAGCTGTCGACCTTCAGGTCGTTGGTATAGGTGGCGTAGCGCTCGCCGACGAAGTCGCCGACCAGCTGGCCTTCGAAATTGCCGTAATTGACCGCCGCGACGAACTTGTTGAGCCAGGCCGGGCTGGCCGGAACGTTCTTGCCGGCCGTCTTGACCACGGTGTTGTTGGCGCCCGTGGTGTAGTTGTCCTGGTACTGCGAGCGGTTGTACGACAGGGCGTCATAGACCGAGAAATGGTCGCCGAAGTGCACGGTGGCGGCCACGTCGACGCCGTCGGTCTTGACGCTGCCGACATTGGCCAGGATGGCCGCGCCGGCCACCAGCGACGAGATCACCGGAGTCGAGCTGATCTGCAGCAGGCGGTCGGAGAAGTCGACGTGGTACAGGCTGACCTGGCCTTCGATGGCGCTGATCGGGCCGTTGAAGGCGCGACGGGTGCGCAGGCCCGCCTCATAGGTCAGGGCGGTTTCCGGATTGACGTTCTTCTTGAACAGGTCGAACGCCGCCTGGCTGCCCAGGCTCCAGGGCGACAGGCCGCCGGCCCCGTAGGTCACGAACTGGCGCAGGTTCTTCTGGACGTTGAAGAAGGCCTGCTCGTTTTCGGTGACGTCCCAGACGCCGCCGACCTGGGGCAGGAACCATTCCTTGGTCGTGATCTTGCCGGTCGGCAGCAGGGTCGGGTTGGGGTTGGTCGGCAGGTTCTTCTGCTGGATCGGCACCGTGCCTTCGGCGAACTGCAGGCTGGACTTGAAGCCGTAGCTCAGGCGCAGGTTCGGGCGGATCTTCCACTCGTCCTGCACGTGGAACTGCACGACGTCGTTGTTGATGTTGCTGGCGTACTGGCTGAAGTTCTTGTTGGTCGGGATGCTGTAGGGGTTCAGGTCGGTCGAGTTGGCCGAGAAGGGATACCAGGCGCGCTGGGTGCCCGAATTGTTGTGCTCGTACCAGGCGCCGAAGCCGATCTGGTGGTCGCCCAGGGTCCAGTCGACATTGCTGACCAGGCCGCCGCGATTGATCATGTATTCGGTGGTGCGCACGGCGTAGCCGCTGCCGCCGAACACGGTCTTCAGGTCCTGGCCGGGATAATAGATCGCGAACAGGGCGGGCAGGCCGGCCTGGTTGATCGGGCCGGCGACCACGCCGCGGCCTTCGTCATGGTGGAAATAGACCTGGTTGGACCAGGTGACATTGGCGTTCAGCTTGGCGTCGTACTTCACATAGGCCAGCGCATCCATCCGCTGGGCGGCGCTGTGATAGTTGCGGAAGTTGCTGCCCGCCGAGGCCGGCGGCGCGCCGGCGTTCGACAGGTACGAGATCGCCGCGTCATAGTCGGGATACAGGAACGGGCGCGTGTAGATGGTGCTGGTCTCGCCGGCCAGGTGGACGATCGAGTCCTCGTTAGGCTCCATCTTGTCGGAATAGTCGGCGAAGATCGTCAGCTTGCCGGCGTCCTGGTCGCGCACATACTTGATGTTGAACTGGTCGCCGCCCTGGTGGGCGCGGAAGTCCCAGGCGCGCGCGTCCTGGTGAACGTAGGAGATGTAGGCGCTGTTGCCGTCGCCGAACTCGCCGGTGTCCAGGCGCAGGAAGGTGCGGGTGGCCGAATAGCTGCCCAGGGTCTGCTGGACGTTCCAGCCGTGCTCCTTGCGCGGATCGCTGGTGAAGGTCTCGATCGCGCCGCCCAGGTTGCTGGTCGAGGCGGTGCCCAGGTCGCCGGTGCCGGCCGAGAACACGACCTTGCTGACGTTCTCGCTGATCACGGCGCGCTGCGGCGACAGGCCGTTATAGTTGCCGTACTGCTGGTCGCCCAGCGGCACGCCGTCCAGGGTGTAGCCCAGCTGCTGGGTCGAGAAGCCATGGACGTTGAGCGTGATGTTCTGCTCGTTGTTCCCCCACGGATCGGCCGTTTGATAGTTGACGCCCGGCAGGGTCTGCAGGGCCTTCAGCGGGTTCACGCCGGGCAGCAGCTTCTGCATCTCGTCGCCGCCCAGGGCGACGGCCGAGCGGGTGGTCTTGGTCAGGCTGACGACCACGGAGTCGACGGCGTTTGCGTCTTCGGGCGTCGCGTCGGCTGCGGCCGTGGCGATCGGCGCATCAACGACAGGCGCGGCCAGCGCGCGGCCGTTCAGGGCCAGCAGGGCGGTGGTGGCCAGAAGGCCAAGGCGAAGCGTGCGAATGGTCATGATTATCCCCCCGCGGCTCGGGGAGCGGCCGCGTTGAGGAGGGGGCTTAGCTGTGTCGCCCGGCGGTTTTGCAACGGTCGCGCTACGGTTCCGTGACGGTGCGCGGCCTGCGGCTCTTTGCCCGCGTTCGGCTTGGCTTAACCCTTCTTGGAAGCGCGATGTTCAGCAGACGCATGGTTCAAGCTCTGCTGATAAAACCGCCAGGCTTGGCGGTGAGGGAGATCGCGATGAGCAAGAAGGCCGAAGGCAACGACAAGCTGGCAGCCAAGCAGGAGGCGTTTGACTCCCTGAAGCAAGGCAAGCCGCGCTCGGTGATCATCGACTTCATGGTGTTTGTCGGCGGCGTGGGTTCGCTGATCTACGTGTTCAACACCATCACGCCGAACTAGGCGCGGCGGCGCTTGCTCGAGACCCGCGGTCGGCGTAAATCGCAGACCCTGTACCCTTGATGGAGGCTCCCATGATCAGCGCGACGGAAGACCTGTTCGTCCTTCCCGTTACCCTGACCGTGAGCCCCAATGCCCGCCTTCATCACGCTGGAATCCGTCGCCGCCGCCACGCCTGACGGCCGTCGCCTCTTCGAAAACCTGACCCTCTCGATCGGGGCCGAGCGCATCGGTCTGGTCGGCCGCAATGGCGTGGGCAAGTCCAGCCTGCTGGCCATCATGGCCGGCCAGAGACCGCCGGCCGCCGGGACCGTCGCGCGCACCGGATCGGTCGCGGTGCTGGACCAGACACCAGACCTCGCCATCGATGATCGCCTCGTCGCCCTGCTGGGCGTCGCCACCGCCTGGGATCGATTGAGCCGCATAGAGGCCGGACAGGGGGACGAAGCCGATCTCTCGGACGCGGACTGGGACCTGCCCGGGCGTCTGGCCCAGGCCCTGGCCGATGTCGGCCTGGGCGACCTGGACCCCGAACGGCCCGCGCGCTCGCTGTCCGGCGGCCAGGCCACGCGCGCCGCCCTGGCGCGGCTGCTGATCGCCGCGCCCGACGTGCTGCTGCTGGACGAGCCGACCAACAATCTGGACGCCGACGCCCGCGATCTCGTGGCCCGGGTGCTGTCGCGCTGGAAGGGCGGGGCGGTCGTGGTCAGTCACGACCGGTCGCTACTGCGCGGGATGGATCGGATCGTCGAGCTGTCGTCGCTGGGCGCACGCTCCTATGGCGGCGGCTATGAGCTCTATGTCGACCGCAAGACCGAGGAGGCCGCCGCCGCCGAGCGCGACCTCGATCACGCCGAGCGCGAGACCCGGCGCGTGGCGCGAGAGGCGCAGGTGGCGCGCGAACGCAAGGACCGCCGCGACGCGGCCGGCCGAAAGTTCGCCGCTAGGCGCTCGGAACCCAAGATCCTGCTGGGAGTGCCGGTGGCCGAGCTGGAGGCCGGCGCGCGCACGGGCAGCTGGCCCAGCGCCTGGCCGCCGGCGCCGCCGAGGCCAGGGCGTCGGCCGAGGCGCGGGTGGAGCGACTGAAGACCCTGGCCTTCGACCTGCCGCCCTCGCACCTGCCGGCCGGCCGGACCGTGCTGGACTTTGACGGCGTGACTTTCGCCTGGCCGGACGGGGCGGCCGTGCTGGCGGACCTGTCGTTCCAGATCATCGGTCCCGAGCGGGTGGCGGCGGTCGGCCCCAACGGCGCGGGCAAGACCACCCTGATCCGGCTGGCGGTCGGCGATCTGGCGCCCACCGGGGGGGAGATCCGGCGCGGTGTCGCGGCGGCCCTGCTGGACCAGCGGGCGGCGTTGCTGGAGGACGATCAGACCATTCTGGAGAACTTCCGCCGACTGAACCCGGCCGCCTCGGTCAATGACGCCCACGCGGCCCTGGCGCGGTTCCTGTTCCGCAACGCCGCCGCCCATCAAGTGGCCGGGACGCTGAGCGGCGGAGAGCGCCTGCGCGCGGCGCTGGCCTGCGTGCTGTGCGCCGCCGTCCCGCCGCAACTGCTGATCCTGGATGAGCCGACCAATCACCTGGACCTGGCCTCGATCGAGGCGGTCGAGGCCGCCCTGGCGGGCTATGACGGCGCGCTGCTGGTGGTCAGCCACGACGACGACTTTCTATCGGCCGTCGGGGTGGAGCGGCGGATCGATCTCTCCGCGTCCAGATTTTGACCGGGACGGGCTCAGGAGAATTGCAGGCGAGGCCGGTTGTTTTGCTGCGGTGCGGCGCCACATCAGGCTCACGCGCCGCCAAGCGGCGCCTTTCCATTGAGGACGGCTTCCATGCCTACGCTTTTCGATCCCCTGCGCCTTGGCGACCTGCACCTGCCCAATCGCGTGATCATGGCCCCGCTGACGCGCCTGCGCGCCGGCCCCACCCAGATCCCCAACGCGATGATGGCCGAGTACTATCGTCAACGCGCCACCGCCGGCCTGATCATCAGCGAGGGCGTGCCCGTTTCGCCCCAGGGCGTCGGCTATGCCGGCGTGCCGGGCATCTGGTCGCAAGAGCAGGTCGAGGGCTGGAAGCAGGTCACCCGCGCCGTCCACGCCGAGGGCGGCCGCATCTTCATGCAGATCTGGCATGTGGGCCGGATCTCTGACCCGTCGCTGCTGCACGGCGAGACGCCGGTCGGTCCCAGCGCCATCGCGGCCAAGGGCCATGTCAGCCTGCTGCGTCCCGAGCGCCCCTATTCCACGCCCCGTCCGCTGACCACCGAAGAGGTCAAGGGCGTGGTCGAGGACTTCCGCCGCGGCGCTGAAAACGCCAAGGCCGCCGGCTTCGACGGCGTGGAGCTGCACGGCGCCAATGGCTATCTGCTGGACCAGTTCCTGCAGGACAGCACGAACCAGCGCACCGACGAGTACGGCGGCCCGATCGAGAACCGCGCCCGCCTGCTGCTGGAAGCGACCGACGCGGCGATCTCGGTGTTCGGCCCCGGCCGGGTCGGCGTCCATCTGGCCCCGCGCGCCGACTCCCACGACATCGGCGACAGCAATCTCGCGGCCACATTCGGCTATGTCGCCGCCGAGCTGGGCAAGCGCGGGATCGCCTTCATCTGCGCCCGCGAATACGAGGGCGATGACAGCCTGGGCGTGGCGCTGAAGGCGGCGTTCGGCGCCGCCCCCGCGGGTAGAAGTTCAACGCCGAGACGGCGAATGCCGCTGTCGAGAGCGGGCGGTATGACGCCATCGCCTTCGGCAAGGCCTTCATCGCCAACCCGGACCTGGTGAAGCGCCTGCGGATCGGCGCGGAGCTGAACGCCTGGAACGCTTCGACCTTCTATGGCCCGGACGAGAAGGGCTACACCGACTATCCGGCGCTCCAGGCCCCGTGAGGCGGCCGTGGACCGACTAGGCGCGGTCGATGCGCGCCGCATAGCAGCCGCGACGGGCGTTGTGGGCGTGCAGATAGGCGGCGCGGGGGTTGGCGAGGAAGCGCTCGACCAGCGGCTGCGCCTCGGCCCCCTCTACGATCTCGGCGTCGATCATCATGCCCGCGTCGTCGAAGGCGCGCAGCGCGATGGGGCGACCGCGCATCGCCGAAGGGATGGTGTCGCGGTCAGCCCAGGTCTCGACGGCCGCCTCGCTGACATAGATGGCGTAGGACGAGCGATAGGGGGTGTCGGCCGGCTGGTGCTGGTGGTTCAGCAGCAGCACGGTCTCGCCCAACTCGGCGTCGCGCAGGCCGATGCGGCAGGGAAAGCCGGGTTTGGCGGTGGCGACGCGCCGGATGATCCCGCGCGCGGCCAGAGCTTCGGTGTCGAGGGTGAACAGAGGACGGAAGTCTTCGACCGGCAGGCCGGAAATCGTGAACGACATGGGGCGTCTCCAGAGGGCTGAACCAATGCCCCCTTCATGCCCCGGCCGCCGCGGGAGGCTCCACCCGATGCTTGCGGTCTGTTAGGCTGACAGCCCGCGAAGTGGGGGTGAGGCGTGGCGAAGAAGCCGATATCCGTCGAAGACTATCGGGCGACGCTGGAGCCGTCGGTTCGGGCAGACGTCGACGCCCTGCGCGCCATCGTGCGGGGCGCGCACCCTGGCCTGACCGAGGACATCAAGTGGAACGCGCCCAGTTTCGCGCATGAAGGCCAGGATCGCGTCACCCTGGGTCTGAACCCCAGGGGCGGCTATCGGATCGTGCTGCATCGCGGAGCCAAGCCACAGGACGCCGACGGCTTTCACTTCGCCGATGTCGACAAACTGGCCCAGTGGCCGGCCCCGGATCGCGGCGTCGTCACCCTGAAGGATCAGGCCCAGATCGACGCCATGGGCGAAGCGATCTCGCGGCTGATCGCCCGCTGGATCGAGGCGACCCGCTAGGCCTTCTTGTTCAGCGTGATCGCCGTGCCGCTGGACACCGGATTGTTCATCCGCGCGCCGGCGCCGTAGCCGGAGGCGGGGGCGCGCTGGTTGGCGATCTCCTCGGCCACGGCCTTGACCAGACCCTCGGTGACCGTGCGGGCGGCGTTGAGGGCGCGGGCCTGACGGGCCAGCACGGCGTCGAAGGCCTCGGTGGCGCGGATCAGGCGCTCGCGCAGGGCGGAGTCGGCGCTGGAGACCAGGGCGATGTTGGCGCGCACCCGCGCCGATTCATGCCGATAAAGATTGGCCAGCTTGGCCGTCTCCTCGACATACTGGGCCGCGTCCTGCGGACGACGGGCTTCGAAGGCCGTGGCCTCCTTGGCGATCAGGTCGGTGAGACGTTCGGTCAGGATGACCAACTGGTCGACGCGGTCGTTGGGATCGGTGGCGGCGAGGGCCATGACTATTTCAACCCTTGAAGCTTGAGCATTTCGCGTTGGACGGTGTTGGCGAGGCCGACGCCGCCGGCCTTGGTGACTTCCTTGGCCATGGACTCGGTCAGCAGTGACTTGAACATTTCCTCGCCCTGGCCGCCGCCGAACGGCTCGGAGGTCTTCACCCCTTCGAACATCGACTGCATCATCACCGACAGGAACGAGGCCTCGAACTTCTGGGCCGTTTCCTGGATCTGGCCGCGCTTGGCCAGTTCCTTGGTCGAGGCGGCCGTCGCGGCCTTGGACAGCGCGTCGATCGGGGCGGCTATGGAGGACAGGGCGCTCATCACATCACCTCGATGTCGGCTTGCAGGGCGCCGGCGGCCTTCACCGCCTGCAGGATCGAGATCATGTCGCGCGGGGTCACGCCCAGGGCGTTGAGGCCGCCGACCAGGCTCTTCAGCGAGGCGCCGGCGTTGAGGGTGATCAGCTGCTTGCCCTTCTCCTCGTCGACCTTGACCGACGACTGCGGGACGACGGCGGTCTGGCCCTGACTGAACGGAGCGGGCTGGCTGACGGCCGGGGTCTCCTGGACCGAGATGGTCAGGTTGCCCTGGGCGATGGCCACCTGGCTGATGCGAACGTCGTCGCCCATGACGATGACGCCGGCCACTTCGTCGATGATCACCTTGGCCGGGCCGTCGGGCTCGACCTCGAGGTTTTCGATCGACGTGATGAAGCTGATCATGTCCGTGCCCTGGGGCGGGCGGATGGCGACGATGGTGGGGTTCTGGGCCTGGGCGCAGCGCGGGAACTTGGCGTTGATCACGTCGGCGATGCGGCGCGAGGTGGTGAAGTCGGGATTGCGCAGGGTCATGCGCAGCTCGCCCATGTTCACCATCTGGAAGCCGGTTTCCTTTTCGATGATGCCGCCGGCGGCGATGCGACCGGCGGTCGGAACGCCCTTGGTGACCGAGCTGCCCGAGGCGCCGCCGGCCGAGATGGCGCCGGTCTGCACGCTGCCCTGGGCCACGGCATAGGTCTGGCCGTCCGCGCCCTGCAGGCTGGTGACCAGCAGGGTGCCGCCCAGCAGGCTCTTGGCGTCGCCCAGGGTCGAGACCGTGACGTCCAGCTTGGCGCCGGCGGCCGAGAACGGCGGCAGGTTGGCCGTGACCATCACGGCGGCGGTGTTCTTGGTGTTGAGGTTGCCGTCGCGGACGTTGACGCCCTGACGCTCGAGCATGGCCTCCAGGCTCTGCTTGGTCATCGGCGCGTTACGCAGGCTGTCGCCCGAACCGTTCAGGCCCACGACGATGCCGTAGCCGATCAACTGGTTGTCGCGCACGCCCTCGAACGAGACGATGTCCTTGATCCGCGACTTGGCGAACGCGGGTCCGGCCACCAGGGCGCAGGCCGTGGCGATAAGGGCTAGAACGGTGCGCAGACGTAAACGCGACATGGCTATCCTGACGTGGGGAAACGTCCCCACGCCGCCCCATGCCAAAAGCGGGCCAATCTCAAAGGCTTGAGTCGTAAGGGATTGTGCGGAATGACGCAGGCCAGCGGGCGCCCTTCGGCAGATTCTGCCCGGCATTAACCATACCGCAAGCGACCTGACCGACTATGGTTAAGCGGCGGGGAAGTGACTCGCCCACAGTCATATCGGAGCGGCGTACGCGATGAAGGTTTCGAGCACGGGGGGCGTGGGCGCGAGCGGCGCATCGCGGGCCAAGCCATCCAGCGGCGGGTCGGGCTTCGCCCTGCCTTCGGTCAACGCCGCCAGCGGCGCGGCCAGCACGGCTTCGGTCGGCGGCCTGGCCGGCATCGGCTCTCTGGACGCCCTTCTGGCGCTGCAGGCCAATGGCGATCCGCTGGAGCGCCGCCGCAAGCAGGTCAAGCGCGCCGACAACATCCTGGACATCCTGGGCGAGGTGAAGATCGCCCTGCTCGACGGCGACGTCTCGACCGGAACCCTCGACCGCCTGACCCGCGCCATCCGCGAACAGCGCGAATCGACGGACGATCCACGGCTGGACGGGGTTCTCAATGAGATCGAGACCCGGGCGGCGGTCGAGAAGGCCAAGCTCGAACAGGCGCGGGGCGCCTGATGCGCCGGGCGACGACCACGGACGATGTCCCGGCTGGCGCCCTGAGCGAAATCAAGATGTTGCGCGCGCCGCTTTCGCGCGTTTCCACACTTGTCGCGGGCCGCGCCCGAGGCGGATATCGCGGGTGGGGCGAGCATGAACGCGCCACTCACGCGAGGTTCATTGAACGCGGCTCTTCTTTTGGTATAAGCACCCGGCCTGTCTAGGGCTGGAGTTCATCGGGGCGTGAGGCGTTAATGCAAACGGCCACTGTTCTAGTCGATACGAAGACCTATCGCCCTTCCGAGGGCGAGGAGTTCATGAACGAACGTCAGCTTGAGTATTTCAAGGGCAAGCTGAACGAATGGAAGGATGAGATCCTTCGCGAATCTCGCGAAACGGTCGCTCACCTCCAGAAAGAAACCGAGAACCACGCCGATCTGGCCGATCGCGCGTCCTCGGAAACTGATCGGGCGCTTGAACTGCGCACCCGCGACCGCCAACGCAAGCTGATCTCGAAGATCGACCAGGCCCTGCGCCGCATCGAGGACGGATCCTATGGCTATTGCGAGGAAACGGGCGAACCGATCGGCCTGGCCCGGCTGGATGCTCGCCCCACGGCGACGCTCAGCCTGGAAGCCCAGGAGCGCCACGAGCGCCGCGAACGCGTCCACCGCGACGACTAGCGAGCCCTCACGGCTTATGTGTTTTCAAGCGGCCCTGGGGGAAACCCCGGGGCCGTTTTTGTTTGGGGAGCAGGCGGGCGGCTGTCGGTCCTGATGTCGAGGGCGGCTTCCAGCCCGTTGCGGACATACGGCGTCGTCAGAGGCCCAGCGATCGGTTCAGTCGCTGTTGCAACACCGAGAGGCTGATCTTTGCCGCGCGAACGATCGGTATGGGCGGCTTGCCGACCAGCGTGCGCAACTTGTCCAGCGATGTCGATCGTCCGGCATAGAAGCGACGTACGAGCGCAGGCCGCAGCCCGTAAAAGCGTTCGATGACCCGATAGCGTTCCTGAGGGTTCGCCCCGAGGAACATCATCGTATTGAGGTAGCGATAGAAGCCGCGATCCCGCCACACCGTTTCGCTGTGCTGTCGTTGCGCTTTGTAAATCGACGGTCCGTCGAGCACGTCCAGCGCCGCGATGATGTCCGCGGTGCGCACGGCGTCGGGGAAGCTGTATCCGGTCGCCGGGTGAAAGAGGCCCGATGCCAGTCCGGACAGGGTGACGCCCTGCGGCGCTGCCGCCCACAGGTCTGTTGCATCGCCTCCGAGCGCCATGGGCAGAACACCGGATTCCTGACGGCCGACGCTTGCGACCTTCCAGCCCTGAACGCGCGCATACTCCAGGACACGCTCCCGAACGATGCCGCTCGCCAGATCGGCGCCGTCGCTGAAATAGGTGTCTTCGACGAGAACCCGGCGCGGGCCCAGCGGGAGGGTATAGACGAAGCGATAGCCGTCATGCTGGGCAACCGTTGCATCCATGATGATCGGTCCGGCCAGACCATGATTGTCGACCAGCTCCAGTTCGAGGCCGACGAATTTCTGCCAGCGCAGGTCGAGTGGATGGTCGCGGCCAAGACCCCGGCCATCAATCACGGCTCCGGCCCTGAGCACGCGCTGGTCGGCCAGTGTCACCGACATGGCGTCAAGCGCGACCGCCTGGGCGCCCGTGAATATATGACCGGCGGGCAGAGCCCTGCCCACCGCGTCGGCGAGACGTCCGCTCGTCGCGGTTCGATAACCCGCGCGCAGCGTGCGGGCGCCCTTCGGAAAGCGAACGCTGTATTCCTGCCAGCGATGCGCGATCAGCGGCTCGGTCCATGCCCGCTGTTCGGGGGTAAGATCGTCATCGAACGACGACCATATGTGATTGCCGCCCACCGCGTCGCCTGCCTCGACGATGGCGACCGATATGTCCGGGCGAAGCTGAGCGAGCCGGAGCGCGATCAGGCCATTTGCCAACCCGCCGCCCACCAGAATGATGTCGAAGTTCATCGCCGATCCTTGTCCGCTGCGGTCGTCGCCGACCTATCGGTTTCTGCGCCAGCAACGTTTCGCCGTCCGGTCTGACCTCACCACATCGTCTTGGCCGCCCGCTCCGGCCACTCGCGATCATACGCCTCACCGCCGACCTCACCGGCCGTCACCGCCGCCAGCATGGCGCCGGGGGAGGGGATGGAGTTGGGATCGACGTGGCTTTCGGCCTTCCAGAGGCCGGAGCGCACGATGGCGCGGGCGCACTGGAAATAGGCCTCCTCGACGGTGATCACCATGGCGGTGCGCGGGGCCTTGCCGTCGATCATGAAGCTGTCCAGCAGCGCCGGATCGGCGCTGATCACCGCACGGCCATTGACCCGGAAGGTCGTGCCCGAGCCCGGGATCAGGAACAGCAAGGCCACGCGCGGGTCGCGGACCACGTTGCGCAGGCTGTCGATGCGGTTGTTGCCGCGCCGGTCGGGCAGGATCAGGGTCTTGGGATCGGCGATCCGCACGAAGCCGGGTCGGTCGCCGCGCGGACTGCAGTCCAGGCCCTCCGGGCCGATGGTGGCCAGGGCGACGAAGGGCGAGGCCTCGATCAGGGCGCGATAGTCGGGGGTGATGTGGTCGGCGACCTTGACCATCGAGGCCGGCGCGGGTGTCGCGTTGTAGATGGCCTCAAGGGCCTCAAGGCTGCTGATTTCGGTCATGTGGCCCTCCGTATCCGTGGGAGCCTAGAGGTTGAGCTTCAGCGCGTGAAGGCCCGGGCGCAGGCTTCGGCCAGCCGCAGGGCCGAGATCGGCTTGCCCACCACCGGCGGCTTGCGACCCAGCAGCAGGTCGGAATTGCCGGTGACATAGACGACGGGGATCTCGCCCAGTTGCTCGTGAATGGCCTCGACCGCTTCAACGCCGGTGCCGCCGACGATGCGGTAGTCGGCGGTGATCAGGTCCGGCCTGTGGGCCAGGGCCAGGGCCAGGGCGTCTTGAGGCGTGTCGGCGATATCGAAGCTGGTGAAGCCCTGTTCGGTCAGGAGCGCTTCCACCTCGAAGGCAATGAGGATCTCATCCTCGATAATCAGTGCGTGGCGGGCCTTGGTGTGCACGGTCATCGCCGCTGCCTTCTTTGTCGTCCCGCCTCAATCTCAACGCCCGGGAGCGGGTGGGCGCCAGTCTCGTTTTCGTGATCGGGGGCTTGCACGGACAGGACGAGTCGCGAAAATTGACGGTGAGGCGGAAAAAATCGACGTTTCAAACGTTCGGACATTAGTGTCCCGATTCGGGCGATGCGACGATTTCGAACACACCCATTTCCGGGTTGTGCGGCCTGCCTGGCCTGACGTCCGCCGTCCCCGGCGCGCCAGGATGCGGGCTAACGGTTCGGCCTTGAGCGCGGCGTGACGCGACGGGGCTGATAGGCGCATGGGTTCTCGCGCTGGGTAGCGGGGACCCGTGCGCCGCCTTGTCCTGATGCCGATATGCGCTGCGAGACAGGCGACGCGGAGGGGCGATCCGCGCTATGCAGGCGAAAAAGCCAAGTCGCAGGAGCGCTCCACCCATGTCGCAAGACGCCCCCCTGATCCTGACCGAGAAACGCGGTCACATCGCCATCCTCACCCTGAACCGTCCCGACGCCATGAACGCCCTGGGCGCGCCGGGCGACGGCGACCAGGTGGCGGCGGCCTGCGAGGCGATCAATGACGATCAGGACATCCGCTGCGTGATCCTGACGGGCGCGGGCCGGGCCTTCTCGGCCGGCGGCGACGTCAAGGCGATGAAGGCCCGCGAGGGCGCGTTCGGCGGCAACGGCGTCAAGGTTCGCGACGGCTATCGCAAGAACATCCATCGCATCGTCCGCGCCATCTATGGCCTGGAGGTCCCCTCGATCGCCGCCGTCAACGGCGCGGCCATCGGCCTGGGCTGCGACGTGGCCTGCATGACCGACATCCGCATCGGCGCCGACACGGCCAAGTTCGGCGTCACCTTTCTGAAGCTGGGCCTGATCCCCGGTGACGGCGGCGCCTGGCTGATGCCGCGCACCATCGGCATGAGCCGCGCCGCCGAACTGCTGTTCACCGGCGACGTCATCGACGCCGCCAAGGCCGCCGAATGGGGCCTGATCAGCAAGGCGGTTCCCGCCGACACCCTGATGGACGAAGCGATGGAACTGGCCACGCGGATCGCCCAGCAGCCGCCGCACGCCCTGCGCATGGCCAAGAGCCTGCTCAAGCACGGCACGACCGCCAGCTATGACACCCTGATGGAGATGAGCGCGGCCGCCCAGGCTATCGCCCACCACACCGAGGACCACATGGAAGGCGTCGATGCGATCCTCGAAAAGCGCGCTCCCGTGTTCAAGGGCGCCTGAGGTCATGGGCAAGGAAGCGCGGGGCGTCTGGGGCCACCTGTCGGACGGTGACTGCGAGGGCAAGCTGCTGTGGGAGTTTCCCAAGCTGATCTTCCGCGGGGCCCATCGCGGCATCTTTCAGGGCCACGCCCTGCGCTACATCAAGGTCGAGGGCAACGACCTGGTGCTGAACGACGGCACCCGGTTCGAGATGGAGCCGGGCGAGGCCGACAAGTGGCTGCACGCCATCCTCAATCCGCCGGGCCGGCTGGACAAGCTGGGCGTCAAGCCTAGCCAGACGGTCGTGGTGCTGGCGGTTGAGGACGAGGAGTTCCTCGAGGAGCTTGCGACCCGGGTCGAACCGGTCGAGGCCGAGGAGAATATCGACCTGCTGTTCCTCGGCGTCGAGGACCTGGCTGATTTCGATCAGCTGGAAGACCTGATCGGCGGGCTGGGTCCAAAGGGCGCGATCTGGATCGTGGCCCAGAAGGGCAAGGGCGCGCCGCTGAAGGACACCGAGATCCTGGCCGCCGCGCGCGGGCAGGGCCTGGTCGACACCAAGGTCTGCAGCTTCTCCAAGACCCACAGCGCCCTGCGGTTCGTCAAGCGCAAGGCGGGGCCGCCGGCGGCGTCTAAGCCCGCCGTCGAGGATGACGTCGCCTTCGACGACGAGATCTGAGGGCGGGGGAGGGGCGATGTTTCCGGTTCGGCGCATTCGTCCTTCCCGCCTCCTTTCCCCCTATGTGAAGGCGTTCGAGGAGCGGGTTCAGCGGCTGGACGCCACGGTCGTCCTGCGGCCCCTGCCAGCGCGCACCGAGCAGTTTCTCGAGTTCTACCTGGCCGACCGGTATCGGGTGCGCGACATCGCGAGCGGCGCGATCGAGACCGCGCCCGAGGCGGTGCTGGTGGGTCTGCAGACCTATCGCCGGGTGGATGTGCTGCTGGGCGGCGCGCTCGAGGCTGTTCACGATCCAGTTCACGCCGACCGGCTTTTCCAGCCTGTTTGGCCACTCGACCGCGCAGCTGACGGACATGGCTTTCGCGGGAGGCGATGTGCTGGGGCCGGAGATCGCCCTGATCGCCGAGCGCCTGGAAGCCGCGCCCGAGCGCCGCCGTCGAGCGCGTGCGTCAGCGAACATCGGGCCAGGCTGGGCCAGGCGCGCGACCCCTATCTGCGCGAGCGCGCGGCGACGACCGCCCTGCACGGCGGCGTCCGGGTGGCCGACCTGGCCCGCGCCACGGATCTGGGAGAGCGCCAGTTCGAGCGCCGGTTCACCCGCGCGGTCGGGGTGTCGCCCAAGCGTTATGCCCGCGTGCTGCGGTTTCGCGAGGCCCTGCGGCTTAAGGCCGAGGGTGTCGAAACCGGCTGGGCCGCGGTGGCCCAGGCCGCCGGCTATGTGGATCAGGCCCACATGATCCACGAGTTCCAGGCCCTGGCCGGCGACAGTCCCGAACGGCTGATGGCGGCCATGGCCCCCGCGCGCGAGACCGTCGTGCCGGTTGTCGGAAATCTACAATCGGGCCAGCCTGCCGGATCCTAGTCTTTCCATCGGTCGAGGATCGGTGGAGCGGGACGAATGATCGGACGACGAGCCTTGCTGGCAATGGGGGGACTTGTGGTGACAGGACTTGCGGTGACAGGACTGGCGAGCGAAGCGCGGGCGGCCGATGACGGCGTCGCGCAGATCGAAGGCCTGGTGAAGGCCCTGCTGACGGCGTGGAACGCCACCGACGCCCAGGCCTATGCCGACCAGTTCTGGCCCGACGCCAGCTGGGTCAATGTGGTGGGCATGCACTGGCGCGGGCGCGATCAGGTGGCGTTCGCCCACAAGACCTTCCTGGCCACCATCTTCAAGGACTGCAAGCAGACCCTGGTGTCGATCGAGGCGCGTGCCGTCGCGCCCGGCGTGGCGCTGGCGGTGGTGACCATGATCCAGGACGCTTACACCACGCCGGACGGTAACAGCATGCCACAGGCCCATGACCGCCTCAGCCTGACAGCCGTCCAGAGGGATGGCCGCTGGCTGCTGATCCATGGCCACAACACCATCATCAATCCGCACGCAGCCAATAACGACCCGGTCCTGCGGATGCCGCACTGATAAGGCGGGCGCCACGGTGTTTTACAGGCAGGGAAGCCCTAGGCAGCTTCCCTGACCTTCTTCTTGCTGAACTTCATCGCCCCGTCATCGACCTTGCCCAGCTTCAGGGCCATCAGGTCCAGGGCGTAGTTCTGATAGGCCTTCCAGGGCTTCTTCTTGCCCTGCTTGGGGAACTTGGCCATGGCCCGCTGGACGTAGCCGGACGAGAAGTCCAGCCACGGCTCGACCTCCATCCCCGACTCGTCTAGGCGCGGCACGCAGAAGGCCAGGCCGCTGCGGTCCATGTGGTTGAGCAGCTTGCAGACATATTCGCTGGTGAGGTCGGCCTTCAGCGTCCAGGAGGCGTTGGTGTAGCCGAACGCCGAAGCCAGGTTAGGCACGTCGCTGAACATCATGCCCTTGTAGCTCATCGACTTGGACAGGTCGGCGACCTTGCCGTCGACCACGATCTCCATGCCGCTGAGCAGCTGCATCTGCAGACCGGTGGCGGTGACGACGATGTCGGCGTCCAGGGTCGCGCCGGATTTCAGCTTCAGGCCGGTCGGGGTGAAGGTGTCGATATGGTCGGTGACCACCGAGGCCGCGCCCGATTTCAGGGCGTCGAACAGGTCGGCGTCGGGCACCAGGCACAGACGCTGGTCCCAGGGATTGTAGCTGGGGGTGAAGTGGGTCTCGACATCGTAGTCCGGCCCCAGGTGCCCGCGCACCAGATCGATCAGCTGGGCCTTGGTCTTTTCCGGCTTCTTACGGGCGATGTTGAAGAACAGCATCTGCATCAGCACGTTCTTCCAGCGCGTGATGCCATAGGCGGTCATGGCCGGCAGCTTGGCGCGCAGCCAGTTGGCGACGCCGTCCTCGGCCGGTCGCGACACCACATAGGTGGGCGAGCGCTGCAGCATGGTGACATGGCTGGCGGTCTTGGCCATTTCCGGCACCAGGGTCACGGCGGTGGCGCCGCTGCCGATCACCACGACCTTCTTGCCGGCATAGTCGACGTCAGCGGGCCAGTGCTGGGGGTGCAGGATGCGGCCCGCGAAGGTTTCGACCCCGGCGAAGTCGGGGGTGTAGCCGGCCGCGTAGTCGTAATAGCCGGCGCACATGTAGAGGAAGTTGCAGCTGATGCTGACGATCTGGCCCTCGTGCATCGCCTCGACCGTCCAGGTGGCGGTCTCGGAGGACCAGCTGGCGCGTTTGACGTGGTGGCCGTAGCGGATTTTCTTGTCGATGCCGTATTCGGCGGCGGTCTCGCGGACATAGTTCAGGATCGACGGGCCGTCGGCGATGGCCTTGGCCTGGCGCCACGGCTTGAACGAATAGCCCAGGGTGTACATGTCGCTGTCGGAGCGGATGCCGGGATAGCGGAACAGGTCCCAGGTGCCGCCGATCGCCTCGCGCCCTTCCAGGATCGCATAGGTCTTGCCCGGACAATTGGCGCCCAGGTGATAACCCGCGCCGATGCCAGACAGGCCGGCGCCCACGATCAGAACGTCGAAGTGCTCGGTAGCCATGCCGTTTCCCGCCCCTGATGGATGGTCCGGCTGTTCCGGACGTCTTGGTATCTGATCAGTGTTCACCAGCAAACGACCGTTTCAACCTAGCGTCAACCGCGACACTTCGGCATGGCGTCGGTTTTCATTGCGCACGGTCGTCTCTCGCGCGTATTGCGGGGCATGACCCTGCGCGATTTCGGTGTGCTGATCCTGATCTGTCTGGTCTGGGCCGGCAACAACATCATCTCCAAGATCGTGGTCGCCCACTGGGGCGTGCCGCCACTGGCCTATGCTGCGGTGCGCTTTGGCCTGGTGGCCCTGGTCACCCTGCCGTGGCTGTTTCCCGCGCCGCGCCCGGTGTGGCGGCTGATCCTGGTGGCCCTGCTGATGGGCGCCGGCAACTTCGCCCTGCTGTTCATGGGCTTCAAGACCGCCTCGCCCTCGGCCGCCTCGGTGATCATCCAGCTGGGCGTGCCGTTCACGACCATCCTGTCGGTCCTCATCCTGGGCGAGCGCATCCGCTGGAAGCGCGGCCTGGGCATCGCGCTCACACTGTCGGGCGCGGTGGTGGTGATGTGGAGCCCGCACGGCCTGCAGCTGTCGGCCGGCCTTTGGCTGGTGGCGGCGGCGGCCTTCACCGGCTCGCTGGGCGCGGTGATGATGAAGCAGATGGAAGGCGTCAAACCCCTGCAGTTCCAGGCCTGGGTGGGGTTCTCATCGGTCTGGCCGCTGCTGGCGCTCAGCGCCCTGACCGAGCCGGGCTCGGTCCCGGCGGCCCTGCACGCCGGCTGGCCGTTCGTGGCTGCGGTGGCGTTCTCGGCCCTGGTGGTTTCGGTGGTTGGCCACACCGCCTATTACGGTCTGATCCAGCGCTATGAAGCCAATCTGATCGCGCCGCTCACCCTGATGACACCGCTGATGACCATCGGGCTGGGCGTGCTGATCACCCATGATCATTTCGACCTGCGAATGGGTGTCGGCGCGGCCCTGGCTTTGCTAGGCGTTCTGGTCATCGCGCTTGCGCAAGAACCAGGTGATGCCCCTGCTGATGTCTATCCGGAACCGCGCCCAATGACCCTGCCGCTGATCGAGGCGCCGTCGCCCAATTTCGACGCCCGCAAGGCCGTGCCCGACTGCGTGATCCTGCACTACACGGGAATGGAAACCGGGGAGGGCGCCATCGAGCGGCTGCGCGACCCCGAGGCCAAGGTCTCGGCTCACTATGTGGTCGAGGAAGACGGCCGCATCTTCCGCCTGGTGGCCGAGGAGCGCCGCGCCTGGCACGCCGGGGCCGCCTTCTGGAAGGGCGTGAAGGATATCAACTCGGCCTCGATCGGTATCGAGATCGTCAATCCCGGCCACGAGTTCGGCTATCGCGCCTTTCCCGAAGCCCAGATCGCCTCGGTGATCAACCTGCTGGCCGATGTGCGCTCGCGCTGGATGATCAGCGACAGCCGCATCCTGGGTCACTCCGATATCGCGCCTGCCCGCAAGATCGATCCGGGCGAACTCTTCCCCTGGAAACGCCTGGCCGAGAGCGGGCACGGCCTGTGGATCGAGCCGCCCCCGTCGCCCGGCGCGCCGCTGGGCGAGGGCGAGGAGGGCACGGGCGTGTTTGCGCTGCAGGCCGGCCTGACCCGGCTGGGCTATGACTGCCCGCCCACCGGCAAGTATGACGAATGGACCACCACCGTGGTCAGCGCCTTCCAGCGCCACTGGCTGCAGACCCGCTTCGACGGCATCGCCGACGGGGAGACCCGCGCCCGGCTGGTCGGCCTGTTGCGGGCCGGCGACTGATGCATCCGGCTCGGCAGTTCAGGGTCGAGGATCGGGAAACGCTGCTCGCCTTCCTGCGCGAGCATCCTTTCGTGACGATCGCCGCCAGCGTCGGCGGCCGTCCGATGGTGGCCCAGGCGCCGGTGATCGTTCGCGAGATGGACGGCGAGCTGGTGATCGACTTCCACCTGTCGCGCGGCAACGTTCTGGTCCCGCATCTGGTGCAGGGCTTTCGCGCCGTGATGCTGGCGACAGGCCCCAACACCTATGTCAGTGCTGACTGGTACGAGAGCGCCGACCAGGTGCCGACCTGGAACTACCTCTCCGTCGAGGCCGAGGGCTCTGTCGCGGTGCTGAACGAGGCCGAGCTGATCGCCCAGCTCGACAGCCTGTCGGAACAGGAAGAGGCGCGGCTGGCTCCCAAGCCGCAATGGACCCGCCACAAGATGGCGCCCGGCAAGTTCGAGGCGATGCTGCGCGGCATCATCGGCGGGCGGCTGTTCGTCGACCGGTTGGAGGGGACGTTCAAGCTGTCGCAGAACAAGAGCGACGCCGATCGTCTGGGCGCCGCCGAGGCGCTGGGCGCCCATCCCCTGGCCGATCTTATGCGACGCGGCGCATAGGCGTTGGGGCCTATTTCGCAGGCGATTGAACAAGCGCGCGCTTGGGGTCATAGTGTTAACGTCCGACCAGATTAGACAGGCCGTGGGGGCGTCCAGTTATGGCGATGACGACGATGCAAAACAGGCAGGTTCTACCGACGCGGTCCGGGCCTCCCAGTCGCCGCCGTGCGCGATGGGAAGCGTATGAAGCGCGATCTCGCGGCCTGGGGCTGCCCGAGGGCCACCCTTATGAATTCCTGCCGCGCAAGACGCCCTACTGGCTGGCGATGCTGATAGCCCGCCTGGCCCTGCTGGTGCGCCGTGGAAAATCCCATCCGGCTTGACCCCTCGGCCTTTGGCGGTCATTGAACCCGTGGACCAGACGGTCGGGCGGTCGCGGTCCTCGCAAGAGGGTCGAGGAAAGTCCGGGCTCCACGGTGACAAGGCGGCGGGTAACGCCCGCCGGGAGTGATCCCAGGGATAGCGCCACAGAAAGCAAACCTCCTCCCTTTCGAGGGCGGGAAGGGTGAAAGGGTGGGGTAAGAGCCCACCGCGGACCTGGCGACAGGGACGGCATGGCAAGCCCCGCCTGGAGCAAGACCGAATAGGGACCCCGCGCCGACCTCGCGTCGGATAGGCCGTCACTGGCTGAGAAGGGTCCGGGTAGGTCGCGAGAACCGTCCAGCAATGGGCGGTCCAGAGGAATGATCGTCGCGCTCTCGCCTCTCGGGGCGAGGGTGGCACAGAACCCGGCTTATAGACCGTCTGGTCCGTTCTCTCCCCGTCTTGAATGTGGCGGGGAGACGCCGGGCGTCCCCAATCCAGCTTTAGCGAACGTCGATCCCTTTACGGGATAAGCCGTTGCGCGCGCCTAACACTTAACAGTTCTGTGTATGTTCTGTTGATGGTTTGTGATCACAAGTCACGAGGCGGTGCGACATCTTTGTTTTCATGGCAAAATAGCCGCCGGTGTCATTGTTTCCCAATTCATCCCATGTTAACCCAGTTGCGTCGGGCGCGCTGGAATTGCGCGGCTCTGACTGGGGCTTGGCAGGGGTAGGGCGTGTTCCTCTCGACGTTCGAGAAGCAGGTGGACAGCAAGCGGCGCATCGTTGTGCCGCAGGACTTCCGCGCCGCTGTCTCGGGTCCGTTCGACGGCGTGTTCTGCTTTCCCTCGATCGAGGCCGATTGCCTTGAAGGTGGCGGAAAAGCCTTGTTTGACCGTTACCTGGGCGTGATCGAGGAGCTGGAATTCGGCGATCCGGTCCGCACCGCGCTGGAGACCAGCGTGCTGGGCGGCATGGCCAAGCTGTCGTTTGATACAGCTGGTCGCATTACGTTGCCGGATCACCTGTGCGAGATGTTTGGGCTGAGTGATTGGGTGACTGTCGTCGGTATGGGTGAGCGTTTTCAGATCTGGTCGCGCGAGGCCTTCCAGGCCCATCGCGCGACGCAACGCGAGCTGGCCCGCGAGGGTCTCGCCGCGATGCGGGTTCAGCAGCGCACGGCGCGGATCGCCGGCGGCGGCGCATGACCGACACCGCTCCGCATATCTCCGTCCTGCTCAACGAGATCGTCGACGCCCTGGACGCCAAGCCGGGTGAGACGATCATCGACGGCACCTTCGGGGCGGGCGGCTATACCCGCGCCATCCTGGCCACCGGCGCCAGCGTCGTGGGCTTTGACCGCGATCCGACCGTTCAGCGCTTCGCCGAGGATCTGCCGGCCGACCGCTTCCGCCTGGTGCAGGACCGCTTCTCCCGGATGGCCGAGCATTTCGAGCCGCAGTCGGTCGACGGGGTGGTTCTGGACATCGGCGTCTCGTCCATGCAGCTGGACGAGGCCGAGCGCGGCTTTTCGTTCATGCGCGATGGCCCGCTGGACATGCGGATGAGCGACACCGGCCCGACAGCCGCCGACCTCGTCAACGATCTGGACCACACCGAGCTGGCCCGCATCCTCTATGTGTATGGCGAGGAGCACGCCTCGCGCCGCATCGCCAGCTTCATCATCCGCCGTCGCGAGGAGCGCCGGTTCGAGCGTACGCTTGACCTAGCCCATGTGATCGAGCGCGCCCTGGGTGGCCGCAAGGGCGCCAAGGTGCATCCGGCCACCCGTTCGTTCCAGGGTCTGCGCATCGCGGTCAATGACGAGCTGGGCGAGCTGGAGGCGGGGCTGGCCGCCGCCGAGCAGATCCTGAAGCCCGGCGGTCGTCTTGCGGTGGTGACCTTCCACTCGCTGGAAGACCGCATCGTCAAAAACTATCTTGCCGAGCGGGCCGGGCGCACGCCGGGCGGCTCGCGCCACCTGCCGCAAGCGCCGGCCGGCGCGCCGGCCAGCTTCCAGCTGATCGCCAACAAGGCCATCGCGCCCGGCGAGGCCGAGCTGGCCGTCAATCCGCGCGCGCGCTCCTCGAAGCTGCGCGCCGCCGTTCGTACGACCGCGCCCATCTGGGAGGCCGCCCGGTGAGCGTTTCGGGCGTCTTCAATCGTCGGGTTCGCGGCTTTCGCGTGGTCGAGGTTGTCGGCATGGGTGTGCTGGTGACCCTGGTCACGGGCGTCTATCTGGCCAAGACGGTCGCTGGGCGCGAGCGCAACGAGATCGCCCGTATCGAGCAGCAGATCGAGGACGAGAAGGGCCGCAAGCGCCTGCTGATGGCCGAGGTCGCGCACCTGGAGCAGCCGCGCCGCATCGAGGCTCTGGCCGTGGCCATGGGGCTGGAGCCCATTCCAGCCAGCCGCGAAACCACCGAGGACGCCCTGGTCGACGTCGCGCGCCATCATACGGCGGCCCGGCCGGTTGATCTGTCGGCCGCGCCTGTCGAGCCCGCCGCCCTGGCCGCCGATGCCCCGGAGGCCGTGCCCGATGATGTCGCGCCGACGCCGGAGGCGCTGCGATGAGCCTGGCCAACCTTGGTCCCTCGGGGTTCCAGCCGGGCGCCTGGCGCTGGCTGATCGAACGGGTCTGGCGGCTGGAGCACGCCTTCGAGCGCTCGCGCGCCGCCGCCAAGCCCGAAGACGACACCCGCATCCGCATCTTCTTCGTGATGGCCTTCTTCGGCGTCTGCTTCGTGGCCCTGGGGCTGGGCGCCAGCGTCGCGGCGCTGTTCTCGGACGCCGGCAAGGGCAATGGCTATCTGACCTCGACCGAGGGCGCGCGCGGCGACCTGGTCGATCGCGACGGCCGCCTGCTGGCCGTCGACCTGACGCACTACGCCCTCTACGTCGATCCCCGCGAAGTCTGGGACAAGGGCGAGGCGCGCCGCGCCCTGGGCCGCGCCCTGCCGCAGATCCCGGCCAAGCGCCTGGACAAGGCCGTCTATGGCGATCGTCGCACCTTCCTGATCGGCGGCCTGACGCCCGACGAGAAGGACTCCATCTTCAATCTGGGCCTGCCGGGCATCTCGTTCGAGGACCAGGAGCGCCGCATGTATCCGCTGGGCGCGACGGCCGCCCATCTGGTCGGATTTGTCGACAGCGGCGGCAAGGGCCTGGCCGGCGCCGAGCGCGCTCTGGACAAGCCGATCCGCCAGGCGGCCGGCGGCGGCGGACCCACGGTCCTGTCGATCGACGTCCGCGTGCAGGCCGCGCTGGAAGACGAACTGCGCAAGGCGGCGATGGAGTTCCAGCCCAAGGGCGCCGTGGGCATCGTCACCAATGTCCACACCGGCGAGATCCTGGGTCTGGCCAGCTATCCCGACTTTGATCCCAACAAGGTCGGTACGGCCACCGACGACCAGAAGCTGAACCGCGCGGCCGCTTCGGTCTACGAGATGGGCTCGACCTTCAAGGCCTTCACCGTGGCCATCGGTCTGGACACCGGCGTCGCCACCCCGGCCTCGACCTATGACGCGCGCGAGCCGTTCAAGCTGGGCTATCGGACGATCCACGACTATCACGCGGCCAAGGCGATCCTGACCCTGGTCGAGGTGTTCAAGCACTCGTCCAACATCGGCACCGCCAAGCTGGCCGAGGGCGTCGGGGCGACGCGTCTGAGCCAGTATTTCGCCAAGCTTGGCCTGACCAAGCCCGCCATCGTCGAGCTGCAGGAATCGGCCCGTCCCCTGACCCCGCGCAAGTGGGATGTGGACGCCGTGGCCTCCACCTCGTTCGGCCATGGCATGAACGTCAGTCCCCTGGCCCTGGCGGCGGCGATGGGCCCGCTGCTGAACGGCGGCACCCGTCCGCCCCTGACTATCCTGAAGCTGGCCTCGGGCGTACGGCCTGAGGGCCCGCGCGTGATCTCCGAGGAGACCTCCCAGCAGATGCTGCGGATCATGCGAGCCAAGTCATGCGGCGAGGGCGGCAGCGGCGGCAAGGCCGACGTGCCCGGCCTGACCGTCGGCGGCAAGACCGGCACCGGCGAGAAGTACGATCCCTCGATCCGGGGCTACAATCACCAGCGCCAGGTCTCGTCCTTCGCCGCCGTGTTCCCGACCGAGGGGCCGATCGAGGCCGACCGCTATTTCGTGCTGATCCTGCTGGACGAGCCCAAGGGCACCGCCGCCACCGCCGGCTTCTCTACCGGCGGCTGGGTCGCCGCGCCGGCCGCCGGCCGGGTGATCGCCCGCATCGCCGCCGTTCCTCGGCGTCAAGCGTCAGGCCGAGATCCTTACCGTCGCCACCTCGCCCAACGCCAACCCTGGAACTGGCCTGTGACCAAGACGCTTTCCGACCTCCTGAAACGCGATCTGCCCGCCAACCCGGTGATCACCGGGGTGACGGCCGACAGCCGCAAGGTCGGGCCTGGGGTCGCTGTTCGCGGCGCTTGCCGGGGACCGCCAGGCCGACGGACGCCGGCGTTCGCTCCGCAGGCGCCATCGCCGCGCGGGGGCCGCCGCCGTGCTCGCTCCGGTCGACACGGATACGGCCATCGGCTCCGGTGCTCGTGACGCTCGAGGATCCGCGTCGCGCCTATGCCCTGGCGTCGGCCGCCTTCTGGGGCGCCCAACCGGCGATCTGCATCGCGATCACCGGCACCAACGGCAAGACCTCGGTCGCTGGCTTCTGTCGCCAGATCTTCGCGAGACTCGGTCACAAGGCCGCCAGCATGGGAACCCTGGGCGTCGTGGTCAGTGGTCCCGGCGTCGCGGACCAGCAACTGACCCCTCCTGGCCTGACCACCCCTGACGCGGCCGATGTCGCCGAGATGATGGCCAGGCTGGCCGGCATGGGCGTCACCCATCTGGCGGTGGAGGCCTCGTCGCACGGTGTTGATCAGCGCCGCTTGGATGGCGTGACCCTGAAGGCCGCCGGCTTCACCAACTTCACCCAGGATCACCTGGACTACCACGGCTCGATGGAGAGCTATCGCGCCGCCAAGCTGCGCCTGTTCGACACCCTGCTGCCCATGGGCGCGACGGCCGTCCTCAACTGCGACAGCGACGCCTTCGAGGTCTTCGCCGCCAGCGCGGTGAGCTCGGGCCAGAGCGTGTTCTCGGTGGGCGATGAAGGGCAGGGGCTGAAGCTGGTGTCGCGCGTCCTGACCCCGCGCGGGCAGACCATGATCGTCGAAGCCGCCGGCCAGACCTACACCGTGGATCTGCCGCTGGCCGGCGGCTTCCAGGCCAGCAACGTGCTGGTCGCGGCCGGGCTTTGCATCGCTACCGGCGAGGACACGGCCGCCGTGCTCAAGGCGCTGGAGAGCTTGGAAGGCGCCGCCGGTCGCCTTCAGCGCGTGGGGCGCGGCGCCCAGGGCGGCGAGGCCTATGTCGACTACGCCCATACGCCCGATGGCCTGGAGACCGTGCTGGAAGCCCTGCGCCCGCACACGGCCGGCAAGCTGATCGTGGTGTTCGGCGCCGGCGGCGATCGTGATCGCGGCAAGCGGCCCCTGATGGGCGCCATCGCCGCGCGGCTGGCCGACGTGGCCATCGTCACCGACGACAATCCGCGTTCGGAAGAGCCCGGCTCGATCCGCGCCGCCATCCTCGAGGCCGCCCCCGGCGCGACCGAGATCGGCGACCGCCGCGCCGCGATCCGCGCCGCCGCCGCCCAGCTGGGCGAGGGCGACGTGCTGGTCGTCGCGGGCAAGGGGCATGAGCAGGGGCAACTGGTGGCGGGCGTCAATCACCCGTTCGACGATGTCACCGAGACGCTCGCCGCGCTGGAGATGGCCGCCCCGGAGATGACCCATGGCTGAGCCCCTCTGGACCTCTGACGAGATCGCCGCCGCGACGGATGGCAAGGCTACCCAGGCCTTCGCCGCCACCGGTGTGTCGATCGACAGCCGCAGCATCGAGCCCGGCGACCTGTTCGTGGCGCTCACCGGCGCTCGTGACGGCCATGAGTTCGTGGTGCAGACCAATGACAAGGGCGCGGCCGGGGCCCTGGTCTCCAAGCCCGTCGCCGTGCCGGCCGTGCTGGTGGAAGACACCTTCCGCGGCCTGGAGCGCCTGGGCGAGGCCGCGCGCCTGCGCGCGCCGCAGACCCGCCGTGGCGCGGTGACCGGCTCGGTCGGCAAGACCAGCGTCACCCGCGCGGTCGAGGCCGGCCTGCGCCTGGCCGGCAAGGCCCATGCCTCGGTGAAGTCGTACAACAACCATATCGGCGTGCCCCTGACCCTGGCCCGCATGCCGCGCGACACCGAGCGCGCGGTGTTCGAGGTGGGCATGAACCACGCCAACGAGATCGTCCCGCTGTCGCGGATGATCCGTCCGCACGCCGTGGCCATCACCACGGTCGGCCCTGTGCACCTGGAGAACTTCGCTGACGGCGAGGAGGGCGTCGCCCGCGCCAAGGCCGAGATCTTCGCCGGCCTGGAGCCCGAAGGCGTGGCGGTGCTGAACGCCGACAATCCGTGGTTTGGCCTGCTCAGCGAAGAGGCCCGCAAGGCCGGCGCCAGCATCTGGAGCTTCGGCTCGCACGAGGGCGTCACCGCGCAACTGACGGGCTTTGACGTCCACGCCGGCGGCGCGACCGTTTCGGTCAATCTGCGCGGCAGATCCATCAGCTTCCCCATCCTGCAGACCGGCGTCCACTGGGGCCCCAACAGCCTGTGCGTGCTGTTGATGCTGGAGGCGCTGGGAGTCTCGCGCGAGATCGCCCTGGAAGCCCTGGCGACCTTCGAGCCGATCGAGGGGCGGGGCGCCGAAAAAACGGTCAGGATCGAGGGCGGCGCCTTCACCCTGGTTGATGAGAGCTACAACGCCAATCCGGTCTCGATGCAGGCGGCGCTGAAGACGCTGGGCGCCCGAAATGTGGCCGGCCGGCGCATCGTCGTCCTGACCGACATGCTCGAACTAGGCGAGGGCAGCGCCCGGTTTCACGCCGAGCTTGCAGCGCCTTTGGACGCAGCGAAGGTCGATCGTGTCTTTCTCGCGGGCGTCCACATGAAATCACTGTGGGAGGCGCTTCCGCCGACTCGGCGGGGCGGCTACGCGGAGGTTTCTGAAACGTTAACGCCGCTGCTGGCCGCTGAAATAGCGCCGGGCGACGTGGTGATGGTGAAGGGGTCGAATGGCTCCAGGGCCGGCGTCGTCGCCAGGGCCTTGGCCGCGCTCGATCTCGAAGGGCAGGGCTGATGCTATATTTTCTCTATGAATGGCTGGCGCGCGCGCACGACCACGTGCCGCTGCTCAACCTGCTGAAATACCTGACCTTCCGCACCGGCATGTCGATGCTGACGGCCTATGTCGTCGCGGTCGCCATGGGCTCGCGCTTCATCCGCTGGATGAAGAGCAAGCAGGGCAAGGGCCAGCCGATCCGCACCGACGGCATCGCCCGCCACGTCACCGAGAAATCCGGCACGCCCACCATGGGCGGCTTCATGATCCTGGCCGGCCTGTTCGTCGGCGCCCTGCTGTGGGCCGACCTGCGCAACATTCATGTCTGGGTCGTGCTGCTGATCACCGGCAGCTATGGCGTTCTGGGCTTCATGGACGACTATGCCAAGGTCACCAAGCAGACCACGGCCGGCCTCTCCAGCGGCCAGAAGCTGGTGGCCCAGTTCGTCGTGGCCATCGTCGCCACCGTTCTGCTGATCCTGTTCGCGCCCAAGTCGCCGATGACCCCGGGCATGGAAACCAGCGTCGTCTTCCCGTTCTTCAAGGCCCTGGTGATCAACCTCGGCTGGTTCTATGTGGCCTTCGCCGCCGTCACGATCGCGGGCTTCTCCAACGCGGTGAACCTGACCGACGGTCTGGACGGCCTGGCGATTGTGCCGGTGATGATCGCCGCCTCGACCTTCGGCCTGATTACCTATCTGGTCGGTAACTATCGCTTCGCCGACTATCTGAACCTGCACTTCGCGCCGGGCGTCGGCGAGCTGGCGGTGCTGTGCGGCGCGATCATCGGCGGGGGCATGGGCTTCCTCTGGTACAACGCCCCGCCGGCCAAGATCTTCATGGGCGACACCGGTTCGCTGGCCCTGGGCGGCGCCCTGGGCGCGATCGCCGTCTGCTCCAAGCACGAGCTGGTGCTGGGCATCGTGGGCGGCCTGTTCGTGGTCGAGGCGCTCAGCGTCATCATCCAGGTCGGCTACTTCAAGAAGACCGGCAAGCGGGTGTTCCTGATGGCGCCGATCCACCACCATTTCGAGAAGCTGGGCTGGGCCGAATCCACCGTCGTGATCCGCTTCTGGATCGTGGCGATGATGCTGTCCTTCGTGGGTCTCGCCACGCTGAAGCTGAGATAGGGAGCGCCAGACGATGATCCCCGTCCGTGGTTTCGAGGGCAAGACGGTCGCGGTGTTCGGCCTGGGCCGGACCGGCCTGACGGCCGCCCGCGCGCTCGCCGCCGGCGGGGCGAAGGTGGCCCTGTGGGACGAAAGTCCCGCCCGTCGCGCCGCCGCCGAGGACGAGGGCTTCAAGCCCGTGGATCTGCGCGCCGCCGACTGGAGCCAGTTCGCCGCCCTGATGCTGTCGCCGGGCGTGCCCCTGACCCATCCCCAGCCGCACTGGACGGTAAAGATGGCCAAGGACGCCGGGGTCGAGATCCTGGGCGACATCGAGCTCTTCGCGCGCACGGTCAACGAGGCCCCGCCGCACAAGCGCCCCAAGATCATCGCCATCACCGGCACCAACGGCAAGTCGACGACCACGGCGCTGATCGGCCACCTGTGCGCTTCGGCCGGACGCGACACCCGCGTCGGCGGCAATATCGGCGCCGGCGTGCTGGGCCTGGAAGACATGCATGGCGGCGCGGTCTACGTGCTGGAGCTGTCGTCCTACCAACTGGACCTGACCAGCAGCCTCAAGGCCGACGCCACGGTGCTGCTCAACATCTCGCCCGACCACCTGGACCGTCACGGCGGCATGGAAGGCTATATCGCCGCCAAGCGCCGGATCTTCCTCAACCAGGGCAAGGGCGACACCGCCATTATCGGCGTCGACGATCCCTGGTGCCAGCAGATCTGCACCGAGATCACCGCCGCCAACCGCCGCACCATCTGGCCGATCAGCGCCGGCAAGGCCATGGGCCGGGGCGTCTACGCCCTGCAGGGCGTGCTGTACGACGCCACCGGCGACCGGGTGACCGAGATGGCCGACCTGCTGCGCGCCCGCAGCCTGCCGGGGCGCCACAACTGGCAGAACGCCTGCGCCGCCTACGCCGCCGCCATCGCCATCGGCATTCCGCACCATGACGCGGTCGAAGGGCTGCTAACCTTCCCGGGCCTGGCCCACCGGATGGAGACCGTCGGCAAGATCGGCCGCGTGCGCTTCGTCAATGACAGCAAGGCCACCAACGCCGACGCTGCGCGCCAGGCGATGAGCAGCTATCCCAAGTTCTACTGGATCGCCGGCGGCGTGCCCAAGGCGGGCGGTATCGCCGATCTGATCGACCTGTTTCCCCGCGTGGCCAAGGCCTATCTGATCGGGGAAGCCGCCGAAGACTTCGCTGAAACCCTCGAAGGCAAGGCTCCCACGCGCCTGTGTGGCTCGATCGAGGTGGCCACCGCCGCCGCGTTCAGCGATGCGCTGGACAGCGGCGAGGACGCCATCGTGCTGCTGTCGCCCGCCTGCGCCTCATTCGACCAGTTCGCCGACTTCGAGGCGCGGGGCGAAGCGTTCCGGGCGGCGGTTGAGGGTCTGGGGAAGATCGGCGCCAAGACCGCGCGCGGCTAGGGGCTAGGTCCCGCCGGGCGCCAAGGCCCATCTTCGGCTGATCCGCCTTGGGCCTCAGCGCACACCCTCTAACCTCAGACCTTCAAACCGACTATCAAGGCGCGAACGCGAAAGGATACCGGTGTCATGGCCAGGATCACCGTGCTGGGCGAGTGCATGGTCGAGATGTCGCCAGAGGGCCATGCCGAGGACGGCGCGCCGCGCTACCGGATGGGCTTCGCTGGCGACACCTTCAACACCGCTGTCTACATGGCCCGCCAGGGTGACGCCGTGGCCTATTGCACGGCGCTGGGGCAGGGCGATCCGTTCAGCGAGGGCGTGCTGGCCGCCATGCGCCGCGAAGGGCTGGACACCCGGCTGGTGCGCGAGGCCAGCAATCGCTTGCCCGGCCTGTACGCCATCGTGCTGGACGACAGCGGCGAGCGGAAATTCTACTACTGGCGCGAGCGGGCCCCGATCCGGGACCTGTTTTCCGAACATACCGCCGATCAGTTGATCGAGGCCGCCAAGGCCAGCGACCTGGTCTATCTGTCGGGCGTCACCCTGGCGGTGATCGGCGATATCGGCCGGGCGCGGCTTAAGGACATCCTGGCCTATGTCCATTCCCTGGGCGTCGCCGTGGCCCTGGACTTCAACTATCGCCCCGCGCTGTGGGCCAGTCCCGAGGCGGCCCGCGCGGCGCTGGATGGCGTCGTGCCGTCGTGCCGCTACATCTCCCTTAGCAGCGAGGACTCTCGTCCTCTGTATGGCCGCGAGGCCGAGGACCTGGCGGCGCATTGGCGGCGGGCGGGGCCGAGGTGGTGGCTCGGGACGAGAGCCACGCGGTCAACGTGCATCGCCCGGATGGCCGCACAGCTACCCCCGCGCCGGACCGTGTGAAGGCTGTCGACACCACCGGCGCGGGCGACAGCTTCAACGCCGCCTATCTGTCGGCGCGGCTGGCGGGTGACCCGATCGCGAGGTCGGTGGAACGCGCGCACGCCCTCGCGGCCCGGGTCGTCTCCTGCAAGGGCGCGATCATCCCCCGCGATGACTGAGACGGTCGCCGCGCGACGATGCTAGGGTGACGGGGCCTCGCCCTCGCTTCATCGCGGCGGCGGGCGCGTTGCAGTAGAGCGATTTTTTCAGCGTCATGGTCGTCCTGTTCCAGCAACCCGCCGCCGTCCAGCGCCCCGAGGCGGCTCTGACGGCGCGTTTCCTGCGTCCCGTCCTTCCCGCTCTGGAAGCGCTGCTGCTGGAGGTTCGCGCCGAGACCGATCTGGCCCTTGGCGAAGGCGCGGCCCGGTACGGAAAGCCCTATCCGATCGGCTATTGCGCTGAGATCACCCACGATGTGCTGGCGCGTCTGGTGGCCAGGCTGCGAAAGCCACGCCACGCTGGAGAGCGAGCGCTGAAGGCCTTCATCCACGCCGGCGGCGACGGACGCTGCGTCTGGGGCGTGCTGCGCGGCCAGTACTTCCAGACCGCCCTGCAGATCGGCGGCCTCTATATCGATGTGGCCAACGACACGGTCGATGTGCGCAAGCCCAAGGTCGAGATCCTGCCGATCCAGGAATCCGGTTTCGAAGCCATTCGCGACGCCGCCCATTTCGCGGGGATCGCCGAGGCCTATTGGGGGCTGCTGATCTTCGCCAACCACGCCGTGCCATCCTTGGCGCCGCTTCTGCCGATGATCGGCGTGCCGGCCAACGGCCCCGCCCATCTGCAATCCAACACCCAGTACATGGTCGAGTTGTTCCGACAGGACGCCTTCGAGCGGTCGCAGGCCTGGCTGACCGAGGGGCCCGCGCCGTCGAGCGATGTGATCGAGGCGGTCAGGTCGTTGTGTCCGGCGCCGCTGCTCGCCGCGGCGGGCCAGCCGGGACAACTGGCGGCGATCGAGGCATGCCAATCGGCGCGGGCGGAAGGGCGGGCTTCCGACCTGGTCTGGCGCGACTCGCTGGTGGCCGATTTTCCGGCCGTCTGCGGCTCTATCCCCGTTCGCGAACGGGGATAGGACAGATCTGGACGTAGGATTTTCAAAGGCTTATTTTCCTACTTGTGCGTCACGATAGGAAAATTATCCTCACATGCGGAAAATCAACCTAGATTCGGGGTGTGGTCGCTGATCGCGATCCCGATGAGAGGACGCCATGTTGGTTCAAGCACTTGAGGATATCTGGGCGATCACGCCCGATCCCCGTCGCGACCGTTTGACGGTCGCCTTCGTCACCCATCTGGTCGCCATGGCGACCGATGTCTCGCCCGGCGATATCTCGGCCCACAAGCGCACGTCGGTGGCGGCGGCGCGGGCCCGGCAGATCGCCATCTACCTGACGCATGTCACCTTCCACTGGCCGCTGTCGCGCGTGGCCTTCGCCTTTGGCCGCGACCGGACGACCTGCGGTCATGCCTGCCACAAGGTGGAGGATTTGCGCGCCGACGCGGCCTTCGACGCCCGGCTGGCGGCTATCCCGCCAGTCTGCTGGCGCCGCGTCTGGTGGCGGAGATCCCCCGATGAGCGATCTTGAGGTCGAACATCTGGCCGGCCGTGCGGCGCGGCTGCTGGCGCGTCCCGGCGCGGTGATCGAGGGCGCGCCCCTGGGTTATGCGGTGCGGCTGGGATCCAACCGCCGCCGCCGGCCGATGCTGGTGATCGACGAGGCCGCCTTTCAGGCGCTGGTGCGGATGGCCACGCTTCGGCCGCGCGCCCAGGGCGGGTGGTCTCTGGTGCTGACCCCGCCGACCAAGCCCGCGCCGCCGGCCGGCAAGCCGGGCGTGATCGAGGGCGAGAAGGTGTTGGAGGAGCCAGGCCTGGGCCCCGTCGCCTTCAAGGCCAATCTGGGCGAGTCACCTCTCGCCTGGCTCGCGCGGCGTCGCGACGGCAAGGGGCGGCCCTGGCTGACGGCGGTGGAGGCGGGGGCGGGCGAGCGTCTGCGCGAAGACTTTCACCGCGCCGGAACGGTGGGCCGCCTGACCATGAACTGGGACGCCGGTCCCCGCGTCGACGGCGGCGGCGGTCGCCGTCTGGATCCGGCGGAGCGCGGCCGCGCCGCCAAGGACCGCATCGCCGCCGCGCTGGAGGCCGCTGGTCCTGGTCTGCGCGAAATCCTCGAGCATGTCTGTTTGGCCGGCACCGCCCTTGAGGCGGCTGAACGGTCTTTGGGCCTGCCGCGCCGGGCGGGCAAGACGGTCGATGAGGCTGTCCCTGTCAAAGCGGCTGGTCATCCACGGCCGCCGCGTAGCGAAGAGCCGGGACCGCAGCAGGTCTCAGCGTTTCCGTAGAAACGTCGTCCCGGCTCGGCGCGCTTCGCGCTTGGCCGGGAGGACAGCTTTAGTGGCTAGTGCTTCAGCATGTGCTTGATGTCGCGCATCTGGTCGTGGCCCGACTTCACCGAGGTCCAGGCCTTTTCGATGACGGCGCGGGTCTGGACGTCGATGTCCGTGTCCTTCATCGCCTTCTCGTACTTGCCCTTGATGAAGTCCTCGCCGGACTCGACCTCGTTGATCACCGCTTCATCGCCCTTGGCCAGGCTGTCGCGGAGATTGACGAAGGCGCGGTGGGCGGCGGCCAGGATGGTGCCGTCGTCCTTGGGCTCGCCGCCCAGGCGGCGGACCTCGTCCTGCAGTTCAGAGGCGACGCTGCGGCGCTCCTGGGCGCGCTGTTCGAACAGGGTCTTGTAGCGCTGGCCTTCGGCGTCCTTGGCGGCGCTTTCATAGCCGTCGGCGCTGTCGATGGTGGTCTCGACCAGGCCGTTGACGAGCTTGATGTGGTCTTCGTTGGTATGGGCCATGGGGGCCTCCTGAACAGGTGTGAGATGGATGAACGCGGCGGCCGGTTAGAGGGTTCGAAGCGTCGCCGTGGATTGTCGCTAAGCGGCCTTGCGGCCAAGGACGCCCCAGGCGGTGGTCGCCGCAGCGATCATCGGACCGCGCGTGCGCTTGTTGATCAGCAGGGCGGCGGCGACACCGGCGCCGACGATGGCCAGGGCGATCGGAATCTTGCGGCCGGCCAGCGTGATCTTGCCATTCTGGTCGGGCGTCAGGGCATAGTCGGCGGGCGGGGCGACGGGATCGAGGCCGGCGTCACTGGTCTTGTTGCGGCCGAGCAGACCATCGAGCTTCTGAGCGGCGCGTGAGCGCTTGGCGGCGGCCGGCGTCGCGCCATAGGCGGAGTCGTAGGTGACCATGGGGAGGCTCCTTGCTGGGGGTTGCCTCCGATAACGCGAGACGGGCGCGGATGATCCGCGCGGCGCGTCAGGTCTCGCCGCTATCCCGTGTCGCGCCGACATGGGCGATGCCCAGTTCGCGCGCCCGTGCGACCTGCTTGTGGCGCTCGGCGTAGCGGGCCTTGCTGTCCGCGTCGCGCGTATCATGACAGGCCGGGCAGGCGACGCCCTCGACAAACAGCGGTGAGGCGCGCTCTTCCGGACTGATCGGCCGTCGGCATGCCCGGCACAGGGCGTGAGTTCCGGGGGACAGGCCGTGACCGACCGCCACCCGTTCGTCGAACACGAAACATTCGCCGCGCCACAGGCTGTCGGGTTCGGGCACCTGCTCCAGATAGTCGAGGATGCCGCCCTTGAGGTGGAAGACGTCTTCGATGCCCTCGGACTTCAGGAAGGCCGTCGATTTCTCGCAGCGGATCCCGCCGGTACAATACATCGCCACCTTCAGCGGCGGGGCGTCGGGTCCCCGTTCCTCTTCCAGACCGGCGCGATAGTCGCGGAACCAGTCAGGGAAGGCCGAAAAGCTGGAGGTCTTCGGATCGACCGCGCGGGCGAAAGCGCCGATGGCGACCTCGTAGTCGTTGCGGGTGTCGATCACCACGACATCGGGATCGGCGATCAGGACGTTCCAGTCGGCCGGCTCGACATAGGTCCCGGCGTTGGCGACGGGATCTAGGTCGGGAAGGCCCAGGGTGACGATCTCCTTCTTCAGCCGCACCTTCATGCGGTGGAAGGGCATGGTGTCAGCCCAGGCGGTCTTGGGGATCAGGTCGGCGCAGCCGGGCAGGGCGCGGATGTGGGCCAGCACGCTCTCGATGGCGGTGTCGGTTCCGGCGATGGTGCCGTTGATCCCCTCGCGCGCCAGCAGCAGGGTGCCCTTCACGCCGACCGCGCAGCAGGTCTTGGCCAGCGGTCCCTGCAGGGCCGCCGGATCGGGAAAGCGCGTGAACCGGTAGAGGGCGGCCACGCGGAAAGCTTGGGTGTCTTGGGTCACGGGCGAGGCCATAGGCGCTTCTGGAAAAGGTCTCAAGCGCGAGAGCGTGGCGGCCGAAAGTGGAAGCCGGTTTCGGCGCCGGCCAAGCTCTCGATGTTTGAGGTTCGAGCCCTTCGGGCTAAGGCGGAACCAAAATCCGGGCTTGGCGGTTAAGCCGACATGAGCATCCTGATCGTCATCCTTATCGCCCTGGTCCTTCTCGGACTCGCCCTCTACATCGTTCAGAGGTCGCCGATCCCGTCACCCGTGAACTGGATGATCCAGCTCGTGCTGGTGGTCATCGCGATCCTGTTCATCGGCAATCGCGCGGGCTTCTTCTAGACCTTTTAGCCTTGGGCCAGTGCGGCTTCCGCGTCGCGCTGGATCCGGGCGACCATGGCCTTGAGGCCGTTCGAGCGCTGTGAGGACAGGGCTTCGGACAGGCCCAGCTTGTCCAGAGCCGCCTTGGCGTCGAACGCGGCGATGTCCGCCGCTGGCCGGCCCGAATAGAGCCGCAGCAGGATGGCGATGAGTCCGCTGACGATGTGCGCGTCGCTGTCGCCCCGGAACACGATGGTCCCGTCCGCATGCGGCTCGGTGACCAGCCAGACCTGACTGGCGCATCCGCGCACCTTGTTTTCGTCCGAGCGTTCAGCGTCGCTGAGCGGCGTCAGCCCCCCGCCCAACTCGATCACATAGCGATAGCGCTCTTCCCAATCGCCGAGCATGTCGAACTCGTCGACCAGTTCCGTCAGGGCGGCGTCGATGGGGCGTGTCATGCCGCGCCGTTTAGGGGCGTGGCCGACCGCTGGCAAGCGTTCTGGTCGGCGCGTTCAGGCCTGGCGCAGGCTGACCATGGCGCAGAGGCCCGCGCCGGGGCGCGAGTTGAGCCGCAGGGCGCCGCCCATGGCCCGCGCCAGCAGGTCGACGATCGGCAGGCCAAGCCCCGCGCCCTCGCTGCAGCGTGTCAGGGCCGTGCCGCCCTGTTCGAACGGACGCAGCAGGCGGGGCAGGTCCTCGGGCTCGACGCCGGGACCCTGATCGGTGATGGCGATCTCGACCATGTCGCCAGGAACGGCGTGCGCGGTGATATAGACCTGACCACCGACCGGTGAGTGGGTGATCGCGTTCTGCAGCAGATTGCCCAGCATCGTGCGCAGGCCGCGCCCGTCGGCCATGATCGGGGCCAGCGGGCGCGCTTCGGCGATCGTGATCCGGATCTGACGCGCGGCGATTTCACCCTTCAGTTGTTCGATGGCGTCGTCGATGGCGTCTTCCAGCGCCTCGGGCGCCAGATCGAGGTCTGTGACATGGCCCTCAAGCCGGGCGATTTCGACAATCTGATTGACCAGTTTCAGCAGCTTGAGGCCGCTGTCGTGCACGATCTCGGCGTATTCCCGATACTGGGGTGAGCCCAGCGGGCCATAGAGTTCGCGCGACAGGATCTCGGAAAAGCCGATGACGGCGTTGAGCGGCGTGCGCAGTTCATGGCTGACCATGCGCAGGAACGAGCGCTTGCGATCGTCCAGCGCGGCCCGACGGCGCGCGTGCGCGGCCGCGCGTCGCGCGGTCGAGGCGTCCAGAGAGGGCAATGCGTCCAGAGACGCCGGTTGAGACATGCGATAAGCTCCGGGACGTTCTGTCCGCCTTGGCGCGGTTTGCACCATGGCCGACGCCGCTTACGATTCCGTTTCCGTCCACAGGCCCTCCACCAGGAATGATCGCTCACTGATTGAGCGGTCTGGAGAGATCGGGTTTGCCGCGTTAAGGTTTGGCGACGGCGCTGATTGGCGTCGGCTTTCAGGGAAGTCACTCGCGCTTGGAATTTGAAACGCTTCCGGACCCGTTCAAGCGGCCCGCGCCCCAGGCGCGGGTCCTCGGGACCGCGCGTCTATGGCGGCTGGGCTGGCTGGCGGCCATCTGTCTGGCGGCCGGGGCGACGGCGTTCCTGCCGGGTCATGTGGGCTGGCCGATCTGGGCGGCCTTCGCGGCCGGCGCGATCCCGGCGCTCGTTTCCCTGCCGATGGCCGGTGAAAAGGCGGGCGAGGATGATCGTATCCAGTCCTTGCTGCTGGTTTTGTGGGCGGTGGGCGGATCTGCCGCAGCCGTCCTGACGGGCGGCGTGTCGGGTGCGATGAGCGCCTGGTGCCTGGCGCCTGTGGCGGCCGCATCCACCCAGACCCCTTCCCGCAGACTGGCCGAGGGCGCGGCCCTGTCGCTGATCGGCGGCTGCGTGGCGGCCCTGACCCAGCTGTCGGGCCTGGCGCCGGCCGCGCCGACCGGTCCCCTGGCCTTCATCCTGGGCTTTCTGGCCCTGGCGACCACCGGGCTTGGCCTGGCCTCGGGCCTGCTGATCGGGCGGCGCCGGAGTGGCGTGCGCGACAGCCGTCATGCCTCGGAACTGCAATCGCTCGAGGTGATGCTGGACGGCCTGCCGAACCTGGCCATCGCCATTACGACCCGGGGCAAGGTCACGGCCGTGCGCGGCGCGCCGCCTCCGGGCGTGACCATCGTGGATATCGTCAATCGCGGCCTGGCCGCCGCCGCGGCGCCGAACGACCGTCAGCGGGTGGGCGGGGCGATCGCCCAGGCCTTCCGCGAGGGCCAGGTCAGCATCAACTTCAATCCGGCGCTGGGGCTGGACCGGATCGTGACCCTCGACCTGCAACGGGTGTCGCCCGTACTGCTGGTGGGCCTGCTGCGCGACGTCACCGTCGAGCGCACGCGCGAGAGCGCCCTGGACCGCGCCCGCGCCGACGCCGAAGCCCTGGCCGCCGGCCGCGCCCGCTTCCTGGCCAATATGAGCCACGAACTGCGCACGCCGCTGAACGCCATCATGGGCTTCTCCGACATCATGCGGGCCCGCATGTTCGGCCCCCTGTCCGATCGCTATGGCGAATATGCCGAGTTGATCCACGAGAGCGGCGGCCACCTGTTGGATCTGATCAACGACGTGCTGGACATGTCCAAGATCGAGGCCGAGCGCTTCGAACTGTCGCGTGGCGTGTTCGACGCCCGCGAGGCCGTGCAGGCCGCCATGCGGCTGATGCGGGTCCAGGCCGACGGGGCGGGCGTGCAACTGCGCGGGGTCCTGCCGCCGGCTGACCTGGAGGTCGACGCCGACCGCCGGGCGCTGAAGCAGATCGTGCTGAACCTGATCTCCAACGCCCTGAAGTTCACCCCGCGCGGCGGTCAGGTGACGGTTACGGCCGATGGCTTTGACGGCGTTCTGGAGATCGTGGTCGCCGACACCGGCGTCGGCATCAGTCCCGAAGACCTGGAGCGTCTGGGGCGTCCCTACGAACAGGCCGGCGGCGTCGACCAGCGCGCCAAGGGCACCGGCCTTGGCCTGTCCCTCGTCCGCGCCTTCGCCAAGCTGCACGGCGGGGAGATGCATATCGAAAGCCGCCTGGGCGCGGGCACCAGCGTTTCGGTGCGCCTGCCGGTGCTGCTGGCGCCGCTGCGCGCGGCCAGCCCGCCGGTGGAGCCCGCGCCGGAGCCTCTCGAACAATCCTCGCCGGAGCCCGAGCCGCCGGCCAGCCTGGGCGACAACGTTATCGCCTTCGCGCCGCGTTAGGCCGCTCTACCGCAGAAACGCGCGCCCGGCGGCGAAGTCGCCGACCTCGATATAGGCCCTGCGCACCACATCCTCGCCGCCGCCGCGTCCAGCGAAGCTGAACTCGATGGTCACGGCCTCGCGCGGGTCAAGGCGCGAGATGACCTCGGCCGGCGCGTTGGGGAAGCGGAAACTCAGACCGGTCTTGGCGCCCGTCGGCAGCAGGGTCAGGGGCGATTCCTCGCGGGTCTCGGCGTTGAACACCAGGCTGGCCGAGCGCGGCGCGACCTTGGCCGCCAGCGCCTTGCCGCCGCGCTGGTCGATATAGGGGCCCTGGGTGCGGGCGGGGTCGCGCATGACGATCCGCGCCGCATAGGGGCGCGCCCCGTCCGCGAAGGTGACCGTCGCCGTGACCAGGCCGTTGCGCCCCGCCAGCCCGAAGATCAGCCGATCGGCGCCGAAGCTTGCAGACTGCGACAGGCGCCAGATGGGAATGGTCGCCGAGCTGGTCCGCTCGGCCTGCCAGGACGAGACATCGCCGGGATAGTTGATGCGCTGCATGGTCGTGTAGGCGTCGAACGCCTTGCGGACCCGCGCGGCGGCGGTGGACAGATCGGCCGAGTTGCAGGCGACGCCGGCCGCCTTGGCCCGCGCTCTCTGTTCCACGCCTTCGACCTGGGCCTGGCTGACGCCGGAGCGCAGGGCGGCGCCTCGCGCCTGGGCGCGGGCGGCGTCCAGCGCCGAGCCAATGGTGGGCGCGAACAGGCGGCAGCGGCCGTCCGCCGCCGTCATCACCGTGCGTTCATAGAGCTGATCGGTTGCGGTGGCGGCCAAGGCCAGCCCCGGTAGGGTCAAGGATGCCGCGCAGGCCAGGAATCCCGCCCATAGCGCCGCGCGACCTTTGGCGGGTGTCACAACGCGCGATCGCCGAAAGGGAAAGCCGGTTTCGGCGGCCATCACGCGTCTCACTCCTGGAGCGGCGCCTGTTCGAAAGAACAGGCTAGGGGCTCGGTTTTCTCGTATGCTTCGAGGCTTGAGGGGCGACTGTAGCGGCCTCGGGGTTGCGGTTCGGTTAGCATGCTTCTGTCGACGGATATCTGGGTGAGCGCGTTGATCCGCCGCGCCGAACTGGGCGGGGCCTTCGCCACCGTGGCTCGCAAGGGCGACGCCAAGGCCGGGGCAGTGCTGGTCAAGGCCGTCGATCGCCGCCAGAACACGGCCCGCCTGTTCGCCGAGGCCACGCGCGGCGACGGCGAACGCTTCTGGATGCAGCCCACCAAGTCGGACTTCGAGCCAGACCTGGACGCCTATGCCGAGCGGGCGGCGCGCATTGATCCGGATATCTGGGTGATCGAGATCGAGGACCGGGACGGCCGTCACTTCCTGACCGAGGCGGTCGAGGAATAGCGGGCGGGGCGGTGGCGCGGCGCGAACCGGCTGTGGACAATGCTACCGAGGCGTGCCGTTAACCTCGCTCCTACACCTGACTTAAAGTTCGTTAGCGCATTCTTTCGGCTCCTGTTCACCCCCGAGAGATCAGTGCGCGTCCCGCCATGCTATTCCTGATGAACGATGTTGTTTTCAGTTTCGATGCGGCCGATTTGACGCCGCCGATGGCGCGTGACCGCTTCGCGAAACTGTCGATGGCCTATGTCGGGGAACTGGGGCGCGAGCTGTATGCGGCCGAGCCGCTGCTGCATCTGAAGGATCCGGAACGGGCCAAGCGTCTGGCCGCCCTGATCATCAACAAGTCGCCGGAAATCAATGCGGCGCTGTTCATCGCGCCGGGGCGCGGCTGCCTGGTCGATCAGGTGCAAATCCGCTACGCGCAGATCGGTGTGGAAGTCATGGGCGCTCTGCTGCAGCGGCAAAAGGCCGGCAGCCTGACCAATATCGAGGCCGACCGTCAGGTCTGGCGGCGTCTGGCCGCCTAGGCCGCGTTTCCTACATCACCAGCGCGATCAGCCACTTGATGGCGACGGCGAGGGCGATCAGTCCGCTGACCGTGACCACCATGCAGACGCCGCTGCGCTCGGTGCGCGGGCCGCTTGAATCGCGGGAGTCATCCCAGAGAGCCATTGTCGTTTCCTCTGCAGGCTGAGCGTTCTCGATGGACGCTACATCCCTGACATTCGGAGCATGATCCGAAATCCCTTACAAAGGAAGTGGCATTTCGAACGGCCAGCGGGGCGGTTTGTCGCGTTCCGTCCCGCGATCTGCCCGCCGTGAGGCCGGGAGTGATCGTCATCTAAGCACTACCGTGGCGTCGCATACCGGTCATAGCCCCTGCCTATGCCCCCCGGCAGTAACAACGGGGCTGCCGACTCATGACGCTTATGACCTCAACCGCCTGGACCGTTTTGGCCATGGCCGTCGCCGCGCCCGCCTGGGCGCAGGCCCCGGCCGCGCCGTCCCCAGCCGCTGGTGTCACCGAAATCGATGCGCTGATCGTCACCGGTACGCGCCGCGTCAATCGGACGGCCTTTGAATCCGCCGCGCCTGTCGACGTGGTGTCGCATGACGTTCTGGAGAGCATTGCCTCCGACGAGATCATGAACAAGCTGCAGGCGACGACCCCGTCCTTCAACGTTCAGCGTCTGCCCGCCGCCGACGGTCAGGCCTTTGTGCGTCCGGCCACCCTGCGCGGGCTGTCGCCCGACCAGACCCTGGTGATGGTCAATGGCAAGCGCCGTCACCGCTCGGCGGTGCTGGGCGGTCGCGGCCAGCAGGGCGTCGACATGGCCCAGTTCTCGGCCGGCGGCATGGAGCGGATCGAGGTGCTGCGCGACGGCGCCTCTGCCCAGTACGGCTCGGACGCCATAGCCGGGGTGATCAATGTCATCCTCAGCGACCGCCAGGGTTTCAACGGCTACGCCCAGACCAGCCAATACTACGAGGGCGACGGGACCAAGACCGAGGTCGGCGGCCTTTGCCACGCTGCTGGGCGACGGCGGCTATCTGGTCGGCGCGCTGGACTATACCGACGCCGAGGCCACCTCGCGCACCCGCCAGCGCCCGGACGCCATCGCCTTCCAGGCCGCCAATCCGTCGCTGAAGGTGCCCAACCCCGTGCAGCGCTGGGGCCAGCCCGACCGCACGGTCTGGCGCTCGAGCCTCAACGCCGCCCTGCCGATCAGCGACGCGGTCGAGGCCTATGGCTTCGCCACCTACACCGACAGCACCGGCGTCACCGACTTCAACTGGCGCAACCCGTCGACCGACAACTCCTACCGCGCCAGCACGGTTTTCCCGGGCTGGACGCTCAACGCGATCTATCCGACCGGCTTCTCGCCGAAGTTCGGCCAGGACGAGACTGACTATCAGCTCAATGGCGGCGTGCGTGGCGATCTGGGCCAGTATCACTGGGATCTGAGCGCCGGTTACGGGCGCGACGAGGTCAACTATTTCCTCAACAACAGCATCAACGCCTCGTTCGGCCCCAACTCGCCCACCGCGTTCGACGCCGGGACGCTGGTGCAGGAAGAGCAGACGCTGAACTTCGACGTCACCCGGCCGCTGGCCTGGTCGTTCCTGGCCCAGCCCGCCAACCTGGCCATGGGCGCCGAAGCGCGCACCGAGACCTTCGAGATCAAGGCCGGCGATCGCTATTCGTGGGACGTGGGACCGGGCGCGGCCAGCGGCCTGCCCAGCGGTTCCAACGGCTTCCCCGGCTACAGCCCCAGCCAGGCCGGGTCGTGGGACCAGACCAGCTATGCCGGCTATGTCGATCTGGACATGCCGCTGACCGACAAGCTGACCGCGGCCTTGGCCATCCGCTACGAGGACTTCTCGGAATTCGGCTCCACCACCGACGGCAAGATCACCGCGCGCTATGAGTTCACGCCGGACTTCGCGGTGCGCGGCGCGGTCTCGACCGGCTTCCGCGCCCCGACGCCGGGCCAGATCTACAGCACCCGCACCTCGCAGGGGCTCAACACCACGACCCTGCAACTGTTCACCTCGGGCCGCCTGGCCACGACCAACCCGGTGGCGGTGTTCTT
This sequence comes from Caulobacteraceae bacterium, assembly GCA_965284055.1. Lineage (GTDB taxonomy): Bacteria > Pseudomonadota > Alphaproteobacteria > Caulobacterales > Caulobacteraceae > Caulobacter. The sequence goes on from CBDIQV010000002.1 coordinate 90,380, forward strand.
CGGGGCCAAGCCGCTGCAGCCGGAAGAGTCGACCAACCTGTCGCTGGGCGCGGTCTATCGTCACGCGGGCTTCACGGCTTCGCTCGACTACTACCGCATCGACGTCGACAACCGCTTCGCCTCGTCGCAGGCGTTCACGGTGACGGCGGCGGTCAAGGCGCAGCTGCTGGCCCTGGGCGTGCCCGGCGCCGACAGCCTGACCTCGGTGTCCTATTTCACTAACGCCTTCGACACCCGCACCCAGGGGCTGGACGCGGTGGCCGCCTGGAAGGGCGACTGGCTGGGCGGCAAGGTCGGCCTGACCGGGGCCATGAACTGGAACGACACCAAGGTGCGCCGCGCCAACGCGGCCCAGATCAGCGCGCTGTCCAAGATCAATATCGAAGACAGCCTGCCTGAATATGCCGGCAACGTGACCTTCGACTACGCCCGCGGCCGCTACAGCCTGATGGCCCGCGTCCGCTACACGGGCGAATGGACTGACGCCCAGCTGAATGGCACGGCCAACCTGATCCAGGTGTTCGGGGCGAAAACCTTTGTCGACCTGTCGGCAACGGCCCGTCTCACCGACAGCCTGAAGCTCACGGTCGGCGCCGAGAACCTGTTCAACACCTATCCGGACGAGGCCACCTTCCAGGCCTCGCGCGGCCTGATCTATTCGCGCAACGCCGTCTACGACACCGACGGCGGGCTCTGGTACGCGCGCCTGGCGGTGTCGTTCTAGGCTTGGATCGGCGTTCCCGTGGTCCAGCAACCATCGGGGACGTCCCAGCTTTCACCTTTTGGAGTCATGCCCTAGAGTTGTCCGGGGTTGAAACTCGCGTGGGTGTTTTCGGTGAAGCTGTCTTGGTGCGCCCGTGTGGCGTCTTGCGTTGTCCTGCTGTCGGTGGGGTTGGCGGGCGAGACCCATGCCGAGCGATGGACAAAGGCCGAGACGCGACACTTCATCGTCCATGGCAACGGCGATGCTTTCGCCCTGCGTAAGGCGGCGGAAAATCTCGAAGCTTTCGATGACTTGTTCTGGACGCTGTACGGCCTCGAGCCGCCCAGCGAGCCGGAGTCAAAGCTGAAGGTGTTCATGGTGTCTGGCGGCATAGCGGACCTGCGCCGCGTCTCGCCGAGTATCGCGTCGGGAACCGCTGGCTTCTATTCTGCCTCGCCAGCCGAGACCTTCGCGATCGCGATGCGGGCCGACGACCAGACGATCCTGCAGCACGAATATGTGCACCACCTTATGCTGCGGCACTTCCCTTCGACCTATCCGGCGTGGTTCGTTGAAGGATATGCTGAGTATCTGATGACTGCCGAGATTCATGATCGTACGGCAGATGTCGGCAAGCCCGACGAGCGGCGGCAATACTCCCTGACCAACGACAAGTGGTTGCCTTGGTCGGATGTGCTGACCAGCCGTGTCTCGGACGTGCCCGAAGCCAAGCGCGTGATGTTCTACGCCCAGGCTTGGTTGCTGGCGCACTACTTCTACAGCGACCCAGACCGGACGCCGCAACTGCAGGCCTATATCGCCGCCGTCTCCGATGGAGCCAAGTCGGTCGACGCCATGACCAAGGCTACGGGCCTGTCGCCTCAGGCTTTCGAGAAGGCGCTGCGCTTCTACTATTCCGGCGTCAGCCATTACCGCGAACTGGACCGCTCCAAGCGGCCCAAGCCCGAGGTGGCCGTCACCACCTTGCCCGGCTCGGCCGAGTTGATGCTGGAAGACCTGGACGTGCGTACCGGCGTGCCCGACGAGGCCAAGGCCGCCGTGCTGGCTGAAATCCGGACCAAGGCCGCGCGCTATCCCGGCGACGCCTTCGCCGAACTGGCATTGGCTCGCGCAGAGATCGTGCTGGGCGATCCCAAGGTCGGGGCCGCGATGCTTAAGAAGCGCCTGGCGGCCAATCCCAGGGACGTCGAGGCGCTGGCTCTGGAGGCCGATCGGCTGGTTGCGGCCGGCGACGCCGACGCGGCGGGTAGACAGTCCGACTACGACCAAGCCGGCGTGCTACTGGCCCAGGCGTTCCAGCTGGACCCAACCCGCTACCAGACCCTGTTCGCCTTTGCTCACACGCGGTCGTTGGATCCGAAGTATCCGTCCGACAATGCGCTTCAGGCGTTGCTGATTTCGTTCAAGCAGGCCCCCCAGGTAGCCGATATCCGCCTGGAGACGGCGCGCGCGCTGATTATTCGCGGCAAAAGGCCCGAAGCTGTCGCGCTGCTGACTCCGCTGGCCAACAGCCCGCACGGCGGCGCTGGCGCGGACGCGGCGCGCGCGATGTTAAAGGCGTTGGAGAACTGACCGCGACGGTGGCCCCCTTCCTAAAGACGCGGCGACGCGGTAACCCCGCGCCATGAGCACTTCCCCCGCCGCCCAGGCCGCCCGTCGGCGCACCTTCGCCATCATCAGTCACCCTGACGCTGGCAAGACGACCCTGACCGAAAACCTGCTGCTGGCCGGGGGCGCGATCCGGGCGGCCGGCGCGGTGCGGGCCCGGGGCCAGACCCGCCGCACCCAGTCGGACTGGATGAAGATCGAGCGCGAGCGCGGGATCTCGGTGTCGGCCTCGGTGATGACGTTCGACCACGACGGTCTGATGTTCAACCTGCTCGACACCCCGGGCCACGAGGACTTCTCGGAAGACACCTACCGCACCCTGACGGCGGCCGACGCGGCGATCATGGTGCTGGACGCCGCTAAGGGCATCGAGCCCCAGACCCTGAAGCTGTTCGAGGTGTGCCGCCTGCGCGACATCCCGATCATCACCTTCATCAACAAGATGGACCGCGAGGCCCAGGACCCGTTCGAGCTGCTGGACGAGGTGTCGTCCAAGCTGGCCCTGGACCCTGCGCCGTTGTTCTGGCCAGCCGGTTCGGGCGGGCGGTTCAAGGGCATGCTGGACCTGCGCAAGCAGACCTTCATCCCCTACGCCAAGAAAAGCTCGACCGACGACGAGGGGCATCCGGCGCCTGTCCCGATCAACTCCAACGCCATCGTCCAGTATCTGAGCCCCGAGGAGCAGGCCGAGGTCGAGGAAGGCGCGATGCTGGTCTCCGAGGCCGCCAAGCCGTTCGACGTGCAGAGCTTCCTGGAAGGCCACATGACGCCGGTGTTCTTCGGCTCGGCCCTGCGCCACTTCGGCGTGGCCGAACTGCTGGCCGGCATCGGCGCCTATGCGCCGGCGCCGCACCCGGCCAAGGCCGTGCGCAACGGCGTCGAGACCCACGTCGCGCCGGGCGATCCCGAGGTGTCCGGCTTCGTATTCAAGGTCCAGGCGAACATGGACCCCAATCACCGCGACCGGATCGCCTTCCTGCGCCTGACCAGCGGCCGCTTCACGCGCGGCATGAAGCTGAAGGCGCAGAACACCGGCAAGTCGATGAGCGTCAATGCGCCGGTGATGTTCTTCGCCAGCGACCGCGAACTGGCTGAAGACGCCTATGCCGGCGACGTGATCGGCATCCCCAACCACGGCGTGCTGCGGGTGGGCGACAGCCTGTCGGAGAGCGGCACGCTGCGCTTCGCCGGCCTGCCCAACTTCGCCCCGGAAATCCTTCAGCGGGTGCGGGTCAAGGATCCGCTCAAGGCCAAGCACCTGAAGAAGGCGCTGGAAGGCCTGGCCGAGGAGGGGGTGACCCAGCTGTTCCGTCCGATCCTCGGCTCAGTGATTTCATCGTCGGTGCCGTCGGCCAGCTGCAGTTCGAGGTCATGGCCGACCGGCTGGGCGAGGAATACGGCCTGGAGGTGATCTTCGAGCCTCCGCCCCTATGCCGAGGCCCGCTGGATCAGCGGCGCGACGCGCTGACGTCGAGGACTTCCAAGACAAGCATAAGACCGCCATGGCCACCGACATCGATGACCAGCCGGTGTTCCTGGGCAAGTCGTCCTGGGAAATCGGCTATGTGGCCGAGAAATTCTCAAGGTGCGGTTCGAACGGACGCGCGAGCGGGGCTAGGGTCTTCCAAAGCCTCGCGCAGGGCCGGCTGGCGGGAGCGGCTGACGGGCAGGGGCGCGCCCTCGCTCAGATGCAGCCGCCAGCGGTCGCCGTCGCGCTCCAGCCGTTGGACATGCGCCAGGTTGGCGATCACCGACCGGTGAACGCGCAGGAAGTTCGCGGGCAACTGGCTCGACAGCCCGTCCAGGCGAGCGGCGTGCAACAGGCTGCGACCCCCGACCAGACGCAGTTCGACATAGTCGTCGGCCCCCACCACGGCCAGGATCTCGGCGATCGGCGCCAGTTCGACACCGCGCGCCGAGGCCACGGTCAGGCGGTCGGGACGGCTGGCGGCCTGGGTCAGGGCGGCCTCCCGGCTGCGGTCGTCGCGGCCCAGCCGCACCACCTCGACCATCAGCAGCGGCAGCACCAGGCTGGCGGCGAGCAGGAAGTACGAGAAGTCGGCCAGCCATTCCGGGAAGCCCAGCGCCAGCGCCAGGAAGAGGGCCAGATAGGCCAGGGCCAGTCGCGCGCCGGGGACCCGCAGGCGCACGCCCGCAGCGGCGGGCGGCACGGCGAGCGCGACCCCCATGATCAACGCCCAGACCGTCTTGATGTCGAAACCGGGCAGCAGGACCGTGACGCCCACGATCCCCAGGGCCAGGGCGGTCATCAGGCGTCGCGCCTTGGGCAGGAACCGGGTCGTGACAGAGACCACCAGCAGGATCGCGAAGGTGGCCGCCAGAACCCAGATGGCGCTCATCCGCCAGGCGTGCAGCGGGTAGGGATAGTTGAACAACGGTCGCAGGCTCTCGACGATGGCCTGCAAGGCCGCGACCCCGGCCATGCCGGCGAGCACCAGGCTGGACGTGGTGCGTCGCATGGCGTGGATCACACCGAACCCGAACGCCGCCGCCAGCAGGGCGCCCGCCGCCACGAAGGTGACCGCCAGCAGCGCGGTGCGCTGTGGATAGGGATAGGGCAGGACGACCAGTGCGCTCATCGGCCGGGAAAAGCGCAGGCCGCCATGAAAGGACGACAGGCGCATCACCAGGGTGTTCGCGACGGGGTTCCAGGCGGTTTCACGGATCGGAAAGATGGCCTGATACCGGCCGGGAACTTCTTCCAGAGCGGTGGCGGCCGGGCGGCCATTGGCGCCCAGGCGCTGGCCGTTGAGCCAGGCCTCGGACGAGGCGACGCCCGCCACATAGAGGGCGCGAGGCCGGGTGTCGCCCGGTGGGGTGATGGTCGAGCGGATCCAGAGTTCCCGGCCCTGGGGATCGACGAAATCCCGGATCGGGCGGCAGTCGCTCAGCGCGGGGCCGATCGCGCCACGGCATGCTTCCCACGTTAGATCCTGGGCCCGCGCCACAGTTGAAAGGCCCGTCAGAAGAAGGCTGAGAAGCAGGGTTCGCCACATGACGTCACCTTAAAGCGTCGTTCGCCGAGGCGCGCCACCGTTCACCGATCGCGGGGCGCCATTGACCGAAGCGGCGTGGCGGAAGGCGCCGCGAATGGCTCAGCTGTCGGCATGACCCACGCCTCACTTAACCGCCGCGCCCTGCTCGCCGCCGCCGGCCTCGCCCTTCCTGGCCTCGCCTTCGCGCAGACCGCCGCGCCGCCGACCTCTCCACCGTCCCAGGCCGGTCCCTTCCGCTTCAAGGGCTGGCGCGGTGCGGATACCGACGCCGAGCGCGGCTTCTTCGAGGTTCCCGAGGATCGCCGCGATCTCAACTCTCGGAAGATCCGGCTCAGCTATGTGCGGTTCGCCTCCACAGCGGCCAAGCCGGGGCCGCCGATCATCTATCTGGCCGGTGGCCCCGGCGGCACGGCGACACGCGCGCTGGCCGGGCCGCGCTTTCCGATCATGATGGCCCTGCGCGAGGTCGCTGACGTCATCGCCTTCGACCAGCGGGGCACGGGCCTGTCCAACCACATCCCCGAGCGACCGCTCTCGACGCGCCCTCTGCCGGAATTCACCCAGGCCGGACTGACCTCGTATTTCCGGGAGGACTTCAAGAGCGCCTGGGCTGACTGGACCAGGGCCGGTGTGGCCATGACCGGCTACAACACCGAGCAGAACGCCGACGACATCGACGACCTGCGCCGCCACCTGGGCGCCGAGAAGGTCGACCTGTGGGGCATCAGCTACGGCACGCACCTGGCGCTGAGCATGCTCAAGCGGCACGGCGATCGTGTGAGCCGCGTGGCCCTGGCCAGCCTCGAGGGCCAGGACCAGACCGTGAAGCGGCCGGCGGCGATCGATGCGCTCCTGCGGCATGTAGATGGTCTGCTGGCCGCCGATCCCGCCGTCCGCGCGGCCATCCCAGACCTGCCGGCCCTGATGCGGCGGGTGCATGCCAGGATGGAGGCGGCTCCGGTGAAGATGCCGGCGATGCTGAATGGCGCGCCGGTCGAGCTGAAGCTGGGCGGCTTCGCCATTCAGCTCATGTCAGGTGGGCTGATCGCCAATCCGCAGACCCTGGTCATGCTGCCGGGGCTCTATCTGGCGCTCGACGCGGGCAAGCCCGAGGTCCTGGCGCCGTTCATGGGCGAATTTTCGGGCCTTCTCGGCATCGCCGGCATGCCTGAGGCCACCGATCTGGCGTCGGGGATCTCGCCAGCCCGGCTGGCCCTGGTGCGGCGCGAGGCCAAGGCCGCCGTGCTGGGCGAGGCGCTGAACTTCCCGATGCCGCAGCTGCTGGGCGTGGTCCCGGGCGTCGACCTGGGCGCGGGCTTCCGCTCGCCGCTCCGCATCGACCAGCCCGCGCTGCTGGTGGCCGGCACGCTGGACGGCCGTACGCCGATGTCCGAGCAGGACGAGGTGGCGGCCCAGTTCACGCGCAAGTCCCGGGTGATCGTCGAAAACGCTGGCCACAACGTCTTCGAGGCCCACCCCGACGTGCAGGGGATGATGGTGCGGTTCTTCCGGGGCGAGGCCGTGGCCGACACCCGATTGAGCCTGCCGCCGCCGAAGTTCCAACTGGCGTGATCGGGCGCGCCGGCTTCTACAACGTCGCGAAATAGTCCAGCTCGGCATGCTGCCGCGACGTCTCAAAGGCCATCGGCTTGGTGTCCATGACAGCCTTGAAGGCGGTCTTGAAGCTGGCCATTTCCTCGGGCGTGCCGACCGAGATGCGGACGGCGTTGGGCCAGATGGGCCAGGTGCGGCCGATCAGGACGCTTTTGGCCTTCATCGCCGCGATCACCGATTTGCCGTTGCGGCCGGTGTCGATCATGAAGCAATTGGTCTGCGGATCGCCGATGACCTTGTAATTATTGGCCTTCAGCCAGGCCAGGGTGTCACGGCGGGTGTCGCCGATGATCTTGCGGCGCAGCGGGATCAGGCCCGGCTCCTCCAGCGAGGCGCGGGCGGCGGCCGAGCCGGTGATGGGCATGGCGTTCTGGCCAAAGGGCGTCAGCTTGGCCAGCAGGTCGGGGCGGGCGACGGCGAAGCCGCAGCGGATGCCGGCCATGCCGTAGATCTTGGAGAAGGTGCGCAGCACGATCAGGTCCTTGCCCGCCGCCACCAGGTCCAGCGTGTCCTGGGCGTCGGTCAGGTGGATATAGGCCTCGTCGACCAGGACGATGGCGCCGGCGGGCTTGTTCTCCAGGGCCCAGACGATGTCCTGCTTTGTGGTCAGGGTGCCGGTCGGGTTGTTCGGGTTGCAGATATAGATGACGCCGGCCTGGGGATCGGCCGCGACCATCGCCTTGACGTCGTGGGCGCAGTCAGCGGTCAGGGGCACCTTTACGATCCTGGCCTGGCTGGTCTTGGCCGCGTACATCCCCGCCTCGTAGGACGGATCGGCGGTGACGAAGCTGCGGCTGGGCGAGGTGAAGGCCAGAACGCTGTAGTGCAGCGGCTCGGACGAGCCGGCATAGACGGCGACGTTGTCGGGCTTCAGGCCGTTCTGGGCGGCGAAGGTGCTGGCCAGCATTTCGGTCTCGCCGAACTGGTCATAGCGTCCGCCCAGCGGCGCCACGCGCGCGATCGCATCACAGGCGGCCTTGCTGGGCCCCAGCGGGTTTTCGTTGGCGTTGATCAGCACCATGCCGGGGGGCGGGGCGTTGGGGCTCTGGCCATGCAGGGCCAGGCCCGACGGCGCGGCCCCCGTCTGGGCAGCGTGGGCCAAATGCGCCTCGGTCAGGATGGGAACCGCAGCGGCCGCGAACGCCGCGCCGCGCAGGAACGATCGCCGGCCCAGCGCCGACGGGTTGGATGCCTGGGTGGTCATGATGGTTCTCCCCGTTTTCCCGAACGATCAAAGACGAACCTGCCGGGCGGCTCGTGCAAGGGTGCTTCTACGCGAAAGTGTCGTGGCGGGGCCCATGCACAAAGGTTCGGCGCGCCGGCGCCTTGTCATCGGCGCCCAGGCGCGAAAAGAGTGCGGTCGGCCTTGGCCTTGGAGACTCATCATGTCCGCCCCTCTCACGATAGGCCTCGTCGCTCATGATGAGCGCAAGGCGGCCCTGGTCGGTTGGGCGAGGGCGCACGCGGCGTTCCTGGCCGACAAGACGCTCTACGCGACGGGTACGACGGGCGGCCGGATCCTGGAGGCCCTGCCGGAGCTCAACCTGACCCGGCTCAAGAGCGGGCCGCTGGGCGGCGACCAGCAGTTGGGCGCGATGATCGCCGAGGGGCGGCTGGACGTGCTGATCTTCTTTGTCGATCCGCTGTCGCCGCAGCCTCACGATGTCGACGTCAAGGCCCTGATCCGGATGGCCACGCTGGCCAACATCCCCTTGGCCTGCAATCCCGTGACGGCCGACCTGATCGCCGACGGCCTTGGCTAGCTAGCCCGGAAACTTCAGCAGGTTGGGCTTGGGGATCGCGGCCTTGAAACTGCCGCGCGTCTTGGCCGTATCGAGGCCGAAGTCCGCCCAGGCGGCCAGAAAGCCGTGCGCGGGCGCGCTGGACGCGAGGGGCGCCAGGCTCAGGGCGTGGCAGGCCGCGACGGCCGCGCGCGCGGCGGCCCAGGCCTCGGGCTCGGCGGTCGCATAGGCGCCGTCGGCGCTGACCAGTTCGGACGCCAGGGCGGGGTCGGCGAAATAGAGGGTGACGGACGAGCTTTTCGGCAGGTCCGAAAGGCTGGCCAGGGCTTCGGTCAGCCCGGTCAGCGCCATGCGCGCGCCGCTGGTGCGCCGTTCGCCGCCGGCCAGGCCCTTGATCGCCGTCGGTCCGGTCTCGCCCTCGATCCGCCGCACGAAGGCATAGCCGCCATAGCCCGGATCGGGCCGGGCCAGACTGGCGGTCCACAGGATGACGGACATGGCGGGCTCCCTCGCGACAAGGGCGGCTTTCTAGCGTGTTTTCGCCATGAGGGGAGGGCGGGGCGGGCCAGCAGAACCCGGAAATGCCATCGCTGATGAGCGCCTTGAGGAACGAAAAGTAAACGAGCCCTTAAATTCGATGGTTAACGTCATCTTTGGTTTGATGAACAAATGCCTAAAGAGCGTGGTTTGCGCCCGCGCCGCCGCCAAGGGCGCAAAGCAAGAAGTGTGCCAAAGTGGGTCGGAAATCGCTGAAATCATGCCGGATGGTTAACTTTTCCAGGAGGTCGCAACTAATTATGGTTAACGCGCCGTAAACATCCATTAACCGCTTGTTAAGATCGTTGGCTCCGGCTTTGCTCTTGATGCGTTGAACCCTTGCCGGACGTCCCGGTGTGGGACGGTCCGTGTGCGGAGATGCGCGTCGATGTTCGAGTTCGGTCGTGATCTGAAACGTCTCTTCGGCGTAGACGCCGGGGGAGAGTCCCGGGCTGCCGCCCATAGAGAAGGCCTGACCGGTGGCGATACCTCGCTGCTGGAGCTTCTCGACATGCGGCTTCTGACCAACGAGGCGCGTTCGGCCGATGTCGCGGCCGGGCGTATTGGCGTCAAGGATCGTGGCTCGCGCTTGCTGGAAGCCGCCATCGTTTGGCGCGAACTGGCCCGCCGCTCCGGCGACGCCGCCGCCCTGCGCAAGGCCGCCTCCCACGCCGAGGCCGCCAGCAAGATGTTCGAGAGCGAGCGACGCCAGGACGCCCTGGCCTCGGCCCGCTGCGAGCAGGCGACCCTGGCGATCCTGGGCGCGGACCTGTTTGGCGACGAAGGCCTGAACGCTGCCGCCGGCGCCGCTCTCACCCTGGCGCGCACCGCGCCCAGCCAGCGCTGTGGTCTGGCCATGGCGCTGATCGCCGGCCTGGACGGCCGCGCGGGCCTGGCTGAAAACAATGTCGATCGGGCCCTGGCCGCCGTGCAGGGCTATGACGCGCCGCTGCGCGCCCTGGCCGCCGCCAAGCGCACCAAGGGCGGCTCGGCCCGCTTGATGCTGGCCGACCAGCGCGCATCGGGCGGTCGAGCTGATCCTGACCTGCGGCGCCCGCCTGCAGGACCGCGCCCTGACCCAACTGGCGATCACCGAAGCGACCGCCGCGACCACGGCCCTGGATCCCGATTTCGAACCCCTGACCTGGGCCCGTCTGGAAGGCCTGCGCGGCTCGGCGCTGGTCCAACTGGGCGAATTGGACGGCGAACTCGCTGATCTGGCCAAGGGCGTCGAGGCGCTGCACGCAGCCGTGGGCGCCCTGTCGATGGAACACAGCCCGATGGACTGGGCCCGCGCTCAGGCCGCGTTGGGCGCCGGCCTGCAGGCGATCGGCGAAGCCACCACCTCTGACCGCGCCTTCGAGCAGGCTGTCACCTGCTACGACCGCGCCACCCAGGTGCTGAAGGTGCAGCCGGCCCTGGCCCTGCGCGCCGTGGTCGCCAACAACCGCGCGCTCAGCCTGGCGCGCTGCGCGGAACTGACCGCCGACCTGGCCGTGCTGGACGCCGCCGAGATGGCCTTCAAGTCGGAACTCTCGGCCCAGCCGGGCGCGCGCGATCCCGCCTCTTGGGCCGTGGCGCAACTGAACCTGGCGCGGCTTTACGAGGCCCGGGTGGAGATCACGGGCCGCGATGACGGGCGGCTGGACCGCGCCGCCGTCGCCCTGGCCTGCGCCTTCGACGTGTTTTCCGAGCTGGGCCTGCGATCGCTGACAGACCTGGCGGCACAGGGTCTGCATCGGTTGAAGGCGACCCACGCGCACTGACCCGGATCGGGACAACAAGGCGGGTGGACCGCCGGATCGAAACAAGCTCCGCGCGCCGTAAAGGCGACGCGACGGGGCAGGAATGACAGGGACGAAATCGTGATCGTTACGCTTGCTCTCGCCGCCATGATCTCCAATGCCGCTCCGGCCAAGACCGCCTTGGACATGCTGGTGCCGGCCTCTCAGCCGCGCGAAGCTGTCGCGATCCTCAACTGCATGGTCACCAACGACGGCCACCTGACCGGCTGCACCGTGCAGGGCGAAAGCTCGCCGGAAATGGGCGTCGGCGACGCCGCCCTGAAGATGGCCTCGCGCTTCCAGATCGACCTGCTGGGCCCCGACGGCAGGAGCCGCGCCGGCACCTATATCGAAGTGCCGGTTCGCATCCGTATTCGCTGATCACGGGATCAAGGGCAGACCCTCAGGTCTGCCCTGAGAGGCCCGTTCAGTTCGCGCCCCGCCGCGCGGCTTCGATCTTCGCGACGTCGATCTTGCCCATCGTCATCATCGCCTCGAACACCCGCTTGGCGGCCGCCTTGTCCGGATCGGCCATCGCTTCGGTCAGCTGACGCGGCGTGATCTGCCACGAATAGCCCCAGCGGTCCTTGCACCAGCCGCAGGCGCTCGCCTGGCCCCCGTTGCCGACGATGGCGTCCCAGTACCGGTCGGTTTCGGCCTGGTCCTGGGTTTCGACCATGAATGAAACAGACTCGTTGGGCTTGAAGCCCGGGCCGCCGTTCAGTCCCAGGAAGGGCGCGCCCAGCACGGTGAACGTCACCGTCAGCTCCACGCCCTCCGCGCCGTTGGGGAAGTCACTGGGCGCCGCCATCACCGCGCCGACATGGCTCTCTGGAAAGACGCTGGCATAGAATTCCGCCGCCTTGCGCGCCTCGCCGTGATCGAACCACAGGCAGGTGGTCATCTTGCTGGCCATCGCATTTCTCCCTTGCTTCGGTTCATTTCCAAGCTGGTTCAGCTGTCGCGGTTCACGCTATCGGGGCGCTGGCCTCAGGCCGTGGGGATCGGCAGGCAGGGCATCACCTCGACCGCGTCGCCGGGGAAGATGCTGAAATGGGGATGGCCCTCGAACATCAGCGCGGCCGCCGCATGATCCTCGGCCTCGATGATGATGTAGCCCGCGACGGGGTTCTGGATGTCGGTGATCCCGTCGGTCGAGATCTTCTTGGTTTTGCCTAAGGGGCCGCCGGCATCGATGATTTGGCCGCCGTGGCGCGCCATCCACTCGCCCCAGGCCTGCATACCCCTGGCGATGGTGTCTGGGTCGGGCTGAGCCGTCGCACCGGGCGTGCCGGTATAGATCGCCATGAACTTCGCCATCTTGTCCTCTCCTGTTCGCCCGCCAGCGGAGGGCGTTTGTCCGGGTGACCCAAGAACGATCGAGCCGCGCCTGAGCCGACAGATCGCTCCTGCTTTTTTGCCGACGCGGCGCGATCCGCCAGCTTTCGCGCCTTGATAAAGGCCGTCCGATCCTAACCCCTAACGCCCTGTTAACCATATCCGGCCACCCTTGAAGTCTCGATTCCCCGCCCTGTTCGGGCCTGCTTTCACGAGGCTTTCTGGAATGACCGGCGCCGAAGTTCTTGATGTCGGTCGCGACGCGATCTGGCTGACACTTCAGCTGTGCGCGCCCGTGCTGATCGTCGGCCTGGTGGTCGGCGTGGCCATCGGCCTATTCCAGGCCCTGACCCAGATCCAGGAAGCCACGCTCGTCTACGCCCCCAAGATCGTGGCCATCTTCATCTCGCTGCTGATCTTCCTCCCGCTGATGGGAGCCCTGATGGCGGGCTTCATGCGTCAGATCGCCGCCCGCATCGCTGGCATGTAGGGGAGGCGAGGGCGGTTGGACTCCTACGCCACAGCGGCCCAGGTCTATGTCGGCGGTCTCGTCTTTGCGCGGGTCGGCGCCATGGTCATGCTGATGCCCGGCATCGGCGACAACGCCGTGCCGCCGCGCATCCGCCTGTCGTTCGCCCTGCTGATGGCCTTGCTGCTGGCGCCGCTGGTCTACAAGAGCGTGGGGCCGATGCCCGCCACGGTCGGCGGCCTGGCCGGCGCGGTGATCCACGAGCTGCTGATCGGCTTGATGATCGGCTCGGTGCTGAAGCTCTTCTTCACCGCCCTGTCGACGGCCGGTGAAATCGTCTCGATGCAGACCACCCTGTCGTTCGCCCAGAGCACCAATCCGTCGATGGGTCAGTCGAGCACGGCGGTCTCGACCTTCCTGTCGATGCTGGGCCTGACCCTGATCATGGCCACCGACCTGCATCACCTGTTCATCGGCGCGATCGTCAAATCCTACGACATCTTTCCGTTCACCCGCGCTGTGCCGGTGAACGACGCCGCCACCCTGGCCGTGCGGACCGTGGCCGACAGCTTCTCGCTGGGCGTGCAACTGGCCGCGCCGGTGATCGTGTTCTCGCTGGTGTTCAACCTGGCCGTCGGTCTGGTGGGACGGGTGATGCCAGCCTTCCAGATCTTCTTCGTGGCGTCCCCTCTGAGCGTGATCCTGGGTCTGTCCCTGCTGGCCCTGAGCCTTGGCGGCATCGCCATGGTCTGGACCGACCGCTATCGCGACCTGCTCATGATCTTCAACTAGGGGCGGGCCGTGGCGGAAGACACAGACAACGACTCGAAAACCGAAGAACCATCAGCCAAGAAGCTGTCGGACGCCAAGGCCAAGGGCGATACCCCCAAGAGCCAGGACGTCCCGCAGCTGGCGTCTCTTCTGGGCGCGGTCTGCGTGGTGCTGATGGCCGGTGGCTGGCTGACCCGCGACCTGTCGGCGGCGCTGACGCCCTTCCTGGCCCATGCCGGCCAGATGGACTTGAGCAGCGGCGGCGCCGTTGTCGTGGCGCGTCAGGCGATCACGGCGGCCCTGCCGCCGGTGATCCTGGTGATGGTGGTCACGGGCCTGTTCGGCGCCATCGCCCACGTCTCGCAGTCGGGGTTCATCCTCAGCGCCGAGAAGATCAAGCCCGATCTGTCCAAGCTGGACCTCGTCAAGGGCCTCAAGCGCCTGTTCGGTATCGACGGCATGGTGCAGTTCGCCAAGTCGGCCATCAAGTTCATCGTCACCGGCATCATCGCCTGGATGGTGCTGAAGCCGCACACCGGCGAGGTGGTCAATCTGGTCGGCATGGACCCGGCGGCGATGATCCCCGAGGCCATGAAGCTGGCCAAGAAACTGTTCTTCGCGGTGATCCTGTTGCTGGTCGTGATGGCCGGCTTTGATTGGTTCTGGCAGCGCCAGCGCTTCATGGCCCGCATGCGCATGACGCTCCAGGAAGTGAAGGACGAGTACAAGCAGTCGGACGGCGACCCGCATATCAAGGCCAAGCGCCGCCAGATCCAGATGCAGCGCTCGCGCCAACGGATGATGCAGGCCGTGCCCAAGGCCACCGTGGTGGTCATGAACCCGACCCACTACGCCGTCGCGTTGAAGTACGAGGCCGGCGAGACGCCCGCGCCGCTGTGCGTGGCCAAGGGCATGGACGAACTGGCTCTGAAGATCCGCGCTGTGGCCGAGGAGCATGGCGTGCCGGTGCTGGAAGATCCGCCTCTGGCCCGCGCGCTGTATGCCTCGGTGGAGGTCGACGACGAGATCCCGGCCGAGCACTTCGAGGCGGTGGCCAAGGTTATCGGCTTCATCATGAACGGCAAGAAGCCCAAGGCGAGGGCAAGGCCGCTTTAGCCGCTCAAAAAGCGTAATTAAGACGCCCTCTGACCTTGCGTTCCATAAAGAGTATCCTCCGAGGGTCTTCGAGTGAGTCGCGACCTGATCGCTGAACAAGGATTGCCGCCGTCCATGGCCGAAACGCCCGTCCAGGACATTGCCGAACACGACGCGCCGCGTCGCCGCTTCGACCCCTATATCTGGGGCGCGGCGGTGTTTTTCGTGGCTGCGGCGGGGCTGGCGGCTATGCCGGCGATGCGGGCCGGGCCGACCACCCTGGCCGGCCTGCTGCTGCTGGGCGGCGTCGCGGGCGTGGCCATACTGGGTCTGGTCGCCATCCGGGCGTCGGCGCACCATGAAAGCGATGTGGACGCCACGGAGGGCTTTATCGACGCGCTCAGCGAGCCGGCCGCCCTGGTCGCCGCCGATGGCCGTCTGATGGCCTCCAACACCGCCTGGCGTGGCGTGATGGGCGAGGCCAAGCGCCTGCCCAAGGGCGTGGCGGGCTCCGGCCTGTTCGCCGCCCTGGTCCGGGCCCGCAAGGGCGAGATGGCCGAGGGCGTGCTGCGCGTCGATGGCGAAGAGCGCATCGCCACCGTTTCCCGCCTGGCTGGCGGCCGCTTGCTGGTGCGCCTGGCTCCGCCCGCCGTGATCCAGACGATCGCCGCCGAGGCGCCAGCCGCTCCCAAGGTGGAAGCCGTCGCGCCCCCGCCTGGCTCCCTGGACGCCTTCTCCGGCGCCTCGCCGTTTGGCGCGGCCCTGCTGGAAGGGCTGGACCCGTTCAATTCCCGCATCCTCGAAGCCAATCCGGCCCTGTCGGCCATGGCTGGCCCCAACGCCAAGGCGGGTGTGCTGTTTGGCGACCTGATCGAGCCCTCCACCCGCACCGAGGCCGAGACCCGCATGGCCGGCGGCAAGGCCGGGCCGTTCGAGGTGCGCCTGTCGCGCGACCCGACCCGCATCGCCCACCTCTATCTCTATCGGGCCGAGGGTCGTCTGGTCGCTTACATGATCGACGTGTCCGAGCAGAAGCAGATCGAGCTGCAACTGGCCCAGGCCCAGAAGATGCAGGCGATCGGCCAGCTGGCCGGCGGCGTGGCCCACGACTTCAACAATCTGCTGACCGCCATCCAGCTGCGCCTGGATGAGCTGCTGCATCGCCATCCGGTGGGCGACCCTTCGTATGAGGGCCTCAACGAGATCCGCCAGACGGGCGTCCGCGCCGCCGACCTGGTGCGCAAGCTGCTGGCCTTCTCGCGCAAGCAGACCGTGCAGCGCGAGGTGCTGGACCTGGGCGAGCTGATTTCCGAGTTCGAGGTTCTGCTGCGCCGTCTGTTGCGCGAAGACGTCAAGTTGATCACCGACTATGGCCGCGACCTGCCGCAGGTGCGGGCCGACAAGAGTCAGTTGGAAACGGCGGTCATGAACCTGGCCGTCAACGCCCGCGACGCGGTGCGCGCCGCCAAGGGCGGCGGCGTGGTCCGCATCCGCACCGCGCGCCTGACCCAGGAAGAGGCCGTGGCTCTGGGCTTCCCCGGCGCCGATGGCGACACCGCCTTCATCGAGGTGTCCGACGACGGTCCAGGCATCCCGCCCGACGTCATGGGCAAGATCTTCGACCCGTTCTTCACCACCAAGCCGGTGGGCGAGGGCACGGGCCTGGGCCTAGCCACCGTCTATGGCATCGTCAAACAGAGCGACGGCTGGATCCACGTCCACAGCCGTCCGGACGAAGGCGCGGCCTTCCGCATCTTCCTGCCGGTGCATGTTCCGACCCAGGCCGCCCTTGCCGAGGCCGCCGCCGTCGCCGCCGCGCCGGCCAAGGTGCGTCCGCCCCGTGACCTGTCCGGCGCCGGCCGTATCCTGTTCGTCGAGGACGAGGACGCCGTGCGCGGCGTCGCCGCCCGCCTGCTC
The DNA here is from genome assembly GCA_965284055.1 of Caulobacteraceae bacterium. Classification (GTDB taxonomy): domain Bacteria; phylum Pseudomonadota; class Alphaproteobacteria; order Caulobacterales; family Caulobacteraceae; genus Caulobacter. Next base: position 106,996 of record CBDIQV010000002.1, read on the forward strand.
CGCGCCCGTGGCTATGAGGTGCTGGAAGCCTGCGACGGCGAGGAGGCCCTGCTGATCGCAGAGGCCCATGCCGGCACCATCGACCTGCTGATCAGCGACGTGATCATGCCGGGCATCGACGGCCCGACCTTGCTGAAGAAGGCGCGCGGCTATCTGGGCAATGCGCCGGTGATGTTCATCAGCGGCTATGCCGAGGCCGAGTTCAGCGACCTGCTGGAAGGCGAGACGGGCGTGACCTTCCTGCCCAAGCCGATCGACATCAAGACCCTGGCCGAGCGGGTCAAGCAGCAGATGGCGGCCGCTTAGGAAGGCGCGGCGGGAGCTCGCGAGCCCCCGCCTTTGTTCTCAGGCCTTGTCGATCGCCTTGATGATGTGATCGACGCTCTGGCCCGTCAGGTCCTTGGTGATCTCGCCCGCCAGTTTGGCCTGCAGCGGCTTGCCCCAGTGCTTGCGCAGTTCGCCCAAAGTCTTGGGTGCGGCGATGACCAGCAACTGGTCGAAGTCGCCGGCGCTGGCCTGATGGTTGAGCAGCGCGGCCACGCCGGCGGCGAAGCCATCTTCCGCCCGCGTGCTGTCGTCGGGGTTGGCCGAGCTCGACTGATGCCCGCCGGTCCCTGCGGCGGACCCGTCGACCGCAGGCGTCGGCAAGGCCGACAATTGGGGCTCATGGTCCCCGGTGTTCTTGAACAGCAGCAGCTTTTCGCCGTCGACGACGGCCACCACGGCGCCCTTGGGAAGTATCATCGCGTCCATCCTTCACGGTTCACAACGTCGTTGAGCGGCTGAAATCCGCCGACGTTGCATTGGACGGCCTAATCGTCAGCGCGTTCGTAGGACGGACACTCTTTACCGGCGCCGGCATCGCGGATCATTTCGCTTCGCGTGACGCCGTCATTCAGGCGCAGGACGTAGCCGCTGTTGGCGAGCATCGCCGCGCGGATGTCCTCACGGGCCAGGATGTCTGCGGTAACCAGAACACCGCCGCCCTTGCTGCGGTGCGCGAAGCCGGCGCGCTCCAGCTTGATGACATGTCGCCGGGTGGTTTCCACCGGGATGCCGAGCGAGCGGGCGATGGCCGACAGGCTGGCGGGGCGACGAATCTCATCGGGAAAGAACTCTTCCTCGCAGTCATCCTGGGCTGAAGGATTGCGCAGGTGTTGGGTGGACGCCTGGACAGCCGCAAGGAAGACGAGGCCGGAAATGATATCGCCGTCGAAAACATCACTCAAAAGTCCAACACATCTAAGGACGTAATCTGCCCCGAGATTTAAATGTCGACGTATGAGCGCCGGTGTCTGACGACGCCTCATATCCATTTTCCTTTCAAATATCCCCGTATCTTCCCATTTTGCGAACCGATCGCCTTGATCTGGGTCAAACCTCGACCAACAGATGCTTTGTCGGCGTTGGAGAAGAATCGTGTCGCGTGAGTTCAAGAGGCGTCGCCGACGACAGCGGGACGGTGTTTTGGAAGGGATCCTCAAGATCTCGACCGAAGCGGTGATCGTGATGGACTGCGACACCCGGATCTCCCTGTTCAGCAAGGGCGCGGAGGCCATCTTCGGATACGATGAAGCCGAAATCCTGGGTCGACCGGTCGATGTTCTGATGCCCAGCGCCTTCAGGGACCGCCATGCTGGGCATGTGGAAGTGTTCGCCGCAGATGCCGCCGAGACCCTGGCGATGCGCCAGCGCGGCTCGGTCGTTGGGCGGCGCAAGAACGGTGAGGTGTTCGCGCTGGAGGCCTCGCTTTCCAAACGCAAGACGCCGCGCGGGCTCGCCTTCACCGCCATCGTTCGAGACACCAGCGCGCGCGAGCGATCCCAGGAGATCCTGCGACAGTCGGAACGCCGGCTGCGGATCGCCGTGCAGACGGCGACGCTGCATGTGTTCGAGGTCGACTATGTCGCCGAGACCCTGTTCAAGGTCGGGACGGAGGACACGTTCTTCGATCGGCCGATGACCTACGAGGACCTTCGCGACGACGTCTGGTGCGGCCTGCATCCCGATCATCGTCCGGTCGGGCTGGAGGCTTGGCGAAAGCACCAGGCCACGGGCGCGCCGTTCCGTTTCGAGGCGATGCTGAACCGTCCCAGCGGGCGCGAGACGTGGGCGCTGATCACCGGTGAACTGGAAGCCGACGAAGCCGGTCAGCCACGGCGGCTGATCTGCGCGCTGCAGGACATCACCGAACGCCGGCAGACCCAGGCCGCCCTTGGCGCGGCCCTTGAGGACGCCAAGGTCGCCAGCGACGCCAAGAGCGCTTTTCTCGCGACGATGAGCCATGAGATCCGCACGCCGCTGAACGGGGTGCTGGGCATGGCCCAGGTGATGGCCTTTGACGAGTTGAAGCCCGCCCAGCGCGCCCGGATCGAGGTGATCCAGCAGTCCGGCCAGGCTCTTCTGGCGATCCTTAACGACGTTCTGGACCTCTCCAAGATCGAGGCGGGCAAGCTGAACCTGGAAGTCGCCGCGTTCGATCTGGAAACGCTGGTCAAGGGCGCTCAGGCCACCTTCGCCTCGCTGGCGAGCCAGAAGGGACTGAGCTTCACTCTGGATATCGAGGCGGCGCGGGGCACCTACCGGGGGGATCCGACCAGGGTCCTGCAGGTCCTCTACAACCTGATCTCCAATGCCGTGAAGTTCACCGAGACCGGCTCGGTCACCGTTACGGCGCGTCATGAAGCCGACGTGCTGCGCCTGATCATTGCCGACACGGGGATCGGCATGGGCGCGGCGGTGATCGGCGCGCTGTTTGCTCCGTTCTATCAGGGCGATCCCTCGACGACCCGGCGTCATGGCGGCACCGGCCTGGGTCTCAGCATCACGCGGCGCCTGGTGGAGTTGATGGGCGGCGCGATTGCCGTCGACAGCGCGCCAGGTCACGGCTCTCGCTTCGTCGTCACCCTTCCGCTGGCCAGGGTGTCCGGCGAGGAGCATCAGGCGCGCCCATCGCCGTCCCCGCCAAACCCGCAGAGTGCGCGGCCGGAGTCGGCGACAAGGGTCCTGATCGCGGAGGACAATCCGACCAACCAGGTGGTGATCCAGACGATCCTGGAGCAGGTCGGGCTCGCGGCCTCGGTCGTCGACAATGGCCAGCTCGCGATCGAGGCCTGGCGCGGGTCGACCTATGACGTGATCCTCATGGACGTGCAGATGCCCGTTCTTGATGGTCGGGAAGCCACCAAGGCCATCCGGCGCGAGGAGGCGGCCACGGCCCGCCCGCGTATTCCGATCATCGGTCTCACCGCCAATGCCCTGGTCCGCCAGATCGACGCCTATCGCGCCGCCGGCATGGACGCCGTGGTCACCAAGCCGATCGATATCGCGGGTTTGCTCGAAACCCTGTCGCGGGTTCTTGAACCGGCAACGCCGTCTCTCGCGAACGTTCCTTAGAGTGTGTGTGCGCCCCAGGCACCGTCCGGAGTAAAGTCACTGACCCAGTTTGATATCGAAGGCGACGCGTTGCGATTTCAGGTCGGCGCCACCCTGGCCCTGACCTCGCTGTTGGTCGCCAAGGGGCTTGTCGAGCGCGAAGAGGTCGTTTCTGCCTTCTCCGTGGCCGCCGACCTGGAATCCGTCCAGCGCGTTCGGCTGCTGCTGCAGGCCATGGCGGAAGCCGTCCGGGCCTGTGAGGAGACCTCCACCGCCGAACACTGAAACAGTCCTCCGCGCCTTCTAGGTTCGGCGCTCAAGCAGGACGATCGGTGCATCCTTGTAGGTGGTGTGGGTCTTGATCCGAAAATCCATCTTGGCCGCGAGGGCCAGCGACGCGGCATTGCCTGGATCGATGATACAGGGCGTCACGGCCGGCTTCAGGGTCTGGTCGATCCAGGCCAGGCCCGCAGCGACGGCCTCTGTTCCGAAGCCCTGGCCGTGCGACCAGGCGGTGAGCACCCAGCCCATCTCCGGAAGGCCCGCCAGCGAGGGTTCGATCTCGCGATGGAAGTCGGCGAAGCCGACCTCGCCGACATAGCGGCCGGTCGAGGTCTCGCGCACGGCCCAGTAGCCGTAGCCGAGCAGGGCCCACAGCCCGCGAGCCCGGAGCAGCCGCGCCCAGCTTTCCTCGCGGGTATTGGGCCGTCCGCCGACGAAGCGCGTCACCACAGGGTCGGACCACATCGCGGCGCTGTCGTCGAAGTCGCTGATTTCGGGCGGTGTCAGCGTCAGGCGCTTGGTGACCAGGGTCGGCGGAGTGACGAACATGGGGAAGGGACGACTCTGTTTGCGGCGCGTTGAGCTCGCAGGCTACACCGCTCAAGCTTGTTTGCGAGACCCAGCATGACCACGCCTCAAGACGCGATCGCCGCCCGCCGTAAGCTGACCAACAAGCTGATCGCCGGAAAGGCCGCCGCGCGGCTTGCGCCTTTCTTCGATCCGAAGGTGGTGCTGATCGCCGGCGACGGCTCGTTGCTGATGGGGGCGACCGAGGTGCTAGCCGCCTTCGACGCCCAGTTCCGCGACCCGGACTTCATCGCCTATGTGCGCACGGGCGAAGCGATCGAGATCGATAGCGCCGGACTTCGCGCGGCCGAGCGCGGCCGCTGGGTGGGGTCCTGGAAGGGTGCACCGGACCAGTCCGGGACCTATCTTGCGACTTGGAAGAAGGTCACCGGCCAGTGGGTGATCGAGAGCGAGCTGTATGTCACGCTGGATCGGGGCAGTTGATCGTTTGAGGGCAGCCTGGGTTCACGGCCGCGCATTAAGAGAAATTAATTTACGGCGATCCCGCTCAAGGCCTACGCATTCGCCCCAACAAACCGTTCTTTAGGGGTCTCGCCTTGCAAAATCGCCGTCAGATGCTGCTGTCCACTGTCGCCGCCGGTCTGGCCGCGGCTGCGCCGTCGTTGGCCTTGGCCCGCCAGGCGTCGGCCAGCGGGGAAGCCGCCAAGCTGAACGCGCTGTTCGACGCCTTCATGGCCAAGCAGCTGCGTCAGTCGCCCGAGACCGCGACCGGCCTTGGGCTGGACACCGGCGATCTGGCCTGGACCAAGGGTCTGCTCAGCGACCGATCGTTCGAGGCGATCGGCGCCAACGCGCTGCAAACCAGCGAGCAACTGGCCGCCCTGCGCGGCATCGACCGTCGCGCTTTGGCCGGCATGGACGCCGTGAACTATGACACCGTCGAGTTCGTGCTTGCCGTGCAGGACGAAGGCAACAGGAAGTTCAGCTATGGCGGCGGCGGCTCGGGCGCGCCCTACGTGCTGAGCCAGCTGACGGGCTCGTACCAGTACATGCCCGATTTCCTCGACACCCAGCACGCGATCGAGACCAAGGCTGACGCAGACGCCTATCTGCAGCGCATGGAGGGCTTCGCGCGCCTGATGGATCAGGAAACCCTGATCGCCAGGAAGGACATGGCCGACGGCGTCATCCCGCCCGACTTCGTGATCGACAAGGCGCTGATCCAGATGAAGTCCTTCGCGGACACGCCGGTGGCCGAGGCGCCGCTGGTCAAGTCGATCGCTCGCCGCACCAAGGAAAAGGCGATCGCCGGTGACTGGGCGGGCGAGGCGACCAAGGTCTATGAGAACTCGGTGCTGCCGGCCCTGAAGCGCCAGATCGCGCTGCTGGAAAGCGCGCGTCCCAAGGCCACCCACGACGCCGGCGTCTGGCGCCTGAAGGATGGGGCGGCCTACTACGCCACCTCGCTGAAGAACTATACGACCTCGACCCTGACCCCCGACGAGATCCACCAACTGGGCCTGGACCTGGTGAAGTCGATCTCGGTCGAGGCCGACAAGATCTTCAAGACCATGGGCATGTCCAAGGGCACGGTCGGCGAGCGCATGGCCGAGCTGGGCAAGGACATCTATCCGAACACCGACGCGGCCAAGGAACAGCTGATCGCTGACCTCAACACCAAGGCCAAGTGGATCGACAAGCAGCTACCGGCCTACTTCGGCCAGCTGCCCAAGGCTCCGCTGGAGATCCGCCGCGTGCCCAAGGCCATCGAGGCCGGCGCGCCGGGCGGCTACTACAACTCGCCGTCGCTGGATGGGAAGCGCCCGGGGATCTACTGGATCAACCTGCGCGACACCAAGGAACAGGCCAAGTACACCCTGACCACCCTGACGGTGCACGAGGGCGTCCCAGGCCACCATCTGCAGCTGTCCCTGTCCAATGAGGCGCAGGGCCTGCCGCTGATCCGCAAGGTCGTGGGCTTCTCGGGCTATGCCGAGGGCTGGGCGCTCTATTCCGAAGAGCTGGCCGTCGAGATGGGCATCTACAAGGGCGACCCGCGCGGCCACATCGGCATGTTGCACGACGCCCTGTTCCGCGCCGTCCGCCTGGTGGTCGACAGCGGCATGCATCACAAGAAGTGGAGCCGCGAACAGGCCGTCAAATACATGGCCGAGACCATGGGCGACGAGGAAAGCGGTTCGATCACCGAGATCGAACGCTATGTCGTTTGGCCGGGTCAGGCCTGCAGCTACATGATCGGCAAGATCACCTGGCTGCGGGCCCGCGAGCGCGCCAGGAAGGCGCTGGGCAAGACGTTCGACATCCGCAAGTTCCACGACGCCGGCCTGCTGGCGGGCATGACGCCGCTGACCGTGCTGGACAAGGTGATCGACAACTACATCGTCGCCAACGGCGGCAAGGTCTGAAGACGACTGATCTGATGGTCAGGCGGGGCGGGGGCTTTCGGGTCCCCGCCTTTTGTCGTTCAGGAGACTGGGTCGTTCAGGAGACCGGCGTGACCGGCAACTTCAGGAAGGTGCGACCGCTGGGCGACGGCTGTGGCAGGGCGCCGGCGCGGATGTTCACCTGCAGCGACGGCAGGATCAGGGTCGGGGGCGCCAGGGTGGCGTCTCGCGCCTGGCGCATCTGGACGAAGGTCTGTTCATCGACGCCGTCATGGACATGGATGTTGCGCTCGCGCTGCGCCGCCACGGTGGTTTCCCAGGCAAAGGCCTCGCGGCCCGGCGGCAGATAGTCATGGCCGACGAAGATCCGCGTCTCCGGCGGCAGCGCCAGAACCGTGCGGATCGAATGAAAAAGCTGGCCGGCGTCGCCGCCGGGGAAGTCGGCGCGGGCCGTGCCATAGTCAGGCATGAACATCGTGTCGCCCACGAAGGCCGCGTCACCGATGGTATAGGTCAGGCAGGCGGGCGTGTGGCCCGGCGTGTGCAGCACGCCGATGGTCAGGTCGCCAAGCGGCAGGGTGTCGCCGTCATTCAGCAGGACGTCGAAGGCGCCGGCATCCGCGTCGAGGCCTTCGGCGTCGAACATCGGGGCGAAGGTTCTCTGAACGTCTTTGATGTGCGCGCCGATCGCAATCTTCACGCCGGTTCGGCGTCGGATCAGATCGGCGGCCGAAAGGTGGTCGGCGTGGGCGTGGGTTTCCAGCACGTAGATCAGGTCCAGGTGTTGTTGCGCGACGGCGGCCAGCAGTTGGTCGGCCGAGGTGGTCGACAGGACCGCGCCCTTGGGTTCGAAATCCAGCACCGGGTCGATGATCGCCGCCTTCCCCGTCGCGGGGTCGCTGACCAGATAGGAGACAGTCGAGGTGGCCTTGTCGAAAAATGCTTGAACACGCGGTTGCATGGCGGGAGCCTCTCGTTGTGCGTCCAATATATAAGCATTTGCTAAATTAGAAACAACTGATATATGAATCTCATGTTCGATCTTCCGAGCTTCGACATTGACCGTTTTCAGGCCAGCGCCGCTGAGGCCGCCAAGCTTCTGCGCGCGCTGGGCAACGAACGTCGGTTGATGATCTTGTGCCAGTTGTCGGACCGGGAAAGGTCGGTGAGCGAGCTATTGCCGCTCGTTGGCCTGTCCCAGTCCGCTCTCTCGCAACACCTGGCGGTGCTGCGAGAGGAGGGCGTCGTGGCCACCCGCCGCGAGGCTCAGACTGTTTGGTACCGGATCGCCGACCCGGCGGCCGTCAAGGTCGTGGCGACGCTCGCGGAGATCTTCTGTCCCCCCGACATGAGGTCATCCCATGAACGCGCCGCTGATCTCCCTGAAGCCTGACAAGGCCGCTGAACTTGTGAAGCAGGGCCGGGCCATCCTGGTCGATATCCGCGAGCCGGACGAGTTTGCCCGCCGCCGCGCCAGGGGCGCTCTGTCGCGTCCGATCTCCGCGATCGACGCGGCCAGCCTCTCGGGCCTGCCGGACCGCACCGTGATTTTCACCTGCCGCTCTGGCATGCGCACCGCCGCCCACCACGACCGCCTGGCCATGGCGGGGGGCGAGGGGGCCTGTGTGCTCGAGGGCGGGCTCGACGCCTGGACAGCCGCCGGGCTGCCGGTCGAGGAGGATCGCGCCGCGCCGCTGGAAATCATGCGCCAGGTCCAGATCGGCGCGGGCCTTCTCGTCCTGATCGGCGTCGTCCTGTCGCTGATCGTCTCGCCCTGGTTCCTGGGCCTTTCGGCCTTTGTCGGCGCGGGCCTGACCTTGGCGGGCGCCACCGGCTTCTGCGGCATGGCCAGAATCCTGGCCCTGGCGCCCTGGAACCGTCGGGCCAGGGCTTGAGGCCGTGGACCCCCTTGTCGCCTATCCCGTCGCCCTGCTGAGCGGGGCGCTGGTCGGTCTGCTGCTGACGGTGTTTGGCGGAGGCGGATCGGTGCTGGCGACGCCCTTGCTGATCTATGCGGTGGGCGTGCGCGACCCGCATATCGCCATCGGCACCTCGGCGGCCGCCGTGACGGTCAACGCCTTGATAGGGCTCGCCGGTCAGGCTCGCGCCGGACGGGTGAAGTGGCCCTGCGCCCTCGTTTTCGGGGCGGCGGGTCTCGCGGGCGCTCTCATCGGCGCCCGGCTGGCCCTTAGGCTCGACGGCGAGCGTCTGCTGGTCTGGTTCGCCGTGGCCATGGCCCTGGTCGGCGCCTCCATGCTGCGGGCTCCACGTTCCGCGGGCGACCCCGGCGTGCGTCTGACGCGGGCTATGACCGCGAAGCTGGCGCCTCTGGGCGCGGGCGCGGGTTTGGCGGCCGGGTTCTTTGGGATCGGCGGCGGATTCCTGATCGCCCCGGGCCTGATGGCGGCCACGGGCATGACCCTGGCCAATGCCGCAGCCTCGTCACTTGTGTCGGTGGCGCTGTTTGGAGCGGCGACCAGTCTCAGCTACGCGGCGTCCGGCCTGATCGACTGGGCCGTCTTCCTGGCCCTTGTGCTCGGGGGCGCGGTCGGCGCGAGGGCGGGGCTGGCGATCGCGCCGGCTCTGGCGTCACGCGCTCTGCTCGCGCGGCGAGGCTTTGCCCTGATGATTCTCGCGACGGCGGCCTATGTCGCCTGGCGCGCCTGGCCGGCTCTCTAGCCCCAGCTCTCGGAGGCTCCGGCGCGGCGCGCCAGCGGCTTGGTCAAGGCGCTGGGTTTCAGGGCCGGTTGCGGCGTGTCCGCGGGGCGGCCGTACAGCCAGCCCTGGGCGAAATCGACGCCGGCCTTGCGCACGACATCCTCCACCTCGGCGGTCTCGACCATTTCGGCGACGGTGCGGATGTTGAGGTCGCGGCACAGCTCGACCAGGCGGCGCACCATGGCGCCGTCGCGTCCGTTGTCCGCCAGCTCCCGAACATAGCGCCCGTCGATCTTGACGATGTCGAGGTTGAGTTCCTGCAGATAGGCGAACGAGGCCGAACCCGCCCCGAAATCATCCAGGCAGACCAGCGAGCCCAGGGCGCGCAGGGACTGGATGTGGCGGTTCGCGCGTGGCAGGTCGTCGATCGTCGAGGTCTCGGTGATCTCGAAGATCAGGCGGCCCTTGGCGCGATCGTACTTGTTGAGTTCGCGCTCGACGTTGTCGATGAAGCTCTCGTTGACGATCGTACGTCCCGAGACGTTGACCGCCAGCTTCAAATCCCCCGAGCGGTCCAGGGCCAGACGGCGAATGGCCTGTTCGACGATCGCCTGGTCCAGTTCCTCGATCAGATCGAATTCCTCGGCCATGCGGATCAGGGCGAAAGGGCTGACCCCCTCCTCGAAGCGCACAAGCACCTCGTGGTGATGGGCCGCGCCCGTCATCAGATTGACCACGGGCTGGAACGCCAGATTGAAGCGTCGCTGGCTGACCGCCACCCCCAGCGCGCCGGCGCGAGCCAGGGTGCGCTTGACCGAGCGGTTCATCGCCTCGGACAGGCTCATCGGGGGCGTGTCCTTGAGACCCTCCCGCAGGAAATCGTCCAGCGCATAGCGCAGGGCGCGCATGGCGCGAGCCGGTACGCCGCCGCCTTCCAGCGTCACCACGTGCGCGGCGACGTCCAGGGCCACCATCTGGCCCAGCCGGCGGGTCAGGTTCTCGGGCGTGTCGTCCTTGGCGCGCAGCACGGCGAAGCGGTCGTCCGAAAGCCGGGTCGCGGCCGACCCTCCATGGGACTCAGCGCGCACGGCGCCGGCGACCTGGATATCGAGAGCTTCGGCCTCGTCGCGCGGCAGGCTGGCCCGCTTGTCGCCAAGACCCGAGAACTCGATCATCGCCAGCTCAAGCTCCAGGCCGGTGACCCTGGCGGCCTCGAACAGACCCTTTGCGATATCCTCGAACGACTCGCGCGGATGCAAGCCCTTGTCATCGACCTTGGCGCTGCTGGCCTGGCCGGAGGTCAGAGCGCAGGAGATCCGCCCCTTGTTTTCCGGCAGAGCCCGCATCACCACATTGACGTGGCGATCGCCATCGCTCGCCAGACCCAGGGAAATCGGGCCCCGTCGCGCCCCGTCGTCGGCGCAGGCGAGAATCGCATCGATCAGGGCCCCGTCGACCTCGGCGAAAAGGTCTCGCCAGACCTTGCCGGTCAGCGCGGCCTCGCTCTGCCCAAGGATACGCTGGGCGGCGCCCAGGGCCATGTCGATCTTGCCGTCGCGAATCTCGACAAGCAGGTCAGCGCTGGCGAAGGCCAGTCCCAGCAGGCGGCGCGGATCGATGGACAAGTCGGACTTCCCCCAAGAACTCCGGATAGTCGCACGCGCGTCTTAAAGACCCCTTGCTCTCAAGGGAGAAAATCGCACGCCTCGATGGGCGGTATTACCCGATGTGAGGAACGGCGGGCCGTGGCGAGGAGCATCACTAAAAGCGCGCGGTGCGGGGGCGGGCTACCCCGCGCCTTGCGGGAAAAGAACATCTTGCGAACATGGAACAAAGCGTGTACGCATTAATCATTCCACAGGCGGATGAGCGCGGCGGGCGCGAACCTCCGATCCCTCGGTTGGAATCATGGAATAAGGGCGGACCTTAAATGAGCAATCAGGCGGCTTTGAAACTCGTGGGCAAGGAAGACGGCGACAAGCAGCGCGCGCTCGAAGCGGCGCTGGCGCAGATCGATCGGGCCTTCGGCAAGGGCTCGGTCATGAAGCTGGGCGAAAAGGGCAAGGTCGAGATGGAGTCGGTCTCCACCGGCTCGCTTGGGCTCGACATCGCGCTCGGCATCGGCGGCCTGCCCAAGGGCCGGGTGATCGAGATCTATGGCCCTGAAAGCTCGGGCAAGACGACCTTGGCTCTGCACGTCGTGGCCGAGGTCCAGAAGGCTGGCGGCACTGCTGCGTTCGTCGACGCCGAGCATGCGCTGGATCCGGGCTATGCGTTCAAGCTGGGGGTCAATCTCGACAACCTGCTGGTCTCGCAGCCCGACAACGGCGAGCAGGCTCTCGAGATCACCGATACGCTGGTCCGCTCGGGCGCGGTCGACATCGTGGTCATCGACTCAGTGGCGGCCCTGACGCCCAAGGCCGAAATCGAAGGCGAGATGGGCGACAGCCTGCCGGGTCTTCAGGCCCGATTGATGAGCCAGGCCCTGCGCAAGCTGACCGGCTCGATCTCCAAGGCCGGCACCCTGGTCATCTTCATCAACCAGATCCGTCACGAAGATCGGCGTGATGTACGGCAGCCCCGAGACCACGACGGGTGGCAATGCGCTGAAGTTCTACGCTTCGGTGCGCCTGGATATCCGTCGCACGGGCTCGGTTAAGGTGCGCGACGAGATCATCGGCAACAATGTTCGGGTCAAGGTGGTCAAGAACAAGGTCGCCCCGCCGTTCCGTGAGGTCGAGTTCGACATCATGTACGGCGAGGGGATTTCCAAGCTGGGCGAGATCATCGATCTGGGCGTCAAGGCCGGGATCATCGACAAGGCTGGCTCGTGGTTCTCCTACAACAGCCAGCGCATCGGCCAGGGTCGCGATAACGCTCGCGAATTCCTGAAGGCTAACAAGGACATGTGCAACGAGATCGAAGCTGCGGTCCGCAAGTCTTCCCAGAAGATCGAGGAAGAGCTTCTGGTCGGCGGTCCCGAGGACGGCGACGAATAGTCCCCAACAGGTTTCGCGACCTTTGCCTGCCCGGGCGTTTCCCGCCTGACTATGACGCCCGTGGCTCCCCGCCGCGAAGGCCGCGATCCCCCGGACGCCTGGACCCCATGCCAGGCGTCCGATTTCGTTTATCGCCGCGTGAAGGGGAGGCACCCGAAGAGGCTGAGAGGGCGGGCGGGTTTGGTGGGCTCGCTCCAACCGGGCTGCCGCCCAGTCATTCTTCCCATCATGCGTTCAGCGACGGCGCCGATGAACCAATCTCATACTCGTGACCGGAGGCGCCGAGGGGGCAAGTGGCTGTCACCAACCGCCCCATATCCGTCCACGGCCCACACCTGACGCCAACTCGGTTTCCACTCCGCCGAAAACCGCGCTATGCAGCCCCAACCTCCGGACAGCCGGACTCTATCGAGATCCTAGAGACGCCCATGCCCAGCCTGAACGAGATCCGCGGCACCTTCCTCGACTATTTCGGCAAGGCCGATCACGCGATCACGCCTTCGGCGCCGCTGGTGCCGCAGAACGATCCGACCCTGCTGTTCGTCAATGCCGGCATGGTGCCGTTCAAGAACGCCTTTACTGGCGCAGAGACGCCCGCCTATCCGCGCGCGGTCAGCTCGCAGAAGTGCGTCCGCGCCGGCGGCAAGCACAACGACCTCGACAATGTCGGCTACACCGCCCGCCACCACACCTTCTTCGAGATGCTGGGCAATTTCTCGTTCGGCGACTACTTCAAGGAAGAGGCGATCACCCACGCCTGGACCCTGCTGACGCGCGACTTCGCCCTGCCGAAGGACAAGCTGCTGGTCACGGTCTACCACACCGACGACGAGGCGGCGGCGCTGTGGCGCAAGATCGCCGGCCTGTCCGACGACCGCATCATCCGCATCCCGACCAGCGACAATTTCTGGTCGATGGGCGACACCGGCCCCTGCGGTCCGTGCTCGGAGATCTTCTTCGACCATGGCGAAGGCATCGCCGGCGGCCCTCCGGGCAGCCCTGATGAAGACGGCGACCGGTTCATCGAGATCTGGAACCTGGTCTTCATGCAGTTCGAGCAGCTGGCCGGCGGCGAGCGCCTGTCGCTGCCCAAGCCCTCGATCGATACCGGCATGGGCCTGGAGCGCGTCGCGGCCGTGCTGCAGGGCGTGCACAACAACTACGATGTCGACCTGTTCAAGACGCTGATCGCCGCCAGCGTCGAGCTGACCGGCGTCAAGGCCGAGGGGGACTGGGCGCCGTCGCACCGCGTCATCGCCGACCACTTGCGCTCGACCTCGTTCCTGCTGGCAGATGGCGTCACGCCCTCGAACGAAGGGCGCGGCTATGTTCTGCGCCGGATCATGCGCAGGGCCATGCGCCACGCGTATCTGCTGGGCGCGCAGGAGCCCCTGATGCACCGTCTGGCCCCGACCCTGGTGGCCGAGATGGGTCAGGCCTATCCCGAACTGCGCCGCGCCGAGGCCTCGATCGTCGAGACCTTGCGCCAGGAAGAAGAGCGCTTCCGCGTCACCCTGGGTCGCGGCATGGGCCTGCTGGACGAGGCCACCGCCAACCTGTCGGCCGGCGGCGTGCTGGACGGCGAAACCGCCTTCAAGCTCTACGACACCTACGGCTTCCCGCTCGATTTGACCCAGGACGCCGTGCGCGCCAAGGGGATCACGGTCGACACCGATGGCTTCGACGTGGCCATGGATCGCCAGCGCACCATGGCCCGCGCCAACTGGGCCGGCTCGGGCCAGACCGGCGCGGCGGCCGCCTGGTTCGGCATCAAGGAACGCTCGGGCCCGACCAACTTCGTCGGCTATGACACCACCGAGACGACGGGCGTGGTGAAGGCCATCCTGGTCGACGGCGCGGAGGTTGAAGCCGCCACCGCCGGGCAGACCGTCGAGGTTCTGCTGGACCGCACCAGCTTCTACGCCGAGAGCGGCGGTCAGGCTGGCGATGCGGGCGTCATCGAGATCGGTGGCGTTGAAAGCCGCGTGGTCGACACCCAGAAGCAGGCCGGCGAGCTCTATGTTCACCGCGTCGAACTGGCCGGCGACCTCAAGGTCGGCGACAGCGTGGTCGCTTCAGTGGACGCCGCGCGCCGCGCCACCACTCGCTCGAACCACTCGGCCGCCCACCTCGTTCACGCCGCCCTGCACCATGTGCTGGGCCCGCACGTCGCCCAGAAGGGCCAGATGGTCGATGGTGAGCGCATGCGCTTCGACTTCAGCCACGGCGGCCCCCTGTCGCCCGACGAGATTGAGCGCATCGAGGCCGAGGTCAACGCGGTGATCCGCCAGAACGTCCCGGCCGAGACCAAGGAAATGGCGCCGCAGGAGGCCATCGAGGCCGGCGCCGTGGCGCTGTTCGGCGAGAAGTACGGCGACAGCGTCCGGGTGCTGACCCTGGGCAAGTCGCTGGTCGACGCCGGCAAGGCCTATTCGGTCGAGCTGTGCGGCGGCACCCACGTGGCCCGCACCGGCGACATCGCGCTGTTCAAGATCGTCTCGGAGCAGGGCGTGGCCGCCGGCATCCGCCGCATCGAGGCCCTGACCGGCGAGGCGGCCCGCCGCTTCCTGCTGGACCAGGCCGGCGTCGCCAAGGCCCTGGCCGACCAGTTCAAGACCCCGGTGCTGGAGGTCGGCGCCCGCGTCGAGGCCCTGATCGCCGAGCGCAAGTCGTTGGAGAAGCAACTGGCAGAAGCCAAGAAGCAGCTGGCCCTGGGTGGCGGCGGCGGCTCGGCGGCTGGCCCCGAGGACGTCAATGGCACGGCCTTGATCGCCAAGGTTCTGGACGGCGTCGACGGCAAGGGCCTGCGCGGCGTGGCCGAGGAGTTCAAGAAGCAGGCGGGCGTGGTGGCCATCGTCGGCACCGCCGACGGCAAGGCCGCCGTGGCCGTGGCCGTCGCCGCCGAGCTGACCGGCCGCTTCAACGCGGCCGAGCTGGCCAAGGCCGCCGTCATCGCCATGGGCGGCCAGGGCGCGGGCGGCAAACCCGACTTCGCCCAGGGCGGCGCCCCCGACGACGCAAGGCCCAGGACGGTCTGGCATGCAATCAAGGCGGCGCTGGCCGGCTGATCCCGCCCCGTCGATGACACCAGCAACCCGCCGCCTCGGCCGAGGCGGCGGGTTTTTCACGCCGGTCAGGACTTGAGGAAGGCCGACAGCTTGTTGCCGTCCGGGTCGCGGACATAGGCCAGGTAGTAGCCCTCGCCATAGGCTGGGCGCGGTCCGGGCTGACCCTCGCAGCTTCCTCCGTTGGCCATGGCGGCGGCATGGAAGGCATCCACCTGTTCCGGCGTCTCGGCCTTAAGGCCCACCATGATGCCGTTGCCAGCTTTTGCGGGTTGGCCATTCTCGGGGCTGCAGATCATCACCGTGGCGTGGTCCTGGTCCGGCCCGTAGCCGATCCAGTCGCCCTGGCGCCACAGCCGCTGACTGCCCAGGGCGCCGAGCACGGCGTCATAGAAGTTTCCGGCGCGGTCGATGTCGCTGGCGCCGATGGTGATGTAGCTGATCATGACGAAGTCCTCCTCGGTCGAAAGCTAGTGAGGTGAACGATGCTCGGCGACCACGGAACGGTAACTAGCTGACACCTCGTGTCAGCAGTATCGCGACAGCCGACAGGGTCACGCAGGCGGCCGCCGTGGTCAGGGCCACGGTTCGGGCGCCGCCTCGGGCGAACACGCCCAGGGCGCGGGTCTGGATGAAGACGTTTACCGCCGTCGGGGTGGCGGCCAGCAGGGTGGCGGCCAGGCGGAAGGCCGGTGGCGCGTCGGTCAGGCCCACGGCCAGCCAGGTCAGGACGGGTTGCGCCAGCAGCTTGGCCGCCGCCAGCAGCACGGGTGCGGTGCGTGGCGCGGCTTGGCTTTCGGACGATCGCAGGGCCAGGGCCGCGCCCAGGGCCACCAGCGCCACGGGGCTGCCCGACACCGCTGCGGCGCCTACAGCGCGATCGAGCAGATCGGGCAGGGCCAGGCCCGTCAGCGCCATGACCACGCCGATTAGGGATGCCGCGACGATCGGGTTGCCCAGCGCCCGCAGCGCCGAGCCGGGTATCGAGCGGCCCGCCGCCCAGCCCAGCAGCGCGATGCCGGTCGCGGCGATCAGCACGAAGTCCACGGCGACGACGCCGGCCGCCAGTCGGGCCGCTTCGGGGCCGAGCACGGCGGCGGCGACGGGCAGACCCAGGAAGGCGCTGTTGCCAAGCCCGCCGGACAGTGCGGCGCCGGCCCGTTCCTCGCGGGTCCAGCCCAGCGCCAGGCCCGCAAGCAGCAGTCCCGCCATCACCGTCAGGGCCGCCCCGGCGAAGGCCGCCAGGCCCCAGGCCAGGGCCGGTCCCGGCGTGCCGATCCGCGACAGCGAGTGGATCAGCAGCGCGGGGAAGCCGATCCAGAACACATAGGTCGACAGGCCCTGCGACATGCCCTGATCCAGCAGACGCAGTCTGACCAGGGCCACGCCGGCGCCGACCAGCAGGAAGAACGGCAGCACCCGCGACAGGACGTCGAGCACGAGATGGATCACGGGGCGTGGATTCCGGGTGGGAGGACGCCCCGCTCTATCACCTGGCGGCGGTCGGCGACCAGCCCGGCAGGGTAAGGCGATAGACGAGGATCAGGTTGTCGGTGTCGCCGGCCGGGCTGCCGTCGGCGGCCTTGACCCCGGCGTCGAAAGCGACGCCGCCGACCATGCCGCTGGCGGTCTGGAAGTCGTTGTCCGAGCCGATGAACAGGAATGCGTCGTGGGGGGCCTTGGGATCCAGGGCCGGGACCAGGGACAGGGCCTCGAACTTCTCGGGCAGGGTGAAGGCGTTCGACGCGGCGTTGTCGACGTTGAGGCCAAGCCGCGCCAGCTGGCCGGGGTTGATCAGGTTGACCAGTTCGACCTGGCTGACCGGGACGATCCCCGCCTCCAGCACGCCATTGGGTGCGATGGGCCGGGCCGAGGTCTCGTAGGGCGTGCCGGCGAGGTTGGTCGCGCCGGTGGTGTCGATCAGCAGCACACTGCGATACACCGCCGGCCGGGTCGCGCCGTTGCCGCGTCCGTTGCCGTCGCGGGCCAGGACCAGGAACTGGTGATCGTTCAGGGCCAGGATCTCGGACTGGGCGGCGGTCTTGTCCGGCGCGGCGCCGTCGCCCTTGTTGCGGAACACCGGCAGCTGGACGACATATTCCGCCACCGGCGCGGACGGGGTGGCGGATTGGCTGATGTCGTACAGGAACAGGCGGGTGTTGGCCCGGCTCTGGTCGGCGTCCTTGCCCGGAGCCGAGTCCTGCACCGTCGCGCTCTGCAGCAGGGCGGCCAGGCGCTTGCCGCCCGGGACGATGCTGACCCCTTCGAGGCCCTGGTTGTTGCGACGACCGGTCTCCGGGGCCTTGGCGCCGGTCAGCATCAGCGCGCCGCCGCTCATCGGGGCCACGGCCGCGACCGGGGCGATCACGCCCTTCAGGGCGCCGGTCTTGTCGAAGCGGTAGATGTTGGCGGCATATTCGTCGGACACGTAGAAGCCGCCGTCGGCGGCGATGGCCAGGCCCTCGCTGTCCAGGCTGGTGCGGCCGGCGGCGGCGGGTTCAGCCGGGTCCAGGCCCGTGAAGGTCTGACCCTTAGCGTCCTTCAGCAGCAGGCCACCGGTCGGGGTCAGCCTCACCTGGTCGGGGGCGGCGACGCCCGCGCCGACATGGGGCGCGAAGGTGAAGCTGAAGCGGTGCAGGCGGCCGGCATAGTCGGAGGTGCCGACGATCGTGCCCACGCCGTTGGGGCCGCGATCGGGCAGGGTGGTAAGGCTGCCGGCATAGGTCCCGTCGGCCAGCCGGCGCCAGTCAGTGATGGCCATGGCCGAGAACGAGCCCAGGGTGTCGCCGTGGAAATCGCGGGTCGAGGCCGCCAGCCGGCCGGCCCCCATCAGGCCGTGATTGACCAGCCTGGCGCCCTTGAACTCCACGGTGACCGCGCCCTGCGCGGTGGCGACGTTCGGGCGGGACCAGGCGGTCGGCTGGGCCGCCACGGCCGTTGTCATGGCCAGCAGCGAGGCGGCGGCGAGCAGCAGCGGGCGGGCGAGACGGATCATGGCGTGGGCTTCCAGCGGGAGGACCCTACGGCGTTATCAGCCTAGCTTGATGCTTCCGTGACAGCGCGACTGGCGGCCTGGCGATCATCACGCGGCAGCCGGATGTGGACCAGCTTCCAGGTGAACAGCGCGCGCCGCTGGAAGGTGAACACCGTCACGCGGCGGGGATCGCCGGGCCGCTTCATGCCCACCCGCACCCGGTTGGGATCCCAGTAGACGATGGTCGGATAGGGGCCCTGGATCGTGGCCTTGACCTTGCCGGTCGTTGTCTCGGGACGGGCTGGCCCGGCCGGCGCCGCGCCCGGCGCATAGCCCCGGGTCAGGGCCCAGAGGCCGGCGACGGTCAGGTAGCGATCGACCTTGGGCTCGGGCGGGGCGATGGGCTCGATGGCCCGCCGCATCGCGCCCAGAGGGTCGCGCCAGATCGAGGGCGGCTCGGCGGCCGTCGCCGGAGCGTCCTCCTGCAGCTGGCCGGTCAGGCTGCGCCGCACGGACGGAAAGTCGACCAGCTCGTTGATCGCCTGCACGTCTTCGTACTGCGCAGCCGCCTTCAGGGCCCGGAAGGCGAACCACGGCGCCGTGGCGAAGGCCGCCGCGAACACGAAGATCCCCAGGACGATCAGGTCCCAGATCCGCTTCTGCAAACTCATGTCGGGTCTCGGGCCAGTGAAGGTTAACGCGGCATAGAAGGGGTAATCGCCGCCGCCTCGCAAGGGGCTTCGCGCGGGGCGAGGCGCTCGCATGCCGCCGCCGAGGCCGCCAGCGAGACGCCGGCCGAACCTGGGCGTCCTGAACCTGGGCGGCCTTGGCGGCCCGAACCTGGGCGTCGCGCGCCTCGTCCAGGGCCTTCAGGGCGAACAGCTTGTCGATGCGCTTGTCGAACTCGCGATACAGCCGCGCCCTGCGCGCTTTCGGCCAGGCCGGATCGTGGGTGGGGGCGGTGCGGGGGTACAGGCGGGCTCGGGTGCGGCTACGGGGCATGGGAACTCCTTTGAGATGAGGCGCGAGGTCTCGGCCTCGCGCTTTCGCTGCGAAGATGGGGGAGGGATGCGGAGCGTCCGGGCCGGGCCCGGAGACTTGGGAAAATACCGTTTCGACTCGGACAGAACGCTCCGCGCGACCGTTTATTCGACGGCTTCCGGCCCCTGGGCGCTGTTGACGCCAGACCGTCTAGGCCGCCGACGGCGGGCCAGGCCGCGAGGCCTGATCCCGGACCGCGAACGTTTCCGCTCGCCTGCCGCCCTCGCCAACCCTGTCATCCCACGTCGTTTTTGTTTTCCACGGCCGACCGCCGCCAGAGGGATGGAGGTCGCGCCGATCCCCACGCGGAGAACCGACGCCGTCGACGAGCGCGTCTCCGCTCGATCGCCCCCCAAGGCCGCGAAGGTCGCTGGCCACGCGCCCTCCCCATCGCCTCAAGGTGAAGACAGTATACGGCGACGCATGGAGCGGGGGATAAGCGCTGTTCCCGGCCAGCCATTTCAACGTCTTAAGCGTGGATGGCGGGGTGGACAGGCTTTCTGCTGACAGCTTCTGGCGCCGCCGCGCGCTAGGCCTGTCGCGCGGGCGCGCCGCCCGGCCAGCGGACTCCGGCCAGTAGACCTCGGCGAGTGAGACACCATGACCATCCCCAGCCCCGCCGTCGTCGAGCTTCGCCAATACACCCTGCATCCGGGCCGGCGCGATGATCTGATCACCCTGTTCGAGCGTGAATTCGTCGAGAGCCAGCAGGCGGCGGGCGTCACCCTGATCGGCCTGTTCCGCGACCTGGACGACCCCAACCGCTTCGTCTGGCTGCGCGGCTTCACCGACATGGACCAGCGGCGCGCGGCTCTGACCGCCTTCTATGAGGGCCCGGTCTGGGCCGCCCATCGCGACGCGGCCAACGCGACCATGATCGACAGCGACGACGTCCTGCTGCTGCAGCCCCCCCCCCTGCCGGCCCAAACCGCGCTCGGGGAGGCGAGCAAGCCTTGGGCCGGCGGCGACCGGCTGCTGACCCTCACCGTCCAGACCCTCGACACCGCGCTAGACGTGCCCGACCCCCGTCACCCCGGCGCCGAGATCCTCGCCGCCTGGGTCACCAACCCGGCCGAAAACACCTTTCCCCGCCTGCCGGTGCGCGAGGGCGAGCGGGTGCTGGTCTGGATGACGGCCTATGCGGATGAGGCGGCGTTGGCGGCCGTGGAGGCGGGAGCTTCGGACGCGGGGGTGATGCAGAGGCTCCGGCTGGCGCCGACGGCGCGGTCGGGGGTGCGGTGAGGAGCGGAAGGGAAACAGAGGTGGTATTGACGAGATAAATCTACCATGAGTAGAATTATCGGTGCCCACAATCCTGCGCATCAACGGCTACCGGTTCTACTTTTACAGCCATGAGCCGAACGAGCCGCCGCACGTCCATGTCGATAGGGGCGACGCATCCCTGAAGGCGTGGCTGACGCCCGTGGCTCTGGCGCGCAACCTCGGCTACCGGGCGCACGAGTTGAATGTTATCCTGACCCTTGTGCGCGAGCACAGGGTCACCCTCGTGGAGGCATGGCATGAGCATTTTGGCGACAGCCGCTGACGAGCGCGTGCGCGACGTCCGCTGTGATGATGAACGGCTGGTGGTCGAACTCATGGACGGCCGCAGCATCGCCGCGCCGCTCGCCTGGTATCCGCGCCTGCTGAAGGCCACGCCGGCGCAGCGTGCCCATTGGGAAGTCGCGGGCGGTGGATACGGCATTCACTGGCCGGACCTGGACGAGGACCTCAGCACCGAAGGCCTGCTGCGCGGGGCGCCGGCGGCGCGATAATCGACTTTCGCCCAAGAGGTTTGACGTGGAAACCCGGCCCTTCGATCCGGCGGAATACCTCGACAGTGACGAGGCTATAGCTACCTATCTCGCCGACGTTACGATGATGAATGGCTGTTCATCGACCTGATTGGACGCCCGCAGTAGCGCCGCGCCTCTGGCTTGGTACCCGCGTCTTCTTGCGGCCACACCCATCTAGCGCGCCCATTGGGAGATCACGGGCGGCGGGGTAGGGCCACCTCACCGCCCTGAAAGACGGCCGCTAGGCGGGGCAGCGGGTGCACCCCCAGACCCTAAAACGCCGCTCTCCCCGGCGAAAGCCGGGGTCCAGATCGAACCCATAGCGGGCGTTGTTCTGGCTCCGTCAGAAGGCGCGTCATCCCCAAACGCTCAGGCTGAATCTGGGCCCCGGCTTTCGCCGGGGAGAGCGGGAGAGAAGGGCAGATCCCCAAACGAAAAACGCCCCTCGGTTTCCCGAGGAGCGCTGATCGTCTTCATCTTCCCCCTACGGGGGAGGAGCGCGCCCGAGGACAGGCTCCGCGCGGAGGGGGCCAGTCTTTCGACTACTCGCCCCCACCGGACCGCTTCGCGGTCGTCCGCCCCCATAGGGGGCGGATGAATTAAGCCATGGCCTTCTTCAGGTTCTCGTCGATCTTGTCGAGGAAGCCTTCGGTGGTCAGCCACGACTGCTTGTCGCCGACCAGCAGGGCCAAGTCCTTGGTCATGAAGCCGCTTTCGACGGTGTCGACGCAGACCTTTTCCAGGGTCAGGGCGAAGTTGGCCAGGTCCTGGTTGTCGTCCAGCTTGGCGCGGTGAGCCAGGCCACGCGTCCAGGCGAAGATCGAGGCGATCGAGTTGGTCGAGGTGCTCTGACCCTTCTGGTGCTGGCGATAGTGACGGGTCACGGTGCCGTGGGCGGCTTCGGCTTCCACCGTCTTGCCGTCCGGGGTCATCAGGACCGAGGTCATCAGGCCCAGCGAGCCGAAGCCCTGGGCGACGATGTCGGACTGCACGTCGCCGTCGTAGTTCTTGCAGGCCCAGACATAGCCGCCCGACCACTTGAGGGCCGAGGCCACCATGTCGTCGATCAGGCGGTGCTCGTAGTGGATGCCGGCGGCCTTGAACTTGTCGGCGTATTCGGCGTCGAAGATCTCCTGGAAGATGTCCTTGAAGCGGCCGTCATAGGCTTTCAGGATGGTGTTCTTCGTCGACAGATAGACCGGATAGCCGCGGCCCAGGCCGTAGGCGAACGAGGCGTGCGCGAAGTCGCGGATCGACTCGTCGAGATTGTACATGCCCATCGCCACGCCGGCGCCGGGGGCCTTGTAGATCTCGTGCTCGATGACCGTGCCGTCCTCGCCGACGAACTTCATCGTCAACAGGCCCTTGCCGGGGAACAGGAAGTCGGTGGCCTTGTACTGGTCGCCGAACGCGTGGCGGCCGACGATGATCGGCTGGGTCCAGCCGGGCACCAGGCGCGGAACGTTCTGGCAGATGATCGGCTCGCGGAAGATCACGCCGCCCAGGATGTTGCGGATCGTGCCGTTGGGCGACTTCCACATCTTCTTGAGATTGAATTCGGTGACGCGCTGCTCGTCGGGGGTGATGGTGGCGCACTTGACGGCGACGCCGTGCTTCTTGGTCGCCTCGGCGGCGTCGATCGTCACCTGGTCGTTGGTGGCGTCGCGATTCTCGACCGACAGGTCGTAGTAGTCGAGTTCCAGGTCCAGATACGGGAAGATCAGCTTATCCTTGATAAGCTTCCAGATGATCCGGGTCATTTCGTCGCCGTCCATATCGACAACGGGATTGGCGACTTTGATCTTGGCCATTGCTGGGTCTTTCCTCTCGCGGTGGCGCGCCTGAGGCAATCTGGCGCACAGGGCCAGGTCGCGGGCGCGGACGGGGTGGCTATAGACTGTTGCGCGTAAAGGGAAAAGCGACTCGCTTCGCGCAGGTGATCTTCAGCCCCTGTTAGGCCGTCCTGCCCTGTGATGAACTGACGCAGGCCCCTGATCCGGGGCAGAGGAATTTGATAGGGCGTGCTGAGCCTTAGACCCCATGCCGAGATCGCCTCGCCGCTGGCCAAGCGGCTGTTGGTGATTGTCGCGGTGCTGTCGATCGCCGTCACCGGCGTCGCGACCGCCGTCGCGTTCGTCTTCGTGCAGAAGAGCGCCGCCGACACCCAGATGCGCCACCTGACCGAATATGTGGGCCAGCGGGTCAAGACCGAGGACCGCCTGTTCTCGGACCTGGTGAAGGTGCACGCGGCCGCCAGCCAGGCCCTGACCCAGCGACTTGACAGCCGCGACGCCGCCGACGCGCAGCGCGAGTTCAACGTTCTCTATCCCGAGTTTGGCGACGGCACCCGGCGCACCGCGCCCGGGCTGTTCGACGGCGTCCGCGCGGGGCCGCATTTCGTCTACGGGATCGGCGGCTATCTCCCCCAGGCCGAAACCCTGAGCCGCGAAGAGCGGGCTCTGTTCGTGTCCGCGATGGAAGTGGTGGCCAACACCGGCGAGACCGAGATCCATCACTACGACAACTTCTACTTCTTCACGCCCAAGACCCGACTGGTGATGTTCGGACCCAAACGGCCGGACAAGCTGCTCTACTACCGCCAAAACGCCCCGCCGACCCTGGACATCGCCAAGGAGGAGATGACCCAGCTGGCCCTGCCGGAGAACAATCCCGAGCGGGTGATGCGGTGCACCAAGCTTCGCCGGCTGATTTCCGATCCCAGTGGCCGGGGTCTGAACGCGGCGTGCGTGACGCCCTTCTATTTCCATGATCAGTTCATGGGCGTCTTTGGCACCAGTCTGTCGCTGAATTCGTATCTGCTGAGGGCCATGGCCGAGTCCCTGCCGGGCGGAAGCAACATGATCGTCTCTGACGACGGCGAGCTGATCGCCGCGCCGGGCCTGGCCAGCAAGGGCGTGGTCGACATCGCCCGTCTGCGCTCGGCCGAGGCCCAGGCCCATATCGGCGAGATCATGAGCCAGATCCGCCGTCAGGGCCGGGACGTCGGCGCCATCCGCGACAACCGCGGCGACCGCATCATCGCCTATGGCCGCCTGAAGGAGCCCAACTGGTGGTTCCTGATGAGCTTCCCGTCGGGCGACCTGATCTGGTCGGCGATTAGGACCGCGTCGTGGGTGCTGCTGTTTGGTGTCCTTGGGGTGGTGGTTCAGGTATTGCTGCTCTACCGCGTGATCAGCCGCGAGGTGGCCTGGCCGCTGGGTGTGCTGGCCCGGGCCCAGCGCACCGGCGACCGCGAGGAGGCGCGGGCGGTCGAGTCGCGCCCTGACGAGATCGGCGACCTGGCGCGCAGTCTGCGCCGGCAGCGTGAGGGCAACGAGGAGCTATTGCGGTCGCTGGAGGATCGCGTCGCCGAACGCACCGCCGAGCTGGAGCGCGCCAACCAGGCCAAGTCGGTCTTCCTGGCCAATATGAGCCACGAGCTGCGGACGCCGCTGAACGGGGTGATCGCCATCGGTGACCGGCTGGCCGGGGAGAGCGATCCGGCGGTGCGCCGCGAGTTGGCCGCCCTGGTCACCTCATCGGGCCGGCTGCTGGAGCAGGTGCTGGGCGACATTCTCGACGTGTCCAAGATCGAGGCCGGCCAGTTCCAGCTGACGACCGGGCCGTTCGACCTGGAACGCCTGGTGCGCGGAATGGCCGAGCTGCACGCCGCCGCCGCCGCCGCCAAGAACCTGACCTTCACCTGGTCGATCACGCCGGACGCCGAGGGCAGCTATCTGGGCGACTGCGGCCGGATCAGCCAGATCCTCTCCAACCTGCTGGCCAATGCGGTGAAGTTCACGGCCAAGGGCTCGGTGAGCCTGATCGTCGAGCGGTCCGGCGACATGCTGGTGTTCACGGTGGCCGACACCGGCGTGGGTTTCGATGACACCGTGCGCGAGCGCCTGTTCAAGCGCTTTGTCCAGGCTGACCAGTCGATCACCCGGCAGTTCGGCGGCACCGGTCTTGGCCTGTCGATCTCGGCGGCCCTGGCCGAGATGATGGGCGGCCGGATCGATGCGCGGGCTGTGATGGGGGCGGGCGCCACCTTCCTGGTCGAGCTGCCCCTGCCGCGCTGCGAGGTTTCGGCCGGCGACGCGCCCGACCAGCCCGAGGACGAGATCTCCCTGGAGGGCCTGCGGGTACTGGTGGCCGAAGACCACCCCACCAACCGCAAGGTGGTCGAGGTGGTGCTGGAACCGTTCGGCGTGGACCTGACCATGGTCGAGGACGGCGCGGCCGCGCTCGAGGCCTTCGAACGCCAGACCTTCGACGCCGTGCTGATGGACATGCAGATGCCGATCATGGACGGCCTGACCGCCACCCGGGCGATCCGGGCGCACGAGGCGGAGCTGGGCCGTCCGCCGGTGCTGATCATCATGCTGACCGCCAACGCCATGGAAGAGCACATCGTCTCGGCCAGGACCGCCGGCGCCGATCTCCATCTGGCCAAGCCCCTGCATCCCGACCAGCTGCTGAGCGCCCTGGCCGGCGTGCGGCTGGCGGCGGCCGCGGCGGAATCGGCCAGCGCGGCGGAGTAGCGCTCTAGAGCGCGATAGCCGAAAGTGCACGCGGTTTCGGCGGATATCGCGCTCTAAGTGTATGATCTAGAGCCTTTTTGAACGCTTCATATGATTCCATATGAAGCTAAAAGGCTCTAGGCCCCCGCCGCCCTGAGGACGATCCGGCCCACCTCGGCGATCACCGCGTCGCGCTGGTCGTCCGACGCGGTCGATCCGCTCAGGAACACGGCCACGGCATACTGGCGACCATCCTTGAGCGTGTAGATCCCGATGTCGTTGGTGGCCGGGTTCAGGCCCAGGTCGGTGCGCGCCCAGCCGGTCTTGTGCGCCAGGGTCGCGCCGTCGGGCAGGGCGGCCTTCAGGCGGTTGGCCCCGGTCGTTGTCCGGTTCATGATCCCCAGCAACCGTTCGGTCGAAGGCTTTGAGATCAGTTCCCCCGCCCGCAGCGCTTCCAGGAAGGTGACCGCCGCGATCGGCGTGGCGGTGTCCTGGGGATCGGCCAGATAGGCCGCCGTCGCCGCGCGGCGGGTCGCTTCCGGCACGGACAGCAGCACGGGGCGGTAGTTGGCCTCGCCCTTCCAGTCGGCGCGGAACGAGGCCATGCCGGCGATCTCGGGCTGCAGCTGGCGCTCGTAGCGATCCACCCGGAAATACTCGATCTTCTTCTGGACCAGCCACGCGGTCAGCACGCCGGGGCCGCCGATCAGTTTCATCAGCACGTCGGCGGCGGTGTTGTCGCTGGCCCCGCTGGCTCGTTCCAGCAGCTCTGCCAGGGTGTAGTCGGTGCGGTCCGGCCAGGCGTCGGCGATGGGGCTGAACGGCGGCGACAGGTCGATGTCGCGGATGGTGATGGTCTGGTCCAGGCGCAGCTTGCCGGCGTCGACCTCGGCCAGGACGGCCGCGCCGAGCGGCGCCTTGAAGACGCTCTGCAGCGGAAAGGGGTGCTCGCCGTTGAAGGCGATGGTCTGGCCCGTCTGGCAATCGCGAACCGCGACGCCCAGCACGCCGGGCGCGGCCCCGTCGGCCAGAACCTGGAACCGCTGTCTCAGGTCCTTGCCGGCGAACACCGGCTCCAACTGGCCCAGCATCAGCTCGGCCTTGCAGGCGGTGAGCAGGGCGGCGGCGGACAGCAGGAAGGCGCGGCGAAGCATGGGTGGTCTCTCGAGGACAAGCTGGACCGCAAACGCGCGGCGACGGCGAATGGCGCCATGCCTGGCGCCCGGCTTGCTGGAAATCCTTCTGGTTGCACCAAAAGGACACAGCGCCATGACCGACGTTTCCGCCCCCGCCGCGCCCTCGCAGTTGCTGGCCGACTGGACGGACGAGAAGCGCCGCCTGTTCCGGCGCGAGGTGGTCACCTTCCAGCATCGCCTGCTGGAGACCGGTCTGTTCACCGACGAGGCCCTTGCCAGCCTGCTCGACAGCCATCCGCGCGACAGCCTGGACATCTGCACCATGAGCCGCAAGCCGATGTCCAACGAGACCTGGGCCGGCGGCGAGGCCAAGGGCATGAGCGGCGCCGACCTGATCGAGGCCGCCCATCGCGGCCGCGTCTGGCTGAACATCCGCCGGGCCATGAACGAGAACCCGCTGTACCGTCCGGTGCTGGATCAATTGCTGGCCGAGTTTTCCAAGGCCACGGGCGCGAAGATCCTGCGGGCCCACGGCTCGGTGCTGGTCTCGGCGCCCGGCTGCCAGGTGTTCTACCACTGCGACCAGGCCGAAACGATGCTGTGGCACCTGCGCGGCGAGAAGACGATGCACCTCTATCCGGCGATCGAGCCCTATCTGGCCGACGCCGACTATGAGGGCGTGGTCCTGCGCGAGAACCTGGGCAACATTCCCTACGACGCCGCGCTGGACGCCGGCGCCGATCCGGTGCGCTTGACCTCCGGAACCGGGGTCACCTGGCCGCTGCACGCCCCGCACCGCGTCGTGAACGGCGAGAGCTTCAATGTGTCGGTGTCGGTGGAATTCACCACCCCGACCTCGATGCTGACCAACGGGACCTTCTACACCAAGGGCGTCATGCGGCGGTCGCTGGGCCTGAACCCCAGGACGCGCGCGACCACCACCGCGATGAAGCCGCTCTACTGGGCCGCCTCCAAGGTTTTGAAAAAGGTGACGCCGATGCGCCACGACGCCCTGGCCGCCCATCCGCGTATGTTCGACGTCGACCTGTCGGCCCCCGACTGCATCGCCTGGCGTCCCGGCTACGGGCCAAAGGATGCGGCGCTGGAAGCCGCCGCCTAGTCACACGGGACTTGCGCCCAGCCCGCCAGCGGCGGCAAAGGGAGGCATGACTGAAACGCGTCTTCCTCCCTGCGTCATCCTGAACGAGCCCCAGCTGGCCGAGAACATCGGCGCCGTGGCGCGGGTGATGGCCAATTTCGGCCTGGCCGACCTGCGCCTGGTGCGCCCCCGCGACGGCTGGCCCCAGGAGCGCGCCTGGCCCTCGGCCTCGGGCGCCGACTGGCCGCTGAACGACGCCAAGGTGTTCGACACCCTGGAAGAGGCGATCTCGGACCTGAAGCTGGTGTTCGCCACCACCGCCCGTCCGCGCGAGACGCGCCTGCCGATCCTCACCCCCCGTGAGGCGGCGATCCAGTTGTCGGACGACGTGGCCCAGGGCCGCGCCGTAGGGCTGCTGTTCGGCGGCGAGCGGGCGGGGCTGGAAACCCAGGACATCGCCCTGTGCCAGGGCATCATCAGCATCCCGATCCACGAGCGCTTCCGGTCGCTGAACCTGGCCCAGGCCGTGTCGATCAACGCCTATGAGTGGATGATGACGGTCAATGACCGCCCGTGGGCCAAGTTCGAACAGAACGTCGAGGACCCCGCCGATCAGGCCTCGCTGCTGGGTCTCTACGGCCAGCTGGAGGACGAGCTGGAAAAGGCCGGCTTCTACCATCCGCCGGAGAAGAAGCCCTCGATGGTGCGCAACCTGCGCGTCCCGCTAGCCCGCGCCCGCCTGACCGAGCAGGAGGTCCGCACCTTCCGGGGCGTGATCACGGCCCTGTCGAGAGGGCGGGGCAGGGTGCTGGCCAAGCTGGCGGCGAAAGCGGGCAAGGTCGAGGAATAGGGCGCGGCCCGACTTGCCAAACCCTTTCTGACGTCGTCACCCTTGGCCAACGGGCGCCGGGCTGACACCTTCGCTGGCGACAGGCCCCATTCGGATCATGACGCCCGATGCGCATTACTCTGCTGGCCGCCGCACTGACCCTGATGACCGCCGGTATGGCCAGCGCCGCGACGCCGGCGTGCCAGGCCTCGCCCAAGGATGGGGAGCAGGTCAGGACCACGATCCACGCCGTCTATGAGGCTCTGGCCAAGGACGATGAGGAGGCCCTGGACCGCCTGCTGGCGCCGTCGTTTCACGCCTTCGAGACCGGCAAGCGTTTCGACAAGGCGGAACTGACCAGCCTGATCAAGGAATCGCACGACCGGGGCGTGGTCTATGAATGGGCGCCGGGCGATATCGAGGTCCAGACGCGCTGCGGACTGGCTTGGGCGGCGTGGGAAAATCACGGGGCAGTCGGCACGGCCGCCGAGATGAAACCCGTCACCTGGCTGGAGTCCGCCGCTCTGCATCGTGAGGCGGGCCACTGGGTGGTCGACTTCCTGCACGCCACCCGGGTTCCCGCCGCCAACTGAGCCGCGCGAACGGTCCGGGATTGATCCAGGTCAGTGTTGAACCTCGGGCGCGCGCGCAACGTTCAAGCTTCAAGCTTGAATGGAGTCCGCCTCATGATCCCCGATGCAAAAACCCTGGTCGTCGTCGCTGACGGACACCGCGCCCGGCTGCTGGAGCAGATGCGTCTGGACGGCCCCCTGCACGACCGCCCGGACTGGCTGGACGGCCTGAAAGAGCGCCACGCCCATTCGCGCAAGCCGGCGCCGCATGACGGCGACGCCAATGACAAGGCCGAGCGCGCCTATATCAAGGACCTGGCCCACCACCTGGACGGCGTCGCCCGCGACCATGCCTTCGACCAACTGATCCTGATCGCGCCGCCCCGCGCCCTGGGCCATCTGCGCGAAGACCTGTCGCCGGCCCTGGCTGGCAAGGTCGTCGGCTCCAACCCCCATGAGTGGGTCGATGCGCCGATCATGACGCTGGAGGACGTGGTTCGCGCTGTCCGGCGCGAAGCGGTGAGCTGACGCCGCACGCCAGGTCGGCCGGCGCTGGCGCCGGCCGACGGGTGAGGCTTTCGGGCTAGTCGGACCCCGCAGCCCCATAGTCCATCCGTTCGAGATCAGCGATCAGCCCGGGACCTTCGGGGCGCCATCCCAGCCGCTCGCGCGTCCAGGCGTTTGAGGCCGGCATGTCTAGACCGACGAACATCGCCATCCAGCCAAAATGCGCCACCGCCTGCTCTGGCGACAGGGAGACGACCGGCAAGTCGAGGCCGGCGCCCACGACCGTGGCGATGTCGCGCGCCGACACGCCGTCTTCGTCCACCGCATGGAAGCGCTCGCCGGGCTGGCCCTGCTCGACCGCCAACCTGTAGAGCCGCGCCACGTCCAGCACGTGCGCCGCCGGCCAGCGGTTTTGACCGTCGCCCACATAGGCCGACACGCCCTTCTGGCGGGCAATCTCGACGATTGGCGTGATCAGGCCCTGCTTGCGGGTGTCGTGCACCTGCGGCAGCCGCACCACCATCACCTTGACGCCGGTGGCCGACACCGCCTGGCCCGCCAGCTCCGACGCGACGCGCGGGTTGGGATGGGTCGGGTCGAACACGTCCTCGGTGGCGGGCCGTCCGGGCTTTCCGCCGCCCAGGCCCGTGCCCGAGGTGATCACCAGCGGCCGGTCCGAGCCGGCCAGGGCCTCGCCCAGGGTCGTGCGTGGCGCGGTCGGGCATTCGACGCAGTTGGCCACGAAGTTGGAGAAGTCGTGGTCGAACGCCGTATGGATCACTGCATCGGCCTGGGACGCCCCGGCCCGCAGGCTGGACAGGTCTTCCAGGGTTCCGCGATGCGCCTGGGCGCCGGCCTGGACAAGCGCCGCCGCTCCCGCCTCCGACCGGGTCATGCCCAGCACCTGATGTCCGGCCGCCAACAGCTCGGGGACGATGTGGGCGCCGATGAAGCCGGTCGCACCGGTGAGGAAAATACGCATGGGAAACCTCCAGGGATCGTTTGGAGGCCTAACTAATCGGCTGTATTGTCCTGTTATAGTAGTGACCTTATCATGGTATAAATCTTACCCGGACCCCCATGCCCATCGAGACGACCAACAGGCTAGGGGCCTTTCTCAAGGATCGCCGGACCCGCATGGATCCGGTCGCCCTGGGCTTTCCCAAGGGGCGGCGGCGAACGCCGGGCCTGCGCCGTGAAGAGGTCGCCCAGCGCGCCAATATCAGCCCCACCTGGTACACCTGGCTTGAGCAGGGGCGCGGCGGCGCGCCCTCGGCTGACGTGCTGGACCGCATCGCCGTCGGCCTGATGCTGACCGAGCCTGAGCGCGAGCATCTGTACAGGCTGGGCCTGGGGCGATCTCCCGAGGTTCCCTACACGGCGGCGCAAGGGGTGACGCCCCGGCTGCAACGGGTGCTGGACGCCTTTGAGGTCAGCCCCGCGATCATCAAGACCCCGACCTGGGACGTCATCGCCTGGAACCGGGCGGCGGCCGTGGTTCTGACCGACTATGCCAAGCTGCCGCTGGAAGGTCGCAACATCCTGCGGCTGATCTTCGCGGACTCGCAGGTGCGCGCCGCCCAGGAGAACTGGCGCAGCGTGGCTCGCTATGTGGTTGGGGCCTTTCGCGCCGACGCCGTGCGGGCCGGCGCTTCCGAAGAGATGGCGCGGCTGGTCGACGAACTGTCCAGGCTCAGTCCCGAGTTCGAAGCCCTGTGGCGGGACAACGACGTCAGAGCCCATGCCGACGGCGACAAGCGTCTGCATCATCCGCAACTGGGCGCCCTGGACCTGGAGTTTTCCACCTTCGCGGTGGAGGGGCGACCGGAGCTGACCATGCTGGTCTACAATCCGGTCACCCCTGCGGACGTCGAGCGCATCCGCGCGTTCATCGCCGCCCGATAGGCGCGCTTTCCGGCTCTCTATTCGTCCTGCGCCTCGCCCTGGACGCCGACAGACTCCGTGACGCGTTCGGCCATGGCCGTCGCGCCGGCGTCGTCGGCGGCGATGTCGCCCTGATCTTCCAGGTGCGGGTGGGGATGGGCCTTCAGGGCCTTGGCCAGGTCGTCGGTCGTGTCGGTCATGGGATGCTCCTTGACCTTTAGAAGGCGTGGCCGCGCGGCGCGTTCCCGGCGGCGCTCCGGATCGGCGCGGCAAACAGGTGGCACGTGTCGTGTCGCAAAATGCAAGACAGGGTGGCCCCGCGCGACTAGTCTCCCGCCAAAACAAAGGTTGGGAGGCGCATCGTGAACCGTCGTGAAATGCTGATCATGGCCGGAGTCCTGGGCTTGGCTCCCGGCCTTGCCCACGCGCAGGGCAACGACGCCGCCGCCGCGCGCGACGCCTGGCTCTATGCTCTGCCGCTGATCGAGATGGCGACCGCGCGGGCGCGCATGCTCAAGATGCCCGGCGCGGCGATCAATGCGCTGAACCACAGCCGCACGCTGACCGACCATACCGGCCGCGCGGTGACGACGCCCAACAACGACACGCTGTATTCGACGGCCTTCCTGGACCTGACCAAGGGTCCCGTCACCCTGACCATCCCCGTGACCGGGACGCGCTACTATTCGGTCGCCGTGATGGACATGTTCACCAACAACAACGTCGTGCTGGGAACCCGCACGGTGGGCGGCGAGGGCGGAGCCTTCACCCTGGTCGGACCGGGCCAGGCCGCGACAGGCCCCAATCCCACACGCATCGCCACCGCCCACGCGTGGCTGTTGATCCGAACCCTGGTCAATGACGACGCCGACCTCGCCGCCGCCCACAAGCAGCTGCTCGGCGCCATGACGGCGCTGCGCCACCCGCGCATCGCGGTGGCCGACAAGAAGAAGCTGCTCGAGCCAGCTCGACCGCCGCCCCGGCTGATGCTGACGCCTGGCTGGCCGCCGCGGCCCAGAAGGCCGGATCGTGGTGGCCCGAATGGCAGGGCTGGCTCGACGCGGCCGCCGCCGACGACAAGGTCAAGGCCCGCAAGGTCGGCTCGGGCAGGCTGAAGGCCGGCACCGTCGGCACCCGGCGACTATCCGCGCGCCAATCTGGGCGACTATGGCCAGGACTATCTCTATCGCGCCATCGTCGCCCTGCAGGGGCTGGGCGCCCTGCCGGTGGCCGAGGCCATGTATATGAAGGCGGCGGGCGATGACGGCGCCGGCAATTTCAAGGGCGACGGCCTGTATCGCCTGACCCTGCCGGCCCAGCTGCCGCTGGACGGCTTCTGGTCGCTGTCGATGTACGAGGTCACGCCCGACGGGCAGTATTTCTTCACCGACAATCCGCTCCGCCGCTATGCGATCGGCGACCGCACGGCTGGGCTGAAGCGCAATGCCGACGGGACGCTGGATATCTGGATCGGACGTACCGACCCGGGCGGCGAGCGTTCGGCCAACTGGCTGCCTGCGCCGAAGTCTGGGCCGTTCTCGATGACCCTGCGCACCTATCTGCCGCGCGCTGAACTGCTGAACGGCCAGTTCCGCTTCGCGCCAATTACCCCGGTCTGAGGTCCAGGAGCGTCTAGGGTCTCGACCGGAACCCCTGGGGACGGCAAAATCCCCCGACTCACGTTCCCGGAGACCTGCCGATGAAAACCCGCGCCGCCGTCGCCTTCGCGCCCAAACAGCCGCTGGAGATCGTCGAGGTCGATCTGGAAGGCCCCAAGGCCGGCGAGGTCCTGATCGAGATCAAGGCCACCGGCGTCTGCCACACCGACGCCTATACGCTGGACGGTCTGGACTCCGAGGGCCTGTTCCCCTCGATCCTGGGCCATGAAGGCGCGGGCGTGGTGGTCGAGGTCGGCGCCGGCGTCACCAGCCTGGCCGTGGGCGACCACGTGATCCCGCTCTACACGCCTGAATGTCGCCAGTGCAAAAGCTGCCTGAGCGGCAAGACCAACCTGTGCACCGCCATCCGCGCCACGCAAGGAAAGGGCCTGATGCCGGACGGCACCAGCCGCTTCTCCTACAAGGGCCAGACCATCGCACCACTATATGGGCTGCTCCACCTTCTCGAACTATACGGTCCTGCCCGAGATCGCGGTCGCCAGGATCCGCCGCGACGCGCCGTTCAAGAGCGCCTGCTACTGCGGTTGCGGCGTCACCACGGGCGTGGGGGCGGTGGTCAACACGGCCAAGGTCAAGCCGGGCGACAATGTCATCGTCTTCGGCCTGGGCGGCATCGGCCTGAACGTGCTGCAAGGCGCCCGCCTAGCAGGCGCCAACATGATCGTCGGCGTCGACATCAATCCCGCCCGCGAGGAATGGGGCCGCCAGTTCGGCATGACCCACTTCGTCAATCCCAAGACCATCGACGGCGACATCGTCGCCCATCTGGTGGCCCTGACCGACGGCGGCGCCGACTACACCTTCGACGCCACCGGCAACACCACGGTGATGCGCCAGGCGCTGGAAGCCTGCCATCGCGGCTGGGGTGAGAGCATCATCATCGGCGTGGCCGAGGCGGGGAAGGAGATCTCGACCCGTCCGTTCCAGTTGGTCACCGGCCGGGTCTGGAAGGGCACCGCCTTCGGCGGCGCGCGGGGCCGCACCGACACGCCCAAGATCGTCGACTGGTACATGGACGGCAAGATCCAGATCGACCCGATGATCACCCACGTCCTGCCGCTGGAAGACATCAACAAGGCGTTCGACCTGATGCACGCCGGTGAGAGCATCCGGACGGTGGTGACGTTCTAGGGCAAACTCTTCCCTCCCCCTTGGATGGGGGAGGGGTAGGGGTGGGGGTGACCCCGCTTCAGGATTAGGCGCGGCCTCAGTGACGTCCGCCACCGCTGTTCACCCCCATCCCCGACCCTTCCCCCATCAAGGGGGAAGGGGAGAAGACGTCGATGACCGTCGAAACCACCGCCACCCACCGCCTGCACGGCGGAACCCTGCGCTACTGCCGCCACGACAGCGCCAGCACCGGCACGCCGATGAAGTTCACGGTGTGGACCCCGGACGGCGAGGGCCCGTTTCCCTATCTGGTCTGGCTGTCGGGCCTGACCTGCACGGAAGACAATTTCACGGTTAAATCGGGCGTCTACGCCCATGCGGCCCAGCACGGGATCGCCATCGTTGCGCCCGATACCTCGCCGCGCGGGGAAGGTGTGGCCGACGATCCGGCCTATGACCTGGGGCAGGGGGCGGGCTTCTATGTCGACGCCACGCAGGCCCCGTGGGCGCCGCACTTCCAGATGTATTCCTATGTGAGGAAAGACCTGCTGGAGGCCGTCGACGGCGCCTTCCCGCTGGACCCGTCGCGCCGGGGGATCTTCGGCCACTCGATGGGCGGCCACGGGGCCCTGACGATCGCCCTGCGCAACCCGGACCGTTTCAAGTCGGTCAGCGCCTTTTCCCCGATCGTCTCGCCGCTGAACTGCCCGTGGGGCGACAAGGCGATGAGCGCCTATCTGGGCGAGGATCGCGGCCCGTGGCGGGCCCACGACGCCTGCGCCCTGATCGGGGATGGGGCGGGGAGCGGCCTGGACGACATCCTGATTGACCAGGGCTTGGCCGACAGCTTCTTGGAAAATCAGCTGAAGCCGCGCGCTGATCGAGGCAGGCGTGACCCGCGCCGGCCGCAAGGTCACGGTGCGTCGCCAAGAGGGCTACGACCACAGCTACTTCTTCATCACCACCTTCATCGGCGACCACCTGGCCTGGCACGCCGCGCGGCTGTAGCGGTCAGGAACTGGCCGGCGAAGTCGAACAGCTGGCCGTTCACCCAGCCCTTGCGGAAGGCCAGGGCAGCCCTTGCGGTTCATCACCACGCCGCGCGCCTTGGCGGTGCTGAGACCTGACCGCAGACTAGCTGAGGGCGAACAGGTCGAGCTGGGCGGCGGGGATCTTGTCGCGCCACAGGCCGCCGTTCTTGACGCAGTCGAGACGACCCCACCAAGCCGCCGGCGCGGCCACAAGCCAGTCGCAGATCACGTCATCGGCGCGGCCCGGCGTCGAGGTCTGGATGAAGGCCCGCACGTCGGCATAGGTAATGCCCTTCAGGCCGCCGTTCTGGGTGACCAGGTCGAAGAACCAGATCAGTTCCTGCAGCGTCCGTTCGCTCCGACCCGCCGCTTGGGCCCAGCCCTTGGCCAGGGTGTCGGCCTTTTCGGCGACCACGCGGATGCGGCTGGTCTGCTGGGCCTTCATCTCGGGGCAGCCCATCAGGCTGGCCAGCTCCTTGGCGGGTGTCGCCTTCAGCTTGGTTCCGGTCTGCCAGCCGCGCACGATGGTCAGGCCCGCCGATACCCCGGCGCCGCAGGCCTTCCAGAGTTCGGCGCCGATGGTGGGCGCTTCGCGCAGCACCACCGCTTGCCCCACCGCCTTGACCAGGGGCTGCAGCGAGGCCGAGCCGATGTTCCACTGCAGCACGCCGCAGGAAATGCCCATGCCGTCGAAATCGCCCGTGACGCCGCGCCAGGGATCGCCGGCGTTCTCGAAGCGCCCGGTGACGGCGACGGCGGTGTTGATCTCCTGATCCGATACGGCCATGGCGCTCCCCTGTGTCTGGCGAGCGTCACTGTAATACACGGCAGACGGGAAGTCGCAGGCGAAATAACGCCGTTCGTCTGCAGCCGCCGCGCCGCCAGGGTTGTGAACTTCCTGTAATTCATCCTGGGTTCAGGCGGCGGACGCTCCTCTCAAGGTCAAGTTTGCACCGGAGGGGATACCCAATGAAATTCGCACCGCTCGCCGCCGTCATCGCGATGGCGCTTTCGACCTCGGCCTGCGTGATCATCGACGCCGACGATCACGAGAACGTCTCGATGAACATGACCAAGTCCGACCTCGAGCCGATCTATGGCGCGACCATCGACAAGGACGCCCTGGTGGTGCGCGTCTCGTCCAACGGCTGTACGCGGCTGGACGACTTCGCGGTCGAGACCCAGCGCCGCGACGGCGTGGCCACCTTCACCTTCACCCGCAAGCGCCCCGACCTGTGCCGGGCCCTGATCGCCGAGGGCGTCGACATGCGCTTCTATCTCGACGCCTATGGCGTGGAGCGGGGCGGCAAGATCCGCGTGCGCAATCCGATCGTGCGGCCCTAAGCGCGAAGGAGGGGCCCCGGGCGTTGACTCCCCGTCGCCCCTCCGTCATAAAACGCGCCTTCCCGCCGCCGGCTCGCCGTGCGGCGTGGAATCATATGACGGACTGATGCGACGCCGCCGTTGAGATCGCGCCTCTACTAATTGAGGCGCCGGCCCGGATCGAACTGAAGAGACTAAGATGTCCAAGCGCCATAGCGCCAAGTACAAGATCGACCGCCGTATGGGCGAAAACCTCTGGGGTCGGCCCAAGTCGCCGGTCAACCAGCGGTCCTACGGCCCCGGCCAGCACGGCCAGCGCCGCAAGCAGAAGGTTTCCGACTTCGGTCTGCAGCTGCGCGCCAAGCAAAAGCTGAAGGGCTACTACGGCAACCTGACCGAGAAGCAATTCTCGCGCACCTACGAGGAAGCCGCGCGCCGCAAGGGCAACACCTCGGAAAACCT
This sequence comes from Caulobacteraceae bacterium, assembly GCA_965284055.1. Taxonomy (GTDB): domain Bacteria; phylum Pseudomonadota; class Alphaproteobacteria; order Caulobacterales; family Caulobacteraceae; genus Caulobacter. The sequence continues at coordinate 144,271 of CBDIQV010000002.1, forward strand.
GATCTCGCTGCTCGAGTCGCGCCTGGACGCCATCGTCTATCGCGCCAAGTTCGTGCCGACCGTGTTCGCCGCCCGCCAGTTCGTGAACCACGGCCACGTGACCGTGAACGGCAAGCGCGTCAACATCGCCTCGTACCGCTGCAAGGCCGGCGACGTCATCGCCGTCCGTGAGCGTTCGCGCAACATGGCCCTGGTGCTGGAAGCCGTCGCCTCGGCCGAACGCGACTTCGCCGAATATGTCACCGTCGACGTCAAGGGCCTGTCGGCCACCTTCGTCCGCGCTCCGGAACTGTCGGAAGTGCCGTACCCGGTGAAGATGGAACCGAACCTCGTCGTCGAATTCTACGCTTCGTAAGAAGCCTTCGACCTCGAAGAGATACGGAAAGGCCCCGGAGCGATCCGGGGCCTTTTTCTTCATGTTGTGCAAGATCCTCCCGCCGCTGGCGGAGGAGGCCCAGAGGGCCAGAGGGGGCAGCTCCGTTTAGGCCGCGTAGTCCCCCTCAGTCGCTCCGCGACAGCTCCCCCAGAGGGGGAGCATCTTTGATCTTTTTTCACGTCGCCGCCTTGAACCGGCTTTTCGCGTTCCTAATTTCTAGGAGCGGGCCGGGCCCCTCTGGCGAGTGATGCAAGCACTCGTGATGTCGGACCGCATCGGGTGTTCTCGATGTCTGGGTCCGGTTGTCCCTCTCCCCCTCGGTCCGGATCAGCGTCGAGAGCACCCATCCCCAACGGATAGGAGCCCCGCCCATGCCGCTACTGATGTGTCCCAACTGCGATGGTTCGATGCAGGCCGTGCAACGCGCCGGCGTCGAGTTCGACATGTGCCCCAAGTGCCGGGGCGTCTGGCTGGATCGCGGCGAGCTGGAAAAGCTGATGGCCCTGGAACACGCCGAAGCCACGGCCCAGGCCGCGCCCCCGCAGGACGCCTATGCCCCCCGCCCCAGGGAATACGCTCCCCGGGAATATGCCCAGCCGCGTCATGACGAGCCGCGCCGTTACAAGGACGACGACCGCTACCGCCATGGCCAACCCGGCCATCACAAGAAAAAACGCTTCGACCTGTTTGACATCTTCGACTGACGAAAGAGCCATGAACCACTTCAAGACCTACATGCTGCTGGCCGGCCTGACCGCCCTGTTCATGGCGGCGGGCTTCCTGCTGGGCGGCGCCACGGGCATGCTGATCGCCCTGGTCTTCGCCGTGGGCCTGAACGCCTTCTCGTACTGGAACGCCGACAAGATCGTGCTGAAGACCTATGGCGCGGTCGAGGTCGACGAGAGCCATCCTGACCGGCGCATCCGCGACTATGCCATCGACGTGCACGCCATGGCCGACCGTGCCGGCCTGCCGCGCCCGCGCGTCTGCGTGATGGAGAACGACCAGCCCAACGCCTTCGCCACGGGCCGCGACCCGCAGCACGCCGCCGTGGCCGCCACGACGGGCCTGCTGGCCATGCTGGACCGCGATGAGATCGCCGGTGTCATGGCCCACGAACTGGCCCACGTGAAGAACCGCGACACCCTGACCATGACGGTGACGGCCACCATCGCCGGCGCCATCTCGGCCCTGGCCAATTTCGCGTTCTTTTTCGGCGGCTCGCGCGAGGACGACGACCGTCCCGGCGGCATGATCGGCGCGATCGCCATCGCCATCCTGGCCCCGATCGCCGCCATGCTGGTGCAGATGGCCATCAGCCGCTCGCGCGAATACGAGGCCGACCGCATCGGCGCCCAGATCGGCGGCGACCCGGCCGCCCTGGCCCGGGCGCTGTCGAAGATCGAGGCCTATGCGCGCGGCGGCGCGGTGAACCACGAGGCCGAGCGCAATCCGGCCACGGCCCACATGTTCATCATCAACCCGCTGAACGGGAAGGGCGCCGACAGCCTGTTCTCGACCCACCCGGCCACCCACAACCGCGTCGAGGCGTTGCTGGCGCTGGGCGTGGGGCAGGGAACGCGCGACCGTCGCCTGGGCACGGCCGTGCCGGTCAGCACGCCCCGCCGACCGGGGCCCTGGAGCTGAGTTCGAGCGACTAGGGGGCTTCCACCGGCAGCACCGGATTATACTCCCACCCCCAGGGCACGCCCACCTCGCCCAGGGCCGCCTTGACCAGGGGTGGGAAGATCCGCGCGCCGACGCCGCTGTTGGTCAGCAGCACCACGCAGCGCTGGCCCTTCTCGACGCAGACCATCTGGTTGTCGGTTATGTCGTTATGGCCGCCCTTGAAGAAGGCGTGGCCCTGAGGCCCGTCGAAGACCACCACGCCCAGCCCCGCCGCCAGGCCGATCCTCGCATTGTCGGGATCGTTCACCGGCAGCAGCGGCGGAAACTGGTGCGCGTTGGCGATGGGGAAGTTGGCCCGGCTGAACTCGACCCGCGCCCTGGCTGACAGGCCCTGGCCGCGCACGAGGCCGGCCGCGAGCCGGCCCAGGTCGGTGATCGTCGAATCCAGCGACCCAGCCGCCCTGACGTTGCTGCGGTCGTCATGGGCCTCGAACCCGCCGTCCGCGTGATAGCCGTCGGCGAGGTTTCCGGCGAAGTCGTCGCGCCAGGTCAGGCTGGAGCGAGTCATTCCCAGCGGCGCGAACACCCGCCGGTTTATCTCGTCGCCGACCTTCAGGCCCAGGCCCTGCTCGATGACGAACTGCAACAGGTTGATGCCTTCTCCGGAATAGGCGTAGCGGGTCCCGGGCGTGAACTTGATGTCCAGTTTCCCGTCGGCGTTCAACCAGCGGAAATTGGGAAACCCCGCCGTGTGGGTCAGCAGCATGCGGGGCGTGATCGCTTCCCAGCGCGGATCGGCGGCCAGGTCGGCGTAGGTGTCGTAGGCGGGCAGCGGCCTTGGCAGATAGGTCTTGATCGGGGTGTCGAGGGCGAGCTTGCCGTCGTCCACCAGCATCAGCACGTACCAGGCGAAGGCCGACTTGGTGATCGAGGCGGCATACATGATCGTGTCAGGCGTCAGGGGCAGGCCCTTTTCGACATTGCGAAAGCCCTGGGCGCTGACATGGACGACCTGGCCGTGTTCGATCACGGCCATGGCCAGTCCCGGAACCTTGCCGATCGCCATCAGCCGCGCCGCCTCGGCGTCCAGCGCCTTGTAGTCCGTCCGGGCCAGGGCCGGGGTCGAGACCGCCAGCGCGGCCGCGAGGCCAAGAATGCCGTTGCGCATGGACCGTCTCTCCCCAAGGATCAGGGGACAGTTCCCGGGGTTCGTGCCGCCGTCAATGCAACCGTCTCGTCGCTTTCTGCTGGTCTCGGGCCTGGCCATGCTGGCGGCCGGCTGCGCGACGCGGCCCAGCCTGATGGCGTCCAGCGAGAGCTGGCCTGAACTTGAGCCCGTGGGCGTGACCGTCGGGCGCGAGGGACTGACCGTCCGGTTCGCCTCCAGGGGCTGCACGGTCAAGGCGGATATCGTGTTCCGGCTGGATCGCGTGGGCGACCGGGCGGTCCTGGCCTTCGCGCGACGGCGGCTTGAGACCTGCCGGTTCGGGGACGTGGGAACGGTGGATCTGGTCTTCAGTTATCGGGAGCTGGGCTTGAAGCGGGGCGAGCGCTTCGTGATGGCTAACCCTTCGGCGTGAACCGCTTGACCATCCAGTCCATCACCCGCGCCGGACGCCTGGCGGCGATGTCGATCAGCACCCAGTCGGTGCGGCTCTGGGCGCACATCTCGCCGTCAGGGCCGTCGATGCGGACATAGCGCTCGAAGCGCGGGCCCTTCAGTTCGCCCACCCAAGTGTAGCCGCTGGCGATCTCGTGCGGCAGCAGTTCGCGGCGATAGTCGATCTCGTGCCGGCGCGCGACCCAGCTCCAGGGCGCTCGCTCTTCAGGCGAGGCCCAGGCTTCCCAATGGGCGATGGCCAGGTCCTGGGCCCAGGCCAGATAGACCACGTTGTTCACATGGCCGTTGGCGTCGATGTCCGACGCAGTGGGCGTAAAGGTTAGGGAAAAGGCGTCGCCCGGCGGGACGAAGACTCGGCTCAAGAAGCGATCAGGCCCTGATCGGTCATCAGGGTCTTCAGTTCGCCCGACTGGAACATCTCGCGGATGATGTCGCAGCCGCCGATGAACTCACCCTTCACATAGAGCTGGGGGATGGTGGGCCAGTTGGAATAATCCTTGATGCCTTGCCGGACAGCTCATCGTCCTGCAGCACGTCGACGCCGATGAAGTCGACGCCCAGATGGTCGAGAATCTGCACGACTCACGCGCCGAGAAGCCGCAGCGCGGCTGGTCGGGAACGCCCTTCATGAACAGCACCACGGCGTGGTCGGCCACGGTCTTGGCGATGAAGTCGAGGGCGGGGGAGGAGGCGACGTCGGTCATGGCGGGGGCAGGTCCTTGCAAGTCCCTTCAGCTAGGCGCCGCATGGGCCGGGGTCAAGTGCGGCGCGTGACCTCTAGCCTCGGCCGGCGGCGCGTTCGCGCTCCTGGGCGGAAAAGCGGGCCATTTCGATCTGGGCGCACACGCCGTTGGGCAGGTCGCGCTCGACCACGGCCGCCAGGCGTTCAACCTCGGCCGGGGTGTCGGCGGTGATCCGCACTGTGGCCAGCGAGGGCTCGGTCAGGGCGTAGCCCAGGCAGATTTCCTCGGCGTCCCAGCCGGGCGTGCTGGTCAGGAAGTCGTAGCCGCCCACATCGGCCAGCGGATCGCTGCGACGGCGCCAAAGCGAGGGCTTCTGAAACAGGGGCTTGGCGCCCGTCTCGCGCAGGGACTGGGGCCAGAAATCCTCGCCGATCACGGCCAGGTCCTGCCTCACGGCGGCGCGGACGCGGTTGCGCTCGGCCCAGCCCGACGACAGGTTGAAGGGCGACGACAGGGCGGTGACCAGGCCGGACGCCATGAGGCCGGGGTCCACGTCGCCGCGGCTGGCGACGCCCAAGCCCCGGATCGCACGGCCCTCGCGCAGCGTGCGCAGCGCGGCGGTGGCCGCCGCCGGCGGCTCGGGGGTTTGCGGATCGTTGATCAGCACCAGGTCCAGATAGTCCTGGCCCAGACCATCGAACGCCGAGGCCATCATGGCGTCGATGACAGCGGCCGTCACCTGGCCGTCCTCGTCGCGCACGCGCCAGGTCAGGAACAGCAGCCGCCGCTCGACCGAGGCGAAGGCTTCGGCCGCGCCCCGTAGCAGGTCGGGCGACTCGCCGTCGATCTGGAAGCTGTTGATGCCATTCTCAATGGCCGTGAAGATCAGGGCCCGCCATTCGGCGGCGCGCAGGCGCGACTGGTCCGACAGGCGAAGCGTGATCGCCGAAACCGTCATGCCCGAATTGCCGAACGGCCGGTAGCGCATCGATCAGTCCGCCGGGGCCAGGGTTTCGAGGGCCAGGGCGTGCAGCGTGCCACCCAGCACATCGGCCAGGGCACGGTTGACCATCTGGTGCTGCTTGACCCGGTTCAGACCCCGGAAAGCCGGAGAAACGATGCGGGCCTTGTAGTGATCGCCGTCGCCGGCCAGATCGGTCAGAACGATCTCGGCGTCGGGGAAAGCGGTGTGAAGGCGCGCTTCGAGGTCGGCGGGAGACATGGGCACGGGAGGAAAACTCCAATCCTTGAAGGGTTTGTATCGCCTGCATTCCTTAAGAACGGGCGTACGCGGGTGAGATATGTGTTTTTCAGGTTGTATTTCGCGCGTTATCACGGACAGTTCACGCCGCCGTGATAACTCGGAGGTCGTGATGCCCCGCCTGTTAAAAGTCGCGTTGCTCGGTGTCCTGTTACTACCGCTTTCGGCCTGCATGGTCACGGAGGTGGGGTCGAAGGTCCCGCTGTTCCAGACTGCCGATGCGGGCGCCGCTCCCCGGCCCCGTTTGGGCGTCTGGCTTTACGAGGATGCTGACTGCCGCGTCGATGGCCACCGGGCGGTCAAGGCCTGGCCAGGCTGCGCCTCGGGCTTCGTGGTCTATGGAAACGAGATCCTCGGGTTCGGAGGCTCTCCCCAGAGCCAGGTCGGCCAGACCTATGTTCTAGCGCCGGGCAAGCCGACCGTAATCCAGCTTCACTCACGTTCACCGCGCGACGGCGAGATCGACTATCGCTTCGGCGGCGTTGAGGCCCTGAAGCGCGACGCTTCAGGACAGGTTGTCGCCATCCGCCAATGGGGTGCGGTGTGCGGCCCGCCCAATCCGGAGGCCAAGACCAGTGCCGCCCCTGTTCCGATCACGCGGCAGTCCTTGCCCGGGCTCCACATGCTGGCCGACCAGGATGGTTGCGTGGCCGATGATGCCGAGGCCGTAAGGCGGGCCGTGGCGCTGGGCCGGACCACGTCGGACATGATCGCTCTGGCCCACTGGGTGCGAGATAGCCGTCCCGACGATCTGGGCGGCTAAACGTTACGTAGAAATCATTGCCTCCGGGTCCTGGCGCGGGGCATCCTTCGCTGATGAAACTCGCCGCCGGCTGCTTCGCCCCACTCCTCGCCGCCATCCTGGCCCTGACCGCCGCCGCGCCGGCCTTCGCCGGTCCCGGCGACAAGGCGCTTGATGACGTCAGGATCCTGTCGTCCGACGCCATGCAGGGCCGCGCGCCGGGCACGCCGGGCTCGGCCATGGCGCGGGCCCATATCCTGCAACGGTTTGGCGAGATCGGCCTGGCGCCGATCGGGGCCAGCTTCGAGCAGCCGTTCAGCTATGCCAAGCGCGACGGCGCCAAGGTCAACGCCGTCAATCTGGTCGCCCGCATCCCGGGAACGGTGAAGGGCGGCAAGGCCATGGTGATCTCGGCCCACTACGACCATCTTGGAGTCCGGGGCGACGAGATCTTTAACGGCGCCGACGACAACGCCTCGGGCGTGGCCGGCCTGCTGGCGGTGGCCGAGGCCTTCAAGGCCAATCCTCCGCAGCATGATGTGATCTTGGCCGTGGTCGACGCCGAGGAGGGCGGCCTGCGCGGCGCGCGCGCCTTCGTCGCCAATCCGCCCGTGCCGCTGTCGACGATCGCGCTGGACGTCAATTTCGACATGCTGAGCAAGAACACCAAGAACGAGCTCTATGTCAGCGGCGCGACGCCGTTCCCGTCCGTGAAGCCGATCCTGGACGCGGTGGCGGCGACCGCGCCGGTCACCCTCAGGCAGGGTCACGACACCGACGCCGACGGCAAGCACAACAACTGGACCGATCAGTCCGATCACTATGCCTTCGGGGAAAAAGGCGTGCCGTGGGTCTATTTCGGGGTCGAGGATCATCCCGAATATCACAAGAGCACCGACGACTTCGAAACCATCCCGCAGGACTTCTTCAAGCGCTCGATCGCGACGGTGATCGCTGCGAGCCTGGCTCTGGAAAAGGGATTGGACCAGGTGGCCGCCAGGTAGGCCGCCGCCGAGCCCCTCACGCCTGCAACACGTTTTGCGTTCGGAAAGCTCCTCGGCGCGCGCGGCCAATTGTCGCGCGCGTGGTTAAATCGCGTCATCTTCCCTTAAATGGATCCGGCAGGGTGATTCATAGAGGGATGCGCCGCGATCGCCAGTTCGATGCTCCGCGCCACGGTCTTAAAAACCGCCTTGACGGTCGCGGTCATCGTCGGCCTCGCGATGGCGTCGGACTACATCGTCAATATCCTGATCGCCCACAACCCCGCCGCCTATTCGCCGCTGGCCACCTTCGTCATCGCCATGGTGATCGGCGTTCCGCTGTCCTACTTCCTGAACATCCGCAAAGAGGGCCTTATTCGGCTTGAGCGCGAGCTGTCGGGCAGCCTGGCCGCCCAGAAGATCGCCATCGAGGAGGCCGAGCGCCGCCGCGCCGAGGCCGAGGACGCGCTGGAGCGTCTGCGGGAAAGCGATCGCCTCTATCGCCTTCTGTCCGACAACCTGACCGACAATATCAATCTGTGGTCCAAAACCGGCGAGCGGCTCTACATGTCGCCGTCGATCGAGCGGCTTACCGGCTTTTCGATCGCGGAATGGCAGTCCCTGCCGCCTACGGCCATGGCTACCGCCGAGGACTATCAGGCGATCATGAAGCTCGTGGCCTCGCTGGTTCCGGGGGGCGAGGCCAAGATTTACGAGTATGAGAGCGCCCGCAAGGACGGCACGCCGATCTGGTTCGAGAGCACCTATTCGCGCGTTCCCGGCGCTAGGCAGGAGCTGCTGGTGACCACGCGCGACGTGACCCAGCGCAAGAAGCTGGAACTGGAGCTGACCCAGGCTCTGGAGATGGCGCAGGCCGCCGCCGCCGCCAAGTCCGACTTCCTGGCCAACATGACCCATGAGCTGCGCACGCCGCTTAACGCCATCATCGGCTTTGCCGGCGTGCTGCGCGGATCCAAGACCCTGTCGGAGCGCGACGCCCGGCATGTGGGCCTGATCCAGGACGCGAGCAACACCCTGCTCAGCGTGGTCAACGACGTGCTCGACTTCTCGCGACTGGAAGCCGGCGGCGTGGAGCTGGATCCCCAGCCGTTCGATCCGCGGGCCCTGGTCGCCTCCTGCGCGGTGCTGGTCGAGGATCAGGTGCGGGCCAAGGGACTGGAGCTCGCCGTCACCACGCGGGGCGAGGATCCGCGCCCGATGGAGGCCGACGGGCCGCGCCTGAGCCAGGTGCTGCTGAACTTCCTGTCCAACGCCGTGAAGTTCACCACGGTGGGCCGGATCGAGGTCGTGCTGGAGCAGCGGCTGGAGGGCGATCTGGGGCTGCTGCGGGTCGAGGTGCGCGACAGCGGCATCGGCATCGCCCCGCATCAGCTGGACAGCGTCTTCGACCGTTTCTCGCAGGCCGATGCGTCGGTGTCCCGGCGATTTGGCGGTACGGGACTGGGTCTGGCCATCTCGCGTCGGATCATCGATCAGATGGGGGGCACGATCGGCGCCGACAGTCTTCCGGACGAGGGCTCGTGCTTCTGGTTCGAGGTCTGGGCCCCACTGCGCGATCTGACCACCGCGTCCAACGCCCTGGAAGAGCCGGCCGCGCCCGCGACCGATCAGCCGGTTCGGCTGTTGCTGGTGGAGGACAACGCCGTCAATCGCGAACTGGTCCGCGCCATGCTCGAGCCTTTCGAGATCGAGGTCGAGACCGCCAATGACGGCGTCGGCGGCGTGGAGGCCGTGCGCCAGGGACAGTATGATCTGGTGCTCATGGATGTGCAGATGCCCGGGATGGACGGCCTGACCGCCACCCGGCAGATCCGTCAGATGACCAGCGAGGCGGGCGGCAATATTCCGATCGTCGCCATGACCGCCAATGTCCTGCCCGAGCAGGTCGCCAACTGCCTGGCCGCCGGCATGGACGACCACCTGGGCAAGCCCATCAATCCGGTCAAACTGCTGGAAGCGGTGGCCCGCTGGTCGGGACGCGCGCACGCCTGACGGCGGCCCCACGGTGATCGCGTAAAGATTTTGCGGCCTCGCGCATCCTCATGCGTCTTCGTCTCGTAGCTGTCTTCGTCCCAGCAACGGACCAGTAAAACTCTCGGAGACAATCCTATGAAGAAGTCGTTGGTGCTCGCCGCTGTCGGCGTGCTGTCGATGTCGCTTGCCGGTCCCTCTTTCGCCCAAATGGATCATTCGTCCATGGGGCATGGCAAGACTGTTATGGTCGGTGGCGCGGCCATGTATCCGTCGAAGAATATTATTGAGAACGCGGTAAACTCAAAGGATCACACGACACTGGTCGCCGCCGTCAAGGCTGCTGGTCTTGTCGAGACCCTGTCGGGCGCCGGTCCGTTCACGGTGTTCGCGCCCACGAACGCCGCCTTCGCCAAGCTTCCGGCCGGCACGGTCGAGACCCTGGTCAAGCCCGAGAACAAGGCCACGCTGACCACGATCCTGACCTACCACGTGGTGGCGGGGCGCCTGACGGCGGCTGACATCGAAGCCAAGGCCAAGGCCAATGGCGGCAAGGCCGTCCTGACCACGGTCCAGGGCAAGACGCTCACTGTGTCGAAGTCCGGTATGGGCTGGGCGATCACCGACGCCAAGGGCGGCAAGTCGATGATCACCATCGCCGACGTGCTGCAGTCCAACGGCGTGATCCACGTCGTCGACACCGTGCTGATGCCCTGACACGTCAACGCCGGCCGGGATCTCTCCCGGCCGGCGTTTTCGCGGGCGCCCTATGGCGCGACGTCAGTCGATGCAGATCGCGCCTGTCGCCTGACCGTTCACGACCCTGGCGAAGCAGCCGAACTGGACGTTGGTCTTCTGGCATTGGCCGCTGACGGCGCCCTGGGCCTCGAGATTACCCTCGAGGATGCAGGCGCCCTGGCACTGGGCCTTGTCGGTGCAGGCGTTGCCGGCGTCGGCATAGGGGATGGCGCAGGTCGGCAGTTGCAGTTTGCCTGCCTTCTGGATGACGCCGCCGCGCGCCGCGCAGGCGGCTTCGGTGGTTTGAGCGGCGGGCGCGGGCGCGGTCGCCGTAGGCGCGCAGCCCGCCAGCAACAGGACGGCCAGGGTCGCGGAGGCGATCAGCGCGCGCATCACGCGGCCGCGCCCATGAAGCCCGGCAACCAGGCCTCGTGCGCGGCGCGCAGGGTCTCGACGGGGATGCTGAACAGATCCGTGCAGGCGAAGACGTCGCCGCCGGCCACGCCCGCCACCCGAGCCGGGACGCCGGCGTCCTTGGCGGCGGCCAGCACCGCGTCCGGGTCGGGCGTGGCGACCAGATAGCGCGCTTGGTCCTCGCCGAGCAGATAGGCCTGAGCGGGCATGGCTTCGGCGGCGTCGAGGGTGATCCCGACCTTGCTGGCCAGGGCGATATCGGCCGCCGCGATCAGCAGGCCGCCGTCGGACAGGTCGTGCAGGCCGGCCACCAGGCCGGTGGGGATCAGGTCGCGCACGAAGTCGCCGTGCTTGCGCTCGGCGGCCAGGTCGACGGGCGGCGGGGCGCCGTCCTCGCGGCCCAGGATTTCGCGCAGATAGATCGAGGCGCCCAGTTCGCCGTGGGTCTCGCCGATCAGCACCAGCGCATCCCCCTCGGCCACGTTGCCGAAGCCCATGCGCAGGTCATAGTCGTCCAGCAGGCCCACGGCCCCGACGGTGGGTGTGGGCGGAATGGCGACGCCGTTGGTCTCGTTGTAGAGGCTGACATTGCCGCTCACGACCGGGAAGTCGAGCGCGCGGCAGGCCTCGGCCATGCCGTCGGTGGCGCGGACGATCTGGCCCATGGTCTCGGGCTTTTCGGGGCTGCCGAAGTTGAGGTTGTCGGTGATGGCGATCGGCAGCGAGCCGGCGGCGGTCAGGTTGCGCCAGGCCTCGGCCACGGCCTGCTTGCCGCCCTCATAGGGGTCGTTCTGGACGTAGCGCGGGGTGACGTCGCTGGTCACGGCGATGGCCTTGCCCTTGCCGTGGATGCGCACGATGCCGGCGTCGCAGCCGGTGGCGCTGTCTTCCAGGGTGTCGGCCATCACGTGGCGGTCATACTGCTCCCACAGCCAGCGCTTGGAGGCCATGTCGGGGCTGCCGACCACCTTCAGCACGGCAGCGGTCCAGTCGCTGGGGGCGGGGATGGCGGTCGGGTCCAGGCGCGGATGCAGCGCGGGCTGGACCCACGGGCGGTCGTACAGCGGCGCGTCGTCGAACAGCGGGGCCAGCGGCACGTCGCACACCGTCTCGCCGTGATGCTTCAGCACCAGACGGCCGGTGTCGGTGGTGTAGCCGATGACGGCGGCGTCCAGGCCCCACTTTTCGAAGATGGCGTGGCCTTCGTGCTCGCGGCCGGGCTTGAGCACCGCCAGCATGCGCTCCTGGCTTTCCGACAGCATCATCTCGTAGGCGCTCATGCCCTCTTCGCGCTGGGGCACCATGTCCATGTTCAGCTCGATGCCGACGCCGCCCTTGCCGGCCATCTCGACCGAGGAGGAGGTCAGGCCCGCCGCGCCCATGTCCTGGATGGCGGCGACGGCGCCGGTAGCCATCAGCTCCAGGGTGGCCTCGATCAGCAGCTTCTCGGCAAAGGGGTCGCCGACCTGGACGGTGGGGCGCTTTTCCTCGGAGTCTTCCGAGAACTCGGCCGACGACATGGTGGCGCCGTGGATGCCGTCACGGCCGGTCTTGGAGCCGAAATAGACCACGGCCAGGCCCGAGCCCGGCGCGGCGGAGTAGAAGATCTTGTCGGCCTCGGCGTGGCCCACGCACATGGCGTTGACCAGAATGTTGCCGTTATAGCCGCTATGGAAATTGGTCTCGCCGGCCACGGTGGGCACGCCCACGGCGTTGCCATAACCCGCGATGCCCGCGACCACGCCGTCGACCAGACGCTTGGTCTTGGGGTGGCTCGGATCACCGAACCGCAAAGCGTTCAGCAGGGCGATCGGCCGCGCGCCCATGGTGAACACGTCGCGCATGATGCCGCCCACGCCCGTCGCCGCGCCCTGATAGGGCTCGATGTAGGACTGGGGTGGTTGTGGCTCTCCATCTTGAAGATGGCGGCGCGCCCGTCGCCGATGTCGATGACGCCGGCGTTCTCGCCCGGTCCGCAGATGACGCGGGGGCCGGTGATCGGGAACTTCTTCAGCTGGTTCTTGGAGGACTTGTAAGAGCAGTGCTCGCTCCACATCACCGAGAACACGCCCAGCTCGACCAGGTTGGGCTCGCGGCCCAGGCGGTCGAGCACGACGCCGTACTCCTCCGCATTGAGGCCAAATTCGCGGGCCGTATCGGCCATGGACTTCGTGGGCGTGCTCATGGACGCGGGGTCTAGCGGATTCCAACGGCGCTGTCAGCGGCGCAGCCCCGCAGCCGAGCGCTGTTAGAGAGCAAATTCGACCCACAGCGGATAGTGATCCGACATCCGCCATGACAGTTCGGTCCGGGTCAGGTCTTTCAGCACCGCACCCTGGAAGTTGACGCCCCCCGCCTGCCGGTAGACCAGCGACAGATAGGGCTTGCCCTTCACGGTCTCGAACCAGGCGATCTGGTCAAAGAAGCTCTTCAGATCGGGCTCGTCCACGGACGAGGAAAGGGTGCGCGGCACCTTCTGCAGGCCCGGCGCGGGGGTCAGGCCCGTGGAGGTGAAGGCCTGCCACAGCGGGTCGCCGTGCCGGTCGATGTTGAAGTCGCCCATGGCGATCAGGTTGTGGCCGAAGTCGTCCTCCTGCTCGGCCCAGCGGCGCAGCCACTTGGCGATGCCGGTCAGTTCGGCGATGCGGTCGTCGCCGGTCTTGCCGTAGATGACATGCAGGGTGACCAGCACCACGGTCTGCTCGCCGGCCTGGAAACTGACCGCATAGGGCGTGCGCACGAACTGCCGCTGGAAGGCGTTGGCGGGCGTGGAGAACGGCGTGTCGATGTCTTCGGGCACCACCAGTTCGCAGGCCAGACCCGACAGTTTCACCCGCCGGGTGTCGAAGATATAGGCCAGCCGCTCGCCGTTGCCCGGCCCGCCGTAGGTCACGTCGGTCATCACGAAGCCGTAGTCGGGACCCAGCTTCTTCAGGGTATGGCGCAGGGCGCGCAGGTTGGACTTCACCTCCTGCACCGCCACGATGTCGAAGCGCGACAGGACCTCGGCGATCAGCACGCAGGCGTGGAAGTCGCGGCGCGGAGAATCGCCGGGTTGGCTGGCCCACGACTTGGTGAGGTCGCCGAAGGCGCGGATGTTCCATGTGCCGATCAGCAGGTTATCGCCTGCGATCTTGGGGGGCACGCCCGCCAGCACTGTCGATAGGGTCGCCAGGTCGTCCAGCACGGCCTGCGGAGGCGGATCGGTGATCTCGGCCATCGGGTTGTCCCGTTAGGGTTGAGAAAACATGCCCATCCCTGGGAGTATCGGCAAGCGTCGTGACAGACTCGCGACTATGATCCGGGGCGGCGAGGAGATGGTGATGAAGATTTTGGCGCGCAGGACTTTCCTGGCGAGCACGGTGGCCCTCCTGGCCGGCGCAGCGTCTCCCGCGCCCGTGCGGGTGCGCATGATCACCGACCTCGGTCCGATTGTCATCGAGCTCTATCCCGACAAGGCGCCGATCACGGTGGCCAACTTCCTGGCCTATGCCGACCGGCATCTGCTGGACGGCGGCAGTTTCTATCGAACGGTGGGTCCGAAGAACGACAACAACCCGGCCACTATCAGCGTCATCCAGGGCGGGCTGAACCGCGACGACAGTCCGTTGCCGGCCATCGCCCACGAGACGACCAGGGTCACCGGCATCCGCCACACTGACGGCGTCATCTCGATGGCGCGTGACGCGCCGGGCTCGGCGGGCTCGGAGTTCTTCATCTGCCTGGGGGACAATCCGGCCGCTGGATCGGCGGCGCGCGCAACAAGGACGGGCAGGGCTTCGCGGCGTTCGGCAAGGTGGTTTCGGGCATGGACGTGGTGCGCCAGATCCACGACGCCCCGACCGAGACCAAGGCGGACGATCCCTATCTGAAGGGGCAGATGATCGCGAAACCCGTGAAGATTCAGAAGCTAAGCCGCAACTAAGGCAGCGGAGCCTTAGGAACGACCCTCTGCGCAGGCCGTTCTTTCATCGTGCGCCACAAGCGCGCTGTGCAAAGGAGTAAAGCCGATGGCCGATAACAATCGCAATCCCCCGCAACAGCAGAACGACCCCGCTCGACAGGCCCCCGGGCAGCAACAGCAGCAGGGTCAGCCCAAGCCGCCTGAGCAGGGACGAAATCCCGGCGGTCAGGGTGAAAAGGCCGCCAGCGAGGCCAGGTCCGATCAGTTGAAACGCGACGACGATACGCGGCGCGATCGCTGACGCGACAAGCAGCTTCCGAAGGTGGAGGGCCGGCGATCATTCGCCGGCCCTTTTTCGCGGTCGCTATTTCTCGACGACCGGCAGCTCGATGAAGCTGGCCGTGTCGCCAGCGTGGAACACTCGCTGGGTCGCCTTCACATAGTCGGCCGGCTTGGCCAGGAAGATGTTGGGCACGAAGGTCTGCGGGTTGCGGTCATACAGCGGGAACCAACTGGACTGGACCTGCACCATGATCCGGTGCCCGGGCTGGAAGGTGTAGTTCGCGGTTGGCAGGATGAACTGGTACTTCAGCGGGGTGTTGGGCTTGATCGCCTTGGGATCGCTGAAGCTCTCACGGTAGCGGCCGCGGAAGATGTCCATGCCCACGGCCAGCTCGTATCCGCCCATCGCCCGGTCGCCCGGCACCGCATCGGGATAGACGTCGATCAGCTTCACCACCCAGTCGCCGTCTGTGCCGCTGGTCGAGGCCGTCAGGTTGACCTTGGGCGCGCCGGCGATGGTCAGCGGCTTGTCCAGCGGCTCGGTCGTATAGGTCAGGACGTCGGTGCGGTCGGCGAAGGCGCGCTGGTCGGTCACCAGCCACTGCTTCCAGCGATCGCCGTCGGCGAAGCGCACGGGACGCGGCAGATAGGGCACGGGCTTGGCCGGGTCGGAGACATATTCGTCATAGGCCGCTGCGCCCTTGGCCGCCGCCGGGGCGGTGAAGGACAGGCCGCCATTGGGCTCGAGATAGAGCGGCTTGGACTTGGCCTGGCAGTTGCTTTCGCACGACAGGGGCCAGCTCTTGAAGCGGTCCCAGTGATTGGCGCCGGGGTTGTAGATCAGCACCGGCGGGGTGTCGGCCTTGGGCGCGCCGTCCTTCAGATACTGGTCGAAGAAGGGTTTCAGCACATCGCGGCGGAACTGCAGGGCGGTGTCGCCGTCCCACTTGAACGGACCCAGGTTGTAGGCGTCGTAATTGACCTGGCTGTGCCGCCAGGGGCCCAGCACCAGATAGCTCTTGTCGTTGCCGGCGTCCTTGGGCTCGGTGGCCGCATAGGCGTGGACCGCGCCCCACATGTCTTCCTGGTCCCACAGGCCCTGGATCCACATGGTCGGCACCTTCAGCGGCTGGTCCGCCATGGTCTTGTCGAGGGCCTGCTGGCTCCAGAACGGGGTGTAGGCCGCGTTCTCGACCATCTTCTTCCACCAGGGCAGCTGGTCCAGGCCGTTGAGCTTGGCGTAGTCGCCGGCCGAGCCCGCCTTGAGGAAATTGGCGTAGTCGTCATAGCCATCGCGGCGAACGCTGTCGCCGGCGCCCCGCACCGTGGTCTGGCCGGTGAAATAGTCGAAATTCGGCTGGCGGAAGGCCCCGTGGTGGAACCAGTCGTCGCCCATCCAGCCGTCGACCATCGGGCTCATCGGCGCGGCGACCTTCAGGGCCGGATGCGGATTGACCAGGGCCATCACCACTGTGAAGCCCTCGTACGAGCTGCCCAGCATGCCGACCTTGCCGTTGGTCTCCGGCACGTTCTTCACCAGCCAGTCGATGGTGTCATAGGCGTCGGTGGAGTGATCGACCTCGGATGAATTCAGCGGCCCCTTCAACGGCCGGGTCATCACATAGTCGCCTTCCGAGCCGTACTTGCCGCGAATGTCCTGGAACACGCGGATATAGCCGCCGTCGGCCACGAAGGGCTCGTCTCCCTGGGGCATGGCGGCCAGCATGTGCGGGCTGTCGTTGCGGGCGGCGCGCTTGGCGGCGTTGTAGGGCGTGCGGGTCAGCATAATCGGCAGACTCTTGCCGCCCTTGGGGATCACGATGACGGTGTAGAGCTTGGTCCCGTCGCGCATCGGGACCATGACCACGCGCTTTTCGTAGTCGAAGCCGACCTTTGCGGCGACGTACTTGCCGTCGATGTCCGGCGTCATGGCCGGGGTCTGGGCGTGCGCTGCGGCGGCGAAGACCGTCAGGGCGGCGGCGGCCAGTAGGCCGACGCGCAGGGGGGAGATGAGACTCACGGATGGCCCTCCAATACGAGGCGCGCACCTTAGGATCGGTTTTTGCGAAGTGCTATAGTATAACGGCTATCGGCCTTTGTAGCCATAAACGCCCAGAAAGGTCGCACCCACGCCGGAGCACGCCTCGCCGTCGCTGACCACCAGGTAGGCGCCTACGCGACGGAACCTGACGGCGCACGGGCGCGGCGCGGGCTCGCCTGGGAACTGGGCCTTGTAGCGAGCGTCCGCCTCGGCGTCGAAATCGGAATAGAGTCCCGTGGCGCCGTCCACCAACAGGTCGCCGTTGAACCCGCCTGAGGGATTGGACGGACGGCCCGTGTTCACGGTGTCGCCCTCGACATGCAGACCGCCGTGCGCGTCGCGGGTGATCGAAATGTTGCTTTCGTGACCCGATGACCAATGGCCCAGCCAGTTGATCCTCAGGGTCGAGGTCGGGGTCTTGGCCAAGTCCGCCGCTCGCAGCCAGCCCACCGTGTGAGCGGATGTTCCGCCAAACCAGGCACAGGCCCAGCCGCGCTCGACCTTGCTGACCAGCATCGAGTTCTTGCCGATCACGTAGCTTTTGAGCTGACACGAGACGGCGCTGGGGCAGCCTTCACCGTCCTGGCGAAAATAGGAGCGGCCCGGGATCGCGACGCGATAGGCCTGAGCCCCGCCGTCGAGGGCGCCTTCAACGAAGTCGCCGTAGCCGCAGCGGCCGGCGCTGTCTTGCGCCCAGACGCTTGTCGTCGTGAGGCTGAAGAAGAGGGCGGCTGCGATAGTCATCAAGCGACGCATCGGAGCCTCTCTTTCGTGTCAGGCGCTGGCGAAGATACTGCGGAACAGGATCGCGCCGTCCTCGGAGCCCAGATCCGCGTCGAATGAGCGGTCCGGGTGGGGCATCAGGCCCAGGACATTGCCCTTGGCGTTCATGATGCCGGCGATGTCGCGGGCCGAGCCGTTGGGGTTGTCCTTGTAACGGAACACCACCTGGCCTTCGCCTTCCAGGCGGTCGAGGGTCTCTTCATCGGCGAAGAAGTTTCCCTCGCCGTTGCCGACGGTCATCGTCACCTCGCGCCGGCCCTGGACTCGGCGGTGAAGCGGGTCTGGCTGTTGACGATGTCCAGCGCGACCGGCTTGCAGATATATTTCAGCTTTTCGTTGCGCAGCAGGGCGCCGGGCAGCAGGCCCGCCTCGCACAGCACTTGGAAGCCGTTGCAGATGCCGACCACGGCCATGCCGTCGCCGGCGGCCTTGACGACCTCTTTCATGACCGGGCTCTGGGCCGCCATGGCGCCGCAGCGCAGATAGTCGCCGTACGAGAAACCGCCGGGCAGGACCACCAGGTCCAGGTCGTCCGGCAGGGATGTCTCCTGGTGCCAGACCATCTCGACGCGGGCTCCGGCGGAGCGCTCGATGGCGACCTTGCAATCGCGGTCGCAGTTGGAACCCGGGAAGACGATGACGGCGGCTTTCATGGCGCGGGCCTGTAGCACCGTTCGCACCCGCTGTCAGCGGATCCTTCGCCGGAAACGTGACGGGATGGGCCGCGGGTCAGGCTTCGTTTTTCGACAAGGCGCCAGACGCCGACACCTTGCGCGGGCCTGCGGTGCTGAGCGGCACCGTGGCGGGCCAGCGCGCCTCCAGAAGCCGATCCTTGGCGATGCGGGTGATGCAGACGCTGTCGGACTGGTTGCCGCCCAGCACGTGATAGGCCTTGGAGTCCTCGCCGACATACAGGGCCACATGACCCTGCCACCCGTCCCGGCTGCCGCGCCAGAACACCATCACCGCGCCGGGGCGCGGCGTGCAGGGGCCGCCGAACTTGATCCAGCTGCGCGCGCTCAGCGGGTTGTTGGGCAGGGGCTCGGTGGTCAGGGTGGCGCCGATGCAATGGGAGACGAACAGGCCGCACCAGGGGATGTCGTCGGAGCCATAGTCGATCCCCAGCTTGTCGGCCCAGTCGAGGATTTCCTTGTTAGAGCCCGCGCCCGCAGTTTCGCGCAGCCCCATCAGGCGGCGTCCTTCGTGGAACCAGACGATGGTGGCGTCTTCCAGGCTGTCCTTTTCGGACTTGGCGTCGGGCAACAGGGCCTTGGCGGTCTTGGGCCCGACCACGCCGTCGGCCAGCAGGCCCTTGCTGGTCTGGAAGGCGCGAACCGCCGCAGACGTGCGGCGACCCCAGACTCCATCGAGGGCGCCGGGGTCGAAGCCCTTGGCAGCCAGGGCCTTTTGAATCTCGACAATCGTCATGCGAGCCGCACTCCGAAGAACGGCGTTCTGCGTAATGTGCTCGCTCAGCGTGTATGAGTCCAGTGCCGACCACTGACCAACTGGGCGGGCGTTCTAGGCGCCGCACTGATCGAGGACAGGCGTCACCGGAACGGCGTCGGGCGCCGGGAAGGGCGTCTTGAAGGTGAAGGCCCGGTCCGTGGGCCCCAGCGCCTCCAGCAGCGCCAGCCTTTCCTTGGCCTCGTCGATGGTCGGACGGTGACCGGCCGGGACCCACCACAGCACCATGAAGACGTCCATGTGCTCGAACCATTCGCGGCGGCGGCGCATGATCTTCACGTGGTCGCCGCGATAGACGAAGGCGCCCAGCGACGGGATATCGGTCCAGACCGACATGTTGATGGCGATCAGCGGGTCTTCGTAGGGCGCCAGATCGGTGGCGTTGTTGCCCTCGCCGGTCAGCCGCCAGACGAAGCCGGGCGAGGCCTCGGCGATGGCGTTCACCGCGTCGAGGTTGTCGGCGAAGTCCTTGATCATCGGATGATCGATCGGCGCGCGCAGGCGACCGATATTGACCTGAGCGAGGTGGAACGTCGCGCCCATGGCTTTCCCCTGATGATCGTCAGCCGAACATCGTGCGGCGAAGCTTCGAGGGCAAGGGGCCGTCGCTGGGGTCCACGCTCAATTGCGCGATGAGCGCCCCCATCTTCCGTCTTCCCGGCGAAAGCCGGGATCCAGATCGAGCCCACAGGCCGGGTCTGTTTGGCGCTTTTGAGGGCGCATCACCCGAAAACGCTCAGGATGGATCTGGGCCCCGGCTGGAGTTTATCCTCGGGCGCGCGCTTCGCGCGACCCGGGGGCCGGGGAAACGGAAGGATTTGAGAGGCTGGCGCTCTAATTGAGTCTGGGCCTCAAAGCTCGATCATGTCGAAGTCGGACTTTGGCGTGCCGCACAGCGGGCAGATCCAGTGGGCGGGGAGGTCCGCCCACCGGGTTCCGGGCGCCAGGCCTTCGCCCGGATCGCCTTCGGCCTCGTCATAGATGTAGCCGCAGGTTCGGCACTGCCAGACCTTGAAGGGCTCGCTCATGGTCGCCTCAGTGCATCTTGAAGCGGATGGGCACCGACTTGGGACCGCAGACGAAGTTGGCGGTCATGCGGGTGGGCTGACCGTCCAGCTCGACGCTGTCCAGGCGGGCGAACAGTTCCTCCCACAGCACCCGCATCTCCATGCGCGCCAGATGCTGGCCCAGGCACACATGGGCGCCGTAGCCGAAGGCCACATGCTTGTTGGGCGTACGGTCGATGCGGAAGCTGAATGGGTCCTCGAACACCGTCTCGTCGCGATTGCCCGACGGGTAGGACAGCATCAGCCAGTCGCCTTTGGCGATCTTGCGGCCGGCCAGTTCGGCGTCGGCGGTGGCGGTGCGCATGAAGTGCTTCACTGGCGTGACCCAGCGGATCGACTCTTCGACCAGGCCGGGGATCAGGCTGGGATCGGCCTTCACGCGGGCGAACTGGTCGGGGTTCTCGGCCAGGGCCCACAGCGCGCCGGCGGTGGTCGAGGAGGTGGTGTCATGGCCGGCGGTGGCGGCGATGATGTAGTAGCTCATCGCCTCCAGGTGACCCATCGGCTGGCCGTCGATCTTGCCATTGGCGATGATGCTGGCCAGGTCCTCGCGCGGATTGGCCCGGCGATCCTCGGTCATGGCGTTGAAATACATCATGAAGTCCATGACGACCGACTGCAGGCTGTCGATGCCCTCATTGACGCTGGTGGCGACCTTGCCGTCGCGGTTCAGATCGGGGTCGGCGCTGCCGAACAGTTCCTGGGTCAGTTTCAGCATGCGCGGTTCGTCGGCCTCGGGCACGCCCAGGACCTCCATGATCACGTGCAGCGGATAGAGGAAGGCCACGTCGCGGGCGAAGTCGCAGCGATCGCCCTGGGCGGCCATGCGGTCGACGAAGCCCCGTGCGATCTCGCGGATCCGCGCCTCCAGCGTCCGCAGGTTCTGCGGCAACAGCGCGCCCTGGGTCACGCGGCGATAGGCGAAGTGGTCGGGATTGTCCATCTGGACCAGGGAGCGCACGAGGTGGGGCGAGCCGCCCATCATCTCGCGCACCTTCTTGTCGGCCTCGATATTGGTAACGATCGTGGCGCGGTCGCCGTTGTGGAACAGCTCGTTCTGGCGCTCGACCTCGAGGATATCGGCATGGCGGGTGACCACCCAGAAGGGGTCGAAGCCTTCGGGCTGGGCCACCTCCAGCGGGCTCTCGCGGCGCAACTGGGCAAAGGCCTGGTCGATGCGGTCGCCGTCGGCATAGGCCTTTGGGTCGACGATGGTGTTTGCGATATCAACGGGGATGGTCATGCGCGAACTCCTGGCTCCTCCGGCGGCGGCTCTTTGGCTGCCTTTGTTATTTGCTAGTTGTTCAACAAATAAGTAGCCTCGGCAAGATGACATCCACCCTTAAGGTTTCGCCTGTCCGCCGCAGCCAGTCCGACCGGCGTCAGCAGTCTGAAAGCGAGCTGCTGCGCGCGGCGGCCGAGCTGATCGTGGAGCGCGGCATGGCCGCCGCAACCTTCGAGAATATCGGCGCCCGGGCGGGTTACAGCCGGGGTTTGGTGACCCAGCGGTTTGGCTCAAAGCAGGGGCTGATCGAGGCGTTGATCGCCAGGCTTCAGGTGCGGCTGCAGGATCTGCTGGCCGATCGCGACCGCGGATCCGCCAGCGGCCTGGAGGCGGTGCTGGGCTTCGTCGACATCTATCTGAGCAACCTGCGGCAGGATGGCGAGACGCGGGCCTATTTCATGCTGATGGCCGGGGCGGTGGCCGAGGTGTCCGACCTGCGCGGCCCGTTCGCGGCGGCGCATAAGGATGTGGAGGTCCGGCTGGAGGCCCTGTTCCTGCGCGGGCAGGCCGACGGGTCAGTCCGCATCGGCCTGAATGCCGACGCGGCCGCCCTGATGGTGGGAGCGCTGTTGCTGGGCCTGAGCACCCAGATGCTGGTCGAGCCAGGCCTTGACCTGGAGCCCATTCGGGAGACCAGCCTGGCGACCCTGCGCGTCAGCTTCAGCGCCTGACGCGCACAGATGTTTTAGTCGAGCGAGATCGCGTAGCTCTCGATCACGGTGTTGGCGAGCAGCTTGTCGCACATCGACTTGACCTCGGCCGTGGCCTTCTCGGCGTCGCCGTCGGCGACGTCGAACTCGATCGTGCGGCCGACGCGGACGTTCTTGACGTCCGCCCAGCCCAGGCCGTGCAGGGCGGCTTCGACGGCCTTGCCCTGAACGTCGAGGACGCCGGGCTTGAGGAACACTTGGACCTTGGCTTTCATCAAGTTCGACCTTCTTCGACCCTCTCCCAGAGGGAGAGGGAGGGACCCATGCGCAGCATGGGAGGGTGAGGGTTTCGGGGCCAATCGGAGAGGGCTTAACCCCTCATCCTCCCGCGCCTGCGGCGCGGGCCCCTCCTTCTCCCTCTGGGAGAAGGTTCGATGGTTTAATGCATGCCGCCCTGAATGACGGTGGGCATTTCCTTCATGATACCCAGGCGGCGGGCCACCTCTGTATAGCTCTCGATGACATTGCCCAGGTCGCGACGGAAGCGGTCCTTGTCCAGCTTCTCGTTGGTCTGGCTGTCCCACAGGCGGCAGCTGTCGGGGCTGATCTCGTCGGCCAGGATGATCCGCGAGAAGTCGCCTTCATAGATGCGGCCAAACTCGATCTTGAAGTCCACCAGGGTGATGCCGACGGCACCGAACATGCCCGACAGATAGTCGTTCACCCGCACCGTCATGGCCAGGATGTCGTCGATCTCCTGGGTGGTGGCCCAGTTGAACGCGGTGATGTGCTCCTCGGCGACCAGCGGGTCGCCCAGCTTGTCGTCCTTCAGGCAGAATTCGATGATCGAGCGCGGCAGGGGCTGGCCTTCGGTCAGGCCCAGGCGCGTGGCGATCGAGCCGGCGGCGATGTTGCGCACCACGACCTCGAGCGGGATGATCTCGACTTCCTTGATCAGCTGCTCGCGCAGGTTCAGGCGGCGGATGAAATGGTTCTGCACGCCGATGCCGTTCAGGCGAGTCATGACGTACTCGCTGATGCGGTTGTTGATCACGCCCTTGCCCTCGAGCTGGGCCTTCTTCTCGCCGTTGAAGGCGGTGGCGTCGTCCTTGAAATACTGGATCAGGGTGCCGGGCTCGGGGCCCTCGTACAGGATCTTCGCCTTGCCTTCGTAGATCTTCTTGCGGCGGGTGGTCATGGCTCTCGTCGAGGCCCTTCATGGATGCGAAGCGCGTCCTCGTCGAAGAAACGAAAAGCGCGCGCGGCGGATAGCTGCGCGCGGCGTTCGACTCAAGGCCGCTCACTAAAAATGTCAGTCTGAACTTATCTGAATGAGGGGCGGCGCGCAAACGCGGGGTCAGGTCCCGTTCAGCTTCGAGCGCCTAAACCGGACCCGCGACGTATCCGCCGATTGCGGCGGCGCCCGTCACGGGATATGCAGCCGCCTAGATCGCGATAGCCGAGGCTGGGTGCCGGTTTCGGCGGCCATCGCACCACAGATATTTCAGTTGGAGCCCGCCCGCTTCGTGTAGACTTGGCGGACTCCACACGACATTGGGGCCTTCATGACCACCTTCGACGACCGCGAACAGGCTTTCGAAAACAAGTTTGCTCACGACCAGGAGCTTGAATTCAAGGCGACCGCGCGCCGCAACCGCCTGCTGGGCGAGTGGGCCGCCGGCCTGATGGGCCTGGCTACGGTCGAGGAATATGCGCGCGCCGTCGTGAAGTCTGACTTCGAACAGCCGGGCGACGAGGATGTGCTGCGCAAGGTTTCCGGCGATCTGAAGGGTTCGGGCGTCTCGGTGTCCGAAGCCGAGGTTCGCATGAAGATGGACGAGCTGCTGGCCCAGGCGCGCGAGCAGATCAAGACCGGCGTCTGAGCTCACGCTCCAGCGCATGAACAAGGGCCGCCCTCAATCGAGGGCGGCCCTTTTCTTTTGGCCCTAGTGGGTCTCGTAGGTCGCCTTGCCGCCGCTGATGGCGAAGGCTTCCTCGGGCGACAGCACCAGCTTCTTGCGGCCGAAGGCGGCGAAATAGGCGATGCCGATCGCGAACCAGATCGCCACGCCGATCACGCCGCCGCGATAGATCGGGTCCTTGAGCTGATAGACGATCGTCACCAGCGAGATGATCACCGTCAGGGCCGCGCCGGTCAGGCCGAACCGGCTCTTGTAGGGCCGTTCCATGTTCGGGAACTTCCGGCGCAGCAGGATGAACGACACGCCCTGGGCCACATAGGACAGCATGGCGCCGAACACGGCCATGTTCAGCAGGGTGCCGCCGATCACCGCCGCGCCCTTCTCGGCGCCCAGGATGAACCACACCGCCAGCATGACCAGCAGGCCGGCCATCGAGCCCGCGATCAGGGCCATCTCCGGCGTCTTGCGTTCGCCGTGGGTCACCGACAGGGCGCGCGGGAAATAGCCCGCCCGTGACAGCGAATAGATCTGTCGGCCATAGGCGAAGATGATGGCGTGGAAGCTGGCCACGAGGCCGGCCACCGCAACGGCCGCCAGAACCTTGGCCAGTCCGCCGGACCCATAGATGGCGCGGAAGCCGTCCAGGATGGGCTCGCCGGACTTCGACAGGGCGAAGGTCCCGGCCGGGATCGACGCGTTCAGCCACAGCACCAGCAGGGCCGAGACGATCAGGGTCAGCATGCCCAGGATGATGCCCTTGGGCAGGTCGCGCTGCGGCGTATGGGATTCTTCGGCCGCCAGGGGCAGTTGCTCGATGGCCAGGAACAGCCAGACCGCGAAGGGCAGCTGGGCCAGGGCGCCGCCGATGCCCGCCGGCAGGAAGGGACCGTGGCCGTTCGGCAGCTCTGTCCCGCCGGGGCCCACGTTCAGGGCGTACTTCATGAAGTCGGCATGGGGCAGGGCGCTTATCCAGAACACCGCCAGACAGGCCAGGGCCAGCAGGGTGATGAACACGGTGAAGCGGAACGACATCGCCACGCCGCCAGCGTTCAGGCCGACGAAGATGATATAGGCCCCCACCCAGTAGAGCGGCTGAACCCAGGCCGGCGTCTCGAAGATGCCGCCCAGATAGCTGCCGATGAAGAAGCAGACCACGGCGGCCGTCAGCACATATTCGACGTTCTCGCACAGGCCGGTGATGAAGCCGCCCCACGGCCCCATGGCGGCGCGCGCGAAAGAGTAGGCCCCGCCGGTGTGCGGCTGGGCCGCCGCCATCTCGGCGATCGAAAAGGTCAGGCCCAGATACATCACGGTGATGATCAGCGTGGCCACCAGCATGCCGCCCCAGCCGCCGACGCCCATGCCCAGGTTCCAGCCCGAGAACTGGCCGGAAATCACTGCGCCGACCCCCAGCGCCCACAGCGAGAAGACGCCCGCGTATCGTTTCAGGCCCCGCTTGTCGAAATAGGCCTCGTCGACCTTCTCGTAGCTGACGCCGCCGCCCGCTGTTGGTTCGCTCATTCTTCAGCCCCCTGAGTGCGAAATTCACTTCGGAAGCTGCGCCCTGGCGGGGGAGTCGGCGACTCCCTCCGGGTGTGAAGAGACGTTTCGGCGATCGGCGTTCACTATTTCGGCGCCGGAAGGGGATGGCGCGCAAAACCATGTCATCCGGGCGCGGAGACCCCGGCCGTTTGGCCGGAACGAGAGTCTATGCGGATGGCAGGGTTGGATGGGCCACCAGCAGCGCCGTGTCGCTCTCGTCCTTCAGCGCCACCCCGCTCTCGCCCAGGCGCAGGGCCTCGCGCGCCAGCCACACCAGCTTGGCCGCGGCTTGTGGGTAAGACAGCCCTTCGCCCCGGATGTTGGAGACGCAGTTTCGCGCCGCATCGGTCAGCCCCACCTTGGGCGCGAAGGTCAGGTAGGCGCCCAGGCTGTCGGGCGACGACAGGCCCGGCCGTTCGCCCACCAGCAGCAGGACCAGGCGCGCGCCCAGGATCTGGCCCACTTCGTCGCCCAAGGCCACGCGGGCCTGATGGGCGACGGCGACGGGAGCCAGGCTCCAGCCCTCGGCGCGGACAAGCGGCAGCAGGGCGGCGATCAGCGGCGCGGCGTGGGCATGGACGGCGGTGCTGGACAGGCCGTCGGCGACGACGATGGCCAGGTCCGCCGGCTTGTGCGAGCGCGCCGTCAGCAGGTCGCGGCTGGCGGCGGACAATCGTCGCCCCAGGTCTGGCCGACGCAGATAGGTGGCGCGGTCGGGCGCGGCGCTCTCGACCGGCAGGGTGGGCAGGCCCAGCGCTTCAATGGCCTCGGCGACCTCTGTGTCCTGGAAGGCCGTATGCACGGCGTCGCGCGCCTGGGCGTGGGCCAGGGCGAAGGCCAGAACCTCGTGAGTCGGCAGGCTGGCGCCCGTTCGGCCCAGGGCGATGCGGGCGGTGGTATGCCGGCGCAGGGCCGTCCAGGGATCGGGTTGAACGGGCTCTGTCATGCGCCGACCGTCAGCAGCGGATGGCCGGCTGAGGACGGCGCCAGGCGGCCGTCGGCGCCGGTGATCCGCAGGCGCTCCAGCCAGGCCTCGAACTCCGGCGCGCGCTTCAGACCCAGCAGGTCGCGGACATAGAGGGCGTCGTGAAACGAGGTCGACTGATAGTTCAGCATCACATCGTCGGCGCCGGGCACGCCCATGATGAAGGTGACGCCCGCCGTCGCCAGCAGGGTCAGCAGGCTGTCCATGTCGTCCTGATCGGCCTCGGCGTGGTTGGTGTAGCAGACGTCCACGCCCAGCGGCGCGCCCAGCAGCTTGCCGCAGAAGTGGTCTTCCAGGCCTGCCCGGATGATCTGCTTGCCGTCATAGAGATATTCGGGGCCGATGAAGCCGACCACGGTGTTGACCAGCAGCGGCTCGAACGCCCGGGCCACGCCGTAGGCTCTTGCCTCAAGCGTCTGCTGGTCGATGCCGTGATGCGCCCCGGCCGACAGGGCCGAGCCCTGGCCGGTCTCGAAATACATGACGTTGTCGCCCACCGTGCCGCGATTCAGCGATCTGCCGGCGTCCAGGCCTTCCTGCAGCAGCGACAGGGTGACCCCGAAGCTGGCATTGGCGGCCTGAGTTCCCGCGATCGACTGGAACACCAGGTCCACCGGCGCGCCGCGTTCGATCAGGGCGATGGCGCTGGTCACGTGGGTCAGCACGCAGGACTGGGTCGGGATCTCGAAGCGCTGGATCACATCGTCCGTCAGTCGGACCAGATCGCCCAGCACCGACAGGTTGTCGCTGGCCGGGTTGATACCGATCACCGCGTCGCCGCAGCCATACAGGAGGCCGTCCAGCATCGAGGCGGTGATCCCGGCCGGGTCGTCGGTGGGATGGTTGGGCTGAAGCCGCACGGCCATGGTCCCGGGCAGGCCGATGGTGTTGCGGAACTTGGTCGTAACACGGCACTTGCTGGCCGCCAGGATCAGGTCCTGGTTGCGCATGATCTTGCTGACTGCGGCGACCATTTCCGGCGTCAGCCCCGGGGCCAGGCGAGAGAGGGCCGCCGGTGTCGGCCTGCGGCGACAGCAGCCAGTCGCGGAAGCCGCCGACCGTCAGGCTGGCCACCGGCGCGAAGGCCGCGGGGTCGTGGCTGTCGAGGATCAGGCGCGTGACCTCGTCGGCCTCGTAGGGGACCAGGGCTTCGGACAGGAAGGCCTTCAGCGGCGTGTCGGCCAGGACCATCTTGGCGGCCACGTTCTGCTGGGCGGAGGTCGCCGCGACGCCGGCCAGCACATCGCCCGAGCGGAGCGGCGAGGCCTTGGCCATCACATCGCCCAGCCCCTCGAAGGCATAGGTCGTTCCGGCCACGGCGCGCGCATAGGTCATCGCGCCAGCCTGCCTCCGAAAACGGATCCCGACAAACAAAAGCGGGGGCGTGATCGCCACGCCCCCGCCATTGCCGTGCTTGTGGTCAGTCGCCGCTACCAGACCCGCGAGCGGGCCTCGGGCTTGAGGTAATAGGTCTCGCCGGGCTTGACGCCGAAGGCGTCGTACCAGGCGTCGACATTGCGCGTCGGGCCGATGACGCGGAACGCCGAGGGCGAGTGCGGATCGGACGCCATCTGCTGCTTCAGCGAATCGTCGCGCGACTTGTCCTGCCAGGCCTGGGCGAAGGCCAGGAACAGGCGCTGGTCGCCGGTCATGCCGTCGATCACCGGCGCCGGCTTGCCGCCTAGCGAGGTGTGGTAGGCGTCGATCGCCACCTGCAGGCCGGCCAGGTCGGCGATGTTCTCGCCCATGGTCAGCTTGCCGTTGATGAACATGCCGGGCGCGGCCTCGTAGCCGTCGTACTGCTTGCCCAGAATTTGGGCCTGGGCCTCGAAGCGCTTGGCGTCCTCGGCGGTCCACCAGTCGCGCAGGGCGCCCTTGGCGTCGATCTTGCGGCCCTGGTCGTCGAAGCCGTGGCTGATCTCGTGACCGATCACCGCGCCGATCGCGCCATAGTTCACGGCGGGGTCGGCGGCCGGGTCGAAGAACGGCGCCTGCAGGATGCCGGCCGGGAAGACGATCTTGTTCTCCAGGCCGCCGTTATAGGCGTTCACCGTCTGCGGGGTCATGCCCCACTTGCCGTGATCGACCGGCTTGCCCAGGTCGCCCAGAGCGTAGTTCCACTCGAAGGCCCGGCTGCGCTTGACGTTGCCATAGAGGTCGGTGACGTCGATCTTCAGACCCGAATAGTCGCGCCACTTGTCGGGATAGCCGACCATGACCTGCATCTTCGACAGCTTGGTCTGGGCCTCGGTCTTGGTGGCGGCCGCCATCCACGGGGCCTTGTCGATCCGCTGCGCCATCGCCGTCTTCAGATTGGCGATCAGCTCGACCATCTTGGCTTTGGATTCGGGCGGGAAATACTTGGCGACATAGGTCTGGCCGACCACTTCGCCCAGGCTGCCGTCCACCAGGCTGACGCCGCGCTTCCAGCGCGGACGCAGCGCCGACTGGCCGCTCAGGACCTTGGCATACTCAAACCGGCTGTCGACGAAGCGCTTGGAGAGGTAGGGCGAGGCTTCCTCGATGGTGCGGAAGGTCTGCCAGGCCTTCAGCGTCTCCAGCGACGTATCGTTGTAGATCTTGGCGATGTCGCGCACGGCGGTCTTTTCGCCCAGCACCACCTTGGTCAGGCCCGGCATGCCGGCGGCGGCCAGATAATCCGACCACGGAAAGTTGGGCGCGTAGGCGTTCAGTTCGGCCAGGGAGACGGGGTTGTAGACCTTGTCGATGTCGCGGCGGTCGGCCACGGCCCAGCTGACCTTGGCGATCGCGGTTTCGAAGGCGACGACGTCGGCGGCGGCCTTGGCCGGATCGGCGTTACCGGCAGCCTTAAGGGCGCGCTCGACAAAGGCCGTATAGGCCGCCAGCTGCGGCTTGAAGCCGTCGGTCAGATAGTAGTCGCGGTCCGGCAGGCCCAAGCCCGACTGGCCGATATACAGCGTGTTGATCTCGGGGGTCTTGGCGTCGGGATAGATGTCCAGCGAGAAGAGGTCGGAGCCGAAGCCGCCGTGGGCGCGGGCCATGCCCAGGGCGAACTCGGCCTTGGTCTTGGCGGCGCTGATCGCGGCCAGGTCGGCCTTCAGCGGCTTGTCGTCCACCGCCTCGACGCGGGCCTCGTCGGTGAAGCTCTTGTAGAGGCCGCCGATCTGGGTCGAGGCGTCGGCGGTCTCGATCAGGGTGCGCAGCTGGTCCTGCGAGCGGTTGAAGACGTCATAGCCGACACCGGCCGAGGGCTGATCGGCGGGGATCTGGGTCCGGGCCTCCCAGGCGCCGTTGGCGTAGGTGTTGAAGTTGGTTCCGGGCGTGACCTTGGTGTCGCGGGCGGTCAGGTCGACGCCCCAGGCGCCGTACATCGGCTTGGAATCAGCAGCAAAGGCGGCCGGAGCGGCCAGGCAAAGGGCGGCGGCGGATGTCGCGGCCAGCAGGATCAGGCGCATGATTGGAAGTCTCTCCCCAGGAAGGCGCGATGCTGCCCCAAGCGCGGCCGGAACGCAGATGAAAATCGCGTAATGTGCGGCTTGGCGACGCGCTTGCCTGAAATCGCCGTATTAGCTAACCTGTTTAGCTAAGTGAGGCCGCCATGACCGTTGTCACCATTCACTACGCCAAGACCAATCTATCCCGCCTGCTCGCCGAGGTCGAAGCCGGCGGCGAAGTGGTCATCGCGCGCGGTAAGACGCCTATCGGGCGTCTTGTTCCCGTTTCGCCTACGCCCTCCAAGCGGGTGTTCGGATCGATGAAAGGGCAGATTGCAGTTGATGAGGCGTTTTTTGAGCCTCTGCCGGATGACGAATTGGCGCTTTGGGAAGGTGGCGCCGTTTGAGACTCCTGCTCGACACCCACGCCTTGCTTTGGTTCCTCGCGGGCTCCGAAAGCCTGCCGTCGGCGGTGCGCATCGCCCTTCAGGATGATGCGCATGAGGTATTCGTCAGCGCCGTGTCGGCGATGGAGGTGACGACCAAGTTTCGCCTAGGCAAGCTGGCTTCGGCGGAAATCCTGGCCACGCGGTTTGCAGCGACGGTGGCGGAGAAGGGGTTCTTGCCGCTGCCGATCACGATGGCGCACGCTGAATGCGCGGGGTCTTTGCCCATCTCCCACAAGGACCCTTTTGATCGTCTGCTGATCGCGCAGGGCCTTCTTGAACCGATGACGCTGGTCTCTAACGAGGCGGTGTTCGACAGCTTCGGTGTCAGTCGCTTCTGGTAGATCGCGCATCCAGGACCGACTTCAAAACGCCCCATGCCGCCGCCTTCTCCGCGAAACTCCGCGCCGCGTGGGCGGGGCTGGAGGAGAGCAGGGCGATCAGGGCGAGGCGGTCCGCCGCCGGCGCCAGCAGGCGCGAGCCCAGCTTTGCCGCTGTTCCGCCGTTGAACGCCACGGCGCGCAGGGCCGGCAGGGTTTGGATCAGGGCCAGCAGGTCGTTTGCGTCGGGATTGAGGATCGCCGCGTCGAGGCTGCCTCGCCGTTCGGCCTCGGCGACGACATCCCAAAGGCCCACGCCGCGCCGTTGAAGCGCGACCAGGCGCTCGCCGTAGGGCAGGGCAACGAGGCCTTCGTCCAGCACGCCCTCCAGCAGGCGCCAGAAGGCGTTGCGCGGGTTTCCATAGTACTCGCCGGCGGCCAGCGAGGCCTCGCCGGGCAGGCTGCCCAGGATCAGCAGGCGGGTGCGGGCGTCGACCACGGGCGGAAACCCGCGCTTGCGGGGCGTGGGGATCACCCCAGGCGCCCTTCGATGGCCACGCGGGGCCTGGGCGAGGGCGGCGCCACGGGGGCGATCGAGTGCGGGCGGGTGGCGTCGAACAGGATCAGGCCGCCGAGATCAGGGGCCAGGCCGCAGGCGATGTCTCCGGCCGCGTCGTGGAACAACAGCTGTCCGCCCCAATCAGGCCGCCACCAGCGGGTGAGATCCAGGCTGAAGCCGACGCCGGCGTCCTGGGTCAGGCCCTGGAAGTGTCCCGGGCCGTACAGGCGCGCTTCCGCCGTCTGCAAGGTGAGGGCCTGGCCTGTCGCGGCCCGCGCGAACTCCAGCAGGCCCGCGCCCAGGAAGGCCGTCACGGTGTGGATGGGGTGGCCGGGGTCGCGACCTTCCGCCAGGGCGGTCAGCATCGGATAGGCCAGATAGTCTGCGGTTTCGGACGGGGCGGTGGTCGCGCAATCGGCCCAGTCGATGGTCTCTTCCAGCAGTCCGGCAAGCCTATCCGCGACCGGCGCTTCCAGCGCGGCTTGGACCCGAACCCAGCCCTCGTGCGCCAGGGCCTGGGCGATACCCGCCGGATCCAACGCCGGATTGAGGCGAAGGACCGGCGGCTCGCTCATGCTCAGCCCTGTTCGCCGAACACGCGCCTGAAGATCACGTCGACATTCTTGGTGTGGTAGCCGTAGTCGAACAGCTCTTCGAGCACGCTGTCCGACAGGGCCTTGGAGACCACCGGGTCGGCCTTGAGGAAGTCGATGAACCGACCCTCGCCGCGCCACACCTTCATCGAGTTGCCCTGCACGGCGGCATAGGCGTCTTCGCGGCTGACACCTTCCTGCGTCAGGGCCAGCATGACCCGCTGCGAGAACACCAGGCCCCCCAGCTTGTCGAGGTTCCTGGCCATGTTCTCGGGATAGATGTTGAAGCGCTCGATGACGCTGGCCATGCGGCGCAGGGCGAAATCGAGGTGGACGGTGGCGTCGGGACCGATGCCGCGCTCGACCGACGAGTGGCTGATGTCGCGCTCATGCCAGAGGGCGACGTTTTCCAGGGCGGGGGTCACGGCCGAACGGACCAGGCGGGCCAGCCCCGTGAGGTTCTCGGTCAGGATCGGGTTGCGCTTGTGCGGCATGGCCGACGAGCCCTTCTGGCCCGGATCGAACGGCTCTTCGGCCTCCAGCACCTCGGTGCGCTGCAGGTGGCGGATCTCGATGGCGAGGCGCTCGGGCCAGGCGACCACGCCCAGGGCGCAGAAATAGGCGGCGTGGCGGTCGCGCGGAATGACCTGGGTCGAGACCGGCTCGACGGTCAGGCCCATCATTTCGGCGACGTGTTCTTCGACGCGCGGATCGACATTGGCGAAGGTGCCGACGGCGCCCGAGATCGCGCAGGTGGCGATCTCGAACTTGGCCATGGCCAGGCGCTCCTTGGCGCGCTGGAACTCGGCGTAGTAGCCGGCGAGCTTCAGGCCAAAGGTGATCGGCTCGGCGTGAATGCCGTGGCTGCGGCCGACGCAGACGGTCATCTTGTGCTCGAGCGCCCGGCGCTTCAGGGCGGCCAGCAGCAGGTCGACACCCTCGATCAGCAGATCGGTCGAGCGCGACAACTGCACGGCGAAGCAGGTGTCCAGCACGTCGCTGCTGGTCATGCCCTGGTGCAGGAAGCGGGCCTCGGGGCCGACGATTTCCGACACGTGGGTCAGGAAGGCGATGACGTCATGCTTGGTGACGCGCTCGATCTCGTCGATGCGGTCGCTGTCCCAGACCGCGTCGCGGCCCTTTTCCCAGATCGTCTGGGCCGACAGCTTGGGGATGACCCCAAGTTCGGCCATGGCGTCGGCGGCGTGGGCCTCGATCTCGAACCAGATCTTGTACTTGGTCTGGCTGGACCAGATGGCGGCGGCTTCGGGGCGGGCGTAGCGGCTGATCATGGACGGGGCGTTTCGGCCGGACCGTCGCTTGAGTCAAGCATCATGGCCGGCACAAGCCGGACAAAAAGACGGCCGCCCTCCAGGAGGAGAAGGCGGCCGAGTCATTGGGAGGAAACGCCCTGGAAGGGCATCACCTGTATAGCGCGGCTCAAATTGTTTGACAACGTTGTCATGGAAATAAATTCCAGGGATGGTGAATAGGCCGTCCCTGAGGGGGGCGCGTCGACGAGGTCGGCTCAAAACAAAAGGGAGACGGGCGCGAACCCATCTCCCTCTGTCGATCAATCCAGTCCGGTCCGGCCGCGCCGGAATGGACGGCTATTTCTTCTTGGCGGCCTGGACCTCGATCTCGACCAGCATCCCGGGCTGGACCAGCGCGACGATCTGGCTGGTGATGCGCGAGGGCTTGTTGGGCTGTTCGGGGGTGCCGAAGAAGGTCTTGTAGGACTCCATCATGCCGGCGAAGTCCATCTTGCCGCCCTTGGCCGGATCACCGACCAGCAGGACGCGCATCATCACGACGTCACCCATCGTGGCGCCCTGCGTCTTCAGCGCGTCCTCGATGCGCTTCAGCACGCCCAGGGTCTGGGTCTTGGTGTCGCCGAAGGTGGCGGTCAGGGCCGGGTCGCCCTTGGGGTCCAGCATCGGCGGGGTCATGCCGCTGACATAGATGGTGTCATAGCCGGCCGGCACGGTGACCACGCTGGCGATGGGCGACTTGGGATCGCCGCCGCGGACGATCTGGGCCGAGGCCGTGCCGGCGAAGATACCGGCCAGCACCAGGCCGGCGGCGAAGGAAGCAAAGCGTTTCATGGTCATCTCCTTGAAGGGATCGATCAGTGGGCTTGCAGGCCGCGGGCGCTCGGGGGCGCCTTGCGGACCTTGGCGACATCGGCGGCCGTCACCGGCTTGGCCTTGTTGCCCCAGGACGAGCGGACATAGGTGAGGATCGCCGCCAAGTCGGCGTCGCTGAGGTCGTCCTTGAACGCGGGCATCCCCGCGCGGCCGTTCAGAACCGTGCTGACGACGATAGCGGCGTCGCCCTGCACGAGCGGCGAGCCGGCCAGGGCGGGGAAGGCGCCTTTTATCCCCTTGCCGGTGGCCTGATGGCAGGCCGAGCAGTTGTCCATGAACAGACCCTGCGGCGGCGGCGCGGCCAGGGCGATCCCGGGCGCCGACACCGCCAGGGCCAGCGCCAGCAGGGAAAAGCGGGAAGCGAAAATCATCGGGTCCTCGGGTTTCAGGCCTGCTGCACGCGGGCGTGGATCTTGGCGATTTGCTGCCAGGCCGACTCGATGGCTCCGGCCTGCCAGCCGCCAAGGTAGCTGAGGTGTTCGCCGGCGAGATAGAGCCGTCCGTCGGGCTGGCACAGCAGCGGATAGGAGTCGCGGCGACCGTCGGGGCTCCATTCGGCCCAGCCGCCCAGATTGAACTCGGCCAGGTGCCAGGAGAACGAGAAGGCGTTCTCGAAGCTTTCGGCGTATTCCGGGAACACCTTCTGGCCACCGGCCACGGCGAACGCTGCGCGCTCGGCCGGGGTCTTCATGCTGATCTTCACCGCTTCGCCGCCAAAGGCGTAGTAGCCCAGCAGCACGCCCTTCTGGCTCTGCCAGCCGGTGGAGGGCAGGGTGATCGTGCCGATGCCGGGCATGTCGTTATAGATGTGGCCGCCATAGATGTGGTGGTTCTCTTCCCAGAACCGCGTCTTCATCTGCAGGCCGATCTTGTTGACCGGGGCGTAGGACACGCCGCTCATCGCGGCCTTGAACGGGGCCGAGGCGTCCAGGTCGATCTGTTTCAGCACGCTGAGCGGGATGGTGCAGATGCAGTAGTCGGCGGTGATCTCGCCGGTCTTGCCCGAGCCATCCTTGAACGAGACCGTCACGCCCTTGTCGGACTGCTTGATCTTCTCGACCACGGTCGAATAGCGGATCATCGAGCCGACCTGCTTTTCGAAGCCCTTGGCGATCTGGTCCATGCCGCCGATCGGCTGCAGCATGGTGCGCTGCTGCTCATAGCCGGTGACCGAGGACAGGACGCGCCAGGCCTTGCTGTCGAGCACGTCCTTGAACGCGAACGGCGGCAGTTGCTTGCCGGGGCCGGGGTCGACGCCGCGCCGGATGCACCGAGAAGCCGCGACCCTCCGTGCCTGTATAGGCCAGGTCCTTGGGCGACAGGCGGCCCTCATTGATCATGTAGGCGATGAAGGTCTCGCGGTCGGCCGGCGACAGGGCCGCGTCCAGATCGCCCTTGCTGGCGGCCTTGGCGATCAGCTCGGCGGCGTAGCCGCGCGCGTCGGCCGCGAGCTCGCCCTTGCGGACCGGCTTGCCGGCCAGCGGGCCCTTGCCCTTCTCGAAATAGACATAGGCCGCGTCGTTGT
This sequence comes from Caulobacteraceae bacterium, assembly GCA_965284055.1. GTDB lineage: Bacteria > Pseudomonadota > Alphaproteobacteria > Caulobacterales > Caulobacteraceae > Caulobacter. Next base: position 179,644 of record CBDIQV010000002.1, read on the forward strand.
CGTTGACGAAGCTCTCCAGCAGCACGCCAAACAGCTTGGTGTAGTGCAGGGGCGAGCGGTGGTGATACGGAATCCGCCACGGGCCGTGGTTGATATAGAGGCCCTCGTCGAACTCGCAGGTCTGCTTGTGGCCGATCAGGTCGGTGTGCTGGAAGCCCTTGCGGGCCGACTGGCAGCGGCCGCCGGCGAAGGATCGCGCCTCCAGGATCTGGACCTGATAGCCGGCCTTGCTCATTTCATAGGCGGCGGTCATGCCCGCCAGGCCCGCGCCCAGGATGATCACCTTCGTCCCCTTGGCGCCGCCCGTCAGGGTCGGCGGCAACTCGGTGGCGGACGCCATACCAAAGCCCAGGGCGTCCATGCCCGACAGCGCCAGGGAGATGCCGCCGACGGCGGCCAAGCCCTCGAAAAACCGTCGCCGGGTCAGAACTCCACCCGTCGCCGCGCCTTCAACCATGTCCATGAAAGTCTCGCCCGCTCAAAAACCCCGACGCTTTTTTGGATGCCTGTGTCGCTGTTGACGATACCGGCATCTCGCCTCGGTCGGACGCGTCTCCGCCGAGGCCCCGTGCATCACGAAATTTCAGGGCAACCGGCGCAACCCATTTCGGACGTGGTCCGATCTGACATGTTAGATCGGGGCGGGATGCTCCCCGCTTGGGCGCCGTGAGCGCCGCCTGTGCGAACCGTGAGCGGGCCGAAAAGATAAGCGCGGCGGGACGGAATCAGCCTTTGCCCATTCCGCCGACGGACGTTGAAGGAGTCTCCATGAGCGCCACCCCAGCCCCCCTCCGCCTGCGTCTGGCCCGTCACGACGACATGCCCGTTCTGTCGGCCCTGATGGACGCGGCGATCGGCGAGCTGCTGCGGGGGTTCCTGCCGCCGGAGGGGTGAAGGCGTCGTACGAGATCATGGGTCTGGATACCCAGTTGATCACCGACGGCACCTATTTCGTGGTCGAGGATGGGGATGCGATCGCCGGTTGCGGCGGCTGGAGCCGGCGCGCCACGCTGTTTGGGGGCGATCATTCGGCCGGGCGCGACGCGGCTGTTCTGGACCCCACCCGTGACGCCGCGCGGGTGCGGGCGATGTACACACATCCGGATCATACCCGCAAAGGCGTGGGGCGGATGGTGCTGGCGGCCTGCGAGGCGGCGGCCGCTGCCGAAGGCTTCACCCGCTGTGAACTAGCCGCGACCCTGGGCGGCGAGCCGCTGTATCGCGCCTGCGGCTATCAGGACATCGAGCCTTTCACGGCGGCGACCTCCAGCGGCTACGCGGTCCCGCTGATCCGGATGGGCAAGGCCCTGCCGTCGCGGGTCGGCTAGGCGAGACCCGTCACCGAGGCGCAGGCGCGTCCCGAACCTGTTCCACGACGCAAAAGGGCCAGGCTTTCGCCTGGCCCTTCCGCTTGTCCGGAGCGTTGAAGACTAGAAGGTCGCGGAAACCTTGGCGTACCAGAAGCCGCCCTGCCAATCGACGATCGAGTCCGAGCGGTACAGACGGCCGTTGGTGGCCGACTCGCCGGTCTTGTCGACGTCGGGATAGTTGGCGAACAGGTTCCGGGCACCGACCGAGACGGTGTAGGTGTCGGTGGCCTTGTAAGAGATTTCGGTGTCGAACATCATCTCCGGATCCCACTTCTGGACCACCGGGTTGCTGACACTGAACATGTTCTGGTACGGGCCGTAGATATTGGCGCGGCCCAGGATCTTGAACTTGCCGATCTCGTGGGTGGCCGACAGCGTGCTCCTCCAGCGCGGAGCGCTGTGCTTGAAGTCGTACACGCTTTCGCCGTCGAAGAAGGTGTAGGTCACGCCCGAGCTGTTCGGGGTCGGCTTGTTGACCTTGTCGACGACGAAGCTGTTCCAGTTGCCGCTGGCGGTGAAGCTGGTCGACTGACCATTTTCCCAGTTCTTCTTGTAGGTGGCGACCACATCGACGCCGAAGGTCGTGGAGTCGAAGGCGTTCTGGAAGAACTGCACCTGGCCGATGGTGTCGGCGCCGGGGATCGAGGCGGCGATCAGGGCCTTGCGAATGTTGTCCGTCACCGTGATGGCGCTGGTGGCGTAGAACTGGTCCTTGATCTCGATGCTGTAGAGATCGACCGTCAGGCTCAGGCCGTCAAACAGCGAGGCGGTGAAGCCAGCCGCCAGGTTGAACGACTTTTCCGGCTTCAGTTCGCGCGCGCCCATGAACTGGGCCACCGGGTTGGTGGCCGGGAACAGGCCCGAGGCAATGATCGCGCCGTTCTCGACGCGGGTGGAGACGTTGGTCGTGAACTGCTGACCTGTGGTTGGCGCGCGGAAGCCCGAACCGACCGAGGCGCGAACGCCGAAGCTGTCGTTGATCTTGTACTGGGTGGCGACCTTGCCGTTCCAGGTGCTGCCGAAGTCCGAGAACTTCTCGCCGCGTACGGCCACGTCCAGGAACCACGCTTCGGTCACGTTGGCCGAGGCCTCGGCGTAGCCGGCATACGAGTCCCGCGTCAGTTTGCCGGAATAGGTCGGCGTGTTGCCGGGGAAGCCGTTCGAGCCGACCGCCAAGGCGTTGTAGACCGGGTCGATCCCGGCAATACCGTCCTTGGTGATATCCGACGACCAGTTGGCGCAATTCAGGCCGGCGTTCGCGGCCAGGGCCAGTCCCTTGGTCGTGGCCGTGTGGGTGGTCGCGTTACAGAACCCGTAGGGGTCGGGCACCGAATAGGTGCCGGCGCTGTAGGACGCCAGATCGCCCGGGGTGATCTCGTAGCCTTCCTTGCGGTATTCGGCGCCGAAATTGATGGTCACCGGGGTGCTGATGCCCGCCACCGCCCAGTCATAGGCGAAGTCGGCGTTGGCGGCCGACTCGGTCGAGATCAGCGAGCCGTCGTTGAACTTCTTGGGCGAGGCCGGGCCCATCGACGGGTTGACGGTGTCCCAGATCGAATAGGCGATCTCGTCATAGCCGTATCGGCCGCTGAGGTCGTACGAGATGCCGTTGGCCAGCTTGCCCTTCAAGCCGCCGGCGAGGCTGTAGTCGGTGACGTCGCCGCCGAACATCGGCGTGAAGCCGGCCGGGAAGATCGAGCTGAACTGGAAGAGGCTGCCGTCAGCCTGACGGATCGGCGTGGCGTTGACCGCGTTGCTGACCGGCGGACGATAGTTGAAATATTCGGTCGCGCTGCTCTTGGAATAGTTGGCGAAGGCATAGACCGACATCGTATCGGTGATGTCGTAGCCGGCATTGACCACGCCGCGCAGGGCTTCGGCGTCGGGCTGACCCCACTTTTGCACGTAGTCGTGGATCAGGGCGCCATAGGACGGGTTGGCGGCCGCGTAGCTGGTCACGCAGAAGCCGGCCGACTGATTGGGAATGCCGACATTGCAGTACTGGCGGCCGCGATTGACCTGGTTCTGGCTGGTGTATTCGAACGTGCCGTTGACGAAGCCCTTGTCGCCGATCGGCAGGCCAAGGTTTCCCGTGATCATCACGTCTTCGCCGTCGCCCAGATAGAACTGGCCGTACTGAGCGGTCAGCGAACCGCCGCTGGGGCTGTCCTTCAGCTGGAAGTCGATGACGCCGGCGATGGCGTCCGAGCCGTACTGCGCGCCGGCGCCGTCACGAGTGACGACCACGTTCTTGAGCGCGGATGCGGGAATGGTGGCCGCGTCAGGCGCCTGGGCGCCGGTGCCGCCGATGCTGACCAGCGCCGAACGGTGGCGGCGCTTGCCGTTGACCATGAACAGGGTCTTGTCGGTGGGCAGGCCGCGCAGGCTGGCGGGGCGGATGAAGGTGGCGCCGTCCGAGATCGGCTCGCGAGCCAGGGTGTAGGACGGGACCAGCGACTTCAGAATGTCGTTGGTGTCGGTGAAGGCCGCAGCCTTCAGGTCACTTTCGCTGAAGGAGTCGACGGGCACCGCGCTGTCGAGAACCGTGCGGGGCTTGCCGCGCGCCGTGACGACCACGGTTTCAATTTCGGAAGCGGTATCCGGCGCGGGATCGGCCGGGTTTTCAGCGGCCTGTGCCGAAATAGAGTATCCAAGAGTAACGCACATCGCAGAAATACCTGCGAGCAGAGTCGTTTTGAAACGCCGATTCATTAAGAGCCCCCTTATTTCATTGATCAACGCACGATTGATTCCTTCTCCATGGCGCTTTTCTCCCGACGATTTATTGTTTTTGGCACTAACGCTGGTTTCACTCGGACTTTGCCGACCAATTCCAGCGTGGTGCCAAGTGGATCGCTTCGGCAATGGGGGTGGTCGGAAGAAACGATCACTTGAACGCGCGACGGCCTCGGCGCCCCTTTGGGTGGCGTCGAGACCGCATTTTTAGGCAGAACGTTGCTCTCTCGTTACCCAGATTGGGGTGTGACGCTACGTTCGGTCAGGCGACGAGGCGCTCCGAGACCGGTTCGTGCGTGTCGGTTTCGAACAGGTCGAAAGCGTCTTCCCAGGCCGCCAGGCGTGAGTCGCGCAGGTCGGCGTCGTCGATGACGCGGATGATCTGATCCTCGCGATCATTCCAGACCACGCCCAGGTCGATGACGCGGTCGGCGTCCCGACCCAGCAACAGGATAACGTCCGCGCGGGCGGCGCGTTCGGGGCTGATGCGCATCAGGGTGCGTCCGGCGCCGAGGTCGCGGTGGATATCGGCGAACGCCAGAACCGCGGAAATCATGGGCGCGTTGACGGGGGCGATTGCCCAGGCAGGGCAGGCAAAGCGGGACATGAACGTCTCCTTGGTTCAACCAGATCTAAATGCGCGTGCGGTGCGCCAAAAACGGTCGTATGGAGAACGGATGAGGCACGAAAAGGCTGCGAGACTGCTCGACCTGGCCCGCATGCTGGCGGGCTCGGCCGAAGGCATGACCCTGGACGAGATGGCCCAGGCGCTGGAGGTGGGGCGTCGCACCGCCGAGCGGATGCGCGACGCCGTCTGGGCCGCCTTCCCGCAGATGGAGGTGGTGGAAGACCCACCCACCCGGCGGTTCCGCATCCCGGCCGGCCTGGACGGGCTGTTCCAGACCCCGACCGCCGAGGAGCTGGCGGCGCTCCGCACGGCGGCGGATTCCTACAAGGCGTCCGGGGCCGAAGGGCGGGCGTCCTCGCTCTACGCCCTGGAGCGCAAGCTGCTGTCGGCTCTGCGCGGGGCGGCCCGTCGCAAGGTGGCGCCCGATGTCGAGGCGCTTGTCCAGGCCGAGACCATCGGCGTGCACGCCGGTCCAAGGCCCTATGAGGACGAGACGGCGCTGGCGGCCATCCGCACTGCCATCAAGGGGCTGAGCGCCCTGGCCTTCCGCTATGACGGCGGCAGCACGCCGGGCCGCGTCCGCGAGGTGACGCCGCTGGGCATCCTGTTCGCCCGCAGCAACTATCTGGTGGCGCTGGAGGGCGATGATCCACGTCCGCGCTCCTGGCGGTTGGACAAGATGAAAGATTTGCGGGTTCTGGACCGCCCCGCGCCCCCGCCGGAGGACTTCTCGCTCCAGGCCTTCGCTGACGAAAGTTTCGGCATCTATCACGGCGCTATAGAGGATGTGGTGCTGCGCATCCGTCCGGACCGCGCCGAGGACGCCCTGCGCTGGCGCTTCCATTCCACCCAGACCGTGCGTCCAGAACCCGATGGCTTCGTCACCGTCGCCTTCCGCGCCGCCGGGATGCTGGAACTGGCCTGGCACCTGTTCACCTGGGGTGACGGAGTGGAGATCGTCTCGCCGCCCAGCCTGCGCGCGCTGATGGTCACCGAGCTGCGCCGCGCGCTCGCCGCCCACGAGGCCTAGTCACAGTCCAACCCTGACCATGACCTGACAGGTAATTGCCCGCCCGTCGCGTCTGGCTAGTGTGCTTCAAACGCAGCGAAAGGGACGGAAGATGTCGGTGTTCTGGCGAAACTGGATGACGGGATGGTGCTGGGCGGTGGGCCTTTTCGGCGTCGTGCTGGCGGGCGCGGGTCTGGACCTCACGAGCGGTCCGGTCCGCCTGGTCTTCGCGCTGCTGCAAGGCCCCGAGGCGCTGGTGCTGAACGCCCAGATGCGATTCAGCGTGGCCCTGATGGGCGCTGTGACGATCGGCTGGAGCATCACACTGATGGCGGCGATCAAGGCCGCCCAGCAATTGGGCGCGGCGGGCCGGTCGACCTGGATCGGCGTGATCGTCAGCGTGGTGAGCTGGTACGTGATCGACAGCAGCCTCTCGATCGCTACCGGCTTTGGCGTCAACGCGATCTCCAATACGCTGTTCCTGGCGGCCTTCCTCCTGCCCATAGCGCGAAGCGGCGTGCTGCGCCCGACGCCGGCGATCTTGTCCTAGGCGGCGACCAGGCGCAGCAGGGCCAGTTCGCTGGCCCTGGCCGAGACGCTTGTTGATCTGGGCAATGTTCCCGCCTCATAGGCGGCCAGCACGCGAGGGATGGATGTAGGCCGCGCGACAGACGGCCGGGGTGTTGCCCAGAAGTCCGGCCACGGCCTTCACACAGGTGTTGACCGCGCGCTTGGCGTCAGTCTTCGACGTGGCGGGCGGCGTGGCCCGAAGGCCCTTCAGCGCGGCCAGCGATCCGGCCCAGGTGCGGAAGTCCTTGGCGGAGAAGTCGGCCCCGCAGACGGCGCGGATGTAGTCGTTGACGTCGCTGGACTCGATGGCGCGCCGCTGGCCGTCCTCATCGAGATATTTGAACAGGCGCTGACCCCGCAGGTCCTGGCAGGCCCGGATGATCCGGGCCAGACGCCGGTCCTGGAAGCCCGTCTTGTGGGTCTTGCCGCTCTTGCCGCGAAACTCGAACACCGCGCCGCCGCTGGCCAGGCGCAGGTGGCGCTTCTGCAGCGTCGTCAGGCCAAAGCTCTTGTTGGTCCGGGCATATTCCTCGTTGCCCACCCGGATCAGGGTCAGCTCCAGCAGGCGCACCACCGCCGCCAGCACCTTCTCGCGGGGCAGGCCTCGCCGGCTCAGGTCGGCCTCGACCCGCTTACGCAGGCGGGGCAGGGCGCGACCGAACGCGGCCATCCGCTCGAACTTCTTGATGTCGCGGTCGGCTCGCCAGTCGGGGTGATAGCGATACTGTTTGCGGCCCCTCTGGTCGCGGCCGACCGCCTGGATATGGCCGAGCGGATTGGGGCAGATCCAGACCTCGGTCCAGGCCGGCGGAATGGCCAGGGCCTTGATGCGCGCCAGCGTCGCCTCATCCTTCAGCGCCTTGCCGTCTTCGTCGAGATATTGAAAGCCGGACGCGACGGTCCGTCGCCCCAGACCGTTCTGGTGGTCGTCGCAATAGACCAGGGGAGAGCCGTCGATCGGCGCGATGTGCTGTGTGTCGCGGGCCATGTCTGCCTCCCTATCGACCAGCAACGTGATAGAGGAAGCGCCGGTTCCAGGAGCCCCAAGCCAGACATGAACTATCGTCACGCCTTTCACGCCGGCAATTTCGCGGACCTGCAGAAGCACGCCATCCTGCTGGCCCTGCTGGAGGCGCTTAAGGCTCAGACGCCAACGCTTTCGGTGATCGACACCCACGCGGGCGCGGGCGCCTATGACCTCGGCGGCGAGATGGCGCGTCGCTCGGGCGAGGCTGAGGCGGGGATCTTTCGCCTGATCGAGGCCGGTGACGCCCCGGCCGTCTTCGCGCCGCTGATCGCGCGATTCCGGGCCATGAATGGCGGACAGGATGGGCCCCTCTATCCCGGCTCGCCGCTGCTGATCGCCGGCGAGCTGCGGCGCGACGACCGCTATACCGCCTGCGAACTGCGCGACGACGACTTCGATCTGCTGCGCCGATCCCTGGCGGCCCTACGCTTTCGCTCAGGCCTCAAGCGGAGACGGCTGCGAGACGGCGGCGGCCAGGGCGGGGCGGGGAGGGCGGGCCTTCGTGCTGATCGATCCGCCGTTCGAGCGCCCGGACGACTATGCGCGCATCGTGAGCGTCACCCGCGACGTGCTGGCGCGCGATCCCGACGCCGTCCTGGCGATCTGGACGCCCCTGAAGGACCTTGAAACCTTCGACGCCTTCATCCGCGCCCTCGAAACTGTCACGGATGATGCGCTAGTCGCCGAGGTGAGGCTTCGCCCTCTGCTGGACCCGATGAAGATGAACGGAAGCGCCATGGTCATGGTCGGGGCCCCCGCCAGTATCGAACCGGCTGTCGCCGCCGCCACCGAATGGATCGTCGAGCGGCTGGGCCAGAAGGGCGGGGCGGCGCGTATCTGGCGGACCAAGCCGGCGTGAGCCGGTCCGCGCCGAGTTTTGGCGAGGCTTTGCGGGTCTGGCTGAAGGTCGGTTGCCTGGGCTTTGGCGGTCCCGCCGGTCAGATCGCTCTCCTGCACAAGGCGGTTGTCGAGGAAAAGGGCTGGATCGACGAGGCGCGCTTCGCCCACGCGCTGAGCTTCTGCATGCTGCTGCCCGGGCCCGAGGCCCAGCAACTTGCCGTCTGGCTGGGGTGGCGCCTGCATGGCGTTCGCGGCGGGATCGCGGCCGGGCTGCTGTTCGTGCTGCCTGGCCTGCTGGTGATGCTGGGTCTGTCGGCGCTCTATGTGGCGCATGGGCGGTCCGAATGGGCCGGTCCGGTGCTGATGGGACTGAAGGCGGCGGTGGTGGCGCTGGTGGCGCAGGCCGTGATCCGCATGGGCGGACGGACGATCCGCGATCGCGCCGCCCTGGTGGTCGCGGTCCTGGCCTTCCTGGCCCTGACCTTCACCCGCCTGCCGTTCACCCCTGCTGATCCTGGTCGCGGGCGCGACGGGATGGCTGCTGGGGGGCGGGAAGACCGGCGAGGCCGGAGAGCCGGAGCCTCGACGCGGTCTCTGGAAGACGGTCGCGCTTTGGCTGGCGATCTGGCTGGCTCCGGTCGGCGTGGCGCTGCTGGTGGCCGACTCGGTCATAGCCCGCATGGGTCTGGTGTTCAGCGGCCTGGCCGTGGTCAGTTTCGGCTTGGCGCAGCCTATGCCGCCCCTGGCCTATCTGGGGCGAGATGGCCTCCAGCCTGGGCTGGCTGACGCCGGGCCAGATGCTGGATGGACTGGGGCCTGGCCGAGTCGCACGCCGGGCCCCATGGTTCTGGTCTGCGGCTTCGTGGGTGTCGGCAAAGCCTATCAGGCGGCGACCCCGCCGTGGGCCTGGCTCGCCGGCGTGGCCGGCGGGTTGATGGCCGCCTGGACCACGTTCGCGCCGTCCTTCCTGTGGATCTTCGCCGGCGGCCCGTTCTTCGAGCGCCTTCGCGCCCAACCCCGGTCGGCCCGGGCCCTGGCGATGGTCTCGGCGGCGGCGGTCGGCGTCATCGGCCAACTGGCGGCATGGTTTGCCACCCATTACCTGTTCCGGACCGGGGAAACATTCGCCAGTGGCGTCTTCAAGGTAACCTTTCCCGACGTGTCCAGCCTGGACCAGACGGCGCTGGGTCTGACGGTTCTGGCCGTGGCCCTGACCTTCGCCTTGCGTCTTCCCGTCCTGGCCCTTGTGGCGGCCATGGTCGCGGCGGGCCTGGCCCTGAGAGTCGTCGGACTGGCTTGACGTAAGGGTAACATTTTCGCACTTGCGAATACGGGAACTGTGTTATGTTGCGCTGCACAAATCGCGGTTGCCGGAGCGCGCGCCATGGTTTCTTCCTCGTCCTTCCTTTCCGAGTTCAAGACTGATCGGGTCGACCCCGAAGCGGCGCCTCGCCTGATGGTCGGCGCGGCCTCGCCCTTGTGGCTGGTCTTCGGCGGCGCGGCCGCCGCGGGGGCTACATGGTGGTGGTGGGCCTCGCGCTGGCGTCAGGCCGTCAACCTGGAAGCCCTGGCGGGTTCCGCGCCCGAAGCGCCCGCGCCGGAACCGCTGGCGCTCACGGCTGTCGAGACGGTCGAGACGCCGTTCGAAGCGGTGGTCGAGCCCCTGGAACAGGTGAGCCCGACCACGCTGGAAGCGGTCGAGGAGGTCGTCGAAGTCGCCAATGACGTCACCGTCGAGACCGCCGCCGAAATGCTTGAAGCGATCGAGGAAACCCTCGACGTCGCCAACGACGCCGCCATAGAGGCTGCGGCTGAAACGGTCGAAGTGGTCGAGGCCGTCGCCGAGACGGTTCCGGAGACCCTCGATCCCCTCGTCGTGGCGTCGGTCGAAGCGGACGAAGCCCTGGTGGTTCCTGACGCCGTGGACGTCATCGCCGATGCGCCGGTCGCCTTGGTCGGGGCGGAGGTCGACGACCTGACCCGCCTGGTCGGGATCGGTCCCAAGCTGGCGGCTTCCTGAGCGAGCTGGGCGTCACCCGCTTCAGCCAGATCGCCGCCTGGACAGCCGAAGACCTCAAGTCGATCGACGAGTTGCTCAACCTCAAGGGCCGGGCCGATCGCGACGCCTGGATCGCCCAGGCCAAGCGTTTCGTCGGCGGCCCGGACGCCTGACCCTAGCTAGCGGGGCGCGGGGGCGCCGATGCCCCCGGCGCCGCACTCGGTGTTCAGGTACTTCTCGATCTCGACCAGTTGCAGTTCGATCATGGCCGGTTCCATGGTGGTCAGCTGGTGGCCCATGTCCTTGATCTCCAGGTAACGGTAAGGCTTGCCTGCGGCCTTCAGCGCCTCGGCGAACTTTCGTGACTGCCTGACGTCGACGATCTGGTCGCGGTCTCCGTGATAGATCAGCAGCGGAATCTGAGCGTCCCGGGCGTGCTCCAGGGCGTCCAGGCCCTTGATGGTCGGGTTCTGGAACTCGCGTTGGAGACGGTCGTCGAAGGTAGCGCGCTTGATGCTGGCCAGATCGCCCGCGCCCGCGCCCGAGATCGCGCAGCGATAGAGGCCGTTGGGGCGGATAGAGGCCGCCAGCGCGGCGTAGCCGCCGTAGGAATAGCCGAACATGGCCACCTTGCCCGGAGCGGCGATCTTCTGGTCGATCAGAAACTGGACGCCGTCGTCCTTGTCGTCCTGCATCTTCTGGCCCCACTCGCCGTCACCGGCGCGCCAGAGCTTCTGGCCCCAGCCTTCCGAGCCCCGGAACTGGGGTTGCAGCACGGCGTAGCCCCGGCTGGCGAAATACTGCACCCAGCCGGCCGGATCCCAGTCCAGGTCGTCGCGCGCCCAGGGACCGCCATGCGGTTCAACCAGGGTGGGGTAGGGGGCCAGGGCCATACTTGTCGGCGGGCGGGGTCGTCAGGAAGGCGGGGATCTGCTGGCCGTCGCGAGCCTTGTACTGGATCAGTCGGGTGGCCCCCAGGGCGGCGGTGTCCAGATCCGGCCGGGCCTTGCCCAGCAGGGTCAAGGCCCCTGACTTGTCGAGCATGTAGTATTCGCCGGGATTGGACGGCCCGGTCTTGACGACGATGAAGTGGGAGCGGTCCTCGGACCAACTGGTGATCGCCGCGTCCGCGCCGTCGGCCACCGGCAGGCGGGCTGCGGCGCCGGAGCCTGGATCGATCCAGTTGATCGTCGTCGTCTTCAGGCCCAGCGCCGCGCGCAGGCTTTTGTCGAGCGCGGCGAAGCTCTCGTCGGTCCAGTAGATCTTGTTGGTGGGGCCGGCATAGGAAAAGCCCATGACCTGGCCGTAGTCGGTGGCGGCGGTAGACAGCACCACGCCGCCGGCGTCGAACAGCTTGTGTTCCAGCAGCGGTTCGACCACCTGGCGGGCCTTGATGTCGTAGACATACAGCCCGGCCTTGTCCCGGCCCTTGCTGGACGAGATGTAGATGATGTTCGGGTCGCTGGTGAATCCGGCGATCGAGACCGGCTCGCGGTCCTTGGCGTACCAGCGGAAGTGCTCTGACCATTCGTTGGTCACCGGATCGCGAAGCCATTGGGCGAGGTAGACCGCGCCGTTGTCGTAATTGACCTCCTGTCGCGCGCGGATCTGGCCGTTCAGGTCGGTCTGGAAACCGCTGAACTGGTCGGAGCCCCGCATCAGCCGCTCGGTCGCGCCCGAATAGATGTCGAGCTTGAGGATATCGCCACGAGTGTCGGGGCGCAGGTCGGTCACAACCACGCGGCGGGGATCGGCGGGCAGGAAGTCGATGATGGCCGCGTCGTCGAACTTGGCGGCGAAGGCCTCGGTTTCCGACCGGGCCGGGCCGTCCGGCAGCAGGCTGGTCCAGGCCTTGCCCTGCAGGTCCGAGACATACTGGCGGTTCAGATGGCCCTTCCACGCGCCGGTCGTGAAAGTCTGGACGGTGTTAACCAGAAGGCGATCGTTTTTCAGGAAACTGACGCCGAGGATCCGCACCTTTTGGGCCGCGATGGTCGTGGGCGGCTTGTCCAGGGCATCGGTGCTCCACACCGCGATTGTGGGGGTTTGACCGTTGGCCGAGGTCAGGGCGACGATATGCTTCCCGTCGCGAGAGATCTGGACATCGCTGATGGCCGGCGGGTCTGAAAAGACCTTGGCGGAGAGGGGCGCGGCCCGAGCCATTCCCGGACCGGCGGCGGCCAGCAGGGCGATGGTCGCGAAAAGCGGGCGTGGATCGAATTTCACGGGAAGCTCCGGAGCGGCGCGGCGGCGATACCAGAGGCTACAATAGCTTCACCGCTCGCGTGGCCAAGCCTTCGCCTACTGTCACCATGGCGCCGTAGGATCGGGCAACTGCGTGCTCTGGGCAACACCAAGTCCGAATTGTGACGCGAAGGCGACGCGAAAGTTGCGGCGCACATCCCAAACGCGCTCTGTTGTAGCCTGCGGTAAAACATCACACGCCAAGTCTGGGCAGTGGGTCGGGGTTACCGCTCTATGTGAAGCTCGGGAGGCGTTATCGCTAATGTCCAGTCATCGTAAGTATCTTCTTGCCTCCACGGTCATCGCCGGGCTGGCCGCCAGCGTCCTGGCTCCGGCCGCGGCGTTCGCGCAAGCCGCCGCGCCGCTGAAGACCACCGACGAACAACCCAAGTCCGACGCCACCGAGGTCGAGGCCCTGGTCGTCACGGGCTCGCGCATCAAGCGCAGCGAGTTCAACAGCCCCGATCCGATCCAGGTGATCAGCGCCGAGCAGGGCAAGCTGAAGGGCATTTCCAGCGCCGCGGGCCTGCTGCAGACTTCGACGATCGCGTCGGGCTCGCCCCAGATCACGTCGGCCATTTCCAGCGCCTTTGTCACCGATGGCGGCCCCGGTTCGGAAACCGTGTCGCTGCGCGGCCTGGGCGCCAACCGCACCCTGGTACTGGTCAATGGTCGTCGCACCGGTCCCGCCGGCGTGCGCGGCGGCGTCTCGGCCGTCGACCTGAACGTCATTCCCGCCTCGGCCATCGACCGCATCGACATCCTGAAGGATGGCGCCTCGTCGATCTATGGCTCGGACGCCGTGGCCGGCGTGGTCAACATCATCACCAAGCGCGACACCGACGGCGTCGAACTGGACGCTTTCTTCAGCCAGCCCCAGAAGCACGGCGGCGAGCAGTCGCGCGGCAGCCTGAGCTGGGGCAAGACCTTCGATCGCGGCTTCTTCAACCTGTCCTACGAGTATTCGAAGACGGCGGAGCAGACCAACGGCGATCGCAGCTACACCAACTGCGGCCGGCAATACATCACCGACTCCAGCGGCAAGCGTAAGGACACGATCGATCCGCGCACCGGCCAGATCCAGTGCCGCGACCTGGCCTATGACCAGATCTGGCTCTACGACTTCAGCTTCGGCGGCATCGCCGGCAAGCTGCAGTATGACTATGACGGCAAGCTGGGTTCGCTGATTCCCCAGATCCCGACCGGCCAGGCGGCCAACTATCCGGGCGTTCCGGCCGGCTTCTACACCGTCGGCTACAGCACCGATCCCTCGGCGCCCGACCGTGGCGTGCAGGACCTGAACAGCCCGTTCAACCTGGCCCAGTCGCTTACCCCGCGCAACGAGCGCAACACCGTCTACGCCCAGGGTTCGTTCGACATCACCGACAGCGTCGAAGCCTATGGCGAAGTGCTGCTGAACCGTCGCGCCACCAAGACCAACGGCTATCGGCAGTTCTGGAGCTACTTCTACACCGGCGACTATGACCCCTTCTCGGCCGGCTTCACCGGTGACTTCATCCTGTCGCCGACCCCGGTCACCAACCTCAACCGCTCGGGCCAGCGCGTCGACTACCAGCGCTATGTCGGCGGCTTCCGCGGCGACTTCGGCAAGATCGACTTCCTGAAGGGCTGGGACTGGGACATCTTCACCCAGTACAGCCACTCCTAAGGGCTCCTACTCGCAGGACGTGATCCTGCAGGACGCCGTCGACGCCGGCGCGTTCCGGACCGGCTCGTGCGTTGGCACGGTAACGCCGATCAGCAAGAAGTCCTGCGTGGACGTCAGCTGGGTCACGCCTGACTTCCTGGCCGGCAAGTACACGGCCGCCGAGCAGGCCTTCCTGTTCGACACCGAGACGGGCAAGACCACCTACAAGCAACTGGTGTTCGAAGGCTCGGCCTCGGGCAATCTGTTCAAGCTTCCGGCTGGTCCGGTGGGCGCCGCCGTCGGCTTCCACTACCGCAAGGACTCGATCAACGACACGCCAGGCGCGATCACCCTGGCCAACAACGTCTGGGGCTCCTCGACCGCCGGCATCACCAAGGGCGACGACCTGGCTCGCGAAATGTTCGGCGAACTCAGCGTTCCTCTGCTGAAGGGCCTGCCCTTCGCCGAGAACGTCGAACTGTCGCTTTCGGGCCGCCACACCAAGGTCAACAGCTACGGCAAGGACGACACCTACAAGTTGGGTCTGAACTGGCAGATCATTCCGTCGCTGCGCCTGCGCGCCACCAAGGGCACCTCGTTCCGCGCGCCGGCCCTGTTCGAACTCTACAAGAACAAGGAAACCAGCTTCCTGTCGCAACGCGCGGTCGACCCGTGCATCAACTGGGCTCAGAACCTGTCCCAGGGGCTGATCCCGCAATATGTGGCCAACAACTGCTCGGCTGCGGGCGTTCCCGGCGCCTACACCGGCGCGGGCGCTTCGGCCACGATCACGGCGGGCGGTGGCAAGGGTCGTCTGGAGGCCGAAACCTCCAAGGCCGTCACCTATGGCGTGATCTGGACCCCCAGCTTCGCCGACCTCAACGTGGCGGTCGACTACTTCGATATCAACGTCACCAACGAAGTCACCCAACTGGGCGCGGCCCGGATCGTCTCGGGCTGCTATCGCTCGCTGTCGTTCCCGACCGACCCGCTGTGCAGCCTGTTCACCCGCAATTCGGGTTCGCACCTGATCACCAGCATCACCGACAACTACATCAACATCGCCGAGCAGGGTAACCGCGGCATCGACCTGACCGTCCGCTATGGTCAGCAACTGCCCTGGGACACCAAGCTGACGGTCGATCTGCAATCGACCTGGCAGCTGGAAGACACCACCGCGCTGTTCGCGGGCACGGTCGTCGACAGCAACGGCTTCGTGGGTGATCCGGACTGGACCGGCCAGGTCGACTTCCGCTTCCAGCGCGGCGACTGGACCGCCCTGTGGGGCGTCAACATGGTCGGCAAGGCTTCCGACGCCGAGGACTACGCGGACGCCAACCCCACCCGCACGACGTTCTACAAGATCCACACCGAGTTCACGGCCTATCACAGCCTGTCGCTGCAGAAGAAGTTCGACGAATGGACCCTTCTGGGCGGCGTAGCCAACCTGTTCAACGAGACGCCTCCGGCGGTCTCGCTGCAACAGGGCAACTACAACACGGTCGGCGCCTCGGTGCTGTCCTCCGCAGTATGACTACATCGGCCGCCGCATGTTCGTGAACATCACGGCTCGCTTCTAGTCTCGGTCCATTGCGCTAACATCGACGGCGGCGGGGTGACCCGCCGCCGTTTCCGTACCCAGGGGAGTGTCTCGCGTGAACGCCATCATCCGGGGCCAAGCCCGACAATCTGGACGAGATCGGCCTGCGCTTCGACCGCGTGACCCTGGCGACGCCGGTCTATCTCAACAGCGTGCCCAAGGCCGGCACCCACCTGATCCGCAACATCCTGCGGATGTTCGTCGCGCCCGAGCAGCACTGGCGGCGCGAATACATCCAGCACGCCATCCTGCGGCAGTTCGGACCCGAGGCGTTTTCGACCGCCAAGCCGATGATCAGCTGGGGCCACATGCTGTTCTCGGACGAGTCGGCGATCGCCCTGCGCGACGTGCGCCACATCGTGCTGGTGCGAGATCCCTACGACTGGGTTCTGGCGCGGGCGCGCTTCTATCTGTCCGACGAATTCCAGGGCAACCTGAACCACATCAAGAACGGCGGCGCCGCGATCGACGACGTGATCATGATGATGATCCTGGGCGCGCACGGGCGCGTGCCCGACCTGAAGGACATCTTCAGCATGAACGCCGTGGCCTGGATGGGCTCCCGCGCCGTCATCGTGCGCTACGAGGACATCGTCGACAGCCTCAACGACCTGGGATCGAAGCGGGCCGAGGCCTTCTTCGGCAAACTGCTGGCCGACTGCGGCCTGGACCTGCCCGCCGACTGGCGCGATCGGGTCGAGGCCGGCGCGGACCGCCGCGAAAGCCGCACGGCCAGCGAGAACCTGAACGTCACCGCGGAGCTGCCCAGGACGCTGTCTGACGTTCACAAGCGGGTGGTGGATTTCCACGCGCCCGGCCTGCGGGCGCTGCTGGGCTATGCCTGATCCTTGGCGGGTGGCGGGCGCTGAAACCGGCGTCCGCTTTCGGCCGCCACGCGCCTAGAGAACCACCGCCGTCCCGGACACCGAGACCATCATCATCGAGCCGTTCGGTCCGACGGTGTTGTAGTCCAGGTCTACGGCCAGGATGGCGTTGGCGCCCAGCTTCTCGGCTTCCTTGATCAGGTTGTTCAGGGCGTCCTCGCGGGCGCGGGCCAGGACCCGCTCATACGACTTGGAATGGCCGCCGATGAAGTCGCGGATGGCCGCCATCAGGTCCAGCACCACGTTCGCGCCCAGGATCGACTGGGCGTAGATCGCGCCCTTGTAGTCCTGAACCGGCCGACCTTCGATGAAGGGCGTGGTCGAGATGAGCATGAAAAACCCCTGTGCGACGCGCGCGTCAACGTCCTTAACTTAGGCGCAAATGCCGCTGTTGCCGAGAGGCTCCCCCGGAAAGCGAGACTTTATGGCGTCGTTCTCGCGCGTCGCGGGAATCTGGCGTTCTCCCACTTCCGGCGGGGCAAGGGTTAAGGCAGATTGACGCCAGTTTTCGCCCCCGGAGCTTTGTGGTGATCTTCGCCAAGTCGCATCTCGACCTGCACAACATCCGGAACAACGTCGAGCGGGTGAAGAAGCTGTCGGACAACGTGGTCGGCATCGGACCGCTGGGCGTGGGCCTGGACGGCCTGCTGACCTGGATCCCGGGGGCCGGTGAACTCTACAGCCTCGGCGCCGGCGGCTTGATTCTGATGGACGCCGTGCGGGCTCGCTCCGCGCCGATGATCGTCATCCAGATCGCCGCCATCATCCTGATCGACACCGTGGCCGGGGCGCTGCCGGTGGCCGGCAAGGTGGCCGACATGCTGTTCACCGGCCACAAGTGGTCGGCCGACATGCTGGTCAAGCACATGGACGACACCATCTATTTCGAGGGCACGCGGAAAGAGGCGCAGGGCACCGCCGAGTATCGCGACCTGCTGGCCCGCATCCAGGCCGGCAAGGAGAAGCGTCGGGTCGTCTTTCTGGGCTGACGCGGCGACAGACAACCATCCGGCGGGCGAGGCGTTGATCGAGCATGAGCATTGAAGCCGCCCCTCACGTCTCCGCCGATGGCGACAGCAAGCGGGCCCGCGCGCATCGGGCGTGGAGATCCGCCGACACTGTCAAGCGCCTGTCCGACCGCCTGATCGGCATCGGGCCCTTCGGCCTGGGCCTGGACGGCGTGCTGTCCTGGGTGCCGGTGGTGGGGCCGCTCTACAGTATGGGCGCCGGCGGACTGCTTCTGATGCACGGCCTGCAGGGGGGCGCTTCGCCGTTCACCCTGCTGCGGATGCTGACCTATGTGGTCATGGACACCGCCACCGATACCGTTCCGATCGCCGGCTCGATGGTCGACATGATCTTCCCCGGCCACCTGATGGCGGCCAAGGCGCTGCAGAAGGACATCGAGGCGCGGCATGGCCTGCCGGACGATATCGCCGCAGCCCGGGTGAAGAAGCCTCGCGGCAAGCGGCGCTAGTTCACAGCACGAGACGTTGGCGGGGCAGGGGCCCTGGCCTGGGCAGGCGCGCCTGGCGACCATAGGCGATCTGCCAAACGCCTAATCCCCGTCAGCAAACCCAGTCCCAGATAGAGGGGGTAAGCGATGGGATAGCCGCTCACCTGCCCATCGCGGGCGGTCAGAAGCACGACAGCCGCGCCGGTCGCCAGGCCAGCCACGGCCGAGGTCCATCGATAGTGTCGATCCAGATGATCCAGGATCGCCCAGACGCCCGCCGCGCCGGCCACATAGGGCCATCCCAGAATCACGCCGAAGATCAACGAGACGCCGGTGTAGAGCCCGGGCTCCGCCGACAGGGCGGGGCCGCTCTTGGGGTGATCCAGCCAGATATAGGTCTGTCCCAGAACCAGGGACGGCAGGACGAAGGCGAACACCAGGGCGGTGATCACGCGAACGGCGGTTGTTCTCTCAGGGGCGGGCCGCATCGCGTGTCCAAGGTTAGATCGACCTCAGGTTACACTTGCCGTCCTTGCTCGCAAGGAGATGTTCAGGCTGCGGCGCCCTGCGTGTAGCCCAGCTGAACGTTCAGCTTCTCCAGCACCTCGATCGCCGCTTCCGCGATCACCGTGCCCGGCGGGAAGATGCTGGCCGCGCCGGCGTCGAGCAGGGCCTGGAAGTCCTGGGGCGGGATCACGCCGCCCACCACCACCACGATGTCGGAGCGGTCGCGCTTGGCCAGCTCGGCCTTCAGTTCCGGCACCAGGGTCAGGTGACCCGCCGCCAGGGACGAGGCGCCCACCACGTGGACGCCGGCCTTGATGGCTTCCTCGGCCGCTTCAGCCGGGGTCTGGAACAGCGGGCCGATCTCGACCTTGAAGCCCAGGTCCGAGAAGGCGCTGGCGATCACCTTCTGGCCCCGGTCGTGGCCGTCCTGGCCCATCTTGGCGACCATGATGCGCGGCGGGCCGCCGTCGGCTTCCCGGAAGGCGGCGACCATGGCGCGGGCGCGGGCGGCCTTGGGATCGGCGCCGGCTTCCTTGCCATAGACGCCCTCGATGGCCTGGATCACGGCGCGGTGGCGTCCGAAGACCTTCTCCAGCGCATAGCTGATCTCGCCCACCGTGGCGTGGGCGCGGGCGGCATCGACGGCCAGGGCCAGCAGGTTGCCGTCGGCGCGCGCGCCGGCTTCCAGCGCATCCAGAGCGCCTTGCGTCTTCGCCGGATCGCGCTCGGCCTTCAGGCGGGCCAGCTTTTCCAGCTGCTGCTTGCGGACCGAGCTGTTGTCGACCTTCAGCATCGGGATGACGTCCTCGACGTCGGGCTTGTAGCGATTGACGCCGACCACGCTCTGGCGATTTGCGTCGATGCGGGCCTGGGTCTTGGCGGCGGCTTCCTCGATGCGCAGCTTGGGGATGCCGCGTTCGATCGCCTTGGCCATGCCGCCCGCCTTCTCGACCTCTTCGATATGGGCTAGCGCCTTCTGGGCCAGCTCATAGGTCAGGCGCTCGACATAGTAGCTGCCGCCCCAGGGATCAGCGACGCGGGTGGTGCCGCTTTCCATCTGCAGGAACAGCTGGGTGTTGCGGGCGATGCGGGCCGAGAAGTCGGTGGGCAGGGCCAGGGCCTCGTCCAGGGCGTTGGTGTGCAGGCTCTGGGTCTGGCCGTTCACGGCGGCCATGGCCTCGACGCAGGTGCGCGAGACGTTGTTGAACACGTCCTGCGCCGCCAGCGACCAGCCGCTGGTCTGGCTGTGGGTGCGGAGGCTGAGCGAGCGGTCGTCCTTGGGATCGAACTCACGCTTCATCAGCCGGGCCCACAGCAGGCGGGCGGCGCGCATCTTCGCCACTTCCATGAAGTAGTTCATGCCGATCGCCCAAAAGAACGACAGGCGCGGCGCGAAGGTGTCGATGCTCATGCCCGCCGCGACGCCGGCGCGGGCGTATTCGACGCCGTCGGCCAGGGTGTAGGCCAGCTCCAGGTCGGCCGTCGCCCCGGCCTCCTGCATGTGATAGCCGCTGATCGAGATCGAGTTGAACTTCGGCATGTTGGTCGAAGTGTATGAAAAGATGTCGGAAATTATCCGCATCGAGGGCGCAGGCGGATAGATGTAGGTGTTGCGGACCATGAACTCCTTGAGGATGTCGTTCTGAATGGTCCCCGACAGCTTGTCTGGCGAAACGCCCTGTTCCTCGGCCGCCACGATATAGAGCGCCAGGATCGGCAGCACCGCGCCGTTCATGGTCATCGACACGCTCATTTTGTCGAGCGGGATGCCGCTGAAGAGCGTGCGCATGTCGAGGATCGAGTCGATGGCGACGCCCGCCATGCCGACGTCGCCCTTCACCCGCTCATGGTCGGAATCGTAGCCCCGGTGCGTGGCCAGGTCGAAGGCCACCGACAGACCCATCTGACCAGCGGCCAGGTTGCGGCGATAGAAGGCGTTGGAGTCCTCGGCGGTCGAGAAGCCCGCGTACTGCCGCACCGTCCACGGGTTGGTGACGTACATGGTCGGGTAGGGGCCGCGCACATAGGGCGCGACACCCGGATAGCCGTCGGTGAAGTCCAGTCCTTCGACGTCTTCGGCGGTGAACGCCGGGGCGACATCGACGCCTTCGGGCGTGTTCCAGGCGGCGCCTTCGGGGGCGGCGTCGGCGGCGACCTCGGCGAAGTCAATGGTGGTGAAGTCAGGGAACTTGGTCATGGCTCAGGCTCCCTCAAAGGCGGCGGCGAAATGGGTGGGGGTCAGGGGCGGGCAGTGGCTGTCGGGTCCCGGCAGGCGCGGGGCGGGCCCTTCCACGGCGAAGGCGGGCGGATCGACGGCCTCGACCTCGGCGGCCTTGTCGTCGGCGTTGGGGAAGACGGTGACGCCCAGGATCTTGCGGCTCTTGTCGGCGAAGGCGGCCTGCTGGCCGGCGCGGGTGGCGGCGACGGCGTCGGCGATCTGGCCGGCATCACCGCCCATCTGGACCACATCGCCTCGCTGGGGGTGGACGCGGTCTGGCTGAGCCCCTTCTTCACCTCAGGCTGTCCAGATACCAGGATCCGCCGGCCGGATCGGCGACGCGGCCCAGATGGCTCTCTTCCATCAGCACCAGCTGGGTGTTGCGGGCCTGGCGGCGGGCGAAGGTGGTGGGCAGGCCGATCGCGTCGGTGAAGGCGCCCAGCACGATGGCGTCCGCCCCGCCCACCGCGCCGGCGAACCCGGCGGAGGTCAGGCGCAGCAGGTTGGTCCAGGCGTCCTTGGTCGTCAGCATGCGATTCGAGGACCGCGCCTCGAGGCTGGCCGGAACGCTGACGCCGCAGGCCTGGGTCAGGCGCGCCCACAGGGCCCGGGCGGCGCGGACCTTTGCCACGCCGGTGAAATATTCGCCGTCCAGGCTGACGCCCAGCACCGCATGCGGCCGAAGGCCTCTTCCAGCGACGGGCCCGAGCGCACCAGGGCCTTGGCATAGGCCAGGGCACTGGCGGTCATCAGGGCCAGCTCCTCGACGTTGGAGCCGCCGGCCTCATGCGCGGCGCGTCCCGTCGCCAGGAACAGGCTGGCCCGGGCGTAGGTGGTCGCCAGGCGCGAGCCCACCGTCGCGGCGTTGAAGATGTGGCTCTCGATCGGTCCGGGGCTGGTCCCCGATTGCGCGAAGGCGGTCAGCGGATCCATGTGAAAGGCCATCGGGGCGTTGGGCGCGGCCTTGGCCACGGCGCCCAGCCAGTCGGCGGCCTTCGGACCCAGATAGCCCGCGTCCAGCGCCACCGGCGCCAGGTCGATCAGGACATTGTCAAGCGCCTTGGCCATGTCATCGGCCGAGCCGATGGCGACGCCGTTGACGCCGGCCGGATCGACGGCCAGCAGCACCGAGGCCGCGCCGTTCTGCAGGTCGACCAGGATGTCTTTTGAAGCGCGAGCGGGATCGGCATGGGCCATGCGCATCCGCAGGTCCCAGGGGCGGTCGGCGTCGCGGGCGCGCAGGTCCCGGGCGACGATGACGCCGTCTGCAGCGGTGTAGAGCGGTTGGAGGGTGAGACCGTCGGGCGTCGTGACCGTCAGGGCCTCATCGAAGCTTTGACCCTTGAGGGTCTTTTCGACCAGAGCCATCCAGCGGGCGCGCGACGTTGCGTCGTCCTGCCCGGCGAAATCATCGGCCAGAGGCGTGGCGGACTGGGTCAATACGTCTCTCTCCTGCGGTGCAGCATTTTCTTTTTCGACGGTGATGCGCTCCTGCCGTTACGGCCGTCAAGCCTTGCGCGGGATGCGAACGGGCGTTTAAGCTAACGCTGTTTACATGCGCGGCGCGCAACGCCGCCCTCAGGGAGCCGTCCTTCATGGCCTTGCCGCCGATCCTGCGTGACCGTCTTCGACTGCCGGTCATCGCCTCGCCACTGTTTATCATCAGCAATCCGGACTTGGTGATCGCCCAGTGCAAGGCCGGCATCGTCGGCTCGTTCCCGGCGCTGAACGCCCGGCCGATCTCGCAGCTGGACGAGTGGCTGGCCCGCATCACCGAGGAACTTGCCGCTCACGACAAGGCCCATCCCGAAGCGCCCTCGGCGCCTTTCGCGGTCAACCAGATCGTTCACAAGACCAACAACCGCCTCGAGGAAGACATCGCCATGTGCGTCAAGCACAAGGTGCCCGTGGTCATCACCTCGCTGGGCGCGCGCGAGGATCTGAACAGTGCGATCCATTCCTACGGCGGCATCACCCTGCATGACGTCATCACCGATCGCTTTGCCCGCAAGGCGATCGAAAAGGGCGCCGATGGCCTGATCGCCGTGGCGGCCGGCGCGGGCGGCCACGCCGGCACCCTGTCGCCCCTGGCCCTGATCCAGGAAATCCGCAGCTGGTTCGACGGGCCGCTGGCCCTGTCGGGCGCCATCGCTTCTGGCCGCTCGATCCTGGCCGCCCAGGCCATGGGCGCGGACCTGGCCTATATCGGCTCGGCCTTCATCGCGACCCAGGAAGCCAATGCGGTGCAGGGCTACAAGGACATGATCGTCGAGAGCCACGCCGACGACATCCTGTATTCCAACCTCTTCACCGGCGTGCATGGCAACTATTTGCGCCCGTCCGTGATCAAGGCTGGGCTGGACCCGGAAAACCTGCCGGTCAGCGATCCGTCGAAGATGAACTTCGGCTCGGGCGGCAACCAGGAAGCCAAGGCCTGGCGCGACATCTGGGGCTGCGGCCAGGGTATCGGCGCGATCGAAGACGTGCTGACTGCCGGCGAACTCATCGCCAAGTTCGCGCAAGAGTACGAGCAGGCCAAGGCCGAACTGGCCGCCAAGACCGCCCTGACCTCGGGCAGCCACCTGGCTTTCGCGGCAGAGTAGCGACCCGGTCGAACGGGGACGGGAACGGGGATCGACGTGGTTCGGTCCCCGGCTCTCCCGGCGGGGTGATCCTCAAGGCGAGTTCAACGCCCTTGAGGATCTTCCATGTTCGACGAAACCACCCCGCGCCTGGGCCTGCCCTATGTGGTCGCCGCCCAGGCCCAGAAGCATATTCCCATCAATGAAAGCCTCGCCCGGCTGGACGGTCTGGTCCAGCTGGCGGTCGAGAGTCGCGGGGTCGCCGCGCAACCCGCCAGTCCGGTCGCGGGCGGCGTCTGGATCCTGCCGGCCGCCGCGACGGGCGCGGCCTGGGCCGGTCAGTCGGTCGGGACCCTGATGCGGTTCGAGGCCGGCGCCTGGGAGGCTCTGGCGCCCGCCGAGGGCGTGCTGGCCTGGCTCAAGGACGAGAACCAGATGGTCGCCTTCGACGGCGCCGCCTGGACGCCCCTGTCAGCCACCTTCAAGAGCCTGACCGCCGCTGTCTCGCTGGGCCTGGCCAGCACCCGGATGGAGATCCGTGAGGAGGAGACGACGCTGTCTGGCGCCACGACCTCGACGGCCATGGTCATCCCGGCGCGCGCCATCGTGTTGGCGGTCTCGACCCGCACCACGGTCACGGTGACGGGAGCGACGTCCTACAGTTGCGGCGTGACGGGCGACGCCTCCAAGTTCGGCGGATCCCTGGGCGTGGCCAGGAACGCCAGCAATGTCGGGGTGATCGGCCCGACGGCCTACTATGCCGATACGCCGGTGCTGCTGACGGCGGCGGGCGGGACCTTCACCGGCGGTAAGGTGAGGGTGGCGGTTCACCTGCTGCGGTTCGACGCGCCGGCGGCGGTCTAGGTCTTGGCTGTCATCCCGGCCGTAGCGTAGCGAAGAGCCGGGACCGCCGGAAACGCAGCGCTTTCGGCGATCCCGGATAGCCTCTGCGAGGCTTCCGGGATGACAAGGATTGTTGACGTCATGAGTTGAACCCCCTAAACGCCGCTCACCTTTGGGGAGTAGCCGCCCGCGACTATCAGCGGGCCCAGCGTCAACACACTTGGTCTTTCGGGGCCATGGCGCGGGGAGGAAGCGATCGATCCGCTTCCATGGCGAGACCAATGGCGCCGATATCCTCCCGGGCTGGGTGGGACGTCGACGCTATTGGCATACGCCCGGCCCGGAAGGTTTTCTGAAGTCATGGAAGCTCTATTCGTTTCGACCCTGGTCGTGGCCATCGCCGAGATCGGCGACAAGACCCAGCTGCTGGCCATCATCCTGGCCACCCGGTTCAAGAAGCCCGTGCCGATCATCCTGGGCATCCTGGTCGCCACCCTGGCCAACCACGCCCTGGCGGCGACGGCGGGCTACTGGGTGTCCGGCTTGCTGAGCGGCGCATGGTTTCAGTGGGCCATCGCCATCTCGTTCATCGCCATGGCCGCCTGGGCGCTGATTCCGGACAAGGCCGATGACGAGGACGATTCCAACGCCGGCCGCTACGGCGTCTTCCTGACCACGACAATCGCCTTCTTCCTGGTCGAGATGGGCGACAAGACCCAGATCGCCACCGTGGCGCTTGGGCGCCAAGTTCCACTCGATCGCCTGGGTCGCCGCGGGCACCACTCTGGGCATGATGCTGGCTAATATCCCGGCGGTCTATCTGGGCGAGGCGGCGACGAAGATCGTGCCGTTGAAATATGTGCGCATCGGCGCGGCGCTGATCTTTCTGGGCCTTGGGATCTGGGGCATCGCGCAGGCGGCTGGGGTGTTCCGCTAAATCCTCCCGTTCTCCCCGGCGAAGGCCGGGGCCCAGATCGAACCCTGAGCATCGCGAGTCTGATCCAGGCGGTCGGCGCGTCCATCCCAGACTCACGGGATGAATCTGGGTCCCGGCCTTCGCCGGGAAGAGCGGAAGAGGTATGGACGGCAAATGGACTCGGAGCTCCGCCGCCTCATGACTGATGATCAGAACCTGCGCGGCTGGGAGTTCTGGATCGATCGCGGCGGCACCTTCACCGATGTTGTCGCGCGGCGGCCCGACGGATCGCTGGTCACCCACAAGCTGCTGTCGGAAAATCCCGAGCGCTATGCCGACGCCGCCGTGGCGGGCGTGCGGGCCGCTTCTGCCGCCCTGGCGCGACCAGGTCGAGTGCGTGAAGATGGGCACCACTGTGGCCACCAACGCCCTGCTGGAGCGCAAGGGCGAGCCGACGCGTGCTGGCGATCACCGCCGGCCACGCCGACGCCCTGCGCATCGGCTATCAGGCCCGGCCCAGGCTGTTCCGGCCGGCACATCGTCGAGCCCGAAGCCCTGTACGACTGTGTGGTCGAGATCGACGAGCGGATCAGCGTCGAGGGCGATGTGCTGCGACCGCTGGACGAGGACGCCGCGCGGGCTGGCTTGCAAGCCGCTTTCGACGCCGGCTTCAGGGCCCTGGCCGTGGTGCTGATGCACGGCTTCCGTTTCACCGACCACGAGGCGCGCGTCGCCGCCATCGCGCGCCAGATCGGCTTCACTCAGGTCTCGGTCAGCCACGAGGTCAGCCCGCTGATGAAGCTGGTCGGGCGCGGCGACACCACGGTGGTCGACGCCTATCTGTCGCCGATCCTGCGCCGCTATGTCGACCGGGTGGCGGGCGAACTGCGGCCAGGCATACGCGGCTTGCTGTTCATGCAGTCGAACGGCGGCCTGACCGACGCCCGGGCGTTCCGGGGCAAGGACGCCATCCTTTCAGGTCCCGCCGGCGGGGTGGTCGGCATGGCGGTCGGACGGCGGCGGCCAGGCGGGTTTCGACCTCGTTATCGGCTTCGACATGGGCGGCACCTCCACCGACGTCTGCCACTATGCGGGCGAATACGAGCGGGCCTTCGAGACCGTGGTGGCCGGGGTGCGCATGCGCGCGCCAATGATGAACATCCACACCGTAGCGGCGGGCGGCGGCTCGATCTGCAGCTTCGACGGCGCCCGCCTGAGGGTTGGGCCGGCCTCGGCCGGTGCCGTTCCGGGACCGGCGGCCTATCGCCGGGGCGGGCCGCTGACGGTCACCGACTGCAACGTCATGCTGGGCAAGCTGCGGCCCGAGTTCTTCCCGGCTGTCTTCGGTCCGAACGCCGATCAGCCGCTGGACGCCCAGGCGGTGCGCCGCCGGGTTCAACGCCCTGGCCGCCGAGATCCTGGCCGCCACCGGCGAGGCCATGAGCCCCGAGGCGATCGCGGAAGGCTTCCTGACCATCGCCGTCGAGAACATGGCCAAGGCCGTACGCCAGATCTCGATCCAGCGGGGCTATGACGTCACGCGCTATGTGTTGGCCTGTTTCGGCGGGGCGGGCGGACAGCATGCCTGTCAGGTGGCCGACGCCTTGGGCATGACGAAGGTGATGATCCATCCGTTCGCTGGAGTATTGTCCGCCTACGGAATGGGCCTAGCCGATCTGCGGCTGATCCGCGAAGCCACGGTGGAGCGACCGCTCAGCGAGGCCGCGGCCGATCTGGCGGAGCAGGCGAAGGCGCTGTCCGTCGAGGGCGAGGCCGTCCTGCGAGCCCAGGGCGTTCCGGTGGCTTCGGTGGAGACCCTGGCGACCGTCCGCGTCAAGTATGCCGGGACCGATACGCCGCTGCTCGTGCCGCTGGCCGACGAGGCGGATGTACGGGCGGCGTTCGAAGAGATGCACCAGCGCCGCTTCGGTTTCACCTCGCCGACCACCGCGCTGGTGGTCGAGACGCTTTCGGTGGAAGCCGTGGGTCATTCGGACGCCGGAGCCGCGCCGGACTTGGGGGCCGGCGCCTCTGGCGAAGCCGTGGCCCTGACGACGGTCGAGGTCCGCATGGCCGGACAGACGCGAGTGGCCCCGGTGTTCGAGCGCTCGGCCCTGCCGGCTGGGCTGGCGAAATCCAGGGCCCCGCCATCGTCCGCGAAGCCACGGGGACGACGGTGGTCGAGCCCGGCTGGCGCGCGACGGTGGATGCGCACCTGAACCTGATCCTCGACCGCGTTGATGCCCTGCCGGCGCCGCCGCGCCATCGGCACACGAGCCGATCCGGTGATGCTGGAGGTGTTCAACAACCTCTTCATGGCCGATGGCCGAGCGAGATGGGGTTCGCCCTGCAGAACACGGCCTATTCGGTGAACATCAAGGAGCGGCTCGACTTCTCCTGCGCCCTGTTCGACGCGCGACGGCAATCTGATCGCTAATGCCCCACACATGCCGGTGCACCTGGGCTCGATGGGCGACAGCGTGCGGGCCATCCGTCGAGGCGCGGCTCGAGCGATCGGATCGGGCGCATGAAGCCGGGCGACGTGCTACATGCTCAACGCGCCCTACAAGGGCGGCACCCACCTACCGGACGTCACCGTGGTCATGCCGGTGTTCGACGCGGCCGGAGTCCTGCTGTTCTATGTCGCCGCGCGCGGGCACCAGGGCGACATCGGCGGGATCACGCCGGGTTCGATGCCGCCGAACAGCCGCACGGTCGAGGAGGAGGGGGTTCTGATCGAGAACTTCCTGCTGGTCGAAGGCGGCCGGTTCCTGGAGGCCGAGACCCGCGCCCTGCTGGCCTCGGGCAAATGGCCGGCGCGCAATCCTGACCAGAACATTGGTGACCTCAAGGCCCAGATCGCCGCCTGCGCGCGCGGGGCCGAAAGCCTGACCAACCTCGTCGCCGAGTTCGGCCAGGCGGTGGTCGAGGCCTATATGGCTCATGTGCAGGACAATGCCGAAGAGGCCGTCCGGCGCGTGCTGGCGACGCTCAGCGACGGCGCGTTCGCCTATGAACTCGACGACGGCAGCGTGGTGAAGGTGGCGATCACCGTCGATCAGCAGGCCCGCGCCGCGCGGGTCGATTTCGCCGGCACCAGCGATCAGGTCCCGACCAACTTTAATGCTCCGGCCTCGATCTGCAGGGCGGCGGCGCTGTACGTCTTCCGCACGCTGGTCGATGACGAGATCCCGATGAACGACGGCTGCCTGCGACCAGTGGAGCTAGTGATCCCTGAGGGCTCGATGCTGCGGCCGCGCTATCCGGCGGCGGTGGTGGCCGGCAATGTTGAGACCAGTCAGGTTGTGGTCGATGCGCTGTACGGCGCGCTGGGCGTGATGTCAGGCGCGCAGGGCACGATGAACAACTTCACCTTCGGCGACGACCGGCGGCAGTACTACGAGACCATCTGCGGCGGCTCTGGCGCTGGACCCACCTTTGACGGGACCGATGCCGTCCAGACCCACATGACCAACAGCCGCCTGACCGATCCCGAGGTGCTGGAGAGCCGCTATCCCGTGGTCGTCGAGGCCTTTTCGATCCGGCGCGGGTCGGGCGGAGCGGGCGCGCACCATGGCGGCGACGGTGTGGTTCGCCGGATCGGCTTCCGCGAGCCGATGACCGCCACCTTGCTCTCCAACCGCCGCCGGGTCCCGCCGTTCGGACTGGCGGGCGGCGGCAGCGGGGCGTTGGGGGCGGCGCGGGTCGAGCGGGCCGACGGAACGGTTCAGACTCTGGCGGCTACCGATCTGGTCGAGGTCGCGGCGGGCGACGCCATCGTCATCGAAACGCCGGGCGGCGGCGGCTGGGGCGCGGCATGAGCGGCTATTCGGTTCTGTTCGTCTGCATGGGCAACATCTGTCGCTCGCCCCTGGCCGAAGGCGCCTTTCGCGCCGAGGCCGAACGCCTGGGGTTGGACGTGGTCATCGATTCCGCCGGGACCGGGGGCTGGCACAAGGGCCATCCGCCCGACCGCCGGGCCATAGCGGCCGCTCGTCGCAACGGCGTCGATATCAGCGGCCAGCGGGCTCGCAAGGTGACGGCCGACGACTTCCGGCGCTTCACCCACATCCTGGCCCTTGACCACGACAATCTGAAGGCTCTCAGGGCGCTGCGGCCTGTCGACGGCGCGGCCGAGCTTAGCCTGCTGCTGGACTATGCCGATGGGTTGGAGGGGCGGGCGGTGGCCGATCCCTACTATGGCAACGAGGCGGGCTTTGACGTGACCTGGACCGAGGTGTCGGCGGCGGCCAGGGGTCTGGCGCTTTCGCTGGCGTCGCGAAGCGACTAGCTCAGCCGGTCTTCGTCGCCCTCCGCTCCAGCAGCAGCAGGGTCAGCGTCACCGAGAAGCCGAAGGCCAGCAGCAGCGCCGCCAGCCGATGCGCCTCTTCCCATCGCAGTTGTTCGACCAGCTGGAAGATCTCGACCGACAGCACCTGGGTCTGGCCGGGAATGCCGCCGCCCAGCATCATCACCACGCCAAACTCGCCGACCGTGTGGGCGAAGGCCAGGATGGCGGCGACGGCGTAGCCGGGCAGGGCCAGCGGCAGGGCCACGCGCGCGAAGGCCTGCCACCGTGTCGCGCCCAGACAGGCGGCCGCCTCCAGCGGCTCGTCGCCGATGGCGATGAAGGCGTTGCGCAGGGGCTGCACGGCGAAGGGCAGGGAATAGATCAGCGAGCCGATCACCAGCCCCTCGAAGGTGAAGGCCAAGGTGCGCACGCCGAACGCCTGCAAGGGCGCCATCAGCACGCTATGCGGTCCCAGAGCGATCAGCAGATAGAAGCCCAGCACCGTCGGCGGCAGCACGATCGGCAGGGCCACCACGGCTCCGACCACGGGTTTCCAGCGCGAGGCGCCGCGCGCCAGCCACCAGGCCACGGGCGTGGCGAGAACCAGCAGCAGGGCGGTGGTGATCCCCGCCAGCTTGATTGTGAGCCACAGCACCGAAAGCATGGGATTTCTAGCGAACCTCGTATCCGTAGCGCTTGATGATGGTCTTGGCTTCGCGGCTCTTCAAGAACGCCAGGAACGCCTTTGCAGCGTCGTTGTTCGCGCCGGTCTTCAGCAGCACGGCCTGCTGGTCGATGGGCGTGTGGTCGGTGGCGGGCACGATCCAGCGCGAGCCGCCCGTTTCGTTGATCACCTGGGAAAGGGCCACGAAGCCCATTTCAGCGGCGCCGGTCTGCACATACTGGAAGGCTTGAGTGATGGACGAGCCGGTGACGATCTTCGGCTTGATCGCATCATAGAGCTTGAGCCGGGTCAGGGTCTCTACGGCCGCCTGCCCATAAGGCGCGGCCTTGGGGTCGGCGATCGCCAGCTTTTCGAACCCGCCCTTGGCCAGCACCGCGCCCTTGCCGTCGACCAAACCGGCCGTCCTGCTCCACAGCACCAGCCGACCGGTGGCGTAGGTGAAGCGCGTGCCCGCCACGGCCAGGCCCTCGGCCTCGGCCTTGGTCGGGCGCTCGGCGTCGGCGGACAGGAACACCTCGAACGGCGCGCCATTGGCGATCTGGGTATAGAACTGGCCCGACGAGCCGAAGCTCAAGGTCGCCTTGTGGCCGGTGCTAACCTCGAACCGGGCGGCGATCGCCTTGGCTGGCTCGGTGAAGTTGGCGGCGACCGCGACCTTGGTCTCGGCGGCCAGGGCCGAGCCCGCCAGGATCAGCGACAGAACGCCCGTAAGGGCTGCGGCGAGAAGAGGGCGGCGGGCGATCATCGAGCCTCGGCGTGCTAGAGTTCGGAACCAACCATCGTTATGTATCAAGACTACATAACGATGTCCCGCCTGATCAGGAGCGACTATGTCGGTTGACGGCGATCTCAGCGCCAGCCTGATCCTGCGACGCGGAGCCCTGGCGCGCGTGGGGCTGGAGCGCATCGCCCTGGTCGAGGCCGTTGGCGAGTTAGGCTCGATCACAGCCGCCGCCAAGCAACTGGGCTTGAGCTACAAGGGGGCCTGGGACGCGATCCAGGCCTTGAACAACCTGTTTGACGCGCCGTTGATCGCCACCAGTTCTGGCGGCAAGGCCGGCGGAGCGGCCGTTGTCACCCTGCGCGGTCACGCCGTGATCAGAGCCTTCCGCGAGGTCGAGCGCGAGATCGGCGCGGCCCTGGCGCGGCTGGAGGCCGGGCTGGTCTCGGCGCCTGATCAGGGGCTGGGCGATCTGTTCTGGAGTCTCGGGCTGCGCACCAGCGCCCGCAACGCCCTGCGCGGGGTGGTGACCCGCATTGCGCCCGGCGCGGTCACCGTCGAGGTCGCCCTGGCGCTGGGTGACGGTGTCGAGATCGTTTCGGTGATTACTCGCCGCAGCTGCGACGAACTGGGCCTGGCGATCGGCAAGCCCGCGATCGCTCTGATCAAGTCCAGTTTCGTCTCACTGGGTCGCGAGGCGTCATCCGGGCACAACGCGCTGGCCGGGGTGGTTGTCGATCGCGAGGACGGAGAGACCACCAGTGAGATCCACCTGACCCTTGCGGCGGGAAAGACGCTGGTGGCGACAGCGCCAAGGTCCGGGATCGATGAGTTGGGACTGGTGGTCGGCGCATCGGTCGTCGCCGTGATCGCGCCCGCGAACGTCATTCTCGCGGTCGAATAGGTGGGGAAATCTGTCCTCTAGATCGGAGGCCGTCACGCCAGGGTCGATAGCCGCGGCGCGACGGCGCCGGATATCAGACGTCGCCGTCGGCGATATCGGCCAGAAGGCCGTTGATCGGTTCGCCGACCGCGCTGGTGACGTTGTGACCCGTGTCGATGACGCCGACCTTGGCGGCGTGCGGCGCTTCGGTCTCGGGGGCGTTGTCTTCGTGAGGCGTGGTGGTCATGGAACAGCTCTTGAATGCGGGGGCGTCGGACGACCGTCGCTCTACAAACCCCGCCTCACGCTGCCACGGTCACGCTCGGTTGTCAGCCCGAGTCGGGGTCACGCCGTCGCTTGCTCGGCGTTGTCGGTTTGCGCGGCGCCCGCGATCGCGGTCAGATCAGATTGTACTCCGGCTTGGCATAGACGCCGATCAGGTCCACGCCCAGAACGTCCTTGGTCGCCAGCACGTTGAAGAACGCGTCGGCCGAGAGCGCATAGACGCCCACATGCGCCTTCTCGGCTTCGGCCAGCAGCCACCCGACCATGGCCGCCTTGGTGCCCTGGCCGTTCAGGCCGTCCAGGCCATAGGCGTTGAAATAGTCGGCCCGTGTCAGCGTCGCGCCGTTCAGCGTGAACGTGGCGTCCAGCAGCGTATGGACCTTCTCGTCCGTGGGCGCGGCGCCGAAGATCACCGCATAGGCCTGCTTGGTGGCGTCGAACAGGGTCAGGTCGCCGTACTTGGACGCGAAGGCGGTCGCGCCTTCGCCGATCTTGCCCAGGTTGACCGCGAAGTTGATGTAGCGGTTCTCGAAGCCGAAGCGTTGATAGTAGCCGCTGTTGAGATTGTTGGCGTTGGGACCGTCGGGCGCGACCAGATAGTCCATGCCTGCGGAGGTCGGGGTCTTGCCCGTGAAGAACTGGTAGGTTTCGACGGCGACGGCCGTCGTCGAGTTGACCTTTGAGATGACTTCGGCGATCGCTTCGGTGTTGAGGGTCCCGGCCGCCATGCTGTCGCCCAGGCTGCTGGTCAGCGGTTCCGCCGCAGCAGAGAACGGCTTCAGCCGCAGGACGTTCGTCATGGCCGTGGCCACGCGGCTGTCGATCATCGAGACCGAGCGGTCGGTGAAGACCAGGGTCTCGATGTTCAGCAGGCTGTCCTGGCCGTCAGCGCCGGTGTCGCGGATCGTCCACCCGCCATCGGCGGTCGCGGTCAGGGTGTAGCGGCTGTACGCCCCGGAATAGCGGGCCGAGTCGTGGCCCTGGCCTCCGTCCAGTGAATCCGCGCCCTCACCACCCTCCAGCACATTGGCGAGCAGGTTGCCGACGATGATGTCGGCCCCCGAACCGCCGCGCGCGTTTTCGATGTCCGCGCCCATGGCGACGGTGACATTGCCAATCAGGCCGCCGACGCTGGAGAAGAAGCCCGGCCGCAGGTCGATCGTCTGGTTGTTGCTGTAGCCGGAGAAGTCCAGCGTATCGACGCCGCCCGCGTCCCAGACCGCAAAGATCAGCTTGCGAGTCGACGAACTGGTCATGAACCAGTCGCGGCCGGCGTTCGAGTTGAAGCCATAGACCGTGTCGCCCGTGCGGGTGGTCATGTTGGCCCCATAGGCCAGCTGGGCGGCCGCGATGTCGTCAAGCAGCGGAGCCGAGGCATAGATGCCATTGAACTGGCCGCCGGTGTTGGTCTCGCTGAAATAGCTCATCACCGTGTATTGGCGACTGTCCTCGTAGTAGCCGGCATTCGCGGCATAGGTCGCCTTGACGGTGTCGGAGGCGTCGTAGTCGGAGGGGTGGGCCAGACCGATCGCATGGCCGATCTCGTGGACGAGGGTTATGCCGCCATAGTTCGAGCCGGTCGGGGCGCGGTTGTAGGACAGCGAGGCATTGACCCAGACGTCGCCGGATCTCGCGGAGGCGGCGGTATTGCCCGGATAGAAGGCGAAGGCCGAGGCGGCCGTGCTTGAGGTGTCGCTATAGTTCGAGAACAGAATAGAGGCCGAGTTGGTGTAGGCGGCTTCACCGCTGGCGCCTTCGCCCACGCGGACAAAGGTGATGTTTGCGACATCGGACCAGGCGGTCAGGGCCTGTTCAGCCTGGTAGATCTGGGCGGCGTTGAAGCGGGTAAAGTCGGTGGTGTCGGTCGGCATCGAGGTGGGCGCGGTGGACCTGAAGCCGTAGGTCACCGTGAAAGACACCCCCAGGGCGCTGGACCAGCCCGGCTCGTTGCGCAGCAACTGATAGGCGGCGCCGCTGACGGTCAGGCTCTGCTTGCCGGAGACTACGCCCACCCGGGAGTCGGCGTTCACGAAAGCGCTGAACACATCAGTGCTTGAAAGGTCGCCACCATCGGTCTCTGGCGCCGCAGGGAAGGGTTCCAGACTCATTGTGCAGATCCATACGCGTTACAGGCGTATAAGCGTCCGACCGTGACGAACGGCAATAGCGCGACCTTGCGTCGTTTTCGCACAGTCGACCTCCCCACGCGGAATACTCAAGCTTCATCGTCAGCGCAAACTGAGACGCAGCGGTGACAATCGCTGGCTTTCGCGCCTGATTGTCAGGTCCCACGGTCAGGGCTGATCGAGGATATTCTGCCGCAAATTGCCAAGCTCTTAAGGCCGCGCCCTGGCGTGCGAAAGCGTTGAAGCCTGTCTCGGCGGCGCTCCCTGGTCGCGGCTCAGGCGTCCAGCGGCGCGAACAGCTTCTGCAACGTCGAACCGATACGGTCGGCGGCGGGATCGTCCTCGCCAAGGCCCAGCGCCGTCAGTTCGGCGCCGATCCGTCCGCCGATCTCGAGCAGGGGGCGGCTAAGGATCATGGCTTGGGCCATGGCTTCGACGCCGTCGACATAGCGCTCGGCGTTCAGCGTGGTCAGGGCCCAGGCGCGCGCGGCCTTGCCTGTGCGCAGCCGGAGTTCGGGATCGTCGGCCAGGCGTTCCAGCACGGCGCGGATTTCGGCGACATCGATCGCCCCATCGACCTTGAAGACCAGATCCTCGGGCAGTTCGCCATAGAAGCCGGCGCGCGCCACGACGGTGGGGCGGCCGCTGAGCATGCCTTCGATCGCCGAGCCCGAAGGCAGCCTTCCAGCACCGGCTTGCGCAGGCAGCAGATGATGTCGGCCTCCGCCAGGCGTCTGTCCAGCTGGGCGTCGTCCACCGCGCCGTCGATCTCCAGACCCGCGAAGCCGACCTCATCGGCCAGGGCTTCCAGGCGGGCCTGCTCCTCAGGCGAGATAGGGCCGACCAGACGATAGACGCAGTCGCGCAGGCGCGGCGAACCGCCGATGGCCTGAATGATGTCGGCCACGCGCTTGTTGGCGTTCATCACCCCGACGGTGGTCAGGGTCAGACGCTCGCCGGCGACGGGCGGAGGGGGCGGCGTGGCGCGGTCGGGGCAGCACAGCGGCTGCACCGAGACCGGGCCGGGGCAGGCGGCTTCCAGGCGCGGCGCATAGAACCGGGCGTGGGCGATGGCCCCGCCGCACCGCGCGGCCAGCCATTCGGCCATGGGGATCCGTTCAGCGATCTGGCTGATGTCGCGCAGGCCCGAGCGGGTGGCGACGGCGTCCTCGGTCCTGTCCGGACCATAGGTCGCGATGATCTCCGCGTCGTGGCGGCGATAGTCCAGATGGTTGAAGTGCAGCCAGCCCGAGAACAGGTTGTAGATATAGAAGTCGTGGAACACGCCCAGACAGCTGGCGGCCTCCAGCACGTGGAAGATCCCGGCGTGGAACGGGTAGTTGTCGCCGATATTGACCACCACCAGGTCGAACTCGGTCTTCAGATCGTGCAACGGATAGTCGCGCCAGTGCCGCACGGGCAGGCGCGTGGGGTGCAGCGGCTCGGCCGCGTCGTTCTCGTCCTCGCAGCGCAGGATCTCGACCTCGTGGCCGCGCGAGGCCAGCACGCGGGTGACCTCTGCGCTGACCCGGCCGATCGAGGACCGCAGCGAAAACGGCGTCACCCAGGCGATCTTCATGGCGGGTCTCTACAGCTTCAGCAGGCGGCGCTCGGCGTCGCCGCCCGGCCGCACGAACGCGATATTGGCCGAGACGACCTTGGCCGCGCTGGCGGCGGTGCAGGGTTCGCAGTCGCCGGTGGTCTCGTTGATCATGTAGGGCTTGAAGCCGGCCTGGGCGAAGGTCTTGAACCAGCCCGCCGGCGTCTGGCCCACGCGCTTGACGTGGACCGGACCGAACTCGGCGACGATGGCCAGATCCGGATTGCCCTTCAGGGCGGCGGCCATGCCGGCCAGCACGTCCAGCTCGGCGCCCTCGACGTCGATCTTGGCCACGTCCAGGCGCTTGCCGGCCAACACCTTGTCCAGCGGCAGCACCTCGACCTCGACGATGCGGGCGCGGGCTTCCTCGTCCTCTGGCAGGGCGTATAGCGAGCTGTGGCCGATGATGTCGCTGACGTGGAAGGTCAACCGGCCGGCGGCGGCGCCGACGGCCTGGTCCCGGACCTCGACCCAGCTGAGGCCGTTGAGCGAGATCATCTTGTTCAGATTGGCGCGCGGCACGGCTTCGGGCTCGAACGCGATCACCCGGCCGCTGGGACCCGTGGCCCAGGCACAGACCAGGGTCAGAAGG
The DNA here is from genome assembly GCA_965284055.1 of Caulobacteraceae bacterium. GTDB lineage: Bacteria > Pseudomonadota > Alphaproteobacteria > Caulobacterales > Caulobacteraceae > Caulobacter. Next base: position 215,904 of record CBDIQV010000002.1, read on the forward strand.
CCGATATTGGCGCCGATATCAGCGACGGTCATACCCGGCTGGATCAGGCGGCGCAGCACGTCGCGCGTGCCGGGCTCAAGACCCCGGCTGGAGGCGTTGGCCAGCATGGTGACGAAGTTGGGCGAACTGCGCGGCGCGACGACATAGCCCTCATGCATCCGCACGGCGACCGACTCGTCGTCATAGGGCACCAGCGGACGCAGCTTGATCTCGATCTCGTCGAAACGGGGACCGAACAGGCCCGGCAGCCGGATCAGGTCGTCGGACGTCCTGGCGCCCTGGGTCTGGATCACCGACAGCTGGGCGGCGACGGCGCGCATCACTTCGGTGGCGCTGTCCTGGCGGCGCAGGACGGCGTCTAGGGCCTGCTCGGTGCGATCTAGCCGGTCATTGACCTGCGCCAGGTCCTGCGACACCGCCTGCAGATGGGCGCGCGTCTCATGCAGCTGGTGCTCGACGGAGGCCTGCAGGTAGCGGCGGGCATAGTTGGCCAGCGGCGCCAGCACGGGCGCCAGCAGGCGGCGGGCAAAGCCGAAGCGGCGGCGGGGCGGCGGACCGCCCTGCGACTCGGGAGCGGCGGCGGTTTCAGGAGCGATCCGCGGCGCGCGCATGGCGGATCGGATCGCCAGATCCATACGTGCGGGCCTCAAGACAGTCCTTCCTTGAGCGCGGAATCAACCGTCCGCCGCTCTTGCGGTTCAGCCATACCAGAAACCCGGCCCAGAACCGCGCCCAGAAACACGACGAAGTCTCGAAGACTCTGCCGCGTGGGCTCAGTTCAGAAAAGTGTTGTTGAGGAAGGAGGAGGAGTCGCCCACGAGGCTGATCGACCCGCCGTCGGCGAAGTCGAAGGTCAGGCTGGTCAGGTGAACGATCGTTTCCACGTGATGCAGAACCCGCGTGTCGAACATCACGATCGACGGGCCATTGACCATCACTTCAACGCCGCTGGTGTGGCTGATGAAGTAGTCGATGAACTGCTTGACCATTTCCGTCGTGGCGAAGGCCGAGGGCTGCGGCGTCGGAGCCGGCTCGATCGGCAGGGGCGTCACAGGCGTGTCGCCGGTATGGCCGCCATCGCCGCCGCCGCTGGCGTCGGGCGTCGTTGGCGTTACGGGCTGTGGCGTGATCGGCGGAGTGGTCGTGGTGTCCGGCGTGACCGGCGTGAACACGTGCTCGCCGCGATTGATCAGGTCAGCCAGCACTTCGGGCAGCTTGGTGACCTCGATCACCGAGATCTTGCTGAAGCCCGCTTCGCCCAGATAGCCGCGAACCAGCTGGATGGCCTCGACCGACGGCAGTGCGCCAGCGCTCAGGCGCACGTCGATCGCCCAGCCATGGTCGTCCGACGGGGCCGGTACGGCGTTGAAGATCGGGTCGTGACGCAGGGCCGCTTGTGTCAGCGCCGTTTCCGGGGCGCGACGCTCTCGGACAGGATGTGATCCTGCGGCATGGTGCTCAGCATCGCCACCAGCGACAGCACCGACGACATGTGCTGGGCGGCCGAGGCGTCGGGCGTCACGGCGTGGGTCGAGCCGGGGCCAACCGACTCAGGAGTCGGAGCGACCGGCGTGTGCGACACGCCGCTGAAATCCAGGGCGGCGGCCGTGGCCTTGATGGCGGCGCGGGTCGCGGCGTCGATGCTGGCGGCTTCCACCGAATAGTTCGAGGCCAGCAGCGCGGCGGCCAGGATCAGCACCGCCTGATTGGCGGGGATCTGGACGGAATCGATATGCTGCGGCGCGGCCGCTTGCACGGCGACGGGCGCGCTGGAGCCGAACAGCAGGGCAGGGCGACTGGGCCCTTCCTTGGAATCGGCCGCGCGCGCTTCGCCCGTCTTGAAGAAGGCGGTGCCGACGACGGCGATCAGCAGGGCGGCGGGGTGGATCGAGACGTTGTCGTTCTGGTGCGGGCGGCGAACCAGCGGGTGGCGCGCGATCATGTTGCGCACCAGGGCCGAGAAGTCGTAGCCCCGCGCGATCTCTTCATAAGCGGGGCCGGCGATCAGGTATTCGCCGTCGATGCGCGCGAAGTGGATCACCACCTCGCCGTCATCGGCGCGATAGAAGATGAACCAGGGTTCGTTCTCGTCACTCAGGCCGCGATCGGTGCCGACTCGGATGCCCGCCCGGATCAGGGCGCTCTCGACCCGATAGAACTCGGCCAGTTCCTGCTGACTCCAGTCAGCCGGAGTCGGCGAGAAGCGGGGCGTCCGCTGAAAGAAAGAGACGATCTGCGCGACCATGCGGCGGTAGTTTCCTTACGCCCGACCCGTAGTCCGACTTTTGTCGGTTAACGGCACCCTAGACGAACTAGTCTTCGCTGAACAGGATTTCGTAGGTGGTGGGATCGTAGAAGCGGAGCAGTTCGCGAACGAAGGCCTTTTCAGGCACCTCAAGCGCGCGCGCCCAGTCGCGGTAACGGTCCGGCGGAATGCGACCGCGACCCGTCTCCAGCTGCGAGATGAAGGTATAATAGTCGGCGCCGACCTTGGCCGCCAGCTGCCGCTGAGACAGGCCGATCTCTTCGCGACGCTCCTTGAGCCAGCGACCGCCTTCGCGGCGCAGGTCCTGAACGTCAGAGGCGTTCCGGCGTTGTGGATTACCGTACATTACTACTGTCCCGCGCCAGACCGGGGGAGAGCCGCGCAGGGCGCGCCAGCTCGTCCGGCAGGTGAAATCTCACATTCTATATACGCGCGAAATCCGGGGGGTTCAAGGATTACGACATTCGTATTTGCTGTACCGGTATGGAAAATACTGCACGGCCCCAAAATTCCGGATTGTCGGCGTATGTCATTTGCTCTATAGCCGTCACTGCTCCCATGTGTGCCAACGCGCCGCAGGGGGTTGGGATTTTTGGGAGACTATCCGATGGCCTATACTACGGCTCAGTTGGTGACTGTGTACACCAACGCCAACCTCGGCAAAGCGCCTGACGCGGCGACCACGCTGACCCTCGACGCCTACGCCACGCAATCGCAAACGGGCGGCGTCACCGACGCCGTCGCGCTCGCCAACGCTCTGAAGCTGGTCAACTCGACGACGGCCGTCGCCGTCGAAACCTACCAGTTCTTCACGGGCCGCGCCCCTTCGGCCGCCGGCCTGGACTACCTGGTTGACTCGACCACCAACACCAACGACCTGAACGACGCGTACTATTCGAAGTTCGCTCAGGAAAACCGCTTCATCAACTTCTCGATCAACCTCGCCACGGGTGCTGGTGAAGGCGCTGCCGCTTTCGCCCTGGCCTACACCGGCGTGACGTTCGCTCAGACGGCCGCCTCGGCCTATGACAAGATCATCGGCAACGCCGTCGCCACCGCCGCCGGCGTTGATGTCGCCGCCGCCGTCGCTTACTTCAGCCGCCAAGCCAACATCGATTATCTGACCGCGTTCGTGAAGGCCAACACCGGCCTGACCGCCGCCGCCGACATCGATCTGGCCGTCAAGGCTGCCCTGATCGGCGAAATCCTGTCGGCCGCTACGACCGCTGGCCTGGGTGGCTATGCCGCCGCGACCACCGCTCTGATCAACGACCTGTCGGACGGCACGCTGTCGACCGACAACGCCGCTGGCGTCAACATCCTGACGGCCTATCCGGGCACGCAGGCCTCGGTCACCACCGCTCTGACGACCGGCGTTGACACCCTGGCCCTGACCTCGGCCAACGACGTCATCAACGCCACCAACACCACGCTTACGACGCTCGACTCGATCGACGGCGGCGCCGGCAACGACACCCTCGCCATCGTTGATGTCGCCGGTGCTCTGAACCTGAGCTCCATCGCTGGTCTGAAGGTCGCCAACGTCGAAGCCGCCACCATCGTCTCGATCGGCGCTGTGACGGCTGACGTCAGCGGCTTCACCGGCCTGACCTCGGTTGGCGTGACCTCGATCGGCGCGACTTCGGTCACCGCCGCCGGCACCACCGCCGTCACGGTCACCGACGCCACTCAAGGCGTCGGCGCCATCGCTGTTGAAGGCGGTTCGTCGGTTTCGGTTACGGCCACCTCGGCCGGCACCGGCACGATCACGGTTGGCGGCACCACCGCTCCGACCGGCGCTGTCACCGTGAAGGCCACCGAAACCGGCGCCAACACGCAAGGCGCGATCGCCGTCACCGGCGGCACCAGCATCGCCGTGACGCAAGTCGCGACGAACGCTGTCGTCAACACCACCGCCGTTCTGGGCGCTGTTACGGCCACCGGCACCTCGGCCACCACCTCGGTGTCCGTGACGCAAACGGCTTCCGCCTCGGCTGATGCCTCGACCGTTGGCGTGACCGCTGGCAACGTCACCATCGCTGACGCCAATGGCGCCCACGCGACGAAGGCCGGCACGATCGCCACCGTCACCGTCGCCAACGCCGGTAACGTTTCGATCACCGACAACTCGCTGGCCACCCTGAACCTGTCGGGCACTGTCGGCACCGTCGGCGTCACCTCGGGCGCGGGCTTCACCACGACCGCTCTGGCCCTGAACCTGGGCAAGGGTTCGACTGGCGTCATCACGGCCAACCAGTACAAGACCCTGAATGTCACGACGTCGGGCGCCGCTACGGTCGCCAACATCGCTGACTCGGCCGCGACCGTCCTGAACGTCGCCGGCACCAGCGTCCTGACGCTGACCTCGGCTGCCGGCCTCACCGCCGCCACCACGGTCAACGTCTCGGGCGCCGCCGGCCTGACCGCCGACCTGTCGGGCCTGGCCACCGTCACCAAGGTGGACACGACCGCCACGACCGGCACCTCGACGGTCTCGATCGCTGGCGCTACTGCGACCTTCGCCGGTGGCGCTGGCGCTGACTATGTCACGCTGGTTGGTACTGTTCCTACCGCTTCGTCGATCACCCTGGGCGGCGGCAATGACCGTCTGCTGCAAGGTGCCGCTGGCGCGGTCGCCACTTCGGGCAGCACGGTCATCGATGGCGGCGCGGGCAGCGATACGGTTGTTTCGGGTCTGATCAACGCCGGCAACGGCGGCATGTTCAAGAACTTCGAAGTGCTGGGTCTGGGCGCCAACACCCTGGACGCCGCTCTGCTGACGGGTTCGACCATCACGTCGCTGGAACTGGGCGCTGGTGGCGGTACGGGTACGTTCTCGAACGTGACCGCCGCTCAATCGCTGTCGGTCACCGGTACGGCCGCTGCGGGCACCACCACCCTGACGTTCTCGGGCGTTTCGGGTTCCGCTGACGCCTACACCATCGGCTTCGCCGGTGTTGGCGCCAGCACCGTGGGTAGCGCGACGACGGTTGATGCTTCGGTCGTTTCGATCGCTGGCATTGAAAACGTGACGATCGCTTCGGGTTCGGCTTCGGGCTTCACCAAGAACGTGGTTTCGCTGACGGACGCCAATGCGCGCACGCTGACGATCACGGGCTCGCAAGGCGCTCAAGTGACCTTCACGGGCGCTTTCGGTACGGCTGGCACCAACGGTCTCAGCTCGATCAACGCCTCGGCCGCGACCGGCATCATCAACGTGGACACGACCACGGGCACCGTCGGCATCGCGACCGCCGGCCTGACCGTGACCTCGGGTTCGGCCAACGACGTGCTGAAGTTCGGCACTGCGGTTACGGTTTCGTCGGGCGCTGGTAACGACACCATCACCCTCGGCGGCGCTTCGATCGTTGACGCGGGTCTGGGTAACGACACCATCACCACGTCGGCTCACGCCTCGTCGATCACCCTGGGTGGCGGCACGGACAGCGTCATCGCGACCGCTTCGGTCTCGGCGGCGAACATGATCACCATCGTCGACACCATCGGCGCTGGCGACTCGCTGACCTTCGCCAACGTGGGCAACGAGACCTTCAACGCTACGAAGATCAACGTGAACGCCGCGACCACCCTGGCTCAGGCTCTCGACCTGGCGGCTCAATCCGCCACGGGCGCGACTGACGCTGGCATCACCTGGTTCCAGTACGGCAACGACACCTACGTTGTCGAAGACAAGACCACCAACGGCGCTGGCACGTTTGCTGCCACCGACATCGTGGTCAAGCTCACCGGCCTGATCGACCTGTCGACGGCAAGCGCCGCCGGCCACGTGATCACGCTGGTCTAAGATCCCTTGAAGCCAGCCGGAGTTCGCTCCGGCTGGCGACCTGACAGAATCGCGCCGCTCCGGTTTACCGGGGCAGCGCGCTCTGTTGCGAGGACCCAGGCTCCGCCTTGGACCGGTGCGGGCGATGTCGCTTGACACCGGACGAGAGGGGGCGCTACGGGGCGAATTCGGCTTGTGCCGCAACCGGGGGAACGCGCCGTGGGGCGCGCGATCGCGGGGGCCGAGCGGTGACTAACTTTTGGCCACAATTGCGTGGTCGATCGCGGCGCGGCGATAGTCGTCGATCCGCATCCTACGGCTTGGTCTGTGAACCCTGATGTCTGTTAAAAAGAACGAGAAGCCCACGCCGTTGAACGTGGCGGCCAACGCTGCCCGGCCGGCCCTGATCACCGCCATGGTGTTCAGCTTCTTCATCAACATCCTGGCCCTGGTCAGCCCGCTCTACATGCTCCAGGTCTATGACCGCGTGCTGTCCAGCCGCAATGTCATGACCCTGATCGTGCTGACGCTGATCTGCATCTTCCTGTTCGTGATCTATGGCTTCCTCGAAGCCCTGCGCACCCAGGTGCTGGTGCGCGCCGGCCTCAAGTTCGACGGCCAGGTCCGCGACCCGGTGTTCCGCGCCGTGCTGGATTCGACGCTGAACAAGCGCGGCGCCGGCGGCCAGGCGTTCCGCGACATGGACGTGGTGCGCGAATTCATGACCGGCGGCCTGATCGCCTTCTGCGACGCGCCCTGGACGCCGGTGTTCATCATCGTGTCGTTCATTCTGCACCCCTATTTCGGCGTGCTGGCCATTATCAGCTGCGTGATCATCTTCGGCCTGGCCATCGCCAACGACCGCAGCACCAAGAACCCGCTGCAGATGGCGACCATGGCCTCGATCTCGGCCCAGGCCGACGCCAGCTCCACCCTGCGTAACTCCGAGGTCATCATGGCCATGGGCATGTGGGGCGGCCTGCAGCAGCGCTGGCGCGTGCGCCGCGACGAGCAGATCGCCTGGCAGGCGGCGGCCAGCGACGCCGGCGGCGCGGTGATGTCGGCGATCAAGGTCTTCCGTCAGATCGTCCAGACCCTGATCCTGGGTGGCGGCGCCTATCTGGCCATCGACGGCAAGATCTCGTCGGGCGCCATGATCGCCGGCTCGATCCTGGTGGGCCGCGCGCTGGCGCCGATCGAAGGCGCCGTGGGCCAGTGGAAGAGCTATATCGCCGCGCGCGGGTCGTGGGATCGCCTTCAGACTACGATGCGCGGTGAGAAGGACATTTCCGAGCACATGCAGCTGCCGGACCCCAAGGGCGTGCTGTCGGCCGAGGGCGCCTCGATCCTGCCGCCGGGCGCCCAGTCTCCGACCATGCGCAACGCCACCTTCCGCCTCGACGCAGGCACCGCCCTGGCGATCGTCGGCCCCAGCGCGGCGGGCAAGTCCTCGCTGCTGCGCGGCATCGTCGGCGTGTGGCCCTGCGCGGCCGGCGTGATCCGGCTGGACGGCTATGACATCAAGCAGTGGGATCCCGAGCAGTTGGGCCGCCACATCGGTTACCTGCCGCAGGATATCGAGCTGTTCTCCGGCACCGTGGCTCAGAACATCGCCCGCTTCACCGACTATCAGGCCCAGGACGTGATCGACGCCGCCACCCTGGCCGGCGTGCATGCGATGATCCAGGACCTGCCGCAGGGCTATGACACGCCGATCGGCGAGGGTGGGGCGTCGCTTTCGGGCGGTCAGCGCCAGCGCCTGGCCCTGGCGCGCTCGGTCTACAAGATGCCGGCCCTGCTGGTGCTGGACGAGCCGAACGCCAGCCTGGACGCCCTGGGCGAGGCGGCGCTGGTCGACGCGCTGACCCGCCTGAAGGCGGCCAAGCGGACGGTGGTGTTCGCCACCCACAAGGTCAACATCCTGACCTCCGCCGACTACATCATGGTGATCAATCAGGGCGGGATCGCCGACTTTGGCGATCGCGAAACGATGTTGGCCAAGCTGATGGGGCAGGCCCAGCCGCCGGCCCCCGCGCCCACGCCGCTGCGCTCGCACTGATCGTCCATCCAGTTCTCTTCCGCCGCCCCCAGCGGCGCGCCGCCTAGGCCGAAAGCAAAATGAAGCTTCCCACGATTTCCCGTCCCACGGACAACTTCAAGGACGTGGCCAAGATTGGCTACGGCATCATCATCGTGACGTTCGTGGGTCTGCTGGGCTGGGCCGCGCTGGCGCCGCTCGACAGCGCCGTGATCGCGCACGGCGTGGTGTCCAGCGAGGGCAATCGCAAGACCATCCAGCACCTGGAAGGCGGGATGCTGCGCAAGATACTGGTGCATGAGGGCGAGCATGTCCGGGCCGGGCAGCTGCTGTTCGAACTGGACCCCACCCAGGCCAACGCCGCCATGGGCATCACCCGCAGCCAGTATGTCTCCCTCAAGGCCCAGGAAGCTCGTCTGCTGGCCGAACGCGACCAGCGCGCGACCATCGCCTTTCCCGCCGAGCTGCTGAGCCAGCAGAGCGATCCGCTGGTCTCCGGCGCGATCGCCGACGAACGCGCCCAGTTCAACGAGCGTCGCCAGACCCTGCAGGGTCAGACCGACCTAATGAACGCCCAGAAGAGCCAGTATCAGAGCGAAATCGACGGGATCGAGCGCCAGTCCGAAGGCCTCAAGCAGCAACTGGGCTTCATCCAGGACGAGCTGAAGGACCTGCAGACCATCTATGACAAGGGCCTGGTGCCGCGGCCGCGCCTGCTGGCGCTGGAGCGCGAGCAGGCCTCGCTATCGGGTTCGATCGGCCGCCTGATCGCCGACCGCTCCAAGGCCATCCAGGGCATGAGCGAGACCCAGCTGAAGATCCGCCAGATCCGCCAGACGTTCTTCGAGGAGGTCAGCCAGAACATCTCCGAGGTGCGGGTGAAGCTCTCGGAAGTGACCGAGCGCGAGATCGTCGCCTCGGACGCCCAGAAGCGCGTCAGGATCGTCTCGCCAGTCAATGGCGTGGCGCAGAACCTGCGCTTCTTCACCGAGGGCGCGGTCGTGCGCGGCGGCGAACCCCTGGTCGACATCGCCCCCAATGACGAGGCCCTGGTGATCCAGGCGCACTTCGCCCCGACCGATGTCGACAATATCCATGTCGGCATGACCACCGAGGTGCGGCTTCCGGCTTTCCACTCGCGCAAGATCCCCGTTCTCAACGGCAAGCTGGTCTCGATCTCGAACGACCGGCTGGTCGACGAGGCGGCCAAGACCTCGTACTTCCTGGGCATCGTGACGGTCGATACGCGTCAGCTGCCCAAGGATGTGCGCACCAAGCTCTCCGCCGGCATGCCGGCCGAGGTGATCGTCCCGACGGGCGAGCGCACCATGCTGCAATATCTCTTCCAACCGCTGGGGCAGACCCTGCGCACGACGATGCGCGAAGAGTAGAACGGCGTTTTCAACGCCCTGATTCGACTGGGTTTTCGGTGGAAGGCGGCAAGCGGATTTATTGCCGGCGCGCTGCTTTCCAAACCGACCCAATAGTGTAGTCAGGCCCTTCTCGTATTCAGGAATTGAACCAGGCGCATGGCTAAAACCGCATTGATCACCGGCGTAACGGGCCAGGACGGCGCCTATCTGGCCAAGCTGTTGCTCGAGAAGGGCTATACGGTCCATGGCATGCTGCGCCGCTCGGCCTCGGCCGACGTGATCGGCGATCGCCTGCGCTGGATCGGCGTCTATGATGACGTTCAGCTCGAGCTGGGCGACCTGCTCGACACCGGCGGCCTGGCGCGGCTGATGCGCCGCCTGCAGCCGGACGAGGTCTATAACCTTGCCGCTCAGAGCTTCGTGGGCGCGTCGTGGGACCAGCCTCACCTGACCGGCGCCGTGACCGGCCTGGGCGCGACCAACATGCTCGAGGCGGTGCGCCTGGAATGCCCGACCGCGCGGTTCTATCAGGCCTCGTCGTCGGAAATGTATGGCCTGGTGCAGGAGCCGATCCAGTCGGAGACGACGCCCTTCTACCCGCGCTCGCCCTACGCCGTGGCCAAGATGTATGCCCACTGGATGACGGTGAACTACCGCGAGAGCTACGGCATGCACGCCTCGTGCGGCATCCTGTTCAATCACGAGAGCCCGCTGCGGGGCATCGAGTTCGTGACCCGCAAGGTCACCGACGCCGTCGCCGCCATCAAGCTGGGTCTGACCGACAAGGTCGAGCTGGGCAATCTGGACGCCAAGCGCGACTGGGGCCACGCCCGCGACTATGTCGAGGCGATGTGGCTGATGCTCCAGCAGGAGAAGCCCGACGACTACGTGGTCGCCACCGGCCGTACGGCCACCGTGCGGCAGATGTGCGAGATCGCCTTCGCGGCGGCCGGCCTGAACTATCAGGACCACGTCACGATCAACCCGAAGTTCATCCGTCCCGCCGAGGTGGACCTGCTGCTGGGTGATCCGGCCAAGGCCGGCGCCACGCTGGGCTGGAGCGCGACCACCACGCTCGAAAGCCTGATCAGCGAGATGGTCGAGGCCGATATCGTGCGGCGTCGTCAGGGGAAATGACCGCCGGCGTCGTCATTGTTGGCGGCGGGGGCCACGCCAAGGTGGTCATCGAAAGCCTGAGGGCCGCGGGCCAGACGATCGCGGCGGTGATCGACGCCGATCCGACGCCGCGTCTGGTGGCGGGCGCGCCGGTCGTCGGCGACGATTCCGCGCTTGCGGGCCTGAGAGGGCAGGGGCTGACCCAGGCCTTCGTGGCGATCGGCGACAACCGCCTGCGCGCCAGGCTGGCCCAAGGCCTGCGCGACCAGGGCTTCGAGCTGGTCAACGCCATCCATCCGTCGGCCGTCATCTCGCCCTCGGCCCGGCTGGGCCTGGGCGTCGCCGTGATGGCGGGCGCGGTGATCAACGCCGAGAGCGAGATCAGCGACCTGGCGATCATCAACACGAGCGCGGTCGTGGACCATGACTGCCGTCTCGGCACGGCCTGCCACCTCGGGCCGGCCTCGGCCCTTGCGGGCGGCGTCAGCCTCGGCGAGCGCACCTTCCTGGGCGTTGGCGCCAGGGTTATTCCCAATATTGCGATCGGTTCGGACGCGATCGTCGGCGCTGGCGCCGTCGTGGTGCGCGATCTGGCCGACGGTGTCGTGGCGTTCGGCGTCCCGGCCAGGATCCAAGGAACTCGGCAATGACTCAATCTGCGGACGTCAAGCTGCCCCGCATCTCCGTCGCCGTGCCGCGCCTGGACGGCAATGAGCGCAAGTATGTGCTCGAGTGCATCGACACGACCTGGATCTCATCGCTGGGCCGCTTCATCGGCGAGTTCGAGACCGCCTTCGCGACCTATTGCGGCGTCAAGCACGCGATCGCCGTCAACAACGGCACCACGGCCCTGCATCTGGCGCTGGTGGCCATGGGGATCGGACCGGGCGACGAGGTGATCGTCCTCGAACCCTGCTACGACAGCTATGCGCCGAACATCGAACTGGCCGGCGGCCACGTGCGGCGGGTGCCGACTCGCCGGACGCTGAACATCGACCCGGCCCGGGTCGAGGCGGCGATCACGCCGCGCACCAAGGCGATCATGCCGGTCCACGTCTATGGCCAGTCGGCCGACATGGATCCGATCATGGAGATCGCCCGTCGCCATGGCCTGCAGGTGATCGAGGACGCCGCTGAGGCCGTCGGCGCCAAGTACAAGGGCCGGATGACCGGCGGGCTGGGCGACTGCGCGACCTTCAGCTTCTTCGGCAACAAGATCATCACCACGGGCGAAGGTGGGATGGTCACCACCAATGACGACGCCATGGCCGAGCGCATGCGCCTGTATCGCAGCCAGGGCATGGATCCCAAGCGCCGCTACTGGTTCCCTGTCGTCGGCTTCAACTACCGCATGACCAACATCCAGGCCGCGATCGGCCTGGCTCAGCTGGAGCGGATCGAGCACCATCTGGCGGCGCGCCGGCGGGTGGCCGATCTCTACAACGCCAAGCTGGCCCGCCTGGGCAATCGCCTGACCCTGCCGTTTGTCGAGCCGTTCGCCGAGCATGTGTTCTGGATGTACACGGTGCGGCTCAGCGACAGGCTGGCCAAGTCGCGCGACCAGGTGATGCTGGACCTCGACGCCCTGGGCATCGAGACGCGGCCGGTCTTCTATCCCATGCACATCATGCCGCCCTATGAGGGCCTGGGCAGCGGACCCTTGCCGATGGCTGACGCCTGTTCCGCCGACGGCATGAACCTGCCGACCCATGGCGACCTGACCGAAGCCGATATCGACCGGATCGTCGACGCCCTGGACCGGGTTCTGGTCTAGGCCATGCGCATCGTCCTCCTGTCCTCGATCGTGCCCTTCATCAATGGCGGGGCTCGGTTCATCGTCGAGTGGCTCGAAGAGAAGCTGCTGGAGGCGGGCCACGAGGTCGAACGCTTCTATCTGCCGTTCGTCGATGATCCGCGACAGGTGCTGGACCAGATCGCCGCCTGGCGTCTACTGGACCTGACCCAGTCGTGCGACCGGGTCATCGCCTTCCGGCCGCCGGCCTATGTGGTCGACCACCCAACAAGGTGCTGTGGTTCATCCACCACATCCGAACCTTCTACGACCTGTGGGACACGCCCTATCGCGGCATGCCCGACGACGCCGCCACCCGGGCGATACGCGACAATCTGCGGGCGCTGGATACCAGGGCCATCGCCGAATCCCGCGCCGTGTTCACCAATTCGCAGGTGGTGGCTGATCGGCTGAAGCGTTTCAACGGCCTGGACGCCACGCCGCTGTATCCGCCGATCTACAAGCCCGAGCGCTTCACTCACACCGGCTATGGCGACGAGATCGTCGCGGTGTCGCGCCTGGAGCCGCACAAGCGCCAGATGCTGATGATCGAGGCGATGCAGCACGTGCGGTCGGGCGTGAAGCTGCGTCTGTGCGGCACGGCGTCCAACGCCGAGCACGGCCGGTCGCTGGCGACGCGGGCCCGGGAGCTGGGGGTCGCCGACAAGGTGCTGATCGAGGACCGCTGGATCAGCGAGGACGAGAAGGCCCAGATCCTCTCCGGCGCCCTGGCGGTGGCCTATCTGCCCAAGGACGAAGACTCCTACGGCTACCCCTCGCTGGAAGGCGCCCACGCCCGCAAGCCTATCCTGACCACCACCGATTCCGGCGGCGTTCTGGAGTTGGTGGAGCACGGCCGCAACGGCCTGATCACCGAGCCTGACCCCAAGGCGCTGGCCCAGGCGATGGACCGGCTGCACGCCGACCGCAGGGCGACCGAGAAGATGGGCAAGGCCTCACTGGACAGACTTTCGGACATGAAGATCGACTGGTCCACCGTGGTCGAAAGGCTGACGTCGTGAAGGTTCTGGTCGTCAACAACGCCGCGCCGTTCCAGCGGGGCGGCGCCGAGGAACTGGCCGACCATCTGGTCGCCAAGCTGAACGCCACGCCGGGTGTCGAGTCCGAGCTGGTGCGCGTGCCGTTCGCTTGGGAGCCGGCCGAGCGCCTGATCGAGGAGATCCTAATCTCGCGCGGTCTGCGGCTCTACAATGTCGACCGGGTTATCGGACTGAAGTTCCCGGCCTATCTGATCCCGCACGAGAACAAGGTGCTGTGGCTGCTGCATCAGTTCCGCCAGGCCTATGACCTGGCCGAGGCGGGCCAGAGCCACCTGGGCGACGACGACACGGGCCGGTCGGTGAACAAGGCGATCCGCGCCGCCGACAACGCCTGCTTCGCGGAGTGCCGGAAGATCTACTGCAATTCGCCGGTCACCCAGGACCGCCTACGTCGCTTCAACGGCGTCTCCAGCGAGGTGCTGTATCCGCCGCTGAACGACGCCGAGCTGTTCACGGGCGGCGACTATGGCGACTACATCTTCGCCGGCGGTCGGGTAGGGGCGGGCAAGCGGCAGCACCTGCTGATCGAGGCTCTCGCCAAGCTGGGCAAGGGGCCGCGCCTGCTCATCGCCGGACCGCCTGAGAACGAGGCTTACGCGCAGCGTCTGCGCTCGCTTGTCGCCGAACATGGCCTGGAAGATCGCGTGGAGCTGCGTTTCGGCTTCCATCCGCGCCAGGACATCGCCCGCTGGGCTAACGGCGCCCTGGCCTGCGCCTATCTGCCCTTCGATGAGGACAGCGTCGGCTATGTCACCATGGAGGCCTTCGCCGCAGGCAAGGCCGTGCTGACCACCACTGACTCCGGCGGATTGCTCGAGATCGTCAACGCCGACACCGGGGCCTTGTCGGAACCGACACCGGAAGCTTTGGCTGAAGCGCTGGACCAGCTGACGTGTGATCCGAAACGCGCGGCGGCCAAGGGCGGCGCGGCGCGAGACCTCTGGACCCGCAAAAACGTCACATGGGGCGAGACCGTTCGCCGCCTTCTTGATTAAGCCACAAATATTGGGTTGAAGCCACGCGGGCGTGGCGCCTAAACAAGGAATGCGCGTGTTTTCAAAAGCCCTATCCGCTCGGACTTCCGTGATCGCCTTGGCGGCCGCCTTAGCCGCGATGGGCTGCGCGGCGACAGCGCGCGCCGAGACCCTGGCCGATGCGGTGACCACGGCCTACGAAACCAACCCCAACATCCAGGCCCAGCGCGCCGCAATGCGTGCCTTGGATGAGAACTATGTCCAGGCCCGCGCCGCCTTTGGCCTGTCGGCCAGCGTCAGCCTTTCCGAGCACGACTACGATATCGAGCGGCGCACGCGAAATTCCGTCACCGGGGTGGGCGGCGCCACGACCCAGAGCACTCAGCTGAGCGTCAGCCAGCCTCTATACACCAGCGGTCGCTACACTGCCCGCCTGGGCGGAATCGAGGCGCAGATCCGGGGCGCGCGCGAGAACCTGCGGCGGATCGAGATGGACCTGCTGGTCCGCGCCACGAACGTCTATGTGCTGGTGCGGCGCGACCAGGAAATCCTGCGCATCAGCCAGGGCGGCGCCACCTGGCTGGAAAAGCAGCTGAAGGACACCGAGGACAAGTATAGCGTCCGGCAGGTCACCCTGACCGACGTGCAGCAGGCTCGAGCCCGCCTGGCCGCAGCCCGCACTCAGTTGGCCAATGCCGAAGCGCAACTGTCACTGAGCCGCGCTCAGTACGCGTCGATCATCGGCCGCCTGCCCGAAAGCCTCGAGCCCGAGCCGGACGTTGAGGGATTGCCTGTCGGGCTGGACGAGGCGTTCGACGTCGCCGAGGATTTCAATCCGACCCTCCACGCGGCGATATACACCGAAAAGGCCTCTCGCCTGCAGGTCGAGGAGGCGCGGGCCCAGCGTCTGTTCACGGTCAACGCCCGCGTCGACTATCGTAACGGGCCGACCAATCTCTACAGCGCCAAGGCGCGCGAGAACAGCACGGACACCTCCATCGTACTGTCCCAGCCGCTGTTCAGCAGCGGCCAGCTGAATTCGCAGGTTCGTCAGGCGCTGGAGCAGAACAGCCGTGACCAGCATCTGCTCGACGACGCCCGTCGCACCATGGTGCTGAGCGTCTCGCAGGCCTGGGATCAGCTGAGCGTGGCGCGCCGTTCGCTGACCTCGCTGGAAGAGGAAATGAAGGCCGACACCATCGCCTTCTATGGCGTGCGGGAAGAGGAGCGCTTCGCGCTGCGCAGCACGATCGAAGTGCTGAATGCGCAGGCCGAGCTTCAGGCCGCCCAGGCCAACTTCATTCGCGGCCGCTACAACGAATATGTCAGCCGGCTGCAATTGCTGGCCCAGATCGGCACCCTCGAGGTCGGCGATATCGCGCCGGGCGTAAAGACCTACAATCCCGAGAAGAACTTCAAGAAGGTCCGTTTCAAGGGCGCTCTGCCGACCGAGGCCCTGGTCCACGTGTTCGACAAGGTGGCCCTGCCGATGTCGCCCAAGGCCAAGGCCGGCGACACCACGCCCATCCGGCCGGCCTCGACGGACATGCCGGCCGCGCCGATCGAAGCCGCCAAGGTCAAGCCGCCGGCCTCGATCAACGAGATGCCCGCCCTGAGCGACGCTGACCTCAAGGACGCCCCGGTGAAGACCGCGCCCAAGGAGTAAGGGAGGGGCGCGTCACGCCGGCCAGTTCAGTCCGGGCAGCAGCGTTTTCATCAGGTCCGTCCAGGCCTGGGGCTGGAACGAGGCGTGACGGTTCTGAGCCGTCGCCTGTGACAGAGACTGCCGCCAAGCGCCATCGTCGATCAGTCGCGCCAGTTTCGCCGCCGCGTCCGCTTCGTCAGCGGCGGCCCACTGGCCCTGTGTGTAGATCGCCCCGTCGCCCTGAACCGATGTCAGCTGATAGTCGACCAACACGCTGGATGCGGGGTCCATGAACTCGGCGTTGGCTCGCCCGCCTCCTGCTTGAACTCCTTGCCATTCCAGATCGCCTCCGCCAGCAACAGGCCATAGCCCTCGGACCGGTGAAGCGAGAGCACGATGTCACAGCTCGCGGTCAGGACGGCCATGTCCTGGGCCGACAGGGACTGGGTCATCAGACGCACCGCCGGCATGTCGGCCGTCAGGGCCAGCAGATCCTGGAAGGTCTGGGGCGCATGCTCGGCGCCCATCACCTTGCAGACCAGGATCGCGTCGCGCCGGGTCGTGGACACCGCCTTGTGGAAGGCGCGCAGGGCGGCGTAGGGGTTCTTGCGCTGGGCGGTCGATCGCAGGTCAAAGGCCATCAGCACCACGACAGCCTCGGTCGGCAGGTCGAATCGCGCGCGATCGGCGGCGGGGCGCGGATTGAGATAGACGGGGTAGGGCGCGGCTGTGACCTTCACCCGGCGGGGCGCCGCGGCCCGGATGGCCCGCGCGGCGAATTCCGAAGGGGCCCAGACCTCGTCGACATGGTCGAACGCCGGCAGCCAGTCTTCGGGGATCTCTTCCAGCTCCCACGCCCAGTAGCCGATGTGTCGCCGGCGATGAATCTCGCGGCCTTGGGTCAGCCCGATCCAGTAGAGCAGTTCCGGCGGATTGATGTGCGAGATGACCACGCCGCGTTCCCAAGGCCGGGGCGCGGGCGCTTCGCAGGGGATGTCGACGGCGAAGCCCACATCGCGGGACAGGTCGAGAGCCCGAATATCCTGACCGCTGGCCTGGAAGCCTCGAACCAGCATGCGACCGCCTTCACCCAGGCCATGCACGGCGCCCAGGAAGCCGACGACCGTCACAGGGCCGGGGGGGCACGCGCCGGGCCATCGATGAGCGCGCCAGGCGGTCCGCGCGCGAGCGCCCCGCTCGGCGGCGAAGCGGCGGCCGTCCCGGATCGCCTGGACGGCCCTGTTGGCCCCGTTCCGGAGGCTGGACAGGCCAAGGTGCGCCGCGCGCCGGAAGGACGCTGGCAGGCCGCGCCAGAGCGCTGGTAAACGGGTTCTCATGGGGCAAGCATACGCGGTGGCGCCGTCGATCGCGACAATCGCTCAGGCTGTATATCAATTCGTCCGCTCAACCCATGCCCATAGCCGCGAAACGTCAGCTTGGCCCGTCGATGCGAGCCGGACGGGCCGGCCTGTCTGCAGGGAGATCAGAGTCTGTGTTGGCCCGGGGTGCTTGCCACGCCAAATATTACCGTGCAGCAGTAAGCAAAGTTCACCTTTCAGGGGTCCCGTGTCGAGCTGGAATGCAGGCTACGTTACAGACGTAAACTATACAATCGGCTACTATGCAGAGCTCAATCCGTTGCGCTGCCGGTTGCCGCTGCTGACCGTCGGACGTCACGCGCCCAAGATCGAGAACGCCTGCGAGCTGGGTTTCGGCCAGGGTCTTTCGGTTTCGATTCACGCCGCCGCCCAGGCCGGAATCAAGTGGTGGGGCACGGACTTCAATCCCTCCCAGGCCGCCTTCGCGTCTGAGATGGCGCGCCTGTCAGGCTCCGACGCCCGACTGTATGATGAAGCGTTCGCCGAGTTCTGCAGCCGCACCGATCTGCCGGACTTCGACTTCATCGGCCTGCACGGCATCTGGACCTGGATCTCCGACGAGAACCGCGTGATTCTGGTCGACTTCATCCGCCGCAAGCTGCGTCCGGGCGGGGTGCTGTACATCAGCTACAATACCAATCCCGGCTGGTCGTCTTCCGAGCCTCTGCGCCACCTCATGAAGCGCCACGCCGACGTGATGGGCGCGCCGGGGCAGGGCGTCATTACCCAGACCGAACAGTCGCTCGATTTCATCGACAAGCTGTTCGCCATCAATCCCGCCTTCGCCGTGGCCAACCCCGCCGCGGTGGAGCGTCTGAAGTCGATCCAGCAGCAGGACCGCAAGTATCTCGCCCACGAGTACATGAACCGCGACTGGACCCCGATGCACTTCGCCGAGATGGAGCGCTGGCTGGGTGACGCGAAGGTGACGTTCACGTGCTCGGCCTACACCATCGACCACGCGCACAATCTGAACCTGACCCAGGAACAGATGGACTTCATGCGGGGCATTCCGGATGTCTCCCTGCGCGAGACGGTGCGCGACTATTGCATCAACCAGCAGTTCCGGCGCGACTACTGGGTGCGGGGTGCGCGGACCCTGGCGGGTCATGAGCAGACTGCGGCCCTGCGCGCAGAGCGGATCGTCCTGACCACCCTTAAAGGCTCGCTGCCCACGAAGGTTCGTGGCGTCCTCGGCGAGGCCGAATTGATGCCGGCGATCTATCAGCCGATCTTCGAGTTCCTCGGTGACTACAAGTCGCGGACCATCCAGGAACTGGAGGCCCATCTGGCGCCCAAGGGAATCGGCATCGCCCAGTTGAATTCGGCGATCTCCATCCTGTTCGGGTTGGGAACGATCCAGACGGCCGTCGACTCACAGCAAGCCAACAAGGCAAAGCCGCAGACCTTGGCCTTGAACCGGCAGATCGCCCAGCGCGCACTCTCGAACGGCGAGATCGGTTATTTCGCGTCGCCCGTTACCGGCGGGGCCATGAACGCCCCGCGGTTCCAGCAGTTGTTCTGGTTGAGCAAGCAGTCCGGCGGCAAGACGCCCGCCGATTGGGCGACCTTCGCCTGGTCCATCCTGCAGTCCCAGAACGAGGCCATCATCAAGGATGGTGCGCCCCTTCAGGGCGATCAGAACCTGACCGAACTGGTCGCCCAGGCCCAGTACTGGAATGAGCAGGTCTTGCCGTTGTGGACGGCCCTGGGCGTCTAGCGGTCCTATCCCTTTCGATCCTTGCGCGAGCCGGTTCCCCTGGAGTCGGCTCGCGGTCGTTCGCGGCCAGGCTGAACTCTCTCTTCACGCGAGCGAGCAGCTGTCACGATTCAGTGTGGCCCAAGTGTCGGTTTCTCGACATCCACTCGCCTGACTGGAGATTTTCAGCGATCCGTCAGGGGTTCAACATCGTTGGCGCACACTAGTCCGTTGGAATTATTTCATGCATGCGTGTGGATATTTGAGTTGAATTCGCGATGTCTGATGCAAATATTTAGATAGAGCAAAATCTATACGAATTTTGACGTGACCAGATACATTGTGGCGACGTCGGCTGATTTAGATGCTCTTCTGGAACGACAGCGAACTGTGGTTTTGGAACCTCAGCGACCTCTGAAAAGTATCGGAAGTTGTGCTCGAAAATTAATGCGTATCGCAACGAATCTTCGCGCTTCGATGTTGCGGCGGGAAGGGGTTTGAGGTATGAAGAGTGTGTCTACCCAGAAGACATCCCATTAGCCCCGTTGGTGACGTTGTCGCCAGCGGGGCTTATTGTTTGGGCCTGCCTCTGGCCGTCGCCGACAAGGCTCGACGCCCAGGCCACTTCCGATCTTCGCCAATCCTAAACTGCGCAAGGGCGCGGTCCTGATGCGCCTCGAACGCGGATAGCGTAGCGCTCGCGCGCCCGCTTGCCAGGAGGGTGTCTCTTCGCTTTGTGGGGAATGGTCGGTCCCAAACCCGTGAGGGTTTGGGACCGATGGTGCCACGACAGGGACTCGAACCCTGGACCTCAGCCTTACCAAGGATGCGCTCTACCACTGAGCTACCGCGGCGAAGAGGAGGGGCGTATAGCGAGCCAAATCGCGAATGCAAAGCCTAAATGCGACTTGACCCACAGACTTCGTCGCCGCACCCCTCGCTCATGCCCATCAGCGACGAAAAATCTGTCCGCGAAGCCAGGCTCGCCGAAGCCCTCCAGAACCAACCTGCGTAAGCGAAAAGCCGCGTCCAGAGGTCCCTCGAACGGCGTCGAGCGCGCGGTCGCGGCCGCCGGGGCGGCGCCGTCGCCTTATTTTGTCGTTCGGCGCCTGGAAGGGGTGAATCATCGCGACGGGACGCGAGTCGACCTGGTCCTGGAAATCTCCGCGCCCTATGCCGATCCGGATTCGGAGGAGGGGCGGCCTGCGCCGTGCGCCTGACCGGCGACGGGGGCCAGTTCGACACGGCTCACGGACGGGCCGCGTTCGGTCTCGACGGGCTGCAGGCGGTGCGGCGCGCCCTCGATCTGGCCCAGGTGGCCCTGGACCTGGCCAGCGCCACCCATGATCTGCGGTGGCCGGACGGCCGGTCTTACGACCTTTCAGCGCCCATTTGAGCCGCGCCCCTTGCAAGCCCTCTTGCAACGGATAGAACCCGCCCCTCACATGTGACCCGCGCGGCGATCCCTCTCCGTCGCGCGTTCGAGGGACGTCATTTGGATCGCATCGCCATCATCGGCGGCGCGCGGCTGAATGGAGAAATCCGGTCAGCGGCGCCAAGAACTCGGCCATCAAGTTGATGGCCGCCAGCCTGCTCACGGATGAGCCGCTGCGCCTGACCAATATGCCGCGTCTGGCCGACACCCGGTTCCTGGGCAAGTTGCTGTCGCGTCTGGGCGTCAGTGTCACGGAAAGCGACGGCGCCGACGGCCAACAGACGATCCTGCATGCGCCCGAAATCACCAGCGGTTTCGCGCCCTATGATCTGGTTCGCCAGATGCGCGCTTCGTTCAACGTGCTGGGCCCGCTGATCGCCCGCACTGGCCAGGCCAAGGTTTCGCTGCCCGGCGGCTGCACCATTGGTGCGCGGCCCGTGGATCTGCATCTGCAAGCCCTGGAAGCCCTGGGCGCCAAGATCGATCTGCATGAGGGCTACGTGTACGCCCAGGCTCCTCGGGGCCTGAAAGGCGCGGAGATCACCTTCCCGTTTGTTTCGGTCGGCGCGACCGAGCACGCCATGCTGGCTTCGGTCTTGGCCGAGGGCGTGACGGTGCTTCACAACGCCGCCTGCGAGCCCGAGCTGCTTGACCTGCAGGAATGCCTGAACGCCATGGGCGCCAAGGTCGAGGGCGCGGGCACGCCAACCGTCACCATCACGGGCGTCGCCCGGCTGCATGGCGCGACCCACTCGGTGATCCCCGACCGTATCGAGATGGGCACCTATGCCGTCGCCGCCGCCATGGCCGGTGGCGAGGTGCGCCTGACCAACGCCCGTCCGCACCTGATCGACAGCCTGCTGGACAAGCTGGAGGAGGCCGGCTGCGGCGTCGAGCGCACCAGCGACGGCGTCATCATCCGGCGAAATGATGGGCGCCTGAAGGCGGTCGACATCGAGACCGCGCCCTATCCGGGCTTCGCCACCGACCTGCAGGCCCAGTTCATGGCCCTGATGACCCTGGCCGATGGCGAGAGCCACATCCGTGAGACCATCTTCGAGAACCGCTTCATGCACGCCCCGGAGCTGATGCGCCTGGGCGCCGACATTTCGGTGTCGGGCGGCGAGGCCCGCGTGCGCGGTGTCGCCCAGCTGGAAGGCGCCGAGGTGATGGCCACCGACCTGCGGGCCTCGGTCAGCCTGGTGATCGCCGGCTTGGCGGCGCGCGGCGAGACGATCGTGTCGCGCATCTACCACCTGGATCGCGGTTTCGAGCGTTTGGAAGAAAAGCTCACGGCCTGTGGGGCGCAGGTGCGCCGTATCAAGGACGACGGAGAGGCCGAACTCTAGATGGCAAAGACCGCCCCCGCCCTGCGACTTCTGGCCCAGGACGCCAATGACCTGGCCGTGGTCTCCGCCGCCCTGCAGGACGCCATCGCCAAGATCGGCGACATCCGCTGGGACGCGCAGGGCCGGACCCTGACCCTGGCCTGTAACCGCTTCCGCTGGGAGGCCGGTGGCAAGAAAGAGGGTCAGCGCGTTCGCTCGGCCCTGCAGCTGGGCGACGTCACCGGCGTCCAGGCCCGCAACCTCAAGCGCGACGCCAAGGGCGCCGTCGTGGAACTGCTCGCCATCGCCTTTGAGCCCGGCGAGGCGCCCGGCGGCACGGTGATGCTGACCTTCGCCGGCGGCGGCGACCTGCGTGTCGGCGTCGATTGCCTGGACGTGGTGCTGGCCGACGTTTCCGAGCCCTGGGCCACGTCCCGCCGGCCGGGGCACGCCGACTAGGCGCCCTGCTCGATTTGCGGGCACGCCTTGAATCTGACTTGCAAACAGGCAGTGGCGGCGCCGAGGATTCGTCCCACGCGCTAGTGATCGCCCGGCAATTCGCGCCACGCGGGAAGGGTGTTAGGTTAACGCCACGCGCCCGTCAGAGGCGCGAGCTACGTCAGGGAGGCCGTCATGGCCAGGAAGTCCTATGCGACCGGGGAATCCCAGTCGGTGTTTTTCCGTGCGTGCGACATCACCAAGCCTGAACCGCCGGTGCTGCGGCATGGCGGTCCCTGTCTCGACTGGGGTCGGCTGACTCTCGTGACCCTGCTTGTCGTGCTGGGCGGCGGAATGGCCACTCTGGCCTATGCGGCCCTGGGCTAGAGGCGGCGATCACGGGCGTCTTCTGTCGCGCAACAGCGACGCGGGCGACCCTTTTCGGGGCGCCCGTGTCCTCGCCTGTCGAACGTCCCGCAAATAATTGTCACCGCGGCCCTCGCGTCCCTAAGATCAGACCTTCGCGCCTGAAGCGGGGGCCTGGCGCGCGCTGATCCTTACGCGCCCGCCGGGATGCCAGGCATGAGCGCGCCAGCCAGCGATTTGTGGAACGAAGATCTGGCGCCGACCAACGCCGCTCAGAGGACCTGGCGGTGGTGGCACTTCGCGGCTCTCTGGCTGGGCATGGTCATCGCCGTGCCCGCCTATATGCTGGCGGGCGGCCTGATTGATCAGGGGTTGTCGGCGACCCAGGCGGTGATGGCTGTGCTGGTCGGCAATCTGATCATTCTGGGGCCGATGGTGCTGATCGGTCACGCCGGCGCGCGCTACGGGGTTCCTTTCGCGGTCCTGGTGCGGGCCTCGTTCGGCTGGCGGGGCGCGCGCGTTCCGGCCCTGGCCCGAGCCCTGGTCGCTTGCGGCTGGTACGGCATCCAGACCTGGATCGGCGGCGGCGCGCTTCTGACCCTGCTGGGCGTGCTGGTCGGAAAGAGCCTGATCGGCCCGCCCGTGCCGTTGCTGGGGATCGGCCTGGGACAACTGCTGGCCTTCGCCGCCTTCTGGCTGATGCAGCTGTTGTTCGTCCCTTGAGGGCCTGGAGGCGGTGCGCAAGCGGCGCCTGGACCGCGCCGGTCAAGGTGCTGGTCTGCGTGGCGCTGGTCTGGTGGGCGCTGTCCAAGGCCGGCGGCCTGGGGCCGATGATGCATGAGCCTTCGGCCTACGACGCGGGCGGCCCGCGCGCCGGTCGGTTCTGGCTCGAATTTGGGCCGATCGTCACGGCCATGACCTGCTATTGGGGCACCCTGGCCCTGAACATCCCCGACTTCACCCGTTTCGCTCGCAGCCAGAAGGATCAGATCCTGGGGCAGGTGGCCGGCTTGCCGGGGCCGATGGCGTTGATGGCCACGATGAGCGTGATCACCACCTCGGCGACGGTTCTGATCTTTGGCAAGGCGATCTGGGACCCGGTTGCGCTGGCCGGCGACATCGGCGGGATCGCGGTTCTGGTCGGCCTGCTGGTGATCAGTCTCGACACCGTGTCGTGCAACATCGCCGCCAATCTGGTCGGTCCGGCCTATGACTTCGCGGCGCTCTGGCCCGAGAAGATCAACTATCGCATCGGCGGCTACATCACCGCCGGCATCGGCGCCCTGATCATGCCGTGGAAGCTGATGGAGAGCACCCAGGGCTACATCTTCGTGTGGCTGACGGGCTATGGGGCCCTGCTGGGGCCGATCGCGGGGATCATGATCAGTGACTACTGGCTGGTGCGGCGGGCCGATCTCGCGGTCTATGACCTTTATCGAAAGGACGGCGTCTACACCTATGCCCGAGGCTGGAACCTGGCGGCGGTCGGCGCGATGATTCTGGGCGTGGCGCCCAACCTGCCGGGCTTCCTGGCCACCGCCGCGCCGCACCTGTTCGCGGGGATCGGCGAGCCTTGGCGGGGCATCTACGCCTACGCCTGGTTCGTCGGAACGATCATCGCCGCAGTCAGCTATCTGGCCCTGATGCGCTGGAGTGGTCGTCGCGCGTGAACGAGAGCGGTCAAAGCCCCTTGTCTCTCCGGCAAAAACCCGCATCTACACGCCATGCGCCGCTTCAACTTCGCCGACCCCGGTTTCGCCGCCGCCTTCAAGGCCTTCCTTGACGAGCCTCGTGGCTCGCCCGCTGATGTCGAGGCATCCGTGGTTCAGGTGCTGGAGGCTGTACGCACCGGCGGGCTCCAGGCCGTGCTGGACCTGACCCGCAAGTTCGACAAGGTCGAGCTGACCGAGCAGACCGTTCGCGTCACCGCCGAGGAGATCGAGGCGGGCGCGGCCCAGACGCCCGCTGACGTGCGCGCCGCCATCGCGTTCGCCGCCGCCCGCATCCGCGCCTATCACGCTCGCCAGCGTCCGGCCGACCAGGCCTGGACCGACGAGGCCGGCGTTGAGCTGGGCTGGCGCTGGACGCCGATCGAAGCCGTGGGTGTCTATGTGCCCGGCGGCCGCGCCGCCTATCCATCGACCGTGCTGATGAACGCCGTGCCCGCCCAGGTGGCCGGTGTCGACCGCATCGCCATGGTCACCCCGCCCGGAAAGCTGCAACCGGCCGTGCTGGCCGCCGCCAAGGAAGCCGGCATCCGCCTGCGCGGCAGCATCGGCGGGGCTCAGGCCGTGGCTGCGCTCGCCTATGGCGCCGGGGCGATCCTGCCGGTCGACAAGATCGTCGGTCCGGGCAACGCCTATGTCACCGCCGCCAAGCGTCGCCTGTATGGCGTGGTCGGCATCGACGCCCTGGCTGGTCCGTCCGAGATCGTCGTCGTGGCCGACAACAAGAACAATCCCGACTGGATCGCCGCCGACCTGCTGAGCCAGGCCGAGCATGACCCGGCCGCCCAGTCGATCCTGATCACCGACGACCCGGCCTTCGCCGACGCGGTCGAGGCCGCGATCCTCGAACGCCTGAAGACCCTAGCGACCGGGCAGGACGCCGCCGCCTCGTGGCGTGACCACGGCGCGGTGATCATCGCCCCGCTGGACCAGAGCCCGGCCCTGGTCGACGCCATCGCGCCCGAACACGTCGAGTTTGCCGTGGACGATCCCGAGCGCCTGTCGGACCGCGTGCGCCACGCCGGTGCGATCTTCCTGGGCCGCCTGACCCCGGAGGCCATCGGCGACTATGTGGCCGGCTCCAACCACGTGCTGCCCACCAGCCGCGCGGCGCGCTTCCAGTCGGGGCTGTCGATCTACGACTTCCTTAAGCGCACCTCGATCGCCCGGTGCAATGCGGCGTCGTTCGGCATTCTCGGGCCGCATACCGTGGCCTTGGCCACGGCCGAGGGTCTGCCCGCCCACGCCCTTTCCGCATCCATTCGGTTGCCTTCCGAAGGCTGACGCGCAAATCTGCGGCGACTCATGACCGACGCCAAAGCCAACCAGCACCTGAAGTCGATCGTCATCGACGACGACAGCCTCGCGGCCGCCTCGCGCGACCAGGAGCAGGAGCGGCAGGTCGCCATCTTTGACCTTCTGGATTCGAATTATTTCGAACCGGCCGAGGGGGGCAGCGGGCCCTACGATCTGAAGTTGTCGCTGATCGAGAATCGCCTGGCCTTCGACATCTCGGGGCCCGGCTATGAGCGTCGCCACCTTCTGTCCCTGTCGCCCTTCCGCGGGGTGATCAAGGACTACTTCATGATCTGCGACAGCTATTACTCGGCGATCCGCAACTCGACGCCGCAGCAGATCGAGGCCCTGGATATGGGCCGGCGCGGTCTGCACAATGACGGCTCCTCGCTGTTGCGCGAGCGGCTCGAGGGCAAGGTCAAGACCGACCTGGACACCGCCCGCCGCCTCTTCACCCTGATCTGTGCGCTGCACTGGCGGGGGTAGGCGTGCCTGATCTGCCGGACGCCGTACTTTTCACCTGCAACTTCAACCGCGTGCGATCGCCAATGGCCGAAGGGCTGTTCCGGCGATTCTACGGAACAAGAGCGTTCGTTGATTCGTGCGGACTGCGCGGCGACCCGACCGGGGAGGGCGTGGATCCTTTCGTGGTCGCGGTGATGGACGAGCTGGGGCTCGACGTCTCCGACCACAAACCCAAGACCTTTGCGGAACTGGAGGACGACAGCTTCGACGTCGTTGTCTCCCTGACGCCCGAGGCCCAGCACCGCGCCGTCGAGCTGGCGCGGGGCCGCGCGGTCGAAATCGAGTATTGGCCGACCCACGATCCCACCCTGGTCGACGGCTCGCGGGACGGCCCGGCTGGAGGCCTATCGCGAGGTGCGTGATGGCCTGGCCGACGCCATCAAGAGACGTTTCGGCGCGCCATCGACGTTTGGGGGGTGAATGCGCTATAGAGGCGCCTCGCCGCGAAGGCTCACGTCTCGACCACCCGGTCGGGGCGTCCTCGCGGCTATCTGTTTGCTCCAATTGAGAGGCCTGATGGCTAAGGAAGAACTTCTCGAGTTTCCCGGTACGGTCAGCGAACTGCTGCCCAACGCGACCTTTCGCGTGACGCTGGAAAACGCTCACGAGATCATCGCCCACACCGCCGGCAAGATGCGCAAGAACCGCATCCGCGTGCTGGCCGGCGACAAGGTGCTGGTCGAAATGACCCCCTACGACCTGACCAAGGGCCGTATCACCTACCGCTTCAAGTAGGGCTGATGGTTTCCGCTACGGCCGTCCAGCCGGCGCTGGTTCTGGCCAGCGCGAGTCCCCGGCGCCTCGACCTGCTCGCGCAGGTCGGCGTCATGCCCGACCGGGTCGATCCCGCCGACATCGATGAGACGCCTCTGCGTGATGAGACTCCGCGTCTCCACGCCCTGCGGCTGGCGCGGTCCAAGGCGCGGGCGGTGGCGGATCGGGCTCCGGGCGACTTTGTCCTGGCGGCCGACACCGTTGTCGCTGTGGGACGTCGTATTCTCCCCAAGGCCGAGACCGAGGACCAGGCGATCAAGTGCCTGGCCCTGCTGTCGGGCCGCAATCACAAGGTCCTGACCGCCGTCGCCGTCATCGCGCCGGACGGGCGAGAGGCCTCGCGGCTGGTCGAGACCCGCGTGCAGGTCAAGCCATTGTCCGATATCGAGAAGGCTGACTACCTGGCCGGCGGTGAATGGCGCGGCAAGGCTGGTGGCTACGCCGTTCAGGGCGTGGCGGGCGGCTTCATCATCGATCTGCATGGCTCCTATACCGGCGTGGTCGGCCTGCCTCTGTACGAGACCCTGAACCTGCTGCGCGGCCTGGGCTGGAGCGCCCGATGAGCGAGCGGCGCGCCTATCTCTATAAAGGCGTCGGCGAGACCGTCGGCGTCGTCACCCTGGATGGCCGTCCCGAGCGGTTGATCGCCACCTGGGACGGCGATGATCCGCTGGACGTCGAAGGCGTTCGCGGCGTGGCCCGCATCCGCAAGATCGAAAAAGCCTTCGCTTCGGCCTTCGTCCAGCTGCCCGGCGGCCAGGACGTGCTGCTGCCGCTTCGTCCCGACATGCCCAAGCTGGTCGAGGGCGGGCTGGTCGAAATCGAGATTCGCACGCCCTCACGCCGCGACAAGGCCGCCGTGGCGCGGTTCATCGGGGAAGGGGAGGGCGAGCCGCGCGTGCTGGAGCCGGCCTTCACCGTCGAACAGCAGCTTCGCCTCCTGGTGAAGTCCGGATCGCCGACCGGCGGCGAAGCGGCCCTGCAGGCTGTCGAGGCCGCCGAGGCCGAGGTGCTGGAAACGGTCTTCGCCCTGCCTGGCGGCGGCGACATCAGTATCGAGCCTACGCGGGCTCTCGTGGCGGTCGACGTGGATCTGGGCGCCCGTGAGGGTCTCGACGCCAAGCGCGCCGCGCGCCAGGCCAATATGGCCGCCCTGGGCCTGGCAGCCCGGATTCTGCGTCTGAAGGGGCTGGGCGGCATCGTCGTCTTTGATCTGGTCGGCCGCGGGCATGACGGCCAGGCCCTGTCGACGGCCGCTCGTAACGCCTTCTCTGTGGACAATCCCGGCGTCGCCATTGGCGCGATCAGTCGTTTCGGCACGCTCGAGATGACCATTCCCCGGCGCGGCCGATCGATTCTCGACCGGCTGCTGGATGCGCGGGGCGAGCCGAATTCCCATGCGGTCGCCCGTCGTCTTGCGCGAGCGCTGGAGCGGGAAGGGCGCGCCGACCCCGGCGGACGTCTCCTGGCCCGTTGCGCGCCATCCGTGGCCGAGGCTTTCGGCGCCCTGGACGCCGGCTTGGTCGACCGTCTGGGCCGCAGATTCGCGGTCGAGAGCGTCGCCGGCTGGCCGGTTGACCGCATAGAGGTGTCCGCAACATGAGCAGTGGCTGCCCGATCTGCGGCAAGCCGGTCGATCCGGCTTTCCGTCCCTTCTGTTCCAAGCGCTGCTCGGACGTCGACCTGCAGCGATGGCTGTCAGGTCGCTACGTCGTCCCCGCGACCGAGGACGAGGATGAAAATCCTTCCTTGGAAGACATCTACAGGAATGACGAATAGGGCGCTGGACAACCAAATCGGCCTCGCCTATAGACGCGGCTCCCCGCTGCGAGGCGGGCGCTGAAGCGGTTTTCGGACCGTTTAGCCAAAGGCCTGGATAGCTCAGCTGGTAGAGCAGCGGATTGAAAATCCGCGTGTCGGTGGTTCGAATCCGCCTCCAGGCACCACTTCCCCCTCGATTTTTCTCGAGATCGTCTGCGCCTTGCGGTTGCGGCGAGGGTTCTCCCTTTTGCGCGGGCAGGCGAGCTGAGAGACCAGAAAATGGTCGCGGACGCTGCGTAAGGCGCCTGTCTTTCAACAACCGTCGTTTTGTAGTTATGCTGCACTGCAGCGCAGGCTTTCCCGTTATCAGGGAAAAACCGCCCCCAATTCCTGATTTATCATTTGTGCGATGCAGCAACGGGGGCGGGCTGGTCGTTCGGGCGATCATTTTATGCCCAGAAGAACCCCTTGACGGTGCGAAAAGGGGTTGCCAAAGGACCCCTGCCGCAATTCTAACATTGCGGTAAGATCAAAGCCTCACGAGAGGACTTGATCACCCGCGCTTCGAAACGATCCTTCTGGGGGGCCTAGCCCTCGTGAGGGGCGTCACGGGTCGAGCGCAGCGAAGCGGGTCCGTCGGGCGGATGAGAAATCAGCCGCCGGGTGGACTATTCAGAGTTAGGGTGGAGACGCTCTCGCGCGACGACCCTCGGTCCAAACGTGCTAGACCAATCAGGAACTGGCGACAGATGCTCGACATTAAACGGAAGACCCCCCTCATCGCTCTCGTTGGCGCCATGGCGCTGATGGCAAGCGCCCCTGCTTTCGCTCAGGACGCCGCGGCTCCCGCCCCGGCCGCCGCCGAAAGCGCCGCCGCCACGCCGGCCGCCACCCCGGCTGCAGCCCCGGCTGAAGAGCCTTTGGACGCTGGCGTCGAAGCCACCGAAAAGATGAAGTCCCACTCGCTGACCCCGGTCGGCATGTTCCTCTCCGCTCAGGCGGTGGTGAAGGTCGTGATGATCGGTCTGATCCTCGCTTCGGTCTTCTCCTGGGTTCTGCTGATCACGAAGCTGTTCGAGTTCGGCGCCCTGAACAAGCAATCGGACAAGTTCCTGGAAGCCTTCCGCGGCGCCCGTTCGATCGCTGACATCCTGCGCATCGGTTCGTCGGAAGAGTTCGAAGGCAACCCGCTGGCCGACATGGCCGCCGCGGCGTCGCAAGAAGTCGAACTCTCGCGTCAAGCCGGTCTGGCTGTCTCGGGCGAACACCGCGACTCGACCATCAGCCGCGCCACCTACGCCATCAACGCAGTGCAGGCCTCGCTGGCCAAGCGCCTGTCGGGCGGCATGGTGTTCCTGGCCTCGGTCGGTTCGGCTGGTCCGTTCATCGGTCTGTTCGGTACGGTTTACGGGATCATGACCTCGTTCATCGGCATCGCGAACACCAACACGACCAACCTGGCCGTCGTCGCTCCCGGTATCGCCGAAGCGCTGCTCGCCACCGGTATCGGTCTGTTCGCCGCTATTCCCGCGGTTATCTTCTACAACTTCTTCCAAACTCGCATCTCCGGCTACGGCACGCGCTCGGAAGGCTTTGTTGCTGAACTGTTGAACGCCATCTCGCGTCAGCTCGACAAAGGGGCGTAAGATCGATGGCCGCCAAACTCTCAGGCGGTGGGGGCGACAGGTTTAACGTCGAACAGAACAGCGAGATCAACGTTACGCCCTTCGTGGACGTTATGCTGGTTCTCCTGATCATCTTCATGGTGGCGGCTCCGCTTGCCTCCGTGTCGGTCGAAGTGAACCTGCCGCCGGCGGTCGCGAAAGCATCGCAAAGCCCGCCAAAGCCTATCTACATTTCGATCAAGGCTTCTGGTCAGGTGTTCATCGGCGACAATCGCACAACGATTGACGAGATGGGGCAGGACATCACGAAGGCGGTTGGCAAGCGCGATCCGACACGGGAGCGTATTTACATCCGGGCTGACGAAAAGACGCGCTATGGAGCCTTCATGGAGGTTATGAACACCCTCCAGGACAATGGCTTCTACAGCGTGGCGCTCATCGGCCGGGAAGATAACTAGGGGTGGTGCATGGCTGAACAACAGACGCCCGAGCATCGCCACTACGATCCGCTCACCTCCGAGGGTCCGCGTCGCAAAAAGGGCCTTGGCGCTTTCGGCATCGCGACCATCGTGGTCGTCGGCCTACACGCTGCTTTGTTCGCCTATCTTGCGAAGCAGAAGTTTGAAGCCGTGATGAAGGAGTATTCGGACGACGCCGTGGACGTGGAGCTTCCGCCTCCGCCCCCGCCGCCGCCGCCGCCTCCTCCGCCACCGCCGCCGACCAACGAGCCTCCGCCCCCTCCGGCGGTGGTCCAACCTCGGCCCCCGATCGCGCCGCCGCCGGACATCACGCCGCCGCCGCCGCTGCCGATCCCTCCCGTTGAAAAGCGGGTGGAACAGACGGCTCCGCCGGTGATCTCGGCAGCGCCTCCGGTGGCTTCGAACCCGCCGGCTCGCGCTTCGGTGATCACCAAGCCGGACTGGGCTCGCAAGCCCAGCGGTGACGACATGGCCCGGTACTATCCGGACCGTGCCCAACGGATGGAAGTCAACGGCCGCGCGACGATCTCGTGCACCGTGACCGCCAAGGGTACTCTGGAAGGCTGCTCCGTGGTCTCCGAGAACCCTGCCGACTACGGCTTCGGGGATTCGGCGCTGCGCTTGTCGCGCCTGTTCCGGATGAAGCCGAAGACCCTCGACGGCGCGCCCGTCGACGGTGGCCAGATCACGGTTCCTATCGTGTTCCAGGTCCCGCAATAGGGTCTGGTCCGCAAGGAAAAGACAGGAACGCCCCGGAGTTTCGGCTCCGGGGCGTTTTCCTGTTCATAGGGGCTGTTTCGGCGCTTGATCCCGCTCGCGCCTCCGACTAAAGACACTCCCTCGCGATGCGCCGCCTTAGCTCAGTTGGTTAGAGCGCCGGTTTGTGGAACCGGAGGTCCTCAGTTCAAGCCTGAGAGGCGGTACCATCGCCAGATGTTGAAAAGGCCGGGGCTCGCCCCGGCCTTTTTCATTTCTAGCCTGGGCTTGAGAAAGCTGGGCGCTCGTTGATCCCGGCGGGCCCGGAGGCCGGAGTTTACGCTTAGGGCCATCAGGGCTTTTGGCGCGAGTTCGATCCTGCGATCTTTCGAACAGGGACGCGCGAGAATCGGGGGGAGGGCGGCCAAGTCCTTTGTCTGTCGCTGTTCCGCGCCCCTTCTGGAAAACAGGGACCGTCATGCCGGTTGATCTGCCGCCTACCGCCGTGCCGCCGATCGTGGTGACGGCGGCGCGCCTGCCGCCCCTGCGCGGCGAGGCCGCCTTTCCGACGGTGCGGCTGGATGAGGCGGATCTGGCGTCCAGCCAGCGCGTTGACGAGGCCCTGAGCCGGTCGCCGGGCGTATCGCTGTTCAGGCGCACATCAAGCCTCTCGTCCAACCCCACGACGCAGGGCATCAGCCTGCGCGCCATCGCGCCTTCGGGGGCCGGGCGGACCCTGGTGCTGCTGGACGGCGTGCCCCTGAACGATCCGTTCGGAGGCTGGGTCATCTGGTCGCAACTGGCGCCCGAGGGCTTGAGCGGCGCTGACATTGTGCGGGGCGCCGGCTCTGGGCCCTATGGCGCGGGCGCCCTGACCGGCGTCATCGCGCTTCGGGAGAGGGATCGGGGCGGGGCGGCGGATATCTCGATAGGCGACTTTGGGACACGGCGCGCCTCGGCGGCGGGCACGAGCCGTATCGGCCAGGTGCAGCTGTTCGTCAGCGGCGCCTACGATCGGGGAGACGGCTACATCGCCGTGCGCGGACCGGCGGGTGGCGCGGCCGACACGCGGTTGAACCTCGACGCGCGTAGCGCCGCCCTGCGGCTTGATGCGCCGATCGGCGGGGCGAGGCTGTCTGTCCGGGTGGCCGGCTATCGTGATGAGCGCGGCGCGGGCCTGGGCGCGGCGCGGGCCAAATCCACCGGCTCGTCGGTTAGCGCCACCCTGGCCAGGGCGCCTGATGACGCCGGCTGGGGCTGGCGGGTGCAGGCCTGGCGACGCGAGAGCGACCTGGCCAACAGCTCCGTCGCCGTCGCCGCCAACCGGACTTCGGTAACGCCAGCCAATTACCAGTACGCTACGCCGGCGACGGGCGAGGGCGTCAATGCGGCCATGCGCTGGACGTCGCCCAGCCTAGAGGGCGAGGTGGGCGTCGACGCTCGCTACGCCGATGGCGAGGTCCATGAGCGGTTCCGCTATCTGGCGGGCGCTTTTACGCGCGATCGCCGCGCCGGCGGCGAGACTTCGGTGGTCGGCGCCTATGTCGAGGGCGCCTGGACCAATGATCCCTGGCTGCTGACGGGCGGTCTGCGCCTGGATGGCTGGAGCGCCGGCAACGCCTTGCGCATCGAGCGCGATGCGTCGACCGGCGTCGTGACTCTGGATGATCGTCCGGTCGACCGCGAGGGCCAGGTCGCCACGGGACGGTTGGCGGCGCGGCGCGCGCTGGGCGACGGGCGGGCGCTACGGCTGGCGGCCTACAGCGGCTTTCGTCCCCCGACGCTGAACGAATTGCACCGACCGTTCCGTGTAGGCAATGACATCACAGAGGCCAATGCCGCCTTGAGGCCCGAAAGGCTTTTCGGGATCGAGGCAGGGTTTTCGCGCGCGGGCGAGAACCATCTGGTCGAGGCCACAGCGTTCTGGAATCGCATCGAGGATCCGATCGCCAATGTCACCATCGGCGCGGGCCCCGGAACCTTCCGTCGCGCCGGCTTCGTACCGGCCGGTGGGGTGCTTCGCGAGCGGCGCAATACCGGTCGTATCGACGCTATCGGCCTGGAGGGCCGCGCCACACGCACCCTCGGTGCGCTGGAGTTGCAGGCCGCGCTGTCGGTCACCGACGCCCGCGTCGATGGCGGCGCGGCCGCGCCGCAACTGACCGGCAAGCGTCCGGCCCAGGCTCCGATCTGGAGCGCGACCACCGGCGCCCAGTGGCGGGCCACGGATCGCCTCGACCTGGGCGTGGATCTGACGTGGGAAGGCAAGCGGTTCGACGATGACCTCAACACCCGGGTGCTGGCGGCAGCCCTGAAGCTGGACGCCCGCGCAGACTGGCGGTTGGCAAGGGGCGTCTCGGTCTATCTGGCCGCTGACAACCTGCTGGACGAGGCGGTCGAGGTGTCGCGCACCGCCGACGGCGTGGCGGGCTACGGCAGTCCGCGCATGACGCGGATCGGCCTGCGCCTGACGCTGGATTAGGTTGCCAGCGGCGGACGACTTCACGGCGGTCCGGAGGGTCCGGCTTCGGCCACCTTCATGACGCCGGTCGGCCTGGGCTCATCTTCGGAGATGCTCCAGAACCCTGAAGCGCGCCGTCTTCATTTGTGTGCAATCATCCTGCGGCCGAGTCTTCGCAGTTGTGCCACCGCTGCCGCTCGCCGCCCCTTGAAGGGATTTCCATGACCAATGCTGAAACATCGCCCAAGGCGAAAAGGCCGTCAGGCGCCGCCACCCGGCTGCTGATCCGCGACCTGCATCTCTATTTCAGCATTCTGGCGGCGCCGTCGCTGCTGTTCTTCGCCATTACGGGCGGAATTCAGTTGTTTGGCCTGCATGAGGCTCACGCGGCGACAGGCTACCAGCCGCCGGCGATCGTCGAGAAGCTGGGCGAGCTACACAAGAACCAGCGCTACATCCTGAAGCCACGCCGGTCGCCGCCGGTGGCGAAGGCGGCCCCCGCCACGCCGGCTGTCAAGCCGGTCGCGGAGAAGGCGACGCCCATCGCCGTGACGCTGCTGAAATGGGTCTCGCTGGCCGTTGTCGTCAGCCTGGTCTCGTCGGCTGGCCTGGGCCTCTGGATGGGCCTGACGCAGGGGCGTAACCGAAGTGTCGCGCTGATCCTGCTGGTCATCGGCGTGTTGTTGCCGGCGATCCTGGCGGGTTTGACCGCCTAGACCCCCTGAGGCCCTGCAGGAAGCCTGGGCGTTTTTCAGATCAAACGCGCCGAAAGACGGGTCAGCCGGGGTCTTCATCGACCATGGCGCGAACCAGATCGACGACCCGACGGCGCAGGCGCCGATCTTCCAGCCTGGGAAACAGCGCGGCCAGTTCAAGGCCCTCGGTCGTCGAGACGAACTCGGTCATCCGCTGGGCGAAGCCATCCTCAAGACCCCCGTCGGTCTCGTCGAGACCTTCGAAAAAGTAGGACACCGGCGCCTCAAGCAGCCGGGCGGCGTCGTAGAGTTTGGAGGCGCTGATCCGGTTGGAGCCGCGCTCGTACTTCTGGATCTGCTGGAAGCGGATGCCCAGGGCGTCTGCGACCTGCGTCTGGCTGAGGCCCATGACCTTACGCCGTATTCTCAGGCGGGCGCCGACATACAGGTCGACGGGGTGAGCCGGATCGGCGGCGGGCTTGTCGTTCATGCGTATCCATTCCTTCCAGCCCCAGGGACCGATATCTCTCGAGAGAAAACGGCGTAGCCGGAGCGACAAAGATAACTCAACCTTGGGGCCATAGTCACGCGCGGCGCTGACGGGTGCGTCAATGCGCGGCATGGAAGAGCCCAAGAGCGCTGCCGTCGTGAAACTTCCGTCCTCAGGGACTTGACCTTTGGAGCTCGCGGAGGTGTTTGCGGGCATGGGAAGTGTGTCAGCCGTGCGCGTAGCGGTGGCCGGCGCCGGGGCTTTTGGCTCGGCGACGGCCCTGGCTCTTGCGCGAGCGGGTTTTGCGGTGACGGTGTTCGATCCGGCCGCTCCCGGCGACAATGCGTCGGGCGTCGCGGCCGGAATGCTGGCCCCTGTCAGCGAATCTGTTTTCGATCAGGTTTCCGCGCCTCACCTCGACCTGTTGCGGCGCGCCCGTGACCTTTGGCCGAGCTTCGTCGACGGCCTCGACGTCGAGATTCTGCGCGATGGCGTGCGGGTCGAGGGCTCCGCCGCCTGGCTGGATCTGATCGACGCGCGACGCGACGTTCTGGGGCTGCCGACCGATCGCCAGAGCGACCGGGCGCTTTTGATCGATGAAGACTGGCGGGTGGATGCTCGCCCTACGCTGGCGACCCTTCGCGCGGCGGCCGTCGCGTCTGGAGCTGCTTTTGAAGCCGGTTCGGTCGAACGATGGGAAGGCGGCGTCCTGACGCTTTCCGACGGACGAACGGAGCGCTTCGCCAGCCTGGTCATCGCGACAGGCGCCGCCCTGCGGGGCGGCGACGTGGCGCCCGAAACGGCTCACCTGAAGCCGATCAAGGGCCAGATCGTGCGCTTGGATCAGGGGCCGTCCGCTGGCGCGGTGCTCAGGGGCGAGGGTGTGTATCTCTCGCCGGCCCGGCGACCGGCCATCGGGGCCACGATGGAAATGGGGCGTGACGACCTGGCGCCGGATCCCGAAAAGACGGCCCCCCTGTTGGCGGCGGCGACGGCTCTGCGGCCCGAATTGGCAGCGGCCAAGGCGATCATAGAGGTTGGCGTCCGCGCCTCAACGCCGGATGGCCTGCCGCTGGTCGGATGGAGCGCACGCCCCGGCGTCATGCTGGCGGTCGGCGCGCGGCGCAACGGCTGGCTCATGGCGCCGCTTGTGGCCGGTCTGGTCACGGCGTATCTGACGGGCAAGGACCCGGGCCCCGATGCGGCGCGCCTCGATGCGCGGCGCTTCGAGCGAGAGCCCGAGGCGTAGACAACGCAGGGGGTAAGGCTATGGCTGGTTTCTGGCTGACCGAGGAACAGGAAGCGATCCGCGACGGCGTGGCAAAGCTGTGCGCCGACTTCGACGACGACTACTGGCGCCGCACGGACGAGACCGGGGACTTTCCCGAGGCGTTCGTCGCCGCCATCGCGGCGGGGGGCTGGCTGGGCGTGGCCATGCCGGAGTCGGTCGGTGGCGCGGGCCTGGGCCTGACTGAAGCGGCCATCATGATGCAGACCGTGGCTCAGTCTGGCGCGGGCTTTTCCGGCGCCTCGGCCATCCACCTGAACATCTTCGGCCCCATGCCGATCGTGAAGTTCGGCACCGACGCCCAGCGCGCCCTGCATCTGCCGCGCCTGATCTCGGGCGAGGACAAGATGTGCTTTGCGGTCACCGAGCCCAATTCGGGCCTGGACACGTCCAGTCTCGAAACCCGGGCCGAGAAGGTGGACGGCGGCTATCGGCTGAACGGGCGGAAGATCTGGACCACCGGCGCCCAGCGCGCCAACAAGATCCTGATCATCGCGCGGACCACGCCCAAGGATCAGTGCGCCAAGCCGACACAGGGCCTGTCGCTATTCTACACCGACCGCGAGAAGATCGAGGCCAAGCCCATCCCGAAGATGGGCCGCAAGGCCGTCGAATGTAACATGCTCTTCATCGAGGACCTGTTCGTGCCCGCCGATGATCTGGTTGGCGAAGAGGGCAAGGGCTTCGCCTATCTCCTGCACGGCCTGAACCCCGAACGCGTGCTGTTTGCCGTCGAGGCCATCGGCCTTGGCCGCGCGGCCCTGGCCAAGGCCACGACCTATGCCAAGGAGCGTGTTGTGTTCGGCCGGCCGATCGGTCAGAATCAGGGTGTGGCCCATCCGCTGGCCAAGTCCTGGGCCGAACTGGAGTCCGCCAACCTGTTGGCCTTCAAGGCGGCCGCGCTCTACGACATGGGCCAGGATTGCGGCGCCGAAGCCAACGCCGCCAAGTATCTGGGCGCCGAGGCTGGCTTCACGGCCTGCGAAAACTCGGTCCTGGCGCACGGCGGCATGGGCTATGCCAAGGAATACGACGTCGAGCGCTACTTCCGCGAATCCATGATCGCCCGCATCGCGCCCGTCAGCCGCGAGATGATCCTCAACTTCGTCGCCGAGAAGGTGCTCGGCCTGCCGAAGAGCTACTGATCCGGGGACCTGTACCGAAGGTACGTTTCCCCTGCCGCTGCAAGGTGATGGGGACGCTATGGGCGGCCTACAGGCTGAAGCGGATCGGGATGCGAACCGTCGCGCCGTCAACGGTCTGGCCGTCCTCCGTCTGCGGACTCATCCGGAAGAAGC
This sequence comes from Caulobacteraceae bacterium, assembly GCA_965284055.1. GTDB lineage: Bacteria > Pseudomonadota > Alphaproteobacteria > Caulobacterales > Caulobacteraceae > Caulobacter. Next base: position 253,713 of record CBDIQV010000002.1, read on the forward strand.
GCGAGAGCTTCAGGGCCGCATCGCCAAAGCCCTCGCCGACCGGTGTTTCCGACACGATCATGCAGTTGCGAACCGTGCCGTTGGCGGCGACGGCGCAATTGAGCGTGGCGCTGCCCGTGATCTCGCGGCGCACCGCGCCGTCGGGATAGTAGCGGGCCAGATCGTCCGCCGAAGGCTTGCGCAGCCAGTTGGCATGGGTGACCATCTTCACCGGCGATGCGACCGGCGGGCTGACGAAGGGCGGATCGGAATTCAGTGTCACCGGCCCCGGTTGGCTGGGCTGGGTCGGTGTCTCCGGCGGCGCGATAGGCAGGATCACGGGCGGTGTGAACGCGGTCACTAGTGGCGGATGCAGTGGAATGGGGTTTGACGGCGAGCGCGGCGTCGATTGGGGAGGCGGCGGAGGCGGGGGCTCGATCCAGGGGTGTTCGAGGGTAATGGCCGGATCTTCAACGGCTGCGGGCAGGGGCGTGACGTACTTAGTGTAGGCGAGGTAAGCGACCAGTCCGACATGGACGGCGGCGGACGCGCCGAGCGCCACCATCAGGACGCGCGAGGGTTTGCGCCGACCTGAGCCTAGCCCTGGAATGCCGGCGCCTTGGGGATTGAGCGCGATGGCCATGATGATCTCCCTAGTTATAATTACGTCTGTAAGTTCAGATCATCACGGGCGTTGGCTTCTGTAAATTGACAATCGTAATCTACCGTCGATAATTTGTACGTCTGTAATTTTCATGATGGGGTCAGGTGCGGCATGTTGTGCAAGGCGACCGCCAAATGAACGTGGTTAAGAGCGGGTTAACCATGATCGTTCAGGCATGGAGCCATGGCCGTCCAATCCATCCGTAGTGTCGTAGAATCGGCGATCCAGCGCGCTTCGAGCGCGACGGGGGTGGATTTCACGTTCCTGATGGGCGCCGCCAAGCGTGAGAGTGGCTACAACCCTGCAGCCAGGGCCAAGACCTCGTCGGCGTCGGGTCTTTTCCAGTTCGTCGATCAGACCTGGCTCGGCACCCTGAAGAAGCATGGCTCCAAATATGGCTATGCGCGCTACGCCGACCTGATCTCTCAGGGGGCGGACGGTCGTTATCACGTGCAGGGCGACGAAGCCCGCAAGGCTGTTCTGGGCCTGAAGATGGATCCGCACGCCGCTTCGCTGATGGCGGGTGAGCTGGCTTCGGATCACGCCTCTTATCTGCGCGGCCGGGTTGGACGCACACCGACGGCGGGCGAGCTTTACGCCGCCCATTTTCTGGGTCCGCAGGGTTCGGCGCGCCTGATCGAGGCGGCCAATTCCACGCCGGGCGCCAGCGCGGCGGCGATGTTCCCTGACGCCGCTCAGGCCAACCGCTCGATCTTCTATCGCGACGGCCGCGCGGCCACGGTCGGCGAGGTCTACGCCAATCTGACCAAGACTGGCGGCACGACCCGCGCGACCGACAGCGTCAAGCCCGACGACGCCGACCAGGGCTTCATCCAGTACGCCAGCGGTCGTCGCCTTGAGCGCATCCGCCAGCAAGAAGCCGTGGTTGACCTGATCCTGCGCGGCTCGCAGGACGTCGACAGCCCGTTCGGCGGCGCCGGATCTGGCGCGCCGGGCGCGGGCCAGCGTCTGGCCAGCTCAATGTTTTCCAGCGAGATGCTGCGCGTCCTGGCCGAGGCCAAGGACGGCAAGTTCAACCGCTAGCGACGGTCAGGGCCGCGATGCGATCCTCGGGCCAGCCCAACTCCCTGAACACGCCGGCGGTGTCCGCGCCCAGACGCGGCGCGGGTCCTCTGGGGCCGTCCGCCGCGCCCGGAAAGCGAGCGGGAGAGGCTGGAGCGCGGAAGGTCCCTCCCATCCCGTCAGGGGTGTCGACAAAGCATCCCGCCGCTTCGGCCTGGGCGTCGCCCACCAGTTCTCGCGGCGTCTGATAGGGCGCCCAGGTCAGGTCGCCGGCGTCCAGCGCGGCTTCGGCTTCGACGTAGTCCATCGCCCCGAAGGCTTCGTCGAGGATATCGACCAGGGCGGCGGTGTTTTCCCGGCGTGATTTCGAGGTTGCGAAGCGGGGGTCGTCGACCAGTTCCGGACGGCCGGCGGCCTTGGCGATCTGGGCCCAGTCACTGGCGCCCTGGCGCGGCAGCAGACAGATCCACCGGCCGTCGCGGGTCTTGAAGAAGTTGGCCAGCGGCTGGATGGCCTCGCGCCGTCCGCGCGTCGAGGCCAGTTTGCCAAACCGCAGCTGGATCGCCATGTCCGATCCGATCGCATAGACGCCCGTCCGCAGCAGCGAGGTCTCGACCAGGCGGCCAACACCGGTGTTCTGGCGCTCGAACACCGCCGCCAGGATCGCCGAGACCGTCGCCAGCGAGGTGACGTGGTCCCCCATGCCTGTGCGGATCGGAAACGGCTCGGCGCCCTTGGGCGCGGTGATCGATCCGACTCCGGCACGCGACCAGAAGGCGGCGACATCCATCCCCGCCTTGTCGGCGTCCGGGCCTTGCAGGCCGTAGCCGGTGAGGCTGCAATAGATGAGACGAGGATTGGCCGTCCGCAGCGTATCGTGGTCCAGGCCCGCCCGGGCCAGGGCGGCGGGACGGACGTTGGTGAGAAAGACGTCGGCAGTGGCGACCAGGGCCTTCAGGGCCTCGCGGCCTGTATCCGAACGGATGTCGAGCACGACGGCCCGCTTGCCGCGATTGTCCAGCTCGAAGACCGGGTTGGCGTCCTGTTCGGAGGCGATGGTGTCGAAGAACCGCCGCATCGGATCCCCCTCGGGAGATTCGACCTTGATCACGTCGGCGCCCCAGTCGGCCATGATGCCCGCCGCGCCCGGCGCGGCGATATAGGTGGCCAACTCGACGACCCGGAGTCCTTCCAGCATCGTATCCTCCCGCTTTTGCTTTTTGTTGCGGTGAGTGTGCGGGAGGGGCGGTGAGGTGGGAAGGCTTACGCCACGGAAGGGCGCTTAGGCGGCGGCCTTGCCCGACACCGTCAGGCGTTCAAGGGCCGAGGCGTCAGCCACGGCGCGCGCCACGCCCGCAACGGTCACGGGCTTGCGCAGAACGATGTCGGCGCCGGCGTCCATGCACTCGCGAGCCTCGTCGGCGTCGCCGTCGATGACGGCGATGATCGGCATGTCGCGGTTGTTGCCGTCGAGCGCGCGCACGGCTGCGGCGGCGCGGGGTCCATCCAGAACGGGCATCCGACCGTCGAGCATCAACAGGTCAAACTCCGCGATGCGGGCCAGGTCGACCGCGCGCTGGCCGTTCTGGGCGTGGACTACCTGATGCCCCAGCTGTTCGAGAATGGCCCGCAGCATGGCGGCGTTCAGCGCGTCGTCCTCGGCGATCAGCACGCGCAGGCGGCGGGGCGCGCCGGGCGCCTCGGCCATCGGGGCGGTGTCCTCGTCCGAGACGGTCTCGTACTGCAGGGTTTCATCGAAGGGCAGGGTCAGGGTGAAACAGCTGCCGACGCCTACGGCGCTGCTGGCGTCCAGGGCGCCGCCCATCAGGCGGGCCAGTTGCCGCGAGAGTGACAGCCCAAGGCCCGCGCCGTTGACCCCGGCGCCCGTACGTTCCACCCGGCGGAAGGGCTCGAAGGCCTGCTCCAGCTCCTCGGTGGAGAGGCCAGGTCCGGTGTCGGCGATCTCGATGGCGACAAGGTCCCCGCGCCGCTCGACCCGCACCTCGATGCGGCCGCGCACGGTGTATTTGACTGCGTTGCCCAGAAGGTTGGCGATGATCTGGCGGGTGCGCATGGCGTCGGCCCGGATGGCGCCGTGTGTCCGGCGTTCCAGCAAGGGGTCGATATGGACGGTCAGCTCAAGGCCCTTGGCCATGGCGTGCGGCCGCTCCAGCAACGCCAGGTCGCGTAGCAGGCGGACGGGCTCGAAGGGCAGGGCGTCGACGGCCAGGCGACCGGCCTCGGCGGTCTCGGAATCAAGCGTGGCGTTCAGAACAGCGATGAGGTCGTGGGCGGCGTCGAGCGCGGCGTTGAGGCTGTTCGCGCGAGGGGGCAGCGCGGCCTCCCTTGCCGGCGGCGGCGGCCAGGACGTGGGTGACCCCCGTCAGACCGTTGCGGATCTCATGGCTGAGGGTGGCGACGATGTCAGACTTCGAGCGCGCGGTGCGTTCGGCGGCGTCCAGCACCTTCAGCCGTTCCTCGATCAGATGCTCATGCGCGGCGGCGAAGGCGTGCTGACGACGCAGCATGCGGTTCAGGACCAGGGCCAGTGCGAGCGCCAGGGCGATGGCGCCCCAGGCCATGACGCCGGCATGGCGGCTTTCCGGGCGCGAGAACAGGGCGAGCAACGGGCCGGCGGCGGCGATCGGCGTGGTGAGCAGCAGGGCGGGCAGGGAGGTGGCTGAAAAGAAGATGCACATCACCCCGGCTGCGGCGGTGAGCAGCAAAAGGGTCTCGCGGATTGCTCCAGCGCCATGGGCGAAGGCGGCCATCTGAATCACCGTCACGGCCCAGAGCAGTCCGCACAGCAATTGCACCCGCGCTCGCCGCTTTAGGTCGTGCGACCCTTCGCCGCGCAGCCGGCTGACGGCCGCGTAGAAAGCGCCCCAGTTGACCGCGAAGGCGACCAGGCTGGCCACCATCCAGAGGGCGTTGTCGGCGAACGATCCGACCCAGACGAAGATCGGCAGACTGACCCCGAAAACCCCAAGCGCATAAGGCATTAGGGCGGTCTGTGCATCCAGGGCCATGGCGAGGTCGGCGTCGCGCGTCAGGGGCTCGATGGGGCGGCGCTCGGCGAACAAGGATCGCATTCCTCAGCTGTTGAGCGCGGATCCTAGGGCGACACGGTTTGCGGCGGGTTACGCGGTATCCTTAATCCACAGCTTTCCAATTCAAAGAATCATTAAGCCTAACAAGAGATGGTAAAGCTCACTCGCATTCCTCTGGTTCGGCGAACCTCCATGGCGACCACCCGCGCGGCATTGACCGACAACGACATCCGGATGCTCGTGAAGGGCGCGACGGCTGACGAACGCGCGCTTGCGGCTCACAAGCTTTGCCGGAATATCGACCGCGCCGAACTGGCCGATGACGAACGCCAGATCGCCCACGACATCCTGCGTGTAATGGCTACCGACGCCGCCGAACTGGTGCGCCGCGCCATGGCCGTGACGCTCAAGAATTCGCCCAACCTGCCGCCCGACGTCGCCAATCGCCTGGCCCGTGACGTCGACAGCATCTCGCTGCCGATCATCACCTTCTCGCCGGTCTTTTCGGACAACGACCTGGCGGAAATCGTTCGCATGGGCGGGGAAGCGCGCCAGATGGCCGTCGCCAAGCGGCCAAAGCTGTCGACACGCGTGACGACGGCGCTGGTGGAGCAGGGCTCCGAAGCGGCCGTTGCGGTCATCTGCGCCAACGACAACGCCCGGTTCTCCGAGGTGGCCCTGCAAAAGGCCCTCGACCGGTTCTCCAAGTCCGAACAGGTTCTGCAGGCGGTCGCCTACCGCGCGGCCCTGCCGCTTGGTGTCACTGAACGCCTGATCGACATGGTCGGCGATCAGCTGCGCGACCATATCCTGAGCCACCACGCCCTGTCGGCCGAGCGGGTCCTTGAACTGGTGGTCGGCGCCAAAGAGCGCGCGACGATCGATCTGGTCGATCAGGCCGGTCGGGCCGCTGATCCCAAGGCGTTTGTCGCCCACCTGAACCGGGTTGAACGCCTGACGCCGTCCCTGCTGCTGCGGGCCCTGGCGCACGGACATATGACCTTCTTCGAGTGGGGCGTGGCCGAGTTGGCCGGCGTGCCGCACCATCGCACCTGGCTGATGATCCATGACGCAGGCCAGCTGGGCCTGAAGGCCATCTGTGAGCGGGCCGGCCTGCCGGCGCGGCTCTACGCGGCGTTTCGTGCGGGCGTCGACGCGTTCCACGCGATGGAATTCGATGGTCGCGACCATGATCGCGAGCGGTTTCAGGAACACATGATCCAGCGCTTCCTGACCTCACCCCAGTCGATCTCGCGGGAAGACTCCGACTATCTGCTGGAACGCATGGACCGTCTGGCGCGCCAGAGCCACGCCGCCACCGGCTGATCCGAGGGCTCGCGAGGCGAACAATCGTTCGAATCTCTGATGGTCAAGCTGGCTGACTTGGGCCAATCTCTAGTAATGTCAGAGTCTTCGATCGGAAATATCCGCCCCGCCGCCACCATCCTGCTCGTCCGCGACGACCCGACCTTCGAGGTCCTGATGGTCAAGCGGCACCACCAGATCGATTTCGCCGTCGGGCGCCCTGGTGTTTCCGGGCGGCAAGAGCCACGGCGGCGACGATGATCCGCGCTGGCGCGATCTGGCGACAGGCTGGGATGCGGTCGGAGGCGATGGCCCGGCCCTGCGCATCGCGGCGATCCGCGAAGCCTATGAAGAGGCCGGCGTGCTGCTGGCTCGGGATCCGTCTGGAGCCTTCTACGAAGGCGAGGCCGCAGTCGAGGTTCGCGCGGCGGTGGCGGAAGATCGCGTGCCCTTCATCTCCGTGGTCGAGGAGTTGGGTCTCAAGCTGGATCTGGCCGCTTTAACCATCTTCGCGCGCTGGATCACGCCAAAGCTGATGCCCAAGCGTTTCGACACCTGGTTCTATGCCGCGCACGCGCCGGGAGCCCAGCAGGCGATCTGTGACGGACACGAGGCTGTCGACGCCGAATGGATCGCGCCTGCGGTCGCGCTGGACATGGCGGCCGCGGGCACGCGCAAGGTGATCTTTCCCACGCGCATGAACCTGCAACTGCTGGCTGAAAGCGTCAGCCCCAACGACGCCATCGCCCGCGCAGCCAGCCGTCCCCTGGTCACGGTGGAGCCGTGGGTGGACGGCCAAGCTCTGCGGATCCAGCCCGACGCGGGCTATGGCGACGTCATCGAGCCGCTGTCGGCGCTTTAGGACCCTATCCCCGGACCTGCGCCATCGACCCAGGTGGTGATGTCGCTCAGCACCTTGGCATTGGCGGCGTCATAGGCCTGGACGATCGCCCCGACCCGATTGGACGAGGCTTTCGCCCGGGCTTCGAAGATCTGATCGCCCACCAGAGCGCGGTCGCTGTTGCGATTGATCACGCCGCGCACTTGCACCAGCACTTCGGGCGGGGCCTTGGGGCCGTTCACATAGACGGTCTCGAACGAGCGGACTTCGAGTCGCAGCACCAGATCGGCTTTCGCCACTTCGCCGCGCCCGATCAGGCGGGCCCGGCCGGGATCGGCCTCGAAGGCGCGCGCCACGGCCTCGTCAAACAGGATGCTGGCGGGGGACACCCACCGCGCGCCGGCGATATAGGCCGCCTCGCCGTCGGTGATGGTCAGAAGTCGATCGCCGGACGACGCGCGGGTGAAGACCGTGGGCGATTTCAGCACGCCGAACAACTTGCCGGGCGGCCCCTTGGCGGCCGCGACGGGGCTGTTGCCGAAGCGATAGAGCCCGACGGGATCCGTCTTGGGAAGCAGCGTGATGCACCCCGACAGGACGGCGGCGACCGCAGCCAGGGAGAGGACGCGGAGGGGGAGGCGGAAGGGGTTCATGGCTTGACCTCTAGTTCCTTGGCCGGGGCCTTGCTGACCACGCCGCGCGGATTTTGCTCGACGTCGCCGACCAGTCGGTCGAGCGATTCCGCCGCCGATTGCAGGGTGACGATGGCTGACGACAGTTGCGGTAGGCCGGTGCTGGCGAAGTCGCTGGTGGGCCCCTCAAGCTTGGAGATCATGCTACGGGCGTCCTTGGCGGCCGCCTTCAGCTCCGCCGCCGCGTCGGCCAGTTCGCCCAGCGACCGCTTGCCGTCGCCGTTCACGACGTTCTGGGTCGACTTGGACAGGTCGGCGATGGATTGGGCCGTGGCATCGATGCTCTGCAGGGCCTTCTGGGCGTCAGCAATGATCGCCTTGCGCTCCCGGACCTCGGCGGTGACGGCCTGGACGTCGTTCAGCGCGGCGCCGAAGGTCTTGATATTGTCGTCGGACAGCACCCGGTTGACGCGATCCAGCGCTTCGATCGTGCGGGTCAGCACCGTGCCGCCGCCTTCCAGAAGGTCAGAGAGCGCGCTGCGCTGGCTGCGGATCACCGGCACCTGGCCGCCCTTGACCGTTTCCTTCAACAGTTGCTTGGCGGGGCTGCCGGCGGTGATCTGGACATAGTTCACGCCCGTGATGCCTTGAGGTTCGAGCGTGGCGTAGCTGTCGGTCTTGATCGGCACGTCAGAGGTCACGCGGATGCGGGCTATGACGCGGTTGGGGTCGCTCTTGTCCAGCGCGATCTTAGTGACCTCGCCGACCTTGATGCCGTTGAAGTGCGCCTCGCCGCCTTCGGAGAGGCCGCGAACTGGTCCGACGAAGAGCACGTCGTACAGATCGTACTCCTGGTTGAAGCTGAGCTTGGCCAGCCAGACCACGAAGACCACCAGTCCCATGAACAGGAACAGCGTGACCGCGCCGACCAGGGCGTAGTTGGCGTTTCTTTCCATCAGTTGGTCCTCGTCGGAATCGTCTTGGCCGAAGCCGCCTTGCCGCCCGCCGCGCGGCCGCGCGGTCCCAGGAAGTATTCTTTGATCCACGGGTGGTCGGAATGCTCGAGCTCGCGCACCGGCGCGACCGCCACCACCTTCTTGTCGGCGATCACGGCCACGCGGTCGGTGATCGCATACAGGCTATCCATGTCGTGGGTAATCATGAAAACCGTGAGGTCCAGGCTGTCGGAAAGGTCCTTGATCAGCTCATCGAAGGCCGCCGCGCTGATCGGGTCGAGGCCCGCCGTGGGCTCATCCAGGAACAGCAGTTCAGGATCGAGGGCCAGGGCCCGGGCCAGACCGGCGCGCTTGCGCATGCCGCCGGAGAGCTCTGCGGGCTTCAGCCCGGCTGCGCGGGCGGGCAGGCCGGAGAGGGCGATCTTCAGGTCGGCTAGTTCCTCGATCTCGCGCTTGGGCAGCTTGGTGTGCTCGAACAGCGGCGCGGCGACGTTCTCGCGCACGGTCAGGTTCGAGAACAACGCGCCCTGCTGGAACAGAACACCCCAGCGACGCTCGACGGAGCTCCAGCGCCGGCGATCGGCTGTGCGCATGTCGTGGCCGAAAAGCTTGACCGAGCCGCCGTCCGGGACCTTCAGGCCGATGATGCTGTTGAGCAGCACCGATTTACCCGCCCCGGATCCTCCGACCACGCCCAGCACTTCTCCGCGTTCCACGGTGAGGTTGAGGCCATCGTGAACCACTGTCTCGCCAAACCGCGAGACCAGGCCTTCGATCTGAATCGGGTGCGCCTCGTCGTCGGGCTGCGAGTCCCGCTCTTCGTCACGGGCGACGGTCAAATGTCGAGCTCCATGTAGACGAGGGCGAAGACCGCATCGATCAGGATGATGGCGAAGATCGCATGGACCACGGCGGCTGTGACCCGGCGCCCCAGGGACTCGACGTCGTTGCCGACCTCCATGCCCTGGCGACAGCCTATGGCGGCGATGACCGCGGCCATGACCGGGGCCTTGGACATGCCGATCCAGAAGTGGGTTGCGCCGACATTGTCGACGATCCGCTGCATGAAGAAGCTGGGCGACAGATCCAGCACCATCCAGACCACCAGCATGCCGCCCGCGAGACCAGCCAGGGTCGCGATGAAGGTCAGCAGGGGAATGGTCAGCAGCAGGGCCGCGAAACGGGGTAGAACCAGCGCCTCATAAGGGTCGACGCCCATCACCTGCATGGCGTCGATCTCCTGGTTCATCTTCATCGAGCCGATCTCGGCCGCGAAGCTGGAGGCCGAGCGGCCGGCCAGAAGGATGGCGGTGATCAGGATGTTGAACTCGCGCAGCACCGAAATGCCGATCAGTTCGACCGAATAGACCTGGGCGCCGAACTCGATCAGCATGTTGGCGCCCAAAAGCGCCACCACGGCCCCGATGAAGAAGGTCGTCGTCGCCACGATCGGCATCGCATCCAGGCCGGCGCGCTCGGACAGCGAGACGATCGGCGCCCAGCGAATCCGGCGGGGATCGGCGATGCAGCGGCCCAGCGCCGTCAGCAGGTGCCCGAGGAAGACCAGGGTGCCGAAGCCGTCGTCGGCCAAGCCGAACATGCCGCGCCCTATGCGTTCCAGCAGGGCCTTGAAGCCCTGCTCGCGCGGCACGGCCTCCGGCTCGACCTGTATGGCGCCGCCCACCAGTTCGAGCAGGCGGAGGATTCCCTTGCGGGCCTTGATCTTGCCAGCCGAGATCCGGCCGTCCGCGGCGCGAATGATGGCGTAGGCGCCGGCCGTGTCGCACCGGCCAATCTTGGCGAGATCCAGGTTCAGCCCTTGGGCGTCCTGCATCGCTTCGGATAGGCGACCGCCGGCGTCGAACAGGCCCCTGGCCGTCCAGTCCCCCGACAATACGACCGTCCTGGTTCCGTCCGTTTCATCAAGGGTGAAGTCCGCGGGGACAGGCATGGAAGGGAACAGTTCCTTGTCGTTACGCTCAAGCCTAGCAAAGGACCTGCATAGCCCCAAACGCACCAAGGCGCAGCTTGTTGCCTCGGTTTGATCAGGCCGCCCCGGAGGCGGTCGCCAGCTTGCATTGATAGTGTTCAGACCGCCCGTTTACGGGGCGTGCGGCGAAACGCGCAACGCTTTCCGTCGCGGGCTTTAATCGTGGTTAACAAATTACCGTCACGTCTGATGGCCAGTCCTTACGAGTCGGAGTCAATTGCATGAGCGCGAACCCCAAGCTGGATCAGCGCATGTCCTTCATGCGGTTTGACGAGCGCGACCGCGTCGCGCTGCGAGCCCTGAAGCCGATCATCGAGTCCGAGATCTCCAGCGCGCTCGGCCGCTTCTACGGCCAGGTCCGCGCCTTTCCCGAGACCCGGGGAAAATTCCGCGACGATGCTCATATCGCCGCAGCCGAGCGCGCCCAGGCCACTCACTGGCGAAGCATCGTCTCCGCCGACTATGGCCCCGACTACCTGCGCGATGTCGAGCGCATCGGACGGGCCCATGTGCGGGCCGAGCTGGAGCCGCGCTGGTATATTGGCGGCTACGCCGTCGTCGCTGAAGAGCTGATCCGCGCGGTGATCGCCAAGCGCGCCAAAAGCCTGTTCAGCAACGCCAAGTCCGACAGCGAACTGGCCGATGGCCTCGTCGCGCTGAACAAGGCGGTCTTCTTGGACATGGAACTGGCTATCTCCTGCTATCTGACCGTTCAGGATGAACAGCGCGCGGCGCTGGAAGCCGAACGCGAAGCCGCCGAACAGGCTCAGGCCCAAGCCGTGAAGGCCGTCGGCGCGGCGCTCGCGCGCTTGGCTTCCGGTGATCTGTCGGCGCGTGTCGACGGCGTTCTGACTCCCGAATTCCAATCGCTGAAGGTCGATTTCGACGCCGCCGCCAGCGCCTTGAGCGAGGCCATGCAGGCTGTTGAGCGCGCCTCCAGCGGGATCCGCTCTGGCGCCGATGACATCGCCCGCAACGCCGACGACCTGGCTCATCGCACCGAGCAACAGGCGGCCACCCTCGGCCAGACCGCCGCGGCGGTGGACCTGTTGACCGCCGACGATGGGCAAGACCGCCGAAAGCGCGCGCGAAGTTTCGGTCAGGGTCGGGGAAGCCAGCGCCGAGGCCGAGCGGTCGGGCGCGGTGGTGACCCGCGCCGCCGAGGCCATGACCAAGATCGAGGGCTCGTCCCACCAGGTTTCAAAAATCCTGGGCGTGATCGACGAAATCGCCTTCCAGACCAATCTGCTGGCGCTGAACGCAGGCGTCGAAGCGGCGCGCGCTGGTGAAGCCGGTCGTGGTTTCGCGGTGGTCGCGCAGGAGGTGCGGGCCCTGGCCCAGCGCTCGGCCGACGCGGCCAAGGAAATCAAGACCCTGATCGCCGAGTCGAGCCGTCAGGTGGGCGAGGGTGTTGATCTGGTCGGTCAGACCGGCGCGGCCCTGAGAGGTATCGTAGAGAAGGTCGGCGGCATCGACAGCCTGATCAATGAGATCGCCGCTTCGGCCAATCAACAGGCCGTGGCGCTCACCCAGGTCAATACGGCCGTCTATCAGCTGGACCAGGTCACCCAGCGCAACGCCGCCATGGTGCAGCAGTCCAGCGAATCGACCCAGGCGCTGCGCGTCGAGGCGTCTGACCTGTCCAACCGGATCGGGGCGTTTAGGATCGGTGCTCACGATCGCGGTCAGCCGACGTCCGCGCCCGCGCCCGCGCCCGCCGCCTCGACGGGGGAAAATCCGGTCCACGCGGCCAGGGCGCGTCTTGCGGCCTTCGCCCGTCCAGGACGCTGAGGCCCGCTAGGGGGCCGGCGGCGGCGCTGTCGAGGCCCGGTGGATCAGCTCGAAGGGCAAAAGCTCGTCGAACGGCGGATCCTTCGAGGCCGACCCCTTGATGACGCCTGAAATGAGCAGGCGCGTGGCCAAAGAGGCCATCTCGACCACCGGTTGGCGCACCGTGGTCAACTGCGGGCGGCTGAAGCGCGCGCTGGGGCTGTCGTCGAAGCCCGCGACGGAAATTTCGCCAGGCACCATGACGCCCGCCTCGGCCGTGGCGGCCAGACATCCCAGCGCCATGTCGTCATTGCTGGCGAAGATCGCGGTCGGGCGCTCTGGAAGAGCCAGCAGGGCCCTGGCCTGTTCCTGGCCGGACTGGAACGTGAAGTCGCCTTGCCGAACCCAGTTGTCGGATACTGGCAGGTTCAGGCGCTTCATCGCGTCAAGATAGCCCTCGCGCCGGGCCTGACTGGCGCCATAGCGCGGTTCGCCCACGATGAAGCCGATCCGACGGTGGCCCAGGCTGGCCAGATGCTCGGTCATTTCGCCGGCGGCGGCGAAGTCGTCCATATGCACGCGCGGTCCGATGCCATCCGGCTGCTCTGGACCCAGACGCACATAGGGTGTGCCGGCCTTGTCGAGCAGTTCAAGAACCGTTTCGTTGTCGCAACTGGGCGGCGTCAGGATCACGCCGTCCGGCTTCAGGGCCGCCAGCAGCGAGGCGACCTCCTGGCGGACTCGAGGCGCGTCGTGGTCGATCAGCTCGATCAGCAGGTGATAGCCGGCGTCGCGGCACTGCAGCGTGGCGCCCAATTGGATGCGGCTGAGATAGTCGGCGCCGCGTTCGCTTTGCCAGTGATCGATGGTCAGGGCTGCGTCGACGAAGACGGCGATCACGAACGAGCGGGAACCGGCCAGGCTTCGGGCCGACAGATTGGGGCTGTAGTCCAGTGCGCCCGCCGCTTCGAGCACGCGTTCGCGCATCGCCGGCCGCACATTGGGCTCGTTGTTCATGACCCGTGAAACGGTCTTGATGGAGACGCCGGCCCGTGCGGCGACGTCGTAGATCGTCACCGAGGCCATAGATCCGCCAGGTCAGGTTGGACGAGACTCATTTGCATGCGACCAGCCTAGATCATTTTTTTGGACTCAAGCGACAGTTTCAACAGGGAAAAAGCGCGCACCTCTTGCTGTGCAACCACATTGCTCGCTGCGGACTTGTGTCTGGCGACGCGGAAGGCCAGTCTGAAGCCTGACGCGGCGCAGACCGCGCAGGGGGAGAACCGATGTCGCCAAGCGACGATGTCCGGCCGGCCACGCCGGTCCGGACCAGCTTTATCGCTGCCTATACCCTGGCTCAGATCGGCGCGTTCCTCAGTTTCATGCCATTGTTCCAGGTGCTGTTGCCCCTGAAGGCCGAGTCGATCGACCCGGCGGGCAAAGCGCTGTTGCTCAGCCAGGTGGCGTTCTTCGGCGCTCTCGTCGCCAGCGTCGCCAATCTGCTGGCCGGCGCGATCAGCGACCGCACCACATCGCGCTTTGGTCGTCGTCGCCCCTGGATGGTGGTGGGCTCCCTGGGCGCGGCGGCGGCCTATCTGTCGATCATGAACGCCAAGACGCCGCTGGCCCTGATTGGTGGCGTCATCCTCTTCCAGCTGACCTTCAATCTCATGTTTTCGGCCCTGGTGGCGGTGATGCCCGATCGCGTGCCCGACGCGCAGAAGGGGCGGGTGGCCGCTTTCCTCAGCCTTGGCAATCCGATCGGCACGATGGCCGGAGCGGTGCTGATCGGCGGATTGCTGGTCACGGAGCTGACCCGCTATCTGGCGATTTCTCTGGTGCTGTTGATCTCGCTGGCGCCCTTTGTGCTGAAGCTCGACGACAAGCCCCTGTCGCGCGACGCCCGGCCCCCTTCAGGCTGGGCGCCTTCATCGCCGGGCTGTGGGTTGATCCGCGCAAACACCCCGACTTCGCCTTCGCCTGGCTGGGTCGGTTCATGGTGCTGGTCGCCCTGAGCCTCGTGCAGGGCTACATGCTCTATTTCCTTCAGGACGCGATCGGCTATTCGCGGCTTTTCCCAGGCCACAGGGCCGAGGAGGGGCTGGCGATCCTGACGACGGTCTCGACCCTCTCCAACGTGGCGTTCGCCCTGCTGGGAGGAATCCTTTCCGATCGACTGAAGCGCCGGAAGCTGTTCGCCGCCGGCGCGGCCCTGACCGTGGGCCTGGCGATGCTGATCTTCTCGCTGACGCCGAGTTGGCCGGTGATGCTGGGGGCCTATGTGGTGCTGGGATGCGGGGCTGGCTGTTTCTACGCGGTCGATATCGCCCTGGTGACCCAGGTGCTGCCGTCACAGCGCGACGCCGGCAAGGATCTGGGCGTGCTCAACCTCGCCAACACGCTGCCGCAGGCCCTGGCGCCGATGCTGGCCTTTTGGTCGCTGGGGCCCACTCATCTGGACTTCCGGGCCTTCTTCGTGATGGCGGCCGGACTCGCCATGGCTGGCGGACTGGCCATCCTGCCGATACGAGGCGTGCGGTAAGCCTTCCGGAAGACCGTCGTGCCGCAGTTCATCACCATCACAGATCCGGCCGATCCGCGCGTCGCGGCGTTTCGCGATATCCGCGAGCGCGATCTGGTCGGCCGCCAGGGGCTGTTCATCGCCGAGGGCGAAACGGTGCTGCGCGCCTTCGTCCGTGACGCGCCCGAGCGGGTGGTGTCCCTGCTGATCGACCCCAAGCGGCGCGACAAGCTGGATGATGTCTTCGCCGGCCTTCCCGACCAGACGCCGGTTCATCTGGTTGAGCAGGCCGTGCTCGACGCCGTGGCGGGCTTCCATCTGCATCGGGGCGTGTTGGCGGTGGGGCGCAAGCCCGATCCGCTGCCCGCCGACACCCTGTTGGCGTCGCTGAAGGGCCGGGCGGTGGTGCTCGTGCTCTGCGGCATCGCCAATCACGACAATATCGGCGGCATCTATCGCAATGCGGCGGCCTTTGGCGTCGAGGGCGTGATCCTCGACAGCGACTGCTGCGATCCCCTCTACCGCAAGGCCATCCGGGTGTCGGTCGGGGCGACGCTGAGTGTTCCCACCGCGTGGCTGGCGCGCGACGAAGACGCCGCTGACCTGCTGGAACGACACGGTTTCGAGGCGCTGGCCCTGTCTCCGTCGGCCACCGAGACCCTCGCGAGGCTAAGGGCGCCGGAGCGTTCAGCCGTCCTGCTGGGCGCCGAGGGACCAGGCCTGTCCGCCGCCCTGATGGCCCGGGCTCGACCGATCGGAATCCCGATGGCCAACGGCTTTGACTCGCTCAACGTCGCGACCACCAGCGGTGTCGTCCTGCATCACCTTCGGTTCGCCGAGCCCTGAGGAAACCGGTTTCCGGAATCGAAGGCGCGGCTCTAAGGTTCGCCTCGAAACGCTGGAACAGAGGTCTCAAGGTCATGCTCAATCGTCGCGGGGCGCTGGCCACGTTCGTCACCGGTCTGCTGGCGTCGAGCCTGTCGCGGGAAGCCAAAGCGGAGACCGGGCCCATGGCCGACCCCACCGAGATCATCGACCTTTGGCCGGCCGGCCCGCCTGGTGGCGAGGCGGTGACGGCCGTGGAGACCCTGACGGAGCGCGCCGCCCCCGGAGGGCTTCGCGATCGCGCGCTCAGCCATATCCGCAAGCCGACCCTGGTCGTGTTTCGCCCCAAGACGCCGAATGGCGCGGCGGTGATGCTGACGCCCGGTGGCGGCTACGAGCGGGTGGTGCTGGACAAGGAAGGCTATGAGACCGCCCGCTGGCTGGCGGGACGTGGCTATACCTGTTTCGTGCTGTTCTATCGGATGCCGGGCGACGGCTGGGCCTCGGGGCCCGACGCACCGCTGCAGGACGCCCAGCGCGGCCTGCGTTTGGTGCGCTCCCGCGCCGCCGCCATGGGCTTCAGCCCCGACCGCATCGCCATCATGGGCTTCTCGGCCGGAGGACACGTCGCCGCCAGCCTGACCACGCGGTTCGCCGCCAAAGTCTATGACCGGATCGACGCCGCCGACGATCTCCCCGCGCGGCCCAGCCTGTCGGCCCTCGTCTATCCGGTGATCACCATGGATCCGACATTCATGCACGCCGGGTCGCGCAAACAGCTTCTGGGCCCGGCGCCGACTCCCGCGCAGATCGATCTCTATTCGCCCGAGCGTCAAGTCACGGCCGAGCTGCCGCCCGTCTTCCTGCTGCACGCGGCGGACGACAAGACCGTGCCGGTCGAGAACACGCTGGCCATGTTCACGGCGCTGAAGGCCAAGGCGATCCCGACCGAGATGCACGTCTTCGAGGAGGGCGGCCACGGCTTTGGCCTTCGCTTCACCAAGGACAAGCCCGTCGCGGCCTGGCCAGGCCTGTTCGAGACCTTCGCCAAGCGGCACGGCCTCTAGCCGGTCCTTCCGTCTGGCGCGTTCCGGCACGCCCAGGCCGCGCGTTCGGCCTCGATGTGCTTCTGCCAGCGAACCCGGAGTTGGCCGGGGCGCTGGCCGTGGCGATCCTCGAGGAACTCCGCATTGACCACGCGGTCGGTGCGGAAGGTGCGGAAGTCCTGTCGCAACTCGCACCAGCCGACCAGCATACGCACCGTCTCGCGATAGCCGACGGTTACGGGCCAGATGATCCGTTGACTGACCGCGCCCTGTTCGTCGCGATAGTCGAGGCGGATCTTGCGGCCGGCGTGGATCCAGGCGCGGGCCTGCGCCACATCGAGGCCGTCGGGGGCGGCGTTCCAGGCTGGAGCCGCGCCGGTGGCGGGCTCCAGCACATAGGGCCGCAGGCGTTCTGGCACGGCCGAGGCGATCTTGCTGATCAGGTCGCGGGCGGCCTTGGCCAGCACCGGATCACCGCGCCCTGCCACCCACTGGGCGCCCAGCACGGCAGCCTCGATCTCGTCGGGCGTCAGCATCAGGGGCGGCATGTCGAAGCCGGCCTCCAGGACATAGCCCACGCCTGCTTCGCCTCTGATCGGCGCGCGCTGGCCAACAAGGGCGGCAATGTCGCGATAGACGCTCCGCTTGGAGGTCTCCAGTTCGGCGGCGATGGCGTCGGCGGTGACCGGCGCATGGCTGCGGCGCAGGATCTGGATGATCTGGAAAAGGCGTTCGGCGCGTCTCATGAAAGCACCATGGCTTAGCTATGCTGACAGCATGCTGTCAGTAGGCTGGCGGTAGCAACTCCCCGACGAACGCTGTTGGACGGAGATGCGAGATGATCACCCTGTACACCACGGGCGCGGGCTTTGGCCTGCCGGAGCTGAGCCCGTACGTGACCAAGACCGAGATCCAGCTGATGATGGCCGGCCTTGAGTATCGCAAGGCGCCGGGCCAGCGCGAAAACGCTCCCAAGGGACAGCTGCCCTGGATCGAGGACGAGGGCGAGCGCATCGGCGATTCCACCTTCATTCGCGCCCACATCGAGAGGAAGTACGACGTCGATCTGGATGCCGGTCTGTCCTCTCGCGACCGCGCTGAGGCCTGGGCGATCGAGCGTATGGTCGAGAATCACCTGGGCTGGACCTCCGGCTATTTCCGCTTCATGGACCCAGCCAACTTCGCCAAGGGGCCGGCGCACTGGTTCGACGGCGCGCCCGAGGAGATGCGTGAAACCCTGCGCAAGGGACTGCTGGACGCGGTGTCGGCCAACATCCGCGCGGTGGGCGTCGGTCGCCACAGTCGCGACGAGATTGTCTGGCTGGGCACGCTGTCGCTGCGAGCCCTGGACGAGATCCTGGGCGAGAAGGCGTTCCTGATGGCCGATCATCCGACCGGCGTCGACGCGATCACCTTCGGCGTGCTGTCCGGCGTCCTGACCTCATTCTTCGACTCGCCGCTTCGCCGGGAGGCCGAGCGTCACGACAACCTGGTGGCCTATGTCGACAGGATGATGGACCGCTTCTATCCGGACCACCCTTGGCGCCTGCGCGAGGCGGCTTAGGTCGGCCGGACCACGCAGCGAAAGCCGATATGGCTGGTGGTGGTGTCGATCGGCTGCGGGTGACGCGCCGCTGGTCGGTAGCGCCGGCAGTAGT
The DNA here is from genome assembly GCA_965284055.1 of Caulobacteraceae bacterium. Lineage (GTDB taxonomy): Bacteria > Pseudomonadota > Alphaproteobacteria > Caulobacterales > Caulobacteraceae > Caulobacter. The sequence continues at coordinate 271,976 of CBDIQV010000002.1, forward strand.
TTTCGGCGCAGAGGTGTGAGCCGCCTTTAAGCACCCGTCGCGCGATGGCCGGTCCCGGCTGGGTCCGGTCATGGCTGCCGCTTCTGGCCGGACCACGAGGATTGCGCGGGGCGCAGCAGGGCTTGGTCGGAACGTCCGGATGGCGGTCGGCCCACCAGTCGGATGTCCATTCCCAGACATTGCCGATCATGTCGTAGAGGCCGTAGCCGTTAGCCGGGTAGGTCCGCACCGGTGAGGTGCGTTCGAAGCCGTCGGTCAGCAGGTTCTGGCTGGGAAATGCGCCCTGCCAGTAGTTGGCCAGCATCGCGCCGCCGGGCGCCAGGTCCTCGCCCCAGGCATAGGCGGCCGCTTCGAGCCCGCCCCGCGCGGCGAATTCCCACTCGGCCTCGGTTGGCAGCGTCTTGCCCGCCCAGGCGGCATAGGCGGCCGCGTCGTCGTAGCCGACGTGAATGACCGGATGATCCTCGATCCCGGCGATTGAGCTGCCTTCGCCAAACGGCTGACTCCAGCGCGCGTCCAGAATCAACCGCCACCAGTCGCCGCCGCTCGCGCGGGGATCCACCGGATGGTCGGGACGAACAAACACCGCCGAGGCGGGATGGGCGAAGGCGGGGTCCATGCCCGGGTAGAGCTTCGGATCCGGAGGAATCTCGGCCAGGGTCACATGCCCCGTCGCGGCCACGAACCGTGCGAACTGGGCGTTGGTGACCGGGGTCTCGTCGATCAAGAACGGGTCCACCGTCACCAGGTGGGCCGGGGCCTCCTCGGGATAGTGGTTGTCCGAACCCATGAGAAAAGTCCCGCCGGGCAGGGCGATCATGCCGTCTGGGGCAGGTCTACTCATCACGGGTCGCCATCGTCCTCTTGGCGCGGACCTATGCTGGCCACGTCGCTGGAGGCCATTCTACACACCTATCGGCAGACGCCGTCGAGCGCCGATACGTTCCAGGGGTGTTCGCGCACCGGTAGCCCGCGCGCCCTGGCGGCGTTCTCCAGCGTGGTGGGCGCCGCTGTCGGCGTCGGATCGAGATCGGCCTTGTAGAAAGGATGCCGCTCGACGATCTCCAGCGGCGTGAACGTCACACCCTGTGACTGGTAGAACGCCAGCAGTCGAGGGGCCATTCTGGCGTCGAACGCCCCAAGGTGCATCAGCAGCACATAGGGAATATCCTTGCCGTAAAGACTTGCCGACAGGTCGCGGGAATAGGTCAGGCTCTGCTCGGCGGCCTTCATGTAACTGATTTCCAGCTGGGCGATGGCGGCGTCGTCGCCCTTCGCGACACAGCGGGCATAGGGCTCGTTCCAGGCCCAGTCGTCAAAGCTCAGGGTGACGCTGGCGATGTGGTAGCCGCGCGCCTTCAGCAGGTTCCGCACGGCCGCCCGCTTCTCGGGCGTCTCGCCTTCGGACAGGAACGGGTAGCGCAGCCAGCGCCAGTCAGAACCGCCGGCCAGCTTGTCGAGCAGGGGTTCGTTGCGGATCAGTTCAGCCTCGAAGGCGGCAGGATCCAGCTGGGCCAGATTGAGATGCGACCAGGTGTGGTTACCCAGTGGATGGCCTGCGGTGCGCCACATCGGCAGGACGTCGGCCGAGGCGGGTTCCCGCTCGATCTGCACGCCGTTGATGAAGCCGTACACTGGACCCGTCCTGGCGTCCTTCAGGGCCGCGATGAAACGGGCCGCGATGCCCACGCGGGTCTCGCCCGGCGGCAGGGCGGAGTGGGCCGGCAGGTCGTCAACCGTGATCGCCACCTGAAGGCTGGGTGGTTTGGCGTAGGCGGGCGCTGCGGCCAGGGCGGCGATCGCCAGCATGACGGCTCTGAAGGTCATCGCGTGAAAAGCTCCAGGGGAATCGCCTCCGCCATCACACGATACCCCGCCATCGAGGGATGTAGGCCGTCCCCGGAATCATAGGCCGGCGCCAGGCGCTCGGGCCTGGCGGGGTCGCGCATCACCTTGTCCATGTCGACCACGGCGTCGAAGTTTCCAGGCGCGCGGATCCAGGCGTTGACGGCCTGACGGTCCTGCTCGTTCAGGGCGTCCGGATGGTAATAGGCCGAGCCCCCATAGGGCATGATGGTCGCGCCAATCACCTTGATCCCCCGAGCCCGCGCTTTCTGGACCATCTGGGCGTAGGCGGTGGTGATCTCGTTGACGAGGCCAGCGTGCTGATCCGGGCCGACGGGCTGTTCGCGGGTCAGGCCGCCAAGGTCGTTGACGCCCTCCAGGATCAGCACATGGCTCACACCGGCCTGCATCAGCACATCGCGGTTGAAGCGCGCCGCCGCGTTGGGACCCAGTCCGTCAAGCAGGATGCGATTGCCGCCGATGCCCAGATTCAGAACCCCCAGCCCTCGCGTTTTCGCATTGGCCTGCAGCCTTGCCGCGAAGGCGTCGGGCCAGCGCTGATTGGTGTTGGCCTTGACGCCGTAGCCGTCGGTGATGGAGTCGCCGAGCAGGGCGATCGCCCCCGCCGCCTTGCCGGCCTCCACCTCGACGCCAGACAGCTGGAACCAGTGGTCGACCGTTTTGGCCTCGGGCAGATCGGCGGCGGCGACCTTGTCGCCGGCCACGATGTAGGAGGTCGCGCGCGAGCCTGGATGGCTGGTCTGGACCGCCGGTGTCTTTTCAACGTGGAGGGTGACCGCTAGGTCCGACAGCGCGGTGGCCCGGTAGGAGACGGGATCGGACAGGTATTCGGCCCCGGCCGGTATGGTGATCCCGGCCTTGCCGGCGAAGGTGACGGCGCGGTCGGTGGCGGGATCAATGGCGGCGCCGGCGTTGGAGAGCGGCCGGGCGACGTGGGTCGCCATCACCCGCAGCGGGGTCGTGCCGAACGCGTTCGAGATCCGCACCCTCAGCCGATCGCCGCCCGCCGTCAGTCGCACGATCTGGCGCAGTGTGGCGTCGTCCAGGGCATTGGCCGGAAGGGCGTTGCGCTCCTCCGGAACCTGCTGCGCGCTGGCCCAGGATCCGATCCAGCGGCCCGCTTCCCTGGCCTCGGCGGCGACATTCAGGGTCAGGGCAAAGGCCGCGGCGAGGGCCAGAACGCGCCGGTTGATCGGGATCATGTTTGCTCCATCGTCATCGCGGCTTTGTGGTCTGGCGGTTGAATGGGCGCTGCCGCGGACTTCCTGTTGGACGCCTTGAAGCGGCCTGCGTTGCGAACCCGTCTCGATGCGGCGCAAAGTGGCGGGCCGTGCAGCGGCTGTCTAGGTCAGACCTTGCGGTATCTGAGGTCAGATCACTGCGCCGCCCGGCCAAGTCGTCACCCGGCAACCGAGACGCCCGACCGGCAGGGGCCGGCCGAGCGATCGGGTTAAACCAAGGCGTGCTTGTAGAGGGCCAGCAGTTCGGCCCAGGCCTTTTCGGCGGCCGGCTCGTTGTAGACTTGGCTGCCCTTGACGGTCCAACCGTGGGCCGCGCCCTCATAAACCTCGACCTTGGCGGGACGCTTGGCGGCGTCGAGCGCGGCCTTGAGTTTGTCCTTCACGGTCGGGTCCTGCTTGTCGTCATTGTCGGCGACGCACACCAGATACTCGGCCTTGCTGGCGGGCAGGGTCAGGTGAGGACTGGTGGGAGCGTCGGTGAACAGGCCGCCACCATGGAAGCTGGCGACCGCTCCGACGCGGCCCGATACGATCGCCGCCGTCCGGAAAGCCAGCGGACCGCCCATGCAGTAGCCCTGGGTTCCGACCTTCTTTTTCTTGTTGGTCTGCGGCAGCGTGTCGAGGAAGGCGATGTAGGAGACGGCGTCGCGGTCCGTGCCCTCTGGCGTGACGGTTGACCGCATCGGAGTCAGCTTGGCGCGATCCTCGGGCAGCGCGAAGTTGAAGCTGCCTTCGACCACGGGCGCCTTCTTGACCCGGTAGTAGAGGTTGGGGACCAGCACCACATAGCCTTCGGCCGCCAGGCGTCGTCCCATCTCGCGGAACACCGGGCGCAGGCTGATCACGTCGGGCCACACCACCACGGCGGGCCAGGATCCCTTGCCTTCCGGGTAGAACAGCGCGGCGTCAGCCACGCCATCCGCCGTCTTGATCTCGACGTCCTTCTCCACGACCGGCGACGCCGCATGCGCCACACCGCCCATCCCGGCCGCCAACACGGTCATCAGACCGAAGGCGCGGCGAGACACGGTAGGATCGTGGATCAGGCCCTGGTGGATATCGTCGTCACACATGGCCGATCCTCATTGTGGATTTGAAAGCGGCGGTGACTGTCGCCGCGAAATGCCGCGGAGGGAAGGGGCCAAGAAAAGGGCCCCGAAGCAAGCTCCGGGGCCCATCCTTCAGCGCAATGCGCGAAAGGTTAGAAGCGCTTGCGGACCGAGAAACCGGCCGTGCGCGGGTTGATGCTGACCACCTGACGCTTGTTGTTGAGCGCCGAGGTAACGCTCGTCAGGCCCACTTCGTTGGCGACGTTGTTGAGGAACAGATACGCGCCCCAGTCGGCGCCCTCGATCCCGCCGCGCAGATTGGCGTAACCGTAGTCACCCTGCTTTTCGTAGTAGACGTAGGTCGGGCGGAACTGCGAGGCGGATTCGCCGACATAGGCGTAGTCGGCGCGCAGCAGGCCGTTCAGGTCGCCCTTGATCGGCCAGGTGTATTCGGCCGAGGCCGAGCCGCTGAAGTCGGCCACGTTCGGGAAGCTGTCGCCACGCAGGCCGGTCGAGCCGGTGATCAGGATGGTCGAGTTGGCCTGATCCTCGGTCAGCTTGGCGTCGACGAAGGCGGCGGTGGCGTTCAGCGTCAGGCCCCGGATCGGACGGGCCACGGCTTCGATTTCAAAACCCTTGATCTTGGCCTTGCCGGCGTTGGTCAGGTAGCTGAAGGCCCCGTTGGCGCTGGTGGCCGAGATCTGCATGTTGCTCCAGTCGATCTGGTATGCAGCGGCGTTCAGGGTCAGGCGACGGTCGAACCATTGGCTCTTCACGCCGGCCTCGTAGTTCCACAGGCTGTCGGGCGCATAGGCCAGCAGCGCGGTGGAAAGGCCTGGGACGTTGTTGGCGCCGCCGGGACGGAAGCCCTTGGCCGCGAGGCCGTAGACCATGATGTCCGGCGTGAACTGATAGCTGACGTTGAACTTGCTGACCCATCCGTCGGCGCTGGCGTCGACCTGGGCGGCTGGACCGACATAGGACTGGGTGATGAAGTTGCTGATCAACACCTGGCCCGAGACGGTCTTGTCGTAGTTGAAGCGCCGCACGCCGCCGGTCAGGCTCAGCTTGGAGATCGGCTTGTAGGTGACTTCACCGAAGAAGGCGGTCTGCTTGGTGTCGGTGCCGACATGGCGCCAGGCGGTCAGATCGCTGGGATTGATGATCCCCGTCGCGGCGTCGGCCTTGGCGACCTTGCTCTCGATATAGTCCGCGCGGTCCTCGTAGTAGACGCCGGCGGTCCAGTCGATCTTCTCGGCGAAGAGCGTGCCGTTCATCCGCAGCTCGTGGTTCCACGAGGTCAGGCCCATCGGCTGATACAGCGCGCCCGGCGTGCGGCTGTCGGCATAGGTGGTGTACTGCGCCATCTGCGCTGTGGTGCAGGCGGGGTTGGTGGAGCCCGTCGCGGCCGGGCCACCGGCGATGTAGTTGCGGCAGGACGTGGCGTTGGCGCGGTTGGCCGACAGGGTCGGCGAGTAGTCCGAATTCCGCAGCAGCGACCACTTGTAGTAGGACGAGGTGCCCGTGATGGTCGCGAAGTCCAGCTCCCACTTGGCCGTCACGTTGTAGACGCGCAGGCTGTCTTCGGTCGGGGCGATGACGCGGGCGTTGGTCGAATAGTCCTTGCCGCCCAGGGCCGGGTACCAGCTGTTCTGGCCGTCCAGCGTCGTCTTCTGGAACAGGCCCGAGGCGTTGATCGTCAGTTTGTCGGTGGGCGTGAAGCCCAGCATCAGGCGACCGCCGGTCGAGTGCTGGTCGTTGATGTCCTTCTTGTTCAGCAGGACGTCGTCGATATAGCCGCCTTGTTCGGCCTCATACAGCACCACGCGCGCGGCCAGCTTGTCCTGGATCAGCGGCACGTTGACCATGCCCTTGACCGAGTAGCCCGTGCCGCCGTCCTTGGTGGCCGTGCCCTGGGCTTCCACAGCGCCGGCATACTGGCTGCTGTCGGGCTTGTTGAGGATCACGCGCAGGGTGCCGCCCATTGAGCCGGCGCCGTACAGCGTGCCTTGCGGACCGCGCAGAACCTCGACGCGCTCGGCGTCGAACAGGTTGACGTCGGCGCTGGTCGAGCTGGCGTCGGCCGTGGTGCCGGCGGGGCCCGTCAGCGGGGTTTCATCGTAGTAGAGGCCGACCGTCGCTTCGCCGGCGCTGCGCACGCCGCGCAGGGTCAGGCGGCGGCTGGTGGGCGAGTTGCCTTCGACCTGCAGGTTCGGAACGGTGCGGAAATAGTCCTGGATGCCGGACGCGCCCAGCGCCTGCAGCGACTTCTCGGTGACGGCGCTGATGCTGATTGGCGTGGTCTGAATCGTGGTCGAGCGCTTCAGGGCGGTGACCACGATCTCTTCGATCGAGCCGTTGTCGACCGGTTGGGCGGCGTCCTGGGCGAAAGCCTGGCCCGCGCCCAGGGTGGTCAGGGCGGTCGCGCCCAGAGCCAGGGCCTTCAGGCCCCGAAACTGCAAGTTCATGTTGATCCCCTTTTTCACCGCTCGTTGGCGGCCTGTAGGATCAGACGCAAGGTGGCTCCTCGCCCTCATCGAATCCGGAAAAAATGGGCTGGATGCGGATCAGTAACGCCGTTCCAGCGTAAGCCGGATGGTGCGCGGCGCGGCGCCGAAATACTCCACCGGCCCCGAGGTGTTGCGCGCCGCCGACCCGCGACCGGCGCGATCCAGCAGGTTGTCAAACGACAGGTCGGCCGCCCATCCCGCGTGCTGAAGACCCGCCGTCAGCCCGAAACTCGCGTAGCCACCCATCTTCAGATAGTCGGCGTTTTCGGCGTTGAACCCCGAATGCGCCCCGCCGGTATAGGTCGCGTCGAGGCGCAGTCGGCCGTCGAACGTGTCGCTCAGCGTCCATTTTCGTTCCAGAGAGGCCGCGCTGGCGAACCGGGGGACCATGGGTAGGCGATCACCCTTCAGGCCCAGTCCGATGGCGGTGTTGCTCTGCTGGTCGGCGGTCAGGCGGGCGTCGGTCACCGTGGCGCTGGCTGTCAGGTCCCAGCCGGCCAGGCGGCGGGCGGTGATTTCGGTTTCAAGACCGCGAATGCGGCTGGAGCCTATATTGGTCAGGAACGAGAACGCCTTGTTCGGCGTCTGGGCGCTGTACTGCATGTCGCGCCAGTCGATCTGATAAGCCGCGATATTGGCCGTGAAGCGCCGGTCCTCTGACTGCCCCTTCAGGCCGATCTCGTAGTTGGTCAGGCGGTCGGATCGATACAGTGTCAGGTCGTTGGCCAGGCCGGGCACGACATTGACGCCGCCTGGACGAAAGCCTTGCGAGACCTGGGCGTAGCTGAAGAGGTTCGTGGCCAGTTGTCGGCTGGCCAGAGCCTTCAGGCTCCAGCCCTGCTCGGGCGTGCGCGCGTCTATCGTGTATCCCGCCCAGGTGCCCGAGACGGCATTGGGGATTTGCACCGCGCCCCGGTCGCGCTTGACGTAGTCGTATCGGCGGGCGCCCACCGTAAAGCGCGTGTCGGGCCGCGGGTCATAGGATAGCTCGCCGAACACGGCGCTCTGGCGCAGGTGGTTGTCGATATCGCGCCGCCCGATCAGGACGGGATTGTTGGGCAGGGCGCCGGTCAGGGGATCGACATGCGGCACCTGGCTGTCGATGTGGTCGTCGCGAACCTCGCTGTAGAGGCCGATCGTCCAGCTCAGCGGCGTGTCATCAGCCGACGAGGCCCGCACCTCGTGGATCGTCGCGGTCAGGTCGGCGGGCTGGTTCAGGATCGCCGGATAGACGCTGTCGACATATGCCGAATAGCGCTGCAGCTGGCTGCTGTCACAGGCCGTGTCGAGCGTGAAATACCGCATGCAGCTGGCGGGATTGGCTCGCTCGCCGATCAGCACGCCGCTGTAGTCGGAGCGCCGGGTCAGTCGCCAGCGATACCAGGACGACGACGCCGTGATGTCGACGGCGTCACCCTTCCAGCGCAGGGTCGCGCTGGCCAGGGCGATCTTGCCGTCGAACGGCGCGCGGGCGGCGTGAACCGTCCGCCAGGGACCCGCCGTGTCGTTCCAGGCCGGCAGATCGTCACGACGGGTGGTTTGGGAAGCGCCCGAGAACAGCACCGACAGCCGCGCGCTGGGCTCCCAGTTCACGCCCAGTCGGGCGCCCCGGACCTGAGAGGCGTCCACATCCGACAGGTTCAGCCGGACGTTATCGATGACGCCCGGTGTCCGTTGGTCATAGACCGTCAGGCGCGCCGCGAGCTTATCGGGCCTGGCGACCGCGTTGAGGGTCGCCGTCATGCCGCCCGCTTCGCCGCCGTGCGCCGCGCTGACGGCGTTTGCGCTGACGAACAGCGAATTGTCGGTGAGGTCTGGTCGCCGGAACAGGATCCGAAGCGCGCCGCCCATCGAGCCGGAGCCATAGAGCGTGCCCTGTGGTCCGCGTAGCAGTTCGATGCGATCGACATCGACAAGGGCCAGTTCAGGAGCCATCACTCCGGGGTCGGCCGTGGTTCCGACGGGACCGGTCATCGAGGTCTCGTCGTAGTAGAGGCCGGTGGTCGCTTCGCCGGCGCCGTAGACGCCGCGCAGCACCAGCCTTCGACCAAAGGCCGTGGAGACCAGCTTCAGGCCCGGCAGCAGTGGCGAAGCCCGCTCCAGATCGACTATGCCCAGCCGGGTCAGTTGCTCGCCGGTCACCGACGATCAGATGCTGATCGGCGTGTTCTGGACCAGACTGGACCGCTTCAGGGCCGTAACGATCACCGAGTCGAGCGCCGGGGGCGGCGCCGGAGGAGGGGGCGGCGCCGCGACGACGGGAGCTGCAGCGCGTGGCGCGGCCAAAATCAGAAAGCTGCGACCTTCCAAGCGGACGTCGAGGCCGGATCCCGCCAGCAGGCGCGTGAGGGCTTCCTCGGCCGTGAACACGCCGGTGAGGGCGGGGCTGCGACGACCGGCGGTCAGGCCGGGCGAGAACAGGATTTCACGATTGCTCTGCAGCGCCAGTTGATTGAGCGCCTGGCTCAGGGGCTGCGGCGGAATATTGAAGCGGACGCGCGCGCTGGCGGGGGCGGTTCGCGCCTCGACCGGTCGAGCCAGCGCGAGGACGCCGGTCGCGCAGGCCAGCGCCATGGCGACGCTCCATCCCGCCGATGCTCCCGACCAGCTAACCCCCGACACAGCGAATCTCGACCTCCATCGACCGTGCACGACCGCGTGTCGTGAAGGACCGGGACCATGCCCCAGTCGCCCACGCCGCCATTCTTCGTCATGCGCCTGGGCGCTCCAAGATCGCGTGTTGCATATCCTGTAGGCAACAGGCCAGCGGTTGCATGCGTCTGGTCCGGTCTTGGGCGCTTGGCTTGACACGGAAACAATCGCGCCGTCACCTCGGTCCCGTTGAAGTTGGGGCCGGATGAATGATGCGGAACGGCAGGGTGGCGACGCCTTCGGAGGGCGGGGAGGCCCTCATGGAGAGCGGCGCGCGCTTCACGCCGGCGCTTCGGGCCTTCTTCTCGCGCCGCGCGCATCAGGACGACGTGGAGGACCTCGTTCAGGAGGTGCTCCTGCGCATCCAGAAGCGCCAGCCCGCGCCGGTCGTGAACAATGTCGAGGGCTATCTGTTCGAGGTCGCGGCCAATGTGCTGATCGATCGCGGGACGCCGCGACCGCTCGCGCCGCCGGTCGGATCACTGCGAATTTCAGGAAATTCATCACCCCGTTGATGAACTGTCGCCGGAGCGCGTCTTACAGGGACGGGAACAGATGGCGCGCGCCATGGCGGCGCTCAACGCGTTGCCGGAACGGACACGACGGGTTTTCATCCTCGTGCGCTTCGAGGAGATGAGCTACAAGCTCGTCGCCCAGCGCCTGGGTGTCTCCGTCAGCGCTGTCGAGAAACATGTGATGAAGGCGCTGCGTCACTTGCACCAGCGTCTGCGGGACCAGGATGACGTCGACCACGCCGGGCAACGAGATACACGACGACCCGGATAGCGCCGCAGCCTCCTGGTTCGCGAGGCTTCAGGGCGATGATATCCTGGCGGACGACCGCCGGGCCTTTGAGCGCTGGCTTAACGCCGACTCCCGCAACGCCGACGCCTGGGATCAGAATCAAGGCCACCTGGAACGATCTGACTCTGCTGGAGGCTGATCCTGGGTTCGCGGCGCTGCGCGCCGACGCGCTTGGTGTCTCCACTGCGGCTTCCGCCCCTCCCATCAACCGCCGCGCCGTCGGAGCCCTGGCGGCCGGTGGCGTGATCGCCGCGGCCATGGGGGTGATCTTCGGTCGTCGTTGGTTGGCGGCTCCGGAGCCCAAGGGCGCCGCGAGCCCGGAGGATCCAGTCTTCACGACCGCCGTCGGCGAACAGTCGACGTTCCGTCTGGCTGACAGTTCCGTCGTTACCCTCAGCACCGACTCGGCGGTGCGGGTGGATCACTGGACGACAGAGCGTCGGCTGACCCTGCTGCGAGGGCAGGCCTTCTTCCAGGTCGCCAAGGACGTTTCGCGTCCGTTCGTGGTCGCCGCGGGCGACAAGCGCGTGACCGCCGTGGGCACGGCTTTCGATGTGCGCATGGAACCCGGCAAGCTGTCGGTCACCCTGGTCGAGGGCCGCGTGCGTATCGCCGGGCCGTCTCCTGGCGGTGATCGCATGATCGAGATGGCAGCCGGCTCGCGGTTTGTCGCCGCCGACACCGCGGAATGGGTGGTCGCGGCCGTCGACACGGCCAAGGAATCCAGCTGGCTGCAGGGACGCCTCGTCTTCGATGGCGAGCCACTGTCCGACGTCGTTGACGAGATGAACCGGTTTTCCCAGCGCAAGCTGTGGATCGCCGATCCGCGCGTGGGCGCGACGCCGGTCAGCGGCGTCTTCAAGACCGGACAGGTCGACGCCTTCGTGGCCGCGCTCCGCACCTATGGCCTGGCCGATGTCGGTCATGCCGACGACAAGCAGGTCGAACTGATCCGCCCCCGCGGTTAGCGCGCCCTGTCGATGTGATGATTTTTTCAGCGCGCCCGGGGTGAGGTGTCGGCCGGCCCATGCGTCTTACAAGGAGCGCTGGCCTTCAGCGCCGCGTTTCGATCACCCTGGAAACCGTCTCCATGAAGCTCATGCCCCTGAAGCTCGCCCTGCTGTCCGCCGCCATGGCGACGGGTGTTCTCGCGACCCAGGTCTCCGCCGCGCCGCTGAAGGACGCCGATCGCGCCCAGATCCTGAAGGCCGTCGATGCCGACGCGCCGCAGATCCAGGATGCGGCGATGAAGATCTGGGGCTTCGCCGAGGTTGGGTATCAGGAGGTCAAGAGCACGGCCGTGCTGCAGGATCAGCTCAAGGCCGCCGGCTTTGAGGTGAAGTCGGGCGTTGCCGGCATGCCGACGGCGTTCATGGCCAGCTACAAGAACGGCGACGGTCCGGTGATCGCCATCCTCGCCGAGTTCGACGCCCTTCCGGGTCTGGCCCAGACGGCTGATCCTGTGAAGACCGGCATTCCCGGTCAGATCGCGGGCCACGGCTGCGGCCACAACCTGTTCGGCGCGGCTTCGGTCGGCGCGGCCGTTTCGCTGAAGGCGTGGATGGTCAAGAACAACATCAAGGGCGAACTGCGCGTCTATGGCTCGCCCGCCGAAGAGGGCGGTTCGGGCAAGGTCTATCTGGTGCGCGACGGTCTGTTCAAGGACGTCGACGTCACGCTGCACTGGCACCCGGCCAACGAGAATTCGGCGGTCCAGGGCGTGTCGATGGCCAATATCAGCGGCAAGTTCCGCTTCTACGGCGTTTCGGCCCACGCCGCCGCCGCGCCTGAGAAGGGGCGCTCGGCCCTAGACGGCGTCGAGGTGATGGACGTCGCCGCCAACTTCCTGCGCGAGCATGTGCCGGACAAGACCCGCATCCACTATGTGATCACCGGCGGCGGCACCGCGCCGAACGTCGTGCCCGCCTTCGCTGAGGTCTATTACTACGTGCGCCATCCCGATCCGGCGGTGGTCAAGGACGTCTGGGCGCGCCTGGAAAAGGCCTCGCAGGGCGCGGCCCTGGCGACGGGCACCACGGTCAAGACCGAGATCACCGGCGGCGTCTACGCCCTGCTGCCCAATGACACCCTGGGCCGGGTGATGGACGCCAATCTCCGCACGGTCGGCGGCATTACCTGGACACCCGAGGAACAGGCTTTCGCCAGGAAGATGCAGGAATCCCTGCCGGGCGCGCCGTCGATCGACACCGTCAAGACCGTGAGTCCCTACAAGATCGAGATGGAAGGCGGCGGCGGCTCGACCGACGTGTCGGACATCAGCTGGGTCACCCCCACCGTTGGCCTCGGCACCGCGACCTTTGTCCCGGGCTCGGCCGGTCACAGCTGGCAGAACGTGGCGGCGGCAGGCTCGTCCATCGGCGTCAAGGGCGCGGTCAACGCCGCCAAGACCCTCGCCCTCACCGGCGCTGACCTGTTCTCCAACCCCGACACCATCAAGAAGGCCAAGGCCGAGCTTGATCAGCGCCGGGGGCCCAACTTCGCCTACAAGGCCATGCTGGGCGACCGCCCGCCGGCTCTCGACTACCGCAAGCCCAGCGCGGGCGGTCAGGAATAGCGATCGCTTCCCCCGGCGATCGCTAGCGACCGGCGCCCACCTCCCCCCGCGGCGCCGGTCGCCCCATTCAAACTTCAACCCTGGAGGCTCTCTTGGCCGAAGCCGTCACCATCCCCCGGGAACGTTTTGAGCTGCTGAAGCGGGCGCTGCCCGCCGTGACCCGCGAGCACCTGTTCAGCGTCTACGGCATCAGCGAAACGACGTGGAGCAAGCTGCGCAAGGGTGAGCCGATCAAGCTCGCCACGTGGCAACGGATTCAGTTGCGCTATGAGCGTTTGGGCGTGGCCCTGGCCGCCGCAGCCTGATTGCGGTTCGGACACCAAGGAGCTGCCGCCCGAGATCGGAAGTCTACGACCTCCGATAACTTGCATTACGATACTGACTATGCCACCTCTGTGATCAGGACGCGGTTAAAGCGTCGCTGAATCATGTCTCGAGGAGGAGGCGCGCTTGTATCCCAGTCCGCCCGAACGCGTCGCAGATTACCGCCGCAAGGGCTGGTGGCGCGGCGAGACGATTGATGCGCTCTTCCGTCGGGCCGTCGCGGCGCGTCCGACCGCCGAAGCGCTGGTGGACGCGGCAAACCGTCAGGCGCTTGTTGGAACACCGGCCCAGAGACTGACCTATGCGCAGGTCGACGCCCGGGTCGACGCCATGGCGCACGTCTTCGCCGCGCTGGGCGTGGGGCGAGGCGATGTGGTGGCGACCCAGCTTCCCAACGTTGTCGAAGGCGTTCTGGCCTTCCTGGCCTGCGCCCGCATGGGGGCGATCTTCAGCCCCGTGGCCATGGCCTATCGCAGTCACGAACTGCGCCAGATCCTGCCCAGCGTGGAGCCCAAGGTCTATCTGACTGTCGGCGTCTTTCACGGCTGCGACCACGCCGCGATGCTCAGCGAGTTGAAAGCCGCCCGGGTGACGGCCGCGCAGATCGTCAGCCTGGGCGATGCGGCGCCCGACGGCGTCCTGGGCCTCGAGGTCCTCATGGCGAAGGCGTCCGCGGAGCCTTACGCGACACCCGTCGATCTCGACGCGGCCGAGGCGCTGACCATCTGCTGGACCTCCGGCACCGAGGCCGCGCCGAAGGGCGTTCCACGCCACCACGATCACTGGGTGATCAACGGCGGGGCCCTGGTCGAGGCCGCCGGCATCCAGATCGGCGACACGATCCTCAACCCGTTCCCGCTGATCAACATCGCCGCCATCGGTGGCATGGTCATGACCTGGCTGATCGCCCAGGGACGGCTGGTGCAGCATCATCCGTTCGACCTGCCGCTGTTCCTGTCCCAGATGCAGGACGAGGCCGTGGCCTATACGGTGGCCCCGCCCACCGTGCTGAACATGCTGCTGCAGAACGAAGCCCTGCTGTCCAGGACCGACCTGTCCAGGCTGCGCTGCCTCGGCTCGGGTTCCGCGCCTCTGGCGCCCTGGATGGTCAAGGGCTGGCAGGATCGCTACGGCGTCACGGTGATGAACGTGTTTGGCTCCAACGAGGGAACCTCGCTGTTCTCGACCGGCGAGGCCATTCCCGATCCCGAGCAGCGCGCCCGGTTCTTTCCGCGCTTCGGCGCAAGGGGCGTGGACTGGCCGGCGGCGTTCCCGGCCAAGATCCAGACCCGCCTGGTCAATCCCGATACCGGCGAGGAGATCACCACGACCGGGGTCGAGGGCGAACTGCGTATCGCCGGCGCCATGACCTTCGACGGCTATTGGAAGGCCCCGGGGCTGTCCCGCCAGGCCTTCGACGATCAGGGCTTCTTCTGCACGGGCGACCTGTTCGAGATCGCGCCGGAAGGGGGCGGGCGCTACTACCGCTTCGTCGGGCGTCGCAAGGAGATCATCATTCGGGGCGGGCTCAACATCTCGCCGGCCGAGATCGACGTGCTGATCGAGAGCCATCCCAAGGTGCGCGAGGGCAGCTGCGCGGCCTATCCCGACGAGCGGCTGGGCGAGCGGGTCTGCGCGGTCGTCGCCCTGCGGCCCGATCAGGACCTGACGCTTGAAGAGCTGAACGCTCACCTCAAGGCGCATGACATCGCGACCTTCAAGTTGCCGGAGAAGCTGCGCATTGTCCCGGCTCTGCCGCGAAATCCGCTGGGCAAGGTGCTTCGCCGCGATCTGGCGGACGTGGCGGCCAGCTGACCTTAAGTAGACGTTTTCTCCGTCGGCGGAGCGGAGAGGTGGAAAGCGACTTGCATAGCCGCACCCATTCCGCGACTCTTGAGGGGGCTCGATATCGCCGGGCCTGACAGAGCCGATCCGACCGATGAACGCCCCGAAATTCATCCGCACCTGCTCGATCTGGCGGGCGCTGGAGGTTGTGGGTGACGCCTCAGTCCTGCTGATCCTGGAATCCTCCTGGATCGGCGCGCGCCGGTTCGACGAGTTTCGTGCGCGCACGGGGCTGTTGCAGACCCTGCTCAGCGACCGATTGAAGCGACTGGTCGCCGCCGATGTTCTGGAGAAGGTTCTCTATAGCGAGGCGCCGCCGCGCTACGAGTACCGCATGACCCGCAAGGGGCGCGATCTCTACTGGCCGGCCCTGATGATGCTGCGCTGGGAGCGGCGCTGGGGCGCGGCGGAAGGCAAGCTTAGGCTCCGACTGCGTCATCGCACCTGCGGACAGGTCTTTGAGCCCGTGCCGACCTGCCTGAAATGCGGCGAAGAAATCAGCGCGCGTGACGTCGACTGGACTGAAGGTCCAGGCGTCGGCTGGATGGCCGCGCGCTACAGCCGCCGACGCCAGCAGCGCAATGCGGTCGATAGCGGCTCCGGCCTGATGGTCGACGTGGCCCAGATCACCGGAGATCGCTGGGCCAGTCTGGTGCTGCGCTCGATCTTCACCGGCCTGCGGCGGTTCGACGAGATTCACCGCGATACGGCGATCGCCACCAATATCCTGTCCGAGCGGCTGTCGTGGCTGACCGCGCGGGGGGTGATCCGGGCCCATGACCTGGGCGGCCGGCGATCCGAGTATCGCCTGACCGAGAAGGGCATCGACTACTATCCGGTTCTGCTGATGCTGCTGCGCGTGGGGCGACAAGTATTACGTCTCGCCCGAGGGGCCGCCGCTGCTGCTGCGACACAAGGCTGACGGGCACGATCTGGAACCGGCGGTCACCTGCTCGTGTTGCAGCCAGCCGGTCGAGGCCCATGATGTGACCTTCGAGGTGATCGAGGCCGACGCATCGACGGCGCCTGAACCTGTCGCCTGACGGCGAACCGTCTAATCGGTCGCTTTCATAACGATACTATGTGCGCTAGGAGTCTCTCAAAGCCGGGGAGGGGCCATGAAGTATCGCGTCATCCAGTGGGCCACGGGCGCCATGGGCAAGACCTGCCTGAGGGCGGTGATCGACCATCCGGCGATGGAGCTGGTCGGGCTCTATGTCTATGGCGAGGCGAAGGCGGGGAAGGACGCTGGCGACATTGCTCGCCGTCCGCCCACCGGCGTGATCGCTACCCGCGACATCGACGAGATCCTGGGTCTGGACGCCGACGTGGTGATCCACTGCGCCCGTCTGGCGCCGCCCTATGGTTCGCACGACGCCGAGATCCTCAAGCTGCTGGCGGCGGGCAAGAATGTCATCAGCATCAATGGCTATAGCAAGCCGCAGTATTGGACAGGCCAGCGCCGCGAAGCGCTCGAGGCGGCCTGCACGGCCGGCGGGACCACCTTGATGGCCGCCGGATTGAATCCGGGCTTCGCGGCCGAGCAGTTGGCGGTGGTGGCGACGGGTGTCTGTTCCGAGCTCGACCGGATCGAGGTGGTGGAAAGCGTCGACTGCCGCGCTGTGCGCAATCCCGACTATGTGTTCAAGATTCTGGGCTTTGGCGGTGATCCCGCCCTGGTGGACGCCAACGATCCCGGCTGGGGCCCGGCCTCGTCGTTGAACGGCATGTATGCCGAGGTGCTGGCAGCCATGGCCGAACACCTGAACCTGCCGCTTGAACGGGTCGACACCGATCACCGCGTCTTTCCGGCGTCCGAGGATCTGGTCATGGCCGCAGGCCCGATCTCCAGGGGGGGGATCAGCCATGTGAACTGGCGCTGGGTCGGCATTGTCGGCGGCGCGCCGATGCTGGTGATGTCGATCCACTGGTACATGGAGACGGCGCATCTGGAGAGCCCCGACCCGCCGCTTTGGCGAATCCGGATCGAGGGTCAGCCCGGCGTGCGATTGTCGGTCGATATGGACAAGCGGCCGGATGATCCCACCCCCACTTCCGCCGAACAGTTGGGCGTGGCCGGGACGGTGATCAACGCCATACCCATTGTTTGCGCCGCCCCGCCCGGACTGATGACCCGGCCGCTGGCGACGCCCTTTCGCGGAGACCTGCTGGGGGACTAACTCGCAAAGCGCGCCCTCGCGCCCTTGTCGCTTGCATAACGATACGATCTATGGATGATCCAGACGGGCAGGGAGAAAACGATGTCCGACACGGGCCGGGATGATGCGGTGAGCGCGCGGGACATGCGTGATCGCGTGGTGATCGTGACGGGCGCGGGTAAGGGCCTCGGCCGAGCCTATGCTCTGGACCTTGCGGCGCGCGGCGCGCGGGTGGTGGTCAATAATCGCTGGGTTGATCGAAGCCAGCCCAGCAGCGCGGAAGCGGTCGTCGCCGAGATCCGCGCCCTGGGCGGCGAGGCCGTGGCCAATCTTGATCCCGCCGAAGAGCCCGAGACCGGCGCGGCGCTGGTGGCTCAGGCGCTGGAGGCGTTCGGACAGCTGGACGCCGTGGTCTCCAACGCCGGCGTACCCGAGACGCTTCGCCTGCACCGGCAGACCAGCGAGGGCTTTCGCCGGGTCTTCGACATCAATTTCTTCGGCGCCTTCCATCTGGTTCACGCGGCCTGGCCCGTCCTGTCTGCGGCGCCGGCTGGCCGGGTGGTGGTCAGCGCCTCGTCGGCGGGGCTGCATGGCGGCGACGGCATGGCGGCCTATGCCTCGTCCAAGGCGGCGCTGATTGGCCTGGTTCGCGGCCTGGCGGTCGAGGGGCGGCCGCGCAACCTGCTGATCAACGCCATCGCGCCCTATGCGGTGACGGCCATGACCGCCCAGCACTTGGCGCCCGGTCTGGCCGAGCGGATGGACCCCGCCGCCGTGGCCCCCTTGGTTTCCTGGCTGGCCAGCGAGGCTTGCGATGTCTCCGGTCAAACCCTGGTTTCGGGTGGCGGACGGATGAGGGTCGCGACCGCCGTGGAAGGCCAGCCGGTCGTGCTGCGCGACGGTCACATCGGCGCGGCGGTCCGGACCGCGATGAGCGCCGATCCGCGCGAGCCCTACGAAGACGCACACCAGGCCTTCGCGGCCTTTATGGATGGCAGACCGGCCTTGGCCGTTTCCAATTAGCTTGTATAATAAGACTGACATTCGGAGAGGCCGGTAACGGCCCTGGCGAGGAAACCATGACCTACATTATCGGTGGCTGGCAGAGCGACTTCGCCAACAACTGGGCCCGGCAGGGCATGGAGTTCGCCGACGCCTTCTCGGAGGTCGTCGGCGAAGGCCTGAACGCCGTGGGGCTGGAGGCCAGGGACGTGGAGACTGGCCACGTCGGCAATTTCGTCGGCGACCTGTTCGCGGGGCAGGGACTGCTGGGCGGCTTCTTCGGCCTGGTCCATCCCGACTTCGACGGGCTCCCGACCGCCCGACACGAAGCGGCCTGCGCCTCGGGCAGCGTGGCGATCCTGGCGGCTTCGGCCGAGATCGAGGCGGGACGTTATGACCTGGCCTGCGTGGTCGGGCTTGAGCAGATGCGCAATGTCAGCGGCCAGCAGGCGGCCGAGAACCTGGGCGCGGCGGCCTGGGCGGGCCACGAGTTTCAGGACGCCAAGTTCGTCTGGCCGCGCGCCTTCTCCGATCTGGCCGAGGAATATGATCGCCGCTACGGCCTGAAGTACGAACACCTGATGCGCATCGCCGAGATCAATTTCGCCAACGGCAAGCGCAATCCCAACGCCCAGACCCGGCAATGGGCGTTCAACGAGCGCAGCTTCACCGCCGACGACGAAGCCAATCCGGTGGTCGAGGGGCGCACGCGCAAGCAGGACTGCGGTCAGGTGACCGACGGCGCGGCCGTGGTGTTTCTGGCTTCGGAAAAGCGGGCGGCCGAATATGCCGCCAAGCATGGCATTCCGCTGGAAAGCCTGCCGCGCATCAAGGGGTGGGGGCACCGTTCGGCCCCGATCTCCTACGCCGCCAAGATCCGGGCTAGCGAAGGCGCCGAGTACGTCTTCCCCCAGGTGCGCCGGGCCATCGAGGACGCCCGCGCGCGGGCCGGGGTCAGCGACCTGTCGCAGGTCGACGTCGTCGAGACGCACGACTGCTTCACCACCACCGAATACATGGCCATCGACCATCTTGGTCTGACCGCGCCGGGCGAGTCCTGGAAGGCGATCGAGGACGGCTCTATCGAGATGGGCGGTCGTCTGCCGATCAATCCCTCCGGCGGCCTGATCGGCCTGGGTCACCCTGTGGGCGCCACCGGCGTGCGGATGGCGCTGGACGCCTTCAAGCAGGTAACCGGCCAGGCCGGCGACTATCAGGTCGAGGGCTCCAAGACCTGCCAGACCCTGAACATCGGCGGATCGACCACCACCACGGTCAGCCTGATCGTGGGCGTCTGATCATGGCCGACGACGCCTCCGCCACGATCGCCCAGCCGCCGTTTCGCGAGGCGCATCTTCTGCCGGTGGATCTCGACATCGAGCGTCGCGCCGACGGGACCATCCTGATCACCTCGAAGGTGCCGTTACGGTCCTATGAGGCCAATATCCCGGCGGCCTTCGCCCGGCGCGCGATCGAGTCCGGCGACAATCCGGCGCTCGGCCAGCGCGGGCCGGACGGCGAGTGGCGGTTCACTTCCTTCGCGCGGCTGAAGCGCGACATGGATGCAGCGACCCAGTGGCTGATGGATCAGCCCCAGGTGGGCCCGGTGCTGATCCTGGCGGGGAACACGCCGGCCTTCGCGGTGATGAGCTTCGCAGCCCAGGCCTCCGGGCGCGCGGCGTGCCCGGTGAGCGTCACCTATGCGGCCCTGGGCGGCGACTATGGGCGACTGGCCCATGTGATCGCCAAGGTGAAGCCTGCGGTGGTGTTCGCCGAGGACAGCGCCACGGCCTCTGGCGCGCTCGCGGCGCTCGATCTGGGCGAGGCGAAGATCATCACCACCGATCCGTCCTGCCTTTCCAAGCCCGCGACCGCCTACGCCGAGGTCCTGGCCACCGTCGCGACCCCCAAGGTCGCCGAGTCGATCGAGAGCCTGAAGCCCCATGATCGGGCGGCCCTGATGCTGACCTCCGGCTCGACCGGCCTGCCCAAGGTGGTTCCGATCACCTTCGACAACCTGGCCGCCAACAGCGCCCAGTGCCAACAAACCATCGGCGAGGCTGCCGGCTGGCACGAGGCCATGCTGGACTGGCTGCCCTGGCACCATGCCGCCGGCGCCTTCGTGCTGCGGACCACGCTGCTGGAGGGCGGCGCGCTGTACATCGACGACGGCAAGCCCGCGCCGGGTCTCTTCGAGGCTTCGATCAGGAACCTGCGCGAGATCTCCGTCAGCTATTTCAACAATGTGCCGCTCGGCTACACCATGCTGGTGGACGCGCTCGAGAAGGACCCCGTCCTGCGGGCGACCTTCTTCAAGAAGATGCGGCTGATGCTGTATGGCGGGGCGGGCCTGTCCCAGACGGTTCACGATCGGCTGCAGGCCGCCGCCGTCGCCGAGACCGGGCATCGGATCATGATGACCAGCGGCTACGGGATGACCGAGACCGTCTCGGCGTTCATGGTCATACACTTCGAGACCGACAAGGTCGGCATCGGTCTGCCGGCGCCGGGAACGACCGTGAAGCTCTCGCCGGTCGGAGAGCGCTACGAGGTTCGCGCCCGGGGCCCCAATGTCACGGCCGGCTATCTGGACGAGCCTGAGAAGACGGCTGAGGCCTTTGACGAGGAAGGCTTCTATCGCACGGGCGACCTTGCGGTGTTTCACGATCCCGAAGACCCGACCCAGGGCCTGGCCTTCGCCGGCCGCGCGGCCGAGGAATTCAAGCTCTCCAGCGGAACCTGGGTCTATGGCGGCGGCCTCCGCGACGGTCTGCTGAAGGCCCTCTCGCCGCTGGTGACCGATATGGTGCTCTGCGACGACGGCCGGCCCTATCTGGGCGTGATGCTGTGGGCCAGGCCCGACGCTGACTCTGCCGAACTCGGCAAGCGCCTGGCGGCCTTCAACGCCGATCAGAGCGGAGGTTCCGCGCGGGTGCGGCGGGCCTTGGTGCTGACCGATCCGCCCAGCGCCAATGCGCACGAGATTTCCGACAAGGGCACCATCAACCGACGCGCGGTCATCGACCGGCGCGCCGATCAGGTGGAGCGCCTGTTCGCCGACGCGCCGGACGCCGGCGTCATGGTGCTGGGCTAGGCCCCGGACGCTGCACGAAAACATGGCCCGCCCGTTCGAAGCGGCCGTCGGGCAGGGGGAGAAGAATGCCTGATTTCATCGTGGTGCTGGCGATCAACGCCGGCGTGATCCTGGCGCTGTTCGTTGTGGCCTGGGCGATCTGCTGGGCGATGCGCGATTGCACGCCGGTCGACAGTCTATGGGGCCTGGGGATGGGCCTCGTCTCGATTGCGACCTATGTCCAGACGGGCGGCGGCACGCCCCGCAGGATGGCGCTGACAGCGATCTGCGTGGCGTGGGCGCTGAGGCTGGGCGGCTACATGCTGTGGCGCTGGCGCGACCATGGGCCCGACGGGCGCTATGTGCGGATGCTGGACAAGGCCAAGGCCGAGCGCGGCTGGAACTATGGCTACGCCTCGTTCCGACTGGTGTTCATGATGCAGATGCCGATGCTGTGGCTGGTCTGTCTGCCGGTGCAACTGGGCCAGATCTCGGCCGAACCGTTGAAGCTGGGCGTTGTGGGCCTGGCCGGCGGGGCGCTGGCCGTCTTTGGCCTGATCTTCGAAACCCTCGCGGATTTCCAGTTGGTTCGGTTCAAGAAGAACCCGGCCAATGAAGGCCAGGTGATGGACAAGGGCCTGTGGCGTTACACCCGCCATCCCAACTACTTCGGTGACGCCTGCGTCTGGTTTGGCCTGTGGCTGCTGGCCGCCGAAACCACCCTGGGGCTGGTGTCTATCGTCGGCCCCGCCTTCCTTCTCTTCACCCTGACCAAGTGGAGCGGCGTTCCGACCGTCGAGGGCCGGATGCGTCGTCGCAAGCCGGGCTATGAGGAGTATATCCGCCGGACCTCGGGCTTCTTCCCGCTGCCGCCCAAGCCGCCGCAGGCGGGCTGAGCATGAGCCTTCCCTCGCACATTCTTGACCGGCTACGCCTGCCGGCCATCGCCGCGCCGATGTTCCTGGTCTCGGGCGTCGACATGGTGCTGGCCGCCTGCAAGGGCGGGATCATCGGATCCTTCCCGGCCAACAACGCCCGCACGCTGGAGGATCTCGACGCCTGGATGGGTCAGATCGTGTCCACCTTGCCGGCTGACGCGCCGCCGTGGGCGATCAACCTGATGGTCCATCGCTCCTACGCCCGCTGGGAGGAGGAACTGGACCTTGTGCTCAGGCACAAGCCGCCGATCGTCATTACGGCCCTGGGCAGCCCGGTGCAGGTGGTCGAGGCCATCCATTCGTACGGCGGCCTGGTCTATGCCGACGTCAACTCGCTGACCTATGCCCAGAAAGCCGCCAAGACTGGCGTGGACGGCCTGATCCTGGTGGCGGCCGGAGCCGGCGGCCACACCGGCCAGCTCGCCGGCTTCGCCTTCGCGCCGGCGGTGCGGGAGGTCTTCGACGGAACGATCGTGCTGGGCGGCGGTATCGGCACCGGCCGCGCCGTCCGCGCCGCGCGGATGCTGGGCGCGGATTTGGCCTATCTGGGCACGCGCCTGATCGCCTGCGCCGAGAGCCTGGCCGTTCCCGACTACAAGCAGATGCTGATCGAGGCCAATGCCGAGGACATCGTCACCTCGGCCGCCCTGACCGGCATTCCGGCCAATTGGCTGAAGGCGAGCCTTGTCGCCGCTGGCTACGACGCCGAAGGCATGAAGGGGAAGGCCGAGATCAGTCTTGGTCGGCCGGAGGACAACGCCAGGCGCTGGAAGGATGTCTGGTCGGCGGGTCAGGGAGCGGGAGAGGTTCGCGCCATCGAGCCTCTTGGCCAGATCATCGACGACCTGGTCAGGGACTACGACGCGGCGGCGGTTTAGCCGCGTCCGGCTCCACCGGGCCTTGACAAGACAGTGGGGCGCCCGAAGGGTCCCGGCCGCTTTCGACACTTGAGGTGACATGGCCGAAACCCGCCCAATCGACCCCCCTGGTCCGGAACCGGTCACCCAGCTCGTTCAGGCCAATTCCTCCACGCGCGCCCTGAATATCCTGGGCGATCGCTGGACGCTGATGATCCTGTATCTGGCCTTCCAGCGGGTGCATCGGTTCGAGGAGTTCCAGGGACGGATTGGTCTGGCGCGCAGCCTGCTGATCGACCGTCTGCGACGCCTGACCAAGGCGGGCATCTTCGAGAAGGTGCGCTATCAGGAGCGTCCGGCCCGTGAGGAATATCACCTCACCGAGATGGGTTTGGACCTCTACAACGTGGCCCTGACGATCATCCGATGGGAGAAGCGCTGGTTCTACGACCCCACCAATCCCGCCCACCAGCTCAAGCACAGCTGCGGCAAGGTCTTCACGCCGGAGTTCCGCTGCGGGCACTGCGGCGAGCTGGTCAGCCCGCGCGATGTCTATGTGCGGGATGGACCGGGTGTCGGGGTCGAGCCGTCACCGCCGCCGAGAGCGCAGCGTCGCTCGATCGTGCCGGTCGATAGCCTCAACCACGGCAACCCCATGCTGGACCGCGCCTTTCAGGTGCTGGGCGACCGCTGGACCAGCCACGTGATCGCCTCGGCCTTCCTGGGGCGTCGCCGCTTCAACGACATCCAGAACGCCCTGGGCGTCGCGCCCAACATCCTGTCGGACCGGCTGTCACGACTGGTGGAGCTGGGGGTGCTGCGCAAGGTGCTCTACCAGGAGCGACCTGAGCGTTGGGAATATCGACTGACCGATGAGGGCGCGATCTCTATCCGCTGATCGCCGAGCTCAATCACTGGGGCGATCGCTGGCTTGTCACCGAGCAGGGACCGCCGCTGATCACCTATCACCGCACCTGTGGCCATGTCCTGGAGCCGAAGCTGACGTGCGACCAGTGCGGTGAGGTCGCCACGGTGTTCAACGTCGCCCCGGCCTGAGCTGCTGAGTGCGGACCTCGCCCTTCGACAGGCTCAGGGTGAGGTCCAGAGAGAGGCCGTCGGTAGAAAGCCTCACTCTGAGCTTGTCGAGGGACGAGGCTTTCGCGTCTCCAGCTATTGGGCGACGGGACGCGAGATCAGGGCCTGCTGCTCGGCCGTGATCGGCTGGCCGGCTTTCATGGCGGCGCTGAGCCGACCGTCGAAATATTCGCGCCACTCGCTGACCAGGGCGCCGCGGAACTGCAGCACGCCGGCATAGGGGATGGCGACGTGTTCGCCGGTGGTCAGCCAGAACTCGTCGACGCCCTCAATGAACAGGCGATCGGCGTTTTCGGCATGGTCGAAGATCCGCCACTTGTTGGTCTTGATGACCTTGGCCATGGCCTGCAGGGCGGTGCGCATGGCGGCCTTGCCCCGGATCGCGGGATTGAGGCCGCTGGAATTGTGCCAGACGATGTCGTCGGTGAGATGGACTAGTACACCTTCGACGTCCTGATGATGCCAGGCTTCGATGATCGCCATCTGGACGGCATAGAGGGGCGACATGGGCTTCTCCTGGGACAGGACGGGGGAGGCGGCCAACGCGCCGGCGGCGGCGACCAGCAGGGTGCGGCGATCGAGGGGCGGGCTCACGAGACGGCCGCGCGGTCGAGGAGGTCCTGGACCTGGCTGGAGGGGGGCTGGCCCGCCTTCTGTTCGGCAAGGACGCCCATATCGACATAGTCGCGCCAGCCGATGATCAAGTCGCCATCGAACTCCAGAACGCCGGCATAGGGGGCGGCGACGCGATGGCCGTTGGCGGTGGTGTAGTCGTCGACGCCTTCGATGAACAACCGGTCGCCTGACTCAGCGTGGGCGAAGATGCGCCATTTGATCCCGTGCATGTCGGTCTGGAAGCGTCCGAGAAGCTTGCGGGCGGCGGCCTTGCCGCGAACGGGCGGATGGGCGGCGGCGGCGTAGTGCCAGACGATGTCGTCGTGCATGTGGGCCAGAACGCCGTCGATGTCCTTGGCCTGCCAGGCCGAGATGACCTGGCGCAAGATTGCGTAGCAACGCCCCAAAGGCCTGCTCCCTTTACTCAATCAAAAAGTGGCCGGACGGCGAGCCGCCCGGCCAGTACGAGGTTTAGAACGCGGCGGAGACTTCGAAGCCGAAAGTGCGCGGAGCGCCGAACGACGACATCTCTTCCTGGAAGAAGGCGATGATGTTGGTGCGGTAGACTTCGTCGGTGAGGTTCTTGCCGAAGGCCGAAACGCTCCACGACTTGTCGGGCGAGGTCAGGGTGATCCGACCGTCCAGAGTCCCGTAGGCCTTTTCCCAGGTGGTGTTTTCCGGGGCCCAAGGCATCTTGCCCTGCCAGCGATAGCTGAGGCGGGCCGATAGGGCGTCGTCCCACGAGCCGACGCTGGTGGTCACTTCGCCGCCGATGGCGCCCTGATACTTGGGCGTCCGCTGCATCAGCTTGCCCGAGTTGTTGACGCCGGCGAAGACGAACTGGTCATAGGTCGCGTCGACATAGCTGCCGCTGGCCCAGCCGTGGAACCAGTGGTTGGGAGCCCATTGCAGGTCGCTTTCCACGCCCTTGATGGTGGCGCCCGGCGCGTTGCTGATCACGTTGCAGAGGCACGAAGCCAGGGTCTGCTGAACCTGAAGGTCGGTGTATTTCATGTAGAAGACGGCGGTGTTGGACCGCACGGTGCGGTCGAACAACTCGGTCTTGAAGCCGGCTTCGTAGTTCTTCACCGACTCCGGATTATAGGGCGTGGCCGCCGCGAAGGCGTTGGAGGCGTTGCCCTGGAAGCCGCCGCCCTTGAAGCCGACCGACGCGGTCGCATAGACCATGTTGGTGTCATTGGGCGTCCAACGCAGCGTGGCTTGCGGCGTCAGCTTGGTCCAGCTCTCGTTGTAGGGCGTGAAGAAGTTGGTGGTCAGCGGTGTCAGCGGCGCGGTGTCGTTCGGGTTCAGCCGGTCGCCGGTGGCGACGATGATGCCGCGCTGGGTGCCGCCCTTCTGGTCCTTGGTGTAGCGCGCGCCCACTTCGAACTTCAGCGTGTCGGTGATCTTGTAGCCAAGCTGGGCGAAGATGGCCTTGTCTTCGTTGTGGCCGTAATCGTCCCAGTGCGACTCGCCCGACAGCGTCGGAAGCGCCGTCGATTCACCCCAGAAGCGGTTGTATTGATGGACCTTGCTCTTCTGGTAATAGGCGCCGACGATCCAGTCGAGACGGCTGGCGTCGTCGGTCGAGGTCAGTCGCACTTCTTCCGAGAACTGACGGACACCCTCGATGAAGTTGACGGGCTCGGCGAACAGCAGCGCGCCGGCGACATTGTAGCCGTTCGCCGGGCCGAGGCCGGTCTGGTCGTACAGGGTGTAGGACTGGTTGTTGCGATAGCCCGTGATGCTCGAGAACCGGATGGTCGGCGTCACGTCCTTCTCGACCTTGCCGATGATGTCATACGTCTTGTGTTCGGCGCGCTGCGGCGACGGCGCGGCGTCGCCCTTGAACTGCGGCCAGATCGGCAGGCTTTCGCGAATTGACAGTTTACGCCCGAGCTTGGCTTCGATCAGGCTGCGGGTCGAGGACCACGGTGTGAAGCTGGCCGGCAGGGTGGTGCTCTTCAGGCCCACCCGGTTGACGCCGTCATTGCTGTCCTTGGCGTAGTCGACGTTCAGGCTGGCGCGCAGGTCGGAATTTTCCGGCTTGTAAGCGAGCTGGGCGCGCATCTGGACGGAGTCGAGGTTCTCGACATCGACATTGTGCAGAATGTCGTGCGCGTAGCCACCGCGATGGATGGTCTGGAACGAGAAGCGGCCGGCCAGGGTGTCGGTCAGCGCGCCGGTGAAATAGCCCTGGGTCTGGCGCAGGTCATAGTTGCCCAGGCTGACGGTGAACTTGCCCGACCGGTCGAAGCTGGGTGCATTGCTGATGATGTTGACCGCGCCGCCGGCGACGTTCTTGCCCAGAAGAACGCCCTGCGGACCGCGAACAACTTCGATCCGCGAGACGTCATAGAACGACGAGTTCAGGTTGCCCGAGCGGCTGACATAGACGTCGTCCACGAAGGTCGACACCGACTGGTCGGATGTGGGTGAGCTGAGGCGGGTGTTGACCACGCCCCGGATGTTGATTTCGTTCGACTGCGGCGAGTTGGCCGTGAACGAGATGCCGGTCATGTTGTGGCCCAGGTCTTCCAGGGTCAGAACCCGATCCTTGGCCAGGTTAGTCCCTGAGACCGCCGAGATCGAGATCGGCGTCGTCTGAACGTTCTCTTCGCGCTTTTGCGCGGTCACGATCAGCACTTCCAGGCTGGTGTTCTGCTCTTGCGGAGCGGGCGTCGGGGTCGGCGCCGCCAGCGCCGGCACGGCCATGGACATCCCGGCGAGCAGGGCGATGGCGGATGTGGTGTGTCGCAGTTTCACTTGTTTCTCTCCCCCGGGACCGTGCGGCGACGCGGGTCGCCACAGGTCCCTGTTGTTTTTCCGCGCAAGGCGGAAATCCCTGTGATCGGGGGTGTGGCGTAACCGGAAATTCAGGCCGAAGGCGTCGTGATCAAGTGATCAACGGCAACTTGCATAACAGTGGCGAAATGGGCTCGCGACGCACTGATGTGCAGGCCCGCCGGCTGCGGACTGTCCTGGTAACGACTTTCCCCCACGCTATTTTTGGCTTGTCTACGCTCTAGAAGGATAGGTTTGTTTTTATCATCTCGTCAAGCAAGTCACTAGTTTGGCGTCGGGCGCTCCACCCCTTAGCGGAGCGTCGCGCCCTGGGAGCGCGGCGTCGTTTCGCGTTCCGAGAAAAGAGTTGTCAACAATAGGTATTGTTATGCAAGTTAATTTTCGCGGGTGAGCTGCGGCGTGGCGCCGGGGCGGCCCATCGGAGGAATGAGATCATGTCGGCGACCCTATCGACCGAGCAGATGATCGCGGCGGGCCGGGAAATGGCAGAGGCCTGGCGCGTGATGGACTGGCGCAAGGTCGCAGACATGTTTGCGCCTGACGGTGTGCTGCACTCGATGATGGTTGAGCCCATCGTCGGGCGCGAGGCGGTCTACAAGCGGGTCGCGGGCCTGGGTGATGGGCTGGAGTCGATCACGCTGAACATCCACCACATGGGGGTGATCGACGGGATCCTTTACATGGAGCGCACGGATGAATTCGTGATCCGAGGCAAGTCGGGCTCGGCGCCGGTGGTCGGCGTGCTGGAATTCGACGGCCGGCTGATCAAGGTCTGGCGCGAATATTACGATCGGGCCCATCTGCTGAAGGCCATGGGTCTGGTCGAGGACTTTGACGGCAAGACGCGGTAGGGCCCGTGGAGACTAGAAGCCAAATTTAATCCTGCCTTCCTGGGCACAAGGCCCAGGAAGGCAAGTGTTTTGTAGCCTTGTGTCTAGCGTCCGAAGGCGCGCAGCTTTCCGGCCTGGGCGGAGTCCAGATACTCGTCCAGGCGGGTGATCACGCCGTTTTCGACCTTCACCACCACGCAGGCGTCCATGCCCCAGGGGCTGCCATCGGGCAAGGTGGCTTCCAGCACGTGCTGTTGCATGAAGCCGTCCGGCAGCGCCTCGCGCCGGGTGACGCGATAGTTGCGGTCCGGCAGGGTTTTGATGAACCAGTCCAGGACCTTCATGTTCTGGTCGACGGTCTGCTCGATGCCGTCGGTATTGTGCCAGAGCTTGGCGTCGGGCGCGTAGCAGGCGCGCACCGTGTCGGTGTCGCCGCTCTGGATGGCGCCCACGAAGCGTTCGGCGAAGTCGAGATGGTCTTGAGGGGTCATGGGAGCGCTCGCTTAACGGCCGGTGGTCACGCGCTCGCCCGACAGCGAGCGGCGCATCTGCAGTTCAAGGCCCTTGGGGTCACGGGCCAGGTTGGCCCGCACGTCCACGGCCATGAAATCGGTATCGACCTCGTCCGCGCCGCGCCGGATGGCCTTGAGGGCGGCCTCGGCGATCGTGGCGGGGGTCTCCTTGAAGCCCTCGACGTGGCTGGCCATGCGGGTGTCGACCGAACCGACGATCAGGGCCGTGACGCTGGTGTTCTGTGGCGCCAGCTCGGCGCGCACGCAGGTGCTCATGGCGCGGCCGGCGAACTTCGAAGGGCTGTAACCGCCCATGCCCGGCACCGCGACGATGCCGCCGGCCGACAGCACGTTGGCGATGGCGCTTTGCTTGTGCCTGGCCAGGATCGGCGCGAAGGCCCGACACATGGCCAGCGGGCCGAAATAGTTGACCTCCATCTCGGCGCGGGCGTTCGACAGGTCCGGGGCGCCCATCAGGGTCTGCATCGAGAACAGGCCGGCGTTGTTGACCAGGATGCTGACGTCCTGGCACTGGGCGGCGGCGGCCTCGATCTGTTCGGGTTTGCTGACGTCCAGCGCGATGGCGACGACGCGCCCCGCGCCTTCGTCGACCAGGTGCTGCGCGTTCGCCACATCGCGGCTCGCCACATACACCTTGGCCGCGCCCGCCCCGAGGAAGGCGCGCACGAAGGCTTCGCCGATTCCTCGGTTGCCGCCCGTGACCAGGGCGACGCTATCCTTGATTTCCATCCCGTATGTTCTTCTTTTTGAGGGTCTAGGGTCAGGCGGCGATGAAGCCGTTCCGGATGAATTCGCGATCGGCCCAGACGCTGTGGGTGCCGCTGGAAATCTTGTGCGGCAGGGCGATGCGCACCACCGGTCCATCCGCGAAGCGCTTGCAGTCGACCAGGATGCACTCGGACGTCTGGGTGTTCTCGTCGATGATGAAGCTGACCAAGTAGCCGTCGTCTTCGTCCTTGGCGTTGATGCGCGGCACGAAGGGCGACTCGCTGGCGTAGCGGCCCTCGGGCAGCTTCAGCTCCCACGACTCGCCCGTCTGCAGGTCGTGCTTGACGTAGCCGTTGAACAGGAACCAGCCCGGCTTGGCGGTGGTGCTGTAGGCGTAGCGATAGGGCTTGCCGGCATAGCGCTGGTTGAACATCCCGAATTGAAGGACGCGATCATCCAGATGCTAGACAGAGACCTCGACGAGGCTGAGGAGCAAGCGCCAGCGGTGCAGCTTGGGCAGGAACGAGTGCTCGTCCAGGAAGCCCATCATGTGGCCGTGGCCGTCCGGCGCGTCGGCCAGCGGACGGGGCGTGGGCTCTTCCTGGAAGTACCCGTCCATGACGATCTCGTCGCCGTCCTCATAGGCGTTGAGGAAGTGCAGGATATAGGTCGGATCGGCCTCGAACCACTTGATGTCCTTGGTGTCGCCGTGGCGCGGAATGACCGCGAAGCGCGACGGGATGCCTTCGTGTTCGCGCACCGCGTGGATGTTGCGCTTGAGCAGTTCGGCGTCCCAGAACACCGGCAGATCGTTGAGGATTGAGTAGTTGGCGGTGAAGGCCATATCGTGCGGCAGGCGCGGGCCAGGCAGGGGCACGGGCACGTAGGTCGTCAGCTTCCCGTGCCTATCAACTACGCCGTAGTGCATATAGGGCGCGTACTTCGAGTAGTTGAAGAACAATAGCTCGCCGGTGGATTCATCGACCTTGGTGTGGGCCGAAACGCCGTCCAGCGGTCCCCAGCTGGCCACTCCGCCCTGTTCCAGCGTCTCGGGATCAAGCCAATAGGCCTCGCCGCACTGGTAGAAGGTCGAGACTACCTTGCCGCCGTGCACGACCACGTCGGTGGACGAGGCGTCCTTCATGCCGCCATGCGCGCCAAAGCCGGGGCGAAGCGACACGTTAGGCCCATCCATCAACCCACCCCACAGGGCCTGACCGGCTTCCTGCTCGGCCTCGAAGCCGCGGGTGCGGACGAAGCGGTTGCGGTAGTTGGCGTGACCATCCTTGAAGCTGATCATGTGCAGCATGCCGTCGCCGTCGAACGGGTGGTAGCGGCCGAGCGGTTGCTGCACCGGGTTCTCGGTGTTGCGGATGTAGAGCCCGTCAATGTCGTCGGGGATCTTGCCCTCGATGACCTCTAGGTCGGTGGCGTCGACTTCCTCGTGCTGGGGAGTCCAGGCGCCGGTCAGGTAGGGATGGTTGCTGGGCCCCAGTGAGGTCTTCACCGGCGGCAGGCGCTCCATCTTCATAAGAGCTCTCCGAAGTCTCGATCGGCGGTCGACAGGACCGCCCTTGAATTCAGCCTAGCACCATGGTCTTGTTGTGCAAGTGACTGCTTGAGGTCGCGGCATGAATTGTTGCGCGGGTCAGATCGCGGCGGTCCCGGCAGAGGACCAGGAGGAAACGATGAAGCGGATTTTCGGATTGGCGGCGATGGTCCTGACGCTGGCCATGGCAGCGGCGGCGCCCGCTCGGGCGGCGGACACGGACGCCAGCAGGCTGGCGGTGGCGCGCGAAATGATCACGGCCTGGAAGGTCGCCGACTGGCGCAAGGTGGCCGACCTGTTCGCCGAGAACGGCTCCCTGCGGTCGATGATGATCGAGCCCGTGGTGGGGCGCGCCGCGATCTATGATCGCATCGCCGCCCTGGGCAAGGGCGCGCCAGATGGCGTGACGCTGGACGTCGCCCACATGGGCGTCATCGACGGCCTGGTGTTCATCGAGCGCGTCGACCGCTTCGTCTACAACGGCCACGCGGGATCGACGCCGGTTGTCGGCGTGCTGGATATCCGCGACGGCAAGGTTCAGGAGTGGCGCGAATATTACGACCGCGCCCAGCTGTTGAAGGAGATGGGCGTTGGGGCGAAGTAGGGTCTAGGAGGCCCGTTCCAGCACCATCGCCGCGCCGACGCCGACGCCTCCGGTCGCCACGACCAGACCGGTGTCGGCGTCGAGTTGCGTCAGGTCGTCCAGGAGGGTGGTGGTCAGCACGGCGCCCGTCGCGCCCATCGGATGGCCCATGGCCAGGTGGCCGCCATTGGGATTGACCCTGGCCATGTCCGGACCGAAGTCGCGCTCGAACAGCACCGGGGCCACTGCGAAGGCTTCCATGAACTCGACGGCGCCGACCTGATCCAGGGCCAGTCCCGCCCGGTCCAGGGCGCGTGTCATGGCCTTGAAGCCCGCCGTCAGCTGCATGACCCGGTCATCGGCGTTTTCCGCGACCGAGCGGATCCGGGCCAGGGGCGTCAGGCCCAGGCGTTCGCCGGCCGCCTTGCTGCCCACCAGCACCAGCGACGCCCCGTCGGCGATCGGTGGGCAGTGGGCGACCGAGTGCCGGTGTTCGATCTTGCCGACGGCCGGGCGGTGCGTTTGCAGGATGTCGTCGAGATCCCTGCGCGCCCGGTTCGGCGAAGACCGGCGGCAGTCGCGTCAGGGCGGCGCCGTCGCCAAAGTCGCGGATGTTCTCGTCGTGGGCCAGGGCCACTTCGCCATCGGCCTTAGTGACGGGAATGACCCGGCCGGCGTAGCGCCCTTCGCGCCAGGCCAGCGCGGCCCGCTGATGAGACCGCAGCACCGCCGCGTCCATCGCCGGTCGTTCAATGCCTTCCCGCGTGGCCAGCAGGTCCGCCGCCACGCCGACGGGCGCCCAGCCCATCGATGAGGCCAGCGTCATGTCGGTGTAGTAGTCGGCCGTGTCGGCCAGGAAGGTGACCTGCGACATGCTCTCGGCTCCGCCGGCCAGGGCCAGGTCGACCTGGCCGGACGCCACGCGGCGGGCGGCGTCGGCGATGGCGCTGAGCCCCGAGACGCAGAAGTTGTTGATCGTCAGGCAGGGTAGGTCGTCGGGCAGCCCGGACTGGATTCGCGCGGCCAGCGCCACGTGTCCGCCCTGAACCCCCACCTGGGTGACGCAGCCCAGGGTGAGGTGCTCGATCGCGGCGATGGCGTCCGGGCCGTTGCGACGTTCAAGAGCGCGCACCAGTTGCGCGACCAACTGGGCGGGTGTCACGCCGGCCAGCGATCCGCCGGCCCGTCCCTTGCCGCGCGGAGTTCTCACGGCGTCATAGATATAGACAGACATGGAACCTCTCCGCCCGGGCAGGGTCGCTTGGACTACATAAGTCTTTTAAACGAAGTTACTGCGCCGAGGGAAGCGCGATGCCGCGAGGCGCTGGCCAATAGCTTTCAAGTCATTGAGGGGAATGGTGGTCGCGACAGGGATTGAACCTGTGACATCCTGCGTGTGAAGCAGGCGCTCTCCCGCTGAGCTACGCGACCTAACCGTTTCGGGCGGTTCCGAAGAACCTTTCTCGCCGGGTCGAAAGACCGATCCGCGAGAGGGACGGGCCTATAGCCCGGTGTTTGGCCGGGGGCAAGAGGCCAAGAGGTCGATACAGGCCTTTGGCACATCCAAAAAGCTGTGGATGACCAGATCGCCGCCCAGGGTCTCGACGGGGGCCTCGGTGTAGCCGAAGCTGACCAGCAGGGCCGGGACCTTGGCGCGCACGGCCGCCAGGGCGTCGTTGATGCTGTCGCCGACCATCACCGCGCGGCGCGGATCGCCGCCCACGGCCTCGATCGCGGTCAGCACGTGAACCGGGTCGGGCTTGGCGGCCGGCGAGAGATCCGCGCCGATCACGGCGTCAAAGGCGTTCAGCAGGTCGAGCGCGTCGAGCAGGGCGACCGACAGATTGGTCAGCTTGTTGGTGCAGACCACCAGCCTGGCGCCGGCGGTGCGCAGGTGTGCGAGCGTCTCGACCACGCCGGGGAACGGCGCGCTCTCCTGAGCGATGCGATCGAGATAGATGGCGATGAAGCGCTCGATCAGCTTCGGCGCCATCAGGGCGTCCAGGGGCTGGCCCGCGGCGGCGAAGCCGCGCTCAAGCAGGGCGCGGGCGCCGCGTCCGACCATCAGGCGAACCTCGTCGAAGGGCAGGGCGGGCAAGCCCTCCTCGACGAGAATCGTGTTCAGCGCCCCGACAAGGTCCGGCGCGGTGTCGACCAGGGTTCCGTCGAGGTCGAAGGCGATCGTGGCGCCGTTCAGGGCTTGAAGGTCATGCATTGATCTGGCCTTTCGTCTAAACGGCCGGCTAATGCAACGCTGGTCAGCCCGCAGAGAGTCGCCAGGACCATGAGCACAGCCGCTTCAAGTCGCCCCCGGGCCGCCGTGATCCTCGCCGCCGGGCAGGGTACGCGCATGAAATCGCCGACGCCCAAGGTGCTGCACAAGATCGCCGGGCGGGCCTTGCTGGACCATGCCATCGACGCCGCTGAAGCTCTGGGCTGCGCGCGGATCATCGTGGTGGTCGGCGCCCACAGCCCGGGCGTGGGCGCCCATGCCCGCGCGCGTCTGGGCGAAGCTTCGGTGGTCATTCAGGATCCGCCGCTGGGGACCGGCCACGCCGTTCTCGCCGCCAAAGACGCCTTGGCCGATTTCGACGGCGACGTGGTGGTGACCTTCGCCGACTGTCCGCTGCTCAGCGCCCCGACCATCGCGCCGCTGTTCGACCTGCGCGCCGCCGGCGCCGACGTCGCGGTGTTGGGCTTCGAGGCGGCCGACCCGGGCGCCTATGGTCGTTTGATCCTGGCCCCCGGCCACGTGTTGCTGCGCATCGTGGAGGCCAAGGACGCCGACGACGCGGTCAAGCAGGTCAAGCACTGCAATTCCGGCGTCCTGGCCGCCGACCGCGCCACCCTGTTCGACATTCTGAGCCAAGTCGGCAACGACAACGCCAATGGCGAATACTATCTGACCGACGTGGTCGGCATCGCCCACGGTCGAGGCCTGGCGACCCGCGCCGCCTTCGCGCCGGAGCCTTCGGTGCAGGGCGTCAATTCTCAGGCCGAGCTGGCCGCAGCCGAGGCCGTCTGGCAAAAGCGCCGCCGAGGCGCCCTGATGGTCGAGGGCGTCACGATGCCCGCGCCGGACACCGTGCATCTGGCCTGGGACACCCAGATCGCCGCCGGCGTCACGGTCGAACAGTTCGTGGTCTTCGGACCCCGCGTCAGCGTCGCAAGCGGCGCGGTGATCAAGGCCTTCAGTCATCTGGAAGGCGCTGTCGTGGGCCAGGGGGCCCTGATCGGTCCCTACGCCCGTCTGCGGCCCGGGGCCGAGATCGGCGCGGAGGCGCACATCGGCAACTTCGTCGAGGTCAAGAAGGTCAAGGTCGGGGCCGGCGCCAAGGCCAATCATCTCAGCTATCTGGGTGACGGCACCGTCGGCGAGAAGGCCAATATCGGGGCCGGCACGATCTTCTGTAACTACGACGGCTTCGACAAGTTCGAGACCCACGTCGGCGCGGGGGCCTTCATCGGCTCCAACAGCGCCTTGGTCGCGCCGGTGCGCATCGGCGACCGCGCCATGACGGGATCGGGCTCAGTGATTACCAAGGATGTTCCCGAGGGCGCTCTGGCGATCGCTCGGGGCGAGCAGAAGAACAAGAGCGAATGGGCAGACGCCTTCCGGGCCGTGAAGCTGGCGAAGAAGGCCAAGGCTGCGAAAAAGGACAAGAAATGAGCGCCGACGATCAAAAGCGCCTGTCGGGCGAAGCCGCCGCCGAGTTGGTCGAGAACGGCATGGTGGTGGGCCTGGGCACGGGCTCGACGGCCGCCTGGTTCGTGAAGGCCCTGGCGGCCCGCAAGCTGGACATTCGCGGCGTGCCGACCTCTGACGCCACTGCCAATCTGGCGCGCGAACTGGGCATCGCCCTGGCGGCGCTGGACGACGTCAAGGTGATTGACCTGACCGTGGACGGCGCCGACGAGATCGGTCCGGGGCTCAGCTTGATCAAGGGCGGCGGCGCGGCCCTGCTGCGCGAGAAGCTGGTCTGGGAGGCCTCGCGCCGCTGCGTGGTCATCGCCGACGCCGCCAAGGTGGTGAAGGTCCTCGGCCAGTTCCCGCTGCCGATCGAGGTGGTCCGCTTCGGCCATCCGCACACCGGCCAGCGCCTCGGCCGACATCGCCGCCGAGTTCGAGCTGCCGCCGCCGCGCCTGCGCATGGCCGACCGGGGCGTGGTGGTCACCGACGGTGGCAACCTGATCTACGACATGGCCTCGGGCAAGATCGACGAGCCGGCGGCCCTGGCCTCGGCCCTGAAGGCCGTGACGGGCGTTGTCGACCACGGCCTGTTCCTGGACCTGGCGGACGAGGCGCTGCTGGGGACGGACAATGGCGTGGTGCGGCTGGCTCCCTGAATACCTAGATAGAGCGCCGACCTGTCCTCAAGCCTGCTGGAGCCTTCGATGGCTGACTATGACTTCGATCTCTTCGTCATCGGCGCCGGTTCCGGCGGCGTGCGCGCGGCGCGTCTCGCGGCCCTGTCGGGCGCCAAGGTCGCGGTGGCCGAGGAGTACCGCGTCGGCGGAACCTGCGTCATCCGCGGCTGCGTGCCCAAGAAGTTCATGGTCTATGCCAGCGAGGTGTCTAGCCAGCTGAAGACCGCCAAGGGCTATGGCTGGACCGTGGGCGAGGCCAGCTTCGACTGGAAGAGCTTCCTCCACGACAAGGACGTCGAGATCGCCCGCCTGTCGGGCATCTATGTCACCAACCTGCAGAAGGCCGGCGCGCACCTGCTGCATGGCAAGGCCAGATTGCTCGACACCCACACCGTCGAGGTCGAGGGCAAGGACGCCGGTCGCTACACCGCCCGCAAGATCCTGATCGCCACGGGCGGCCGTCCCGTGAAGCCGGACTTCCCCGGCGCAGACCTGGGCATCACGTCGGACCAGGCCTTCCATCTGCCGACCCTGCCCAAGCGGGTCCTGGTGGTCGGCGGCGGCTACATCGCGGTCGAATTCGCCGGTATCTTCAACGGTCTGGGCGTCGAAACCACGTTGCTCTATCGCGGGGCCAACATCCTGCGCGGCTTCGACGACGACGTGCGGTCCCACCTCGCCGATGAACTGGAGAAGCGCGGGATCAAGGTGGTGCTGGGTTGCTCGCACCAGAGCATTGAGCAGACCGAGGCGGGCCTGCTCAGCACGCTCAGCAATGATCTGACCTTCGAGACCGACGTGGTGATGTTCGCCACCGGCCGCGAAACCCTATGTTGAAGGCCTTGGCCTGGACACGGTCGGGGTGGAACTGAACGAACGTGGCGCGATCGCTGTGAACGGGCAATCGCGCACCAGTGTCGAGAGCATCTGGGCCGTCGGCGACGTCACCGATCGGATCAACCTGACCCCTGTCGCCATCCGCGAAGGCGCGGCCTTCGCCCAGACCGAATTCTACAACAATCCCACCGCCTTCGATCATGACCTGGTCGCCTCGGTGGTGTTCTCGCAGCCGCCCGTCGGCGTGGTGGGCATGACCGAGGCCGAGGCGCGTCATGCGTTCGGCAAGGTCGACATCTATCGCTCGATCTTCCGGCCCATGAAGGTGACCTTCTATGGCGGCCAGGATCGCTGCCTGATCAAGCTGGTGGTCAAGCAGGACGACCAGAAGGTGGTCGGCGTTCACGTGGTGGGGCCGGACTCGCCCGAGATCATCCAGATGGCCGCGATCGCCGTGAAGATGGGCGTGACCAAGGCCCAGTGGGACTCGACCTGCGCCGTGCACCCGACACTGGCCGAAGAACTGGTCACCATGCGCGAGAAGTATGTTCCGGCCGAGGTGGGCGGGGCTGGATGAGGTCTTCCGCCGGCCCGGAACGGTCCACGACATGGCTGGGCGGCGTCGCGGTGTTCACCATCGTGCTGACGCCGTTCGTGGCCTATCTCGCTCCCAACGGGTTCGCCCCGCTGTTGACGCTGGCCGGCTTGCTGTGTCTGCCGGCCCTGGCCCGCTCGCGTCCGGGCTCGCCGCCGATGATGGCGCTGTTTGTCCTGGTGCTGTGGGCGCTGATCAGTCTGGCCTGGAGCCCTGCAGCGCCGCATGTGGCCGATCTGAAGAAATACGAGGATCTTGAGGGCGTCACAGCCCTGAAGCTCCTGTTCCAGCTGGCCTTCTATGGCTCGGCGGTCGCCGCGCTGGGGCAGCTTTCCGAGCGCTCCAAGGCCCGCGCCGGCACGGTGATGGTGGTGTGTCCTGAGCCTGGCCCTTCTGGTGGCCCTGGACGGGATCAGCGCGGCGGCGTTCTACCGCTGGCTGCGTGTGCTGATCCATGATCCGGAGCGCCCGGATCTGGCGATCGTCAAGGTCTCGATGCCGACCTATGCGCTGGCTTTGCTGTTCTGGCCCGTGGCGCGGATCATGAGCAGCCGTCGCTGGACGCCGGCGGTCTTTGTCCTTCTGGCCGCGACCGTGATCGCGGCGTTCTCGACCAGCGCCGACGCAAGCTGGGCGGCGCTGATGCTGGGCGGCCTGGCCTGGCTGGGCGTGCGATATTTCGGCAAGCCTGCGGCGCGGGTCTTGGTGGCGGCGGTCGCCGCGCCGTTCGTGCTGGGTCCGGTTCTGCTCCTGTGGGGTGTTCATTCCGGCTTTGTCGCCTGGCTGCATCGGCATGTGCCGCGCTCCTGGGACATGCGCCTGGATATCTGGGCGTTCACGGCCAATCAGGTCCAGCAGCACGCCATTCGGGGCTGGGGTATTGACGCCAGCCGGACCTTCGGCCCCGCGATCCCGCTGCACACCCACAACGCCGCCATGCAGCTGTGGCTGGAGCTCGGCGCGGTCGGCGCGGCGATCGGCGGGGTCTTTTTCAGCTGGGTCGCCTATCGGATCGTGGCGGTCACCGGCGAGTCCCGGCAGGACGGGGCCATGGCGGCGGGAGCCCTGATCACCTATGTGGTGATCGGAGGCGTCAGCTTCGGCGTCTGGCAGGAGTGGTGGCTCGCGCTTGGAGCCCTGGCGGTGATCGGCTGTGGTTTTGCGCTGGGCCTGAAGTCGCCAACCCCGTCTCGTCAGGGAGAATTTTCCCGCTCGCGTTAAAAAGCGGCTATCCGCCGCATGAATTTTGCCTTTTCCTCGCGGTTACGCTAAAAGCCGCTCCCTTTGAAGTTATAGAGCCTGTCATGACCTCGCGTTGGACCCCCGCCACCTGGAGAGCAAAACCCGCCAAGCACATCCCGTCCGACTATCCGGACGCGGGCGCTGTGGACCGGGTCGAGCAGACGCTTCGCCAGATGCCGCCGCTGGTCTTTGCGGGCGAGGCGCGTCGTCTCAAGAGCCTGCTGGGCGATGTGGCCGAAGGCCGAGCGTTCCTGCTGCAGGGCGGCGACTGCGCCGAAAGCTTCAAGGAATTCCATGCGGACAACATCCGCGACACCTTCCGCCTGATCCTGCAGATGGCGGTGGTGCTGACCTTCGCCGGCGGCAAGCCGGTGGTGAAGGTTGGCCGCATCGCGGGCCAGTTCGCCAAGCCGCGCTCTGAGCCGATCGAGACGATCGATGGCGTCACCCTGCCATCCTATCGCGGCGACAACATCAACGGCATGGACTTCAACGCCCGAGGAACGCGCGCCCGATCCGGATCGCCTGCTCAAGGCCTATGGCCAGTCGGCCTCGACCTTGAACCTGCTGCGGGCCTTCGCCAACGGCGGCTATGCCGACCTGCACAACATCCACCGCTGGACCCTGGGCTTTGTCGGCGACAGCCCGCAGGGCGCGCGATACCGCGAGCTCAGCGACAAGATCAGCGAAAGCCTGGCCTTCATGGCCGCCATCGGCGTGACCCCGCAAAGCCATCCGGGGATGCATCAGGTGGAGTTCTTCACCAGCCACGAAGCCCTGCTGCTGGGTTTCGAGGAAGCCATGACCCGCGTCGACAGCACCTCGGGTGATTGGTACGACACCAGCGCTCACCTGCTGTGGGTCGGCGAGCGCACCCGTCAGCTGGATGGCGCGCACATCGAGTTCATGCGCGGCGTCAAGAACCCGATCGGCCTGAAGTGCGGTCCGACCATGGAAGGCGACGATCTGCTGCGCCTGATCGATGTGCTGAACCCGCACAACGAGCCGGGCCGCCTGACCCTGTACGGCCGCTTTGGCTCCGACAAGATCGCCGACCGCCTGCCGCGTCTGATGAAGGCGACCAAGGCCGCCGGCCGCTCGGTGGTCTGGGCCACCGACCCGATGCACGGCAACACGCTGAAGGCCTCGACCGGCTATAAGACCCGGCCGTTCGACCGCATCCTGTCGGAAGTGAAGTCGTTCGTTGAGATCGCTCACGCCGAGGGTGTCTATCCGGGCGGTGTCCACCTGGAAATGACCGGTCAGAACGTCACCGAATGCCTGGGCGGCGCCCGCGCCGTCTCGGAAACCGATCTGGCCGACCGCTATCACACCCACTGCGATCCGCGCCTGAACGGCGAGCAGGCCCTGGAACTGGCGTTCCTGGTGGCCGAGAAGCTGAAGTCGGACCGCGACGACCAACGCCGCCTGGCGGCCGGCTAGTCCCGCATCGGGCGTGAAACGGCGCGCTCTGGCGCTGTTTCACGCTCGCGTGTAGCCTCCCGTTTCGGGAGGATCGGGATGGGTGATACGCTCGACGGGCGCCGCGCGCTGATGGGTTTGATCGCTGCGACCGCCGCCGCGCCGGGCCTTGCCTTTAGCGCCCAGACCCTCCCGGCCCCGCCTCCTGCCGATCCGCTGAAATATCTCGACATGGCGGGACGCCTGACGGTTCAGGCCCGCGTCAATGGCCGGGGCCCCTTCGCCTTCATGGTCGATACCGGCGCCAACAGTTCCGTCATCGCTTCGGAAATCGTTGATCAACTGGGACTGACGCGCGGCCCGCGCGCCGAGATGCACGGCATCGCCGGCGCCCAGACCGTCGATACGGTCAGGATTGACCAACTGGCCGTCGGTCGTCGCATCCGAAAGGCCATGACCCTGTCTGTCCTGCCTCGCGCCACGCTCGGCGCGGATGGCATACTGGGCCTGGAATGGCTGGGACGCAGCAGCCTGCTGCTGGACTATGCCCGGCGTCGGATGATCGTGGGTGAGGGGCTGCCGGTGCCCGACGCCCAGACCTTCGCCGTCAAGGCGCGGCTGCAGCGCAGCGGCCTGACCCTGATCGACGCCTTCCTGCCCAATCGCCGGATCATCGCCTTTGTCGATAGCGGGTCCACCACCACCGTCGGCAATCTGGCCTTGCTGGAGGAGGCGCGTCGGCGCAACGCGATCCTGGGCCCTGCCGTCGAGACCCAGCTGCGCAGCGCCACGGGTCAGGTTCTGCCGGGGCGTCTTGCGGTGCTGACCAGCCTGACCCTGGGCAAGATCATTCTGCGCAGGGTGCCCCTGGTGATCGGTCCGATTCACACTTTTGACTTTTGGGGTATGCACGACGAGCCGGCGATGCTGATCGGATCGGACATCCTTCAGAAATTCCAGATGGTGGCGATAGATTTCAGGGCCGGCGAAGTACGCTTCCGCGTCTTTGATCATTAGGGCGCGAGCTGCGTCTCCGCTGGGACCAAAAGACCCAGACCGCGTCTTGACCCGCCGCGCGGCGCTCTCCAATGGTTGTTTGAATGGAGGGTCCTTATGCGGTTGCAGGCCAGGTTGAAGCGTGAGTGGCGGTTCCTGAAGGGGCTGATCCGAACGCTCAAGCGCGTGAAGTCCATCGCTCCCGATAGCGCCAACCTGATTTGCGACGATCTGGAAGCGGCGGTCGATCGCTGGTCGGCGAATCCCGCGATCACCTTCGAAGGCAAGACCATCACCTATGCGGAGATGGATGCGATCGCCAACCGCTACGCCCACTGGGCCAAGGGGCTGGGTATCACCCGCGGCCAGACCGTCGCCTTGTTCATGCCCAACCGCATCGAATACCTGGCCATCTGGTACGGGTTGTCGAAGGTGGGCGTCGCCACGGCGCTGATCAACAACCAGCTGACCGGCCCCGCCCTGGCGCACTGCCTGAACATCTCTCAGGCCCTGCACTGCATCGTCGACAGCGAGACCTCGCCCTGTTTCGAGCAGGTCAAGGACGGCCTGGGCCGCCACATCCAGCAATGGGTGCTGGGCCCCGTCCATGGCGACCAGCGCGATCTGGTCAACGCCCTGAAGAGCTGCAGCCAGCTGCGTCCCGATCGCGAGACGGCCCGCGGCGGCATCACGGCCAAGGACACCGCGCTCTATATTTTCACCAGCGGCACGACGGGCCTGCCCAAGGCCGCGCGCATCAATCACATGCGCGCGCAGCTCTATATGCGCGGCTTCGCCGGTTCGACCGACGCGCGCCACACAGACCGCATCTATGTGACCCTGCCGCTCTACCACGCCACCGGCGGCCTCTGCGCCATGGGTGCGGGCCTGCTGACAGGCGGGTCGATCGTGCTGAAGAAGAAGTTCTCGGCCACGCACTTCTGGAACGATATCCGCGCC
Organism: Caulobacteraceae bacterium; assembly: GCA_965284055.1. GTDB lineage: Bacteria > Pseudomonadota > Alphaproteobacteria > Caulobacterales > Caulobacteraceae > Caulobacter. The sequence goes on from CBDIQV010000002.1 coordinate 314,010, forward strand.
GAGAACTGCACCATGTTCGTCTATATCGGCGAACTGTGCCGCTACCTGGCCAATCAGCCGGTCAGCGAGGACGAGAGCAACCACAAGATCCGTCTGATCTTCGGCAATGGCCTGCGCCCGGATGTCTGGGACGACATGATGGACCGCTTCAAGGTCGGCGGCGTGCTCGAGTTCTACGGCGCGACCGAGGGCAATGCCTCGTTCTTCAACTTCGACGGCCGACGGGGCGCTATTGGGCGGATCCCAAGCTATCTGAAGACCAAGTTCAATACCCGCATCGTCAAGTTCGATGTCGAAGCCGAAATGCCGGTGCGCGGCCCTGACGGCTGCTGCATCGAGGTGGCGCCGGGCGAGGTCGGAGAGTGCATCGGCCACATCGGGGGCGACGCCCGGTCCAATTTCAGCGGCTATGCCGACAAGGCCGCCACGGAAAAGAAGGTGTCGGCGGACGTCTTCGCCAAGGGCGACGCCTGGTTCCGCACCGGCGACCTGATGCGCACCGACAGCGACGGCTATATCTATTTCGTCGACCGCATCGGCGACACCTTCCGCTGGAAGGGCGAGAACGTCGCCACCAGCGAGGTCGCCGAACGCCTGGCCGGGGCGCCCGGCGTGCTTGAGGTCAATGTCTATGGCGTCACGATCGGCAACCTGGACGGCAAGGCGGGCATGGCCTCGCTGGTCGTCGGGCCCGAGTTCGACATCGCCGTCCTGAGCGAACAGATCGACCGCGAACTGCCCGCCTATGCCCGCCCGATCTTCCTGCGCCTGCAGCGCGAGATCGAGACCACCGGCACGTTCAAGTACCGCAAGATCGACCTAGTCACCGAAGGCTTCGACCCAGCCCTGGTCAAGGACCCGCTGTTCTTCCGCGATCCCGTGAAGGGGTATGTGAAGATCACCAAGACGGTTCACGCCAAGGTCGTGGCGGGCGGCTTCAAGCTCTAAGAAGCACTTTACATTTCAAAGCGCGTGGCATATCGGTCCGTTATCGATGGATCGACAAGGGCTTGCGCCGTGACCGAAGAGATGAAGGCCATTCGCGACGACATCGCGTTCATGCGCGCCCTGGCCGAAGAGGGGCGCCAGGCCCCTCTGCTCGGCGGCTCCATGCTGGTCACTGCGGGCGCCGTCTATGGAACGGCCAGCCTTGCCCAGTGGGCGATCCTGGCCAAGATCCTGCGCGTGCCCTCGGTGGCGCTGATGGTGGTCTGGATCATCGCGTTCGCGCTGCACATGATCATGATCAATGTGCTGAAGCATGGCATGAACACCAAGCCCGGTGCGGGCTCCTCGGGCAATCGTGCGATGCGCAATGCCTGGATGGGCGTCGGCTGGGGCTGTTTCGTCATCTTCCTGGCCCTGGGCGTGGCCAGCTGGAAGACCCGCGACATCAATCTGATCAACTTCTCGCCGTCGATCGTCCTGTCGCTCTACGGCGCGGCGTGGTCCGTCGCCGCCGCGATGTCCCGCGCGACGTGGCTGAAGTTCGTCGCGGTCGCCTCCTTCATTGGCGCGGTCGTGATGGCGGGGCTGATGGGCAGCACCTCGATCTGGCTGGCCTATGCCGCAGCCCTCTATCTGCTGGTGATGGTCCCGGGCTTGGTGCTGAGTCGCCAGGAACCCTCCGATATCGTCTGAGGGGTTGGTGATGGACGATTTCGAGATCGACGACATAGACGAGGTCATCCATGGGCGCGTCCGCCTGGGGATCATGGCCTATCTGTCCGGAGCCGAGACGTCCGACTTCAACGCGCTGAAGGCCAAGCTGTCGGTCACCGACGGCAACCTATCGGTTCACCTGCGCAAGCTCGAGGAAGCCGGCTATGTGGCCATCGACAAGAGCTTCGTCGGTCGCAAGCCCCTGACGCGGGTCACCCTGACCGACAGCGGTCGTACAGCCTTCAGCCTCTATCTCGACGCCATCGGCAAGCTGGTGGAGACGCGCTGAAAAGCGTTCGTCCAAATCGCGGCTTGGGCCGTATCTAGACGCACTGGCAAGGGCGGAGACCGGCGTGACGGATGGTTCAATGACGCGGCGCATCGGTGTGACGGCGCTGGCCAGCTCGCTGGCGGCGGCCTGCTCGCCGCTTTCGATGTTCGCGACCCTGACGCCTAAGGACGCTGCCCGGGCGCCGACGCGGGGCGCGGCCTATGGGCCTGGCCCGCGTCAGAAGCTTGACGTCTTCGCCCCGCCGAACGCTTCCGGCGCCGAGCCTGTGGCGATCTTCTTCTATGGCGGATCCTGGGATTCCGGCCGCAGGGGCGACTATGCGTGGGCCGGCAGGGCGCTGGCGGCCCAGGGCTTCCTGACCATCGTGCCGGACTATCGGCTTTACCCCGACGTGCGCTTTCCCGACTTCCTCGACGACTGCTCCAGGGCCGTTCGCTGGGCGGCCGACAACGCCGCCGCGCTGGGCGGAGATCCTCAACGGATCGTCCTGATCGGCCATTCGGCCGGCGCCTACAACGCCGCCATGCTGGCGCTGGACCCACGCTATCTGAAGGCCGCCGGCGTTGACCCTCGGGCCATTCGCGGCCTGGCCGGACTGTCAGGCCCTTACGACTTCTTGCCGCTGGACGGGCCGATCACCCGGCGCACGTTCGGCGAGGCCAAGGATCTGGAAGCCACCCAGCCCACGCGCTTTGCGCGTGTCGACGCGCCGCCGGCGTTTCTCGCCACGGGCGACGCCGACACCACGGTCTATCCGCGCAATACCCGCAAGCTGGCCGCCGCGCTGCGCGGCGCGGGCGCCCAGGTCGAGGAACGGCACTATCCGGGCCTCAACCACGCCGACACGGTGCTGGCCCTGTCGCGACCTTTCAGGGCCAAGACCCCGCTACTCAGCGAGATGACGGCCTTCCTCAAGGCTTCGGTCGCCTAGCTGCAGGTCCCGCCGTTCAGCTTGCGCTGATAGGCTTCGGCCAGGCTCAGATAGGGCGGCAGGAAGGTGTGGACCGCCACCGCCTTGCCGTCGCCCGTCACCCCGGCCACGCCCGCCCGCATCTCGAAGTGCAGGTGGATGGTGGTGGGCGTGCCGCCGAAGTCGTTGGACACCTTGCCCAGCTTCTGGCCGGCCGTGACCTTGTCGCCTTCCTTCACCGCCAGGGTCGTCATCTGCATGTGCAGGTAGCGATAGGTGTAGTGCGGCGCGGTCTTGGCCACGAGGGTGACGGTATAGGTCCCGATGTCGGTGATCGTGCCCGCCTCGGTGGCTACCGCCCAGTGCTCGTTCTTCTTGCAGGTGGCCGGGCGGATATCCTGGCCCTGGTGGCCGGTTCCTGACCCGCACAGCGGGTTGGAGCGCGAGCGCGCTTCGCAGAAATTGTCTCGCCAGGGCAGGGTGTAGTTCATGCTGTCGCACTGGCTGGTCTTGCCCGGAGGCGCCATGCCGCCACCCGCGCCATAGACCTGCGAATTGGCGAAGCCGGCCTCGGCCAGCGGCCAGCACATGCCCGGCGACCAGACGGTGCGGTCCAGATAGCCCGAGCCCTGTCCGGCCGGCAGCTGACCGGCGGGATTGTGCTCGAAGGTGGCGGGCGAGGGCGCCGGCGGGGTATCCGGCTGCACCGGATCGCCGGGGCTGGGCGGCAGGGGCTCGGAAGCTTCCTGCTCGGCGCCGCCTTCGGAGGGCGCATCGTCGGCCTGGGGCGGCCCCGGTTCGGCCGAGGGCGGCTTGGGCGGACCGTCGGCGGGCTTGGGCGCCTTGGGATCGCAGGCGGTCAGGGTCAGGGCCGCCAGCATGGCCAGGGCCAGCGGCAGGGGCTTGCGCAGGTCGCTCATCGCTAGCCTCCCAGTCCGGCTTCAGCGCGGCGGCGGCGGCCAGCAGCACGGTGGTGGTCTTGCTGACCAGGCCCAGCACATAGTTCTCATCGGCGCAGCGCAGGTCGCCGGCCGCCTCGCAGCGCACCTCGACCGTGTAGAGCACGCCGCAGGCGGACGAAGCTGGCCAGCTGGCCGTCGACCGTGCGCTGAACCGTCAGGCCTTCGGGGCCCGCCGCGTCCACCTTGAGGGGTTTGGCGGCGGGTAGGGGGATGATCGCCGTCGTGCCGCTCAGCGAGATGCCGGCGCCCGGCGCGTCGGCCGTGATCGTGTAGTAGTCGCCAAAGCTGTAGATGCGCGCCCCGGCGGTCAGCTTGGCGTCGTTGGGCAGCAGGATCGGCACCCTGGTGGCGTCGACCTCGGTCTTGTTCAGGTTACCCGCCAGGGTGTCCGAGGCCCCGCCGCTGCGCCGCAGGCCGCCCACAGCGCCTTGCCAGTCGACCGGGCCCTTGGGCGGCGTCGAACGGGGCGGAACATTGGTCAGAGGGGGGCGCGTCGCGATCGGCGCCCCCGCCGCGTTCACCGGCGCGCCGGTCGTCGGGTTCACCCGTGTCTGCGCGGTGACCTTCGAGACGATCGACGCCCCGACGCCCACCGTCGCGACGACCACAGCCGCCGCGATCAACAATCGTCCGTTACGCATGGCCCCCACCACATAACCCCGTTCTTTCAACCCTAGCGCGGATGGCGGGCGCTGTTAACCCTTTCGGCGCCCGCCCTGCGATTGAACCGGCGCGGGCTTGTGTCTATATGGCCCGACTGCTTGTGGGCCATGTGTGTGGCGGCCTCTATAAAACTCATAATCGTCAAGGGGATAGAGTTCTCGCCATGCTGCTGACCATGCTGAAAGCCAAGCTTCACCGCGCCACGGTCACCCAGGCCGACCTGGACTATGAAGGGTCGATCGCCATCGATCGCGACCTGCTGGACGCCTCGGGGATCCTGCCTAACGAGCAGGTCGACGTGCTCAACATCACCAACGGCGCGCGGTTCACCACCTATGCGATCGAGGCTCCGCGCGGCTCCAAGGTGATCGGCGTCAACGGCGCCGCCGCCCGCTGGTGCAGAAGAACGACCTCGTCATCGTGGTCACCTATTGCCAGATGCCGGCCGAGGAGGCCCGCAACTACGCGCCCACCGTGGTGCTGCTGGACGACGGCAACCTGATCAAGAAGGCGGCCTGAACGTGCGCCGCCTGGCCGGTCTCGCCTTCGTCGCCGGCCTTCTGGCGGGTTGCGCGCCCAAGCTTCCGGACGGGATCGACGAGGCCCGGCTGACCGAGCGGGTCGGTCGCGCGATCGGCTCGCCCTCGACCTGCGTGCTGATCTCGGACGCGGCGGGCAAGGTGGTCTGGCGCGGCGGCGGCTACATCACCTGCGCCCGTAACCTGCCCAGCTGCCAGGGCGGGGCGCCGGTCACGGCCGAGGCGGTGCTCAACACTTCGCTGAAGGGGCCGTCGCGCTTCCTCAGCTGCCCCAGCGACGCCGGCGGCGCCAATACCGTGGGCTGGGCCATGGGGCCGGTGCCGGCCAGCGAAGGCAAGGCCACGAGCGGCCTGCGCTATGTTGCGGTGATGGAGGGCGAACGCGCCCTGCCGGGCCGCGAGGTCCAGGACCGCGTCGAGCACGCCTTCACCCGGTCGGGCTTCTAAGGAAAACGCCCTCGCGCCGCCGTAGCGGGCGAGGGCGCTTCATTTCCTAGCGGGCGACCTCATAGGTCGCCGAGACGTCGATCCGCACCTTCAGCTCGCCGCCGGCGATCGCGGTGGAGTCTGCCATCTCGCGCTTGGCCATGGCGAACATGGGAACCGGTTGCGGGGCGGGCGTATAGCCGCCGCCTTCGCCCAGGCTGACCATCCGCACGATCTTGTAGCCGGTGGCCTTGGCGTAGAGGTCGGCCTTGGCCTGCAGGGCCTTGACCGCCTCGAGGCGGGCGGCGTTCTCGGCCGCGTCCGGGTTCTGCAGGCCAAAGCTGACGCCGCCCACGGTGTTGGCGCCGGCCGAGACCGTGGCGTCCACCGCCTGGCCCAGCTTGTTCAGGTCGCGAACGACCACGGTCACCTGGTTGCTGACCTGATAGCCGGTGAACTTCGGCGGCTGGTTCTGCTCGTAAGCGTACTGCGGATTGACGTTCAGGTTTGAGGTCTGGATGTCGCGATCGGCGATGCCGGCCTTCTTCAGGGCGGCGATCACCTGGTTCATCCGCGCGCCATTGGCCTTCAGCGCGCCGGCGGCGGTCATCTCCTCGTTCTGCACGCCCAGGGTGATGGTGGCCATGTCGGGCGCCACGCGGCTCTCGCCATAGGCCGACAGGTTGAAGGTCGAGGCACGGAAGGCCGCGTCCTGGGCCATGGCGGGCGCGGCCGAGAGGGCCAGCATGCCGCCGAGGGCGGCGGGGATCAGGGCGGCCGAGGCGATACGGGCGGACAAGGACGTCATCTTGGGTCTCCTGGGGTCGGTCTGGAAAGCTTTGCCGACCCTCTAAGGTTCCCTGATGAAACTTTGAACCTGAACGGGAGCTTTAAGCCGCGTTCGGCCCATGCTAATCCGCCCTTCCTCCGGAAGCCCAGTCGCATCCCAGGGGGCCTGTAGCTCAATGGTTAGAGCCGACCGCTCATAACGGTCTGGTTGGGGGTTCGAGTCCCTCCAGGCCTACCACCTCTCCCGCTGGAGACCGTAATCCACAGCGTCATCCGCCTCGGCGCCGTGCGGCCGCTATTTCTTGCTACTGCTGTCGTTCAACAGACAAGGATCCCGCATGAGCGACGCCACGACACAGCCGATGACCGTCTCCGTTGTCGACAATCCCCACGCCCCGGAAATCCTGGTGGACGAGGTCGTCGGCTTCTTCATGCACAATCAGCGCATATCGCTGACCCTGGCGGCCGACCGGGCCGATCACAGCCAGAACCCGGCCGGCATCAATCGGGTGGTGATGGCGCGGCTGGCCCTGCCGATCCCGGTGGCGCAGATGCTGGTGCTGGGTCTTAACGACTATCTGGCCAAGCACGGCCTGGATCCGTCCGCCGCCGTCAAGGGCAGCGACACCGCTCAGTGATCCTGGGCGTCCGGCGCGGCCTCGAGCGCCATCCGCGCAGCCAGCCCGACCTTTTCCGAGGTCTTGTTGAATTTCTCGGCCACCGCCCGGTCCAGGTCGATGCCCAGCTGCATGGCGATCAGGTCGGCGCAGATGATCACGTCGGCCAGTTCCTCGGCCAGCTCGGCGAGACTGGCGCGGGAGCCCTTGATGCCCAGGCGCTCGCGTTCCAGCTTCTTGATGATGTTGCAGGCTTCGCCCACCTCGCCGGCCAGTTCGTTGCCGCGATAGGAGAGGGTGATCTGGCCATCGACATCCCACTCGGCCTGACGGGCCAGGTTGGCGGCGCGCAGGGTGGCGTGCGGACAGTCGCTCATTCTAGGCCTCGTCGTCGAGCAGGCGCCGGACGGTGGCGCGCAGTACGTCGGCGGCCTGCTGGATCGACAGGCCCTGTTCGCGGCGCAGTCGCGACCAGGTCTCGAAGCTGAGCAGCAGGTCCAGCGCCTCGACCTTCAGCGGGTTGTCGACCATCGCCTTGGGCAGTTCGCGTTCGAGGATGGCGCGCAGGGTGGTGACCAGCTTGCCGCTGTCCTGGTCGAGAAAGCGCGAGCGGTGGCGATAGGCTTCGGAGGCGTGCTTGAAGGGGGTGATCTTCTCGAAGGCGAACGCGCGGCGGTCCACCAGCTCGACAACGCGGTCCTTCCAGGCGGTCGACCGGAACGGGGTGCCGACGATGGAGCGCAGCTCGCTTTCGATGACCACGGACATTTCGCTGTAGAGGCTGTCCATGTCCTTGAAGTGCCGGAACACGGTGCGTAGGCCCACATCGGCGCGGGCGGCGACCTGGTCGGCGCTGGGCGACATGTCGCCTTCGCGGATGATTTCCAGCATGGCGGCGACGATGCGGGCGCGGTTGTCCTGGCCACGGCGTCGACGGCCGTCGCTCTCTTCGGCCGGTTCCACGCCCTTAACACTGGTCTCTTGAGTCACGCCGTCTCGCCCTGCACCTTGGCCAAGGGTTCCCATAAGGCCCCGCGCGCCGTGGCGCCAGTATTCACGCGAACAGCGCCTCGCAGCCGGTGGACGCGAGCAGGCGGTCGACCGTCGCGCGATCCGGGGCCGGCAGGTCCGATCGCGCCTCGCGCAGCCAGCCCAGGCACTTGGCCTGATAGGGGAAAGGCCACTGGGTCCAGGCCCGGTCGTCGACCGTGGCCTCGACGGTCTGGGCCCCGGCCATCACGGCTCTCGCGTTAGCCAGCATGACCGGCGGATAGACCCGGCCGATCTCGGCGAGCAGGGCGCGGAGGGTCGGGGCGGGCTGGTCGAGCGACATCCAGTCCGCGTCGCGGGGCTCCAGGCCCGACAGGTCCTCCATGTGGCTGACCCAGGCGAAGACGCGCGGCGCGATCTCCAGCGTCAGGGCCATGGGCGTGGGATCGAACTGGGCCAGTTGGGTCAGCTGTCCGTGGACCGCGAAGTCGCAGGCGGCCGGCCGGGCGCCCAGCAGGAACGGCTGCTGGGTCAGGTGGGCCTCGAAGGCCTCGAGGAAGCGACGATAGCTGGCCTCGATCACCGGACCCGTCGTGGGGTTGGAGCCCACCACATACAGCCGGTCGATCTGCCGCCTGCTGAACTGCTCGCCGCGATCGGCCAGCAAGTCGTCCGGGATCGAAGAGCCGGTCCAGCAGGGCAGGATGGCGGCGGCGCGGGCGATGTCGGCCGGATAGCTCCAGCGATAGTGGAACATCGCCTTGGTCAGCCACTCGTCGGCATAGTCCTCGATCAGGTGGTCGATGAAGGCCAGGGCGGGATCGGTGGAGATCACCGACCGCCCATGATGCTCGGCCTCCAGCCGCCGGATGATCGGCGAGGAGTCGACGACCGCCTCGAGCGCCCCGTCGGGTCCCGGCAGGTAGAAGGTGGGCAGCAGCCGCACCTTGGGGCGTGGCAGACCCTCCAGCGCCGGGCCCGAGCTGGGCAGGGACCGATAGGCGATGCGGCGATAGCGCAGCACGGCCAGCATCTTGCGGGTGTAGGGCGAGCCGGGCGAGCCGCTGAGGGCGATGGGGTCGGTCACGACGGGCTCCGGTCTAGTGGAACATCTTGAGGCGATCGGTGCGGATCACCGCGTCCGACCCCGCGGGCAGGGTGACGAAGTCGCCGTCGCGCCCGACCTTGATCTGGCCGTGGAAGACCTGGCGGGCGTCGCCCAGGAACGGACCTTCCAGCGCGCCGATCGGCAGGCCCGGGGTGATGTGGGTGAACAGCAGCATCCGCACCTTGGCCCGCTCGGCGATCTCCGCAGCCTGGTGGGGCGTGGTGTGATAGCCGGGGATATCCGAGAAGATCTGGGCCAGCTTGTCGCGACCGACGGCCTTGGCGGCCTTGTGCTGGATGGCCACCAGGTTGGGGGCCAGGCCTTCGTGCACCAGAACGTCGGCGCCCCTGGCGGCGGCCTCGACGCGTTTCGAGGGCGCGGTGTCGCCGCTGATCACGACGGTCCGGCCCTTGTAGGTGAAGGCGTAGCCCACGGCCGGGCTGACCGGGTCATGACGGACGGGGAAGGCGGTGACCTTCAGGTCGGGCTCGTTGATCAGCACCACGTCCGGCTGGTCGGCGGCGGCGGTGAAGCGGCGCGCCTGACCGCCAAAGCCCGTCGGCGGCATGATCGCCGGGCCGTGGTGGGCGATGCGATAGCCGCGATCCAGAGTGTAGGCCGACATGAAGCCCGCCACCACCTGATCGACCCCGACGGGGCCATAGATCGGCATCGGCGTCGGCGAATTGCTCCCGCCCCAGCGCTGCAGCATCAGCTCGCCCAGGCCGTCGATATGGTCGGAGTGGAAGTGGGTCAGGAACACCGCCTCCACCTTGGCGGGGGGCAGGTTCATCAGGGCCAGGTTGCGGCTGGCGCCCGAGCCGGCGTCGATCACGAACAGGCGCTTGCCGGCCAGGACGGCGGTGCAGGGACCCGTGCGCTGGGCGTCGGGCATTGGTCCGCCCGCGCCGCACAGGCCCACGCTGAGGCCATCGGCCAGGCCGTCGTCAGGGCCCCGGCCCAGGGCCTTCACATAGAGCTTTTCCATCGCCGCCACGGCGATTTTGCCGCGCGCGAACCAGCCGCCTACGCCAACGGCAACGATCAGGCCCAGTAGGGCGAGGCCGACAGTGGTCCTGGTTCGCATGGTTTGCCTCCCGAGGGCGGACGGGCTTGACCCCGCCTCAATGTAGTGACACGCATATTGTCAATATATGTCGCTCAATGCGACGGGGAGTCAACGGGAGGCTTTTTGATGCAGGTTTTGAGGACACCGGACCATCGGTTCGAGGCGCTGGCCGACTGGCCGTTCGCGCCCCATTACGCCACGATCACCGACGCCGACGGGACCGCCCTGCGTCTGCACTATGTGGACGATGGCCCGCGCGATGCGCCGACCGTCCTGCTGATGCATGGCGAGCCGTCCTGGGCCTATCTCTATCGCAGGATGATCGCCGGCCTGGTGGCGCGGGGCTTCCGCGTTGTCGCCCCCGACCTGATCGGCTTTGGCCGCTCCGACAAGCCGGGCGCCCGCGCGGACTATACCTATGAGCGCCACGTCGCCTGGATGAGCCAGTGGCTGACCCAGATCGACCTGAAGGACGTGACCCTGTTCTGCCAGGACTGGGGCGGCCTGATCGGCCTGCGTCTGGTCGCGGCCTTTCCCGAGCGGTTCGCGGCCCTCGCCGTGGGCAATACCGGCCTGCCGGTCGGCACGGGCATGACCGAGGGCTTCAAGGCCTGGCTGGAGTTCAGCCAGAACACCCCGATCATGCCGATCGGCCTGATCGTCAACATGGGCACGGGCCGCGACCTGTCCGAAGCCGAGATCGCCGCCTATGACGCGCCGTTCCCGGACGAGACCTTCAAGGAAGGCGCGCGCCAGTTCCCGGTGCTGGTGCCCGTGACGCCCGAGCATGGCTCGGTCGCCGAGAACAAGGCCGCCTGGACGGTGCTGGAGGCGTTCGACAAGCCGTTCCTGACCGCCTTCAGCGACGGCGATGCGGTCACCAAGGGCGGGGAGGCGATCTTCCAGGCCAAGGTGCCCGGCGCGGCCGGCCAGCCCCACGCCATCGTGTCGGGAGGCCACTTCCTGCAGGAAGACTGCCCCGACGCACTCGTTGATCTCATCGACGGCCTGGTCCGTCGCGCCCACGCCTGAAGGAGGCAAGCCATGCAGGTCAAGAACGCCGTCTATCCCCCCGGTCATCAGGCCATGGCCTTCTTCGGCGCGCCGGAGGACGGGCCCTTCGTGATGGTCAATCTGCTCAAGTTCAAGGACAAGGCCGAATATCCCGACGGCTCGCCGTCGGACCTCACGGGCCAGCAGGCCTATGCTCTCTATGGCGTCGAGGTCAGCAAGCTGGTCGAGGGCCTGGGCGGGCGCATCCGTTTCAGCGGCCACGTCACCAGCATCCTGCTGGGCGAGGTCGATGAGCTGTGGGACGCGGTGGCGCTGGCAGAATACCCCTCGCTGGCGGCCTTCCAGGCGATGGCGACCTCGCCCGAAATGCACGCCATCGAACATCACCGGATCGCCGGTCTGGCCGGTCAGTTGAACATCCGGACCAAGGAAGGGTTCGGAGCGCCGGACTAGCCGACGGGTATCAGAGCCACTGTCTTGTCATCCCGGAAGCCTCGCAGAGGCTGTCCGGGATCCAGGAGTCCTGGGCAAGAAGGCGCGAGCAGGTCGGGCGTCCGGCGCCGCGCACCTGCTCGGTCCGCGCCGCTGGACGCCGACAAACGGACCTCGCCAACTTCCGACAAGGGGGGTGAGTTGACGCACCGTTTTTAGGTAGGCACGTCCGATCTCGCCCCATGTCAGGTCATTCAATGGGTACAAGATTGGCGTCGATCCACCCGGCCACGTCGGTGACAGGAATGGCCTGGCGCTGGTTGAACGTCCCCGCCGTGTCCCACGCGACACCGCGCCCTTGGGCAAAGGCGGCGCGATACTTGCGCATCATGTTCTGCGGGTCGCGTGCCAGTTCTTCCATCAGAAAGGGCACGGTCCATTCCGAACGGCTGAAGGGGCGATGCAGGGCCGCTTCAAGCTTTTCAGCGACCTCCCCGTAGGTCACGGTGTCGCCGGCCAGATACACGATCTCGTTCGCGATGGTGGGTTCAGCGAACACGATGGCGGCCGTCAGCGCTCCGATATCCTCAGGAGTCGTCAATGTAACGGCGGTGTCGAGGCTTCCCAGCGCATGAACTTCGCTTTTTTCGAGGTCGACCACGCCGAATTCCGGCTCGAACAGATAGCTCATGAACATGCCGGTCGAGATGATGACCCACTCAGTATCCGTCTGGGCCCGCAGCAGTTCACGCACGTCCAACTGTGCGTCGAAAATATCCTGCGGACCGCCGCGACCGATCACGTCGAAATCCACACCGAACTGCCATGGGAAATAGCGGGGAATGCCCGACTGAAGTGCGGCCTTCGCCAACTTCATCGGCGTGTCGATCCCAGCGGCATAGCCGGCGCAACCGATCACAGTGTCATACTGTGCAAACACCGATGCGAGCTCATCGATCGAGCTTTTCACCAGATCGCCGATGACGATTTCGATTCCCAGGTCACGGATTTCGGCGATATCGCGTTGCTTGGCTGACACATCGGATTCGACCGCGCTGCCGCGCAGCAGCACGCTTATCTTGGCCCCTTCAACGTCCTTTGCGCGTCGCGCCAAATTGCGCAGGACGGGGAGACCGAGTTCTCCGGCTCCCAGTACGAGAATATTGCGGGACTTAATGGCGGACATTTCTTGGTTCATCATTCTGGCCTGACCGGAAATTCGTTGTCCGCTGTTACCTAGGGCGCATCGCCGCGCAGGAAAGAAGGCACACCCGTGATACCGAGGTCAGTTTGTTGAACCCAGACGACATTCTCCGCTACTCTCAGACGGTCTGCGACGGGCTGAGGGATGATGATGACGGATTGCGCCGGGAAGTCCTGGCCCATGCCGGCAGCCGCTGGTCGTTAGGCGTCATCCATACGCTGGGAGTGTATGGCAAGCTACGTCACGCAGAAATAGGCCGGCGAATGCATGGCGTCACTCAACGGATGTTAACACGTACGCTTCGACAATTGGAACGTGACGGACTGGTTCTTCGTCATGATTTTGAGGAAGTGCCGCCCAGGGTTGAATATGGACTGTCCGACACCGGCCTGGAAATGCTGGTTCGCATGGTCCCGCTATGGACCTGGATCGTCGAGAATGCGGACGGATTCCGCAAAGCGAGGGCGGCCTTCGACAAGGCGCAGCGCGATGACAAGTCGTAGCATCTGGCGAATGCGTCCCGTTTCGCCATCCCGATCGGAAAGGCTGATGGTGTCTGCCACGGCCGTTATTTCCACCGCTCTGCCGATACAGGTCGGTCCTGACCATCAACGCCGGTTATTCGCCGAGGCGCCGCTAACGCCTGACTAGGGTCGAGCGCGGGAAAAGTTGACTGGCCGAGCGCCAGACCTTCAAGCTGCCTGGCACCGGGTGTCCAGCTCGCCGACTTCCGCTGGCCCAGGTCCCGGCGCGCCGCAGCGGCCGGGATCACAAGGTGTTCGAGCGCCTTAGCCTCAGTTGTTCCAGTAGATGAACTCGTCGGACTCCTTGTCCTGCACGCCCAGCGGATGGTCGATGGAGATGGCGCCGCGCAGCAGGGAGGGCCAGGTGGGCTTGATGTTGCCCTTGTCGCGTTCCGCAACCAGACCCTTCAGCTCGGCCACCTTGGCCGGATTGGCCGAGGCGAGGTTCCGGCGCTCGGTAGGATCGGTCGCCAGGTCAAACAGCCAGACCTTCTGACCCTTGCCGTCGGGCAGGTTCAGGAGCTGCAGCTTCCAGTCGCCCGCGCGCACCATCCGATAGTCGCCTGAGCGCCAGAACAACGCCTCGTGCGGACGTCCCGGGGTCTTGCCGGTCATGAAGGGCAGCAGATTGACCCCGTCTATGGGGCGGTCGGTCGGGACGGCCGCGCCGGCCGCTCCGGCGGCGGTGGCGAACATGTCGATATGGCTGACGGGGCTGGAGAATTTCGCCCCCGCCGGCAACGCCTTGGGCCAGCGCATGTAGTAGGGCACCCGGACGCCGCCCTCGAAGAAGGTGGCCTTCCAGCCGCGATAGGGGCTGTTGATCTGGGGCAGGCCCACATAGTGCGCACCGCCGTTGTCGCTGGTGAAGACCACCAGGGTGTTGTCGTCCAGGCCCTGGTCTTTCAGCGTCTGCAGCACCCGGCCCACATTGCGGTCCAGGTTGCGGATCATGGCGCCATAGACGCGCAGGCGGTGGTCCTTGATCTGGGGCAGGGCGTCATAGTCGGCCTTGGGCGCCTGCAACGGCGTGTGCGGGGCGTTGTAGGCCAGATACATGAAGAACGGCTGGTTCTTGTTGGCCTTGATGCCCTTGATGGCCTCGTCCGACAGATAGTCGGTCATGAAGCCCTTCGCCTTCATCATCGGCTGGCCGTTGTACTGCACGGTATAGGGCAGGTTGGCCCACAGGAACTTGTCGATCGGGTCGAAGCTCTGCTTGGAGTTTTCCACGCCCGGATCATTCTCGGGCAGGAACATCGAGGCGCCCGAGATGAAGCCCAGGCTCTCGTCGAAGCCCTGCTGCTCGGGGCGCGAACCCTTGGAGCCCCCCAGGTGCCACTTGCCCAGATGCATGGTGTGGTAGCCGCGAGTCTTGAGCACTTCGGCGATGGTCACCTCGGAGGCCGGCACGGCCAGCTCATCCATCGGCGGCATGTCCTTGGCCAGTTCGCGAGAGAAGTGGGGCGGGTGCAGGGCGCCGGGCGTGCGGAATGTGCCCACAAGGCGGGAGAAGCCGACCGGGGTCGGGGTGAACTCAAAGCCGAAGCGGGTGGGATAGCGGCCGGTCATCAGCGCCGCGCGCGAGGGCGCGCAGGTGGCGTTGCCGGCATAGCCGTTTGTCAGGTCGACGCCTTGCTGGGCGATGGAGTCGATGTTGGGCGTCTTGACCACGCCGGCGACCCCGCCGCCGTTGAGGCTCACATCGTTAAAGCCCAGGTCGTCGGCCAGGATGAAGATGACGTTGGGCGGCCGTTGATCCTCCGGCGTCGCGGACTCCGCGGGCCCCGGCTGCCAGGCGACCGGCTTGTTGTCCACGCCCTTGGGCGCCATCAGCCGGCCGATGTGATAGATCAGGAAATCGCGTCCCAGCCATGCGCCGGTCACTCCCGCCGCCAGCACCGCCAGCGCCACGCCCGCCCACTTCAGAATTCGCATCCCGCAGTCCCCCCAAATCGCCTGACTTCTCGTCGAACCTTGGTCTCAAGTATATATTGACATTATCAGTGCCGAAAGATGTGATCGTTCGGCCTTTCTAATCTTTGCCCGTGAGCGACCCGATGCGATGGATCCCGACGGTGGTGCTGGCCCTGATGGGCCTGATCAATCTGACACGGGGCGCGATCCACGCCTTCAGCGCCGATGGCGGAGCGCACACGATCGCCGGCCTCGATCTTTCCACCAACCGCGACACCATCCTGTCATTGTTCGCAACCCTCGGCCTGACCCAGATGGCCAAGGGGGTGTTCGAACTCTACGTCGTGGCGCGTCGCCGCGATCTGCTGGCGCTGTTCCTGGCCATGCAGGTCCTCGACACCCTGCTGGCGGTCGCCAACCTGTATCTCTGGCGCCCCTTGCCTGTCACCGTGCCGGGCCAGCCGTTCAACCTTGTCCTGCTTGTTGTTCAGGTCGTCGCCCTGGCCCTGGCGCTCAGGTCCTCGCCTTCAGCCCCTGCTGCTCAAGCCGCCACTTGAACTGGTCGAAGCGGTCCTGGCCGAAGAAGGCCTCGCCGTTGAAGGCGATCATCGGCACGCCATAGTGGCCCGCCGCCCGCTGGTCGACCTGGCTTTTCTCGACGGTCGCCGCCAGGCGCTCGGCCTCGTTGTCGGCGGTGGCGGCCAGGGTGGTCCAGTCCACGCCCGCGCGTTCGGCGGCGCGGGCGATGTGGTCGCCCTCGTGCCAGTCATCGACCTCGCCGCTCCAGATCACCCGGCTGACCTCGGTGAGGAAGGGCAGGCCCTTGCCCAGCTCGGCCGCCGCGACGCCCAGGTGGGTCAGGCGATGAATGTGCGGTTGCTCCTTGGGATAGGTGCGGGTGGCGAAGTCCATCTTCACGGGGTCCGGGATCGGCCAGCGGAAGGGCAGGCCCAGAAAGGCCGCCTCGCGATAGATGTCCTGCATGAAATAGCTGAACCACAGCGGATCGCGGGTCTCGAAGAACTCCGGCGTCCGCACGGCCAGCGGATAGACCGGGCGGATGTTTCCGACCACGTCGAAGTCGCGCTCCAGCGCCGTCAGGCGATGGGTGATCATGTAGGAATAGGGCGAGCGGAAGGACCAGTAGAGGTCATAGGTCAGGCTCATGGCGCACTCCCTTTTTGTGTCCACTCGGCTTGCTAGGCAAGCCAGGCCGCTTGCGGCGCTCCGGGGTAGTGGCACTGTTAATGCGACTATATCGCTCTATGGCGCGCGGTCCAGACTTGCCTTGCGACGAAAATGGCAGTTAGCATGTCACAATAAGAGTTCCGGGGCGGAAGTATGCAGAATCTCATCCGAGGCCTTGTTGGCGTCGTCGGCCTGTTGGCGCTGACCATGGCCCTGTCGTTCTGGATCGATCCGGCGCGACCGGCCGCGAGGTTGGGCCTGGAAGCGGTCGGCTCACTGGGGCTGGCCTCCCTGCGCGCCGACCTGGGCGGGTTCTTCGGCGCGGCGGGCGCGCTGGCCCTGCTGGCGGCGATCCGCAACCGCGCCGACCTGCTGCTGGCCCCGCTGGTGATGATCGGCATCGCGCTGTCGGGGCGGGTGATCACCTTGATGATCAGCGGCCCGTCGCCGGCCCTGATCCCGCCGATGGTCGTCGAGGCCGTTCTGCTGGCGATCCTGATCCTGGGCATGCGCGGTCTCGCCCGCCCCCAGGCCTGATCCAGCCCCCTGACCACACGGAGACGGCCCATGGATGATAACGGCAGATCACCCCGATGCGGCGGTGGCCGCTGATCGGCGCCGGGCTGGGCGTGGTGGGAACCGGCGCAGTCGTCGCTGGTGGGGCGGCTATCAAAGACGCGGCCAGCGGCATCGTCACGCCCAAGGCTGTGGGCAAGGGCAAGGCCGCCAAGATCGGCCTGTCGTTCAAGGATTCGCGGCCCGCCCAGTCCGAAGAGACCCACGCGCCGGCCGGCGCGCCCAATGTGCTGGTGATCATCCTTGATGATGTCGGGTTCGCCGACCTGGGCTGCTACGGCGGCGAGCTGATGACGCCGGCGCTGGACGCCTTGGCGGGGAAGGGGCTGCGCTACACCAACTTCCGCACCACGGCGATGTGCTCGTGCACCCGCGCCGCGCTGCTGACGGGGCTCAATCACCACTCGGCCGGCATGGGCTGGCTGGCCGATATCGACAGCGGTTATCCGGGCTATCGCGGCGATCTCACGCGCCAGAACGCCACCCTGGCCGAGGTGCTGGGCGAGGCCGGCTGGTCGACCTTCCTGCTGGGCAAGTGGCACGTCAACAACGCCGACCATTCCGGTCCGACGGGGCCTTTTCACAACTGGCCCACCCATCGCGGCTTCGACCGGGCCTACTGGTACCAGGGCCATTCCAGCGACCATTTCCACCCTGGCGCGCTGTACGACGGCACGGCGCCGGTCCAGGTGGGGGGCGGCGACTATTACCTCTCCGACGATCTGGCCGACCGGGCCGCGACCTATCTGCGCACCCAGAAGCTGATGGCGCCGGACAAGCCGTTCTTCATGCAGCTGGCCTTCGGGGGCGCGCACTCGCCGCTGCAGGCCAAGGCCGCCGACCGCGACCTCTACAAGGGCCGGTTCGAGGCCGGCTGGGACGAGATCCGCCGCCAGCGGCTGGAGCGCCAGAAGGCTTTGGGCCTACAGCCGGCCGACACCCAGCTGCCGCCGCTGTCTGCCGGCTGGACACGAGCCCGTCCCACGACGCCGAACGCGGCGTGACCGACGTGCTGCATGGCCGAGCCATGCGCGGCTTCTGATGCCGGCGTCGACCGGGCGATCGAGATCGTGGCCAGCGCGCGATCCGCAAGTTCGCGACAACACGCTGGTGGTGGTGTTCTCCGATAACGGCGCGTCGGCCGAGGGCACGGCGACCGGCACACCCAACATCTTTGGCCCGGCCTTCGGTCGCCCGGCGTCACAAGCCGAAGCCCTGGCGCTGTACGACACGATGGGCGAGGACGGCACGTTCCCGCACTATCCAATCGGCTGGACCAACGCCTCCAACACGCCCTACCGGCTCTACAAGCAGAACACCGCCATGGGCGGGGTGGCCGATCCGCTGATCGTCTCCTGGCCAAAGGGCGTCGCCGCCAAGGGAGACCTGCGCAAGCAGTTCGTCCACGTGGTCGACCTCTATCCGACCCTGCTGGAGGCCTGCGGCGTCACCCAGCCGGAGCTCTATCGCGGGCAGCCGCAGAAGCCGCTGGAAGGCGCCAGCGTCGCCCCGACCTTCGCCTCGCCCAAGGCTGCGACCCGGACCGAGCAGTATTACGAGCTGGGCGGCTATCGCGCCTATCAGGAGGGTGATTGGCGGCTGGTGGCCCAGCACCAGCGCGGCAAGCCCTTTGAGCAGGACCACTGGGGCCTGTACGACACCAGCAAGGATCCCAACGAGCTGCGCGACGTGTCCGGCGACCACCCCGAGGTGGTCAAGCGTTTGATCGACAAGTGGAACAAGGCGGCCGTCGCGCACGACGTGCTGCCGCTGGATGACCGCCCGCTGCTGCTCAAGCTGGTTCAGACCCGCGCCGCAAGGCTTCGGAAACGCTGGGATATCCGGCCGCCGATCGATCCGATCCCCACCGATGTCTCACCCGTTGTCTGCGGCCTGAGCCACTCGATCGAGATCGAGCTGTCGCGGCCAAACGGCGACGAGGACGGGGTTCTGGTGGCGCATGGCTCGCTGCCGGCCGGCTATGTTCTGTACGTCGACAAGGGCCGGCTTATCTATCAAACGAGCCTGGTTCCCTGGACGGAGGTCATCGCCTCGCCCGCCAAGCTGCCGCGCGGGACCTTCAAGGTAAAGTACGAGCAGACCATGACCTCGCGGCCCTTCGACGGGCGGGGGGCGCTGTATGTCGATGGTCGCAAGGTGGCCGAGCGGACGTTCGACAGGGTGCTGTTCTCGCCGGGCTATGACGGCTTCTGCGTCGGCGCCGATCACGGCAACCGCGTCTCGCGCGCCTATGAGGGGCCCAATCCGTTCAAGGGCCAGATCAAGCGCGTGCTGATCGATGTCGACACCGCCGCCATGAAGCCGCTGGAGATCATGCGGTTCATGAAGGCGATGAGCATCAAGGTTTAGAATCGCGAGGGATAGGCCCGCGTGACGTTGCTGGTGTTGTAGGTCGCGCCTGGGCAGTCGACGGCGTAGCTGGTGGCGGTTTCGCGTAGATAGGGGCCCTTGCCGCTGTCGCCGTTCAGGGCGGCGCAGGAGACGGCGCGCTTGTAGGTCACAGAACCGTCCGTGCTGAGCCCGGCCATGAACTGGTCGAAGGCCAGGTCCATCAGGCCGCGCGTCGCCGCCAGACGGCGGGTCCTGCCGTTGAACGCCGAGGTGATCTCGCCGCCCGACGCATAGGCGCGCGAGACGGGAACAGGGCCGGCCGCAGCGCCCGCGGCGCTGATCGCGCCTCCGGCCAGCATGGCTTCAAGATCCGAGAACCGGCCGCTGGCCGTGCCGACGGCGAGGGCGGTTGCGAAGGCCGAGGCGAAGCCGGGGCCTGTTCGTTCCTGGCCGCCGATCTGGGCGGCCTGGCTCGCGCCAATGACGCCGGCGATGGGCGCATGCTCGATCGAGGCGACCAGGTTCTGGTTGACGTAATAGCCCAGGGCGACGCCCAGCACGGCCCCGCCCGGCGCGGCGATGACGCGATCCTTGGAGGCGCCGATCGGACCGGCGATGGCGGCGCGCATCACCTCGGGCGTGAAGCCCGTCCACTCGGCGCGATAGCTGGCTTCGAACGGCTCTTCCCTGACCACTTCGCCGGTGCGCCAGCGTACCAGCCGGAAGGTGACCCGGGCCGAGGCCAGCTTGTCGCTTCCCAGCCACACGTCGGGCCCGCGCAGGTCGTCGAACCGCACATACAGCATGTATTCGCTGTCCTGGCGGCTGGCGGCCAGCAGGTCGGCCCGCTGCAGGTGGGTGGTCAGGCTGTTGAGCACCTCGACGCGCGTGGGACGGGTGGTGACGACGCCGCCGCCGTCGAACCAGCGAAACTCCGGCGCGCCCTCGATCTCCTGGATGGCGACATTGCGGAAGAACGGCCGGGTGGGCGAAGCCTTGGCGACCGCCACGGGGGGCATGGCCGGCTGGCGCAGAGCCCGGGCCTCATCGCCGCTGGCGCAGGCGCTGAGCGCGACGGCCGCGCCGGTCATGGCGAGGAACGCTTTGAGGGGCTTGGGCGTCGTGACCATCGGGACTCTCCAAAATCGATCGGGAGCATCGCAGGGCAACCTTAATGGGTCATTTCGCCGCAGGCCGGCTCTGCAGCGGCGGCGCCTTGCAATGGCGGTCGATGAAGTCGGCGTGGGCGGGCAGGGCGCCGGCCGCGCGACCCAGGATCTGGCGCAGGTCGGACAGGAAGCCCGTCAACTGCTCGTCGGTCAGGGCATTGGCCAGGGGATGATGCGTGGTCGGATCAATTCCCTGGCCCAGCAGAACCTGCAGCCAGCTGACCTCGGCGAACAGGTCCTCATCCTCGCGATAGAGCCGCCCGGCGTTGCGGAACAGGTCGATCTTGCGGGCCAGGGTCTCGGGGATCTCCATCGCCGCGCAGTCGCGCCAGAACGGCGTGTCGGTGCGGGTGGTCGCCTTGTAGTGCAGGATCAGGAAGTCGCGGATGCGCTCGAACTCGACCCCGGCTTGACGATTATATTCATCGACGACCACCGGGGCGCAGCGCTTGTCCGGAAACAGGCTGAGCGGTGCGCGAGATCGCGGTCTGGATCAGGTGGATGCTGGTGCTCTCCAGCGGCTCCATGAAGCCGCTGGCCAGGCCAAGGGCCACGACATTGCGGTTCCAGAACTTCCTGCGCCGCCCGGTGACGAACTTCAGGGGGCGCGGGTCGGCCAGCGGCTCGCCGTCCAGATTGGCCAGCAGGCTCGCGGCGGCCTCGTCATCGCCGAGGTGGCGACTGCAATAGACCATGCCGTTGCCCGTGCGGTGCTGCAGCGGGATCCGCCACTGCCAGCCGGCCGAGCGGGCGGTTGAGCGGGTGTAGGGCAGGAGGGGCTTGGTGCGCGCGCTGGGCACAGCCAGGGCGCGGTCGCAGGGCAGCCAGTGCGACCAGTCCTCATAGCCGGTCTTCAGCGCACCCTCGATCAGCAGCCCCCGGAAGCCCGAGCAGTCGATGAACAGGTCGCCGCCGATGACCTCGCCGCTTTCCAGGGTCACCGACGCCACGAAGCCGTCGGGCTCGCGCAAGGTCACCTGCTGAATCTTGCCCTCGGTGCGGACCACGCCGCGCTGCTCGGCGTATTTGCGCAGGTAGCGGGCATAGAGGCCGGCGTCGAAATGGAAGGCGTAGGCCAGGCCCGGCAGCCGCGTCTCGCCCACGGTGGCCAGCCGGCCAAAGCGGCCCGTCTGCGCGCTGATGGCGTTGAGCGAATAGTCCCACAGGCGGGTGTCGCCCCCCGTCTGGCGGTGGCGCAGCCAGTAGTGATGAAAGGGGATCTGGCCCAGGTCGTGACCCAAGGCCCCGAAGGCGTGCAGGTAGCGGTCGCCCGGCCGGCCCCAGTCGACAAACTCGATACCCAGCTTGAACGTGCCCTGGGTCTCGCGGACGAATTCATCCTCGTCCAGGCCCAGCACGCCGTTGAACAGCTTGATCTGCGGGATGGTGGCTTCGCCAACGCCGACGGTGGCGATCTCGTCGGACTCGATCAGGCCAATAGCGACGGCGGGGCCCAGGGTCTTGGTCAGGGTGGCGGCCGCCATCCAGCCGGCGGTTCCGCCGCCCACGATGATCACCTGCCTGATGCGTTGGTCGCTCATGGCCGCCCTCCCAGGGGCGAGCTTATCGCTCTCCCTCAAAAAAGAACCCCTGTCGGGCAGGACCGACAGGGGCTCAAGGCTTTGGGGGATGGAGACGGGGCTAGAACTTGTAGCTGAGGCCCACGAGGTAGGTGCGGCCATAGCGCTGGTAGTCGATCACCTGGCGCTCTTCGTTCTGATAGGTGGTGAAGGGCTCGTCGGTGATGTTGTTGACCTGGAACAGGGCCGAGAGGCCTTCCATCGGGCCGTCGGTGAAGCTGTAGCCCAGCTGCCCGTCGACCACGGTCTCACCCTTGACCATCCGGTAGTTGCGGCCGTTGCCGAAACCCGACACCTCGCCAAGGAACTTGGAGCGATAGCGCTCGCTGATCCGGGCCGAGAAGCCATTCTTCTCGTAATAGACGGTCAGGTTGGCCACGGTCTTGGACAGGCCGGGGATTTCCTGGGTCGGGTCGCCGGCGTTGGGCTGGATCGAGCTCTTGGTGCTGGAGGCGCTGAACTGGGCGCCGAAGCCGTCCAGGACTGGGTGGACCAGGGCGCCGGGGATCGAAGCCGCGAATTCAACACCCTTGATCGAGCCGCCCTTGCCGTTCTGCGGCGTGCTGACGATGCCCTTGCGGATCGCCGGCTCCGGATTGCCGCCGGTGGGGAAGCCCGTGAAGTCGAAGACCAGGTTCTGGTCGTAAACGTAGCTCTTCAGGTCCTTGTAGAAGGCGGCCAGCGAGACATAGGCCTGACGGCCGAAATACTTCTCGTAGGAGACGTCGATCGAGTCGGCGCGCCAGGGCTCAAGCTCGGGATTGCCGCCGCTGCCGCTCCAGGGCGACAGGTTGACGTTCGTCGAGCCGGCCTTGGCCGGGTCATAGCTGAAGGTCTTGGAGGCGCGCATCTGGTCCATCCGCGGACGGGCCAGGGTGCGGGCGACGGCGAAGCGCAGCGACTGCTCGTTGGGCAGGCGGAACTGGATGTTGGCGCTGGGCAGGAAGTCGACATAGCTCTTGCCGCCCGACAGGTTGGCGCGGGTGACGCCGGTTCCGGTGCCGCTGGCGGCCAGGGCCGTCGAACTCTGGTCGGTATTGACCAGCTGGAAGCCGAAGTTGCCGGTGATCGGCACGCCGCCGATGGCCGCGTCGATATTGGCCTTCAGATAACCGATCGTGACCTTTTCCTCGACGTCCCAGCTCTTGACCAGCACGTCGGCGTTGGGGTTGCGGACCAGATCGTAGACGCCCGAATTGATCAGGGCGAACGGGTCGTAGCTGACCATGCCGGCGATGCCGATGAAGGCCAGCGAGGTCGTGCCGACGATGGCGCTGGACGGGATCGCCACGCTGGCGGGCGAACCCTTCACGCGCAGGAAGAACTCGTCATTGACCAGCGCCTTGGAGCGTTCGCTGTAGTTGACGCCGAACTCGATGCTCGACAGGCCATCGCCCAGGTCGCGCTTGGCGTCCAGGCGCAGGGCCTTCAGTTCATCCTCGATCTTCGGCTTGTTCAGATAGCCGTCCTGGCCGCCGGCGATGATGTCGCCGCCCCAGCCCTGCGGGCTGGTCAGCTTGATGATGTTCGGATCGGCGTAGTTCAGGGTCGACTTGAAGATCGCCACGCCGTCGCCGTTCATGGCGAAGGTCATGTTGTCGGTGGCGCCGACGCCGGAGCGGCCGGTGCCCGAATAGCTCTCGATGATCGTGTCGGTGCGCTCGACCTTCGACCAGCTGAGGTCGCTGGACAGGGTCCAGGCGTCGCCGACCTTCAGCTTGTTGTTCCAGCCCAGCGACTTGATGGTGCTGTCGCGGTCGTTGCCGTCATTGCGGACCACGCCCTTGACGCCATTGAATGTGCCGGCCGTGACGAACCCGCCCTTGGCCGTGGCGGCCGTCAGCGGAACGCCGCCCCAGACCAGCGGCAGCTCGATGCCGCGCTGGATCTGGTGGTTCTTGAACTGCGAATAGAAGACGTCCAGCGACGAGGTGAAGTTGTCGGTCGGGGCGTATTCCAACACGCCGATGACGCCGTCACGCTTGAGCATGCTGGACTGCACGTAGGGCTTGGCGCCGCCGACCACCAGGTTGCCGGCGCTGTCGGTGGGGTAGCCCCAGGCGTTCCAGCGTTCGGCCTGATAGGGCGACTCCATGTGGGCGTAGCCTATGGCGACGCCCAGGGTCTTGTCCATGAACTGGTCGATGTACGAGACGTTGAAGCGGTTGCCGTGCGACTTGGTGCCGGCGTTCAGCGCGCCGATGTCGTTCCACTCGTAGCGGGCGCCGACGGCCAGGGCGCGCTTGCCGAAGGCCAGCGGACGCACGGTGCGCAGGTCGGCGGTGCCGGCCAGGCCCTGGCCGATCAGGCCGGCGTCGGGGGTCTTGTAGACCACCACGGCGCTCAGCAGTTCCGACGGATACTGGTCGAACTCGACGCCGCGGTTGTCGCCGGTCGAGACCTGCTCGCGGCCGTTCAGCAGGGCGGTGGTGAAGTCGGGCGCCAGGCCCCGGATCGAGATGACCTGGCCGCGGCCGTCGAGGCGCTGTGCAGTCAGGCCGGGCAGGCGGGCGATCGACTCGGCGATCGACACGTCCGGCAGCTTGCCGATGTCTTCAGCCGAGATGGCTTCGACGATCGAGCTGGAATCCTTCTTGAGGGTGATGGCGCCTTCGATGCCGCGGCGGATGCCGGTGACAACGATTTCCTCGACCACGGCCTTGTCTTCGGCGGCGGCCTGTTGGGCGTTGGCCGTCCCGAAGGCGGCGAAGCTGAGCGCCAGGCTCGTGGCGGCTCCGCTCATCAGAAGCGCACGGTTGCGCTGGTGTCTCGTCATCATGGTCTCACCCTCCCTGCATCGGCTGCCTGCGTTTCTGACGCTGCTGTGGAAGCCGTTGTCGCAAATTACTGCAAATTAACAGGCGGTAATCAACTCAAAAAATTACAGGCCACTCTGCAGGATGCCGGTCTATGTGCCCGATACAGGATTGTGAGGGGGTATTTTCCCCTTATGCGCCTTGGTGTTGGGCAGGGTGTGGCGGAGATGTCGCTGTTCTCCTGATTGACAGGTGTGGCGGTCGTCTGCAAATTTATGCAAATAATTGCAGTGAAGCGGTCCGGCCTTCGAGATCGACCGCGCGGCAGGGGGAAACGATGTCAGCCTGGGATTCCTGGCGCCGCGCGCTGCTGGCCGTGACGGCCGCGAGCGCCCTGACGACGGCGGGCGGGCAAGCCTTCGCCGCAGGTCCGGCCGCGCCCTATCTCCAGCGCAAGCCTCAGGACGAGGTGATCTATTTCGTCCTGCCCGACCGCTTCGCTAACGGCGACAAGGCCAATGATCGCGGCGGCCTGCCGGGCGGTCCGCTGACGACGGGCTTCGATCCGGCGCGGGCGGGCTTCTATCACGGCGGCGACCTCAAGGGCCTGACCGCGCGTCTGGACTACATCCAGGGCCTGGGCGCGACGGCGGTCTGGCTGGCGCCGATCTTCCGCAACAAGGCCGTGCAGGGCGCGCCGGGTCACGAATCCGCCGCGCACCACGGCTACTGGATCACCGACTTCACCGACGTCGATCCGCACTTCGGCACGCGCGCCGACTTCAAGGCCTTTGTCGACGCGGCGCACGCCCGGGGGATGAAGGTCTATATGGACATCATCGCCAACCACACCGCCGACGTGATCCGCTATCGCGAGTGCCCGGCCAATGACTGCGCCTATCGCGGCAAGGCCGACTACCCCTATGTCCGGCGCGGCGGCGTGGCGGGGGCGGCGATCAATGACGGTTTCGACGGCAAGGATTTCGGCAAGCTCAAGCGCCCCGATCACGCCTATACGCCCCATGTTCCGGCCGGCGAGGAGGGCGTCAAAAAGCCCGCCTGGCTGAACGATCCGATCTACTATCATAACCGGGGTGACAGCACGTTCGCGGGCGAGAGCTCGCTGCTGGGCGACTTCGCGGGGCTGGACGACCTGTTCACCGAGAACCCCCGCGTCGTTCAGGGCTTCATCGACATCTACGGCCAGTGGATCGACGACTTCGGCATCGACGGCTATCGCATCGACACCGCCCGCCACGTGAACCCCGAGTTCTGGCAGGCCTTCATCCCGGCCATGACGGCGCGGGCCAGGGCGCGGGGCATCGAGAACTTCCACATCTTCGGCGAGGTGTTCGACACCGATGTCGCGGCCCTGGCGCGACACACCCGTGTGGATCGCTTCCCTGCGGTGCTGGACTTCGCCACCCAGTCGGCGATCACCGAGCTGGTCGCGGGCAAGACCGGCACCGATCGCCTGGCGCGGGTGTTCGCCGGCGACGTCCTCTATGAGGGCGGCGCCGCGACGGCGCTGCAGCTGCCGACCTTCCTGGGCAATCACGACATGGGCCGGTTCGGCCACTTCGTGCTGACGGCCAATCCCGGCATGTCCGACGCCGAGCTGCTGGACCGCGTCACCTTGGGCCACGCCCTGATGATGTTTTCGCGGGGCGTGCCTACGATCTATTACGGCGACGAGCAGGGCTTCACCGGCGACGGCGGCTATGCGGACGCCCGCGAGGACATGTTCGCCAGCCAGGTCGCCGCCTATAACGACAACCGCCTGGTCGGGGCAATGGCCACGACGGCGACCGACAGCTTCCGGACGGACGGGCCGCTCTATCGCCGCATCGCCGACATGGCCAAGATCCGCGCCGCGCATCCGGCCTTGAGGTCTGGACGTCAGGTCCTGCGGGCCCAGAACGACAAGCCTGGCCTGCTGGCCTTTTCCCGTCTGGCGGAGGGGGCTGAGTATCTGGTCA
The DNA here is from genome assembly GCA_965284055.1 of Caulobacteraceae bacterium. Classification (GTDB taxonomy): domain Bacteria; phylum Pseudomonadota; class Alphaproteobacteria; order Caulobacterales; family Caulobacteraceae; genus Caulobacter. The sequence goes on from CBDIQV010000002.1 coordinate 340,728, forward strand.
TCTACAATACGGGCTCCACGCCGATCACCGCCAATGTCGAGGTCGAGACGACCTCGCGCGCGTGGCGATCGGTGCGGGGCGTCTGCGCCGGGGCGGTCAGCGCGCCCGGCAGCTATCGGGTCGAGGTCGGCCCGCTGGACTACATGATCTGCGTTTCCGAGGGGCTACAGTGACGGTCAAGGTTCTTTCACGTCCGGCTGTAGAGCCTGCGATGGACGCCGAATGGTGGCGCGGCGCGGTGATCTATCAGGTCTATCCGCGCAGCTTCGCCGACTCCAACGGCGACGGCGTCGGCGACCTGCCGGGTATCACCGCGCGGCTGGAGCACATCGCCTCGCTGGGCGTCGACGCCATCTGGCTGTCGCCGTTCTACAAGTCGCCGATGAAGGACTTCGGTTATGACGTGTCCGACTATCTGGACGTCGATCCGATCTTCGGCACGCTGGACGACTTTGATCGCCTGATCGAAAAGGCCCACGGCCTGGGCCTGAAGGTGATCATCGACCAGGTGTTCTCGCACACCTCAGACGAGCATCCGTGGTTCGAGGCCAGCCGCCAGGACCGCACCAATCCGTATGCGGATTGGTATGTCTGGGCCGACGCCAAGCCGGACGGCTCGCCGCCCAGTAATTGGCAGTCGGTGTTCGGCGGCCCCGCCTGGACCTGGGACGCGCGGCGCGGCCAGTACTACATGCACAACTTCCTGGCCTCGCAGCCGCAGCTGAACGTGCATGCGCCGGCCGTGCAGGACGCCCTGCTGGCCACCGCCCGGTTCTGGATCGACCGCGGGGTCGAGGGTTTCCGCTTCGACGCCATCAACTTCTCGATGCACGACCCGGCCCTGACCGACAATCCGCCCCTGCCGCCCGGCGGCAAGCGCACGCGGCCGTTCGACTTCCAGGACAAGATCCACAACCAGAGCCACGCCGACATTCCGGCGTTCCTGAGCCGTCTGCGGGCCCTGACCGACGCCCACGGCGGCCGCTTCTCGGTGGCCGAGGTCGGCGGCGACCACGCCGATCGCGAGATGAAGCTGTTCACCGCCGGCGAGGATCGCCTCAACAGCGCCTATGGTTTCCTCTACCTCTATGCCGATCGCCTGACCGCCGAGATGGTGCGCGAAGGTGCGGCCATGTGGATGGGCGGTGAGGGCGAGGGCTGGCCCTCCTGGACCTTCTCCAACCACGACGCCCCGCGCGCCGTGTCGCGCTGGGCCGAGGGCCGCGACCGCAAGGCCTTCGCCGAGATGGCGCTGCTGCTGCTGGTGACCCTGCGCGGCAATGTCTTCGTCTATCAGGGCGAGGAACTGGGCCTGCCCCAGGCCGACGTGCCGTTCGAGCGCCTGCGCGATCCCGAGGCGATCGCCAACTGGCCGCTGACCCTGGGTCGCGACGGCGCCCGCACGCCGATGCCGTGGGTGTCGGGCGCAGTCAATGCCGGCTTCTCGGAGGTCGAGCCCTGGCTGCCGGTCGACCCGGCGCACCTGCCGCTGGCGGTCGACGCTCAGGACGCCGATCCCGCCTCGACGCTGAACGTGGCGCGCCGGCTGATCAGCCTGCGCCGCGCCTGGCCGGCGTTGCGGACAGGCAGGGTGAGCTTTGTCGAGACCAACACGCCGCTGCTGATCTTCGAGCGCGGGGAGGGGGCTGGCGCGCTGCTGTGCGCCTTCAACCTGGGCCACGAGCCCGTCGCCTGGTCGCTGCCGGACGGCTGGGCTGTGATCGACAGCGTCAACCTGTCGGAGGCCGGTGTCGTGCCGCCCTGCGGCGGGCTGATGGCGCGGAAAACCTAGGCGTCGGTTGAATGCCCCTCAAAATCCGTTCGCCGGGGAGAGCGGAGGATTTGGAGCGCTACCCCCCGCAACTCTCGCGGATGATCAGGTCCGTGGGCACCCGCTCCGAGCGGCTGGCCTTTTCGCCGCTGGCGTCCAGCAGCTTGGACACCATCAGCCGGCCGGCTTTGGCCGTGTCCTGGGCGATGGTGCTGAGGGCGGGGCTGCTGTAGCGGGCGAAGGGCACGTTGTCGAAGCCGACCACCGAGACGTCGCCGGGCACGGAAAGTCCGGCATGTTTCAGGGCGCGAATGGCCCCCAGGGCGATCAGGTCGGAGGCTGCCACCACGCCGTCAAAGGTGACGCCGCGATGGATCAGGGAGTCGATGGCCGCCTCGGCGGATCTCGACCTCGAAGTGGGCCGGCACGATCAGCTCCGGGTCGATGCTGAGCTTCTGGTGCTCAAGAGCGTCCAGATAGCCGCGATGCCGCTGCATGGCCTCAGGCCTCGGTGTCGCCCAGAAAGACGATGCGCTTGCGGCCCAGTCGCGCCAGGTGAAGCGTCGCCCGGCGTCCGCCCATCGGGTTGTCGGAGCCCACCGAGCAGTAGTTCTGGTCGGGCAGTTGCGCGCCCCAGACCACGAAGCGCCCTTCGGTTTCCGACAGGCGGTTGAACGCCGCGTGCAGCGGTGCTCTGACCGAGGAAGATCACGCCGTCGGCCCGGCTGGTGTTCATCGCCGCCGACAGGTCGTCGTAACTGGTCGGCGAGAAATGACTCATGATCACGTCGCAGCCGCGCTCACGCGCCGCCTCACCGACGCCGGCCAGAAGCTCGAGGAAGAAGGGGTCGCTCAGCCGGCCCTCCCGGCCCTGCGGACGCGGTGTCACCAGGGCGATGACGCCGTCGGCGCCGATCGGCCCGGCAGGCATGTAGCGGCGGAACGGATAGTCGTGCTCGCGCGCCAGCTTCCAGATCAGCTGTTTGGTGCGCTTGTTGACGGCGGGGCTGTCGTTCAGCGCCCGCGAGGCGGTCGCGATCGACACGCCGGCCATCTTGGCCAGGTCTTCCAGCCGGGTGACGCCCTTGCTCATGCGGGGATTCCGTCGACTGCAAATTTTGCCGCAAAAGTTTTCATAGGCCTTTTAAGGCATCGCCGGCCCAGCTTGGCAAGTCCAGGCGCGGTGGTTCGCCGTGGAGCGTCTCCCGGCTTTTTTGCCCGGCCCGGGCGGCGACAGGGGGCCGCGCACAGCGTTCATCGGGTGGTGGAGGCCGTGGCTCTGAAGGGTGATGCAAATATATGCAAAACCCTGAAGATATTTTGAGGGCTTGGTCGCGCCGACCGGGCGATGAGCCTCCGTGCGGGGCGTGAGGCTTCATCGTATGGGCTCTGAAATCCCTCGCAATACGGGAAATCACGATTGCGCCGGGCGGACTCCCGTGCGCAAATGCCCGCCGCGAAACGTAATGAAAAAACTTGCGCATCGTCGGGCCAACCGATGGGCGATCGGGGGAAGCGGATGACCAAGGCCCGGCTGAATCTCTTCCAGATCTGGAACATGTGCTTTGGGTTCTTCGGGATCCAGATCGGCTTTGGCCTGCAGAACGCCAATGTCAGCCGCATCTTCCAGACCCTGGGCGCTGATGTGAACGACCTGGCGATCCTGTGGATCGCCGCGCCCGCCACCGGCCTGCTGATCCAGCCGATCATCGGCCATTTCAGCGACAAGACCTGGGGACGCCTGGGCCGTCGCCGGCCCTATTTCTTCTGGGGCGCGATCCTGACCAGCGCCGCCCTGCTGGTCATGCCCAATGCGCCGGTCCTGTGGATCGCGGCGGCGACGCTGTGGGTGATGGACGCCTCGATCAACATCACCATGGAGCCGTTCCGCGCCTTCGTCGGCGACCAGCTTCCCGAGGACCAGCGCACCACCGGCTATGCGATGCAGAGCTTCTTCATCGGCACGGGCGCGGTGCTGGCCTCGGCCCTGCCTTGGATGCTGACCAACTGGTTCAACGTCGCCAACACCGCCGCGCCCGGCCATGTGCCCGACGCGGTGCGGATCGCCTTCTACACCGGCGGCGCGGGCCTGCTGCTGGCCGTGATGTGGACGGTCTTCACCACCCGCGAATACAGCCCCGAGCAGGTCGAGGCGTTCGAGGCCCAGCGTCTGGCCGCCCTGCCTGTCGAGGACCGCGTCGCCGCGCCGCTGGCCGACCGTCCTGTCCGCGCCCTGCTGACCGGCGGCGTGGTCTGGGCCGTGGCCGGCGCGATCGCCGTGACCCTGATCCTGGCCCTGAAGCTGGAAAAGGAGCTCTACGTCCTGGCCGCCCTGGTCGCCGGTTTCGGCCTTTGCCAGCTGGTCGCCGCCGCCTTCAAGAACAAGGGCGGGGCCCAGAACGGCTTCCTGGAGGTGGTCGAGGACCTGTTCGCCATGCCCGCCACCATGAAGCAGCTGGCGGTGGTGCAGTTCTTCTCGTGGTTTGGCCTGTTCGCCATGTGGATCTACACTACGGCGGCGGTGACGGCGTTCCACTATCACGCCAGCGACCCGACCTCGGCGGCCTACAACGCCGGCGCCCGACTGGGTGGGCGTGCTGTTCGCCGCCTATAACGGCGTCGCGGCCCTCGCGGCCCTGATCATCCCGGCCCTGGCCCGGGCCACCAGCCGCAAGACCAGCCACGCGATCAACCTGGTGCTGGGCGGGCTGGGCCTGCTGTCGATCCCCTTCATCAAGGATCCGGGTCTGCTGTGGATTTCGATGATCGGCGTCGGCTTTGCCTGGAGCTCGATCCTGTCGGCCCCCTATTCGATCCTGGCCGGAGCCCTGCCGGCCCGGAAGATGGGCGTCTATATTGGCATCTTCAATTTCTTCATCGTCATCCCGCAACTGCTGGCCGCTACCGTGCTGGGCCTGCTGCTGAAGACCTTCTTCGGCGGCCAGGCGATCTACGCCCTGGTGCTGGGGGCGGGGGCGTTCTTCATCGCCGCCATCTCGGTCTTCGCCGTCACCGATCCCGATGAAGTCCCCAAGACCCTGCCGGCGCCCGCGCGCGCCTGATCCTTTCCTCCTTTCAAGAGGCTGTTCCCCTATGCGTATGATCAAGACCCTCGCCCTGGCCACGGCCGCCGTCTCGGCCCTGACCGGCGCAGCCGCCGCCCAGACCGCGCCGGGTGCTCCCGGCGCGCCCTCGACCTGGGCCTATGCCGCCAAGACCGGCGTCGGCGCGTCGTACGAGGCCTATGTCAACGGCGCCTACCGGGACGGCGGCCGCACGGGCACGGTGTCCAAGGTGTGGTTCTCGGTCGCCGACGGCGTGCTGACCGAGACGATGTACGGCCTGATCCACGAGGCCCAGATCAAGCAGTTGCGCTTCGCGGTGCAGACCGCGACCGGCCTGGCCGTCGAGGGCCCCGACACGGTCGCCAGGACCGAATATCTGCATGTCGACGCAGAAGGCCGGCCGCTGTCGCCGGCCTATAGGATCACCACGACCGACAAGCAGGGCCGCTTCGTCATCGAGAAGTCGATCTTCACCGATCCCGACCGCCAGAGCCTGTTCATGCGCGTGACGGTCAAGGCGCTGAAGGGACCGGTGACGCCCTATCTGCTGCTCGAGCCGCACATGGCCAACACAGGCGCCAACGACGCGGGCGCGGCCGGCAAGACCGCCCTGACCGCCAACGAGGTCGGCGTCTTCCTGACCCTGAAGGGCGCCCAGCCCTTCGCGGCCGCCAGCGCCGGCTTCATCGGCGCGTCGGACGGCCTGACCGACCTGAAGGCGCACGGCAAGCTGGACAAGCTCTACGCCTCCACCGGCAAGGATCGCGGCGTGATCATGCTGACGGGCCAGCTGCCGGCGACCAGCGGCGAGGTCACCGTCGACTACGCCATCGGCTTTGGCTCCACCGCCGCCGCCAGCGCTGCCGCCGCCGACGGCTCGCTGAAGACCGGCTACGCCGAGGTTCTGGCCCGCTACAACGGTGAGGGCGCGCATGTCGGCTGGGAAGACTATCTGGCCTCGCTCACCGAGCTGCCCCGCCTGCGTGAAGCGGCGATGGACGGCGGCAAGCTGGTCCAGGCCAGCGCCCTGATGCTGAAGGTGCAGGAGGACCGCACCCATGCCGGCGCCCTGATCGCCTCGCTGTCCAACCCTTGGGGCGACACGGTTGACGCGACCAAGTCCTCGACGGGTTACAAGGCCGTGTGGCCGCGCGACTTCTATCAGTGCGCCATGGCCCTGGCGGCGCTGGGCGACATCCAGACCCCGCTGGCTGCCTTCCACTATCTGCCGACGGTGCAGGTGGGGGCCAAGACCAAGGGCAATACCGGCGTCGGTGGCTGGTTCCAGCAGAAGTCTCAGGTGGACGGTACGCCGGAATGGGTCGGCGTCCAGCTGGACCAGACGGCCATGCCGATCATGCTGGGCTGGAAGCTGTGGAAGCAGGGCTGGCTGTCGGACGCCGAGCTCAAGGCCTACTACGCCCGCATGATCAAGCCGGCCGCCGACTTCCTGGTGACCGGCGGCAAGGTCGGGCTGGACTGGAACCACGAGACCATCAAGCCGCCCTTCACCCAGCAGGAACGCTGGGAAGAGCAGGGCGGCTATTCGCCCTCGACCACGGCGGCCGTGATCGCTGGACTGGTCGTGGCCGGCGACATAGCTCAGGCTTCGGGCGACGCGGCCTCGGCCGCTCGCTATCGCAAGACCGCCGACGACTATTCGGCCCTGGTCGAGAGCCGGATGGTGACGACGAAGGGCTCGCTGGGCGACGGTCACTATTTCCTGCGCCTCAACAGCGACCAGGACCCCGACAACAAGAGTCCCGTCGAGGCGCGTAACGGCCAGCAGCCGGTGGCCGAGGACAAGATGCTGGACGGCGGCTTCCTGGAGCTGGTGCGCTACGGCGTCCGGCGGGCCGACGACCCTGCTGTCGTGGCCTCCCTGCCAGAGCTGGACGACGAGTCGATGGAGGACCTGTATCGCGTCCGCTACGGCTTCACCTTCCCGGGCGTGGAGGGGACCTTCCCGGGCTGGCGGCGCTATGGCGTCGACGGCTATGGCGAGGATGTGACGTCAGGCGGCAACTATGGCGCGGGCGGTCAGATGGCGCCGGGTCAGCGCGGCCGGGTGTGGCCGATCTTCACCGGCGAGCGCGGTCACTATGAACTGGCCCGCATCACCCTGAACGGCAAGCCGGCGCCTGGCGGGCTGGAGCCGATCCGTCAGACCTATGTGAAGGCCATGGAGCTGTTCGCCAATGACGGCCTGCTGATCCCCGAACAGGTCTGGGACGGCGTCGGCGCGGCCAGCCCCCATGGCTACACGCGCGGGGAGGGCACGGATTCGGCCACGCCCCTGGCCTGGTCGCATGCCGAATACATCAAGCTCTTGCGCTCGGTGGCCGACGGCGTGGTCTGGGACAGCTACCAGCCGGTAAAGGCGCGCTACGGGCGGTCAGCGTAGATCCTCCCCCGCTGGGGGAGGTGGCCCGGAGGGCCGGAGGGGGCAGCACGGGCTCAGGCCGCATTAGGCCCCCTCAGTCGCTCCGCGACAGCTCCCCCAAGGAGGGAGCATCTACCAAAACGTCGCACCTGAACGTGGTTAATGCGGGATTCACGATTCGGAGGCGATGAGTGGCGGGCCTGACCGTCCCGGAGCCCCCGCCTATGTCCGCGTTCCGTCGCATGACGATCGCCTGGAAGCTGATCCTGGTCGCCGGCCTGGCGATCGGGCTGTTGCTGATCGGCGCCGCCCTGGCGGTGTCGTCCCACACCAGCACCATCGTCTCGGGCCTGACCAACCAGTATGCGGGAGCGGTGGCCGACGAGGCGATCGAGCAGGTGCGCGTCGACATCACGTCCGCCGCCGCCGCGGCGGGCGCCATGCGCGGCTCGATCGCTGCGGCGCACGAGGCCGGACTGGTCGACCGCGACAAGTTCATGGCCATCGTCAAGCCCAACGCCCTGGCCACCGACAGCGTCATGGGCGCCTGGTTCATGGCCGAGCCCAACGCGCTGGACGGCAAGGACGCCGAGTTCGTCGCCAACGCGACCCTGGCCTCCAACAAGGACGGCCGCTTCTCGGTCTACTGGGTCAACCAGAACGGCGCCCCATCCCTTGAGGCCGAGTCCGACGGCTCCGACTTCGCCGAGGCCTACTACACGGGCGTGGCGAAATCGGCGAAGCCGACCCTCACAGAGCCCTATTTCGAGACCATCGCCGGCGGACAGGTCGCCATGTCGTCCGTCGCCCTGCCGGTGATCTCCGGCGGCAAGCTGATCGGCGTCGCCGGTCTGGACATGTCGCTGACCAACCTTTCCAAGGCGCTGGGCGCCCTGCACCCGCTGGGCGGCGGCCGCGTGATGCTGGTGTCGGCCGGCGGACAATGGGTCGCTCACCCCGATGCCGCCCTGCGCATGAAGGCCTATGCCGACCCCGGCGCCGAGGCGGTCAGGGCCGTGCTGGGGGGCGGCGAGGCGGTCGAGATCAAGGGCGTGGTCGCCGGCGACGTGCCGATGATCCGCATCGTTCGCCCGATCGCCCTGCCGACCCTCAACACCACCTGGGCCCTGGTGATGGACGTGCCGGTCGCGGCCATCACCGGCCCGGCCGACAAGATGGCCAGGATCCTTTTCGCCGGCGGTGTTCTGATCACCCTGGCCGTCCTCGCCGCCCTGTTCTTCGCCAGCGCGGCCCTGGTGCGCGCGCCCTTGGCCGGACTGAGCCGCTCGGTCGACGGCCTGAGCGCGGGACGCTACGACCAGCCGATCCCCGGCGTCGGCGGCGGCGACGAGATCGGCGCCATCGCCCGCGCTTTGGACGGCTTCCGCCACGATCTGGCCGACGGCCAGCGCCGCCGCGCCGAACAGGAAGCCGAGCGGGCCCGGGCCGAGATCGAGCGCCAGCGCCACGAGACCGAAGCGCAGGCCTTCGCCGAGGCCCAGGCCGACGCGGTCGCCGCCCTGGGCGAGGGCATGGAGAAGCTGGCCGACGGCGACCTGATCTGGCGGATGAGCGAGGACGACTTCGCCGCCGACGCTCGCAAGATGCCGCGCGACTTCAACGCCGCCGTCGAGAGCCTGCAGGCGACCATGGCCGGCATCCTCAACGCCGCCCGCAGCATCCGCAACGGCTGCGCCGAGATCAGCAACGCCTCCGACGACCTGGCCCAGCGCACCGAGCGGCAGGCCGCCAGCCTGGAGCAGACCGCCGCCGCGCTGGACCAGATCACCGCGACCGTCAAACGCAGCGCCGAGGGCGCCGACCGGGCTCGCCAGGTCACGCAAAGCGCCCGAACCAGCGCCGAACGCAGCGGCGTGGTGGTCAAGGAGGCCGTCGAGGCCATGGGCGGCATCGAGAAGTCGTCACAGTCGATCACCAACATCATCGGCGTCATCGACGAGATCGCCTTCCAGACCAATCTTCTGGCGCTGAACGCCGGCGTCGAGGCGGCCCGGGCCGGCGATGCGGGCCGGGGCTTCGCCGTGGTGGCGCAGGAAGTGCGGGCCCTGGCCCAGCGCTCCGCCGACGCCGCCAAGGAGATCAAGGCTCTGATCCGCACCTCTACCGAACAGGTCGGCAAGGGCGTCAAGCTGGTCGGCGAGACCGGCCAGACCCTGGAACAGATCCTAGGGCAGGTGGTCGAGATCAACGACCTGGTCGGCGAGATCGCCGCCTCATCGCGGGAGCAGGCGCTGAGCCTGACCGAGGTCAATCAGGCGGTCCACCAGATGGACCAGGTCACCCAGCAGAACGCCGCCATGGTCGAGCAGTCCACCGCCGCCAGCCACACCCTGGCCACCGAGGCGGCTGAACTGGAGCGGCTGGTTGGACGGTTCCAGGTCGGGGCGGAGGTTCACGAACTGCGCCCACGCGCGCCCGCGCGGCCGGCGGCGCGGCCGACCACGGCCCCCACCCGCGAGAGCTTCCGCCAGCGCTACGTGCAGGGCGCCAACGCCCTAAAGATCGCGCCGGCGTCGCGGCCGGGGACCTGGGAGGAGTTCTAGCGGCGGGGCGAAGCGCGGAATGCGGACGTTGCGAAGGTCGGCTCACTGACATCCCGTCGGGCGGCCGCACGGACCTGTACGACGCTACTCCTTGGGCTTTGCAGCGCCCTTTGTTGCCCGCTCCACCACGGCCTTGCCTGCGTCTGTCTGAGCCAGCCCCTCCAGCATCGCTCCCAGGGCTTGGCCGCCCCGCGCGCTGAACACGTCGGTGATGCTATTCATACCCTGGGGCACGTCGCCGCCCGTCACGATCACCTTGATGTCGGCGGCGCTCAGGGCCTCAGCCTGGGCGACACCCACGGCCTGCCCGGCTTTGATCTGCTCCACGCGCACCAGGTAGGTCTGGTAGCCGTCGTTGCCGCCGATTTCCTTGGCGAGTTCAATCTGCGTCGAGACCGGCGCCAGAAGCAGGAGCCGCTCGGCTTCGGCGCGGCTCTGGCCCTGCGCCAGTAATCCTTCGGCGTCGAGTTTCTGCTGCGCCAGCGTTCCTTGCGCGACCAGCTCAAGCCGTTGACGTTCAGCCTCGGCGGCGATGACCTGTTGGCGGCGTTGCCCCTCCGCCCGGATGATCATGACCTCGCGCTCCTGGGCGGCCTGAACTTCCGCAACCCCCTTGGCGATGTCGGCGGAGCGCGTATCGGCGACCCGCTTCACATCCATCTCACGTTCGGTGGTGTCCTTCTGGGCGACCAGAACTTCCTGCTCGGCGACCTGCTTGGCGATGCCGACCTGCTTTTCCTGCTCGGCCGTGCGCATTCCGACCTGCTGCAGAGCGTCCTGCTTGTTCACCTCGACGATGCGTTGAGCCTCGATCTCCTTGGTCTGGGCAAATTGGCTGTTCATCGCCACGGCCTCCCGGCTCTCGCGATCGATGCGGGATTTTTCCTTCGCCATGATGTTGGCGATGACCTGCGAATTGGCGCTGTCGCGGATGTCCATGAACTCGATGTTCTTGACCGTCTCGACGCCCCACGCCAGCAGCTGCTTGTCCACCTGGGCGGTAAAGGCCTCGGCCAGGGTTGATCGGGCTTCGAGGATGTCTTCGAGCTTGTGGGTGGCCAGCACGTTCCGGACGGCGCCCTGCAGAATGCCGGACAGCTGATGTTGCAGCTCGTCGAAATTGGCGACCTTTTCCGCCGCCGTGTCCGACTTTGCGATCCGCATGAACGCCTGCACGTCCACCCGGAACGGGAGGCGACCGGTGTCGTAGGCTTCGTAGTCTTTCAGGTTCACGTCAAAGATGGAGACCGGGAACTTGGTCACCAGGACGCCGATCCTGGGCAGGAAGGCCGGCCACTCGTAGTAGACGTTTCCGGCCGACTGACTGGCGCCGTAGCTGACGCGAGACCGCCCGCGCTGGACGATGTGAACTTCGTTGGTCGGGACCACCCGGCGCAGAACAAGCGCGATCAGGAATCCAATGACGAAGACGCCGAGCGCTACGCCGCCGGCGACGAAATACATGTTCATGTGATCCCCCGATACTGGCCGGACTATGTCTATAAAGGCCGGACGGCGCAACTATTGCGAGAGGCTGCGCAACCACCGGCTCGGAGGCCGGCGGTTGCGGCGGCAGACGCCCAAGGCGGACATCGCGAATGGCGGGTGGGGTCGGGAAAGGAATCAAAGCCCGTCTGGAATGCGGACCTTGGGCCTCACAGCCCAACAGCAGACCCTTCGAACTTCTGTTTGGGGTGGCTAGCGGGCGTAGCAGAATGACGGGCCGAGCCGCTCTGCCGAGATCGTTCTGTTCACCGTCACCATTGAACGATGCTGTCCCATGTGACCCGCGCCGCCAAATGGATGGTACGTCCTGCGACCGACAAAAGTGACCAGGATCGGTTGCACCGTATAACAGTCCCCATTGCTCAGGCTCTTCTCCATGAGCGTTCCCAGACGCGGCTGATCGACCCACTCCAGCCAGTCTGTCTCTTCAGGGGCTGGGTACTCCTTCGGTATCGCGGTTGCGTCTTCGACAAAGGTCGAACCTTCGAACTGGTAGAGCCAGACGCCAGAAAACTGCCGGGTCTGGCCGCCGAATCCTCCGTCCGAGCACGACGAAAGCGCCAGGCCAAGCGCGACTAGGCTGATCCATCTGAAGGTCATGGTTGAGCTAACCACGTTTCCCGAAGCCCTGTAAGAGACGGGAGTTGCGCGTCCGATTTGGGTCGAGAGCGCCCTTTGCCTTCCCGCCAAAAAGCGGACGCCCCAGCGTCCCGCTCATCCTTACATCTCTTGGAGGCTGCAGCGTGCCGGTCTGTCCAGGTTGGTCAAGGACCGGTCTGCGACCGGCCGCTCCGCGGCGGCGCGGAGCGCCGTCCTTGAGCAACCTGGACAGACCGGCGATCGTCTCGCCGTGAGATGTAAGGATGGCTCCCTTCGGCGCGAAGGTGGGCTTGCGCCCCATCCAATACATCACCGTCATTCCCGCCCTTGTGGCGGGAACCCCTGTGTCAGCTGACACGTGAGGCGCCAGCGAAGTGCGCGCGCACTTCGCCCCTCCCGCACGTGCGGCGGACACGAAGGGTTCCCGCCACAAGGGCGGGAATGACGGTGGAGTATGGGGATAGAGAGCGCCCAATCCCCGTTCTTTCCAGGGCCGAGCTCAACGAAATCAACACGCTGTAAAATAGTTGGTCGCGCCAATCCTCCGCGCTCAAACCGGCGGCATAATCATAGCTGTCCCCGTCGCAGGGGGAGGGCGCTTGGTACCGGCCCAAAGCGGCGACGGGTGATGAAGCTGAGCGGGGCAGCGTGGTCCCGCGTCGAGGACGATGGTGGTCTGTTCGTTGGATTGATCCGGGACCACCGGAAGCCTGGGCGCGGAACGGCGTGGATCACAGGGCGGGGATCAGAGTCCGCCTATCGCACATCGTCGGCGTCGAGACGGATTAACCGATCGACAAGATGCGCGCCCGTCCGGGGGCTAGTTGGGAATCAGAGCTGAAACTCACGCTCGTGTGCCCCAATCCTCACGGTCAAGAACAGCTTGGCGAAGCGGACAGGTCGAGCCGAAACGCACAAAACACATCACGGTCATCCGGGTTCGTCCCGGCCGCTTCGCGCCTCCCCACCTAACTCAGCGGTCTCCCGCGTGAGGCTGCGAACGCATGTCCGCGACGCCCCTCGCAATCACCCCCGAACGCGCTATATCCCCGCCATGGCTGAATCTTTCAACGACAAGACCCTCGCCGCCGACTTCCTGAGCAAGGATCGGGCCGTTCGCTACGCCGAGGTGGCCGACGAGATCGCCTCGGTGCTGGACGGCGAACCCAACCTGACGGCGCGCATGGCGACCGTGGCCTCGATGCTGGCCAGCAGCTTCGACCACTACTTCTGGACCGGCTTCTATGTCGTTGATCCGGCAAAGGAACGCGAGCTGGTGGTCGGGCCCTATCAGGGCTCGCTGGGCTGCCTGCGCATCGCCTTTGGCCGGGGCGTGTGCGGCGCGGCGGCGCAGACGGGGCAGACCCAGCTGGTCGCCGACGTCCACGCCTTCCCCGGCCACATCGCCTGCGACGGCCGTTCGCAGAGCGAGATCGTGGTGCCGGTGTTCGACAGCGCCGGAACGCTGCTGGCGGTGTTCGACGTCGATTCAGACCAGCCCGCCGCCTTCGACGCGATCGACCAGCAGGGGCTGGAGCGGATCCTGAAGGCCACCTTCGCCCTGACGATCTCCGCGTCGGCGTCATCGCCGATCCCCATCCTGGGTTTAGCGGCGGGGAACTGGCCTCGGGGTTGCAGCCCGGCTTCCATCATTCCCTAACCGCTTTGCACTAGGACAAGTGGCTATGCTGGACGTCGAGACCCTCCACCCGAGCCTTGTCACGCCCGCCGATGCGGCGCTCTGGCGCGCCATGGCCGTCGCGGAGCCGGCTTTTCACAGCCCCCTGCTGGGCCCTGATTTCGCGCAAGCCGTTGGTTTGGTTCGTGAAGATGCGCGGGTCGCGATCATCCGGCGCAACGGCGAAACCCTGGGTTTCCTGCCGCACCATCGCCGTCCCGGCCGCCTGGCGCGGGCCATCGGCTCGCCGCTTTCGGACTATCACGCCATCGTCTCGCGTCCCGATCCGGGATTTCGCGCCGAGGACGTGCTGCGCGCCGCCGACCTTGGCGTGTTTCGATATAGCGGCCTGGTTGACCCGTTCGGCGTGTTCGGCGGCGTCGGCGAGGCCAAGCCGGCCTTTGTGATCGCCTTTGACGGCTCGGCCGACGACTATCTGGAGGCCGTCCGCGCCGCCAGCCCCAAGAAGATCAAGAACTACCGCCGCCTGGACCACAAGCTGGGTCGCGAGGTCGGCGAGGTGCGCCTGGTCGCGGCCGACACCTCCCGCGCGGCCTTCGATCAACTGCTGACCTGGAAGCGCGAGCAGCTGCAGCGCACCGGCCTGCACGATTTCCTGCGTCCCGACTGGACGCGGGACCTGCTGAGCAACCTGTTCGAGCGCCAGTCGGGCGATTTCCAGGGGCTGATGATCAACCTCTATGCCGGCGATCAGCTGGTGGCCGGTCATTTCGGCGTGCGGGCCGGGGGCGTCTATCACCCCTGGATCGCCTCGACCAACCCCGCCTTCGGGGCCTGGTCGCCGGGGCAGATCTTCTTCCTGCGGGCCATCGCGGCCATGCCGGAACTGGGCCTGAACCACTATGACCTGGCGCCCGACCACGACCACTACAAGCGCACCTATGCCCGCACCCAGACCACGGCCCTGAGCGGCGCGGCCACGGCGGCCAGCGTCGCCGGCCTGATGGCCAGCTCGGTCGAGGGGGCCTGGAACCTGGCCGGCGCCAACGGGACCGGCGTCGTCGCCCGCCTGCGTCGCCGGATGGACGTCATCAACAGCGTTGAGCTGACGGTCGGCGGGCAGGTGAGGGGGCTTGTTCGGGCCGTCGCCAGCCAGTCGCGCCGTCGCGGCGACGTGGGAGCCCGCGAGGAAGCGTGATGGCCCGCGTCACGGTCCTGATCCCGACCCAGAGACGGCTCGGCGGCCTGGCCGTCGCCGTGCGGTCGGTGCTGGCCCGAGACGCACGTCGACTTCGGCGATCTCGAAATCGTGGTCGTCGACAACGACCCGCTCGACTCGGCCCGGCCCACGGTTCAGGCCCTGGCGGTCGGCGCGGCTTGCCCCGTCCACTATGTGCACGAACCGCGCGCCGGGGTCGCCAACGCCCGCAACGCCGGCATGGCCCGGGCGTCGGGCGATTTCATCGCCTTTCTGGACGACGACGAAGAGGCCCCCGCCGGCTGGCTCGCGGCGCTGCTGGCGGCCCAGACGCGCTATGCCGCAGACGTCGTGTTCGGCCCGGTCAGGGCTCGGGCGCCCGACAGCGTGGCCCTGCATCGCGACTATCTGGAACGCTTCTTCTCACGCCTGGGACCGGCCGAGGCCGGGGTGATCGACCACTATTACGGCTGCGGCGACAGCCTGCTGCGCCGCGCGGCCTTGCCCGATCCCGTCTCGCCGTTCGCGGCCGAGCGAAACCAGATCGGCGGCGAGGACGACATGCTGTTCGGCCATATGCAGGCGGCGGGCGCGACCTTCGCCTGGGAGCCTTCGGCCTGGGTCTGGGAAGATCCCGTGCCCGATCGCCTGACCCTGGACTACACGCTGGCCCGCGCCTTCGCCTACGGTCAGGGGCCCTCGGCCCACTGCGCGGCCGCCAGTCCGCCGGACCGGCTGGGCGTGGCCCGCTGGATGGCCATCGGCGTCGGCCAGGCCGTCGTGTTCGGGGCGGTGGCGGGGCTCAAGTGGCTGACGCGATCGAAGGACCGGGCCGACTGGCTCGACAGGGCCGCGCGCGGCCTGGGCAAGACCTTCTGGTGGGGCCCCTTCAAGATCCAATTCTACGGGAGGACCGCATGAGCGTGATCACCGACTGGACGCCGGAAAAGGCCAAGGCCTTCGGCAGCGAGAACCTGGCCTTTCAGCATGGCCTGCACGAGCGGCCGATGTTCGATGACGAGGGCCTGGCGCGGCTGCTGGACCTCTATCCCCGCGACCAGCTGGGCGTCTTCACCATGGGCGAGGATCCCAAGGCGTGGACGACCTGGCGCCGGGGCGCAGCCAGCGGCCTGTCGGGCGATCAGCTGCTGGACGCCGCCAAGAGCGGCCGCATCTGGCTGAACCTGCGCCATACCAACGACCACGTGCCGGAATACGCCGCCCTGGGCGACGAGATCTTCGCCGAGAAGGAGGCCCAGGTTCCCGGCCTGCGCACGTTCAAGCGCGATCTGGGCATGCTGATCAGCTCGGCCAACGCCCAGGTGTTCTACCATCTCGACGTGCCGCTGGTGTCGCTGTGGCAGCTGCGCGGCCAGAAGAGGGTCTGGGTCTATCCGGTGGCCGACCCCTATGTCGGCGAGCTGGACCTCGAGAAGATCGTGCTGAAGGAAACCGCCGAGCAGTTCGCCTTCGATCCGGCCTGGGACTTCGGGCGCGGCGGTCTATGACCTGACGCCCGGCAAGATGGTCACCTGGAAGCAGAACGCGCCGCACCGGATCGAAAACGGCCCGATGCTGAACGTCTCGCTGTCGATCGAATACATGACCCCGCCGGCCCTGATGCGGGCCAATGTGATCTACGCCAACGGCGTGCTGCGTCGTCGGCTGGGCGCCCGGCCGCGCATCCAGAGCGGCTTTGGCCCCGCGGCGCTGGGCAAGCTGGCCGTGGCGCGCGGGGCCAAGGCGTTGAACCTGCAGACGCCGCACGTGCGCCACCTGCCGGTGACCTTCGGCCTCGACGCCAGACAGCCCGGTGTTCTGGTTGAGCACGCCTGAGGGCGCTTGCGCTCAAGTCCGCCGCCGAAAGTCTGGGCAGCGGACGCCGAGCGTTCATTCCCCGGCGGCAGCGAAGATCGCACCGCGCCCGGGCGCTGCATGGCCTTGCCCCGGGTCGAACTTTGCCCCACTGCTAGGCCAATGAGTCAGGCAGTTACGATTGAACTGGGCGAGGGCGGTCTTCACGACGCCCGCGCCCTGCGAGACGCTTTCGGGTGTTTCACCACGGGCGTCACGGTGGTGACCACCGTCGGCGCGGACGGCCGCAAGGTGGGCCTGACGGCGAACTCCTTCACCTCGGTCTCGCTGGATCCGCCGCTGGCGCTGATCTGCGTGGACCTGAAGTCCAGCAGCCTGCCGTCGCTGGACGCCGCCGGCGTCTTCGCCGTCAATGTGCTGCACGCCGAGCACCAGCAGCTGGCCAGCAACTTCGTGCGCAAGGACATTGACCGGTTCGCCGGGATCGAGACCGAGACCTGGCGCACCGGCGTGCCGATCTTGCCCGACTGCATGGCCAATTTCGAGTGCGAGACCCATCAGGTCTTCGACGCCGGCGATCACCGGGTCTATGTCGGACGGGTAGTCAAGCTGCGCTACGACCCCGACCACGAGCCTCTGGTCTATCTGCAGGGCCGGTTCCGCCGGGTGCACGTGGACGCGGAGTAAGCCGGCAGGATTTGGCGCGTTACGCCGTGATCTCGGGATGCTATCGACGCGCAAAACAAGATCTAGGGAGCGCATCATGCGAGACATCGCCCATTTCGTGAACGGCCAGGCCCTGGTCGGGACCTCCGGCCGCTTCGGCGACGTCTTCAACCCCAACACCGGCGAGGTCCAGGCCCGCGTGCAGCTGGCGACCGACGCCGAGCTGGACGCCGCCGTCCAGGCCGCCGCCGCCGCGCAAGTGGGGTGGGCCCAGACCAACCCGCAACGCCGCGCCCGGGTGATGTTCGAATTCAAGCGCCTGATCGAGCGCGACATGAACAGCCTGGCCGAGATCCTGTCGTCCGAGCATGGCAAGGTCATCGCCGACAGCAAGGGCGACATCCAGCGCGGCCTGGAGGTGATCGAGTTCGCCTGCGGCATCCCCCATGTGCTCAAGGGCGAATATACCGAGGGCGCGGGGCCGGGCATCGACGTCTATTCGATGCGCCAGCCGCTGGGCGTGTGCGCGGGCATCACCCCGTTCAACTTCCCGGCCATGATCCCGATGTGGATGTTCGGCATCAGCATCGCGGTGGGCAACACCTTCATCCTCAAGCCGTCGGAGAAGGACCCGTCGGTCCCCGTGCGTCTGGCCGAACTGATGATGGAGGCCGGAGCGCCAGCCGGCGTGCTGAACGTGATCCACGGTGACAAGAGCGCCGTCGACGCGATCCTGACCCATCCGCTGATCCGCGCGGTCAGCTTCGTCGGCTCGTCCGACATCGCCCATTACGTCTACCAGACGGGTACGGCGCACGGGAAACGGGTCCAGGCCATGGGCGGCGCCAAGAACCACGGCATCGTCCTGCCCGACGCCGACCTCGACCAGGTGGTCAAGGACCTGTCGGGCGCGGCCTTCGGTTCGGCCGGCGAGCGCTGCATGGCCCTGCCGGTCGTCGTGCCCGTGGGCAAGGCCACGGCCGACGCCCTGCGCGAGCGCATGGTCGCCGAGATCGAGACCCTGCAGGTCGGCGTCTCCAGCGACCCCGCCGCCCACTACGGCCCTGTGGTCTCCAGCCAGCACCGCGCCAAAATCGCCGACTACATCCAGATCGGCAAGGACGAGGGCGCCGAACTCGTGGTCGATGGCCGCGACTTCTCGCTTCAGGGCTTCGAGAAGGGCTTCTTCATCGGCCCCTCGCTGTTCGATGGCGTCAAGAAGGGCATGAAGACCTATCAGGAAGAGATCTTCGGTCCCGTCCTGCAGATCGTGCGGGCTGAGAGCTTCGAGGAGGCGCTCAGCCTGCCCAGCGAGCATCAGTACGGCAACGGCGTCGCCATCTTCACCCGCAACGGCCGCGCGGCCCGCGAGTTCGCCAGCCGGGTCAATGTCGGCATGGTGGGCATCAATGTGCCGATCCCCGTACCGGTGGCCTATCACACCTTCGGCGGCTGGAAGCGCAGCGCTTTCGGCGACACCAACCAGCACGGCGTCGAGGGCGTGAAATTCTACACCAAGGTCAAGACGATCACCGCGCGGTGGCCCGAAGGCGAGGTCGAGGACTCCGCCTTCGTCATTCCGACGATGAAGTAGCGCCAGGGGGGCGGCGATGCACGGTCTGGTTCGACGATCCTTCCTGTCCATCGCCGCCGCCGGCCTCGCCGCGCCCGCCGCCTTCGCCCAGACCCGGGCCGAGTGGGCGGCGGTCGGGCAGTATGGCGACAAGGCCGCGCCGGTCACCGTATTCGAGCGCGACGGCGCGCTGCACCTTTTCGGCAAGGACCTGCCCGTGGCGCGGCTGACGGCGCTGGGCGGCGGTCGCTACGCGGTCGCGGGCGGCGGGGCGGTGTCCCTGGAGCCGGGCGCGATCCGTCTGAACGGAACCCGGCTGGCCTTCCACGATTTCGGCGCGGAGACCCAGGCGGCGATCCACGCGGCGGTCCGCGCCGATCCGGCAGCCCTGCGCCAGCGGGCCCTGGCCGCGACGCCGCCGGTCGAGACCGAGGCGCATCTTCCGGCCGACCTTGTCGACCTGACGGCGATCGACCCGCGCATCCGGCTCGACATCCGCTATGCCGGCTCCAACAACTTCATGGGCATCCCACTCTATGAGCGCGCGGCCGCCTATCTGCAGCGGCCCGCTGCGGGGGCTCTTGGGCGGGTCCAGCATGCCCTGGCCGGCAAGGGCTTTGGACTGCTGATCCACGACGCCTATCGACCCTGGTTCGTCACCTGGATGTTCTGGGAGGCGACCCCGCCCGAGAGCCACGCCTTTGTCGCCGATCCGGCCAAGGGCTCGCGCCACAATCGCGGCTGCGCCGTCGACCTGACGCTGTACGACCTCAAGACCGGCAAGCCCGTCGAGATGCCCAGCCGCTATGACGAGTTCTCGGACCGCGCCTATGCTGACTTCATCGGCGGCACGACGCAGCAGCGGGCCCTGCGCGCCCTGCTGCGCGACGCCATGACCGCCGAGGGTTTCGAGGTCTACACCGAGGAATGGTGGCACTTCGACTACCGCGACTGGCGCCGCTACGGGATTGGCACCAAGACCTTCACGGCTCTCGCCGGCCAGGGGCCTACGCCTCTTCGAAACTGATGACCGCCCAGCCGTAGGAGCGGATGCGCCAGCCGCCGTCTTCCCGCAGCTGAACGAACGTCCAGCCGCCAAGCTCGGCAAAGGGTTTTCCATCCCGCACACCCTTCCAGTGCGTGGGCAGGGTGAAGTGAACGACGCCGTCCGTCAGCGCGAAGTCCTGCGGCGGGCCGAACGTGTGACGCAGGTCGCCGATGCTTCCCACGTGTTTCGTCATCAGGGCGCGCCAGTGCGCCAGGCCGTCCTGGCCGCTGAACACGTGCGGCGGAAAGTTCTCGAGAATGGTCACCTCGCCGGCCGAGAACACACCATCCAGAACGCGCGCGTCGCCGGTTTCCAGGAAGCGGGCGAGCTGTTCAGGGCCCGCCATCATCGCGGCGTCGGGTGCGGTAGCGCTGCTCGCGGTCATGGGGAGCTCCTTCAGGGCGACAGGCCTCAGCTTGTCATGCCGGAGGGGCCAGGCGCCATCCGGCGTCGCGATTCAGGCGTCGCGTGGCCGCCAGGGCAGTACGTCGGCGCTATGACCCACGCCGAGCTTGGCGCAGTCGTGCTTCAACGGGCAGGCGCCGCATCGGGGAGCGTCGTGCGAGCACAGCATCTGCCCCAGGCCCCGCTTCAGCAGCCAGTGCAGCTCGAAAAGGTCGTCGGCCGTCCAGGTGTCCGGCGCGAGGGCCATGAGCGCATGATAGGTGTGGCTGGTATCGCCCGATCCGACCATGCCCATGCGCTTGACCACGCGATCGACGTGGGTGTCGACCACCAGCGCTCGCATGGCCAGGTCGCTGAAGTTCAGCACGCTGGCCGCGACCTTGACCCCGACGCCCGGAAGGCTCTGGAGCTCATGGCGGGCGGAGTCCACGCTCAGCGACTTGAGGTGGCTCAGTGACAGCCAGCCGATCCGGTCCTGGATCATCCGCAACGCCATCGGCAGTCGTCGGGCCTTGTCCTGCGGATAGGTGACGTCGCGGATAATCTCCAGCACATGGGCTTCGGTGGCCAGCGCGAGGTCTTCCCAGCAGGTGAACGCGGCGCGCAGCCGAAGGAACGCCGCCCAGGAGACCGCATCGGGCGTGCGGCCGCTGATCGACGATTTGACCAGTTGCGAGATCGGATCCATGCGCGCTACCGGCCGCTGCGGACCAAATTCGCAGAGCAGGGCGTCGCGCGTGGCTTCAAGCGGCGAGCGGGAGAGGCCTAGGGAAAGCTGCATGGAACCTCGAGCCGGAACATAATGAGAACATTATGTCGCGCGGTTCCGTTTGTCCACAGGCTGTTGATTAGCGCCGGGGGCGATCCCAGAGCGAGGTCACTCGCCGGCGCAGACGTTCGAAAGCGACCTTGACGGGCGTGGGGGCAGGGGCCGGCGCGGGGCGCTCCTCCTCAGGAAGCTCGATATTGGCGAAGCGCGCGATGAGGTCGCGCAGTTCCGGCTCCTGCACGGCCAGGGCCGCCTCGACCGGATTCATCCATTGCAGCGTGCGCTGGCCCTTTTCCGGCCAGGTCGCATGCTCGCCCGTGACCTGGAGGGGATAGACGTCGACCTTGACCAGCCGAGCCGCGCCACTCTTGAGGCGCTTGAGATACTCGTAGTCTCCGGCGGGTGTTGCGACGATCACGCCATCGAGGCCGGCTTCCTCATAGGCCTCCTGGGCGGCCGCCTCGTGGTCGGTCTTTCCCTTCATCGGCCAGCCCTTGGGAATGACCCAGCGGCGGGTCTCTCGCGACGAGACCAGCAGGATCTGAAGCGCCGAGCCCTGGCCACGCCAAGGCAGGGCGGCGACCTGACGTCGTTTGCCCGGCTTGCCGCGCCCCTGGCCGCTTCCGCCCTGTTTGCCCGTCGTATCGGTCACTTCATTCAGAACCCGAGATATGGAACGACATTACCGCTCCTAATGGTGTGAGTCGTCGAGACCGGAACGCCAATATGGGGCTCCAGCATTAAGTTGACGGCTTGGCCGGTTTCCGCGTCGTGTCCTTGAGGCCAAGTCGCGCGGACCATCGGCCAACGCGTGGCTGTCGGGCGCGGATCGAGCGTCAGCGGTATCTCTGAAACCGTCGTCATAGTCGCGGAGCCTCTCGCGAACGGGGCGTAGCTGAGGCACTATCAACCTGAAACCTTGGGTCAGGAGACGGGCATGGCGTTCACGCTCACCATCAACGGGGAAACCCGATCGGTCGAGGTTGAGGGCGACGCGCCGCTGCTGTGGGTGCTGCGCGACACGCTGGGCCTGGTCGGGACCAAGTTCGGCTGCGGCGCAGCCCAGTGCGGGGCCTGCACTGTGCACCTGGATGGCGTCCCGGTGCGCTCTTGCGTCACCCAGGTTCGACGGGTGGGCGACAAGAAGGTCGTCACCATCGAAGGCGTCGCCAAGGATCCTGTCGGCGCCAAGGTGCAGGAGGCCTGGAAGGCCATTGACGTGCCGCAGTGCGGCTACTGCCAGGCCGGCCAGATCATGTCGGCCACGGCCCTGCTGACCGCCAAGCCCAAGCCGACCGACGCGGATATCGACGCGGCGATGAACGGCAATCTGTGCCGTTGCGCGACCTACATTCGCATCAAGAAGGCGATCAAGACCGCCTCAGGTCAGGAGGTCTGAACATGGACGGCGAGATCCTGAGAGACCCCACCCGTCGCCTGTTCCTGCAGACCGGCGCCGCCGTGGGCGGCGGGCTTATGTTGTCCGTCAGCCTGTCCGGCGAAGGTCGCGCTGCGGGCGAGGGCAGGCTTAACGCTTACGTCCGCATCGCGCCGAATGGCGTTGTGACCATCGTCTCGAAGGTCCCCGAGGTGGGGCAGGGCATCAAGACCTCTCTGCCGATGCTGGTCGCCGAGGAGCTCGACGTCGACTGGTCGGTCGTCCGGATCGAACAGGCCATCGCCGACACCAAGGTCTTCGGTCGCCAGGTGGCGGGCGGCAGCATGGCGACGACGCTGGAATATGACGGCCTTCGCCGCGTGGGCGCGACGGGGCGGGCTCTGCTGATCGCCGCCGCCGCCGCGCGCTGGGGCGTCGTCGTTGAGACCTGCGCGACCGAGCCCGGCATCGTGATCCATGCCGCCAGCAATCGTCGGCTGGCCTATGGCGATCTGGCCGAGGCGGCCGCCCTGCTGACGCCGCCGGATCCGAAGAGCTTGACCCTGAAGGATCCCAAGGCCTTCCGGATCATCGGCAAGCGCCATGCGGGCCAGGACCTGGACGCCATCACCACCGGCCAGCCGCTGTTTGGCATCGACACCCGGCTGCCGGGCATGCTGTACGCCACCTTCGCCAAGGCCCCGACCTATGGCGCCAAGGTGGCCAGCGTCGATCTGGCGCCGGCCAAGGCGGTGTCAGGGGTTCGCGACGCCTTTGTCGTCGAGGGCGGGACCAACCTGCAGAGCATCATGCCTGGCGTCGCCGTGGTCGCCGACAGCTGGTGGCAGGCGCGCAAGGGTCGCAACGCGCTCGACATCAAGTGGGCCGAACACCCGACCGCCGCCCAGAGCACGGCCAGCTTCGCCGCCAAGGCCGCCGAACTTGCCAAGACCCCGCCGCATCGCACGCTCAAGGCCGACGGCGACATCGAGGCGGCCCTGAAGGGCGCGGCCAAGGTCGTGAGCGCGGAATACACGTACCCCTTCATCGCCCACGCCAATCTTGAGCCGCAGAACTGCACGGCAGGCTTCAGGGACGGCAAGGTCGAGATCTGGGCCCCCACCCAGAACCCCGAGAGCGGCCGCAAGCTGGTGGCTGCCGCCCTGGGGATCGCCGAGGCCGACATCACCATTCACATGACCTCGCATCGGCGGCGGCTTCGGCCGGCGGCTGATGAACGACTACATGGTCGAGGCCGCCGTCATCTCGAAGATGGCCCGCGCGCCGGCGAAGCTGCTGTGGACCCGCGAGGATGACATCCGCCACGACTTCTATCGTCCGGCGGGCTGGCACAACTTCACCGCCGGCCTCGACGCCAAGGGCGACCTCGTCGCCTGGCGCGACCACTTCATCACCTTTGGCGCGGGCGAACAGTTCGCGACCTCGGCGGGGATGAACTCCACCCAGTTCCCCGGCCGGGCGGTGGCCAATTACAAGCACGACGTCTCGGTCATGCCGCTGGGCTTTCCCACCGGCTTCCTGCGCGCGCCCGGTAACAACGCCTTCGGCTTCGTGATCCAGGGCTTCACCGACGAGTTGGCCGTGGCCGCCAAGCAGGATCCGGTCGCCTTCCGGCGCAGGCTGCTGGGCGAGCCGCGCCTGCTGGGCGAAGCGGGGCAGGGCGACGCCTTCCACACAGGCCGGATGCGCGATGTGCTCGACTTGGTGGCCGAGAAGTCGGGCTGGGGCCGCAAGGTTCCCAAGGGAACGGGCCTGGGCGTGGCGTGTCACTTCAGTCACCTGGGCTATGTGGCGGTGGTGATGGAAGTTTCCGTGACCAAGGGCGAACTGAAGATCCACAAGGTCTGGGCCGCCGTCGACTGCGGCTCGCAGATCGTCAATCCCAGCGGCGCAGAACAGCAGGTGCAGGGCTCGATCCTCGACGCGATCAGCGCGACCCTGCGCCAGGAGATCACCTTCGAGAACGGCGCCGCGACGCAATCCAATTTCGGCGATTTCCCGCTGCTGCGGATGGCCGAGGCTCCGCCCGTCGAGGTGCATTTCAAGCTCAGCGACAACAAGCCGACGGGTCTGGGCGAGCCGGCCTATCCTCCGACTCCGCCGGCCCTTTGCAACGCCATCTTCGCGGCGACGGGCAAGCGGATCCGGTCGCTCCCGATCGGCGACCAACTGGCCTGACGGCTATGCGCCTGCCAGGAGCGGAAGGCCGCTCCTAGCAAGGTCTTCCCATGTCCAACGTCACCGTCGTCAGCCATCCGCTCGTGCAGCACAAGCTGACCAAGATGCGGGACAAGACCACCTCCACCAAGACGTTCCGCGCCCTGATGCGGGAGACGGCGACGTTGATCTGCTACGAGGTCACCCGCGATCTGCCGATGGACGATGTTCAGATCGAGACCCCGGTCGCGCCGACCATGGCCAAGGAAATCGCGGGCAAGAAGCTGGTGTTCGCGCCCATCCTGCGCGCCGGTCTGGGCATGGCCGACGGCATGTTGGACCTGGTGCCGTCGGCCCGCGTCGCCCATGTGGGCCTCTATCGCGATCCGGAGTCGCTGGAGGCGGTCGAATATTACTTCAAGGCCCCGCAGGACATCGCCGGCCGTCTGGTCATCGTGGTCGATCCGATGCTGGCCACGGGGCACTCGGCCATCGCAGCGGTTTCGCGACTGAAGGCGGCGGGGGTGACCGACCTGCGCTTCGTCTGCCTGCTGGCCGCCCAGGTCGGAGTCGACAACCTGCGCGCCGCCCATCCCGATGTGCCCATCTGGCCCGCCGCCATCGACGCCGAACTGCTCGACCACGGCTACATCGTGCCGGGCCTGGGCGACGCGGGCGACCGCCTGTTCGGGACCCGCTA
Source organism: Caulobacteraceae bacterium (assembly GCA_965284055.1). Lineage (GTDB taxonomy): Bacteria > Pseudomonadota > Alphaproteobacteria > Caulobacterales > Caulobacteraceae > Caulobacter. The sequence continues at coordinate 365,986 of CBDIQV010000002.1, forward strand.
GGCGGTCAGGGCAGCGCCTTCACGAAGGCCTTCACCACGCTGGCCGAGTTGTCGGAAGCCAGGCCCATGAAGGTGTGCATCTCGTTGGCTCCCCGCGTCGCCTCCGGCCAGGTCGGACAGGCTGCGGAAGGCGATGAACGGCGTGCCGTTTACATAGGCCACATGGGCGTACGGCGGCGCTTTCCATGTCCGCGACGCGGGCCTGGAAGGTGGCGCTGAGATATTTGCGGTAGGCCGCGTTGTCGAGAAACACCGGGGCGGACACGCCGTTGCCGCCCACTACGATCTTGGGCGCGTGCACCAGGCATTGGTCGGCGACGCAGCGCGCCAGCTTAGCGCTGGAGGCCACCTGGCGGGCCAGGGCCAGCATGCCCGGATCGGCGGGGAACCAGCGGCGCGTTTCCGGCTGACCACCCGCGCGCGGCAGCAGGATCGCGCGCGGATACATCATCCCGTAATTGGCCAGGTTGTCGTTGCGCACCGTGGGGGAGAGCTCGAAGCCCTTGTCGGTCTCGCGGGCGAAGGCCGTTTCCAGGCTCTGTGTCCATTGATCGGCCACCAGGACGTCGCCGATGTCGAGGCTCTCATCGACGCCGCCGGCGATCCCCGAAAATACGATGCGGGTGATGTTGAAGCGGTCCAGGGCCATCTGGGTGGTCATGGCCGCATTGACCATGCTGACACCGCTGAGGAACAGCACGATCGGCTTTCCTTCCAGTGTGCCAGTGGTGAAGGTGAAGCCTCCCACGGCGTACTGTTTCTGCTCGCTTGTGGCCGCCTCCAGGGCGACCAGTTCAGGCGGGAAGGCCGACATCACGGCGATACGGGGCGTGGGATCGACCTGTTCAGCCGCAGCGACGGGCAGGGCGGTGAGCAGGCAAAGGATCAGTGCCGCGAGCAGACGCATGGAAAAGGCCTTCCTCAACGCCATCCCGACGATGGCGCATCCGTGAACAGCAGGCGGCATGGCCGCCGGGGCTTGGACATAGCCGAAGGATCGCTGCGCCGCCAACCGCGCGGAAGCTCGCCGCAACGCCCGGTTTGTACCGATTGAATATTGTTCGCGAAACGACAGTGATTGCCGCTGTGTTAACCGGTGCTCCAGATTGCAGTGGCATTTTGTCTCTGCATGACCGACGTCCAGCCACAAAAGATCTGGCCCACCCTGGCCGCGCGCATCGCCGCCGCGATCGCCTTGGGCGTCGTGGTGGCGGCGCTGGCCTATGTTTGCATGGAGTTGCCGCGTGACCTGAGGCAGATCACGCCGATCTGGCTGGCCAACGCCGTTGTCCTTGTCGCCTTGTTGTCCAGCGATAGGAGCCGGTGGCCCCTGTTGGTGCTCTGTTCGGTGATCGGCATTGTTGTCGCCAGTCTTCATGCTGGCGGTCATGTAAACATCATCCTGGGCCTGAGCGTCGCCAACGTCGTTGAGTATCTCTTCTGTGCGCTGATCCTGCGCCGGGTTCTGGGGCGCGATATTGACGTCAGTCGCCCGCGTGACCTGATCTGGATTGGGACGATCTGTGGGTTCGCGGCGCCGCTGCTGTCGGGCAGTATCGCGGCCAGCGTCTTTTATCTCGCCCGGCATGTGCCCTTTTCCAAGGTGATGATCAGCTGGGTTCTGTCCAATGGCCTGGGCCTGATGCTGATAACGCCCACGCTGCTGGCGTTCCGGCAGGCGCGAACACTGCTGGCCGAGCGCCCGATCAGGCGTGGTGGCTGGCTCTGGATTTTGGCGCTTGTCCTGACGATCCTGCTGGTCTTTACGCGGCCTCGCTATCCTATGCTGTTCCTGATCCCCCCGGTCCTGGCGTTCGTAGCCCTTGAACTGGAAATGCTGGGCGCGGCGATAGGGATCGTGATCCTCGCCGGCATGTCGTTGGCGTTCACGGCCTTGAATATCGGACCCGTCAGCCTCATGGCGGCCACCATGGCCGAGCGGGCGCTGTTGCTGCAGGTGTTCCTGGTGGTGTCGATCTTCGCGGTCCTGCCCCTGGCCGCGATTAGCGCCCAGCGGCGTCGGCTGCGCGATGTCGCCCAGGAACAGACCCGCCTGGCCGACATGGCCGAGGGCCTGGCCGGTGTCGGCTACTGGCGGCTGCATCTTGCCAGCCTCACGGTCACCTGGTCGGAGCAGATGTACGTCATTCTGGGCATGGAGCCCGGCAAGCCTGTGACCGTCGAGCAGTGGATCGGCGCGATTCATCGGGATGATCGAGAGGCCGCCCGCCTGCGCTATCTGAACGTGCTGGAGAGTTTCTCGCCGAGCCCAACCGCCCTGACGCGGGTGGTGCGGGCGAGCGGCGAGGTTCGCTATGTCACAGGCAACATGGTGGTGGAACGGGACGCCGAAGGCCGTCCCGTCACCATTTTTGGCGTGATCATGGACGTCACGGCGCGGAAGCAGGCGGAGCAGGCGATCCTCGAGAGCGAGGCCCGGTTTCGGATGCTGGCCGAGAACGGCAGCGACATTCTGGCCCATTCCGCGCTGGACGGCCGGGTCACCTATGTTTCGCCTTCCGTCGAGCATCGCTTGGGCTACACGCCAGAGGACGTGGTGGGGCGGCAGTTCACCGACTTCGTTCACCCTGATGACATCGAGGCTGTCCAGGCCGTGGTCAGGACCCAGTTCCTGGGACGCGGGCGCGCTCTCTCCCATGCGGGTGGAATACCGCGCGAGCCACAAGGATGGTCACGAGATCTGGTTCGAGGCGCGGCCCACCCTGGTCTTCGATCCGACGACGGGGTTGATCAGCGGCGTCACCGACATCATTCCGCGACATCTCCCGGCGCAAGGCGCTTGAGATCGAACTGCGCAAGGCCCGCGACGACGCGGCGGCGTCGGCCAGGCCAAGGCCGAGTTCCTGGCCAATATGAGCCACGAGCTGCGGACGCCTCTGACGGCGGTTCTGGGCTTCACCAAGCTGGTCGAGGATCAGCCCGAACTGAGTCCGGAGACGCGGGGCTATGTCGAACGCGTCTCGAATGCTGGCAAGGCGCTGCGGGCGACCGTCAACGACATCCTTGATTTCTCCAAGCTGGAGGCCGGTCAGGTGGATATCAAGCCACGACCGACCTCTCTGGCCGAACTGACACGCGAGACGGTTGAGCTGTTCGGCGCCGAGGCGCGGACCAAGGGCCTGTCGCTGACCACGGAAGGATTGGACGGATTGCCGCCGCTGCTGCTGATCGATCCGGATCGCTTGCGGCAGATCCTGCTCAACCTCGTCGGAAACGCCGTGAAGTTCACTGAGCAGGGCGGTGTCACGGCCGCCGCCAGCTTTGATCCGGCGACGGGGCGTCTGGGCTTTTCGATAACCGACTCAGGGCCCGGCATGCCTGCCGATCGGGTCTGTGATCTCTTTCAGCGCTTTTCCCAGGTCGATGGCTCCTCGACGCGGAAATATGGCGGCACGGGCCTTGGCCTGGCGATCTGCAAGGGTCTGGTCGAGGCCATGGAGGGCGAGATCGGCGTCGAGAGCGAGGAGGGGCAGGGCTCGCGCTTCTGGTTCTCGCTTCCAGCCGTTCCGGTGGAACAGGGCGAAGAACGCGCGCGCGAGATTCCCCCGCCGATGACGCTACCCCAGCACTGCCGTATCCTGATCGTTGATGACAACAAGGCCAACCGCGAGCTTGTGCGAGCGATCCTGGGTCCGTTCGGCGCCGATATGACCGATGCCTCCGACGGCGACGAGGCCATCTCCAGCGCTCTGGGGACGCCGTTTGACCTGATCCTCATGGACCTGCGGATGCCGCGCGTGGATGGGCGCACCGCCGCGACCCGGATCCGGCAGGGCGGCGCCAATATCAATACCCCTATCCTGGCCTTCTCCGCTGACGCCTCGACCCTTGCGATCGACGCCGTGTTCGATGGCCAGATCGCCAAACCCCTGTCGGCGTTCGGCCTGATCGAGTCGGTGGCCCAGGCCCTCGCCAGAGCGGGGCTAGCGGCCGACAACCAAGGTTTGACGAACAGCGCCTGACACGGCCAAAGATTGGAACAGGCGTTTCTCTCGACGGAGATTCGCCGTTTCTGGTTTGAGCGTCGCCTGATGTCCGCTGCCAAGTTTCCGATCTATGTCGCCGACGACGACCCTGCGATCTTGGAGTTGGTCGAGCTTGTTTTGACCCAGGGCGGATTCGGGGTTTCGGCATTCACCTCGGCCGACGCCCTGCTGACCGAGCTGGCGGCACGGGCTCCCGCCGCTGTCCTGCTGGATGTTCGTATTCCAGGCCTGAGCGGACTGGACGCTCTTAAGGCCATCAAGGAAGATCCTGCCAGCGCGGCGATCCCGGTCTTGATGCTGACGGGCGATGGCCGTCTCGACCGCATTGTTCAGGCCATGCAGCTGGGGGCTGCGGGCTATGTCATGAAGCCGTTCGAGCCCGCCCAACTGGTGGAGCGGGTTCAGGACCTGCTCAACTAGCCGATCAGTTCGCGGATCCAGGCCAGGAAATCATTCCACAGCGTGAAGATGTTGGCCAGGGCGCGTTCCTGCGGCTCGGCGGGCGGCGGCTTGGGAGGCGGCGCGGGTACGAACCAGCTTGGCGCCGCCGGCGGCGCAGTTCATCCGCATGCCGACACCCTTCAGATAGCCGCGACGGATACCGCCCGAGCGAATAGCGTCCTGCACGGCCTTGTCGTGCCTGGCCGCGCCGGTCAGCTTGCGGATCCAGCCCCGGAACGGCAGCACATGGGTGGTCTGGTCGCGCACCTCGGCCACGCCGGCCTTCCAGGCGCCCTGGGCGACCTTTGAGCCCCTTGAGCGCTCGTCGGGCGGCGGCGCCTCGTCCAGGTCAGGACCCAGGGCAGCGTCCAGCCGGCCGATCTCGGCGGCGATCGGCTCGCAACGGGTCAGGCCTTCGACGTCATAGGTGTTGGCGACCGCACGAGTCAGCACCGGCGGGATGGTCTTCTGCTTGAGGTTCAGGTCCTCCAGCGGCGCGGCGACGGCGTCGCGCAAGGTGTCGCGTTCCTGCATGGTGCCGGGATCGGCCGCCAAAGCATGTCCCGAGAGCGCGGGGCCGGCCAGCACGGTGGCGGAGATCAAGGCGGGCAGGAACGGTCGGCGCATGGGCTTGAGATCGCCTCGCTTTGCGGTTTCGCGCAAGAGAGATCAGGGGCGGATATGGATCGCACCGTCCTTCATCACGAAGACCACGGCCTTGGTCGCCTCGATGTCTCGGGTCGGGTCGCCTGAGACGGCGATGATGTCAGCCAGATAGCCGGGCTTCAACTGGCCCAGGTCGTTGGCTCGGCGCAGCACCTTGGCGTCGACGGCGGTCGACGCCAGCAGGACCTGGGTCGGGCTCATGCCATGGCGGACCATCCAGACCAGTTCGCGCGCGTTGTCACCGTGGCGGAACACGCCCACGTCGCTGCCCATGCCGATCGTCACGCCGCTTTTCACGGCCAGCTTGAACGCCCGCTCGGCGGCCAGCATGGCGGGTGTGGGCGGGGTCTTGCCGGCGACATAGCCTCCGAAATAGGTCGAGGTGCTTTCGCTCGCGGTCAGGGTGGGGAAATACGCCACGCCCTTCTCGGCCATCAGCTTGAAGGTGGCTTCAGAGCCGCCATAGCCGTGCTCGATGGTATCGACGCCCGCCAGGATCGCCCGGCGCATGCCCTCGTCGCTGGACGCATGGACCGCCACGGGGCGACCGCTGGAATGGGCCGCTTCGACCATGGCCTTGTGCTCATCGAGGCTGAAGGTCGGTTGCGGCAGAAGCGTCGGGGCCGACGCGATAGTCGGCATAGATCTTGATCCAGTCGGCGCTCGCGCCGGCCGCTCGCGCACCGCCTTCACCGCCTCATCGATTCCACTCACCTCCTGCGCGCCCTGCGGCAGCTCGGCGTTGGGATTGTAGTTGCGGCGGGCCGGGCCGTAGGCGCCGGTCGCGACGATCGCCCTTGTCGTCACGAACAGGCGCGGGCCGGGGATCAGCTTATCGTTGATGGCGCGCTTGAGCGAAACGTCCGATACGCCAGCGCCCTCGGTGCCCAGCTCACGCAGGGTGGTGAAGCCGGCGTCCAGCGTCGCCTTGGTCTGAACCGTGGCGCGGATGACCCGGTAGTCCGGCGCTTCCTTCAGCACCTGATCATCCCACGAGGCCTCATTGTAGGGATGCAGCAGCAGGTGGCTGTGCAGATCCATCAGGCCGGGAATCACCGTCGCGCCGGGCAGGTCGACGATCTCCGCGCCAGCCGCGTCGAGGCTGGCGGCGGGACCGACGGCGGCGATCCTGTTGTCCTTGATCAGGACGCCCCAACCCTCATGCGGGGGGCCGGCGTCCTCTGCGGTCCAGACGCGGGCGGGCTTGAGCAGGATGGGTTGCGCGGCCAGCGCGAGGCGCGGCGCGAGGATCAGGACAAGGGCGGTTAGCAGACGGCGCATGGGTGACTCACGATTTGATGGACGAGCTAAGCCGAAATTCGCGCCAGGCCCAAACACTGACGGATGCGGGTGGAGGTTCCGCCCGCATCCGTCTTACGCTAGGGCGTCATCGGGTCTGACAACGCCAGAGGATCAGCGGACCGTCCTCATCGTCGATGCGTTCGCCAACGCGGAGAAAGCCGTTTCGAGCCAGGACCGCTTGCGAGGCCAGGTTCGTCGTCGCGGTTTCGGCGCTCAGCGCTTCCACCCGCTGATCGGCTTTGGCCCAGGCCACAACCTCGGCGATGGCGCGCGTGGCGCAGCCTTGCCCTTGCCGGCTGGGCGCGACGCCGTAGCCGATCTCGACTACCCCGACCTGAGGAGGTTTGGTGACCGAGCACAGCCCCACGGCCTCGCCGTGCTCCACGATCAGCCAGGCTGCAGGTGAGAAATCGACCCCTATGCGTCGTGCGAGGTCAAAGAGCATTTCAAGCACTTCAGGCGGGGCGATGGGCGTATCGGCCAGGCGCAGATCGCGCGGAGCCTGACCCCGCATCAGGCGGTGATGGTCGTCTTCGTTGGTTTCCAGGATCATGTTTGCTCTCGAATAAGAAGAAGGCGACGTCGGTGACGTCAGGTCTTCGCTTCGCGAGCGGTCAGCCGCCGTTCACGCGCACGCGCGCCGACGCTGGCCGCTGAAGCGGTCCAAGGCGGGCGCGGTGAGCAAAGGCATTCTCCTGAATCTGGCGAGCATCAGGTTCGCATCGCCTGTCACGGCTGTAAACCGCGCGACGGAATGCAAAAAAGGCCGGGGTTTCCCCCGGCCTTTCATCCATCAGCTGTGACCAGCGTCAGATTTCCTGATTGTATTTGCCGACCCGGTCACCCAGGCGCGGCTTCACTTCCTGGCGGAAGAGGGCGCGCATATCAGCGTCCGATTGTGTGCTTTCCACGACCACGACGATCTCGGGCTTGTTCGAGGAGGCGCGGACCAGCACCCAGCTGCCGTCCTCCAGCGCCACGCGCACACCGTTGACGGTGATCACCTCGGTGATGCCCCGGCCGAGGATCTTGCCGCCGGCGGCGGCGAGGGCCTCGTATTCCTTCACCACGCCGCGACCACGTCGACCACCTCGTCGGCGCAATGCGGGCTCATGGTGAGGGACGTGAAGGCGACGGGCAGGGCCTTCCGCATGTCCGACAGCTTCTGGCCCGGGTTGCGGTCCAGCATGGCCAGGATGGCGGCGGCGGCGGTCAGGCCGCAGTCATAGCCGTAGCCCAGGTCGCCGTTCATGAAGAAGTGGCCGCTCTTCTCGAAGCCGGCCAGGGCGCCCAGCTCGGCGCTCTTGCGCTTGATATAGCTGTGGCCGGTCTTCCAGTAGATCACCTTGCAGCCGTGCTCGGCCAGGATCGGGTCGGTGGCGTAAAGGCCCGTGGACTTCACATCGACCACGAAGGTCGCGCCGGGGTTCAGCGGAGCCAAGTCACGGGCCAGCATCAGTCCGATCTTGTCGGCGAAGATCTCCTCGCCTTCGTCATCGACCACGCCGCAGCGGTCGCCGTCGCCGTCGAAACCGAAGGCCAGGTCGGCTCCATGCTCCCGGACGGCAGCCGCCATGGAGTGCAGCATCTCCACATCTTCCGGGTTCGGATTGTATTTGGGGAAATTGTAGTCGAGCTCGGTGTCCATCTCGATCACCTCGGCCCCCATACGGCGCAGGGCCTCGGGGGCGAAGGCGCCGGCCGTGCCGTTGCCGCAGGCGGCGATGACCTTGAGCGGACGGGTGATCTGGGCGCGTTTGGCGACGTCGGCGATGAAGCGCTCGGCCTCGCCCTCGACGCGGATCAGCTTGCCGCCCTCACGTTCCACGAAGGCGCCGCCCAGCACGATGTCGCGCAGGCGGCCCATTTCGTCGGGACCGAAGGTCAGGGGGCGCTGGGCGCCCATCTTCACGCCGGTCCAGCCGTTTTCGTTGTGGCTGGCCGTCACCATCGCCACGCAGGGGATGTCGAGATCAAACTGGGCGAAATAGGCGGTCGGCGAAAGCGCCAGGCCGATATCGTGCACTTCGCAGCCCGCCGAGATCAGGCCCAGCATCAGGGCGTTCTTGATCGAGGACGAATAGGAGCGGAAGTCGTGGCCGACGACGATTTTAGACAGGCCCAGTTCGTGGATATAGGTGCCCAGCCCCAGGCCTAGCGCCTGAACGCCCAACAGATTGATGTCGGGCCCGAACAGCCAGCGCGCGTCGTACTCGCGAAAGCCCGTGGCCTTGACCAGCGGTTCATTCTCGTAAGCGGCTGTGTTGGGGACGAGATCCGCGCGGGGCTTTGAGAACATCTTGGCTCGCTCTGAATATTGAAAGCCTGTCTTTAGACGGCCGACGCTCATGCCGCTAGCGCTGTCGTATGACAAACAGGATGGAAATCGGAATTTTGCCTAGATCACGCCCGCCCGGAGCAAGTCGTGAACATGCAGGATGCCGACAGGGCGATCCCCCTCCACGACGAACAGCACGGTGATGCGACGCTCGTTCATGATCTTGAGGGCTTCAGCGGCCAGAGCGTGGGGGGCGATGGTCAGGGGCGCGCGGGTCATGACCTCGTCGGCGCGATGGTCCAGCAGGCCGTCCATATGGCGGCGAAGGTCGCCGTCGGTGATCAGGCCGATCAGTCGGCCCGCCTCGTCCAGCACGCCCACGGCGCCGAAGCGCTTCTCGCTCATCACCAGCAGGGCGTCGCGCATCGTGGCGGCGGCGGGTGCCAGCGGGAGTTCGTGCTCGCCATGCATAAGGTCGCCGACGGTGCTCAGCATCGCGCCCAGCTTGCCGCCGGGGTGGAAGACGCGGAAGTCGCTGGCGGTGAAGCCCCGACGTTCCAGCAGGGCCACGGCCAAGGCGTCGCCCAGGGCGATCTGGAGAGTGGTCGATGTGGTCGGGGCGCTGACTTCCGCCGTCGCTTCCGGCGCGTCCGGCAGTAGCAGCAGGGTGTCGGCGGCGCGGCCCAGTTGGCTATCGGCCACGGCGGTCATGGCGATCAGCGGGATCGAGAAGCGCTTGGCGTAGGTCAGGGTGTCAGACAGTTCGCGGCCCGCGCCCGATTTCGACAGGGCCAGCACGACGTCGTCGGGGCCGATCATGCCCAGGTCGCCGTGGCTGGCCTCGGCCGGATGGACGAACATCGCCGAGGTGCCGGTCGAGGCCAGGGTGGCGGCGATCTTGCGCGCCACGTGGCCGGACTTGCCCATGCCAGTGCAGACGACCCGGCCCTTGGCGTTGAAAACCGTCTCGACAGCCTGCGAGAAGGTCTCGCCGAGACCGTCGGACAGGGCGCGCAGCGCGTCGGCTTCGCCCAGGATTACCCGTTGGCCAACGGCAATGGCGTCGAAGCCCTTCACTGGGCGTTCCCGCCGGCGGCCTTCACGGCGCGGATGGCTTCCTCCGCGCGTTTGCGGGCGCTCTCCTTCTCGCGCTCGATCTTGGCGCGCATCTCGGCTGTTTGCTGGACAGGGGTGTGGCCAAACGGGGCGGGCGAACGCGCGCCGTAGCCCTGGGGCCAGACCATGGCGAGGGAGATCATCGCCAAGGCGATCAGCGCCATGAGAGGCAGGAAGAAGCGGTCAGACATGCGCGTGCGTATAGCATGTGTCGCGCGGACGGGGAGGGGGCGCTTGACGTCGGGCCCCGGTGGGCATAGCCCGCCGGTGACATTCTCAAGGAGGCTCGATGCCCGTCCTCGTTCTGCTGCGCCATGGCCAAAGCCAATGGAATCTCGAGAACCGCTTCACCGGCTGGGTGGACGTTGACCTGACCGCCGAGGGCGAAGCCCAGGCGCGCAAGGGCGGCGAACTGATCAAGGCCGCGGGCATCGACATCGACGAGGCTTTCACCTCGGTCCAGACCCGCGCCATCCGCACCTGCAATCTGGCGCTGGACGCTGCGAGTCAGAGCTTCGTGCCGGTCACCAAGGACTGGCGCCTGAATGAGCGCCACTACGGCGGCCTGACGGGGCTGAACAAGGCCGAGACCGCCGCCAAGCACGGCGAGGAACAGGTCACGATCTGGCGGCGCTCTTATGACATTCCGCCTCCGGAGCTCGCGCCGGGCGGCGAGTACGACTTCAGCAAGGACCGCCGCTATGCCGGCAAGGACCTGCCGAGCACGGAAAGCCTGGCCACGACCCTTGTCCGCGTTCTGCCCTACTGGGAGTCGGATATCGCGCCGAAGCTGGCCGCTGGCGAGACCGTCCTGGTCGCCGCCCACGGCAATTCGCTGCGCGCCATCGTCAAGCACCTGTTCAAGGTTCCGGATGCGGACATCGTCCATGTCGAGATCCCGACAGGCAATCCGCTGGTGATCGATCTGGACGCGGCGCTTCGGCCTGTAGCCGTTCGCTACCTGGACGAGAGCCGCGCCGAAAAGCTGCCGCCGATCGCCTGATTTTCAAGGAAGCACTTGGAAACTCAGCGTTAATGCGCCGGGGGGCATGGTCGGGGTCAATCCATTCTGGGATAGATCGCAAGCATCATGACCGCCCCGGTGGCGTCGGGCCACGAGTATCGGCGCCTGACGCAATATGACGTGGACGTTATCTGCGCGAAGCATGATCGCCTGTGGGCGGCCCGGCTGGGCGGCGCGCGGGCGGTCTTTGCCTTCTGCGACCTCTCGGGGCTGTCCGTCACGGAGCGCAATCTCTGTGACGCTGACTTCACCGGAGCCCTGCTGGTAGGCTGCGACCTGCGCAAGGCCAAGCTTGATAATGCCAACATGTACGGCGCCGACATGCAGGGCGCGGACCTGACCGACGCGTCGATGCGCCGGGCGGACCTGCGTGGCTCCAGCCTGCGCGGCGCCAATTTGACCGGCGCCGACCTGTTCGAGGCCGACCTCCGTGAAGGCTCGATCGCCTCGGCCGATCGCAAGGAAGGCTACAAAATCATCGAGCCGGTGCATCGGGAAGCCTATGCCACCGGCGCGATCCTGGCCGGCGCCAACCTGGAACGTTCACGCCTGTCGGGCATCGTGGCGACCAAGGCCGACTTCAGCGATGCGATCCTGAAAGACGCCAAGCTGGTCAGGGCTAATCTGAAACAGGCCAACTTCAATGGCGCAAACCTGGCGGGCGCCGATCTTTCAGGTGCGAATCTGGCCGGCGCCGATCTGCGCAACACCGTGCTTGTCGGCGCCAAGACCCAGTCATGGAATGTCAACGACACCAACATGGACGGAGCCCTGACCGACAAGCCGTCGGGCACCAGCATCTCCGACATGCCTTACGAGCAGATGATCGCCGACCACGCCCGCTGGTGCGAAACCGGCGGGCGCCGAAGGCAAGCCGTCATCTTTCGACAAGGCGGACCTTCGCAACCTGAAATCTGTCCGCGGCTTCAACCTGACGGCCCTGTCGGCCAAGGGCGCGGTGTTCTACGGCCTCGATATGGAGGGCGTGCAGATGCAGGGCGCCCAGCTGGAGGGCGCTGACCTGAGAGCCTGCAATCTGCGCCATGCCGATCTTCGCGGGGCTCGCCTGAAAGGCGCCAAGTTGTCCGGTTCTGATCTGCGCGACGCCCAACTGGGCCCTCTGTTGATCGGGCGCGATCGCCTTCTGCCGTCCGACCTCACCGGCGCGCTTCTGACCAACGCCGATCTGGCGCGCGCCGATCTCAGACAGGCCTGCCTCAGCGGCGCGGACCTGTCGCGCGCCAATTTCACCAACGCACTCCTCAAGGATGTCGACATTACCGGCTCCATTCGCTTGGGGGTGAGGGGGCTCGACGACGTCATCTAGGAACGGGCCGCGACAATTTGGCGCGGGTTTAACGGTTCGCTCGTCGATCGCCGTTATTCTAACCGGCTTCAGGCGTTGGACTTTCGGGGGAGATGGCAGGGCATGACCGCCGCGCAGAGCATGGCTGGTAGACGAAGCCTGAGCCAGGCCGAGCTCGACATGATCGTGACCGCTCACGAGAAATTTGTGACCGGAAAGCAGGGGGGTAAACGCGCCGCCCTCAAGTTCACCAATCTGTCCGGTCTTGATCTTTCCTTTCGCAATCTGGCCGACGCCGATTTCTCGGGCTCGGTGCTCGACGGCTGTCGTCTGGTCCGCACCAAGCTAGAGCGCGCCAGCCTTTTCGGCTGCGACCTGCGCAAGGCAGACCTTCGCCAGGCGGTGTTGATCCGGGCTGATCTTCGCGGCGCATGCCTGCGCGGCGCCAATCTGGCCCAGGCTGACCTCACCCAGGCCGACTTTCGCGAAGGCCAGATCGCCGTTCCTCACCCTCGTAAGGGTCTCGACACCCTGCGCCATGAAACGCGCACCGGCGAGATCGACGAGGTCAACTTCTCGGGAGCCACCCTGGATGGCTCGCAGTTCGAGGGCGTGTCAGCCTTCAAGGCCGATTTCAGCGACTGTTCCTTGCGCGGCGCCAAGCTGTCCGGCGCCAACCTCAAGGAAGCCAACCTGTCGGGCGCCATCCTCGACGGCGCAGATATCAAGGGCGCCAATCTCGAGGGCGCCAACCTGCAGGGCTCGGTCATGGCCGGGGTCGACACCACGACGGCCCGCATCTCTGGCGCCAGCCTGACCGGCGCCCTTGTCACCGTGACGCCTCAGGCCCAGGCCAAGGCGCAGGAGCTCTATCAGCGGGCCATGGCCAATCAGCGCTGGTGTCAGACCGGCGGCAAGGAGGGCGAGTGCGCGCGACTGGACGGCGAGGATCTGCGCCCGCTAGGCGACAAGCTGAAAGGCCTGCGTCTGACCGCCATGAGCGCCAAGGGCGCGTGCATGGTTGGCCTGGACCTGTCCGGAGCCCAGCTGCAGGGCGCCAATCTTCAGGACGCGGATCTGCGCGCGGCCAATCTGCGTGGCGCCGACCTTCGCGGCGCCAAGCTGACCGGCGCCAATCTCACAAAGGCGGATCTACGTCAGGCCTTCCTGAGCCCGCTGCCCCTTGGGCCCGATCGACGGACCGTGACGAGCCTGGCCTCTGCCCGTCTGCGCTACGTGATGTTCCAGACCGCCGATCTGAGCGAGGCGGTGTTCGACGGCGCCGACCTGCGCGGCGCTGATTTCAGCGGCGCGCGAGCCCATCGCGCCAGCTTCCGTGACTGCGACCTCAACCAGGCCCAGGGTCTGGACCTCTCCGCGCCAGCCTGATTCCGCCCACGAAAAAGGCGGCGCATCGCTGCGCCGCCAGACGTCGAGGGATTGGGAAGACAGTACCGAAAGCGGTCGGTTACGCGGCCTTTTCGGCTTCGATCAGCGGCGCCGCAGCGGTCTTGATCTCGATGGTGCGGGTCTTCAGCGCTTCGGGCAGTTCGCGCTTCAGGGCGACCGAGAGCAGGCCGTCGGCCAGAGCCGCATCCGTGACGATTACGTAGTCGGCCAGCTGGAACTTGCGCTCGAAATTCCGCTCGGCCAGGCCGCGATGCAGGTAGCGCTTGGCTTCGTCATTGGCCGTCTTTCGGCCGGTGACCGTGAGAAGGTTCTCCTTCACCTCGATGGCCAGTTCTTCCGGCTTGAAGCCGGCGACAGCGATCTCGATTCGGTACGCGTTCTCGTCGGTGCGCTCGATATTGTAGGGGGGATAGCCCGAGGCGGCTTCGTTGTTGGCGGCGGCGTCAAGTTGCGCGGCCAGACGGTCAAAGCCGACGAGCGAACGGTAAAGGGGGGAAAGGTCGATCGTACGCATGGTCACATCCTTCTCTTCAAGCAAGGTCGTGTTTGATGTTCGTCCCTGTGGCGACCCGAAATCGGCGTCGCCCGTGGTCCGGAAGGCCCGGGTTTCCAGCGCCTTCGTTTAAACAGGTGGTATCCGCGATTTGGACTTCAAGGGCTGATTTCCAACATCGCGGGCGAAAAGCTTGATCGCTCGCCGGCCCCCGCTAAGGTCGCCGCACCTGACGCGGAAGAGACCCCCAAGATGCCCCACCGTCGCCAAGTCCTGATGCTGGCCGCCGCCCTCTGTCTGGCCGCCCCGTCCGCTTTCGCCGCCGATACGGCGCTGAAGGCCGCCATTGCCTCGCCCACCCGTCCCGCCGAGGACGTGGCTCGCGACGGCGCTCGCCATCCCTATGACAGCCTGGTTTTCTGGGGCCTGAAGCCCAAGCAGACCGTGATCGAGGTTTCGCCGGGCAACGGCTACTGGACCGAGATCCTGGCCCCCTACGCCAAGGCCACCGGCGGGACCTACATCGTCGGCGTCGCGGACCTGGCCAATCCAAAACTGTCTGAGGGCGCCCGAAAGGGCCGCGCGGCCTTCGAGGCGCGCTTCGCCGACGAAGCGCGATATGGCAAGGTTGGCTATGCCAATTTTGGCGCGGTTTCCGCTCCGCTTGGCGCGCCGGGATCGGCCGATCTCGTTCTCACCGCTCGCAACGTCCATAACTGGACGGTTCAACCCGGCATCGCCGACAAGGTGTTCGCCGACTTCTTCGCGGTGCTGAAGCCGGGCGGCGTTCTGGCGGTCGAGGACCATCGCGCCGATCCCAAGCCCGAGAACAGCGCCGGCGCCGATGGTTATCTCGCCACGGCGACCGTGATCGCGCTGGCGGAGAAGGCGGGCTTCAAGCTGGACGCCAAGTCCGAGATCAACGCCAATCCCAAGGACACCAAGGACCATCCCTTCGGCGTGTGGACCCTGCCTCCGGTCAAGCGCACCGCGCCCGCCGGTCAGCCGGCCGACCCTAGTTTCGATCGCACCAAGTACGACGCGATCGGCGAGAGCGACCGGATGACCCTGCGATTCCGCAAGCCATCCTGATCCGGCGCCTTTTGGCCAAGGTCGCGACCTAGTCTGGCGGCAGAGGAATCGGGGGAACGATGCGTCCAGAGCTCTCATGGTCCCGGCGCGGTCTGATCGTCGGCGCGACGGCGACCGGGCTTGTCGGCTGTGGCCGCAAGAAGACCGCCTCGGACACCCCCAAAGCGCCAGTGAAGGGCGGTGCGGACACGATTGAAGCCGCTGTCGCAGGGACCTGGAGGTCACCGGCCGAGCACGCGCGCGACATCTGGCGCCATCCCGTCGAAACCCTTGCCTTCTGGGAGCTGAAGCCGGGCCAGACCGTCGTCGAGTTCTGGCCCGGCGCCGGCTGGTACACCGAAATCCTGGCGCCGTTCCTGGCGTCGACGAAGGGCAAGCTCTACGCCGCGACCTTGCAGGCCGACCCCAGCGATCCGGCCGCCGCCGAAATCGTTGAGGCCTATCGGCGCAAGCTGAACGAAAAGCCCAAGCTTTACGGCAAGGTCGAGATCGCCAGCTTTGGCCCGGCAACGGGACCCGTTGCGCCTGCGGGCTCCGCCGACCTCGTGCTTTTCCTGCGCAACGTGCACAACTGGATGGCCGGCGGCATCGCCGAAAAGGCCTTCAAGGACGCCCTGGCGTGCCTCAAGCCGGGAGGAATCCTGGGCGTGGAGGAGCATCGCGGCGAGCCGGGGCGTGTCCAGGATGTGCTGGCTGCCGACGGCTATGTGCAGGAAGCCTATGTGATCCAGATGGCCAAGGAGGCCGGTTTCATCGTGGCCGGCTCCAGCGAGATCAACGCCAATCCAAAAGACACCAAGGACCATCCCTTCGGGGTCTGGACCCTGCCACCGACCCGCCTGTCAGCCCCGCGGGGCGAGCCGGCCGAACCCGGATTCGACCACGCCAGGTACGACGCCATCGGAGAGAGCGACCGCATGACCCTCAAGTTCGTGAAGCCGAAATGAGCCCCGCCATGACCCGCCGAGCCTCTGTCCTGCTCGCCGCCGCAGCGATGAGCCTTGCGACCTCGGCTCTTGCTGACGGCAAGCCTGATCCGGCCGCCAAGATATTCCCCTATCTTGAGAAGTTCCTTAAGATCCCCACTGGCGAGCGCTCGCGGGTGCGGCTGACCTACGCCGTGCTGCAAGACGGCAAGCCCATCCCCAACCTCAAGGGCACGCTGATCGAGAAGGGCGGCGCGCGCTGGCCGCTGACCTTCAATGGCGAGGGCTATTTCGAGCGCCTGCCGACACTGGCGCAGCTGGAGGGGGCCCTGGTCGATTTTGATCTACCCGATACCAGCAAGGTCACCTTGATGATGGATTTCGCGCCGGCGCTGAAGCCTGCGACGCAGTACGACGTCAAGGAACTGACGGTCGTCGTGGCCGAGGGCAATACCGTGATTGGCAAGGCCGCTGGCCCGTTGGGCATGCTGGCGCCCAAGATGACCGGCGTCCGCTTTCCCAAGGCCGAGGGCGGCGTCGCGGTGTTCGCGGACGGCCACAGCCAGCCGCTGCCGCAGATGAAAGACACCCCGTATTTCCGCCTCGACGACTTCAAGGGCGCCGTACAGGTAAAGTTGACAAAAAGCCCGACTAGGGTCCGTTTCTATCAAGCTAAGAAATAGCTGTCCCGGGTCTGAACGGTGTTTACTTGCTGTCGCTGCCCGGTCTAGCTATCGCCAATCAACACGCGAAACACAGGGAGATCGCGCTCATGGCCACGCTGCAGGAAATCACCGACCGTATCAAAGGCGCCGTGGGCGACGACAGCGGTCTGGGCAAAAGCCTGAAGTTCGACCTCAAGGACGCCGGCGTCGTTCACATCGACGGCGGCTCGGTCACCAACGAAGACCTGCCCGCCGACCTGACCATGACGCTGAGCATGGATGATCTGCTGGCCATCGGCGCCGGCTCGCTGGACCCCACCATGGCGGTGATGACCGGCAAGCTGAAGCTGTCGGACATGGGCGCCGCCATGGCGCTGCAGTCCAAGATGGCGACGCTGTTCGCGAAGATGCGCTGATCCATGCCGGAACGCGCGCCTCTGGTTTCGATCCCGAGGCGCCTGTTCCGGATCATGGGACGGCTGAATGGTTTGTCGGCGCGGATGGGGCGACCCTCCGCGCCGCTTCCTTTTTCCCGGCGGGCAAACCCCGGGGCTCGGTGATCGTCAGCCCGGGCCGAAGCGAACCGATCGAGAAATATTACGAGGTCGTCGAGGACCTGCTGAACCGTGGATTCGCGGTCCTGGTCCACGACTGGCGAGGGCAGGGGTTGTCGGCCCGCGCCCTGCCGGATCGGCTCAAGGGTCACGCCCAGGGGTTCAAGCCCTTCCTGGCTGACTACACGGCCCTCCTGAATACCTTCGAAGACCGCCTGCCCAAGCCCTGGATCGCCATGGGCCACTCGATGGGCGGTTGCTTGACGACCCTGGCGCTGGCGCGAGGTGAGAAAGGTTTTCCGCCTGCGTGCTCTCGGCTCCGATGCTGGGCCTGAACACCGGCGGCCGTCCCGCCCTGGCGGCGCGCGCCCTGGCCTGGATCATGGCCCGGGCCGGGTTCGCCGGCGATTACACCTTGGGCGACAAGGGGGATCCTTTCGCCGATAGCTTCGCCACCGACGCCCTGACCCACGATCGGGCCCGCTATGAGCGCTACAGGGCGCAACTGCTGTCCAATCGCGACATCGCCCTTGGCGGCGCGACCTGGGGCTGGGTCGACTTCGCCTTTTCGGCTTGCGCCTGGCTGCGCCACTCTTCGGGCGTTGAGGCCATCGCGATTCCGGTGACCATCGTCGGGGCGGGGGAGGACACCCGGGTGCTGAACGCCGACCTCCAGTCGATCGCCAGCCGGATCCCCAAGGGGCGCTACCTGGAGGTGGCGGGCGCGTTCCACGAAATCCTGATCGAGATCGACGACCGCCGGGCGCAGTTCTGGAAGGTGTTCGATGAGACGGTCGACGCGGTCGCGCCCAAGGCCTGACGGCCTACCTCACATTCCTGAGCCGAACCGAGCCAGGATCAGGAAGGTCCAGGTGCTCAGCATCAGGAAGGGGCCGACAGACACAGCCGTCGCCAATCGCTGCTGCCTGTTGAAAACGCCCCAGACCATCGCTGTCAGAACGGTTGTCGCCAGCAGCCCTAGCGGCGCCACGAAGAAGTAGCGCCAGGACAGCAGGGCCAGGGCCAGGAACGGTGTCGCCGCGACGATTGTCGGCAAGCCGGCGGCGATCAGCAGGTTACGCGTCGAGGCAGTGCGTCTGGCGACACACCAGTAGGGAAGGGTCGCGAACAGCAGCAGTAGGCCTTGCGCGATAACGAGACCCCGCAAGCCCTGCCATAGATGGGAGTCCATGATGGTTCCAGACCTGTGCGAGAGAGATCAAAGCACGGGCTGTGGAAAAATCAACCTAGACGTGTTTCGGCTACTTCGCTGACCGCCTGAGGGAAACCAGCGCTTCATCCAGCGGCCTGCGGTCGCCCGAGATCACCATCTGGCCGCCGTTCTTGCCGATCGGCTCGCCGCGCCAGTCGGTGACAATGCCGCCGGCGCCCTCGACCACGGGGATAGCCGCCTCGATGTCCCACGACTTCAGGCCGGCCTCGATGACCATGTCCATCTTGCCCATGGCCACCATGGCATAGGCGTAGGCGTCGCAGCCCAGGCGGGCCAGCTTGGCGGCGGCGCGAACCTGTAGCCAGGCGCCGCGCTCGGCCCCATCGAAACAGGCGTCGGCGTCCGTGGTGGCGATGACGGCGTCTGTCAGGTTCGCGCACTCGCGCACCTTCAGCGGCGTGGTCTGACCGCGTGCGAGCAGGCGCGAGCCGCCGGCGTGACCGATAAAGATCTCGCCGACATAGGGCTGGCCGATCGAGCCCAGCACGGGGCGGCCCTGATGGCGCAGGCCGATCAGGGTGGTCCAGAGGGGAAGACCCGAAATGAAGGCGCGGGTGCCGTCGATAGGGTCGAGCACCCAGACGAACTCGGCGTCCGGACGGTCCTCGCCGTATTCCTCGCCGATCACGCCGTGCTCGGGATAGTGCTCCGCGATCAGCTTGCGGATGACCGCTTCCGCGCCGCGATCGGCCTCCGTCACCGGATCGAAAGCGCCATGGGAATCACGCGGCAGGTTTTTGCCGGCGCCCTTGTCTTCAAGTCCGTGATCCGCCCGGAACAGCGGGAGGATCACCTCGGCCGAAGCTCGGTTGAGATCAATGATGAAGGCGTCGAGCGCCACGAGCCGGTCAGCGGAAAGCGTCATGGGCGGGGTTTAACGCCCCCGCCGCACGTACGCTACCGGAGACTACGCGTCGGCGTGTTCGCCGCCGTTCAGAGACTTGGCCAGATCCAGCAGACGGCGACGCGGACGTTCACCGAGCAGGTAGTAGGCCCGGATCAGATCCAGTGTTTCCTTGCGGGCAAACATCTCGCCGCCTTCGGCCTCGCTGGCGGTTTCCCGCCGGGCTTGATCCGAAAGGCCGTCGTAGAAATAGCCGACTGGAACTTCCAGCGCCTCGGACAGCTGCCAGAGGCGCGCGGCCGAGATCCGGTTGGCGCCGCATTCATACTTCTGGATCTGCTGGAATCGCACTCCCACCGTGCCGGCCAGTTGCTGCTGGGTCAGACCCAGCAGGCGGCGGCGGCGGCGCAGTCGCTTGCCCAGATGCACGTCGATGTCGTTACCCATGGAAAGCCAAGCCCCCCCTGCTATCTATCGAGCGTCCCGAAACGGAACGGTCCGCATCAACGGTCGCAAGTCGCGTGCCGGGCGAAGCGGCGTTGCGCGCGGCGTGCAAGCCAGCCTACTAAGAAGCCATGTCGGATAAGCGTCGGCCTTGGGCCCAGGACCTGCTCTGGCGCTGCGAGGCGCTGGGCTTTGATCTCTTCATCGGGGTGGTTCGCCTGCTGGGCGTGGACGCCGCCTCGAATTTTGGCGGCTGGCTGGGCCGCACCTTCGGTCCGATGAGCGGCGCGCACAAGGTCGCCGAGCGCAATCTGAAGCTGGCCTTCCCGGAGAAGGACGCCGCCTGGCGGGCCGCAATGCTGGCGGCGCAATGGGACGGCCTGGGTCGCACCTTCGCCGAATTCCCGCTGATGGATCGCATTCTGCCCTCGACCGGCCGGGTCGAGGTCGTCAATCAGGAGCGCCTGTTCCAGATCGCCGCTGACAAGTCGCCGGTGGTTTTTGTTTCGGGCCACCTCTCCAACTGGGAGGTGATGCCGGCCGCTATCGTCGACTCCGGAGTCATCTGCGAGATGACGTATCGGGCGGCTAACAATCCCTATGTCGATGAGCGGATCAAGGCCAGTCGCCACCGCTATGGCGTTCGGCTGTTCGCCCCCAAGGGCGGCGACGGCGCGCGGGAACTGCTGGAAGGCATGAAGCAGGGCCGGTCGGTGGCGCTGATGAACGACCAGAAGTTCAACGGTGGCGTCTCGGCCCCGTTCTTCGGTCATGACGCCCGTACGGCGCCAGGGCCGTCACGCCTGGCGATCCGCTTTGGCACGGTGCTGCAGCCCATGTCCGTTCAGCGCATCAAGGGCGCGCGCTTCCGGGCGGTGGTGCATGATCCGATCGTCCTGCCCTCGACGGGTGACCGCACGGCCGACATCGAAGCGGGCGTGCGGCTGGTCAACACCTTCATGGAAGAGCGCATTCGCGAGCGGCCGGCCGAATGGTTCTGGGTGCACCGCCGCTGGCCCAACGAGGTCTATGCCGCCCTGGCCGCCCAAGAGGCCGACCATGAGGCCGCCAAGGACGTCGAGCGCTAGATCTCCAGGGTGTCCTGGCGCTGGGGGTCGCTTTCGCGGCGGAACGGCCCCGAATAACGGGGCTCATCGCGCCGCCGCCGGCACGGGCCGAAATAGTCTCCCGACCGGATGAACGGGCGCGGCCGGAAGATCACGATATTGATCCGGTCCAGCAGCGAGCGCGCCGTGACCGGCTTGACCACGATCTCGGTGACGCCCGCGTCGCGCGCCTCGAACACCCGGTGCCGTTCGGCAAACCCGGTCAGCATGATGATCGGCAGGAACGGATCGACGCTGTCAGGTGAGTTGCGGACCAACTGGGTGAACTGGACGCCGTCCAGCGGCGACATCTTGAAATCGACGATGGCGATGTCGACCGGGCCGTCCCGCATAGACTGCAGGGCCTCTGCGCCGTCCATGGCTTCCCGCACGTGCTTGACACCGACACCCTTGAGGATGGCGCTGACAATGGCCCGCATGTGGTGGTTATCGTCCACCAGTAGGAAGCGCAGGTTAGCAAGCTCCGCCGACATGCGGGTGTCGTCTCCTCACTTCACCGGAAACCGGAGCGTGGTGGTTAAGCACGCAGCCTGACTTCTGGATAGGGAGATCAAGGCTAACGAAGGGTTTATTTTCGCGTTACGCGCGAGGCGGCGCCGCTGCGAGCATCAGCGACGGGTCGAGATTGCGGCCACGCCATTTCATCCGCCAGCACAGGTGCGGACCGGTCGCGCGCCCCTCCTTGCCGACGGCGGCGATTATCTGGCCCTGGCTGACGGAAGTTCCTGCATTCACGAGGATTTTCGACAGGTGCAGATAGGCGGTGATCAGGCCTTGGCCGTGGTCGATCAGGACCAGTCCACCTTCGAAATGCAGTCCGGTCTCGGCGAACACGACTGCCCCGCCGGCGGGCGCTCGAACCGGGGTTCCAACCGGGGCGGCAAGGTCGACCCCAAAATGGGGGCGCCCTGGCTCGCCGTTGAGTATGCGTTGGCCGCCGAAGCGCGCCGACCGTCGCGCGGCCTCCACGGGCAGGATGAAGCCGCTGCGGAAGGCGTCCAGATCAGCGACGCTGGCGAAGCCGATGGCCTTGCGCGAGCCCTCGGCGGCGATGCGTTCCAGCAGGACCGGATCCTCCGGAGCGACCTGGTTGGCGGGCAGGCCGTCGATCCGCTGGATGTCGAACGTCCCCGGGGCGATCATCGCCTCGTGACTGGCGGAGCCGTCCGGCGTTGTAACGGTGATGGTGATCCGGGGCGGAGCATCGCGATCGAAGCCGACCACGAACCACCCGTCGGCCGAGCTCATGCCGATCACTTCACCGTCAAGATCGATCGTGGCGCGGGGCGCGGTGCGGCCCAGGGCGTAGCCGCCCTGAACGAACTTGCCGGAGAGAGCCAGACCGGGCGCTGCGGCCTGGGCGACAGGCGCCAAGCCGCTGACGGTCAGTCCCGCCAGGAGCGCGCGACGGTTCAGGCGTTCTTGCCCTGCCAGCGCTTCAGCGCCTCCGCCGGGCCGGCATAGGCTTCCTGATGCTCGGGGCTCCAGTAGCGAAGGGCGTCCAGCGGCACCTTTGCGCCACTGACAGCGCACAGCACGTAGCGGCCCGGCGACATCACGGCGAATTCGCCGTCGCCATAGTGCAGCACGGCCATGCCGTCGGATTTTCCAAGGTCGCGATCGTAAGCGTTCATCTGATCATTCTACGTCAGAGCGTCGTTTCAGAACAGGTCGCCCTGATCAGGTTTTGGTGTAGTCGCCTTTGGCCTCGCGGGGCGGGGCGGCTGCGGCGCAGGGGAAGCGCTCGGCGTGACGGCGGGCGGGGCGCTGTCGTCGATCAGGGCGTTGCGATCGCCGTCGCCGAACTGCAGGCTGACCCAGTCGCCCGGACCCAGGCTGGCTGCCGAGCGGACGATCGAGCGGTCGGCCTTGCGGACCAGGGCAAAGCCCATGTCGAGCGGCCGGCGCGGATTGAGCGACTGGCGCAGCTTCTCAAGATTGGCCAGGCGATCCTCGTCACGCCGCAGGCGGCGTTCGCCGGCGGCGTTGAGACGGTTCCACAAGGCGGGCAGGCGGGCGTGCTCGGCCACGCGATCGGGCGCCCTACGCGCGGCCAGATCGAGGCGGCGGGTCAGATCGGTGAGGCGGTCGGCCTTCATCTGGCGCTGACGGCCAAGCGCCTCGGGTGACAGGCGGGCGGTGACGCGCAGCAGGGCCTGGGCGTGGACGGCGGTGTTACGGCCCAGGGCGGCGTCCAGACGTCCGGCGGCGATATCGAACCGCTGTTGCGCCAGGGCCAGCAGGTCGGCGGGACGGGGCAGACCGCGCGCTGCGCTGACCAGGCGGGTGCGGCGATCCTCGATCAGCCGCGCGCCGCTGCGATTGAGCCGGCGATCATAGTCCGAGACCAGGGCCCGCAACTCACCCAGCACCGGCGTGGCGATCTCGGCGGCGGCCGTCGGGGTGGGCGCCCGGCGGTCGGAGACAAAGTCGATCAGGGTGGTATCGGTCTCGTGGCCGACGGCCGAGATCAGCGGGATGTCGCTGGCCGCCACCGTGCGGGCCAGGGTCTCGTCATTGAAGGCCCAAAGGTCTTCGACCGAGCCACCGCCCCGGGCGACGATCAGGATGTCGGGGCGCGGCGTGGGTCCGCCTGGTGCTATGGCGTTGAAGCCGCGAATGGCGTTGGCCACCTGCAGCGCGGCCTGGTCGCCCTGGACAACGACCGGCCAGACCAGCACATGGCAGGGCCAGCGCGTCGGCGGATGCGGTGCAGGATGTCGCGGATCACCGCGCCGGTCGGACTGGTGATGACGCCGACCACGGCGGGCATGGTCGGAAGAGGGCGCTTTCGGCCCGCTTCGAAAAGACCTTCGCCGTGCAGCTTGGCCTTGAGGCGCTCCAACTGGGCCAGAAGCGCGCCGACGCCGGCGGCCTCCATGCTCTCGATGACGATCTGGTAGCGCGAGCCGGCCGGAAAGGTGGTGATCTTGCCGGTGACGATGACTTCCAGGCCCTGCTCGGGCCGCACGCCGAGGCCGCGCACGCTGCCCTTCCAGACGACGCCGTCGATGGCGGCCTTGTCGTCCTTGATGGTCAGATAGACGTGGCCGTTGCCGTGATGGGTAACCTTGCTCAGCTCGCCGCGCAGCCGCACGTGGGCGTAGCTGGTCTCCAGCGTACGCTTCAGCGCAAACGCTAGTTCCGAGACGGAATAGGCGGGCGCGTTGGAATCAGGAGCGGCGACGTCGGTCATGGGGCTCTAGATAGAGCCAAAATCCGTGTTGCGCGAAGTGGATGGAGTGGGCGTCGCATCATCTCTGCGCGGCAAAACGAGGGTGATCACGAACCCTGCCGAGATCAGTATTGAAAGAACGACCAGCGCCATCATGAGAAAAGCCGCTCCGACAGGGCCAGGATCGTCGCTATCCGGAGACATCAGAACAAGGCCCATCGGCAAAGCGAAGGACACTATCCAAGCGATGATCGGCACCATGACTGTGCGCTTGGGATAGCCAAGTGCGGTCAGTCGTTGGATTGTCAGTCTCATCCAGCTCGCACAAACGACTAGTTCGCAGATCACAAGGAGGCCAAGTCCGATTGAGGCCCCGCCAGCATCTATCTGAGGACGGTCAATCGCAAAAAGATAGGTCGCCAAAAGAGCGCCCGCGAGGACCACCAAGCCGATAGAGAAAACTCCATAGCTTGCCGAGAAGCCCGTGTTGCGGGCAGTGCGAATCCGGAGTGCGCGTGGCTGTGTCATGCCGACAGCATAAGGCCCTCCCCGACGAACGGGGAGGGCCGCATGAGAGACTTGTTCTTATGGGTGCTGGCGAACCGCTAGATGTAGCGGCGCAGCGAGCGGGCCAGTTCGGTCGGGCCGGCCTTCTTCTTGGATTGTTGCGGCTGGTAGGCCACCCGGGCGTGTTCGCCGCAATAGGGGCCTTCCGCCGTTGCGGCGGCCGCAGAAGGTGAAGCCGTCCGACGGACGGATCGCCGATCGGCCACTTGCACATGTGGGCGCCCAGGGTCAGCACGGTGGCCGAACCGGGTTGCTCATCGCGATAGGCCGGCAGCGACGGCGGCGACGCGTTGGTCACGGCTGAGGCGGTCATCGGCGCCGGGGCCGATTGTTCCGGTGCGACGACCCGGCGCGGCGCGGACGGCATGGTCTGCGCGGCGGGACGGGCGGGACGCGGGGCCTTGAAGGCCGGACGCGCCGGTTGCGAGGGGGCCGCGCGGCCCGAGAGGCCCAGGCGGTGCACCTTGCCGATCACGGCGTTGCGGGTGACCCCGCCCAGTTGCTTGGCGATCTGACTGGCCGAAAGCCCATCTGTCCACAACTTCTTGAGTAGGGTGACCCGTTCGTCGGTCCAGCTCATGCCCGTCTCCCGCCATTAATGTGATCCGCGACTTCCCCAAGTCATGGATCCCATATCTGGTGCTGTGACCGCCCCGCCGGCGGTCGTCCTACAACATATCGTAAAGAAAACGTTAAATCACACAATGGGCGCCCAGTGGTCTGTCCACAGAAACTAGATGTTGATTCGGGAGGGGGCGGCCTTGCGTCAAGGCGCCCCGGAGCGCACATGCCATCAGTGCGAGAACCGAAAATGGACGCCGGTTTCGGCGGAAATCGCGCTAATACAAAGGGGTTCAGAGTTTTCGAGCTCTTCGAAAACTCGGGGCGAATTCTGGGACCAGGGCTTATGAGAGACATGGCAGACAGCGTCGTTCCGCCGCAGCCGCGCGACTATCACGGCTGGAACTGGAGCGGCTTCTTCACCCTCTATCAGCGCGAAATCCGGCGTTTCTGGAAGGTTGGCACCCAGACCGTCGCCGCCCCGGTGGTGACGACCCTGCTTTACATGCTGGTGTTCGTGGTCGCGGTGGGGCCCGCGCGTCAGGCGGTCGACGGCGTCAGCTTCGGCCATTTCGTGGCGCCTGGCCTGATTATGATGGCCATCCTCAACAACGCCTTCGCCAATTCGTCCTCGTCGCTGATCCAGGCCAAGATGATGGGGCTGACGCCAGACTTCCTGACCCCGCCGCTGTCGCCGCTGGAGCAGGTCTCGGCCTTCGCCCTGGGCGCGGCGACGCGTGGCGTGGTGGTCGGGGCGGTGACGGCCATCGTCATCGGCCTGCTGCCGGGTGCGGGCCTGGGCGTCGCCCATGTCTGGCCGATCTTCTATTTCGGGATCGGCGCTTCGCTGATCCTGGGCCTGGCCGGCATTCTGGCGGGCCTGTGGGCCGAGAAGTTCGACCAGCTGTCGGCCGTGACCAACTTCCTGATCATGCCGATGACCTTCCTGTCGGGGACCTTCTATCTGGTCGACAGGCTGCCCGAGCCCTTCCGCACGGCCAGCCATTACAACCCGTTCTTCTATCTGATCGACGGGTTCCGCTACGGCTTCATCGGTCATGCCGACGGTTCGATCCTGATTGGCGTGATCACCACGGCAGCCCTGACCGTAGTGCTGTTCCTGTGGTGCTGGCATTTGTTCCGCACCGGATATCGCCTCAAGACCTGAGCGGTGTGGCGCGCGCGACCCAAGCGCGTAATTTCACAAAACTTTCCCGGCCAGTTTCATTGACAGAGCGTCGTTCCACGGCGACAACCTGCGGCCTTCCGGTCCCCGTGCGAACAGCGCGGGGGCTTCTTTCCTTTTTGGGAGGCGGTCTTGACCAGCCCGACGTCTTCGAATTCCTCGCAACAGCACATCATGGGCGTCTACAACCGCGCCCCGCTGGCGTTCGAGCGAGGCCGAGGCGCGCGCCTGTTCTCGACCGACGGCGGTGAGTACCTGGATTGCGTGGCCGGCATCGCCACCGACGGTCTGGGCCATGCCCACCCCGTTCTGGTCGAGGCGCTGAAGACCCAGGGCGAGAAGCTCTGGCACGTCTCCAACATCTATCGCATCCCCGAGCAGGAAGAGCTGGCCGACAAGCTGTGCGCCCACAGCTTCGCCGACGTGGTGTTCTTCACCAACTCGGGCACCGAGGCGATCGAGTGCGCGCTGAAGACGGCCCGCAAGTATCACACCGCCAACGGCCAGCCCGAGCGGACCGAGATCTTCGGCTTCGACGGTTCGTTCCACGGGCGCTCGTACGCGGCCGTGAACGCGTCCGGCAATCCCAGC
This sequence comes from Caulobacteraceae bacterium, assembly GCA_965284055.1. Classification (GTDB taxonomy): domain Bacteria; phylum Pseudomonadota; class Alphaproteobacteria; order Caulobacterales; family Caulobacteraceae; genus Caulobacter. Next base: position 392,995 of record CBDIQV010000002.1, read on the forward strand.
TATGTCGAGGGCTTTGGCCCGCGCCTGCCGGGTTACAGCCAGCTGAAGTTCGGTGATCACGACGCCCTGAAGGCCGCCATCGCGCTGCCGACCACGGCGGCGATCATCGTCGAGCCCGTGCAGGGCGAAGGCGGCGCGCGGTCGATCCCCGAGCACTGCCTGGTCAGCCTGCGCTCGCTGTGCGACGAGCACGGCGTCCTGCTGATCTATGACGAAGTGCAGTGCGGCATGGGCCGGACCGGCAAGCTGTTCGCCTACGAGTGGGCCCCGGGCGGCGAGCCGCACATCATGGCCGTGGCCAAGGCCCTGGGCGGTGGTTTTCCCGTCGGCGCCTGCCTGGCCACCACCGAGGCGGCCAAGGGCATGACCGTGGGCGTCCACGGCTCGACCTTCGGCGGCAACCCGCTGGCCATGGCCGTCGGCAAGGCGGCCTTCGACACGATCAACACGCCCGAGATCCTCGACAACGTGAAGACCGTGGCCGGATATTTCGTGCAGCAGCTGAACGGCCTGAAGGATCGCTTCCCGGACGTCATCGTCGACATCCGTGGCAAGGGTTTCCTGATCGGCATCAAGCTGATCCCCAACAACCGCGAGTTCATGGTTCTGGCGCGCGACCAGCATCTGCTGGTGGCCGGCGGCGGCGACAACTGCGTGCGCCTGCTTCCGCCGCTGAACCTGACCATCGAGGAAGCCAGCGAGGCGATCTCCAAGCTTGAAAAGGCTTGTGAAGCCGCGCGATCCAAGTTGGCTACCGCTTAAGCCTCACTCTTTTCCGCTCTTCCCGGCGAAGGCCGGGACCCAGATCAAGCCCGCTGCTTTCCCGGATGTATCCGGGCCCCGGCTTTTGCCGGGGAGAGCGGGGAGGGAATGGCAATGACCCAACCCCGGCACTTCATCGATCTCTGGAAGCTGGACGGCGCCACGCTGCGCCTGATGCTGGAGGACGCCAAGGCTCGCAAGACTGCCCGCAAGGGCTGGGGGCAGGGCAAGGTCGACGCCGACGCGCCCGCCGACGGCCGCGTGCTGGCGATGATCTTCCAGAAGAACTCGACCCGCACCCGCTTCTCGTTCGACGCCGCGATCCGCCAGTTGGGCGGCTCGGGGATCATCTCGACCTCCAATGACATGCAGCTGGGCCGTGGCGAAACCATCGAGGACACCGCCAGGGTGCTGTCGCGGATGGTGGACGCGGTGATGATCCGCGCCAACAATCACGCCGATGTCGAGCGCTTCGCCCAGGTTTCGACCGTGCCGGTGATCAACGGCCTGACCGACAAGAGCCACCCGTGCCAGATCATGGCCGACCTGCTGACCATCGAAGAGCACCGCGGCGATGATCACCGGCAAGACCATCGCCTGGGTCGGCGACGGCAACAATGTCTGCTCCAGCTTCATCCACGCCGCGCCGCTGCTGGGCTTCAAGCTGAAGATCGCCTGTCCGGCGGTCTATCACCCCGACCTGGTGGACCTGGCCCGCGCCCAGGACCTTCAGGGCCAGGTGACGATGACGGACGACCCCAAGGAAGCCGTGCGCGGCGCCGATGTGGTGGTGGCCGACACCTGGGTGTCGATGGGTGATACCGATCACGACGAGCGCCTGGCGGCGCTGGAGCCCTATCAGGTCGACGAGGCCCTGATGGACCTGTCCAAGCCCGATGGCGTCTTCCTGCACTGCCTGCCGGCCCACCGGGGCGAGGAAGTGACTGACGCGGTGCTGGACGGTCCGCGCTCCCTGGCCTGGGACGAGGCGGAAAACCGCATCCATGCCCAGAAGTCGGTGCTGGCTTGGGCGTTCGGCGCGATCGGATAGGGGGCTGGGCGCGCCGGCCAGTGTCCTGTGGGGTTGGAACACTGACCGGCTTTGCCGCCGCATATGGGCAAAAGCGGCGACTTTGCTGGCGTGCTCCGACTCTTCACGCCCGACAATGGGCGCCGCGCCTGACTGTACCCATTATGGATAGGAACCGTGGTCACTTGCGGTTCCGACGCCAGGGGGCTCGCATTTTTGCCGGAAGCTCCTATCTAACCGCCCCATGACCGACATCACCGCCATCCCCGTCCTCGACGACGTCGTTTCCGCTTTCCAGATCGAAGGCCTGCCCGTGCGCGGCCGCGTCGTGCGCCTCGGCGCCGCCGTGAACGAAGTGCTGAGCCATCACGCCTATCCCGAGCCTGTCGCCAATCTGCTGGGCGAGGCCTGCGCCCTGGCGGCGCTGGTCGGCTCCAGCCTGAAGTTCGAGGGGCGGCTGATCATCCAGGCCCAGGGCGACGGCCCCGTGCGCTATGTGGTGGTCGACTATGACACGAGCGGCGGCCTGCGCGGCTATTGCCGCTTCGACGCCGAGGAAGTCGCCAAGGCCTCCGAGGGTTTCGTGCGTCCGGGCGCCAAGACCCTGCTGGGCGGTGGCGTGTTCATCATGACGCTGGATCAGGGCCCCGACACCGACCGCTACCAGGGCGTCACCCCGATCGAGGGTGAAACCCTGGCCCTGTGCGCCGAGCAGTATTTCGCCCAGTCGGAACAGACCCCGACCCGCGTGCGTCTGGCTGTCGGCCAGGTGGATACGGGCGAAGGTCCCATCTGGCGCGCGGGCGGCATCCTGATCCAGTCGATCGCCGGCGACGAGACGCGTGGCGAGACCAAGGAAGCCTGGCGACACGCTCAGGCCTTCTTCGAGACCACCGGCGAGGACGAATTGATCGATCCAACAGTCAGCACGCCCACCCTGCTGTGGCGGCTGTACAACGAGGACGGCGTGAGGCTGCTGGAAGAAAAGCCGCTGCACGCGTTCTGCCGCTGCTCGGACGACCGCATCCGCGTGGTCATCGAGTCGTTCTCCAACGAGGAGAAGGCCGAGATGGTCGAGCCGGACGGCAAGATCCACGTGACCTGCGAGTACTGCTCGCGGGTCTACCGGATGGATCCGGAAGCGGTCTGAAACGAAAAGCCGGCGCTCCTCTCGGGCGCCGGCTTTCTCTTGATCCGTCCTGGCTTGCGGTCAGGAGCCCGCAGGCGCCGCTGGACTAATTGTACCGTTTGGCGGCGCCCGGCAGGTGCAGCGAGAATTCCGGGATCTCGGCGTCGAACACGTCGCCGCCCTCGGTCATCATCTGGTAGCTGCCGCGCATGGCGCCCGACGACGTCGGCAGAGGGCAGTTGGAGACGTAGCGGAACGCTTCGCGGGCCTTCAGCTCGGGTTGCTCGCCGACCACGCCGGAGCCTTCGACTTCATTGCAGCGGTTGAGGGCGTCGGTGATCGACCAGCGGCGGGCGACCAGATGCACGGTCTCCGCGCCGTGGTTCTCGATCTCCACCGTGTAGGACCACAGATAGAGACCTTCCTCGGGCGCGGACTCTTCGGGCAGGTAGACGGGCGCCACGCGCACGACGATGTCGCGCGTGCGGGCCTCATAGATCCCGCCATCGGCGCCGCGACGCCGACGGATCCGCTGCAGCGGAAGTGAGTTTTCACGCCTGGTCGAGCGCACGGGTCACATCTCGGGTCAGATCGGCAAGGCTTTCGAGGCCGACAGAAAGGCGCACGCCGCCCTCGACGACGCCCAGCGACGGACGTTGGTCTTCGGGCACCGAGCGGTGGGTTGTGGTCGGCGGATGGGTGGCCATCGATTTGGCGTCGCCCAGATTGTTGGAGATGTCGACAATCTCCAGCGCGTTCAGGAACTTGAACGCGGCTTCTCGACTGCCCAGGCCCACGCCCACCACGGTGCCGCCGCCCGCGCCGCCTTCCCCGACTGGGCCGACTGGTCGTGGCGGAAGGGATAGAGCACCGACTTGGTCTTCTTGTGCTCGGCCATCACATTGGCCAGGGCGAAGGCGGTGTCGGTCTGGCGGCGCACGCGCAGGTCCAGCGTCTCCAGGCCCTTGACCAGGACCCAGGCATTGAACGGCGACAGCGACGGGCCGGTGTGGCGCAGCATGTCGCGATAGCATTCCTCGGCGATCGCCTCGCTGGTCAGGATGGCCCCGCCCAGCACCCGGCCCTGGCCGTCAATGTGCTTGGTGGCCGAATAGACCACCACGTCGGCGCCCAGCTTCAGCGGCTGCTGGAAGATCGGCGTAGCGAACACGTTGTCGACGATGACCTTGGCTCCGACCGCATGCGCCATTTCGGAGACCGCGCGAATGTCGGTGATCTCCAGCACGGGGTTGGACGGCGTCTCGATCAGCACGGCCTTGGTGTTGGGCCGCATGGCCGCTTCCCAGGCCTTGGGGTCGGTCGCGTCGACAAAGGTGGTCTCGACGCCGAAGCGCGGCAGCCATTCGGCGATCAGCCAACGGCACGAGCCGAAGAGGGCGCGGCCGGCCACGACGTGGTCGCCGGCCTTCACCAGGCCCATCAGCGCGGCGTTGATCGACGCCATGCCCGTGGCTTGCGCGCGGCAGACCTCCGCGCCTTCCAGCAGGGCCAGGCGATCCTCGAACATCTTCACGGTCGGATTGTTGAACCGCGAATAGACAAAGCCGGGATCCTCGCCGGAGAACCGGCGATCAGCGCCCTCTGCGCTGTCATAGGTGAAGCCCTGGGTTAGGTAGAGCGCCTCGGCGGTCTCCATATGCTGCGACCGGGCCAGCCCCCCGCGGATCAGCTTGGTCGCGATGTCCCAGTCTTTCGGGTCCTCGGCCACGGGGTGTTCCTTCTTCGGCGCGGAAAAGGCCGGCATAAGGGGTTTAGCGGCGCGCAGGGTCAAGGCGGATAGGGCTGATTTCAACATCAGAATTGCTTCAGGCGAGCCTTCGTCGCTGCAGCCTTGCCTTCCAGGCGAGCTTTAGCGACTGTCGCGCCAATGACCGACGCCCATTCCGCAGGGATTCTGCCCTGCCAAACCATCGAAGACCTCATCGCCCAGGAGGCGATCACCTCTCAGACGCCTTTTGACGTCGATCAGGTGCAGCCCGCCAGCCTGGACCTGCGCCTGGGCGCGCGCGCCTGGCGAGTGCGCGCCTCGTTCCTGCCGGGACTGGGTCGGCGCGTGAGTGAGCGCCTCAGGGACGTGGCCATGCACGAGCTGGACCTGACCAAGGGCGCTGTGCTGGAAAAGGGTTGCGTCTATATCGCCGAGTTGCAGGAAAGCCTGGCCCTGCCGGGCAATGTCTCGGCGCGCGGCAATCCGAAGAGTTCGACGGGGCGGGTGGATGTTTTTGTCCGCTTGCTGACCAACTACAGTCGCGCCTTCGACGACGTGGACGCCGGCTATGAAGGCCCGCTCTATATGGAGATCGCGCCCCAGACCTTCTCGGTGCTGGTGCGGTCGGGCACACGCCTCAATCAGCTGCGCCTGAAGCGCGGCGAACCGGCAAAACTTTCCATTCGGAGTGTCGGCGTCGACCTGTCGCCCGGCATGGGCGGCATCGTCGGCTTCCGGGGACGTCGCCATGCCGGCGTGGTCGATCTGGATCACGAGGACGGCCACGATCCGCGCGACTTCTGGGAGCCGCTGGAAACCCGCCATGGCGAGCTGCTGCTGGATCCGGGCGAGTTCTATATCCTGGCGTCCAAGGACGACATCGAGATCCCGGTGATGGAGGCGGCCGAGATGACGCCGATCGATCCGTCCGTGGGCGAATTCCGCGTCCACTATGCCGGCTTCTTCGATCCGGGGTTCGGCACCGAAGAGGCGCTGGCCGTGGGCTCCAAGGGCGTGCTGGAAGTGCGCAGCCACGAGACCCCGTTTCTTCTCGAGGACGGCCAGACCGTGGCGCGCCTGGTCTATGAGCCGCTGACTGCGCGGCCCGCGCGGCTCTATGGCGAGGGTGGGTCACACTACCAGCGCCAGGGCCTGAAATTGTCCAAGCATTTCAAAGCATGGTCCTGACCCTATACGCCCTGGGGCGTTAGGTCGCGGCTGTCCCGGGCGCCGCCCAGAACCGACTCACGCTTAGCTCTGCCTCACGAGTTTTCGAGCGAGCCAGAGTGTGATGGTGCGTGAGCGGAAAGCGGCGCGTGGGCGGATCCGCGTGGTCGCTCTGACAGCGAGAACGGCGGACGTGAACGTCGCCCGGCGATCGTCCCACGGCCCTTATGCGGGCGCGGAGTTGCGCCGGTCTTTGCCTTCGATCATCCCGTTTCAGACCGTAGCGGCATTGCGTCACACTACATCTAGTGTCCGAGATTGCTAGATATACTAGTGATAGAAGTAAGGGGCTGGGCGGTTCGAGTAAGATGATCCGTTTCCGGCGCCACCCCGTCGAAGGAGGCCGCGTCTTGGCCCGTTTGAATTCCGACCCGTTTTCGATCCTTCGGACCCGTGTGCGCGCTTGGGAGGGCTGCGCCCGCATCCCGGGTTGCGACAAGTCCATCTGGCGGCAGGACGCCGCCGGGCGGGTGATCCGCTGGGCTGATTTTGGCGATCGCTTCTCGCGCTATGGCTGGGAGATGCGCGATCGCCCCAGTCCGGGGCTGCTGGGTCGGGCTTTCCACCGTCACACCGTTGAGGCCATTCATTGGCGCGGCATTCTGGGCGACGACGCCCGGGATGTTTTCGCCCTGGCCAAGGCGGCGTAAGTCGCCGCTCGGCGACGCGTTCGCCTTACATTTAGTCGACTCTCCCATACAAAATGAAAAGCACGCTTGACACGTCGCGCCGGTTAATGACAAATACCCTTGTCATTTAGGTGGGGGTGCTTGTCATGGGTGAGAAGGTTACGCGTCAGGGCGCTCGAGAAGCGCTGGCCCTGCGGGTGCTGGTCGGATGTGGCCTGGCCGGCGGTGTCACCGGCGCGCTCTGGGGCGCGCTGAGCGCGATGGAGATCGCAGTCCCGCGCCCCTTGCTGGTCGGCGCCGCGGTCGTTGCGATCCCGGCCCTGGCCTGGGCGATGTGGGTCCATTGGCGCAACATCGATGAGGCGGCGCGCGAAGCCCACAAGTTCGCGTGGTTCTGGGGCGCTTCCGGCGCGATGCTGCTGGCCATGCCGATCGCGGCCCTGATCACCACCCGCAGGCTCGAACTGGTGTTCGGCCCCCATGAACCCAGCGAATGGGTCGCGGGCGGATTGATCGGCATGGCCGCGCTGCAGGTCGCTGGTTACGGGCTCACCTGGGCCGGCTGGTGGCTGGTTCGTCAGCGCTAGCGCCAGGCAAAGGAGATTCACGATGGCTCAGCCCATGTCTCTCGCCGGTCGCCGCTATATGGCCCGGTTCACGCCCGCGATGCTCGGCTACGTCGCCGTGTTGTGCGGATCGCTCTGGTCGATCACCCATCTGTCGCCAAGCGGACCCCTGCTTTGGGTCCTGGCCGTTGCGCCCGCCATACCGGTGATCGCCGTCATCGCCAGCATGGGGCTCTATCTGGTGGAGGAAACGGACGAGTTCCTGCGCGCGGTGCTGGTGCAGTCGATGCTGTGGGGCATCGGGGTGACCCTGACCCTCACGACGGCCTGGGGCTTTCTCGAGAACGCCGGTCTCGCTGCCGCATCCGCCGCTGTACCTGATCTTCCCGCTGTTCTGCGGCAGCTTCGGCCTCGCCCAGCCCTTTGTGCGCAGGAGGTATCAGTGAAGAACCGCCTGAAAGTCCTGCGCGCCGAGCGTGACTGGAGCCAGGCCGATCTGGCCGACCGGCTGGAGGTCTCGCGCCAGACCATCAACGCCCTGGAGACGGGCAAGTATGATCCCAGCCTGCCGCTGGCCTTCAAGATCGCCCGTCTCTTCGAGCAGTCCATCGAATCCATCTTCCAGGATGAGGCCTGAAGGCCCGTCCAGTCAGGAGCATCGTCATGACTATCGCGTCGAAGTTTCCGAAGTTTCTTGCAACCCCCAAGGCCCGTGTCGCCGCCGTTCTCGGCCTCGGAGGCGGGGTCGTTGGCTTCAGTTCCGGAATGCTGATCGGCAAGCTCGAAAAGGGCGGGGCGCTGAGCCTCGAAACCCTGGGCTGGTCGGACGTGCTGTCCGGCGTCATCGCCCTCATGCTCATCGCCACGGGGCTGATGGTGCTGACCGTCAGTTTCAGTCGCAAGGCTTCGGGTCGGCTGCTGGATCCCGCGAGCCAGCGCGACGCAACCTCGGCCCAGGCCTCCTACTACCGGCAGCAGGGTCTGGTGGCTCTGCTGGCGGGCCTGATGCTCGCGGCGCCGGTCCTGGTGCTCGCGGTCAATGATCCGCCGCCTTTTGAACTCTCGGCGGCGGTGATGACCGGCATCGTGGCGCTTTTCCTGCTGCAGACGGTGGTGAACCTGACCCTGTGGTTTCGCAGCGACGAGATGGTGCGGCGCGTCATCTCCGAGACCGGCTCAGCCACCTTCTGGATACTGCAGGGCGCCCTGTTCCTGTGGGCGGCCGGCGAGAAGCTGGGCCTGCTCCCGCCCTTGTCGCTGTGGGCGCGGTCAGCCCGATGGTCGGCCGCTACGCCCTGATCTCCGCGATTGTCGCCGGACGCCGCGGCCTCGGCTGACACCGGCCGACGCGCACCCATCACGCTTCATATCGCGACACTGCGTGTCGCATCGACCTGAACGGAAACACCATGACCCGCCGTCCCTCAGCGCGAGCCTTCGCCTGCCTGATCGCCATCCTCGCCGCCATCGGCGTGTTCGGCGGCAACCACGCCCATTCGGCGCCCTTGGACCGGATCGCCGTCACGGTGACGGGGCAGGGACCGGACGTGATCCTGATCCCCGGCCTGGCCTCGTCCGGCGCCGTCTGGGACGCCACCGTCAAGCAACTGGCCGCCAATCACCGCGTCCACGTGGTCCAGGTGGCGGGCTTTGCCGGAGCGTCGGTGGGCGGCAACGCCGAGGGGCCCGTCTTTGATCCGCTGGTCGAGGCCGTCGACGGCTACATCAAGTCGGCCGGACTGAAGTCGCCCGCCGTGATCGGCCACTCGATGGGCGGCCTGACCGGTCTGGCCCTGGCCCGCCGTCATCCCGAGGATCTCAGCCGCCTGATGATCGTCGACAGCCTGCCGTTCTATGCGGTGCTGTTCTCGCCGGCCGCCACGGTCGAGGCGGTCAAGCCGCAGGCCGCAGCCATGCGTGACGGCATGACCACCATGGCGCCCGAGACCTTCGCCGCGCAGCAGGCGATGACCATGCCGCGCCTGGTCAAGTCGCCCGAGGGGCTGAAGGCGGCGTTGGAATGGTCCAGGAGCTCGTCGCAGTCGGTCGTGGCTCGCGCGATGTACGACGTGCTGACCACCGACCTGCGCGGCGAACTGGCCTCGGTGACCACCCCCACGACGATGCTCTATCCCTATGACCCGGTCATGGGCGCGCCCCCGGCGACGATCGACCAGACCTATGTGGGCGCCTATGCGACCCTGAAGGGTGTCAGGCTGGAGCGGATCGACGGCTCATTCCACTTCATCATGCTGGACCAGCCCGCCGCCTTCGCCGCGGCTGTGGAGCGCTTCCTGAAATAGTCGCCGGGTCCGCCTCATTGCGTTCGGCTGTCTTTCAACCCTAAGTTTTCAAACTCTAGCAAAGGGACTTCCATGCTTTCGACCTTCTTCAAGCCCGCCCGCCGCGCCGCTCTTGGCCTGGTGTCTGTCCTGCTGCTGGGCGCCGCCGCGCCGGCCATGGCCGAGCCCGCCCTGTGGGCGATCAAGGACAAGGACTCCACGATCTACCTGTTCGGCACCATCCACGTGCTGAAGCCTGACACCCAGTGGCGTTCGGCGCGCATCGACGGCGCCCTGAAGGCCAGCGACGATCTGGTGATCGAGGTGCTTGGCGCCGATGATCCGGCGCTGATGCAGCCGCTGGTTCTAAAATACGGCGTCGACCAGGCGACGCCGCTGTCCAAGAAGCTGGATCCGGAAGACCTCAAGCGCGCCCAGACCCTGGCTCAGGGCGCGGGCGTGCCGCCCCAGGCGCTGGAGATGATGCGGCCCTGGCTGGCCTCGATCTCGCTGGCCATGCTGCCGGTCATCAAGGCCGGCTATGATCCCAAGAGCGGTGTCGAGCAGGTGGTGCAGGCCGACATGAAGGCCGCCGGCAAGCCGGCCTCGTCCTTCGAGACCGCCGAGCAGCAGATCCGGTTCTTCGCCGACATGCCGGTCAAGACCGAGGTGGAGATGCTGAAGTCCACGCTGGATGACGCCGCCGAAGGCCCCGCCAAGATCGACAAGATGGTCGCCGCCTGGGCGGCCGGCGACGTCAAGCAGCTGGAGACCGAGTTCGTCACCGAGATGAAGGCCGAATACGCCGACGTTTACGAGGTGCTGCTGACGGATCGCAACGTCGACTGGGCCCAGAAGCTGAAGACCAAGCTCGACGGCTCGGGCGTCAGCTTCGTCGCCGTCGGCGCGGGCCACCTGGTCGGCCCCGACAGCGTTCAGGTCCAGCTGGCCAAGCTGGGCGTCAAGGCCGAGCGCGTTCAGTAGTGGGGCAGGGGCGGCCACAGCCCTTTGGCCGCCCCGACTTTCGATATCTTCAGAAAAAAGCCCACGAAGCTTTGAGGCATATGGGGCCTCATGTCGTCTCACTGACGCGCAACGCTGGCCGGTGCGCGTCAGGGGGCTGCGAGTATGTCAGGCGCGACGTGTTTTGATCCAGGGCGCCATGCGAGCCAGGACGTCGTCCTTCCGTCCGTAATGATGCCAAAGAGCGGCCGCGGCGTGCAGGCCGATCACGGCGATCAACACCCACGCTCCCCGCTCGTGCCATTCGCCCAGGCTGTCGGCCAGATCCCGGTCATGCGCCGTCAGGACCGGCAGGGGGATGACGCCGAACAGGGTCGGATGAGCCCGCGCGGCGCTGGTTTGCATCAGCCCGATGATCGGCATCCCCACCAGCAACAGATACATCGCGCCCTGAGAGGCCGCGCCCGCCAGCCGCAACGGCAGCGGCGTCTCGAGATCCGGCGTTTGGTTGCCCAGTCGCATCGCCAGTCGCGCCAGCACCAACAGTCCGATTGTCAGGCCCAGAAGGCGGTGGATGTCCATCGCCAGATGCTTGGTCGCGCGCGCCTCGATCAGGTCGCTGCCAAAGCCTATGGCGATCACAATCACGACCAGCGCCAGGGTCGTCCAATGGATCGCGATTTGAGATTTTTTGAAGTGAGTAGATTTTTGAGGTTTCTCATTTTGAGAATTATCGAATTCATTGCTCATGATAATGTCTCTCAAAGTCGTCAATCTTACGTATTTTATTATCATCGCTCGAAAAATATTTTGTCAAATACTTCTTGAAAAAGAGAATGTATATCAGTTTCAGATATTTTTACTGGAAGAATAAATCCAGTTTCGAGACTTCAGCAATCCGAGGGGACTAGATCGTGAAACAGGGACAATCGCTCTTGAGCAGGATGGTCCGGCTCGCGGGAGTCGGCGCGCCGGGGCTCTTGCTGCTGGCGCTACAGGCTTCGCCGGCTTCCGCTCTGCCATCGTTCTCCCGGCAGACCGGCGAGGAGTGCGCGGCCTGCCACGTCGGCGGATACGGTCCTCAGCTGACGACCCATGGTCGGATGTTCAAGCTTGAAGGATATGGCGCGACTAGCTCGTGGAGCGGCGTGCAGGCCAAGAATGACTACAAGCTGGCCGTGATGGCCGTCGCCAACTACACCCACACCGCCGCCGCCCAGTCGGAAGCCGCGCCGCACTTCAAGACCAATGACAATTTCGCCCTGCAGGAGGTCTCGCTGTTCCTGGCCGGCAAGCTCGCGCCGGGGCTGGGGGCCTTTGTCCAGGCCACCTATTCCGGGATCGAGCGCAAGACTTCGCTCGACAACATGGACATCCGGGTCGCCAGCGAGATCAAGCTGGGCGGCAAGGACGCGGTCGTCGGCGCGTCGATCAACAACAATCCCACCGTTCAGGACGTCTGGAATTCCACGCCGGCTTGGGGCTACCCCTATACCTCGCCGGATCTGGTGCCTGAGCGGGCCGGATCGCCGCTGATCGCCGGCGGCCTGGGCCAGCAGGTTCTGGGCGCGACGGGCTATATCTGGTTCGATGATCGCTTCTATGCCGAGTTCGGCGGCTATCGCTCGGTCAGCGACAATGCCCTCAAGACCCTGAACCTGTCGCAGGACGTCTTGGTGGACGGCACGGCCCCGTACTGGCGCGTCGCCTACAGCCGCGACCATGCCGGCCGCAGCGCCTCGATCGGCCTGTTTGGCCTGGACGCCAAGCTGCAGCCTGATCCGACGGAGTCCGCGACAGACCACTTCACAGACATCGGCGTCGACGCGACCTATCAGATCCGCCTGCCCAAGAAGGCCAGCGCCAGCATCAACGCGGCCTATATCCATGAAAAGCGTCGCTTTGACGCCAGCTATGCCGCCGGCGACGCCGAGAGCCGGACGGGCAATATCGACAGCTTCACGCTGGACGGCTCCTACTATTGGGATCGCCGCTATGGCGCGACCGTGGGTCTGTTCCGGACCACCGGCAGTGTCGATGAGGGCCTGTTCGCGCCGGAAGCCGATATCGGCAGCCGCACCGGCCGTCCCGACACCTCGGGCTACATGCTGCAAGCCGACTGGACCCCGTTTGGCCAGGAAAGCTCGTGGGGCGCGCCGAACGTCAATCTGCGCCTGGGCGTTCAATATGTCGGCTATTCCCGCTTCAACGGGTCGCATGCCGACTACGACGGCGAAGGCCGTAACGCCAAGGATAACAACACCCTGTCCCTGTTCCTGTGGAGCGCTTTTTGATGCGTCATTTGATGAGCCTGCCATGCCTGGCGCTTGTGCTGGGCCTGGCGGGCGTCGCCCACGCCGGTGACGCCAGTCGCGGCGCCGACCTGTTCGACGAAAGCTGCAGTGAGTGCCACAGCGTTGCGTCGAACCTGCACAACAAGAAGGGGCCCAGCCTCTATCGGGTGATCGGCCGCAAGGTCGCGACCGTGCCGGGCTTCGAGTATTCGCCGTCCCTGGCGGGAACCGGCGTGGTCTGGTCGCCCGCCTCGTTGGACGGCTACATCGCCAACCCCAAGAAGCTGGCCCCGCAGGGCAAGATGAAGTTCGAGGGAATGTCCAAGCCGAGCGACCGGGCGGACGTCATCGCCTTCCTGGCCGAAAACAAGTAGGGCCTCGAGGCGGTCTATTCGGCCGCCTCGACCTGTGGCTTGCGCAGATAGATCGAGCGCTTGGGCGTGCTCATCACCCGGTGCAGCATCGGCTCGAACGCCTCGATCGGCATCGACTTGAAGTTCGGATCAAAGGCTTCCTGGTCGTACAGGTGCCCGAACTGGGCGGTGTATTCAAAGTCGGGATGCCCCCGGAACTGTTCGCGCATGTCGCGATCCAAGCCCAGGTGGTGGAAGAAGTAATAGCCCTGGAAGATGGCGTGGTTGGCCACCATCCAGTGGTTCCGTTCCGACACGAAGGGCTGGACGATCGCGGCGGCGATGTCGGCGTGATTGCGCGGGCCCAGAATGTCGCCGATGTCGTGTAGCAGGGCGCAGACGACATATTCCTCGTCGCGGCCGTCCTGATGGGCGCGGGTGGCGGTCTGCAGGCTGTGCTCCAGCCGGTCGATGGCGAAGCCTCCGCAGTCGCCCTGCAGCAGCATCAGATGACTTACCAGGCGCTTGGGCAGGTCGCGCCCGAACTCCATGGAGGCGTTGGCAATGATGCCCCAGTCCTCGGCCGTGCCCTCGGTCATGGCGTGGAACTTGGCGCGCGGATGGTCTTCCCCGTCAGCCATGGCGTCTCTCCCCGAACATTTGTTTGAAGGATGGTGCGCCGGTCGGTCGCATCCGTCAACGCGCGCGGCTGTTGAGCGAGGGGGCGAGACCCGTTACGCAAATCAGGTCACGGTTGACGTCACCGCCCCAGAGACCGACCCAGAGACCGCCAATGTCCGCCAAGAAACATACCGCGCTTCGCATCCTGGTCACCGGTGGGGCTGGCTTTGTCGGCTCTCACCTGTGCGACCGGCTGATCGCGCGGGGCGACCAGGTGATCTGTGTCGACAACCTTTTCACCGGCAGCAAGGACAACATCGCCCATCTGATGGGCCATCCGAACTTCGAGTTCGTCCATCACGACGTGAACCACCCGATCTTCATGTCCGAGTGGACCAGATCTACAACCTGGCCTGTCCCGCCTCGCCGATCCACTACCAGTACGACCCGGTCATGACGATTCAAGACCAACGTCATGGGCGCGATCAACATGCTGGGCCTGGCCAAGCGCACCGGGGCGCGGGTGCTGCAGGCCTCGACCAGCGAGGTCTATGGCGATCCCGAGATCCATCCCGCAGGCCGGAGAACCTACTGGGGCCACGTCAATCCGATCGGCCACGCGCGCCTGCTACGACGAGGGCAAGCGCTGCGCCGAGACCCTGTTCTTCGACTACGCACCGGCAGCACGAGCGTCGAGATCAAGGTCGCCCGCATCTTCAACACCTACGGCCCGCGCATGGCGATCAATGACGGTCGGGTCGTCTCGCAACTTCATCGTGCAGGCGCTGCACGGACCAGGCCGATCACCATCTACGGCGAAGGCGCCGCAGACCCGCAGTCGTTCTGCTACGTCGACGATCTGGTCGAAGGCTTCATCCGGATGATGGCCACGCCCGCCGGCTTCACCGGTCCGGTCAATATCGGCAATCCCAACGAGTTTACGATCTTGGAGTTGGCTCAGGAGACGATCGCCCAGATCGGCTCGTCCTCGGTGATCGAGCGCAAACCGCTGCCGCAGGATGATCCCCGCCAGCGTCAGCCCGACATCACTCTCGCCAAGTCGGCCCTCGACTGGGAGCCCAAGACCCAGCTGAAAGAAGGTCTGGGCAAGACCATCGCCCACTTCCGCGCCCTGCTGGGCAAGGGGCTTGTGGAGGCCGACGCCTAGCGTGGACGCTTTCTCGCGGTCCCACCCTTGAGAAGCCCGCCCAGACCCGCTAGACGACCCGAACGCCTCGCGGGCGTAGCTCAGAGGTAGAGCGTCTGCTTCCCAAGCAGAATGTCGTGGGTTCGATTCCCATCGCCCGCTCCAGCGTTTGCTGGCGTTTTTGTTCCTTACGTGCCGGCGGCGGCGATCGCCGCGTCCAGATCGGCCAGGGAATGATAGCCGGGCTCCATCTTGCGGCCGTTGATCTCGAACGTCGGCGTGGCGTTGACGCCATTGTCGCGGGCGTTGCTCTCGACGCGCTTGTTCAGGGCCTTGATCTGCTCTTCGTCGCTGACGCACTTGGTGAACTGGGCTTCGCTCATCCCGGCTGATTGGGCGATCTCCAGCAGGGTGTCGCGGGGGGCGATGAAGACGTCGCGCTGCCGCGCGAAGACGGCGTCGTTGATCGCGAAGTACTTGTCCTTGCCGGCGCAGCGGGCCAGCAGGAACCCGGCGGAGGCCACCGTGACTTCCGAGCCGTCGCCCACCAGCATTTCGCGGAAGACGTAGCGCACCTTGCCCGTGTCGACATACTTCGCCTTGAAGGCGGGATAGACCTCTTCCTGCCAGCGCGCGCAGATCGGGCATCCGACCGAGGCGTATTCGATGACCGTGATCTTCGCGTTCCCGTCACCAAGCGACATGTCGTCCGCCATCGCCTCATAAGGCTTTGACGCGTTGCAGCCCACAAGACCAAGGCTGATAGCCACGGCGGCCACGGCGAAAAGACGACGCATCAATCCAGGCTCCATTCGGATGGTGAACCCCGATAGGAGACGGGTCATCCGCGCCGGGGTCAACCTCAGATCACGCTGTGCAACATGCACGGCTACGGCGACTGGTCATTGGGTCGGTCCAGCCTTAGCCTGGGTTGGCGGCGCGCCGAACCTCAGGCGGCCACAGCGACGCAGCGCGCCAGCATGGTGGCCAGGGCCGCGCCGTCGATGGGCTTGGGCAGGATGTCGTCCATGCCCGCCAATCGATAGCCGTCGACCTCATGATTCAGAACGCTGGCCGTCACGGCGATGATGGGCGTGCGAACGGCGCCGATCCGGGCCTCTTCCGACCGGATCACCCGCGTGGCCTCCACGCCGTCCATGTCGGGCATGTGCACGTCCATGAAGATCGCGTCCCAGGGCTGACGACGCCAGGCCTCGACGGCTTCCTTGCCGCTGGCCGCGAAACCGCAGGTCACCCCGAACGGCTCGACCAGGGCGGCGAGGATGCGGCGATTGACGGGGTTGTCGTCGACGACCAGCAGGGATGTCGGCGCCTCTCGCTGCCGACTTCGGCGCCGTCTTCCACAGGTGTCGCTTCGACCGGCTCTTCTGTGGAGATCACGGAGGGGATCGGCGGCCTCGAAGCGGAACGTCGCGCCTTTGCCGGGCGCGCTATCGACGCCGACCTCGCCGCCCATGAGCTCCGCGAGCTGGCGGCAGATGGCCAGGCCCAGGCCGGTGCCGCCGTATTTGCGCGTGGTGGAGGTGTCGGCCTGGACGAAGCGCTGGAAGATCGCCTCGTGATCCTTTCGGTCCACGCCGACACCGGTGTCAATGACAGACAGCTTCAGCGTCTCATCGTCACCGGTGATCTTCACCGTGATGCCGCCGGTTCTCGTGAATTTCAGGGCGTTGGAGATCAGGTTGCAGGCGATCTGGCGCAGCCGGTCCTGGTCGCCGCGCCGGTAGGTCGCCATGCCCGGCTGCACGGAGATCACCAGGGTCAGGCCGCGCTCCTCGGCCATGGGCCGATAGAGCTCCCGCAGCTCCTGGGTCAAGGTCTCGAGCGAGAACACGTTGAGGCGCAACTGCAGGCCGCCGGCCTCGATCTGCGAGATGTCCAGAATATCGTCGATCAGTTGCCGCATGACGCGGGACGCCGATTTGATCACGTTGACGCGCGCCATCTGGGGCGGCGCCAAAGTCTCCCGGGCCAGCAATTGGCTCTCGCCGAAAATGGCGTTCAGAGGGGTGCGCAACTCGTGGCTTACGGTGGCCAGGAACTGCGACTTGGCGCGGTTGGCGACCTGGGCTTCTTCGGAAACGCGTTCCAGTTCCTCTGTGCGGGCGCGGACGCGGATTTCCAGCTCCTGATTGGCCAGGCCGGTATGGTGATTGCGCCGCGCGATGTCTTCCAGCAGTTCCCGGTTTTCGTCGCGCAGCCTCAGGCAGTCCAGCAGCAGGGCGTGGTTGTTGCGATGACCCACCAGCATCACGACCCAGAAGACCAGGCCCAGCACGCCCAGGGTGGTATCGACGTCCTCATTCATGAGCAGGGTCAGGGACGCGGGCAGCAGCATCAGCGAAACATAGATCCGCCCCGTCCACTTCAGCGGTGACAGCACGCCGACCGCGCCACCGGCCAGGGCCGACAGCACGATGATGATGGCGTAGCGCGTGGCGACGTCCTCGACGGGAATACGCACGCAGGCCAGCGTCGCCCAGAGGCCGGCGCTGAGCAGCAGGCCCAGGCTGATGAATCCTTGCCAGCTGCGGAAGCCGGTCAGCCATATAGCGGCCGGCCAGCGCGGCGCCGAGCAGGCGGTCAATCACGATCCGGGTGGCCAGCAGGGTCAGGACAATCGCCAGCCAGACCAGATAGACCGGGCGTTCCGGCGCCTTGGCGATCAGGCAGATTCCGATCGCGGTGGCGGCCTGCACGGCCATCGTCGCCAGGCTGTTGCGATGCGCATGACCAAGCAGGGCGAGCTTCAGGGCTCCCCCTTTGGACGTCTCCTCCGCTTCGTCAGGTCGCATGGTCCGTTGCTCTGAAAACAAACGTTTGCCTCTCTAGACCGCGCGAGGTGAACGAGGGTATCCCAATCGAAGCGACAAAACGCCGCGCAGCTTGGCCGGGGCGGAGCGACCCTAGTCGGCGGGCTCGTCCAGCCAGGCGGCCACCCAGAACAACGGGGCGTTCCAGTTGATGGCGACCTCGTTCTGGGTGAAGGCGCGGTAGTTGTCGGTCCAGCAGGTTTGAGGTGCGCACTGGCCCTTCATCTCCCGCGCCACCGGATCGCTCATGCTGGTCGAGTTGGGTCCGCCCGACAGCACGCCCGGTGGTGGGGCGGGGTAACGGGCGTCCGCCTGCTTGGCCCAGAAGCGGTGGTGCGGGTTTCGCATCGGTCGTGCGCCATGGCCGGTGACATAGGACCGGTCCAGCGGGTTGCGGCCCAGCACATAGTCCATCGCGTCGACCGCGCCGTCGCGATAGGCGGCCTTACCGGTGAAGTCTGCGGCCAGACCCAATAGGATAGCGCGGTTGAGGATGACGGCGTTGGAGCCCCACCAGTAACCGCCCGGGGCGAAGGGCAGGCCATAGCCCTGGGTGGCGGCGTCGGCCAGGGCGTGGTTGGCGCTGGCCGCCAGGTTGGAGCGGGCGCGGGCGACCTCGGCGGGCTTGAGGCCATTGGGGACCAGGGCCAGGGTGATGGTCCCGGCCGCGCCGGTGGCCGACCAGCCGATGTCGCCCGTCGGTTTGGCGCCGGCCGACGGCCCCGACAGGAACAGCGGCGAGGCGCGCAGGACGGTTTCATAGTCGGCGGCGCCCGTGGTGACATACAGCTCGGCGGCGGCCCAGTAGACCTCGTCCTCCAGATGCTCGTCGCCATAGCCGCCGCTGCCGGTGAAGTCGCCCAGGGCGTAGATCTCGGGATTCGCGGCGGGCGGCGGCGAAGGCGTCGCTGCGCGACCTCCAGGCAGCGGGCCGCGAAGCCCGGGTCGAGCATTTTCCACAGCCGCGCGGCCTGGGCCGCTGTCGCCGCCAGGTTCAGGGTCGCGGCGGTGGTCGGGTGATAGAGGTAGCGGGTTTCCCTGTCGTCGGCCGGCGCGGTGGGCAGGGCCGTCCAGTGCTCGTCGGCCAGGCGCTGATGGGCCATGCCCGAGGCGTCGACGGGTGTCAGGACCAGCCGGCCTTTGGGACCGGGATTTTGCGCGCCCACCGGCAGGGCCAGGGTCGTGCCGGTAGGAACCTGCATGGCCAGCAGGAAGTCCATTTCCCAGCGGGCTTCGTCCAGCAGGTCGGAGACGCCGTTGGCGTTTTCGGGGATCTTGCCGTCACCGTCGGCGAAGGCGGCCAGGGTCGAGGTCTTGCCCAGGACGACGGCGCGCTCATAGGCGTTCTGCAGCGTCCACACCGCGATGCCGCCGTTGACCACATACTTTCCCTGGTCGCCGGCGTCGTACCAGCCTCGGCTGGCATTGAGCGTATAGCCGCAGCCGGCCCAAACCTGGCCACGTTGGTCGGCCTTGTCGAAGCAGGTCGCCTTGTCCTGCACGTGGCCCGCAGGTCGGGCCAGGTCCGGTCGCTGAACGAACCGTTGCTCGATCGGGATGCCGCTGCGATTCTGATAGAAAAATCCCAGAGCGTCGGCCTTCAGCGCTCCATACAGTCGACCGCCGATCGCGAACGGGCGGCTCTGGACCACGCCGACGCTCAGGCGATAGCCGTCGCCCTGTGTCCTGAAGCCGCTGAAATCGATCTGATGGACGTGCTCGCCCGAGGCCGCGTCAGGGCCGAAAACCCGGGTCTTGCCGCTGGCCACGACCGCGCCCTTGGCGTCGCTCAGCGCCCAGGGCAGGGGCGAGGTCGAGGGATCGGCCAGCACGGCGCGCTTGGGACCCCCGGCCTCGACGCCCAACTGGTTGAGCCGGATCGCGCGGGCCGGCTCCTCCGTGGCAGAGGCGGCGCCGGCGAGAGCGAGCGTCAGCGCGATGGCCGTCATGGCGATAGGGGGTTTCATGCGCGCTTCCTGCCGTCTTGGCGCATCATGGTCGCGCGCCTGAGACAGCTAGTTAGCGATAACCTGACAGCGTTGTCGCCGGTAAAGTGGCGCTGACCGATCTCGAGCGGTGGAGCTTCGGCTTCGTGATGGGGCGAGGCGGGTTTACGTCGGCTTTCGACCCAAGTCGGACCTTCAGTGCTTCAGGTTGACGCCCGATCAGAAGCGCGGTCTGTCGGCTGCATGAGAAAGTCCCTCGTGGTCCCCGCTGCGCTCGCAAGCTCCATTCTCACGGCTTGTTTTGGGGGGGACGAGAACGCGGGCAAATGGGCGAGCCGGCGTGAGATTGTCGACGCGGCGGCGCGTTGCGGTGTTCCAGATTTCCGCCCGACGAAGGCTGGTGATGCTTGGGCCGCCTACGTGGAGGGCGAGGACCCCGATAGCGGCCCGAAGGGAAATTGCATTTATGCAGACCTCAAAAGCCAAGGAAAAATAGCCACGAGGTGAGCGCAGGCTTCCACCCGCTGTGTCCCTTGATCAGCCCAAGCGGTGAAAGGCATTCTCCAAGAAGGTTCTCGCATCGGAGGACGAAAAGCGAATGTCGGGCTTCTGTCGGTTGATGGTTCCTTCAACTCGCTTGCCGTTCGCGTCGCCAGTTCGGCGCGTAGGAATTCACGGAGATCAGTTTTGTGATCTTGCCGGACGAATTTCACGCAATCAGCCGCAAGACGCTCAATTTTGCCCTCCGCCAAGTAGAGGAGTCCTGGTGGAGCGCTGAGCATAGTTCATGGAAGCCGATAGGTATTTTCATCACGCGAGCTTGGCGCAGGGAACGTCGCCTTTCCACCCCGCGCGGAAGTTCCGAAGGTCAGAGAAGCGGTGCCCCGCACCTCTTGTGAAGACAAGGCTTCCAATTCCAAAGCCGTCCTTGCGCCAGGCGATTTCGCTTCCGCCGTTCGCCAAAAGCCGCTCGCGACATTGC
The DNA here is from genome assembly GCA_965284055.1 of Caulobacteraceae bacterium. Taxonomy (GTDB): domain Bacteria; phylum Pseudomonadota; class Alphaproteobacteria; order Caulobacterales; family Caulobacteraceae; genus Caulobacter. The sequence goes on from CBDIQV010000002.1 coordinate 413,489, forward strand.
CAGCAGCGCAACTGCCACATCAAAAATCCGACGACCGGCAGCCCGATCACCCAGACCAGTACGAGCACTTTGGGCTCGAACAGTGCAGCTAGGAAAACGCAGCTCGCAAAGATCGCCGTGGCGAGCTGCGTGCGCCTCCAGCGTCGCCTAAAATCGGTTCTGCTATCCATCCATCCTAGATAGCAGCGCTTTCCCGATGAGTCCGCTCACCACCCTTGTCAGAAGTTGGCGAGGTCCGCTCTCGGGCCAAACGCCGAACGTCAGCTTTCTGGCAGTGACCTGATTTCCGTTCCCCGACCCTGAGCGGACCTTGCCTTGCTGTCGTCGAGCCTCACCGGTAGCGTATCGATATGTGGAAGATTGTTCTCGGCTGGAATCTCGCCGCTGTCTTTCTGGCGCTGGTTCTGCCGTGGGACGCCAAGTATCTCGCCGCGTTGGCCTGTTTCATTGCTATGATCGGCCACCTGATCATCGTGCGCTCGAGACGCAAAGTTCGCTAACGACCCAAGTCAGACCTTCAAACTGTCTTCAACTCGCTGAGCGAGCGTTGGCGCTGATGGTCCGTGAGGCCGGGAGACTGGCCGCTTTCCCACAGTGCGATCAACTGGGCGTCGTCTGCATGATCAAACAAGAAGCGTGTCGCCACAGCCAACAATGGGCTTAGTTCGGTGGCGAGGGCGTCAGTCTGGGTGGTGCCATCCAAGTCCCACCACTGATCCGTCGGTTCGGGTAGGAACTCGCCAATTCGCTTCCGCAGATGGGCGTGCATGGAGCCCGCTTTGGAGACGTCCGGCTGATATTCGTCTAGTAAGCGGCCACAGACGATGCCGACGTTGATGGTGAAGCGAATAGTGTCACTAGTGCTGGACTGGCTGCGCTGGACCTCGACAATCGCGCTGTTGCCAGACGCCACGCGCCGGAATGCTTTTCCGCGCTTGGTGAAGCCCTGAGCCTTAAGCTTGCGACCGATCCCGTCGAGTAATTCTTTGAAGTTCTGCTCTACGATTTCGCCCGCCATTGACTACCCCGATTTGCTGACGGTTGGCATATCTGACGAAGGTCTCCTTTCCACCCTTAGCGGACCGCTAAAGTGGCCGCTTCTCGGACTTCCACCTCAAGCACAAAAATCTTGTCATCCCGGCGCTTCGCCAAGGCTCGGATGACAAGGGTGTATTGCTGGTCAGAACCTGCGCTTTCAGCTTTGCCCGTTACGCCTCGCCCCGGCCTACACTCGCTCCACCACCATCGAAATCCCCTGGCCCACGCCGATGCACATGGTCGCCAGCGCGTAGCGCGCCTTGCGGCGGTGCAGTTCCTCGACCGCCGTCAGGGCCAGGCGGGCGCCGCTCATGCCCAGGGGATGGCCCAGGGCGATGGCCCCGCCGTTGGGGTTCACGTGCTCGCCGTCGTCGGGAAGCCCCAGCGCCCGCAGCACCGCCAGGCCCTGCGCCGCGAAGGCCTCGTTCAGTTCGACCACGTCCATCTGGCCGATGGTCAAGCCCAAGCGCGCCAGCAGCTTCTGGGTCGAGGGGGCGGGACCAAAGCCCATGACGCGCGGGGCGACGCCGGCGGCGGCCGAGCCGACGATCCGCGCGCGGGGCGTCAGGCCGTGGCGCTTGATGGCGTCTTCCGAAGCGATGATCAGCGCCGCAGCGCCGTCATTGACGCCCGAGGCGTTGCCGGCGGTGATCGTGCCGTCCGGCCGTACGATCGGCTTCAGCGCCGACAGCGCCTCGATCGTCGTCGCGCGCGGGTGCTCGTCCTTGCTCACAACGATCGCATCGCCCTTGCGCTGGGCGATGCTGACCGGAACGATCTCGGCGTCGAAGCGGCCCGCCTTCTGCGCCGCCGCCGCGCGAGCTTGGCTGCGCAGGGCGAAAGCGTCCTGGTCGGCGCGGTTGATCCCGTAGTCGTCGGCGACGTTCTCGGCGGTCTCGGGCATGGAGTCGACGCCGTAAGCCTTGCGCATGGCAGGGTTCACAAAGCGCCAGCCGATGGTGGTGTCGAAGATCTCTGCGTTGCGGGAAAAGGCGCTGTCGGCCTTGCCCATCACGAACGGCGCGCGGCTCATGCTCTCGACGCCGCCGGCGATCATTAACTGGGCCTCGCCCGACTTGATGGCGCGCGCGGCGACGCCCACGGCGTCCAGGCCAGAACCGCACAGGCGGTTGATAGTCGAGCCCGAGACCTCCGTGCCCAAGCCCGCCAGCAGGGCGGCCATGCGGGCGACGTTGCGGTTGTCCTCGCCGGCCTGGTTGGCGCAGCCCAGAACCACGTCGTCCACCAGGCTCCAGTCTACGCCGGCATTGCGCGCGGCCAGGGCCTTCAGCGGGATGACGGCCAGATCGTCGGCGCGGACTGACGACAGCGCGCCGGCGTAGCGGCCGATCGGGGTGCGAACGGCGTCGCAGATGAAAGCTTCGGCCATGCGGGTCTCCGACAAGCTCAAACAGATGTTCGGCTCACCCTAGAGCCCGTCCCGGCGCGATCAAGCACCGGATGCGCGGACACCGGTGTCGGTTCGACCTAAGACAGAGACAGTCAATCAGGGTCAGCGACGAGACGCGATGATCAGCCGTCGGGAGGTTATGGGCGGGGCCGCCTGCGGCGCGGCGCTGCTGGCCGCCGGCGGCGCTGGCGCGGCGACGCCGGACGACGCGCTCCTGAAGGCCCTGTTGGACAAGGTCGCCAAGGGCGGCCCCGCGACCGAGCGTCTGGCGATGCTGCGCGCTTTCCAGCCTGCGCAGCTTTCGCCTATGGCCCGGATCGACCATGACGCCGTGCTGCAATCGGTGGCCACCGAAGTCGAGATCGCGACCCGCTTCCCGTTTGGCGCGGGTCCGGGCGCGCCCTATGTGGTCACGCCAAGGGCCGGCGCCTGGCTGAAGGCCGCCGACGCGGCCAGGGCCGGGGGCAACGCCGTGATCGCCAGCGCCCGGCGCCTCGACCAGGAGACCGCGCAGATCGCCGCCGACGCAGGGCAGGGCGTCGTGCCGCCGGCCTTCATCAGCGACAAGGTCCTTGCGGGTCTGACGGCGACCGCGTCCGCCGCACAGGCCGCGCCGGAAATCGTCGCCGCCCTGGGGCGTCAGCGCGACGCCCTGCAAGGGTTGCGCGCCAAGGCCGGGACCGGGGCGGGCATCTGCCGCTTCAAGGACGGCGAGGCCTATTACGGCCTGCTGCTGAAGTTGAACCTGGGCCTGTCCCTGACGCCGCGCGATGCCCATGCCCGCGCCCTGGAGACCGCTAAGGCCCTGACCGCCCGCGCCGACGGCCTTCTGAAGGCCCGGGGCCTGACCCAGGGCTCGGTGGGTGAGCGGCTGACCGCCCTGACCCGCGACGAGAGCTGGCTCTACAGCGACGACGACGCCGGCCGCGACCGCGCGGTGGCCGACATGAACCTTTGGCTGGACAGGGCCATCGCCCGCCTGCCGACATCGTTCGCGACGCTGGCGCCCGGCTCGCGCAAGGTCCGCATCAGCCGCATGTCGCCCGCCGATGAGACCGCCGGCCGCCAGGGTTATCGCGAAGCGCCGGCCTTTGACGGCTCCAGGCCGGGCGCCTATTATGTGGATCTCAAGGCCATCCGCACCCGTCCCAGCTGGACGCTGGGCAGCGTGGTGCATCACGAGAGCCTCCCGGGCCACATGGTGCAGATTCCGTTGGAGGAGGGCTCCGGCGCCCATCCGCTGCGCACCCGTCTGGCCTGTCCGGGGTTCCTCGAGGGCTGGGCGATCTATGCGGCACAGGCCTGGCCGACGAGGAAGGCGCTTTCGCCGACGATCCGCTGTCGGAGCTGGGCTATGTGCAGTGGATGCTGTTTCGGGCCGGCCGCACCCTGATCGACACAGGCATGCACAGCCAGGGCTGGAGCCACGAAGGCCACGGCGGTGTTCGCCGACCTGCAGGGCCCGCCGCCGGTCTTCGCGCCGATCGCCCAGGACGTCGAACGCTCGGCCATCGGGCCGGCCAGCGCGAGGGCCCAGGGGCTGGCCTGGCTGGAACTGGTCCGCCTGCGCGCGGCCGCCCGCAAGGCGAAGGGCGCGGGCTTCGATCTCAAGGCCTTCCACGACGCCGTGCTGGTCAGCGGAACCCAGCCGCTGTCGATGCTGCGAACGCGGGTGCTGCGCGCCTGAACGCGAAACGCCGCCCGGTCGTGAGACCGGACGGCGTCCGCTAGCCCTTGACGCACACCACCTGGCGCAGCGTGTGGACGATATCCACCAGGTCGCTCTGGGCGGCCATGACGGCGTCGATGTCCTTGTAGGCCATCGGCGTTTCGTCGATCACGCCCTCGTCCTTGCGGCATTCCACGCCCATCGTGGCGGCGGCGTGGTCGGCCATGGTGAACCGGCGCTTGGCTTCGTTGCGGCTCATCGCCCGTCCGGCTCCGTGCGAGCAGGTGCAGAACGAGTCCGGGTTGCCCCGGCCGCGCACGATGAACGACTTGGCGCCCATCGAACCCGGGATGATCCCCAGCTCTCCGTCCTTGGCTGACACCGCGCCCTTGCGGGTCAGGTAGACGTCCTTGCCGAAGTGCTTTTCCCGCGACACGTAGTTGTGGTGGCAGTTCACCGCATGCTGCGTGGTCTCAAGGTCGGGGAAGGTGCGCTTCAGCACGGTCAGCACCTGGTCCATCATCACTTCGCGGTTGGCCAGGGCGTACCTCTGCGCCCAGGACACCGCCCGCACGTAGTCGATGAAGCCCTCGCTGCCTTCAGCGAAGTAGGCCAGGTCTTCATCGGGCAGGTTGATGTACCAGCGCCGCATTTCGTACTTGGCCCGCTCGATGAAGTAGGTTCCGAACCGGTTGCCCACGCCCCGGGATCCGGAGTGCAGCATCACCCAGACGTCGCCCGCCTCGTCGAGACACAGCTCGATGAAGTGGTTGCCGGTGCCCAGCGTGCCCAGGTGACCATAGCCGCGTTGGTGGGCCGCCTTCGGGTGCCGGGCCACGACGTCGTCATATCCGGCCTTCAGGCTCGCCCACTTGTCGGCCGCCACCGCCGGAGGCTCCGACGACCAGGCGCCCTTGTCGTTGCGCCCGCCGTTGTCGGTCCGGCCGTGCGGGACGGCCGCCTCGATGTCCGAGCGGATGCCGAACAGGTTGTCGGGCAGGTGCTCGGCGCGGATCGAGGTGCGCACCGCCATCATGCCGCAGCCGATGTCGACGCCTACGGCGGCCGGGATGATGGCCCCCTTGGTCGGGATCACCGAGCCGACGGTCGCGCCCATGCCCCAATGCACGTCGGGCATGACCGCAACGTGCTTGTGGATGAACGGCAGGCTGGCGACGTTTCGCAGCTGCTTGAGAGCGGAGTCCTCGATGGGAACCCCGTGTGTCCACGCCTTGATGGGCGCGCCGTCGCTTTCGATATGCGTGAAGCCGCTCATGGGCTTCTCTCCTCTTGCTCCCCCTCCTGGCGACAGGGCCGGCAAGATTTCCGCACAAACGAAAAACCCCTCCGGCTCAGGCCAGGAGGGGCTTTTTCGGACTTCCCGAGTTCAGTTCGAACCCTAGACCGTAACCCCCTCCGACGCGCGCGCGTTCATACCCTCGACCTGGCGGTCGAGTTGGGTGAATGCGGGCAGGTAGGTTGGAGCTTTGTGCGCCATGGTCCTCAATCCTTCGGGAGGCGAGCGGTTACAGCGTTCTTCCAGGGGCCGCCATAGGGGTGCACGCGGAAGTCGTGGAGCGTGGCGCGTTCGCCACACATGAAAAGCGCCGCCCGGTCGTGAGACCGGACGGCGTTTCGTTGAGCTTGGCTGAGAGCCTAGGTCTTGGGTTCGGCCGGCGGGGCAGGGGGCGCGCCGCCGCCGCCTTGCTGGCCGCCGCGCATGCGGGCCATGGCGGTGGTCAGTTCGTCGGCCGAGATCTTGCCGTCCTTGTCGGCGTCGACCATGGCGAAGCGGGCCTCCGGGCGGCCGGCGGCGACCCATTCGGCCTTGTCGACAGCGCCGTCGGCGTTCTTGTCCCAGGCCTTGATGATCTCGGCCGGGGCCGGCATCTGGGCCACCGCCGCGCCGGCGGCGAGGGTGGTGATCGAGGCCAGGGCGGCGGCGATGATGGTGCGGCGCATAGAGTTCTAGTCCTTCCGACTTGTTTCCCTTTGACCGTGATCTGCCCGTTTTGTTGCGGCCATATTACGGCGGGCTTCCTACCCGCGCGGGGGGATTGATCCGGTAGAGCTCAGCCGTCCTCAGGCCTTCTCGACAAAGCTGTCGATGACCTTCTTGTCGCCGGCCTTGTCGAAGGCCACCGACAGCTTGTTGCCTTCGACGCTGGAGACCTGGCCGTAGCCGAACTTGACGTGGAACACCCGGTCGCCGCGCTTGAAGGCGCTGGCCTTGGACGGCGCCGAGACCGCGACCAGACGGCCCTCGCCTTCGATAGGGGCCGAGCGGCCGCCTGAGCCGCCGGCGCGGGCCGTCACGGCCGCGCGTCGGCCACCGGTGCGCGCGGTTCCAGCCGGGGCTGGCATAGCCCGAGCCGCCGAACGAGGAACTGGCAGCCGGCGTCGTCCCAGCGCGAGGCCGCCGTCTGCTGCATGCCGGGTCCGCCGCCGTAATAGCCGGTCTCCGACGCCGCCTCGACATGGGCCAAGGGCAGTTCGTCGACGAAGCGGCTGGGCAGCTGGCTGGTCCAGCGGCCATAGACCTGACGGTTGGCCACGAAGCTGATGCGGGCCTCTTCGCGGGCCCGGGTGATGCCCACATAGGCCAGGCGGCGCTCTTCCTCGAGGCCCTTCGGTCCCCTTGTCGTCCATGCTGCGCTGGCTGGGGAAGACGCCTTCCTCCCAGCCCGGCAGGAAGACCAGCGGGAACTCTAGCCCCTTGGCCGAGTGCAGGGTCATGATCCAGACGGAGTCGTCGCTGGAGCCCTTGTCCAGGTCCATGACCAGCGACACGTGTTCCAGATAGCTTTCCAGCGTGTCGAAGGCGCTCATCGACTGGACGAGCTCCTTCAGGTTCTCCAGCCGCGTCTGGCTGGTCGGACCCTTGTCGAGGCGGAGCGCATCGGTATAGCCGCTTTCCTCCAGCACCGCTTCCAGCACGCGCTGGTGCGGCATGGTCTGGGCCAGGGCCCGCCAGCGGTCGAGATCGCGCAGGAAGTTGCTGAGCGCCGTGCGGGTGCGGGCCGGCAACTCGTCGCTGCCGACCAGCACGCGGGCCGACTCCACCGCAGAAAGGCTTTCGGCCCGCGCGATGTGCAGCAGCTTCTGCACCGAGGTGTCGCCGATGCCGCGCTTGGGGGTGTTGACGATGCGCTCGAAGGCCAAATCATCGTCGGGCGACTGGATCAGGCGCAGATAGGCGTGGGCGTCGCGGATCTCGGCCCGTTCGAAGAAGCGCGGACCGCCGACCACCTTGTAGGGGATCTGCAGCATCACGAAGCGCTCTTCGAAGGCGCGCATCTGGAAGCTGGCCCGAACCAGGATGGCCATCTGGGTGTATTTGCGGCCGGCGCGCTTGGCCTTCTCGATCTCGTCGGCGACCATCCGGCTTTCGGCCTCGCCGTCCCAGACGCCGCTGACCTTGACCTTTTCGCCGCCGGTCGCCTCGGTCCACAGGGTCTTGCCCAGGCGGTCCTTGTTGGAGGTGATCAGGCCAGACGCTGCGGCCAGGATATGCTCGGTCGAGCGATAGTTGCGCTCCAGCTTGACGACCTTGGCCCCCGGGAAGTCGCGCTCGAAGCGCAGGATGTTGTCCACCTCGGCCCCGCGCCAGCCATAGATCGACTGGTCGTCGTCGCCCACGCAGCACACGTTCTGCCGGCCCTGGGCCAGAAGGCGCAGCCACAGGTACTGGGCGATGTTGGTGTCCTGATACTCGTCGACCAGCACATATTTGAAGCGGGTCTGGTAGTCGGTCAGCACGTCCGGGTGGCTGGTGAAGATGGTGATGTTGTGCAGCAGCAGGTCGCCGAAATCACAGGCGTTCAGGATGCGCAGCCGCTCCTGGTACTGGCGGTAGAGCGTGACGCCCTTACCCCCTCCGAACTCGGAACCTTCGGCGGGCGGCACCCGGTCGGGTGTCCAGCCCTTGTTCTTCCAGTTGTCGATCATCCCGGCCAGGATCTTGGGCGTCCAGCGCTTGGCGTCGATGTTTTCGGCCTCGATCAGTTGCTTGAGCAGGCGCTCCTGATCGTCGTTGTCGATGATGGTGTAGCTGGACTTCAGGCCCACCAGCTCGGAATGGCGCCTCAGGATCTGGGCGGCCACCGAGTGGAAGGTGCCCAGCCAGCGCAGGCCCTCGGCCTCGGCGCCGATGATGTGGGTGATCCGCTCGCGCATCTCGCGGGCGGCCTTGTTGGTGAAGGTGACGGCCAGCAGCTCCCACGGACGGGCGCGGCCGGTCGACAGGATGTGGGCCAGTCGGGTGGTCAGCACGCGTGTCTTGCCGGTGCCGGCTCCGGCCAGGACCAGAACCGGGCCTTCCGTGGTCTCGACCGCAGCGCGCTGTTCGGGGTTCAGCCCCTCCAGATAGTTCTGCGCGCCACCGCCACCGCCGCCCGGCGCCTGAGGCCGGGCGAGGTCGGAGATGCGCGGGGAGGGGAGGTCGCCCTGAGGAGGACGCGAGTCGAAGTCTGAAGACATGGAACATATGTAGCACAAAGGTTCGGCGGCTTAAGCCCCCGAGACGGCGATTACGGAACCGCGAGCGCGGCGCACCGTTGGTCGTCTATGCCGGCGGCTTCACGCGGGACACGCCGATCGACGTGAACCTGACGGCCTCGGCGCCTTAATCGCCCGACGCGCCCAAGCCTCCTGGAAGCTGAGATCGAACCGATGAAACAGGCTCATCCGCATCCTTCAAGAACCGGCGCATGGATCGCCGGCGTGGCCGTCGTCGCGGTGGTCCTGACCCTCTGGATGGCCTGGCAGATGGGTGGGGCGATCGGAGCGCCGTCATCGCTTCAGTTCCGGGCCCCCGCGATCCCGTCACGATCGGTCCCCAACCCCGAGCCTGCGCCCTTGCCGATTTCTCCGCGCCCTCGCTAGGCTGGAGGGGTATCCATCACACGTTGAAGCGCAAAGACCCGGCAGGCCGAGGCCAGGGGGCGTTCGCCGCGGCCGCTGTCGATCCGCTGGATCAGGGCCGCCAGACTGACGGCGTCTTCCGTGGCCGCCCGGTCCAGCACGTTCCAGAATTCCAGTTCCAGCGCCAGGGACGTGGCGTGGCCGGCCAGATTGACGGAGCGCTTCTTCAGACTGCCCATGCGACGCGATCGGCTCCTTGGTGACACTGGCGCACGGTTAGCTCTGCCGTTGCGGGGGCCGGCGCGTCAATCCTCGCGCTTGGCGCCGTCCAGCTCGCGGCGCAGCTTGTCGGCGCGCGCGGTTTCCAGCGCCTTGTCGACCTTGCTGCGGCCGTGCTTGGCGCGGTTCTCGGCGGCGCGGGTCTTGTCCTCGGTCCTGGCCTTGGCCTTTCGGGCGCGGTTCAGATTGAGGATCTCGGCCATGATCAGGGCTTCTTCGGGAGCTGCGGTTTGGGCGGCGTAGCGGCCCGGATGATCAGGGTTTCCCGCAGACGCAGCGTTTCGTCCTTCTTGATCACATAAGGCGCGCGGCCGGGAAAGACGCAGTTTTGCATCGAGAGCGACTTGCGCAGGATCCAGCGCCTGATCGGCTGATCATTGGCCCGGCAGCTGAGGCCCACCGTCCAGGCCGGCGATCCGGGCTCGGCGGACCAGGCAAAGCCCATCGAGGCGCCGGCGTCGAGCGCCGTGTCCGTGGGGGCGATGGTCTTGCCGCCCGAGGCGAAGGTCAGGCGATCGGGGCGGATCAGGCGGATCGAGAAGCCGCCATAGCCCTTGGCGTCGTCGCTGCCGCCCAGGCCCAGGGCGTCGACCCGCGATGTGATAAGCGTGTCGAAGTCGATGCGCCGCGCGCCATCCTTCAGCGGATACACATGAACGCGCGTGGTCTCGCGCGCCACATAGTCCAGTTCCGGGCCCGAATTGACGATCCAGTCGGCGTTGACGGTGAGGGTTCCGCCGCCCTGGGCGTCGCCCTTGAAGCGCCTTTCGCCAACATGGAAGGTGAGACCCTTCATGAACCAGCCATCGGCGACGGTCTTGCCGTTCACCTGCACCTGATGCCAGCTCCAGAAGACCCCGCGCTGGTGCAGGTGATCGGCGGGCTTGTCTTCCGTCAGCACCGTGCCGTCGGGCGCAAACAGCGGATGGACATAGTTCAGCCGCCCAGGCTCGTTGGCGGGATCCAGCGATTTGGTGCGATAGACGAGCACGGTCTTGCCCGCCTCCGTGATGGTCACCGCGTCATCGGTCAGCACGGCGTCGACCCGGGCCCCGATGGCGGGATCGGCCCGAACCGCGGTGGTCGTCGCCAGCAGGGCCAGGGCGGCGGCGAAACCGATCAGGCGCGCCATCAGGCGTCGTCCCTGGCCAGGGCCCGCGCCAGGGCGGGGCGGCCATTGGCGCGCGCCAGCCAGTCGTCATAGACCGCATGGGGCGGCAGCATCTGACGGGCGAACTGCAGCAGGCTGACAAACAGCATGTCGGCCGCCGAGAAGGTGTCGCCCAGCAGCCAGGGCGACGCCTCGAGCGTGGTGCGCAGACGGTCGTCCATGGCCTGATACATCGCCTTGTCTTCGTCGTCCTGCCGCTGCTTCCACAGGTTGACGACGGCCGGCTCCAGCACGCCCGCATAATAGGCCAGCCAGGACAGATAGGGTCCGCGCAGGGGATCGCCGACCGTGGGGCCAAGGCCGTTGGCCGGGAACTTGTCGGTCAGGTAAAGCGCGATGGCCGCCGACTCGGTGATCAGCACGCCGTCATCCAGCAGGGCGGGCACCTGGCCGTGCGGATGCGGATTGCGCGGATCTCGAGCGCCTGTCCGGGTGTTGGAACGATAGACATCGACCGTCATGACTTCGTACGGCGCGCCCAGTTCTTCCAGCAGCCAGAGGAACCGCGTCGAGCGCGAACGGGGGGCGTGAACCAGGGTGAGCATCGACGTCTCCTCTATTTTAGCGCGAACGTAACCGGAACAAAGGCTCCGGGCAAGAGTACCTGGCGCAGGGCGAAAGGCTTGTATGCTCGGTCGATGACGGCCGCACCAAACCAGGCTTGACCAGGCGAGAGAACCATCCGCCTATCGCGCCATTCCAGCCCGGCGGAGGTCTTGCATGTACAGTCTCTATGGTTCTCCCAGCACCGCCGGCACCGCGATTCACTGGCTGTTGCTGGAGCTAGCGGTTCCCTTCGAGGTCACGATGCTCGACTTTGAGGCCGGTGAGCAGAAGAGCCGGGCTATCTGGCGGTTAATCCCGACGGCGTGGTGCCGACCCTGATCGTTGACGGCGCGCCGGTGACGGAGATGGCGGCCATCGCCACCCTGCTGGCCGAGCGGCATCCGGAGGCGGGCTTTGCGCCGCCGGTCGGATCGCCAGAGCGCGCGGCCTATTTCAGCTGGAGTTTCTGGCTGGCCAACGGGATGCAGCCCGCGTTCCGGGCCTGGTTCTACGCCGACGAGCCCGCCGGCGCGGACAATGCGGAAGCGACGATGGCCAGCGCACGGGCTCGCATCGAGGCGGGGCTGGCGCGACTGGACGCTCACCTGGCGGATCGCGAGTTCATCGTCGGCGACCGCTTCTCGACCGTCGACCTGCTGGCCACGATCCTGTGCCGCTGGAGCCGCAACATGCCGCGTCCGGCGACGGCGTGGCCAAACCTCAAGCGCTATCTGGATCGCATTCGCGAGCGACCCGCCCTGCGCGAGGTCCACCGGCGAGAAGCCCTGACCGACTGGATCGACGACTAGAGCCTTTTAGCTTCATATAGAATTGTATTGAGCGTTCAAAAAGGCTCTAAATCATACACTTAGAGCGCGATAGCCGCCGAAACCGCGTACACTTTCGGCTATCGCGCTCTAGCCGACCCGCAGGTCGGGATCGAGGGTCTGGCCGGGGTCCAGCTGCACGCCGAAGGTGTTCAGGATCATGCTGACCTGGGTGTACTGGCCGGCCGTGAAGACCACGTCCATCGCCTGCTTCTGGCTGAAGTGGGTCAGGAGCAGGGTCCAGGTCTCGTTGCTGATGAACTGGTCGGCGTGGAGTTCGTCCGTGGCCCGCACAAGCGCGGCGTCGGCCGGGGACCATCCGGCGTCCGGGCCGGCCTTCAGCATCGGGATCTCTTCCGGCGTCAGGCCGCAGCGCAGGCCGATCTCGACGTGCTGGGTCCATTCATAGCCGCTCCGGCACAGGAAGCCGGTGCGCAGGATGACGATCTCGCGCTCGCGGGCCGGCAGGTCATTCTGCTTTGACAGGACATAGTTTCCCCAGGTGAGGAAGGCCTTCAGGGCCTGGGGCGCGTGAGCCAGCGTGCGGAAGATGTTGAGCACGGGCCCCGCCGGGATGACCCCGCCCTGGCCCAGCGGCGCCAGAACCTCGGCCTGCTGCGGCGTCAGAACGTCGTTCGTCAGGGGATGGACCCTGGGCTGGCTCAACCGCATCATTTGGCTCCCTCGCGCGGTCTGAAGCCGCGTCGCGCCCAGCATGGCCTCGCCCGCGGGGCGGGTCAAACGGTCGTTCAGGCGGCTTTGTCGAGTGAGGGAGGGCGTATGCGGCTTATCGCGATCCTCATGCCGCCGACGCCGTCGACGATCATGCTGGCGTCGAGCTGCTTGACCAGAGCCTGGACGATGACGGAGCCCAATCCGCCAACCGTCCCCGGCGCGCTTTCACCAACCTTGCCAACGCCGTTGTCGACCACCGAGAGCGACCAGTCGTCCTCGTCGCTGACGAAGGTGATGGCGATCCGGGCGTTGGGGGTTGGCGTCGGGAACGCGTACTTGATCGCGTTGATGACCAGTTCGGTGACGATCAGGCCGATGCTGACGGCCTTGTCGGAGCCGATCATGCCGTGATCGGCGGTCACGCGCAGGTCGATGGGCTGATCTTCGCGGATCATCGACGTCCCAAGGCCGGCGCACAGCTTGGTGAGGTAGGCGCCGACGTCGATCTTGTCGACGCCGCCAGAGGCGTGAAGGTGCGATTGAACCTGCGCCACCGACAGCACGCGCTGGTGGGCGTCCTTGAGATGAAAGCGGATGTCCTCGGAGGTCACCGCGCGTGCCTTCAGCATCAGGATGCTGGCGATGATCTGCAGGCTGTTGGCGACCCGGTGCTGCATCTCCTGCAAAAGCACCTGCTTCTGGAGCACGAGCTCCTCGGTTCGCTCCTGCAGAGCTTCCTTCTCGCGCTCGATGACGCGGCGCGCGGTGATGTCGGTGAAGGCCAGCAGGATCGTGGAGTTGGGGCTGGTTTTGTAGATCACCATGCGCGCGTTGAGCAGCATGGTGCGTTGACCAACACCTGGAAAGTCGTGCTCGACCTCGAAGCCATCCATGGCGGTGTGTTCCGGGATGATCGTCTCGAGCAGCACGCGCAGGGCCGGAATGTTCCATTGCCCGTCGCCCAGGTCGTAGAGCAGGCGCCCCATGGTCTGCTGCGGCGTGACCTGAAAGGTCTCATAGAAGGATGGACTGGCCCCCAGCACCACGAAATTGGCGTCCAGCACCAGAAGCGGCTCGTGGATGGTGTCCACGATCGCCTGAGCGAAAGTCTGGGCGTCTTCAATTCCGGGTAGCGATCGCGTCATCGGCGGGATTTTTAATCCGATCCTAGACGCGGCGGGGCCGTCGCGGACGGCAGCGGATGGGTGCCGATCGCATGAGCCTACGCCGTTAACGGGCGTCTGTCGTGCACTGCTTGGGTTGTAGCCGCGCGGCCCGAGGTCTCCCCGGTATCGCCCTGGCCCGAACGCTGGGAAGCCTAACGGCCGCCGCCCGTGATTTCCTTGATCAGCGCCTGGACAGGAGCCTTGCCGCCGTTGTTCCAGACCACCTTCAGGTGGGCCAGGGTGCGCTCGGCGGCGTCGTCGAACTTCCACTCGCAGGATTCGAAGCGGCAGGCGCAGCGCCGCTGCCTCGCCGCCGGCATAGACCAGCCGGCAGCCGCGGAACTCGCAGTCCGAGAAATATTCGCCATCGAGCGCGACAGTCTCGTGGTTGTACATCGTCAGGGTGGGCATGAAGGGTCTTTACTGATCGTCGTCGGACGGGGACGGGGCGTCCTCGCCGGTCTGGGCCTGCTTGGCGGCGGCCTTTTCGGCAGCCTTCTCGGCGGCCTTGCGAGCCTTGGCGCGCTCGCGTTCCTGACGTTCGAAGGAATAGTTCGGTGTTCGCGCCATGTCGGCGACCTCCTTTGGCCGCTTGAAGCGCGACGGCGTTCCCCTTAGCGCGCTTCGGGCGGCGAGGGTTGCGATTTTATGACGAAAACGTCGGATAGGCGATCGCGGTGTCCGCGATCGCCTATCCGCGCGTGCCTATGGCTACTTTACGTTGCCGCAGAAGCGCTGGATGCGCGCGCAGGCGTCTTCCAGAACGTCATTGCTGGTGGCGTAGCTGATGCGGAAGAACGGCGAGAGGCCGAACGCCGCGCCGTGGACCACGGCGACGCCCTCGGTTTCCAGCAGTTCGACGGCGAAATCCTCGTCGCTCTCGATGACCTTGCCGCTGGGGGCGGTCTTGCCGATCAGGCCGGCGCACGAGGGATAGACGTAGAACGCGCCTTCCGGGGTCGGGCAGTGGATGCCGTTGGCCTGGTTCAGCATCGACACCACCAGGTCGCGGCGCTGCTGGAACAGCTTGGCGTTGGGCTTGATGAAGTCCTGCGTGCCGTTCAGCGCCTCCAGCGCCGCCCATTGCGAGATGGACGAAGGGTTGGAGGTCGTCTGGCTGATCATCTTGGCCATGGCCTTGATCAGCGGCTCGGGGCCGGCCGCATAGCCGATCCGCCAGCCGGTCATGGCATAGGCCTTGGAGACGCCGTTCATCGTCAGGGTGCGGTCATAGAGCTTGGGCTCGACCTGGGCGATGGTGGTGAACTCGAAGTCGTCGAACACCAGGTGCTCGTACATGTCGTCGGTCAGCACCCAGACCTGCGGGTGCTTGAGCAGCACGTCGGCGATGGCCTGCAGCTCGGCGCGGGTATAGGCGCCGCCCGAGGGGTTGGAGGGGCTGTTGATGATCAGCCACTTGGACTTCGGCGTGATGACCTTTTCGAGGGCTTCGGGCGTGAGCTTGAAGCCGCTCGCGGCGGTGGTCTCGACCGGCACGGGCGTCCCGCCGGCCAGCAGGACCATGTCGGGATACGACACCCAATAGGGCGCGGGGATGATCACCTCGTCGCCGGGGTCCAGGGTGGCGACCAGGGCGTTGTAGATCACCGGCTTGCCGCCCGGCGCGATGTGAACCTGGCTCGGCTTGTAGTCGAGGCCGTTCTCGCGCTTGAACTTGGCGCAGATCGCCGCCTTCAGCTCGGGCATGCCGTCGGGGTCGGTGTATTTGGTCTTGCCGGCGCGGATCGCCGCGATGCCGGCTTCCTTGATATTGTCCGGGGTGTCGAAGTCCGGCTCGCCCGCCGAGAGGGCGATGATGTCACGACCGGCGGCCTTCAGGGCGCGCGCCTTGGCGCTGATGGCTATGGTGGCCGACGGTGCGATGCGCCGCAGGGCGGCGGACTCGAGCGACATTCTTGGACTCCCTGGGAAACCGGTTTTCAGGATTGCGGGGGTCTTTACGCCCCCGCTTGCCAAGGCGCAACGCGGTGCGGGCGCTCTTTGCGTCTATGAGGCCTTTGCGCGACAGGCGACGGACGCACGCCCGTCTTGCGTCGCCGCATCTGTCGCGGTAGCGCTACCAACAATAACAGCAATCAAGGCGTCGAGACAACGGCCTTGGGGGGAAATGCCGGGACCGTCCACACAGAGGACGAATCCCGCAGAGCCTAACCATGGGGGAGGGAAACACCATGAAAGCCATCATCATCGCCGCCTCGCTTGCGGCGCTCGCCATCGGGGCCGGAACGTCTGTCAGGGCGCGTCAGGATGGCGACATCCTGCAAAAGGCCATCAACAAGCCGTCGGCCAACTGGCAGGTCTATGGCGCGGGGCAGACCAATTCGCCGGTGAAGGACAAGACTGTAGTGGGCGGCGGCGGGATCCGCGTTCAGGTCGCCGCGGGCAGCGACAAGCCCTGGTCGGTCGGAGCCCAGCAGCCCATCACCGGCAAGATCACCACGGGCGACACCCTGCTGATCGCCTTCTGGGCCAAGGCCGAGAGCGTCGATGGCGGTCCGGCTGCGGCGACCATCTCTTCAGCCCGCGTGCAGCAGGCCGGCGAGCCGTACGACGCGGCCCTGCAGGGCTCGGTCAAGATCGGCGGCGAATGGGCCATGCACACCGTGCCCGGCAAGGCCGGCATCGACATCCCGGCGGGCGGCGGCACGGTCTCCGCTTCACCTGGCCTCCGCCAGGCGGACTGTTGTTCTTGGCCCGGTCTTCGTGCTCGACTTCGGGCCCAACTACGATCTGTCGAAGCTGGCCAACTAGCCGCGCAGCTTCTCGATGAAGGCCGCCAGGTGCTTTTGCAGCACCGCGCGGCTTTTTTCGTCGGTCAGGCGACCGTCCTCGATCTTGGTGTGCGCCTGACCGACCAGGACTTCGCCCAGCGGCCAGTAGACGGCGCTGACCTTGCGCAGCGACTGGCGCAGGGCGTCCTGGGCGCGGACGGTGCCCGTCACGCCCGGCGAAGCGCCGATGATGCAGGCGACCTTGCCGTCCAGGGGCGCGGGCTTGCCGCGCGAGGCCCAGTCGATGGCGTTCTTCAGAACGCCCGTGACGCCGCCGTTATACTCTGGACAGGCCAGCAGCAGGGCGTCGGCGCCACGCACGGCGTCCTTCCAGGCCACCACTGGCGCGGGGTCGCCCTGATCCTCGACGTCCTGGTTGAACAGGGGCAGGTCGTGCAGGCCAAAGATCTCGATCGCGACGCCTTCCGGCGCCAGCTCCTGGGCGGCCCTCAGCAAAGCGGTATTGAACGAGGCCGCGCGCAGGCTGCCTGAAACGCCGAGAATCTTCATATCGCCTCCTGGGACAGGAGAGCGGACGCTAGAGCGGATCAAGCCGGCAAGCCATGCCGATCAGCTGGCGCGAACTTCCAGATCGCTCTGCCCGCGCAGGACCGGAGCGATGTGTCCCCACAGCCGCTCGATTTCCTGGCTGGCCGAAGACTGGGCGTCCCACTCGCAGACAGACCGGCCGCGGGCGATCGATTGCTGGAAGGCGGCGCGGGCGCGCAGGCCGACCGGCGCCATCGGCATGCCCGCGAACCGCAGGGCCTCGACGGCCTTGAGGACGGTCGAGGGTTCGGCGCCGTTGCGGCGCGGCGGCGCCTGGTTGAGGACGATCAGGCCCTTCTTGCCCAGGCGGCGAACCGCCTCGGCCGAGCGGGCGATCGAGGCGATGTCGAGAAGGTCGGGCGGCAGACCAGAACGCAAAGATCCGCGCACTGCACGGCCTGCAGGACATCGGTGTCGGGCGCGGCGGGCGTGTCGACGATCAGGCACTCAAAGCCGGAATAGTCGGCATGGGTTTTTGTCTGGAACAGTTTGCCCGCGTTGATCTCCATCAGGGCGGGACCTGAAGCCGCGCGGGCTTTCAGCGCGTCGGTCGCCGAGCGTTGGAGATCGATGTCGGCCAGCATGGTCCGCAGGCCCGACAGGTGCGCGGTTATGGCGAGGTTGACCGCCGGGGTGGTCTTTCCCGAGCCACCTTTCCGCGAGATCACAGCGATAGTTTTCACGTCCGGAACTCCAGTTCGCACACGATCCGAGACCCACCGTCTGTGGATAAGTAACAGCGCTATGTGAAAACTTGGCAAACGAATTGTCGCCACGGGCGAGTGGTATCCCTTGAGATCAAGAGGAAGGGCTCTGACTTGGTTAATGCGAGCGCGCTCTGCGCAGATGGGCGGCAACGCCGCTTGACCCGTGGCCACCATTGCGCGAGGCAGAACCCGTGATGCGCCGCCTGATCGAGTTCGTAACCAATATGGACGCCCGCGCCTGGCGCACGGTGGCGGTGTCCTTCGTGCTGTTCGGCGGCGTGGGGATTGTCTTCCTGTTCGGGGCCCAACTGCTGGGCCTGAATGGGAAGCGGCGGTCGAGCACTGGCTGGGCGCCGCGCATCGAATGGGGCTGGCCGCTGGTCGCCGCCCTGGCCTTCATTGCCGTGGGACCTGCGGTGGTGGCCTACCGCTGCTGGGGCGCGCCTTCGGGCCCTGGACCGGCTTTTCCTACAGCTGGATCGGAACCCTGGTGTCGTCGCTGATCGGCTTCTGGCTGGGACGGGCGTTCGGGGCCAAGGTCCTGCGCGACTTCGCCGGCGAGGGCGTGGCCAAGTTCATGCGCCTGATCGGCAAGAACGGGTTTCTGGCCAGCCTGATCGTCCGCCTGGTGCCCTCGGCGCCGTTCATCGTCGTCAACATGGCCGCCGGGGTGACGCCGATGAAGATCCGCGACTTCGCGGCCGGCACCGCCATCGGAATCATTCCCAAGATCGCCCTGACCGCCTTCGCGGGCAATTCCATTGTTCAGGCCATGAAGGGCGGCGGCAGCAGGCACATCATCCTGCTGGTGATCGCCGTCGCGGTGTGGATCGTCGCGGGCCTGGTGGCGCGCGCCTGGCTCAAGAAGCGTGAGGCGGCGGAGTAGAGCGCGATAGCCGAAAGCATAGGCGGTTTCGGTGGCTATCGCGCTCTAAGTGTATGATTTATAGCCTTTTTGAACGCTTCATATGATTCTGCATGAGGCTAAATGGCTCTAGCGGCCAGTGAGGCCGGCTCCGGCGCCGCCGGCAGGTCCAGCGCCTTGCGCGTGGCGGTTCTCCAGGCCAGCGCCATGTCTCCAAACCACGTGATCCGGGCGGCGTCCGTCATGCCGTCGCTGCGTTCGATCCCCGCGATCCAGGTCTCCACGATGAAGGGCCGAAAGGCCCTGGCGGCGTGAGCGCAGGCGGCGCGCAGGTGATCCTGGGCGTCGGCCGGCGCGGCCACGAACGGTTCGGTCAAGGCCGCCAGCAGGGTGTCGCACGCCGTGGCCCAGGGCGCGGTCTCGGGCCCCCGCGGGCGTCGCGAAGCAGAAGTAGAAACAGCGCCGGACGGGCTCGACCCATCTCGATCAGGGTGGCGATGCCCGAGCCATAGCCCCGCCACGGCTTCGTGGCGATCGCTTCGATTTCACCCAGGATATCGCTGAACAGAGCGTCGATCAGGGCCTGGCGAGAAGGGTAGAGCCGATAGATCAGGATCTTGGCCATGCCGACGCGGTTGGCCACGTCCTGCATGGTGGCCGCGTGCAGGCCCTTTTCCGTGAACACCATCACCGCAGCGTCCAGCACCGCCTGCGCCCGCGCGTCGCGATCCACCCGGGGCTTGGGCTGTCCTGGTCGGCCGCGGGGCGTGGGCTCTGGAGACTGATTTGCGCTGGTCATCTTCGATGATATGTAAAATGAAACCACAGAGTTTCAAAACAAGAAGCTGGGGAGGATTCGATGGTGAAGGCTAGGGTTGGCCTGAAGGCCGCGCTGCTGATTTCAACCGTGGCGCTTATCGGCGCTCCGCGATCCGTCCAGGCCGGACAGCCGGCCTCCGCGATCACCGTCCAGCACCAGAAGGCCGTGGCCGAGGCCTTGCCGTTCGCTGACCGTCAGGACTTCGACTTCGCCGATCGCGGCTTCCTGGGCACGCGCGTCGATCCGTTGATCAAGCGCGCCGACGGACAGGTGGCCTGGAACCTCGCCGCCTATGACTTTCTGAGGGGCGAGCGCCCGGCGACGGTGAATCCCAGCCTGTGGCGTCAGGCCCAACTGCTGGCCCGTCATGGCCTGTATCAGGTGTCTGACAAAGTCTGGCAGGTGAGGGGCTTCGACGTGTCCAACGTCACCTTCATCAAGGGCGACACCGGCTGGGTGGTGGTCGATCCGTTGACCACGGCCGAGACGGCCCGGGCGGCGTTCGAGTTGGTCTCCGAAAAGCTCGGCGCCTTGCCGATCAGGGCGGTCATCTACACCCACAGCCACAGCGACCACTTCGGCGGCGTGCGCGGCATCGTCGACCAGAAGGACGTCGAGGCGGGCAAGATCGCGATCGTGGCCGCCGGAAGGCTTCATGAAGGAAGTGGTCAGCGAGAACATCCTGGCCGGCAACGCCACTGAGCCGTCGCGCTCAGTATCAGTTTGGCGTGATGCTGCCGCCCGGCGTCGAGGGGCAGATCAGCTCGGGCATCGGCCAGGGCATCGCCAAGGGCACGATCACCCTGATCCCGCCGACCCAGATCGTGGATCACACCGGTCAGGAACTGGTGCTGGACGGCGTGAAATTCCGCTTCCAGTACACGCCCAACACCGAAGCCCCGGCGGAGATGAACTTCTATCTGCCGGACCTGCGGATTCTCGACATGGCCGAGAACGCCAATGTCTCGATGCACAATGTACTGACGCCGCGCGGAGCGCTGGTGCGGGATTCAAAGGCGTGGGCCGACGATCTGACCGAGTCGATCCGCCTCTATGCCGACGGCTCCGACCTGATGATCACCAGCCACGGCTGGCCGCGCTTTGGCCGCGAGACCGTCAAGACCTTTCTGGGCGAGCACCGCGACGCCTACAAATATCTTCACGACCAGTCGGTGCGCATGCTCAATCAGGGTCTGACCGGCGACGAGATCGCCGACCGGATCAGTAGCCGCAACACCTGGCCCGCGCGTGGTTCAACCGCGGCTACTACGGCACGATGAGCTTCAACAGCCGGGCGGTCTATCAGCGCTACATGGGCTGGTACGACGCCAACCCCGTGCATCTTGCGACCCTGCGCCGCCCGCCGCACGGGGCAGCGCTATGTCGCGGCGATGGGCGGGGCCGACAAGGTCAAGGCCATGGCCGCCGAGGCCGCCAAGACCGGGGACTATGCCTGGGCCGCGTCGCTGCTCAATCACGTGGTGATGGCCGATGACGGCGATGCGGCGGCCAAGACCCAGCTGGCGGCGGCCTATGAGCAGCTCGGCTACCAGACCGAAAACGCCATCTGGCGGAACATGTATCTGACGGCGACCGACGAACTGCGGGGCGGGGTGCGCAAGCTGCCGGCCTCCATGGCGCCGCTGGACATGCTGCAGGGTCTGTCCAGCCAGATGATCTTCGACGTCCTGGCGATCCGCCTGAACGCCGACAAGGTCGGCGACGCCCACCTGACGCTGGCTTTCGTCTTCCCCGAACGCAACGAGCGCTTCGTGGTCGAGGTCCGCAACCGGGTGCTGGTGGCGCAGCCGGGGGCGGTTCCGAAGCGGTTGACGCAACCCTCACGGTGGCGCGACCGGTGTTCCTGGATTCGCTGTTCCGGGGGACATCTCTCCTGCCGGGGATCGCGTCCGGAGAGGTCCGGCTTGAGGGCGATCGCGCCGCCCTTGGGCGGCTGGCGGGTGGTTTGACGCCTTTCGAGCGATTTTCCGATCGTGACCCGCCTCAAATAGTTTGATGCATGGATGGAAGTTGCGTTCTGTGCGGCCAATCAGCCGTTAGGCGCAAAATGCTTGCTCGATTTTGGCGTGATGTGTAGCTGCTCGCTGAACGTCGCGCGCAATCAGCTTCTGCTTCGGCTTATCAGCCCCTGGGCGCTCTAGGGTCACGCATCGTCGTGGCCGGGCGCGCAGGGGGATAGTCAATCCATCGCCGCCCCGCACGCAGACACCTTCCGACGAGTAATGGCATGACCACCGTAGCACCCAGCGCCTTCGACAAGCGCGACAACGTCGTCATTTTCGACACCACCATGCGCGACGGCGAGCAATCGCCCGGCGCCTCGATGTCGCATGATGAAAAGCTGGAACTGGCCAAGATCCTCGAGGAGATGGGCGTCGACATCATCGAGGCCGGCTTCCCGATCGCCTCGAACGGCGACTTCGCGGCCGTCCACGAGATCGCCAAGATCGTCAAGGACAGCACCATCGCCGGGCTGTGCCGGGCGCACCAGGTCGATATCGATCGCTGCGCCGAGGCCCTGAAGCCCACTCAGCGCGGTCGCATCCACGTGGTCATCGCCACCAGCGACCTGCACATGAAGCACAAGCTGCAGATGGAGCCGGACGCCGTCATAGACGTGATCGCCCGCTCGGTCGGCCACGCCCGCAATCTGCGCGACGACGTCGAGTGGTCGGCCGAGGACGCCACCCGCAGCGACCGCCAGTTCCTGCGCCGCGCCATCGAGACCGCGATCAAGGCCAGCGCCACCACGATCAACCTGCCCGACACCGTCGGCTACACCTATCCGTCGGAATATGCCGACCTGTTCAGCTGGATGACCCAGAACGTCGAGGGCGCCGACAAGGTGATCTTCTCGACCCACTGCCATAACGACCTGGGCCTGGCCGTGGCCAACTAGCCTGGCCGGCGTGCAGGGCGGGGCGCGTCAGGTCGAGTGCGCCATCAACGGCATCGGCGAGCGCGCCGGCAACGCCGCGCTGGAAGAAATCGTCATGGCCCTGAAGGTCCGCGGCGAGACGCTCGGCTTCGACAGCCAGGTGGACCCGATCCACATCACCCGCGCCAGCCGCTACGTCTCGGCCATCACCGGCTTCCCGGTGCAGTTCAACAAGGCCATCGTCGGCAAGAACGCCTTCGCGCATGAAAGCGGCATCCACCAGGACGGGATGCTGAAAAACCGCGAGACCTACGAGATCATGACCCCGGAATCGGTCGGCCAGGCGCCGTCCAGCCTGGTCATGGGCAAGCACTCGGGCAGCCACGCCTTCCGCGCCAAGCTGAAGGACCTGGGCTACGAGCTGGGCCAGAACGCCCTGAAGGAGGCCTTTGGCCGCTTCAAGGACCTGGCCGACCGCAAGAAGCACGTCTACGACGACGACATCATCGCCCTGGTCGACGACGCCCTGGCGCGCGGCTCGGAGAAGATCCGCGTCGCCCACCTGCGCGTCGTAGCCGGCACCGACGGCCAGTCGGCCGAGCTGACCCTGGACGTCGACGGCCAGGAACGCACCGCCGAGGCGACGGGCGATGGTCCCGTCGACGCCGTGTTCAACGCCATCCACAAGATCGTGCCGCACAGCGCGGCCCTGCGCCTGTTCCAGGTGCACGCGGTCACCGAAGGCACGGACGCCCAGGCCCAGGTCTCGGTGCGTCTGGAAGAGGATGGCCGGATCGCCACCGGCCAGGCCGCCGACACCGACACGCTCACCGCCTCTGCAAAGGCCTATGTGAACGCGCTCAACAACCTCTTCGCCCGCAAGGAAAAGAGCCGCCCCGAAGCGGCGATCGCCAGAAGACTTGATCCTGTCATCCCGGCCAAGCGCGAAGCGCGCCGAGCCGGGACCGCAACGAGCTCAGCGCTGGTGGCGGGCCCGGGTCTTCGCTCCGCTGAGCCCGGGATGACAAGTTTGCTCAGGCAGCCTTGCTGTGGTTCCAGGGGCGGGTCGCCAGGATCTCCGCCGACAGGTGGGCCTGCGGCTGGATTTCCAGGCCAAGGTCGCGCAACCCCTCGCACAGCGTCCTTCGCGGGGCTTCGTCGAGGAACGCCCCCGCGTCGATGACCAGCGCCCCGCCGGGGCGAAGCATGGTCATGGTCGAGGCGGCGACCGCGCGGACATCGGCCAGGGTCTCGCAGCCCAGGATCAGCAGGATGTCGCTCTGCTCGTCCGCCGCCCGGCAGGTCGCCCGGCGCGCCGCCTCGACCCGCTCGTAACCGCGTCGCCACAACTGGCTCATGGCCTCTGCGGCGTCGGGGCCGGCGACGGCCACGAAGCACAGGGGTGTCGCCTGGGCCAGGTCCAGCATGCGGTCGAGCGCCGGGTTGATCCCTTGCGTCGGAACGCCGAGCAGGAACTGCGCGGCCATTCTGAGCGGATGGGGCTGGAGCGGCATGGTCGAAAGCCTTCTTCTGTAGCGGCGGGACGCCGTCGGTATCGCTCTTTTGCCTCCAGGGCCCGCAAGGGCTCCATTCGAAACCTCGTCGCCCGCACAAGGGCGGCATAAGGAAACGGTCAGATGACCCAGTCCCCGCTGTCTTCGTTCGGCGACAACGTCGCCGCCTTGCCCGAGGGCTGGCGGGAGATCGGCGTCCGCACGGCGGCGCTTGGTTTCGACATGCCCTCCGAGGCCGACACCGGGGCCCTGCTGCGGCTGCTGGCCGCCGCCAAGCCGGGCGGGCGCCTGCTGGAGTTGGGCACCGGGACCGGGCTCGCCACGGCCTGTCTGCTGGCGGGCATGGATGCCGGCGCGACCCTGATCAGCCTGGACAATGACGCCGAGGTGCAGGCCGTGGCGCGGGACGTGTTGGGCGATGATCCCCGCGTGAACTTCGTCCTCGCCGACGCCATGGACTACATCCGCGCCCAGCGTCCCGGGGCGTTCGACCTGATCTTCGCCGACGCCTGGCCGGGCAAGTATGACGGCCTGGACGAAACCCTGGCCCTGCTGGCGCCCCGGCGGGCTCTATGTGGTCGATGCCAAGCTTCCCCAGGCGAACTGGCCGCCCAATCACCAGACGCGCGTGGACGCCTTGACCTTGCGTCTGAAAACGCATCCCGACCTTGTCGTCGTCAGCCTGCCCTGGGCGTCGGGTTTGATCGTCGCGGCGCGCCGGCCATGATCTGGATCCCCATCACGATCGGCGCGGCGGCCCTGCAGGTCGCCCGCAACGCCGCCCAGCGCTCGGTCATGGGCGGCGCAGGGCCCTGGGGCGCCACGCTGGTGCGCTTCCTGTTTGGTCTGCCGTTCGCCACCGTGTTCGCGGTTGTCGCCTGGGTCCTGACGCCCGGCGCGAGGGCTCATCCGTCGGCCTGGTTCTGGCTGGCCTGCGCGGCGGGCGCGGCGGCTCAGATGAGCGCCACGGCCGCGCAACTGGTGGCCATGCACCGCTCGACCTTCGCCCTGGGCACGGCCATGCAGCAGAGCGGCCTGCCGTTCGCCCTGATCTGGGGCGCGACGCTGTCTGGCGATCACATCAGCCCGCTGACCTGGGCCGGCGGCCTGGTGGCCTCGGCCGGGCTGGCGGCGCTGACCTGGCCGAGAGGCGAGGTGGTGATGCGACGCGGCGCGGCCCTGGCCGGCCTGGGGGCGGGCGCGCTGTTCGCGCTGAGCGCCAATTGCTTCCGCCAGGCCAGCCTGACCCTGGACCCCGCCCATCATGTCGCGTCGGCCTTCGTCACGGTCATGGTGGTGCAGGCGATCCAGACCGTGGTGCTGACGGGGTTCCTGGCGGCGAGAAATCCCGCCGCCCTGACGCGGTGATCGCCGCGTGGCGTCAGTCCCTGGGCGCGGGTTTCTGCGGCGCGGCGGCTTCCGGCCTGTGGTTCACGGCCATGGCGCTCAGCCCCGTGGGACCGGTGCGGGCGGTCGGCGTGATCGAAATGCCGATCGCCGCCTGGCCGGAAATCGTCTGTTCGCCGAGCGTCTGACGCCCTTGCAGATCGCCGCCGGACTGGTCACGGCCATCGGTGTGGTGATGGCCGCGCTCGGCTAGATTTCGCCATGATCCAGTGCTTGGGGCCCCGGTTCGCAAAAGCCTTTGTGTCAGCCGCGAATAGACCTTGAAATCAACCGCTTTCGCAGGAGCAAACGGGCGACGTCGATGCGCCTTGGGGCTGTCCGGCGACGGCGCGGCCAGGGGGCGGCGCTCCTGTCGTGTTCCAAGGGACAAAGACCCGGGTAAGACGGCGATTCCGGGGAATCATGTTGTCCTTGTCCTGGAGTGGGTTAGGAGACTTTCACACGTGGAGTCCGTCTTCACGTCGTGAACCATCCTCGGCCCGCTTTCGTGTTGAATTGCAGCGTCTTGCCCCTCTATCCCTCAGTCAGGGCTTTCAATGTTTTCTTCCCTCTTCGGCGTGATCTCCAACGACATCGCCATCGATCTCGGAACGGCCAACACCCTTATCTATATGAAGGGCAAGGGGATCGTTCTGAATGAGCCGTCGGTGGTTGCGTTGCGCAACGTCGGCGGTCGCAAGATCGTCCACGCCGTGGGAATCGAAGCCAAACAGATGCTGGGCCGCACGCCCGGTCACATGGAAGCCATCCGTCCGATGCGCGACGGGGTCATCGCCGACTTCGAAGTCGCCGAGGAGATGATCAAGTACTTCATTCGCAAGGTTCACAACCGCAAGGGCTTCGTGAACCCCAAGGTCATCGTCTGCGTGCCGTCGGGCGCCACCGCCGTCGAACGCCGCGCCATCAACGACAGCTGCCTCAACGCCTCGGCCCGCCGCGTCGGCCTGATCGACGAGCCGATGGCCGCCGCGATCGGCGCCGGCCTGCCGATCCACGAGCCGACCGGCTCGATGGTCGTCGACATCGGCGGCGGCACCACCGAGGTGGCCGTGCTGTCGCTGTCGGGCATCGTCTATTCGCGCTCGGTCCGCGTGGGCGGCGACAAGATGGACGAGGCGATCATCAGCTACATGCGTCGCCACCATAACCTGTTGATCGGCGAAACGACCGCCGAGCGCATCAAGAAGGAAATCGGCACCGCCCGCGCGCCGGCCGACGGCGAAGGCCTGTCGATCGACGTCAAGGGCCGCGACCTGATGCAGGGCGTGCCGCGCGAAGTGCGCATCAGCGAAAAGCAGGCCGCTGACGCCCTGGCCGAACCGGTCGGGCAGATCGTCGAAGCCGTAAAGGTCGCGCTTGAAGCCACCCCGCCGGAACTGGCTTCGGACATCGCCGACAAGGGCATCATGCTGACGGGCGGCGGCGCTCTGCTGCGCGGCCTGGACGCCGAGATCCGCGACCACACGGGCCTGCCGGTCACCGTGGCCGATGATCCGCTGTCGTGCGTGGCCCTGGGCTGCGGCAAGGTCCTCGAGCATCCCAAGTGGATGAAGGGCGTCCTGGAATCCACCCTGGCCTAGCCTCAAGTTCCGACAAAGGCGCCTGGGGGGCGTCGGGAGAAACAGTTCGTGCCCTTTCGCGAAGGTCCCCTTGGCGACCTGAAAGTGCCGCTCACCTGGACGCGGCCGTGGCGCTTATCGTCGCGGTCGTGATCGCGGTGGCGTTCCTGCTGGCCGACCGGCGCGAGACGCTTCAGGACCACGCCTATGGCGTGACCCGTCAGACGGTCGATACGGTGTCCAAGCCGGTCAGCGGCGTGATCGCCGCGCCGGGACGCTGGACGGGCCTTGGGCTGGACTTCGTCCGCAGTTACTTCTTCACCGCCTCGGAAAATCGCCGGCTCAAGGCCGAACTGGCCGATATGCGCCAGTGGCGCGACCGGGCGCTGGCGCTGCAGGACACCAATGATCGCTACAAGTCGCTGCTGGGCCTGAAGACCGATCCGCCGATCCCGATGGCCTCGGCTCGTGTAGTCAGCGACAGTCGGGGGCCCTTCGCCAATACGCGCCTGGCCGACGCCGGTTCGGAAAAGGGCGTGGTGGTCGGCAATCCCGTGCTGAATGAGCGCGGCCTGGTTGGGCGCGTCGTGGGCGTCTCCAACGGCGCCAGCCGGGTGCTGTTGCTCACGGATATCGCCTCGCGAACGCCGGTGATGATCGACCGCACCAACGCTCGCGCCATCCTGACGGGTGACGGCGGACCCAATCCCAAACTCGAATATCTGCGCGGCGTCGATCCGATCCAGCAGGGCGATCGGGTGGTGACCTCCGGCGACGGCGGCGTGGTGCCGCGCGGCTTGCCTGTGGGCGCGGCGGTCAAGGGTCTGGACGGCCGCTGGCGCGTGGTGCTGTTCGCTGACGACGCCGCCATCGACTTCGTGCGCATCCTGCTCTTCAAGGACTTCGCCCAACTGGCCGATGAAAAGCAGCTGCAAACGCGTAGCCTGCCGCCCGTGACGACCGAGGATCCGCAGACCTCGATCCTCAGCGCGCCGCCGCCCGCCGCCACGACGACGTCGCCCGCGTCTCCGCCAAAGCCGGCCGCCGGCGCGACCCCTCCGGCCGCGTCACCGCCCAAGCCGGCGGCCGTCGCCCCCGCGCAGCCCTCCGCCCGGCCAAAGCCCACGACCGTCCCGGCGACGACGGGAGCGCAACGATGAGCATGCGCGGCGCCCGGCCTCTGCATCCGGCGCGTTGGCTGGGGATCCCGCTGCTGACCTGCATCGCGGCGACCATCGCCTTTTCGGCGCCGATCCGGATCTGGGGCCTGCAACTGCCCGAGCCGGTGTTCGCCATGGTTCCGGCCTTCGCCTGGGCCCTGATCCGCCCCCTCCATTCTGGCGCCGTTCGCGATCCTGGCCCTGGGCCTGTTTCTCGACATCTTCTGGGGCGGCCCCACGGGTCTTTGGGGCCTGTCGCTGCTGGTCGCCTACGCCACGGTGCTGACGGCCCGCAACATGATGACCGGTCAGAGCCGCCCGATGATGTGGGTCTGGTTCGCCGGGGTCTCGGCCATCGCCATGATGGCCGGCTTCCTGTTCTCGATGCTCGACAGCCTGGCGATGCCCAGCCTGATGGCGGTGTTCTGGCAGTTCCTGGCCACGGCGCTGCTGTTCCCGTTCGCCCATCGTCTGGTTGATCGTTTCGACGACGCCGACGTCCGTTTCCGGTAGGGCGATGAGCGAACCGTCAATCCTGTTCTTCGAGGTCAATGAGCGCCAGGGGGTCTTCCACCGGCGCGCATTCCTGATGGGCGGCCTGGCCGGGGCCGGCCTGCTGGCCCTGGGCGGTCGTCTGGCCCAGCTGCAACTGGTCGAGGCCCAGCGGTATCAGAAGCTGTCGGCCGGCAACCAGTTCGGCTATCGCCTCGTGCCGCCGCCGCGCGCTGATCCTCGACAGGAACGGCACGCCCCTGGCGTCCAATCGTCCGAATTTCCGGTTGATGGTCACTAAGGACAAGGATCTGGACGTCGAGGCGACGCTCGACGATCTGGCCAAGCTGGTGCCCATCGACGGTTCCCGCCGCGCCCGGATCATCAAGGATCTGGCCCGCGCGCCGCGCAAGGCGCCGGTGGCGGTGATGGAAGACATGACCTGGGAGGAGTTCTCCCGCGTCAATATCCGTGCGCCGGAGCTGCCGGCCGTCACCGCCGATATGGGCGAGGTGCGGGTCTATCCGTTCGGCGGCGCGTTCGCCCACGTCATCGGCTATGTGGCCAAGGTCTCGGATCGCGACCTCGTTGCCGCCGAGAAGGATCCGACCCAGGACCAGGATCTTCTGCACCATCCGGGCTTCCGGATCGGCAAGCAGGGCGTCGAGAAGGCCTTTGACACTCAGCTGCGCGGCAGGGCCGGCGCCACCAAGGCCGAGGTCGACGCCCAGGGGCGCGTCGTGCGCCTGGACCCCGAGGGCGACATCCGTCCCACGCCGGGCAAGGAAATCCGCCTCACCCTCGACGCCGATATCCAGAACCGCGCCCTCGAGGTGATGGGCGAGGAGAGCGGCGCCATCGTGGTGATGGACTGCCGCAACGGCGACCTGCTGTGCATGGTCTCCACGCCCAGCTTCGACGCCAACCGCTTCGTTCGCGGGCTCAGCGGACCCGAGTACAAGGCCCTGGCCGAGTACGAGCGCAAGCCGCTGCTAGACAAGGCCATGACCGGCACCTTTCCGCCGGGCTCGACCTTCAAGCCAACCGTCGCCCTGGCGGCGCTGACAGCGGGTGTTGATCCCGAGGTGCGGGTCCACTGCAGCGGCGGCTGGTACTATGGCGGGCGCACGTGGCGTTGCTACAAGCCCGGCGGCCACGGCTCGCAGAACATGCATGAGGCCATCAAGAACTCGTGCGACATCTATTTCTACCAGACGGCCCTCAAGACGGGTCCGACCAACATCGCCAACGCCGCCC
Organism: Caulobacteraceae bacterium; assembly: GCA_965284055.1. Classification (GTDB taxonomy): domain Bacteria; phylum Pseudomonadota; class Alphaproteobacteria; order Caulobacterales; family Caulobacteraceae; genus Caulobacter. Next base: position 443,155 of record CBDIQV010000002.1, read on the forward strand.
GGGCCATGGGTTTCGGTCAGATCTTCGACATCGGCATTCCAGGCCAGAAGCGCGGCCTGGTCCCGGATCCGGAATGGAAGAAGCGGGCCTTTAAGAAAAATCCCGCCAACCAGATCTGGTTTCCGGGCGAAACGCCCAGCTACGGCATCGGGCAGGGGGCCTTGAACGTCAACGCCCTGCAGTTGGCGGTGATGACGGCGCGCATGGCCAACGCCCGAAAGGCCTTGGCGCCGCGCCTGATCAAGTCGGTGGGCGGCGTCGAGCAGCCTAGCGGCGCGGCGGTGCCAGACCTGCCGTTCTCGGCCGAGCACCTGGCCTATGTGCGCGGCGGCATGGCCGCGGTGGCCAATGACGTCACCGGCACCGCCTATCGCAACAGCCAGCTGGGCCTGGGCGACATCCAGATGGCCGGCAAGACCGGCACCGCCCAGGTGCGCAGCTTCGACAAGGTCGCGTCGCGCAAGAGCGACAACGTCCGCTGGCGGCTCCGAGGAAGGCGATTCGCGCACCGAGCTGGTGCCTGACCTGCGCTATCCCTTCGCCGACATGAGCATGGCGGCATGGCGCGGCGCCGCGCCGGTCGAAAACATGATCGTGATGCGAAGGAGTTCGGCAAGGTCCTCGCGATCGAGCCGTGGCTGACAGACCGTGGTGATCCGGCGGCGCGCCGAGCGCGTGGCGAAGGCGCGGGCGCCGGAAGGATCCGGTCGAAGGCCCGCCGCCTCCGCCGACCGCGCCGCAAGGACCGCACATATGACCCTCAGCGGCGGCCTCAGCCGGCCCGGCGAACGCGACCAAGCCGTCCATCAAGTTCATGGAGATCGACTGGACCTTCTGCCTGTTCCTCTGCCTGATCGCGGGGACGGGCGCCTTGATGCTGTTCTCGATCGCCGGGGCGTCGTGGGAGCCCTGGGCCGCCAAGCACCTGCTGCGCTTTGGCCTCTACTTCATCATCATGGTCGTGCTGGCGATGGTCGATCTGCGTTGGTGGTTCTCGATCGCCTATCCCGTCTATGTGATCGGCCTGTTGCTTCTGGTGGCGGTCGAGGTGGTGGGGGATGTCTCGCTCGGGGCCCAGCGCTGGCTGTCGATCGGATCCTTCCGCTTCCAGCCCTCGGAGGTGATGAAGATCGGCGTCGTGCTGGCCCTGGCGCGCTATTATCACGGCCTTTCCGCCGACAGCGCCCGTCTGTCATGGCGCCTGATCGTGCCGCTGCTGATGATCGGCGCGCCGGTTCTGCTGGTCGCCCACCAGCCCGATCTGGGCACGGCGGTGCTGATCGCGGCCACCGGACTGTCGATCGTGGTGCTGGCAGGGGCTGTCTTGGCGGGTGATCGTGGCCGGCATTGTCGCGGCGCTGGTCGCCATTCCGCCCTTTGTGCTGTTCGTGCTGCACGACTATCAGCGCAACCGCATCCTGACCTTCATGAACCCCGAGGCTGATCCGTCCGGCAACGGCTATCACATCATGCAGTCCAAGATCGCCCTGGGCTCGGGCGGGCTGATGGGCAAGGGCTTTGGCCTGGGCTCGCAGAGCCAGCTGAACTTCCTGCCGGAAAAGCAGACCGACTTCATCTTCGCCACCCTGGCCGAGGAGTTCGGCTTCCTGGGCTGTTTCGGTGTTCTGTTCCTGTATGGGGCGGTGATCTTCATGGCCCTGCGGATCGCCTCGATCAGCCACAGCCACTTCGGACGCCTGGCCGCCGCCGGCACGACCGCGACCTTCGCACTGTACGTGCTGATCAACGGCGCGATGGTCATGGGGCTGGCGCCGGTGGTGGGTGTGCCGATGCCGATGCTGTCGTACGGCGGCACCGTCATGCTCACGGTGATGATCGGCTTTGGCCTGGTCCAGGCCGTGCGCGTGCATCGCTATACCGAGGTCACCAGCGGCAAGGGCTCGCTGGTCTGATGACGGCGACGGACGAGCTTCTGCCCGTCCTGGTCACGCCGCGTCTGCGCCTTCGCTGCTTTCGACCGGAAGACGCGCGGGCCCTGGCCGCCAACCTGACGCCGCCCGTGACCCGGTGGCTGGCGACCTGGCCCGATCCGGTTTCCATCGACCTTGCCGCCCAGCGGATAGACGAAGCCCGCGCGGGCGTGCGGGCCGGCTGGCATGTCTGCTATGCGATCGAACGCCTGTCGGACGGCGTCGTCATCGGCGGCTTCGGCGGCGGCACAGTGGAAGATCTCGACGGGATCGAGATCGGCTATCACCTGGCTGAGCCGGCGCACGGCCAGGGCTATATGACCGAGGCGGGCAGGGCGGTGATGGAGGTCCTGTGGCAAAGGCCGCAGATCAGGATCATCGAGGCGGTCGCCCAGAACGAGAATGAGCCGTCGTTCCAGGTCATGCGCCGCCTGGGCATGAGCGCCACCGGCCGCAAGCTGGTCCATTCCCCGGCCCGTGACCGCTGGGAATGGTGCGGGGTCTACGCGATCAACCGGCCGGCTTAAGAGACCAGCGCCGCCTCGGTGGCCCGTACCAGACCGTCGATGATCCCCGGCTCGGTCGAGGCGTGGCCGGCGTCCCAGATGATGTCGAAGCGGGCCTGCGGCCAGGCCTTGTGCAGGCTCCAGGCGCTGTCCAGCGGCGTGACCACGTCAAAGCGGCCCTGCACGATCCAGCCGGGGATGTGCTTGATCTTGTCGATGTTCTTCAGGATCCAGCCGTCGTGGTCGAAGAAGCCCTTGTTGGTGAAGAAGTGGCATTCGATCCGCGCGAAGGCGATGGCGAAGTCTTCTTCGTTGAACTTGGGGGGACGGGCCTCCGGCCCTCGTAGCGAGATGGTGTCGCCTTCCCACTGGCTCCAGGCGGCGGCGGCTTCCAGCTGTACGCGGCGGTCGGGGGCGACGAGGCGGCGGTGATAGGCGGCCATCAGGTCGCCGCGCTCTTCCTCCGGGATCGGAGCCAGGAAACGCTCCCACGCATCCGGGAACAGCATCGAGGCGCCCGTCCTGATAGAACCAGTTCAGTTCCTTCTGGGTCAGCAGGAAGATGCCGCGCAGCACCAGGCCCTCGACGCGGTCGGGATGCTTGATGGCGTAGGCCAGGGCCAGGGTCGAACCCCATGAGCCGCCGAACACCGTCCACTTCTCGACGCCCAGATGCTCGCGGAGGCGCTCGATGTCCTCGATCAGGCTCCAGGTGGTGTTGTCTTCGAGGCTGGCGTTGGGGCGCGAGCGGCCGCAGCCACGCTGGTCGAACAGCGCCATGCGCCATTTGGCCGGGTCGAAGAACCGCCGCATGGTCGGATTGACCGCGCCGCCGGGGCCGCCGTGCAGGATCACGCAGGGCTTGCCGCGCGGGTTGCCGCATTCCTCGTAGTAGATCTCGTGCGGGCCGCCCGTCGCCATCCAGCCGAATGAAAACGGCTCGACCTCGCGGAAAAGGCCGCGGCGGCCGGTGGACGACATCACGGTGGAAGAAGCGTTACGATCCATTCCCCGAACCTAGCGCGCTTCACATCGTCCTGTGAACGGAAGATCGATCACGCGGTGATCAGGGATGCGTCACGCCAGCGAGTTGCTATGTTCCGGTCATGGACTCGCCTGAAGATCTCACTGACGAAGAATTGCTGGGCATGCTGACGCCGCGCCAGCTGGCCGAGCTGGATCGCACCATCGGCGAGACCTTCGCGGACGGCGGGGTCGATCGCGTCGACGCGCTGTTCGCCCTGGCCCAGGTCTATACGATGCGTGCGGCCCAGCGCGACGAGACCTCGGCCCTCGCCATGCTGCAACTGGCCGCCGCGATGCGTCGTCGGGCGAGCTTGATGGCCGACGGCTCGCGCTAGCCCTTAGACGGGAAACCGCCGGTTCATCCAGTCGATCAGGGCGGCGCTGACCTCGGCCGGCTTCTCCTGCTGGGTCCAGTGGCCGCTGCCCTTGATCAGCAGCTTTTCGAGGTCCTCGATCTGATCGCCCATCCGGTCGCACAGGGACGGGGGCAGCACCACGTCATGCTCGGCCATGATCATCAGGCAGGGAATGCCGTCGATGCGACGCGGCAGGTGTTCCGAACGCTCCCAGTTGCGGGTGAAGTTTCGGTACCAGTTGATGCCGCCGGTGAAGCCGGTGCGCGCGAAGCTTTCGGTGAACACCGCCAGTTCCTCCGGCCGCAGGAACTGCAGCGGATCGTTGGCCGGGTCGTAGCGCGCGAGCCCTTCCTGCAGGGCCAGGCTCTTGCGCTCGGCGGGACGGGCCTCGAACGCTTCGACGCTGTCGCCGGGCGCGCGCATGAAGAAGCGGATGGTCTTGCCGGGATCCGCGCCCAGCTGCGCGTCGGCGACGCCCGGCTTCTGAAAGTGGACGATGTACATCTCGTCGCCATAGGCGTTGCGATACATCTCGATCGGATCGAGGGGCAGGCGCGGCGTGAACGGGGTGTTCAGGCCGATGATCCCGGCGCAACGCTCCGGATGCAGCAGTGGCCATGTGCCAGACGATGATGCCGCCCCAGTCATGTCCGCAGAACACGGCCTTTTCCACGCCCAGGTGATCCAGCAGCCCGACCAGGTCGCCGGTCAGATGCTCCATGTCATAGGCTTCCACGGCCTCGGGGCGGTCGGTCAGGCCATAGCCGCGCTGGTCGGGCGCGATGACCCAGCGGCCGGCCGCCGCCAGGGCCGCCACCTGATGCCGCCAGGAATAGGAAAACTCGGGAAAGCCGTGGCACAGCACGATCGGAACGCCCCGGCGCGGACCGGCCTCGTAATAGGCCATGCGGATCCCGTTGACCGTCGCGAGCGAGGGCGAAGGCATCGGCGGGGCGAGCGGAAGCGGCTGCTGATCGGTCATGGGATGCCTCCTGCTCGTTTCCTGCCCTGTGTTATTGCTGATCACCGTGACGCCGCTTGGCGCGACCCGCAAGGCGGTTAAGGGGTTCCCGCTGCGTCAAACGGGAGTAGAAGCCCCCGCATGACCGCCGCTCCATCTCCTGCCGCGACGCCCTGGCGACTGGTCCTGCTGCTTGGGGCCCTGACGGCGTTCGCGCCGATGTCGATCGACATGTACCTGCCGGCCTTCCCGACCATCGGGGCGGCGCTGCACGCCAGCGCCGGCCAGCAACAGGCGACGCTGGCGGTGTTCCTGTTCGGCATGGCCATCGGCCAGTTCCTCTACGGCCCCGCCTCCGACCGGCTGGGGCGGCTGGGGCCTGATGGGCATCTTGATGGGCGTCTATTTCATCGCCTCGATCGCCTGCGCCATGGCGCCGACCATCGAAGCCCTGATCGCGGCCCGCTTCGTCCAGGCCTTGGGCGGTTGCGCCGGGGCCGTGGTGGCCCGGGCTGTGGTGCGCGACAAGTTCGGCCACGCCGACACCGCCCGTGTGCTGTCGCTGATGACCCTGATCATGGGCCTGGCGCCCGTCCTGGCCCCGCAGTTCGGCGGCTTGATCCAGCTGGTCGCCGGCTGGCGCGGCGTCTTCTGGACCCTGGCGGCGTTCGGCCTCTGCATCGGGATCTGGGTGGCCCTGGCCCTGGGCGAGTCCCGATCGGACGAGACCCTGGCCCAGGCGCGGTCGGAAAATCCGCTGAAGGCGTTCGCCGCCCTGCTGCGGATGCGGCGGCTGGTGGGCTATGGCCTGGCCGGCACGCTGAACGGCGCGGTGCTGTTCACCTACATCTCCGGCGGGCCCGACGTGATGATGGGGACCTATGGCCACTCGCCGCTGGTCTTCAACATCCTGTTCGCCTTGAACGCCGTCGGCATCATTGGGGCCAGCCAGGTCAATCGCCTTCTGCTGCGCCGCACGACGCCGGACCGGGTGCTGATGCGGGCCAGCATCGCCTCGCTGGTCTTCGCGTTCCTCCTCGTGGCCGCGGCCTGGACCGGCTTTGGAGGGCAGTGGACCGTGCTGCCGCTGCTGTTCCTGTCGCTGTCGACCTACGGCCTGATGGGCGGAAACACCATGGCCGGCGCGCTGAGCGTCGATCCCAAGCGGGCCGGCTCCACATCGGCCCTGATGGGCTCGGCCTCGTTCGGCTCCGGCGCCTTGGCGTCCTGGGTCAGTGGCCTGCTGCACGACGGCACGCCACGCCCCATGGCCGGCGTCATGTTCGTGTGCCTGGTGGGCTCGTCCCTGGCCATCTTCCTGATCGCCCTGCCCAAGGGCGGGGTCAAGGCTCAGTCCTGATCGGGCAGGGTGAAGGCCCGCCACGCCAGCAGCGCCCAGCCGGTCAGGAACGCCAGGCCGCCCAGCGGGGTCACCGCGCCCAGCACGCGCGGCGCGCCCAGCGCCATGGCGTAGAGCGAACCGGAAAACACCAGGGTCCCGCCCAGGAACAGCCCGGCGACCAGTCCCATGCCCCTGGCCCCCGCGCGATGCAGGGCCAGGGCGGCGAACACCGCCAGCGCGTGGGTCATCTGATAGAGCGAGCCGGTGTGCAGCCACTCCACGGGTTTGGGGGCCGTGACGCCGTGCGCGGCGAACGCGCCCAGCGCCACGGCCGATAGTCCGCTCAGCGCCGCGAGGCCCGTCCAGGTCTTGGGAATCCACAGGGCCATGTGCTTGACGTTCCGTCACGGTTGCAATCGTTGCGCGCGACCTTAACGTTGTTCACCTGTCCGTAAAGCCGCCCCGTCAGAGGGCCTGGCGCGGACAGAAGGGAGGACGGCATGGCGCTTACCTGGGGCGACGATTATCCGATCCATCAGACGCCTGAACCGGTGGCCTATGCCGGTACGGATCGAAACTTCTACGATCGCTATTTCTTCAATGGCTATGCCGCTGACGGCGACGGCAGCGACCCGTTCTTCGCCGCCGCATTCGGCGTCTATCCCCACCTCAACATCGCCGACGCCGCCTTCTGCGTGATGAAGGACGGCAAGCAGGTGAACCTGCGCGCCAGCCGCTGGCTGAACATGGAGCGGATGGACCTGCGGGTCGGGCCGATCAGCATCGAGGTTCTTGAGCCGCTGCGGCGCCTGAAGCTGACGGTCGAGGCGCCCGAACATGCGATTCGCGCCGAGATCACCTTCGACGGTCGCGCCTTCCCGGTGGAGGAGCCGCGCTTCATCCGTCGCAACGGCCCTCGCACCTTCATGGACTATACCCGCCTGACGCAGAACGGCCGCTACAGCGGCTGGATCGAGGTCGATGGCGTCCGTTCCAGCGTCGACGGTTTCGTCGGCACCCGCGACCGCTCTTGGGGCGTGCGGCCCGTCGGCGCGCGCGATCCGCAGGAGCTGGCGCCGCCCGCGCCCATGCAGTTCTTCTGGCTGTGGTCGCCCTGCAATTTCGAGGATGGCAGTCTCTTCTTCCATACCAATGACGACGAACTGGGCCGCCCCTGGAACCGCCGGGCGCTGTGGCTCGAGGACGGCGAACGCGAGGGCGGGGAGGGCGGTTTCGAGGAGGCGTCCTGCGCCATCGACTGGCGCTCGGGCACGCGCAACGCCAGGGCGGCGACGATCGACCTGGGCGCGGATGGCCAGGTCGTGATCGAGCCGCAGACCGAGTTCTTCATGCTGGGCCTGGGCTACACGCATCCGACCTGGGGTCATGGCCTGAACCATGGCGAACTGGCCGTCGAGCGCGAGGACTACGCCGCCGCCGGCCTCGACCGCCGGATGCCGCACCACCTGCACGTCCAGGCGCTGAGCCGGGTCACCTTCACCGACGCCGCAGGCCGCGTCCGCGTCGGGCGCGGCGTGTTTGAGCAACTGGCGCTAGGCCCCCACGCGCCCTCGGGCTTCGCCTCGATCCTGGATGTCGCGCCATGACGCTCGCTGAACGGCTTGAGGCCTATCTGACCCGTCATTGGCAAACGCCGACGACCGTTTCGGGTCTGTCGCGCATTCCCGGGGGGGCCAGCCGCGAGACCTATCGCTTCGACGCGGTGATCGACGGCCAGCTTCGCCCGTTGATCCTGCGGCGCGATCCGTCCGGTAGCCTGATCGACACCGACCGGCGGCTGGAATATCTGGCCTTTCAATCCTTCCATGGTCGCGCGCCGGTTCCTGAACCGATTGTCCTCGAGGGGAGGGGACCGAGCTGGAGCGGCCCTTCTTCATCATGAGCCGTGTGGACGGCGGAGCGGCGGCGTCGCCGTTCACTGTCCAGCCCTATGGCGAGCATGCCCAGGCGATCGGCGAGGCGTTCTTCGCCGCGCTGGGCGCCATCGCCGCGACCCCGCCGGCGGGACTGCCCTTGGCCGCCGATGCGCCCATGCCCTCGCCGGAGGACTGCTGGCGCGTGGCCCTGGACCATTGGGCCAAGGTGATCGAGACCGACGAGCAGCATCCGCAGCCGATCGTCCGCGCCGCCATTCGCCGCCTGCGTCGCGCGCCGCCCCCGCCCGCCAGTGCGGTGCGGGTGGTGCACGGCGACTATCGCACCGGCAACTTCCTGCATGACGGCCAGGGCAAGATGCTGGCGATCCTCGACTGGGAGATGGTGCATCTGGGCGATCCGCTGGAGGATCTGGCCTGGGCCATTGATCCCCTGTGGGGACATTATGACGACAACCGTGTCGCTGGCATGATCCCCCGGTCGGAGGCTCTGGCGATCTGGAGCTCGGCCAGCGGTCTGCCGATCGATCCCGAGGGCCTGGCCTGGTGGGAGCTGTTCAGCGCCGTGAAGGGCCAGGCGATCTGGACATCGGCGGCGCGGGAATATCGCGAGGGCGGGTTCAAGGATCCGGTTCTGGCGATCTCGGGCTGGTACACCGCCCGTCGGCACGACCAGATCCTGGCCGATCGCCTCATGCGCCTGGAGGGCCTGTCATGACCCCGAGCTTGCCCGATATCCTGGTCGGCAATTTTCTCTGCATGGCCGAACCGCCGCCGCCGGAGTCGGCCGGAGAGTTCATGGCCGGCAAGGTCGGCGTCGTGGCGCTGCTGTCGCTGCTGGCCGCCCAGGAAGCCGAGCGCGGCCCTTCCGCCCGGGTCTGGGAGAACGCCGCCATCCGCGCGGTGCTGACCGGGGCGGCCGCGACCTATGGCGACGCCTTCGCCGAGGCCGGGGCGGGAACGGACACCGACTTCACCCTGGGGGCGCTGGACCGCGCCAACGCTGACCTGCGTCGCGCGCTGATCACCCTGCACGAAGCGGTCGAGACGGCGGGCGACGTCGTTCGCGATCACGCTATCCTGAGGCTTTACGGCCAGATGGCCGAGGCGCGGCGGCTGGACATGCCGCCCTTGCCGGGACGGTGAGCCGCTAGAGCGGGTTTGGTCTACATCGAAGCGACCACCCCAAATCTCCGTCTCCCCGGCGAAGGCCGGGGCCCAGGTGAAACCCACGAGACGTTCCGGATGAATCTGGGTCCCGGCCTTCGCCGGGAAGACGGGAAATTTGGATTCGCGATTCAATCTGAAGCAAACCCGCCCTAGCTCTTGGGTTTGGCGTGCCGGGCGTGCTGCGCCTGTTCGGCCGGGCTGATGTCGATGAAACCCGGGGCGCTGGCGTTGTAGGCTGCCGTCTTGTCCAGATCCATGACCACGCTGCGGTGGCCCTCCCACACCATGTGCAGGGCGACATAGAGTACGATCGCCAGGCCGACGAAGCCGATCCAGCGATGCTTGTGCAGCAGGTTGGCGATGGCCGAGGCGGCCAGGCCCATCAGCACGATCGACAGCAGCAGGCCGAACACCAGCACGGCGGGATGCTCGCGCGCCGCGCCGGCCACGGCCAGCACATTGTCCAGCGACATCGAGACGTCGGCGATGAGGATCTGCAGGAAGGCGGCGCGGAACGATTTTGACGGGGCGGGGCGCGGCTTCGGTCGCCGGGTTCCCGTCGATGTCGGCCATGGCGTTGGCCTGGTCGTGGGTCATCTGCTCGCGCAGCTCGCGCCACATCTTCCAGCAGACCCACAGCAGCAGGACGCCGCCGGCCAGCAGCAGGCCGATCACGCCCAGCAGCCAGGTGGTGATCAGGGCAAAGCCGATCCGCAGCACCACGGCCACGGCCAGGCCGTACAGGATGACCTTTTTGCGTTGCTCGACGGGCAGGCCGCCGGCGGCGAGGCCGACCGCGACCGCGTTATCGCCCGCCAGGACGAGGTCGATCATCATGACTTGCAGGAGGGCGAGGAGCGGGCCTTGCAGCCCGCTCCCTTGAGCGATCAGGGCGTCAAACATGGGCCCTCAATGCGTCAGCGCGACCGGTCTGGCAAGCCCGACCTAGTGTGCGTGCTCAAGCTCTTTGGTGTGGTGCGCATCATGGCCGTGGCCATGATCGCCTGCCGCGTGCGTGTCGTGCCCAGAAGCCTCGTGAGCATGGGCCTCATGACCATGGTCATCATGACCGTGGCTCTCGTGGCCATGCGCGTCGTGGCCGTGGTCGGCTTCGGCGGCGTGGCCGTGATCCTCATGGCCATGACCGTCGTCGTGCGCCGGGGCGTGCGTGGCGGCGACCATCGGGCTCACATAGCCGACGTGCTCGGCCGGCGCGTGAGGATCGGGATGGGCGTGGGCGTGCAGGTCCTCGGCATGGCCGTGGTCGTCGTGGGCAGGCTCATCGTGCCCGTGACCATGATCATCATGGGCCGCATGATCGTCATGATGGTCCGCAGCGGGGGCGTGATGATCGTCGTGGTGATCGTGGCTCACCGCCGTAGCGGCCGCCGCGCCGACCGCCGCCGCGACCATCGGGTTCACATAGGAGACATGCGCGGTGGTCGGCGCATCCGGCTCCATCTCATTGCGGCCGTAGTCGGTGAGGGTGCGGAACTTGCGGCGACGTTCCTCGCGGGCCTTGCTGGCCGAAGCCCCCCGCGAAATCATCGCCAGGATGATCACCGCCAGCAGCACCAGGGCGCCGCCCAGCACGGACTTCAGCGGCGTCACGCCCAGGCCGGGCAGGTTGACGCTACCGTCGAGGCCCGGGAGATTCAGTCTGGTCAGCAGGCTGTTGGTCTTGGTCTCGACCTGTTCCTTCACAGGCGCGACGCGCTTGACGATCTCGCCCAGCGAGAAGGTCTGGGCGGTCTTGGCGCCGTTCAGCTCGAGGCCGAACTCGGATTTCAGCTCACCCTTGGCCTCGGCGCCCGGCTTGACCTGCCAGGCGAAGGTGGTGGGCTCGCCCGGCTTGACCACGGCGGTCTGCTTGCCGTTGGGCGTGACCTCATAGCCTTCGCCTTCGAGCTTGGCGTAGGCGCTGGTCTTCTTGGCGGCCTTGGTCAGGCCCAGCTTGGCGGCTTGCGCCTTGATCAGGTCGCCCAGGGTGGCCGGCAGCGACAGGGTGACCTGGCCCGCCTCGCCCTTGCCCAGGGTTTCGCCGGCGGCCAGGACGGCGCCCTTGGTGGCTTCGGGCGCGATGGCGGCCTGCAGCTGGTCGATCTTGGTCAGCGGCTTGGCGGCGGCCGGGGCCACCGGGGCGGGGATCACGGGCGTCGGGGCCTTGGCCAGCGCCTCGATTTGCGCGGCCGGGGCACGCCGGCTTCAGGGCGGGGGGCGCGGCGGCGACCACCTTGGGGGCCGGCGCGGCGGCCACGACCGGCTTGGCCACCACCTTCGGCGCGGGCGCCGAGGTCACGTGCGACAGGTGGTGAACCACCCGCGGGGCCTTGGGATTGGGAATGGGCCGCATGGCCGTGACCAGCGTGCCGTCGGGACGGCGCCAGGTCTTCAGCATGGACGGCAGCCTGCAGCTGCTGGGACGGGGTCAGTTTCGGCGCGACGGCGACGGGCGCGGGCGCCAGCTGGGCGCCCCGCCCAGCAGGCCGTCCGGCGCGGCGGCGGCGTTCGGGGGAGGCGGCGCGCCCATCAGGTCGGGCGTCGTGGCGGTGCTGGCTTGATCGCGTGTCGCGGGCGGGGCGGTGTCGACCCCGTTGCTCGCGCCGCAGCCACAGAGCATCAAAACGCCCAGCGCCGACGCGCCTAAGGCCGCCAGGCGCACATTACGTTCAAACATCGGGTCCCCCGATCCCATGTTAGATTCATCCGTCGAGCGGTGCTCGCGGAACACTATTCCGCGAGAAGAACACGAGCTTGCGACGAAATCAAAACGGTTAAGGAAGATTCACGAACCGATTTCATCCCCTGCGCGAAACTCGGGACGTCTCATAGAGCGCGATCGCGGCGCGGCCGAAACATTCAGGCTCTCGAAGCCGCCGGGCATGGCAATTTTTCCCGCATGACATCACAATGCTCTGCGACCAGACGGCGTACGCCTTCACCTTCCGACCCCAGAACAAGTACGGTCGGCGTGCCGTCGAGGACCACGTCGAGGGTTTCTTCGGCCTCGCCGGCCAGGCCCACGGCCCGCCAGCCCATGTCGGCCAGTTCCTCAAGCGCGCGGGACAGATTGACCACCCGCGCATAGGGGGCCTTGTCGATCGCGCCGACGGCGGTCTTGGCCAGCACGCCCGACAGGGTAGGTGCATGGCGATCCTGCAGGATCACCCCCCGCGCGCCGAACGCGGCGGCCGAGCGGAAGATCGCGCCCACGTTCTGGGGGTCGGTGATCTGGTCCAGCATGACCAGGAAGCCCTCGGCGGGCGTTCCCAGTTCGGCGATCGACAGCGACTCCGGCTCGTCGATCTTCAGGGCCAGACCCTGGTGCGCGGCGCCTTGGGGCAGGAGGCGGGCGATCTCGCTGCCCTCCATGATCTGCAGACAGGGCAGCTTGGCCAGATTCGGCGCGAGTCGTTTGGCGCGGTCCGGAGTGGCCAACAGGCGCTTCGGAGCGGGTCTCGCGGGGTTCGTCAGGGCCGCTTCAACAGCGTGAATCCCCCAGATCCAGTCCTTGTCGTCGCTTCCACCCTTGGAAAAGTGCTGTTTATTCCGAGGCTTGTGACTAATATCACGTCCCGGTGCAGAAGGCTTCCGGCGGTCGTTGCGTTCGGAATGAGAGGACACTATAAGACGCGCTCCGATTTGGGGCCCTGAGGGTTTCCACGAGCCAGGGCGGCGCTGCTTTAGCACCGTCCGCCAGTGTTCGAGGAAGCTTTTGTTCCTTTTCGTTTCGACGACCGAAAGGTTGCCGAGGCATCGGTCCGACGGTTCGAAAACGCGCTGGGGGAATGTCCCGAGTGGCAAAGGGGGGGGACTGTAAATCCCCTGGCGTACGCCTTCGTAGGTTCGAGTCCTACTTCCCCCACCACGCGCGTTGGAGCCCTTTGATGCGGTCGAGACGGGTTTCAAAGCCAGAGACCGGGAGCCGAACGGGAGTCCACCGCGATCCCGCCCCAGGGCGGGTATAGCACAATGGTAGTGCAGCAGCCTTCCAAGCTGAGGATGCGGGTTCGATTCCCGCTACCCGCTCCAGCTCCCTATATATAACGACCCACACTCATAGCCGCCGGCGCGCAAGGTAGAGACCATGGCCAAGGAAAAGTTCGAACGTAACAAGCCGCACTGCAACATCGGCACCATCGGTCACGTTGACCATGGCAAGACGACGCTGACGGCTGCGATCACGATCACGCTGGCCAAGGCCGGCGGCGGCAAGGCGATGAACTACGCCGACATTGACGCCGCGCCGGAAGAAAAGGCCCGCGGCATCACGATCAACACCGCGCACGTGGAATATGAGACGGCCAATCGTCACTACGCCCACGTCGACTGCCCCGGCCACGCCGACTATGTGAAGAACATGATCACCGGCGCCGCGCAGATGGACGGCGCGATCCTGGTGGTTTCGGCCGCCGACGGCCCGATGCCCCAGACCCGCGAGCACATCCTGCTGGCCCGTCAGGTCGGCGTGCCCGCGCTGGTCGTCTACATGAACAAGGTCGACCTGGTCGACGACGAAGAGCTGCTCGAGCTGGTCGAGATGGAAGTGCGCGAGCTGCTTTCGTCGTATGACTTCCCGGGCGACGACATTCCGATCACCAAGGGCTCGGCCAAGGTCGCCATCGACGGCGGCAACCCCAAGATCGGCGAAGAGTCGATCCTGGCGCTGATGGCCACGGTTGACGCCTACATCCCGCAGCCGGAACGCCCGATCGACCTGCCCTTCCTGATGCCGGTCGAAGACGTGTTCTCGATCTCGGGCCGCGGCACCGTGGTGACCGGTCGTATCGAAAAGGGCATCGTCAAGGTCGGCGAAGAAGTCGAAATCGTCGGCATCCGTCCGGTTCAGAAGACGACCTGCACGGGCGTCGAAATGTTCCGCAAGCTGCTGGACCAAGGTCAAGCGGGCGACAACGTCGGCGTCCTGCTGCGCGGCACCAAGCGCGAAGACGTCGAGCGCGGCCAAGTGCTGTGCAAGCCGGGTTCGATCACGCCGCACACCAAGTTCGTGGCTGAAGCCTACATCCTGACGAAGGAAGAAGGCGGTCGTCACACGCCGTTCTTCACCAACTATCGTCCGCAGTTCTACTTCCGCACGACGGACGTGACCGGGATCATCAAGCTGCGCGAAGGCGTGGAAATGATCATGCCGGGCGACAACGCCGAGCTGGACGTCGAGCTGATCACCCCGATCGCCATGGACCAGGGCCTGCGCTTCGCCATTCGCGAAGGCGGCCGCACCGTCGGCGCCGGCGTGGTTGCCAAGATCGTCGAGTAGTCGACCGATCTTCAGCGACAAGCTGATCTAAAGCGAAGGCCCCGGCGGAAACGCCGGGGCCTTTTGCTTTGGGCGCTGACCGTTATGGCGTGGGCTTGGCGCTGCTAATTGTCGCACTGGGCGGGCTTTGACAATTTCATCAGAAGTTTAGCTAAATGGTCCACCCGTGTCTCATGATCGAACGGTCAGACATGGCTCCAGGTAGTTTCGTTGCGGGATGGGACCGGTTGCGACGACCTGTCTGGCTGTACGATCCGCACACTGGACATAAGCCGTACGCGAACTCCGCCGCGCTCGCGCTTTGGGGAGCCGAAAGCCTCGAGGCTCTGGCGGCGCGTGACTTTTCGGCTCGATCGCCCGCAATGAAAGCGCGCATCCAGCGCCTCGTCGAGCAGACGGCCCTGGGTGAGGCCGTCTGCGAGCGTTGGACCTTTTCCCGCATGGCCATCCTGTCGCAACCCAGGCAACCGTTTCCGCTATCGACGACGACCAAGGACGGTCCCTGCTGTTGTTTGAAGCGGCAATCGAGGACGTGCCCGCCGAGGAGAAGCGCGCGGCGGAAGCCCTGCGTCACGCCTCGACGCTGATCAGCCTGTTTGAGGGGGACGGGGCAAGGCTGTTTTCCAACCCTGCCGCGTTCCAGGCTTACCGGCGACTTGGAAGACGATTTCATCGGACGGTTCACCGATCACGCCGAGGGGCTGGCCATGCTGGCGGCCGCCAGCGCGGCGCCGGTTTCCGCAATGCGCGCTGCGAAGACGCGCTGGGGAACGCGTTGGCACCACATGGATGCTCGCCCTGTGCCGGATCCGGTAACCGGCCGCGCCTGCATCTTGCTGAATGAGCAGGATGTTACGCCCCGGATTGAAGCCGAGATGGCAAGGAGCGCAGCCGAGCAGAAGGCCGTCATGGCTGAGGCGAGGCAGCAGTTCCTGACCGAGATGTCTCACGAACTGCGCACGCCTTTGAATGCGGTGATTGGCTTCTCCCGCCTGCTGGCGGATGCCGAGCTGCCCGAAACCGCGACCGACCAGGCCCGCCGAATTCATTCTGCGGGGCTGGGGTTGTTGGATGTTGTGAACCAGATGATCGCTGACCCGTTCGGTCAGCAGATCCCGTCCCCGGTTCAAGAGACCGTGTTCGCCGCTGTGCAATCCACCGACGGCGACCAGCCGCTCGGCCAGGCGACGGATAGCGCGCTGCGCGCCCTTTACGTCGATGACAATGAGAGCAACCGCGCCCTGGTTCAGGCCATGCTCGGCGCCATGGGCTTCGTCTGCGAGACAGCCAATGATGGGCGGGCAGGCGTCGAGGCGGCGATGTCCGGGGACTGGGATGTCATCCTGATGGACATCCAGATGCCTGTCATGGACGGGGTTGCCGCGACGCGGATGATCCGGGGTTCCGAGGGTTCTGCTGCTTCGACGCCCATCATCGCCCTCACGGCCAATACGCTGCCGGATCAGATCCAGACCTATGTCGAGGCGGGGATGGACGACTGTGTCGCCAAGCCGGTCAATATGGTCGAACTGGTGACAAAGTCTCCCACTGGGCCCAGAGCTGCTGGCGTGAGGCCATCAGGGCGGAGCCAGCGGCCGCGATGGCCTGATCCGAAAGGGTATCCGCCCCGGGGTGGAGACCCAGTCGTTCACGATCAGCGCGTGTGCACTGCGCAAGGGCCTCTATCCCCTTGCCCGCACGGGGATAGCCCCGCTCCGACCTCAACGATTTCAACGCCCTGACCCCGCCACCCAGCGTCACGATGCAAAATCGACGCATCACTCCCAAAACCTGCCGCATAATCACTCTCGCCCCGCCACTGGGGAGGCCGTCCAGCTGGCGACCTGACGGGTGGTGGGGGCGGTTGTGCGGGGCCACCGGTCGGACGAATGTCCGCGCCGGCCGGCTTAAAGAGAGGACAGGGGACGTAAACCTGTCCATCGGAGGAAGGCCAAAGCCTCCGCCCGTCCGAAGGTAAGTTCCGGGTCCTCCGGAATCGGCGTGGCTGCAGCCCAAGGCTGGGTCCGTCGCGAGGAGGCAAGCCCGGATGTGGTGCAAAGGGTTGAACGAGACCCGCGCGTGCCGGCCAGAGGGAAAACAACCGTGCGGAGCGCTCCGGCCACGGCCGAAACGGTACTCCAACTACCCTCATCCGGGCCTGGCCCGGACGCTCCGCCGCCTCCCCAACTCGCCGCACAAACCGGCGAGGATGCGAACCCGTGTCCGCCCGGATGTCTAGGGACGCGGACCCCGCCCTTCGACAGGCTCAGGGTGAGGTCTTCGAATGCAAGCGTCTGAGAGGGGCCTCATCCTGAGCGTGTCGAAGGACGAGGCCCAAGCTCGGCGTTTCTACGTGAAGCGCGGGATCGGTCCGACCTGCGGCGTCTGGTCGGGCAGGTCCACGAACTCTTCATCCACGAAGCACCAGCCCCAGCCTTCGGGCGGGTCATAGCCCTCGATGATCGGGTGTTTCGTCGCGTGGAAGTGCGCCGTGGCATGCCTGGACGGAGAATCGTCGCAGCAGCCGACATGGCCGCAGGTGCGGCAGAGGCGCAGATGCACCCACCAGCCGCCGGCCTTGAGGCAGTCCTCGCAGCCCTTGGCGCTGGGTGTGACCAGGGCGATGGCGTCGCCGTGCATACAGGACATGGGCGGTCTTCTCCTCATGCTTCGGCCAGATAGGCATGGATGGCGGCGACCACCTGGGCGCCTTCGCCCACGGCGGCGGCCACCCGCTTGACCGAGCCGGCGCGCACGTCGCCGATCGCGAACACGCCGGGCAGGCTGGTCTGTAGCAGGGGTTGCTCGGGGCCCAGGTCGGCTCCGGTGCGGACAAAGCCGTGATTGTCGAGCTCGACGCGGCAGTCGCTCAGCCAATGGGTGTTGGGGGCCGCGCCGATGAACAGGAAGAGGTGCCGGACGGCGCGTTGAGTCTCGGCCCCGCTGTCGATGTGGCGCCAGGTGATCTGGTCCAGGCCGCCCTCTTCGCCGTGCAGGGCGGTCACCTCGCTCCGAACGATCACTTCGATGTTGGGCGTGCTTTCGATGCGTTCGATCAGATAGCGCGACATGCTGGCGTCCAGGCCTTCGCCGCGAACGATCATCCAGACCTTGGCGACCTGGCTGGCCAGATACACCGCCGCCTGGCCCGCCGAGTTGCCGGCCCCGACCAGGGCGACCTCCTGGCCGGCGCACAGCCGGGCTTCCAGGGGCGAGGCCCAATAATGAACGCTGGAGCCCTCGAAGCGGTCGAGGTCGGCTACGTCCAGCCGCCGGTAGCGGGCGCCGCTGGCGATCACCACCGTCCGGGCCTGGGCGGTCTCGTCCGGGGCCAGGATCAGGCGATAGCGGTCGGTGTGGCCCTCGCAGTCCAGGGTGGCGACCTCGTCGGGGATGGCCAGTTCGGCGCCGAACTTCTGGGCCTGGGTATAGGCCCTGCCCATCAGGGCCATGCCCGAGACGCCGGTGGGAAAGCCCAGATAGTTCTCGATCCGCGCCGAGGCGCCGGCCTGGCCGCCGAACGCGCGGGTGTCGAGCACCAGCACCGACAGGCCCTCGGACGCCGCATAGACCGCCGTCGCCAGCCCCGCCGGACCCGCGCCCACCACGGCGACATCGTACAGCTTGTCGGGATCCAGCTTGCCCACCAGGCCGATGCAGCGGGCCAGTTCCCGGTTCGACGGCCGGCGCAGGATCTGGCCGCCGGGGCACAGCACGATCGGCAGCTGGCTCTCGTCGACCTTGAAGCGATCGACCAGAACCTGGGCGCAACTGACGGTGTAGGGATCCAGCTGCTGGAAGGGGTGGCCGTTGCGGGTCAGGAAGCCGCCCAGCCGGATGACCTCGGCGTCGGCGGCGTGTCCGATGATCACCGGACCGCCGGCGCCGGTCTCGATCAGGCTGACCCGGCGCAAAATGAGGGCGCGCATGATCCGCTCGCCCAGCTCGGCCTCGGCGATCAGCACGGCACGCAGGCGGTCGGGAGCAAGCTGCAGGACTTCGACATCGGTCAGCGCCTTGACGTCGACCAGGGCGGGGCGGTCGGAAAGCTGGGCGATTTCGCCGACGAACTGGCCCGGCTCGTGCTCGACGATCACCTGGGTCTGGCCGCGTTCGTCCTGGCGCGAGATCTCGACCCGGCCGCTCAGAACCACGAACAGGCCGACCCCCACGTCGCCGGCCTTGACCAGATGGTCGCCGGCCGTGAAGGCCAGGGCGCGCGAACCGGCGCAGGCGGGCGATCTGCTCGGCCTCGAGGGCCGGAAACATCTGGGCGCGCCGGGTATCGAGAGTGGATGGGCTCATGGGGGTGACTTTGCTCCAGGAACGTCCATCGGTCACGTTGGGGCGCATGACGTCTTGTATCTTCGCGCCCTGCCGCACCTGGAATGGTCAGCATTTGTCGTGACGAAGAGCGGCGGGGCGCGATAGGTTCGTGATCATGCCGATCCCTTCCGTCACCCGCCGCGCCGCCGCCCAGTGGCGTGTCGGCGCCGAGATCCAGTCCATCGAGCGCGCCGTTCCCGACGAGGTCGCCGTGGGGCTGTCGTTCAACGGCCGACCGCATACGGTGCTGATGGCGACGCCGACCGATATCGAGGATCTGGCGCGGGGCTTCACCCTGACCGAAGCGATCGCCGGCGCGGGCGACATCCTGGCCATCGAGATCACGCAATCGGAGCTGGGCCTGATGGCTGACGTGCGGCTGGCGCCGCAGGCCGCGCCCCGCAAGGCCCGGCCGCGCACCCTGGAAGGGCGGTCCAGCTGCGGGCTGTGCGGCGTTCAACGCCTGGCCGACGCCGTGCGACCCCTGCCGCGCGTCGGCGAGGGCAGGGCGGTGGCGCATCAGGCGATCCAGCGGGCGCTGGACGCCCTGACCGAGACTCAGGCCCTGGGCCGGCTGACACGGGCGACCCACGCCGCCGCCTTCGCCGATGTTGAAGGGCGCATCCTGCTGTCGCGCGAGGATGTCGGCCGTCACAACGCCCTGGACAAGCTGGCCGGCGCGATGGCCGCCGGCGGTCTCGACGCCGACAGCGGCTTTGTTCTGGTGACCAGCCGCTGCTCGTTCGAGATGATCGAGAAGACCGTCCGCATCGGCTGCCCGATCCTGGTGGCGGTCTCGGCGCCCACCGATCTGGCGATCCGCAAGGCGGAGGAGGCGGGTCTGACCCTGGTGGCCCTGGCCCGCGCCGACGGCCACACCGTATTCACCCGCGCCGATCGCCTGGTCGAAGCCGCGATGGAGATCGCCTGATGTCGGACATCAAGATCCCCCCGAGCAAGATTCAGGGCGTTCGCCGCTACGATGCCCCGGCCGGGGGCTGGGGCGCGCTGAAGGCCGTGGCCGGGGCCCTGGGCGATCAGGCTACGGTGATCGAGGGCGGGCGCACCCTGCTGTCGGCCAACCAGCCCGAGGGCTTCGACTGCCCCGGCTGCGCCTGGCCCGATCCCAAGCACACCTCGTCGTTTGAATTCTGCGAGAACGGGGCCAAGGCCGTGGCCTGGGAAGCGACCAGCAAGCGGGCCACGCCCGAGGTCTTCGCCCGCCACACGGTCAGCGAACTGCTGACCTGGAGCGATCATGCGATCGAGGACCTGGGCCGGCTGACCGAGCCCATGGCCTACGACGCCGCCAGCGACCGTTATCTGCCGATCAGCTGGGACCAGGCCTTCGCGCGAACCGGCTCGGCCTTGCGGGCTTTGGATCATCCCAACCAGGCGGAGTTCTACGCCTCGGGCCGGGCCTCCAACGAGGCGGCGTTCCTCTATCAGCTGCTGGGTCGGCGCTTCGGGACCAACAATTTCCCCGACTGCTCCAACATGTGCCACGAACCGACCAGCGTCGGCCTGCCGGACTCGATCGGCATGGGCAAGGGCTCGGTGACGCTGGAAGACTTCGACGACGCCGACCTGATCCTGTGCTTTGGCCACAACCCCGGCACCAACCACCCCCGGATGATGGCGACCCTGCGTGAGGCCTCGCGGCGCGGCGCGACGATCTTGAGCCTTCAACCCACTGCGCGAACGGGCGCTGGAGAAGTTCGCCTCGCCGCAGGACCCGATCGAGATGGCGACGCTGTCGTCCACCCCGATCGCCTCGGCCTATTATCAGCTGACCATCGGCGGCGACGCCCTGGCGGTGCAGGGCATGATGAAGGCGGTGCTGGCTCTGCAGGCGGTGGATCGTGACTTCATCGCCGAGCATACGGCCGGGTTCGACGACCTGGTCGAGGCGCTGGACGCGCTGTCCTGGGACGAGATCGAGACGGGCTCGGGGCTGTCTCGCGTCCAGATCGAGGAGGCCGCCGCCGTCTATGCGCGGTCGAAGGCGGCGATCCTCTGCTACGGCATGGGCCTGACCCAGCACCGGGACTCGTCGGGGACCGTGCAGCAGCTGGTCAATCTGCTGCTGCTGCGCGGAAACATCGGTCGGCCGGGGGCGGGGATCTGTCCCCTGCGCGGCCACTCCAACGTCCAGGGTGCGAGAACGGTGGGCGTGGCCGAGAAGCCGCCCGCCGCCTTGCTCGACTCGCTCAAGGCGGTCTTCGACTTCGAGCCGCCGCGTGAGCATGGCCACACGGTTGTCGAGGCCATCGAGGCGATGGAGCGGGGCGAGGCCAAGGTGTTCCTGGGCCTGGGCGGCAATTTTGCCGTGGCGGCGCCGGACCCGATCCGCACCTTCGCCGCCATGCGCAGGCTGGACCTGGCCGTGCATATCGCCACCAAGCCCAACCGCACGCATCTGCTGGTCGGCCGGGAGAGCCTGCTGCTGCCCTGCCTGGGCCGCACCGAGATCGACATCCAGGCCGGCGGTCGTCAGGCCGTGACGGTGGAGGACTCGATGTCGATGGTTCATGCCTCGAAGGGCCTGAACCCGCCGGCGTCCGAGCACCTCATGTCAGAGCCCGCCATCGTGGCGGGGATCGCTCAGGCGGTGCTGGGCGAGGACGACAGGATCGAGTGGGCCGGACTGGTCGCCGACTACGACCGCATCCGCGACCTGATCGCTCGGGTGTTTCCGAGCGCCTTCGACAACTATAATGAGCGCATCCGCGTGCCCGGTGGCTTCCGCCTGCCGGTGCCGCCGTCGGAGCGGGTGTGGAAGACGGCCTCGGGTCGGGCCAATTTCATGGTCCACGCGCCCAGCGGCGGTGATCCGCGCCAGGGCGACGCCAGCGTGATGATCCTCACCACCCTGCGCAGCCACGACCAGTACAACACGACGATCTATGGTCAGGACGACCGCTATCGCGGCGTGTTCGGTCGCCGGGACGTGGTCTTCGCCCATCCGGACGACCTCACCGAGCGGGGACTGGTTTCCGGCGACCTCATCGACCTGGTCGCGGCCTTTGACGCCAGCGGCGAGCGCGCCGTGCGCGGCTTCACCGTGGTGGCGCGGGACATCCCGCGAGGCTGTCTCGCCGCCTACTATCCGGAGACCAATGTGCTGGTGGCGCTGGAGGATCGCGATACCCGCAGCGGCACACCGGCCTACAAGTCGGCGCCCGTCCGGCTGTCGGCGCACGTCGCAAGCTGAGCTTTCCGGCAAAGCGGCCAATTTGTGACATCGCGGTCATGACCGCGAATTAAGTCGTCTCGATCCGCGACCATCGCTAGCTTCCCCTCATCAACGCCATCCGACAGGGGAAACATTCGATGCGCGCACTTCTCGTTCTGGCCGCCGGTGCGGCCGCCCTGGGCTTTGCCGGCGCCGCCTCCGCCGCGCCTTCCGTCAAGATCAAGGACGCGGTGGCCCGCGTCGTGGTCATTCCCGAAGCGCGCTCCGACGTGAAGGTCGAGTTCATCACGACCAACAAGAGCCTGCCGCTGACCATCCGTCAGAACGGCAATGAGACGATCGTCGACGGCGACCTGCGGATGAACAAGATCCACGGCTGCAACACCACCATGGGCAAGGTGACCATCAAGGTGCGCGGCGTCGGCGAGGTGAAGTGGGAAGACATTCCCCAGATCGCCATCCGCACGCCTCTGAACGTCGAAGTCGCCGGCGGCGGCGCCGTGTTCGGCAGCGTCGGTCGCAGCGAAACCCTGGAACTGGCCAATGCCGGGTGCGGCGACTGGACGGTCGCCAACGTCAAGGGAAAGCTCGAGATCAGCCAGGCTGGGTCGGGCGACACCAGCGTCGGCTCGGCGGGGTCCGCCGAGATCAACATCGCCGGCTCGGGCAGTGTGAAACTCCAGGACGTCGCTGGGGACTGTGAGGTCTCCATCGCCGGCTCGGGCGACGCCAGCGCGGCCGCCGTCGGTGGCAGGGTCGAGGCCAATATTCTTGGCTCCGGCGATGTCACCATCACCGGCGGTCGGTCGCGGTCTCTGGAGGTCAACGTCATGGGTTCGGGCGACGTGACCCACAATGGCGAGGTCGGCGATGCCGAGGTTTCGGTGGCCGGGTCAGGCGACGTGCGCATCGCCAAGGCGACGGGCGCGATCAGCAAGTCGGTGGCCGGTTCGGGCGACGTCATGATCGGCCACTAGGCCGAGGCTCGCCGAGCACTCTTATATATATAGACAAAGAGAAGGCCCCGGGACGGATGTCCCGGGCCTTCCGCGTTTCAGGCGGTCGTCGTCGCGATTAGCGAGCGCCGAAGCCGAACAGCGTGCTGGCGTCGATCAGGTCGGCGCCGGCGCGGTCGCGGGTCTTCAGGCTGCCGCCGAAGGTGTAGCGCACGCCGATCTTGACCGCGTCCGACTTCAGGTCGGCCAGGTCGTCGGACTCGGTGTGGGTATACTGGCCGAAGGTGCTCCAGCCCGTGCTGGCGAACTTGTATTCGCCGCCCAGGTTGACGTCCCACAGGTCGGCGCGGGCGCCGGTGTCGATCCGCGAATAGCCGAGGCCGCCGTCGAGACGGAAGTCGTCGGTGACGAAGTAGCGGGCCTCGCCGCGCACGGCATAGAGGTCGGCGTCCAGGTCATCCGACTGGCCATAGGCGGCGACGCCCGACAGGGTGACCTTGTCGAGGTACTTGTGGGCTTCGGCGCCGACGGCCCAGACGTTGTCGCTGTTCGGGTTCGACAGGGCGGTGAAGCCACCGACGCGCCAGGTGTCGCCCAGCTCCTTGGTCAGGTGCAGGGCGCCCGAGGCGACGGTGTCGTCGCTGATGTCGTTGTCGGCGATGTTGACGTCGCCATTGACCGTGACGGTCCAGCCGGCGGCGGTCGGGATCGCGACCGAACCGTCGATACGGGCCGAGGTCCCGTTGGCGTCACCCAGGCGGGTGTCGATGTTGGTGTAGTTCGCGGCGACGCCAACCGAACCCACTTGCTGGGCGAAGGCGGGGGCCGAGACGGCCAGGGCCAGAACGGCGGCGGCGGCGAAAAGCTTGGTCTTCATTGGTGGAGTAATCCCCTTACTGAGAAACCCCGGCGCTGGCGGTCATTGGGGGGAGGGGCCGCCAGTCCGTCGGGGAGGGCGGCATCTATGGAGGTTCGAGGGGGCTAACAAGGGCAATGGCGCCGCTTGAGGGATGATTGATGCGCATTTGTGACACTTGAAAGCCCGCAGCGCCTGACTAGTCGCGCCCCGGCGCACGTTCATGCTCAGCTGACGCTGTTCTTTGACAATCTGATTACAGATGAGGGGTTGCGGAGGAGGGGCCAGGCGCCTATCCAGAAGCGGCTCGCCGAGTCGTTCCACGTTGTGGGGCGAAGAAGCGAGCGGAGCGCTTGACGAAACCGGATTCGGAACGTACAAGCGCGCCTCTGTTGGACCGGCTGTGAGCTCTAGGGCTCAAACGCGGTTCGCGAGACGCCCGGACATAGCGCCATCTGGTGCAATATCTGGACATCAACCCCCACGGGCGACCGTGAGGGTCATTTGTTTTGCGGACGCTGCGTACGAACTCTCTCGGGGGTTCGAGTTGGTCTTTGAAATGGTTCGAGACGCGGGCGCAGCCCACTAGGAAACCGAGCGATATGGATCGTCAGAACATCCGCATCCGGCTCAAGGCCTTCGATCACCGCGTGCTGGATCATTCCACGCGCGAGATCGTCAATACGGCCAAGCGCACTGGTGCGACGGTACGGGGCCCGATCCCCCTGCCCACGCTTATCGAGAAATTCACCGTCAACCGCTCGCCGCACGTCGACAAGAAGTCGCGCGAACAGTTCGAGATCCGTACGCACAAGCGCGTTCTCGATATCGTTGACCCGACTCCGCAGACCGTGGACGCGCTGATGAAGCTCGACCTGTCGGCCGGCGTTGACGTCGAAATCAAGCTGTAAGGAGGGCCGAATCTTATGACTCTCCCCGCTCAACGCACTGGCGTTATCGCCAAGAAGCTCGGCATGACCCGCTTCTTCGACGAAGCTGGACAGCACATCCCGGTTACCGTCCTCTCGCTCGACGGCTGCCAGGTCACCGCCCAACGCACCCAGGAAAAGGACGGTTATACCGCCCTTCAACTCGGCGCTGGCGCAAAGAAGCCGAAGAACACCCCCAATGGCATGCGTGGCCACTTCGCCAAGGCCTCGGTCGAACCCAAGCGGGTCGTCGCCGAGTTCCGCGTCGAAGAAGCTGCCCTGATTGAAGTGGGCGCGGAAATCACCGCCGACCACTACGTTGCCGGCCAGAAGGTCGACATTCAGGGCGTCACCGTCGGTAAGGGCTTTGCCGGCGCCATGAAGCGCTGGAACTTCGGTGGTCTGCGCGCAACCCACGGCGTCTCGGTCTCGCACCGTTCGCACGGCTCGACTGGTCAACGCCAGGATCCGGGTCGTACGTTCAAGGGCAAGAAGATGGCCGGCCACCTGGGCCAAGAAACCGTCACCACGCTGAACGTCACCGTCTGGAAAGTCGATGTCGAGCGCGGCCTGATCCTGGTCAAGGGCGCTGTCCCCGGCCACGAAGGCAGCTACGTGAAGGTTCGCGACGCGATCAAGAAGGCCGCTCCGGCCGACCTGCCGCGTCCGGGCGCCTTCCGCAAGGCTGGTCAGGCTCCGGTGTCCGCCGCTGCTGAAACCCCCGCTGAGGAAGCCCCCGCGGCATCGACCGAAGAGGGCGAAGGCTAATGAAACTCGACGTCATCAATCTGGACGGCGGCAAGGCCGGCTCCGTTGATCTCGACGACGCCATCTTTGGCATCGCCGACATCCGCGGCGACATCCTGCAGCGCGTCGTCACCTGGCAGCTGGCCAAGCGCCGCTCCGGGAACCACAAGATTCAGGTCCGCAACGAGGTCTCTCGTACGGGCAAGAAGATGTACAAGCAGAAGGGCACCGGCGGCGCTCGTCACGGCTCGCGTCGTGCGGCTCAGTTCGTCGGCGGCGCCAAGGCTCACGGCCCGGTCGTCCGCAGCCACGCCTTCGATCTTCCCAAGAAGATCCGGGCCATGGCTCTGCGTCACGCCCTGTCGTCGAAGGCCAAGAGCGGTTCGCTCGTCGTGCTGGACAGCGCGGTTCTGACCGATCCGAAGACGGCCGCCCTGCGCGCCAACTTCGAAAAGATGGGTCTGAAGAACGCGCTGGTCATCGCGGGTCCGGAAGTGGACGGCAACTTCAAGCTCGCCGCCCGCAACATTCCGAACATCGACGTGCTGCCGAACGCCGGCCTGAACGTCTATGACGTGCTGCGTCGCCACACCCTGGTCCTGACCAAGGACGCGGTGGATGCGATCTCGGCGCGTTTCGCTGAGAAGGAAGCCGCGTAATGGCCGCAACCGCCCGCCACTACGACACGATCCTGTCGCCGGTGATCACCGAAAAGGCCACCCTGCTTTCCGAGCAGAACAAGGTTGTCTTCCGCGTGTCCGCCGACGCGTCCAAGGACGAAATCGCCGCCGCAGTCGAAGAGCTGTTCAAGGTCAAGGTCACCAAGGTCAACACCATGGTCACCAAGGGCAAGACCAAGCGCTTCCGTGGCATCATTGGTCGTCGTTCCGACGTCAAGAAAGCTATCGTGACCCTGGCCGAAGGCCAGTCGATCGATATCACGACGGGGCTCTAATCAGATGGCCTTGAAGCACTTTAACCCGACCAGCCCTGGCCAGCGCGGCCTGGTGCTGATCGACCGCAGCGAGCTCCACAAGGGCCGCCCGGAAAAGAAGCTCGTTGAAGGTCTGACCAAGTCGGGCGGTCGCGGCGGCAATGGCCGTATCGCTGTCCGTTTCCGCGGCGGCGGCGCCAAGCGCCTCTACCGTCTGGTCGACTTCAAGCGTCGCAAGCAAGGCGTCGCGACGGTTGTCCGTCTCGAGTATGACCCCAACCGGACCGCCTTTATCGCCCTGATCAAGTATCAGGTCGACGGCGAACTGGCCTACATCCTGGCCCCGCAACGCCTCAAGGCCGGCGACGAAGTCGTCACCGCCGACAAGGTCGACGTGAAGCCGGGCAACGCCTCGCCGCTGCGGACCCTGCCGATCGGCACGATCATCCACAACGTCGAGCTGAAGCCCGCCAAGGGTGGTCAGATCGCTCGTTCGGCTGGCGCCTACGCCCAGCTGGTCGGTCGTGACGCCGGCTACGCCCAGATCCGCCTGAACTCGGGCGAACTGCGCATGGTCCTCGACACCTGCATGGCCACCGTCGGCGCCGTTTCCAACCCCGACCACATGAACCAGAACCTCGGCAAGGCCGGTCGTGTTCGTCACATGGGTCGTCGTCCCCACGTTCGCGGCGTCGCCATGAACCCGGTCGACCACCCGCACGGTGGTGGTGAAGGTCGTACCTCGGGCGGTCGTAACCCGGTGACCCCGGCCGGTAAGCCGACCAAGGGCGCCAAGACCCGCGTTAACAAGGCCACGGATAAGTTCATCATCCGTTCGCGCCACAAAGCGAAAAAGGGCCGCTAAGCCATGACCCGCTCCGTCTGGAAAGGCCCGTTTGTTGACGGGTACCTCCTGAAGAAGGCCGACGTCGCTTTGTCGTCGGGCCGCAAGGACGTCATCAAGACCTGGTCGCGTCGCTCGACGATCATGCCGCAATTTGTCGGCCTGACCTTCGGCGTCCACAACGGTCTCAAGCACGTCCCCGTTATCGTGTCGGAAGACATGGTCGGCATGAAGTTCGGTGAGTTCGCTCCCACCCGCAACTTCCCCGGCCACGCCGCCGACAAGAAGGCGAAGAGGAAGTAGGCCATGAGCCAAGCTAAACAACCTCGCCGCCTGCCGGCCAACGAAGCGATGTGTAAGGTTCGCACCCTGCGCACCAGCGCCCGTAAGCTGAACCTGGTTGCTCAGTCCATTCGTGGTCTGAACGTCCAGCGCGCTCTCAACGAGCTCGAATTCAGCCACAAGCGCATCGCCCAGGACGTCCGCAAGGCGCTGTACTCGGCGATCTCGAACGCCGAGAACAACCACAACCTCGACATCGACTCGCTCGTCGTGTCGGAGGCCTTCGTGGGCAAGAACCTCGTGATGAAGCGTTTCTCCGCCGCGTGCTCGCGGTCGGGCCACGCGCGTTGAAAAGCCGTTCTCCGAGATCACCATCGTGGTCCGCGAACTGGGTGAGGCCGCCTGATGGGTCAGAAAGTCAATCCGGTCGGGCTTCGGCTCGGCGTAAACCGCACCTGGGACAGCCGTTGGTTCGCCGACGGCGACCAGTACGGCAAGCTCCTGCATCAGGACCTCGCGGTCCGCAAGATGCTCAAGAAGCGCCTGTATCTCGCCGGCGTTTCGCGGATCATCATCGAGCGTCCGCACAAGAAGTGCCGCGTCACGATCTATGCCGCCCGTCCGGGCGTCATCATCGGCAAGAAGGGCGCTGACATCGACAAGCTCCGCAAGGACCTGTCGGTGATGACGGAAGGCGAAGTTCACCTGAACATCGTCGAAATCCGTAAGCCTGAAACCGACGCCCAGCTGGTGGCCGAGTCCATCGCCCAGCAGCTCGAGCGCCGGATTGCCTTCCGTCGCGCCATGAAGCGGTCGATCCAATCGGCCGTCCGTCTTGGCGCCAAGGGCATCCGCATCAACGTGTCGGGCCGCCTCGGCGGCGCGGAAATCGCTCGGATGGAATGGTATCGCGAAGGTCGCGTGCCGCTTCACACCCTGCGCGCCGACATCGACTACGGTTTCGCGGAAGCCAAGACCACCTACGGCATCATCGGCGTGAAGACCTGGATCTTCAAAGGCGAAGTGCTGGAGCATGACCCGATGGCGCTCGACAAGCGTCTCGCCACCGAGTCCGGCCCTGCCGGCGAAGGTGGTGGGCGCGAGCGCGGCGATCGTCCCGACCGGGGCGACCGCGGCCGTCGCGATCGGGGCTAAGGATAGAGCGCTATGCTGTCACCGAAAAAAACCAAGTACCGCAAGCAGTTCAAGGGGCGCATTCATGGCGTCTCCAAGGGCGGCACCCTGCTGAACTTCGGCTCCTATGGCCTCAAGGCCGTTGAGCCGGAACGCATCACCGCTCGCCAGATCGAAGCGGCTCGTCGGGCGATCACTCGCCAGATGAAGCGCCAAGGTCGCGTGTGGATCCGCATCTTCCCGGACGTGCCGGTCACCGGCAAGCCTGCCGAAGTCCGGATGGGTAAGGGCAAGGGCGCCGTCGATCACTGGGCCGCTCGCGTGGCTCCGGGTCGCATCATGTTCGAAATCGACGGCGTGCCGGACGATATCGCTCGCGAAGCCCTGCGCCTCGGCGCGGCCAAGCTGCCGATCCGTACCCGTGTCGTCACCCGCATCGACGCTGGTGCGGCTCTGGAGGCCGAAGCGGCATGACCAAGATTGCTGACATCCGGGGTATGACGCCCGACCAACTCGCCGAGCAACTGCTCAGCCTCAAGAAGGAGCAGTTCAACCTGCGCTTCCAGGCCGCGACCGGTCAGGTGGAAAAGACCCACCGCGTTGGCGAGATCCGCAAGGACATCGCCCGCATCAAGACCGTGCTGCGCGCCAAGGCCGCGGCTTAAGGAGAACGATATGCCCAAGCGTATCCTCGAAGGGGTTGTCGTCTCCGATAAGGGCGACAAGACCGTAGTGGTCAAGGTTGAACGGACCATCGTTCACCCGCTGCTGAAGAAGATCGTGCGCCGCTCCAAGCGGTACCACGCTCATGACGAAGTCAACGCGTACAAGACCGGTGAAGCGATCCGCATCATCGAGTGCGCTCCGAAGTCCAAGCTGAAGACCTGGGAAGCACTTCCCAAGGCGTCAGCTAGTTTCTGGAAGGTATTGAACCATGATCCAGATGCAAACTAACCTGGAAGTCGCCGATAATTCGGGCGCACGCCGGGTCATGTGCATCAAGGTGCTTGGCGGGGCCAAGCGCCGCTACGCCTCGGTGGGCGACACGATTGTCGCTTCGGTGAAGGAAGCCATTCCTCGCGGCCGCGTGAAGAAGGGCGACGTCGTGCGCGCCGTCGTCGTTCGCGTCAACCAAGGCATGAAGCGCAAGGACGGTTCGCTGATCCGCTTCGACAAGAATGCCGCGGTCATCGTCAACAAAGCGAGCGAGCCGGTCGGCACGCGGATCTTCGGCCCGGTTCCCCGTGAACTGCGCGCCAAGAACCACATGAAGATCATCTCCCTCGCCCCCGAGGTGCTGTAATGGCTGCCAAGATCAAGAAGGGCGACCGCGTTGTCGTCCTGGCGGGCAAGGACAAGGGCAAGCAAGGCGCTGTGTCCCAGGTTCTCCCCAAGGAAAACCGCGTTGTCGTGGAAGGCGTGAACCTGGTTCAACGCCACACCAAGGCGACGCAGGCCGATCCGCAAGGCGGCATCAAGAGCAAGGAAGCTGCGCTGCACGTCTCGAACGTCGCCATCGTGGATTCCAACGGCAAGCCCACCCGCGTCGGCTTCAAGATCGAAGGCGACAAGAAGGTGCGCGTGGCCAAGACCACGGGCGAGGTGATCAATGGTTGATCAAGCTTACGAGCCGCGGCTGAAGTCCGAATATCGCGCGCGCATTCGCGCCGCGTTGAAGGAACAGTTCGGCTACACCAACGAGATGCAGGTTCCCAAGCTGGACAAGATCGTCCTGAACATGGGTATCGGCGAAGCCGTTGCGGACTCCAAGAAGGCCCAGACGGCGATCAAGGATCTTACCCTGATCGCAGGTCAAAAGCCGGTCGCCACCAAGGCTCGCAAGTCGATCGCCGGCTTCAAGCTGCGCGAAGGCATGATTGTCGGCGCCAAGGTGACGCTCCGCAAGGACCGCATGTATGAGTTCCTCGACCGCCTGGTCACGATCGCGCTGCCGCGCGTGAAGGACTTCCGCGGCCTGAACGGCAAGAGCTTCGACGGCCGTGGCAACTATGCCATGGGCCTGAAGGAGCACCTGGTGTTCCCGGAAATCAACTACGACCAGATCGACCAGATGTGGGGCATGGACATCATCGTCTGCACCACTGCGAAGACCGACGAGGAAGCCAAGGCTCTCCTGAAGGAATTCCAGTTCCCGTTCACGAATTAAGAGCGGGCAGGGAAACACACCATGGCCAAGAAAAGCGCCGTCAACCGTAACGAGATGGTCAAGGCCCTCGTCAAGCAATTCGCCGACAAGCGCGCCGCGCTCAAGGCGATCGCCAACGACGAGACCCTGCCGCTCGAGGATCGCTTCGAAGCTCGTCTGAAGCTCGCGAAGCTGCCGCGTAACTCCTCCGCCGTTCGCATCCGTAACCGATGCGAAGTCACGGGCCGTCCGCGCGCCTACTATCGCAAGCTGAAGATGAGCCGTATCGCGCTCCGCGAGCTCGGCTCGTCGGGCCAGATCCCCGGCCTCGTCAAGTCGAGCTGGTGAGGACGATCATATGTCGATGAACGATCCCCTGAGCGACCTGATCGCTCGTATCAAGAACGCCGCCACGCGCAAGCGCGCCAAGGTTGCGACGCCGGCTTCCAAGCTGCGCGCCCGCGTCCTGGACGTGCTGGCCGACGAAGGCTACATCCGCGGCTACTCGCTGGTCGAGAAGCCCGGTGCGTTCCCCGAATTCGAGATCGAGCTCAAGTATTTTGACGGTGAGCCCGTGATCGCCGAGATCGCCCGCGTGTCCAAGCCGGGCCGCCGCGTCTATTCGTCGATCAAGGACCTGAAGCCGATCAAGAACGGCCTGGGCATCTCGATCCTTTCGACGCCGAAGGGCGTCATGTCGGACTCCGCCGCACGCGACGCTAATGTCGGTGGCGAAGTCCTCTGCCGCGTCTACTAGGCGCGGGAGGGAAAGAGCATGTCACGTATCGGTAAGAAAGCCGTCGCAATCCCCAAGGGCGTCACTCTGACGCTCGAAGGTCAGACTGTGTCGGTCAAGGGTCCCAAGGGCCAACTCTCCTGGACCGTTCCGGAAGAAATCGAAATCAAGGTCGAAAGCGAAGAGCTGACCCTGGTTCCGCGGAACGAAACCGCTCGCGCCAAGTCGATGTGGGGCCTGTCCCGCACGCTGGTCGCCAACATGGTGCAAGGCGTCACCGCCGGCTTCGAGGAAACCCTCGAGCTGGTGGGCGTTGGTTACCGCGCCGCGATGAAGGGCTCCGCGCTCTCCATCCAGCTCGGTTTCAGCCACGATGTCGACGTTGAGGCTCCGGCCGGCGTCACCTTCGCGGTTCCGAAGCAAACCGAAATCAAGATCGCCGGTGCTGACAAGCAGGCGGTTGGCGAGATTGCCGCGAAGATCCGCCGCATTCGTCCGCCCGAGCCCTACAAGGGCAAAGGCGTTCGTTATGCCGGCGAAAAGGTTCGCCGCAAGGAAGGCAAGAAGAAGTAAGCCATGGCGCTCACACCTCGCGAATCCGCCGTGCGTCGTGCCCAACGCACCCGCACCCGCCTCAAGGCACTGTCCAACGGTCGTCCGCGTCTCACGGTCTTCCGTTCGTCCAAGAACATCTACGCCCAGATCATCGATGATGAACGCGGCGTGACCCTGGCTGCCGCCTCCACCCTTGAGGGTGAAGGCAAGACCAAGGGCGCGGACAAGGACGCGGCTGCCCTGGTCGGCAAGCTCGTCGCCGAGCGCGCCATCGAAAAGGGCGTCAAGGACGTCGTCTTCGATCGCGGCGGTTACATCTTCCACGGTCGGGTGAAAGCCCTGGCTGACGCCGCGCGCGAAGCCGGCCTCAACTTCTAAGGGAAACATCATGGCTCGTGGTGACCAACAGCGCGGTGAAGGCGGTCCTCGCCGGGACCGTCGCGACCGCAATGCCCCCGAAGAGCGGGTCGACAGCGACATCGTCGAAAAGCTCGTTCACATCAACCGCGTCGCCGCCACCGTGAAGGGCGGCCGTCGCTTCAGCTTCGCCGCTCTGATGGTCGTTGGCGACCAAAAGGGCCGCGTCGGCTTCGGTCATGGCAAGGCGCGTGAAGTGCCGGAAGCCATCCGCAAGGCGACCGAAGAAGCCAAGAAGACCATGGTCCGCGTCCCGCTCCGCGAGTCGCGCACCCTGCACCACGACGGCTACGGCCGTTGGGGCGCTGGCAAGGTCATGATGCGCGCTGCCCCTCCCGGCACGGGCGTCATTGCTGGTGGTCCGATGCGCGCGGTTCTCGAAACCCTGGGCGTCCAGGACGTCGTGGCCAAGTCGACGGGTTCTTCGAACCCGTACAACATGGTTCGCGCTACGTTCGAGGCCCTGAAGGTTCAGTCCTCGCCCCGCCAGATCGCCGCCAAGCGCGGCAAGAAGGTTGGCGACATTCTCGGCCGCCGCGCCGACGGAGCTTCGGCTCCGGACGCCATCGAGGGCTAAGTCATGGCTGAAGCTAAAACCGTCAAGGTTCGCCAAACCGGCAGCCCGATCCGCCGCAACGCCATCCAGCGTCAAACGCTGGCCGGCCTGGGTCTCAACAAGCTGGGCCGCGTGTCCGAGCTGGAAGACACCCCTTCGGTTCGCGGCATGATCCGCAAGGTCCAGCATCTGCTGGAAATCGTCGAGTAGGTCTGCTACACGACGCCGAAATCGCCACCCCGGTGAAAGCCGGGGTGGTTTTCGTTTGAAGTCCCGCTCTCCAATTCCTTCTGGGAAAACGGGGTGGGGCAGGGAACGAAGTCCACTTTTCAAAGCCGAGTCTGGCCCCCGGCCAGGCGCAGATCTCCAAGGAGAGGCACATATGACCAAGCTTAATGAACTCGCCCCGACCCCCGGTTCGACCAAGGGCCGCATGCGCGTTGGCCGTGGTCCCGGTTCGGGCAAGGGCAAGACCGCCGGTCGCGGCGTTAAGGGCCAGAAGGCGCGCTCGGGCGTCGCCATCGCCGGCTTCGAAGGCGGTCAAATGCCGCTGCACATGCGTATGCCTAAGCGCGGCTTCAACAACCCCTTCCGCCTGGACTTCGCTGAAGTGAACCTGTGGCGCTTGGAGCAGGCCGTCGAAGCTGGCGATGAAGTTCGGCGGCACCTCCGTGGCCGACCTGGTCGCCGCCGGCGTGATCCGTCGCGAACTGGACGGCGTGAAGCTGCTGGGCAAGGGCGAGCTGAATCAAGTCGAGCCCTGAAGCTGACCGTCTGCTCGGCGACCGAAGCGGCCATCAAGGCCGTTCGGTCGATCGGCGATGAGCGGGCCGTACCGCCATGGTCAAGGCGGCCGACGCGGCCATGCAAGAACTGTCATCCCGGTCAGCGCAGAGCCGCGCCGAGCCGGGACCGCCGGAAGCTCTGACGCTTGAGAGGTCCCGGCGCTCTCCGGCGTGCGCCGGCGTCGGCCGGGATGCGACGCGTTTCGAGAGCTCGCTGTGACATCACGACGCATGGCTTCGGCCGCCGAACAACTCGCAGCAAACATGAACTTGCGGCGTCGTTCCGCCAAGGCGACCGAGCTTGCACAAGCGTCATGCTGTTCACGCATCATCGCTCTGCGTGGTCTACCGCCTCGGCACCTACGTGCCGATCCCGGGGATCGACTCGGCAGCCTTCGCCGACGCCTTCGAGGGCCAGAGCCAGGGCGTCCTGGGCATGTTCAACATGTTCTCGGGCGGCGCGGTCGAGCGCATGGCCGTGTTCTCGCTGAACGTGATGCCCTACATCTCGGCGTCGATCATCGTCCAGCTGATGGGCTCGGTGTATCCGCCGTGGGAAAAGCTGAAGAAGGAAGG
Source organism: Caulobacteraceae bacterium (assembly GCA_965284055.1). Taxonomy (GTDB): domain Bacteria; phylum Pseudomonadota; class Alphaproteobacteria; order Caulobacterales; family Caulobacteraceae; genus Caulobacter. The sequence goes on from CBDIQV010000002.1 coordinate 477,595, forward strand.
CGGAGAGGCCGGCCGCAAGGCGCTCAACCAGTATACCCGCTACCTCGCGGTGATCCTGGCGGTTGTTCAGTCGTTCTCGATCGCTGTGGGCCTGCATAGCCAGCCCGGCCTGGTGTTCGACGGCATCAGCGCGCCGTTCTTCGTCGCCTCGACCGTCGTCGCCCTGACCGGCGGCACCATGTTCCTGATGTGGCTGGGCGAGCAGATCACCAGCCGCGGCGTCGGCAACGGCGTGTCCCTGATCATCTTCGCCGGCATCGTGGCTGGCCTGCCGATGGGCATCGGCCAGCTGCTGGTGCAGTCGCAGACCTCGGGCAACTACACCCCGCTGTTCGTGATCGTGCTTCTGGCCGTCGCGGCCGTCGCGGCGATCGTCTTCATCGAGCGCTCGCAGCGCCGCCTGCTGGTCCATTATCCCAAGCGCCAGCAGGGCAATCGCATGATCGGTGGCGACACCTCGTTCATGCCGCTGAAGATCAACACCGCCGGCGTCATTCCGCCGATCTTCGCCTCGTCGCTGCTCCTGCTGCCGACGACCGCGATGGGCTTCCTGTCGACCGCCAACCTGCCTGAATGGGCGGCCTGGCTGCCCGGCACGGTCGGCGCCCTGCAGCACGGCAAGCCAGCCTTCATGCTGATGTATGCCGGCCTGATCATTTTCTTCTCGTTCTTCTACACCTCGGTGGTGTTCAACCCCGATGAGACGGCCGAGAACCTGCGCAAGTACGGCGGCTTCCTGCCGGGCATCCGTCCAGGTAAGCGCACGGCCGAGTATCTGGACTATGTACTGACCCGTCTGACGGTGATCGGCGCGGCTTACATCACGGCGGTCTGCCTGGTGCCCGAACTGATGATGTCGGCCCTGGGCGCCACCCAGTTCGCCCTGGGCGGCACCTCGGTGCTGATCGTCGTGACGGTGACCATGGACACCGTGGCGCAGATTCAGTCCCACCTGCTGGCGCACCAGTATGAGGGCCTGATCAAGAAGTCGAAACTCCGGGGCGGCAAGGGCCGCTAAGGAAAGACAGAATTTCGGAAGCCGGTTTGTCATAAACCGGCTTCCGTTTTTTCCGCTCGGGCTCTAGGTCTGCTCGGGAAGATGACCGGGCGAAGACTCGGCGACGCGCGAAGGGGCATTCATGAACTTGATCCTGTTCGGACCGCCGGCGGCGGGGAAGGGGACCCAGGCCAAGCGGCTCGTCACCGAGCGTGGCATGGTCCAGCTTTCCACCGGCGACATGCTTCGCGCGGCGATCGCGTCCGGCTCCGAGCTGGGCGCCCGCGTGAAGGGCGTGCTGGACCGTGGAGAGCTGGTGACCGACGATATCGTCATCGCCTTGATCGAGGACCGTCTGCCCGAGGCTGAGGCCGCTGGTGGCGCGATCTTCGATGGGTTCCCGCGCACCGTGGCCCAGGCCGAGGCGCTGGATAAAATGCTGGCCGCTCGCGGGCAGAAGATCGACCTCGTCCTCCGACTCAAGGTAGACGAACCGTCCTTGATCGAACGGATCTCGAAGAGATTCGCCGAGCAGGGCAGGGCTGACGACAATCCGGAAGTGTTTGTGACACGACTGGCGGCCTACAACGCCCAGACCGCGCCTTTGCTGCCCTATTACGTAGAGCAGGGGAAGTTGACGGAGCTGGATGGCATGGCGCCTGTGGAAACGGTCGCGGCCTCTATCGACGCGGCGCTCTCGGGCGCGGCGTGAGACATTTTCAATTCGTTGATTTTCGGCGGATTCAACCATTGACGGCGGCGCAACGATCCCTATAACGGGGCGCTTCCGCGAAAGGGCGCGATCTGTGCGCGCCGGACTAGGTCGAAAGACCGGGCCGGGCGCGCCGTTCGCGTCTTTAGTGCGTGACTAGGAGAACATTAGACGTGGCCCGTATTGCAGGCGTCAACATCCCGACGAACAAGCGCGTTTTGATCGCGCTTCAGTACATTCATGGCATTGGCCAAAAGTCCGCTCGTGACATCGTCACGAAGGTGGGCATCGATGACGCCCGCCGGGTCAATCAGCTGACCGACGCTGAGGTTCTCGCGATCCGTGAAACGATCGACAAGGACTTCACCGTCGAAGGCGACCTGCGCCGCGAAAATTCGATGAACATCAAGCGTCTGATGGACCTGGCCTGCTATCGCGGCCTGCGTCACCGTAAGGGCCTCCCGGTCCGCGGTCAGCGCACGCACACGAACGCTCGCACCCGCAAGGGTCCGGCCAAGCCGATCGCCGGCAAGAAGAAATAAGGTAGCCTGACGATGGCCAAGGAACCGGGTCGCGTTAAAAAGCGCGAACGCAAGAACATCACCTCGGGCGTGGCGCACGTGAACGCCTCGTTCAACAACACCATGATCACCATCACCGACGCTCAGGGGAACACCATCTCCTGGTCCAGCGCCGGCGCGATGGGTTTCAAGGGTTCGCGCAAGTCGACCCCGTACGCCGCTCAGATGGCTGCGGAAGACGCTGGCAAGAAGGCTGCCGAGCACGGCGTGAAGACCCTCGAGGTCAACGTGTCGGGTCCGGGTTCGGGCCGTGAGTCGGCCCTGCGCGCCCTTCAGGCCGCGGGCATGACCATCACGTCGATCCGCGACGTCACGCCGATCCCGCACAACGGCTGCCGTCCGCCCAAGCGTCGTCGCGTCTAGTACTCTTTAGGCACAACTCTCCTTCGCCGGCTGCGCAAAACGCGGCCGGCGAGCCGCGTTCAAGGGATCGACCACGTGATCGAAAGAAACTGGAACGAGCTCATCCGTCCTGAGAAGCCGCAAATCGAGACTGGCGCCGACGCGACCCGCAAGGCGCGGATCGTGGCTGAGCCTCTCGAGCGTGGTTTCGGTGTGACGCTCGGCAACGCTCTGCGCCGCGTCCTGCTCTCCTCGCTTCAGGGCGCCGCCGTTACCGCCATCCAGATTGATGGCGTTGTCCACGAATTCTCCTCGCTCGAAGGCGTCCGCGAAGACGTCGTCGACATCGTTCTGAACATCAAGCAACTGGCCGTGCGCATGCACGCCGAGGGCCCGAAGCGCATGACGCTGCGCGCCACCGGCCCCGGTCCGGTGACCGCTGGTCAGATCGAAACGCCTTCGGATATCGAGATCCTGAACCCCGACCACGTGCTTTGCACGCTGGACGACGGCGCCACCGTGCGCATGGAGTTCACGGTCAACACCGGCAAGGGTTACGTCCCGGCCGATAAGAACCGTCCGGAAGACGCGCCGATCGGCCTGATCGCCGTCGACGCCCTGTACTCGCCGGTCAAGCGCGTCGCCTATCGCGTCGAGCCGACCCGTCAGGGCCAGTCGCTGGACTATGACAAGCTGATCCTGGAAGTCGAAACCAACGGCGCCGTCACTCCGGTGGACGCCGTGGCCTACGCCGCCCGGATCCTGCAAGACCAACTGCAGATCTTCATCACCTTCGAAGAGCCCAAGGCCAAGTCGGCCGACGAGGCCAAGCCTGAGCTGCCGTTCAACCCGGCGCTCCTGAAGAAGGTCGATGAGCTGGAACTGTCGGTTCGTTCGGCCAACTGCCTGAAGAACGACAACATCGTCTACATCGGCGATCTGATCCAGAAGACCGAAGCCGAGATGCTGCGCACCCCAAACTTCGGCCGCAAGTCCTTGAACGAAATCAAGGAAGTGCTGGCTGGGATGGCGCTGCACCTGGGTATGGACGTGCCGAACTGGCCGCCCGAAAACATCGAAGACCTGGCCAAGAAGTTCGAAGACCAGATCTAGATTCGCGTACCTCGCGCTGATCTGCGCCGGACGTCGGCCTGAGACGGGCGGTTCTGGGCCTTGAGACGCCGCAACAGCGGTCGAGGGCTCCGGCGCTTCGTTCTGAACCCGGCCGGGAACAAGCTGGGATTGGTGACAATCAGCGCTAGATCGCGCGACAGCGGGCCACGGCCCAGGAGACACTACAATGCGTCACGGTAAAGCTCACCGTAAACTCGGCCGCACGTCCGCTCACCGCACCGCCATGTTCGCCAACATGTCGGCCTCGCTGATCAAGCACGAGCAGATCGTCACCACCCTGCCCAAGGCCAAGGAACTGCGTCCCTTCGTCGAAAAGCTGGTCACCCTGGCCAAGCGCGGCGACCTGCACGCGCGTCGTCAGGCCATCAGCCATCGTTCGCGACGTCGAACAGGTCGGCAAGCTGTTCGCCGCCATCGGCCCGCGCTACCAGTCGCGTCAGGGCGGTTACATCCGCGTCCTGAAGGCCGGCTTCCGCTACGGCGACAACGCCCCGCTGGCCGTGATCGAGTTCGTCGACCGCGACGTCTCAGCCAAGGGCAAGGATCTGGGCCTGGTGTTCACCGCCGAGTCAGGACTAGGAATTCTCAGCCTCGGCTGAACAGACGACGGCCCCGGAGTGATCCGGGGCCTTTTTCTTTGGTCGCTCGATGATGCTAGCCGCGCCGCCGCGGCCTGGCGCGGCGGGTGTGTCGGCCGTCTGAACCGGGCTGCAGGCGACTAGCGCGCAGCCTGGTCAGCACCACGCCGCGATAGCCGAAGCTGGTCACGGTTCCCAGTTCGCGCGCCGGCGCTTGCAACTGCGCAGGGGCGGCAGCGACTTGACCTTGTGCGAGCGGCCGATATCGCTTTGCAAGCGCCGTTCACCGCACCGTCGAAGATTGACGTGATCGCGGGTGATGGGCCTGCTCAGGGTCAGCCAGGCGTTCTGCGGCTTGGTTTCGGCCATGACGGGCGCCGCCGTCGCGGCCAGGGCCGCGACGGCGATGAGAAGATTGCGCATGGGGAAACTCCGGGGAGGAGGTTGGGGGAGGGTACGCTTACTGGGATCGGGACCTGCTCGCGGGGCGTGCGGCCCGAACGCGTCTAGGCCGCGGCCTTGAACAGAGTGAATTCCTCACCGAACGCCCGCGCCACCGAGGGGCGGGACTGCAACCTGTCGCGATAGGCGGCGAGGGCGGGGTAGGGTGCGAAGTCCAGCTGCACGTACTGGGCCCAGACCAGCATCACGAACAGATAGGCGTCGGCCACACTGAACCGGCCCTGCAGAAACTCGCGTCCGGTCAGATGGGTCTCCAGGACGGTCAGGCGGCCGGTCGCCGCGGCGCGGGCGTGGGCCTTGGCCTCTTGCGGCGCGCTGGCGGAAAGCAGAACCCGAAACGTCATGGCGTGCAGCTCGGTGCTGATGAAGCTGAGCCAACTCTGCACCCGGCGACGCTCTGCGCCGTCGGTCGGCATCAGACCCGAAGCCGGAAACTGGTCGGCCAGATATTGCAGGACCACCACGTTTTCGGAGATCAGCTCGCCGTCATCGGCGCGCAGCACCGGCACCTGGCCCATCGGGTTGATCGTCAGGAACGGCGCGCCATCGCGCGTCCGTTTAGGCGTGGCCTTGGTATCGACCTCGATGAAGTTGATCGGGGCCCCGGCCTCGTAGGCCGCGATCCGCGTCGCCATCGAACACGCCATCGGTAAGAAATACAGGTCCATCGCCGCCTCCGTTTGCATTTTCATACTATTTCGCATAAAAATAACGGCGGTCAAATAATAAACTGCGAACTGGTACAAAAAGAATCGACCGCCCGGAGAGAGCAGATGTCAGAACAGCCCGCGAAACGCCGAGGCCGGCCTCGCGCTTATGATCCCGAGGTGGCGCTGGCCAAGGCCACCGATACCTTCTGGGCCCAGGGTTACGCCGGCGCCTCGCTGGATGACCTGAGCGCCGCTACCGGCATGAACCGTCCCAGCCTCTACGGCGCGTTCGGCGACAAGCAGGCGCTCTTCTCCGCCGCCATCGACGCCTATATGGACAATTCGCGCGCGGCCATGGTCCGGGCCTTCCGGGCGGGAGGAACGCTGCGCCAGGCGTTGGAGCGAGTCTATCGCGCGGCCTTGGAGCGCTACCTGCCGGGCGATACCGGCGGCCGAGGCTGCTTCATCGTCAGCGCTGGACTGGGCCAGGCCGTGGTCGATCCGGCCGTGCGCGACAAGGTCGCCGCCGGCCTGCACGAACTGGACAGGGGCTTCGAGCAATTGGTAGCCCGCGCCCAGGCGGCCGGTGAACTGCCGTCAAGCGCCGATCCGGCCGTCCTGGCCAAGGTGGCCTCAGGGATGCTGAACGCCCTGTCGGTGCGTTCCCGAGCGGGTGAGACCCGTGAGCAACTGGACGAGATGATCCAGGCGACACTGGACCTGGTCTGCGGCGCCCAGCCCCGGACGAATGCGGGTTAAGTCTTGAACCTCACCGCCTGGGCGCGGGCGCGTCGAAGCTGGCGCTTCAGACCTCGCCCGCCGGCATCCGCTGCTTTAGGGTGAGGGATGTGCGACGCCTACTCCCGCGTCAGATCCTGCCGCTGGAACAGGAACACCGCGCCGGCGGCCAGCAGGGCAGTCCAGCCCAGTAGCACCAAGAAGGCCGCGCCGACCGGGCCGCCGTCCACACCCAAATGCGATGGCGAGGTCACGAAGTGGCGCAGCAGATCGGCGGAATAGGTGGGGATGGCCAGGGTCTTCCAGGTGGGCTCCGGATTCATGGCGCCCAGCGCGCCCGACAGGATCGACTGCACGAAGCGGATGACGATACAGGCCACGACCGCGCCCATGGTCGAGCGGGCGACCACCGAGATACAGGCGGCCAGGGCCACCAGCGTCATGGCTTCCAGCCAGGTGATCACGAAGACGCCGGCGACCTGGCCGAGGCCCGCGCCGGTGGCCGAGATCATGATGGCCTTGCTGTTGATCTCCGCGCCGATCACGGACGCCAGCAGGGACAGAACCGCCGTCAGCACCAGATTCCGAGCACCGCCTCACCGACCACGATCAGCTTGGCCAGCAGCAGGTTGGGCCGGCTGTTGCGCGGGGTCAGCAGTCGCCAGGTCTCCCAGCGATAGTCACCGGCCAGGATGGCAGGCGGCTGATCATCAGGAACAGGGCCGGAAACACGGAGCGCCGCCGTCCAGCGCCTTCAGCACCTGGCCGGTCAGGTCGATCGTGGCGCCGGGAAAGGGCCGTTTGATCACGAAGCGGACGAACAGGTCGCCGCCGATATTGAGCAGGAAGCCGGCCAGGGGGGCGAAGACGAACCCCCAGAACAGGGCGCCGCGGTCGCGCAGCAGGCGGAAGCGTTCAGCGGCGATGGCGTCGGTCAGCATCAGGCCGCTCCGGTCTGGTCTTGAGGAGTCTGTTCTAGGGTTCGCAGATAGACGCCTTCGAGGTCGGCCTCGCGCCAGCGGGCTTCGGTGATCTCGACGCCGGCATTGACCAGGGCCTTGATCAGGGCAGGGGCTTCGGCGCGGGGAATGTCGGCCAGCACGGCGTCGGGGCCATCGGCCTCGCCCTTGTCGCCAAGCACCCCCAGGATCTGATCGATGGGGGAGGCCAACAGCCGCAGGCGGACGTGGCTGGCGGTCAGGGCGTCGACAGCGCCCTCGGCGGCGATCTTGCCTCTGGAAAGGATCGCCACCCGGTCGCAGACGCGCTTGACCTCATCCAGCTGGTGACTGGCCAGGATGACGGTCACGCCTTCGCGCTTGGCCAGGTCGACGATCAGGGCGCGGATCTCCTGGATGCCGGCCGGGTCCATGCCGCTGGTGGGCTCGTCCAGAATCACCAGCTCGCGGCCGGGTGACCAGAAGGCCGCCGCCAAGCCCAGGCGCTGCTTCATGCCCACCGAGAAGCCGTTGGTCGCGCGGTCGGACGCGCCGCCAAGGCCCACGCGCTCCAGCCAGCCGCCGATGTCGGGGCTTTTGGCCCCGCTTTCCAGGGCCAGCATCGTCAGGGTGTCGCGCGCGGTGAGATAGGGCGGATAGCGCGGGGTCTCGATCATGGCGCCCACCTTGCGCAGGGCGGTCATGTCGCCGGCCGGGGCGCCGAACAGCCGCGCCGAGCCGCTGGTGGGCCGGACCAGGCCTAGGGCGATGCGGAACAGGGTGCTCTTGCCGGCCCCGTTGGGACCCAGAACGCCGAACACGCCGCCCGCCGGTATCGAGAGCGAGAAATCATCGAGCGCGCGCACCGAGCCGTAGGTCTTGGTGAGCGACGTGGCCTCAAGGGCGATAGTCATGCTGGGACGATCTCGATCGCGAAAAAAATTGACGATGCAGCGACTATGGGCGTGCACATCCCGTGGGCCAAGTTAAGACGAGGTCATGCGCCGGCGCCCTACGCGGAAACGCGGGGGCGGTGCCACGCAGTCTGATCCATCGAGAACCCCGTCATGATCCGTAGCATCCGTCTCGCTATCGCCGGCCTAGCACTCCTGGCCGCCGCCACCGCGCCGATGGCGGCGACAGCCGGCCCGCTCAAGCGTCTGCTGCCAACTCTGCCGGCCAATCCGCTGGCGACCAAGCCGTCGAAGAGCCGGCTGACGATCCTGGTCTCGATCGACGGTTTCCGCCCCGACTATCTGGATCGCGGCGACACGCCCACCCTGAGCGCCCTGGCGGCTGACGGGGTGCGCTCGGAGATGCGGCCGTCGTTCCCGTCGCTGACCTATCCGAACCACTACGCCCTGATCACCGGCAAGCGACCGGACCGCAACGGCATCGTCAACAATGTCATGAACGACACGACGATCCCCAGCGCCCTGTTCCGGATGTCCAACAAGGAAGCCGTCAACGACGGTCGCTGGTGGAGCCAGGCAACGCCGCTGTGGGTGTCTCTGGAGAAGAAGGGCAAGCCGGCCGGCGCGATGTTCTGGCCGGGCTCGCAGGCGCAGATCAAGGGCGTGCGGCCTTCGCGCTGGGTGGACTATGACAAGCAGATGAGCGCGGACGCTCGCGTCGACATGCTGCTGTCGTGGCTGGACGATCCCAAGGGACCGCAACTGCGCTTCTCGACCCTGTATTTCGACACCGTCGACACCGAGGGTCACCACTACGGGCCCGACTCCGCCGAGGTGCGGGCCGCCGCCGCCGAGGTGGACATGGCGATAGGCCGTCTGGTCGAAGGGCTGAAGGCCCGGGGCCGGTTCGACGACACCGACCTGGTGATCGTCGCCGATCACGGCATGGCTCCGGTCCCCGCGAGCCAACGCTGGATGCTCGATGACATTCTCGACGTCACGAAGGTGAGGGTGATCAGCACCGGCGCCGTACTGGGCCTCACGCCCCGTCGCGGGCACGAGAAGGAGATCGAAAACATCCTGATCGCGCCGCCGTGGCGCCTGAAGCTTCCGCATCCGCGCATCTCCCTGCCTTGGCAGGACAAGGCGACGGAAGCCGAACCCGCAGGCTTCAAGCCCCCGCCGCACATGACCTGCTGGCGAAAGGGCGAGATGCCCAAGCGTTTCCACTATGGCACCAACGCCCGCATCCCGGCGATCGTCTGCCTGTCCGAGCCCGGCTGGCAGGTGTCGACGCGGGCGGCCAAGCCGTCGAAGTGGGACAAGATGGACGGCGGCGCGCATGGCTATGATCCGGCCGATCCGGCGATGCGGGCGGTGTTCATCGCGCGCGGTCCGTCGTTCAAGACCGGCGTCAGCCTGCCGGCGTTCGACAATGTCGATGTCTATCCGCTGCTGGCCCGGATCTCGGGTGTTCGCGCCGAGCGGGGCGACGGGCGTCTGAAGACGGTCAAGGACGCGCTGCCGGTAGGAAGATCTCCGGGCCCCGGCCTTCGCCGGGGAAACGGCGTTCCGTGATCTTGCGGATATAGTTTCTTTATGCGTTAAATATTGTCGAATTCCGAAATGGAGTGCGACGTGGCTGACTGGCGACCCAATCTCATTTCCGCGGTGTGCTATCGCGACCCCAAGGCGGCTCTGGCCTGGCTGGAGAAGGCCTTCGGGTTCGAGCTCGTTTTCCTGGTCGAGGACGCCGACGGAAATCTCGGCCATTCCGAAATGCGGTTCGGCAATGCCTGCGTGATGATCGGCAACGAGTGGAGCGCCGACCACAAGAGCCCGGCCTCGATCAGCGGCAAGAACACCCAGACCGTTCATATCCAGCTCGGCGAGGGCGATCTGGACGCCCACTGCGAGCGGGCCCGGGCGGCGGGGGCGGAGATCATTGAAGAGCCCGCGACCCAGTTCTACGGCGACCGCACCTATCGCTGCCGTGATCTAGAGGGCCACATCTGGACGGTGGCCCGCAACGTCGAGACGGTGTCGATCCAGGAAATGGAGCGCCGGACGGGTCTGAGCATCAGGAGCGCGGTTTGACCGCTGATGACTTCCGGCGCATCGCCCTGTCGCTGCCTGGCGCGATCGAAAGCTCGCACATGGGCACGGCCGACTTTCGGGCCGGGCGGATCTTCGCGACCCTGGGCTATCCGGACGCCAGCTTCGGCATGGTCAAGCTGACGCCTGATCGGCAGGACATGCTGGTCTCCGCCGAGCCCGCGATCTTCCAGCCCGTCAAGGGCGGCTGGGGCGTCAAGGGCGCGACCCTGCTGAGGCTATCGTCGTGCGATGAGGCCACCGCCGAGGGCGCACTGACCGCGGCCTGGCGCGGCGTCGCGTCAAAGACCCTGCTGAAGGCGTTCGATGCGCGCGATGGGGTCACGTGACCGCCTCCATCGACCGCACCCTGAGCGCCCTGGCCGATCCGCACCGTCGGCGGGTCGTCGACCTGCTGCGTCAGCGGCCGCATCGGGCGGGAGAGCTGGCCGACGCGGTTGGCTTGACCCCTCCGGCCATGAGCCGCCACCTGCGCGCCTTGCGCCAGTCTGGCCTGGTCGAGGAGAGCCATCCCGCTTTCGACGCCCGCGTGCGCGTCTATCAGCTGACGCCCGGTCCCATGGACGAGCTCAAGGCCTGGCTGGAAGTCACTGAAACCCACTGGATCAGCCAGCTGTCGGCGCTGAAGGCCCACGTGGAGGGCTCATGAGCTCGCGCGTCGTCGTGGCCTTGCGGATCAAGGCGCCGCCGGAGCGGGTGTTCGAGGCCTTTACCCAGGAGATCGCTGTCTGGTGGCGGCCCAATGGGCTGTTCGCCTTCACGCCCCGGTCGCCCGGGGTGATGGCCTTTGAGATCGGGGACAGCGGCCGCCGACTGGTCGAGCGCCAGGCCTCGGGCAAGGTGTTCGAGGTGGGCCAGGTGCGGGTCTGGCAGCCCGGCGAGCGGCTGGTGGTCGGCTGGCGGCAGGCGACCTTCGCGCCGGAGATGGACACCGAGGTCGAGGTTCGCTTCGAGGCGGTCGAGGACGGCACGCGGGTGACGGTTGAGCATCGCGGCTGGGACAGCGTGCCTGCGCCGCACGTGGCGCGTCACGGCTTCCCGGACGGCCTTTTCCTGCGACGGCATGGCGAATGGTGGCGCGATCTGCTGGCCGGCCTTGCGGTCGAAGCGACGCCACGGCAACAAGAGGGTGCCGGGGAGGGCCAAGCATGACGGAAATCAGCGGATCACGACGCCAGGCGGCGCTTGGCTTCATCTTCGTCACAGCCGTCATGGACGTGCTGTCGCTGGGTGTGATGATCCCCGTGCTGCCCGAACTGGTGAAGCGGTTCAACGGGGGCGACACGGCCGACGCCGCCCTGTGGAGCGTGCTGTTCGCCACCACCTGGGGGGTGATGCAGTTCTTCTGCGCGCCGATCCTGGGCCTGATGTCCGACCGATTTGGCCGGCGCCCGGTGATCCTGACCTCGATCTTCGGCCTGGGCGTCGACTTCCTGTTCATGGCCTTCGCCCCCAGCCTGTGGTGGCTGTTTGTGGGCCGCGTGTTCAACGGCATGACGGCGGCCAGCTTCTCGACCGCCGGCGCCTATGTGGCCGACGTCACCACGCCCGAGAACCGCGCCAAGGGCTTTGGCCTGATGGGGGCGGCGTTTGGTGTCGGCTTCACCTTCGGTCCGGCCCTGGGGGGCTGGCTCTGGTATTTCGATCACCGCCTGCCGTTCCTGGTCTGCGCGGCCCTGGCCCTGTGCAACTGGCTGTACGGGTTCTTCGTCCTGCCCGAATCCCTGCCGCCCGAGCGCCGGATCAAGCGGTTCGAGTGGAAGAAGGCCAACCCGCTGGGCTCGCTGACCCTGCTGCGGAGCAAGCCTGACCTGCTGGGCCTGGCCGGCGTGGGCTTCCTGTTCCAGCTGGCCCACAACGTGCTGCCGTCGGTCTTCGTGCTGTATATGGGTTTTCGCTATCAGTGGTCGGTCCAGACCATCGGCCTGACCCTGATGGCCAGCGGTATCTCGGGTATTCTGCTGCAGGCCTTTCTGGTGGGCCGGATCGTCAAGGCGGTGGGCGAGCGTGGCGCGCTGCTGATCGGCCTGTTCTCGGGCTTTGCCGGCTTTCTGATCTACGCCTTGGCCCCGACAGGCTGGCTGTATCTGTGCGGTCTGCCGATCTTCGCCTTCTCGGGCCTGATCCAGCCGGGCCTACAGGGCCTGATGACTCGCAGGGTCTCGCCTCGGGAGCAGGGACAGCTGCAGGGCGCCAATTCGGCGATGATGGGCATCACCTCGATCATCGGGCCGACGCTGTATCTGGCGCCGTTCGCCTGGGCGGTGCGGCATGACGCGACTCTGCACATGCCGGGCCTGCCGGTGCTGATCGCCGCGGCCCTGATGCTGGCCGGAACGGCTCTGGCGTTCCGTTTCGCGCACCCTATCTCAGCGGAACCGCGCCCGGCCTGACAGGTTAGGTCACCGCGCGGCCATCAATGCGCCCGAAAGCTCAGGCGATGTCCGGACCACTTCACAGGAGACGCCACTCACCCATGCGAGCCCATCGCGCCCTGCTTCCCGCCCTCGCATTGCTGGCGGCCTGTTCGCCGCAAGGCCAGTCCAAGGCCCAGTCGATCCCCGACCTGGCCCAGCCAACCCGCCGCGCGCCCAGCGATCCGGCCTCGATGAAGGCCTCGTTCGCGCCCGTGGTGAAGAAGGCGGCTCCGGCCGTCGTCAACGTGGCCAGCCGGCGCATCGTGCGCCAGCAGCGCGACCCGTTCTGGGACTTCTTCATGGGCGGCGGCGGCGGCGCGCCGCGCGATCAGGTGCAGGGCTCGCTGGGCTCGGGCGCGATCGTCCGCGCCGATGGGGTGATCATCACCAACCACCACAATATCGAGGGCATGAGCGACGTCACCGTCCAGCTGGCCGACCGTCGTGAGTTCCCCGGTACCTGGCTGTCGTTCAAGAACCGCGCCGACCTGGCGGTGCTGAAGATCGACGTCGGGCGGCGAGCGCCTGCCGGTGATGGCCATCGACGATCAGCGAAGCAGCTCGAGGTCGGCGACCTGGTGCTGGCCATCGGCAACCCGTTCGGCGTCGGCCAGACGGTGACCAACGGCATCATCTCGGCCACGGCCCGCTCCAGACGTCGGCATCACCGACTACGGCTTCTTCATCCAGACCGACGCGGCCATCAATCCGGGCAATTCGGGCGGGGCGCTGGTCGACATGGACGGCGACCTGATCGGCATCAACACCGCCATCTTCTCGCGCTCGGGCTCATCGTCGGGCGTGGGCTTTGCCGTGCCGGCCGCGGCCGTGAAGCGGGTGGTGGATTCGGCCCTCGGCGGCGGCCACAGCGTGGTGCGCCCCTGGCTGGGCGTGAAGGGTCAGCCCGTGACCGGCGAGATCGCCAAGAGCCTGGGCATGGTCGCCCCGCGCGGCGTTTTGGTGGCCCAGGTCTATCCCGGCTCGTCGGCCGACAAGGCGGGGCTGAAGGAGAGCGACGTCATCCTGTCGATCGACGGCAAGGACGTGAACGACGAGGGCGGCGGCGCCTTCGCGATCGGCACCCACAAGGTCGGCGACCGCGTGCCGATGGTCATCCGTCGGGGCGAACGGGAGCAGACCCTGACCGTCCGCGCCGATACCGCACCGGAAAGCCCGGCCCGCGACGAGCGCACCCTGACCGGCCGCAACCCCTTCGACGGCGCGACGGTGATGAACCTGTCGCCCGCCGTGGCCCAGGACCTGGGCGCCGACCCGTTCGCGGGCAAGGGCGTGCTGGTGACCAAGATCGGCCAGGGCTTCGCGCTGAACGCCGGCCTGCGGCCCGGCGACTTCATCCGCGAGGTCAATGGCCGGCCCATCAATGTCGTCGCCGACCTGGCCTCGGCGGCGGGCGCCGGCGGGGCCAACAAGGCCTGGAGCGTCACCATCGAACGCGGCGGTCAGCGCATCACCGCGCGCCTGACCCCCTGATCGGGCGACGAGCGATGCTAAAAGGGCCCGGCGCGGAACCCCGCGCCGGGTCTTCTTTATTGGTCATCAGCCTTCGGATTTCGTAGACCAGAGCCATGTCCGATCTTTTCCAAGCCGCCGGCCTGACGCCCCACGCGCCGTCGCCGCTCGCCGAGCGCCTGCGGCCCCAGACGCTTGAGCAGGTGGTGGGGCAGGAGCACCTCTTGGGTCCCGAAGGCCCGATCGGCCGGATGGCGGCGGCGCATCGCCTGGCTTCGATGATCCTTTGGGGGCCGCCCGGCACCGGCAAGACCACCATCGCCCGCCTTCTGGCCAAGGCCGGCGGCTATGAGTTCCAGCAGATCTCGGCGGTGTTCTCGGGCGTCGCCGATCTGAAGAAGGCGTTCGAACAGGCGCGCGGCCGCCGCATGGCCGGCCAGAGCACCCTGCTGTTTGTCGACGAGATCCACCGCTTCAACCGCGCCCAGCAGGACGGCTTCCTGCCGTTCGTGGAGGAGGGCGTCATCACCCTGGTCGGCGCCACCACCGAGAACCCCTCGTTCGAGCTCAATGGCGCCTTGCTGTCGCGCTGCCAGGTCTTTGTGCTCAAGCGGCTGGACGAAGAGGCGCTGGAGGCCCTGCTGGTCAAGGCCGAGGAGGCCGAGGGGCGCAAGCTGCCGCTGGACGCCGACGCGCGCTTCACCCTGATCGCGATGGCCGACGGAGACGGCCGCTATCTGCTGACCCTGACCGAGACCCTGCTGTCGGTCGGAACCGATACGCCGCTGAACGCGACGCAGCTGGGCCAATTCCTGCAAAAGCGCCGGCCCGCCTACGACAAGAACCGCGAGGAGCACTACAACCTCGTCTCCGCGCTCCATAAGTCGGTGCGCGGCAGCGATCCCGATGCGGCGCTCTACTGGCTGGCGCGGATGCTGGAGGGCGGCGAGGATCCGCTGTTCATCGCCCGGCGGCTGGTGCGCATGGCGTCGGAAGGCATCGGCGCCGCCGATCCGCTGAGCCTGCTGCTGACCACGGCCGCCAAGGACGCCTTTGACTTCCTGGGCAGCCCGGAGGGCGAACTGGCCCTGGCCCAGTGCGTGGTCCACATGGCCAGCGCGCCCAAGTCCAACGCCGTCTACACCGCCTTCAAGGCCGCGCGCCGCGCCGCCAAGGAGACCGGCTCCCTGGCGCCGCCGGCCACATCCTCAACGCCCCGACCAAGCTGATGAAGGACATCGGCTATGGCGAAGGCTATGCCTATGACCACGACGTCGAGGGCGGCGTCTCGGGCCAGAACTACTTCCCGGACGGCATGGCGCGGCCGAAGTTCTACGAGCCCAAGCCGATCGGCGCCGAGGCCAAGGTGCGCGAACGGCTGGACGCCTGGGGCAAGCTGCGCAAAGACGGCAAATGACCACGCGCCCAACCCGCCGTCCGCCCCTCGCGCCCAAGCCCAAGGCTTCCGACGCGCCCATCGCCCTGACGCAGGACGAAATCGCCCTGGCGCGGTCGTGGGTGATCCATGAGGACGACAGCATCATCGTGCTGAACAAGCCGGCGGGCCTGTCCAGCCAGGGCGGCCGCATCCAGGCCCATACGCTGGACGACCTGCTGTGGGCGTTCGCGCGGCCGGGCCGTCCGCGTCCGCGCCTGATCCACCGGCTGGACCGCGACACCTCGGGCGTGATCCTGACCGCCAAGACCAAGCCGGGGGCGGCGTTCCTGGGCAAGGCCCTGATGGGCAAGCGGTTTCGCAAGTCCTACATGGCTATCGTCGCGCCGGGCGCGCCGGAGCCGAAGGGCGGCATGATCGACAGTCCGCTGCGTCGAGAGTCGATCGGCCGCGAGGCCTATATGCGGGTCTGCCCGCCCGATCACCCCGACGCAGAGGCCGCTCGCAGCCGCTATCGCACCCTGTCGGCCAGCGCCATCGCCGCCCTGGTCGAGCTGTCGCCGGACACCGGCCGCATGCACCAGCTGCGGGTTCACATGGCCTCGATCGGCCGGCCGATCTCGGGCGACAGCCGCTATGGCGGGGCGCTGATGCTGGGCGGGATCGCCGTGCCCCGGCTGATGCTGCACGCCGCCAGCCTGTCGTTTCCGCATCCGGACGGCGGCGAGCGCCGCATAACCGCCCCGGTCCCGGCCGACATGACGCTTATGCTGGACAAGCTTGGCCTGACGCTTCCGGAACAGCGTCCTAGCCAGGCCGTTTGAAAGCACAGGGAGATAACGCCATGAAACGCCTAGCTGGTCTGGTCCTGTCCATCGCGCTGCTCAGCGGCTGCGCAACCACGCCGACGCTGTACGCCGCCCAGGTCGCGGCCAACGGCGCGGGCTACTCGGAGTTTCGGCTCGAGCCCGGTCGCTATCGGGTGACCTTCCACGGCGGCCCGGGCGCGCCGGTTCAGCAGGTGGCGGACTACGCCCTGCTGCGCGCGGCCGAGCTGGCAGTGCGCGACGGCTATGACTGGTTTCGCGTGTCCGACCGCGTGACGTCCAGCACCGGCGCCGGCAGCGGTCCGCGCCTGTCGATCGGCGGCGGGTCGAGCAGCTATGGCCATCGCAGCGAGGTGGGCCTGGGCGTGGGGACCAGCTTCAACCTGGGTCCGGGCCCAGCGGTCACCAGCTCTGTGCCGAGTCGTGTTTGGAAGGGGCCCGGCGGCATGAGGCAGCCGACTGCCTATGTGGCCAAGGAGATCATCCGCTCGATCGGCTACGGTCGCAGCCAGACCTGATCGGTCAGGCGGCCGCCGTCGATTTGAGGATCAGCGGATTGGCGGCGCGCAGGGCGGCAAAGGTAAGGCCCGCCGTGTCGGCCGCCGCGAAATAGCCCTCGGCGGGCAGCCCCTGCAGGATGGTGATCGGCGCCAGGCCCTTGGCGTCGCGGCCGAAGTTCATGATCTCCATCGCCACCTTTTCGGCGGGACCCACCAAGTCCGAGGCGTCCAGGGCCAGGCCGGCCAGGCGGGCTTCCTTGAGGCCGCGCAGGGCGTCCTTCTCGGGCGGCACGCGGGCGATGACGCCGCGTGTCAGGGCCTTCAGCAGGCCGACCACCTCGATCAGACGACCCGAGGGCGTGCCCCGCGTGATGTCGACCAGCTCGATCATCACGCCGCCCCGCAACAGGGCCAGGGACAGGCCGGGCGTGCCGGTCAGCATGTCGCGCCCGCGCTGGAGTGCCCAGGGTGCGGAACGAGGCCGGCAGGATCAGGTCGGGCACATTGTGGCCCTGGCGCTGCGCGCGAACAGGGCTGCCGAACTTCAGGGTCGCTTGCCGATGAAGGCGATGTCGCGGTCGGGCAGGCGGCTGACGGCCCGTGCGGTGGCCGGTCGGCCGCTGCCCAGATGGGTGACCATCGGTTCGATGCGGATGGCCGTGGCCACGTTGCGACGCAGGCTGACCACGTGCTCCAGGGTGAAGTCGACGCGCAGGGCGGCACCGCCGGCCGTGGTGAAGGCCACGGCGCGCAGCCGCTCCATCGCGCCGGGCCGGACAGCGCGCCGGACCGGGGAGCGATTGGAGTCGCGCCGGGCGCGGGCCGCCAGGACCGTGGCCGCGTCGATGCGGCGGCAGATCGCCTCGCCATTGTTGACGCCGATCACCGAGCTGATGCCCAGGTCGTTGAGATCGACCGAGCCCAGCAGGTGGGTCAGCACGTCTTCCAGAATGCGAACACTGGTCGCCTGGGCGGCCAGGCCCTGGTCGCTGTTCATGGCGATCAGGAATTCACTGTCGGAAATGCGGGCCCGCATGTCGGTGCGGTCCAGATGTTCGCTCAGCTTGCGCTCGACATAGGTCCAGACATCGCTGCGCTTTTGCGTCCACCAGTCGCCGGCCCAGGCGCGGATGGCCTTGACGCTGATAACGTTCACCGATCCGCGCGCGATCAGCTCGCTCCCGGCCAGCCGGTGCAGCACCGGGGCGGGCAGAGCGAGACGCTGGGTCGTTTCGTCCTGGTCGTGGCTGTCGAAGGGCATGGGGTCGGGTTCTCGGGGGAGGACCCTCAGGATGTGTTCGGCCGATTAACGCCTCGTTTGGAAATAAGGTTTCCGAAATGACTACCTTATAAGTTTACCAAGTTGCGCCATACAAACCTTGCCGGTCTAGTCCAGGTCGTCGATCGGCGCTGGAATGGCGTAGAGGATCGGGACGAGGCAACCGCGATAGCCCGTGGCGGGGGGCGAGGGGCGGGCCGATTGCACCAGGTTGCGCGCCGCCATGCCGAAGGCGTCGCTGGGCTGGGCCGCCAGCACCTCGACATTGCCGATCTGGCCCCACGGCGCGACGTCGAACCGGACGATCGCCCAGCCGGCCACGCCGCGTTTGGCGTAGGCCGCAGGGAAGGTCTTGTTCTCGGGCGTGTTCATGGCTTCCCGTGTGATGTCGCAGGCGTCGCCGGGGCGTTCGAAGGTTTTGAGGTCGGGCCGCGCGGGCGCGGGGGTCGGCTTGGCCTTGGCCGAGAAGGTGGCGTAGCAGCCGGTGCGCGCCGTACCGGGGTAGAACCGGCTCTCTGCGATGCTGGACGCGGCGGCGTCGGCAAAGGCCGCTTCACCGCTCTGGGCCACGACCTTGACGTCACGCACCGCGCCCTGGGCGTCGATGCTGTAGCGAACGCCCGCCCAGGGGGGAGATACGCTCTTGTCGTTGAACCGGCGCAGGTCGGGATAGGCCAGGGTGTCGGGCGCCCGCCGAGGGGGCTGATAGCAGTCGCCCGCCTTGGCCAGGGCCTCGCGAACAGGCGAGGGGCTGTCGCGGCCTTCGGAGGCCACCAACTCGAACAGCCTGGCCGGAGCCGTGTCGGCCAGGGGCGTCTCCCGTGGGCACCAGGTCCAGTTTGCAGCCCTTGACCGCCGCGCCCGGCGCGAACCGCCACGAGGCCAGGGTCGCGATGTGATCGTCCGTGGACCAGGGCGTGAAGCCGGATCCGCGCTGAATGTCGGTCACGGCGCCGTCGGCGTTGATCGAAAAGGTATAGGTCTGGACGGGCTTGGGCGGGCCGGACCCGGTGCTTGAGCCCACCGGCGGGATCCGGGGCTGCCAGGCCTTGCGGATGGAAGGCGCGCTTTCGATCACCGCGACCTCGTGACCCTCGCAGGCCAGGCGCGACGGCGGCGCGGCGAAGGTGACGATGCTGGTCTTGCCGCCGGAATTGAGGTTGCCAATGGGCGGCGGCGGCACGGTCGCCATTGCGGTGGCGGGAACCAGAGCAACCAGGGCTGGGAAGAATGATCCGCGCATACCACCTCCGGCATATTCATTGAATTGACGCTATCACAGGATGTGTGGCGGCGGCAAAACGCTGCGCGGCTTGGCGTTCGGCTCGCCCGGGCGCATAAGGAGACAATGACTAAACTGCTTCTCGTGGCCGCCGGCGGCGCCGTCGGCTCGGTCGCCCGCTATCTGGTGGGCGCCCAAGCCCTCCGACTGTTCGGAACGGCGTGGCCCTACGGCACCTTTACCGTCAATGTGGCCGGCGGTTTCCTGATGGGAGTCCTGGCCTCATGGCTGGCCCATCGCGGCAACGCCAATCACGAGCCTGTCCGCCTGTTGCTCGCCGTCGGCGTGATGGGCGGCTTCACCACCTTCTCGGCCTTTTCGCTGGAAACCGCGCTGATGATTCAGAAGCGCGCCTACGCCCAGGCCTTGTCCTACCACCGCCGCCAGCGTGCTTTGTCCGTGGCGGCCCTTTTCGCGGGCCTGCTGATCGCCCGCAGGATATTCGCGGCATGAAAGAAGTACGCACGCTCTATGTGGACGCGGGCGAGGATGGCACCCGGGTGGACCGCTGGTTCAAGCGCCGCTGGCCCCACCTGAACCACATCCAGCTCAACAAGCTGTTCCGCTCCGGCCAGGTGCGGGTCGACGGCTCGCGCGTGAAGGCCGACACCAAGCTGGTCGCCGGTTCACAGGTGCGCGTGCCGCCGCTGCCCGACGCGCCCGATCCGGATGAAAAGCTGGCCTGCTGTCCAAGCGCGACATCGCCTTCGCCAAGTCGCTGGTGCTGTGACGAGGACGAGGAAGTCCTGGCGCTGAACAAGCCCGCCGGCCTGGCCGTGCAGGGCGGCACCAAGACCACCCACCACATCGACAAGCTGCTGTCGGCCTGGGGCGAGGGCGTCAACCGGCCCAAGCTGGTCCACCGCCTGGACCGCGACACCTCGGGCGTGCTGCTGCTGGGCAAGACGCCCGGCCGCCGCCGCCCGCCTGTCGGGCGCCTTCGCCCGCCACAAGGCGCAGAAGACCTACTGGGCGCTGGTCGTCGGCACGCCGCACCCGACCGAGGGCGTGATCGAACTGCACCTGGCCAAGCGCGGCGTCGGCGATCGTGAGCTTGTCGTGCCCGCCGAGCCCAAGGACAAGGACGCCCAGCCGGCCGAGACCGAGTTCGTCTCGATCAGCCGCGCGGGTCCCCGCGTCACGTTCATGGCCCTGCGTCCGCACACTGGCCGCACGCACCAGCTGCGCGCCCACATGAAGGCCATCGGTCACCCGATCCTGGGCGACCCGAAATACAGCGACGAGAAGTCTACCCAGTTGTCGGAAGGCCTGAAGCCGCAGCTTCACGCCCGCTCGGTGATGCTGCCGCACCCTCGGTGGGCATGCTGTTCATCGAGGCAGCCGATCAGCCCCGAGCTGAAGGCCGGCTTCGCCAAGTTCGGCTTCTCGGAAGACGAGGCTGATCAGGACCTGTTCGCCAAGAGGCAGATCAAGCGCCGATGAGCCAGGATGTCGTTCGCGACGCCTGGGCTCTGCTCAACCAGGGCCGCGCGGCCGACGCCGTCGCCCTGACGGCCGCCGCTGCGGCCCTTCCTTCGGCGGGGACCCCGGTCCTGGCTGTTCACGCCGCCGGCGCTGCAAGCGATCGACCGCCATGGCGAAGCCCTGGTCTTCGACCGGCGGTCCGTCGACATGACGCCGGCCGACCTGATCGCCTGGTACAATCTGGCCGCCACGCTGGGCGATCTGGGTCAGGCGCGGGAGGGCGAGGCGGCGATCGGCAAGGCCATCGGCCTGGGCCTGGACGCGCCAGAGGCCCATCTGGTGCTTGGTCGGGCCTTGCAGGCGCAGCAACGCTATGATGAGGGCTGAGGCCGCGTTCCGGTCCGCCATCGGCCGCCGCGAGGTGTTCGTCGACGCCCACCGGAACCTGGCGCAGCTGCGCTGGATGCGGTCGGGCGACCTGGCCGTGGCGCTTCAGGCCCTGAAGGCCGCGATTTCCCGCGCGCCCGGCGAGATTCCGTTGATCCTGCTGAAGAGCACGGTCGAGGAATATGCCGGCGACAAGACCGCCGCCTTCGCCACCCTGCGCGACGCCCTGACCCGTCACCCCGGCGATGGTCACCTGCTGCTGGCGGCCGCGCACATGGCCGGCCAGGTCGGCGAGATCGACGCCATGCTGGCCCATGCCCAGGCGGCCGAGCGTCTGGCTCCGGAGTTTCCGCCTGTTCTGGCGGCGCTGTGCGAGGCGAATCTGGCCATGGGCGACGCCCCCGCGGCCTCGGTTTTTGCCGAGCGGCTGCGGACCGCCTCGCCGCTGGATCAGTACGGCCTGGCCCTGCAATCCACCGCCTGGCGCCTGTCTGGCGATCCGCGTCGCGCGGTCCTGGCCGATCAGGCCCTTGTGCGCAGCTACACGCTTCCGACGCCCGACGGGTGGGGCAGTCGGGACGCCTTCCTTGACGCCCTGCGGGCCCGGCTCGCCGAGCGTCACGATCTGAAGACCCATCCGCTGCAGCAATCCCTGCGCGGCGGCAGCCAGGTTCCTTCGCTGCATCAGTCGCCCGAGCCGCTGTTCCAGGCCTTCTACGCCCAGGCGCGCAAGGTGGTGGCTCAGTATCTCGCCGACATCGGTCCGGGGGACGATCCGCTGCGGGCTCGCGCCACGGGGGATTTCCGGTTCAGCGGCGGCTGGTCGGTGCGGCTGCGGCCGAACGGCTTCCACGCCGACCATGTGCATCCGCGCGGCTGGATCTCGTCGGCCTTCTATCTGGACCTGCCCGGCGGCGTCGCCGACGCCGACACACGCGAAGGCTGGATCAAGTTCGGCCAGCCCGGTTGCGTCACCCGGCCGGTGCTGGGGCCGGAACACGAGGTGCGCCCCCAACCGGGCATGCTGGTGCTGTTCCCGTCCTACCTGTGGCACGGCACCCGGGCTTTCACATCGCCCGAGCACCGGCTGACGATGGCGTTCGACGTGGTTCCGTGGTGATAACTCTATATTTTTGCTAACAAAATAGCTTGTCATCCCGGCCGCAGCGTAGCGGAGAGCCGGGACCCAGGGGCCACTGCAGTGCGCTTGCCCCTGGGTCCCGGAGAGCCTCTGCGAGGCTTCCGGGATGACAAGATTTTGTGTGTTAGACCAAGCCGGTCACGGGGCGAGCCCCAGCGCTATCGGGGAACACCTTGCTCTCCAGCACCGCGCGGTCGACGCCCATGTGGTCGGCCAGCACGCCCTTGAACAGGCCGCGCATGTCCAGCGTGGGGGCCAGGTCGCGGTTCTCGAACAGGGCCTGCTGCGACAGGGTCGGCCAGTCGCCGATAATGCCGCCGGCTTTCAAGCCGCCGCCCAGCATAAGCGCCGTCGAGGCCGTGCCGTGGTCGGTGCCGCCGGTGCCATTGACCCGGGCGGTGCGGCCAAACTCGGTGACCACCACGACCACGGTGTTCTTCCACTGCTCGCCCAGGCCGGTGTTCAGTCCATCCAGCACCGCGTCCAGATAGGACAGGCGGGTGGCGATCTGTCCGGGCTGGCCGGCATGGGTGTCGAAGCCGTCCAGCGAGACGGCGGCGATCTGCGGCCCGCCCGGCTGGTTCATGAAGCCGGCCAGGGTCGAGCCCAGCTTCTGCGCCGCCTGGCGACCCTGGCGACCGTTGCGGTCATTGGCCATGGTGGGCGAAATGGCTGCCATCTGCCCGCTGGCGGGCGTCGCGGCCGCCATCTCGGTCTGGGCCGGGCTGGGCGCCATGGCGGTCATGGCCGCCTGGGCCATGGTCTCGGTCTCCAGGCCGCGCGCGAAGGCCGGGCCCATCAGCGGATCATTGCGATAGAGGTCCTGCAGCAGGGTCGGCAGGCGGGCGGTCTCGTCGACGCCCTTGCCCGGCGACCAGCTGGCGGCCTGGACCTTGCCGCGTAGGATCAGCGGGGCGGTGGTTCCGACCGACAGGCCCTCGACCTTGCGCGCCGGCGACAGGGCCTCCAGCGTGCGGTTCAGCCAGCCGGTCTCGCCGCCATAGACCTGAGCCTCGCCGGTCTCCAGCACGTCCTGGGCCTCGAAGTGCGAGCGGGCGCGGTCGGGGCTGGCGATGGCCGGGGCGATGCGGGCCTGACCCTTCAGGGCCAGCCTGTGCACTGAAGACAGCTCGGGGTGCAGGCTGAAGGTTCCGTCCAGCTTCAGGGTGTCTTCCGGCTTCAGGGCGATCGCGCCGCGCAGGCCTGCATAGGCGGGGTCGCCGACCGGTGGGGCCACCGACAGGCCGTCCATGCCGCCCCGGCAGATCACCACCACCATCTTGCGGCGGGCCAGGTCGCCTTCGCCGGCGGCGAAGGCCTGGCGGCCCACGAAACTGATCGAGACGCCCAGGCTCGCGGCCAGGGTCAGGAACGACCTGCGGGAGGTTTGAGCGGTCATCGGCGTTGAAACTCCGGGCTCATCACGAGAAGGGCGAAGGCTTCGCGGCGGGTCTCGGCCCGCGACACGGCCTTGGCGACAGGCGGGGTCAGGCGCGCGCCCAGGGCCTCCAGCGCGGTGGCGTTGGGGTCCAGGCGGTCGCCGACCACGGCGGCGAAGCCCTGGCTCCACTGCATCCGCTTGATCAGGCCGTCGGGCGAGGCCCAGGCCTGGGCCTCTTCTGGCCAGCCCTTGGGGGAGGGGGCGAGAACGGCTTCTGGCCCAGTCCCGTCAGGATCGGCGCTAGCCGCTCGACGGCCGAGGGTTCGGCCCCGACCAGTCGCCAGGTCGACAGTGTGAATTCGTAAGGCGTCTTGAACTTGGCGGCTGCCGGGTCCCAGGCTTCCGGCGCGGCGATCAGGGTCCTGGCCACGGCGTCCAGCCGGCCGCCGGTCTCCATCCAGCGCTTTTCCAGCGCGGCCACCAAGCCGGGCGGCGGCGTGTCGGAAACGAAGTGCGTCGCGATCTTGGCGCAGACGTGGCGGGCGGTGCGCGGGTCGGCGGCCAGGATCTTCAGGGCGGTCAGCCCCTGGTCGAGGCCCGCCTCGTTGTAGCGGCGACCCAGGATCTCGCGCGCGCCCGGCTCGTGGGCGTTCTCGCGGAACACGAACTGGCCGGCTCGGTCGTCCTCGTCACGGCCTAGGCTGAAGCCGGTCAGGGCGCGGGCGAACTCGGTGACATCGGCCTGGGTGTAGCCGGAGCCGACGCCCAGGGTGTGCAACTCCAGGATCTCGCGGGCCAGGTTCTCGTTGAGACCTGGCTGGCGCTTGCCGGCCTGGCGGCGGGCGGCGAAGGCTGCGGCGCGGCTGTTGGGACCGATCGACTGGGCCTGGTCCAGATAGGTCAGCATGGCCGGATGGGCGGTCGAGGCGACCAGCAGGTCCTCGAAGCGTCCGAACACATTGGGGCGAATGGCCTCGCGCTCGAACGGTCCCACCAGCACGCCGGTGATCTGCTTGGTGGCCGAGACGGTGAAGTGGTTGGCCCAGAACAGCGTCCAGCGCTCGCGAAAGCCGTCGGGCGTATTGGCGGCCAAGCGCGCGCGGGCCAGGAAGTCGCCGGCCACGGTCTCGCGCAGCATCCTCTGCGCGTCCTTCAGTTGCTCGGCGGCGTCGCTCGTCTTGTCGCCTGTTTTCTGGACTTCCTTGCGCGCCGCCTGGCGGTCCTTGCGATAGGCGTCCATCGCCAGGAAGCGGCTGGCCGCAGTCGCGCCGTCGTCCTTGGGCAGGTCGGCGCCGGCGGGACGGATCTGCGCCGTCAGCCAACCTTGCGGATCACCGCCGGCCGCCGCGATCTCGCCCGGCCTGGCCCCGAGGCCGAAACGGGTGACGGCGATCGCCGCCATCATGTCCCTGGAAGGCAAACTCAAGACGCTCTCCCTTGCGCGACGAACTGACTTTGATCATTCAACGCCCAGGCCGCGCGTTTCCGTCGCGGCCCACTCCAGGGAATGCCGCGCGTGTCAGAAAAGCCAGACCTGCTCCACAAGCCGCGCCGCTTCTACAAGGCTGCGACCGTCGCGCCGGTTGCCAGCGAAAAGGGGAACGGCGGCTTTGCGGTGCATCTGGATGGCCGCACGCCCAAGTCGCCGGCCAAGTCGCCCCTGATCCTGCCGACCCCGGCCCTGGCCCAACTGGTGGCCGACGAGTGGGAGGCGCAGGCAAAGGTCATCGATTCCACGGTGATGCCGGCCACCCGCCTGGCCTTCACCGCCATCGACCGGATCTCCGAGACCCGCGCCGAAGTCGCCAAGGAGGTCGCCGCCTATGCCGGCTCTGACCTGCTGTGCTACCGCGCCGAGCATCCCACGCCGCTGGTCCAGCGCCAGGACCGCGAGTGGCAGCCGGTGCTGGACTGGGCGGGCCAGACGCTGGGCGTGACCTTCACGCCCGTCGCCGGAATCATCCATTCGCCGCAGCCGCCGGAAACTCTGGCGGCCGTCGAGGCCCTGGCCTTGTCGCTGGACGACTTCTCGCTGGCGGGCGTGGCCTATGCCGCCGGCCTGCTGGGCTCGACCGTGCTGGCCCTGGCGGTGCGCGCGGGCCAGATCGACGGCCAGCAGGCGCTGGACCTGTCGCGCCTGGAAGAACTGTTCCAGGCCGAGCAATGGGGCCAGGACGACGAGGCAAGGCTCCGCGCCCTGCTGCTGTCGGTCGAGGCCCGGGTGCTGGAACAGTGGTTCGCGGCCTTGCGCGGTTAGGTCGCCACACGGTCATTGCTGCACTGCCGTAAGGGCTGGCTTGCCAGCACGGCCGCGCGGCTTTACCCCTCGCTCGATAAGGCGGCCCCCAGTGTTCGGGAGATCGCTGGGAGAGCAGGGGAGTTTCGTCGCGTGCAGAACATTCTCGAAGAACTCGAGAACGTCGGCGCGAGCAGGCGCGGGCCGGCGGCGGCGAAAAGCGCGTGGCCAGCCAGCACGCCAAGGGCAAGCTGACCGCCCGCGAGCGCATCGACCTGCTGCTCGACGAGAACAGCTTCGAGGAGTTCGACATGTTCGTCGAGCACCGCAGTGCACGACTTCGGCATGCAGGACCAGAAGATCCCCGGTGACGGCGTCGTCACCGGCTGGGGCACGATCAACGGCAAGGTCGTCTACGTCTTCTCCAAGGATTTCACGGTGTTCGGCGGCTCGCTGTCGGGCGCCCACGCAGCCAAGATCGTCAAGGTCCAGCGCCAGGCCATGAAGGTCGGCGCGCCGATCATCGGCCTGTTCGACGCCGGCGGCGCGCGCATCCAGGAGGGCGTCGACAGCCTGGCCGGCTATGCCGACATCTTCCTCGAGAACGTCATGGCCTCGGGCGTGGTGCCGCAGATCAGCGTGATCATGGGCCCCTGCGCCGGCGGCGACGTCTATTCGCCCGCCATGACCGACTTCATCTTCATGGTGAAGGACACCAGCTACATGTTCGTGACCGGTCCTGACGTGGTCAAGACCGTCACCAACGAGGTGGTCACCGCCGAGGAACTGGGCGGGGCCCGGGTGCACGCGGCCAAGTCCGGCGTCGCCGAGGGCGCGTTCGAGAACGACCTGGAGGCCATGACCCAGGTGCGCCGCCTGGTCGACTTCCTGCCCAGCTCCAACCGCGAGCCGGCGCCCGAGCGCGAGAGCTTCGACGAGGCCCTGCGCGAGGAGCCCAGCCTCGACACCCTGATCCCCAGCGATCCAGGCAAGCCCTATGACATGAAAGAGCTGATCCTGAAGATCGTCGACGAGGCCGACTTCTTCGAGATTTCAAGCGACTGGGCCAAGAACATCATCTGCGGCTTTGCCCGCATGGACGGTGAGAGCGTGGGCATCGTCGCCAACCAGCCCCAGGTGCTGGCCGGCGTTCTGGACATCGACAGCTCGCGCAAGGCCGCGCGCTTCGTGCGCTTCTGCGACGCCTTCAACATTCCGATCATCACCCTGGTCGACGTCCCGGGCTTCATGCCAGGCACCAAGCAGGAATATGGCGGCCTGATCAAACACGGCGCCAAGCTGCTGTTCGCCTATGCCGAGGCCACGGTGCCGAAGATCACGGTGATCACCCGCAAGGCCTATGGCGGGGCCTATGACGTGATGAGCTCCAAGCACCTGCGCGGCGACCTCAACTATGCCTGGCCCACCGCCGAGATCGCGGTGATGGGCGCCAAGGGCGCCGTCGAGATCATCTTCC
Source organism: Caulobacteraceae bacterium (assembly GCA_965284055.1). Lineage (GTDB taxonomy): Bacteria > Pseudomonadota > Alphaproteobacteria > Caulobacterales > Caulobacteraceae > Caulobacter. Next base: position 504,974 of record CBDIQV010000002.1, read on the forward strand.
GCGCCGAGGCCAAGGATCCGGTGGCCCTGGCCGCCCGCGAGGCCGAGTACAAGACCGCCTTCGCCAACCCGTTCGTGGCCGCCTCGCGTGGCTATATCGACGACGTGATCATGCCCCACGGCACCCGCCGTCGGATCGTGCGCGGGCTCAAGAGCCTGAAGGGCAAGGAACTGTCCAACCCCTGGAAGAAGCACGACAACATCCCGCTGTAGGGGCGGTCGGCGGGGTCCGTCGGCCAACGCCGCTGGCCCCCTCCTGACCTGCTGCGCAGGTCGTCCTCCCCCGTAGGGGGAAGATGAGGTCGGCGCGTTTCATCTTCCCCCTCCGGGGGAGGACGGCTGCGCAGCAGCCCGTAGGGGGCAAGTACGGGGATAAACCGCGCTCTATCCCCGAGTGGTCGCCTATGAATGGCAACAAAATCAACGCTGTAAAAATAGATCGAGCGCGCCCGTCCTCCGCGTTCAAACCTCCCGTATTCTGTAGCCACCTCGTCGCAAGGAAAGGGCGCAAGGCCAGCGACCGATGCGGCGGCGGGGTGTGATCGAGCGGGAAGCTCAATCGATGGCGGGAGGGGCGTCTTGCGCTCCGGGCCGTCAACCTCGTTGTTCTCTGGCGGCGGTCGGCCGAGGAAAACTAAAACGACGTGACCTCGAGGGTCGAACGAGCAGCAGGCGGGTTCGGAAGAACGCGCAGTCCGGGCGGGGAACGCTATCCCGTCCGCCCGTCGGAGGCTTCAAGGCGGCGAGGCCCCAACAGGGCTCGAGCGCCGCGCGCTTTCGCCAGAACGATCACGCGGAGCGTTCGTCTTCGTCGAAACGGTATTTGTCTAACTCACATCCGGGCGAGGCCCGGACGCTCCGCGACCCTTCCCATCACCATCGCAGCGAAAGCGCGAGGTCGCTGACACTTGCCCCCTACGGACCGCTATCGTCTTCCCCCTACGGGGGAAGACGGCTGCGCAGCAGCCCGTAGGGGGCCAGTGGCTCAGAACTTACAGATCAAACCTCACCCCCTGCGCCAGGGGCAGGGCTCCCGAATAGTTCACCGTCGCGGTCTGGCGACGCATGTACTGCTTCCAGCTGTCGGAGCCGCTCTCGCGACCGCCGCCGGTTTCCTTTTCGCCGCCAAACGCGCCGCCGATCTCGGCGCCCGAGGGGCCGATATTGACGTTGGCGATGCCGCAGTCGCTGCCGGCGGCCGACAGGAAGGCTTCGGCCTCGCGGACGTAATTGGTCATCACGCAGGACGACAGGCCCTGGGGCACATCATTCTGGATCGCCACGGCCTCGTCGAAGTCGCGATAGGGCACGACGTGCAGCAGGGGGGCGAAGGTCTCGCGCTGCATGCCGGCGCTGGGACCGGCCAGGCGGGCGAGGGCGGGGCGGACGTAATAGGCCTCCGGATGCTCGTCGATCAGCAGGCGCTCGCCGCCGCTGACGGTCCCGCCGTCGGCCCGGACCTGATCCATCGCCGCGACGAAGGCCTCATAGGCGGCCTTGTCGTGCAGCGGACCCAGCAGCACGCCGTCCCGGCGCGGATCACCGACCGGGAGACGGGAAAGGGCGCTCTCGACCGCGTCGGCGACCTTGTCGACCAGGCTCTCGTGGACGATCAGCCGGCGCAGGCTGGTGCAGCGCTGGCCGGCCGTGCCGGCCGCCGAGAAGACGATGGCGCGGACGGCCAGCGAGAGGTCGGCGCTAGGGGTGACGATCATGGCGTTGTTGCCGCCCAGCTCCAGGATCGAGCGGCCAAAGCGGCCGGCGACGATCGGAGCGACGGCCTGGCCCATGCGGGTGGAGCCGGTGGCGCTGACCAGCGGGATGGCCGGATCGCGCACCAGCCGCTCGCCGGCGTCGCGGCCGCCCAGGACCACCGAGCACAGGCCTTCGGGCGCATCGCCGAAGCGGGCGATGGCGCGCTCCAGGATCGCGTGAGTGGCGATGGCGGTCAGCGGCGTCTTTTCCGAGGGCTTCCAGATCACGGGGTTACCGCAGACCAGCGCCAGGGCCGCGTTCCAGGCCCAGACCGCGACCGGGAAGTTGAAGGCGCTGATCACGACGACGGGGCCGAGCGGATGCCAGGTCTCGCGCATGGCGTGGCCGGGCCGTTCCGAGGTGATGGTCAGGCCGTAGAGCTGGCGCGACAGTCCGACCGCGAAGTCGCAGATGTCGATCATCTCCTGAACCTCGCCGGCCGCCTCCGAGGCGATCTTGCCGGCTTCCAGGGTGACGATGGCGGCCAACTGATCCTTGGCGGCGCGCAGTTCCTCGCCCAGCAGGCGCACCAGCTCGCCCCGGCGCGGTGCGGGCACGGTGCGCCAGTCGCGGAAGGCCCGCGCGGCGGCGGAGACCTTGGCCTCTATGGCGCGGGCGTCGTCATAGGCCACCTGGGTCAGGATCGCGCCGTCCAGCGGACAACGCACCGGGACGCCGCCATCGGCGGGCAGGCCGGCGACGCCCAGCTCGGCCATGACGGCGCGGAGGTGAGCGGCGGGGGATGGGAAGGACTGGGTCATGACCGTGGAAAACGCCGACCCGGGCTTCGGGTCAAGTGGGGGCTGCTTGACGCTTGTTGCGGGCGCCTTCAAATGAGCCGGCCCACATCGGGGCGTTCGGGCATGCCGCGATCCGCTAATGGATGACAACGCCGCCTATCTTCAGCGACTTGAGGCCCTGCGGGCCGGCGTCGATCGACGCCTGGCCGAGCTCGCGCCCCGGCCGGGCACGGCTCCGGACCGGCTGGTGGAGGCGGTGCGCTACGCCCTTTTGGCTCCGGGCAAACGTTTCCGCCCGATGCTGACCCTGCTGACCGCAACGCAGTTCGGCGCGACCGAAAACACGGCCCTGGATACCGCCTGCGCCTTCGAGATGGTCCACGCCTCGTCGCTGATCCTCGACGACCTGCCGTCGATGGACAATGCCGGCCTGCGGCGCGGCCTGCCGACCATCCACCGGGCCTATGACGAGGCCACGGCGATCCTGGCCGGGGTCGGGCTGCTGAACCAGGCCTATGCCGTGATCGCCGCCGATCCGCACCTGACCGGCGAGCTTCGCGCCGAGATCGCCGGCCGCATCGCCGGGTCCGTCGGCTTTTCGGGCCTGATCGCCGGCCAGGCGCAGGACCGTGCCCGAACGCGACCAGCTGCGCGACCTGCCGTCCATCGACCGCCTCAACCATGAAAAGACCGGCGTGCTGATCATGGCCGCCGCCCAGTCCGGCGCCCGGATCGCCGGCGCGTCCGACGCCGCCGTCGCCGCCGTCGGCGAGTTCGGCTGGCGGGCGGGTCTGGCCTTCCAGATCTGCGATGACCTGATCGACGCCGAGGGCTCGGCCGAGAGCGCAGGCAAGGATGTCGGTCAGGACGCCGGCATGACCACGGCCGTCTCGCTGCTGGGGATCGAGGGCGCCCGGTCCGCCATGGAAGGCCATCTCGCGGCCGGCCAGGCGGCGCTGGACGCCGTGGGCGGCTGCGACCTCGTGGCCGGCTATGTCGGTCGCCTCTTCGCCGGGCGCAAGGCGGCGGCGTGACCGCTTCTCCGATTCTGACGGTAAGGTGCGCGGTCCACGCCTATGGCGACAAGGCCGTGCTGAACGGGGTGGACCTGACCCTGTCTCCGGGCGAGATCTATGCCCTGCTGGGTTCGAACGGAGCCGGCAAGACCACCCTGATCAAGACCATCTGCGGCCGGTTTCGTCCGGACAGCGGCGAAGTGCGGCTGAACGGACAGGACCCCTTCCGCCAGAACGCCGCGCGATCCAGCCTCGGCCTGGCGCCGCAGGAGATCGCGCTTTACGCCCACCTGACCGTGGCCGAGAACCTGGAGACCTTCGCCAGCCTGGCCCGGATGCCGCGCGGGGCCATCCCCGCCGCCGTCCAGCGGGCGCTGGAGCTGACCCGCACGATCGATCGGGCTCACGTGCCCATACGCCACCTGTCGGGCGGCTATCAGCGCCGCGCCAACATCGCCGCCGCTATCGTCCATGAGCCGGCCCTGCTGATTCTCGACGAGCCGACGGTCGGGGTCGATATCGACGCCCGCGAGGCGCTGGACGCCGTGATCCGGGGCCTGCGCGACATCGGCGTGGCGGTGCTGCTTACCACCCACGACCTTGACCAGGCCCGGGCCCTGGCCGATCGCGTCGGCTTCCTGCGCGAAGGCCGCATGGTGCTGGAGGGCGAACCCCAGAGCCTGATCACCCAGGCCTTCGGCGCCCGGATGGAGGTGCTGGTCGAACTGTCGGTCGAGCCCGACGCGGCCTGTGAAGCCGTGCTGCTCGCCGAGGGACTGGCCAGGGCCGCCCGCCGGGCCAATCTCTGGGTTCGGCTCGACCTTGACGGCTACGCCGCCGCCGGTCGGCTGGACAAGCGGCTGCGCAAGGCCGGCCTGGTCCCCCGCGAGATCCGGGTTCGCGAGCCGTCGCTGCACAACCTTTTCAGCCTGGTGGCCGAGCGGAAGCTGGCGGCATGATCCCGATCCAGATGACCCTGGCCATGGTTCGCGTCATGGCGCTGGAGCTGTGGCGTGACCGCGCGGCCCTGGTCATGACCTTCCTGCTGCCGCCGCTGGTGTTTCTGATCTTCAGTTCAGTGTTCGCCGGGGCCACCGGCGAGGACATCAAGCCTAAGCTGGCCGTGGCCGACATGGCGCGGACAGAGACCACCGGGCGTCTGACCCAGGCCCTGCTGGCCAGTCCCGAGATCCGCGCCGAGATCGTCACGCCCGCCACCGTCGAGGCCGTGCGGGCCCGGGTGAAATCAGGCCAGGCCGACGCCGGTCTGGTGCTGCGGAGCGATCCCTCGGTCGCGGGCCGGCCCTTCCTGATCATCGCCGATCCTGGCCGCGCTGTGGCCGCGCCCCTAGCCCAGGCTCGAGTGCAGCAGGCCCTGGTCCGCGCCGCCCCTGACGCCGCCCTGCGCCGCAGCGTCGACCAGATCCGCCCCGCGATCGGCGACCTGACGGCGGACCAGACCGACAATCTCGACATGGCCGCCAGCATTCTCAAGGCCACGCCACCCAAGGCGACCGAGGGCGACCTGTTCGATCGCGAGGACCTGCTGGGCGCCCGCAAGGGCGGGGCGGTGATCGCCTATTACGCCGGGGCGGTGCTGATCCTGTTCGCCCTGTTCTCGGCCATGCAGGGCGCGCTGGGCCTTATGGACGAGCGCCGCACGGGGGTCGCCGATCGCCTGCTGGCCGGCGTGGCGGGCATGGGACCGGTGATCACCGGAAAGTTCGTCTTCCTGGTGGGGCAGGGGATCGTCCAGGCCGTAGCGATTTTCGCGACGGCCCAGCTCGTCTACGGCGTCGGGGTGATCCAGCATATCGGTCTTTGGCTGCCGACCACCCTGGCCACGGCGGTCTGCGCGGCCGGTCTGGCGCTGGGGCTGGTCTCGATCTGCCGGACGCGAGACCACCCCCGCGCAGCGCCGCCTGCCGGTGCTGGCCGCGATCGGCGGCATGGCCGTGCCGGCGCTGATCTATCTCGGCGTGGCCGGCGGCGAACCCCGCCCCACGCCTGGGTCATTGACGCTTATCAAGGCGTCCTCTGGCGCGACGCGACAATTTCAGAGGTGTATAAGGCTTGGGGCGTGCTCGCCGCCGCCGGCCTGGCCGGCTTGGCGCTGGCCCAGACCCTGGCGCGACTGTCGCGTCGATAGGACCCGTGATGACGACCCTGGCGCTTGATATCGTGCTCTTCCTGGCCGCCTTCGCCTTCATGGAGGGCTTCGCCTGGGTGACTCATCGCTATGTGATGCATGGGTTCATGTGGGTCTGGCACAAGTCGCACCATGAACCGCGCGAGGGGCTGTTCGAACTGAACGACCTGTTCGCCGTGGTCTTTGCGGCTCCGGCCATCGTGGCGATCTATTTCGGGGTGCATGGCACGCCGTGGCTGCTGCCGGTGGGCCTCGGGATCACCGCCTATGGCTTCATGTATTTCGCCTTCCACGACGGGCTGGTGCACAAGCGCTTCAAGGTGCCATTCGGCAAGTCGGGCTTCTGGAAGACGCGGATCCAGGCCCACCGCATCCATCACGCCGTGCACACCAAGGAGGGCGCGGTGTCGTTTGGGTTCCTGTGGGCCAAGCCGGTTCGCGAACTGAAAGCCCAGCTGAAGGCCATGGGCGTCGAAGCCTAGATCTTCGACCACATGTCGGGCCGCGCCGGCGGCTTGATCGCCCGATCCCAGACCGCTGAACGCAGGGCGATCACGCCGCCTTCCAGCGCCCGCCACGCCTTCATGCGGCCGCTGACCACCACGCGCTCGTCCCAGGCCTGGGCGCCTTCGTCGATGACGTCCAGGCCGATCTGGCGATAGACGCCGCGCGCCGCAGCGATCGCCCAGGCGCAGCGAACGGGCAGATCTCGCAGTCCCCAGCGGGCCGAGGCGTAATAGGGCTCGGCGGCATGGACGAGGCGACTGGCGATCACCGCGATCGCCTCACGATGAGCCGGATCGGCCACCGCCGTTTCCGGAACACCAAACTCGGCCAGCCAGGCGCGAGGGACGTAGATCCGGTCGTTGCGAGCGTCCTCGATGATGTCGCGGGCGATATTGGTCAGCTGGAACGCCAGGCCCAGGTCCTGGGCGCGGCGCAGGGTCGGCAGGTCGTCAGGCTTCACGCCCATGACCAAGGCCATCATCGTTCCGACCACGCCCGCCACGCCCCAGCAATAGTCGAGCAGTTCGTCCAGCGTCTGGTAGCGACGACCTTCGACGTCCATGGCGAAGCCGTCGATCATGTCGAGAGCGTAGCGCTCGGGGATCTGGCGACGCCGGGCCACGGTCTGGAAGGCCGCGAACTGCGGATCCGCGGGCGGCTCGCCAGCGAGCGCCGCTCTGGTCTGGGCGTAGAGCGCGGCCAGACGCGCCGGAGCGTCTTCGACCGGGCTCATGCCATGGCCAAGGGTCTGGCCGTCGATCACGTCGTCGCAGTGGCGGCACCAGGCGTAGAGCATCTCGGCGTCGGCCCGGGTTTCCGGGTCGAACAGGGCGGCCGCGGCGGCGAAGCTCTTGCTGCCCTTCTGGATCGCCTCGCGGCTCTGGATCTCTAGATCACTCACGCCGGTTCCGTCTGGAAATCGTCGATCATCAGCCCGGCTGTGGCCTTGGCCGAGCCGACCACGCCGGGAATGCCTGCGCCGGGATGGGTGCCTGCCCCGACGAAATAGAGGTTGGGGATGACGTCATCGCGATTGTGCGTCCTGAAGAACGCGCTCTGGGTCAGCAGCGGCTCCAGCGAGAAGGCAGCGCCGTTCCAGGCGTTGAGCTCTGTGGTGAAATCGTCGGGGGTAAAGATCCGGCTGGTCACCAGATCTCGCGACAGGTTGGGGATGTAGCGATCCTCGAGATACTTCAGGATCTTGTCGCGATAGGCCGGGCCTTGCTCGCTCCAGTCGATATCGGCGGTCTCGAGATTCGGAACGACCGACAGCACGTAGAAGCTGCTGCAGCCCGGAGGGGCCATGCCAGGATCGGTGGCGCAGGGGGAGTGCAGATACAGCGAGAAGTCGTCGGCCAAGCCGTCCTTGTTATAGATCTCGCCGATCAGCTCGCGATAGCGGGGGCCAAAGCAGATCGTGTGGTGGCGGATTTCGGGGTGCTCGGCCTTGAGGCCGAAATAGATCACGAACAGCGAAGGGCTCCAGCGCTTCTTCTCCAGCGCCTTGCCCACCTTCTTGCCGCGGGGATCGTCCACCAGCAGCTCGCGATAGGTGTGCATCACGTCGGCGTTCGAGGCGACGGTGTCGAAGGCTTCGAAGTCGCCTTCATGGTTGATGACGCCCGTGACGCGCCCGTCCCGCGTTGCGATCTTTTGGACGGGAGCATTCAGGCGGATCGTGCCGCCCAGGTCTTCCAGCAAACGCACCAGGCCACGGATCAACGCGCCGGTGCCGCCGCGCGGGAACCACACGCCGCCGCGACGCTCAAGGGCGTGGATCAGGGCGTAGATCGACGAGGTGGCGAACGGACTGCCGCCGACCAGCAGGCTGTGGAACGACATCGCCTGGCGGACGTGCTCGTCCTTCACGAAGGACGAGACCTTGTCATACACGCTGCGCCAGGCCTGCAGCTTCATCAGGGCCGGAGCCGACGAGATCATGCTGCGAATGTCGAGGAACGGCACGGCGCCCAGCTCGACATAGCCCTTCTGATAGAGCTCCTCGGAATAGGCGTGGAAGCGGCGATAACCCTCGACGTCGGCCGGATTGCGGGCGGCGATCTGGCGGTCCAGTTCGGCCTGATCGTTGACGTAGTCGAACACGTCGCCGTCTTCCCAGACCAGCCGATAGAACGGGTTCACCGGCATCAGCTCGACATAGTCCTCGATCTTGCGACCGCTGATCGTGAACAGCTCCTTGAGGCAGTCCGGATCGGTGATCACCGTCGGGCCGGCGTCGAAGATGAACCCTTCGTCTTCCCAGACGTAGGCGCGGCCGCCGGGCTTGTCGCGCCCTTCGAAGACGGTGACGTCGAAGCCCGAGGATTGCAGGCGAATGGCCAGGGACAGGCCGCCGAAGCCGGAGCCGATAACGGCCGCGCGCGGCTTGGGATGAGACATGCTGCTTAGTCCTCGATCACGGAGCGTTCGCCCAGATACCCCAGGGCGGCGAGAATAGGTACGGGCGGTTTGCCGGTAAGGACGCGCATCCGGTCAAAAGGCGTCAACCTAGCGGCGTAGAAGCGCTGGATGAGCGGCGCGCCCAAGCGGTAGAAGCGCTCCAGCACCTTGTAGCGCTGGTCTGGCGCGCAGGCCTTGAACAGCATTCGGTTCAGGAGCCGGAAGAATCGCCGACGACGCCAAGTGGCCTTGGAGTGCGTCTCGACGCACGTGCGAACGTGGGCGCTGGTGATGTGCGGCAGGGCCGCGATCTGATCGGCCAGCCGCGCCGCGTCGGGCAGGGAATAGCCGGTCGTGGGCTGGAACAGCGCGGCGCGCAGGCCAACCTCGGCCACCTGGGCGCGGGCCTCGCGCCAATAGGCGTCGATGTCGCCGGCCAGGGCGATGGGCAGTACGCCGTGCTCCTCGCGTTCGACCTTGGCGATGCTCCAGCCCTGTTGGCCGGCATAGGCCGCGATGGCGGCGCGCAGGTCGGAGTGATCCAGGTCGGGCCCGTCGCTGTAGCGGGTGTCCTCGATCAGCAGGCGATTCGGATCCAGCGGCAGCACATACAGGAAGCGATAGCCGTCCGTCTGGGGAACGGTGGCGTCCATGATGATCGGGCGGGTCAGGCCATGCGGCGCCGTCAGGCGCACCCCTTGTCCAAGGAACTTCTGCCAGCCCAGCGCCAGACTGCGGCTGCGGCGGGGACCCCGTCCATCGATGACCGCGGCGGCGGTGATCCGTCGACCATCCTGCAGGGTGACCTGATGGGGCGACACGTCGGAAACCGCCGCGCCGAGCCAGGCATCCTCGCCGAGCGCGGCAATGACCGTCTGATGGAGGCGCTCCGAGGTGATGGCCAGATAGGGGGTGTCCAGGGCCCGCGAATGTGCCGGGAAGCGGACATCGTAGCCGGCCCAGCGATGGACGATCAGCGGCCTCAGCCATCCGCCGATTCCGGCGCTGACGTCGGTCTGAAAGTGGCACCAGGTATGTTCGCCGCCGATCTCGCGTATCGCGTTCCAGCAACACGACCCGCAGGTCAGGGCGCATGGCCTTGAGCCTCAGGGCGATCAGCCCGTTGGCGAGGCCGCCACCCACCAGGACGACATCGGCGCGTGAGGTTGAGGACGCAACTGCCATGATCCTGCGTCTAACATGATTGTGCTTCGGCCACGCCAGCGTTGCGCACATCAAAGCGAGCGGTTAGGCACGGCGAAACCGGGAGGCTAGCCCATGTCCGAGGCCAGGATCATCGACGGCAAGGCATTCGCGGCCGATCTGCGCGCGCGGATCGGCGAGGAGGTGCGTGCGTTGAAGGCCAGTCACGGTCTCACACCAGGTCTGGCCGTGGTGCTGGTCGGCGATGGATCCCGCCAGTCGAGGTCTATGTCCGCAACAAGGGCGTGCAGTCCGAAGCGGCCGGCATGTGACTCCGAAACGCACCAGTCTGCCTGCGGATGCCAGCGCAGGACGAGCTTCTGGCGCTGGTCGGCGAAGCTGAACGCCGACCCGGCTATCCACGGCGTGCTTGTGCAGTTTCCCGGTCCCCGACCATTTGAAGCCAGGCGCGACATCGTCGCGGCGATCTCGCCCGACAAGGATGTCGATGGCCTGACCGTACTGAACGCCGGCCGGCTCGCCAGTGGACTGCCCGCATTGACGCCCTGCACGCCGCTGGGCTGCATGATGCTGTTGAAGGACGTGATGGGCGACCTGCGCGGCAAGTCGGCGGTGGTCATCGGCCGTTCAAATTTGATGGGCAAGCCGATGGCGCAGATGCTGCTGGCCGCCGACTGCACCGTTACCATCGCCCATTCACGCAGCGTGGACCTGCCGGGCATCGTTCGGCAGGCCGACATCGTCGTCGCCGCTGTCGGTCGGGCCGAGATGGTCAAGGGCGACTGGATCAAGCCGGGCGCTGTGGTCATCGATGTTGGCATCAGCCGTTTTCCGTCCCGCGATCCGGTCGCGGCCGCCGCCGGCAAGACCCGGCTGGTCGGCGACGTCGCGTTCGATGAAGCCAGGGCCGTGGCTGGCGCGATCACGCCCGTGCCGGGCGGGGTGGGGCCGATGACGATCGCCTGCCTCCTGGCCAACACCGTTACGGCGGCCAAGAGGCTGCACGGGATCGACGCCTGATGCGCGTCGCGCTCGTCCTGTCGCTGACCTCACTGTTGCTTGTCGCCTGCGGTCAAAAGATCCCGCCTACCCCGACGCCCGAGCAAGCCCTGTTGCTCAAGCCGGCCGATCCGCACCTGGCGGGCCTATACGAAACCTCGTGCAAGGCCTGTCACGCCACGCCGGGCACGGGCGCGCCGCTGGTCCATGATCGGGCGGCCTGGGACCCGCGCTGGAAGCAGGGAGAGGCCGTTCTGCTCGATCATTCGGTTCAGGGCTACAAGGCCATGCCAGCGTCCGGTCAGTGCGTGGCTTGCACGCCGTCCGATTTCCAGGGCCTCATACGATTCATGGCGGGGCGCGAAGATCCCGCATAGGCGGGGAACAGCGATGATTTCGAGACGAGGTGCTCTGGTCGCGGGTGGAACGGGAGCCGCGGTGGTCGCCACGGGCGGCGCGGGATTTCTGATCGCCACGCATGACAAGCCTGAACCCGCGGCGCCGCCGTCGGTCAATGCTCAGGGCAAGCTGCTGTGGCGCAACTGGTCCGGCGTCCAGACCGCCTATCCCTCCGCGCGGTTGGCCCCCAAGGACGAGGCCGAGCTGGCTCTGATGCTCAAGACCGCCGCCGCGCCGATCCGGCCGGTCGGAGCGGGGCATTCGTTCACGGCTTTGGCTCCGACCAGCGGCGCGCTGGTCTCGCTGGACGCCATGTCCGGTATCGTTGGCTGGGAAGGCGACGAGGCTGTCGTCATGGCGGGCACGCGGCTCGGCGCCCTGGGTCCGGCCCTCGCCGCCAAGGGGCGGGCCATGGCCAATCTGCCCGACATCAACAAGCAGTCGCTGGCTGGAGCCCTAGCCACAGCCACGCACGGCACCGGCGCCAGGCTTCAGGCCCTGCATGGCGATGTAACGGGCCTGCGGCTGGTTACGCCGGGCGGCGAGGTGATCGACTGCGACGCAACGCGCGAGCCTGAGATCTTCCAGGCCGCCAGGGTGTCACTCGGGTCGCTGGGGGTGATCGCCCATGTGCGGCTGAAGACCACCGCCAATCGCCGCGTTCGCCGACGGGTGTGGATCGAGCCGTTCGCGGACGCGCTGGCCAACGCCGAGGCGCGCTGGGCGAAACATCGGAATTTCGAGTTCTTCGCCGTTCCTTTCACCGGCCTGGCGGTCGGCATCAGTCACGATGAGACTGACGATCCCGCCGAGGCGCGTGGTCCCGATCAGGACACGGCCTTCCTCGACGCCTTGAAGGGGCTGCGAAACCTTCTGGGGTTCTCGACTCCGCTGCGCAAGGCGGCGGGGCGCGCCCTGCTGGCCAGCGCCAAGCCCGAGACTGCGGTCGATGAGGGCTGGAAGCTCCTGTCGACGGAACGACCGGTGCGCTTCAACGAAATGGAGTTTCACCTACCGGTCGAACACCAGCTTCAGGCTTTGCAGGAGGTAGTCGCAACCCTGGAGAAGGAGCGGCCGGATGTCTTTTTCCCAATCGAGGTGCGTCGGATAGCGGCCGATGACGCCTGGCTGTCGCCCTTCCAGGGCGGGCCGCGCGGCTCGGTCGCCGTGCACACGCACTATAGGGACGACTTCGCGTTTCTGTATGACCTGATCGAGCCGATCTTCCGTCGCCATGATGGGCGACCGCACTGGGGCAAGCTTCACAGCCTGAACGGCGGTGCGCTTCAGGCGCTGCATCCGCGCTGGGATGATTTCCTGAAAGTGCGAGCGCAGCTCGATCCGGAGGGGCGGATGCTCAACCCGTATCTGAGGGGCTTGTTCGGGCTGACCTGAAGGTTAGCCCGCGAGGTATTCCGCCGTCCGGCCTTCCAGTTCCTCGGCCAACGCCTTTCCAACGGGATGGGTATCGACCTTGATATCGCCGCGAACGGCCGCCTTAATGGCGTCGATATGGGCGTCTACCAGGAACATCGGGGCCGATAGCCGGGTCTCCGGCTCGTCGATCAGCTTGCAAAGCGAAGCGGCGATGCGGGTGATCAGCGGGAATTCGTAGGTGGCGCCCAGGCCCTTCAGGTCGTGAGCGCGCAGGTATAGTGTCTCGACGGTCTGCGCTGTCAGGCCTTGGGTCTTGACCTCCTGGCGCGCGGCTTCGAGCTTGGTGATCTCATCCTGCAGCCATTGCGCGAAATTGCCGGAAAGGCTTTTCAGCGCCGCCTCGGCCTTGGCGATCGCGGCCATGTCGATACCGCCGCGTCCGCCCACCTTGAGCTTCAGCATATTCGGAACCTGGATCACCTCAGCGGTGGGCTTAGTCGTCAAGATCGCCTCCCCATCGGCGGGAATTTTCAGAGCGCTATCATAGCAGGCGTTAACAACGAATGAGACGCGGAGTTTCGTGTGGCGGAACGTCTCAGGCCGAGAACTGTTCGGCCAACACGCGCTCATCAAGACTACGGCCTGCGTCGAACAACATCGCCGGACTCCGTGTCGCGATCCTCCGAGATATGCACTTCCAGCACATCTCGGACCTCGAAATTGTCGGCTACTGCACTTACAGGGGCGCTTATCGGCTTCGGAGAATCTCGAAGGTGATCCTCGCCGAGCGCGGCAGCAGGGCTCCGCGCCAGCGGCGCAGGCGGAAGGCGCTGATGGGCGTGAGCGCCAGCACCTGGCCGCCAATCGGGATGATCGGCCCATGAGCCGAAAGGTTATAGGCAGTCGAGCCGGCCGGTGTGGCGACCAGCGCGCCGTCGCAGACCAGTTCGCTCATCCGCACCTTGCCGTCGATCGAGATCCGCAACTTGGCGGTCTGGCGCGTCTGGCGAAGCAGGGAAACCTCGTTGATCGCCAGGGCGTGATGATTGCGACGACGCGAATCGATGGCGGTCATGGCCAGGGGGTGGATCACGGCGCGCTCGGCCGCATTGATCCGCTCCAGCAGATCATCCTCGCTGTACTCGTTCATCAGGAAACCGACCGAGCCGCGGTTCATGCCGTAGATCGGTGTCTGCCTGGCCATGGCTCCATGCAGGGTTTCCAGCATGAAGCCATCGCCGCCGAGCGCCACGATCACCTGGGCGGCGTCTTCGCCGACATCGCCATAGCGGGCGATAAGACGGTCGCGGGCTTCTTCGGCTTCAGGACGGTCGCTGGCCTTGAAGGACAGGCGAGTCAGGATGGGCTGAGGCTGGTACATCGAGCTCAAGAGGCGGGAAGCCCGCCCGCTTGTCAAACCGCTCCGGCGGCCCGGCGGGAAGCCATTCCCGCGATCTCGGGCGTGAAGGGGCCAAAGGCGCTGCTGGCGCGCCGGGCGCCTTCATCGCCGCCGCCCGGACGTCCGCCGTTCAACTGACGGACATGCTCCAGGATGGTCGGGAACACGCTGCGGTCGATGCCCACCGCCGAGCAGGCCAGGGCCAGGAGCTCGGGGCGATTGCCGTCAATGGCCCGGCGAACATGATCGGGTTCGAAGCTGCCAAGGCGCGCCATGGCTATGACGAAGAGGGGAAGGCGTCCTTCTCGCAAGACGCGCAGAAGATAGCCTGGGCGCAGTTGTCCCGCCGCGTCCAGCTTTTCGACGAGGGAGCGTTCCATCTCCTCACGCCCTTCCTCACTTTCCACAACACCCTCTTTCGCCGGATCTTCGCCGCGATGGGCGGCGCGAAGCGCCTCGTCCTCGCGGAAGCCATGGTGGCGGGGTCGAGGTGGAACCGCGTGGTCAGGGCGTCGCGAAGCGCGCGTCCGACCCATAGATACAACTGCTCGGCCAGATCGCTGGACAGCCGGGGATGTCGGGCCAGTGGTGAGCGCAGAGCCACAACCTCCCGGGCCCGATCGACGAGCTTGCGCATGCCGTCGGGCGAAATCTCGGCGCTGTTGTTGCTGGCCAGCGCGGTCAGGACGGCGGGCTCGCCGCGCGCCAGAATCGCTTCCACGACCGAGGCCGCGAGTTTTGGGCGACGGGCGACTTCGATCTGGTGCTCCAGCGTCGCCTGCACCAGAAGGCGGATCAGGTCGTGATCCTGCAGGACAGGGCTGCGCGACGATAATCGGGCCGGCGATTTCGATCTCGTCCAGCGCCATGCATGTTGATCAACGCAGACGGCGCCCAGGGCGCGTCGGCGAGGCGCTCAGCCAAGCGTTGCCGGATATCGCGTTCGGCTTCGACCACCAGACTCATGAAAATGGAATCGAGCAGTCGCTGGACATCGGGGTCGCCGGGCGCGCCAACGGCCTCGGTGGCTTCGCAAAGCTCGACTATACCTGTCAGCAGCCGTTCTCGATCGCCCGGATCGCGGCTGCGCGCCAGTGACAGAAGCTTTGCGGTCTGGACGGCTTGGATGACCAGCCTCCTCGAATCCCGAACTCGGTGAGGATGACCTTGCTGGTCTCAAATGAAAACATGCTTAAAACAGGCTTGCCCGACAAACGACAAGAATAGCGACCTGTTGTCGCGGATGACGCTTAGGGACGGTGAGGCGCGAGCATGGCTGAGCAACTGATTCTGGCTCTGGATCAGGGTACGACCAGCACACGGGCGATTCTGTTCGACACGACGGGCGGGGCGTTGGCTGACGCGACCCGGCCCCTGAGGCAGAGTTATCCGGCCGATGGCTGGGTCGAGCATGACGCCGAAGAGATCTTCGCCGCCTGTGTTGCCGTGTTGCGCGAGGCCATGGAGAACTCCGGTCGGGACGTGGCCGATCTTGTCGCCATCGGCGTGACCAACCAGCGCGAAACGGTCGTCATCTGGGACAGGGCGACCGGGCGCCCGATCCATCCCGCCATTGTCTGGCAGGACCGGCGAACGGCGGACACCTGCGAGCGCCTGAGGGACGCGGGCCAAGGGCCGAGCGTGGCGGCGATCACCGGGCTTCTGCTCGATCCCTATTTCTCAGGCTCCAAGATCGCCTGGATTCTGGATCATGTCGCGGGAGCCCGCGCCCGGGCCGAGGCCGGTGAACTGCTGTGCGGCACCATGGACAGCTGGGTGATCTGGCGGCTGACCGGCGGGGCTGTTCACGCCACAGACGCTACGAACGCCTCGCGCACCCTGCTGTTCGATATCGAAGCGCAGGCATGGTCCCAGTCCATGCTCGACCTGCTGGACGTGCCCGCTGGTCTTTTGCCTCAGGTCCTGGACTGTGCTGACGACTACGGCGTCATGAGCAGCGATGTCCTGGGTATTGAGGTCCCGATTCGGGGCGTGGCGGGCGACCAGCAGGCGGCGCTGATGGGGCAGGGCTGTATCCGGCCGGGTCAGATGAAGGCCACCTATGGCACCGGCTGCTTTATGCTGATCAATACCGGTGAAGCCCGGCCGGCGGCGCGCTCGCGCCTGCTGACCACCGTGGCGGCGCGGGTCAACGGCAAGACGACCTATGCCCTTGAGGGGTCGATTTTTGTCGCCGGCGCCGCGATCCAGTGGCTGGGTGAAGGGATGGGCATTACGGGCGGGCCCAGAGCCGCCGAGGCCCTGGCCCGCGCCGCCAAGCCAGATCATGGCGTCGTCGTGGTTCCGGCCTTCACGGGGCTAGGGGCTCCATGGTGGGACGCCGGCGCGCGGGGCGCTATCTTCGGCCTCACCCGCGATGCCGGCCTGCCCGAGATCGCCGCCGCCACCTACGATGCCTGCGCCCTGCAAAGCCGCGACCTGATCGAAGCCATGCGGGCCGACGCGCCCACGGCTTTCGGCGAGGAAGCGCAACTGCGCATAGATGGCGGCATGTCCAAGAGCGCCTGGTTCTCGCAACGCCTTTCCGACCTGACCGGCATGCCGGTGCAGCGCGCCAGCTATCTGGAAACCACGGCCTTGGGCGCGGCCTTGTTCGCGGGCCTGGGCGCCGGTGTCTTCGCATCGATTGAAGAGGCCGCCGCCGCGCGACCGTCGGCTGAAGCTCTTACCCCGTCCATGTCTCTGCATCACCGGGAAGCGGCCTATTCGCGGTGGCTGGACGCGGTGCCCCGCGTTCGCACCTGAATATTTTCGGCGTTACGCATAACGCGGGTCGCCTGTTTCGCGGTGGCTTGCTATGACATCGCTGTCATAACGAGAGGTAAGTCCCCCATGACCCCGACGCGCCGTTCCATCACCCTGGGGGCCAGCGCCGCCGTCATTGCCGGAGGATTTTCGATGCCCGCCCAGGCCGCTCGCCCGACCGTGGGCAAGATCCGCCGCCTGTCACCCGCGCTTGACGCCGTGATGACGGAGAAAACGCAGATCGAGCAGATCGCCGATGGCTTCATCTGGTCCGAAGGGCCGGTCTGGGTGAAGGATGGCGGCTATCTTGTCTTCTCCGACGTGCCGGCCAACATCATGTATCGATGGAGCGAGAAGGACGGCGCGAGCGTGTTCCTGAAGCCGTCGGGTTATGACGGACCGCCGACCAAGATCTTCCGCGAGCCAGGGTCGAATGGCCTAGCCCTGGATGCCTCAGGCGCCTTGCTGGTCTGCGACCACGGCAACCGGGCGATATCGAAGGTCGATCTGGCGACCCGAAAGAAGACGATCCTGCTCGATCGCTATCAGGGCAAGAGGTTCAACAGCCCCAACGATCTGGCGGTCGCCCGATCCGGCGCGATCTATTTCACCGACCCTCCCTATGGCCTGGAAGGCCTGAACGCCTCGCCGGTCAAGGAGATGGCCTTCAACGGAGTCTATCTGCGCCGACCCGACGGCTCTGTCGCAGTCGTGGATGACAAGCTGACCTTTCCCAACGGACTGGCGCTGACGCCGGACGAGAAGCGCCTGTATGTCGCGGTCTCCGATCCGGATGGTCCCGTGATCATGGTCTATGACCTGGGCACCGATGGCCTGCCCGTGAAGTCCTCGGTGTTTTTCGACGCGATGGGCCTGCACAAGGCGGGTGGCCCAGGCCTGCCCGACGGCATGTGTCTGGACACCGATGGTCGCCTCTATGCCACGGGGCCAGGCGGCGTTCTGGTGATCACGCCAGGTGGCGAACTGATCGGCGTGATCGAGACCGGCCGTCCGGTCGCCAACTGCGCCTTCGGAGAAGACGGTCACACCCTGTTCCTGACCTCGGACGACATCCTCGCCCGCCTACGCCTCAAGACCACCGGCCTGATCTAGGAGCGCGCCATGGATCTTCTCAGCAAGCGCAACTTTCTCGCGGGAGGTCTGGCGCTGGGCGCCGTGGCCTCCGGGCCGGCGGAAGCGCTGACCCAGGCCAAGGATCGCACACTGGGCTATGCGATCCTTGGCCTGGGTTACTATGCGACGCAGATCATCATGCCGCGCTTCGTGGAGTGCGAACATTCCAGGATCGCAGCCCTGGTCAGCGGCTCGCCCGACAAGCTCAAGCGGTTCGGGGCGCAATATGGCGTGCCCGAAGGCAGCCTCTACAGCTACGAGACGTTCGACCGGATCATCGACAATCCGGCGGTCGATATCGTCTACGTCATCACGCCCAACAGCCTGCATCGCAGCTTCGTCGAGCGTGCGGCCAAGGCAGGCAAGCATGTGATGTGCGAAAAGCCGATGGCCACCTCGGTCGCCGACGGTGAGGCCATGATCGCCGCCTGCAAGGCCGCCGGTCGCAAGCTGATGATCGGCTACCGCAGTCGGTTCCAGGCTCATAATATCGACGCGATCGCCTTGGCGCGGAACGGAGCCCTCGGCCCGGTTCGAACCATTGTCGCCGATCATGGCTTTACCATCGGCGATCCCGAGCAATGGCGGCTGAAGCGGGCGTTGTCAGGCGGGGGCAGCCTGATGGATATCGGCATCTACAGCCTCAACGCAGCCCGCTACCTGACCGGTGAGGAGCCTGTCGCGGTCAATGCGATCGAGTCCACCGATCGCAGCGATGTCCGTTTCCGTCAGGTGGAGGATGTCATTACCTTCCAACTCCTGTTTCCGTCGGGCGCGACGGCCAATTGCGTCTCGGCCTATAGCGTCAACGTCAATCGCTACAGGATTTCGGGACCCCGCGGCTGGGTGGAGATCGAGCCGGCCACGGGCTATGGCGGTCAAGCGATGCGGGCCCAGTTGAACGGCCAGACAGGTCCGCGCGAGCCCGCGCCGACCAAGGCCAAGAGCCAGTTCGCCGGTCAACTGGATCACCTGTCGGAATGTATTCTCACCGACCGCGAACCCCTGGTCGGCGGCGAAGAGGGGGTGAGGGACCTCAAGGTGATCGAAGCCATCTACCGCGCGGCGCGCGAAGGTCGGACGGTGCGGTTGTGATCCGCTGTCTCGCCTTGATCGCCGCCCTTGTGCTCGCGCCCTTCGCGGCGATGGCGCAGCAGCAGGTCTTTCTGTGGCCCAAGGGCGCGCCCGGCTTTGAAAGTCGCCGCGATATCCCGGAGCAGGCCGCGGAATATTGGGCCAAGAGCATCAACAATCCCTCGGTCACCGCTTGGCTGCCGCCGAAGGACAAGGCGACGGGCGCGGCGCTGATCGTGCTCCCGGGCGGTGGTCACAAGCTGTTGGCGATCCATCCCGAGGGCACGGACGTGGCCAAGGTGATGAACCCGATGGGCGTCGCGGTCTTCGTGCTGAAGTACCGGCTGTTTCGAGAGGAAGGCTCGCCTTACACGATCGACCACGCCCGACAGGATGCCGCCCGAGCCGTGCGTTATGTCCGCGCCAATGCCGCCGAATTCGGTGTCGATCCTCATCGGATCGGTCTGATGGGCTTTTCCGGCGGCGGCGAAGTGGTCAACCTCGAGGTCTATGGAAACGCTGAAAAGGACCCCAAGGTTGATGCGATCGACAGCGTCAGCGCGCGGCCGGACTTCCAGGTGCTGATCTATCCGGGGCCTCTGGGCGTGCCTGACAAGGTTCCAGCCGGAACGCCGCCAGCCTTCATCCTGGCGGCCGATGACGATGAATGTTGCTCGGCTCGCCGCCCGTGGAACTCCTGACGAAGTTCCGCGCGGCCAGGGTCCCTGTCGAATTCCATCTGTTCCAGACGGGCGGTCACGCCTTCAACATGGGTTTCCGGACGAGCAAGGCGGCGATCAAGGTCTGGCCGGACCGGCTGCGAGACTGGATGGCCGACAACGGCTGGCTGGCCCGGTAAGCGGCCGCCTTAACCTCTGATTGGAAGTTTTGCGGCTAGCTGAACTCGACCCTGAATTGTTCTGGTCGAGTTTGGGGCGAGCCATCATGGGGCAGGCGAGCAACGCCTTTCTGGCGGGCGGGGTGTTTACCGTCGTATTCGCCGCCTCCTGGTGGGCTCTGCCGGGTCTGACGCCAAAGTCCCCGGCGGATGAGCCGATGGCGTTCGCCAACAAGCCTGCCGAGGTCATCGGCACATTCCAGGAGGTCCTCGCGGGCGACGAGCGTGGGAGCGCCGGTCCCGTGACAGGGAAGGCGGCGATGGCTGCCCAGGAGGACAACGAAGCCAGAATGGTTCTTCTTGCCGTTCGCATGAAGGGCCACAAGGCGTCTCTGGAATTCATCAAGGCGGCCCAGAATGACGCTCCGCCAAATCCGGCCCTGGTGCGGTATGCGGTGATCGACGCTGGCTCGGGCAAGAAGACAGCCTGCGTGTCCACCCTGAGCGATGGCCGCGTCGAGCATGGGCAGACGACCTACTCGGCGACCGAGATCGACGATAACGACGGCTCAGCCCAGCTTGCCCAGTACATTCTCAGCGGTTGCGCTCAGGCCATCCGGGATCATGCCAAGGTGCTGACGCATGTGCAGTACCTGCAGCAGACAAGCGCGATCCTGCCGAAGACCCGCGCGTACGATGCCGAGCGCCAGCAAATCGTCGAGATGATCCGCAGCATACGTCGGGGACAGCGCTAGTCGGCCGCGTCGATATAGGCCCTCACCCGCGCGAAAAGGTCCTCGAACATCGGCGTCGTCAGGCGGCCGGTATTCGTGTTGAGCCGCGAGCAGTGATAGCTGTTGAACACCCGGTAGCGGCCGGCTTGGAACTCCGAGCCGTGGCCTGGAATGCCGGCCGAGGCCTTCAGGCCCAGGGCCTTGAGCACATTGCGCCGTGAGACGTCACCCAGAGTGACGATGGCCTTCAGGTTCGGGAAAGCTTCGATGCGGTTGGTCAGGAAGGGGCGGCAGCTATTCTCTTCAGAGGTCTCGGGCTTGTTGCCTGGCGGGGCGCAACGGACGGCGTTGGTCACCGCGCTGCCGATCAGTTTCAGGGAGTCGTCTGGACGGGCCTCGAACTTGCCCGTGGCGAAGCCGAACTTGATCAGGGTGTCGTAGAGCAGGGTTCCGGCGTAGTCGCCGGTGAACGGTCGCCCCGTGCGGTTGGCGCCCTTGCGGCCTGGAGCCAGGCCCACGACCAGCAGTCGCGCCTCCTTGTCGCCAAATGACGGCGCGGGTCCGTTGAACCAGTCCGGGTACAACTCCTGGTTTTCGCGACGATAGGCGACTAGGCGCGGACAGAGCGGGCAGTCGCGTGACGGTTCCGCCGGCGAGGGGACCTTCTCGCCGATAATGTTGGACCGCTCAGTATTCATCTTCGGCCTCGCGCTCGGCCAGGCCTGCGTTTTCCCGATGGGCGCGGCGCGGGCGCGCGCTGCGGGCGGCCGATAATGTTGCCCAGGTCGTTGAGGTCGACAAAGTTGTCGGCCTGGCGGCGCAGGTCATCGCTGGTCATCGGCGGCTGGCTTTTCATGGTGGAGACCACCGTCACCCGACGCCCCTTGCGCTGGACGGCCTCGACCAGCGCCCGGAAATCACCGTCGCCCGAGAACAGCACAAGGTGGTCGGCCGTCTCCGCCATCTGCAGCATGTCGACGGCGATCTCGATGTCCATGTCGCCGCGCCAGCGCTTGCGGCCCTGACTGTCGGTGAATTCGCGGGCGGGTTTGGTCACGAGGGTGAAGCCATTGTAGTCGAGCCAGTCGACCAGCGGGCGGATCGGCGAATAGTCGTCGTTCTCGTTGATGGCGGTGTAATAGTAGGCCCGGATCAGGACGCCGCGCTTTTTGAACTCGTCGAGCAGCTTGCGGTAGTCGATGTCGAAGCCCAGCGCCTTGGCGGCCGAATAGAGATTGGCCCCGTCGATGAACAGGGCCAGACGGTCGGTCGGGTAGAAGGTCAACGCGGTAGATCCTTGAAAAATACGGTCGATCGAAATCACTTGAACGAGGCGGTCGTGGTGGCGCTCGGCTGCAATCTGCCCGGAGCCTATACGAGTCGCGAGGTCTTGTTGGAAAGCGCGCTTGAGGCCCTGCCCGGTGCCGGTCTGAACGTGATCGCGCGGTCGGGCTGGTGGGCCTCGGCGGCCTGGCCGGATCCGTCGGGGCCCAGCTATCTGAACGGCGTCGCGATCGTTGAAACATCGCTTTCACCGCAGGCGGCGCTCGACGCCCTGCATGGACTCGAAGCGCGTTTCGGGCGGGCGAGGGGGGAGCGAAACGCTGCGCGCACCCTGGATCTTGATCTGATCGCGCATGGCCGGATCGTGACGACCGAAGGCCTTGTCCTGCCCCATCCTCGCGGTCACGAGCGCCTCTTCGTGATGGGGCCGCTGGCCGAGATCGCGCCGGACTGGCGTCATCCGACGATCGGCGAGACGGCCAGCAACCTGGCCCGGACAGCCCAGGTCGGGCGTGACGCCAGCCGCACTGGACTTCCCTGAGCGAAGCGGGCATAAGCGCCCCCTCGCGAAAGATGGGCGACAACCCGGGCGACGTTGCGTAACGTCGTCAGGCTCCTTATTTTGCAGAGCATCACGGCTAGCCCGAGGAATTCATGGCCCGCGTCACCGTCGAAGATTGCGTCGAGAAGGTTCCGAACCGCTTCGCGCTCGTCCTGCTGTCCGCCCACCGGGCGCGCGCATCTCGGCCGGCGCCGCGCTGCTGGTCGATCGCGACAACGACAAGAATCCCGTCGTCGCCCTGCGCGAAATCGCCGACGACGTCGTCGATCACGAAGGCCTCAAGGAACAGCTGATCAGCACGCTGCAACGCGTGGATGAGCATACCGAGGCCGAGGAAGAAGCCGAAACTCTGGCCCTGCTGGCTGATCCGAGCCGCATGCAGATGAGCGAACTGGAACTGGTTCGCGCCCTGCAGAGCGACCGTGACGGCGGCCAGGAGGAGCGGTACTGAGCCCCGACGGCACAGACCCTCTGACCCTGAAGCGGCGGCTGCCGCCGCTCCATCCGAACGCGCGCCCGTCGATCCTCAAGCTGAGGTCGATCCGGGCGCGTCTTCGTTTGTGGCCTCCAGCGAGGCCGCGCCGGCGCCGGCTCCCAAACCGCGCCAGAAAATTCTTCGCCAGTACGAACTGATCGAGCGGGTCCACTCGTACGATCCGACGGCCGACGAAGCGCTGCTGAACCGGGCCTATGTCTACGCCATGCGGATGCACGGCAGTCAGACCCGCGCCAGCGGCGACCCGTACTACGCACACCCGATCGAGGTGGCTGGCATCCTGACCGAGTATCGGCTCGACACCGCGACCATCGTCACGGCTCTGCTGCATGACGTGATCGAGGACACCCCGGTTACCCGCGAGGACATCGCGGGCCTGTTCGGCGACGAGATCGCCGAGTTGGTCGAAGGCGTCACCAAGCTTTCCAAGCTGGAACTGCAAGCTGAGCACTCGCGCCAGGCCGAGAACCTGCGCAAGTTCATCCTGGCGATCAGCAAGGATGTCCGCGTCCTGCTGGTGAAGCTGGCCGACCGTCTGCACAACATGCGGACGCTTCACTTCATCAAGACGCAGGCCAAGCGCGAGCGTATCGCTCGCGAGACGCGCGACATTTATGCGCCGCTGGCGCGCAATATCGGCTGCCATCGGATCTGCACCGAACTGGAAGAGCTGTCGTTCGAGCACACCAATCCGGTGGCTCGCAACGCGATCATCCGCCGGCTCGACACCCTGCGCGCCGAGCAGGGCGGGGCGGTGGCCCTGGTCAGCCAGGAAATCGCCGCCCGGCTCGACGCCGCCGGCTTGCCCGCCCGGGTCTTCGGTCGTGAAAAGTCGCCCTATTCGATCTGGCGCAAGCTGCAGCGCAAATCGATCGGCTTCTCGCAGATGTCCGACATCTACGCCTTCCGCGTGATCGTCGACAGCGAGGAGGATTGCTACAAGGCCCTGGGTGTCGTGCACCGCGCGTGGTCCAGTGTTCCCGACCGCTTCAAGGACTTCATCTCGACGCCCAAGCGCAACAATTACCGCTCGCTGCACACGACGGTGGTCGGGCCGCGCGGCATGCGCATCGAGATGCAGATCTCGCACCGAGTCGATGGATCGGGTGAACGAAGAGGGCGTGGCCGCCCACTTCCGCTACAAGGACGCCTCGTACGGCCTCGACCTTGAGGGCATGGAAGCCGCTGGCGGCCGTGATCCGCTGGCCAACCTGCGCCAGCTGGTCCAGGTTCTGGAGCACGGCGGCGACGCCGAGGAACTGGTCGAGCACGCCAAGCTCGAGATGTTCCTCGACCAGGTCTTCGTGTTCACGCCCAAGGGCAAGCTGGTCAGCCTGCCGCGCGGCGCCATGCCACTCGACTTCGCCTATGCCGTCCACACCAGTGTCGGCGACACCTGCATCGGCGTGAAGATCAACGGCGAGCTGAAGCCGCTGCGCACGGGTCTGAACAACGGCGATGTCGTCGAGGTGATCCGCGGCTCCAAGCCGGTGGTGCCGCCGGACTGGCGCTCGCTGACCGTAACCGGCCGCGCCCGCTCGGCCATCCGTCGTCATATCCGGCAGACCGAGAAGGAAGAGTTCCTTCGCCTGGGGCGGTCGTCGGTCGAGCAGATCTTTGAGCGCGCGGGCAAGCGTCTGAAGGACGTTTCGCTGCGTCCGATCCTCGAACGCTTTGCGCTGGACGGCGACGAGGCGCTGTACGACGCCGTCGGCCGTGGTCGAGTCTCGCCCAGCCAGGTTCTTGAAACCGCCTTCCCCGGCATGAAGGACACCGAGATGGCGGCCGCTTCGGCGCGTCGCAAGATCGAGGGCGGCAAGGGCGCGCGGCTCTATGTGCGCGGCGGCGGCCTGACCCCGGGTGTGTCCCTGCACTTTGCCCATTGCTGCAGCCCCGTGCCGGGCGACCGCATCGTCGGCATCCTGCGCGAGGACGGCGAGGGTCTCGACGTCCACACGATCGACTGTCCCAAGCTGGCCGACTACGAGGATCGCGAAGATCTCTGGCGCGACCTGAACTGGACGCCGGAGGCCGAGCGCGAAACGGTGTCGCTGACCCGTCTGCACGCCACGATCCAGAATGCCCCCGGCGTGTTGGGCCAAGTCTGCACGATCATCGGCGAGGCTGGCGGCAATATCGTCAATCTGCGTATGCATCACCGCCAGAGCGACTTCTTCGACACCGACATCGATGTCGAGGTGCGTGACGCCAAGCACCTGACCAATATCTCCGCCGCGCTGCGGGCCTGTCCGTCTGTCGAGACGGTGGACCGGACGCGGGGCTAGGCCTTCAGGGCCGCCACGGCGTCGCGGGTCGCCGCCGTCAGTCGGTCGGGCAGGGTGTCCAAGGCGAACCAGCCCCAGTCGGACAGCGCGTGGGCTTCCTGAATGGCGGGCTCGCCCTCGAAGCGCTCCGTTCGATAGGTGATCGCCACCCAACGATAGTCGTCAGCGATCATGTCGGTGACCGCTAGAACCGGGCCGCCGACGACCCTGATACCCAGTTCCTCATGGATCTCGCGTTCGGCGCAGGTTCGCGCCGCTTCGCCCCAGTCGAGCTTGCCGCCGGGAACGCCCCAGTGGTCAGCCTCGGGAGCCTTGATCCGCTTGACCAGCAGCAGCCGGCCCTGGTTGTCGAAGATGGCAGCGCCGCAGCCGATGCGGGGACGTTGGGGTTCGGTCATGGGCGCGATAGAGCCAAAGCCGACCCGATGCGCAAGGCGCGACACTCCGTTTGAAGACTCGCTCGCCTCGGCTATATCCACCGCCCATGACCAATGACGACGTCCTCGACGAATTCCGCGCCGCAGGGGCCCTGCGCGAAGGCCACTTCGTGCTCTCCTCCGGCCTGCACAGCCCGGTCTTCCTGCAGAAGAACCTGGTGTTCATGCGCCCCGAGCGCTGCGAGCGCCTTTGCAAGGCCCTGGCCGAGAAGATCATCGCCACCGTCGGTCAGCCCGATGTGGCGGTGTCGCCGGCCGTGGGCGGGATCATCCCCGGCTACGAGACCGCGCGCCACCTGAACGTGGCTTCGATCTATGTCGAGCGCGAGGGCGGCGGCTTCAAGTTCCGGCGCGGCTTCCACCTCGAACCCGGCCAGAAGGTCGTGATGGTCGAGGACATCGTCACCACCGGCCTGTCGTCGCGCGAGTGCATCGCCGCGATCCAGGAGGCTGGCGGCGAGGTCATCGCGGCGGCCTGCATCGTTGACCGCTCGGGCGGCAAGGTCGACGTCGGCGTGCCGCTGGTTTCGCTGTGCAGCCTGGAGGTGCCGGCCTATCCGGCCGACGCCCTGCCGCCGGAGCTGGCCGCGATCCCGATCGAGGATCCCGGCAGCCGCCGGCTGAAGGCTCAGTAATCACTTGGCCTGAGCAGGTGGCGTCAGCTGCTTGACCGGCCATTCGACGCCCAACTGCTCCAGATAGGTCCCGTACTTGGCGGGGTCGTAGTAGAAAGCGCGCATGGCCGGCCGGTAGGTCGCCATGATGTTGGCGTTGATTTGGGTCTGCGGCTTGTCGGTCGCCGACAGCATCGGCACGTATTTCTGGTCCTTGGTCTGGACGTCCCTGAACCAGGCCTTTGATTCCGCCAGCAGCTTGGGCTGGGTCAGCGGACTGGCCGTCATCGCCACCACCTTCACCATCATTGCGGTCTTTGTGCCCGTGTCCTTCATGGGCGGCATTCCAGTGGTGGCCGGGCAGGTCAGGGATGTTGGACGGATAGTTGATCGTGATGGTCGGCATGATCCACGAGATGTCGCCGATATCGTCCGAGCCGCCTGCTCTCAGGCTTGGCCTCGGGCGCGGTCAGGCCCTTCAGCTTGACGTCCAGGCCGTCCTTCTTGGTCGAGCCGACATTGGTCTGAACCGCCTTGGCGAAGGCCTGTTCGTCGTCCGTCCATTTGGGCAGGCCCACCGTCTCGATATTGGCCTGCGCGGCCTGCGCCATCGGCTTGTTGAAGTAGCGGGGCGCTGCCGTGCCGACCACCATGTGATCGACCGTGGTGTCGGTCATGTCGGCGGCGGCCTGGGCGATCTTGTTGCCGATCGCGTAGTTCTTCTTGATCGCATCGAAGCTCTGTTCGCGGAAATAGTACCAGACGGTGGCTTCCGAGGGCACGACGTTGGGCTGGTCGCCGCCGTCGGTGATCACATAGTGCGAGCGCTGTTCCGGCTTGAGATGCTCGCGCCGCATGTTCCAGCCCATGTCCATCAGTTCGACGGCGTCCAGGGCGCTGCGGCCGCGCCACGGCGCGCCGGCCGAGTGGGCGGACTCGCCGTGGAAGCTGTATTTCACCGAGACCAGCCCCGTGCCGTTCGAAGGGCCCCAACTGGTCTGCAGGTTGGAGCCCACATGGGTGAAGATCGTCACGTCCACGTCCTTGAAGACGCCGTCGCGCACCATGTAGGCCTTGCCCGCCACCAGCTCCTCGGCGACGCCGGGCCACAGCATCAGGGTGCCTGCGATGTTCTCCTTGATCATCAGGTCCTTGAGCGCCAGGGCAGCCACGATGTTCAGCGCCTGGCCGGAATTGTGGCCCTCGCCGTGGCCGGGCGCGCCGGGGATGATCGGGTCATGCCAGGGCACGCCAGGCTTCTGCGAGGCCTTGGGGATGCAGTCGATGTCGCTGCCTAGGGCGATGACCGGTCCGCCGGCGCCGTTGGTCCAGCTGGCCGTCCAGGCGGTGGGGATACCGGATACGCCGCGCTGGATCGTGAAGCCGTTCTCCTCCAGCACGCCGGTGATGTATTTCGAGGTTTCGACCTCCTGAAAGCCCAGCTCGCCGAACGAGAAGATCTGGTCGTTCATGACCTGAGACAGCTTGGCCCGCGCCTCCACGCCGGCGGCGGCCTGGGCCTTCAAGGCCTTCAGCTTGCTGGCCGAAACAGCCGGCGCCGCCAGCGCCGATCCGGCCGTCGTGGCCATCAGCAAGGTCAGGGCCGCGGCCCGGGCGGTCTTCAGGATCATGGTCTTCCCCCATTTCGGAGCCGAGACCTTCGGCGGCGGCGGCGCGCCTGTCCATGCCGTTTTGGCGAGCTTCACCGGAACAGGGGCGTGCGCTGCTTTTCAGGCCTCCACGCATCGGTCTGAAGGCGATAGGATGTGCGCGACGGCCAGGGATGGGCCGCCGATCGCGTTCGAGGGCGGTAAGATTTTTAGCGAGCATCAGATGAGCGTCCGCCTGGGCGTCAATATCGACCACGTGGCGACGATCCGGAACGCGCGGGGGTCCAGCTATCCCGAGCCCGTGCGGGCCGCCGAGCTGGCCCTGGCGGCCGGCGCCGACGGCATCACGGCCCACCTGCGAGAGGATCGCCGGCATATCTCCGACGCCGACATTGCGTTGCTGACCGACCTGTGCCTGAAACGCGGCAAGCCGCTGAACTTCGAGATGGCTGTCACCGACGAGATGGTCGGCATCGCCCTGAAGGCCAGGCCGCACGCCGCCTGCCTGGTGCCCGAGCGCCGCGAAGAGGTGACCACCGAAGGCGGCCTCGATGTCGTGCGCGGCTATGATGCCATCGCCGCCGCGACGGCTCGGCTTCGCGAGGCCGGCAGCCGGGTGTCGTTGTTCATCGACGCCGAGGCCGGCCAGATCGAGGCTTCGCACCGTCTTGGCGCGCAGGTGATCGAGCTGCACACCGGCGCCTATTGCGACGCGGCGAGGGCCGGGGAGGTCGAGCGGGCGACCGCCATCCTCCAGCGCCTGCAGGACGGCGCGGCCCTGGCCTCTAGCCTTGGCCTGGAAGTCCATGCGGGTCACGGCATCGACTACGCCACGGTCAAGCCGGTGGCGGCCATCCCGCAGATCGCCGAGCTGAACATCGGCCACTTCCTGATCGGCGAGGCGATCTTTGTGGGTCTGCCGCAGGCCATTCATCGGATGCGGGCCCTGATGGATGCGGCCCGCGCGGAGCTGGCGGCGTGATCATCGGCATCGGCTCGGACCTGTGCGACATCCGCCGGATCGAGAAGTCGCTGGAGCGCTTTGGCGAGCGCTTCACCAACAAGGTCTTCACCGAGATCGAGCGGACGCGGTCCGAGCGCAAGCCTGATCGCGCCAGCAGCTACGCCAAGCGCTTCGCCGCCAAGGAGGCCTGCTCCAAGGCCCTGGGCACCGGCCTGAAGCGCGGGGTGCATCTGGCGGGCATGGGCGTGGTCAACCTGCCGTCGGGCAAGCCGACTATGGCCCTGACCGGCGGCGCGGCCGAGCGCCTGGCCTCCATGGTCCCGGAGGGCATGACCCCGGTGATCCACCTGTCGCTGACCGACGATCATCCCTACGCCCAGGCCTTCGTGATCATCGAGGCGCTTCCGGAATAGGCGTTTCCGGGCCGGGCGGCCGTCGCCCAACCCGCGCCATGAAGTCGATGTAATCGCCCGGCGCTTGCCCCTGTGGCCAAGCCCGTCTAGCAAAGCCTGTCCGGTTCGCCGGAGTCCATTTCTGAAGAGCCCAGCGCCAGCATGACCGACGCCGCCGACGATACCTCGCCAGCTCCCGATCGGGGCGGCGCCGTCAGGGAATTCATCGAGATCATCAAGACGGTGGCCTACGCTCTGGCCATCGCGCTGGTGCTGCGGGTCCTGCTGTTCCAGCCCTTCACGATCCCGTCGGGCTCGATGGAGCCGAACCTGCTGGAAGGCGATTACATCATCGTCAGCAAGTTCAGCTATGGCTGGAGCAAGCACTCGATCCCGTTCAGCCCGCCGCTGTTCAACGGCCGGATCCTGGGCCACGCCCCCAAGCGCGGCGACATCATCGTCTTCAAGCTGCCGCGCGACGGCCGCACCGATTACATCAAGCGCCTGATCGGCATGCCGGGCGACAAGGTCCAGGTGCGTGGCGGCGTCGTCAACATCAATGGCAAGCCCCTGACCCAGGAGGTCCGTCCGCCGGCCCTGGTCGACATGGGCTATGGCTTCACCCAGCAGGTTCAGCGCTTCCAGGAGACCAATCCGGAAGGCCGCAAGTACGTCACCCAGGACTATGGTCCCGACAGCCGTGGCGACAGCACCGGCGTCTATACCGTTCCGGCCGGCTGCTATTTCTTCATGGGCGACAACCGCGACAACTCGGCCGACAGCCGTTTTGACCCGGGCACCTCGCCGTTCAAGACCGGCTCGGGCGTCTGCAAGTGGGACTATGAGCTGGACCAGTATATCGGCGACGAGGTCGGGGTCGGCTTCGTTCCGGCCGAGAACCTGGTCGGCAAGGCCCAGATCATCCTGCTGTCGTGGAACCGCAACGCGGCCCTGTTCAAGCCCTGGACCTGGGTGCTGGATGCTGCGCTGGAGCCGCTTCTTCCGCGTCGCTGAAGTGAACCTGAACCATGGATAGACGGGTCGTCGCCGTCGGCGACCTGGAGCGCCGGATCGGTCACACGTTTTCGGATCGCCATCTGCTCGAACAGGCCCTGACGCACGCCAGCGTCGGGGACGGCGCCAAGAAGACCGCCGACAACGAGGTGCTGGAGTTCATCGGCGACCGCGTGCTGGGTCTGTTGGCCGCTGAGGCCCTGGCCGAACGCTTCCCCCAGGCCAAGGAAGGCGAGCTGGCGCCGCGCCTCAACGCCCTGGTCAGCCGCGAGACCTGCGCCCGCGTCGCCCGCGCCGCCGAGCTGGGCCCGGCCCTGCGTCTGTCGGCCTCGTCCAGCAAGATCGGCGGTCGCGAGACCGATCTCGATCCTGGCTGGCGGCTGTGAGGCCCTGATGGCGGCCCTGTACCGCGACGGCGGGTTGGAGACGGCGCGCCGGGTGTTCCTCGACCTGTGGTCGGCTGAGTTCGACCGCGCCGCCGCCGGTAAGCCGCGCGATCCCAAGACCGCCCTGCAGGAATGGGCGCAGGGCAAGGGCAAGCCGTTGCCGACCTATGCCGTCAAGGACCGAACCGGTCCGGACCACGCGCCGGTGTTCACCGTCCAGGTCGTGGTCGCCGGCATCGATCCGGTCTTCGCCACCGGCCGCTCGCGCCAGGACGCCGAGAAAGCCGCCGCCAGGGCGTTGCTGGATCGGGAAGGCGCGGAGTAGGGGCTTTCCCTCTCGACACTTGCCCCCTACGGGTCGCTTCGCGACCGTCTTCCCCCGGAGGGGGAAGATGAGATCAGCGCCCTTCATCTGCCCCCTACGGGGGCGGACGACCTGCGAAGCAGGTCAGGTGGGGGCAAGTCTGGCGGACACGGCTTCGCGGCCTCGCGCGGAAACCGCCGAGTTAGTGGGAAGGGTCGCGGAGCGTCCGGGCCTCGCCCGGATGTGAGTTTGGATAAGTACCGTTTCGACGAAGACAGACGCTCCGCGTGATCGTTATCCCTCTGGCCGGGGCGCGCGGGTCTGGTTCAACCCTTCACCCCCATCCGGGCTGCCCTCCTCGCGACGGACCCAGCCCTCAAGCTGCAGCCTCGCCGATTCCGGAGGACCCGGAACGTACCTTCGGACGGGCGGGGATCTCCGACGAGAGTTCCCCGATGGACAGGTTTACGTCCTCTGTCCTCGTTTAAGCCCAGCCCGGTCCCGCTCACGCGACTCCGGTGGCCCCGCTCGATCACCCCTGACAGCCGCCTCTGGTCGCCGGCCGGACGCCCTTCCCGTGCTGTCAGGTGAGATTGATTATGCGGGCGGTTTGAACGCAGAGGATTGGCGCGCTCCTTTTATTTTCAGGGCGTTGATCTTGTTAGGCTTTGTCCTGAAAGGCACGGGGATTGAGCGGGCTCAATCCCCGTGCCTCGATGCGGGCGCCTGTCGTTCGCCGTATCCAACGGGTCCCTAGTGTCCCGTCAGCCTCGCGGCGGCCATCGCATAGAGCGGAATGCCCAGGGTCAGGTTGAGGGGGAAGGTCACACCCAGGGACAGGGTCAGATAGACCCCCGGATCGGCCTTGGGCAGGGCCAGGCTCATGGCGGCCGGGGCGGCGATATAGGAGGCCGAGGCGGCCAGCACCGTCAGCAGCGCGAGGTCGCCGGTTCCAAGGCCGGCGAGGTGTCCAAGGCCCAGGGCCGTCGCCGCGCCCAGCAGCGGCAGGATCAGTCCCATCGCGGCCATCGGCAGGGTCAGGCTGCGCGCCGAGCACAGTTGCCGCCCGGCCTTGACGCCCAGATCCAGCAGGAAAAGGCACAGGACGCCCTGGAAGACCGGGCCGGAGAAGGTGGCCAGCTTGGCGCCGCCCGAAGGGCCGCTCAGCAGGCCGATCACGAAGCTTCCGACCAGGATGACGCTGGCGGCGTTCAGCAGCACCTCATGCGCCAGCGCCTTGACCGGCGTGCGATCCGTGTCCCGACGGTCGGCGAAGGCCGCCAGGGCGATGCCGGTCAGCAGGGCCGGGGTCTCCATCATCGCCAGCACCGCCGACATGTAGCCGCCCGACGCCTGGCCGATCGACATCAGGTAGCTCTGGGCCGCCGCGAAGGTGACCACCGAGACAGAGCCGTAGTGGGCGGCGGTGGCGGCGGCCGTCACCGCGTTCAACCCCGCGCGCCGCAGCAGCAGATAGGCTGGGATGGGGGTCAGGAGACTGAGCGTCAGGCCCAGGCCGGCCGCCTTCATGAAGCCCGCGTCCAGACCGTGGGCGCGGGCCTCGACCCCGCCCTTGAAGCCGATGCACAGCATCAGGACCAGAGACAGCGTCTTGGCCGCATCGCGCGGCAGCGCCAGGTTCGATCGCGCCAGGGCGGCGGCCAGGCCCAGGGCGAAGAACAGCACCGCCGGCTGCAGCAGGTTGCCGCCGGCGGCGGTCAGGGTCTGGGTCAGGATATCCACGAAGCGCTCCGTCGGTCCGCGCCGTCGCGGCGCGCGGTCGCTCTAGAGGAGGTCTGTCGATTTCCATTGTTGATTTAAGTCATCGATACAATATCATTTCATCATGATGGATCGCCCATGCCGCGCCTGACCAATCTGGACCTGGATCTGGTCCGCGCCTTTCTGGTGGTCTGCGAGCAACGCAGTTTCACGCGGGCCGGCGAGCGGCTGGGGCGCTCGCAGTCGGCCATCAGCCTGCAGGTGCGACGCCTGGAGGATCAGCTGGGCCAGCCGTTGCTGTCGCGCGATCCGCGCCATGTGACCCTGACTGAGCAGGGTGAGGCGTTCCTGCCCCAGGCCCGGCGCCTTTTGCGCCTGAATGACGAGATCCTGGCCGGGATGAGCGCCGACGATGTCGAGGGCGAGGTGCGGCTGGGCGCGCCGGAAGACTTCGCCACCCTGCATCTGCCCACCGTGCTGGGCGCCTTCGCACGCAGCCATCCCAAGGTGGCCCTGACGGTGACCTGCGATCTGACCCTCAACCTGTTGGACCGCCTGCGCGAAGGGGCGCTGGACCTGGCCCTGGTCAAGCGCGAGCCGATGGGCCCGGACCTTGGCGTGCGGGTCTGGCGCGAGCCCCTGGTCTGGGTGGGTCTGGACGCCGATCTGGCCCAGCGGGCGGGGCCCATGCCGCTGGTCGCCGCGCCGTCGCCCTGCGTCTATCGCAAGCGGGCCATCGCCGCGCTCGAGACCTCGGGCCGCACCTGGCGCGCCACCTACACCAGTCCGTCCCTGGCCGGGCAGCTGGCCGCGCTGCGCGGCGGGCTGGGCCTCAGCGTCCTGCCGCGCGAGATGGCGCCGACGACCTGACCATCCTCACCGAGGGCCTGCCTCGCCTGGAGGACGCCGAGATCGCCCTGCTCAAGGCCCGGGGCGCGCCGCCGCCCGCCGCCGAACGCCTTGCCGACTACATTCTCTCGGCCCTGGATCGCCAGCGCCTGGAGCCGGTCGCCAAGCGATAGGGCGTCGGCTGAGCCAATCCCTGCTGCAGATGGCGGTCGGGCCTGCACCGGTAGGGGCGCATCGCTCCCTTGATCCGTCTCCCCGGCGAAGGCCGGGGCCCAGATTCAGCCTGAGCGTCTGGGGATGATGCGCCTTCTGACCTGGCCAAGCGTAGTGAGCTCTCGGGGTTCGATCTGGGCCCCGGCCTTCGCCGGGGAGAACGGGTAAGGGTTTGGTCCGCTCACCACCCATAGTGGCACCTCGAAAGTTCCGCTTCTGGGGCTTCCACCTCACCCCCAAAAATCTTGTCATCCCGGCCGGATGTCTGTGAGGGCGGGAGCGCCGGGGCTCGGGGGCAACTGCAGTGAGGCGGCCCCTGGGTCCCGGCTCTCCGCTTCGCTACGGCCGGGATGACAAGTATTTGAGGTTAGCGAAGAGTGTCCTGCTCTGACCAGGGCTCTGTTAAACCCTCCACCCGGAACACCCCTAGCAATGTCCGCTTCCGCCGCCGTTTCACCCCGGCGTCGGACGCGCCGCCCGCCGGGCCGCCAAAGATGAAGGAATTCCGGCCCCGCTGTGCTACACGCACGCGCAATGACTGAAAACACCTCACAAAACACCGCCCTGCCTACGCGGGCCGGCTTCGCCGCCATCATCGGCGCTCCCAATGCGGGCAAGTCCACCCTGGTCAACCGCATG
Organism: Caulobacteraceae bacterium; assembly: GCA_965284055.1. Taxonomy (GTDB): domain Bacteria; phylum Pseudomonadota; class Alphaproteobacteria; order Caulobacterales; family Caulobacteraceae; genus Caulobacter. The sequence goes on from CBDIQV010000002.1 coordinate 539,195, forward strand.
GTCGGGGCCAAGGTCTCGATCGTCACCCAGAAGGTCCAGACCACGCGCTTCCCCGTGCGCGGCGTCGCCATGCACGGCGCGGCCCAGATCATCCTGGTCGACACCCCCGGCATCTTCAGCCCCCGCCGTCGTCTCGACCGCGCCATGGTCCGCTCGGCCTGGTCGGGCGCCGAGGACGCCGACGCCATCGTCCATCTGGTCGACGTCCAGGCCGAACTGGCCGTCAGCGGCGAGGGCAAGGCCGCCGGCGCCGACAAGAAGGCCGTCCAGGACGTCCAGACCATCATCGAGGGCCTGAAGACGGCCAATCGCCAGGTGATCCTGGCGCTGAACAAGATCGACGGCGTCAAGCGCGACACCCTGCTGGCCGTGACCAAGGAACTGTTCGACACCGGCGTCTATTCCGAAGTCTTCATGATCAGCGCCGCCACCGGCGCGGGCGTTGATGACCTGCTGGAACGCCTGGCCGGCATGATGCCGGAAAGCCCCTGGCTGTATCCCGAAGACCAGACCGCCGACCTGCCGGCGCGCCTGCTGGCCGCCGAGATCACCCGCGAGAAGATCTATCTGCGCGTCCACGAAGAGCTGCCCTATGCGGCTTCGGTGGAAACGACCGCCTTCGAGGAACGCGCCGACGGCAGCGCCCGCATCGAGCAGACCATCTATGTCGAACGCGACGGCCAGCGCGCCATCGTGCTGGGCAAGGGCGGCCAGACCCTGAAATGGATCGGCCAGGCCTCGCGCGAGGAGCTGTGCGAGATCCTGGATCGCAAGGTGCACCTGTTCCTGCACGTCAAGGTCAAGGAAAACTGGGCCGAAGAGCGGGGCATCTTCAACGACATGGGCCTGGACTTCGACGTCTGATGTTGCGGACCGCGCTCGCTTGGGCGGGCGCGGCTCTTGACTTCAGTCTCGGCAGGCTGTCCCTACGGATGAGAACATACCGGGAATATCGCGCCCAGTGAGCAAGATCGACACCGCCTTTTCATCGACCGTTCCGGCCGTCGACCTCGACGCCTATTTCGCGCGGATCGGCTATGACGGCCCGCGTGAGCCGACCTTGGCCGTGTTGCGGGCCATCACCCAGAAGCATCCCGACGCTATTCCGTTCGAGAACCTCGACGTGCTGCTGGGGCGAGGCGTTTCGATCGATCCGGCGGTCATCGACGCCAAGCTGATCGGGGCCGGGCGGGGCGGTTATTGCTATGAACAGAACGGCCTGCTCAAGCGGGTGCTGATCGCCGTTGGCTTCAGGGTCGAGGGTCTGATGGCCCGGGTGCTGTGGATGGCGCCGGTCGGTGCGCCAGCCCGGCCGCGCTCGCACATGGTGCTGGGCGTGGAGATCGACGGCGAGACCTGGCTGGCCGACGCCGGCTTTGGCGGCTGCGTGCTGACCGCGCCGCTGCGCCTGTTCTCCGACGAGATCCAGGACAGCCCCAACGGCCAGTTGCGCATCGTCGACGCCAGCCATGGCGGCGTGGCCGAGCGGCAGGTTCAGGCCAATCTGTCGGGCAAGTGGGCCCCGCTCTATCAGGTGGCCCAGGGCGCCTGGGCCGATGTCGACTACGAGCAGGTCAACTACTTCACCTACACCCATCCCTCGTCGCACTTCACCTTCAGCATGACGGTGGGGCGCACGACGCCGACCGCGCGCTACGCCCTGAAGAACAACCGCCTGACCCATCGTGACGCGACCGGTCAGCTGGTCGAGCAGCGCGATCTGTCGGTCGATGAGCTGGAAGCCACATTGCGCGACATCATCGGCCTGCCGGTCGAGGCCGACTGGCGCCCGGTGCTGGAAAAGGTCGTCGGCTGGGGAACACCCACCTAGATGGAATGGGAGGACGAGGCCCTTGTCCTTTCGGCTCGCATCCATGGCGAGACCGGCGCCATTGTCGAGCTGCTGACGCTGGAGCACGGCAAGTTCGCGGCCCATGTGTCGGGCGCGGCCTCGCGGCGGATGAAGCCGTTTCTGCAACCGGGCTCGCGGGTGATCGCCCGTTACCGCGCCCGCATGTCGGACCAACTGGGCGCGGCGACCTTGGAGCCGATGGGCGAGGGGGTGGCGTCGCTGTTCGACGATCCGCTGGCCCTGGCCGGGCTGTCATCCGCCGCGTCGCTGGCGGCCGGCGCCCTGCCTGAGCGCGAGGCCCATCCGGGGGCCTTCCATGCGCTGGAGGCCCTGATCCAGGTGCTGCAGATTCCCGACATCTGGCCGGCGGTCTATGTGCGCTATGAGGCCGGGCTGCTGCAGGAGCTGGGCTTTGGCCTGGATCTCTCGAAGTGCGCCGCCACCGGCGCGTTCGACGACCTGATCTATGTCAGCCCGCGCACTGGCCGCGCGGTCAGCCGCGACGCTGGCGCGCCCTACAAGGACAAGCTGCTGCCCCTGCCGCCGTTCCTGTTGTCGGCCCAGGGCGGGTTGGCCGAGGGCGACGTGAAGGCGGGGCTGGATATCACCGGCCACTTTCTGGAGCAGTTCGTGTTCGGCCCGCTGAACCGGCCGCTGCCGCCGACACGGACCTGGCTGCTGGATCGACTGGGCGAGGCGGGGCGGCTCTAAGAACCGTCACAGAGGCGCGCTATCGGCGGTTCCAGTTCGCTGGAGTCTTGCCCCGATGTCCGTTTTCTCCGATCGCTACGCCCTGTCGCGCCGTCGCCTGATGACCGCCTTTGGCGGCGCGGCGGTCACAGCCCTGTCGATCCCGCTGATCAGCGGCCAGGCCCTGGCCCACCAGGTGTTCCAGACCTATCCGTTCCAGCTGGGCGTCGCCTCGGGCGATCCGGCCCCGGACGGCTTCGTCATCTGGACCCGCCTGGCCCCCGAGCCGCTTGAGATCGGCCATGGCATGCCGATGGTTCCGGTCGAGGTCAGCTGGGAAGTGGCCGCTGACGCAGGGTTCAAGACCGTGGTCGCCAAGGGCGTGACGGTCGCGCCGCCGGAGCTGGGCCATGCCGTCCACGTCGAGGTCGGCGGGCTCGAGGCAGGCCGTGACTACTGGTATCGCTTTGTCGCCGGCAAGGAGCGCAGCCTCGCCGGGCGGGCCCGCACCACGCCGGCCCTGGGCGCCCATGTCGATCGCGTCCGTTTCGCCGTGGCCGGCTGCCAGCACTACGAGAGCGGCTATTACACCGCCCATCGCCGCCTGGCCGACGAGAACCCCGACTTCGTCTTCTGCTATGGCGACTACATCTATGAGGGCCGGGGAAACCGGTTGTCGAATGGCGCGGGTGGGCCGGTCGAGAACGTGCGCCAGCATTTCGGCGGCGAGATCTACAGCCTCGACGACTATCGCCGCCGCTATGCCCAGTACAAGATGGACGCCGACCTGCAGGCCGCGCACGCCGCCGCGCCGTGGTTCGTGGTCTGGGACGACCACGAGACCGACAACAATTGGGTCAGCGACCTGGATCAGGACGGGACCGATCCCAAGCTGTTCAACCTGCGCCGCCAGGCCGCCGTCCAGGCCTATTATGAGCACATGCCGCTGCGGGCCAGCGCCTTCCCGGTCGGGACCAGCCTGCAACTCTATCGCCGCGCGGCCTATGGCCAGCTGCTGGATCTCAATCTGCTGGATACGCGCCAGTTCCGCACCGATCAGCCGTGCGGCGACAAGTTCGGAGCCTGCGCCGAGTTGGAGAGCCTCAAGGCCGAGGTGATCGGTCTGAAGCAGGAAAAGTGGCTGGTGGACGGGCTGTCGGCGTCGAAGGCCACCTGGAACGTCCTGGCCCAGCAGGTGATGATGATGGATCTGGATCGCGATCCCGGCCCGGGCGTCATCGCCAATCCGGACTCCTGGGCGGGCTATCGTTCGCCGCGCAACCGCCTGCTGAAACAGATCCGCGACCGCAGGATCGGCAACATGATCGTGCTGACCGGCGACGAGCACCAGAACTATGCCGGCGAGCTGCATCTGGACGGCGCGCACCCCGAAGGCGCGCCGATCGGGACCGAATTTGTCGTCACCTCGATCACCTCCGGCGGTGACGGCATCGACCAGCGCGCGGACATGGCGAAGATTCAGGCGGTCAATCCACAGCTGAAGTTCAACAACGCCCAGCGCGGCTATGTCGTCTGCGACGTGACGCCGGAGCGCTGGACGACCGAGTTCAAGGTGCTGGACGCCATCACCCGGCGCGACGGCAAGCTGACCACGCGGACGAAGCTGGCGGTCGAGGCCGGAAATCCGCGTCTTGCGACCGTCTAGGCCATCGAGTCGGGGGAGGGATCTCTGCTAGGGTGCGGTCCCGGTAACGATTCCTCCTCATGAACAAACCTGTCCTTCCCCCCGGCGGTCCTGGCGACGGCGACCGCATCCTTGACGAGCCCCTGACCGAGGCTTTGTCGCGCCGCTATCTGGCCTATGCCCTGTCGACGATCAGTTCGCGGGCCCTGCCGGACGTGCGCGACGGGCTCAAGCCCGTCCACCGTCGCGTGCTCTACGCGATGAACAACATGCGCCTGAACCCCGAGTCCGCCGCGCGCAAGTGCGCCAAGGTGGTGGGTGAGGTGATGGGTAACTTCCACCCGCACGGCGACCAGTCGATCTATGACGCCCTGGTGCGTCTGGCCCAGGAGTTCGCCCAGCGCTTCCCGCTGGTCGAAGGGCAGGGCAATTTCGGCAATATCGACGGCGATTCCGCCGCCGCCATGCGCTACACCGAGTGCCGGATGACCGAGGCGGCGACGCTGCTTCTGGACGGCATTGATGAGGACGCGGTCGATTTCCGCCCCACCTATGACGGCCAGGATGAGGAACCGGTGGTCCTGCCGTCGGGCTTCCCCAACCTGCTGGCCAACGGCTCGTCGGGCATCGCGGTCGGCATGGCCACCTCGATCCCGCCGCACAACGCCGCCGAGCTGATCGACGCCTGCCAGCTGTTGCTCGCGCGTCCCGACGCCACGACTGAAGACCTGCTGGAGCGCGTGCCTGGGCCCGACTTCCCGACCGGCGGCGTGATCGTGGAGCCTCGCGCCAGCCTGCTGGAAACCTACGAGACCGGCCGCGGCGGCGTTCGCGTCCGCGCCAAGTGGGAGAAGGAAGAAACCGGTCGCGGAACCTATCAGATCGTCGTCACCGAGATCCCGTATCAGGTGAAGAAGTCGGATCTGGTCGAGCAACTGGCCGACCTGATCGAGAGCAAGAAGGCGGCCCTGCTGGGCGATGTGCGCGATGAAAGCGCCGAGGACATCCGGCTGGTGCTGGAGCCCAAGTCCAAGAACGTCGAACCCGAAGTGCTGATGGAGAGCCTGTTCAAGCTCTCGGCGCTGGAGAGCCGCTTCCCGGTCAACATGAACGTGCTGGACGCGCGCGGCACGCCGGGCGTCATGGGGCTGAAGCAGGCCCTGATGGCGTTCCTGGCCCACCGCCGTGAGGTGCTGACCCGCCGGGCCAAGCATCGTCTGGCCAAGATCGAAGCCCGTCTGCATATCCTGGACGGCCTGCTGATCGCCTATCTGAACCTCGACGAGGTGATCCGGATTGTCCGCTATGAGGACAAGCCCAAAGACAAGCTGATCGAGACCTTCAAGCTCTCGGACATCCAGGCCGACGCCATCCTCAACACCCGCCTGCGCCAACTGGCCAAGCTGGAAGAGATGGAGATCCGCCGCGAGCATGCCGAGCTGATGGAAGAGCGCGACGGCATCCTGGCCATGCTGGCCAGCGACGAGAAGCAGTGGAAACTGGTCGGCGAAGGTCTGGCCCAGGTTCGCGCCGCGCTGCTGAAGATCAAGCATCCGCTGGACAAGGGCGGCCGTCCGACCGGCGCCATCGGCCGCTCGATCTTCGCCGACGCGCCCCTGGTCGACGCCGACGCCGCCATCGAGGCGATGATCGTCCGTGAACCGATCACCATCATCCTGTCGGACCGCGGCTGGATCCGCGCCGCCAAGGGCAAGGTCGACGATCCGTCCGAACTGAAGTTCAAGGAAGGCGACAAGCTGGGCTTCCTGGTCCCGGCCGAGACCACCGACAAGCTGCTGATCTTCAGCTCTGACGGCCGCTTCTTTACCATCGGCTGCGACAAGCTGCCCAGCGCACGGGGCCATGGCGAGCCGCTGCGGATGATGATCGAGCTGGACGACAAGGTGAAGATCCTCGACGTCTTCCCCTACAAGGCCGGCCGCAAACGCATTCTGGCCTCGAAGCTGGGCTATGGCTTCCTGATGCCCGAGGAAGAAGCGCTCGCCAATCGCAAGGCCGGCAAGCAGGTCCTGACCGTCGACGCCGCCGGCGCCGCCTTCTGTCTGGAAGCCACGGGCGACCAGCTGGGCGTCATCGGCGACAACGGCAAGATCCTGATCTTCCCGCTTGAAGAGCTGCCGGAAATGCCGCGCGGCAAGGGCGTGAAGCTGCAGGCCTATCGCGAGGGCGGCCTGCGCGACGCGCTGTCGTTCAACGCCGAGACCGGTGGCTACTGGATCGATGGCGCGGGTCGCCGTCGTGACTGGACCGACTGGCAGACCTTCGTCGGCAAGCGGGCCGGGGCCGGCAAGGTCGCGCCCAAGGGCTTCCCAACCTCGAAACGGTTCAAGCCGAAATGAAGGGCGCGCGGCTGAGACGGAAGGCGATCGGGTTTGTCGCCAGCCTCCTCGGCTGCGCCGCCGCGGCCGGCGGGGCTGTCGCCCAACCGCTGCCGCACACCACGCCCGAAGCCGTGGGTTTTTCGTCGCCCAAGCTGAAGAAGCTGGACGAGGCCATGCAGGCCATGGTCGACCATGGTCATGTGGCCGGCGCGGTGACGCTGCTGGCCCGCCACGGCCGGATCGTCCAGACCGCCGCGTTCGGCAAGCGCGGGCTGGAAACCGCCGATCCGATGCCGGCCAACGCCATCTTCCGGATCCGCTCGGAGACCAAGCCGGTCACCGGCGTGGCGATGATGATCCTCTACGATGAGGGCAAGTGGAAGCTGGACGACCCGGTCAGCAAGTTCGTGCCGGAGTTCGCCAATCTGCGGGTCGTCAAGATGGACCCCGAGGGCAGGCCGATCCTGACGCCGATCTCTCGGCCCCCGACCATGCGCGAGTTGATGACCCATACGGCGGGTTTCGCCTATGGCATCGCCGACGACCCCTCCAGCCCCGCTGACCAGGCCTACTACAAGGCCGCCGTGCTGCAGTCGGGGTCACTGAACGAGCTGGTCAGCAAGGTCTCGACCCTGCCGATGTTCGCCGAGCCGGGCACCCTGTGGCGCTACAGTGTCGCCGCCGACATCCAGGGCTATATCGTCGAGAAACTGTCGGGCCAGTCGCTGCCGGTGTTCATGCAGGAGCGCATCTTCACGCCGCTGGGCATGGGCGACACCGCCTTCTATGTCCCCCAGCAGAAGGTGGGCCGTCTGGCGGCGCTGTATGACTCCGACGCCACTGGCCGCCTGATCCCGGCGGTCGAAGGCGCGTGGCGGGACGTCACCAAGCCGCCCCTGGCCCCGTCGGGCGGCGGCGGACTGGTCTCGACGGCCCATGACTTCGCCCGCTTCGCCCAGATGATCCTGAACAAGGGCGAACTGGACGGCGCGCGGCTGCTCAGCCCGCACACGGTGGCCCTGATGCTGGCCGACCACCTGGGCAACATCCCGGTCAACGGCACGCTGCTGGCGCCGGGTTTTGGCTTCGGCCTGGGTTTTGCGGTGCGCACGGCCACCGGCATCTCGGCCTGGACGTCGCGGTGGCGGTGGATCCGGCGGCCTCGGGCGCTCCGGTCGGGCCCGGCACGATCAGCTGGGCGGCAGCGCCGGCACCTGGTTCTGGATCGACCCGGCCAATGACCTGTTCTTCATCGGCATGATCCAGCGCCTGGGCGGCGTGGGTTCGGGTCTGGACGCGACGACCCGAACGCTGGTCTATCAGGCCCTGGAGCATCCGGAACAGTAGGCGGATCAGCGGGGGCGCGATCATGGGCAAGGGGCGGTTCGAGGCGTTCAGCGATGGCGTTCTGGCCATCATCATCACCATCATGGTGCTGGAGCTGAAAGTTCCGCATGGCGCCGAACTTTCGGCCTTGAAGCCCTTGATCCCGGTGTTCCTCAGCTATGTGCTGAGCTTCATCTATGTCGGCATCTACTGGAACAACCACCATCACATGCTGCACGCGGTGACCTCGGTCACCGGGCCGATCCTGTGGGCCAACCTGCACCTGCTGTTCTGGCTGTCGCTGGTGCCTTTCGTCACCGCCTGGATGGGCGAGAACCATTTCGCCTCGATCCCGGTCGCGCTTTACGGCGGCGTGATGCTGATGTGCGCCCTGGCGTTCATGTTGCTGGCCCGTCTGCTGGTGCGGAACGAAGGATCTGACTCCAAATTGGCCCGGGCTTTTGGCAAGGACTACAAGACCAAGCTGTCGCCGTTGCTTTATGTCGCGGGTATCGGCCTAGCCTTCCTGAACCCGTGGATCGGGGTGGGTTGCTACGTCGCCGTCGCGGGGATCTGGTTCATCCCAGATCGGCGCATCGAGCGCGTGCTGAACCTAGGCTAGACGCGCGCAACCTTGACGCTAGTGGTATTTCAAGTTTAACGTAACGCTGTTGTTTGAAGCTTGGTGCTTGAATTCGCGCTGGTGTTTGCCGTCGGCGAGCAGAGCTCCAGGGCGCTGCGATCATGGGGGGTGTGATGCCGGGATATGCTCAAATCGGCAACTCCTGCGCAGCCTACACGCTGCTGCTCACGCTGCATGAAAGCCATAACATCCGAAACTGGAGCCATGTGCAGGCCAGGGCTCTGTGGTTGGAGATGCAGTTTACCCAGGCTGAAAATCCGGATTTCGCGGCGAACGGCTATTCTAACCCCTGCAAGATGGTCAATGTCGCCATCAAGCGGAATGTGAGGGCGCGACTGGCGATATCGCAAGGCACCCGCGCGGCGGTGGCGACGCCAGGTAATCCGGCCTCAGCCCTGGCCCCGATGCTGGGAATGCTGGACGCACTAGCCGCCGGCTACGCTATGGGCATGGCGCCGGTGGATCCCATAGCCGCCGCGTTCAATCAGAATTGCTATGCCTCTATCGTCTGCCAGGTTGTGGGAACGGCTGGGCTCCACAACATACTCGTCAAGCGCAACGGCGCTGGAATGGTCGTGTACGACTCCAACAACGATGACCTTACTTGGATCCACATGCCAAACGGCGTCGTGCCCGGAAACGTCATCGCCACGGGTGTAGCCTACCAACTGGCCTATACTGGATTTGGCGTGATCCTGGTGCCGCGCTAGATACCGGGCATCCCCTCTGGCGCCCGAGGGCGGTTCCCGCCATGCTCCTGATAACGAAAACATCAGGGAGGCGAGCATGCGGGCGGACGCGGACTTCGACATCATCGTCTATGGCGCCAGCGGCTTTACTGGCCGGCTGGTGGCGGAATATCTGGCCAGGCAGTACGGCGTCGGCGGCAAGCTGCGCTGGGCGATGGCGGGGCGGAGCCTGGAAAAGCTGGCGGCCGTCCGCGACGAGATCGGCGCGCCCGCCGAGACGCCGCTGGTCACCGCCGACGCTGACGATCCCGACTCGCTCAAGGCCATGGTCGAGCGCACCAAGGCGGTGCTGACCACGGTCGGCCCTTACCAGCTCTATGGTTCGGCCCTGGTGGCGGCCTGCGCCGAGGCCGGGACCGACTATCTGGACCTGTGCGGCGAGCCGGCCTGGATGCGTCACATGATCGACGCGCATCACGCGACGGCCCAGAAGACCGGCGCGCGGATCGTGTTCTCGTGCGGCTTTGACTCCATCCCGTTCGAGCTGGGGGTGTGGTTCCTGCAAGACGCAGCCAAGGCCACGCTGGGCGGACCGGTTCCGCGCGTGAAGGGCAGGGTTCGCGGCATGAAGGGCGGCTTCTCCGGCGGCACGGCCGCCAGCCTGAAGGCCACCATGGCCGCCGCCGCGCGCGATCCGGCGATCATCGAGCTGCTGAAGAACCCGTTCTCGCTGGTTCCGGGCTTCACGGGGCCCGACCAGCCGTCGGGGAACAAGCCGATGCTGGACGAGGATTTGGGTGTCTGGGCCGCGCCGTTCGTGATGGCGGCGATCAACACCCGCAACGTCCACCGCTCCAACGCCCTGCTGGGCCAGGCCTATGGCGCCGACTTCGTCTATGACGAGATGATGCTGACCGGCCCGGGCGAACAGGGCGAGGAGATCGCCAAGATGATCGCCGCCTCGGGCGGCGGCCTGGGCGGCGAGGGCGGGCCCAAGCCGGGCGAAGGCCCCAGCAAGGAAGAGCGTGAGACCGGCTTCTACGACGTGCTGTTCCTGGGCATCGCCGCCGACGGCCGGCAGATCCGGGCTTCGGTGAAGGGCGACAAGGACCCCGGCTATGGCTCGACGTCGAAGATGATCGCGGAGTCGGCGGTGTGCCTTGTGACCGAGGCGACCGATATTCCCGGCGGGATCTGGACGCCGGGCGCGGCCATGCAGGGCAAGCTTGTCGATCGCCTTCAGGCCAATGCGGGTCTGACGTTTACGCTCGAATAGCCCTCAAAATCCGCTCTCCCCGGCGAAAGCCGGGGTCCAGATCGAACCCACAGAGCTTGAAGCGCTTGGCTAGGCCTCAAGGCGCGTCATCCCCAAGCGCTCCTGATGAATCTGGGCCCCGGCCTTTGCCGGGGAGAGCGGAATTTGGGGATCGTCAAATCTGTCGCGTTCGGACGATAGAGAAAATCTCGCTGCGCAACCGAGGGGATTTCTCCTAAGGTGAGTCAAACAAGTGTTCGAGGGATGGGCGAGATGACGTTACGTCGGTTGTTCGGGACCGCTGTCGCGGTAGGGTTCCTGGCGCTGGCCGCGCCGCTTCAGGCGGCGCCTAAGAGCAGTCCCGCCGTCACTCTCGCGCCGGCCGCGCCTGAGAGCGTCGGCTTTTCCAGCGCTCGCCTGAAGACGCTGGACGCCAGCATGCAGGCCCTGGTCGACCAGGGCCATCTGCCCGGCGTGACCACCATGGTCGTGCGCCACGGCAAGGTCGTGGCCTTCGAGGTGCACGGCAAAAAGGGCTTTGACGGCCCGCCGATGACCAAGGACACCATCTTCCGCATCTATTCCCAGACCAAGCCGGTCACCGGCGTGGCCATGATGATGCTGTTCGAGGAGGGCAAGTGGCGGCTGGATGATCCGGTCAGCAAGTACGTGCCCGAGTTCGCCAAGCTACAGGTCTACAAGGGCCAGAACCCCGACGGGACCTTCATCACCGAACCGGCCGCTCGCCCGCCGACCATGCGCGAGCTGATGAGCCACTCGGGCGGCTTCGCCTATGGCCTGGTGCCCGATAACCCCGTCGACAAGGCCTATGTCTCGACCGGCGTGCTGGGCAGCAAGACCGGCCAGGAGTTCATTGAGAAGGTCGCGGCCCTACCGCTGGTGGGACAGCCGGGCGCGCAGTGGAAGTACAGCGCCTCGGTCGATATCCAGGGCTTCATCATCGAGAAGCTGTCGGGGATGTCGCTGGCCGACTTCATGCGGACGCGGATCTTTGAGCCGCTGAAGATGACCGACACCGGCTTCTACCTGCCCGCCGCCAAGTCCGATCGCCTGGCTTCGCTGTATCTGTGGGGCCCCAAGGAAAACAAGCTGGTTCCCGCCGGGGGCTTCATGGTGCTGGATATCAGCAAGCCGCCGGCTGTGGCCTCGGGCGGTGGCGGTCTGGTCTCGACCAGCGCCGACTATGCCCGCTTCGCTCAGATGATCCTCAACGGCGGCGAACTGGACGGCGCGCGGATCCTCTCGCCCAGCGCGATCAAGCTGATGGGCTCCAACCACCTCAATGACGGCATCATGACCGGCAAGGAGGGTTCGTTCACCAATGCCCGGGGCCAGGGCTTTGGCCTGGACTTCATGGTCATCACCGATCCGGCCAGGGCCGGCACGCCGGCGGGCGAGGGCACGATCAGCTGGGGCGGCGCGGCCGGCACCTGGTTCTGGATCGACCCGAAGAACGACCTGTTCTTCCTGGGCATGATCCACATCCTCAACAAGGACGGCGATCCGGCCTTGCGCAATCTCGACGATATCAGCCAGCAGCTGGTCTATTCGGCTCTGGTCGATCCTTCGAAATAGCTTTTCTCCGTCTCCCCGGCCAAGGCCGTGGCCCAGATTCAGCCTGAGCCTCTGGGAATGACGCGCCTACGGACTGAGCCAAGCACACCTTCCTCTCCGGGTTCGATCTGGGCCCCGGCCTTCGCCGGGGAAACGGAGAGGGGGCAAAACAAGACACACAGGGAGTGAGCGCCATGAAGGCCGCCGTCTATTACGAAACCGGATCCCCCGACGTCCTGAAATACGAGGACGTGCCCGACCCCGTCTGCCATCCCAAGGGCGTCATCATCCGCGTGCTGGCGGTCAGCATCGAGGGCGGCGACACCCTCAACCGCTGGCGCGGGCCGCTGGTGACGAAGCCGCACATCGTCGGCTACCAGGCGTCCGGCGAGATCGTCGAGGTCGGTTCGGAGGTCACTCACCTGAAGGTCGGCCAGAAGGTCGCCACCTGTGATGGCTTCGGCAGCCATGCCGAGCTTCGCGCGGTGCCGGCCCGCAACGCCTGGCCGATTCCGGAGGGCTTCGACCTTCAGAAGGCCGCAGCCATGCCGGTGCCGTTCGGCACGGCGCACGAGTGCCTGTTCGGCGCGGGCCACCTGAAGGCCGGCGAGACCGTGCTGGTCCAGGCCGGCGCCTCGGGCGCTGTCGGCATCGCCGCCATCCAGCTGGCCAAACGGGCTGGCGCCACCGTTCTGGCGACCGCCTCCAGCGATGATCGGCTGGAGCGGCTGAAGGTCTTCGGCCTGGACCATGGCATCAACTACGGTCGCGATGACGTGGTCGAGCAGGTCATGAAACTGACCGGCGGCAAGGGCGTGGACCTGGTGGTCGATCCGGTCGGCGGCGCGACCCTGAAGGGCAGCCTTGGCGCTCTGGGCTATCGGGGCCGTGTCTCGCTGGTCGGCAATGCCGGGCGCGAGCCCATGATGGTGGATGTCTCGTCGCTGATGGGCGGCAACCGCTCGCTGACGGGCGTCTTCCTGGGCGCCGAGATCATGACCGATCGCGTCCACGACATGATCCAGGAGCTGATCAACGAAGCCGCGCGTGGCGAGCTGCAGGTGGTGATCGACAAGACCTTCCCGCTGTCGGAAGCCGCCGCCGCCCACGCCTATATCGAGAGCCGCGCGGCCGTGGGCCGGGTGCTGTTGATCCCATGAGCCAGACCAACCGCGTGCTGGCCCACACCGGGGCCAAATATCCGATCGTCCAGGCTCCGATGGGCTGGATCGCGCGCTATCCCCTGGCCTCGGCGGTGTCGCGGGCTGGAGGGCTGGGCATCATCGAGACCTCGTCCGGCGAGACCGAGAACTGCAAGGCCGAGATCCGCAAGATGGCGGAGACGGGCCTGCCGTTCGGGGTGAACCTGCCGATCCTGTTCCTGCGCGACGACTCCATGCTGAAGTTCGTCTGCGAGAGTGGGGTCAAGTTTGTCACCACCTCGGCGGGCAGTCCGGCCAAGTTCATCGGCCCGCTGAAGGACGCCGGCATCGTCGTCTATCACGCCGTGCCCACCGTCGATGCGGCGGTGAAATGCGCCGAGGCCGGCATCGACGGGCTGGTGGTCGAGGGCGCCGAGGGCGGCGGCTTCAAGAACCCGGAAGAGGTCTCGACCCTGGTGCTGCTGCAAGCCATTCGCGCCCGCGTCGACGTGCCGTTGATCGCGGCGGGCGGCATCTGCGACGGACGTGGCATGGCCGCGGCGTTCGCTCTGGGCGCCGAAGCGATCCAGATGGGCACGCGTTTTGTCAGCTCGGCCGAGAGCCCAGTGCACGAGAACTACAAGGCGGCGATCACCGGCGGCAAGGAGACGGGCACCTGGATCCTCAACAAGAAGGCCAGCCCCTGTATCCGCGCCCTGAAGTCCGAGCGCACCAAGGCCATCTACGATGAAGGCCTGATGCCGCCCGACGCCTTGAAGGGCATCCTGGGCGTCTATTTCGGCGGCGACATGGAAGCCGCCCCCGCCTTGGCCGGTCAGACCGTCGGCTTGATCGACGAGGTCAAGACGGCACAGCAGATCATCGACGAGACCGTCGCCCAGTTCCACGACATCACCGGACGCCTCGGCGCCCTGGCCGCCACGCGCGGCTTCTGAAGGACATGACCATGAACAACCTCTTCTCGCTCGAAGGCCGTGTCGCGGTCGTCACCGGTGGTTCGCGCGGCATTGGCGCGATGATCGCCAAGGGCTTCCTCGTCTATGGCGCCAAGCGCGTCTACATCACCGCCCGCAAGGCCGCCGCCTGCGACGCCGCAGCCGAAGAACTCAGCCAGTATGGCGAGTGTATCTCGCTGCCGGGCGACGTTTCCACGATGGAAGGCATCGAAGGCCTGACCAAGCGCATCCTCGAAAAGGAAGACAAGCTCGACATCCTGGTCAACAACGCCGGCGCGGCCTGGGGCGCGGCGTTCGACGAGTTCCCCGAGAGCGGCTGGGACAAGGTCGTCGACCTCAACATGAAGACGCCGTTCTTCCTGACCCAGGCCCTGATCGCCCCGCTGCGCGCGGCGGCCAAGGACCACGTGGCCAAGGTGATCAACATCTGCTCGATCGACGGCCAGTCGGTGGCCAAAGAAGAGACCTATCCCTATGGCGCGTCCAAGGCCGGTCTGCTGCATCTGACCAAGCGCATGGCTCTGCGCCTGGCGCCCGAGAACATCGCCGTCAGCGCCATCGCGCCCGGCGCCTTCGCCTCGACATGAACAAGGTCGCCCGCGACCACGCCGATGCGGTGTCCAAGGCCATTCCCGCCGGCCGGATCGGCACGGACGAGGACATGGCCGGCACGGCCATCTTCCTGGCCTCGCGGGCCGGGGACTATGTGATGGGGTCGGCCGTCACGGTGGACGGCGGCGTCAGCTTCTCGCGTTAGTAGATCCTCCCCCTATGGGGGAGGTGGCCCAGAGGGCCGGAGGGGGCAGCTCCGCATAGGCCGTGCAGCCCCCTCAGTCGCGGAGTTTATCCTCGGGCCGACCTTAGGTCGGACCCGGGGGCGACAGCTCCCCCAAAAGGGGAGCATCTAGCTAAAGGTCGTCCAGTATCGCCGGCTCGGCGTCGCTCATGTCCAGGTCGCGATCCTCGGCCTCGCGCGGACCCAGCGCCCGTGGAGAGCGCGCGCCGCGTTCGCGAGCCGACATCAGCGCCCAGCCGCCGGGCTTGAGAATTTCCAGCGGCGAGTAGCGGGCCTTGTAGGCCATCTTCTCGCTGCCCGGCACCCAGTAGCCCAGATACACGTAGGGCAGGCCGCTCTGCTGAGCCTGGACCAGATGATCCAGGATGATGAATGAGCCCAGGCTGCGCTTGACCAGTTCGGGGTCATAGAAGCTGTAGACCAGCGACAGGCCGTCGAAGAGCACATCCACCAGCACGCAGGCGATCAGGTCGCCCGGGCCCCGGTCGTGCGAGCGGCGGCGATATTCGATCAGGTGGGTGCGGACCGCCGTGTCCTCGACCATGGCCACATAGTCGGGCCAGGTCATCTCGGCCATGCCGCCATCGGCGTGGCGCGTCAGCAGATAGCGGCGCAACAGCTCGAACTGCTCCAGCGTCGCCTCGGACTCGACCAGATGGCGTTCCAGGTCGCCGTTGCGGCTCAGAACCTTTCGCTCGGAGCGTGAGAAGACATAGTCCGCCGCCGGCGCGCGGGCCGACTGGCAGGCGCGGCAGGTTTCGCAGGCCGGGCGGTAGGCGATGTTCTGGGAACGACGAAAGCCCACCTGGGTGAGGCTGTCATTGACCGTGGGGCCATCTGACAGGGGAAGATGAGCAAAGACCTTTCGCTCTTCCCGGCCCGGCAGATAGGGGCATGGGGTCGGCGCCGTGAGAAAGAACCGAAGCTGTCGCGTCGGAAAATGCTGCGTCACGGAAGCGCCGTCCCCTTTTAGTGGCCTTTGGCCTGCAGGTGATTAGGCGGCATAGCCGAGGTTTTCGCAAGCGGCGCCGGAACTTCGCGTGGCGTCACGTCACAGACCATCGGGCAGAACCGGTTTTTCACGCAGAAGCACGATCGAAATGCGGCGATTGCCGGCAAGCGTCGGGTCGTCGGCATAGAGCGGCTCGGAATTGGCCTTGCCGGAAACCTGATAGATGCGGTCATCGGCGACGCCGGCGTTGCGCAGCACACCGCGCGACGCGTCGGCGCGCGAGGCCGAAAGCGACCAGTCGCTAGTCGCTGGCGCGGCCCTGGGCATTGGCGCTGGTGTGGCCCGAGACGGAGATGCGGTTGGGCAGCTGGTTGATGACCTTCGAGCCACGGCGCGCAGCAGCATGCTGCGCCCGGTCGTTCGGGCTGCCGCCGAGTTCTCCTCGAACATCGAGCGACCTTCCTGGTCGACCAGCTGGATGCGCAGGCCCTCGGGCGTCTGGTCGATGATCAGCTGTTTCGACAGCTCGGCCAGTTCCGGCATGTCCTGCAGCGCCTGGCGCAGCGACTGGGCGGCCGAGGCGAAGGCGGCGTCTTCGCGGGCATGCAGCTCCTTGCGCAGGGCCTGCTCGCTGGCCGAGTCGAGGCTGGCCTGGGTCGAGCTCTGGCCGTCCTTCTGGATGTCGTCGGGGGCTTCGGGGGCCATCTGCTGCACAACCGACATCTTGCCGTCGGCCTTGGCGCCGTCATCGCCCAGCGAGGTGCCGCCCAGAATGCCGCCCGAACCACTGGTGGTGGACGAGATGCTGGCGGGCGCGAAATAGTCGGCGATGCCCTGCTTTTGCTCGGGGCTGGTCGAGTTCAGCAGCCACATCAGCAGGAAGAAGGCCATCATCGCGGTCACGAAGTCGGCATAGGCGACTTTCCACGCGCCGCCGTGGTGGCCGCCGCCGACCACCTTCTTGACCTTCTTGATGATGATCGGCTGTTCGGCGCTGACGGCCATAGTGCTTAAGCCTGCTTAACCCTGTCGTCGGAAGTTGACCTGTGGACGTTAAGATGGGGTTGCGAAGCGGGGCATTGCGGGCGAAATCGCTGACTCCTTAAGGGAGTGATTGGCATGAAGACGGCGTTTATCGGCCTGGGCGTGATGGGCTACCCGATGGCGGGTCACCTGAAGGCCGCCGGTCATGAGGTTTCCGTCTTCAACCGCAGTCCCGCCAAGGCCCAGGCCTGGGCCGCCGAACATGGCGGCGCCGCTTTCGAGACCATCGCCGAGGCGGTCGCGGGCCGTGATCTGGTCGTGCTTTGCGTCGGCAATGACGACGACGTCTGCGGCGTCGTGGCGCAGGCCCTGCCGGCCATGGCGGCGGGCGGGGTGATCGTCGACCACACCACCACCTCGGCCGTCGTCGCACGCGAAATGGCCAGCCTGGCGGAGGAGGGCGGCCGGTTCTTCATCGATGCCCCCGTGTCGGGTGGTCAGGCCGGCGCCGTGAACGGCCAACTGACCATCATGGCCGGCGGCGACGCGGGCGCCTTCGCGCGGATCGAGCCGGTCATCGACGCCTACGCCAAGGCCATCCGCCGTATGGGTGATGTGGGCACGGGCCAACTGACCAAGATGTGCAACCAGATCGCCATCGCCAGCCTGGTCCAGGGCGTCGCCGAGGCGCTGCACTTCGCCAAGCGCGCCGGCCTGCCGACCGACGACGTGCTGGCCGCGATCTCCAAGGGCGCCGCGCAGTCGTGGCAGATGGAAAACCGCTGGGCGACCATGGCGGACGGCAAGTTCGACTTCGGCTTTGCCGTGGACTTGATGCGCAAGGATCTGGGCATCGCCCTGGACGAGGCGGCCCGCAACGGCGCCCAGCTGGAGTCCACCGCCATGGTCGACCGGTTCTACGGCGAGGTTCAGGCCCTGGGCGGAAACCGCTGGGATACGTCCAGCCTCGTGGCGCGGCTGGAGACCTAGCCTATTCCGCCGCCATCGCGGGCGTGAAGGCGTCGCGCAGGCCTTGCAGGCGCTCGCGGTTGTCGTGGTCCCATGGGTGGAAGCCGGGGCGATACCAGGCCCAGTATTCCCGGGCGCAGCGGCGGAAGAGGCCCGGCGTCCCGAACAGGAACCACAAGACCTTTGCGCGGGCGATGCCCGGCTTCATGCCGTCGGCCGCCAGCAGGTCGGCGGCGTAGCGGGTGATGTTGCGGGTGAACATGATGCTGATCAGGATCATGACCCGGACGCGCAGGCGATAGCGGTTCAGGGGCGTCCAGTCCTGGGTGACCGTCTGGAAGACGTCGAAGGCTACCGCCTTATGCTCGGTCTCTTCCAGGGCATGCCATTGCCACAGGCGCTTCATCTCGGGATCGGTGTTCTCGAACAGGTCGTCATCTCGCATGAACGAGTCGGCCATCATCGAGGTGAAGTGCTCCAGCGCGATGGTCGCGCCCAGCATGGCCATCGGACCCCGGCCACGGACCATGGCGGTGCGCTCTCATCTCGGCCTCGACCTCGGCGGCCGGATAGCGCTCACGGTCGATCAGCAGGTTCAGCGCGTGATGCTCGCGCGAATGGATCGCTTCCTGGGCGATGAAGCCCTTCACATCGTCGAGCAGCTTGCCGCTGAGCTTGCGGGCGGTAGTGGCGGACGGCGTCCATGAACATCCGCTCGCCGTCCGGAAACGTCAGCGACAGGGCGTTGAACACCGCCGTGCCGACCACGTCGCCGCCCAGCCAGGCGCCCTTGCCGACGGCTTGGGTGTCGAAATGCAGGTCGCGCGGGGTGACCTGAATGTCCTGGGGTGTGTTGCGCGGCGCGGCCATGGCGTTCGTTCCTGCCTCGGGATAGGGCTTGTCTCCGCAAGCCCGTCTCTAAAATGGCCTTACCGACAAAAATGTCAATAGAGTCTTCCTTACCCCGCGCCCGGCAACGTCGCTCGCCCGAAGCGTCGCGCGACAACATCCTGGCGGCGGCCCAGACCATCCTGCTGGCCTCCGGGCCGCAGGACCTGAAACTGGTCGAGGTGGCCAAGGGGGCGGGGGTGGCCAACGCCACCGTGCTGCACCACTTCGGCTCGATCGACGGCGTCCAGACGGCGCTGATGGAGCGGATGATCCGCCAGCTGGTCGATGAGGTCCTGTCGATCACCGCGGCGGAGGGCGACGCCCTCAGCCACATCGGCGACGGCATGAAGGCCCTGTTCGACGCCTTCGAGGCTCGGGGCGCTGCACGGCTGGCGGCGTGGCTGGTGCTGACCGGCGAGGCGCCGCGCCTGACGGTGGTGCGATCGGCGGTGGCCGAGGTGATCGCGGCGCGCTCGGCCCAGATGACCGTGCCGAGCCCCGAAATCGCCGAGGACTTTATTCTCGGCTGCGTCACCTTCGCCCTGGGGGCGGGACTGTTCGGGCCGTCGCTGAGCGAGCTTCTGGGCAAGCCGTCGGAACGCGCTCGCGAGGTCGCTCTGGCGGTGCTGATGGCGCGCCTTGAGGCGACGACGGGACGGGCTTAGAGCGCCGCGATCACCACGCGCATCAGCGGCGCCAGGCGGATATCGCCCGGCGCGGCGATGTCGATCCAGGCCATCTCCTCGATTTCGGCCCGCACGCCGATCTCGCCCTCGACCTTGGCCAGATAGGTCGCGGCCTTGACCGTGAAGCCGGCCTCGTTGGCGGCCGGGGCTTCGAAATGACCCAGCAGCTCGGCGCTGACCAGCGTGCAGCCCAGTTCCTCGTCCAGCTCCCGCGCCAGGGCGGTGAGATCATCCTCGCCCGGCTCGCGCTTGCCGCCGGGCTTCATGAAGATGGCCGTGCCGCGCTTGCGGACCACCAGCATGCGGCCGGCGTCGTCGCGGATGACGGCGGTGACGATGTCGATGATCGGCTGGGTCATGGACCCAGCCCTAGCAAGCGCGGAGATTCGCGTCCTCAGCCGCCGACCGCCGCCAGCACGTGCTCGACCAGCAGCTTTTCGGAAATCCCGTGCGAATTGCGGACATTGAAGTTGGTGGTGGTGATCACGACCACCAGGTCGAGATCCGGGATCACGATCACCTTGTTGCCGCCGCTGCCGTTCATCAGCCAGGCCTTGTGGCCGGAGAAGGTCTGCAGCCACCACAGATAGCCATAGTCGGTTCCTGGGCGCGCCTCGGCGTGCGGCGCGATTGACGCCTTCACCCAGGCCTCGGGCAGGACCTGCTGTCCGTTCCAGCGCCCGCCATTGGCGTAGAGCTGGCCCAGCTTCAGCAGGTCGCGGCTGGTCAGGCCAAGGCCGCCGCCGCCCTGGGCCAGGCCCATGGGTGAGAACTGCCACTGCGGCTTATCGATGCCCAGCGGGCCAAACAGCGCCTCATCGGCAAAGTCGGGCAGGGGCTTCTTGACGGCGCTCTGCACCACGGCGCCCAGTGTGGTGACCCCGGCGGTGCAGTAGCTGAAGCTTCTGCCATAGGGGGCGTCGGCGGGCTTGGGCATCCAGGCCGGGAAGCCCCGGATCGGCAGGTCGAGATAGAATTTGGGCCAGTCCTCGATCAGGTACATGCGCTCCTCGTTGCCGCGCGAGAACTGGTTCTCGTCGTCGCATTCGAGCAGCGAGCTCATGGTCAGCAGATCCTCGACCGTGATCTTCGCCTTGCGCGGATCTGGGTTCTCCAGCGGCAGCCGGTCCTTCAGATAGGGCAGGATGGGGGCGGAAACGCTGGGTATTTTGCCGCGGGCGATGGCGGCCCCGGCCAGCATGCCGGTCACCGTCTTGGTGGCCGAACGCGTGTTGCGGCGAGCTTCGGCGCCGCCGTCATCATAGTAGGACTCCGAGACCAGCTTGCCGTGGCGGGCGATCAGGACGCTGGTGATCTGCTGGAAATCGCCCTTCCGGATCGCGGCCGACATCGCGTCCAGCCGCTCTGCGGAAAGCCCCTCGGCGGCCGGTGGGGCGGTCGGCCAGTCCTTTTCGGCGGCGAGGGCGGGAAGGGGCGCGGCCAGCAACAGGGCGGCGGCGATCAACAAGGGCTTCAAGACGGATACTCCTACGCTTGGGCTCCCGGTTAGCTCGCTTCGTGCAACTCGTCTTGGATAGCTGAAACATCGCGGTGGCGACGGCCGCACAGCCTCGCGAACTCGCCGGGCGTGACGCCATAGGCGGCGCGGAACTGGCGGTTCAGATGGCTCTGGTCGCAGAAGCCGGCCAGTAGGGCCACTTCGCCGATAGCCGCGCGGCCATGCATCAGCAGGTCGGCGGCTCGCTCCAGCCGACGGGTTCGCAGTCGGTCGCCCGGGGCGGCGCCGATCCAGCGCTGATAGCCGCGCGCCAGATGCACGCGGTGAACGCCGGCGGCGCGGGCGATGTCGGCGATGCCGATCGGCTGGTCGAAGCTGTCGGTCAGAAAGCTCTCTGCGGTATCCAGCCAGGCCGGGCGTTTCTGGCTTTCGCGTCGCGCCGGGATCATGGCCTCGGCGGCCAGCGCCAGGGCGTGGGTCTCAAGGTCGATCCGCTCGACGTCTTGCGACAGAGCTGCGCGGGTCAGGCGCAGGGCGGCGCCGACCGCCCGGGGCGAGCGCAGTCGCAGGGCTTCGATGGCCGCGCCCGATTGGCTGGTCAGGTCGCGCCAGGCTTCGGCCTCGACACTGACCGCCATGAACCAGCCATCCACGCCCTCGAACCGATCGCGATGGATGACACCCGGCGGGTTGAAGACCAGAACCGGACCCTCGCCCTCGTCGCCATGAGCGGTGGTCAGGTAGCGGCCTTGCGTCGCCAAGACGAAATGGGCGTCGTCGTGGCTGTGCTCGGCCACCTCTTCGGGCGGGATGGTGGCGGCCAGATGGGCGACGCGGGCGTCGGCCAGTTGGTGTTCCACCGCGACAGCGCCATAGAACCGGCCCGGGCTGAAGGCGGGTCCGGTTCGGGTCACTAGCCCAGCTTCTCGGCCGCCCAGGGTGCGAAATAGGTGATGATCCCGGCCGCGCCGGCCCGCTTGAAGGCGGTCAGGCTTTCCAGGATGGCGCGTTCCTCGTCGATCCAGCCGTTCAGTCCAGCGGCCTTGATCATCGCGTACTCGCCCGACACCTGGAAGGCGTAGGTGGGCATGCGGAACTCGTCGACCAGGCGGCGCAGGATGTCCAGATAGGGCATTCCCGGCTTGACCATGACCATGTCCGCGCCCTCGGCGATGTCGAGGGCGACTTCGCGGATGGCTTCCTCGGTGTTGGCCGGGTCCATCTGGTAGGTCTTCTTGTCGCCCTGGCCGCCGGCCAGCTTGGCCGAGCCGATGGCGTCGCGGTACGGGCCATAGAAGGCCGAGGCGTACTTGGCGGCGTAGGACATGATCATCGTGTCCTGGAAGTTTGCGCCCTCAAGAGCCGCTCGAAGTGCGCCGATGCGGCCGTCCATCATGTCGGACGGGGCCAGGATGTCGGCGCCGGCTTCGGCCTGCATGATGCCCTGTTCGATCAGGCGCTCGATGGTCGGGTCGTTGAGGATCCTGCCGCCCTCGACCACGCCGTCGTGGCCGTGATCGGTGAAGGGGTCCAAAGCCACGTCGCACATGATGCCGACCTCGGGGGCGGCGTCCTTCATGGCCTTGACGGCGCGGGGGATGACGCCGTCCGGATCGGCGGCGATCGAGCCGGTCGCGTCCTTACGGGCGCCGTCGATATGCGGGAAGATGGCGATGGCCGGAATGCCCAGATCGCGGGCCCGCACGGCGGCCTTGGCGGCCTCCTTGACGCTCAGGCGCTCGACGCCGGGCATCGAGGCGACCGGGATCACGCCTTCGCCCTCGTGCACCACCATCGACCAGATCAGGTCGGAGGGGCGTACCTCGGTCTCGCGGACGAGGCGGCGGGTCCAGTCAGCCTGGCGAACACGACGCAGGCGGGTGGCGGGGTAGGGGGCGAGCGGGGGCGTGGTCATGCTTGACGGTTTCGCGCGGGAGGCGGCGCGAGGCAAGGCGCCTCGGCCCTTAAGGAGCCGCGCGGCTGGCCATGTTGTAGCCGGCGTCGATGCGGGTCCAGACCTGCGACTTGCACAGCAGGTTGCCGATCACGCAGCCCTTGGCCTTCATGGTCTTGCCGTCGAGCAGCTCGGCGGTGCCCTGGAAGGTCATCTTGAGGGTGGGCACATAGACCTTGCCGCGCATGCCGCCGGCCTTCTGCGGCTCGAAGTCGCGCAGCAGTTGCTGGCCGATCAGGGAGTCGGCGCCGCTCTTGCGGGCGTCGGCCTGCGCCTTGGCGCTGGCCCAGACCACGATGCCGCAGGTGCTGGAGCCGCAGTCCTTGATTTCCAGGTGAACCGTGTCGTGGGGATTGCGCCAGACGCCATAGGTGCGCGCGATGTCATCCGCGCCGGCGGCCTGAGCCGCGGCCGAACCCAAAGCCAGGGTCGCCGCAATCGCGGCAAAAGCCAATTTCACGATACGCATCCAGAAAATCGACGCCTCTTCGAAGGGCGTGATTTGAGGCTGCCATACAAGGTTAGCAAGGGGCGGTGGTGATTTCCCGATTCACGTCGTGTAACGGAGGATTTCAGGTCACACCCTGGGGCAGGCCTTTACCCCGCCGACAGCGTCCTTTCGGGCGTCGTCGGCGGGGGCCGGATCTTCAGGAATAGACGAAGCAGGGATCGTCGAGATCGATCGGCTGGAAGCTCGTCCTTTTCCAGCCAGTAGTCCTGGGTGTGGCGCCATTCCGGCTTGTCGCCGGCCTTGGGCAGCAGGTGCATGCCGCGCATCAGATAGCCGGGATTGAAGTTTTCCGGATCGATCCAGCCCGACAGCGGCATGTCCTTGTCTTCGGGGCGAAGCTGCGGGGTGACCATGCTCGCTCCCTTCGTCTTCATGTGGTCCAGCAGCCGGCAGACGAAATCGCCGATCAGGTCGGCCCGCAGGGTCCAGCTGGCGCGGAAGTAGCCAAAGACCCAGACCATGTTGGGCAGGCCGGTGAACATCATTCCGCGATAGGTGACGGTCTCGGCGAAGGTCAACGCCTTGCCGTCCACGCTGAAGGCGATGTCACCCAGGACATTCAGGTTGAAGCCGGTGGCGGTGACGATGATGTCGGCGTCGAGGGTTTCGCCGGACTTCAGCAGCAGGCCGGTCGGGGTGAAGCGCTCGATCTCGTCGGTGACGACAGACGCCTTGCCCGACGGCGATGCCCTGGAACAGGTCGCCGTCCGGCACGAAGGCGATCCGCTGGCGCCAGGGGCGATAACAGGGCGTGAAGTGCTTGGCGATGTCGAAATCCTCGCCCAGGAAGGCTTTGACGCCCTCCAGCAACTCGGCCTTGACGGCCTCCGGCTCGGCGACGGCGCGTTGGGTGAACATCTCCTGGTCGAACAGGGCCTTGCGGCGCACGATCTCGTGGATCCAGCTTTCGTCGATCTGCAGTTCGCGCAGCGTATTGGCCAGATCGTTCTCGGTTGCGGCCGGGCACGAAATAGGTCGGCGAGCGCTGCAGGAGGGTGACATGCGCGCAGTCGCCGGCGATGGCCGGCACAAGGGTCGCCGCCGTGGCGCCCGAGCCGATCACAACGACCTTCTTGCCTTTGTAGTCCAGGTCCTTGGGCCACTCCTGAGGGTGGATGATCTGGCCCTGGTAGTCGCTCATTCCCGGCCATTGCGGCGTGTAGCCTTGAAGCTGCCGGTAGTAGCCTTGGCACATCCACAGGAAGCCGGTCGTGAACCGCTGGGTCGAGCCGTCACCGCGCGTGACGTCCAGGGTCCATAGCTTGTCCTGGCTGGACCATCTGGCCTGGGTGATCTTGTGCCGATAGCGGATGTGGCGACCCAGGTCGTTGTCGGCGATGACCTCGCCCATATAGGTCAGGATCTCGGCGGCGCTGGCGATCGGCGGCCCCACCCAGGGCTTGAAACGATAGCCGAAGGTATAGAGGTCGCTGTCCGAACGGATGCCGGGATAGGTGTGGCTGCGCCAGGTGCCGCCGAAGTCTTCCAGGGCCTCGAGCACCAGAAAGCTGTCGTTCGGGCGTTGCCGGGTCAGGTGATAGGCTCCGCCGACGCCGGATATGCCCGCGCCCACGATGATGACGTCGAAATGTTCGGTCTGGGTCTTGTCGGATGCTCTTTCGAGCGTGGCAGCTTGAGTCATGTGGCGCCTCCTGCAGTCGGCGTACCTGACGGTCGCGCCGTGTTTCTCTCCCGGACGCCTCTTTCGGACGCCTAACTAATCACTGTAAACTTGAGGCTGACGTCCTGTTTGACATGGATCAAGCGGTTTCTTCGAGCGCATCGTCGGTCACGCGGCCGGTGGGCTCATTGACAAGGCTGGTAGCGCGCGGCACGTCAGCGCCAAGATGATGAGGGCGCATATGCCCCTGACGGGAGGATTTTGCGCATGGATTTCGCGCTGACCGAAGATCAGACCGCTATTCAGGAGGCCGCGCGCGCCTTTGCCGAGGGACAGCTTGCCCCACATTCCGCCGAGTGGGACGAGAAGAAGCATTTCCCGGTCGACGTGCTGCGCCAAGCCGCCGAACTGGGCTTCGCCGGCATCTATGTGCAGGAAGACGTGGGCGGCACGGGCCTATCGCGCCTCGACGCCTCGATCATCTTCGAGGCGCTGTCGTATGGTGACGTCCCGACGGCGGCCTATCTCACCATTCACAACATGGCTTCCTGGATGATCGACCGGTTCGGATCCGAGGATCTGCGCCAGCGCTATCTGCCGCGCCTGACGACCATGGAGCTGATCGCCAGCTATTGCCTGACCGAGCCGGGCTCGGGTTCCGACGCGGCCAACATGCGCACCAGCGCCAGGCTGGAGGGCGACCACTACGTCCTGAACGGCGGCAAGGCCTTCATCTCGGGCGGCGGCGTGTCCGACGTCTATGTGGTGATGGCCCGCACGGGCGGCGACGGCGCCAAGGGCGTCTCGGCCTTCGTGGTCGAGAAAGGGACGCCGGGTCTCACCTTCGGGGCCAATGAGCGCAAGATGGGCTGGAACAGCCAGCCCACCGCCCAGGTCAATTTCGATGACTGCCGCGTGCCGGTTGCCAACCGGATCGGCGGGGAGGGCGAGGGCTTCCGCTTCGCCATGATGGGCCTGGACGGCGGACGCCTGAACATCGCCTCGTGCTCGCTGGGCGGCGCGCAATTGGCGCTCGACACGGCCAAGGCCTATCTCGAGACTCGCAACCAGTTCGGCAAGCCGCTGAAGGATTTCCAGGCTCTGCAGTTCAAGCTGGCCGACATGGCCACCGAGCTGGAAGCCGCCCGCCTCATGGTGCGCCGCGCCGCCCATGCGCTCGACAACAAGGACCCGCAGGCCACCAAGCTGTGCGCCATGGCCAAGCGCTTCGCGACCGACGCCGGCTTCCAGGTGGCCAATGACGCGCTGCAGCTGCACGGCGGCTATGGCTATCTGCAGGACTATCCTCTGGAGCGCATCGTCCGCGACCTGCGGGTGCACCAGATCCTGGAAGGCACCAACGAGATCATGCGCGTCATCATAGCGCGCGAGATCTTTCGGCAGTGAGTCCGGCGTGCTAGTCTGACCATATGTGGTCAGACTAGGAGTTTGCCATGCGTGAAGTCGGTGTCCTTGAAGCCAAGACCCACCTGTCGGCCCTGCTCGACGCGATCGAGAAAGACGGCGAGGCGGTGATGATCACCCGTCATGGGCGCGCGGTGGCCAGGCTGTCGCCGGCGAGTGCCGATGAAGGTGTGCGGCCACGCTTGCGGTCCGGGAAAGATCTCGCGGCGGAATTCGAGCGCCTGCGCGACCAGATCGCCGCCGCCCACCCAGAAACCAACGAACTGACCTGGGAAGAGTTGAAACAGATGGCGCGGGAATGACATCGGTCGTTCTGGACGCTTCGGTCGCTCTGGCGTGGATGTTGAGGTCGCAGGCGACACCTGCGGCGGCGGCGTTCTTGCGCACAGAGGATGAGCGGGCGTTCGAAGTCCCGGCCATCTTTGAATGGGAAGTGCGCAACGTCCTACTCTCGTTGGAGCGCCGAGGTTCGTTGTCTGAGCCCGAATATGTACAGGCCCTGGCGATCTATGATCGACTCGACTTGCGCTACAACACGCCTGTCACCGACATGTCGGACTTGAGCGCCTTGGCTCGAAAGGCGCGGCTCAGCTTGTTTGATGCGTCTTATCTTGCTCTGGCGCTAGACCGACGATGGCCCCTGGCCTCCCGCGATGAGGCGCTGCTGTGCGCCGCCAAAGCGGCGGGCGTCGAGTGTTTTGATCTGAGATGACGACCCGATGATCTATCTTTGCCGCCACGGCCAGACCGAGTGGAACCGCGAACGCCGCCTGCAGGGGCAGACCGAGGCCGACCTCACGCCTCTGGGGCGGCTGCAGGCCGCCGCCATGGCCGACCTGCTGCATGACCTGATCGCGCGAGAGCCGTCTGCCGACTGGCGGATCGTCGCCAGCCCGCTCCGGCGGGCGCGGGACACCGCCCAGGCGATCGCCGACCGGCTTGGCATGACCGTCGCGTTCGATGATCGGCTGATGGAGCTGACGGTCGGCGAATGGGAGGGGCGTCTCTATGCTGATGTGCACCGCGAAAACCCCGAGGCCTTCGAGAGCCCCGAGTGGTTCTTCACCGCGCCCGGCGGCGAGACCTATGAGCAGGTCATGGCGCGGGTGTCTGACTGGCTTTCCGAGCAGGCGCCTGAACCGGAGCGTCGGCTGATCGTGGTCAGCCACGGCATCGCGGGACGGCTGCTGCGCGGCGCCTATGCCGGCCTGTCGCGTGAAGAGACCCTGGCCCAGGACGTGCCACAGGACGCCCTATACCGTCTGGTCGGCGGCCAGATCGATCGCCTGGACTGCGAACCCGTCGAGGAACCCGCCAAGGAACGCGTATGATGATGAACGACCCCGCCGAGATCATTGTCCGCGTTCATAAAAACGTCGGTCGCATCACCCTCAATCGGCCCAAGGCGCTGCACGCCCTGACCCTGGGCATGTGCGAAAAGATGATCGACACCCTGGTCGAGTGGCAGGCCGATCCCGAGATCGACATGGTCATGATCGACCACACCGGCGAGCGCGGCTTCTGCGCCGGCGGCGATATCCGCATGCTGGCCGACAGCGGGGCAGGGGACGGCGTCGCGGCGCGACAGTTCTTCCATACCGAATATCGTCTCAACCACCTGTTGTTCCACTATGACCGCCCGATCGTGGCGATCATGGATGGGCATCGTCATGGGCGGCGGGGTCGGCATCTCGATGCCGGCCCACTACCGGATCGCCACCGAGCGCACGACCTTCGCCATGCCAGAGACCGGCATTGGCCTTTTCCCCGACGTCGGCGGCGGCTGGTATCTGCCGCGCCTGCCGGGCAAGGCGGGGCTGTGGCTGGCCCTGACCGGGGCGCGGATCAAGGGCGCGGACTGCCTGCGCCTGGGCATCGCCACCCACTTTGTCGAGTTCGGCGCGATCGAGGGCCTGAAGAAGGCCATCACCGCCGATCATCGCCGCATCGATGAGACGCTGAAGATGTTCCGCGCCGACGCCGGCAAGAGCGCCGCTGGCCAGTATCGAACAGGATCTCAACCGCCTGTTCGTCGGGGGCAGCGTCGAAGAGATCTTCGAGTTCCTGGAGATGGACTCCAGCGACTGGGGCAAGGCCCAGCTGGCGATCCTGAAGACCAAGTCGCCCCAGACCCTGAAGGTGGCCTTCCGGCAACTGGAGTTGGGCGAGGCGGCCGAGGACTTCGCCGAGCACATGGCGATGGAATACCGGATCGGCTCGCGCGTGGTCCGAATGCACGACTTCATCGAGGGTGTGCGGGCCGTGATCATCGACAAGGAAAATGCGCCCAAATGGTCGCCGGCCACCCTGGAGGGCGTTACCGACGACCTGCTCGACGAGATTTTCGCGCCACTTGCGCCGGGCGAGGAGTGGACACCGCTGACGTAGCAGATGTCGTGCGCTATCGTGCCGCGCAACCAGAACAAGCCTTGGTTCGGAAGGAATGCCATGCGTAAGCCGCTTCTCAGTCTCGTCGCCGTGCTCGCTCTCGCCGCGTGCGCCACGACGCCCATGGGACCGCCGCCTCCGCCCCCGCCGCCTTCGGGCTCTGTCGCTGTCGCCATTCCGGCCAATATCGCCGCCGCGGTCTCGGATCCGGCGCGTCCGGCCGCCGACATGGTGCGCGACGCCGATCGTCTTCCCGCCGAGACCCTGACCTTCGCCGGCGTCAAGACGAGCGCCAAGGTGGCCGACCTGATCCCGGGCGGCGGCTATTTCACCCGCATCTTCTCCAAGGCGGTCGGCGCCAAGGGGCGCGTCTACGCCTATGTGCCCGACGAACTGACCAAGGTGGCCAAGCGCGAGCCGGCGGTGAACGCCATCGCTCGTGATGCCGCCTACAAGAACGTGACGGTGATCCTGAACACGCTCCCCAATTTCTCGGCGCCCGAGAAGCTGGACCTGGTGTTCACGGCCCAGAATTATCACGACATGCACGACAAGTTCATGGGGCCGGCTGATCTGTCGGCCGTCAACAAGGCCGTGTTCCGCTCGCTGAAGCCGGGCGGCGTGTTCCTGGTCATCGACCACTCGGCCGAAGCCGGCTCGGGCCTGCGCGACACCGAGACCCTGCATCGGATCGACGCTGCGGTGGTGAGGTCTGAAGTCACTGCCGCCGGTTTCATCTTCGAGGGCGAGAGCAAGATCCTTCGCGATCCGGCCGACCCCCGCAAGGTCAACGTTTACGACCCGTCGATCCGCGGCAAGACCGACCAGTTCGTCTACAAGTTCCGCAAGCCCTCCAGCGCGCGATAGCGCTAACTCACTCTTGTCATCCCGGAAGCCTCGCAGAGGCTGTCCGGGACCCAGTGCCGGCGCAGTGCGATCACCCCTGGGTCCCGGCTCTCCGCTGCGCTGCGGCCGGGATGACAAGGTGGGTAGGGGGTCTGGGAAACAAAAAAGCGCCGCGTCCACGTAGACGCGGCGCACTGCGTTAGGAGTGAAACAGCATGACCCGCATCGCCTTTATCGGCCTGGGCAACATGGGCGGCGGCATGGCCGCCAACCAGGCCAAGGCCCAGCACCACGTCATGGCCTTCGACCTGTCGCCGGCGGCGGTCGAGCGGGCCGTCGCTGCGGGATGTCATGCGGCGGCCTCGGTGGCCGAGGCGGTTGCCGACGCTGAGGTGGTGATCACCATGCTGCCCGCCGGTCCGCATGTGCGGACGGTCTATGGCGAGCAGATCCTGGCCCATGCGCCCAGGTCCGCCCTGCTGCTCGACTGCTCCACGATCGACGTCGAGAGCGCCCGCGCCGTGGCCGGGCAGGCGAAGGCGGCGGGCTTCCGGTTCGCCGACGCGCCAGTGTCGGGCGGGATCATGGCGGCCGAGGCCGGGACCCTGGCCTTCATGGTCGGTTGCGACGCCGGCGATTTCGCCGCTGTCGAGGCGGCGCTGGCCCCGATGTCGCGCGTGACCATCCATGCCGGCGATCACGGGGCGGGGCAGGCGGCCAAGATCTGCAACAACATGCTCCTGGGCGTGTCGATGATCGGGACCTGCGAAGCCTTCGCCCTGGCCGAGAAGCTGGGCCTGGCGGCGGACCGGTTCTTCGAAATCGCCAGCAAGTCTTCGGGGCAGTGCTGGTCGGTCTCGACCTATTGCCCCGTTCCCGGCGTGGGCCCCGCCACCCCGGCCGACCGTGGCTATGAGGGCGGTTTCGCGAGCGCCATGATGCTCAAGGACCTCAAGCTGGCCCAGGACGCCGCCGCCAAGTCCGGCGCCTCGACGCCCATGGGAGCCCAGGCCGAGGCCCTCTACGCGCTGTTCGACGCCAACGGATTCGGCGGCAAGGATTTCTCGGCCGTGATCCAGTTGTTGCGGGGGCGCTTGGGTGAACTAGGTTGAATTTGAGAATTGTTCTCAAATTATCCAGATCTCGCCTGCGCGCCAAATGTCCTATTCCCAATGTCTAAGTAATGGTCCCTATGTGGACAACGGCCGTCCGTGCGTGCGAAACGCGGATATCGAATAGGGACCGACAGTCGGCGGAGTTTTCCGCCTGATGATCGAGCAAGAAGACCATGGATTACAAAGCCGCGTTCCAGGCCGCGATCGGCCAGATCCGTGACGAAGGCCGCTACCGGGTATTCGCCGACCTGAAGCGCCATCGCGGCGCCTTCCCGCGCGCCACCTGGACCGGCCCCGACGGCGGCGAGAGTGATGTCGTGGTCTGGTGCAGCAACGACTATCTCGGCCAGGGGCAGAACCCCGTCGTTCTGGACGCCATGCACACCGCGATCGACCAGCATGGTTCTGGCTCGGGCGGTACGCGCAACATCTCGGGCACCAATCACCACCATGTCGAGCTGGAGCTGGAGCTCGCCGACCTGCATGGCAAGGACGCGGCGCTGCTGTTCACCTCGGGCTATGTCTCGAACTGGGCGGCGCTCGGCACGCTGGCCTTCCGGGCCTGATCATCTTCTCGGATGAGCAGAACCACGCCTCGATGATCGCGGGCATCCGCAATGGCGGCGGCAAGCGGCACATCTTCCGCCATAACGACCTGGCCCACCTTGAAGAGCTGCTGGCGGCGGCGCCGGCCGACGCGCCCAAGCTGGTGGCTTTCGAGAGCGTCTATTCGATGGACGGCGACATCGCCGACATCGGCGCCACGGCGGCCCTGGCCAAGAAGTACGGCGCGATGACCTATCTCGACGAGGTTCACGCCGTGGGCATGTACGGCCAGCGCGGCGGCGGCGTCGCCGAGCGCGACGGCGTCATGGACCAGATCGACATCATCGAGGGCACCCTGGGCAAGGCCTTCGGCGTCATGGGCGGCTACATCACGGGCGACGCAGAAGTGATCGACGCCATCCGCCTGATGGCCTCGGGCTTCATCTTCACCACCTCGCTGCCGCCGGCCCTCACCGCCGGCGCCCTGGCCAGCGTCAAGTGGCTCAAGCAGCATCCGGAAGTGCGCGAAGCCCACCAGGAACGCGCCAAGACCCTGAAGGCCATGTTCAAGGCCGGAGGTCTGCCGGTAATGGAAAACGACAGCCACATCGTCCCGGTGCTGGTGGGCGATCCCAACCACACCAAGCTGATCAGCGACATGCTGCTGGCCGACCACGGCGTCTATGTGCAGCCCATCAACTATCCCACCGTGCCGCGCGGCACCGAGCGCCTGCGCTTCACGCCCACGCCGTTCCACACCGACGACATGATGCGCAAGCTGGTCGGGGCGATGGAAAAGCTGTGGGCGCACTGCAACGTCGCCCGCATGGGCGGCTACGCGGCCTGATTCCTTGAAGTTGTCAGCCCGGCCAGGCGCGGCGCGCGCCCGGCCGGGTGACCGTTTTCAAAGTCCCCGACGCACGCCCTTGCCCAGGCCGATCTGCTTGGCGAAGTCCGATCTGCGCGCCGCATAAGCCGGCGCCACCATCGGATAGTCGGCCGGCAGACCCCATTTGCGGCGATAGTCCTCGGGGCTCATGTCGTAGTGCGAGCGCAGATAGCGCTTGAGCATCTTCAGCCGTTTTCCATCCTCCAGGCAGACGATGTAGTCGTGCTGGATCGACCGAGACACCGGTACGGCGGGCTTGGCCTTTTCGGCGGCGCGCGGCGTATCGTCCCCGTTCAGGTTCGAGAGCGCGCTGTGAACCGTGCGGATCAGATCGGGAATCACCGATTGGGGTACGGTGTTCTGCCCGACATAGGCCGCGACGATTTCCGCGCTCAATCCCAGAATATCCAGGCTTCTCTCGCCCTTGGACTCCGACTCGCCGCTCTGCGACACCATGGGTACCCGCCTCTATCGTTGGAATGTTTTTCCCCGGAGCGGACGCCTTACCGACCCGGAACGGGACGAACGCATAACTTTCTCCAAGGTTCCGAGATTGATCGCTGCGCGTAGCCCGCTAAAGAGAGCGCCACCGACCGACTCCCCCGCAGCGTCTGGAGAATGCCATGACCGCACCAGCTTCCACCCTGACCGCCTTCTTCGGCGCGGACCTCGCCACGGCGGACCGCGACATCTTCGATCGGATTGGTTTGGAGCTGGGTCGTCAGCAAAACCAGATCGAGCTGATCGCCTCCGAAAACATCGTCTCGAAGGCCGTGCTTGAAGCCCAGGGCTCGATCCTGACCAACAAGTACGCCGAGGGTTACCCGGGCAAGCGCTACTACGGCGGCTGCGAATATGTCGACGAGATCGAGACGATCGCCATCGAGCGGGCCAAGGCGCTGTTCGGCGCCGGCTTCGCCAACGTCCAGCCGCACTCGGGCTCTCAGGCCAACCAGGCCGTGTTCATGGCGCTGCTGCACGCCTGGCGACAGCTTCCTCGGCATGGATCTGGCGGCCGGCGGCCACCTGACGCACGGCAGCCCCGCCAACCAGTCGGGCAAGTGGTTCAAGCCGGTGTCCTACACCGTGCGCCAGCAGGACCAGCTGATCGACTATGACAACGTCGCCGAGGTGGCCGAGCGCGAGAAGCCCAAGCTGATCATCGCCGGCGGCAGCGCCTATAGCCGCGACATCGACTTCGCCCGCTTCCGTCAGATCGCCGACAGCGTCGGCGCCTATCTGATGGTCGACATGGCGCACTTCGCCGGCCTGGTGGCCGGTGGCGCGTTCCCTCAGCCCGATCCCGCACGCCCACGTCGTCACCACCACCACCCACAAGACCCTGCGCGGCCCGCGCGGCGGCTTGGTGCTGACCAATGACGAAGCGATCATCAAGAAGGTCAACTCGGCCGTGTTCCCGGGCCTGCAGGGCGGTCCGCTGGAGCATGTCATCGCCGCCAAGGCCGTGGCCTTCGGCGAGGCGCTGAAGCCTGAATTCAAGGCCTACGCCAGGCAGGTGATCGCCAACGCCCGGGCCATGGCCGACGCGCTGCAGGCCGGCGGCGTCAGCATCGTCTCGGGCGGCACCGACAGCCACCTGATGCTGGTCGACCTGCGACCCAAGGGCGTGACCGGCCGGAGGCGCCGAGGCACAGCCTCGACCGCGCCCACATGACCTGCAACAAGAACGGCGTGCCCTTCGACACCGCGCCGTTCACGATCACCTCGGGCATCCGCCTGGGCACGCCCGCCGGCACCACTCGCGGATTTGGCGAGGCGGAGTTCAAGCGGGTGGGTCAACTGATCGCGCAGGTTGTCGATGGGCTTGCGACAAACGGTCCCACCGGCAACGGCGACGTTGAAACGGCGGTTCGCGAGGAAGTCCTGGCCTTGACGGGGCGCTTCCCGATCTACAACTAATAGGTTCGGAAAAGCCGGAGGGGGCTAGATCATGCGCTGCCCGTTCTGTGGTCACGCTGAGAGCCAGG
This sequence comes from Caulobacteraceae bacterium, assembly GCA_965284055.1. Classification (GTDB taxonomy): domain Bacteria; phylum Pseudomonadota; class Alphaproteobacteria; order Caulobacterales; family Caulobacteraceae; genus Caulobacter. The sequence goes on from CBDIQV010000002.1 coordinate 573,351, forward strand.
TCAAGGACAGCCGCCCGTCGGAAGACGGCGCGGCCATCCGGCGGCGACGCATGTGCCCCGATTGCGGCGGCCGCTTCACCACCTTCGAGCGGGTCCAGCTGCGTGAGCTGACCATCCTGAAGCGCTCGGGGCGCAGGTCTCCGTTCGATCGCGAGAAGCTGGTGCGCTCGATCGCCCTGGCGACTCAGAAGCGACCTGTTGACGCAGAGCGGGTCGATCGCATGATCAATGGCATCGTCCGGCAGCTAGAAAGCATGGGTGAGACCGAGCTTCCCTCATCGACTGTGGGGGAAATGGTCATGAAAGCCCTGAAAGCGCTCGATGACGTGGCTTATGTCCGCTACGCCTCGGTTTATCGCGATTTCAAGGAAACTAGCGATTTCGCAAAGTTTTTGGGCGAAGAAGGTCTGAGTGACGTCGCCGAGGAAGAACCTTAGGCGCATTCTGTTTTGATTACGGCCGTGTTTCGACGAGGCGTCGGCGCCGGCCCGGGAGTTCGATTTAGATGGTTGAAGACAAGATCCGCCTGCTGATCGTGGAGGGCCGAAGCTATTCGGGCATCTCCGACGAACTGCTGCGCGGAGCCATCCAGGCGATCGACGCCTATGGCGCGGAATACGACGTGATCACGGTGTCGAGCGCCCTCCAGATTCCCGGCGCCGTGGCGCTGGCCGAAGAGGCGGGCCATCGCCCCGTCGGCATCCAGTATGACGGCTATGTCGCGCTCGGCTGCGTGATCCGCGGCGAGACCTACCATTTCGAGATCGTGGCCAACGAGACGGCGCGCGGTCTGCAGGACCTTTGCATCGGCAAGCGCCTCGCCATCGGCTTTGGCGTGTTGACCGTGGACGAGGAGGACCAGGCCTGGACCCGGGCGAAGGTCAGCGAAGGCGACCGGGGCGGCGCGGCCGCCAAGGCGTGCCTCGAGACCGTGGCGCTGAAGCGCCAACTCCTGGGGCAGAACCGATGAGCAAGAATCGGGTTCAGCCGCGATCCGTCGCCCGACTGGCCGCCGTTCAGGCGCTGTATCAGATGGAAGTTTCGGGCGTCGGCGTTGACGCCGTGGTCCGCGAATTTTCCGAGCACCGCTTTGATCGCGATGTGGACGGCCCGGACGGCGACCAGCCTGGCCGCCGCCGACGAGACCTTTTTCGCCGAACTGGCCAAGGGCGTTGTCGCCAAGCAGGGCGACGTGGACCAGGCCATCGTCAAGCGTCTGGCTTCGGGCTGGCGGCTGGACCGACTGGACGCCACCGCGCGCGCGGTGCTGCGGGCCGGCGCGTTCGAGCTGATGCATCGCCCGGACGTTCCCACCGAGGTCGTCATCGACGAGTATGTCGAGATCACCAAGTCCTTCTTCGAAGGCCCCGGAGGCCGGATTCATCAATGGCCCTCGACGCAATCGCCCGCGATGCACGAACCTGACGAAGACGACGATTGGTTCGCGGATGACGGCCCGTCTGAAACGACGGCGCCGCCCCCGGCCAATGAGTTCGACCATATAGCGCGCCTGCTGCGCCCGCTGACGCGCGGCGATCCCGTGGCCCTGGATCTGCTGGACGACGCCGCCGTTCTGCCCTCGCGCCCCGGCTATGATCTGGTGATCACCAAGGACGCCCTGGTCGCAGGCGTCCACTTCCTGGCCGACGAGGCCCTGGACGTCGTGGCGCGCCGGCTTCTGCGCACCAATCTCTCTGATCTCGCGGCCAAGGGCGCCGAGCCGCTACGGCTATTTCCTGGCCGTTGGCTGGCCCTCGAGCGCGGATGTCACGTCGCGCGACGACCTTCGCGCGCGGCCTCGCCGAGGACGGCGCGGCCTTCGATATCTCGCTTCTGGGCGGCGACACGGTGACGACCTCGGGTCCGTTCGTCGTTTCGGCGACCTTCCTGGGCTGGGTGCCGAGCGGCGCCGCGGTCCTGCGTCGCGGGGCCAAGCCTGGCGACCGGCTGATGGTGTCCGGCACGATCGGCGATGGCTGGCTGGGCCTGATGGCCCAGTGGGGCGAGGTGCTGGACGAAGATAGCTCGCTGCTGAAGCGCTATCGCAATCCCGAACCGCGTGTCGGTCTGCGCGACGCCTTGCGAGCCCACGCCCATGCCGCCGCCGACGTCTCGGATGGCCTTCTGGCCGACAGCAGCCATCTGGCCAAGGCCAGCGGCTGCCGCGTGCGCGTCGATCTGGAGCGCTTGCCGCTCTCGCCGGGCGCCATGGCCTGGCTGGAAACCCAGCCCGAGGACTCGGAAGCCCGGCTGGCCTTGGCGTCGGGCGGTGATGACTACGAGATTGTCTGCGCCGTGGATCCCGCCGACGCTTGGGCGTTCCGCGTCGCCGCCGCCGCCGTGGGGATCAAGGTCAGCGAGATCGGTGAGTTCGTCGAGGGCGAGGGGATCCTGGCCTATTACAAGCGCAAGGACGTCACGCCCACCAAGCTGGGCTGGCTGCACGGCTAAGGTCGCATTCGAACCTGTCTGGGACCCGTGCCGGGGTCATGCCTGTTCCGGTAGCGAAACGGCAAGGCTTGCTGGTTAAGCTCGCCCCATGATCACCTCATCCGCCTTCACGCGTCGCGCCGCGCTGACCGCCCTTCTGCTTGCCGCGGCCGGTCCGGCCCTGGCGAGTTCCAAGAAGAAGGAAGAGAAGAAGGGTGAGAAGAAGGGCGAGGGCGAGGGCGAAGGCCCGCCGCCAGAGCCCATCATCAAGATGCTGCCCTTCGCCGCGCCGATCGTCGAGAACGGCAGGCTCGTGAACTACGTCTTCCTCAATCTCAGTCTGAAGATGGCCGAGGGTGTCCCGGTGACGGTCATGGAAGGGCAGGAGCCGATCCTGCGCGACGCGATCGTCCGCGCCGCCCATCGCACGCCCTTCAACAAGGCTGACAGCTATAACGCGGTCGACGAGCCCCGGCTGAAGGCTGTGGTTCTGCGCGAGGCCGCCGTGCTGATTGGCAAGGGCAAGATCGCGTCGGTGGAGATCACCAAGCAGATCGCCCGCAAGCAGTTGCCTCCGCCGCTGCCCGTAAAGCCCGGAGCGCCGGCCCGGGTTTCGGCGCCCACATCCAGCATTATCCCCTGAGTCGTCCTCCCTCGAACGGACTGTCGCGTCCAGAGCGCTTGCGCGGCAACGGGTTGCGCACCCCTGTGCCATTTGGCACTGTCGATGCCTTGGCTTCGCTAGAGCGCCAATTAGGGAGCATCGAGGGGGCATGAGGCCATAAGGCCCGCCCGTCGATTTGGACGGCGTCTTGATGATGATCAAGGTGCTGAATCCGAACCGGCTACCCCTCGTGATTTGAAGCGCGAAGGGGCAATTTAAGAATGAGTTCTTGGCTTACACTGGCCATAGCGGCCGGGCTGCTGGCGGTGCTGTATGGCTGCCGTGCAGACGTCCATCCTGATGCGGGCCTCGGCCGGCAACGCGAAGATGCAGGAGATCGCCGCGGCGATCCAGGAAGGCGCGCAGGCCTACCTGAAGCGCCAGTACACCACCATCGCCATGGTCGGCGTCGTGGTCATCGCCCTGCTGTCTTTCTTCTTCAAATCCTGGGAGCAGCCCGTCGGCTTCGCCCTGGGCGCGATCCTCTCCGGGGCCGCCGGTTTCGCCGGCATGCTGATCTCGGTGCGCGCCAACGTCCGCACGGCCCAGGCTTCGTCCGAGAGCCTGGCCAAGGGCCTTTCGATGGCCTTCACCTCCGGCGCCGTCACCGGCATGCTGGTGGCCGGCTTCGCCCTGATCGGGGTCGCGGGCTATTTCGCCCTGCTGACCGGTCCTGGCGGCCATGCGGGCACCGACCGCGTCGTGGTCGACTCCCTGGTCTCCCTGGGCTTCGGCGCCAGCCTGATCTCGATCTTCGCCCGTCTGGGCGGCGGCATCTTCACCAAGGGCGCCGACGTGGGCGGCGACCTGGTGGGCAAGGTGGAAGCCGGCATTCCGGAAGATGACCCCCGCAACGCGGCGACCATCGCCGACAACGTTGGCGACAATGTCGGCGACTGCGCCGGCATGGCCGCCGACCTGTTCGAGACCTATGCGGTGACCACGGTCGCCACCATGGTCCTGGCGGCGATCTTCTTCCGCGGCACCGAAGCGGTCACCGCGATGATGCTGCTGCCGCTGGCCATCTGCGCGGTCTGCATCGTCACCTCGATCGTCGGCGCGTTCTTCGTCCGCCTGGGCAAGAGCCAGAACATCATGGGCGCCCTCTACAAGGGCCTCATCGTCACCGGCCTGCTGTCGATCCCGGCCGTCTGGTATGTGATCCACCAACTGGTTCCAGCCGCCGTCACGGTGGGCGAGCAGACCTTCGACGCCAACAGCCTGTTCTATTGCGGGCTGGCCGGTCTGGCCGTCACCGCCCTGATCGTGATGATCACCGAATACTACACCGGCACCAACTTCCGCCCGGTCAAGTCGGTGGCTCAGGCCAGCGTCTCGGGTCACGGCACCAACGTGATCCAGGGTCTGGCCATGTCGCTGGAATCCACGGCCCTGCCGGCCCTGACCATCATCGTCGGCATCGTGGTGACCTATAATCTGGCGGGCCTGTTCGGCATCGCCATCGCCACCACCACCATGCTGTCGCTGGCCGGCTTCATCGTCGCTCTCGACGCCTTTGGTCCGGTCACCGACAACGCCGGCGGCATCGCTGAAATGGCCGGCCTTCCCAAGGAAGTCCGCGTCACCACCGACGCCCTCGACGCCGTGGGCAACACTACCAAGGCCGTCACCAAGGGCTACGCCATCGGTTCGGCCGGCCTGGGCGCCCTGGTGCTGTTCGCCGCCTATACCGAGGACCTGAAGTTCTTCTCGGCCAACGCCGCGCCGGGCAGCTTCTTCGAGGGCATGGGTCCGGTGACCTTTGACCTGTCCAACCCGTATGTCGTGGTCGGGCTGCTGTTCGGGGGGCTGCTGCCCTTCCTGTTCGGCGGCATGTCGATGACGGCCGTGGGCCGGGCCGCCGAGGCCGTGGTGGCCGAGGTGCGTCGCCAGTTCCGCGAGAACCCGGGCATCATGACCTATGAGGTCAAGCCCGAATACGGCAAGGCGGTCGACATCCTGACCAAGGCCGCGATCCGCGAAATGATCGTGCCCAGCCTGCTGCCGGTGGTTTCGCCGGTGGTGCTGTTCTTCGCGATCCAGGCCATCGCCGGCAAGGTCGACGCGTTCGCCTCGCTGGGCGCGATGCTTATGGGCGTGATCGTCACCGGTCTGTTCGTCGCCATCTCGATGACCAGCGGCGGCGGCGCCTGGGACAACGCCAAGAAGGTGATCGAGGAAGGTTTCACCGACAAGGACGGCGTCCTGCACACCAAGGGTTCGGAGGCTCACAAGGCCGCCGTCACCGGCGACACAGTCGGCGATCCCTACAAGGACACCTCGGGTCCCGCCGTGAACCCGATGATCAAGATCACCAACATCGTGGCTCTGCTGCTGCTGGCCGTCCTGGCCCACGGCGTTTGATCTCGCGATCGACCTGAACGATGACGCCCCGGAGGGAGACCTCCGGGGCGTTTTCGTCGGTGTTCAGTAGACGTCCTCTGGATCGAATTCCTCTTCGTCGTTCCCGACGCCGCGTCGCTCTTCGCCAAAGAACTCATGATCGATCCGGCGACGGCGGCAGGGGCCGAAATAGTCGCTGACCCGGACGAAGGGGCGGGGATTGTTGATCACCTCGTTCAACCGGTGCATCACGCCGCGCGCTGTCACGGGCTTGGCTAGGAATTCGGTCACCCCGGCCATGCGTGCATCATTCAGGCTGCGCTGGGTGGCATGGCCGGTGATCATGATTACCGGGACCAGAGGGCAGGGGCTGGCGGTCGACGTGCGGATCCAGCGGGTGAAGGCCAGGCCGTCAACGGGCTGCATCATCAGGTCGCTGAAGACGATATCGACTTCGCCGCTGTTCAGGATACGCAGCGCCTGCAATCCATCGTCGGCCTCCTTGATGTTGCGAACGCCGAACGACTTCAGGATCGCGCCCAGGATCTTGCGCATGTTGGCATTGTCGTCGACCAGCAGCACGGACAGGGGTCTCAGATCCATTTCGCCCGCTCAGCCTCCCATGCTTAAGGTTAGAACTCGTGAGACCGGTCGTCTCTTGAGTTGAAATCTGCGGCATCGCGGGTTGACGAAATGTTGCGATCTCGATCAACCCAAGGCGGAATCCATCATGACTTTGGATTCACTGTAATCGTGATCACGATTACAACTCGACCTTGGGTGGTTCTTGAAGTTTTCGCTGTCTTCAGGCGTGAAAAAGGCCGCGTCCGGAGGCGCGGCCTTTTCGAAAACCGATACTGAGGACGAAATGTCTAGCGACGATCGCCCGGACGGGTGCCGGGCACGCCGTCGTCGTCCTGGGGCAACATGCCGCCGCGCCCGACGTTGCCGAGCAGTTGCTCCAGAATGGTCATCTCGCGACCGCGGGTCGGGGTCTCGCGGCCGTTATAGGCGATGACCTTGCCGTCCTTCAGCGTGAAGGTGTTGACCGAGGCGACCTTCTCGTCGGCCGGGTTGAACTTGATGGCGATGACGTCGCGCTTGATCACGCGCGGCATGTAGAAGGCCACCCGGTCCGTGGTCTGGGACACATAGTACCAGGTGTTGGAATCGAAGGTTGAAATCGTCGAGGGCGAACCCAGCTTCTCCATCAGGGTGGATTTGCTGTCTTCGCCGACCTTCATGTCGGCTGGCTTGGCCTCGATCGCCTGGAAGCCGGAATAGCTCGTCAGCGGCGTGCAGCCTGACACAACGGCGGAAAGGCCGAGGGCGGCGGCGACGAAAATGGCGGGACGAAACATGCGGGCTCCGGAACCGGAAAAATGCTGGACTTTGACCTATCGTCCGCGGGGGCTTAGTTCAATGGCCCGCGTGGACCCGTAGCTCATCTAGTTCCGGGTCGCGGCGAAATAGAGGCGTTCAATGATTCTGGATCGGTTGCTCAAACCCAGACCCGCCAAGGCGGCGGGAGCCAAGCTGTACGCTGGCGCCGTCGCCCAGGCCCGCTCCGCGCCGTTTTACGCCGCGATGGGCGTGCGCGACTCGCTTGAAGGCCGGTTCGAGCTTTTCACCCTGCACGTCGTGCTCCTGCTGGAACGCCTCAAGGCCCAGGGTGACCCGGCGGCGGAAACCTCTCAGGCGGTGTTCGACTCGTATGTGCGGGGTCTGGACGACGCCTTCCGCGAGATCGGCGTCTCCGACACCGCCGTGGGCAAGAAGATGAAGAAGCTTGCCGGCGCCTTCTATGGCCGCCTGAAAGCCTTCGACGAGGCGGCGGCGACTTTGCCAGACCGGGCGGCGCTGTCCGAGATGATCACGCGAACGGTCCTGGAAGAGCGCGGCGAGGGCGACGTCGAGGCTCTGACCGCCTATGTGGTCAGCGCGCGCGAAAGCCTGGCCAGCCAGCCTCTGGACACCCTGCTGCAAGGAGAGGCGAAATGGCCGAACCCGTAAATACGCCCTGGCCCTGTGAAGTGCCGCTGGCCCGCGTCGATCGCGGCGATGTCGCGCTGCGGCTTGAACCTGACGCCGACCAGCGCAAAGCCATCGCCAAGCAGCTGGGTCTGGTGCGCCTGGAGGAGTTCTCAGCCGAGGTCTATCTGAGCTCGTGGATGGACGGCGCCGAGATCTCGGGACGCCTGAGCGCCCGGGTGATCCAGATCTGCAGCGTCTCGGCCGACGACTTCGAGGAGCCCATCGACGCGCGCTTCACCGTGCACGTCATCCCTGCCAACAGCGAGCATGCGCCGGCTGAAGAAGGCGGAGAGCTTGGCCTGGATCCGGAAGCCGATGATCCGCCAGACGTGCTGGAGGGCGAGGTCATCGACGTGTCCGGTTATGTGCTGGAGCATCTGGCGCTGGAGCTGGATCCGTTCCCCCGCAAGCCGGGCGCCGTCTTTGAAAACCCGCTGCCGTCAGCGGAAATTTCGCCGTTCGCCGCGCTGAAGGCGCTCAAGACCAAGGGCGAGGCGGACTGATCGGGTCCGACCTCGCCGTGCTTGCGTGATATTCACGCGGATGTATCGTCCGCCGCCTTGACCCGGCGAGCGGGCGCCAGGAGCCGATAGCGCCAAAGTGTCCAAGTCCATTGTCATTTCGATCGACGCCATGGGCGGCGATCACGGCCCGTCCGTCGTTGTTCCGGGTGTGGCCAGGGCCGCCCAGGCGCTGCCTGGCGTGCGGTTCCTGCTGCACGGCGACGAAGCCCGGCTGAACGCTGAACTGGCCAAGGCGCCCGCCGCCAAGGCGGTCAGCGAAGTTCGTCACACCGACAAGTTCATCGCCATGGACGAGAAGCCCGCTCAGGCCATGCGCCGCGGCAAGGGCTCCAGCCTGTGGAACGCTGTCGAGTCGCTGAAGGCGGGCGAGGCCCAGGCCTGCGTCTCGGCCGGTAACACCGGCGCCTTGATGGCGATCTCAAAGCTGATTCTGCGCATGGGCGCCGATCTGGAACGCCCGGCCATCGTCGCCAGCTGGCCGACCATGAAGGGCATCACGGCCGTTCTGGACGTCGGGGCCAATGTCGAAAGCGACGCGGCCCAACTGGTCGAGTTCGCGATCATGGGCGCGGCCTTCCACCACGCTGTGCATGGCTCAAAGCGTCCGACTGTCGGTCTCCTGAACGTGGGTTCCGAAGACCAGAAGGGCCACGACGAGGTGCGCGAAGCCCACGCCATTCTCAAGGACACCCAGCTGGACTTCGACTATCACGGCTTCGTCGAGGGCACCGATATCGCCTATGGCACCGTCGATGTGGTTGTCACCGACGGCTTCACCGGCAATGTCGCGCTGAAAACCGCCGAGGGTCTGGCGCGGTTCTTTTCCAATGAGATCAAGTCGACGCTCACGTCCGGCCCCTTGGCGATGCTGGGGGCTGTGATCGCTTCGGGGGCGCTGAAGAAGATGCGCGCACGGCTGGATCCGGGCCGGGTCAACGGCGGGCCGCTGCTGGGTCTGAACGGCATCGTGGTCAAGAGCCACGGCGGCGCCGACGCCAACGGCTTCTTCTCGGCGATTCGCGTAGCCACCGATCTGGCGCGTAGCGACTTCACGGCCGAGATCGATCGGAATTTGAAGCGCCTGACCGCCACGGCGGCCAAGGACGGCGAAGGCTTGTCCGGCGTCGAGAGTCAGGGAGCGAGTGAGTGAGCGTTGTCCGTAGCGCGGTCACCGGGATCGGCGCCTATCTGCCGCCCAGGATCGTCACCAACAGTGATCTGGCCAAGTTCGTCGACACCAGCGACGAGTGGATCGTCGAGCGCACCGGCATTCGCCAGCGCCATCAGGCCGCCGAGGACCAGGCGGTGTCGGATCTGGCCGTCGAAGCGGCCGGGCAGGCCTCTGGAGCGGCCGGCAAGACCGCCGCCGACGTCGACCTGATCATCGTCGCCACCACCACGCCCGACCTGACCTTTCCCGCCACGGCCACCATCGTGCAGCGCAAGCTGGGCGCGCCGGTCGGCGTGGCGTTCGATATCCAGGCCGTCTGCTCGGGCTTCGTCTATGCGCTGAGCGTCGCCGACGGCTTCGTCGGCCGCGGCCATTCGAAATGCGCGCTGGTCATCGGCGCCGAGACCATGACCCGGCTGATGGACTGGACCGACCGCGGCACCTGCGTGCTGTTCGGCGACGGGGCCGGTGCCGTGGTGGTAGAGCCGGGCGAAGGGCAGGGGACCACCGAGGACCGTGGCCTGCTGGGCTTCGCCCTGCGCGCGACGGGACCAAGCAGGACCTGTTGTATGTCGACGGCGGGCCTTCAACGACGGGTACGGTCGGCAAGCTGCGGATGCTGGGCAACCAGGTCTTCAAGCACGCGGTGATCAATATTTCCGAGGCTATCCACGCGGCGGCCGATTCGGCCGGCGTGGCGATCGCCGACGTCGACTGGTTCATTCCGCATCAGGCCAACCAGCGCATCCTGGCGGGCGTCGCCCACCGGGTCGGGCTGGACGAGAACAAGGTGATCTCCACCGTGCCGATCCACGCCAACACCTCGGCGGCGTCGATTCCCCTGGCGTTCGCCCACGGCGTGGCCGATGGCCGGATCAAGCCGGGCCAGCTTCTTCTGCTGGAGGCCATGGGCGGCGGGCTGACCTGGGGCGCCTGCCTTATTCGCCTCTGAGCCTGTCGTCCCGTCGAGACGGTCTCCTGGGTCGGTCTCGATTTGAGGCGCCAGGGCGCGATCGCCGCTGAAAATGGCATCCGCTTACGGATATCGCGCCTTTGCTGCGGGCGGGTGTGAAGTCTCGCCGTTGAGTCTTTGACTTCATGCGATAATCGCGGCATGCAGTCGGAGCTAAACGTGAGCGTTCGCGGGGGTGGAGATCGTGATCTTCGCTTGCGGGTGACAACAGTTCTCAATCTGGCGCGGTCTATAGGACCTGGCCGAAGCGTGTAGGGGGCGTCATGAAGGGCGCGACATTGACCCGGGCCGACCTCTGCGAGGCGGTTCACGAGGAGGTCGGTCTGACCCGGCAGGATTGCGCGGGGCTCGTCGAGCGCACGCTCGATCTGGTGGCCGAGGCTCTGGAGACCGGCGAAACGGTCAAGCTTTCCGGATTCGGCGTCTTTCAGGTTCGCGACAAGCGGGCCCGCATGGGCCGTAACCCCAAGACCGGCGAACCGGCCGAGATCGAGCCCCGTCGGGTGATCGGTTTCCGCGCCTCGCAGGTCATGAAGGCGCGGATCGACCGCGCCCTGGGCGGCTAGGACGGAGACAGCGGTGGCGAAGGGACCCAACGCCTTCCGCACGATCTCCGAAGCCGCTGAAGAGCTGGGCGTGCCGCAGCACGTCCTGCGCTTCTGGGAAACCAAGTTCTCTTTCATCCGTCCCATGAAGCGGGCCGGCGGGCGTCGATTCTATCGCCCCCAGGATATCGCCGTCCTCAATGGCGTGCGCGTGCTGCTGCATCGCGAAGGCCTGACCATCAAGGGTGTGCAGAAGCTGCATCGCGATCAGGGCCTGACCCAGGTGATCGCGGCGGGCCTGGGCTCAAACGGCTCGGCCATGCTCGACCCTGACACCGCATTCGATATCGAATCGCCGCCCGGCTTCGAGCTGGTGGACGAGGCCCGTGATCGGCTTGCCTTTGCCCTCGAGGATCTGGAAGCCGTGAAGGCGCGCCTGGACGGGCTTTTGAGGCGTTAGAAAATCACCTGGAATACCGGTTGCGGAGGTCGGGACCGGCGCCTATAAGAGCGCCTCTTCCGTCGGAGCGTGGCGCAGCCTGGTAGCGCACTTGACTGGGGGTCAAGGGGTCGCAGGTTCAAATCCTGTCGCTCCGACCATTTCCGCAAGGGAATAAACGGAAGAACGGAAAGGCCGCCCCAAGGGGCGGCCTTTTTCGGTTCAGGGCCTAGTGGATCACCGGCTTGTCGGCCTTGCCCATCCACGACATCAGCGGCATCAGCGGCACGCCCCAGCCCATGCCGACGATCACGAAGTAGATCAGGTGCACCGCGCGGTTGTTGGGCAGGTAGTCGTAGAAGCTGGTCCCGGCCCAGATCCAGGCCGCCAGGAAGACCATGATGCCGACGCCGCCGATCAGCTTGCGCACTCTCGCGGGAATAAGGGGGCGGGCGGGGATCAGGGGCTGACTCATGCGGGTCTCCGGACAACAAGGCCGAGCACGGCCAGAAACAGAACAGCGCCGACGCTGGAGACCAGCAGTCCGCCCCAGAAGCCCGTGAAGGGCAGTTCAAGGCGCTGGGCGATGAAGACGCCGATGAATGAGCCGACCACGCCGATCAGCAGCTTGACGAACAGGGAGTGGCGACGGCCCAGCGCGATATCGGCGATCCACCCGGCCAGGATGCCGATCACCGCCGTGGCGAACACTCCAACACCGCTCATCAGGTCCTCCGCGCCGGACTTCGCATCCGCGACCTGATCTTCGCATGAAGCGGCGGCGCAGTCATCGCGCGTCGAGAGGCCTCATCGGGCATGGACGCGAGGCAAACTCGGGCGTAGGGGTTTGCCGGCCCCATTTCGGCCCCGAACAGGCGCTTCTTCCTTCCGATGACGTCATTCCTGCGTTCCGATCGTTCCCGTCCCGTCGCCATCTGGCTGTTCACCGTGGCGGTGTTTGTCTTTGGCATGGTCGTCGTCGGCGGGGCCACGCGCCTGACCGATTCCGGCCTTTCGATCACCCAGTGGAAGCCGATCATGGGCGCGCTGCCGCCGATGTCGGAAGCCGCCTGGCGCGCCAATTTCGAGCTCTACAAGCAGATCCCGCAGTTCAAGCTGGTCAATCCCGACATGACCCTGGAGGCCTATAAGGGCATCTTCTGGTGGGAGTGGGCGCACCGGCTGTTGGGCCGCCTGGTCGGGGCGGTGTTCGCGATTCCGTTCGTCTTCTTCCTCATTCGCCGGATGATTCCACGCCGCCTGATCTGGCGCTGCGCGGTGATGCTGGTTCTGGGCGGCCTGCAAGGCCTGGTCGGCTGGTGGATGGTGTCCAGCGGCCTGTCGGAGCGGGTGTCGGTCGCGCCCGAGCGCCTGATGACCCATCTGGGCCTGGCCCTGACCCTGTTCGTGGTGCTGATCTGGACGGGCCTGGACGCCTGGGCGGGCTCGCCCCGCGTCGAGGAGCGCAGCGCCTGGCGCGGCTGGGCCCTGGGTTTCCTGGGCGCGGTGTTCTTCCAGAGCCTGCTGGGCGCCCTGGTGGCCGGCAACGATGCGGGTCTGGTTTTCAATGACTGGCCGCTGATGAACGGCGCGTTCCTGCCCGATCCCTATCTGGGCAATGGTTTCTGGGGCACGATCGCGCACAGCCAGGGCGCGGTGCAGCTTCATCACCGCCTGTTCGCCTACGCCCTGTTCGCGGCGGGGCTGGCGATCGGCGCCCTGACCCAACGCGCGCGCCATCTGCCGCGCGAGGCCAAGGTCGCCGGTCTGGTTGTCGCGGGTGTGGTGACCCTGCAGGCGGGCTTGGGCATCTGGACCCTGATGGCGCATGTTCCGGTTTGGCTGGGCGTGGTCCACCAGGCGGGCGCGGCGGTGCTGCTGGCCGTGGCGGCCAGCTTCGCCTGGCGCGTTCGGCGACCGTAGTTTCCGGCGCGCGCGAACAACTGTCACACGCGTGAAGCAAAGCAGACCGGCATCTCTGAGGAGTTTCCGGCCGTGATCCGCTTGTCTTCTGTCACCCTCGTCGCCGCGCTGCTGGCCGGCTCGGCGTTCGCCGCTCCGGCGACGGACCCCTATTACAAGGCCGGTGAGGCCACGCTGGCCCGTAACCTTACGATCACGCCCAACACCGGCCGCGCCAAGAACGTCATCCTGTTCCTGGGTGACGGCATGGGCATTTCGACGATCACCGCCGGACGTATTTTTGAGGGGCAGTCACGGGGCGTGGACGGCGAGTCCAGCAGTCTGTCGTTCGAGAAGCTGCCGTGGACGGCGCTCTCCAAGACCTACAGCCACGACACCCAGGTCACCGACAGCGCCGCCGGCATCACCGCCATCACCACGGGCGTGAAGACGCGCAACAAGGTGATCGGCCTGACCGGCGCGGCCCAGCCCGAGCAGTGCGCCACCGAAGCCGCCAATCGCGTCGAAACCATCGCCGAGCTCGCCAAGGCCCATGGCCTGTCGGCGGGCGCGGTGACTACCACCCGTATCACCCACGCGACCCCCGCCGGCGTCTACGCCCACACCGCCTATCGCGACTGGGAGGGCGACACGGACATGCCGCTGGAGGCCACCCAGGCCGGCTGCAAGGATATCGCCCGCCAGCTGATCGAGGCGCCGGCCAATCTGCGGCTGGATGTGGCCTTGGGGGGAGGGCGCTCGCGGTTCCTGCCCGACGCCGCCGGCGGCAAGCGCGGCGATGGTCGCGACCTGACCGCCGAATGGCGCAAGGCGTCGGGCGCGGCCTATGTCACGACGGCTGACCAGTTGAAGGCTCTGGATCCCGCCGTGACCGGCCCTGTGCTGGGCCTCTTCGCCAACGAGCATCTGCCCTATGAAGTCGAGCGGCCCATCCTGGGCGAGGGCGTTCCGACCCTGGCCGAGATGACGACCAAGGCCATCGACCTGCTGAACAAGAACCCCAAGGGCTATTTCCTGCTGGTCGAAGGCGGCAAGATCGACATGGGCAGCCACCTCAACAACGCCAAGCGGACCCTCACCGAGACGGCGGAGTTCTCAAAAGCCATCCAGGCGGCCCTCGACAAGGTGGACCTGAAGGACACCCTGGTCATCGTCACCGCCGACCATAGCCATGGCCTGGTGATCTCGGGCTACGCCTCCCGCAACGCGCCCATCCTGGGCCTGGCGGGCAATGAGGGCGAACCGATCGTGGCCGGCGACGGCAAGCCCTATTCGGTGCTGAGCTTCGCCACGGGGCCTGGCGGCGTGGAAGGCCAGAACCTGCGCGCCGACCCGTCCAAGGAAGACATGGACGATGTCGACTACCATCAACAGGCCCTGGCCAACCTGCCCAGCGCGGCCCACTCAGGCGAAGACGTCGGTGTGTTCGCCGACGGCCCGGGCGCCTGGTTGGTGCATGGGGTGGTCGAGGAGTCCTACATCTTCCAAGTCATGCGCCATGCGTACGGCTTTGATGCGGCGGCCAAGAAGTAGATCCAAGGCCGGGAGCCAGGTCCAATGGCCGCCGGGCGAGCCCGGCGGCCATTGTCTTGAGAGGTCAGAGTTTCAGGCTCTTCCACGGCCCGGTCACCGCCAGGGTGATGCCGGGGTTCTGGATATTGACGAACAGGGTCGAGCCGTCCGGCGAGAAGCAGGCGCCGGCAAACTCGGAATTGCCGACAAAGACGTTGCGGCCGACAGTGTAGACCTTGCCGTCTGGCGTGACACCGCGCAGGTGGTTGCGATTGACCTCGGAATAGCGGTCCTCGCAGACGATGACGTGACCCCAGGGCGCGACCACCAGGTTGTCGGCATAGTCGAGGACCTGGGTGTCTCCGCTCTCGACGAACAGCTGCAGGCGCCCGGGCTGATCCGTCTCGCCGCTCCGGCCCTCGGCGGGGCTGGGCTTGTAGCGGAAGATCTGGCCCGCGCCGATCGCCCCGCCGGCCGTGCAGGCGAAATACAGCTCGCCGTCGCCAAAATAGAGTCCTTCACCGCGCGCGAACATCGCCGCACCCTTGTCGAAGCCGCGACGGCGGATGTCGTCATAGGGATTGTCGGCTCCGTCCAGGTCGATCCAGCGCACGGTCTTCCAGCTCCGCGGCGCGAAGCTGCGCGTCTCGAAGTTACGAGTGTCGCCGCCTTCGGGCGCGTCGATCAGGCCCAGGGCCTGCCGCCGGCCACCGGCGGCGAGGTTGCGGCGGTCATTGGGCAGAAAGCGATAGAACAGGCCGTCGGCGACGTCCTCGGTCATGTAGACCACGCCGGTGCGCGGATCGATGCAGGCGGCCTCGTGCTTGAAACGGCCCATGGCCTTCAGAGGAACGGGCGCGACCAGTCCCCCGGCGGCGCTGGGGACCTCGAATACGTAGCCATGGTCCTTGCCGACTTCTAGGCCGGCTTCCAGCGTGGTCTCTTCGCAGCTCAGCCACGAACCCCACGGCGTGACCCCGCCGGCGCAGTTCACCGCCGTGCCGACAAGGCTCAGGTGCTGGCGTACGGTCTGGCGGCTCTTCAGGTCGTAGAGGATCGTTGTCGTGCCGCCGCCCAAGGGCAGGCCGCTATCGTGAAGATCATAGGCCAGGGACTTGGACTCTTGCCGGCCAGGCGGCCGCCCAGGCCGAAGGGGCCGTAGTCGAAGTCGGTGACCGACAGCTCGTGATTGCGCACCAGCAGGACCTTGCCGTCACCCGCGTCGAAGCAGCCCATGCCGTCGGCCTTGCCCGGCACCAGGAAGCCGTCGGCCATGGTCTCGCCAGCCTGGGAGATGACCTGATAGGCGAAGCCCGAAGGCAGATCGAGCATGCGGCGCGGATCGACGATCAGCGGGCCATAGCCTTCGATCTCGTTGCGATAGGTCTCGGACTCCTGATCCGTCTCCTGGGCTCGGACGGCGAAGCCCGAAAAGGCGAGACTGGTGGCGGTCGCGGCGATGAAGCCTCTGCGGGATAGCGGCATGGAACTTGGCCTCTGTTATCTTGTAACAAGACCTATGCCCGTGCGCCATGACGGCGCGATGACATTGATATGGTATTATGATACCACATCACGCAATCCCTTATGATATAAGGGTTTGTTGAGTTTCTTGCGCGCTCAACGTTGACAGGGCGCGAACCCTCACGTATCAGCCGCCCCTCACGCAGACGGAGCCGCTTGTTTGGCTCCCGACGCACAAGGAATACGGATCAATCCCATGCAAAAGACCACGGCTTCCTTGAAGCCCGCCGAGGTCGAGAAGAAGTGGATCGTGATCGACGCCGAGAATGTGGTCGTTGGCCGCCTCGCGTCGTTCATCGCCATGCGTCTTCGCGGCAAGCATCGTCCCGACTACACCCCCAACGTTGACTGCGGCGACTTCGTCGTCGTGATCAACGCCGACAAGGTGAAGTTCACCGGCAAGAAGATGGACGACAAGGTCTACTATCGCCACACCGGTCACCCGGGCGGCGTCAAGTCGACCAGCCCCGAGAAGGTGCTGAACGGCCGCTTCCCGGAACGCGTCCTCGAAAAGGCCGTCGAGCGCATGCTGCCCAAGGAAAGCCCCTTGGCCCGCAAGCAACTGACGCACCTGCTCATCTACAATAACGGTGAGCACCCGCACCAAGCGCAGAGCCCGGAAGCGATCGATTTCGCTGCGCGCAACGCCAAAAACACCCGGAGCGCCTAAGTCATGTCCGAAGCTCAAGGCTTTGACGCGCTGGCCAGCCTGTCCAGCAACCCTGAAGCGGCCGCTCCGGCCGTCCAGAAGATCGACGCCCAAGGCCGCGCCTACGCGACCGGCAAGCGCAAGAACGCGATCGCTCGCGTTTGGATCAAGCCCGGCAAGGGCACCATCACCATCAACGGCCGCGACCAGGCGATCTACTTCGCTCGCCCGGTTCTGCGCATGATGATCGCTCAGCCTCTGCAGGTCACCGACCGCGAAGGCCAGTTCGACATCGTCGTCACCGTTGAAGGCTCGGGCCTGTCGGGCCAGGCCGGCGCCGTGCGCCACGGCCTGTCCAAGGCTCTGACCTACTATGAACCCGCGCTGCGTCCCGTCCTGAAGCCGCACGGCTTCCTGACGCGCGACAGCCGCGTGGTCGAGCGTAAGAAGTACGGCAAGGCCAAGGCTCGTCGTAGCTTCCAGTTCTCGAAGCGCTAAACGCGGGTTTTCCGTGTTTGGAAAAGGGCGCTTCGGGAAACCGGAGCGCCCTTTTTCTTGGTCTATTGTCTGGATTGATGGGAGGGCAGCATGAAGCCCAAGGTCTTCATCGATGGCGAAGTCGGCACCACGGGCCTGCAGATCCGCGAGCGCCTGGTAGGCCGCACCGATCTGCAGCTGATCTCGATCGATCCTGACAAGCGCAAGGACCTGGACGCGCGGGCGCAGATGCTCAACAGCGCCGACGCCGTGATCCTGTGCCTGCCCGACGAAGCCTCAAAGGAGGCCGTCAGCTTGGTGACCAACCCCGACACCGTCGTGATCGACGCCTCGACCGCCTATCGCACCGATCCTGACTGGGCTTTCGGCTTTCCCGAGCTGGACAAGGCGCAGCGCGCCAAGGTCGCCGCGTCCAAGCGGATTTCCAATCCGGGCTGCTATTCCACCGGCGCCATCGCCCTGACCCGGCCGCTGGTCTCGGCGGGGATCCTGCCGCCCGAGCTGCCGCTCTCGTTCAACGCCGTGTCGGGCTATACGGGCGGCGGCAAGGCGATGATCGCCGAGTTCGAGGATGAGGCCGCGGCCAATTTCACCAAGGTTCCGTACCGGATCTACGCCATGGGCCTGTCGCACAAGCACGTGCCCGAGATTCAGAAGCACGGCGGCCTGCTAACCCGGCCGATCTTCACCCCCGCCGTGGGACGCTATGCGCAGGGTATGCTGGTGGAGCTGCCGCTGCATCTGGCGACGTTAAATGACGGCCGTTCACTGGGCGAGATCCAGGCCGCCTACGCCGCCCACTACAAGGACGAGCAGTTCGTCGAGGTCGCTTCTCTGGAAGAGGCCAAGAGCCTGACGACGCTGGACCCCGAAGGCCTGAATGGCACCAACCGCCTGAAGCTGTTCGTGTTCGGTTCGGACAACAGCGGACAGGCGCGGCTGGTCGCCCTGCTCGACAACCTGGGCAAGGGCGCGTCTGGCGCCGCCGTGCAGAACCTGAACCTGGCCCTGGGTCTGGAGGAGGCGGCGGGCCTTTGATCGGCCGCGCCGTCCCGGATCAGGGGCTCCAGCGATAGTGGGCCACGGCCTTGTGGAGCTTGAACATCCACAGAGGCTCTTCCTTGGCTCCGAAGCCTATATTGTGAACCACGCGGGCGCCTTCCGGTCCGCGCGCCACGATGCCGAGGTGAGGGCGGTCGCCCCAGACGCGCCAGGTCAGGATATCGCCTGGGCGCGGCGCGTCGAACCTGTCGCCGGGTTCACGCTTGGAGGCCCGTCGCAGCAAGGCGCCCTGGCGGGTCAGATAGGTTTCCAGGTTCAGCACCCGGCGATGATCGATATTGGCGTCCGGGGCCTTCAGGCCCCAGGTGACGCGCGAGGGATAGGCGTCGAAAGCCCGCAGCATGTCTTCGTGCACGCGTTGCTGCAGATCGATGTTCCACGCGTCACGGGCCGCGCGCACCAGTACGTCGGCGCAGACCCCGGTGGTGCGCAGAACGTCGCCGCCCGGATACGAGATGGCGCGGTAGTTGGCGTCATAGGCCTTGGTCACGCCGATCTGTTCGCGGGCGGCCTGGGCGAGACTGAGAGGGTCGCGCGCCGGCGCAGCCGCCCCCACTGTCGGGGCGGCGAGCAGCATTCCCAGGGTGGTGCGGCGGCTGATCGCGAGCATGGCGGAGAAGCTCCACTGCAATCTCGGCGAGTTTTGGGCGAACCTTGTCCGTTCAGTACGTGATCAATGATCAGGCGTCGGAGCGAACCCGCACATAGCTGCCGGGAGCGTCCTCGATCGGCTTCAGCTTGCCCTTGGCCGGGTCGCGCGCCGGGACCATCGGCCCGGATTTGGCGTGCAGCCACTGCGCCCAGTGCGGCCACCACGAGCCCGGATGCTCCTGCGCGCCGGACACCCATCCCTCGACCGAGCCGGGCAGGTGCTCGTTGGTCCAGTGCTGGTACTTCCTGGCGTCTGGGTGGTTGATGACGCCGGCGATGTGGCCCGAGCCGGCCATGGTGAAGGTCACGGGGCCGCCGAACGCCCGCGCGCCGCGATAGACGCTGCGATAGGGGGCGATGTGGTCGTCCTTGGACGACTGGACATAGATCGGGATCTTGACCTTGGAGAGGTCCAGCTTCTCGCCGCCCAGGGTCAGCGCGCCGGTCGTCAGGGCGTTGTCCTTGTAGAAGTTGCGCAGATAGAACATGTGCAGCGACTTGGGCATGCGGGTCTGGTCGGCGTTCCAGAACAGCAGGTCGAAGGGGCGGGGCTCCTTGCCCATCAGATAGTTGCTGATGAAGAACGACCAGATCAGGTCGTTGCCGCGCAGGCTGTTGAAGGTGTCTGCCATCGACTGGCTGGGCAGGAAGCCGCCGGTCTGGTCCATCTGCTGCTCGATGGACTGCAGCCATTCCTCGTTGGTGAACAGCAGCAGGTCGCCGGCTTCGGCGAAGTCCTGCTGGGCGGCGAAGAAGGTGGCCGAATTGATCCGCTTGTCGCCCCGGGCGGACATGTGGGCCAGGGCGCAGGAGAGCAGGGTGCCGCCGATGCAGTAGCCGACGGTGTTGACCCGATCGACGCCGGTCTGGGCCATCACCTGCTGGGTCGCGTCATAGACCCCCTCCAGCATGTAGTCCTCGAAGGTCTTGGCGGCCAGCTTGGCGTCCGGGTTGACCCACGAGGTGACGAACACCGTGAAGCCCTGGCTGGTGAGCCAGCGGATCATCGAGTTTTCGGGCCGCAGATCCATGATGTAGAACTTGTTGATCCACGGCGGGAAGATCAGCAGCGGGATCTCGTGGACCTGTTCCGTGGTCGGATCAAACTGCAGCAGCTGCAGGATATCGTTCTGATAGACGACCTTGCCGGGCGCGGTGGCGACGTTCTCGCCCACCTTGAACTTCTCCAGGTCCGTCTGGCTTATGGCCAGCTGGCCGCCGCCACGCTCCAGGTCGGCGGCGAAGTTCTCCATGCCGCGCACCAGGCTCTCGCCCTTGGTCTGGGCCACCTCGCGCAGGGCGGCGGGGTTGGAGATCAGGAAGTTGGACGGCGAGAACGCGTCGGTCAGCATCTTGACGAAGAACTCGACCCGCCGCTTGGAGGCCGGATCGACGCCCTGGACTTCAGAAACCAGGCTGTTGAGCCAGTTCGACGACAGCAGATACGACTGCTTCATCATGTCGAACATCGGATTGGACGCCCAGTCCGGATCATTGAAGCGCTTGTCGCCGCTGGCCGGCGTGACCACGGGCCGGGCGTCCTCGCCGGCGGCGCGACGGGCCGCTGACTGCCAGAGGTCCATATAGCGACTGAACAGATCGGCCTGGGCCCGCAGCAGGCGGTCCGGCTGGGCGGCAAGTCCGGCCATCACCTCGTTCATCGCCGGGGCGACATGGAAGGGATCGGGCGTCAGGGCGGCGGGACGATCGGCCTGACGCAAGGCCGCTTCGGCGATGGCGCCCTGGGCGGTCACCGCGGCGCGCGCCAGATTGGCCGAGAGGGTCTCAAGCATCTGTCGCTGCTCGGGCGACATCATCGCGTCGAAACCTGACGTGGCGGGCGAGGGCGGTGGAACCTGGCCGCGGCCTGCCGATTCGGGCGCCGGCTTGGGCGCTGCCTCCGGAGGCGGAGGAGGGGGCGCGGCGGCCCTCGGTTTGGCCGTCTTGGCCTTCGGCGTCGTCGCCTTGGCCTCGGACGCGCCGGCCTTGCCCTTGGAAACGGACGCTGCCTTGGGCTTTGAAGGTGTTTTCGCCGTCGCCATGCTGGTTCTTCCCGCTTCTTTTCTTTTGGTCCGGTCGGCAAGTGGCGAGCACGGCCTTCCGCTCGCCGCGATCATCGCATAAGACCAGAGACAAGATGAACGGCGAAACAGGTAAAATCGTACGTCTCGGCGTGCTTATCGGTCTGACGGCTCTGGCCGCGTCGGGCTGCGCCTCGCCGTTCGCGCGCGCGCAGGTCGATCCGACCTCGCCGATCGCCGCCCAGACCAGCGCTGTCGCCCATCAGCATGGCCGTCGCCCCAAGTTCTCCGACATCCCGGCCATCCCGACGGACGTTCGTCCGGCCGAAGGCTTTCGGGCCACGGTGAACGCCGAGCAAGCGGCGGCGGAAGACCTGCGCCGGCAGACCGCGCCCGACACCTTCGTGCTGAAGGATACCGAGGCCTATGCGGCGCGAGTGCGCGCCGCCGGCAAGGCTCCCGACTTTGACGCGCCCACGGAAGCAGACCGCGCGGCAACCGAAGCCTTCGCAAAGGCGGCGCGTGGCCGAGCTAGCGCGCCTTCGTCGCAGCCTAAATAGGTCGGCGAAGGCATAATCTTCCTTGAACTGGCTTGGCCTGACCCCGCTCGGGGTCTATCCATGCCCGACTTTTGCTCCCGACGCGCCGGAGCGGCGCATTGAGCCAGAAATGACCACCGATTTTCATCGTATCCGTCGCCTGCCGCCCTATGTTTTCGAAGAGGTCAACAAGATCAAGGCGCGCCTCCGCGCCGAAGGCACCGACATCATCGATTTCGGCATGGGCAATCCCGACATGCCGACGCCGCAGCACATCGTCGACAAGCTGATCGAAACGGCCCGCGACCCCAAGGCCGGCCGCTACTCCGCCTCCAAGGGTATCCCCGGTCTGCGCAAGGCCATGGCCGGCTACTATGACCGCCGCTTCGGCGTGAAGCTGAACCCCGACACCGAGGTCATCTCGACCCTGGGCTCCAAGGAAGGCTTCGCCAACCTGGCCCAGGCCCTGACCGCGCCCGGCGACGTGATCATCTGCCCCAACCCGGCCTATCCGATCCACGCCTTCGGCTTCATCATGGCCGGCGGCGTGATCCGCCACGTGCCGGCCCTGACGCCCGAGGACTATCTCTCGAACATCAGCCGCGCGGTGAAGCGCGGGTGCCGCCGCCCAGCGTGCTGATCCTGTCCTATCCGTCCAACCCGACCGCCCAGTCGGTGGACCTGGACTTCTACAAGGACGCCGTCGCCCTCGCGAAGAAGCACGATCTGCTGGTGATCAGCGACGTGGCCTATGGCGAGATCTATTTCGAGGACAACCCGCCGCCGTCGATCCTGCAGGTCAACGGCGCCAAGGACATCGCGGTCGAGGTCAACTCGCTGTCGAAGACCTACGCCATGGCCGGCTGGCGCGTGGGCATGGTGGTCGGCAACGCCCGGATCTGCGCCGCCCTGGCGCGAGTGAAGTCCTATCTGGACTATGGCGCCTATACGCCCGTGCAGGTGGCGGCGGCCGCGGCTCTGAACGGCCCGCAGGACTGCGTCGACGAGATCCGGGGCATCTACAAGGCCCGACGCGACACGCTGGTGTCGTCCATGGCCCGCGCCGGCTGGGACATTCCCAATCCGCCGGCCTCGATGTTCGCCTGGGCCAAGATTCCCGAGGCCTATCGCGAGGCGGGCTCGATGGTGTTCTCAAAGCTGCTGATCGAGGAGGCCGGCGTCGCCGTGGCGCCCGGCGTCGGCTTTGGCGAATATGGCGAAGGCTATGTCCGCATCGGTCTGGTCGAAAACGAGCATCGCATCCGTCAGGCCGCGCGCAACGTGAAGAAATTCATCACCAACGCCGACACCATACTGGCCAGAGCACCACATCCGGTGGAGCGGTCTAGGCCGACGCTGCAAGCTGATCCCGAGAGTCGACGACGATGCTCGGAGCATCGTCCCGATCACCGGTAGGATCTTGAAGATGACGAACAAGCACCTGGCGAGTCGGCGTCGCGGGACTTGGCACGGTCGGCGGCGGACTGCTGCAGTTCCTGGCGGATCGGCCTGACTTCGCGCCGGCCGGCGGCCGGGCGGTGATCACCGGCGTGACCGCCCGCTCGCGCTCGCGGCCGCGCAGCATCGACATTTCCGACCTCGCCTGGTTCGACGATCCGGTGGCCCTGGCGACCTCGCCGGATATCGACCTGTTCGTTGAACTGGTCGGCGGCTCGGACGGTCCGGCCAAGGCCGCGGTCGAGGCGGCGCTGAAGGCCGGCAAGCCGGTCGTCACCGCCAACAAGGCCCTGATCGCCGAGCACGGCGCCGAACTGGCTGCTCTGGCCGAGGCCCAGGGCGTTCCTCTGCTGTTTGAAGCCGCCGTCATGGGCGGCGTTCCCGCCGTGAAGATCATGCGTGAGGCGATGGTCGGCGACGACATCGACTCCGTGGCCGGCATCCTCAACGGCACCTGCAACTTCATCCTCAGCGAGATGGAGAAGACCGGCCGCTCGTTCGCCGACGTGCTGCGCGAAGCCCAGGCCCTGGGCTATGCCGAGGCCGACCCGACCATGGATGTCGGCGGCTTCGACGCCGGTCACAAGATCACCATCCTGGCCGCGCTGGCCTTTGGCTGCGCGCCCAACTTCGCCGCCGCCGAGATCGAGGGCATCGAGGCCGTCGAACTGCTCGACATCAAGCTGGCCAAGGACCTGGGCTACCGGATCAAGCTGGTCGCCTCGGCCTCGCGCACCGACGACGGCGTGGCCGTGAAGGTGCATCCGTCGCTGGCCCCGCTGGAACATCCGCTGGCCCAGGCCGGCGGCGCGCTCAATGCGCTGTTCATCGAGGGCCGCCGCGTCGGGCGGATCTATGTGCAGGGACCTGGCGCCGGCGCCGGCCCGACCGCCGCAGCGGTGGCCGCCGATATCGCCGATGTGATGACCAAGGCCGTGCGCCCTGTGTTCCAGGCTCCGGCCGGAGCGCTGAAACCGTTCGTCTCGGTCGACCCCAGCCGCACGGTGGGCAAGGCCTATCTGCGGATCATGGTTCGCGATGAGCCGGGCGCCATCGCCGCCATCTCCGAGACCCTGGCCGAATGCGGGGTGTCGATCGACAGTTTCCTGCAAAAGCCCGTCGAAGGCGCGGGTGGGGTGCCCATCGTGCTCGTCACGCATGCGACTCCCGAATCCAATCTCCTGGATGCGATTACACGCATCGAAAAATTGCGCGCCGTGCTAGAGCGTCCCCGCCTTTTGCGCGTCGCGCGCATCTGAGAACCGCGAAAAGCGGTCGGGTTTTAGCCTCAACAGGCTGGGAGACGTTGATGAGTTCGAAGACCCTGGACCGCTCGCTGGTCCTGGATGCGGTCCGCGTGACGGAAGCCGCAGCCATCGCGTCCTGGACCATGGTGGGGCGTGGCGACGAGAAAGCGGCTGACCAGGCCGCCGTCGACGCCATGCGAAACGCCCTCAACGAACTCGAGATCGATGGCGAGATCGTCATCGGCGAAGGCGAGCGCGACGAAGCGCCCATGCTCTATATCGGCGAGAAGGTCGGCACGGGCAAAGGCCCCGCCATCGACATCGCGCTGGACCCGCTGGAAGGCACCACCCTGGCGGCGAAGGCCATGCCCAACGCCCTGGCGGTGATGGCCTGGGCCCCCAAGGGCACGCTGCTGAACGCGCCCGACACCTATATGGACAAGATCGCCTGCGGCCCCGGCCTGCCGGCCGGCGTTATCGATCTCGACAAGTCTCCGGCCGAGAACATCAGGGCGCTGGCCGAGGCCAAGGGCGTTGAGATGTCGCAGATCACCGTCTGCGTCCTGGACCGTCCGCGTCACGCCGAGATCATCGCCAGCATCCGTTCCGTCGGCGCGCGTCTCTATCTGATCACGGACGGCGACGTGGCCGGGGTGATCAGCACCACCGACCCCTCCACCGGCATCGACCTATATGTCGGCTCTGGCGGCGCCCCCGAGGGCGTGCTGGCCTGCGCGGCGCTGAAGTGCGTCGGCGGACAGTTCCAGGGTCGCCTGCTGTTCCGCAACAGCGACGAGAAGGCTCGTGCCGCCAAGTGGGGCATTACCGAGCTCGACAAGAAGTACGACCTGCACGAGATCGTCCGCGCCGACGCCATCTTCGCCGCAACGGGCGTCACCTGGGGCAATCTGCTGGAAGGCGTCGTCTACAAGGACGGCTTCGTCCACACCCATACCCTGGTGATGAACTCGTCGACCGGCACCGTGCGTGAAGTGCGGATGAAGCGCCGGGTCTAGTTGAACAGCAGGTCCGACCAGCGCCAGCGGTCGTGGCCCATCACCAGGCGGACCGATCCCGGCCCGTCGCTTAGCTTGATCAGCACCAGGCCCCGCACCGGATCGGCGCGGCAGGCCTCGGGCGCGAAGGCCACTTCCAGTGCGATTGCCTGGCGTAGGCCGGCCAGGCCCTTGCCGTCCTGCAGGCCGCTGCGGATCCAGTCGCCGTTCCAGACCAGGATCGCCTTGCCGGCGGAGACCGCCTCCGGGTGGGCTTGAGCGATGGCCGTCCGGACCCTGGCGTTCTTGCGCAGCGCGGTCTGCACCAGCTTGACCATATTGCAGCCCTGACCGCCGCCCCCCGCGCCAGGACCGCCGCCGGGACCATCGGCTGTTCCCGCCGAGGCCAGCTGGCCTTCGCCCACCGTCAGGGTCGGGGCGCTGACGGGGCGTGGGCTGGCGGGCAGGGGCTCGACAGTCTGTGGCGCGGGTGTCGGCCGTAGGCTTGAGCGGGGGACAGGGCGAGGCTTGTCGGCGCGGACGCTCCTGGTCGAAGCCGGCGCCGCTTCCTTCTTTGGGGCCCCCAGGGGCGTGGAAGGCTGCTCGGGTGGAGGGGGCGGCGGTGGCGGAGGTTGCGAAGGCTGGATCAGAGCCACGCTGATGGCTGTCGGCTCCGGATCCTGGGGCTTGTCGGTCTTCGCCCACAACAGACCCGTCAAAACCAGGACGTGGCCAGCAAGGCTGACTGCGATCGGCAAAAGGCGATTTTGCCTGGTCTTTCGGGGCGATCGGTCCGCTTCGGGCATCCAGACTCCAGCACTGACAACGACCCGACGCGCCTTTTTTGCGCACGAACCCGCGTCAGGATCGTGGCGCCTGATCTCGAAACGACGCCCTGATCTGGAGTTGTCATTGGTTCGCCAAGGTCGATTGGCTAAGGTCGCGCCGAATCCCGCAGTCTTTCCGAGGCCTCCTGCATGACCACGCTTATCGATCTGCCCGGCTATCTCGCCGCGGAGCAGACCCCCGATGACACGGTCAAGGCGGTGATCGGCGTGATCGCCGACGCCTGCGTCCAGATCAGCCGCGTGGTCGCCTCGGGCGCGATCCTGGGCAATCTCGGCGCGGCGGGGCAGAAGAACGTCCAGGACGAGGAGCAGAAGAAGCTCGACATCATCACGAACGACATGCTGCGCGAGGCCCTGAAGGCCTGCCAGCCGGTCGCGGGCCTGGCATCCGAGGAACTGGATGAGATCGAGACCACCGGCCGTTCAGGCGGCTTCCTGGTCACGTTCGATCCGCTGGACGGCTCCAGCAATATCGACGTCAATGTTTCGGTGGGTACGATCTTCTCGATCCTGCCCGCGCCGGACGGACGCGAACCGACCGAGGCCGATTTTCTGCTGCCGGGGCGGCGGCAAGTGGCCGCTGGCTATGCGGTCTATGGCCCCCAGACCATGCTGGTCCTGACGCTCTCGAAGGGCGTGGCCGCCTTCACGTTGAGCGCCGACGGCGCGTGGCTGCTGACGCATGAGGCTCTCGCGGTGCCGGCCGACACCAGCGAATTCGCGATCAATATGTCCAACCAGCGCCATTGGGCCGAGCCCGTGCGGCGCTATATCGACGGATGCCTGCAGGGCAAGGACGGCCCGCGCGGCAAGAACTTCAACATGCGCTGGGTCGCCTCGATGGTGGCCGATGTCCACCGCATCATGATGCGCGGCGGCATCTTCATGTACCCGTGGGACGCGCGCGAGCCGGACAAGCCCGGCAAGCTGCGCCTGCTGTATGAAGCCAATCCCATGTCGCTGATCGTTGAGCGGGCCGGCGGCAAGGCCACAGATGGTCAGACCGCGATCCTCGACCTGCAACCCACCAAGTTGCACCAGCGCGTGCCCGTGGTGCTGGGGTCTGCCCATGAAGTCGATCAGGTCGTCGCCGGCTAGGCTGCGACCGCGACTGACGGCGCCCGGGCGCATGGAGCGAATCCCCGGAAACGGATAGGGTCGCCCGATGCCCAGCGCCGCCAACTCCAGGACTGTCTAGCCGTGGCCGCCGACGGCCATGCGCCCTTTGCCGCCGACGCCTTTCTCGGCGTTGACCGTTCCCTGAGCGGTCGGGCGTGGCGCGAGCGCGCGGCGGACCCTGCGGTGGTGCGCGGCCATCAGCAGACCCATGGCCTGAGCGAGCCCCTGGCGCGCGCCCTGGCGGCGCGGGGCGTTGGTCTGGATGACGCCGACAACTATCTGCGTCCGACCCTCAAGGCGCTGTTTCCCGACCCTTCCAGCTTCACCGACATGGACCGGGCCGCCCAGATCCTGATCGACGCCCTGGAGAGCGGTCGTTCGGTCATGGTCTTCGCCGACTATGACGTCGACGGCGCCACCAGCGCCGCCCAGATGGTCCGCTGGTTCCGGCACATGGGCGTCGAGCTGCCGATCTACATCCCCGACCGCCTGACCGAGGGTTACGGCCCCAGTCCGGCGGCCTTCAAGACCATCCGCGACACCGGCGCCGACCTGGTCGTCACCCTCGACTGCGGCGCGGCGGCCTATGACGCCATCGCCAGCGCCGCGACCATCGGTCTGGAGGTGGTGGTCATCGACCATCACATGATGCGCGAGGACCCGCCGGCGGCCGCCGCCGTGGTCAATCCCAACCGCCCAGGGTGTCAGAGCGGGCAGGGCGTGCTGGCCGCCGCTGGCGTCACCTTCGTGCTGCTGGCGGCCCTGAACCGCGAGGCCCGCAAGCGCGGCCTGTTCAGCGAGGAGCGTCCCGAGCCCGACCTGCGCCAATGGCTGGACTTGGTGGCCATGGGCGAGGTCTGCGACGTCACCCAGCTGGTGGGGTTCAATCGCGCCCTGACCACCTTGGGCCTGCGCACCATGTCCAACTGGGGCAATCCGGGCCTCAAGGCGTTGTTCGAGGTCGGCAAGGGCTCCGGACCGGCCTCGGTGTTCCATGCTGGCTTCATTCTGGGCCCCCGAATCAATGCCGGGGGGCGAATCGGTCGCTCCGACCTGGGCGCGCGTCTTCTGTCGACGGACGATCCTGTCGAAGCCCAGGCCCTGGCCGAGGAACTCGACCTGCTCAACGCCGAGCGCAAGGTGGTCGAGGCCGGCGTGGTCGAGGAGGCGGCCGCCATCCTGGAGCGCGGCAGCAATTTCAATCCCGATGCGCCCGTGATCGTGGTTGCGGGGGAGGGGTGGCACCCCGGCGTCATCGGCATCGTCGCCGGCCGTCTGCGCGAGCGCTACCGTAAGCCTGTGGTGGTGATCGGCATCGACCGCGCCGCCAATGTCGGCAAGGGGTCGGGCCGTTCGCAGCCCGGCGTCAATCTGGGGCGCGCCATCCAGGCCGCGTTCGAGGAAGGCCTGCTGATGGCCGGGGGCGGTCACGCCATGGCGGCGGGCCTCAGCATCCGCCCCGATTCGATCCCGGAGCTGCGCGCCTTCCTGGAGGAGCGTTTGGCGGGCGAGATGGAGGCCGTCGGACCCGAGGCCGTCGAGATTGACGCCCTGGTCCAGCCCCGCGGCGCCGACCGCGCCCTCTACGAGGACTTCCAGCGCCTGGCGCCGTTTGGTCCCGGCAATCCCGAGCCGATGTTCGCCCTGACCGGGGTGCGCCCTGACCGCGTGATGGCGCTGAAGGGCGGCCATGTCCGGATGGATCTGGTGAGCCCCACGGGCGAGCGCCTGAAGGCGATTTCCTGGCGCAGCGCCGAAACCGACCTGGGGCGCCGGCTGCTGTCAGGCGGGGGTTCCTTGCACGTTGCCGGACGTCTGAAACCGGACGACTATATGGGGCGCAACGGTGTCCAGCTCGAGATCGAAGACGCCGCCGATCCGCGCGCCCGAAACGACTGAAAAAATGCTCATCGGCGGGTTGCGTGTCCCCAAGGGCGCAGCTATACACCCGCTTCCTCGCGGGGCCGTGGTCCCTTCGTCTATCGGTTAGGACGCCAGATTTTCATTCTGGAGAGAGGGGTTCGACTCCCCTAGGGACTACCACCCGCGAGGTCTTCTAGTTCGACTACCCGACGATATCGTCGTTCTCGAAACGCGATGTGGTCCCTTCGTCTATCGGTTAGGACGCCAGATTTTCATTCTGGAGAGAGGGGTTCGACTCCCCTAGGGACTACCACCAAAAGCTGCGTTCCAGCACCTTCGGCTGTATTTCAGAATTGTTTCCAGAATGCTGCCGCGACGAAATGTCGCGGCGTGCGCGCATGCCTGCGCTTGACGCGAATTCGTCATTGACGGCTCTCCTTACGCGAGAACAGTGTTATTCTTGTGGTGCTCGTCCCGGTGGGCTGATTGGGCGAGCCAGAGGGGCGGAATGTCTGGTTACGATTTCGACGCCGTAGGGGCGCACGAAGATCTTGTGCGGATCAGTGGGCGTGTAAAATGGTTCGACGCGGGAAAAGGGTACGGGTTCATCGTTCCCGACGACCCCGGTCAGACCGGTCTCAAGGACGTGCTTCTTCACGTGACATCGCTGCGCAACTGCGGGCGTGAGACGGCGCTCGAGGGCGCGGTGATCGTGTGCGACGTCGTGCGCCGGCCCAAGGGCTGGCAGGTCTGTGAAGTGGTCGATCTCGATGAGAGTTCGGCGCCGACGCCGCTGGAACGACCGCGTCGCAGCTTCGCCGAGCCGGGCGCGCGCCGTGATGGCCTGGGCAGCGGGTTCCGCTCCGGCCTGGACAGTGGCGGCGGCCGTCAGGCCTTGACCCCGGAAGGCCCGGCCGAGCACGCCAAGGTCAAGTGGTTCAACCGCACCAAGGGCTACGGCTTCGTCGTGCGCGACGCCGAGCCGGGCGATATCTTCGTCCACATCGAGACCTTGCGTCGCGGTGGGCTTGAAGACCTGCAGCCCGGCGACGACGTGCTGGTGCGGTTCGCCCGGGGCCCCAAGGGGCTCGTGGTGGCCGAGATCACGTCCGGCGACGCCTGACTTTCGCCATTCCGGCGGCTTAAGCTGACCGGGGCCGGCAATGGGCTCGGGAATGAGGGTGCACGTGGCTTTGACAGGTGATTTCAGACGGCGCCAGCTTCTGGCCGGCCTCGCTGGCCTGACGGTCGTCGCGGGCGGCGGCGCGGCGCGGGCAAAGCCCGCAGGCGCGCTGGAGCCCCTCGAGATCATCACCAGCAAGGGGCGGGTCCGCTTTCAGGTCGAGATCGCCGCCACCCATGCGCAGCAGCAGCGCGGCCTGATGTTCCGGACGGCGCTGGCGCCGGATCGCGGCATGCTCTTTACCTATGCCAAGCCGCAATCGGCGGCGTTCTGGATGAAGAACACGCTGATCCCGCTGGACATCATCTACATCGCGCCCAGTGGCCGGGTGCTGTCGATCGCCCGCAACGCGCGCCCGCACGATGAGACGCCGATTTTCCTCCGGAGGCATCATTCTGGGCGTGCTGGAAATCGCCGGCGGCCGCGCGGCGCAGCTTGGGATCCTGCCCGGCGACCGCGTCCTGCACAGGATTTTCCCGAAAGGCTGATCCCGCGCCGGTTCCCGTTTGCTCCCGGCGACGAACCCTTGTAGAGCACGCGCCTGCCGATGTGTCGGAGCGTAGCGCAGCCTGGTAGCGCATCTGGTTTGGGACCAGAGGGTCGCAGGTTCGAATCCTGCCGCTCCGACCATCGGCAAGACTGATTGCCCGGTGTATGACAGCCGAGAGTGGATACACAGGCTCGGCGCTGTCATGCTCTGGATGTCCGACGAGCGCCTTTGGAGAGATCCATGCTGGCTCGCATCTATCGCCCCGCGAAGACCGCCATGCAGTCTGGCAAGGCCAAGACCAAGGACTGGATCCTCGAGTTCGAACCGGCTTCGGCCCGTCGCTCCGATCCGCTGATGGGCTGGACCCAGTCTTCGGACATGAACGGACAGGTGCGCCTGACTTTCGAGACCCGCGAAGAGGCCGTGGCCTACGCCCAGGCCAATGGCCTGGCTTTCCAGCTGTTCGAGCCCAAGGTCCCCAAGCGGATCCTCAAGGCCTATGCCGACAACTTCGCCGCCGGCCGTCGCCAGCCCTGGACCCACTAGCGCCGGTCCGCAGGATACTCCCGGTTCGCGCCCTTAGCTCAGCTGGATAGAGCACTCGCCTTCTAAGCGAGCGGTCGCTGGTTCGAATCCAGCAGGGCGCGCCACCCCGGTACCAAACTACGAACGTCTAGAGCCGCCGACTCCACGCCGCCGTTCGACGCCAGTATTCGTAGCAATTCGATGCTAGATCCCATCATCGTGGCGCTGGTGGTCGAGGTAATTTCGACCCGCTGGGCAGCCGCGCGAAGAAGGTCGCGCCGCAGGGTTCCATCCTCATTGCGCAGCACCTCCCGGGTGGCGGCGGCGAAGCGGATCAGGATTTCCGGATTGATCACCGGGCCGAGCTTCCCGGCTGCCGCCACGGCACGGCCGAGATCGAATCCGCTCTTGTGGCGCACCCCGCCGTCGCCGAGGCGGCTGTCGTGGGCATGGCGCATGACATGAAAGGGCAGGGGATCTATTGCTACGTCACCCTCAATGTTGGCGTTGAGCCCTCAGAAGCCTTGAACCGAGACTTGGTTTTGTGGGTGCGCCGGGTGATTGGCCCTCTGGCGAGTCCATACGCCCTCCAGTTCGCACCAAGTCTTCCAAAGGCGCGGTCGGGCAAAATCTTGCGACGCATCCTGCGCAAGATCGCCGACAATGATCTCGCAAACATGGGTGACACCTCAACCCTTGCTGATCCTGCCGTCATTGACGAGCTGATTGCCCGTCGTGCGCCGCCAAGGATCCAACCCTAGGGGCCTGACGCCCCTTACAACTTGAGAAATAGCCTCCAAGATCGAAATGGCAATCGTTTGCCACTTCAATCTGTTTCTTCTACACCCGGCGGGTTGGGGCAGGTCTGCTTCCCATCCGTCCAGGAGAACGCATGTCCAGTCTATCTTTCTCGGCAGTCGCCGATGGCCGCGCGGCTTCGGATCGCTGGGAGGCCGCGCATGTGGCGCAGATCGTCAGCGCTGACATCTGCGCTGCGCCGCTGATTGCCCAGGCCGATTTTGTCCGTATTGCGCCCGATCTGGACATCTGGGACGCTTGGCCTGTTCAGACCCGGGCCGGCGCGCCGGTCGAGTTTGGCCAAGGCGTGACCTTGTGGATGGCCTTAGGGGCGCCTCGGTTTGACAACCCCGACGACCGGCATGGGCATGCGCGCATTCATCTTCTTAAGCATGACGCCTCAGGCTGGCGCCATCTTGGTCCGCTTATGCCGCAAGGCTTTTCGCCCGGCAGCCGGGAATGGTCGGGTTCGGCGGTGCTTGATGATGATCAGCGCGCCCTGACCCTCTATTTTACCGCAACCGGACAAAGGGGGGAGGCGGCGTTGACGTTTGAGCAAAGGCTGTTCAGCGCGCGCGCGACCCTGGAGCGCTTCGGTGAAGATATGCTGTTCTCAGATTGGCGGGACCTGCGGGAGATCGTCGCGCGCGATCCGGCCCACTATATGGCCAGCGACGGTGGCCAGGGCGTCCTTGGGACGATCAAGGCCTTCCGCGATCCGGCCTATTTCCAAGATCCTCAGGATGGCAGTCACTACCTGTTCTTCGCCGGCTCTGCGGCCGCAGCACGATCGCCGTTCAACGGTGTGATCGGTGCGGCTGTCTCACAATCTGGCGCTGCGGGCGATTGGCGCCTCGCGCCGCCTCTGGTCGACGCCACCGGCGTCAACAATGAACTGGAGCGGCCCCATGTCGTTTCACAGGGCGGTCTCTACTACCTGTTCTGGTCAACCCAGACCCATGTCTTTGCTCCAGATCTGGTCCATGCGCCCACGGGCCTTTATGGCATGGTCTCCAGCAGCCTCGCAGGCGGTTGGCGACCGTTAAACGGTACGGGATTGGTCTTCGCAAATCCGCCGGCTGCGCCGCGCCAGGCCTATAGCTGGCTGGTGCTTCCAGATCTTTCAGTGACCAGTTTTGTCGATGACTGGGGACGGGGAAAAGACGCGCAAGGCCCCCGCCATTTCGGCGCCACCTTCGCGCCGACGCTCCACCTGCGTTTGGCGGGTGATCGGGCTGAACTCGAAGTCTAGGCCGCGACGCGGCCGTCAGTTTCCAATGGCGTCGAGCCGGGGCGTAAAGCTGACCGCGGCTCCTGCCACAAGGTTCCCGTTGTCTGAGCGCGGGGCTCCGGTCGCCCCAAGCGGCGGCAGCGCGTTGCAATCGATTGTCGGCTCGCTACTAATAACAACAAAAAATGTGGGAGAGAAACCGTGAACTACCCAGTCCTAGCTCTAACGGCATCGTTGGTGGCTCTGCACTCGGCCCCCGCGCTCAGAGACCCGGTGGTTTCTTCGTTTCGCGCGGGGGCGGCCAGGGTCGAGATCACGCCCTCAAAGGCCCAACTGCCAAAGGATTATGAGGGGATCAACGACGCGATCTATGTGCGCGCCGCGGTGCTTGAGCACGCCGGCCAGAGGGCGGCCTTGGTCACCGTGGACATCGGAGCCATGCCTGATTCCACCTGGGCTGCAGTCGTCCAGGGCGCGCAAGGCCTGGGCATTGCATCGACGAACCTGATGTTGACCGCCACGCATTCCCACAGCGTTCCGTGGAAGGTTCCGCAGCTCGACGAAAAGATCGTGGCGGCCTTGCGTCAGGCGGCGGCAAAGCTGCAGCCGGCGACGATCGCCTATGGCCAAGGTGTCTCCTACATCAACATCAATCGTAACATCGTCGATCCCAAAACCCATCGTTGGTGGGAGGGACCAAACTATGAAGGCCCCTCCGACAAGACCGTCGCTGTGGTCAATGTGACCTCGACATCCGGGCAACCGATCGCGGTCTATTACAACTACGCCGTCCACGCGGTCGTGAATGGGCAGCTGGATCAGGTCAGCGGCGACATTCCCGGCGCGGCCTCGCGCTATATCGAAGAGTCCCTGGGCGAGGATGCGGTTGCGATCTGGGGTGAAGGCGCTGCGGGGGATCAAAACCCGATCTTCTTCCAGCAGACCTATGACCTGCGCAGCATTCGCATCGCCGATTACGCCAAGCGCGGGGAAGACATCAGCAATGCGATGCCGCCCGCTGGCCAGGGCCTCAACAAGCAAGATCCTCAGGTTGCGAGGCTGATGGCCCAGCAGCGCCAGATGGTCGAGTCCATGGGGCAGATGCTCGGCGAAGAGGTCTTGCGCGTTGGCCGCGACGTCCTGGACCGACCCGAGGCGAACCCGCGCATCTTCGGCGCCTCCAAGACCGTGACATGCCCAGGCCGGATGCGCACGGACAAGGGTCGGGCCGGCTATCCCGGCGTCTATTCGGACGGACCCGACGTGCCGATCCGCTTGAGCTTGCTGAAGATCGGTAACATTGAGATCGGCGGCGTCAATGCAGAGGTTTTCAATCCCATCGCCCAGCGCTTTAAGGCCAGGAGCGGATCGAGCCGCACGATGATGGCGACTCTGACCAATGGGATCGCGCCGTCTGGCTACATCCCCAATGATGAGGCTTTCGGCCAGAACACCTTCGAGGTCGTTTCTTCCAGGCTAAAGTCGGGGTGCGCCGAAACCGCAATCATCGAGGGCTTGCTGGATCTGGAACAGGCGGCTGAATCGAACTAGCCATCTTGGGCGGGTTTGGCGTGGCGACCTTGACGAAAAGGCATCATTGGCGTCCGCTGAGCCGCCTATGCTTCTTTCATTGAGGTTGCCTTGCCCCCTAAGATTCGGCCCGCGTCCAAACCGAACGGCGCCCGACCTCAGAATATTCAAGAACTTGCCAAGATCGCTGGTGTGTCGACAGCGACGGTTTCGCGCGCACTGACGGGCGCCGGCCATCTGTCGTCAGCGACCCGTGAACGCATTCAAAAGCTGGCCGCGGATCTTCAGTTCAAACCCAGCACCACAGCACGCAACCTAAGGATCGGACGGACCGGCGCGATCGGCGTTGTGGTGCCCCTGGGACATGAGCGGACTCAGCATCTCTCTGACCCATTCTTTATGACGCTGATCAGCCATGTGGCCGATCTGTTGGCCGATCATGGCTACGATGTTCTGCTCAGCCGGGTCGTGCCCAGTGACGTTGAATGGCTCGATCGTATTGCCCGGTCCGGTCGGGTGGATGGGATCATTGTCATCGGGCAGTCCGATCAGGCGCAAGTCCTTGATCAGATCGCTCGAACCTACAAGCCCATGGTGGTTTGGGGCGCTCAGATCGACGGGCACGCCTATCGCACCGTCGGCAGCGACAACCGGCTAGGCGGCCGGGTGGCGACGGAGCATCTGCTGGCTCAAGGCTGCCGCAAGCTGGCCTTCTTCGGCGACCCCACCGTGCCCGAGGTCGAAGAGCGCTTGGGAGGTTTTCGCGATGCGATCAAGGCCGCAGGCGACGGGGTAGCCGGCGCGCTTCTGCCAGTTCACTTCGTGCCCGAAATGGCTTTGGCGACCATCTCTGACTATCTGGGCATCGCCGATCGGGTCGATGGCATTTTTGCCGCGTCTGACACCATCGCCATGATGACCATTCAAGCCTTGGCCGACCACGGCCGATCGGTGCCTGGGGATGTCAAGGTTGTCGGTTTTGATGACTTGGATATCGCGCGCCATACCTTGCCGCCGCTCACGTCGATCCGACAGGACCTGGCAAAGGGCGCTCAAGCGCTTGTCGAGACGCTCTTTGCTTTGATGCGCGATGAAGCGATCGCTTCGGTCGTGCTGACGCCAACACTCACCGACCGCGCCTCAACGGCTTCGAACACCTAAAGTTCTTAGCGCCGATATGCCGGCGGCCGGACCGGCTGGCACCAGCTGGGACAGCCTGCGCCTGAAAGACCGGCGATCCTGTTCGCCCTTGATCGTTGGACGGCTCGGAGGAGGGGCTGAACCAATGGTGTTTAGGTGTTTCCTCTCGCCTTTATTGATTGTTTTGGGTCAAATTTCCTCCAAAAGGCCGCCATTTACCCAGCGTTCCGGCCCAAGTTGACGTGCAATCGTTTGCGGATCACTGTCGATCGTCGCCAGCAAGCAAACATCAAAATGGCTGAGGCGTAATTCCCGCCAACAACAAGAGCGGGGGAGGAGCGACGCAACGCGCTCAGGCGTTAGGGGAGGTAAGAGGATGCAAAGTCAGAAATGGCTCGCGGTGAGCGCCGCGGCCTTGGCTATGTGCACGCCGTGCGGCGTCGCGCAGGCGCAGCAAACCGCAAGCGCGAAGCGGGAGGCGGGGCAGGCTTCTGAGCGATCAGGCAGCGTCGTTCAGGAAGTTGTCGTCACCGCCTCGAAAACAGGGGGGCAGACGCTCCAAACCGTGCCGATGGCGATCCAGGCGTTTTCGGGCGAGGAGTTGAAGGCGCGCAATATTGGCAGTGTCGGCGACTTGGTGTCGACCATTCCAGGCGCCTTTGAAGGTTTCCGCCAATCGGTGGGCTCTCGCTTCTATAATCTTCGCGGCAGCGTGACCCAAAATGGCGACTCGCCGCTGGGCTACTATCTCGACGACGTTCCATTCATCGTCACCAACTTTGGCATTGCCCCGCCAGTGCGGTTTATCGACATGGACCGCGTTGAAGTTCTGCGGGGCCCGCAAGGAACGCTCTATGGCCAAGGGTCGTCCGGCGGCGTGTTCATCTTTCACACGCGCGATCCAGACCTCAACGAAATGCAGTACGCCATTGAAACCGAAGCGTCCGACACGGTTGGCGCTGACGGGTTGAACTATGGCGTCTCGGGCGCGATTTCGATTCCGCTCGTCAAGGATCGCCTGGCTGTGCGGATCAGCGGCGGGTCCTCCCGCGACGCGGGATGGGCCGACGCCTACTATGGCGCCTATGACGGCACGCCCGACGAAAAGGGCGTCAATAAAGCCAAGAATGACGATCTTCGTCTCGTGGCCTTGTTCCGTCCTCGCGACAATGTCGAGATCCGGGCGCAATACTGGCACTTCCAGCCGCGCCAGGATTTCACGGGCTTCACGGCGTCAGTGAAGCCGCCCTATTTCGAAAATACAGCAGGCCAGCAAGGCTTTTCGAACGGCGATTTCAAGCTCTGGAGCTTGGCGGCCAGGGTCGACTTTGATGGCTTCTCCATCACGAGCGCGACCAGCAATCTGGAGGGTGACTTCGGGATCAATATTCCCCTGTCGCCGGCCGGATCCTTCTCGAGCCGTTTCTTGCCCAAAATGTTCGCGCAGGAAATTCGCGTCAATTCCACGACCGCCGGCCCGTTGCACTGGGTTGCGGGGGCGTCCTATCAGGACGGAGAGGGCCCTCAATTCAACGCGCTCGTCCTTCCCGGTTTGAATATCAACGCCAGCAACAACACGCTCACCAAGAACTACGCGTTCTTTGGCGAGGTCAGCTACGATCTGTTCGGTGGCAAGCTTGTGCCGCTGGTGGGCTTGCGAACCTATCACGACGACCGATCGTTCGCGGACGACAACTCTTCGGTGCCCACCAAGGCGGACGTCAACACCTGGCGGCTCAATCTGGCCTATTTGCCTAGCGACAACCTGACCATGTTCGTCTCTGCCGCCACGGGCTTCCGCCCGGGGATCGTTCAGTCCCGCGTACAAGTCGAGTCTCTGGGTTTGGCTGGCGTTCCCGCGACCGTCGCTCTGGAGCCCGAGGAATCAAAGAACTACGAGTTCGGCATCAAGTGGCGTGATGATGACAGAGCCTGGACCGTCGGGCTGAACCTCTATCAGCTTGAATATACGAACCTTCAAACCTCCGTCACGGGCGGTATCAACAGTGTGGATGGTTTCGCCAATTTCGGCGACGCGACCACCAAGGGTGTCGATCTCGAAGTTCACTGGCGCACACCGGTCAAGGGACTTGGTCTTGGGGTCGTCGCCAATTTCAACGACAGCAAATACGGCGACGACGACCTCGATTCAGGCGCGCAGCGCAGCCTCTGCTCCGGCCAGGTTCGCGGTTGCTCAACACGCTGGACCAGAACTACCGCTTCGACGTCAACTACAGCCGATACTTCGCCAACGACCTGGAGGGCTTCGGGAATGTGGCGCTGAGCCACAGTGGAGACCGTATCCAGACCAATGGCGTAACCTCGCGGCCCTATGATCAGCTCAGCACCACAATCGGCGTTCGGCGCGGAAACTGGGAAGTGGCGTTCGTCGGCAACAACCTCGCCGATGAGCGTGGCCCGGCCTTCGTTGGCACAACTGGCCCGCTGTCGGGATCTGGCCCGACACCTCGAACCTTGGGCCTGCGTCTGCGCGTCACCTCCCAATAGCCCTGACGTCGTAGCTTTGTGCTCGTTGCCGCGGCGCTGAAGCGACAATCAGGCCTGGCTAGGCCAAGCCCGCCGCGTATGCGGCGGGCTTTTGTCCTTTAACGCCTGTCTCTTGCTTCGCCATTTTGAACCGAAACCCTCTCGCGAGCCGGAACGCGAAGGGGCGGTGGACCTCCAGGGCTGTCCCTGAGGCGGCGTTGAAGCTCGCAAGATGGATCACGCTGCGTCTGAGGCCCTGCGCGATCGATCTTCATCGGCCCGGTTGTCAAAGCCGGATTGCGCCCCTATCGGCCTTGCCGTATCAATACGATCAAAGCAAACGATTGCACCCGTTCAGGTGCGGGGCGGTGTCCGCCGAGAGGAAGCGAACATGGATGGCACGCGGCGCGCTGTGCAACTGGCGCTGTTGACTACCGTCTTTGCGCCGGGAGCTGTTTGGGCCAAGCCAGCGGCGACCGATCTGGATCTGGCGCACGTAGATCCCGGTCTGCGGGCCGGCGCGGCCGAGGTGCTGGCTCAGCCCTCTCCCCCTTTGACCTCTGCGACCTTGCCCACGGTGCGGTCGCTTTGGGTTCCTCCGCCGTTGGCTCCGTCGCCACCGGTAGATGTGCGGATGATAGCGGGTCGGACGGGCGATCCAGACGTGCCGGTGGAGGTGATCGGCGCGCGACCTGACGGCCCCTTGCGCCCTGCGATCTTGCATATTCATGGCGGCGGTTTCGTCTCCGGACGCGCCCGGAACATGACGTCGTTCTGCCAGCAGCTTTCGGCCGAATTTGATGCCGTTGTGGTCAATGTCGACTATCGCCTGTCACCCGAAACCGCCTATCCGGGGCCGGTTGAGGACAACTACGCCGCCCTCAAATTGCTCTATCGCAATGCCGGCGCGCTGGGCGTGGACCCAGGGCGGATCGTACTGATGGGCGAGAGCGCGGGGGGCGGGCACGCCGCGATCCTGGCGATCGTGGCGCGCGATCGCGGCGAGGTTCCTGTGCGGTTTCAACTTCTGCTCTATCCGATGCTTGACGATCGCACCGGCGTCACTCGCCCTGTGTCTGCGCCTATCGGGACCATCGGCTGGACGGCCGCCGCCAATCAGTTCGGCTGGAGCAGCTTCCTGGGCGTCCCGGGGGGATCTTCCCGCGTCCCGCGCGGCGCCGTGCCGGCGCGGGTGGCCGACCTGACCCGCCTGCCGCCCGCCTTCATCGGTGTCGGCGCGATCGATCTTTTCGTCGATGAGGACATCGATTATGCGCGTCGCCTGGTGAATGCTGGCGTGCCGACCCAACTAATGGTCGTTCCCGGAGCCTTTCACGCCTTCGACTTCGTCGCCCCGGATGCGCGCGTCTCGCGCGCCTTCACTGCGTCATGGAAGACGGCCCTTAAAGCCGCCCTCGTGGCCTGATGTCCAGGCGGCGCGTCAGTCATCTTACCGCAGGAGAGCCTATGGAGACGGTGTTGAGCGTCGGGGCGATGTCGCGACGGTTGCTGCTTTTGTCGGGGTTCGCAGTGGCATGTGGCGGGCGCGCCTTGGCCCAGCAGCGCCCTGCGTTGGTCCCGCCGCCGGCCTTGGGGCCGTTGCCAGCCAGTTGGACCCGGGCGGAGGTTATGCCGCTCTGGACGGGCGCCCCGCCCAATGGCGGCTTCGAGGCGCAGCCGGGTCCTGCCGACTCCCCGCCGGGCTTTTTGCGCAATGTCGCCGAGCCGGCAATGCACGTTTTCAGGCCCGAGCATGGGAATGGCGCGGCCGTGCTGGTGGCGCCCGGCGGCGCGTACAGCTTTGTCGTCGGCACGCATGAGGGCGCGGCCGTTGCGGAAGCCTTGGCCCAGCGCGGCTATACCGTGTTTGTGCTGGTCTATCGCTTGCCCGGTGAGGGGTGGAGCGGGCGCTGGGACGTGCCCTTGCAGGATGCCCAGCGGGCGATCCGGCTCATTCGCGCCAACGCCCAGCGGTTTGGCTTGCAGACCGATCTAGTTGCGGCGCTGGGGTTTTCGGCTGGAGGGCATCTCATCGCCTCGCTGGCCACGGGCTATGCCGAGCCGCTCTACCCGGCGCGCGACGCAGCCGATGGGCTTGATGCGCGACCTACCGCGGTGGGCCTGATCTATCCAGTCATCACGCTTGAGCCGCCTTACACCAATCCGCAGACCCGACTGTCTCTGCTGGGTGCCACGCCCGATCAGGGTCTAGTCGCCAAGCGTTCGCCGCAGGCCCATGTCACGGCTCAGACGCCGCCGACCTTTCTGGTGCACGCCCTGGACGATACCGCTGTCCCCCCTGAAAACAGCCTGATGATGCTTGCCGCTTTGCGCGCGGCGGGCGTCGCAGCTGAGGCGCACCTCGTGGAAGAGGGAGGGCACGGCTTTGGCCTAGGATCGCCCAATGCGCCAGACGGCCAATGGCTTTCGATCTTCGATCTTTGGCTTCAACGCCGCTTCGCCATGACGTCCGGTGGCTGAGGGGCTGCCGGGCTCGTGATCGACAGATCTCATAGCGCGCCAAAGGCGGCCGTCTTCGCGACCTGTCTGCACGCGTAATCTTAATATGCGAGGCGCGGCGAGCGCGCCCAGGGAAGGATCAGGAATGGACCAAATCGCCAAGCCGAGGCTGCCGCTGCTGCGGATCGTGGAGATGAACCTTGGCTTCCTGGGGCTGCAGTTCAGCTTTGGCCTTCAACAGTCCAATATGGCGCCGATCTATTCTTATCTTGGCGCCTCAGAGGCCAATATCCCGCTCTTGCAGCTGGCTGGTCCCCTGACAGGATTGCTCGTGCAGCCCATCATCGGCGCGATGAGCGACCGGACCTCGTCGCGGTGGGGACGGCGCACGCCCTATTTCATTTTCGGGGCGGTGCTGTGTGCGATCGGCCTGTTCTTCATGCCGCTGAGCCCGACGATCCTGGCGGCTGTCAGCCTGCTGTGGATTCTCGACGCGGGCAACAACATCACCATGGAGCCCTATCGGGCCTATGTCAGCGATCGGCTGTCCAACGAGCAGCGGCGCTTTGGCTTTCTGTCTCAAAGCGCCTTCACGGGCCTTGGCCAAATGCTGGCCTATCTGGCGCCGTCCTTCATGGTCAATTTGCTGGGTTTCAATATCAATGCGGTGGACGCCCACAACATCCCGGTCATTACACGCGTGGCCTTCACGGTGGGGGCGGTGCTGTCACTGACGACGATCCTGTGGTCGATCCTGCGGGTGCCCGAATTGCCGCTTAGCCAGGCCGAGCGGGACAGGCTCAAGGCCTTGCCAATAACGGTGACATCGACGCTCAGGGAGATCTCGGACGCCATCATCACCATGCCCGTCACCATGCGCAAGCTGGCCCTGATGAGCCTCTTTCAATGGTACGCGATGTTCGCTTACTGGAACTACGTGATCTATTCGATCAGTCGCTCGGTCTATGGCGAAGCCAACCCGGTGTCAGAGAATTTCCGGCGGGCGGTGCTGGACAATGGCGAGGTCGGCGGCTTCTACAACGGCGTTGCGTTCGTGGCGGCTTTCGCCCTGGTGCCGCTCACGCGCCGCTACGGCGCGGCCGTGATGCACGCAGCCTGTCTGCTGGCTGCGGGGGTCGGGATGTTCGCCATCCCGCACGTCACCCAGAAGGTGTGGCTGTTCCTGCCCGCGATCGGCGTCGGCCTCGGCTGGGCCAGCATCATGGGCAACCCCTATATCATCCTGTCTGAAAGCATCCCGCCCGAGCGCACCGGCGTCTATATGGGGATTTTCAACATGATGATCGTCATACCCATGTTGCTCAACGCCGTGACCATGCCGTTCTATTTTGACAGCTTGCTCGGCGGAGACGCGCGTCGCGTGTTGATGCTCAGCGGCGTGCTGATGGCGGCCGCCGCAGTCTGCGCGCTTTGGGCCGGTGGGCGGCCACGCAAGGCTCAGGATATCCCGGCCACAAGTTGACGGCAGCCAAGGCCCGTGCGCTTGTCGGCGTGCGGGCCTGAGGCGGCGCAGGGTCCTGGAGCCCTCCCAGAGATCTCACGTTGAAGCGTGGTTTAGGCCCAAACGGCTCACCCTTTGGGCCTGCGGGCTTCAGGCCTTGGTGCTTCAGGAGAGGGCGAGCAGGAACCCCAGTGCGTCGTCCAGGCGCTGGCGCCATGCATCTTCGTCGTGGCCGACGCCGGGATAGACCTGCACGCTCAGATCGCCCCCCTCGCAATAGCCTCGCG
Organism: Caulobacteraceae bacterium; assembly: GCA_965284055.1. Taxonomy (GTDB): domain Bacteria; phylum Pseudomonadota; class Alphaproteobacteria; order Caulobacterales; family Caulobacteraceae; genus Caulobacter. The sequence goes on from CBDIQV010000002.1 coordinate 615,976, forward strand.
CCAGCAGGGCGGCGACAAGGGCGTCATGCGATGGACCGTAGAAGCGGTCGATGCTCAGTGTACTGCGGTCGAGCCAGAGGCGATGCTTCCCCGCCTGCGGCATCTGGTTCGAGGCGAACTCGCCCACGGCTTGCGAGACGTCTTTGGAGAAGGCGTGCGGCAGCACCTCGGTTTCGGTGACGGGCAGCAGGCTGAAATGGGCTGACAAAAGGGCCGCGCCGGCGAAAACGTCGGGATAGCGCGACAGGAGTTCGGCAGCGATCACCGCGCCCATCGAGGCGCCGGCGATATGCGTGCTCTGACGGCCCGGCAGTGTGGGGAAGGTTCTGTCGATGAAGGGCTTGATCTCCTCAACCAGCAAGCGCCCGTAGGCGGCCGATCGCGGCGCTCCCGGCCAGGCCGCTTTGACGGCGCCAAGAGCGGCGTCGGTCAGGCGATCCAGGATCATTTCAGGTGCATATTCGGCGAAGCGATCCTCGGTGCAGGCCACGCCCACGACGATGGTCGGCGCGATGCGTCCGGCGTCCACGAGGTCTGGAGACGCTGGCGTCGGCCTCCCAGGCGACGCCGAAGGGCACCAGCCTGGCGTCGAACAGGTTCTGGCCATCCTGCATGTAGAGCACCGGCAGGGGCTGGTCTTTCGCGACGCCGTCCGGAACCCAGACATAGAGGTCGCGCGGCGGCAGGTGACGCGAGGCAAAGCAGCGATAGACGTAGAGCTGGCCGCGCCCGGAGGGCGCGGCCAGGCGCTCCCAGCCTTCGGGCAAAGTGTCCACGGTTGTATTCGGCATCACGAAATCCTGACCCTGGGCGCTGACGCCACGCCAAAGCGGGGGCGTGGCGTCAGCTCACGGGGGCTTTGACTAACGCGCGAGGCGCTTGTCGAAGAACTTCCACATCACGTCGTAGGCTTGGCGCGATTCTGGAACGTCGGGATTGTAGAAGAACCCGTGGAACAGGCCTTCCCAAACGTGCAGGTCGGCATCGACGCCAAGCCGCACCAGTTGGGTATGGGTATAGACCGCCGAGCTGAGCTCGAAGCCTCGGGTGCCCGTGATGATCAAGGTCGGCGGGAACTGGCCAAGCACCGCGTCAGAGGCGGCTGGCGACACGAGGGGATCCTTGGGGTCTGTTCCAGCCAGATAGGGCAGGGCGGACCCCTGGGCGCCAGGTCGCGCGGGCGGCCAGGGCGCCGGCGGGCGGGCGTCGCCGATCGGGCCGGCAAAGAAGTCTGCGTCGCCGCCAAAGCCCGAACTCGACACGGTCGAGCCCGCGCAGAAGATGCCTATGGCGCCGGGACGTGGCAGGCCGTGGGCCTGGAACCAGGCGACGGACATGCCCGTCAGCATGCCGCCGGCGGAGCAACCATAGATGCCAATGTTCTGAGGGCGATAGGTCTTTAGCAGCTCGCGATAGACCGCCGCCACGTCCTCGCTGGCCGCCGGGAAGCGATGCTTGGGGCCTTGCCGGTAGTCGACGGCCACGACCCTGATACGACCCAGCGCAGTCAGGGGGATCGATTCCAGCTCGGCGCAACCGGGGAAACACGCCATGAACCCGCCCCCATGCAGGTTGATCAGCACCCGATTGCTGTTCTCCGGGGCCACGCCAGCCTTGGGCGTGTAGTCGTAGACGTGCACGCCGCCCAGCTGGGTGTCGACCTTGTCGTGCGGGAACAAAACCCGCTGGCGAGCCAGATAGGGTTGCATGAAGATCGGCACGCCGTCTTTTTCGCCCAGCATTTCGGGTTGCTGCATCTGGTGCAGGTGCTCGGCGACATAGGCCTGGGCTTGCGGGCTAAGAAGGCTGGAGACCGGCACGCTCATGGCCGGTGCGTGAACCGTGCCATCCTGATCAATGCCTACCTTGGGCGCTCCTGGCGCCTGCGCCAGAGCGGTGGTCGCCCCGGCCATAAGCGCGCAGGCTGCGACAAGTGCGCTGCGCGCAACGTGGCTCCAGCGCCGTGGCGATCGTCTCATCCTTGACTCCTCCCAGGTCAGCGCATCGTCAGGGTTTGTATCGACACCCGCAGCGCCTTTCTAAATTAGCACTAAGCCGCGCTACGCAATCGTTTGCAAGTGAAGTGTCGCCCCTATTGCAATCGATTGTTTTTTGGGTGACCACTGTCTCAAAGGAATCGTAGTGTTCCAAAAAATACGGGAGGCGACCCTTGACCCTATCACGACGCGATCTGCATGCGGCCCTTCTGGGATCCGCTTTTGCGATGAGCATGGGCCGGGAGCTTGCCTTCGCCGCTGAGGCTGAACAGCCCGAGATATTGCGGCGGGTTGATCCGCAATTGCGCGAGGGCGCTTTGCAGGTGATGGCCAGCCCCCTGCCGGCTTGGTCGCGCGAAGCGGTCATTGCGATACGCGCCAAGATCCCGCCGGCTTCGCCGCCACTGCCTGCGCCCGCCCCCCAGGTCGAGTTGCGCACAGCTCCTGGATCTGCAGGTCAGCCTGAGGTCAAGGTTCAACTGATTGGCGCTAGGGCGACTGTGGCGTTACGCCCGGCTGTGCTGCACATCCACGGGGGCGGCTTTATTCTCGGTCGGGTCGAGGATGTTACCCCGATGTGCCAGACGATATCGTCCGAGCTCGATTGCGTCGTGGTCAATGTCGACTATCGGCTTTCGCCTGAGACGCCTTTTCCCGGGCCCGTTGAGGACTGCTACGCGGCCTTGGTCTGGCTGCATCGCAACGCCGAAGCGCTCGGCGTGGATCGGACGCGGATCGCCGTGATGGGGGAGAGCGCCGGTGGCGGCTTGGCCGCGATGGTGGCGATCATGGCGCGCGATCGCGGCGAGGTGCGCCTCTGCTATCAGGTGCTGATCTATCCCATGCTCGATGACCGCACCGGTAGCAGTCGACGCGTTCCCGCGTTCATTGGCGTCATCGGATGGAACGAGGCAGGCAACCGGTTTGGTTGGAGCAGCTTTCTGGGCGCAGCCGCAGGCGGCGCGACTGCGCCGCATGGAGCCGTGCCCGCGCGCCTTGAGGATCTTCGGGGATTGGCGCCGGCCTTTATCGGCGTCGGCGCCATCGATCTCTTTGTCGACGAGGATCTCAACTATGCCCGGCGGCTGGTGGCTGCAGGCGTGCCAACCCAATTTCACCTGACACCCGGCGCCTATCATGGCTTTGACTTCATCGCGCCTCAGGCGCGGGTGTCTAAAGAGTTCACCGCAGCCTGGAAAAGTGGATTGGGAGCGGCGTTCTCAGCGGCCTAGTCAGCGGCGCTTTGCTCATCAGTATACAGGGGTTATGAGCGCGGAAATTGGCCCTTGAAATCGACGACATTAGATATAACTTGAATTGACAATCGATTGCGTAAAGCAACGAAAATTGGGGAGACTAAGCAATGAGCAAGTTGTCATCTCGTACGTTTTGGCGTGCGGCTCTGTGGCGAGGCGGCAGTTTCGCTGCGCTCCTGGGGGCGTCTTTCGCCACGTGTACGCCAGCCTTGGCGCAGCAGTCTCAAGGCGATCGCGCCAGTGCAGAGGCCCTAGACGAGGTCGTCGTGACCGCGCTGAAGTCAGGCTCGCAGGTCGCTGCGCGAGCCCCTGTCGCGATCCAGGCCTTTTCTGACAGAGTTCTGGCGCAGCGCGGCGTTCGCGATGGCGCCGATCTTATCGAATTGATCCCGGGCGCTTCGCAGGCTCAGGAGATCGGGGCAGGCTATCGCATTTTCTCATTCCGCGGCTCGGGCGCCGGCGGTCCGGTCGGTGACGGCATGATTGGCTATTACCTGGATGACACGCCGTTTGGAGTTCCCAACAATCAGGCCGCGCCGCCCTTGCAGTATTTCGACATTGATCATGTCGAGGTGCTGCGCGGCCCGCAGGGCACGCTCTATGGCTCAGGCTCAATGGGCGGCGCCATCATCTATCACACCAAGAATCCGAGCTTGAACCGGGTTGGGTTCACGGGCGAAAGCGAGCTATCGGGCACCAAGGGCGCGGGCGATCCCAACTACCGCATGGCCGGCGCAGTCTCTATCCCGTTGATCAACGACAAGCTGGGTCTGCGGATCAGCGGCGGATATGACAAGCGCGCGGGCTACAATGATATCTATAGCGGCGCTCCGGTCGGAACGCCCTACAAGACCGACGCTAACGGCATCATCTCCAAGAACATTCAGGCCGTCCTGTTGTGGGAGCCAACCGATCGCGCCAAGGTCCGGCTGCGCGCTTGGCATTTCAGCACCGATCAGGACTACCTCAATGTCATGAACTCGGTCGATCCGCCCTACGCCGCCTACCAAGGCACGGTGAAGGGCTATGACCGCCGTCGCGCCAACTACTATTCGGGCACCGTCACCTACGAGTTCGATGGTTTGACCCTGACCAACGCCACATCCTATCAAAAGTCGCTGCCGGGCGGCTTTGGCGTGGCCCTGAACCTTGGCGCGCCGCTGGGGATCGGCACGCTGATCAACGGCGGAGACGCCCATAGCTTCGTCAACGAGTTCCGTCTGTCCACGTCAGGCGACGGCCCCTTGCACTGGGTTGGCGGCGCCTTCTACCAGAAGGCCAGGGGGCTCTACGAGTTCAGCCTTGATTTCCCCACGTTGAAACTGGGCGGCAGCACCATCACCCGGACTGAAAACGCTTCGGTGTTCTCCGAAGTGAGCTATGATTTGATGGGTGGCAAACTCGTGCCGCTGGTCGGCCTCCGTTACTTCGCTGACAAGCGATCGTCTGAATCTGTGACAAACGGAGCCTTGGTCAACAGCCAGGCCAAGCCCGACGCCCTGACCTGGCGCGCCAATCTCGCCTACTACCCGTCCGAGACGTGGATGCTGTTCTTCAACGCCGGAACCGGCTTTAGAAGCGGCATTCTGCAGTCTCAAGCCCAGGCCAACGCCGTGATCGCCGATGGTGTGCCCAGCAGTCTGTCCCTGACGCCCGATAAGCTTCGCAATATTGAAATCGGTGCAAAGGGTAAGCTGTTCGACGACAAGCTTCGGCTGTCGGTCAGCGCCTACGACATCAAGTACACCAACCTCCAGGCAGCCTTTAACACCTCGATCGGGCTCTCAGCCTTTGCCAATCTCGGCGGCGCCAAGACTCAAGGCATCGATATCGAGGCCTCGTGGGACACCCCGCTTACCGGCCTCAATCTGACCGTGGTTGGCAATGTGAACACCTCCGAGTTCACCGATGTCGTCAAGGCCTTCGCAGCGGCCAATCCGCGGAACGGCAACGGCCAGCGTCTGTTCAACACCCCGCCTCACAATTGGCGGTTGGATGCAAACTACAAGAAGAACATCGGCCGATACGATCTCTTCGCCAATGCCTCGGCTACGGCGGTGGGGCGGGCGCGCAATAGTGACGCCACAGTTGACACTTTGGACCCCTACCAACTGTATCGCGCCAATATTGGGCTTCGCATTGACCGTTATGAGATCAAGCTCTTTGGCGACAATCTCTCCGACGAGCGCGGCCCCACCGCCGCCAACGGCCCGACCTTGTTGGCCGGCCCCCGTCCGCGGACCATCGGTGTCGGCTTTAGTTTCGACCTGAACTGATCCCCCGGCGGACGGTGAGACCTGACAGGTCTCTCCGCCCATTCCTCCCCACTCAGGGGCCGGATGCTTGATAGTCCTGCGTCTTCGAGGCGATCACGTGGAGCGCCTTGGCCCCGCGCAGAACGGGCAAATCCTGCTGGTGCTCGTTCTGCGTTTCCTTTTGGCCCCAGCGCGCGCCCTCTAAGGTCAGTCGGCGACGACGGCGAAGGAAAACTTGCGCCATGACCCGAGCTTTTGACGATAGGCCAAAGCCTGGTCTTGGCCGACGATCTCTTCTCCGAGGTGCGGCTCTTGCGGCTGGCGCGCCTCTTATTGCGGGCTCAGCGAGCGCCGCCGTTCCCAAGTCTCGTGGGCGAGGCACCGCGATGTCAGGGCTACAGGCGGGAGCCGGGCAAGCCGAGGCCTTGACGACGGCCGGGCGAGTCGCCGGCTATGTTCGCAACGGGATCTCGACCTTCAAGGGCGTGCCCTATGGCGCCTCCACGGGGGGCGCCAACCGGTTCCTGCCGCCCCAGCCGCCACAGCCCTGGTCCGGGGTCCGCAGCTCTCGCCAGTATGGCCCTATCTGTCCGCAAGATCAGGGAACGGGGCGCTTCAACGACGAAGAAGCGTTCATTTTCCAATGGAACGACGCCGTCGCGAGCGAAGACTGTCTGCGGCTCAATGTCTGGACCCCGGGCCTCGCCGACCATGGCAAGCGGCCGGTGATGGTTTGGCTGCATGGCGGCGGGTTCGCGGCGGGTTCGGGTCATGACCTGCCTGCTTTTGACGGCGAGAATCTGGCCCGACGCGGCGATGTCGTCGTCGTCACCCTCAATCACCGCCTCAATCTTCTGGGGTATCTGGATCTATCGCACCTTGATCCCCGGTTTGCTCAATCGGGCAATGTCGGCATGCTTGATATCGTAGCGGCCCTGCAATGGGTGCGGGACAATATCAGCCAGTTTGGCGGGGATCCCGAGCGTGTGCTGATCTTCGGCCAATCGGGTGGCGGGGCCAAGGTGTCCATGCTGATGGGCATGCCGGCCGCAAAGGGACTTTTTCATCGCGCCGTCGTGATGAGCGGTTCGTTCAGTCTGGCCACGTCCAAGGGCAAGGCGCGCGCGCTTTCAGATCTGTTGCTGGCCGAGATCGGCTTGGGACCAGGACAGATCGATCAGCTTCAGGCGATGTCCTATGCTCGTCTGAAGTCGGCCAGCGAAGCTGTCCTGGCGCGCGTGAACAAGCCGTTTGATGGCTTTGTCGACGTGCGCCGGATCCCCGACAATATGAACTTTGGTCCCGTCGTCGATGGCGCGGCGCTGCCGGCCTCGCCATTCCACTCCCATGCGCCCTCGATCTCAGCGGACGTGCCGATGATCATCGGATCGACGCTCAATGAGTTTGTGACAGGGATCAGCCATCCCCAGTTTGAGACCATGACCGAGGCCGAGCTGACGGCGCGCGCGGAGGCGTTCCTGCCTGGGCGTGGCGCGGCGGTGGTGAAGGCTTTCCGGCTGCGCACACCCGGGGCCGCGCCGTTCGATCTTTGGTCCCGTATCGCCACGGCGCCAATCCGCCAGGCTGCGGTCGACCAGGCCACTGCGAAGGCGGCTTTGGCGCGCGCGCCGGCCTATCTCTACTGGTTCAACTGGCAAACCCCCGTGTTGGATCACCGGCCGCGCGCCTTTCATTGCCTGGATATTCCCTTCGCTTTCGCCAACACCGATCGCTGCGATTCCATGACGGGTGGGGGTGATGTCGCTCGGATGCTGGGCGGCCAGCTTGCCGACGCCTTTATCGCCTTCGCGCGCAACGGAGATCCCAATCACTCAGGGCTCGCCCCATGGTCGCCGGTCAGCTCGCGGGCTGCCGCGACAATGATCTTCGACACCGAGTCTCGCCTCGCGATTGATCCCGACGCCGAGGAGCTTGCGTCGATCGCATGATGGCGAGCGGATCTTCCGCGCCGTCGTTCACCAGCCTATGGGGCAAAATCCTTGAGTTTATTCACAACCGGTTGCGTCGGTTCGGCATGTTGGAACACCTGCAAGTGACTACTGTGGACGTTGAGCAGGCCTCGTCTGGGGCGCAGGAAACCGCCTGGCGCAGGATCGGTCAAAACCTTGCTGACCTCTATGGTGTCCGCGCCGACGAGCTGCTCCCGCGCGTACGGGGACTTGTCGATGCGGCAGTCGCCGGGCGCTCCGAGGGCCTCAAGGCGCTGGATCAGCAGCGAAGCGCTCAGCCGAACTGGACGAGCCGCTCGGGCGAGACGGTCTACACATTCTATGTCGACAAGTTCGCCGGCACACTGGATGGCGTGGCGGAGAGACTGGACTATCTGGAGGCCCTGGGTGTGCGCTGGCTGCATCCGCTGCCGCTACTCAAGGCGCGGGAAGGCGACAGCGACGGTGGGTTCGCCGTGGCCGACTATCGCCAGGTCGAGCCGGCGCTTGGCGATATGGCGAGCCTGGAACGTTTGGCTCAGGCCGCGCGCGAACGCGACATGGGCTTGCTCCTGGATGTCGTCTGCAATCACACCGCCAGCGAGCATGTCTGGGCCCAGCGGGCCCGGGCGGGCGATCCAAAATATCGAGCCTACTACTGTGTCATCAAGGACAAGGCTGATGTCGACCGCTGGGAAGAGGCCCTCGTTGACGTGTTTCCCGACACGGCTCCGGGGAGTTTCACCTATGACCCCGATATGGGCGGATGGGTCTGGACGACCTTCTATCCTTTCCAGTGGGACCTGAACTACGCCAATCCTGATGTCTTTCTGGAGATGCTGGATGTCTTGCTGTTCCTGGCCAACCGGGGCGTACAGGGCTTTAGGCTCGATAGTGCGCCCTATCTCTGGAAGGGGCCGGGCACAAATGGACGTAACCAGCCCCAGACCTATGCGATTATCGAGACATTTCGAGCTGCGCTGACCCTTGCCGCGCCTAGCGTGGTGTTGTTGGCCGAGGCGATCGAGAGCCTAGACGATGTGCTTCCCTTTTTTGGGCGCTACGCCGACGGCTGCGATCTGGCCTACAACAACGGTGTCATGACCGCGCTATGGGGCGGATTGGCCGATCAGGACGCAGGCATTGTTCGTAGGGTCATGGCGGCGGCGTCTGCGCGACCCGATCATGCGGCTTGGCTCAACTATGTCCGCTGTCATGACGATCTGAGCTGGAATGCGCTGTCCGCCTACGCCGAGCCGGCCGACCTGGCGCGATGGTCAAAATTCTATGATGGCGAGGGTTTCTCCAATGGTCGGCGATTTCAAACCGCGCCGGGCGGGGCGCCTTCGACCAATGGCATGGCGTCGGCTCTAGTCGGCCTAGGCAAACCGGATGTTGATCAGGCTGCGGCTCAGGCGAGGCTGTTGCTCCTCTACGGGGTCATTCACGCGCTCGACGGCTGGCCGTTGATCTATATGGGCGATGAGATTGGCCTGGGTAACGACGACTCCTACCTCGTCAATCCTCAAACCAAAACGGAGGGGCGGTGGCTTCACCGACCCGTAATGGATTGGGCGAAGGCCAAGCTTGGCCTTGATGGGGAAGGGACGAGCGGGCGCCTTTCCCTGGCGTTGCGGCGTTTCGGGACCGCCGCGCGGGGCTTGAATGCGCTGGGTGTGTCTGGCCGCGCCATGCCGATCGCGCTCGATGAGCCGTCGGTTCTGGCCTTCGCGCGCCAGGACGGGAGGCCGTTCTTGTGCCTGGCCAATCTCTCTCAAAGCCCTGTCTGTGCTGACCGCCCCAGCGGGCTGGACGGCCCAGGATATGATCTTCTGACGGGCGAGCGTCTTGATACCAAGCGCCGGCAATTGGCGGCTTACGAAGTGCTGTGGTGGGTGGGAGATCAATGAATCGGTTCGCAGGCGTTGAAATTGGCGGCACAAAGGTCGTGGTCGCATTCGGGAGTGGGCCGGACGATTTGAGCGATCGCATTCGCATCCCCACAACGACGCCAGATGAGACGCTGGGGGCGATCAGGCGCCTGCTGGACGCGCGTCTTGGGTCACACGGTTTGGACGCAATCGGTGTGGCGACATTCGGGCCCGTGCGGCTGGACCCGACGGCGAGCGATTATGGCCAAATACTCTCCACGCCGAAGCCGGGCTGGTCAGGCGCCGATCTTGTCGGGGCGCTGGATGGTCTAGGCCTTCCCGTCGGACTGGAGACCGATGTTACCGGCGCGGCGATGGGCGAGGGGCGCTGGGGGTGCTGCGCGGGTCTTGACGACTATGCCTATGTGACCGTTGGGACCGGTGTCGGCGTCGGCGTGGTGGTCAATGGCGCACCTGTGCGCGGCGCATTGCACCCTGAGGCGGGCCATCTGCCGGTCAGGCGCGATGCGCAACGCGATCCGTTTGCCGGCGTGTGTCCGTTTCATGGCGACTGTCTTGAAGGACTGGTTAGCGGCCCGGCGATCGCCGCCCGTCTGGGGCGCGCCGGTGAAACGCTCCTGGTCGATGATCCGGTTTGGGACTTGATTGCCGACTATCTGGCCCAGATGGCGGCGACGCTCACCTACACCCTTGCGCCGCGCCGGATCGTGCTGGGCGGTGGTGTTGGCCAAGCGGACCACCTTCAGGAGCGGGTGCGCGTCCGGCTGAGATCCTGGCTGGGCGACTATTTGCCCGAGCTCAGTTCGCCGCAAGCCCTGCAGGCCTATATTGCGCCGCCGGCCCTGGGCGATAATTCCGGTGTGCTGGGGGCAATCGTTTTGGCAGCCCGCGCGGCGGCAGCCGGCGATAGGCGCTAGTTTGACCTTGGTCCAACCTTGGACAGGGTCGGTGTGTGGACAACTCACCACGAGTAATAGGTTTTACGAGAGTTTAGGCGCGAAAGTTTAGGTGATTCCATAGATATGCGCCGGGAGAGCGGGCGAATGTCAGGTTCCTGGACGTGACCCAAGTTCCGCTCATGGCGCAGCCGCGCCACGGCCTACAAAGCAGGCGGGAAGGGCGCGAAAACACCCTTCCCCAATTTGGTTACTGCTCCTTCTTGAACATGTTCTGGAAGATGAGCGGCCCCCAGGTGGGACCGCGGGCGTGGACGAGCGCGCCGCCTTCGTCGAACCGCCCCAGATTGACGGGGGCGAAGCCGAGCTGTTTGGCCAGGGCCGTTACGGGCGCGACAGCGTCCTCGTCGTCGCTCGCGAGGAAGACGACGCGATGTCCCTCGGGAACGACGGGATCCGCCGCGAGGGCGGTGGCGCCCAGGTGGTTGAACCCCTTCACCACCCTGGCGCCGGCATAGAGCTTGGCGACGAAGGCTGAAGACAGCAGCCCGTCCATCGTCTCCAGTGGCGCTTGCGAGTTCGTAACGTCCACCAGGGTCTTGCCTTTCCAGTTCGGCAGAGCCTTAGCGACATCGCGATGAGACTCCGAACGAACGGCCAGGAAGATCGTGTCGGCCTTCAGCGCCTCCTGCAGGGAGGTGGCGACGATGTTCGGGCCGATCGCCCTTGCCTGCGGGGCGAGGACCTCAGGCAGGTTGCGGCTGGCGACCGCCACCTCGATGCCGCGGCGCGCGAAGGCGTGGGCGAGGGCCTGGCCGATCTTGCCGAATCCTATGATCGCGTAGCTCATGATGGGTCTCCTGAGATGGTGGATCCGCCGCGCGGGCGATCCAAGACAAGGTCAGATGGCTGAGAAGCCGCCGTCGACGGCCAGCTCCACGCCGTTCACGAAGCTGGAATCGTCCGAGGCAAGGAACAGCGCGGCCGCAGCGATTTCCTCGGGACGTCCCATCGTTCCCCGCGGGATCAGGGACTCGAACATCTGCTTGGCCTCCGGGGTGAGGACCTGATCCTGCATTGGCGTGGCGATCGGCCCAGGGTGCAGCACGTTCACCCGGATGTTCCGGGCCTTCAGCTCGTTAAGCCAGCCGCGGGCGAAGGCGTGGAGGGCCGCCTTGCTGGCCGCGTAGACGCTGTAGCCTGGGAACCCTTTGATCGAGGCCACAGACCCCGTCATGAATATGGAGCCGCCGTCGTTGAACAGGGGCAAGGCCTTCTGCACGGTGAAGAGCGTACCGCGCGCGTTCAGACCAAAGATCGTGTCGAAGTGCTGTTCGGTGATCTCACCAAGCGGCGCGGCTTCGCCCCAGCCGGCGCTTGCGTAGAGCACGTCGATCCTACCCTTCTCGCGCTTGACTGTTTCGAACAGGCGGTCGAGGTCGTCGAGATTGGCCGCGTCGCCGCGCACGCCCGTGACGTTCCGGCCGATCGTCTTCACCGCGTCGTCCAGCGCGTCCTGACGACGGCCGGTGATGAAGACGTATGCCCCTTCCTCCACGAAGCGTTTGGCGCTGGCCAGCGCCATGCCGCTCGTCGCGCCCGTGACGACCGCCACCTTACCTTCAAGCTTGCCCATGTTCTTTCCTTTCGGGTTCTGTTTGGCCGCCAGGGGCGGTCCGACAGCCTCGAAGTAGGTCTGGCATAGGCCGACTTGCAGTGCGGAGCGGCGCACATCGGTGGTGCGGAAACAATCCGGTTGGTTGAGGAATGAAGCTGGCGGTGGTGATGCGAGCCTTGAAAGTCTCTCGCGGAGGTGCAGGATCGCACCATGGCCTCAATCGACTGGGACGATGTTCGTTACTTTCTCGCCGTCGGGCGAGGCGGCTCGGTAAGAGCCGCCGCCGAACGCCTTGGCGTGAACCACGCCACCGTGCTCAGGCGCATCGCCCAGCTGGAGCAACGGCTTGGGGCGCAGGTGTTCGAAAAGCGGCCCTCGGGCTACCGCCTGACGGCTGCGGGGGAGGAGGTCGTCGAATTCGCCGAGCAGATGGAAGCGTCTTCCCACCAACTGGAGGCGCGCGTCTTCGGCCGCGATCAGAGCGCGCGCGGTCTTCTGCGGATTACGCTGCCGCCATTCCTGGCCAATCTTCTCATGCCGGACCTGGCAGACTTCGCCCAACGGCATCCGGATATCGAGATCGAGATCCTGTCGACCGGCGAAGTCGCGAACCTGACCAACCGTGAAGCCGATGTGGCGATCCGCTTCGTCGTCGATCGCAAGGCCCTGCCACTCAATTTACACGGCCTGATGGGACCCCAACTGGCCGGCGGCGTCTACGTGTCACGCGATCTGCTGGCCAGATGGCGCGTCGGCGCGACTGGGCCGATCAGGCCTATCGTCATCAATGATCATGGCGTCCCTGACTGGGTCAGCGCGGGCGAGATAAAGGCGACGGGGGCGCCTTTCAGGGCGCCCGACGCCGAGGTGCAGCTCGCGGCGGTGCGGCAAGGACTCGGCATGACAAGGCTGCCGTGCTTCGTCGGCGACGCCGACCCCCTGCTGACGAGGGCGCCGGGCATCGCGCCACGCCTGAATGGCGCGCTTTGGATGCTCACCCAAGGCGAGACGCGCAACACCAAGCGCGTCAGGCTCTTCATCGACTTCGTGTCCCAAAGGCTGGCCGGCCGCGCGCCGCTTCTTATGGGATCGTTGGTGTTGGGCGACTGATGCGAGGCAAGATCTCACCACGCTGAATGTCTCGTTCCCGTAGCGCAGCCAACTTCAGCTATTGGACTGGGATGGGCGCGCTTCAAATGAGATAGCCTAGCCGGCGATGCGACTGAGGCCGGCGCCTACGATCAATGCTCAACCGCGTAAAATATGGGCTAAGGCGTCGTTGTGCGGCGCAGAGCGTCTGTGTCGGTTCCTGTTCAAGCCTTCTCGGTCCTAGGCATTCTTCATGCGCGTACTCGTCATCGATCCCGATCCCGCGAGAGCCGCTCTGGTTGCCGAGGGCCTGCAAGGCATCGATCCGCTTGAGGTGAGACAGGCGGCGCTGTTCGACGAGCGGGAAGTGGCGGCCTTTGCCCCCGATGTGGTGGTCATCGCGGCCGATAGTCCCGACCGCGACACCCTCGAGAGCTTGCGGGAGGTCACACACGGCAACTCTCGCCCGGTGGTGATGTTCGTTGACCGCTCCGAACCGGGGCTTGCTGAGCAAGCCGTACGGGCGGGCGTGGCGGCCTATATCGTCGATGGCCTGGCCCCAGGGCGGGTGCGACCGATTCTGGACGTGGCCATGAGCCGGTTTGCCTTGACCCAGCAATTGCGCGGAGATCTGGCCAAGGCCAAGGCGGACCTGGAGTCTCGCAAGATCGTCGAACGGGCCAAGGGGCTGTTGATGAAGGAGCGAGGTCTGGACGAGGACGGGGCCTATCGTCTGCTGCGCAAACTGGCCATGGACAAGGGCCGGCCGATCGGCGCGGTGGCCGCCGACTTGATGGCGTTCGCGGGTATTCTGAAGGGAGACGCCTCGTGAGCGGTCTCGTCGATCTGCGCCTGGGCTTCATCCCCCTGACCGACTGCGCGCCGCTGGTGGTGGCCAAGGCCCTGGGTTTCTTTGCCGAAGAAGGGTTGGAGGTGAGCCTCAGCCGCGAGGCCTCGTGGGCGACCCTTCGCGACAAGGTCACGGTTGGCGCCCTGGACGGTGCGCACATGTTGGCGCCGATGGCCCTGGCCTCCACCCTGGGTGTGGCAAGCGACGCCGTGCCGATGATCGCGCCGATGGCCCTGAATCTGAACGGCAGCGCCATAACGGTCTCGACGGCCTTGGCCGACGCCTTGCGCCAGGTCGATCCCGAGGGCATGGCCCAGCGGCCGATCACGGCGCGTCCCCTGTCGCGGCTCCTGGAGCAGCGCCGGGCGTCTGGTGAGCCGCTTCTGACCTTCGCCGTGGTCTTCACCTATTCGATGCACGCCTACGAGCTGCGCTATTGGATGGCCCAGGCCGGGATCGATCCGGATCGGGATATCAAACTGGTGGTCACGCCGCCGCCGCGCATGGTCGAGCAACTGCGATCTGGCGGAGTCGATGGGTTCTGCGTCGGGGCGCCGTGGAACGCCGTCGCGCTGCACGAGGGGCTGGGAGAGGTGCTGATCAAGGCCTCGGAATTTTGGCCCGGCTCGCCCGACAAGGTGTTCGGGGTCAAGGCCGAGTGGGCCGCGACCTATCCAGACGAGCTTCGCGCCGCCCTCAGGGCGATCATCCGGGCCTCGGCCTGGGCTGATGATCCAGCCCATCGTCAGGCGCTTGTGGAACTGCTGGCCTTGCCCGAGCACATCGGCGCGCCCGCTGAGGCCATCGCCTGGGCGTTGGCAGACGAGATCGTCTTTCATGACGGGGCGGCGGGACTGCCGCGCCGGGAGCATGCCCTCTGGTTCTTGTCGCAAATGGCGCGCTGGGGCCAGGTTGAGGTGAACCAGGACTTTGGGCGCATAGCTGACATGGTCTATCGCCCGGACCTCTTCCAGGCGGCGGCGATCTCGCTGGGCCCTGTCATCGAGCCGGCCGGGACATTCGCGGAGGCCGCGAATGTCCCGTCCATGGTTCTGTTCGATGGCCTGGAGTTTAGTCCCGAAGCTGCCGGACTCTATGCCGCCGGCTTCCCGATCACCCGCTTGAGTGTCTGACGGGACAGGGCGCGGCGATCCTTGAGGTCGCACAAACGCGCGGAATACGGGCATGGACCTGCTGAAATCTGCTGTTCAGCTGTGCAAAAATGCGCCGATGACAGAGCACTGCAGGCGAGAACGCTGTTTTTCGATTGCCGCAGGTCGGCGCCCGCCCTCTTCCTAAGGGCGACACGCGGGGCAACGAGGTTCCGCGCTGGCCCGAGAGGGCCGCCGACGGTGACGCAATCGTCGGTATGGAATGGACAACGACGTCCGGAGAGATCGCACACGCGGTCTCGCCGGGCGTTTTTTTTTGGCCTTGGGGGATTGAGGCAATGAAAAACCTGCGAGGAATGCTGCGGTGCGGCTCGGCTGGCTGCGCTGTGATGCTGGGCGGAACGGCCTGGGCCCAGGAGGCGCCGGCTCCTGCCGCGCCGACCGCTGACGCCACGGTCGAGGCCGTCGCCGAGCCGGCCGCCGAACCGCCGCCGCTTGCGCCGCCGCCGACCATCAGCGACCAGATCGCGGCCGGCAAGCTGATCCTGGAGGTCCGCGCGCGCTACGAGACCGTCGACCAGACCAAGACCGCGACGCTGAAGGACGATGCCTCGGCTTTCACCGTCCGCACCCGCTTTGGCTGGGAGACCGCCGAGTTCCAGGGCGTCAAGGCGCTGGTCGAGTTCGAGGACGTCCGCCAGGTCGGCGAGGAGCACTACGCCGTCAACGTGCCCGGCGCGACGACCGCCCCGCTGAACGGCGCCGACAAATCCCGCTACCCGGTGGTCAACGATCCCGACGTCACTGAGCTAAACCGCGCTCAGCTGACCTGGACGCCCAGCGCGGCGCTGCAGGTTACCGCCGGCCGCCAGCGCATCCTGCTGGATGACCAGCGGTTCGTGGGCAATGTCGGCTGGCGCCAAGACGAACAGACGATGGATGGCTTCCGCGCCGACGTCGCCTTGGGCCGGTTCAAGGCGACCTATGCCTATGTCACCCACATCAACCGCATCCTCGGCGAGTTGAAGGACTGGGATAGCGACAGCCATCTGCTGAACGCGACCTGGTCGCCCGCCGAGGCCCTGCGCCTGCAAGGCTTCGTCTACGCCTTGGACTTCGGCAATTCGGCGGTCAATTCGTCGATCACCAAGGGGGTGAAGGCCTCGGGCAAGACCTGGGTCAACCTGTTCCAGCTGGCCTACAATGCCACCTACGCCCAGCAGTCGGACTACCGCCACAACACACCCAGTTTCGACCTGGCCTATTGGGGCGGCGACGTCGCGGCGACCTTCGACATCTACACGGTGAAAGCCGGCTACGAGTCGCTTGAAGGCGACGGGACGCGCGGCTTCACCACGCCGCTGGCCACGGTGCACGCCTTCCAGGGCTGGAGCGACGCCTTCGTCTCGCCCGGCGGCAACAAGAGCTTCGTCGACGGCATCGAGGACGCCAACCTCACCTTCAACGCCAAGCCCCGGTTCAAGCGGACCTACTGGTTCAATACCGATGTCCTGCTGCGCTACCACGACTTCAACGACCAGAAGACCGGCGCGGACCTGGGCCGCGAGTGGGACGTCCGAGCTGACGGCCGCGATCAATCCCAAGCTCTCGATCCAGTTCAAGTACGCCGACTTCAAGCGCGAGACGACCGTGCCGCTGGGCACGGCCACGCCGCCGCCGTCGCGGACCAAGGGCTGGATCACCCTCGAATACAAACTCTAAGCCCCAGCGGGATCTGAAGATCATGACCAAGACCGACAAGACCATCGCCGGCTCTGAGATGAGCCTCACCCGCCGTAACGCTCTGCTGGGCGCGGCCGCCACCGTCGCCGCCGTCAAGGCCGCGTTCCCGTCGGGCGCCCACGCCGCGGGCATGGGACCCGAAGTAGGCAAGGCCCGCCTGGGCTTCATCGCCCTGACCGACTCCGCCCCGGTGATCATCGCCAAGGAGCGGGGTCTGTTCGCCAAGTACGGCCTGCCCGATCTGGAGGTGGTCAAGCAGGCCTCGTGGGCCGCCACCCGCGACAACCTGGTGCTGGGCTCGGAGCGCGGCGGCATCGACGGCGCTCACATCCTGTCGCCCATGCCCTATCTGATGAGCACCGGGGCGATTACCGGCGGCGCGCCGACGCCGATGTACATCCTGGCCCGCCTCAACACGAACGGGCAGGGCATCTCGGTCGGCAACGACCTGAAGGCCGTGAAAGTCGGGCTGAACAGCGCCGGGGCCAAGGCCAAGTTCCTGCAGATGAAGGCGGCCGGCAATATCGCCAAGGTGGCCATGACCTTTCGGGGCGGCACCCACGACCTGTGGGTTCGTTACTGGCTGGCGGCCGGCGGCATCAATCCGGAGACTGACGTCGCCACCATCGTCATCCCGCCGCCGCAGATGGTGGCCAACATGAAGGCCGGCACCCAGGACGCCTTCTGCGTTGGCGAGCCTTGGAACGGACAACTGGTCAATCAAAAGGTCGGTTACACCGCCTGCCTGACCTCCGAGCTGTGGATGAACCACCCGGAAAAGGCGCTCGGCATGCGCGCCGCCTGGGTCGACAAGTATCCGCGCGCCGCCCAGGCGATCACCGCCGCCGTGCAGGAGGCGGCCCTGTGGTGCGACAAGGCCAGCAACCTGCCGGCCATGTGCTCGATCGTCTCGGGCCGCCAGTACGTCAACGTGCCGATGGGCGACATCCTGCCCCGCCTGCAGGGCACGGTGGACTATGGCGACGGCCGCACCCTGACCAACTCGCCGCACCGGATGAAGTTCTGGGCCGACAACGCCAGCTTCCCGTTCAAGTCGCACGACCTGTGGTTCCTCACCGAGGACATCCGCTGGGGCGTGCTGCCGCAGAAGACCAACACCAAGGCCCTGGTCGACAAGGTCAACCGCTCGGACATCTGGCGCGCGGCGGCCAAGACCATCGGCCAGAGCGGACCGGCCGGCGACAGCCGCGGCGTCGAGCGCTTCTTCGACGGCAAGGTGTTCGACCCGGCCAATCCGGGCGCCTATCTGGCCAGCCAGCCGATCAAGAAGCTGGTCTAGGGGAGGGCGCGGTCATGACCTTTCCCAAGCCTTCGTTCTCGCCCGCCGAGCCGGTCGCGCCTGTACCTGTCGCCAGGGGCGCGCCCGTCGTCCAGCCTTCGGGAGAGACCCGCACCTCGGGGCTGGCCGAGGTCACGCGCCGGGCCGGCGAGACGGCGGCGGCGGTGTTTCCGCCGCTGCTGACCCTGCTGGTCATTCTGGGCGTCTGGCAGGTCGCGGCCGGGGACTCCTATGTCGGCCTGCCGTCGCCGCTGCATGTCTGGGCGGAGTCCAAGGACCTGATCCTGCACCCGTTCTTCGACCATGGCGGGGTGGACAAGGGCCTGTTCTGGCACGTGCTGACCAGCCTCAAGCGGGTGGGCATGGGCTTTTCGCTGTCGGCGATCTGCGGGATCATGCTGGGCGTGCTGATCGGTTCGAACCGCTGGGCGCACCGGGGGCTGGATCCGATCTTCCAGGTCCTGCGCACCGTGCCGCCCCTGGCCTGGCTGCCGATCTCGCTGGCCGCCTTCCGCGAAGCCCAGCCCTCGGCCCTGTTCGTGATCTTCATCACCTCGATCTGGCCGATCATCATCAACACCGCCGTCGGCGTGCGCAACATCCCGACCGACTACGTCAATGTGGCCAAGGTGCTGCGGCTGTCGCCGACCGAGTACTTCTTCAAGATCCTGCTGCCGGCCACGACGCCCTACATCTTTACCGGCCTACGCATCGGCATCGGCATGAGCTGGCTGGCCATCGTCGCTTCCGAAATGCTGCTGGGCGGCGTCGGCGTCGGGTTCTTCATCTGGGACCAGTACAACGCCTCGCGCATCTCCGACATCATCGTGGCCCTGGCCTGGGTCGGACTGACCGGCTTCTTCCTCGACCGCCTGGTGGCCCTGCTGGGCCACGTCATCTCGCGCGGCAACGCCGCCAGCTAGGGAGCATCGTCATGGCGAAAGCCTATCTCTCCATCGAAGGCGTCGGCGTCACCTTCTCGAAAGGCGCGGCCCGGTCCGAGGTGCTGACCGGCGTCGACCTGAAGGTCGACAAGGGCGAGTTCGTCTCGATCATCGGCCACTCGGGCTGCGGGAAATCGACGCTTGCTGCAGCATGATCGCGGGGCTGGAGCCGCCCACCTCGGCGCGAGATGATCCTCGACCGGCAGGAGGTCAACGCCCCCGGACCCGACCGGGCGGTGGTGTTCCAGAACCACTCGCTGCTGCCGTGGCTGTCGGTGCGCGAGAATGTCAGCCTGGCGGTCGACAAGGTGTTCGGCAAGACCAAGACCGCCGCCGAGCGCCGCGACTGGACGCTGCACAATCTGGAGCTGGTCAAGATGACCCACGCTCTGGACAAGCGGCCCGCCGAGATCTCGGGCGGCATGAAGCAACGGGTCGGTATCGCCCGGGCCCTGGCCATGGAGCCCAAGGTGCTGCTGCTGGACGAGCCGTTCGGCGCCCTCGACGCCCTGACCCGCGCCCATCTGCAGGACAGCGTCATGGAGATTCACGCGGCGCTGAACAACACGGTGCTGATGGTCACCCACGACGTCGACGAGGCGGTGCTGCTGTCGGATCGCATCGTGATGATGACCAACGGCCCCCGTGCCTCGATCGGCCAGGTGCTGGACGTGGCCTTGGCGCGGCCTCGCGACCGCCTGGCCGTCGCCGAGAACCCGACGTACATCCACGCCCGCGCGGCGGTGATCGAGTTTCTGTACGCGCGGCGAGCCGCCTAGGGTGCCCATAAATCAGGCGGTAGTTTCGCTTGTTTGATGAGCAATCGAGCGCTGCCCAAGGTGTAGTCGCCTCGAGGATCAAGACAGGGTGACACCCACCCCGTCTTGATCCCCTTCTAACGGCAAGCCTTCGGACAACGGCGTTCGTGGCTGCAAGAGAAGACCGCTCGGATGCGGTCACCCGTCGGGCTCAGTCGCCCCTCTCGCAGACACGCAAGACCGAGGCATTCTCATGAATATCCGCGAATTCGCCAAGGTCGGCCACCCGCCGACGCTTTTCGCCGCCTTCCTCTATTTTGATCTCAGTTTCATGGTTTGGGTGATCCTGGGCCCGCTGGGTGTGGCGATCGCCAAGGACTTCAACCTCGATCCCGCCCAAAAGGGCCTGATGGTCGCTGTGCCCGTACTTGCCGGCGCCTTGCTGCGGCTGGTCAATGGCGTGCTGGTGGATCGCATCGGTCCCAAGAAGACCGGCATCATCGGCCAGCTGATCGTGCTGACCGGTTTGGCGCTGGCCTGGGCGGTTGGCATCCATAGCTATAACCAAGTTCTTGCCCTGGGTCTGGTCCTGGGCGTCGCGGGTTCATCGTTCGCCGTCGCCCTACCGCTGGCTTCGCGTTGGTATCCGCAAGAACATCAGGGCCTAGCCTTGGGAATCGCGGGCGCCGGCAATTCGGGTACGGCGCTCGCGGCCCTGTTCGCGCCGATGCTGGCCAAGACCTATGGCTGGCAGAATGTCATCGGCCTTGCCGCCTTGCCGCTGGCATTCGCCCTCGTGGTCTATCTGCTGCTGGCCAAGGACGCGCCTGAACAGCCCGCGCCCAAGAAGCTGGCTGAATATCTCGATGTCCTGAAGGTTCCGGACGCCTGGTGGCTGATGCTGCTCTACGCCGTGACCTTCGGCGGCTTCGTGGGCCTGGCGTCCTCGCTGACTATCTACTTCAACGCGGAGTACGGCCTGGATCCCGTGAAGGCTGGCTTCTTCACCGCCGCCTGCGTCTTCGCCGGCTCCTTTATCCGCCCCATCGGCGGCGCTCTGGCCGACCGCCATGGCGGCGTGCGCACCCTGACCTTTGTCTACGCCCTGGCCGCGATCGGTCTGGCCGTGGCCAGCTTCCAGCTGCCCTCGGCCTGGCTGGCCCTGGCGGCGCTGATGTTCTCGATGCTGGCCCTGGGAGCCGGCAACGGCGCGGTGTTCCAGCTGGCGCCGCAGCGCTTCCGCAAGGAGATCGGCGTCATGACCGGCCTGATCGGCATGACCGGCGGGATCGGCGGCTTCTATCTGGCCTCGACGCTTGGCATGGCCAAGAAGGCGACCGGTTCCTACCAACTGGGCTTTCTGGGCTTCGCCGCCCTGGCCCTGTTCGCGCTGTTCGCCCTGCACGGTCTGAAGGCCCGCTGGCGGGCGATCTGGCCGACCCTGCACGCCGACGCTCGCCCCGTGCGCGTCTGATCCTGACCTCTGAGAAATGAGCAACGCCATGAGCAAAGAGCGTCTGGTCGTCATCGGCAACGGCATGGCCGGTTGCCGTGCGGTCGAGGAAATCCTCAAGCGCGACCCCGATCGCTACGAGATCGCGATCTTCGGGACCGAGCCCCGCGTCAACTACAACCGCATCATGCTGTCGCCGGTGCTGGCGGGCGAGAAGACGTTCGAGGACATCGTCATCAATGACGAGGCCTGGTATCGCGACAACGGCATCGCCCTGCACGCCGGCCGCGCGGTCGTCGAGGTTGATATCGAAGGCAAAACGGTGCGGTCCGAAGGCGGGCCTTCGCTCGCTTACGACAAGCTGATCCTGGCCACAGGCTCAGATCCCTTCCGTTTGCCCTTGCCAGGTTCCGACCTTAAGGGCGTGGTGACGTTCCGCGACCTTGACGATGTCGAGGCCATGGTCGCGGCCTCGGCTAAACCCGGCGCCCGCGCCGTGGTGATCGGCGGCGGCCTGCTGGGGCTGGAGGCCGCCTACGGCCTGGCCCGACGCGGCATGGCGGCCACGGTCGTCCACCTGATGGACGTGCTGATGGAACGCCAGCTGGACGAAAGCGCCGGCTTCCTGCTGCGCGAGGCCCTGCTGGAGCGCGGTGTCGAAACGGTGCTTGGGGCCCATTCTGAGGAGATCGTCGGTCAGGACGGTCAGGTTGCTGGCTTGAAGCTGAAAGACGGCCGCGTCCTGCCTTGCGATTTGCTGGTCATGGCGGTCGGCATCCGGCCCAACGCCACCTTGGCGCGCGAGGCGGGTCTGGCGGTCAACCGCGGCGTCGTTGTTGATGACGGCATGCGCTCTTCGGACCCCGCCGTGTTCGCCGTCGGCGAGTGCGTCGAGCACCGGGGCAACTGCTACGGCCTGGTCGCGCCGATCTGGGACATGTGCCGGGCTCTGGCCCAAAGCCTGACCGACGGCGAAGGCGGCTATGAAGGCTCGGTGTTGTCGACCCGCCTGAAGGTCTCGGGCGTCGACGTGTTTTCGGCCGGCAAGTTTTCCGGGGGCGAGGGCTGCGAGGACATCGTGTTCCGCGACGCCGGGCGCGGCGTCTACAAGCGCGTGGTCATCGAGGATGGCAAGGTCGCCGGCGCGGTGCTGTTCGGCGACGCCGCCGATGGCGGCTGGTATTTCGACCTTATGCGGGCCGGGACCACGGTCGCCGACATCCGCGACACCCTGATCTTCGGCCAGGCCATCACCGAAGGGCTGGCCGGTCTGGACCCTAATGCGGCCGTTGCGGCCATGCCCGATACGCAGGAAATCTGCGGCTGCAACGGTGTCTGCAAGGGTGCGATCGTCTCGGCCATCACCAGCCAGGGTCTGACGACCCTGGATGATGTGAAGGCGGTCACCAAGGCTTCGGCCTCGTGCGGCTCGTGCACCCCGCTGGTCGAGCAGGTGCTGAAGCTGACCCTGGGCGATGACTTCAAGGCCCAGGTCGGCCCCAAGCCGATGTGCAAATGTACGCACCATCCGCACTCGGCCGTCCGTGAGGCGATCCTGGCCCAGGACCTGAAGTCCATGCCGGCGGTGATGCAGGCCATGGAATGGACCACGCCCGACGGCTGCTCGTCCTGCCGTCCGGCCCTGAACTACTACCTCTTGTGCGCCTGGCCCGCCGAGTACCGCGACGACAAGCAGTCGCGCTACATCAATGAACGGGTCCACGCCAACATCCAGAAGGACGGCACCTACAGCGTCGTGCCACGCATGTGGGGCGGCATGACAACGCCGGACGAACTGCGGGCCATCGCCGATGTCGCCGACAAGTTCGCCATTCCCGCGGTCAAGGTCACGGGTGGTCAGCGCATCGACCTGCTGGGCGTCAGGAAGGACGATCTGCCGGCCGTCTGGGCTGACCTGAACGCCGCCGGCATGGTCAGCGGCCACGCCTATGCCAAGGGCCTGCGCACGGTGAAGACCTGCGTCGGCAGCGACTGGTGCCGGTTCGGCACCCAGGACTCCACCGGCCTGGGCATCCGCCTGGAGAAGTTCCTCTGGGGCTCGTGGGCGCCGGCCAAGGTCAAGCTGGCGGTGTCGGGCTGTCCGCGCAACTGCGCCGAGGCCACTTGCAAGGACTTCGGCGTCGTCTGCGTCGACAGCGGCTACGAGATCCACATCGGCGGCGCGGCGGGCCTGCACATCCAGGGCACCAAGGTTCTCACCCACGTCGGGACCGAGGATGAGGTGGTCTGGGTCATTGCCGCCGCCATGCAGCTCTATCGCGAAGAAGGCTGGTACCTGGAGCGCGTCTACAGTGGATGGCGCGCGTCGGTCTGGAAACCATCCAGGCTCAGGTCACCGATCCGGACCAGCGCAAGGCCCTCTACGACCGCTTTGTCTTCTCGCAGCGCTTCGCCCGCATCGACCCATGGGCCGAGCGCGTGGCCGGTCGCCACAACGAGGAATTCACCCCCATGAGCCGCCGGATGGAGTTCGCTCCCGCATGAACGCCCCCGTCAAAGAGCCGGTCTGGATCGACGTCGGCGCGGTAACCGATATTCCCCGTCGCGGCGCGCGCCGCGTGACCAGCCCGCGCGGCGACATCGCCATCTTCCGCACGGGCGATGGCGAGGTCTTTGCCCTGATGGACGCCTGTCCGCACAAGGGCGGGCCGCTCAGCCAGGGTATCGTCCACGGTCGCGCCGTGGCCTGTCCGCTGCACAACTGGTCTATTGACCTGGCCACCGGCGAGCCGATCGGCGCCGACAAGGGCAAGGGCTGTGCTCCGGTGGTGCCTCTGGACGTGCGTGACGGCCGCCTGCTGCTGAGCTTGGCCTTGGTCGAGGCCGATGGCTGACGGCGGCGCCGCCCTTTCGGTCAAGACCGCTTGCCCCTATTGCGGCGTCGGCTGCGGCGTTGCCGCTGTCGTCACCGCCGACCAGGGCGAGAACCGGGCGGTGTCGGTGGAGGGTGACCTGACCCATCCGGCCAATCTGGGGCGCCTCTGCTCGAAGGGTACGGCGCTGGGCGCCACCGTCAGTCTGGACGGCCGGCTTCTGGAGCCGACGATCGGCGGACGCGTCGCCGGCTGGACCGAGGCGACAGCTCTGGTCGCCAAACGCTTCGGCGACACCATCGCCAAATACGGTGCTGACAGCGTGGCCTTCTATGTCTCCGGCCAATTGCTGACCGAGGACTATTACGTCGCCAACAAGCTGATGAAGGGCTTCATCGGCTCGGGCAATATCGACACCAACAGCCGGCTCTGCATGGCCTCGGCCGTCGCGGCTCACAAACAGGCCTTCGGCGCCGACCTGGTGCCGGGCTGCTATGAAGACCTCGACCTTGCCGATCTGGTGGTGTTCAGCGGCCATAACGCCGCCTGGACCCATCCGGTGCTCTATCGGCGCATGGAAGCAGCCCGCGCGCGCGGCCAGAAGCACGTGGTCATCGATCCGCGCCGCACCGACACCGCCGAGGGCGCCGATCTGCACCTTGCCATCGCGCCGCAAAGTGATGTGCGCCTGTGGACCGGCCTGCTGGCCGACCTGATCCGGCGCGGCGCGATCGACCGCGACTACATCGCCGCCCACGTGAACGGCTTTGACGTGGTCGAGGCGGCCTTGGGTGAACTCGACCAGTCGCCCCAGGCGGTCGCCGCCGCCTGCGGTCTGGCGCTGGTCGACCTGCTGACCTTTTTCGATCTGTTCGCCGCCCATCCCAGGACGGTCAGCCTGTTCTCGATGGGAGCAAACCAGTCGGCCCAGGGCGTGGCCAAGGGGCTGTCGATCCTCAATGTCCACTTGGCCACAGGCCGCATCGGAAAGCCCGGGGCCTGCCCGTTCTCGATCACCGGCCAGCCCAACGCCATGGGCGGGCGGGAAACCGGCGGCATGGCTAACACTCTGGCAGGCCACATGGACTTCGAGCCGGCCGACCGAGATCGCGTCGCCCGCTTCTGGGGCGCGCCCGACACCGCGCGCAAGCCGGGTCTGAAGGCCGTCGACATGTTCGAGGCGGTGCATGACGGCCGGATCAAGGCGATCTGGGTGATGGCCACCAACCCGGCCGTCTCTATGCCCGATGCCGGCCGGGTGCGGGAGGCACTCGCCAAGTGCCCGTTCGTGGTCGTCTCCGACTGCATCGCCGACACCGACACCAGCGCCTTCGCCCACGTGAAGCTGCCGGCCCTGGCCTGGGGCGAAAAGGACGGCACGGTCACCAATTCCGAACGCCGCATCTCGCGCCAGCGGCCGTTGTTCGCCGCGCCGGGCAAGGCCCGCGCCGACTGGAAGATCATCGCCGACGTCGCCGTGGCCATGGGCCATGACGGTTTCGGCTGGTCGAGCCCCGCCAGTGTGTTCCGTGAATGGGCGCGCCTGACGGCCTATGAGAATGACGGCCGCCTGCTCGACCTTTCGGGTCTGACCAGCATCGATCCGGACGGCTATGCCGGCCTGAAGCCGGTGCAGTGGCCGGTCAGAGCCGACGGGCAGGGCGCGCCGCGTCTGTTTGTCGACGGCCGTTTTCAGACCCTTGATACTCGCGCCCGGATGATCCCGACCCGTCCAAAGGGGCCCGCCGACGCTGTCAGCGACGCCTATCCGCTATCACTCAATACGGGCCGCATCCGCGACCAGTGGCACACCATGACCCGTACGGGTCTCGCGCCCGACCTGTGCCGCCACGCGCCCGAGCCCTTTGTCGAGATGCATCCGGTCGACGCCGAGGCCGCCGGCGTCAAGGACGGGGTTCTGACCCGAGTCCTGACCGCGCGTGGCGAAGCCGTCGTCATTGCCAGGGTCACCGACCGGCAACGCCCCGGCGACCTGTTCATGCCCATGCACTGGACCGCCGCCTTCGCGCCGTCAGGGCGGTCCAATGGCCTGATCGCGCCGAATATCGACCCAATCTCCGGTCAGCCGGAATTCAAACACACCCCCGCCCGGATCCGCGCTTATCGCGAAACCTGGAAGGGCTTCTTTCTCTCGCGCGACAGCCTCAGAGCGCCCGCCGGCCAGGATCTCGTGTGGCGACGGATTCCGCAGGAGGCCTGCCAGCAGCATGAGTTCGCGGGGCGCGGCGACCTGGCCCAACGCGAGGTCGTGCGCAAGGTCCTGTCAAAGGGACTGGTCGGGGAGTTGGTGGCCTATGAGGACGCCGGTTCCGGTTCGCGGCGCGAGGCCTGGGTGCGCGACGGGCGATTGGCGGCGGTGCTGTTCATGACCACCAGCGGAGCCCTGCCGTCGCGTGACTGGCTGGCCGAGCTGTTCACCGCGCCGGTGCTGGGCGCCGAGGCGCGCTCGGCCCTGCTGTTTGGCCGTCCACCCGGCGCGCCAGTCGACAAGGGCGCTTTGGTCTGCGCCTGCCTGAAGGTGGGCGCCAAGACTATCCAGGCCGCCATCGCAGCCGGCGCCGTCAATCCCGACGCCGTGGGCGTAGCCACCGGGGCGGGGACCAATTGCGGCTCCTGCCGGCCCGAGATCGCCCGAATGATCGCCGCTTCCCAAAAGCTCGCCAAGGAGACCGTCGATGTCGCATGATCCAAAGGGCGGCTGCGTGCTGCTTGTCGGCGCGGGCCCGGGGCCCGTCGATCTGATGACGTTGCGCGCGGTGCGGGCGGTCGAGAGCGCCCAGGCCCTGCTGTACGACGCCCTGATCTCCGAGGATGCCATAGCTCTCGCGCCGCCGGGCTGCATCCGCATCGAGACCGGCAAGCGCTCCGGTCGTCCCAGCATGAGCCAGGACGCCATCAATCGCCTGGCTTTGCGCCTGGCGCGCAAAGACCTGCGGGTCGTGCGCCTCAAGGGCGGCGATCCGTCGATATTTGGAAGGGTCGGCGAAGAGGCGGACTATCTGCGACGCTTCGGGATCGCGGTCGAGGTGGTGCCAGGGGTCACAGCCGCTTGCGCGGCGGCGGCGCAGTTCGGCTTCCCCCTAACCCATCGTGGCCAGGCCCGGCGAGTGATCTTCGCCACCGCGCGGGTCGAAGGCGCTGGCGCGGTCAGCGACTGGCAGCTGGGCGCCGATCCCGAAGCCACCTTGGCCATCTATATGGGCGGCGAAGCGGCCTCTTCGCTGGCGATGGCGCTTCTTCTGCAAGGCAGGGCTCCGACAACGCCGGTCGCCATAATGGAGAGCGTCGGTGGACCGAACGCTAAGCTGACCGCTGTGACCCTTGGGGAGCTTGCCCAAGTCGGAGCTTCGACGTCGGGCGG
This sequence comes from Caulobacteraceae bacterium, assembly GCA_965284055.1. Lineage (GTDB taxonomy): Bacteria > Pseudomonadota > Alphaproteobacteria > Caulobacterales > Caulobacteraceae > Caulobacter. Next base: position 643,304 of record CBDIQV010000002.1, read on the forward strand.
CCCGCTTCTGATCGTCATCGGCGATGTTGTCTCCGCCGTCGGAGAGGCTTTGGTCCATGAGGCGCCGAAGATGGCGTCCGCTTGAGTGGCAGGCTGATGTCGCTGTTGTCCGTGAACCGAACGTCGCCCTCCTGGGACGGTTCGAAACTCCGTTAGTGGCGCGACCAGGTGCTAAATCGGTAGGTCCTCGGCGACCTCCCATACATGACCCGCGGGATCGGCGAAGGCGGCGGTTCTTCGGCCCCACGGGCGGTCGATCGGGCCGTTTAGCAGGGCCACCCCATGGTCGGCCAACGCCTGGCATATCGTATCCACATTACCGACTTTGATGGTGAGCAGCATTTCAGCGCCGACAGCGGCCGAGGCGATTGGCCGAGGCTCAACGACCTCTCCCGCCTCGGTGCTTTGCAGAAGATTGATCACAAGATTGTCGAAGCGATACGCAGCCGACACCGGATCTTCGAACACGAGCGGCTGCCCGAACACCGTTTCGTAGAACTGACGCGCCGCAGAGAGATCGTCGACGAACAAGGTAACCACCTCAAGAGCGTTCATGCCTTTGATCAACTTCGCCTCCTATCGCTGCTAGTTCACAAGTCGCGTCGTCAAGGCCGAGGACGATTGGTAGGCGGCAATGCCGACACCGCCGGCCCTTATTTGAAGGCCCTGTCGGGTGTCGTGAGAAAAAAAGGGGGAGGTTGCATCTTTTAGGGGGCGGGCGCGGAATGAAGCGCGAGGTCCACATCCGGATCTACGCACTGCCTGCAACCTCCGGTCTAGAGTGATCCGAAAGACTGCTCCTGGCGCCTCGGACGCGTTTGAAAACAGGGCGTAGAGTGGCGGGGACGAACACTGGCAAGCTGGGAGGCGTGGCCAAGCCTGCGATGTCGTTGTTGATGCTCATCTGCTCACGGCGCCAAGCGATGTCGGCGGGGTGTAACGATGTCCAGCGGCCCCTGGCGTACTCCGTGCGCTGACCCAAACTTATCATCGAACGTCGTGTTCCTGGAGCAGTTCGGGAGTCCGCAACTGGCGCTGCGCTGCCCGAGGCTATCGGGCGGCGTTGATCTAACGCGTTCCTACATCGCCCACCTCGCCCGGATCGTGATCGTCCTCGGCGTGCCGGGCGTGATCCAGACGTTGCTGTAGGAGCTTTCCAGATAGTAGGCGTCCAGCAGGTTCTCGGCGTCGAGGTGCAAGGACAGCCTCCGCGTCGCCTGGTAGCTGAGGTTCAGGCGCGCGGTGACATAGTCGGGCAGCTCGAAACCGGAATTGACATCGTCGCCGGGGCGCTTGCCGACATAGACGAGGCCGCCGCCCAAGCCGACGGCGCCAAGACCGGTCTTGGCCGACCGCCAGTGCGCATAGACCGCTCCAGAGTGGCGCGGAATGTTGCTCAGGGCGCTGCCCACGAAACCGGCCCTGGTGTCGCGCGTGATTTCGGTGTCGGTGAAGGCGTAGACCCCGGTCAGGGTCAATTGGTCATTGATCCGCAGGTTGGCGTCGGCCTCCGCGCCTCGGCTGCGCGCTTCGCCCACGGCAACGAAGAAGCCGCTGTTGGCGGCGTCGTTGACCAGGATGTTGCTCTTGTCGATCCGGAAGGCCGACAGCGTCCCTGTCAGGCGACCGTCGAGCAGGGCGTATTTGAACCCGCCCTCCAGCGCCTCGCCTTCCTCCGGCGCGAAGGCCAGGCCGGCGGCATTGCTCCCCTGATTATAGCGGAACGATTGCCCCCAGCTGACATAGGCCGACCATTGGTCGGACGCCGCCCAGGTCAGCGCCGCCCGGGGAGATGTGCGGGCCGGGCTCTGCTTGGTGACGGTGTTGTTGCGATAGTTGGTCGTGGTCTGCTGGATCCAGTCATGTCGCAGGCCCAGCAGCGCGGTGAAGCGGCCCATCGTCACCAGGTCCTGGGCGTAGAGGCTTTGACCGCGAAGGTCTTCCAGCAGATCCTGGTTCAGCGTGGCGATGGGCTTGGGCTGGCCATAGACCGGGTTGAATATATCGATGGCATAGGGCGCGGCGGCGGTTGGGCTGTAGCGCAGGAAGACGCGGCGCTGGTCGTAGGTGAAGGCGTCGCCGCCGACGCGAAGCTGGTGTTCGAGCCCTTTCCACCGACGATCCACGCTCAGTTCGATGCGGCCGGACAGGTCCTGCCAATCATAGTCGTGGACGCGCAGCTGCCGGCGAAGCTGGTTCCCGACCAGAGCCGAATTGTGGGTCGACTGGCCCTTGAAGACGCCGTCGCGGTACTGGACGCCCGCCTCCAGTGACACGCCCTGGGCCAGTTCGAAGACGCCGGAGGCTTGGTGCTGCAGGCTCCGCTGATGGATCTTGCCATCATTGGGTTCGCCCAGGAACCGCTCGCGCGGCAAGGCCTTTCCGTCGCCGTTCACCGCCACCAGACCCCGGTCATGGACGAAGTGAACGTCCATCGCCTCGAACTGGTAGAGCAGGTGCGCCTTGTCTGTGGGATCCCAGGCCAGGGATGGGGCCAGCACCAATCGGTCGCTGCCGACATGGTCGCGGAATCCCTCGGTGGTCTGGTAGGCGCCGACCAGGCGCGCTGACACCGTGTCGCTGACCGCACCACCCGCGTCGCCGACGGCGCGCCAGGTGTCGAAGCTGCCGTAGCCTCCTTCGGCTGAGGCGTGGGCCTGGCGTTGAGGGGCCTTGGTGACGATATTGATCGAACCGCCGGGCTCGCCCTTGCCCGACAGCGCCGAGGCGGGGCCCTTTAGCACCTGGAAAGACTCGACCGTGGCGGTGTCGCGGCGCGGGTTGAAGCCGCGATTGGCCGTGAAACGGTTGACCAGAAGATCGGGTCCCTGGTTGATGTCGCCCGAGAAGCCCCGGATGGCGTAGGCGTCCCACGCGCCGCCGAAACTGTTCTGGCGCGCCATGCCGCCGGCCAGGTCGAACAGGTCCGACAGGTTGGCCAGGCCGGTCTGATCGATCAGCTCACGATCCAGAACGCGAACGCTTTGCGGCAGGCGCAGGGGATCGACGTCCAGGCCGTTGATGCTGGCGTTGGCGCGACGCGCGGTCACCGTCACGTCCTCCACGCGCGTATCCTCCACATCCGCCTCCGCCGCGCCGGCCGCCGTCGTAAGGCCAACCGCCGCGCAACCGGCCAGCATGGCCACCCGAAAATCCCTCAGCTTCATCTTGTCCCCCGAAAATCCGCCACCATGGTCATCCGCGATTGACTCTCAACAGTGACGTTACGTTATAACGTCCTAGTCGAGTTAAGCTCGGCTTTGCAAGCGCCAACGCGACTTGGAATGAGGGGATCTGGATTTTGACCATCACATCGACCGCGGCCTTGGAAGCCGTGGGTTTGGAGCAGCGTTTTGGCGGCCAGTCCGTTCTTCGGGGTCTGACCTTCTCGGTGGGGGCAGGGGAGATTTACGCCCTGCTCGGCGGCAATGGCGCGGGCAAGTCCACGACGTTCAACCTGTTCCTCGGTCTGGCCAGCCCGACCGCCGGGTCCGCGCGCGTCTGTGGCGTCGAGGTCGGCGCGGACCCCACGGCGGCGCGGTCGCGCATCGCCTACGTTCCCGAAAACGTCGCGCTCTATGAGCATCTGACCGCTCGCGAGAACATCGACTACCTTCTGACCCTCGCGCGAGCCGACACCGACACTGCGGTGATCGAAGAGGCGCTAGACGCCGTCGGCCTGGTGCGCGACGCCTGGGACCGTCGGCTTTCGGGGTTCTCCAAGGGTATGCGCCAGAAGGTGGCCATCGCCCTGGCGATCGCCCGGCGCGTGCCGGTGCTGCTGCTGGACGAGCCGACCTCGGGCCTGGATCCGCGCGCCACGGCCGACTTCAACCGGCTGCTGCAGACCGCGCGCGCCCGGGGCGTGGCGACTCTGATGGTGACCCATGACCTGCTGGGCGCCAGCGAGGTCGCCGACCGCATCGGTTTCCTGGCCGATGGCCGCCTTGAGGTCGAACTCGCCGCCGAGGGGCCGGACCGTTTCGACGTGCGCGCCCTCCATCAGCGTTACGTCCAGGCTGGAGAGGCCGCGTGAGCGTTCGCCCAAACCTGATCGGCCGGGTGGCGCGCGAGGAATGGCGCGCCCTGGCGCGCAACCGTGTCTCCGTGGTGGCCGGCGTGATCCTGGCGGCCCTGCTGGTCAGCGCCGCCTTGCTGGGCGTGGAGCAGCGCACCGCCATCGAGACGGCCCGAGAGCGCTATCAGGCCACGTCTGACCGGCAGTTCGACGCCCAGCCCGACCGCCACCCGCATCGCATGGTGCACTACGGCCAGTTCGTCTTCCGGCCTCTGTCGAGCCTGGCGTTCTTCGACCGGGGCGTCGACAGTTTCACCGGCCACACCGTGTTCCTGGAAGGGCACCGTCAGAACAGCGCCAATTTCAGCGAGGCGCGGCAGTCCTCGCTGCTGCTGCGGTTTGGCGAGCTGACGCCGGCCTTCGTGCTGCAGACCCTGGCGCCGCTGCTGGTCATCTTCCTGGCCTATGGCGCGGTGGCCGGTGAACGCGAGCGCGGCACCCTGCGCCTGATGGTCGCCCAAGGCCTGGCGCCGGGCCAGATGCTGCTGGGCAAACTGGCGGCTCATGGTGGGGTGGTCGGCCTGATTCTGGCGCCGGCGGCCCTGGCCTTGCTGACCGCGGCTCTGCTCGGGTGGGCGCCGCCAGCGCCGGCGCTTCTGATGGTGCTGATCTACGGGCTCTACCTGGCGATCTGGGCGGTGGGCGCCGTGCTGGTCTCGGCGCTCGCGCGCCGTTCGCGCGACGCCCTGATCGTGCTGGTCTCGATTTGGATGGTCCTGGTGGTGCTGATCCCGCGCACCCTGCCGGAGATCGCCGCGCGCCTTCAGACGCCGACCAAGATCGAAACCGACATCGCCATCCATGCCGATCTGGCCAAGATCGGCGACAGCCACAATCCCGACGATCCCTACTTCTCGGCCTTCAAGGCCAGGACGCTGGCGAAATACGGGGTCCAGAGGGTCGAGGATCTGCCGGTGCAATGGAGCGGCCTGGTCGGCATGGAAGGCGAGCGCCTGACCAGCCAGCTCTTTGACCGCTACGCCCGAGACGCCTTCACGCGTGAGCAGGCCCAGAACAGTTTCGTGCGTGGCTTTGGCGTCGTCAGCCCGGTGATCGCTCTGCGCCAGGCCTCGATGAGCCTGGCGGGGACCGACATCGAGAGCCACCAGGACTTCCTCGATCAGGTCGAGCGTTATCGCTACGCCTTCGTCCAGGCGCTCAACCGCATGCAGGTCGAGCAGATCCCCAACCAGAACGCCGGGGACGATCCACGCATCTCCGCCGACAACTGGAAGCGGGTGCCCAGCTTTTCCTATGTCGCGCCGTCGATGTCTTGCGCCTCGCCGGCGGCCGCGTCGACCTTGATCGTGACATTCTGACCGCTTGGCTGGTCGTGCTGCTGGCGCTCGCCGCGCCCATCGCCCGCCGCCTTCGCAAGGACGCCCGATGATCCGCCTTCGATACGAACTAAGCCTGCTGCTCCGCTCGAAGGTCAGCGCCGCCGCCCTGGTTCTGCTGCTGCTGTTGTCGCTGCTGTCGGTGTGGACCGGCCTTTCCGCCACCGCCCGCCAGAACGCGACCATCGATCGCGTCGCGGTCGCGCAAGGACGCGATCTGGCCGCCGTCGCCAGGCAGTACGGCAAGCCCGACAGCGAGGCCGGCAATGCGGCCTACTACACCTTTCATCTGACTTCGGATCGCCCGTCCAGCCTGGCCTTCGCGGCCATGGGGCAGCGCGACATCCAGCCCTATGTGCTGCGCGTGCGCGCTCTGGGTCTGCAGGCCCAGCTGTATGAAACCGAGACGGTCAATCCCGAACTCGCTCTGCCGGGGCCCTTCGATTTCGCCTTCGTGCTGATCTATCTCGCGCCCCTGGCGGTGATCGTGCTGATGCACGACCTGATTTCGGGCGAACGCGAGGCCGGCCGCCTGCGCGTGCTCAGCGCCTTGCCTGCCGCGCCGGGCGTCTTGTGGCTGCAGCGTTCGGCCTTGAGGTTGGCCTTGGTGCTGCCGGCCCTGCTGGCGCCGTTCCTGATCGGCGCGGCCGTGGCCCGGGCGCCGATCGCGGGCGTAGCGATGTTGTGTCTGGTCACGGTGCTCTATGTCGCCTTCTGGACCGGCCTTGGCCTGTTGGTCGGCGCGTGGGGGCGCCGCTCGGCCTTCAACGCCGCAGCCCTGGTCGGCTGCTGGATCGTATTGGTGCTGCTGGTTCCCGCCCTCGGCAATGCGGTGCTGTCGCGCGCCGTCCCGGTCGGGCGCGGCGTCGACCTGACCCTGGCCCAGCGCGAGGCGGTGCACCATGCCTGGGACGTCCCGCGAGAAGCGGTGATGGATCCCTTTGTCGCCAAGCACCCGGAATGGAAGGGCACGCCGCCGGTCGGCGGTCGCTTCCACTGGAAATGGTACTACGCCATGCACGAGATGGGCGATGACAGCGTGGCGGGGCAGGTCGCCGCCTACCGATCCAGCCTGGCGGCCCGCCAGATCTGGACCGAGCGCCTGGGGTGGCTGTCGCCAGCCGCCGGAGCCCAGAGCCTGGTTCATCGCATCGCCGACAGCGACCTGCCGGCCCATCTGGCCTATCAGGACAGCGTTACGGCGTTCCACCGCCGCCTGCAGGACTTCTACTACCCCTACCTCTTTAACGAGCGGCCCTTCACGCGTGTTGATTTCGAAAGGTTGCCGATCTACGCGCCCAGGCCGCCGTCCGGCTCCGCGCCATTGATCCCATTGCTGGCGCTCCTCGCCATCACGGCAGGTGTTTGGTCGGGTGCGGCTAGGGCCGTCCGGCGCTTTCGGAGCTGAAGCTGTGATGGGGCATCGGTGGGAAGTGCGCCAAGGCCTTCTACTGGCGCGACCCGGCCGGCAATGCTGACATTCGGAGCGGCGCCCGGCGGGTTAACCGGGCGCGTGCGACGATCATCCAGCAGAAAACGGGTCAGCCCGTTCCCTTCGGGATCACGGAGCCGACGCGAGATGCTCTGGCCATTTGGATCAAGCTTCGCGGCCGTCGCTAAGACGACTGACTGTTTCCCGGCCGCCGCCGGCCAGGCGGGCATGTCTGCACCCGGCAGTATGCCCGACTTGTCGATAAGTGGGTGTTGATGATCGAGCTTGAGCCGCAGCGTACGGAACGCACAGCTTGAGACGAACGAAGGTCGCGCTGATCTACAAGAAAACGGGCATCCTGCGGGCGTGCCAGGTTCTCCTTGGCCGCCGGAAGCTGGAGAGCACGGTCCGATATCTCGCCATTGAGGTCGACGACACGCTGGAGATGTCCGACGCCGTCGACTTGTAGATCGCCCGCGCCCTCGAACAGCATGTCGGCGAAGGGCGATCATTCGATGCGGCCGCTCTGCGAAGGTCGTGTTCCTGGAGCTGCCCCGTCTGTAGCTCACCCGCGTGGAACAGTTTACAAAGGTCGCGCGGGCTCGTTTGAGCGAGCATCGTGTCGGTTTCCATTCGGAGACTGCCCTGGCTTTTCAACCGTAAGCGTCGCGCGACAATTCCAACTCGGTTTCATCTGCGCGCGCCATACCGACGATCTTACGACGCTGTACGATCCGCCACGCCCAGAGCCGCCGAAATTACGCGCCAAGGTCGCAATAAGCCTGAGTGAAGAAGGCGCTTCGCGACCGCTTCCACAGAGCTTTCCCCGGTCGGAAGAAGGTCTCGCAATAACTCGCGTACCGGCGTCTACGCGCCGAGGCAAAGGACCTTCGCGATAGGGCTGCGGCTATCGTAAGGACGCGTGGGCGGCCACCCAGGTTTTACCGCACTTTACGAACGGCCTGCCTGGCGTCGCGGTACAGTTCAAGGGAGTGGCGGGTCTGATGGGGCGTTCCGTCGACCTGTGTATCCGGGACGGGAGTCGCCAGATGAGAAGCCTAGGCCTTGTCACCGCCGCGATCGCCGCCGTGTTCGCTCTGACGGCGCCGGTCATGGCCGCGTCGGCGCAAGCCCTCTCTCCGGCGTCGACGTCGTCGCCGGCTCAAGGTCCGGTTCCCGTTATTCACTACCGCTACGCCATGGTGGACGGCGTTCGGGTCTTTTATCGCGAGGCGGGCCCTCCCGGCGCCCCCGTGGTCCTGCTCCTGCACGGGTTTCCCGCTTCGTCGCGCATGTTCCGCAACCTGATCCCGTTGCTGGCCGACAGGTATCGGGTCATCGCGCCCGACTATCCCGGCTTTGGGCATAGCGAAATGCCCGATCGCGCGACGTTCAAATACAGCTTCGCCCATTACGCCGACGTTATCGACGACCTCACCACCCAGATCGGCGCGACCCGCTACGCCCTATACGTCATGGATTACGGCGCGCCAGTCGGGTACCGGCTGGCTTTGAAGCGTCCGGAACGCGTCAGCGCCTTGATCGTGCAGAACGGAAACGCCTACGAAGAGGGCTTCGGCGAGCTCTGGGCGACGACCAAGGCCTATTGGGCTGACAATTCCCCCAAGCGTCGCGAAGCCACGCGCGGCATGCTGATGCCGGATACGACGATCTTTCAGTACACTGACGGAATGGAAGATCGCTCCAGGATCAGTCCCGACAATTGGGTGATCGATCAGGCCTTGCTGGACCGCCCCGGGAACGACGAGATCCAGATGGACCTGTTTCTGGACTATGCAACCAATGTGTCGCTGTATCCGAAATTCCAGGCCTATTTCCGGGATCGACAGCCTCCAACGCTGATCCTCTGGGGTAAGAACGACAGAATCTTTCCCGAGGTCGGCGCTCACGCCTATCTGCGGGATCTTCCTGACGCCGAGACGCATCTTCTGAACAGCGGTCACTTCGCGCTCGAAGATCAACTGCACGTCATGGCCCCGCTGATCCGCGAATTCCTGGACCGCAAGATCGGCGGCGGTAAAGCCCGCGACTAGGCTGCCCCGTTGGTTTTCGGAGATTTCGAATGGCCTATGGCTTTCTGGATATCGCCATCACCCCGAGCGTGCGAGCCGCCCAAGCCGCGATGGGAACAGCTGAAACCTGGGTCGACTTCAAGGGGCGTCGGGAGTTTGACCGTTTCACCGACAACGAAGCTGTTTTCATCGCTGAACGCGACAGCTTCTACATGGCCAGCGTTTCCGAGACGGGTTGGCCCTATGTCCAGTATCGCGGCGGGCCGAGGGGGTTTCTGAAACAGCTCGACGACCGAACGCTGGCCTTCGCCGACTATCGCGGCAATCGCCAATACCTGACCCTGGGCAATGTCACCGCCGATGATCGGGTGTCGCTGATCCTGATGGACTATGCCGGCCGCGCCCGGCTCAAGATCTTCGCCCACGCCAAGGTCGTGCCGCTGGACGCCGATCCCGGCTTGGCCGAGCGCCTGATCATCCCAGGCTACAAGGCTCACCCCGAGCGCATCATGATGCTGCATCTCGAGGCGTTCGACTGGAACTGCCCGCAACACATTTTCCGGCGGTTCACGGAAGACGAAATCTCGGCGGCGATCGCCCCTCTGCGGGAGCGTCTGGCAGTGCTCGAGAATGAGAACGCCGCGCTCCGGGCCGAGCTTGCCCTAAAGCGCGACTGACCCCGCTACCCGGCGAGCAGATCGGAGCGCCAGGGGCGTTCGACAGGCCTGTGGCCCTAGCCCGATGCCAACCTAAGCAATACAGCCGATCAGACCCCCTATGCAGGGCAGGCGTGGCGAGATCCGGGGTCGTGGGCGTCGGGGACGCGGGCAAGTCGTCGCCAGGCATTCGGCGATCTTCCCACCACCTTGCGAAAGGAGCGGGTGAAGTGAGCCTGGTCACAGAAGCCGCTGTCCAAGGCGATCTCGCAGAGCGTGGCGCGACTTTGCCGCATCAGGGTCTATCGCGCCGATCGCGAGGCGAATGCGGTCATCAGATAGGCATAGGGCGTCTGATCAAAGCTCGCCTTGAAAGCCCGCGCGAAATGGCTCCGGCTCATCCGTGTCGCCGCCGCGAGCTCATCGAGCGACAAACGCTCGCATAGCCGCACCTGGATCAAGGCCAGGACACGGCGACGTTGCCATAGCGCCAGTCTAGGCCCCCTGGGGGCGTTCGGATGGGCCTGTGCATCCGTCATCAGGACCTCCGCCGCGCGCTCCAGGTAGAGTTGAGCCTCCCGGCTTTCCGCCGCCAGCGCCTCCGACGCCGCTTCGATCAGCCTGACGGCCAGCCGGGCGGTCGTGAGGGAGATCATCGGAAGGGGCTCGGCCTGTGGCCTGGACGCCGCAGGGGGAAACACGAAGGATGTGGTCATCGCTCAACGCCTCTCTAGCGGCGGCGCCGCGGATCAGAGGCCTTAGGGTGTCCCGCAAGCCGCGGCGCGGCGAGTAAAGAGAGGTAAAGATCTGAAAACAAACGGGTTCGTAAGTTTGATCGGCGTCCTTATGACCTTGGCTGGGTAGCAGGCTGGTAGCCGGATTTGGAAGCGGTGCCGCATGATGGCCATCGCGAAATTGACCGCCTGATTTCCACGTGGGTGTTCTTGCTGGAGGTCATCGCTCAGCCCCATTTCATTTCGCCGGTGGCCACCTTGGCCCCGATCTGCAGGGCCACGCCCAGGCTGGCTTCGGGATAGCGCGCTGTCATCGCCGCGATCAGGGCCGCGCTGTCCTTGGCCTGGGCCAACTCCGCCTCGAAGGCCAAGAGATAGTCGCGGGTATAGGTCAGCGCGGCCGAGCCGGTCGGCGCCGTGGGCGTCATGTGGCCGGGCACGACCACGGCCGGCTTCCGGGCTAGCAGGAGATCCAGTTGCTTGACCCACGCGGCGCGGGCTTGCGCGCCGGCGGTGTCGGCGGTCCAGACGTGGACGCCGGAGAACACCAGCACGCCGCCGAAGATCGCCGAGAGCGAGGGCGCCCACAGATAGCGGCGATTGGCCAGGCCCTCGGCCGGCACGATCTGGATCGCCTGACCGTCAACGGTCAGCTGATCACCGTCAAAGGCGGTCGGCATGACGATGTCGCTGAGCCTCTTGGGGCCGTTGTCGCCCAGTTGCGGCCCCCAGATGGACAGCTTCTGCTCAACGCTGGCCCGGATGGCCGCGATCGTGTCGGAGGCGGCCAGCACCTTGGCGTTCGGGAAGGCGGCCTTGATTGGGCCGAGGCTGAAATAATAGTCCGGGTCGCTCTGGCTGACATAGATGGTCGTCAGCATGCGGCCGACGGCTCTGATCGCCTCGACCAGGGCCCGCCCGTCGCCAAGGCTGAAGCCCCCGTCGATCAGAATGGCTTCCTGGGAGCCCCACACCAGAACCGGAGCGCGATAGAAACCCTTCGCCGGCCGGAAAGGCTCTCCAATTCAGCTTGGCGCGCGCGGCCAGGGCGTGGCATCTGGCCCGCGAGGGTTGCGGTGGCCCCGCCGGCGATCATCGTCATCATCGTTCTTCTGGCGGGCATGGGGATCCTCGCTTGTCAGGCTTTTCGGAGGGGTTCTCGATCATCCGCCAGGAGGGCGGGGTTGGGGCTGCGCGGGTCAGGGTTTCGACCGCTGTTGGGCGCAGGATGGTGGATACGGGGTCCGGCCTATCCACGGTCAAACCGCGCTGCGGCCGCAAGCCTGGGCGCGAGCAACGCAACTTGGTTGAAGCGCCAATGCTCGGCGGCGGCGGACCGGGGTCATGCGGGGTCTTCAGGCCGAGGATCGGAGCGAGAGCCCGCCACAGCCTGAGGACCCAGCACCTGGCCGGCGCAGTCGGGTGTCTTGAGGTAGGCCACGACCGGCGCCCTGGCGATCAGGCGTTTGGCGACCGGGACCAACTGCTCGCCAAGCAGCATGCCGAGCAGGCCCAGAAGCGCGATGGCGGGCGGGGCCGGCGAGCGCACATTGATCAGGGAGTAGATGATCCCGACCAGAAGGCCTGCGCCAAGCGAGAATAAATACGGCTTCATGACAACGCTCCTTGCGGAAGAAGGACGCGGGACAGCTCAGCCCCGCGTTCGACGAGCCCATAAGGGTTGATGCGCCCAACCTGGCCGGCTGGGGGCGCGCCTACTTGGCCTGGGTGGCCGCCAGCGCGATGAGGTCCGCGACAGGTCGTGGGTGGGACAGCATGACGGCGTGGCTGCTCTTGGTCTCGACGAGGGTAGCCTTGGCCCTGATCGCCATCGTGCGCTGCGCGGTCGGCGGGATCATGCGATCCTGCGTCGCCAACAGGTAGTAGGCGGGCTTGGTCTTCCATGCGGCCGTCGTGAGCTTGGCCCCCACGGCGCCGAGCCCCCACGGAACCTGCGAGGCCGCCATGAAGCGCGTGACCGCCGGGTCCACGTCGGCGGCGAAGGCGGCGGCCTGTTCGTCGGGATCGACCTGAATGAACCCGTCCTTGGGCGGGAGCAGGGGCGCTGGCTCCGCCCCGGGCGTCGGGCTGCTGGCGAGGTCCAGGACCGACTCGCCGACGTCTGGCGCGAAGGCGGCGAGATAGACCAGGCTTTTGACCTTGGGATCGTTCCCGGCCTCGGTGATCACCGCGCCGCCATAGGAATGACCGACCAGGATGACCGGATATTTGGCCTGGGCGATGGCTTGCCGGGTCGCGATGGCGTCATCCTCAAGCGTGATCGTCGGGTTCTGGACCACGAGAACCTCGTAGCCGTCCTTCGACAGGAGGTTGTAGACGGGCTGCCACCCCGAGGCGTCGACGAAGGCTCCATGCACCAGGACGATGGACACCGCCTTCTCCGCAGCGGCGGCAGTATCGGTGGCGGTGGCGGTGACCAGGGCGGCGGTCAGTCCCAGAAAGGCGCGCTTCATCATCGTGGCTCCAAGGTTTGGCGACCGCCCCAAGCGAGCGGTGTTGTCTCGAAGCCAAAGCCTAGGTCTTCACGCACCCCGACGGGGGTTAGGTTTGGTCAATTGATGTAAACGCCAACGGCCCGCGCCTTGCGTCCGTGAGAGCTTCGCGCGCGGGCTGCGTGAGTGCAGGCCGTTTTGCCCATACCGCAATTTACCGCAACTTACTGGCCCGCCCCATGGCGAAAGGAGACCTTCGGGTCGCCGCCCCACGCGACGCTTCCGTCGGACGATGAGCGGTCCATCCAGCGGAGAAATACGATGACAACGTCGCCCAAAGCCAAGACCAGCATCCTAGCCACCGGGGGCGGCGCCGCGCTCATAGACCCCAGCGATGCGGTGATCCTGCTGCTGGATCATCAGGCCGGCCTGTTCCAGACCGTCAAGGACATCCCGGTGGCCGACCTGCGCCGCAACGTGGAAATGGTCGCCAAGCTGGCCACCTTGCTCAACGTCCCGGTCATCACCACCGCTTCGGTGCCCTCCGGCCCCAATGGTCCGCTGATGCCCGAGATCGACCAGTTCGCCCAGCACGCGGTCTATGTCCCCCGCAAGGGCGAAGTGAACGCTTGGGACAATGACGACTTCGTCGCCCAGGTCCGCTCCACCGGACGGAAGACCCTGATCATGGCCGGCGTCTGGACGAGCGTCTGCGTGATGTTTCCCGCCCTCGATGCCGTGGCCGCAGGCTACGAGGTCTATGCGATCATCGACGCTTCTGGCGATCCCAGTGAAATGGCGTCGCGCACGAGCTTGGCGCGCTTCGTCCAGGGCGGGGTCAAACCCATCTCCGCGAATGCTCTGCTCAGCGAGCTTCATCGCACCTGGGCGCGCCCGGAGGCCGGCGATCTCGCCAAGCTCTACGCGCTGGCCGCACCCAACTACGCCGCCGTGATGGAGAGCTTCGTCAAGGCGCAAGAAGTGGCCAAGGCTTAGGCGGCTCAGTCCTGTCACGCATAGGACGCCTTGCTCGGACGCCGGATGTCCGAGCAAGGCGTCTTCGCTTAGCGGACCTTGCGATCGAGGAAGTCGCGGATCAGCGGCGCCATGACGTCCAGCCTGTCCTCCAGGGCGAAGTGGCCGCTGTCGAGGATGTGGATCTCGGCCTTGGGCAGATCACGCAGATAGGGATGGGCGCCTTCTTCGGGGAAGATCTTGTCGTTCTTGCCCCAGACGATCAGCGTCGGCGGCTGGCGTTCGCGGAAGAACTTCTGGAAGTCCGGATAGAACGGCACGTTGGAACCGTAGTCTCCGAGCATGTCCAACTGAACGTCGCGGTTGCCGGGACGGTCGAGCAGCGCCTGGTCGTGAACCCAGTTGTCGGGGCTGATGCGCGCCACGTCGCCCATGCCGTCGGTGTACTGGAACTTGGTGATGTCCAGCGTGACCAGATTGTTCAGCGCATCGCGATTTTTCCGCGAGCGGTCACCCCAATAGACCTTGATGGGATCCCAGAACGGCGACTGAAGGCCCTCGTTGTAGGCGTTGCCGTTCTGGACGATCAGGCCGCTGACCCGTTCGGGGTGCTTCAGCGCCAAGCGGTAGCCGATCGGGGCGCCGTAATCCATGACGTACATGGTGTAGCGCCTGGCGCCCAGCTGGGTCACCAGCTTGTCGACGATGTCGGCCTGGTTGGCGAAGGTGTAGGAGAAGATCGTGTGGTCCGGCGCGTCGCTCTGGCCATAGCCCGGATAGTCTGGCGCGATGACCCGATACTTGTCGGCCAGTAGCGGGATCAGGTTGCGAAACATATGCGAGGAAGTCGGGAAGCCGTGCAGCAGCAGCACGACGGGTCCGTTGGCCGGCCCGGCCTCACGGTAGAAGACCTTCACGCCGTCGACGGTGGCGCTCTTGTAGTGGATGACGGGAACAGTGCGGATCGCCGAAGCGGCGTTCGTCGCCAGGCCCGTTGCGGCGGAGATCGCCGGCGCCGCGAGGAGGCCGGCCGCGATCAGGGCGGCCAGGGGGATGCGTTTCATGATTGGTTTCTCCTGAAAGATCGCGGCCAGTCGCCCGACTGTCGCGTTGTTGGCAGCCGTCGGCGCTATTGACGCCGAAATGTTCGCCTCACTTGATTGGTAATATTGGCGACATATCTTGTTGTATTGAGTTCGTTGTCCGCTCGTGTCTGGCAGTTGCGGAGCGATCATATCGTGATTGAATGTTTAACTGCGTAAAGCGTGGTAAATATTGGGGCGGGCTGTTCGCGGCCTGATGAGTGTCGCCGCGTCCAAACGCTGCATTGGAAGGCCGTCGAGCGGTGATCGATGGGAAGCGTGCCTCGCTCCGCGGGCTGGCGCTGGCGGTCAGTCGTAGGCGATGGAACATCAGCCCGACGCGTGTGAGCGTTGAATTCTACCCTGGAGGGCGGTGACCGGTCGGCGCCGCCAGCACCCCTTCCGAAGTTCGCCCTCGGCTGGTTAAGGTTGGTCAAAACCTCAATGGGGGGCAAATATTTGATATATATAAGTTTTGTGTCCTGTTCGGGCGATCGGAATTGACTTCCCTTTACTGGCGGACGGCGTCCTGACGACTAGATTGTCTCGGGACAAAGTCTGCCGTCTGGGAGGGTAAAATGGGGCTCGGGCTAGGCCGTCTTGCCTCCGCGCGCCCGCGCTGCGGCATCCTCGTGATTAGCGGCGCCCCGGCCCGGTCGAGCGCCCATGACCGCTGACATCCCGCCCGGCTGCGGCGCGGGTCGTACGACGCTCATCATCGGTCAAATCGGCCTCAGCGTTCACTCGGTCGTGGGGGCGGTGGTGCAGGAGCTTCTGGAGCGGGAGGGCTACCAGGTGCGCACCGTGATCGGCGCCCAGCACGAGATTTTCCCGCTGCTGGGCCAAGGCTCGATCGACCTGATGGTGGCCGCCTGGCTGCCCGAGGGTCACGCGGCCTGCTGGGCGCTCTATGGCGCGCAAACGGAAGTCCTGGCCAAGCTCTACGAAGGCGCCCGGCTCTTCTGGGCGACGCCCGACTATGTTCCGGAGCGGGAGCTCTCGTCGATCAGGGATCTGGCCAATCCCTCCGTCGCTGACCGGATGGAGAAGACGATCCGGGGCGAGGGCCTCATCGCCATGACCAGCGCGATGTCATCACATGCCATCGTCGCCTATGGGCTGGACCGGCTTGGCTACGTCTTTCGCGACGGACCTCAGGCTGACTGGATCGCGGCCCGTGACCAGGCCCTCAACGAGCGCCGATGGTTCGTCCTGCCGACCTGGACGCCGCAGTACCTGAATCGCGACGGAGGCCTGCGGATGTTGGCCGACCCCAACGGCGTTCTCGGCGGCGACAATAGCGCCGTGCTGGTGGCGCCGCGCGGCCGGCTTGAGACTATCGCGCCGCATGCGCGCCAGGTGCTGAGCCGCGTCGTCATCGGGCTAGAGGGCGTGATCGAGATGGATTGGCTCGTCAATATCGACGGGCGAACGCCGAGACAGGCCGCCCGCGCCTGGATGAGCGCCAACAGCCGCCGCGTCGAGAGCTGGCTGAGAGCTTGAGCCGATTTCGGGCCGTCACGCCGCCTGGGTGTCCCGCCACCGGACGAGCAGCGACCGCGCCCTGACAAAGGTCTCGTCTCTGGCGTAGCCAGGGCAAGACTTGGCCAGATCCAAAGCAAGCTGCAAACGCGACAGGCTCTCACTGGTCAGGGACAGCTGATCCCAAAGCGGCGCCGCGAGGCAAGTCAGGCGAAGACCAATCGTCACCGCCCCATCCTGCCCCAGCGCCCAATCTATGGCCTTGAGCAGATCACTGAGGCGTGGCGCGTAGCAGGCCGTCCAGTCCTGTGCCGCGCGCCATGGCCACTCCTGTTCGGCCCGCTCGAAGAGTGATAGCAAAACAACGGCATGGCGGGCCAGGATGCGCGGTTCCTCGCCCGCCTGCCTCAGACGCTCGCCTGCATAGGCGCGCGTCGCGCCGAGCATCCGGTACAGGACCCGCCCCTCCGAGAGACGTGAGGATACCAGGGACTTGGTCGCGAGATTGCCGACGCACCGCACAAGGTCATCCGCTGGCACATCCAGGCCAGCGCCCAAAGCGACGATGTCATCCAGCGTGAAGGCGCCCGCAAACACCGACAGCCATCGCAGCACCTTGGCCTCTCGGTCGGATAGGAGGCGGTAGCTCCAGTCCAGGGTCGCCACCAACGTCTGATGACGGGCCGGAGCGTTTCGAGGGCCATAGTTCAAGACGTCAAAACCAAGCTCAAGACGACGCAGCAAGGTCGCGGAATCTTCGGAAGCGAGGCGCGACGCGGCGAGTTCCATGGCGAGGGGGACGCCGTCGAGCTTGCGGCAGATCGCAGTCACCGCCTGGACGTCCGGGGCGCTCAGTTCATAGCCCGTGGCTTCGTTGGCTCGCGCTACGAAAAGCTCGACGGCCGAGAAGCTCAAGGCGTCCTCGAGGCTCATCGTCGGCCCTTCGTCGGGATAGGGCAGGGGGGGCAGGCTGTGGATGGTTTCGAACTGCGATCGCAATGGCTCGCGACTGGTCGCCAGGATCCCGATATCGGGAAGCGCGGAGCGAATCTGGTCGGCCACCAGGCTGATTGACGTCAGCAAATGCTCGCAATTGTCGAAGACCAGGAGACTGCGTTGGCCTCGTAGCGCTTCCAGGATCCCGCAGAGCAGATCCGCGAGCGGGCCGCTCGCCCCTATCGAAGACGCGATGGCCGGGCACACCAGGCGCGCGTCGCCGATCATGGAAAAGTCGATGAAGCGAACGCCGTCCTCATAGTGTTCGGCGACTTGCCGCGCGACGGTCACCGCCGCAGCGGTCTTGCCCACCCCGGCCGGGCCGACGATCGTGAGGAAGCCCGTCGCGATCAGTTCGGCCGCCAGGTCGGAGATGTCCTCGTCCCGACCGATCAGCGCGCGAGATGGCGGCAGGTGGTCGTGGGGGGAGCCTGCCTGGGGGAGAGCGAAAGCCGGCAAGGTTTCGGTTTCAACCCGCACCGGCGTGACGAAGCGATAGCCGCGACCTGGAATAGTGGCGATGAACGGCAACTCGGATCGCCCTTGAAGCAGGGTCCGTCTCAACGCCGCGATATTGACCTTCAGATTGCTCTCATGGACGAACGTGTCGGGCCAGGCGTGCCCGATCAATTGCTCTTCGCTGACAAGTTCGCCCTGCCGCTCGACCAGCAGGCGAAGCAGGTCTAGCGCCCGCGTGCCGACACGAACGGGATAGCTGCCGCGCAACAGCAGTTGGCGAGCGGGGATCAGGCGATACTCGCCGAAACTATAGACTTTCTCGCCGGACCCGTTG
Source organism: Caulobacteraceae bacterium (assembly GCA_965284055.1). Taxonomy (GTDB): domain Bacteria; phylum Pseudomonadota; class Alphaproteobacteria; order Caulobacterales; family Caulobacteraceae; genus Caulobacter. The sequence continues at coordinate 661,355 of CBDIQV010000002.1, forward strand.
GCTTCCCGGTCCAGTCGCCGACTGGCGGTTTCTAAACTCGTCACGTTTTTCGCGCGCTCCAGGAATAGGAAGTTCAAGGTCGGGGGACGCCACCTGTCGAGCCGTCTTGGCCCTTCCTCTTCGGGCCCGCCTTTAGAGGACGAGCCGTAGGCTGAACGCCTCCAAGTTGCGCGCGAAGAAAAGTGCCGCCCCGACGATCGCCGCGCCGCTCGCAAGTCGGCCTCGATCGCCAAGCGCCGCTCCGATTTCCATCCCTTGGTTAAAAGGAGTAAAGGCTGCGGGTTGGACGGCCTCAGTGGCCTTGTCGATCCGCCGACGCTCGGCTATCGGCAGAGGCGTCCTTGAGGTCGTGTTCCGCTTTCAATCGCGCAGGCCGCCAACACGCCGCAGGACGTCGAAGCCGTGTCGCACCTTCGCCCCATCGACAGTTGGTTCATCGATGAGATCCTGCCCTTGGAGCCGATGTTGCTCGCCGCGGCACGGAAGATGGTGGATGACGCCGACGCGGCGCGCGACCTGGTTCAGGACGCCTTCACCCGAGTTCTGAGCAGCGAAGCGTGGATGAGGATCGACGCGCCGCAAGCCTACATGCTGAGGCTGATGAAGAACCTGGCGATCGACACGCTGCGTCGGGCCCGGATCGCGCGCTTCGACCAGCTGTCTCAAGTGGAGAACGTCGATGTCGCCGACGAGACGCCGGATGCTTTCCGCGTGGTGGCGGCGCGCGAGCAATTAGCGCGCCTGAATGCGGCGCTCAAGGGATTGCCCGACCGGTGCCGACAGGTCTTCGTGCTGCGCCGGATCGAAGAGCGCTCGCCGCACGAGGTCGCCCGGCGGCTGGGCGTGAGCCCTTCGACCCTGGAAAAGCGCTTGGCGCGCGCGCATTTTCTGATCGCTCAAGCCGTGGCGACCGCTCCAGCCGAACCTGCCGTCGGTCCGGGGAAGGAGGACGTCCAAGCGCCGGCGACCAAGCTCAACCGATCACGATAGGGCGAGGCGCCGCCTAAAGGTGGTGGCGATGGCGATCCCAAACGTCCTCCTTACAAGACAGATGAAAGGCAAGTTCCAGGCGTGATCGGAAAACGGCGATCAACCCACGCAAAGGCGGAAGACGAGGCGCTGCGCGAAGCTGGCCTTTGGCTGGCGCGCGCCGATCTGGGCACGTTGGACGAGGTGGCGTTCGAGCGCTGGCGCGCGGCCGACCCGGGCAACGCCCTAGCCTTCGTCAGGGTGGCGAGCGCCGCGCAGCGCACGGCGGAAGCCGCCCGGGAGGGTTCACCGGCGAACGTCGCAGCGCGCAAGCCGAGCGTTTCGCGGCGGTCGGCGGTGGCTGCGGGTCTTGCCGCCCTGTCGTTGGGCGGCGGAGGCCTGTTTGCCAGCCGGGTCTATGCGCGCACACGCGCTTCGACGTCCGTGGGCGTTGTTCGCCGCGTCGTCCTGCCGAAGACCGGGGCCTTGATCCTCAATACTGACAGCGCCGCTTCCTGGCGCCGCCGCGATGGCCACGGGATGCGCCTCTGGCTCGAGCGCGGGGAGATTGCGTTGGACCTGGCGAGCGATGCGGCGCCCGTCCAGCTCACGGGCGAACAGGGTGGCACCCGCCTGTCTCCTGGGCTCTACAACGCCCGCCTGCGCGGGGGGCTCGTGGATTTGACCATCCTGCGCGGAGAAGCCTGGGCCGACGAGCCCGGTCTTCAGACCACGAGCACCGTTGTTCGCGGACCGCACGCTCTGTTGCTGACGTCGGACCGGCCCTTGGTCCGCGCCGTTTCCAATGAAGACTTGGAGGCGTTGGCCGCCTGGCGCAATGGCGAGATCTTGTTCGTGGACCAGTCCCTGGCTGAAGCCGTCGATGAGTACAACCGTCACCTGATCCGCAAGATCGTCATCGCCGATCCGGCGCTTGGCGGCTTGCGGGTCGGTGGGCGGTTCGTCGCCGATGATCCGAGCGCCTTCCTTCGAGCGTTGGAAATCACCAAGGGTGTCGCGGTCACAGGTTCGGGGCAGAGAATTCTACTGTCACAAAAGCCCGGCTAAATAGCTTTGGAGGTGGCTGCGGTTTCGGCCATCCTCGGCCAAGGTGGACCGAACACGCTTGGCCCTGGGATTTCAAAGCCATGAACCCTGGCGCCCTTTCATGGACGCGGCGCTTGGCGGCGCAGGTTTTGTGTTCCGCGCTCTGGCTGGCGCCGGTCGCGGGCCTGGCCGCCGAGCGGGCCTTTCGAATCCCGTCGCGGCCGCTGGGCGAGGCGCTCAACGAGTTCGCCCGCCAGGCCGGGGTGCAGATTTTCTTTCCCGGTGAGGCGATCGTCGGTCGCCAAGCTCCGGCCGTTCAGGGCGTGATGGCCCCCCGGGTCGCGCTCGACAGGCTGATCGCCGGCGCCGGCCTGTCCGTGGCCGAGGACGATGGGCGGACGATCATCCTGCGGTCAGTCCGCAGCAATCCGTCGATCGCCGCTCGACGTCCGCCGACGCAGGCCCGCATAAGGCAGGGGGCGCCCGACGCCGACGTGGCCACCCCGCTGGAGGAGGTCATCGTGACGGGCGGTCCGCGCGCCGGCGATCTGAAACGGGCCAGCGACACGGTGGTCGACACGATCACGCAGCTGGAAATCCAGCGGCTTCCCAACTTGGACCTTTCCGACGTGCTGGCGCGACTGCCGGGCGTGCGCCGCAACGAGACCCAGAGCGGCGAGAACCGTTATGTCCAAATCCGAGGGCTCAACAACGCCGCCGCCTCGCAGTCGATCGACGGTGTGCTGCTGACAAACTACGTCAACACCTCGCACGCCACCGCGACGGAGCTGCTCCCCGCCTATTTCACCAAATCGATCACCGTGACGACGACGGTCACTCCGGATCTGGATGAGAACGCCAACTCCGCCCACGTAGCCTTGACCACGATCAGTGGCCTGGACAATGAGGGACAGCGCATCGCCGACCTGCGAGGGCTGGTGGGCGACAACAATCGTTCGGGCGGTCTTCGCGACAGCCGTCGTCCCGTTCGCCTCGTCGGGACATGGAAGGGGGCGCTGGACGAACAGGGACGCCTTGGTCTGGCGATCGGCGCCAGCCTCGACCGCCTGGGATCCCGCCAGGACGCTGTCTCGGCGACAAGCTTCAGCCGGCTCGCCGGCGCCCTTGTCCCAAACGGCGCCCTGACCCGCGGGGAAACCTATACCAGCACCCAGCGGATTTCAGTGATGGGTCGTCTGGACGCTCGGCCCAGCGAGCGGCTGTCGCTGTTCGCCGAGTACTTTTTGATGCGCCACGACTTCACCGCTGAGCAGCGCACCGCGACCGTGAGCGTCGCTGCCGCAGACGCCACAAACGTGTCGACCCGTTCGGGTCAGTTTGGTGGGGCAGGGGTCAGCTACGGCTTCAATCGCAGTTCTCCCCAGATGGCCGATCACATCGTCCAGCTGGGTGGGGACTATGGACTTGCCGCGGGCGACGCCCTTTCGTTCCGCTTGGGCGTGACGCTCAACAGGGTTTCGTCCCAGCCGATTTCGACCAATGGCTTCGCCCTTGCGTCCAGCCCCCTTACGACGCCGATAGGCTACAGCTTCGGCCATGACGGGCTCGATTTCACGCCCGGCGCAAACGCTTTGACGGGCGACCCTGCCAACTACCACCTAGCCGGCAAGCTGACGGTCGGCGACACCTTGAGCCGCGATCAGAACTATTTCGCCCGCGTCGATTACGATCACAACGTTGCGCCGACCGACCTAGGAGCGGGCGTCAAGCTTGGCGTGCAGGTCAAGACGCAGGATCGCAGCAATCTGCAGCGGGGCTATGCCCGCATGCCGCTGCCCGGCGCGATCGCCCTGTCTGACGTCACGGCCGCCGCCGCCCTGACGCTTTTTCAGCCGATCGACTGGAACATCGACGCCGTGCTCGACCGCCTGCGGGAGCGAGGAACGCCGGCCCCGGACGCCAACGGCGCCTACGCGGCGGATCCGGCCGACGGGTACGGCCAGAATTTCAACGGATCAGAGACCATCGGGGTCGGCTACGGCGTCGTCTCGTACGGCTGGCGGCGAGCGCGTTTGTCGGCCGGAGTGCGGGCCGCCCACACCCATCGTGAAGTCGACCAGTATGAGCCGGATGCGCTGGGCAGCTACGTTCAGGCGCGCTACCAGCAAGGCTACTGGCACGTTCTGCCCAGCGTCTATGGCTTCTACGACATGACCGACAGGCTCAAGCTGCGCGGGGCCTTCACCAAGACGCTGGAGCGGCCGGCGCTGGGCAGCGCCTCACGCCGTCTGATAACCAGCTACGACACGCCGGTGACGCGGTCGATCAGCTACAGCAACCCCTATCTGATGCCGATCCGCTCGACCAATTTCGACGCCTCGGCCGAATACTACTACGGCGGCGCCTACGTCTCGCTCGGCGGCCTTTGCCAAAGCCCTGCGTGATATCCCCGCCGTCAGCAGCAGCTTGTCAGTGGCGCCCGACGGCTCTCGAGAGATCACGACCTACACCAGCAATGTGCGCCAGGTGAACGGCAAGCGGGTGTATGGCCGCGTGCGGGGTCTGGAGGCTGTGTGGTCCGATCCCAAGCTGCCGGGCCTGCCCGACAGCTCGCGCGATCTGGACCGTCACCGTGTCCTACGTCTATCTCGACTATAGGTTCACGGCGCTCAACGGCGGCGGCGGCGTGGCCCCCAGCGACACACGGCTCGTCCCCGCCGCGCCGCGTCATTTTCGCAATGCGGCCCTGGCCTATAATCGGGGGCGGCTGGCCGCCAACCTGTCGGTGCAGGACATGTCGTCGACGCCGACCTTCACCTACGATCGGGCCAATGACCGGCGCACCAAGTACGAGCCCCTGGTCGATTTTCAGACCAGTTGGCAGGCGAGCGACAGGCTGCGGATCCTGATCGAAGGGCGCAACCTGCTCGATCAGGACACCACGGACCGTGCATCGGCCAGCGACTACGGGCCGGCCTACCAGATCAAGAACAACGGGCGCACGATCTGGTTGGGGTTCCAGATGACCCTGTTCTGAACCTGCGCCGATAGGGTTCTCAGCCCTTGGCCAGGAAGCTTCGAACCAGCCCGTTATGCTGGTCGGGCTTTTCGACCATGGTCATATGCGAGCAGCCCGGCATGACGACCAACTGGCTTGGACCGGCGACCCCGTCGCGGATGGTCTGATGGCAGTCGAGGGTGATCTCGTCGAACTCCCCGGTGATGATCAGCGTCGGCGGTCGGATGGCCTTCAGATCCCTGCGACGATCCCAGTCCTTCATGACGCCGGTGATCGTGAACTCGTTGGGGCCGTTGAGCACGCGATAGGAGATCGATTTGGCCAAAGCGTCGAACGAGACCAGCGCGTCCGGCGTCGGCGCGACGCGCAGCAGATAGATGTCGTAGAAGGTTTGGACCAGGGCGGCGTATTCAGGCGAGCCCATCTTGCCGGCCGCCTCCAGACCGTGGAGCTTGGCGGCGAAGCCGTCGGGCAGGCCGTCGATCAGGCGATGGAAGCCCGCGACGGCCTGAGGGATGCTGGCGACGGCTCCGCCGAGGATCAGCTTTTCGACACCCTTGCCGCGACCCTGGCAAAGATATTCGATGGCCAGGAGCGTGCCCCACGAATGGCCGTAGAGCACCACCTCGTGCAGGCCGAGCGCAGCTCGCACGGCGTCAAGCTCGTCGACGGAACGCTGGATCGAGTAGAGCGCCTCGTCGGTTGGCGCGTCGGCTTTCCCGCAGCCCAGTTGGTCGTAGAAAATTACGGGCCGCTCGTCGGCCAAGGCCTTCATCGTCAGCAGATAGTTGTGGGCCGCGCCCGGGCCGCCGTGCACGAGCAGTAGCGGCGTGTTCGGGCCGGAACCGAACTTGCGCCAATAGATGCGGCCACCCCGCACAGGGGCGTAACCCTCCGTCTCCGGGATCGCGGCCATCACCTTGCCGGCCGCATTCGCCGCGCCGCCGACGCTCATGCCGATCACCGCCGCGCCAGCCTGCAGGGCCGTGCGTCGCGTTAGGCGGGTGGGTAAGGTCATGGCGTTGCTCCTGAGTCACGTGCGCGCCTTCGCGCAGGCGTCGATCTATCGCCTCACCACCGACCGGGCGACGTCCAGGCCCTGAGATTCACCAGATTTTACCGGCGGTTACCACGGAGCGCCGAACGTTCTGATCCGATGCGCTCTGCGCCTGGCCCGCTTTTCGGGTCTATTGTCCAAAGCCTCGTCAAGATCTCCGCCGCGCCTTTTGGATGGCGGGGGATGGGGCGAACGCGGCCATCAGTGCTGGCGCCTTGAGGCCCCGAGTCCGGTGCGGCGCCCAGGTCGGCTTCTCGCGCTACAGACTATTCCCTCCCGACGAGTCGGCAGGACGAACTGTTAGCAGGGCTTAATGCCTACTAAATCGATCTGATTTGCAGCGAGGTCCCCGCAAGGCCACGCTTGGGTACCGGCCGGCGCGGTGGTCTCGCGCCGGCGGCTTCCTGTTGGCGACGCATCCATGTCCGACGAAAATCGATCGCCGAGCGTCCCCTGGGGCCTAGTCCTCGTGGATGAGACTGGTCTTTCGTGTGTCAGGCATGCGCAGATAGACGATCAGCGACACGGCGATCATGGCCGTGACGTAGATATAGAAGCCGCGCTCCATGCGGTGGCCCTTGAACCAAAGGGCCACATATTCGGCGGTGCCGCCAAACAGCGTGTTGGCAATGGCGTAGGGCAGGGCGACACCCAGCGCTCGGATGTGGGCCGGGAAAAGCTCAGCCTTCACGACGGCGTTGATCGCCGTATAGCCGGTGACGATCACCAGGGCGCCCAGCACCAGCAGGAAGGCGACGAACGAGCTGCTGGTGGTCTCCAGCGTGCGGAAGATGATCCAGGTGAAGGCCACGCCCAGGACGCCGAAGCCGATCATCAGCGGCTTGCGACCGATGCGGTCCGACAGCGCGCCGGCCGCAGGCTGCAGCAGCATGTAGACGAACAGAGCCGCCGCCGTGATCGCCGTCGCCGACTCGCGACTGAAGCCGGAGGTGTTGACCAGGAACTTCTGCATGTAGGTCGAGTAGGCGTAGAAGGCCAAGGTCCCGCCGGCGGTCAGCAGGATCACGGTCATCGCCTGCCTGGGGTGATGGCGAAACAGCGCCCAGCCGCTGGAGACGGCCTGGGGATCGCGCTTGGCGGCGATGAAGCTGTCGGTCTCGGTCAGGCCGCGCCGGATGTAGAAGACGGCGATGGCCAGCACGCCGCCGGCCGCGAAGGGAATGCGCCAGCCCCAGGCCTCCAGGTCGTGGACGGGCAGGATCGCCTGCAGCAGCAGCAGCACGCACAGGGCGATCAGCTGGCCGGAGATCAGGGTCACGTACTGGAAGCTGGAGAAGAAGCCCCGGTTCTCGCGCCCGGCCATTTCGGACAGATAGGTCGCGGAGGCGCCGTACTCGCCGCCGACCGAGAGTCCCTGCAGCAGCCGGGCGATCAGCAGGATGGCCGGCGCCAGAATGCCGATCCGGTCATAGCCCGGCGTCACCGCGATCATCAGCGATCCGGCGCACATCAGGGTGACCGAGAAGGTCAGGCCCGCCTTGCGGCCCTTGCGATCGGCGTAAATGCCCATGATCCAGGCGCCGATCGGTCGCATGATGAAGCCCACCGCGAAGATCGCCGCCGCGCTCAGGAGCTGGGCGGTCGGGTCGTCGGACGGAAAGAACGATGGCGCGAAATACAGCGTGAAGGCCGAATAGGCGTACCAGTCGTACCATTCGACCAGATTGCCGGCCGAGCCGCCGATGATCGACTTGATCCGTCGGCGACGATCGAAGGTCTCTCCCAAAGTTCCATCTCCCTGGCGTCCGGGCGGCTGACAGTGTGTGGCGCGTTCGCGGCTCGACCGCCCCGGCGTTCGCCCTCGTGTTCTGTTGAAACGGACGGCGCGCGGGTTTCCGCTATCCGGCCGCGCCGTCAATCGGCGTCGCACGCTTCGGTTGCCGTCCCGCCGGCCGGAATGCCCGCATTTGATCGCAAAGTGCGACGGTCTTGCGCGGTCAGGTCCTACCGCGCCTTCAACCGCGCCTTTGGCGTCGACGCCGGTGGTTCGACGGGCTGTTCTGCGCGGGGCGCGCCGTTGCGCCGCCTCTTGTCCGGAGGGACGACACCATGGACGGTCTGACGGCGCGCCTGGACTGGTTCAAGGCGGTGATCCTGCCTCATGAAGCGGCGCTTCGCTCGCGCCTGCGCCGTGTATGCCCGCAGGGCTTCGACCTGGACAATCTGGTGGCCGAAAGCCTGGCCCGGGCCTACACGGCCAAGGATATCAGCCGCATTCCGACGGGGCGCGGCTACCTATTCACGATCGCGCGCAACCTGCTGATCGACACGCTGCGGCGGGAGACCATCGTCTCGCTCGATTTTGTCGCCGATCTGGACACGTTGCGCAGCGATGACAGCCTGGAAGCGTGCCTGACCGCGCGCGACGAATTGCGCCGACTGCACGCGATCATCGAAACCTTGCCCACGCAATGCCGCCAGGTGTTCATTTTGCGCCGCGTGCACGATGTTTCGTTCCAGGAGATAGCGGTTCGTATGTCCCTATCCGTTTCGACAGTAGAGAAGCATCTTGCTAGAGCTGTGATGCTCGTGGCCAAGGCTATGTCCGAGCGCGAGGAAGACAGTTTTGACCGCAGCACCCGCAGCGCCGGAAAGGCAGGCGATCGAAGAGAAGGCCTCGGCGTTCGTCGCTAGGCTGCAGGGCGGCGTCGACGCGGATGAGCGTCAGGCCATTCTCGACTGGATAGAAGCCGATCCCCGCCACGCCGTGGCCTTCGCGCGGATGGAGTTGGCCTGGGAGGCCGGCGAGCGCCTGAAGGCCAGTCCCCCGTCGATCGAGGCTCCCGATGCGCCGGCCGATCTGGCCGCCCGGCCGCCGGTGTCGCGCCGGGCGCTGATCCGCGGGTCCATCGCCGCCTCGATCGCGGCGGTGGCCGGCACGGCCGTCTGGCGCTATGCGCGCGATGTGGATCTGTACCATACGCGGTTGGGAGAGCGTCGGGTCATCACCCTCGCCGACGGCTCGCGCATCCACCTGAACACCAATTCCGCTGTCGAGGTGGCCCTGCGCAAGCACAGCCGGCGCATTCGGCTGGTCAAGGGCGAGGCTCTGTTCGAGGTGGCCCACGACGCCAGTCGGCCGTTCCTGGTGGATGCGGGCGCGGCGCGCCTGCGCGCGGTCGGCACGGCCTTCAACGTGCGTATTCGCGACACCGTGGTCGAGCTGACGGTCACCGAAGGCGTCGTCGCCGTGGCCGATGGCGCGGTCGACGTCAACCGGCCCAGCGCGCCGAAGATCGTCGCCGGCGGCGGCGCGGTGATCGGGTCTGGGGCCATGGCCCCGACGGCGCTGGACCCGACCGTGCTTCGCCAGCGCACGGCCTGGCAGGATGGCGTGATCGAACTGGACGGCGAAACGCTGGCCCAGGCGGTGGCGGAGTTCAATCGCTATCGGGGGCCGCCGATCATCATCGGGGACCCGCGCTTGGCCAATCTGCGCGTGGGCGGCCGTTTTGAGGTGGATGAGGCCGACAAGTTCCTGACTGCGGTCGAGGGCAGTTTTCCGGTCAGCGCGATCCCGGCCGCCGACGGCAGCATCCTGCTGGTCACCCGATCCTGAAAAATAGCGCGACCCTGAAATTTATTCTGGGTGCGGATGGCGGTTCTCCCGAGGGCGGCTCGTTGGAGGTCATTGAGACTGTTCAATAGCGCTCGGGGGCGTCGACAAATGGCTGGTGGATCTCGTTTCAATTCCTGGTATCGCGGCGCGTTGATGGCCACGGTCGCGGCGGCGGCGTTTCCCGCTGCGGCGGCGGAAGCGTCCAAGGACTTCAACATCGCCGCCCAGCCGATGCAGGGCGCGCTGAATGCGCTGTCCCAGCAGTCGGGCGTGCGGCTGCTGTATCCCTATGATCAGATCACGGGCCTCAGATCGCCGGCCGTCAACGGCAGGATGCCGACCCGCCAGGCCCTGGAAACCATCATCGAACGTTCGCCCCTGCGCGTGGCGATCATGAAGGACGGACTGATCGCTCTGACGGCCGAGCCCGCTGCGGGCCTGATCAAGGCCAGCGCGTCGGGAGCCTTCGTGGCTCAGGACACCGCCGCCGCCGCCGCGCCAGCGGCCGCGCCCGGACACCACGCCCGCTGAAGTGGCCGAAGTTGTGGTCACCGGGACACGCGGCGTCGCCCGCACCGTCATCGACAGCCCCACGCCCATCGACGTGCTGAGCGCCGCCGATCTGGAACGCACCGGCAAGGCGGGCGCCTTTCAGGCCCTTCAGACCCTGGTGCCGTCCTTCAACCTGCCCGCCCGGGCCGGCGGCGGCACCGCCACCGTGATCGCCACGGGCGGCCTGCGCGGCCTCAACCCCGACCAGACCCTGGTGCTGGTCAACGGCAAGCGTCGCCACAAGACCTCGCTAATCAACTCGGTCTCGTCGCTCTACAATGGCTCGGTGCCCGCGGACCTGGACCTGATCCCCACCTCGTCGATCGGCCGGATCGAAGTCCTGCGCGACGGGGCCGCCGCCCAATATGGCTCCGACGCCATCGCCGGCGTGATCAACATCATCCTCAAGGACGCGCCCGGCGGTTCGCTCACTGTCACCCACGGCCAGAACTTCGATCGTGACGATGGCCAGTTCACGCTGACCCAGGGCAGTTTCGGCGCGAAGATCGGCGAGAGCGGGTTCCTGAACCTGTTCTTCGCGACCAAGGACCAGGCGCTCTCGAACCGCGCCGAACCGATCGCCAAGAGCGTGCGCCTCTATCCCCTGGTCAATGGCGCCCTCGACGCGCGCGAGGCCACGGTCAATCGCCTGGTGACCCGCAATTCCGGCGTGCTGCCGCAGAACGGCGTCAATCTCGGCTATAACGGCCACTACGACGTGGGGGCGGTGACCGTCTATTCGTTCGGCACCTACAGCCATCGGGTCTCCGACCTGCCCTTCACGTTCCGGGCGCCCACCAACGTCAACGCGTTGCCGCAGGTCTATCCGGACGGCTTCCGGCCCAATCTGGTGATCAAGGAAGACGACTTCGAACTGGCGGTCGGCGCGCGCGGCGATCTTCGCGGCTGGTCCTGGGACGTGTCGTCGACCTTCGGCAAGGATCTGGCCAAGGAGCATGTCTCCGAGAGCATCAACGCCAGCCTGGGTCCGGCAAGCCCGACCGACTTCTACGTCGGCAAGCTGGTCTCGTCCGAGTGGGTCAATTCGCTGGATGTGACCCGGGGCTTCACCGCCGGCGGCGGCGACCTGCAGCTGTCGTTCGGCGCGCAACATCGCCACGAGACCTATCAGATCGGCGCCGGCGAGCCCCTGAGCTACGCGGCTGGAACCTATGTCATTCCGGCCGGCCAGCCTTCGGCGGGTTCGCGGCCCGCGACCGGCGCCCAGGCCGCGCCGGGCTTCCAGCCCACCGACGCCAGCAAGTCGTCGCGCAACAACTACGCGGCCTATGGCGAGGTCGGCTACAGCCTTGAAAAGCTCTTCCTGGGCGCGGCCGTCCGCTACGAGGACTATGATGACGCCTCGGGCGACACCGTGGTGGGCAAGGTCAACGGCCGCTACGAGCTCACCTCGTGGCTGGCCATTCGCGGGGCGGCCAGCACCGGCTTCCGCGCGCCGGGCCTGGCCCAGGAAAACTACGCCGCCAGTTCCAGCCAGTTCCGCCAGGTCAATGGCGTGCTCGACCTGCTGCAGATCAAGACCCTGCCGGTGGGATCGCGCGAAGCCGTCGCCCTGGGCGCCGAGGCGCTTAAGCCGGAGAAGTCAAAGAACTACAGCCTGGGCCTGACCCTGGAGCCGCTGCCGCGCCTCAGCATCACCCTCGACGCCTACCAGATCGACGTGGATGGCCGGATCGCCATCACCAGCACCCTCACGGGCACGGCGGTCAGCAACATCCTGGTCGCCAACGGCCTGCCCAGCTCGATCAGCGCCCAGTACTACACCAACGCTATCGACACCCGCACACGCGGCGTCGACCTGGTCTCGGCCTATCGTCAGGAACTGGGCGATTACGGCACGCTGCGTCTGACGCTCGGCTACAATCACAACAAGACCGAGATCACCGACATCATCGCCAACCCCTCCGAGCTGGCGGCGCTGGGCTCGAGCTATGTCCTGTTTGACCGGCTGAGCCAGGGCTATCTGACCACGGCGTTCCCGAAGGACAAGGTCAGCCTGGGCGCCAACTGGTCGTGGAACAAGTTGAACGTCAACCTGCGCCAGACCCGCTTTGGCAGCTATGTGATCCGCCAGAACATCGCGGCCAACGATCGCAAGTACGGGGCCAAGTGGATCACCGATCTGGAGGTGGGCTACAAGGTTCTGCCGTCGGTCAATGTCGCGGTCGGCGCCAACAATCTGCTCAACATCTATCCGTCGCGCAGCGGGCCCTCGATCGCGGCGAACACCTCCTACAACATCAATACTGGCACCGGCCAATATCCTGGCACCTCGCCGTTCGGCTTCACCGGCGGCTCCTACTACGCCCGGGTGCAATGGGATTTCTGACCCCTCGCAACGGGTGATGCGCGAGGTTGATGCTTTGCGGGGGCCGCTCAGGCGGGCCCCGAGGGAAGGGGAACAGGACATGACGATTCTTCGCCGCGCCGTATCGGCGCTGCTGCTTACGGCCTGGGTCGGCCTGGCGGCCGGCCCGGCCATGGCCCAGGCCGTGACCGCTCCGGCGCCTCGGCCCGCTCAGGCCCTGGCGCCGGCCGCGCCGACGAAGAACGAGATCCTGTGGGACACCTATGGTGTCCCGCACATCTACGGCAAGGACACCGCCGCCGTGTTCTATGGCTATGGCTGGGCCCAGTCGCAGAGCCACGCCAACACCATCCTGCGCCTTTATGGCGAGGCGCGGGGGCGCGGCGCCGAATATTTCGGCCCCGAGTATGAAGAGACCACCGCCTGGCTGCTGGCCAATGGCGTGCCGGACCGGGCCAAGGTCTGGTACCGCCAGCAGACGCCTGCATTCCGCGCCAATCTCGACGCCTTCGCCAAGGGCATCAACGCCTATGCGGCCGCCCATCCCGAAGCCATCGCCGCCGATGTGAAACAGGTCCTGCCGGTGACGGGCGTCGACGTTGTGGCCCACGCCCACCGGCTGATGAACTTCATCTATGTGGCCTCGCCCGGGAAGACGATCGGCGAGGGCGATCCGCCCGAGATCGCCGACCAGGGCTCCAACTCTTGGGCCGTGGCTCCCTCGAAGACGGCCAGCGGCAATACCCTGCTGCTGCAGAACCCCCATCTGCCGTGGGGCACGGGCTATTTCATCTACTACGAGGCCCACCTGACCGGGCCGGGCTTCGAGATCTATGGCGCGACCCAGGTGGGCCTGCCGATCGTGCGGTTCGCCTTCAACCAGCAGATGGGTATCACCAACACCGTCAACAGCATGGTGGGCGCGACCAACTACAAGCTGACGCTGAAGGACGGCGGCTATCTGTTCGACGGCAAGGTGCTGCCGTTCAAGACCCAGATCGCCACCTACAAGGTGCGACAGGCGGACGGCTCCCTTGTGGTCAAGCCGCTGAAGATGCGCTCGACCGTCCATGGTCCGGTGTTCGACCGCAAGGACGGCTCGACGGTGGCCGTGCGTGTGGCGGGTCTGGATCGGCCCAAGATGCTGGAACAGTATTTCGACATGGTCACGGCGCCGAACTTCAAGGCGTACGAAACGGCGATGAAGCGTCTGCAGGTGCCGACCTTCAACATCACCTATGCCGACCGTGACGGCCACATCGACTACACCTTCAACGGCGTCGCGCCGCGCCGAAGCGAGGGCGACCTGAACTTCTGGAGCGGTCTCGTCCCCGGCGACACCTCGCGTTACCTGTGGACCGACGCCCATCCGTTCGAGGACCTGCCGCGCGTCACCGATCCGGTCGGCGGCTTCGTCCAGAACGCCAATGACCCGCCCTGGGTGACGACCTGGCCGATGACCTACAAGCCCGATGATTTCCCGAAATATCTGGCCCCTCGCACGCCGGAATCCTTCCGCGCTCAGAGCGCCGTCCAGATGATGGCCGAGAATGACGACCTGACGCTGGAGCGTTTCCGGGACCTGAAGCTGTCGACCCACGCCCTGATGGCCGACCGCGTCCTGCCCGACCTGATCCCCGCCGCGCTCAAGGACAAGGACCCGGAAGTCCAGTCGGCCGCGCGCTTGCTGGCCGGATGGGATCGATCGTTCACGGCTGACGCGCGCGCCGGGCTGTTGTTCGAGGAATGGGCCAAGCTGTTCGCCGGGCCCACCTTCTCGGGCCAGGCGGGCTACGCCATCCCGTGGAGCCAGGATCGCCCGACCAGCACGCCCTATGGCGTCAAGGATCCCGCCGCCGCCGTCGAGCAACTGCGCAAGGCCATCGCCAACACCAAGAAGAAGTATGGCGCCGTCGACCGACGCTTTGGCGATGCATCGCGCTTCATCCTTGATGGCGTTGACCTGCCTGGGACCGGCGGCTTCGGCAATCTGGGAGCCTTCCGGGTGATCACCTGGTCTGAACCCGACGCCAAGGGCATCCGCACGCCCACCCACGGCGAGACCTGGATGGCGATGATCGAGTTCTCCACCCCGGTGAAGGCCTACGGGCTGATGAGTTACGGCAACAGCCGCCAGCCCGGCACCACCCACTACAGCGATCAGCTGGGCATGATGTCTCGCGACGAGTTCCGCGAACTCTGGCTGCGGCGCGAACAGGTCGAGGCGCACCTGTCCGAGCGCACCGCCTTCAATCCCAGCGTGAAGCCTTGAAAGGCGATCCGATGCAAAGACTCACGACGCGTGTGCGGGCGATCGCGCCCCTGATCCTGGCCGCCTTGATGGCCAGCTCGGCCAGCGCTGCGACGGATCCGGCGTTCACCGCGATCCAGCGCGAGACCTTCGCCGTTCCCGGATCGCTGTCCAACGCCTGGGCCGATTTCGACAAGGACGGCGATCTGGACCTAGCCGTGTCGCTGAAGGGCGGCGAAGTGCGGCTGTATCGCAATGACGATGGTATTCTCACCAATATCGGCGCGGCCATGGGGCTGCCGACCACCGGCAAGGAAATCCGCGGCCTCAGCTGGGGTGATTTCAACGGCGACGGCTATCTAGATCTGCTGGGCGGATCGAACGTCATGCCGCCGGAGACCAACCGTTCCTTCATCTGGAAGAGCGACGGCGGAAAGCATTTCGTCGAGATGGCCGAACAGGTCGGCCTCACCATTCCCGACCGGATCAGTCGTCAGGCCAACTGGATCGACTATGACAATGATGGCCAGGTCGATCTCTATGCGGCGAACCGCTCGGGGCCAAACCAGCTGTTCCTCAATCAGGGCGGCGTCTTCAAGCAGGTGTTCGCGGACGGCGGTATAACCGACAGGCGGCCGACCGTCGGCGCGTGCTGGTTCGACTATAATCGCGACGGCAAGCTCGACCTGTTCCTGGCCAACCAGTCGGGCGCGACCGACGCGCTTTGGCGCAATGACGGCGCGGGCTTTACCGATGTCGCCCCCAGCCTGGGCCTCGACGCGCCGGGGCGCGCAAAGGAAGAAGGCGGCGTGGGCTGCGCGATAGGCGACTATGATAATGACGGCGATTTCGACATCTTCGTCGCGGTCTATGGAGCCGATCTGTTGTACCGCAACAACGGCGACGGCACGTTCGTCGAGGTCGCCAAGGCGGCCGGCGTCGATGACGCTGGCCATGCGGTCGCCGCGTCGTGGGGCGACTATGACAACGACGGCTATCTGGATCTGTTCGTCACCAGCTACGAGGGCGAACCTGGCAAACAGACACCGCTGGACCTGCTGTATCATAACAACGGTAAGGGCGGTTTCGACCAGATCCTGACCCGCGACAGTCAGCTGAACGCCGGCGACCATGGCGTGGAGTGGATCGACTACAACGGGGACGGCGCGCTCGACCTGTCGGTGATGCGCGGCTACAGCCCCGTCGGCGGGCACTTCCTGTTCCGCAACGACCTGGCAGGTTCCGCACGCGGCCGCAGCCTCAGCGTTCTGGTGCTTGACGCCAAGGGCCACTACACGCGGGCGGGCGCCGAGGTGCGGATCTATGATCGCGCCGGCCACGTCCTGGCGTCGCGACTGGTTTCGACCGGCGGCGGATACAACGCCCAAAGCGCGGTGCCCGTCCATTTCGGCCTGAAGTCTTTCGATCCTGTGACGGTCGAAGTGTCGTTCATGACCAACGACGGCGTAAAGACCAAGACCGTTAGGGGCGTGAACCCCAGGGTCTTCTTGAAGAAGGCTTTGGTGATCCGGGAGGACGGGGCGGCCAAGCCCAAATAGCCTGCGAAGGAGGCTGTCGGGTTGACCGCCGCCTGTTGAGAGAAGCCAATTCCTGGCTGATCGAGGCCGAGGCCCTCGCCCAGCCGGCGTGGGCACTGGCTTGGCCGTCCGCGGCTATGTGTCCGAAAGCGCAGGGAGGTAAGCCGGCTATCGGTGGCGTGGCCGAGTCCTGGCGGATCCCCCGCAGCCACCTGCGGTGACCTCCGCACGGGCGTCTTTTCACGCTGCTGTTTTCGATGCGTCATGATTGCCCACTAGAAGCTGCTTGATGTTGATTGAAGACGCGAGCGCGGGGCAGCTGCTGGCCAAGAACGCCAACCGTCTGCGCGCTCTGGTCCGCAGCCGCGTGCGCAGCGAAGCCGACGCCGACGATATCAGCCAGGAAGCCCAGGCGCGGGCGTTGGCGCGAATGCGCGATACGCCGATCAAGGATCCCGTCGCCTACGCCTTCCGCATCGCCCTTAATCTGCTGAGCGACCTAAGACGCTCTGGTGCGCCCGCCAGCGCGATCGATGAGCATGTTCAGTCGACCGAACCTTCCCCGCTTGAGGCGCTGGACATGAAGCAGCGGGCCGCTCTTTACGCCCGGGCCTTGGGGGCGATGCCGAGACTGCGCCGTGAGGTGTTCATGCTGAGACAGTCAGCGGAACTGAGCTATCCTCAGATCGCGACGCGGCTGGGGATCTCTGTCGAGGCGGCGCAGAAACACTATAGTCGCGCGGCCATCGAGGTGCGGCGCGCGGTCTCGGGCGAACCCGGCCGATGAAGCAGAGGCGAGAGACTATCGAGCGTCAGGCAGCACTGTGGGCTGATCGCAGGCGGCGTCGTGAAATGGACGCGGCGGCTGAGGCCGACCTGCGCGCCTGGCTGGACGGCGGCCCCGAGCGGGCGGAGCTTCTCCAGGCGCATGAGCAAGTGCTGTCCGATCCAGCCCTGGCGCAGGCCCATGCGATGCTCAAGCCCGTCCGGGCGCAGCCCCGCAGCCGGTCGCATGACTGGCGCTGGGCGGCGGTCTGCGGCGCAGGGCTGACGCTGGCGGGTATGGTTGCGGTCATCATGATCGCGCCGCCGCAGCAGGCGGTGATCCGCCAGTCATTCCAGGCGCCGGCCGGGCGTCCTCTGCGCGCGGCCCTGGATGACGGATCGCTGGTTCAACTGAACGGTGGCAGCGACATCAAGACGACGTTCGACGCCAGGAAGCGGGTTGTCCACTTGCGCGGCGAGGGGTTTTTCGCGGTGGCTAAGGACGCCGAGCGACCGTTCTCCGTGTTCACCACATCGCACCGCGTCACCGCGCTGGGCACCCGTTTCAATGTCGATGAGCGCAGCAACGGCGCGGTGGAGATTAGCGTTCTGGAAGGCCGCATCGAGGTGGTCGACCTGAAGCCGCCGAAAAATAGGGTCGTCCTGACGGCCGGCCACCGCCTTGTTGCTGGAGGCGCGCCTCTGACGTCTTCGCTGACGCGTCGTCTTGTCGTGGATGCCGAGACACCTGACTGGACTCAGGGCTGGATCGACGCCGACGACATGAGACTGGCCGATCTGCTGCTGGAGCTGCAACGCCAGACGCCAGGGCTGCAGGTCGGTCTCGGTGATCCGACCTTGGCCGCGCGACGGGTCAGCGGGCGTTTCAAGGCGACCGATCCGCAGGAGGTGTTGGCCGTTGTCGCGGAGACGCAACGTCTGAGGCTACGGACCGAAGCCTCGGGTCGCGTCCTGCTCGATCACTGATCCGCAATGGCGTCGCTCCGCGTATTTCTGCTCGGCGCGGCTGTCCTGGCGGGGACGCTGAGCGTGTCGCTTCAAGCGCAGGCGGCCGCCCGTTCAAAGGTCGCCACGCCCCTGCGGCAGGATTTCCGCATTTCGGGCGGGTCTCTGCCTGAAGCCATTCGCCAACTGTCGCGGCAGGCCGGGGTGGCCATCGTCGCCGACAGCGCGCTGGTCCGCGACCGCGTCGCGCCCGGCGTCCGCGCCCAGGTCACCGCGCGTGAGGCGCTGGAGCGGCTTGTCGCGGGGCAGGGCCTTCGCATACGGGGCATCGGCGACACCCTGGTTGTCGAGGCGGGTTCTACGGAAGCCCTGACGCCCGCATCACCGTCGGCTGTGGCCGCGCCCGTCGAAGCAGTGGTCGTGCTGGGCAGGAGCGGGGCGACGCGCCAGGCGCTCGAGATGAAGCGACGCAATGACAGCATCAGCGACATCGTCACCGCCGACGACCAGGGAACCCTGCCCACCAGCAATGTCGCGGAGTCACTGGCGCGCTTGCCCGGCGTGAACGTGGTGCGCAATCACCAGACCGGAGAGGGTGACCGCATTACGGTGCGGGGCATGTCGACGGAATGGAACGCCTACCGGATCAACGGCGTGCGCCTCGGCGGCGTGGGGTCGCGGGCGGACAAGTTCTATCGCGGCGTAAGGTTGAGCTACCTGCCGCCCGATGGGATCGACGCCCTGGTCGTGCACAAGACCTTGACCCCCGACATGGACGGCGACGCGCTGGGCGGGCTGATCGACATCCAGACGCCGTCGGGATTCGACGCCAGCGCGGATCAGGTGCGCCTGTCGGCGGAGACAGGCTGGCTCCTGCGCTTCGATCGGCCGCCGGCGCGGAAGCTGGCGGTCGCCGCTTCGCACCGCCTTTCGGACAATCTGGCCGTCTTCATCGCCGCCAACTGGAGCGATGCTCGCTCGCGGTTCGAGATGGTCGGCGGCGACAGCGATGACCTGCCACCGGTCTGGTATCGCGATGTGCAGTCGGGGGGCTGGGACCCCGACACCTTCGTGATGCGCGGCATGGAGCTGGCGGTGGGCGAGACCCGCGTCCGCCGCCTGGGCTTCAATGGCAATCTGGACTGGCGGGGGACGGCCAGCGCGCTGCACCTGCGTGTCCAGTACAACCGCTATGACGGTGAGGAGTACCGCAACCGTCTGAACTTCCGGAATGACGGCCTGAAAGGAACCGAGCGGTTCAGCCAGGTGGATCAGACCCTGACGGGCCTTGCCCAACCCGAGGACATGGTCGTCGGCGCCGACGCGCTGCTGGGCCGCATCTATGGCTACACGCCGGCGCAGGTGAAGGACATCGACGGCGACGGCCGGATCACCGACGCCGACCGCAAGGTGCGGTCGGTCTATAGTCTGGACGGCGCTTCCGGCGTCTGGGATCCGATGGGCTTTCGCCTCAGACGGTTCTGGGAGGCGACGCGGGAATCGGGGCTGCTGTCTTCGGTCACCCTTGGTGGCCAGCGGTGGTCCGGGCCCTGGAGGATCGATTACGACCTGTCGGTGTCGCGGTCCGAGGACGACCTCGATGATGGCTATAGTCTGGAGTTCCGCACCGATGCAGTCGGTTGGTTGGGTAACCGCGGGGTGGAGGTCATCCAGACGGGGGATCCGCGCTATCCCGTCTGGGGTCTGAATCCGGCCGGGATGCAGGGCGTGCAGGACCCGGCTTCCTATGCGTTCCGCAGTCTGACGGGCGGCACGGAGGAAACGGCGGAGAAGCTGGTCCAGGGGCAGGTCGACATCACCTATTCGCCGAGCGGGTCCTGGCTGGAATCCCTGAAGATGGGCGGGCGATACATGCGGTCGGACCGACGAAGCGTATCGGTCACACGCCCGACGCTGGAGGGGCCGCAAACCCTGGCCGACCTGACCGGCCTGTTCGGCGATCCGGTCGCCAGCCTCTTTGACGGGCGCTACGCCGCCGAGCACCAGTTGGGCGTAATTCTCGACTCCGCCGCCATGCTGCAGGAGCTCGAGCGGGCCTATGACGGAGCCGGCCGTTTTTTCCGGATCGACCCGGAAGGCGACGGGGAGACGCGGGTGACGAACTTCAGCCTGCGCGAAGACGCGCTGGCCGGCTACGCCATGGCGACGGCGCGCTGGGGCGACAACCTGCTGACGGGCGGCGTTCGCGTGGAGCATACGCGCAGCCGTATGGCCATGCCGATTACCGACGCGATCCGCGGCGATGGGATGGCGCAGGACAGCAACGCGTTCACCAACGTGCTGCCCTCGCTGCACTATAGGCGCTCGTTGGGCGAGGCCCTGACCCTTCGCGCGGCCCTGTGGACCAGCTTTGCGCGCCCAGACATCGCCCGCATGACGCTGGGGCGGCAGTACATCTACGATCAGGACCCGGACAAGGATGGCCAGGCCAATCCCGAGGCCGAGTGGGTGTTGACTCAGGTGCGCCAAGGCACGCCTGACCTTCTGCCGATGACGGCGACGGGCTATGATCTGTCGCTGGAACACTACGGCCGTTCGACGATCTGGTCCCTGGCGCTGTTTCGCAAGGACATCCGCAACTTCCTCTACCGCCCCTCTACCTCCACGATCCGCGATGGCGGACTGGTCGACGCCGGCTCGCAGGATGGCGTCCCCATCAAGGCTTACGTCAACGGCCGCTGGGGGCGCATAACCGGGGTCGAGCTTGGCCTGCGCCACGCCTTCGAAACGGCTCCCGCGCCGCTGGAGGGCCTGGGCCTGACCGCCACGCTCACCTGGCAGATCAGCCAGGCGGCCGCCAATATCTCCTGGCGGCCCGAGGGCGACGTCCTGCCGCTGACCGAGGCGCCAGAATTGCTCGCGTCCGTTGAAGTGTTCTGGCAGCGCGCCGGGTGGGAAGCGGCCATCGGATGGAACCACCAGTCGGCCTTCCTCGAAGGCATGGACAGCTTCGGCAATGATCCCTACGAGCGCGGCTACAGCTTTGTGGATCTCAGTCTAAGGCGACGCCTTGGAGCGAGCGGTCTGGCGTCGCTGCAGGTCCGCAACGCCCTCAACAGCCATACCTACTGGTACACCTTCGGCTCGGGGCCGGACCATTTGCGCGAGTACATCCGCAATGGTCCGACCGTGACGCTGGCGGTGAGCCGCAGCTTCTAGCGCGCCGCCTTCAAGCCGCAGGCGGTGAGCGCGGCGCGCATCCGCCGGGGCTGGTCGGTCTGGATCACATTGGCGTCGACGCCCACCAGAACGCCCAAGCGTGCGCAGACGTCCGGCGCGTCCAAGGCGATCGCTTCGTCGACTTCACCCAGACTATTGATCCAGACGCGGGCGGGGAGGGCGCGGACGCCCGCTTGTAACTGCGGCGTCAGGGAGCCGGGATCGCCGTGGATGATCACGATCGGCGCCAGGCCTTTGGCCGCAGCGTGCAGACCATCAGGCGTATTTACGCGCGGCATCACCCTGGACCTGGGCGCTAGCCCTCGCACCTGCCGCAGCACGTCGCTGTCGCCGTCGAAGAAAATCACCTGGTCGGCCATGCCCAGACCCTCGACGAGGGCCGTGATCGGCGCAAGGCGGTCAGTCTTGAGGTCCAGGTCGACCAGCACCCGCCCGCAGGTTCGGCGCAGAACTTCCAGCAGGGTGGGCGGCGGTTCCTGGCCGCCCTTCAGTGTCAGTCGGCGCACCTGGGCATAGGTCAGGCTTTCGGCGTCGCCCTCGCCGCCGGTGGTGCGGGTCACGGTCTGATCATGCATCAGGAAAGGCACGCCGTCGGCCGAGACCTTGATGTCGATCTCGACGATGTCGGCGCCTTCCACGATGGCTTCGTCTATGGCGGCCAGTGAGTTCTCCGGCGCGCGCAGGTGGCCGGCCCTGTGCGCGGCGATCAGCAGCGCGCCGCGCGGCCGGTCCAGCTCTGCCTGCAGCCGCGCCATGGCCGGTGTGGCGCCGCAGATCGGCGCGGCCGGGGCCGGCGTCGCCGCCAGTCCCGCCAGAAGTCCGAGGAGGACAGCGCTCATGGCTTGTCGTCCTGCCGCAGGATCAGTTCCGGGGTCGCCGGCTTGAGGTCCTTCAAGACCGCAGGGCCCTTGCCGGCCTTGTCCAGTTGAAAGGCGTCGTAGAGCGAGCCGTCGATCGTGAAGGATCGCACCGTCAGGCGTGTCGGCGAGATCTTCACCTGCTGGTACAGCTGGATGCCGCTGCCCTTACGGGTGGCCCAGTCCAGGTCGCCCAGCGGGTACTGCTTGGGGCCGATGTTGGAGACCATGTAGACCGGTCCCTTCGGATGCGGGCGACCGCGACCATAGGTGTGGTCGTGGCCAGCCAGCACCAGGTCGACGCCATGGCGATCGAAGATCGGCTGCAGGGCCGCACGAAGTTCTCCGTTCTCGCGACCCTTGGCGCTCGAATACAGCGGATAGTGCAGGAAGACGATGGTCCAGCGTGCGGGGGTGTCGGTCAGTTGCCGCTCCAGCCAGTCGATCTGGGCGCGGGCGGCGTCGGGGCTTTCATCCATCATGTCCGCGTCCAGCGAGATCAGGCGCACGCCCTGGTAGTCGACGCGATAGACGGTTTCTTTCAGGGCTTCGGTCGGCGCGTTGTCCGGCAGGCTGAACTGCAGGCGCCATTGCCGCGCCAGGGACTGGGCAGGCGCGCCCTCTGACTTCATGTACTCATGGTTGCCGGGCGTCATCAGGGACGGCGTCTCGGCCAGGGTGTCGACGGCCATGCCGAACCACTCGCCCCATTCGGCGTCGTTGTCGGCGCGGTTGATCAGGTCGCCCGTGAACAGCATGAAGGCCGCATCCGGCGTCTCGCGGAAGGCGCGACGCACCGCGTGTCCACCCACCGAGCGAATGTCGTTCTGCACGTCGCCCATGTACAGGAAGGTGAACGGCTTGGACTCGGCGGCGGCGGTTCGCACCTGACGCCAAGGTGACCAGGCGCCGTCCTTGCCGACGCGATAGACATATTGGCTGGCCGGCAGAAGACCGCTGACGCGGGCGCTGTAGTAGTCGGCCGAGACGTCTTGGTCGTCGCGCGTCTTGAACGCGGCTGGCGTGCGCTGGGCGGGAAGGCGGACGGACTGCTGGACGAAGGCTGGGCCAGGCGTCAGCGGCGCATACTCGACAAAGCCGTCGCCCGAGCCCGGCGCGGCGCGCCAGTTGAAGGCCAGGCTGGTGGCTGGCGTGTCGGTGAGGTTGACGATCACCCGCTCGGGCAGGCTCGAAGTCTGGGCGAAGGTGGGGGCGGCGCACAGCGCGAGCGCGCTCGAAAACAGGGTCGCGCCAAGGCGAACAAAGGGTCGCATGGAAATGTCCTTGAGGTCTCGAAGACAAAAGGCTCGCGAGGCGCAGCGCCCCGCGAGCCAGGGGCGGGTCTAGAACCGCCAGTTCATGTTGAGGCTGAGGTAGCGGCCGTTCTCGATGTAGTCGCGAACGCCGCCCTTACCCTTCCCGAAGGTGTAGTAGTAAGTATAGCTGTTGAGCAGGTTCTGAACCTTGAACGTCGCCGTCAGATCTGGCGTGATACTCCGGCGCAGCATCAGGTCCACGAAGTGATAGTCCTGCTCGTAGGGATCGTTTCCGTAGTCCTCGATGTCTTCCAGAGATGCGGCCTGATAGTTATAGGCGACATAGGTCTCCCAACCGTTACGCTCCCAGAACATCTCCAGGTTCACGATCTGATTGGGCGTCTCCATGAAGGGCAGGGTGTAACCCTTGGGGTGCCAGGACAGGCCGGTCTGGGCTTCGGAGCGCTGAAGTGTGGCGTTCAGCGCAACACCCAGGCCGTCGAACGGCGCGGGCAGCCAGTGCAGCTGTTGGCGGGCGTTCAGCTCGACGCCGTAGATCTTGGCCTTGTGACCGTTCAGCGGCTGGGAGATCGACACGCCCGATGGGTCGTCGAACTCACCGGCCGTGCCGCCCTGGATCACCGACGACGACGAGCGGAACAGGAACTTGTCGATATCCTTGTAGAACAAGGCCACCGAATAGGCGCCGGTGCGGCCGTTGTAATACTCCGCTGACAGATCATAGTTGGTCGAGGTCATCGGCTTCAGGTTCGGATTGCCCTGACTGATCGCCTCGAGCACCCACTGGCTGGTCGGGTTGGTGACCCCGTTACCGTCCGGATCGCTATTGTAGCTGTACTCCTTGACCGAGGTCATCCGATTGATGTCCGGACGCGAGACGCTGGTCCAGATCGCCGCGCGCAGCTTGGCGTTGGCGTTCAGATCGTAGTTGAGGTGGATCGACGGCAGCCAGTTGGTGAAGCCTGACGTGTCCCTGGTGTAGTCTTCGCCGTGCACCGGGTCCTCGGTCCAGGCGCGGATGACGTTCTTGGTGTCTTCCATGCGTACGCCGGCGATGATCTCGGCATCGCCGAAGCGAGCTGTGCCCATCGCGTAGGCCGAGACGACCTTCTCGTCGTAGAACCAAGTCGAGGCGTAGTCGATCGCGTCCACCTCGTTCTTGGTCAGCAGCGTCGACTGGCCGGTCTGGGCGCGCTTGATCTCAGCCATCATCTTGTCGGTGTCGATGACCGCGCCCAGTTGGTAGAGGCCGGTATAACGCCCGCCGAACATGTCGGTGACCGGTTTGCCGAACAGGGACGAGTAGTCGGCCATGGTACCCTTGGGCGACAGGTCCATCAGTGAGCCGTTCACGCGCTCGCGCTCTGACTTGTAGTACTTGGCGCCGGCGCGCACTTCTTGCAGCCATGAGCCCGTGGGCTTGTAGCGGACGTTGAACTGGGCCTGGTTGAGGCTCTCCTTGGCGCCGCCATAGCTGCCGCTGAGGCTGGAGGCGGTATATTCCTTGAGGTCCTGGACAGCCGCCATCCCCGCCGGGTTCAGCACCCATTTCAGGTACTGTGGGTCGTCCTGGCTGAGAATCTCGACGCCTTCATTGCCTTTCCAGAGATAGGCGTTGCGACCAAAGTACATCTCGTAGCTGTCGATGATGTTGTCCTCGGACTCCGAGTGCGACAGGTCGTAGTCGATCTTGAAGTCGCCGAAGGTGCTCTCGCCGCCGAAATTGATCAGCGACAGCAGGCCCTTGGTCGTGCCGCCTTCCCAGTAGCGGCGCAGGCGGAAGCCCTTCGGGTCCCACGCGCCCGAGGCGCCATTCAGGCTGTAGAAGCCGGCGCCGCCCTTGTCGGCGTCGGTGATCACGCCATCCTTGTCGCGGTCGACGATCTGGGCGGCGGTGTAGCTGTAGATCGCGCCCTTGGCGCCGTAACCGGTGATGGCGTTCTGCGGCTGGGTCAGGCCGCCGGCGGACTTGTCGACCTGCTCGAGGCGGTTCGAGGCGCTGGTGCCGCCCTCGTTGCGGAAGTTCAGGCGGTTCCTGAACTGGGTCTCGGTGTATTCGTTATACTGGCCGCGCAGGTGGAACAGGTGGTCGTCGCCCCGCCAATCGAGCGAGCCGTTGAAGCCCCAGCGCTCGACGTCGGTATCGCCGGTGGACATTTCCAGCCCGCGGGTCACGAAGGTCTTCGGATCGAAGTCCAGGCTCTTGGTGGTGCTGTACCAAGTGCGGGGCATGTTGTCCCCGGAGTTGCCGACCTGCTCGAATTGTGAGCGGCGCTTGGAATAGTTGCCGGTGACGAACAGTCCCAAGTGATCGTTGAACTGTTTGCCGATCGACAGGTCGGTCGCCCACGAGGTGCGGTCTTCCCGCTGCTGGAGCAGGGTGCCCTCCACCGAGCCGGCGATATAGGTCGGCTTGTAGTCGAACGCGGTGGGGGTCTTGATGTCGATCGTGCCGCCGATGGCGTCGCCGTCCATATAAGGCAGGAGGCTCTTGTAGACGGTGATCTGGTCGACGCCCGACGTCGGCAGGAAGCTCAGGCGCACGCCGCGATGGAAGTTGTCGCTGGGCGAGCCGGTACCGCCCATGCGCACGCCGTTGACGGCGTAGGCGTTGTATTCGGTCGACATGCCGCGAATGACGACGCGGTCGCCTTCACCCGTGAAATGGTTGCGCACGGCCGAGACGCCGGGGATGCGCGAGGCGGCTTCCGTAAGGTTGGACGAGGGCAACTTGCCCATGTCGTCGGCGCTGACGCTGTCGGAAATCATGTCGTTTTTGCGCTTCTCGTCCATCGAGCGGCGCAGGCCCTGGATGTAGCCGGTGACGACCACTTGTTCGACTTCCGTGCCGTCGGCCGGCGCGGGCGCCTTGGCGGCTTCAGAGACTGGCTGGACCTGGGCCATGGCCCATTCCGGAAACGCCGCCAGGAGCGCCAGACCGCCTGCGGCGGCCAGGTAGTGAGACTTTGAACTGATCATTTAATCCCCCGTGCTTGCATGAGCGCACGGTGGAGAGACGGAGGGACGAGTGGGGCTGACAGCCGTCACGAATATTTTGTCATCTCTTTGCTGATCTGTCGCAAAACGCTTCTGTCTGGCGTAGCCAATTTGTCATCGATCGCCTCTATTGGCGCCGTCTTGGGGATAATCTGAGGGGGGCGTCATGCGCGGACGTGAGTATTCGAGCCGGCTGGCATGGTCGCGCCGCGCGCTGGAGCATCCGCCGACAATCGCCAGGAGGGCCCTGCGGGCCTTGGCGCTGTCCTTGCTGTTGGTGGTTCCGGCCGCGGCGCAAGCCGCAGATCCGGTCGATCTGGTTGATCCGTTCGTCGGCACCTCGGGCGATCACGGCCAGCTGACTCCCGCCGCCACCGGCCCATACGGCATGGTGCAGCTGTCGCCCGACACGCTTCCGGCCGAGCACGCGGGCTATGACTTCGCCGCCACGCAGCTGACCGGCTTTTCACACACCCGCGCGGTGGGCGTCGGCTGCGGCGGCGCGGGCGGTGATCTGCATGTGGCGGTTGGCTATGCCGGGGAGGGGCCTGTCTGGCCCATGGACAAGAGCTCGGAACGCGCCGCGCCGGGCTGGTACCGCGTTCTCTATGGACAGGGCGTCGAGGCCCAACTGGCGGCGTTGGGTGCGGCCGGGGTCTCGCGGTTCCGCATGCCCCGCGCCGGGATTGTCCGCGTCGTATTCGATCCGCGCCACGGCTACACCAAGCAGCGGACGGCCGAATGGACGGCGGGCGAGGCCGGCGACCTGCGGGGGCGAATGTCGGCCGGGACGGTGTGCGACGCGGGCCTCTATCATCTGTCGTTCGCCGCGACCCTGACCTTGAACGAACGACCGATCAGCGTCGCCGCCAAGCGCCTGGGCGGCGATCGACTGGCCTTCGACGTGTCGGTGGCGGCCGGCGATCACCTTACGGTGCGCACGGGCCTGTCGGTCGTTGATCCCGCCTCGGCCCGGCGCGTGCTCGACACCGCCGTTGGCGGAAGAAGTCTCGAGCAGGTGCGTGCGGCGGCGCGAGCGGCCTGGGCCAGGGAGCTGGGGCGCGTCCAGGTCGCGGGCGACGGCGAGCGGGCGCGGCTGATCTATACGCACCTCTTCCGCGTCATGCAGACCCCCGTGCGTATTGATGACGCCGACGGCCGGTACCGTCGCTCGGACGGCGCTCTGCACCAGACTCCCAAGGGGCGTCACCGCTACGCCGGCTGGGCCGTCTGGGATAACTACCGCACTCAGCTGCCGCTACTGGGCCTGCTCGACCCCGACCGTTCAGCCGATATCGCCGCCTCGCTTGCCGAGCTGTATTTGGCCGGCAAGGTCCCATGGGCGACCGAGACAGAGCCCTTCATCACGGTGCGCACCGAGCATGCGGGCGTGGCCCTGCTCGATTTCCGCCGCAAGGGGATCGACGGCTTTGACGCCCAGGCGATCCTGCCGCTGATGGTCGCCGAACTGAAGGACCTGCCGCGCAACACACCCGACGAGCAGATCGAGACCGCCTACGACATCTGGGCCGCGGCCGAGCTGGCGCGCGATCTCGGCCAGGTCGAGCGCGCCGACCAGCTGCGCGGCGAGGCCCTGGCCTACCGCAGCATGTGGCGGCGGGTGTTTGGCGAAGTGTCCGGCGACTTCGACGTGGTCAAGGCGAGGGGGCTCTACCAGGGCACGCTCTGGCAGTACCGCTGGGCGCCGGTCTTCGACCTCGACTGGCTGGTCCACGAGGGTTTGGGAAGAGAGCGGTTCAGCGACGAGTTGACGCGGTTCTTCGGCGAGGGCCTGTTCAACATGACCAACCAGCCGGACATCCACACGCCGTTCCTGTACGCGGCGACCGGAGAAGCCGAACCCACGGCGCGCCTCGTCGACCAGATCCTGCACCGACCGATGGACCACGGGTACACCAATGGCGGCAAGCGTGCGGCGCCATGGCGTGGCCGCGCCTTCGCACTCGACCCTATCGGCTATGCCGACGGCATGGATGATGACGCGGGCGGCATGGCCGCCTGGTACGTGTGGGCGTCGCTCGGGCTCTATCCGTTGATCCCGGGCGAGCCGCGCTATGCCCTGACCACGCCATCCTTTGACCGAGCCAAGATCATCCTGCCTGGCGGTCGGGCGGTGAGGATCGAGAAGCGCGGGCCCGCAAACGGACGCCTGGTGGCGGTGCGGTGGAATGGGCGTCCCATGCCTGGCCTCTTCATTGATCACGCCGTTCTGGCTCAGGGCGGGCGGCTGGAATTCGAACTCGCGGCAGAGGGGCTTGATCATCCGGTCGCCGTCTCTCGGTTGGCCCAAGGATCAGGGGATCGGGCGCGGCTGGAGCCTTGAGCAGTCAGTTGGCGCCGAGAGGGCTCGTCACGAGTTTGCGAACCGGCGCGGAGCCGACAAAATTCGATGTCGCCACCTCGATGCCCATACTGCGCCCGACCGAGGCCCCTGGACTGAGCCCTGTTCCAAACCCAGCGGATCTATCTCGTTGAAAAATGCGTTCTGTCGGCCGGCAAGCGGGCTGATCAGGAGGCATTGGCGCGAACGCGCAGGCGTCCCGCGTGCTGAAAACGGTCGGTGAAAATTTTTGGTATAGTCCAGATGGCATCGCTTGCGGTTGCGTGGCCTGCCCAGATCCGACCTTCGCGACAACGAAGCGTCGGCGAGAAGCAAAGGGGGCGGCCGTCGCAGGTGAGGACCCGCACCCCTGAAAGTCCTCGAGCAGGTCTTGGACCTTCCAACGCCTTGGCCGCAGCTTGTAACGCAGGTGTCACAAAGGCTGGTCGCTCTCAACTGACCCACCACCGTTGGGTTTCGATGCCGGCGGGCGGAGCGATGGGCGGCTTCCGCCCGGTCAGTCATGCTGCACCTGTGGACCTGTTGCTGACTTTTCGCGCCTGAATGACGGTTTTCCTGCTCGGCGGCTGGAACTGTCACGGAGATGTTGTCGCAAGCTGCTTTAAGCGGCTGGTCCATACCAGTTGGGGCAGGGGAATATCTATGTCGAAGCCATATCCTGTTCGAGCCACGAGCCCGAACCTCAAGAACCTTTTGCTGGCCACAGTTTCGATGATCGTCGTCGGCGCCAGCTCATCGGTTGCCTTTGCGCAGCAAGCCTCGGGCGCGCCTGCTTCCGGAGAAGCGGTCGACGAGATCGTCGTCACGGGCTTCCGGAAGTCGCTGGCCGATGCGCGCGCCATCAAGCGGGAATCCGTCATCCAGAAGGACGTGATCGTCGCCGAAGACATGGCGAAGTTCCCGGAACTGAACCTGGCCGAATCGCTGCAGCGCCTGCCGGGTGTTCAGATCAATCGCGAAGCCGGCGAAGGTCGCCGCATTTCGCTGCGCGGCCTGGGTCCTGACTTCGCCCGCGTTCAGCTGAACGGCATGGAAGTGCTGGGCAATGTCGACTCGGCCCAGGACAGCCGTGGCCAGCGCTCGCGCGACCGCGCCTTCGACTTCAACATCTTCGCTTCGGAACTGTTCTCCAAGGTCGAGGTCGAAAAGACCTTCCAGGCGGCCCAGAATGAGGGCGGCATGGCCGGTACGGTCGGCCTCTTCACGGGCAAGCCTTTTGACTATGCGTCGGGCAGCAAGGGCGCTGTGTCGGTCAAGCTGGGCACCAACGAATACACCAAGGACACTCAGCCGCGCATCGCCGCGCTGTTCAGCCAGAACTGGGACAACAAGTTTGGCGTCGCGGTTTCGGTCGCCTACAGCAAGCGCGAGACCACCGAGCAGGGCCACAACACCTATAACTATGACAAGCTCAGCGCCGCCGACATGCGGAAGCTGGTTACCAATGGCTTGGACATCTCCCGCCTGTCCGCCGCGCAGCAGGCCAAGTTCCTGTCCGGCGACCTGTATATCGCGGACGGAAACCGCATCTCCTCCTGGAATTCGAAGCAGGAGCGCCTGGGCCTGACGGGCGCGGTGCAGTGGAAGCCGGTGGACAATCTGCTGCTGACGCTGGATGTGCTGCACGGCGAATATACGACCCACCGCGACGAGTATCATCTGGCCACACGGCCGTTGGGTTCGGGGACGAAGTCCTTTGCGTTCGACACCCCGGCGGGCGGTGTGTGGCCGTCACAGTTCCAAAAGGGTTCGGTGCTCAACAACCTGGCGTGGGACAGCAGCAACTACGTCACCCTGACCGACGTCACGGGCACGACCTTCGGCAGCGAGCATCGCCGGTCGTTGAATGAAAACCGCTTTGATCAGGTCGCTCTGACCGGCAAGTGGGACCTGTCGGATCGCCTGACGATCGATGGTCACGTCGGCTACGAGAAGTCGACCTACAAGACCCCCTATGACGACAAGCTCTATATGCGCGCCAAGGGCAATATGATCGCCAACTACGGCGCTGATGGCCAATCGGCGACCTTCTCGTATCCGAACTTCGACGCCACCAACCCGGCCAACTACGCGTTGGATTCCTTCTATTATCGCGGCTTCAACAATCAGTCGGAACTGAAGGAAGGCGTGCTGAACGTACAATACGCCCTGAGCGACGTGTGGACCCTGCGCGCCGGCGCGGCCTACCACAAGTTCACCCAGGGTGGCCGGGACCTGTTCTATGACGACAACGTCAATGGGACCCGGGCCAAGATGCGCGGCGCGTCGGTCGCTGACGTCACCTCCGTGTTCACCAACGAGTTTGGCTCGTGGCTGGTGGGCGACTACGCCAAGACCTTCGCCAAGTACAACGAGTACCACCGGTTCGGCCCCAACAAGGACGGCACCGGCGGCGCGCTCCAGGACATCGAGAACGTCTACGAGACCTCGGAAGCGACCGTGTCCGAGTACGTGCAGGCGGACTGGGACAGCGAGCTGATGGGCAAGCGCTTCCGCGGTAATATCGGCCTGCGCGGCTATCAGACCGACACCCACGGCACCGGTTGGATCCAGGGCGACTCTTACGCCTATCTGGGCACGACGGACGTCAAGGGCAGCTATTCAGGCGTTCTGCCGGCCTTGAACTCGGTGCTGGAACTGACGCCTGAGCTGATGGTGCGCTTCTCGGCCACGCAAAACCTGAACCGTCCGGGTCTCGGCTCGATGGCGGCCAAGGGCAGCGCGTTCCAAAACAGCGACAGCGGCGAGATCACGGCCTCGCGCGGCAATCCCAACCTTGAGCCCTACAAGGACAACACGCTGGACCTGGCGGCGGAATACTACTTCGGCCAGGACGGGCTGCTTTCGGCGAGCGTGTTCCACAAGAGCCTCAAGAACTTCATTGGCACGCAAACGCTCGAGAACGTGCCGTTCAGCCAGACGGGCGTGCCCTTCAGCACGATCCCGGGCGCGACGGCCAATACGATCGTCAAAGAGTTCGAGATGCCGATCAATATCGCCGGTACGAAGCAGCTGACCGGCGTCGAACTGGCCGCGCAGGGCCAATTCTCGTTCCTGCCGGCGCCGTTCGACAAGCTGGGCGCGGTGGTCAACTATACCTATGTCGACGCCGACGAGGCGCTCACCGGCATCTCGAACACCAGCTACAACGCCACGCTTTACTACGAAACCGAGCGTTGGGGCGTGCGGGGCTCTATGAGCCATCGCAACAAGTGGTTCACCGGCCACAGCGACAGCGTGATGAGCGCCAGCACGCGCGGCTTCGAGGGGTCCACCTATGTGGACGCCTCGGCCTTCGTGAACGTCACCGACGCACTCCAGCTCACGCTGAATGCGATCAACCTGACGAACCAGGAGGACACGCAGTTCTGGGGTCAGAACGAGTATCTCTATAACCAGACCCAGAGCGGCTCGACCTACATGGTCGGTCTTCGGTACAAGTTCTAAGTCGACCCTATAGGCTAGGCGGCGCGTCCCTCCTCCCCGGAGGAGGGACGCGCTTTTTCTGTGTGTCGTGAAACGTGATCGTCTCCCATCGCCACCGCTTCATCTTTGCCGCGGTGCCCAAGACCGGCACCCATTCCGTGCGGCAGGCCCTGCGCGAGCAACTGGGCGACGAGGACGTCGAGCAGGTGGGGCTGTTCGTCGACAAGCGCTTCCCGTGGGAAGACCTGGCGACGATCCGGCATGGTCACCTCTCATTGCGGCAGGTGCGGCCCTATCTCGGCGAAGAGGCCTTCGCCGGCTATTTCAAGTTCGCTTTCGTGCGCAATCCCTTCGACCGCTTCGTCTCGTACTGCGCCTTCATGCTGCGCGGCGGGGACGTCTTTCAACGGCAGCCACGGGACGTGATGCGTCACTTCCTGTTCGTGGAGCCGCCGGAAGATCACATCCTTTTCCAGCCGCAGGCGTCGCTGCTGGTCGGGGAGGACGGCGCGGCCCTGCTGACCGACCAGGTCGGCCATGTCGAGGATATGCAAGGATCGTATGATGCGATCTGCGCGCGGATCGGCATTGCTTCCCGTGCGCTCGATCGCGTGAACGGCAGCAAGCACGGGGACTATCGTCAATACTACGACCAGGCCCTGATCGACGGCGTCGCTGCGCGTTACGCCCAGGATCTGGACCTGTTCGGCTACACCTTTGAAGGCTTGCGATGAGCGCCGTCCGTCCCGAACCGGCCGCCAACCCGCGCAAGACCACGACCATCCGCAAGCTCGGTCCGGTCGATATCGTCGCGCTGCGGGCGGCTGTCCTGGCGATCCCCGAGGACGTCTGGGAGGCCGAGAACGCAAGCAAGCCGAACAAGTTCGAGGTACTCGACGGCACGCGCCATATCGTTTTCCGCTTCATAGACAGTCCCAGCGACTGGCGCGGGTCGCACGATCGCCCGGCCTGGCCGCAATGGCGGGGGATGCTGGAGCCCGTGCTGGAGCGGGCTGTCCGCGACTACGGCTATGCGCGCGGGGTGTTCCCGAGAGTGATGCTGGCCAGGATGCGGCCGGGCGGCGTGATCCTCCCGCATATCGACGCCAATCCGGCGGCGAAATGGCCGCACAAGATTCACGTGCCGCTGTCGACCAACGCCGGTGTGGTGTGCTTCTTCGGCGGCGCCGAACATCATTTCCCGCCTGGCGAGGCGGTGGAGGTCAACAACCTCGGCCCGCATTGGGTGCGCAATGACGGCGACACCGATCGCGTCCACCTGATCTTCGAATATTACGATGCCGACCAGCCCGAGCCCGCCTGGCTTGAGCCGTTCCTGCTGGCCGGCGCCGCGCGGTGAACTTTCCCGTAGACTCCAGCGATCGCGACCTGCTGCTGCAAGAGGCCCGGGACCTGCGCTCGCGCCAGCGCATCCCCGAGGCGCTGGCTGTCCTTGCCCGGCTGGAAGCGCGACATCCCCGGTTCAGTCGTCTCTTTCAGGAGCGGGGTCACTGCCTTGTCCTGCTTCGGAAGGCTCCGGCTGCCATCGACGCGCTTCGGGAGGCGGTTCGCCTGAACCCGACGCTGCCCGCGAGTTGGGACATGCTGGAGCAGCTCTACCGCTTGCAGGGCGACGCCACGCAGGCCGCCGCGGCGGAGCGGCAACTGACCACGCTGAAGCAGCTACCGCCCGAGGTGGTGGTGGCCAACAGCCTTCTGGCCGATGGCGACCTTCCGTCGGCGGAGCAGGTCATCCGGGATTACCTGCGCAAGGATCCCGACAACGTGGGCTCCCTGCGTCTCCTGGCGCGGATCCGCAAGGAGCGCGACGCGCCTGAAGAGGCTGAGGCGCTGCTGAAATCGGTGCTGGAACGCGCGCCGGACTATCATGCCGCGCGGCTGGACTACGCCATGGTCCTCTTGCAGCAACAGAAGCACCTGCGGGCGCGGCAGGAGGCCGAGCACCTGCTCGGACACGACCCGAACAACCGCGACTACCTCAAGCAGTACGGTGCGGCCTGCATCGGTCTGGGCGACCACGAGCCTTTGATCGATCTCTATGAGACCTTGCTTGCCGGCCTGCCGCAGTTTGGAGCCGAGGTCGCCGATCTGCGTCTGTGGCGGGCGAACGCCCTCAAGATCACCGGCCGGCAGCAGGACGCCATTGCAGACTATCGCGCCGCGCTCGCGGCTCGCCCGGACTATGGCGTGGCCTGGTTCAGCCTCGCCAACCTGAAGACCTACCGCTTCACCGACGATGACGTCGCGCGGATGCGCGCCGCGGAATGCGGGCCTGACGTCCAGGAGATGGATCGCGTCTATCTGGGCTTTGCCCTGGGAAAGGCGCTGGAGGACCGGGGGGACTACGAAGCCTCCTGGCAATACTACGAGCGCGGCAACGCTGTGCGGCGCGGGATCAGCCGCTACCGACCCGAAGGCGCGGAATCCTGCGTCCAGAGACTGAAGCAGGTCTTCACCGCCGAATTCTTCGCGGCGCGCTCTGGTTGGGGCGTGGCCGACGCCGCGCCCATCTTCATCCTGGGTTTGCCGCGATCGGGCTCGACCCTGATCGAGCAGATCCTGGCCTCGCACTCCCGCGTGGAAGGCACCCAGGAACTGACCGAAATCGATCGCTATGTCGGCGAACTCTGCGGCCGCGATCCTGAGTGCGGCTTATCCCTGCGCCCCGAGGCCGTGCTGGGCCTGAGCGCGCGGGACGCCCAGCAGATGGGCGAGCGCTTCCTGGCCGAAACCCGCACCTATCGCAGGCTGGGCAAGCCGTTCTTCATCGACAAGATGCCCAACAACTTCTGGCACATCGGCCTGATCCACCTGATCCTGCCGGGGTCGACCATCATCGACGTGCGGCGAGAGCCGATGGCTTGCGGCTTCAGCAATCTCAAGCAGCTGTTCGGCGGCGCCAATCAGGAATTCAGCTACGACGTCGATCACGTCGCTCGCCACTATCGCGCCTATCTCGATCTCATGCGGCATTGGGATGAGGTGCTGCCGGGGCGGGTGCTGCGGGCGCGCTATGAAGACGTCATCGAGGATCTCGAAGGGAGCGCGCGGCGCATGCTTGAGCACTGCGGATTGCCCTTCGAGACGGCCTGCCTGACGTTTCACGAGACGCAGCGTAGCGTGCGAACGCCCAGCTCCGAGCAGGTTCGCCAGCCCATCGGGCGGGAGGGGCTGGAGCAATGGCGGCACTACGCGCCCTGGCTCACGCCGCTGCGGGACACGCTGGGCGATGCCTTGACGCGCTATCGGGACTGACCATGCGACTTTCCCATCCCTTCTTTCAATTTCCCCTGATCTTCGACGTGGCGCGTCTGCAGGACGAGGTCGCGGCCTTGCCGTCCGAGGCCTGGACCGCGCACCCGGACCGCGTGCCGGGTAACAGCGCGGCGCGATTGATCAGCGCCGGTGGCGAAGAGACCGATTCCGTCCACGGACAGATGCTGCCGACGCGCTGGCTCGAAGCCATGCCTTACCTGCGACAGGCGCTGGCGGGGTTCGGCGTTGTCTGGAGCCGCTCGCGGCTGATGCGCCTGGCGCCCGGCGCGGGCGTGCCCGAACACGCCGATATCAACTACCACTGGCATAACCGAGTCCGGCTCCACATCCCGATCTTCACCTGGCCGGAGGTGCGTTTCCATTGCGACGGACAATCCGTCCATATGGCCGCCGGCGAAGCCTGGATCTTCGACAACTGGCGCCGGCACCACGTCGAGAACGAGTCGAGCGGGGAGCGCGTCCATCTCGTGGCGGACACCAGTGGAACGGCGGCGTTCTGGCGGGTCGCCCATGGTCAGGCGCCGCCGCGCGCCCAGTGGCGGACGGTCGTCTGGGATCCGGCGGCCAAGCCGCAGCTGCTCACCGAGGGCGATCAGCGCGCGCCGGTTATGCCCGCCGCCGAGGTTCAGATGCTGGTCGATGACCTGCGCGGGGAACTGGCGATCACAACCAACACCCCTGAAGCCAGGGCGCGGGCCGCCCGGTTCAGCGGGCTGCTGGAGGATTTTGTGTTCGATTGGCGTCAGCTCTGCGCGCTGCACGGCGCCGGCGGGCGGGGCAGGCAGGACTTCCTGCGTCTGGCGCACGCCGTGCACGCGGCCGCCAGGCCGTTGGCAGACGGTCTTGTGATGCGCACCAACGCGGTCAGCGCGCTGCTGGTGCTGGAAAAGCGGGTGCTTCAGCACCTGGTGGCGGACGAGGTCTCGCCGCAAACGAGCCGGATATCCGGCGAAGGATGATGAACTTGGAACAGCATTTCGATCTCGCGGTGGTCGGCGCGGGCATTGTGGGTCTGGCCCATGCCCTGGCCGCCGCACGCCTCGGCAAGCGGGTCGTCATCATTGATCGCGACGCCCAGGCCAACGGCGCCTCGGTGCGCAACTTCGGTTTCGTGACGGTCACGGGCCAGGCCAGCGGCGACGTTTGGCGACGCGCCCGCCGATCCGCCCAGATCTGGAACGAGGTCGCCGGCCCCGCCGGGATCGAGGTGCTGCAGCGGGGCCTGACCATGGTCGCGCGGCGTCCCGAGGCCAAGGCTGTGCTGGAAAGCTTCCTCGCGACCGAGATGGCCGATGGGTGCTCTTGGCGGGAGCCCAGCGACCTCGCAGACCAGCTGCCCCGCCAGGGCGACATTCTGGGCGCCCTGGTCAGCCAGGTCGATCTGCGGGTGGAATCCCGCACGGCCATTCCCCGCCTGGCCGCCTGGCTGGCCGCCGCGCATGGCGTGGTTTTCCTGCGCGGCGTCGCCGTGCGGGGAGTCGAGACCGGACGACTGGAGACCTCCGCCGGCGTGGTCCGCGCCGAGGCCATCGTGGTCTGTCCGGGCGATGACCTGATCACCCTGTTTCCCGAGAGCTTCGCCCGCGCCCAGGTGACGCGTTGCAAGCTGCAGATGCTGCGCCTGGCCGATCCGGGCTGGCGCCTGCCCGCGCCGGTCATGTCCGACCTGGGCCTTGTACGTTACCAGGGCTATGCCGACCTGCCGCAGGCCGCGCCGCTGATGGCGCGGCTCCGTACCGAGCAGGCCCAGCATCTTGAGCATGGCGTCCACCTGATCGTGGCGCAGAGCGCCGACGGCTCCCTGGTGGTCGGCGACAGCCACCACTACGCCGCCACACCGGACCCCTTCGCCCGCGACGATGTCGACGACCTGATCCTGGACGAGTTCGCCCAGGTGTTCGGCCAGGCGGCGCCGCCTGTCGTCGAACGCTGGGTCGGCACCTACGCCTCAGCCGCGCGTCACAGCCTGGTCGAAGCCCCCATGGCGGGCGTCCGACTGGTGACCGTGACCAGCGGCACCGGCGCCTCGACGGCCTTTGGCCTGGCCGAGGACGTGATCGCCGACCTTCTTGATCTTTCGCAAAGAGCCTCCGCATGACCAGCAGCGCCATTCAGGCCGTCATCTTTGACTGGGCCGGCACGATGATCGACTTCGGTTGTCGCGCGCCGGTCGTCGCCTTGCGCGAGGTCTTCGGCGAGGCGGGAGTCGATATCTCCGAAGCCGAGGCGCGGGCGGACATGGGCCGCGCCAAGCGCGATCATGTGAGGGCTCTGTTGGCCATGCCCCGCATCGCCGCGCTCTGGAGCGAACGCTACGGCGTCACCGCCAATGAGGATGATGTCACGCGTCTGCATGACGCCGTCGAGCCCAAGATGCGCGTTGCGGCCCGCGACTGCGCCAGACTGATCCCCGGCGCCGGCGAGATCGCGGCCCTGCTGCGCGCGCAGGGCGTGCCCATCGGCTCGACCACGGGCTACACCCGGCCGATGATGGCCGACATCCTGCCGCTGGCCGCCCAGCAGGGCTATGCGCCCGATGTGGTGGTCTGCGCCGGCGAAACGCCGCAGGGGCGACCGTCGCCGCTGATGATGTGGAAGGCGCTGGCCGAGCTCGGCGCCTGGCCGGCGCGGGCCTGCGTCAAGGTCGACGATGCTGTTGTCGGCATCAGCGAGGGGCTGGAGGTCGGCGCCTGGACCGTCGGCCTTTCGGCCTCGGGCAATGGCGTTGGTCTGGAACAGGACGCGCTGGCGGCCCTGCCTCCCGCCGAGCGCGCCGCACGGATCCTGGCCTCGGCGAACGCGCTGCTGGAGGCCGGCGCGCACTATGTGGTCGACAGCGTCGCCGATCTTGGCCCCGTTCTGGCGGATATCGAAGCGCGGATCCGGCGCGGCGAGAGGCCGCGACAGACGGCGTCCTAAGCTTGCGCCGGACGCTCGATCTGTTCGCGAAGAAGATCGTGATAGCTCTCGAAGCCGGCCACGTCTGCTTCCGGGGCCTTGCCGGCCTCGTCATAGCCGCGCAGTCGCAGGGCGGCCTCGGCGGCCGGCTCGGCGAGGAACGCCTCGACTTCGCTCGCGCTCATGGGGCCGCCCTGCAGAGCCAGGCTCTGTAGCGACGCCTTGCTCAGGCGCGCGAGGTAATCGGGGTCGATGGCCACCCGATAGCGCTTGGCCGCCACATGCAGGCGGACCGGCTCAGTCACCTCGGGGCCGAACGCGCGGGCCAGGTAGCCGGCGCTGATGTGTTCGTGGCGCGTGTCGATGCCTTGGTCGGCGGCGTCTTCTCCGACCTTCTGCATCAGGTGGCCGACGTCGTGCAGCAGGGCGGCGACGATCAGGGCCGGCGGCGCGCCATCCAGCTTGGCGTGATGCGCCGTCTGCAGCGCGTGCTCCAACTGGGTGACGTCCTCTCCGTAGTGGAGGCCGCCCAGGCGGGCGAAGAGATCGGCGAGTTCGGCCACGAAAGCATCGGCCGCGGGAAGGGAGGTCATCGAGTATCCGTGATTGTTGGCTGGACCGGTGGTCTGGGCCGACGCGCTAGAGGCGCATCCGTCCGATGCCCGGGTCGGTTCTGCTGGCCCGTCCGGTCTCGAGGTGGCCGGCCAGGCGTTGGGTGAACGAGGGATCGTCCGCCAGGGTCAGGGTGAGGTCATACCAGTGGTCGCTGCCGCGCAGGTCCCAGACCGAACGCACAGCGCCGTTGGGCTTCAGCATCAGGTTCTGGCGAGCCTCGCCCTCGGCCAGCGGATAGGACTCGTTCATGCGCGCGGTGACCATGGCCGGACCTCCACTGGCGCTGGCCAGGCTGACGATCAGGCGGGAGCGCGCGTCAGCCGCCACCGACACGCCTGGCTGACGCCGCGACGCATCGCCGGCGAAGCGTCGGTAAAAGCCGTTCGGGCCATGGACGGTCAGGTCGTATGGCCCCGGCGGGCGGCCCGCGTGGTTCCAGTGACCGGCCGCGTAGGCTTCGCCGGCCCCCAGCGTGAACCGCCAGGGCCCGTCGCGATCGGTGTTGTCGAACACCTGAAACACGGCGCCTGTCCGGCCCTTGTTGGCGAGGTCGATCCAGAGGTCGCCGTCGCGGACGCGAGCGTTGGCCGATAGCGCATAGGGGAGGGGGCGGGCGCCGCGCTGCGGCCCTTCCTGGGTCGAAGCGGTCTGCTTGGCGGGAATCCGCAGGCTTGGCGCGGCCTTCGAGCGGGCCACGCGCGCCATGTAGTCGGCGGTCTGTGGCAGGGCCAGGGCCGTCCAGTCCTGGTTGGGCGTCGCGAAGTCGAAGGCCGAGGTCAGGTCGCCGCAAACCGTTCGGCGCCAATCGCTGATGTTGTCCTCGCGCACTCCGAAGCGCTTTTCCAGGAAGCGCAGGGTCGAGGTATGGTCGAAGACTTCCGAGCAGACATAGCCGCCCCGGCTCCAGGGCGAAACCACGATGGCGGGCACGCGAATGCCAAGCCCCAGCGGATGAGCGCCCGGATTGTCGACCTTGGCCGCGCCGTAGTCCTCGGCCTCGCCGGCGACCGACACCGAGCTCCAGCCCTGCTCGGGCGTGCGCGCGTCATCGGCGGCTGCATGTGATCGTAGAAGCCGCCAGCCTCGTCGTAATTGACGATGAACACGGTCTTGGCGAAGACTTCTGGATTGTCGACCAGCGCCTTGATCAGTTCGGCGCAGACGTGCTCGCCCTTCGAGGGCTCGGCTTGTGGGTGTTCGGACAGGTCGGCGGCGGTGACGATCCAGGACACCTGCGGCAGACGGTCGGCGGCGACGTCGGCCCTGAAGGCGTCGACGAGCTGCTGTCCATCCGAGCGCGTGCGGTCGGCGCCGGTCTTGTGCTCCGACACCCAGGCGCGACCGCGTTCATACAGCGGCGAGTCCTTGGGGCAGGGGCGGAACGGCTTGAACACCGACAGGATGTTGTCGCCGAAATTATCGTACTCTTGATAGACCTTCCAGCTGACCCCGGCGGCCTGCAGGCGCTCGGCATAGGTCGTCCAGTTGTACGCCCCCCTGGCCATGGCCTTGTCTTCGGCCATGTCGGCGCTGGGCGTTTCGTCCTCGCCGTAATTGCTCATTTCGGGATCGCCGCCCACCTTGCCGCCGCCGTTGCAGCCCGTCCACAGATGCAGGCGGTTCGGATAGGTCTGGGTCAGGGTCGAGCAGTGGTAGGCGTCGCAGACGGTGAAGGCGCTGGCCAGGGCGTGGTAGAAGGGCAGGTCGGAGGCCTTGTAGTAGACCATCCGCTTGTGCAGTTCGCCCGAGTGGCCCCATTGATCATACCGGCCGCCATTGACGATGGTGACTGCCGCCTGGTGGCCTTGGTCCGATCCGTCGACCGTGTAGGCGTTCGTGACCGACGCGTCGCCGTGGAACGGCGCGACGAAGCCGTCAGGGTGTTCCGTGCTGGGCTGGCGCCAGACCGAGGCCCCGCCCGGTAGCCGCTGGGGGCGCGGATCACCCAGGCCCCGCACGCCGTTCAGCGCGCCGAAATAGTGATCGAACGCGCGGTTCTCCTGCATGAAGATCACGACGTGTTCGACGTCCATGATCGTGCCGGTGCGATGGCGCGCGGGAATGGCCATGGCCCGAGCGACCGTGGCGGGCAGCAGGCCGATGGCCGCGCCCGTGACGGCGGCTGAACGCAGGAATGAGCGGCGGTCGGTCATGGTAGTCCATATCTCAATCTCATTTTTGGTATAGACCAGATGAAAATTCGCTTTGACGAAACTTTCGTGAAATCTCCGCTGGGGCGTGGCCTGTTCTCTGGCGGTCGGATCCAGTTCCTTGACCCCGGTCAAGCGCCCTCCCATCCTTGACACGGCGGGATTCTACCGCTGGCCAGGTCGTCCGATGCAGCAGCCCGAGAGTCTCCAGTATATCGGCGTGCGCGATGACATCGCCGCCCGCATCGCCGGCGGCGAGTTCAAGCCCGGCGAGCGCTTACCCTCGGAGCGCCAGTTGCAGATCGGCGGCGGGGTGGCGCGCGGCACGATTCGCGAAGCGCTGTTTCAGCTGGAGGCCGAAGGGGTCATCTATCGCAAGGACCGCAGCGGCTGGTACGTTTCGCCGCCGCCCGTGGTCTATGACCCGACCCGCTGGGAAGGCTTCATGTCCTATGTCGAGGCGCAGGGACGGCGGCCCGAGACCGAGACGCTGAGCAAGATCGAGATCGTCTGCGATGGGCAGCTTGCCGAGATCTTCTCCCGCCCCGTAGGCGCGCCGATGTCGTGGATTCGGCGCCGGCGCTGCATCGATGGCCGGGCTGTGTTGATCGAGAGCATCATTGTCGACGGGTCACTGGCCCCGGGCCTCGTGGACCACGACCTGGACGGCTCGCTGACCAGTGTGCTCAAGCAGGTCTATGGCATCGGCGTTGCGCGAAACAAGGTCGACATGCAGCCCTGCGCCCTGACGCGCGACGTGGCCGAGGCTCTGCGGGTCAAGTCGGGTCTGCCGGGATTGAGTCTGGTCCGCACTTGCTATGACGCCCAGGGGCGGGTGGTCGAGTTTGACCGCGAATACTGGCGCCACGACGCCCTGAAGATCAGCGTCGACATCCGCGTCCGATGATCGTTTCGGCTTCTTTTGAGGCGCCCTTGAGTATGTCCTTTCGGCTGCTTCGAGCCGTCATTGAACCGCCATGCGGTTGGTATAGACCAAGTGCCTCACGAGGGGCGTTTTCATGAGTTCGGGTCCACGACGCTGGCTGGAGCGAGCCAATCCGCTGGCGTTCACCCTGTTCGCGGGGCTGGCTGGCTTTTGCGCCTACTTCTCGATGTACGCCTTCCGAAAGCCGTTCGCCGCAGCGACCTTCGGCGTGGTCGACGGCTGGACCTTCGTGGTCGACTACAAGATCGCCCTGGTTTTGGCTCAGGTGGCCGGCTACGCGGCTTCAAAGCTCATCGGGGTCAAGGTGATCTCCGAGATCTCCCCGTCTCATCGCGGGCGGGCCATTCTCGGCTTGATCGGCTTTTCATGGCTGGCTCTGCTGGCCTTCGCGGTCGTCCCGGCGCCCTGGAATGTCGCGGCCCTGTTCCTGAACGGCCTGCCGCTGGGCATGATCTGGGGGCTGGTGTTCGGTTTCATGGAAGGACGGCGCGTCTCGGAGGTTCTGGGCGCCATCCTCTGCGCCAGCTTCATCCTCTCGTCCGGCGTCGTGAAATCGGTCGGAAAATGGCTGATGGTCGACCTCCATGTCTCGGCTTTCTGGATGCCGGCCGCCACCGGCGCGCTGTTCATGCCGCTGCTGGCCGTTTCGGTCTGGGCGCTGGTTCAGTTGCCGCCGCCCAGCCCGGAGGACGAGGCCGCCCGCGTGCGTCGTCAGCCGATGGACCGCGCCCAGCGCCGCGCCTTTCTGGCCGCCTACGCCCCCGGCGTTGTGCTGCTGGTGATGGCCTATGTTCTGCTGACCGCCTTCCGTGATTTCCGCGACAACTTCGCCGCCGAGATCTGGACTGCTCTGGGCTTTGGCGAAGCGTCCGGCGTCTTCACCGCCAGCGAGTTGCCGGTCGCCGCCATCGCCCTGGCGGTGATGGGCGCGGTGATGCTGGTTCGCGACAATCTGCGGGCGCTTCTGGTGATGCACGGCGTGATCCTGGCCGGCTTCCTGCTGCTGGGCCTTTCGACCCTGGCCTTCCAGGCCCACCTTCTGGCGCCCCTGACGTGGATGGTCCTGACGGGGGCTGGGCTCTACATGGCCTATACGCCGTTCAACGCCATGCTCTTCGACCGGATGATCGCCTTCAGCGGCACGGTCGGCACGGCGGGCTTCCTGATCTATGTCGCCGACGCCTCGGGCTATCTCGGCAGCGTCGCCTTGCTGGTCTGGCGCAACTTCGCCATGGTCGAGCTGGACTGGCTGGGTTTCTTCATCGCCAGCGCCTATGCGACGAGTGTGGTCGGCGCGGTTTGCACGGTCCTGGCTGGCCTCTATTTCCTGCGCCGTCGTCCTAATCCGGCCCTCGTCGAGGGCTAGCCGGATCGGCAACCCGCAGGTCACCTGACCGGAGCGGGTTGGACGGGCGGCGCCTTTCGGCTTATCGCCCTCCTAGCAGTCGTCGGGCCTTGAGGGGCCCGGCCTGGCCCGCCTAGCCGCGATACGGCTGATCCATGATCGCCATACCGCCCATGGCGGGATCGCTGATGGTGTCGACGCCTCGCTCAAGGCGTCCAGCCGCGCGGCGCAGGTAGCCTGGCGCCTCGATCGACACGTCGTACCAGCCCCCGGTGGCCTCCACGCGTAGTTCCGTACGGATCTCGCGAGACGGCGGCAGGGCCTTTTTCCAGGGCCGGAAAGCCGTCTTGTAGGCATTGGGCGTGGCGGCCAGGGTTCTGGCAACGCCGCCGGGATTGCGCAGGGAGAGGCTGACCAGACCCTGCGGGGGCGATGTCAACATGCGCAGGGTGGGGTCCTCGCCCGGCGCCGCGCCGATGAAGTGCCGATGAAAGCCATTCGGCCCCAGCAGCCACAGGTCGTAGACGCCGACAGGCCAGGCGTCGCTGGCCTGCTTGCCCGGCTCGATGGTGAAGCGACGCGGCGGCTGGTCCAGGCGCAGGCGGTCATAGACATGAAGCACCGCCGCCTGGGCGCCGTCATTGGCGAGCGTCAACGTCATGCGGCCATCCTGTGCGCCTTCATCCACGCGCAGGGCGTAGGGCAGGGCGCGCGAGGGCCGGGGACCCGTCGCCTGAACCGGGATCGCCGGCGCGGCCGGGGTCGGCGGCACGGTGGTGCCCTTGAGCGCCGCGGCTCGATCGGCCAGAGCCT
Organism: Caulobacteraceae bacterium; assembly: GCA_965284055.1. Classification (GTDB taxonomy): domain Bacteria; phylum Pseudomonadota; class Alphaproteobacteria; order Caulobacterales; family Caulobacteraceae; genus Caulobacter. The sequence goes on from CBDIQV010000002.1 coordinate 705,573, forward strand.
TGGTGGTGGGCAGGGCCGGAGCAAAGGGCGTGTTGTTCGGCGTCTTGAAGTCAAAGGCGGAGGTCAGGTCGCCGCAGACCGCGCGCCGCCAAGGCGAGATATTGGGTTCCTTCACCCCGAACCGCTTCTCCAGGAACCGGGTCACCGAGGTGTGGTCGAAGACCTGTGAATTTACCCAGCCGCCGCGGCTCCAGGGCGACAGCACGTACAGCGGAACCCGAGGGCCAAGACCGTAGGGGCGCCCCATCAAGTCGTCGCGTTCGGCCGAGGCCTCGGTCGGGTTGCGAACCAGATGATACTCACCGGCGGTGTCCACCGTCGAAGCGCCCAGGGTCGTGCCATCCGCAGCTTTCGAGGGCGGGGCGGGAGGCGGGACATGGTCGAAGAAGCCGTCGTTCTCGTCGAACATCACCAGCAGAACGGTCCGGGCCCAGACCTTGGGATCAGCGGTCAGGGCGTCGATCACCCGGGCGGTGTAGTCCGCGCCCTGCGCCGGGCTGGAGGGGCCAGGATGCTCGGAATCAGCGGCCGGGGCGACGATGTAGGACACCTGCGGCAAGGCGCCCGCCAGCACGTCTTCGCGCAGACCGTCCAGCTTGCGGGTCGACAGCGCAAGGTCCTTCAGGCGCGGGTCGGATCCCGGCAGGTCTGCGTGGCTGTCGCGATAGGTCTTGAAGCCGGCCGTCGGGTTGTCCGTGAAGTTGTCGGCCATGTCCTGATAGATGCGCCAGGTGACGCCCGCCTGCAGCAGTCGCTCGGCGTAGGTCGTCCAGCGGTAGGGATCAGCCGCGCCGCCATCGGCCACGAAGCTGTCGTGGCTGTTGGAGATCGAGGGGCCGCCATGCTGGCCTGACGGATCATTGGTGGCCGTCCACAGGAACAGACGGTTGGTGTTGGTGCCGGTCTGGGTCGAGCAGTGATAGGCGTCGCAGACAGTGAAGGCGTTGGCCATCGCATACTGGAAGGGGATGTCCTCGCGACGATAGTAGCCCATGGCCCGTTCGGTCTTGACGGCCGGCCAGCGATTCATGCGGCCTTCGTTCCACGCGGCCTGGGCGTCGGACCAGCCGTGCGGCGTGCCCTCGACCCGCATGTGCGCGAAGGTTTTGAGAGTGTCCAACGGGAAGGGCGAGATCAGCGGCGGCCCGCCCTTCGCCGTGTCGTTGACCTGGGTCCAGACGGTCTTGTGGCGCAGGCCTTGACTGTCGGGCAGGGGGATCGGGAAGCGATCGCCAAAGCCCCTTACCCCGTTCATCACGCCGAAATAGTGATCGAAGGCGCGGTTTTCCTGCATCAGGATCACCACGTGCTCGACGTCCATCAGCGTGCCGGTCCGCACGTCCGCGTCGATGGCCAGGGCTTTGGCGACGGCGGGCGGCAGAGCCAGGGCGGCCGTGGCCGAGAGCAGGAAGGCGCGACGATCTACTGAAGGCGGCATGTCGATTCCGAAAGGTCAGGGAGACTCAGACGCTGTGTAGCCACGCCTCATGTCCGTGCGGTGACAGGCTGCCTGTCCGGGCCTGTCTCGTCGAGCGCGCCCCGTCGTTTATCCGCGTACGAAGATATTTCGCAGCCAAAGTGAGCTGGATTTGGTGGCCTGCCCCCAGTCTTCATCATCGACGGCTTCGGGTGCGTAGCCCCACGGATTGAAGAGCTTCACGCGCGACGCCTTGAAGGCGGCTGTGTCGCGCGTCACCAGGGTCAGGCCGTGTTCGAGCGCCGTCGCCGCCAGCAAGGCGTCACGTGACGAGCCAAGGGGAATGTAGGGGCGACGCCGCACGATCGCGGCGTCCACAGCCAGGATGCGCCCTTCGAAAGCGGGGGCGACCTGACTGTCCAACCACTGACGCAGCGCGGTTCCCGCCGCCTTGTCCTTGCGCTCGACCCTGCCGGCGCCGGCTTCCAGTTCCAGCAGGCTGATTGCCGAGAGGAACAGGGTGGTGCTCTGCACGCCCGCCGCCCAGGCGGCCAGGCCCGTGTCCGTGGCGCCAGACTTGGCGTTGCGCAGTTCGAAGACGATGTCGGTGTCGAGCAAGTACATCAGCCGCCTCGGCCGTCCCAGGCGTCGGTCGAACGCGCGGCGTCGAGATCAATGGGCGGCAGCCCGGACATCGCCAGCAGGTCAACGATGGTTTCAGCCTGGCCGGTCAGCTTGCGATAGGTCTCCACGTTCATCAGCACGTGGGTCGCCTGGCCACGATCGGTGATGAAGACCGGCTCTATCCGGGCCGCGCGCTTGGCCTGGCTGACGTCCTGATTGAAGTCGCGGCTGGTGATGACCTTCATGTACCTACAAGCCTACATTGACAGCGTTGCCTTGTAGGTACGTTACTACATTGTGATGTTCTGGCAACACGAAATTCCCCCGCAAAAACAAAAGGCTAGGCCCGGCTTTGGCGTGAGCTTTTTCACTTGCGCCCTTCGGCGGACTCTGCGCGCCTTGCGGCAACGGCGAGCGAAACGTCGATCCATGAGTACGGGGGGACACGCTTGTCCGATATCCTAGCCAGCATCATCAGCACCGCGAGCGGCATCTTGTCTCCGCATGGTCCGGCCACCGCCGCCGGCGCGCACAGCTACGCGCCGAGCGATTTCAGCGTGCATTTCTTCCTTCAGCTTGCGGTGATCCTGCTGGCCTGCCGCGTGGTGGGCTGGCTGGGGCAGAAACTGCTGGGGCAGCCCCAGGTCGTCGGCGAGATGATCGCGGGCGTGGTGCTGGGCCCGTCCCTGCTAGGTCTGCTGTTCCCGCAGTTTCAGGGCATGTTGTTTCCCAAGGAAACCAAGAACGTTCTCTATGTCGGCGCCCAGTTGGGCGTGGGGCTCTACATGTTCATGGTCGGGACCAGCTTCCAGGCCGATCATTTCAAGGCCAAGGCCAAGAGCGCGGCCAGCGTTTCGTTTGCGGGCATTGCCGCGCCGTTTCTGATCGCCGTGCTGATCACACCGTTCCTGATCAAGGTGCCGGGCCTGTTCGCGCCGGGCATGTCACAGGCCAACGCCACCCTGTTCATGGGCGCCTGCATCGCCTTGACGGCCTTCCCGATGCTCGCCCGGATCATCAATGAGCGAGGCCTGGCCAAGACGTCCCTGGGCACGCTGTCCCTGACCGCCGGCGCCTTCGATGACGCCTGTTCCTGGTGCGTCCTGGCCATCGTTCTGGCGACCTTCGGCGGTGGCCCGGGCGTGGCCATACTGGCGATCGGCGGGGGGCTGTCCTACGCCCTGTTCCTGATGCTGTTTGGCCAGCGGCTGCTGGCGCCGCTGGGCCGGATCGTCGAGCGCGAAGGCGAGATGAGCCTTACGATCCTGGCCATCACCATGATGCTGTTCTGCCTGTCGGCCTTCCTGATGGACGCGGTGGGCATCCACGCCATCTTCGGTGGCTTCATGCTGGGCGCGGTCATGCCCCGCGGCAAGTTCAGTGGAGGAATTGAAGAAGAAGGTCGAGCCCCTGGCGGTGGTGCTGCTTTTGCCGATGTTTTTCACCTATTCGGGCCTCAACACCCGAATGGACATGGTCAACTCGGCGGAGCTGCTGCTGATCGCCATCGGCATCCTGCTGGCCTCGATCCTGGCCAAGGGCGTGGCCTGTTACGTCGCCGCTCGCCTGACGGGCGAGGACAACCGCACCGCTCTGGGCATCGGGGCCTTGATGAACTCGCGCGGCCTGATGGAGCTGATCATCATCAATATCGGACTGCAGAAGGGCATCATCGGCCCAACCCTGTTCTCGATGCTGGTGCTGATGGCGATCGTCACGACCGTGATGGCCAGTCCGCTGTTCGAAATCTTCTACGGCCGCAAAGCCCGGGAGACGGGCGAGCTGGAGGCGCTGGACGCCGCCGCCGCCAAGGTCGCCTAGCGCCTCGCGCAGGGTTCGAGGCCCCCGTTCCCGTCGGGCGGGGGTCTTGTCCTGCCTGACCGTCAGGCGTGCTCGACGGCGGGGTCGAAGCCGAAGTGGTTGATCTGCTGGATCAGATCGCGATGACTGGGCAGGTCATGGGTGGCGCGCTCGCCGAAACTGCGGATCTTGGCGAACAGCTTTTCAGCCCCGGCGACATCCGGAAACTCGCTGCGACCAGGGGACAGGTCGGTTTTGAAGCCCATGCCATAGAGAATGTACTGGTAGTTGAAGAAGGCGAAGGTCTCGAGATCCAGGATGAAGTCGTATCGGGTCGGCGGTCTGTAGCGCCACTGCTCCAGCAGATAGGCCAGCCGTTCGGGGATTGAAGCCGGATCGGCGTTGTCGCGCCAGAACGGCTCGGTCCGCTGGCTAAGGCAGTAGTGCAGCTTCAGGAAGGTGATGATGTTCTCATAGCGCGCCGTCATCAACTCGTTGAAGCGCAAGGCCGGCGCGCTGATCGGGCCATTGTGCGGGAACAGTTCGGCGATGATCGCCAACGCCGCCTCGATCAGCACCACGCCGGTGGATTCCAGCGGCTCCAGGAAGCCCGCTGACAGGCCCACGGCCACGCAGTTCTTGATCCATTGCTTCTGGCGATAGCCCGCGTCGAACGGAATGGATCGCGGCGAGATCTCGATGCTCGGACCAACATAGCGCCGCAGGATCGCCTCGGCCTGGTCATCGGCCAGATGGTCGCTGGAATAGACGCATCCGATTCCGCGCATGCCGTTCAGGCCGATGTCCCAGGTCCATCCGGCCTCATGGGCGGTCGCGACCGTAAAGCTCTGGATGGGAGCGTCGGGGCGCTCGTAGGGGATCTTGCAGGCCAGGGCCCGGTCGGTGAACAGGGTGGGGCGGGCCGACTTGAACGGCGCCTTCAGAGCCTGACCGATCAGTTCGGCCCGAAAGCCCGTGCAGTCGATATAGAGGTCTGCGTCCAGCCTGCCGTGGTCGGGCGAGGTCACGTGGTCGATCGCGCCGGTCTCATCCAGCTCCACGTGGCCAAGCAGCCCCTGGAGGTGGCGCACGCCAAGCCCTCGGGCGCATTCGGCCAGCACCAGAGCCAGCTTGGCGGAGTCGAAATGGTAGGCGTAGTTCAGGGGGCCTGAAAAATTGCCCTCGTGCGGTCGCTTGGGCGCGCGCTGGGCGTCGGCGACGCGGGCCTGGATCGTCATCGCCTCGGCGAAGGGCGCGCGGGTCGCTTCATCCTGCAGCAGCCAATAGGGCGCCAGGCTGGTCCCATCGGTCGAGAAGGGGGCCTCGAACGGGTGGAAATACTGGTGGCGGGCGCCATTGTCTTTCGGCGCCCAGGCCCAGTCGGTGAAGCGGATACCCTGCTTGAAGGTGGCCGAGGTCTCGCGAATGAACCGCGCTTCGTCGATGCCCAGGAACTGAAGGGTCGAGCGGATGGTCGGGAAGGTGGCCTCACCGACACCGATGATGCCGACGTCCGGCGACTCCAGAAGCGTGATCTCAAGGTGCGCCTGCTGGGCGATCCGCAGCGATTTGGCCAGATAGGCTGCGGTCAGCCACCCGGCCGTGCCGCCTCCGACGATCAGGATTCTGCGTCTGTGATCCATTCAGCCTTGATAGCGGTTCTCGGCCGACAGGTGTTCTAAATTGCGTGTCGTGGGGTGGGTGGCGGTCAAGTCGGGAAGCGCGCCGGCCGAGGTCCGCCGTGCGTCCGATCCAGGGGCGAACGGCTTGCCAAAGGTGATCGGCGTTACCGACCCTTGGGCTTGCCCGGACCCCCGCGCCTGCGAGTCAGCCCAAAAAAAGGGGGCCGTCAAAACTTGGCGGCCCCTAGCAGAGGGGGAGTTGGGTCTCAGGACATACTGACGTCAAGGACCACTTCCGGTACCGCTACCATCGCATCATTCGATGGTCAATCTGGCGAACCTCTTGAGGTTGTGTTGCGGCGACATTCGAAATTTTTTCACTGGTGAATAAAAGTTCTAAACGCCAACCGTTTGCCCAAATGGTGGGACTTGGCTCGAATTATACTACAAACAGCGCTGTCAAAATTGTCTTCAAGGCCAAATCTTGCCCTTGACCCACCTCGCAAACCGATGTTACCGCTACCGTTATCTTCGCTGTTAAGTTGACCGGATTGAGGGAAGCGCCCTGATCCGGATCAATTTTTTCAGCGATGAAAAAAACAAATTCGCTCCGGTCTTCGGGGCTCTTGCGCGGGAAACGATCATGAAGCGGCAACGCAGACTCACGACATCTGTATCTTTGATAGCGCTGTCAGCCATGCTGGGCGCGGGACACGCCTATGCGCGTCAGGCTGCGGACAGCCAGGCGGTGGAAGAGGTGGTCGTCACCGGCATCCGGGCGTCGCTGGAACGCTCCATCGCGATCAAGCGCACCAATAGCGGCGTCGTCGACGCGATTTCCGCTGAAGACATGGGCAAGTTCCCCGACACCAACCTGGCCGAATCCCTGCAGCGCATCACCGGCGTGTCGATCGACCGCACCAACGGCGAAGGCTCGCAGGTCACGGTTCGCGGCTTCGGCGGCGGCTTCAACCTGGTGACCCTGAACGGCCGTACGATGCCCGCCGCGAACGTCGCCACGGTCGGTGGCGACCAGTCGGCGGACTTCGCCTCCGGCACCAGCCGCTCGTTCGACTTCTCCAACCTGGCGTCGGAAGGCGTGACCACGCTGGAAGTCTACAAGACCGGCCGCGCGGCGATCCCGTCGGGTGGCATCGGCGCCACCATCAACGTCAAGACCCGTCGCCCGCTTGAGGCGCGCGACACCGGCTTCAGCGGCAGCCTCGGCGCCAAGGCCGTCTATGACGAAGGCGCGGACAAGTCGCTTTCGAGCGCCGACAAGATCACGCCGGAAATTTCGGGCCTGCTCAACTGGCTGGACGAGTCCGAAAAGTTCGGCGTCAGCTTGTTCGGCAGCTATCAGAAGCGCAACTTCACCAGCCGCGCGGCCACGTCCAACGACTGGAACATCCGCAAGTATTCGGACTTCCTCAATCCGGCCAACGGCTTTGTCCGCAATGGCGGTGCGACCCAGATCACCAACGCGCCGAAAAGCGGCGACACCTGGGTGGCGATCCCCAATGACAGCCGCTACCACTTCGCCGAAGGCGAGCGGGAGCGCATCAATGGTCAGCTGTCGGTGCAATATCGCCCGATCGAAAACCTGCTGATCACCGCCGACGCGCTGTATGCGGAAAACAAGTCCTTCGAACGCCGCAACGACAGCACCAACTGGTTCAACCGGCCCTTCGACAAGGTGACGTTCGACAACAATCCCGTCGTCGCCACGGCGGTTCTGCTGCAGGAAAACCTCAGCGGCACCAAGGACATGGGCTTTGAACAGCAGTATCGGGCCAACAAGGACAAGCTCCAGTCCTTCGGCCTGAACGGCGTCTGGGACGTGAACGACCGCTTCCACGTCGCGGTTGACGGCCATGTCTCCAAAGCTGACAGCGCCCCCGATGCGCCCAACGGCACCAGCATGACCTCGGTCAGCATCGGCGCACCGATCATTTCCAGCCACTCGGTGGACTACAACGGCGACATTCCGGTCCAGGCGTTCACGATCAATGACGCCGCGCCGCGCGGTAACGGCAACGGAAAGCTCGACGCCGGTGATCTGGGCAGCCAGGTGGCCCGCACCTCGGCCCAGCGCCAGCGCAACGACATCAAGGAAATCCGGGCCGACGTGACCTGGGATCTGGATGACAATGGCAGCCGGTTCGACTTCGGGGCGGACTACCGCACCTCGAAGATGATCCAGACCACCCTGAACACTCAACAGGACCTGGGCAGCTGGGGCATTTCCAATCCTGGCGACGTGTCCAAGTACGCCGGCAGCCTGGTCAGCAGCTTCTGCCTGTCCTGCCAGTTCAACACCTATGACGCGCATCAAAGCGGCTCGGGCCTGACCTCGTTCCGCGCAGACGCCATCAAGTTGTACGACGCGCTGTCGCCGGTCTATGTGGCCAAGGGCAATGCCGTCGGCGTCACCGGTCAGGACAACAACCGGGTCGACGAAGACATCACCGCCGCCTATGCCCAACTCACCTGGAAGGCAGAACTGGCCGGGCGTCCCGCGACCCTCGTCGCCGGCGCGCGCTATGAGCGGACCAAGGTCAATTCCGTCTCGCTGATCCGTTCGCCGCGGGCCATCGTCTGGACCGCCGATAACGACTTCCGCATCGACACGACCGCGACCTATGTGCCGGTCTCCGGCGAGGGCAAGTACGACAACCTGTTGCCGTCCCTGGACTTCCAGGTCGATCTGCGGGACGACGTCGTCGGCCGGTTCTCGTTCAGCCGCACCATCGCCCGTCCGGATTATGGCAACCTGTTCGCCTCCAAGTCGGCCGGGGCTCCCAACCGTCCGGTGGCCAATGGCGCCATTCCGCTGGGCACCAGCGGCAACCCCAACCTGGAACCGCTGATCTCCGACAACTTCGATGTCTCGCTGGAGTGGTACTACAAGCCCAGCAGCTACATCTCGGCGGGCTTCTTCGAAAAGCGGGTCAACAACTTCGTCGGCACCGGCACCGTCACCCAGAACCTGTTTGGTCTGCGTGACGCCAGCTCCGGCGCGGCGGGCACCCGCTCGGGCGACGCCAAGGCGCAACTCACCGCGATCGGCGCTGATCAGACCGACGTGAACCTGTTCACGATGACGGCTCTGATCAACCAGCTCGGCTCGGTGGCGGCCGCATCGGCGCAGTACCAGGCCAATCGCGGTCCGGGCGGCGACCTGAAGCAGGCCTTCGTCGACCAGATCCTGGCGGCCTATGACATCGAGCCGAATTCGTCGGACCCGCTGTTCAACTTCCAGGTGTCGCAGCCGATCAACAACAAGACCGGCAAGATCCACGGGTTTGAAATCGCCGGTCAGCACTTCTTCGGTGACTCGGGCTTCGGCGTCGCCGGCGCCTACACCCTGGTTCGCGGCGACGTCGATTTCGACATCGGCGCCAACCCCAGCCAGGATCAGTTCGCGCTGCTGGGTCTGAGCGACACGGCCAACGCCACCCTGATCTACGACAAGAACGGGCTCTCGGCGCGTCTGGCCTACAACTGGCGCGACCGGTTCCTGCAACAGACCAACCGCGGCGGCTCGCGTAACCCGGTGTTCGTCGCGCCGTTCGGTCAGCTGGACTTCAACGTCAGCTACGATGTGAACGAGAAGCTGGCGCTCTCGCTGGAAGGGATCAACCTGACCCGTGAAAGCCTGCGGACCTACGGCCGTAGCGAGCACGAGCTGTGGTTCGCCCAAGAGCTGGATCGCCGCATCCTGCTCGGCGCGCGCTACCGCTTCTAGACGACACCTAAGCTGTAGAAAGGGAAAGGCCGCTGCTCACGCAGCGGCCTTTTCTTCCGAAACGGCGTAGGATCGAGCAAGGGACCGTTCGACGCGAAAGGCGCGCATGACCAACAGAGTGCTGCTTAACAATGTCGACCACGCCGATCTGCGGGCGATCGTCGGCTATGGCCCGAGGTTTGGCGACAACGTCAACCAGGCGCTCCTTCTGCCGACCGAGTTCGAGGAGGCGCAGCGGGAATATCGACTCCTGCTCGCGCAAGGATCCGCAAGGCGAGTACCAGGCCGTGGCCCTGCTGGGCCTGGACCGTGATGAAAACCTGTTTCTCGACGGCGGCGAGTGGCGCGCGCGCTACGTGCCGGCGGTTCAGCAGCGGGGCCCGTTCTCGATCGCGTTGCAGGACGCCAAGGACGGCGGGGCGCCACGGCCGATGATCCACGTTGATATGGACCACCCGCGGGTGAGCACGAGCGAGGGCTTGCCCCTGTTCCTGCCGGCCGGCGGCAATGCGCCGTATCTGCAGCACATGATCGGTGTCCTGGGCGCCATCTATGATGGGCTAGAGGTCGCCAAGCCGATGTTCGCCGCCTTCGCGGAGCTGGATCTGATCGAGCCGGTCGCCATCGCGATCGAGCTGGTGGACGGCGCGACATACGACCTGCCGGACTTTCACACGATCGCCGCTGACCGGTTGGCGGCGCTGTCGGGGGGCGATCTCGAGCGGCTCCATCATTCGGGTCTGCTGCGCGCCGCCCAATGGCTGGTGTCGTCGATGGGTAATGTCCAGCAGCTGGTGGAGATGAAGAACCGCCGACTGGTCATGGCGCGGGCGGGCGAGGGCCTGACGACGCCATGACAGGCGCCGCGCGAAAGGTCCTTGAGACGACGGTCGCGTCGTTCGCCGACATTCCGTTCGCGGCCGTTCTGCAGGGCCAGACGCCGATGGTGTTCAAGGGACTGGCGCGCGACTGGCCCTTGGTTCGCGCGGGTCTGAGCTCCAGCCAGGACGCCATGCGCTATCTGCTGTCTCACGACCGGGGCGGGCCTCTGCTGGCCTATGTGGGCGAGCCCGAGATCCGGGGGCGTTTCTTCTATGACGACAGCCGGACGAAGATGAATTTCCGGGCCGAGCGGGCCGGGCTCGGCGAGATTCTCGAGCGCATACAGGCTGGGCTGCACCAGGCCGATGGGCCCTCGCTGTATGTGGGCTCGACCGACCTCGACACCTACTTCCCCGGTCTCGGCCTCGAAAATCATCCAGGCCTGGGTCCGGAGACATTCGGTTCCGAGCCGCCGTTCGCCAGCCTGTGGATCGGCAACCGCACCGTCGCCTCCGCCCATTTTGACATGTCCAACAACCTCGCTGTCTGCGCCGTGGGGCATCGGCGTTTCACGCTCTTCCCGCCTGACCAGGTCGCCAACCTCTATCCCGGCCCGCTGGAACCGACCCCCGGCGGCCAGGTGGTCAGCATGGTCGACTTCGACGCGCCCGACTTCGAGCGACATCCCGGCTTCAGGGCAGCCCTGGCCAACGCCCAGGTGGCCGACCTGGAACCTGGCGATGTGCTTGTCTATCCCGCCCTGTGGTGGCACCAGGTCGAGGCCCTCGACCCCTTCAATGTGCTGGTGAACTATTGGTGGAACGCCGCGCCGGGCTTCATGGACACCCCCATGAACACCTTGCTTCATGGCCTGCTCAGTCTTCGTGATCGGCCAGATTTCGAGAAGCAGGGCTGGAAGGCCTTGTTTGACTACTACGTATTCGGCCGGGCTGATCGCGCCGCCGAGCATTTGCCGGAACCGGCGCGAGGCCCCCTGGGGCCGATGGACGCCGTGACGGCCAGGCGTTTGCGGGCCGCGTTGCTCGACCGGCTGAACCGATAAGAACCAGGGAGGACGCCATGAACGGTCAGATCGTCAAAAGGGTAGTCATCGCGGGCGGCGGCACGGCCGGCTGGATGGCGGCGGCGGCGCTCTGCAGGCAGCTGGGGCCGTTGCTGGACATCACCCTGGTCGAGTCCGACGACATCGGCACCGTTGGGGTAGGGGAGTCGACCATCCCGACCGCGCGCACCTTCAATGCGCTGCTGGGCATCGACGAGCAGCAGTTCATGCGCGAGACCCAGTCGACGTTCAAGCTGGGGATCTCGTTCGAGAACTGGGGCCAGATCGGCGATCGCTACATTCACTCGTTCGGCCAGGTCGGCAAATCCACCTGGATGGGCGGCTTCCACCACTTCTGGCTTCAGGCCCGGGCCGAGGGTTTCGGGGGCGACCTCGGCGACTATTGTTTCGAACTGAAGGCCGCGCAGGCCGACAAGTTCTTCACCGACGACAAGGCCTCGATCAACTACGCCTATCATCTGGACGCCACGCTCTATGGGCAGTTCCTGCGCAGGATGAGCGAAGGCAAGGGTGTCCAGCGCATCGAGGGCAAGATCGCCAGCGTCAGGCAACGCGCGGACGATGGCTTCATCGAGGCCCTGGTCATGGATTCCGGCGCGGTGGTGGAGGGGGATCTCTTCATCGACTGCACCGGCTTTCGTGGCCTGCTGATCGAGCAGACGCTGAAGACCGGCTGGGAGGACTGGAGCCACTGGCTGCCGACCAACAGCGCGCTTGCGGTGCAGACGACCTCCACCGGACCGGCCGTCCCCTATACGCGGGCGATCGCGCACAAGGCCGGCTGGCGATGGAAGATCCCGCTGCAGCACCGCGTGGGCAACGGTCTGGTCTATAGCAGCGACCACATGTCGGATGACGAGGCGCGCCAGATCCTGACGGACGCGGTCGAGGGCCAGATGCTGACCGAGCCGCGCGTGATCCGCTACGGCGCGGGCCGTCGCCGCAAGAGCTGGTCCAAGAACTGCGTGGCCCTGGGGCTGGCGAGCGGCTTCCTGGAGCCGCTGGAATCGACCTCGATCCACATGATCATGATCGGCGTCACGCGGCTGATGCAGCTGTTCCCATTCGGCGGGTTCAGCGAAGCCCTGGCCGACCGCTACAACCGCCTGGCCGAAGACGAGCTGGAGAAGATCCGGGACTTCATCATTCTGCACTACAAGGCCACCGAGCGGACCGACAGCCCGTTCTGGGACTACTGCCGCACGATGGATATCCCCGATAGTCTGGCCCAGCGCATGGCGCTGTTCGCCGATAACGCTCAGGTCTATCAGGCCCCCGGCGAACTCTTCCAGGTCGACTCGTGGCTGCAGGTCATGCTGGGCCAGAGGATGACGCCGGCCAGCCATCACCACATGGGCCGGCTGATGCCGCCGGCGCAGTTGCGCCAGGCTCTGGACGACCTGAAGGGCAACATCGCGCGCGCCGTCGACAGAATGCCCAGCCATCAGGATTTCCTGGACCGCTATTGTCCGGCGCAGACGCCGACGGCTGTCGGCGCGCGCGTCGGCGTCGCGAGCTAGGCCTTTCCCGCGGGCCTGTGGCGCCTTGCGCGGGCGAGGGTGTCGGCGGTCTGCAGGTCCCGACACCCCGATCCCGACGCTCAGTCGATCAGTTCATAGGCCGGCAGGGTGAGGAACTCTTCCAGTGCGTCGGCCAGAACCATGCGGGAGAACAGGTGCGCGGCCTCTTCCAGGCGGTCCGACGGGAAGTCGCGGCGCAGGCCGGTCATCTCGTCGGTCAGCAGGCTGACGAACAGCTGGCTGGTGATCTCGCGGCCGTCGTCGAGGTCGGCGCTCAGCTTGATCCATTGCCACAGCTGGGTGCGGCAGATCTCGGCCGTGGCCGCGTCTTCCATCAGGTTGTAGAGCGGCACCGCGCCCCGGCCCTCGATCCAGGCCTGGGTGTAGCGCACGCCGACGCGGATGTTTTCGCGCATGCCGTCCTCGGTGCGGACGCCGTCATGCAGCTTCAGCATCTGGGGCTGGGTGATCTCCAGGCCTTCCAATCGCTTGCCCAGCTGGTTGGGCGTCGGCATCAGGCGGTCGAAGACCTCCATGGCAACAGGGACCAGGTCGGGGTGAGCGACCCAGGTGCCGTCATGGCCGGCTCCGGCCTCGCGCTCCTTGTCGGCGCGGACCTTGGCGAAGGCGGCCTGGTTGGCGGCTTCGTCGCCCTTGATCGGGATCTGCGCGGCCATGCCGCCCATGGCGAAGGCCCCGCGACGGTGGCAGGTCTGGATCAGCTTCAGCGAATAGGCGCCCAGGAAGGCCTGGCCCATCACCATGGTCGCGCGGTTGGGCGTCAGGTATTCGGGACGACGGCCCAGGCGCTTGATGAACGAGAAGATGTAGTCCCAGCGGCCGCAGTTGAGGCCGGCCATGTGGTCGCGCAGTTCGTAGAGAATCTCGTCCATCTCGAAGGCGGCCGGGATGGTTTCGATCAGGGCCGTGACCTTGATCGTGCCGTTCGGGATGCCCAGCGCGGCCTGGGCGTGGACGAAGACCTCGTTCCACAGGCGGGCCTCCAGATGGCTCTCCATCTTGGGCAGGTAGAAATAGGGGCCCGAACCCTGAGCGATCGACGCCTTGGCGTTATGGAAGAAATACAGGCCAAAATCGAACAAGGCCCCGCTGACGGGCAGGCCATCGACCTCCATGTGGCGTTCAGGCAGGTGCCAGCCACGCGGACGGATGACGAGGACGGCGGGGTTGGCTCCCAGCGCGTAGCTCTTGCCGGACTTGGGATCCACGTGGGTCAGCGCGTCGGCCCAGCGGTCCTTCAGATTGACCTGGCCCTCGATCAGGTTGGCCCAGGTCGGAGAGGTGGCGTCCTCGAAGTCGGCCATGAACACCTTGGCCCCGCAGTTGAGGGCGTTGATGATCATCTTGCGATCGACAGGGCCGGTGATCTCGACGCGGCGGTCTTGCAGGTCCGCCGGGATCGGGGCCACGGTCCAGTCGCCGGCCCGGACATCGGCCGTCTCGGCCAGGAAGTCCGGCGCTTCGCCGGCGTCGAAGCGGACCTGGCGGGCGACCCGCGCCGCCAGCAGCTCGCGGCGACGGGCGTCAAACCGGCGGTGCAGCTCGGCCACGAAGGCCAGGGCCGCGGGCGTCAGGATCTCTACCGCGCGACCTTCAACGGGGCCGGTGATTTCAACGTGGGCGGCGATGTCGAGGGGCATGGAAAGATCCTGGTGGTGGTCTTGTGGCCAAGGTCAGTGTGTCTAGCTCAGTCTGTCATCACGGCTCGGCGGTCTTCGCCATTGGCCGGGATGACAGTCTTTGAGGTCTACGCGCTCTTGTCGGCGCTGTTGGCGCGGACGGTCGGGACGATCTGGTCGCCCCAGTTGCCGGCGCCGTCATGATGGCGCGAGGTGCGCACCAGTTCCACCGAATAGCCGGCCTCGATGGCGCGGCGGACGGCTTCGTTCAGGCGGTGCGAGGCCTCGGCCACCCGATCGACCGCGCGTTGTTCGGCGGTGGAGTTCGGCATGGCGGCGGGAGCAAATTGCGTGGCGGACATGGTTGAATCCTCGATCGGGTGGAAGGGACGGTAGGGAAGGTGAAGTCGAGGTCTATTCGGCCGCGAACTGGTTCATGGTGTTGCCGTGGCCGCCGGCCTTCAGGGCGCGCTCTCCGGCGACCATTTCCTTGAAGGTGTCGCCCAGGTCCGAGCCGACCTCGTGCTGGTGCTTGACCGCCGAGACGCCGCGGCGGATCTCCTCGCGCTGCACCGAATTGACATAGGCCTTCATCCGGTCGTCGCCGAAATAGCCGCGCGACAGCTCGTCCATGCTCTTGGCGGTCAGGTGGAAGGTCGGCAGGGTGATCAAGTTGTGGAACACCCCGGCCCGGGCCGAGATGTCCACCTGGAAGCGGGCCAGGCGGGCGTCGGTTTCGCGGCCCAGGTCGGCGTCGTCATATTCCGACGACATCAGGGCTGCGCCTTCGGGATAGCTGTCCGCGTGGATCTTGCCCTCGGCGATCCACTGGTCGCGCACCTGCTTGCGCAGGTTCAGGGTCCAGTTGAACGACGGCGAGTTGTTGTAGGTCAGCTTGGCGTTGGGCACGACCTTGCGGATCTCGCTGACCATGGCGGCGATCTCGTCGACATTGGGGGTGTCGGTCTCGATCCATAGCAGGTCGGCGCCGCCCTGGGTCAGGGAGGAGATGCAGTCTTCGATGACGCGGGCCCGACCGGTGCCGTCCTGGAAGGCGAACAGACCATTGGGCATGCGCACCGGCTTGACGAACTCGCCGTCGCGATAGAGCGCCACTTCGCCGTCGGCGATGGGGTTCTCGGCGGTGATCGCTTCGGTCTTCAGCCACTTGATGTAGTCGCTGGCCAGGTCGCCCGGCGACTGGCTGACCGGGACCTTCTGGGTCAGGCCGGCGCCCAGGCTGTCGGTGCGGGCGACGATGACGCCCTGGTCGACGCCCAGTTCCTCGAAGGCCAGGCGGCAGGCGCGCAGCTTTTCGATGAAGTCTTCGCGCGGCACGGTGACCTTGCCGTCCTGGTGGCCGCACTGCTTGGCGTCGGAGACCTGGTTCTCGATCTGCAGGCAGCAGGCGCCGGCCTTGATCATTTCCTTGGCCAACAGGTAGGTGGCGTTCTCGTTGCCGAAGCCGGCGTCGATGTCGGCGATGATCGGCACGACGTGGGTCTGGTACTCGTCGATGGCCTTGATGGCGGCCTGCTCGGCGACCTGATCGCCGGCGTCGCGGGCGGTCTTCAGGGCCTTGAAGAGGTCGTTGATCGCCACTTCATCGGCCTGGCGCAGGAACGTGTACAGCTCGCGGATCAGCGCGCTGACCGACGTCTTCTCGTGCATCGACTGGTCGGGCAGGGGGCCGAATTCCGAGCGCAGCGCGGCGACCATCCAGCCGGACAGGTACAGGTAGCGGCGTTCGGTGCTGCCGCGCAGGCGCTTGACCGACTTGATCATCTGTTGGGCGTGGAAGCCCGACCAGCAGCCCAGCGATTGGGTGAACTTGCTGCTGTCGCGATCATACTCGGCCATGTCGGCGCGCATGACGTGGGCCATCGACCGGGCGATATCCAGGTGGGTCGAGAAGGTGTTCTGCAGCTTCAGCTGGATGATGTCGTCGATGGCGATGTCGCCCGGCGCCACGCCATTGGGATAGCGGGCCAGCAGGGCTTCGCGGTGTTGGGCATAGGTGGTGCGTTGCATGGTCGGCGGGTCCCAAGAGCGGTGTCTGTTGACCCCAGCTAGCCGCACGAGGCGCAACCGGTCGAACCTATTGAAGGTGATTTGTCATAAACGGACATTGTGAGTTCTGTAAATCTGTGACAATTTGACCGAATGGCGACCTCGGACAAAAAGCTCTTTCTCGGCGGCCGGTTGAAGCGGCTGCGGCGCGACCTGGGGATCACTCAGACCCGGATGGCCGAAGACCTCGAGGTCTCGGCCAGCTACCTGAACCTGCTCGAACGCAACCAGCGGCCGGTGACGGCCCAGATGCTGCTGCGCTTGGCCGACGCCTATGACCTCGATTTCCGCAGCCTTGCCGCCGATGATCCCGGTGGCGGCGCGGGCCTGGAAGAGGTGCTGGGCGACAAGATGTTTGCCGACCTCGGCATAGGCCGCCATGAGGCCGCCGAAGTCGCCGAGGTGTCGCCGGCGGTGACCGAGGCGGTGGTGCGGCTGTACCGCGCCTATCTGGATCGCGGCCGGCTGATCGACCTGGGGGCGTTCGATCGGGAAGGGGGCTCTGAGGTCATTCCGACCGTGCAGCCCACCGAGTGGGTGCGCGACCTGGTCGGCTCGCAGCGCAACTATTTCGCCGAGCTGGAGAGCTGCGCCGAGACCCTGGTCGCCGCGCTCAAGGCCGATCCACAAGACCTGGGTCCTGCGGTTCGCGAGCGACTGTTGTCCAAGCACGGCATCCAGACCCGGGTCATGCCGGTCGAGGTGATGGCCAGTTCGCTTCGGCGGTACGATCATCACCGCAAGCGGTTGATGGTGTCGGAGACTCTGGCCCCAGCCAGCCGGATCTTCGCGATGTGCTACCAGCTGGGCCTGCTGGAGTTCGGCGACGCCCTGACCGCGCTGGCCGAGCGCTACAAGGCGCCCGATCGCGCCACGCGGCAATTGCTCAAGGTCTTCCTGGGCAACTACCTGGCCGCCGCCATCATGATGCCCTACGGACCGTTCCTGGCGGCGCTGGAAGCCAATGGCTACGACATCGAACGGGTGCGCTCGCGCTTTGGCATCAGCTTCGAACAGGCCGCCCAGCGCCTGACGACTCTGGGGCGTTCCGGCGCGCGGGGCGTGCCGTTCTTCATGGTTCGGCTGGATGCGGCAGGAAACATCTCCAAGCGGTTCGCGGCAGGCGCCTTTCCGTTCTCGCGGTTCGGCGGCACCTGTCCGCGCTGGAACGTCCACGACAGCTTCAAGACCCCGGGGCGGATCCTGACGCAGGTGATCGAGACGCCGGACGGCGAACGCTATTTCACCCTGTCACGCACCGTTCGCCGCGTGTCTGGCCTGCAGGCGGGGCAGGAGGACGAACTGGTGATCGGCCTGGGGTGTGAGCTGAAATACGCCGGCAAACTGGCCTATGCGCGTGGTCTGGATATCGCCGCGCCGGTCGCCGTCGAGATCGGCCCTTCATGCCGGATCTGCGAGCGTCCCGCCTGTCCGCAGCGGGCGGCCGCGCCGATCAACAGGACCTTGCTGGTGGAGGAATCCACCAAGTCGCTCTCGCCGTTCCCCTTCGTGATCTAGTCGGCCCGCGTCGTTCGGGGCGATGATCCGCTGGCTGACTAGATCCTGGGCGATAGTCTGCGTTCATCGCTCAACGATAGGCCGCGACAATCAGTGCGACCGGTGCAGGCGCAACAGGCATGCTCCATTAACCGTATTGGGTTATGGTGTCTCCCATGCCGCCCCAAGACCAAACCACATCACGACCAGAGCAGCGCGCCTCGCCGCGCGAGCCCGCGCGCCGAAAAGTCTATCTGGTCAGCGGGGCGTTCGCGGTGAAGTGCGGGCTTGTGGATGTCGCCGTCGGCGGCGCGCGCATCCGTCTGCCCAACGCGGCGCTCCCCCAGGACGACCTTTATCTGGTCGATACACGCACTCGACTCATCCACCTGACCAAATCGGTCTGGCAGTCGGAACGGGAAGCCGGCCTGCAGTTCATCGAGACCGAAACTCTCGATGACGACGGCGTTGGAGGCTTGCTGGGCGCCTCCGATGCGGCGGCGGCGTTCGCCAGGCGACGCGCCCGCGCTGCGGCTTCCACGACGGCCTGACAGGCTATCCACGACTTTGTCGTGATCGGCTCTGGCGTCATCGGCCGGGCTTTGCGACACACCGCGCCATGCGCATGATCGGCTATTTCCGGGTTCCACCCGTCAGGGGCGTGGTGTTCGACGGACCTCTGTCGCAGCGCCTGTTCGAGGCCGGCTGCGACCAGCTGTTCCATGACGGCTGCTACGGTCTGGCCGTCCACAAGCCGGGGCTTGAGTCCGCCCTGGCGGCGATGAATGCCGGCGATGTGCTGGTGGCGCCAAGCCTGCACGCCTTCGCCGCCCACCTGGTCGACCTGCTGCTCTTTCTGAGTCAGCTGGAAGCCTCGGGGCTGGAGCTGGTGACCCTGAGTGAGGACATTGATACTCGGCGGCTGGGTGGATTCTTCAAGGTCTGCGCCCAGTTGTCGATGTTCCACGAGCAGCGGCGGATGGTGCGCGACGCCGAGGAGAAGATCGTCCGCCAGGGCCGTTTTCGGCCGGTCGTCGAGGACCCGGTCGAATAGCACTCTTGTCCGCCACCGGCTCGTGGTCGGGCTGATCCGGCGCCGGGTGTAGCTTCACCGCTTGTGGGGAAACTGTGGAGATCTCTGGACACGCTTAGAATCATTGGAGAAACTCCAAACCTCAAGTGTGGAGTTCATCGGCGTGACCCAACCAACGAAGCCTGGATATGACGGCCTTGGCTTCTACCGCGACCCGGCCGATCCCCGGTTGCTGGTGCCCAAGCAGATCGCCGGAACGGGGCTGACCCTCAATCTCGGCCACCGACATGCGCCCCTGGCGATCCTGGTGGCGATAAGCCCGATGATCGCGATCGTGCTCTATGTGGCGTCCCAGCTCTAGCGGTCCGGGGGCGGAGCCGATGCGAGCCTGGCTTTCAGCGCCTGGTTTTCGGCCTCGAGCGCCGAGATGCGCGTTTGCAAGGGCGACACGGCCGTCTGGATCTCGGCGGCGGTGAAGCGCGGCGTGATGTGCTGGGGGCAATTCCAGTCGAAGGTCTCCAGCCGCAGGACGAAGGCGCGCTCTGGCCTGCCCTTGTAGCCGGGCTGGATCAGACGCTCCGCCAGGTCCGGCGCCTGGGCCAGATCGCGCATCTCCATATGGGCCAGGATCTTCAGGCGCGCCTGATTGGGATAGTCCATCAGGATCAGGCTGACCCGATCATCGCCGGCGACATTGCCCTGGGTGATATATTGCCGGTTGCCGCGAAAGTCGGCGAAGCCCAGCGTCGTCTCGTCCAGCACCTTGAGGAAGCCCGGCGGGCCGCCGCGATGCTGGACATAGGGCCAGCCGCTGCTGGAAATAGACGCCAGATAGAAGCTGTCCCGCGCGGCGATGAAGGCGGCTTCGTTGTCGGTGAACCGGTCAAAGGCCCGGTCTCCCGCGAAGCGGGACCAGGTCGCGCCGACGCCGTTGGCGTCCTGGGCGGCCCGAACCTCGGGCGTGCCCAGAATATCCAGAAATCCGTAGGTCATGGGCGATCTCCAGCGCCATCCCTCCGGAGAGCCGGCCGGGCTCTCCGGAGGGGCGGCGTCAGGCGGCTTCGGCGGCGCGAACAACCGGGAAGTCGATCTCGGTTTCCGCGACATTGTTGAGGAAATTGGTCAGGACGTTTTCGACGGCCACCGAAATGATCTCGACGATCTGGGCGTCGCTGAACCCCGCCGTCTTCACGGCGGCCAGGTCCATGTCGCTGACCTTGCCCCGGGTCTCGACCACCAGGCGCGCGAAGTGAACCGCTGCGTTGGCCTTGGGGTCGGAAGACGCGCCGTTGCGGTTCAGCGCGATCTCGGCGGCGTCGATCTTGGCCAGGTTCAGACCGAGATAGGTGTGGGCGGACAGGCAGTAGTCGCAGCCGTTCGTCTGGGCCACGGCGATCGCGATGCGCTCGCGGGTCTTGACGTCCAGGGTCTTGGCCAGCGCTCCGCCAAAGCCCAGCAGGCCTTGCAGGGCGGGCGGACTGCCGGCGACCAGGCGGTAGAGGTTGGGCACGACGCCCAGTTGCTTCTCGACGGCGTCGAGCAGCGGGTGCGAAGCGGCGGGGGCGGCGTCGCGGGCGGGGATGGCGAGGCGGGACATGGCGTTCTCCGAAAAGGTTGAACCGGCGGCGCCGGACGCCTTTCTTCTACGGCCATCGATGCTTTGGAATAATACAGCCAATTGACAATCCAGTATTGCCAATACAGCAATAGTGGCATGGATCGTCTTGACGCTATGCGGGTTTTTGTCGCCGTCGCCGGCCGTGGCAGCTTCGCCGAGGCGGCGCGCCAGCTTCGCGTGTCGCCTTCAGTGGCGACGCGCGCCATCGCCCAGCTGGAAGACCAGTTGGGCCTGACTTTGCTGACCCGCACGACGCGATCACTGCGGCTTACCGAACGCGGCGCGATCTTTCTGGAAAGCTGTCATCAGATCCTCGATGACCTTGACGCCGCCGAGCGCAGGGTGCGGGGCGAGGACGCCGACCCTCGGGGCGACATTACGGTCAGCGCGCCGGTGGTCTTTGGCAGGCTGCACGTGTTGCCCATCATCGAGCGTCTGCTGCGGGAGCACCCACGGCTGAAGGTGCGGCTGCTGCTGTCCGACAGGAACGTGCACTTTGTCGATGATGGCGTCGATGTCGCCATCCGGATCGGCGCGCTGGCCGACAGCAGTCTGTTGGCCACGACCCTCGGGTCTGTCAGTCGCGTGCTGGTGGCCAGCCCGGCCTATCTGGCCGAGCATGGCGAGCCCCGGTCGCCGGGCGATCTGGGCGCGCACGATATCATCGCCTTCGACGGCCTAGGCGTGACCAACGAGTGGCGGTTCAGCGCTCCCGACAGCCTGGTGCGGATTGATCCGCGCCTGACGGTCAACAGCGCCGACGCGGCCATCGCGGCGGCCGAGGCCGGACTGGGGATCACGCGAGCGCTGTCCTACCAGGTCAAGACCGCCATCGCGGCCGGCCGTCTGGCGCCGCTTCTGGGGAGGTTCGCCGAGCCGCCGTCACCCGTCAGCGCGGTCTATCCCGCGCGTCGTGTCGGCTCGGCCAATGTCGCGGCGTTCACGAGGGCGGCTCGCGATGACTTCAAAAGCCACCCACTGACGCCCGACTAGGCGCTCGCGGTTTCGCCCGTCGCATCCCCGATCGCCTGGACCACCGTCCAGGGACGGCTGGTGATGCGGGTGGCTAGCGCCTTTTCAACGATGTTGTTGCTGAACTTCGATGCGCCGATGCCATTGGGATAGGTGACATAGAACTGGCGGCTTTCGACGCGCAGTTGCTCGCCATCGGTCAACTTGGCGCGCAGCGCCCCGATCACCTTCTTGTCCGGCGGATCCTTCAGGAACAGGGTCATCAGCAGGCCGGGGTCGCTTTCGGCGAACTCGGTATAGGGATTGGCCGTGATGATCGCGGCCCAGGCCTGGGCCGTGCGAACATAGACGTCGGTGCGCAGGCCAAGGCGGGCGTGGATCTCGGTTTCCAGAAAGGTCTGCAGGTCGGCGCCCGTACGCTCCGGGCTGTCGAACACCAGGTTGTTGGGGCCGCCGGCTGCCCGGGCCTCGGTGAAGCCCAGCTCGCCCAGCAGGGCGATGAAGGTCTCGGCCGCGATCGGTTGCTGGCCGCCCACGCTAATGCCGCGCAGCAAGGCGATGTGGGTGGTCATGGGGTCTTATGCCTCTCGGGCGAGGGCGGCGAACCCGCGCTCTGGGTCTTTGATCAGGTCAGCCGGGCTCTCAAGGCCGATATGCAGGCGCAGGAGGGGTCCTTCCAGCTGGGTGGGGATCGTGCGGGTCTTCAGCTGCGGATCGCAATGGATCGCCAGGCTTTCATAGCCGCCCCAGGAAAAGCCCAGGCCGAACAGGTCCAGCGCGTCGATGAAGGCGTGAACCGCTTTCTCTGACGCGGGCTTCAGCACCACGCCGAACAGGCCGCAGGCGCCGGTGAAGTCGCGAGACCACAGGGCGTGACCCGGGTCTTCCGGCAGGGCCGGGTGAAGCACGCGAGACACTTCGGGCCGCTGTTGCAGCCAGCGGGCGATCGCCAGGCCATGCTCGTGATGGCGGGGCAGGCGGGTGGCCATGGTCCGAAGACCGCGCAGCATGGTGTAGGCGTCGTCGGCCGAAACCGACCAGCCGATGTCCCACATCGCGTCGTCCAGCAGGCGGATGACGTCGGGATCGTTGGCGGCGACCGAGCCCATGAAACAGTCCGAATGGCCGCCGACATATTTGGTCAGGGCCTGAACGCTGAGGGTCACGCCGTGCGCCAGGGGCTTGAAATAGAGGCCCGCCGCCCAGGTGTTGTCGATCAGGGTCAGGATCCCGCGCGCCTTGGCGGCCGTGGCGATGGCCGGGATGTCCTGCATCTCGAAGGTCAGGGAACCCGGCGCTTCCAGCACGATCAGCCGCGTCTGGGCAGTGGTCATGGCGATCAGGGCGTCGGCCGACAGGGCGGGATCGTAATAGCGCGTCGTCACGCCATAGCGCGCCAGAACGCGGTCGCAGAACCGGCGGGTCGGCTTGTAGGCGCTGTCGACCACCAGGATCTCGTCGCCGGCCTTCAGCACCGCCAGCAAGGCCCCGGTGATCGCCGCCAGACCCGACGGGTACAGCGTCACATTAGCGGCGCCCTCCAGCTCGGTCAGCGCGCTCTGCAGGGCGGTAGGCGAGGCCAGGCCGGTGATGCCGTAGCTGATCTCGCTATCGTCATAGAGCGACGCCGCGTTGGGCATCAGCACCGTGGAGCCGCGCTGGATCGGCGGATTGACCGTGCGGGCGGGCAAATCCTGCGACGAGCCCTTGCGGATCAGGCGGGTTTCTTCATCCATGGGAACGGCAAGCTCAAAGCGACGCGACGGAAGACGTCGGGTGGTTTAAGGCGCTCGGCGCGGCCGGTTCAAGGAGCGATACGGTGTTGTGGCGTTTTGGCGTGGTGTTGATCACGGTTCTGGGGCTGGCGGCCTGTGAACGCCGGACAGAGCCGACGCCGACGGCGGCGCCTGTCGTTGCGTCGAAAGCCGCGCCCGAAGCCGCGACGCCCAGTCCGACCCTGAAGGCCGTCAAGGCTCGGGGCGAGTTGCGGTGCGGCGTCAATCCGGGCCTGCCGGGCTTTGCATTCCAGGACAATCGCGGCCGCTGGCGCGGCTTCAATGTCGCCTTCTGCCGGGCTCTGGCGGCGGCGGTGCTGGGCGACGCCAACAAGGCGCGGATGATCCCGCTGGGGAATGAGGAGCGGATCGCGGCCCTGCGGTCGGGCCAGGTTGATGTCCTGTGGCGCAACACCTCGTGGACGTTCAGCCGCGATGCCGGTCAGGGCCTCGACATGGCCGCCATCTCGTATTTCGACGGCGAGGGCTTTCTGGTGCGCCAGACCCTGAACCTGACCAGCGCGGTCGAGCTGAGCGGCGCCAAGGTCTGCGTGCAGGCCAACGCCACCAGCGCCCAGAACCTGGACGACTATTTCCGCGCCCGGGGCATCGCCTACACCGCCGTCGTGCTGGACAGCGAGGATCAGGCCCGCGCCGCCTACCAGGCCGAGCGCTGTGACGCCTTTACGGCCGACATCTCCGCCCTGGCAGCCGCACGGTCGGTGATGAACAACCCCGCCGACCATGTGATCCTGCCTGACGTCATTTCCAAGGAACCGCTGGGGCCGCTGGTGCGCCAGGACGATCCGGCCTGGACCGACATCGTGCGCTGGACGCTGTTCGCCCTGATCCTGGCCGAAGAACACGGCGTCACGGCCAAGACCGCCAAGGCCATGACCGACGGCGCGGATCCGGAGATGCGACGCCTGCTGGGCGGCGAGGGCGCGTCTGGCCGCTTACTGGGGCTGGATCCGGCCTGGGCCTATCGGGCGGTGACGGCCGAGGGCAATTACGGCGAGATCTTTGACCGGGAGATCGGCGCGGGTTCGGCGCTGAAGCTGGATCGCGGCATGAACGCGCTATGGAGCGCGCAGAAGCCGGGGCTCCTGTACGCGCCGCCGATGCGTTGACGTGGTCTCCTAGTCAGCCGGTCCGGTCACGATCGCCGTATCGGCCAGACCGCCCCATTCCGTCCATGAACCGTCATAGACCGCCGAACGCGGCCGACCCAGACGGGCGAGAGCCAGGGCCACGACCGAGGCCGTGATGCCTGACCCGCAGGTCGACACGATCGGCTTGGAAATGTCGACGCCGGCGGTTTCGAACACGGCGGCCAGCTTGTCGGCCGTGCAGTATCGTGCCGTCCTCGGCGAGCAGGGCGCTCAGGGGGATGTTGCGGGCGCCGGGCATGTGGCCGCCGCGCAGGCCGGCGCGGGGCTCGGGGACCTCGCCGGTGAAGCGGCCGGCCGCCCGGGCGTCGATGATCTGCTCGCGGCCGGTCGCCACGATGGTCTTCATCTGCTCGAGCGAGCGGATGATGTCGGCCTGGAGGCGCGGCGTGAAATGCCGCTCCTGCGGCATGGCCGGACCATCCTCGGTGGGGTGGCCTTCGGCGATCCATTTGGGCAGGCCGCCGTCCAGCACGGCCACGTCCTCGTGGCCCATGGCGCGGAAGTGCCACCAGACCCGCGCGGCCGGCAGGATGCCGAGGCTGTCATAGATCACCATGCGCGTCCCGTCGCCGAGACCCAGCTTGCGGACGCGTGAGGCGAACTTCACCGCGCTGGGCAGCATGTGCGGCAGGGGCGAGGTCTCGTCGGCGATGTCGTCGATGTCGAAGAACACCGCGCCCGGGATGTGGGCCTGCAGGAACTCTTGCTCGGGGTCGCGCGGCGTGCCGGGCATGAACCACGAGGCGTCGACGATCCGCACGTCGGGAGACTCAAGATGGTCGCGCAGCCAGGCGGTCGAGACGAGGGGGTCTTGTGGGATCATGGCTACGCCTTTCGGGGTCTGACTCGCCCCAGATTGAGAACGGGCAGGATCGCGGCATCGGCCGTGTGGAGCAAGCTCTTGAACGCCCTTAAGCGACCGGGGCTACATCCAGGAGGGCGTCGGCAGACCCTTTTCGGCCAGGAAAGCCGGATTGAACAGCTTGCTCTGATAGCGTGAGCCATGGTCGCAGAGGATGGTCACGATGGTGTGGCCCGGACCCATCACCCTGGCCAGCTCAACGGCGCCGGCGACGTTGATGCCGGCCGAGCCACCCAGGCAAAGACCCTCGTGCTCGACCAGATCGAAGACGACCTTGAGCATGTCCTCGTCGCTGATCCGGAAGGGGTGATCGACCACCAGGCCGTCCAGGTTGGCGGTGACGCGGCCTTGGCCGATGCCCTCGCTGATCGAGGTTCCCTCCGACTTCAGTTCGCCGTCCTTGTACCAGCTGTAGAGGGACGCGCCGTGCGGGTCGGCCAGGCCGATCTTCACCGACGGCTTGCGCTCGCGCAGCGCTGCGGCGACGCCGGCCAGGGTGCCGCCCGAGCCGACGGCGCAGATGAAGCCATCCACCTTACCCTCTGTTTGTTCGAAGATTTCCGGTCCTGTGGTCAGGTAATGCGCCTGGCGGTTGGCGACGTTGTCGAACTGGTTGGCCCAGATCACGCCATTGGCCTCGGTCCTGGCAAGTTCCTCGGCCAACCGTCCGGAATAGCGGACATAGTTGTCCGGGTTTGAATAGGGAACGGCGTCCACCTCGACCAGTTCGGCGCCGAGGAGACGGATGGCGTCCTTCTTCTCCTGGCTCTGGGTGCGGGGGATGACGATCGTGGTCTTGTAGCCCAGGGCGGAGGCGACCATCGCCAGGCCGATGCCTGTGTTGCCGGCCGTGCCCTCGACGATCCGGCCGCCCGGCTTCAGCAGGCCCCGTGCCTCGGCGTCGCGGATGATGCCCAGGGCGGCGCGGTCCTTGACCGACTGGCCGGGGTTCATGAACTCGGCCTTGCCCAGGATCTCGCAGCCCGTCGCCTCGCTGGCGCGGTGCAGTCGGATCAGCGGCGTATTGCCGATGGCGTCCAGAACATTGGAGGAGACGCTGGCTTTGACGGTCATGGGCGCGGTTCGGTGAAGCTGGAGGGTGCGAAGGTCGGTGATCATGGTAGATCGTGTCGCGACGAACCGAAGCAAGCCCAGTTTTCCTAAAGGTCGGGACGAGGGAAGAAACAGAGCGTGACGGAACAGGGACAGGGCGCGCTGCGTCTGGTGCTGGGCGATCAGCTGAGCGACAACCTCTCGGCCCTGGCCGGGCTGGATCCAGATCGCGATCTTGTCCTGATGACCGAGTCGGTGGCCGAGGCCACAGCGTGGAAACATCACAAGCAGAAGCTGGTTCTGGTGTGGTCGGCGATGCGCCAGTTCGCCGAGCGCCTGCGGGCCAGGGGCGTTCGGGTTCGCTATGTGACCCTGGATGATCCCGCCAACACCCGCTCGATCGGCGGCGAGATCGTCCGCGCCCTGGCCGAGGAGCCTCTGGACCGGGTGGTCCGCACGGCGTGTGGCAAGTGGGCGCTCGAGGACCATCTGCTGGCCCTGGCCACCACCCTTCCGGCTCCGATGGAGACCCGCGAGGACGACCGTTTCCTGTGTTCCCGCAAGCAGTTCGCCGCGTGGGCTGAAGGGCGCAAGGAGCTGCGGATGGAGTATTTCTACCGCGAGATGCGCCGCGCGACGGGCCTGCTGATGGATGGCGACAAGCCCGTCGGAGGGCAGTGGAATTTCGACGCCGAGAACCGCAAGAAGCTGCCGGCCGGCGTGCGGCCGCCAGAGCGCCTGCGCACCCCGCCCAACGCCACGACACGCGACGTGATGGCCTTGGTTGAGGCGGGGTTCGAGGACCATTTCGGCCGTGCCGACACGTTCGCCTGGCCGACCAATCCCGAGGAAGCCGAAGCGATCCTCGACCACTTCTTCAACGACATGCTGGCGGGCTTTGGCGACTGGCAGGACGCCATGAGCTGGCAGCGGCCGTTCCTGTGGCACAGCCTGATCTCGCCGGCCTTGAACATCGGCCTGCTCGACCCGCTGGATATCTGCCGCCGCGCCGAGGCGGTCTATCGGGCCGGCAAGGCGCCACTGAATGCGGTCGAGGGCTTCATCCGCCAGATCCTGGGCTGGCGGGAATTCGTGCGCGGCGTTTACTGGCTGAAGATGCCGGAATACGCCCTGCGCAACGCCCTGGACGCCCAGGGCAAGCTGCCGTGGTTCTACTGGACCGGCGAGACCGACATGGCCTGCGTCGCCGACGCCGTGACCGCCGCGCGCGACCACGCCTATGCCCATCACATCCAGAGACTGATGGTCACCGGCAATCTGGCCATGCTGCTGGGTGTTCACCCGGACGCTGTCGACGACTGGTACATGGTGGTGTTCGCCGACGCCTATGAGTGGGTCGAGATGCCCAATACGCGCGGCATGGCCACCTTCGCCGATGGCGGGATCGTGGGCTCAAAGCCCTATGCGGCCAGTGGCGCCTATATCGACCGGATGAGCGACTACTGCAAAGGCTGTCGCTACGACCTCAAGGATCGCAACGGCGATAATGCCTGCCCGTTCAATGCCTTGTACTGGGATTTTATCGACAGGCATGAAGTCAGGCTGGCGGGTCTGGGGCGCATGATGATGCCGCTCAAGACCCTGTCGAAAATGCCCGACGCCGAGCGGGCGGCCTTCCGCGCCAAGGCGGCGGCGACCCGCAGGGCCATGGGGGTCTAGGTCGGGCTGGCGTGGGTCTCGATGACGTTCAGCAGGGCCAGCGGGCCGCCGGCCGTTGTGGCGGCGCACCAGACATTGTGCAGGCCCTCGACCTCGACCAGCCGGTTCTCGACGGCGTCGACCATGATGCCCTCGGCGATGTCGGACGACACCTCGCCCAGCAGCTGCTCTTCCTGCAGTTCGCCGCACCAGGCGGTGACGGCGTCTACCGGCGTGGCGGCGTCGAACTGGCTGATGTAAGTGCCGCCGTGGAAGTCCAGGACCATAGTGTAGAGGTTCATTCGAACGCGACCTCGATGTGCTTTTGATCATCTACGCACACCGAAGGTCATGATGCGAAGGCCAAAACGTCTAGGCCCGGGTCAGACCCAGTTGGATCACATTGGTGCGTTCGGTGCGGAAGCCCGCCTCGCAATAGCTGAGATAGAACCGCCACAGCCGCCGGAAGCGCTCGTCGAAGCCCAGCTTGGCGATCTCGTCCCACGCCGCTTCGAACCGGCGGGCCCATTCGGCCAGGGTGTTGGCGTAGTCCTGACCAAAGCGACTGATCTCGCGCCACTCCAGGCCGGCCTTGGTGGTCTCGGCTCTGAGGCGGGTCTCGCTGGGCAGCATGCCGCCCGGGAAGATGTAGCGCTGGATGAAGTCGGTGTGGGTCCGATAGTGCTCGAACAGCTCGTCGCGGATGGTGATGATCTGCAGGCCGGCGCGGCCGCCGGGCGTCAGCACATCGTGGATCTTGCCGAAATAGGTGGGCCAGTATTCCTCGCCCACGGCCTCGAACATCTCGATGGAGGCCACGCGGTCAAAGCGGCCCTGCACATCGCGATAGTCGATCAGCTGGATGTCGGCCTTTTCAGCCAGGCCCAGGTCGAACAGTCGCTTGCGGGCGAAGTCGTGCTGGGAGGGCGAGATGGTGATGCCGGTGACGCGCGCGCCGACCTCCTTGGCCGCGAACTCGGCGAAACCACCCCAGCCACAGCCGATCTCCAGCACGCTCTGATCGGTTTGCAGGTCGATGGTCCGGGCCAGGGCGGCGTACTTGGCGGTCTGGCCATCCGTCAGCGCCTGGCCGGGCTTGTCATAGAGCGCCGAGGAATAGGTCATGCTGGAGTCGAGCCAGCGTGAATAGAAGGCGTTGCCCAGGTCGTAGTGGGCGTGGATGTTCTTCTTCGAGCCCCTGCGGTCATTGCGGTTGAACAGGTGGAAGAGCGCGTTGATCGCCCGCATCACGATGTTGCCCTCGACCAGATCGTGCAGACGGTCAAAGTTCAGCGAGAAGGCCTCGAGCACGGTCGACAGGTCGGGTGTGTCCCACTCGCCGGCGATGAAGCCCTCAGCGAAGCCGATGTCGCCCGAGGCCAGGGCGCGGCGCACGAAACGGTAGTCACGGATCTGGATCACCGCGCGGGGGCCGGGCGCCTTGCCTTCGATGTCCAGACGCTTGCCCGACGGCAGGATGAAGCTGAGGGAACCCGCCGCCCAGTTTTCGGCAGCAACGCGCAGGGCCGTCCGGAACGCGCCGGGGGCGCGCCGCAGATCGGGGTCATTCCAGAGCGCTGTGTCCGAACAGGTCATGGCGGTCCGCATGCGGTCTCCTGGGCATTAAACGCTCTTGGGACCGTCGCCGCAAATGCCCGCTAGTCTCTCTTGAGACTTTGATAGGCCGCCAGGGCGCGTTGCCGCGCCTGGGCGTGATCCACGACCGGTCGCAGGTAACTACGCTTGGCTGCGGGGGTGAGATGCGTCGCCGCCGTCCAAGGGCTGTGGATAAGCTTGTCGGGCAGGTTGGCCAGCTCTGGAATCCAACGTCGAACATAGACGCCGCGCGGATCGAATTTCTCGCCCTGGGTGATCGGATTGAAGATGCGGAAATAGGGCGCGGCGTCAGCTCCGCTGCCGGCGGTCCACTGCCAGTTGCCGACATTGTTGGCCAGATCCGCGTCCAGCAGCGTGTCCCAGAACCAGGCCTCGCCCTGCCGCCAGTCGATCAGCAGGTGCTTGATCAGGAACGAGGCCACGATCATCCGAACGCGATTGTGCATGAAGCCCGTGGCCCACAGCTCGCGCATGCCGGCGTCGACGATGGGATAGCCGGTCTGGCCCCGGGTCCAGGCCGCGAACGCCGCGTCGTCGCGGTTCCACGGGAAGGCGTCGAACTCCGGCCGGAAGTTGGCGGTGGTGATGTCTGGCCGGTGAAACAGGATCGAGTGGTTGAACTCACGCCAGCCGACCTCGGACAGGAACTTGTCGGCCTGGGCGACGGGAATGTTTCCCGCGGCCGCCTCGGCCCGCGTGGCGGCCCAGATCTGCCGGGGCCCGATCTCGCCGAAATGCAGGTGCGGCGACAGCAGGGACGTCACCTCGACCCCGGGAATGTCGCGCTTGTCCGAGTAGTCCTGGATCTTCGAACTCAGGAACGACACCAGGCGATCGGCCGCGCCGGCTTCGCCGGGCGTCCACATCGAAAAGCCCTTCGACCAGTCCGGCCGGGTGGGATGCAGGCCCCAGTCGGACAGGCGGTCGCTGGCCGGCCAGGCGGCGGGCGAGAGCAGGGAGCCCGGCGCCGGCGTCACAGGCGCCTCGCCGATATGCTCGCGGGCCGCGCGCCAGTAGGGCGTGAAGACCTTATAGCCTTCGCCCGAGCCGTTCTTCACGGTCCAGGGCTCGTTCAGCAGACTGGCGTTGAAGCTCTTGCAGGCCAGACCCCGCGCGCGGACATCAGCCTTGATCGCGGCGTCGCGGTCTATGCTGGGCTTGTCGTACAGCCGGTTCCAGATCACGCCCGCCGCGCCCGTTTCGGCGATAAGGTCGTCGAGAACCGAGGCCGCCGGGCCGCGTCGCAGGATCAGCTTGCCGCCGCGCTCATGGATGTCGGCGCCCAGGGCGGCCAGCGACTTGTCCAGCCACCACAGCGAGGCTCCGCCCATGGGGCGAATGCCGGGCGTTTCATCCAGAATGTAGAGCGGAACGACGGGCCGCCCGGTTGCCACCGCCGCTTCCAGCGCCGGATTGTCGGTCAGCCGCAAGTCCTTGCGAAGCCACACCAGGATCGGTCCATCGCCATCCGTGTCGATCCGCACTTGCACCGTCCCGCTTCTGAGGCCACCTGTCTGACCAGAAATCACCACTCGCCGGAAGTCTTGCCTTGAGTCAGCCCCAAGCCGTAGCCCCAAACGCCGTCGCCCCTAACAGGGTGGTCGAGATTAAGACCGCGAATGGAAAGCCCGTCCGTATCGGCAACGGCGAAAAGCTGTCGATCATCGCCGGCCCGTGCCAGATGGAAAGCCGCCAGCATGCGCTGGAGACCGCCCATGCGCTGCGCGAAATGGCTGACCGCCTGGGCGTCGGCCTGATCTACAAGACCTCCTACGACAAGGCCAACCGCACCTCGGCCAACGCCCAGCGGGGCATCGGGCTGCATGACAGCCTGGCGATCTTCCAGGAGATCCGCGAGGTCACCGGCCTGCCGACCCTGACCGACGTTCATGAGATCAGCCACTGCGCCCCGGTGGCCGAGGCCGTCGACGTGATCCAGATCCCCGCCTTCCTGTGCCGCCAGACCGATCTGCTGCTGGCCGCCGCCGCCACGGGGCGCGTCATCAACATCAAGAAGGGCCAGTTCCTGGCCCCCTGGGACATGAAGAACGTCATCGCCAAGGTGACGGGCGCTGGCAATCCCAACGTCATGGCCTGCGAGCGCGGCGTGTCGTTCGGCTACAACACCCTGGTCAGCGACATGCGGTCCCTGCCGATCATGAAGGAGATCGGCTGCCCGGTCGTCTTCGACGCCACCCACAGTGTCCAGCAGCCCGGCGGCCTGGGCGGCTCTTCGGGCGGTCAGCGCGAGTTCGTGCCGGTGCTGGCCCGCGCGGCCGTCTCGATCGGCGTGGCCTGCGTGTTCATGGAAACCCACCCCGATCCCGACAACGCCCCGTCCGACGGTCCCAACATGGTGCCGATGAGCCAGTTCGAGGCGCTGGTCGCCAACCTGCTGGAGTACGACGCCCTGACCAAGCGGGCGGCATGACCCGGCGCACCGTCCTCGTCACCGGCGGCGCCGGCTTCATCGGCTCCAACATTGTCGCCAAGCTGGCCGAAGATCCCGCTATCGACGTGGTGGTCTGCGATCGGCTGCGCGGCGCGGCCAGCGGCAAGTGGCGCAACATCGCCAAGTCAGCGATCGCCGATTTCGTCGCGCCCGAAGACCTGTTCGACTGGCTGGCCAAGCGCGGCGGTGATGTCGAGTTGGTCATCCACATGGGCGCCGTGTCGTCGACGACCGAGCCGGACGCCGACAAGATCGTCCAGTCCAACTTCGTGCTGTCCCGTGACCTGTGGATCTGGTGCGCCGAGCATGGCCGACGGCTTATCTACGCCTCGTCGGCCGCCACCTATGGTGACGGAGACCTGGGTTTTGACGGCAAGGACGACATCGGGTCGCTCAAGGCTCTGCGTCCCTTGAACGCCTACGGCTGGTCCAAGGCCCTGTTCGACATCTATGCCGTGCGCGAGGCCGCCCGGGGGCGCGCGCCGCTGCAATGGGTGGGCCTGAAGTTCTTCAACGTCTATGGCCCCAACGAGGACCACAAGGACGGCATGAAGTCGGTGGTGGCCCAGATCTGGCCCAAGGTCGCTGCGGGCGAGGGCGTGAAGCTCTTCAAGTCGCATCACCCCGACTACGAGGACGGCGGGCAGCTGCGGGACTTCGTCTATGTGCGCGACGTCGCCGATATTGTCGGCTGGCTGGCGGACAACCCGCAGGTCAACGGTGTCTTCAACCTGGGTTCGGGCGAGGCGCGCACCTTCAAGGACCTGGCCGAGGCGACCTTCCGGGCGATCGGACGCGAGCCCGAGATCGCCTATGTCGACATGCCCGAGGTTCTGCGCGGCAAGTATCAGTATTTCACCCAGGCCGACATGAGCCGACTGAGGGCCGCCGGCTACACCGCGCCGATGACCACCCTGGAGGACGGGGTGGATGACTATGTGGCGGGGTTCTTGAATACGGACGATCCCTACCGCTGAACCTGTTCCGCCCGGAGGTTTGAGCCATGAGCCCCCAGATCGCCGGGACCCTTGATGTGCAATGCTGCATCGTCGGTGGGGGTCCGGCTGGTGTCATGGCGGGGCTGCTGCTGGCCCGGGCCGGGATCGAGGTGGCGGTGCTCGAGAAGCACGGTGACTTCCTGCGCGATTTCCGGGGAGACACCGTCCATCCCTCGACCCTGCAGGCTATCGCCGATCTTGGCCTGCTCGACGCCTTCCTGACGCTGCCGCATACCCAGGTGAGCCAGCTGTCGGGCGAGTTTGGCGGGACGGTGGTGCGACTGGCCGACTTCTCGCATCTGCCGACCGCCGCGCGATTCATAGCGCTGATGCCGCAATGGGACTTCCTGAACTTTCTGGTCGGCCACGCCCGCCGGTTTCCGCAATTCCGGATGCTGATGCAGACCCGGGCGGACGACCTGATCGAGATCGACGGCCGGGTTGCGGGCGTGAGAGCCATGACGCCGGACGGCCCTTTGGAGGTTCGGGCGCGGCTGGTCATCGCCGCAGATGGCCGGAGCTCCCGCATCCGGGACCAGTCCGGCTTGTCCGTCACGGATCTGGGCGCGCCGATGGACGTGCTGTGGATGCGCCTCTCACGGCGGACCGCTGACCCGGCCGAGCTGCCGCTTGGCCGGGTCAGCGACGGCCGCATGTTCATCATGATCCCGCGCGAGGGCTATTTCCAATGCGGCTATGTCGCCGCCAAGGGCCGTTTCTCGGCCATCCAGGCGGCGGGGATCGAGGCCTTCCGTCGCGATGTCGTCCTGGCCGGCCCGGCGATCGCCGATCGGGTGGACGAACTGAAGAGCTTCGACGACGTCCATCTGCTGACCGTCACCGTCGACCGGCTTGAGCGGTGGTCCCGGCCCGGCCTGCTGTGCATCGGCGACGCCGCCCACGCCATGTCGCCGGTCGGCGGCGTGGGCATCAATCTGGCGGTGCAGGACGCCGTCGCCGCCGCCAATCTGCTGCATGACGCCTTCGCCGGTTCGGACGCTCGGCTCGATGCGCGGCTGGACAGCGTGCGCGAGCGCCGCCTGCCGGCGGTGAAACTCATGCAGACGCTGCAGGTGTTCCTGCAGAAGCGGGTCATCGGCGCGGCCCTGGACGGAAGACCGCTGAAGGCACCGGCCGCCCTGGGCCTGTTCAACCTAGCGCCCGTCCTGCGCCGGATTCCGGCCCGTGTGATCGGCATGGGTTTCCGGATGGAGCGGGTGCGCTCGCCCGACGTCCACGGCGCCTGATGGCGCTTGACGAAGCGGCACACTTGAAGCGCGCGAAGGCCCCAGCCTAGGCTGCTTGCAACGAAATTGTACCGAGGGATGGAGACATGGTCGGCATCGCCGCCTGGGGCGCCTATGCGCCGCGTCTACGCTTGAGCCGCAAGGCGGTGGTTACGGCCAACGCCTGGGTCGCGCCAAACCTTGCCAGCAAGGGCAAGGGCGAGCGGTCCATGGCCAACTGGGACGAGGACGCCCTGACCATGGCGGTCGAGGCGGCCCGCGACGCCCTGGGGGCCGGCGACGACCGCAGCCACATCGACGCCCTCTATTTCGCCTCCACGACCGCGCCGTTCGCCGACCGGCTGAACGCGGGGATCGTCTCGGCTGCGCTGACGCTTGAAAAGTCGATCACCGCCAGCGATGTCACCGGCTCGCAGCGCTGCGGCCTGACGGCTCTGGCCGACGCCCTGGCGGCGGTCTCGGGCGGCGCGGCCAAGACGGCGCTGGTGGCGGCCGGCGAGCGGCGCAAGGCCCGCGCGGTCTCGGCGCTGGAGCTCGACTGCGGCGACGGCGCGGCGGCCTTTGTCGTCACGGCCGAGGGCGGCGCGGCCGACTTCCTTGGGCGCGGCAGCGTCACCGACGACTTCGTCGACCACTTCCGGGGCAATGACGGCGGCTTCGACTATTCGTGGGAGGAGCGCTGGATCCGCGACGAGGGCATTGTCAAACTGGTCCCGCCGGCCGTGAAGCGCGCGCTGGCCGCTGCGGACATCGCGCCGGCGGACGTGGCGCATTTCTGCTTCCCGTCGACCTTCTCCGGCATGGCCGCGACCCTGGCCAAGAGCCTGGGCATCCCGGCCGAGGCCGTGCGTGACAACCTCGCCGCCGTGATGGGCGAGGCGGGCAGCGCCCATGGCCCGCTGATGCTGGCTCATGCCCTTGAGCAGGCCAAGGCGGGCGAGATCATCGTCGTCGCCCAGTTCGGCCAGGGCGCCGAGGCCCTGGTGTTCCGGGCCACCGGCGCGGCCAACCTCAAGCCGGCGCGCGGCGTCACGGGTTCGTTGGCGGACCGTCAGGAAGAGGCCAACTATCTGAAGTTCCTGATGTTCAACGGCCTGGTCGACTGGGACAAGGGCATGCGGGCCGAGAAGGACAACAAGACCGCCCTGACCACCCTCTATCGCAACGAGGACATGATCCTGGGCCTGGTCGGCGGTCGCTGCCGCGAGACCGGCGTCGTGCAGTTCCCCCGCACCCGTATCTCTGTGGCCCCCAACAATCCCGCCGTCGACACCCAGGAGCCGTATCGCTTCGCCGAGCGCAAGGCTTCGGTGCTCAGCTATTCGGCCGACTACCTGACCTTCTCGATGGCCCCGCCCAACCACTACGGCATGATCGTCTTCGAGGGCGGCGGCCGGATCATGATGGACATCACCGACGTCTCGCCCGGCGACGTCGATACCGGCCTACCGGTCAAGATGGTGTTCCGCATCAAGGACATCGACGAGAAGCGCGGCTTCGTCCGCTATTTCTGGAAGGCCGCGCCCGACCGCACGGCCGCCTCAGCCCAAACCGCCGTCGCGGCCGAATAGGAGAGACGATCATGGCGCAAGGCATCCGCGACAAGGTCGCCATCCTGGGGATGGGCTGCAGCAAGTTCGGCGAGCGCTGGGACTGCGGCCCCGACGACCTGATGGTCGAGGCCTATATCGAGGCCATGGCCGACGCCGGCATCGAGCCCAGCGCAGCTGGACGCGGCCTGGTTCTCGACCCATGTCGACGAGACTCGGGCACGGGCAAGGGCGGCACGCCGATGTCGATCGCCTTGCGCCTGCCCAACATCGCCGGTCACCCGGGTGGAAAACTTCTGCGCTTCGGGCTCGGAAGCCTTCCGGGGCGCGGTCTACGCCGTGGCTTCGGGCGCGGCCGACATCGCGATCGCGCTCGGTGTGGAGAAGCTGAAGGACACCGGCTATGGCGGCCTGCCGGTGGCCAATCCCGGCACCTTGACGCCGCAGGTCATGCCCACGGCTCGCGCCGCCCGGCAACTTCGCGCAGCTGGCCAGCGCCTATCGCGCCAAGCACGGGGTGTCCAAGGACGATCTGAAGCGCGCCATAGCCCATGTCTCGGTCAAGAGCCACGCCAACGGGGCCAAGAACGCCAAGGCCCATCTGCGCAAGGCGATAACGGTGGATCAGGTGCTGAACGCCCCGATGATCGCCGAGCCGCTGGGCCTGTTCGACTGCTGCGGCGTGTCGGACGGCGCGGCCTGCGCCATCGTCACCACGCCCGAGATCGCCAAGGCGATGGGCAAGAAGAACCTGGCGATGGTCAAGGCCATCCAGCTGTCGGTCTCCAACGGCTATGAGAGCCAGTACAACGGCTGGGACGGCAGCCACTTCCACACCGCCCGCATCGCCGCCGGCAAGGCCTATCGCGAGGCCGGCATCGAGCGGCCGCGCGAGCAGATCTCGATGATCGAGGTGCACGACTGTTTCTCGATCACCGAGCTGGTGACGATGGAGGACCTCGTTCATCTCGCACCGAGGGCCAGGGTTGGACGCGACGTGATGGACGGCTTCTATGACGCCGACGGCGGGGTGCCGTGCCAGATCGACGGCGGCCTGAAGTGCTTTGGCCACCCGATCGGGGCCTCGGGCCTGCGCATGCTCTACGAGATGTACCTGCAGCTGCAGGGCCGGGCGGGCGAGCGGCAGCTGAAAGACCCGGTTTTCGGCATGACCCACAATCTGGGCGGCGCGCCGGCCAGCAATGTGTGCTCGGTGGCGATCATCGGGCAGGAGGGGGCTTAAACCCTGAACGGGCTTGGTGTAACCCAAGGCCATGGGCGATCGCTTCAAGGGCTTCAAACGCTGGATCTTCGCCGGAGCGGTCCTTGTCCTGGGGCTGCTGATTTCGGCGGCGTTCGTGTGGCGCTACGACATCCTCAGCAACGCCCTGGACCCCAAGGTCCCGTTCCTGACCTATGAGCCGCCGCCGGCGCCGGACTATGCCAAGGCCGCGTCATGGGCGCTGCTGCCCAAGGATCCGGACAAGACCGCGCCCGGCGATCTGCCGGCCGACGTGTTCTTCGTCCATCCCACCACCTTCGATGGCGGACAGGACTGGAACGGTGCGATCGACCAGCCTAAGGCCCAGCGGTTCCTGTCGCGGGTGGTGCTGCCCAACTATGCCGGACCGTTCTACCGGGTGGGTCGGGTGTTTGCGCCCCGCTACCGGCAGGCCAGCCTCTACACCTACCTGACCCTGCGCGATGACGCCCGCGAGGCCC
>CBDIQV010000003.1:0-680522 GCA_965284055.1 Caulobacteraceae bacterium
CATGTCAAATCGTTTTTTGCAAAACCATCTGACTTTCTCAACTTGATCAACCCGAAGGCGGATCCGGAAGAGTTGGCAGCTTCTAAAGAAGCCAACCAATCCAGTCAAGCTATTGTTTTGAAGAAATCTTCGAAACAGCAACCAACTAGACCTTGGAAATACTTGGAAGATCTTGCAATCTTCTTCCGCACTTCTCAAGGAGGGCGGCTTCTAACGAAACCAAAACTCCCCGTCAACCGAACGTTCTGAACTTTGTTTCCAGCCCGGCAAGCGCCGTATCCAGAGACAAAACGGTTCCGCCAGCGCGCCGTAAGGAGCACTTGTCAGTTCCGTGACCGAGTCGATTGAGGCTGCGGAACCTATCGATCCATCTTCAGAAAAGCAAGACCCGAAAGCCGTGATTTCGTCCGACGGGCGTTAGCCCCGAGGCGAGGGGCGGCTTCTAGAGACAGCCCCCCGGACTCGCAAGCCTTGAATCCGGGAAATATCCCCAGACGAGCCATTGGGCTGTGCACGGATGCTTGCGCGTCGTCTTATCCTCCCCCAGAAGTCGGGATTAGAGGAGCACCCGCCGACTATGTTGTCTCAGAAAGCGCGTTACGCACTGCGCGCGATGATCGAATTGGCCCGCGAGGACGGACAGGTCACGGCCGGCGAACTTTCGGTTCGAGCCGACGCGCCGCGCAAGTTCCTGGAAGCCATTCTCCTGACCCTGGCGCGCGAACGCCTCGTCGTCAGCCGCCGGGGCAAGTTCGGCGGCTACCTCCTGGGTCGCCCCGCCGAAGACATCAGCTTCGCGGAGATCATCAGACTGGTCGACGGCCCCCTCGCCCTGGCGCCCTGCGTCAGCCGAACCGCCTTCAAGCGATGTGAAGATTGCCGTGACCTGGCCACCTGCGCCCTGCGCGAGGCTCTGCTCAAGGCCCGCGACGCAACGGCCCAGGTCTTGGAGGGCTACAGCCTCGCCGACGCGGTCGCAGGCAAGGGGGCGGAACTGCTCGGCGGCTAGCCCCGCCCCTGTCTCTATTTACGCACTCTTGATGCACGCACTCTTGGATCAGCCTGCGGCGATATAGGCCTTGAGCCCCTCAGCCTCGGCCTGAGCCTCGCTGATCTTGTACTTCACCAGATCGCCGATCGAGATGATGCCGGCCAGACGCCCGTCGCGCACGACCGGCAGGTGGCGGATACGACGATCCGTCATGCGCTCGAGCAAAGCGTCGATGTTTTCGTCCGGTTGGGCGAAGATCACGTCGGCGCTCATGCAGCCGGCGATCGGCTTGCTCAGGGCGCCCGCGCCTTCCTTGGCGATCACCCGCACGATGTCGCGTTCGGAAAGAATGCCCACGATCGCCTCGTTGACGTCCACCACCACCATGGCGCCGACCCTGCGGGTGTGAAGCAGGGCCGCCGCAGCCCCCACCGTTTCCTGGGGCGAGGCCGTGAAAACGAGATCGCCCTTGTCCTTGAGGATCTGAGAAACCAGCACTGCGCATCTCCCTTGTTCGTTATTATTGAACGAGGGTCTCGCAAAGCGGTCCGGGGATCAATGGGTCTCCGCGCGCGGGGCCAGTCGCGAAACCGGTGAAATGAGTAGGGCGCCGGCGGCGAAGCCAAAAAGGTGCGCCTCCCAGGCGATGCCCCCTACCCCGAAGCCCGGAAACCCGCCGACCACCGCCATCACCAGATTGACGATCAGCCACCCCACGGCCATCGACGCCGCGCGGGGGGCGAAAGGACTGCTCAGCCGCCCGGGATGATCCATCAGGCGAGCCGCCGCGCCCATCAGGCCGGCGACGGCGCCAGACGCGCCGACCAGCGGATTGACGCTTGCCGGATGAATGGCCGCATAGCCCAGGCCCGCGAGAATGCCGCTCACTATATAGAAGACGACAAACAGGCCCCCTCCCCGCGCGCCTAGTCCCAGGAACCGGGCGACCGGCGCGCCGAAAGCCAGGGCAAAGACGCTGTTCATCAGCGCGTGCAGCCAGCCGCCATGAACAAACAGGTAGCTGACCAGTCCCGCAGGATCGCCGGCCAGGACGCGCGCCGGCACGAGGGCCAGCTGATAGATCGTCGCGTCGCTGGCCCTGCTGAGGATCAGGTGCGGACCCAGGATGCTCACGGCCGCCAACAGCGCGGGCCAGGGCGCGTTGAAGATCGGTTCGGGGCGGTCGTCGGGGCGGTCAGGGGTCATCACGCTCATACATATAGAGGCGACTCCGGGATTCGGAGGGGCGCCACCCCCGGCTTAACCATTTTGCGAGACCTTGGCGCTAGACCTGAGACTGTACGGATTTGGCACAAGGGTTGCTTGCACCCTCGCGTCGGCACTCGCGGAGCCTCTCATGGCCTGGCATCGGAAGAACACCATCGGTCTCGGCGCGGGTCTCACCGCCGCCGTCCTGAGCCTTGGCGCGTTCGGCGCGGCCGGCGCCCAGTCGATGTCCAGCAATTCCGCCGCCTTCAACTCGGGCTATGGCCGCATCGCCGGCCAGGAGAACCGCGTCGTCGAATACTCGACCCGCGACGCCAACGGCAATCGCATCATCGTCGACGGCGTCATGCTGACCGGCGCCGACCAGAGCGTCTATTCGTCCAGCAATTCCTCGGGTTCGCTCGACTCCTATTCCGGCGTCGGCGGCCTGGGCGGCTATAGCGGCGCGACGGCCATCGGCAACAATCTGACCGTCATCACCCAGGGCAACAACAACACCGTCATCGTCAATTCCACCCAGACCAACACTGGGAACATCAGTGCGGGATCGTCGACGAACGGCGGGGTCTCCAATGGTAAGTAAGCGTCTCTCCCTCGCCGTCGCAGCCCTGGCGTGCACGGCCCTGACAGCCTGCGGCACGTCGATGCCCAAGGTGTCGACGGCCGGCAACTACGCCACGCCGATCGGCACGGCGCCGGTCACGGCAAACCCGACCGACTATTCCGCCGCCCTGGTCTGCCTGAACCAGTACGCCAAGCAGAACCGTGTCGCCGCGCCGCGCGTGGCCATCGGCCGCATCGCCGACTACACCGGCAAGGAAGAGTCCGACGGCTCGGGCCGCAAGGTGACGCAGGGCGCGTCCCTGCTGGCCATGACCGCCTTCGCCAAGGCCGGCATGCCGACTGGTTGAACGCTTCGACACCTCGGTGTCGGAGTTCGAGCTGAAGTACGCCAACAACAAGCTGATCACCGACCGCCCCAACCCGGGCGCCGACGTGCCGGCGGACTATCGCCGCATCCTGGCCGGCCAGGTGCCGGGCTCAGACTTCTATGTGGTCGGGGGCATCACCGAGCTGAACTACAACATCCGCTCGGCGGGCGTTGACGCCTATATCGGCGACAAGGACACCGACGGCCTGAAGGGCAACTTCAAGCGCCGGGTGTTCGTGATGAACATCGCGCTCGACCTGCGCCTGGTGAACACCCGCACGCTGGAGGTGGTCGACGTCGTCGCCTACCAGAAGCAGGTGGTGGGCCGCGAGATCAGCGCCGGTATCTTCGACTTCCTCAATGGCAACATCTTCGACATCTCGGCCGGCAAGGGGGCGCTTGAGCCGATCCAGCTGGCCGTGCGCGCGCTGATCGAGCGCTCGGTCGTCGAATTCAGCGCCAATCTCTACGGCATGCCGGGGCCGCAGGGCTGCCTGCGCTACGATCCGATGGGCGACCCCACCGTGGGCCAGACGGGCGCTTTCACCCCGGCCTACAACAACCTGGGAACCAACAATGCGCAGACCCGCGAAGACCCGGCTCGCTGGAACGCTCGTCGCGATTCCGACATGCGCGATACTGCTAAGCGGGGCCGCTACTAGCCAGACCCTGCCGGGTCAGGTCCTGAACAACCAGATCAATCTCGGCGATGTGTTCGCCGAGCAGACCCTGAACGTCCAGACCGTCAGCGATGGCGTCAGCGCCACCACGACCGCGCCGGCCAACAGCGCCTTCGTGTCGGTCCAGAACGCCGACGCGACCATGACCTCCAACCAGGAGAACTCTGGCCAGGTGCTGGCCCATGGCGTGGTCAATGTCAGCGCCTATGGCGGGACCGCCAGCAACATCACGACCACCGCCGTAGGGAACGCGGGCACCGCAGCCGCAGTCGAAGGCACGCTCACCGGGCGCGCGACGCAGCTGAACACGGCCGCTGTCACCGCGCGCAGTCAGCTGGAAGGCGATGGCGCGGAATTCGGTGATGTTTCCATCAGCACCCTGGCCAGCGGCAACACCCACGGCCTGACCCTGATCAATGGCGCGATGGGCGCGCGGGTCAGCCAGGGAAACACCGCCGACACCCTGGCCGACGGCGGCGCGATCGCCACCTATGTCTCGGGCACGGCCGCCGTTGCCGGCACCGCCACCGGCAACAACATCACGCTGTCGGGCAGTCAGCAGTCGGCCGCCCGGGTGATCACCGAGCAGTCGAGCTCGGGCATCACCCAGGCCAGCAAGTTCACGGCCTATGGCAACGCCTATCTCTCCAGCACCGTGGCCACGGCCAGCGCCAACAATCTGTCGGCGACCAACGAAGGCCCCTGCTGGATGTGACCTCCAGCCAGTACAACGCGGGCTATGTCAGGGCGCAGGCCGAGGCCACCTCCTACGAGTTCGGCTCGGCCCAGGTCGGCGCGCATGGCGTGGGCAACTCCGCGCTGGTCGGCAACTCCGGCCAGGAAGTGGTGCTCGACAACACCCAGACCAACGAGGGCGGCGGCGTCGAGGTGATCGCCAGCCTGGGCGGCGACACCGGCTATGACGGCGTCGCCAGCGCCACGGCCATGGGCAACGCGGTGACCGGTTACGCCTGCAGCGACTGCAGCGGCAGGATGACCGTCAACAACAACCAGACCAACAGCGCCGACATCGGTGCGCGGACCACGGTCTCGGTCCTCAATTCGGGACGTTCGATCGTCGGGGTCACCACCGCGACCGGCAACAACGCCAGCTTCTATGTGAGCTCGCCCAGCAACTAGACAGGTCGCCAGGCAGGCCGGGCGCGATGCTGGTCAGCAACGCCCGGTGTACGAAAGGCTTGCTCCCGGGCCCCCATCCCTGTCGCGCCTGACGCGGGTTGGGTTTCAAATTGGTCGGTGCGACATCTGATCGACGCCATCAGGCCGGATTTTGGCGTTTCTTCGCCGCCAAGCCTGATATAGGCCGCATCTTCCGCGACCCCCCAGTTACGAGCACCTTATGGCTTCCCCTACCCGCGCGCCGATCCTCGCCCTCAAGGACGTCCGACTGGCGGATGGCGCCAAGCCCCTGTTCGACGGTGTCGACCTGGCGCTGGAGCCGCGCGTGCGCGCCTGCCTGGTGGGCCGCAACGGGGCCGGCAAGTCCACCCTGCTGAAGATCCTGGCCGCCAGGGGCGTCGAGGCCGACAGCGGCGAGCGCTCGGTGCAGCCGGGCGCCAAGATCGTATTCGTCGACCAGGAACCGGAGATCACCGGCGAGACCCTGCTGGACTACTGCACCGCCGGCGGCGCCGAAGACTACGAGGCGCACACCACCCTGGCCGACTTCGGCCTGGACTACGCCAAGAGCACCCAGGGTCTGTCGGGCGGTGAGCGGCGTCGCGCGGCGCTCGCCCGGGCGTTCGCTGAACAGCCCGACGTGCTGCTGCTGGACGAGCCGACCAACCACCTGGA
Organism: Caulobacteraceae bacterium; assembly: GCA_965284055.1. Lineage (GTDB taxonomy): Bacteria > Pseudomonadota > Alphaproteobacteria > Caulobacterales > Caulobacteraceae > Caulobacter. The sequence goes on from CBDIQV010000003.1 coordinate 5,645, forward strand.
TATCTTCGCCATCCAGACGCTCGAGGAAGAGCTGGCCAGCTCCAAGTGCGCGGCGCTGATCGTCAGCCACGATCGCGCCTTCCTCAACCGCGTCACCCAGCGCACCTTCTGGCTCGAGCACCGCAAGGTGCGCCGCCTGGACAAGGGCTTCGCCGAGTTCGAGGTCTGGAGCGAGCAGGTGCTGGCCGCCGAGGCCGACGAGGAGCGTCGCCTCAACAAGCAGCTGGAAAAGGAAAACGCTTGGCTGGCGCGCGGCGTCCAGGGCCGCCGGGCCCGCAACGAAGGTCGCCGTCGCGCCCTGATGGAGCTGCGCGGCCAGAAGAAGGACCTGCAGGCCGACAAGCGCGGCAGCATGACCATGGCCGTCGAGTCCTCGGGCACATCCGGCAAGCGCGTGGTCGAGGCCAAGCACGTCACCAAGCGCTTCGGCGACCGAGTGATCGTCGAGGACTTCTCGACCCGCATCCTGCGCGGCGACCGCGTGGCGCTGGTCGGCCCCAACGGCGCCGGCAAGACCACCCTGGTGCGCATGCTGCTGGGCGAGCTTGAGATCGACGCCGGCGACATCAAGCTGGGGACCAATCTCGAGATCTCCTATGTCGACCAGAACCGCATGGCGCTGTCGGAGAAGATGACGCTGTGGGACTTCCTGACCCCCGGCGGCGGCGACTCCATCCTGGTGCGCGGCATTCCCAAGCACGTGGCCGGCTACGCCAAGGAATTCCTGTTCACCGAGGCCCAGCTGCGCCAGCCGGTCACCAGCCTGTCGGGCGGTGAGCGCAACCGCCTGCTGCTGGCCCGGGCCCTGGCCTCGCCGACCAACCTGATGGTCCTCGATGAGCCGACCAACGACCTGGACATGGACACCCTGGACCTGCTGGAGGAGCTGCTGGCCGACTTCGAGGGCACGCTGATCCTGGTGAGCCACGATCGTGACTTCATCGATCGCCTCGCCACCTCGACCATCGCCATGAACGGCCACGGCAAGGTGCTGGAAACCCCCGGCGGCTGGACCGACCTGATCGATCAGAGCCCGGACTTCTTCAAGGGCGCGCGCGGCGCGGCCGGCGACTTCGCCACCGGAACCGGTTCGAACAAGGCCGTCGTCGCGCCGGCCGCCGCTCCGCCGCCCAAGAAGACCGGCAAGCTTTCCTACAAGGACCAGCGCCGCTTCGAGGAATGCGAAGCCCTGGTGGCGGCCAGCCCGAAGATCATCGCCGATCTGGAGAAGAAGCTGGAAGACACCAACTTCTACGCGCGCGATCCGTCCGGCTTCGACAAGGTGATGAAGGCCATCGACAAGGCGCGCGCAGACCTGGCTCAAGCCGAGGAAGACTGGCTGGCTCTGGAGGAAAAGCGCGAGGCTCTGGCGAGCTGAGCCCGCGCCCCAGCGTCGCGGGCCCCCGATCGCCGCCTGATCCATCAGCCGTCGCCGCGAACACGTCCAACGGAAGGGTAGCCGCGCCTCGAAAAGCCGGCTCGAAGCCTCCGGGGGCGCCACGCGCTTGAAACCCGCCGCGCCCTATGCATTGTCGTGCGTTCGCAAAGTGGACGCTCCGCCAAAAAAGAGGTCAGCCCTGAGTTGAACGTGGCGACGGCGTACCACTGCGGCAAAGCGACACAGCCGCAAATAAGCCGGCAACCGCGACAAGCCGTGGGCGTAATTGTTCGGGGGGAACCAGGGTAGGCATGCGGCAACAGCTGGCACAACACGAGCAACGACGGCAGAACACTCTGCTGCTGAGCTTGGCCGTGGCCATCGTCGCCAGCCTCGCGTTTGGCGAGTTCCTGACCCGCACGGACCTGGGCGTTGCGTCCTTCTGGCCCGCCAACGGGCTGCTGGCCGTCGGCCTGATGGCGCTCAATGCGCCCCGCCGCATCGCCCTGACCAGCGTAACGATCGTCTTCCACCTGGTCATTGATCTGCTGGTCGGAGACACCGTCGGCAAGGCCCTGCTCTACACCAGCGTCGATGTGCTGGAAGCCTATGCGGTCTGGGCGGTGGCTCGTCGGTTTTCGGGCGGCGTCCTGCGCTTGCGGACCATGCGCCAGCTGGCCCTTCTCGTGGCGATCGGCGCGCCCATCGCCACAGCCGCCGCAGTGATCTGCGTAACACCGCTTTCGATAATGTCGGGATCGCCCGTCCTGCCCCTGATGTGGGCCTGGTTCGCGCGAAGCGGACTGGGGCTTGCCGTCGTGCTGCCCGCCACCCTGGTTTTGCTGGACGCCGAGCATCGACGCACCTTCCATCGCTCCATCACCGAGCGCCTGGCGCTATACGCGTCGATCGCGGCGATGACCGCGATCTGCTTTCACCCCGACGGTATTCCGGCGCCGTTCCTGATCTTTCCGCTGGCCATGCTGGCCGCCTTCCGACTGGGCGCGCGCGGGGCTGCTGAAAGCTCCCTGGTGGTGGCGTTCATCGCCATCCCCCTCGTCACCTCGTCCGGCGATTTCGCGATGGGCCTGCGTTGGGAATCCGCCAATCCGACCCGTGTCGCCCAGGTGTTTATCAGCCTCCTGTTCGGCACAAACCTGGCGACGGGGCTGGCGCTGGCTCAACGAGGAGCGCCTCAAGCGCCTCCTTGTCCGTCGCGAGCAACTGACACGCGCCGCCCGCGCCCGCGCCCTGGCCGCGACCGAGGCCAAGACCGAATTCCTGGCCACCATGAGCCACGAGATCCGCACGCCCCTGAACAGCGTGCTGGGCTTCGCCCAACTTCTGGCCGCCCGCAACGACCTGCCGCCGGACGCCCGCAGGCAGGTGAACCTGATCGACTCGGCCGGGGGCGCCCTCCTGACCGTGGTCAACGATATCCTGGACTTCTCGCGGGTCGAGGCGGGCCAGGTGGAGCTTGCTCCGCAGCCAACCGCCGCAGCGGCCCTGCTGCGTGACACGGTCGCGATCATGGCGCCCGAGGCGCGCGCCAAGGGGCTGACGCTGGACGTCGAGATCGTGGATCCGGTCGACGCCCTGCACGATCTGGACGACACCCGCCTGCGCCAGGTGTTGCTCAATCTCCTGAACAACGCGGTCAAGTTCACCGACGAGGGAGAGATTGTCATCCGTGTGCGGGAGGCGGCGCGCGGTGCGCGGTGGCAGTTCTGCTGCGCTTTGAAGCCCACGACATGGGAATCGGCCTGAACCGACCAGATCGCCCGCCTGTTCAACGCCTACGACCAGTTGGAAGCGGCCACCGCGCGCAGCTATGGCGGCACGGGGCTGGGCCTGTCGATCACCAAGCACCTGGTCGAGTTGATGGGCGGACAAGATCGGCGTGCGACAGCGTGCCGGGGCGGGGCTCCTGCTTCTGGATCGAGGTCACCGCGCCGGTGGCTGAGCCTCTGGCCAAACCAGAGCATCCCGCGCCCGCCTCTCCCGGCGCCGCGCGCATCCTGCTGGTCGACGACCATCCGATGAACCGCGAGATCGGCGTGGCCCTGCTTACCCTGGCCGGATGCAAGGTCGATATCGCCGAGAACGGCCAGCAGGCGGTCGACGCCGCCACGGTCGGCGAATACGACATGATCCTGATGGACATCCACATGCCGCTGATGGACGGTCTGGCCGCCACCCGCGCCATCCGCGCCCTGCCCACCCCGGCCGGCAAGATCCCGATCATTGCGATGAGCGCCGACGCCCTGCCCCAGCAGGTCGAGCGCTGCTACGCGGCGGGCATGGTCGACCACATCGCCAAGCCGATCCAGCGCGAGGTGCTGTATGCCAAGGTCGAACGCTGGCTGACGGCACCGCCCGCCCCCTGAAACAGAACACCGTTCACTCTTGGAAGTCTGGGCCGGCGCGCCTAACTTAGCCAGGCTTGTCCGGGAGAGATTCATGGGTTTCCGTCGCTTGGCCGTGCTGGCCCTCTGCGCGCTCGTCGCGGCCTGCTCTCCCGCCAAGAAGGACGTCGCCGCGCCGACCGGCCGCACCGCGATGAAGCTAGCCACCGACTGGCGGGCCGAAGCTGAACTGGGCGGCTACTATCAGGCCCTCGCCACCGGCGAATACGCCAAGCGCGGCCTGGACGTCACCCTGATCCAGGGCGGTCCCGCCGTGAACGTGCCCCAGCTTCTCGCCACAGGCGCGGTCGATGTCGGTGTCGGGTCCAACAGCTTCATCGTCATGAACCTGGCCAAGGAAAAGGCTCCGGTGAAGGCCGTCGCCGCCTTCATGCAGAAGGACCCCCAGGTCCTGATCGCGCACCCGGACCAGGGCATCAATTCCCTCGCCGACATGAAGGGTCGCCCGATCCTGCTTTCGGACGCCTCGATCACCGCCTTCTGGGTCTGGCTGAAAGCCAAGTACGGCTTCACCGACGATCAGGTCCGCAAATACAATTACAGCGCCGCGCCGTTCCTGGCCGACAAGCGCGTGGTCCAGCAGGGTTACGCCACCAGCGAGCCCTACCTCATCGAGAAGGAAGGCAAGATCAAGCCGGCGGTCTTCCTGCTGGCCGACAGCGGCTATCCGGCCTACGCCTCGATGGCCCTGATGCCCGAAAGCTTCATCGCCAAGAACCCGGCGGCGGCCCAGGCCTTCGTCGAGGCCACGGCGGCGGGCTGGAAATCCTACCTCTATGGCGACGCCAAGCCGGGCGACGCGGCGATCCTGAAGGACAATCCGGAAATGACCCAGGACGTGCTCGATCAGGCCCGCGAGAAGATGCGGTCCTACGGCATCGTCGGCCCCAATGGTCCGGGGATCGGCCAGATGACCGACGCCCGCTGGGCCGAGTTCTTCAAGGTCGCCTCGGACCAGGGCGTCTATCCAAAGGAAATGGACTACAAGCGGGCCTACACCCTGCAGTTCCTCCCGAAGGGGCAATGAGCGTCTCAATCGCGTCCCTCACGGCGGTAGAGGTCGACTACCCCAGGCGCGGCCGCGCTCTGGGTCCGGTCGATCTGGATCTGCGCGCCGGTGAGATCGTCGCGCTGGTCGGCCCCTCGGGCTGTGGCAAGTCCACGGCGCTGCGGTTGCTGGCCGGTCTGGAACAGCCGACACGCGGCGCCGTGACCCGCGCGACCGGCAAGGGCGAGACGGCCGTGGTCTTCCAGGCCGCAACGCTCGCACCCTGGCTGAGCGCCCGGGCCAATGTGGCCCTGCCGCTGGAACTGGCGGGGGAAAATCGCGCGATCGCCATGGGCGCCGCCGCACAGGCCCTGGCCCGGGTCGGGCTGGGCGACGCCCTTGAGGCGCGGCCGGCGCAGCTGTCCGGCGGCATGGCCATGCGCGTCTCGCTGGCCAGGGCCCTGGTCACGCGCCCGCGCCTGCTGCTGCTGGACGAGCCCTTCGCCGCGCTCGACGAAATCACCTCGACGGTTGCTGGCCGATGACGTCCTGGCCCTCGCCGCAGACCTGGCGCCGGCGATGATCTTCGTGACTCACAATGTCGAGGAGGCCGTCTACATGGCCGGTCGCGTGGTGGTCATGAGCCCCGGTCCCGGCCGGATCGCCGGCGAAGTCTCCATCGAAGGCCCTGTCGTGCGGCCGCCCGGCTTTCGCACCACCGAGGCGTTCCGGCAGGCCGCCGAGGCCGTCTCGGATCTGCTGGCCCATGCCGGAGCCCGCGCCGCGTGAACAGAAACGTTTCAGCCTTTCTGTCGCCCTTGATCCTGATCGGCCTGATGCTGGCGGGCTGGGAGATCGCCTGCGCTCGCCTCGCCATCCCGCCCTATCTGCTGCCGCCGCCCAGCGCGATCTGGACGGCCCTTCTGCAGGGCTGGCCTCTGCTGCTGGCCTCGGCCTGGGGCACGTTATCCACAGCCCTTCTGGCCCTCGTGATGGCCAGCGTCCTGGCCTGCGCCCTGGCCTTCGCCGTCAGCCTAAGCCCGCTGATGGAGGATGCGGTCCGCCCGATCGCCGTCACCCTGCAGGTCACGCCCCTGGTGGCCATCGCGCCGCTGGTGACGATCTGGGCCGGCATCGACCATCCCGACCGGGCCGTGATCGGTCTGGCGGCCGTGGTCGCCTTCTTCCCGATCTTCTCGGGCGCCCTGACGGGCCTGAAGGCCGTCGATCCCGACCTCTCGCGGCTGTTCGACCTGTATGGGGCGACCTCGTTCCAGCGCCTGCTGCGGCTTCGTCTGCCCTCGGCCGTGCCCGCTCTGCTGGAGGGCCACAAGGTCGCGTCCGGCCTGGCGGTGATCGGCGCCGTGGTCGCGGAATTCGTCGCCGGATCGGGCGGAGCCCAGGGCCTGGCCTGGCGCATTCTGGAAGCCTACAATCGCCTGCAGACCGCTCGGGTATTCGCCGCCCTGCTGACCCTGGCCCTGCTTGGCGTGGCCCTGCATGCCCTGATGGAGTGGGCCGAGCGGAGGCTGCTGATCTGGTGGCGCGGACGTTAGCCCAAGGTTAAGCGACGCGGCGTAGGAGTTGTGGTCAGGAGCCTCGGGCCAACCATGCGTTCAGTCGTCCTCATCGCCGCCCTTGCCTGCGCCGCGTCCGCCGCGAGCGGCGTCGAAGCGCGTGAAGACCGCTATGGTCCCAGCCCTGATCGTAGAACCGCCGCCCTCAGCGCCGCCGACGGCTATGTGGGTCCGGTACTGAGCTGGGCCGGCAAGCGGGACGCCCCCCAGCCGGTGTCCGCGCCGGCGCCTCAGCCACCTCAACCGCTCAATCGTCCCGGGCTGCCAAGCGCTCCAGTCCCGCAACCGGTCGCGCAGCCCGCCTTGGCGGCTCCGAACGCGCCGCTCGCGGTCGCACAGCCCTCGACACAGGTCGCCGCCGCCCCGGCCATGGGCCCGAACATGGCCCGCACCTATTCGGTGGGTCGCCTCTACGGCCAGCAGCCCGATCCGCTCGCGCCGCTGCAACCCAACGGCATGGTGTTCATCGCGCCGTCCGACGAGCGCGCGCCCGCCAAGACCGAACCGCCACGTCATGGCTCGGCCGAGTGGCTGGCCCAGGCGCCGCTTGACGCCGACGACACGGCAAAAGGCGAAGACGCCAAGGACAATACCTTCTGATGCAATCCCGCCTTCACGATCTGATCGCCCTGGCCGACGAACCGTCCAGCGCCAAGCGCCGCGAACTGCTGCGCGGCGTTACCGACCTGTTCTTCACCGGCGAGAACCACGGCCAGGTCGAGATGGGCCTGTTCGACGACGTCATGAGCCAACTGGCCGGCGATATGGAAGAAGCCGTCCAGGTCGAGTTGGCCGAACGCCTCAGCCACGCGCCCGCTGCGCCGCGCGGGATCACCCTGAACCTGGTCTCGCAGAACATCGCGGTCGCCCGGCCGCTGCTAGAAGTTCTTCGGCCCTTTCCGAAGATGACCTGCTGCAGGTGGCCCGCACCCAGGGCCAGGCCCATCTGCGCGCCATTTCACAGCGGCCGACCGTGCCCAGCGCCGTGTCGGACGCCATCGTCCAGCGCGGCGATGATGACACCCTGGGCGTGCTGCTGCGCAACGAGGGCGCGGTGCTGTCGCGTGAGGCTCACGAAGCCGTGGTCGATCGCGCCGCCGCCAACCCGGCCCTGCATGAAGCCGTGGTCGATCGCCACAGCCTGCCGGTCGATCTGCTCAACGAAATGTATTTCATGGTCGAGGCCAGGCTTCGCGACCGGATCATGGAAAAGAACGCCGACATGGATCCGGCCACGCTGGAAGCCGCACTCAGCGCCGGTCGCAAGCGCGTCGCCGCCCAGGACGGCGCCCTGCCCGCCGACCACGCGGCCGCCGAAGAGGAATTCCGCGCCATCAAGGCCAAGGGCGGCGTCTCGCCCCAGGCGCTGGCCAACATGCTGCGCGGCAAGAAAACCACCCTGTTCCTCGTCGCCCTGGCCGACCTTGCCGATATCGACTTCCATACCGCCCGCAAGATCCTGGAGCGCCGGGAACTCGACGCCCTGGCCGTGGTGTGCAGGGCGGCCGATTTCGATCGCGCCCTGTTCCTGACCTTCGCCCTGCTGATCCTGGATCCGACGGATGACGTGATGGGCAAGGCCAAGGCCTATGGCGAAATCTACGGCGCGCTGCCGCGCGAGGCGGCCCTGCGGACCATCCGCTTCTGGCGTTTGCGCCGCCAGACCGGCGACGTCGCCGCCGCCTGATCGCGGCCTTCGCGAGGCGTCGGACGCCTTGCTTGCGCCTTCACGCCCGGTCAAGGTGCGGCTTCCTTGAAGCCCGCCATAACCCTGGGTCGTATATGATTCGCGCCTCGCGCCTGACACTGCTCGCCGCTGCAGGTCTCTCCCTCGCCGCCTGTTCGGCTCTCCCCAAGATGTCCATGCCCGCCATGGGCGGCAAGGAAGCCGCCCCCGCCGCGCAGGCGCGGTTGGGCGGGCCGACCCTGGCGTCGCTGAAGCCGGGACAGTGGGCCCATGCCCTGTCCGACATCGCGCCCGATCCGCGCGTCCGTTTCGGCGTGCTGCCCAACGGTATGCGCTACGCCCTGGAAAAGAACGCCACGCCACCAAACCAGGCCGCAGTCCGCCTGTGGTTCGACACCGGGTCGATGATGGAGGCCGACGACCAGCAGGGTCTCGCCCACTTCCTCGAGCACATGGCCTTCAACGGCTCCAAGAACGTGCCCGAAGGCGAGATGATCAAGATCCTGGAGCGCCACGGTCTGGCCTTCGGCGCCGACACCAACGCCTCCACCGGCCTGGACGAGACCGTCTATCAGTTGGACCTGCCCAAGACCGATGACGCCACGGTCGACAGTTCGCTGATGCTGCTGCGCGAAGTGGCCGGCGAACTGACCATCGCCCCCGAAGCCGTCGACCGCGAGCGCGGCGTGGTGCTGTCCGAAGAACGCACCCGCGACAGCCCCGGCTATCGCGTGGCCATCAAGACCATGGACTTCCAGATGGAAGGCCAACTGCCGCCCAAGCGCATCCCGATCGGCAAGACCGACATCCTCAAGAACGCGCCGGCCCAGAAGATCCGCGATTATTACGAGGCCTATTACCGCCCCGAGCGCGCGGTGATCGTGGCAGTCGGCGACTTCGACCTCGACGCCATGGAAGCCAAGATCAAGGCGCGCTTCGGCGACTGGCAGGGCAAGGGCAAGGCCGGCGGCAACCCCGACATTGGCAAGGTCGCCAAGCGCGGCGAGACCGCGCGCCTGATCGTCGAGCCCGGCGCCCCGCTTTCCGTGCAGCTGTCGTGGGCCAACACGCCCGATGGCCTGATCGAGACCAAGGCCGTCGATGAGCGCGACACCCTGAAAAACCTGGGCTTCGCGGTGCTGAACCGCCGGCTGCAGGCCCTGAGCCGTTCGGGCGACCCGCCCTTCATCGCCGGCGGCGCCTTCAGCGGCGATCAGTACGGCGCCGTGCGCCTGACCACCCTGGGCGCAACCGCCCAGCCGGGCCGCTGGAAAGAGGCGCTTTCCGCCCTGGAGCAGGAGCAGCGCCGCGCCGCGCAGTTCGGCATTCGCCAGGATGAGCTGGACCGTGAGATCGCCGGCATGCGCGCCGGCCTGGTCGCCGCAGTCTCGGGCGAAGCCACTCAACGCACCACCACCCTGGCCGCCGGCATCGTCGGCACGCTGGGCGACGGCGAAACCGTCACCAGTCCCAGCCAGAACCTGGCAGCCTTCGACGAAACCGTGAAAGGCCTGACGGCCGAACGGGTTTCGGCGGTGCTGAAAGACGCCTTCTCGGGCCAGGGCCCGCTGATCCTGATCCCGACGCCGGTCAATATCGAGGGCGGCGAGAGCACCGTCCTGGCGGCCTTCGCCGACTCCCGGAAGGTGGCCGTCACCGCGCCCGCCGCGCCCGGCGTCACCGTCTGGCCCTATTCCAGCTTCGGCCCCATCGGTAAGGTCGCCGAGCAGAAGGACGTGGCCGACCTCGACACCGTGTTCGTCCGCTTCGACAACGGCGTGCGCCTGACCGTCAAGCCGACCAAGTTCCGTGACGACCAGGTGCTGATCAAGACCCGTATCGGCCATGGCCTTCTGGACCTGCCGTCCAACGTCCAGACGCCGTTGTGGTCGGCTTCGGCCCTGGTCGAAGGCGGCCTCAAGCAGATCAGCGCCCAGGACATGGAGCGGGTGCTGAATGGCAAGATCTGGAACGCCAGCCTCGGCGTCGAGGATGACGCCTTCACCCTGACCGGTCGCACCCGCCCCGCCGATGTCGAGACCGAACTGCAGGTCCTGGCCGGTTACGCCACGGAGCCCGGCTGGCGTCCCGAGGCGTTCTCGCGGATCAAGACCTACTACGGCACCATCCACGATCAGCTGGAGACCACGCCGGGCGGCGTGATGGGCCGCGACCTCAGCGGCATGCTGCATGGCGGCGACCAGCGGTGGACCTTCCCGACCCGCGCCGACATCGCCTCGGCCTCGATCGACACCATGAAGGCGATCGTCAGCCCGCCGCTGGCCAAGGGCGACATCGAGGTCGTCGTGGTGGGAGACATCACGGTCGACAAGGCGATCGCCGCCGTGGCCGCGACCTTCGGCGCCCTGCCGGCCCGACCGGGCCTGGCCGATCCGGCCGCCCAGCGCCAGTCGCCCTTCCCGGCCCCGTCGAAGACGCCCGTGGTGCTGACCCACAAGGGCCGCGACGATCAGGCGATCGCCTTCCTCGCCTGGCGGACGGACGACTTCTTCCACAACGTCCAGCGGGCCCGCAACGTCTCGATCCTGGCCCAGGTGATGCAACTGCGCCTGACCGACGAACTCCGCGAAAAGCAGGGCGCGACCTATTCGCCCTCGGCTTCGGCGACCCACAGCGTGGTCTTCAACGACTGGGGCTATCTGGCCGTCAGCGTCGAGGTGCCGCCCGAAGCTGGACGCGGTGATCGCCTCGATCCAGAAGATCGCCGCCGACCTGCGCGACAAGCCGGTCACCGACGATGAGCTGGACAGGGCCAAGAAGCCGCGCATCGACCAGATCGAGAAGTCGCGGGTGACCAACGAATACTGGCTGAGCTCGCTGTCGGGCGCCCAGACCGATCCGCGGATCCTGGACTCCACCCGCTCGGTCATCGCCGGACTGGAACGGGTCAAGGCCGCCGATGTGCAAAAGGCCGCCAGGACCTTCCTGGGCGACGACAAGTCGTGGACCGTGCTGGTGAAGCCGCAGGGCAAGTAAGCCCCAGGAGCGATCATCGCGCCTACGAAAAGGCCCTCCCGCCGGACTGGCGGGAGGGCCTGATTGTTTGCGGTGGAGACGGCCCTTAGTAGACCACGCCGCCCACGCCGCCATCGAGGCTGAAGCTCATCGAGGTGGTGGCGGCTTCCCGCACCGTTTCCTCGCGATAGGCCGTGTAGGTCTCGGTGGTCAGGAGCGTCAGGATCTTCACCCCCGCGCCGAAGCGGCGCAGCAGCGAGCGCTCGTTGCAATCGCGGGCGGGGCGTTGCGGGCGACAGACCAGCGTACCGGCCTGGCCGCGCTGACCCGCACCCGGCGTGTGGTAGAGGGCCTCGTTCTTGGCGCAGATATAGGTCTGGGCGCCGCGACCGCCGGTGCTGATGTCGATCGCGCCGTCATAGTCGCCGATCATGTACTGCATGCGCGAGCCGGCAATGCAGCGATAAAGCTCGCCGTCATAGAGATCATCGATGTCGCGGTCCGGCGTGACCTGCGAAGCCGGGTGGGGAATGTCCTTGTCGTCCAGGCAGACGGCGCGGATGACAACGCGGCGCATCTTGGTGCGGGTGGCTTCGTAGGCGGCGCGACGGCGGGCTTCTCCGCCCTCGACATTGAGGCCCTGAATGTAGCCGGTCGCCATCGGACCGGAATAGTAGCCGCCATGCGTGCCGCCGCCGTAATAGACGTTGGAGGTCGCGCCGGCTCCGGCTCCCGCTCCGGCGCCCGCCGAGGCGCTGCCGCTGGCCGAGGCATTGGCGTTGGCATTGACGATCACCGTCGCGCCGACGTTCACGTTCACGCCCGGAATGTTGACGTTATGGCCCGGCGTGCAGCACGGCGTGACCGGCGGCTTGGGCGGCCGGGGTGGCGGCGTCGGGGTAGTGCAGCAGGTCGGCGGGGTCGGCGTGCAGCCCGAGGTGCAGCCGGCATAGGCCGCGCCGCCCAGCATCAGGCTTCCCAGCAGGGCGCCAAAGCCCCACAGCAGCCCGCGCATCGATCGTTTCGGCGCCTTCATGGCGGTCCCCTTCACACGACGTCGTCCGGCCATTTGGCCAGCAAGAATCGGGCCGTGAACCGCCGCCCGGCCGGCTTGCGCCAAAACGGGACGGTCGGGCTCTGGCCCGGATCTCCTAGCAAGCCCCGTGCGGCCGAAAACAGCCGTGGAAGGACCCGCGAGGGGACGACGATGTTCCATCCAAGCACGGAACGGTTGATAGACTATTGGCGTGAGCGGAAAGGCGACGCGCCCGCTCCATCACGCGCCGACATCAATCCGGGTGATTTTGCCGACCTTCTGCCCCAGGTTTTCATGGTGGGTCGCGAGCAACTGGGCCGCATGCCGTTCCGCCTGACCGGCGGCTTCGTCGCGGACCTGCACGCCCGCGACCTGCGCAATGAGGATCTGCTGAGCCTGTGGGCGCTGTCCCACCGCCTGGAACTGAAGTCGTCGCTCGAGATCGCGCGCCGCCGCCGCCAGCCCGTGGTCGTCACAGCCGACATACGCGCCCAGGGTGTGCCGTCGGTCGGGATGGAGGTCCTGTTCGCCCCCCTGCGCGGCGCGAACGGCGAAACCGACCGCTTCCTGGGCCTGTATCAGCCCATCGCCATGATCCAGCGCCTGGAAGGCCGTCCCGCCCACGAGTTGGGCGTGCGCCAGATCCAGTCCCTGGGTCTGGCCAACCAGGAGGGCCCGCAACTGCGTCTGGCTACCTTGGACGGACGTCAGATCGCCTAGGACAAAGCCGCGCGGGCTGTCTCGGACTGGTCGGGATGGGTGACATAGTAGTCCAGCTCGACCAGCAGTTCGCGCCAGGCCGCGTCGATCTCCGTCGACCAGTCCTGACCCAGCACCTCGCGCAGCGTCTCAGCCACCACGCCAAAGAAGGTCCCGAACACGGCCGGCGGAACGTCATAGCCGGCGTGTGTCATGACCTCGGTCTGGATCAGCGTGGCGGCGTACTGACGCTCGCCCACGAAATCCAGGATCGACCGGATCACCTGGGACAGCATCTCGCCCCGCACCTGATGGTTGGCGTCCAGGCAGAACAAGGCTTCCATCTGGGGCTGCTCGGCGAACAGCCTTGCATAGACCAGTGGCGTCAGGTCCCCGATCCGTCCGGCCGCGACCTCGAAGGTCCGCTCGATCAGGACGGCGCGCATTGAGGCTAGATCGGTCCGGCCGCGTCCAGGTCGGCCAACGCCCGGCCGGCAGCACCAGATGGGCGGCCTTCATCAGCTCTTCCAGCTGGGCGACCGAGGTTGCGCTGGCGATCGGCGCGGTAATGGACGGATGGGCCATGATCCAGGCAAGGGCGATCTGGGCATGGGTCGCGCCCGTGGTCGAGGCCGCCTTGTCCAGCGCGGCCAACACCCGCCCGCCCTTCTCGTTGAGATAGTCGCGCTTGATCGTGGAGCCGCGAGCCCGTCCCTCCAGATCGACTTCCGAGCGGTATTTTCCCGTCAGAAAGCCCGCCGCCAGCCCGTAGAACGGAATGACGCCCAGCCCTTCGGCCTGGGTCAGGGCCGCCAGTTCGCCCTCGACCTGATCACGGTCATAGAGATTGAACTTGGGCTGGATGGTCTCGTAACGCGGCAGGCCATGCGCCGCCGAAACCTTCAGTGACTCCGCCAGGCGGGCCGGCGTGAAGTTGGACGCCCCGATCGCTCGGACCTTGCCGGCCTCCACCAGCCGGCCAAAGGCCTCCAGCGTTTCCTCGACCGGCGTCGCCGCGTCGTCCTGGTGAGATTGATAGAGGTCGATATAGTCCGTCTGCAGTCGCTTGAGCGAACCCTCGACCGCCGCCTCGATATTGGCGGCGGACAGGCCCGGCTGTTTGGGCCACATCGCCACCTTGGTCAGGATCAGGACGTCGTCGCGCTTGCCCCGCGCCTTCAGCCAGCGGCCGATGACGCTCTCGGACTCCCCGCCCGTGTGACCCGGAACCCAGGCCGAATAGACATCGGCCGTGTCGACGGCGTTGAAGCCGCCGCCGACAAAGGCGTCCAGCAAACGGTGCGAGGTCGCCTCGTCGGCCGTCCAGCCAAAGACGTTGCCGCCGAAGATCAGGGGCGCGGTCGAAAGGCCGGAACGGCCGAGAGGACGCTTTTGCATGGCTTAGCTCCGCCGATCAGGCCGCTACGGCCCGGCCATCTTCGAACACCGGAACGTCGACCGGCGGCAGGGTAGCCTTGCCCCGCAGCAGGTCGGCCGCCCGCTCGGCTATCATGATGGTGGGTGCGTTGGTGTTGCCGCCCACCAGGGTGGGCATGACCGAGGCGTCGATGACCCGCAGGCCCGCCACGCCCTGAACGCGCAGCTGATCGTCGACCACCGCCAGCGGATCGCCGGCCGCGCCCATCCGGCAGGTGCCGACCGGATGATAGATCGTCTCGGACTTGGCGCGGATCCAGGCGTCGAGGTCGGCATCCGCGCGCACATCGGCGCCCGGCGAATATTCGGCGTCGCGATAAGGATCCAGCGCCGCTTGGGCCACGACCTCGCGGGCCATGCGAACGCCTTCGCGAAGGGCGCGGCGGTCCTCGTCGGTGGCCAGATAGTTGCCCAGGATGGTCGGATCGTCGAACGGATCGGCCGAGCGCAGCCCCACCTTGCCTCGGCTCTCGGGCCGCAGCTGGCAGACGTGCAGGGTGAAGCCGTCCTTCTCGACCGCCGTCTTGCCGTGATCCTGCATGATGGCCAGCACGCCATGAATCTGCAGGTCGGGGCGGTCCAGATCCGGCCGCGACTTGATGAAGGCGCCGCTCTCCAGGAATTGCTGCCGGCCCAGCCCCTTGCCCATCAGCATGTAGGACAGGCCCGTGCCCAGCTTCTTCAGGCCCTTGTTGGCCGAATAGGCCGTCGTCGGGTTCTTGCTGGTCCACGACAGGCAGACATCCAGGTGGTCCTGCAGGTTGGCGCCGACGCCCTTGGACTCCTGAACCACCGCCACGCCATGCGTCTTCAGCAGGTCGGGCGCGCCGATCCCCGACAACTGCAGGATCTGCGGCGACTGCACCGCCCCGGCGCTCAGCAGCACCTCGGCGTCGGCGTGGGCCGTGACCTTTTCGCCGCCCTTGCCGACCACATACTCGACCCCGATCGCCCGGCCCTTCTCGATCAGGATCTTGGTCGTGCGGGCCTCGGTCACGCAGGTCAGGTTCGGCCGCGACAGGGCCTGGGTCAGATAGGCCGCCGCCGCGCTCCAGCGCTTGCCGTCGCGGATCGTCAGGTCGTAGGGCCCGAAGCCCTCCTGCTGGAAGCCGTTGAAATCACGCGTGGTCTTGTAGCCCGCCTGGCGGCCGGCCTCGACCAGGGCCGGATAGAAGGGGCTGGCGGATTCGCCCTTGGAGACGTGCAGCGGACCCTGGCCGCCATGATAGGCGTCGCCGCCGGCATGGTGGGTCTCGGAACGTTTGAAATAGGGCAGGACCTCGGAATAGGACCAGCCCGACAGGCCCATCTGCCTCCACTGGTCGTAGTCGCGCGCATGGCCGCGGATATAGACCATGCCGTTGATCGCCGAGCTGCCCCCAGACCCTTACCGCGCGGCCACCACAGCTTGCGGTTCTCCAGGTGCGGCTCTTCCTCGGTCCAGAAGCCCCAGTTCTGCTCGCCCTTGGCCTTGATCAGCTCGCCCACGCCGGCGGGCATCTTGACCAGGATCGAGGTGTTCTTGCCGCCGGCCTCCAGCAGCAGGACCTTGATATTGGGATCTTCCGTCAGCCGCGCCGCCAGGACGCAGCCCGCCGATCCGGCGCCGATGACGATATAATCGAAGCGTTCGCTAGCCATGGCCCCGACGCCCTCCCTGAATGTTATCGTTGTTAAGACAGAGAGTGGCTCGGCTTTTGGCCGCGCACAAGAGCGCTCGCGTTTTGTCGGCGCAACTTAGAAGTGGCCCAAAAACAAGTTGGCATTGTCCCTTGCCGCAGGGCGTCCCGGAGACGCACCCCTGGTGTCAGAGACGCGCCATTTCCAGACCTTGGCGCTCCCTCCAGACTCCCGACATTCAACTCCGGCGCTGAAAGGGCTTTCGACTCGTAGGCGGCGTTCAGCAGGCGGCGTACGGGCGGATAGCCAGTCTCGCGGTTATTTCATCCGCAGCGTCAGGCCGGCGACCATCAGGGTCACCGCGCCGGCCGCCTGAGCCAGGGCCTGGTGCAGGCGGCCGGCCTCGTCGCGGAAGCGGCGGGCTAGCGCGTTGTCTGGCACAATGCCGAACCCGACCTCGTTGGACACCAGCCACAGCGCGCCTTGAAAACGCTCCGCGGCCGCCACCAGATCGCCGGCCGCCGTCGCAACGTCCATCTCGGCCAGCATCAGGTTCGATAGCCAGAGTGTCAGGCAATCGACCACCACCACGTCCTGCGCATTCAGGCCGTCCAACTGGGCGACGAGGTCGAGCGGCGCCTCTATCGTCGTCCAGGCCGGGCCGCGCTCCTGTCGATGGCGACGGATGCGGTCGCTCATCTCGGCATCAAAGGCCTGGGCGGTGGCGATCATCACCAGGCGCCCGCCCACCTCCATGGCCTTGGCCTCCGCCGCCGCCTGGGCGAAGGCGCTCTTGCCAGACCGGGCTCCGCCGAGAACGAGGGTGAACGACAAGCCGTGCTCCGATTGACCGTGTGCGACGCAACATATAGTGCACCGCTTGCGATAGGTTCTTCGAGAGAAGATGAAAAGGGAACTCGGGTGTGAAGCCCGGGCTGCCCCCGCAACTGTAAGCGGCGAGTCCGCGCGTCATTAAGCCACTGGTCGGCGTCCTTCGGGGCAAAGGCTGGGAAGGCGACGCGCACCGGCATTGACCCGTGAGCCAGGAGACCTGCCCATCGCAGTCGTCCTTCGTCCGGCCGGGGTGCGCCGTGCGATGGGGTTCTTTCCCCTGTGGCGACATCGTTGGGCCGGTCCAAATCCTTGGGCCAGCCTTCGTTGCCGTGCGCGGAGGATTTGAACATGCGCTCTAGTTCCGTCTTGGCCCTGGTGGCCGCCCTTCCTACCCTGACCCTCGCCTTGCCAGGCCATGCGCTGGCCGCCGAGGTTGTCTCTGAGGCCGATGCTGTCGATCACGTGGTCGTCACGGCCGCACGCGCCACAGACAAGCTGTCCGAAACGCCGGTCAGCATGACCGTGATCACCGCCGAGACCTTGCGCCAGCGCCAGATTGTCGTGGTCTCTGAGCTCCTGTCGCGTACGCCGGGTGTGACCGCTACGCGCAACGGCGGCGTGGGCGGCTCGACCCAGGTGCGCATCCGCGGCGCAGAGACCGACCAGACCGCCGTGTTGATCGACGGCGTCAAGCTCAACGACCCGTCATCGACGGGCGGCGGCTACAACTTCGCCAACCTTCTGGCCGGCGACGTCAGCCGCATCGAGGTGTTGCGCGGTCCGCAATCCACCCTGTGGGGCAGCCAGGCCATCGGCGGCGTGGTGAGCCTGATCACCAAGACGCCAGACGGCCCCTTGTCCGGTGACGCCACCCTGGAAGGCGGCTCCCGGGCCACGGCCTATGCCCGCTTCGGCGTCGGGGCCGGTGGGGCCTGGGGCGGCTGGCGGCTGTCAGCCAACCAATACACCACGGCCGGGATCTCCAACTTCGCAGAGGCCCGGGGCGGCAAGGAGAAGGACGGCTACCACAACACCGCCGTCGGCGGCCGCCTGGACCTGAACGTCACCGAGGCGGTCGCTCTGGACGGACGGGTTTCCTACACCTCCGGCCGTAATGAATTCGACGGCTTCCCTGCCCCGCTTTACGCCTTCGCGGACACGGCCGAGTACGGCAAAACCAGCGAACTGGTCAGCTACCTGGGCGGGCGTCTATCCAGCTTCGACGGCGCCCTGGCCAGCCGCGTTGGCTATTCCTATACCCAGACCGACCGCGACAACTACGACCGCCACCTTGAGCGCGCCCAAGACCTTCGACTCACGGGGTACGGACACCGGCCTTGAGTATCAGGGCGCCTGGATCATCAATCCGGTCTGGCGGGCCGTGTTCGGCGCAGAGACCCGGCGCACATGGTTCCGCACAGCCTCGCCGTCATTTAGTCCCGAGGTCGACCGCCACGCCACGGGCATGGACAGCGCCTACGGCCAAGTTCAGGCCAAGCCAGCCCCGGGCCCTGACCCTGACCGGGGGCGTCCGCCGCGACGAGCACGACACCTTCGGCGGCGCCACCACCTATCAGGCCGGCGCGGTCTGGAGCCCGAACCTCGGGGCCACTATTTTCCGCGCCAACTACGGCGAGGGCTTCAAGGCGCCGTCGCTGTATCAGCTGTACAGCGACTACGGGAACGCCACGCTGAAGCCGGAAGAGGCCAAGAGCTGGGACGTCAGCGTCGAGCACAGCCTGCTGGATGGCCGGCTGCAGGGCGCGATCACCTATTTCAGCCGCGACACCAAGAACCAGATCGACTTTCTGTCCAACAACAACCCGCCGAACTATGGCGGCTATGCCAACACGGCCAAGACCCAGGCCAGGGGCGTCGAGTTCGAGGCGTCCTACGCCATCAATTCGATTTTCACGGCCTCGGGCAACTACACCAAAATGGACGCCACGAACCGCTCGGCCGGCGCCAATTTCGGCAAGGACCTGGCGCGTCGTGCAGGTGAAACCGCCAATGCGGATCTGGCCATCGATCTGCCCGGCGGCCTGAACGGCGGCGTGTCGATGCAGTATGTCGGTCACAGCTTCGACAACGCCAGCAACACCCAGCGACTGAAAAGCTATGTGCTGACCGATGTGCGGATCGCCTACCCGATCAAGAGCGCCCTGGAAGTCTATGGCCGGATCGAGAACCTGTTCGATCAGCAGTACGAGACCCTCTATCGCTACGGGGCTCTGGGACGCGGCGCCTTCGTCGGGGTGCGAGCCAGGTTCTAGCCATGGCGACGCCGGCGGCTCTACGGGGCCACGGCGGTCGCCTCGGCGCGGCGCGGACGCTCTATCCTGACGCGCCCGCGCCCTGGCTTGACCTGTCGACCGGGATCAATCCCTGGCCCTATCCGGTTCCAGCGCTAGCGCACGAAGCCTGGTCGCGCCTGCCCGACCCTGACGCCGTCAGGGCCCTGGAACGGGCGGCGGCGGCGGCGTTCGGCGTCGAGGATCCGGCTCGTGTGGCTGCGGCGCCTGGCAGTGAGGCCTTGATCCGCCGCCTGCCAAGCCTGCTGCCGGCCCGGCAGATCGGTGTGTCCGCCAGGACCTATGGCGGCCACGCCGAGGCCTGGCGCCTGGCGGGCGCGACCTGCCTGTCTGACGAGGCGCGGGCGGTGGAACTGCGGGTGTTGGTCAATCCCAACAATCCCGATGGCCTGGCTTTGTCGCGCGATCAGATCCTGGGCCTGACGGAGGGCCTGCTGATCGTCGACGAAGCTTTCGCCGATATCGACCCCGCACTGTCGGTCGCGCCACTGGCGGGCGCTCCGGGTCACGAGCGGCTGATCGTCCTGCGCTCGTTCGGCAAATTCTACGGCCTGGCCGGCGTGCGCCTGGGGTTCCTGGTCGGCGAGCCTGCTCTGGCCTCGCGGGTCCGGCAAGCCCTGGGCGACTGGCCGGTCTCCGGACCGGCGATCACCGTGGGCCTCGCCGCCTATGCCGATACGACTTGGGCGGCCCGCACGCGCCGGCGGCTGATCCAGGACGCGGCTCGGCTGGACGCCCTCCTGCACGGCGCCGGGTTCGAAGTCGTCGGCGGAACCACGCTGTTTCGCCTGGCTCGCGCCGCCGACGCATCGCGCCGGTTCGACGTGCTGGCCCGCGCCGGCATCCTCACCCGCCCCTTCGCCTGGGACGAGACCCTGATCCGCTTCGGCCTCCCCGGCCCCGAGCCCGATTGGCTCCGACTCGCCAACGCCCTGGAGACCCTGTGATGACCGAAGACCTCAACACCCGACACGCCGAAGCGATGCGCGCCCTCAAGGCCGAGCGCGAGGCGATGATGCAGACCAAGACCCTCGAGAAGGGGTTGCTGCTGGTCCATACCGGCGACGGCAAGGGCAAGTCCTCGGCCGGCTTCGGCATGGTGGCGCGCCACCTCGGCTGGGGCCTGAAAGTTGGCGTCGTGCAATACATCAAGGGCAAGTGGAAGACCGGCGAGCGGCTGTTCTTCAAGAAGTTCCCCGATCAGGTCCGCTATGAGGTGATGGGCGAGGGCTTCACCTGGGACACCCAGGACCGCGAGCGCGACATCGCCGCGGCCCGCGCGGCCTGGCTGGTCTCGCAGGAGATGATCGCCGATCCCAAGTTGGACTTCGTGCTGCTGGACGAGATCAACATCGCCCTGCGCTACGACTATCTCGACATCGAAGAGGTGGTCGAGGTTCTCAAGGCCCGGCCCAACGACAAGCATGTCTGCCTGACGGGCCGCAACGCCAAGCCGCAGTTGCTGGAGATCGCCGACCTCGTCACCGAGATGACCCTGGTCAAACATCCTTTCGAACAGGGCTTCAAGGCGCAGCGCGGGGTCGAGTTTTGACCCTGCTGACCCGGCGGGCGACCATTGGAACCGGCCTGGCGGTCGGCCTGGGCGGCAACGCGGCCGTGGCGCGCGCCCTGCCTCGCGTGGTGTCGCTCAATCCGTGCACCGACGCCGTCCTGGTCAATGTCGCCGACCGCCACCAGATCCTGGCGCTCAGCCACTACGCGCGCGACGCGCAGCAGTCCACGATCGCCGACGTCGCCAGGACCTATCCGATCACCTACGAGAGCGCCGAGGAAGTGATCGCTCTTCGTCCCGACGTGGTGCTGACCGCCGCCCACTCGTCGCTCGCCACCCGGACGGCGCTTAAGCGGATGGAGATCCGCACCGAGCTCTTCAAAGTGCCCAACAGCTGGGTCGAGAACCAGGCGCAGATCCGGCGCATCGCGCAGGCCGTCGGCCACCCTGCGCGTGGCGAGGCGCTGGTCGCCCGTATCGAGACGGCCATGGCCAAGGGCGCGCCGCGCCAAGGCGATCGGCCGGTCACGGCCCTGGTGTTTCAGCCCAACGGATTCTGCGCCGGTCACGGCACCCTGGTCGACGAGATGATGCGCCGCGCGGGATTTGTGAACATTGCTCAGCGTTATGGCCTTAAGAAGTGGGGCAATGTCTCGCTGGAGCGCCTGCTGGACGATCCGCCCGAGGTGCTGCTGGCCGGCCAGGCCGCGCCCAATGCGCCGACCTGGGCCGAGCGCATACTCAACCACCCCGCGCTGGCCAGCGTCGCCCCCCGCATGCAGCGGGCGGTGTTTCCTGAGCGGCTGCTCTATTGCGGCGGCCCGGTGCTGATCCAGACCGCAGCCGTCTTGGCCACCGCCCGCCGGCAAGTGCTCAGAGCGTCCGCATGACCGGCAAGCGGCTTCTTCTGATGACGGGCCTGTGCGCGCTCGTGCTTTTGCTCGGCGCACTGTCCTTGATGGCCGGGCGGGTCTGGGTGCCATGGAGCGCCTGGTCGCCCAGCGCGAACGATCCGCGGTGGGCGATCATCTTCGAACTCCGTATTCCCCGCACCATCCTGGCCGTCGCGGTCGGCGCGGCGCTGGGACTCTCGGGCGCGGCGATGCAGGGCTATACGCGCAATCCGCTGGCCGACCCGGGCGTGCTGGGCGTTTCGTCGATGGCCGCCCTGGGCGCGGTGTCGACCATGTATTTTGCCATGGGGCTCAGCACACCCTGGATGCTGTTCGCGGCGGCCATGGTCGGCGCGGGAATCGGCGTGGCCGCCATGCTGGCCCTGGCCGGCGGAACCGGCGGAACGATCACCTTCATCCTGGCCGGGGTTATTCTCGACAGCGTAGCCACCGCCGGCGTCGCCCTGGCGCTAAGCCTGGCCCCCAGTCCCTGGGCGGCCCAGGAGATCATCAACTGGTTGCTTGGCTCCCTGGCCGACCGTAGCGCCGAAGACGTCTGGATGGCCCTGCCCTTCATAGCGGTCGGCTGCGGGGTGCTGCTGACCTGGGCCGGGCCCTGGACGCCCTGACACTGGGAGAGACCGGGGCGAGGGCCCTGGGGATCAACCTGCCCCTGACGCGGGTGCTGCTGGCGGTCGGGGTCGGCATGGCCTCGGGCGCGAGCGTAGCGGTGACGGGGATGATTGGTTTCGTCGGCCTGATCGTGCCGCACATTATCCGGCCCCTGGTCGGCCACCGGCCCGGCGCGCTGCTGGCCCCCAGCGCCATCGCCGGGGCCGTGCTGGTGCTGGCGGCCGACATTGTCGTGCGGCTGACCCCATCAGCCGCAGAGGTTCGGCTGGGCGTCGCCATGGCCTCGATCGGTGGGCCATTCTTCCTGGCTCTGCTGATCTCGATGCGCCGGAGGCTGGCATGAGCGTGGGCGACACCGGCGACCTAGTCGCCGACCACCTCGTCGTCGCATTCGGCGAACGGGCCGTTCTGGATCGGATCAGCACGCGGTTCCGGCCGGGCGAGGTCACGGCCATCGTCGGGCCCAACGGCGCCGGCAAGTCGACCCTGCTGGCCTGCCTGGCGGGGCTGCGCCGTCCCGACGCCGGCCGCGTAGCGCTGGGCGACACACCGATCCTGACCCTGCCGCACCGCGAACGCGCTCGGCGTGTGGGCTTTCTGCCCCAGACGCCGGAGGTGGCCTGGGCGGTGGATGTCGAGACCCTGGTGGGTCTGGGTCGCACGCCCCATAGCGGGGCGCGCGGCCTGAGCGAGGCTGACCAGGCGGCTGTGCGCTCGGCCCTGGATCAGACCCGGATGACCAGCCTGGCCCACCGCGACGTCACCACCCTGTCTGGCGGTGAACGGGCGCGGGCGCTGCTGGCCCGTGTTCTGGCCGGCGAGCCGTCCTGGCTTCTGGCCGATGAGCCGCTGGCGGGCCTGGATCCCGGCCACCAGCTGGACACCGTCGACCTGCTGCGCGCCTTCGCGGCCAAGCCCGGCCAGGGGGTGATCATGACCCTTCACGACCTCGGAGTGGCCCTGCGTCTGGCCGACCGGGTGGTGGTGCTGCTGGATGGCGCGCTGATCGCCGATGCGCCGCCGCTGGACGCTCTGACCCCCGATGTCCTGCGCCGGGCCTATGGCGTCGAGGCGGCGATCGTGCCGGGCTCGGCGGGGCCACTGATCGAATTGATCGGACTGGCCGGTGACTGAGGTCCCGCCCTGGCCCTGGATCGTGGCGATGGCCCTCGGCGTGGAGGCTGTGCTGGGCTACCCGGCCTGGCTGCACCGGCTCGCGCCGCATCCCGTGGCGTGGCCGGCGGCGCTGATCGACGGCCTTGAACGGCGCTGGAACAGGCCTGAGTTCAGCGACGACCGGCGACGCTGGTCAGGCGTCGCCGTGGTCGCCATCTTGCTGGGGGCAGCCGTGTCGCTGGGCGCGATCCTGCACACGATCCTGGGCGAAAGCCTTCTCAGCTTGGCGATCATCGCCCTGGTCGCAACCGTCGGTCTGGCCCAGCGCAGCCTGCACCAGCATGTCGCCGCCGTGGCGATCACCCTGCCATTCCAGATCGCCAATGCCGCCCGCGCGGCGGTGAGCAGGATCGTCGGCCGCGACACCTGCGAACTCAACGCTGCGGAGATCGCCGCCGCCGCCCTGGAAAGTCTGGCCGAGAGCTTCAATGACGGCGTCGTCGCCCCGGCCTTCTGGCTGCTGGTCGGCGGCCTTCCCGGCCTGTTCGCCTACAAGGCCATCAACACTGCCGACAGCCTGATTGGCCATCGAGAGCCGCGCTGGCGAATGTTCGGTTGGGCGGCTGCGCGGACCGACGACCTGATGAACTGGCCGCCCGCACGACTGGCCGGCGTCCTTCTGGTCATGGCTGCCGGGCAGCAGCGAGGGTCGGCCTGGCGCACGATGCGCCGCGACGCACGGCTGCATGCGTCCCCCAACGCCGGCTGGCCCGAGGCCGCTATGGCGGGGGCGCTGGGCGTCGGGCTGGGCGGCGCGGCGCGCTATGACGGCGTCTTGGCCGCACGACCGGCGTTCGGGGACGGCCCGCCGCCCTCCCTTGAAGCGCTGGAACGCGGCTTGGCCATTTATCGCCGGGCCTGCGCGCTGCTGTGGATGATCCCGCTGGCGCTGGGCATTGCGATGCTATCCGCCCGCTGATCCCTTCTCGTCTATCCAGGACCCTCCTCATGACCGCCTTGCCGACCGTCACCCCCGTCGACACCGCGCTGGAGCCCCGGCTGCGCGCCGTCCTGGACGCCAAGGCCAAGCCGCCGGGCTCCCTGGGGCGGATCGAGGACCTGGCGGTGCAGATCGGCATGATCCAGGATCGGATAGACCCCCGCCTCGACCATGCCGAACTCTATGTGTTCGCCGGCGACCACGGCCTGAACCACGAGGGCGTCTCTGCCTATCCCTCGAGCGTGACCGCCTCCATGGTGCGGCTCTTCCTTTCGGGACGCTCCAGCGTCGGCGCCCTGGCCAAGGCCACGGGGGTGCGGGTGCGCGTGGTGGATGCCGGGGTTGACGCCGACCTGCCCGCCCACCCCGACCTGATAGCCGCCAAGGTTCGGCGGGGATCGCGCAACGCCGCAAGGGAACCGGCCCTGACCCGCGAGGAGGTCCTGCGGGCCGTAACCCGAGGCGCCGAAATCGCCCGAACGTCGACCGCGCAGGTCTTCGCCCTGGGGGAAATGGGCATCGGCAACAGCTCGTCCGCGGCCCTGATCATGCACCGCCTGGCCCCGGCGCCCTTGGACGACTGCGTCGGCCAGGGCGCCGGCCACGATCCGGACGGCATGATCCGCAAGCGGGCCAGTATCGCCCTGGCGGCCCAGCGCTCGGACGCCAGCGCGCCCCTGGATGTCCTGGCCGAGTTCGGCGGTTTGGAGATCGCCATGATGACCGGCGCCGTGCTGGGCGCGGCGGCCGCGCGGCGGGTGGTGCTGGTCGATGGCTTCATCAGCACGGCGGCGGCTCTCGCGGCGATCCGGCTGGTTCCGGCGGCCCTCGACTATTGCGTCTTTTCCCACGGCTCGGCAGAGCGCGGCCATCCCCTTATGCTCCAGGCCCTGGGCGTCCGCCCCCTGCTCGACCTCGACCTGCGGCTGGGCGAGGGCAGCGGGGCGGCCCTGGCCGCGCCGCTGCTGGTCGCCGCCGCCAATCTGCTGACCGAGGTGGCCGACCTGGCCGAAGTTCTGGCGGAACCGGTCTGATGTCTCACCAGTTGAAGCTGTTTTTGTGCGCCGTGCAGTTCCTGACCCGCGTGCCGACCCCGTCCTTCCGCGACTTCGAACCGAACTGGATCACCCGCGCGGCGCGCTACTTTCCGTTGGTCGGCATTCTGGTCGGCAGCGCCTGCGCCCTCGTGTTGCTGGCGAGCGGACACCTGTGGCGCGGCGCCCTGCCCGCCCTGCTGGCGATCGCGGTGGGCGTACTGCTCACCGGCGGCTTCCATGAGGACGGCCTTGCTGACACCGCCGACGGGCTGGGCGGGGGCCAGACCCCCGCGCGTCGTCTGGAAATCATGAAGGACAGCCGGATCGGCGCCTATGGCGTCCTGGCCCTGGGCCTGGTCCTGGCCCTCAAGGTCGCCGCCCTGACCGCCCTGCCGCTGACGACAGCCGCCCTGGCCCTTGTCGCCGCCCACGGCGCCGGCCGCGTGGCCGCTGTGACGGTGATGGTGTTGCAGCCCAATGTCAGCGGCCCGGCCAGCGCAAAATACAAGCCCGCGCCGGACGGGGTCAGGCCGGGCGAACTGTTCGTCGCCGCTCTCCTCGGCCTCTGGCCGCTGGCGCTGCTAGGCATAGCCGGGCTGGTCGGCGCGGCGATCGGTGGCGGGTTGGCCGTGGCGTTGACGCGCACGGCCCGGCGCCTGATCGGCGGTTACACCGGCGATGTGCTGGGCGGAGTCGAGCAGGTCGCCGAACTTGGCGTCCTGCTGGGCGTCTCGGCTATGCTGGCCACGCGATGACCCTGCTCGTCTGCCCGCTCAGCCAGGTCGAAATGGCGGTGGCCGCGCACCGGCCGTCGCATCTGATCAGCCTGCTATCGCCGTCCTCGCCCGCGGGAAGCTGGCCTAGCCCGGGCGGCGAACACCTGCGATTGGCGTTCCATGACATCGCGGCGCCGCAGGACGGCCTCGTCGCGCCCTGCGGCGCACAGGTTGCCGACTTACTGGCGTTCACGGCGCACTGGAACGCAGTACGGCCGCTGCTCGTGCACTGCTGGGCTGGCGTCAGCCGCTCGACGGCTGCGGCCTTTATCATCGCCTGCCAGCGGACGCCCGCGGGCACAGAAATGGAGATCGCTCACGCTCTTCGCATCGTCGCGCCCTATGCGACGCCCAATCCCCTGCTGGTCGCCCTAGCCGACGAGATGCTTAGGCGCGATGGCCGGATGATCGCGGCTGTAGCTGCTATAGGCCGAGGGGCGGAGACCTTCGAGGGGACCCTTTTTCAGCTCCCTCTCGCCTATCCTTCTGAGTAGCAGAATAGGCTAAGCGCGCGCTCCGGACGGCCATGGTGCGTCATATTCAGAAGAGGCCACCAGAAGCCGAGACCTCTCGTCGGCGCCATTCAGAATGTATACCGCAGCGTCGCCGAAGCAGTGCGCCCCAGGTAAGCACGGCCAGTCACGAGGCCGCTGGCCGGGATCGCGGGCTGGTCGACATCCGCTAGGGCGAGCTTATCGAACACATTTTTGACCTTCAGCATCAGCTGCACCCGCTCGGTCGGGCGCAGCTGAATGAAGGCGTGGACGAGCTTGTAGGCTGGCGGTTTCAGCTAGTTGCTGTCCTGCGCATAGCTGCTGGTCGTGCCGACTAGGTTGAAGCCGACGGTCGCGTATTTCATCTCGACCTGTGGCGGGACGCGAGCGGCAGGATGGCGACTTGGGTTTCCGCGATCGAGATCTGGCCATCGCCGTTCATGTCGACCGACGTCAAACGCGGGCGACCGCCGCCCTGCTCGCTCCCGTAAAGCGTGCCCCTTCGCGCTGCCCATGTCATAGCGCAGGCTGCCGCCGACAGCGACCTTGCCGACACGATAGTTGACCGAAGCATGGGGCGCATTGATGCATGACCGCTTAGATTTCAATCCGCGACAAGCTCAGGATTACAGATAGTCATCAGCGTGACCTCAGGTCGGCGCGGCTGGCTCGTGAGCCACGGCTCAGTCAGCGATCGCGCCAGGAAGCAAGTTCAAACCTTTCATCCGCATAGTGCGCCAAATGGGCCTGTGACTACTGGGCTTGCGGCTCGCTCGCACCACCTTCGCCGCGCAGAGCCACCCAGGCCATGACGGCATGGCCGAAGATCACCGAACCGGCCACCATCGCCAGGATCGCCAAGGTCTGCCCAGTCTCAAGCTTGGCGCCGGCCACATAGCCGGTGGCCGCCAAGGCTACGTAGCTGACGCCGACGGCCAGGGCGTTGCCCATCTTCTGGGTCAGAACGAAAAGCGCGAAGATCATTCCCGCCCGAGGCGCGCCGCAGGCCCGCTCCTCGATCTCGATGCGGTCGGCGACGATGGATTTCATCAGGAACATCCACACGCCCATGGTCGTGCCGAACACCGCGAACGCCCCGCAAAGCAGCGGCAGGTTGCCGGCCGGCGCGGCCACGACCGGCACGATCAGCCCGATCGAGAGGAGCGATGAGAAGCCGATCGTCCGCCTCTTGCCCAGACGATAGCTGACCTTGATCCAGGCCGGCACGACCACGATGCCTGCGAGGTAGAAACACAGGATCAGGAGGCTCGAGCGCTCACCCACGCCCTTGGCCAAGGCCAGATAGTAGGACATCCCGCCCAGGACGCCACCCGACACGCCCTGGACAAAGTCAGCCAACAACAGCTTGGCCAAGAACGGCTGACGGCGCAGGGCGACAGCGATCGCCACGAAGGGATTGCCGGCCGGCGCCTCATCCTGCGCCGGCGGCGGTTCGCGGCCGGCCAGCAACGACAAACCCAGGGTCGGGATGATCAGGGCGATCACCAAACCGCCAAGAAGGTGGGCGCGCAGCGTCACCGGATCGTCGCTGCGCCCCTCGAGCAGAGCCGGCAGCAGCATGGCCGCCAGGCTGCCGGCGATGGTCACGATCAGGACGGCGGCCTGCACGCGTGAACGCTCGTGATAGCCGCTGGAGATGTCGGCGCTCCAGGCGGTATGGGCGATCGCCAGCATGGTGTTGGCCGCCATCACCGCAAAGAGGGTCAGCACCAGCCAGGTTATCCCCGCCCCGGCCGGTGGAAAGAACAGGCCCCACAGCGACACGATCAGCAACGGCGCCGACGCGGCGATCCATGGCCGCCGGCGGCCCCAGCGGCTGCGGGTACGGTCGGTCAAGGCGCCCATGAGCGGGTCGGTGATCACGTCCCAGATGCGGGCGGCCATGAAGATCAGGCCGATGGTCCCGAGGCTCAAGCCGACCTTTTGGGCGTAGAACGGCGGCAGATAGGCGGCCAGCGGCACGTTCAGCATCGCCGTCGGCAGGGCCGCAGCGGCGAAGAACCAGAGATTGCGGGCGCCAAGGGCCGGTTTATCGGAAGGGCTCAAGGGGTGGGCTCCAGATAGGCGAAGCGGATGATCAGGGCGCCGTCCTGGCGATGCTCCGATACGATCCTCAGATTGGGCGCGGCGGCGGTCTCGACCGGCGCAGTGGTCTCGATGCGGGCGATGAACCCCTGGCCGTCGCCGTCCAGGCGCACGACGACGTCGCAGTCGCCAGCCGCGACCACGCCCTCCGCCCGGTCCAGACCAGCGAGGTTGGGCGCGAAGCGCACCGCGCAGAAGCCGGGCGTCGCGGGCGACACGCCCAGCACATGGCGCGACAGGAAGTGGGTCGGTGAGGCCGAGAACCCATGGCAGAGGCTGGCGAAGGAGGACATCGCCTCCCACAGCGTGGTGGCGCCGGCTTCCAGCATCGGGCCAAACCGGCGGCGGATCTGGTTCAGCGCCGTGGGGACCCGGCCGTGATGCGCCAGGGCCTCACAGACGAAGTGGCTATAAAACGTGTTGGCCATGACGACGCCTTCGACCTCGTCCAATTGGTCGCCGAACGGCACGACCGGCGGCGCCGGTGTAGCGGTTTCGCGGGCGGGATCCGTGACCCGGTCCAGCGCCCGCGCCAGGCGCGCGGGTGCAACGGTTCCCCAGAGCGCCATGGCCGCGACGGCGTGCTGCGAGACACGTGGGTCCTGGGCGCCGGTGGCCGGATCGACCATGTCGACCCAGGTTCCGCGCGCGTCGTCCCAGTGGCTGACATCAAGGGCGGCGATGACCGCAGCGGCCCGCTGGGCATAGGCCCTCGCGGCGCGCTCGAAACCGACGGCCGAGGCGAGAACCGAGGCCGCCTGCAGCGCGCCGGCGAACTGAGCGTTCAGCGCGCACGCCTCGCCTTGCCGCCCGACCCCCGCCCAGTCCATGAAATGCCAATAGGGCATGTCGACGATCACGCCGCGCGGCCCGCACATCCGCTCGAACCAGGCCAGGGCCTTCTGGATCGAGGGCCAGATCGCGTCGATGGTCTCCAGATCCCCGGTGAGGTCCCAGTGATCGCGAGCGCACAGGATCCACTGCAGGGTCCAGTCGGGGATCAAGTTGCCGTTCTCGCCGTGGTCGCCGGGCGCGAACATCTGGGTCAGTCCATCGGGCCGCTGGCTCTCGGCGACCTGGATCAGAAACTTGGCGGTCAGCGGCGCCGTCGAGGGGCCGAAGGCGGCGGCGGCGGCCAGGTTCTCGACGGTCACGTCACCCAGCCACTGCCGCTGTTCGCGGCTGGGGCAGTCTTCCCACGCATCATGCATGCATTGGCGAAGCGTATAGGCGCCGGTCGCCCACAGCCGGGTCAGGAGATCGTCGGAACAGGAAAAGCGTCCCCTCGCCTCGACCGGATAATGGCTCGCGGTGGCGCCCAGGCTCCGCAAGCTGACGCCATCCGGCGCGTCGCGGACGACCACGTGCATGTAGCGGATAGCGCACCATTCAAAGCGCTCGAAGCGCTGGACCCCGGGGCGGGCGATATAGCGACAGAGGTGGGCGTCGTTGCCCAACACCCGGAAGGGCGTGATCCGCGCATCGCCGGCCGCGCCGCCGGGCTCCCACTCGCCCGGCAGTCGCTCGGCGCAGGCGATCTCCACGGTCTCGCCGCCCCGGGCCTCGATCTCGAAGGCGGGGTGGCCCGTCAGGATACGGCCAAAATCGAGGGTGAAGGCCGTATCGCGCCCGTTCAGGGTGCGGACGACCGCAGCCCCGGCCCCGCTCAGCAAATTCTCCAGGCCGACCACCGCGCCGTCGGCGACGGGACTCAGCGGCTCCTCATAGAGCCGATGGGTCAAAGGCAGTTCGGGATGGCGCGCCTGGCTCCTGACCCAGACGATCCGACTGGCCCGCACCGGGCGCTCCTGCAAAGGCGGTATGCCCCGCGGTATCAGGATCGGGAACGGCCGCACCACCAGGCCGCCATAGGCGCTCTCCGGCCCGCCGCCGCGCGCGACCATCGGTCGAGCCAGGTCCCAGTCGGCGTCGTCAAAGGCGGCGCTGGTCCAGGCGGCCGGCAAGGCCCGAGCGTCAAGGGCCTCGATGAAGCCCAGACTATGATTGACTCTTGGCGCGTCTGCCACCCAGGCGCGGCTCTCCGTGCAGCGCCAAGCCTCTCGGGTGCTGAACAAAGCCCCGTCTGTCCACAGGCCGCCCTCTCCGAAAGTGGGGCGCCACAGGCCTTTCACCGTCTCATGGAAGGCCGTGTCGACCCCGTAGGTGTGGACGAGCACGGCAACAACGTTGCGCCCCGCCTTGAGGAAAGGCGCCAGATCGTAGCTGTCGTAACGCTGGGCCATTGGGCTGCAGCGAACGGGACCGCGCCCGACCTGGGTTTCATTGACGAACAGCAGGTAGCGACCATCGACCGTAATGTCGAAGGGCGCCTGTTCCGGCGCGTCGACCAAGTCGGCCACGCACCGGAACAGGAACCAGCGATTCACCCCATCGTCGCGCTCCGGTCGTCCCAGCTTCACCGCCTGGAAGCCCATCTCGTCGACGGGCTGACGAGGCGTCCAGACGAACGGCGCGCGCGGCAGGGTCATCAACGTCTCTAGAACTTGGCCGAGATCGACAGGCCGTAGGTGCGCGGGACGGAAACGACGCCGCCGTAGTCGTTCGCGCTGGTGCCGGGGATGTTCAACGGCGAACGCGCATCGAGCAGATAGCGCTGGCTGAACAGGTTCTTGGCCCAAAGCGCCAATTCAAGCCCGCCGTCGGTCCGCAGATAGGCGCGCGCATTCACCAGCTCGATCGCTTTCTGATGCGCGTTGCTGTCGAGGAAGGCCGACAGGACCTGCTCGCCCATGTACTGGTAGTCGGCGCGCGCACCCAGGGTCATGGCGTTACCGACCGCGTGTTCGTACTGGGCCGACAATGAGCCGGTCCATTTGGGCGCATAGCCCAGTTGGCGCCCCGACAGATCGATGGCCGAGGCTGCTGAAGAGGCCTTGAAGAGGAAGTCGCGATACGTGGCGCGGCTATAGCCCAAGGCGCCGGTGAGGCTGAGCCCTTTCACCGGATTGACCGCCCCCTCCAGTTCGACCCCGGTGCTGCGAGCGCTGGCCGCATTGCCGACGCTGAAAGCGACGCCATTGAAGGTCGACACCTGCAGGTCATCGAAATTCATCCTGTAGATCGACAGGTTCAGGCTGGCCCGCCGGTCCCAGAGCCGGGACTTGAAGCCGGCCTCGTAGCTGGTGGCGTGTTCGGGCCGGAACGCCAGGGTCTGGCTGACCGTCGTCGCCGTGCCAGCGTAGGGCTCGGCGTTGAAGCCGCCCGACTTCACGCCCTTAGAGAAGGTCGCATACACCGAGACATCGCGTTCGATCTTGTAGTTCAGACTTACCAGAGGCGAGAAATTGCTTTCCTTGCTGGAGCGCAGGATCGCCGGATTGATGTTCGCGAACCCGACCCCGGCCGGCGCGGTCTGGGCGATGGTCGCATCACGGGTCTCGTGGCTGTAGCGGCCGCCCAGGGTCAGGGTCAGGTCGTCGACGATGTCGTAGTCGGCCTGGCCGAAGACGGCGTAGCTGTCGCCCGACTGGTTGAAGGTCTGATCCAAAGGTCGCACGCCGAGGGCCGGCACGACCAGACCGCCCTTCGATTCCAACTTCTGGTGCAGATAGAACAGGCCGGCGATGTAGCGCAGCCGGCCGCTTTCCGGCGAGAAAAGCTGCACTTCCTGGCTTGTCTGGCTGGCGTCCGCGATGCGGTAACCCATGCCGAACGGGAAGGCCGTCTCGGTGCTGTCGGAGTCGACGACGATGTTCATCTTCGAGCCGCGATAGCCGGTGATCGAGCGCAGGGTCATGCCGTCGCCGAACTTCCAGTCGACCTGGCCGGACGCGCCATACATCTCGACGTCGTTGGTCTCACCGCCATTGCGCGAGGTCTTGTAGTCATAGATGTCGGTGGCCACGCCGTCCCGCAGGCTGAGATCAGCGGTGCTGCCCAGTCCCTTGTCCTTCTCGTAGTCGGCGATCAGGGTGATGGCGACGGAGTCGCTGGCGTCTAACACCAGCTTGCCGCGGCCGCCCCAGCTCTTCAGCGAACCCAGCTTCTCGCCGTTGGCGGTGTTGGTCGTGTAGCCGTCGTGGTCGGTGTAAAAGCCCGACAGCGAGCCGGCGGCCACGTCCTTGACCAGCGGGCCCGACACCCGGCCCTGCAGGCGCACGGACTCGTAGTTGCCGTACTCTGCCAAGACCTGGCCTTCAAACGTGTCGCTCGGACGCCGGGTGATGATGTTGACCGCCCCGACCGTGGTGTTCTTGCCATAGAGCGTGCCCTGCGGCCCGCGCAGCACTTCAATGCGCTCTACATCCATCGACTGGCCCAGCACGGCCTCGGAGCGGGCGATATAAACCCCGTCGACGAAGAAGCCGACGCTGGGGTCAATGCCCTGGTTGGACGTGCTGGAGGTGAGACCCCGGACCGTGAAGCGGTTCTGCTGTGGCGTGGCGCCCTGCACCACGACGAAGTTGGGGGTGAGCTTGGAGACATCGTCCAAGCGCGTAACGCTCGCGCGCTCTAGCGCTTCACCGCTCAACACCGACACGGACAATGGTACGTCGGCTAGCGTCTGGGCCCGCCGCTGGGCGGTGACCACGATCTCCTGGATTTCGATGCCTTGAGTGGCGTTCGCGCCGCTATCCTGCGCCCAAGCCGCGCTCGCCACGCCGCACAACAGCGACGTCAGAAGCCAGTTCGCCTTCATCCTCTTCTCCCTAAGCTGAGCGTTTTCGCTCCAGGGGTGGCGTCGATGGCCTACCCTCGTTATTGATTCATGCATAAATGAATAAATATGAGATGCAAGACCTTTGGGATGGCGTCCCATAAAATGGAAATCACTTGAGCAGCGGGCCTAGGAGACCAATCATGCGAGAGTTCGAACGCGACCTGGCGAGAGTCGCCAGCGGCGTTCTGGCGGGCCGCACCGACGGCGCCATCCGCGTGTTCAAGGGCATTCCCTATGCCGCCCCGCCGGTCGGACCGCTGCGTTGGCGCCCGCCCCGCCCCTTCCCCGCCTGGGATGGAGAGCGCGAGGCAGGCGCGTTTGGCCCCTCTCCCTTCCAGACGGGCCCGGAAGGCCTGGACCTGACAACCGTGGGCGGCGCCGGACCGCCCTATAGCGAGGACTGCCTTACCCTGAACATCTGGGCCCCGGCCGACGCGGCGGACGCCCCGGTGATGGTCTGGCTGCACGGCGGCTCGGGCCGGATGGGCGCCGGCTGCCTGCCCTATTATGACGGCGCGGCCTTCGCCCGCGACGGCGTGATCCTGGTCACGGTCAATTTCCGCCTCGGCCATCTGGGCTTCTTCGCCCATCCGGCCATTACCGCTGAAGCGGGCGACGCGCCGCTCGGCTCCTATGGCCTGATGGACCAGATCGCGGCGCTGGCGTGGGTGAGAGACAATATCGCGGCGTTCGGGGGCGACGCCAGGCGCGTGACCCTGTTCGGCGAGTCGATGGGCGGATTCCACGTGCTGGCCCTGATGACCGCCCCGGCCGCCTCCGACCTTTTCCACCAGGCGATCGTGCAGTCAGGCGGCGGCTGGTATCCGCCCAACCCCATCGCCAAGTCGGAGCGTCAGGGTGCGGCGGTCGCGACGGCCGTCGGGCTGCCAGGCGTCGAGGCGACCGCCGACGCCCTGCGCGCCGTCGCGCCCGAGGCGCTGGTCGAAGCGCCCGGCGAGTTTCATCCCATCATCGACGGCCGCCTGCTGCCCGGCGAAATTACCCCCACCCTAGCCTCAGGACGTTGCGCGGAGATCCCGCTGGTGATCGGAGCCAATAGCGGCGAGGACTCGCTGCTCGACTATCCCGGCGTCCTGGAACAGGCCATGGCCGGGCAAAGTCGCGGCCGGCTCAAGGCGCTCGGCGCCCTCTATCGGACCACCCAGATCCAGGCGGCGCGGTTCTTCTTCCGCGACATCACCTTCGTCGCGCCTGCCCGCTGGGTCGCCGGCCTGCGCCGCGCCCGCCCTAGCTATCTCTACCTGTTCGACTATGTAGCGCAGGCCAAGCGCCAACACGCCGATCGCGCGGCGCATGGCGACGAGATCTTCCCCGTCTTCGATACGCTCGACGCGCGCCCCGACGGCGTGGCCGTCAGCGCGGCCGACCGCGAGGTCGCCACCGCCCTGCACGCGCGCTGGGTCGCTTTCGCCAAGACCGGGCAACCGGGCGAAGACTGGCCCGCCTATGCGCCCCGCGAACGACGTTGGATGCTGTTCGACGGCCCACTGGGGCGGCAGGCGATTCATCGCCCCGAGGAACTAGACGCTCTGGACCGCCGCATGCGTATCCCCCTCAAGCTTTTCGAAATGAGGGCGTCATGGGACGCATTGCTACGAAAGCTTAACCCAGCCAAGAAGGCGGGCAAGATCAACGCTCGAGACGTCGCTTGACCGAACAGGCCCAAACCCCCAACCCGCGCCGCCGGCCCAAGCTGGAACGGCGCGAGGAGACCGTGGCCAAGATCCTTGATGCGGCCGAGGCGCTGTTCGCCGACTTCGGCGAGCACGGCGTGACCATCAAGGATGCGGCCAAGGCGGCTGGCGTCGACACCGCCCTGATCCACTACTACTTCACCAACAAGAACGGCCTGTTCGACGCCGTGTTCGGCCGGCGCGCCTCGGTCATCAATGAGGTGCGCCTGCGCTCGATGGCCGAATATGAAGCCAGCGCTGGTCCTGACATGACCATCGAGGGCGTGCTGGGCGCCTTCCTGGATCCGACCTTTGTCCTGCTGCTGAATGAAGACCCCGGCTGGCGCAACTACGCCGCCATCGTGGCCCAGGTGAACAACACGCCCGCCCGAAGCGGCGACATCATGCGCGAATATTTTGACCCTGTTGTCCACGCCTTCATGGCCCTGCTGCGCAAGCTGGCGCCGGCGGCGTCCGACGCCGAACTGCACTGGTACAATCACCTGCTGTCGGGCGCGCTGACCCTGTCACTGGCCCAGACCGGGCGGATCGACATCCTGTCGAACGGGATATGCCGCTCGGCCGACATGGCTTCGATCCGTCAACACATGATCGCGGTCTTCGCGGCAGGCTTCGCGGCGCTGCCCCGCTAGAGCGTGATAGCCGAAAGTATACGCGGCTTCGGCGGCCATCACGCTCTAAATGTTTGATTTAACGGCTTTTTTACCGCCTCACATGATTCCATGCGAGGCTAAAGGGCTCCAGGCGTCTTTCCGCTCAGCGGCCATGGTCCACAAGACCTTCTTGTCGACCTTGGCGACGGCGACCCAGGCCCCAGCCCATTTCCGCCATGTGCTGGCTGATTGCCGAGGGTCTATACGACTACTATGTGTTCAAGGTGGGTGAGAAGAACATGTAGCCTCTCTGGACGCCCGTGGCGGACCTACAAGAACGCGTTCTTGCATTCGACGAAGCACATGAAGCCTAACCGACTACTGCACGACTGAGTTTGATTGGCTGGCTGCTCAACTGACCTGATTTTCAGGGGCCGTGTGTCGTGCCGGGTAGCGCTACGTAAGCGCCGCCCCTGAGCCGACCCTCGCGAAGTCCACTTGAGCGCCAAGGGTCTAATGTCCAACGCTGGTTGCTAAGTACGTCCGAATTTGTCGCGCCGCGCACGCACCCTTGGGGCGAGGGGGGACCGACCTCAATATCAGGCTGTCGCTGACGGTGCTGCGCCGTATCGTGCGGCGAAATCCTTGGCCGCTTTCAACCACGGGCACGGTTTCGCGATCCTTGGTTCTGGACGTCCTTCTCTGGGAACTCACGATTGACACCAGTTGGGAGTTGCAAGCGGTCGAGCGCGAACGATTGCTCAAGGAGCGCGATGAAGCACTGCTGTCTATCGACGACGACCTCCCGCCAACGATGTGACCGACACGCCAGCCGTGGGGCGCAAAAGGCGTGCCCTACGGGGACAGACTTAAGTTGGAATCTGGCTTCAGGGGACAGCGCTAACCTGTATCGCCAAATTGTGCGATTTTCGCGCTGTCGGAAAATCAGCGACTTAGCCGGACAGCTCAAACCTGCGCCGACACGTTTTGTCGGCGCAACTTTGAAGTGGCCCAAAAACAAGTTGGCGCCGTCAGCAATGCGAACCCGTCGAGAAACTGGCCATTCCTCGAAGCTTTGGTCGATACTGCGCGTGGACGGGCGCATCAGGCGCTCGTTTGGACGAGGGGCATCGTTGAGCGGTTAGCCGCCGCCCACTTCCAGCCCAATATAGCCTCGCCGCGCGGCGATCACGACGGCGGCGGTGCGGTCGGCCACGTCCAGCTTGGCGAAAACGCTTTTGAGATCGGCCTTGATGGTGTCCGGCGAGACCGAAAGGCGACGGGCGATCTCCTTGTTGGACCGGCCTTCGGCGACGTGCCGCAGAATGTTGATCTCACGGTCACTCAACGGGTCTTCAATGGCGTGCAGGGCGATCTGCTGAGCGACTTCCGGGGCGATGACCCTCTTGCCCGCATGGACGGCGCGCACCGTGTCCAGGAGGTCGCGGCGAATGCAGTTCTTGAGAAGGTAGCCGCTGGCCCCGGCGCGTAGCGCCTTCACCGCCAGGGTGTCTCCGGGATAGGTCGTCAGAACGATGATGGCCGCCTGGGGCTCAAGCGCCTTGATGCGACCGATGGCGCCAAGGCCATCCAGGCCAGGCATCTGGATATCAATCAGCGTGATATCGGGAACAAGCTTCGCGAAGAGCGCGACGGCCTCCAATCCGTCGGCCGCTTCGCCGACAACATCGATGTCGGGCTGTCGAGCCAGAAGACCGATCACGCCCTCGCGGACAATGGGATGATCGTCCGCGACCAGAACGCGGATCGGTGACGCCAGATGATCAGCCATGACGTCTCTCCGGCCAGGCGCGCAGCCGTCTCCAAAGCCCGGACTCAAACACGACGCTGCCGGGCAGCTTGACCATAACCCGGGTCCCGCCGTTCGCATCGTTTTCGATCTGGACGCGGCCTTCCAGACGACGCGCGCGCTCCCGCATTCCGTTGAGGCCAAAATGCCCATCCCGACCGTCGCGCAGGAT
Source organism: Caulobacteraceae bacterium (assembly GCA_965284055.1). GTDB lineage: Bacteria > Pseudomonadota > Alphaproteobacteria > Caulobacterales > Caulobacteraceae > Caulobacter. The sequence goes on from CBDIQV010000003.1 coordinate 43,154, forward strand.
GTCAGGCGGGATCCCCACCCCGTTGTCGGCGACCAGGACCTGCAAGGATAGCGGCCCGTAGATCGAGCGGATCGTGATCGACGACGCATTGGCGTGCTGGGCGGCGTTGGACAAGGCTTCGCGGACAATCTGCGCGATCTCGTCGCACGCCGTCGGCTCCAGGGCTCGAGGGACCCCCACCGTTTCTCGTAAGATCGCGCTGACGCCGAGGCTGGAAGCCGCCTGCTGCAGCTTGTCCAGCGCCGCTTCGAGATCGCCGCCGGTGGGCGACATGCGCAACTCGCGCACACGATCGCGCGCTTCGCCGACGAAGCTGTCGGCGTCGTCCAGAACCCGTTCCAGAGACGCGCGATCCCCCTGCTTTTCGGTGAGATCCTCCGCAACGAGCTGGAAGCGCAGGATCAGGCCCTGCACCCCTTGAAGAAGCGTGTCGTGAAGCTCGCGGGCTATCCGCTCTCGTTCGGCGAGGCGTTCGCTCATGCGGGCGCGAATTTGCCGCGCGACCACGCGAAGGCGCAGCCTGAACACCAGCCAGGCAAGGATCGCCAGCGCCAGAGCGCAAAGCGCCTTGAACAGATGTGTCTGCACGAAGGTCTTTGGAATCGTGAAGTTCAGCGTCGCGCCGGTGTTGTTCCAGACGCCGTCCTCATTGGCCGCGATCACCTGAAAGCGATGATTTCCGGGCGGCAGATTGGAATAGATCGCCTCCCGACGCTGGCCGGGATCGACCCAATCTGGATCAACGCCCTCCAGTCTGTAGCGAAACTGGGCCATCGTGGGCGCGCGCAGGGTCAGAGCCGAGTAGGAAATCGTCAGATTTGTCACGCCCTTGGGCAGGGTGATCGCTCCGGTCACGGGATAGACGCGCTTGCCGGTCGTGAGCGAGCGAATGATGACCGGCGGCGGTGACGCGTTTCGCGTCAGACCGCCGGACTGGACCCTCATGAGCCCCGGCCCGGAGATGAACCAGTAACGCCCGTCGCCGCTATAAGCGGCCTGCAGCCCGCCGTATCGGCGCGCGCCCGGACTCAGGCCGTCCAGCTGGCTGCGGGCGGTGTGGGGAATGGGTCGATCCGGATGGTCGAAGGCCTGGTCCAGATCGCTCGCCTTGAGCCGAACAAGACCGGCGCGCGAGAGGATCTGAACCTGACCGTCAGGTGACCACGTTATCGCGCGCGCGCCCCGCAACCAGGGATGCCGTTTCACCTCCAGGCGCTGTATCCTGTCGCCGCGGATCCGAGCCAGGGCGGAACTGCCCGCGATGAACAGGCCAGAAGGGCCGTCCTGCACGGCGTCCAGGATCGCCCCGACACCAAGCCTCTGGTTGGACCAGATTTCGGCCTTGAGTCCCTTCACACGCGCAATCGCTCGATTCTCGAGAAGGAAAATGGGGTAGCCCTCGCGGTCGACGAAGGTTTCCCAGACCTGATCGTTGGAGCCGGCAAGCAGCAAAGGCAGTTTTCGAGACCGCCCGCGCTCGTGAACATTGATCACGCCGGCGTCATCGATCCACCAAAGGCGTCCCGATGGATCTTCAGCGCAGCCGCCGACCAACGAGGTTGGCGTCCGTATCGCCTGAACGATGCGGCCATCGACAACCCGCTTGAACAAGCCCTCCTCGCCCAGCCAGACCGAACCCTTCTGGCCCGGACACATGCCGTAGAAATCAGACCTCAGAAACGCCTTTGGCGGTGCGCCTGGACGGATAAGATAGGCTGTCGAACTGGTGATCGCATAGACTTGACCCCGCCCATCGGGAGCCAGCCGGTAGCTATCGGCCGAAAACGGGATGGTCTCGTCCTTGACCAGACCGGTGGACACGAAACTGTCCAGGCCGCCCAGACCGCCAACCCAGGTTACCCCGTCGCGATCGACGAACACATTGCCAAAGTCGTCCGACCTCAGCCCACCGGCGGACCGGTAACGCGAGACTTCCCCGTCCTTCTCCGGATTGCGGATCCGGAACAACCAGTCGCTCCAGGTGGCTCCCCAAAGACTTCCGTCAGGCGCAAAGCGGATCTTGGGGCGGCGGATCCCTTCAAGGGCATAGTCCGGCTGCTTTGCATCCGATGCCTCACCATGGAGGACATCGGGCACCCGCCGAACGCCCCTGCCATCAGCGACCCACACCCGCCCGCCCGGATCGGTCGCCAGCCCCACCCCGCCACTGACCTTCACACCGGTCTCAACGAAGCGCCGCGCGCCGCGTGGCAGCACAAAGAGCATGTCCTTTATGGCTACCCAGAGCGCGCCATCTTTACCAACGATCAGCTCGTGGACCATGTCATCGCCGGGCAGGTTCCACACCCGGCCGATGACCTCCCAGCGGCCGTTCCGATAGCGGCGCAGGGGTTCTCCCAGGCGCGTGGTCGCCGCCCAGATGGCGCCGTCATGGTCCTGCACTAGGTTGGTGACCAAGTAGGCCGGATTGGGCATGGCCATGCTGACCATGCGACCATCGCGAAATGCGGCCACGCCGCCGAAACCGCCGAGACCTACCCAGACTTCGCCAGAGCGTGTCGCCAGCACCGACACCACGGTGGGCGCCGTGGCCGGATCATAGCCCGGCGGCGTGAACGTCTCGAACTTTACGCCATCGAACCGGATCAGGCCTTCCGGACTGGCCAGCCAGATGAAGCCGTCAGGCGATTGGGTGATCTCATTGACACCCCACGGGCCCCCTTCCCGAGGTGTCCACCGCGCATGTTGGAACTGGTCGATCGCCCGCGGCAAAGGCTCGGCCCACGCAGCCTGGGCGAGGACGAGGATTAGAAGAAACGACGCGACGGCTTTACGAAACATCTGGCTGCCCCCTCCTCCCGCAGGCCGGTCCGCGAAACGCATGGATAGCACAACCGGCGAGCGACAGCTCCACGGCGTCGGGACGCAAACCGGGACAGACCAGCGACAATCCCAGCAGGCGCGCACAACGGCGGGCGACCCGACAGGCGCAGAGCAGCCCTGCATCATTTGGCGTGGTCGTCGGCGCTGGCGTCTTGCAGGGCTTGCAGACGATCACGCGACTCGATCAGGAATGCCTCAGCTTGACTCAGGGCGTCCTCGATCGCGGTTCGGGCCGTCGGGTTATTGTGGGCCACAACTTGCAAGGTCGTGATGAGACCCTGCGCGCCCTGGATCAGGTCCTCCTGAAGCTGACGGGCGACCTGCTCCTGCGTGGCGATCCGGGAGGTCATCACCGATCGCAGCTGCTTTGCGACAGCCGACCTTCGCAAGCGAAAGAAGCAGCCCCCCAGACCTGCGGCCGCCAGGCCGAGCAGGAAGCCGCCCACGAATTTCGCATCCGGAAACTCGGCCGGCGCGCAGGTCGCCTGATCTAGTGCGACTGGACAGGCGGCGCCGGCCCAGAAGAACCCGCAGGCGGAGACCAGCAGGGCCGCCAAGCCAAACACGCTGCTCCACCGCCGCACCGTTACCCGGCGGAGGGCTTTGATTCCGATCGACGACCAGGGGCGCCTGAAGACCATGGTCCGACATCCTTACGAGCGGCAAGTTTGCGCAGACGGCGTCCTCGAGCGGTATACCCAGAAGGGTAAAACGACCTCTGCCACATGGGATTGAGGCGCGTCGCTAGTCGGGCCGATGATCTGACGGGCGGCAGGAAGACGCGGCCGCTCCGTTGGCAGGAAGGGGTCATTTCATGCGCTGCGATGAGCTCCACAACAGGAGCCACAAGATCGAACGCCGTCAGGCCGTTTTGATCGCCGGACGCGCCGCTCCCGAACTGGCGCGGCATCTTGCAGCCATCCTCTCCAGCGCTGAGGGCGGTCTGAGCCACCTGGAAAGGCCCGATCCCGATCTGGCCCAGATCCGGAACCTCCTGGGTGAGATCGCTCTGGCAGGCCGCAGGGCGGCGTTCGCCGCCGGACAGAAACCGCTCGCGGGCGAGCCGCGCACCTTTGGCCGGCCCCGGCCGGGTGCGGCTTCGCATGCGACCCCATCCAGGCCCGTCCTGTCGGCCCGCACGGGTGACGCGGCGCCACAAGCCAGGGAGGCGCCGGTCTCGGCGCCGTCCTCCACCGTCCATAAAGCGCTCGATGGAGAGTCGTCAGAAGCGCACATCCTGAAGGGTGGGCTCGCGCGTTGGCAGCAGAAGCAGGCCCTTAGCCTGATGAGCCGATTGGACCTTGAGGCTCCGAAGATCTCGGATGTCGCCTCGGCGTGTCGCCTCTCCCGCGGCTATTTCATAAAGGCCTTCAAGCAAAGCTTTGGCCTGACGCCGCGCCGCTGGCATCAACTCTACCGGATTGAACAGTCCAAACAGCTATTGCTTACCCATGACCTGCCGATTGCGGAAATCGCGCTGACCTGCGGGTTTGCAGATCAGAGCCACCTCACCCGTGTGTTCAACCAGATCGTCGGCATGCCGCCCGCCCGATGGAGACGGCAGCGCAGCGGATGACGGGACGGGGGTAACCGGTCATCCGGAAACGCCCCCGCCTCACGACCACCGCAGCCCGCGCATCTGCTTGAGTAACGCCGGCTTGGCTGAGTTGAGCAGAGTGACCCGATCAGGCGATTCCCGCAGGTTCGCCTGATCGGGTCGAGCAGACCTAGGCCTTGATGAACGCCAGCAGATCCTTGTTGATCACCTCGGCGTGGGTGGTCGCCATGCCGTGCGGCAAGCCCGGATAGGTGATCAGCTTGCCGTTCCGGACCAGCTTGATGGCCAGGTGGGCGCTGTCGGCGATCGGCACGATCTGATCGTCCTCGCCGTGCAGGATCAGGACCGGCGCCTCGATCTTCTTGAGGTCGTCGGTGAAGTCGGTCTCCGAAAAGGCCTTGATGCAGTCGTAGTGCGCCTTGGCTCCGCCCATCATGCCCTGACGCCACCAGTTGTCGATCATGCCTTGGCTGACCTTGGCGCCGGGGCGGTTGAAGCCGAAGAACGGCCCAGCCGGAACATCGCGGAAGAACTGGGCGCGGTTGGTCACCAGCGCCGTGCGGAAGCCGTCGAACACCTCCATCGGCAGCCCGCCTGGATTGGCCGGGGTCTTCAGCATGATCGGCGGCACGGCGCCGATCAGCACGGCCTTGGCCACCCGCCCCGGCTTGGCGCGCGCGACATAGTGTGCGACCTCGCCGCCGCCGGTGGAGTGCCCCACATGGACCGCGTTCTTCAGGTCCAGATGATCCGCCAGGGCGATGACGTCGGCGGCGTAGGTATCCATCTCGTTGCCGGTGTCAGTCTGGCTGGAGCGGCCGTGACCCCGGCGGTCATGGGCGACGACCCGATAGCCTTCACCCAGGAAGAACATCATCTGGGCGTCCCAGTCGTCGGCCGACAGCGGCCAGCCATGGTGGAACACGATCGGTTGGGCAGTCTTGGGTCCCCAGTCCTTGTAGAAGATCTGCGTGCCGTCCTTCGTGGTCAGAAAACCGCTGCTCATGGTCTGAATGCCTTTGGCTTGATGGGACGCGGCAACCGCCGGCGCCGGGGAAAGGGCAGGCGCAGCGCCCAGAACCGCAAGACCGAGGCCTGCGGTCACGACGCTGCGGCGAGAAGCGCCGCCATCTGCGGATTTGAAATCGCTCATCTTGATCCCTCGACGATCCTCGACGGGTGTCGAGATCGATGCTGGATTGTGAGCCTCCCCCTCGATCCGCTCTTGGAGCGGGTGGCGCTCCTTTGGATCAGGTTGCTCAAAAAAGTAGGTAAGTCGCAAAGACGCAGGTCCAAAGCCCCGAGGGCTGGCAGATTGCCTGATCCTTGGTTGCAGGGCGGCGTGGCCCCAAGCGCCACGGGTCAGGACGCCGGGTCTTTCGCATGGGCTTCAGCGCTGAAGAGGCCAAGCAGAGCGACGGCCGGCGCGCCCCAGAACGCGCTCTGACCAAGGGTGGCAAAGGCCAGCGCCGCCAGCCCACATCCCACGGCGAAGACGGTCACGGCGCTGCCCAGCCTCTTCAGCTTGATGACCAGAGCGGGGCGCGCAGCGGCTGAAACACGAAAAAGCTCCGCCACGTCCAGCATCAACTGCGTCGTCGTTCCCGTCATCAGGGTCGAGGGCGGCGCGTCGGCCATATGCACCTTGTGGGCGGCATTCTGTATGGCCATGGCGCACACGAAGGTCATGCCGGTCAGAATCAGGGCCACGCTGTCGCCCTGTCGAAAGGGTGACAGCGTGACGGCCAGGGTCGATCCAAGGACAAGCAGGCCGATCTGGATCCACAGCATCGTCCGCAGAACCGGCAGGCCTCGCGATGCGAGGTAAAAAGACAGCAGACGGCTGACGAGGATCACGACGCAGAACGCCGGCAAGGCCAGAAGCTTTGCGATCACGCCGCTCGAGCCCTGGATCAGGGCGGCCCCGAAGGTCACGAAATTGCCGGTGACGTGGGCGGTGAACAGCCCCTGCAGCGCCAGGAAGCCGACCGTGTCGACATAGCCGCCATTGAAACTCATCATCAGGGGCAGACTTGGGCGTCGGCGCATCGTCACCATCCAAACTTGAGTTCGACGCCGAGATAGTCGCTGTCCCGACCGCCAAGGGCCGCAAGCGTATTCCCGACCGCATAGTGCACAGCTTCAATCGAGCCGGTCAGATGGCTGTTGAAGACGTAGTCGGCGTGAAGCTGGCCATAGGCGCCGGTCCAGGTCTTGCCCGTCCCGCGCGATCCCGGCACGGCGATGCTGGGCGAGGTATAGATCGCGTCCTGGATCGTGCGCCGCCACTGACCCGCAACGGCGACTTCCAGTGACAGCCCGGCCGCTGGCTCGACCGTGATCGACGGCCGAAGATGCGTGAGGTTCACATAGCCGGTGTAGCCGGCCCGGGTGAAATAGCCGCCGTTGGGGAAGAGAGGATTGAAACTTCCAAGGACGCCGTCGTCCCTGTGTCTATCGCCGCTGGCCGCATCCCACTGCAGCCCCACACGCGGCCGCCAATCCACGGACTCGAACGTGTAACCGCCGCGCGCGCCGAGGGCCCAGGCTTGGATTCGCGTAGATCCGACAGAGCCCCGCTGGATCATCGCTTCCAGATCCCAGTCGACCGCGCTCAGTGACCCCGCTGTGCGGGCGTCAAAGACGTCACGATCTTCCCGGCCGGTCGCGTCGCCATAGCGTCCCACGGATCGGGCGTAACGGCCGTAGTAGGCTGACAGTTCGTTGACGCCCAGGATGTGGCGCTCGACACGCACCATGTCAAAGCGAAGACCGCCGCTTGAGGCGTCATCAAAAGCCTTGCGATCTTCATACCGCACCGGCTGGCTCAGAAAGCCATAGACGCGCCAGGGACCCGCCTCCCAGTCGCCCCAGACCGCGTCGAACGCCTGCCGCACATTGGGCCCATCGCGAGACGAGACGAAGCGCTGGAGGTCGAAGGCGAATTCCTGGCGACCCAGCCGCGCCTTTACAGCGCCAGTGGCGGTGGGGGTCTCATAGGCGACAAAGGCCAGTCGAAGATCCAGACGGTTCTGGTCGGTGGCGCCGGTCATGCGCTTTCCCGGCGCGCGGACATCCTCCATCTGGGCGAACGCGCGCCAGTGCGCGCCAATCCGCGTGTCGGCATGCACCTGCAGGCGCTGAAGCGTGTAGCCGTCACTTGGTCCATCGAGGCCAAAGCGCTCCTGATTGATCTCGAACCGCTCGCGGAGCGTCGCCCCCAGAGTGACAAACGCGGCGCTCTCGCCGACCGGCAGATATTTCAACCGGTCCAGCGGCTGGGTCCGCCGAGCTGGATCGGCGAGCACGGCCCAGTTCTCCTGCCAGCGATTGGCCAGGATCTTTGGGCGGAGCGGATGCTGCAACGCGTTGGCTGAGGCGTTTGTCTCGCCCAGCCCCAGAGCCAGACTCTCTCCCCCGGTCGCGAGCCCGGAGGAGAGAGCGACGGCCAGGAGAACCAGGAGCGCGGGCCGGGCCCTGAACGGAGCAGAGCACCACATGGAGCGCTGTCCGATCTCAGAAACTGGAGGTCTGGCGGCGGACAGGCGTATCTGGCCGCAGGTCGTGCCAGGCCACCAGCAGGAAGCCCCCGACCAGGCCAAGGTGCTCGAAGAAGCTATTGGTGGCGGAAAAGCGCTCGGGCGGCGCCATGTCCCAGTAACGGTTGGCCACAAGGGTCGCCGCCAGGGTGAAGCTCGCCAGGGTCATAGCGCCCAGCCAGCGCAGTCGGCCAGACAGGATCAGGGCTGACGCGCCAAGCTCGGCCAGGATGGTCGCGCTCGCCAGGAGAGCGGCGGGCGCAAGGCCAAAGTGGCGCATCTCGGCCATCGCGCCCTGGAAGTCGAGCGCCTTGGTCAGGCCGCCCTGGAGGTAGGCCGCGCACAGGCCCAGCAGGGCGACCCAGCGCACAGCCGGCGCGAGAAAGGCGCTTCGCACGCCCGTGATGACTCTGGTCGCCATGATCACACCGCCCAGCAGCCGCAGCCCATGACGCCCCAGAAGGACCTGGCGTCGGCCGTGGGAGCCTGGGCGCCGAGGGCGGCGGCGTGGTCATGGCCGTGGACATTGCAGTTGCTGGCGCAGCCGCAGGCGCTGGCCAGGGCCCGAGCGTGACCTCGCGAACGCTCCTGATAACCGCCAAAGGTCCGCACCGGCGACCAGTCGGGCATGGGCGGCGGCAGAGCTGGCGCCAGCTTGTCGTAGTCGCCCTGGCCGTGGACCACCTTGCCGCCCAGCAGGGTGAGCACCGATGACAGGTGCGGGATCTCGTCCTCGGGCACGGTCATGTAGTCATCGCTGAGCACGGCCAGGTCAGCCAGTTGTCCGACGGCGATCTGGCCCTTCTTGCCTTCCTCGTTGGAGAACCAGGTGTTGGCTGTGGTCCACAGGCGCAGGGCCTCCTCGCGGTCGAGGCGATTGGCCGGCGGATAGAGCCGCGTCCCGCCCACCGTCTTGCCGGTCACCAGCCAGTTCAGCGACACCCAGGGATTGTAGCTGGCCACGCGCGTGGCGTCGGTGCCGGCCCCGACCGGGATTCCGGCCTTCAGCATCTTGCCGATCGGCGGGGTGGCCTCGGCGGCTTTCGACCCATAGCGATCAATGAAATATTCGCCCTGGAAGGCCATGCGGTGCTGCACGGCGATGCCACCGCCGAGGGCCGCGATGCGGTCGATATTGCGGTCGCTGATCGTCTCGGCGTGGTCGAAGAACCAGTGCAGCCCGTCGAAGGGCACATCCCGATTGACCTTCTCGAACACGTCCAGCGCCCGGTCGATGGTCTGGTCGTAGGTGGCGTGCAGCCGCCAGGGCCAGCGCTGCTCGGACAGCAGCCGGATCACCGGTTCGAGATCGGTCTCCATGTTTGCCGGCATCTCGGGGCGCTCGACGCGGAAGTCCTCGAAGTCGGCGGCGCTGTAGACCAGCATCTCGCCCGCGCCGTTGTGGCGGTACTTGTCGTCGCCCTGCCCCGGCTTGACCTGCTTGGACCACGACTGGAAGTCCGACAGTTCGGCCTTCGGTTTCTGGGTGAACAGGTTGTAGCTGATGCGCAGGGTCAACTGGTCGTCGGCATGCAGCTTCTCGACGATCTCGTAGTCGTCCGGATAGTTCTGGAAGCCGCCGCCGGCGTCGATCACGCCGGTTACGCCCAGACGGTTCATCTCGCGCATAAAGTGGCGGGTCGAGTTCAACTGGTATTCGGGCGGCAGCTTGGGCCCCTTGGCCAGGGTGGCGTAGAGGATCGTGGCGTTGGGCTGGGCCAACAGCAGGCCCGTGGGCTCACCCGAAGCGTCGCGCTGGATCTCGCCGCCCGGCGGGTTGGGCGTGTCGCGGGTATAGCCGACCGCGCGCAGGGCGGCGCGATTGAGCAGGGCGCGGTCATAGAGGTGCAGGATGAACACCGGCGTCTCGGGCGCGGCGGCGTTGATCTCGTCCAGGGTCGGCAGGCGCTTCTCGACGAACTGGTGCTCGGTAAAGCCGCCCACCACCCGCACCCACTGCGGCGGCGGCGTGTTCTGGGCCTGCGTCTTCAGCATGGCCATCGCGTCGGCCAGCGTCGGCACCCCGTCCCAGCGCAGCTCCATGTTGTAGTTCAGCCCGCCACGGATGATGTGCATGTGGCTGTCGATCAGCCCCGGGATCACCCGGCGGCCCTTCAGGTCGATGACCGTCGGGTTCGCGCCGGCCATGGCCCGGACTTCGCCCTCCTCACCCACGGCGGCAAACCTGCCGTCCCGCACCAGGGCCGCCGAGGCGCGGGGATTGCTTCGGTCGAGGGTGCTGATCTTGCCGTTGACGAGGAGCAGGTCCTTGGCGGTCATGGCGGTGCTCCGGGCTGAGGAAACGAGCGTACTGGCGAGTGCGGTTCCAACCACGGCGCGGCGGGTGGGAGTCGTGTTTCGGACGGGTCCCTGTCAGGGGCGAGCGCATCCTTGGGACCTTTGGCCAGGGTCCTGCCCTCTGGCAGCTTGCCGAAGACCAGATGGGCTTCTCCCAGATGCAGATGGGCGGCGATGGACTCGCCGGCGATCATGCGCTTGATGGGTGGCACGACCTGCTCGCCGATCAGCATGCCCAGCAGGCCCAGCAGCGCCACGGCGGGCGGCGCGGGCGAGCGCACCTGCAGCAGGGCCATAGATCGCGCCGACCAGCAGACCCGCCGCCAGAGCGACAAGATACATCTTCATTGAACCGCTCCGAGTTTCGCTGGGCGTCGGCGAGGCGCGCGACTACGGGGCCGCGCGCCTCAGCGGCTAGTGACCGCCTTCCGAGGCGTTGAACATCGCGCGGGCATAGGTGATGCCCAAGCCGTAGCCGCCCCCCAGTTTCTGGGCGATCCCGGTGGTCATGTCGTAGGTCTCGCTGCGCGCCCAGTCCCTCTGCAGTTCCAGCAGATACTGCAGTGCCGTCATCGGTCGCGCGCCAGCCTGGATCATGCGCTGCACGGCGCTTTCATGGGCTTCCGGCGAAACATCGCCGCAGGCGTCGGTGATGAAATAGACCTCATAGCCTTGCTCCAGAGCCGACAGCGCCGGCCCGACAATGCAGACACTGGTCCAGAGGCCGGCCAGGACGATGCGGTCCAGACCCATGCGATTGACCGCTTCGATCACCGCGACGTCTTCCCAGCAGTTCATCGACGTGCGGTCCAGCAGGGCCTGACCCGGGAACGGCGCAGTGACTTCCGAGAACATCGGACCGGAAAAGCTCTTCTCGGCCACGGTCGTCAGGATGGAGGACACCCCGAACCCCGCTGCGGCGCTCGACACCAGAGCGGCGTTGTTGCGAAGGCTGACCGGATCGATCGACTTGGTGGCGAAGGCCATCTGAGACTGGAAGTCGATCAGGATCAGCGTGTGGTCCTTGGGCGAAAGCAGCTGGGAACCAGCTTCAGGGGTGGCCTTGATCGGCATCGACGGGTCCTTGGCAAGACGTGGGATTGCCCGGGCACCTTGTCGTCCAAGCGCACGGCGGTCTTGTATCAAAGGAGCGGTGTTTTGGCCTCGCCGGCTTCAAACCGCGGCTTTTGCATTTTGCCGGCCTCGGACTTGCCGGCGAACTGACGGGGGGCATGGAGCAAGTCCAGACCAGGGAAGATGCGCGGTCAGAGAGGCAGAACGCAGCCGCGCCAAAAGTCCTCACCTTCGCCGCGAGGGGGTGAGGAAATTTCCGCGACCTGCGTTCGATCGGATGGAAGCACGCCAGAAAACCGATTGGGGAAACGCCGATGAGGACCGCAGCCACAAACCAGGACGCATCGGGCATGCGGGCGATGGGGCTGGCGCCCTGGCAGGAACGCAAGGTGCTGCGACACGTTGGCGAGCATCTCGGTCGGCCGATCAGAACCTTGGAACTCGCCAGTCTGGTCGGCCTCAGCGTCAGCCAGTTTTCTCGGCGCTTCCGGGGGAGCTTTGGCGTCACCCCGCGCGCATACCTGCTGCGCATTCGCCTGGATCGCGCGAAGACCCTGATGCGGCAAAGTCGCGCCACGCTCTGCGAGATCGCCTTGGACAGCGGCTTCTGTGACCAGGCTCACATGTCCAGGCAGTTTCAAGCCTTCGTCGGCGACACGCCCCGGCGTTGGCGACGGGAGAACAGCGCGCCGCTGACGACCCAAACCACAGGCCACGCCGGCTGACTTCCGACGCGACCTCCGTCACGCTGGCCGCATCACTCCGGCGGCGCCGCTGCCCGCTCCCGTCGCCTGGCGCTCGCCAAGGCGCTGATGCAAAGGGGCCGAAGCTGGCGACCACCCGATCGCTTTCATCGCCGTTGTCGGTGATCAGCACCCGATAGTCGCCGCCGCCGGGCGAGACCCGCACCACCACATGGCCGGAGCGACTGCCCATCCGATCGGTCAGGCGCGCATGGGCCAGGGCGTTGGCGGGTGAAAGGCCGGTGGCGAACACCTCGCGCGGACCGGCATAGAGCCTGTGGCTGAACAGGCGCTCGAGCGTGGAGAGGCTGGGATGGGCCGCGTGCCAGCCCAGGATCACCCAGGTGCGCGGCCGCAGGGCGCGCACGACGTCCGCGCCCGTGGCGTCGTACATGCCGTGATGCGCCGCGACAGCCACCTCGACCGGCCCAGCCGCCTGGGCGGCGGGGGTCTCGACATCTCGCCATGGCAGGGCGCCATCGAAGGTGTTGCTGGTCAGGTCGCCGGCCGCGAAATAGTCGAACGCGCCATAGCTCAAGCGGATGGCGGTCGAGCAGGCGTTCTCGTCGGGAATGTCGTCTGGCGCCAGGGTGTCGAGCGGCGGGAACAGCGACCGCGTCCCCGCCCCGGTCCACACCTCGCCATTGGCCGCGAGGTTGCGGACGGCGAAGGTGGGGAAATCGGCGGCGCGACGACGTAGCGGGAACTGATCGACAGCGCCGACCCGGAACCGCTCGACCCTCCCGCCATCAGCGACCCGCGCCCGGATGAAGGCCTCGTAGTTCTGGGCGAACGGCGCGGCCCAGGGGCGCGGATAGCTGTAGTCCGGATAGCCCCGGTCGACGATCACGCCGATCGGCAGCAGGGCCGCCACGTCGCTGACCCCTGTCAGTCGATAGCGTTCGCCCGGCGCCCAGGGGCGAGGCCTCGGTGACGTCGCCCAGATGGTCGGGATGAACATGGCTGACCAGCAGGCTGTCGAGGCCGAGATTGCCAGTGGCCTTCAGATGCCGCCGGGCGTAGCGGCCGATCCATTCGCCCGCCCGACGCTCCGGGCCGGGACGAATGTCCAGAGCGGCGGGCGGCGGCGTGGCCGAAGCCCCGGCGTCGATCATCTGGCTTGTGCCGTCGGGGCCGATGATCAGGGTGGAGTCGCCCCGTCCCGTGGCGATGTGGTGGATGTCCAGCCCGCCAACGCGCCAGGGCCGCAGCGGCTGACCGACAAGGTCGAGATCGTCGTCAGCCGCCCGGGCCGAACGCCCCGCCAGGCCCAGGGCGCCGACGCCCAGAAAGACGCCGCGCCGATCCACGCCGCGCGCCATCCCTAGAACCGCGCGGACAGCATCAGGCCCCAGGTCCGGGGCTCGCCCAGATATTCGGCCAGCACCCCTTGGGTGGAGGGGGTCAGCAGATAGTCGACATCGCCCAGGTTCTTGGCCCAGGCCGTCACCCGCCAGGCGCCGTCGCGAGCCTCGTAGCCCAGCGACAGGTTGGTCAGGGCGTAGGACTCGACGCGCAGGTTGAGATCCTTGGTCGCTCCGGTGAAATAGCCGTCCGTATAGGCCCATCTGATCGCGCCGATCAGATAGCCGGCGTCGGCCAGGGGCGCGCGCAGGTCGGCGGCCAGCGATCCCTTGTTGCGTGGCGACGAGCCCAGTGGATTGCCGGTATTGACCGCGCCGCCCGGGATCACGAAGCGATCATAGACGGTGTCGAGATAGCCGTAGCTGCCCATCAGGTTCAGCCAGTGGGTCGGGCGATAGCTGACCTCGAGCTCAGCGCCCTCCACCGTCGCCTGACCAGCGTTGGTGATGGTCAGGATACGCGTCAGGTTGTTGAAGAACAGCTCCTGCTTGTCCTTGTAGTCCATGTGGAAGACCGAGCCGTTGACCCGCAGCCGATTGTCCAGCCACTGCGACTTCACGCCCAGTTCGTAATTGGTCACGGTTTCCGGATCGAACGGCTTGGTCAGGGCGACCAGCGTGGCCGCGTCGGTATTGAAGCCGCCGGCCGTATAGCCTCGCGTGACGCTGCCATAGATCGCCAGGTCCTGACGCGGCTTCCAGGTCAGCACGGCGCGCGGCGTCACCTCGCCCCAGTCGGCCTTCAGGTCGCGGGCGGCGAAGCTGTTGGCCGCGCGGATGAAATCTGTGCGCACCAGCGAGGCGGTCTTCTCATCGTGGGTGTAGCGAGCGCCCAGGGTCAGGTCCAAGGCCGCCGGCAGATGGATCACGCCGTCCAGAAAGACGCCGTAGCTCTGGGTCTTCACCGCCTGGTCGGTCAGGACGTTGGCGCTGACCACGCCGGTCACCGCCGTCAGGCTGCGGGTGGTCAACTGTCGCTTGGCGTCCTCGTCGGCGACATAGACCCCGGTCACGAAGTCGCCCCGATCCCATTTGGGACTGGCGTAGCGGACCTCTTGCGACAGCAGGGCCACATCGTCGACGTCGCGATTGACCTGCTGGCTGTTGGTCCCGGTCAGGAAGACATAGCTGGCCCCGACGCCGGAATAGTCCTCGCCTGACTGCGACTTGCGATAGCCGGTGATCGCGGTCACCTGACCGACCGGCGCGTTCCAATAGATCCGGGCCGAGGCGCCGAACTGGTTGCGCGCGAAGCCTTGGCCATAGCCCAGTTCCGAGGTGCGGCGGTCGCCGTCCGATCCCGAGCCCTTCGACGACAGGGTCCGGCCACCATTGTGGTCGTCGCTATAGTCGGCGCCCAGCAGAACCTCGACGGCATCGCTGGCCTGGAGGCGGGCCTGGCCGCGAACGCCACGGCTGTCGAGATCGTCCTGCTCACGGCCGGTCAGGCGATCCTTGCCATAGCCGTCATGGGCCTTGAGCGATCCGGCCAGGCGAAAGGCCAGGCGATCGCCGACCGGCAGATCGACCAGGCCGTCGACCTGGCGCAGGCCATAGTCGCCGCCGCCGACCCGGACCGAGGCGGTCTGGTCATGAAAGGCCGGCTTGCCGGTGTCGAGCACGATGGCGCCGCCGGTCACGTTGCGGCCAAACAGCGTGCCCTGCGGCCCCTTCAGCACCTGCACCGAGTTCAGGCCATACAGCTCGAAGGTCGCGGCGCTGTTGCGCGGGATGAACAGGTCATCAACCACCACCGCCACCGGCTTGTTGGCGCCGATCTGGGTGAAGGTGTTGGTCGCCCCGCGAATGGCGATGGTCGGGCTGCTCTGATTGAAGGCCGAGACCAGCAGGCCTGGGGTCAGACGCGAGATATCGCGCAAGCTTTCCAGACGATAGGTCTCGATGGCCCGACTGGAGAAGGCGCTCAGCGAGATCGGCACGCTCTGGGCCGACTCCTCGCGCTTCTGGGCGGTGACCACGATGGTGTCGAGCGCGGCGGTCTCCGTCGCCGGGTCGCTTGCCGGGGTCGTCGCGGTGGCGCTGCGGCGCAGGACGATCACGCCGCCCGTGTCGGACGCGATCTCAAGCCCGGTGCCGGCGATCAGCTGACGCAGGGCCGCACGAGCGTCCAGCGCGCCCTTCAGCGCCTGGGTGCGCACGCCCTGCAGGCCGTCGGCCGGAGCCACCACCTGCAGGCCTGCCTGGCGCGCGAAGGCCGAGATCGCCGAGGCCGCGCCCTGGGCGGGAACGTCGAACGTCCGCTGCTGCGCCGCCGCCGGCCAGGCAAAGATCAGCGACAGGGCGGCCGCGCCGCAGGTCAGTTTCAGTTTGCTTGTCTTCGACATGGTCGCCCCCGACTGGTCCGGCCTCGCGCCGGGTCTCATCGGCTTGGATGCCGGGGCGCGCGGCTTCCGCCATGCCGCCCCGCAAAAATCTTCAGGAGGTCGCGGCGCGCTCAAGGCTCACGCCGTCGGCCTGGGGCTTGGCGACCAGGCCCAGGCTCAAGGCCGCCGCGCGGGCGAAACCCTCGGGATCGCTGGCCGAGAACAGGCCCGTCATCTTCAGGCGGGCCACGGCGGGATCGTCGACAATGATGCGACGATCCGAATAGCGCGCGAACTCGGCCGCCGCCTCGCCCAGGGTCAGGCCGTCCAGATCGATCTGCCCCTGCCGCCAGGCCGTCGCGTTCTCCACCGTCGAGGCGGCGACCTGAACGGCCCGCAGCGGTCCGGACGCCTCGACCCGGGTCGCCATCTGGGCGGCCAGGCGAAGCGGCGCACCGCCCTTGCCCCGCCAGACCTCGACCACGCCCTCGCGCACCAGAACGTCGATCTGGCCGTCATCATGCGTGCGGACCGTGAAGCTGGTCCCGACGGCGCGCACCCGCACCTCTCCGGCGACGACCACGAAGGGCCGCGCCGGATCCTTGGCCACATCGAACAGGGCCTCGCCGCGCAGCAGGTCGACGCGACGCATCTCGCCGCTGAACGCCGAGCGGATGGCGGTGTCGGTATTGAGCGTGACGGCCGAGCCATCGGCCAGCGGCGCGCGTCGGATGTCGCCTTTGCGGGTGACCACCCTGCCCCGAAGGCTCAGGCTCTCATAGCCCGCCACGCCGACAATGGTAGCGGCGGCCAGGGCCCCGCCCGCCGCCAGCCACCGGCGGCGACCGGCGGCGACGGCGACAGGATGCAGGGCCGGCGCGAACGCCTCGCCCAGCCCCCGGGCGCGATCGGCGTGGGCGCTGACCGCCAGGGCCCGGGCATAGGCGCCCGCCCGCCGCGGATCTGCGGCGGCCCAGGCTTCCAGAGCCTTCTGATCTTCGGGTGACAGGGGACCGCGATCCGCGCGCGCCGCCCAGCCGGCGGCGGCCACGTCAATGGCGGCGCTGGTGTCGGGGGTCGCTGTCAAGTTCGGTCTGATCTCTGTCGTCACGCTTTCTAGATGCCTTGAAGCGTCCGTTTCCGCCACGCCCCATCGCATCCATCAGCGCGCCAATGCCCTTGCCGACGTGTTTTTCGACGGTGTTCTCCGAAATACCCATGCGCCGGGCGACTTCGCGCTGCGACAGGCCGTGCACCTTTCGCAGGGTGAAGGCCTCACGGCACTTGGTCGGCAGTCCGGCGATCAGCGCGGCCAGACGCCCCAGTTCCTGGCGATCGGCGACGATGGTCTCGGGCGAAGGCTCGCCGCTGGGCGGCTCCAGGCCCTCGGCTTCGGCCAGGGCCTCGAACGCCACGATGCGGCTGCGGCGCAAGGCCTGCAGGATCACCGACTTGGCGACCTCGAACATGTAGGTGCGCGGCGTCTGAACATGGTCCACCCGATCCAGCCCCGCCAGGATCGCATAGGTCTCCTGGACGATGTCGTCGACCTCAAGCCCGGCCAGCGGCCGCCCGCCGAGCCACGCTCGCAAGGCGGGCTCATGGGGCAGCACGTGCCGCGCCAGCCAAAGGGCGCGTTCCTGGGTGGCCAATCTCATGGCCAACACAGCTACCAAACCGATGTGACAGTCACGCGCGAACGCGGGGTTTTCCGACTTTGCACGTCGGGCGCCCGCAGGTTGGCGGATAGCGCCCCCTGATCGGTCCATATCTAGGCCCTGACAGCAGACCAGACGCTCCAGCGCCGCCCGCCGAAAGCTACGGCGCCTGGCGATCACCCAGAAATAGCCGAAGGCGGCGAGATCTCCCCGGCTCCGTTGGATGAGCGCCCTGTCTCACGGCATGGGCGCGGCGTTGATGCGAGATCCGCTGGTTGTCTCGAGGGCCCGCGCCACGCGGAGCGGCTTTCGACCAATGACCGGATCGTCGCCAAGTTCGGAACCCGGCGCTACGATCCCGGTGGGCCCAGAGTCGTCAGGACGGTCGCCCGTGTTCGGAGGTTCCATGCACGAACTTGTCGCCAGAGGTCTGCGGATCGCGATGTTCGCGGCCGCTGCGTTGGTGATCGCCGGCCCGGCCGCAATCGCTCAATCCACGTCGGACGCTGCCGGTTTGGACGGCATTTCCAGCGAGGCCTCCCGCTATTCCATCCTCTCCGATGCGCTCTGGTCCATGGGATTGGATGACCTGCCCGAGCAGCTAGACACCGCCCAGGCCGCCGTCGCCGCCAAACCTGACAGCGCCGACGCTCACTTGCGTTTTGGTCTCGCCATTCGATTGGCCACGCCCCGAGCCGTGTCGCTCGCGCGGTACCAGTACGAAGAGGCCATGCGCCTGGATCCCACGCTGCTGCGCGCCCGCGCCCTGATGGGCGAGCTGCTCAGCGACGAAGGCGACGTCGCGGGCACGGAGCAAAACTACCAGGCCTGGCTGGCCGTCGCACCGGACGATCCCAAGGCCCATCTTTCCTATGCGGTTGCGCTGGGTCGTCTTGGTCGACTGCCGGAGGCCGCCGCCGAACTGGACCGGTCCCTGGCGCTGCGTCCGACATCCGCCGCCTATGTGTTGAGCGCCATGAGGTCTCCGGACCGTCCGCGTGACGCTGTTCTGGCCGACTTCGACAGAGCGCTCGCCGTTGGCGGCGGCGAGGCGCGGGTCTATCGCTGGCGCGCCAGGATGCGCTTGGCCTGGGGACAACCGGACCTGGCCCTGGCCGACGTCGCCAAGGCGCTGACCTACGCGCCGGGCAGTTTCGCGCTTCGCCAATTGCGGGGCCAGATCAATAGCGACGCCGGGCGGTACGATCTGGCGATCGCGGAATTCGACGCCTTGATCGCGCTTCAGCCCGGCTGGCCCGACCTGGTCAACGCCAGGTGTTGGACAAGGGCGCAGGCGGGTGTGGAGCTGCAGAAGGCGCTGGCCGACTGCGACGCCGTGCTGGGCTGGGAGCCAAGCCGGCCCGAAGCGCTGGATAGCCGTGGCCTGGTAAAACTGCGCCTCGGAGATCTGAAAGGCGCGATCGCCGACTACGACGCCGCGTTGACGCAGGATCCCGAGATGGCGAGCTCCCTCTTTGGTCGCGGCCTGGCCAAGCGTCGGAGCGGCGACGGCGCGGGCGGCGACACGGACCTCGACAAGGCGCGGGTCCTTGAGCCCCAGATCGACAAGCAGTTCGCGGATTTTGGCGTCAGGCCTTAGCCCTGGAGACTGGATTTCCAGACACTCGCAGGCCTATCGCCGCCCCCGTCTCTGCAGGCTCATCAGGCCGCAACGACGGTTGGGCGGCGCCAAATGCAGACATCGGGGCCACGCCAGATAGGCGCCCCTTTAGCCTGCGCACGATCAGCGTGCGTCAGCCGTGCGGAGGAACATACCTCACGCCTCCAGCCAACCCGCCACGGTGTGGCCTCCGAAAATCATCCGGCGGATAATCGGCGCCGTCAGCCCCGCACTGAAGCTTGGTGGCGGGGCGCTTGCCGCGTTCAATCGCTCGACCTGCGAGTCGCTGAGCACGACTTCAGTGGCGGCGATATGTCCAGCGAGCTGCTCCAGCGTGCGAGCGCCGACAAGGGTTGAGGTCACGCCCGGGCGCGCCATGACCCAACTCAGCGCGATCTGCGCGACAGGGCGATCGAGTTCGGCCGCGACCGCTTTCAGCGTCTCGAGAACCTCCCAGTTGCGATCGGTGAACTTGCTGTCGCCGAACGGGTTGGGCCCGCTGAGCCGGCCTGTATCCCGGGTGTCCTCGCGTCGATACTTGCCGGACAGAAAGCCGCCCGCCAACGGACTCCAGGGCATCACCCCCATCCCTCCCTCACGCGCGGCCGGGACGTGCTCGCTTTCGACGTCACGAGCGACGAGCGAATATTCCACCTGGATGGCGATCGGTCCTGGCACGCGTCGCTCAGCGGCGATGGTGGCGGCCCTCATCGCCAGCCACGCGGGCATGTCGGAAAGGCCGTAGTAGCGGATCTTGCCGGCGCGCACCAAATCTCCCAGCGTCTGCACGATCTCTTCGATGGGCGTTACCCCATCCCAGATGTGCATCCAGTAGAGGTCGACATAGTCGGTCCCCAGGCGCTTCAGCGACGCGTCGAGTGCGCGGTGAATGTTCTTGGCTCCGGCGCCGCCGGCATTGGGATTTCCGCCACCGGCCTGGGTGGGGGTCAACGGGCTGGCGGATCCGTTGAAGGCGAACTTTGTCGCCAGCACGATGTCGTCGCGCGCGCCGGTCTCCCTGATGAATTGACCCACAAGATGCTCGCTCTCGCCCCCCGAATAGATGTCGGCGGTGTCGACGAAGTTGCCGCCCGCCGCGCGATAAGCCTGGAAGATCTCGCGCGAGGTCGCCTCGTCGGCGCCCCAGCCTCCGGGCCCAAACGTCATTGTACCCAGGGCCAGGGGACTGACGACGAGGCCCGAGCGCCCCAAGGTGCGGAAAGCGGTGAGCGACATGAGATTCTGACTTTCATAGCGATTGCTATGAAAGTCATGACGGCCTTGCATCGCTAGGTCAACATATTCCATAGTGATCGTTATGGAATCTGTTGACCCGCAACGCCCTCGCCGCCTTGGTCGCCCGCTATCGTTCGACCGCGATGTCGCCCTGCGGACCGCGATGCTGACCTTTTGGCGTCATGGCTACGAGACCACCTCGGTCGCGGACCTGACCGCCGCGATGGGCGTGACGGCGCCCAGCCTCTACAGCGCGTTTGGCGACAAGAAGCATTTGTTCCTGGAGGCCGTAAGACTTTACGCCGGAGATCCAGAGGACATGGCGCGGGCCATCGCCCAAGCGCCCAGCGCCGTTGAAGCGGCGCGCGAATTGATGACCGCCGCCGCCGTCGCCTATACCGGCGAAGAGACGCCCAGAGGATGCCTGCTGGCCAGCGCCACGGCGAGCGGGTCAGTGGCGTCTTGCGATGTGCAGCAGGCTGTCGCCGAGATCCGGCGTGGCGTGCAACGGCGCCTTGATGACCGAATCCAGCGGGACATCAATGACGGCATGCTGCCGGCGACCACCAACCCGGCTGAACTTTCCGGACTCGTCATGGCGGTGATACAGGGACTGTCAGTGTTGGCGCGGGACGGCGCGAGCCGCAGCGCCCTGCTTGTGATTGTTCAAGCGGCGCTGCGCGCCTGGCCCTAGACGCCAAGGCGGCAACGATTCCACGCTAGGCGCAGATGAAGGATCGCGCCGCGCGCGAAGGTCGAAAACGATCCTCGCGACGCAGCCGCTCCCACACGGCTATAGTGTCCGCCCTACCTGAACCGCACCGACCAGGAACCGGCATGACCCAGATCCCCACGCTTGATGGCCCCCGTGCGACGCCCCTCTCGGGCGGTCCGGCCAAATCCCTGGTGATCTTCCTGCACGGCTACGGATCGAACGGCGCGGACCTGATCGACCTGGCGCCCTACTGGGCCGCCGCCCTGCCCGACACGCTGTTCCTCGCGCCCGACGCGCCTCAGCCCTGCGACGGCGTTCCCTACGGTCGACAATGGTGGCCCCTGACCAGCCTGACGCCCGCGGCGCGCGCGGCGGGCGTCCGCGTCTCGGCCCCGGCCCTGAACGCCTATATCGACGGCCAGCTCGCCGCCCATGGCCTCAGCGAAGACAAGCTGGCGCTGGTCGGGTTCAGCCAGGGCACGATGATGGCGCTGCATGTCGGGCCGCGCCGGGCCAAGACCCTGGCCGGCGTCATCGGCTTCTCCGGCATGCTGGCCGACCCGGAAGCCCTGGCCGACGAGGGGGTGACCAAGCCCCCAATTCTGCTGGTCCACGGCGACCGCGACGACGTCCTGCCTGTCGAAGCTCTGCATCAAGCCGAAGCCCGGCTGAAGGGCCTGGACTTCGACGTCGCGTCCCACATTTCGCCAGGTCTTGGCCACAGCATCGATGAGCCAGGCCTCCAGCTTGGCGCGCGCTTCCTGATCAGCCGCCTCGCCTGAGAGGCAGACCGCCATGTCGAGCCGTCATGGCCTATCCATTCGAGCTGCGGACAACGGCGACGTGGACGGGTTGGCCGAACTGCTCAAAACAGCAGGCCTGACCCTCGCCCGGGACAAACTGGCCCTGCGCATCAGGGCCATTCAGGACCAACCCGGCGTGCTGTTGATCGCCGACGAATGGGGCCCGCCATCGGGCGTCATCGCGGCCCATTGGCATTCGGTTCTCACGGCCGACCAGAAGGTGGCGTGGATCTCCACCCTCCTTGTCGATCCAGACCGGCGTCGAAACGGGGTAGCACGCCTGCTTCTCAAGGCGGCCTCCCAAGCCGCCCGCTCCGCGGGATGCGGCGAGCTTGTGCTTCACCCGCCCACCGCCTCGGGGGACCTGCGCACATTCTGTCTGGCCACCGGTTTTGTCGAAAGCGGTGAGCTTTTTACCCGAGGTCTCAGAAAGCGTAGCTGAGCGCCAACAGCGTCCGGCGGAATTGGTCAGGACAATCTGTTAGAATTGACAGGCCAATCCCAATTGGTCATGGATGATCGTGTGGTAGCTCGACTTTACCGCACCCATTTCCGAGCATCTTTCCGCCGGGACGAGATGGCCTCGGGTCGCCAGCCTCGTCACACTGCAGTTCGACGCCGACCAAGAGGGCAAACGGGCCCAAAGACCCGCAGATCCCTTCGCAAGTGAAACTTGATCGCCTTTGAGCGGAGGCCGGCCTGTCGAGTTCCAGGCAGGCGACCGCTCCAGAATAAAAACGTAGGGGGAAGAAACAGAATGACTTGGCGCTCGGCGCGGCTGCGCATTCTCTTGCTGGTGATCCTCGGCACGATCATCAATTACATTGCGCGGAACTCGCTCGGCGTGCTGGCCCCGCAATTGAAGCAGGACCTGGCGATCACGACGGAGCAGTACAGCTACATCGTCGGCGCCTTCCAGTTGGCCTATACGATCATGCAGCCGATCGCCGGCCTGCTGATCGACAAGATTGGCCTGACAGCCGGTTTCGCCCTGTTCGCCCTCGCGTGGAGCCTGGCCAACATGGCCCATGGCGCGGCCCGCGGCTGGTTATCCCTGGCGGCGTTCCGCGGCCTGCTGGGCATGGCCGAGGCGGCCGCGATCCCCGCCGGCATGAAATCGATCGGTGAATGGTTTCCTGATCGCGAGCGCTCGGTCGCCGTCGGCTGGTTCAACGCCGGCACATCGCTCGGCGCCGTGATCGCGCCCATTCTGGTCGCCCTGGTCGCCAAGACCTGGGGCTGGCAGGCGGCGTTTTTCGTAACCGGCCTGATGGGCGTGGTTTTCGCCGGCCTCTGGTTCCGTCTGTATCGCTCGCCCACCCAGGCGTCCTACGTCTCTTCGACCGAACTGGCCGAAATCCAGGCGGGGCAACGCTCCGTGCCGGCCAGCGCCAGCACCCTCAAGGCGATCGTCGTCACACCGCGTTTCTGGGCCATCGCCGTGCCGCGCTTTCTGGCCGAGCCCGCCTGGCAGACCTTTTCGTTCTGGATCCCGCTGTACCTCGCCAAGGAGCGGGGGATGGACCTGACCCACATCGCTCTGTTCGCCTGGATACCGTTCCTAGCGGCCGATGCCGGGGGAATTCTCGGCGGCTACCTCGCGCCGTTTCTACAGAAGTGGCGGGGTCTGAGCCTGGAGTCATCGCGTATCGCGGGCGTGGCCCTCGGCGCGGTGCTGATGATCGCGCCGGGCTTCGTTGGCATTGTCGGCCATCCCATGGCGGCGATCGCACTGCTGGCCATCGGCGGCTTCGCCCACCAGGTGATCTCGGTGCTGATCAACACCCTGTCGGCGGACGTCTTCGCCAAGGGCGATATCGCCAAGGCCAACGGCCTGGTCGGCATGGCGGGCTGGACAGGCGGGCTGCTGTTCTCGCTGGCCATCGGCCAGCTGGCCGACAAGATCGGCTTCGCGCCATTGTTTGCCTGTCTCGGCGTCTTTGATTTGCTGGGCGCGATCTGGTTGTTCGCCATGCGTCGCCATCTCGTCGTGAAGGAGGCCTGACCATGCGAAGAGCTACCCTGGCCCGCCCTCCCCTGTTCACCCTGGCAGAGCGCGCCGGCCCGCGCGTGACCTTGCGCGCCGACACCGGCGCGGTCGCCCACATCTTCGTGCTGGAAGAGGATGTCGTCCGCGTCCTGCTGCTGGCCGACGGCGCGCTGACCTCGCCCCCCAGCTGGGCCGTCGCGCCCGGACAGACCGACATCGTCGAGCCGGGCCGCGACCGGATGGACGTTTCGGGCTTCGCCGCGCCGCCCTTCACGCTTGAGGAAGGCGAGAGCGGCCTGGTGCTGGCCACGTCGCGTCTGCGCCTCGAGATCAACTTGGCCGGCTTCTTCTGCCGCTGGTCGCAAGCCACGTCCGAAGGCTGGCGCACGATCGCCGAGGACCGCCCCACCCAGGCCTATAACTTCGGCTGGTGGGACGACGGCGTCTATCACTACGTCAAGCGGGGGCCGGGCGAGCGCTACTACGGCTTGGGCGAGCGGGCCGGCGCGATGGACCGGGCGGGGCGGCGATTCCGCCTGACCAATCTGGATCCCATGGGCTACGACGCCTCCGCCGACGATCCGCTGTACAAGTCGATCCCGTACGTGCTGGTCGTCAACGCCGAGGGCCAGGCGCACGGCGTCTTCTACGACACCACGGCCGACCCGGTGTTCGACTTCGGCTGCGAGCACGACAACTACCACCCGCACTATCGGTACATGCGAGCGCAGAGCGGCGATCTCGACTACTACATGATCGCCGGACCCGACGCCCGGGCGGTCACCCGCCGCTACACATGGCTCACCGGCCGGCCGGCGCTGATGCCCCGCTGGGCGGTCGGCTATTCCGGCTCGACCATGACCTATACCGACGCGCCGAACGCCCAGGAGCGCATGGGCGAGTTCATCGCAGGCGTCAGCCGCCATGACATCCCGTGCGAGTCCTTCCACCTGTCGTCGGGCTACACCTCGATCGGCGACAGGCGCTACGTGTTTCACTGGAACCGGGAAAAGTTCCCGGACGTCGAGGGCTTCGTGCGCGGCTACGCCGAGGCCGGCGTGGAACTGGTTCCGAACATCAAGCCGGCCCTGCTGGTCACCCACCCGCGCTACGCCGAGCTGGCCCTCAAGGGCTGGTTCGTCAGCGACGCAGATGGCGAACCCGTGGTCTGCCAGTTCTGGGACGAGGTTGGCAGCTATATCGACTTCACCCAGCCCGACGCCGCCGGCTGGTGGCGCGAGCAGGTGACCGAGCAGTTGCTGGCCTACGGCATCCGCTCCACCTGGAACGACAACAACGAGTACGAGATCTGGGACCGCCGGGCCCGCATCGCCGGCTTCGGAACGCCGCGCGACGCGGCGGGCGAGCGTCCGGTGCAGACCCTGCTGATGATGCGCGCCAGCCGCGCGGCGCAGATCGCCTACCGCCCCGACGAACGGCCTTACGTCGTCACGCGCAGCGGCATGGCTGGCATGCAGCGCTACGCCCAGACCTGGTCGGGCGACAACTACACCGCCTGGAAGACCCTGCGCTTCAATCAGAAGATGGGGCTGGGTATGGCGCTGTCAGGCGTCTCGAACACCGGCCACGACATCGGCGGTTTCGCCGGACCGGCGCCGGAGCCCGAGCTGCTGCTGCGCTGGGTGCAGGCCGGGATCGTGATGCCCCGCTTCTCGATCCACAGCTGGAACACCGACGGCACCGTCAACGAGCCCTGGATGTACCCGGAGGCGACCCCCGCCATCGTCGAGATGATGAAGCTGCGTCGCGCCTTGCAGCCGCTTCTGCATGACCTGCTCTGGCGCCACCATGCCGACTACGAGCCGGTGATGCGGCCGCTGTGGTTGGACTTCGCGGATGATCCTCGTAGCTGGGAAGACGCTGACGCCTATCTGCTGGGCCCGGACCTGCTGGTCGCGCCGGCGCTCGACCCCGGCATCGACACGGTGCGCGCCTATCTTCCGGCCGGAGAAGCCTGGCGCGACCTGCGCGACGACAAGGCCTATGCGGGCGGCGCGGAGCACGACCTTCCCGCACCGCTCGCCGGGCTGCCCCCGATGCTCGCGAAGGAAGGCTCAGGCGTGTTCGTCGACCTGGCGTCCGCCGGCTTCGCCGCCGCCGCTCCGCGTCCGGGCATTCTGCTGTATCCGCCGCAAGGTTCGGGAACGATGGCCTGGAGCGGCTTCGACGAGAGCGACGCCGCGCCGCGCGATCCGACCGCGCCGCAGGGCTGGGTCCTCGGTGTCGAGACCGACGCCGCGACCCTGACGATCAATGCGGGCTGGACGGGGGCAAGCTCGCCGCCGGCCAGCGCCTTGCAGATCGTGCTTCCGCTAAGCGAAACCCGGCGCGTGACCCTGAACGGCGCGGCCATGACGCCGTCATCGGAGCGGGTTCTGGGGATCGAGCGTCTCGTGCTGACCTGGGCGGTCTGAACGAAAAAGGCCGGCAGCGGAGTCCGCGCCGGCCGGAGTCGGAATTTGCTGCCGGAGCGGATCAGGGAGCGAACTTCATCGCCTTCAGCCACAGCGCGTACTGATCGAACCACGCGTCGCTGGTCGTGCCCTGCGGCCGCGAGGCGAAGCCGTGAGCGCCCGCGCTGTAAAGGTGAAGCTCCACCGAGGCGCCCGACGCCCGCCAGTTGTGGATCAGGCTCAAGTCCTGTGACCGGAAGAAGCGGTCGTCGGCGGCGATGGCGGCGAACAGCGGCGGCGCATGAGGTGGGATGTCCGCCGACTGGGTCGGGCCATAGATCATGCCGGCGAAGTCGGGCCGCGCGTCCGGCGCATTGGCCTGCAAGGCGCCCAGCACCGTCATCGCCCCGGCGGAAAAGCCGAGGACCCCCACGCGCTGGGGATCCACGCCCCACTCGCGGGCATGGTCGCGGACCGCGCGGATGGCGGCTTGGGCGTCGGCGACGGCGTAGGGCGTCTGGCGCGCGCGCTCCTCGGCGCCTTCGCCGCGCTGGAAGGTGCCGGCGAGCGCGGCCTTGAACCCCTCGAAGCTGTCGGGCAGCGGCTGGGTGCGGTACTTGAGGATGAAGACCCGCACGCCCAGCGGCGCCAGCCGCTTGGCCACGTCGTAGCCCTCATTGTCCATCGCCAGGAACTGGAAGCCGCCGCCGGGGATCAGGATCACCGCTGGGGCGTCCTTATCGCTGGCCGGACCGCCCGGCATCAGGCTCAGGGTCGGTCGCGAGATATTGTAGACGAGACGCTGGCTGGAATCCTGCCGGGCCCAGGCCTCGTGGGCGGGATTGGCCTGCTCGACCGTCACAGGCAGGGTGACGGCGAAGGGCTCCTTGGGGGCCGGTATGGGC
Source organism: Caulobacteraceae bacterium (assembly GCA_965284055.1). GTDB lineage: Bacteria > Pseudomonadota > Alphaproteobacteria > Caulobacterales > Caulobacteraceae > Caulobacter. Next base: position 70,240 of record CBDIQV010000003.1, read on the forward strand.
ACGACGCCGTTGACCCAGTCGCCGGGGGCGGCGTGGGCGCTGAGGGCGGCCAGGCCGGCGGCCGCGCCGGCCATGAAGCCGATCAGTCGGCGCAAAGGGGGGTGACGCATGACGAGATCTCCTGATACCGCGACGCTGGACCAAAAAAAGGGGGAGCAGGCCGAGGCCCGCTCCCCATCGCAGGGTTCGTCCGGGGAGGACTAGGCCTAGAACTTGGTGTCGACCTTGACGCCGAAGTAGCGGTCGCTGTCGCGCGACAGAACCTGGGTCACCAGGTGGACGCCGTACGAGCCAAAGCCATCACCGATGCCGCTCACGAAGTGCTCGTTGAGCAGGTTGTTGACGAACAGGGTGGCCTTGACGTCGCCGCGTTCAAGCGACGCGGACGCGTTGAGCAGACCATAGGCCTTCTGCTCGGCCAGGGGATTGCCCAGCAGGTCGAAATTGACCTTGCTCTGGTGCTGATAGTTGACGCCGAAGACGCCCTTCAGATCGGCGCCCAGCTCGCGGGTGACCACCGCGCCGAGGTTGATCTTGAACTTCGGGCTGTTGGGCAGCTGCGTGTTCGAGCGGTCCTGAACATTGCCAAGGCCGACCGGGTTGGTCGACGGTCCGCAGCCCGTGCCCGTCTGGGCCTGGCCGGGATAGCAGGCCGCGTTCGGGAACGAGACCACCTGGGCGTCGGTGTAGGCGGCCGAAGCATCCAGGCGCAGCCATTCGACCGGCATGGCCTGGGCTTCGATCTCGACGCCCTTTGTCCGCAGCTTGCCGACATTGTTCAGCTTCTGCTGCAGGGCGCCGTTGATATACTGCGACGACTGGGCCTGGAAGTTGTCGTAGTCGGTGTGGAAGGCCGCGAGGTTCAACTGCACGCGGTTGTCGAAGAAGCGGCTCTTCAGGCCGGCCTCGTAGGATTTCGACTTCTCGGGCTGCACCGGGTTCTGGGTGCGAAGCGGCGTGTAGCCCGACGAGATGTCGTAGGCGAAGCCCTTATAGCCGGTGGCCGCGCTGGCGTAGACCGAGACGCGCGGCGCCAGTTCCTGGTTCAGCGAAAGCTTCCAGGTGGTGGCCGTATCCTCGTTGCTGCCCGCGCACAGCTGGCTGCCCGCGCCGCAGGTGCCGATGTTGGTCGGCGAGACATAAACCGTGGCGGTGGACAGCCGGTTGACGAAGCTGTCCTCGATCCGTTCGTTGTTGATGCGCACCGCGCCGCTGACGGTGGTCAGGGTGGGGAACTTGTAATCGACGCCGGCGAAAGCCGCGATGCTGCGCGTGCTCTGCTCGCCGTACCAGGTGGCAAGGATCAGGGCCGGACCGCGCTGGAACGCGCGGTTGGTCTTGGCGTCGGCGTAGAAGGCGCCGGCCACATAGGACAACGGCCCCTCGCCCTTGGAGGTCAGGCGGATTTCCTGGGTCAAGGACTTGGAGTGATACGGACCCGAATTGCTGACGCCCGCGCCCGGCGCGATCGGATTGGTCACGTTCGGCGCCGCGCCGTTCACGGCCAGGTTGGTGCCATCGACGTCGGCCGAGAAGTTGTACTTCCAGTCCTGGTACGAGGTGACCGAGATCAGGCTGGCGAAGCCGAGATCATAGCTCAGCTTGCCGCTGAAGCTGGCCTGCTTGTTCTTGTTGAAGGCGTCGTTGTCGACACGCGTGCGCCGGTTCTTTTCGCCGGGTGTGATGTCGGCCAGGGCCGGCACGATCGACACGCCGTTGTAGCGCGGGATGACCGGCGTGGTGGCCCCGGTCGGAATATAGTTCAGGTCGACATAGCGCAGCGTGACGGCCGTGCCGTCGGATTCCGACTGGGCATAGGAGCCACTGAGCGACAGCAGCAGCTTGTCGGTGAGCTCCGAGCGCAACTTGGCGCGCACCCCGTAGGAGGTGTTGTCGTTCAGGCGATGGCCGTTGTGCAGATTGCGGACGTTGCCGTCCCAGTGGCTGTAATAGGCCCCGAGGCGATAGCCGGTGGTCTCCGAGATGGGACCCGAGACGGCGCCGTCGGCCTTGTAGCCGCGATCGCTGGTGGCGGTGGCCGAGGCGTGGCCGCTGAAGGCGACCGAGGGATCGCGGGTGACGATGTTGATCGCGCCGGCGCTGGCGTTCTTGCCAAACAGCGTGCCTTGCGGACCGCGCAGGACCTCGATGCGCTCGACGTCGGAGAGGTTGTCAAAGGCCTGGGCCTGCTGGACCACGGGAACATCGTCGATGATCACCGCCACCGACGGCTCAACGCCGATCGAGAAGGCGTAGGTGCCGATGCCGCGCAGGATGATGGCGTTGTTCGGCGAGGCCGTGCTCTGGGTCAGGGTCAGCGAGGCGGCAGCGCGCGTCAGGTCCCCGAATTCGTTGATGCGTTGGTTCTGGATCGTCTCGCCGGTGATGGCCGTCACCGCGACGGGAACACTCTGCAGATTGGCGGAACGCTTGGTGGCCGTGACGACGATCTCGGCCAGGCCGGTGTTGTCGGTCTTGTCCTGAGCCGCCGCCAGCACAGGCATCGCCAGCACGCCGGCCGCGACACCGGCAAGCAGGATCAACTTACGCATGAAACCCTCCCTTAAGTCTTTGTTTTTGATTAGTTGGAGCTTGGCTATCCCTATCCTCGGCATTGGTCAAGCCAATCTTAAAAGTGGTTGACCAGTTTAAGGGCGTCGAGCGGCCGCTTTGCGCCCCTAAGGTTCGTCGCGGGCCGCCGGCCGATAGAGGGTCCGGGCCACCGCGTCGCGCCAGCCCTCCAGACACTGCTGGCGCTCGGCCGGCGCCATCCTCGGATCGAAGCGCCGATCCAGGCGCCAACCCTGGGCGATCGCGCTCAGGTCGGGCCAGACGCCCGCCCCCAACCCCGCGAGAAAAGCCGCGCCCAGGGCGGTGGTCTCGATATTGACCGGCCGCTCGACCGGCGCGTCGATGATGCTGGACAGGAAACCGCCCAGCCAGTCGTTGGCGGCCATGCCGCCGTCCACGCGCAAGGCGCTGGGCCTGGAGGCCCCGTCGGTGAACATCGCTGCGATCAGGTCCTGGGTCTGAAACGCCACCGACTCCAGGGCTGCCCTGGCGATGTGGGCGGCCGAGGTGTCCAGGGTCAGGCCGTGGATAAGGCCCCTGGCCTGCGGATCCCAGTAGGGCGCGCCTAGGCCGACGAAGGCAGGCACCATGTAGACGCCATGTCCGTCGGGGACGCTGGTCGCCATGCTTGAGGTGTCGGACGCGCGCACGATCAGCCCCATCTGGTCGCGCAACCACTTGATCGCCGCCCCGGCCACGAAGATCGAACCCTCAAGGGCGTAGGTCGGCTGGCCGCCGAGACGATAGGCCACCGTTGTCAGCAGACGCGTGTGCGAGGTCACCGGCCGCGAGCCGGTGTTCATCAGCATGAAGCAGCCGGTGCCATAGGTGGCCTTGATCATGCCGTCTTCGAAACAGGCCTGGCCAATGAGGGCCGCGTGCTGGTCGCCGGCCATGCCGCGTATGGGAATGGAGGCTCCGAACAAGTCGGCCTGGGTCTCGCCGTAGTCGGCGCAGTTGTCGCGCACCTCCGGGAGCAGCGAGGCGGGGATGTCGAACAGCCGCAGCAGGTCCTCGTCCCAGGCCTGTCGGTGGATATCGAACAGCAGGGTTCGCGAAGCGTTCGTCGCATCGGTCGCATGCACCCGGCCGCCGGTCAGTCGCCAGAGCAGGAAGCTGTCGACCGTCCCGAACGCCAACTCCCCGCGCAGGGCGGCCTCGCGCGCGCCGGGGATGTTGTCGAGGATCCACGCCAACTTGCTGGCCGAAAAATAGGGATCCAGACGAAGGCCTGTCCGCGCCTGGACCAAGGGCTCATGACCGGCCAGCCGCAGCGCCTCGCATAGACCCGTCGTCCGGCGGTCCTGCCAGACGATCGCCGGATGAACCGCGCGCCCGGTCGCTCGCTCCCAGACCACGACGGTCTCGCGCTGATTGGCGATACCGATGGCGGCGATCGCGTTGGCGGCGACGCCCCCGTCGGCGAGGGCGGCTCGCACCGTGTCGACGACGTCGCGCCAGATGGTCTCGGGGTCGTGCTCGACCCAGCCCAACTGCGGGTAGCTCTGGGCGAACTCACGCTGGTCGACGCCGACCACCCCGCCCTGCTCGTCGAAGACGATGCTGCGGGTGCTGGTCGTGCCCTGGTCGATGGCCAGGATGTAGCGGGCGCCGCTCATGCCTCGATCGCCTTCAGCGGCTGCGTGGCGGCCTGGCGCTTCAGATAGGCGTCCAGGCGGTCGGCGCTGTCAGGCGGCAGATGCAGGCCGAGCTTGCTGCGACGATAGAGGATATCCTCGGCGGTGCGCGCCCACTCCTCGGCGACGAGGTAGTCGACCTCGGCGGCATGGAGTCCCGCGCCGAAGTCCTCTCCCAGGTCCGCCAGACTGCCGGCGTTTGCCAGGATGCGCCGCGCGCGCGTTCCGTAGGACCGCGCCAGGCGCGAGGCCAACTCCTGGGGAAGAAACGGAAACTCGGCGCAGAGGGTGCGGGCCAGGGCCTCGCGGTCCAGGTCGGGCAGATCACCGCCCGGCAGCACGGCGCCGCGCGTCCAGGCGACGCCCGCCGCGGGAAGAACTTGGCCAGGCGGTCCATGGCCTGACCGGCCAGCCGCCGATAGGTGGTGATCTTGCCGCCGAACACCGACAGCACCGGCGCTTCCCCCTCCGGCGCGTCAACCTCGAGCACGTAGTCGCGGGTCACCGCAGAGGCGCTGTTGGCGTTGTCGTCGAACAGCGGACGCAGGCCCGCATAGCTCCAAACCACGTCGTCGGCGGTGATCTGGGGCACGAAGTAGCGGTTGATGCTCTCGCAGAGATAATCGACCTCCTGCGAACTGATCTGGGCCGGCCCGGGCGGTGCGTCCCAGGCCAGGTCAGTGGTGCCCACCAGGGTAAAGCGGTCCTCGTAGGGGATGGCGAAGACGATCCGACGGTCAGGGTTCTGCAGCATGTAGGCGTGGTCGCCCTCGAACAGCCGCGGCACCACGATGTGGCTTCCCTTGACCAGGCGCGTTCCGCTGCCCGTGGTCACGTTCAACGCGCCCCCCAGGAGATCGGAAACCCAGGGACCGGCGGCATTGACGATCGCCCGCGCGCGGACCTGACGCTCGGGGCCGTCCACAGGCTGCAGGCGCGCTTCCCAGGACGCGCCAACGCGCCGGGCGGAAACCAGCTTGGTGCGGGTTTCGATGACGGCGCCGCGCTCGCGAGCGTCCATGGCGTTCAGCGTCACGAGACGCGCATCATCCACCCAGCAGTCGGAATAGGCGAAGGCCCTGCGATACTCCGGGCGGAGCGCCGCGCCCTGCGGCGCGCCCTTCAGGCTGAGCCCCCGCGACCCGGGCAACCGGCGACGCCCTCCGATGTGGTCGTAGAGAAACAGCCCCAGTCGGATCATCCAGGCGGGACGCGTGGCATTGGCGTGCGGCAGGATGAACTGCAGCGGCCAGATGATGTGCGGGGCCATGGCCAGCAACGTCTCGCGCTCTTCGAGCGCTTCGCGGACCAGCCTGAACTTGTAATATTCTAGGTAGCGCAGGCCGCCATGCACCAGCTTGGTGCTGGCTGACGAGGTCGCGCTCGCCAGATCGTTCTGCTCGACCAGCAGAACCGATAGTCCGCGACCGGCGGCGTCCCGGGCCACGCCCGCGCCGTTTACGCCGCCGCCAACCACCAGAAGGTCGAACTCCATCCTGCCGCTCCCTTATCCCGAGTCAGAAGATGGCGTATTGCGCCTCAAATCGAAAATTCGCAATCTAAAAACGAAAGCTGTAGTCGAAACCGCGCGCACAATCGAAAGCGCGCCCCACGGCGCTCTGGCCAACAGCGCCACCGACGCGCTAAGCCGGACGTGGAGGTGTTGATGGCTATCGAGCAGCGTCACGAGGCGATTCTCGCGCTCGCCCGCAAGAGCGGACGGGTGACGGTCGAGGCCTTGTCCGAGCAACTCCAGGTTTCGCGCCAGACCATTCGCAAGGACCTCAACGATCTTTGCGACCAGGGACTGTTCAGCCGCGTCCACGGCGGCGCGGTGATCGCCGCAGGCGGCGTCGACAATCTGGAATACGAGGCGCGGCGGGTTCTGGCGCGCGAGGCCAAGGAGGCTATCGGCGTCGCCGCGGCGGCCTTGATCCCTGAAAAAGCCTCGCTGTTCATCAACATCGGCACGACCACCGAAGAAGTCGCCAGAGCCCTGCAGGGACGGAGCGGCCTTCTGGTGATCACCAACAACCTCAATGTCGTCGACATCCTGGCGTCTTCACCCGGGATCGAGGTGATCGTGGTCGGTGGGCGCGTGCGCAGCGCCGACCGCGCTTCCGTCGGGGCCTTCGCGGTCGACTTCATCCGCAACTTCAAGGTCGATTTCGCCATTATCGGCGCCTCGGCGATGGACGAAGACGGGTCGCTGCTCGACTTCGACATCAACGAAGTTCAGGTGTCGCAGACGATTATCCAGAGCTCGCGACGCGTGATTCTGGTCGCCGACAGTCAGAAGCTGGGTCGTCCGGCGCCGGTCCGGATCGGGCACATCGGCGACGTCCACGTGTTCGTCACAGACAGGCTGGACAGCCCGGATCTGGCGGCGACGTGCGAAGCCAGCGGCGTCCGTGTCATCGAGACGACGGCCAGACAGGTCGGCTGAGCGCCGCTAAAAAAAGCGCCGGCCTGGAGGAAGGCCGGCGCTTGATCCAAGGCGGGTCGGAGGTGAGCGCCGCGCCTTAGAAGTTGTACCTCAGGCCCACGAAGAACTGTCGGCCGCTGTGGGTGTGGACGTTGAGGCGGTTGCTGTCGCCGACGTACTGGTCGTTGAACTCGTCGGTCAGGTTCACGCCCTCAAACGACAGCTTCAGGTTTTCGCGCAGGTTGATGGTGGCCTGGGCGTCGAAGTTCAGGGTCTCGTTGGTGCCCTGGATGGTGTTGCCGTCGCTGCCGGGAACCTGGGTCAGATAGCCGTCGCGATAGGCGGCCGAACCCCGGACGCTGAACTTGTCGGTCTCGTAGTAGAGGGTGAAGTTGGCGGCGTTCTTGGACAGGCCCACCAGGGTGGCGTTGACCTTGGGCGCGCCCGGCGTCGTCGAGGTCAGGTACTCGATGTCGGAGTTCACATAGGTGTAGTTGGCGATGAAGCCCAGATGGCTCCAGGGGCCGGGCAGCATGGTCAGCGGCTGTTGCCAGTTCAGCTCGAAGCCCTGCAGGTCGCCGCCGTTGGAATTGACCGGCTGGGTCACCTGGAAAACGTCGGTGGACAGGGCGCTGGTGCCGGTCAGCAGCGAGTCCGGCAGGCCCAGGGTGTTGTAGACGGCTTCCTGGCGCAGGGTGGCCACGAAGGTGTCGATGCGCTTGAAGAAGAAGCCGCCCGCCAGCATCGTGCCAGAGGCCGGATACCATTCCAGCGACAGATCGACATTGGTCGACTTGGTCGGATCAAGGTCCGGGTTGCCCGAGCTGAAGGTCCGGTTGGCGCCCTGCACGGCCACGTCGCCGCCCGGCGACAGCGAGCCGATGCCCGGCCGGGCAATCGTCTGGGCGATGCTGAAGCGGGCCACCACGGTGTCGGTCAGGTCGGCGGCGATGTTGAACGACGGCAGGGTCAGGTCGTACTTGCGCTTGGCCTGGACCTTCTGGATCACGCCGCTGACGGCGGCATAGCCAGCTGACTCCTGCTGGGTCTGGACGTGACGCACCCCAGCGTCGCCGCGCCAGGGCAGGCCGAACGCGTCGAACTTGAACTCGGCCTGGGCGTAGGCGCCCGTGCTCTCCTCCTGCACCGCGCCATACTGGCCGCGCGCCGAAGTGTTGTTGGTGTTGGTCAGGGCGTAGATGCCGGTGTTGCTGTAGATGTTCAGCAGCTTGTTGTAGGCGTCGATGTCCGGAACCAGCCACGAGGTCGCGTTGCCGGCCGGCAGGCCCAGATTGCGTCCAAAGCCGCTGAATACCTTGGACACCGAAGCCAGTTCAGCGGGCGTCAGGGTCTGGGTGACCGTCTCGCTGGTCCGATAGGCGCCGTAGCTGTCGTACTCGAACTTGCGCCAGTCGACGCCGGCCTTGATCGTCAGGTTGGGGCTGGCCTCCCACGCGCCATAGACCTTGGCGGTCGAGAACTGGTTCTCGACGAACTGCGGCCGGATGCGCACCTCGGACGTGCCGTTGATTGCCGACCAGTTGGCGGGATTGGTCGGATCGAAGCCCAGCGTGATGGTCGGCAGGCGATCGCCCCGGAAGTCGTAGCTGTAGCCCTGGCTGTTGGCCCGATCGAAGGTGATGATCGTCGAAACCGGCTGGGTGAAGGTCGAGTCCGCGTAGCCGGCCATGGCGCCGACCCGCAGCGACGAACCGAAATCGTGGGTCAGCGAGGCGGTGAACTGCTTGAACTCGGTGTTGAGTTCGTCATAGGCCGACTGGGTGCGCAGATCGACATTGTCCATCGTCGCCTGGACCAGATCCTGCCCCACCACCGTGCCGCTGCGGATGATGGTCTGCGGCTTGCCCACGCCGGAGCGCGACAGGCCGATGGCCTGGATCTGAGCTTCCTTGCGCACGCCCTTGAGGTACGAATAGAGGGCGTCGACGGTCAGCATCGTGTCGTCGGTGATCTTGTACTGGACCGAACCGGTGACGCCGAGGCGCTTGGTATTGATGTCGTAGCTGACATAGGCCGGGATGCGCGGGGCGAAGATGCCCGTGGCGGCGTTCGTGTCGTTGATCTGGGCCAGGGTGTAGCCCGCCACGGTCGAGGCCGCGTTGAAGCCGCCATTGCTGCCGCCATAGGTCCAGCGCGTGATGTTCGCGCCTTCTTCCTTCAGGTGGCGCTCTTCGTAGGCGGCCGAGACCAGGATGCCGAGACGGCCGTCCAGGAACGTACGGCTGGCCAGGGCCGACAGGCGCGGCGTCGTCTTCTGCGACAGGTCGTTGTAGCTGGCGGTGGCCTGCAGCACGAGCTGCGGCTTGCGGCTGTCGAAGGCGCGGGCCGTGGTCAGATCAACCGTCGCGCCCAGCGAACCTTCTTCAACATCGGCCGAGGCGGTCTTGCGCACGGCCAGGCTGTTGAAGAGATCCGAGGCGAAAACGTTGAAGTCGAAGCCCCGGCCGCGATTGGTGCCGCCGCTGTTGGCCGTGCCGCCCGTGGTGGAGATCGCCTCCATGCCGTTGATGCGGACGCGGGTGTAGTCCGAGCCCAGGCCGCGCACGGTGATCTGACGGCCTTCGCCGTTGATGCGCGAGATCGACACGCCGGGGATGCGCTGCAGGGACTCAGCCAGGTTCAGGTCAGGGAACTGGGCGATATCCTCGGCCTTGATGGCGTCGACGACGCCCGAGGCGCTGCGCTTGAGGTTGATGGCGCTGGCGAGGCTGGCGCGGAAGCCGGTCACGACCACGGTGTCCACTTCGTCGGCCGCCGGGGCGGCCGGAGCGGCGTCCTGGGCGTAGGCCGCGCCGGCCATCGCCAGGGTCAGCACCGAGACGCCGCCAGTCAGCAGGGCGCGGAAGCCGCGCGTGTTGTGGATAGCCATAGTTCCCTCCCAAGCCCGCCTTCGCGGATCGCATTCTTGTCAGGGCTGTGGTGATGACCGCGTCGAGACGGCGAACCCAAAGCCCTTTGGTCGAGCCAAACGATAGGTCCGAGGCTCTGGCGAGGGCCAATCCTAATCGGGCATGGACCTATGCGCGATTTGCACCGATTGAGCGGCGACAGCGCGCCCGACCGATGAAATCCCTCGATTTGCTGAGGTTTCCAGCCCGAACCGAACGGCGGCAGAGCCTCAATGGAGGGCCGCGAGGCCTCAATCCATGTCTCGCGTGGATCGGTCCATAGGCGATTTGACTTAGACCTGCGCCCCGCCCGCCTCTAGCTTCGGCTGCGAAAGGCTCCCGAAAGCGGAGACCACGGGAATGGAAACGCGATGACCCTCGACGCGGACAAGATCAGGCGAACGCGCGTGCGCTGGCTGATCATCACGGTGCTGTTCGTCATCACCACGATCAACTACGCGGACCGGGCCACCTTCTCGATCGCGGGACAGTCGGCTTCCAAGGAGCTGGGCCTGGATCCCGTGGCTATGGGCTACATCCTGTCGGCCTTCGCCTGGGCCTATGTGCTGGGCCAGATCCCCGGCGGCGCCCTGCTGGACAGGTTCGGCTCCAAGAAGATCTACACCGCCGCCCTCCTCCTGTGGTCGGGCTTCACAATGCTGCAGGGCTTCGCGGGTCTGTGGAGCGGTCTGGCCGCCGCCGTGGCCCTGTTCGTCATGCGCTTCATGGTCGGCCTGGCCGAGTCACCGTCCTTCCCCGCCAATGCCCGCATCGTCGCCGCCTGGTTCCCGGGACCCGAGCGCGGTACCGCCTCGGCGATCTTCAACTCGGCCCAGTATTTCTCGCTGGTCGCCTTCGCGCCGCTGATGGGCTGGCTGGCTCACAGCTTCGGATGGCGCTCGGTGTTCTTCGTGATGGGCGGCGTCGGCATCGTGGCGGCGGCCGTCTTCGTCAAACTTATCCACAGCCCTGTGGATAGTCCGAGCATCAACAAGGCCGAGTTCGACTATATCGAGGCCGGCGGCGGGCTGGTGCGGATGGAAGAGAAGAACGCCGCCAACGGCGCGGCCTTCAACTGGGCCAACGTCAGGCAGGTGCTGACCAGCCGCATGCTGCTGGGCGTCTATCTGGGCCAGTATTGCATCAACGTGCTGACCTATTTCTTCGTCACATGGTTCCCGATCTATCTGGTCAAGGAGCGAGGGCTATCGATCATGCAGGCTGGCGCCACCGCCGCCCTGCGCCCTGTGCGAGCTTCGCCGGCGGCATCCTGGGCGGCATGATCTCCGACGCCCTGCTGAAGAAGACCGGCAACCTGGACATCGCCCGCAAGACGCCGCTGCTGCTGGGCATGGTGTTGGCCACCAGCATCATCGTCTGCAACTTCGTCGAACAGGAGTGGCTGGTCATCGTGATCATGGCCGCGGCCTTCTTCGGCAAGGGCGTCGCCTCGCTGGGCTGGGCCGTGGTGGCCGACACCTCGCCCAAGGAGATGGCCGGCGTCACAGGCGGCATCTTCAACACCTTCGGCAATGTGGCCGGCATCGTGACCCCAATCGTCATCGGCTACATCGTCAAGGGCACGGGCTCGTTCGACGGCGCCTTGATCTTCGTCGGCGCCCACTGCGTGATCGCCATCGCCGCCTACTTCCTGATCGTCGGCAAGATCCAGCGTCTCGAACTGAAGCCCGCGTGAGTACACCGATGACCAGCCGCCGCCGCTTCCTGCGGACCGCCTCGGCCCTGCTGCTGGCCGGCGTGACCTCGCCGGTCATGGCCGCATCCGCATCCGCCACGGTGGCGATCCGGACGCCGATGGCGCCGCCCGAATGGGCGCTGCTGGAGCGCGAACTCCTGAAGGCCAACGCCGAGGCCTGCGAAGCCTTCTTCGCCCGCTATTTCGACGATCGCGGCTATCTGCTGGCGGTCGAGCGCTGGGGGGCGAACGACGGCCCCGACGACGCCATCGAGAACGTCAACGACTGGCCCACCCTGCACGCCCTGGGCGCCAGCGACCGCTTGCTGGAGCTGTCCAAGAAAGCCTTCGAGGGCAATGTCCGCCAATACACGGCGGCCAGGACGGTCGACGTGCCGTTCGCCCGCGAAGGCATGTACTACAAGGAATTCCCGGTCATGACCGACTGGCAGCACCTCTCCGAGGGTCTGTCGGTGTTCAACCTGCTGGGACTGTCGGATCCCAAGGACGCGCGCTATCGCGACCGGGTCAAACGCTTCTCCGGCTTCTATCTGGGCGAGGATCCCGGCGCGCCGAACTACGATCCCAAGCTGAAGATCATCCGCAGCATGATCACCGGCAGCCGGGGTCCGATGCTGCGCAAGGCCACGCCGCTCGACTGGGCTGGCGACCGCTTCGACCCCAAGGGCTTCTTCATGGAGCACGGCGAGGAGAGCTACGAGCAGACCCTGCACCACTACGACGAGTATGACGACGTGGTCGGCGACGCGCCGCTGAACCTGCAGTCCACCAGCCTGGTGCTGAACGCCTACATGCTGGATCACGAGCCCAAGTACCACGACTGGATCGTGTCCTATGTCGACGCCTGGATCGCCCGCGCGCAGGCCAATGGCGGCGTGCTGCCCAGCAAGATCGGCCTGGACGGCAAGATCGGCGGACCCAAGGGCCAGTGGTGGTCGGGGACCTACGGCTGGGGCTTTTCGCCCGTGGTGCCGCAGACCGGCAAGCGCGAGGACCGCAACCGCGTGCCGCGCGCGATTGTCGGCTTCCTGAATGCCTATCTGCTGACCGGCGACGACAAGTATCTGGACGTCTGGCGCAAGCAGAACGACATCATAAACGCCCAGGCCAGGACGGTCGACGGCAAGGTCTCGACCCCGCGCATGTACGGCCCCAAGGGCTGGTACGGCTACGCCCCGGGCGCGTACCGGCTGAACGGCCTGGAAATCTGGTACATGTCGATGAAGGCGTCCGACCGCGCCCGGGCCGCCGAGCATCCCTGGCTGACCTATCTGGACGGCAAGGACCCCGCCTTCCCCGCCAGGATCCTGCGCAAGGACCTGGAGCAGGTGCGCGCCAGGGCCCAGGCCCAGCGCGACGACCCCTCCACGCCTGACACCCGCCTGGCCGACGCGGCGCTGGATATCAATCCGGCCAGCGTCACGGCCCTGATCCACCTGATGCAGGGCGGCATCCACATCGCCCGACCGCCGTGGTCGCCGAGTTCACCGTCGCAGGGCGGGGCCCTGCTCTATGCCCGTCTGCGCTATTTCGATCCTGACCGCCGCCGGGCCGGCGTTCCGGAAGACGTCGCGGCCCTGGTCGAAACGCTCAGCGACGACGGGGCAGTCGTGACCCTGGTCAACACCAATCAGGTCTCGGCGCGCACCGTGACCGTGCAGGGCGGCGGCTATGGCGAGCATCAGATCCTGAGCGTCTCGACCGACAGCGGCCCGGCCGTGGCGGTCGACGCCCTCGGCCTTCACAGTGCGGTTGGCGGCGGGTAGCGGCGCGAGGCTGACCCTGACGATGAAGCGCCACGTCAATCCGCCGACCCTGAGCTTTCCGTGGGATCGGGCTTAGAGGCGTCAGGCACGCCAAAGCTTTTTGAAGGGACGGCTAGGTCCCCTCCTTCCGAAACGGCGCGACCGAGAACAGCTCCCGCTCCTCGCGACGCGGGTCGTCGACCATCTTCGAGGCCACGTCGATCACCAGCGTCGCCCGCTTGGGCAGGGTGTAGGGCTCCCAGGCCGGGATCGCCGCGCAGTTGGGATCGCCGGTGCGGGCGAAGGCGATAAAGGCCTCGCTCAGCTGGTGGGCTACGGCCCTGGCGTCTGGTCCCGCGCCGGTCTTCGAGCCCGGCGCGGTCAGGTTGTCGAACACCAGCGGGATGTCGAAGGTGTGGAAGGCGCGCAGGCGTCCGCCGTCGAGCGGCGAGCCGAAGTCCAGCTGATACATCCAGGCCGGCGCGCCAATCTTCGCCCGTTGCTCGGCCTGGATCAGGTGGCCCGGCCATGAGCGCCCGGCCGTAGTGGCGGCGAAGAATACCTCAGACGGTGTGTAGTGCGGATAGAGCTCGCGATAGCGTTTGACGACCACCGCCGGCGCGACGTCCAGCACCAGCTCCGGCCCCAGACGGCCGGGCAGCTCTTCCCAGCTCATCGTGAAGTTCCCGGGATCGCCGCCGAGGAAGGCGCGGGTCTCGTCGTGGGTGTTGCCGATGATCATCGGGATGTGCCCGCTCTCGCGCGGCGCATCCGGAGAGAACGGATGGCGCGGCAGCACCCCGCCGTCCATCACCGACCAGAAGACGATGGAGCCCTTGATCTCGATCGGATCGGGGGTCTTCAGCGCCTCGACCAGCCGGTCGGCCGGCAGGGTCCGCAACAGGTCGACCTGATCGGGACGCAGGCCCAGCGCGTTCATAAAGGCCTTGGCGCGCAGTTCAGCGTGGTACGGGCCCATGGCGGTGACGTGCTGGCCGCTCATGGTGGCGACCTTGTGCATCAGCCCCTTTGCGGCCGGCATGGCCATCAGGGTGACCAGCTTGGCCCCGCCGCCCGACTGGCCGAAGGCCATGACATTGGCCGGATCGCCCCCGAAGGCGGCGATGTTGTCGCGCACCCACTCAAGGGCCAGCACCAGATCCAGATTGCCGACATTGCCGCTATCGGCCAGGTCCGGCCCGCCCAGCGTGGCCAGATAGGCATAGCCGAACACGTTGAGCCGGTGATTGACGGTCACCACCACCACGTCGCCGCGCCGCGCCAGGTTCGCGCCGTCATACAGCGGGTCCGAGCCCGAACCGCTAGCGTGGGCGCCGCCGTGAACATAGACCATCACCGGGCGCGACTTGCCGTCCAGAGCCGGGGTCCAGACATTGAGGAACAGGCAGTCCTCGCTGGTCGGCTCGGTCGCCTTGGTCTGCGGGCTGGCGGGGCCATAGGCCAGGGCGTCGGCGACACCGGCCCAGGGCGCGGGCGGGAGGGGCGGCCGGACGCTGGCGCGGGCCGGTGTCGGCGCCGTAGCGCACGCCCTTGAAGACCTTGATCCCCTCCACCTCAGCTCCGCGCACCTTGCCGTACCGGGTGGTGGCGATCGGCGCCTTACCAGCCTTAGAGGGAGCGGCTCTCGCGGCGGACAACCCGACCAGACTCGCGGCGGCGGCTCCGGCCAGGACGGCGCGGCGGTGGGTGGTCATGGGCGGTCTCCCCGATAGTGTTCTTGGCCCGCCCTCGCCCTTCGACAGGCTCAGGGTGAGGACTATTTGCAGCTCGGCGCCGACATCGGAATTCCTCATCCTGAGCTTGTCGAAGGACGGGGAGTTCGGACCACGACGGGCTATGCTTCACCGCTCTCCACCGGCGAGGCCTCTGACAGGCACAGGTCGATGAACGAGCCGAGGATCGGGCTGTCATTGTCCTTGCGCCACGCCATATAGAGCTCGACCGGACGGTCCGGCGTCGTGGCCACAGGCCGAAACTGGACATCGTCGAAATGCAGGCTCATCGCCGCCTCGGGCACGATGGCCGCGCCCAGGCCAGCATGGACCAGGGCCAGCATCGAGTGGATCTGGGTGACGTGCTGGATGTAGTGCGGCGTGACCCCGTTGGCGTCGAACAGGGTGGTCAGCATGTTGTAGAAATAGCCCGCGCCCTCGGCCGAATACATGATCAGCGGGGCGGCGTCGAAATCGGCCAGAGTCAGCGAGGCCTTGGCCAAGCGCGGGTCGCCATTGGGCAGGGCCGCGACCAGCGACTCGCTCAGCACCCGGGCGGTGGCGAACTCAGCGCGTTCCATCGGCGGGCGCACCAGACCGATGTCGATGCGGCCGGTCAGCAGGGCCTCGCGGGTTCGCTGGTGACCATCTCGCGCAGGGTCAGGTCGGCATTGGGCAGGCGGGCGCTCGACAAGATCACCAGGCGCGGCAGGAAATTGTAGCCCGAGGCGGCGGTGAAGCCGATGGCGATCTGGCCGGCGTCGCCGCTGGCGATGCGGCGCGTGGCCAGGCGGCGTCTCTCGCGCGCGGGCTCCACCATTTGACGGGCATGCGAAACGTTTCGGCCCGGCCGGGGTCAGCCGCACCGATGCGGCTGGTGCGGTCCAGCAGCACCACGCCCAGGATGCGCTCCAGCAGTTGCACCTGCCGACTCAGCGGCGGCTGGGTCATGTTCAGACGCTGGGCGGCGCGGCCAAAGTGCAGCTCCTCGGCGGTGGCCACGAAGCAGCGGAGCTGACTGAGTTCAAACATCGGAAAGCGCCCGCTGGAAATCCCCTGAGGGCGCAACGCTATCTGCTCGACGGGTGTGGCCGCCAGCGCCTTGTTGCCCGTGGCGGAGTCCCCCTGTCCAGGAATGGAGGGGCGGGAAAGAAGGCGCGTGACGGGCATGGGCTCAGGTCAGGCTCGGCGTGCCGTCGATCCGCCGTTCATCAATCAGCCGCAAGGGGTTGGCCCTTGGGTTGGACGGCGGCGATGAGCGCTTGCAGTTCCGCGAACTCGCCGGGCGTCAGGTCGGTCAAAGGCGGTCGAACGGGACCTGCAGACCGGCCGATGGCGGTCATGCCGGCCTTGACGATCGACACAGCATAGCCGCGACCGCGGTTGCGCAGGGAGATGTAGGGCAGCACGAAATCGCGCAGACCGTTCATGACCGTTTCGCGGTCGCGCGCCCGCACGGCCTGATAGAAAGACAGCGCCCATTCCGGCATGAAATTGAAGATCGCCGAGGAATAGGTGGTCACGCCCATTTCCAGATAGGGCAGCGCGAAGGTCTCGGCGGTGGGAAGCCCGCCGATATAGGTCAGGCGATCGCCCATCCGCGCATAGACGCGCATCATCAACTCGATATCCCCGACGCCGTCCTTGAAGCCCACCAGGTTGGCATTGCGATCGCACAGCTTTTCCAGGGTGTCTTCGTTGAGAACGGCGTTGTCGCGATTGTAGACGATCACGCCCAGCGAGGTGGACTTGCAGACCGCCTCGACGTGGGCGGCCAGCCCCTCCTGCGTCGAGTTCATCAGATAGGGCGGCAGCAGCAGGACGCCGTCGGCGCCCTCCCTTTCGGCCGACTGGGCCAGGTCCGTGGCGATGGCCGTGCCATAGCCGCAGCCGGCGATGACGGGGACCTTGCCATGGGTCTCGGCGACGGCGGCGCGAACGACCTGCGCGACTTCCTCCGGGCGCAGCGAGAAGAACTCACCGGTGCCGCCGGCCGCGAACAGGCCCGCCAGATCCCGCTGCAGCATCCAGCCGCAATGCTCGCGATAGGGACCTTCCAGGAACTGGTGCTGGTCGTCGAAATGGGTGACTGGGAAGGACAGCAGGCCTCCGCCGATGATCTGCGCCATTTCGGACGGCGTCATTCTGCTCATGGAGATCCTCGCTAATCGTGTGGCTGCGGTTCGACCGCAGTCGCCTTCGTCCTTCCTGACGCTAGAGGTCGAGGCCGTCAGGGTCTAAGCCAAAGGCGCTATGGAACGATGCGTGAATTGGCTTGATGGGCGAGCGCCATCGCCGCGCCATGGCGCAAGGGAGCCGCCAGAGGCCTCGGTCGGGACGTGACGTCCGCATCATTTCAAGAAATAGATGAAAGCTGTCGCGCGACCCGGAAGCGTCAAGAAAACACCTTGATACGGCGAGCGCTCACATCACATTGTAGACAAATGACCAAAACCACGACAGCGCGCCTTCAACAACGGCGCAACCGGTCCACCGCCGATCGGGTGGCCATTGATCTGGCGTTCCTGATCGAGACGGGCGTTTACAAACCTGGCGACCGGCTGCGGGAAGTCGAGTTATCGGAGCGGTTCAAGGTCAGCCGTGCGCCGGTGCGCGAAGCGTTGCGGGTGCTGGCCACGCGGTCGCTGGTGCACATGGAGCCGATGAAGGGCGCCACGGTCGCCCGGCTGTCCGACCAGGAGGCGCGCGAGAGCGTCGAGATCAGCGCCGTACTGTTCGGGCTGGCGGCCAGAAAGGCGGCAACAGCCCGGAATGATGAAGATATTTCAGCTCTATGGCGTCAGGTCGAACGGTTGGAAGCCATGTCCGGAGAGGGTGTGGAACCCGTCGAATTCTTTCGTCAGACCTTGCGGGCCGGCCTCGTCGTCGTGGACGCGGCCAAGGGAAGCCGCCTTCGGTCCCTGATCGTGGACGTGCGGATGGGCGCCGCCGACAATTTCGGCCCCTACGGCTTCACGACCCTGGCCTTGCGGGTCCAGGCCGCTCAGCGCTGGCGGGATCTGGTCGACGCGATCGTGCGTGGCGACGGCGCTGAAGCTGACCGTCAGGCGCAGCTCACCCACGTCGACTCCCTGACTGCGGCCCTGCAGATAACCGCGTAAATTGTCGACAATCTCTGGACAGGGCTGATCGTCTCGGCATAGCTTCCGACCACAAGAGCGCGCAGACGCCGTGTGGAGGATGACGATGGAACAGGCTTGGACGGTTGCGGCCGGGGTGAGCGCGCGTCGGCGCGGGGCTACGAACAGGGCTTCGCTGATGGTCGGCGTCGCCGCCATGCTTCTAGGCGTCCCTCTGGCCGGCGAGGCGCAGGCGCAGGCCGCCAAGCCAGGCCTGCCGGCGGCGGGGGATGTGGGCGAGGTCGTGGTGACGGCGCGTCGGCGCGCCGAGCAGTTGCGCGATGTCCCCGCAGCGGTGACCGCGATCACGGAAGCCGATCGTCAGGGCCTCGTGCTTGATCGCATGGAGGACTACCTGCGGCAGGTCCAGGGCGTGACCCTGGTGACCTCCGGTCCCGAATATCTGAACGACATTTCCATTCGAGGTCAGGGCAGCGGCCGGGTCGGCTTCACCGAGACCGCCACGGGCCTTTATCGAGACGGACTCTACAACTCCGGCGGCGGCTTCGGCGGCCGGTCTCTGACCCGCATGGACCTGTTCGACAATTCGAGGGTCGAGGTGCTGCGCGGACCGCAAGGGGCGCTCTTTGGGCGCAACGCGGTCGGTGGGGCGGTGAACGTCATTTCCAACGCGCCCAAGCCCGATCTCGGCGGCACGGCGACCGTGCGCCATTCGGATCCGGATCGGACAGACCTGGAAGCCATCGTCAATCTGCCGCTCGGCGAGACCCTCGCCGCGCGGATCGGGGGCTTCATCAGCGATCAGCGCGATGGCTTCATCGTCAACACGACGACCGGAAACGTCACCGACACCCAGGATTCCAAGGGCGTGCGGTTGATGGTCGAGGCCAAGCCGTCCTCGAAGGTCACATTGGGCGGCACGGTCGAGTATTTCGACAGCAGCGCGGCGGGCTTTACGGGCCTGGCCCGCAGTCCCGCGCTGGATCCAGAGCCCTATGTCCGCGCCAACCAGAACAGGGAGGGCCGCACCGACATCCAGGAATCCGGCCTTGCTCTGCGCGCCGACATTGATCTGGGCTGGGCCGACATGGCTCTGCGCGCGTCGCATCGCGAGCGTGACGGCGCCCGCACGGGCGAGGACGACGATCACTTCGCGGGCGTGTCACTGTCCGACGTCGCCCCGGGCGCGGCGGTCAGCTATCCGGACTATTCGCGCGCCCAGTTCGAGGACTACAGGCGCGAGGTGGCCCAGGTGACCTTCGCCTCAAAGACCGAAGGGCGCGCCAGCTGGCTGTTCGGCGCGGAGTTCCTGAACTCCAAGGACCATGTCGTCACCGAGCCGGAAGACTGCCCGGCCTATACCGGCGCCGCCCAGGCGATCACGCCCGGTTGCTTCGTCGGAACAGCCGCCGTCGGCACGACGACGACCTTCTCGGCGGCGGCCCGACAGGCCGGACGCGGCACGATGAACCACGACACCTTCAACGAACAGGTCGACTCCGTCTCGCTGTTCGGATCGATCGAGGCGAAACTGGCCGAGGCGTGGCTGCTGGCGCTGGAACTGCGCGTCCAGCACGACAGCCGGGACTACAATTTCGAACGGTGGTCGGAGGATCCGCTCGTCTATTTCGGGACGGGTCCCGCGCCGACCGGATTGCTGGCCCCGATCGGCGGCTCCGGCGCGACCACCGCGCAATTCTGTCCGCCCACCCTGGCGGCTTCGGCCTGCGCGGCGGGCAATGAGACCGCGACGATCAAGACCGGCTTCGACGACACCTTCTACACCCCGACCGTCTCGCTGCGCTGGAAAGTCGCTGACGAGCAAAATGTCTACTGGCGCTTCGCCACGGCCTATCGCTCGGGCGGCTTCAACACCAACCTGCCCCCATCGGTGACGCGGACGCTGCTGCCGCAGATCCTGCGCTACGACGCGGAGTACGCTTACAACTACGAAACGGGCTGGAAGGGGCGGCTGTTCGGCTTCAACGCCGAGGCCGCGCTCTACTACACCTGGACCAACCAGGTTCAGGTGGTCACCGCACCGTCTGCGGGCTCGACCGGCTTTATCCTGTCGAACGCCGGCGACGCCCATGTCTACGGGTTCGAGGCCGAAGCGCGCCGCGTTTTCCGGGTCGGGCCTGGGCGACTTGTGACACGCGTCTCCTATTCGACGTCCGATGGCGCTTATGAAAAGGGCGCCAGCCTCATCAGCCAGGGCGTCACCGTCGACCTGAAGGGCAAGCAGGTTCCGCGCCTGCGGGCCAATCAGGTGGCGGCCAACCTCCTCTACACCCAGCCGATGGGACGACTGCGGGGCTTCGTCGGCGCCAGCGCGCAGTACGCGGACGGCGGGTTTGAAACACCCGACAACAGCCGGCCCTATGCGGGCTACACCCTCTACGACGCCCGCGTGGGCGTTGAAGGCGAGCACTGGCGGTTCTCGCTGACCGGCCGCAACCTGACCGACGAACGCTATGTGCTCAACGTCGTGGGCTCGGCCGAGTTCTGGAACCAGCCGCGCATCTACGGCGCGGAACTGACGCTGCGATACTGAGCACGCACGAACAGGCGGGCGCCGCCAAGACGAGGATCAAAGAGATGAAACCTGTCATTGCCGCGATCTTCACGGCCGTCATCGCGCTCTCGGGCGGCGGAGCCTGGGCCCAGAGCGCCCCGGCTCCGATGTCGCACAGCGTCCAGGTCGGCGGCGCCAGCCGTGAGTATCTGCTGGCCGCCCCAAGCGGGATCGACAAGCCGGTGCCCCTGGTGATCGCCCTGCACGGTGGCGGCGGCAACGCCAAGACCATGACCCCGCGGTGGCTATACACGGCCCACAGAGAGGGCTTCGCCGTGGCCTTCCCCAGCGGGGTCGGGCGTACGGGCAATATGGGCACCTGGAACGCCGAGGGCTGCTGCGGCTACGCCATGACGTCAGGCAGCGACGATATCGCTTTCATCGCGGCCATGATCGACGATATCGCGCGCACCCACCGGATCGATCCCGCTCGCATCTATGTGACGGGCCTGTCCAACGGCGGGATGCTGACCTATCGCATCGGCGCCGCCCTGGCTCCGAGCCTCGCCGCGATCGCCGTGGTGTCGGGCGCGATGTTCGGCGGGGAGCCGGCTCCGTCGACGCCGTTGCCCGTCCTGATCATGCATGGCGCGCAGGACGACATCGTGCCGTTCAAGGGCGGCACGTCACCGATGGCGCTGGTGGCCCGTTCCCAGTCACGACCGTTCCGTGAAGTAGCCTACGCCGTCGACTTCTGGCGCCGCGCCGACGGTTGCGCGCAGACACCGGCTGTCGAGTCCAAGGGCGACGTTACGGTGGAGACCTATGGCCAATGCCTCAAGAACAGCGAGGTGGTCTTTTACCGGCTCAACTCCGCCGGCCACACCTGGCCCGGGCCGGTTGCGGCCAACGGCGGACTGGAGCGCGCCCGCTATGACCAGATCGACGCGACCGAGGTGATCTGGCGGTTCTTCAGCCGCCACGCCCGCTGACCCCTGTCTCGCTGGAGAGAGATCCCATGCATCGTCGCCACCTGATGAAATCCGCTCTCGCCTTATCAGCCCTGTCGCTGGGCGGACCAGCGATGGCGGCGTTGCCGGATCCCACGCCGAAAGACCCGTTTCTGCGGGCGTTCTTCTTCGCCTTTCCGCTCTACGAACTGGCGCGCATCGAGCAGGAGCGAACGGAAGCCGTCGGCGGCAAGCCAGGCCGGCTGAACACCATCTCGAGCCGGGCGCGACTGATGGACCACACCTCTCGCCAGGTCACGGCGCCCAACAACGATACGATCTACGCGTCCATCTTTCTGGAACTGTCTGGGGGAACGGTCGAACTGACCGTCCCGAGTTCGACCGATCGCTATTTCTCCCTGGCCTTCATGCACGCCTTCACCGACGTGTTCGCCTATGTCGGCACACGCGCCACCCGGGGACAGGGCGGTCGTTACTGGGTTGTCGGTCCCCAATGGAAGGGCGCGGCGCCTCAGGGCGTGCAGTTGATCCGCTCGCCCAGCAACGACGTCTGGGCCCTGATGCGGACGCTGGTGGACGGCCCGGACGATCTGCCGGCGGCGCTGGCCTTTCAGAACGGCCTGACACTGAGCGTTGCGCCTGATCGCGCGCCGCCTCGCGGCTTTCAGGCCGCCGCCGGCGATGTGAACGACCCGGTCGTATTCCTGTCGCTGGTCAATGAAGTCATCGCTCGCTCTCCCGGCGGCGGCGCGCAGTTCCCGAGGGCCGGCCAGTTCGCCGCCCAAGGGATCGGCGCCACGGGCCTGCCCTCGGGCGACGTGCTCGCCCGCTGGCGGGAAACCATTCCCGGGGCGCTGGAAATCCTGCGCGAGACCTTCCGGTTTCGGGACTACGCGGTCGATGGCTGGAGCTATCAACCGCCCGGCATCGGCGGCTTTGGCGTCAACGACGAACTGCGGGCCGCTGTCGCGCTCGGCGGCATCGCGGCGCTGGGCGAAGAGGAGGCGATGTATTTCCACGCCAACTTCGATGGAGACGGCGCGCCCCTGATGGGCTCGACGCCTTATCGCTGGCGAGTTCCGCCCGGCGGCGTTCCCGTCGACGCCTTCTGGTCGCTGACCATGTACGAGGTCACGCCGGAAGGCCGCTATTTCTTCACGGAAAATCCTATCGGCCGCTACGCGATCGGCGATCGCACGCCCGGGCTGATCAAGGATGCTGACGGCGGGTTCGAGATCCTGCTGCAGCGGGATCGACCGTCGGGGGACATGGCGGCCAACTGGCTCCCCTCCCCCGCCGGACGCATGCGCCTGGCCCTTCGCGCCTATCTGCCGCGACCAGAGCTCAGGCAACGATCCTGGCGCGTCCCGGCTCTCTTGAAGGCCGGGCGCGTCTAGCCTTGAGGCCGGACAGCGCTCGCCACCAGATGAAAGCCCGCGTGATGCGCAATGCTCTCCTCCGCCTGATCGTGGCCGTAGCCGCGTCGACTCTGGCCCTTGGGCCGGCTGCGTGCGCGACGCCGCCTGCGATCACGGCCCAGGCCGCGACCGTGTCGTCGGAGACGACGGATCTCCTCGACTATCTGCGCAGCCACGGGAGCACGGGCTTCATCGTCATCGAGAACGGCAAGACGCTGATCGACCAGACCTGGCCGGCGCCTGCCGACGACCGAATGTTTGCGAACTTCGTCCAGGGCCAAGCCGGCGACGGCGGGCTTCTGGAAGACGTCGCCTCGCAGCAGAAGAGCTTCGTCGCGATCCTGGTCGCGATCGCCATCGACAAGGGGCTGATCGACATCAACAGCCCCGTCTCCAGCTACCTGGGCGTAGGCTGGTCGAAGGCCTCGCCCGAACAGGAAGCGCGCATCCGGGTCATCGACGTGCTGACGATGAGCTCGGGGCTGGACGAGACGTTCGCCTACGTCGCGCCCCCCGGATCGGTCTTTTTCTACAACACCCCGGTTTACGCAATCACCAAGCGCGTGGTTTCGGCCGCCGCCGGCCAGCCGCTGGAGACGATCACCCAGGACTGGCTGACCAAGCCGACCGGGATGAAGGACACCGCCTGGCGCAAGCGTCCCGCCGCCCTGGCCTCGGTCGGCAACGACACCGGTCTGGTCAACACGCCGCACGACGTGGCGCGCTTCGGCCTCATGGTGCTGAACGGCGGCGTGGCCGAAAACGGCGTGCGCGTCGTCTCGAGAGCCCAACTGAACGCCCTGTTCACCCGCTCGCCCACCAACCCGGCCTATGGCCGCCTGTGGTGGTTGAACGGCGGCGACTACGCCCTTCGCCCGCAGGCCAGCCGCCGGGACGGCCCGCTGATCCCTGCGGCGCCCGCCGACCTGGTGGGCGCGCTCGGCGCGCTCGATCGCCGCCTCTATGTCGTGCCCAGCCGGCATCTGGTGGTCGTGCGCACCGGCGCGGCTTCGCGCGATCCCGACTTCGATCAGCAGCTTTGGCTGAGGCTGATAAAGGTCATTGGCTGATCCCATTGCCCCGGCGCGCTCCCCCCTCTTGAACCGAGCGATCCTTCGAACAGAGTGGCGGCCACTGTCTCCCGCGCCTTGGCCGCGCAATCACGCGGCATCGCGACGACTTTTGCAAAAGACGACGAGGGACCCGGCATGATCGACACCAGCAGGCGGACATTTCTGGGCGCGGGTGCGCTGGTGTCCTTGAGCGGAGCCGCCGCCTCGCCCTCTACCCACGACAGGATCCAGGCCGACCTGCTCAAATACGTCGGCTTCGGGGAAAAGCGGGCTGGCGGCCCCGGCGACACAACGTGCGGCGAGTGGCTGGCCAGCGAGCTCCAAACGGCGGGCTATGCGATCGAGAAGCAGGCGTTCTCCGTTCCCTTCTTCAACACCACGCGCGCCGAGCTCGCCATCGATGGACCAAGCGTCCCAGTCCACCCCCACCCCATCGTCGTGACGACCGGACCCGGCGGCATTTCCGGACCGCTTGTCAGGGTCGACGCGGCCGGCCGCTTCGCGGGTTCGCTCGCGGGGGCGATCGCCCTGGTGGACCTGCCCTATGCACGCTGGTCCACGATGCTGGCAAAGGCCGCGCGCGGCCCGATCGAGGCGGCCTTCGCAGCCGGATCCAAGGCCGTGGTGGCGATCACCAATGGTCCCACGGGCAAGGTGATCGCGCTGAACACCGATGGCCGCAAGCCGATGTTCCCCGGCCCGGTCGCCCTGCTGGCGCCCGAGGCGGCGGGGCCGTTCCTGGCCGCAGCCTTCGACCGAAAGGAGGTCCGTCTGACGATCGACGGTCAAGGCGGCCAACGATCGGCCTTCAATTTCGTGGGACGGATTGACCGCGGCAAAGGACGTTGGCTGGCGGTGTCCACGCCACGGTCGGGCTGGTTCGGCTGCGCGGCGGAGCGTGGGCCGGGCATAGCCGCCTGGCTGGACCTGGCGCGCTGGGCCGCAGCGGCGATCACGGACCACGATCTCGCCTTCGTGTGCAACACCGGCCACGAATACGAGTATCTCGGCGCCGCCGAAGCGATGAAGCAGATCGCGCCGCCGCCCGAGGCGACCCGCTTCTGGCTCCATCTGGGGGCCAATGTCGCGGCGCGCGACTGGCATGAACTTCCCGGAAAGTGGACACCGCTGCCCAGCGTCGACAGCCAGCGTATCCTTTCGATCACGCCGCAGTTGCTGCCGCTGGCCCGCGCTATCTTCGCAGGCCAGATCGGCTACGAAGCGCCGGTCTCCAGCGCCGTCCTGTCGGCCGGAGAACTCGACGAGGTCATCAAGGCGGGCTACGCGCCGGCGGCCGGCGTCTTCGGAGTTCACCGCTACCACCACGTGGCGGAAGATGACGAACGCTGCCTCGACGCCCCCGCCACCCTCGCCGCCGCCCAGGGTTTTCGAACATTACTCCGCGCGGTCGCCAGCAGGTCTTCCTAGCGCAAGCAGGTCTCGAACCGCCCAGAAGACCCAAAACTGGGAGTCTTGGGCGCGAACGGAACCATGGGCTCGCCGGGAGGTTTCAGAAGTCGGCCGACCGTCAGGCCGCTTTTGGGGAAGAGCTTGCCATGCGTATCGCCCAGGTGCCGCCGCTGTACGAAGCCGTCCCGCCTCGCCTGTATGGCGGAACGGAACGCGTGGTGGCCCATCTGACCGACGCCTTGGTCGAACTGGGTCATGAGGTGACGCTGTTCGCCAGCGCCGAGGCGCAGACCAAGGCCAATCTGGTGGTCGTGCGCGATCAGGCCATACGGCTGGATCCGGCGGCGTTGAAATCCGACCTCGCCGCTCACCTGGCCATGCTGCTGGAAGTGCGCGACAGGGCCGATGACTTCGACATCATCCACTTCCATACCGACATGCTGCAGTTTGGCCTGTTCGCCGACATGGCCGAAAAGACCCTGACGACCCTGCATGGCCGCCTGGACCTGAAGGACCTGCCGGATCTGTATCGCCGCTACCCGGAATTTGGGCTGGTCTCGATCTCGAACTCCCAACGCGCGCCGCTGCCCAACGCCAACTGGATCGGCACAGTGCTGCATGGCGTCCACGCCGACAGCGACGTCTATCATGACAGCACCGAAGGCTATCTGGCCTTCCTGGGGCGCATCTCTCCGGAGAAGGGCCCCGAACGCGCGATCGCCATCGCCAAGCGCTCCGGCCGTCGCCTGAAGATCGCCGCCAAGATCGACCCTGTCGATGTCGCCTATTTCCATGAAGTGGTCGAACCCCTGCTGGCCGATCCTCTGGTCGAGTTCATCGGCGAGATCGGCGAGCACGAGAAGGGCGCGTTTCTGGGCGGCGCGGACGCCCTGCTGTTCCCGATCGACTGGCCGGAGCCCTTCGGCCTGGTGATGATCGAGGCCATGGCCGCCGGCACGCCGGTGATCGCCTATGAGCGCGGCTCGGTTCCCGAAGTCATTGAACCCGGACTGACGGGCTTCATCGTCAACAGTGAAAGCGAAGCGGCCGACGCCGTGGCGCGGCTTGGAAGCCTCAGCCGACGCGCGATCCGCGATCGCTTCGACCTTCGCTTCTCGGCCATCGCCATGGCGCGGCGCTACCAGGCCCTCTACGCGCGACAGCTCCAGGGCCTCGTCGCGGGCCAGGATCTCGCGCTTCGCGCCTGACCGCAGACAGGGCAAAACGATGGATGACCTAGCGGCGGCGCCCGCCGCGACGACCAGCGACGAACGGATGAGCGAGCCTCGCCCGCCGTTTCCCCTCTATGCGCTCAAGGACCATGACACCTTCCTGGTCGCCGACTCCTTCGGCGACATCGGCGGCGTCGGCGACGGCCTGTTCCACAACGACACCCGCCTTCTGTCCAGGTTCAAGCTGACGCTCGGCGGCCAGGCGCCTTCGCACCTGAGTTCGTCGGTTTCGCAGGACAACGTCTTCTTCAACTGCCACGCCACCAACCAGAACCTGCCGCTGCTGGGGGCCGGCGCCGCGCCACACGGCACCATCCATCTGGAGCGAAAACGGTTCCTGTGGGGCCAGCGCTGCTATGAGCGCATCACCTTCTCCAACTACAGCCGCGACCTGGTGATGCTGCCGGTCAGCCTGGAGTTCGACGCCGACTTCAGCGACATGTTCGAGGTGCGCGGCAGCAAACGCGGCGCGCGCGGGGTGAACCATACGCCCGTGGCCGAAGGTCGTTCGGTGACCTTCGCCTATACCGGCCTGGACAGGGTGGACCGCGGAAGCGTCATCAGCTTTTCCGAGCCGCCGGGCCGCCTATCGTCCTCGCGGGCGGATTTCCTGTTCATGCTGGCGGCCGCCGACCGGTTTGAGCTGTATGTCGAGATCGGCCCGATCCTGGCGCAGCCGCCAAGCCGCGCGCGCTGGCGCGACGCGGCGGCCCGCGCCAAGCTGAGCATGCGCCACCGCATCCGGCGCGGCGCGCGGCTGCACAGTTCCGGTCGGCTGTTCAACGAGTGGCTCGAAAAGTCGCGCGCCGACCTTGCGCTGCTGACCACCGAACTCGACACCGGGCCTTACCCCTATGCGGGCATCCCCTGGTTCTCGACCCCGTTTGGCCGGGACGCGATCATCACCGCCTGGCAGGTACTGTGGATCCAACCTGAACTGGCGCGCGGCGTGCTGGCCTATCTGGCCAAGTATCAGGCGGTCGAGGTCTCGGCGTTCCAGGACAGCGCGCCGGGCAAGATCATGCACGAGACCCGGCGCGGTGAGATGACCGCCTTGGGCGAACTTCCCTTCGCGCGATACTACGGCGGGGTCGACACCACGCCCCTGTTCGTGGGCCTGGCCTGCGCCTATGCCGACCGCACCGGCGACATGGCCTTCGTCGATGAGCTTTGGCCGGCCATGGTCAAGGCCGTCGGCTGGATCGAGGAGTACGGCGACAGCGACGGCGACGGTCTGATCGACTATGCACGCGGCGCCGCCAGCGGGCTGTCGAACCAGAACTGGAAGGACAGCGAAGACAGCGTCTTCCACGCCGACGGCCGCTTTCCCGTGGGGCCCATCGCCGTGGTCGAGGTGCAGGGCTATGCCTACGCCGCGTTCAAGGGCATGGCCGACCTCGCCAGGCGCCGCGATGATCGGGCCAACGCCCGCCGCTGGAGCCGGCACGCTGAAATCCTGCGCAAGACGGTCGAGGATCGCTTCTGGATGGAGGATCAGGGCTTCTACGCCATGGCCATCGACGGTGTGGGCCAGCCCTGTCGGGTGCGGGGCTCGAACCCCGGCCATCTGCTCTTTTCGGGACTGCCCAGCCCTGAACGCGCAAAGCGCGTCACCGAGACCCTGCTGAGCTCGGCCTTCCATGCTGGCTGGGGCTTTCGGACCCTGGCGGCGGGCGAGCCGCGCTTCAATCCGATGTCCTACCATAACGGCTCGATCTGGCCGCATGACACCGCGATGTGCGTGCTGGGCATGGCGCGCTATGGCGAGCGCCAGGGCGTTGTCAGGATGCTGGCGGGCCTGTTCGAGACCGCCTCGAACTTCGGGATGCGTCTGCCGGAGCTGTTCTGCGGCTTCTCCCGCGCCGCCGGCGAGCCCCCGGTCGCCTATCCGGTCGCCTGCCTTCCCCAGGCCTGGGCGGCGGGTTCGGTGTTCATGATGCTGCAGGCCTGCCTTGGCGTCAGCATCGATGGCTGGAAGCGGCAGGTGCGCCTGACAGATCCGCGCTTGCCGATCGGCGTCGATCGCCTCGACATCGACAGCCTGATCCTGGGCGACAAGATCATCGACATCCACTTTGCCCGCACGGGCGAGCGCACCCGGGCGCGGATCAACCCTTCAAGCTCGCCGTCCGGCGTTTGGCCCGGCCGCCTGGGCCGGGCCTAGACCTTGCCCAGGCGCTTGATGGCGGTCGCCAGGGAGCGTTCGCTTTCAGGATAGTCTTCCCAGGCGGTGAGCTTGCCCATCAGGCCCGGCGCGGTGCGCAGCGTGTAGCGCGCGGGGTCCAGACCGGCCCTGACCTGGGTCCAGGTCAGCGGAAACGACACCGGGGCGCCCGGCCGGCCGCGCGGCGACAAGGGCGCCACGGCAGTCGCCATCCGGTCGTTGCGCAGATAGTCCAGAAAGATCCGGCCGGCCCGAGCCTTCTTGGCCATCGTGATCAGGAACCGATCGGGGGCGTCGGCCGCCATGGCCTTGCAGACGTCGCGCGCGAAGGCCTTGGCTGTGGGCCAGTCTACGCCCTTGGCCTTCAGCGGCGTGACGACATGCAGACCCTTACCGCCCGTGGTCTTGCAGAAGCTGACCAGTCCCAGGTCCTCCAGCCGGTCGCGCACCTCTCGCGCCGCCGCGATCACCTCGCCGAAGTCCACATCGGGCGCGGGGTCGAGATCGAAGACCAGTCGCCCCGGCTGCTCCAGCGCGAAAGGCTCGCAGTTCCAAGGGTGCAGTTCAACGGCGCCGATCTGGGCCGCCGCGATCAGGGCCTCCACCCGGTCCAGCTGAAGGTAGGTCTTTCGATCGCCCGCGACCTCGACCTGCGTGAACAGGGCCGACGCACCGCGCGTGGCGTGGCGTTGAAAGAAGGTCTCGCCGCCAAGCCCGTCCGGCATGCGGATCAGGGAGCAGGGCCGCCCCTGGATATGCGGCAGCATCCAGGGGCCGACCGCCTCGTAGTAGCGCGCCAGATCCAGCTTGGTCACGGGCTGGCCATCACCACCATCCGGCCACAGCGCCTTGTCGTGACTGGACAGGGTGACGCCCATGACCGTGGAAGCGCCGGCCTGCCGCACCACGCGCGGCGACGCGTCGGGGGTCTTCAGCGGCGTGGACGCGGCCGCCGGCGCCTCGGCCTCGACCTCGCTGGCGGGCTTGTCTTCCCGCAGGGCCTTGAAGGCCCCCTGGCGGATCAGGCCCTCGCCGGTGAAGCCGGCATATTCGATCTCGGCCACCAGCTCGGGCCTGACCCAGTGAACACCCTCCGCCGCACGCGGCGCGCCCTTGCCGCTGAACGGGCTGGTGTCGGCTTCCAGGGCTTGCAGCCTGGGCGTCAGCCGGGCGACCTTCTCACGGCCATAGCCCGTGCCGATCCGCCCGACATAGATCAGGCGGTCCCCGCGATAGACACCCGCGAGCAGGGAGCGGAAGGCCTGGCCCGTGGTGGTCCAGCCGCCGATGACGATCTCGTGGCCCTGACGGCACTTGGACTTCACCCAGCTGTCGCCGCGTCCCGACCTGTAGGCCGCATCCAGCCGCTTGGAGATGATGCCCTCAAGATCCATGCGACAGGCCGATTGCAGAACCGCGTCGCCGGCCGTCACGAAATGATCGACATAGCGCACCGTCGAAGGCGCCCCGGCCAGCAGCGCCTTCAGGCGGCTCTTTCGCTCTGACAGCGGCAGGTCGCGCAGGTCCGCCTCGCCCTCGAACAGCAGGTCGAAGGCGAAGAAGATCAGGTCGTCCGTCCGCTCGTCGGATATGGCCGCCTGCAGCGCCACGAAATCGGGCGCGCCGGTGTCGTCCAGCGCCACAACCTCGCCGTCGAACAGGCCGTCGGGCAAGGCGGCCGCGGCCTTCACCAGCGCCGGGAACTTCGCCGACCAGTCCAGCCCCTTGCGGGTAAGGAGGGTCGCCTTGCCGCCCAGCACGCGCATTTGCATCCGATAGCCGTCGAACTTGATCTCGTGCGCCCAGCCCGGTCCGCCGGGCGGCTTTTCCTGGGTCTTGCACAGCTGGGGTTCGACGAAGCTGGGTACGGACGCCGCCTTCGGCCGCGCCTTCCGGGACGTGGCGGTCGGCTTTGACGGCTTGGGGGACCGCCCCCGGGTCTCCGTGGTGTTCCAGACCGCATCGGGCTGCCCCTTGGCGGCGGTCATGAACGGCGACGCGCCCTTGCCCTCACCCTGGGCGATCTGGGCCATGCTGCGGCCCGAGGCGATGGAGCGGTCTTCCGCCGCCAGCGCGCCGCCGTTTCCATCGACGGCGGCGTCGTCGCGATGCTTGATCAGCAGCCAGTTGTGACGCTTGCCCTCGTCGCGCAGGCGCACCAGCACCCATGAGCCGTGCAGGCGCCCGCCCTCCATGACGAACTTCAGCTCGCCCTTTTTCAGCGCCTTGTCGATGTCCTCGAAGCCGGCTTCGGGAGCCCAGTAGCCACGATCCCACAGCTGAACGGTCCCGCCGCCATATTGGCCCTTGGGGATGGTCCCTTCGAAGTCGCCATAGTCCAGCGGATGATCCTCGACCTCGACCGCCAGGCGCTTGTCGCGCGGATCGAGCGACGGCCCGCGCGTAACCGCCCAGGACTTGAAGACCCCCTCGTGCTCCAGCCTGAGATCGAAGTGCAGCCGCGTGGCGTCATGCTTCTGGATGACGAAGCGAAGCTGGCCGGCCGCGACCACCCGGACCTCACGCCCTGACGGCTCGGCGGTTTTCCTGAAATCACGCTTCTCCTGATAGAGCGCGAGTTTCGTCATGGCGTCATGGCTCCAGGCGTTGCCCGACAGGAACGAACAGACCGCATTCTTGATCCTTTGCTCGCCTTGAACCCCGCTCCGTCTCCGGGCAACCAGCCGTCAGCCGCCCGCTTCGCCAGGACCTTCTCACCTTCAGCAGAACAAATCAGCGGGTCAGCCGTTCACGATTCCTGGCCGGCCGTCGTGGCGCGAGGGATCTGGAACATGGCTTATCGACCCACCTGGCAGGGACACCTTCGCCTGTCGCTCGTGACCTGTCCCGTCGCGCTCTACACGGCGACCGATAGCGGCGGCGACGTGCATTTCAACCTGATCAACCCCAAGACCAGCAACCGGATCAAGATGGTCGCGACCGATCCCGACACCGGTCCGATCGAGCGCGCCGATCTGGTCAAGGGCTACGAGATCTCCGACGGCCAGTACGTGCTGCTGACCGACGAGGAGATCAAGTCAGTCAAGCTGGAGAGCACCAAGACCATCGACATCGAGCGCTTCGTTCCCGCCGCCGACATCGACCGGATCTATTGGGACAACCCCTACTATCTGGCCCCCGACGGCAAGCTGGCCCAGGAGGCCTTCGCCGTCATCCGCGAGGCGATGGAACGGTCAGGCCAGATCGCGCTGGGCCGGGTGGTGCTCTCGACCCGCGAGCGGCTCTTGGCCCTGGAGCCGCGAGGCCAGGGCATTCTGGCCTATTCGCTTCGCACCGACGACGAGGTGCGCAAGGCCGACGAGATCTTCGCGTCGATCACCGACAAGGCGCCCGACAAGGCCATGATCGCCATCGCCGAGAAGATCATCGAACAGCAGAAGGGCCCGTTCGATCCCACCCTGTTCGTTGATCGCTACGAGACCGCTCTGAAGGCGCTGATCGCCGACAAGCAGAAGGGTCACAAGGTCAAGACGGTCGTCGAGGTCGAGGACACCAACGTGGTCGACCTGATGGCCGCGCTGCGGGCCAGTCTGGCGGGAAAGTCTTCGCCAACCGCGCAGAAGGCCAAGGCCGGCGCGGCGAAAAAGCCGAGCGCCCGATCCAGTGCTCGGAAATCAGGCTGAGGGTTTCGGGCCGACGTCACGAGGGTCACGCCGCACGACAGGTCCCTTCCAGGTCGGATCATGCCCAACCCGAACCGTCGCGCATAAGGCGAACAGCCTTGCCAATGCAACCAAATTGGTGATGGAGTCTTTCCAAGAGCAAGGGATCGGTTTGCCCTCCGATCTTCCAGACTTCGGCCGGTGACAGCACGCATGTCCCGGCCCCGCCGCTCGCGCTTGTTGCCCAACGCGAGACCGGAGCGCCGCTTCCCGATTCCCCCTGAAGGAAGCGGCGCTCCAGCCTCCGCCCTCAGGCGTCTTCGCGAACCAACAGGTCGCGACGGTAACGCCGCCAGTTCTCGACATAGTGCATCGCCGAGGCCTGCAGGATCAGGGCGTGCTGCTCGCCGATCTCGCGCACCACCTTGCCCGGAGCGCCCATGACCATCGAGTTGTCGGGAATTTCCTTGCCTTCGGTGATCAGGGCCCCGGCGCCGATCAGGCAGTTGCGGCCGATCCTGGCGCCGTTGAGCACGATCGCGCCGATGCCGATCAGGGAGCCGTCGCCGATGGTGCAGCCATGCAGCATCACCATGTGACCGATGGTCACATTCGCGCCAATGGTCAGCGGCGCGCCGTGATCGGTATGAAGTACTGAACCATCCTGAACGTTGCTGTTCTCGCCGATTTCAATCGGATCGTTGTCCCCGCGAGCAACCACGCCCCACCAAATACTGGCATTTTTCTTGAGAATGACATTGCCCATGACCGATGCCGTCGGCGCGATCCAGTAATCGCCTGGCGCGGGAAGCGTCGGGCCGACGGCGCCCAAGGAATAGACAGTCATCCGTACACCCCATTTTCTTAAAATCGTTGCTTGCTTAACATCTGAGAAACCACGTTAGCATCATTGTAGTCGGGCGATTCGAAGGAGAAATCCCGTCGATTCCCACCGGGGCCGATGTTCGGTTCCGGCTCCCGATAACGGAGACCAGGGTGTCGCTCTTGGCGTGCAGGCGTTCTCTCGAACCACCGCCCTCTCGGCCAAGCGCCGAGCCGTCGCGCGACGCACGGGTCTTTGTTCATCTCCTCCCCACCGCCAAGGACGACGCCATACGGCCTCGTCCTTTTTTCATGCCTGAATGGAGGCTTCCATGACCAAGCGAGCCCTGAAGCGTATGGCGCGTGAAGGCGCGATCGAGACTGGCAACTATGGTGACGACGCAAAGGTACGCCGCCTGCCGATCGATGTTCGGGAGCGCGGAAACGGCTGGTCGCCGCTCGGCCATGACGGCGCTCCGCGAAATCCGGAGCGGGACCAGAGTTACCTCAAGACAATCAAACCCAAATCACCCGGCCAGGCCGAGTTGATGGAGGCTATCGACAACAAGAACCTGGTCATGGCCCTGGGCCCGGCAGGCACCGGCAAGACCTACATCGCCATCGCCAAGGCCGTTGAGGCGCTGGAAGCCGGCAGCGTGGCCCGCATCGTCCTGTCGCGTCCGGCGGTCGAGGCCGGCGAGTCGATCGGCTACCTGCCGGGCGACATGGAAGACAAGCTGGCTCCCTATCTGCGCCCGCTCTACGACGCCCTCACCGACAGGCTCTCAACCCGGCGCATGCGCGCCATGATGGCCGAGGGCTCGATCGAGATCGCTCCGGTGGGCTTCATGCGCGGCCGGACGCTGAACAACGCCTTCGTGGTGATCGATGAGGCCCAGAACTGCACCTACATGCAGCTGAAGATGCTGCTGACGCGCCTGGGCTGGAACTCCACGATGGTCGTGACCGGCGACCCCAACCAGTCCGACCTGCTGCCCGGCATCTCGGGCCTGGCCGATGTGGCCGCCCGGTTCGACGCGCTGGAGAACATCGGCGTGGTTCGCCTCGCCGACCGCGACATCGTCCGCCACCCGCTGGTCGCGGAGATGCTGGGCGTTCTGTGATTTTGTAACAGCGGCTCAATCGAAGGCTTGAGTTGGGGGCGGTCGGACGTGCAAGGTCCGGCCGCCTTAACTGTTTCGGGACTGCTTCATGGCCGACGCCGCACCACGCTCGGAGTTCACCCTCCGGGGCGTCCTGCTGGGGATTTTGATCACCCTGGTCTTCACCGCCGCCCAGGTTTATCTGGGCCTAAAGGTGGGCCTGACCTTCGCGACCTCGATCCCTGCCGCCGTGATCTCGATGGCCCTGCTGCGGGCCTTCAAGACGGCCACCATCCAGGAAAACAACATCGTCCAGACCATCGCCTCGGCGGCGGGGACGCTGTCGTCGGTGATCTTCGTGCTGCCCGGCCTGCTGATGATCGGCTGGTGGGCGCACATTCCGTTCCTGCCCACCTTCGGCGCCTGCGCCGTCGGCGGCATACTGGGCGTGATGTACACCATCCCCCTGCGCCGGGCCCTGGTGACCAATTCCGACCTGCCCTACCCCGAAGGCGTCGCCGCCGCTGAAGTGCTGAAGGTCGGCACCGGCTCCCGCGCCGGCGAGGCCGAGGGCCAGGCGGGCCTGATCGCCGTCACCTTGGGCACCATCGCCTCGGCCGCCTTCGCCGCCCTGGCCGCCGCCAAGATCTTCGCCGCCGAGGTCGCGGGCTACTTCAAGGCCGGGGCCGGCGCGACCGGCATCGGCGCCTCCAGCTCGCTGGCCCTGATGGGCGCGGGCCACCTGATGGGCATCACCGTCGGCGTCGCCATGTTCGCCGGCCTGGCCATCGCCTGGGGCGTGCTGGTGCCGATCATGACCACGATCCACCAGATCCCCGGCGCGGACGCGGCCAAGCACGCCCTCACCGTCTGGAAGACCGAAGTCCGCTTCATGGGCGCCGGCGTCATCGGCGCCGCCGCCATCTGGACCCTGGGCAAGCTGGCCGGTCCGATCTGGAGCGGCCTGATGTCGTCGCTGGAGGCCGGCAAGGCCCGCAAGATCGACGGCGCGGTCATTCCCCGCACCGAACAGGACATCCCGATCACCATCGTCGGCCTCGTCACCCTGCTGCTGCTGGCCCCGGCCGGCTGGTTCCTGGCGCAGTTCCTGGTCGGCGGTCCGATCACCAGCCTGACGGTTCCGCTGGTCTCCATCGGCGTCGGCTATGTGCTGGTGGCCGGCCTGCTGGCCGCCGCCGTCTGCGGTTACATGGCCGGCCTTATCGGCTCGTCCAACAGCCCGGTCTCCGGCATCGCGATCCTGACCGTGCTGGGCGCCTCGCTGATGGTCGGCGCGGCCGCGCGCGGCGTGATCGGCCCCGACGTCACCAAGGCCCTGGTCGCCTTCGCCCTCTATGTCACCACCGTGGTTCTGGCCGTGGCCGTCGTCGCCAATGACAACCTGCAGGACCTGAAGACCGGTCAGCTGGTCGACGCCACCCCGTGGAAGCAGCAGGTCGCCCTGGTGATCGGCGTCATCGCCGGCGCCATCGTCATTCCGTTCGTGCTTGAGCTCTTGAACCGCTCGAACGGCTTCGCCGGCGCGCCCAATCTCGACTCGATCTCCAATGATCCTCTCGCCGCACCCCAGGCAACGCTGATCTCGACCCTAGCCAAGGGCGTGCTGGGCGGCGACCTCAACTGGAGCCTGCTCGGCGTCGGCGCCCTGATCGGCCTCGCCCTGGTGGTCGTCGACGCCATCCTGCGCAAGTCCAGCGCGGGGCGCCTCAGCCTGCCGCCGCTCGGCGTGGGCCTGGCCATCTACCTGCCCAGCTCGGTCACCGCCCCCGTCGTGGTCGGCGCGGTCGCCGGCTGGATCTATGACAAGGTCGTCGCCAAGGACAAAACCGCCGAACCGGCCAAGCGCCTGGGCGTGCTGATCGCCTCGGGCTTCATCGTCGGCGAGAGCCTGTTCAACGTCGCCCTGGCCGGCCTGATCGTGGCCACCAACAAGGGCGAGCCCCTGGCCGTAGCGTTCGCGCCATCCGAGCACATCGGCATGATCCTGGCCCTGATCGCCGCAGCCATCGTGGTGTTCGGGCTCTACAGCTGGGCGCGCAAGGCGGCGGCCAAGACGGCCAGCGTCTGAAGCGCCCCGCATCCGACAGGATCAACCCCGGAGGACCAGCATCCTCCGGGGTTTTTCTTGGCGGCTAGGCCGGCTTGAGGATCGTAAAGGTCACCTCGCTGCGGCCGCGATAACCCAGCGACTCATACAGACCGATGGCCGTGGCGTTGTCGGCATAGCTGTGCAGGAAGACCTTCTCGCCGCGAGCCAGGATCCTGGCCGTCACCTCGCGCAGCAGCCGGGCGGCATAGCCCTGGCCGCGATGGTCGGGATGGACGCAGACGCCGCTGGCCTCGGTGAAGCCATCGGGCCGCATCCGCTCGCCGGCCATGGCGATCAAACGGCCGTCGACCCGCACGCCGATGAAGCTGCCGAGTTGGTGGGTGCGGGCGAAGAACGGGCCGGGCTTGGTCAGGGTGGCCAGGGCCAGCATCTCGCCCGCGTCGGCGTCGCCCAGCGATATCAGCTCAAAGGCGACCTCCCAGGCCGGAACGACGGTCTCGGCGACCATCTGCAGGCAGACTGCGCTGGAGACGACTTCGGTCCCTGGAACAGGCGGCGCGGCGGCCCGCTCGATGAGGCCGACGGTCCCCATTTCACGCACCAGTTCGCCGAGATCGGCGAGCGCTTCGGAAGAGTTATCCACAGCCCCAGCGAACAGGCCGAAGTCTGGATGCACGCGCAAGGCGCCGCCGCGCCGGATCGCGACATCCGCCTGCCGACCGGTGAACGCCGACCAGACCGGCCGATCCAGGAGGTGGGTCATGGTCGATGCGGAGCCCGGGGGCGGAAGACGATAAACGCCGGCGGCCGCCTGATCAGCGGCCGCGCGGCGGGTCAATTCTAGTCGAGGTCTTCGGCCAGGATCGCCATTTCGAACATGAACGAGCCGTCCTCGTCCTCGTCCTGGAAGACGACGCCGATGAACTCGCCGGCCACTTCAACCTCGGCGGAGTCCTTTTGCTTCGGGCGCGCCTTCACGGCGATGTGCGGGTTGCCGAAGGTGCGCTTCAGATGCTTTTCGATCTTTTCGATGGATGCAGCGTCCACGGGGAGCTCCTGTTTTCTCGTTGGGCGCCGTGGCGCGTATCGACGCGAACCTAGCGTTCCGCGCCGGAGTCGCAAGCCGCTTCCGGCAAAGTCGGCGGCAGGGGCGAGGTTCTTCCCTCTTCCACCAGCCAATCGCGGAACAGAAGCGCGGCCGGCGCGGGCCCGCCCGCCGGCGTCAGGACGACCACCTGGGCCTCTCCCGCCACGAACCCCAGCGGCGCCACCAGTCGCCCGCTGGCCAGATCGCGCTGCACGAAGGCCCAGGGCCCGACTGCCACGCCCATCCCGGCGGCGGCGGCCTCGATCAGGTAGAAATAGTGGTCAAACTCCTGCTCACTGACCGGCGCGGGCAGCTTGCCCGGCATCTTTTCCGCCCACTCCGACCAGCTCTCGGGAAAGGTGCGGGTGTGCAGGCGCGGCAGGGCGCCGATCCGCGCCAGGGTCGGCTCGATGCTGGCGGCCAGGTCCGGCGACATCACCGGCCCATGAAAATGCCCCATGAACGGCGTCTCGACCGAGTCCTCGGGATAGGTCCTGCCCGGGACGCGCATCCGGATCGCCAGATCGACGCCGTCGCCCTGGTAGTCGAAGGGGCCGTTGGACTCCATGACCCGCACGGGAATATCCGGATGCGCCGCCTGAAAGCGCGGCAGGCGCGGGATCAGCCACTTCATCGCGAAGGTCGGCAAACATGACACCACCAGCGGGCGCGGGCCCACCTGCGGCGGACGCGGCACGGCGGCCTCGATCTGGTCAAAGGCCGGCGACAGGCCCTGGGCCAGCTTCAGACCCGCCTCGGTCATTCGCAGGCGCGAACGCGGCCCCTCGGTCAGGGCGACGCCGAGTTGCGCCTCAAGCTGGCGGATCTGCCGGCTGATCGCGCCATGGGTGACGCACAGCTCGTCGGCGGCCAGGGTCATCCTGCCATGCCGCGCGAAGGCCTCGAAGGCCCGCAGGGCGTTCAGCGATGGCAGGGCGCGGCGAGCCATGTGACGAAACCTCACAGAAGGCCGACGGATAAGTCGTTATCGCGACGGATTCAACTGCGGGATAAGGCGGTCATGCCTCCTCAACCCTCCCCGCGCATCACGCCGCCCCAGATCCTGGCGCTGGTCATCATCTGGGGCGCGGTCGCCTACGGGCTGACCGCCGGAGAGGCTCGGGCCAGGTCGCCCAGTCGCAAACCGCGCGGCTGATCGCCTGCCGCTAGGACTTTGGCGTCAGCCTGATCTCGAACAGCCTGGGCCACAGCTTGCCGGTGACGAACAGCCGGTCGCCCGCCGCGTCATAGGCGATGCCGTTCAGCACATCGACAGGCCCCGTCAGGTCCGCCGGGCTCAGCAGACCGCTCAGGTCGATCCAGCCTGTCACGTGGCCGGTCTTGGGATCGATGCGGGCGATACGGTCGGTCTGCCAGATATTGGCCAGGACCTCGCCCTTCACCCACTCCAGCTCGTTGATGTTATCCACAGGCTTGCCGTCGTCGGTCACCTGGACGCGGCCGGTTTCCTTCAGGGTCTCGGGATCCAGGAACCGCAGGAACGACGTGCCGTCGCTCATGATGATCCGCGTCTCGTCGCGGGTCAGGGCCCAGCCTTCACCGGGATAGCTGAACTCGCCGAGCTTCTCGAAGCTGGCCAGGTCATAGATGAAGCCGATCTGATCCTTCCAGGTCAGCTCGATCAGCTTGCCCTTCCAGTCGATGATCCCCTCGCCGAAATAGCGGGACTCCACCAGCCGCTCCTGCTCGGGCAGGCCGGTCTCCAGCGTCACCTTGCGGATCGACGAGCGGCCTCAAGGCCCGTGCTCTCATACAGAAAGCCGTCGCGCCAGAAGAGGCCCTCGGTGAAGGCTCCGGTGTCATGCGGATAGGCCTTCACCACCGTGTAGCCGTACTGACGCGGCTTTTCGGCCAGGGCCGGCGCGGAAGCGCTCGCGGTGAGCAGCGCCGCGAGAGCCAGGCCCTTCCAGAAACCAAACCGCACTCAGATCACCCAAACCTTAAATGACGTAGTCGTACACGGCCTCGGCCAGGGTGTGGTCCATGGTCCGGGCGGGCTCTTCGCAGGTCGGGCAGTTGACGATGCGGGCCGGAACGCCGGCGGCCGTGCAGTGCGGCGGCACGGGCTTGAGCACGACCGAGCCGGAGGCCACCTTAGCGTAGTCGCCGATGGTGATGTTGCCCAGCACCTTGGCGCCCGCGCCCAGCAGAACGCCGCGGCCGATCTTGGGGTGACGGTCACCGCGCTCGGCGCCGGTGCCGCCCAGGGTCACGCCGTGCAGCATCGAGACGTCGTCGCCCACCACCGCCGTCTCGCCGATGACGATGCCGGTGCCGTGGTCGATGAACACGCCCTGGCCGATACGGGCGGCGGGATTGATATCCACCTGGAAAACCTCGCTGGCGCGGCTTTGCAGATAGAAGGCCAGGGTTTCGCGCCCCTCGTTCCACAGCCAGTGCGACACGCGGTGGGTCTGCAGGGCCAGGAAGCCCTTGAAGAACAGGAACGGCTGGACATAGCCCTTGCAGGCCGGGTCGCGCTCGAACACAGCCCGCAGGTCGGCTTCGGCGGCGGCGATCAGGGCCGGATCGGA
This sequence comes from Caulobacteraceae bacterium, assembly GCA_965284055.1. GTDB lineage: Bacteria > Pseudomonadota > Alphaproteobacteria > Caulobacterales > Caulobacteraceae > Caulobacter. Next base: position 110,122 of record CBDIQV010000003.1, read on the forward strand.
GGCGAAAGCGTCGGCGGCGAACTCGCGCGCCGTCATGGCCCGCATCTCCTGGTCGCCCAGCTTGCGCGCCAGTTGGAAGGTCAGGGCGTCGGCGATGTTGTCATGGCTGAGGATCACCGCGTTGAGCAGCGAGGCCAGGGCCGGCTCGGCCTTGGCGGCGTGTTCGGCCTGGTTGCGCAGCGCGGCCCATACGGGGGGCGTCGACTGCTCCGTGACGACTTCCAGATGCTTAGCCACCGGGCTCTCCCTCTGCCTTGCGGCACTAGAGCATCCTTTTTGGAAACGCTCTAGTCCAATCGGGAAAGGTCCTGCCTACGCCCGGTCGCGCTATCCTAGCACAAGCCGGGCAAGATCGCTCGGAAGCTCTCCCCTGACCGCCATATGGTGCACCCGAAGCAGTAACGCCACCGTCAACGAGTCGGGCATGTGTCCCGCCACCGCGGCGTCCAGCGCTTCGGCGAAGGGAACGCGGACGACGGCAAGGTCCTCGGTCTCGTCCGGCTCGGTTTCGGTCGGGGTCAGGCCCATGGCCAGAAAGCCGTGGCATATCTCGTCGGTGACCGAGTTGGAGAGCTCCATCCTCAGGATTGACCGCCAGTCGGACGCCTTGAGCCCCACCTCCTCGGCCAGTTCGCGCTTGGCGCCGTCCAGCGGGTCCTCGCCCATGGGCGCGCCGCCCTCAGGCAGCTCCCAGCTGTAGTTGGCCAGGGAAAAGCGGTTCTGGCCGACCAGGGTCACCGTGCCGTCGTCGTGCAGCGGCACCACCCCGATCGCCAGGTTCTTGAACCCGACCTTGCCGTACAGCGCCGGTCGCCCAGTCGGGGCCGTGGCCTGGTACTCGGTCACGGTGATCCATGGATTGTCGTAAACGACCTTTTCCGAGCGTACGCTCCAGGGTGTCCCGTGCGACTTCAACCAGGCGGGTTTGTCGGACATGCCGTCTCGCGACTTGTGGCGGCCGATACCCGGCCATAGGTAGACCTGCAGTACATCGCTTCGAGGAGATCGTCTTGACCGGTTCCGTCCCCCCCGCGCCAGAGTTTGGCGAGACCCTGCCGGTGCAAGCCGCTCCCGAGGTGCTGGCCTATCTGGCGCGTCGCCGGTCGGCCTCGGCCATGGCCCTGACCGCGCCGGGCCCCACCCCGACGGAACTGGCGGACCTGCTGCGCCTGGCCGTCCGCGTGCCCGACCACGGCAAGCTGGCGCCGTGGCGCTTCATCATCCTGCGGGGCGCGGCCAAGGACGCCTTCGCTGAGAAGATCACCGCCCTGGCCGATAGCCAGGCCAATCCGGCCAAGGCCAACGCCGCCCTGCGCAAGCTGACGCGCCCGCCGATCTGCGTGGCGGTGATCTCGCGCTACATCCCCGGCGAGATCCCGGAATGGGAGCAGCGCCAGAGCGCGTCGGCGGTGTGCCAGCAACTGCTGCTGGCGGCGCCCGCCATGGGCTATGGCGCCAACTGGATCACCGACTGGTATTCCTATGACCCCCGCGCGCTCGAGATTCTGGGCGTCGAGGCCGGTGAACAGGTGGCCGGCTACCTGTATCTGGGCACGACCACCGAGCAGCCGCAGGAGCGCGTTCGCCCCGACGTGGCGTCGATCACCACCGAATGGACGCCCGGCTAGGTCGAAACGCCGCGCCGCGCGTTGTCGAGAGACAAGCCGAGGAGGCGACTATGAAACGACGCGACAACCCCTGGGCCGGCATGGCCTGGGATGCCTGGGCGATGGGGCTGGAAGCCTCGTCGGTGATCGGGATGCGAACGCTGAAGATCGCCGCCGGCGGCGCGGCGGCCGATGCGGAAATCAGGCTGATGGTCGGCGAGAAGATGACGGCCGCCATGACCCTGCCGATGCTGGCCATGACCGGTCAGCTGGGCGCCAACCCGACAGCGGTGGCCGCACGCTCGCTCACGCATCTGCGCAAGAAGGTCCGCGCCAACCGCCGGCGGCTGTCGAAAGGTTAGACGACGGAACGGCCTTTGCCTTGAGCCTCACCCTGAGCCTGTCGAAGGGCGAGGTTCGCAGCTAGATCAGCCCCGGCCGCGATAGGGCGCGACGCCCTGCTCGGGCACCCACAGGCCTTCGGGCGCGGCGCCCGTCTGCCAGAACACATCGATCGGGATGCCGCCGCGCGGGTACCAGTAGCCGCCGATGCGCAGCCAGCGGGGCTGCGCGATCTCGACGATCTTGCGGGCCACTTTCACCGTGCAGTCCTCGTGGAACGAGCCGTGATTGCGGAAGCTGGTCAGATACAGCTTCAGCGACTTGCTCTCGATCAGCCAGTCGCCGGGCGCATAGTCGATGACCAGGTGCGCGAAGTCCGGCTGGCCGGTGACCGGGCACAGCGAGGTGAATTCCGGAGCCACGAAGCGCGCCAGATAGAGCACGTCGGACTGCGGGTTGGGCACGCGCTCGAGGATCGCCGCTTCAGGGCTTTCAGGCGCATCGACCATACGGCCGAGTTGGGTGACGTTGAGGTCTGTCATTGGCGGGATTTAGGCGTCTCCAGCCCGCGAGACAAGCGGACGCCGTGTCGCTACAGAAGTCCAAACACGTGTTCGAACGCGGGAGGATCGCCATGACGGGACGAGATTTCGACGGCTTTACGGTGGTTGTCACCGGGGCCTCCACGGGGCTGGGCCGGGCCATCGCCCTGGAAGTCGCCGGGCGCGGCGCGGGCCTGGTGGTCGTCAACTTCGCGCGGAGCGCCGAGGAAGCCGAGGAAACCGCCCGGATGGTCGAGGCTCTGGGCGCCAGGGCCGTGCTGGCCCAGGGCGATGTGGCGGTGGACGCCGACTGCCAGGCCATCGCCCAGGCGGCGGCGTCGACAGGGCGAATCGATGCGCTGTTCAACAATGCCGGCGTGACCAAGTTCGCGCCCAACCACGCCGATCTCGACGCGGTGAACGCCGAAGATTTCCTGCGGCTCTACAGCGTCAATGTCGTGGGCGCCTTCCAGATGACGCGGGCGGCGCGCTCGCTGCTCGAGGCGGCGCGGGTGGGCGGACGCTCGGAACGCAATGCGTCCATCGCGGGGTTGTCGGTAACGGCTCGTCGATTCCCTACGCGGCGTCGAAGGGCGCGATGACCACCATGACCCTGTCGCTGGCCCGGGGCCTTGCGCCGACACATCAGGGTTAACGCCATTTGCCCGGGATTCATTGATACGCCGTGGTTTGGCAAGGCCATGGACGCCGAACGGGTGGACCGTCTGCGGGCCGGCGCGGCCGCCGCGACCCCGCTCAAAGTGGCGTCTACCGCCGAGGATATCGCCGGCGCGGCAGTGTTTCTAGCCTCCCCCGCCTCACGCCACGTGACGGGGGAAACCCTGCTGGTGGACGGCGGGCTGCACCTGGGCGGCGCGAGTCTGTCGATGCGCTGAAGCCACAGATAAAGGTTAAACAAGCGTTGTAGACAAGCGTGGCTTCCTGCGATGAATCTGAAGCAATTTCGTCACACTGCGCCCAAACTTTAGTCGAATAACACTGTTCGGACTAGCGCTTCGTCTGGCTTGATTGCAACTACGGGATGGTCAACGGCTAATCGGCCGTCGGCTAAGTGCGCTTGCAGGCGCCGTCGATATCGGGGCGAGCCCTGATAAAGCGACACAGACAAGGGGATACCACAGATGAACCTCATGAAGATCTCGCTGGCCGCCGCTGCGGCCACCGTCGCCCTGAGCGGCGCCGCCATGGCCGAAGAGCTGAAGCTCTCGTACAACGTTGGCGTCGCCAGCGACTACGTGTTCCGCGGCGTCAGCAACACCCAGGAAGACCCGCAAATCTTCGGCGGCGTCGACGCCACCTACGGCATCGGCTACGCCGGCGTCTGGGCCTCGAACGTTGACTTCGGCTCCGACGATCCGACCGCTGAAATCGACCTGTATGCCGGCGTGAAGCCGGTTGTCGCCGGCACCAACCTGGACCTCGGCGTCATCTATTACGGCTATGTCGACGACAAGGGCGCGACGCCCGGTTCGTACAGCTACGTCGAACTGAAGGCCGCCGCTTCGCGTTCGGTCGGTCCGGCCACCGTGGGCCTCGCCGCCTACTACTCGCCGGAATTCCCGTTCAAGACCGGCAAGGCTCTGTACTACGAAGTGAACGGCTCGATCCCGGTCATGGAAAAGCTGTCGCTGAGCGCCGCCCTGGGTCACCAGGAAATCGACAAGGCGGGCGACTACGCCACCTGGAACATCGGCGCCACCTACGCCATCACCAGCCAACTGGCTGCTGACCTGCGCTACTCGGACACCGACGAGCACGGCTACGGCAAGATCTACGGCGACCGCGTCACGGTCAGCCTGAAGGCCGCGTTCTAAGAAAAGTCCCGCGTCATCGACGCAGGATCGAGCCGCCCCGGGCAACCGGGGCGGCTTTTTCTTGGTCGGTCCGCCCGTCCCTCGGGCCCGAGCCGCCGAACCCGTTACTCCGGAACGTCGACCATATCGGCCGGCGCGGCGGGCGGGCGCATGAACACAGCCGCCACGAACACCACCGCGATCAGCGCCGCAAAGATCTGGAAGGTCGGCGCGAAGCCCCCCAGCCGGTCGCGCATGAACCCGCCGATGAACGGCCCCGCCGCCGAAACGGCTCCGACCAGGCAGGTCAGGGAAAAGAGCTCCAGATTGCTTCGCCGGCCATAGTAGTTGAGCAGCAGCACGGTCACGGCCAGCACGGTCAGGCCAAAGCCCACGCCGGTGCCCAGGGCGTAGAGCAGCATCAGCGGCAGGGTGGTCGCCTGGGCCAGGGCCAGCAGCCCGGCCACCAGCATGGCCTGCGCGCCGACCAGCAGCCACTTGGGATCGATCCGGTCGCCCAGGAAGCCGCCCCCCAGCCGGGCCAGGGTCTGCATCAGCGATTCGAGGCTCAGCATCTTGGCCGCGATGGCGGCGGCGGCCACGGCCGAGACACCGGCGGCGACACCGATCTCACTCAGATGGCTCACCGACAGGCTGGCCACCGTCACGCCGGTCAAAAGGTGGGTGAAATAGGCCGCCGCCAGCACGTAGAACTGCGGCGTGCGCAGGGCCGCCTTGACCGTCCACTCGTGCGAGGTGCGATACACCCGGGCGTCGGCGGGGGCCGCGCGGGCCGCTTGCTCGACCTCGATATCGACCTCGTGAGCGGCGGCCGCCAGCCACTTGGACCCGCCGACCAGACCCGCGCAGATCAGGCCGACCACACAGGCCAGCGCGGCCTGGACCAGCCAGTAGGCGCGCCAGTCATTGTGCGTCGCGCCCATGATCGACAGCGCCATCCACGGGCCGGCCACCCCGCCCAGGGATCCGAAGGTGAAGTAGATCCCGAACGGCAGGGCCCGCTGGCGATACAGCGCCGACAGCACGTGGGTGCCGGGAATCAGGGCCGCCATCTGGAAGCCGATCCCGCACAGGGCCGCGCCGATATAGTAGCGCGCGATGCTCGCAGAACCGGCAAAGCCCAGCAGCCCCGCGCCCAGCACGACCGAGCCCAGCAGCAGGGTGCCGCGCACGCCGATCCTGCGGATCAGGATGGCCGGCAACCACGACGACGCGCCGGTGAAGACGCCCAGCACCGAGAAGCCCAGGAATGCCTTCTCGAAGCTCCAGTGCAGGTCACCGATCATGGTCGGCAGGATCACGCCCAGCGAACCGTAGGTCGAGGCGGTGATCAGGAAGAGTAGCAGGCTGAAGCCGGCCAGAAGCGAGATGCGACGCAGATCCGTTGAAGCCAAGGTCAGAACGTCCGCTTGAGGGTCACACGCCATTCGCGGCCCTTGCCGGGCAGCGCGCCCAGATTGGCATAGGTGTCCGCGTCCGGGGTGAAATAGAACGTGTCGAACAGATTATCGACGTTGAGCTCGGCGGTATAAGGCCCGCGCGTCACATAGGCCGAGCCGTTGACCACGGAATAGGCGGGATAGCGCACGGCGTTCTGCACGGTCCCGGCGGTGCGGCTGACATGGCTGACACCCAGGGTCGCCCCGGCCTGCCCCCAGTCATGGCCCTTGCTGGTATAGGCGCCGTACAGGCTGACCACTGACTTGGGGATCAGGGTGTAGGCATAGTCCCCGCCCCGCCCCGGCAGTCCCGCGAAGCTCCAGACCACATAGGATCCGCCATAGGCGTTCGCGCCCGCCGCGCCCGCCGTATAGGCCGGGATGTATTGGAACGAAGCGTCCGGCCCCTTGATCGTCGTGCGCTGGCTGTTGCCCGTGAAGGTGAAGCTGAGCTGCTCCGAGGCCAGCCACCGAACCTCAAGCTCCACGCCCTTGGCGCGCGTGCCCTGCACGGTGGGCGGCGAGGTGTTGGTCAGCTGGGTGCGGTTCTGACGATAGGCGGCCAGCGAGCCGACCAGGGTCCCGTCCAGCAGCTGAAACTTCACGCCGGTCTCGGCGAGATCCGAACCCGACAGCCACGAGCCGTCGGCCACCAGCGAGGGCGCGATGTCGCCGGCCTGGCTCATCTCCAGCGCCGAAGCCTTGGCGTAGCTGATGTAGGGCATCAGGCCGAACGCGGTCTTGTACGTCAGGCTGGCGTTCCAGGTCACCTTGTCGCGATCGTCCGACTGCCGACCGGCGACCGTGTAGCTGAGAAAGCCCGTGTCCTGGCTCTCGACGTCATAGTGATCGAAGCGCCCACCCAGGACCAGGTTCCAGCGCCCGGCCTCGACATCCGACGTGAAAAACACGCCGGTCTGGTTCCAGGTCGAGCGGTTGTCGTTCTCCCACTGCAAACCGATGCCGCCGGCCTCGCTGGTGAACGGGCTGTCGATGGTGTCGGTGGCCGTGGCGCCGAAGGCGATGTCGCGGCGGTCGATGGCGATCAGGCCACTGTTGTAGCTCTCGCGCCGACGGCCCTCGAACCGGCGATAGGACGCGCCGGCCAGGGTCCGTGCGCTGACCGCCCCGACGCGCGTCGGCAGGGCCAGGGAGATCCGCGCCTCGCTGACCTTGGCGTCCACGGCCGACGGATAGCCGTAGGAGACGAAGCGCTTGTTGTCCTGGGTGTCGTGGAACAGCTGCAGCTTCAGGGTTCGGTCGCCGCCCAGGTCCTTGGCCAGGTCGAAATAGAGCGTGCCGGTGGTCGTCTTCGAGAAGTCGGCCGGACTGATATAGACCGTGCGACGGTTGAGCTTCGTCGTACCGACGCCGGTGTCCAGCGTGTGGGCCGCGTCGCTGCTGGGGAAGCCGTAGTACGGAATGTAGAGCGCGCTGGCATAGGGATAGAAGCCCACTTCGTTGGGCGTCAGGCGACCATTGCCGTCGGCGTCCCTGAGGCTGGTGTCGCGGCCGGTGATGTAGGTGCGGTTGTCGATCAGGTCCTGGGTCAGGCGGTTCCAGCCGGGCGTCTGAACGTCGCCGTCGGAGTGGAACGCCATGCCGCCGAAGGCCGTGCTCCAGCCGCCTCCGAGATCAAAGTCTGCCGACAGTTCCAGCGTCTGGCGGCGCGGATAGATGCCCTTGTAGAAGCTGTGGCTGTCCTCGACCTCGCCATAGGCGTAGACGCCGCCCTCGGCCGCGCCCAGGCTGACCGGCGCGCCGAACTGGCCGGTCAGCAGCTTCTTGTTGAAACTGCCGAAGGTGGCGGTGACCTGCCCTTCCGGCTGGGCCAGAAAGCGGCCTTCGTCGCGGGCCGACTTGGGGATGAAGTTCACCAAACCCCCGACCTTGCCCGCGCCATAGACCGGGGTCGGCGGACCGCGCAGAATCTCGATCCGCGCCGCGCCGCCGATCGGGGTCGAGTAGGTTCCCCGGTTCTCCACCCGCTTGAAGCCTCGGAAGTAGTTCTCGGCCAGGGTGCCGCGAATGTTCAGGGCGCCAGGCACGCCGTAGAAGCTGGCGGTATGGGCGCCCGGCGAGACGGCCGAGATCCCGTCCAGGGTCTCGATGCCGAAGCGCTCCAGCGTCACGTCGCTGACCAGACTGGCCGAGCGCGGCGTCTCGATCAGCGGCTTGTCGATCCCGAACACCGTGCTGGACGGCTGCTTCTCCAGCAGTCCGGCCTTGTCTCGGGCCAGGACAAGCACCGTGTCGACCTGGTCGGAGATCTGCTCTTCAGCGCGGGCCCCGCCTGCAACGGCGAGCGATAGAAGACTGGCGGAAAGCAGCGCGCGACGAAACGACATGCGGACGAACCCCGTATTGCCCGGCGATGCGGGCGGCGACCTGCACCATTTGGGAATGACGCAGCGTTCGTCAAAATGCCTTCTGACATTTCAGATGATATTGCGAGAGACCTGTGACCTCCGCGCCTCACCCTTTGAAAAGTACGGGAATTAGAGTTCGAACGTCATCCCCGCCGGGGAAAAGGCCTAGGCCGCCCCGACCATGGGCCGCTGCACGGCGTCGGGCGTGATGTTCAGCACTCGCATCATGGCGGCGCGCGAGCCTTCGACATCGCCCTTGGCGATCACGCGGGCCACGTCGCGGTGCTGCTCGATATCGGCCATCAGTTCGGCCTCGGTGGCCCCGCCGAACGAGAACACCCAGAACCGTGCGGCCTTGTGCTGCAGGGGAATGAGGATCCGGGCCAGGGCCAGGTTCTGGCTGGCGCGGGCCACGGCGGCGTGGAAGCGCTGGTCCATGGCCACCAGGGCCGGCAGGTCGCGCTCGCGCGCCGCCTGTTCGCCATCGGCGAAGGCGTCGAGGATGGCCTTGGCCTCGCCGCCCTGCATCTTCTGGAGTCGCCGCGCAGTGCGGCTCGATCAGCGCCCAGGCCTCATCAGCCCTGACGCAGCTCCACCAGGTCCAGCGGCGCGACCAGGGTGCCCGAGCGGGCGCGGCGGATGACCAGGCCTTCCAGCGCCAGGCGGCCCAGGGCGTCGCGCACGCCGGCCAGGCCGGTCTCGTAGCGGGCCGCCAGCGACTGCTCGTCCAGCCGCGCGCCCGGCAGCCAGTTCGCCCAGGATCAGGTCCAGCAGGATCCGCTCATAGACCTTGGCCTTCTGCAGGTCCGGCGACCAGTCCTCCAGGCCCGAGGAGGAACAGACGTCGAGCACCAGCATCCGCGAACGCGCGTCCTGGACAGGCGAAAGTGGCACGGGCGAGGCTCCGTTCAGGTTGAGCCCTGATAGGTAGGCTGAAATGTCAGTCGGCGCTAGCCGCCCTGTTTAAAACGCCGGCACCACCGCGCCTTCGTACTTCTGCTGCATGAACGCGCGCACCTCCGGGGTGGTCAGGGCGGCGGCCAGCTTCTGGACGCGCGGGTCGTCCTTGTTGTCCAGGCGGCCGACCAAATAGTTCACATAGGGGCTCTTGCTGTCTTCGATCAGCAGGGCGTCCTTGGTCGGGTTCAGCTTGGCGTCCAGGGCGTAGTTGGTGTTGATGATCGCCAGATCGACCTGACCCAGCACGCGCGGCAGGGTGGCGCCTTCCAGTTCCTTGAACTTCAGGCCCTTGGGGTTGTCGGCGATGTCCTTGAGGCTGGACAGGGCGTTGGTCGGGTCCTTCAGGGTGATCACGCCGTTGCGCGACAGCAGCAGCAGGGCGCGGCCCTCGGTGCTGGCGTCGTTGGGAATGGCCACGGTCGCGCCTTGCGGAATTTCAGCCACCGACTTCAACTTGGCCGAGTACAGGCCCATCGGCTCAATGTGGATGCCCTTGATCGGCACCAGGTGCGTGCCCTTGTCCCGGTTGAAGGTCTCCAGATAGGGCAGCGTCTCGAAATAGCTGACGTCGATGCGCTTCTCGGCCACCTGGGTGTTGGGCTGGACGTAGTCGTTGAAGACCTTGATCTCGATCTTCAGGCCCTGGGCCGCCAGCTTGGGCTTGATGAACTCCAGCACCTCGGCGTGCGGGATGGCCGTGGCCGCGACGGTCAGGGTGTCGCTGGCGCTGGACGAGGCGGCGGGCTTCGGGCCGCAGGCAGTGAGCGCCAGAGCGGCGAGGCTGAGGGCGACGAAAGCGCGGCGGGCGACCATGAACGGCTCCATAAGGCGATAAATCGAGTAGGGTTTTGCCCGGTTTCGACCGCCTTATGAAATCAGTTTTCCTGATCGGGGGTCCACCCTCCCCTGTCATCCCGGCCAAAGAGCCGGAACCGCCACAAGTCTCCGCGCTTGCCGTGGTCCCGGATCGGCCCTTCGGACCGTCCGGGATGACGTCGGCTGTTACAGCGCCCCGGCGTTGGCCCGCAGGAAGTCTCGCACGGAACCCGGCTCGCGCCCGGTCAGCGCCTTGACGGTCGGGGCCAGCACCGCGTGATAGCCCCGCGAGGCCGCCACATCGAAGTCGACCAGCATGTCGGCGACGAACGGCGGCAAACCCGCGCCGAGCAAGCCGTCGCGCAGTTGGTCGGCGCTGACGGCGATATGGGCCACCGGGCGGCCTGAAACCTCGGAGAGCAATGCGGCGAGCCCGTCCCGGGTGACGGCTTCGGGACCGTCGACGTCGAGGATCTGGCGTCCGGTCGCGCCCAGCAACACCGCTGCATCAACGCGAGCGCAGTCCTCGCGGGCGACATAGGACCGGCCCAGGCCGCCCGTGGCGGTGAACAGCTGACCGCTGGCGACGGCCTGCCCCGCCCCCATCAGTATCGTCTCGGCATAGAGGTTGTGGCGCAGCAGGGTCCAGTCGAGACCCGAGGCGATCACCGCCTGCTCGCTCCAGAAGTGGTCGTCCAGCACCCCGCCCCCGACCTGCGGCCCCGGCGACGGGGCGGAGGTGTAAGCGATATGCTTGACGCCGGCCGCGACGGCGGCAGCCACGGCGGCGCGATGCTGGGCGATGCGCTGGCCGGGAGCGCCCAGGCTATCGGTGCTGATCAGCAGCAAGCGCTCGACGCCGGCGAAGGCGGCCGGCAGCGAGACGGGGTCGTCAAAATCGGCCTTGCGGACCTCGACGCCGCGCGCGGCCAGGTCGGCCAGCTTGGACGGATCGCGCGAGGCGGCCACGACGTCGGTCGCGCCGGCGTCCAGCAGAAGTTCGACCACCCGACGGCCCAGCTGGCCGCCCGCGCCGGTCACGAGAAGTTTGGAGGCGGAGAAACTCATCTTCAAATTCCTGGTCTCAGAATGAGACCTGCACTAGATATGGAAGCATCCTCGCTCCGTGAAGGAGGCAGTTTCGAGGGACAAGGTATGCTGCAGGGAACCACCTTATGGCCGTCCAGAAGATGCTCGATAGCCTTCAGCAATGGCAAGGCGCTCCGATCGCAGATGGTGCCTGCCCCGTGCGCGACGTCATCGATCATCTGGGCGACAAGTGGAGCACCCTGCTGATCATGGTGCTGGCCTCGGGTCCGCAGCGGTTCAACGCCCTCAAACGCGCCGTGCCCGATATCAGCCAACGCATGCTGACCCAGACCCTGCGCGACCTGCAGCGCGACGGCCTGATCACCCGCCACGTTTTCCCGACCCAGCCGCCCAGCGTCGAGTACAGGCTGTCGGAGATGGGCGAGAGTCTGCTGGAGCCGCTGTCCGTGCTGGTGGCCTGGGCCGACACCAACCACGCGGCGATCCGCCGGGCGCGCGAGGCCTATGACGACCCGATCGCCGCCTAAGCATCGCTTGACCCTGACGCCGAACAGGTCGCCTCAGTGGGGATGGCCAAGGAAACCGTCTATATCGTGCAAGCCTATATCGCTGGTCGCGGCAAGGGCTTGAAGGCCGAGCAGCAGATCGGCTGCAAGGACGCCGCCGAGGCCCGCCGCAAGGCCGAGCGCCTAGCGCCGCTGCGCGAAGGGGTCGTGGCCTTCGCCGCCTCGGCCGATGTCGAGCTGGGCGACTATGACGAGAACCCCGACATCCTGTTCAAGGCCGGCAGGCTGCCGTTTCCGTTCGACCAGAGCTGAGGTTCTGGCTCATTCAACCTCCCAAAGCTTGTCATCCCGGCCGCAGCGAAGCGGAGAGCCGGGACCCAGGGGCCAATGCAGTGCGGCTGCCCCTGGGTCCCGGACAGCCTCTGCGAGGCTTCCGGGATGACAAGGGTTTGAGACCTTTTAGGCGGCTCGTAGGGTACGTCTCTAGCTCACATCCTCGTCATTGGCCGGCTCGTCCGGCGCGCCGTGGATCGTCCAGCTGACCACGAAGTCGGGCGCGTCGCCCGCCAGGCTGGTGACGCCCGCCTCGGCCGCCTTGATGGCTGACGTTTGGGGCGGCAGGGCATAGGTGTCGCCGTCGTGCTCGCCCAGCAGGTCCAGCACGATGCCGTCGCGATCATCGGCCTCGATCACCACGCCGAAGACTTGCTGGCGCTCGGTGACCTCGCCGTCCTCGTCCAGAAAGGTCAGGCCGACCAGCAGGGTCTTGCCGATCAGCGCCTTGGCGAAGGCCTCGTCCCAGTGTTCGGGCGGCGGGGCGGAGAGGATGGGCGTTTCGTCGGTCATTCTACATTCCACTGTCATCCCGGCCGCAGCGGAGCGGAGAGCCGGGATCACCGGACACGCCGGCGCTTGTTGCGGTCCCGGCTCGTCGCGCTGCGCGCTTGGCCGGGATGACAAATTATCTGTGCGAGACCCGCCGCACCACTCGATCGCCAACCATCTGCAGAACCTGCACCAGAACCAGCAGCAGAACGACAGTCACCACCATCACGTCGGTCTGGAAGCGCTGATAGCCGAAGCGGATGGCCAGATCGCCCAGGCCGCCGGCCCCGACCACCCCGGCCATGGCCGTGTAGGACACCAGCGCGATGGCCGTGACCGTCGCGGCGGCGATGATCCCAGGCATGGCCTCGGGCAACAGCGCGCCCAGCACCACCTGCCGACGCTTGGCGCCCATGGCGAAGCTGGCCTCGATCACGCCCCTGTCGACCTCGCGCAGGGCGGTCTCGACCAGGCGGGCGAAGAACGGCGCGGCGCCGGCCACCAGCGGCGGGATCGCGCCGGCCACGCCCAGCGAGGTGCCGACCAGGGCCACGGTCAGGGGGATCATCACGATCAGCAGGATCACGAACGGCACCGAGCGCAGAATGTTGACCAGCAACGACAGCGCCCCGTGAGCGAGGCGGTTGTCGAGCATCTGGCCCTTGCCGGTCAGGAACAGGATCACGCCCAGCGGCAGTCCCAGCGCGACGGTCAGCACCATCGATCCGCCCAGCATGCTCAGGGTGTCGAGGGTGGCCTGGGCAATCTCGGACCAGTCGATGTTGGATACGCTCATCGGCCATTCTCCCTGGTGGGGGCCTCCCCGATCAGGACGGGATCCACCCGCACGCCCTCGGCCTTGAACTGGGCGATCGCCGCCTCAACGTCGCCGCCGGTCAGGGACAGGGTCAACTGGCCGTAGGGCGTCTCGCGCAGCCGATGGATGCGGCCGCCCAGGATCGAATAGTCGACGCCGGTGGCGCGGGCCACCTCGCCCAGCACCGGCTTGTAGGTCGCCTCACCCTTGAAGGTCAGCCGCACCACGCGGCCGGCCAGCACGGCGCCGGCGGCGGGTTCGCCATCGGCCTCGCGCACAAAGCGGCGGGCGGTGTCGCTGGCCGGATGCAGGAAGACGTCCTCGACGGGCCCCTCCTCCACCACGCGCCCGGCCTCCAGCACCGCCACCCGGTCGCAGACGCGGCGAACCACGTCCATCTCGTGGGTGATCAGCACGATGGTCAGGCCCAGTTCGCGATTGAGATTGGAGACCAGGTCCAGGATCTGCTCGGTGGTCTCCGGATCCAGGGCGCTGGTCGCCTCGTCGCACAGCAGCACCTTGGGCCCGGTCGCCAGGGCGCGGGCGATGCCTACGCGCTGCTTCTGACCGCCCGACAGCTGGGCCGGATACTTGGTGGCATGGTCCGACAGGCCCACCCGCGCCAGCAGCTCGGCCGTGCGCGCCTTGACCTCGGCGGCGGGACGACCGGCCAGCCTCAGCGGAAAGGCGACATTGTCGGCCACGGTCTTGGACGACAGCAGGTTGAAGTGCTGGAAGATCATCCCCACACGGCGGCGAAGGGCGCGCAGCCCCTCGACGCCCAGGGCGGCGACGTCATCGCCATCGACCACGACGCGACCGCCGGTCGGCTTTTCCAGGCCGTTGATCAGCCGGATCAGGGTCGACTTGCCGGCGCCCGAGGCCCCGATCACGCCGAACACCTCACCGGCCTGCACCGACAGCGAGACCTCGCTCAGGGCGGCGTGGCCGCCTGACGCGTAGGTCTTGGAAACAGCCTCGAAGGCGATCACGTCTGGCTGGTCCCTACTTCTTGGCGGCGCGCGGGCCGGCGTTCTTCACGTACTTGTCCATCCAGGTGCTCATTTCCCAGAGGGTGTGCATCGTGGATCTCGCGGGCGCGATAGCCGTGGGCCTCATTAGGCAGCACCACATAGCGCACCGTGGCCCCCGCCCCCTTCAGCGCGGCGTAGAAGCGCTCGCTCTGGATCGGGAAGGTGCCGGAGTTATCGTCAGCCTGGCCGTGCATCAGCAGGATCGGCTCGTTGATCTGGGTGGCGTAGGTGAACGGGCTCATCTTCGTATAGGTGTCGGTCGCCTCCCAGTAGGTGCGCTCTTCCGACTGGAAACCGAACGGCGTCAGGGTGCGGTTGTAGGCGCCCGAACGGGCGATGCCGGTCCGGAAAAGGTCGGTATGGGCCAGCAGGTTGGCGGTCATGAAGGCGCCATAGCTGTGGCCGCCAACGGCGATCCGGTCACGATCGGCGACGCCGAGGGCGACCACCGCATCGACCGCCGCCTTGGCGTCGGCCGTCAGCTGCTCGACATAGGTGTCGTTCGGCTGCGCGCCATTGGCGCCGATGATCGGCATGGCCGGGTCGTCCAGAACGGCATAGCCCTGGGTCAGCAGGAACAGGTGGCTGATGCCGCCCGGACGCGTGAAGCGGTTGCCGGTGTCGACCGTCTGGCCGGCCACCGCCGCGTCGGTGAACTCGGCCGGATAGGCCCACATCAGCATCGGCAGCGGGCCGTCCCGCGTCTTGTCATAGCCGGCCGGCAGATACAGCGTGCCCGAGCAGCTTCACCCCGTCAGGGCGGCTGGCGCTGATGGTCTGCTTGGTCACGCCGGCGAACTGCGGGGCGCGGTCCGGGAAGGTCGTCAGGGCTTTGGCCTTGCCGTTCTTCACCGCCCGGATGAAGTAGTTGGCGCGCCTCGCTCTTGCTCTCGCGGCGAGTGATCACCGTCTTGCCGGCCTCGTCGGCCAGGGCGACGGGCGCCTCGTAGTAGGGCGCGGCCGACTGCCATTGGCGGGTGGTCTTGCCGTCGGCCAGGCTCATCACGCCTACGAACGGAAACTCGCCCTTGGCCGTAGCGCCGGCGCCGGTCACGAACACGCCCTTGCCGTCCGGCGTGAAGTGCAGGACCTCCTCGCCCTGGGCGTTGACGCGGCTGACCGGCGAGCCGGGGTTGTTGTACCGGTCCTGATAGTTGCGCTCGAGGATCAGGCGGCTGGTTCCCGGCTTGGAGGGATCCAGCGCGATGCGCTTTTCCTTGCGGGTCTCGAACCAGCGCGTGGTCAGCAGGGCGAAATCGGCGCGGCCCCAGTCGATGCCGGCATAGCGCGCATCGATGTCCAGCAGGGTGGTCGGCGCATCGGCGAACGGCGCGGCCGAGGTCAGGATGCGATCGTGGACAGCGACCTTCTTCTTGGGATCACCGCCATCCTGGGCCTCGGCCCAGACCAGGGTCGCCGGGGCGTCGCTGCGCCAGGAGACCGAGCGCGGGCCCACCGACACGGCGTCGAAGGCGGCCGGCAGGTTGTCGGCCAGCGGACGATCCGTCAGTTGCTTCACCAGCTTGCCGTCGGCCGACAGGACGTTGATCTCGGTCGGGAAGCGGTTGGCGGGGACGAGATAGCTGTAGGGGCGCTTGAGCTTGTTGGTCAGGATGTACTGGCCATCCGGCGAGGGCGAAACGCCCGAATAGAGGCCCGGCGCCGCCACGGTCGTCAGGGCGCCGTCGGCCAGGTTCACGCGCACCAGCTGGCTGGTGAAGTAGTGGTCGAACAGGGCCTCGTCATGCTCTGAGGCCAGCAGATCCTGATAGGTGCGGATCGCCGCCGTGCGGCCACCCGACTGCTGGATGATCGGACCGGTCGGGGTGACGTCCTCGGCCGGCGCCGCGCCGCGACCGGCGGGAATGGCGCTGACCAGCAGGCCCTTGCCGCCCGGCAGCCAGTCATAGCTGGAGCCGAAGGCGGCATTGACCAGCAAGCCCTCGATCTTGCGCGCCGTCGCCGTCTTGCGGTCAGCGACCCACAGCTCCAGGCCCTGCTTGCCGTCGAACACGAAGGCCAGGCTGGCGCCGTCGGCCGACCAGCGCGGGTCCATGAAGCGCGCGCCCTGCGGCAGCGCCACGGTCTTCACGGCGCCGGTGGCGACATCCTCGAAGGCCAGGCTGTTGAGCCACACGGCGCGGGCCTCGATCGGGCCATTGCTGCGCGGATTGATGCGATAACCGCCCAGGCGGAGGATCGGCTCGGACACCGCCGCGATCGAGGGCAGGTTCTCGCGGCCCAATAGGGCCATGGTCTTGCGTTCAGGGCTTAGGCTGACCGTCGGGGTCTGCGGCGCATCCAGGATCTGGGCGATCGGCGCGGGCGGGGTCTGATAGCCCGTGGGACCAGCGGCCAGGGCCGCGCCCGCCGAAAGGGCGACCAGCGCGGCGGAGGCGGCGAGCGTCAGCACGCGACGCCGGAAGGTGTTCTCGATCATGCAGAGCCCCTCGGTACTGGATCGCATCCCGATCCCCGACATGGGGCGGACGCGTCAAAGGGGGGCAGGATTATGCGCGGATGGCGCGCAGGGGAACGGCAATTCGTCGCCAACGGTCCGGCCTGAGCGTTTTTCGAGCGCTCAGGCCGGACCAGACGTGGGCTTTTGTCAGGGCTGGCGCACCACCGCCCCGCCCTTCATCACGAACACGGGCTTTTCCAGCACCGTCACATCCGCCAACGGATCACCCGACACCGCGATGATGTCGCCATAGCGGCCGACGGCCACCTGGCCGACGTCCTTGGCCTGACCCAGGGCCTCGGCGGCGGTCACGGTGGCGGACTGGATGGCCTGCAGCGGGGTGGCGCCATAGCGCACCATCACCGCGAACTGCCTGGCGTTGTCGCCGTGCGGATAGACCCCGGCGTCGGTGCCGTAGACCATCTTCACGCCCGCCTTCAGGGCCTTCTTGAAGTTCTGCCGCTGGACCTCGCCGATGTCGCGATCCTTGCGCAGGTTGTCCTCCAGCACGCCGTTCTTCTTGCCCTCGGCCTGGGTGTAGTCGGTGTTGTAGATGTCCATCGAGAAGTAGGTCCCGTGCTGGACCGCCAGCTTGATGCCCTCGTCGTCGACCAGGCTGGCGTGCTCGATGGTGTCGATGCCGGCCTTGATCGCCTCGCGGATGCCCGCCGCGCCGTGCGCGTGGGCCGCCACCTTGATGCCGGCCATGTGGGCCTCGTCGGCCACGGCGGTCATCTCGGCCAGGGTCAGTTGCTGCTGGCCCGGCTCGTCGCCGCGCGAGAACACCCCGCCCGTCGCGCAGATCTTGATCACCTGGGCGCCGTACTTCTTCAGCGTCCGCACCACCTTGCGGGCCTCGTCAGGGCTGTCGATGTTGTAGGGGCTCTTCTCGTCCATCGACGGCGGGAAGAAGGTGGAGTCGCAGTGACCGCCCGTCGCGCCGATGGCGTAGGCGGCGGTGACGACGCGCGGGCCGGGCACATAGCCGCCGTCGATCGCCTCGCGCAGGCCCACGTCGTCGAAATCAGCCGAGCCGACATTGCGCACGGTGGTGAAGCCGGCCTCCAGCGTCTTCTTGGCGTTGGCCGTCTGGACCACGCTCCAGAAGCGATCGGTGTGTTCCAGGCTGTTATAGCCGCCGATCTCGGCCAGGCTGTCGAGGTGGACGTGCATGTCGATCAGGCCGGGCAGCAGGGTGGCGCCGGGCAGGTCGACCATCTTGGCGCCGGCGGGCACGGCGACCTCGCCCTTCTTGCCGACGGCGGTGATGCGGCCGTCGGTGATCACCACCATGGGATTGTCGACATACTTGCCGGTGGTCACGTCCAGCAGGCGCGCGGCGCTTACCGCCTCGACCTCCGCCGCCTGGGCCGTCGCTGCGACGCCTAGCGCGCCCACAACCGCCAGAACCTTGATACCCTTACGCATCTCTCATCCCCGTCCTGATTCAGGACCGGGACGCTAGCATGGGATCACAGGGCGTCGAGGGCGTTTCGGAGCGTGGCGGCCGAGGCCTGCAAGGCGACGACTTCCTGCTCGGAAAGAGGCGGCGAAAGCACGCGCTCGACCCCGCCGGCGCCCAGCACGCAAGGCAGGCTCAGGCACAGGTCGCGGATTCCGTATTCCCCGGTCAGCAGAGTCGAGACCGGAAGCACCGCCCGCTCGCCCCGCTGGATGACCTCGCAGATCCGCACGATGGCGGTGGCGACGCCGAACGAGGTGTAGCCCTTGCCCTGGATGATGCGATAGGCGGCCGTGCGCACATCATGAGCGATCTGAGTGTGGTCCAGAGCCGCTCCGGCGGCGGGGAACTGATCTAGCGCCACCGCGCCGATCCGGGCGACCGAGAAGGCCGTCACTTCACTGTCGCCGTGCTCGCCCAGCACCATGGCGTCGATCGCGCTGGACGCCACGTCCAGACGCTCGGCCAGGGCCTGCTTGAACCGGCTGGAGTCCAGCAGCGTGCCCGAACCGATGACGCGGGCGGGCGGAAAGCCCGAGCGGCGCAGGGCCACCAGGGTCATCAGGTCCACGGGATTGGCGGCGACCAGGATGATCCCCGCGAACCCGGCGCCCAGCAGTTGATCGACGCAACTGGTGACGATGGCGGCGCTGCGACTGGCGACCGAAAGGCGATCCTCCAAGCCCCGCGTGGCCGCGCCGGCGGTGATCACGGCGATCCGCGCCAGGGCGGCGTCGGCATAGTCGCCCGCCCAGATCCTGGTCGGACGCGCCAGGGCGTTGGCGTCGGAGAGGTCAGCGGCCTCGGCCTGCGCCAGCGCCATGTCACTGTCGACCAGCACGATCTCGCGAAACAACGCCCGCAGCATGAGGGCGTAGGCTGCCGTCGACCCCACATGACCGGCGCCGATGATGGCGATACGCTCGTGCTCGAACATGGCGCGCTCAGTTCTTCTTCACGGCGGGCTGGAGGCTTTCCAGATAGGCGATCAGGTCATTGACCTGCTGCGCTTCAAGAACGATCTCGGGCATCTTCGGATGCCCCGTCGAGATCCCCTCGGCGAAGGCTTCCTGCAGATTGGCCACCGGATAGCGCTGACTGAGGGTCCGGAACGGCGGCGCGGGCGAGACCGGGCTGTCCCCGCTGGTCCCGACGGCATGACAAGCCGAACAGCGCGCCTCGACCAGGGCCTTGCCGCGCTCGACGGGACTGGAGGCGAGCGCCACGGGCGGCGCAGCCGATGTCGGGCGCGGCGGGGCCACCGGCGCGCAGGCCGCGACCAGCAACAGGCTCAGGATCGATATCCGACGCACGAGGATCTCCAGGATCAGACACGCCCGCTCTTACCGCAGGGCGACTTGGCGGGTCTTGATCCCGGTCAAGCCGAGGCTAGCACGTCTGTCCGACAATCAGCGCGTCCGGCTCGTCCCCAAACGAAAATCGCCTCCGTTGAAGGTTCAACGGAGGCGATTGATCGTGAACGCTAAGCGGTGAGGCTTATGCGCCGCCCGGGAAGCGGAAGGGAACCTTCACCGAACCCGACTTGGCGCCCATCGGCAGCTTTTCGGCGATGCACATGGCGGCCTTGTCGAAGCCCTTACCTGCGGCCGAATTCTCAACGACCTTGCAGTCGCCCAGCTTGCCGGCGTCGGCGGTGCATTCCAGCATCACCTGAGCGGCGTCGCGGGTGTTGGCGTACTGTTGCAGGCAGCGGCCCATTTGATCTTCAAAGCCACCGGCGGCCGAAGCGGCCTGGGCGATGAAGAGGCTGCCGGCAAAGCCAGCGACGACGGCGATCGAAAATTTCATGGCCCATTCCCTGTGGCGACCAACAACTGATGACGACGTTGTCGCACCCTCGCCCTAAGGAATGCCGAAAGGTTGAGGTTAATCATTTTCGAAAATGATGAATTTGCTTTCGACACTTGCGAAAGTCGCCAACGCCAGGCCGTCGCGCGACAGGCAAGGCTCGCACCGTTACTCAGACTGTATTCGATGAGGTCGTCGCACGAGCGGTCGCCGACGACTTTGTCGCCAGGCACTCTGGCCTATGCCTGGCCGCGGCCGGTCAGGCGGCCTTCTCGATGCGCGACGGCGTCGCCGGCCCCTCAAGACGGAAGAGCGCGACGCGGTCTGTGAGTTCGCCCGCCTCGCGCTTGAGCGCATGGGCCGCAGCCGTCGTCTGCTCGACCATGGCCGCGTTCTGCTGAACCACCCGATCCATCGCGCCCATGGTCGTGTTGACGTCGTCCAGGCGCTGGGCCTGATCATTGGCCGACCGGGCGATCGCCGTGACCTGGGCGTCGATTTCAGAGACCCGCGCGACGA
Source organism: Caulobacteraceae bacterium (assembly GCA_965284055.1). Lineage (GTDB taxonomy): Bacteria > Pseudomonadota > Alphaproteobacteria > Caulobacterales > Caulobacteraceae > Caulobacter. Next base: position 130,515 of record CBDIQV010000003.1, read on the forward strand.
TGCGCGCCAGGGCCTCGCGGGTGTGGCCCACGCGTTCGACGCCGGCCGACACCTGGCGGCCCGACAGTTCGATGAGCGTCTTGATTTCGCTGGCCGCCTGGGCCGAGCGCTGGGCCAGGGCCCGGACTTCCTGGGCCACGACCGCGAAGCCGCGACCGGCCTCGCCGGCCCGGGCCGCCTCGACCCCGGCGTTCAGGGCCAGCAGGTTGGTCTGGAAGGCGATCTCATCGATGACCGAGACGATGTGGCCGATCTGGCCGGAAGAGGTTTCGATCAGGGTCATCGCCTCGACCGCCCCCATGACCACGGTGTCGGAATTCTTGGCTTCCTGCTGCGCGCCGGCCGCCGCTGCGTTGGCCTGGCGCGCGCCGCGAGCGGTTTCGGTCACCGCCGAGGTGATCTGGTCGAGCGCGGCGGCGGTCTCCACCAGGCTGGCGGCCTGATGCTCGGTTCTTTGCGCCAGGTCGTCGGTGGCGCGGCTCATGTCGGCCACGCCGGCGTTCATGCTGGCCGCGTTGTTGTGGATCTCGCTCAGGGCGGCGCGCAGCCGGTCCAGCGCGTGGTTGAACGAGGCGCGCAGCCCCTCGTAGCGGGGAGCAAACACCACCTCGACGCGGCCGGTCAGATCACCGTCGGCGAGGCGTGAGATCGCGTGATCAAGGGCCTCCACCACCTCGGCCTGCTCGGCCTCGACGGCGGCGCGGAGCGTGGCCTTTTCGGCGTTGGACGCGTCGTGCGCCGCACGTTCGAGCGTGGCTTCCGCATTGGCCGCGTCGGCGCGGCGGGCGGCGTCCTCGGCGCGGTCCGTGCGGGCCGAAACGGTGGCGAACAGCCGGGAGACGCCGGCGGTCAGCCAGATCAGCGACCAGGCCGTGGCGAGGGTCACCCCGATGCTGAACATCACCGCCAGCGGTCGGCCGTCGGCCGAAAGCTGGTGCGGGAACCAGAGCGCCGCGATGACGTCGAGGACAACCAGCTGGGCCGCGCCGGCGGCCACGATGCGCCAGTCGCCATAGGCGACCAGCAGGGCCAGCCCGGCCAGGAAGGCCATCCGCGCCTGGGCCTGCAGCGGATCGCCCTTGAAGGCGAGAACAAAGAGGGTGATCTGGCCCATCAGGGCGATGGCGGCGACCAGGCGCTGCCCCAGGCGTTCAGATCGCCAGCGATAGATCGCCAGGGCGACGACGGCGAGGCCCAGCGCGACCAGGAACGACATCAGGACCGGCCCATGCGAGATCGCGCACGCGCCCGGAACGAGAAGCACCATCCCCGCGATACAGGCGACGACCAGCTTTCCGCCGATGCGGCGCTGCTCCTCTATCGTCTCGAATTCAATCATGGGGGCGCCCTTCCTGAAATCAGAGCCTTCCCAGCATTTGGTTAAATGCAGATTATGAACAGACGGCCGAGCCCAAGTTGACGCATACGCAGATCTACCTATCGATCGAAGCATTTTGAGATATTTCTCAAAATGAGAAGGCGGCATTACCAGCGCCACGAGTTCAAGCGTCGTAATCCTTGGGGCGCGCAGGCCCCACATTCGTCACTTCGTCTCGGACAGGACTATCCAGCCCGGAATGATCGGCGCGCCTTCCCATGACCTGCAAAGCGCCTCGGCGAGCCGTTTAGGTCGCACGCGCGTTATCGATGGGCCATGGCGTCCAATTCGTGTCATCACCCCAAGGCGTTGCCGGAGGGCGGGTCGACCGGAAGATGAGCGATCTGCGCACGGCCTATCGTTCATTCATGGCGCGGACACGCTGGGCCCAGCCCCGACACCTCGCGCGCGCCGTGTTGTTGAGCGCGGGCCTGGTTTCGGCCGGCCTCATGGCGCGGCTGGTCTGCGAGCCCTTGCTGGGCGAGCGCGGCGTCTATCTGTTCTTCATGCCGGCGGTGATCGGCGCGTCGGTGTTTGGCGGCGCGTCGACAGGCGCGATCAGCACGGCCTTGGCGGCCCTCGCGTGCCTTGGCCTGGCCCTGCGCAATCGCGCCCTCGACCAGGGCGACCTGCTGGGCTTGGCGCTGTTTGTCGCCGTCAGCATCTTCGTGCTGATCGGCGGCGAGGTTTTCCATGCGGGGCGGCGTCGGGCCGAGCGGGCCAATGACGACCTGGCCGCGCGCGAGGCCCACCTGAAGTCCATTCTGGACACGGTTCCGGACGCCATGGTCGTGATCGACGACGCGGGCCGGATCCAGTCCTTCAGCCAGGCCGCCGAGCGCCTGTTTGGCTGGTCGGCCGCCGAGGTGGCCGGGCGCAATGTCAGCCTGCTGATGCCCAATCCTCACCGGGATGCGCACGACAGCTATCTGGCCCGCTACTACACCACAGGCGAGCGTCGCATTATCGGTCAGGGCCGGATCGTCGTCGGCGAGCGCAAGGATGGATCGACCTTTCCGATGGAGCTGTCGGTCGGCGAGATGCTGACGACGGCGGGTCGCTTCTTTACCGGCTTCGTCAGGGACCTGACCGAGCGGCAGCAGACCGAGGCGCGGCTCCAGGACCTGCAGAACGAGCTGATCCATATCTCGAGGCTGACCGCCATGGGCGAGATGGCCTCGGCCCTGGCCCATGAGATCAACCAGCCCCTGACCGCGATCGCCAACTACCTGAAGGGCAGCAAGCGTCTGTTGGTACAGGACGGGGCCGCCGAGATCGCTCGGGTCATCGACGCCATCGACAAGGCCGGCGACCAGGCGCTGAGGGCCGGCGACATCATCCGCCGACTGAGGGACTTCGTGGCGCGCGGGGAAACCGAGCGGTCCGTCGAGAGTCTGCCCCGCCTGGTCGAGGAGGCCGGCGCCCTGGCCCTGGTCGGCGTCAAGGAGAACGGGGTTCGGGTCCGGTTCGAATACGCGCCGGAGATCGATCTGGTTCTGGCCGATCGCGTCCAGATCCAGCAGGTGTTGCTCAACCTGATCCGCAACGCCATTGAGGCGATGGAAGCCTCGCCGCGCCGCGACCTTCTGGTGACCGTGGCGGCCCTGGACGGCGACGCCGTGGTCACGGTCGCCGACACCGGACCCGGCATCGCGCCGCACATGATCGAGCAACTGTTCTCGCCGTTCGTCACCACCAAGCGGGACGGCATGGGCGTGGGCCTGTCGATCTCGCGCACGATCATCGAGGCCCACGGCGGCCGGCTATGGGCCGAGGAAACGCCGGGCGGCGGCGCGACGTTTCACTTCACGCTGAAACGCGCGGACACAGGGGATGACGGCGATGGGGACGACAGCGATGACTGACGGCGTGGTCCACATCATCGACGATGACGAAGCGCTGCGCGACTCTCTGGCCTTCCTGCTCGACAGCGCCAGGATGCCCTGCGCGCTTTATCCCTCCGCGCGAGATTTTCTGGAGCGCCTGCCCGGCCTCGCCAACGGCTGCGTGCTGACCGACGTGCGCATGCCCGAGATGAACGGCCTGGAACTGGTGCGCCGCCTGAACACGGTGGGCTATCGTGATCCGATCGTCGTGATGACGGGCCACGCCGACGTGCCGCTGGCCGTGGAGGCGATGAAGGAGGGCGTGCACGACTTCATCGAGAAGCCCTTTGACGACGAACTGATGCTGAACGCGCTGGGCTCGGCGCTGCGCCGACGGGCGGCCGATCGCATCGAGGATGACCAGATCGCCGAGCTCGACCGCCGCCTCGACCTGCTGTCCGGACGCGAGCGTGAGGTGCTGGAAGGCCTGATCGCGGGCTCCGCCAACAAGGTCATCGCCTATGACCTGGGCATCAGCCCGCGCACGGTTGAAATCTATCGCGCCCATGTGATGAGCAAGATGCAGGCCGCCAGCCTGTCGCAGCTGGTTCGCATGGTGATGACCGTTCGGCGCTGACGTCTCGCCCCCGGGGTAGGTTGTCTTCGATCAAGGCGCGACGGACGCGAGGGGGGTAGCGACAGGGCCTCACGAACGGTGCGCCATGTCAGTCCCCTCGCCTTCGACCTCGACCATCGTCCTCGTCGAGGATGACGAGGCGGTGCGTTCGGCCTTGACCTTCACGCTGCAGCTTGAGGGCTGGACCGTGATCGCCCTGGCCAGCGGCGAGGCCCTGCTGGATATGGCCCTGCCCCTCGGGCCGACATGCCTGGTCCTGGACCAGGTACTGGAGGGGATCAGCGGGCTGGACGCCCTGGCGGCCCTGCGCGAGCGCGGGGTCACCACGCCGGCGATCCTGATCACCACCCATCCGCCCGCAGCGGTCCGCCGCCGCGCCCGGAGCCTGGGCGCGACCCTGATCGAAAAGCCCCTGCTGAGCGATCGGCTGCTGGCGACGATCCGGCGCGATCTGAACGCCCAGGTCATCGCCGCCGTCAGGCGGGATTAACGCAGATTCCTCCGGAACCTTTTTCGACCCTGCCCGTTAGACGCTCCTCGCGATGGGGCGCGCGGTGAGGAGTATCGGGTTGGCTTCAGGGCATTTTGTGTCGGCAAACGTCGGGGCTGTAGCCCCCGCGTCGCCTGACGGCGCGCCGTCAGACCCGTGCGTCAGACCGCCGGGCCCCGCATCCGATCGTCCAGCGGCATCGCTCCCCTTCCATCCGATCTCTCGCGCGCCGTGCGGCCAGGATCAAAAGCCGTCGACGTCGAGGCCCCAATGTCACTGAGCCAACCGCAAGCCGCGCCCTCCTCCAGGACGAGAGTGGAACTCTGGACGGCGCTGGGGCTGACGCTGGTGCTCGCCTTCTTCCTGATCAGCGGCGTCATCGCCTACCGCAATATCGAGGTTCTGCGGACCAACAGCGAGAAGATCTGGCACACCCACAAGGTCATCATCGCGCTGGACGATCTTCTCTCCACCGCCCAGGACGCCGAGACCGGCCAGCGGGGCTATCTGCTGACCGGCAATTCCCGCTACCTCGAACCCTATGAGAGCGCGGCTGCGGCCATGACCTCGCGGATCGAGACTGTCGCGTCGCTCACCAAGGACAACGCCGCCCAGCAGGCCAACCTCGTCCAGCTCAAACGCCACATCGGCGCGAAACTGGCCGAGCTCGACGAAACGGTCGAGCTTCGGCGCAAGGCAGGCCCGCAAGCCGCGCTGGCGATCGTCGCCACCGACCGCGGCAAGGTCGAGATGGACGCCGTCCGCAACCAACTCGGCGTCATGCGTCAGGAAGAAAATCGCCTGCGTCAGGGGCGCCTGGACGAGATGGACGCCGCCTACACCACGGCGCTGGTCAGCGGCGTGCTGGCCAGCCTGCTGGGCGCGGCTCTGACCGCGATCATCTTCACTCTCATTCGTCGGGACATCACCGCCCGCGCACGCCAGCAATGGCTGCAATCTGGCCAGGTCGGCCTTGCCGAGGCGATGATCGGCGACAAGTCGGTTGAAGAACTAGGCGACAGCATACTGAGCTTCCTGGCGCGGTATCTCGGCTTCCAGGCCGGCGCGCTGTTCAAGGGCGAGAAGGGCCAGTTCTACCGCGCCGCAGCCCTGGGGATTCCGGCCGACGCCGATGTGACCGTCCGCTTCCACGTCAAGGAAGGCCTGCTGGGCAAGGTCGCCGCCGAGGGACGCACGATGATCGTTCGCGACGTTCCGGACAGCTATCTGACCATCGGCTCGGCCTTGGGACACGACAAGCCCAGGCATCTTGTCCTCGTGCCGACCCATGCCGATGACAATGTCAACGCCGTGATCGAGCTGGGCTTCTTCCAGCCCGTGGACGACCGCATCGTCGAGCTTCTGGATCAAGCGGGGGCATCCATCGGCATCGCCCTGCGCTCCGCGCGCTATCGCTCGGAATTGCAGTCCGTGCTGGAAGAAACCCAGCGCCAGGCCGAAGAGCTGCAGGTGCAGAGCGAGGAACTGCGCGTCTCCAACGAAGAGCTGGAGGAACAGGGGCGAGCCCTGAAGGAATCCCAGGCGCGACTGGAGCAGCAGCAGGTAGAGCTGGAACAGACCAATAGCCAGCTGGAAGAACAGGCCCAGACGCTGGAAAACCAGCGCGACGAACTGGAACGCACCAGCGCCGCAGTGTCGCTCAAGGCGCGTGAACTGGCCCAGGCCAGCCAGTACAAGTCCGACTTCCTGGCCAACATGTCACACGAGCTGCGCACGCCGCTGAACTCGCTGCTGATCCTGTCCAAGCTGCTGAGCGACAACCCTGAGGGCAACCTGTCGAGCCAGCAGGTCAAGTTCGCCCAGACCATCGCCTCCTCGGGCAATGACCTGCTGGTGCTGATCAATGACATCCTGGACCTGTCGAAGATCGAGGCGGGTCATATCGAGATCCGTCACGAAAGCGTCGCGATCTCCCGTCTGACCGGCGACCTGCGCCAGATGTTCCAGCCGGTCGCCGACGAGCGTCAGCTGGAGTTCGCGATCAGCGCGTCCAGCGACTGCCCGCCCCTGATCGAAACCGATCGCCAGCGCCTGGAGCAGATCCTCAAGAACCTGCTGTCGAACGCCTGGAAATACACCCTGACCGGCGGCGTTCGCCTGGTCATCGCGCCCGCCGACGCCAACCGCCTGGCCTTCTCGGTGATCGACACCGGCATCGGGGTCTCGGGCGAGCAGCAACAGGCAATTTTCGAAGCGTTCCGCCAGGCCGACGGCACCATCAGCCGCAAGTACGGCGGCACGGGCCTGGGGCTGTCGATCTCGCGGGAGCTGGCGCGCCTGCTCGGCGGGGCGATCACCCTCGAAAGCCAGGCCGGGAAAGGCAGCACCTTCACCATCACCATACCGGTGACCTACGACCCGGCCGTGGTGGGCGCCCGCCAGCAGCCCGCCAGCCTTGAAGCCGCACCCTCGCCTGCGCCACCGCTCCCCAAGCGGTCCAGGCCCGTGGCCCGAACAGTCGAGGACGATCGCGAACAGGTCGGCGGCGCGCGTCGCGTGCTGCTGGTGGTCGAGGACGACGACACGTTCGCGAGCATCGTGCGCGACCTGGCCCGCGAGCTGGGCTTCGATTGCCTGGTCGCCGGCACTGCGCAAGAGGCCCTGAAGCTGGCCCGTCAGTTCAAGCCCAACGCCGTAGTGCTGGACGTCGGCCTTCCCGATGAATCCGGACTGATGGTGCTGGATCGTCTCAAGCGCGACGATGCGACCCGGCACATCCCCATCCACGTCGTCTCGGCCAGCGACCACAGCCAGACCGCCCTGTCGCTGGGCGCGATCGGCTACCTGGTCAAGCCAGTCAAGCGCGAGGCGCTGGCCGAAGTGCTGGAGGCGCTGCAGTCGAAACTGGCCAGCACGATGCCGCATCCTGATCGTCGAGGACGATCCCGGCCTGCGCGACGCCGTCAGCCGGCTGCTGTCGTCGGGCGAGGTCGAGACCGTCGGCGTCGGCACGGCGGCCGAGTGTCTGGAGCAGCTCAGCCAGCAGACCTTCGACTGCATGGTGCTGGATCTGTCCCTGCCCGACGCCTCGGGATTCTCGCTGCTGGAGACGCTCAGCCAGGATGGCGAGCACGCCTTCCCGCCGGTCATCGTCTATACCGGCCACGACCTGTCGGCCGACGACGAGCAGCGGCTGCGCCGCTATTCCAGCTCGATAATCATCAAGGGCGCCAAGTCGCCCGAGCGCCTGCTCGACGAGGTCTCGCTGTTCCTGCACCAGGTGGTGTCCCGGCTGCCGCCCGAGCATCAGAAGATGATCCAGAAGGCGCGCCATCGCGACGCCGTGCTGGAAGGTCGCCGCGTCCTGATCGTCGAGGACGACATCCGCAACGTCTATTCCCTGACCAATGTGCTGGAACCGCGCGGCGCGCAGGTGGAGATCGCCCGCAACGGGCAGGAAGCCATCGACGCCCTGGCCCGCTCGGCCGAAGACCCCGACCACGCCATCGACCTTGTGCTGATGGACGTGATGATGCCGGTCATGGACGGCCTGACGGCGACGCGGCGGATCCGCGACGACGCGCGGTGGACCAAGCTGCCGATCCTGATGCTGACCGCCAAGGCCATGCCCGACGACCAGGAACGCTGTATCGCCGCCGGCGCCAACGACTACATGGCCAAGCCCATCGACGTGGACAAGCTGCTGTCACTTGTCCGGGTCTGGATGCCGCGATGAACGTGGCCGCGCCCGACACGATCGTGGACCTTGAGATCCAGTTGCTGCTGGAAGCGCTGTTCCAGCGCTATCACTACGACTTCCGCCACTATGCGCGGGCGTCGATCAAGCGACGCCTGATCCAGGCGCGCGACCAGCTGGGCTTTGGCAGCATCTCGGCGATGCAGGAACAGGTCCTGCACGACCCGGCCATCCTGCCCCGCCTGCTCGGCTACCTCACCGTCCAGGTCAGCGAGATGTTCCGCGACCCGTCCTATTTCCGCGCCCTGCGCGAGAAGGTCCTGCCCCACCTGCGGACCTATCCCTCGCTGAAGGTCTGGATCGCGGGGTGCAGCGAGGGCGAGGAGCTGTATTCGCTGGCCATCCTGTTCCGTGAAGAGGGCCTCTACGAGCGGACGCTGTTCTACGCCACCGACATCAATCCCAATGCGCTGAACGCGGCGGAGGCCGGCGTCTACTCCCTGGACCGGATCCGCAAGTTCACCGAGAACCACCGCAAGTCTGGCGGAAAGTCGTCACTGTCGGACTACTACACCGCCGACTATGGGCGAGCGGTCCTCGACAAGACGCTGCGCGAGCACATGGTGTTCTCCGACCACAGCCTGGTGACTGACGCGGTGTTCGCCGAGATGCACCTGATCTCGTGCCGCAACGTGATGATCTACTTCGATCGCGGGCTGCAGGATCGGGCCATCGGCCTGTTCCGCGAGTCCCTGGCCCGCAAGGCCTTCCTCGGGCTGGGCTCGAAGGAGAGCCTGCGCTTCTCCGCCCACGCCGCCGCCTTCTCCGACTTTGTGCCAGACGAAAAGATCTATCAAAGGCGCGAGCCATGAGCCGCGCGCCTGTCAGGGCGGTGGCGATCGGCGCCTCCGCCGGCGCCGTCCAGGCGCTGCAGGCCATCCTGCCGGCGATGGCCGCCGGCTACGGCCTGCCCGTGCTGGTCGTGGTGCACGTGCCCTCGGACCGCGCCAACATGCTCGTGCCGCTCTTCCAGGCCCGGTGCGCGATCACGGTCAAGGAAGCCGAGGACAAGGAGCCCGCCCATCCCGGCGTGATCTATTTCGCCCCGTCGGACTACCACCTGCTGGTCGAGACCGATGAAAGCCTGGCCCTGTCCGTCGACGAACCGGTGAACTATTCGCGGCCGTCGATCGACGTCCTGTTCGAGAGCGCCGCCGACGCCTACGGGGCGGGGCTGGTGGGCCGTGGTGCTGACCGGCGCCAATCATGACGGCGCGGCGGGGCTACGGGCGATCGTGGACGCCGGCGGACTGGCGGTGGTGGAAGACCCTGACGGGGCCTATGCAACCGCCATGCCCCTGGCGGCGATCAAGGCGTGCCCCTCGGCGAGGGTCATGACCCTGGACGCGATCGCGTCCTATCTGTCGAATCTGGGAGCCGCCGAATGAGCGCGGAAAAACCAATCAACTTTCTCCTGGTCGACGATCTCGAAGAAAACCTGGTGGCGCTCGAGGCCTTGCTTCAGCGCGAGGGGCTGACCTGTCTGAAGGCGCGATCGGGCGAAGAGGCCCTCGAACTTCTGTTGACGCACGAGGTGGCCCTGGCGCTGCTCGACGTCCAGATGCCGGGCATGGATGGCTTCGAACTGGCCGAGTTCATGCGCGGCAACGAGCGCGCGCGACACATCCCGATCATCTTCGTGACCGCCGGCGCGGCCGACAAGCAGCGCCGCTTTCGCGGTTACGAGGCCGGCGCTGTCGACTTCATCCAGAAGCCGATCGAGGCCGACATCCTGCGCAGCAAGGCCAATGTCTTCTTCGACCTTCACAGGCAGCGCCAGCAGATCGAGCGCCAGCGCGACGAACTGGAGACCGCAGCCCAGGCCCTGCGACGCGCCGACCGTCACAAGGATAACTTCCTGGCGGTGCTGGCCCATGAACTGCGCAACCCCGTCGCGGCCCTGAGCGGCGGTCTGCACCTGCTGGGCAAGGACATCACGCCCGAACGATCGGATGATATCCGGGGGCGAATGGACCGGATGCTGACCCACCTGGCGCATCTGGTCGATGATCTGCTGGACGTCTCGCGGGTCAGCCAGGGCAAGATCTCACTGAAGAAGGAACGGATCGCCCTGAGCGAAATCCTTCAGTCGGCCATCGAGGCGAGCCAGCACTATCTCGACGCCGGCCGCCATCGGTTCGTCACCGAGATTCCCGATGCTCCGATCTGGCTGGACGCCGACCACACCCGACTGGCCCAGGTGGTGACCAACCTCCTCAACAACGCCGCAAAATACACGCCGTCCGGCGGACGAGTGACCCTGTCGGCGGGGGTCCGCGACGGCATGGCCGAGATCACAGTGCAGGACACCGGGGTCGGCATTCCCCCCGAGATGCAGCCGCGCATCTTCGAGATCTTCGCCCAGGTCGAGGACCATCTGGCCAAGGCGCAGGGCGGCCTGGGCATCGGACTGGCGCTGGTCAAACAACTGGTCGCGCTGCACGAGGGTGCGATCGAGGTGCGGAGCGCCGGGCGCGACATGGGCAGCACCTTCATCGTCAGGATCCCGATCGCCGTCGACCCGGCGACCAACGCCACCGAGCCCGTTTCGCCGCCGGCCGCCCCCTCCTCCAGCCCTGTTCGCTGACCCGGAATCGTCCGCCATCGCGGATGCGGGACGTCTCTGGACAGGGCGCGTCGTTGGGCGTAGGCGAGCGGCCATGGAACGGTGGTGGTCACGATTGACTCGGATGCAGGGGCGCGTCGGCGCGCTGCTGGCCGTGTGCGCCATCGCCGTCAGAGTGCTGATCCCCGCCGGCTACATGGTGGCGCCCAGTCAGGGACAGGGCGGTCTGCCCGCCATCGTCATCTGTACGGCTCAAGGCGCCAAGACCGTCTCCGTCGACGCCAGCGGCGTCGTCCAGAACGGCGAGAGCGCGCCCAAGCCGGCTGACGGCAAGGCCAATCCCGACCATGGCTGCGTCTTCGCCGGCGCGGTCACGCCGCTGCCGGTTCCCAGCCTTGCGCTGGTCCCGGCCGAGGCCTTCGTCACGGTTTCACGGATCGACCTGCCGGTCGGACATCAGCGACCGGGCCTGGGCCTGGCCGCGCCGCCGCCCTTCAAGACCGGACCACCCGCCATCGTCTGACGCCCATCGCCGCCGGCCGCCTCGCGCGCCGGCCCCTTGACGTTCGACGATTGGAATTTTCATGTCCTCCCTGTTTTGCCGCGCCGTTTCGGCGCGCGCCCTGCTGGCCGCGCTCGCGATCAGCCCCGCCCTCCTGCCCGCTCTCGCCCTGGCCGATGACCGCGTCATCGGGGCGGTCGATCCCACCGAAAACACCGCCTCCGAAGTTGATCAGGTCCTGGTCGTGGGCCGCAGCGACAAGCCCATCACCGTCGTGCCGCGCGGCCTGGCCGTCTCGCTCGGACAGACCGAGTTCGAGGCCATCAACGCGGTCAATGTCGAAGACCTGATGAAGTACGCGCCCGACTTCTTCGTGCGCAAACGCTTCGCCGGCGACGACAACGCCGTGGTCGCCCTGCGCGGCACCAACACCGTCCAGAGCGCCCGCACCATCGTGCTGGTCGACGGCTTCGTGGTCTCCAACTTCCTGGGCAACCGCTACGACTTCCCGCCCAAATGGAACGTGGTCGGCCCGGCAGAGGTGCGCCAGTTCGACATCGTCTATGGCCCCTATTCGGCCCGCTACGGCGGCAACTCGATGGGCGGGGTGATCTCGGTCACCACCCGCGAGCCGGAGCCCGGCCGCGAGGTCTACGCCAACGCCCAGACCATGATCATGCCGTTCAAGGAGTACGGCTTTGATCAGACCTTCAAGGGCTACAGCGCCGAGGGCGGCGTCTCCTACAAGCAGGACGACGGCCCCTGGAGCGTGCGCGGCGGCTTCCGGCATTTCGAGAACACCGGCCAGTCGATGACCTACAACCTGCTGTCGGCCACCACCGGCACAGGCACGCCGGTGACCGGCGCCTATAACGACAGCCGTCTGGCGACGCCGGTATTCGGTGGGGCCTCGCCGGTGCATGTGATCCAGGACCAGCTGCGACTGCGAGTGGGCTATGCGGCCAGCAATGGCTGGGACATCCAGGCCCTGGGCTTTGCCTGGAAGACCAACCAGGACCTGACCAATCCGCGCAGCTGGCTGGTCGATGCGTCGGGCAAGCCGGTCTATCAGGGCAAGGTCAGCTATGGCGGCAAGACCTGGAACGCCACGGGCCTGACCTTCTCGGAAACCGACCGGATCGAGTATCTGGCCGGCCTGAAGCTGGCCGGGCCGCTGGCGGGCTGGAACGCCGCCTTCAACCTCTCGCACTACTGGATTCCCGACCAGGACGCCCGCACCTCCAACGACTACGCGACCGGCGCGGCCAACGGGGCCGGGACCCAGACGCGCCAGACCAAGCCCGGCTGGTGGACCGGCGACGCCAGCTTTGATCGCACGTTCGGCAAGCACGAGATCGGGGTGGGCCTGAACGCCAACCTCTACGAGGCCGGGACAGACACCTACACGACCACCAACTGGCACACGGCGACCGCCCCGGTCTATTCGACCTCGACCTATGGCAAGACCAGCCTGTGGGGGGTGTGGGCCGAGGACGCCTATGATCTGGACGGCAATTTCGTCCTGACCGGCGGCCTCCGGTTCGACAGCTGGCGCGCCTTCGACGGCGGCATCGGCAAGCGGGTCAGCGGCGCCCGCGCCGACAGCGCCTATCCCGAGCGCGAGGAAACCTCGGTCAGCCCCAAGCTATCGTTGCAGGGCCGTATCCCCGGCGACTTCGAACTGCAGGTCAGTGTGGGCACGGCCGAGCGCTTCCCCACCGTGGGCGAGCTGTATCAAGGCCGGTTCGACGACATCACCCGCGAGATCGACCCCACCAGCTATGACCCCAATCTGAAGGCCGAAAAGTCCAGGGACGCCAACCTCATCCTGCGGCGCACCTTCGGCAAGGTCCGCTCGACCACCAGCCTGTTCTACCAGGACATCGAGGACGCGATCTTCAGCTTCAGCGGCCTGAACCAGTACGGCACCGTGGTCTCGTCCTACAAGAACGTCGACAAGGTCCGGCAGTACGGCCTGGAGCTGATCCTTGAGGCCAGCGACGTCCTGATCCCTGGCCTGGACATCGACGCCAATGTCACCCGCATCGACGCCAAGACGATCAAGAACAGCGCCAACACCGCCGCCGAGGGCGTGAAGTTCCCGCGCATCCCCGACTGGCGGTCCAGCGGCAACGTCCGCTACCGGATCAGCGACAGCGTCAAGGCTTCGCTGGGCTGGCGCTACGCCTCGCGGCCCAACTCCGACCTGTTCGGTCTGTCCCGCGGCGACGCCTACGGCTTCCAGACCGAGTATTTCACGGTCGACAGCCGGGTGACCTGGAACGTGACGCAGAAGGCCCAGCTGGGCGTCGGGATCGACAACCTGTTCAACGACCAGGCCTATGTCTCGCACCCGCTGCCGCAGCGGACCTTCGTCATCGACGTCAAGACCAAGTGGTAGGAGCCTGATCTCATGACCGCGACCAGCCCGGCCCTGATCAAGGCCCGCCGAACGATCTTCGACTATCGCGCCATCTGGCGCTGGCACTTCTATGCCGGCCTGTTTTGCGCGCCGTTCGTCATCATCCTGGCGATCACCGGCTCGATCTATCTGTTCAAGCCCCAGGTCGAGGCCTGGCTGGACCGCCCCTATGACCACCTCACGCTGACGGGGAAACCCGTCAGCGCCCAGGCCCAGGTCGACGCCGCCCTCAAGGCCGTGCCCGGCTCACGCCTGCGCAGCTATGAGGTCAGACGCGAAGCCGATGACGCCGCCCGCGTGGTGGTGGGCCAGAAGGGCGAGAACATCCTCGTCTATGTGCATCCCGAGACGCTGCAGATCCTGAAGGTGATCAATCAGGACGACCGCCTGATGGACATCGACAAGACCATCCATGGCGAGTTGCTGATGGGCGACCGGGGATCGATCCTGGTCGAGCTGGCCGCCTGCTGGGCCATCGTCATGGTGGTGACCGGCCTCTATCTGTGGTGGCCGCGACAGGCCCAGGGGCTGGGCGGGGTGCTGTATCCTCGCCTGGGTCGGGGCTCCAAGCTGTTCTGGCGCGACATCCATGCGGTGACCGGCGTGTGGATTTCGGGGCTGGCGCTGTTTCTGCTGCTGACCGGCCTGCCCTGGGCCAAGGTCTGGGGCGACAGCTTCAAGGAAGTCCGCAGGCTGACCGGCACGGCCGTCGCCAAGCAGGACTGGTCCACCGGGCGGGCCGGCGAGAAGGCCGAAACCAAGGCGATGGACGCCGGGGGCGGCGGCGAGCACGCCGGGCACATGATGGGCATGGACATGGCCGGCATGGATATGTCGAGCATGGACATGTCGGGGATAGCGATGGACCCCACGCCCCCGCTCGATCGCATGGCCGCCACGGTGCGGGCCCTGGATCTGCCGCCGCCGGTGCTGATCGCTCCGCCGTCAAGGAAGAAGGGCCGCAACGCCTCGCCCGACTGGACAGCCCGTTCCGACACGCCCAACCGGCCCCAGCGCGTGACCCTGACGCTCGATCCCGACACCGCCCAGGTGATCCGCACCGAAGGCTTCGCCAGCCGCCATCCGATCGACCAGGTGATCGGCTACGGCATCGCCGCCCATGAAGGGCAGCTGTTTGGCCTCGCCAACCAGCTTCTGGGCGTCTTGACCGCCCTCGGCCTGATCACGCTCAGCGCCAGTGGCCTGGTCATCTGGTGGCGTCGGCGGCCGGACGGTCAGCTGGGCGCGCCGCCCGCCTTGCCGGAAGGCCGCATCGCCGTGGGCGTCGGCGTTCTCATCGTGGTGTTCGGCGTTCTGCTGCCCGTGCTCGGGATCTCGATGATTGCCATCGCCCTGATCGAACGTCTGGCCCTGCGCCACATCCCGGGCGTCCGCCACTGGCTGGGCCTGCGCCAAGCCAGTCCCCAAGCCTGATAGACCCATGAGGTTTTCCATGAAGAACGCAGCGTTCATCGCGGCCGCCGCCTGCCTGGTCGCCACCTCGGCGCTGGCCGCCGCTTCGACCCCGCGCATCGCGGCGGGCTGGGTGCGCGCCACGCCGCCCGGCGCGCCCGCCGGCGCGGCCTATCTGACCCTCACCAACCCCGGCAAGACACCCGATCGCCTGCTGGGCGGCTCGGCGCCCGGCGTCAAGCGCGTCGAGGTGCACGAGATGTCGGTGACGGGCGGCGTCATGCGCATGCGACCGCTGACAGAGGGCCTGGCCATCCCCGCCGGCGGGACCGTCGTGCTGAAGCCGGGCGGCTATCACATCATGCTCATCGGACTGGATCGCCCCCTGAAGGCCGGCGACACCCTGCGGCTGACCCTGCGGTTCGAGAAGGCCGGGTCCGTCGAGGCGGTATTGCCGATCAAGACCCCGCCCGCCGCCGGGGCGCACTGATGCGGCGCAGGGCCCTGGTGCTGGGCGGCCTGGCCGCCGCGCTCGGCGCGGCGACAGGCGGCGCGCTCTATGTCAGGAGCCGCCGGGGCAAGCCGCTCCTGAAAGTCGGCGGCCCCTTCGCCCTGATGGATGTCGACGGCAAGGTCGTCACCGATCGTGACCTGCGGGGCAAGCCGACCCTGATTTATTTCGGCTTCACCTATTGCCCGGAGATATGCCCCACGACGCTGACCGATATCGGCCAGTGGCTGGAAAAGCTGGGCCCAAAGGCCGACCGCCTCAACGTGGTGTTCATCACGGTGGACCCCGAGCGCGATACGGCCCCTCAGCTCAAGCGCTACCTGTCGAACTTCGATCCGCGCATCCGGGGCCTGACCGGCTCGCCCGAGGCGGTCGCCGCCACGGCCAAGGCCTATCGCATCTACTACAGCAAGGTCCCGCTGGAGGGTGGCGAGTACACCGTGGACCATTCCACGGCCGTCTATCTGTTCGACCGGCGCGGCGAGTTCGTTGGGCCGATCGGCTATGGCAGTTCGCCAGATCAGGCCCTTGAGCGTTTGAGAGCGGTGCTGGGCTAGCCAGGCCCCCGGCGAGCGCGGGCGCAGGCGGCTTTCTGGGTCTGCTGCGCCTAGTCGTGACGCGGCGGACGGAGCCAGGCCCCCGCGATTTGTCGCCTGAGGTCATACACCTGATCCATCAGGAGCAGAACGACGGGAAGCGCCGCTTCGTTGACCTCCAGCTCATCCCGCAGCTCGAGGATCAGCCGCACCCGGGCGACGTCAATCTCGCGAAACTGGTAAGCGCCGGGTCGGCCATCGGGCTTGACCCAGTCGTTGTCGATCCAGCGTTCAAGGTCATCCCTGGGAAGGTTGGGAACCTCGGCCAGCAGCAGGTCAAAGCCGATCATGCGGGGCGTTCCATAGACTGCCTTGGATCAAAGGGCTGCTCGGGCTTCCATGATTGAAGAAAGGCCTCGAGCGCGGCGTCGGGCGGGCCCACCATCACCCGCAGGCGCACATAGAGATCGCCGGCGGCATGGGCGCCGTTTTTGGGTACGCCGCGCCCGCGCAATCTGAGTTCGGAGCCGCTGTCGGAATGAGGGGGAATGCGCAGCTGCACCGAACCGCCAGGCGTCGGCGCCGAAACCGACCCGCCGAGCACCGCCTCCGCCAGGGTCACGGGCAGTTGCATCCGGATCGTCTGGCCGTCGCGCTCGAAAAAGGCATGCGGCGCGACATGGAGTTCGATCAGGGCGTCGCCGTTGGGGCCGCCATTTCGACCTGCCCCGCCCTGCCCTCTCAGCCGCAAGACCTGCCCGTCAGACGTGCCGGCGGGGATGGTCGCGTCGAGGGCTCTTCCGTCCGGCAAATTGAGCCGCTTCGTCGCGCCGTTCACGGCGCTGAGGAAATCGGTTTCCAGCGTGAAATGCTCGTCCCGGCCCCTGGTCGGCGTATCCCGCCCCCCTCTGGAACCGCCGCCGAAGGCCGATCCAAAGATGTCGGCGAAGTCGTCCTCATGCCAGCCGCCTTCATACTGGTCGCCGCGCCCGTAGCGCCGCCCGGCGTCACCGTCGGCATGCTCACGATAGGTCGAGCGGGGGGCCTGGGGTTGGCCGGAAGCATCGATCTCGCCTCGGTCGAAACGGCCGCGTCGATCTGCATCGGACAACAGATCGTTGGCGGCCGAAACGCTTTTGAAAAGCGCCTCGGCCTTGGCGTTTCCCGGATTGAGGTCCGGGTGATGCTGCTTGGCCAGCTTTCGATACGCACTGCGGATCTGCGCCGGGGTCGCGTCCTTTGCGACGCCAAGGGTCTTGTAGGGGTCCTCCAACGTCAGTCACTCCTGGCCGCTAGGGCCTGGTTTCCGCAGCGGGATAGACGTCGGGATCTGGCGCAGGACCCAGGATCGGTTCTTCGTCAGCCTTCGCTTCGGAGCTGTCCATCTCGGCCGTGGCCGGACGACCTGTTCGGCGATCGGCTTCCATCTCGATGTCTCGGCCAAAGCCTGGGCGATGCGGGTTCAGGGGGTCTGGCGCGGCGGGAGGAGTCATGGGTTTGCTGTCCTGAAGGGCTCAAAGGCGGTCGAACGGGTCTTCGACGACCAAGGCTTGCATTTGGAAGTCCTGGGCCTTTTCGGGACGTCGGGCGCGATAGACGGACTGATCGCGCCCGACGTCCTGGCGAGCCAGGCTAGGCTTTGCAGCCTCGGCGGGGCAGGATCGGAATTTACTCAGATCGCGGACCCTGCCTTAGCGGCCGCCTGCGGCGCTAGACGGCGTGTCCCACCAGATGGCCTATTTCGGCGGTGACCCCCATGGCCAGGGCGCCCCAGAAAACCACCCGCAGCGCCGCTCGCCAGGGACTGGCGCCTCCGACCTTCGCGGCCAGAAGTCCCAGGATCACAAGAACGACCAGGGCAGACGCCCACAGGGCCGGGGCGAGGATCGCATGGGGCGTGACTGCCACGACCAGGAGCGGCGCCGAGGCGCCGGCGGTGAAAGCCGCCGCCGATGCGAAGGCGGCCTGGATGGGATGGGCTTTGGTGCTTTTGGAAAAGCCCAATTCGTCGCGCGCGTGGGCGCCCAGGGCATCCTTCGCCGTGAGCTGATCGGCGACCTTCGCCGCCGTTTCGGCATCGAGGCCGCGAGACCTGTAGATGGCTTCAAGCTCGGCGCGCTCCGCCGCCGGGGCGTCGTGGAGTTCCTGGCCCTCGCGCTTCAGGTCCGCCTGTTCGGAATCGGACTGCGAACTGACAGAGACATACTCGCCCGCCGCCATCGACATAGCGCCCGCGACCAGGCCCGCCGCCGCCGCGATCAGCACCGCCTCGTGGGTCGCCGACGCTGACGCGACCCCCAGCACCAGACTGGCGGTCGAGAGCAGTCCATCATTGGCGCCCAGCACAGCGGCCCGCAGCCATCCCGTGTTGGCGCTGCGGTGACCTTCGGCATGGCTTGGCAATCGGGTCACTTGGCCATGCAGGCTTCAACCCGGATTTCGTTTCGCTCACCCGGCTTGGTTTGGCGCAGGCCGGTCATTGCGACCTTGCAGTCTTGAGCGCGGCCAGGACGGCGGCAGGCCGGATCGGCAGATGACGGACCCGTGCGCCGGTCGCCGCGAAGATCGCGTTACCGATGGCCGGGCCGACGACGGTGGTGGCGGGCTCTCCAAGGCCGGTGGGGACCTCACTGCTGGGGAGGAAGCTGATATCAAGCTCGGGAACGTCGCCCATCCGCAGCGGCGTGTAGCTGTTGAGGTTGGTGTCCCTGATCTGGCCGTTGACGAACTCGGAACCCTCGAAAAGGGCCAGGCTCAGGCCCCATAGCGCCGCGCCCTCCATCTGGGCCCGCGCGCCGTCCGGGTGGACAATGGTGCCGGCGTCGGCGACCAGGGTGAGCTTTTCGACGGTGACGACGCCGCTTGCGCGATCGACCCGAACCTTGGCCGCGCAGGCGACCCAGGTCGGCATGTCCCGCTCCTGGCCAAAGCTGGTGGCGATGCCAAGTCCCGAACCCGCAGGCAAAGACGATCCCCAACCGGCCTGTTTGGCGACGGCCGAGAGGACGGCGGCTTGACGATGGGCGCCGCCGACCGCGTTCGGCGACGACCCCGCGTTTCGTCCAGCGCCGTCGAGCATCCGAAGACGAAACACGACGGGATCGACACCGGCGGCATGCGCCGCCTCGTCCATGAAACTTTCGACGGCCCAGTTCGTCCAGCCTGGCCCAACCGATCTCAGCCAGCCCGGTCGGAAGGCGCGGTTGGCCAGGTCGTTGGACAGGGCGCGCACGCGGTGTGCGCCGACCGTGTACCAATGGTCCGCGCCGGAAATCGCGAAAGGGTCAAAGGGCGCGCCGTTCGTCGCCTTGGGCATGAAGGCGGGGAACATGACCTCCGTCGGCCACCCTGCGGCGGCGTGGTGGTCCATCGCCGTCACCCGGCCGCCCTCGCCGAACGCCAGGCGCAGGGTCTGGACAGAGGGCGAGCGAAAGGAGTCGAAGCGCACGTCATCGGCGCGCGTGCAGACCATCTTGACCGGCTTGCCGATCGCCTTGGCCGCCAGCGCGGCGGGAACCGCGTAGTCACCGTTGAGGCGCCTGCCAAATCCGCCGCCCAGCAGATAGGTGCGCATGACGATCGTCGTTTCCGGCCGCCCAAGCGCCTTGGCGAGCGTGGGCAGGATCAGCGATTGCCACTGGTTGCCGGTATGGATTTCGAACAGCCCGTCCTTCTCGAAGGCGAGCGCGTTGATCGGCTCCATCTGGAAATGCAGGGCGCTGCTGGTGGTGTAGGTGCGCTCCAGGGTCGACTTGGCGGCGTGGAAGGCGGCGTCCAGGCCGGGATCATCGACGATCAGGGCGCCGCCCTTGGGATCGGCGATCAGCTGGGTGGCGCGGGCCTGAATGTCGGCCTCGGACACCTTGGCCGACGGCCCGACGCTCCAGTCGACCTTGACCAGATCGGCGGCGCGGGAAGCGGCCACGAAGCTCTCGGCAAACACCATCACCCAGCCGGGCACGGTGTTGGAAGGGTCCTCCAGCGCCAGGCTGCGCAGGTAGCCCGGGACGGCCCTAGCCGCCGTATCGTCGATGGAAACGACCTTGGAGTCGTTGCGGGTAGGCGGCAGTTTGGGGCGCGCATAGACCATGCCGGGGACTTCAGCGTCGATGCCGTAGACGGCGCTGCCATTGGTCTTGGACGGGATGTCCATGGCCGCCACATCGTGGCCGATCAGGCGGCGCGCCGAGGCGGGCTTGATGGGCATGGCCTTGAGCTGGGCCGCCGAATAGGTGCGGCTCAGATCGCCGCGCGCGACGATCTCGCCATAGGTCACAGAGCGCCCGCCGGCGTGAACCGCGCCCGAGCGCGCAACGCAGGCGCTGGGGCTGACGGCGAGCAGCTTGGCGCCTTCCTCGATCAGGGCCAGGCGTCCGGCCGCGCCGGCCTGACTCATCAGGGGAAAGCTCTGCCAGACCGACCAACTACCGCCGGTGACCATCAGGCCCCACTTCGGATCGGTGTCGACATAGTCGAGGACAACCTGATCCCAGTCGACTTCGAGCTCCTCGGCGACGATCCGCGCCAAGGCGGTGCCGACGTGCTGGCCCATTTCGGCGCGAATGATGCTGACGGTCACCTGGCCCTGCCGGTCGATGGCGTACCAGATGGTCGGCTCAAACACCCCCAGGGCGCTGGAAGGGGCGGATTTGCGCCCGGCGCTGGCGTCAGCGGCGAAGCTGGTTGGCGTGAACCCGAGCAGGACGCCCGCGCTGGACGCCGCGATCAGGAATCCACGCCGAGAGGCGTTCGGGCCGCGCCCCGGACGATCGGTCTGAAGCCTACTCACCGGCGACCACCGCCGGCTGATTCTTCGCCGCCTGAAGGATCGCCGCCCGGATACGCACATAGGCCATGCAGCGACACAGATTGCCGCTCATCACGGCGGTGATGTCTTCGGCCGTGGGCTGGGGAAAGTCCTTCAGCAGGGTCGCGGCCTGCATGATCTGTCCCGACTGGCAGTAGCCGCACTGCGGGACCTGCTGATCGATCCAGGCCGTCTGCAAGGGGTGCTTGCCGTCCGGATCGAGGCCTTCGATGGTCACCACGGATGCGCCGGACACCGAGCCGACCGAGACGATGCAGGAGCGCATCGACCGGCCCTCGACATGAACGGTGCACGCGCCGCAGAGGCCGATCCCGCAACCGAACTTTGTGCCCTTCAGGCCCATCTCGTCGCGGATCGCCCACAGCAAGGGCGTGTCCGGCGCGGCGGACACCGTCACGGCGCGGCCATTCAGTTCAAAGGTGACCATGGTTGGCAGCTCCTGTTTGCGGGTCATGGGGCGACCGAACGCTTGCGGATCGCGGTCACCTGGGCCTCGACATGGGTCCAGGGCGGAAGGTGGGTTCGGGTGCGGCGCAGATAGAGCGCCAGGCGGGCGACGTCGGCATCGCTGAGCGCCTCCGAGAAGCCCGGCATGATCAAGGCCGGATCGCCCTCCTTCACACCGACGCCGTGCAGGACGACCTGGATGAAGTTGGTGGGCTCATCGAGTAACAGCGCCGAGTTCAGCGCCAGTTCCGGCCGGGTCGCAGTCGGAACCGGACCGCTGTTGAAGTGGCAGGACGCGCAGGCGGCGACATAGAGCCTGGCGTCCGCATCGTTGGTCGCGCCGACACCCAGTCGGGAGGTCGCCAGGGCCTGCACGATCGCCCCGGCGTCGCCCTTGCCGCGCGCGGGTCCGCCAGCCCAATCAGCGTAGTAGACGGCGAGAGCATGGAGATCGGCGTCGGGCAGCGCCGACAGACCGGCATGGACGACCGGCGACATAGGGCCGGCGGCCGATCCATGCAGCGCGGTCGCGCCGCTGCGCAGATAGGCGAACAGTTCAGGCTCATTCCAGGCGACGGGCGAAGGATTGGCCTTGGTGAGCGCCGGCGCGATCCATCCTTCGATCAGCGCGCCCTGATAGGCCTGGCGGGTCTTTTCCGCGCCCAGCCCATTGCGTGGCGTATGACAGGCGGAGCAGTGCGCGAGCCCTTCGCCGAGATAGGCGCCCCGGTTCCAGGCGACGGATTTGGCGCGATCGGGCCGATAGCGGCCGGGCTTGAAATAAAGCGCCTTCCAGCCCGCCTGCAGGGCTCGGATGTTCAGCGGGAACGGCACGGTATTGGCCCGCGCGGTCGCGCTGATCGGAGCGCGCGTCATCAGGAAGGCATAGAGCGCGCCGACATCCTCATCCGAGACCTTGGTGAAATGGTCATAGGGAAACGCGGGGAACAGGTGGCGGCCGTCGCGCCCGACCCCGTCATGCATCGCCCGTGCAAAGGCCTTCTGCGACCAGCGACCGATGCCGGTCACGCCGTCGGGCGTGATGTTGGACGAATAGATGACGCCAAATGACGACGGCAGACCGACACCGCCCGCATAGGGCCGCCGCGGATCTTGCGTGTGGCAAGCGGCGCAATTGCCCGCGCCGGCCAGGGCCTCACCGCGCGCGACCAGGGCGGGCGCGAAGCTCGTGGGCGCAGGCTTTGTGACCTGCGCGATCGCAGGTCTCCAGGCCAGGGCCAAACCGCCCAGGAGGACCAGCAGGACCGCCGCGAGGAGGCCGATCCAGGGGCGCTTAAGCAAGGTCAACCTCGAGGTAAAAGGGTTGTCGCGCACAAAGCTCAAGTCCGGGGGACGGTTTGTTGCGAGGCCAAATCCGGTCGAGATACAAAGCGCGACAGTGGAAGAGCAACTTGGCCTCACGCGCCCTCGCCGGGCAGGCTCGGAATCTACGCAGCCTGGCTAGCGCTCAATCACACGGCCACCGTCGCGGTCAGGGGTGTGGCCCCTCATCAGGGCCGGAACCGCAGACAATGTTGCTGGGCTCGCCCGCTTCAAAGGCCGCGATGTTGGCCAGGGTGATGTCCAGAATTCGGGCGACCGCCTCCTGGGTGTCGTAGGCGACGTGGGCCGAGGCGATAACCTTTGGCGAGGCGAGCAGCGCATGATCGGCCGCCAGCATGCGAAGGCCGGCGGCCTGCGGCTCGGCCTTGGATCGGAAGATCTGCGCCTCGTCGCGCAGCCAGGGCTCCTGGCTGAACACGTCGAGCGCCGCGCCGGCGAGCCGGTCCTCGGCGAGGGTTCGAAGCAACGCTTCGGTATCCACCACGTCGCCGCGCGCGGTGTTGATGAGCACCGCACTGGGCTTCATCCGGGCGAGCTTCTCGGCCGAGATCAGGTTCCGCGTTCCTGCCCCACCCGGCACATGCAGGGTCACGACATCGCTGGTCTGGAGCAGCTCATCGAGGGAGACGAAGCGCATGCCAAGACGCGTCTCCAGCGCCTTGTCCGGGCGCGCGTCGAACGCCACCACACTCATGCCGAAGCCCTTGGCGATCTGGATCGCGCGCTGGCCGATGCGACCCACGCCGACCACGCCCATCACCTTGCCGGCCAGATCAAAGCCGCGCAGTCCGACCTGGGAAAAGTCCCCGCGCCGCGTCCGGGCCGTGGCCTCGGGCACTTTGCGGCTCAAGGCCAGCAGCAGGGCGAAAGCATATTCCGCGACGGTGGGGTCACCGTAGTTTGGAACGTTGCAGACCTGGATATCGGAGGCCCGGCAAACGTCCAGGTCGATGTGATCATAGCCCGTCGAGCGCGTCGCGATCAGGCGCAGCTTGGAAAACGGCTTGAGCGTCGCCGCATCGAGCGTGGAGTCTATGAAGGTGGAAATCACGTCGGCGTCGGCATAGTTCGCCGCGTTGGCGAGGCTCAGCGCTTCGGGCGCGCAACGTATCTGGTGCTGGGGGGCGAGCCGCTGACATGCCGCCTCTTCCCAGGGTTCGGTTTCAAAAATCACGATGTTCATGACGCGGCGCTCACTTGGACGACCAGGGGCGCATTCGGCTGCGGCGCGTCCGGAGCCGAGTGGCGCATCCGAACCTACCGACTGACCAAGGAGCGCAAAGCTTCGGAAACCACCTACGAGCGCCGTGGGTAGTTTCCGAGGCTGAGGGTCGCTCAGCCGTAGTCCTAAAGTTCGCCTCCCCGGTAACGGCAACAGCAAGGCTATCGCGTCATGGGCAAGATCATCGGCATCGACCTGGGCACCACGAACTCCTGCGTGGCGGTGATGGATGGCAAGGCGCCCAAGGTGGTGGAGAACGCCGAAGGCGCCCGCACCACGCCGTCGGTGGTGGCCATCCAGGACGACGGGGAGCGCCTGGTCGGCCAATCGGCCAAACGCCAGTCGGTGACCAATCCGTCCAACACCTTCTACGCCATCAAACGGCTGATCGGCCGCCAGTTCGACGACCCGATGGTGACCAAGGACAAGGGCATGGTGCCCTACGAGATCGTCAAAGGGCCCAACGGCGACGCCTGGGTGCGCGCCAATGGCAAGGACTACTCGCCCCAGCAGGTCTCAGCCTTCATCCTGCAGAAGATGAAAGAGGCGGCCGAGGCGCACCTCGGCGAGAAGGTCGACCAGGCGGTCATCACGGTGCCGGCCTATTTCAACGACGCCCAGCGTCAGGCCACCAAGGACGCGGGCAAGATCGCGGGACTCGAAGTCCTGAGGATCATCAATGAGCCGACGGCTGCGGCGCTGGCCTACGGCATTGGCCTGAAGAACGGCAAGAAGATCGCCGTCTATGACCTCGGCGGCGGCACCTTCGATGTGTCGATCATGGAGATCGAGGACGGCGTCTTCGATGTGAAGGCCACCAACGGCGACACCTTCCTGGGCGGCGAGGACTTCGACCTGCGGATCGTCGACTATCTGATCGACGAGTTCAGGAAGGAAACCAGCCTCGACCTGCGCCAGGACAAGCTGGCCCTGCAGCGCCTGCGCGAGGAAGCCGAGAAGGCCAAGAAAGAGCTGAGCAACGTCCTGCAGTACAGCGTCAACCTGCCCTTCATCTCGATGAACGCGGGGGGCCCCGTGCACCTCAACATCAAGCTGACGCGGGCCAAGCTGGAGTCGCTGGTCGAAGATCTGATCACCAAGACCATCGGCCCTTGCGAGCAGGCGCTGAAGGATTCCGGCTACAAGATTTCCGACATCGACGAGCTGGTGCTGGTTGGCGGCATGACGCGGATGCCGCGCGTGCAGGAGGTGGTCAAAGCCTTCTTCGGGCGCGAACCGCACCAAGGTGTCAATCCCGACGAGGTCGTGGCCCTGGGCGCCGCGATCCAGGGCGGCGTGCTGCAGGGCGACGTCAAGGATGTGCTGCTGCTGGACGTCGCGCCCTTGACCCTGGGCATCGAGACCCTCGGCGGGGTGTTCACGCCGCTGATCGAGCGCAACACCACCATCCCGACTGTCAAACGGCGTTCAAAACTGACCCCCGATCGGCGTCCAATATTGACCCCTCTAGTCTCTGTTCCCGGACCGGCGGCGA
This sequence comes from Caulobacteraceae bacterium, assembly GCA_965284055.1. Classification (GTDB taxonomy): domain Bacteria; phylum Pseudomonadota; class Alphaproteobacteria; order Caulobacterales; family Caulobacteraceae; genus Caulobacter. Next base: position 155,850 of record CBDIQV010000003.1, read on the forward strand.
GGCGCGTAGCGGTCAGCTAGCGCAGCGCGTCGCCGCCTAGTGAGCCGCTGATCGATCAGCTGCCCGGAGGGGGGTCTGGGGGGAGGTTGAACAAGTTGTGGATGAAGCGGGGCGTGCCGGTCAGGCGCGGTTCCTGAGCCGCCAGCTGTCGTTGCCGGTCTCAACGATGTCGCAGTGGTGGGTCAGGCGGTCGAGCAGCGCCGTGGTCATCTTGGCGTCGCCGAAGACGGTGGGCCACTCCCCGAAGGTCAGGTTGGTGGTGATGATCACCGAGGTGCGCTCGTAGAGCTTACTGATTAGGTGGAACAGGCGCTGTCCGCCGGACTGGGCGAACGGCAGGTAGCCCAGCTCGTCGAGCACCACGACGTCCAGGCGTGAGAGCTGGGCGGCCAGGGCGCCGGTCTTGCCGCGCCGGGCTTCGTCCTCGAGACGGTTCACCAGGTCGACGGTGTTGAAGTAGCGACCGCGCGCCCCGGCCCGCACGACGTTGGCGGTGATGGCGATGGCCAGGTGGGTCTTGCCGGTGCCCGTGCCGCCGACCAGGACGATGTTGCGGTGATCGGCCAGGAATGAGCCGCCGTGCAGGGCGCGGACCAGGCCTTCGTTGATCGGCGAGCCGTCGAAGGTGAAGCGCGCCAGATCCTTCATCGCCGGCAGCTTGGAGGCGGTGATCCGGTAGCGGATGGAGGCGGCCTGGCGGTGCGCGGTCTCGGCCTTGAGCAGGTCGGCCAGCATCTCCAAGGCGGTGCGATTGCGCTGCAGGCCCGTGGTCACCGCGTCGTCGAAGGCGGCGGCCATGCCCTTCAGGCCCAGTTGGCCGAGGGCCTGGATCATCTCATGCCGCTGCACGGGGGCCTCGCAGCAGGTCGTAGCGGGCGCAGTCGGCGACCGGGGGGTGGCGCAAGGTCAGGGCCTGGGAGGTGGTGATCGCCTCGGGCCTGGGCGGCTCGCGCCGACGGGCCAGGATGTTGAGGATGACCTCGTCGCTGGCGACGCCGGCGTCGAGGGCCTCGCGGACCGCGTCGTCCACGGCGTCCAGGCCGTCATCGAGGACGCTGGCCAGCACCCGAACGAAGCGCCGATCGGCCTCGTCGCCCGAGCCCAGCCGCTTGCGCAGCCGGGTCAGGGCGGGCGGCAGAGACCAGTCCTGGAACGGCGCGCCGTTGCGCAGCGCCCCGGGCTTGCGGGCCAGGACCGGCAGATAGTGCCAGGGGTCATAGACGGTGTGGTCGCGGCCAAAGCCGCGGGGATGATCGGCCACCACCTCGCCGTCGCACAGGACCACGACCCGGTCGGCATAGGCGCGGATCTGCACCGCGCGCCGCGCCGCCTTGGCCTCCACCGAGTAGCGGTTGCGGTCGAAGTTGATCAGACAGGTGGCCTGGGCGACAGCCTCGACCTGGTGGAAGCCGTCGAAGGGACCCACGAACGGCGCCAGGAACGGCCGCTCGGCCTCGAACACCTCCTGGACCGTGCGGTCGCGATACTCGGGGTGACGATCGTTGCGGGCCCGGCGCTCGCACTCGGCCTCCAGCCAGCCGTTGAGCTCCTCCAGGGTCCGGAACCGAGGGCGCGGCTTGAAGATGTTGTCGCGGGCGTAGCCGACCTGGTTCTCCACCTGGCCCTTCTCCCAACCCGAGGCGGGGGTGCAGGCCACAGGCTCGATCAGGTAGTGGGAGCACATCTGCTCAAAGCGCCGGTTGAAGCGCCGGGTCTTGCCGGCGAACACCGCCTCCACGGCGGTCTTCATGTTGTCGTAGATGCCCCGCCGGGTGACGCCGCCGAACAGTGCAAAGGCCCGGGCATGGGCGTCGAACACCATCTCCTGGGTCTCACGCGGATAGGCCCGGATGTAGAAGCGGCGGCTGTGGCTGAGCCGCAGGTGGGCCACCTTCACCGTCAGCGGCGTGCCGCCGATCTCCACCTGGTCGTGGCTCCAGTCGAACTGGTAGGCGTCGCCCGGCGCGAAGCTCAGCGGCACGAAGGCCTCGACCGGCGAGCTGACGCCCCGGCGCTGATCGGCCCAGCGGCCCGCGTAGCGCCGCACGGCGTCGTAGCCGCCGTCATAGCCCTCGCGGCTGAGCAGGTCGGCGATCCGCGTCAGGGTCAGCCGATCCTTGCGCGGGCCGGCCGCGTTGGCCTCCAGCATGCCCTCCAGGCGCTCGATGAAGGTCCCCAGCTTGGGATGCGGCTGCTCGCGCCGCTCGTACTCCAGCGAGGTCTCTCCCGACCTCAGAACCTTGCGCACCGTGTTGCGCGCCAGGCCCATCTCCCGCGCGATCGTCTTCACGCCCTTGCCCCGCGCGAAGTGCTCGCGCCGGATCTTCGCCACCGTCTCCAATACCAACATCCCCGTCTCGATCCGCGACTACACAAGCCGCCGATCTGGCCATCAAAGCCTCAAGGACAGGGGGTCATTTTTGGACGCCGATATCCCCGAGAAGGGGGTCAGTTTTGCAAGCCGAAACACAATCCCGACCAAGCGCAGCCAGACCTTTTCAACGGCGGCCGACAACCAGTCGGCCGTGACGATCCGGGTCTTCCAGGGCGAACGCCCGATGGCCTCGGACAACAAGATGCTGGGCCAGTTCGATCTGGTCGGGATTCCGCCGGCGCAGCGCGGCGTGCCTCAGGTTGAAGTCACCTTCGACATCGACGCCAACGGCATCGTCAATGTCGGCGCCAAGGACAAGGCGACCAACAAGGAACAGTCGATCCGCATCCAGGCCAACGGCGGCCTCTCCGACGCCGACATCGACAGCATGGTCAAGGAAGCCGAGGCCAACAAGGGCGAGGACGAAAAGCGCAAGCACGTCGTCGAGGCGCGCAACCATGCCGACGCCGCCCTGCACTCGAGCGATAAAGCCCTGGCCGAGCATGGGGACAAGGTCTCCGCAGCAGACAAGGCCGCGATCGAGACCGCCCTGGCCGAGCTGAAGGCGGTCAACGGTGGCGACGACGCCGAGGCCATCAAGACCAAGACCCAGGCGCTGATCGAAGCGTCGATGAAACTGGGTGAAGCGATGTACGCCGCTCAACCGGGCGCGGCGGCGGACGCCGCCGGCGCGCCGTCCGACGAGAACGTCGTCGATGCCGAGTTCGAGGACGCGCATCCCTAGATGCATTTTCCGATGAATCCGAAACGGCTATCGGGTCGTGAGGGGCTCAAGTCCACGCCCTCGCCTTTGGACTTGAGCCCGGCCGCCGCATCAAGCCGCGCGCGGCGGCAATAGTCGGCGCCGTCATGCGGCGGCGAGCGCCAGCCGGGCCAGGGCCGGAAGCGATCTGGCCCCGGTCTTCTTCATGATCGAGGCGCGATGGTTTTCCACGGTGCGCTGGCTGATGCCCAGGTCCGCCGCGATGTTCTTGCTGGGATGGCCGGCCAGAACCAGATCAAGGATTTCGCGCTGTCGCGAGGTCAGGGTGGCGATCTTGGCGTTGGCGCTGGTCCGCCAGACCGACGAACTGGTCGCGTCATGCGCCAGCTCAAGCGCGCGAGAAACTGCGGCAAGCAGATCCAGGCGCGCGATCGGCTTTTCGATGAACTCCGTGGCTCCGGCCTTCATCGCCTGAACGGCGATGGCGACGTCGCTGTGGCCGGTGATCATCATCGTCGGCAGGTGGTGGCCCGCGCTGGACATCTGATGGATCAGATCAAGCCCGCCCATGCCGGGCAGATAGGCATCGACCAGAATGCAGGCCTCCCGGCCGGGGCGGAAGGCATGCAGGAATGCCTCGGCGGTGTGGAAGGCCTCGACGGCGATGTGCTCGTCCTCAAGGACGCTGCAGATCGCGGCGCGGACCTCCATGTCGTCATCGATCACATAGACGATGGGCGAGTCCGCGTTCGCGTCGACGGATTTGGGCGGTTGCGTCGAGGCTTCCGCGCTGGCCAGGAAGGTCTGGACCAATCGTGTCAGCTCATGAAGTTTGACCGGCTTGCTGAGATGCACGCAGCTCTGCTGCGCGATGTCGCGAAGCGTGCCGGAGGAAATGTCTCCGGTCAGGATCGCGACGGCGACCTGCCGATGCAAGGCCCCGCGCGCCTGGGTGGCCAGTTCCAGCCCGTTCATGCCGCCCGGCAGATTGAAGTCTGACAGGACGATGTCGGGCTGGACGACCCGATGGGTCAGCAGCTTCATGGCTTCCAACCCGTCGACGGCGGCCACCACGGTATGACCCTCGGCCTCGAGGAGCTGCTGCAACAGTTCGCGGATGTCCGGATCGTCATCCACCACCAGGATCGAGCCCTGGCGATGGGTCGGACTGCGCGACGTGGTGAGCGGAAGGCGGCCGTCGACCTGACGCGTCGCGCCTTTTTCCGGCCGGCTGACCTCGATCGAGAACACCGAACCCCGCCCCGGCCGTGACCTCACCCCGACGGCGTGGCCAAGGACGTCGCCAAGCCGCTTGACGATGGACAGGCCCAGACCAAGACCCCGGCTTCGTTCGCGGGCGGCGTTGTCGATCTGATGGTACTCATCGAAAATCGCGCCCAGCTGGCTTTCGGGAATCCCCATGCCGGAGTCCCAGATTTCAATGCGGATCGTGTCGCGGAAGCGGCGACAGCCGAGCAGCACCTTGCCCTGACGGGTGTATTTCAGGGCGTTGCCCAGCATGTTGCGGATCATCTGCTCAAGCAGACGCGGATCGCTGTCGACCCAAAGGGTCGAGCGAACCTTGATCAACTCCAGCCCCTGGGCCTTGGCCTGATGGGAGAACTCCGCCTTCAACCGCTCGAGGATGTCGTTGACGGGGAACACGGTCTTCTCGACCTGAAGGGTGCCCGCCTCGATCTGGTTGATGTCGAGCAGGGTGTTCAGCATGCCCGCCATGGCGGCCAGGGTTTCGTCGAGGCGGGACACCAGGGCCTTGGCGCGATCGGTTTCAACCAGCTTGGCCAGCAGCCCCTGCAGCAGCGACAGCGCCTGCAGAGGCTGCCGAAGATCGTGGCTGGCGACGGCCAGGAAGCGGGATTTGGCGCGGTTGGCCGTATCGGCCGCCTGCTTGGCCTCTTCCAGAGCGCCGGCGACCCGTTTGCGCTCGGTGATGTCGGTGAAGGTGACCACAACGCCCTCCACGCGGCCATCGTGGGCGCGATAGGGCAGGATGCGACGGACGAACCACAGGCCGTCGTCGGCTTCGATCTCCTGCTCGATGGGCACCAGACCGCTCAAGACCACCCTGGCGTCGGCCAGAAGCCGATCGTGCGCGGTGTGTGAGCTCAAATCCGCCAACGGCCGGCCGACGTCACCCGGAAGGACGTTGAACAACAGCTTGGTGGCGGGGGTGAAAAAGCGGATCCGCAGGTCGCGGTCCAGGAACAGGGTGGCCAGGTCGGTGCTGTAGAGCACGTTCTGCAGATCGTCGGCGGTCGTCCGCTGGCGCTCGAGGGTCTCCTGCAGCTGACTGTTGAGCGCTGTCAGCTCCTCGTTCAGCGACTGCAGCTCTTCCTTCGAGGTCAGCAGTTCCTCGTTGGTCGACTGGAACTCCTCGTTGACCGACAGCGCGTCCTCGTTGATCGCCTTCTGCTCTTCCCCGGAAAGTTCAAGGTCCAGGATGGCGCCGCGAAGCTCGGTCTTGGTGGCCTCCAGCTCGCGCTCCAGTGCGTCTTCCCGCGCGCCGTCAGGCGCGCCCTGGGGCCGGGTGACCGCCGGGACCTGCCCGACCTTCTCGATGAAGCAGATCAGGAACAGCATGTCTTCGCCGTTGCGGACGGGCTGCACCTCAAGCTTGAAGCGATGGGTTCGCCCGTCGCGTTCGATATGGCCGCCATCCAGGCTGACCCGGGCGCGCTCCAGCCCAGCCTTGCGGATGGCCGAGCGCAGTTTCACGCGAACACTGGCCGGGACCATGGCCAGCAGGTCCTGGGTGGGGTGACCGACGGGAACGCTCAGATAGGAATCAACCGCGCCGGTCAGATAGAGGCACTCGTGCTTGGCGTTCACCAGCGCCGCAGCCGGCATGAAGTTGGCCAGCAGCTGTTCGCGGCAAAGCTCGGCGAGCGCCGTTTGCCGCGAGGGCGCGCCCGAGGCGCTTGTATGGGGCGCCGAGACGCTGCGGTCGGCGCCCTGGAACAGACTGCCCACATCGCCTGGCCGGCTGACCCCTATCCGTCGATAGAGCCGCTCGGTCTTGGCGGTGGATTCAAACTGCCCCTTGGCGTAGCCGGCGGTTTCGGCTTTCCCGAGCACGAGGACGCCGTCGGGTCGAAGCGCGAAGTGGAAGAGCGACACCGCCTTGGCCTGGGCGTCGAGGCCCAGATAAATCAACAGGTTGCGGCACGACACCATGTCCAGGCGCGAAAAGGGCGGGTCACCCAGAAGGTCATGAACCGTGAAGACCACGGTCGCCCGCAGGTCCGCTGAGACCCTGTAGCCGCTGGGCTCCTGCACGAAATAGGTCGCCAGGCGCTCAGGCGATATCTCGGCGGCGATGGACAGGGGATAGAGCCCCTCGCGCGCGATGGCGACCGCGCCGGCGTCGATGTCCGATGCGAAAAGCTGCGGCCTGGTCGTAAGGCCGGCGGCCTTCAGCGCCTCCAGACAGACGATGCCGATCGAGTAGGCCTCTTCGCCCGTGCTGCAGCCCGCGATCCAGATCCTGAGCGGCGTATCGGGGTGGTCGGCCACGAGGGCCGGGATCGTCGTGCTGGCCAGAAGGTCGAAGACCTTTGGATCGCGAAAGAAGCTGGTGACGTGGATCAGCAGATCCTTGGCCAGCTCCTCGATCTCGGCCGGGTCGCTTCGCAGCCTGTCGAGATAGGCCTTGGTGTCCGTTGGCTTGAGCGAGGCCATCGCCATGCGGCGTTCAATGCGACGGGTCAGGGTGCCAGGCTTGTAGGCGCTGAAATCATGGAGCGTCTGGCGACGAACCAGATCGATGATCGCGGCGAAGGGATAGGCGGCGGCGGTCTGCCGACCAGACTGAGGGTCCTGCGCCACGCCATCGCGGCGCCGGACCAGCGCCGTCGCCATCTCGGCGACGGGCAGCACCAGATCGACCTGGTGTGTGGCGATGGCGCTGGCGGGCATGCCGTCATAGGCGGCCTCGCTGCTTTGAGCGATCACCAGGCCGCCAGCCGCCTTGATCGCCTGCAGGCCGGCCGCGCCGTCCGCGCCGGTCCCCGACAGCACGATGCAGACCGCACGGTCCGTGCGTTCGACGGCCAGGGATCGCAGCAGGAAGTCGAACGGCAGTCGCGCGCCGCGCGGGCCATCCGGGGCCGTTATATTGAAGAGGCCCGCCTGCACCGCCAGGAACTCGCCGGGCGGAATGACATAGACGTGGTCGGGCTCGAGCGGCATGCCCTGGGCCGCCTGCTGCAGCGGCATCGGCGTGCAGCCGGCCAACAGGTCGACCAGGAGGCTGTCATGGCTGGGGTCCAGATGCTGGACCAGCACGAAGGCCATGCCGGTCTGCGCCGGGAGCGCCTGCAAAAGCGCCCGAAAGGCGTCGAGGCCGCCTGCGGAGGCGCCGACCGCCACGACGACGAAAGGCTTGGAGCCCGCTGAACCCTCCTGACGGACGGCCGCAGGCAACGCTTTTCGTGACCGGTCAGCAGGAGCCGGTGTGGAGCTTCGACCCGGCATGAACTGTACCCTGAGGGTTGCGATGTCCGACTGGACACGCAATCAAGGTCTAACCGCAGTGGACCCGATACAGTTGCGCTAAATCAACATGTCGCGCCGTTTGAGCGAAAGTTCTCACAAGTCTTTCCGGCTCGCCGTTTTTTCTCATCCAGGTCCAGGCGTCTGGCGTGAGTAATTTCCGAGTCTGATCACGTGTCCTGAAAACCTCCTAACTGGCGGTTTGAACAGGAGATATTCCATGAAACTCGCCCACTTGAGCCCGCTTGTCGCCGTCGCCCTCATGGCGGTCGCTTCGCCCACCTTTGCGGCAAAGGCGCCGGTCGCGCCGGTCAGCGCCACGGCCACATTCTCAGGCGACATGATCGCCGTGGGCGTCGGCTATACCTGGGGCAAGGGCGTGCTCACCTACAACGGCCACAGCTACCCCTTCAAGGCGAAGGGCGTCACCGCGCTGGGCGCCGGCGCCGAGAAGATCACCGGGATCGCCGAAGTCTACCACCTGAAGGCCCTGGCCGACTTCAACGGCGTTTATGGCCTGGCCGGCGCCGGCGGCGCGATCGGCACGGCGGGCGGCGGCACGGCGGTGTTGAAGAACAGCAAAGGGGTCGAGGTCCGCCTGCACGCCCAGGACAAGGGCCTGGAGCTGAACCTTGCAGTGAGCGGCGTCGACATCACGCTCGACAAGTAGCGCCATCGGGCGGCCGCTGGCCTCGCCGGCCGGCGGTCGTCCTTTCGCCAGAGCAACGGAGGTGACCTAACCAAGATGACCAAGATGGAATTTCCGGCCCGCGATCCGGACGCACAGCGCCTTTCCACGACCGGGGACGCCATTGACCTGCCGGTTCAAGCCTCACTCGCGGCGGGCGTGACCGCGTCGGTCAACCTTGCCGAGGCGCACTCGGAACAGGCCACGGAGGCGCAGACATGGCTGAACGAGGGTGGCGCGGTTGGAGCGCCGGCGACCTGCAATCCGCTGCGGATCCTCCTCGTCGAAGATGACGTCATGATCGCCCCGCTGATCGCCGAGACCCTGACGGAAATGGGACACGAGGTCTGCGGGATCGCCAATTGCGAAGAGGCGGCGGTGACAATGGCCGCGCGCGACCATCCTGACTTGCTGATTGTCGATGCGCATCTGGACGTCGGCAGCGGCCTTGAGGCCGTGCGCCGGATCCTGCTCAACGGGCCACTGCCGCACATCTTCATCAGTGGCGACGTCATCAGCCCCGAACATCTCGGCCCGGGCGCGCTGGCGTTGCAGAAGCCGTTTCAGGATGTCGATCTGGAACGCGCCATCCAGCAGGCGCTGGCGCCCGCGCCGTCCGGGTGAGGACGGCGGGCGCGCCGGTGAGCGGCCCGGCCCGCGCGATGGCTCTTGAGCGTCATGTCTCTGCTCCTGGAGGCCGGTGGACGGGAAGTCGGCTGTCCTGCTGATCTGGGTTCAGACCAGCAGGAGCCTGACCCGTCAGGCGATGACGAGATCGTTTTCGACGAGAGTCGCGCCAGGCGCGGCCCAGGCCGTGGAACCGGCCAGGGAGCGTTCGCTCCAGGAATGCACCGTACCGCTGAGCTTGACCTTGCCGCCGTCGGCCGTGACCTTGACGTTCGACGGATCGAACCACGAGCGATGCAGGGCGCGGGTGATGTCGCCGCTCAGATCAGTCGTGTTCACACGCGACTTGATCTTGATCTCGTTGGTGACGCCGACCACGCCCCACAGCTTACGGACTTCCTGAGCCGCGGAGTCATGCTCAAAGTGCCAGTTCACTTCGCCGGTCAGGGTGACCCAGCCGTTCTGCACGGTGGCCTTAACCATGTCCTTGGGAATGGTCGAATCCCAGGCCATGCGGTTGACGATGGCGGAGCCGATGTCTTCGTCGCTGCGCTTGACGTCGAAGGACAGCTTGACCTCGATCTCTTCGGCGATCGCCTTGACGCCCTTGACCCGGCGGACAGCGGTTTCAGCGGCGTGCTTCTCGGCATAGGTTTGCACATGGCCGGTGAGCGTGACCACGCCGTCGCGCGCGGTGACGCCGATATGCGCGGCGCTGATGCTGGGTTCCCACTGCAGTTCAGCGAGTACGGATTCCTTCAAGGCGGTGTCGTTCGACATGGTGATTTCCTGGTCCAGCGTGAGCGGGGCGTCCGACGTCTGCGCCGATCGCCCCTGAGGGGTAAAAGCCCGTGCCCCCAAACCCTTGGCTGGATTGGAAAACCACGTGGCATCCGTCTGATACCGTGGTCGGCGCACGCTTCGCAGGATCGGAAATTACTCAATCTCTATTGAAGCTGAGCTTTGAACTTGAGTATCCGCCGACCGTTCGCACTCATAAAGCCGCGCGATCGGCGCATCGCTCAGTGCGAAAGCAGCATGCATCGGTCCTTGCGGGTGAGCAGGTCGCGGGTCACCCCGCCGAAGGCCCATTCCTGCAGGCGCGTGTGGCCGTAAGCGCCCGCGACGATCAGGTCGGCGTCGTGCTCCAGAGCCAGCTCGCTCAGGCGCGAGGCGTCATCGCCGACGACCAGCGAGGCCATGGCGACAGCCGCCACCCCGTGCCTCTGCAGCCAGGCCGCCACCTGCTCGACATGGATCTGCGCGGCGGCTTGATCCACCTCCGAGGCGATCTCGACGACCATAACCTGCGCCGCCTTCTGCAGCAGGGGCAAGGCGTCCGCCACGGCCCGCCGGGCTTCGCGCGTATCCTTCCAGGCCACCAGGATCTGGTCGAGCTTCAGCGACGAGATCTCGTCCGGCGCGACCAGGACAGGGCGGCCGGCCTGCATCACCAGACTTCCGGTGCTGACCTCTCGCGTGCGGTCCAGAAAGTCTGACCGCGACAGCCGCGTCAGGATGAGATCGGCGCTGCGGGCCTCTTGGGCGACATAGTCGCTGAGCGGGCCAAAGGTGACCGTCGAGCGCCATTCCAGACTGGCGACCTTGCCGTCCAGGCCCGTGCGGAATTCCGCCTCGGCGCCCTTGAGCTCGCGCTCCAGCTCATCGCGTGCGGCCTGGATCAATTCTCCGGAAAGCTCGTAGCCCGCGCTGTAGCCGATCGGGGCGGGTTGGTAGGCGGCGATGCCGATCACCCCCGCATGAAGACGCTCCGCAAGGTCGCGCGCAATGGCGAGGAGCCCGGTGTTCGGGCGGCCAAGCTCCAGATGAACCATCAGGGTCGTGTAGGGCATGGGAGTCTCCAGGGCAGGCAGACGTCCGCGCGGGCTTACTGCCCGCGCGGACACTAAAGGGGTCAGGCCATGACGCCGTCGTAGCTGTCGACGCTGAAGGCGCTGGCCGCATCGAGGAGGGTGCGGGCCCGCTGCATTTCCTCGGCCGTGCCATGGGCCATCACGAGGAAGCTGTCGGTCTTCAGCGCCGTTTCGTATTGCATGACGCTGTCCTTGGGGATGCCGATGCTGGAGAGCGCCGCGCCGATCACGCTGAGCCCGCCGACCACCACGGCGCCTTCGATGGCCGAAGCGATCGTCGCGGCCAGATAGCCCAGGACGATCACGTGGCCGACCACGGGAAGGGTCAGGAACAGGCCGCCGAAGAACAGGCCCCAAAGGCCGCCCCACAAGGCGCCGCGCGAGCCCCACACCTTTATGCGATCGCCGATATTGTAGAAGCCGACCACCTTCTCCTCGGTGTGGTAGCCCTTGCCGACGACACTCAGGTTCTTGATGTCGATGCCGGACGAAGCCAGGGACTTGACCGCCGCATCGGCGGCGGCGTGGTCGGAGAAGACGGCGATTACGGTGTTGGTCGATTTCATGCTTGCGCTTTCGGTTCTGAGGCGACGCCCGCAAAATCGCCGACGCCAACCCCTTGGGATCGCGGTAGCGGCGCGGCGGCTGTGCGGACGGGGTTAGGACTTGCCAAGGCTAGGCGCCGCCGCGCCTGCCCGGCAGGCTCGGGAACTACTCACCTGCCCTGCCCGGCATCGCGTGCGAAGACGGGCGACCCGCTAGGCTGCAGGCCCGGCGGCGTCCTGAGACACTGAGGCGTGAGACCCGTCGCAGAAGGGCTTGTTGGCCGAGCGGCCGCAACGACACAGGGTGACCCGGTTGCGCGCTTCGTATTCGACGCCCTCGGCGGACACGACGGTGATAGCGCCGCGCAAGGCCAGTGGTCCGCTACAGGCCTTCAGCGGGTCTTCCACCAATCCGATCGAGGGCGTGAACGCCTCCTCGATCGGGGCCCCGGTCGCCTTGTCCCAGGCTACCAGGCGTCCGGATGGACAATCATTGACCTGCCGAACGAACTGGTCTCGGACCTCGGGATCCTCTGTACGCACAACCTGCGTCCATACCTGTCCATTGGGGTCACAGAAGCGGGCGAACGCGCAGAGGCTCTCGTCATCGGTCATCCACAGGACCGGCCCGTCAAAGACCTTGGCCCGTTCGGCGGACGGCCGATGGCTGGCTGTCTCGGCTCCGTCAAAGCCCTGCTTCAGATGGGTCCCGTCGCAAAACGGCTTGTTGCTGGAGCCGCCGCACCGACAGAGCGCATAGGCCGCCCGCGCCGCCGGCGCCGGCGTCTCCTGCCAGCTTCTCGACTCGCCCGCCGCGTCGACGCCGATGGTCGCCACCGCCAGCGGCACGCCGCCCGTAACGAGGTACGGTCCGTCCTTTGAGACCACCACTCGCGCCCGACCATTGTCTTGGGACGGCATCTGCATCTCCCGGCTGACCGGCCATGAGATTATCCGTCGGCGGCGCGCTGTGAGGAGGCTCGGAAACTACCCAGCCGCGATGCGATCCGCGCGGGCCTGCAACGCCGATTGGACAAACGCCTCGAAGATCCGGCGAAAGCGGCGATGCTGGACCAGCAACTCGGGATGAAACTGCACGCCCAGCCAAAACCGCTTCGACGGCGCCTCTATGGCCTGGATCGCGCCATTGGCCTCACGGCCGGAAACCTCCAGCCCCGTCCCGACGCGGCTCACGGCCTGGCTATGAAAGGCGTTCACGCTGAGGTCGCCCGCGCCGACGATTGCGGCGAGCCTTGAACCGGGGGTGACGATGACCCGCTTGCGAAAGACGCTTCGCCGAAGCCACCCGGTCGGATAGCCAGCATCGGGAAAGACCTGGGCGATGTCGAGGTGCAGGTCGCCGCCCGCCGCCACGTTCAGCAATTGCGCGCCCCGGCAGATGCCCAGCGTCGGCAGGTCCGCCTTCCAGGTGCGCGCGAGCCAGGCCAACTCCATCGTCTCGCGGTCGAGATCGTAGGCGTAGTTGCTCTTCGGCGACGCCTGAAACCGAGGCGGATGCACATCCGAGCCGCCGCTCAGCATCAAGCCGTCCAAGATCATGGCCTCGCAAGGCCGAGCGGCGGTCAGCACCACGGAGCGGGCGCCCGCCAGGGCCAAGCGAACCTGGCCGCCCAAAGGCTGGCGCGATCACCACGGTTGGCCTGGGTCACGCCGATCAGGGGGCGCATGGGCCTATTCCACCATCAGGTCCTGAGCTTCGGGGTCATATTTCAGCTCGGGTGGTAGCCGGCCATAGCGCAACAGGGAGGCGACGATGAAGAGCACGCCGAGACTGACTAGGGGATCACGCGAACGGAACAGCTCGTCAGGCGCGCCCCGGCCGGACGCCAGCGCCGTTTGCAGACCGTCACGAACCCGCGACAGGTCGTCGAGGCCCTCGGTCGCGGCCTTGGCCAGGTCATTGATGGCCTCGCGCAGACGCCCGCCGTGGAAGCGATGGGCGGCGGCGGCCCAGGAGGTCCGCGCCGCCGCGAACAGATGATCGGAGCCCGCGATCTCCTGCAGGGCGCTCAGCAGGTAGAGGTCTCCGACACGGGTGCGCTGGCCCAAATGGGGGCTCGGGGCGGCGGAGACCGAGCCGGTCACCGCGAGCTCATACAGCAGCCACGGAAAATCGACGCCCGAAGCGGACGTGTGGAACAGGCCCGCCCAGAAGCGTGGATTGACCTCTATCAGCGAGGGCGCGGTCACGCCGTCCCACCGAAAATCGACCTCGGCGATCCCCGTCCAGCCCAGCGGGCCAAACAACGCCTCGAGCGCCGGGCGGAAGGGCGCGTCCGAGACGGTTTCGCGCAGTACGCCCGCCCCGGCGGCGCGGGGAAACTGAGCCAGGTTGTGGTAGGCCGCGCTGGCTTTCAGCACCCCCCGATCGAACAGCACGCCGACGCAATAGTCCTCGCCCGCCACCAGATCCTGCACCAGCAGCTCGCCGTCGGCCGCCTCCGACTGGACGATCGCCAGTTGCAGACTCGCCGCATCGTCGATCCGCCGCACGCCGCGACCGCCGACGCCCCAGTTGGGCTTGACCATCACGGGAAAGCGCGTCGGGCGCGCAGGATCACCGGCTTGCCACTCTGCGGCGGTGCAGGTCGCCGGGGCCCGGATAGGAAGCCCCCGCAGGGTCCGCATCAGGTGGTCCTTCGGGTCGACGGCGTCGATCGCCGGAAAGGACGGCGCGGCCACGGTAATGTGCGGCGCCAGTCGCGCGGCGTGACGCGCGATCAACCGCGTTTCCTGGAAACAGGGGATGAGGACATAGGGCCGCCCGTCATCGGGCTTGAAGCGGATCGCGGCGGCCACAAGGTCGTCGATGAAGCCGTCCGGGTCCCGGGCAGCGGGGGCGTGAACAAAGCTCGCCGTGGTGAAGCGCGAGAACGACAGGGCCGTAAGACCCACATCGTCGGCGCCGATCACCTCCACGCCGCGCCGTCCGAGGGACTCGGCGATGGTCAGCGCCATGAGGCTGCGCCCATAGGTGACGATCGCCCGCCCGCGCGTCAGATCCATCGCCATTCTCTTGTGTCCCTCGACGTCGACGGCTGCCGACAGGCCGCCACCTTGGGCGCCCGCTGGCCTCGCGGGAGGGTCGGAAATTACCCATCAGCGGCGTGGGGCGCGTCAGGTCAGGGCTGCGGAGCCGATCCGCCGAGGGCCTGATAGAGCGTCGCCTGGTTGACCAGCCGGCTCTGCTGGTTGTCGAGGGCGGCGGTCTGGGCCCTTCGCCGTGCTTCCTGGGCGTCCAGCCAGATCCGCAGCGCGACGGCGCCCGAATGATATCTGACGCCGTACAGCCGCTCGGCGCGCGTCGCGGCGTCCAGCGCGGTTTGCAGCGCCCTGGCCTGCCCGGCCAGTTGCTGACGGGCGGATAGCGCATTGTCGACATCGATGAAGGCGCTCAGCAGGGCCTGACGAAACAGCCGTACGGCCCGCGCATGGTCGAGCTTGCTGGTCCGCAAGCTGAGAGACAGGGCGTTCCAGTTGAGGAACGGCAGGGAAATGCCACCCCCCAGGCTGGCGACCGGATCGGCCAGCACGTTGGTAAGGGATGAACTGCTCCCGCCCGCCGCGCCGGTCAGGGAAATTTGCGGGTAGAAGCTGGCCCGCGCGCCCTGGATGACCGCCATCTGCTCGCGCAGCCGCCGTTCAGCCGCCCGCAGGTCGGGCCGGCGCGCCAGAAGGTCAGCAGGCAGGCCGGCGGCCACGGTCGGCGGATCCTGAACCGGCAGGGCCTGCGGCTCGTCGCCCTTTGGCCACGCCTCGCCGCCGAGCAGGAGCGTGAGCGCCGCGCGGCTTTCGACGCGTTGCTGCACCAACGCGCTCAGGGCCGCCTCCTGGTCCTGAACACTGAGGATCGCTTCATTGACCTCGACGGCCGAGACCGCTCCCGCCGACTTCTGCGCCTCGACAAGCCGCTGAAGATCGCGCGTGTAGGCGAGGCTTTGCGCCGCGCTGGCGACGCGGGCGTTGAGGTAGCCGATGTTCCAATAGAGCTGCAGGGTTTCGCCCACCAGGCTCAGAGCGGCGGCCTGGCGGTCCTCGTCGGTCGCCTCGGCCTCCCAGAGCGCGGCGTCGCGCGCCGCGGCGAGGCGGCCGAACAGATCGACTTCGTAGGCGACGTTGGCCGAGGCGGCGTAGGTGTTTTGCGATCCGGCGTCGTCGCGGCTGGTCTCGGCGCTGCCTCCGGCGGTCAGGTGGGGCAGCAACGGGTCGCCCGCCAGGCGCGCGGTGAGCCGGGCGCGCTGGACCAGGATCGCTGCAGCGGCGAGGTCATTGTTCCTGGCCAGCACCTGATCGACCAGGCGATCCAGATTCGGATCCCCGAACGCCGTCCACCACCGCCCCTGTAGCGCGGGGGTCGAGGACATGGCCTGGCCATGAGGATAGGCGGCGGGCAGATCGGCCGCGAGGTTTCCCACCCGGGGGCCCGCGGACGACGCGCACCCCGCCAGACCCAGGCACAGGAGAGTGAGGCAGGCTGTATGACGCATCAGTCTCGGGCCAGGGCTGCGATGGGATCAAGGCGCGCGGCGTTGCGGGCCGGGAGGTAGCCGAACACCACGCCGATCAGGCTAGAACAGGCGAAGGCCGCCAGGATTGATCCACCGGAAAAGGCCAGCTTGAAGGTGCTGCCGATGGCGCTGAACACCGCGCCGAACATCAGCGCGCCGACGACGCCGAGGGTCCCCCCGATCAGGCAGACCAGCACCGCCTCGATCAGGAACTGCTGCAGGATGTCGCTCTGACGGTAGCCCACCGCCATGCGCACCCCGATCTCGCCGGTGCGCTCGGTCACCGACACCAGCATGATGTTCATCACCCCGATGCCGCCGACCACCAGCGAGATGATCGCGATGGCCGAGATCAGGGTGGTCATGGTGCTCATCGTCGCATTGATCGTCTGGCGAATCTGGTCGGTGTTGACGATGAAGAAGTCCTTGGCCCCATGGCGACGGGTCAGCAGCCGTGTGACGCCCGCCTCGGCGACATCGCTGGCGGTGGCGTCATTGACCCGAACGGTGATGCTGCGCAGCGTGGTGGTTCCCAGCATCCGGGCCTGCACGGTGGTGTAGGGCAGATAGACTGCCAGGTTCTCGCCGCCGCCGCCGAACGAATTGCTCTGCTTTTCCAGCACGCCCAACACCCGCACCGGGGTCGTGCCCAGCAGGAAGACCTGTCCCAGCGGGCTGACCTTGCCGTCAGGAAACAGCTTGGCGCGGGTGTTGTCGTCAATCACCGCGTCCTGGCTGTAGTTGCGAATGCTCGCGGCGGTGAAGAATGAACCTTGCGCCAGCTTCAGCCCGCGCACCTGGAAATACTGGGCCCCGACGCCGCTGGCCTGGCCGGTGGCGGTGACATTGCCAAGCCGAAGCGTGACGCCGGTCTGAACACTGGGCGTGACACTATCGACATAGGCTTGGGTCGCCAGGGCGTCGGCGTCGGCGACGCGCAGGGTCTGGACCGCGCCCGAGCGCATGTCGCCATAGTCCTTGCCCGGCATGATCTCGAGCGTGTTGGTGCCGATGGCGCTGATGTTGCTCAGCACCTGCTGGCGCGATCCCTCGCCCAGCGCCACGACCGACACCACCGAGGCGATACCGATGATGATGCCCAGCATGGTCAGGAAGGTTCGCAGCCGGTGGGCGTTCATCGCCGTCAGCGCCATCTGAAAGGCTTCGTTGAAGCGCGAGGTGAACGCCTGGAAGGGGCTTTCGGGCCGATAAGTCGGGACGAGTGTCTTGGTGACGACGACCGGCGCGGCCGCCTGACCGGTCTGGGTGTCGGAAATGATCGCGCCGTCGCGGATCTCGATGGTCCGGCGGCACTTCTGCGCCACGGACGGCTCGTGCGTGACGATGATCACTGTGCGCCCTTCGGCGTTGAGGCCCTTGAGGATCTCCATCACCTGATCACCGCCGACGGTGTCCAGAGCCCCGGTGGGTTCGTCGGCCAGGATGATCTGGCCGCCGTTCATCAGCGCGCGGGCGATGGACACACGCTGCTGCTGGCCGCCGGACAGCTGGTTGGGGCGGTGGTCCATGCGATCGCCCAGGTCGAGCCGCTTCAGCAGATCGGTGGCGCGCGCTTTTCGGGCGTTACCTGGCATGCTGGAATAGATCGCCGGAACCTCGACATTGGCGATCGCCGACAGATCCGTCAGCAGATGGTATTTCTGGAAGACAAAGCCGAAGCGCTCGCGTCGCAGGGCGGCCAGTTCGTCGGGCGCGAGGCCGGCCGTATCGACGCCGGCGATCTTGTAGGAGCCCTTGGTCGGCCGGTCGAGGCAGCCCAGGATGTTCATCAGGGTCGACTTGCCCGACCCCGATGCGCCGACGATCGCCACCAACTCGCCCGCCTGGATCGTCAGGTCGATGTCCTTGAGGACCGTCAGAACGCTGTCGCCGGCGGGAAACTCGCGGCGCAGGGCCTTCACCTCGATCAGCGGCGCGGCCACGGTCAAAAGCCCATCGCTCCGCTCCGTCGGCCGCCGGTCGACGTCTTGGCGGCGGGCGTCGCGGAGGCCTGCGCCAGAACGACGGTCTCGCCCGCCTTGAGGCCGCTCAGGACCTGGGCGGACGATCCGCCGATCACCCCGATCGTCACCTTGCGGGCGCTGGCGACCCCTTTGGCGCCGACGACCTGCACGGTGTAGCGGCCGTCTGCGGCCGGATCATCCAGCGCGGAGGACGGAATGGTCAGCACATCGTGCGCCTGGGCCAGCACCACATTGACCTGCGCAGTCATGAAGGTGCGCAGGCGACCGTCATCGTTGGGCACGTCGAACAGCGCGTTGTAGTAGATCGCCGCTGCTGCGGAGCTTGCCGTAATGGTGTCGGCGGTCTTGATGGTTTCCGGCGCGGGCTCGACAGAGCGCAGGGTGGCGCGATAGCGCCGCTTGGCGTCGCCCAGGATGGTGAAATAGACCGCCTGTCCCGGATGGACCTTGATGACGTCGGCTTCGGAGATTTCCGCCCGGACGGTCATGGTCCGCAGGTCGCCCAGCTTGACGATGGTCGGCGCCGATTGGTTGGCGTTGACCGTCTGGCCCTGCTTGGTGACGATCGCCACGACCGTGCCATCGATCGGCGCGCGGATCTGGGTGTAGCCGAGATTGATGCCGGCGGTCTGAACCGAAACCATGGCGCTGGCGATGCGGGCGTCGAGAGCGACCAGATCGGCCCGCGCTGTCTTGGCTGCAGCATCCGCGGTCTCGAAATCCGCCTTCGACGAGGCCTCCTGGGCCAGCATGTCGCTCTGGCGGCGCAGCGCCAGTTCGGCTTGGGCCAGGACAGCGGCCGACTTGACCTTCTGGGCCCTGGCGTCGGTGAGATTGGCCTGGCTGATCCGCAGGGCGTTGGCCTGCGGCGCCGAGTCGATCTCGGCGATGAGCTGGCCCTTGCGCACCGACTGGCCCAGCCTGGACATGAAGCGCCGTAAGTTGCCCCGAGACCTGGGCGCCGACGCTGACCAGGGTCACCGGGCCGCGCCGGTGGCGAGCACGGTGTTCGATCAGCCAGTCGTGGCGCTGGCGGTCGCCACCTGGGGCGGCTTGGCGGTCGGAAACACCTTGACCTTGATGAACCAGCCGACGGCCGCCGCAGCGACCACCGCGCCGCCGATCAGCATTATCTTACGGGCGTCGAGAGTCATGCGATCCGCAGGAAAGGGGCAGGCCGGAGGGGCCTCGGGATACCGGCCTCTCCGCGCGTTTCTGGGCTGGGATGGGTCGGGCTTGGCGAGCCCTGGATATACCCCGCCGCGTTTGGCCGGGGTCAGCGTCGGAAACTACCCACGGCAGGATCGGCTTGGCAGGATCCTCGGCGGCGCCGAAGTCTGGCCGGTCGCGTTGGCTCACGGCGCCATGGGTAGTTTCCGATCCTGACGGCCGGCAGGCCCGTCCCGCTAGGCTGGCGTCAGGTCAAGGAGTCGGCGCCGCCGAGCGCCCTTTTTCCCCAGGCGATCTCCAGCATGTCCATTCCGCTCAGGCACTTTCTCGACACGCAGGATTTTTCGCGGGCCGAACTGCTGAAGCTGATCGCCCTGATCGGGTTGCTGAAGGCCGCCGACAAGGCCGGCGCCTGCCCCAAACTGCTGGCCGGCGCCTCGCTTGGAATGATCTTCGAAGAGCCGTCGACCCGGACGCGCATCTCGTTTGAAGTGGCCATGACCAAGCTCGGCGGGCACGCGCTGTATCTGAAGCCCGGCGAGATCCACCTGGGTGTCCGCGAAAGCCTCCGCGATACCGCCCAGGTGATCAGCCGCATGGTCGATGTGATCGAGGCGCGAGTGCTGAAGCACCAGACGGTGCTCGACCTGGCCGCCCATTCCCTGGTCCCCGTGCTGAACGGCCTGACGGACTACAACCACCCGACCCAGGCGGTCAGCGACATCTTCACGATGATGGAGCACAGCCCGCCCGGAAAGCCGATGAGCGAGGTGCGGGTCACCTTTGTCGGTGACGCCACCAATGTCTGCTCCTCGCTGATGATGATCTGCACCCAGATGGGCATGCACTTCACCCAGGCCGCGCCGACGCGCTATCAGGCCCCTGAAGCCTGGCGAAAGATCGCCAACGCCAACGTCGAAACCTCGGGCGGATCGCTGCGCATCACAGATGACGTGGTGGCCGCCGTCAGCGACGCGGACTTCATCTATACCGATCTCTGGTGGTGGGTCGGCCAGGAGGCCGAAATCCCCGACCGCCAGGCGGCGTTCATGCCGACCTATCAGGTCAATGAGGCCTTGCTGGCCAAGGCGCCGCCGAGCGCGAAGTTCATGCACTGCCTACCCGCGTCACGGGGCGTGGAGGTCACCGATGCGGTCATGGATGGCCCGCAGTCCATCATCTACGACCAAGCGGAAAACCGGCTGCACACCGAAAAGGGCCTGCTGGTCAGCTTCATCTATCCGCGCCTGCGCCCCGGTTCGCAGACCCTGGCTGACTATCATCGCGGCCTGATCGAAGACTTTCTCGCTCGCTGACCTCAACGGAGGCCAGCATGGCCACGCCAACGCCCATCATCCCGCCCCTCACATCCAAGGCCGTCGCGCCAAAACCCCGCTTCGCCAAGGTGCTTCGCGGGCTGGACATGACCCTGTTCACCGTCTGCGCCATCCTGGTGATTGACCAGCTGACCGCGTCAGCGGCCATCGGCGTGCAATCCATCTTCTGGTGGCTGCTGACCTTGGTGCTGTTCTTCATCCCCTATGGACTGATCACCGCCGAACTGGGCAGCGCCTATCCGCAGGAGGGCGGCATCTATGCCTGGGTGCGGCGGGCGTTCGGGCCGATCTGGGCCGGGCGTACCGCCTGGCTCTGGTGGGTCAATGTCGCGGTCTGGATGCCGTCGGTCTTCATCCTGTTCGCCGGAGTCGCGGCCGAGCTGTTCATGCCGACCATGACGCTGGGGGCCAAGATGGCCATCACCTTTGGCCTGATCTGGATGACCGTGGGCATCAACATCATGGCGCTCAATGTCAGCAAGTGGGTGCCCAACATCGGCGCGGTCTTCAAGGTGATCATCATGCTGGCCATGGGCATCGGCGGCATCGCCTATGCCCTGGTTCATGGGGTCGCCAACCCTTTCACGCTCAAGGCCATGATCCCAACCTGGGGCGCCAGCCTGGCGTTCCTGCCGGTCATTCTCTACAATTTCCTCGGCTTTGAACTCATGTCCGGAGCCGGCGAGGAGATGGAGGACCCGGCGCGCGACGTGCCGCGCGCCATTGTGCTGTCGGGCGCCACCATCTCGTTTCTCTACATCTTCGCGACCGTCGGCATCCTCCTGGCCCTGCCGGCAAGCGACATCGGCCTGATCAAGGGCCTGACCGACACCTTCAGGCGCCTGTTTGGCGCGAGCCCGCTGGGCCAGGCTGCGGTCATCGTTTTTGGCCTGATGGCGCTCTACACCTTCGTCGCCAACATGGTCACCTGGACCATCGGCGCCAACCGTTCAGCGGCCGAAGCCGCTGGCCGTGGCGACCTGCCCAGGATCTTCGGCAAGCTGCACAGCAAGTACAAGACGCCGGCCAGTTCCGCGATCCTGGGCGGCGTGATCGGCAGCGGCGTGCTGGTGCTCTACGGCCTGTTGGCCAAGAGCGCCGAGGATCTGTTCTGGACCACCTTCGCCTGCTCGTCGGTAATCTTCCTGCTGCCCTACTTCCTGCTGTTCGCCTCGTTCCTCAAGTTGCGCCGGGTGGATGGTCATCTTCCGCGCCCCTACCGCGTTCCCGGCGGTAGACCCGTGGCGCTGGCCCTGAGCCTTCTGTGCATGGCGTTCATCCTGCAGGCGATCGTCTTCCTCATCTACAAGCCCGGCGAGTTCGACCTGACCTACGCTCTGGCGGTCGGCGGCGGGTCGCTGGTGACCGTTCTGATCGGCGAATTCCTGGTCCGTGGCCGTCGCGCCGAGCAGCCCGCTGCCACACTCCCGAAGGTCACCTCCCATGTCTAAGCTGCTCACCACCACGCCCAGCCACGATGGCTTTCGAATGCCCGCGGAGTGGGAGCCCCATATCGGCTGCTGGATGCTGTGGCCGGAGCGGTCGGACAACTGGCGGGGCGGCGCCAAGCCGGCGCAACATGCGTTCGCTGTGGTCGCCGCCGCCATCGTCCAGGCCGAGCCCGTCACCGTCTGCGTCTCGCCCGGCCAGTATGTCATCGCCCGCGAGATGCTCGACCCCGCCGTTCGCCTCGTCGAGATGACCAACAACGACAGCTGGATCCGCGATTGCGGACCAACCTTCGTCGTCAACAACGCCGGCCTCGTTCGCGGCATCGACTGGAAGTTCAATGCCTGGGGCGGTCTTCTGGGCGGGCTCTATTTCCCCTGGGACCAGGACGATCTGGTTGGGGAAAAGGTCATCGAAATGGAGCGGGACGACCGCTACGCGCCCGACTTCATCCTCGAGGGCGGCTCGATCGACGTGGACGGCGAAGGCTCTCTGCTCGTGACCGAGCAATGCCTGCTCAACGCAAATCGCAACCCCACCAGGACCCGCGAGCAGATCGAGCAGGAATTGCGCGACTATCTGGGCGTCGAGGCGGTGCTGTGGCTGAAGGACGGCGTCTATCTGGACGAGACCGACGGCCATATCGACAACTTTTGCAGGTTCATCGCGCCGGGCGAAGTGGTGCTGACCTGGACCGACGATCGGCGGGATCCGCAGTACGACATCTCGGCCGACGCGTTCGAGCGTCTGCAGGCCATGCGCGACGCCCGGGGCCGCCCGCTGACCGTGCACAAGCTTCACCAGCCCAACCCCGCCCTGATCACCGCAGCAGAAGCCGCCGGCGTCGACCGGGTTCCGGGCACCCTGCCCCGTGAAGCCGGTGACCGGCTCGCAGCGTCCTACGTCAATTTCTACATCGCCAACGACCGCATCATCATGCCGGCCTTCGACGATCCGCACGATCAGGCCGCCCAGGCCCTGCTCGACAGCCTCTTTCCCCTGCGCGACATCATCGCGGTGCCCGGGCGGGAAATCCTGCTCGGCGGCGGCAATGTCCACTGCATAACCCAGCAGGAACCGCTGGGCGCCCGCGCCTCCAAGACCGCCGCTGCGGCCTGAGGCATGCGCATCGTCGTCGCCCTGGGCGGTAATGCGCTCCTCAAGCGCGGGGAGCCGATGAGCGCTGTGCTGCAACGGCGCAATGTCGGCGGCGCCGCCGACGCTTTGGTCGCCTTGATCGACGATGGCCACCAGATCGTCGTCACCCATGGCAACGGCCCGCAGGTGGGCCTGATCGCGCTGCAGTCGGCGGCGGGGCCCCAGGACGGCAACTATCCGCTGGATATTCTCGGGGCCGAAAGCCAGGGCATGATCGGTTATCTGATCGAGCAGGCCTTGCGCGACCGTCTCCCCCCGGCAACGCTCCTGGCCACCCTGTTGACCCAGGTCCGGGTCGACTCCGCCGATCCCGCCTTCCAGCATCCCACCAAGCCGATCGGGCCGATCTATGGCGCGGCCGAAGCCAAGGCCCTGGCGGCAGCGCGGGCCTGGACGATTGCGCCGGACGGCGATCACTGGCGCCGGGTTGCGCCGTCCCCGGAACCGCTGGAGATCCTCGGCCTGGGGGCGATCCAGCTCCTGGTGCAGGCAGGCGTCGTGGTGATCAGCACCGGCGGCGGCGGCATCCCCGTGGTCGCCCGCCAGGGCGGGGGCTTCGAGGGTGTCGAGGCGGTCATCGACAAGGACCGGGCCAGCAGCCTTCTGGCCGGCGAGATCGGCGCGGATATGCTGCTGATGCTGACCGACGTTGACGCGGTCTATGCCGACTTCGGCAAGCCAGGCGCCCGCGCCATAGCCAGCGCCGGCGGCGAGAGTCTTCGGGTCGAGGATTTCGCGGCCGGCTCGATGGGTCCAAAAGTCGCCGCCGCCAAGCGCTTCGCCGCCCTCACCGGCAAGGTCGCCGCGATCGGCCGCATCGAAGACGCCGGCGCGATAGTGCGGCAGGCCGCCGGGACCTGGATCACCGCCGGCGCCGACGCCGTGGCGTTCAGGCGCGAGACGGCGGCGGGCTCGGAACCGGCCTGAGTGGAATCCGAGGCTGCCGTCGCGCCTCGCACGCCACTAGCCTCACCTCCTCCTCTTGCGGATTGAAGATCATGAACAAGCCTCACGCCCCCCGCTCCGAAACGGCGCTCTTCGAACGGGTGACCGTCGGCGCCTTTGATCTGGACAACCGGATGGTGATGGCGCCGCTGACCCGCAATCGCGCGGGACCCGGCCTGGTCCCCAGCCCGTTCGCGGCCGACTACTACAGCCAGCGGGCGTCCGCCGGCCTCATCATCGCCGAGGCGACGCAGGTCTCGGCCCAGGCTCAGGGCTATTCCGACACGCCCGGTTGCTACAGCGACGCGCAGGTCGCCGGATGGCGCAAGGTGACCGACGCTGTCCACGCCGAGGGCGGAACCATCATCGTTCAGCTCTGGCACACGGGCCGGGTCTCGCACACCAGCTTCCAGAAAGACGGCCTTGCGCCGGTCGGCCCGTCAGCGATCCGGGCCAAGACCAAGACCTTCATCGCCGGCCAGGGCTTCGTCGATGTCTCGACGCCGCGCGCACTGGAGCTTTCGGAAATTCCCGGCATCGTCGAAGACTTCCGCAACGCCGCGAGCCGGGCGATTGAAGCCGGGTTTGACGGCGTCGAGCTGCATGGGGCTCACGGCTACCTGCTCGACGCCTTCCTGCGCGATGGCTCCAACCAGCGGACAGACCGCTATGGCGGCAGCATCGAGAACCGCGCGCGATTACTGCTGGAGGTGACAAAGGCCGTCACGACAGAGATCGGCGCGGACCGCGTCGGCGTGCGGCTGTCGCCCGTTTCGCCGGCCAACGACGCCCATGACAGCGATCCGCAGCCGCTGTTCAACCATGTGGTCGAGGGTCTGAACGCCTTTGGCCTCGCCTATGTCCATGTGGTCGAGGGCGCGACGGGCGGCGCGCGGGATTTCGCTCCCTTTGACTACGCGGCGCTACGCGACCGTTTCGACGGCGTGTGGATGGCCAACAATGGCTACGATCGGCAGATGGCGATCAACGCCATCTCCAGCGGGTCGGCGGATCTGGTCTCGCTCGGCCGACTGTTCATCGCCAACCCTGACCTGGTCCGCCGGTGGGTGGAGAACGGCCCCTTGAACGCCCTGATGGCGCCGGAAACGCTCTATGGCGGCGGCGCGCACGGCTATACCGACTATCCAGCCCTGGAGGCGGCATCGGCCACGTCGCCCCCTTCGGGGGTCGCCGCCTAAGGATCGCGCGGTGGCGATCAGGCGAAGGGCTTGGGCAGGCGGTTATGAATCGCCGTGGCGGCGATGGCCGCCTCGCCGCCGGCGACGCTGATCTGGTTCAGCCCCCTCACCAGGTCGCCGGCCGCATAGAGGCCGGCGACCGAGGTTTCCATGTGCTCGCTGACGAACAGGCGGTTCTGCGCGTCGCGCTTGGCTTTCAGCGATTGGGCCAATTGGGTCTGCGCCACCACGCCAAAGGCCGAGTAGACCTTGTCGAAGTGGTGGATCTGGCCGTCTTCCACGGTGACCGCCGTCAGGCCATCCTCCTCCAGCGTCACCGATCCGACGGTCACGTGGCGGACCGGAATGCCGGCCGTGTCCAGCGCCTGAACCTTGTCCGGAGACAGGCTGTCCCCGACGCCGAGAAGAAGCGTCAGCTGATCGGTATAGGTGCGCAGGAACAGGGCTTCGGACGCGGCGTGGTCGCCGGCGCCGAGCACGGCGATCGCCTTGCCAATGCTTTCATAGCCGTCGCAGATCGGACAGGTGCGGATCACCCCGCGCTTCACCGCTTCCGCGACATGCTCCAGGGGTGGATTGGTCTCCACGACCCCGGTGGCCAGAAGCACCGTGGCGGCGTGTATCGTCTGTCCGCTCAATTGCGCCCGGAACATCCCGTCCGCCTCGATCTCCAGGGTCTCAATGACGCCGCGCTGCAACTGCGCGCCATACAGTCGCGCCTGGGCCCGGGCAGCCTCGAGATAGTCCGGCCCGGAAATGCCGTGGCTAAAGGCCGGGATGTTATGGCTGAGCGTGATCCATTCGGCCCGGCTCCAGCCCTTGTCGATCACCGTGACGCTGCGCCGAAACCGGCCCAGATAGATCGCCGCCGTCAGGCCGGCAGGTCCGCCGCCAATCACCAGGCAATCGACAGCAGCAGCAGCTTTTGTCATGGGTCGCGGACTCCGGCGTCGAAGGACGACGCGCCTGGATGACGCGTCCTTTGAGCCATCCCCAGTCATTGGGCAGGACGGGGGCGGTGAACAGCGTCGGAATGTACCCAACCCAGGCCTGATGACGCCAAAGCTAGGTCGGGACCACGCGCCCGTCACGAAGCGTGATGCTGCGGCCGCACCGCGCCGCGACGAGGCTGTCGTGCGTGCAGATCAGGAAGGTCGCCTTGTCCTCGGCAACGGGCGCGCGGCGGACCGGTCGTGTCGCCGCGCTCGCCCCCTGGACTCGAGGTCGAGGTCACGCCGTCGGAGCCATGCTGGGCCTGGTCTGTCAGGGACGGTCTCCGGCGGCGACCGGGAGCAGTATCTCGTTGCGGCGCATGAACCCGGGGATCCAGGGCGGATTGTACTGCGCCAGAGACGCAGGCCCCGACGGGGTCAGATGGCGCGCGGCGACCAGCGCGCCCAAGGCCTCGACCTGGCGTGCATAGTCATCGGGGCCGGCTCTGCCCGAGAAACTCAGGACCGCCATGCGCGTGGCGGGGATGGGCCGCAGCGTCACCCGGGGATCGTTGGGGGCCGGCAGATTGGCCAGCGTATAGGCGCTGGGCATGATGAAGCGCACGCGCCAGCCGCCCGCCTGTTGTGTCTGGCTCACCGGCGCCGTCATGGCGATCTTCTGACCTTGCGGGGGTGATTGCAGAACCGGCGCGGTCATCGCGATGGATCGCCGCTGCGTGTTGCCGCCAAAGATATAGCCGGCCAGCAACCGGAAACCGGCGCGCCCGGCCTCCGCCTGATCGCCCGCCACGCTGACTTCCGCGGCGACCAGCGGCGGGTATTGGCGGATCTCGAAAGCCCCTTGCCGTTCGACGAGAGTGAAGGCGGGTTCTTCCGTCGCCATGGCCTGGGTCCCAAATGTCGCGCCGGCAACCGCCAGGATGGTCAGAACCGCGCGTCGAAGTTTCTGCATGCGTCCAGTCTCCTCGCGCGGCGGCCAGCGCCCTAGCAGGGGAGCGGCCAGATGCAACGGTATCAGCGTTCGCTTTGCAGAATGATCGAAGCGATCAGGCCGTTGGCGATTGATTTCCACATGGGTCTTCCTTGCCAGGGTCATCCCCGCTCGCGCGGGCGTCATCGGCGCCCGTGAGTGGTACGACCCTAGGCCACCCAAAGCGACCTCAGATATCCTCGGAAACTACCCACAGCCCCCAGGGCGTGTTTCGCGCCGGAGGCTTACAATCGCCTCTATGAGGCCCCCCCACCCAATTGGCGAACACAGCCGTTCGGTACGGTCCTTGCCGCGCGCGCTCGAAGCCCTCGACGCCCCGAACCTGGCCGACTATAGCTCGGCTCGGTTTAGGCGGGCGTGGCGGAACTGGTAGACGCAACGGACTTAAGCCAAGGATTGAGTGCGCCGGGGGAAACTCAGGACGTAGAACTGCTCAAATTCGGGGAACCCTGTCAGATGGCGATCCCGAGCCAAGCCCCTCCCGGGGGAAGGTGTAGAGACTAGACGGGCAGCACCTAAACTCTGGCATGCCAGAGCAGGGTGAAGGGATAGTCCAGACCACGAACGGCCCGACATAGGGGCCGGCGGCTAAAGCCGAAGTGGTAAGAAAATCCGTCAGCCGCAAGGCTATGCCGGTTCGATTCCGGCCGCCCGCACCAGTTACAGTAGGGTGCCGATTTGAGCGCCCCTCTCTAGCCACCTAAGCCCCACGGCTTCGCCATCCGCGCGGGCCGAAGGCGCGCCGTCCCCGCCTTGCCGCTTGAGCGACCCAGAGTCTATGACAAAGGCCAAGGCCTGACGCGGCGAAGTCTTGGATCGCTTCGACTTGCCGCAGTCGGATTGGGCACGCCCAGGTGTTCAGTCCCGAGGTCAAGTGGAGCGGATCGCGCCGCTACCGCCGGGCAAGGCTGGTGACCCCGGGCGTTCGGCCCAAGACAATCGCCTGTTCGTCACCTTCGCGTCCACACACGCACTCAACCACCACTCCAAAAACACGACATTCGTGATCGAGGCCTGCCGGTCATGGCCGCGGCCTAGCCAAACAGCGCCGCCGCCCCCCGACCGCCGCCGTTCCAGGTCGACCAGTTGGGGAAGATGTACGGAAGGTCAGCGGCGCTGACGCCGTACCACTGGGCGATGGCGCCGATATATTCCTCGGTCGCGATGCTGGGGATCCAGCGGCCGTCATTGGCAGAGTCTTCCGGTCCGCCGAAGGTCATGTCCGGATAGCGGCCATGCACCTTGCCCTTGGCCAGGGCGGCTCCCAGGACAAGATGATTGGAGCCCCAGGCGTGGTCGGTGCCCGCCTGGCTGTTGCCTTTGAACACCCGCCCGAAGTCCGACATCGTGAAGGCCGTGACATTGTTCTGCAGACCCAGCGCCTTCATGGCGTTGTAGAAGCCGGCCAGGGCGTTGGAGAGATCGGCATAGATCGCGGTGTGGGTCGCCAGCTGGCCGACGTGGGTGTCGTAACCGCCCTGGCTGACGAAGAAGGTCTGCTTGGCGTGGCCCAGGCTGCCGCGCGCCTCGATCATCCGCGCCGCCCGCAGCAGCTGGCGTGAGATGTCCGAGGTCAGGGCGACGCCCGTGGTCGGATTGACGAAATACTTGTCGACCATCGAGGTCGTAGCGCTGATCACGGTGTTGGCGGCCACGGCCTGGGCGTAGGCCGAGGACATGCCCTTGCCCGTCAGGTCGGTCATTTGGCCAAACGACGAGGCGTCGGCGAAGGTGTCCAGGGCCAGTTGGCGGGCCTTGACCCCGGCGTCGGTGGAGGTGGCGCTATGGCCGTTGCGCACGATCGAGCCGCTGGACGGCAGGATCAGCGGCGAGCTGCGGTCGCCGATCAGGGCCAGTTGCGACCCTGCGATGGAAATCAGCGGCGGCAGGTCGGCCTTGGGCGCGCGGTCGTTGATCCGGCCCATGAAGCCGTCGACGCCCTTCGAGCGCATCATCTGGCTCTGCCACTGGTTCTGCTGGTCCTCGTGGGACATCAGGTTCAAAGGGCGCAGGGCGGGCTGGCTCGTATAGAGGCTCTTGGTCAGAGGCTGAAACAGGGTGCCGGTGTTGAGCACGACGCTCAGGGCGCCCTCGTCCCACGCCGGCTTCAGCGACGCGAAGCTGGGGTGCAGGCCAAACGGCGTGCCGGTCAGAGGCACGAGGCTGTTCTGTTGCAGAGCGACCGAACCGCGCTGGCTGGCATAGGTCGAGAACCGGCCGTCGGTCGGGACCACCATGTTCCAGGCGTCGTTGCCGCCGAACAGGAAGACGCCGACCATGGCGCGGTAGGATGAGGTGTCGGCCATGGCGCTGGCCAGACCCAGCTGACCCATGGCGGCGACGGCGGTGCTTCCGGCGACAAGGCGGAAGAGTTCACGGCGGGAAATGGTCATGGGACGCTTACCGATCGACTTGGAACATGGGGGAAGAGGCCGCTACGTAGAGCGCCACCTGGACGCGCTTGCGGGCCTGCACGGCGGGGTCGTTGTTCTTGATGGCGGCCATGGCCGATGACAGCGACTGTCGCTGGGCGGCGGTCATCGTGCCGTTCAGCAGAACTAGGTTGATGCGATCCAGCAGTTTGGTCTCATCCGCGGCCAGGGCCTCCCAGGCCGTCCAGCCCAGCTGGGTTCCGGTCGCGCCGATAATGACAGTCTGGGGCTGGAACTCGCCGCGGGTCTGCTCTCCGCCGACCGTCCAGTCGTAGACGAAGTTGTGGCGCGCGATGCTGGTCGAGGTGGTCATCAGCTTGCTGACCGGGCTGACCGCGCCGTCCCCCAGGGGCAGCGGGAAGTCGTAGGGATAGAAGTTGAACACCGACGGCGAGCTGAAGGGGCGCTGTCCCATGCCGGAGTCGCGCGTGTAGAGCGCATAGCCGTCGGTGGTGAAGCCGATGGCGCGGGCCAGGGAGGTGGCCAGCAGCACCGGCTCCTTGACCTTGCCCGGGATCGCGGCCGAACCGCGCGCCTCGCTGTCAGTCAGGATCGCCTTGATCACCGCCTTCATGTCGCCGCGCACGCCCGCGCCGTTGTTGGCGAACACCGCCGACACGCGTCCGACATAGGCCGGCGTGGGATTGGCGAGCACCAATTGCTGGATCAGGCGCTTGGAGATGAAAGGCGCGGTATTGGGGTGGTTGAACACCGCGTCGATGACAGCGTCGACACTGGCCTGCTGGGTGGCGTTGGCCGAGACGGTCTTGCCCAGGAAGGTCTTGGACCCCGTGTCGTATCGCGCGGGGTACAGGATCATCGGCCGGGCATAGTCGATCTTGTTGTAGTCGGTGACCGCCGCGCCATCGAGGCGGGCATAGGTCCAGCCGGTCAGGGCGCGGGCCAATTCCTTGACGTCGGTGTTGCTGTAGGCGGCGATCGGCGCGCCGGCGCTGTCGGTCTGCGGCGTGCCGTCAGCGTTGAGGAGCACGGTGCCCAGCGAGAACAGCTGCATCAGTTCGCGGGCATAGTTCTCGTTGGCGGCGGTCTTGTTGCTATCGACCATGTCCAGGAAGTTGCCCATGAACGGGTTCAGCGTGATCGCGGCTAGGAGGTCGCGGTAGTTGCCGAAGGACCGGTCGAGCAGGATCTGGTTGTAGGTCGCCAGGCCCGCCGTGGCGTGCACTTCCAGGTCGGAAGCCACCAGGATCTGCGACAGGGCGAAGGCGACGCGCTGGCGCAGTTGGTCGTCCTTGGCGGTGGCGTTGGCGTAGAAGCGCATCACCATCGGCACGGAGGAGTAGTTGTCGCGATTGCAGTTGGTCAGATCCTGGCCCGTCTTGGCGGCGCAATAATTTACCGGCACAGACAGGGCGGCGATATCCGCATAGGTGCTCGACTTCAGACCCATCTGCTCGTCGATCCAGGCCGAAGCGCTCTTGAGCGCCACGATGCGGTCGATCAACTGCGGTGTGGGGCCAAAGCTGGCCTGCTTGGCCAGGCGCGCAGCCTCGCTGGGCGTAATGTTGGTGTCCTCCAGCGGCAGGACGGGCGGGGCCGTGGTTTCTCCCCCGCGAATGGCGCTGCTGGTCTCGCCGCTTCCCCCCCCGCTTCCCCCCGCCGCAGGCGGACAGGACCAGGGCGGCGCCGAGCAACGCGCTTGAGGTCATAGATTTGATACGCATGGCACACTTTCCCGACCACGCCCTGGAGGGGACGCGTCATGACACTTGAGAAAAGGGGTTGAGGCGGTGGCTACCGGTCGCTGAAGACGACCTCCCGCACCGTTCGGACGCCGTTCTGGCGCTGAAGTTGGATGAAGACGTCAACGACGCCGGTCACGTGATCGACCACGTCCTGGCGGCGCAGATTGGCGCCGGCCTGCAGGGCCATCAGCGCCAGCTGATCGACCGCGCCGGACGGGCTGTCGGCATGGACCGTGGTCATCGAGCCGGGGTGACCGCTGCTGACGGCGCGCAGGAAACTGAAGGCCTCGGCGCCGCGCAGCTCGCCCAGGATGATGCGGTCGGGGCGCAGCCGCAGCGAGGCTTGCAGCAGGTCCTCGGTCGAGACCCGGGCCTGTCCCTGGTCGCCGCGCACGGCCACCAGGCCGACGGCGTTGGGATGGGCGAGACGGATTTCCGGGGCGTCTTCGATCAGCACCAGGCGCTGGTCGAGCGGCACTTCCTTGAGCAGGGCGTTGAGGAAGGTGGTCTTGCCGGTCGAGGTGCCGCCGCTGATGACGATGTTCTTGCCGGCCCGAACGGCGGCGGTAAGGAAACCTTGCACGTCCCCGGCGTCTAGCCGGGCGCGCAGCGCCGCGTCCGGCCGCGCCTGCGGTGTGGTCGCGTGGGCGAAGGCGCCGGCCGAGGCATAGTCGGCCAGGGTCAGGTCGGACACCACGTGCTTGCGGATGGCCAGCGCCAACCCGCCGCGCGTGGCGGGCGGGGCGACGACCTGAACCCGCGAGCCATCGGGCAGCACGGCCGAGAGCAGCGGGTGCTCGCGGCTGACGCCTTGGCTGGAGAGGCTGGCCACCTGGCGGGCCAGCCGCCACAGATTGGTCTCGTCCAGCTCCGGCACGGCGACCCGCTCGAGGCCGCCGCCCAGGCGTTCGACCCACAGTTCGCCGGGGCGGTTGACGTAGAGGTCGGTGACGGCCGGTTCGCCCAGCCACGGCGCCAGCGGCGCGAGATAGGCTTCCAGATAGACGCCCAAGGATGCGACGTGGGCGGTCATCGGCGCGGACTCCGCACGCCCGAGAAGTCCAGGTCGCGGGCGACGAAGATGGTCACCGGCGCGCCTTGCGGCGTCTGGATGGTCGGAGCCGTGCCGCCGTCGGTCTTGATCGCCGCGCCGGCCACGCTGGCGGCCTCGGCGGCAGAGCCGATATAGATCTGTGAGCTGCTGCGGGTGTTGCTGACGGCGGCGACGCCGGCGTTGAGCACCGACAGCAGGATCGAGCCGCTGAAGCGGTTGAAGAAGTGGCGATCGACCTTGCCCTCCAGGCCGCCGCGACCCAGCGGGTCGGCGGCCGGAGACGCGATCTGGATCGAGACGCCGTCGGGCCGGATCACCCGGGTCCAGATCACGAAGACGCGCGAGGCGCCCATGGCGACGCCGGACTTGTACTGGCCGATCACCCGGCTGCCGCGTGGGATCAGCACGGTGGAGCCGTCGAAGCTCTTGATGTCGCGGGTGACCATGGCGCGAGCCAGGCCCGGCAGGTCAGAATTGATCGCCGTCTCCATCACCGCCGGGATCACCGCGCCTTGCGGTACGACGGCGTCCAGATCGCGCATGGCCACGGCCCTGGCCGGCTCGGCCTCGGACAGCGACACGCGGTCGGCGAAGCGCTCGTCGGCGTTGAGGCCGGTGTCGGCCGCGCCGGTCTTGGCCATCTGGGCGATGGCCGAGGCGTCGACGCTGGCCTTGATCACGCTGGCCGGACGCTCGCCGCCGAAGTCCACGACCAGGCTCGGCGCATGGCGACGTTGCGACAGGTCGGCGGCGGCCATGAGCCGCGCCGGGTTGGCGGGCATCGGATCCGCGATGATCTGCGGCTGCGGGAGGCTGTTGTTTTCGGTGAACTGGGGAGCCGGCACCGCGTAGAGCGGGCCGCTGGCCAGCAGCGGCAGAGGACCGGCCGGCGGGGCGTGAGCCACGACGGCCTGGGCGGCCAAGCGCGGCATCGACTTGGCGTCGGCGCGATGGCTCGCCATCCACAGAAAGAGGGCGACGCCCATCACGCCGAAGCCGGCGACGATCACGGCGTTGGGCACGCCTGCGTGGGCGCGCGCGACGAGCGGGCGGGCCTGGGCGTCGGCGGTGGCGAGGTCTTCGATGACCTGGGTCGATTGGCGCGGATCGATGTCGGGCGAGCTCATCGGACCGGCTCCGAGCGGGCGTTGAAGGCGGTGTTGGTGACGGTCACGGCCGACTTGCCGCCGCGCAGGACGAAGCGGGGCGCCAACTGGTCGACGACCAGATAGCAGAACGCCACCACGGCGTTGGCCAGGCCGGTGATCGCCGTCAGCGCCGACCACGAAGACGGCCGGCAGGTCCACCTGCGTCGGCCAGGCGAAATAGGTCGCCGCGCCGTCATCGAACACGCGGGTCGGCTGGATGGCGGCGGGGCCTTGCAGGCTGTAGGCGCTGTTGCGGGCGACGGGCGGCGCGGCAGGCGCGGGCGGCGGCGGGGCGATGGCGACCGGCGCGGCCTGGGGAACCAGGAAGCGCACGACATAGGCCAGGTCGCGGGTCGAGGCCTTGGCCGGGGCAATGACCAGCTCGAACACATAGCGCCGGCGGTCGGTGACCACGGTCATGTTGGTGGCGGCCGTGCGGTCCAGCGGCTTGAGGAACAAGAGATTGGCCTTCTTGTTCGGCGTCACCTGCCAGCCCATGGCGTCGCCGATCGAGACGTTCTCGATCCGCTCGTCGGCGGCGAATTCCAGCATGGTCTGGATGCCGAAATAGCCGGTCAAACGCACCACCTGGTCGGGGTTGTAGGCGACGGTGCGGATGCGCGGATCGATCAGGCCGGGGCGCGGAACGTCGGCCGCCTGAGCAGCGCCGGACAGGGCGCAACCCAGGACCAGGGCGGTCAGGACGCGGTTGCGGAAAGCGGGGACGGTCACTGGTGTCTCCGGGCGCCCGAGGCGGTGCGACGGGTGGCGGGGTTGCGGCGGTGGCTGGTTCCCAGGGGCGCGGCGGCATGGCAGGCGCTCGCAGGGGCGGCGGTCGCGCGGTCTGACACCACGGTCAGCAGCCGCGGCGTGATCGGGCTTGAGGCGGTAGTGGTTGTCTCGCGACGATCCAGAGCCGCGGCGGCGGCGGCAATGGCGGTGGCGCGCGAGCGCGGCTCTATCTCGGACCCGGCGTAGCGTCCCGCTACCGCGCTCGACGCCGAATCGGCCTGAGCCTGTCCCGGCGCGCGGCGCGACAGGCGAATGCCGGCGCAGAGGACGGCGATGGCGATCGAGGCCAGAACCAGGACGGCGGCGAAGACCAGGGTCAGGACCAGCACGGTGACGGCCGGGGCGAGGTCGAACTCGGCGAACTGCTGGGCCGCGCCCATGGCCGCCAGGGCCTTCAGCGACGGCTCCAGCATGGCCAGTTCCAGCGACAGGGCCAGGGTGGCGATCATCGGAGCCAGGGCCAGGGCGACCATGGCCTTGATCCAGCCCTCGACCACGCCGCGGGTGGCTTCGAACAGCAGCAGGCCGGCGACCAGCGGGGCCACGGCCAGGAGGACGGCCAGCACCACCTTGCTGGCAAGAACCAGACCCAAGGTCGACAGCAGCATGACCATGCCGCCGGCATTGACCGCGAAGGCCGCGAAGCCGGGACCACCTTGCATCGCCGAAGAGCCGCCGCCAGCCCGGGCCGCGAACTGGCCAGCGGCCTTCTGCAGGGTGTCGAAAGCGATCTGCAAACCCGCATAGGGATCCGCGCCCAGCGTGGCGCCCGGCCCCTGAAGTTGGCCCAACAAGATCGCGCCCAACTCCGCCGGCGCCTGGAACAGGGTGTCATAGACCAGGGTCTGGAACAGCGCCCAGTTGGTGGCCAAGGCCACGACCAGACCCATCTTCAGGACCGAGATGGTGACGTCGCCGATCCGCAGGGTCCCGTGACCCAGGATCAAGCGATAGCCGATGAAGGCGACATAGAGCGTCAGCAGAGCGGTCAGCAGGCCGGCGATCGGCGAGCCGGGCGCCGACAGGGCGGCGTAGCCGGCCTGGGCCAGGCCGTGGACCTTGCAGTCCACCGAGCCGATCAGGCCCTGAACCAGGGCGCCGCCGGGCGCGGGGCAGGTCAAGGCGGTCATGCGGCTTCCCGCAGCAGCTTGGCCATCCAGGCTTCCGGCGCGTCGCCGACCTTTTCGCGCAGCGCGTCGAGCTGGCGGACGGTCTTTTCGCGGCCCGACAGCACGGTCAACAGTTCCGGCGCGCCGGCGAGGTTCAGCCGGGCGACGACGCTGTCGGTTCCATGCTTGATCAGGAAGCAGCGGGCGGTGTCGGGCAGGCTCTTGACCAGCTCGAACTCATGGTCGGTGAGCCCGAAGCCCTGGCAGTAGTCCTTGGCCTGGGCCTTGGGATTGGCCATGAAGATCTGGGTGGCGGCCTGTTCGATGATGGCGCTGGCGATGCGGCTTTCCAGGGCGTCCTGGGCGCTCTGGGTGGCGAAACCGACCACGCCGTTGCGCTTGCGCAGGGTCTTTTCCCAGTCCTTGATCCGGGCCACGAAGACGTCGTCGTCCAGCGCCTTCCAGCCCTCATCGATGACGATCAGGGTCGGATGGCCATCCAGGCGCTGCTCGACGCGGTGGAACAGGTACATCATGGCCGGTGTCCGCAGGGTCGGATCGTCCAGCAGCTGGGTCATGTCGAAGCCCAGGGTGGCCTGGTCCAGATCCAGCTCGTCCTCGGCGTTATCGAACAGCCAGGCGTGCTCGCCCGCGCCGTGCCAGGGCGCCAGGCGGGCGGCAAGGTCGGCGGCGTCGGGACGGCGCGCGCCCTTGAACAGTTCCGCGAAGAACCGCAGGCGCCGCAAGCGGGGCGCCTGATCGAAATTGGCGTCGACCGCGTCCTTGATGCGCGCCTGGTCGTCGGCGGTCAGGGTCTCGCCCGGGATCGACACGAGGCGCGCGGTCCAGTCGGCCAGGAAGCGGCGGTTGGCGGCGGTATCCGGCAGGGCCAGCGGGTTGAAGCCGGTCAGCTGGCCGGGGCGCAGGGTCTCGTAGCGACCGCCGATAGCGCGCAGGAAGATCTCGGCGCCGCGATCCTTGTCGAAGAAAACGATGCGCGGGTCGTACTTGCGGGCCTGGGCCAGCAGGAAGTTCAGCACCACGGTCTTGCCCGACCCGGACGGGCCGATGATCGTGAAGTTGCCGAGATCCCCTTTGTGGAAATTGAAGTGATACGGGCCGGCCGAGGTGGTTTCCAGCAGCGTCACCGCGGGACCCCAGTGGTTGCCCTCGGCCTGGCCGATCGGGAAGTTGTGGCCGCTGGCGAAGCCGGCGAAATTGGCCGTCGAGATCATCGACCGACGGGCGATATCCTGAAGTTCCCGGGAAACTGCGCCCAGAAGGCCGGCTCCAGATTGATGTCCTCGCGCACCGCGATGGCGCCCATCTCGGTGAAGGCCGACAGCACCTCGGCGGTCGAACGGTCGAGGCCGTCCAGAGTCTCGCCGCGCACCAGCACTGTCAGGTGATGTTCGCCGAAGGCCGCACGGCCAGAGACGACGTCGTCCTTGGCGCGGGTCAGGTCGGCCCGCACGCTGACGCCGTCATCATCGGCGGCGCGCATGCGGCGCAGCGCCAGGTTCATCCGCTCCAGGGTCGGCTGGCGGTCGACGAAGCCAAAGCTCTGGGTGACCACCATTTCGCAGGGCAGGCGCAGAAGGTCGTCCAGCATGCCGGCATGGGTCTGGGCCGGATAGTCCTTGATCGAGACCATCGCCCCAAAGCCGCGCGCCAGGGCGCCGGCGCGTGACATCTCCAGCGTCTCGAGGCCGAAGCTGACCCGGCGATACGGCAGGTACTCTCCGGCGTCGCCCTGCGGGGCCTGCACCGGGCGCATCTCGCCATTGAAGAGACAGGACAGGAATTCCAGGGGCTCGGAACAACGGCCCTGCGCGCCGTCATAGGCGCCCAGCACCCGCGCGCCATAGGGCGCGAGAGCCGAGATCAGGCTGCCCGTGGCGCTGTCCAGCTCGCGGCGATCCTGGGCCAGGGTGGCGGCCGCCTCGGCCTTGCCCGTCCCCTTCAGCGCGCGGAGGAAGCCGTCGATGATCCCGCCATGACCCTGCAGGGGGCGGCGCACGATCGTCAGGAAGAGGTCGTTCACATAGAGCTTGCGGGCGGCCAGGCGCTCGCCCCAGGCCGTGTCGAGATCCTGGCTGAAGGCGTCGGTGAACGCGCCTTGCGTCTGGGCCGGAACCTGACGGCGGATGATGTGGTGGTAGACGGCGAAGTGCGAGCTGGCCAGGCCGCGCAGCATCACGTCGCGCACCGCCTTACGATAGTTCAGCTCTTCGCTGTCGGCTGTCTCGAACGGCAGGCCGGCGAGGTGGATGACCTGCATCAGCATGCCGTCGCGCATCTCGATCGTACGCTCGTCAAGATGACGGCCATAGGGCAGGCGCTTGCCGGCCGAGACCTCTTTACGCGCTTTCATGGCTGATAGCTGTTGCATCGCCAGACCTTGAAATTGGGTACGCGGGGACAACGACTGACCTTGGTTAGCCACAGGTCGAAGATGCGCGGCTCACGCAGGCATGCGGCGTAGCCGATCGCGTGGATGACCAGCGCCGCGGCGATGGCCCAGAACGACTTGGTGATCAGGAACAGCTCGGCCGTGACCACCCCGTTCAGCACAAAGTAGCTGTAGGTGACGCCCGCGAACATCTGCGGCCGGGTCAGGGCGCCGAACACCACGTCGCGATCCAGGGGCGCGGCCATCGGCTAGATCGCGCCGCCGGAAGCCGAGCGGATGCCGCTGACGATCGTGGTGGCGCCAAACAGGATGAAGCAGCCCAGGATGACGGTCGCGCCATAGCGCCAGTTCATCCGACCGGTCAGCATCATGAAACCGACGGCGGCGACAGCCATCACCGCCACCACGGTGGCGACATTGCCCAGCAGCGTGCCCTGCAGCCACTGCACGCCGGCCAGAAGCGCGCCGGACCCCTGGGGGTCGACCTGCACGGTCTGGGCGTGGGCCTGGCTGGCGGCGGCGCTCAGGGCGACGGCCAGCGCCGCCAGGCGGCGATCGAGGAAAGTGCGCATCAGTTGAAGGCTCCGAGGGCGGGGAGGACGGCAAGGTCGTTGCGCGTAGCGGCCATGCGGCCCAGGACCGAGGTCACATAGGCCTGGGTTTCGGCATAAGGCGGCACGCCGCCATGCTTCAAAACCGCTCCGGGACCGGCGTTGTAGGCGGCCAAGGCGAGCGGTACGCTGCCGCCGAACCGGTTGAGCATCTGGCGCAGATACAGGGTTCCTCCCCTGACGTTCTGGGCCATGTCACTGGGATCTACGCCCAGGGCGCGGGCCGTCGACGGCATCAGTTGCATCACCCCGACCGCGCCCTTGCTGGAGCGGACCCCGTGGTGAAAGGCGCTCTCGCGCCAAGCGACGGCTTCCACTAGCTTGGGGTCGAGGGCGTAGTCAGCGGCGGCCAGGCTGATTTGGCGTCGCACCTCGCCCACCGATCCCGGTACGCTGGCGTCGGGCGTCGGCGCCAGGGTCTGGACGCCTTGTCGGGTGAACACTGCCGGACCGTCGAAGCGAGTGACCTGGCCTTCGTCGCCGATCTCGAACACCTGCGCAGAGACTTCGCTGACGCCCAGGCAGCAGCCCGCGCACACCGCCAGCAGCGCCTGGCAGGCGATCTTCCGCAACAATGACGCCCCCTTAGTATTCGAACACAAACCTGTATGGTTAATCGAAACTACATGCGAAATTGATGACAAGTAATGCGACAGGTTATCGCGCTTAGCTTTATATTTTTTGCCAAATTTACTGAATTGTTTGAGCTTTTTATACTTAAGCTACGCGTAAAGTCGACAATCCGACATTGTTAGCTTCGCAGTAAAATGCATCTTCTATGGATCGCTTAAAGTGCGGCATAGTGGGGACATCGCGGAGACCAAATGCCTGGCACGCCGGCAAGCGGACGCTCCAAAGGTCGCCTACAAGTCAATTCCGGACCTTGGGATCGCTCCAGGAACCGGACATTGGACACAGTGCGAAGGTCCGGATGTGGCCCTCGCGCCTCCTTCCATTCCCGCCCCTT
The DNA here is from genome assembly GCA_965284055.1 of Caulobacteraceae bacterium. Lineage (GTDB taxonomy): Bacteria > Pseudomonadota > Alphaproteobacteria > Caulobacterales > Caulobacteraceae > Caulobacter. The sequence continues at coordinate 195,142 of CBDIQV010000003.1, forward strand.
CCATGACCTCCGCGATGTCCGCTTTCCGGCCGATGGTCGAATATTCTGCTTCGGGCGAAGCCATCCCTGGGAGTTAGTAAAGGTAACCTTTGTGATAGATTATCGGCCAACAAACGATCCAACAACTCAGTCTTCACATCGCCGCCAACAAATATAAAAATTCACGATCAAGTTCAGAGATTGGTGTTCTCTGAGAAAAATTCTCGAAATAAAGCCGTTTAACCCCTCGCTAGACAAAATATTAAGGCGGGCCGCAGCACTTCGATCGTGGGATTTTCCCATTGTCGTCGGCTAACACGCGGGGCGCATGAGTCCGTATCATTTCATCTCGGGGCTGCCGCGCTCGGGATCGACGCTGCTGGCGGCGCTGCTGCTGGTAGGCCGGATGTTTCCGCCGGCATCTCCAGCCCGGTTGGCGGGCTGTTCCACGCGGTCCACAACGCCATGGGCGCCTGGAGCGAGACCTCGGTCATGCTGGACGACGACCAGCGCCGGCGGGTGCTGCGGGGCGTATTCGACAGCTACTACGCCGACCGCCAGGACAAGGGCCTGATCTTCGACACCAACCGCGCCTGGTGCGCCCGGCTGCCGGCGCTCAAGCGCTTGTTTCCCGACGCCAAGGTGATCTGCTGCGTCCGCTCGGTTGCCTGGGTCATGGATTCGATCGAGCGGCTGGTGCGCGAGCATCCGTTCCGCGAGAGCAAGCTGTGGAACAACGACTCCGAGCGCTCCAACGTCTTTACCCGCGTCGAGGCGCTCAGCCAGAACGACCGCTTCGTGGGCTATGCCTGGTCGGCGCTGAAAGAGGCGGTCTATGGCGAGCACGCCTCCAGCCTGTTGCTGGTGGACTATGACCTGCTGGCCGCCGCGCCGGGCAAGGTGATGGACCTAGTCTACGACTTTATCGGCGCGCCGCGTTTCGCGCACGACTTCGACAATGTGGTGTTCGACGAGCCGGCCTTCGACCAGGGCCTGGGTCTGCCCGGCCTGCACCGCGTGCGTCCCAAGGTCGCCGTGGAAGGCCGCCACACGCTTCTGCCGCCAGACCTGTTCGCCAGGCTCGACGAGCTGTCGTTCTGGCGCGACCTGTCGCAGAGCAAGGCCAACCTCATCGCGATGACCCCAAACCCTTCAGCCCAGTAACTGGGCGCCTTCGGGCGTCAGGAGTATCCCGCGTGACAACGACGAGCGTCGCCACCCTGGCCGAACTGAAGACCGCCCTCGCCGCGGCCGCCACCAACGGCCAGGCCGACATCATCAGCCTGACGGCCGATATCTCGGCGGTCAACGGCGCCGATTTCACGGCGGGCGCGGGCGGCCGCGACTTGGTGAAGATTGCTATCACCGACGGCCAGACCCTCAGCATCGTGGGCGGCGGCTTCACCCTGGACGCCAATTATTTCGGCCGCGTGCTGGAAGTGTCCAGCGGCACGGTGGTGATCTCGGACCTGACAATCCGCGAAGGCGGCCTGGCCGGAGACGGCTTCGAAGGCCAAGCGAACGGCGGCGCCGCGCTGGGCGCCGGCATCTACAACAGCGCGAACCTCACCCTCACCAACGTCAGCGTCACCCTCAACGCCGCCAGCGGCGGCGGCGGCGGCTATGGCGGCGCCTATGGCGGCGGCGGCGGTGGTGGCGGCGGCGCAGGGTCGGTGGCCGGCAAAGGCGGCAATGGAGCCTCTACGACTGGATATGCCGCCTCCGGCGGAACCGGAGGCGCTGGCGGCCCAGGAAACTACTACCCAACGACGGACGGTGGTGGCGGCGGTTCGAGCCAGGGCGGGGCCGGCGGACTGTATGGCAGTGCCCGTGCGGGCGCCGGCGGCACGGCGCAGGCCGGACTGCTTTCGGTTGGCGGTGGCGGTGGCGGCGCTGGTGGGGGCAGAGGTTTTGGGCGCAAGGGCGGCGCGGCGCGGCGGTTGGCGGCATCTACAACAGCGCCTCGGGCGTCCTGCGGATCTCGGGTGGCGCGATCACCGGGAACGTCGGCGCGGGCGGCGGCGGCGGCGCGACGGCCGGCACCGGGCGGCGACGCCGCTGGCGGGATCGCGGTCGGCGGCCTTTGGAACGCCGGGTACCTGAGCCTCGACAGTGTCACGCTCAGCGGCAACGCCGCCGGCGGCGGCTTTTCCGCAGCGGATGGCCATACAGACAGCTATGCAAACAGCCACAGCACCGGCGTGGTCAACAGCGCTCCGACGGGAAGCGTCGCTATCTCGGGCACGTCGGCGCAGGGCCAGGTTCTCACCGCCAGCAACACCCTGGCCGACGTCAATGGGCTGGGAACCATCAGCTATCAGTGGAAGTCAGATGGCGGCGTGATCGGCGCCGCCACCGGCTCCACCTTCACGCTGACCCAGGCTTACGTGGGCCACGTCATCACCGTCACGGGCAGCTATACCGATAGCCTCGGCCAAGCGGAGTCCGTCACCTCCAGCGGCACGACATCGGTCGCCAACGTCAATGACGCGCCGACCGGCTCGGTCAGCATCGCCGGGACGGCGACCCAGGGCCAGGTCCTCACCGCTTCCAACACCTTGGCCGATCTCGATGGCCTGGGGACCATCAGCTATCAGTGGAAGTCCGATGGCGCGGCCATCTCCGGCGCGACGTCCGCGACCTTCACCCTCACCCAGGCGCAGGTCGGCCACGCGGTCACCGTCGTCGCCGGCTATGCTGACGGTTTCAGCCAAGCGGAGTCCGTCACCTCCAGCGCCACGAGCTTGGTCGCAAACATCAACGACGCCCCCACGGGCGCCATCGCCATCGCCGGAACGGCGACCCAGGGCCAGACGCTCACCGCCTCCAATACCCTGACCGATGTCGATGGTGTGGGGACGATCAGCTACCAGTGGATGGCTGACGGTGTTTCCATCGGTGGGGCCACGGCCTCGACCCTGGCGCTGGCTGCGGCCCAGGTCGGCAAGGCGATCAGCGTCGTCGCCAGCTATGTCGACGGCCAAGGTACGGCCGAAAGCGCCACGTCGGCGGCCACCGCCGTGGTCGTGCCCGTCATCGTCGAACCCGACCCCGAACCGGAGACGCCGCCCACGACGACGACCAGCGCCGTGGTCGATGGCGTCACCGTCGGGGTGGTGACCGTAGCCAATGTCGACGGGTCGGTGACCCGGACGATGACCATTCCCACCGTGCTCACCACCGCCGACGGCCAGGCCGACATCCCGCTGCTCAGCCTGGGCGGACAGACCGTGCTGGCGGTGTCCGCTCCGTCGGGTTTTGGCCTGACGGTCGACGGATCGCCCACCCCGACAACCGCGGCCGCCTCGGCCAGCGACATGGTCCGCGCCGTTTCGGCCCACAGCAACGCCGCCGACCAGAGCCAACTGATCGCCAGCAGTCAGGCCTATCTGGCCACCCTGCCGGGCGCGACGCCGGTGATCGTCCAGAGCCTGACTCTCAGCCTGACCGCCCAGGCCGCGACAGCCGCCGCGCCGTTGATCATCAACGGATCGCCCGCCGTCGCCGGTGGGCCGGTCACCCTGCTGATCATCGATGCGCGGGGACTGCCGAGCGGCGCGATCCTCGAACTGCACAATGTCGACTTCGCCAGCATCTCCGGAGCGGTGCGCGTCACCGGCGGAACTGGATCGCAGACGGTGTTCGGCGACAATTCGGCCCAGTACATCGTGCTGGGCGCCGACGATGACGTGCTGCACGGCGGCGGCGGGAACGACACCATCGGCTCCAAGGGCGGTAACGACAAACTCTATGGCGACGCCGGCGACGACACCCTGTTCGGCGGGGCGGGCGACGACTTGATGGACGGCGGGACCGGCTACGACACGGTGCTGCTGGACGGCAAGATCACCGACTACCACTTCACCCACTCCTCGACGGGAATGCGGATCTTCGGTTTCGAGGGCGACGACGCCATCGTCAACATCGAGGCGCTGAAGGCCATCGACGGCCAGATCGTCACCAAGCTGGCCGACCTGGTCGACGGCGCCACCTCGGTCGCGGTGCTGACCTATCAGTTCTTCACCGGCAAGACCCCCACGGGGGCGGGGCTGGACTTCCTGTTGCACGCCCCCGACACGGTCAACGCCCATGACCTGACCGACGCCTATTATCAGGGCTTCAGCCTGGAGAACCGCTACATCAATTTCGCGGTCAACCTCGCCTCGGCCCAGGGGCAGGGTCACGCCTGGTTCGAGCAGGCCTATGGCGGCCTGAACATGAGCCAGACCGTCGCGAAGGCCTATCTGGAGATCTTCGGCGCGGCCGCCACGAGCCAGAAGGTCGACACCATCCTGCTGGCCGACGTCGGCGGCCAGACCCGCCAGGCCTATTTCGAGGCGGTGGCCGGGACGGACGGCTCGGCCAAGGCGGCCGTGATCGGCTGGCTGCTCGGCGAGGCGGCCAAGAGCGATCTGGGCCGTTACGCCGAGGCCAACAACGCCTTCCTCGCCGACTTCATGGATGGTTCGGCCCATCTCAATGTCGATTTGATCGGGACCTATGGTTCGGGCGCGACCTGGATCCTGTGACCGGCGGCAAGGGCTCGGACCAGGAGATGAATAGGCGTAAGCCGTGCGGCCGGGGCCCATCCAGGCAAGGGGCGCGGCCTCAGGCTTCGCCTTGTGCGAAAAGTTGAATGTCGGGTTTCGGGAGGTGACCTGATTTCCTGCCCCCACCAGGGCTCGCGCCGCCGAGGGATCTGATCCGGCCAGGTCGGGAACATTCAAGACCCGGCTCCGCGCTTGCGGTTTCCTCTGACCGCGCGCCAGATCACGGCGCTGAATGGACGGAGACCGGCGTGACCCTCTATCTTTTCGCCCTGTTGATCGGCGTCGTCGCGGGCCTGCGCGCCATGACCGCCCCAGCGGCCGTGGCCTGGGCGGCGCATCTGGGCTGGCTGCCGCTGACGGGCACGTCCCTGGCCTGGCTGGGCGCGGCCGTCACGCCCTGGATCCTGACCGCCCTGGCCCTGCTTGAACTGGTCGGCGACCAGCTTCCTGGCACGCCCAGCCGCAAGGTTCCACCACAGTTCATCACCCGCATCCTGACCGGCGGCTTCAGCGGCGCGGCGATCGGCATGACGTCGGGCGTCTGGATCGGCGGCGCCGTGGCCGGCGCGATCGGCGCGGTCATCGGGACCCTCGGCGGCGCCCAGGCGCGGAGCATGCTGGCCAAGGCCTTGGGCAAGGACCTGCCGGCGGGCCTGCTGGAAGACGCCATCGCCATCGGTGGCGCGTTCCTGATTGTCCAGGCCGCGCTTTGAGTGACATTCCGATGACCCAGACCTTCGACGCCATCATCATCGGGGCCGGCCAAGCGGGACCTGCCCTGGCCGCACGGCTGACAGCGGCCGGCCAGACGGTCGCCGTGATCGAGCGCAAGCTGTTTGGCGGCACCTGCGTCAACACCGGCTGCATGCCGACCAAGACCCTGGTGGCCAGCGCCTACGCCGCCCATCTGGCCCGCCGCGCCGCCGACTATGGCGTCACCCTTGGCGGCCCGGTCGGGATCGACATGAAACGGGTCAAGGCGCGCCAGCAGGGGGTGGTCCACAACGCCCGCAATGGCGTCGAGACCTGGCTGAAGGGCATGAAGGGCTGCACGGTCTTTGAAGGCCATGCCCGTCTCGAATCCGCGACCACCGTGCGGGTTGGCGACGCCCTGCTGGGCGCTCGCCAGATCTTCATCAATGTGGGCGGCCGCGCCAACGTCCCCGACATGCCGGGCGTGGATCAGGTGGCGTACCTGACCAACACCAGCATGATGCAGATCGACACCGTGCCCAAGCACCTGGTGATCGTCGGCGGCAGCTATATCGGCCTGGAGTTCGCCCAGATGTTCCGGCGCTTCGGCGCCGAGGTGACGGTGGTGGAGATGGGGCCGCGCCTGATCCAGCGCGAGGATCCCGAGATCTCGCAGGCCATTCAGGACATCCTCGAAGCCGAGGGCATCGCGGTGCGGCTCAACGCCGAATGCATCAGCTTCGCACCCTGCGAGGAGGGTGTCTGCGTGCGCGTCAGCTGCGAGGCCGGCGCGCCTCAGGTGACCGGATCGGATCTGCTGCTGGCGGTGGGACGCAAGCCCAATACCGACGACCTGGGCCTGGAGGCGGCCGGCGTGGCGACCGACAAGCGCGGCTACATCACGGTCGACGACCAGCTGCGCACCAGTGTCCCGGGGATCTGGGCGATGGGCGACTGCAACGGCAAGGGCGCCTTCACCCACACCGCCTATAATGACTACGAGATCATCGCCGCCAATCTGCTCGATGCCAATTTACAGGACAAGGGGCCGCGCAAGGTCAGCGACCGCCTGACCGCCTACGCCCTCTATATCGACCCGCCGCTGGGCCGGGTTGGCATGACCGAGGCCGAGGTTCGCGCCTCCGGCCGCCCTGCCCTGGTGGGAACGCGGCCCATGACCCGCGTGGGCCGCGCCGTCGAAAAGGGCGAGACCCAGGGTTTCATGAAGGTGGTGGTCGACGCCGAGACCCAGCAGATCCTCGGCGCCGCGATCCTGGGCCTCAATGGCGACGAGGCGATCCACGGCATCCTCGACATCATGTACGCCAAGGCGCCCTACACCACCCTGCAGCGGGCCGTGCACATCCACCCGACCGTGTCGGAGCTGATCCCGACGGTGCTGGGCGATCTGAATCCGCTTTAGGCGGTGACTTCGATCCGCTCGATGTTCGCGGCGCCGGCTTCGGTGAGCGCCGCCACCAGCTCCTCGACGGCCGCGTCGACCTCGGCCGGGTCGCGGCCGCGCACCACCAGATTGGCGCCATAGATGTCAGGCGGCGAAAAGAACGGATAGCTGCCCAGCGACATGTCCGGATGGGCCTTGGCCACGGCTTCCAGCGGCGCGGCGATCAGGCCCTCGCCCGAACCGGTGACCCGGACGGTCTTGCTGATCACCACAGCGCCGGTGCGCAGGCGCGGGCCTACGTCGTCCAGCATGCCGCGCATGATCGCCGGCACCCCGGCCAGCACGAAGACGTTTTCCTTCTGGAAGCCGGGCGGTCCCTGCACCGGGTTCTTGACCAGCACCCCGCCCTCCGGAACGTGGGCCATCCGGCGGCGGGCGGCGTTGGGCTCGCCCCAGCGCTCGCGCAGCATGGCCATGATCTCGGGATGCTCGGGCGCGGTGACGCCGAAGGCCTTGGCCACCGAGTCGGCGGTGATGTCGTCATGCGTCGGGCCGATGCCGCCCGTGGTGATCAGGTAGTCGTACTTGGCGCGCAGGTGGTTCACGGCGTCGACGATCTCGTCCTCTATGTCGGGCACGACCCGCGCCTCGGCCAGATCGACGCCATAGGTCGCCAGATACTTGGCGATGGCGTTGAGGTTCACATCCTGGGTGCGGCCCGACAGGATCTCGTCGCCGATGATCAGAACCGCCGCCGTCACGCGTTGCTTGCTGGTCGTCATCGCCACGTTCCCTTACAGCCATCATCTCTGCCTGAACCGACTTAGGGCTCGCATGCTTCTCCCGCAACCGCTCGTTCACGGTCGTCTGCTCCAGCGCTACAAGCGCTTCTTCGCCGACATGGTTCTGGACGATGGTCGGGAGATCACCGCCCACTGCCCCAATCCCGGCGCGATGCTGGGCGTGAACCTGCCGGGACAGGGCGGCTGGGTATCGTGGTCGGACGATCCCAAGCGAAAACTGCCGTGGACCCTGCAGCTTGTGGAGGCCAATGGCGGGGCCCAAGGAAACGTATTGGTCGGCGTCAATACCATGCTGCCCAACAGGATTGTCGCCGAGGCCCTGGCGGCGGGAGCCATCCCGGAACTGACAGGCTATGCCTCCGTGCGGCCCGAGGTGAAGTACGCCGAGGCCAGCCGCGTGGACTTCCTGTTGACGGGCCCGGACCGGCCGGACTGCTGGCTCGAGGTCAAGAACGTCCACCTGTCGCGAACGCCGGGGCTGGCGGAATTTCCCGACTGCGTGGCCGCCCGGTCGACCAGGCATCTCGGCGATCTGGCGGCGCAGGTCGCGGCGGGCGATCGGGCGGTGGCGCTGTTTGTGGTGCAACGCGCCGACTGCGACGCCCTGACGGCCTGCGCCGACCTGGACCCGGCCTTCGCGAAAGGCCTGGCCCAGGCCAGCGCGGCCGGCGTGGAGGTGCTGGTCTATGCCTGCGAGGTGACGACCCAGGCGGTCACCCTGCGGCGGCGCATTCCCTGGCGCCCCTGAGCGGACGGCCTAGCCGAAGACCAGGTCGCCCACGCCGCCGGCATTGGCGACCTGCAGGCCGGTGACCCCGGCCAGCATCACCAGGCCGTCGGCCATGTCGAGCGCGGCGTTGTCGTTCTGGTGATAGACGTAGGTCGCGCCATTCCATTCGAACACGCTGTTGCTGTTGGCCGCCGTGACGCTGGCCACATAGGTCAGCACCTGCTCCAGCTTGATCCCGACCACCGCCGGCAGCACCAGATCAACCTTGGTGGCGCCCCCCAGCGACGGGAGGAAATGGACGGTGTCGAAGCCCTTGGCGAAGTCGGTGACGATCGCCGTGGGAATGATGTCCGGGACGATTCCGTGGTTGTGCAGAGGACCAAAGCCCTCGATCTCGATCGAGTCGTAACCCTCGCCCGTGGTGATCTGGCCGTCGGCCTTGAAGATCAGGATGGTGTCGTTGCCGGCGCCGGAGTCGATGTGGCCCGACGTCAGACCGTTGGTGACCGCGATGATGTCATTGCCGCCGCCGGTGAAGATCGTCCGCCCGGCATCCAGCCCCGCATCCACGCCCGGCAGACTGCTGATGAGGTCATTGCCCTCGGTGGCGATGGCATGGACGTCCGAGACGGGCCCATCCTTGCTGACGCCGACATTCCAGTCGTGCTCGAACTTGGCGCGCACGCCGGGCAGGCCCGGATCGTCCACGCCGACCGGCGCATAGGCGCCACCGGGCCGATAGGTCACGAAGAAGTCCTCGACCTGATGCGGGGCGCCGTCACCGGCCACGTCGCGAAGATAGTTCTGGTTGGCGACGGCGTAGGGCCCGATCCCCGCCTTCACCGCCTCGGCCAGCAGCCAGCCGACCATGGCCGCCTTGGTTCCGATGCCGTTGCCGCCGTCATGACCGATCGCGGCGAAATACTCGCCCCGTGTGAACACGCCGCCCCGCCCGTCAGGAACATCGGCGTCCAGGATATCGAAGGCGTCCTGCAGGGTCTTGGTGACGCCAAACAGCTTTTGATAGGCGTGGACGAAGGCCTGAAAAATCGAGCCGTCGCCATACTCGGCCGCGAAATCCACCTTGCCTTCACCCACCGTGGCCAGGTTGACGGCGAAGTTGATGTAGCGGTTCTCCAGTGAGAACCCCTTGTAGTATTCGGAATTGAGATTGTTCGGATTGCCGCCCGTCGGCGAGACCAGATAGTTCAATCCGGCTGCGGTGAGACTGGTGTCGGTGATGAAGCCGTAGGTCATCGACGCCACCGAGGTGGTGGCCCTGGCAGAGTCGATGATCTGGACCAGCGCGCTGTTCAGCGTCCAGCCCAGACCGACCTGCCCGTCGCGGGCTGCGTCAATGCCGTCGGCCATGATCTTCAGCTGCGCGGCGGCGTCGCTCGGCAAGGCCGCGCTCGGGGCCATCCGCTGAACGTTGCGGTAGAGCGCCGATAGGGTATCCAAGGTGGTCACGTTAAATCTCGATGTCTGAAATGTCCCTCTGGCCGCCCCCTGAGCGACCTGTGGCCAAGCTAAAAGGCCCAATATGAACGTGGGATAACAACGTTCGAAAATCGGCGAAAATTAAATATAAGCAATGTGATGGACTGATCGAGGCCCGAAATCCAGCGCGCCGCAGGGGTCTCTGGCGAGAGGGACGTCATCGATCCGGCGCTGTCAGACCGGCGCTCTGAGCCGGGATCAGACGAACAATCCAAGGTGGTCGAGCACCGCACATGACGGCGAATTAAGCTGCAATCGCATGGCGATCCGATACCCCTTGCCCACGACCTGGGGGAACGCCGTCACATGAAGATCTCGACTCTGGCGGCCGTGTCGCTGGCCCTGGCTCTCTGCGCCTGCGGACCTGGAGCGCAGGGCAAGTCGAGCGCCGAAGCGGGCGGCAAGGAGAGCAGCCTGATGACCGCCCTGCGCGCCGTCTTCGCCTTCAAGGCCTGCACCGGCAAGCTGGAGGAAAAGTTCAACCTGGGACCGATCAACGGTGTCTCGTCCAGCGACATGGATCCCGTCGCGGTCGGCAAGCCCGGCGAGTGGGACGTGAAGTTCACCGCCGACGTGACCGAGAAGCTGACCGGCCGGGTCAGCCGCTACAAGGGCGTCTGCCATGTCCGCCGCGACAGGCCCACCACCCTGGAGGCGGCCTTCCTGAGCGAGATCAAGCCCAGCAAGGTCGGCGGCGAGGTGCGGCGCATCGCCCCCTGAGCATAGCCGACCAGGCCGGCATGGCGGAGATGCCCGGCGTTCACGCGGTCGGCGTAGCGTCGGGGAAGCGGTCATTGAAGATTCGTGCTATAGACCCACCTTCAGTTCACCCGCCCGCGCCCTCCCGGATCAGGGCGGTTCCAAATCCGAGTACGCCATGACCCTTGACGACGCCCTTGAGATCGAAGCCGAGACCCGCACGGGCGCGATCAAGATCCACAAGCCGGAAGATTTCGAAGGCATGCGCCGCGCCGGCAGGCTGGCGGCCGAATGCCTGGACATGCTGATCCCGCACGTCGTGCCGGGCGTCTCGTCCGACCACCTGGACACCCTGGCCCGCGAATTCATTCTGGACCACAAGGCCCTGCCGGCCTGCCTGTATTATCGCGGCTATCCCAAGACTGTCTGCATCTCGCGCAACCACGTGGTCTGTCACGGCATTCCGGGCGACTGGAACCTGCGCGAGGGCGACATCGTCAATATCGACGTGACGGTGATCGTCGACGGCTGGCACGGCGACACCTCGCGGATGTACGGCGTGGGCGAAGTGGGCCCCCGCGCCCGCCGCCTGGTCGAGATCACCTATGAAGGCATGGCGCGCGGTCTGGCGGCCGTGAAGCCCGGCGCGACGCTGGGTGACATCGGCCACGCCATCCAGAGCTATGTCGAGGCCCAGCGCTGCAGCGTGGTGCGCGACTTCTGCGGCCACGGCCTGGGCAAGGTGTTCCACGACGCCCCCAACATCCTGCACTTTGGCCGTCCCGGCCAGGGCGCGGTGCTGAAGCCGGGCATGTTCTTCACCGTCGAGCCGATGGTGAACCTGGGCAAGCCGGCCGTGAAGGTGCTGGGCGACGGCTGGACGGCCGTGACCCGCGACAAGTCGCTGTCGGCCCAGTGCGAGCACTCGATCGGCGTCACCGAGGACGGCTTCGAGATCTTCACCGCCTCGCCGGCGGGCCTGTTCCAGCCGGCTATCCTGGGCGCCTGATCGAAAATCCTCCCCCTAAACGGGGAGGATCCGAGCTAGACAACCTGAAAGTGTTAAGGCCAAATACTCGCCTCTGAGTCGGGGGCGGTATGGTCAGCGCAACTTCACTTGGCGTGTCCGACATCTCACCGGCGGCGCATCATATGGGCCACCGGCAACGGCTGCGTACGCGGGCCAGGGCCGGCGGGCTGGTGGCCCTGCCCGACTATGAACTGCTGGAACTCTATCTCTTCCGCACCTTCGCGCGCGGCGACGTCAAGCCCAAGGCCAAGGCGCTGCTGGCCCGGTTCGGCTCGTTCGGGGCCGTGATCAGCGCCTCGATCGAGGAGCTCCAGACCGTGCCCGGTGTCGGCGAGACCGCCGCCATCGACCTCAAGCTCTTGCACGAGGCCGCGCTGCGGGCCGGTCGCGACAAGATCGCCAAGCGGCCGGTGATCTCGTCCTGGACCGCCCTGCTGGGCTATGTGCGCGTCGCCCTGGCCAATGAGCCCCGCGAGCAGTTCCGGGTGCTGTTCCTGGACAAGAAAAACCAGCTGATCGCCGACGAGATCATGAACCGCGGCACGGTCGATCACGCCCCGGTCTATCCGCGCGAGGTCATGCGACGGGCGCTGGAACTGTCGAGCAGCAATATCATCCTGCTGCATAACCATCCCAGCGGCGATCCCACCCCCTCGCGTCCCGACATCGACATGACCAAGCAGATCATCGAGGCCGGGCGGGCGCTGAAGATCAGTGTTCACGACCATCTGGTGGTCGGACGCGACGGCGTGGCCAGCTTCAAGGCGCTGGGGTTGATGTGAGCCTGTCATGACCTCAATCAAGCCGCCGGGTCGATAAAGGGGCTAGGCTGGGTCCGCCGGAGCTTTCCGGTCCGGGATCACGCCATGAAGCACGCCATCATTCTCGCCCATCCCAAGCCCGACAGTTTCTGCGCCTCTATCGCCAGGACGGCGCGCGACACCCTGATCGCACTCGGCCACGAGGTGGCGCCGCGCGACCTCTACGCCATGGATTTCGACCCGTGCCTGAAAGCCGACGAAATCCCGACCCCGGAGGGCGTCCAGGCCCGGCCGGACGTGCTGGCCGAGCGGGATGTGATCCAGGGGGTCGACAGCCTGATCTTCGTCTACCCCTTCTGGTTCAACGCCCCGCCCGCGATCCTGAAAGGCTATGTGGACCGCGTGTTCAGCATGGGCTTCGGCTATGATCCGAGGCGCGGCGGCCCGCTGCTGGACGAAAAAAGCCTGGTCAGCATCTCAACCTCCGGGGCTCCGGAGCACTGGGTCAAGGACACCGGCGCGATGGAAGCCCTGATGACGCTGTTCGACCGCCACCTCTCGGGCGTCTGCGGTCTGCGCGTGCTCGACCATGTCCATCTGGGCGGGATCGTTTCCAGCATCACCCAGGAGGCCGTCGACGACATGTTGGGAGTGGTCAGCGAACGGCTGCGCGGCGCTTTCGCGTCCGAGGCCGCCCGCGCCTGAGGCAGGCAGGGCCAGGGCGCCGCTGAATGTATCGGTCGGGACGCGCGATACGCCCAGGCCATGGTTGCGCTTGACCCACCCTCGACCATCCGTGACCGTGGCGGTTCCAGTCCGCGTCCCTCTCCCGGAGCCTTGATGTCCCATCGTCTGCTGTCCGCCCTGCTCGGCGCCGCCGCCCTGCTCGCCACCGCCGCCCACGCCGCGACGCCGCCCGCGCCCAAGCCCGCGGCGGTGTCGAAGGCCGATCTGGCCGCGCACATGAAGATGCTGACCCTCGACACCCACCTCGACACGCCCGAGCACTTCGCGCGGCCGGGCTGGAGCATGATGGAAGGCCACGGGGTGACGCTGGACGGCACCCAGGTCGACCTGCCGCGCATGAAGGCCGGCGGCCTGGATGGCGGGTTTTTCGTAATCTATACCGGCCAAGGCGACCTGACCGCCGAGGGCTATCGCTTCGCCCGCGACTTCGCCCTCAAGCGCGCCGTCGACATCCGCGAGATGGTCGCCGCCCACCCCGACGCCTTCGAGCTGGCCTTCACGCCCGAAGACGCCGTGCGCATCAACAAGGCCGGCAAGACCTTCGCCTTCCAGAGCATCGAGAACAGCTGGCCGATGGGTGAGGACCTCACCCTGATGCAGACCTTCTATGAGGCCGGCGTGCGGATGGCCGGTCCCGTCCACTTCCGCAACAACCAGTTCGCCGACAGCTCGACCGATCCCAAGGGCAAGATCTGGAACGGCTTCTCGCCGCTGGGCCTGCGCTGGATCGCCGAAGCCAACCGCCTGGGCATCCTGATCGACGTCAGCCACGCTTCCGACGACGTGGTCGATCAGGCCGTGGCCCTGTCGAAGTCCCCGATCATCGCCTCGCACTCGGGCGCGCGGGCCGTGTCGGACCATCCGCGCAACCTGGATGACAAGCACATCAAGACCATCGCCGACGGCGGCGGGGCGATCTGCATCAACTCGGTCTATCTGATCCCGCCCAAGTCCACGCCCGAGCGTGACGCCGCGCTGAAGACCCTGGGTCGCCCGCCGCGCGATGAGGCCACCCAGGCCGACGTCGTCGCCTGGATGGCCAAGCGGGTGGCGATCGACAAGCAGTACCCGCCGGTCCGGGCCAATTTCGACATCTACATGGCCAGCATGCTGCACACCCTGAAGATCGCCGGCCCGCAGCACGTCTGCGTCGGCGCCGACTGGGACGGCGGCGGCGGCGTCGAGGGCCTGGAAGACGTGGCCGACCTGCCCAAGATCACCGCGCGCCTGAAGGCCGAGGGCTATTCCGACGCCGACATCGAAGCGATCTGGGCGGCAACGTGCCGCGGCTGATCGGCCAGGCCCAGGCCCACGCCGGGCGGTGGCCGAGTGATGATCCTCCCCCTCCGGGGGAGGTGGCCCAGAGGGCCGGAGGGGGCAGCGCGGCCTGATGCCGAGAAGGCCCCCTCAGTCGCTCCGCGACAGCTCCCCCAAGGGGAAGCCTGCCTCTAAAGCGCGTAGCGCAGGATAAACACCGCTGCGATCAGCACGGCGAACAGCGCCAGCACGAAGACCGTGCCCCGGTGGTCGGCCTTCACCAGCAGGTAGTAGTGGGCCACGCCCAGCGGCACGATCAGATAGATCAGCCAGTGCAGCCGCTGCCACGCGGCGCGGCCCATGCGGAGGATCCAGCCGTTGGTCGAGGTCACCGCCAGCGGGATCAGCAGCACGAAGGCGCCCATGCCCAGGGTGATGAAGGGTCGCTTGAGGATGTCCTTCCACAACTGGTTGAAGTCGAAGAACAGGTCGACGCCGATATAGCTGACCAGATGCAGCACGATGTAGCTGAAGGCGAACAGGCCCACGGTCCGCCGGAAGCGCACCAGGCGCGGCTGCTTGAAGATCCGCGCCGCCGGGGTGATCGTCAGGCCAACCAGCAGCAGCCGCAGCCCCCAGACGCCAAGCTGGCGGATCAGCTTCTCGATCGGATTGGCGCCCAGGTCGCCATGGAAGCCCTTCCACGCCAGCCACGCCAGGGGCGCGAAACAGGCCAGCCAGACCAGGCCATAGACCAGGTTGCCCTGGAGCTTTGACGGGCGTTTGCGTTTGCTCATCACGCTCTCCCAACCCCGCTCTCCCCGGCGAAAGCCGGGGCCCAGATCGAACCCTTGGACGATGATCGATTTGGGCTGAGGCGAAAGGCGAGTCATCCTCAGCCGCTCAGGCTGAACCTGGCCCGGCTTTCGCCGGGGAGAGCGGAATATTGAGACCCATCAGTAGAAAGTCTTCAGGTCCATGCCACGATACAGGTCGGCGACATACTGGCCATAGCCGTTGAACGGCAGGGTCTCGCGGCGGCGGAACTCGCCGATCCGGCGCTCGGTGGCCTGGGACCAGCGGGGGTGGTCCACGGCCGGATTGACGTTGGAGTAGAAGCCGTATTCGCGGGCGGCCAGCTTGTTCCAGGCCGTGACCGGCTGCTTCTCGGTCAGGGTGATCCGCACGATCGACTTGATGCCCTTGAAGCCATATTTCCAGGGCACGACCAGCCGCAGCGGCGCGCCGTTCTGGTTGGGCAGGGTCTCGCCATACAGGCCCACCGCCATCAGGGTCAGGGGATGGGTCGCCTCGTCGATCCGCAGCCCTTCGCGATAGGGCCAGTCCAGCGTGTTCCAGCTCTGGCCCGTCATTTCGGACGGCCGCATCAGGGTCTCGAACGCGACGTACTTGGCCTTGGAGGTCGGCTTGACCGAAGCGATCAGGTCCTTCAGCGGAAAGCCGACCCACGGGATCACCATCGACCAGCCCTCGACGCAGCGCAGGCGGTAGATGCGCTCCTCCAGCTTGTTGCCCTTGATCAGGTCGTCGATGCCGACGGTGCGGGGCGCTTCGCACTCGCCGTCGATCCGCACGGTCCAGGGGCGGGTCTTCAGCTTGCCGGCGTTCTCGGCGGGGTCGCCCTTGTCGACGCCGAACTCATAGAAGTTGTTGTAGCTGGTGATGTCGTCTTTCGAGGTCGGCGGCTCGGTGGTCGAAACAGCCGCCTTGGAGAAGCTCAGCGGCGGCGCCGGCGGCGCCGGCCAGCCCCGCCAGGCCAAGACCCGCCGCCCCGCCGATGAACTCGCGCCGCCGCAGATAGAGCCCGTGGTCAGTGGTGTCGTTCTCGGTCAGGTCGGGGGCGTTGCGGATCAGCATGACGGGCTCCGGAGGCGATCTATTGGGTGAAGATACGCACGGTCGCGCCGATTGGTTACGCTCGAAACACGATTTTCAGCGCGGCTGGCCATTTGCCCGGGGACGCGGCGCGTAAACCCGCGCCAGGCCGTCCGCGAGGGCCAGTCGTTCTTCCGGCGAAAGGGTCGCCGCATAGTTCGACACGGCGACTTCGACATTGCCCCGCGCCTGGACCTCCAGCGCGCGGGCGGCGGCCAGACGCCTGCTGACCTCGGCCGGATCATAGGACTTGGCCTTCAGCGCCTGCAGGGCGGCCTGCCGCTCGCCCCGCGCCTGACGGGTGATCGGCTGGTTGCGTTGATTGGCCTCGCGCAGGGCCCGACGCAGGGCTTGCCGGCTCTCCGGTGAAAGGTTCTGGCCAGCGGCCCAGAGGGGCCGGCGCCCCATCTGTTCGCCCCGCACCGGAGGGTTCTCCAGTCTGGCGCGCGGCGCGGGCGGCTGTCGGAGCGGCGGCAAGACCTGCTCGGGCGACGCTTCGCCGGGCAGCGGACGCTCTGGCAGTTCAGCATAGTGCGGCGGCGGGGGCGGCGCGGACCGCCTCACCCAGACCACACCGGCGACACCGCCGATCAGGAATACATTCAGCGCCGCCGAGGCGATCAGGCCGATCAGCAGCGAGCGGGACAGGGTCATAGCTCGGCGGGCTCCTCGAGGGCCTCGGACAGGTCGGACGTGAAGTCGGTGGCGATCACCGCCTCGACCTCGACGGGCGCGGCGACGGGTTGTTGATGGCCCACGGCCACGCCCGCGCGCGACGACCCGCGATGGCCGCAGCGGCCAGCCGGAGTCCCGCGCCGAGCCCGGCGATCCAGCGGCGCGCGCGTTGGCCGGCCAGGGCGCGGCGTTGA
Organism: Caulobacteraceae bacterium; assembly: GCA_965284055.1. Taxonomy (GTDB): domain Bacteria; phylum Pseudomonadota; class Alphaproteobacteria; order Caulobacterales; family Caulobacteraceae; genus Caulobacter. The sequence goes on from CBDIQV010000003.1 coordinate 212,061, forward strand.
TCAGTCGGCCCAGCACGGCGGCGTTCACCGGCCGGCGCCAGGTCCAGCAGGCGATCCAGTTCGGCGGCTTCGGCCAGGACAGGGCCGAGCGTTTCCGGATGGGCGGCCAGCACGGCGCGCGCCTCTTCGCGGCAGGCCTCAGGCCAGCGCGCGATGTCGCCGCCATGGATCTCGGCGAGTTGCGCGAACCGTTCGACGGTGATGGTCATCGCTTCATCTCCCTTGCCCCCGCAGATCGGCCAGCGACACCTTCAAAGCCCGCCGACCACGCCCCAGAAGGCTTTCCAGCGCCTCGACGCTGATCGTCATCAGGGCGGCCGCCTCGATATTGCCCAGCCCCTGGTGATGGCACAGCACGATCGCCTCGCGCTGGCGCTCGGGCAAGGCCGCAAGCGCCGCCTCGACCCGGCGCGAAAGATCCGCCCCCAGCAGCCCGGCGTCCGGAGCCGGCCCGTTGTCGACCTGCTCCGGCGGCTCGGCGGTCGCCACCTCCCGGCGGCGACGCAGGCGATCGTAGCAGAGGTTCAGCGCCACCCGGTGCAGCCAGGTGTCGAACTTCGCGCCGCCCGGACGCCACGACCGCGCCTGTTTCCAGGCCCGCAGGAAGGTCTCCTGCGCCACATCCTCGGCCTCGCCGGCGTCGTTGAGCATCCGCCTGGCCAGGGCCAGGACGCGCGGCAGACGTCGGTCCAGCAGCTGGCGAACGGCGGCCGGATCGCCCCGGCCCACCCCTGTCAGCAACGCCTCGTCGGGATCGCTCCCCTCGGCCGCCAAACCTCACCTCGCCGCGCGCGGACACATCAACCCGTCAGATCCCGACCTTCGCCCTGCCCGCGCCGGTCTTCAACTCCGCCATGGTCAGGGCGCCGTCATTGTCGGCGTCCATGTGCTTGAAGCGGGTCTGAAGGAAACCGTCCAGCTCGGCCTTCGACACGAAGCCGTCGTTGTCGCCGTCGATCCTCGACCACATCCGCCCCGCGCCCTTGCCGGGCTTGGCGGCGTCGTCTGCCTTGCCCTTTCGCATCGCGGCGAACTCGTCCTTGGACAGCTTGCCGTCCTTGTTGGCGTCGAGCCGGGCCATCATCTGCCCGCCGCGCCCGGCCTGGAATTCCGACAGGGTGACCTTGCCGTCGCCATCGGCGTCGAGCGCGGCCGCGCCCTTGCTCTGGGCCAGGCTGGGGCCGGCCAGCATGACAATCGCGGCGGCGGCGATAAGTGCGTGTTTGACCATGTGATCTGCATCTCCAAGACGTTGAAAGCGCGTCCCATGATCCGTTGAACGGAGGGGTCCGGCATTTCCGTCGCGGAGGTTCAGACTTTCGCGCGGACGATGGTCTACAGCGCCGCGCGCAGCCATGTTGGCCCGAGCCGGCAAGGTGCGAAAGGCCGTCCTTATCGCGGCGTAAGTCGGTTGGGGTCGATGAACTGACGGGGAACGCCGGGCCCCTGGAAGTAGGCCCCCAGCCAGGCGCCGCCACCGCCGTTGAACCATTCCACCCGGATCGCGTGCTTGCCGGGCTGCAGGTCGACGCCGCCATTGGCCGTGACCACGCCGTGGTCGCCGTCATTGTCGACCACCGGCTTGCCGTCGATATAGAGCTTGCTTCCGTCGTCCGAGGCCAGCGAGAAGCCATACGTGCCGGCGGCGGCGATCTGGAGGTCGCCCTCGAACACCACGGCGATGCTGTCTTCGCGGGGAAGCTTCAGGCCCGTGAGGGAAATTTCATGGGCCAGGCCGGAGGCCACGGGTTCAAGCCGGGTGAAATCAGGCAGCCGCACCGGCCCCTCCGGCAGCAGATAGACCTTGTAGGTCACGCCGCGCGCGCCGGAGGTCTTCGGGTCCACGATCCGGAAATAGCCCGTAGCCGGAACGCTGGCGGCCTTGCCGTCCACGAACAGTGAAGCGCGCACGATCGTGTTGCGCGTAATCGTGACCGGGCCGGTATAGAGCGTGGAACCGGGCGCGGGGATTGAACTGTCCAGCGTGTAGCGGACCTCGCCCTCGGGGTTGGGATTGCGGATGGTCATCTGCACGGCTTGATCGACGAACAGCCCGCCTGAGGTCGCCGTCCCATCATTGGCCGGTTCGATCACCGGCGCGGCGTAGAAGCTGCTGGAGCGATAGGCCTGCTCCGGCGCCGTTTCGCCCTTCAGGATGGGTGTCACCGGCCGCCCCAGCCAAGCATAGGGGATCTTGGCCCCCAGCAACCAGGTGGCGGTGGCCGCAGTGTCAAATGTGTTGATCGGCAGGTCGAGTTGGACGCCCGGCTTGATGGCCTTGCCATAGGCGATCCAGGAATTTCCAGTTCGGCCAGGCTTGCCGCCGTGACCCTTGCCCACGCCGCCATGATCGGCGGTGACCAGGATCACCGTTTCGTCGGCGATGCCCGCATCGACGGTTGCCTGCCGGATCGCCTTGATCTGCGCATCGACCTTGGTCACGGCCTCATAGTAGCGCGGCGAGCCATGACCATAGGCATGGCCCGCATGGTCGACATCATCGAAATGCACGAACAGGAACCCGGGCTTCTTGGCCTTGATATAGGCGACAGCCAGAGCGGCGGTGTCGTCCTCGTCCTTGCCGTTGACGTCGTAGTCCACGAACCGGTGGTCGTAGAGATTTCCGAAGCCATCCCACTGATAGATCGAGCCCACCTCCAACTGCGGTTGCTGATCGAACAGCACCTGGAAGATCGACGGGAAGAAGCCGCCGGAACCGGTCACCGAGGCGGGGAAGTTGAACTCGCCCACCTTCCAGTCATTGCTGGTGACGCCGTGCTGCTCCGGCCCCACCCCGTCGATGATGGAGGCCCAGTTGGCGCCGCTGGTGGTGGGCAGGACGCCCCGCGCATGGAGGCTCCAACTGCCGTGCTTCATCATGTCGTGCAGGGTCGGGGTCTCGGCCTTCATCACCCCATCCGGGCTGAGCGCGTCGACGCCGATAATGATCACGTGCTCGGCCTTGCGGGGTCCACGACGGCAGGCGCCGCTGGCGCTGGCCAGGCCGGCGAGTAGCGCGATCGAGGTCGCGAGGTCGCGGATGGATTGGTCACCGACCAGGCTCCACGAACTGGCCAGCACGCTGGACTGGACATCCTGCTGGAGCCGACCGTTCACCGTGATTGGTATAGACCAGTTACCACGGCACATTTGCAGTTTGCGGCCTGTCGCCTTTGGCAGCTCAGAAGGCCTTGCGCGCCCTCACCTCTCCGCCCGCATCACCGACTCGAACGCCGCACGGGCCTCAAGCTTGGCCTTGGTCAGCTTGGTCTTGCAGCGACGGAACTCGCGCACATGGCCAGCTCGGCGCCAGCAGCGCCTTGAAGGCCTTGGGCTCGGCCTCCGGATCGCCGCCATCCTCCAGCGCCACCTTGATCAATTGCGAGAGATCCTGCTCCAGCCGCCAGGCCGTTTCCAGTGAGGACAGGGCCGCATCGTCGGCCAGCCCAGCCGAACGTAGGGCCGTGAGCGCCTCGCCGGTATTCTGCGCCAGCGGGCCACCGTCGGCGGCGTTCTTCAACTGCAGGAACTGGGCGACGAACTCGATGTCGACCAGACCGCCGGGCGTTAGCTTCAGGTCCCAGACACCCGAGCCGGGCCGCTCCTGCTCCATCAGGTCGCGCATCTCCAGCACGTCGGCGGCGGTCTTCACCGGATCGCGCGGACGGCGCAGGGCGGCCTCGATGGCGGCCTCGGCGCGCGCCTTGAAGGCCGGCGAGCTGGCCCACATGACCCGGGCGCGGGTCATGGCGAGAAGCTCCCAGGTCTCGGCCTCGCGGGCGTAGTAGTCCTCAAAGGCCGCGAAGCTGACCGCAACGGGGCCCTTGGTCCCGGACGGCCGCAGCTTCAGGTCAACCTCGTAGAGCGTGCCCTCCCCGGTCGGGGCCGACAGGGCCGAGGTCAGGCGCTGGGTGAACCGGGCGTAGAAGCTGTCGGCGCTCCAGCCCTTGATCGACGACATCGCCGCCGGATCATCGGCCGCATACAGCGTCATCAGGTCGAGGTCCGACTTGGCGGTCATCTCGCGCGAGCCGGCCTTGCCCAGGGCCACCACGGCGACCTGCCCGGGGAAGTCGCCGCCGATGCGGATGGTCTCCGCCAAGGCGGCTGGGGCAAGCCCGCCGACGATCAGGTCGCCCAGGCCCGCGAAGGCCGCGCCGACGTCACTGGCTCCGGCCGTGCCGCTCATCACCCGCACGCCGATCCGGAAGCTCTGGTCGCGGAACAGGCGTCGGGCGGCGTTCATCGCGCCCTCGAAGTCCTCAGGGTCCCAGGGCGCGATCTCGGGAACCGCGCAGGGGTCGAAAAAGGCGGGATCCAGCAAGGCGTCCAGCGCCGTCGGCCGCCGGGCCAGGGTGGCGGCCAGGCGCGGGGCGAAGGCCATGACCTCGACGATCAGCTCGAACAGGCGCGGCTGGGCCAGGAACAGCGACTGGATCTGTACGCCCGAACTGAGCGACGCGAAGAAGTCGTCGGCGTTGAAGGCGGTGTCGGGCGCGCCCGTGGCGTTGGCGGCGTCCAGCAGGCGCGGGGCCACGCGGGTGAACAGCTCTCGCCCGCGTTCGGTGCGCGTGGCGGCGATATGGCCGTGGTGCCAGCCCCGGATGGTGGCGGCCACGCGCGTTCGGGGCTGGAAAAGCCCATCCGCTTCAGTGTGGCCAGGGTCTCCGGATCATCCTCGACGCCGGTGAAGACCAGGCTGCCAAAGCGCGAGGACAGCGCCTCCTCGCCCGCGAACAGCCGGCCATAGCGGACATTGACGCCCTTGAGGATCTTGCCGACCGCGGCGTCGAAGCCGCGCAGGCTTCGTGGTTCGCGCAGCGCCGCGACCTTCTTCCGGTCGACATCGGACTCCGGCAGCTTGTGGGTCTGCTCGTCGGCGATCATTTGGGCCCGGTGTTCCAGGGCCCGCAGGTCCTGATAGGCCTTGGCCAGCCAGCCCGCGTCCTCGGGCGTCACATGGCCCGCCGCCGACAGGGCGAACAGGGCGTCCAGAGTGCGCGGCCCGCGCAGGTCGGTCTGGCGGCCGCCCAGGATCAGCTGCTGGGTCTGGACGAAGAACTCAATCTCGCGAATGCCGCCCCGGCCCAGTTTCAGGTCCGCGCCCTTGGCGGTCAGGCGGTCGTCGACCTTGTAGGTGTGGATCTGGCGCTTGATCGAGTGGATGTCGGCGATGGCCGCGAAGTCCAGATTGCGCCGCCAGATGAAGGGCTGCAGCTCGGCCAGGAAGGCCTGCCCCTGGGCCATGTCGCCCGCCGCGATCCGCGCCTTGATGTGGGCGGCGCGCTCCCAGTTCTGGCCGACGGTCTCGTAGTATTCGAGGGCCGCGTCGATCGGCATGGCGGGCGGGGTCGAGGACGGGTCGGGCCGCAGGCGCAGGTCGATGCGGAAGACATAGCCGTCGGCGGTGCGCTCCTGCAGGACCCGGCCCAGATGGTTGGCGATGCGCACGGCCACGCCCTGCGGCTCGACACCCTCGGCCACCGGCAGTTTTTCGGGCGCGTAGAAGATCGAGAAATCGATGTCGCTGGAATAGTTCAGCTCGAAGGCGCCGTGCTTGCCCATGGCGATGCAGAACAGGCCCGGCGCGGGGCCGCCCTCACCTTCGCCGATGTGGGTAAGCGCCCCGCGATCGACCTCCAGTCGGACAGCCTGGGCCAGGGCGGCGCGCAGGCTGGCGTCGGCGAAGCGGGTCAGGGCCGCGGTGACGGCGTCCAGGTCCCAGACGCCGCCCAGGTCGCACAGGGCGGTCAGCAGATGCAGATCGGCCTTCAGCTCGCGCAGGGTCTCGCGGGCGATCTCGAAATCCGGCTCGGCGGCGACCGCGTCCGTGGCGGCCAGAATCTGGGCCAGGCGCTCGACGGGCTCGGCGTCCAGGATCGAGGGCAGCCGGGTGGCGTCGCGTCGCGCCAGGCCGGCCAGATAGGGCGAGGCCGCGAAGGCGGGGGCCAGGGCGGGCCAGGCCGCCTCGACCATCTCCGCCGCCTCCCCGACCCGGCGAACGATGGCCTCATGGGCCCGTTCGGCGGCCTTCGGATCGGCGATGGGACCGCAGGGGGCGAGGCGTTCGAGCAGGCGAGTCATGACCCGCACCGTGGCCCGCCCTGAACCGCCGGGCAAGCTGCGTGCTTGACGCGCCAAATTACAGTTGTAACCATTGCAACCATGAGATCCGCATTCTGGACGGATCTCGCGCTGGGACTGGAAACCACGCGATGATGGCGGAACTGTTTGCCCTGGCCCTGACGCGAGCCCAGATCGCCGCCGCGGCGGCCGTGGTGCTGATCATCCTGACGCGCGGTCCCGTCCGCCGCCTGTTCGGCGCGCGCCTGGCCTATGGCCTGTGGCTGCTGGTTCCCGCCGCCGCCGCCGCCGCTGTTTTTCCCAGCCTGGCTGAGACACTGGAGATGGGCGCGCCCACCGCGCCGCTGGGCGCCAGTCTGGCGACCAAGATCCTGATCGCCTGGATCATCGGCGGCCTGGCGTTGACCGTGCTGATCGCCCAGCAGGAGCACGCCTTCCGCCGCCGCGCGGCGCGCGGTCAGGCCGGCCCCGCCGTGATGGGCGCGCTGTGGCCCCGGATCGTTCTGCCGGCCGACTTCACCACCCGGTTCAACGCCCGCGACCGCGAGCTGATCCAGCTGCACGAGCGCACCCACATCCGGCGCGGCGACCCGATCGCCAATCTGGCGGTGGCCGCCTGCTGCGTTCTGGGCTGGTGCAATCCGCTGATCCTGCTGGGCGCGGCCCTGGTGCGCGTCGACCAGGAGCTGGCCTGCGACGCCACCGTGCTGGCTTTGCGCGAGGACGTGCGCGCCGACTATGCCAAGGCCCTGATGAAGGCCCAGATGGGCCGGGCCGCTTCACCCCTGGCCTGCGGCTGGGGCACGCATCCCCTGCTGCTGCGGGTGCGCCTGCTGAGCCGTCGCGAACCCAGCCGCCCGCGCGAGATCGCCGGCTTCACGGCCCTGTCCCTGCTGGGCCTGGTCACCGTCGTCGCCGTGTGGAGCGTGGCCCCGCGCGGCCTCGACAGTTACGCCCTGACCCCGGTCGTCGAGCCAGACCACGGGCCGGAGGTTCAGCTGCCCGTTCTGTCCGCCCGGCGATAGAGGCTCGCGATCGTGGCGATCGCGGCCTCGGCTTCGGTGCGGCTGGCGGTCTCGTTGTCGTCGTTGTAGCCCCAGGCCTCGGTCTCGCCGACATACTGAACGACGATGCCGTCGCGACGCGGCAGCACCGAGACGTTCTTGTAATAGAGGCCGTAGTGCAGTTCGGGCTGGGGGATCAGCCAGGCGATCTGGCCTCGCACCGGGATGATGCTCTCGTCCTTCCACAGCGCCCGCGCGCCATAGCCGGTGCAGTTGACCACCACCTTCTGCTTCAGCACCGCCAGATCGGCCGGCGTATTGAAGGTCATGGTTTCGATCTTGCCGCCAGCCAGCAGGAAGTCGGTGGTCAGCAGATGGGCGTATTCGGCGACATTGAACTGCATCGACGCGCCGCGCCGCGCGTAGGGCGTGGGGAACGGATGACTGCCTGCCGGCAGGTCCATGCCGCGCGGGGTGATGTCGCGCACCCGCTCCACATACTCGACGAACTGCACGCCGTTCGGATCATGCGGCGTGGCGCGGCCGGGACCGGGCGGCGCATCAAACAGGGTGTAGCGGTCAGTCCATTCCACCGGATCGCCGGCCAGACCCAGATAGGTCTGATAGGCCTTGTAAGAGGTGCGGCACATCTCCTCCCACTGCTCTTCGAAGCCGGGGGCGGTCGAGCCGACGGCGGCGATCCGCGAGTCCGGCGACCAGGTGCCGGTCGCCCGGGCCGAGCGGGTATAGGGCGTGCGCTCGCTGGCATAGATGGTCACATTGGCCCCGGCCCGCCGCAGCAGCGTCGCCGCCGTCAGGCCCAGGGCGCCGCAGCCGATCACGGCGATGTCCTTCTCGCCGGTCGACAGGGCGTTCTTCGCCGCGATGGTCCCCGAGCCCCACGACAGCGACCAGCCGCTGCCGCCGTGGCCGTAATTGTGAACGACGGTCTTGTCGCCCACCGTCTCGACATCCAGTCGCGGCCCGGCCTTGCGGAACGGCCGCAGGCAGACGGTGATCTTCGAGATGCGATCGGGCTTCATCCGGATCGGCGCCAGCGGCGGCACGATGTCGAAGGGGGCCAGTCCGGTGACCCGGCCCGGCCGCATCATCTGGCCCGGCGCGCAGCCGGCCACACCCATCAGGCCCAGGCCGCCCAGCCCCGCCAGCATCCGCCGCCGGCTGGCCATCGTGTCGATCTCGAACGTCATGCAGGGCCTCGCGCTTGGGTCTGACGCGGGCAAGCTTGGCCCAGGACGGCGCGCGGTTCGACCGCGATCCGCCAGCCATCCACAGTTGCGTGAGCTACGCCGCCGGAACAGGCGCCGAGAGCGGATAGGGTGACCGTTTGAGAACGGGGGGCCGCACGTTGCTCTGCGTCCTTCGAGGCTCGGCTACGCCTCGCACCTCAGGATGAGGAATTCAGCACCAACAAAGCGCCTCATCCTGAGCCGCCCGGTCAGCGGGCCTCGAAGGACGCACCGCATAAACATCCGCTCAGGCTCCAAAGCGGAAACCACCAATCACTCCACCCGAGGCAGAACCAGCGCCACCCGCAGGCCCGGGCCCATGCCGTTATACTCCCCCGGCCCCTCGGCCAGTTCCAGCCGTCCGCCGTGCGAGGCGGCGACGGCCTGGACCAGCGACAGGCCCAGGCCAGCGCCCGGTTCGCTGCGGCTGTTTTCCAGGCGCACGAAGCGCTGGACGACGCGGGCGCGGTCCTCTTCGGGCACGCCGGGGCCGGTGTCGGTGACCGAGAACTCCAGCTCTCCGGACGAGCGGCGGCGGGCCCGCAGCATCACCGCCCCGCCCTCGGGGGTATATTTGATGGCGTTGTCGAGGATGTTGGCCAGAGCCTGGGCGATGAACTCGCGATTGCCCCGGATGGTCAGGGCCGGCGTGATCTCGGCCTTGAAGTCCAGCCCCTTGTCCTCGCAGCTGGCCTCGTACAGCTCGGCCATGTCGGTGGCCAGTTCGCTGGAGTCGAAATGCTTCTGGTCGGGGGCCTGGCCGCGCGGCCTGCAGGCGGGCGATGGCCAGCACGGCGTTGAAGGTCTTGAGCACGCCGTCGGCGTCCAGCAGGGCCGTTTCCAGCGCCGCCACCGGATCGCCCTTGCCGTTCTCGGCGTCGATCAGGGCCACTTCCATGCGGGCGCGCAGGCGGGTCAGGGGCGAGCGCAGGTCGTGGGCGATGGCGTCGCCGGCGTGCCGCAGGCCGCCCATCAGGCGCTCAATGCGGTCGAGCATGTCATTGAGGCCCTCGGCCAGCTCGTCATACTCGTCGCGCGCGCCCCGCACCTTGGCGCGGGCCTGCAGGTCGCCGGCCTGCACGGCGGCCACCAGATCCACCAGGCCCTGCATGCTGCGCGAGACATTGCGGCTGATCAGGACGCCCCCGGCCAGGCCCAGCAGGATGACCAGCGCGCCGGCGCCCCACAGGGCCCGGACGATCTTGCGCACATAGCCCTCGGACGCGGCCACGTCGGCGCCGACAAACAGCACCTCGCCGCCGGCCAAACGCTCCTGCACCCCGCGCGCGGCGTTCTTGACCTCGGCGCCGTCCAGATCGGTCTCGGTGACCTTGAAGCTGGCCCAGCTGGGACCGTCGTCCTTGAAGTCGTCCAGGGGCGAGGCCTCGATCGAGCCGGAGATCCGCTTGCCGCTCTTGTCGGCCAGGAAATACAGGAACGGCCGCTCGCCGGTGGCCCGCTCGACGATGGTCTGGTTCAGCGCATTGACGCCGCCCTGACGATAGGCGGCCTCCAGGCTCTCCATCTCGCGGCTGATCTCGGCGTCGGCGCGGCGATTCACCTCGCCGGCCGTGGCGACATAGATATAGCCCAGGAACGCGCTGGCGGCCGCCGCGAACAGCGCCAGGAACAGCAGGGTCAGCCGAAACGGCGTGGTGCGGAGAAGACGCGGCAGGCGCATGGCGGGTCTCGGCGGCGAACCGCCCCTGGGTCCTAGGGATCGAGGCGGTAGCCGGCGCCGCGTACGGTCTGCAGCATCGGGCGGTCGAAGCCCTTGTCGATCTTGCTGCGCAGGCGCGAGATGTGCACGTCGATCACGTTGGTCTGCGGGTCGAAGTGGTATTCCCACACCTTCTCCAGCAGCATGGTGCGGGTCACCGACTGGCCGGCGTGGCGCATCATGAATTCCAGCAGCTGGAACTCGCGGGGCTGGAGGTCGATCTCCTTGCCGGCGCGATGGACCGTGCGGTTGATCAGGTTCATCTCAAGCTCGCCCACCTTCAGGGTGGTGGCCACGGCGCCCGTCTCGCGGCGACGCGACAGGGCCTCGACCCGGGCCATCAGCTCGGGGAAGGCATAGGGCTTGACCAGATAGTCGTCGGCGCCGGCCTTGAGGCCCACCACGCGGTCGCTGACCTCGCCCAGGGCCGAAAGGAACAGCACCGGGGTGTTGTCACCTTCGCGGCGCAGGGTCTCGACGACCTCGACACCATCCTTCTTGGGCATCATCCGGTCCACGATCAGCACGTCGAAGCCGCCCTTGCCGGCCTCGGTCAGGCCCGCCTCGCCGTCCGGGGCGTGGACGCACTGATAGCCGGCCTCGGTAAGACCGTGCGCCATGGCGGCGGCCGCCTCGAGATCGTCTTCGATAATCAGAATACGCATCAGCAACCCCTCATGCGCCGAACGGACAGAGAAACGACGTTCTCCCGATTCTGCCCCGCGACGCGATAGAGCTGATCGATACCGGTTTTGGGCTGGCCCGTCCCTTAAACCTTGGACAGATACGAAAAGTCCCGCCTCGGATGCTCCGAGACGGGACTGATCTTGCACGAAGAGGCTGCGTCTTACGGCGCGATCTTCAGCGGCACGAAGACCGGCCGGTTCTGGCGGATCACCTTGGCCAGCACGCTGGTGCGGCCGCCGGCCTTGGCCGAGGCGATCGCCGCAGCGACCTCGCCGGTGGTGTTGACCGCCACGCCGTTGACGCTGGACAGGACGTCGCCCTTCACCAGGCCCTTTTCGTCGGCGTCGGAGTCGGCCTTGACGCCGGTGATCACCAGACCGCGCACGTCGGGTTCGATCTTGTAGGTCGTGCGGGCCGCCGCATCGATCGGGGTCAGGGTCAGGCCCAGCGCCTCGAACTTCTGCGCCTGCGGCTTGTCCGGGGTCGGCGTGGCGTTGTCATCGCCGTCCTCGGCATTGAGCGCGTTCTCGGCCGGACGGACACCCGACTTGACGTCGATGGTGCGCGGCTTGCCGCCCCGCAGGATCGAGAGGCGGATGGTCTCGCCCGGACGGGCCTTGGCGACTTCGCGGGTCAGTTCCGAGCGGTTCTTAACGTTGACGCCGTTGACACCGACCAGCACGTCCTCGGGCAGCAAGCCAGCCTTCTGGGCCGGCGCGCCGGCCACCAGTTCGGCGACGATCGCGCCCTGCACGCCCGTCAGGCCCTGGGCTTCGGCCATTTCCGGGCTGAAGTCCTGGATGTTGACGCCGATATAGCCGCGCACGACCTTGCCGCCGGCGATCAATTGCTTGGCGGTGGCTTCGGCGACGTCGGCGGGGATGGCGAAGCCGATGCCGACCGAGCCGCCCGTCGGCGAGAAGATCGCCGTGTTGACGCCGATCACGCGGCCATAGATGTCGAAGCTGGGACCGCCCGAATTGCCCCGATTGATGGGGGCGTCGATCTGGATGTAGTTGACGAACTGCGAGGTGCTGTCCTGCAGGTCGCGGTTATAGGCCGAGATGATGCCGGCCGTGGCGGTGCCGCCCAGGCCGAACGGGTTGCCGATGGTGATGACCCAGTCGCCGACCCGCGGCTTGGCCGAGTTCTCGAAGTCCACATACGGGAAGTCGGCGCCCTTGGCCTTGGGGTCGGTGACCTTGATCACCGCCAGGTCGGTGCCTTCGTCGCGACCGACCACGGTAGCCTTCAGCTCGCGGCCGTCCTTCATCACCACCTTGATCTCGTCAGCGTCGGCGACGACGTGGTTGTTGGTGACGATGTAGCCGTCGGCCGAGATGAAGAAGCCCGAGCCCGAGGACTGCTGCTTGGGCGCGGCGGGGGTTTCTTCCTCACCCTCGGCGCCCGGCTTGGCGCCGCGCGGCACGATGTCGAAGCCTTCAAGACCCGGAATGCGCAGGCGCGGCGAAGCGGCGGCCTTGGACGTCACGTCGATCTGGACGACGGCCGGGGAAACCTTTTCGAAGATGTCGGCGAATGACATCGGCGCGCCGGGCGGCGGCGCGAAGGCCGGCGCCGCGACTGCGGCGACACGGGTTACGGCGGGGGCCTCGGCCGCGCCGGCCGTCCCCATGCGCATGCCCATGCCCGCCAGAGCGGCGGCGGCGACACCCGCGCCTGCGATAGCGCCAACAACGAAACCCGACTTCCTAGCGGTCATCTCTTGTCTTTCCTCACCCGCGACGCATCGCATCGGGACCTGCATGCCTCGGCGCCCGGCGCCGCGACATTCCTTGATATGGGAACCTAGACGCGATGGCGTATCGCGCAATGGCTCCCGCACTATCTTTCCGTTACCGGGAAGGTGCTTCTTGCGGCGTCTTTTCGGCGCAATCGTGGCCTTTGTCTTCCAGCAAGTCAGCGAGCCGGGCTTCTTCCTCGGCCGACAGCCCCGGATCCTCGTCCAATTCGCCGATCTCGCCCGTCCGCCGACGGCGCAGCAGGGCGATCAGAAGTCCGCCGCCCGCCGCCAGGATTCCCGCCGGAGCCAGCCACAGCACGGCGTTGCCGGCCGAGAACGGCGGCTTCAGCAGAACGAATTCGCCATAGCGCGCCACCAGGAAGGCGCGGATCTCGCGATCGCTGCGGCCCTTGGCGATCTCCTGCCGGACAATTCGACGCAGGTCGCCGGCGAGGTCGGCCTGCGAATCGTCGATCGACTCGTTCTGGCAGACCAGGCAGCGCACTTCGCGGAACATGGCCCGGGCGCGGGCCTCCTGCGCGGGATCGGGCAGACGCTCGTTGGGCTCGGACGCGGCGGCCATGCAGGCCATGGCGGCCAAGGTCACCAGCAGGGCGCGAAGGGCCTTCACGAGCGGGCCTCCGAAGCCTTGCGCCCGACGCCCAGCCGCAGCCGGCGATCCGACAGCGACACCGCGCCGCCCAGCGCCATCAGCAGCGGGCCCAGGAAGATCAGCCGCACCCACGGATTGACATAGGCCCGCACCAGCCAGGCGGGCTTGCCGCCCTCGCCGGCCCGGCGTTCGCCCAGCACCACATACAGGTCGTCCAGGCCCTTGGGGCAGATATGCACCTCGGACGTCGTCTGGCCGCCGGTGGGATAGAAGCGCCGCTCGGGCTGGGCCTGGCAGACCAGGCGGCCGGCCTTGTCGGTGATCCGGACCAGACCGCGCTCGGCCAGATAGTTGGGCCCCTCGACCGTGCCGACATCGGTCAGGGTCAACTCATAGGCGCCCAGCTGGAAGTGGCCGTTGAGGCTGAGCGCCTGGGCCTGCTCGACGCGCCAGGCGGTCTCGAACGAGGCCCCCAGCACGAAGACGCCCATGCCGGCGTGGGCCAGGGTCGTGCCCCAGGCCCCGCGCGGCAGGCCAAAGGCCCGGCGGCCCACCTCGGCCATGGGCGCGCGGAACAGTTTCAGGCGCTCGGCCAGTTCGGTCAGGGCCCCGCCGATCAGCCAGAAGCCCAGGGCGACGCCGGCGCTGGCCAGGGCCTTGCGCGGGACGATCAGGCCATAGGTGACCAAGCCCAGCATGGCGGCGGCGGCCAGGGCGATCCACAGGCGGCGGGCGACGGCCGAGGCGTCGCCGCGCTTCCAGGCCAGCAGGGGTCCGGCCGGCAGGATGGCCAGGGCCAGCAGCATCACCGGCGTGAAGGTCAGGTTGAAGAACGGCGGGCCCACCGACACCGCCTCGCCGTCGATGGCCTCGCGGATCAGCGGATACAGGGTGCCTAGCAGCACAGTGGCCGTGGCGGTCGACAGCACGATGTTGTTGAGCACGATGGCGCTCTCGCGGCTGACCGGGGCGAACAGGCCCCCGGAGTTCAGCGCCGGCGCGCGGATCGCGAACAGCAGGAAGCCCGCCCCCGCCGCCACGCCCATCATGATCAGCAGCAGCACGCCGCGGGTCGGATCGACCGCGAAGGCGTGGACGCTGGTCAGCACGCCCGACCGCACCAGGAAGGCGCCCAGCATCGAGAAGGTGAAGGCCGCCAGGGCCAGGAAGGCGGTCCAGCCCGGCAGGGCCGCGCGCTTTTCCATAACGATGGCCGAGTGCAGCAGGGCCGCGCCGATCAGCCACGGCATGAAGCTGGCGTTCTCGACAGGGTCCCAGAACCACCAGCCGCCCCAGCCCAGTTCGTAATAGGCCCAGAAGGCGCCCAGGGTGATGCCGATGGTCAGCAGGCTCCAGGCCGCCAGGGTCCAGGGCCGCACCCAGCGGGCCCAGGCCGCGTCGATGCGCCCGTCGATCAGCGCGGCCATGGCCAGGCTGTAGACCACCGAGAAGCCGACGTAGCCCGCGTAGAGGAACGGCGGATGCACCGCCAGCGCCCAGTCCTGCAGCAGCGGATTGAGCGAGCGCCCCTCGACCGGCGGATCCATCAGCCGGATCATCGGGTTGGAGGCGAAGACAGTATAGGCCAGGAACATCACGCCCAGAGCGCCCTGCACGGCCACGGCATAGGCCCGCAGGCGCGGCGGCAGGCTGGCGCCGAACAGGGCCATGGCCGCGCCGTAGCCGGTCAGCACCAGGCACCACAGCAGCATCGAGCCTTCATGGCTGCCCCAGGCCCCGGCCACCTTGAAGAGCAGCGGCTTGGCGGTGTGGGAGTTGGCGGCGACATTGGCCACCGAGAAGTCCGAGGTCACGAACGCCCAGACCAGGCAGGCGAAGGTCACCAGCGTCGCGCCGAACGCCGCCACGGCCGCGCCGCGTCCCGCGCCGGCCAGCACGGTCGAGCGCCGCGCGCCGCCAACGGCCGACAGGCCGGTCTGCAGCACCGACAGCATCAGCGCCAGGATGAGGGCGAAGGCGCCCAGTTCAACGGTCATTGGGTCTTGGCCCCATAGGCCGGCGGCGGCGCGCCGTCGCCGCGCCATTCGCCCTGTTCCTTCAGCGCCTTGGACACTTCGCGCGGCATGTAGCGCTCGTCGTGCTTGGCCAGGACCTGCTTGGCGATGAAGACGCCGGACTCGTCGAACGATCCCTGCGCCACGATCCCCTGCCCTTCGCGGAACAGGTCCGGCAGATCGCCCTGGAAGCTGACGTGGCGGTCGAGCGATGGTCGGCGACCACGAACTCGACATCGCCGCCGGGATGCTTGACCACGCTGCCCTTCTGGACGAGGCCGCCCAGCTGCACCTTGCGGCCGGCCTTGACGTGAGCCTCCTGCGCCTGGGCGGGCGTGTAGAACAGCGAGATGGCGTCACGCATCCCATAGAGCGCCAGGCCCACGGCCAGGGCCAGCACCGGCGCGATGGCCAGCAGCACGGTCAGGCGACGGCGCGCCTTGCGGGATTTGGGCCACAGGCTCATCGGGCGGTCTTCTGCTGGGGCGGCGTCTGCGCGGCCTGGCGCAGGGCGGCGAGAGATCTTGGGCTGGCCGGCATAGCGCCGGGTCGCGTCGGCCAGGGCCGCGTCGCGCTTGGCCGTCTCGCCCAGCACAGCATAGGCCCGCACCAGTCGCACCCAGCCGTCGGGATCGTCGGGCGAGGTCTTCAGCCGCGTGGCCAGGCCCTCGACCATGCCGGCGATCATGCCCTGCACCTGCGAGGTCTCTTCCGGCGCGACGACCGGCGCGGGCAGGCCGCCGGCGCGTTCGACCACGTCGATCTCGTTGAGCATGGCGGCGTAGCGCGGATCGGTGTCCGGAAGGTCGGCCGCGATGGCGCGCCAGTCGGCCAGACCGGCGTCCACGTCGCCGTCGGCGATCTTGCCCCGGGCCAGATGATAGCGGGCCGACAGGCTGGTCGGGTCGATCTTCAGGACCTCGCGGAACGCCAGGCGGGCGTCGGGAACGATCTGGCCCTCGGCCTCGGCGACGAAGGTCTCGCCCAGGGCGGTCCACAGGTCGGCGCGGGCCGGCGCCAGGCGCACGGCGCGGCGCAGGGCCTGCTCGGCCCCGGCCAGGTCGCCAGAGGCGGCGCGGGCCATGGCCAGATGCTTGAGCGGCTCGGCGTCCTTGGGGCGCTGGGCGGCGATGCTTTCCAGAACGGCGGCGACGCGGGGCGGATCAAGCTGCACCGGGTCGGTGGCGCGCCACTCGGCCACCCGGCGAGCATAGGGCTGGTCGGGCGTTCCCGGCGATCCAACCACGACATAGGCGACCAGGGCCGCCAGGGGCGCGACCACGGCCGTGATCAGGGCGATCCGGCGCGGGGCGCGGCCTTCCTCGGGCCAGGTTTCGGCGGTGTCCGCCGCGATCAGCAGACGACGCCCCGCCTCGGCCCGCGCGGCCTTGCGCTCGGCCTCGCCCAGCAGGCCGCCGTCGGCCAGCCGGTCGATCTCGGCCAGCTGGCGTTTATGGGCGTCGAAATCGGTGACAGACGCGCCGGCGGCGCTCGTCCGCGCCGCGCCGCGCAGAATCAGAGCTCCGGCCGCAGCCGATAGCCCCGCCGCAGAGATCCAGAAAGCGATCATGAGCGCGTGTTAGCCGGGAAAACGATCCGCCGTTAGCGAAAAAAGCGCGTAAGGGCGCCGGCGCGGGGCGAGGCCCGGCCTAGGCGGCGGCGGCGATGGCGGCCGCCGCGCGGCGACGGACGATCTCGGCAGTCTTCTCGTCGCGGGAAAAGGCGATGAAGTCGGCGGCGACATCCAGATACTGCTGGGCGATGACGGGATCGCCGCCCTCGCCGGTGCGCGCCGCGTACAGCACGTCCTCGATGTACTGGTCCAGCCGGTTATTGAGCTTTTCCAGCGCCTTGGCGCGAGTCGAGCCATAGCCGCTCTCGGTGGCGCAGGGCCGCAGATCGGAGATGAAGGCCAGAATCGCGGTGGCCCGGCGGATCATCTTCTGGTCCGGCGGATCGATCAGCTTGGCCACGCCCTTGCCGCCCTTCTTGCCCAGGATCGAGATGGGCTTGGTCGGCAGGGCGTCGCCCAGTTCCTTGTCGGCGGCGCTCATCCGCAGATCCACTTCCTTGGCGATCAGCTGCCGGAACTTGGCCAGGCGGCGCCCCCAGGGCCCGTCCTTGGCGATATTCACGGACTGCTCGAACTCGGTGATCTGCAGCGCCACGCGCTGGGCGGCCAATGCGGCGTCGCGCCCCTGCTTCTCGCCCTTGTCCAGGTCGAAATCACGGATCAGCGCGATCGAGTCCTCGATGTCGGCCAGCACCCGCTCGCCGAAGGCGCTGACCTCGGACGAGGCCAGATAGCGGTCGTTGGGCCGATCCATGACCGCCGAGATCACCCGCAGGATCCGCCAGTCGTCGGGCAGGTGGGCGGCCAGGATGTCGAACAGGCGCGCGCCGGAATCGCCGCGAATGGCGCAGGCGTCATTATAGGCCAGACGCGCGGCGGCGGCGCGCTCGCCGCTCATCCGGCTGACCCATTCGGAAAGCTTGGGCAGGGCCTCGCGGACGATGACGCACAGGTCCAGGCAGTTGGCCAGTTCCTCGGCCGCGCCCAGGGCGCGCAAGGGATCGAACAGGTCCTGCTCGACGTCGCGCAGTCCCCGCGCGGCCACCTTGCACAGATCGTCGAACACCTCGGGCGCGCCCTGTTCGAGATCCCACGGATTGCACTTGGACGAGGCTTCCTCGACGCGTTGCGGCGCGATGCCCTTCAGGGCCTTCCACAGCAGCGGCAGGGTGCGGGGCGAAAAACTGATCTGGCCCGGCGTGCGCACGACGCACAGCGGCACGATCGGCGCCAGCACGTTGTTGCGGATGAATCGTTCGGAGGTTTCGTCTTCGACCAGGCCGCGCACCTGCGCCAGGCCGCCGGTCGCACCGACGCCCGCCAAGGCCATTTCCAGGCTGCGCAGGGCAGAGTCCGGAGCGGTTTCCACCAACATCCGGATGATCTGCAATTTGTGTGCAGCGATTGCGGTCATAGTCCCCCGCCGGATCACAAAGACCGACAGCGTCAACCATGTTCGCAACGAGGTTAAGACTTTCCCAAACTGGGCAAAAAAGCCGCCCGGTTTCGCGCGTTCCGGCTGCGCCGAAAGCTCAAGGGCGCCAGAGGTTTAGGTCGGCCGATCCGGGCAGCCCGCAACACAACCTGAGCGACACCCGCCGCTAGGTTTCCGACCGTGGCAGATCCAGGCAAACCCGCAATCCGCCCAGCGGCGATTCACCAAGCGTGACCGAGCCGCCATAGGCCCTGGCCAGCTCGTCGACGATCGACAGACCCAGACCCGAACCGGGCGTATGCTCATCCATACGTTGCCCGCGCTTGAGGGCGTCGCCCCAGCGCTCGGGCGGCAGGCCGGGGCCGTCGTCATCGACCACCAGGGTCCAGCGATCGTTCGTGGTCGGATTGGCGACGGCGCGGATCCTGCCCTTGCACCACTTGCCGGCGTTTTCCATGACGTTGCCGGCCAGTTCCATCAGGTCCTGCTTCTCGCCCTGGAAGCACAGGTCCTCAGGGCAGCGCCAGTCGATCTCGACGCCGCGCCCCTCCGACTTGTCCTGGAAGATCCGCTCAAGCGTCACGGCCAGCTCGTCGAGGATCGGCTCGACCGGCGTGCGTTCGCCGGACGTCTGGGAGCGGGCGGCGGCGCGGGCCCGGCGCAGATGGTGGTCGACCTGATCGCGCATCACGTCGGCCTGGCGGCTGACCACCTCAGCCAGGGCGCCCGGCTGCTGGCTGGCCTCGGTGATCATCACCGACAGCGGGGTCTTCAGGGCGTGGGCCAGGTTGCCGACATGGGTGCGCTGGCGCTCGACCACTTCCTGGTTGTGGGCCAGCAGGGCGTTCAGCTCGACGGCCAGGGGCTCCAACTCCTCGGGATACAGTCCCGCCAGCCGCTCGGCCTTGCCGCGCCGCACCGAGGCCACCTCGCGCCGCAGTCGAAACAGTGGCTGCAGGCCGACCCGCACCTGGACCACAACGGCCAGGATCAGGCCGCCGCCCAGCAACAGCAGGGCCAGGGCGGTGATCCGGCCGAAATGGGCGGCGTCGGCGTCGATGGGCGAGCGGTCCTCGGCGGCGATGAACACCACCGGATCGGCATAGCCCGGCAGCCGGGCCAGCAGGGCGGCGGCGCGCAGCGGCTTGTCCTGCGGGCCGCGCATGTCGAAGAACAGGGTCTTGCCCGGCGCGGCGTCCAGGCGCTCCACCTGCTGGGACGCCACCATCAGGTCGCTGTCGAACAGCGAGCGCGAGCGTTCAACCACCCTCAAGGCCCCGTCCGGCGTGCGGCGCGAGATCGTCCAGTATCGGCCCGAATAGGTGCGGGTGGCGCGGATGTCGGTCAGGAACGGGGCCTTCAGCACCCCCTCCTCCACTGACGATCCGGCATAGAGGTCGTCGGTCAGCACCGCCAGGGTCTGGTCGAAGCGGCGGATGGCGGCGTCGCGGAACTGGGCCGTCAGGAACGCACCCGCCACCACCAGCACCACCAGGTTCCAGGCGGTGGCCAGCAGCACCAGCCGCCGGACCAGCGAAGGGCGGCGCAGGTCGATCATCGACAGACCTCCGCCGGGGCCGTCACGCGGTGGACTCACCCGGCAGCGGCGTCAGGCGATAGCCGAGGCCGCGCACGGTCTCGATCCGGTCGGCGCCCAGCTTCTTGCGCAGGCGGCCGATGAACACCTCGATGGTGTTGGAGTCGCGGTCGAAGTCCTGGTCGTACAGGTGCTCGACCAGCTCGGTGCGGCCGATCACCCGGCCCTGGTGCATCATCATGTAGTGCAGCAGGCGGTATTCCAACGAGGTCAGGCGCAGCGGCTCGCCATTGACGCTGGCCCGCGCGGCGCGCGGGTCCAAGCGCAGGGCCCCGCACGACAGGCTGGGCGCGGCGTGCCCCGCCGAGCGGCGAAGCAGGGCGCGCAGGCGGGCCAGAAGCTCTTCGGTGTGGAACGGCTTGGCCAGATAGTCGTCGGCCCCGGCGTCGAAGCCGGCGACCTTGTCGCTCCAGGCGGCGCGGGCGGTCAGGATCAGCACCGGCGTGGCCACATTGCCGCGCCGCCAGCGCTCCAGCACCGAGACGCCGTCCACCTTGGGCAGGCCAAGGTCCAGGATCACCGCGTCATAGGGTTCGGTCTCGCCCAGGAACTGGGCTTCCTCGCCGTCGGGCGCGTGGTCGACGGCATAGCCGGCGTCGGCCAGGGCCAGTTTCAGCTGGCGCGACAGGTCGGGATCGTCCTCGACGAGCAGGATACGCATGCGGAGCCTTTAGTTGGCGCTGAGGATCTGGCCGGTTTCCGCGTCGACGATGAAATCGATGCGCCGGCCGTCGGTGGTGGCCCACCGGACCCGGTAGTTGCGGCCTTCGAGGCCAGCGTCCAGCACCCGGCCCGGCGTGCGGCGGCTGATCTGCTCGATCACCCGCGCCAGCGGCACCAGCCGACCCGACTGCACGCCGCCGCGCGCCTGATCCTGCTGGGCGCGCCAGTCGGCGCCCAGCGAGTCCGGACCACGCTGCGCCGACGCCACGCCCGGCAGGGCGGCGGCGATGGCGACAGCGACGAGAAGGGCCCGGATCGGTTTCATGCGCTCAGATGTAAGGGACGGTGGCTGAATGGAGACTGAACGGACAGCTTATGAAGCGCGTGTGGCGTTCTGTCACGGGTTTGGGAAGGGGGGACCTCAAGTGGAAGTCCTGGCTCGCCTATCTGACAAGATTCAGGCGCAGGGTCGATCCGATCTGGTCGCGCCAAGCGTCATCTACCCCAGCAGCGTCGGCGAAGCTGGGCCACCGAGCAACTGCGTCTCGTACAGCATCGAGAATTCTTCCGACCCGACCTCGACCAATCGAGGCCGTCCTCGCGCAGGCCTCCAGATCGCCGACGTTGAAGTCATCCCTTTTTCCGTTGATCGACATCTGGTGCTTGGACGTCCACTCGCCGGCCGGATTGTAGCTCCAGGTGATGTCGAAGGCGGGCGACAGACGCCAGCGCCCCGCACGATCCATCAGGAAGGCGATGTTCTTGACGTGGTCGTCCTGGTTTCTGGCCACGACGTTGAAGACCATGCGCCGGAACTGCTCTTCCAGCTCCGTCATCGACAGCCCCATCCGTCGCATCGTGAACAGGGCCTGTTCGTAGGAATTGGCCAGCGGGTTGTTGAAGTCGAGATGAGCCATCGCGGCCAGGGACTGCATATGCAGCTTGCCGCCGCCTTCCAGCCGATCGAACCGCCTGGTCATGAAATGGCGACGACCGCCTTCTTCCAACAGCCGGCTCTCGGCGACCGTGATCCCCGCAGCCTCCGCCATGAGCCCGTAGGCGTGCTCGACCGCGCCATACCCCTTGGGGTCGGCCAGTTCCTTGTCCTTGTTGCCTGAAACGCCGTCGAACTTGAGCAGCCAGTAGCCGAAGCCCGCGCCCGCCTCGACCTGCCCAGAGCGCACTTCGTTGGTTTGGGCGTTCCACGCGATCACCGCCTTGGCCCGCGCACCACCCGCCGAAGTGCCAACGCTGAGGATGTCGCGAAGAGCGTCGGCCTTGTTGTCGTCCGCAAAGGAGCCGCGCAGATCGTGACGATGGGTCAGCACCTCGGACGCAAGGTTCACCAGCGCGTCGATGTCGATCTTGCTGGAGACCCGGCGGCGCGGCCCAGCCATTGGCGCAAACTCCAGCGCGCCATGCCGCGCTGCCCGGTGGTAGCAAAGGCGCTCGACGGCGTTGAAGCCCTGGCAGCCCTGCCCTGTGTCGCCAGCCAGGCATCGATCAGGATATTGCCGTACTTGTCGGGAAGCGCATCGGCCAGCATGCCCGGAAGACCGTGAAAACTGCGACGCGGCAAATCCGGAAAGCTGAACACGCCGCCCTGCAACGGCATCATGATCGGCGCGACCTGGACGCGGCTGTCGATGAAGGCCGGCTCGTAGGCGAACACGGCCGCCTCAGCGTCCTCTTCCAGAGACACCGCGCCGATCCGGCTGCCCCACAGACGCACCTCGGCGACGGTGGTCACTTCTCGTCGCCCCAGACCCAGGCCGAACCGCCCGTTTCGGCCACGCCTTGCTCGCGCACGCGGCGTACGCGCGAGCGCGGAGCCCTGCTGCGCTTGAGCAGTTCGATTGGACTCACGGGCGTTTCAGGCAGCAGGCGTTCCAGCCCCTCCAGCCTATCCAGGGCCCTGAGGCAGCGCACCAGATTAGTGAGTTGGGCCGACGCGCCGTCTTCCAGCCGCTCGACGGTGCGCTTGGAAACGCCCGCCGCCTGAGCCAACTGGGCCTGAGTCATGCGCTGTTCGAGGCGCGCCGCAGTAAGGCGCTGGCCCATCTCGGCCATCACGGCTTCGTCTGAAAGCAGATTCCTGAACTGCATAACTCGCCTCTTATGGCGATATATGGATCCCAAAGCACCTAGATCGTCAAGTCTGGCGACTTAAAATGAAAGAGTCTTTTCTGTAAAATCGTCAAAGTTGACGATAAAAGCCGTAAATACGCTATAAGTCGTCGGTATTGACGACTTATAGCGCAGCATCCCTACTTCCGCTTCGGCGAATACGGCTTCTGCTCCCGCCAGGCTTGCGCGAACTTTTCCAGGTCGGGGTCGACGGTCTCCGGCAGGGTCAGCATCAGCCGGGCCAGAAGGTCGCCGCGCTTTCCCTTGGCGTCGACCAGGCCACGGCCCTTGAGACGCAGGGTGGCGCCGCTGCTGGAGCCCTTGGGCACGGCCAGCATCACGGCGCCGTCGGGCGTCGGGGCCTCGACCTTGCCGCCCAGCACCGCGTCGGGGATCGAGACGGGCAGGTCCATGACCAGGGTCTCGCCCTCGCGGCGATAGATCGGGTGCGGCTTGAGGGTCAGCTCGATCAGGGCGTCTCCGTGGCCGGCGCGGCCGGGGCTGCCCTGGCCTTTCAGGCGCAGGGTCTGGCCTTCCTGGGCGCCGACCGGGATGGTCACGTCGATGGTGCGGCCGTCCGAGAAGGCGACGCGCTTCTTGCCGCCGCGAATGGCTTCTTCCAGGTCGATGTCGAGGCGCGCCTTGACGTCGGCGCCGCGCGGCGAGAAGCCGCCGCCGCCCGCGCCGCCGCCAAACCCGCCACCGCCGCAGCGCGCGCCACAAGCCCAACAAGGCCGAACAGGTCGCCCAGGTCGATCTCCGGGCCATCGCCCGTGCGCGACGAGAAGCCGCCGCGCTGGAAGCCGCCGGCCCCGAACGGATTGCCCGCGCCCGAGGCGCCGCCGAAGCCGCGCATGGTCTCGCGACCGTCAGCGTCGATCTCGCCGGCGTCGAACTTCTTCTTCTTGGCCGCGTCGCCCAGGATGTCGAAGGCGGCGCTGACCTGCTTGAAGCGTTCCTCGGCCGCCGCATTGCCCGGATTGGTGTCGGGGTGAAACTGCTTGGCGAGCTTGCGGAACGCCTTGCGGATCTCGTCCGCGCTCGCGGTCCGGGAAACACCAAGTTCCTGATAGGGGTCGCGCGCCAAGGAAGGTCCTCGAGATGTGATTGGATAGGCCCGCCCTCACTTAGGCCATTCGCGGCCGCGCACAAGCGTTATGTTGCAGTATTATCACAGCAACCTTGTCGCGAAGACACCCCAGCCCACCGAAGCCGAGCCCTGGGCGACCTCGACGCTCAGAGATCCGGCGCCTGCCGCGGCCAGATCGGCGGCGCGCATCGCGGCGGAGTGGACGAAGGCGGGGCTCTCCAGCTCCACCTCGCGGACCACCGCCGCGCCGTTCAGGATGCGCAGACGATAGACCTCGCGCGCCTCGCCCAGCGGCGTTTCACCGTCCCAGACATCGCCGCCCAGGCGGTCGCGGCGGATCCAGCGGATCAGCCGGTCACCGGACGAGACCTTCACCCGCAGGTGGGCCGGGGCCAGGGGCCGCAGGGCGCGGGCCCGCCAGACGACGGCAGCCTCGGTCATCGACGATCCAGACGGCGGCCCGCCGGCCGGAGCCGCGCGCACCAGCAACGGCGCGCCGCGCTCGAACGGGGCCACGTCCAGCCGGACCACGGCGTCGTCCAGCAGCACCACCGCCGCCCCGGCCGGGATCACAGCCTCGCCCGCCGCGCCGTCGCGCTGGCCGCGCAGCAGGCCCGACAGGGTCCAGACATCCTCGCCGACCAGCTGCGCCGTGGTGAAGCCGATGATTTCCCACTCGCCCGAGGGCGCCAGCACCGCCAGGGCGTTGTCCCCGGCCAGCACGGCGGCCAGGGTCCGGCTCTGCAGCGAGACGCCCTCCAGCCGCACGGTCACGCGACCGGAGCGGTCGAGGCGGTGCGGACTGGCCGGCGCTAGGTCGGTCAGGGTCTGGCCCAGGGTGGCGGGCGCGGCCAGCCTGGCGCGCAGGCGCAGGGTGTCGAGATCGCCGCCGGCATGGACATCGAACGGCCGCCAGGGCTCCGCGGCGGCGGCCACCCAGGGGCGGGCGTCATCGTCGGCGCCCGGCAGGTCCAGCACCCGCAGCAGCGGCGGACCGACCGGATCGCGCACGGGCGCCGGGGTCCAGTCCAGCCGGCCGTCCAGCGCCGAGGCGGACACCAGCGGCGCCAGCACGGCGCGGGGCCGCTCGTCCAGATCCACCCGCAGCACCCGCCAGGCCTGCAGAACGGCTGCGACCACCGGCTGCAGCCTTCTGCATCATCCCAGTTGCGGCCGGTGGACAATCTCGCGCAGCGCCGCCGCCGCGCGAGGTGGTCCGAGCGGGCGGCCAGCTCGGCCTCGGGCCCGGTCATGACGATGGGCGCATCGGCGTCGGCGGTCCCCTGCCCGGTCTCGCGCCGCACGATCAGGGCGCCGGTCTGGTAGTCGCGGGCGGCGTCGATAAAGCGCAGCCGCAGGGCCTGGGCCGGAGCCACCAGGGTCCGGGCGGCCGAGACGGCGGCGGGGCGATCCTCGGGCCAGGCCAGGTCAGCCTCATCCAGCGCCACGCCGGCGCGACCGGCCTGGGCGACGATGCGGACATGGTCGCCGCGCTCCACTGTCTCCAGCCCGAAGGCCGACAGCAGCGGGGCCAGGGCGTCGCGCAGCCGCATCGGCCGGTCCACGACATAGCCGACCACCGCCCCGCCGGCCTCGCCCGGATCGACGGTGACGCCCGACCGCGCGGCCAGGGCCTGGATCAGCTCGGCCAGCGGCGCGATGCCCGTGCGGCCGTTCAGCCAGTGGCCCAGCGACCAGTTGGGACCGTCCTTCCAGACCTCGACCCGGCCCGGAAAGTCCGGAAACGGCCGCGCGTCCCAGCACCAGACGCTGGCCGCCTCGATCATCGGCCCGCCATAGACCGGCGAGACGGGATTGGCCGCCGGGTCGGCCACCCAGTCCAGCACCGCCTCCAGCAGCCGCCGCTGGCCAAATTCGTCGCGCGCGCCGCTGGAGAAGGGCGGCAGGACACTCTCGCTGCTCTTGGGATCGATGAACAGGTTGGGCGAGTTGGCGCCCTTGTCGACGGCCGGACAGCCGAACTCCGTCAGCCGGATTGGCTTGGACATCGGAACCCACGCCGTCGGCGCGGCCGAGCGCACGCCGCCGGGGCGGTCGCGATGGCTGTGGCTCCACCAGCCCTTCAGGTCCTTGGGCCGGAACATCCAGGCCTCGCCATAGGCGCCGTCGGTGATCGGCGTGCGCATCTGGGCGGCGCGCGCGGCGGGGCTGGCATAGAACCAGTCATAGCCCTCGCCGCTCTCCAGCCGGGCGCGCAGATAGGCCGGGTCGTGCGGACCGGAAAAGCCGGCCTGGGCGTCCAGATGGGTCTCACCGTCGCGCCAGTCGGTGACCGGCGGGTAGTAGTCGACGCCGACGAAGTCGATGGCCGCGTCGCTCCACAACGGATCGAGGTGGAACACCGCGTGGCCCGAGCCGTCGGCGGGCTGATGGCCAAAATATTCCGACCAGTCGGCGGCGTAGCCCAGCTTAGTCCCGCCGCCCACCAGGCCGCGCACATCGGCGGCCAGGGCTTTCAGCGCGCTGACGGCGGGGTACGTCCCGCCCGCGCCGCGCACCGTGGTCACCCCGCGCAGCTCGAGCCGATCAGGAAGCCGTCCACCCCGCCGGCCAGCCGGGCCAGGCCGGGCATAGTGCAGCACCATGCGGCGAAAGCCCCGGTCGCCGGACGGCCCCGCATAGGTCGGCAGGCCGTCGCTGGCGCCGAACTGGCCCGGCGTCGCATTGCCGAAGAAGGCTCCCACCTGACCGGCGGCCGTGGCCGTGCCGTCCGGCGACCCCGGCCGTCCCGCCGCCGGGTGACAGGTGATCCGCCCGCGCCAAGGATAGGCGCCCTGGCCGGCGGCCCCATAGGGATCGGGCAGGACCGAGCCCTCCGGCACATCCATCAGCACGAACGGATAGAGACTGACCTTCAGCCCCCGCCGCTTCAACTCGGCGATGGCCTGCAGCACCGCCGCGTCGGCCGGCGTGCCGCCATAGGCCGGGCCGCCGTCATGGTCGGAGATCAGGTGCGCGCCGGCGCGATCGACGCCGCCCGCCCGCCAGTCCAGCGGCGCGGTGGCCTTGGCCGCCTGCTCGACGCCGGGCTTGATCTGGCAGACCCCGGCCCGCAGGTCGGTCCCGAACCACGAGACCACCAGGGTCACGTGATCCACATTGGGCAACTGGGCCTGCAGCTGGTCCAGCGACACGGCGATGTCGGGCCGACCCTCGGTGTTGTTGACGTTCTCGGCCTGGGTGCGCGTCAGGCCCGTGCGGCGCAGCACGGCTTGCGTGGCATAGACGAACTCGCCCGCCCCGGGGATCAGGCACACGCCCGTCAGCCGCTCCTCCAGCCCGGGCGGCGCGTCGGGCGCGCGGGGCCGGCGGAATACCTCGAACGACAGCTGTGGCGGGCGGTTACCGAAGGCCTCCAGCGGCAGATCCTCGAACACCACATAGGCCAGGCCGCGATAGGCCGGCGCAGCGCCCTCGACGGCCTCGATCAGCG
Source organism: Caulobacteraceae bacterium (assembly GCA_965284055.1). Classification (GTDB taxonomy): domain Bacteria; phylum Pseudomonadota; class Alphaproteobacteria; order Caulobacterales; family Caulobacteraceae; genus Caulobacter. The sequence goes on from CBDIQV010000003.1 coordinate 239,117, forward strand.
GATCGGGCGTCTGGTCCCCGGTTCCACGATGCAGGCGCATCGTCACCCCGGACAGGTCCATCGCCTTGCCGTCGGCCCAGACCCGGCCAATCCCGTCGATCGGCCCCTCGGCCAAAGCCACGGCGAACGACAGGCTGTAGGCGTAGCTTGTCGTCTTCTGGCCCTTGCTGCCCCCGACCCGGCCCTCGATCCGCTTCTCGCGAAACCGCGCCGCCCAGATCACCTGGCCGCCCACCCGGCCGCGCCCGAACACGCAGGGGATCGGCGCGCCCTCGGCGGCGCCGGTCAGCCGCAGCTCGGGGATGCGCGGGCCGATCTGCCGGGCGGGCGACAGGGCGTTGAGCGCGGCGTTGTCGACCGACCGACCGAGCATCGCACCGACAAACCCGCCCACCGGCCCGCCCAGGGCGGCGCCGGCGGCGGACAGGATCACCTGGGCCATGAAGGGGCTCCGTTTCGAGTTGGGTTTTTTTGTTCCGTCTTCCCGGCGAAGGCCGGGACCCAGATTCATCCAGAGCGTCTGGGGATGACGCGCCTGCTGACGGAGTCAGGATCGACACCCCCTCAGGGTTCGATCTGGGCCCCGGCCTTCGCCGGGGAGACGGGGGTTATGGAGGGGACGCGGGGTACCGAAACGCCCCCGCCAGCCGCTGACGCCACCAGCGGCCCAGCCAGCTTTCGACGCAGGCGCGGCCCCAATAGGCGTGGATCATGCGGTCAGGCGCCGAGAGGATCGCGCAGTGCTTGGCGGCGGCCTCGGGGACGATGCGGAACACCAGCACGTCGCCCGGACGGGCCTCGCCGGGGTCCAACGGGACCAGCCAGCGCCCCAGCGCCTCCAGCAACGCCTCCTCGCCCCCGACCTCGGCCCAGTCCGCACCATAGGAGGGTATCGGCTCCGGCTCGCCGCCCACCAGCTCGCGCCAAACCCCGCGCACCAGTCCCAGACAGTCCGCCCCCTCGCCCCGCACGCTGGCCTGATGCCGGTAGGGCGTCCCCAGCCAGGGGTCTGCGCCGAGGGCCGCACGCGCAGATCCTCCCCCTCTGGGGGCAGGTGGCCCGGAGGGCCGGAGGGGGCAGCACGGGGTCAATCCAGATCGCGCCAAGCTGACCCCCGCCGGCGCTGCCCCCTCAGTCGCTCCGCGACAGCTCCCCCAGAGGGGGAGCATCTTCCTGATCGACACGGCTTCATCAGCCTCACGCGGCATGAGCCACTGAAGGGGTCGGGGAGCGCGCGAAGCGGCCGGGGCGAACCGCGAGAGTTGACGCCGTTGGCGATGTGTCTCGACGCAGGTTCGGCAGCGACTTGTCGCAGACCGCGCCCGGAAACGCCGAGGTCGCCAACCCGCAGCGCTCGTCGCCGAACGCCGCGTCGCACAGGCGGCCCAGCGTGCGCCCGGCGACGCGGTCGAGGTCGGCCAGCGGTCCCTCCAGATCGGCGGAGAAGGCCTGGCCCTGGCGCGCGATCCGGGCGATCCGCGCCGTCCACAGGCGCACCAGCAGCGACGGCGCGCTCCAGTCGACGCGCAGGCACGCCACGCGGGCCCCGTCATAGAGCCCCGCCTCCAGGTCGGCGTCGGTCACCGCCGCGTCGTCCAGCGCCCCGAGGGCGGCGGCCAGACCCGGCGCGGAGCCGGCGGCGGTCTCGTGGGCCCCGGCGGTCCAGCCGGTGGCGGCGCGGCAGGTCACGCCGTCAACCACCAGGTCGCGGTCATGATCGGTGAAGCCCAGCACAGCGCCGTCGGCGCGGGTCAGGATCCAGGCGCGGCACAGCGTGGCAGCCGCGCTGTCGAGGCGAGCGGCGAAGTCTTCGGAGACCGCGCGCATCAGACCCGCACCTCCACCAGCGGACAGGCCGTGATCCGCGCGGCGGCGAAGCCCTCCATCTGCAGGTCCAGCCGGTCGATGTCGAAGCGCACCGGCGTGTCGAACTCGAAGCCGGCGGTGACGGCGGCCCCCGAGGCCGGCGCGCTGACCAGGGTGACGATCCCGGTCGCCGGATCGACGCTGAACGCCGCCGGGGCCAGGACCACGCCGGCCACCGCGACCTTCACCGTGCCGGTCACCGGCTTGGCGATGACCCGCGACACCGCGTCGGCGCCGACGCCATAGGCCTTGGCCAGTTGGAAGCTCTTGCGGGCGCCGTCTCCGGTTCCCAGCGCCTGATCGCCGGCGGCGGGCTGGGCCGAGGGTTTCGAGCAGGTCGGTCGGATCGCGGAACCGGAAACCGTAAAGCTGCCCCCGCCGCGCCTCGAAGAACGCGACCAGCTCGGCGGCGTCGTCCAGCGGGCGTGGGGCGGTAGCGATCAGATAGCGGCGGCGGCCCTGAGCCCAGGGGCTTGAGCGCCGCTCGTGGCCCGAGGCCAGGCTGACCACCTCGGTCCGCCGCTCGACGCCGCCCGTGCAGCCGAAAGCCAGCCGCGCGGGCAGGCGCATTTCATGGAAGGCGCTCATGGCGCGGCTCCTTGTTTGTTGGGCTCCCCCTCTCCGCTCATCCCCGCGAAAGCGGGGACCCAAGCTGAATTTGGAGGAAGGACAGGGCCAAGCCGCGTCGCCGAGCGTCTCGCGGACAGGCGGCTTGGGTCCCCGCTTTCGCGGGGATGAACGGTGGAAAGAGAGGCGCTCGCAAAACACCACGTGCGATTAAGTCTGCGTCATGACCCGCTTTTCACTTCGCTTGCGGGAGGCCAGCCCCTAAGTTCAGGTCAAGACTTGGAGACCGACATGGACTGGAAAAATCTGTTCTTTTCGCCTGAGGGCCGCATCGGCCGGCAGTCGTTCTGGATCGGATGGCTGTGCCTTCTGGGCGCCAACGTGGTTCTGGGCTGGGTTCCGTTCTTCGGCTGGGCGCTGTCGCTCGCCACCCTCTGGTGCTCGGTCTGCATCCACACCAAGCGCCTGCACGACATGGGTCAGACCGGCTGGTGGCAGGTGCTGCCCTGGGTGTTCGGCCCGATCCTGGTGTTCGGTTCGGCCATCTCGATCGGCGTCTCGGCGGCCCTGGCGGCGATCAGCCACGGCGAGCCCGACCTGGCGGCCCTGACCGCCCTGGGCGGCTTCTTCATCTCGCTGTTCGTCGCCTTCGCGGTGTGGCTGGCCTTCACCCTGTGGGTCGGCTGCAGCACCGGCCAGTCCGGCGAGAACAAGTATGGTTCCGAGCCGATGCGCGCGGCGGTGGCGATCTAGGAATCCCCCTTCCCCCTTTGATGGGGGAAGGGTCGGGGATGGGGGTGACACCCTATCCGGACGGACGCGGCCCGCGTGAAATCCACCGCCCCATCACCCCCAACCCTGCCCTTCCCCCATCAAGGGGGAAGGGTTTTTCATAACCCCCTCGCCCCCAGGCTCACCGCCCGCGCCAAGGCCTGGGCCAGTTGCGCGTCCGACCGGGCCAGACCCGCCGCGTCGCTCCCAGACACATTGACCGTCACCGAAACACCCCCGCCGCCCAGCGGCTCGATGCTGCCGGCCGAGGCAGGGCGAAACACCTCCGGCCCGCGCTCGCCGACCAGATAGGCGCCGCCGCTGGTCACCGGGCCGCCATCAGCTCTCGCGCCCGAAAACACGCCCGACACCGCCTCGGCCAACCCGCCGCCCTTGAGCGCCGCGCCCGCCGCGCCGATCACCGCCCGCGCCAGCTCGGCCAGCGACACCTCGCCGTCGGCGGCCGCGCGGGCCAGGGACTGGACCAGGCTGGATCCGGCCCGGGCAAAGGCCTGATCAATAGCGCTCGCGGCCTTCTCGGCGGGGGCCTTCAGGCTCTCCAGAGCGGCGGCCGCCTCGGCTGTGCGGGCGGGGATGGCTGAGAGGCCGTCGTCGTTGCTCATGCGGGGATCTCCTGATCGGGAAAGCGGGCGACCAAGGCGTCCAGCCCCGGCCGGGTCAGCACCGGCGCGGCGGGCGCGTCGGTCAGGGCCCGCCACTCGCGCAGCGACAGGCGCCAGAAGGCCTCAGGCGGCACGCCCAGCCGGACGGCCGCACGCAGGGCGTCACTCCAGGCGTTCACGCGCTGGCCGCCAGGGCGGCGGCCACGGCGGCGACCGCCTCGGGCACGGTGACGGGGTCGGTCAGCCCGGCCAGCTCACCGCCGCCGTCCAGCAGGGCGGCCAGCACGTCCATCAGCTCACGGGCCGACAGGGTCTCCATCCGGGCGGGCAGGTCTCGCCAGTCGGCCAGGTTCAGCGCGCCCTCGATGCGCGCCAGGGCGCTCAGGGTCAGGCACAGGCGGCGCGGGGCGCCGGCCAGAAGCGCGACGATTTCGCCGCGAGCGCAGGTCGGGCAGCTTCGGCGCGAGGTCGCTGATCACTTGCCCCCTACGGATCGCTTCGCGATCGTCTTCCCCCGGAGGGGGATGAGATGCGCCGTCCTTCATCTTCCCCCTACGGGGGAGGACGGCTGCGAAGCAGCCAGGAGGGGGCCAGTCTGCCGCTAGATCGCGGCAAACGTCACCGCGCCCGCCGACGCGAGGCCGCAGCGCGAACGCCGCCTCGCCGTCGTGGTCGCCGGCATGTCCAGCGGCCGCTACCAGGAACGGCCCTTCCAGCTGGCCGAAGTCGGGGATGATCAGCCGCCAGGTGCGGGCCGACTGGTCGAAGAAGCTCTGGCGCACCTGGGCGTCGGAGGCGGCGTCGCGGAACACGCCCGCGCCCGAGACGGCGCAGGATCGCACCCCCGCCCCGGCCAGCAGTTCGCGCCAGCGGCCGGCGCTGTCGCTGTCGGTCGTGTCGATGCTGCGGGCGTTGAGGCTGATGGTCCGGGCCCGCAGGCCCGCGACGGTGACGAAGGTCGGGGTGGGCGCCCCCGTCGCTGATCTTCAGCAGGATATCCTTGCCGCGCTTGTGCGGCCATGGGTGGGCTCCGTAGTCAGGACGTCGGACTTGCCCCCACCGGGTCGCTTCGCGACCGTCCGCCCCCGTAGGGGGCAGATGAGAGCGTCTTCCCCCTACGGGGGAGGACGACCGCGCAGCGGTCAGGAGGGGGCGAGTGAGCGGTTCGCTAGAGGGGCTCGGTCACCGCCCGCACCCGCACGATCCCGAGCGTCAGCTCGCGATCGGCGGCGGCGAAGACGTCGGCATAGGCGACGCGCAGATTGACCAGGCGCCGACCGGCGATGGCCGGGCGGCGTCGTGGATGGCGGCGCGGACGGCGGCGACCACCGCCCTCGCCTCCTCCGGTCCGCCGAACTTCGAGACGCAGGTCAGGGTCAGCAGGTGCTCGAGCACCTCGCCCTCGACGACGCGGCTTTCGGTGCGGCTGACGGCCAGGCAGGGATAGGTCGGCACACGGGGGCTGCGGGCATAGATCCGCTGGCCGAGGATGGCGGTGACGGCCGGGGCGGCCTTGAGGGCGGCGACGAGGCCGTCGGCCAGGGCTTGATCGCTCACAGGCGGGCCTTTCGGTAAGGGGCCAGCCACGGCTCGACCAGGCTGAGCGGCGGATCGCTCGCGTCGCGCTGGGCATAGGCGTGGGCGACCAGGGTCAGGATCGCCAGGCGCAGCGGCGCCGGGCTGGCGGCGGTCAGGGTCAGGCCGGCGGCGGCGGCGACGCGGGCCTCGGCGGCGTCGATCATCAGGGTGACCAGCGCATCTTCCGAGGTGTCGGCCACGCGCAGGAAACCCTTGGCTTCCGCCAGGGTCAGGGATTGGGGCATGTGGGGGAGTCTTTCGGCTTGGGCACTTGCCCCCTACGGATCGCTTCGCGATCGTCTTCCCCCGTAGGGGGAAGATGAGATCATCCGCCCCCTACGGGGGCGGACGGCCGCGAAGCGGCCCGGTGGGGGCAAGTGGTCGGTTCTAAGAAACCGCGAACTTCAGCAGCTTCACCGCGTCGAAGTTCTGCACGCCGCCGCCGACGCGCTTGGTGGTGTAGAACAGCACGTGCGGCTTGGCCGAATAGGGGTCGCGCAGCACCCGCACGCCGGCGCGGTCGACGATCAGATAGCCCTTCTCGAAGTCGCCGAACGCCACCGAGACGCTGCTGGCGGCCACGTCGGGCATGGCCTCGATCTCGGTGACCGGGAAGCCCAGCAGCGACGCCGACTGGCCCGGCTGCAGGGCGGCGTTCCAGATGTAGTTGCCCTGGCTATCCTTGAACTTGCGCACCGCGCTGACCGTGCGGCGGTTCAGCACAAAGCGGGCGTTCTGCCGGTACTGGGCCTTGGTGGCGTAGATCAGGTCGATCAGCTTGTCGGTCGGGTTCGACGCCGGCCAGCCGCCCGCGACGCCGGTGGCCAGATAGCCGACCTGGCCCCACGCATACGAAGCGTCCGGCGCGGCGGTATAGGCCAGCAGGCCCTTGGGCTTGTTGACGCCGTCGCCCGAGACGAAGGCCGTGGTTTCCTGGGCGGCGAAGGCGTCCTGCACCTCCTCGGCCAGCCACTCGTCGATGCTGACATAGGCGTCGTCCAGCAGGGCCTGGGTGGCGGCCGGGCTGGCGTAGAGCTCGCCGGACGGGAAGTCGATCACGTCGAGCGTGGGCGCGGTCGTCTCGGGACGGGCGGCGGTCTCGGCCACCCAGGCGGCGGCCAGGCCGGCGGGCGACACCGGCTTGCGGAACGTGCCGGCGCCGATGGTGCGCACCTGGCAGATCTCGCGCATCGGACTGGTGGCCGCCAGGCGACGCAGGATCAGCCGCTCCAGCTCCGGCGGCGCCACATAGCCGCCGGCCGTGGCCGTGCCTTCCGACAGGCCCTTGGCCTCGAGCAGGAGACCGGGCGTCTCGCCGGTCTTGATGTAGCGGTCGAAGGCGGCCTTGCGCTCGTCGACCCGCGCCAGCGGCGCGTCACCGGCCAGGGAAGGCCTGCGGCTGTCGGCCAGCACCCGGTCCAGACGGTCCTGGGCGCGGCTGACGGCCTCGTCGATGCGGCTGACCTTCTCCTCCAGCAGCACGTCGGCCCGCTTGGTCTCGATGGCCGACAGGCGCTGGTCGTTGGCAGCCTTGAAGGCCTCGAACGCGGCCAGCACCTCATGCATCATCGCCCCCGGCGAAGCCGGGGCGTGTTTGGTCTCTTTCATGGAGTTCTCCAGTTTATGGAACGGTAGCTGCTCCCCCTCCGGGGGAGCTGTCGGCGGAGCCGACTGAGGGGGTCATCTGGGCCTACGCCGAGCTGCCCCCTCCGGCCCTCTGGGCCACCTCCCCCGGAGGGGGAGGATCTTGGTCCTACGGTTCAGCACCGATCTCGGCGCGAGCCGGGCCGGAAACGCAGCCGAGGGTAGTATTTTTGTTGACGACGCCCTGTCGCAAATGGCACCGCTTGCCCGGCGAAATGGGGGAGACCGCCATGAACTTGCGGATGCAGAACGCTGACACTGGGCTCCGGCAAGACCTTCCCGCCGGCGATAACCTCATTGTCACAGGCCCGATGGCGGACTGCGTGTCGGTCATCGTGCTCTACAACGGGCTTGGCGTGGGTAACGCGTACAATTCCGCCTGCGGCTGGCACGGCCTTGGAGGCGCGCAAGCCGTGAACATGGCCAACATGATGGAGGGTGTCCCGAACGACGCCATAACCCAGGTCATCATCATTCCCGGCTTTCTGCAGCAGGATGAATTTTCGAGAAACAGGTCCATGCGGCATGTAACGGAGGGGCTCGGCGCTCACCCCAATGTCGTTGTGCGTATGGTCGCCGGCATCAGCGACGCCACCGTCAACCGCCATGGTATTGTCACCGCCACCGCCCGCCGAGTTGGCTAAGCCTGTTGAGATCAGCTTCCAGACAGTCGAAGCCTAGCCCCCGGCAGCATCGGAAACGTCACCACCGACACCTCCCAAAGCTCCACCCGCCCCAGCACCCGCAGGCGGCCGTCCTGCCGCGCCTTCACCTGGCGAAAGCCGATGGAGAGGCCGTCCAGCGCGCCGGCCTCGACCAGCGCCGCGACGAGGCGACCGCGCGGGGTCGCGCGCAGGATCCGGCCACGGACGAACAGGCCCTTGGCGTCCTCGGTGATCTCGTCCCAGACGCCGATGGGCTCGGCGTCGTCGTGCTGGTGCAGCATCTTGACGCCGGCAGGGCCGGTCTCGGCCAGGCTGCCCTCGAAGGCGCCGGCGGCGGTGACGTCGTCATTGAGGTCGCGGGTCCAGAACAGCGAGGCGTAGCCCTCGATCTTCAGGTCATCCGTCATCGGTCGCGCTCCAGCTTGGCCTCGATGCGGTCCAGCGCCGCGCGGCTGGCCGAGGCCTGCTCCTCGAGCCGCGCCAGGCGTTCGGCGACGGGGGCCTGGGCGTTGAGGCGGCTCTGCATCTCGTCGATCCGGGCCGAGGCGCGGCCGGCCCACATCAGGGCGGCGGCGGCCTGCAGGGCCACGGCCACGATCAGGGCGACCGAGACCTGGCGGTCCAGCCGCCAGCGGTTGGGGGTGGTCATTTTGGTGGGTCCTTGTTCGGGGACTTGCCCCCTACGGGCTGCTGCGCAGCCGTCTTCCCCCGGAGGGGGAAGATGAGTTGGCACGGTTCATCTTCCCCCTCCGGGGGAGGACGACCGCGAAGCGGTCAGGAGGGGGCCCTGCTGAGTCAGCCGTCCAGCCCCGCCAGCCTTCTCCGCTCTTCCGGCGTGAGGAAGCTGGCGGCGTCGAGCCGCGCCCACAGGGCGTCGCGTTCGGCCGACAGGGCCGGCACGGCGTCGAGGTCGGGCGCGATCCGCGCGTCGGGGAACTTGACCGCCAGCCAGGCCGTCATCGCCCGCGCCGCCCGCTCGACCAGCGGAACCACGGTGTGACGCCAGAAGGCGGCGTTGGCCTCGCGATAGTTGGCATAGGTGGCGTCGCCGGGGATGCCCAGCAGCTGGGGCGGCACCCCGAAGGCCAGGGCGATCTCGCGGGCGGCGGCGTGCTTGCCGTCGGTGAAGTCCATCTCGGCCGGGCTCAGCGACATGGCCCGCCAGTCCAGCCCGCCCTCCAGCAGCAGCGGCCGGCCGGCATTGGCCGCGCCCGAATGGACCGAGGACAGCTCGGCCTTCAGCCGGTCGAACTGCTCGTCGGAGAGGCGGTCGCCGGCCTCGCGGTTGGAATAGACCAGCGCTCCGGACGGCCGGGCCGAGTTGTCCAGCAGCGCCTTGTTCCAGGCGCTGGAGGCGTTGTGCACGTCGATGGCAAAGGCGGCGGCCTCCAGCGGCGACAGGCCGTAGTGGTCGCTGGTGGGGTTGAACAGCTTCAAGTGCAGCACCGGCAGCCAGCCGTCGGCGTCGCGGCCGATCCGCACCGTGCGCCCGCCGGCCTGGTAGTCATAGGCCAGCGGCCAGCCGCGCGGGCCGGGAACCAGGGTCATGCGGTCAGGGCGCAGGGCGTACAGCTCGCTCGGCGCCTCGCCCTCCCCGGCCGCTTCCAGATAGGCGTTGCCGGCCGTCTGCAGGTTTCCGAAAAACGCCTCCATCAGGTCGGGCCCGCCCTGCTCGGGATTGGGCGTTCGCAGCAGTTTCTGCAGCGGGTGATCGGGGGCGCGCTGGCCGCCCGCGAACACGATCAGCGGCGTGGCGGCGGCGGCCTCGGCGATCATCCGCACGCAGCGATAGACGACGGGGTTCTTGGCGAAGCCCTCGCTGGCCAGGGCCGCGTAGTCGCGCGGCGTCCACTGCGGCCGGCCGCCGGTAGTCAGGGCGATCAGGCGCGCGGCGCGGGAGTCTTTGACTTCCGGCGGGCGGGGTTTTCGGAACAGGGGCACGGGAACCTCCGATTGAGAACGAATAGTGAACATGTTAGGGTTGTGCGCTTCCAAGTCCTCCCCCTGAAGGGGGAGGCGGCCGGAGGCCGGTGGGGGAAGACCGCATTGAGTCAGCAGTCACTTCCCCCTCCGTCGGCTGCGCCGACACCTCCCCCTTCAGGGGGAGGACTTGCGAAAAACGGAGGGGTTATGGAGAGACCGGAGAAATCACGTATAGCCCGCGCCAGATCGCTCCGCCGCGAGATGTCGCTCCCCGAAATCCTGTTGTGGTCAGAGCTGCGCGGCGGTCGGCTGGGAGGCCTCAAGTTTCGCCGTCAGCATCCCTTCGGTCCCTATGTGCTGGACTTCTACTGCGCGGAAAAGCGTTTGGCGGTCGAGGTCGACGGAGAGGCTCACACCCACGAGAACCGACCCGAACAGGATAGGATCAGGGACCAACGCCTTGCCGAGAACGGGGTCATAACCTTGCGAATTCCCGCGCGCGACGTGCTCCAGTCCGTCGACAGCGCCATCGCCGCCATCCGCGAAGCCCTCTGCCCCTGGCGCCCAGATCCTCCCCCCAGCGGGGGAGGTGTCGGCCAATAGGGACGACGGAGGGGGAAGTGCCCACGCTGGAGGATCCAGGTTCCGGATCGGCCCCTGCCACTTCCCCCTCCGGCGCTTCGCGCCACCTCCCCCGCTAGGGGGAGGATCTTTAAAGCGCCCTAAGCCTCGGCGCCTGCCCCACCCCAAGCATCAACTCACTCACCGCCCAGACCAGGGCATCCGCCCGGTCGGGACTGTGCCCCAGATCGCCCGTGCCCAATCCCATCAGCTCCTCCTCCAGCGCCGGGAAGGCGCCGCAGTGGATCACGCGGCCTTGTTCGTAGAGCGCCGCCACCGGCTCGGCCCGCGCCCGTTTGCCGACCGAGGCGCGGACCAGCTTCACCGCGCAGGGCGGGTCGGCCTGGACCAGCACCGCGCGCACCATGTCGCCGCCCTGATTGGCCTCGGCTACCAGGGCTTGAGCCCCGAACTGGCGGGCGGCCAGCACCGCCTGCCCGGCCCAGCCGTTGGGCGACAGGCCCTTGGCCGAGCGGTCGGCCAGCACGAAGGCGCGGTCGCCCAGGCGGCCCACCACCACGATCCCGCAGGCGTCGCCCGTGGCCGTGGCCGGCGGATCGACCGCCACCACCACCCGGTCGAAGCGCGCGGGGACGGCGCCGCGGCAGCGGGCCAGATCCTCGGCGCGGAACAGGCCGCCCTCGTCCTCGACGATGACGCCGTCCAGCTCCTGGGCCGCCAGCCGCGTGCCGCCGTAAAGGGCGTGCAGGGTCGACAGGAAGGCCGGCGCCAGGTTCTGCGCGTTAGCCGCCGTGCCCGCGCGGGTGACCGCGACGCCGGGCTCGGCGATCAGGGTCTTGAGCGCCCGGATCGGCCGGGGCGTGGTGGTGACCACCAGCCGGGGGTCCTCGCCCAGGCGAAGGCCGAACCGCAGCATGGCCAGGGTCTCGGCCGGCTTGGGCCAGGCGCAAAACTCGTCGGCCCAGGCGGCGTGGAACTGCGGGCCGCGCAGGCTGTCGGGGTCTTCAGCCGAGAAGGCGTAGGCGACGGCGCCGTTGGGCCAGATCAGCCTCTTACGAGACGTCTCCCAGCGGGGCGCGAAGGCCGGACCGCTGATGGCCCGCAGGCCCGAGGGCCCGTCGATCATCACCTCGCGCACATCGTGCAGGGTGGCGCCGACCAGGGCCAGATTGGAATGGGTCAGGGCCTGCCAGACCATCCAGCGGGCGCCGGCGAAGGTCTTGCCCGCGCCGCGTCCGCCCAGCATCAGCCACGCCGACCAGTCGATGTGCTCCGGCGGGTGCTGGTGACCCGACGGTTCAGCCAGACAGACGCTGAGGAGCGCCTGCCGCTCCTCGTGGCTCAGGGGCGCGATGGCCTCGATAAGGATCGCCTCCCTCTCGGCGCTTGAGCTCGATAAGGTCAGCAACGCCGCTGATCTGGGTGACAAGAGCGGCCTGAAGCTCGGCCGGATCGTCGGGAATATCGTCATGCATGGGGGCCTCTTCCTCAGGCGCCGGCTCTGCGGGTTTTCGGGCGACAGGCTTGTCTTCGGGGACCATGACCACGATGGCCCGCGTGGTGCGGGCGTGCGTGCCATAGGTCTCCGCCTTGCGCTTGGACAGCACCACGACGGCGACCTCGGTCGCGGTCCTGGTGATCTCCCACTCGCTGTCCATTTCCTTCATGAGCCGGGCCTGGTGCATCTCGCCCCATTCCCGAACGCTCTCGCTTCTTCCGGCCATGACACAAAGATACGGGAGCAGCGGGCGCCTCTGATCCAGACACGCGAGAAAGTTTTAGGGCGTTGATTTTGTTGGATTCGATTCGCTCAACGCAGAGGATACGGAAGGCTGTATCCCCGTGGTCGCCCCAAACTGACCGTCATTCCCGCCCTTGTGGCGGGAACCCCTGTGTCAGCTGACACGTGAGGCGCCAGCGAAGTGCGCGCGCACTTCGCTGGCGCCTCACGTGTCAGCTGACACAGGGGTTCCCGCCACAAGGGCGGGAATGACGGGAAGGTAGATTGGATTCGTCCCACACCCAATGGGGCCATGGGTCTTGATCAAGCCTTGCCTAAGCTGGTGAAATGCAGAGTGCGATGCCAAAGAACGAAAGCGACTTGAACACCACCTGGACCGATCCGGATGACGCTCCGGAATGGGACGATGAAGATTTTCAGAAAGCCGAGTTCAAGATCGGCGACCGCGTCGTGCGCCCAGCGACCGGGACTATGTGACCCACGCGCGGGCTTGTCTGAAGGCTTAGGGGCTGTGGATAACTTTTGAGGGCGGCGGACTTGCCCCCTACGGGCTGCTCCGCAGCCGTCTTCCCCCGGAGGGGGAAGATGAAACGCGCGGAACTCGTCTTCCCCCTACGGGGGAGGACGACCGCGCAGCGGTCAGGAGGGGGCGAGTGGTCGCCCCCTCAGTCCTCGTCCGGGTCGTAAACCTCGTCGCCGCGATCCTTCATCAGGTCCAGGGCCACGAAGTCCATGGCGTCCTCGGCCTCGACGAACGACAGCTCGCTGACGGTTTGGTCGCGGATCGAGATGCCTTGCTTGTGGGTGCTGTCGGGGTCGCCCGTCACCAGCGGGTGCCACATCGGCAGGGGCTTGCCCTCGTGCAGGCGGCGATAGGCGCAGGAGGGGGGCATCCACTCCAGGTCCTCGATATTGTACGGGGTCAGCTTGATGCAGTCGGGCACCGTCTTGCGGCGGTTCGCATAGTCCTTGCAGCTGCAGCGGTGCTCGTCGAACAGCTGGCAGTGCACCCGGGTGGGAATGACCTCGCCGGAATCTTCGTCTTCGAAGCGAACCAGGCAGCAAAGCCCGCAGCCATCGCATAGGCTCTCCCACTCGGGGACGGTCATCTGCTGGAGAGACTTTGTCTCCCAGAAAGGTTTGCGCGGCATCATCCGCGCGTCCTAAACCGGATTTAGGCTGAGACCAAACAGGGCCGTACCGAAACCGTGAACGACTGGACGCTTCCCCCGTACCGTTTCGAAGAAGGTCCCAAGCCGCCACCCAAGCCGGAGGCGTCGTTTGGCGTGTCCGCGCCCCCGCCGGAAGAGCCGCCGCCGCCGCCTCCGACCCCCGAACCTGAACAGCCTTTCCGCGCCGACCTGAACCACCAGAAGGCCCGCCGGCGGGGCTGGATCCTGCCCACCCTGCTGGTCGGCCTGCTGCTGGGCGTGCTCGCCGCAGGTGGCGGGGCCGGCTATGTCTGGTGGAAATATCTGCGCGACACCCCGCCCTGCCCACCCGCGAGGCCCTGTTCGCGGTCAACCGCGCGCCCGGCATCCGCTTCGAGGACAGGAACGGCCAGGTGATCGCCACCCGGGGTCCGCGCTATGGCCAGCGGATCACCCTGGGGACCGTGCCCAACTATGTGCCGCTGGCCTTCATGGCCGCCGAGGACAAGCGGTTCTACAGGCACGGCCCGATCGACCTGCAGGGCATCGCCCGCGCCGCCTGGGTCAACTTCAAGGCCAAGCGCACCGTGCAGGGCGCCTCGACCCTGAGCCAGCAACTGGCCAAGGGCCTGTTCCTGACCCCCGACCGCACCGTCAAGCGCAAGCTGCAGGAGATGGTCATGGCCCGGCGCCTGGAGCAGGTGCTGACCAAGGACGAGGTGCTGGAGCTGTACCTCAACCGGGTGTTCTTCGGGGCCAACACCTTTGGCGTCGACGGGGCCAGTCGCACCTATTTCGGCAAGCCGGCCAGCGAGCTGACGCTGTCGGAAGCCGCCCTGCTGGCGTCCCTGCCCAAGGCGCCGTCGCGCCTGGCCTTGAACCGCGACATGAGCGGCGCCCTGGCCCGCTCGCGCCTGGTGCTGGCCAATATGCGCAAGGAAGGCTGGATCACGGCGGAGCAGGAAAGCCGCGCGCTGGACGACACCCCGCGCCTGTCGCCGATGGCCGTCCAGAACGAGGGCGACTATGGCTGGGTGCTGGACTACGCCACCACCGAGGCCGTGCGGATCGCCGGCCAGAACGCGCCCGATCTGGTGGTTCGCCTGACCATCGACCCCCTGCTGCAGCGGCAGGGCTCCGAGGTCGTCCGCCAGACCATGGCCTTCGACGGCGAGCGGGGCGGCGCCACCCAGGCGGCCCTGCTGTCGCTGTCGGCCGACGGCGCCATCCGCGCCATGGTGGGCGGGACCGACTATATCGAAAGCCCCTTCAACCGCGCCGTCCAGGCCCGTCGCCAGCCGGGCTCGACCTTCAAGCCGTTCATCTACGCCGCCGCCCTCGACCGGGGCGTGCTGCCCACCGACATCCGGGTGGACGAGCCGGTGAAGTTCGGCGAGTGGGCCCCGGAAAACTATGGCGGCGGCTATCGCGGCCCGATGACCGTGGAACAGGCCCTGGTCAATTCGACCAACACCATCGCCGTCAAGCTGGGCCAGGAGGTCGGCGGTCCGGCGATCGGCGAACTCGTCCGGCGGTTCGGAATCACCAGCCTGCCGCCCAATCCCGACCTGTCGGTGGCCCTGGGTTCCTACGGCGTCAGCCTGCTGCAGATGACCTCGGGCTTCCAGGTGTTCCAGCAGGGCGGAAACCGCATCGAGCCCTCCATCATCGAGAGCATTTCCAGCCAGGGCGGCGCGCCGATCTTCGCCCGCCAGGCGTCGGCCCCGCTCAGCGTCTATGACGTCGGCCGGGCCAGCATGATGGTCAAGATGATGAAGAAGGTCGTCACCGAGGGCACCGCCCGGCGCGCCGCCTTCGGCCGCCCGGCGGCGGGCAAGACCGGCACCAGCCAGAACTGGCGCGACGCCTGGTTCGTGGGCTTCACCCCCGACTACGTCACCGGCGTCTGGGTGGGCAACGACAACGAAAAGCCCATGAACAAGGTGGTCGGCGGCGACATTCCGGCCAGCATCTGGCGGCGGTTCATGATGGTGGCCCACCAGACCCTGGCGGTGCGCGACTTCGACTGGCTGCTGCCCGATCCCATGCCCGACAGCGAGCCCGACCCCCGCAACGGCTATTACGAGACCCTGGCCGCCGAATTCGCCCGCGCGGCCTCGGACCTGGACGCGGAGGCCAATCCGCCGCCGGTTCCAGAGGGACAACCGGCGCCGGCCAATCTGCGCATACTAGTCGCCCCTCGCCCCTTGCGGGAGAGGGTGGCCCGCAGGGCCGGGTGAGGGGTCTCGCGGCCTTGCCGGACAGGGTTTTCGCCCCCTCATCCGTCGGCTGCGCGGACACCTTCTCCCACAAGGGGGAGAAGGACGACCTAACGGCGCCCTCGACATCCCCGGCCCTGCCCGCCACCCTCCCCGCCAACGACAAACGGGGAGCCCACCGCCATGACCGACCAAACCCTTGCTCACCAAGCCTTGGCAGGCCGCATCGTGCTGGTCACCGGCGCCTCCTCGGGCATCGGGGCGCATCTGGCCAAGGCCGCCGCCGCCGCCGGCGCCAGGGTGGCTCTCGCCGCCCGGCGCACCGACAAGCTGGCGAGCCTGGTGGCCGAGATCGGCCCCGCCGCGTCCGCCTTCGCCATGGACGTCGAGGACGAGGCCTCGGTGATCGCCGCCTATGACGCCATCGAGGCCCAGTTGGGAACGCCGGACTCGGTGATCGCCAATGCCGGGATCAATGTGGAAGGCCTGGCCCTGGACCTGGCCATCGAGGACTTCGACAAGATCCTGTCGGTCAACACCCGGGGCATGTTCCTGACCGCCCGCGAAGGCGCGCGGCGGATGATCAAGGCGGGCAGCGTCCAGAGTGGCCGGGGCCGGGTTCTGCTGGTCGCCTCGATCGGCGCCCATCAGGTGCAGCCGGGCCTGACCGCCTACTGCACGTCCAAGGCCGGCACGGCCATGATGGGCAAGAGCCTGGCCCGCGAATGGGCCCGCAAGGGGATCAACGTCAACGTCCTTTGCCCCGGCTATATCCGCACCGAGCTCAACAGCGACTGGTTCGACCAGGAAGGCGGCCAGAGGCTGGTGGCGAGCTTTCCCCGCAAGCGCCTGATGGCCGAAAGCGACCTGGCCCCCACCGCCATGCTGCTGTGCTCGGACGCCTCGGCGGCGATCACCGGGTCGGTGTTCACGGTGGATGACGGGCAGACGCTCTGACGCAGATCCTCCCCCTGAAGGGGGAGGCGGCGCGAAGCGCCGGAGGGGGAAGTGATCCCACGCAGGCCGACTTCCCCCTCCGTCGGCTACGCCGACACCTCCCCCTTCAGGGGGAGGACTTACCGCCGCCGATAGAGCCAGTCCCCCGGCAACCCCATCCGCATGCACGCCTGGGCCGGCGGCGCCTCCAGCACCGCGATCCGGTCGGACACCCGCCCCGCCAGCCGGATCATCGGCAGCTCCAGCGGCCTCGGCATCCATTCGCGGCCCAGGCCCAGCCGCTCGCGAACCACCTCCGGAACCAGCCCCACCGCCGCCCGGATCAGCGGGCGCTGCAGGCGGCTGACCGGACCCGGCGCCAGCCGCGTCTCACGCATCAGCCCGAGGAACTCCGGAACGATCTGCGACCGCTCCAGACGCGGAAGCATGGCCGCCAGCTGGCCCTCCCATTGCGCCCGCGAGGCCGGCGCGCCCAGCGCCCCGTACAGCCGCGCGGCCGGAGCGGCCTCGGCGTAGAACTGGTCCTTCTCGGCGTCCGACAGGGGCGAGACCAGCGCGGCATAGGCCTCCAGGAAGCCGAAGCTGGCGGTGGCCTGCACCCAGTCCAGTAGCTCAGTGTCGGTGGCGCGATAGGCCGTTCCGTCCGGCGTCGAACCGCCCACCCGGGCGTGCTGGCGCCCGACCCCGGCGATCATCCTCTCGGCCACCGACCGCGCGCCATACACCGTGACCATGGCCGCCAGACCGGTGCGTTTCAGCCGGGTCAGGGGATCGGTGCGAAAGGTCGAATGATCCCAGACGCCCGAGCGCACCCGGGGCTCGGCCAGTTCCAGGATCACCGCCGTGATCCCGCCCACGAACAGCGAGACGGGGTTCTTGAACACCCGCCACGACACCGAGTCCGGCGCCGCCAGGGCGGGCTCGCCTGCGGGCGCGGTGAAGTCGATGCGCGGCCCGCCGGGCGTTTCGATCAGGTTTCGAACGGATCGTGTCAGCATGCCCTTAAACGCGCGAGACGGGCTTGACGAACAGGGCGCGCGTCGTCGTCATGGTTGATCCAGTCTCCAACGCGCGTCGCGCTTCCAGGATGGTATGGCATGGCTTCCGACCCCGACAAGGCCAGCGCGCGCATGACGCCCTTGTCGTCCAACACCGTCATGCTGCCCGCGCGGCCCGAGCCGATCCCGGTGGATCCCAAGACCACCGCCGTGATCGTCATCGACATGCAGAACGCCTATGCCTCGCCCGGCGGCTATCTGGATCTGGCGGGCTTCGACATCAGCGGCGCGGCCGGGGTGATCGAGCAGATCGCCGGGATCCTGCCCGTCGCCCGCGCCGCCGGCATGCAGGTGATCTTTTTCCAGAACGGCTGGGATGACCAGTATGTGGAAGCCGGGGGTCCCGGCTCGCCCAACTGGTGGAAGTCCAACGCCCTGAAGACCATGCGGGCCCGGCCCGAGCTGCAGGGCAAGCTGCTGGCGCGCGGCCAGTGGGACTATGAGCTGGTCGACGCCCTCAAGCCCGAACCGGGCGACATCCGCCTGCACAAGACCCGCTATTCCGGCTTCTTCAACAGCCAGTTGGACAGCGTGCTGCGGGCCCGCGGCATCCGCCACCTGGTGTTCGTCGGCATCGCCACGAATGTATGCGTGGAGTCGACCCTGAGGGACGGCTTCATGCTGGAATATTTCGGCACGGTACTGGAGGACGCCACCCATCAGGCCGGCCCCGACTTCGTGCAGAAGGCGGCCCTTTTCAACATCGAGACCTTCTTCGGCTGGGTCTCAACCACGGCGGATTTCAAGGGGGCGTTCGGGCAGTTGGCGCCGTCCTAAAAATCCGCTCTCCCCGGCGAAGGCCGGGGCCCAGATCGAACCCATGAGCTTTCGAAAATTGGACAGGCCGAGAGGCGCGAACACCCCAGACTTCCCGGATGAATCTGGGTCCCGGCCTTCGCCGGGAAAACGGGGTTTTGATTGGAGGAATTGAAATGCCCAAGACCGTCATCACCCCGCCCTGCACCGGCACGCCGATCGCGCCGTTCTCGCCTGGCACGCTGGCCGACGGCGTCGTCTATGTCTCGGGCACCCTGGCCTTCGACAAGGACAACAATGTCGCCCATGTCGGTGACGCCGAGGGCCAGACGCGGCAGGTGCTGGAGACCATCAAGTCGGTGATCGAAACAGCCGGCGGCACGATGGAGGACGTGACCATGAACCACATCTTCCTGACCGACTGGGCCAATTACGCGACCATCAACAAGGTCTATGCCGAGTACTTCCCGGGCGAGAAACCGGCCCGCTACTGCATCCAGTGCGGCCTGGTGCGGCCCGATTTCCTGGTCGAGATCGCCAGCGTCGCCCATATCGGCAAGCGCTAGCCGCATGATCGTCTCAGGCAGCGTCGACGGCGTCTACTACGAGCAACACGGCGGCCCGATCGCCGGGCGCGAGGTCGTGCTGCTGTCCTCGGGCCTGGGCGGTTCTGGCGCGTTCTGGGCGCCGCAGATGGACGCCCTTACGGCGAAATATCCGGTGGTGCTGTACGACCATCGCGGCACGGGCCGCAGCGTGCGCGAGCTGCCCTCCCCTTACGCCGTGCAGGACATGGCCGACGACATGGTCAAGGTCATGGACGCCCTGGGCCTGGAGCGCGCCCATGTGGTGGGCCACGCCGCCGGCGGAAATGCGGGCCTGGCCCTGGCCCTGAGCCATCCCGACCGCCTGGGAAAACTGGTGGTGGTCAACGGCTGGTCGCGGCCCGATCCGCATATCCGGCGCTGCTTCGACACCCGCATCCATCTGCTGAACGACAGCGGGGTTCAGGCCTATGTCCACGCCCAGCCGATCTTTCTGTATCCGGCGACCTGGCTGTCGGAGAACCATGCCCGCCTGGAGGCGGAGGAGCCCCACCACGTGGCCGGCTTCCCGACCCGCGAGGTCATGCTGGCCCGCATCCAGGCCCTGCTCGACTTCGACATCGACGCCCGCCTGCCGGAGATTTCCCATCCGGTGCTGGTCAGCGCCAGCGCCGACGACATGCTGGTCCCCGTCGGCTGCTCGCAGCGGCTGGCCGAGCGCCTGCCCAACGCCGTCCTCGATATCGTCCCCTGGGGCGGACACGGCTTCACCGTGACCGCGCCGGACGCGTTCAACGCCTCACTCGTCGCCTTCCTCGGCGGCGAAACGCACTAACCCAAGGACTTCCCATGCGAAGGCCGGGGCCCAGATCGAACCGAGGGCCCTTCGGAAGCTGATCGGTCGGAAGGCGCGAACACCCCAAACACTCAGGATGAATCTGGGCCCCGGCCTTCGCCGGGGAGAGCGGAATTTTGAGACCGCATCAGTACACACCCCCATGCAGGTCGGCGTCTTCATCCCCATCGGCAACAACGGCTGGCTCATCTCCGAGACCTCGCCGCAGTACATGCCCAGCTTCGCGCTGAACAAGGAGATCACCCTCAAGGCCGAGAAATACGGCTTCGACTTCGCGCTCTCGATGATCAAGCTGCGCGGATTTGGGGGCAAGACCCAGTTCTGGGAGCACAATCTGGAGAGCTTCACCCTGATGGCGGGGCTCGCGGCCGTGACGACGAAGATCAAGATCTTCGCCACCGTCGCCACCCTGACCATCCCGCCGGCCATCGTGGCGCGCATGGCCTCGACCATCGACTCCATCGCCCCGGGCCGCTTCGGGATCAATCTGGTGACCGGCTGGCAGAAGGCCGAATATTCCCAGATGGGCCTGTGGCCGGGCGAGGCTCACTATACCGACCGCTACAACTACCTGGCCGAATACACGACCGTCCTGAAGGGTCTGCTGGAGACCGGCGTCTCGGACTTCAAGGGCCAGTATTTCCAGATGGACGACTGCCGGGTCAGTCCGCACCCGCAGGAGACCAAGCTGATCTGCGCGGGCTCGTCGGACGAAGGCCTGGCCTTCACCGCGCAATATGCCGACTACAGCTTCGCCCTGGGCAAGGGGACCAACACCCCCACCGCCTTCGCCTCGGTCAACAAGCGCCTTGAGGCCGCCGCCGAGAAGACCGGCCGCGACGTGGCCAGCTTCATCCTGTTCATGGTGATCGCCGACGAGACCGACGAGAAGGCCATGGCCAAGTGGCAGCTCTATCGCGACGGCGCCGACCAGGAAGCCCTGGCCTGGCTGACCCAGCAGGCGGCCCCCAACGCGGCGGCGGGCGCCACCACCAACACCGCCCAGCTGGCCGATGCGGCCTCGGCGGTGAACCTGAACATGGGCACCCTGGTGGGGAGCTATGAGAGCATCGCCCGGATGCTGGACGAGGTCGCCGCCGTGCCGGGCACCGGCGGGGTTCTGCTGACCTTTGATGACTTCGTGCAGGGGGTCGAGGACTTCGGGACCAAGATCCAGCCGCTGATGAAGAGCCGTCAGAAATAAGCCCTCCCCCTTGATGGGGGAGGGTTGGGTGGGGGTGATAGGGCGCTTGCCGGTTGAACCGCCGCGTCACCCCCATCCCCGGCCCTTCCCCCATCAAGGGGGAAGGGAGATTTTCTAGTCCACCGACAGCATGCCCAGCAGCTTCAGCCGGAACACCATCACGCTGCCCGCCGGTATCGGACCGACGTCACGGTCGCCATAGCCCAGCTCGGCCGGCACATAGAGCACCCACTCGTCGCCGACATGCATCATCGGCAGGGCCTCCAGCCAGGCCTGGACCAGGCCGTCCAGCGGCATGATGGCCGGCTGGTTGCGTTCGAACGAGCTGTCGAACACCGTGCCGTCCAGCAGCTTGCCCTCGTAGTGGACCTTGATGATGTCGCCGATCTTGGGCGACTCGGCGGTCTTGGGGCCAGAGGCGACGATCTTGTATTGCAGGCCCGAAGGCAGCACGACCACGCCCGGCGCCTTGGCGTTGGTCGCCAGGAACGCGGCGCCGGCCGCCACGGCGGGCGACGGGGCCGAGACCGCCGCCGGCGGGGCGGCGGGAGTCTGGGCGGGGGGAGTCTGGGCGGCGGCGACACCGCCCGTCAAAAGCGTCAGGCCGGCGGCCAGGGCGGTAAATCGAAGCATTGTTGGACCTGACAAGGAATCTGGACTGGGCGGCGAGCCTAAGGGCTCCCCCGGTCGATGCAACCTTTTTGCGTTACAAAAAAGGCAACGTAATCATCGACTTGAGACAATAACGCGACGGCCTTGGCGAGCAACAGCCGGGCCTGCGAAGCGTTTCACGGGCACTTGTCGCAAATGTGACAAAGATTAACCAAGCCTTAAGGCCGGTTTTAGGCCACGATGCTTGGAGGATGGCAGTCCAGATCATCAAAAGGGAGGTATGCCATGACCAGACATAACGGCGTCAGCGCCTCTCAGCGCCGCTGGTGGCAGCGTTATCCGATGTTCGCCCTGGCCGCTGGCTGGGTCGTGATCGCGATCGTGATGGCCGGCGCCACACAGCTGCGCTTCGCCTGAAGCTCTCCCCGCCCCCGCGTCCTGAAGACCCCCAGCGCCCCTAGTTGGACGGGATCGGCAGACGCGGCGGACGCGGCCTGGGCTTTGGCGGCGGCGGCGCTTCCATCACGACCGGCGGCTTCTGGGCTTCGGCGGCCACTTCCGGCAGCGCGCCCAGCGACTTGTTGATCTGATCGATCTCCTCGGGCGTCGGGATGCGACGGCCGGCGATCGTGCCCTCGAACCTCAAGCGCTCGCCATTGGGCGCGGTGGGATCCTGGGTCACCGTCAGCTGCGCGCCGGGCGTCAGCAGCGTGGGCGCAAGGCCCGCAGCCTGGGCCTGAGCCAGGACATCGGTATTGACGAGCTGGCCCGCAGCCAGGGCCTCCGGGGGCGCGGCTTCCAGCGTCCGGGCGTCGGCGGCCAGCAGGATGTCGGCCGAGACATCCTCGCCGCCGCTATACCGCCCCTTGAACGCCGCCAGCGTCCCCGACGGGCCCGTCCAGCGATAGAAGATGTGCTGGCCCACCTGGCGGAGCTTGACCAGGGTCGGCGCCCAGTAAGGGGCCACATAGCTGGCGTGATAGTGGGTGGCGACGCCCACCTCTTTCATGACGAAGCCGTTCAGCGCCTCACGGGCCACGGACTCGGCCGTCGCCCACAGGCTGGGGCTGGGCTCGCGCGCCAGCGATCCGTCGCAGGTGAAGCTGAACTGGCATCCCGTGGCCCGCGCGGCGCCTTCATAGATCACGCCGCAGACCGACTTGGGATAGCCCGCGTGCCGCAGGCGGTTCAGCACCGCCTGAGCGACGGCCTGCTGGCCTTTGACGGGTTCGAACCCGGCTTCGTAATAGACCGCCTGGGTCAGGCAGCGCAGGGCCTTGGCGCGATCGGTCGCTGACGCCTTCAGGATGAAGGGCTTGGCCGGCTCGACCGGCAGCGGCGCAACGGGACGCAGGGCGTTGATGATACGGGCTTCGTCGAAATCGGGGGTGATATCCCCCAGGCGCGGGATGGACGCCAGGTCGATCCGCTCCCAGCCCCGTACGCGGCCCCAGTAGTCGATGTGCGGGCGCGGGTCGTGGCGGCGGGCCAGGCTCAGCATGGCCGGATCCATGTTGGCCACATAGCGGCGCAGGCCGTCATCGGTGAAGCTGCGCGCGATCCGCGCCATGCCCGCCTCACGGCCATAACCGCTGGGCACATAATAGGTGGCGCAGGCCGACAGGCCGCCCAGGGCCAGAAGCCCCGCAGCGGCCCGAAACAGGCCAGATTGCGAACGCAGGATCACGAAGGCTTATTTCACGCCCAGGGTCGCTCGGATCATCCAGGCGTGCTTTTCGTGGGCCTGAAGACGCTGGGTCAACAGATCGGCCGTGGCCTCGTCGCCGGCGTCATCGGCGGCCGGAAAAGCCGCGCGGAGAGTGGCGATCACCGTCTCGTTGTCGGTCTTGAGCTCGGCCAGCATGCCCTCCCAATCTTTTTCGGGATCGCCGTCCTTGATGCTGGAAAGGTTGCCGAAGGCGGCATAGCCCTGCGGCGCCAACTCGCCCAGAGCGCGAATGCGCTCGGCGATGGCGTCCAGCGCCGTCCACTCCTCGGTGTATTGGCCTTCCAGCAAGACGTGCAGGGACTGGAAATTAGGCCCCCGAACATTCCAGTGATAACCATGCGTCTTGAGATAGAGCGCGTAGCTGTCGGCCAGCACTTTGTTCAGTCCCGCCGCGATATCCGCACGCTGCTTGGCGGACAATCCGGTGTTCGGTGTTCCGGCCATAATAATCTCCTGTGTTGCGCGTTCTAGGTAAGCTCGTCCATGCTCTTGGCAAGCCTTGTTTGAGCGGGGAACGACAAAGGTGGCAAGGGACGCCCCATCCGAGGTTTCCGATGAGCGTGAACGTCTCTACGCGCTGATTAGCGCGTGGCTGATCCCGCAGGTTCCGCCGCCCTTCTGGCGTTGCGCGGCGGCCAGCGTCATCGCCGTCGGCGCCGCCATACTGATGCGCATCGCGCTGCTGGGCCTGAACGGCGGGGTCGGCGCCACTCAGCCGTTCTTCCCCGCCCTGGTGCTGGTCACCCTCTATGCCGGCTGGCGCTGGGGCCTGGCGCCGATGATCAGCGCGGTGCTGTTCGGCTGGTGGCTGTGGGGCGGCCGCCGCGGCGAGGGCCTGTCGGACGACGAGATCGCCACCATGGTGATCTTCCTGATCTCGGCGGCCCTGACCACCGTGGTCGCCGAAGGACTGCGCGGCGCGGTGCAGGGCCTGGCCAAGGCCCGCCTCGAGCAGAGCGACGCCGAGACCCGGCTGGAGGTCACCCAGACGGCGGTGGGCGTCGGTCCGTGGGACTGGGACATCGTCCACGACATCCTGAAACTGTCGCCGGAAGCGCGGCGGAACCTGGGGGCCACGCCCGACGAGCCGATCGACTGGGCGCGGATGAGGTCCCTGTTCCACCCGGAGGACCGCCAGAAGGTCGCCGACACCATTCGCGAGTCGGTGCGGGCCGGCGACGCCTGCGAGGTCGAGTTCCGCCTGGCCGATCTGAGCCGGGGCGAGCGCTGGATCCACGCCCGGGGCCGGATGCTGCGCGACCCCACCGGTCGGGCCGTGCGGATGGTGGGGGTGAACTTCGACGTCACCGACCGCCGCCGCGACGAAGAACGCCTGCGCGAGAGCGAGGCCCGCTTCCGCAATCTGGCCGACAGCGCCCCGGCCCTGATGTGGGTGTCGCGGGTGGACGGCCAGCGGCAGTTCGTCAACCGGGCCTATGTCGAGTTCGCCGGCGGAGACTACGACTCGGCGCTCAATCTCGACTGGCGCGGCCGGCTGAACCCCGATGATCTGCCAGGCATACTGAAGGCCCAGATCGCCGGCGAAGGGGCCCGCAAGCCCTTTACCCTGGAGGGCCGCTATCGCCGGGCCGACGGCGCGATACGCTGGCTGAAGTCGTTCTCCCAGCCCCGTTTCGATCCGGACGGCCGCTTCGAGGGCTTCATCGGCATCGCCTTCGACGTCACCGACACCAAGCAGGCCCAGGCCGACCTGGCGGGTGTCAACGAACTGCTGGGCGAGCGGATGCAGGCGGCCCTGGCCGAACGCGACGCGGCCCAGGCGGCCCTCTTCCAGTCGCAGAAGCTGGAGGCCATCGGCCAGCTGACCGGCGGCGTGGCCCACGACTTCAACAACCTGCTCACCGCCATCGTCGGCGGCGCGAACCTGCTGCTGGAGAGCCTGCCGGCCGGGCACGAGGGGCGCGCTGGCCGCCGCCGAGGTCCGCCGCGCGGGGGAACGCGCGGCGACCCTGACGCAGCACCTGCTGGCCTTCGCCCGACGCCAGCCCGTGCGGCCGTAGATCTGCCGGATCGACGGCCTGATCGCCGAAAGCGAGGGCCTGCTGCGCCGCGCCCTGGGCGACGCCTATGGCTTCCACCTGCGACTGGGCGGCGGCGTGCGGACGGCGCTGATCGACTCCGGCCAGTTCGAGGCGGCGCTGCTGAACCTGGTGGTAAACGCCCGCGACGCCACCCCGACCGGCGGCGAGGTGCTCATCGAGTCCCGCCCCGTCACCCTGACCGAGGCGACCGGCGACCTCGAGCCTGGCCACTACCTGCGGATCGCCGTGCGGGACACCGGAACGGGCATGGACGCCGCCACGCTGGAGCGCATCTTCGAGCCCTTCTTCACCACCAAGCCGGTGGGCCAAGGGCACCGGCCTTGGCCTGTCGCAGGTCTATGGCTTCGCCCGCCAGAGCGGCGGCACGGTCGAGATCGAAAGCCGCCCCGGCCAGGGGACCTCGGTGGTCATGCTGTTGCCGGTCGCCGACGCCCTGGCCGACAACGAGGCCGCCAGCCCGTTCGATCCCGTGGCCAACCAGTCACCCGCCCGGGTGCTGCTGGTGGAGGACGATCCCGAGGTCGCCGCCCTGGTCGACGCCATGCTGGGCGACCTGGGCCACACCGTGGTGCGGGCCGGCGGCGTTGCCGAGGCCCTGGAGCGGCTGGCTCAGGACCAGGCCATCGAACTTGTCCTCAGCGACGTGATCATGCCCGGCGGTCAGAGCGGCGTGGACCTGGCCGAGCATCTGGCCACGGCCCGCCCGGGCCTGCCGGTGGTGCTGTGCTCGGGCTATACGGGCGGCGACCAGGGCCGGGCCCGCGCCGGCGACTGGCCCTTCCTGGCCAAGCCGTTCTCGCTCGACAGCCTGGCCCGCGCCCTGACCCAGGCGCGCCCTCACTGAGGGATGATCCTGAACTCCAATTCCCGTTCTCCCCGGGGAAGGCCGGGGCCCAGATCGAACCCCGGAAGGTGGGCGATCGTGGCTTTGCCCGAGAGGCGCATCATCCCCAGGCGCTCAGGCTGAATCTGGGCCCCGGCCTCCGCCGGGGAGACGGATTGAGTGGATGATCCAACGCCCCGTCATCGCGCGGGGCGGGACGCACCGCAGCACGACTTGCCACCGGAGCCGATCTGGTCGAACAGGGATCTGGGACAGTGCAAGCCGGGGGCGCGGTGTGGCGAAGAACAAGTCGGGTGAAACGGCCAGCGCGGCGCACGCCCCTGTCTGGGCCTTGTGGGCCAAGCTCAAGACCCTTTTCCCGGTCTGGAGCCTTCTCCCGTCCAGCCTCTACACACCCGGCGCCTGGGGCTATTCGGGGGTCGATTTCGTCAGCGGCTTTCGCAGGAACCCCTCGACGCTCAAGACCTTCGAGCTGCTGAAGGATGTGGATGACGCCCTGTTCGACGCGCTGTCGGCCCTGGCCAGCCTGAACGCGCGCCGGCAGGACCAGATGCTGCAGGCGGTGATCATCGGCTATCTGACCATCCCGCTGTCGATCCTGGCCCTGCTGGCCGAACTGGCGGGCGGTAGCGTCATGGCGGTTCTCAAGGCCCACTCCCAGCTGGCCATCCAGTTCGGCGTGGCGGCGACCCTGGGGCCGGTCACCTTCTATCTGAGCCATTGGCGATCGCGCCAGATCGTCGGCGTGCTGGACCTGATCCGCATCGAGCGCGGGCAGGCGCCGTTCACGGCGCTGGAACTGCGGGAGGACTAGCGCGGCGCGGACACCCCCGCCCCGCGCTAAACGCGGTCGCCGCCCTCGGCCGACAGCGGCGGCGGCAGAGGGCGCAGGGCGGCGGTCAAGTCGACCCCGCGCAGCAGGGTGCGAAACGGCTGGGTGAACGCCCAGGCCGACCCGTTCTCCAGGGCGACAACGCGAAAGACCGGCGTCTCGGGGATGTCGTCCAGCCCCGTCTCGCAAAGCCGCTCGAGAACGGAGCCCAGAAAGGCGTTCGTCCACCCGACCTGCTGACCCGAGATCGCGCGCACCAGCACCGACAGTTCATTGAGGGTCGCGGGTTCGCCCAGCCGCCGCAGCGCGCCGACGAGAAACAGGGCCGCATTCGGCTCAACCCAGTCTGGAGCCTTTCGCTGTGCCGGCGTTCGCGAACGCGGAAAGTTTATGACGGTCACCCTGTCTCCCGCATCCCGCACGACCCCTTCCGGGACGGCCGGCGTGTCATCCTGTCTGGCTCGTGCCCGTGGACCCTAGAACTCGTCCCACTCGGCTTCCTGCCTGGCCCCGCCGCGTGCGCCCATGGCCGCCGCCACCCTGGTCTGCTGCCGAGCGACCGGATTTTGGCCGGGACGGTCCCGTCCGGGCTGGGCGAGCTGGGGTCGCGTCGCGGCGACATGCCTCCCGGTCTGGAACCGCGAGACCAGTCGCGCCAGATCCTGCGATCCGGTCTTCAGATTGGCCGCGGCCGCCGTGGCCTCCTCGACCATGGCGGCGTTCTGCTGGGTCACCTGGTCCATCTGATTGACGGCGGTGTTGACCTGATGAAGGCCCGTGGCCTGCTCCTGCGACGACTTGGCGATCTCAGAGATCAGGCCGTCGATCTCGGCCACCTTCTCGACGATGCCGGTCAGGGCGCGGCCGGTTTCGCCCACCAGCTTCACCCCCCGCTCGACATGGGCGCTGGAGGTGGCGATCAGGGTCTTGATCTCCTTGGCGGCGTCGGCCGAGCGCTGGGCCAGGGCCCGCACTTCCTGAGCGACGACGGCGAACCCTCGGCCGGCTTCACCGGCTCGCGCCGCTTCGACACCCGCGTTCAGGGCCAGCAGGTTGGTCTGGAACGCGATCTCGTCGATCACCCCGATGATCTGGGTGATCTGCCGCGAGGAGGTGTCGATCTCGCCCATGGCGGCCACGGCCTCGCCGACCACCTGGCCGGACGTCCCCGCGTCGGCGCGGGCGGCGGTGGCGGCGACGGAGGCCTGCTTGGCGCCCTCGGCGCTGCGACGCACCGTGGCGGTGATCTCGTCGAGGGCGGCGGCGGTTTCTTCCAGGCTGGCGGCCTGTTGCTCGGTGCGGCGCGACAGGTCGGAGGACGCCGAGGCGATCTCCTCGGCGCCGCTGCCGACGCTGTCGGTCGAGCCCGCGACGGCGGCCATGGTCTCGTCGAGCAGGGTCATGGCGGCGTTGAAGTCGTGGCGCACCTTTTCGAAGGCCGGATCGACGGCCGCCTCGATCCGGTGCTTCAGATTGTTGTTCGCCAGCTGCTCCAGACCGCTGGCCACTTCATTCACGGCGCGAACGCGCGGCGTCACGTCGGTGGCGAACTTGACCACCTTGATGACCCGCTTGTTGTCATCGAAGATCGGGTTGTAGGACGCCTGGATCCAGATCTCATTGCCGGCCTTGCCAATCCGCTTGAACTCGGCGGCGACGAATTCGCCGCCATTAAGCTTGCGCCAGAAGTCCTGATACTCGCTTGAGCGCGCGTAGGCGGGCTCGACAAACAGGCTGTGCTGTTTTCCGCGGATCTCGGCAAGGGTGTAGCCCAGAGCGTTCAGGAAATTCTCGTTGGCGGTGATGACCTTGCCGTCGACCGTAAACTCGATCACCGCCTGAGCGCGGGAAATCGCCTCGATCTTGCCTTCGAACTCGGCGTTACGGCGCTTTTCGGCCGTGATCACCGAGGCGACCTTGACCACCCGGGTCACCACGCCCTTGCCGTTGCGAACGGGATTGTAGGACGCCTGGATCCACACCTCCGCGCCGCCCTTGCCGATGCGAAGATACTCCCGCGCCTCGAATTCCCCCCGGGCCAGCTTGGCCCAGAAGGCGGCGTATTCGGGGCTGCTGGCGAAGGCCGGCTCGACGAACAGGCTGTGATGGCGACCTTTGATCTCGGACAGGGCATAGCCCATGGCCGCGCAGAAATTCTCGTTGGCGGTCAGGATCTTGCCGCTGGCGTCGAACTCGATGATGGCCAGCGCCCGGCTGACCGCAGCCAGGGTCTGCGAAGCGTCCGACCCCGAGCTGGACTGGATACCGAACATGCTGATCTCCGCAAAGCCACAGGCTCACATCAACCTCTTCGCGTCCCCCAAGCGCCGAAGGACCCAATCAAGGTCAAATTCCCATTTCGAGAAAATAAACACCTAACGTAAATGGCGTATGAGTTCGAAAGGTGCTGTAATTGTTCCAAACCTGCAGGGGCGCACATAAGACTGAACTGGGGGAATATTAGAGGTTGGAACTGAAACATGACGCCACCCTTCCGAGAGCATCCTGTCGCGCAACCCAGGTTTGAATCTTGAGCGCCCATCCGCCACCCCCTATTCATGCCCCCTGGCGTTTCGCGGAATCCTGCGGGCGACGGATCGCAACGATCTGGCCGAAAGCCTTTCGGGTCACTATGGGGCCAAGCTTATCGCGGCCCGCGACAGCGCCGCGCCCTTCTTCGCCCAGGCTAACCGGGTTCAGGTGGGGGACGTGCATCTGCACTATTGCCGCTATGACGCGCCCGTCGAGATCCAGTTCTCCGGCATGCCCGGCGTCAGGCAGATGCTGTGCCTCTCCAGCCGGGGCCGGTTTTCAGTCGCCGGCCGTCAGGTCGAGGTCGACGCCGACACCACCACGATCGTGCCTCCCGACTCGTTTCTGGCTACCTATGGCGAGGGCTATCGGCAAATCGTCACGCAGTTCGATGAAGACGCGCTGCGCGAAAGGGCCGCAGCCATCTTGGGATATTCGCGCCCCGGCCCGTTGATCATACCGACGCTGGAGGCGCTTTCGACCGCGTCACGCGTTCGTTCACGAGAGATCACCTGGGCCATGGCCCGGATTCTGGCGACCGAGACGGCTATCGACCGGCCTCTGGTCGAGATGAGCCAGGCCCTCGCCAGCGCCTTCCTCTTCGAGAACGTGGCCGGGTTCGCCGATCGCCTCGCCGAGGAGCCGAAGAGCGCCTCGCCCCTGGCCGTGAAGGTGCTGGAAGACTACATCCAGGCCAACTGGAACCGCACCCTGACGGTCGAGGAAATCGCGGCGGCCACCGGCGTCAGCGTGCGCAGCGTCTTCGCCCGGTTCAAGCAGCACCGGGGCGTCGCGCCCCTGACCTATCTGCGCGAGCTTCGCCTCGATCACGCCCACCAGATGCTGCTGGGCGATAACGAAGACTCGGTCATCTCGATCGCCATGGCCTGCGGCTTTTCCAGCTTCGGACATTTCGCCCGCCGCTATCGGGAAAGGTTCGGGGAACTGCCCTCGACCACCCGCGCCCGCAAAGGCCCCTGGTGATCGGGCCGGGACCGAGCGGCCCGCTGGCAGGCGCATCGCCCGCCGCGACAAGGCTATGAACTGGCCCTGTTCGGTCGCGACACCACGCAGGAGAACCTCAAGCGCGTGATCTATTTCCGCCGTCGGCCTCGCGTGCGGATCAGCACGATCATGGCGCTGAAGACCAGCACCATCGACACCAGCATGTAGCCAAAGGCGTAGCCGGGCGGGATCGGCGGGCGCCATAGGACCATCGCCATCACGCCGCCGCCCGGCGCGACGCACAGGGCCAGAAGGACCAGCCAACCCTTCCAGTGCACAGGTCTGGCCTTCAGCCGTCGCCCCACCTGAGCGTACTCGAACCAGATTTCCTTGCCGGCCATCGCCATCCTCCCGCGCCTGGCCAGACTAAGGCAGAGAGCCGCCGGGCCACAACCTGGGATCGCATCGCGACTTCAAGCCGATCTGCAAGGGCGTCGAGACAAGCTGCCCTTTGCAATCCCCGAACAAAGGTCTATATGTGGTTCGTCACTTATGCTCAGTTTCAGCATAAGTAGGGCGTCGGAACGGCTTACCCTGCTCCGGCGTTTTTTGAGGCCCTGGAAATGCTCAGTTTGAGCATAAGCGAGGATCACATGGCCGACGGTTTCGCCGTTCTGGACTTCACCGCCGAGATCGAGGCGGAGACCGCGCCCGTGTGGGACAAGGTCAAGCACCATGTCACGCCGATGGAATGGCGCATCCAGGCCCCGCTAATCGCGGCGATCAACCGCCTGAAGCGCGAGAAGAACGCCGCGATCCTGGCGCACAACTACATGACGCCCGACATCTTCCACGGCGTGGGCGACTTCGTGGGCGACAGCCTGGCCCTGGCCAAGGAAGCCGCCAAGAGCGACGCCCAGATCATCGTCCAGGCCGGCGTGCACTTCATGGCCGAGACCAGCAAGGTGCTGAGCCCCCAGAAGAAGATCCTGATCCCGGACCTCAAGGCCGGCTGCAGCCTGGCCTCCTCGATCACCGGCAGCGATGTGCGGCTGATCAAGCAGCGCTATCCCGGCGTGCCGGTGGTGACCTATGTCAACACCACCGCTGACGTGAAGGCCGAGACCGACATCTGCTGCACCAGCGCCAACGCCGTGCAGGTGGTGGAGTGGGCCGCCAAGGAATGGGGGACCGACAAGGTAATCCTGATCCCCGACGAGTATCTGGCCCGCAACGTCGCGCGCCAGACCGACGTCAAGATCATCGCCTGGGCCGGCCACTGCGAGGTGCACAAGCGCTTCACCGTGTCGGACATCGCCGACATGCGCGCGGCCTGGCCGGGCGCCGAGGTGCTGGCCCACCCCGAATGTCCGGCCGAGATCCTGGAAGCCGCCGACTTCGCCGGCTCGACGGCGGCGATGAACGACTATGTGGCGGCTCGCAAGCCGGCCCAAGTGGTGCTGATCACCGAGTGCTCGATGGCCAGCAACGTCCAGGCCGAGAGCCCGCTGACCCAGTTCATCGGCCCCTGCAACATGTGCCCGCACATGAAGCGGATCACCCTGCAGAACATCCACGACGCCCTGCTTTACGAGCAGTTCGAGGTGACGGTGGACGCCGACGTGATCGACCGCGCGGCCCTGGCCGTGCAGCGGATGATCGACCTGCCCCCGCCGCTCGTTCCCGCCCGCTACGACCTCGTGAAGGCCCGCCATCACGTGGATGTGGAGCTGATTTAGATGGCCGCGCAATTCGTAAGGGTTAAGCTCGTCTGGCTAGAAACACCGCTTTCAACAGGCGACATCGAAAGCCAAATCCTGATCGACCTCAAGGTCGACGAGGAATCAAAAGAAGTATTTGGAAATCATCCAGCTTTTGGGATTTTAGGATCCCTTAATCAAGGGGAGATGTATCCCTTTGTAATGAGGCAAGACGGCCGGATTGATTTCGGAAATAGTCACGATGTTACAGAACGTTACTGGGAAACAAACCTCAGAAAGCGAGCGATAAAAAAAGGCGAACTCATTACAGTAGAGGATGAGGCTGGAATTCACACCTACAGGATTGAAGCCGTTAACATTCTCGGCGAAGGCGAAGCCTAGTGAACAACCGCCTGATCTTCGACGGCCCCGTGATCCTCGGGGCCGGCCTCGCCGGACTGACCGCCGCGCTCGCGGCGAGGAAGGCCCTGGTCCTGTCGCCGACGCCGCTGGCGACCGGTTGCTCCAGCGCCTGGGCCCAGGGCGGCATGGCCGCGGCTCTGTCGGCGGACGACACCCCCGCCCTGCACGCCGCCGACACCGACGCCGCCGGCGCGGGTCTGTGCGATCCCGAGGCTGTGGCGTTGCTGACCACCGAGGGCCCCGACGCCGTCCGCGCCCTGGCGGCGCTGGGCGCTCCGTTCGACAAGAAGGACGGCGACTTCACCCTCAGCCTGGAAGCGGCCCACTCCAGGGCCCGCGTCGCCCGCGTGGGCGGCGACGGGGCCGGGGCGGCGATCATGGCCGCCGTCATCGCCGCCGTGCGCGCTGCGCCCGCCATCGAGATCCGCGAAGGCGCCCGCGCCCGCCGGCTCCTGCAGGACGCCACTGGCCGCGTGATCGGCGTGCTGGCGCAGATCGACGGCGAGCTGATCGAGATCCTGAGCCCTGCCGTCATCCTGGCCACCGGCGGCATCGGCGGCCTCTACGCCGTCACCACCACCCCCGCCGAAGTGCGCGGCGAAGGCCTGGGCCTGGCGGCTCTGGCCGGCGCGGTGATCGCCGATCCCGAGTTCGTGCAGTTCCACCCCACGGCCATCGACATCGGCCGCGATCCCGCCCCGCTGGCCACCGAGGCCCTGCGCGGCGAGGGCGCGATCCTGCGCAACGCGGACGCCCGCGCCTTCATGGCCGATTACCACCCCGCCAGGGAACTGGCCCCGCGCGACGTGGTGGCCCGCGCCATCCATGCCGAGCGCGAGGCGGGCCGGGGCGCCTTCCTCGACGCCACGGTGGTGGTGGGCGCTCACTTCCCCAAGGAATTCCCGGCGGTGTTCGAGGCCTGCATGAGCGGCGGCGTCGATCCGCGCCGCGCCATGATCCCGGTGGTTCCGGCGGTCCACTACCACATGGGCGGCGTGGCCACCGACCTGGACGGCCAGACCTCGCTGCCCGGCCTCTACGCGGCGGGCGAATGCGCCGCCACCGGCGTGCACGGCGCCAACCGCCTGGCCTCCAACAGCCTGCTGGAAGCGGCCGTGTTCGGCGCGAGAGCCGGCCGCGCGGCGGCGGGCGAGCGGCACGCGCCGGGCCAGCCGGCGTCGCTGGCGCCCACGCCCGACCTGCCGGCCGACGTGCTGCAGACCCTGCGCAAGGCCATGAGCCGCGACGCGGGCGTGATCCGTGACGCGGCCGGCCTGACGCGTCTGATGGGCGTGATCGAAGCCCTGGAAGCGACCCACGGCCGGGGCCCGATCCTCGCCGCCGCCCGACTGATCGCCTCGGCGGCCCTGGCCCGGCATGAGAGCCGAGGCGGCCACAGCCGCGCCGACTTCCCGGCCACGGACCCTGTCGGCATCCGCACGTTCGTCACCCTCGACGGACGCGAGCCCGGCTTGCGATACGCGGCTGAGTAGGGGTACATTTCGGGAACGGAGATGCGATCATGACCGCGACGCCCCTTCCTGACGACGGCTTCGCCGAACAGGGACTTACCGAGTTCCTCCTCACGGTCGATGACCTCGAGGTGATGGTCGAGGCCGGTGTCTTCGCGCGCGACGACGCCAAGCGGGTCGAACTTGTCGAGGGGAGACTCGTCCGGATGTCACCGGAATCATTGCCGCATTCCCGCGCCGCCGCGCGGCTCAACAAGGCTGTCGATCGGGCGATCGACAGCCTTGGCCTGGGCCAGACCTATGAAGTCCTGAACGGCGGCACGGTGCGGATTTCCGACACCTCGGCCTTCGATCCGGACGGGGCGGTGATCGCCCGCGAAGCCAATGGCGTCTTCATGCGACCCGATCAGGTGTTCCTGATTATCGAGTCCTCGCTGACCACCTTGCGGCGCGACCTCGGCTCCAAAGCCAGGGCCTACGCCGCAGCCGGGATCGTCGAATACTGGGTGATCGACATCAAGAGCGCCAAACTGCACGTGTTCCGGAAACCCGTGGACGGCGTCTGGTCGGAAAACCTGATCCTGGGCGCCGATGACCGGGCCTCTCCCCTGTTCGCGCCCGGCGCCGACATCCCTTTGACGAGTGTGTTTTGACGCTTTCCCCCCTCCCCGACCTCCTCGTTCGCCCCATCATCGACCTCGCCCTCGCCGAAGACCTCGGCCGGGCCGGCGATATCACCGGGGAGGCCTGTATCGACGCCGACGCGCGGCTGTCGGTGGTGTTCGCCGCCCGGCAGGACGGCCGCGTCGCGGGCCTGTCCTGCGCCCGTCTGGCGCTGGCGGCGATGGACCCGACGGCGAGCTTCGAGGTCGTCACGGCCGACGGCGCCGACTGCGCGCCGGGCACGGTGCTGGCCCGCGCGGAAGGCAACGCCCGCGCCGTGCTGGCGGCCGAGCGCACGGGGCTGAACCTGCTGGGACGTCTCTCGGGCATCGCCACCCTGACCCGGGCCTATGTCCGCCTGGTCGAAGGCACGGGCGCGACCATCGTCGACACCCGCAAGACCACGCCGGGCCTGCGGGCTCTGGAGAAATACGCCGTGCGCTGCGGCGGCGGGATCAACCACCGCTTCGGCCTGGATGACGCCATCCTGATCAAGGACAACCACGTCGCCGCCTGCGGCGGGGTCGGCGAAGCCGTCCGCCGGGCGCGGGCCTTCGCCGGGCATCTGGTCAAGGTGGAGGTCGAGGTCGACGGCCTGGACCAGCTGGAAGACGCGCTGAAGCACGGCCCCGACGTGGTGATGCTGGACAATTTCAGCCTGGATGACCTGCGGACGGCCGTGGCCCTGGCCAAGGGCCGGGCGGTGCTGGAGGCCTCGGGCGGGGTCAACCTGACCACCGTGCGGGCCATCGCCGAGACCGGCGTCGACGTGATTAGCGTCGGGGCGCTGACGCACTCGGCGCCAGTGCTGGATATCGGGCTGGACGCGGTTTGAGATGCTCCCCCTCTGGGGGAGCTGTCGGCGAAGCCGACTGAGGGGGACAGCTGGGCAAACGCCGCGCTAGCCCCCTCCGGCCCGCTGGGCCACCTCCCCCGGAGGGGAGGATCAAGGCCGCGTTAGAAGATCTTCATCAGCTCCCGCACCACCATCACCGCCAGCACGATCGTCGAGGTCGCGAACAGCAGGAACCGCAGGTTCACGAGGTTCACCGTCACCTGCACCAGGCTGTGCAGAACCCGTAGGCCCACATAGACCCAGGCGAAATGCACGGCCCAGCCGTCGGCATGGCCGGCCACGGCGATCGCCAGGGCGGCGGCGTAGAAGATGGTCGGCTGCTCCATCAGGTGGTTGTAGTTGTCGGCCGCCTGGCGCGGGCCGGCGGGCAGTACATCCAGCGAGCCCGGAAAGGCGGCGTCCTGCGGCTTGACGCCGGCCTTGGCCATGGCCGGGATGCGGCGGATATACATCCACAGCCAGATCACCAGCGACCAGGCCACCAGCGCCATCACCGGCGCGATCATCGTATTCATGGAGCGTCCCTCCCCGGACGTTTTGTTTGTGCGGGGAGGTTAGGCCAAGAACGGCGTTCGCGGAAAGCGTGACGCTTGGGGAAGCCAAAACGCTGTCATCCCGGCCAAGTGCGGAGCACGCCGAGCCGGGACCGCAGGAAGCGCCGCGCCGGTTGCGGTCCCGGGTCTCCGCTGCGCTACGCCCGGGATGACAGCTCTGAAGCTACGTCCGGTCGCGGAACGGATCGGCCGGATAGACGCCCAGGATCTCGAACTTGTCCGAGAAGAACTTCAGCTCATCAAAGGCCAGGGCCAGGTTGCGGTCCTCGGGGCGGCCGTCGACCTCGGCATAGAAGAAGGTGGCCGTGAAGGCGCCGTCTTCCATGTAGCTTTCCAGCTTGGTCATGTTGACGCCGTTGGTCGCGAACCCGCCCATGGCCTTATAGAGCGCGGCCGGCAGGTTCCTGACCTTGAACACGAAGCTGGTCACGCAGCGATGGGTGAAGGCCGGCGGGGTGGGGTTGGCGTCGGCCGTCATCACCAGGAAGCGGGTGGTGTTGTGGCGCTCGTCCTCGATGTCGCTGGCCAGGATGTCCAGGCCATAGATCTCGGCGGCCAGGGCCGGGGCCACGGCGCCGCGCGTCGGGTCGGGCTTCAGGGCCAGGGCCTTGGCGGCGCCGGCGGTGTCGCCCGCGCCCTCGGTGGCCACGCCCAGCTTGCGCAGGCTGTTGCGGCACTGGGCCAGGGCGATGGGCATCGAGGCCACCACCTTGATGTCCTCCAGCTTGACGCCCTTGTTGGCCATCAGCTGGAAGCGGATCGGCTTGAACCGCTCGCCGATGATCTTCAGGCCCGAGGCCGGCAGCAGGTGGTGCACGTCGGCCACGCGGCCGGCGATCGAGTTCTCGATCGGGATCATGCCCAGTTCGCAGACCCCGGTCTTGATGGCCTCGAACGCCTCCTGGAAGGTGGCGCAGGGATAGGCCTCATAGTCCGGGAAATAGGTGCGGCAGGCCTCGTGGCTGTTGGCGCCGGGTTCGCCCTGGAAGGCGATCTTCTTGAGGATGCTCATGCTTGTTTCCCAGCCTGCAGACGCGCGGCTTCGAGATCGGAAGGATTGTCGACGGAGATGGGAGCCTCAGGGGCCACGGCGGCGCGGATCGTCATACCCAGCTCCATGGCCCGCAGCTGCTCCAGCTTCTCGCGCTTTTCCAGCGCCGAGGGCGAGGCGGCGTTGAACGCCTCCAGCGCCTCGCGGCGATAGCCATAGATGCCGATATGGCGCCAGACCGGGCCGTCGCCATAGAGGGTGGAGCGGGTGAAATAGAGGGCCCGGCCGCTCTGGCCGTCGTCCTCCATGGCCAGCACGGCCTTGACCACGTCGGGGTTGGTGCGATCGGCCGGCGAGGCCTCGGCCGCGACGACGGTGGCGATGTCGCAATCGCCGAAGTCTTCCAGCAGGCCGGCGCAGGCGCTCAGCACCGACGGATCGACGAACGGCATGTCGCCCTGCAGGTTGATGACCACGTCATGCTCGAAATGGGGATCCAGCTCCGCCAGGGCCGCCAGGATCCGGTCAGACCCCGAGGGCAGATCCGGGTCGGTCAGCACGGCGCGACCACCTGTCGCACGCACGGCCTCGACGATCTCGGGATCGCCCGCCGCGACCGCCACGGGGCCGATATTGGCCTTGAGCGCCTGGTTCAGAACGCGGACAATCATCGGCAGGCCGCCGATATCGGCCAGGGGCTTGTTCGGCAGACGGGTCGCCGCCATGCGGGCGGGGATCAGGACGATAGGGTTCATGAGTTCAATATCGCTGCTGCCCGGTTGCGCGAGGGGCGGTAGCGTGTAAGAGACGCGAGCGCAACAAGAGGCGCGCGCGGGGGATTCCCCGCCGCGGGTTTGGGCCCCGCCCCGGCGGGCCGGTAAGAGGCTGACAAGGCTGAGATGAGCGACCTGACGTTCAGCTGCTGTACGGCGGCGTGCTGCTGACCGGCACGCTGGTGGGGCTGGAGATCGCGTCGGACATCGTCTTCAAGAAGCATGAAGTCGAAAAGGCCGGCTACGAGATCGCAGTCGAAGAACCCACCGCAGGCGGCGCCGCCGCAGTCGTGGAAGTCGCGCCCGACTGGGGTACGGCTCTGCTGCTGCCGGCCAATATCGCCGCCGGCGAGGCCATCTCGGCCAAGTGCCAGGCCTGCCACAAGCTGGATCCTTCGGGCGCCAACGGCACCGGTCCTGGCCTGTATGGCGTTGAAGGCCGTCAGCCGGGCTCGCACCCGGGCTACGCCTATTCGGCGGCCATGAAGGAATTCGGCGCCAAGAACCCCAAGTGGGACTACGACCACATGTACGAGTTCCTCAAGGCTCCGGGGAAGTACATCTCGGGCACCAACATGTCGTTCGTCGGCCTGAAGAAGCCGGAAGATCGCGTGGCCCTGATCGCCTATCTGCACACCCTGGGCTCGACCCTGCCGGTGCCGGCGCCCAAGCCTGCGGGCGCGCCCGCCGATGCGGCGGCGGCTCCGACCGCGGCTCCCGAAGGCGCTCCGGCCACGGCTCCCGCCGCTGGCGCGGCCGCCGCCGGCGCTCCGGCTGCTCCTGCTGCGGCACCCGCCGCGCACTGATCGGTTTTCGATCAAAAAAGATCACAGGCCGCGAAGTTCGCTTCGCGGCCTTTTTTCTGCTCGCACCATTTTCCTATTTATCCGGTAGGGTATCGGAACAGTCCCGCTTCACCGGATCCGATCGCTCATGACGCCTCGCGCCCTCGCCGCCGCCCCCCTTGTCGCCCTTGTCGCCCTGCTGGCCGCAGCGCCGGTCTCCGCCTTGGCCGCCAAGGCCCCGACCGTGGCCCTGAAGTCGCTGGCTGACCTGCCCACGCCCCTGCCCTATCCGTATGACGAAAACGCCGACGCCGAGGCCGACGTCGCCGCCGCGATCAAGCGCGCCAAGGCCAGCCGGAAGCTGGTGCTGATCGATTTCGGCGGCAACTGGTGCGGCGACTGCCGGGTCTTCGCCGGCGTGATCGAGCAGCCCGACGTGAAGAAGTTCGTCGACAAGCACTACGAGGTCGTGACCGTCGACGTCGGTCGCTACACCAAGAACATGCAAATCCCCGCCCGTTATGGCGTCACCAAGCTGCAGGGCGTGCCCAGCTTCCTGGTGGTCGACACCAAGGGCAAGCTGGTCAACGAGGGGGCCTTCTTCGCCCTGACCGACGCCCGCCACATGACGCCGCAGTCGATCACCGACTGGCTGGCACAGTGGGTGAAGTAGGCTTGTAGCGGCTCCCCTCCGGGGGAGCTGTCGCGGAGCGACTGAGGGGGCCATCTCGGCATCAGCCGCGCTGCCCCCTCCGGCCCTCTGGGCCACCTCCCCCGGAAGGGAGGATCTTTCTCTCAAACCCGCCGATAGCCCAGCGGCGCGCCCACCCCGGCCGCTTCGATCCGGGCGATCGCTTCGTCCAGGGGCTCGATCGCCACCATCATGTGGTGGGCGTTGGCGTGCAGGATCGTGTCGGCGTCCAGCAGGATGGCCACGTGGCCCTTCCAGAACACCAGATCCCCGCGCCGGCGCTCTGACGCCGCCACCTCGGGGAAGAAACCCCGCTGCAGGTCGGTGTCGCGCGGGCAGGCGCGGTTGCAGGCGGCCAGGGCCTGCTGGATCAGGGCCGAACAGTCCAGGCCCAGAGACTCGCGCCCGCCCCACTGGTAGGGCGCGCCCAGGAAGCGTTCGGCCACCGCCACCCAGTCGGCCTCGCCCCGCCCGATCGGCGTCAGGTGCGCCTCGATGAACCAGCCGGACCGGGCGACCTTCACGAACCGCCCGTCCCGCGCCTCGACCGTCAGCAAGGCGTTGAGGCTGTAGAGCCCGACGATGGCCGACTTGATGTCCGGCGCACTGAAGCCATAGGTGCGGAGGGCCGACACCCGATGGGTGGGCGCCA
The DNA here is from genome assembly GCA_965284055.1 of Caulobacteraceae bacterium. Taxonomy (GTDB): domain Bacteria; phylum Pseudomonadota; class Alphaproteobacteria; order Caulobacterales; family Caulobacteraceae; genus Caulobacter. The sequence continues at coordinate 278,940 of CBDIQV010000003.1, forward strand.
GAACGGGCGCCGACAGGGCGTCGCTGGTCACATAGCCCACATAGCCGTCGCGCCGCGCCTGGCCGAAGGCAAAGCCGTCGACCTCGAACAGCACGTCGAAGCGCTCGCCGAAGGCCAGCTGGTCCTCCTGCTCGGCGTCAGGGGCCGGCGCCTTGCGGATCGACGCGATCGGGGCGCTGGCCTGCATCGGCGTCGCCGGCGCGAAGCGCTGGGCCGCGACCAGGCCCTCCAGTCGCACGTCCGCCACGCCGTCGCGCATCAGGGTCAGGCGACGATCCGGCGTTGGGGCGCTCATGCCCGGAACCGCGTCTTGAGCATCGTAAACAGCGCCCGGATCGCCTGGGCCTCGCCCCCGGCGGGATAGCCCGGCCGGCCCTTGGGGTTCCAGGCATAGAGGTCGAAGTGGGCCCACGCCCCCTCGGTGGGCGCGAACTTCTGCAGGAACAGCGCCGCCGTTGTCGCCCCGGCCTGGGCCCAGCCGGCGGAGTCGTTCTGGACATCGGCGATCTCGCTGTCGATCGCCTCGCGATAGGCGTCCGTCAGGGGCATCCGCCACAGGGAATCGAAGGTGGCGCTGGAGGCGGCGGCGATCTGGCCGGCCAGGGCGTCGTCCGGGGTCCAGAACGGGATCACGAACGGCCCCAGCGCCACGCGCGCCGCGCCGGTCAGGGTGGCCAGGTCCAGGGTCAGGACGGGCTTGTGCTCGCTGGCGCGGGCCAGGGCGTCGGCCAGGATCAGCCGCCCCTCGGCGTCGGTGTTGCCGACCTCGATGGTCAGGCCGGCGCGGGTCTGCAGCACGTCGCCGGGCCGCATGGCGTCGCCGCTGATGGCGTTCTCGACCACCGGGGTCAGCACCACCAGCCGCACCGGCAGCTTGGCGCCCATGACCAGCCGGGCCAGGGCCAGGGCGTGGGCCGCGCCGCCCATATCCTTCTTCATCAGCCGCATGCCGGCCGAGGGCTTGATATCCAGCCCGCCGCTGTCGAACACCACGCCCTTGCCCACCAGGGCCAGCACCGGATGCGAAGGATCGCCCCAGACGATCTCGATCAGGCGCGGCGCGCGATGCGGAACGGCGGCCCGGCCCACGGCGTGGACGGCCGGGTAGTTTTGGGCCAGCAGGTCATCGCCGGTGATCACCGAGATGGCCGCGCCGTGCTTCTCGGCGATCTCGCGGGCGATGGTCTCGATCTGCAGCGGGCCCATGTCGTTGGCGGGCGTGTTGACCATGTCCTTGGCCAGGGCGCAGGCGTGGCTGATCGCGGCGACGGCCTCGATATCGACGCCCTTGGGCGCCACCAGCCGGGGCCCGGCCTCATGGCCGCGCTGGCGATAGCGATCAAAGCGATAGAGGCCCATGGCGAAGGCCAGGGCCGCCTCGGCCGCGTCCAGCCCGCGCGGCAGGCGAGCCAGCTTGTAGTCGCCGGCCGGCAGCTTGCCGGCCAGACCCCGGAACAGGCCGGGATCGACGAGCGCGCGGGTTCCCAGTCCCATCAGCACCCGCTCGACCTGACCGGCGGGACCGGTCAGCACCAGCACTTGACCGGCCTTGGCCTTGAACGCCTCGCGCTCGGCCAGCGTCCGGGCGGCGGCCCGGCGGCCGGCCAGGAACGCCTCCAGCTCGGCCTCGAACAGCGGGTGAACCGGGATCGCGTTTTCCGTCCCGGACGGCAGGATCGCAGAGGTGTCCAACATGTCGCGGCCTTCCCGAATTATGCTTAACGATTCCTTGAGGGCCGCGCGGCGAGGATGCGGGACCTTTCGGAGACTCGTCTTCCATGTGTCGCAAGCGCGCGCTCCTCGCAACCGTTCTCGCCCCTGCCCTGCTGCTGCTGGGCGCTACGGCCCACGCCGCCGACGCCCCCGCCAAGGCCTCCGCCCCCCAGGCGCTGCGGCCCAGGCCGCGCCGCGCAAGGCCTCGCCCGCCCAGCGCCTTGAGGCTCGCCGCGAGGATCCCCTGGCGCGAGCCGCCTTCTGGGGCGCGGAGTTCGAGAACGACGCCCGCGACGCCGAGGCCGGCGTCGCCCTGAGCCAGGCCCTGCGCGCCCTGGGCCGCTATGACGACGCCGCCGCGACGACGCGCCGGTGCTGATCGTCGATCCCGAAGCCCGGAAAGAGATAGAAGCCGCCCGCGCCCAGATCGCCCGTGGCCAGGGCTTCTACGCCATCGAGCCGGCTCGCCACGCCGCGACCCTGGCGCCGAAGGACTGGCGCCCCCAGACCCTGCTGGGCGTGGCCTATGAGCAGGCCCAGCGCGACGACGAAGCCGCCGCCGCCCACCGTCAGGCCATAGCCCTGGCGCCCAACGAGGCCGCGCCCAACGCCAACTACGCCATGCATCTGGCCGCCAGCGGCGATCTGCCCGGCGCCGAAGCCGTGCTGCGCCGCGCGACGGCCATGCCCGGCGCGACCATCCAGATCCGCCAGAACCTGGCGCTGGTCATCGGCCTGCAGGGCCGCCTGGCCGAAGCCGAAAAGCTGGCCCGCCAGGACCTGCCGCCGGAGTCGGTGGACAACAATCTGGCCTGGCTGCGCGCCGCCACCGGCCAGGGCGCGGGAACCCTGCAGCCCCGCTCATGGGAAGCCCTGAAGGCCGGCGGCTAGCGCATATTTGGCTGACATCGAAGCGACCACCCCATGGCTCCATCTTCCCGGCGAAGGCCGGGACCCAGATTCATCCAGAGCATCTCGTGGGTTGCACCTGGGCCCCGGCCGGAGTTCATCCTCGGGCGCGCGCTTTGCGCGACCCGGGGGCCGGGGAGACGGGAAATTTGGATGCGCGATTCAATCTGAACCAAATCCGCTCTAGCCAGCCTGGCGAGCGAAGCGCTGTCCGCTTGGCTCGAAAATCCTAGCCCAACGCCCGCGCAAGGATGTTGGCCGCATCCACGAACTTCTGCAGCAGCGGCGCCACCAGGGCCGAGCGCATGACGTAGACCATGGCCGCCACCAGACACAGCAGCAGGGCCGTCTCGATGGCGGCGCTGCCCGTCTCGTCGCCGGCGAGGTCCTCGCCGGGGGTCGCCCGCTTGCCGATGCGTTTCATGTCCACTGTCCCAAAATGGATGGTCACGGGGACAGTCTTCGCAAGAAGGGCGCCGGATTGCAGCCTCCGGTGGAGCTTTATCGCATCAGGCGACGAGGCGGCCGGCTTCCAGTTCATCGAGATAGATGAAGTCGGGCGCCTTCACCCCGGCGATGCGGCGGATCTCGACCAGCTCGGGCGACTCGAAGAACCGGCGGGCGTCGTCCAGCGATCGCCAGCGCGAGAAGTGCACGATGCGGTTGGCGTCGGTGTCGTATTTCAGGACCTGATAGCTGATCTCGCCTGCCTCGCGGCGAATGCCGGCGGCCTCGTCGAAGACGACCTTCCAGGCGGCGTAGTCGGCCACCTCGTGAAGGATCAGGACGTATTGCATGGGCGGCCTCCAGACCTCAGTGCTTGGTCATCACGTCCTGGATCTTGATGATCGCCGGCCCCAGGATCACCACGAACAGCACGGGCAGGAAGAACAGGATCATCGGCACGGTCAACTGGGCCGGCAGGGCGGCGGCCTTCTTTTCGGCGGCGGAAAGCCGAAGCTCGCGGTTTTCCTTGGCCATGACGCGCAGGGCGCTGCCCAGGGGCGTGCCATAGCGCTCGGCCTGGATCATGGCCGTGGCCACCGACTTGATGCCGGGATGGTTGGTGCGTCGGGCCAGGCCTTCATAAGCCAGGCGGCGGTCGGGCAGATAGGACAGCTCGGCGGTCAGCAGGCTCATTTCCTCGGCCAGCTCCATCGAGGTGGAGCCCACCTCGGCGCCCACCTTCTGGATGGCGGCCTCGATCGACATGCCGCTCTCCACGCAGATCAGCAGCAGGTCCAGCGAGTCGGGGAAGGCCGCCACGATCGACTCGCGGCGCTTCTGGGCGACGTTGCTGACGTAGACGTTGGGCGCGTAGTAGCCGATCGCCAGGGCGGCGACGCAGGCGCACATCTTTTGCATCGGCAGCAGGCCGAAATCGTTGATCGCGTAGATGTAGATCGCCGTCACCACGGCGAACACGAACGGCATCACGAAGCGGAAGAAATAGAAGGTCGAGACCGGCTGCGGTCCCCGGAAACCGGCCTGGGCCAGCTTGTCGACCACCTTGGGATCTTCCAGCAGCCGGGACAGCTGCAGGCGCTCGACGATGTTCTTGTAGAGGCCTTCGTCGGTGTGGCGCAGGGTGCCGCCGGCCGTGCCGCCGCCCTTCTGGCTCATCGCCTCGCGCGAGCGGCGACGCAGCTCCTCGCGGCGGTTGGCCACTGACTTCAGGCGCCCTTCCAGGCCCTTGTCGCTCAACATCGGCGCGGTCAGGGTGATGATGGTGGCGAACACCACGAAGGCGATGAAGGCCGTCAGCAGGTTGTTGGGATCAGTGAGGGCGGCGATCATGTCTGTCCGTGCGCCCCTTCAGAACCCTCAAATCCGATCTTCCCGGCGAAAGCCGGGACCCAGATCGAGCGCTGGGCGCGCGAAGCGTCTTGCTCTGAGAACAGGCGCATCATCCCCAGACGCTCAGGCTGAATCTGGGCCCCGGCATTCGCCGGGGAGATCGGGCTGGGGGTGTGCTGGAGCGCCATGACCATCAGAACTTGAAGTTGATCATCTTGCGCATCACGAAGATGCCGATGCTCATCCAGATGCCGCCGGCCAGCAGCATCAGGTGTCCGCGCGGGTCGGAGAACAGGGGCTGCATATAGGCCGGCGAGGTCACGGTGATCAGCACCACCACGCCCGGCGGCAGGCAGCCGATGATGAAGGCCGAGGCCACGGCTTCAGCCGACAGCGCCTTGATCTTCTCGCCCATCAGCTTGCGGGCGCGCAGCACGGTCGACAGGTTGCCCAGCGCCTCGGCTAGGTTGCCGCCGGTCTTGGCCTGGATCGACAGCACGATGGCGAAGAAGCGCAGCTCGTTGGTCGGCATGCGCTCGTACATGCGCTCCAGCGCGTCGGTCATCGGCATGCCCATGCCGACATTCTCGGTCATGATGCGGAACTCGCCGGCCAGGGGCTCGGGGCATTCCTTGCCGATGATCTTCAGGCAGTCATGCACCGGCAGGCCCGACTTGATGCCGCGCACGATGATGTCGATGGCGTCGGAAAAGGCCTCGGTGAACTTCTTGGTGCGGGCCTTGGCCAGCATGCCCACCACCCAGCGCGGCAGGCCAAAGCCGGCGGCGAAGGCAGCGCCCAGGGCGATCAGCGCGGTCTGGCGCAGCAGCAGCACCAGCAGGAAGACGGTGACGGCGATGACGCCGCTGACGATCCAGAAGTTCTGGACCTTCTCGCCCAGCCCCGCCTGGCGCAGACGCGCGGCGATGCTCAGCGAGGCCTTCTTCTGCTGGCGATCCTGTTCCTTGAGGGTCTTGAGGATCTGCTTGCGGCGGGCGTCGGGCGTGTTGGCCGCAGCCTTGGCCCGGGCGGCCTCGCGCGGCGCGGCACCGCCGATGATCTGGGCCCGCTTGGCGGCCCGCGCGGCATTGGGATCGCCACCGGCCAGGGCGAAGCCCAGCGCCGTGATGGTGATGAAGCCCAGAACGCCGGCGATCACGAACAGCATAAGCTACTCCGACGCATCGAGGGCTTCGGCCAGCTCGCGCTCCAGGCCGTAATAGCGGGCGCGGTCCCAGAACCGGGGCCGGGCGATGCCGGTGGAGCGGTGCTTGCCCACCACCTTGCCCTCGGCGTCCTCGCCGGTGATCTCGTAGACGAACAGGTCCTGGGTGACGATCACGTCGCCTTCCAGGCCCACCACCTCGGTGATGTGGGTGATGCGGCGGCTGCCGTCACGCAGGCGGGAGGCCTGGACGATGACGTCGACCGAGCCGACGATCATCTCGCTTGATCGTCTTGGAGGGCAGGCCGTAGCCGCCCATGGTGATCATGCTCTCGATCCGGCTGATGGCCTCGCGCGGGCTGTTGGCGTGCAGCGTGCCCATCGAGCCGTCGTGGCCGGTGTTCATGGCCTGCAGAAGGTCGAACGCCTCCGGCCCCCGGACTTCACCGACGATGATCCGCTCGGGACGCATCCGCAGGCAGTTCTTGACCAGGTCGCGCATGGTGACCGCGCCCGAGCCTTCCAGGTTTGCGGGCCGGGTTTCCAGGCGCACCACGTGCGGCTGTTGCAGCTGCAGTTCGGCGGCGTCCTCGCAGGTCACCACCCGCTCGGTCGGGTCGATGAAGGCGGTCAGGGTGTTGAGCAGGGTGGTCTTGCCCGAACCCGTACCGCCGGAGATGACGATGTTGCAGCGGCAGGCGCCGATGACGCCCAGAACCCGCGCCCCTTCCGGGCTGATGGACTTGTAGTCCACCAGGTTCTTCATCGTCAGCTTGTCCTTCTTGAACTTCCGGATGGTCAGGGTGGGACCATCCAGAGCCAGGGGCGGCGCGATGACGTTGACGCGGCTGCCGTCAGGGAGGCGGGCGTCGCAGATCGGGCTGCTCTCATCCACGCGGCGACCGACCTGGCTGACGATCCGCTGGCAGATGTTCATCAGCTGCATGTTGTCGCGGAAGCGCACATTGGTCAGCTGGACCTTGCCGCCCACTTCGATGAACACCCGGTGGGCGCCGTTGACCATGATGTCGGCGATGTCGTCGCGGGCCAGCAGCGGCTCCAGCGGGCCATAGCCGAGGACGTCGTTGATGATGTCCTGGACCAGGTGCTCCTGCTCGGAGACCGACATCGAGACGTTCTTGATCGCCACCAGCTCGGCGACGATGTCGCGGATCTCCTCGGCGGCCTGCTTGACGTCCAGCTGGGCCAGCTGGCTCAGGTCGATGGTGTTGAGCAGCGCGTTGAAGATGACGGTCTTGGTGGCGTGGTAGTAGTCGCTCTGCTCCCGAACGATCGTGGTCGTGGGCGGCGCGCCCTGGGCCGCGCGCAGCTGCTCCAGGCCGGGGGTCTGCTTGGGCGTGGCGACCTTGGCCGTCGGCGCGCCGCGTTCACCCGCGGAATCGGCGGACGGCTCGACCCGTTGCGGACGCGTGGAGATCGCGCTCCCGTCGGCGGGCGCCGGGGGCGGGGCCTGCCGGTCCGTGGCGGGGTTCTGGTCGCGCTTGCCGAACATCCGTCGCTACTTCTTCCTGAACAGGCCAGACAGCATCGAAGCCTTCTGGAGCTTGGGCGGTTCGCGGCGGCTGATCAGCTGGGCCAGGTGGTCGATGCCCTCGGCGGCCTTGGACTTGGGCGCCACCTCGCCGACCATCTGGCCGTTGTTGGCGGCCTGGCCGAAGGACTTGGGATCGAACGGCAGAACCAGCGACGGCGTCACGCCCAGGGCTTCGCCGAAGTCCTTGACGGGGATTTCGGGACGGCCGGGCACGCCCACCTGGTTCAGCACCAGGCGCGGCGGCGCGTCGTTGGGACGCGCGTGGCGCACCAGGTCGACGATGTTCTTGGCGTTGCGCAGCGAGGCCAGATCCGGCGTGGCGACCACGACCAGATCGTCCGAGCCGATCAGCACCCGCCGGGTCCAGGCGGCCCAGCTGTGAGGCAGATCCAGCACCACGAAGGGCGCGGCGCCGCGGATCTTCTGGGTGACTTCCTCATAGGCCTCGGCGCCGATGTCGTAGTCCTGGTCCAGGGTGGCCGGGGCGGCGAACAGCGACAGGCGGTCGCCGCAGCGCACCATCATCCGGTCCATCAGGACGGGGTCCAGGCGCTCGGGCTGGGTCAGGGCGTCGATCACGCCCTGCAGCGGATCCTGGTTGAAGTCGAGGCCGGCGGTGCCGAACGGCAGGTCCAGGTCGACGATCACCGTGGCCGTCTGCATCCGCTCGGCCATAGACCAGGCGAAGTTGTGGGCGATGGTCGAGGCCCCTACCCCGCCCTTGGCGCCGACGAAGGCAACCTGGCGGCCGACGAAGGGCGCCGACGGATCGGCATACAGGCCGGAAACCGCGCGGATGATCTGCAGCGGCCCCAGCGGCTGGGTCAGATATTCGCTGACCCCGCGACGCATCAGCTCGCGATAGAGGGCGATGTCGTTGGTCTGGCCGATCACCACGACCTTGGTGCCCGGGTCGCAGACCTGGGCCAGGCTGTCGAGCAGGTGCAGCAGACGCTGGGCGCCGTCACTGGCTTTCCACCAGCACCAGCGAGGGCGTCGACTGGTTCTGGTACAGGTCGACGGCGGCGTCGAGGCCGCCCGTCCGCACGATGGTCGAGGCCCGGGCCATGCGACGGTCGGCGGCGGCGGTCTCGATCAGCGCGGCGGTCTCGGGCCGGACGCAGAAGGCGTGGATGGTGATGCGCGGCACCGCCACCTCACCCAGGGCCGCGTCGACGCCCGACAGGCTGTCATGGCCGGTCGGCTCGGGCATCGGCGGCGTCGGGTCGGCGACAGGGCGCTGCTGGACCGGCGCGGCCGCCGAAGCCGCAGCCTGCGCCATGACTGACGGCGGAAGCGGCGCGGCGGCGCGGGCCGCCTGGGCCTGGGCTTGACGGGCGGCGGCCGGAGCGGCGAACGGGTCGTCCTGCGGCGAGGCGCGCTCGTCGCGCGGCCGGGCCGGCGGGAACGCAGCGAAGGGATCCTCAGCGCCCTCGATCGCCGGCGTCAGGGCCGGAGCGGACGAGCGCCAGGGATCCGAGCCGGCCGAGGTGAACTCGTCGTCGGCGTCGAAGCCCAGATCGAACGGGGCGTGGTCCGAAGGTTGCCGCGACATCAGTTGATCGCCTTGGAAATGGCGCCGGTGGCCTGATCGTCCTTGGCCGACGAGGTGACCTCGCCCTTGCGGTACTTGCCAAACACCGTGTCGCGGCGGGCGGCGTCGGCGGGGGTGCTGTCGCGCGGCCGGATCAGGTCTTCGGGATTGGCGACCTGGGCGGCCAGGTTGGCGGCGATCGCGCAGCCGTAATTGCCATAGGCCTCGTTATTGCGGGTCGCGGCCAGGTTCTCCCAGTGCTGACCGCACTTGGGCCCCTCGGCGACGAAATACTCGAAGCCGACGCGCACCGGCGCGTCCGCCTTGCCGGCGGCGTCATAGCCGATCACCCGCACCTGCGCGCCGGGGGCGCCCAGCATGACGAGGCGTTCGCGCACGTCGACGGCCATGCGGCCGGACGCGGCCGGATCACCGCCGCCGACCGGGGCGCTGACCACGATCTCGCGCGCTTCCGCCGACAACCATCGGCCGACCAGCGCCCGCAGGGCCTGGTCCTGATTGGCCGACAGACCAGAGGCGTGGGCGGCCAGGAGGATCTCGTCGGCGCGGCCGTCGACCTTGATCCGGTTGGTCCACTTGTCGGCTTCCAGGCCCGGCGGCTGTTCCGGCGGCGCCTTGTCTTCGGCGACGGTGGCGCAGGCCGACAGGCTGATCAGCGCGGCGCCGACAAGGGCGGCCTGGAGGATGCGGTTCACGGGTTGCCTGATCATGTCCGCGTCCTCACTCGATCACATAGCCGACGGGGCCCTGATAGGCGCGGCCCGCATTGGCGCCGGCCGGAGCCTTGACCACCTTGTTCAGTCGACCCAGCAGGGTCGTGCTCATGTCGCCGGCGATCCGTAGGCCGTCGGCCGGGGTCTGCAGGTTCTGCGGGCGGGTGGGATCGACGATGTAGGGGGTGATGATGATCACCAGCTCCGTCTCGCCGTTCAGATAGTCGCGCGACCGGAACAGCGAGCCCAGGATCGGCATGCTGGTCATGCCCGGGATCGCGTCGATGGTCTGCTTGCTGGTCTGCTGCAGCAGGCCGGCGATCATCAGCGAACCGCCCGAGGGCAGCTCGACCGTGGTCTCGGCGCGACGCACCGTCAGGCCCGGCACGGTCAGAGCGGGCGTCGAGGTGGTCGTGCCCGTGGTCTGCGAGGTGGTGGTGGTGATCATCGTGAAGGCGCCCAAGCTTGAGAGCTCCGACACCTCGGTCGAGATCTTCAGCGAAATGCGGCCGCCCGACAGCACCACCGGGGTGAAGGCCAGGCCGACGCCGAACGGCTTGTATTCGACGGTCACCGAGCCGTTGCTGGAGTCCTGGTTCACCGGAAACTCGCCGCCAGCGAGGAACTTGCCGCTCTCCCCCGACAGGACGGTCAGGTTCGGCTCGGCCAGGGTGCGGACCAGACCCACGCGCTCAAAGGCCTGGATCATGCTCTTGGCCTGATTGACCCCGGTGCTGCCGGCCGTGTCCGTGATCGTCGCGGTGTCGCCGTTGCCGACGACGATTTCCTCGCCGGTCAGCGGATCGGCGACGCCGGTATGGAAGACCTTGCCGTGGACCACGGCCAGGCACTTGGCCGACTCGCCCAGGCCTGCGGCGCAGGGAATGCCCAGGGTCGGCTGCTTGGTGGTGTCCAACCGGTAGCCGCCGGTGATGCCGCCCAGCAGACTGCCATTGACCCCATACGTCGGCGACACGCCGAAGCTGAACTGATCCTGGCCCAGCTGGCCCAGCACGGCGTTCAGGTCGACGCCCAGCTGCTTGATAATGTTGCGCTGCACCTCGACGATGCGCACTTCCAGCATCACCTGGTCCTTGCCGGCGATGCTGAGCATGTTCAGCACCTTGTCGGGGCTGGACACGAACTGGGCGGCGATGCGCGAGGCCTTGTCGGAGTCGGCGGCGTTCATCACCAGGCCGCTGAGGATGACGCTGTCCTTGACCGGCGAGACCGTGATCGTGCCCGAGGGCAGGACGTTCTTCAGCGTGGCGGCCAGCAGGCCGGTGTCCTGGTCGACGCGGATGGCCAGCTGCAGGATCTTGCGGCCGGCCTCGTCGAAGAACACCGCGTCGGTCGAGCCCGACTTCAGGCCCAGCAGATAGATGCGGCGGGGATTGCGCAGCACCGCGTCGGCCACCAGCGGATTGGTGACCAGCATGTCGCGCACGTCGACCGGGAGCTCGATGATCGCCGACTTGCCCACCGGCAGGTCCACCACGCGGGCGCCGGCGCCGGCGGTCAGGTCGATGCTCAGCACCTGGTCGGGCGCGGGCAGCGGGGCGGAGGCGACGGGCGCGGGCTGCCAGGTCGAGCGAACCACCTTGGCGGCGGGCCGGTACACATGCGAGCCGCCGACGGGACCGTCAGCGAGCAGCGGCGAGGCCGAGGTGAGCGCCAGAAGGCCGGCGGTGCTCGCGGTGAGAAGGCGACGGATCATGATGGAACGGCTCATGGGCGCACCGCGACGCTGGTGGTCTCGCCGCCGCGATTGATGCGAACGAGGTTGTCCTCGCCCGGCTTGCGGCGCGCGGTGCGGGTCGATACCCCGGACGGTCCGCCCAGGTCGGTATAGGCGCGCAGGGCCAGGGTGACGGGTCCGCCGGCCTTGGCCTTGGTCAGGGCCTCGGCGTCGATGGGGCCGACCTCGATGGTGGCGGTGGCCGCGACGATGGACTTGGCGTCCTTCTCGGCGACGGTGCTCTGGTCGAGCGCCAGAACGCGGACGTTTTCCAGGATGGTCTCGGCGATCACCACCTTGTTGGAGCGTTCGTTGCCGTCGGGACCGGCCTCTTCGCGGGTCTGCAGCACATCCACCCGGTCGCCGGGCAGGATGAAGCCGCCGACGGCGGTCTCGGAGGTGATGGGCACGGCCATGGCGCGCTTGCCGGGCGACAGCACGACCGACAGATAGCCGCCGTCGCCGCCGCGGACGATCTTGCGGGGGGTGATGGGTTCGCCGGTCAGGATCGGGTCGCGGACGATCGCGCCCTCGACGGCCTTGGCCGGATCGACGCCGCCGATCATGTCGCTGGCGGCGATCGCGGCGGCGGCGGTGACCTTGGCGGCGCCCTGGGCCTTGGGCTGGGCCGCGCCGTTGGTGATGAAGGCGGCGTTGACGGCCTCGGTCGGCCAGGCCTGCCAGGTGACGTCGTCGCCGGTCAGACGGTCGCCGATCGCCAGGTCGCGCTTGGCCACCAGGACCTGGGTCATGGGCTTGCCGGAGACCGGCGTGACCACGGCGGCCGGCGCGGCGGCGGGCTTGCCGCCCATGGCGCGCTGCATCACCACGGCCAGGCCGATGGCCGAAACCGCGGCGACCAGGACGATCAGGAGGCGGACAGGATTCATAGAACGGACACGGGCTTTCGCGACGAGAAGCGAGGACTCTCGAGCAGGCGCCCTTCAGGACGGCGTGCACGATTCGTCAGACAGCCTTTCTGGCCACGCTCTTCGTCGCCCACGCATGGTTAACACCGGCTAAAGTTTTGGAGCCGTGAGTCGATATGCGACGCGACAGGCTGACGCGGGACGAGTCCCGTTCAACCCAGAATGGCCGAGGCCAAAGCCCCCTGCGGGAAGGTTGCCAGGGCGCCGGCCGCGATCGCCACGCCATAGGGGATATCGCCGCCCTGGGCGCCCAGTTTGCGCAGCCAGGGGGGGCTTCCGGCCAGCACTGGCTCGAGCCAGCCCGAGCGCAGGGCCAGGATGCCGAAAGTCAGAGCACCGCCCGCCAGGCCGGTGGCCAGCATGAACGGCACGGCCGCGGGCCAGCCGATCCACAGGGCCGAGGCGGCGAAAAGCTTGGCGTCGCCGCCGCCGATCCAGCCGGCCGCGAACATACCCATTCCGAGGAGAAGACCGCCAACGCCGATCGCCAGGCACAGGCCGATGCCCGGCCAGGCCGCGCCGCTGACCAGCGCCGTCGGGAAGAAGGCGACGATCAGGGCCAGCGAGATCCAGTTGGGAATGGTGTAGCTGGTGACGTCCTTCAGGGCGGCCACGATGGCCAGGGCCGGGAAGATCATCAGCAACGAAATCTGGATCAGGTGCATCGCGTGTCGCCTTGTTGACCGCCCCATTCTGGGACGATCAGGTGAAGCAAGGGTTTCCAACCCCGGCCCCAGATGCGGAAAAGGCCGCGACATGACTGTCGCGGCCTTCCCGTTTTCGAGTTCGGCTTGTCGCCGGACGGCCCTCGGGCCGACCGTCTTAGCTGGCGGCGTTGGCCGTGCTGACCGTGGTGCCGACCTTGGTGAAGGTGGCCTTCAGGTTGGTGCCCAGCGTGGTGACGGCGGTCACGATCACGACGGCGATCAGGGCGACGATCAGGCCATATTCGATGGCCGTGGCGCCGGATTCGTCATTCAGGAAGGACTTGATGAAGCTGGTCATGGGAAATCTCCAGGGCTGAAACCTATGAGCAGAAACTAACTCGACAGTATTAAGTAAGTGTTTTCGTCGCAAAAATACAAAGTTAACGAGACGCATTATTCTTGGTAACTATAACTGTGGAATACAGACCAAAGAAAAGGGCCGGAACCGAGGTTCCGACCCTGTTTTTCTCGACGTGCGACCAAGCCGGCTAGCTAGCGGCGTTGGCCGTGGCGACCTTGGTGCCGACCTTGGTGAAGGTGGCCTTCAGGTTGGTTCCCAACGTGGTGACGGCGGTCACGATCACGACGGCGATCAGGGCGACGATCAGGCCATACTCGATGGCGGTGGCGCCGGCCTCATCCTTCAGAAAACGGACCAGAAATCTGGACATCAACCCTCCTGAGCCCGGGGAACCGAGGCAATAGCTTCAAGAAAAGGGCCGGAACGGTGGGGTTCCGGCCCTCTTGTTTCAAGGCCTGAGCCCGGTCTTAGCTGGCGGCGTTGGCCGTGCTGACCGTGGTGCCGACCTTGGTGAAGGTGGCCTTCAGGTTGGTGCCCAGCGTGGTGACGGCGGTCACGATCACGACGGCGATCAGGGCGACGATCAGGCCATATTCGATGGCCGTGGCGCCGGATTCGTCATTCAGGAAGCGGGTGAAGAACTTCGACATAACTTGATCTCCTAAATCATCATTGACTGATTTTGAGGTCTTCAAGCCGTGTTGACTTGCTCACCCCCGAAAACACGATCAATTTCCCCCAACTCGCTTAATTGTCAGTAAACTCAGGAATAGTTTTCGACATTTTTCTCTTGGTTTATTTGTATTTACTATTACTTCCTCTTAACCGTAACTCGGAAATCGACGATCAAAGCCTTTTGAATCAATGATTTCGAGGACGGTCACGTTGTCGCGCCCCAGGCCGATTTAGTCTTTTGTTGACCATTCAAAGTCAGTGTCCGCGGGGTCCGGACACCGAATTGGAACCGCAATGCGCCGCCTGTCGCTCGCTTTCGCCGCCGTTTTCGCCTTCGCGGGCGCCGCCGCCCATGCTGAAAACCTGTCGGTCGCGGCCGGCCAGGCCGTGCGGATCGGCCTGAGCGGACCCGTGCGCGACGTCGTGGTCGGCGATCCCACGGTGGCCGACGTCAGCGTCGTCAACGAACGCACCCTGGTGGTGATGGGCAAGCGCGCGGGCATGACCACCGTGCTGGCCTTCGACGCCGCCGGCCGTCCCTTAAGCGATCGCCAGGTGATGGTCTCCGACGCCGCCGGCGCGATCACCGTCTATCGCGGCGTGACCGCCCCGGCGAACTATGCCTGCGGTGAGCAGTGCGCCCGCGTGTCGCCCCGCGCCGGCAACTAGCGCCCTCTCGGATATCTAAGGATTCGTGCGCGCACGCGCGTAGGCCCGCTAAACGACTGATTAGGGTCGCGGCCTTAGGATGGGTTCATCCGCCCTCCACGGCGGACCTGGAAGCGGATCTCCCTGTCATGGCCGAAGTCTCGCGACTTCATCGTTTACGGCGTCGATACGGCCTGCTGGCGCGGTTCGCCCGCGCGCGCGACGGCGCCACGACGGTGGAGTTCGCCTTCGTCTCCATTCCCTTCTTTCTGCTGATCTTCGCGACCATCGAGCTGGGCCTGGTGTTCCTGGTCTCGGTGACGCTGGAGAACGCGGTGATCGACACCGGCCGCCAGATCCGCACCGGCGAGCTGCAGAGCGCCGGCGGCAACGCCGCGACCTTCAAGACCGCCATGTGCGGCAGGATGAGCTGGGTCGGGGCGGCCTGCTCCAGCGCGCTGAGCGTCGACGTGCGCACCTTCACCGGCTTCTCGGCCTCGGCCACCGCGCTCAACGCCGCCAAGCCCAACACCACCTGCTGGGACCCGGGTGGTCCCGGCTCGATCGTGCTGGTGCGCGCCTATTACAACTGGCCGCTGATCACGCCCCTGCTGCAGACCGGCCTTCAGACCGCCAACGGCAAGCGGATGATCACGGCCGCGTCCGCCTTTTCCAACGAGCCCTATTCCGACACTCCGGCGACGCCCGTGACATGCCCGACCACCTGACCCCCCGCCGCTCCCGCCTGGCCGGCTTCTGGCGCGACCGTCGCGGCGTCTCGGCCGTAGAGTTCGCGCTGATCGCTCCGGTGATGGTGATCTTCTACTGCGGCATGGCCGAAGCGATCCAGGCGATGATGGCGCAAAGGCGGGTCAGCAACATCGCCGCCTCGATCGGCGACCTGGTGGCCCAGAACGCCCAGCTCAGCGACACCAAGGCCGCCGACATCTTCGCGATCGGCAACGCAATCATGGCGCCGTTTCCCACCACCAGCCTGCGCATGTGCCTGGTCAGCGTCTCGTCCGACGCCACGGGCAAGGACACGGTCGACTGGTCCGTCACCTACAACAGCCACGCCAACTGCCCGGCCAAGGGCGCGGTGCTGGCCGCCAGCGTCGTGCCGGCCGGCGTGCTTCCGGCCAGCCAGAGTATCATCATGGCCAAGACCAGCTATGCCTACGTCTCGCCGATCAAGTTCGTGATGCCCCGGACCCTGAACTTCTACCGCACCTACTACCTGCGCCCCCGCCGGTCGGAGACGGTGATGAAAGTGACCGGCTAGAGCACGTCCCGCGCCAGTCGCGTCACCAGGGCGTGCGGCGCGAAGGTTCTGTGGCCCAGGCGCGACACCGGCCGCACCCCGATCAGGCTGTTGGTCAGGAACACCGCGTCGGCCGCGTCCAGCCGCGCCGCGTCGGCCGCGACCTCGGCCACAGCGATCATCCCCAGCAGCCGGCCCCGCGTGATCCCCGCCAGGACCCCGCACGCGAGCGCGGGGGTGAACATCTGCTCGCCCTCGATCCAGAACAGATTGGCCGCCCCGGCGCAGGCGACCTCGCCGCGATTGTTCAGCATCACCGCCTCGTCGGCCCCGGCCGCCCTGGCCTCGGCCCGGGCCAGCACGTTGTCGAGATAGGACAGGGTCTTCAGCCGCGCGGCGGGTGAACCCTCGTTGCGGCGCGCGGCGGCGACGATCAGCGCGGCGGGCGTCTGAACGGGCGGCGAAAGGGCGGCGCTCGCCAGCAGGCGGGGCGCGACCGGATCCGGACGATCCAGCCCCCGCCCGCCGGACCCGGCCGTCAGGGTCAGCCGCACGGCCGCGCGACCCGACGCCGGCGCGGCCCCAAGGCACAGGGCGCGGGCGGCGTCGCGATCCAGGGCGGGCAGGCCCAGCGTGGCGCAGCCGCCGGCCAGGCGGTCCAGATGCGCCTCGATCAGCGGGATCGCGCCGTCCAGCGCCAGCATCGTCTCGAACAGGCCATCGCCCAGCAGCAGGCCGCGATCGTCCAGCGGGATCATCCGGCGGTCTCCGTCAGGGCGCGTTTCAGGGCGGCGATCTTGGTCTCGGTCTCCAGCCGCTCGGCGTGGGGATCGCTGTCGGCGATGACCCCCGCCCCGGCCCGTGCTTCCAGCGTCCAGCCGGCGGCGTCCTGCTCCAGTCCCACGGTGCGGATCAGCACGCTGGAGTCGAAACTCCCGTCGAAGCCGGCCCAGAACAGCGAGCCGCAATAGGGCCCGCGCGGCGGCTCATGCTCGGCGATCACCCGCATGGCCTGGACCTTGGGCGCGCCGGTGATCGACCCCGGCGGGAAACTGGCCCGCAGCAAGTCGGCCACGCCCAGTCCCGGGCTCAGGCGCGCGGTCACGGTCGACACCAGATGGTGGACATTGGCGTAGGTCTCGACCCGAAACAGCTCGGGCGCCCTGACGCTGCCGGCCGGGCTGACCCGGGCCAGGTCGTTGCGCATCAGGTCGACGATCATCAGGTTCTCGGCCCGGTCCTTGGCGCTGGCCGACAGCTCGGCGGCCAGACGGGCGTCCTCGGCGGGCGTGGCGCCGCGCGGGCGCGTGCCCTTGATCGGCTTGGTCTCGATGGCGCTGTCGGGCGAGACCTTCAGGAACCGCTCGGGCGAGTTGGAGACCAGCGCCCTGCCCTCCAGCCGCCAATAGGCCGAGAACGGCGCCGGGCTCTGGGCGCGCAGCCGCGTGAACAGGTCGAACGGATCGGCGCCATCGGTCAGCCGTCCGGTCCAGGCGCGGGCGATATTGGCCTGGAAGATCTCGCCGCCATGGATGCGGCGGACCACATCGGCGACGGCGGCCTCATAGGCCTGGCCGTCGGTGGCGTGGAGCGCAGGGCATAGCGCGCCTTCGAGCGGCGGCCGCCCATCGACCGGCGCGTCCAGCCAGGCCAGGGCCGCCCTCGCCCGCTCGGCCGCCTCCGCGTCGGTGTCGCCCCGGCCGACGGCGACCACCCGGCGCTCGCGATGGTCGAAGGCCAGCAGGGCGGGATAGCGGGCGCAGGTCAGATCGGGCCAGTTCGTGCGGCCAAGGCCCAGGGCCTCGACCCGCTCGCCCAGCTCATAGGCGCCCAGCCCGATGACCCCGCCCTGGAACGCCGGGCCTTCCGGATCGCTCGCCAGGCGCGGACCGATCAGGGCCGATAGCGCCTGGAACGGATCACGCGGATCGGCGGCGTTGATGGTCAGCACCGCGTCCGGCGCGCGCAGCGGATACGACCACCGCTCACCGCCCCCCGACAGCAGGGCGCAGGCATGGACCTCGTCCCGGAAGGGCTGCAACGCCCAGACCGGCTCGCGCCAGGGGGCGGAATGAAGGGCGACGCGGCGCATGACGGGGGATTTAGCAGATGCTCCCCCTCTGGGGGAGCTGTCGCGGAGCGACTGAGGGGGCCATCTCGGCATAGCGCCGTGCTGCCCCCTCCGGCCCTCCGGGCCACCTCCCCCGGAGGGGGAGGATCTACCCGACCTCCCGCCCCCGCCCTTGGCGAGGCACTGCGCCCAGCGCGCCCAGCGTCAACAGGCCGACGACCGCGCCCGCAGCCGGCCACCTGGCTGCTGGAAGACCCGCGGCCGCCAGCGTCGGCAGCAGCAGAGCGCACCCAGTCCGTCGCCGGTGGCCGAACGCAGCGAACAGGCCTCGAAGGCGGCGCCGCGGCCGGGCGGCGCCAGCACGCACCAGCAAGGTCGGCTGGAGGCGTACTGGGCGGTGACGAACACCGCGATCAGCAGGCCCAGGCCCAGATAGATCACCTCCGGCAGGGTGCGAAACAGCGGCCCGTTCCACAGCGGCCCATGGGCGGCGGCGTCATAGCTCCAGAAATAGAGGATCCTGTCGCGTCCCATGCCCAGGGCGCTGATCAGCACGATCAGGCAGCCGAAGATCTCCAGCTGCACCGCTCGGCGCGGACCCAGGGTCCTGTCCAGCCAGGGGCCAGGAAGCCGCCCAGCACGCCGAAGATCGACAGCGAAATGCCATAGGCCAGCATCTCCAGTTCGCCCCAGCCCATCAGGCCGGCGGCGAACAGGCCACTGAACACAAGCAGGGCCGTCATGCCGTCGCAATAGAGCATCCGCGTCGCCAGGAACGTCGCGACATCGCGGTGGCCCTTGAGGTTGCTGAGCGTGTCCATCAGCAGTCCGACGCCGTGGCGCAGGCTGGCCAGTATCGACAGGCCGGTGCGCGGCGCATCGCGCGTCCACAGCAGGAACGGGATCGCGCCCAGCAGCATCACCCCGGCCGCCATCGGACCCGACAGGCGGGCCGGCTCGTGGTTGGAGGTCGGCAGGCCAAACAGCGGCGCGGCCGGCACGCCGGGCCAGTCCACCGCGCCGGGCAGGACAAAGGCCCACATCATGAAGATCAGCAGGCTCACCGACAGGCCGTTGGCCATGGCGTAGCCCAGCCCCGACACCAGCGGCTCCTGGCCCGGCTCGGCGGCCCGCGACAGCAGCGAGTTGTTGAGCACGTCGCCCCAGTTATACGACACGCCCAGCACGATCAGGACCGCGCTGATCACGGCTACCGACGGTCCATCGTTCGGCTGGGCCAGCCACAGCAGCATCAGCAGCGGCAGCATGATCGCCAGAATGCCGATCAGGAACGGCTTTCGCGGGCCATAGCGCTCGATCGAAGCGCCCAGCAGCGGGGCGGTGAGCGCCGTCAGCAGACCAAAGGCGGTGGCGATATCGGCCATGGTCGCCTGACCCTTGACCGGATCGCCGACCAGCACCCGCGAGAAATAGGGCGCGAAGATGTAGATGGTGATCAGGACGACATAGGCGTCGCGCGACCCCTGATGGAAGATCCAGCTGAGCGCGCCCTTTGACAGGCCCTTGGCCGCCCCTGGGGGCTTGTCGATCTGGATCAGGCCGCCGTCCGACGCAACGTCCGCCAAGCCCGGCGGCGTGCCAGTGATCTCGTTCATGCCCTACCCTGGTCAGAGCGCCGTCTTGTGCGGTCGCTTGGGGTAGAGCGTGGCGTTTAAACGGGCGTTTGTCACCTACCAAGCTGTCAGAGCAGAATATGCGCCCTGACGGCCTCGCGGGTGGCGGCATCCAGCTCCAGCGCCTGTTCGAGATAGCCGTCCAGCGAGCCGTGCTGGTCCTTGATCACCGCGAAGGCGGCGGCCAGGTAGTCGGCTTCCACGCCCATGGCCGCGCGCATCGCCGCCTCGGACGGCGTGCGGCCGGTGGCCTCGTGAATGGCGGCCATGAACTTGGGTCCGCGCCGTTCGAAGCGGCTGTGGTCATTGGTCAGCAGATAGTCGTCGATGACGTCGTCGTCCGACACGCCGGCCACGTGGTGGGTCAGGGCCGCCAGCACGCCGGTGCGGTCCTTGCCCGCCGCGCAGTGGATCAGCACCGGCCCGCGCCCTTCCGCCAGGGCCAGGAAGTAGCGGCGGAACAGGTCGATGTGCCGCTCCTTGAACGGCAGGCGGCGATAATATTCGACCATGTAGTCGTGGATCGACTGAACGCTGAGGTCCGAGCTGTGCAGGAAGGTGTGCCAGGGATCATCCGGCGAGCCCTGGTCGTTCTCGATCAGGTCGACGGCGAAGCCCTCCCAGCGCCGCGACGGGTCGCGCTCGCGCTCGTTGGGCCGGCGCAAATCAACCAGGGTGGCCAGGTTCAGGCCGGCCAGCACCGCCAGGTCCTCGTCGGTGGCCTGGGACTGGTGGGCGGCGCGATACAGCACCCCCCGCTTCAGACGGCCCACGCCGGCGGCGTAGTCGCCATAGTCGCGGAGGTTCTCAACGCCTTGGAGGGGGATCAGACGGGTCATGCTGGCGGTGTTAGCGCGGTGGGCTGACCTACGGAACCCCTCTTCCATAGGGAGAGGGAGGGGCCCGCCGCGAAGCGGTGGGAGGGTGAGAGGTTACGGTGGCTAGCCGGCGTGCCGGCGCTCCGTCGGACGCCGTAACCCCTCACCCTGCCCCTCCCTATGGGAGAGGGTTCAAGACCGCCGCAGCCACGGCGCCAGCCGGTCCTGCAGCGGCTGGTCGATATAGGTGTGGAACACCCAGGCCACGCCATAGGCCAGCGGGAAGCCGGCCAGCCACATCAGCCACTGCCAGCCGATGCCGATCGGCACCTTCTCGATCAGCTTGTGGACGGCGCTCCAGTAGATCACGCCCACCAGGATGTGGGTGATGAACAGGGCGAACGACAGCTTGGCGCCCTCCTCAATCCAGGCGCGGGGCTTCTTCACCGGCAGGCGGCCGGCCCCCAGCACGATGCAGGCGATGGCCAGCAGGCTGGGCAGGTCGAAGATCAGCACGTCAGGCAGGGCGTAGCGGTCCAGGAACTGCCAGACCACCAGCAGGCCGATGCCGCCGAACAACAGGGCGCGGGCGACCTGTTCCGAGGGCCAGTCCATCTCGACCGCGCGGGCCAGGCACACGCCCAGCACGAAAAGCGGCAGGGCCCGCACCACGCCGAACTGGAACTGCAGGTCGGCCAGGGCGTGGTGGAAGCCGAAACGCGCCACCACCTCAAACAGGATCACCGTCACCAGGCCGATCAGCGGCAGAACCACCGGATGGCGGATCTTGTTGGCGGCCTTCCACATGAACGGGAAGATCGCGTAGCAGACGATCAGGGCCGACAGCGACCAGCTGGGCAGGTTCCAGCCGTCGCTGGGAAAGCCCCAGGCGTGGATCAGCAGGGCCTGGACCGGCAGCTGGTCCCAGGCGAAGCGCGAGGGCTTGTGGGCGTCGGTGCCGATGGTGTTGAGGATCAGCACCAGCACCGCCATGGCCGCCAGCACCATCAGGTGCCCGGGCCAGACGCGGGCGGCGCGGCGCAGCCAGAAGCGGGCCGGCGTGATCTTTCCCGACAGGGTCGAGGCGCCATAGGCCCGGCCCAGCACATAGCCCGACAGCATCAGGAAGAAATCGGTGGCCAGGAAGCCGCGCGAGAACACCTGGTGGAAGCGCTCGATCCGCATCGGGCTCTCGGCCCCGAAGTGGTAGAGCACGATCAGCAGCGAGGCCAGGAAGCGCAGGAAATCCAGGGCCCCGCCCCGGACGGCGCGATGCGCGCGCACGGAAACACCGGTCGCGATCGGAGCGGCGTCTGGCGCGACAGGAGGCGAAGCAGGAACGGTCACGGCCATGGCCTTAACAAAGCCGGCCGCGCCGGAAAAGCCGTCGTTTGGCTCCATCTTGCGGTAAGATGACGCGCCGCCTATCTGTAACTATCACTGTGTCGAAAGAGATCGTCATGTCGCGCATGCCCGTCCTGTTCGTCGGCCACGGCTCGCCGATGAACGCCATCGAAGACAATGGCTGGAGTCAGGCCTGGGCCCGGCTGGGTCGCGACCTGCCCCGGCCGCGCACCATCGCCATGGTCAGCGCCCACTGGGAGACGCACGGCGCCACCGCCGTCAGCGCGGCGGAGCATCCCGAGACCATCCACGATTTCGGCGGCTTTCCGCAGGCCCTGTTCGACGTGCGGTACCGCGCGCCGGGCGATCCGGCCCTGGCCGCGCGGATCGGCGAGATCCTGTCGCCCGACCCGGTCGTGCAGCATCCCAGCCGGGGCCTCGACCACGGCGCCTGGGGCGTGCTGAAGCCGATGTATCCGGACGCCGATGTGCCGGTGGTGCAGATCAGCCTGGATCGCGGCCGATCCAACCGCTGGCACTATGAGGCCGGCCAACGCCTGGCCGCCCTGCGCGATGAGGGCGTGCTGATCGTCGGCAGCGGCGACATCGTCCACAACCTGCGAGCCGCCGACTTCCGCCGCCCTGAAGCCCCGCCGTGGGCCGACCGCTTCAACGAAAGGGCCAAGGCCCTGATCGCGGCGGGCGACCACGACCCGCTGATCGACTGGCAAGGGCTGGGCCCCGACGCCGAGATCTCGATCAACAGCGCCGAGCACTATCTGCCGCTGCTGTATGTGCTGGGCGCGCAGGGCCAGGACGAGCCGGTCAGCTTCTTCACCGACGAGGTCTTCGCGGCGATCTCGATGACGGGCGTAAAGGTCGGCTAAACGCGAACAACGCCCGTGCCGGGGGAGCACGAGCGTTGCGCTTTTAAGGACGCTGGGGCCGGCCGGGGGGGGGGAAGCCGGGTTGTCCGCGTCGAGTCTTAGATTGG
Organism: Caulobacteraceae bacterium; assembly: GCA_965284055.1. GTDB lineage: Bacteria > Pseudomonadota > Alphaproteobacteria > Caulobacterales > Caulobacteraceae > Caulobacter. Next base: position 301,467 of record CBDIQV010000003.1, read on the forward strand.
GAGGCGAACCGGGCTTTGCAACGGCGCGACTGGGGTCATTTCGCGGTCGGATTGTTGCAGGATCGCCGCAATTGCCCCGACCCGACCTCAGGCCGCTCTCTCAGGCCTCGGCCGCGATCTGGCGCAGCGCCTGCTCGAAATACTCGGCCGGCTGGCCGCCCGAGATCAGATAGCGGTCATTGATGATCACGGCGGGCACCGAGGTGATGCCGGCCGCCTGCCAGGCGCGCTCGGCCTCGCGCACTTCCGCGGCGTATTGACCCGATGACAGCACCGCGCGCGCGGCGACGCCGTCCAGACCGGCCTTCTCGGCGGCGCCGACCAGCACGTCATGATCGGCAGGGCTCTGGTTGTCGGTGAAATAGGCCTCGAACAGCGCCCGCTTCAGGGCCGCCTGCCCGCCCACAAGGCCGGCCCAGTGCAGCAGGCGATGGGCGTCGAAGGTGTTGCAGATGCGGCTGGTCTCGCTGGTCTTCATCGTGAAGCCCACCGAGGCGGCGCGCTCGTGAATGGCCTTGCGGTTGGCGGCCGACTGCTCGGGCGTCGCGCCATACTTCTCGCCGATATGCTCGACGATGTTCTGGCCTTCGGGCGGCATGTTGGGATTGAGCTCGAAGGGCTGGAAATGGATCTGCGCCTCGACCAGATCGCCCACCCGCTCCAGCGCCGTCTCCAGCCCGCCCAGGCCGACGATGCACCAGGGGCACGAGACGTCGGAGACGAAATCGATCTTCAGGGGCTTGGTCACGGGCGCGGCTCCAGACAGGGGGTGGCAGGCGGATATAGGACCGCGCACCCGCAGATGCGAGGAGGCGGGCAGCCGTTGACCAGAGACCTGACGCGCACAATGAAAATACACGCGTCGGAAGCAAAAGAGGCCATTACACCTGCGGGATCTCTAACTATACATTTCCTATCGAAATGTTGGCCGCGATCCAGGTCCATCCCCCGGAGGCTCGATGAGCATCGTCGATCAAGCTATCGCAGCCCTGAGCTTCACGGCGACCTGGAAAGGCGCCCGGATCACCTACAGCGTGCCGGTGACCGGCAGCACATGGCCGGGCTACGCCGCCGACTCCGAGCCCACAGATCCCTACTACGCTCTGCTGAACACGACCCAGGCTCTGTATTTTCGCCAGGCGGTTTCGTCCTGGGCCAAGCTCATCAACATCCCGATGGTGGAAACCAACGACCTGGTCGAGCCCGGCGATATTCGTGCGGCGATTTCAGGCAAGCCGACGACGTCCTGGGCTTATATTCCATCCAGTCAGGCATCCGCTGTGGCAGGGGACGTCTGGTTCGGGGCGATAAAAACCCCCACGTCCAATACCGCGCTGCTCGTCGACAGCTATGGCACGATCAACGGCTTCATCGACATCGCCCTGCACGAACTTGGCCACGCCCTTGGCCTGAAGCATCCGTTTGAAGACGGGGAAACACTTCCGGCCGCCTACGACACCGCGCGCTACACGGTGATGTCGTACACGCGGATCGCCGACGCCGTTGCCTATGTTCGCACCGCCAGCGGCATCGAGCGATTTTATATCGAGCCCTCGACGCCAATGCTGTTCGACGTCCTGGCGATCCAGGCGAAATATGGCGCCTCCACGACCACGAACGCCGGCGACACGATCTTCAGCTTCAGCGCGACCAATCCCGTCATTCAGACGATCTATGACGCGGGCGGGCGCGATACGATCGACACCTCCAACGTCGCGCGCCCGTCGATCATCGACCTGAACGCCGGCTCTTTTTCCAGCATCGGCATCTACGCCTATGAGCAACAGCTTATTGATTTCAAGGAGATGGACTACTCCATCACCTTCGACTTCAACTATCAGGGCGGCCAGCTGTTCACTTGGCGGGACAATCTGGCGATCGCCTATGGCGTGACGATCGAGAACGCGGTCGGCGGCGGCGCTGATGACGTGATCAAGGGCAATGCCGCCGCCAACGACCTGACGGGCGGCGGCGGCGCCGACGCGCTGGACGGCGGAGCCGGTATCGATGCGGCGCTGTATGCCGGGGCGAGCAGCGACTACAGTTGGACGAAGACGCCCGACGGCGCCTGGACGGTCACCGACCAGCGCAGCGGCCGTGACGGCAAGGATACGCTCAGCAACATCGAGATCCTGCGGTTTTCGGACAAGTCCGTCGCTCTGAGCCTCTCGCTGCCCACGGCGATCGAAACCGCCTTCTCGTCGATCCTTCGCGGTGCGCCCGGCGCGGCGGCGCTTGAAAGCATCGCCACCGATCTGCTGTTCAAGCTCCATGCGGGCCTGGGCGAGGCCGACGCCCTGACCTCCATCATCAAGGCCGCCGACGCCTCGACCTCGGTGGCGACGCTGGCCTATGCGTTCTTCACCGGCAAGATCCCCGGCCAGGCCGGGATCGACTATCTGGTCTCGCCCACCGGCCCCAACGCCAACAACCTCAACAGCGCCTATTACCAGAGCTTCAATCTGGAGAACCGCTACATCAATTTCGCGGTCAATCTGGGCAAGCTGGGCGAGGGCAAGGAGGCGTTCGCGGTCACCTACGGCGCGCTGAGCCTCTTCGACGCGACGCGCGAGGCCTACAAGACCATCTTCGGCGGGACCCCGACCGACGCCAAGGTGCACGCCCTGATCGACAGCCGGGTAGACTATTTCGCCGCCTACGGCGCTGACGGCGCCAACGGCATCGGAACCAAGGCCGCCATGGTCGGATGGCTGCTCGCGGAAGCGGAAAAGGCCGATGTCGGCGTCATGGCCCGCTCGAACGCGGCCTGGCTGGCCGACCTGTCTGACGGCTCGGCGCCGTTCGCGATCGATATCCTTGATCCCGCCAAGGGCTACTACAAGGCCGACTTCATCTTCGGCGGCGCCTGACGGGCTCCAGATCATACCCCTGGAGCCCGACGCCCAGCCCCCGCGTCAGGCCACCTGGGTCGCGGTTCCCGCCACCATGTACCAGGTCAGCAGCAGGCCGCAGAGGACGCTGGCCGCCGCGTAGCCGCCGGTGCGCCGCCAGGTGAAGACGCCGACCACCGCGATCAGGGCGGTCAGGGGCAGGAACTGGATGGCCACCACGGTCGACAACGGGTCGAAGGCGGTCGGCAGGCGACCGGTCAGGAACAGCGCGCCATAGTCCAGGCCCAGCAGCAGGGCAAAGCCGCCGCTGAGCGCCAGGATCGCGCTGACGTACAGCCGCGCGCCGCTGTCGCCCGCCACCGGGATGCGCGCCAGCAGGGTCCGCAGGGTCACCCCGAAGGCGAAGGTGAATGGCAGCACGTAGACCAGGGCCAGCTGCGCCTGGGCCGGGCTGAAGCGCTTCAGCGCCACCACCCAGAAGCGGAAATCGACCAGGAACAGGCGGTGGACCGGCCAGCGCGCCGTACAGCACCGTGATGCTGGCCACGCCGATCAGGATCGACAGCGGCAGCTGGCGCGTGAAGACCGGCTTGTCCCGCTTGCCGATCGCGCCCAGGGCCAGGGTCAGCAGCGCGCCCAGCACGGCCCAGGTCAGCACCTGGTTGGTGATCCCCTGCTTGAGGATCGCATTGGGCTTCAGGGCCAGCATGCCCAGGATGAACAACGGAAAATAGGTCAGAGCCGGCAGGATGGCGGTGATCGCCATCGCGCCCCACCAGCCCTTGTCGCGCTGGGTCACCGTGGGCTGGGGCGCGTGGCGCAGCGGAGCGAACAGCGGCAGGGCTAAAAGCAGTTCGAAGGTTCCCAGCAGCAGCACCACCGCCCCGATCAGGGCGACGCCGGTTCCAGCCTCCTTCCACATCCAGATCTGGTCGCCGGCCGGACGCGGGGTTCCGCCCGTCAGGGTCAGGGCGAACCAGTCCAGCGCGTGGCCGATGGCGGTGGGCGAGATGTGGTCGCCCGGATGGGTCGTGGCCGGCGTGCTCAGCCGCCGCGCCGTGCCGTCGGCCACTGAGCCATAGACGCGGCCGGGCTCGATGGCGCCGGTTGCCCCGAACACCGCCTGCAGCTTGGCGCTGCTGGTGACGTCGCGGGCCTTGTCGACGCCCCACATCAGCTTGGAGAACTCGTCATAGCGGCTGTAGACTAGGGCCAGGTTGCGCGGCCAGGTCGGCGTGCCGTCGGCGGCGAACGGCTTGCCGGTCGACGAGCCCTCCAGCACCACGGCCTTGTAGGCGTCGGGCATCGTCGCGGCGGCGGCCAGCACCGTCCAGCCGCCCATGCTGTGGCCCTCCAGCCCGATATTCTTCGGATCGACGATCTTCAGGCCGCGCAGATAGTTCAGGCCATCGGGACCGCCGAAGCCGTTCGAGAAGGCCGCCCCGCCGCTATAGCCGTGGCCGGTCTGGTCCAGGGCCAGCACCACATAGCCGCGCCGGGCGAACTCGATGGCGAAGCCGCTCTGGGTCTCGCGGGAATTGATGTAGCCGTGCACGGCCAGCACGCCCGGCGCCGGCGTGGCGGCGGTTGCGTTTTTGGGCACATACAGCAGCGCGCTCATCGGCGTGCCGCCGGCCCCGGGGAACGTCACCTCGGTGACCTTGATCCCGCCCGCCGTCTGGACCTTCCAGGCCAGCGCGCTTCCGCCCAGCACCAGGATCACACCCAGCACAAACAACAGCCATGGCTTGCGCATGACATCCCCTCCCCCACGCCGGTCGTTCGCCGACTTTGGAGGGGAGCCTAGAGGAGGTGGAGGGAAAGTCGAATCTCCCTTCCCGTTGGCGGATGGGGGAAGGGTTGGGGATGGGGGTGATGCAGCGGTTCAGCCGCCACCGCCCTATCACCCCCACCCAACCCTCCCCCATCGAGGGGGAGGGCTACCAAAGTCACACCAGCGCCCCGGCCTTCTCGGCCGCCGCCCGGCGCTCGTCCATGCCCTGGCCGTACATCCGCTGAACCCGCTCCAGCACCTTGGCCGGCGCGGTTTCCGGCCGCCCCGCCTCGAACGGCGGCGCGGGGGCGTATTCGACGGCCAGCTGGATGGCCCTGGGCGAAGTCGTCGCCGGCGATCTCGGCGGCGATAGTCAGGGCGAAGTCGATGCCCGCCGTCACCCCGCCGCCGGTGAACACATTGCCGTCCCGCGCCACCCGGCTCGCGTCGGGGATCGCCCCGAACAGCGACAGCTGATCCCGCCACGCCCAGTGGCAGGCCGCGCGCTTGCCCTTCAGCAGCCCCGCAGCGCCCAACACCAGCGAGCCGGTGCAGACCGAGGTGACATAGCGCGCGCCCCCGGCCAGCCGGCGGATCTGGTCGAGGAAGGCCTCATTGCCCATGGCTTGGGTGGTCCCGAACCCGCCGGGCACGACCAGCACGTCGCACGCCTGCACGTCAGCCAGGCGCGGCAGGTGCGCGAAGATCAGGCCGTCGGCCTCGATCTCGCCGCCGTCCAGGCTGGCCACCGTGACTTTCGCGCCGGGAAGGCGGCACAGGATCTGGTGCGGGCCGGTGAAATCCAGATGGGTGACGCCCGGAAACAGGGCGAAGACGATGTTCAGGGGTTCGACGTCTCTGGAAGCGAGGGGAGCCATGGGGACATCTCCGTTTGACGCCCCATCATCGCCGGCCTAGCGTCTGGCTGAAATGACATAATTCCCTCGGATTCCGCCATGACCCGCACGATCGGCTTTCTGGTCTATCCGGACTTCCAGCTGCTGGACGCCACCGGCCCGATCGCGACGTTCGAGATCGCCGCGCGGTTCTCGCCGGGAGCCTACCGCCTGGTCTTCCTGTCCCGCGACGGCGGCATGATCGCCAGCTCGTCCGGCATGGCCGTCGCCACCACCGTCCTGGCCGAGGCGCCGCCTCTGGACACCCTGATCGTCTCGGGCGGCGACGGCGTGCACACGCCGGCCACCTGCCCCGCCACCCTGGCCTATGTCCGTGACGCGGCGAAGACGGCCCGCCGGGTCGCCAGCGTCTGTTCGGGAACCTACATCCTGGCCGAGGCCGGCCTGCTGGACGGCAAGCGCGCCACCACCCACTGGAGCCGGACGAAAGACATCCAGAAGCGCTATCCGGCCATCCGGCTGGAGCCCGACAGGATCTTCGTTCAGGACGGCATGATCTGGAGCTCGGCCGGCATCACCGCCGGCATCGACCTGTCGCTGGCCCTGATCGGCGCCGACGAGGGCGAGGCCGTGGCCCGCCGGGTGGCCCAGCAGCTGGTGGTCTATCACCGCCGCCCCGGCGGCCAGTCGCAGTTCTCGGCCCTGCTGGACCTGAAGGCCAAGCGCTTCGACAGCCTGCTGGCCTGGGCCCGCGAGCACCTGGCCGAAAGCCTCAGCGTCGAGCAGTTGGCCGACCGGGCGGCCATGAGCCCGCGCAACTTCGCCCGCCTGTTCGCCGCCGAGACCGGCGTCACCCCGGCCAAGGCCGTCGAGCGCCTGCGGGTCGAGGCCGCCCGCGCCCTGCTCGACAGCCAGCCGCTGCAGGTGGAGGATGTGGCCCTGGAGACCGGCTTTGGCGATCCCGAGCGGATGCGCCGGGCCTTCATCCGGGCGTTCGGGCAGCCGCCCCAGGCGCTGCGCCGCACGGCCAGGGCGGGGTGAGCGATGACGACGTCCTATACCGGCGGCTGCCTGTGCGGCGCGGTGCGCTATGAGGCCACCGGCGAGCCCGACTATGCCGGCCACTGCTATTGCGCCGACTGCCGCAAGGCCTCCGGCGCGGGCTTCATTCCCTTCATGGGCTTCGATGCCGAGCAGGTGCGCTTCAGCGGCGAGACCCGCCAGTTCCGCTCGCTCTCGTTCCGGGGAACCGAAGCGGTCCGCAACTCCTGCCCCACCTGCGGCGGCCTGGTGTTCGGCGGCGTGGTCGGTCAGGACGTCTCGCACACGATCTATGCCGGCTCGCTGGACGACCCGACGCGCTTCCAGCCCCGCATGGCGATCTTCAACCGCGACCGCCCGGACTGGGCGCTGATCCCCGAGGGGGTTGAGGTGTTTGAGACGATGCCGGACTAAGAGGGATCGACTTGTCCCGAGCAAGGCGCCCACAGTGCGGCAGGGAGCCTTGAGCAATGCAGAGAGTCGATCGTCGCGACAGCCTCCTGAACGCCGCCTATCTCGCCGCGATCGTGGACTCGTCCGATGACGCCATCATCGGCAAGACCCTGGCCGGGACCATCCAGAGCTGGAACCCCAGCGCGGCGTCCATGTTCGGCTACAGCGCCGACGAGATCATCGGCCAGCCGGTGCAGGTCCTGTTCCCGCCCGACCGCCTGGACGAAGAAAGCCGGATCATCGAGCACATTCGACGCGGAACCCGCGTCGATCACTTCGAGACCGTGCGCCGGCGCAAGGACGGTTCGGAGTTCCCGGTTTCGGTGACCATCTCGCCGATCCGCGACGCGCAAGGCGTGATCGTCGGGGCCTCCAAGATCCTGCGCGACATCAGCGAACGCCGCCGGACGGAGCTGGCGCTGGAGCAGGCCAGGGTCGACCTGGAACGGGTCGTGGTGGAGCGCACCCGGGCCCTGGCCGATCGCGACCTGCTGCTGCGCGAGGTCTATCACCGGGTGAAGAACAACCTTCAGGTGGTCGATAGCCTGCTGCTGATCAAGGCGCTCAAGATCACCGACCCGGCGGCGCGCGCCGCCCTGATGGAGCTGCGGTCGCGGGTCTTCGCCCTGGGTCTGGTGCATCAGCAGCTGATGACCTCGTCGGACCTGCAGACTTTCGATATCGGCCCGTTCCTGAACGAGCTGTCCGCCAATCTGATGGACGGCGCGGCCAATGACCGGATCAGGCTGACCGTCGAGGCCTGCCCTCTCCATGTCGGCATGGATGTCGCGGCGCCGCTGGGCCTGCTTGTCACCGAACTCCTGACCAACTCTCTCAGGCACGCCTTTTCCGACATGGGGGGCCAGATCATGGTAACGCTGCAGACGGACGAGGCCGGGGGGATGACCCTGACCGTGTCGGACAATGGCCGCGGTCAGGCGAACCTGTCCCAGAAGCCGGCGGCGCCGGGCTCTGGTTCAAGCATTATCAACAAGCTCGTCGCGCAGCTCGCGGGCGAGATGACGGTTCGACACGGCCCCGGAACGACAACCGAAATCTTTGTGCCCCTGATGGAGTCCTCATGACCAAGCTGAACAGGTCGGTCCTTGTCGTTGATGACGAGGCGATGATCGTGGAGCTCTGGTGCCTTCACATGGAAATGATGGGCCTGGAGGTCTGTGGCACGGCCGCGACGGCCGATGACGCGATCATGCTCGCCGAGAAGCATCGACCGGCGGTCGTGCTCATGGATATGCGGCTGCGGGGCAAGAAGGATGGCGTCGACGCCGCCATGGCCATCCACGACTCCGTCGGCTCCAAGGTGATCTACATCACCGGCTCGCAGGAACCGGCCACGATCGCCCGGATAAACCAGGACCATCCGGCGGCCGTGCTGATCAAGCCGGTGACCGATCAGCTGCTGCAAGACACCGTCAGCCGGGTCCTGCTCGAGAGCGGGGCCTGACCCGTCACCCCGCCTAGAGCGCGATAGCCGAAAGCGTACGCGGCTTCGGCGGCAATCACGTCCTAAGTGTATGATTTAGAGCCCTTTTGAACGCTTCATAGGTATGAAGCTGAAAGGCTCTAGCGCTGGGCCTCCAGATAGCGGGACAGCTGCTCGACCAGCCGGCGTGAGGCGACGATGTCGCCGCCGTCCGCCGCCAGTTCCAGGCCGGCCCCCAAGTCGGTGATGGGCTGGAAGCCAAAGCCGCCGCCCGAACCGCGCAGGTTGTGCCCCAGGATGGTCACGGGCTGGAGATCGGCCCTGTCCAGCGCGTCCAGCATGGTGACGACGTGGCCCCGGCAGCTTTCCAGATAGCTGGGAATGAGGGCCGCCAGCCGGGCGCTGGGACGCCACGGCGGTGGCGCGCCCGCAGCAACATCATTTGTCGGCGTGGCGGTGACGGCGGAATAGTCCCGGATCGCCTGCAGCAGCACGTCCTGCTTGATCGGCTTGGTCAGATAGGCTGTGCAGCCCGCCGCCAGGCAGGTCTCGCGGTCGCCTTTCAGGGCCGAGGCGGTCAGGGCGATGATCGGGGTCGGCGCGCGGCCGTGCGACTTTTCCCAGGCGCGGATCGTGCGGGTGGCGGTCAGGCCGTCCATCACCGGCATCTGCCGATCCATCAGCACCAGGTCATAGCGGCCAGTCTTGAACATCTCGCAGGCGATCAGGCCGGTCTCGGCGACGTCGATCCGGTAGGGCGTGTCTTCCAGATAGGCCAGGGCGATGGTGCAGTTGTCGGGCGAGTCCTCGGCCATCAGGATGCGCAGGTTCGGCAGGGGCGCTTCAGGGCCGTAGCCCACAGGCGCGCTGACCGGCCGGTTGGCCGCCGCCCAGACCTCGAACGGCACCGAGAAGGCGAAGACGCTGCCCTGGTCCAGGGTGCTGGTGACGCCGATCTTGCCGCCCATCAGCTCGACCAGGCGCTTGGAGATGGTCAGCCCCAGGCCCGAACCGCCGAAGCGCCGCGTCGTCGAGCTGTCGGCCTGGGTGAAGCGCTCGAACACCCGCGCGAGCTTGTCGTCGGCGATGCCGATGCCGGTGTCGGAGACCGAGAAGCGCAGGGCGGTCGGCGCCAGACCCTCGGGATCGCGCTCGACCCGCAGCGAGACCTCGCCGGCCTGGGTGAACTTGATGGCGTTGCCCAGCAGGTTCAGCAGCACCTGGCGCAGGCGGGTGGGGTCGCCCACCAGATCGTTGCTGACGCAGGGCGCGATCTCGCAGATCAGGGTCAGGCCCTTTTCCTGGGCCCGGGGAGCGACCATCTCGATCGCCTTTTCCAGGTGATCGCTGAGCGAAAAGCCCGTCTGCTCCAGGTCCAGCTGCGAGGACTCCACCTTGGACAGGTCGAGGATGTCGTTGATCAGGTTGAGCAGGTTGTCGCCCGAGCGGCGGAAGATCTGGACGTACTTGTCCTGCTCGGGCGTCAGGGCGGTCTGGGCCAGCAGGTCGGCGATGCCCATCACCGCGTTCATCGGCGTGCGGATCTCGTGGCTCATGCTGGCCAGGAAGTCGGACTTGGTGCGGCTGGCGCTCTCGGCGGCGGCCTTGGCCTGCTGCAGTTCGGCTTCCACCCGCTTGCGCTCGGTCACGTCGCGGGCGGCGGCGAACACGCCCTGCAGGGTGCGGCCCCGGTCATAGAAGGTGGTGGCGTTGTAGGAGACCACCGTCTGCTTGCCGTCGCGGGCGCGCACGGTCAGCTCGTAGTCGGTCAGCGACTTCTCGCCCAGCACCCGCTTGATGCCCGCCTCGGCCCGTTCGGGATCGGTGAAGCAGTCCTTGAACGGCGCGCCGATCAGCTCGTCGCGGGTCGAGCCGGTCAGGGCCTCGGTCTGCTTGTTGACGTCGGTGATGATGCCGGCCGGATCGGTGGTGATCAGGGCGTCGATGTTGGATTCGATCAGCGAGCGGGTGTAAAATTGCTGGTCGCGCAGACGCTGGTCCGACCGCTTCTGCTCTTCTTCCACCAGCTTGCGGGCGGTGTTGTCGGTGCCGATCAGCAGATAGCCGATGATGGCCCCGGCCGCGTCGCGCAGGGCGGTGACCGAGACCACGGCGGGGAACCGCGTGCCGTCCTTGCGGATATAGGTCAGCTCGTAGATGTCCTCGATCCCGCGCGAGGCCTTGAACACCAGGGCCTCGAAACCGGGCTCGATCGGGGTGGCCAGTTCGGCGCTCAGGGCCCGGGCGCGGGCGACCAGCTCCTGCGGATCGGAGATGTCGGCCGGCGTGATGGTGTTCATCACCTCGCCCGCCGCATAGCCCAGCATGCGCTCGGCCCCGACATTGAAGATCTGGATCACGCCCTTGGCGTCGGTGGCGATGCTGGAGAAATTGGCGCTGTTGAAGATGGCGCTCTGCAGGGCGCCGGCCTTCAGCAGGGCTTCCTCGGCCTCCTTGCGGGCGGTGTTGTCGGTGCCGATCAGCAGGTAGCCGATGATGATGTCCTGGGCGTCGCGCAGGGCGGTGACCGAGACCACCGCCGGAAAGCGCGTGCCGTCCTTGCGGATATAGGTCAGCTCATAGATGTCCTCGATCCCGCGCGAGGCCTTGAACACCAGGGCTTCAAAGCCCGGGGTGATGCGGGTCGACAGCTCGGCGCTCAGCGCCCCGGCCCGGGCGATCAGCTCCTGCGGGTCGGAGATGTCGGCCGGCGTGATGGTGTTCATCACCTCGGCGGCCGTGTAGCCCAGCATCCGCTCGGCCCCGACGTTGAAGATCTGGATCACGCCCTTGGCGTCGGTCGCGATGCTGGAAAAGTTGGCGCTGTTGAAGATCGCGTTCTGGAGCGCGTCCGCCTTGACGATCGACTCTTCGGTCCGGCCGGGGGCCGTCTTCGAACTGGCGATGGGGATTCCTAACTCAGGCGCGGGCCGTGCGGCTTCGGGCGCGAAGCCTCAGTAGGGTCTAGTGCAGCAGCTTGCCGACGGAGGCTTCCAGCTGTTCAGGCGAATAGGGCTTCTGCAGGAACTGGCCGCCCCCGACGAACTGGTCGGACATCTCGGCGATCAGGGGCCGGCCCGAGGTGTAGAGCACGCGCAGGTTCGGCCGCATCCCCAGGGCCTGATTGGCCACCTCATAGCCGCCCGACGACCGGTCGCTGAGCCGGATATCGACGAACAGAATGTCGATCTGTCCCGGCGCGCAAAGGTGAGCCAAGGCGCCGGCCAGATCCTCGGCCATCAACGGCGTGTGGCCCAGATCCTCGATGGCCCATTCCGCCGCCTGGCGAATGAAAACCTCATCTTCGACAACAAGAATAATCGCCATCAGACGGGCATATAGTTGGATTGCGGCATTAAATAAATTCCGATCGAAGCCAAAATATTTCACGACCTCGACTTCAATCAGGCGAGAATTTTCGCCGCACAGATATTCAATTTGATTTATGACAAACGCCTATATCATCAATCAAGACACTGTCGCGCCCGGCAAATTAATAATCCTCGTGACCGCACAGGATATGGGGCTTTTCCATTTCGCCCCTGGGAAGCGCTAGCCCTTCGCCCCCATCGCCGCGTTCAGGGCCTGGACCTGACGGTTCAGGGCGCCCAGCTGCTCCAGCGTCAGGCCCGAGCGCTCCATCATCAGCTCGCCCAGGCAGTTGCTCTGCGCCAGAGTGGCGCGGCCGGCGTCGGTCAGGCGCACCTGGACCTGGCGTTCATCGACCTTGCTGCGCTGGCGCTCGACCAGCCCCGCCTGCTCCAGCCGCTTGACCGGCGGCGTGATGGTGCTGGATTCCAGGCTCAGCCGGCTGGCGATCGCGCCGATCGTCATGCCGTCTTCCTCGCCCAGCACGGTCAGCACCAGATACTGCGGGTAGGTGATGCCCATGCCGTCCAGCATCGGCTTGTAGGCGCGGTTGATGGCCATGCTGGTGGCGTACAGCGTGAAGCAGATCTGATCGTCTAACGGAACGGGCACAGGACGTTTCCTTGGCGGGCCTTGCAGCCCCTCTCGCCCTCCATACTACAAGAAAAGATATCGCGATAAAGATTCTGCTGGACAGCCACGACGCGACGCCTTAGCCATATCGTTATCGCGATAACAAATATCGCAAACACAAAACAGGGACACCCAGATGAGCCAGTCGAACACCCAAGCCTCGCGTCGCGCCGTGATGACCGGCGGCCTTGGCATCGCCGCCGCAGCCGGCCTGACCGTCGCCGCCGCCGCTCCGGCCCTGCCTCGCGCGGCCGCCACGAAGGCCTCCACCGCCGGCAAGCCCGCCCAGGGCAGCGGCTTTCACCGCCAGGGACGGCGCGCAGATCTTCTACAAGGACTGGGGCCCCAAGACCGCCCAGCCGATCGTCTTCCACCATGGCTGGCCGCTGAGCAGCGACGACTGGGACGCCCAGATGCTGTTCTTCTTCGGCAAGGGCTTCCGCGTCATCGCCCATGACCGTCGCGGCCATGGGCGCTCGACCCAGACCGATGTCGGCAACGAGATGGACACCTATGCGTCCGACGTCATCGCCCTGGCCAAGCACCTGGACCTGAAGAACGCCGTCCATATCGGCCATTCCACCGGCGGCGGCGAGGTGGCGCATTATGTGGCGCGCGCCGAGGCCGGTCGCGTCGCCAAGGCCGTGCTGGTCGGCGCCGTGCCGCCGATCATGCTGAAGACCGCCGCCAATCCCGGCGGCCTGCCGATGGAAGTGTTCGACGGCTTCCGCAGCGCGCTGCTGGCCAACCGCGCCCAGTTCTTCCACGACGTCGCGGCCGGCCCGTTCTACGGCTTCAACCGTCCGGGCGCCCAGGTCTCGCCGGCCACGGTCGAGAACTGGTGGCGCCAGGGCATGATGGGCGGCGCCAAGGCCCACTATGACTGCATCAAGGCCTTCTCGGAGACCGACTTCACCGACGACCTGAAGGCCATCACCGTGCCGGTGCTGGTGATGCACGGCGAGGACGACCAGATCGTGCCGATCGCCGACAGCGCCCACCTGGCCATCAAGCTGCTGAAGAAGGGAACCCTGAAGACCTATCCCGGCCTGCCCCACGGCATGGCGACGACCCACGCCGAGGTCATCAACAAGGACCTGCTGGCGTTCATCAGGGGCTAGGGGTTTCGAGGAGCGCCCGCCTCACGCGGCGGGCGCTTTTCACGTCCCCAAACCCCCGCTCTCCCCGGCGAAGGCCGGGGTCCAGATTCATCCAGAGCGTTTGGGGATGACGCGCCTACGGACTGACCAGATCACCCGCCCCTCCGGGCTCGATCTGGGCCCCGGCCTTCGCCGGGGAGAGCGGAGAGTGCCCCCCCCCCTAGTGCCCCCCGCCCAGCACCGGATGCGGGATCTTGGCCACATCCGCCGCCGTCACCGGCTTGGGATAGCTGTTGCCGAAGCTGGTGCGCACATAGCTGACCACCGCCGCGATCTGGGCGTCGTCGAGATTGCCGGTCAGGCCGGGCATGGCCCCCTTGCCGACCACCACCATCGAGATCGGATAGGGCCGCCCCGGCCAGACGCGGATTGGCGGCCAGGGCGGGGATGGTCGCCGCCCCCGTCCCGCCCTTGGCGTCGGCCATGTGGCAGGCCTGGCAGACGGCCTCATAGACCTGCTGGCCGGTGACGGGCTTGGCGACGCGCACCACGCCGCCGCCGGTGTCGCCGCCGGCCGGGGTCTGGGCCAGGGCGGGCGCCGAGACGGCCAGCAGGCCGGCCACCAGCGCGAGGGGAAGACGAAGGGTCATGCTCAGGCCTCCAGGGCGCGCTTGTGCAGGCGGGTGATGGCGTCGATGGACGATAGCAGCGCGCCCTCCATCCAGCAGCCGACGTAAGACGCGTGCTCGCCGGCCAGGACGATGCGGCGGTCCATGCCCACCAGGGTCTGGTAGTGTTCCTTGCGGGTCTCCTCGGTCCAGCGGGCGCAGCAGCCCAGGCTCCAGGGCACGCGGCTCCAGGCCACCGAGGCGCCGCTGGCGAACTCCTTGCGGTAGTTGCCCGGATGGATGACCGAGCCCTGCTGCAGGGCCACCTCGATCCGCTGCTCGGGCGTCATGCCGGCCAGGCGATAGGCTCCCATCTCGCGGGCGAAGGCCCCCAGCAGCACGGCCGGCTTGTCGGTGAACATGTTGTTATTGGGATAGGAGATCAGGGCGATCTCCTGGTCGGTGAAGCTGTGGCCGCCATAGATGGAGTCATCCTCCTCCCAGAACCGGCGCTTCATCTCCAGGCCGATCTTGACCTGACCCGAATAGGGCACGGCCTTGATGGCGGCGGCCATCTCGTCTGTGACCTGGGTGTCGATCTGGCTCAGCACGCCCAGCGGGATGGTGCAGACGCACCAGTCAGCCTCGGCGGTGACCACCTTGCCCGTCTTGGTGTCGGCATAGGTGACGGCCACGCCCTTGTCGTCCTGGGCGATCTTGCTGACCTTGGCGTTATATCTCACCAACCCTTCCACCTGCTTGGCGAAGGCCTTGCCGATCATGTCCATGCCGCCCACCGGCTGGAACATGGTGGTCTGCATCTCGTGACCCATGAAGAAGGCCATCGAGGTCCAGACCTGCGGGTCCAGCACGTCGTGGAAGTCGTACAGGGCCGACGGGATCGGCGCGCCGTTGATCCCCCCGCCAGGCGGCCGGTCATAGCCCCGGTGCGACGCCGAGCGCAGGTTGGAGGCGTACTTGTAGTCCTTGTCCAGCATGCCCCAGCCCTTCAGGGCCTCCAGCAGCCGGTCGCGATCCTCGGGCGTGACCTGCTGGTCCAGGGCCTTGGTGTTGATCGACTTGGCCAGCAGCTCGGCGACATTGCCCTCGAAGTCGGCGGCGGCGGCCTTGAAGCGTACCGGCTTGCCGCCGAACGACTGCGACGAGTGGATCCAGGTGTTGTGGTTGAACTGGATGAACGGCTCCAGCGCCACGCCGAACTTTTTGCAGTAGTGCAGCAGGGTGCGGTGATGGTGCGGAATGCGCCAGGGACCGGGATTGAGGTAGTTGCCCTCGGAAAAGCCGACCTTCTGGGTGGCCCCGCCCAGCTCGGTATAGGTATCGCCGCCGCGCAGCGACCAGTTCCGGCCGCCGGCCCGGTCCTGATATTCCAGGATCTGCACCTTGTAGCCGGCCTTGGTCAGTTCGTGGGCCGCCAGCATCCCCGCCAGCCCTGCCCCCAGCACGATGACGGTCGCGCCCTTGCGCGCGCCGGTCAGGTTGGGCGGGCCCATGAACTGGGTCTCGGCCGCATGACCCAGCGAGGTCATGGCCTGATAGAGCGCCGCCGTGCCGCCGACGGCGGCGATGGCGGAAAGCAGCTGACGCCGTGTCGGCGCGCGGACGCCCAGGTCCATCCGAGAACTCCCCCTTCGCCATCCGTTCGACGGCTGATGAAGCGAGCTAACGAGGACTCGGCCGGCTTGGCGCGGGGGATGTCTCTCGCCGGGGGATCGGTGATGCGGGCTTTGCCCTGGGAGGCGCCTGGCCGGCGGCGCTGCCCAGGAAGTGGGCAGGCCGCAATGGCGCAGAATCGATAACAATGTTATCTCGACAGCAGTATCCGGATGCTTGGGAGATCTCGCCTTGGCGCTCGCCGCACAAGCCACTGTCATCGCGGGTTTCCCCGGGCACATCGGCATCACCTGCCATCAGGCCACCTGGTATTGGGCTGCGCTGGAGGCCCAGGCTCTGGCCATGGCGCACCACCGTTTGGTGCTGGATCGCATGGAAAAGATCGGCAAGATCCCGGGATCGCCCCAGGGCGCCATGCTGGCCATGCCCCAGGCGCCCTACGACTTCAACAATCCCGGCGGAGCGGCCCCGGCGTTCGGCACGGTGCTGCTATGGACCGCCGCCCCGACCCACAGCGCGGTCTACACCGCCAACGGCATAGCCGGCTACAACCAGTCCTGCGTGTTTCCCAACGTGCCCGCCACCGGCACCTACAGCTGCCAGCCGCCAGGCAACCTGGCCGCTACCGCGCGCAAGTGCTTCATGATCACCGAGGCCAACATCGTCAAAGTCGCCGGGAACGTGTTCGCGCTCTAGAGGCCGGTCGACGCTCGGCGCGAAAGCCCTCTCCGCCTCCCCCTACCCCTTCGCCTCGAGCTTCCCGGCCAGCGCCGCGACCTGTGCTTCCAGCCGCGCCAGGGCCTCGGCGTTCTGGCGGCTCATTTCGGCGATGTCGCGTTCGCGCAGGGCGTCCAGCTTGTCGTGCAGGTGCATGATCTCCAGCTCGGCGCGCAGATTGACGACATAGTCGTGCTCGGCGTTCTGGCGGTCCTTCAGGGCCTGGCGGTTCTGGCTCATCATGATCACCGGCGCCTGCAGGGCCGCGACCGTCGAGAGCAGCAGGTTCAGGAAGATGAACGGATAGGGGTCGAAAGCCAGGTCGAAGCGCTTGAGCACCACGTTCAGGCCGATCCAGACCATCAGCGCCGCGCTGAAGCCGCCGATGAACCCCCAGGAGCCGCCCACCTTGGCGACCGTGTCGGCCAGGCGATCCCAGTAGCTGCGATCGTCATTGACCAGCGTCCGGTTCAGGCCCGTCGGGGCCTCGTCGCAGATCAGGTCGATGACGCTCTTCTGCACATCGTTCAGGTCGACATAGGGAACGGACAGCAGCTGGCGGGACAGCTGGTCCAGGCGGTCGTCAATATTCATTCACATTCTCCCGGGTCCATCTCGATTGACACGCCAGCCGGCGGCAAGTCACGGTCGAGGGGTCGCGAACGCGACACATCGCATTCCGCTCTGGAGACACCCATGGCCTACAAGTTCATAATCAAGAAGGACAAGGCGGGCGAGTTCCGCGTCAATTTCGTCTACAACAGCGAAGTGATGTTCTCGACCGAGGGTTATTCGTCGAAGGCCTCCGCCAAGAACGCCATCGAGTCGTTCGTCAGAGAACGGCCCCGAGGCCGAGATCGACGACCAGACCGACTGATCGGTCCTTTTCTACCCGCGCGCCTCGCCCATGGGCTTGAGGCGCGCGGGTCTTGACCCACCTCCCCGCTCTCGGCGTCTGATCGCTGATAATAAACAAGGGGAGGACGACCTGATGAGCGCCAACGGCCGCAAATCCATCTTCATCACCGGCGCCGCCAGCGGCATCGGCCTGGCCAGCGCCAAGCGCTTCGCCGCCGCCGGCTGGTTCGTCGGCCTGTCGGACATCGACGCGGTCGGCCTGAAGGCCGCGCTCGCCGCCATCGGCCCCGACAATGGCGCGACCTACAAGCTGGACGTCCGCCATCGCGAGGCCTGGGACAACGCCCTGGGCGCCTTCGCCAAGCTGACCGGCGGCAAGCTGGACGTCCTGCTCAACAATGCCGGCATCGCCCGGTTCGGCGCGCTGGAAAAGCTCAGCGAGGCCGACTGCGACCTGCAGGTCGACATCAACATCAAGGGCGTGATCAACGGCGCCCGCGCGGGCCTGACCACGCTGAAGGCGGCCAGCGGGCGGCTGATCAACGTGGCTTCATGCGCGGGCCTGTACGGCTCGCCCAAGCTGGCGGTCTATTCGGCCACCAAGTTCGCGGTGCGCGGCTATCCGAGGCGCTGGACGTCGAATACGCCGCCCACGGCGTCAGCGTCGCCTGCGTGATGCCGTGGTTCATCGAGACGCCGATCCTCAACGCCGGGGCGTCGGGCAGCAACGAGAACATGGCCGACGCCCTGAAGAAGGGCGGGCTGGAGGTCTATCCGGTCGAGGACGCGGCGGAGGTGGTCTTCCGCGCCGCGACCGGCAAGGACCTGCACTATTTCGTCGGCAAGCGCGCCAAGCAGATGCGCTTCGCCACCAGCCACATGCCCGGAGCCGTCAGGAAGCAGCTCCGGTCGAGGCCGCTGATGTCGGCCTGACGGTCTCGGTCGAGGTCTTTTCCAGCAGCGGCTTGGCCGGGGCCGGCGCGGACGCCGGTTCCTGGCCCGAGCTCAGCGGACCGCCCATGCCGTTGGACGAGACAGGCTGGACGTTGCTGACGGCGTTGGCGGCATAGACCACCGGACCGTTCAGCGGCATGCCGTCGGCCGAGATGTCGGCGATGCTCGGCGCATTGGGCAGGTCGTCCAGGGTCGAGGGACGCGGCGAGGCCGAGAAGGCCCCCGGCGCGCCGGCGCGACCGCCGAAGCGGTAGAACACGTGCATGCCCACCTGGGCCACGCGCAGCAGGCGCGGACCCCAGCCCGGCGCGACGCCGGTGGTGTGGAAGTGGGTGGCCGAGCCGACCTCGTTCATCACGGCGCCGGCCAAGGCGCGCGAGGCGATCTTCTGGGCCCGGCCCCACGCGCCGCGTTCGCGGTTGCGCTTCATCGAGCCGTCGCAGGCGAAGCTGAACTGGCAACCGACGCGGTGATAGGCGCCCTGGAACACCACGCCGCAGATCGACTTGGGGAAGGCCGGATGGCGGACGCGGTTCAGGACCACCTGGGCCACGGCGGCCTGACCGCTGGGGGTCTCGCCGCGGGCTTCGTAATAGACGGCGTCGGCCAGGCAATCGAGCTCACGCGAGCTTTCGAGCACATTGGCGAGGCGGAAAGGGGCGGCGGCCGGATTGAACGGACCGCCAAAGCTGGCGCGCAGCATGAGCGGGCCGCTGCGGGGAACCGACAGGCTGGCGTCGCGGTTCTCTAGACGGGCCACCATCAGGGCGACCTGCCGGTCGCGCTGCGGCGCGCCGGCGGAGGTGTAGGGATCGTGACGGCGGGCGACGGCCAGCGCGCCCAGGTCCATCTTGGAGACGCCATTGACCAGCGCGACGTCGGAAAAGCCTTCCGAGGCGCCGTTGGCCAAGCGGGTGACGCGGGCGTGTTGGGTGGCCGTCTGGGCCAGCCCACCAGCAAGGTAAACGCCGCCAAGAGCCAGACCCGTGATGGATCCGACCAATACGGCGCCGACCAGCCCACGTGCGTCCGCACGCGTCTGCGACTTGATATACAAAACTCGTGTCCTGCGCGGCGAGGGCGAACCGCCCCCCGACAAAAACGCCTTTAAAGACCCGGAAAACTCACTGTCGGGCAGCTCTAAAAGCGGAAGTCCGGCCGTTTCACGATATGGCCGAAAACCTACTTATGACGGGCTTATGAACGATCTGGCCACGAGTCGCAAGCACATGCCGCAGTGCAACATGCATTCTGAGCGAAATCGCCGCAGTCAAGATCGTTAACGCCTTGATTCACTAGAAAAACCGCTCAATCGAAAAATTCGCTTGCTTGCCGCACCGCGAAGCATTGGGAACACTGTTCTCAAGGCTTTGACTCTTGGAACTCGACCGTAGCGGGCGCCGTTACTGATGGCGTAATTTCACCATCTCAAGGACCCCTCCATGCGCCTGAACCGTCTGGCCGCCCGCGCGGCTTTCGTAGCGTCAACCGCCCTGCTCCTGACCGCCTGCGGCCACAACATGGAGCAGCGCGCGGCGACCGGCGCCGCCACCGGAGCGGTGGTGGCCGGCCCGGTCGGCGCGGTGGTCGGCGCCGGCGCCGGGCGCGGTGGTCAACACCGCCGCCAAGCCGAAGAAATAACCCCCTGCCCCGCTCTTCCCGACCCCGCGCTCGCAGACTGGGCCGGGAAGAGCGGACGAGGACCGTCGCCGACCCAGCCGCGCCAGCCGCCAGCCCTCGATCAGGATCTTGCCGGTGCAGATGGCGACCGCGACCAGAGCCGAGCCCTTGAAGATGTTGTCGACCATCACCTGCAGGGTCACGACGCCGTCGATCACGTCGACAGGGCCCGTGAAGGTGACCAGCGGCATCTGACGCCACAGGACCCAGGCCAGAGCGATGCCGGCGATCGACAGCACGATCTCGGCCACGGCGCGCGGCGCGATCCAGGCCGGGCGGATCACCAGGATCAGGCCCGAGATCACCTGGCCGATGGCCAGCAGCAGGATCGGCGTGTGCAGCTGGGTCAGGACCGGCGCCAGGGTCATCTGCAATTGCCCGTCAGGACCAAACGGCCCACGGCTGCCGGGGAAGTCCACGACGCCGGCCCCCACAGGGCGAAGAAGGTCATGAAGATCACCTCGAACAGGGCCTCGAACCGCGTGGTGCGGAACCACGGCTTGCGGGGCGAGACCTGCGGCAGATCGCGGACCTTCCAGTTGCCGAAGTCGCCGGCCTTGATCCAGCCGCGCTCCACCATCGCGCCGACGATGGTGATGAGGCCGATCAGCTTCAGGGCCGTGGGAATGAAGTCGTGGATCGCGTGATTGATGATCCGGGACACCTCGCCGCCGTCGGTGACGAAGCCGACCACCGCCGGGATCACCGCCACGAAGGCCGCGATGGCCAGGGCCACCTTCACCGCGAAGATATAGAACGGATACAGCTCCACCCCGATCAGGGCGCGCTGCGGGCCATAGCGGCCGGCCACGGCCAGCGGATGGCCGAAGTCGCGGAACAGGGCTTCCAGTTCGGTCTTGTTCAGCGGGCGGCCCGCCTGGGCCTCGCGGTCCTCGATGCGGCTCATCAGCAGGTCGCGCAGTTCGGCGATGATGTCCTGGCGTTGGGCGGCGGGCAGCAGGGCGGCGATGGCGCCCAGATAGCGGTCGAGCAGATCCATGATCCGTCCTCTCTCAGAGCAGGGGTTGCAGGGTGTCGTTGATGGCGCGCCATTCGTCGGCCAGACGGGCCAGCACGGCCTCGCCCTCGGCCGACAGGCGGTAGAAACGCTTCTTGCGCTTGTCTTCCTCGCGCCACTCGCTGGCGAGCAGGCCCTGCCCCTCCAGCCGGCGGAGCATGGGATAGAGCGCGCCTTCGTCGATCTCCGACGCCCACCTGGGAAAGCGCCTGACGCAGGCTGTAGCCGTAGCGCTCGACCCGAAGCTGGGCCAAGCACGGCCAGGATCAGGGTTCCCCGCCGCAGCTCCTGGCGCAGCTGTTCAAAGATCTCGGTTTCCGTGGGCATGGTGTGCGCCGTATCGTGTGCGCCACATGGTGTGTGGCGCACACTGTGTGCCACACAGTGAATTGAGAGTCAAACGCCTCGCATCCCGATGTTCTGTGGCGACGTAGCTGTGGCGAAGCTCGCCCCAGCCGGACCCGGAGATCCCCGCCATGCGCCGCCACGCCCTCTTCACCGTCCTGGCCGCCGGCCTGATGCTCGGCCGGCGTCCCCGCCGCCGCCCAGACCGCGCACCAGACCGCGCCCGACATCGCCGCCCTGCGCCTGGCCACGACCGGCCGCTGGGAAGGCAAGCTGGAATATCTCGACTATTCGGCCAACCGCTGGTTCGGCCTGCCGATGAAGGTGCTGGTCGAGGACGGCGGCGACGGCGTCACCCTGATCCGCAAGGCCGATTTCGACGACGGCCCCAAGGTGGGCAATGTGCGGATCACCACGGTGGAGTTGCTCGACCCGGCCACGGGCCAGCAGACCTCGGCCAGCTTCCGCAAGGGCCGCCCGTCCAGCCTCGACACCTACGCCCTGCGCCTGGCCGCCCCGCCGACCGACGCCGCCCACTGGACGCTCATCGCCGAAACCACCGGCCGCGACGGCGACAAACCCGCCCGCCTGCGCGAAACCACCACCCGCGCCGGCGACGTGCTGACCACCCTCAAGGAAGTCGACTATCTGGACGACGCGACCGAAACCTGGATCCAGCGCAACCGCACGACGCTGAAGCGGGTGGGTGACTGAGAGGGTAGCGCCCCCCGGTCAGACCTTGGGGTCAGCGTCATTCATCGACCGGATCTGAGTACTAGCGGACTTTAAGTATGCCCACTCGCGGTGATGGACTCAGCGGATGATGCTCATGTCTAGTTGGCCGTCAGTGTCGACTATGGCCACCGCGATATTACAAGCCGAGTAGCATCCTAATCTTAAGCCATAGCCCTCTCGCCCATTATCATCGAGCTCCGCTCTCCGATCGCTACTGATGTATTCCAGTTTGAACTGGACCGTGTAAAATTAACCCCTTCGCCCCGAGGAGCATATGCCCAAGATCGCCGATGCCCTGCTAATGTTCGTGCCCGAACAATGGGGCCAGGCTGGATCGGTTCATCCACTTCTACGAACACACCCACAGCCTTGCGCCCCGGGAGAAGCGCGCCATCACCGGCGTGCGCCACCACTTCGAAAAGGCGGTCCTGCTGATCGAGCTGTCCTCGAAACTTCAGCCGAACCTACAGATCGACCGCAAGCAGCTGGACACCCACGGATTTACTTCCGCAGCAAACGCCCAGGAGATCGGCACGGTCATCGAGGCGAGCATCCTGGAACCTCTACTCGACCCTTGACTGCACGGTGAAGGTGCTGCGCGCGCTCTATAAAAATTCGTCGCAAGGCTTCAAGGACTCCACCCGCGCGGTGCTAGAAGCCCCACACAAGATCACTGGCGGCTTTCCCGAAGCTCTCAAGACAGCGATCGGCGACGCACGTTGGACGCACGCTTTGATGTACCTGCGCGACGAGCTCACCCACCTGGCGGCGGGTGCCATCCACCTCGACCACGACACGGGCTTGGTGAGATACGACCATCGCGGCCTAACCGACAGGGGGCAGCCCTATTCGATCCCGGACATTTACGCTTGGCTGCAAGTCATGACCGCTCAGGTCAGCGGTCTGGTGGGCCTAGTCTTCCACCACCTTAATCAGACCCTGAACGACCGGGAGCAGTACGAAGTCTGCGGCATGGTGCAGGGCCGGTTCCTGCACCGCTTTGTCAGTCCTGTCGGCGAGCTGAGCTTCAACAGCGGTCGCTGCGGTGCCTGGATCTGGTTCGAGCAGCCAGAGAACCCTACCTGTCCGTTTACTGAGCACTGCGGCGCCTACCAACGCAAGGCATTTGGTCCCTCCGCCCCGCCCCCCGTGCCTTCGGGCGCAACCTAAGCTAGCTAGGTCAAAGGCGGTCACCTACATGTAGGCCGCGTCGTCGACGCAGGGGCTGCGGAGGGTGCGGGACGCGACATGAAGGTCTTTTGGTCTTGGCAGGATGATTACGCGCCGCCGCGTAACCGACAGTTTATCAAAGCTGCACTCGAACAGGCAGTCGCCAACCTTGGCGACGAGTTCAGCCTCGAAGCCGCCGGACGCCCGGAGCTGGACCATGACACGAAAGGGGTGGCAGGCGCGGTCGAAATCGCACCGACAGTCCTGAAGAAGATCGCAGAAAGCGCGGTATTCGTCGGTGACGTCACCCCGATCGCAAAGAGCGAGAAGGGCAAGGCCCTCCCCAACCCAAACGTCATGGTCGAGCTAGGCTGGTCCCTGAACGCGCCTGGCCAGAGTCGCCAGATTTACGTGCTCAACACCGCAGACGGCTGGAAAATCGAGGACCTGCCGTTTGACATCCGCGGCCGCCGGGTACTGACCTACGCCTTGGCCGAGGGGGTGAAGGCGGGCGAGCGCGACAAGACGATGGGGCGCCTAGTCGAGGCCTTGACTGAGGCCATCCGCGGCAATCTCAAGGACCATCTAGAGACCGCCTCAGCCGCGATCCCGGTCGCCGGTACGGCGGCCGACCCCACCGATGCATCGCTCTGGGCGGGATCGGAGGGTCGCTTGACCCACCATGACACCATGGGGCTGTTTGGCCAACGGACCGTCACGATCGCGCCCGGTGGCCGCGCCTACATCCGCATTATCCCGGCCGGCTGGCCTTCGGGACTGCCCACAGTCGACGCCGTCAGGCGCTATGACTCCAACTACGCGGTCGCTCCGGTGGCCGAGGGCACCAACGGCGGAAACGTCGGCCCTACCCCACAGGGCTTCGTACGCTACTGGGTCACGCAGCGCGAGGTCGAGGGAGCCTTTGCAGTCGGCCAACATCGCCATGTACTTCGACGAGACCGGCGAACTCTGGGTCACCCACGGCACCGTGATCGGCGTGGCGGCCGATCACAAGGGCCTGCGGGTCGGGGCCTTATTCGAAGGCTGGTCGAGCAGCCTGCGCCGCGCAATGTGGTTCCTAGATTGGTTCCACGCAGACCCGCGCCGGCGAGTGGAGATTGGCGTGACCGGCCTGTCGGATGTCTTCTGGCCAGGCCAGTGGACGACCGATCGAAAACTCTCGCGCAAGCCGACATTCCGCCTGGAGGCTACTCAGCGAGACTGGTCAAACGGAGCGCAGGCAACCTTCCTTGCCGAAGGCTTCGCTAAGCTTTGCGACGTGTTCGGCCGCCCGGTCCCAAGCCTAGTCCAAGCCAAGGCGCAGATCGCGCCGTTCGACCGGGGTGACGCCCAGCCGCCATGGCTGAGCTAGCGCCTGCATGTAGATGCAATCCGCTGCGTCTCGACCCAAACTTATCATCGAACGTCGTGTTCCTGGAGGTATCTGGGAGACCGAAATTGGCGCACTGTCGCCTTTTCGGCCGCTCGGCGTGAAGTTCGCTCCCCCTCCCGGAAGTTGCCAACATCCGCTTGCAAGCCTTCAGCGGGGCAGACGACGTCGGAACGCCGCCCGCCCCTGACGGCCTACCTCACTTCGGTCACGAACTGGTCGCGCGGGCGGCGGACCTTCTTGAGATTGACCAGCCAGTCGCCCTCGGGCTGGCGATAGCCCAGCGGGGCGATCACGGCCGAGCGGAGGCCGCGTTCGCGCAGGCCCAGGATCTCGTCCAGGGCGGCGGGATCGAAACCTTCCATCGGCGTGGCGTCGACGCCTTCGAAGGCGGCCTGGGCCAGGGCCAGGCCGAAGGCGATATAGGCCTGACGGGCGGCGTGCTCGAAATTGACCTGCGGGTCGCGCTGCGGATAGGCGCCCAGCAGCATCTGGCGATAGTTCTCCCAGCCCTCGTTGCGCAGGCCGCGCTCTTCATTGACCAGATCGAACATGTGGTTGATGCGGTCGGCCGTGTAATTGTCCCAGGCGGCGAAGACCAGCAGGTGCGAGCCGTCGGTGATCGGGGTCTGGTTCCAGGCGATGGCCTTGATCTTCTCGCGGACCTCGGCGTTGGTGACCACGAAGATCTCGAACGGCTGCAGGCCGCTGGAGGTGGGCGCCAGGCGCGCGGCCTCGATGATGCGTTCGACCTTGTCTTCCGATACGGCCTTGGCCGGATCCATCTTCTTGGCGGCGTAGCGCCAGTTCAGCTTTTCAAGCAGCACGGAGAGGCCTCGTTCAGGGTTGATGCCTGCATGTGGCCCGGCCAAACCCAAACAGCAACGGCTCCGGTTCTTGTTTCGGACAATGACCGACCGAACCCGCTCGCGGATCAGCGCTCCGGGAGGGCAGCCTCGGCCCGCCACGCGCCCGAGCCTGTGCACTGGACGCGCATCCCTAGGTGGAATACAGAATCAGCGCATTAGGGATAACAGCGTTCCATCTTCGGAATTTCCGAAGTGCAGATCGCTTCAGAGCGGTCCAGATCGCGCCCTCTTGACCTGAAAGTTCAGAACGGAAGTCCCAGCGTCGCGTCTTGACCAGTCTTCTCACCAATAGATGGGCGTCCCTGGCGGTCCAGGCTCTGAACGCGGCGAACAAGACCCTGGCGACGGCCCAGACCCGGATCACGACGGGGCTGCGGATCGCCTCGGCCAAGGACGACGGCGCGCTGTGGGGCATCGGCGTGCGGATGAGCCATGAGGCTCGCGCCCTGGGGACCGTCAAGGACAGCCTGCAACGCGGCCAGTCTCTGCTGCAGGTGGCCTCGGCCGGGGCCGAGCAGATCGTCGATCTGCTGGCCGTGGCGCGCGAGAAGGCGGTGGCCCTGCGCGACACCTCGCTGTCGATCCAGGCCCAGGACGCGCTGCGGGCCGACATCCAGGGCCTGCGCGACCAGATCGAGCGCACGGCCCTGCAGGCAGAGTTCGACGGCAAGCGCCCCCTGGCCGACAAGCAGGTGCCGACCACCGTCACCTACACCTCCAGCAGCTATGGCGCGGCCACGCCCTCGGCCCTGACCCCGACCTCGCTGAGCGGGTCGATCGCCCCCAGCGCCGGCGTCGCCTCCCAGACCGTGGTGCGCGACGGCGGCACGGCGGCCGGCCGGGTCGACCTGTACCTGGACGCCTATTCGGTGCCCGACGTGCTGGAGATCTGGCAGGGCGGAACCCGGGTGGCGGCGACCGGCCAGGCCTATGTCGCCGCCGGCGCCGGGGTGGCGGCCGGGACGGCGGTGTCGGGCCAGAACATCCTCAGCTTCGACTACAATCCGGCTGCCGGGCGAAACCTGGAGTTCCGGTTCAACGAGAACGGCAGCGCGACAGGCACGGCCTGGGCGGTGCCCGGGGTGGAGCTGCGTGCCCTCGCCTCGCCCCGCCCGGTGGCGGCGACCAGCTCCACCGTCGTGCCGGGGGTGCTGGTCTCGGCCCCGCTGAACTACGCCTTCGTCTCGGGGACCGACGGCGCGTCCGAGAGCGTGTCCTCCAGGGCCCTGACCGTCAACGCCCTGGGGCTGGACCGCATCGACTGGAGCCATCCCGATGGGGTGCTGGAAAGCATCGACATCGCCGTGACCCGGGCCAATGACGCCGCCGTCTATTTCGGCCAGCGCGCTCAGGCCTTCGACGGCCTGGTCACCCAGACGGGACAGCTGGCCGACAGCCTGACGACCGGCGTGGGCAATCTGGTCGACGCCGACCTGCCCAAGGAGAGCGCCCGGCTGCAGGCGGCCCAGACCCAGCAGTCCCTGGCGACCACCGCCCTGTCGATCGCCAACGCCTATCCGCGCTGGCTGGGCGAGCTGTTCCGCTAGCCCCTCCCGCCACCCTGCTGACACTCGCCGTCAGCAGCGCCCCTAGCCTTCGGGGGCTCGCAGCCTTACCTTCTGGGCATGCCCAGCACCCCGGACAATGGCGTCTCCGACGTCTCCGCCAAGTTCATTCACGACGTCGCGCTGGAAGGCGAGATGATCGGCGTCCAGGCGCTGTGGACCCCGCACCGTCCCGAACGTCCCGCCAAGTCGGAAGGCGGCAAGCGGTTCAAGCTGGTCAGCGAATACAGCCCCGCCGGCGACCAGCCGACCGCCATCGCCGAACTGGTCGAGGGCCTGAGCAACGGCGACCAGGACCAGGTGCTGCTGGGCGTCACCGGCTCGGGCAAGACCTTCACCATGGCCCAGGTCATCGAGAAGACCCAGCGCCCGGCCCTGATCCTGGCGCCCGAACAAGACCCTGGCGGCCCAGCTCTACAGCGAGATGAAGCAGCTTCTTCCCGGAGAACGCGGTCGAGTATTTCGTCAGCTACTACGACTACTACCAGCCGGAGGCCTACGTCCCGCGCACGGACACCTATTCATCGAGAAGGACAGCAGCCATCAACGAGCAGATCGACCGGATGCGCCACTCGGCCACCCGGGCGCTGCTGGAGCGCGACGACGTGATCATCGTCGCCTCGGTCAGCTGCATCTACGGCCTCGGCAATCGGTCGAGGCCTACTACCGCCATGACCTTGCACGCTCGTCAAGGGCGGCCAAACTCGGCCAGCGCGAGATCAGCCGACGGCTCGACCTGGTAGCCCATGCAGTACACGCGCAACGACGCGGCGCTGCGCGCGCGGCACCTATCGCGTCGCCGCGGCGAGACGCATCGACATCCTCCCGGCGGCATCGGACGAGGACAGCGGCTGGCGCGTCGAGCCTGTTCGACGACGAGGTCGACGGCCATCAGCTGACTTCGACCCGCTGACCGGCAAGAAGTCCGCCGACGCGTGCCGCAGCGTCGACGGTCTACGCCAACAGCCACTACGTCACGCCGACGGCCCGGACGCTGCGCCAGGCGATCAGGGCGATCAAGCGCCGAGCTGCAGGAACGCCTGGCCAGGATTTCGCCGACAACGGCAAGCTGCTGGAGGCGCAGCGCATCGAACAGCGCACGACCTTCGATCTGGAGATGATCCAGGAACATTGGCTACTGCGCCGGCATCGAGAACTACTGCGCGCTACCTCTCCGGCCGCACGACCGGCGAGCCGCCGCCGACTGCCTGCTTCGACTACTTCCCCAAGGACGCGCCTGCGTGTTCGTCGACGAGTAGCCACGTAGACCGTGCCGCAGATCGGCGGCATGTACAAAGGCGACCGCAGCCGCAAATGAGACCCTGGCCGAATACGGCTTCCGCCTGCCCAGCGCGCTCGACAACCGCCCGCTGAAGTTCGAGGAATGCGGACGCCATGCGGCCCCAGACGGTGCTATGTCAGCTGCCACACCGGGCCGCACTGGGAGCTGAAGCGCGCCGGCGGACGTCGATCGCCGATCAGGTGGTGCGTCCGACCGGCCTGATCGACCCGGCAGTGGAGGTGCGGCCGGTCAGCGCCAACGGTGCCAGCCAGGTCGATGACGTTCATCGGCGAGATCCGGCTCCGACCGTCAACAACGGCGATCGCGTCGCTGATCACCACCCTGACCAAGCGGATGGCCGGAGGACCTGACCGAATACCTCACCGAGCAGCGGCGTCAGGCGTCCGCTACCTGCACTCGGACGTCGACACGGTGGAGCGCGTGGAGATCATCCGCGACCTGCGGCTGGGCAAGTTCGACGTGCTGGTCGGCATCAACCTGCTGCGCGAGGGCCTCGACATCCCCGAGGTGCTGCGCTGGTGGCCATCCTCGACGCCGACAAGGAAGGCTTCCTGCGCTCCGAGCGCTCAGCCTGATCCAGACCATCGGCCGCGCGGCGCGCAACCTCGACGGCAAGGCGATCCTCTACGCCGACCGGATCACCGGCAGCATGGAGCGGGCCATGGGCGAGACCCAGCGCCGCCGCGACAAGCAGCACCAGTTCAACCTCGACAACGGCATCACCCCCGAGAGCGTCAAGCGCGACATCAAGGACATCCTCAACAGCCCGTTCGAGCGCGGCGACCGCGTCACCGTGCCGATCGGCGGCCTGCACGCCGGCGACGTCGAAAAGCCCTTCACCGGCGACAACTTCAAGGCCGCCCTCAAGGACCTGGAGTCCAAGATGCGCGAGGCCGCCTCCAACCTCGAATTCGAGACCGCCGCCCGCCTGCGCGACGAGATCAAGCGCATGAAGATGATGGACCTGGAGTTTGCGAACGAGGTCCTGACGGCGCCGGGCGAGGCGGTGGACAAGGCCGCGCCCAAGCGCATCCGGCAGGAGCTGCGGGCGGAGCAGGCCGAGGCGTTCAGGAAGAGCCGGCTGTAAGACGTAGATCCTCCCCCTCCGGGGGAGGACGGCCTGGAAGGGCCCGGAGGGGGCAAGTGCGGCGTTCGCTTTGAGAAACCCTGATTTTTGCCTACCGTCTGACTCATGACCGAGAGCCAGATCACACCCGACAAAGCCCTCGAAGCCGACGCCGCCCGCGAGGCCCGCTACCGCGCTTTGATTCAGGAAGGCCTTGACGACTTCGCACGCGGCGACGTCATCGAAGTGACCGACGTCGAGGCTTGGCTAAATTCACTCGGCCGCGAAAAGCCTGCATGACAGCGCAGCGCCATGGGCCGGGCGCGTAGATCGCGTTAAACACGCGGCCGGAGGGTAGTGATGTGGCGGCGGTTAAGTGGGTGGGTCGGTAGTGGGAGGCTTAACCGGTAAAGGCTATGCTTTACGTCGCGAACTCGTCGCGAATCCTCTTGTCACCAAGCTATTATAAGCTTCGCGCACATGTTTTTCTATTCGGTGGGTTTGCAACGAAACAGGCGCACTCGACCCGTCAGCCATTTTGGCTGATTGCGCAGATTCGAACGGAAGTTCCAGTTGCTTCGAGCGCTTCACCGCACCATCCCCATTGCGGATCACTAAGTCTCACGCACGTCCACGAGCCTCGCAAGGCTGCCAACCGCCATAATCTCCCTAGCGGCAAAATCGTCAAGGGCTTCCATGCGCGCAGGCAGTGCGACAGCCCGCGTCGGCAGCGTCATTTTTCCGTCCTTCTTTCGATTTCCACGCCCGTAAAATAATTTCAGCATATTCTTAGGAGCGACGCCTTCGTATTGAACGAAGACGACCTTCTTGCCCCTTTGCATTTCATCTGTTGAAATTGCATCATGATGCAATTCAAGTGCAAGGCTTTTGGGGAAAGGTTCAATATATACAACCCTAGAAACACCAGCAGCAACGATATGCCTCGCGCATCCATGACATGGATAAGTAGTAGAATATAATGTAGATCCCATAAGGCCAGAAGCTCCAGATCTTGCCACTGATATTATTGCTTCCATCTCCGCATGAACAGCTCTGGAGAATTCTATTAGACCTTTAATTTTACTAGACCGTAAAGATGCAGTTGCCTCTTGCGCCCTTCCATTTACTATTAGTTTCGCCACCTTGAGACCACGAGCAGAGTCGCTCGCCAGCTCATCCTTTTTCTGATCATTGTAGCAAATACCTCCCCAGTTATGGCATCGCGCATCATCCTCACCGAATCCGTAAAGGCCACCACCTGGTTTGGGGACATCATTGGTGCCCGTTCCAATGATTTCCCCTTGATTATTTACTATTACAGCACCCACCTGTCTTGATAGGCACGCGCTCCTCGAAGCAGCCGCAGCGGCAGCATACATTGAACTCTCATCCACACTCGGAGTGTGTAATATTGTCCCGAAAACGATATCAAGGAATCGCCCTACTGCTTTCCCTGGTCGCTCAACCGAGAATGTGTCATTTCTGACGAAATAGTCAGATATTTCCATAGTTTCTGAAACACGCTGACCACTCTTTACACCCTCATCTTCATCAATCCGCATAGCCTTAGCAAGATCTTCTGACTTTTTGAATTTTCCCGACAGGCGTTTCTTCCTGACATCTTCAGGCGCAAATACGCCGATAAGCCAGAACGCATCCTTATAAACAGTTCTAAGCCTTGTAACTTCCTCTGGATTTTTTACAGAATCTATAATGGTGAAATGCCTGCGACTAATTTGAGGAGGGACAACACCACCAGCATTGGCGCTCGCCTCTACCTTTGGCCTCTTCGATGATATTTCAGCAATCATTAGATCAGCGACAACCGTAGGACCGAACTTACCCCGTAGCGCGCTGCCGATGTTTTGGAGCAACTCCACTCGAATTAGAGGGTCGTGCTCATCGTACAGAATTCCAACCTTCGAAGAATTTCTTCCAATTACGTCGCTGGCTTTTATTATATCTCCACTCACATAGGAAAAGTCGCGGCGCAACTGCTCTGAAAGTAGTTGAGCACATGTCGAAACACCCGATCCAATAGGACCTACTAGAGCGATAACCAGTTCGTCCGTGCCGCGCTGAGCAGGGTCAGCGGTCAGTAAAATCGAAGATTCGACTTTCGATTTTTGATCTTCACTTTTAATCGCTCTATCAATCGCGGCCACGAGCCCCCCAATCCACCTCACGCTGAGGCGGGCATGCTTTTCAATCAAAGCTAGACAGTTGCGCCCCATTTGCGCAAGCGCGCAGAATTCTCTCCATGCATCCGACCAGGGACTTCTGCTTGGGTGGTGAAACGCCCCCCCTTCGGCACGAGGGCGAGCGGGACGGCAGCGACAAGTCCTCCCCTGAAGGGGGAGGCGGCCGGAGGCCGGTGGGGGAAGACCGCAATGACCCGGCCGCACGTCCCCCTCCGATCGCTTCGCGATCTCCTCCCCCTTCAGGGGGAGGACTTTATGGCGCGCGCCAGCGCGACTGGAATGAGGCCGGCAGAACGAGCATAGCGCGCACCTTATCCCCGTTCTTTCCGCCACAAACCCCAGCGAAAACAACGCCCTGTAAAATAATCGATCGCGCCAATCCTCCGCGTTCAAACCTGCCGCATACTTCTATCTGTCCCGTCGCGAGGGAGAGGGCTCTTGGATCCGGCCCGAGACGCGCGGCGTGGATGCGGTCGAGCGGGGCCGCCGGAGTCGCGTGATGCGGGACCGGCCGGCTTGATGGGAGGGCGGGTGACGTAAACCCGCCTATCGGGAGGTCCGTCGGAGGACCCCCGCCCGCCCGAAGGTAAGTTCCGGGTCCTCCGGAATCGGCGAGGCTGCAGCTTCAGGGCTGGGTCCGTCGCGAGGCAGGACAAACCCGGATGGGGGCAAAGGGTTGAACGAGACCCGCGCGCCCCGGCCAGAGGGAAAACGACCGCGCGGGGCGTCAGGCTTCGTCGAAACGGTACCATAGTCACACACGCTCCGGACGCTGTCCGGGCGCCCCGCGCCTCTCCCGTTCTCACCCGCGCCGCGATCCGGCGCGGCGGCGAACCCGTGCGCCCTGTTCGCCCCCCCGCTTCCATCCCCTGCCCTGGAGACCCCGATGACCCACGACACCACACGCGCCGCCCAGGTGACCGCCTGGCTGCAAGACACCCTCAAGACGTTGAGCGACGCCCAGCGCCGGAGCGCGGAGGAAGCGCAGGCCCGCGCCGAGCGCCAGCCGCCGGTCCGCCGACGGCCGGTCGGCAAGGGCCGCTTCCGCCACGGCGGCCCAGCCGACGCCGCCACGCAGGCCAGGCTGTCCGAAGAGGCCCGTCGCCTGGATGCGGCGCGGCAGGCCGCCCTGCTGTCCATGATGCGGACGGTCATCGAGATCGCCGCCATGACCCCGCCGCCCCCTGAAAAGTGACCGGAGACGACTGACCAGCGGCTAAAGCGGCGCAAATCCCGCCCTCTTCTCAAAATGGGTAGAAAAGGCGATTTGCCACAGGCCGGTTGGGCTCCCCGTTATGGGGCCATTAAGCCAATCCGCCGCACCTCATCGCTCCTGTAACCGCGACATTGCGTCGACGACCCAAGGGCGATCATGTCAGCTGCTTCCTCCCCCAAAAGCGCTCGCGGCGGATCGCTGGAGCGGTTCATCACCCTGATGGTCGCGGGCCTGACCCTGTTCTGCGTGGCCTCCACCGTGATCGGTGCGGTGTCGATGGAGCACCAGCGGGCCCTGCGCGCGCAGGAGGCTGTCCGCGACCAGCGCACCGGGGCCATGACCACCGAGCTGGCCGTGCTGGACAAGCAGATCCAGACCGACATCATCCAGGTGCAGCAGTGGCTGACCGACGTGTCGGCCACCCGCGGCCTGTCGGGCATGGACGACGGCTGGCAGGAAGCGGCCAAGAACGCCAAGGGCTTCGAGACCGACGTCGCCCGGGCCCGGGTGCTGGCCCGCGAGCTGGGCGCGCCGGACTTCGACAAGGCCATGGGCGAGGTCGCCGCCGCCTTCCCCGCCTATTACGCCACCGGCCAGTCGATGGCCCACGCCTATGTCGACGCCGGTCCCGAGGCCGGGAATGTGCTGATGGGGCAGTTCGACGCCACCAGCGAGACCCTGGCCGGCAAGATGGAAGCCGCGCGCGTCGCCTTCGGCGCGCTGGAAGCCGCTCAGTCGAAGCACGACGCGATGATCGAGAAGACGCTGCGCGACGCCCAGACCCAGGCGATGATCCTGTCGGCCGTCATGGCGCTGGGCGCCTGCGTGCTGGGACTGACGGTGGTGCTGATGACCCGCGCCCGCCTGCTGCGCCCGCTGTCGATCATCGGCGAGTATATGGGCCGACTGGCCGAGGGCGACTATGAGCGCGAGCCGCCGTTCCGCAATCGCAAGGACGAGCTGGGCGGCATGGCCCGCTCGATCGCCGTCTTCCGCGAGGCCGCCATCGAGCGCCGCCAGGCCCGCGAGGAGCAGGACGGCCAGCGCAACGCCGCCGACGCCTGACCGGGCGCGGGCCGAACGCGATCGCCAGGCCTCGGAGGCCGAGCGCACCG
Organism: Caulobacteraceae bacterium; assembly: GCA_965284055.1. Classification (GTDB taxonomy): domain Bacteria; phylum Pseudomonadota; class Alphaproteobacteria; order Caulobacterales; family Caulobacteraceae; genus Caulobacter. The sequence goes on from CBDIQV010000003.1 coordinate 335,435, forward strand.
GCGTGGTCACCGTTCTGGCCCAGGGCCTGGGCAAGCTGGCCCACGGCGACCTGCGCGCCCGGATCGACAGCCCCTTCCCGCCCGCCTTCGAGGCGCTGCGTCAGGACTTCAACGCCGCCCTGCTGCGGCTGAACGCGACTCTCACGGCGATCCAGACGGGGGCCTCGACCATGCAGTCGGGCACCGAGGAGATCGCCTCGGCCGCCGACGACCTGTCGCGCCGCACCGAACAGCAGGCCGCCAGCCTGGAAGAGACCGCCGCCGCCCTCGACGAGATCGCCGCGACCGTCAAACGCGCCACCAGCGACGCGCGCCAGGCCGCCAGCGTGGTGGCCAACGCCAAGTCCGAGGCCGAACGCTCGGGCGACGTGGTGGCCCGGGCCGTGGCCGCCATGGGCGAGATCGAGAAGTCCTCGGGCCAGATCGGCCAGATCATCGGCGTGATCGACGAGATCGCCTTCCAGACCAACCTGCTGGCGCTGAACGCCGGGGTCGAGGCCGCCCGCGCCGGCGAGGCCGGTCGAGGCTTCGCCGTGGTGGCCCAGGAAGTGCGGGCCCTGGCCCAGCGCTCGGCCGACGCCGCCAAGGAAATCAAGACCCTGATCAGCAATTCCAGCCGCCAGGTGGCCTCGGGCGTCGACCTGGTGGGCCAGACCGGCCAGACCCTGACCCGCATCGTCGCCGAGGTGGTCCAGGTCGACCGCCTGGTCAACGACATCGCCCGCTCGTCCGAGGAACAGGCCACCGGCCTGGCGCAGGTCAATACGGCCGTGAACCACATGGACCAGGTGACCCAGCAGAACGCCGCCATGGTGGAAGAAGCCACCGCCGCCACCCACTCGCTGCTGACCGAAGCCCGCGACCTGACCCGCCGGGTCGGCGAGTTCTCGATCGACACCGCCGCGCGGCAGGCCCCGGCGCGGGCGGCCTAGCTAGTCCGCCTTGGGCTCGGCGACGGCGGCGGAGGCCTGGCCTGCTTCAGCCGCTGGCGATAGGCCTCCGAGCTCTTCACGAAGCCCTCGGCGTCGCCATAGTCGAGGAAGGCCGCATAGCGCTCGTGGCTGCCCTTGACCTTCAGGGCGTGCTTGATCGGGCACCAGTATTGCTCGGTGCGGGCCGTGATCTCGCGGGCATAGGCGATGACGCCGTTGCCATAGCCGCAATAGACGCAGTTGAGCTTCTGGACCGGATTCAGATAGCCCAGCCGATGGCGGTCGATCACCACGTACTCGCTGCGCCGGACCCGCTCTATGCCCCAGGCGGCGAAGCAGCCCAGCTGATAGACGCTGACCGCCAGGTCCATCAGGGCCATGGGAATGACCATCCCATAGATCAGCGGCAGGGTCAGCAGGGTCGGCCACGGCGTCCTGAAGAAGTGGATCCGCCGCTTGTGGCCCCGCTGGCGGGCGCGGACCTCGGGCCCGAAGCGCGGCTTGCCGCTCTTCAGGTCCAGGCCATGGGTTCCGGCCCGCGCGGCGAAGGCCGCCTCAAGCTGGTCCTCCAGCCGGCGCAGGCGATCGATCATCGTCTCGATCGAATCGGTCATCGACTACGCCCTCGGCTACCCAGGGGCTGTCATCGACCATAGCGCCGGCCGGGGCCAGTAAAGCTTCTGCGTCCGGCTCAGGACACCATGCCCGCCAGACGGCCGCGGATCAGACCCTCGGCCTCGCTGACGATGCGGTCGACCAGTTCCTTGCACCGTCGGAATGTCGTGGATCAGGCCCTGGACCATGCCCGCCGACCAGATGCCGCCATTGCGTGTCGCCGTTGGCCAGGGCGTCACGGCCCCGCGTGCCGGCGACCAGATGCTGGACGTCCTCGAACTTGGCCCCGCCCTTGCGCTCGATCTCGACCACGGCCTGGCTGACCTCGTTGCGCATCACCCGCGCGGTGTTGTGCAGGGTGCGGAAGATCAGGTCGGTCTGGCGCTCGTCATTGGCGACCATCTGCTCCTTGAAGGACATCGGGATCGGCGCCTCCTGGGTGACGCAGAAGCGGGTGCCCATGTTGACGCCGTCGGCGCCCAGGGCCAGGGCGGCCACCAGACCGCGCGCGTCGGCGATGCCGCCGGAGGCGATCAGCGGAATCCTGACCTTGCGGGCGGCCAGCGCGAACAGGATCAGGCAGCCGATGCCGTCCTCGCCCGGATGGCCAGCGCATTCGTAGCCGTCGATCGACACGGCATCGACGCCGTTGCGTTCGGCCGACAACGCATGCCGCACGGCGGTGCACTTGTGGATGATCTTCACGCCGCGCGCCTTGGCCTTGAGGATGAATTCCTTCGGGTTGTTGCCGGCGGTTTCCAGCACCGTCACGCCGTTGTCCAGCGCAGCGTCGAGATAGGCCTCGTACGGCGGCGGCTTGGCGCTCGGCAGGATGGTCAGGTTGACGCCGAACGGCTTGTCGGTCATCTCGCGGCAGCGGACGATTTCCTTGGCCAGGTCCTCGGGCGCTCGGCTGGGTCAGCGCGGTGATGATGCCGAGACGCGCCGGCATTGGCGACGGCCGACACCAGTTCGGCCTTGCCGACCCACTGCATGCCACCCTGGGCGATCGGATGTTCGACGCCGAACAGCTCGGTGAAGCGGGTCTTGATGGCCATGCGCGTGTCTCCCTGATGATTTTCGCAACTATGCGCGCTTGACCGTAACGTCAGGCAAGGGGCGTTCGGCACGCTTCGCGGAAGCCGCTCTTGTCCCGCACAGCCTTTCGGACACGCTCGCCGCTACCCCAAGCCGGGCAAGGCCTCCAGGGCTCGACCGCCCCGTCCCGGAACGCCGACTTTCGCCTCCCGGCAGGTGGGGTTCCCGCCTTGCGCGAACATCCGAAAGTTGCGCGATCGCTGATCACGGACTCACCCACCACCTGAAATGGAGCGAAATTGCTTGGCGGGAAATCTATTTCGGTCAAAAGCCACATTGCAGAACAACGGTGACCCGCGATGCGCCTATTCGATTCAAAATCCGGACCACCATTAATCAAAACACACATTGTGTTGGCACGCTTAGCGTCAGCTTTTGAACTATTAGCTATAATTATAGTTTGGTTAATAATCATTCTGCCGTTCGGACTTTGGGTTTTAACATTTTATATTGTAAAATTTACAATTATCACTTTCAGGATAATTTCTCGCAGAGGTGGATCTGCACTAGAAGGCGCGGATTGAGCCCCCCGCTTTTCTTGCCCTCCAGAGCAAAGGCCGCGAACGCGGCTCTGACAGAACTGATGGAATAGACTGATGATCAGAACCGCGTCAGAGGCGGAGATTTCCTCGAAAGATCTCACCAGCGCGGGGCTTAGGGCGCGCTTTCAACTCGATGAGAGCAACACGCAGTACCAATCACGCAACTTCAGATTCAGATCTCCGCTCAACAGGTCGAGACTTAGTGGAGCCCCCGCGATCGCACCCCCATCGCCGGAAAACCCGGAATACGAATTGACGGATGATGATCTGGAAAATTCGAAACTGGTCTACAGATGGTGCGGAATGCTGTTGTCGACGCTGATCAAACGGCGCGACTACTATTCCGGCGATCTGGACAATTTCATCATCCACATGGTCCTGGTGCTGGGCGAGCTGAAGTCGATGAACCTGGCCGCCGACTCCAGCGCGCGCGGCCTTTCGCACCCGGCCGGGGAAAATGGCGTCAACATCCAGAGCCTGTCGGATATCACGCGGATCCCGCGGGAATCCGTCCGCCGCAAGCTGACGATGCTGATCGAGGCCGGTCTGGTGCGCCGCGGTCCCGACCGCCTGCTGTATCCGGGCCCCGCCAGTGACCTGAACACGTTCTTCGAAGACCTCTCCCCGCTGCTGCGGGAAGCACAAGGCTGAGCTGATCCGCCCCGGCGGCGCGCGCCATCAGTGGCGAGCCTAGGCCGCGACGAACTCCGGGAGAGGCAAGGGCCTAAAAGCCCCGATGAAAGGCCTCGAGATCGTCGGCGCGCCGGATCGTGTGATCCAGCACGCAGGCATTGGCCTGGACGCGGGCGATCGAGCCCCAGTCCTCATCGAAATAGCTGGCGCAATCGGCGTCGCGGAACGCCATCCAGGCGCGCTGGGCCTTCTGCAGGGCCGTCTTCTGGCGCGGCCGCTCCAGCCGGAGGATCGCCGCCTGGTAGGCGCGGTTGAGCCTAGCATCCTGGATCGCCAGCTCGGCCCGGGCTTCTACAAGTCACCTGCTGCGCAATCGTGGCCAGCGCGCCAGGCGACGTCATAGGCCTGAGACGGGGGGCTTGGGCTTGGCGACTCCGGGCGTGGGCCGCGCCGGCCAGACAGCGTGCCAGGGCGTCCAGGGCAAGGTTCACGGCGGGCCAGCGTGTCATCGGATTCTCCAGGCGCTCGCCGGGGAGCCTAGCGTGGTTCGTCGCCGAGGGAAGCGATCAGGGCCTGAGCAGATATTCCAGCGCCTGGGCCCGGCGGGCCGTGTGCTCCAGATAACAGTTCTGCATAAAGATCGCGGCGATGGTGCCGCCTCTCACTTCCCGGACCGACGCACAGTCGGCGTCGCGAAAAGCGATCCAGGCCCGCTGGGCCTTCAGCAGAGCGGCCTTGCCGGCAGAACCGTCGGCCATGTCGGCCATATCCGCCTTGTAGGCCTTGTTCAGCCGGGCGTCCTGGACGCCGATCTCGGCGTCACCGCAATGGAGCATCCCATAGGTGCTCTGACCGGACGGCGCCGCCAGACAACCGATCATAGGCGGGGCTGTACTTATGCCCTCGTCCGCCTGAACCGCGACAGGCGCCGCCAGCAGCAAGGCAGACCCCATCAGCATCGTCCGAACAAACATGGGCTTCCCCCTAGAAGGCCTACTGCAGTCCCACGCGGCCGATGGCGTAGAAGCGTTCCGAGCGCTGTTGCTTCAAAGCGGCGGCGTCCATCTGGGACAGGGCCTTCAGCTCTTCTTCCACCGCGTCGCCGACCGACTTCAGGGCCGCCTGGTGGTCTGAATGGGCGCCGCCGGCCGGTTCCTCGATGATCCGGTCGACGATGCCCAGCTTGATCAGGTCCTGGGCGGTGATGCGCATCTGGGTGGCGGCGTCCTTGGCCCGGGCGCCGTCGCGCCACAGGATCGAGGCCGCGCCCTCGGGGCTGATCACCGAATAGATCGAGTGCTCCAGGATCAGCACCTTGTTGGCGCCGGCCAGGGCGATGGCCCCGCCCGAGCCGCCCTCGCCCACGATCGTGGCGATCATCGGCACTTCCAGGGTCAGGCAGCGCTCGGTCGAGCGGGCGATGGCCTCGGCCTGACCGCGCTCCTCGGCGCCCAGACCCGGATAGGCGCCGGCGGTGTCGACAAAGGTGATGACCGGCAGGTTGAAGCGCTCGGCCATGTCCATCAGGCGCACGGCCTTGCGATAGCCCTCGGGGCGGGCCATGCCGAAATTGTGCTTCAGGCGGGTGGTGGTGTCATGGCCCTTCTCGTGACCCATGACCACGACGGGCTGGCCGCGGAACCGGCCGAGGCCGCCGATCACCGCCTGGTCGTCGGCGAACTTGCGGTCGCCGCGCAGCTCGACGAACTCGTCGATCAGGCCGGCCAGATAGTCGACGAAGTGCGGCCGCTGGGGGTGCCGGGCCACCATGGTCTTCTGCCAGGCGTCGAGATTGGCGTAGGCCTCGACGCGCAGCTCCTGGGCGCGATCGCGCAGGGCCTGGATCTCAAGCTCGAACGCGCCTGGCCCAGCGGTTTCGGAGAGCTTGCTCAGCTCCTCGATCTTGCTTTCCAGATCCGCGATGGGGCGTTCGAAATCGAGATAGTGGGCGGCCATGGAGTCTCAACGTCGCCGTTTACGAAAGGGTGCGAACCTAGAGGTTACGCCGCAAAAAGGGAACCGGCTTTGGAACGTTCCCTCTCGGGGCGGATTCATCCACACGACCATCCCCAACTGCCTCGCGAGAGAGTCTCTTTTGAAGACTCATTTCCATGGAGAATCGCGACATTTGGTCCTATGGTCGAGTTCTGGCTGGTAACGAAGAAAATCAGCGCCCGCGGCCCGGCCCATCGAATATGGCTCGGACCCGCCTGTTGAGAACCGTGTTCCCATGCAGGTGTTTACGTTCTTCTGCGTTGAGCCCGATGGCTCCGTCCCGCGCTTCGACGTCGCCCCTTTCGCCGATGACCAGGCCGCTCGCCAGCGGGCGTTCGAGCTGATCGACATGCATCACCGCTGCGACCTGATCGAAGTCTGGCGCGGCGCGACCCGCGTGTTCGACGTCCCCGCCCAACGCAGCGTCGCCGCCTGATTTTCATCGGGCGGTGAACCACTGGCGGTGCTAGGAGATGCTTCCGGCAGGGGCCACGACGCCCCGATTCCGGAGGCTCCCATGGACGCCCGCGTCGCGACCCACGCACCGCTGATTCCGCCCGCGCCCCGAGTCCATCCCCGCGATCTGTCGGACTGGCGCATCGCGGCGGGCATGACCTCCAACAGCCTGGCGATCTGGAGCGAGCGGGCCTTCGACGAGCCCGTGATGCGGCGTCGCATTCTGGGGATCGACACCCTTCTCATCAACGACCCGGATGCGGCGCGCGCCCTGCTCTCAGCGCCGCTGGGGAGTCACATCCGACCGATCGCCGCCGTTCGACCCGTCCTGCCGTTCACGGGGCGGGGTCTGCTGCTGGCCGAGGGAGAGGCCTGGCGACGCCAGCGACGGATGCTGGCGCCCATCTTCACCCCGGCCCATGTCAGCGGTCTGCTCCCCCATTTCGCCGCCGCCGCCGAGACCATGATCGCCTCGGCCGCCGCACAGCCTCGAGCGAACCTGTCGGCAATCTTCCACGAGGCCACGCTGGACGCGGTGCTGCGCGCCCTGTTCTCGCTGTCGGCGGATGATCGCCGCGCCCGGATGGCGCGGATGGTGCGGACCTTCGTTTCTGGTCCCGGCCGCGCCCAACTGTGGGATGGCCTGGCCAAGAGCGAGGGCGACTTCGCCTTCTCCCTCGGCCCCCGCAGGCGTTTCGCCAAGGCCTGGTTCGCCGAGGTCGACGCGGTGGTCGCTGGACGCCAGGCGCACGGGACGGGCGGCGGCGATATGCTCGACCTGCTGCTGGCGGCGCGCGACCCGGAATCCGGGAGCCCCCTGACCAATGCCGAGATCCGCGAACAGTCGGCGACCATGATCGCCGCCGGGTTCGAGACAACCTCACGTCTGATGTTCTGGACGGCTTATCTGCTGGCCCGCGCCCCGGCCGAACAGGCGCGGGTGCGGGCCGAGATCGCCGCTGCTCCGCCCGAGTCCATCACCAGTCTCGCGGCGCTGCAGGCCTGGCCTTACCTGAAGGCCTGCCTGCTGGAGGCCCTGAGACTGTATCCACCCGTCAGCCTGATCCTGCGCTCCAATCTCGAGACGGAGACGATCCTGGGTCACACCTTGCCGCCAGGTTGCCTGATCACCGTCAGCCCCTGGGTCATGCACCGGCATCGCGCGCTCTGGGACGACCCTACGGCCTTCCGACCAGATCGTTTTGTCGACAAGGCCGCGCCCTGGACCAGCGGCGCATTCATGCCGTTCGGCGGCGGACCACGGATCTGTATCGGGGCCAGCTTCGCCCTGGCCGAGGCCCAGGTGATGATGGGGCGACTACTGGCGCGGTTCGACATCGCCCTGGATGATCGGCGGTCGATGATCCCCATCGGTGGGGTCACCACGTCCCCCAGCGTGGAGCCCAGGTTCCGCCTGACGCCGCTCTGAGCGAAATAGGCGAGCCGCGACCTCTTGCGGATACGGGCCTCCGGCACGAGCTTGGCTAGACGCATCAAGGAGCCCCGCCATGACCGACGCCCCCCGCCCCTCCGCCATCGCCGATGACAGCGGCCACGGCGGCCTGCAGATGTTCGTCACCGCCGGCCCGACCAGCCTGGTCGCCGACGTCAAAGTGGCCGCCGGCGGCCTGGACCTGGGACCCGATCCGCACGATCTGGTCGCGGCGGGTCTTGCGGCCTGCACCACCATGACCCTGCGCCTCTACGCCAAGCGCAAGAACTGGGCGCTGGGCGCGGTGCATGTGGAGGTGCGCAGCAGCCGCGAGGCCGATATGGTCCCGCCCGAGCGCTTCGATCGCGTGATCACGCTGGACGGCGATCTGGACGTCGATCAGCGCGAACGTCTGCTGGCCATCGCCGAGATGTGTCCGATCCACAAGCTGCTGACGCAGGGGGCGCGGGTGGTGACGACGGTGGGGTGACACTGGACCACTTGCCCCCTCCGCGCCTTCGGCGCTCCTCCCCCGTAGGGGGAAGATGAAAGCGTCTTCCCCCTACGGGGGAGGACGGCTGCGAAGCAGCCAGGAGGGGGCCAGTGCTAGCCGCTAAAACCCGTAAAGCTTGGCATACTCCGCGTCCTTGCCGGCGATCTGCCGCGCGCAGTCGATCATCACCTTGGCCTGCTTCCAGGTGGCGTCGTCCTGCATCTTGCCGTCGAGCATGACCACGCCGGTGCCGTCGGGCATGCCCTCGAGGATGCGCTTGGCGAAGGCCACCTCGCCCGGGTCGGGGCTGAACACCCGCTTGGCGATGGCGATCTGGCCCGGGTGCAGGCTCCAGGCGCCGGCGCAGCCGAGCAGGAAGGCGTTGCGGAACTGCTGCTCGCAGGCCGTCGGCGTCGGCGATCGTCGCCGAACGGACCGTAGAATGGCTTGATGCCGTGGGCGGCGCAGGCGTCGACCATCTTGGCGAAGGTGTAGTGCCAAAGGTCCTGCTGCACCGAGGCGCGGGGCGCGCCGTCGGCGTGCGGGTCCTCGATGACGCGATAGCCGGGATGGCCGCCGCCCACGCGGGTGGTCTTCATGGCGCGGCTGGCGGCGAGATCCGCCGGGCCCAGCGAAATCCCCTGCATGCGCGGGCTGGCCGCCGCGATCTGCTCGACGTTCATCACGCCCTCGGCGGTTTCCAGAATGGCGTGCAGCAGGATCGGCCGGGTGACGCCATGCTTGGCCTCCAGCGAGGCCAGCAGCTGGTCCATGTAGAAGATGTCCCACGGCCCTTCGACCTTGGGCACCATGATCACGTCGATCTTGTCGCCGGCCTTCTCGACGATGGTCGAGACCTCATCCAGGTGCCAGGGCGAGTTGAGGCAGTTGATCCGCGTCCAGAACCCGACGCCCAGCGCCTTGAAGTCGATCGTGCGGGCCATGTCGATCAGGCCGGCCAGGGCCGCGCCCTTGGCGTCGGCGGGAATGGCGTCTTCCAGGTTGGCCAGGATCACATCGACGGTCGGCGCGATCTCGGGAAGCTTGGCGCGCACCTTGTCCAGATGCGGCGGCACGAAGTGGATCATCCGCTCGACGCGGGCCGGCAGGTCGCGGTAGGGCGCGGGCGCGCCGATGGCCAGGGGTTTGAAAAAGCCTCGCGCGGTCTTCATCCGCAGTCTCCCCGATTTTATCTGCTTTTCGCAATTGCGAGAAGATTGCGGCGGCGCGCCATGACCGTCAAGCGACCAACTTATCGCCGTTCAGAAACTCAGCCCTTGGGCGTCGGCGCGGGCGGCGGCATCGGCGGCTCCTCCGGATCCTCCCGTTCCAGGTCCAGCGCGGCGTCGTTGTTCGAGGCGGGTTTGGCGGCCCTGGCCTTGCCGCGACGACGGGCGGCGGGTTCAAGCTTGAGGCTGGTCAGGGCGTCCTCGCCTTCTTCGCCGAACAGGCCCCGCACCCGGATGTCGCGCTGCGGATAGGGGATCTCGATATTGGCGTCGCGCAGGGCGTCGTCGATGGCCCAGGTATAGGCCGCGAAGATCGCCGCCGGGCGGCGGACGGCTTCCACCGTAGGCCAGACGATCAGCTCGAACTTCAGGGCGTGCTCGCCATAGCCGACCAGCCAGACCTGGGTGCGGCGCACGGCGTCGTCGGGCGAGGTGAAGGGCACGCTGCGGGCCGCCTTCAGCACCGCCTCGCGCACCTTCTGCTTGTCGACGCCGAAGGCGGTGACGAACGGCACGCGGATGCGGCGGTTGGTGTTGCGCAGGGTCCAGTTGATGACCAGGTCGTTGACCAGCACCGAGTTGGGCACGATCAGGTCGGTGCTGTCATTGGTGCGGATGCGGGTGGCGCGGGGGCCTACCTCGTGCACCACGCCGCGCTGGCCGTCGGGCAGCTCGACGAAATCACCCACCCCCACCAGCCGCTCGAACACCAGCGAGATGCCCGAGGCGAAGTCCTTGACCATGCCCTGCAGGCCCAGGCCGACACCGACGCCCAGGGCGCCGGCGAACACCGCCAGCGAGGTCAGGTCCAGGCCCATGGTCGACAGGCCCGCCACGAAGCCGATGACCACCAGGCCATAGGTGACGACCTTCTCGACGACGTAGAGCGAGGCGGCGCTGCCGGCGGCCTTGGCCCTCAGGCGCTGCAGGCCCGCCGAGGTCAGCCGCGCGGCGATCAGGGCGGCGGCGACGATGACCACCGCCGCAGCCAGCCCTCCGACGGTCACCGAGGTCTTGCCCAGCTTGACCAGTTCGAAAGCGTCGAGGCGTTGCAGCGGATTTTCGGCCATGGCGGCACTGTGGGCCGCGCCGCGTGGCCGGATCAAGAGGGGCATTTCCAACAAATCCCGCTCTGCCCGGCGAAGAGGCGCGCTACTCTTCCACCGTCGGAACCCAGCCATCCGCACCCTTGAGGAACCCGGGCATGGCCCACCGGGCGGCCTCGGCCTTGGTCAGTTGACGGGTCCACGGCTCGCGCGCCTTGGGCTTCGCGCCCGGGCCCTTTGAGCGATACTCGGCGTAGTAGGCCGTCTTCCAGGTCTCGGTCTTGCCCGGCGTCCACTCGCGCCAGCCCTTGGGATCCAGGCCCTTGCCGAGCCGGGAATTCAGGAACACCACCGTGGCATAGGGCCGCCAGGCGCGGCCCAGAAACACGCCGGTCGCCTTGCGATCGACCGTCACCCTGGCGTGGTCGAAGACATAGCCGCTGTCCTGTTCGGGCGTCAGCCGGCTCTGGGCGGTGAACATCACGCCGTCATGGGCGAGACCATGCAGATGGCAGTGATCGAACACGGTCTTGCCGTCGCCGAAGATGAAGTCAATGTGGCCTTCGATATAGGTGTCGCGGAAATACTGCCGGCTGTTCTGGCACGCGGTTCCCGCCGCGCACCTGCGGTGACCGGCATACAGGGTGTCCTGCGCGCCCAGCAGCCGCAGACGGTCGAACACCGCCCGGTCGCCGTTGACGAACAGCGCCACGGCCTGGGACGGTACGGTGGCCTTCAGGTGATAGTCGTTGGCGATGGTCAGGTTGCGGGCCTGGAAGTCGTCGCCAGTGATGGTGACCGAGGCGCTCTTGAACGTGCCGCCCGCCGTGGCCGAGGCGTCGCTCCAGACCAGCACCACGTCGCTGGGTTTCCGACCCAAACCCTTGAAGCGGACATGGGGCCGCGAGACGTTGATCTTCTCGCGATAGGTCCCCGGCGCGATCTCGATCACGCCCCCCTCGCGCGGCAAGGCGTCGACGGCGCTCTGGACGCTGGCATAGTCGCCGCCGCTGGGGGCCACGCGAAGCCGGGTCTGCGCGGAGGCCGCCCCCGCCACCCACGCCATAGCCAGCGCCAACCCGATCCAGATCGGTTTCATCACGTCCTCCCCCGCCTATTGAGGGAGCGATAGCACACCGATGACACCGGTGGACATTGGCGGATGTTTTCAGGCTTTCGGGCCAGATTTCAGGGCGAAGATGGGGCCAAGGTCACAGCCATAGCCCGTCGGTCTCGATCCCATCGCCCCAGAACCCGGCCTTCGGCGGCGTGATCACGCCCCGCTCGACCCGCAGGCCGCCGGGGTGATCAACCGCCAGCCACCACGGCCCGTCGAGATCGGCGAACTGGCAGCCGCCCGCCAGGTGTAGGGCCGGCGCTATGCCCAGCGACGAGGCGACCATGCAGCCGATCATCAACTGGAAACCCAGAGCGCGGGCCTGCTCCAGCATCCGCACGGCCTCGGTCAGGCCGCCGGTCTTGTCGAGTTTGAGGTTCACCGCCTGGTAGCGGCCGCGCAGGGCGGCCAGGTCATGGCCGACATGCACAGACTCGTCGGCGCAGATCACATAGGGCGGGTCATAGCCGTCGAGCGCCTGGTCGGCGTCGGCCGGCAGGGGTTGCTCGACCAGGGCGATCGGCAGGTCGGCCAGCAGCGGGCGCAGGCCGTGCAGGATCTCGAACGTCCAGCCCTCGTTGGGGTCGATGATAAACCGGCGCGTTCGGCGCGGCGGCGGCCACGGCGCGCAGGCGGGCGGCGGGATCCTCGGCGCCCAGCTTGATCTTGATCAGCGGCGCGTCGGCGACGGCGCGGGCGGCGGCCGCCATGGCCTCGGGCGTATCCAGGCTGACCGTGACGGCGGTGACCAGCGCGGCCGGGACCGGCAGGCCTGTCGCCTCGCCGACACTGACGCCGGTGCGCCGGGCCCTAAGGTCCCAGAGCGCGCAGTCCAGGGCGTTGCGGGCCGCGCCGGGCGCCAGCAAGGCAAGGGCCGCGCCCTCGTCGCCCTCGCCTTCGAGCATCGCCAGGGCCGGCTTCAGCTGGGCCAGAACGCCGCCGACCGTCTCGTCATAGCGGGCATAGGGCACGCTCTCGCCGCGTCCGACATGGCCGTCGGCGCGAACCTCGACCACCACCACCTCGGCGGCGGTCTTGACCCCGCGCGAGATGCGGAACGGGGCCTTCAGCGGGTGATGGACGGCGCGGGCGGCGGCGGACAGCGACATGGGCCAAGGCTTGTCATTGTTCGCCGGGCTTGGCGAGACCTCTACCAGCGCCAGTCGCGGCGGATCGGCGAGTCGGCGCGGCGTTCGCGGAACACCTTCATCGCCAGCGGCCGGTCGATCGCGAACAGGGCCAGCCAGACCAGCAGCACGACGCCGTAATTGATCGCGCCGAGCACGCCGGTGGGACGGCCCGGACGCGCGGGGCGGCGGGTGGCGTGAAAAGCGTGGGGCATGGCGAGATCGGTCATGGCGTCCTCCTTGAGTGACGTGACACTGACTCGCCAATACGTCAGAAACGGTCGTCGAACGTTCGCGCCATCCGGGCGTTGATCCCGAACCTTCCGCGGAGACCACCATGGCCAAGCCGATCAGCATCACCATTCCCCACCAACTTGGCGCGGCCGAGGCGCGGCGGCGGCTGGAGACCGGTCTGGAGCAGATGGCCGGCCAGATCCCGGGCGGCGACGCGGCGCGCTTCACCCAGAGCTGGAGCGGCGATGTGCTGAACTTCTCGGCCCTGGCCATGGGCCAGGCGATCACTGGCGCGGTGGCCGTGCTGGAAGACCATGTCCGGCTCGACGTCACCCTGCCCGGCATGCTGGGCATAGTCGCCGGCAAGATCAAAGGCGAGCTGGAAAAGCGCGGCCGGCTGCTGCTGGAGAAGAAGTAGCCCGCCTGCCGTCAGCTAGAGGCGGCGGGGATCGCGATCGTGGCGGCCCACGCTTTCGAACCGCCCCTCCTCGGCCTTGTTGATGTATTGCGCCGCCACCAGCCAGGCCTTCACGGGCCGCAGGGTGCCAAGGCACGCGCCGATCAGGGCCGGGAATACGGTGACGAAGGGCACCCAGACCGGCGGGCGATAGGCGATCTCGACCCAGGCGAAGATCGCGATGACCACGATGCCGACGCCGCTCATCACGAAAAAGGCCGGACCGTCCGCAGGATCGGCGAAGGCGTAGCTCAAGCCGCACTTGTCGCAGGCCGGGGCCAGCTTCAGGAAGCCCCGGAACAGCTTTCCCTCACCGCATCGCGGACAGCCGCAGCGGAGGCCGGAAATGATGGGTTCGGGGGAGTCATAAACCGGATCGGCCATCGAAAGCCCTTCCTACAATCGCGGATTTGATGCATACATTACAGATACAATGTATGTATTTGTGAGCAACAAGACAACCGGCATGCCGTCGCACCCGTCCGCCGCCTGGTTGAAACGCGCCGATCACCTGACGGGTCCCGCCTACAAGCGCCTGGCCCAGGCGCTGGAGGCGGCCATCGCCGAGGGCGAACTGCAGGCCGGCGACCAGATCCCCGCCCAGCGCGAGGTGGCCCGGCGGGTCGGCGTCGACTTCACCACCGTCACCCGCGCCTACGCCCTGGCCCGCGAGCGCGGCCTGATCGAGGGAACCACGGGACGCGGCACCTTCGTGCGCGGCCAGACCGGCGAGGACGAGGCCGGGCTGGTCGACCTGTCCATGAACCTGCCGCCCCAGCCCCAGGGCCTGAACCTGGGCGCCCTGCTGCGCGAGACGACCGGCGCGGTGCTGGCCCGCACCGATCCGGCGGTGCTGATGGCCTATCACCCCGGCGCGGGGTCCCTGGCCCAGCGCACGGCGGCGGCCAGCTGGCTCGCGCCGAGCCTGGACGAGGTTTCGCCCGAGCGGGTGCTGATGAGCAGCGGCGCGCAGACGGCGCTCAGCGCCCTGCTGGGCCTGCTGGTCCGGCCGGGCGAGACGATCCTGGTCGAGGCCCTGACCTATCCGGGCCTGCTGACCGCCGCCGCGCAGCGGGGTCTGCGGGTGGTGGCCTGCCCGATGGACGACGAAGGCCTGGAGCCCGACGCCCTGGCGCGGCTGTGCGCCGACCATCGGCCGCGCGCGATCTGTTGCACGCCCACCTTCCAGAACCCCACCACCGCGACCATGGGCCTGGCGCGGCGCGCGGCGATCGTCGCGGCGGCCCGGGCGGCCGGCGTGCCGATCATCGAGGACGACGCCTATGGCCCGCTGCCCGGCGCGCCCCCGCCCGCCCTGGCCAGCCTGTGGCCCGAGGGCGTGTTTCACATCGCCACCACCGCCAAGACGCTATCGCCGGGCCTGCGGATCGCCTTCGTGGTCGCGCCGGCTGATCGGATCCCGGAGACGGCCCAGGCCCTGCACGCCATCGCCCAGATGCCGGCCCCGCTGATGGCGGCGGTCGTCACCGCCTGGATCCGCGAGGGTGACGCCCTGCGCGTGCTGGACGGCGTACGCCGCGAGGCGGTCGAGCGCAGGCGGCTGGCGTCCGAGATCCTGCCGACGGCGATCGGCGGCGCCGAGAGCCTGCATGTCTGGCTGGACCTGCCCCCCGGCTGGAGCCGGGGCCGGCTGCTGGACGCGGCCCGGGCGCGCGGCCTGTCGCTGGTGGACGCCGAGGCCTTCCGGGCGCCGGGCGTCGCCCGGGACGGCGTGCGGCTGTCGCTGGGCGCGCCGGGCAAGGCCGCGACCCTGGCGCGGGCGCTCAGGGAAGTGGCGGGGTTGCTGGCGGCGAGGCCGGGATAGGGCCTCAAAAATAGAAAACCCGTCTCCCCGGCGAAGGCAGAAGGGTTCTAGAACTCGCCTTCGTCCTCGCCGGCCCCTTCACCGTCCGGATCATTGCCGACGGCCAGTTCCAGGGAGTCGATGATGTCGTCCATCTGCTCGGCGGTGATCGAGACATACAGGGTGTCGCCGCCGATGGCCGAAACCAGCAGGCGGTAGCCGTCCTCAGTCTCTTGCAGGCTGAACGACTGGAGGGGCTGCAGCTTGGCCATGGGAGGCTCCGGTAAAATCAAGGCGCGGATATAGGCTGCCGCGACCGGTTTCGCCACGTCGCTATTTCAGCGCGCCCCGCCGCAGCATGGTGATGTGGGCCGCGACCAGCGCCTCGCGCTCGACCCACGGAAACTCCGGCCGGGCGATCAGCAGCGAGACCAGGCCATGCAGGCCCGCCCACAGCGCCTGGGTCGTCAGCAGGGCGTCGTCCAGCGCGGTCAGGCCCGCCGCCTGGTACTCGCCGACGATGTCGCGGAACATCTCGAAGGCTTCCAGCCCGGCGATCATCGGCCGGCTGCCGGTCTTTTCCAGGAACTCGCCCTGGTGGCTCTTCTCGATCATGAAGGCCACGCGATAGGCGTTGGGCCGCTCCATGCCGAAATCCACATACACCCGCAGCGAGCGCTCGAAGTTCTCCACCGTCGGCGCTCCGCGCACCCGGGCGGCGCACATCCGCTCGACCAGGATCGCGAAGGCCCGCACGCACAGCTCGGCGGCCATGTCGTCCTTGGTGGCGAAATAGGCGTAGAGCGCCGGCTGCGAGATGCCGGCCTTCTCGGCGATCTGGCGTGTGGAGACCGCGTGGACGCCCTTTTCGCTGAACAGGGCCAGCGCCGCGTCAAGGATTTCCTCGCGACGCTCGGCCCCTTGCCCCTTGGCTTTGCGGGGCGAACGGGGGGTAGGAGACTTCATTTCGGGACCTTCAACACTCCTCGCCAAGCTTGACAAGCGACAACAATCTATCACTGATAACTTATCACTGATTGATTTGGAACAAAGTCGATGTGGCGCGCCTCCCCGCTCCCTCACCACGTCCTCTGGCGATCGCTCGCCTTCGCTGCGACCCTGCCTGTGCTGGCCGGATGCGGCGGCAAGGCCAAGGAGGCCGAAGCCCCCGCGCCGCCCACGCCCGTAGAGGCCGTCCGCGTGGCCGCACCCAACGCGTCCGGAACGGTCTCGGGAACCGGCACGCTGGAGCGGCGTCGCGAGATGGCCCTGTCGTTCCGCATCGCCGGCGTGCTGACCCGCATGAGCGTCGAGGCCGGCGACAGCGTCCGCGCCGGACAGGTGATCGCCTCGATCGATCCGGCCAGCCTCGACGCCCGCCAGCAGCAGACCGTCGCCGACCTGGAACGCGCCCGCCGGGATGTGGAGCGCGACAAGGCCCTGTTCGAGAAGGGCTATGTCAGCCGCCAGCGGATCGATGATCGCCAGAGCGTGCTGAAGTCGGCCCAGGCCGCCTACAACGCCAAGGACGACGCCGCTGGGCCCAGTTGGTCTCGCCGGCTTCTGGCGTGGTGCTGACCCGCGCGGCCCAGACCGGCGAGGTCGTCCAGCCCGGCCAGGTGGTGGCGCGCATCGCCGACCTGACCAGTCCGCTGGTTCTGCGCCTGCCCCTGGCCGCCCGCGACGCCGCCCGCGTCAGGGTGGGCGACAGCGCCCGGCTGAAGGTCGAGGACCTGGGCGCCCGGGTGCTGGAGGGCCGCGTCACCCGCGTGGGCGAAGCGGCCGACACCCGCACCGGCGCCGTCACGGTCGAGATCGAGCTGGCCGGTCGGCCCGACCTGCGCAGCGGCCAGATCGCCAGCGCCGAACTGTCGGTCCGCGCCGCGCCGACCGCGAGCGGGACCTTCGCCCGCATCCCCGCCGAGGCGGTGCTGGAGGCCGACGGCGCCCGCGCCTTCGTGCTGCGGATGGACGGCGGCGTCGCCCGCCGCACCCCGGTGGCCTTCGGCGGCTTCGACGGTGACGACGCCCTGGTCTCGGGTCTGGCCGACGGCGCCGAGGTGATCACCGCCGGCGCCGGCTTTGTCTCCGACGGCGAGAAGGTGCGCGTCGTCGATCCCGCCAAACTGGCCGGGAGCAGGTAGCCGTGAAGTTCGATATCGCCGGACTGGCGGTCCACCGCTGGCAGTTCACCCTGGTCGCGTTCGGCCTGCTGGTGATGCTGGGCTTCAACGCCTTCACCAGCATTCCGCGCTCCGAAGACCCGCACTTCCCGATCCCCATCGTGGTGATCCGCGCCGTCCTGCCAGGGGCCGAGCCCTCGGAGATGGAGCAACTGGTCGTCGATCCGATCGAGGACGCCGTCGATGGCCTCGACAATATCGACAAGGTCGAGTCGACCAGCGCCGACGGCGCGGCCGTGGTCCGTGTGCACTTCACCTGGGATGTCGATCCCGAGCGCAAGTACGACCAGGTGGTCCGCGAGGTGAACGCCATTCGCGGCGCCCTGCCCGCCGGCTTGGCTCGGCTGGACATCCAGCGGGCCCGCACCACCGAGGTCTCGATCGTCCAGGTGGCCCTGACCAGCGACATCCTGCCAATGCGTCGCCTGGAAAAGACCGCCGACCGGCTGCGCGAACGGCTGGACCGCGTGCCCGGCGTGCGCGAGGCCAAATACTGGGGCGCGCCGCCGTCCGAGGTTCAGGTGACCCTGGATCTGGCCCGCCTGTCGGCCCTGAAACTGCCCGCCACCGCCGTCGCCGACGCCCTGAAATCAGCCGGCGCGGAAGCCCCCATCGGGGCGGTGCAGGCCGGCGAGCGGCGCTTCAACGTCAAGTCCGGCGGCGCCTTCCATTCACTGGACGCCGTAGGCGATACGCCCGTCCGCGCCATCGGCGGTCAGGTGACCCGCGTGCGTGACGTGGCCAAGGTGGCCTGGGCCCAGGCCGAGCCCACCCACCTGGCGCGCTTCAACGGCCAGCGCGCCGTGTTCCTGACCGTGACCCAGAAGGACGGCCAGGACGTCACCAAGATCACCACGGCCGTCGAGCAGGTGCTGGACGACTACGAAAAGTCCCTGCCCGCCGGGGTGAAGCTGCAACGCGGCTTCGTCCAGGCCGAGAACGTCAAGCATCGCCTCAACAACCTGTTCCGCGACTTCGGCATCGCCCTGGTGCTGGTGCTGATCACCCTGCTGCCGCTGGGTCCGCGCGCCGGACTGGTGGTGATGGTCTCGATCCCGCTCTCCCTGCTGATCGGCCTGTCGATGCTGCAGGCTTTCGGCTTCACCCTGAACCAGCTGTCGATCGCGGGCTTCGTGCTGGCCCTGGGCCTGCTGGTCGACGACAGCATCGTCATCACCGAGAATATCGCCCGCCGCATTCGCGAGGGCGAGGAGCGCACGGAAGCCGCCGTCAACGGCACGCGGCAGATCGGCCTGGCGGTGCTGGGCTGCACGGCGACCCTGATGCTGGCCTTCCTGCCGCTGATGGCCCTGCCGGCCGGCTCGGGGGCCTATATCAAGTCACTGCCCGTGACGGTGCTGTGCACCATCGCCGCCTCGCTGCTGGTGTCGATGACCATCATCCCGTTCCTGGCCAGCCGGGTGTTGGACAAGCATTCCGATCCCGAGGGCAACCCGCTGCTGCGGGCGGTCAACGGCGGCATCCATCGCTTCTACCGCCCGGTCCTGCATCAGGCCCTGGCCCGGCCGTGGGCGGCGCTGGCGATCATGCTGGCCCTGTGCCTGACCACCTATCCCATGCTGAAATTGATCGGCTCCAGCCTGTTTCCGCCGGCCGAGACGCCGCAGTTCCTGGTGCGGATCGAGACGCCGGACGGCTCGTCCCTGGCGCGCACCGACCGGGCCCTGAGGTTCGTCGAGCAGCGCCTGAAGGCCACGCCCGAGGTGACCTGGCGGGCCGCCAATCTGGGACGCGGCAATCCGCAGATCTTCTACAACCAGCAGCAGCGCGAAAGCGCCACGACCTATGCAGAGGGCCTGATCGGCCTGAAGGCCTGGGAGGCCGAGCGCGCGCGGCGAGACCGCGCGTCGGCGGCGCGGATCGGCAACGCCCTGCCGCCGCGCAGCGAGGGTCAGGTCTATTTCGAGAACGGCCCGCCGATCACCTATCACAAGCTGCCTTTCAAGCCCTGAACCTCGACGCGCTCAAGGCTGCCGACGTCGATGGCCTCAATGGCCCAGCCGCAAGCGCATGGTGACCAGCCGATTGCGGCCGACCATGGCCCCGTCTGGATCGGCACGGCGTGGCCAGCCGGCCGCCTGGGCGTGCCTGCCAGACGCCGCCCGCCGCGCGGCGCGACTGGCCTTGTCGGGCGAGGAGACCGCCCGCTTCCGCGACCCCGACGGCGACGACTATGCGGTCAAGGTGCGCCTGCCGATGGAGCAGGCCGACGGCGCGGCCCGCAACCCGCTCTCGGCCCTGAAGGCCGTGTATGTGCCCACCGCCGACGGCCTGGCCGCGCGACTGGACGCCGTGGCCACCCCGACCCTGAAGTCCAGCCCCGCGCGCATCGACCGCTTCGACCGCGAGCGGACGGTGACGGTCACCTCCTATGTCTCCACCGGCTTCCTGGCCGCCAAGGTGACCCAGGACGTGGTCGCGCGGCTGGAGAAGGACCTGCCCATGCCCCCCGGCTATCGCCTCTCGCTCGGCGGCCAGGCCGAGGCCCAGTCGGAAAGCTTCGCCGGCCTGGGCGCGGCGGTGCTGGTGGCGGTGTTCGGCATCCTGGCGGTGCTGGTCCTGGAGTTCCAGAAGTTCAAGACCGCCCTGGTCGTGGCCGGGATCATCCCGTTCGGGATCTTCGGCGCGGTGGCGGCCCTGGCCCTCACCGGAAACTCGCTGAGCTTCACGGCGACCATCGGCCTGATCGCGTTGATCGGCATCGAGATCAAGAACTCGATCCTGCTGGTCGACTTCACCGAACAGTTGCGCCGCGAGGGCATGGGCCTGCACGATGCCATCGAAAAGGCCGGCGAGGTGCGGTTCCTGCCCGTGCTGCTGACCAGCGTGACGGCGATCGGCGGGCTGCTGCCCTTGGCGCTTGAGCGGTCGGGCCTTTACTCGCCGCTGGCCATCGCCATCATCGGCGGGCTGATCACCAGCACCCTGCTTTCGCGGGTGGCGACGCCGGTTATGTACTGGCTGACGGCGCGGGGGAAGGCGGAGCGGGCCTAGGTCGGCGAAGACTTGCCCCCTCCGCGCCTTCGGCGCTCCTCCCCCGTAGGGGGAAGATGAAACGCGCAGACCTCATCTTCCCCCTACGGGGGAGGACGACCGCGCAGCGGTCAGGAGGGGGCGAGTCCGCCGAACGCCCTTGCCTATTATACACTCGTATAGCAACCTCTCCCCACACATCGGGGAACACACCACATGGCCGCCACCCAGACCCGCGACGCCGTCATCATCGGCGGGGGGCATAACGGCCTCGTCTGCGCCTTCTACCTGGCCAAGGCCGGGCTGAAGGTCACGGTCTGCGAGGCGCGAGGCGTGGTCGGCGGGGCGGCGGTGACCGAGGAGTTCCATCCGGGGTTTCGCAACTCGGTGGCCAGCTACACGGTCAGCCTGCTGAGCCCCAAGGTCATCGCCGACATGGATCTGCACGGCCATGGCCTGAAGATCGTCGAACGGCCGATCTCCAACTTCCTGCCGATCAGCGACAGCAAGTACCTCAAGCTGGGCGGCGGGCTGGAGCGCACCCAGGAGGCCTTCCGCCAGTATTCGCGCAAGGACGCCGAGGTGCTGCCGGCCTATTACGCCATGCTGGACGAGATCGGCGACGTGCTGCGCGACCTGGCCGCCGAGACCCCGCCCAACCTCGGCGACGGCCTCCACGGCCTGCTGCGCGGCGTGCGCCAGGGCACGCGGCTGGCGTTCCTGTCCAAGGAGCGCAAGCGCGACCTGATGGACCTGTTCACCAAGAGCGCCCGCGACTTCTTGGATGGCTGGTTCGAGAGCGACGCGGTCAAGGCCAGCTTCGGCTTCGACGCCGTGGTCGGCAACTTCGCCAGCCCCGACAGCCCCGGTTCGGCCTATGTGCTGCTGCATCACACCTTCGGCGAGGTAAACGGCAAGAAGGGCGCCTGGGGTCACGCCATCGGCGGCATGGGGTCGATCACCCAGGCCATGGCCCGTGCCTGCGAGGCGGCGGGCGTCGAACTGCTGGTCAATGCGCCGGTCGAGGCGGTGCATGTCGAGACCGGCCCCAAGGGCGCCAAGGCCGTCGGCGTTCAGTTGGTCGACGGCCGTCAGATCATGGCACCGATCGTCTCGTCCAACCTCAACCCGGCCCTGCTGTACGGCAAGCTGATAGCGCCCTCGGCCCTGCCGCCGGCCTTCGCCAAGGCGATCAAGGGCTACAAGAACGGCTCGGGCACGTTCCGCATGAACGTGGCCCTGTCGGAGCTGCCCGACTTCACTTGCCTGCCCGGCAAGGCCGCGGCCGAGCACCACCAGTGCGGCATCGTGATTTCTCCCAGCCTGGACTACATGGACGAGGCCTATCGGGATGCGAAGGCCTTCGGCATCAGCAAGAAGCCGATCGTCGAGATGCTGATCCCCTCTACCCTGGACGACAGCCTGGCCCCTCCGGGCCAGCATGTCGCCAGCCTGTTCTGCCAGCAGTTCGCGCCCACCCTGCCGGACGGCCGCTCGTGGGACGACGAGCGCGAGGCGGCCGCCGACCTGATCATCGGCACGGTCAATGACTGCGAGCCGAACTTCAAGGCCTCGGTCGTGGGGCGGATGATCCTGTCGCCGCTGGATCTGGAGCGGAAGCTGGGCCTGGTGGGCGGCGACATCATGCACGGCCACATGTCGCTGGATCAGCTGTGGGCGGCGCGGCCGGTGCTGGGCCACGCCAGCCATCGCGGACCGCTGGAAGGGCTCTACATGTGCGGCGCGGGCTGCCACCCGGGCGGCGGGGTCTCGGGTAATCCGGGACGCAACGCGGCGCGGGAGATCCTTCGCGACAAGGACTTCGTCACGGCGCTGAAGCTGTCGGTGGTGGGGCGGTGATGGCTGGATCACTTGCCCCCTCCGCGCCTGCGGCGCTCCTCCCCCGTTGGGGGAAGATGAAGGTCGGCGCGGCTCATCTTCCCCCTACGGGGGGGGACGACCGCGAAGCGGTCAGGAGGGGGCCAGTCCAATGATCCCCAACCAAGACCCGCAAGCCGACTGGGGCCTGCCCGGCTGGACCTACGGCAACGACCGGTTCTTCAAGGAAGAGCAGGACAGGATCCTGCGCCCGTCCTGGCAGATCGTCTGCCATCTGAACGACATCCCCAAGGCCGGCGACTTCCACACCCTCGACTTCCTGGGCGAGAGCGTCGTGGTCGTGCGCGCCAAGGACGGCGGCGTGCGGGCCTTCACCAACGTGTGCCGGCATCGCGGCGCGCGGCTGGTCGACGGCCCCAGCGGCAGCTGCGGCAAGGGCGGCGGCCGCATCGTCTGTCCCTACCATGCCTGGACCTACGACCTGGAAGGCCGGCTGATCGGCGTGCCGCTGCGCGAGACCTATCCGGCGCTGGAGATGGACAAGCAGGGCCTGGTCAAGGTGGACGTCGAGATCTGGCGCGGCTTTGTGTTCACCCGGCTCGAGGGCTATGGTCCCAGCGTCGCCGAGATGATGGCCCCCTACGACCATGAGGTGGCCCACTATCGCTTAGAGGAGCTCCAGCCGTTCGGCCGCGTCACCCTGCGGCCCCGGGCGGTGAACTGGAAGAACATCAGCGACAACTATTCGGACGGCCTGCACATCCCCGTCGCCCATCCGGGCCTGACCCGGCTGTTTGGCAAGGGCTATGGCGTCGAAGCCGAGCCCTGGGTCGACAAGATGTGGGGCCAGCTGATCGACGAGCCGTCGAACAATCCGTCCGAGCGGCTGTATCAGGGCATCCTGCCCGACGTTCCGCACCTGCCGCCCGAGCGCAAGCGGCTGTGGACCTATTTCAAGCTGTGGCCGAACTTCGCCTTCGACATCTATCCCGACCAGGTGGACTTCATGCAGTTCATCCCGGTTTCGGCCACCCAGACCCTGATCCGCGAGATCGCCTACGCCCTGCCCGACGACCGCCGCGAGATGAAGGCGGCGCGCTATCTGAACTGGCGCATCAACCGTCAGGTCAATGCCGAGGACACCGAGCTGGTGGCCCGGGTGCAGGAAGGCATGGCGTCTCGCAGCTTCACGGCAGGGCCGCTGGCCAGCTCGGAGGTCAGCCTGCGGAGTTTCGGCCGGAAAATGCGGGCCCTGATCCCGGAGGCGCGGCTGGACCGGCCGCCGGCGGGGTGGTGATTTTCTTCCTTCATCGTCATCCCGCGCTTCATGCGCGGGACCCATGGCTCAGCCGCCACGTGAGGGTGTCGCGCCGCTCGCACTTGCGGCGGACAAATGGGTCCCGCGCATGAAGCGCGGGATGACGGGGATTGATTCTAGGGCGCGGCGCTCATGACACGCGCCGCCTTCACCCGTGAGACCGCCGACGTCCGTCGCCAGGCCCTGGTCGCGGCCGCCGAGACCGTGCTGGCCCGCGACGGTGTCGCCGGGACCTCGGTGCGGAGCATCTGCGCGGAGGCCGGCGTTTCGCCCGGCCTGCTGCGGCACTATTTCGACGGCGTCGACGCCGTGATCGCGGCGGCCTACGAGGCGGTGGGCCATCGGATCGATGTTGCGCTGGAGATGGCGGTGGAGGCGGCCGGAGCCGATCCCCGCGCCCGGCTGACCGCCTATCTGACGGCCAGCTTTCAGCCGCCGGTGCTGGACCCGCAACTGCTGGCGACCTGGATCGCGTTCTGGAGTCTGGTGAAAACCCAGCCGGAGATCGGGGCGATCCACGCGACGGGATATGCCGCCTATCGCGCCCGGCTTGAAAGCCTGCTGGCGGACTGCGGGGCGCGGGAAACGCGGCTGGCCGCGGTGGCCCTGACCGCCGTCGTGGACGGTCTGTGGCTGGAACTGTGCCTGGACGCGACGGTCTTCACCCCCGCCGAAGCGACGGCGATCGCCGAACGCGTGCTGGCCGGCTGGCTGGCTTAGGCCGCCGTCTGCTGAGCGACGATGCTGCGGCCCCAGGTGGCGCGGCGCGCTTCGGGTTCGAAAACGTGAACCTTGGCGGTACGACCTTGGGTATGCATGTGGCGCGCCAGCAGCTCGGCCATCGCCTGGGCCTCGGCCTGGCAGGAATACGAACCGATCAGGTCCGGCGCGTCATTCCAGGTGACATGCCAGACGCCGGAGACGGGGCGGACGAAGTAGTTATGTTCGTTGGCCATGAGAGGACTCCTTGGTCTGACTTAAGCTTCGGACATACAGCGTCCGTGTGACAGGTGTTTCAATGCTGCACAGCAACATCATGCTGCATTGCACATTGCACAGGCCACGCCAAGGCGAACCGTGTCGAATTGCAGAGCAACTTTAAGGCGATCTTCACCGTGGACGCCGTCCGGCGCCCCTAGTCCTTCACCACCACGCCGCCCTTCATCACGCTGGCGACGCGGGTCAGAATCGCGATGTCCGTCAGCGGATCACCCTGCACCGCGATCAGGTCGGCATAGCAGCCGGGACCCGCGCAGCCCACCTGCCCGGTCTTGCCCATCAGGGCGGCGGCGACCGTGGTCGCCGACTGGATCGCCTGCATGGGCGTCATGCCGTACTTGACCATGTAGGGCATCTGGTTGGCGTTCCAGCCGTGCGGAAAGACACCGGCGTCGGTGCCATAGGCGATCTTGACCCCTGCCTTGACCGCCTTGCGGAAGCCGTCGCGCTGGGCGTCGGTGGTTTCGCGGTTCTTGCGCAACATGCCCTCGGGCCAGCGATGGGCGGTTCCGTAGCTGTCGATGAAGTCGCCGTTGTAGATGTCGGCCACCAGCCACGCGCCCTTGGCCTTCATCAGCGCGATGCCCTCGTCGTCGATCAGCGAGCCGTGCTCGATCGAGCGCACCCCGGCCCGCACCGCTACCTTGATCCCCTCGGCTCCGTGGGCGTGGGCGGTGGCGTAGGTTCCACGCTTGGCGGCTTCCTCGACGGCGGCCTTGATCTCGTCCTCGGACAGCTCCAACTGGCCCGGCTCGGTGCCTTCGGTCAGGACCGCGCCGGTGGCGATCAGCTTCAGGAAGTCGGCCCCGTGCACCAGGATGTCATGGGCCTTGCGATGGGTGTCGGCCGCGTCCTCGACCACGCCGCGCCGCATCTCGGCGGGAATGCCGACGTCGGCGGCGATGCCGGTGATCTCGCCGCCGCCGCCGGGGGTGGTGATATAGGCCCCGGCCACCGACATCCGGGGTCCGGGCACCAGCCCCTTGTCGATCGCGTCGCGCAGGGCGACGTCGCCAAAGGCCCGCCCCCAGGTCGGCCACGGTGGTGAAGCCGGCCATCAGGGTCTTGCGGGCGAAGCCGGCCCCGACCATCGCCTGGTCGGCCGATGACTGGGTCACGTAGCCGCCGATGTCGGCCGGGCCAGGCCAGGTGCACATGCATGTCGATCAGGCCGGGCAGAAGGGTCAGGCCGGGCAGGTCGAGCCGGCGCGCGTCCGCGGGCAGGCTCCAGGCCGAGACGGCGAGTCCCGACTGCCCTCGATCCGGATCGAGCGGTTGGTCAGGACCTTGCCGCCCTCGGGGTCGACCAGCCTGCCGGCGTGGACATAGGTCGGCTTGACCTGGGCCAGGGCGCCGGGCGCGCCCAAACCGACAAGCGCCGCCGCCAGAACGGCGGCACCCGGGAGCGTAAGGCTGCGCGACATGACTTTCACTCCGTATCGGGAACGACGGCGAACCGCTTGATCAGCCAGTGGATGGGCAGGCCCAGCACCAGCAGCACCAGGCTCCAGAGGCTGGCCTCGCCAGCGCCATACAGCGTCCAGAACGAATAGATCGTCGCGATGATCGCCACCACGGTCACGGCGCGCGAGGGCTCCATCCGCCCCTGGCTCTGCAGGCGCAGCGCCGCCATGGCGCAGAACAGATAGGCGAACAGCGAGATGGCCGTGGCCAGCAGGGCCATGAAGGTGAACAACTCAACCATCGACTTGGCGTAGTTCATCGTCACCAGCACGGTCAGAAACAGGCTGGACAGCACGTGCGCCCGGACCGGCGCGCCGCGCTTAGAGGTCTTGGCCAGAAAGGCCGGAAAGACCCCGCCCTTGGCCATGGCGTAGGGCACCTCGCCCTGCAGCAGCATCCAGCCGTTCAGGGCGCCAAAGCCGCTGATCGCCGCGAAACCGGCCAGCACCAGACGGGCGTCGCCGCCGCCATACAGGCCCACGAAGTCGGCGAAAGGCGCGTTGGAGGTCTTGAGGATATTGGCCGGGGTCATCAGCACCACGGCCGAGCAGACGATCAGATAGATCACGCCGGCGAAGGCCGTGCCCACCAGGGTGGCGCGGGGAATGGTGCGCTCGGGATCGGCCACCTTGCCGGCCGGCACGGTGGCCGACTCCATGCCCAGCAGCGCCCACAGCGTCAGGGTGGCGGCGGCGGTGATGCCCACCGGCGTCAGGTCGTGGGCGTGGAACGGCAGGATGGTGGAGCCGCCGGTCTTGCCCAGCACCACCGCCGCCAGCAGGACCACACCCATCAGGGGCAGCAGCTTCAAGGCCGTGGTCACCACCTGCATGCCGCCGGCCAGCCGGGCGCCGAAGCAGTTCATGATCGTCAGCCCCCAGATCATCACCAGGGTGATCGCGCAGTGCAGGCCGGTCTGGGTGGCGATCTGCGGATAAAAGACGCTGAGATAGCTGACGGTGCCGGCCGCTATGGCGGCGTTGCCGACCCAGATCGAGATCCAGTAGCTCCACGCCACCATGAAGCCGGCGGCGGGGCCAAAGGCCTCCTGGGTATAGATGTAGGGACCGCCCCCCTGCGGAAAGGCCTTGGCCAGACGGGCGAACACGAAGGCCAGGCACAGGGCGCCGCCGATGGTCAGGATCCAGCCCGCCACGGCGTTCCAGCCATAGGGCGCCAGGGAGGCGGGCAGCATGAACACGCCCGAGCCGATCATGTTGCCCACGACCAGGGCCACGCACATCCAGAACCCCAGGGGGCGGGACAGTATCTTGGTCACGTCGAGTGTCCCCCTAAAGTCGGCTCTCCCCGGCAAAGGCCGGGGTCCAGATCGAACCCAGGGCGTGGGTCACGTCTGGCTCTACAAGACAGCACATCATCCCCAGAGGCGCCGGGCGACTCTGGTTCCCGGTCTTCGCCGGGGTGAGGGATGATTGGGAATGCGAACGGGATTCGCTCAAAGCGAAAAGGGCGGCCTTCCGGCCGCCCTCCCCGATCAGAACTTGCGTCCCACCTTGACCCCGACAGTGCGAGGCTGGTTGGGGACGATGTACGGCTGGGCTCCGCACGTGGATACGGCGCACTCCGCGTAACGGCCCAGGCTGGCGCGCTTGTCAGCGAGGTTCTTGATATAGACTGACATCGACCAGTCATCCCTGGTGAAACCACCAGAGACGTCGACCAGGGTATGGCCGGGCTGACGCCCCATGGTGGCGCGGTCGGCGGTGCGCAATTCCGTCCAGTTCCCGGTCTGGTGCACCATCGAGGCCTGGACGAAGGACTCGTACGAACCCAGGTCGAAGTCGTAGCGAGCCGTCAGATTGGCCTTGAACTTCGGCGTCAGCGGCAGACTAGCCCCGTCCGGCGCCTGCGGCGTGGCGCAAGTCGTGATGGGTTTTCCCGATGTGTCGGTGGCGCCGCAGTAGTTGGCAGTCAGCTTGGCGTCGGTATAGGCCGCCGAGCCGTTGATCGTGAAGCCGCGCGCGACAGCAAGGGTAATATCGCTTTCCAGGCCCTTGATACGGGCTTGGTTGGCGTTGCGAATTTCGGTCAGACCGCTGGGGCCCAGGATGGAGAACTGGAAATTCTTCCAGTCTTCGATAAAGGCGGCGCCATTCCAGCGGACGCGATTTTCCAGCCAGCTGGTCTTCCACCCGAACTCGTAGTTCTTCAGGTAATCGGCCTGGAACGGTGGCAGGGTGCCGCGGCGATTGATGCCCCCCGGTCTGAAACCCTTTGAATAGGTGACATAGGCCAGCTTATCGGCGTCGAACTTGTAGGTGACCGTGACCTTGGGCGAGTTGCCGGTTTCCTTGACCCTCTTGTCGAGGTTCGTGCAGGGCGCGCCGTTGACGCCGCCGGTGCGGAAACAGTTGGCCGCAGCCGAACCGTAACCGAAATAGCCTTCCAGCGAATTGTCAGCCTTGAAGAACCGCACGCCGGCCATGGCCGTCAGCTTGGGCGTGATGTCGAAAGTGGCTTCGCCAAACGCCGCGTAGTCGCGGTCAATGCGCTGCTGGGCCGTCAACCAGATGGTGTCGCTATAGTTGGGCACCTCGATATCGGTGCTGATCCCGTCGATCTTGTAGCGCTGGAAAATGTTGTGCTGCTGCCGCTGGTAGAACAACCCGCCGATGAAGCGCAGGCGGTTCTCCTCCGGGGTTGCAATCCGGATCTCGTGGCTGGTCTTCTTGTAGCGATCCTTGCCCTGAATGTACTGCGACGGGTTGGCCAGGCCGCCCGCGTCGTCGGTCCAGTAGAAGCCGTAGCCGACCTGATCGTAGAAGTAGGAATAGTCGGTATAGTCGCTGCGTGTGTCGACGTTACGCTTCAGGAACGAGCCGGCATAGGTGACGTCGAGATTGGCGATCTGCCCCTCGATGGTCATGGCCGCCTGAACCCACTTGTCGTTCGAGGATTCCGGAAAGAAGTGGGTCACCTTCAGGTCGCCGACGCTGGGGTCGTAGGCATAGAGGCCACGACCCTTGGCGCGCTGCCCCATGACGGTGGGGGTAATCACCCAGTTGTCGCCCAGCTCGACCCGCAGGGCGGCGCGGCCGCCGACGGTGCTGGAATTGTTGTAGTTGTCCTTGGCCATGCCGGCGTTGCTGATCGTCACGTCATTGGTCGGATCGGCGTCGCCCCGCGTATAGGTGCGCGTGCCCTTGACGTTGTCGACATAGCCGGCGGCCTCCTCGTTCCAGCCGACCAGGCGCACCGCGATGGTGTCCGACAGCGGGATGTTGACGAAGGCTTCCTCGACATGGCCGGTATCGTCGCCGTCGACCTGATTGAACTCGACGTCGACACCAGCCGAATAGCCGGCCGTGCTGGGCTTGTTGGTGATGATCCGCAGCGTGCCGGCCTGCGAGCTGGCGCCGTACAGCGTGCCCTGCGGTCCGGCCAGGGCCTCAACCCGGGCGATGTCATAGACGTGGACGTCGAGCGCGCCCTGGATGGTCGTAATCGGTTGCTCGTCCAGATAGACGCCGACACTGGGCAGGGAGCCGGAATGGTTGGGAACCGCGCCGCTGGCCACGCCGCGCATATAGACCTGACTGAAGCCCGGGCCCGCCGTCGTGAACGACACGCTGGGCAGGTACTTCACATAGTCGACGAAGTTGGAAATCTGGAGCTGTTCGAGCTTGGCTTCGCCCATGGCCTGGATCGAGACCGGCACGTCCTGCAGGTTCTCGGATCGCTTCTGGGCAGTGACCACCACCTCTTCCAGCGACACCGCCCCCGGCGCGGGCGCTGTCTGGCCTTGGGCGCTGGCCGCCACGCTGGTCAGCATGGTCGAAGCCAGCAGCCCGACGGCGTAAACACCCGCCCATTTTAGGTTTTTCGTAGCCGACACCATGGTCGCTCCCCGTACGATTAAGGGAACGATGTTCGCGCTGCCCACGTCTCAACGGCAAGGTTGAAACGGCCGTTTTGGTTCAAATCCGTCGAGTGTTGCAGAAATGGCAAGGTTTCATGAAGGTGGTCAAATTCTGGGCGCGGCGGGATAGGCCAGCAGACAGTTTCCCAATGCCTGCTTGAGCGGTCCCAGCGCCGATTCGAAATTCTGCCAATGTTCGACGGCGCTCTTGAAGATCGGCTGGCGGACCTGTTCGGAACTGGCGGTGCGCACCGCCCGGTCGTTCTCGTGGAAGTTCAGGCAGGCCGTCTCGAACGGCAGGCCGCAATGGTCCAGCAGGGCGCGGATCTGGCCTTCCGGATCCTCGATCATCGCCTCGTAGATCACCCGGTGCACCCGGCCCGGCAGCACGGTGTCGAAGTGGTCCATCAGGTCCACATAGTCGGCATAGTAGCGGCCGATGTCGGTCAGGTCGTAGCTGAAGGCTTGGCCCCGGGCGAAGTGCTGCTTGAAGCCCGAGAAGCAGCAGCCCAGCGGATGGCGGCGCGCGTCGATGATCTTGGCGTTCGGCAGGATCAGGTGGATCAGGCCGGTGTGGGCGAAGTTGTTGGGCATCTTGTCGATGAAGAACGGCTTGTCCGTCTTGCGCTGCACCCGGGTGCGCTCGATGAACTCCTCGCCCAGTTCCCGCAGGGCGTCGGGCGACAGGTCGGCCAGCATCTCGGGATAGGTCGAGTCCGCGCGGCGGTTGGCCTTGCCGCCCAGCCGGCGGGCCATGACGATCAGGTCGGTCAGTTCGATCACCCTCCACCTGCGAATGGCTGGCCAGGATCTGCTCGATCAGGGTCGAGCCCGATCGCGGCAAACCCAGCACGAAGATCGGGTCGGGCGCGTCGCACCCCTGCCCCGCCCTCGCCGCCAGAAGAGCCGGCGTGAACACCGCACGCGACCGCACAACGTCGGCGGCGTTCTCCTCGGGGTCGTAGTCGACCTGACAGCGCCGGATGGCGGCGCCGGCGGCGTAGTGCTGGAAGGACTCATCATACCGCTTGGCGTCCTCCAGCGCCTTGCCCAGGGCGTAGTGCAGGTGAAGGCGGTCGTCGTCCGACAGGTCCGGCTGCGCCAGCCCGGCGGCCATGGCGGCGCGATCGGCCTCGTCGAACTTGACGGTCTTGAGGTTGGCCAGGCTCCACCAGGCTTCGCCAAGGCCCGGCGACAGCTCCAGCGCCTTGCGATAAGCGGCCACGCAATCGGCCTGACGGCCCACGGTCTTCAGCGCATGGCCATAGCTCATCCAGCCCTTGGGCTGGTTGGGATAGTCGGCCAGCATCGGCTCATAGACGCCGATCGCCGCTGCATATTCGCCCAGCCGCGCCAGGATCGCGGCGCGCAGATTGGCATAGCCGGGGTGGCGCGGATCGCGGTCGGTCAGGCGCTCGATCTGGAACAGGGCCTCCGCGGACTTGTTCTGGCGATAGAGCATGGTGGCCAGGTTGTGCCGGGCGGCGGCGAAGCCGGGGGCGATCTCCAGGCAGCCGACCAGCAGCCGCTCGGCGTCCTCATAGCGCCCCAGCCGCGCGCCGGTCTCGGCCAGCATCCGCAGGGCGGCGATATCGGCGGGATGGTCGGCCAGATGATCGCGCAACAGCTGCTCGGCCTCGCCCAGTCGGTTGTCGATCAGGGCGGCGGCGGCCTCGATCAGGTAGAAATAGCGGGTGGAGGCGCGCAGTTGCTGGGCCAGGGCCTGCTCGGCGCCGGCCCTGTCGCCCATCAGGTCCAGCCCCTCGGCCAGACCGCGCCAGGCCTCGCCGGCGCGGGGGTCCAGCCCGACGGCGCGCTGGAAGGCGGCGACCGCCTCGCCGGTGCGGCCCAGATCGGCCAGCGCCAGACCCAGTTCCAACTGCGCCTCGGCCATGTTCGGCAGGCCCCGGGCCAGGGGCGCGACCGTCTTGAGCGCCGCGTCGGCGTCGCCGCTCAGGCGACAGGCGGCGGCGAGCACCACGGTCGTATCGGCGTGCCGGGGAACGGCCTCCAGAATCGCTTCGGCCTGCTGCCGCGCCAGCACCGGATCTCGCTCCAGCAGGCGCCGGGCGTGTTCGAGAGCCGTGGCGAGGCCGCCTTGGGCAGAGGTCGTCTGGGTGGTCATGCGGCGAGGAGATCGACGGTGGTCGGGGAAGTCAATTCAGCACTTGCCCCCTACGGGTCGCTTCGCGACCGTCTTCCCCCGGAGGGGGAAGATGAGGTCAGCGCTGTTTCATCTTCCCCCTCCGGGGGAAGACGGCTGCGAAGCAGCCCGTAGGGGGCGAGTTCACAGCCTGTCCCGCAGCGCGTACCAGCTCAGCCCCGCCACCGTCAGCGGCCAGCGCAGCAGTCCACCGCCGGGGAACGGTGGCGTCGGCAGGCGCGACAGCAGATCAACGCCGGCCGCCTGGCCCAGGGCCGCCTCGGCCAGCAACCTGCCGACATAGGGCGCCAGCATCACCCCCTGGCCGGAATATCCGGACGCCACCCGCACCCCCGGCGCGACCTCGCCCACGAACGGCATGCGGTTCATCGTGATGCCCAGGGTTCCACCCCAGGCATGGGAGATCTTCACGTCGGCCAGACGCGGATACACCTTCAGCATATGCCGCCGCACGAAGCCGGCGATGTCTCGCGGAAAGCCCGGCCGATAGTTCTCGCCGCCGCCAAACAGCAGCCGGCCGTCGGGTGTCTTGCGGAAATAGTTCACGACGAAGCGGCTATCGGCCACGGCGGCGTCCGAGGTGATGATCTCATGGGCCAGATCGCCCAGCGGCTCGGTGGTCAGGACGAAGTTGTTGATCGGCATGACGCGGGCCCGCGCCTTGCCGGCCATGCGGTTCAGGCTGCCGTCGCCGCTCAGGATCAGTTGGTCGCAGACCACCCGTCCATGGTCGGCCAGCACCGTCAGCTTGCCGTCCTCGCGCCGCCAGTCCAGCGCGCGGCTGTGCTCGTGGATCACCGCCCCGGCCGAGATCGCCGCGCGGGCCAGGCCCAGGGCCAGGTTCAGCGGATGCAGGTGGCCGCCGTCGCGATCCAGCAGCCCGCCGTGGTAGACGCCGGTTCCCAGGTCGGCGGCCAGATCGTCGGTTCCGATCAGCGACAGGGCCTCATAGCCATAGCGTTTGGCCATGTGTTCGATATGGGCCGCGTCCTCGGCCTCACCGCCGGGGCGGTGGCGGGCGTGGATCATGCCGGGCTTGAGGTCGCAGGCGATGGCGTGCTCGGCGATCACCGCGTGCAGGTGGGCGCGGGCGTCCAGGGCTAGCCGCCACAGGGCCAGGGCGTAAGCCTCGCCCACGGCTTTCTCCAGCCAGGCCTGATCGCGGCGATGGCCCGTATGGACCTGCCCGCCATTGCGGCCCGAGGCGGCGCGGCCGACCCCGTCAGCCTCCAGCACGACGACCGAAGCGCCGCGCCGGGCCAGCTCCAGGGCCGCGCCCAGGCCGGTATAGCCCGCGCCGATCACGCAGACGTCGGCGCAGGTGGCGCCGGTCAGGGGCGGCTGGTCCGGAAAGGGCGTGGCGGTGTCGGCGTACCAGGAGTTCATCTCCCTTCCCCCTTGATGGGGAAGGGCTTTGAGGCGCTAAACATTCAGCAGCAGGAACTCCCGCTCCCACGGGCTGATCGTGCGCATGAAGGTCTCGTACTCGGTCTGCTTCACGTGGTCATAGGCCTGGCAGAAGGTAGGCCCCAGGATCTCGACCAGCGGCGCGCAGGCCGTGAACAGCGACAGGGACTCGGTCAGGCTGCGCGGCAGCTCGATGCCCCTCAGGCTGGCGTCGGCGTCGACCGGCGCGCTGGGCCTGAGAGCGCCCACCATGCCCAGATAGCCCGCCGCCAGGGTGGCCGCGATCGCCAGGTAGGGATTGGCGTCAGACGAGGGAATGCGGTTTTCCAGCCGGCGGTTGGCGGCGTTCGACGGCGGCACGCGCAGGCCGCAGGTGCGGTTGTCATAGCCCCACTGGGTATTGACCGGCGCGCCGCTGTCCTTGGCGATCCGGCGGTAGGAATTCACATAGGGCGCCAGGATAGCCATGATCGCCGGCAGATAGGTCTGCTGGCCGGCGATGAAGCCGTGGAACAGCTCGGTCTCCTCGCCGGTCTTGGGATGCGAGAACAGGTTCTGGCCGTCCTTGTCGATGATCGACTGGTGGATGTGCATGGCGCTGCCCGGCTCGGACGCCATCGGCTTGGCCATGAAGGTGGCGTAGATCTCGTGCTCCAGCGCCACCTCGCGGATGGTGCGCTTGAACATGAACACCTGGTCGGCCAGCTCCAGCGGATGACCGTGGCGCAGGTTGATCTCCATCTGGGCCACGCCGCTTTCGTGGATCAGCGTGTCGATCTCCAGGCCCTGGCGCTCGGAATATTCGTACATGTCCTCGAACAGGGCGTCGAACTCGTTGACCGCGCTGATCGAATAGCCCTGCCGCCCGGTCTCGGGCCGGCCCGAGCGGCCGATCGGCGGCTTCAGCGGGTAGTCGGGGTCGGTGTTCTTGTCGACCAGATAGAACTCGATCTCCGGCGCGACGATAGGCTTCCAGCCCTTGGCGTCGTACAGCGCCAGCACCCGGCGCAGCACCTGGCGCGGGCTCTCCTCCACCGGCCGGCCGTCGGGGTGATAGGCGTCGTGGATCACCTGGGCGGTGGGGTCCTGGGCCCAGGGCACGGCGGCCAGGGTGGCGAAGTCGGGGGTCAGCACGATGTCGGTGTCGGCCTGCACCGAATTGACCACACCTTCGAACTCGGGGAAGTCGCCGGTGATGGTCTGGTAGAACACCGCCAGCGGCAGGTTCATCGACGGCGTGCCCAGGAACTTGCGCACCGGCATGATCTTGCCGCGCGCCACCCCGGCCAGATCGGGCACGACGCACTCGATCTCCTCGATGTTCTGCCGGGTGAACCAGGCCTGGGCTTCCTCCAGCGTGGCGACGCCCCGGTTCACGCGCTGGTCGGGCTTGGTCTTCTTGTGCTTGGGCTGTTTCATGACGCGGCCTCGGGCTTCAAGGCCCGCAGGACGGGCTCGGCCTCGATCAGCGACTTGCGGATGATACCCACCAGCTCATCGATCTGGGCGTGGGTGATGATCAGCGGCGGGCAGCAGACGATGGTGTCGCGAATGCCGCGCACCATCAGGCCGTTCTTGATGCAGAAGTCGCGCACGATCGGCCCGGCCTCGCCTTCCTTGTCCAGGAAGCGGTGGTTGGTGCCTTTCTCGCGCACGATCTCGACCGCGCCGATCAGACCCAGCGAGCGGGTCTCGCCGACCAGGGGATGATCGTTCAGCGTCGTCAGGGCCTTGGCCAGATAGGGGCCGGTATCCTCGCGGGTGCGGTCGACCAGGCCTTCGCGCTCCATGATCTCGATGTTCTTCAGCGCCACGGCGCAGCAGGTCGGGTGGCCCGAATAGGTAAAGCCGTGGATGAAGTCCCCGCCCTTCTCCTTCATCTCGGCGACGATGAAATCGGCCACGCCCACGGCGCTGATCGGCAGGTAGCCGGACGACAGGCCCTTGGCCATGGCGATCATGTCGGGCTTCACGCCATAGTGCTGGTGGCCGAACCACTGCCCCAGCCGTCCGAAGCCGCAGATCACCTCGTCGCAGACAAACAGGATGCCGTACTTGCGGCACACCGCCTCGACTGCGGGCCAGTAGCCGTCGGGAGGGATGATCACCCCTCCGGCGCCCTGCACCGGTTCGCCGATGAAGGCCGCGACGTTCTCGGGGCCGACCTCGAGGATCTTGTCCTCGATTTCCTTGACCGCGCGGTCGCGGAAGGCGGCGGGGTCTTCGCCAAAGCCCTCCCCGAAGGCATAGGGCTGCATGACGTGCGCGACGCCCGGGATCGGCAGATCGCCCTGCTCGTGCATGTGCTTCATGCCGCCCAGGGAGACGCCGGCCACGGTCGAGCCGTGATAGGCGTTCCAGCGGCTGATGAAGACCTTGCGCTGCGGCTGGCCCTTGATCTTCCAGTAGTGGCGCGCCAGGCGGAAGACCGTGTCATTGGCCTCAGACCCTGACGAGTTGAAGAACACGTGGGTCAGGTTGCCGCCCATCTTCTCGGCGATCTTGGCGGCCAGCCGGATCGGCGGCGGCGAGGCCGTCTTGAAGAAGGTGTTGTAGTAGGGCAGCTCCAGCATCTGGTCATAGGCGGTCTGGGCCAGTTCCTGACGGCCATAGCCGACGTTCACGCACCACAGGCCCGCCATGCCGTCGAGGATCTGATGGCCTTCGCCGTCGTGGATATAGACCCCGTCTGCGCGGGTGATGATGCGGCTGCCGCCCAGTTCCTGCTGCAGCTTGTAGTCGGTCTGGGCCGGCAGGTGGTGCGCCAGGTCCAAGCGCTTCAGTTCGGCGATGTCGTGGTTGCGGATCGGGACGGTCATTAGGGCAGGTTCCTGGACGATTTCGTTTCTTGCCCCCTTCCCCCTTTGATGGGGGAAGGGCTGGGGATGGGGGTGATAGACGTTCAGGTCATGGCGCGGCCGCGCTCAAACCCGCTGGCGCTGTCACCCCCACCCCTGCCCCTCCCCCATCAAAGGGGAGGGAAGAGATGGGCTCTCCCCGCAGGGCGCGTCCGAAAAGCTGGAAGAAGATCTGGGACTGCGAGTTGGCTTCAGGCTTCCACTCGGGGTGCCACTGCACGGCCAGCAGGGGCGCGCCGTTGACGGTGGCGGAGACCGCCTCGACCACTCCGTCCTCGGCGCGGGCCTCGACGCTCAACCCTTCGCCCAGGCGATCGACGCCCTGGTAATGCACCGAATTGACCACCGCCCGCTTGGTCCCGAACGCGGCCGACAGCACGCCGCCGGGGGTCAGGTCGACCGGATGCAGGTGCTCGAACATGCCGTTGAAGTCGACCTCGTCGGGCGCGTGGTGGGCGATCAGATCGTCGCTGGAGGCCATGTCGCGGCGCAGGGTGCCGCCGAACGCGACATTGATCTCCTGAAAGCCCCGGCAGATCCCGAACACCGGCCGCCCCAGGTCCAGCATGGCCTTGATCAGGTCGGCGGTCATGGTGTCGCGCGCCGCGTCGAACGGACCGGGCGCATCGCCGATCTCCTCGCCGTAGAGGGCGGGATCCAGGTTCGAGGGACTGCCGGTCAGCATCAGGCCGTCCAGCCGTGCAGCGACCTCAGAGGCCTTCATCAGGTCCGGCATTGACGGGACCAGCAGGGCGGCGGCGTCGGCATGGCGCATGGCCCCGGCGACATAACGGTTCATCACCGCCTGGGCGGGTTCGATCCCGACCGTGCGGGTGCAGCAGATGATGCCGGCGACGGGGCGGGTCACGACAACAAAACCGCCGGCGAACAGGCGTGCCAGCACAGCCAGACCTCTTCGCCCAGCTTGAAATCTTCCTGGTCCCAGCGGGTCAGG
This sequence comes from Caulobacteraceae bacterium, assembly GCA_965284055.1. Taxonomy (GTDB): domain Bacteria; phylum Pseudomonadota; class Alphaproteobacteria; order Caulobacterales; family Caulobacteraceae; genus Caulobacter. The sequence goes on from CBDIQV010000003.1 coordinate 372,706, forward strand.
TTGGAGCGATGGACCTTCACGCGCCGCCCTCCGGCGATCTCGACCTCATAGACCGACGAGCCGCCCAGATAGGCCTCGTGCTTGATGACACCCGCCACCGCGTTGGAGCCCTTGGGCGCGTCGCCAAGGTTGGGGGCCTCTTCGCCGTCCTTCTTGTGCAGCTCGATCTTCTCGGGCCGGATCGCCGCCCAGGCCGCGCCGCCGCGCGGGCCGGTGACGCCGTGGTCCAGGAAGATGTCCACCGGCAGGTCGGGCGAGCGGATCACCGCGTGGCTGGGCTCGTCCACCGCCAGCACGCCCTCGAACAGGTTCACGCTGCCGATGAAGTCGGCCACAAAGCGGCTGTTGGGGAACTCGTAGAGGTCGCTGGGCGTGGCCACCTGTTGCAGCACGCCCCGGTTCATAACCGCGCAGCGCGAGGCGAGCGCGAGGGCCTCGTCCTGGTCGTGGGTGACCATGATGAAGGTGATCCCGACCTTTTCCTGCAGGGTGCACAGCTCGGTGCGCATCTGCTCGCGCAGCTTGGCGTCCAGCGCCGACAGCGGCTCGTCCAGCAGCAGCACGCGGGGGCGCTTGACCAGCGCCCGGGCCAGGGCGACGCGCTGGCGCTGACCGCCCGACAGCTGGTCGGGCTTGCGAACGCCCAGACCGCCCAACTGCACCAGCTCCAGCGCCTCCTCGACGCGGCGGTCGCGTTCGGCCTTGGCCACCCCGTCCACTTTCAGGCCATAGGCGACATTGTCGGCCACGGTCATGTGCGGGAATACGGCGTAGGACTGGAACACCATGTTCACCGGCCGCTTGTTGGGCGGCACGGTCGAGACGTCCTGGCCGTCGATCAGGATGCGGCCCTCGGTGGGCGTCTCAAAGCCGGCCAGCATCCGCAGCAGGGTGGTCTTGCCGCAGCCCGACGGGCCCAGCAGCGAGAAGAACTCGCCCTCCTCGACGCTGAGCGAGACGTTGTCGACGGCCACCATCTTGCCGAAGCGCTTGGTGACGTTTTCGAAGGTGATGATGCTCATGACTTTTCCCCACCATGTCCGGCCGTCGCCGCCGAATTGCCCTGCAGTTTCAGCGCCGCCGCCGTCAGGATCACGGTCAATACGATCAGGATGGTCGAGGCCGCGTTGACCTCGGGCGTCACCGAGAAGCGGACCATCGAATAGACCTTCACCGGGAAGGTCACCGTGTCGGGCCCCGCCGTGAAGAAGGTGATGACGAAATCATCCAGGCTGAGCGTGAAGGCCAGCAGCGCGCCGGCCACCAGCGACGGGGCCATGTGCGGCAGGATCACGTCGCGGATCGTCCGCCACTCGCCGGCCCCCAGGTCGCGGGCCGCCTCCTCCATCTCGCGGTTGAAGCTGGTCATGCGGGCCCGCACCACCACCGCCACGAACGGGAACGAGAACGACACGTGCGAGATGATGATCGCGCCCAGGTTCAGCGGCCACACCATGCCCTGCGGCCACGGCATCACCCGGGCGAAGAACACCAGCATGGCTACGCCCATGCAGATCTCGGGCACCACGATCGGCAGGGCCAGGGCCCCGTCCAGCGCCGTCTTGCCGGGGAAGCGGAACCGCCACAGGGCCAGGGCGACCATGGCCCCCAGCGCCACGCTGACCACGGTGGAGATCGCCGCGATGGTCAGGCTGTTGCCGAACGCCTCGATCAGGCCGGTGTTGTGGAAGGCCTTGTCGTAATATTTGAGCGTGAAGCCCTTCCAGACGATATTGCGCCGACTGTCGTTGAAGCTGAACGCCATCAGGGCGATCAGCGGCGCGTAGAGAAAGATCGCCACGGCCGCCAGCCAGGCCTGCATCTGCCAGCGGCGGAGATATTCGAGGGGACCGGGAGCAGAGCGCTTGGTCATTGTCCGACTCCGCTCATCCCCGCGAAAGCGGGGACCCAAGCGGCCTTGCCAGCTTGGGCGATGCGCGAACTCACGACCTCGGCTTGGGTCCCCGCTTTCGCGGGGATGAGCGGTTGTGAGAGTCCCATCACTTCACCTCCGGCGTCTTGCGCGACAGGACCGCCTGGATCGCGATGGCGATGAAGGTCATGTACATCAGCAGGAACGACATGGCCGCGCCGAACGGCCAGTCATTGGCTCGCTTGAACTGACGCTCGATCACATTGGCGATCATCTGGCTGTCGGGACCACCCAGCAGGTCGGGCGTCAGATACGCCCCCAGGGCCGGGATGAAGGTGATCAGCACGCCCGACGCTATGCCCGGCAGGGCTAGCGGTACGACGACCTTGAACAGGGTCCGCATGTGGCCGGCGCCCAGGTCGAGGCTGGCCTCCAGCAGCGACTTGTCCAGCCGGTCCAGCGCCGAATACAGCGGCAGCACCATGAACGGCAGGTGCACATAGATCAGGCCCAGAATGACGGCGAAATTGTTGTGCAGCAGCTCCAGCGGCTGGAAGTCGCCGATCGGCTGCAGACCCAGCAGGGCCGCGACCGTGCCCCCGCCCTTCCACAGCCACTCCAGGCCCATATTGACGTAGCCCTCGGTGCGCAGCACCGCGATCAGGGCGTAGGTGCGGATCAACAGGTTGGTCCAGAACGGCAGCATGATCAGCAGCAGCAGCCAGGTCTTGGCCCGCTCGGACGCAAAGGTGATGGCCAGGGCCACCGGGAAACCGATCACCAGACACAGCCCTGTGGTAATCGCCGCCACCCAGGCCGACTTGACGAAGATCTTAAGGTACAGCGGCTCGATCGCCCGGGCGTAGTTCTTGAACGTGCCGGTGATGGCGATCTCGGTCAGGCCGTCATTGTGGCCAAAGCTGTAGGCCCAGACGATGGCCAGCGGCACCAGGAAGAACAGCACCAGCCAGAACAGCGGCGGGCCCAGCGCGGCGGCGAACACCGCCTTGGCCTGTTTCCAGCTTTGCTCCATCGAAACCCCCTGTCCTCAAGTCCTCCCCCTAGCGGGGGAGGTGTCGACGCAGTCGACGGAGGAAGTTCTGCAAACTCACAGCGACTACCCCCTCCGGCCTTCGGCCGCCTCCCCCTTCAGGGGGAGGACTTTCCGCCGGCGACGACTAAGCCGCCCGCACCCGCGTGATGACTTCCTCGTACTGGCTGGCCTTTTCGGCCCCCTCGAACGCCCCGTACTCGCAGCGCGCCATGATAGCGGCCGGCGGGAAGATCACCGGGTTGTTCTTGTAGTCGTCCGGCATCAGAGCCTTGGCCGCCGCGTTAGGCGTCGGATAGAGGATGGTCTTGGAGATCGTCGCCCCGGCCTCGGCGTCCAGCAGGTAGTTGATGAACTTGTGGGCGTTCAGCGGACGCGGCGCGCCCTTGGGGATGCACAGGGTGTCGGAATTGATCAGCGACCCTTCCTTGGGGATCACGAAATCGACGTCCTCGTCTTCCTTCATCAGCTGGGCGATGTCGCCATTGTATTCCAGCACCAGGTCGACCTCGCCCGAGGCCAGCATGTCCTGGCCGTTGTCGTCGTGGAACGCCTTCACATAGGGCTTCTGCTTGATCAGCATCGCCTCGATCTCTTTGACCAGCTCGGGCGGGATGTTGTTGACGCTGTGGCCCTTGTACTTGGCCGAGAGGCGGATCAGGTCGGCGCTTTCCGACAGCAGGGCGATCTTGCCGGCGTACTGGTTGCTGTCGAACAGGTACTTCCAGCTGTCTGGAACGCCCTTCACCTTGCTCTTGCGATAGCCGATGCCCAGCACCAGCCAAGTATAGGGCATCGAGAACTTCCGGCCCGGGTCGAACTCCGGGTTCATGAAGCTGGGGTCGATGTTCTTGATGTTGGGGATCTTGGCGTGGTCCAGCGGCTCCAGCAGGCCGGCCTGGCCCATCCGGGTGACGAACTCGTTGGACGGCACGATCACGTCGAAGCCGGGATTGCCGGCCTTCAGCTTGGCGAACAGCTCGTCGTTAGTGGCGAACAGGCTCATGTTCACGTCAACGCCGGCCACCTTCTTGAAATCGGCCAGGGTCGTGTCGCCGATATAGGTGTCCCAGTTGTAGAAGTTCAGCTTGGCTTCTTCGGCGCCCGGCGCGACAGGCGCCGAGGCCTTGGGACTACAGGCCGTGAAGGTCAGGCCGATGGCGGCGGCGCCCGTGGCCGTCAGCAGCGATCGGCGGTTCATGCCCGCCCGTTGCATGCCCCGTTGGGTGATGGTGCTCATGGTCCCTCAAAGCTCCCTGTTCTTTTGAAGCCGGCGATCCCCCCGGCGGTTTCAGCCCAAAGCCATTGCCGCGCAGCGTGATCACGCGTTGCGCAGGTACCAATCGAAATCGAGGGATGTGACCACCTCGAAGAACCTCGCCTGTTCGGTCCGCTTTACGGACACGAACATGTCCACGAAGCGGTCACCCAGATAGTCGCGCAGCACCGTGGACTGATCGAAGAGGTCGACCGAGGCGAACCAATTGGACGGCAGCCGCGACTTCTCCTTGGCCGCAGCGGCATAGCCGTCGCCCACCACAGCCGGGCCCGGATCGATCCTGTTGGTCAGGCCGTGGTGGGCGCTGGCCAGCAGCACGGCCATCACCAGATACGGATTGCCGTCGGCCCCCGCGACGCGGTGCTCGACATGGCGCGTCGGGGCCGGACCAGCCGGAATGCGAAGGGACACCGTGCGGTTGTTGACGCCCCAGGTCGCGGCGACCGGCGCATAGGAATTGGCCTTGAAGCGGCGATAGCTGTTGGCGTTCGGCGCCAGGATGGCCATGCCCTCGCCCAACAGCTGCTTCATGCCGCCGATGGCGTGGCGCAGCATGGGCGAGCCTTCCGGATCCTCGTCGGCGCACAGGTTGTTTCCGTCCGCGTCGTTGAAGCTGACATGGACGTGGAAGCCGTTGCCGGCGCGATCGGCCCACGGCTTGGCCATGAAGGTGGCCTCGCAGCCGTGGCGCAGGGCCACGCCCTTGGCCATGCGCTTGTAGAGCAGGGCGTCGTCGCAGGCGCGCAGGGCGTCAGGCTTGTGCTTGAGGGTCAGCTCCACCTGGCTGGGCGCGAACTCCGAGATCGCGCCTTCCAGCGGTACGCCGATCACGTCGGCGGTGTCCCACAGCTCGCGCAGGAACGGCGCGATGGCCTCCAGTTCGGGCAGGCCATACACCTCGATGCCGTGCGGGCGGCGACCGGTCTGCAGCGACTTGGGCGGCTGCAGGTCGCCGTCGGGGGTGCGCTCCAGGTCGACCAGATAGTATTCCAGCTCGCAGGCCGCGACCGGCGTCAGGCCGTCGGCGGCGTAGCGGTCCAGCACCCGCTGCAGCACGTGGCGCGGGTCCAGGTCGTTGGGCGTGCCGTCCAGCTCGTACAGCGACAGCATGACCTGGGCCATGTCGTCGCCCAGCCACGGGGCCAGGGTCAGGGTGCCGGGCACAGGCCGCGCGCGACGATCGGCGTCGCCGTCTTCCCAGACCAGACCCGTCTCCTCGCAGTCGGCCCCGGTGGTGTCGACCACCAGGATCGAGCCCGGCAGGAAGCGGCCATAGTCATAGATGGCCTGCAGCTCATGCACCCGCAGCCGCTTGCCGCGCGGCACGCCGGTCATGCTGGTGAAGAACACATCGACGAACCGCACCTGCGGATGGGCGGCCAGGAAGTCGCGGCATTCCTGGGGATCAGCGACCATGGGATTGCTCATTCGACCCATCCAAAATCACCGCTCATCCCCGCGAAGGCGGGGACCCAAGCGGCCTTGCCAGCTTGAACGCCGTCCGAAATTCCGACCTCGGCTTGGGTCCCCGCCTTCGCGGGGATGAGCGGATTTATGGTCATAAGCTCAGTCCCTCGAGCGCCCCGGCGAAGCCGTCGACCGCCGCGACCAACCGGTCGATCGACGCGTCTTCAGTCACCGGCGACACCAGCATCATGTTGTGGAAGGGCGCGATCAGGACGCCCCGGTTGATCAGCCACAGATGAAGCGCGGCCACGAGGTCGTGGTCCAGCGCCTTGCGCATCTGGGCGGCGTTTCTCGGCGGCGGATCAGCCAGCACCAGCTCGACCCGCGCGCCCACATGCACCACCGACCAGGACAGGCCGCGCGCCGTGATCACGGCGTTCAAACCGTCGACCAGGCGCTGGGCGCCCGCCAACATCTTCGCGTAGGCAGCGGGGGTCATCACCTCGCTCAGCATGGCGCGCATCGCGGCCATGGCCAGGGCGTTGCCCGACAGGGTGGTGCCGATGCCCGACTGGCCCGGACCGATCCGCGCCTGGGCCTCATCCATCCGCGCCGAAAGCTCGGCCGTGACGCCCCAGACGGCCGCCGGCACGCCGCCGGCTATGGCCTTGCCGACCACCAGTATGTCGGGCTCCAGCCCATGCAGGCCGGCATAGCCGCCGGTGCCACTCGAAAGCGTGTGGGTCTCGTCCAGGATCAACAGGGTCCCGGCGTCGCGGGTCAGGCGGCGCAAGGCCTCGTGAAAGCCGGGCTCGGGCAGGATCATCCCGCAATTGGTCATTACCGGCTCGGCCAGGACGGCGGCGACCTGGTCAGAGGCCAGGGCCATTTCCAGGGCGGCCAGGTCGTTGAACGGCACGACCCAGGTGGTCGAGGTCAGGTCATGAACCTGGCCCAGCAGGCCCGGCTTCATCACCCGCGCGCCGTCCTTCAGGACGACAAACGCGTCCTCGACCATGCCGTGATAGCAGCCGTCGAACACCAGGATCACCGGCCGCTGCGTGACCGCCCGCGCCCAGCGGATGGCGGCGCGGTTGGCGTCGCTGGCTGTGGTCGCCGTCTGCCACAGCGGCAGGCCGAAACGCTCGGCCAGCAGCCGGCCGACGATGATCGAACTGGCGGTCGGCAGCATGAAGCCCGACCCGCGCCGGGCCTGATCGGCGACGGCGGCGGCGACGCTGGCCTCGCCATGACCGAACATCCCCGGCGTGTCGCCCAGGCAGAAGTCGTCGTACAACTTCCCATCAACGTCAGTGATCTGCGCCCCGACGCCTTGGGCCGCGAAGATCGGCGACGGACTGGCCCAGTCGTTCATCCAGTGCATCGGCGCGCCGCCGCGCCAGACCTGCGCCGCCTGCCCCGCCATCGCCACGCTGCGCGGATGCTCGGCCGTGAAGCGCGCGGCTTCGGCCTGCATCAACCCTTCGAGGGTGGACGACGGGGCGGCGGCGGATATCATCCCTTCACCCCGCCAAAGCAGAGGTACTTGGTCTCGACATAGTCATCGATGCCGTGGTGCGAGCCCTCGCGGCCCAGGCCCGACTCCTTGACCCCGCCGAACGGCGCGACCTCGGTGGAGATCAGACCCTCGTTGATGCGACGATGCCGGCCTCGATGGCCTCGGCGACGGCGGACGATGCGACCGACGTCGCGGCTGTAGAAATAGGCCGCCAGGCCGAACTGGCGTGGCGTTGGCCAGGTCGATGGCTTCCTGCTCGGTCTCGAACTTCACGATCGGCGCGACGGGACCGAAGATCTCTTCGTTGAACAGCCGCATATCCGCTGTGGCGCCGGTCAACACGGTCGGCTGATAGAACAGGCCGCCCAGCGCATGACGCGCGCCGCCGACCGTGGCCTTGGCGCCCTGCCCGACCGCCTCGGCGACCAGGTCCTCGACCTTGGCCAGGGCCTTGTCGTTGATTAGCGGACCGATGGTGACGCCCTCGCCGGTTCCGGGTCCCACCGTCATGGCCGCGACCTTCTCGGTCAGGCGCTCAACGAAGGCGTCGTGGATGCCCGACTGCACGATCAGCCGGTTGGCGCAGACGCAGGTCTGGCCGGTGTTGCGGAACTTGCTGGCGATCGCGCCCTCGACGGCGGCTTCCAGATCGGCGTCGTCGAAGACGATGAAGGGCGCATTGCCGCCCAGTTCCAGGCTGAGCTTCTTCATGGTGCCCGCGCACTGGGCGTACAGCGTCTTGCCCACCGGGGTGGAGCCGGTGAACGACAGCTTGCGCACACGCGGATCGTCGCACAGCGCCTTGCCGATGGCGCTGGCGTCCTTGCCGGTCACGATGTTCAGCACACCCGCCGGCACGCCGGCCTCCGCCGCCAGCCGGGCGATGGCCAGGGCGCACAGCGGCGTCTCGGCCGCTGGCTTGATCACCACCGTGCAGCCAGCCGCCAGGGCCGGGCCGACCTTGCGGGTGATCATGGCGATCGGGAAGTTCCACGGCGCGATGGCGGCGCACACCCCGACCGGCTGCTTGATCGACATCAGGCGCTTCTTCGGATCGGGCGAAACGATCGACTGGCCGTGGCCGCGCTTGGCCTCCTCGGCGAACCAGTCGATGAAGCTGGCGCCATAGGCGACCTCGCCCCGGGACTCGGCCAGCGGCTTGCCCTGCTCGGCGGTCATCAGCCGGGCCAGATCATCGGCGTGGGCCAGCATCAGGTCGCTCCACCGACGCAGGATCGCCCCGCGATCCTTGGCGGTGCGCGCGGCCCAGGTCGGGAAGGCGCGGTGGGCGGCCTCGATGGCGATGGCGGTCTCGGCCGCGCCCAGGTCGGCGACCTTAGCGATCACCGAGCCGTCGGCCGGGTTGGTCACCTCGAAGGTCGCGGCGGCCTCGATCCAGAGGCCATCGATGAAGGCGGCGGTTTCTACAAGTTTCATCAGGTCACCTCAGCGTCACGGACACCGACTTCAGGTCGGCGTACTTGTGCAACGCATGGAGGCTGCGATCGCGGCCGAAACCCGACTGCTTGAAGCCGCCGAACGGCATCGTGATGTCGCAGGCGTCCCAGCCGTTGACCCAGACCAGACCGGCTTTCAGCTTGCGCGCGCCGCCCAGCGCGCGGTTGATATCCGAGGTCCACAGCCCGGCGGCCAGGCCATAGACGGTGTCGTTGGCCAGATGGAACGCCTCGGCCTCGGTCGTGAACGTCATCACCCCCAGCGCGGGATCCGAAACACCTCCTCGCGCGCCAGGGTCGAGTCGGGCGCGACGCGGTCGAAAATGGTCGGCTCGACATAGAAGCCGCCGCTCTCCTTGCGCACGCGGCTGCCGCCCAGCAGTCGGCGACCGCCCTGGCTGTCGGCGGTGGCGATGTAGTCGAGCGCGGTGTTCATCTGCCGCTCGCTGACCATGGCCCCGAACACCGTCGCCGGGTCCAGCGGATCGCCCGGGACCATATCCTTGGCGACGGCGACGACCTTTTCCAGGAAGGCGTCCCGGATCGAGGCCTCGACCAGCAGGCGCGAGGCGGCCGTGCAGACCTCGCCCTGGTTATAGAACACCCCCAGGCTGCGGCCTGGGCGGCGGCGTCCAGGTCGGGGCAGTCGGCGAAGACGATCTGGGGCGACTTGCCGCCCAGCTCCAGCGACACGCGCTTCAGGTTCGAGCGCGCCGAATATTCCATCAGCCGGCGGCCCACGGGGCCCGAGCCGGTGAAGGCGATCATGTCGACGTCCATCGACAGGGCCAGAGCCTCGCCGGCCACCGAACCGAGGCCCGGGACCACGTTGAGGACCCCTGCCGGGAGCCCGGCTTCAAGGGCCAGTTCGCCCAGCTTCAGGGCGGTCAGCGGCGACTGCTCGGCGGGCTTCAGCACCACCGAATTGCCCATGGCCAGCGCGGGCGCGACCTTCCACATCGCCATGTGCAGCGGGAAGTTCCACGGCACGATGGCGCCGATCACGCCCAGCGGCTCGTGCACGGCGTAGCTCAGCCGGTCGACCGGCGAGGTCCCGACCTCGCCATTCACCTTGTCCAGCGCCTCGGCGTACCAACGGCAGGTATTGATCGCCAGCGGGATATCGACCGCCCGCGCGTCGCGGATCGGCTTTCCGACGTCCAGGCTTTCCAGCAGCGCCAGTTCCTCGGCGTCGCGCTCCATCAGCTCGGCAAGGCGGAACAGGATCTTCTTCTTGTCGCGCGGGCCCAGGTCCCGCCAGCGGCCGTCCTCGAAGGCCGCGCGGGCGCTGGCCACGGCGCGCTCCACATCGACGGCGCCGCATGCCGCGACGTCATTGAGCACCTTGCCGTCGCGGGGCGAGACGTTGTGGAACACCTCGCCCGAGGCGGCCTCGACCAGGGCCCCGTCGATGACGGCCAGACCCGGCAGGGTCAGGCGAGAGAGCGCTTCGGTGATGGCGGCGGGAAGGGTCACGATTACGCGTTCCTGAAACTGTGATCACAGTTCTCGGGCCGGGCTTTCCTGTCAAGCCGGGCCGTCACGCCCCCGCCTCCACTGCGGCGCGCATCTTGTCCATGCCTTCGGAAAGGTCAGCGGCGATGGCGCGGCGGGCGCCGGCGGCGTCTTGGGCGCTGAGCGCGGCGATGGCCTCGGCGTGACGGTCAGCCGGCAGGCCGCCCGTACCCACCCGGCCGAACACCACCCGCATGAACGGTCCGATCTGCAGCCACAGCCCGCCGGCCATCGACAGCAGCACCTCGGCCCCCGCCCGCTCATAGATGGCGAAATGGAAGGCATGGTTGGCGGTCATGTAGCCATCGACGTCGCCGGCCGCGAGGGCGACATCCAGGCTGGCGTCTATGGCCCGCAGCGCCTTGATCAGGGCCTCATCGGCCAGGGGCGCGGCGCGGGCGGCCAGTTCCGGCTCGATCCACAGGCGGGCCTGCGACAGCTGCTCCAGCCGGTCGGCGGTCAGCGACGGCACGCTCAGGCGCTTGTTGGCCGGGTTGATCGCCAGGGCCCGCTCGGCCACCAGCCGCCGCACGGCGTCGCGGACCGGCATCGGACTGACGCCCAGATCGGCGGCCAGAGTGCGCAAGGACACTCCGACGCCGGGCGCGATCCGGCCAGTGAGCAGGGCCTGGCGGATCGCGCCATAGACCTGATCGTGCACCGCCAGCGACTCGGCCAGGGGACGGCGTGTCTTCGGATCGACCATGCGCCCTCCTCCTCCGCACATTGGGGGGTTGCAAGATCACACCTGATTGCGATCACAATGCAAGACCTCGCCAAGGATCTCCGCCATGCCCGATTTCGGCGCCAACAACCTCGACGCCTTCTGGATGCCGTTCACGCCCAACCGGCGGTTCAAGGCCCATCCGCGCATGCTCTCGTCGGCCAAGGACATGCACTACAAAACGCCGGAGGGCCGCGAGATCCTCGACGCCACCTCGGGCCTGTGGTGCGTCAACGCCGGCCACGACCGCCCGCGCATCCGCGAGGCGATCCAGAAGCAGGCCGCCGAGATGGACTACGCCCCCTGCTTCAACATGGGCCACCCGCTGGCCTTCGCCTTCGCCAGCCAGCTGGCCCAGGTGACGCCGCAGGGCCTGGACCGGATCTTCTTCACCAACAGCGGTTCGGAGTCGGTCGACACCGCCCTGAAGATCGCCCTGGCCTATCACCGGGCGCGCGGCAAGGGGACCAAGACCTGGCTGATCGGCCGCGAGCGCGGCTATCACGGGGTGGGCTTCGGCGGCATCTCGGTGGGCGGCATCCCCAAGAACCGGATGTATTTCGGCTCGCTGCTCACCGGCGTCGACCACCTGCCCCACACCCATGGCGTGGCCGGCAACCTGTTCGCCAAGGGCGAGCCCGAGCACGGTGCCGACCTGGCCGACACTCTGGAAAAGATCGTCGCCCTGCACGACGCCTCCAACATCGCCGCCGTCATCGTCGAGCCCGTGGCCGGCTCGACCGGCGTGCTGATCCCGCCCAAGGGCTATCTGCAGCGCCTGCGAGCGATCTGCGACAGGCACGACATCCTGCTGATCTTCGACGAGGTGATCACCGGCTTTGGCCGCCTGGGCGCGCCGTTCGCCGCCGACCGCTTCGGCGTCACGCCCGACCTGATCTGCATGGCCAAGGGCCTGACCAACGCCGCCGTGCCCTGCGGCGCGGTCGCCGCCTCGGGCAAGATCTACGACGCCATGATGGAGGGCGCCGACGCCCCCATCGAGCTTTTCCACGGCTACACCTATTCGGCCCACCCCCTGGCCTGCGCGGCCGGGATCGCGACGCTGGAAACCTACAAGGAAGACGACCTGTTCGCCCGCGCGGCGGGGATGGAGGCCTACTGGCAGGAGGCGATGCACAGCCTGCGCGACGCCCGCCACGTCATCGACATCCGCAACCTCGGTCTGATTGGCGGCATCGAGCTGGAGCCCCGCGCCGGCGCGCCCACGGCCCGGGCGCTGGAAGTGTTCGAGGCGGCCTTCGACGCGGGCCTGCTGATCCGGGTGACCGCCGACATCATCGCCCTGTCGCCGCCGCTGATCATCGAGAAAAACCACGTCGACCAAGTGGTCGAGACGCTGCGCGGCGTGCTGGCCAGGGTCGACTAGGCGGCGCGGTCAAAGCGCCGGGACTTGATCTGGATCAATTGAACCGCGCCGCTTGGGCGCACACTCCCGCCATCCCAACGGGCGTGAGCATCACCATGTCATCGCTAGCCTCCACCACCCGTCGCCTGATCGTCGTCCCGGCCGCCAGCGCCGGCCTCGGCGCCTGCGCCAGCACGCCGGCCGAGCCGTCCAAGGCCGACATCGTCACGCGCGGCCGCGCCCTGGCCCTGAGCGAATGCTCGCAATGCCACGCGGTCGGCGCCAGCGGCGGCCGCGCCTCAACCGGCGCGCCCAGCTTCGCCAGCGTCGCCGAACGCTACCGCGACACCCGGCTGGACTGGGAACTGGAAGCCATATCCCAGGTCGGCCACTACCGGATGCCCCGCAAGCAACTGACCTCCCCCGAGATCACCGACATCACGGCCTACATCCGCTCGCTGGACCCGGCGGCGCGTTAGCGCCGAGGGGTCTGTTCAAGGGACGCGCCCACTTAGGTCCTCCCCCTAGTGGGGAGGTGTCGGCGAGGCCGACGGAGGGGGAAGTGACTGCTGACTCACTGCGGTCTTCCCCCGCCGGCCTTCGGCCGCCTCCCCCTTCAGGGGGAGGACCTGTCGCGCTCTATCCTCGCGCGTGCAGGCTGGCAATCGACGCTTGACGTCATCTCGCTACATTTGTAGCGTATTGACGACATCAACGCGGGGCCATCCACAATGACCGATCCCTCGGAGCTCGAACTCGAAGTCCTCAAGGCCTTCTGGCGCGGCGGCGCGATGAGCGCCCGCGAGGCACAGGCCCTGATCGCGCCGGAACTGGGCTGGACGCCGTCGACCACGCGCACCGTGATTGAACGGATGGTCGCCAAGGGTCTGCTGGCGCGAAAATCCGTGCACGGCCTGGCCGTCTATGAGGCCCAGAAGGCCAAGGTCGACGTGATTGGCGGCGTGCTGAACCGCCTGCGCGGCCTGCTGGAGATCAACGGCCGCCTCCCCGCCTCGGCGTTTTCGGGCAGCCAGATCCTGTCCGCTGATGAGCTGGCCCAGCTGGAAACCCTGCTGAACGCCCCCGCCGAGGAGCCCAAGGCATGAGCGCCCTGCTGACCTCGACCGCCATCGGCATCCTGGCCGCATGGCCCACCGCCGGCCTGGGCTGGGCGCTGGGCAAGGCCGCCGACGCCATCACCGAGGAAATGGGCGCCCCCGCCTGGCTGGCCCAGCGCGCCCAGCTGCGGCGCTCGGCCTCGTGGCGCTGGCCTCGACAGCTCCTGACCGCCGTCGCCCCGCCGGTCGTCGCCGCCATCGCCGCCGCACCCACGGTCCAGGAGGTCAAGGCCGCGAGCCTGGGCCTCGCCGTCCAAAGCCCCTGGCTGCCCGACCTGTTTTCGCTGGGGGCGGTCGCCCTGATCGCCGCCTCGGCCGCCGGCCTGGCCGTGGCGGCGGCACGCCAGGTTCTGGGCCGTCGCCGGCTGGCCCGGATTGTCCGCGACGCCCGCCGGCGCCCGCCGCCCTGGTGCAGGCCAACCAGATCGCCGCCGTGCGACTGGGCGTCAGCGCGCCGCCGATCCTGGTCAGCGACCTGGTCGACCAGCCGCTGCTGGCCGGACTTTCAAGGCCCGTGATCCTGCTACCCTCGGCCCTGGTCGATCGGCTGGACGCCCCGCGCCTGGCCCTGATCTGCGCCCACGAACTGGCCCACATGAAGCGGCGCGACAACTGGCGGCTGCTGGTCGAAAGCCTGGTTGGCGGCCTGTTCTGGATGGTCCCTCCGGCCGTGTTCCTGCGCGTCCGCGCCGCCGCCGTGCGCGAGGAGCCTCGACTGGATGGCCTTGACCAACGCCCCCGCCGCCGCCCGCCGCGACTATGCCGACAGCCTGATCCAGGTGCTGCGCCTGCGCGCCGCCCCTTCACCCCACCCCGCCTTCACCGGCAAGGAAGGACACCCGACCGCCATGCGCCTGAAAGCCATCTCTCGAACCCCGCCGCCCCGCCGACCTGGCCCGCAAGGCCATTCTGGTCGCGATGGGCGCGCTCGCTGTGACCGCCGTGGGCGCGAGCTCACTTGCCGCCGCCGAGCATCGCGCGTCGAAAAGCTCACACAGCAGCACCACCATCAGTTCGGATAGCAAGAACCAGAAGGTCTGGGTTCGGATCGAGTCTGACAAGGTCCAGATCCTGGGCCAGGGTCGATCGGCCCATGAAGGCCATGTCAGCGTGAAGGGTCGCCTGCGGGCCTCGGGAACCGTGCTCCTGCTGGACGGTCGCACGCCGCCGGCAGACTTCGACCCGACCCGCCTGCCCGCCGGCGCCATCCAGCGCGTGGTGCTGACCGATACGCTCGACGAGCCGGGTGGCAAGGTGACCGTCGACGTCACCCTGGCCCGGCAGGGCGCCGAGGCCACGCCCCTGAAGCCGATTTTGATCGCGGCCGACCAGCAGATCACGACCCGCGGCGACAGCCGTGTCGCAAGTTCCGGCGGCAGCCCCACGATCACGGGTGACGCCTCGACCATGTCCCTGCTGGTCAACGGCGCCCCGGCGCCCGCCAACCTTGACCCGGCCAAACTGAACGCGGACGCCATCGACCGGCTGGAAGTGACGCCAGGCGATCAGCGACCGGACAACAAGCCGCTGATCAACATCGTGATGAAGGCCGGCTGATCGGGACCAGCGCCGCGTACATCGAAAATGACACCGGTGGACAAAGGGGACTTCCACCGGCATTTTCGCCTCGAACCTTCAGGCGGCGCAGCAGACGTCGCCGGTCCGTCGGGGATGAAACACAACATGCGCCGCCACCTTCAGAACGCCGCCAGCCTCGCCGCCCTGACACTGGCCGTGTCGGCCTGCGCCACAGCGCCATCCCTCGCCGCTCCGAAAGAGGTCCTGGCCTTCCCCGGAGCCGAGGGCGCGGGGCGCCTGAGCGTCGGCGGGCGCGGCGGGGCGGTGATCCGGGTGACCAATCTCGAGGACGCCGGCCCCGGCTCCCTGCGCGCCGCGATCGAGGCCAAGGGCGCGCGCACCGTGGTGTTCGACGTGGCCGGCACGATCCCGCTCAAAAGCGAGCTGAAGATCGCCAGTGGCCAGATCACCATCGCCGGCCAGACCGCGCCGGGCGGCGGGATCACCCTGCGCGACCACACCCTGGTGGTGGCGGCCGATGACGTGGTGATCCGCTTCATCCGCTCGCGCCTGGGCGCCGAGAGCAAGACCGAAGGCGACGCGATCTGGATCGCCAAGGGCCGCCGGATCATCCTGGACCACGTCTCGGCCAGCTGGTCGGTAGACGAGACCCTCTCGGCCTCTGCCCGTTTCGACAAGCCGGAACAGGGCTTTTTCGATCTGACCGTGCAGTGGTCGATCATCGCCGAAAGCCTGGCCCACTCGATCCACGCCAAGGGCGATCACGGCTATGGCAGCCTGGTGCGCGGCGGCCAGGGCTCGAAGATCAGCTTCCATCACAACCTGTGGGCCAACCACGTGGCGCGCATGCCGCGTCCCGGCAACTATGACGGACCCGACAAGGACCCGGTCGGGGCGTTCATCGAGTTCCGCTCCAACGTCTTCTACAACTGGGGTCACGGCTATGCCGGCTATGACGCCGACAAGGCGGCGCTGGTGGCCTACAACTTCGTCGACAACGCCTATGTCGCCGGGCCCGACTCCGAAAAGGCCATCGCCTTCAACGAGAGCAACAGCCTGGCCAAGGCATATTTCGCCGGCAACAGCATGAACGGCGAGATCCCGGCCGATCCGTGGAGCCTGGTCACCGGCGTGAATCCGGACGGCTACCGCCAGGCCGCGCCCATCGACATCGCCCTGGTCACGCCCGAGCCCGCCGCCAGCGCCTATGGCCGCATCCTGGCAGACGCCGGGGCCTCGGTTTCGCGCGACGCCGTCGACCTGCGCGTGGTCGAAGGCGTCAAGACCCGGACCGGCAAGATCATCAACAACGAACAGGACGTCGGCGGCTGGCCCGCCCTGGCCCCCGGCAAGGCGGCGGTCGACACCGACGGCGACGGCATGCCCGATGCGTGGGAAGCCGCGCACGGCCTCAACCCGAAGAAGGCCGACGGCGCGGCTCTGGCCCGGGACGGCTCGGGCTGGACGAACCTGGAGCTCTACTTGGCAGATGCGGCGAAGGTTCGGGGGTAGTTCAAAGTCCTCCCCTAGCGGGGAGGTGTCGCTGAAGGCGACGGAGGGGGAAGTTCTGCTGGACTCATTGCCGACTACCCCCTCCGGCCTTCGGCCGCCTCCCCCTTCAGGGGGAGGATCTACCGCGCTTTGCCGCAGCCGGCTGTTTCCGCTAGAAGCCCCGCCATGTCGCACAACACCTTCGGTCATCTGTTCCGCGTCACCACCTGGGGCGAAAGCCACGGGCCGGCGCTTGGCTGCGTCGTCGACGGCTGCCCTCCCGGCATCGCCCTGACGCCCGAGATGATCCAGGCCTTCCTCGACAAGCGCCGCCCCGGCCAGGGCAAGTTCGTCACCCAGCGCCAGGAGCCCGACGCGGTGCGCATCCTGTCGGGCGTGTTCGAGGACGGCCGCACCGACGGTCAGCGCACCACCGGTACGCCGATCAGCCTGATGATCGAGAACACCGACCAGCGGTCCAAGGACTATGGCGAGATCGCCCAGGCCTTCCGGCCGGGCCATGCCGACTATCCCTATTTCGCCAAGTACGGCGTGCGCGACTATCGCGGCGGCGGCCGCAGCTCGGCCCGCGAGACCGCCGCTCGGGTCGCCGCTGGGGCCATCGCCCGGCTGGTGATCCCCGGCGTCACGGTGCGCGCGGCCCTGGTGCAGATCGGCCCGCACGCCATCGACCGGTCGCGCTGGGACTGGGACCAGTGCGAGCAGAACCCCTACTGGTCGCCCGACGCCGACATCATCCCGGTCTGGGAAGAGCATCTGGAAAAGATCCGCAAGGCCGGCTCCTCGACCGGGGCCATTGTCGAGGTCGAGGCCACCGGCGTGCCGGCCGGCTGGGGCGCGCCGCTCTATGGCAAGCTGGACGCCGAGCTGGCCGCCGCCCTGATGTCGATCAACGCCGCCAAGGGCGTCGAGATCGGCGAGGGCTTCGCGTCGGCCGCCCTGACCGGCGAGGACAATGCCGACCAGATGCGGATGGGCAATGACGGCCCGATCTTCACCAGCAACCATGCCGGCGGCGTACTGGGCGGCCTGTCGACCGGTCAGCCGGTGGTGGCCCGCGTGGCCTTCAAGCCGACCTCCTCGATCCTGATCCCGCGCGAGACGGTCAATGAGGCGGGCGAAGAGGTCGAGCTGCGCACCAAGGGGCGTCACGACCCCTGCGTGGGCATTCGCGGCGTGCCGGTGGTGGAAGCCATGACCGCCTGCGTGCTGGCCGACGCCTTCCTGCGCCATCGCGCCCAGACCGGCGGCGGAGCCTATCGTCCTGGCCAGGACGGCCGCTTTTAGGGCCTTTTCGGCGAGGACCGAACCCGATGTGGGCTGACCACTGAAAACATTCAGGTTTTCAGATTGACCAGTCACATTGCAAAACTGTAATGCTTTCCTGGTGAGCGACCTCCAACAGTTGAGATCGCCGAAAAGTTGCGCCGACGCGCATCAAGAACCAGAGAGCGCGTGCGTTTCGATCCGCTGAAAATCCTGCTGGTCGATGACAACAGTCACATGCGGCTGCTGCTGACCGAGATGCTGCGCGCCATCGGCGTGCGGCACATCTTCGAGGCGATCGACGGCGCCGAAGCGCTGTCGATGCTGGGTCACACGCCGATCGACATCGTCATCAGCGACCTGAAGATGGGCGGCCTGGGCGGGATCGACTTCGTCAACCTGCTGCGCCGTTCGCCCGACAGCCCCAATCCGTTCGTCCCGGTGATCACGATCACCGGCCACCGACGCACGCGGCGCGTGCAGGACGCCCGCGACGCCGGGGTCAACGAGTTCCTGACCAAGCCGGTGACAGGTCGAAGCCTGGTCCACCGCCTGACCCTGCTGATCGACCAGCCCCGCGACTATGTGCGCTGCGCGGACTATTTCGGCCCGGATCGTCGGCGAAGAACAGCGACCGACCACAAGGGCCCATGGCGCCGGGCCGAGGACGCCATCGCCATCTGACGGTCGCTCACGCGGTCTTAAGACCTGTTAGCCACGATGGCGACGTCTCCTGACCCGTGAGCGCGCCATGACCCGTCAACGCCTGATCACCGCCACCGCCTTCGCCGTTCTGGGCCTGATGCTTCAGGGCTGCATGGCCGCCAGCGCCGTAGGAACGGTGGCGGGCACAGCCATCGGCGTCACCGGGGCCGTGGTCGGCGGCGCCGCCAAGATCGGCGGCAAGGCCGTGGTCGCCACCGGCAAGGCGGTCATACCAGGCGACAGCGACAAGGCCCGCCAGGCTCGCCAGTACGAAGACTAGCCCCCGGCCCTCAGAGGCTGAGCGCGCAGCTTTCGCCAATGGTGGGACGCGAGATCACCACGCGCGACAGACCCGGAAAGGCCGGCGTCAGGCGCTCGGCGAAATACAGGCACAGGCGCTCCAGGGTCGGGCTTTCCAGACCGGGGCGATCGTTCAGCAGGCCATGATCCAGCTCCGTGGCCACGGCCTTGAGCGCCGTGTCCAGCCCCTCCAGGTCGGCGACCCAGCCGGCGTCCTGCATCGCGCCCTTCACACTGGCTTCCACCTTGAACGAGTGGCCGTGCAGCTTGCGGTAGCGATGGTCGGCGGGACCTTGCTCGATGTAATGAGCCGCGTCGAACGTCGCGGCCTTCGTGATCTCGAAGACGGGCTTCATCAGGTACTTCTTTTTTGACAGGGCCTGGGAGGCTCTAGCGCAACGACCCTGTCACCAAGTCGAGCGCCTTATCCGTCAGGGCAGGCCGAGATATTTGTGCGTTTGGACGCTTAAACGCCATTGAGGGTGGGAAAGGCAATAGGCGACGGCCAATTGCGTGTTCCGATCGCGATCCGGACCGTCCATCGGCTGCAGGTAAAAACGCTCGAAATCGAGACTTTCGAAGCGTTCGGGAAGCGCCTTGTCCTGCGGATAGACGAGCTTCAGTTCCTGGCCCCGGGTCTGCACGACGGGTGCATCGGCCTTAGGGCTGATGCAGACCCAGTCGATGCCGTCAGGCGCTTCAACGGTGCCGTTGCTCTCCACCGCGATCATGAAGCCGCGGGCGTGCAGGGCCGCGATGGCCGGCGAATCCAGCTGCAGCAGCGGCTCGCCCCCGGTGCAGACCACAAGCCGGTCGTTCGGCCCTCCGGTCCACTGGGCCTCGACCGCGTCGGCCAGGGCTTCGGCCGTGGCGAACTTGCCGCCGTTCTCGCCGTCCGTGCCCACGAAGTCGGTGTCGCAGAACGTGCAGACGGCCCTGGCGCGATCCTGCTCGCGACCGGTCCACAGGTTGCAGCCGGAAAAGCGGCAGAACACCGCCGCCTTGCCCGCCTGACCGCCCTCGCCCTGGAGGGTCAAGAAGATCTCTTTCACCGAGTAGGTCACGCCGGAAGGGCCTCCCGCCCTGCGGCGTCCCAGTCCTCATAGCCCTTCTGGCGCAGGTCGCAGGCCGGGCACTCGCTGCAGCCGTGGCCCCAGGGGTGCAGGTCGCCGCGCTCACCGCGATAGCAGGTGTGGCTCTCGACCACGATCAGGTCGACCAGGTCCTCGCCGCCCAGCGTCTTGGCCAGGGCCCAGGTTTCCGCCTTGGTCAGCTTCATCAGCGGGGTTTCGATGCGGAAGTCGCGATCCATGCCCAGGTTCAGCGCGGTCTGCATGGCGTCCAGCGTGTCGCGGCGGCAGTCCGGATAGCCTGAGAAGTCGGTCTCGCACATGCCGCCCACCAGGGCCGCGATGCCCCGACGATCGGCCAGGGCCGCGGCATAGATCAGGAACACCAGGTTGCGACCCGGCACGAAGGTCGAGGGCAGGCCGCGATCGGTCATTTCGATGGCCCGGTCGGCGGTCAGGGCGCTTTCGGCGACCGCGCCAAAACCCTTGAGGTCCAGCACGTGATCCTCACCCAGACGCTCGGCCCAGTGTGGGAAGTGTGCGGCGATCTGGTGACGCACCGCCACGCGCGCCTCCATCTCGATGACGTGCCGCTGGCCATAGTCGAAGCCCACGGTCTCGACGCGGGCATAGCGCTCCAGCGCCCAGGCCAGACAGACGCTGCTGTCCTGGCCGCCAGAAAACAGCACCAGGGCGGCGTCAGTCATGGACGGATCTCCGGCCCGGCGAACGCCGGGCTGTGCGGGGGGCGAAAAGGGAAGCCATGCCCTCCTCTACACGAGGCGGCGGCGGCTCGAAACGCCCCTGGCCCCGCAAAGGCCTTCGCCGTCACGGCAAACGGTCGGAAAACTACGCCAATGAGGTATTGAGGTGTGATACCGGAACCATGAACTTGGCAACACTTGCGACCCATTGTCACCGCAGGGCCTAACTTATGGGCCTGCAAGTCTGATTTCCGCAGCGGAAACTCCAAACCCACTTTTCTAATACCGGTGGAAACTTGCCCCAAACAGGAGAACCTGACGCGGGGGAAAGTGAAAAGCCGTAACCTATCGCCGTTCACTTAGGCCGGCGGCAGTTGACAGTCAAAGAACGCAAGTATGCAATCCTCGAATGCTGCGAGGGGCCAGCCGTACGCCCGCGCAGCGCGAATGGTACGGCGCCGAGGAAACAAACAGCGCCCGCAGAAGTCCGCATAAGGGCTCGCGGCGTTCAGGGAGGGAATTCGAATGTCGCAATCTTCGCGTTTGCGGAGCCTGCTGGCCATGGGCGCTTCGGCGGCCGTGCTTTCAGCCGTCGCCGCCCCAGCTTTCGCCCAGCAGGCCAGCGGTCAGCAGACCACGGTCATCGAGGAACTGGTCGTCACCGCCCAGAAGAAGGAAGAGGCCCTTCAGGACGTGCCGATCGCGGTTTCCGCCTTCAGCCAGGACACGCTGGAAGCCCAGAAGATCGACGGCGGTCCCAACCTTCAGCAAGCGATCCCGAACGTCACCTTCGCCAAGAGCAACTTCACCAACAGCTTCAACTTTCAGATCCGCGGGATCGGGGCCAAGGCTGTCGGCGCGTCCGCTGACCAGGGCGTCGGCGTCCACCTGAACAACGCCCCCCAACAGTCGGGCACCCTGTTCGAAGCCGAATTCTATGACGTGGAGCGCGTCGAAGTGCTGCGCGGCCCGCAGGGCACGCTGTATGGCCGCAACGCCACGGGCGGCGTGGTCAATGTGATCACCGCCAAGCCGACCGACACCTTCGAGGCCATGGTCCGCGCCGAAGTGGGCAACTACGGCTCGCAGAAGGTGCGCGGCATGGTCAACATGCCGATCTTTGGCGACAAGCTGGCTGTCCGGTTGGCCGGCAGCCTGGTCAAGCGCGACGGCTTCGTCACCAACACCTTCAACAATCACAAGGTCGACGATCGGGATCTCTACTCGACTCTGCGTCCAGGTGATGTTCAACCCGACCGAAAAGCTGCGCACCAACTTCCTGTGGGAGCGCTTCAACGAAGACGACGCTCGCGCCCGTACCGGCAAACAGCTTTGCACCAAGGACAACGGCCCCGCCTCGGTCGGCGGCGTGCCGACCGGATGCCTCGCGGATCTTCCTGACCCAGGGCTGCCTGCCAAGCTCGCTCTACGGCTCCGGCCTATGGCACGGTCAATACGTCAGGCACCCTGACCGGCCTGCTGGGCAACATCTTCGGCTTTACCTCCGGTGACGTGAACGCCGGCGACACCACCTCGCGCGACCTGCAGCAGATCGAAACCGCGCTTGATCCGCTCTATCAGTCCAAGTCGAACAACTATCAGTTCACCTTGAACTACGACCTGACCGACGAGCTGTCCGTCACGGCCATGACCTCGTATGGCAAGGGCAACGTCTATACCAAGCAGGACTACAACCGGAACGTCGCGATCGTTCCGTTCAACAACACCCCGTTCACGCCGGGCGGCTTCTTCAATGACCCGCAGGTGGGCAACACCAACAAGTTCACCACCATCGACATTTCGTCGGGCACGTCAGAGCAGTTCAGCCAGGAACTGCGCCTGCAGTCCAACTTCGACAGCCCGCTGAACTTCAACATCGGCGGCATCCATTTCACCTATCGGACGCTGACCGACTACTATGTAATCGGCAACTCGCTGACCCTGTCGTCGCTGGCCCTGAACTTCTCGAAGACCGGCAACCCGAACTGCAACCCGGCGACCACCGCCAACTGCATCGGCATCGACACCTCCGCCACGCCGACCGGCAACGGCCATAACTACTATGACAACCGCACACCCTACACGCTGGTGTCGGACGCCCTGTTCGGCGAGCTCTACTTCCAGGCCAATGACGACCTGAAGTTCACACTTGGCCTGCGCCAAACGCGGGACAAGAAGGCGGTCAAGAACTATCAGACCGTCCTGCTGGCGGCGGGCACGGGCCTGACCCTGAACCCGACCAACCCTGACCAGCGCGCGCGCTTCAGCGAACTGACCGGCCGCTTCGGCTTCGACTACAAGGCGCACCTGTCGTTCACGGACGACACCCTGCTCTATGCCTTCTATTCCAAGGGCTACAAGGGCGGCGGCATCAATCCGGGCGTGCCCGCCAACTCGGTCGGCATCAGCCAGACCTTCGACCCCGAATTCGTCAACGCCGTCGAGCTTGGCACCAAGAACACCCTGATGGGCGGCAGCCTGCTCTTCAACGCCACGGGCTTCTACTACGACTATCAGGGCTACCAGATCTCGAAGATCGTCAACCGCACCTCGGTCAACGAGAACGTCAACGCCTCGGTCTATGGCCTGGAGTTCGAGTCGATCTGGTCGCCGGTTCGTAACCTGCGCCTCAATGCCAATGTCGGTTACCTGCACACCAAGATCGGCGATGGCGTCACCTCGATCGACACGATGAACCGCACCCAGAGCAATGCGGCCTACACAGTCGTGAAGGTGGGTCCCAACGCCTCGTCCGTCGGCGCCAACTGCGTGCTGACGACGGCTGGCGTGGCCACGATCATCGGGGCCGGCGCGGGGGCCACCCTGCCCTTCGCCTGTACCGGCGCGGCGGCCTACCAGGGCTTCCTCGCCACCCCGGCGGCCCTCGGCGGCGCGGGCCTCCCGGCCGGCACCGCGGCCTTCCTGGCCAACGCCACCGGGCTCTACAACTACGGCGCGGGCTATTCGATCGAAGGCACGGCGGCCAACCTGTCGGGCAACGAACTGCCCAACTCGCCGCATTGGACCACTGCGGTCGGCGCGCAATACAGCTGGGACTTCTCCGGCGGCTGGTCGGCCACGCTGCGCGGCGACTACTACCGCCAGACCGGCCAATATGCCCGCGTCTACAACACCGCCTACGACAAGCTGAAGTCGTGGGAAAACGCCAACATCACCCTGAAGATCGAGAAGCCGGAATGGGGCGTGTCGGTCGACGCCTATGTGAAAAACCTGACCAACGACACCCCGATCGTCGACGCCTACACCACCGACGACTCCTCGGGCCTGTTCACCAACGTGATCACGCAGGAGCCGCGCCTGTACGGCGTGAGCGTGACCAAGAAGTGGTAGGCTTTCGTCGCTGAGACAAGACGTCCTTCCAGGGGCGGCGGGTCATCCCGCCGCCCTTTTTGCTGGCCGATCGCCAGGTCTCGCGACGGCGCGGGAAACGACCCTAACGAGAATCCTCGGGGACTTAACGACTCCGCAAGGGCGACCGGGGCAAGATGGCTCTTCACAGACGCCAGCGAAGCGGCCGCATGGAAACGCTATTTCGTCTTATTGATCGCCGCGCGCCGGTCGCCCCCACCACGTCCTGTCAGGACGTGCTGGCGATCTTCACGGCGGATCCCAACGCATCATCGGTCGCCGTGACCGGTGACGACGGCGCACCCGTGGGCTTGGTCTATCGCGACGTGCTGGTCGGAATCATGGCCGTCGCCGGCGACAGTCTGGCTCAAAGCCCAATCAGCAAGGTGATGGACGCCTCGCCCCGCCTGGTCCAGGCCTCTGAGGATCTGAGCGCCTTTGTCGAAGGGCTCGTCCAAAGCCCTTCGCCTGTCTTCCGCACGTCCTTCGTGGGCGTGGACGACGCCGGCGGCTATGTCGGCGTCGGCGGCCTGGGTTCGCTGCTTGCCTCCTATCGCCGCCGCCAGCGCGAGGCCCGGGACGCCATGGCGCTGGTCGAGCGCATGGCCACCGACATCACGCATCACCTGGACGGCGTCCTGGCCATTACCGAGCGGCTGGAACAGCAGCGCCTGACGCCCGACGCCAGCGCCTTCGTCCGCGCCATCGGCGAGACCAGCCGCGACATGGGCGCCATGCTCGGCCGCGCCATCGACCTGCACCGCTCGACCCTGGGCCATCTGCCGCTGCATCCGGCGCCGGTGCGCCTGCGCGACCTGGCCGACGCGGTGGAGGCCCGATGGTCGGCCCGCGCCACCGAGGGCGGCTCCACCCTGCTCTTTTCCTACGACGGCGACCCCGAATGCGGCGTCGAGGTCGATGGCGAGCGCCTGATGCAGGTGTTCGACGCCCTGATCGAGAGCGCCTTGGCCAGCGGCCGCGGCGTCATCGAAGCCTGCCTGCACGCCCGGCCCGAAGGTGAAGGCATCCACCTGGAGGGCAGCGTTCGCGACAACGCCGCCGGCCTGGCCGAAGACCGCCTGGACCGCATCTACACGCCCCTGGGCGCGGCCCGTATCGAGGACCGCACCGAGATGGCGCTGGGCGTCAGCATGGCCCTGGCGCACCGCATCATGCGCGGCATGGGCGGCGAGGTCTCGGCCCGAGCCAATCGCGGCTCCGGGCTGACCGTTCGCTTCGCCTTCGTGGCGCCCTCGGCCGAAGCCAGCGCGATCCCGCTCGCCGAACCGGCGATCGACGCCCGCGCCGCGCACATCCTGATCGTCGATGACAACGCCACCAACCGCATGGTCGCCGAAGCCCTGTGCGACATGTTCGAGTGCACGTCGGAACGGGCCGTCGATGGCGTGGAAGCCGTCGAAATGGCCCGAAGCGGCCGCTTCGACCTGATCCTGATGGACATCAAGATGCCGCGCATGGACGGCGTGACCGCCACCCGCGCCATCCGCGACATGGGCGGCCGCCCGTCCATAACGCCCATCGTCGCCCTGACCGCCAACGCCGACCCGATCGACGTCCAGACCTATCTGGCCGCCGGCATGCAGGACGTGGTGGAAAAGCCGATCAAGCCCGAGCGACTGGCCACCGTGCTCAGCGCCCTGCTCGGCGGCGACGCCGACGACGCCGAAGCAGCCGCCTAGCAACCTCCCGCACGATCGCTCTGGTCGCCCGGCGCGCGAGGCCCTAGCCTGAGCGCGTGACGGGAGAAGACGACGCGTGCTCAATACCGCAGAGCAGATGGCCTGGGACTTCCTGAGCAAGGCCCCCCATCACGCCACGCCCGACGACGTGGAATCCCACTTCGCCAGGGCCATCGCCGCCTTCGGCTATGACCGCTTCTGCGCCACCCTGATCAACGCCGAGCACTACGGCAGGGAGCCGCCCACCCTCAGCCGCCGGGACTTCGACACCTGGGACGCCCGCTACTGGGGCGAGCGCTATGTGGTCCATGATCCGTGTGTACAGTTGCTGATCAAGTCGACCCGTTCGTTCGCCTGGTCGGACGCCAGACCCCTGGGCGACCACAAGCGCGCCG
The DNA here is from genome assembly GCA_965284055.1 of Caulobacteraceae bacterium. Classification (GTDB taxonomy): domain Bacteria; phylum Pseudomonadota; class Alphaproteobacteria; order Caulobacterales; family Caulobacteraceae; genus Caulobacter. Next base: position 398,575 of record CBDIQV010000003.1, read on the forward strand.
AACAGATGTGGGGCGAGGCCTCGGACCTCCTGATGAACGACGGCTTCGTGGTGCGGGTGTTCGGCCCGGCCGGTCACGAGGTGCTGATCCGCATGGCCACCGAGGCGATGGAGCCCGACCCCACCGCCCGCGCCGTGATCGAGAGCCTGGCCACCGTGTTCGGCACCATCATGCTCAAGCACTGGGAGCTGCAGGACGACAATCCCGACTATGGCGTGATCTCGGAGCGTCAGGCCCAGTGCCTGCACTGGGCCAGTCGGGGCAAGACCGACTGGGAGATCGGCGCGATCCTGGAACTGTCGCCCCGCACCGTCCACCACCACATCGAGAACGCCAAGAAACGCCTGGGTGTGGTCAAGCGCCAGGAAGCGGTGATGAAGGCCGGAGAACTGGGACTGCTCGGAAAGGGCTAGGCCCCGGCCTCAATCGCCCCGCAGGTTCCGCTTGCTGGCGCGGTAAGTCTTCTGAAGCGCGGCCAGACGGCGGCGTTCGGCGTCCTTGGCGACCCGATCGGCCTTCTCCTCGACGGCCGCCAGCTCCAGACCCAGCTTCTGGAAGTTGGCCCAGCGGGCGGGGTCCAGCGCGCCGCTCTTCAGCGCGCCCTGCACCGCGCAGCCCGGCTCGTTGGCGTGGCCGCAATCGTTGAAGCGGCACGCCTGGATCAGGCTCTCGATGTCGTCGAAAACCACGCCCAGGCCTTCATCGGCGTCGATCAGGCCAACTTCACGGATGCCGGGCGTATCCAGAATCAGCCCGCCGCCGGGCAGCAGGACCAGTTGGCGATGGCTGGTGGTGTGACGCCCCTGGTCGTCGGACTCGCGGATAGCCTGGGTCGCCATCCGCTCCTCGCCCAGGAAGGCGTTGACCAGGGTGGACTTGCCCACGCCGGACGAGCCGATCAGCACGCAGGTCTCGCCCGGCGCCACCTGGGCCAGCAGTTCCTCCAGCCCCTCGCCCTGCCGGGCAGACACCATCAGCACCGGGCACCCAGCCGCCAGCGCGGCGATCTCAGCGGCCTGGGCCTGCGGATCGACACACAGGTCGGACTTGGTCAGCACCACCACCGGCCTCGCCCCGCTCTGCCACGCGGCGGCCAGATAGCGTTCGATCCGACGCGGATTGAGGTCGGCGTTCATCGAGGTGACGACGAAGGCGACGTCGATATTGGCGGCGATAACCTGAAGGGTCTGCACGCTATCGGCCGCCCGGCGCACGAAGGTGGTGCGGCGCGGCAGGATGGCGTGGATGGTGGCGGTGCGCTCGGCGCGGTTCAGCGCCAGCGCCACCCAGTCGCCGACGGCCGGATGCCCCGCCTCTCGCGCCTCGTGGAGCAGACGGCCCGATGGCTTGCCGCGAAGCTCGCCCTCGTCGGTGGCGACCTCATAGCTGTCGCGATGCTGGACGACGATACGTCCGGGGATGAGGCCTTCGCGCGCGTGCGGTTCAAAGGCCCGCGACAGCGCATCGGACCAGCCATATTGCTCGATCAAGGAACGCTCTTTCAAATGATCGGGCAACCTAGCACCGACAGGCCGGCGAACCCATCGCTTGAAACCCTTGCCCGCTCACCAGCGTCGCTGGCCCGTCACCACCTCGAACCACAGGCGGAAGTCGCCCGCCAGGCTGTAGAGCGGATACTGGAACGTCGCCGGCCGGTTCTTCTCGAACACGAAGTGGCCGACCCAGGCGAAGCCGTAGCCGACCAGCGGCGCGGCGATGAACCAGCGCGCGTTCTCCAGCACGCCCAGGGCCAGGCAGATCAGCACCAGGGTCGTACCTACCACATGCAGCCGGCGGCTCGTCGGATTGACGTGCTCGGTCAGATAGAAGGGATAGAAGGCCGAGAAGCTGCGGTAACGCTCGCCGGAGGTCTGAGTCATGCGTCGATGTTCGGGGCGCCGCGCGGCGAACGCAAGCCCGCGGTGAGACGGCATAGGCCGTTTGGCCTATCGCCACGCGCCAAGAAGCCCGCCCCTATGACGACCGTCAGTTCCCGGGGGCGCGTCATGATCCACATCGTCACATCCGAAAATCGCCACCTCTATGGCTCGCGCGTGCTGGCGGCGGCCGGCGTGATGTCCACGACGAGGGCGATGAGCGCGTCATCCATCTGCTGGGCTTCAGTGACGCGATGGACCTGGAGATCAGCCTGCGCCTGCGCCCCACCGACGATCGCTGCGTGCTGGCCGACCAGTTCCCGCATCTGATCGCGCCCGGAGAGCCCCCCAAGAAGGGTCGCGATATCTGGGAGGTCAGCCCGCCCTTCACCACCGGGGGCGGGGCACACGGCGCGCGGGTGTCCGAGGCCTGGGCGGCGGCGATCCATCTGGCCCTGGCCCACGGCGTCACCCGTCTGGTCGGGATGATCCACATGCGGCTCTATCCGGACATCCTCAACTCGCCGATCGACACCCGTCTTCTGGGCCTGCCCTGCCCAAGCCCGTCCGGAATCATCGCCGGGTCGGAGATCGCCCTCTCGCGCGGCCTGCTCGACCGACTGCTGGAGGCATTGAGCCGGGAATCGCCGGTCGGATACCACGTCGACGCCATGGACCTGATTGCGTTCGGCGACCTTGCCGCCGTTCAGCGCCAGGTCGAGCGGGCCATGACGCCCCAGATCGCGGCGGGCGGCGAACGCGATGAAACCCTGGCCGCCGAGACGCTTTTTCGCCTTCACGACAGGCCGGTCCTGACGCTTGGGCCCGCAGCCCGAGGTGCGACGCGCGACACCCGCGCACTCAATGCCTGACCTTCCCCAGATTGGGTAAGCCCTACCTCTGTCAAACCCGGAGAAAGTCGCTTGTTTCCGGTACCTTATACTCAAATTGGGGTTTGGAGGCTCAACCTGCGCGACGTAACGCCGCGCCGTACTTCCGCCGACGTCACGGTCGTGTCATTCTTCACAGACAACCGCTGGAGGCGAAAAAGATGAGCGAAGAAACCGAAGGCCGGCGACCCAATCCGGTCGATCTGCATGTCGGCGGGCGCGTTCGCATGCGCCGAAAACTGCTGGGTGTCAGCCAGGAACAGCTGGCCGATTCCCTGGGTCTGACCTTCCAACAGGTCCAGAAATACGAGCGAGGCGCCAACCGCGTCAGCGCCTCGAAACTGTATGAAATCGCCCGGACGCTGCAGGTGCCGGTGTCGTTCTTCTTTGATGGCCTGGCTGACCCGATGGGCGGCTCGGAGGTCGACGACGCCAGCCAGCACGCCGAGCGCGTCGTTCAGGAATTCCTGACCACGCCCGAGGGCCTGGAACTGGCCGAGGTGTTCCCGCGCATCGGTCGCGGCCGTGTTCGCCGTCAGGTTCTCGACCTGGTGCGGGCGATGGCCGACGAAGCCGGCCGGACTGAAAACGCGGCCTAAATCTGACGCAAGGCGCCCTGCGCCGTCACATGCAAACCAAGACCCCGACAGGTCCCTGTCGGGGTCTTTTGCTGTCTGGAGATCCGCTAGGAAGGGGTCAGCTCGCCGAAGCCCGCGACTGCGATGCGGCCCAGATCTTCTTCGCGGTGCGCGCCGAAGACGCCGTCAGCCCGCGCAGATCGTGGGTGCGCAGGACCTTGAAGCCGACCTCGCGATCCTTCTGCCACGCGACCTGAACGTCATGGGCCAGACCCGCCGTGATATCGACCAGCTGGACCTTGGAGGGAGGGTTCACGCCTGCCAGCATCTGCACCCGCATGCCAGCGCTGGAGACGTCGCGGATGACGCAATCCCAGGCGAAGACGCCGCAAAGCACCTTGCCGACCCTGTGGGTCGCGGTGCGGGGCGCGATCCGCCGATCGGCCTCTCCATCTGACGCGTACTTCGACATGAAGTCATAAACGCATCACGCAGTTAATCGGCCGTGCAGCGAAGTCCTTTCACGCCCGTTAAGGACATAATTTTAATCACAACACCCTGAAACCATGGAGTTTTGTCGACTTCCCGACGCGTCGGCGCAAAGTCCCCGGCCGGGGCGTCGCGTTAACCTCATCAAAGGCGGCGCTGCCGGCGAGGTCGCGTTCCTGGCCCCCTAGACCGCCTGGGGCACAGCTGCGGGCGCCAGCGCATGGGCCAGATCCGCCAGGATGTCGGGCTCGTCCTCCAGACCAATCGACAGCCGCACCAGCCCCTCGCCGATACCCGCCGCCGCGCGTTCCTCGGCGCTGTAGGTCGAATGGGTCATGCTGGCCGGATGCTGGATCAGGGTTTCGGCGTCGCCTAGCGACACGGCCCGGCGAATCATCGTCAGGCGGTTCATCATCGCGACGCCGGCGGCGTGCCCGCCCGCCAGCTCAAAGGCCATCATCCCGCCCGGCAGCGCCATCTGGCGGCGGGCCAGTTCGTGCTGGGCGAAGCTCGTCAGCCCCGGATAGAAGACCCGCGTCACGGCGGGATGCGCTTCCAGCCAGCTCGCCACCCTGGACGCCGCCGCGCAATGCTGGCGCACGCGCAGGGCCAGGGTCTTCAGGCCCCGCAGGACCAGAAAGGCCGTGAAGGGAGACATCACCGCCCCGGTCATGTCCTTGACCCCGGTCAGACGCACACGGGCCATGTCCTCGACGCCGCCCACCGCAACGCCGCCGATGAGGTCGCCGTGGCCGCCCAGATACTTGGTCGCCGAGTGAACGACGATATCGGCGCCCAGTTCGATCGGCCGGGTCAGCAGCGGGGTGGCGTAGGTGTTGTCGACCACCAGCTTGGCGCCGCAGCGCCGCGCCACCTGGGCGGCGGCGGCGATATCGACCAGCCGCATGTTGGGATTGGCCGGGGTCTCGAAATAGAGGATCCGCGTCTTGTCGCTGACCGCCGCCGCCAGGGCGTCCATGTCGGTCATGTCGACCTGGGTCACCGTGATCCCGAACCGTGAAAGGCCGTCGCGCATGAACGCGAAGGTGCAGCCATACAGGGTCTGGTCGGTGACCACCTCGTCGCCCGAGCGCAGGAAGCTCCACATCACGGCCGTGATCGCGCCCATGCCCGAGGCGGTGGCGACGCCGGCCTCGGCGCCTTCCAGCGAGGCGATCCGGCGCTCCAGCAGGTCGGTCGTGGGATTGGAGATCCGCGAATAGAAATGGCCCGGCCGCGTCCCGGCGAACATCTCGCCGCCGGCCTCGGCGCTGTCGAAGGCGAAGGTCGAGGTCAGGTGCACCGGCGGCGTCAGGGCGCCGTGCTCATCGGCCGGGTCATAGCCCGCGTGGATGGCCCGCGTCGAAAAGCCGGCTTCGCCAAGATCGTGCGCCATGAACTCTGCTCCCTGTTCACGACGAGGTTCACCCGGATCAGGCGGTGGAAGATTGCCAAGTCTGCTAGAACGACCTGCGATATTGGCAGAATCCACTCAAGGAGCCCCCATGGACGCCAAGGACCGGCAGATCATCCGGGAACTGCAGAAGGACGGCCGCCTGACCAACCAGGATCTGGCCGAGCGCGTGAACCTGTCCCCCTCACCCTGCCTGCGCCGGCTGCGCAATCTGGAAGCCGAGGGCGTGATCACCGGCTACACCGCCCTGGTCGACCAGAAGGCCTATGGCCTGCCGATCACCGTGTTCATCCGCGTGCGGCTGGATCGTCATGGCCAGGACGTGGTCAAGGGTTTCGAGGACCAGGTGGCGCGGATCGACCAGATCCTCGACTGCTTCCTACTGGCCGGGGGCGACGACTACCTGCTGCGGGTGATCGTCGAGAGCCTGGAGGCCTGCGAGGACTTCATCCGCCGCAAGCTGCGTCCCCGGCATCGCCTCGATCGACACCAGTTTCGCCTATGGCGTGGTCAAGCAGACGCGGGTGTTTCCGGTCGCCGGTTAGGCTGTGTGGAAATCCGTCCTGGTGGTTGGAGGCGGGATCGAACCGCCGACCTGTGGGTTATGAATCCACCGCTCTAACCATCTGAGCTACCCAACCGCACCAGGACGGGAGCGGCGTCATACGCTCTCAGCGTCGGGTCATCAAGCCCAGGAAAGCATCAGATCGACCACGGCTTCAAGGCGTCGCGCCAGCTGGTCGGGGCCATAGTCGGCCAACACCAGCTGGCGAGGTCCGCGCCCATGGCCTGGGCGGCGGCGCGATCAGCGATAAGCTCGCCCAGGGCCTCGGCCAGACGATTGTCGTCATCATCGGGCACAAGGCGGCCGGTCTTGCCGTCCTTGAGGATCTCGATCGGCCCGTCGATCTCGGACGCCACGACGGGCAGCCCGACGGCCATGGCCTCCAGCAGGGTCAGGGGAAAGCCCTCCTGATGGGACGGGAAGGCAAAGATGTCGCCCGTCGCCAGGAAGCCGGAAACGTTCTCGGTCCAGCCGACCAGTTGCACGCAGGCGTCCAGGTCCAGCTCGGTGATCAGGGCCTGCAGGCGCTCGCGCTCGTCGCCCTCCCCGGCGATCTCGCAGACCACGTCGATCCCCCAGGCGCGAAGGTGACCGATGGCGCGGATCAGGAGGTCGAAGCCCTTCTTGGGGTGCAGTCGCCCCGCGGCGACCACGCGGACGCTCCAGCCCGGATGCGTGAACGGCGCGGCCAGGGCGGTGGGTGGCTTCACCGCGTTGGGGATGAAATGCACATGATCGGAGGGCGCGCCGCGCTCCACCGCCAGCTTGGCCAGATGTTGACCCACGCACAGATAGTGGGTCCCCGGCGTGACGTCGAAGGCCGGCTTGTGGACGCAGACGCCCATCACCGTTCCGGGCGCGGCCACGCGGGCGAACAGGCGCGCGGGCCGCTGGCCGTGGCTGATGATCAGGCCAGGCTGGGCCGATTTCACCAGCCGCCGGGCGGCCCCGGTCGAAACGGGATCCCAGTCCGTGAAGGCCGGGATGGCGGCCAGGGACGGCGTCCGCCCCGCCTCGGCGGCGGCGACCTTGCCGCCCTTTCGCACCACGCCCGTACAGGCTCCGCCACGCTTGGCGGCAATGGTTTCCAGGATCGGCTGATAGTCGAGGAACACCTGCTCCAGACCGCCCAATCCCTTGCCCAGCATGGCGTGCAGGATATTGGTCAAGGCGGACTCCGGGTCAGGCGGGATGGCCGGGGACCTTCGGAGTCCGCGATCAGACTGTCAACGCGCGACGGCGCGAAGATCGCCAGACAGCAGCAGGCGAAGGCCCAGGCTGATCATGACGAGGCCCGTGAAACGCTCCTGCCAGGCGCGCCGTTCCGGCGCGCGCCAGCCACCCGCCCACCGCGCCGGAGGCCAGGGCGGCGGAGCCCAGAGAGATCATGCCCGACAGCTTCTGCAGGCAGCCCAGGATCAGAAGCTGCAGCCAGACAGGCCCCCGCGCCGGGTCAACGAACTGGGGCAGAAAGGCGAACATGAACAGCAGGGGCTTGGGATTGGTCAGGTTGTTGACCATGCCCTCGCGCACCGCCCGCCAGGCCGAAACCGGCGCGACCGTCCGAGCGCCGGCATGGCCGCGAAAGCTGGCGATGATCAGCTTGCCGCCCAGCCAGACCAGATAGACCGCGCCGACCCACCGCAGGGCGGTCAGGGCCAGCGGCGTGGTCGCCAGCAGCGAGGCCACGCCCAGCACCAGCAGGGACACCTGTACGACGCCGGCGACGACCGTCATGCCCAGCACGGTCAGCAGCGCGATGCGACGGCCCTGCCCTATGCCCCGCCCGACCACCAGCATCATGTCCGGGCCGGGTGTCAGCTGGAGAACCAGCAGACCCGCACCGAACGTCGCCAGGGTGGACAGGGAGAACATGGCTACTTGCCGCCCAGCAGTGTCTTCACCGCCGCGTCCAGTTGCGCGTCGCCGCCGCTGAGGGTCTCGCCCAGCGGCCGGTCGACATCGACGTCCACCGGACGCGGATTGAGCTCCATGTTCTGGCCGCGCAGGTCGTCGATGCGAACGAACGGCAGGCGCACATTGGAGCCGTCGACCAGGGCGCGGCCGCTGGTGAAGATGATCCATCCGGCCGTGGGCTTGCCCACCACCTTGCCAAGGCCGAGGCTGCGATAGCCCTCGGTGAAGTCCTCGGCGTCCGACAGCGACGACTCGTTGGTGACCAGCACGGTCGGCAGGCCCAGGGCGCGCTGGCCCAGGTTCTGGCGGCTGGGCACCGGGAAGCGGTCGCGGGCGGTCATCATCAGGTAGTTGCGGCGCGCGAAGACGTCGATGACATGGCCATTCACATAGCCGCCGTTGTTGTTGCGCACGTCGACGACCACGCCCTCGCGGCCCTGGTTCTGGGCATCCAGATCGATGAACAGCTGGGCCAGCGAACCGTCCGACATGTCGGCGATGTGGACATAGCCCAGCCGCCCGCCGCTGACCTTCTCGACATAGGCCCTGCGGTCATTGACCCACTGGCGATAGAGCAGGCCGGTGGCGACGGCGCCGGTGACCGGCCGCACGACGGTGTCGCGCTTGCCGTTCACGCCGACGATGGTCAGCGTCACCCGCTTGCCGGCCTGGCCGCGCAGCAGCAGGTCCAGGTTGACGCCCGGCTCCAAGGCCATCCCGTTGACGGCGGCCAGGACTTCGCCCGGTTTGATGCTGCCCTCGATGGACGCCGGCCCCAGGGCGATGACCTCGCGGATCACCAGCCCCTTGCCGGCCTCATAGGCCTCGCGGTCGAAGCGCAGGCCAAGGTCACCCGAGCGCGCGGGCTGCGGGCCCGAGGGATCCGGCCCCCGGATGCCGGAGTGCGAGGCGTTCAGCTCGCCGATCATCAGGTTGATGTTGCGGCGCAGCTCGTCACCGGTGCGCGCGCCGGCGATATAGGGCGCCCACTGCTGGCGAAGCTTGTCCCAGTCCTTGCCGTGGAACTTGGCGTCATAGAAGCCGCGATCCAGCACGCCCCAGGCCTGTTCGAAGACGATCGTCTTTTCGAGGTCGAAATCGACATCCAACTCGGCATTGACCGCCAGCGGCTTGGGCTTGGGCGTGTCGATCGGGCTGGAGACGATGCCGCCGCCTTCCAGGAAATAGACCTCCTTGGAATCGGGCGTGAAGGCCGCGTCGCCCTTGGGGCGGCGGGTCGAGGTCAGCTGCACCGGAACCGGCGGCTCCTTGGCCAGCTCGTCCAGGCCATAGGTGTAGAAGTTGGTCTGGCCCGCCTGGCGGGCGCGGAACAGCAGGGTCTTGCCGTCCGGGCTGATCACCGGATCGGCCACATCCATCCCCAGCGGCAGGAACGAGGCGCGCTCGCGGATGCCTTCGAAAACGATCCGCACGGGCGCGACCTTGGCCTTGGGCGCGGCGGGCTTGGCGGGCTCGGCCTTGGCGTCAGCCTTGGCGGCGTCGGGCTTGGGCGCATCGGGCTTGGCGGGACCGGCGTCGGTCGGCGCGGGCTTGTCCGGCTCGCCCGGCTTGAAGAGGTCGCGGAAGGCGTCCTCCCGGTATTTGGGCGTGTTGGGCAGCAGGTCGATGCGCAGCATCTTGGCGTCTTCGCTGCGCTGGCTGGTGTCGGCCAGGATGAACTTGCCGTCCGGCGACCAGGCGATCTTGCCGCCGGTATTGCCGTTCGCCAGGAAGCTGATCGGCCGCGCCGCCCCGCCCTCGGCCGGGATGACGTTGATGTTGGCGAAGGCCTTGCGGTCGGTGAGGGTGAAGGCCAGCCATTTGCTGTCGGGCGACCAGACGGCGAAGGTGTCGTCGAAATTGTCCAGCGGGCCGGTGAAGATCGTGGCGTCCCGAGCGACCTTGCCGCCGTCGAACGCCATCACATGCAGTTCCTTGCCGTCGCGCACATAGGCCAGCGCCTTGCCGTCCGGCGAGAACACCGGCGCGGTGTTGCGACCCTTGCCCGAGGTCAGGGCGCGCTCGGTGGCCGTGGCGAAATCGTACTCATAGATCTGGGCCGACAGGTCGCGTTCGGACACATAGACCAGCCGCTTGGAGTCCGCAGACCAGACCGGATCGTGCTCGACGCCCGCCGTGCGGGTGACCCGCTGAGCCGCGCCGCCGTCCTTGGTCGACACCGCGAACAGCTCGCCATGGGCGATGATCGCCGCCTTCTTGCCGTCGGGCGACAGGGTCAGGCTGTCGAAGCTGGTTTCGTTGAGGCGCTTCTCGCCCGCCGCCGCCGGTGATCCGCGCAGGGCGATGGGCGTCTGGGAAGCCTTGCCCGTGGCGGTATCCAGCGACCAGATCGAGAAGTCGCGCTCGAAGACGATGGTCTTGCCGTCATAGCCGATCGACGGCCACAGCACCCGGCCGTCGGTGAAGCGGGTCACCTGCTCGGGCTTGCCGTTGAGCGGCAGCTTCCAGATGTTCTCGGCGCCGCTCTCGTCGCTCATGTAATACAGCGCGCCGCCGTCGGGCCGCCACATCGGCCACAGGTGCTTGGCCCCGGCCGGCAGGAGTTTCGTATAGGGAGCGCCGGCCGCGATGGGCTTGAGCCACATCTCGGTCTCGTCGATGTGCGAGTGGCCGTTGCGCCACCACTGGCCGTTGCTGAGGCCCTTGGCCATCAGCGCCACCGACTTGCCGTCGGGCGAGGGCGCGCTCTGGAACTCGGCCAGATAGCGCTCGCGGCTCACCTCCAGCGGGGTTCCGCCGCTGGCCGCGACGCGGAAGATGTCGCCCTGCCGGGCCACGTCATTGGCCCCCGAGGTGAAGTAGATCCACTGGCCGTCGCGCGACCAGCCATCCAGCGCCTCACCGGTCTCGGCATAGGTCAGGCGCTTCAGCTCGCCCGTGGCCAGGGTCAGGACGTAGAGGTTGGCGTAGCCGCTACGGGTCGAGACGAAGGCCAGCTTGCTCCCGTCCGGCGAATAGGTCGGCCGCGACTCAGTGGCGGGATCGGTGACCAGCAGGCGGGCCTGACCGCCCTTGGCGGGAACCGTCCAGATGTCGCCGCCGGAGACGAAGGCGATCTCGGCGCCGTCCGGGGACAGGGCGGGCTCGGCCAGGGAGGGCAGCGCCTTGACCTGCGCGAAGGCCGGCGCGGCGGCCAGCAACGCGACAGCGGAAACGGCGCCGAGCAGCGCCTTCGAACCCAAACCCATGAACGCCCCTTCCCCGAAATCGAAGGCGCGAACGCTAACATGTCGACGACACACGCCAAGCTTGAAGGCGCGGGCCGGGAGCAACGTTAAAGATTTGTCATGTGGAGGGCGGGGAAGCGCCCAGAAGCCGGTCAGCCACCTCTTCACCGATCGCCAGCGAGCTGGTCAGGCCCGGGCTCTCAATCCCGAACAGCGCCATCAGGCCTTCAAAGCCGTGGTCGTCCTGCCCGCGCAGCTGGAAGTCCGGCTGCGGCTCGCCCGGGCCATGCAGCTTGGGCCGCACCCCGGCATAGTCGGCCGACAGGGCGCCCTGCGGCAGGCCCGGCCAGAACTTGCGGATATAGGCGGCGAAGACCTCGGCCTTGGCCGGGTCGACCGAGTAGTCCGGAGCGTCGACATATTCCAGGTCGGGCCCGAACACCGCCTGGCCGCCCAGGTCGTTGCGATAGTGGGTGCCCAGCGCGCCGGGGATCGGCGGCGGATAGATCAGGCGCTGGAACGGGGCCTTGCCGGTTAGGCGGAAATAGATCCCCTTGCCGAAATGACCTTTGGGGATGCGGTCCGCCGGATAGCCCTCGATCCGTCCCGCCACGGCCTGGGCCGACAGGCCGGGCGCGGTCACCAGCAAACGGCAGGTCAGGGTGGTGGGCTCGGCGCCGCCCGCCCGCACCGAAAACCCGCCATCGGCCAGGGCTTCTGCGCCCTCGAACGGCGTGGCGATCACCACCGCCCCGCCGGCCGCCTCGATCTCGCCCTGCAGGGCCAGCATGTAGCCGTGGCTGTCAAACACGCCGCTTTCCGGCGACAGCAGGGCGGCATGGGCGTTGAGGCCGGGCTCCATGGCCCTGGCCTGTTCGCCCGTCAGGCGCTCCATGCCTTCGACATCGTTGGCCAGGGCCTGGGCCCAGATGCCGTCGAGGCGCGCGACTTCTTCCTCGCTGGTGGCCACCACCAGCTTGCCGCACTTCTTGTAGGCGACGTTGTGCCGATCCAGGAACGGGTAAAGCGCGCGGCGCCCCTGCACGCAAAGCCGCGCCTTCAGCGAGCCGGTGGCGTAGTAAAGCCCGCCGTGGACCACCTCGGAATTGCGCGACGACACGCCCTGGCCGATATGGCCCTGCTCTTCCAGCACAGCGACGACCAGCCCGCGTTTGGCCAGCGCATAGCCGCAGGCCAGCCCGACTGCGCGCCGGCGCCGACGACGACAGCATCGAAATCGAACGCCTCGCTCACTCGTCGGCGGCCTTGGCCTGCGCCTTCAGGTTCGTCAGCATCTCGGTCAGCGAGATATTGCCGGCGACCGGCTCTTCGGGATCGATCAGGTCGAAATCCAGCTCGTCCAGCAGCGCTTCGAGCTTTTCGGAGCCCCCGACGATCTCGGCCGCGCGGCGATAGTTGAGCTCGGCCAATTCCGCCGCGACGCCTTCGTCCAGCGACGCGAACTCGCCCCGCTCCACCCGGGCCTGCAGATCAGCGGCGTCCTCTGCGGAAAGCTGCACGGTGACGTAAGGGGGATCGAGCGGTCTTGTCATGGGGCCAAGCCTACCACGAACGCCCCGCCGTGCGACACCTCGGCGCGACAGCCATGGCGCCGCATCATTTCAAGGTCTCGGGTTTGCGCGCGCCGTGCCGGACGCTGAGGATCAGGATGTCCAACGCCCGAACCCGGTAGAGAATGACGTAGGGCCTGATCGCCACGCCGCGCACGCCGGCGCCAAATTCAGGCCGTGGCCCATAGCCTTCGGGCGCATCGGCGAGGCTGTGGCACCTCTGGATGATCTGATCGACAAAGGCTTCGGCGGCGCGAGGCTTGTCGGCGGCGATCTCGTCACCGATCCCGCGAATATCGATCGCGGCCCGCCTGCTGAGCCGGACTGGCTTCAACCGAGACTTTCTCGGGCGTCGGCAAGTTTGCGATATTCTTCCTTCAGATCATGCAGGAACGCGAAGGCGTCGACTTCGCCGACCTGGGCGTCAGGATCGGCCTCCACCCGCTCGGCCAGGGTCCGGAAGGTCGCCTCGCCGCCCACCAGTTCAACGACCCGGAAATGTTCGAGCTCAAGCAGGGCGGCCGTGACGGCTTCGTCCAGGGATCCGAACTCGCCCGCGCCGACGCGACGGGCCAGATCGGCCACCGCGCTGGGCGGCAGAGCGACGGAAACGGGGGCGTCGTTCACCGGCTTGTTCATGGGGCCGAGCCTACCACGAACGCCCCGCCGTGCGACACCTCGGCGGCGCGGGCGGTTGACAAGGCCGGCCACGGCGGCAAGGTCCGACCAATGACAGCGCTAGTCAGGCCAATGGCGGCGCACTGTCTGAGGGGGGATTTCGACCATGGACCGCGACGCGCCGACCGTCTCCACGCGCAACGACCTGATCGACACGCTGCGGGCTTTCGCCCTGATCGGCGTGTTCATGGTCCACATGTTCGAGCAGTTCGAGATCTACTGGGTCTCGCCGCAGGAAAACCTGACCCACGCCCTGGTCACCACACTGATGATGGGCAAGGCGTTCTCGCTGCTGGCCCTGTGCTTTGGCCTCAGCTTCTTCCTGCTGATGGATCGCTCGGCGCGCCGGGGCGAGGATTTCTCCCGTCGCTTCATCTGGAGAATGGCTCTGCTGGCGCTGATCGGCATGGCGCACGGCCTGATCTATCGCGGCGACATCCTGATCGTGCTGGCCCTGCTGGGCATACCGCTGATCCCGTTCTATCGGGCGCCGACCCGGGTGCTGGCGGGCGCGGCTGCCCTCTTTCTGCTGCAGCCGTGGATGTGGGTTCAGATCGCGATCGCCGCCTCGGGCGCGCCGTGGGCCAACCAGCCGCCCAACCATTGGATCGATCCCGCCCTGGCCGTCTACCAGACGGGCGACTTGGCCGCGGTGCTGAAGACCAACCTGTTCGAGAGCCAGCTGACCAAGTGGTGGTTCTTCATCGAGACCGGCCGGCTGAGCCTGGTCTTTGGCCTGTTCATGGTGGGCCTGATGCTGGGCCGCAGCGGCTTCTTCGACACACCCCAGCGGTTCGTGGTCCAGCGCCGCGTCGCCCTGGCCGTGCTGGCGACCACCGCCCTGGCGCTATACCTGGCCAAGCCGCATCTGACGGCTCTGTTGCCAGCCGGGCCAAAGCCCGGCATGGCCCGCGTCGCAGCCGGCAACCTGCTCGGCAACTGGTTCGACGTCACGGTCATGGGGACCTACGTCCTGCTGATCGTCGAGGCCTATCTGGGCTTCGCGGGCAAGGCCCTGCGCCTGCTGGCGCCGATGGGCCGCATGACCCTGACCTTCTACGTCACCCAGTCGCTGATCTGGGTCCCGGTGTTCTACGGCTTTGGCCTGGGCGCCTGGAAGACCTTGCCGCAAGGGGCAGCCCTGGGGCTGGGCGTCGGCTATCTGGTGGTCCAGGCCGTGATCGCCCAGCTATGGTTCAGGCGCTTCGCCTATGGTCCGCTGGAGTGGGCCTGGCGCGCGGCGACCTATCGCAGCCTGAAGGTGCCGTTCGTGAAGCGGGCGGCATAACTTTCCTTGTCATCCCGGAAGCCTCGCAGAGGCTGTCCGGGACCCAGGGGCCGGCGCAGTGCGGTTGCCCCTGGGTCCCGGCGCTCCGCTTCGCTACGGCCGGGATGACAAGTAGAAGAACTACCCCGCCCACTGCTCCCACAGCTTGGCCTCAGCCGCCTTGGCGGTAACCACCGAGGCGTCCTTGACGTGGCCGTAGCCGCGGATGTCCTCCGGGATCGCGGCGATCTTCAGGGCCAGCGGCAGGCTCGTCGGGTCGCAGCGCCGGCCGACAGCTGCGGTCGAGCGCTGGATCTCGTAGTCCGCCATCAGGCCGGCGCTCCGATCCGGCGCTCTTCGGTCTTGCCGAAGACGTCCAGCGCGACCGCCGCGCAGGCCCTTGAAGCGTTTGCCATCATCGCCGAAGGCGCAGTCGCCCATCCAGCGAGCCGAAGGCTGACGCTTGATCAGGGTGGCCGGTGACCGGGTCCTTGGCTTCGATGATCGCCGGCGGCGCGAAGTCAGTACCTTGACGCTTGTAGCCCTTGCGGGAACATCGGCATCGAGCTGGGCCAGCGAAGCGACCGGATCGCTGTGCAGGCGGGCGACCTCGTACTCGTCCTTGTAGGCCATCAGCTTGTACAGATTGACTGCGGCCGCACGGGTCAGCGGCAGGGCGCTGTCGGGCCTGCTGGCCGCGACCTCGGCCGCGCGAACCTTGGCCACCTTGGCGGCGTAGCGTTCCGCATAGGCGGCGTTCTGATAGGCGGTGAGCTCGGCGGTGCGCTTGGCGATCAGCCCGTCCAGCGGCATCGTCTCGGGGGTGGCGACGGCTTCCACTTTCGGGCCGGCGGCTGAGGGATCATGGGCGATCCGGCGGCCCAGCTCGAAGGCCTGCAGATTGGCCTCGGCGTCGACCCCGTTCAGCTTGATGGCGCGATAGAAGGCGCGGCTGGAGACAGGGATCACCCCGCGCTGCCAGGCGAAGCCCACCATGATCATGTTGGCGTAGATGGCGTCGCCGAACTGGCTCTCGGCCAGGTGCTGGGCTGGACAGGCGTCGAAGGTCTTGGTGGCGCCCTTTACGCGGCGGGCCATGGCGCCGCTGTCGAACTTGACGTCACGGCTAGTGACGAAGTCGGCGGTGGGGGCGAAATCGCTGTTGCCGAAGGCGACGGTGCGATCCTTGGCGTACAGCGACAGGCCCTCGGGGCTGGCGGCGACCAGCAGGTCGCAGGCGATCAGCACGTCGGTGCTGGCGGCCGGCACGCGGCCGCCGACCACGGTGTCCTCGGTCTCGCCGATCTTGACGTGGCTGAACACCGAGCCGCCCTTTTGGGCCAAACCGGTCATGTCGACCACGCTGCCCGAGCGGCCGTCGATATGGGCGGCCATGGCCAGGATCGAGGCGACGAGTGGTCACGCCCGGTGCCGCCCACGCCCGTGAACAGGATCTTGCGCACGCCGGTCAGGGGCTCGAATTCGGGCAAGGGCGTGGAGTCCGCCGTCAGGGCGGCGGGAGCCTTTTTCGACTGCGCGCCTTCAGCCCCTTCCAGGGTGATGAACGACGGGCAAAAGCCCTCGACGCAGGAATAGTCCTGATTGCAGCTGGACTGGTTGATCTTGCGCTTGCGGCCAAACTCGGTGTCCAGCGGCTCGACCGAGACGCAGTTGGACTTGCACCGAACAGTCGCCGCAACCCTCGCAGACCAGCGCGATTGATGAACACGCGCTGGGTCGCCTTGGCCATGGTCCCGCGCTTGCGGCGACGGCGCTTTTCGGTGGCGCAGGTCTGGTCATAGAGCAGCACGGTGGTCCCAACCGTGTCGCGCAGCATCGTTCTGCACGGTCATCGAGCTCGGACCGCGGGCAACACCTCGACGCCGGGGGCCAGATCCCTGACCTCGGCGTAGCGCTCAAGCTCATCAACGACGATGACCGTCTTGGTCACGCCTTCTGACGCCAGCTGACGCGTGATCTGTGGCGGGGGTGAAGCCGCTCTCGGCCTTCTGGCCGCCGGTCATGGCGACGGCGTCATTGAACAGCAGCTTGTAGGTAATGTTGGCCTTGGCCGCGATCGCCGCCCGGATCGCCAGCGAGCCGGAGTGGTTGTAGGTGCCGTCGCCCAGGTTCTGGAAGACGTGCTTTTCGGTGGTGAACGGCGCCGCGCCGATCCAGGTCAGCCCCTCGCCGCCCATGTGGGTGTTCAGGTCGGTCGACGGGTCGTTGAAGCTGGCCATGTAGTGGCAGCCGATGCCGGCCAGGGCGCGGCTGCCCTCGGGCAGGCGGGTCGAGGTGTTGTGCGGGCAGCCCGAGCAGAAGAACGGCTTGCGGGCCTGGTCGGCGGCCAGGCTGACGGCGGCGACGCCTGCGGCCGAGACGCGGTCCAGATAGGCCCGGGCCCGCTCCATGTGCGGCCCGTCGGGCAGGCGATCATAGATGGCCAGGGCGATTTCAGCGACCGACAGCGAGCCCAGCTCCGACAGCAGCGGGTGATGGTGCTCGTCGGTCTTGCCGATGATGCGCGGGCGGGCTTGGGCGGGCAGGTCGTATAGCGCCGCGCGCGCCTGGGGCTCGATCAGGCCGCGCTTGTGCTCGATGACCATCAGGGTCTCGAGACCGGCGGCGAAGGCGCGGATGCCCAGCGGCTCCAGCGGCCACGGCATGCCGACCTTGTAGATCGAGACGCCCAGATCGGCGGCTTCCTGCAAGGTCATGCCCATGGCCGTGAAGGCCTCCAGCACGTCCTTGTAGGCCTGGCCCTGACAGACGATGCCCAGGCGGGCCTTGCCGACGCGCACATGCGAGGCGCCCAGCACTACGCGGTCGATATGGTTGGCGCGGGCGAAGGCCAGGGCGGCGGGCAGCTTGTGAAGACGGAGGCGGCGCTCCTTCTCCATCGGCTGATCCTTCAGCCGAATGCCCAGACCGCCGGGCGGCATGGCGAAGTCGGGGATGACCAGCTTGTGGCGGTCCAGCGACACGTCGATGGTCACGCCCGAGTCCATGGTGTCGGCCAAGGCGATCATGCCGGTCCACAGGCCGGTGAACCGCGACATCGCGATCCCCATCAGGCCGTAGTCGAGCACTTCCTGCACGTCGGCCGGCGACAGCACCGGCATTTCGAAGTCCTGGAAGGCGAACTCGGACTGCGACGGCAGGGTCGAGCTCTTGCAGCTGTGGTCGTCGCCGGCCACGGCCAGCACGCCGCCGGTCGGGAAGCTGCCGGCGAAATTGGCGTGCTTGAAGACGTCGCCGGTGCGGTCGACGCCGGGCGCCTTGCCGTACCACATGCCGAACACGCCATCGTGGGTCGCGCCGGGGAAAAGATTGGCTTGCTGGCTTCCCCACACGGCAGTCGCGGCCAGGTCCTCGTTGAGGCCTTCCTTGAAGACCACGTCGTGGGCGGTCAGCAGCTTGTTCAGGCGCGCCGCCTGCTGGTCCAGACCGCCCAGCGGCGAGCCGCGATAGCCCGAAAGGAAGCCCGCCGTGTTCAGCCCCGCGCGCTGGTCGAGGCGCTTGCGATCGAGCAAAACCCGGATCAAAGCCTGCACGCCAGTGATGAAGGCGCGACCATCTTCGAGAAGATATTTGTCGTCTAGCGTGACTTCCGAGTGCCTCATGGCAAAAAAATTCCTCCCGGGTCTTCTCGCCCGCTCAGCAATATCTTATAGAAGCGGGGAAATTGTTTGCCCAAGGCATGCCCTACCCATGGCCGCTTTCGGCACGATCACCGCGCCAAATGACCTCTGGGGGAGGAAGGTTTGGCAGAGCAGCTAGACGCGGTTGACGCAAAGATTCTCGATCTCATCCAACACGACGCGAGCCTGTCGGTTGCCGAGATCGCCGAACGCGTCGGATTGTCGTCCAGCCCGTGCTGGCGACGGATCAAAAGGCTGGAAGACGCGGGCGTCATCCAGCGCCGGGTCACCATTCTGGACCGCGAAAAGCTGGGTCTCGGCTTCGAGGTCTATTGCACCGTCAAGCTGTCGCTGCCGACCAAGGAAAACCTCGACACCTTCGAGCAGGCCGTCGGCAAGTGGGCCGAGGTCGTCCAGTGCGCCACCGTCACCGGCGCCGCCGACTATGAGATGCGCATCGTCACCCGCGACATGCGCGCGTTCGATGAGTTCCTGCGCGACAAGCTGCTGTCGCTGGGTCTGGTGAGCAACATCGAAAGCCGGATCGTGATCCGGGGGGTCAAGAACTCCACGGCCGTGCCGCTGGGTCTGGTCAGCCCGTATGTGAGCCCGCTGGGGTAGTCAGCACTTGCCCCCTCCGCGCTAACGCGCTCCTCCCCCGTAGGGGGAAGATGAAAGCGTCTTCCCCCTACGGGGAAGGACGGCGGCGAAGCCGCCAGGAGGGGGCAAGTCACTACGGGGCGACCGTTTTCGACAAGACGCCCACCGCAACCTGTGAGAATCTCCCGTCACCCCGACCGGAGCCCTCCATGATCGACCTCGTTATCGAAGCCCGCCGTCACGACATCGGCAATTTCGAGGTCGGGCGGGTGCTGCCGTTCCATGCCAAGCGGATGGTCGGCCCCTTCACCTTCCTGGATCACATGGGCCCCGCCGAGTTCGCGCCGGGCTTTCCCAAAAGCGCCGACGTGCGCCCGCACCCGCATATCGGCCTGTCCACCCTCAGCTATCTGTTCCAGGGCGAGATCACCCACCGCGACAGCGTCGGCTCGCTGGCGGTGATCAAGCCGGGCGAGGTCAACTGGATGACTGCCGGCAGCGGCATCACCCACTCCGAGCGCTTCGAAACGCTTCGTCGCCAGGGCGGCAAGATGGACGGCATGCAGGCCTGGATCGCCCTGCCGAAGGAATTCGAGGAGGTCGATCCCGGATTCACCCATCACGAGGGCGACGCCGAGCTGCCCTACTATGAGAGCGGCGGCCTGAAGGCGCGGCTGATCGCCGGCGAGGCGTTCGGGGCAAAAGCCAATGTGCCGGTCTATTCGCCGCTGTTCTATGTGCACTGGGAGATGGCGGCCGGAACCACCGCCGCCCTGCCCGCCGAATATTCCGAACGAGCGGCCTATGTGGCCAGCGGCCGGGTCGAGGTCGATGGACGCGAGCTGACCTCGCTGCAGATGGCGGTGTTCGCGCCGGGCGAGACGATTGTGTTCAAGGCGCTGGAGCCCTCGACCGTCATGCTGCTGGGCGGCGAGCCGATCGGCCCGCGCTTCATGGAATGGAACTTCGTCTCGTCGTCCAAGGATCGGATCGAGCAGGCCAAGGCCGACTGGAAAGCCGGCCGCATGAAGCTGCCCGACCTCGACCACGACGAGTTCATCCCGCTGCCGGAGACGCCGGCCACGGCCGCGCCTCCGCCGGCGTGAGGGCAACTAGGCGGCGATCCGGAACGACTGCAGTTCGGCCAGCAGCGCGCCCATGGCCAGACCGGCCGGTTGGCCGTCGCGGTCATACTTGCCGGTGGCGAGGATGGCCTGCAGATCGGCGCGGGCGCGGCTGACGCGGCTTTTGACGGTGCCGACGGCGACGCCCATGACCTCGGCGGCCTCTTCATAGGAAAAGCCGCCCGCGCCGACCATGATCAGCGCTTCGCGCTGGGTGTCGGGCAGCATGGCCAGGGCCTGGCGCACATCGTCCAGCTCCAGGGCGTCATCGGCGTTGGTGTGGGCGACCAGGGTGCGCTCGGCGACTTCCTGGTCGAGCGGTTGCGAGCGCCACGACCGGCGCTTGTCCGAATAGAACTGGTTGCGCAGGATCATGAAGGTCCAGGCCTTCAGATTGGTGCCCGGCTGAAAGCTGTCACGGCTTTTCCAAGCCTTGGCCACGGCGTCCTGGGCCAGATCGTCGGCATCGGCGGGATTGCCGCACAGGCTGCGAGCGAAAGCGCGCATGTGCGGGATGAGCGCGATCAGGTCACGCTGGAAATCGCGGCTGGCGTCGATCTTCGCGGCGGATGCGGTCATGTTTGTCTCCTGGCGGGCCAGCTGGAAACGTCCCCCGAGCTAGGCCTTGCAGATCAAACGCCACCGCACGTGGCGGGTTGCACCCGGCGTCGAATTTCGTTGTTCGACGACGCCGGGGCGACCTTGCGGGGGTCTAGCGCGGATCGCGATGATAGACGGTGCGGGTTCCGCGCAGCATCAGACCCAGGGCGATGCCCACGCCAGCGGCGATGGCCAGGGCGGGACCGGGCTTGTTCTGGACGAAGGTCTCCAGGTCGCTGTAGCCGTCACGCACGCGGTCCTTGGTGCGATCCACGGCCACGTGGACGGTCTCGCGGGTCTGGCCGACGGCGTCCAGCGCCACTTCCTTCAGATGGCCGTAGGTTTCCTTGGCCGCTCCGGCCGCCTGCTTGAGCTTGCCCTTGGCCTGGGTCTTAACGTCGCCGTTCAGGGCGCCAACGGCGTCCTGCACGCGGCCCGAGGCCTGTTCGGCCGAGCCGATGATCTGTTCGCTGTTCATGGGACTGGTCCTGGGTTTTGAACGCACGCGCCGCGCGGCCGTCCCGAGGGGATCGCCCACGCCGCTGCGCCTCCTCACAACCCCGAGGGCGCCGATCCGTTCCAGGCTTACATGGCCTTGTGCCTGGCGATGGTGGCCGCATCCAGCCGCAGGAAGCGCGCGGCGTTGTTGTAGAGGATGTCCCGTTTCTGCTCGGCGCTGAGGAACGGAGCCTCCTCGATGACCGTGATCGAGCGCTCTATCGTTTCGGGCCAGACCATCTGGTCGGAGCCGAACATCACCCTCTGGCCAAAGCCCGCGTCCACCAGGGCCTGGAGGTAGCGATAGAAGGCCGGGCGCGGCTGGGTGTAGACGATGACGCCAGTGTCCACATAGACCTGAGGGTGGGCGTAGAGCAGGGCCAAGGTGTCATCCAGCATCGGAAAGCCGGCGTGCATGACGTTGATCCGCAGCTTCGGATGCTTGACCAGCACGTCCTCCAGCAGCAGCGGACTGCTCATGCGGGCGCGATAGCCGGCGCCGGGCAGATAGGCGACGCCGGGCGGACCGGGGCCGACGTGGATCGCCACGGGGATCTCAAGCGCCTCGGCGGCGGCCCAGATGTTTTCCAGGCGCGGATCGTTCGGCGCGATCCCATCATACTGGAAGCCCAGTTCGCCGATCACCGCCAGCTGCCCGGCCTTCTGGGCCTTGCCGAAGTCATCGAGCATGGCCTTGGGCTTGCTCATCTCGGCCTGATCAGGGATCAGCCCGGGCAGCACACGGTCGGGGGCCAGGGCCTGCCAGGCCATCACGCGCTTGTAGTTGCCGCTGACCACCCCGATGATGTTGCGCTTGCGCATGATCGCCAGGGTCTTGTCGCGGATCTCGTCGTCGCTGGTGGGCGACCATATCGGATCGGCGCAGGCCGGATGCTTGAACATCTCCATCAGGCCGTCGGTCCACGGCTTGCGCTGATCCCAGGTGGGCATCGGGCTGATCGGCGTACACATCGCCAGGGGCGGCGGCCCCTGCTCGTCGGCCCCCATGGCGTGCAGGTGCATGTCGATGATCGGATCGGCCGCGACGGCGGGCGTCACGGCAAACATCAGCGCCACCAGGGCGATCAGGAAAGGCTCTCGGCGCATGGATGTCCCCCAACCATCGGCCCCAAGGCCAGTTACCGCGCCTGGCAGTCAAGCTGACGATCCCCGCCTTGTAAATGCCCCGCGCGCATCGAGACGCGGGGCGACCACTCAGCCTTGAGTGGCAAGGCCCGGGACGCTCTGCTAGGCTTCAGCAGAGCTTCAATGGGGGTATGTCATGACAACCTGGGTAGTCTCGACGCACGCAGCCACCAACGCCAATCCACGCAACAAGCAGTTCAAACTGGTCCAGTTGCCGCAGGGCGTCCGCTTCTATTTCTTCTGCCGCGAAGGCACGCCGCTTGCCGTGTCCCTCGGATGGGACGCCTACAATCTCTGCATGAAGTCGCGACCGACGCCGCAAGACTACATGGCCCTGGCGAAACTGCCCGGTTACGAGATGTTCAATAAGCCCGCCCTGCCCGACTATGACATCACCGGCGACGACAGCTGGATCGACGCCAATGGCCGCAGCGCCAGCGGCATCTTCATGTTCGGCGACAACCATCACGCCAGCCCCAACACGACCTATCTGCGCTCCGGCGAATGGACCAAGCTGTCCACCTTCATCGCCGGTCGACAATGGAAGCCTGGCGATCAGGTCTACTGGCTGGCCTGCCGCTCCTGGAACTAGCTCTGGCTATCCGCCCCGGACGATTTCGGGGAGAGACTTGCCGCTGACCGCGGGGCATCGCGCGGTCAGCGAGCCTGGCTTGCGATTGGCCTGCGCTGAACTTCGGAGCCGAAGCCGCCCGTAGGACATGCCGTCGGCGAAGTCGGCGCGGGCTCAGGTTTGGCGGGGCGAGGTGGCCGGGGCGCCGTTCATGGCGCGCGCCGAGGCGTCGAGCGCGGTCGTCAGGCTGGAGAACAGGCCCTGGATGCTGACCGGCTTGGCGAGGTGAAAATCGGCTCCGGCCGCCAGGCACGCCTGGACCTGATGCGGCATGGCGTTGGCGGTCAGCGAGATGATCGGTGTGGGGTTGGCGTTGAGCCGCTGTTCATGCGCGCGAATGGCGGCGATGGCGGCCAGACCGTCCAGCACCGGCATCTGGGTGTCCATCAGGATCACGTCATAGTCCTCGGCCAGGAAGGCGTCGATCGCCGCCTGCCCGTCGTCGGCCACCGTCACGTCGGCGGCGTCGGACAGCATCAGGGTGATCACCTTCTGGTTGGTGGGATGGTCCTCGGCCAGCAACACTCTCAGGCGCCGGTCTCCGCCCCACTGCGCCCCGGCGCTGCAGGTCGGCTGCGCGGCCTTGGTCTGGCCGACCGTCAGCACGGCCGTGAAGGTGAAGCTCGCGCCGACGCCGGGCGTGGCCGTCCAGGCGATGTCGCCGTCCATCAACCGGGCCAGCCGGCGCGCGATCGGCAGGCCAAGGCCGGTTCCGCCGACCTTGCGGGTGACCGAGCCGTCGGCCTGCTGGAACCGCTCGAACAGGCGATCGCCGGTCGCCAGGTCGAACCCGTCCCCGCTGTCGCGGACCGTCACCGACAGGCTGGCCCGCCCGTCGGCCAGAAGGCGGCTCTCGGCGTGAATGGCCACGCCGCCGACGGACGTGAACTTGACCGCGTTGCTGGTCAGGTTGGCGACGATCTGGCGGATCCGCAGGGCGTCGCCCAGCACCTGGTCGTGGAAGCCGTCGGCGAAGCTCAGTTCGAAATTCAGGCCTTTCTCGCCGGCCACCGCCCGGAACACCGCGACCGCGTCGGTCACCGCCGCGCGCAGGTTCATCGGCTCCAGCGCCAGGTCCAGCGCCCCGGCCTCGATCTTCGACAGGTCCAGAATGTCGCTGAGCAACAGGTTCAGGGTCCGTCCCGAGTTGAGGATGACCTCCATCATCTCGCGCTGGGCGTCGTCCAGCGGGGTGCGGCTGAGAACCTCGGCCATGCCGATCACGCCGTTCAGTGGCGTGCGGATCTCGTGACTCACATTGGCCAGGAACTCGCTCTTAGCGACGCTGCCGGCCTCGGCCTTCTCCAGCGCTTCGGCCAGGGCGGCGGCGCTGGCCTTGCGCTCGGTGATATCCTCGCAGATCACCAGCAGGTGGCGACGGTCATCCTCGACCGGAATGGCGATCTTGCGGGTCTGCAGCCAGCGACGGCCGTTGTGCGGCGTGTCCAGCGGCTCCTCGTCGATGGTGACCAGCTCACCGCTGGCCAGCACGCGCCGATCATCGGCGGCGAAGGCTTCGGCCTGTTCGGCGGGGAAGAAGTCGTGGTCGTTCTTGCCCAGAAGTTCGGCGCGCGGCACGCCGAGCATGCCCTCGGCCGCCCGATTGACCAGCATGAACCGGCCTGTCTCACCCTCCTTGACGAAGAGCATGGCCGGCGTGTTCTCGACCACGGTGTCCAGGAACGACTGGGCCGCAAGGGCCTCGGCTTCGCGGCGCCGCAGGTCGGTGATGTTGATGCAGCTGGTTACCAGCCCGCCCGACGGCGTGCGCCGGGTCTCGAACCGCAGATGCTCGCCAAACTCCTCGCGCAGCTCGTCGAAGTGATCCAGAGCCCGTCGCGCCCGCTGCCCGGCCAGCCAGGCCTCGATCCTGCCCACGGCGTCAGGATAGCGCCCAGCGGCGGCTCCGGCGCGCAGGATGTCCTCGAACGGCGCGCCGCGCGTCAGCGTCACGCCCCAGTTGGCCCACAGACGCGCATAGCGCGCGTTCCAGATCAGGCACCGATCGTCGGCGTCAAACACCGCAAAGCCTTCAGGCACCACGTCAAGCGCAGCCTGCAGGGTCGTCTCCACGACGAAGGCCGATGTCGAGCCGTCAGCGATCATTGGGCCTCCCTTCCCGTTTTCGGGCGACAGTTGGGGGCTGGAAGCGTTTAGGGTTATTGAAATCTGGCGCGCCGCGACAATTTGTCTCCAAATTGGGCGCCCGCTAGCCGATCGCGCCGCCGCGCTGCAATTTCCGGATGCGCGTGCGCGAAATTACTCTACTCTCGAGATAACGACGGTTTTCAAGAGTGGCGCCCATGCTCCCGTTCGCCTTCATCGCCCTTCTGCTGGTTCAGCAGGCTCCCCAGGTGGAAACCAACGAGATCGACTCTGTGCGCGTCGAGGCTCAAGAGCCCGGCACGCTCACCGACCAGAGGATCAAGAAACAACTCAACGCCCTGCTGGTTTCCGAACCCGATCGGGTGGTCTGCATGCCCCGCACGCCCCAGCAGCGCACACGCCTGACCGTCGCGCGCTGCGCCAGTCTGCGGGAATGGTACGATATGTCGGCCGTGCGGGCGATGAAATCCCTGGGCAAGTCGGGCAATAGCGGCCTGCCGATGACGGTGGGGGATCTCTACGCCCCCGTCGAGCCGCCCTACGAACTGGTCGATCTGATCCGGGAGCGGATGCGCAATCCCCGGCTGCGCGCTCAGGCCGAGGCGCGGGCGGGGGCGAACCTTCCCGTCGTCACCCAGATAAAGCGCTGACGTCACCGCGCAGGCCGAGGGTTCAACAAGGCCCTCACAGGCGACCACCGCCTTGACCGCGCCCCGCCGACGTCCGATGGAATCGGCATGACCGACACAGCTTCCCTGACCGACTTCGTTCGCGGCCTGCCCAAGGCCGAACTGCACATGCACATCGAGGGCAGCCTCGAGCCTGAGCTGATGTTCCAGCTGGCCCAGCGCAACGGGGTCACCCTGCCCTATGGGTCGGTGGACGAGATCCGCGCGGCCTACGCCTTCTCCAACCTGCAGGACTTCCTGGACATCTATTACCAGGGCGCGGGCGTGCTGATCACCCAGGCCGATTTCAAGGACCTGGCCCTGGCCTATTTCCGCCGTCTAGCGGCCGACGGCGGCACGCATGCCGAGATCTTCTTCGACCCCCAGACCCACACCGATCGCGGCATCGCGTTCGACGTGGTCATGGAAGGCCTGCTGGCCGGCATGGACGAGGCGGAAAAGACCCTGGGCGTGACCTCAAAGCTGATCCTCTGCTTCCTGCGCCACCTGGACGAAGACGCCGCCTTCGCCACCCTGGAACAGGCCAAGCCCTGGCTCTCGAAGATCGCCGGCGTCGGCCTCGACAGCTCCGAAGTCGGCCACCCGCCCGCCAAGTTCGCCCGGGTGTTCCAGGCCGCTCGCGATCTGGGCCTCAAGATCGTCGCCCACGCCGGCGAAGAAGGCCCGCCGGCCTATGTCTGGGAAGCCATCGACCTGGTGAAGGTGGATCGCATCGACCACGGCAATCGCGCGCTGGAGGACGAGGCCCTGACGGCGCGTCTGGTCAAGGACGGTGTGACGCTGACCGTCTGCCCGCTGTCGAACCTGAAACTGTGCGGCGTGCCCAGCCTGGACGTCCATCCGCTCAAGCGCATGCTGGAGCTGGGCCTGAAGGCCACGGTCAATTCCGACGACCCGGCCTATTTCGGCGGCTATCTGCTGGAAAATTACATGGCCACGGCGACGGCGGTGGGCCTGACGCGCGAGGATCTGGTGACCCTGGCCAAGAACAGCTTCTCGGGCTCGTTCCTGAGCGAGGCCGAAAAGGCCGAGCGCATCGCGGGCGTCGAGGCCTACGCGGCGGCGAACTAACCCGCCACGGCGCTCCTCAGCGCCTCGGCCAGATCGTCCAGGCCCTGGATATCCAGATCCGGATCGATCCGCACGACGATGACAGAGCCTTCCAGGCGGTCGGCGACCGGAGTGTCGTCGGTGGCGATCGTGTGGCCGCGCGAGATGACGCCCGTCGCGTCGACGCCGGCCCGGGTCAGGCGCGACAGCACGCCGGGGGCGGTGTCGTCGGGCAGGCTCAGCGCGCACGACTGCGAGATCCAGCTCATGCCCCAGCCGGGCTGAAAGCCGATCGGCGCATCCAGCAGCAGCACGCGCAGGCGCTGGGCGGCGGTGGCCAGGCGTGGACGGATCCGCGGCCACAGCTCCAGACCCGCCTCGCCCTCGAACTGGGGGGCGTCGATGCCGACGATCGGGGTGGCGTCCTCGCAGGCGATGAACACCCCTTCGCCGCTGGGCAGGCCGACGATGACCGGCACCGGGGCGCTCTGGATGACGTCGAAGGCCTCGACGGCCTCGACCAGGATCGGCAGGCCGGTCTCGTCGCGGAAGGCGGCCCAGGCGCGCAGGTCGGGCGCGCGGCCATGGGCGCCGGCGGGCAGAATGGCTTCCAGCGGACCGGGCGCCTCGGGCAGGCGCTCGCGCAGGTGCGAGGGATCGAACATCCAGCTGAACGGATCGACATCGACCAGCCAGGGCTTCAGGCCCGCCGCCACGACACCGGCCAGGGTCTCGGCGCTGGCCAGGGCGGAGACCACGCAGACGCCGCCCGGACGCACGCCCATGGCGGTCAGGGCCGAGGCCACGGCCTGGGTGTGGTCGGAGAGAACGCGGACGGCGACGGGACGGCAGAACCGCGCCATCAGGGCGGCTTCCTGGCCGGGACCATGGCCGGCGGCGCGGAGGGCTTCGGCGACGGCGTCGAAATCGACCGGAGCGGCCGTGTTCTGCGAAGAAGGAACGCGCGCCTTGGCGCTGGTCGACTTCAGGGCGGGGGTGACGACGGCGGGCGAAGGACGCATCAGGCAGGCGCTTCCACGAGAAACCGGTGCCGCCCTATGGCGTCACCTTATGGTTAAGCAACCGTAACAACCGATTCCACTCGCCCCACTGCGGCGCGCCGTCGCGGGACTGAAAGCTTAAGCTGTGGCCGATACCTGCCACGAGTCGCGCAATTCGCGCTTCAGGACCTTGCCGATATGGCTGCGCGGGAGTGCGTCAAGGAGACGCACCTCCGCCAGGCGCTGGGTCTTGCCCACCCGGCCGTTGACGAAGGTCTTGATGTCGTCGGCGCTGGCGGTCGCCCCGGCCTTCAGGGCCACGAAGGCCACCGGCGTCTCGCCCCAGGCGTCTGACGGCACGCCGACCACGGCGGCCTCGGCGACGGCCTCGTGCTTGACGATCTCGGCTTCCAGATCGCTGGGATAGATGTTGAAGCCGCCGCTGATGATCATGTCCTTCTTGCGATCCATCAGCGTCAGGAAGCCCTCTTCATCGAAGCGGCCCACATCGCCGGTGCGGATGAAGCGGTTGCCCTCGGGGCAGATCCAGGTCGCCTCGGCGGTCTTGCCCGGCTGGCCGTGATAGCCGTTCATCATGCCGGCCGAACGCCCGACGATCTCGCCGACCACGCCGGGCCCGACCTGGACGCCGTCCTCGTCGATCAGCCGGATGTCGTGTCCCGGCGCCGGCTGGCCCACCGTGTGGAGCTTGTCCGGGTGCTCGTGGCACATCAGGATGCAGGTGCCGCCGCCTTCGGTCATGCCGAAATACTCGACCAGCCCGCCGGGCCAGCGCTTGAGCACATCGGCCTTGAGGTTCGCCGCGAACGGCGCGCTGGTGCAGAACTTCAGGTGGGTGGTCGACAGGTCATAGCGGTCGAAGTCCGGCCGCTCCATCAGGCGGCGGTACTGCACCGGCACCAGCATGGTGTGGCTCATGCGGTGTTGCTGGGCCAGCTCCAGATATTTGCCGGCGTCGAACTTCTTCATCAGCACCACCGTGCCGCCGCCCGCCAGGGTGGGGAAGAAGCAGACCAGGGTGGTGTTGGAATAGAGCGGGGTCGACAGCAGGGTCACCGCCGTGGGGCCATAGCCGACGGCGTCGCCCCGGAACACATGCTTCCAGCGCATGGCGTGCGACTGGACGATGCCCTTGGGCGTGCCGGTGGTGCCACTGGAATAGATGATGTTGAACGGCGCCTCGGGGGCGATCTCGACCGGGTTGGGCTTGGCGCCTTCCGAAGCCAGCCAGGCGTCGAACGCCTCGCCAGCCGACGAGCCGTCCAGCGCGATCAGGCGCACCGGAATCGGCGCGGGTGTCTGGGCCTCGGCCACGCCGGCGTCGAGGAAGAACAGCCTGGCGCCGCAGTCGGCGACCATGCCGGCGATCGACTCCGGCGTCGACGACGGCGCGATCGGCGCCACGGCCACCCCGGCCCGCAGGCCACCCAGGAACACCGCCGTGTAGGGGATGGACGAGAGGGCGCAGACCGCGACCGCCTCGCCGGGCTTGATCCCGTCGCGTTGCAGCGCCGCCGCCACGCGATCGACCAGGGCGTCGAACTGGCCGTAGGTCACCGCCTCGCCGGTTTCCATGATGATGGCCGGGTGGTCCGGGTGGTCCTGCGTCCGCAGCCGCAGGATGTCGCCCATCACGCCATAGTCGGCGGTCATCATGGCGGCGATGGAGGTCATGGGCGGAAGCTCTTCTTCTCCCTTCCCCCTTCGATGGGGGAAGGGTCGGGGATGGGGGTGACAGCGGGTCAGGATGAAGCGCGGCCCAGAAAGCCCAACCGCCGCATCACCCCCAACCCTGCCCTTCCCCCATCAAGGGGGAAGGGTTCAAATCAGGCGTCCCTGAAGCCCTTGCCCTCGGCGACCAGGCGCTCCAGCAGGGCCGACGGCTTGAAGTCCTCGCCCAGCGTGGCGTGGAATTCCGGATGCTTGGCCAGAACCTTGTCGAGGCCCACGAGCTCGCCCCAGAACATCGGGCCGCCCGTATAGACCGGCCAGCCGTAGCCGTTGATCCACACCGTATCGATGTCGGACGCCCGGATGGCCTTGCCCTCTTCGAGGATCTTCGCGCCCTCATTGACCATGGGGTACAGGCACCGCTCCAGGATCTCCTGATCGGTGATGTCGCGGCGCTGGATCTGGCGCTTTTCGGCGAAGTCGCGGATCACCTCCTCGACGATGGCCGAGGGCTTGGCGACGCGGTTTTCGTCGTAGTCGTAGAAGCCCTTGCCGTTCTTCTGGCCGCGACGGTCCATCTCGCACAGCACTTCGCGGACGGTCGAAGACGAGGTCTTGGCCGCGTCCCAGCCGATGTCGAGGCCGGCCAGGTCGCTCATCGCGAACGGGCCCATGGGCAGGCCGAAGTCATAGAGCACGCGGTCGACGTCCCAGGGCATGGCGCCTTCCAGGATCAGCTTCTGGGCCTCGCGCTGGCGCTGGGCCAGCATGCGGTTGCCGACGAAGCCGTGGCAGTTGCCGACCAGCACGGCGACCTTGCCGATCTTCTTGCCGATCTGCATCGAGGTGGCGATCACCGACTTGTCGGTCTTGGCCCCGCGCACGATTTCCAGCAGGCGCATCACATTGGCCGGCGAGAAGAAGTGCAGGCCGATCACGCTTTCCGGCCGGCTGGTCGAGGCCGCGATCACGTCGATGTCGAGATACGAGGTGTTCGAGGCCAGGATCGCGCCGGGCTTGGCGATCTTGTCCAGCTTGCCGAACACTTCCTTCTTGATCTCCATCAGCTCGAACACGGCCTCGATGATCAGGTCGCAGTCGGCCAGGTCTTCCAGCTGCATCGAAGGCGTCAGCAGCGCCATGCGCTTTTCGACGTCGTCCTGGGTCAGGCGGCCCTTCTTGGCGGTGTTCTCGTAGTTCTTGCGGATCGTGGCGACGCCGCGATCCAGGTTCTCCTGCTTCATCTCGATGATCGTCACCGGGATGCCGGCGTTGAGGAAGTTCATCGAGATGCCGCCGCCCATGGTGCCCGCGCCGATGACGCCGACCTTCTTGACCGGAATGATGGCGGTGTCGTCGGGCACGTCCGGGATCTTGGCGGCTTGGCGTTCGGCGAAGAACACATGGCGCTGGGCGGCCGACTGGCTGCCGGTCATCAGTTCCATGAACAGCTTGCGCTCGGCCTTCAGGCCCTCGTCGAAGGGCAGGTTCACCGCCGCCTCGATGCACTTGATATTGTTTTCCGGAGCCATGAAGCCGCGGAACTTCTTGGCGTTGGCCTTGCGGAATTCGGCGAAGATCTCGGGCTTGCCGCGGGCGGCTTCGACCTTGGCGTTGAGCTCGCGAACCTTGGCCAGCGGGCGCTTCTCGGCCAGCACCTTTTGGGCGTAGGCGATGGCGCCGGCCCGCAGATTGCCTTCCTCGACCAGCTCGTCGAACAGACCCATGGCCAGAGCGGCCTTGGCCGGCACGTGCTGGCCGCTGGTGACCATCTCCAACGCCTTCTCGACGCCGACGATGCGCGGCAGGCGCTGGGTGCCGCCGGCCCCCGGCAGCAGGCCGATGTTCACTTCCGGCAGGCCGCCCTTGGCCGAGGGCACGGCCACGCGATAGTGCGCCACCAGGGCCACTTCCAGACCGCCGCCCAGCACCGTGCCGTGGATCGCGGCGATGACCGGCTTGGGCGAGTTTTCGATGGTGTTCTGCACGTCCTGCAGCGACGGGCCGGTCATGGCCTTGCCGAACTCGGTGATGTCGGCGCCGGCGATGAAGGTCTTGCCTTCGCAGATCAGCACGATGGCCTTGACGGCCGGATCGGCGATGGCGGCGTCGAACGCGCCCGAGAGGCCTTCGCGCACGGCGGCCGACAGCGCGTTGACCGGCGGCGAGTTCAGCGTGACGACGCCGATGTCGCCTTCGACAGTTAGATCGGTGACGGCGTTGATCGCGGTCATGGCGGTTCCCCCCCTGCTCTTTTGAACGGTTGTTTGAAGACAAAACCTGCACGGCCAGACGCGGATGTCCAGCCTGACGAAGCGGCGCCCGATTTGTGAGCAGCCGGCGTTGACGGCGCCGATAACATACTACAAATTCGAAACAGTGATTTCAGCCAAGATTGTCCGTGGGGGCGGACAGCGCGTTGAACGCGGCCCGCCCCGACTTTCAAGAGAACGATCGGGCTGGGGGAGGGCGTACGCGTGGGAGCTAAGGCTTGGGACGCGACTTGCAAGCGTCCCGGACTTTCTAAGTCGTGGATTTCGCGTGGACGCGGCGCGTTGTGGCCAATGCGTCGAACTCAAAGTGAAGCGCACTTCGGCGCGGGAGCCTGGCTCCCGCGCCGCTGTCGTTATGTGCTTTAGATGCTCCCCCTCCGGGGGAGCTGTCGCGGAGCGACTGAGGGGGCAGCGCCGGCGGGGGTCAGCTTGGCGCGATCTGGATTGACCCCGTGCTGCCCCCTCCGGCCCTCCGGGCCACCTCCCCCAGAGGGGAGGATCCTGCTCGCTATCAGACCGCCGAATAGATCAGGCTCTTCAGCTGGCCGCCGGAAGTTGAACGTCGCCGACGGCATCAGCTGGGTCATGAACACCACCGCCAGATCCTCCACGGGGTCGATCCAGAAGGCGGTCGAGGCCATGCCGCCCCAGAAATATTCGCCCAGCGAACCGATGTTCTTGGTCCGCGCCTGATCCACCGTCATAGCGAAGCCCAGGCCAAAGCCCAGCCCCTCGAACACGGCCTCGCTGAACAGCGACTTGGACAGTTCGGTCAGCTCCTTGCCGCCGGGCAGGTGGTTCATGGTCATCAGCTTGAGGGTCTTGCGGGCTGAGCAGCCGCGCGCCGTCCAGTTCACCGCCGTTCAGCAGCATCCGACAAAAGCGCATGTAGTCGTCGGCGGTCGAGACCAGCCCGCCCCCGCCCGACTTCATCGCCGGATCCGACAGGTAGCGGCTCTTGGTCGGATCGTCCTGCAGGATCACCCGGCCCGACGGCGTCAGGGCGTAGCAGGCGGTGAACCGCGCGCGCTGGCTTTCGGGCACGAAGAAGCCGGTGTCGACCATCTTCAGCGGGTCGAAGATGCGGGCCTTCAGGAAGGCGTCGAACGGCTGGCCGGAGATCTTCTCGACCAGATAGCCCAGCACGTCGGTCGCCACCGAATAGTTCCACGACTCGCCGGGAGAGAACTCCAGAGGCACGGTCCCCAGGGCGTCGACGAAGTCCTGCAGGCCGCCGCCGCTGTTGATGCCGTCCAGCTCCAGCTTGCGATAGGCCGCGTCGACATTGGTGCGCTGCTGGAAGCCATAGGTCAGGCCGGCCGTGTGGCGCAGCAGGTCGATCACCCGCATGGGCGCTGAAGCCGGCTTGGTCTGGAAGGCGCCCGAGACCCCACCGTTGAAGACGCCCAGATCGCGCCAGGCTGGAATGTAGCGGTGGACGGGATCGTCCAGGGACACCAGCCCCTCCTCGACCAGCATCATGAAGGCGACGCTGGTGACCGGCTTGGTCATCGAATAGATGCGAAACAGGCTGTCGGCCTTCAGCGGCGCTCCCCGCTCGACATCGGCCGATCCCAGCACCGACGTATGGGCCAACTGGCCGCGCCGCCAGACCTGGGTCAGGGCGCAGGGCAGCTTGCCGGTGTCGATGTATCGTTCCTGGATATAGGCGTCGATGCGCTTCAGGCGCTCGGACGAAAGACCCACGGCTTCTGGCGTGCTCAACTCGAATACTCCCCTGCGACCATCGATGCTCGACGGCGTTGTTGTTGGCGCGGGGCGGGGCATTGTGACGCAACGCTACCTTTACCCGTCTCACGCATAGTGATTGAAAACGAGGGAGCGCCGATGGGCAAGCACTTGGATCACCAGGGCGCCCCAAGCACCGAAGACGCCGCCGCTGACTGGTTTTTCCAGAACAGCCTCGACATGTTCGTCGTGCTTGAGAACGGCGCCATCTCGCGCGTCAATCCCGCCTGGACCGCGCTGACCGGCTGGTCGGCCGAGGAAACCCTCGGCCGGCTGATGCGCGACTTCTTCCACCTGCACGACACCGAGATCTTCCAGGAGCTTGACCGGTCGCTGCGCGCCGAGGGCAGCGCGCGTTCCGAGCACCGCCTGGCGCGCAAGGGCGGCGGCTGGCTGTGGGTTCGCTCGCAGTCCCGGCAGCTGTCGCGGGATGTGCTGCTGGTGGTCTTCCAGGACTTCAGCGAGGAGCGGTCCCGCGCGATCGCCCGCCAGCAGGCCGAGCGCGCCAACGAGATGTTGCGCGGCGCGGCCGGGGTCTATGTCTGGCGGTTCGACCCGCGCAAGGGCGTCTATGTCTTCGAGCAGGACATCCCGACCCCGTCGTCGCCCCAGGGCGGCGCGCGGACCATGACCATGGCCGAGATGACCCAGTCCATCCACCCGGACGACTGGGCGCGGGTGTGGGAGAACTTCTCGGCCACCCTGCAGACCGGCGACTATCGGCTGATCGACTATCGCTATCTGGACCCCGAGGACCAGACCTGGGTCGTCATGCGCGCCGCCTGGCGCGGCGTGCGCGGCCAGAGCGCGACCATGTGGGACGTGATCGGCATCAGCCAGGACGTCACCGAACTGACCGCCGCCCGCGACGCGGCCCTGGACGCCGCCGAGGCCAAGAGCCAGTTCCTGGCCAATATGAGCCACGAGATCCGCACGCCCATGAACGGCGTGCTGGGCGTGCTGCACCTGCTCAAGCAGGAGAACCTGAGCGACGACGGGCGCCTGCTGCTGAACGAGGCGCTGGGCTGCGGGGCCATGCTGGCCGAACTGCTCAACGACATCATCGACTTCTCCAAGGTCGAGGCCGGCAAGCTGGAGCTGGCGCCCGAACCGACCGATCCCGTCGCCCTGGTGCGCGGCGTCGCCGACCTGCTGCGTCCCCAGGCGCGCGATAAGGGCCTGTATCTGCGGGTCGAGACGCCCGACGACCTGGGCTGGGTGTCGGTCGATCCGGTGCGCCTGCGCCAGGCCCTGTTCAACCTGCTGGGCAACGCCGCCAAGTTCACCCTGGCCGGCGGGGTGGATGTGCGGCTGACCGCCTCCCCGACCGCGACGGGCGCGCGCCTGCGGTTCGAGATCCAGGATTCCGGCGTCGGGATCTCCGCCGAGGCGGGCCAGCACCTGTTCGAGCGCTTCAGCCAGGCCGACGGCTCGACCACCCGCCGCTTCGGCGGGGCGGGCCTGGGCCTGGCCATCACCAAGGCCATCATGGACGCGCACGGCGGCACCATCGCCGCCACCTCGGCCGCCGGCCGGATCGACGCTTCTGGCTCGAGATCGACGCCGACCGCGCCGCCCCCGTGACCCGCCAGGAAGAAGCCGAGGCCTCGCTGTTCGCCGGTCTGCGCATCCTGCTGGTCGAAGACAACGCCACCAACCGGATGATCGCCGCGCGCATGCTGGAAGCCATGGGCGCCAGCGTCGAAGCCGCCGAGGACGGCGCCGGCGGGGTCGAGGCGGCCCGGCGCGGCTTCGACCTGATCCTGATGGATATCCAGATGCCGGGCATGGACGGCGTCGAGGCCACGCGTCGCATCCGGGCCCTCGACGGGCCGGTGGGCCAGACCCCGATCCTGGCCATGACCGCCAACGCCATGGCCCACCAGCAGGCCGGCTATATCGCCGCAGGCATGAACGGCGCCATCGCCAAGCCGTTGTCGCCCGCCGCCCTGATCCAGACCATCGCGACGACGCTGACCACCCCTCCGGCGCCCGCTCGGCGGGCGTCCTGAAACAATCCTGAAAAACTGACGGGCTTTGGAGCGGTTATCCTGCGGATAATCGGTCCCGGCCTTGGCCGTGGGCCATCGGGCGCCTAAATTGGACCATACCGTCCAGCGACAGGCGACGCCGGTGTATCAGAGGCCCTTCAATGGATGACGGACGGATCGTCGGCGTAGCCACCGAGCGCTACGCCCGCAAGAAGGAGGCGATCCTGGCCGCGGCCACGGCCGTCCTCAACCGGCAGGGCGTGCGCGGCATGACCCTGGCCGATGTCGCCGCCCGCGTGGGCCTGATCGGCGCAGCGTCGACCAAGCTACTACCGACGCAAGGAAGATCTGGCCGCCGCCTGCTTCCTGCGCGGGCTGGAGCGGTTCGACGCCATGATCGGCCAGGCCGCCGGCGAGCCTGATCCGGCCTCGCGGCTGCGCAAGTTCCTGGACCTGTATCTCGACCTGAACCGCCGGGTTCGCCTGGGCGAGGCCACGCCCCTGACCAGCTTCACCGAGATCAAGGCCCTGAAGGAGCCCCTGCGCACCTCGGTGCTGGGCGCGTTCAACGACCTGTTCCGACGGGTTCGCGGCTTCTTCGAGGGCGAAGCGTTCGACCATCTGGAAAAGCGCGAGCGCAACGCCCGCACCCACCTGCTGATGGAGCAGGTCTTCTGGTCGGGCACCTGGCTGCGGCGCTACGACGTCGATGACTACGACCGCGTTCGCGACAAGATGTATGACATCCTGGTCCATGGCCTGGCCGCGCCCGGTCGCGCCTGGGCCCCGGCCGCCCTGCCCGACCCCACGCCCCTGGCGCCCGACGGCCAGGAATCGCGCGAGACCTTCCTGGTCGCCGCCACCCGCCTGATCAACCAGCGCGGCTATCGCGGCGCCTCGGTCGAGGAGATCTCGGCGGCCCTGAACGTCACCAAGGGCTCGTTCTACCATCACCATGACGACAAAGACGCCCTGGTGGTGGAATGCTTCCAGCGCACCTTCGCGGTGACCCGCAAGTCTCAGGCCGACGCCCGGGGCCTGAACGGAACGTCCTGGGATCAGGTGTCGGCCGCCACGGCCGCCCTGGTGGCCTATCAGCTGTCGGAACACGGCCCGCTGCTGCGCGCCTCGTCGATGGGCGCCCTGCCCACCGATATCCGCCACGACATGGCCGAAGGCTATGGCCGGGGTTCGGAGCGGTTCGCCGCGATGATCTCGGACGGCATGGCCGACGGCTCGATCCGCGCGGTCGATCCGATGATCGCCGCCCACATGATCAACTCGATGCTGAACGCCGCCGCCTCGCTGGGCGCCTGGGTCCCCGGACTGGAGCGCGACGAGGCCGCCGCCCTGTTCGCCCGCCCCCTGCTGATGGGCGTCTTCACCCATTAACCAACCAAGCGGCTGATTTCGCCGCATTTCAAAGCGTGTCGGGACTGTTACTCTCGCGGCAAGTGAGTCGCCGTGAGTATCGCCATGACCATCATCGGAACCTCGCCTTACGTCACGGGCTACGCCAGCGCCGGCGTCGCGACCAACAAGACGACAACCCCCGCCACGGCCGACAGCTCGGCCCAGGCCAAGGCGGCCAACGCCGCCACCGCGGCGGTCAATGTCACCCTGTCGGCGCAGGCCCAGGCCGCGCTGAAGGCCCAGACCGACACCCGCTCGCCCGAGGCTGTGGTCAGTGAGGCCCGCTCCGCCCTCGACGCCCTGCTGAAAGCCGCCAAGACCACCAGCGCGCTGAAGGACGGCAAGGCCACGATCGACCTTTCGGACCTGGATCGCCGCGAGCTCTACGCCATCGCCAGCAATCGCGGCGGCAAGTTCCCGATCGAGGAGCAGGTCGTCGCCTCGCTGGCGCTGAAGTCTCGCCAGTCCGACGCCCTGGCCGGCCCCGCCGCCGCCGCCCGCATCACCGGCGACTACGCCACCCTCTACCAGACCGCGATCGATCGCCTGGACGCCGCCGGCCCTGAGGAAAAGGCCACCGGCCAGTGGGCCAAGGACCGCGCCGCCCTGGTCGAGGGCCGCAAGCAGGCCATCGCCAAACCCGGCGTCGCGCCGGCCGGGATCGAGGGCGATACCGTCGCCGCCTATCTGAAAGAGGTCGGCGGCGTGGTGGCCAATCCCCGCACCCGCGACTTCGGCAAGGTGGCCACCGACGTGCGCACGGTCCTCGACAAGCAGTACGCCACGGCCAAGGGCGACGGCGCGGCCACCAGTCCCGACGGCGGCGACATCGACTTTTCCAGGTTCGACACCCGGTCCCTGGCGGCGATCTCGCTCAATCGCGACGGCCAGTTCTCGGATCACGAGGTCACCCAGGCGGCCAATGAGATCCGCGCCCGCGACCATCAGTCGGTGATGAGCAGCTACAAGAGCAGCGCCGGCGCCGACCCCTCCGACTTCGGCAAGGCGATGCTGACCCGCTACGCCGACATGACCTCCGAAGAACGCGAAGCCTCGGGCTGGACGCCGGCGCTCTACGACAAGATGGTCGCCATGCAGAACACCCGCGAAAAACTGGCCTCGATGTTCAGCGCCTCGGGCGGGGTGGCCACCTCGGGATCGATGACGTTGCTGGACTATCTGAGCTAGCGGCGGAGCCGCTGGGGGCGGACGTCGCCGAGAGACGCAGGGCGCCGGCCGGACAGATCCTCCCCCTAGCGGGGGAGGTGTCGCCGCAGGCGACGGAGGGGGAAGTGACTGCTGA
The DNA here is from genome assembly GCA_965284055.1 of Caulobacteraceae bacterium. Lineage (GTDB taxonomy): Bacteria > Pseudomonadota > Alphaproteobacteria > Caulobacterales > Caulobacteraceae > Caulobacter. Next base: position 436,516 of record CBDIQV010000003.1, read on the forward strand.
CTCACTGCGGTCTTCCCCCGCCGGCCTCCGGCCGCCTCCCCCTTCAGGGGGAGGACCTATCGCGCTCTATCCTCGGCGTTCGGAGGATCGAACGCCCAAAGGGCGACGGAGAGGGGATGCCATGAACAGAAGGGACTTCCCCCTCCGTCGGCTACGCCGACACCTCCCCCGCTTGGGGGAGGATCTAAGAAAAAGAGCGCGCCCCTTGCGAGGCGCGCTCCATCTCCAGCCCCGAAAGGAGCCTAGAACTTCTTGCGAAGGCCCAGCTTGTAGGTGCGGCCCAGCGGATCCCCGGTGAAGGGGTCGTAGCCCAGGTCGAGACGGGCGTACGACGGATCCTTGTCGAAGATGTTGGTGATCGCCGCCGTCAGGGTGGTGTCCCAGGGCAGGAAGACGCGATAGGCCAGATCCGTCAGGACCTGGGCGTCGATCTTCTTGCCCGCGCTGACCGTCACAAGGGCGGCCGTCGTGTCCCGGTAGTTGGGCAGGAACGGCGCGGTGCGCTGGTCGGTGTAGGAGTCGATGTAGTGCACCGTCAGGCGCACATTGTGCGGCCCCATGTTCCACTCGCCGAAGACATCACCCTTCCACTGCGGGATCGGGACGACGGTGGTCTGGTAGTTGAGCAGGCCCACGGCGTCGAAGGCCTTTTCCACCAGCACTCCGGCGACGCTGGTGGCGCCGACCTTGTATTCCGAGACGTAGGTGGCGTTGGCGCCCAGCGAGAACTCGCCGCCAAGGACGTTGTCGAACCGGTAGTCGGCCGCGAAGTCGAAGCCCGAGTTCTTCACCGCCGCGCCGTTGATGTAGTTGGTCTTCAGGCGGGCGATGCTGGTGGTGGGCGTGCCGCAGGCGCCGTTGAACGTGAAGCGGGCCACCAGGGCGGCATAGGCCGGATCGGCGCAATTGTTGGCCCCGGCCGCGCCGTTCGGATAGAGGGCGCTGACGATGCCGGCCACCGGCTCGGCCACGATCGGGTTTTTGAAGTCGAACTTGAAGTAGTCGATGCTGCCCTTGAAGTTGCCGGCGCTGAACAGCAGCCCGCCATTATAGGTGTTGGCCTTTTCCGGCTTCAGGTTCGGATTGCCGAAGATGTCCACGGCCCGGAACACGCCCAGGATGCCCTGCAGCGAGGTGACCGAGGTGGTGGTGGTCAGGGGGTCGGGCGGACCGCGGAAGGTCGAACCGGCCGAGGCGCGGATCGCCATCCACGGCAGGGCCTGCCAGCGGACCGAGGCCTTGGGATTGAAGGTCGAGCCCACCGCGCCGCCGTAGTTCTCGTAGCGGGCGGCCAGCTGGGCCTGGAAGGTGTCGGTGATCGGCACCGACAGTTCGCCGAAGCCGGCCATCACGTCGCTCTGGTTGTCGGCTTCGTTGCCGACGCCCAGGAACATGAAGGGGCCGTTGCGGGTGGAGCCCGTGCAGGTGGTCACGCCGAAGTCGGGCGTGTTGACGCAAGGATTGATCGCCGCGTTGCTGATGTCGTTGTAGTCGGCCTTGAAGTAGGTGCGGCGATACTGGACGCCGGCCGCCCAGGCGATGTCGCCGCCCGGCAGGGTGATGGCCGTCTTGCCGTTCAGGACCGCTTCACCGACGAACAGCCGCGAGGACTGCTTGGTCGACAGCTTCTTGAAGAACCAGTCGACCAGGTCCTTGTTGTTGGCCAGGGCCGAGTTGTAGGTCGGGTTGGCCGTTCCGGTGATGGCGTTGCTGGGGATCGCACTGGCGAAGGGGTTGTAATACATGCACTGGCCGACGCCGGCCGTGCCCTGGATGCCCGGCAGCGACGGATTGCTGTCGCACAGCGGACCACCCAGGCCTTGCAGGGCCAGGGCGAAGCGGTTGACCAGGGTGTCGTAGCCGGTGCGGATGCCCACTTCCTGCGAGTAGGTCAGGGCGATGTCCCAGCCGATGCCGTTGTCGAACTCGCCCTGCAGGTCGCCCGAGACGCGGAAGGCGTCGAACGACCGCGAGCCGATCGAGGGGCCGTAGCCGAACTTGGGGTTGCCGCCGATGCCGAACGGCCGGTTGGCCGCGTTGATGGCGCCGAACGCGAAGACCGAGCTGGGCACGGTGCTCTGCGAGCCGTTGACCAGGCTGGTCAGGGTGACGGTGGGATTGGCCGCCATGAAGGCGATCAGGCCGGGGTTGCTGGCCGGCACGATGTAGCGGCCCGCGATCGGCGAAGCCTCGGCCGTGGGCGTGGCCAGGGCGGCATAGGACGGCGAGGTGTTCCAGTCGGGAACGTCGGTGTGGGCGTACAGGACCTCGACGTGGAACTTGGTCTTGTCCGACAGGTCGGCGTTGACCTCGCCATAGAGCTGAACCGCGTTGGACTTTTCCACCAGATTGTCGAACGGGGTGTAGTGCCAGTAGCAGACCGGGGTAAGACCGCTGAAGCCCGGGAAGCCGCTCAGGCCCGAACAGCCCGGATCGCGCATGCCGTTGGTGGTGCTGGCCAGAGGGATGAAGGTCGAGGGGTTGCCCGCCGCCGACCAGCCCGCCTCGGGGTTGGACAGATAGGGCCGGTTGGCCCATTCGCGGTCGGCGACGCTGAGCTTGGAGCGATGCTGCCAGCCGGCGCTGACCAGCACATTGCCGTTGTCCCACACCTTGCCGAACGTGGCGTTGACGCCGTAGTCGCCCTTGGAGCCGTCAATGACCCGGTAGTCGGCGCCCACTTCCAGGCCGCTGAAGTTCTTCTTGGTGATGAAGTTGACGACGCCGGCGATGGCGTCGGACCCGTAGGTCGCGGCCGCGCCGTCCTTGAGCACTTCCAGCCGGCCGATGGCGGCGGCGGGGAGGATGTTGGTGTCGACGATGCCCGCGCCGGCCGCGCCGAACGGGTTGATCGCCAGGCGTCGGCCGTTCAGCAGCACCAGGGTGCGCTGCGACCCCAGACCGCGAAGGTTCGCCGAGCCGGAGCCTTCCGAGCCCTGGGCGCGGCTGTCGAACTGGTTGGTGTCGCCCAGCACGCCGCTGGACACCGACAGGGCCTTCAGGAGTTCGACGGTGGAGGGCGAGCCTCGCTTCTGCAACTCTTCGGCGCCGATGACTTCCACCGGCAGGGCGGCGTCCTCGGGGGTGCCGCGAATGAAGGAGCCGGTGACGACGACTTCCTCGACTTCGGTGGGCGCGGTGTCAGGCTTGGCTTGCTGCGCATGGGCGACGCCGGTCGTCAGGGCGATGGCCAACGCCATGGACGAGCCGCCGCGCAGGAACACGGTTCTTTTCATTTTCTTCCCTCCCTCGTTTGTTTTTTTGACGCGTATTCTTTGGGGGGCCGTGGTCGATCTCAGGCGGCGGGACGCTCCGGTCGATGAAATGCGCGCGCAATCCCGCCGCAAGCGACGGGATCAGGCATCGCGCCATTTTCGAAACGTGAAGATGCGCCATTCATAGCCGACAACCTTGGGATCTCCCCCAGCCGGATCATTGGAAAGTCACGCATACTGGCCCGCCTACTCCCGCGCGCCGATGTCCGATTTCGGATCTGGAACATCTGTTTCGATGATGCGGTATGTTTTGACGGTACGTCAACCTGCGCCCTGCTCACCTGGGGCTTCGTGTCGCGGCTGACACGTTCCAGCAACACGAGACAGCGATAGCGTCACAACGACCGCCCGCTCGGTGATCAATGATCAATGAAGGGGTTTTCCCCAGGCGCCGAGACGCCTAATTGAAGGCTGGAACAGTCGCCGCCCCTCCGGCTCGGCGAGGTCACTGAGCAGGTTGGACTTCATGAGTTTCGTCGCGACGGACGCCTCTGGGCATGTTCGCGCCCCTGGCCCCCGGGCCCGCGCGATCACGGCCTCGGGTTTCGCCGCCCTGGCCCTGGCCGGCTGCGTCTCCGCGCCCCGTCAGGCCGACACGCGTCTGCCGACTGCCTACGAGGCCCCCGCCGGCGCGGTCTTGCCGGATCAGGCCCTGGACCGCTGGTGGACCGCCTTCAACGACCCGGCCCTCACCCAGCTGATCGAGACCGCCCTCGAGCGGAGCCCCGACGCCCGCCTGGCCGCCGCGCGGCTGGATGAAGCCCGCGCCGTGCGCGGCGGTCAGGTGCGCCAGCTCTACATCCCCTCCACGCCCCTGACAGGCGCGGCCAGCAAGACCCGCACGAAGATCATCGACCAGAGCGGCGCGGGCGGCTTCACCCAGGGCGGCGACAGCGAAAGCTACAGCGCCAATTTCGATGTCAGCTGGGAGCTGGACCTGATCGGCCGTCGTCGGGCGGCGATGAAAGTGGTCAACAACGATCTGGCCGCCGCGCGCTTCAACAATGAGGGCGCGCGGGCCGCGTTGGCCGCCAATGTCGCCCAGTCCTATTTCCAGGCCCGCGTGCTGGCCGTGCAGCTGGAAGACGCCCGCCAGAGCGAGCGCATCGCCGGATCCCTGGCCGACACCTCCGCTGAGCGCAGCCGCCGAGGCCTTTCGGCCAGTTCGTAAGCCGCCCGCGCCGCCGCCGACCGCGCCCAGGCCCAGGCCCAGGTCGCCGGCCTGGAGGCTGAGCTGCAGGTCGCCCGCCGCAGCCTGCTGATCCTGGTGGGGCGCGGCGTCGACCCGCTAGCCAGCCTGCCGGTTGCCGCCGTCCTGGCCGATGCGCCGCCCGCACCCGCCGCCATTCCGGGCGCCCTGCTGGCGCGACGCCCCGACGTGCGCGAGGCCCAGGCCCGTCTGGCCTCGGCCTCGGCCAATCTGACCGTCAATGAGCTGGCGCTGTTTCCCACCTTCACCCTGGCGCCGGGCCTTGGCCTGGCCAAGTCGGTGTCGCCCAGCTTCCTGTCGCCCGGTTCAACGTCCTCGACCTCCAGCTCGGCCTGGACGATCGGGGCGAACCTGTCGATCCCGGTGCTGAACATCCCGACCCTGCTGGCCAATATCGACGCCCAGAACGCCCGCACCGAGCAGGCCGCCGTGACCTATGAGAAGACGGTGCAGACCGCATTCGGCGAAGCCGAGGGCGCCCTGCTGCAACTGGCGGCCGACAATCGCCGCGTGGCCCTGCTGGCCGCCGGCGAGGCGCGCGCCGCCACCGGCTACGAGGCCAACCGCAAGGGCTACGCCGCCGGCCTGACCGACCTGACCTCGGCCCTGCAGGCCGAGCAATCCTGGCGCGCCGCCCGCACCGCCCTGACCGGCGCCCGGGGCCAGGCCCTGCAACGCGCCGTGCAAACCTATAAGGCCCTCGGCGGCGGCTGGTCGCCCGATGCGGTCCCCAGCAAAGCTTCCTCGCGATGAGATCCGCCTCGATGACGTCCCGCACCCTGATCGCCGCCCTGCTCCTGACGACGACCCTGGGCGTCACCGCCTGCGGCAAGAAGGACGCGCCAGAAGCCGCCGCAAAGCCCGCCCAGCAGGCGCGGACCGTGACCGTCGGCCGCGTCGAGAGCCGCCCCCTGGGCGTCGGATTTGAAGCCTCCGGCCAGTTGGTCCCGCGTGAAGAGGCGGCCGTGGGCTCGGAACTGTCGGGCTACCGCGTCGCCCGGGTCTTCGTCGAGGAAGGTGCCAGCGTCCGCGCGGGTCCACCGGCCGCAACAAGCCCGCCAGCATCCTTGGCATCGAGTTCGCGGCGCACCGCTTCGATCTGGTCGGGCTCAAGCGGCAAGGCCTGGACGGCCAGGGCATCGACCAGGTCCGGCAGGGTAAAGTCGCCGCTACGCCGCCAAGGCGCAGGAAGCCGCCCTGGCCGAGCTGCGCACCCGCGCCGGCCGCATGATGGTCACCGCCCCGGTCGGCGGCCGCGTGCTGGAACGCACCATTCGCCCCGGCGACATCTCGGGCGGCGGAACCACGCCCTGGTTCCGCATCGCCCGCGACGGCCTGGTCGAGCTGGACGCCGAGGTCGGCGAGGCTCAGCTGTCGGGCCTGCGCGTGGGCCAGAGCGCCCAGGTCACCCTGCCCGACGGCCGCGTGGTCTCCGGCGCCATCCGCTTGATCAGCCCTCGCATCGACGCCACCACCCGCCTGGGCAAGGCTCGCGTGCGCCTGCCCGTCGACAGCGACCTGCGGCCCGGCGGCTTTGGCCGCGCCGCCTTCGGCGCGTCGGGCAAGACCGTCAAGGCCGTGCCCGAGGCCGCCATCCGCTATGACGCCGAGGGCTCGTCGCTGGTGACGGTCGACGCCTCCAATCGCGCCCGCCAGGCGCCGGTGCGCACCGGCCAGCGCGGCGGCGGCTGGGTTGAGCTTCTGGACGGACCGCCTGCGGGAACCCGCGTGCTGCTGGGCGGCTCGGCCTTTACCCTGGACGGCGACAAGGTCGCGCCCACCGACGCCGCCGGCAAGGCCGCGCGCTAATGGCCCAGGTCCGCATATCCGCCTGGTCGATCAAGAACCCGATCCCCGTCGCGGTCCTGTTCATCGCCCTGGTCCTGGCCGGCATCGCCAGCTACCTGATGCTGCCGATCAAGCAGTATCCCAACGTCTCGTTCCCGCTGGTCGCCGTGACCATCACCCAGAGCGGCGCCGCCGCCGGCGAGATGGAAACCCAGATCACCCGGCCGGTCGAGGACGCCGTCGCCGGCATCTCGAACGTCAAGAGCATCCGCTCGTCGGTCGTGCAGGGCGTCTCGACCACCTCGATCGAGTTCGAGATCGGCGAGGACCTGCAAAAAGCCACCGACGAGGTGCGCTCCAAGATCGACCAGTCGCGCGCCCTGCTGCCGCGCGAGATCGACGAGCCCATCGTCCAGCGCGTCGACCTGGATTCGCTGCCGATCGTCACCTACGCGGTCTCGTCGCCCGACATGACGATGAGCCAGCTGTCCTGGTTCGTCGACGACACCATCAGCCGGGCGCTGCAGGGCGAAAAGGGCGTGGCACAGGTGGCCCGGGTGGGCGGCGTCGATCGCGAGATCAACATCGTCATCGACCCCGACCGCATGGCCGCCGCCGGCCTCACCGCGCCGCAGCTGAACAACGCCCTGGCCAATTTCAGCCAGGACGCCCCCGGCGGTCGCGTGGCGATCGGCGACCGCGAGCAGACGGTGCGCGTTCTGGCCGCCGCCCATACGGTCGATCAACTACGCGCCCTGACCATCCCCACCTCGGGCGGCCGCTTCGTGCGCCTGACCGACGTGGCCGAGGTCGGCGACGGCGCCGGCGAGGCCCGCTCGTTCGCGCGTCTGGACGGCCGCCCCGTGGTGGCCTTCCAGGTCAGCAAGACCAAGGACGCCAGCGACGTGCGCGTCGAGGACGGCGTGATCATCGCCATCGCCAAGCTCGAGGCGGCGCATCCCGGCGTCAAGTTCACCAAGATCTATTCGATCGTGGACGACACCCGCGCCAGCTTCACGGCCACCAAGTCCACCCTTCTGGAAGGCATGGTCCTGGCCGCCCTGGTGGTGTTCCTGTTCCTGCGCGAGTGGCGGGCCACGGCGATCACCGCCATCGCCATGCCGATGTCGCTGATCCCGACCTTCATCTTCATGGCGATCATGGGCTTCTCGCTCAATGTCGTGACCCTGCTGGGCCTGACCCTGGTGATCGGCATCCTGGTCGACGACGCCATCGTCGAGATCGAGAACATCGAGAAACGCGTGGCCGCCGGCCAGCGACCTTACGAGGCCGCCATGGTCGGCGCCGACGCCATCGGCCTGGCCGTTGTGGCCACCACCTTCACCATCGTGGCCGTGTTCGCGCCTGTGGCCTTCATGCCCGGCATTCCTGGCCAGTTCTTCCGCGAGTTCGGCCTGACGGTCGCCGTCGCGGTGCTGTTCTCGCTGGTCGTGGCCCGGCTGCTGACCCCGCTGCTGGCCGCCTATTTCCTCAAGCCCTCCACCCACCCGCATCCGCGCAAGCCGTTCAAGGGCCTCTATCGCGACACCCTGGAATGGGCGCTGGACCACCGGATCGTCGCCTGCATCATCGGCGGCGTGATCTTCGCCGGATCGATCTTCATGGCCGCGGGCCTGCCCGCGGGCTTCCAGCCGCCCGCCAACAACAACTACTACTATCTCAAGGTCCAGGGACCGCCCGGCGCGACCGCAGCCGACATGGACCGCGCCGTGACGGCGATCACCAAGCTGTTTGGCGAACGCCCCGAGACCGCCCACGTCTTCGCCCAGATCGGCTCGGTGATCGCCTCCAGCGGTCCTGGCGGCGGCAGCGGCGGCAGCGACCTGCGCGACGGCACCGTCACCGTAGTGCTGCACGACAAGCGCGAACTGCGGGTGCCGCAGATCAAGGCCCTGATGCGCGACAAGCTGCTCGACCTGCCGGACGTGCGGGTCAATCTGCTCAGCGACGACGGCGCGGCCGAGGTGCAGACCATCCTGACCAGCGAGGACGGCACGGCGCTGGAACGCGCCGCCCTGGCGCTGGAACGGCAGATGCGCGGCCTCAAGACCATCGCTGATCCGCGCCCGGCCTCTCCGCCCAGCGGCCCTGAAATCGTTATTCGTCCGCGCACCGACGAGGCCGCCCGCCTAGGCGTCTCCGCCGCCGATATCGCCGCCGTCGCCCGGGTGGCGACCGTGGGCGACATCGACGCCAATGTGGCCAAGCTGACCGACGGTGAACGGCGCCTGCCGATCCGGGTTCGCCTGGACGAAGGCGTCCGCTCGGACCTGCAACGGATCAAGGCCCTGCAGGTCCCGACCGCCTCGGGCGGCTTCACCCGCCTGGACGCCGTGGCCGATGTCGAGTTCCAGGCCGGCCCCGCCAAGATCGAGCGGTTTGGCCGCAAGCGCCGAGCTGGCCACCGAGGCCGATCTGCAGCCCGGCGTGGTGCTGGGCTCGGCCAACGCCGAGGTCGACAGCCTGCCGATCATGAAGAACCTGCCCGCCGGCGTCGTGAAGGCCACGGGCGGCACGGAAGAAGCCATGGGCGAGCTGTTCGGCGGCTTCGCCGTGGCCCTGCTCTCGGCCATCTTCCTGGTGTTCGGCGTCATGGCCCTGCTGTTTGGCAGCTTCTTCAAGCCGATCACCATCATGTCGGCCCTGCCGCTGGCCATCGGCGGCGCCTTCATGGGCCTGCTGGCCTGCGGCATGAGCATGTCGATCCCGTCCCTGATCGGCCTGCTGATGCTGATGGGCCTGGCGGCCAAGAACTCGATCCTGCTGGTCGACTACGCCATCGAGGAAGAGCGGGCCGGCAAGGCCCAGCGCGAAGCGATCATCGAGGCCTGCCGCGAGCGGGCCCGCCCGATCATCATGACCACCCTGGCGATGATGGCCGGCATGCTGCCGACCGCCCTGGGCCTGGGCAAGGGCTCGGAGTTCCGTCAGCCCATGGCCGTGGCCGTGATCGGCGGACTGATCACCTCGACCGTGCTGTCGCTGGTGCTGGTGCCGGTGGTCTATGAGATCATCGACGACTTCGAAAACTGGCTGAAACCCAAGCTGGCCCGCCTGACCACGCCACGCGAGGCGCCGGCCGCGCCCGTCCCCGCTGAACGTCCATGAGCGCTGTCGTCGTCCGCGATTTCGGGGACGACGACAGCGCCCGGGTCATCGACCTGATCCTGTCGATCCAGCGTCAGGAGTTTGGCCTGTCGATCGCCGCCGCCGACCAGCCTGACCTGGCGGCGATCCCGGACTTCTACCAGACCGGGGCCGGCGGCTTCTGGGTGGCCACGCTGGACGGCGTGATCGTCGGCTCGATCGCGCTGAAGGATATCGGCCGCTCCGCCGTAGCCTTGCGCAAGATGTTCGTCGCCCCTGAAGGCCGGGGCGCTGCCGGCGCGGCGATGGCCCTGCTGGAGACGGCCCTGGGCCATGCCCGAGCCCAAGCCGTGACCGACATCTATCTGGGCACGACCGACCGCTTCCTGGCCGCCCACAGGTTCTACGAGAAGAGCGGCTTCGCCCCGGTCGCACCGGAGGATCTGCCGAACGCCTTTCCACGCATGGCGGTCGACACGCGGTTCTACCGGCTGCGCCTCTAGGTTTCGGTGAGCGCCGGATAGGTCAGTCGGCAGGTTGTCCAGCCGTCGTCGCGGGTCATCTCGAACCGGCCGCCCAGCTGCCCCGCCATGGCCCGCACGATACGCAGGCCCAGGCTCGTTGACTTGGCCGGGTTGAAGCCCTCGGGTGGCCCTGCCCCGTTGTCACGCACGGTCAGCACATGGTCCGCGCCATCCTGGTCCAGCCGCACCGCCACCGCGCCGTCGCGCCCGCCGACGAAGGCATGTTCCAGCGCGTTGTTGAAGCACTCCAGCAGGACCAGGGTGACGGGCGTGGCCTGGTCGGAATGCAGGGACAGCTGGCCGCCCTCGATGGAGACGGTGGCCTGGGTTCCGGCGGCGACATTGGCGTCGTTGAGCAGGGACTGGGCGAAGATCCGGAAGGGCTCCGGGTCGCCGACGCGGTTGTGCAGCTCGCGCTGGATCTTGGCGATCACCTCGATCCGCCCGCCGGCCTCCTGCAGGGCATGCCGGGCGTCGCCGTCCTTGACCCCCGCCGCCTGCAACCGCAGCAGGGCGCCGACGACCTGGATGTTGTTGCTCACGCGGTGATGAAGCTCGCGGTACAGCAGGTCCTGGCTCTCGGCCAGCCGCGCATAGCGCTCGCGTTCGCGCGACAGCTGCCGCACCGCGCGCTGCATGCCGTCGATGAAGAAGATGTCCACCGCCACGACAAAGGCGAAGAAGCCCAGGGCGACAATGGTGGTCGGGCCGAAGGCGAAGTGCTGCTCTGGTCCGATGAAGAAGTACCAGGCCGCCAGACCCGACAGTGTCGCGCACAGCAGGGCCGGTAGCGCGCCGACGAAATAGGTCGTGACGATGATGACGGGAAAGAAGGTCAGATAGGGAAAGCCGGGCGGAAACCAGTCCCCGAGCAGCAGGCGCACAATCAGGCCCAGGCCGGCCGCCGCCACGGCGAAGCCATACCTGTACGCGATCGTCTCTGTCAGCGCCCGCGGCGTCATCGCTTACTCCCCCACCCCATGCTTGCTGACCGCTCAACGCGCAGTCGTCAAGCCAGTAGCCGACATAGGCCGGTCGCCACAGTCAAGCTTCCGGAGCCATCCCGTCAAACGAGTGCCCGCGTGCGCGGACGGCTCAGGACGGGGGCGGCTGCGAGCGCCCAAAGCAAAAGGCCCCGGCGTTTCCGCCGGGGCCTTCGCTTTAGATCAGCTTGTCGCTGAGATCGGTCGACTACTCGACGATCTTGGCAACCACGCCGGCGCCGACCGTACGGCCGCCTTCGCGAATGGCGAAGCGCAGGCCCTGGTCCATGGCGATCGGGGTGATCAGCTCGACGTCCAGCTCGGCGTTGTCGCCCGGCATGATCATTTCCACGCCTTCGCGCAGCTTGATGATCCCGGTCACGTCCGTCGTACGGAAGTAGAACTGCGGACGATAGTTGGTGAAGAACGGCGTGTGACGACCGCCTTCTTCCTTCGTCAGGATATAGGCTTCAGCCGTGAACTTGGTGTGCGGCGTGATCGAACCGGGCTTGCACAGCACTTGGCCGCGCTCGACGTCTTCGCGCTTGGTGCCGCGCAGCAGAACGCCGACGTTGTCGCCCGCTTGACCTTGGTCCAGCAGCTTGCGGAACATTTCGACGCCCGTGCAGGTCGTCTTCTGAACCGGACGGATGCCGACGATTTCGACTTCTTCGCCGACCTTGACGATGCCCTTTTCGATACGACCGGTCACCACGGTGCCGCGGCCCGAGATCGAGAACACGTCTTCGACCGGCATCAGGAACGGCAGGTCCAGCGGACGCGCCGGTTGCGGGATGTAGTCGTCAACCGTCTGCATCAGGGCGAAGATCGACTGTTCGCCGATCTTGGGATCGCCGCCGTCGATCGCGACCTTGGCCGAGCCCTTGGTGATCGGAATGTCGTCGCCCGGGAAGTCATACGACGAAAGCAGCTCGCGCACTTCCATCTCGACCAGCTCGAGCAGCTCTTCGTCGTCGACCAGGTCGACCTTGTTCATGTAGACGACCAGCGCCGGAACGCCGACCTGACGGGCCAGCAGGATGTGCTCGCGGGTCTGGGGCATCGGGCCGTCGGCGGCCGAAACCACCAGGATCGCGCCGTCCATCTGCGCGGCGCCGGTGATCATGTTCTTCACATAGTCGGCGTGGCCGGGGCAGTCGACGTGGGCGTAGTGACGGTTGGCCGTCTCATATTCCACGTGTGCGGTGTTGATCGTGATGCCGCGCGCCTTTTCTTCCGGCGCAGCGTCGATGTCGGCGTAGTTCATCGCCTTGCCGCCGCTGGCCTTGGCCAGCGTGATCGTGATCGCAGCCGTCAGCGTCGTCTTGCCGTGGTCAACGTGACCAATCGTGCCGATGTTGCAGTGCGGCTTGTTACGTTCGAACTTTTCCTTGGCCATTTTTCTCTACCTTAGGACCCCATTCCCCTCAAAAACGTGGGGGGGCCTCAAATTAATGGGAATTTCTGGGGAAAGCTTAGGCGTACTTCTTGATCACTTCGTCGGCGACGTGTTGCGGCACCGGCTCGTAGTGATCGTATTGCATGGTGAACTGGGCGCGGCCTTGCGACATGCCCCGCAGGGTGTTGACGTAGCCGAACATGTTGGCCAGCGGCACGAAGGCGTTCACCACCGTGGCGTTGCCGCGCATGTCTTGACCCTGGATCATGCCGCGACGGCTGTTCAGGTCACCGATCACCGAACCCAGATACTCTTCCGGGGTCACGACTTCGACGGCCATGATCGGCTCGAGCAGCTTGGGGGCGCCCTTTTCACGCAGTTCCTTGAAGGCGGCGCGCGACGCGATTTCGAACGCCAGCACGCTGGAGTCGACGTCGTGGTACTTGCCGTCCGTCAGGGTGGCCTTGAAGTCGATCAGCGGGAAGCCGGCCAGCAGACCGTTGTCCTTGACGGACTCCAGACCCTTCTGGACGCCCGGGATGTATTCCTTGGGCACCGCGCCGCCAACGATGGCGCTTTCGAAGATGAAGCCCGAACCGGCTTCACCGGGTTCGAAGGTGATCATGACGCGGGCGAACTGGCCCGTACCACCGGTCTGCTTCTTGTGGGTGTAGTCGATGTCGACCTTGCGGCCCAGGCTTTCGCGATAGGCAACCTGCGGCGCGCCGATGTTGGCTTCGACCTTGTAGGTCCGCTTCAGGATGTCGATCTTGATGTCCAGGTGCAGTTCGCCCATGCCCTTCAGGATCGTCTGACCGCTTTCGAAGTCGGTCGAGACGGTGAAGGACGGATCTTCGGCGGCCAGCTTCTGCAGGGCGACGCCCAGCTTCTCCTGGTCGGCCTTCGACTTGGGCTCGACGGCGATTTCGATGACGGGCGCCGGGAATTCCATGCGCTCCAGGATCACCGGGGACTTCAGCGGATCGCACAGGGTGTCACCCGTGCGGGTTTCCTTGAGGCCGGCCAGGGCGACGATGTCGCCGGCGAAGGCTTCCTTGATGTCTTCGCGGTTGTTGGAGTGCATGAGCAGCATGCGGCCAACGCGCTCGCGCTTGTCGCGCGTGGCGTTCAGCAGGCCCATGCCGGTTTCCAGCTTGCCCGAATAGATGCGGCAGAAGGTCAGCGAACCAACGAAGGGGTCGTCCATGATCTTGAACGCCAGAACCGACAGCGGCTCTTCGTCCGAGGCGCGACGCACGACGTCTTCTTCGGTCTTGAAGTCGATGCCCTTGGTCGGCGGGATGTCCAGCGGCGACGGCAGGTAGTCGACGACGGCGTCCAGGAGCGTCTGCACGCCCTTGTTCTTGAAGGCCGAGCCGCAGAGGATCGGATAGAAGGCGCCGTTCAGCACAGCCTTGCGGATGCACTTCTTCAGCACGGCTTCCGAGGGCTCTTCGCCGCCCAGATAGGCTTCCATCGCCTCGTCGTCGAGTTCGACGGCGTTGTCGATCAGGTACTGACGGGCTTCGTTGGCCTTCTCGACCAGGTCGGCCGGGATCGGGCCGACGGTGAAGTTGGCGCCCAGGGCGTCGTTGTCCCAGATGACCGAGGTCATGGTCACGATGTCGACCAGGCCGCGCAGGTTCGATTCAGCGCCGATCGGGAACTGGATCGGAACAGCCTTGGCGCCCAGACGGTCGCGGATCGACTGCACCGAGGCGTCGAAGTCAGCGCCGATCTTGTCCATCTTGTTGACGAACACGATCCGCGGAACCTTGTACTTGTCGGCCTGACGCCAGACAGTCTCGGTTTGCGGTTCAACGCCGGCGTTGCCGTCCAGAACGGCGACGGCGCCGTCGAGCACGCGGAGCGAACGCTCGACTTCAATCGTGAAGTCGACGTGGCCTGGGGTGTCGATGATGTTGAGGCGCTTTTCTTTCCAGAAAGCGGTCGTCGCGGCCGACGTGATCGTGATGCCGCGCTCTTGCTCCTGGTCCATCCAGTCCATGGTCGCGGCGCCGTCGTGGACTTCGCCGATCTTGTGCGACTTACCCGTGTAATACAGGATCCGCTCGGTCGTCGTCGTCTTCCCGGCGTCGATGTGCGCCATGATGCCGAAGTTACGGTAGTCTTCGATTTTATGCTGGCGGGCCATGATGGAGCTCTGCGTAGCGCTGCCGTGGGGCAGGGACATTTAAACGTGCGGCGCGGGCGGTTTATCGCAAACCGCCCGCGCCTGAAAGAGTGCTGGTAAGAAAGGTTACCAGCGGTAGTGCGAGAACGCCCGGTTGGCTTCAGCCATCTTGTGGGTGTCTTCGCGCTTCTTCACCGCGGTGCCGCGGTTGTTGGAAGCATCGAGCAGTTCACCGGCCAGCTTTTCGGTCATGGTGTTCTCGCCGCGCTTGCGCGCAGCGGTCACCAGCCAGCGGATGGCCAGGGCGCGACGACGGTCCGGACGGACTTCCACGGGCACCTGATAGGTGGCGCCGCCAACGCGACGCGACCGGACTTCGATCGCCGGGGCGACGTTGTCCAGGGCGGAGTGGAAGGTCTCAAGCGGACCTTGGTCCTTGCGCTTGTTTTCCAGGATGTCGAAAGCACCATAGATGATGTTTTCGGCGACGGCTTTTTTGCCCTCGTACATCACGTAGTTCATGAACTTCGTGACAATCAGATCTCCAAACTTGGGATCCGGCAGGACTTGGCGTTTCTCGGCGCGACGGCGGCGGGACATTCTTCTTTTTCCTTACTTCGGACGCTTGGCGCCGTAGAGCGAACGACGCTGCTTACGATCCTTGACACCTTGGGTGTCGAGGACGCCGCGCAGGATGTGATAGCGGACGCCGGGCAAATCCTTGACGCGGCCGCCGCGGATGAGCACCACCGAGTGCTCCTGCAGGTTGTGGCCTTCGCCCGGGATGTAGCAAACGGCTTCGATGCCGGTGGTCAGACGGACCTTGGCGACCTTACGCAGAGCCGAGTTGGGCTTCTTCGGGGTCGTCGTATAGACGCGGGTGCAAACACCACGACGTTGGGGGCAGCCCTTCAGGGCGGGCACCTTGTTCCGCACCGGCTTCGGAGAGCGCGGCTTGCGGATGAGCTGGTTGACGGTAGGCATTAAGTCTCTGCTCTGATGGAAGCGTGTGCCTTTCGGCCGGGGCGCTTCAGGTCCTTGTCATTTATTCCGGCTTGCAAGGCTCCGTTAGGAGACCCGATAAACACGAAACTCGCCGGGACGCGGAAAGCGTTCCGGCGGGCTATCCGTCGATAGGGACGGGCGTTCATCAGGGCAGGCGCAAGGCCCACCTCGAAAGAGCGCGGTATTTACTCGCGAAGTCGATCCGCGTCAACGCCAGTGATTGCGTCGGTTAACGCGGTCTTAAAGGCCACGCTTTCGCCACTTCCGGTAGAAAGGGTGGCGCCGACATGCCCCATTCGTCGAGTTCCTGGTGACCCTATATACGGCGCGCCTTCGCCCATCGAGACGGACCGCCGTTGTGGCCCTTTCCCTGGCCGTCCACGCGGCCGTGCTGGGCTTCCTGGCCTTTCCGCGAATCGAGGCGTTCGTCGATCGCTCCAATGACGAGGACGCCCTCACCGTCCTGCTGGAGCGGCCGCCCAGGCCGATCGACGCCCCCTCGCCCACAGCCCAGGCCGCCTCGCCCCTGGCGCCGCCCGTGATGCAGCCAAGGGCCCCGCGCCTGGCCGCGCCGGCGACGGTCGCGCCCTTGGTCATAGGCGGCCAATCGCGCATCGGAACCGCTCCACACCCGGCGCCCCTGCCCGAAGGGCCCAGGGGCGACCTGCGTTCGGCCCTCCGGGGCAGCAGCGTCGGCTGCGCCAATCAGGCCGCCGTGGGCCTGAACCGGCGCGAGATCGAGCGCTGCCACGAGCGCTGGGGCGAGGCCGACCGCAAGGCGCCCGTCTACGCCAATGCGCCGCGTAGCGCCGAAGCGGCGGCCGACTTCGAACGCCAGGCGGCCGGTCAGGAGGCCTATCGTCGCTATCTGGACGCGCCCATGGGACCGGGCGTCAATCACCGCGATCACGGCGGCCCCGGCCAAGCCAAGGACATCCCCTTCGTGATGGGCGACACCGACGGCATCGGCCGCAAGAAGTCGGACCAGAGCCTGGGCATCAAACGCGACCCCACGCCAAAGCGGGACCACTAGCGCCGTTTTGAACGGCTCTAGGCGACCCGCTGCTGGGCGGCGGAAGATGGAACGATCTGGAAGCGGCCGACCAGGCCCGCCAGGCCATCGGCCTGGGCCACCAGGTCTCGGCTGGCGTCGGCCGAGCGATTGACCATCGCCGCGTTCTGCTGGGTGCTCTGGTCCATCTGGTTGACGGCGGTGTTGACCTCCGACAGGCCGGCGGCCTGCTCCTGGGCGCTGGCGGCGATCTCGGAGACGATGCCATCGATGGCCTCGACCTGGGCGGCGATCTTCTGCAGCGCCTCGCCGGTGCGACCGACCAGGGTCACCCCGGCCTCGACCTGGCGGGTGGAGTCGCCGATGTGGGTCTTGATCTCCCGGGCGGCGTCGGCCGAGCGCTGGGCCAGGGCCCGCACTTCCTGGGCGACGACCGCGAAGCCACGGCCCGCTTCACCGGCCCGCGCTGCTTCGACACCGGCGTTCAGGGCCAGAAGGTTGGTCTGGAAGGCGATCTCGTCGATGACGCCGATGATCTGGGCGACCTGGGCGGCCGACGCCTCGACGCCATTGATCGCGTCGATGGTGTCGCCCACCACCTTCCGGGAACGCTCGGCTTCGGCCTGGGCTTCCCGCACAGCCTCGCGGGCCCCGCGGGCGCCGTCGGCGGTGCGGCGAACGGTGGCGGTGATTTCATCGAGGGCGGCGGCGGTCTCTTCCAGGCTGGCGGCCTGCTGCTCGGTGCGACGCGACAGGTCACCCGCCTCGGCCGCGATGCCGCCCGCGCCGGCGTGAAGGCCGCCGACGGCGTCGATCACGGCGCCCATCGCATCCTGCAGGCGGGTCACGGTCTGATTGAAGTCGGCGCGCAGGCCTTCGTAGTCCGCCGCGAACGGGGCGTTGAGGCGCACGGTCAGGTCGCCTTCGGACAAGCGACCAAGACCGTGGGCCAGACTGGAGACCACAAGGCTCTGGGCGGCGGCCTGACGGGCGTCGCGATCCTGGGCGGCCTGCTGTTCGGACTGCGCGCGGCTGTCGCGGGCCTGGGCCTGGGTCTGGATGGTCTGCTTCTCGCAGGCGTCGTCGCGGAAGGCGTGAACCGCGTCGGCCATCAGGCCGATGTCGTCACGACGCCCGGCGAAGGGCAGGTTGACGGTCAGGTCGCCGGCCATCAGCTTGCTCATGGCGTCGCGCAGGGTCGAGAGCGGCTTGAGCTGGCCGCGCGTCATCAGCACGGAAGCCGTCGCGCCGGCCGCGCCAAGTAGCAGGCAGGCCGCCGCCAGGAAGCCGAGCTGCTTGTAGACCGGCTGGAAATAGTCGGCCTGGGGCACGCCCACATACAGGATGCCGATCACCTGACCGCCGGCGTCCTTGATCGGATCATAGGCGACGAAGAACGGCCGCCCCAGGATCTTGGCCTCGCCCCGGTAGCTCTCGCCACGTCCCAGCACGGCGTCATAGACCTTGCCCTTGGCCAGGGGGGTACCGACCGCGCGACTGCCGTCCGGCTTGGTGACATTGGTGGTGATCCGGGTGTCGCCCATGAACACCGTGGCGGTGCCGCCGACCAATCCCTTGACCCGGTCGACGCCGTCGGGATCGCCGTTGAGCGCATGGTCGCCGACAAACAGCGTATCGCCCTCGCGATGGAAGGCCTGACCGCGCTGGCCGATGACGTCCCACGCCACCCGCATGCTGGCTTCCTGCTGGGCCTTGGCCTGCTGCTTGGCGAAGCCGAGGGAACCGCTGGCGACAATCGCCAGAACAGCGACCGTCATGACCACGAAGGCGGCGGTGATCTTGTTGACCTTGGTGGAAATGTCCGAGCGCATGGCGTCCCTGGCGATAGAGGAGCCCTGAACATGCTTAAGCTCGATAAAGCATCGATTAACGCATTGAAAAATCGTCAGTTTATGACGGGACAGCGACAAAAGGCCCTAGTTTTGGATCTAGAAGGCGTCACGCCTGCCGCGCGAACAGGCAAAAAGGCCCGGGATTGCTCCCGGGCCTTTCTGTTTCGTGCGTCTGGCTGAAGCCTGTTCGGCGTCGGCCTTCCTGAAGTCGCTGACGCCTATTCGGCGTCCGCGAGCGCGATCGAAGCCGGCAGCGGCTCCATCGCATCTTCGCGCTGCTGGGCCAGCTGCTCGTCGCGCTTGGCGGCGACGCGCTGCAGGCTGCGCAGGTAGGAACCCGTACCCGCGGGGATCAGACGACCCACGATGACGTTTTCCTTCAGGCCTTCCAGAGTGTCGGTCTTGCCGTGCACCGAGGCTTCGGTCAGGACGCGGGTCGTTTCTTGGAACGACGCGGCCGAGATGAAGCTCTTGGTTTGCAAGCTCGCCTTGGTGATGCCGAGCAGCACGGGCTGCGTGGTGGCCGGACGGCCGCCACGCGAGATCGCGCGGTCTTGCTCGATATAGAACTCGGGCTTGTCGAGGTGATCGCCCTTGATGAGACCCGTATCGCCCGGCTCCAGGATCTCGACCTTCTGCAGCATCTGACGAACGATCGTCTCGATGTGCTTGTCGTTGATCGGCACGCCCTGCAGTCGATAGACCTCCTGGATTTCGTCCACGAGGAAGTTGGCCAGGGCCTCGACGCCCAGGATGCGCAGGATGTCGTGCGGATCCGGGTTGCCGTCGATGATGTATTCGCCGCGCGCGATGAAATCGCCATCGTGCACCGCGATGTGCTTGCCCTTGGGGATCAGGAACTCGACCGGTTCGGCCTGGTTGCCGTCGGCATCAGGCTCCGGCGTGATCTTGATCCGGCGCTTGTTCTTGTAATCCTTGCCGAATTCGACACGACCGTCCATTTCCGCGATGACCGCGCAGTCCTTGGGACGGCGGGCTTCGAAGAGTTCGGCGACGCGCGGCAGACCGCCGGTGATGTCGCGGG
Source organism: Caulobacteraceae bacterium (assembly GCA_965284055.1). Lineage (GTDB taxonomy): Bacteria > Pseudomonadota > Alphaproteobacteria > Caulobacterales > Caulobacteraceae > Caulobacter. Next base: position 455,852 of record CBDIQV010000003.1, read on the forward strand.
TCTTGGCGCCTTCGGTGGGGATCCGCGCGATGACCTCGCCCGGCTTGACCATGTCGCCGTCACCGACGGAGAGAATGGCCCCGACCGACATCAGGTAGCGAGCCTCGCCGCCGTTGGCCAGGCGGACATAGGAGCCGTCTTCGGCCAGAACGCCCATGGCGGGACGCAGGTCCGAAGCGCGGGCCGAGGTCCGCCAGTCGGCGATCACGCGCTGCGCGATACCGGTGGCTTCGTCGGTTTCCTCGCGGACGGAGAAGCCGTCCACCAAGTCTTCCGCACGGATCTTGCCGGCCACTTCGGTGATGATCGGGGTGGTGTAGGGGTCCCAATCGGCCAGACGCTGGCCACGCTTCACCTTGTCGCCGTCCTTGATCTTCAGACGCGCGCCGTACGGCGGCTTGTAGTTCTCGCGTTCCTTGCCATCGACCAGGACGCTCACGGCCGTGTTGCGGCTCATGACGACCAGGAAGCCTTCGGTGCCGACAACGGTGGCGCCGGTCACGCGGACCGTACCGTCGTTGCTGCTTTCGAAGAACGACTGCTCGGCCACCTGGGCGGTGCCGCCGATGTGGAAGGTCCGCATGGTCAGCTGGGTGCCGGGCTCGCCGATGGATTGGGCGGCGATGACGCCGACCGCTTCACCGATGTTGACCGGCGTACCGCGGGCCAGGTCGCGGCCGTAGCAGGCGCCGCAGACGCCGACCTTGGCTTCGCAGGTCAGGACCGAACGCACCTTCACCGACTGCACCGCAGCCGCTTCGATGGCGTCGGCCATGTTCTCGTCGAGATAGGTGTCGGCGGGAACGACCAGTTCGCCGGTCGCCGGATCCTTGATGTCCTCGGCCGAGAAGCGGCCCAGGACGCGCATGCCCAGCGAGACGAGGACGTCGCCGCCCTCGACCACGGCCCGCAGGGTGATGCCCCGGGTGGTGCCGCAGTCTTCCTCGACGATGATGCAGTCCTGCGCCACGTCGACCAGACGACGGGTCAGGTAACCCGAGTTGGCGGTCTTCAGCGCGGTGTCGGCCAGGCCCTTACGGGCGCCGTGGGTGGAGTTGAAGTACTCCTGAACGGTCAGGCCTTCCTTGAAGTTCGAGACGATCGGGGTCTCGATGATCTCGCCCGAAGGCTTGGCCATCAGGCCGCGCATGCCCGCCCAGCTGCTTCATCTGGGCTTGCGAACCACGAGCGCCGGAGTGGGCCATCATGTAGATGGCGTTGATTTCCTTCTCGCGGCCGTTCTCGTCCTTATGCTTCATCTGAAGCTCGGCCATCATCTCGTCGGCGACGCGATCGGTGGCCTTGGCCCAGGCGTCGACGACCTTGTTGTACTTCTCGCCCTTGGTGATCAGGCCGTCGGCGTACTGTTGCTCGTACTCTTCAGACCAGGGTGCGGGTTTCGGCGACGATCGCCTCCTTCCGCTTCGGGATGATGATGTCGTCCTTGCCGAAGGAGATGCCGGCCTTGGCCGCTTCCTTGAAGCCCAGACCCATGATCTGGTCGGCGAAGATCACCGTCGCCTTCTGACCGCAGTGGCGGTAGACGACGTCGATCAGGTTGCCGATTTCCTTCTTGGTCAGCGCCTTCTCGATCAGTCGGTGACCAGATCGCTGCGGGTGGCGCGGCAGCAGGGCGGCGATCTTCATCCGGCCCGGGGTGGTGTCGATCACGCTGGCGACGCGCCACGCCATCGGCTTCCACTTCCGTGAAGCGCGACCTTGATCTTGGCGTGCAGGCTGACGACGCCGGCGTCCATGGCGGCTATCGATTTCAGCGATGTCGCTGAAGATCTTGCCTTCGCCCGGCTCACCATCGCGAGCGACCGACAGGTAGTACAGACCCAGGACGATGTCCTGCGACGGCACGATGATCGGGCGACCGTTGGCGGGCGACAGGATGTTGTTGGTCGACATCATCAGGACGCGCGCTTCGAGTTGCGCCTCCAGCGACAGCGGCACGTGAACAGCCATCTGGTCGCCGTCGAAGTCGGCGTTGAAGGCGGCGCAGACCAGCGGGTGCAGCTGGATGGCCTTGCCCTCGATCAGCTTGGGCTCGAACGCCTGGATGCCCAGACGGTGAAGCGTCGGCGCGCGGTTCAGCATCACCGGGTGTTCGCGGATCACCTCTTCGAGGATGTCCCACACCTGGGGCTGTTCGCGCTCGACCATGCGCTTGGACTGCTTGACGGTGCCCGACAGGCCCTTGGCGTCCAGGCGCGCATAGATGAACGGCTTGAACAGCTCCAGAGCCATCTTCTTGGGCAGGCCGCACTCGTGCAGCTTCAGGTCCGGACCGACCACGATGACCGAACGGCCCGAATAGTCGACGCGCTTGCCCAGCAGGTTCTGACGGAAGCGACCTTGCTTGCCCTTCAGCATGTCGGCCAGCGACTTCAGCGGACGCTTGTTGGCGCCGGTGATGACGCGACCGCGACGGCCGTTGTCGAACAGGGCGTCGACCGATTCCTGCAGCATCCGCTTTTCGTTGCGGATGATGATGTCGGGCGCGCGCAGCTCGATCAGGCGCTTGCAGGCGGTTATTCCGGTTGATGACCCGGCGATACAGGTCGTTCAGGTCGGAGGTCGCGAAGCGGCCGCCGTCCAGCGGCACCAGCGGGCGCAGTTCCGGCGGGATCACCGGCACGCACCGTCGAGAACCATCCACTCGGGACGGTTGCTCGACTCGGAGAAGGCCTCGAGGATCTTCAGGCGCTTGCTGAACTTCTTCTGCTTCATGTCCGACACGGTGCCGGCCAGCTCTTCGCGCAGGCGCTCGGCTTCCTTGTCGAGGTCGATCGCCTTCAACAGGTTCGCGGATGGCTTCAGCGCCGATCTCGGCGGTGAAGCTGTCATCGCCGTATTCTTCCTGGGCGCGCATGTAGTCGTCCTCGCTGAGCAGCTGGTGCTGCTTCAGCGGGGTCAGGCCCGGCTCGGTGATGATGTAGTATTCGAAGTACAGGACGCGCTCGATGTCCTTCAGCGGCATGTCGAGCATCATGGCGATACGCGAGGGCAGCGACTTCAGGAACCAGATGTGGGCGACCGGCGAGGCCAGTTCGATGTGGCCCATGCGCTCGCGACGAACGCGGGCCAGGGTGACTTCAACACCGCACTTTTCGCAGATGATGCCCTTGTACTTCATGCGCTTGTACTTACCGCACAGGCATTCGTAGTCCTTGGTCGGGCCAAAGATACGGGCGCAGAACAGGCCGTCACGCTCGGGCTTGAACGTGCGGTAATTGATGGTTTCAGGCTTCTTGATCTCGCCGAACGACCACGAGCGGATCTTTTCCGGCGAGGCCAGCGAGATGCGGATCTGGTCGAAGGTCGGAGCGGCCTGGACCGGATTGAAGATGTTCAGGACTTCCTGGTTCATCTTGGTTCCTTCTGCGGGACTACCCGCGAAAATTCAAAGTTGGAGAGCGGCGATCAAAGGCCCCTCCCCCGCCATCAGGCGGGAGAGGGCGCGATGGATCAGCTGTTCTCCAGCTCGACGTTCAGGCCGAGCGAGCGCATTTCCTTGACCAGCACGTTGAAGCTTTCGGGGATGCCGGCTTCGAACGTGTCGTCGCCACGGACGATCGACTCGTAGACCTTGGTGCGGCCGGCCACGTCGTCGGACTTCACCGTCAGCATTTCCTGCAGGGTGTAGGCGGCGCCGTAGGCTTCCAGAGCCCAGACTTCCATTTCCCCGAAGCGCTGACCGCCGAACTGGGCCTTACCACCCAGCGGCTGTTGCGTGACGAGCGAGTACGGACCGATCGAACGGGCGTGGATCTTGTCGTCGACCAGGTGGTGCAGCTTCAACATGTAGATGTAGCCGACCGTGACCGGACGCTTGAACTGCTCGCCGGTCTGACCGTCGAACAGCACCGACTGGCCCGTACGGGTCGAGACCCGCCATGCGCAGGTGGTCTTCGATGTCGCCGATCCGCGCGCCGTCGAACACGGGCGTCGCGATCGGCACGCCCTTGCCGAGGTTGCGACGCCAGCTCGATCAGCTCGGCTTCGTCGTCAGGCAGCTCTTCGTCGGGACCGTAGATCTCGCGGAGGCGATCCTGCAGGGCCTTCTTCTGTCCGCCCTGTTGCCAGGCGTCGAGGAGGTTGGCGATCTGCTTGCCGAGACCGGCGCGCGGCCCAGCCGAGCGTGGGTTTCGAAGATCTGGCCGACGTTCATGCGCGAAGGCACGCCCAGCGGGTTCAGAACGACGTCGACGTGCGTACCATCGGCGAGGAACGGCATGTCCTCGATCGGCAGGATGCGCGAGATGACGCCCTTGTTGCCGTGACGGCCGGCCATCTTGTCGCCGGGCTGAAGCTTGCGCTTCACGGCCACGAAGACCTTGACCATCTTCATCACGCCCGGAGGCAGTTCGTCGCCGCGCTGCAGCTTGTCGACCTTGTCCTCGAAACGACGGTCCAGACGCTTGCGGTTCTCGTCGAACAGACGGCGCAGGCTTTCCAGTTCGCCCATCGCCTTCTCGTCTTCGAGGGCGATCTGCCACCACATGCCAGGCTGAACGTCAGCCAGACCCTGGGCGGTGATCTCGCCGCGCGACAGGCCCTTGGGACCCGACAGAGCGACGTTGCCGATCAGCAGCTCGCGCAGACGGCCCGAGATGTTGCGGTTCAGGATCGCGAATTCGTCGTCGCGGTCCTTGCCCAGACGGTCGATTTCCGAGCGTTCGATGGCCAGGGCGCGTTCGTCCTTGTCGACGCCGTGACGGTTGAACACGCGCACGTCGACGATCGTGCCGGCGACGCCCGGGGGCAGGCGCAGGCTGGTGTCGCGGACGTCCGAAGCCTTTTCACCGAAGATGGCGCGCAGGAGCTTTTCTTCCGGCGTCATCGGGCTTTCGCCCTTCGGCGTGACCTTGCCGACCAGGATGTCGCCCGGCTGGACTTCGGCGCCGATCGCCACGATGCCGGCTTCGTCGAGGTTGCGCAGGGCCTCCTCGCCGACGTTCGGGATGTCGCGGGTGATTTCTTCAGGGCCGAGCTTCGTATCGCGGGCCATGACTTCGAATTCCTCGATGTGGATCGAGGTGAAGACGTCGTCGCGGACGATGCGTTCGGAGATCAGGATCGAGTCTTCGAAGTTGTAGCCGTTCCAGGGCATGAACGCGACGAGCGCGTTGCGGCCCAGGGCCAGTTCGCCCAGCTCGGTCGAGGGACCGTCGGCGATGATGTCGCCGGCGCTGATCTTGTCGCCCACCTTCACCAGCGGGCGCTGGTTGATGCAGGTCGACTGGTTCGAACGCTGGAACTTGGACAGGCGGTAGATGTCGACGCCCGAACGGGCGGCGTCGGTTTCTTCCGTGGCGCGGACGACGATACGGGTACCGTCGATCTGCTCGACCACGCCGGTGCGCTTGGCCACGACCACGGCGCCGGAGTCGCGAGCGACCACGGCTTCCATGCCGGTGCCGACCAGCGGCGCGTCGGACTGCACCAGAGGCACGGCCTGACGTTGCATGTTCGAGCCCATGAGGGCGCGGTTGGCGTCATCGTTTTCAAGGAAGGGGATCAGGGCCGCGGCCACCGACACGACTTGGCGCGGCGACACGTCCATCAGGTCGACCATCTCCTTTTGCAGGAGCGTGGGTTCGCCGTTGATCCGGCCGGGGACCAGGTCGTCGACGATCTCGCCGTTCAACACCTTGATGTTGGACTGGGCGATGACGTGCTTCGACTCTTCCATGGCCGACATGTAGACGACCTCGTCGAGCGGCTTGCCGTCGGCGACGCGACGGTAAGGGCTCTCGATGAAGCCGTACTTGTTGACGCGGGCGTGGGTGGCCAGCGAGTTGATCAGACCGATGTTCGGGCCTTCCGGCGTTTCGATCGGGCAGACGCGGCCATAGTGGGTCGGGTGAACGTCGCGGACTTCGAAGCCGGCGCGCTCGCGGGTCAGACCGCCCGGGCCAAGCGCCGAAAGACGGCGCTTGTGGGTGATTTCCGACAGCGGGTTGGTTTGGTCCATGAACTGCGACAGCTGCGAGGAGCCGAAGAATTCACGCACCGAGGCCGCAGCCGGCTTGGCGTTGATCAGGTCGTGCGGCATCACGGTGTCGATGTCGACGGACGACATGCGTTCCTTGATGGCGCGTTCCATGCGCAGCAGGCCGACGCGGTACTGGTTTTCCAGCAGTTCGCCGACCGAACGCACCCGGCGGTTGCCCAGGTTGTCGATGTCGTCGATTTCGCCGCGACCGTCGCGCAGGCCGACCAGCAGCTTCAGGACGGCCAGCACGTCTTCCTTGCGGAGCACGCGCATCTCGTCCGAAGCGTCCAGCTCCAGGCGCATGTTCATCTTCACGCGACCAACGGCCGACAGGTCGTAGCGCTCGGCGTCGAAGAACAGCGACTTGAACATCGCTTCAGCGGCTTCGACGGTCGGCGGCTCGCCCGGACGCATGACGCGGTAGATGTCGAACAGCGCGTCCTCGCGGCCGGTGTTCTTGTCGATGCGCAGGGTGTTGCGCATGTAGGCGCCGACCGTGACGTGGTCGATGTCCAGCACGTCGATGGTGGTGAAGCCGAAGCTTTCCAGCAGTTCGATCGTCGGCGCGTCCAGCTCGTCGCCGGCTTCGGCGTAGATCTCGCCGTTCTCGAAGTTGACGGCGTCGCGGGCCAGATAGCGGCCGGTCAGGGCTTCCGGAGCCAGCAGCAGGGTCTTCAGACCGCCGTCGGCCAGCTTCTTGGCCTGGCGCGCGGTGATCTTGGTGCCGGCCGGAGCGACTTCTTCACCGGTGTCGCCGTCAACGAGGGCGAACTCCGGCTTCACGCCGCGCCAGCGCTCGGGCTTGTACGGGGTGGCCCAGCCGCCTTCGCGCTTCTCGAACGGGACGACGTCGTAGAACGTCGTCAGGATCTCTTCGCCGTCCATGCCCAGGGCATAGAGGAAGGTGGTGGCGGGCAGCTTGCGGCGACGGTCGATGCGGACATAGACCACGTCCTTGGCGTCGAACTCGAAGTCCAGCCACGAGCCGCGATACGGGATCACGCGGGCGGCGAACAGCAGCTTGCCCGAGGCGTGGGTCTTGCCCTTGTCGTGGTCGAAGAACACGCCGGGCGAACGGTGCATCTGCGAGACGATGACCCGCTCGGTGCCGTTGACGATGAAGGTGCCCTTGTCGGTCATGAGCGGGATATCGCCCATGTAGACGTCCTGCTCCTTGATGTCCTTGACGGACCGGGCGCCGGTTTCTTCTTCGGTTTCGAACACGATCAGGCGCAGCTTGACCTTCAGCGGCGCGGCATAGGTCATGTCGCGCTGGATGCATTCTTCAACGTCGTACTTGGGCTCTTCGAATTCGTACGAGACGTATTCGAGCACCGCGCGCTCGTTGAAGTCCTTGATCGGGAAGACGGACTTGAAGACCGCCTCGATGCCTTCGTCGCGGCGTTGGCCCGGACGGACCTCGCGCTGAAGGAACTGCTCGTAGGACGAGCGCTGAACCTCGATCAGGTTCGGCATCTGCACAGCTTCGGGGATGCGGCCGAAAGACTTCCGGATCCGCTTCTTGCCGGTGAAGGATTGCGCCATGTTTTTTCCCTGCGGCGCGGATACGGAATCCGCGCGTAAATTCGTTTTGATCCTGCGTCCACCCTCGCCGCACCCGCCTGAAACGGGAGCGCCGGACGCTGGAATTCCCCTGTCAGGCGACCGGGACCGGTAGACCTGACGGGCGCCCCTTCGCGCTGGTCGGAGGGCGGCTGACCGCGCCTCGGGGCGTAAATACGGACACGCGCGTGCGCGCTCCGCCGAATGTCTTCGTGAACGGGCGGATATAGGCCAAGAGCCTGGGGATGGAAAGGGGGATTATCAAGAAACCGGCGTTTGCCCGCCAGGGCCGGATCGGGGACGCAAAATATTTACCCATCCCCGCCTACCTTGGACGTTCCAAGGACCTGGCTTGAAGACCCCCCCATGACAGCCAACACCAGCTGTAACGGCTGCCGCGACGGCGCCGGTTTTGAACTGCCGATCACGATGGCCTTCCAGCCGATCGTGGACGTCAGCGCCGGAACGGTCTTCGCGCACGAAGCCCTGGTGCGCGGCGCCGCCGGTGAGAGCGCGGGTTTCGTCCTGGACCAGGTCTCTGAAACCAACCGCTACGCCTTCGACCAGCAGTGCCGGGTCACGGCGATTGAACTGGCCGCCCAGCTGAAGATGGCCGACCAGGGCGCCAACCTGTCGATCAACTTCCTGCCCAACGCCGTCTATGAGCCCCGCGCCTGTATCCGTCTGACCCTGGCGGCGGCGATGCGCACCGGCTTTCCGGTCAATCGCATCATCTTCGAATTCACCGAGGTCGAGCGGCTCGACACCGATCACATCCTCAACATCCTGCGCAGCTATCGCGCCATGGGCTTCCAGACCGCGATCGACGACTTCGGCGCCGGCTATGCGGGCCTGGGCCTGCTGGCCAACTTCCAGCCCGACATCGTCAAGCTGGACATGGACCTGATCCGCGACATCGACACCAGCACGGTCAAGCAGACCATTGTCGGCTCCACCCTGCGGATGCTGCGCGACCTGGGGGTCACGCCGCTCTGCGAAGGCGTCGAAACCGTGGGTGAGTATCAGGCCCTGCGCGACCTGGGCGTCGATCTGATGCAGGGCTATCTGCTGGCCAAGCCGGCCTTCGCCGCGCTGGCTACGCCTGTCCTGCCCGGTCAGGCGACCGAAACCACCGTCGCCACCTGACCCGCCGGGGGCCGTTGGCTCAGGACGCCAGCGCCGTCTCGATGGCCGCGCGCAGCTGACGGTCAGAGACCGGCTTGAACAGAACGCCCGCCGGATGGTCCAGCGCGATGCGGTCGATCGTGGCCTGCTCGCGTGAGCCGGTGATGAAGATCACCTTCGAGCCGACATCCTTGTGAATGGCCAGGGCGGCGTCGACGCCGTCACCCTCGCCGCGCAGCCGCATGTCCATCAGCACCACGGCCGGTCGGTGCCGCCGGGTCAGGGTCACCGCCTCATCGGCTGTCGCGGCCGTGCCGCAGACGTGCAGGCCCATGTCCTCGACCTGCATGCACAGGCCTTCCGCGATCAGGAACTCGTCATCGACCACCAGGACGGTGTTCTGCAGCTGGCTCATGTCGACGCTGGCCCCGGAACGCGAATCTCACTGCGGACACCGTTCTCATGGTTCACGGACAATGTCCCGCCCAGTTGCTTGACCAGGCCTTCGACAATGGTCGAGCCCAGCGATGTCCGGTCGCTCTCGGGATCCAGCCCCTTGCCGTCGTCGGCGACCACCAGCGTCACCAGCCCGGCCTGGTCCTGCTCAAGCGACACCTCGATCTGGCCAACGCCGTCGGGAAAGGCGTGCTTGAGCGCGTTGGTCACCAGCTCGGTGACGATCAGGCCCAGCGGGATGGCGAAATCCAGGCCCACGGTCAGGAGCGACGACCGTACGGTGAAGCCGACCTCCGACGGAGGGCCGCTCTGCATGACGTTCTGGGTCAGCTCCCTCAGGAAGGGCCCGATGTCGAAGGTCTCCAGATCCAGCGACTCCATCAGCTGGTGATGGACCAGGCCCAGGGCGTGGAGGCGGCTGCGCATGTCCGACAAGGCCTGCTTGGCCTGCGGATCGGCCAGCCGCCGCGCCTGCATCACCATCATGCCGTCGACGATCTGCAGGTTGTTCTTCACCCGGTGATACACCTCGCGCAGCAGCAGGTCGCGCATCGGCCAGGGTCTTGGTCAGTTCGGCGGTGCGCTCGGCCACGCGGGCTTCCAGTTCGCTGTTCACGCGCGCCAGGTCGGCGGCCGACGGCAGGGCCGCGATCTTCGGCAACAGCGGCCACAACACCCCGGCCGTGGCCAGGGACAGGATCGCCGTCACCGTCTTGATCACCGCCTCGACGCCATAGGCCGGATACCAGAGCGTGAGGATCGCCCACAGGTGGGTCGTGCCGCAGGCCAGGATGAAGCCGACGAACAGATAGGCCACCCAGCTGTAGCGGATGTCGGGCCGGCGGCGCAGCAGCGAGGCGATGGCCAGGGGAATCGAAAAATAGGCCAGGCCGATAACGGCGTCGGCGATCACATGGGTGGCGATCAGGCCGGGCGCCCAGCTCAGGCAGCAAGCCATGGGGCGTCGGCCCCGAGGGATTCATCAGCCAGTCCCAGATCGACATCGCGAACTCCCCGGCAAACTTTGCCCGCGCCCCCCGGCGCGGCCGGCATACGCCAGCAACTCAGCGTCGCGCATCACCATCGTCAAGTCGACACGCGCGTCAAGCAGGACGGCCCCGGAGGTTTCCCCTCCGGGGCCTTTCAGAAACGAGCTATTTCTTGAGAGCCGCCAGCAGCGCCTCGGCCGCCGGCTTGGACGAGGCCGGATTTTGTCCGGTGATCAGCAGGCCGTCAGTCAGGACGTAGGGACCCCAGTCAGGACCCTTGGAATAGACGCCGCCGTGAGCCTTGAGCATGTCCTCGACCAGGAACGGGACCACGTCGGTCAGGCCGACGCCCTCTTCCTCGGTGTTGGTGAAGCCCGTGACGGTCTTGCCCTTCACCAGAGCCTGGCCATCGGGTCCCTTCACATCGCGCAGCACGCCCGGGGCGTGGCAGACAGCGGCCACCGGCTTGCCGGCGGCGATCAGGGCTTCGATCAGGGCGACGGACTTGGCGTCCTCGGCCAGATCCCACAGCGGGCCATGGCCGCCGGGATAGAAGACCGCGTCGAAATCCTCGGCCTTCACCTCGGACAGCTTCACCGTGGCGGCCAGCGCCTTCTGGGCGTCGGGGTCGGCCTTGAAGCGCGCAGTGTCTTCGGTCTGGGCGTCGGGCTCGTCGCTCTTGGGATCCAGCGGCGGCTGGCCGCCGGCGGGCGAGGCCAGGACCAGGGTCGCTCCGGCGTCCTTCAGCACATAGTAGGGCGCGGCGAACTCCTCCAGCCAGAAGCCGGTCTTCTTGCCGGTGTCGCCCAATTGATCGTGGGAGGTCAGAACCATCAGGATATTCATCGGTCGCTCGCAATTTCGGGGGGAGGAGATGATATGGGGGCGCAAGGCGCGCCCTCCAATGAGCCGCGCGTCCGCCATCACCCTGAACCAACCGGAATGAGGCCCAAAGGTTCAGTCGAGCGCCGGAAAAAGTTCAGGACTTTCGCAGCGCCTTGGCGACCAGCGACACCCCGAAGCCGATCAGACAGACGAAGAAGGCGATCTTGGCCAGGCCGCCGGCCACATCCACGACGAAGCCGAGAACGCCGAAGACGATCATCAGGACGAGCAGGATACCGGCGAGCTTGAGCATATGGCCGTAACGCGGCCGCGGCGGCCGGGTTCCCCCGAACGACGTGCGGACAGGTGGAGGACCCGGCAGGCCCTAGGCGCTCACGTCCACGAACTGCGGCACTGAAACGCCGGACTTGCCCTGCGCCCTGGCGCTCTCCAGGGCGTCCTGGATCTTCTGCTTCACGGCGTCGTCGACCAGCTTCAGAGCGGCGGCGCGTTGCTCGCCCGGCATGGCGTCGAGGCGATCCTGGGTCAGGCCCATGGCGCCCATCGCCTCTTCCCGCCACTGCTTGAGCTTTTCTTCCCAGGCGGTCTTCTTGGCGTCGCGCGCGAACGCCACCAGCCCCTTCTCGCGCACCGAGTCGAGATCGCTGCTGGACTCAATCCTGGTGTTTCCGACCGCCGCGCCCCGGTTCACCGCCATGCCGTAGCCGACGACACCCCCGGAAACCCCTGAAACCGCCATGATCGCACCTCTCGGAAAACCTCGCCGAAAGGTTGCAAGTGTTGTGCCAAGACGGGACAGCCGCCCACCACAGCGCCAAAGAAAACGGCCCCGGAGGTTTCCCTCCGGGGCCGCTCTTTAGGTCGTGATCCCCGACCGAGATCGGGAAACTCCAATCGCCGAAGCGAGTGGAATTCTTACTTCACGGTGACCTTGGCGCCGGCTTCGGTCAGCTTCTTGGCGACTTCGTCGGCTTGGGCCTTGGAGACGTTTTCGACGACGTTCTGCGGAGCGCCTTCGACCAGGTCCTTGGCTTCCTTCAGGCCGAGGTCCGGACGGACGCCGCGGACTTCCTTGATCACGTTGATCTTCTTGTCGCCACCGTCCGTCAGGACGACGGTGAATTCGGTTTGCTCTTCAGCAGCTTCAACCGGAGCGGCCGGGCCGGCAGCGGCGACGGCGACCGGAGCGGCGGCCGAGACGCCCCACTTTTCTTCCAGCATCTTCGACAGGTCAGCGGCTTCGAGGACCGACAGGGTGGACAGTTCTTCAACCAGCTTTTCGAGCTTGGACATGTTCAATTTCCTAAAACGAATGAGGGATGTACGCGGAGATGACCGTTAGGCGGCGTCTTTGGTCGCATAAGCGTTGAAGACGCGAGCAAGTTGGCCAGCCGGGGCCTGCAGGACGCCAGCGATCTTGGTCGCCGGAGCCTGGATGAGGCCGATGAGCTTGCCACGGATCTGATCCAGCGACGGCAGCGTGGCCAGGGCCCGCACCGCAGCTTCGTCGAGAACCGTCGTCTGACCCAGGATACCACCGACCAGCTTCAGCTTGTCGTTTTCCTTGGCGTACTCCACCAGATACCCGTCCGGGTCCTTGCCGAAGGCGATGGCGACCGGGCCAGTGAACAGGGCGTCGCCCGCTTCACCGATCGAGCCGTCCAGGGCCTTCTGGACCAGGGTGTTCTTCACCACCTGGAACGTGGCCTCTTCCTTGCGGAGGCGGCTACGCAGTTCAGTCATTTCCGCAACGGTCATGCCCATGTAGTGGGTCACGACGACAGCGCCGGCGCCGGCGAAAACGCTTTTCAGCGCCTCGATCGACTCCTGCTTTTGAGCGCGGTCCATTGCGGTCTCCTACTCAATTACAGCGGCCGGACCATTCCGGCAGCCAAACACCACAAACGTGCGGGATCGCTCCCGCATGCGAGTGACGTCAGCCTGTTCCAAGGAAAGTCAGCCGCGCGTCCCATCCGTGAAGGAGGAAATAGCGTGGGCTTGTCCATCCCTGTCTCCCGACGGCGAGGAAGGGCTCTTCCTCATTTACGGCGTTGGTGACCCCACGCCCCGCTGTTCACAAACAGGTCTTCGCCGGGCGAGCCCGACGGAGAAGGGGCGGCGTATAGACGGTTTGGGGATGGATTTCAACAGGGGGCGAAAAACAGCGCGCCGCGCTACTCCGCTTTCAGCTCAAGCTGGCGCTTCATCGCCGCCATGCCCTGCTCCATCATGGCGTCGAAGGTCTCGCCCAGCGCGTGGGGCAGGACGTCGGCGATCCACACCGCGCGGGTCTGGCCCTCGCCGTGCTCGAACACCTGCATCGAGCCGTTGTGATGGACCACCTTCTCGCTCTGCACCGTCCACGCCAGGCGGCGGCGGGCGTCGCAGAGGTCGACGATCACCTCCTTGACCACCATGCCGTTGGCGAAGGTGACGATGCGCGCCTCGGGCTCCGCGTCCTCGACCAGCCGGGTGTCGATGACGAAGCCCGGCGCCAGCCGCGTATGCAGCGCGCCGATGTCACGCACCGCGTTCCACACCGTCCTGGGGACGGCGTCGATGACGATCTCCTTGCGGACCGAAGCCATGGCGTTTCTCCCTGCTCGATGACGCGGTTCTAGCAGCGCGCGGGGTCGGCGACTGGCAGGAAACGGACCTGGTCAAAAGAGCGGGCAATACGCGGCGGCGGCCCCGCGATAGGATCGCTCTACATGGAGGTCGCCATGGATGGATCCGACGCCCCGCCCCTGACGCTGGACTTCGCGTTCTGCGAGCGCGTGCGCCATGATCGCGACGCGGCCTATGACGGCCTGATCTTCATCGGCGTCACTTCCACCCGGATCTATTGCCGGCCGGTCTGCCCCGTGCGCCAGCCGCTGTCGCGGAACGTCCGCTACTATCCCAGCGCCTCGGCCGCCGAGGGCGCGGGATTTCGGCCGTGCCTGCGCTGTCGGCCCGAGACCGCGCCGCACTCCCCCGCCTGGATGGGCGTGCGCGCCACGGTGGGCCGCGCCCTGCGACTGATCGAGGAGGGCGCGCTGGACGAGGCCGACGTGACCACCCTGGCCGAGCGCCTGGGCATCGGTCCTCGCCACCTGTCGCGCCTGTTCCGCGTTCAGCAGTTCGTCCTGGATGCTGCCGCGCGTCAGCGCGTCCAGCGCGCCAAGCGGTTCGTCGAGCGCAACGACCTGTCGATGACCGAGATCGCCGGCCGCGCCGGATTTTCCAGCCTGCGCAGCTTCAACGCCGCCTTCCGCGAGATCTATCGCCGCGCGCCGACGGACATCCGGCGCGGCGGGCGGGCAAAACCTGCGGCCTGAGCCCGGCGTCCCCTTTCCGCCGTCACGGTTTTCTGGATTATCGAGCCCGGCGCAAGGTCGCTGACGGGACGCTCATGACACGCAAGTTGATCGCCGGGGCCTGCGCCCTGTTCCTGGGCGCCCTGACCCTGGGCGGCGCCTCCGTCGCCGAGCCGCGCTTCCAGCCCGTGCCGCGCGCCGTGTCGGTCGATCCAGCCCGCGACCCCAAGCATCCCGCCGACATGGCCGCCTTCACGCTCCCCACCGGCGGCGTCGCGGTCAATGCGCTGATGTACCTGGCCTCGGGCGACCAGCCGCATCCGACCATGCTGTTCCTGCACGGCTTTCCCGGCAACGAGACCAATATCGACCTGATGCAGGCCGTGCGGCGGGCCGGCTGGAACGTGCTGAAGATCAATTATCGCGGCTCGTGGGGCAGCCCTGGAAAGTTCTCGTTCGCCCATGCCCGCGCCGACGGCGAGGCCGCCGCAGCCTTCCTCCGCGACCCGGCCAATGTCGCCAAATACCGCATCGACCCGACCCGCATCGTCGTGGCCGGCCACAGCATGGGCGGCTTCATGGCCGCCGACGCCTCGGCCGCCGACCCCAAGGTGGCCGGAACCATCCTGATCGACGCCTGGGACATCGGCAGCCGCGCCGAGCGCATCACCAGCCCCGAGGCCCGCAATGCGGCGATCGCGGCCATGGCCCCCGACACCGTCCCCCTGGCCGGAACCAGCCCCGCGCTGCTGATCCAGGAAATCGAGACCAACGCCGACAAGCTCGACCTGGAAGTCCTCAGCGCCAAGATCGCCGACCGCCCGGTGCTGATGATCGGCGCGGAGTTCGCCGGCGCTCCGACCACCCGCAAGCTGGCCGCCGCCGCCCGCGCGGCCGGGGCCAAGGCCCTGACCGAGACCTATTTCCCCACTGACCACAGCTTTTCGGACTCGCGCATCGCCCTGGAGGCCGAGGTGCTGCGCTGGCTGGGCCGCTTCGACCCGGCCACGGCCAGGCCCGCCGGCGCCGTCACCCCGCTCAAGGCCGCCTATGACGAGGCCAACCCCTTCGCCAGGATCCTGCGCGGCGAATCCCCGGCCCCCCGGATCTACGAGGACGACCAGGTTCTGGTGTTCATGGACCGTGCGCCGGCCGAGGTCGGCCACGCCCTGGTGATCTCGAAGACGTCCAAGGCGCGCAACATGCTGGAGTTTCGACCTGGCGGATCTGGCGCGGATGCTGGCGGTGGCCGCCAGGGTCGGCCGGGCCCAGATCGACGCACTCGGTTGCCGGCGGCTTCACGATCGTCCAGAACAACGGCGTGGGTCAGAGCGTGCCGCACCTGCACATCCACGTCATTCCCCGCATCGCCGGCAAGCCGCTGGAGTTCAACGAGAACAAGATCGGCGACCCGGCCGATATCGAGGCGGTGGCGGTGAAACTGCGCGCGGCGTTGAAGTAAGGGCGTGAAGCCCGGACGTCAGACGCCCATGAGGCGCTTGGCCGAGGCATGCCAGAACGGCGTGTCCCAAAGGGCGTGGACGACGATGGTGAAAGGCGCGGCGACGGCCAGCCAGACCCAGTAGGCGCGGTGCACACGACGGTTGCGCCAGATGTCCCACAGGAGCATCGGGGCGATCGCCAACAGGACATAGAGGTCGGACGAAAGCGGGCTGGCCGGCATGGTGGTCGGGAGCCAGAGGATGCGGTCGAATGCGGCCGAAAGGGCGACCGCGATGGACAGGATCATCATCCGCTTGTGAAACCCTGGATCGGTCGCGTTTGCCCTGACGCCGAGGAACACCAGGATCGCGAACAGGATTCCGACCCGGAACTGAACCAGCATGATGTTCTCGAGGAACACCAGCAGTTCGTTCAAACTGGCCTTGACCGGCGGCGGCGCGGCTTGCGCCCCCGCGAAGGTCTGATGGTAGATGGTGGGAATCAGAACGAACCCGGCCACCACCAACGCCACGGCGAGCGCGGCGCCCATCACGCCCAGCAGGCGATGCTGCGCGACACGGCCGACGGCGATCAGCCAGGTCTGGAGCAGCAGCAACAGCAGATAGGCCCCCATCAGGATCGCGTGGACGTGCATCGCCAGCGGGAACGGCGGCCGCTGACCGGCGTCCACCGCAGCTATCTTGCCCAGGGAGTCCGGAATGAAGCCCAGCAGCACGACCGCCACGAAGCTGGCGGCGGTGAAGACGATAGATCCAGCGATCGATCAAAGCCGTCCGCTCGCCGGACAGCACATCGGGTCGCGATACGCCAGCGGCGGGCGTCTGATCGAAGGTCGTCATGAGGCCTCTCCCCGAGAGTGAAGCCGAAAGATTGCTGATAGAACAGCGTCGGTCAAGTCTTCGTCACGGGCGCGCCGTCGCCGCGCCGTGCCGCACGCCGTCGCGCCGGACGCCATCGACGCCTGCAGCAGATAGCCGCCGGTCGGCGCTTCCCAGTCCAGCATCTCGCCGGCGACAGAACACGCCCGGCGCAGCCTTCAGCTCCAGGCCGTCCAGCGCCGCGAATGTCAGCCCGCCCGCCGAGGAGATCGCCCGGTCCAGCGACTGGGCGCCCGTCAGGATGATCGGCGCGGCCTTGATCGCCGCCGCCAGGGCGGAGGGCTCGGCGGGCAGGTCCAGGCCATGGGCCTCGCGCAGCAGATTGACCTCGATCGGCGAAAGATTGGCCGCCTTGCGCAGGAAGTTGGCCAGCGACTGACCGTTGCGAGGCTTGGCGAGGCGCGCCGCCAGAGTGTCGACGGAGAGATCCGGCCGCAGGTCGATCTCGATCGTGGCCTTCCCCGACCGCGCGATGGCCTCGCGCGGCGCGGCGCCCAGAGCATAGACCGCGCCGCCTTCCAGGCCGTAACCGGCGATCATGGCGTCGCCCCGCGCCGCGGCCTCGCCCAGGCGCAGACTGATATTCTTCAGCGGCTCGCCGGCGAAGCGCTCGCGAAACACCGGGCTCCAGGCCACGTCGAATCCGCTGTTGGCGGCGGCGAACGGCGCGACCGCCGCGCCCCGCGCTTCCAGCAGCGGCGCCCACGCCCCGTCCGAGCCCAGCCTGGCCCAGCTGGCGCCGCCCATAGCCAGGATCGTCGCGCGCGGCCGCACGGTTTCGGGCCCCTCAGAGGTGAGAAAGTCCAGCGCCCCGTCCGCCGTCCAGCCGCGCCACTCGACCCGCGAGCGCAGCGAGACGCCCTGCCCTTCCAGCCGCGCCAGCCAGGCCCGCAGCAGGGGCGAGGCCTTCAGCGCCTTGGGAAACACCCGGCCGCTGGAGCCGATGAAGGTCTCCTGCCCAAGCCCCTCCGCCCAGGCGACCAGGTCGGCGGGGGTGAAGGCCTCCAGCAGGGGCCGCAAGGTCGCGCCGGCGGCGCCATAGCGTCCCGCGAACCGTTCGAAGTCTTCGGAATGGGTGAGGTTCAGCCCGCCGCGCCCGGCCATCAGGAACTTGCGCCCGAAGGTCGGCATCTTCTCGAACACCGTCACCGACCGGCCGGCGGCGCTCAGCACCTCGGCGGCCATCAGCCCGGCCGGCCCGCCGCCGATGACGGCGACGTCTAGGGTACGGGTGTCGCTCACGCGGCTTGGATATCGGTCAGGGCAAAGTCGTCGCCCTTGAACAGCAGGGGCACGTTCTGGGTTCTGGCGCAGGCATAGGCGAAACAGTCGCCCATGTTCAATTTGGCGGGGTGGCGACCTTTGCCAAATCGGGAGAACGCATTCAAAGCCATCGTCGCCTGTTGGAGACCGATCTCTATGACCAAGACCCCCGCCACGCCCAGATAGGTCAACACCTCGGCCTCAGCTTCAGCCACGTCGAGCCCCTTGGCCCGCACGAGTGTTCTCACCGCTTCCCAGATCGCTATAGCCGAGGTGGTCGCGCCTGAAGCCGTGGCGATGCGCTGCTCGAACGCCATACCGTCGGATTCGCCAAGCAAGATCGCGCAGAGCGCGGAGGCATCGACGAACATCTACTCGTCGTACATTTCATCAAAAAACGCTTTGTCTGCCTTCAGGCCGGTATCAGGCAGAGCTGCAATCCGAGCGGATATAGCTCGCATCTTCGCCAGCTTCTCCGCGCGCGCCGCTTCATCGGCCTCACGGGCGCGAGTGACGGCCAGCTTGATGGCGTCGGTGATTCCGATACGCTTTTCCTCGGCGTAGGACCGCACCAGGGCGTCAGTTTCGGGATCGCGAACGTGGAAGGGCATCGGAACCTCCGTCTAGCCGAAATATAACACCGGCTACACGCCCCGCCAACCGCGCGCCCCAAACGCAAAACGGGCGCTGGATCGCTCCAGCGCCCGTTCCGATAATCAAGACCTAAAGGCTTAGGCGACCGACGAGGTGTCGACCTTGAAGCCCGGACCCATCGTCGACGACAGGCCGATACGCTTCACATAGATGCCCTTGGCGCCCGACGGCTTGGAACGGTTCAGCGCATCGATCAGCGCCTTGACGTTGATCAGCAGGGCTTCGTCCGAGAACGAGACCTTGCCGATGCCGGCGTGGATGATACCGGCCTTTTCGACGCGGAACTCGACGGCGCCGCCCTTGGCGTCCTTCACGGCTTGACCGACGTTCGGGGTCACGGTGCCGACCTTCGGGTTCGGCATCAGGCCGCGCGGGCCCAGCACCTTACCGAGGCGACCGACCAGGGCCATCATGTCCGGCGACGCGATGACGCGGTCGAAGTCCATGAAGCCGCCGGCGATCTTTTCGTACAGGTCTTCAGCGCCGACGTGTTCGGCGCCGGCCGCGAGGGCTTCAGCAGCCTTGGCGTCCTTGGCGAAGACGGCGACGCGAACGTCGCGGCCGGTGCCCGACGGCAGGTTGACGACGCCGCGGACCTGTTGGTCGGCGTGGCGCGGGTCGACGCCGAGGTTGACCGAGATCTCGACGGATTCGTCGAACTTGGCCTTGGCGTTGGCCTTCACCAGAGCGATGGCTTCGGCGGCGGTGTGGGTGGCTTCACGATCGCCGGTCCACGCCTGGATGCGCTTTGCTTGCTTAGCCATGATCTTAGGCCTCCACGATCTTCAGGCCCATGGCCTTGGCGGAGCCTTCGATGATCTTGGCCGCGGCCTCGAGATCGTTGGCGTTCAAATCCTTCATCTTCTTTTCGGCGATTTCGCGCAGTTGCGTGCGCGTCACTTCGCCGACGGTCTCGCGACCGGTCAGCTTGGCGCCCGACTTCAGGCCGGTGGCCTGCTTCAGGTAGTGCGTCGCCGGCGGGGTCTTGGTGACGAAGGTGAACGACTTGTCTTGGTACACGGTGATCACGGTCGGCAGGGGCGTGCCCTTTTCGACGTTCTCGGTGCGCGCGTTGAACTCCTTACAGAAGCCCATGATGTTGACGCCGCGCTGGCCCAGTGCGGGGCCGATGGGGGGCGAAGGCGTGGCCGAGCCAGCCTTCACCTGGAGCTTGATATAGCCCAGGATCTTTTTAGCCATTGTATCCTCTCAAGAAAGCCGAGCTAACGGCCTTCGCTGGTTGGCCGTGGTGCGGGATTGGCGCCCCTTCCACGGATTTGATCTCGCCTTAACGACGAGCACGCCCCGGGACGGAGTCCTGGAGCGAGGCGCGGCGTGTAGCAGGTGGGGGATGGGGAGTCCAGCGCGTGGGGCCAGGGATGGACCCGGACGGGCAGACCGCGAGGCCGGGGGTCAGTCCCGCAGGATCTTGGCCATCGCCTTGCCCTTGGCGAGTTCGTCGATCAGCTTGTCCAGATAGCGGATCTCTCTCATCAGCGGCTCGGCGACCTCCTCCACGCGAACGCCGCAAACCACGCCCTTGATGTCGGCGCGCGCGGGGTGAAGCCTGGGCGCCTGGGCGAAGAAGGTTTCAAAGTCGGTTCGCGCCTCGATCTGGGCGTCGAGCTCCGCTTGGCTGAAACCGGTCAGCCAGCGGATGATCTGTTCGACCTCGGCCCTGGTGCGGCCCTTCTTCGCGGCCTTGGCCACATAGGCCGCGCCAGATGGTGGCGTAGCCCGGTTGTGTCCACGATGCCCGGTCGTCATGGGCTGTTCCCCTGCGTCCGCCCCGCGCCCAGTCGAGGCGCCGGTCGCATCCACCACGATGGCGACCGTCTTGCCCCGGGACAGCGGGTCCCATCCGGCCACGATAGCCGATGAAATGGCTTTGGCCACCAGGGCCGGGGCGATCTGAGACCCCTTCAGCAGCGGCGCGCCATATTTGGGCTCGGGCCCCGGCGGGAACTCCACCACCGCTTCGCGCTGGCCTTCCTTGTGACGCACGGCGATCGCCATGCCGTGCCTCTGGCCATTGTCGCTGGACCAGCCGGGCTGGCGATGGAGCCGCCAGAGATAGGGGGCGCCGTCGACGTCGATCTCGAATTCAGGGCTTTGCTTGGTTCGTGCCATCCCAGGGTGTTAGCCCGCCCCGCGCGCCCAGACCACCCCGCCGACCGCCAGACAGCAAAAACCCCGCGCCGTCGCCGGCGCGGGGTTTTCGAAATTCGAACCTGTCGAAGGATCAGCTGATCTTTTCGACCTGGCTGTATTCCAGCTCGACCGGGGTGGCGCGGCCGAAGATCGAGACGGTGACGCGCAAGCGGGCCCGCTCCTCGTCGACCTGCTCGACCGAGCCGTTGAAGCTGGCGAACGGACCGTCGGTGACGCGGACGTTCTCGCCGATCTCGAACAGCACGACCGTCTTGGGACGCTCGACGCCCTCTTCGATCGCGCCGACGATGCGCTGAACTTCCTTTTCCGACACCGGCATCGGCTTGGAGCCGCTGCCCAGGAAGCCGGTGACCTTCGGGGTGTTCTTGATCAGGTGATAGGCTTCGTCCGAGAGGTTCATCTTCACCAGCACATAGCCGGGGAAGAACTTGCGCTCGGCATTGACCTTGCGGCCGCGGCGGATCTCGACGACGTCCTCGGTGGGAACCAGGATTTCGGAGAAGCTGTCCTCGAGCCCTTGGCTCTTGGCTTGCTCGCGGATGCTCTCGGCCACCTTCTTCTCGAAGTTCGAGTAGGCGTGGACGATGTACCACTTGTGGTTCGGGTTGGACGCGGTTTCGGTGCTCATGGTCTCTTATCCCGCGGCGAACGACAGGAGCGCCTTGGCTCCGAGGCCCAGCAGCCCGTCGACCGCCGAGAAGAACAGGGACGCCATGACCACCATCATGAAGACCATCACCGAGGTGATCCAGGTCTCCTTGCGGGTGGTCCAGGTGATCTTGCGAGCTTCGGCGCGCACTTCACGGAAGAACTGCACGGGGTTCGTGCGCTTCTTCGGGGCAGCGGCCGCCGCTGCGGGAGCGCCGCCAGCGGGCGCGAGCGCCGCCGCCGTCTTGGCGGCGCGGCTCTTGATCGCGGACGGGCTAGAACCCGGTTTCCTGGCCATGCTCTTGAGGCTCACGACTTTCCAAAACGCCCGGGTCGCAACGCGACCCAGTTAGCAGAACGGCGAGCTCGAACCGGCCCCGTATATAGGGTGGCAGGAGTGGAGGGACTCGAACCCACGACTTTCGGTTTTGGAGACCGACGCTCTACCAGCTGAGCTACACTCCTGCAGACCATAACCCTTTCGGGTCGCGGTCTCTGGACAAATGGAAGCGCGTCGCAAGCCTTCAAGAGC
Source organism: Caulobacteraceae bacterium (assembly GCA_965284055.1). Taxonomy (GTDB): domain Bacteria; phylum Pseudomonadota; class Alphaproteobacteria; order Caulobacterales; family Caulobacteraceae; genus Caulobacter. The sequence continues at coordinate 477,745 of CBDIQV010000003.1, forward strand.
CGTCGTCGCGCCAGGGCCAATCGCCAGAGCCGCGCCATTTAGCAGGGTCATCTCCGCCGGGCAGGCGGCCCGAGGGCGTCATGGCGCCGTTGAACGCGCCGGCAGCGCGATGGAAAGCGCAAAAGTCCCCGCACGGCGGCGTGAATGGATCAAATGCGGCGCGGGTGGCGTTAAGTCTTCATGACCCAGTCCGACCCCACGAACGGCAAGGCCGCGACGTCCGAACGCCCCTCGAATCGCGAGGTCGAGAACGAGAACATGCGGCCGGCGCGCGACGGGAAAGCCCCTCGCCCGGCCACGGAGCCCGGCGGCGGCGAAAGCAGCACGAAATCACCCAAGACCCGCACGGATCCTGGATCGGGCGCGAACTAGACGGTCACCGTCCGCCATCGGGGGGCCGCTCGCGCGTCCCCCTTTGACGACAAGCGCTAGCCGGCCTTCTTTTCAGCCTTCTCGGCCGACGCCGAGGCGGCGGGCGCGGCGCACTGGATGCCCAGATACGACCACCGCACATCCGTCAGCTGACGGCCGCATTCGGTGTTCTTGCCGGCGTCCTTGCCCTGCAGCGAGATCGCGACGCCCTTGGCCGGATCCGGCGCGGGGCTGGCGGTGCTGATGTCATAATATCCGCCGGCGCGGCCACGCACCACGATGCACGACGTTGTCGCTACGGGCCGGACACACCCGGTCGCCGTCACCGACTTCGCTTCAACTACCACTTGCTGAGCCTGCGCGACTTTCGTCTTCGCGCCGCCTTCGCTGCAACCGGCCAAACCAAACGCTAACAGACCGGCCGAAGCGGCGGCCCCCACGAACCATACCCGCATGCGTTCCTCCGTATCGTTGGCTCCGCGAACGAAGCAAAATACGACTGTGCGCCCGGTTTCGTTGGGCGGCAATCACAATTTTGACACGTTTCAAAAAACCGAACGCTGAGTTTTGACGATTTTGAGAAATATTTTCCCCACCTTCGCGACGACGAGCCAAGTTGACAGCGGGCCCGCTCTTCTCACATGAGACACACGTCGCCTCAGGGCCGTGGCGGCGCACCAGTCTAACCGCGCGTCTCGACGCGCCCAGGATCGAGACCAGATGACGGCCACCGCGATCAGCACGCCCCCCAAGGAAGCCGCCCAGTACGTGGAAACCGTGCTTTGGGTGAAGCACTGGACCGACCGGCTCTTCAGCTTCGCCATCACCCGCCCCGCCAGCTTCCGCTTCCGTTCGGGCGAGTTCGTGATGATCGGCCTGCCGCCGCGCGAAGAGCTGGGCGAGAAGAAGCCCATCCTGCGCGCCTATTCGATCGGCTCGCCGTCGTTCGCCGAGGAGCTGGAATTCTTCTCGATCAAGGTGCCTGACGGCCCGCTGACCTCGCGCCTGCAACAGATCCAGGTCGGCGATCAGATCCTGCTGGGCAAGAAGCCGACCGGCACCCTGGTGCTGGACGCCGTTCGCGCCCGGCAAGCGCCTGTTCCTGTTCGGCACTGGCACCGGCCTGGCGCCCTGGCTGTCGGTGGCCCGCGATCCCGACGCCTACAGCCGTTTCGAGAAGGTCATCGTCGCCCACGGCGTGCGCGAGGTGAAGGAACTGGCCTATCGCGACCTGTTCACCCACGAGATCTTCGACGACCCGCTGGTCGGCGACGAGGCTCGCGCGCAGCTGGTCTATTATCCGACCGTGACCCGCGAGCCGTTCGAGCGCCAGGGCCGCTTCACCGACCTGATCGAGAGCGGCCAGCTGTTCCGCGACCTGGGCCTGGACACCGACCGGTTCGATCCCGAGCACGACCGCGCGATGCTGTGCGGCTCGATGGCCATGATCAAGGACACCGCCGCCCTGCTGGAGGCCCATGGCCTGAAGGAAGGCTCCAACGCCGAGCCGGGCGACTTCGTGATCGAACGCGCCTTCGTCGGCTAGGCCATGAGCCCGCCCGCCCCGCTCAAGAACCTCACGGTCGAAGAGGCGCGCGGCCGGATGCTGGCCGACGCGGGCCTGATGGGCGTCGAGACCGTGGCGATCGGCGAGGCCCTGGGCCGCACCCTGGCCGGGGCCATAGACGCCACGCGCGACCAGCCGCCCTTCGCCGCCTCGGCCATGGACGGCTGGGCGATCAGCAGCGCCGACTACGCCCCGGACACCCGCTTCACGATCGCCGGCGAAAGCGCCGCCGGGCGGGCCTATCCCCGCGCCGTCGGCCCCGGCCAAGCCGTGCGGATCTTCACCGGCGCGCCGGTTCCGGCCAGCGCCGACCTGGTGATCATCCAGGAAGAGGCCAAACGCGACGGCCAGACCGTGCGGTTCGAAGCCGGCGACGCGCCCAGGCCCCACATCCGCCCCGCCGGCGGCGACTTCAGGACCGGCGACCGCCTGCTTGAGGCCGGCGCCCGCCTGGATCCCTGGCGGCTGTCCCTGGCGGCGGCGGCGGGTCGGGCCACGCTGGAGGTCGCCCGCCGCCCCCGCGTCGCCATCCTGGCCACCGGCGACGAGCTGGTTCAGCCGGGCGGGGACCCCGGTCCCGACCAGATCTTCGAATCAGGCTCCATAGCCCTGGCCGCCCTGGTCGAGACCTGGGGCGGATCGGCCGTCCGCCTGACCGCCGCCGCCGACCGGGCCGAAGCGATCGCCGATGCGGTGGCCGGCGTCGAGGCCGACCTGATCGTCACCATCGGCGGGGCCTCGGTCGGCGATCACGACCTGGTCAAGCCGGCCATGGATCGCCTGGGCCTGATCCTGCGGGTCGAGACCATCGCCATCCGCCCCGGCAAGCCGACCTGGTTCGGAACCCTGAACGACGGCCGGCGCGTGCTGGGCCTGCCCGGCAATCCCGCCTCGGCCCTGGTCTGCGCCGAGCTGTTCCTGCGCCCGCTGCTGGCCGCCCTGACCGGACGCGAGGCCCTGCCGGCCATGACCGTCGCCGCCCTCGCCGCCCCCCTGCCCGCCAACGGCCCCCGCGAGCACTGGATGCGAGCGGCGCTGTCCGTCGACGCCGAGGGGCGAGCCGTCGCCTCGGCATTCCCCGATCAGGATTCCTCCCTGGTCACCGTCTTCTCGCGCGCCGATGCTCTGATCCGGCGGCCGGTCAACGCGCCGGCGGCCCTGGCCGGTGAGCGCGTGGATGTTCTGAAACTGGCCCGGGGCTGAACGGGCGACGGCGGCGAACAAGCATGCTAAGCCCGGACGAACTTCGGGTCGCGACCCGTTGCTTGACGGAGAGTTTCATCTGATGGGTCGTGCCGGAAAGATCGCAGTCCACGTGCTGTTGGCCTTCCTGGCCTTTCTCATCGGACGCGTGATCGCCGGCGTCACCACCCTCGACGCCCACACGCTGTCGCAGGCCGGCCTGTTCGCCGTTTCCGCTCTCCTGGTCGAGCTGGCCCTCAAGGTCGAGCGCGCGCCCTGGCGATTCGTCGCCGCCAGCGACATCCTGCGCCTGGCCCGCTCGTCCCTGGTGACCTGCGTGGTCTATTCCGGCCTGGCCTGGCTGGTGATCGCGCGCTTCGAGGGCCTGCGGGCCCTGGTCTGCGCCTTCGTGATCCAGGTCTTCCTGCTGGCCAGCCTGCGGGTCATCCGTCGCGGCCTGCACGAGGGCGTCCTGCTGGAAGCCATTCTCAGCCTGCGGCCGGCGGCGGTTCACCCCGCCCTGCCCAACCTGCTGATCGTCGGCTCGGCGGTCGAGGCCGAGGAGTTCCTGCGCGCCCCGGCCAGCCTGGGCGAGCGCTACGCTCCGGTCGGCGTGGTCTCGCCGCTGGACAAGGAAACCGGCGACGAACTGCGCGGCATCTGCGTGCTGGGGTCGATTCCGGCCTTTGACGAGGTGCTGGCCCAACTGCGCGAGGGCGGCCTGGCCCCGGCCGCCATCCTGTTCCTGGCCGACAGCCCGATGAGCGCCTTCGGGGCCGAGCGTCTGGGCCGCCTGAAGAGCGAGGGCGTCCGCCTGCTGCGCCGCCACGGCGTGGTCGAGATGGGCCACACCGCCGCCACCCTGCGCGAGATCAGCCTCGAAGAACTGCTCAGCCGCCCGCCCGTGCGCCTCGACCCCGAACCCGTCCGCGCCCTGGTCGCGGGCCGTCGCGTGCTGGTCACCGGGGCCGGCGGCAGCATCGGCTCCGAGCTCTGCCGCCAGATCGCCGCCAGCGGCTGCGCCCAGCTGACCATGCTGGACGCCTCCGAGGTCAACCTGTTCCACATCGACCGCGAGATCGGCGAGGCCTGGCCCACCCTGTCCCGCCGCGAAGTGCTGTGCGACGTGCGCGACGCCGCCCGCCTGGACCGCGTCTTCGCCGCCGAGCGGCCCGAGATCGTCTTCCACGCGGCGGCGCTCAAGCACGTCACCATGGTCGAGAACCACCCCTGCGAGGGGGCCCGGACCAACGTGCTGGGCACCCGCAACGTCGCCATGGCCGCCAAGGCCTTCGAGCGCCGCGCATACTTCGCCCTGATCTCGACCGACAAGGCCGTTCGCCCGACCAACGTCATGGGCGCGACCAAGCGCATGGCCGGAGCCCTGGTGCCCGTCAGGCGGCTCCAGCGCCGACACGCGGGTCAGCATCGTGCGCTTCGGCAATGTGCTGGGCTCGGCCGGCTCGGTCGTGCCGCTGTTCCAGCACCAGATCGCCCGGGGCGGACCGATCACCCTGACCGACGCGGCGGTCGAGCGCTTCTTCATGACCATCCCCGAGGCCGTGCAACTGGTGCTGCGCGCCGTCGCCCTCTCTGCCGGCTCGTCCGAGCCCCCGGCCGGCGTCCTGACCCTGGAGATGGGCGAGCCGGTCAAGATCATCGACCTGGCCCGCCGGATGATCGAGCTGCAGGGCCTGGTCCCGGACCGACATCGAGATCCAGATCACCACCCATGCCGACGGCGAAAAGCTCACCGAGGTGCTGGTCGACGTCAACGAGGCCGCCCGCCCCAAGGCCGCCGGCGTGATCGAAGCCGCCCCGATGACGCCCCCGCCGATCCTCGAGGCCGACGTCCTGGCCACGCTGGAAACCTCCGCCCTGGCCGGCGACGAGTTCGGCGTCCGCACCCAGCTGTTCGCCATGGTCGAGCGCATTCGCGGGACCGAGCCGGCCGTGAAGACCAAGGCGCGCACGCGGGCCTAGGACTCCGCAAGCGACCGCCGGCACCCCTAGTGGAAATCCCGGCTCCGCTGCAGTCGCCGGCCTCCCCGGCTATGCGCAGCCGGGCCGGACGCCTCGGGATCATCGCGCAGTTGCCCCAGCTCGGCCGACAGGTCGGTGAAGCGCTCGGCCACCACGTGGATCACCCCCTCGGCCGACTGCACGCGGCCGTGCACGATCAGGAAGCTGGCGGTCATCACCGTGTTGCGGTCGGCTTCGAAGCGGTCCTTCCAGACCACCGCATTGGCCACGCCGGTCTCGTCCTCCAGGGTGATGAACACCACGCCCTTGGCGGTGCCGGGGCGCTGGCGGATCAGCACGACGCCGCCCACCGCCACCCGCTTGCCGTCCTTGATCCCCGGCAGCTGGTCGGCCGTGATCGCGCCCAGCCGGGTCAGCAACGGCCGCAGGAAGCCGCAAGGATGGGCCTTCAGCGACAGGCTGGTGGTGCGATAGTCCTCGGCCACGGCCTGGGGCAGGGCCATGGACGGCAGGGCCACCGGCGTCTCGAACAGCGGCAGGCCGGCCAGCAGCGGCGCCTGGACGGGCGCCTTGCTCTCGCCCTTGACACCCTTGACCGCCCACAGAGCCTCGCGCCGGCTGAGGCCCGTTGACGCAAAGGCGTCGGCCTCGGCCAGCAGCTCCAGCGCCCGTTGCGGAACGCCGTACTGGGCGAAGTCGGCGGGGGTTCGCGCGCCCTCGTCCCGCGCCATGGCCAGCAGCTTGGCCTCGGCCTCGCGCACGCCTTTCACCTGACGCAGACCCAGGCGGACGGCCTTCCACAGGGGGCGGGTGTCGGGGTTGAAGAGTTTATCGGGGCGAAAATCTTCCTTCCCCCTGGATGGGGGAAGGGTCGGGGATGGGGGTGACAGCGTGTCAGAATGTGGCGCGGCCCCGCTCAGGCCCGCCACCGGGGTCACCCCCACCCCTGCCCCTCCCCCATCCAAGGGGGAGGCAGAGCGTCTGTCCTCCAGCGTACAGTCCCAGTCGCTGGTCATCACATCGGGCGGCCGCACATCGACGCCATGCTCGCGGGCGTCGCGCACCAGTTGGGCCGGTTGATAGAACCCCATCGGCTGGGAATTGATCAGCACGGCGCAGAACACATCCGGCCAGGCCCATTTCATCCAGGCCGAGACATAGACCAGCTTGGCGAAACTGGCCGCGTGGCTTTCCGGAAAGCCATAGTGGCCAAAGCCCTCGATCTGCTTGAAGCAGCGCTCGGCGAAGTCGCGCTGATAGCCGCGCCCGGCCATGCCCTCGACGAACTTGTCGCGATACTCGGCCGGTGTGCCCAGGTTCTTGAAGGTAGCCATGGCCTTGCGCAGGCCGTCGGCCTCGTCGGGCGTGAACTTGGCGGCCTCGATGGCCAGACTCATGGCCTGTTCCTGGAACAGCGGCACGCCGAAGGTCTTGCCCAGGATGCCCCTAAGCTCGTCGGCTGGGCCGTGCTCGGGCGACGGCGCGGGCCATTCCACCGGGTCCTGGCCGTTTCGGCGGCGCAGATAGGGATGCACCATGTCGCCCTGGATCGGGCCGGGCCGGACGATCGCCACCTCGATCACCAGGTCATAGAATGTCCGCCGGCTTCAGCCGGGGCAGCATCGACATCTGCGCCCGGCTCTCGACCTGAAAGACGCCGAGCGTATCGGCCTTGCAGATCATCGTAGGTGGCGTCGTCGGTCTCGGGCAGGTCCTCCATGGCGCGTGGGCAGGCCCGCGCGCTCCGGCTCGGGGTTCGGGATCATCGCAAGCGCGCGCCGGATGGCAGGTCAGCATGCCCAGCGCCAGGATGTCGACCTTCATCAAGCCCAGGCTGTCGATGTCGTCCTTGTCCCACTCGATGAAGGTGCGGTCCTTCATGGCGGCGTTGCCGATGGGCACGGTCTCGTCCAGCCGCCGCTTGGTCAGCACGAAGCCGCCGACGTGCTGGCGACAGGTGGCGGGGAAAGCCCAGCAGCTCGGTGGCCAGGCTGACGGCGCGGGCGATCTCCGGCGCGTCAGCGGTCCAGCCCCGCCTTGCGGATGTGCTCTTCCGGCAGGCCCGAACCCCAGCTGCCCCAGACCGCGGCGGCCAGCAGGCTGGTGACGTCCTCGGTCAGGCCCAGGGCCTTGCCCGACGTCGCGGATGGCGCTGCGCGGCCGGTAATCGGATCACCGTCGCCGCAGATGCGCGGCATAGTCGCGGCCATAGCGGCGATACACATACTGCATCACCTCCTCGCGCCGCTCGTGCTCGAAATCGACGTCGATGTCCGGCGGCTCGCCGCGATTTTCCGAGATGAAGCGGGTCGAACAGCAGGCGGTGCTCGGTGGGGTCGATCGAGGTGACGCCCAGGCAGTAACAGACCGAGGAATTGGCCGCCGATCCCCGCCCCTGGCACAGGATCCCCATCTTCCGCGCCTCCTGCACGATGTCGTGCACGGTGAGGAAATAGTTGGGGTAGTCCATCTTGCCGATCAGCCGCAGCTCTTCATTCAGCTGCGCGACCACCTTTTCCGGAACCCCGCCCGGATAGCGCCAGGCCGCGCCGGCGAAGGTCAGGTCGGTCAGGTGCTGCATCGACGTCTTGCCCGGCGGCACGGGCTCGTCAGGATATTCCTCGCGCAGCTTGCCCAGGTCGAAATCGATGCGCTCTACGATCTCCATCGTGCGCTCGACCGCGCGGGGCCAGCGCTCGAACAGGCGGACCATTTCGGCGGGCGTCTTCAGGTGGCGCTCGGCATTGGCCTCCAGCCGAAAGCCCGCCTCGTGGATGGTGCAGTGCTCGCGCACGCAGGTCATCACGTCCTGCAGGGGCCGCCGTTCGGGCGCGTGATAGAGCACGTCATTGGTGGCCACCATCGGCGCGCCGGCCTCGCGGGCCAGTTCGTCCAGCCGCGCCAGGCGCTGCAGGTCGCGGGCGGCATAGGCCCGGCTGGCCGCCAGCCAGACCCGGCCGCGCAGGTCACCGGCCATGCGGGTCAGGTCGGTGGTGAAGGCCTCGTCCAGCTTGGCGGGCGGCACGATCAGCGCCAGCTGCCCGTCGGCATGCGCCAGGAAGTCTTCCCAGTGCAGCTCACACTCGCCCTTGCGGGCCCGGCGCTGGCCCACGGTCAGCAGCCGCGTCAGCCGGGCAAAGGCCTCGCGGTCGGACGGGTAGCACAGCAGGCTGGGCGTTCCGTCGACGAAGTCCAGCCGGCAACCGGTCAGGGCCCGGACCTTCAGCTCGCGCGCCGCCGCCCAGGCCCGCACCACCCCGGCCAGGGTGTTGCGGTCGGTGATGCCGATCGCGCTCGAGGCCCAGCGCCTCGGCGGTGGGCATCAGCTCGCGGGCATGCGACGCGCCGTGCAGGAACGATGAAGTTGCTGCGTGGTTTGCAGCTCGGCGTAGGCGGGGGTCACTGGCCTTGCCCCCTCCGGGCGCTGACGGCCCTCCTCCCCCGGAGGGGGAAGATGAGATCATCCGCCCCCTACGGGGGCGGACGACCTGCGCAAGCGGTCCGGTGGGGGCAAGTGATCCAGTTACCCAAACAGGCCATGTAACCACCACTTCGGGTCCTCGCCCGTCCCGAACAGCCCCTGCCGAAAGATCCAGAACCGCCCGCCGGCCTCGTCTTCCACCCGGTAATAGTCGCGGATCCGGCCGGGCCCGGTGTCGTCGAAATCGCCGCGCCACCACTCCTGGCCAATGCGCTCGGGCCCCTCGGCGCGGCGCACGCGGTGCGACCGGCCGCGCCACTGGAACTGGACCGGCGGATCGTCGGGCAGCTTGGCCATCGCCGTGATCGGCTCGGGCCGCTTGAACAGGCGCACCGGCCGGGGCCGCTCCGGGTCCCAGGTCTTTTCGGAGGGCGAGGCCAGCGGCGCGCGGCGGATGACCGAGCGTTCGGGCACGTGGCTCTCATACGGATCGGCGCGCCAGACGCGGTCCTCGCCCAGGCGGTTGATCAGCCGGTCGACCAGCGGCGCCAGGGTCTCGTCCAGGCCCGCTCCGGCCTCGGCGTCGAGCCGGGCCTGCACGGCGGTCAGGGGCTCGACGTCGCCGGCGAACACCGTGACCACCTCAATCCCGAAGCCGGGGTCGATGACGTCCAGCTTGGGGACCATCAGCCGGGTCAGGCGCGCGGCGTCGCGACCCGGCCGCGCCAGGCCCGCCCGCACCGGCATAGCCTTGCCGTCCAGCCGGTGGAAGACCACCTCGAACCGCCGCGCGCCCTGGCCCTCGGCCTCCAGCCGCTTGCAGATCAGGGACGTGACGTCGCCGACCACCCGGGCCAGGTCGTCGGGCGCGCTGATCGGCTCGGCGAAGGCGACGCGGTCGAACCACGGACTGGCCGGACGCCGGAACACCAGGGCCTCACCCGCCGCCCCCAGGGCCTGGTCCAGGCGCACGGTCAGGGCCATGCCGAACCGCTTGGCCAGCTGGGCGCGGGGCAGGCCCAGGATCTGGCCGATGCGGAACAGGCCCAGGCGTGGCAGCTGGGCGGTGGCGGTCTGATCCAGTCGCAGGGCCGCGACCGGCAGCTCGACCAGCAGGGCGCGCTGGCCGTTGGGTGGAGCGATCTGGCCCGCCGCGCCAAAGCGGGCAAGCGCCCAGGCCGCGCCGGGCGTGTCGGCGATCGCCGCGCGGGCCGGCACGCCTCAGCGCCGCCAGCCGCGCCAGCAGGTCGGCCAGCATCGCCGCCTCGCCGCCCCACAGGTGATCGGCGCCGGTGATGTCGAGGAACAGACCATCCTCGCCGTCGATCGCCACGGCCGGCGAGAACCGCACGCACCAGTCGCTGAGGGCCTCCAGCGCGGCGCGATCCGCGTCGGGATCGTGGTCGGCGGTGACTAGGTCGGCGCCAGCGCCATGGCGTCGGCGGCCTTCTGGCCGGGACGCAGGCCCCGAGTCCACGTAGCCCTGGACGATGGCGGCCAGGCGGCGGGTTCCGGCTTCGGAGACCAGCAGGGCGAAGGGCGGCGCTGGCCCCCTCCGGCCCGGAGCCTGTCCTCGGGCGCGCGCTTCGCGCGGCCAGGCGGCTACCTCCAGAGGGGAGGATCTGGTCGTGCGCAGGTCCGCGATGCTCCCCCTCTGGGGGAGCTGTCGCGGAGCGACTGAGGGGGCCTTCTCGGCCTCGGCCGTGCTGCCCCCGGATTCCGCCGCCGCCACGTCGTGATCGGCCAGTTGGGACACCAGACGGAAAGGATGCGGGCCATGCTCGGCCTCCGAAGACTCCAGGATCCAGCTGCCGGAACGTCCGCCCCGGCAGCGCTCAAGTTCGACCCGCCAGCGCGGCGGGCCCAGGCCCGGAACATCCGGCGGCGGCTGGCTGGGCGCGCCGGCGATGCGCCAGCGGCTGAACGACGACGAGCCCGACACCGTCCGCGCCTGGCCAACCGGACCGCCATAGGGCCGCCGGTGCAGCAGCACGCCCAGACTGCCGCGCTTCTCGCAGGCCAGCTGCAGCCGTCGTCCGGCCTTCAGCTCCGGAGCCTCAGCCTCGCCGATGGCGGCGGCGACGCCGACGGTGCCCAGCGCGTCCTCCAGCACCGACAGCACCTCGGCCTCGTCGCGGGCCCGGACCTGGATCAGCCGGCCGGTGGGAACACCCAGCCCCGCCAGGCCCGGCGCGAACAGGTCGGTGCGCCGCATCACCCAGACCACCGCCCCGGTCTTCAGCAGGGGCCGGACCAGCAGGGCGGCGAAGGCGGCGGGGGCGGCGCAGGTCTCATCCTCCAGCCCCGCGCCCATCACCTCGTGCCAGGCCCCCGACGGCAGGCCGCCGGCCGGGAAACAGCCGTCGATCCGGGGATCGCCAAAGGCCAGGACCGGAGTCGGAGTCCGAGTCCCTGCTTCCAGAGCAGCGATCCGGCCCTTCAAAGCCGCGAGACGCGCCTGGCGCGATCCGGGCATCCTTCCAATCCTTTTGTTCCACTTTTGTTCTGATCTTATGGGGTTGGAGAGTCAAGCGGGGGCGGCCATGCTGCGTCAAACGGCCGTATGAACCCGCCGTCCGGGGAGACCTCATGTTCCAGCGCGTGCTGATCGCCAATCGCGGCGAGATCGCCATCCGCATCGCCCGCGCGGCCGCCGAACTGGGGGTGCGCAGCGTGGCGGTCCATGCGGGCGACGAGGCGGCCAGCCCGCACATCGCCGCCGCCGACCAGGCCGTGGCCCTGCCGGGCTCGGGCGTACGGGCCTATCTCGACATCGACGCCATCATCGCCGCCGCAAAGGGCGCCGGCTGCGACGCCCTGCATCCCGGCTATGGCTTTCTGTCGGAGAACGCCGGCCTGGCCCGGGCGTGCGCGGCGGCGGGGATCACCTTCATCGGGCCCTCGCCCGAGCACCTGGAGACCTTCGGCGACAAGGCCGCCGCCCGGGCCCTGGCGGCCCGGCTGGCCGTGCCGCTGATCCCCGGGACCGGCGCGCTGGACCTGGCGGACGCCATCGCCTTCCAGGCCGAGCACGGCGCGATCATGCTCAAGGCGCGGGCCGGCGGCGGCGGGCGCGGCATGCGGCTGGTGCTGGATCCCGGCGAGCTGGAAGCCGCCTTCGCCGCCTGCGCCCGCGAGGCCAGGGCCGCGTTCGGCGACGACGGCCTCTATGCCGAAAAGCTGATCGAACGGGCCCGGCACATCGAGGTGCAGATCGTCGGCGACGGAACCCGCGTGCTGGCCGTGGGCGACCGCGACTGCTCGCTGCAGCGGCGCAACCAGAAGCTGGTCGAGATCGCCCCCGCCCCTAACCTGCCCGCCGCCACCCGCGCGGCCATGGCCAGCGCCGCCGAGACCCTGTGCGCCGGCTATCGCGGCCTGGCGACCGTGGAATATCTTCTGGACGCCGCCACCGGCGACTTCGCCTTCATCGAGACCAATCCCCGTCTGCAGGTCGAACACACCGTCACCGAGGAGGTCACGGACCTGGATCTCGTCCGCCTGCAGTTCGAGCTGGCGGCGGGCGAGACCCTGGCCGAGCTGGGCCTGACCACCGCCCCGCCCGTCGTGGGCGCGGCGATCCAGGCGCGGGTCAATGCCGAGACCCTGAGCGCCGACGGCCAGGTGAAACCCTCGTCCGGAACCCTGACCGCCTACGCCACTCCGGGCGGCCTGGGCGTGCGGGTGGACGGCGCCGGCGCGGTGGGCCTGGCGGTGGGCGGGGCCTATGACAGCCTTCTCGCCAAGGTGATCGCGCGGGGCCGCACGCCCGCCGAAGCCGCCGCGCGACTGGACCGGGCCCTGGCCGAGTTCACGATCTCCGGCGTCGCCACCACCGCGCCGCTGATCCGGGCGATCCTGGAAACCGCCCAGGCCCGGGACGGCGCCACCACCACCCGCTTCATCGAGGATCACGCCGCCGCCCTGTCGGCGCGGGCCCAGGCGCTGTCGCCCGCCGTCACGACGGTGGAGACCACCTTCGAGACCCTGGACGGCGCGGTCGCCATCGCCGCGCCGCTGGCCGCCACGGTCGGCGCCATCGAGGTCGCGGAGGGCGATCTGGTCCGTCCGGGTCAGGCCCTGGCGGTGCTGGAGGCCATGAAGATGGAGCACCTGGTCCATGCCGCGTCCGGCGGACGGGTGCTGAAGATCGCCGCCGCGCCCGGACAGACCGTGGCCGAGGGCCAGCCGCTGATGTTCCTGGAACCGGTCGAGCTGGACGCCGCCGTCGCCGTCGATGCGGCAGCCGAGGATCTGGACGCCTTTCGCCCGGACCTCGCCGAAGTCATCGCCCGTCACCGCTTCACCCTCGACGAGGCCCGGCCCGAGGCCGTCGCCCGCCGCCGCAAGACCGGTCACCGCACGGCGCGGGAAAATATCGAAGACCTGGTCGATCCCGGCAGCTTCCTCGAATACGGCGCCCTGGCCATCGCCGCCCAGAAGCGTCGGCGCACGACCGAGGACCTGATCGCCAACACCCCCGCCGACGGCCTGATCACCGGCATCGGAACCGTGAACGGCGGCCTCTTCGCGCCCGACAAGGCCCGCTGCGCGGCGCTCGCCTATGACTTCACCGTGCTGGCGGGCACTCAGGGGGCGATGAACCACCGCAAGACCGACCGGCTGATGGCGGTGATCGCCGACCAGAAGCTGCCGGTGGTCTGGTTCGCCGAGGGCGGCGGCGGGCGGCCGGGCGACACCGACACCACGGCCGTGGCCGGGCTGGACGTGCCCACCTTCCGCAGCTTCGCCCAGCTGTCGGGCCTGGTCCCCAAGATCGCCATCGTCGCGGGTCGCTGCTTTGCCGGCAACGCCGCCATCGCCGGCCTGTCGGAGATCATCATCGCCACCCGCGACTCCAATCTGGGCATGGGCGGCCCCGCCATGATCGAGGGCGGCGGGCTGGGCGTTTTCAAACCCGAGCAGATCGGCCCCTCGGCCCACCAGTGGGCCAATGGCGTCATCGACATCCTGGCCGACGACGAGGCCCACGCCACCCGGCTGGCCAAGCAGGCCCTGTCCTATTTCCAGGGCAAGCTCGCCGACTGGACCGCGCCGGAGCAGCGGCGGCTGCGGGGCGCGATCCCCGAGAACCGCCTGCGGGTCTATGACGTGCGCACGCTGATTAGCGGGCTAGTGGACGAGGGCTCGTTCCTGGAGCTTCGCGGCGGCTTCGCGGCGGGGATGGTCACCGGCCTGATCCGCATCGAGGGCCGCCCCATGGGCCTGATCGCCAACGACCCGCGCCATCTGGGCGGCGCGATCGACTGCGACGGGGCCGACAAGGCCGCCCGCTTCCTGCAGCTGTGCGACGCCTTCGCCCTGCCGGTGCTGAGCCTGTGCGACACCCCCGGCTTCATGGTGGGGCCCGACAGCGAGGACGCCGCCGCCGTGCGCCGCGTCAGCCGCCAGTTCATCGCCGGCGCCAAGCTGCGCTCACCGCTGTTCACCGTGGTCACCCGCAAGGGCTATGGCCTGGGCGCGCAAGCCATGGCCGGCGGCAGCTTCCATTCCCCCGCCTTCATCGCCGCCTGGCCCACGGGCGAGTTCGGCGGCATGGGTCTGGAGGGGGCGGTCAAGCTGGGCTACCGCAAGGAGCTGGAAGCCCTGACCGATCCGGCCGAGCAAAAGGCGCTGTACGACCAGCTGGTCGCGCGGCTCTACGCGGCCGGCAAGGCCACCAGCATGGCGGCTGCGCTGGAGATCGACGCGGTGATCGACCCGGCCGACACGCGGCGCTGGGTGGTCGGCGGTCTCGACGCGGCGGCGGGCTCGACCCGCCCCTGGCAGGTGCGCGTCGACAGCTGGTGACGGCCGCCCGTTCGGCCGCCATCGCGAAAGGCGCCCTGGCTCCGGAATCCCGGAGCCAGGGCGGCCTCCTCAGTATTCCCGGCGCGCCGGATCGATCGCGGGACGGTCGGGGCGACGCAGTTCGTCATCCGTGGCGACGTCTTCGACCGTCGTGAACGAACGGCTCTCGCCATACAGGGTGCGTTCGCGACCGATGTCGGCGGCGTTATACGGCGTGGCGGCCGGATCGAAAGCCGTCCAGCCGCTCTGGCGATAGGCCTCGCCGCGCGTCGTCGCATCAACGCCGAGACGCTCGTTCAGGATCGCCTCAACCGTGGCGATCTCGTCGTCATGCGCCTTGACGCTGACCAGGGCGCCGCCGCGGCGCACGCCTTCGGCATAGACATTGGCTTCCTCGTCGCTGTGGCCCGCTTCCTTCAGCGCGCCCAGCAGTCCGCCCGTCGCGCCGCCGGCGGCCGCGCCGACCACCGCGCCTACAGCGGTCGCGGCCAGCCAGCCCGCCGCCACCACCGGACCCAGGCCCGGAATGGCCAGCATGCCCAGGCCCGCCAGCAGGCCCGCGCCGCCGCCGATCAGGCCGCCGGTGGCCGCGCCCTTGCCGGCGCCGTCGGCGACATCGTTTTCGCCATCGCCATTGCGATCGCCCAGCGGACCGGCGGTCCCAGGCGCGCCGCCGGCGTGCTTGTGACCGTCATGCCAGTTGTCGGTGTTGTCGGAGACCAGGCTGATCTTGTCGTGATGGATGCCGCGGGCTTCCAGATCGGAGACCGCTTGGACGGCTTGAACGTGGCTGTCGAACAGCCGGGTGATCGTCTTGCTCATGGCTTTTTCCCGAGATTTTTGGATTGAAGAGCTGTTCGAGATCTAGAGCGCGGTGATCGCGCCCTTGTAGTCGATCGAGACGCTGACCGGCTTGCCGTCCTTCATCGCGTTACCCTGCCAGACACCGTTGGTGTTCTGGTTCAGCGGGCCCAGCTCGGTGTAGCCGGCCTTCTCGATGGCGACCCGGGCCTGATCGGCCGTGTACGAACTGGCGCCCGGCGTCGGGCCGCTTTCACCGGTCGTCGGCGCGGTGTCGACAGCGACATTGGTCGGCGCGGCGGCGGCCGAAACGGCCGGGCCTTCGACCTTTTCATGGTCGGCGTTCTTCTCGCCGCAGGCGGCCAGCAGCAGGCCGGCCAGCGCGACGCCCGTCATTGATTTCAACATGATGTGGATCTCCCAGAGGTCACGACAAAAGGCTCTGGGACGCGGAAGGTTCCGGGGATGCGCGGCGCCGGGCCGGCCCAAGCCACCCGACTTCACGGGAGAGCCCATTGCCCCTAAGCTCGCGTGGGGACCGGGGGGGATCACATGACGTCAGCTGACATCACGCAACGGTTTGGTCCGGGGACCGACCGTCGGTTTTTCCTGATCATGTCCCTGGTGGTCGCCCTGGTCGTCGTCAGCGGCTTTGGCCCCAGCTACGCGTCCAGTCTGGCACCGCCCGGCTTGCCGCTGTGGGTTCACCTGCACGGCGCGGTCATGAGCGCCTGGATCGTCCTGTTCGCCGTCCAGAGCTGGCTGGCGGGACGCCGGTCCCTGTCCCTGCACCGGCGGCTGGGATGGCTGTCGATCGGGCTGGTCGTGGTCATGGCGCCCTTGGGCATCCTCACCAACGCCATGGCCATCCACCGGGGCGCGACGCCGCCGTTTTTCACGCCCGCGATGATGATGGCGGCCGACGGCCTGGATCTGTGCCTGTTCGTGGGCCTGTATGGGACGGCCATTCTGCTTCGCAGGAACGGCGCCTGGCACAAGCGGCTGATGCTGTGCGCGACCATCCTGCTGACCTGGCCCGCGCTGGGCCGGTTTCTGCCGCTGCGCGAACTTGGCCTTTCGATGATCATTCCAGCCGCCACCGGGCTGCTGATCCTGCTCGCCCTGATCGGACCCGCCTATGACCTGGCCACCCGGCGCCGCGTGCATCCGGCCTATCTCTGGGGCGTGGGCCTGATCATCGCCGCCCAGCCCCTCCACGGCGTGCTCGTAGCCAGCCCCCTGATCCAGGACCTGGCCCGGCGGTTGCTGGGCTGAGGGAAGCTGACTTTTGGTGGGACGGGAACGGAGCGGAAGCTCGGCGTTGGCCACCGGGTCACGAGCGGACCTAGGGATCGTCCGCTATGGGTGGTGAGCGGACTCTGACCCTGCCTAGGCTCACAACACGCCTGGCTGCATCGCGTCAACTGAAGCCGACGACGAGGCCGGTGACGAGAACAATGCCGATCCCGGCCGCGATACTCGTGGCTAATCCGGTTCCACGCGATCTCGACCAACCGCTCAAGGCCAAGCTCGCGAGCAGCGCGTAGAGACCCACCACGAAGCTCAGTGTCAGAAGGACCCTCGCCCCGCCTGATGCCGTGGCATGCGCAGAGGTAGGTGCGTCTGGGTGCAGGATCGCGACCAGGGCAGTAGAAGCTACCACAGCGACGATGAAGGCGACGGACGAACTGACCGCGAAGGCGATAGATATAGACGCTGTTCGACCTCGCAGGCCCAGCGCGAGCAGGGTGCCTAGGAACGTCGCCGAGAAGCCGCCGAGGAAGGCGCTCAAAGCGCCGATCTGGATCGCGATGGCCGAGAGGTATGCGGGCGAAAGGCTGTTCATAAGGTCAAGCTATCGAACCCTGCGAGTCTCCGCCATGGGCCGGCGGCTGACGCGGATCAGGCGCGAAAGGCCGTCGTTTTCTATCGGGCCTCGAAGTCAGCTAGGGGTCGGGTCCGGAAATTGGCTCCGACGCGGAAGGCGGACCTTCGGCCAGGCCGCGCAGTGCGGACGTCGGGAACGTCAGCTTGGGGTGGTTAGCAGACGTTGGCATTGGCCGCTAACGCTCTAAGAAATACACATGGTCGATTCCGAAGCAGTGAAGATCACGATCAAGGACGGAGGCCCGGGATGGGCTGACTACGTCCTCGCGATTGGTTCGAAAACCTTTGTCATGGAAGGAGCAAGCTACTGCTCCGACGCACTAGGAGACCTGCTTCGCGCAGCGTTACAGATTGCGGCTGGTGGTCGCGAAGCGACCTGCGGCTTTGACCGTGAACCCCAAGAGTGGCGACTTCACCTTCAACGCGATGTCGATTCAAGGCGGCTGTTCGTGCGCGTACTCGAGTTCCCCGACTTTCAAGGAAATGCCCCGATTGAAGCGGGCGACGAGTGCTTTCGATCCGAGTGCGACGCGCGGGAATTCACCTTGGCCGTTGAAAATGCGGCGAGAGCCGTGTTCAGCGACAAAGGTGATGTCGGCTATCGAGAATGGTGGAACATGCCATTCCCAGCAGGCGCGCTTGCCGCGCTGAGAGCGGCCCATGAAATGCCCGCTATGGGTGCCGGAGACTGAACGTCCGACTCGGGTCGAAAGCGCCCTTTGCCTTCACGCCAAAAAGCCGACGCCCCGGCGTCGCGCTCATCCTTACATCTCTTGGAGGCTGCAGCGTGCCGGTCTGTCCAGGTTGGTCAAGGACGACGCTCCGCGTCGCCGCGGCGCGGCGGCCCGCAGGGCCGTCCTTGAGCAACCTGGACAGACCGGCGATCGTCTCGCCGTGAGATGCAAGGATGGCTCCCTTCGGCGCGAAGGTGGGCTGGACGCCCCATCGAACCTTCTCCCAGAGGGAGAAGGAGGGCCCCGCGCCGCAGGCGTGGGAGGATGAGGGGTTTGCGAAGCCCTTCCGGACAAGGCAGGGCCTTCGGGCTCCAGGGCGGCTGACGGTGTAACCCCTCACCCTCCCACGCAAGCGTGGGTCCCTCCCTCTCCCTCTGGGAGAGGGCTGGGCGTACGGGGATACGTCGCGCCCAATCCCCGTTCTTTCCAGAACAAACCCCAACCCGATCAGCGGCTTGTAAAATAGTTGATCGCGCCAATCCTCCGCGCTGAAACCGCCCGCATAATCAATCTCACCTGACAGCACGGGAAGGGCGTCCGGCCGGCGACCAGAGGCGGCTGTCAGGGGTGATCGAGCGGGGCCACCGGAGTCGCGTGAGCGGGACCGGGCTGGGCTTAAACGAGGACAGGTGACGTAAACCTGTCCATCGGGGAACTCTCGTCGGAGGTCCCCGCCCGTCCGAAGGTGCGTTCCGGGTCCTCCGGAATCGGCGTGGCTGCAGCTTCAGGGCTGGGTCCGTCGCGAGGAGGGCAGCCCGGATGGGTGCAAAGGGTTGAACGAGACCCGCGCGTGCCGGCCAGAGGGATAACGATCACGCGGAGCGTTCGTCTTCGTCGAAACGGTACTTAGAACTCACACATTCCGGGCGAGGCCCGGACGCTCCGCGACCCTTCCCAATAACTCGGCGGTTTCCGCGCGAGGTTGCGAAGCCGTGCGTCCCGGCAAATCCGCCACAGGGCGCGGAACGGCGAAGTTATGACAGACTGGCTGTCACCCTGATTCTGCGAGCCCCCCATGAAGCCCGTGATCATCTTCCAGCCCGGCATGGCCGGCGATCTGATTTTCATCCAGAAGATCGCCAAGACCTATGCCGCCCAGGGTCGTCGCGTGATCATGCCCGTGCTGGAGAAGCACAAGTGGCTCTATGACGCCCTGGTGATGCCGGCCAATGTCGAGACGCCCCTGCTGGAGGACGATTTCGACTTCAAGGACGAGACCCTGTTCCTGGGCGACAAGCTGGCCCTGTGCCCGATCGAGGGGCCCAACTACACCTATCTGTCGCTGTTCTTCAGCTGGCGTTATGCGCCCGAACAGACCATGGACCTGAAGTATCAGGTGGCCGGGGTCGAGATGGCCGACTGGGCCGACTATGTGGAGCTGCGCCGCGACCTGGCCAAGGAAGAGGCGCTGTTCAAGTTGCTGGGTCTGGACGACGGCGTGCCCTATGCCCTGATCAACGAGACCTGCAGCTCGCGGACCATTCCCTTCCCGCATCGGGCCCCCGAGAAGGAAATCCGTCTACAGATGATCGAGGGTTACAGCCTGATCGACTGGAGCACGGTGATCGAGCGCGCCGCGCGGATCGCCACGGTCGACACCTCGATCGTGCTGCTGATCGAGGCGCTGAAGATCACCGGAACGCCGCTGCACATCGTGTCGCGCTATCAGCCGCCCAGCTTCCGGGAGCTGCAGAACGTGCTGAAGCTAGAGTGGCTCTTTTACTTCCTGCCCGAGCACCTGGCCTACCTCTAGGGGCGTGGCGATCGGCAGGGTGGCGCGCCCGACGGTCAGGTCGCGCAGGATGATGGGTCCAAACAGCGCGCAGATCCCGCAGGCGTCGGCCAGCACATCGCCCCAGGCCGCGTCGCGGCCGACCAGGGCCTGCAGCAGCTCGATCAGTCCGCCGAACGCCAGCAGCACCACGCCGATGCGCCAGAAGCGGCTGGCCGGCAGGGCGGTGATCGCCAGGGCGGTCAGGACATAGAAGACGATGAAATGCTTGGCCTTGTCCCACGGGATGAGGCTGAGGCCGCCGTCATCGGGCAGCAGGGCGCGCCACAGGGCGAAGGCCGCCGCCGCGACAAAGATCGCGAAGGCCAGGGCGTTGATCTTGCGATTGCGAAACAGCATGCGCGGCCTATCGAATGAAAAAGTGGCGTCATCCAGGCGGCGCAAGGACGGAGCCAGCTTTAGCCACCCTACTGGCCATCGTCCCGTCCCGGATCGACCATCGGCCATCCGGGACGGGAAAGGTCGACGCGGCCTAGAAGGTCAGCGCGCGGGCTTCCTTGACGTGCGGCAGAGCCTGGATCTTGCCCAGCAGTTCGGCCGTCGGGGCCTGGTCGACGCCGACCAGGGCGATGGCGTCCTCGTCGGCCGAGACGCGGCCCAGGTTGAAGGTGGCGATGTTGACGCCCGCCTCGCCCAGCAGCATGCCCAGGGCGCCGATGAAGCCCGGCTTGTCGAGATTGTTGATATAGAGCATGGCCGGCGAGAAGGCCGCGTCCAGCTCCATGCCCTTGACCTCGACGACGCGCGGCGCGCCGGCGATCACCGTGCCGGCAAAGGCGCGCTTGCCCTTTTCGGTGGTGATGGTGATGCGCATCAGGCTGTCATAGGTGGGGCTGACCTCCTGGCGGCTCTCGGAGACGGTGATGCCGCGCTCCTTGGCCACGGCCGGGGCCGAAACCATGTTGATCTCGGCCAGCATGGGCTTGAGGATCCCCGACAGGGCGGCCGAGGTCATCGGCTTGACGTTGAGGCTGGAGACCTCGCCCTCATAGGCGATGTCGATGGCCTTGATGCCGAAGTCGACCATCTGACCGGCCAGGGCGCCGATCTTCTCGGCCAGGGCCACGAACGGCTTCAGCTTGGGGGCTTCTTCGGCCGTGATCGACGGGCTGTTGAGGGCGTTGGTGACGGCGCCGGTCAGCAGATAGTCGCTGACCTGCTCGGCGACCTGCAGGGCCACGTTCTCTTGAGCTTCCGAGGTGGAGGCGCCCAGGTGCGGGGTGGCCACGACGCGGTCCGAACCGAACAGCGGGTTTTCCTTGGCGGGCTCGGTGATGAACACGTCAAAGCCCGCGCCGCCGACATGGCCGCTGTCGAGCAGGGCGCGCAGGGCCACTTCATCGACCAGGCCGCCGCGGGCGCAGTTGACGATCAGGACGCCCTTCTTGGTCTTGGCCAGCGCCTCGGCCGACAGGATGTTGCGGGTCTTGTCGGTCAGGGGCGTGTGCAGGGTGATGACGTCGGCGCGGGCCAGCAGGTCGTCCAGCTCGACCTTCTCGACGCCCATCTCGATGGCGCGTTCGGGGCTGAGGAACGGGTCGTAGGCGACGACCTTCATCTTCAGGCCCAGGGCGCGGTCGGCGACGATGCCGCCGATATTGCCGGCGCCGATCAGGCCCAGCGTCTTGGCGTACAGCTCCACGCCCATGAAGCGGTTCTTCTCCCACTTGCCGGCCTGGGTGCTGGCGTCGGCGGCGGGCAGTTGGCGGGCCAGGGCGAACATCATGGCGATGGCGTGCTCGGCCGTGGTGATCGAGTTGCCGAAGGGCGTGTTCATCACGACGATGCCCTTGGCGGTGGCGGCGGGGATGTCGACATTGTCGACGCCGATGCCGGCCCGGGCGATGACCTGCAGCTTGTGGGCGGCGGCGATGACGTCCTTGTCGAGCTTGGCGCCCGAGCGGATGGCGATGCCGTCATAGTCGCCGATGACGGCGATCAGTTCGTCTTTCGACAGGCCGACCTTGATGTCGAAATCGACGCCGCGGTTCTTGAAGATGTCGACGGCGGCGGGGCTGAGCTTGTCAGCGATGAGAACGCGAGGAGCCATGGTGAGGTGTCCGATCTTGGGGAGTCGCCCCTGTCCTTCGACGGACTTCGGGCGGCGACTGCTGAGGGGGTGATCCGGAACCCCCGTCCCGACAGTGTCGAAGGACGAGGATCCCGGTCGCAATACGAGGTGTTAGGCGGCGACCAGCTCGGCCGAGACGGTGGCGAACGCCCAGTCCAGCCAGGGGGTCAGGGCTTCCAGGTCCGAAGCCTCGACCGTGGCGCCGCACCAGATGCGCAGGCCGGCGGGCGCGTCGCGATAGCCGCCGATGTCGAGGGCGGCGCCCTCCTTCTCGAGCAGGCTGGCCAGCTTCTTGGCGAAGTCGGCCTGGGCGTCATCCGACAGGGCGGCGATCGCGGGATCGACGACCTTGAGGCAAACCGAGGTGTTGGAGCGGATGTCCGGCGTGGCGGCCAGGAAATCGACCCAAGGGGTCTTGGCCACCCAGTCGGCGATGACCGCCAGGTTCTGGTCGGCGCGCGATTGCATGCCGTGGAGACCGCCGATGGACGAGGCCCACTTCAGGGCGTCCAAGGCGTCTTCGACGCACAGCATCGACGGCGTGTTGATGGTCGCGCCCTCGAAGATATCGAGGGACACCTTGCCGCCCTTGGTCATGCGGAACAGCTTCGGCATCGGCCAGGCCGGCGTGTAGCTCTCAAGGCGAGCAACGGCGCGGGGCGACAGGATCAGCACGCCGTGCGCGCCTTCGCCGCCCAGCGCCTTCTGCCAGGAGAAGGTCACGACATCGAGCTTCGTCCAGTCCAGGTCCTGGGCGAAGGCGGCGCTGGTGGCGTCGCAGATGGTGATGCCTTCACGGTCGGCCGAGATGAAGTCGGCGTTCGGGACGCGCACGCCCGAGGTGGTGCCGTTCCAGGTGAAGACCAGGTCCTTGGCCGGATCGACCTTGGAGGTGTCGGGCAGCTGGCCGTAGGGCGCGTCGAGCACTTCGACATTGGGCAGCTTCAATTGCTTGGTCACGTCGGTGACCCAGTCCTTGCCGAACGATTCGAAGGCCATCAGCTGCACCGGGCGGGCGCCCAGCATCGACCACATCGCCATTTCGACGGCGCCGGTGTCCGAACCGGCGACGATGCCGATCAGGAAGTCGGCGGGCACTTCCAGCACTTCGCGCGTCTGGTCGATGGCGGCCTTCAGGCGCGCCTTGCCCAGCTTCGAGCGGTGCGAGCGGCCCAACACGGCGTTTCTGAGATTTTCGGGGGTCCAGCCTGGGCGCTTGGCGCAGGGGCCGGAAGAGAACTCGGGGCGAGCCGGACGTTGCGCCGGCTTGGCGAGGGTGGTCATAGCGATGTCTCCCATCCTTACAGATGGACAGCGCCCCGTTGGGGGGGCGTGGCCCGCCGGCGAGAAACTCCGTTTCAGATCGAAAGGCAAGGTCGAATTTGTCGCGGCGGCGAGATATCGCCCGCGTCACGGCAATTATTTTGCGGCGCGGACCCGCTTGCGCCAGGCCATCACGGCGCCGAAGAGGATGCAGACCAACACGCCAAAGGTGTCGATGTTGTTGACCAGGGCATAGGTCCGGTCGCGCTTCAGTTCGCCCACGAGATAATAGGCGTGCAGACTGAACTGCACCGCCTGGAACAACATCGCGCCGCCAAGCCAGGGACTGGCATATCTGAGCGCCAGCATCAGAAACGCCAACCCCATCGCACCCTCGCCCGCCAGGAGGAGAAGCGGCTGGATGGACGCGGGTGCGGCCAGGTGGACGATAAGCGCGAACGCACTGCCGCCCAGGACAATCGCGACACCCAATCGTTCCGGCTGCCCACCCTTTATCCAGGCGAACCCACAAATGGCGACAAGCACCACCCAAGCCAGAACGGGAACAATCGAAGAGTACATGCAAAAGGCCTCTAACCGAGATTAGAGGCCTTAAGCGTTAAACTATTGCAATGTTCGCTAGCTGGCTTCGCGAACAGCCCGAACGCCGGCGTGAACACCGGTCGTTTCCGGCGGCTTGTCTTCGATGCCGATCATCTTGGTGCGCACACCGATACGCAGCTTCACATCGTTCAGCTCGCTGTGCATCTCGACCATGGCTGAGCGGGCTTCGCCAAGCGCCGCCAGCGCTTCGACCAGCTTGGCGCTCGCGCGGTCGCCGACCACGGCCGAAAGGCCGATGTCCTTGCGAGCCTTCAGCATGTCAGCCATCAGCTCGGCGGCTTCCACCATCGCGGCGTCCACAGCGTTCTCCGTCGCGAACAGCTTAGTAGCGATACGTTGTGCAACAAAAACCTTTTCCACGCCCATCTCCCGTTAAGAAACTATAAACGAAGGTAAACGAAGTCTTAACGAGTGCGCAACGGGAAACACCTCCTAGCGTTGTTTTGACGCGCCACTTTCTGGCCTTGGAAGCGAAGCGTTAGGGAGATGCCTGCAAAATGGCCGCTGGACATCACCCGGACGGCCCATGCCTGAACCGCTCCGCACCGCAGAAGCTCCGACGCACGCGCCTTTGCAGGCGCGCATCGCCGGTGTCGCGCTCGTCACGACGGTGATCGCCCTGATCGCCGCCTGCGCCTGTTTCATGGTGCAGCAGTGGAGCGTCGCGCGTCAGGAAGCCCGAGCCAATCACCTTGTGCTGGCCCAGATGGTCGCCGCGGGCTCGGCCGCGCCGCTCGCCGCCGGCGACGTGATCGGCGTCAGCAAGGCCCTCGATGCGATCGCCACCGCCCCCCACGTGGCCGGAGTCCGGATTTCTGATCTTAGTGGCCATGTCGTCGCGGCGGTCGGCGCAGCGCCGGACGCCGGCGGCGTCGGCAAGGCGACCCAGACCCTGGACCGCAAGATCAAGCTGGACGGCCGCCAGATCGGCACCCTGACCCTGGTGGCCCGGGAGCCGCGCCTGGCCCAGATCCTGGCCCGCGACCTGGCCCTGACCGGCACGCTCTTCTTCGGGTCGGCCGGGCTTGCGATTCTGCTGGCCAACGGCCTGGCCCGCCGGATGACCCGCCCGATGCAGCGCCTGACCGAGGCCATGCAGGCGGTGGCCTCCGACGGTCGCTTCAAGCCCGTCGAGCAGACCAGCGATGACGACGTTTTCCAGAGCCTGACCGAAAGCTTCAACCAACTGGTCGGCCGGCTTGAGCTGAACGATCACGACCTGCGCGGGGCCATGGCCGAACTGGTCAAGGCCCGCGACGACGCCAATACCGCCAATGTCCTGAAGTCCCACTTCCTGGCCAATATGAGCCACGAGATCCGCACGCCCCTGAACGGCGTGCTGGCCATGGCCGAGGTCATGGCCATGGATGACCTCAAGCCGGCGCAGCGCGAGCGACTGTCGGTGATCCGCGAATCGGGCGGCCTGCTGCTGGCCGTTCTCAATGACGTGCTGGACCTGTCGAAGATCGAAGCCGGTCGCCTGGATCTGGATATCGAGGACTTCGAGCTGGCCAGCCTGGCCATGTCGCTGCGTGACGGCTTCTCGGCCCAGGCCCGGGAAAAGGGCCTGGCCTTCGAAGTCGCGGTCGCGCCCGAGGCGCAGGGCGTCTGGCGCGGCGACGTCGATCGTCTGCGCCAGATCCTGGTCAACCTGATCTCCAACGCCCTCAAATTCACGCTGCACGGCGCCGTGGCCGTGCGATTCGCCTCGGCCGAGGACGGCTCGGGCCTGCGCATCGACGTGGCCGACACCGGGATCGGCATCTCCGCCGAGATGCGCCCTCGCCTGTTCGACAAGTTCGTCCAGGCCGACAGCTCCACCACCCGCCAGTTCGGCGGTTCGGGCCTGGGCCTGGCGATCTGCCGCGAGCTGGCGCCGCGCTCGGCGGCGGGATCGCGGTGCAGCACCGCATGGCCTATCAGGGCGAATACTTCGTCGAGCGCTATGGCCGCCGCGCTGCCGAGCGCACCGGCGGCAACCGATAACGCCGACAGAGATCAGGCCGTCGCGATCGCCGCACCCCGCCTGAAGGTCTTGGCGGCCGACGACAATCCGACCAACCAGAAGGTCATCGCCGCCGTCCTGGCCCCGCTGGGCGCCGAGGTCGAGATGGTCTCCGACGGCGCGGCCTGTATCGAGGCCTGGAAGCGCGGCGGGCACGACATCATCCTGATGGACATCCATATGCCCGTCATGGACGGCGTCGAGGCCGCCAGCGCTATCCGCAGGCTGGAAGCCGCCGAGGGCCGTTCGCGCACGCCGATCGTCGCGGTCACCGCCAACGCCCTGGCCCATCAGGTCGAGGGCTATCTGGCCGCCGGCATGGATGGCCACGTCGCCAAGCCGATCGAAGTGACCAAGCTGTATGCGGCGATCGAGGCGGCCGTGGCCGCCGCCCGCCTGGCCGACGCGGCCTAGGAAACAGCGCCCTTCAACCTGAACGCCAGACAACGAGCGGCTCAGAACCGCTTCAGGCGGTCCGTGTTCTTTTAAGGTCAACGTCGTCAAACGGGGCGACGGAGAGTTCAAGAGGAACCGAACCGATGAAAAAGATCCTGCTTTCGATCACGGCGGTCACGGCCCTGGCGGCCGCCACCGTCCCCGCTGTCGCCTCCGCCCAGTCGATCAACCATCGCCAGGACATGCTGGAGCGCCGGATCGACCAGGGCGTCCGCAACGGCGCGCTGAACCGCCGCGAAGCCGCCCGTCTGCAGGCCGAACTGCGCGAAACCGCCCGCCTCGAATACCGCTATCGCCGTGGCGGCCTGAGCGGCTGGGAGCGCGCCGACCTCGACCGCCGCTTCGACCGCATCAGCGCCCAGATCCGCTATGAGCGTCACGACCGCGACTATGGCTACGGCTACGGCCACGGCCCCCGTCGCTGGTAGGACCTTGAAGGATCAGGCCGGCTCCACCCGGAGCCGGCTCTCCACCACCGTGAAGCCGCGGCCGCGCAACAGGATGCGCGCGCCGCGGTTTTCGCATTCCAGGTCGCCGCCGCGCCCGGGATAGGCCTGGTGGAAACTCAGCACGTCGCGCTCAAGTTTGGCCCCGTAAAGCGGCATCAGAATGCAGTGAGCCGAGCCGGTGGTGGGGTCTTCGGGAATGCCGAAGCCCGGCGCGAAGAAGCGGCTGACCACCTGATAGGGCTGGCCCGCGTCGGCCAGGGCGACGACCACGGTCTGGCCCGGACCGCCCGTGGCCTCGCCCTCGATCCTGGTCAGCGCGGCGAGGTCGGGCTTGAGGCCGCGCACGGTGGCCTCGTCCTCCAGCACCGCGACCAGATAGGCTCCGGCCCAGACCTCGACGGGCTCGGCGCCCAGGGCCTCGGCGAGGCCCTCTGGGACCGCGGTCCGGCGCGGCGGATCGGCGGGGAAATCCATCTCCAGCCGCTCGCCGTCGCGACGCACCGTGAGGGGGCCAGACAGGGTGTCAAAGGTCAGCAGCGGAACATCGACGCCCAGTTCGGCTGAAACAGGGCGTGGGCCGCCGCCAGGGTCGCGTGACCGCACAGCGGCGCCTCCAGCGTCGGAGTGAACCAGCGCAGGCCAAAGCGCGGCGGGGTCGCCCGTCGTCAGCAGAAACGCGGTCTCGGCCTGATTGTTCTCGGCCGCCAGGGCCTGCATCCAGGCGCTCGAGGGCCAGGCGTCGAGCGGCTCGACCACGCAGGCCGGGTTGCCCCGGAACGGGGCGGAGGCGAAGGCGTCGATGGTCCACTGGCGCATGGCCGGATCCCCTGGGTTATGACGCCGATGGTGATAATTGCGATTGATACACAGATCAAAGTCTACATTGTCATGATGACAATCTAGATCCGCTCTCCCCGGCGAAGGCCGGGGCCCAGATTCAGCCTGAGCGGTTTGGGATGGCGCGCCTTCTGACCGAGCCCTACCGAAAGCTTATCCGGGTTCGATCTGGACCCCGGCGTTCGCCGGGGAGAGCGGAGAGTGCGTGTCACGCCCCCTCCACCGTGATCTCCGGCCACCGCGCCTGGGCCGAGCCGGTCGTGCGCTCCCAGCCGCCGGCGCCCTTCACCCGCAGGGGATTGGGCCGCAGGTGCAGGGCGAACAGGTCCTCCAGCCCGAACGGCGCATGGACGCTGAGACTGTCATCGGCCTCCATCCGCACGCCGACGCAGAAGGCCGTCGCCACGAAGCGCTTCAAGGCTGCAGCGCTGTTCTCCAGCGGCGGATAGGGCTCGTCGGCCCCGAACTTCTTTTCGAACCACAGATGCACCCGCGCCTGGTTGCGCACCTCGACCAGCTCGCGCAGCGGCGGCTCGAACGCGGCGGCCACCCGCTGGATGACCACGTCCTCGGCTTCGTACGAGATGTCCGACGCGTCGTGATAGGCGACGTCATAGTCCTTGATCCCATAGTCGGGCGCGCGGCCCGTCAGGTGGTTCCAGACCGGCTGGTAGATCGCCCCGGAAAAGATCATCGCGTCGGGCAGCTGAAGGTCACGCACCTTGCGCAGCACCTCCATCGTGGTCGGCACGCCCCGGACGATCTCGATCAGGCGGGTTTCGAGGGATGTCGTCATTTGCGCAGCATCCAGCCGTGGTCCAGCGGGCCGTGGCCCTGGCCAAAGCCCGGCGCGCGCAGCATGGCCTCGTGCACATAGTTCCAGGCCCGCGCGACGGCCTGTTCCAGCGGCAGGCCCTGGGCCAGGCCCGTCGCGCAGGCCGAGGCCAGGGTGCAGCCGGTGCCGTGGGTGTGGCGGGTGTCGATCCGCTCGCCCTCGAAGCTCGTTTCCCCCATCGGGGTCATCAGGATGTCGACCACGCGGTCTCCGGCCACATGCCCGCCCTTCATCAGCACCGCCTTGGCCCCCAGGGCCAGCAGCGCCTCGCCGGCCCGGCGCAGGTCGTCGGTGGTCTCGACCGTCAGGCCGGTCAGGGCGGCGGCTTCGGGGGCGTTGGGGGTCAGCAGCGCGGCGCGGGGGATCATCAGGCTTTTGACCGCCCCGATCGCGGCCTGCGCCAGCAGGCTGGCCCCGCCCTTGGCGACCATCACCGGATCGACCACGACGGGAACAGCTCCGGCATATTCCAGAACGACGGCCACCGTCTCGACCACCCCGACATCGCCCAGCATGCCGGTCTTGATGGCGTCGGCGCCGATATCATCGAGCACGGCCCGGGCCTGGGCGGCGATGATCTCCAGCGGGATCGGGTGGACCCCCGTGACGCCCAGGGTGTTCTGCACCGTGACGGCGGTGATCGCCGTGGCCGCATAACCGCCCAGGGCGGTGATCGTCTTGATATCCGCCTGGATCCCCGCGCCGCCGCCGGAATCCGATCCGGCGATGACGAGGACACGGCCTTGATGAGCTTGGGTCATGCGGGAGTCCTAGGGGGGAATCGGGGCGACGCGAAGAGGGGGTATGCTGTGGACTGGCCCCCTCCTGACCGCTATCGCGGTCGTCCTCCCCCGTAGGGGGAAGATGAGGTCGGCGCGTTTCATCTTCCCCCTCCGGGGGAAGACGGCTGCGCAGCAGCCCGTAGGGGGCAAGTGTCAGCGACCTCGCGCTTTCGCTGCGATGGTGATGGGAAGGGTCACGGAGCGTCCGGGCCTCGCCCGGAATGTGTGAGTTCTAAGTACCGTTTCGACGAAGACGAACGCTCCGCGTGATCGTTATCCCTCTGGCCGGCACGCGCGGGTCTCGTTCAACCCTTTGCACCCATCCGGGCTGCCCTCCTCGCGACGGACCCAGCCCTCAAGCTGCAGCCACGCCGATTCCGGAGGACCCGGAACGTACCTTCGGACGGGCGGGGATCTCCGACGAGAGTTCCCCGATGGACAGGTTTACGTCACCTGTCCTCGTTTAAGCCCAGCCCGGTCCCGCTCACGCGACTCCGGTGGCCCCGCTCGATCACCCCTGACAGCCGCCTCTGGTCGCCGGCCGGACGCCCTTCCCGTGCTGTCAGGTGAGATTGATTATGGGGGCGGTTTGAACGCGGAGGATTGGCGCGATCAACTATTTTACAGCGCGTTGATTTCGTTGAGCCCGGCCCTGGAAAGAACGGGGATTGAGCGCCCTCGATCCCCATACTTCCGTCATCACGTGGCTCGTCCACGGGACCCATCGTTCCGTTGCGCCGTGAGCGACCGGCGATCCGCCGACCATGAAGCCGACAAATGGGTCCCGTGGACAAGCCACGGGATGACGGAGATTTATGATGGCGTCCCGCCCACCTTCGCGCCGAAGGGAGCCATCCTTACATCTCACGGCGAGACGATCGCCGGTCTGTCCAGGTTGCTCAAGGACGGCCCTACCCGCCGCCGCGCCGCGGCCGCCGGAGGCGGTGTCGACGGACCAGCCTCCACACTCCGGCACGCTGCAGCCTCAAAGAGATTTAAGGCTTGGCGCGACGCAGGGGCGTCGGCTTCCTGGAAAGAAGCCAAGGCGTGCTTTCGACCCATCTCCGACGATTGCGAAGTCCGCTTCTGAGCATTGCGTGTGCGGTGTGCGTCGGCGACAAGTGCACTTATGGCCAAGTCAAAGATCGGTGACATCGTTGAGGTACCGACAGTGCGAGGCTTGGCGTACGCTCACCACACTCATCGACATGCGATGTATGGGTCGCTGTTGAGGGTGTTCTCGGGCTTCGATGCAGAGCGCCCGGTAGACATTCTTTCGGTAGCCGATCGACCTGTTCAGTTCTCGACATTCTACCCTCTGAACGCCGCCGTGACGCGGAAGATCGTTCAGATTGCCGCGCACCGGCCTGTCGATTGCAGCCTGGCCCCGTTCCCCACTTTCAGAGCTGGAGTGGTTGACCCCCGCACGGGAGTCGTAGGGACCTGGTACCTTTGGGACGGGGAACATGAATGGCCCGTTGGCGCTCTGACCGAAGATCAGAAACAATTTCCTGTTCGCGGGGTGATGAACGACACCGCTCTCATCGAGCGGATCGTGGATGAATGGAACCCAGCGGTCGAGGTTCGCTAACCACCCCTTGCCGAAGTTCGGAAGGTCCGCTGGAAGTGACGCCAGCGAACGTCCGAAGGATGGCTCGATGCTCCCGGCGATGAACGACCCTAGGCGGTCATTCCCATGTAGCTGGATCGGTGATGTCCAATCTAACGAGTCGTCTCGGACCGCCGCCATGCATCTCGCTCTGAGGGTAGTCGAGCTGCCACAGTCTGCCGTCAGCGCGATGTCGGAGTAGCGTTCGCCATCCGCCATCGGTAGCCCGGAGCTGTTCGAGTTCAGCCGCCAGGAGGCGGTCAATCTCGGCTGTATCGCCGCTCGTAGTGACCTCGCCGCCTTCGCTTACCCAGGTCTCCGTCAGGGGAGAGATGGTGTCTCCAGACCCTAAAGTCTGAACGTGGGCGCGGATTGCGGAGGCGACGACCAGCGCGCGCTCGCGGACAGCGGGAGCGGGGTCGAGCCCCATGTGGTCGACTTCGATGGACACCAAGTAGTCTGCGACTGCATCGTCTGACCTGCCGTTGACGATCTGCCCAGCTGCGTTGAGGAGGTAGGCGTCATACTCATCTGCCGGCAAGCCAGCGCCGATGGGGTTCCAGTCGCGCCAGCCGATTTCGCGCAAGGGTTCCAGCTTGATTTTCGGATGCCTAGCCATGCGATTAAGCTACGCAATCCAATGTCGGCTATCCACCCTAGGCGGACGTTGATGACTTCCGCATCGACGTGCGATGGAAGGCGATGCGAGAACGTAGCGATAGCTTTACTGACGCCCCGATCGAACCCGGCACGCTGGTTCGCTATGATGGCCTGATCGATGGCGGACCTGAATTTGGCGTGGTCATCAGTTGCTGGCTCCACCCACAGGTCAAGTTCTACGACTGCTATGTTGCGTTCTTTGGCGCTGAGGTTCCAAAGGGCGAGCCTGAGAAAAAGCCCTACGTTCTCCGATACGCTTCGGTCAGCCTGGCACGACTGGAGTTGGCTGAGAACGTCTCCTAACCACCCATTGCAGACGCTCGGATGGCCTGCTCTCCGCCAACAAGCCTAGTCGTTCTCGTCGGTCCATACGTCAAAGACGAACTGACATCTTTCCCTATCGGCGTCCTTCACGATTTCCGTCAGGCGATTCTCCGAGACCGCCAGCCTGACCGAGCCGGGCTGACGGGCTTCATCTGCCGACCCTTGATAAAGACCTAGATTGATACGCGGAATTTCAAGCCCGCCCGAGAGTTCGTAGGTCTCCACATTGCGGATCACCTCGCCATGCAAGGCGACATGATCGGCGAAGGCTTTCAATTGCCGCTGCCCAATAATTCGCACGCTCTCACTGCGCGCGGCAAGAAAAAGGGCGGAAAGGGTCGGCTCTGACGTATCCTGCATGAGCGCAGTTTCGCCTGTGCGCTGGCTGCCTACAAGTTCCGCCGTCTACCCACCTCAGACTTCAGGAAGGGGCGCTAGTTGGCGAGGACCCATTCCCTGAAGGTTTCCAGGATGGGACGTAGCTGGCGAGGGCCGCCCGTCCCGTTGAAGATATTGTCTTCAACCCAGCAGGTGCGCCAATTGGTCTGATGTTCGTAGTTTTCCGAGCGACGTTCCATCGTGCGCCCGTCGCAATCCGTCCCGGTTAGCTCGATTTTCACCGACCAACCGGGATTGTCGATCGTATCGATCGTGGGACCGAAGCTATGCTCCCAGTCGCCATCGCATTGGGCCTCGTACCACTCTGTAAGCCAGTCGAATACGTCCATTGGGCGAAGCTAGCGTGAAGCTGGCGGTGGCGAAAGCGAGGTCCGCTCACCACCCCAAACGGACCATCAGAATGTCCGCTCCCCACCTAGGCGGCGGCGCCACCGTCCCAGCACGAAGCCCCCTAGTTCGGCGCCGACACTTCCAGATCAAACGCCGCGTTGAGCGCATCGTCATCGGCCACCGTCCCGCCGAGAGCGGCTTCCAGCACGCCCTCCAGCGCCGTCCACACGAAGGCCAGTTGTTCCAGGACGGCTGGGAGGCGCTCGACGTCGAAGCCGGGATAGAGGTCTTCGACCAGCCACAGGCCGGTGTGCGGGTCGAAGCCGAAGCGGCTGCCGATCAGGCGGAACTGGGCGCGGGCCAGGGTCTCGAACAGGGCGTCCAGGGTGCGGGCGCGGGCCAGGTCATCGGTGTCGAGCACCTGGCAGCGCACCTGCAGCCAGCCGTTCTCGGGCAGCAGATAGAAGGCCCCGCCGTCTTCGGCGCCGGAAACCTCAAGGCCGCCGTCGATGTCCTCGACCACATAGCCGTGCTCGCGGCAGATCGCGGCGACCTCGCCTAGCAGCACAAGCGGCAGTTCGTCGGACATGGCTAGCTCCGGTAGTCGCCGTTGATCGCCACATATTGCTTGGTCAGGTCGCAGGTCCAGACCGTGGCCGAGCCCTTGCCCACGCCGACATCGACGGTGACCTCGAACTCGGGCTTCTTGACGTAGGCGCTCATCGCCGCCTCGTCATATTCGGGCGAGACCAGGCCGTCGCGGGCCGCGTAGAGGTCGCCGAACTTGATGCTGATCCGCTCGCGGGCCACAGGCTCGTCGGCCCGGCCGATGGCCATGGCGATACGGCCCCAGTTGGCGTCCTCGCCGGCGAAGGCGGTCTTGACCAGCGGGCTTTCGGCGATGGTGCGGGCGATCTTGCGGGCGCTGGCCGGGCTGCCGGCGCCGTTGACGGTGACGCGGACGAACTTGGTCGCCCCCTCGCCGTCGCGCACGAGCTGCTGGGCCAGGTCGAGCAGCAGCAGATCGAGCTTCTCGCGGAAGTCGGCCAGGCGCTTGTCGCCGGCGCGGTGGATCTTGGGCGCGGTCGACTGGCCGGTGGCGAACAGCAGCAGCGTGTCGTTGGTCGAGCGGTCGCCGTCCACCGTGACGCTGTTGAAGGTGGTGCGGGTATAGAGGCTGACCAGGGTCTGCAGGGCGGCCGGGGCGATGGCGGCGTCGGTGGCCACGAAGGCCAGCATCGTCGCCATATCCGGCGCGATCATGCCCGAGCCCTTGGTGATGCCGGCGATCTTGACCTCGTGCCCGTCGATCAGGGCCGTGGCGAAAGCGCCCTTCGGGAAGGTGTCGGTGGTCATGATCGCCTGGGCGGCCTCGGACCAGGCGTCCTCGGTCAGGCGGGTCTCGACCTCGGCCAGGCGGGCGGTGATCTTGCTGTCGTCGAGGATGACGCCGATGACGCCGGTCGAGGCCATCATCACGTCGCGCTGGCGGCAGTCGAAGCGCTTGCCCACGGCCGTGGCCACCCGGCGCACGGCGTCGGCGCCCGGCTTGCCGGTGAAGCTGTTGGCGCAGCCGGCATTGACCACCAGGGCCCGCACGTCGGCGCCGCCCGTGGCGGTGAGCTGGCGTCTTGCACCAGTCGACCGGCGCCGAGCCGACGCCGTGGCGCGTGAACACGCCGCCGCGCTGGTGCCCTCGGCGAAGCGCATCAGCAGCATGTCCTCGCGCTCGTGCTTGTAGAAGCCCGCGCGGCCGGTGGCGATCTCGACGCCGGCGATCGGCGGAATGCGCGGGAACGGCACGGCCAGGGGCGAGATCGCCAGGCCCGGCTTGCCCGGCGCGGCGGCGGCCGTGGACCGAAGTCTTTGCCTAGCGCCTCCTCGCGCTTGTCGGCGCGACGCTGGCCGGCGCGTTTCAGGGCCGAGGCCAGGGGATCCAGCGCGCGCTCGATCGTCTGGCCCACGCGCTCAACGGCGCCGGGCGCGGCTTCGGGAGCGGGCGTCGCCGCGGTCTTGTCGGTCTTGCGGGGCATGAGCTCGCCTCGATCTGGCTTGACGTCTATTTCTTCTGGGGCGCGGGAGCCGGCGGGGGCGCGGATGCGGGCGCCGCCGCGCCGCCTTGCAGCTCGGGCGGGGCCGAGGCCGGTTCCTGCGGCGCACCGGGCAGATCCTGGGCCTTGCCGGTCAGCATGTCGACCTTGGCCCCGCCGCGCAGCTTCTCCAGCAGGTCGCGGACCTGGTCATAGGTCAGGAAGCGGACGATCTGGGGACGGGCGGCCTCCAGGGTGATCGGCTCTTCCATGCGCTTGTCCTCGACGCGCAGGATGGCCCAGCCGCCCTCGGTCGAGAACGGCCCGATCAACTGGCCCTTCTGGGCGTTCTTCAGCGCGCCGGCATAGGCCTCGGGCATGACGTCGACGGTGAAATAGCCCAGGTCGCCGCCGTTGAAGCGGGTGGCCTGGTCGGTCGAGCGCTCCATGGCCAGGGCGTCGAACGAGGCGCCGGTGGCCAGCAGCTTCTCGATGCTCTCGCCCTCGGCCTGGCTGGCGACCAGGATCTGGCGGGCGCGGATTTCCTCCGAGCGCTTGGACAGCTTCTGCTGCTCGGCATAGAGGCGGCGGATGGCGTCCTCGTTGACGGCCTTTTCGACCACGCTCTCGACCAGCATGTCGCCCAGGATGCGCTCGCGGGCGGCGGCCAGCCGGCGCTGGGCGACCGGGTCCGTGTCCAGCTTGCGCTTCAGCGCCTCGGCGGCCAGCAGCTTCTGGTCGACGACCTCGTCCATCACGCGGCGGAACAGGTCCGAGGAGGTGTCGAGCGGCTCGCCCTCGCTGATCAGGCCCTGGGCCACGGCCTCGCGCTTGACGTCGGAGGCCCAGACATTGTGGCCGTTGACCCGCGCGACAGCGGTGTCGCCCGGCTCCGGCGGTTTCTCGGCGCTCTTGTTCTGACCGCAGGCGGCCAGCATCAGGGCGGCGGCCAGGGCGATCCAGACGCGGGTATGGGCGGACTTGGCCAAGGAGGGATCTCCGTGCGGACTTCGGTTCGGCTCTAGCGTGGTTTTGACACAAGGGGAATGCAACTCGGGCCCTTCTATCAGAAGGCCTTTCGCGAAATTGGGGCGGCTGGGCCACAGAACGGCGAGAAGGTCGGAAACCTTGGCCTCCGCCAGGCTCTATAAGGGGGGCTCGCGTTGACACTGACAGGGTCGCTGCTTAAGTCTCGCGCGCGCCGTAAGAGGCCGAAATCGTCGTGCTGGGCAATGTCCCCGCAGAAACGCAACGCCCTTTACGCCTAACACTTCACCGGAATCTCGACTTCATGCTCGGCTTCGCCAAAAAGCTCTTCGGCTCTTCCAACGACCGCAAGGTCAAGACGCTGACCGCCCGCGTGGCGAAGATCAACGCCCTGGAGCCGGAATACGCCGCGCTCTCCGACGAGGCGCTGAAGGCCAAGACCGAAGAGTTCAAGGCGCGCCTGGAAAAGGGCGAAACCCTCGACGACCTGCTGCACGAAGCCTTCGCCGCCGTGCGTGAAGCCGGCAAGCGCGTGCTGGGCATGCGCCACTTCGACGTCCAGCTGGTGGGCGGCATGGTGCTGCACTTCGGCGGCATTTCGGAAATGCGGACGGGTGAAGGCAAGACCCTGGTCGCCACCCTGCCCACCTATCTCAACGCCCTGGCCGGCAAGGGCGTGCACGTCATCACGGTCAACGACTACCTGGCCAAGCGCGACGCCGAGTGGATGGGCCAGATCTACAACTTCCTGGGCCTCAGCT
Organism: Caulobacteraceae bacterium; assembly: GCA_965284055.1. Classification (GTDB taxonomy): domain Bacteria; phylum Pseudomonadota; class Alphaproteobacteria; order Caulobacterales; family Caulobacteraceae; genus Caulobacter. The sequence goes on from CBDIQV010000003.1 coordinate 513,717, forward strand.
ATGGCGTGATCGTCAACGGCCTCAGCCAGGGTGACCGTCAGCGCGCCTATCGCAGCGACATCACCTACGGCACCAACAACGAGTTCGGCTTCGACTATCTGCGCGACAACCTCGTCTACAGCGTCGACGAGATGGTCCAGCGCGGCCACCACTTCGTCATCGTCGACGAAGTGGACTCGATCCTGATCGATGAAGCGCGCACCCCGCTGATCATCTCGGGCCCGACCGAAGACCGCAGTTCGCTCTACCTGACGATCGACGCCCTGATCAAAGAGATGATCAAGGACAAGACCACCTACGATCACGACGAGAAGCAGAAGCAGGTCATCCTCACCGAGGAAGGCCAGGAGCGCATCGAAGAGATCCTGATGTCGGGCGGCCACCTGGCCGAGGACACCGCCGGTCTCTATGACGCCGCCAACATCTCGGTGGTGCACCACGTCAACCAGGCCCTGCGGGCCAACGTGCTCTACACGCGCGACAAGGACTATATCGTCAAGGACAACGAGATCGTCCTGATCGACGAGTTCACCGGCCGCATGATGACCGGCCGCCGCCTGTCGGAAGGCCTGCACCAGGCCATCGAGGCCAAGGAAGGCGCCGCACATCCAGCCCGAGAACCAGACCCTGGCCTCGGTGACCATCCAGAACTATTTCCGCCTCTACACCAAGCTGTCGGGCATGACCGGCACGGCCTCGACCGAGGCCCAGGAGTTCGAGGACATCTACAAGATGGGCGTGTCGGAAATCCCGACCAACCGCCCGGTCCAGCGCATCGACGACGATGACGAGGTCTATCGCACCGAGCGCGAGAAGAACGAGTCGATCCTCAAGCAGATCGCCGACTGTCACATGCGCGGCCAGCCGATCCTGGTCGGCACGGTGTCGATCGAGAAGTCCGAAGAGCTGTCCAAGCTGCTGTCGACCTTCGCCTGGGAAAACGACGGCAAGAAGCAGAAGGGCTGCCGCACCAGGTGCTGAACGCCAAGCTGATCGAGCAGGAAGCCGGCATCGTCGCCGACGCCGGAGCCCCGGGCGCGGTCACCATCGCCACCAACATGGCCGGCCGCGGCACCGACATCCAGCTGGGCGGCAACCTCGACATGCGTCTGGCCAGCTGGCGCCAGCAGCAGAAGGGCCTGGGCATCACCCCCCTGCCCGCCGACGAACTGGCCATGCGCGCCGAGATCGAGGCCGACATCGCCGAGTCCAAGGCCAAGGCCCTGGCCGCCGGCGGTCTGTTCGTGCTGGGCACCGAACGCCACGAAAGCCGCCGCATCGACAACCAGCTGCGCGGCCGCACCGGCCGTCAGGGCGACCCGGGCCGTTCCAAGTTCTTCCTGTCGTGCGAGGACGACCTGCTGCGCATCTTCGCCGGCGAGCGCCTTGACGCGATCATGCGCACCTTCGGCGTCCAGGAAGGCGAGGCGATCACCCACAAGTGGCTCAACAACGCCATCGCCACCGCCCAGAAGCGCGTCGAGCAGCGCAACTACGAGATCCGCAAGAACCTCCTGAAGTACGACGACGTCGTCAACGACCAGCGCAAGGCCGTGTTCGAGCAGCGCCAGGAGTTCATGGAAGCCACCGATCTCTCCGAGATCATCCACGAGATGCGCCATGACGTGGTCGACGACCTCGTTTTGCGCCACCTGCCGCCCAAGGCCTATGCCGAGCAGTGGGACATCGAAGGCCTGACCGAGCGCGTCAAGTCGATCCTGGGCCTCGACCTGCCGCTGGCCGAATGGGCCGCCGAGGAAGGCATCGCCGACGAGGAGATGCGCGAACGCATCACCAAGGCCGCCGACGAATACGCCGCCCAGCGCGAAGAGATCATCACCCCCGAGCAGATGCGCTCGGTGGAAAAGAGCTTCCTGCTGCAGATGATCGATCTGCAGTGGCGCGAGCACCTGATGCACCTGGACCACCTGCGCAACGTCATCGGCCTGCGCGGCTACGGCCAGCGCGATCCGCTGAACGAGTACAAGACCGAAGCCTTCAGCCTGTTCGAAAAGCTGCTGATCGACCTGCGCACCAACACCACCCGCTGGCTGATGACGGTCGAGATCGCCTATGCCGAGCCCGAGCCGCTGCACACGCCGGAAAACCTGATCCAGGTCCATATGGACCCGCTAACCGGCGAGAACGTCGCCATCGCCGGCGCGATCCCGGAAGGCCTGTCGCCGCAGCAACGCGAAGCCCTGCCGATCTCGGTGCTGCCGGAAGGCTGGGAAAACACCAGCCGCAACGGCGCCTGCCCCTGCGGCTCGGGCAAGAAGTTCAAGTACTGCCACGGCTCGCTGGTCTAGGCGGCTCCGGGTTTTGAATTGAGTTTGAAGCGCCCGCCCTGGGAAACCGGGGCGGGCGTTTTGCTGTTGGCCCTCCCCCTTGATGGGGGAGGGTTGGGTGAGGGTGACGGGGCTGTTCAGCGGGATGAGGGGCTTGCCGACCCAACCGCCGCATCACCCCCATCCCCGCCCCTTCCCCCATCAAGGGGGAAGGGAGAAGAATCAGGCCCGCCCCTTCCGCCCCGCCACCCAAGCCGCGCCCGCCAGCATCACCGCCGCGATCACCGCCGAGGCCCGCAGGCCGAACACGATCCGCTCCGGCCCGCCGGCCGCCAGAGCGCCGAACACCGCCACGCCCGCCGCGCCGCCGGCCTGACGGCAGGCGTTCAGCACCCCGGTGGCCGCCCCGGCGATCCCCCGGTCCACGCTGGCCAGCAAGCCGGACGTCAGGGCCGGGATCGCCAGCCCCATGCCGCCGGGGATCAGCAGGAAGCCGGGCAGCATCTCGAGGAACGCACTGTCCGCCCCCAGCCGCGCCGTCAGCCCGTAGCCCGTCGCCGCGATCAGCACGCCGGTCGTCGTGACCCGCGCCGCGCCGAAGCGGGCTGCCAGCCCGCAGCTGACCAGGTTGGAGACGATGAAGGTCGCCGTCAGGGGCAGGAAGGCCAGACCGGCGCGGGCCGGCGCATAGCCCACCGCGCGCTGCAGATAGAGCCCCAGCACGAAGACCAGGCCGTAATAGGTGAAGTTCAGGCCCGACCCCACGACCACCGCCGTGGAGACCGCCCGCTGGCGGAACATCGACAGCGGCGCGACGGGATGCGGGCTGGACGCCTCGACGCGCAGGAAGGCGCAGGCCGCCAGCAGCCCGACCAGCAAAGCCACAAGCGGACCCGGATGCCCCCAACCGCGCCGGCCGCCCTCGATGATCGCGCCGACCACGGCGGTGACGGCGACCAGGGCCAGGGCCTGTCCGGGCAGGTCCAGCGGCTTGCGGGCCTTGGGTCGGGGCCTCGGGGATCACGGCCAGGGTCAGGACCACCCCCAGCAGGCATAGCGGCAGATTGACCAGGAACACCCAGCGCCAGCCCAGCCCGGCGATCAGCAGGCCGCCCAGCACCGGTCCGGCGGCGATCGACACCCCGCCGGCCGCCGTCCACCAGCCCACCGCCCAGGCGCGCCTGCGGTCGTCGCCCGCGAAGGCGTGGGCGATCAGGGCCAGCGAGGGCGGAACCAGCAAGGCGCCGGCCGCGCCCTGGGCGACGCGCGCGGCGATCAGTTCGGTCGGTCCCCGCGCCAGACCGCAGGCGGCCGAGGCAGCGGCGAACAGCACCAGGCCGGCCACGAACACCCGCCGGGGTCCGATCCGGTCGCCCAGAGCGCCGGCCGACAGCAGCATGGCCGCCAGCGCCAGGACATAGGCGTCGACCACCCATTGCAACTGCGCCATCGGGGCGTCGAACGCCGTGCCGATGGTGCCCAGCGCCACATTGACGATGGTCACGTCCAACTGGGTGACCAGGAAGCCGAAGCTGGCGGCGATGACGATCAGTGACGGGCGGGCGGCTTGGCTCATGACCCCTCCTTGCCCCGGCGCGGGTCGTCGACGCTACATGAACCGCTGAACTATCCTCGGCCGCGGATGGGCTATGGTGCCGACATGGACGCCAATATCGCCGCCCCCGCCGCCCTGATCGGCGATCCGACCCGCGCCGCCATGCTGCAGGCCCTGCAGGACGGCCGCGCCCAGCCCGCCAGCGCCCTGGCCTGGGCGGCCGGCGTCACGGCCCAGGCGGCCAGCAATCACCTGACCCGGCTGGTCGACGGCGGCCTGCTGGCCGTCGAGCGCGAAGGTCGTCACCGCTACTACCGCCTGGCCAGCGCCGAGGTCGCCCACGCCCTGGAAGCCCTGTCCGTGCTGGCCGCGCCCGTGCGCTCGCTGGAGACGCCGCGCTCGCCCAAGGCCCGAGCCCTGCGCGACGCCCGCTGCTGCTATGGCCACCTGGCCGGACGGCTGGGCGTGTGTGTCGCCGAGGCCCTGACGCACCGCGACCTGATCCGGCCAACCGACAACAAGCTGTATGACGTCACGCCGACCGGCCGCGTCTGGTTCGAGGACCTGGGCGTCTCGGTTTCCACCCTGCGCTCGCCGCGCGGCGTCGCCCGCCAGTGCCTGGACTGGACCGAGCGCCGGCATCACCTGGCCGGGCCGCTGGGGGTCAAGCTGCTGGAGCGGATGACGGCGCTGGGCTGGCTGGCGATCGAGCGTCAGGGGCGGGCCGTGCGGCTGACGCCTGAAGGGCGCACGGCGCTGCGCGAGCGTCTGGGCGTGGATCTGGACGCCGAGGGACTGCGGGCGGCATAGAGCGCGCGCGACGCGATTGGACATCGGTTCATGCGGGGCGCAGGGTGGCCCCATCGTCGGCTAGCTTCTCTGGACGCCCGACGGCTGAGAGACCGGGCCTGTCGCCCCAAGCTCCCGTCTTAGCCGACGTGGAGCCCAAATGCCCTCCTACACCGTCTTTCCCTTCAAGGCGTCCGGCGTGGCGCGGTGTTTTTCGCCATCGAACGCGATGGCGACGACGCTGCTTTCCTGGAAGCCATCCGGTTGCTGGGCCAGCACGCCAGCGCTGACCGCGTCAGCGTCTGGCGCGATGAGCAACTCATCTTCAGCGGCCTTTCGACTGACTGCGCGGCGTGGCTGGCGGCGAATCCGGACCGCCTGGCCAGTTGCCCCGCGCTCAACAATCCCGACGAGGGATGCCCGACCGATTGCGGGCGACTGACCGCCGCGGCGACCTGAATTCCCGGCGGATCGGACCCGCGCCCTGGGCCGGGCCCTCCCACCTGGACATCCCGTCGAACTCACCCATCACGGCGGCAAAGCTGATCTGGCGCAAGGCGGCGGCGATGGCGTGATGGCAGGATCAAGACCTTGACCTCAGGCTGGCGAACGCTGGCGGATCGGACAGCCTGATGACGCGCGATGACCTCGGCGGACTGACCACGGCCGAGGCCGAGCGGCGGCTGGCCGACAGTGGCCCCAACGCCCTGCCCCAGGCTACGGGCCGGGGTCTGGCGCGCATCGTTCTGGATACCCTGCGCGAGCCGATGTTCCTGCTGCTGATCGGGGCGGCGGGCCTCTATCTGGTGCTGGGCGACCTGGGCGAGGGTTTGTTCCTGATGGCCGGGGCTTTCGCGACCATCGGGCTGGTCGTCCTGCAGGAGACGCGCAGCGAGAACGCGCTGTCGGCCCTGCGCGACCTGTCGCAACCCCAGGCCCGCGTGATGCGCGACGGGGTCGAGGTCCGGCTGGCCGCGCGCGATCTGGTTCCGGGCGACATCGTGCTGGTCGGCGAAGGCGAGCGCCTGCCCGCCGACGGCGCCCTGATGGCCGGCGACGTGCTCAGCGTCGATGAGTCGGCCCTGACCGGAGAATCCGCGCCGGTCTCCGACGCGCCCCCTGGCGGAGGGTGAAGCCGCCGACGCCGAGACCCAGCCCGGCTCGGACACCGGCCCCTATCTGTTCTCGGGCACGCTGGTGGTTCGCGGCCAGGCGGTGGCGCGGATCGGCAAGACCGGCCCGCGCACGGCGCTGGGCAAGATCGGGGTCTCGCTGGCGGCCATCGTTCAGGAACCCACGCCGCTGCAGAAGACGGCGGGCCGGCTGGTGGCCCTGCTGGGCACGCTGGCTATCGGCTTCTGCGTCGTGGTGGCCGTGGCCTATGGGCTGCTGCGGGCCGACTGGGTGGGCGGCGTGCTGGCCGGCATCACGGTGGCCATCGCCCTGATCCCCGAAGAATTTCCCATGGTGCTGGCCGTGTTCCTGGCGCTGGGCGCGGGGCGGCTGGCCCGGCAGAAGGTGCTGGTGCGGCGCAGCGCCGTGATCGAGGCCCTGGGCGGCGCCTCCTTCCTGTGCGTCGACAAGACTGGCACCCTGACCGAGAACCGGATGCGCGTGGCCCGCCTGTGGACGGACGAAACCGATCTCCTGGTCAAAGAGGGAGCCGCGCCGGCGGGGGCTGCCCTAGCCCTGCTGGAGACGGCGGGACTGGCCTGCGCCGTCCATCCGGTGGATCCGATGGACAGGGCGGTGCGGGCGCTGCTGGGGCCGGCGGCGGCGCACGACGCCATATCCGAACCGGAACGGACCTGGCCCCTGCATCCCGAGATGATGGCCGTGATCCAACTCTGGCGCGAGCCGGACGACGCATGGCGCGCCGCCGCCAAGGGCGCGCCGGAAGCGATCTTCCGGCTGTGCGGCCTGGCCGATGACCAGGCCGCGCAATGCCCTGCTGGTCAAGTTCGCCGGCCAGGGCCTGCGCGTCGTGGGCGTCGCCGCGTGCCGGACCAAGACGCCATTTCCCGACAATCCGCAGGACGCGCCGTTCGCGTTCGAGGGCCTGGTCGGCTTTCTGGACCCTGTGCGCCCCGACGTCCCGGCGGCGCTGAAGGAGGCTCGGGAGGCGGGGATTTCCGTCGTCATGATCACGGGCGATCACCCCGCGACCGCGCTGGCCATCGCCCGGGCGGCGGGCCTCGACACCTCCGCCGGCGTCATGCTGGGCGACGAACTGGCCGCCCTCAGCGACGCCGCCCTGGCCGAACGCCTGCGCCAGACCCGGATCTTCGCCCGCATCATTCCCGAGCAGAAGCTGCGCATCGTCCAGGCCCTGAAGTCAGACGGCCAGGTCGTCGCCATGACCGGCGACGGGGTCAATGACGCGCCGGCCCTGGAGGCAGCCCACATCGGCATCGCCATGGGACAAAAGGGCACCGACGTCGCGCGCGAGGCCGCCGATCTGGTCATTCTCGACGACAGCTTCGCCTCAATCGTGGGCGGGGTGCGGCTGGGACGACGCATCTTCGTCAACCTGCGCAAGGCGCTGGTCTATATCACCGCCATCCACGTGCCGATCGCGGGCGTGGCGCTGCTGCCGATCGTCATGGGCCTGCCACCGCTGCTTTACCCCATGCACGTGGTGTTCCTGGAACTGGTGATCGATCCCGTCTGCGCGATGGTGTTCGAGGCCGAGCCGGGCGGTCCCGAGGCGATGAAGCAGCCGCCCAGACGGCATGACGAGCCGCTGTTCGGGCCGCGCCAGCTGGGTCTGGCCCTGCTGCAGGGCGCGGGCGTGCTGGCCGGCGTGCTGGGCCTCTATCTCTGGGCGCTGGCCCATCATCCGGAAAACCAGGCCCGGGGCGCGGCCTTCCTGGCCCTGGTCACCGGCAATCTCGTGCTGGCCCTGGCCGACGCCTCCTCGACCGGCGGCGCCCTGTTCGCGCCGCATCGCCGGATCTACTGGATCATCGCCTCGGCGGCGTCGGGCGTGCTGGCCCTGATCTTCGCCGTTCCAACGCTGGACACCATCTTCAAGGTCGCCCCGCCCTCGCCCGGCCTTCTGGCTAGCGCGCTGTTGATCGCGATCACCAGCGGCGGCTGGTTCGCCATGGTCAGGCGCGTGGGTCGTCGAAGGACGGCGGCCCTACCTTCGGCGCGTTGACAGGGCCACCACCGCCACGGCCCCGGCGACCACTAGCGCGTCCTCGATCAGGCCGCTGCGGGTCTGTCCCACGCGCGCCATGGCGCGCTTGCGGCCGGCCAGGGTGAGGTAGGCCAGGGGAACAGCGGTCGCGACCGCGATCGCGGCGCCGGCCTTCTCCCGGCCGCGCGGGGCCAGCGCCGCGCCGGCGATGCAGAACCTGACGATTGCGGGCCAGCAGCCCCAGCGGCCGCAGCACCGGCGCAGACTTCATCTTGTCGCCGAGCAACTCGCCGACGCCCATGAACAGGGCGCCGAACTCGAACAGGGGCTGATCCAGCAAAACCAGACGGCCGGGCGCGGCGCGGCCGGCGAGGCGCGCGATCGCGATGGTGGCCATGGGCGTCATAGAACGCGCGCTGGCGACAGCGCCGATCAGGGCGGATGGAAGGAGTCCAAAAGTCTTCATCCTGCCTGAACACCCCACCAGCCCAGAGGTTCAGCCGCACCAAGACCCTTTCCGGTTCAATGCGACAGCCCTGGACGCCGATGACGTCAAACCGTCATGCAGCCTCGCTAGTCGGACTTGCTCCCGGAGGATCCATGCTCAATCTCGTCTTCGCGTTCCTGATGGCGACCAGCGCCGCCGCCCAAGCCCCCGCCCCTTGCCCCAAGGACGCCGCCTGCGCGCGACCGCTGGCGGGCGCAGAGCTGGGCATGAACGACCTGACGGCCGTGGGCACGCACAACAGCTACAAGCTGGCGATCCCGGCCGAAGAGATGGCCGCCATCCTCGCGGCCGGCGGTCGACAGGCCCTGGCGATCGACTACGCCCACCGCCCCCTGGCCGAGCAGCTGGACGCCGGCGCGCGTCAGTTGGAGATCGATGTCGTCGCCGACCCGCAAGGCGGACGCTACGCCCATCCGCTGACGGCCCTGGGCAAGGGCGTGACCCTGTCGCCCGACATGGCGGCCACCCTGGCCAAGCCAGGGTTCAAGGTCATGCACATGCCCGACCTCGACTTTCGCGTCTCGTGTCCGACCTTCGTGGCGTGCCTGACCCAGATCCGGACGTGGTCGAAGGCCCATCCCGACCACGCCCCGATCCTGATCCTGATCAACGCCAAGGACGGCGCGCCCAGCCTGCCGGGCGGGGTGACGCCGCTGGCCTTCGACGAAAAGGCGTTCGACGCGCTGGACGCCGAGGTTCGCTCGGTGTTCGCCGAGGCCGAGCTGATCACGCCCGACCGGGTGCGTGGCGACCGTCCCACCCTGCGCGAAGCGGTGCTGGCCGGCGACTGGCCCCGGCTGAGCGCGGCGCGCGGCAAGGTGCTGTTCGCCCTGGATGAAAGCCCCGAAAAGGTGGCGCTGTATCGCGGCGCCCGGCGCTCGCTGGAAGGCCGGGTGATGTTCGTCAACACCGACGAGGCCTCGCCCGCGGCCGCCTATCTGACCCTCAACGATCCGATCGCCGAGAAGGACCGCATCGCCGCCGCCGTGAAGGCCGGCTTCATCGTCCGCACGCGCGCCGACGCCAACACCTGGGCCGCGCGGGACAATGACGTGACCCAGCGCAGCGCCGCCCTGACCAGCGGCGCGCAATATATCTCGACCGACTATCTGTGGGCCGATCCGCGCTTTCCCGGAGGCTATGCCGTGCGCCTGACCGGGGGTGACGTGGCGATCTGCAACACGGTCCGCGCCGTCAAGTGCGAGGGACCGCTGGAGACCCTGCCCGGCGCGCCCGCCAGCGGCTATCTGCCGACCGAGCTGCGGCCGAACCTGACGACCATCCTGGCCCCGCCGCCCGCCGCCGGCTCGCCCCGCGCCATCGCCGACGCGGCGATCTTCGACCAGACGCGAAGCCTGAAGGGCTCACCCCGCTGGGCGCTGGCGACCGCCGACGTGGACGGCCATGTCTATGACCACTTCGCCGCCGCCCTGGGCGTGAGACTGGATCCCGCCAAAACGCCGATCCTCAGCGCGCTGCTGGAGCGCGCGGGCGAGGATCGCTCGGTGGTCAGCCTGGCCAAGACCCATTGGGGAACAAAGCGGCCCTATATCGGCAAGGACGCGTCACCGATCTGCGAGGCCAAGAGCGCCCACCTGGCCGGTAATCCCGACTATCCCTCGGGCCATTCGGCGTTCGGCGAGCACGTGGCGATGATCCTGGCCGAACTGGCCCCCTCGCGCGCCGACGCCCTGTACGCCCGGGGCCGGGAATATGCCGAGAGCCGCTATGTCTGCGGCTCGCACAGCTTCAGCGCGGCCCAGGCGGGGATGGAGTCCGGGGCGGTGATCTATGCGGCCGAACACGCCTCGCCGATCTTCCGGCGGGACATGGAGATGGCGCGCGCGGAGCTGGATGCGGCTCTGGGCCTGACCCATCCTTGACCTGGGGAGCGGGCGTCAGCCGCCGGCTTCGATGATGTGCGGCACGAACCGGGCGAGGTTCTTGGCGACCACGCTGTCGTCTTCGCGCACGCCGATGCCGGCCGGCTCGGCGCCGACGATCCAGGCCCCGATCACCGGCCGCCGGCCGCCGAAGTCGGCGGGCGGGTGATAGGCCTGGAGGATCGCGCCTTCCTGGCCATAGCCCTGGTCCAACACCGGCTCGTCGCCGCCGATGACCTCGACGTTGGCCCCTTCGCGCGAGAACAGCGGCTTGCGCACATGGCGCGGCCCCAGGGCCGAGGCGCGGGGGTCGTCCTCGAAATAGGCCTCGAGCAGATTGGGGTGGCCGGGATGGCGCTCCCACAGCAGGGGCAGGATGCCCTTGTTGGACAGGATGCTCTTCCAGGCCGGCTCCATCCAGCGTACCGCCGCCGTCTTCAGATGCGCGGCATAGGGCTCGCGCAGCATGAATTCCCACGGATAGAGCTTGAAGGCGGCCTGCAGCAGCAGATTGTCCTTGTCGACGAACTGGCCTTCGGCATTGACCCCGATATCGTCGATCGCGACGAACTTGGCATCAAGCCCCGCCTGCAGCGCCAGATCCTCGAAGAACCGCACCGTCTGGCGGTCCTCAACGGCCTGGGCGTCGCTGGCGAAGTGCACGAAGCCGCCGGTAGGAAACAGGGTCTTGAACCGGTCGCGCAGGGCCTCGAACAGGCTGTTGAACTGGTCGGTGCCGGCCGGCAGCGCGCCCGAGGCCAACAGCTCCTCCAGCCATAGCCACTGGAAGGTGGCGGCCTCGAAGACGCTGGTGGGCGTGTCGGCGTTGTATTCGTAGAGCTTGGGCTTGGCGGCGCCGTCATAGCCGAAGTCGAACCGGCCATAGAGCGACGGTTCCTTGGCCCGCCACGAGGCAGCGACGAAGTCCTGGTGCTCGGCCGGGATCGCCAGCCGCGTCATCAGGGCCTCGCTGCGCACCGCCTCGTCGACGAGGTCCAGGCAAAGCTCGTGCAGGTCGGCCGCCGCCGGCTCCAGATCGTCTTCGATCTGGGCCAGGGTGAAGGCGTAGACCGCCGACTCGTCCCAATAGGGCTGGCCATCGGTGTGATGGTAGACGAAGCCGACAGCGTCGGCTTTCGCCTGCCAGTCGGCGCGCGGCGTCAGGTCAAGTCGGCGCATTCTGTCTAGGTTTCGCTCGACTTTTGCTCGATCTGAAGCGGCGCGGGGGCCGGCGCGGCCAGACGCGCCAGGATGTCGTCGGCCGAGGACTGGCCGGGACCAATGCCGGCCAGACGCAGCTTTTCGTCCAGATCTGCGCCGGTGCGACGGTCTTCCAGTTCGCCGGCGGCCTTGATGCGTTCGCCGCGAATGGCCTGCTTTTCCTTGATCCGGGCCAGGCTGTCGGCGGCCGAGCCGAGCGACGAGCCGGCGCCCGCGCCGCGCGCGGCGACCGAGGCCTGGGCCTTCTGGACCGACTCATTGACCTTCACGACCTCGACCTCGCGACGCAGGGTCTCGATGCGGCGGTCGGTGGCGGTGATGGCCTGGTGCAGCTGGTCCTCGGCGGCGCGCATGCCCTCGATCTGCGGCTCCTTCAGGGCGATGTCCTGCTCGAGGTCGGCGATGCGCTGGGCCACCTGGCGGGCCAGGTCCATGTCGCCCTTGCCGACGGCGGCGCGGGCCGAGCCTTCGTACTTGGTCACCTGCTCGCGGAAGCTGGACACTTCCTTTTCCAGGATCCGGCGACGGGCCACCAGGGTGGCCATGTCGTCTCGGGCCTTGCCCTGAGCGGTGTCGGCGTCGCGGATTTCCTGATCCAGGATCCGGATGGCGTTGGCGTCGACGACGGCGGCCGAGGCTTCATGCGCGCCCGCGCGGCCCAGGGTGAACAGCTTGCGCCAGATGGACATCGGTGGGTCTCCGGGAACGATATTAGGCGGGGGTGAAGGACGAGCGCAGGTCGGAAGCGGCCTCGATGGCGTTCTCGGCCAGCACGCGCAGCTCGATCAGGATGTCGTCCAGCGACGAGGACGGCGCCAGTTCGCCGAACAGTTCGTAATAGTCGCGGTCGCCGACACTGCTGATGCCGAAGTTCGACAGCGGCACCAGCTTCTGGGCCTTGAGCAGGAACTCGTTGAAGGCGTGGCGGTCGGCCTGTTCGTCGACGGGCCACAGCAGGACCGAGGCGGCGATCTGCTGGTCGCTGACGCTGACGAAGATCTCCAGGTCGCCGTGCTCGTGCATGGTGACCAGCAGGATGGGATCAGCGCCTTCGACAACGCGGGCCGTCATGGCGTCGCTGAAGCCGTCGGAAAGGGCGGTCTGCAGCGAGCGAACAGTCCAGGCGGGGGTCGTCATAAGGCATGATCCTCGAGAGGTGTGTGGCGTTCATACAAGATGGGAGGGCGAACGCCAGTCGTCGAGAGCCTCGCTCGCCCGTTCGCCATGACAAGTTCGTAATGGCGCGGCCCCTGTTGCCCGGCCGGCGGGCGTCGTACACATAGATGCAGTCGCCACCGGGTCCGCTTTTGATGTTCAGCAAGCTCTTCGGACGCAAGGACGCCGCGCTCGCCGCGCCGGCCCTGCCCATCATCCGCAACGTCACGCTGGGCCGGACCGTCTGGCTGGACACCCTGGCCTGGCGACGCTTTGGCGGCGACACCCGGTTCTCACTGGACCGCGACACGCTGGAGATCACCGCCCAAGGCCTGGTCGACCTGAAGGAGGGCGGCTTCGTCCATCGCTTCTACACCGACGACCACGTGATGTTTCAGGCCGTCTCCGACGATCGCGAAGGCCAGCGCCTGACGGATGTGACCGTCTTCGTCCCCTGGGACAGCGCCTATCCCGGCGGCCGCGCCGACCGCGAGGCCTGGGCCGCGCGCCTGAAGGCCCGCACCTTCACCGCCAAGGGCCTGGAGGCGTATTCGCGGCTGTGGTTCGGCGACGAGGCCGAAAGCCAGGACCCCGTGACCTTCTGGGAAGACCTGCATGACGACCGCGACGGGATCGCGGACCGGCGCATCTTCCAGACCTGCATGCTGTTCGCCCGCGACCTGCCCGAAGAGGGCCGCGAATTGCTGCTCGCCATCGAGCAGGAGACCGAAGACAAAGAGGTCTCGTTCGAGATCATGCTCGGCATCCCCCTGGAAGCCGGCGAATTCAAAGCCTGACCGGAAAGAGACTGACCATGTTCGATCTTCAGGGGTTCGCCTCCAGCGCCCTCGCCTTCCTGGTGGCCTTCATCGCTGCGGGCCTGTTCACCGTGGCCTTCAAGGTCATCTACCAGTGGGTGACGCCCTATAACGAGGGCAAGCTGATCCGCGAGGGCAATGTCGCCGCCGCCCTGGCCCTGGGCGGGGCGCTGGTCGGCTATGTGCTGCCGCTGGCCTCGGCGCTCAGCCACACCGTCTCGCTGGTCGAGTTCTGCGCCTGGGCGGCCCTCGCCGGCGTGATCCAGGTGGCGGCCTTCACCCTGATCCGGGTGACGGTGATGAAGGACGTCGCGGCCCGCATCGAGCGCGGCGAACTGGCGGCCGGCGTCTATCTGGCAAGCATCTCGGTGGCGGTGGGCCTGATCAACGCCGCCTGCATGACCTCGTGAGCCGCGCCATGACCGATCAAGCAAAGCCTCGCCTGAAGCGCTCGCGCAGCCTGACCCTGACCACCCTGATGGCCGGGGCGGCGGTGTCGGTCACCGCCTGCGACAACAGCCCAGCCGTCACCCAATGGGGCGATCCTCCGGCGGCGCAGTCCGGCCGCGCCGTCGAGGCCCGCACCTTCGCCAGCCTGGACGAGTGCAAGGCCTCGGGCGACTTCACCGCCCAGCAGTGCGAAACCACCCTGGCCCAGGCCCAGAAGGACAGCGCCGAAAACGCCCCCAAGTTCAACGACCAGCAGAGCTGCGAGGAACGCTATGGCGTCGACCAGTGCGTGCCGCGCTCCAGCCAGGGCGGCGGCAGCTTCTTCACGCCCCTGCTGACCGGCTTCATCATCGGTCAGGCGCTGAACAACATGGGCGGCGGCTATCGCGGCGCCCCGATGTATCGCGACCGCGACGGCACCTATTACGGCGGCAGCGGCTATCCCCTGTCACGTGACTATGTCACCGGCCGCACGCGGGTGCGCTCGGAAAGCTTCAACGTCCCCTCGCGCGCCGAGGCCCCCACCCGCGTCCAGAGCCGCAGCGCGGTGATCTCGCGCAGCGGCTTCGGCGGCGGACGGTCGTTCGGCGGCTAGCCGTCCATCGCCCGGGCCTGTCCGGCCCGGGCGACAGTATCACCGACCTCGACCCGAGACGGCTCAGTGGTTCTCGTGAGTCGCCACGATCTCGGGCTTGACCAGCCTGAACCGGTCCAGCGCCACGCGGTGAGCGCGGGAGACCACACGCACGGTGTGAGGCCCCGGAGAGAGCTCAGGACCGACCGTCGCCGTCAGTTGGTTGTCGAGCACGCCCTGGGCCCAGGCCGGGGAGCCCACGGCGCGCGGCCAGCGGACGGCCTCGAGAGGGCCTCCGTCGACACTGACCTCGACCACGATGTCTTCGGCCTGGCCGTCCGGGAAGATCGGCAGGACGCCCAGTTGCACGCGAAGGCCGTCGGACGGCGCCGTGATCTGGACGCTCAGCGAGGCCCCGGCCGCGTCGGCGATCATCACGCCCTGGCCGCGCCCCACGCCCTCGACCCGCCGCCAGCCGGTGTTGGCCGTGAAGGCTTCGGCCTCGACGAGGGGCGAGGCCGCCGGGGGATCGCCGTCGACGACCGCCAGGAACGTCGCGGGGTCGGCCGTCAGGGCCGCGCCCGGCATCGGGATCGGACGCGCGCGATAGATGCGCCACTGGCTGTCGGCCGGCTCCTCCGGCATCAGGCCGCGCCACTTGCCGCCGGCGATCTTGTTGTTGAACCGGTCGGTCAGGGCCGTGAGCCGCCGCGTAGGCCTCGACGGCCGCGCCGCCGGCGTGGCGGGCATGGCCTGATCGCCGTCGATCAGCTCATTGGTCGGCTCGGCGGCGAAGAACCGCATGTTCGCGGCCGCCGAGATCCGGATCGGGAACTCGACCAGCTCGAACCAGGCGTCGGCCAGAGGGGGCGGAACCTGCCGGCCCGTCGCCTCGGTAGCGGCCGCCAGCTGGCGCAAGGCGCGCAGGCGGTCATTGACCTCGGCCGGGGTGTAGCTGCTCAGGTGACGGTTCTCGGCCTTGGGCTGCCATTCCAGATGCTCGGGCCGGCGCTCGAAGTTGAGGCGGTAATAGGTGTCGAGCAGGTCGGCGGTCTTGCCCGCCAGGGCCGGATCCAGGGTGCGGCGGGTCCAGTCCTCCAGAAACTGGCGCTGGCTGCGGCCGCGCCAGCGATCGATGTCCCAGGCCATCTCGAGGAAGTGGCTGGTCCCGATTTCGGCCGGCTTGATGTCGCCGACATTGGCGATCCAGACATTGCGCGCGCCCTTGTCCCAGGCGTGGATCATCTCTTCCTGGACGAGGGCCGGCGGCGTCGTGGACAGCCACAGATAGGCCAGCGGATAGCCCAGATAGGACAGGTGGTAATAGACCCCAGCCCCGCCCTTGCGAGCCGCCTCTTCAGGGCTGGCGAACTGCCGGATGTAGCCGAAATTGTCGTCAGGCCAGACGATCGTCACGTCGTCGGGAACCTTGACGCCCGCGCGATAGATCTCCAGCACCTCCTTGTAGGGCACGAAGATCTGCGGGATCCGGATCAGGTCCGGCGAGACGTCGCGCTTGAGGATCTCGCGCTGGTCGCTGATGATCTTGTCCAGCAGCGCGACCTTTTCCTGCACGGTCTTTGGCCCGACCATCCCGGTGTCGTGGATGCCGCGCATGCCGACCGTCCAGAGGCTCTCATAGCCTGAATTGGCCTTGGCGCGCTCTTCCCAGTAGGCCTTCACGCCGTCCGGATTGGTGGCGTAGTTGAACTTTTCCGGCGCGTCCTTCCACTCGCCGACATTGTTGCGCAGCATCGCTTCGGCGTGGGACGAGCCCATCACGATCGCATATTCATCAGCCAGCTTGGCGTTGGCCGGATCGGCGTTGAACGGCGCGGTCGTGTGGTGCATGGCCGGCCACAGGGTGTTGGCCTTCAGGCGCAGCAGCAGGGTGAAGACGCGGCGGTAGGTCTTGGGTCCGATATCCCCTAGCTCGGGATCAAAGGTCTTGGCCGCCCAGGGATACAGGCCCCAGTCCTCATCATTGACGAAAACGCCCCGGTAACGCACCGACGGCGGTCCGAAGCGATGCGTTCCGGCGCGCGCGAACAGCCGATCGCGATGGCGCGGCGTGACATCGGCCCACCAGGCCCAGGGCGAGACGCCCATGTCCTGCGCCAGCTCATAGACGCCAAAGGCCGCGCCGCGACTGGTCGCTGCCGATCACCACCAGGGCCTTGTCGACGCCCGGGGCCGGGCGGTCGACCGTGGTGATCACGAAACTCTCCCAGGCGCCTTTCAGGCGTGAGACATCCAGCTTTCGGGTCGCGACCAGGCGGTCGATCAGGGGGCTTTCGCCCAGCGTGCCGACCAGGATCGCCGCGCCCGCCGGGGCCTGTCCGGCCACAGCGACCGACTGACCGGTCACGGTCTTGATGTCCTGCGCCAGATCGTCGGCTGCGTGACGGACCACGGCGGCGTCCGCCGCATCGACGACGATCGTCGTCGACACGCCCGGCCCCACCAGCAGGAAGCCCTCGCCGGGGGCGTCCGAGAAGATCGCCTTCGGCGCATCCGTCCGCGCGACCTTGCCGGCCAAGGCGCAGGCCGGCCACAGGCCCAGCGCCACCACGACACCCAGCAGCCAGGGCTTTGAAGGCAACTTCCTCATCACGCGTCTCCCTGCCTCTCTGGTCGGAGGCTTCTCATGCACGCCGCTCGCGCGGCCGGTGGAAGGTCAGGGACCCACCGCCAGGTTACGGTCCAGCGCGGCGCGAAGATCTCGCACGGAGCAATCGAAGGCCGGCGTCGCCGAGCCGCAGCCGGGAATGAACACCGGCGACGACAGGGGCGGGGCCGAAAGCGACAGGGGCGTCGCGGCGCGCAGCTGGTCCAGGCTCTGCCCCGTGTAGCGGACGCGGATCACGCGCTGGCCGTCGTCGCGCAGCCAGCGCTCGAAGACCAGCGCGCCGCCGGGCTGGATCTGGTTGGGTTGATAGCCGGGCAGGCTCCACTCGGCGCGCAGCAGCCCGCCCAGGGCCGCCACCGTGCCGTCGTGACCGGCGATCAGCACGATCCTGGCGTCGTCCGGCCCCACCGCGGCGGCTTCGCCCCCGGTCGGACCGGCGCCGGCCTCCAGCGTGGCGAGCAGGCGTTGCGCCAGGCCGCCGGCCAGCACCTTGGCCACATAGGGCGTGCGCAGGCGCAGATCGAACTCGGCCTGGTGCAGGAAGAACAGCGGGGTCAGCCCCTGCGCGTCGACGCCCTTCCAGCCCAGGCCAGCAAAGTCGCGTCCGTCGGCCCAGGCCATCAGCAGGCTTTCGGTGATCCCGGAGGCGAAGGCCTCGGGCCCCGCCAGCTCGACCATCTCGCCGCCCTCCGCGAAGCCGGGGCGCGCGTCCAGGGCGCGGCGCTTGCCGGGCGAGGCCGCGCAGGGGCCTTTCGGGCACTGCATCAGAAATGCGTCTAGGGTCTCGACCTCCTGGCGGTGGCTGGCGCTCCAGGCGGTCAGGTCGCCCCCGACCCGTCCGGCCACGGCGGCGCGCGCCAGGGCCGGGTCCAGCTTCGCGGCCCCGGTCTTGACCGGCTCGAACAGGGGATCGTCACGCCCTTCGCCGACCGTGTTGACGGCGACCGGGCATCCCGGCGCGAGGGCGCGGGCATAGGCCTCGCCGGTGGCGATGGTGCGCTGGGTGACATTGGCCCAGACATAGAGCTGCCCGCAGTCACCGGGCTTGAGCAAACCCTCGGCGACGTAAAGCGCGCGATAGTAGCCGCCCATCTGTTCGACCAGCTGGCGCCCCGCGTGGTCAGGTGTCCCGCCGGGACCTCGAAACGCGGCCACGGGCGGGCCGAGGCTTCCTCGAGACGCTCCGGCGTCGACATCGCCGCGCGCACGCCGTGCCGACTGAGGATGACCACCTTCTCGAGACGGTCAGCCGCGCTGGAGGCCGCCGGCGCCGAAAGCGCCAGCGCCAGGGCGGCGCCCAGAACACGGGAAAGGCGGGACATCGGCGAGACCTACAGCTTCACGACAATGCCGCGCCGGTACATGACGTAGCCCAAGCCAGCAGACCAGCATGTAGGCGACCGCGCACAGCAGCGACCCCAACGCCCCGGGCGCGACGGCCTGGAAGACATGGACGCCGACCCACTCATAGACCCCCACGCCCGGCGCGACCTGGATCATGCCCAGGACCACGACGAACAGCTCCGAGAACAGATAGATCACCAGCGGATTGAGCCCGAACACCTCGAAGAAGCGGGTGCCGGCGTTGCCCGACTTGCCCTCGAGCATAAGGGTGAGTGTCGCCAGCGCCAGAAAGTCGATGCCGACCGTCAACAAGACGAAGCTGCCGGTCCACAGCTTCTTGGCGATCGGAAACGCCAGGCTCCAGGCCAGAGCCGCCACGACCAGACCCGCGCCGATCAGAGCCAGACGCAGAGTGGCTTTTCCGGCCTCCGGGGACTGGCGCAGAAGGCGGGCGGCCAGATATCCGGCCAGCACATTGACCGTGGCCGGCAGGGTTCCCAGCAGCCCTTCGGGATCAAAGCCGCCGTCCTTCTTGTAGAGGTGGTCGCGTCCGATCAGCAGCAGGTCCAGATGCGTTCCCACATTGCCCAGCTTCGACAGCGGGGCGGCCGGATCGCCCAGCGCCATCAGGATCGCCCAGTAGCCCAGCAGCAGCCCGGCCGAGAGCGCGATCAGCAGGCGCGGCGAAAGCCACCGCACGGCCAGGGCCGCCAGCAGGTAGCACAGCGCGATCCGCTGCAGCACGCCCATCACCCGCGTCCCGGAGAAGGGGATCAGCCCCCAGTGCCCGTCGACCTGCCGGACAAACGGGAACCAGTACATCAGGAAACCGAGCAGGAAGATCAGCGCCGCGCGCTTGACCACCTTGGTCAGGAAGGCGTCCAGCGGGACTGGGCGCGAGAAGGCGAAGGCCATCGAGCAGCCGACCGCGAACAGAAACGACGGAAACACCACGTCGGCCGCCGTGAAGCCGAACCACGGCGCGTGGACCAGCTGGGTATAGGCCTTGGCGCCCGGACCGGCCGTGTTGACGACGATCATCAGACAGACCGTCAGCCCCCGGAAGACATCCAGTGACAGGAAGCGCGCGCCGGGTTTCGTCATGCCCTGGTTCCTCGAGCTTGATCCATCCGGGCGACAAGGGCCCGCACATCGGTGACCGGGTCGGCTGGGCGATCGTGACGGTAGACCGTTTCGGCCGCGACCCAGCCGCGCTCCCACGCCACCATCTCGCGGGTGTGGGCCACCTCGTCGAAGGCGCCGGTCCCAGCCGCACGGAGCGCGGCGAGGAACCGTAGCCAGCGCGGCAGATAGAAGTCGCGAACCAGGCCCTGCCAGGCCTTGGAGGCGTAGTCGTTGAGGTTGCCCTCGCCGCCCCAGACGGTGACCTGGGCCTTGGCGTTGGCGACATAGGCGGCCGCGTCGGCGGGGGTATCGCCATAGGCGCGCGCGTCGTCGATCCAGGTCGCCAGGGTCTCGGGCTGGACGCCCAGCAGTCCATCGATGGCCAGGGCCAAAGCCTGCACCTGGTCGCGCGCCAGATCGCCACGCGCCAGATCGCCCGCGCGATAGGCGGCGACGGCCGCCTGCAGCTGGTCGTCGATCTCGAGCCCGGCCAGGTGCCGCGCGGCGTCCACCAGGTCGATCACGAACAGGGGTTGCGCGGCGAACGGGTCGGCCTGGGCCGCGAGTGCGCGCACGGCGGCGTCCAGCTTGGCCCGGTCGCCAGGATGGGGCGGAAACTCGCCGATCGACGCCGTCGGGCGCTTGAAGAAGAGGTAGGCGCCGGCCTTGCTCTTCCACCAGCGCGACGACCAGTATCGGGTCGAATAGGCGCCCTGGGCCAGCAGACCCATGGCCTCGTCCAGCGCCGGCGTGGTGTGGCCGTAGCGCGAACGGGCATAGGTCGACAGCCAGGCGGCCGTGCTGTCTCCGCCGCCGCCCCAGGCCAGATCGTAGGCGGCCTCATAGACGATCGAGTTGTTGTTCAGGCCTTCGGGGAACATGCCAAAGCCCGCCAGCTGCCCCTTTTCGGGGTTGGCCGCGATCGCCGCCATGTCGCGGCGATAATAGTCCAGGTCACCGTAGACCGGATTGCTGCCGCCGTAATTGTGGACGTAGCCGTAGATCCACGGCTTGCCGCCAAAGGCCTTGGCGTTGCGCCAGACGTCCGGATAGCGGTCGTTGCCGATGTCGAGGATCATCAGCCGGTCATCCGGAACCTGGCTGAGATAGGCCGAGACGGCCGGCGGATCCCAGAAGTGCGAGTCCGCGCCAAACAGCCAGCCCTGCATCACCCAAACCGCGTCCGGCCGGGCCTGACGGATCGAGTCGTAGATCGCCTTGCCATAGGCGGCCAGACGACGGGATTTCAGGTCGGGATCCACGGCGACCGCGGTCCGGGTCACCGCGGTGTTGGCCGTGCCATCGCCATAGGCCGCGTCGCGGGCGTCGGCGCCGTCGGCGTTGATCGGCGGCAGCATCTCGTTGAACGAGTCGGCCAGGTAGTAGCGCCCCGCCCCGTAGGTCTGGGTGTAGAGCTCAAGGAACCGCGCGGCGATGCGGGGGAAAAGGGGATCGGCCGGATCCAGCCAGTAGGTCTCGTGGAAACCTTCCCACGCGCGCATCCGATAGATGCGGGCCTCGGGGTGCTTCTGGGCGAAGGCCTTGGGCACGTAGCCGCCGAAGGCCGGCAGGATCGGGGCCATGCCCAGCGACCGCATGCGCTCGAGGATACGGACCTGCAGGTCCTTTTTCTTGTCGATCCAGTTGGCGGGCAGAGGCGCCCGGTAGCCCTCGATGTTGCCCATGCGCTGCCAGGGCGTGAAGGCGGGGCCCGAGAAGTAGTCGGACAGCTCGGCTTCGGTCAGGCCCAGGTCGCGCCACAGGGCCCGCCAGACAAATTCCTGGCCTTCCATGGCCAGCGGCATGTCGACGCCGTGCGCCGCCATCCAGTCGATTTCACGGCTCCAGCGCGGCCAGCCCCACCAGGGGGTCGTGTAGCCGTAGGTGCAGGTGTTCATGTAGGCGCGATGCCGGAACGGGCTCGCGACCCGGCCGCTGGAATAGGCCGGCGCGGCGCCGCCCTGGGCGACCCGGTCGCCCTCCCAGCTGACATGGGCCAGGCCGGTCTGGCGCAGATAGGCATAGGCGCCGCGCACCAGGGCCAGCGGACTGTCGCCCGCGATCGAAACCTTGCCGGCGACGCTCTCGACGTCGAACCACGGCCCCGCGCCACCCGGCTTGAGCGACAGCTTGGCGCCGGCCAGCCGTGCGCCGAACAGGCGCTCCAGGCTGGATCGCGCCGCGCGCGCGCCGTCCTTGGCGCCGGCGGCGAAGGCCGAGGGCGCCGCCGAGGCGGCGATCGCGGCGATGAACGCCTCGCGTCGGGTCAGGGATGAGGTCATCGATCAGAATCTATCAAAAGGACGCCCGCCGCCCGGAGAAGGGAACGGCAGGCGCCAGGGACAAGCGGTCTCTCTGGCTTAACTGAAGCCAGAGAGACCGTGATGGACGCGGCGGCAAGGGGAGGACATGGCGCCGCGCCGAACGCGCTACATCTTGTAGAGGAACGAGAGGTAGTAGCTGGGGCCCGTGGAAGAGCTCATCTGCCAACGGTTTTCGTTGCCGAGATAGGCCTTTTCCTGGGCGTCGTTGATGTTCATCGCCGCGAAGGCGAAGCTCAGCTTTTCGTTGAAGTTGTACCCGAGGTTCAGGTCCAGCTGGGTGCGCTCGGCCACCGTGTGACCCAGCGGCCCGGAGAAGAAGCTCTCCACCGAGGTCTGATCGTAGGCGCTACGGTAGTTGGCCGACAGACGGGCGCTGAACGTCTGGTTTTCCCAGTAGAGCGTGCCGTTCGCCGTGTGCTCCGACAGGTTGGCCAGGCGGAAGCCGGTGGTCGACTTGGCCGGGTTCACGTGGGTGTAGTTGGCGATCAGGCCAAAGCCCTCGATCGGCAGCCAGGCGTCGAGCGACTGTTGCCAGTTCAGCTCGTAGCCGTGGATGTCGATCGTGCGGCTGTCGTTGAAGCTCTGGGTGATCGAATAGGTGTCACCCGCCGCCGACACACAGACGCCGCTGCCGTCCTTCGTCAGCGCCGTGCCTTCGTACGAGGTCGGGCACATGAGCGAGGTGTAGACCCCGTTCTTGACCTTCTTCGAGAAGTAACCGGCGCTCAGACCGTCACCATTGCCATAGTACCACTCGATCGTCGCATCGAACTGGTTGGCCGTCATCGGGTCCAGATCGCCCTGCCCGATCGAGATCGTGTTGACCTTGTGGCCGGTGGTGTCGGTGGTGCTGGTCACGGTCGTGGCCAGCTGGTTGTTGGAGTCGATGATCGGACGCACCAGCACCTTGGCGGCGGCGAAGCGCAGCAGCAGGTTGTCGGTCAGGTCCAGGCTGAGGTTGGCCGACGGCAGGATGTTGTCGTACGACTTCTTGGTGTTGTACCTGCCGGCCACCAGCTTGACCTCGGTGTTCAGCGGGTTGGCGGTGCCGCCGATATAGCCCTTGACGGTCTGGTCGGTGCTTTCGCTGCGCACGCCGATATTGCCGCGGAACGGCATGGACAGAACCTCGCCCTTCAGGTTGGCCATGGCGTAGAACGAGGTCAGATCCCGCTCGACGCGGAAGCTGCCGGCCGGGTCGAACGCCTCATAGATCGAGACGCCCTGAGCCTTGAGCGCTTCGCGATAGGCCTGCAGGTTCGGCGAGACCCAGCTGGTCGGCAGGGTCATTTGGCCGTCCAGGGAAGTTGGTGACCTGGATGCCGGTCGCGGCCATGGTCGGCGAGTAGGACGCCGGAATGGTGTTTTGGCCGTCACGACGCACCACGTAGCGCTTGAGCACTTCGTGACGCAGCTTCGCCCCGCCCTGGATCGACTCCAGCACGCCCCAGTCGAGATAGCGCTTGGCGTCGAACTGGCCGGCGTTCTCGAACGAGTCGATCGTGCGATAGGCGCCGTTCGGATAGGTGTTCCGGATCAGGGTGGCCGGCGCGTACAGCGAGGCGTCGGTCAGCGGCGTCGACGTCGTGAAGACGATGTTCTTCGGGTTGCTGATGTCGACGGTCGCGCTGGGGATGTTGATCCCGAGGATCGCGGCTTCTTCGTTGAAGATGGCGTGGCCGCGCGAATAGTGCGCAACGCCCTTGAACTCCCAGTTCTCCAGGCCCGTGTAGCGGACGTTGGTGGTGAAGGCGCCGGTCGACTGGGGACGGGTCTCGTGCTGGTGATTGTTCTCCAGCCGGAAATTGTTGACCTGGATCTTGGTGGTGGTGCCGTTCGCGACGGTGATCGGCACGACATTGGAGGCCGACGGCGTGGTGAACAGGAAGACCTGCTGGTGCAGTTCCTGGGTCGTCTTGTCCTTGGCGTAGGTCGCGATCGCGTCGATCTGCAGATCGTCGGTCGGCTTGAACTGGATCGCGCCGTTGACCATGCTGCGCTCGGTGTCGCGGTCAATGCGGCGATAGCGCAGGCGGCCCGGCGTATAGACGTTGTTGGCGACGTTCCAGCGATCCATCCACAAATAGTCGCCGCGGTCCTTCAGCGCCTGATAGCCGCCGCCGAGGAAGACGCCCAGCTTGCCGTCGAAGAAGTGGTCGACATAGGTCAGGCCGTACTTGCCCGTCGGGTTGCCACCGATCAGATCCTGCTTCTGGACCTTGCCGGCGAAGATCAGCTGACGACCCTTCACATCGAACGGATGGACCGTGTCGATGTTGACGGTGCCGGCCAAGCCGCCGGCGTCCATGTCGGCCGAAGGCGACTTGTAGACCTGCACGCCCGAGGCCAGCTCGGTCTGGATGACGTCGTAGCGGAAGCCGTCGGTGAAGTTCGAGCTCTTGAACGCCTGGCCGTTGACCGTGGTCAGGGCGTACTGCGGGCCAAGGCCGCGAATGCTGATGGTCGAGCCGCGACCGTTGATGTTGGAAATCTGTACGCCCGGGATACGTTGGATCGCCTCGGCGATGTTCTCGGACGGGAACTTGCCGATGTCCTCGGACGAGATGCCGTCCGACACCCGCACGTCCTTGCGCTTGGCCTCGAGGGCCGTGGCAAGGCTCTTGCGGAAGGCCGTGACCACCACTTCATTGACGGCGTCGGACTCGGGCGCCGGAGCGGCCTGGGCCATGGCCAGCTGAGCGAAACAGGCGCCGCCCAGCAGCGTCAGTACGAACGTCTTGCGCCGCGCGCGGGTGGCGGACGTCTTGGAATTCGGAACCATCATCTTTTTATTCCCCCTTCTGTGATCCGAGCGACGCAAGGCCGACTGCAACGGCGCCACTCAAGCATGAAGCATACCATTCAAGTACCTGTTCTCGGCGCAGGCGAGGGCTCGTATTGGCCTCGTCAAGTCGCGAAGATGGAACTCGAATCCTTGTTTATATTGACTTTTATAGACCTTCTCCTGCTTCCGGCCGCATTCCCACCAGGTGAGAGAACGATCGGAGCGAGAAGCTCTAATATCGGAATTATTTCATACGCTTAAGGTCTATTCGATCCACATTCTTCCTCCCTGTTTTTAATACCATTATAGTGCCTATTTTTAGCCCTCCCCAGCCCCTGCGGTGACGCCTGCGAGGCGCCGCCAAGACCGGACGGAGCCCCTGGTTCACACCTGCCGCATCAGCGCTCCGACACGCTCGGCCTCGGGCCCCAGCACGACATGGATCGTGCGCTCGCCGATGCGGGCGAGGCCGCGCGCGCCGAGGGCTTTGAGAGCGGCTTCGTCGATGGCCATCGGGTCGAGGACCACCAGGCGCAGGCGGCTGGTGCAGCTGCTGAGGGTCTCGATGTTGTCCGAACCGCCGAGGGCGGCGACCAGACGTTCGGCCTGGGCGGTGTCGCCGGGCAGAACGGGCGCGGCGGCGACCGGGGCGACGACCGGGACCGGCGCCTGAGCCTGCCTCCCGCCCATGGCGCTGCGGATTTCGCTGGCGACCTGGTCGGCGATGGGGCCCAGCACGACCTGCAGGGCGCGGTCGGAGGGCCGCACGATGCCGCGCGCGCCTAGGGCCTTGAGGCGTGGCTCGTCGATCGCGCCCTGGCCGGTGACCACCAGACGCAGGCGGGTGGTGCAAGCGTCGACCGAAGCCAGATTGGCCGCGCCGCCCAGGGCGATCAGGAAGTCCTCGCCGCGTCCGCCGGGGGCGGCGGCGACCGGCGCGGCCAGGGCCTCGTCGGGCTCGCGGCCGGGGGTCTTGAGATCGAACCGCACGATCACCCAGCGGAAGACGCCGTAATAGACCGCGCCATAGACCAGCCCCACCGGGATCAGCATCAGCGGCCGGGTGGCCTTGTTGAAGTTGAGCACATAGTCGAACAGCCCGGCCGAGAACCCAAAGCCCAGCTTCACGTCCAGCAGGTTCATGATCACCATCGACGCGCCGGTCAGCACGGCGTGCACGGCGTAGAGCGCCGGGGCCAGGAACATGAACGAGAACTCGATCGGCTCGGTCACGCCGGTCAGGAACGAGGTCAGGGCCAGGGAGGTGAGCATGCCGCCCACGGCCTTGCGGCGCTCGGGCCGGGCGGTGTGCAGCATGGCCAGGCACGCGGCGGGCAGGCCAAACATCATCACCGGGAAGAAGCCGCTCATGAACGCCCCGGCGGTGGGATCGCCGGCCGCAAAGCGGTTGAGGTCGCCGGTCGCGCCGTTGAAGTCGCCCAGGATGAACCAGACCACGTTGTTGAGGATGTGGTGCAGGCCCGTGACGATCAGCAGGCGGTTGAGCACGCCATAGACGAACAGGCCCACATCGCCCGAGGCGGTGACCAGATGGCTCAGGCCATCGACCCCGGCTTCCAGAAAGCCCCAGCCGAAGCCGAACACCAGGGCCAGACCCACCCCCGCCACGCCGGCGGCGATCGGCACGAACCGGCGCCCGCCGAAGAAGGCCAGATATTCCGGCAGCTTGATGTTGGAATAGCGGTTGTAGAGGCCGCCGGCGATCAGCCCGGAAAGAATGCCGACCGGGATCGACAGCTTGCCGATCTCCTTGGCCTTCCAGGCGGCGACCACCAGGTCCTTGGCGCCCGCGACGGCCGCTGCTGCGACCTCGGGCGGGACCACGATCAGGGCGTCAGCGCCCTTGGTGGCGACCAGATAGGCCACCACCCCGGCCAGGCCGGCCGCGCCGTGGTTCTCGCGCGCCAGGCCCACGGCCACGCCGATGGCGAAGATCAGGCCCAGACTGCCGAAGATCGCGCCGCCGGCGGCGGCGAACACATTGGCGATGGTCAGGGACAGGCCGCCGGTCAGGGCGGCCAGGGCCGGGGCGCCCAGCAGGTCGGGCTGGCCCACGCGCAGCAGCAGCGCCGCCACCGGCAGCACCGCGATCGGCAGCATCAGGGCGCGGCCCAGGGGCTGGAGGACTTCGAGCGGCGACCTCATCGCTTAGACTCCGGCCAGGAAGGATTGAGCGGCGTCACGCACCGCCTCGGAGGAGGTCAGGTCCAGCGCCCGGGCGGCCAGGGTCCGGCAGGCGGCCAGATCCAGAGTGCGGACCAGGGCCTTGACCTCGGGCAGGATGGCGGCGGTCGCCGACAGCTCGGTGACCCCCAGGCCCAGCAGGATCGGCACGGCGGCCAGGTCCGAGGCCGCCCCGCCGCAGACGCCCACCCAGCGCTGGTGTTTTGCGGCGCCGGCGCAGGTCTGGGCGATCATCCGCAGCACGGCCGGGTGCAGGGCGTCGATGCGGGCGGCGAGCTCCGGATTGCCCCGGTCCATGGCCAGCACATACTGGGTCAGGTCGTTGGTGCCGATCGACAGGAAGTCGGCCTCGGCGGCCAGCAGGTCGGCGGTGACGGCGGCGGCCGGGGTCTCGATCATCACGCCCAGCTCGACGCGCTCGGTGACGCCCAGCTCGCGCTTGGCCTCCTCGAGCACGGCGCGGACGGCGCGCAGCTCGTCGAGGCTGGCGATCATCGGGACCATGATCCTGCACTGGCCAACAGGACGCACACGCAGGATGGCGCGGATCTGGGTCTTCAGCAGGTGGGGCCGCCACAGGCTGACCCGCACGCCGCGCAGGCCCAGGGCCGGGTTCTCTTCGGCCGGGATCGGCAGGTAGGGCGCGGCCTTGTCGCCGCCCACGTCCAGGGTGCGGATGATCAGCGGCTTGCCGTCCAGGGCCGAGGCGATGGCCTGGTACTGGTGGGCCTGTTCGTCCTCGTCGGGCGGGGTGTCGCGCTCCAGGAACAGGAACTCGGTGCGCAGCAGGCCGCAGCCCTCGGCGCCGTTGGCGGCGGCGGCGACCGCGTCGCTCAGCGCGCCGACATTGCCGAACACCTCGATGCGCTGGCCATCCAGGGTGACGCAGCTCTGGTGGGCCGAGGCCTTGGCGCGGGCCTTGCGCTCCTGGCGCTGGGCCAGCCGGGTCTGGGCCGCTTCCAGGGCCGGGGCGTCGGGCGCGACGCGCAGCTGGCCGCTGTCGGCGTCGAGGATCAGGGCCGTGCCGTCGGCCACGGTCATCACCGCCCCGCCCACCGCGACCAGGGCCGGTATGCCCATGGCGGCGGCCAGGATGGCCACGTGCGAGGTGGGTCCGCCGCGCGCGGTGCAGAACCCGGCCACCAGGCCCGGATCCACGCCCATCAGCTGCGAGGGCAGCAGCTCGTCGGCCAGCAGGATGGCGCCGGCCGGCAGGGCGGCGGCGCTTTCTTCTTCGCCCCCCCCTTCGTCAGGAGAGAGAGCGCGCAGCACCTGGCGTTCCAGATCGATCAGGTCATCGACCCGCTCGGCCAGGCGCGCATCGCCCAGGCCGCGCAGGGCGTCGACATAGCCGCCCACCGCGCCGCGCCAGGCAAAGCCGGCGCTCTTGCCCTGGTCGATCAGGGCCCGGGCCACGGCCGACAGCTCCGGATCGTCGAGGAAGGCCAGGTGGGCGTTGAGGATCGCCTGGCGGGCCTTGTCGCTTCTCGCCGCCGCCGCCTCCAGGCGCGCGCGGACCGTCTCCAGCGCCTGGGTCAGGGCGGTGTGTTCATGGCCGGGACTGTCGCCAAGCTCGCGGACGGTGATCTCGCTGGACGAGAGGCGCACGGCCTTGCCGATGGCCAGGCCCGGCGCGGCCAGCACGCCCTTGAGCACGCCGTCCCGGGGCAGGGTGACGGGGCCGGCTTCGACCGAAGAGGGGGCCGGGGACGGAGTCGGGACGTGCGCGGCCGGCGCGGCGACGGGGCCGCCCTCGCCCATGCCGCCCTCGATCAGTTCGGCGACGGCGGCCAGGGCCGCTTCAGCGTCGGGGCCGCTGGCGGTGATGGACAGGCTGTCGCCATGGCGCACGGCCAGGGCCATCACCCCGACCGGGCTGCGGGCGCTGGCCCGGCGCTCGCCGGCCACCAGCGCGACCTCGGCGGTGAAGGCGCGGACCGTCTCGGCGATGCGGGCGGCGGGGCGGGCGTGGAGGCCGTGGACCAGCGGCACGACCACCCGGCGGACGATCTCGCCCCCGGCGCCCGTCGAAGCGGCGGCGGCGGACTCGGCAGTCTCAGCGGCGATCGGCGACAGCGCCATCAGCTCGTCGCCCACCTCGGCGGCGCGATCCTGTTGGCGGCGCACGATGCGGAAGGCGTCCAGATTGGTCACCACGATCGGCGTGATCAGGCTGCGGACGTTCTGGGCCAGGAAATCCAGGTCGAAGGCGATCAGCGGCTCGCCGGCCTTGACCGACTGGCCTTCGCCGACCAGCACCTCGAAGCCCGCGCCCGCCAGGGCCACGGTGTCCAGCCCCAGATGCATCAGGATCTCGGCCCCGTTGGCCGCCCGCAGCGTCACCGCGTGGCGCGCCCGGTGCACCGTCACCACCACCGCGTCGCACGGCGCGTGCAGCACCGACCCCGTCGGATCAATCGCCAGCCCGTCACCCAGCATCCGACCCGCAAACACCGCGTCCGGCGTCTCCTCAAGCGGCGCTATCCAGCCCTTCAGCGGCGACGAGAGCACCAACAGAGACAAACCAGACCCCTCCGCCGCCACCCAGACGCACAGGCGGTCGGGTGATCACGGGTATACTAAATGCCATTCTAATACCATTTGGCAAGACCACTTTGAAAAATGGCAAGGCCACTCTTGTGAAGCCCTGAAATGATCCGGTATATATGGGGAATTGTCGCGTGGCCGGATTTGGGCATTGACGTAGAGGCTACGTTGAGTGGACTCATATTGGTATCGCTCGACGCAGATCTCCCGCGTCAGGTTCGCATAGATGGAAGAGGCGTCGTCCAGTGTCCCTATCCCAGCGCATAGGCTTCGCCCATGGGAAGGACGCCGCGCCCCTGTATCTACAGATGCAGCGAGCCCTGCGCGAGGCGATCCACCAGAAGATGCTCTCGTTATGACGCCGTGCCCCCCGAGCGGGACATGGCCGAAGACTTCTCGGTTTCGCGCATCACCGTTCGCAAGGCGCTGGAAGGCCTGGTCAGCGAAGGCCTGCTGACGCGCCGCCAGGGCGCGGGCACCTTCGTTGCGACCCGAGTAGAAAAAAGCTTCTCCAAGCTGTCGTCCTTCACCGAGGACATGATTTCGCGCGGTCGCGCGCCGAGCAGCGAATGGATCAGCAAGACCGAAGGCTCGGTCACGCCCGAGGAGTCTCTGACCCTGGGGCTGTCGCCCGGCACGCCGGTCTATCGCTTCGCCCGGATCCGCTACGCCGATGGCGCGGCGATGGCGGTGGAATACACGACGATCGCCGCGTTCGCCCTGCCGTCCGCCGACGCGGTGCAGGATTCGCTCTATGCGGCCATGGCCGCCACCGGCCATCGCCCCTCGCGGGCGCTGCAGCGCCTGCGCGGCGTGCTTGTCACGCGCGAACACGCCGCCCTGCTGGGCGTCAAACCCAAGGACGCCGGCCTGCTGGTCGAGCGCCGGGGATTCTTGCGCGACGGCCGGGCCGTGGAGGTCTCGCACTCCTATTATCGCGGCGACGCCTACGACTTCGTCGCGGAACTGAATGCCCTGTCCTGATCGTTCCCCAGACGTTCATTTGAAGGAATAGAGCTTGGAGGCGCCCATCTTGACCCGTCCCGAGGCCCCCGCGCCCGAGCCTGCCCCGTCGCGGCTGACGCCGGAATCGACCCGGATGTTCCTGGAAGCGGGTCAGGCGTCGCAGGTCGTCGCCACCCAGCTGGAGGCTAACGCCGCCCGGGTCGAGGCCATCGCCACGCGCCTGCGCGCCAGCCCGCCCCGCGCCGTGGTTACCTGCGCGCGCGGCAGCTCCGACCACGCCGCCACCTTCGCCAAGTACCTGATCGAGACCCGCGTCGGCGTCCTGACCTCGTCGGCCGCCCTGTCGGTCAGCTCGGTCTACGCCGCGCCCCAGGCCATGGAGGGGGTGCTCTACCTGGCCATTTCGCAGTCGGGCAAGAGCCCCGACCTGCTGGCCTCGGTGCGCGCCGCCAAGGCGGCCGGCGCCCTCACCATCGCCCTGGTCAATGACGAGACCTCGCCCCTGGCCCTGCTGGTCGACGAGGTCCTGCCCCTGCACGCCGGCCCCGAGCTGAGCGTGGCGGCGACCAAGTCGTATATCGCCGCCCTGTCGGCCATCACCCATCTGGTCGCCGCCTGGACCGGCGACGCCGACCTGGCCGACGGCCTGACCGCCCTGCCCGCCGGCCTGGCCAAGGCCTGGACCCTGGACTGGACCTCCGCCGTCGAGCGCCTGAAGCCGGCCCGCAACCTCTATGTGCTGGGACGCGGCGTCGGCTTCGGCGTCGCCCAGGAGGCGGCCCTGAAGTTCAAGGAGACCTGCGGCCTGCACGCCGAGGCCTTCAGCGCCGCCGAGGTGCTGCACGGCCCCATGGCCCTGGTGAAGGCCGGCTTCCCGGTGCTGGTCTTCGCCCAGAACGACGAGAGCCGCGACAGCGTCGACGCCATGACCGCCGGACTGGCGGCCCGCGACGCCGAGGTGCTGCTGGCCCGCGCCGGCGAGACGGGAGAGGGCGCCCTGCCGGCCCTGGCCGCGCACCCGGCCATCGAGCCGATCCTGATGATCCAGAGCTTCTACCGGATGGCCAATGCGCTGTCGGTGGCGCGCGGCTATGATCCCGACAGCCCGCCCCATCTCAACAAGGTCACAGAAACCGTCTGATGCAGGCTGTTCTCGTAAATGGCCGCGTCCTGACGGAAGACGGCGCCGCCCTGGGCCAGTGCGTCGTGATCGAGGCCGGACGGATCGCCGCGATCCTGCCAGCCGCCGACGCGCCGGCCGGCGCGACCCGCCATGACCTGCGCGGCGGCCTGCTGGTTCCCGGCTTCATCGACACCCAGGTCAATGGCGGCGGCGGGGTGCTGTTCAACGACGCCCCGACGGTGGAGACCATCGCCGCCATCGGCGCGGCCCACCGCCCGTTCGGCACCACCGGCTTCCTGCCCACCCTGATCAGCGACGACCTGGCCGTGGTCGACGCGGCCATGCGCGCCACCGAAGCGGCGATCGCGGCCGGCGTGCCAGGCGTGCTGGGCCTGCATATCGAGGGCCCGTTCCTCAACGCCAAGCGCAAGGGCATCCACGACGCCGGCAAGTTCCGGGTCATCGACGAGGCGGCCCTGAGCCTGCTGACCTCGCTGAAGGTGGGCAAGACCCTGGTCACCCTGGCGCCGGAGACCACCACGCCGGAGATGATCCGCAGGCTGACGCAGGCCGGCGTCATCGTCGCGGCCGGTCACACCAACGCCGCCTACGCCACGATGCGCGAGGCCCTGGCGGCGGGCCTGAGCGGCTTCACCCACCTGTTCAACGCCATGTCGCCCCTGACCAGCCGCGAGCCCGGCGTGGTCGGCGCGGCCCTGGAAAGCCAGACCGCCTGGTGTGGCCTGATCGTCGATGGTCGCCATGTCGATCCGGCGGTGCTGCGCATAGCCCTGCGCACCCGTCCCCGAGACCGCTTCATGCTGGTGACCGACGCCATGCCGACCGTGGGCATGGTCGACAAGAGCTTCGACCTGCAGGGCCGCCGCATCCACGTGGTCGACGGCGTCTGCGTGGATGACCACGGCACCCTGGCCGGCTCGGACCTGGACATGATCGGCGCGGTCCGCAACGCCGTGGCCCTGCTGGACCTGTCCCTGCCCGACGCCGTCGCCATGGCCTCGTCCTCGCCCGCCGACTTCCTGGGCCTCGCAGGCCAGCGTGGCCGCATCGCGGTTGGCCAGGCGGCCGATCTCGTGCTGCTGGATGAGGCGCTGAACGTCGCCGCCACCTGGATCAATGGGGAAGAAGATCATGACCAGGACGAGCGCTATCGCCGCGCCTAGCGGCGTTATGGGCCTGATCGCGGCCATCGCGCTGGGCTCCAGCGTTATGGCCCAGACTCCCTCCGGCGCCGCGCTTCTGGCCAAGGCCGATCCGTTCGTCGGCGTGGACGGCGGCGGCGTCGCCGGCGGCAACACCGTGCCCGGCGCCGGCGTTCCGTTCGGCTTCGTCTCGCTGAGCCCCGACACCACCAACGCCGACACCAACGGCTATGACTCCCGCAGCCCGATCATGGGCTTCAGCTATACCCACGTCAGCGGCACGGGCGGCTCGGGCAAGTACGGGAATTTCCGGGTCACCCCGACGGTGGGCCCGCTGCGGGTCAACCACCTGCATTTCGGCAAGGTCGCAGAGCGGGCGTCTCCGGGCTTCTACACGGTCGAGATCGGCAATGCCCCGGCTGACCGGATCAAGGTCGAACTCACCGCCTCACGCCGGGTCGGCTTCCAGCGCCTGACCTATCCAGCGGTCGGCGAAAGCCAGCTGATCTTCGACGTCAGTTCGGTGATCGCCATGCGCGGGCGCGGCCAGCGTGTTCGTCTGGCCAAGGTCGAGCTGATCGACGACCACACCCTGGCCGGCGAGGTCACGGTCGAGGGCGGCTGGAACCCCGCGCCCTACACCCTGTATTTCCACGCCGTCACCGATCGCCCGGCCAAGGCCTTCGGCGCCTGGAAGGCGGGACAGGGCTGGATGCAGACCCAGCCCGGCATCGGCCGGTCCGAGGGCGGTGTCCAGGTCAAGAGCGCCGAAAACCGCCAGGGCCTGATGATCGAGTACGACACCGAGCGCGAGTTCTCCAACCGCCTCGGCGCCTACCTGACCTTCGACACCACCACCGACCGTCAGGTCCAGATGAAGATGGCGGTGTCGTTCATCAGCGCCGACAAGGCCCGCGCCAATCTCGCAGAGGAGATGCCCGGCTGGGATTTCGACGCCTATCATCGGGGGGCGGAGGCGCAATGGAGCCAGGCCCTGGCCCAGATCCAGGTCGAGGGCGGCAGCGACGCCCAGCAGCGGATCTTCTATTCGGCGCTCTACCGCGCCCACACCATGCCGCACGACCTGAGCGGCGAGAACGTGTGGTGGAACTCCAGCGAGCCTCACTACGAGGACTTCTACACCCTGTGGGACACGTTCCGGACGCTGCACCCCCTGCTGACGGTCATCCAGCCGCAGCGCCAGCGCGACATGCTGCGCTCGCTGATCGACACCTACAAGCACACCGGCTGGATGCCCGATGCGCGCATCGCCGGCGCCAACGGCATGACCCAGGGCGGCTCCAACGGCGACATCCTGGTCGCCGACGCCGTGGTCAAGCGCCTGGGCGGGTTCGACAAGGCTCTGGCCTATGAGGCGATCCGCAAGAACGGCGAGGTCGATTCCGATCAGCCGTTCCTGCAGGGCCGGGTGCTGAAGGACTATCTGAAACTGGGCTATGTGCCGTTCACCCAGACCCGGTCGGCGTCGCGGACCCTGGAATACGCCTATGACGACTACGCGATCGGCGTGGTGGCCAAGGCCCTGGGCAAAACCGAGGACGCCAGCCGCTATCTGGCGCGCTCGGGCAATTGGAAGAACATCTGGGACGACCAGCTCGGCTGCGTTCGCCCGCGCTACCCCGACGGCGAGTGGGTCGAGAACTACAGCTGCACCTACGAATATCCCGACCGCTCGGGCCCCTGGTGGGACGCTGTCTTCTACGAGGGCAACGCGCTTCAGTACTCGACCTATGTCCCGCAGGACGTGGCGGGCCTGATGGCCAAGGTGGGCGGACCCGACAAGTTCATCGCCTGGCTCGACCACCTGTTCGACGGCCACTATTCGCAGGGCAACGAGCCCGACATCCTGGCGCCCTATCTGTATATCCACGCCGGCCGCCCGGATCGCACCGCCGAGATCGCGCGCCAGCTGATGGAAAAGCACTACCGCCTGGATCGCACCGGCCTGCCCGGCAACGACGACGCGGGCGCCATGTCCAGCTGGTATGTCTGGAACGCCATCGGCCTGTATCCCAATGCGGGGCAGCCCTATTACTACATCGCCTCGCCGGTGTTCACGCGCAGCGTCATCGCCCTGGAGGGCGGCAAGACCTTCGTCATCAACGCGCCGGCGGCCTCGGCGCGACAATCGCTACGTCGCGGCGGCGCGGCTGAACGGCAAGCCGGTGGATCGCGCCTGGATCACCCACGACGAACTGGCCAAGGGCGGCGTGCTGGACCTGACCATGGCGCCCGCTCCGTCCGACTGGGCCAGAACCTTCGCCGCGCCGCCCTCGGGTCTGTGAACCCCGGAGCGGCGCGCCGGGGCGGCTAGGGGGCCAGGATACAGCCCACCTCGGCCGAGGACCGGCCGTCCAAGACGGTCCGGTACGTCTCGGCGATCGCGGCCTGTCCGACGCCGCGCTCGACCTTCAGCCACCGCGCCGCGTCGGCCACGAAGGGCGTCCAGGCCGCGCCGTAGCGGGTCTCGAACTCGCCGGGCGCCCAGTCCTTCAGGCGCTTGGCGCGACGGTCGGGGGCGAAGAAGAACACCGGCTTGGGCCCAGGCAGATCGCCGCCGCCGCGCTCAGCTTCCCAGTGGGTGCCGCCGACCAGAAGCGACTGAGCCAGGTCATCGCCGAACCGCTCATGCACGGCCCGCAGCACGGCCGCGTCGCCCGCGAAATCGACAAACACCACCGGCGTCTCGATCGGCGCGGTCGACAGATCGCCATAGGTCACGATCTGGTCGTAGAAGCCCAGGGACTCGACGAAGGCGACATTGCCCGGTGACGTCAGGCCCACCACCTTGGCCGCGCCGCGCTGCTTGAGCAGGAAGGCCAGGCCAATGGCCGTCTTGGACGAGGCGCTGGACAACACCACCGACCGGGCCCCGAACAGGGCGCTCTCATCCAGCAGATCCTCAATCAGGAAAGACGTTGTGTAGAGCGGCTGCAGCAGGGCCCGATGCGCTTCGCGACCGTCATCGGCCTCGACGGCCGCGTACTGGTTATAGACCACCGCCAGATGCTGGCGGTGCGGCGCGGCGTCGACAAAGCCGCCCCGCGTCTTGCGCGCCTGCACCGTCAGGTGGCTCGACATCGGATAGTAGCCGTAGAACCGCTGGCCGACGGCGATGTCGGGGTGGTTCGAGGACTCGACCGTCGCGAAACCCCAGACCGGCACCCGGCCGAAACCCTCGGCCGCCGGGAAGAAATCCCAGTAGCGCATGGCCTCGCCGAACACGGCGTAGGTGATGTTGTTGGCGGTAAGGGCGAAGCTCTCGATCGCCAGACGGACCTCGTTCTCACCCAGGTCAGGCAGGGTCGCGGGCTGGAATTGCGTCTGTCTCAGGTCGGTCTTGGCGACCAGAAAATCCCAGGCCATGGCGGCGCTCCCTTGGTTGTTGGGGTGGAGGTAACAAGAGCTTCCGCGATCAAGTCAAACACTTGTTCGCCACCTTCTCCCCCTTGCGGGAGAAGGTGGCCGCGAAGCG
The DNA here is from genome assembly GCA_965284055.1 of Caulobacteraceae bacterium. Taxonomy (GTDB): domain Bacteria; phylum Pseudomonadota; class Alphaproteobacteria; order Caulobacterales; family Caulobacteraceae; genus Caulobacter. The sequence continues at coordinate 549,807 of CBDIQV010000003.1, forward strand.
GACGGATGAGGGGTCTTACCTGATCCGTCCGCGCGCCCCCTCATCCGTCAGCCGATGGCTGACACCTTCTCCCGCAAGGGGAGAAGGATCAGGCGCTGACCCAGTTGCCATGGAACCCGAACGGCACCCTACGGGGCAGCCTGGCGCTCGCCACCGGACCCGCCGCCACGTTCATCGCGTCCAGCACCACCAGCTCGCTGACGTTCAGCTGTCCGCGATAGACCACCGCCGTCAGCCAGCCCTCGCCTTCCGGCGCGTTCGGCGATGCGGGCGTGAACACCGCCTCGGAGATCGCGTCGCCCACGGGCGCGGTCCAGTCGGTCCGCACGCCGGTCTCAAGATCGATATGGGCGATGATGTTGGCGCGGAAGTCGCCGGGCTTGAGGCTCTGACCGACGAACCAGCCGTGGCGATAGGGCAAGCCCGCCAGCCGCTCGTCAAAGCGCGGGAACTCGCCGGCCAGATCGTCGAGCGGCGTCTCGGTGGTCGTCCCGGTCGTCAGGTCGATCGTCCAGCGCACCAGATAGGCCGCCGCGTTCTCGCCCCGCGTGCCGTCGGCGTTGGGGAACAGCGGCGCCGAGGCGTAGCGCATCACGTCAACAACGATGCTGTCACCGTCATCGAAGGCGTTCATCACGTGGAAGACATAGCCCTTGGGGGCCTCGATCCAGCGCAGGCCGGCCACGCCCTGGTCGCGACGCATCACGGCCAGCTGGCCGCCCTTTTCCGACTCCCAGGCGAAGACCGGCTTGCCGCCCATGGCCCGCTGCAGGCTGCCCGTCAGGGGCAGGACCGGGATCACCACGTGGTCGCGGGTGACCGCGAAATCGTGGATCATCGAGCAATAGGGCGCCTCGAAGGTCTCGCGCTTGAGAAGCTTTCCCGCCGCGTCGGCCACGCCCCAGCTGACCTTGCTGGACAGCGGCATCGGGTCGTCGGCATAGGCGAAGAACACCATCTCGCCGGTGATCGGGCAGGTCTTGGGGTGGGCGGTGACCTTGCCACCCAGATCCAGGGCGCCGATCGACTCAAGCTCGGGCCCGGAGAGCTGGAACGGTGCGTGGGCTTCCTCCAGCGCCAGCAGCCGGCCGGCGTGATGGACGATGTTGGTGTTGGCCACGCCGCTGTCGGTTCCCATGACCGAGGGATCGGTGGTCATCGGGTTGCCCCAGCTGCCGAACAGCGCCTGGCCCGCTGCGTGCTCGACGGTCCACTTGTTGGTGCGGACCCAGCGGTTGCGATAGTGGACCTTGCCGTCGGCGATCGTGAAGGCGTGCAGCATGCCGTCGCCGACGAACCAGTGATAATTGCCGTCGCGCGGCTCGAACTGCGGGTTGGGGCCGTTGCGGTACAGCGTGCCCGACAGGCCGGCGGGCAGCTTGCCCTCCACCGGCAGCTCAAAGTCATCCTCGCTGTGCAACGGCGCGAAATTGCCGCTCAGAAAGGGGTTGATGCGAACTTCGCCGTCCATGGCCGATCTCCCTGACGCCTGTCGAAAGGCTTATTGTTTACGTTGTAAATTTATGGTGTAAGCAAACGAGTGAGTCAACTGGGATTCTGCCTTGCCGCGCGTGCTGTCCTCCGAAGACGTCGAAGACTTCCGCCGCCGCCTGTGCGCGGCCGCCGAGAGCCTGTTCGCCGAGCGGGGCCCCGAGGCCGTGACCATGCGCGAACTGGCCACCGCGATGGGCGTCAGCCCCATGACCCCCTATCGCTACTTCAAGGACAAGGACGCCATCCTGGCGGCCGTGCGGGCGGCGGCCTTCACCCGCTTCGCCGAGACCATCGAGGCGGCGATCGCCCTGCCGGGCTCCGCCGTGGACAAGTCACGCCAGGCCGCCCGGGCCTATATCGACTTCGCCCTGGAGCAGCCCCAGGCCTACAAGCTGATGTTCGACCTCTCGCAGACGACCGAGAATGACTACCCCGAACTGACCGCCGCTGCGGCGCGCGCCCGGCGCACCATGACCGCCCATGTCGAGGCCATGATCAAGGCCGGCGCCATGCAAGGGGACGCCGAAATGATCGGTCATGTGTTCTGGACCATCCTGCACGGCAGCCTCGTGCTGCAGCTGTCGGGCAAGCTGTCGCCCTCGATCGATCCCCAGCAACTGCGTCAGACCGCGTTCGCGCTGCTCGGGCGCGGCCTTGACCTGGCGATGGGCTGAGTCCGGCGGCAGCCCAGCATTGTCATCGAGACAATGTTTCCATTGCGACGAGGCGCACGGGGGTTCAAGTCCCCGTCAAGCCTAGCCTCTGATCGGTTTTGTCCCATGCCCAACGCCCCCCTGCCCCTGCGCCACTTCCTGCTGGCGCTGGCCGTGGTGGCGGTTTGGGGGACCAATTTCGTGGTCATCCGCATCGGACTGGACCACTTGCCGCCGCTGCTTTTCGCCACCCTGCGCTTCACCCTGGTGCTGCTGCCGATGGCGTTTTTCGTGAAGCGGCCGGCCGTGCCATGGTGGAACCTCGCGGCCTATGGCGTGCTGATCGGGGCGGGGCAGTTCGGGCTGCTGTTCATGGCCATGAAGGGCCATATCTCGCCGGGCCTGGCGTCTCTGGTCGTGCAGACCCAGGTGTTCTTCACCATCGGCATGGCCATGCAGATCAATCGCGAGAAGGTGCAGGGCTTTCAGATCGTCGCCCTGCTGCTGGCCGCCTCGGGCATCGTGCTGATCGCCGCGCATGGCGGCGGCGCGGCCACGCCGCTGGGCGTGCTGCTGGTGCTGCTGGCCGCCGCCAGCTGGTCGGGCGGCAATATCGTGGCCCGTCAGGCCGGCAGCGTGAACATGCTGGGCTATGTGGTCTGGGCCAGCCTGTTCTCGATCCCGCCGCTCTTTCTCATGTCGCTGTGGCTGGAAGGCTGGCCGGCGATCGTGCGCGGGCGTCGCTCGCAGCCGATGCCCTGACCTGGGCGGCCGTGGTCTGGCAGGCGGTCGGCAACACCATGTTCGGCTACGCCGCCTGGGGCTGGCTGCTGGCCCGCCAGCTGTCGCGCCAGCTTCGCGCCGATGTCGCTGCTGGTGCCGGTGTTCGGCATGGGAGCATCGGCCCTGCTGGCTGGCCGAACCGCTTCAAGGCTGGAAGCTGGGCGCAGCCGCGCTGGTGCTGACCGGCCTGGCGGTGAACATGCTGTTGGCCGAAGGTGCGGGGGCGGGTTGTGGCGGCGAAAGCGTAGCAACACTTCCGCTCTCCCCGGCGAAGGCCGGGGCCCAGATCGAACCCGGAGAGGCGTGCGCTTTAGCGCCGTCAGAAGGCGCGTCATCCCCAAACGCTCAGGCTGAATCTGGGCCCCGGCCTTCGCCGGGGAGAGCGGAGGTTTCGGTTGACCTCCCTCGCGTCACCCACCGGACCCTCCGACAAAAGAGGGAGGACGCCATGGGCACGCCGTTCAAGGTCGAGTGGAGCCAGGAAGCCGTCGATAAGGTCCGCGCCCAGGTGCGGGCCTACGAATTCCCGCCTGCGCCCGAAGGCGGCGGCTGGAACCATGGCTGCGACGCCGACACGCTGAAGCGCCTGACCGCCTACTGGGCCGACGGGTTTGATTTCGCCAAGGCGCAAGAGACCCTCAACCGCTATCCGCAGTTCACGGCCAAGGTCGAAGACTTCGACATCCACTACGTTCACGTGATCGGCGAGGCGGGCGGCAAACGCCCGTTGCTGCTGACCCACGGCTGGCCGGGCAGCCACTTCGAGTTCTGGGACGCCATCGAGCCTCTGGCCTTCCCGTCGCGCCATGGCGGAGATCCGGCCGACGCCTTCGATCTGGTGATCCCGTCCCTGCCGGGCTTCGGCTTCTCCGGAAAGCCCAAGGCCCCCATCGGCCAGCGCACCACCGCGCGGCTGTTCAACACCCTGATGACGCAACAGCTCGGCTATGAGCGCTATCTGGCCCAGGGCGGCGACTGGGGTGGCCTCGTCACCTCATGGCTGGGCCTGGACCACGCAGCGCATGTGAAGGCCATCCACCTGAACATGATTGGCTTTCGCCCGGCCGGCCCGCCGCAAGGCGAGGCCGAGATCGCCTGGATCCAGCGCACGGGCTTCGCCATGGACGTCATGGGGGCCTATTTCCGCCTGCAGGCGTCAAAGCCCCAGTCCCTGGCCTGGCTGGGCGCGGGCAATCCCGTCGGCCAGGCCGCCTGGATCCTGGAGCGCTTCCACGACTGGGCCGACCTGTCCGGCAAGCCGTTCGAGGAGGCCTTCAGCGACGACCAGCTGCTGACCAACATCATGCTGTATGTGATGACCGGCAGCTTCACGACCGGCGCCTGGTACTATCGCGGCCTGATGGAGGAAGGCGGCATCGTCCTGCAGGCCGGGACGCGCTGCGAGACTCCCACCGCCTTCGCCAACTTCCCGGGAGAGGCCCTGTATCAGGCCCCGCCGCGCAGCTGGTGCGACCGCGCCTACAACATCACCCGCTGGACCGACATGCCGCGCGGCGGCCATTTCGGGGCGATGGAGGAGCCTGGGCTGTTCGTCGATGATGTACGGGCCTGGGCGCGCGAGATCCGATGACGGGGCCGGGACGCGCGCCTCAAATTTTCTAAGGCGGCGACAAGAATATCCGGCGTTTTGCCCCGGCGCGCCCGCACTAGGGTCGCCCTGTCCTTGTCAGGAAAAGTAGCAGGAAACGCCGATGTCTGACCGCAAGCTTCACCCCGAAACCCTGGCCCTGCACGCTGGCTGGCGCGCCGATCCCGCGACGGGGGCGGTGGCGCCGCCGATCTATCAGACCACCTCGTATCAGTTTGAAAGCACCGAGCACGCCTCGGACCTGTTCGCCCTGCGCAAGCTGGGCAACATCTATACGCGGCTGGGCAACCCGACGACCGACATCCTGGAACAGCGCCTGACGGCCCTGGAAGGCGGCGCTGCGGCGCTGGCCGTCGCCTCGGGCCAGGCGGCCTCGGCCCTCGCGATCCAGAACCTGGCGCGAGCCGGCGACAATATCGTCAGCTCGACCGACCTCTATGGCGGCACCTGGAACCTGTTCGCCAACACCCTGCGCGACCAGGGGATCGAGGTGCGTTTTGTTGATCCGCAGGATCCGCAGGCCTTCGCCCGCGCCACGGACGAGCGCACCCGCGCCTACTACGCCGAGACCCTGCCCAATCCGAAACTGACCGTCTTCCCGATCGCCGAGGTTGCCGAGATCGGCCGCAAGCTGGGCATCCCCCTGATCGTCGACAACACCGCCGCCCCGCTGCTGGCCCGGCCGCTGGAGCACGGCGCGGCGATCGTCGTCTATTCCACCACCAAATATATCGGCGGCCACGGCACCTCGATCGGCGGCGTCATCATCGACGGCGGCAATTTCGACTGGACGGCGCACCCCGAGCGCAGCCCGACGCTGAACACCCCCGACCCCAGCTATCACGGCGCGGTCTGGTCGGAAGCCGCCAAGCCGCTGGGGCCCATCGCCTATATCCTGCGGGCCCGCACCGTGCTGCTGCGCGACCTGGGCGCGGCCCTGTCGCCGTTCAACGCCTTCCAGATCCTGCAGGGCGTCGAGACCCTGCCCCTGCGCATCACCCGCCATTCCGAGAACGCGGCGGCCGTGGCCAAGGCGCTGTCGGCGGCGCCGGGCGTCACCCGCGTGATCCACCCCAGCGTCCAGACCGGCATCCAGCGCGAGCGCGCCGACCGCTATCTTTCGGGCGGCTATGGCGGGCTGGTCGGGTTCGAGCTGGCCGGGGGCCGCGAGGCCGGACGCAAGTTCATCGACAGCCTCAAGCTCTTCTATCACGTGGCCAATATCGGCGACGCCCGCAGCCTGGCCATCCACCCGGCCTCGACCACCCACTCGCAGCTGAGCGCCGACGAGCAGCGCGCGACGGGGGTTTCGGACGGCTATGTGCGCCTGTCGATCGGCCTGGAGCATATCGACGACATCCTGGCCGATCTGAACCAGGCCCTGGCGGCGGCTCAATAGGAAGCGTTTCGACGTGGGTTCCGGCTTGCCCGGAGCCCACGCCTGCCCCTATCCAGAGGGCATGACCCACGCCCGCTACGACTTCGCCTCCGACAATGTCGCCGGCGCCATGCCCGAGGTTATCGACGCCCTGATCGCCGCCAATGCGGGCACGGCCTCGGGCTATGGGACCGACCATGTCAGCGCCGCCGCGGCCGACCGCATCCGCGCCCTGCTGGACGCCGACGCCCAAGTGCGGTTCACCGCCTCGGGCACGGCGGCCAACGCCTTCGCCCTGACGCTGCTGGCCCAGCCGCACGAGGCGGTGCTGGCCCACGAGCACGCCCATATCCTGACCGACGAGACCGGAGCCCCCGGCTTCTTCGGCCAGGGCGTGGGTTTGATCGGCCTGCCAGGCGCGTCGGGACGGATCGCGCTTGCGGGGCTTGAAGCGGCCCTGGCTCGGCCCGAGGTGTCCTACAACCAGCCGGCGGCGGCCCTGTCGCTGACCACCGCCACCGAATACGGCACGGTCTATGACGAGGCCCACCTGCGCGCCCTGATCGCGCCGGTGAAGGCCAAGGGCTACGGCGTACACCTCGACGGCGCGCGGCTGGCCAACGCCGTGGCCGCCGGGTTCGACCTGAAGGCCATCCCGAAGCTGGGCGTCGATATCCTGATCATGGGCGGCACCAAAGCCGGATCGACCCCGACCGAGGCCGTGGTCTTCCTCAACCCCGACCACGCCCGCCGGCTGGACGCCCGGCTCAAGCACGCCGGCCAGTTGGTCAGCAAGGGCCGGTTCCTGGCCGCGCCGTGGCTGGGCCTGCTGGGCGAGGCTAATGACGGCGGCCCCTGGGCCACGCGCGCGGCCCACGCCAACGCCATGGCCCGCAAGCTGGCCGCCTTGATGCCCTTCCCCGTCCGCCACCCGGTCGAGGCCAACGGCGTCTTCGTCGAGATGGACGACGCGGCCCTCGAGCGCCTGCGCGGCGAGGGCTGGTTCGTCTATCGCTTCCTGGACGGCACGGCCCGCTTCATGTGCTCCTGGGCGACGACGCCGGAAATGGTCGAGGACATGGGCGCGGCCTTGAAGCGGATCGTTTGAAATCTTAGAGCGATAATAGCCAAAAAACATCTTTTGATTGCATAATCGAGACAGCCAAGGCTTCATTTGGAGCGGCGCATTCACGCCATTCCTAAGCGCTTGGGTTTTTGATAGACTGCAATGGCAACGCTGCTGCGTCATGGCGCAAACCGCATCGTCATCTATTCGGAAGACCACCGACCCAGCCATGTGCATGTCGTTGGCCCGGAACACGCTGCGGTTTTCCTGTTGAACTGCAACGGCGATCCTCTGGCGCACGGTCCGGCGGAGATACGGGAAAACCATGGCTTCAAGGGCAAGGACCTGGAGCCGATCGCGGCGTTGATCGAGGCAAACCTCGAAAAGCTCTGCGCGGAATGGAGACGCGTTCATGGCGATTACTGACGAGGAGGTCCGAACGGCGACGGTTCGCGGCGTTCGCCTGAACAGGGATCGCGTTCACGCCGTCGCGGCGCGCTACATCAGGTCCAGGGCCTTGGTCGAGATCGAGCTGGATAACGGCGCCTATTTCAGCTTTCCCCCCGCGCTGACCCAGACCCTGGAAAACGCCACGCCAGGCCAACTGACCGAGGTGCAGGTCGTGGGTGGCGGGACCGGGCTCTATTTTCCCAAGCTGGACGCCGATCTCTATGTGCCGGCGCTGTTCGAGGGCGTTTTCGGGTCCAAGGCCTGGATCGCCGCGCAGTTGGGCAAGCGAGGTGGCCAGGCGCGTAGCCCTCGCAAGGCGACATCTTCACGCGAGAACGGAAAGCTAGGCGGGCGGCCGCGAAAGTCACCGCCGCCGCCCGCTGAAGCCTGACCCTTACGCGTCTAGGCCTTCGCCCTCCGCGCGCCGCCCTTGCCGCGCGCCTTGACGGCCGGGGCCTCCTTCTGAGCGAAGGCCAACACGGCTTCGCGGCCAGCCGGCGCGCGCAGGTCGCGCGCCTCGACGTTCAGCATCCGCGCGAGCTCCGACGCCGGGGCCGGGCGGCTGATGAAATACCCCTGGATCTCGGCGCAGCCCTGGTCGCGCAGGGCGTTCAGCTGTTCCACCGTCTCGACGCCCTCGGCCGTGGTGACGATGCCCAGGCTGGCGCCCAGGTCGAGCACGGCCTTGATGATGGCCAGGGCGTCGCTGTCCTTGAGGATGTCGCGCACGAAGGTCTGGTCGATCTTGATCTTGTCGAACGGAAAGCTGCGCAGATAGCTCAGCGAGCTGTAGCCCGTGCCGAAGTCGTCCATCGAGATGCGCACGCCCAGGGCCCGCAGGTCGTGCAGCATCGACATGTTGGCGGCGTTGTCCTGCAGCAGCACCGACTCGGTGATCTCCAGTTCCAGACGCTGCGCTGCCGGCAGACCCGACCGGGCCAGCGCATCGGCGACCATCTCCACCAGATCGTTCTGCCGGAACTGCCGCGGTGACAGATTGACCGCCAGCCGCAAGTCGTGGCCACTGCGCTGCCGGATCTCGACGGCTTCGCGCAGCACCCATTCGCCCAGCTCTGACAATGAGACCGATCTCCTCGGCCAGGGGAATGAAGTCGGCCGGCGAGACCATGCCGCGCTCGGGATGGTTCCAGCGCAGAAGGGCTTCGCAGCCCGTCACCCGGTCGTCGCCCAGATGGTAGAGCGGCTGATAGTAGAGCTGGAACTCGCCGGCCTGCAGGGCGCGGCGCAGGTCAAGCTCCAGCGCGCGACGCGCCTGAAGCTGCTCGTCCATGGCCGGCTCGAAGAAGTGGAAGGCTCCTCGCCCGTCGGCCTTGGCGCGATAAAGGGCCATGTCGGCCTTCTTGAGCAGCTCGTCGGCGTCGTCGCCGTCGGACGGCGCGACGGACACCCCGACACTGGCGCCGATCACCACATGATGCCCGTGCAGGTCGAACGGCGCGGCCATGGCCTCCACCACCCGCTCGGCCAGGCGCGTGGCTCCGCTCAGGTCGGACAGGCCCGTCTGGACCACCGCGAACTCGTCGCCGCCCAGCCGCGCCACCGTGTCGCCATCGCGGACGCAGCCGCGCAGGCGTTCGGCGGCGACGCGCAGCAGCTCATCGCCGATCGGATGGCCCAGGGTGTCGTTCACGCTCTTGAAGCGGTCGAGATCGATGAAGTGCACGGCCAGCTGGTCGCCTTTGCGCCGCCGCCGTGACAGGGCCTCGCCCAGGTGCTTCTGGAACAGCACGCGGTTGGGCAGTTCGGTCAGGGGGTCATAGTGGGCCAGGCGGGCGATCTGGGCCTCGGCGCGCTTGCGGTCAGCGATGTCTTCCGACACGCCCAGCAGATACTCGGCCTTGCCGTTGGCGTCGGCGATGGCGATCTTCTTGGTGCGAAGCATGGCCAGGGCGCCATCCTTTCGCGGGACCAGGTCCTCCTCGATGATCCGCACCTCGCCGGACTCGATGACCTCGCGGTCGCGCTCGACATACAGGGCGGCGTACTCGGCCGGCTGGAAGTCGGCGTCGGTCTTGCCGATCACCTCCTCGCGCGAGAAGCCCAGGGTTTTCTCACCCGCCCGGTTGAGCAGAACATAGCGGTGATCGTCGGCCCGCTTGACGAAGACCATCGAGGGCATGGCCTCGACGACGGCGGTCATGAAGATCTGCGCCCGTTCGGCGTCGGCCTTGGCGGCGGCCAGTTCGGCGACGCCCCGGCGATTGGTCTCGTTGGCGGACTGCAACAGGGCCAGCACGGTGCCGACACCCAGATAGCGGCCGCCATCGGTGACGATGAAGCCGCGCAGCAGGTCAGAGGCCCGGTACGACAGGCTGTCGGTCGTGAAGTCGGCCAGGGCGGTGTCGGCGTCGACCACCAGCGGCTCGACATCCATCAGCGCCGAAATCGGACGGTTGGCGTAGAGGGCGCGACCGTATTCGGCGGCCATCCGCAGGAAGAAGGCGTTGCGCTCGACGAGACCAATCGGACGGTCCTCATCGTCGAGCACCGGAATGATCAAGGTATCGGGCTCCTCGCGGAACCGCTCATAGAGTGTCTTGCCCAGGTCGTCGCGACGCGCCGGAGCCAGGGAAGAAACGGTATCTCGCAAAGTAAACATGGGTACGCCTCCACTACCGGAGGTAACGACCATTTCCCGGCTAACGGCGTGCTAATACCCGTACTGGGGAACGCTCATTTCGCGAAAACTTCACCCGGGCGTCACAGTGTTTGCAAGGGCGTTTACCTTCATTGCCAAGGCCTTCTCAAACACGCCCCAATTCCGCTCCCCGGCGAAAGCCGGGGCCCAGATCGAACCGCGAGCTTCGCAGGTTTGGGCTAGGGCCTTTGGCGCGTCATCCCCAAACTCTCCGGATGAATCTGGGCCCCGGCGTTCGCCGGGGAGAGCGGAAAGAGGATAGGCCTCGTACAGCCCTACCGCCCCGTATCCATGAAGTCCCGCGCCGCGAAATCCTCCGGCGCGGCGACCTCGACGATCGGTTCGGGACGGTCGTCGAACTCCAGGCGCAGGGCCCGGCTCATCACCGCGTGCATCTCGTAGAGGCAGGTGATGTAGGTCAGTTCCAGAATCCTGCTGGTCATCCAGAAAGCCCTTCAGGGCCTCGAACACCCCGTCGGCGACCCGGCCGCCATCCAGCACCAGGGCGTCTGCATAGGCCAGCACGGCGCGCTCCCGGGCGTCGAAGACGTCGGACACCTGCCAGGCCGGCACGGCGGCGATCCTGGCCTCGGACACCCCCAGGCCGCGCAGCGACTTGCAGTGCTGGGAGAACACGAACTGGCTGCCGCGCGTCCAGCCGGCCCGCGTCTGGGCCAGCTCGCGCAGCACCGGATCGATCTTGCGAGCCGGGTCGCGATACAGGCCAAAACCGCGCGCGGCGTGGATCAGCACGTCGGGACTGTTGGCGAACACCGTCCACCAGTCGCCGCGCGTGCCGGTGGCGGTGCCGGGCTGCGCGACCGGATCACGATCGCCGAACAGCTGGTCGTACAGGGCCAGGACCTTGGGGTCGGTCACCTCGCCCCGCGGGATCTCGCGCAGACGCGGCACCTCAGACCTCCGCCGGGACGCGGACGCTGCCCGGCTGGTGGCGCACATCGTCGGGCGTGAACGGCCGGGTGAAGGCGGCCAGCTCCATCATGATGCCATTGGGGTCGGTGAAATAGACCGAGCGTACGAAGACGCCGTCGTGAGGCTTGGACGCCACGCCCATCGGGCTGTCGTCGTGATTGACCACCACGGGGAAGGTCGGCACGCCGGCGTCGACCAGGCGCTGGCGCCAGGTCTCCAGCTCGTCCTGCGGCACCGAGAAGGCGATGTGGTTCATCGAGCCGACGGCGGTGCGGGGCTCCTGCGGGAAGGCCTTGACCGAGGCGATCCCCGGCGCGGCCGGCGGGCCGTCGGCCCACCAGAAGAAGGCCAGACTGGAGCCTCCGCCGCAGTCGAAGAAGAAGTGCTGTCCGCCGTCCGGCAGTTGCACGGTCTTGATCAAGGGCATGCCCAGGACTTCGGTGTAGAATTTCGTGGTCTCCGCCATGTCGCGGCAGACCAGGGCCAGGTGATTGACGCCGGCGATACTCATCACGGCTCTCCTCCCGCGCGCCGGTCCCATGGCCGACGCGTCTGTGGCGGGGAGGTTAGATCAGGATCGCCGCGCGAGGCAGTGTGACGTTACGGCGCCCCTATTCCCGCTCGGTCTTGCCGTCGCCCATCAGCACCTGTCCGCCCCAGCTGACCACGCCCACCACTATGGAGCCGAGGATGCCGGGGATCAGGCCCTTTACGACCAGACCGTCCAGCAGCCAGGCGACCAGGCCCAGCATCGCGCCGTTCACCACCAGCAGGAACAGACCCAGCGTCACGATGGTGATCGGGAAGGTCAGCACCACCACGATCGGCTTGACCACCGCATTGACGATCCCCAGCAGCAGGCCGGCGATCAGCAGGGTCGTCCAGCCGTCGGCCGAGATCCCGGGAACGAACCGCGCGGCGATATAGAGGCCCAGGGCAGCGAACAGAACGCGGAAGATCAGTCGCATCATCGGGCGGCCCTCATGGCAGTTTGGCCCGCAGGATCGCCGCGAAGCCGCCCCGGTTCAAGGCCATGACCGAAACGTTCAATACCTGAGCCCGAGGGTGGGAGATTACAAATGCGTTATAGGACTTAACTTGGCCGCAACCGCTTCCTATCTGACCTGTTGTGAGGGGATGATGGCGCGCGGCCCGCGTGCGGATCCGCGAAGCCCAAGGGGATAGTACCATGGCCGTTAGTTCATTGTCTGTGATGTCGCCGGACGGCGGCCTGTCGCGCTACCTCACCGAAATCCGCAAGTTTCCGATGCTGCCCAAGGACGAGGAGTTCATGCTCGCCCAGCGCTGGAAAGAGCATCAGGACTCCGAAGCCGCCCACAAGATGGTCACCTCGCACCTGCGTCTGGTGGCCAAGATCGCCATGGGCTATCGCGGTTATGGCCTGCCGATCGGCGAAGTGATCTCCGAAGGCAACGTCGGCCTGATGCAGGCCGTCAAGAAGTTCGAGCCCGACAAGGGCTTCCGCCTGGCCACCTACGCCATGTGGTGGATCCGCGCCTCGATCCAGGAATACATCCTGCGCTCGTGGTCGCTGGTGAAGATGGGCACCACCGCCGCGCAGAAGAAGCTGTTCTTCAACCTGCGCAAGGCCAAGAGCCAGATCGAGGCCTTCCAGGACGGCGACCTGCGCCCCGACCAGGTCAGCGCCATCGCCACCAAGCTGGGCGTGCTGGACAGCGAGGTCATCTCGATGAACCGCCGCCTGTCGGGCCCCGACGCCTCGCTGAACGCCCCGCTGCGGTCGGACAGCGAGAGCGAGTGGCAGGACTGGCTGGCCGACGATGACCAGGTCTCGCAGGAGACCGTCGTCGCCGAGGCCGAAGAGAGCAGCCTGCGCATGGATCTGCTGCAGGAAGCCATGGCCGAGCTGACCGATCGCGAGCGGCACATCCTCACGCAGCGCCGGCTGAAGGACGATCCGACCACGCTGGAAGAGCTGGCCGCCGAGTACGGCGTCAGCCGTGAGCGCGTGCGCCAGATCGAGGTCCGGGCGTTCGAGAAGCTGCAGAAGACGATGCGGGCCGCCGCCCTTGAAGGAACATCGGTCGAGGCCTGATCAGCTGCCGCCCTCTGGGGGAGCTGTCGCGGAGCGACTGAGGGGGCTTCTTGGCCGAGGCCGCGCTGCCCCCTCCGGCCCTCTGGGCCACCTCCCCCAGAGGGGGAGGATCTTGAAATGACCGATCACCTCCGCGTCCACGACGCCGCCCTGGCCCGCCTGCAGGCCCTTCATCCCAAGCTGATCAGACCAGGCGGCCTCGCCGACGTCGCCCGCCCTTACGTGCCAGACCTGACGCGCGGCGAAACCATCCGCGAACTGGCCGAGGCCGTGCTGGCCGACGCCGAGCCGACCTTCGCCCTGGCCGGTTTCTCGATGGGCGGCTATGTGGCCCAGGAGATCGCCCGCCTCGCGCCCGAGCGCATCCAGCGCCTGGCCCTGATCGATACCTCGATCCGCGCCGACAGCCCGGAGCGGGCGATACGCCGCAAGGCCCTGGACGAGGCCGCCCGCCGGCCGGGCGCCTTTCTGGGCATCAGCCACGCGATCCTGAAGAGCTATGTCGACGCCTCGTGGCTGGACGACGTCGCCCTGACCACCCGCATCATCGACATGACCCAGCGCCTGGGCCGCGAAGTGTTCCTGCGCCAGAACGGCGTGGCGCGCGAAGACGGCGAGGCGGCGCTGAAGGCCTTGCAGTGTCCGCTGGTGATCATCTGCGGCGAGAACGACCAGATCACCCCCGCCGACGGTCACCGCGAGATGGCCCGGGCGATCGGCTGCTCGCACCTGCTGGTCATCCCCAACGCCGGCCACATGACGCCGATGGAAGCGCCCGGGCCCGTCAACGGCGCGCTGCGATACTGGCTTGAACGGTAGATACAAAAAGGCCGGCTGATCGCTCAGCCGGCCCTCTTCAGGTCTGAAGGACCCTAGAAGTTGAAGCGGATGCCCGCGACGTAGCGGCGGCCGAACTTCTCGTACTCGATCGGATAGCGCGACTGGTCGCCATAGCGACGCGCGCCCTGATTGCTCAGGTTGCTGGCGTCGAAGAAGCCTTCCATGCGCGGGTTGAACTGGTAGCGGGCCGAGAAGTCGATTTCCTCATCGCTGTCCCAGTAGATGTCGCCATTGTCGACCGGATAGACGCCGCCGTTGATGACGCGATAGGCGCCGATCGATTGGCCCCAGGGCGTGCGGTACTGGTAGGCCAGACGCAGGCTCCAGCCGTACTTTTCATAGAGCGCCTGCAGATTGTAGACGCCGTCCGAGGTGCCCAGCAGGCTGATGGTGCGGGCCGGAACGCCGTTGACGGACGGCAGGTTGACCTCCGACTTGGTCCAGGTGGCCGAGGCGCGAACACCAAAGCCCTGCATCCATTCGGGCAGGTTCATATCTTCGGCCAGTTGCTTGGCGGTGCCCGAATAGAACAGCTCCAGGCCTTCCAGGTGGCCGTCGCCGCCGTTGTCGATGCGGCTGACCGTATAGCCGCTGCGGTCGATGCCGTTCGAGTTCAGGGTGTCGTTGCCGAACACGCCCGAGGTCTGGACCAGGACGTCCTTGATGTCCTTGTAGAACACGCCGGCCGACAGGAAGCCTTCCGGATTCATGTACCACTCGACATAGGTGTCGAGGCCAATCTGCTTCTCGGGCTTGGCATAGGGGTTGCCGCCCGAGATCGTCTGCGAGGCGTCGTTGAAGGTGTAGTTGGGACGCAGGTCGTCAAAGTCGGGACGCGAGGCCGAGGTGGTGACGCCCACCCGCAGCTTGATGTTCTCGCGCACGTTCCAGTTCAGGTGGACGCTGGGATAGACCAGGGTGTCGTCGCTGGAGGTCTTGACCAAGCGGTTGCCCGCGGGCGTGGTCCCGGCGGCCGGGAAGGCGACATAGGCCTCGCCGGTGTTCTCGATCTTCTCGACGCGAGCGCCGTAGACGAGGTTACCCCAGTCGAAGGTGGTGGTGGCCATCGCGTAGCCGGCGGCGATCTTCTCGCTGACCTTCCAGTAGTTGGACAGGCCGTTGCTGTAGACCGCGCGGCCCGCCGCGATCTCGTTCTTCATGAAGCGGTTGGTGAAACCCTTGTCGGTGTAGCGGAACGTATAGTTCAGGTTCTGCGAGCCCAGATAGCCGGTCGACTCGGCGAACTGGTTCCAGGCCGGCGCCTCGGCGGCGGCGAAGGTGCGGGTGTAACCGAACTCGCGCGACTTCTTGGTGCGGTCGGTCAGCAGGCCCTGGCGGTCCATGGCCGGAAGACCAAACAGCTCGGCCTGACGATCGACGTCGAACTTGGCGGTGTAGGCGCCGGTGATGTCGCCGCCGTCCAGATAGGCCAGGCTCGACATCGGGAACGCGAACGCCTCGATGTCGGTGATCTGGGCGCCCTTGGTGCGGGCCGTGGTCGTGCCGCCGGTCGTGTAGAGCTTGACCGTGTTCACGTCGCCATTGCGGAAGTCGTATTCAATGGTCGGACGCAGCAGGAAGCTGGACGGGCTCTGGAACGCGCCCGAGGCGGTGTTGTTACGGCCGTCGTTGGTGAAGGTGTAGTTCAGGCGCCAGGACAGGTCCCAACCCGACAGGCTGTGCTCGCCGCCGAAAGTGTTGGTGGTCATGAACTCCTTGGCGTCGCGATAGTCGATGCGGGCGTTGATCCGCGCGCCATACACGATGCCGAAGGTCGGGTCGTTGCCGTTGATAAAGGTGGCGCTGGCTGGGGTGCCGGCGGCGGTGTTGGAGGTGTTGCCCGCCGCGTCCGTGCCCTGGTCCAGGCGGAAGATGAAATTGTCGCGCAGTTCGTCGTCATGGTACAACGTATTGATCGTGCTGAAGAACACGCTGTTGTTGTCGTCGAACTTGTAGTCGATCCGAGTTGAGGCCGAGATGTTCTCGCGCACCAGGCGGTAGTGCTTGTTCTCGTGCTCGCGGGCGAAGTGCTTGGTGGGATCGACCGTGTTCGTAACATAGGGATCGGTCTCCCAGTTGTCGGTCGCCATGCCGCGCGAATAGTAGGAAGCTTGGGCCACAACGCCCAGCTTTCCGTCCATGAAGATGTTGGAATAGACGAGGTTGGTGTCCAGCTCGGTGCCGTCACCCAGCTCGACCACGCCCATGCCGAACTTGCCGGTGATCTTCTGGCCCTTGTAGTCAAAGGCGCGGCGGGTGCGGATGTCGACATTGCCGGCGACCGTGTCGCCGGGCATCGACGGCACGATGGCCTTCTGCACGGTGATCATGCTGGCGATGGCCGACGGGATGTTGTCGAAGCGCGAGGCGCGCCCCTCGGGGCTGACCACGCTGAGGCCGTCGAACGACAGGGTCGTCCAGTAGACCGGCGCGCCGCGCAGGTTGACGTAGCGAGCTTGGCCCTGGTCGCGCTCGATGCCGACGCCGGGCAGACGGCCCACGGCGAAGGCGATATTCTGGTCAGGCAGGTTGCCGACGGCGTCGGCCGACAGGACGCTGACCAGCGAGTCGGAATTGCGCTGCACCAGAAGGGCGGCCGCTTCGCTTTCCGCCATCGGGCGGCGCGCGGTGACCAGGAGTTCGCTGACCTCGGCGCTGTCGGCGGTCTCCGCTGCGGGCGTGGCGGCGGCGTCTGGGCCAGCTTGAGCGGCCGATGCAAGGCCAAGCGCGGACACCGCGCCCATCAAAAGAACTCGAATTTTCAATGTAGCCCCCTTCGAAAGCGGGGGCAGGGTTAGTTAAGCTCGATGACGGATTTTTACCGTTACGGTTGTGGAATTGTGACGGTCAGCCGAAGACCGGCGCTGTGCGGCATGAGGGTCACACCAACACCAAAGCCGTCGAGCACGTCGTAGGATGGATCTTCGTCGCCGAATGCGGCGGGATTAGGCCGCGCCGCGGCCGCCGTTGTCATCGGCGGCGGTGAAGACCAGCAGGGAATCGATGCGCGCCAGCAGATCGATGCGCGCCTGGGGCCCGGGGGCCTCGCTCTTCATGCACTGCTCGAGCGCCACGGCGGCGGCGACCAGCCGAGGCTCCTTGACCGCCTCGCCGACCTTGCGCAGTTCCAGCGCCTGGGCCGCCAAGGCTCGGCGGGCCTGGGCGGGATCGCTGTCCAGGGCCTGGGCGGCCGAACGGACGATGCGCAGCGCCTGGGACAGACGCGCGGCGACCGTGCCTGCGGCGTCGGCCTTGCGCTTGCGTGGCCCCTTATAGTCCGCCGAGTTGAAGCGGCGACGGTCGGGACCGACATATTGCACCGCCTCGATCCACTCGCGGGGCTTGAGGGTCACCGCTTCCAGGCGGCGCTCCAGGTCCCCGATCGTGAAGGGCTTGCGCATGAACTCGTGAACGCCGGCGTCACGGGCGCCGAAGATGATCTCGGCCGTGGCCTCGGCGGTGCACATGACGATCGGCGCTTCCCGGCAGACCAGGTCGCTTCGACGGATCGTCCGGGTCAGCAGCACGCCGTCCAGCCCGCCGCTCGTCGACTCCACGAAGATCAGCTGCGGATCGACCGTCCGGGCCATCGCATAGCCCTTCTCGAGGGTTTGGGCCGGATAGATCTGGACGTTGCCGAGCTGACGCAGTTGGTCGGCCAGCAGCCGGGCCGTCGCCGGATTGGGGTCGACGACCAGCACCCGCTGAACCTTGGCGGCGACACGCTGAATTGTGCGGATATTGCCGTCGAACACCGGACCAATCGGCTCCTGATAGATTTGCTTCAAACGACCCTAGCAGCCGTTCGTAAAAATCAGCTTGATAACGTGATGCGAAAACAGCCTCGCCGCGATCAGCTGGTCAGGGTCACGCTGAGCCCGCCCTCGAAATCCTGAAAGATATCGATAGCTTCGTCCACATGAGCCGTGGGCGTGCGCCCCTCGGCGAAGCGGTAACGCCAGTAGCTGGCGATGTGCGAGATCACCCCGACCTTTTCACCCAGAGAGATGAACATCTCGGGCGCGCGCAGGAGGAAATCGCGGAAGGCCTGCGGCTTGCCGTTCTCGATCAGATCCGCGAAGGCGGTGTCATAGATCTTGATGGCCCGCTGCACGGCGTTGCGCTCGACCACCACGCCGCCCTGCAGGCGCCGGCGGGCCTCGTCGAGATAGCGGGCAGTCTCGGTGTCGCGCGCGCCGGAAATCACCAGCTGGCCGATCTCGCCGCTGACAGTGGCCATCTGCGGCCACAGGCGGGTCAGCATCCACTTGTAATAGAGGAAGCCCTTCCAGCTGAAGACGCCCTCCTTGAAGCTCTCGCCTTCCATGACCAGGGTCGCGCGCAGCGGCTCCAGCCGCTCGTCGACGTCGGTGGACAGCAGGGCCTCGACCAGGCGGGCCACATGGGCGGTCGAGGTCCGGCCGGTGTGCCGGTAGGCCAGTTCGATCAGCCGGGAAATCTCGGCGGCGACAAACCCCTGCATCTGCGCCAGGTCGCCCGACGACAGGGCGAAATAGCAGGGCGCGATGTTCATGCCGTGCCGGCGCAGATGTTCGCGCAGCAGGAAGGGGTCCAGCGACGGCAGCATGTCGATCATGCGGAGGGTCGCAAGGTCGCGCGTCATGTCGGTTCGGTCGTTGCAGGCCTCGCGCAGCAGGTCGATCCAGCCGCGCTGTCCCACGAAGAACGACTGGCCGCCCAGGCCCAGGTCGCTGCGATCAAAGGGGATGATGATCTTGGTGGCCGTCGGGCGCGCCTCGTCGAACAGGAAGATGTCGTCGTTGCGCAGACGGTGCTTGAGGACCAGGGCGGTGTTGAGGATCCGGTTGCGAAACATCGGATGCTCGGCATGCTCGGGCCTGTGGCCGCTGTCGGCCTGGATGGCCAGCAGGTTCAGCACGCGGCTCGTCGAGGCCGTGCGCTCCAGGGCCCTCAGGCTGCGCGTGACGCGGTCAACGCTGCGCACCGGTTTCAACTTGCGACGCGCTGACAAGGCTTCCGCTCTCTTGGATTGATGAGGGTTTGTAGCGCTCGCGCGCTAAAAGATCGCTAATCGGACAGCCATCAGGCCGACCGACGCACGGGCATAAGCGGGCCCATCGCCAGTCGGGCCACCGCCTGCAACAGCTCGGCCGGGCGGATGGGCTTGGGGTGGGCGTCGTCGAAGCCCTGGCTCACCAGCCGTTCGGCGTCGCCGGACATGGCGGTTTCGCGCATCGTGTCGGCGGCGATGCGGGTCGTCTCTGCCGTCAGCCGCTCGACCTCGGCCCGCGCGGCCTGTTCGGCCATGTCCAGCCGGTCGCGCTCCAGACTGGCGTCGAAATCCTCGATCAGCAGGCGTGTCAGGGCCTGATGCCCGTCGCTGGCGGTGACGACCAGGATACCGGCCGCCTCCAGGATCGTCCGCGCGACCGTCAGGTTGATGGCGTTGTCGTCGACCACCAGCACCCGTGCGCCATCGATGTCGAGGGTCGGCGCCGAGACGCCGTGGCTCGCCGGCGCCTGAGCCAGCGGAAGGGCGAGGGAAACCTTGAACGTCGAACCGGCGCCCACGGCGCTGGTCACGGTGATCTCGCCGCCCATCAACTCGGTCAGATGCCGACAGATCGTCAGGCCAAGGCCGGTTCCGCCGAAGCGGCGCGCGGTAGATCGATCCCCCTGGGTGAAGGGGGCGAAGAGATGGCTCAGCTGCTCCTCGGTCAGGCCGACGCCGGTGTCCGACACCGACAGCGTCAGCCCGCCCGCCTCGCCCGGCGCGACGGCGATCTCGACGCGCCCGCTCTTCGTGAATTTCAGCGCGTTGGAAACCAGGTTCAGCAGCACCTGACGCACGCGCAGCGCGTCGCCCAGCAGCCAGGCCGGGGTGTCCGGCGTCACGGTCAAGACCAGTTCCAGGCCCTTGCGGCGCGCGGTTTCGTTCCACGCCTTCTGGATCTGGCCGGCCACTTCGCGCACGTCGAACGGGGCGCTTTCCAGTTCCAGCTTTCCAGCCTCGATCTTGGACAGGTCGAGGATGTCGTTGAGAATGGTCATCAGGCCGTCGCCGGACTGGATGATCATGTCCAGATAGTCGGCCTGGCGGGCGTCCAGCTTGGTGTCGCCCAGAGCATGGGCCAGGCCCAGGACGCCGTTCATCGGCGTGCGCAGTTCGTGGCTCATCATCGCCACGAAGGCCGACTTAGCCCGGCTAGCCTCCAGGGCCTCGATCTGGGCCTTCTCCAGCGCCAGAGCGTTGGCGCGCAGCGCGCGAGAGGTTTGCAGCATGTAGCCCAGCAGGCCCAGCAGGGTGAACGCCACCACGGCCAGTTCCCACGGCTTGAACGCGCCCGAGATCAGGGGCGCGGTCGCCAGGGCGATGAACGGCGGCGGAGCCATCACCAGCATGGCCGCGCGGTTCAGCGCGGCATATTTCAGGGCCTCGATCAGAAGGCCGAACATCATGACCAGCGCCGCGAACTTCATGGCCTGGGGCCCATAGGCCCAGCTCAGGGTGGTCATGATCGACCAGGCCACGGTGAAGAGGCCGGGCACGCCCAGCCTGACCACCAGGGAGGGACGCCCACCGCGCCGTCTCAAAAAGGCGACAACGACCAGCAGGCTTTCCAGAACGGCGTTCACGGCCAGCCACGCCAGCATTGCGACCAGGCCGAAATAGTAGCCCAGCAGGCCGCTCACCATCATGGTCACGGTGAGGCGCGCGGTGCGGCTGCGATGGCTCATATCGAGCATCGCGCCTTCTACCCCGTCATCGAGAAAATCGCGCAAGCCCAACGGTCATCCCCACAACGCCAAGTCGCGGGGACGCTAGTCCGAACAAGCTTCACAAGCGTTTACGCAACGCCGGTCGCGCAAATTCTATCCCTGAAAAGGATCGCGCATCAGGATGGTGTCGTCGCGCTCGGGGCTGGTCGAGAGCAGGGCCACCGGGGCGCCGATCAGTTCCTCGACCCGGCGCACATACTTGATGGCGTTGGCGTTGAGGTCCTTGAACGAGCGCGCGCCGACGGTGCTTTCGCTCCAGCCTTCCATCTCCTCATAGATCGGCACGGCGGCGGCCTGATCGCGCATGCCGGCCGGCAGATAGTCGAGCTCGCGGTCGCCGATCCTGTAGCCGACGCAGATCTTCAGGGTCTTGAGGCCGTCCAGTACGTCCAGCTTGGTCAGGGCGATGCCGTCGATGCCGTTGATGGCGACGGACTGGCGCACCAGCACCGCGTCGAACCAGCCGCAGCGACGCGGCCGGCCGGTGTTGACGCCGACTTCGCGGCCGACGGTCGACAGGTGCTTGCCGACTTCATCGTCCAGCTCGCAGGCGAACGGGCCTTCGCCGACGCGGGTGGTGTAGGCCTTGACGATGCCCAGCACATAGCCCGGGCCCTTGGGACCCATGCCCGATCCGGCGGCGGCCTGGCCGGCGACGGTGTTGGACGAGGTGACGAACGGATAGGTGCCGTGATCGACGTCCAGCAGGGCGCCCTGCGCGCCTTCGAACAGGATGCGCTTGCCGGCCTTGTAGGCCTGGTCCAGCAGGCGCCAGGCGGGCTGAGCATAGGCCAGGATCTGCGGCGCGATCTCCATCAGCTGGTCGAACAGCGCCTCGCCGTCGGCCTCGGGCAGGCCCAGGCCGCGACGCAGGGCGCCATGGTGGCTGAGCAGGCGCTCGATCTTGGGCTTCAGGGCCTCGGGATCGGCCAGATCGGCGACGCGGATGGCGCGGCGGCCGACCTTGTCTTCATAGGCCGGGCCGATGCCGCGACCGGTGGTGCCGATCTTCTGGCTGGAGGCGGCTTCACGACCCTGGTCCAGGTCCTTGTGCAGCGGCAGGATCAGGGTGGCGTTGTCGGCCAGCACCAGCAGGTCCGGGCCAATGATCACGCCCTGCTCGGCGATCTTGGCGATCTCGCCCAGCAGGTGCCAGGGATCGACGACCACGCCATTCCCGATGACAGAGAGCTTGCCTTGCACAACCCCCGAGGGCAGCAGCGCCAGCTTGTAGACCTTGCCGTCGACCACCAGCGTATGGCCGGCGTTGTGGCCGCCCTGGAAGCGCACGACGACGTCTGCCCGGTTGGACAGCCAGTCGACGATCTTGCCCTTGCCTTCATCGCCCCACTGGGCGCCGACGACGGTCACATTGGCCATGGTAGAGATATGCCTTGTCACCTGCCCGGTGACGTCCAGCGGCCCTTCGACAGGACTCGGCCGCAGACGTTTATTCAATTTTGGCCACCCTTCTAGAAGAGGGCGACGGAGACGCGGCAGCCGGCGCCTCGCGAAGTCAGAAGGCGTAGACCAGCCGAACCCCCACGTCGTCAAGTCCCTGGTTCTTGCCCTGGTGGAAGATCTGGCCGTTCGACAGGTGGGTGTAGCTGAGCTCGCCGGACCAGCGGTCGTTGAATTTATAGCCCAGGGCCAGCTCAGGCTCGAACAGCACCTTCGAGCCGAAATCGATGCGGGTGTAATAGAGATTGGTGCGGCGGGCGCGCTCTTCCGGGGTCAGACCCGGGGCGTTAGCGGGCGGCAGACCGGCCTTGCCGTCGGTATAGGCCAGGCCAAACCCAGGCCGCAGATAGAAGCCGCCCGGCGCGCCCAGCTCGATCGGCCAGTCAAAGCCCGTGGCCACGAAGTTGGAGGTGTTGTTGGTGTTGAGCGACACGAAGACGTGAACCTGCGGCTTGCCCAGCCAGGTCAGGTTTTCGAGCCGATCCGTGCGGTAGCCGATGTGGATGTCGGCGCCGTCCTCGCGGCCGGCGGCGCCCAGCCCGACGGCGTCGCCGAGGAAGGTGACGTCGTGCTTGTAGGCGCCGATGAACACCTCTTCGGCCAGGGCGGGCGCGGCCAGGCCCAGCGTGGCGGCGGCCACGGCGGCGAACAGTGCGGTCTTCATGTGGTTTCCCTGAACAGCCCAACCCCGAGCCGGTTATGGCTTGAACGGCGAAGCTCGCAAAGGGTTTCGATCGGACCCCGAGCGAGCTAGACCTTTTCGCATGAGCATCACGTTTTCCGACATCCAGGCCGCCGCCGGCCGTCTCCAGGGCCTGTCCGTCGAGACTCCGCTGGTGGAAAGCCCGGCGCTGAACGCGCGCCTGGGCGGCCGCATCCTGCTCAAGCCCGAGACCCTGCAGAGGGCCGGCGCCTTCAAGTTTCGCGGCGCCTATAACCGCCTCAGCCAGCTGACCGCCGACGAGCGCCAGCGCGGCGTGGTGGCCTTTTCGTCGGGTAACCACGCCCAGGGCGTGGCCCTGGCGGCCCAGCTGGTCGGCTGCCCCGCCCTGATCGTCATGCCGTCAGACTCCCCGGCCGTGAAGGTGGAGGGCACGCGCGGCTTCGGGGCCGAGATCCGCTTCTATGACCGCTTCACCGAAGACCGCATCGCCATCGCCGACGAGATCGCCCGCGAGCGCGGCTGCGTGGTGGTGCCGTCCTATGACGACCCGCACATCATCGCCGGCCAGGGCACGCTGGGGATCGAGATCATCGAACAGGCCAAGGCCCTGGGCGTCACCCTCGACCGGGTGCTCTGCTGCGTCGGCGGCGGCGGGCTGATCGCCGGAACCAGCACGGCGGTGAAGGCCCTGTCGCCCTCGACCCAGGTGTGGGGCGTCGAGCCTGACGGCTTCGACGAGACCCGCCGCTCGCTGATCTCGGGCCAGCGCGAGACGATCGACAAGGACGCCCGCTCGATCTGCGACGCCCTGCTGACCCCGATCCCGGGCGAGCTGACCTTTCCGATCAACCAGCGCAACCTGACCGGCATCGTCGCCGTCACCGACGCCGAGGTGGCCGAGGCGATGCGCTACGCCTTCTCGGTGCTGAAGCTGGTGGTCGAGCCTGGCGGCTGCGTGGCCCTGGCCGCGGCGCTGGCGGGCAAGATCGAGGTGGCCGAGCAAAGCTGCGCGATCGTCCTGTCGGGCGGCAATGTCGACCCCGCCCTGTTCGCCCGCATCCTGAACAGAGAGATCTAGCCATGCAGACCTATCTCTTTCGCGGCCCCGGCCGGATCTTCGGCGTCACCGGCGAGGCGACGGGCGCCAACCTGCCACAGCGCTACGCCCCCTGGACGGCGGTCAAGGCGGTTGAAATGATCCGGGGCCAGCCCATGCCCGGCGTGGAGGTCGACGACTGCCTGGGCGATCTCGAGATCTACGGCTTCCACGTGACCGACGCGCATGTTCGGATCACGGAAGAGGCGGCGCTCTAAGCGGTTCGGCTTGACGCCAACAACAACCGTCATCCCGCGCTTTATGCGCGGGACCCATGGTTCAGTTGGCAGGAGCGTGTTCCATTCCGCTCGGCACGCGCGGCGGACGAATGGGTCCCGCGAACAAGTCGCGGGATGACGGCTGAGGGAAGGGAACAACATGAAATTTCCGAGCGCAGAGACCCTCCCCCAGACCCCCTGCTGGTCGTCGACCGCGCCGCCCTCACCCGCAACATCGACCGCATGCAGGCCCTGTGCGACACCGCCGGCGTGCGCCTGCGCGCCCACGGCAAGACCCACAAATGCTCCACCCTGGGCCGACTGATCGTCGAGCGCGGCGCGGTCGGCCTGTGCGCCCAGACGGTGGGCGAGGCCGAGGCCTTCGTGAAGGGCGGCCTGCGCGGACGTTCTGGTCACGGCGCCGCCGCCGATCTGGGCCGCCCCCCGTCTGGCCGCCCTGGCGAGGTCCGGCGCCACCATCGGCGTCACCGCCGATGACGAGGGCCAGATCGACCGGTTGTCGGACGCCGCCGTGGCGGCCGGAACGGTGCTCGACCTGGTGGTGGACCTGGACCTGGGCACCCACCGCACCGGCGCCTATCCGCACGAGGCCCTGATTCTGGCCCGCGCCGCCGACGCCGCGCCCGGCCTGCGCTTCGCCGGGATCCAGGCCTATCTGGGCCACCTGCAGCACATGGACGACGGCGACCTGCGCCGATCCGCCGACGAAGCCGCCTTCGCGACCCTGAAGACCCTGGTCGCCGAACTGACCGCCGCCGGTCTCGCCCCACCCGTCGTCACCGGCGGCGGGACCGGCACCCACGCCTTCGATCTAGCGTCCGGGGTGTTCACCGAGCTTCAGGCCGGCTCCTACGCGGTGATGGATGTCGAGTACGACGACTGCGGCCCGCCCGGCGGCGGCGCCTGGCCGTTCGAGCCGGCGCTCTACGTCGCCGCCAGTGTCGTCTCGACCCGCCACAAGAGCCACGTGGTCGTCGACGCCGGCTTCAAGGCCATGTCGATGGACGGCCCGCCCGCCCGGGTCACGGCCGGAGCCGCGCCGGGCTCGCTGTGGCGGCCGATGGGCGACGAGCACGGCATGATCGCCCATCCCGTCGATGATCGACGTGCTGAAGGCCGGCGGCCGCGATCCCTGGGCTTCGCCGGCGCCGTGACCGCCGCCGACGCCGACCCCGCCCGCGCCTTCCCCGCCGACGCGCCCAAGGTCGGCGACATCGTCTGGCTGCAACCCGGCCACTGCGACCCGACCATCAATCTCTATGACGCCCTGCACGTCTGGGACGGCGAGACGCTGGAGCGCTGGGCGGTGGATGGGCGGCGAGTGACGTCCCTCTAACTCCCGCTCTCCCCGGCGAAAGCCGGGGCCCAGATCGAACCCGCCAAGGTCAGCGGGTTGGGTCGCGGCAGAAGGCGCATCATCCCCAGACGCTCTGGATGAATCTGGGTCCCGGCCTTCGCCGGGAAGATCGGTTTTAAAGTAGGTTTCGCAACGCGAACCGAACCGGCTTCCCCTCACCCCAGACCCCGGATACGGTCCCGCGCCAACGACAAGATCTGCCCCCAAAGAGTGTCAACGATGAAACGCCTGCTGCTCGCCACCGCACTGTTCGTCGCGCCCATGCTGGCGCATGCCGCAGACGCGCCCAAGATCGACCCCGCCCGGCTGTCGGCCCATATCAAGGTGCTGGCTTCCGACGCGTTCGAGGGCCGCGGCCCCGCCACCGAGGGCGAGAAGAAGGCCGTCGCCTATATCGTCGACCAGATGAAGACGATCGGCTTGGCCCCGGCCGGCGACCTCCAGAAGGACGGGACCCGCGCCTGGACCCAGGACGTGCCGCTGGGCAAGTTCGAGATCCAGGGCCCGGTCGCCGCCCACGTGATGATCGGCAATGACCACATCGCTCTGGCCCAGGGCGAGCAGGTCTCGATCCGCGCCGCCATGACCAATGTCGACAGCGTCGCCATCAAGGACGCCCCGCTGGTCTTCGTCGGCTATGGCGTCAAGGCGCCCGAGCGGAACTGGGACGACTTCAAGGGCGTGGACCTGAAGGGCAAGATCGCTGTCGTCCTGATCAACGACCCCGACTTCGAGACCGGAACCGGTGACTTCGGCGGCAAGGCCATGACCTATTACGGCCGCTGGACCTACAAGTTCGAGGAAGCCGCCCGCCAGGGCGCGATCGGCATGCTGATCGTCCACGAAACGGCCCCGGCCTCCTACGG
This sequence comes from Caulobacteraceae bacterium, assembly GCA_965284055.1. Lineage (GTDB taxonomy): Bacteria > Pseudomonadota > Alphaproteobacteria > Caulobacterales > Caulobacteraceae > Caulobacter. The sequence continues at coordinate 576,194 of CBDIQV010000003.1, forward strand.
CTGGGCGACGGTCAAGAACTCCAACACCAATGTGATGTTCGACATCGTCCGCAAGGAGCCGACCAAGAGCCACCCCTCGCTGGAAGGCTGGATCCAGCGCGACGTCGCCGTCGACCTGTTCAAGAAGTCAGGCCTGGATTTCGACGCCCTGAAGACGCAGGCCCAGACCCGCGACTTCAAGCCGGTGGAACTGACCGGCGCCCGGTTCTCGGCCGACTACAAGGTCAAGCACGAGGTGATCGTTTCCAAGAACATCGCCGGCGTGGTCAAGGGCTCGGTCCATCCCGACGAATATGTCGTCTACAGCGGCCACTGGGACCACCTGGGCGTCGGCCTGCCGGACGCCAAGGGCGACAAGATCTATAACGGCGCGGTCGACAACGCAGATGGCATAGCGGCTTTGCTGGAACTGGGCCGCGCGTTCAAGAGCCAGCCGGCGCCGCAGCGCTCGGTGCTGTTCCTGGCCGTCACGGCCGAGGAAAAGGGCCTGCTGGGCTCGGAATATTACGCCGCCAACCCGCTCTATCCGCTGAGCAAGACCGTCGGCGACCTCAACATCGACGCCCTGTCGGCGGCCGGTCCGGCCAAGGACATCACCACCTCGGGCGACGGCAAGGTTGATCTGCAAGACCTGCTGGTGGCCAAGGCCAAGGCCCACGGCCGCTATTTCACGCCCGATCCCCTGCCCCAGGCCGGCCACTTCTATCGCTCGGACCACTTCCCGTTCGCCAAGCGCGGCGTGCCGGCCATCTCGGTCGGCTCAGGCAATGACCTGATCAACGGCGGCAAGGAAGCCGGCGAGAAGGCCGAGGAAGACTACACCACCAACCGCTATCACCAGCCCGCCGACGAATGGAAAGCCGACTGGGACCTGAGCGGCCAGGCCATGGACATCGGCCTGTTCTACGAAGTGGGCGCCGACCTCGCCAATTCCCGCGTGTGGCCGGAATGGCAGGCGGGGTCGGAGTTCAAGGCGCTGCGGGACAAGTCCAAGGCGGACCGGAAGTAACAACAACACCGCTCATCCCCGCGAAGGCGGGGACCCAAGCCGAGGTCGTGAGTTCGCGCATCCGACCTCGGCTTGGGTCCCCGCCTTCGCGGGGATGAGCGGAGGATTTGCCATGACAGCCTCGGTCTTCGACCTCTTCAAGCTCGGCGTCGGGCCGTCCAGCAGCCACACCATGGGGCCGATGAGCGCCGCCGTGCGGTTCGTCGGCCGCCTGCGCGACAACGGCCAACTGCCGAGCGTCGCGCGGGTCGAGACGCGTCTCTACGCCTCCCTGGCCCTGACCGGACGCGGCCACGCCACCGACCGCGCCGTGATCCTGGGCCTGATGGGCTTTATCCCCGCCGAGCTCGACCCCGACGCCGGCGAGGCCGCTTTGGTCGAAGCCCGCGCCAACCAGTGGCTGATGCTGGGCGGCGAGACAGGCGTCGCCTTCGACGAGGCCCGTGACATCGTCTGGCTGGGCCACGAGCGCCTGCCCCAGCACCCCAACGGGCTCACCTTCGTGGCCTACGACAAGGCCGGCGCCGTGCTGGCCGAGCGCACCTATTTCTCGATCGGTGGCGGCTTCGTGCGTGACGAAGCCGAGATGGGCCGCAACACTCCGCCCGAGGACGGCCCGCCTGTCCCTCATCCGTTCGAGAGCGGCGCCGACCTGCTGCAACGGGCCGCCGACGCGGGCCTGACCATCGCCGGGGTCATGGCCGCCAACGAGCTGTCGCGGATGAGCCAGGACGAGATGCACGCGGGCCTCGATCGCATCTTCGACGCCATGGAGGCCTGTATCGACCGGGGCATGCGCCAGGACGGCGTCCTGCCCGGCGGCCTGTCGGTGAAACGCCGCGCCCGCCAGATCCACCAGACCATACAGGGCCGCATGGAGCGCCAGATCAGCGATCCGCTGGCGGCCATGGACTTCGTCAATCTGTGGGCCATGGCGGTCAATGAAGAGAACGCCGCCGGCGGCCGCGTCGTCACCGCCCCGACAAACGGCGCGGCCGGGCTCGTTCCCGCCGTGCTGCGGTTCTTCGTGCGCTTCCACAACGGCACGCCCGAGCAGATACGCGTGTTCCTGCTGACGGCCGCCGCCATCGGCGCGCTCTACAAGCGCAACGCCTCGATCAGCGGCGCCGAGGTGGGGTGCCAGGGCGAGGTGGGCGTGGCCTGCTCAATGGCCGCCGCGGGCCTGTGCGCGGCCCTGGGGGGCAGCAACGCCCAGATCGAGAACGCCGCCGAGATCGGCATGGAGCACAATCTGGGCCTGACCTGCGACCCGATCGGCGGGCTGGTGCAGATCCCCTGCATTGAGCGCAACGCCATGGGCGCCATCAAGGCCATCGACGCCGCCCGCCTGGCCCTGCTGGGCGACGGCCAGCACAGCGTCTCGCTCGACAAGGTGATCGCCACGATGAAGCGCACCGGCGAGGACATGAACGAGATCTACAAGGAGACCTCCATGGGCGGGTTGGCGGTGGGCCTGTCGGTCAACCGGGTGGAGTGCTGAGGTCCGAGCTGTCGTCAAACGGACGCGAGCGCCCGCTCGACTGCAGCGGGTTCGCGATCAATCACTGTCAGCAGAATGCGCGCCGCCGCCTCGGGGCGACGGCGGTGCTGCTCCCAATCCTTTACGGCTGACGCGCTGAACCCGAACCGGGCGGCGAACGCGCTCTGGCTCAGCCCCAGTCGCTGACGGATCGCCCTGACGTTCACCTCAGCCGGCGCACGAAGCCGCGCCGGCACGGCGGTTCCCTCGACAATCGCCGCGACCTCTTCAAGGCCGGCCATGATGCGGTTGAAATTGCTGTCGTCGCCCTGGCTCATCGTCTCAATCCCGATCAACGCCGCCGCCCGCCAATCCCTGCGGCGACGATCCTTTTGGCCATCGTCGCCATGGCGGCGACCTCAGCGGCGGAAAAGTTGGCGCGACCGTTCTTGGACAGCATCGCCACCAGATAGACAGGCAATCCCGCGTGAGCAAAAAAGGTCACAACGCGATATCCGCCTGACTTACCTCGCCCTCTCCCAGCGATGCGCACCTTGCGACACCCACCCGAGCCAACGATCAACTCGCCGGCCAGCGGATTGGCCGCCAGCATCCGCTCCATCAACTGGCGTCGTTTTCGCTCGACGCCTCGCCTAACCTCACCTAACTTCGAAAAGAACAGGAAGGGAACAAGCATGTCCACAGGCGTCATCCGGGCCGGCATCGGCGGCTGGACCTTCGAGCCCTGGCGGGGCGTGTTCTATCCCGACACGGTCAAGCAGAAGGACGAGCTGAAATACGCCTCGTCCAACCTGACCAGCATCGAGATCAACGGCACCTACTATTCCACCTTCAAGCCCAACAGCTGGATGAAGTGGCGCGACGAGACGCCCGACGACTTCGTGTTCTCGGTAAAGGCCAGCCGCTACTGCACCAACCGCCGCGTGCTGTCGGAGAACAACGACTCGCTGGAGAAATTCCTGACCCAGGGGCTGGAAGAGCTGGGTCCCAAGCTGGGCCCTATCAACTGGCAGTTCATGGCCACCAAGAAGTTCGATCCCGTCGACTTCGAGGGCTTCCTGGAGCTGTTGCCCAAGGAGATCGGCGGCCGCCCGGCGCGCCATGCGCTTGAGGTGCGCAGCCCCACCTTCCAGACCCAGCAGTTCTATGACCTGGCCGCCCAGTACGGCGCAGCCATCGTCTATGCCGTCGACGACGAGTCGCCCGCCCCCCTACAACAAAACTGGCCGCGCATTGACGAGCCCACCGCCGACTTCACCTATGCCCGCCTGATGTGCAGCCGCGACGACGAACCCACCGGCATGACCTCCGAGGAGCTGGACGGCGTGGTCGCCCAGACCCGCGCCTGGGCGCAGCGCGGCGACGTGTTCGCCTACTTCATCTCAGGGGCAAAGGTGCGCAACCCGGCGGCCGCGATGGCGCTGATCGAGAAGCTGAAGTAGCGCGCCTTCATTCCGACACCGATCCCCGGCGGTGCTGCGCAGCCTGAGGCTGCGTCGATCCGGGGGTTGCGTTGGGGGCGAGCGGGAAACGGCGACGGCGCGCGCCGGGCGGACAGGCGGCGGCGCTGGCTGTGTCGCTGGTCGCGCACGCGGTGGTTCTGACGGCGCTGCTCTGGCGGATGACGCCCTTGCCGGTTCCAGCGCCCGCGCCAACCATAGAGGTGATGCTGACACGGCCGGACAGGCCGAACGCGGATCATCGGCCGCCGAGGCAGAGACTCAGCTCGGCCGTGCCGTCCGCAAGTCCTCTGCCGACCGAGACCGTCGCCCCCGTCGCTTCAGCGCCGCCGATCCTCGCGCCCCCTGCGCCGGCGCCGCCCACCGACAACGCGCAGCTGCGCGGGGCCCTCCAATCGGCCCTGGGATGCCGCGAGTCGGCCCTGGCGAGGCTTCCGCCGTCGGAGCGTAGGGCGTGCCAGGAGCGCCTGGCTCAGGGCCTTGGATCTCGCACCCAGAAAGCCTTCGGCATGGACCCCGCCCGACGCGCGGCCTTCGCCGAGGAAGCGCGCGAGCGTGAACCGTTCCTGGCCCGCACGCCCAAGGACAACTGCGTCCAGCGCCTGACGGAGCAAGAGGTGGGGCAAGGCGCCAAGGCCGTCCATGACTGGAAGTTCGGCTTCGCCTGCGCCAAGTCCTTCTAGCCGGTCAGGCGCCAAAACATGGTTAGCCAAACCTTAACCGCCCGCGCGCTAGGGTCTGGCCATGCGCCGCGCCCTTGTTCTGTTGGTGATGACCCTGGCCCTGGCCTCGCCGGCCCATGCCGCCGGTCCGCCGGCCAAGCTGGTCCAGCCGAAAAAGGCCCCCGCGGCGGCCGCGCCTGTGATCGCGCCCAGTGTGGTGCTGCAATCCCCCATCCCGCTGGCCTCGACCACGCCGGGCGGCGACGCCGGCCAGTGCCGGGCCAGCTGCGCGCGCACCTACTATTTCTGCAAGGCCCAGGACGATGATCAGTGTCCAGCGCAATGGGCCCAGTGCAGCGCTCGCTGCACGTCCAGCTACAAGCGGCTGGGGTCGCAGGATCAAATATTACAACCGTCATTCCCGCCCTTGTGGCGGGAACCTCTGGTTCAGCTGACACGTGAAGCGCAAGCGGATCGCTAGCGATCCGCCACTCCCCCACGTGCGGCGACACGAAGGGTTCCCGCCACAAGGGCGGGAATGACGGAGAAATTATGAGAGGCTCTGGCCGCCCCTACTCGTCCAGGCAGACCCGCGAGATCTCGGCGCGCAGTTCGGGCATGCCCAGGCCCTTTTCCGACGAGGTGGCCAGCACGCGCGGGAAGGCGGCGGGGCGCTTGGCGATGGCCTTCAGCGTCTCGGCGGTGACCTTCTCGACCTCGTGCGGCTTGATCTTGTCGGCCTTGGTCAGGATGATCTGGTAGGAGACCGCGGCCGTCCAGGGCGTCCAGCGCCTCGCTGTCGACCTTCTTGAGGCCGTGACGGGCGTCGATCAGCAGATAGACGCGCTTCAGCGTCGCCCGGCCGCGCAGATAGGCCCGGCCCAGGTCCTGGAACTTGCTGACCGTGGTCTTCGACGCCCGGGCGAAGCCGTAGCCCGGCAGGTCGACCAGGCGCAGCTTTTCGGCCAGCACGAAGAAGTTGATCTCGCGCGTGCGGCCCGGCTCGTTGGAGGCCCGCGCCAGGTACTTCTGCCCGACCAGCCCGTTGATCAGGCTGGACTTGCCGACATTGGAGCGGCCGGCGAAGCAGACTTCCGGCGCGAAGGCGCCGGGAAGGCCGTCCATGCTGACGGCCCCCATCATGAAGGCCACGGGCTGGGCGAACAGGATTCGCGCCGCCTCGATCTCTTCCTCGGTGAAGACGGGACCTTCAGGCGGCGCGAAGTTGGGTTCAGTCATCAGGTGGCCGTTGCGGTCTTGCCCTGGAAGCGGGCGATGATCTTGTCGATCGGGTTCTCGACCTTGTAGCGGCGCATGATGATGTACTGCTGCAGGATGGTCAGGACGTTGGACCAGCACCAGTAGATCACCAGGCCCACCGAGAACTGCGACAGGGTGAAGGTGAAGATGATCGGGAAGAACTGGAAGATCTTCTGCTGGATCGGGTCGGCGGCCGGCGGGTTCATCGCCGTGGTCAGCCACATGGTGAAGCCGTACAGCAGCGGCCAGACGCCGATGTGCAGCGGGCCCGACAGGAACGCGCCGATCAGCGGCGCCGTCGCCGGATCCCAGGGGATCAGGCCAAACAGGTTCATGAAGGTGGACGGGTCGCGGGCCGACAGATCCTGGATCCAGCCGAAGAACGGCGCGTGCCGCATTTCGATGGTCACGGTCAGCACCTTGTAGAGCGAATAGAAGACCGGGATCTGGATCAGCATGGGCAGGCAGCCCATCATCGGATTGATCTTCTCCTTGCCATACAGCGCCATCATTTCCTGCTGCTGCTTGGCGGGATCGTCCTTGAACTTGACCTTCAGCTTTTCGACCTCGGGCGCGATCTTCTTCATCTTGGCCATCGACTCGTAGCTCTTGTCGGCCATCGGATAGAGGACGAGCTTGAGGACCACGGTCAGCAGCAGGATGGCGACACCGAAGTTGCCGACCATCTTGTAGAAGATCTCCATGATGTTGAAGATCGGGCGGGTGAAGAACCGGAACATGCCCCAGTCCACCGCGTCGTCGAAGCGGGCGATCTGCGGGGTCTTGGCGTCCCAGAACTTCCACCAGGCGGGGGGCTGGCCGCCGTACTCATAGCTGCGCAGCAGCGGCACGGTTTTGGCGCCGGCGAACAGGCGGGTGTTCTGGGTCAGGGTTTGGCCGGGGGCCAGCACCTTGGCCGGGCCGACGAAATTGACGTCATAGATGTCGACGGGGCCGGCCTGGGTGACGCGGTACTGGGCGGTGACATCCTGCGACTGGTCGGGGATCACGGCGGCCAGCCAGTACTTGTCGGTGATGCCGGTCCAGCCGCCCTTCGAGGTGAAGGTCTCCAGCGGATGGTCCTTCTTCCACTTCTGGTACTTGGACTGCTTCAGGTCATGACCCTTGCCATCGGCCGTGCCGAACACGCCGATGGCGCCTTCGTGGACGATGCCGGTCTTGCCCAGGGTGGCCGGGATGCCCTGGCGCTGCACGGTGGCGTAGGGGGCCAGCGACAGGGTCTGGCCGCCCTGGTTGCGAACGCTGTCGGCGACGGTGAACATCGCCTGGGCGTCGACCGAGATGGTGCGGGTGAAGACCAGGCCCTGACCGTTGTCATAGGTCATGACGACCGGCGTGGTCGGACGCAGCACCTGGCCCGGCGCGGCGGTCCAGATCGTGCGGCTGTCGGGCAGGCCCGGCAGGTTGGCGCCGGCCCAGCCGAAATCGGCGAACCAGGCGTGCTCGGCGCCCTCGGGGCGGAACAGCTCGACGGGCGGCGAACCCTTGGCGATCGTTTCGGCGTAGCGCTTGAGGTACAGGTCGTCGATGCGGCCGCCCTTCAGCGAGATCGAACCCGACAGGGCCGGCGTGTCGACCACCAGCCGCGGGCTGAGCGCCTTGGCCGCGTCGCGCGACAGGGTCAGCGGCGCGGGCTTGCCATCAGGCCCCATCACCAGACCCGGCTGGGTCGCGACCATCTTCTCCTCGGCGATCTTTTTCGCGCGCAGCTCGGCCTCGGCCTTCTTCTGCTGCGGACCCAGGATGAAGAACTGGTACCCGATCAGGATCGCGAACGCGCTGACGATGAACATCAACGTGTTTTTGTTGTCGTTCTGCATGGATGACTTAACCGGAAACGGAGGGATCGGGCGCGGAAGCGTCCAAAGGCGAAGATTCAGGAAGATCAGCGGATTGGGCCAGCCTGGCCCGAGCGTCCGCGCGATCATGTTCGGCCGCGAGGCTTATCAGCGCGCTTTTCACATCGTCAAGCAAACGCCCCCATTCGCGGGTGCGGGTGCCGCCGCGCGCGATGAACACATAGTCGCACATGGGGCGGCCATGAAGGGGCAACAAGAGTCTGGCGGCTTCGCGAAGGCGACGCTTGGCCCGATTGCGCTCGACCGAGCCGCCGACCTTCTTGGTGGCGGCGGGCGCGCGCGGATCAGGGGTTGTCGTCGCGACGGGCGCGCATCTGCATGAAGACGGCCCCGCGCGACAGGGCCGGGGCCTTGGCGGCCTGCAGGAAATCGGGACGCTTCTTCAGGCGCTCGATCTTCGCCGCGTCCATTGCGGGAGTCGCGGTCATGAAAAAAGCCGCCCTTTCCGGCGAAAACCTGAGGTCAGGCTCTGGGAAAAGGCGGCTTTTATCATGGTCTGTGCCCCCCGCCGAAGCGGGAGAAAGAACGGGGTGAGCCGTTCTTAGGCCGTCAGGCGCTTACGGCCCTTGGCGCGGCGACGCGCAACGATCTTTTGGCCGTTCTTGGTGGCCATACGCGCGCGGTAGCCGTGACGGCGGGCTCGCACGAGCTTCGACGGCTGGAATGTCCGCTTCACGAGGTGGCTCCGATAATAGTGGGACGCGTCGGCCGCAAGGCCTCCGCGAGTGAGGGGCGGTGGATAAGGGATGGTGCGGCGGCTGTCAACCTGAGTCGGTTCAGGGACTTGCAAGTGGGGCTCACCACGTCTCGGGTTCGCAAATAAGCCCGTCATCCCGCGATTTGTTCGCGGGACCCATCTATCCGCCGCGAAGGCGGGGCGAAAGCCAGCGCTCACGCGGAAGCTGAACCATGGGTCCCGCGCATAAAGCGCGGGATGACGATTTATGGAACTCAGGGAACGATCACCGCCTTGCCCACCACCCTGCGCTCAGCCAGCAACTCAAACGCCTCGCGCCAGCGTTCCAGCGGCAGCTCGGCATGGACATGAGGCTTGATGATCCCCTCGTCCGCCATCCGCCACACCGCCTCGCCGTTCTCGCGGCCCTTCTCGGGGAACTGCCGGCCATACTCCCCGGCCCGCACACCCATGACCGAGAAGCCCTTGATCAGCGGCATGTTGACCGAGACGGTCGGGATCCGCCCCGACGTGAAGCCGATCACCAGCAGCCGTCCGTCAAAGGCGATGCAGCGCACGCTCTCGTCGAAGACATCGCCGCCCACCGGGTCATAGATGATGTCGGCCCCGCGCCCACCGGTGATCGCCTTGACCTGGTCGCGGAAGCCGCCGGTGACATTGACCACCGCGTCGGGCGCATACAGGGCGTGGATGGCCGCCAGCTTGTCATCGGAAGCCGAGGCCGCGATCACCCGGGCGCCCAGGGCCTTGGCCAGGTCCACCGCCGCCAGCCCCACCCCGCCGGCCGCGCCGTGGACCAGCACCCAGTCGCCCGGCTCGATCCGCGCCCGGCGGACCAGGGCGACATAGGCGGTCAGATACGCCGCGCCATAGGCGGCCCCCTGCGCGAACGACAGGCGCGCGGGCTTGGGCTTCAGAGCGTCGGCGCTCAGCACGGCGTATTCGGCGAAGGCCCCGAGCCGCGCCCCGCCGACCACCGCGTCGTCGATCTGGAAGCCTGTGACGCCCTCGCCCAAGGCGGCGACCTCGCCGGCCAGGTCCAGGCCGGGCGTGAACGGGACCGGCGGCTTGAACTGGTATTCCCCCCGGGTCATCAGCAGGTCGGGGAAGTTGACGCTGGCGGCCTTCACCTTGACCAGAACCTCGCCGGGACCGGGCGTGGGCGTGGGTATCTCGCGGACCGCGCACCCGGCGAAATCGGGGGCCAGAGACTCTACGACCAGCGCGCGCATGGTGGGGCTCATCAGCTCTCACTTCCCCCGCTCTTCCCGGCGAAAGCCGGGATCCAGATCGAACCCAGAGCGGTCGGCGCGCCTAACTCAGTCCGAAGGCGCGTCATCCCCAGCCTCTCTGGATGAATCTGGGCCCCGGCCTTCGCCGGGGAGAGCGGATGTTTTTGTGGGGTTTATCCAGAAAAAGTCCGGAGTATTCGGTCTCTGCCCGTCCTACCTATCGGGTCCGACGGCGGACGCCGCGCATCAGTCGATCCAATCGAGCGTCTCCCGTACGAGCCCCGCCACCTCGCGGCAGGCAGCGTCGGCCGCCGGCACGGCTCCCGTAAAAGCCGTGAACCCGTGGGCTAAGCCATCATAGCAGCGGTAGCGTACGGCCACCCCCGCCGCCTGCAGCCGCTTGGCGTAGGCCTCGCCCTGGTCGACCAGCGGGTCAAAGCCGGCGGTGATCACAACGGCCGGCGCCAGGCCGGTCAGGTCCTCGGTCTTGTTGGGCGACAGGCGCGGATCGGCCGGATCGGCGTCGGGGCCCATATAATGACCCATGAACCAGTCCATGATCGGCCGGCTCAGCGGATAGGCGTCGGCATAGGTCGCCATCGAAGCCGTCTCGCTGGCCACATCGACCGCCGGATAGATCAGCAGCTGCAGAGCCGGTTGCGGCTCGCCGGCGCGCTGCATTTCCTGGGCGATGATGGCCGCGAAGTTGCCGCCCATGGAATCGCCGCCGATCGCGGCGACGCCCGTCAGCCGCGCCGAAGCGGGCAGCGTTGTCGCGACCCCAGCGGAAAGCCGCCAGCACGTCGTCGAGGCCCGCCGGAAAGCGATGCTCGGGCGCCAGGCGGTAGTCGACCGACAGCACCGCCGTGCGGGCGATGCGGGCGATCATGCCGCAGAAGGCGTCGCAGGTTTCGAGGTCGCCTATGACGCCGCCGCCGAAGTGGGCGAAGACCATCAGCGGGGCGCCGGAGTCCTGGTCTGCGGGACGGTAGGCGCGCAGCCGCAGCGGGCCGCCCGGTCCGTCGATCGACAGGTTCTCGGTGCGCACCCCCGGTTCCGGCGGTCCCGACATCGACGGCCAAGCCCTTGGCGCTGGCCTCGCGGGCCACGTCGGGCGGCAGAGACGTCATCGACGGCATCTTCTGGGCCGCGTGGGCGAAGAACTGAAAGCGCGGATCCAGCGTGCGGCCGCCGCGATACACCACCCCGCCCCCTGACATGGCCCGCAGGATCGGGCTGGGCAGCGACAGGATGGTCTTCAGGACGAACTTCTGGACATCAGCCATGCGGGCTCCGAACGGGCGCTAGAGTTTGGGAAGGGCGGGCAGGCCGCCCAGGATCAGTTTGACGGCGAAGTCGGCGGCGCCGGCGGTGTCGACCGGGCGGCGCTCCAGCATCTTGTCGCTGATCTCGCGGGCCACGGCGATGCAGGCGGCGGTCAGGTAGTCGAGGTCCACGGCCGGCGCATGCTCCAGCGCCAGCACCTTGGCGAAGCCCTCGCGCACCTCGTTGAACACCGCGACGATCTCGGGGGTGGCGCGGGCGTGGGGGATCTGTTCGCCGGCCGGCCGGTTCAGGCGCCAGTGCTCCTGCTCGGTGGCCACGAACACGAAATAGGCGGTGATCGCGCCGCGCAGGAACGACTGGAAATCCTTGGCCTTGTCGACCTCGACCCGCAGCAGCGGCCGGAAGCGCCGCGCGCCGTCGTCGGCCAGGGCGTCGAACACCTCTTCCTTGGACTTGTAGTAGTTATAGAAGGTGCCCGAGGCGAGGCCGGTGCGGCGGATGATGTCGCGCACCGTGGCGCCGTCATAGCCCAGCTCGCCGAACACTTCCCGCGCCGCGTCAAGGATCGCCTGGCGATTGGCGACCTTGGTGCGCTCGCGCTTGCCGGGCCGGTCATCGACCGCCGGAGCCTTTGGGAAGTAGGCGATGTTGGACATGACGTAACGCGACTCATGGGCGAGGCGATCATGACGCCCCGTCATGATTTGAGCCTCATTCCGCCGCATGGGGCAAGGCCTTCGCAGCGCTCGGTTGAATTGGCGGCCGATTGCCGAGCGATTTCGAGCGCTTGATCCCAGGCCGATGCGCCGTGCGCGGATCGAAGGCGTCGCCGGCGCGTTCGGTCACGCTGTTGCTCCCTGGGCGTCGTCTCCGTCGCGCGGAGACTGATCATTGTCAGGGATGATGGACCGGCTGACGGGGGCGTCAATGCTTACGCTGGGGGATGCCAAACATCCCGCTCTCCCCGGCCTTCGCCGGGGAGAACGGGTTTTTGATGGGCTCAGAACCCCTTCACCGGCTGCTCCAGCTCATAGACCGCGTCGGTGATGCTCTCGATCTTCTTGGCGAACAGCGCCTCCGGGCGTCGTGGAGGCCCTGGTTGTAGTAGTACGGCCCCAGCCGCTCGGTGATGAAGTCGAGCAGGAACTGGGCGTCGAAGCCTTTGACCTCGAGGTCGAGCTCGTCCCTCAGATAGCGCGACAGGCCGTCGGTCAGCTTGGCGCGGGTGTCCTTGTCGAGGTCGATCTTGGGCATGGGGCGGGCTTTCGATTCTTGTCGGCGCACCCTAGCCACTTGCCCCCTCCGGGCCTACGGCCCTCCTCCCCCGTAGGGGGAAGATGAAACGCGCCGACCTCATCTTCCCCCTACGGGGGAGGACGACCGCGTAGCGGTCAGGAGGGGGCGAGTGGTTAAGCCGGCACACTGACCTTCGCTTCCGCCCGCGCCGCCACCGGCAACACATTCCCCGCCGCCTTCGCCCGCTTCTCGCCCTTGGCGATCTCCTTCTTCAGGTCGGCGCAGTAGACATTGAAATCGACCTGAATCGTGTGGCGCGCCGAGGCGTAGAACTGGCCCAGGTGGCGTTCCTCGTCCTTGGCGGTGATGCGCACCATCTCGTCGGCCGACGGCGGGGCGTAGGTCCCCGCCAGATAGCCCGCCGCCAGTTTGGCCTGCTGCTCGGCGAAATTGACCAGGGTCGGCAGGGCTGGGCCAGGCCCATGAAGAACAGGTTGGGCACATCCGCCTTCATCATCCGCTTGAACAGCGGGAAGCGATGATCCGCGCCGGGCAGCAGCGCCGGATCCTTGAAGAACGGGAAGCTGATCTTGTAGCCCGTGGCGAAGACGATGGCGTCGACCTGCTCCACGCTGTCATCGGCGAAGCGGACGGTCTTGCCCTCCAGCGCCTTGATCGCCGGCTTGAACTTGATGTCGCCGCAGCCGGCCCGGGTCAGGAACTCGCCCGACACCGAAGGGTGGGCTTCCAACGGCTCGTGGTCGGGCTTGGGCAGGCCGTAGTCTTCCATCTTGCCGATGGTCTTCTTCAGCACCGAGCGCGACAGGGCCAGGCCCAGCTTGCGCGGCATCCAGGCCGGCATGGCCGATTTGTCGGCCGGCTTGCCGTTCAGATATTTCGGGAACACCCACACGCCGCGCCGGGCCGAGACCCAAAGGTTCTTGGCGATCGGCCGCTGGGCCAATTCGCTGGCGATATCCATGGCCGAATTGCCCATGCCCACCACCACGACGTTCTTGCCGCGCATGTCCACCGGGTCGAACGGATCGCGATAGTGATGGGCGTGGAAGGCCACGCCGTCGAACTCGCCCGGATAGTCAGGCGTGCGCGGGTCCCAGTGGTGGCCGTTGCAGACGAACAGCACGTCATAGAGCCGCGTCTCGCCGCTGCCCAGGGTGACCGCCCACAGGCCGTCATCGGTGCGCCGGGCCGTCTCGACCCGGGTGTTGAAGGTGATGGTCTCGCGCAGACCGAAGTGGTCGACATAGTCCTTGAAGTACTGGAACAGCTGGGCGTGGTGGGGAAAGTCGGGCCAGTCGGCGGGAACCGGAAAGTCCTCGAAGGCCAGTCGCCACTTGCTGGTGTCGATGTGCAGGCTTTCGTAGCAGGACGACATGCCGTTGGGGTTCTTGTAGTACCAGTTGCCGCCGATCTCGTCGGAGACCTCGAAGCAGTCGTAGGGGACACCGACGTCCTTGAGCCGCTTGGCCGTGGTGAAGCCGCTGCAGCCCGCGCCGATGATGCACGCCTTGGGAAGCTTGCCCGTCATTTCCGCCCACCTGACTTATCGTTGTTCAGGAAAGCGTATCAGCGTTATGCGTGCGCGTCAAACGCCTCCCCTACGTCATCGCTCTCCACAGGCGGGCGCGGCTGGGTTAATCCTCCGCTAGGATGTGGCGGGACACATCCGCGATCCCGTCGTTCCGACTCCCCCTCTTCCCGACTCCCCCCTCTCTTCCCGAACTCAAAAGCGCATACGAAGGCCGCCTCCCATGACCCGCCACGAACTGAAGACCTGGCCGCAGTATTTCGCCGCTGTCCGCTCGGGCAAGAAGCGCTTCGAGATCCGCCGCAACGACCGCGACTTCTCGGTCGGCGACATCCTGGTGCTGCGCGAGTTCGACCCCGACAGCGACGCCTATACCGGCCAGGTCGAGGAGCGTCAGATCACCTTCCTGCTTTCGGAAGAGGACTACGGCGTCATCCACGGCTTCGTGGCCATCGGCTTTGGCGAGGTGATGCCGCACGCCGACGCCTCGCCCGAGGGGGTGCTGACCGCCGACCACCCGGCGACCTGGCACGAGACGCAAGCCTCGAACGCCACCCTGCGCGCCCAGGACGCCCGCAAGGTCTCGCAGAGCTACGCCGCCCCGACCACCGGCCCGGCCTGGCGATGTGCGTCGCCGCCGGCCTGATGCTGGCGTCGCCGTCCTGCAGCCGGCCTGAGCCGCTGGCGAGGCGCGGCGAAGATCGTCCGCCGAGGCAGGTCTGATCGACAGGATCCTCCCCTCTGGGGGAGGTGGCCCGGAGGGCCGGAGGGGGCAGCGCGGCGCTCCAGATCGCCGAGTACTGCTGCCTGCCCCCTCAGTCGCTCCGCGACAGCTCCCCCAGAGGGGGAGCATCTAACGTCAGCAACGGCTCAAAAAGCCTCCCCGGATACTCAGCACCTTCCGCCCAAGAAAAAGCCGCCGCCCGCTGAGCGGACGGCGGCTTTTCGAAACCTGAAGGCGGTTAGCGCTTACGCCGCTTCGCGGATGATCGCCGGGAACACGTCGTTCATGCGCAGATAGGTGATCAGGCGGTTTTCCATCGAGATGATCGCCTGGATGAAGCGCAGTTCCTCGACGCCCAGGTCGGGAGCCGGCTGCAGATGATCGCGCGAGACGGTGAAGGTTTCCGACACGGCGTCCACCAGGATGCCGGCCAGGCGGTCCTGGCATTCCACGACCACGATCACGTGGCGGGTCTCGGGGATGGTGACCCCCAGGCCCAGGCGGTTGCGCAGGTCGATGACCGGCATGATCGCGCCGCGCAGGTTGATGACCCCGCGCAGATAGGACGGCGCGTGCGGGATCGGCGTCGCCGGAGTCCAGCCGCGGATTTCGCGGACCGTCTTCACGTCGATGCAGAACTCCTGCTCGCCAATGCAGAAGGAGATCAGCTCCAGGGCCGGCTCGGCTTGGTCGGACATTTGGATTTCCCCGGGATAGTGGTTCGGCGACAGGTGGGGGTTCGCGTGTTCGACGCGCTCCCGGCCACAATGACACAAGACCCGATCCGCCCTTTAACAACCGTTAACAGTGAAAGGAATCCGGCGCGCGGATTGTCGCAATCAGGGCTCTGAGTGCCCTTCGTCGCCATCATCCGACAGATTGAACTCGTACCAGAGGCCGTTGAGCACGCCGAAAGCGACAGCCAGGCCAAGGCCCAGAACCCAGGTGAAGTACCACATCGTCTTGTTTCCCCTCAGTAGAGGTCAGGGTTGGTGGTCAGGGCGTCGGTCGTGCTGCGGCCCCACAGAACCTTGTAGACCCAGGCGGTGTACAGCAGCACCAGTGGCAGGAAGATCGCCGTGCAGATCAGCATGATGAACAGCGTGAGGTGGCTCGATGAAGCGTTCCATACGGTGAGGCTGGAAGCGGGGTCGATGGAACTGGGCAGGATGAACGGGAACATCGAAAGGCCGACAGTGGCGATTATGCCCATGACTGCGAGCGACGACCCGCGAACGACAGTGGGGCCTTGTCGTAGCGCAGTCCCAGCAGGGCCATGGCCGTGCCGACAAAGCCCAGCACCGGCGTCAGGATCATCCAGCCATGGCGGCCGTAGTTGTCCAGCCAAGCGCCCGGCGCGGAGACCACCGCCCCACGCAGGGGATTGGAGGGTCCGGCCGCGTCGGCCAGGCCGTCGATGCGGAAGCCCATGTGGCTGAAGGCCACGAAGAAGCCGCCGGCCGCGAACAGCCCGATGCTGGCCAGGCCCGCGGTCTCGCCCAGGCGGCGGGCGCGATCGACCACCGGGCCACGCTCGGCCTTGACGGTCAGCCAGCCGGCGCCATGCAGCACCAGCATCGACACCGACAGCAGGCCGCACAGCAGGGTGAAGGGCGTGAACAGGCCGAAGAACGAGCCCAGATAGGTCACGCGCAGGTCGCTGTCGAAGCGGAACGGCGCGCCCTGGAGGACATTGCCCACCGCGACCCCGAACACCAGGGCGGGCACGAACCCGCCGACGAACAGCGCCCAGTCCCAGAAGGTGCGCCAGCGTCGGATCGGGCCGCTTGGACCGGTACTTGAAGCCGACCGGCCGCAGGATCATCGCCGCCAGCACCAGGAACATGGCTAGGTAGAAGCCCGAGAAGCTGACGGCGTAGACGAACGGCCAGGCCGCGAAGATCGCCCCGCCGCCCAGGATGAACCACACTTGGTTGCCTTCCCAGGTCGCGCCGATGGTGTTGATCACCATCCGGCGTTCCTTGTCGCTTTTCGCGACGAACGGCAGAAGCGCGCCCACGCCCATGTCGAAGCCATCGGTCAGGGCGAAGCCGATCAGCAGCACGCCCAGCAGGGCCCACCAGATGATCCGCAGGGTCGCATAGTCGATTGGGAGTTCCATCACCGCGACTCCTTTAGGCGACGGCCGGTTCGGCGGCGGGGGCGTTGAAGGCCTCCTGCTCGGCGAACGGGCCCTTCTTGATGTGACGCAGGATCAGCCCGACCTCGACAACCGCGAGGCCGCCGTACAGCAGGGTGAACAGCACGATGGTGGTCCACAGCTGGGCGACGCTGAGGCTGGACGCGCCCAGGAAGGTGGGCAGCACGCCTTCCACCGCCCAGGGCTGGCGACCGACCTCGGCCAGGATCCAGCCCAGCTCGGTGGCGATCCAGGGCAGCGGGATGGCGCAGACGGCCAGCACCAGGAACCACTTGGTCTGATGCTTGCGCATCGTCACCAGCACGAAGGCGGTGGCGAACAGCGCGATCATCGCCAGGCCCGTGCCCGCCATGATCCGGAACGCCCAGAACATCACCGGCACATTGGGCACGGTGTCCCACGAGGCCTTCTTGATCGTCGCCGTGTCAGCCATGCGCGGGTCGGCGACATAGCGTTTCAGCAGCAGGCCATAGCCCAGGTCGCGACGGTGCAGCTCGAAGGTCGCGCGGGCCGCCATGTCCTTGGGATTGGCCTTGAGGGTCTCCAGCGCACCATAGGCGACAACGCCGGACTCGATGCGGTCCTCGGCCGTGGCCACCAGTTCGAAGATGCCGGCGACAGGCTTGTCTATGCTGCGCGTGGCGATGACGCCCAGCACATAGGGGATCTTGACCTCATAGTGGGTCTTGCGGTCGGCGAGGCTGGGAATTCCGAACGCGGTCAGGCCGGCAGGCGCGGGCTCGGTCTCCCACATGGCTTCCAGCGCCGCGAGCTTCATTTTCTGGTTGTCGGTCAGGGCGTAGCCGCTCTCGTCGCCCAGCACGACCACCGACAGCGAGGAGGCCAGGCCAAAGGCGGCGGCGACGGTCAGCGAGCGCTTGGCGACGCTGACATACTTGCCCTTCAGCAGATAGAAGGCGGAGACGCCCAGAACGAAGACGGCCGCGATGGTGTAGCCGGCGCTGACGGTGTGGACGAACTTGGCCTGGGCCACCGGATTGAACAGCACGGCGCGGAAGTCGGTGACCTCCATGCGCATGGTGTCGGGATTGAACGCGGCGCCGACCGGGTTCTGCATCCAGCCGTTGGCGATCAGGATCCACAGGGCCGAGAAATTGGTGCCGATGGCCACCATGAAGGTCACGAACAGGTGCCCCAGCCGAGACAGCTTGTCCCAGCCGAAGAACATCAGGCCCACAAAGGTGGCTTCCAGGAAGAAGGCCATCAGGCCCTCGATCGCCAGCGGCGCGCCGAAGATGTCGCCGACATAATGCGAGTAGTAAGACCAGTTCATGCCGAACTGGAATTCCATGGTCAGGCCCGTGGCCACGCCAAGAACGAAGTTGATGCCGAACAGCCCTGCCCAGAACCGCGTGACCGTCCGCCAGATTGGACGCTTGGTCATCACGAAGATGCTCTCCATGATCACGAGCATGAACGAGAGCCCGAGCGTCAGCGGCACGAACAGAAAATGGTACAGCGCGGTCAGCGCGAACTGCAGCCTCGAGAGATCGACGACAGCGGGGTCCATGCTTAGCTCCGAAGCGGGCGGCGAATGATGACGCCAGCCGAGGGGGCCACCCTAGACAAGCCGGGCCTGGCGTCCCTTGATCCAGATCAAGGCGACCAGGCCAAGCTAGCCTACACTCAACTCATGCAATCTCGTCCAGCGCTTATCGACGACCCGATTCCGGTCGCGACGAGATTGAAGGCCCTGGCCCTCGTCGGCGCCGCGCCGCTGCGCCGCGCCCAAGCCCTGTTGCTGCTGGACGGAGCGGCCGCGATCGGCTTCGCGGCGGCCCTGGCCTGCGCCGTCGACGCCCTGTCAAAAGGTCGCACCCTCTCCGTCGCCATCGCCTGGCTGAGCCTGCTGCGCCGCCTGCGCATGCTCGTCGACCGTCGTGGCGCGGCTGGCCGGCGAGGCCGAGCGCCGTGCGTGACCAAGGTCAAGGCCGCCGCCCGCGCCGACGCCTCCGAGGACGGCTCGTCCGCACCGACGCCCGCAGCGCCGACGCCGCCACCGCCGTCGTCGAGGGCGTCGAGGCGCTGGACGGCCATGTCTCGCGCTTCCTGCCCGCCCGCTTCGCGGCCACCGCGACGCCCCTGGCCCTGATCGCCGTCGCCGCCATCGCCAGCCCGATCGCCGGCGCCATCCTGCTGGGCGCCATGGTTCCCTTCATCGTGGCCATGGCCCTGGCCGGCACGGCCGCCGCCGCCGAGTCGCGCGCCCAGTTCACCGCGCTGGAACGGCTGTCGGGCCTGTTCCTCGACCGCGTCCGCGCCCTGCCCGTCGTGCTGGCCTTCCAGGCCGAGGGGCGGGTCACGCGCGATCTGGCCCGCTCCGCCGACGAGCTGGCCGGCCGCACCATCCGCGTCCTGAGGGTGGCCTTCCTGTCGTCGGGCGCGCTGGAATTCTTCGCCGCCCTGTCGGTGGCCCTGGTGGCGGTCTATTGCGGCTTCAACCTGCTGCGCCTGCTGCCCTTCCCGGTTCCGGAGCAACTGGACCTGAAGCGGGCCTTCTTCGTGCTGGCCCTGGCGCCGGAGGTCTATCTGCCGATGCGCCGGCTGGCCGCCGCCTATCATGACCGCCAGGCCGCCGAGGCCGCGACGGCCAGCCTGGTCGCCCTGCCCCGCGCCGAGCCCCGCCCGCTGGCCCCGGCCCTGCCCGCGCCGCCGGTCATCCGCTTCCAGGGCGTGACCAAGCGCTATCCCGAGGCCGACGCGCCCGCCCTGCGGGACTTCAACCTCGAGGTTCCCGCCGGCAGGATCACCGCCATCCTCGGCCCCAGCGGCTCCGGCAAGAGCTCGCTGCTCAATCTTCTGCTCGACCTGGCCCCGCTGACCGGCGGCGCGGTGCTGATCGACGGGCGGCCGCTGGCCGAACTGGGCGCGCTGTCGGGCCAGATCGCCTGGGCCGGACAGCATCCGCTGATCATGCCCGGCTCCATCGCCGACAATATCGCCCTGGCCCGACGCGACGCGCCCCGCGCCCAGATCGAGGCCGCCGCCCAGCGCGTCGGCCTGGCCGGCGCCCTGGCGATGCGCGCCGGCGGCCTGGACGCCGTTCTGGACGAGCGCGGCGGCGGCCTGTCGGGCGGCGAGCGCCGACGCCTGTCGCTGGCCCGCGCCCTGCTCAAGCCCGCGCCGATCCTTCTGATGGACGAGCCGACCGCCAATCTGGACGCGGAGGCGGAGCTGGCCCTGCTGGACGCCATCCGCGAGGCCGCGCGCGGCCGCACCACCCTGATCGCCACCCATTCCCAGGCGGTCGCCGATCTCGCCGACCAGATCGTCAGGCTGTCATGAGCGCTTCCCCCCTTCAGGCCCTGATCCGCGCCCAGCGCCGCCGTCACGCCGAGGGCCTGTTGCTGGCGGCGGTCTGCGCGGGCGTGGTCGGCGCGACCTCGACCCTGCTGCTGGGCCTGTCGGGCTGGTTCATCACCGCCTCGGCCCTGGCCGGCGCGGCGGGACTGGCGGCGGCCCAGGCCTTCAACGTCCTGCTGCCCAGCGCGATGATCCGGCTGCTGGCCATCCTCAGGACCGGCGCGCGCTATGTCGAGCGGCTCAGCGGCCACGCCGCCGCCCTGCGATCCCTGGCCGCGATCCGTCCCGTGCTGTTCGCCTCACTGGCCGCAGCCCCTCCCGGCGAGGCCCTGGCCCTGTCTGGCGGCGAGGCCTCGGCGCGCCTGGTGCAGGATGTCGACGCGGTCGAGACCCGCTTCGTGCGGCTGTCGGCGCCCTGGGGCGCGGGGGCCGCCGTCGTCGCCGGCCTGGCCCTGGGCCTGCTGGCCGGCTGGCCCTCGGCCGCAGCCATCCTGCTGGCCGCCGTCGCGGCGATCCTGGCGGCCCGGACACTGGCGCGGCGCCTCTCGGCCCCGGCCGGAGGCGAGATCCAGACCCGGATGGGAACCCTGAAGGACGCCGCCGCCAGCCTGTCGGCCGCCGCCCCCGAGCTTCGCGCCTATGGCCTGGAGGCCTGGGCCGGCCAGACCCTGGCGACGCGCGGCGCGGCGGTCGACGCCGCCCGTCTGGACGCCGCCCGCGCCCGAGGCTGGATCGCCCTGTCCCAGGCCGCGATCCTGGGTTTCGCGGTCGCCGCCGCCATCCTTCTGGCCGCGCCGGCCGGCGCCCCGCTGGCGGCGCTGGCGGGACTGGCCGCCACCATGGCGGTCGAGGGCCTGTCCAGCCTGACCGCCGCCTTCGACCAGAACGGCGCGGCGGATGAGGCCGCCGACCGGCTGGACGTCCTGCTGCGGCACGCCCCCTCCGAAACCGCTCCGGCGCAGCGCCTGGACCAGACCGGCCTCCGGCTGCGGGGTCAGGACTATGCCGCCGGTTCGCGGATCGCCATCTCGGGCCCGTCGGGGGTCGGCAAGACCACCCTGCTGGAACAGCTCTTGGCGCTGCGTCCCGCGGCGACCGGCAGCCTGATGCTGGGCGGCGCGGACATCATGACCCTGGCCCCCTCGACGGCCCGCGCCGCCTTCGCCCATGCGCCGCAGGACGCGGCCCTGATCGCCGGAACGGTCGCCGCCAACCTGCGTCTCGCCGCCCCTGACGCCACCGACGAGGACCTTTGGAACGCCTTGCGCGACGCCGCCCTGGACGCGCGCATCCGCTCGGCGCCGGCCGGACTGAACGCCTGGCTGGGCGACAACGGCGAGCGCCTGTCCGGCGGGGAGCGGCGGCGGCTATCCCTGCCCGCGCCTATCTGCGCCCCGCGCCCTGGCTGTTGCTGGATGAGCCCACAGAAGGCCTGGACGCGGCGACCGAGGCCCTGGTGCTGGATCGACTGGCCGCGCGGCTGGACCACACCGGCCAGGGCCTGGTCCTGGTCAGCCACCGCCCCGCGCCGCTGGCCCTGTGCGATCACCGCATCGACCTGGATGACGCACAAAAAAAGCCCGGCGATCTGCGCCGGGCCTCCTGGAAACGACCTGGTCGTTCGAACCGCTATTTCGAGTTCGTATAGATGTATCCGCCAAACAGCACCAAGGCGAAGGACGTGAACACCACGACGACCATCGAAAGATATGCGACTTGCCCACCGGACATGAGAGGTCTCCCTGTTGAGGAGCCCAGCATCGCGCGCGCTTTCGACTTGCGCCTTGACCTCGATCAAGCGGGTCTCGCGCCGTTGCGCGCCTCGGCTATAAGGGCCCGGCACGCGATGGAGACGACGACGCGATGAAGGCGGTCCGGCTGGTCCCCTCCCCCCTGTTCAGCGACCCGCGGCCCGGCCCCTATGTGCTGGCCGCGACGACGGTGGCGGTGACTTTCCTCATCCGGCTGACCCTGGGCGAGGCCTTCACGGCCGCCTCGTCGTTCCTGCTGTTCATTCCCGCCATCCTGGTCAGCGCCGCCGTCGGCGGGCTGACCTGCGGGCTGTTCGCGACGGTGTTCGCCAGCCTGGCCGTGGGCTGGGTGACGCGCGACGACACGCCGAACCTCGTCTCGGCGCTGAGCGGCGTGATCTTCCTGCTGGTCGGCGTCGGCATGGCGATCGGCGGCGGCTGGTTCCACGCCGCGCGGCGAAGGGCGGCGGCGACCAACGCCCACCTGCAGTCGATCCTCGACACCATTCCCGACGCCGTCGTTGTGATCGACCGTGCGGGGCTCATGACCTCGTTCAGCCCCGCCGCCGAGCGCCTATTCGGCTGGACGGCGGCGGAGGCCATCGGCCAAAACGTCAATCTGCTGATGCCCAGTCCCTATCGTCAGGCCCACGACGGCTATCTGGACCGCTACGCCGCGACCGGCGAGAAGCGGATCATAGGCGTCGGCCGCGTGGTGGTGGGCGAGCGCAAGGACGGCTCGACCTTTCCGATGGAACTGGCGGTCGGCGAAACCCGGGGCCCGCGCCCCTTCTATACCGGCTTCATCCGCGACCTGACGGACCGCCAGCAGACCGAGACCCGCCTGCAGGAGCTGCAGAACGAGCTGGTTCACGTCTCGCGCCTGACGGCGATGGGCGAGATGGCCTCGACCCTGGCCCACGAGCTGAACCAGCCGCTGTCGGCCATAGCCAATCTGCTGACCGGCTCGCGGCGGCTGATCGACCGGGGTCGAGAGGCCGACCAGGCCAAGGTGCGCGACGCCATCGACCGCGCCGCCGCCCAGGCCCTGCGGGCCGGCGACGTCATCCACCGCATGCGCGACTTCGTCCGGCGCGGGGCCAGCGAGCGCGAACCGGAAAGCCTGTCCAAGCTGGTCGAGGAGGCCAGCGCCCTGGCCCTGATCGGCGAGAAGGAACGCCAGGTCGATGTGCGCCTGTCCATGGACCCGGCGGCGGACCCCGTCTTCGCCGATCGGGTGCAGATCCAGCAGGTCCTGCTGAACCTGATCCGCAACGGCATCGACGCCATGCAGGACGGCGCGCGCCGTGAACTGGTCATCTCCAGCGACCTGACCGAAGAGGGCTGGGCCCGGGTCAGCGTGGCCGACACCGGCGGCGGCATCGCCGACGGCGTTCGCGAAAAGCTGTTCCAGCCCTTCATGACCACCAAGCCGCAGGGCATGGGCGTGGGGCTGTCCATTTCGCGCTCGATCATCGAAGCCCATGGCGGCCGCATCTGGGCCGAACCCAATCCGCGCGGCGGAACCATCTTCCGCTTCACCCTGCCCCCGGCCGACCAGGAGGACGAGACCCCCCATGACTGACGCCGTCGTGCATGTCGTCGATGACGACGAAAGCGCCCGCGAGTCGCTGGCCTTCCTGCTGGAATCCGCCGACCTCCACGTCGAGACCTACGCCAGCGCGCCGGACTTCCTGGCCGCCCTGCCCACCGCGCGGGCCGGCTGCGTGATCACCGACGTGCGCATGCCCGAGATGAGCGGCCAGGAACTGGTCGCCCGGCTGGCGGCGCTGAACGCCCGCATGCCGGTGATCATGATCACCGGCCACGGCGACATCCCCATGGCCGTGGAAGCCATGCGCTCGGGGGTGGTCGACTTCATCGAAAAGCCTTTCTCCGAAGGCCGCATCCTGGACGCCCTGAAGCGGGCCCTGGGCGCCATGAACGAGGCCAGCGCCGTCAGCGGGGACCAGGCCGAGATCCTGCAAAGGCTGGAAACGCTGTCGGAGCGCGAGCGCCAGGTGCTGGACGGCGTCGTGGCCGGCCATCCCAACAAGGTCATCGCCCGCGACCTGGGCATCAGCCCGCGCACCGTCGAGATCTATCGCGCCAAGCTGATGACCAAGATGCACGCCGACAACCTGGCGGCGCTGGTGCGCATGACCCTGTCGGTGCGGCCGGGCTGAGACCCGGCTCGCTTGCCAAGGACTACTGGACCACCGCCGCGATCTGGCGGCTGAGGGCGTCGGTGATCAGGGGCTTTTCGACGACGCTGATCAGCCCGCCCAGGCGTGTCCGCTGCGGCCGGCGGCCGCCGCTGGAGAGCAGGATCACCGGCACCCGCCGGCGGCGCAACTGCTGGGTCAGACCGGGCTCGCACCCGTCCTCGTCGATCACGAAACAGGCCGCGCCAGAACACTGGTCGCTGTCCAGAAGCTCCGACGCCGCGCCGAACGCGCTGACGCGGTAACCCTCGGTCTCCAGGGAAAAGCGCAGGGCCTCGCGCAGGGCCTCGTCTTCATCGAGAACCACGATCAAGGGATGCTGTCTTCCCGTCTGAACCGGACCGCACATACTCTGAGTTCAGCACGCCCGATCCAGGCTCGCCTTGATCCAGCGCAAGCTTCGCCGGCGCATCTTCCGCAAACCCGCTTAAGTAACCTTCCTTAGGCGTCGCACCCGAATTTACCGCCTCGCGGGCATGGCCCAGAAACGGGTCAACAAGGGATGTTGACCATGCTGTCTCCGCTTCGCCAGACCGACCACGCACCGACCGCCGCGCCCTTCGGCTTCACGGGTCCCTGCCTGCGCCACGCCCGCGACGAAGAGATCTTCAGCGAGGGCGACGGCGCCGACTACATCTATCAGGTGATCTCGGGCGCCGTGCGGACCTGCCGGCTGCTGCGCGACGGCCGTCGCCAGATCGACGAGTTCCATCTGGCCGGCGACTATTTCGGCATCGAGGCCGGCGACCTGCACCGCGTCACCGCCGAGGCCATGATCGACACCACCGTCCGCATGGTCCGCCGGGGGGCCCTCAGCGACCTGGCCGCCCAGCGATCCGACGTGGCCCGCGCCCTGTTCCGCCTCACGGCCGAGGGCCTGCAACGCAGCCAGGACCATGTGCTGATGCTGGGCCGCAAGTCGGCGCGCGAACGCGTGGTCGGGCTGCTGGTTGATCTGGCCGAGCGCACCGGGGCGCAATCGGAACTGGACGTGCCGATGTCGCGTCAGGACATGGCCGACTATCTGGGCCTGACCATCGAGACCGTGTCGCGCACCCTGACCCAGTTGCAGTCCGACGGCGTTATCGCCCTGCCGACCACCCGCCACATCGTGCTGCGCGACCGCGCCGCCCTGCGTCGCCTCGGCGACTAGTTCGGATTTGGTTCAGATTGAATCGCGGATCCAAATTTCCCGTCTCCCCGGCCCCCGGGTCGCGCAAAGCGCGCGCCCGAGGATGAACTCCGGCCGGGGCCCAGATGAAACCCACGAGACGCTCCGGATGAATCTGGGTCCCGGCCTTCGCCGGGAAGACGGAGACACGGGGTGTTGGCTTCGACGTAAGTCAACCGCGCTCTAGGAGCCTTCGTCGCTGCGCTCCAGGCTGGCGAGGGCTGCCTCCTCCTGGGCGTCGCCTTCATTGGCGCGGCGCAGCATCTCCTGGCTCAGGGCGTAGACCAGCAGCCCTCCCAGGATCACCGTGTTCAGCGCGAACGGCCCCCAGCCGACGTGGCGGTACAGCAGCACGAACAGCGGCCCGAACACCACATTCAGCCCATTGATCGCGGCGATGGCCCCGGCCGCTCCGGCCTGGTCCTTGGCACCGACCGACAGCGATGCCCCCGCCGTGAATCCCGGCCGCGCGAAGCCGTATCCCAGATTGGCGATGGCGAAGCCTATGGCCACGGCCGCGTAGTCGGGCGCCAGGGCCACGATCACATTGCCCACGGCCGCCGCCGCCACGCCCCAGCGCATCAGGTCGCGCGGCCGCATCGAGAACATGCGGATCAGGCCCCACTGGGCCAGCAGGCCCGCGACCGCCCCCGCCGCCATGGCCAGGGTGATGTAGCTCTGGGCCTGCATCGGCGGCAGCTTCAGCTTGTCGATGATCAGGAAACCCAGGGTCTGTGACTGGGCCGTCTGGCACGAGGCCACCAGGAAGCCGTAAATCAGGAAGGGCTTGAGGCGCGGATCCTTCCACAGGGCCACGCCGTCGCCCCCGAACAGGAAGCCCGTCCGGCGCGGCGCCGTGTCGCGGTTCCCCGGCGTGAAGGTCTCGGGCAGGCCGCGCTGGACCACGATCAGCATGATCCCGGCCAGGATGGCGAAGGCGAACATCGGCCCGGCCAGGCCCACAATGGGCAGCACGAACAGCGGGGCCAGCAGCGGTCCGACCACCGTGCCCAGGCCGAAGGCGCCGGCCAGGGCTGGCCATGCTCTGGGTGCGTTCGGCTCGCGACTGGTGCGCTCGGCCATATAGGCCTGGGTCGCGGGTTCGACGCCGAGCCGAACAGGCCAAACAGCGCGCGTCGCGGTCAGGAACAGCCCAAAGATCACCATCGGCGCGGCCAGATGGTGCAGGCCCGCGCTGACCACCACCGCGCACAGGGTCATGGAGACGCAGAAGCCGGCCAGGCCCAGCAGGATCAGGGGCTTGCGGCCCCGCAGGTCGGACTGGCGGGCCCAGAACGGCGAACTGATCGCCCACAGCACGGCCGACAGCGAGAAGATCGCCGCCACCAGAACATCTGGAATGCCGATCTGCCGCCCGATGGCCGGCAGCACCGACCACATGCCGCTGTTGCCCATGGCCGAGACCACGGACACTCCAAAGAGGATCGCGAATGCGCCCCGGTTGCTCCGGGCTTCTTGTGCGGCGGTCGACATCAAACAACTGTTAGGCTGGTCGGCGCGACCACGCAACTCAGGCCTTCCGGGCCTGTGGGAACGTTGGATTAAGCATTAACCGCGATGATGCCGGATCAATTCTCGGGGTCGGCCTTCGTCATGTTCCAGATCATCGGCATCGTCCTGCTATTTGGCCTCGTCTTCGGCAGCTTCGTCATGGCTGGCGGCAAGATGGACGTCATCATCGAAGCCGCCCCTCACGAACTGATGGCCATTCTCGGAGCCGGCGTCGCCGCCTTTCTGATCGCCAACTCGATGACCACCATCAAGGCCACGGCCGGCGGCTTCGGCAAGATCTTCAAGGGCCCCAATTGGAAGGCCGCCGACTATCGCGACCTGCTGAGCCTGCTGTTCCTGCTGACCAAGACCATGAAGTCCAAGGGCGTCATCGCCCTGGAAGCCCACATCGAAAAGCCGCAGGAAAGCTCGATCTTCTCGCGCTATCCCAAGATCGCCCACGACCACTTCGCCGTCGACTTCATCTGCGACACCCTGCGGATGATGACCATGAACCTGGAAGATCCCCACCAGGTCGAGGACGCGATGGAGAAGCAGCTCGAAAAGCACCACCACGAGGCCCACGCCCCGGCGCACGCCCTGACCCAGCTGGCCGACGGCCTGCCCGCCCTGGGCATCGTCGCCGCCGTGCTCGGCATCATCAAGACCATGGGCTCGATCACCGAGCCCCCCGCCGTTCTGGGCGGCATGATCGGCTCGGCCCTGGTCGGCACCTTCCTGGGCGTGTTCATGGCCTATGGCCTGGTCGGCCCCATGGCCACGCGCCTGGCCTCGGTGGTCGACGACGACTACGCCTTCTACAAGATCATCCAGGCCGTCCTGGTGGCCCACCTGCACGGCAACGCCGCCCAGATCTCGGTCGAGATCGGCCGCGGCAACGTGCCCACGGCTTCACAGCCCAGCTTCCTGGAACTGGAAGAGGCTCTGCAGGCCATCCCCAACGACGCCTGATCGACTCGCGAGAGTCTGACGCCGATGTAATCACGGGCGCGTGAACTCTGGCTTGCGCGCCCATTCGAACCGGTATTCCCTGAGATGGACAGACGCCGCCTGGAATTGCGGGCGGCGCGCTCGAGACAAGGGATTGCCCATGAACGCCATCATGCTCCGTAAGCTTCTCATCGCCGGCGCGGCGATGTCGGCCCTGTCGCT
Source organism: Caulobacteraceae bacterium (assembly GCA_965284055.1). Taxonomy (GTDB): domain Bacteria; phylum Pseudomonadota; class Alphaproteobacteria; order Caulobacterales; family Caulobacteraceae; genus Caulobacter. The sequence continues at coordinate 604,008 of CBDIQV010000003.1, forward strand.
GGCCGCCTGCGGCAAGAAGGAAGAGGGCGCCGACGCCTCGACCGCCGCCGCCGAAGCCGCCGCCGCGGGCGCCAGCACCGTGACCGACGCCGCCGCCGCCCAGGACCAGGCGGTCGCCGACGCCAACAAGGCCGCCGCCGACGCCGCCGCCGCTCCGGACGCCGAGGCCGAGGCCGACACCGTCGCCGCCACGGGCGCGACCGCCGGCGAGGACCACGCCGCCCCGGCCAATGAGCCGGCCGCTCACGAGGAAAAGAAGTCCGGCCACTGAGGCGCGGACTTCCCGCAGGATTGAAGGGGCCGTCCGAGAGGGCGGCCCCTTTTTCTTGGCCGCTCCAGATTGACAGCCGCCCGGCCGGGGCGGCTTTAGCGCGGCATGAGCCACACCGCCCCAGGCCCTGAAGACGACACCTCGCCCCTGATCTGGAACGAGAACGGCCTGCCGCGCTCGCGGCTGTATGGCGACGTCTATTTCTCCAGCGCCGACGGCCTGGCCGAGACCCGCGCGGTGTTCCTGACCGGCTGCGGCATGCCCGAGATATTCGCCGGCCGGGACCGTTTCGTGGTCGGAGAACTGGGCTTCGGCACCGGCCTGAACATCGCCGCCCTGCTGGACCTGTGGCGACGCGAGGCGCCCGCCGAAGCGCGGCTGAACATCTTCTCGATCGAGGCCCACCCGATCAGCCGCGAGGACGCCGCCCGCGCCCTGGCCGTCTGGCCCGAGCTGGGCGAGGCCGCCCAGGCCCTGATCGACGCCTGGCCGGGCCAGGCGCGCGGCTTCCATCGCGTCGACCTGCCCGCCTTCCGCGCCACGCTGGACCTGGCGGTGATGGAGGTGGGTCCCGCCCTGGCCGCCTGGGACGGCGCCGCCGACGCCTGGTTCCTGGACGGTTTCTCGCCGGCCCTTAATCCCGCCATGTGGAGCGAGGACATCCTGGCCGCCGTGGCCGCGCGCTCGGCTACCGGGCGCGCGGGCCGCCACCTTCGCCGTCGCCGGCGCCGTGCGACGCCGGCTTGCAGGCGGCGGGCTTCGAGATCGCCAAGCGCCCCGGCTTTGGCCGCAAGAAGGACCGGCTGGAGGCCTGGCTGCCCGGCGATCCGCCCGCCCCGCCCCGGCCGACCAGCCTGGCGATCGTGGGCGGAGGCGTCGCCGCAGCCTCCCTGGCCCGCGCCGCCCGCGCCGAGGGCCTGAGCGTGACGGTGATCGACGCCGGCGCGGCCCCCGCCTCGGGCAACCCCGCCGCCCTCGTCACCCCGGCGCTCGACGCCGGCGGCGGCCCGCGCGCGGCGCTCTATGCCCAGGGGCTGGCCCGCGCCGTCTCCCTGTATGAGACCTTGCCCGACGCGGTGATCGCTCGCGGCGTCCTGCAATTGGCGCAGGACGAAGCTGTCGAAGCGCGCTTCGCCGTCGTCGCCCGTCAGGACCTGTTCGAGCCCGGCGCGATGACCCTGCTGCCCGCGACGACCGACCGCCTGGGCGAGCCGGCGGCTCCGGCGCTCGAGATGACCCAGGCCCTGGTCGTCGAACCCCGCGCCATTCTGGACGCCTGGCGCGGCGAGGCCCTCGAGGCGCATGTCCAGGCGATCGAACACACCCCGGACGGCTGGCGGCTGCTCGACGTTTCGGACGCCGAGATCGCTCGCGCCGACGCCGTGGTCATCGCGCCCGGCGCGGACCTGGGCGATCTGTTGCCGAACCTGCCCTGGTGCCCGGTGCGCGGCCAGACCGAGCCCGGACGCCGCTGGACGGTCCGCGCCACGAGCCCCGTCGCCTTTGGCGGCTACGCCGTGCCAACCCGCGACGGGGTCCTGTTCGGCGCCACCCACGACCGGCAGGACCTGGCGACCGAAGAGCGCGCCGAAGATCACGCCCGCAACCTGGAGACCCTGGCCAAGGGCCTGCCGAGACTGGCCGCTCGCCTGGCCTCGACAGCGCTCACGGGCCGCGCGGCGATCCGCGCGACCACCGCCGACCACGTTCCGATTGCCGGCAAGATCGAGGACGGCCTCTTCGTTCTGGCCGGCCTGGGCTCGCGCGGTTTCTGCCTGGCGCCGCTTCTGGCAGAGCATGTGGTGGCTGAAATCCTGGCGACGCCCTCGCCGCTGCCGCGCGAATTGTCGCGGCTGGTGCGACCCTGTCGTTTTGACTCGCGCCTGACGAGAGCTGGCGTATAGTCGAGGGGTCGCAACCGGACGGAGACGTCCATGTCGCCCCTTGCTTCCAGTGTCGTCGTCGCAACCGCCCGGCTTGAGGCCGGCTTCGAGCGCGCGGCTTGTTTCCCGTGTCCCATCCCCCTGTTCGCGAGAGCCTGCCCCTGACGGCCGCGCTCGCAACCCCATACGGCCGACACCCCCAATAAGGTCGGCCGATTCCGGCGCCCTCGCCCTCTTGGGCCGCCGGGGATGACGCTCCCGACGCCCCATCGGGAGCGTCTTTTCGTTCAGCGGGCTTCACGCACGAAAAAGGGGCCCGGCCTTTCGGCCGAGCCCCCAATTTCGTGTCGATGTCGATCTTTAGAAGTTGATCGAGATCGAGGAACGACGGTTCAGCGGTTCCTTGACGCCATCGCCAGTCGCGACGGCCGGAGCGCTTTCGCCCTTCCAGTCGACGGCCAGGCTGGTGGCGGCGACACCCATGCCCACCAGGCCATCGGCGACGGCCTTGGCGCGGCGTTCCGAGAGCTTGGCGTTGTACTTGTCAGAGCCCGAACGGTCGGTGTGACCGGTCACGGTGATCTTCGTGGCGCCGCCAGCCTTGGCGTAGTCAGCGGCTTGCGAAACCACGGCCTGGGCTTCCGGCGTCAGCACATACTGATCGAACGGGAAGTAGACCACGAACTCACGCGCCTCATAGGCGGCCGCCGGCGGGGGCGGCGGGGGCGGAGCCGGGGGTTCCATCATCGGGGGCGGCGGGGGCGGAGGCGGGGGCGGCGGGGGCGGAGGCGGGGGCGGCGGCAGCACCGACGACGGCGCGACCGGCGGGGGCCATCCGCAAGCGCCGTGCCGTCGAACGCGCCGACATCGGTGATCGAGCCAACGCCCGGGCCGACATTCTGCGTCACCGAACCCCAGCTGAGGTCCTTGGTGGCCAGATAGCGGCCGGTCAGGTCCATGCTCCAGTTCGGCGAGATGTCCCAGGCCAGGCCCAGCAGGCCCTGATAGGCGAAGGCGCGGTCGACGTCGTCGAAGCTGGCGTTCTGGAAGGGCGCCGCGCCGGTGGGCACGCCGCTCAGTTGACCATAGACCTTGTTGTGAACCCAGGCCGCGCCGGCGCCGGCCGCGGTGAAGGTGGATCGCCGAGGTCGGGCATGAAGTCATAGATGATGTTGGCCATCAGGGTGGTGGCCTTGATCTCGCCGTTCGGACCATCGCACTTGGGCGAGGCGGCGGTGCGGATCGGGCCAGCCAGGCATAGCCCGGTCGGCTGGACGCCGGACGCATTGTCCGTGCCGTGGACGCCCTTGATGTCGGAGCCGCGATAGCCGTACTCGGCCTCGACGCGCCAGTTCGGCGTGAACTTATAGCCCAGACGCCCGAAAGCGGCCCAGTCCTCGTCCTGCGAGAAGGTCCAGTTGTAGCCGGCCGAAGACTTGGCCTTGATGTCCTTGGGGATATGGTAGCCGGCGTCGCCGGCGACATACCAACCGCTCGTCGCGCTTTGGGCTGACGCGCCGGAAGCCGCGCAGAGCGCGACCACCGCGACGCCGGCCAGCAATTGGAATCTCATCGTGTGAACCCTCTAGTGGAATTGTCATGGAGCCGACGTTGAGCGGTTCCAGCACGACAAACGCACCACGATCGAAATCGGGTGTGGCAAATGGGCCACATTTTGAAGGGAAGCGGAAAAAGACCGGATCCGACGCTCCAGCGCCACCCGCGCGCGTGTGACGCAACTATCGCGATCGTATAGCATTCACCATACTTGAGCCTCACGGACAGGGTACGGGTCATGGCAACGCTTAACGTCCTGCGAACCGCCTATAGCGACGTCGCACGCATCAACTACACGCAGATCCCGGCAGCCGATCTGGCCCGGCTCCAGGCCCTGGCCCAACAGGTCGACGCCTCCGCCCTGACGCTGACGGACGCACGCGCCGAGATCGGCAAGCTGGTTGTGGGCACGACCTCGATCGCCACGCTGTCCTACGCCTTCTTCACGGGCGCGACGCCCCTGGCGCGGGGTTTCGATTATCTCGTCTCCCCGACCGGCGGGAACGCCAACAATCTGAACTCGGCCTACTACAGCGCCTTCAGCACCGAGAACCGCGCGATCAATTTCGCCGTGAACCTGGGCAAGAACGGCGAGGGCGCGGCCCGGTTCGCCGCCGCCTACGGCGCGCTGGACCTGACGGCGGCCGCCACCAAGGCCTATGCCGAGATCTTCGGTTTCGCGCCCGCGGCGGGCAAGATCTCCGAAATTCTCGACAGCCAGGTCAGCGACGGGCGCGGCGGCGTCTTTACCCGCGCCGAATATTTCGCCGCCTATGGCCATGACGGCCTGAGCGGAACAGGAACCAAGGCGGCCATGATCGGCTGGCTGCTGGCCGAGGCCGCCAAGGCCGACCTGGGCGTCTACGCCAAGGCCAATGACGCCTTCCTGGCCGACCTCGCCGCCGACGGACAGGCCAACTTCAATGTCGACCTGCTGGGCGTCTATGGCGTGCAGCCCACCTACCCGGCGGGCGCCGTGATCGCCGTGGCCCCCAGCCAGAGCGTCGCGCCGGACGCCGCCTCCCCTGCCCTGCGCTCGACGACCGGCAACGACACGGTGACGGGAACCGATCTGCTCTCCGGCCAGACCATCGCGACGGCCGACGGTCACGACACGATCACCCTGTCGGGCGCGCTTGGCGGCTATATCGACGCCGGCGCCGGTAACGACACGATCACGATGGCGGTGCTAAGCGCCTCGGTCCCGGTGCTGGGCGGCGCGATCAACGGCACGGTCAGCGGCGGGGCGGGCAATGACCTCATCACCATAGGCAAGGTGGTCGACGGCGGCGTGATCGACGGCGGAGCGGGCGACGACACCGCCGTTATCGGCCTGGACAGCGAATTCTACACCCAGACCAAGATCACCAATGTCGAGCATCTGGTCATCAGCAGCGCGACCATCACCTATGGCGGCTTCGATGTGAGCGGCTTCACCGGCCTGCGCGACATCACCACGCGGTCCAGCAAAAGTCTGACCCTCAACGACATCGCCGACAGGGTCGCCCTGAAGATGGATGGCGTCAGCGGCGGAACGCTGGTGGCCAACTATCACACCAGCTTGGTCTTCAACGGCCCCACGTCGCAACAGGTCGGGGCCCAGTCGGCCGAGGTCCATCTGGCCGGGGTGACCAGTTCCGCCGCCACGCCGACCCATCTGAGGGTGACGGGGGACGACGGCGTCCTGACCCTGAACGTCCAGACCGACAGCGTGCTGTCCAGCATCGTCGGCGGCGCGTCGATCGTGGTGAAGGGCAATGGCCGCCTGACCGCCGGCTTCAACAGCCACGCGGCCGGCTTCGAAATCAACACCTACGCGCTCGACGCCTCGGCCTCGGCGGGTATCGACATCACCGAGATCGGCGCCGACGCGCCCGACGGCCGCACCACCGTGGTGGTGCTGTCTTCGGTCAACGACAGCGTGGCGGCCGAACTGCGGGGCCAGTCCAGCTCGATCTATACGCTGGGCGGCGGGGCCGACGTGTTCAAGCTCTTCCAGGACGGCTTCGCGGCGCCCCGCTTCTCGAACCTGAGCATCGACGGCGGCAAGGTCGCGACGCTGTCGACGATCACCGACTTCGCCAAGGGCGTCGACAGGGTGGATCTGGGAAGCGTCATCCCCACCGTGACCACCGGCCTCAGCGCGGGTTCCGCGACCACGCTGGAGCAGGCCCTGATCAATATCTCCGGCGGCGTGGCGGCCAATGGCACGGGCATCTTCGAGTTTGGCGGCGACACCTACATCTACCACCAGGACGCCACGGTCGGGGTCAACAGCGGCGACGGCCTGATCCGGCTGGTCGGCGTCACCGGCCTCGCCGTCGGCACGGGCGCGACCGTGGCCGATATCCACTACGGCTGAGGACCGGTCGCGCCGGGTCGTCCATCGCTCTGGTGGAATAGCGACTGGCGCGATCACGCCGATCGGGACCGAACTGGAGGTCTCGGCGCGGGATAACGCTGCGGGCCCCTACTTGTTCTTCCTGTCCGGGAAATTGTAGATCGCCTGCGCCAGCATGGCCAAGCCGCGGTCATCGCAAGTGCTGGCCAGGATAAAGACGTTCCGGCTGGTGTGGTTCGCGCCGCTGGCGCGCGTTTCGACCGACCTCATGCCTTTCCCGGGAATATTGACGTTTGTGTGCGTATACCCGACGCTCGAGCGCACCTTGTTGCGGCCCACGTTGTCGGGATCGTCATGCTCCTGCGTGATCCGTCCCTCTTCGGTGGCGGATTGAAAATAGACAGAGGGCTTCTGGTAGAGCGCGCCCGTATAGCCGGTGATGTTCGCGGCTATGTAGAAATCGTCACGGTACCCCATGCACAACCTCTCCTAGTCGAAGGCCACGACGGGCCTGCGGAGAAGGTTAACGCAAAACAACCCCGAAGGGTACGGGCTCGAAGCCGCGCGCGAGGATCCGCGCAATCTGGGCTTTGCAGACTTCGCCGTCAGATAGTGAACTTAGGAGAAGGAATGGTGGACGCGACAGGGATTGAACCTGTGACCCCCTCGATGTCAACGAGGTGCTCTCCCGCTGAGCTACGCATCCGCCAAAGCGACCCAGAAGCACTTTAAAAGCGTCCCGGGCGGGAAGGTGACGGGGTATAGCGGCGGCTTTCGCATCGCGCAACCCGCCAGTTTTAAATTATGTGACGGGACGAAAAAAGTTAGGCGGCCATCATCTTTTCGACCTCGGCGACGAGGTCGCGGAGGTGGACGGGCTTGGACAGCACCTTGGCTCCGGCGGGCGCGCGGTCCTGGGCCGACAGGGCCACGGCGGCGAAACCGGTGATGAACATGATGCGCAGGGACGGATCACGCGCGGCGGCCTGGCGGGCCACCTCGATGCCGTCCATGCCCGGCATGACGATGTCGGTCAGCAGCAGGTCCCACGGGTGGTCGAGGTGCTGGACGGCTTCCTCGCCATCGGCGCAGGCCTGGACCTCGAAGCCGGCGCGCTCCAGCGCGCGGGCCAGGAAACCCCTGAGCGAATCGTCGTCTTCGGCGAGAAGGATGCGGGCCATGTGGGTCTTGGTTCCGGATTGATCGGATTTGAACGCCTACTGTAACGCGCCGACTGTAAATCGGGGATGAACCCCGCGCCTCGCCCACAGGAACGCGCCACTTGTCCAAAGGTGTTTGACCGCAAGCGGCGGCGCTCGCCTATATAGGGCCATGACCGCTTGGGAGCCGATCGCCACGACGGAGCCGTCGGCGACGGCCGCGCCCCCGGCCGCCGCCCCTGTCGCCCTGCCCGCTCATGACGTTCTGCGCGCCGCGCCCGAAGGCGCGCCGCCGCCCACGGCGCTGGTTTTCGCCTCGCCCCACTCCGGCGACATCTATCCTGAAGACATGATGGCCGCCGCGCGCCTGACGGCCGAGGCGATCCGGGGCTCGGAAGACGCCCATGTCGACCGCATCATCGAGGGCGCGCCGGCGCTTGGCGCCGCGGTGATCCGCGCGCGGCTGGCGCGGGCCTATATCGATCTGAACCGCGATCCCTGGGAACTGGACCCGGCGATGTTCTCGGACGAGTTGCCCGACTTCGCACAGGGCCGCTCGGCGCGGGTCGCCGCCGGACTGGGGGCCATTGCCCGGGTGGTGGCCGAGGGCCGGCCGATCTATGCCCGCAAGCTGACCTTCGCCGAGGCCAAGGCCCGCATCGATCTGGCCCACCGCCCCTATCACGACGCCCTGGACCGCCTGCTGGCGGCGGCGCGGTCGACGCACGGGACGGCGATTCTGGTGGACTGGCACTCGATGCCGGCGGCGGCGGCGCGCGGGCAACGGGCGCGCGGCGGCGGTCCGTGCGACATCGTGCTGGGCGACCGGTTCGGCGCGGCCTGCTCGCCCAAGCTGACCGCCCTGGTCGAGCGCGAGCTGGAATCGATGGGCTACCGCGTGGCCCGCAACGCGCCCTATGCCGGCGGCTACACCACCGAGCACTATGGCCGCCCGGCCCGGCGCACCCACGCCCTGCAGATCGAGATCAACCGCGGGCTCTATATGAATGAAACGACACGCGAGCCATCCGAGGGCCTGGCGCGCCTGACGGCCGACGCCGCGCGCCTGACCCAGGCCTTGGCCGCTCTGGACGTTTCCAGCCTCCGATAAGCCGTTTTTGGACCCGAGACGGATCGTCGCGGACATTTTCCGGGTTCAGGCCAAAAAAAAGCCCGGCTCGAAAGCCGGGCAGTTCATTAGGGAGGAAACGCCCAGGAAGGGCAGAGGCGGCCGGAGCCGCCTCACACCCCGTTTATAGGGTGCGGTGCGAAAACGAGCAAGCTAAAAAGTCGACACCAATGTCGATTTTTCTGGGAGGGTTTCGAGAAACCCTTTGCAGCACAGGGATTAGAGAACGCCGATCTGCGAGAATGGCTATTTTTTGAGCATGCTGCAGTGCACAATTAGTTGCGAGAGAAACAACCTGGGTCGTTAACAGCTCGCAAACCCCTTTAAATCAAGGCGTTCACATTGACACCGGTTTCCATGGAATCCCCTTTCTCAAGGGATGGGCTGGATAAACGCAGCGCAGTCGCGTAAAAGCCGCGCGCCTGACGCGCGCAGCGTCACATTCCGTTTCTTCCCCGAAAGTCCGCCTTCTCCATGTCCATGCGAAACATCGCCATCATCGCGCACGTCGATCATGGCAAGACCACCCTCGTCGATCAGCTCCTGGCCCAGTCCGGCGTCTTCCGCGCGAACGAAGCCACGACCGAGCGCGCCATGGACTCCAATGACCAGGAGCGCGAGCGCGGGATCACCATCCTGGCCAAGTGCACCAGCGTCCTGTGGAATGGTGAAGCGGGCGAAACCCGCATCAACATCATCGACACCCCCGGCCACGCCGACTTCGGCGGCGAAGTCGAACGCATCCTGGGCATGGTTGACGGCTGCGTCATCCTGGTCGACGCCGAAGAAGGCGTCATGCCCCAGACCAAGTTCGTCCTGGGCAAGGCGCTGAAGATGGGCCTGCGTCCGATCCTGTGCCTTAACAAGGTGGACCGTCCGCACGCCGATCCGGACCGGATCCTCAACGACGTGTTCGACCTGTTCGCCGCCATGGGCGCCACGGACGAGCAGCTGGACTTCCCGCACATCTATGCGTCGGGCAAGAACGGCTGGGCGACCATGGACATGAGCAAGCCCAACGACACCCTGGCCCCGCTGTTCGACCTGATCGTCAAGCACGTGCCGGAACCCAAGGTCGTCGAGAACGTCGACAAGCCGTTCCAGATCCTGTCGGTCCTGATCGAAAACGACCCCTTCCTGGGTCGCCTGCTGACCGGCCGCATCACCTCGGGCAAGGCCGTCCCCGGCATGTCCATCCACGCCCTGTCGCTGGACGGCAAGGAAATCGAGCGCGGCCGCATCACCAAGGTGCTGGCCTTCCGCGGCCTGAAGCGCCAGCCCGTCGATGAAGCCGAAGCCGGCGACATCGTCGCCATCGCGGGCCTGTCCAAGGCGACCGTGGCCGACACCCTGTGCGCCATGGAAGTCACCGAGGCCCTGCCCGCCCAGCCGATCGATCCGCCGACCATCTCGATGACCGTCTCGGTCAACGACAGCCCGCTGGCGGGTAAAGAAGGCGACAAGGTCCAGAGCCGCGTCATTCGTGACCGTCTGCTGCGCGAAGCCGAGTCGAACGTGGCCATCAAGGTCACCGAAACCGCCGAGGGCGACGCCTATCGAAGTCGCCGGTCGCGGCGAACTGCAGCTGGGCGTGCTGATCGAGAACATGCGCCGCGAAGGCTTCGAACTGTCGATCAGCCGTCCGCGCGTGGTGTATCCAGACCGATCCGGAAACCGGCAAGCGCCTTGAGCCGATCGAAGACGTCATGATCGACGTCGACGACGAGTTCTCGGGCATCGTCATCGAAAAGCTGTCGATGCGTAAGGCCGAACTGAAGGACATGGGCCCGTCGGGCGCCGGCAAGACCCGCCTGCAACTGGTGAAGCCGTCGCGTTCGCTGATCGGCTACCAGGGCGAGTTCCTGACCGATACGCGCGGTTCGGGCGTGCTGAACCGCGTGTTCAGCCACTACGAGCCCTACAAGGGGGCCATCGACACGGCGCGCAAGGGCGTGCTGGTCAGCAACTCCGACGGTGAAACCGCCGCGTTCGCGCTGTGGAACCTGGAAGATCGCGGCACGATGTTCGTCGGCGCCGGCGAAAAGACCTATCAGGGCATGATCATCGGCGAGAACGCCCGTCAGGACGACCTCGACGTCAACCCGATGAAGGCCAAGCAGCTGAACAACATCCGCGCCTCGGGCAAGGATGAAGCCGTTCGTCTGACCCCGCCGCGCCGCATGACCCTCGAACAGGCCATCGCCTACATCGAGGAAGACGAGCTGGTCGAAGTGACGCCGAAGAACATCCGCCTGCGCAAGCAGACGCTGAACCCGTCGTTCCGCAAGCGTCGCGTCAAGGAAGAATAGGGTCTTAGGGGCCTTCCCCTTCGCTCTGAAAAAGCCGCCGCCCCGCAAGGGACGGCGGCTTTTTTCTGCGCAGAAAGCGCCCGAAGACGCGGCGAAAAGCGGTAAGTTTTCTATTATTTGAAACTGTCACAAAACTCGTAACAACATGTCAGCGAGCTGCAGTAGGGCAGCCTACTGCGCCCCTATCCAACGGGCGTTCATGCCTGAGGGGGCTTATAATGACATTCACCAGAAAACTGGCCGCGAGCGCGGCCCTGGGCGCACTCGCCCTGGCCATGTCGGCGCCGGCCGCGATCGCTCAACAGACGACCGCCGCCGTTCGCGGCGTCGCCGTCGATGAGAACGGCGCGCCGATCGCGGACGCCACCGTCACCATCACCCACGTGCCCAGCGGCACCAGCCAGATCACCCAGACCACCGAAGCGGGCGCCTTCGACGTGCGCGGCCTGCGGGTCGGCGGTCCCTACAAGGTCACGGCCACCCGTCAGGGCTATACCAGCCAGACGCTGGACGGCCTGTTTCTCAATGTCGGCGACGCCCAGCGCGTGAAGCTGGCCCTGGTGCCCGAGGGCCAGGTGTCGGAAGTGACCGTCACCGCCGCCAAGGCCGCCAGCACCACCCAACTGGCCAATGTCGGTTCGCGCACCACCCTGCAACGCGAAGAAATCGACGCCGTCGTGTCGGTCAAGCGCGACATCCGCGACATCGGCCGCCGCGATCCGCTGGCCACGCTGGACTTCGTCAACCGCAGCACCGGCCCGTCGGGCGGCCTGTACATCGCCGGCTCGGCGCCGCGCGCCAACCGCATCACCATCGACGGCGTGCGCTCGCAGGACAGCTACGGTCTCAACACCGGCGGCCTGTCGACCAACCGCGGCCCGATCTCGTTCGAAGCCCTGGAGCAGGTGTCGGTGACGGCCGTGCCGTTCGACGTCGAGGACGGCGACTTCACCGGCGGCGCCCTGAACCTGATCATGCGTTCGGGCGGCAACAAGTTTCATGGCTCGGTGTTCGACAACTATCGGACCACCCGCATGGTCGGCAACGAGGTGCCCAATGTCGGGTTCGTCAACAACGACGTCACCCAGGCCCCGCTGACCGGCTACAAGAAGATCAAGAACAAGATCCACGAGAGCAATTACGGCTTCTTCCTCTCGGGCCCGATCATTCCCGACACCCTGTTCTTCGCGGCCTCGTACGAGAAGTTCTCGACCTTCGACACCACCGGCACGGGCCCCCTGGGCGCCGGCTTCGCCAACACCTTCAACAAGATCCCGGGCGTTTCGACCGGCGCCGGCGCCAGCCAGGCCGACATCGATGCGGTGTTGAGCAACTGGAAGAGCTATTCGGCGTCCTCCCTGCTGTCGACGGGCACGGTCGCCCTGACCAAGCCGGTTCTGGATGAGAAGTCGTCGGTCAAGATCGACTACAACATCACCGACAACCAGCGCCTGACGGCCACCTATCGCCACGCCTACAGCTCGGTGTGGAAGCGCAGCCCCAGCACCACCGCCATCAGCCTCGACAGCAACTGGTACGTTCAGCCCGAGAACGAAGACAACTACGCCCTGCAGCTGAACTCCAAGTGGACGCCCGAGCTGTCGACCGAGGCCCGCGTCTCGTTCCGCGGCTATCAGCGCGGCCAGTTACCGCCGGAAGGCCAGGGCTTCGCCAACGTCTCGATCTGTACGGACGCCGCGTCGCTGGGCTCGACCAATGCCTGCTCGTCGGGCGTGCCCTCGATCGGCATCGGCCCTGACCAGTTCCGCCAGGCCAACGTGCTGAAGACCAAGGACACCGCCGGTTCGTTCATCGCCAACTACACGGCCTTCGAGAACCACCAGCTGAAGGTCGGCTACCAGTACCGCGGGATGGAGATCTACAACCTGTTCCTGCAGGCCGCGCGCGGGGTCTACTATTTCGACTCCGTCGCCGACTTCGCGTCCGGCAAGGCCAACCAGCTGTCCTATGGCAACTCGCTGACCGGCACGTCCACCGACGCCGCCGCCGTGCTGGACTACAAGGTCCACACCCTGCTGGCCCAGGACACCTGGGACCTCACCGACGCCCTGACGCTGAACTTCGGCGTGCGCTGGGATCACTATGCGGCCGACAAGAAGCCGACCCTGAACACCAACTATGTCAACCGCTACGGCTATTCCAACCAGACCACCTATGACGGCATCGACGTGGTCATGCCCCGCGTCTCGGCCAAGTATAACGGCGACTGGTTCGAACTGTCGGGCGGCTTTGGCCTGGTCTCGGGCGGCACGCCCGACGTGTTCCTGGGCAACAGCTACGGCGGCACCACCGGCGCCCTGACCAACAGCTTCACCATCCGCCGTCAGGCCGACGGCACCTATTTCGACAGCGCCACCAGCACGGTCGTCGATCCCACCATCGGCGCCGCCCTGCTGAACCTGAACAAGTCCAACGCCGGCTTCATCACCGGCCCGGGCGCCACCGCCAACAGCCTGCTGACCGCCGACAGCGTCAGCCGTCGCAACGCCTACACCAACTCGCTGGCGCCCGATTTCGAGATGCCGTCGGACTGGAAGACCAACGTCTCGTTCAAGACCACCCAGCTGGGCATCGACTGGGGCGTCGACGCCGTGGCCAGCTGGTCGAACGTCAATGTCGCCTTCCGCGACGCCCGCGCCCGTCCGCTGACCATCAATGGCGTGCAGCAATACACGCCCGATGGCCGCATGCGGTATGACGGCCTGGTCATCGCCGGAACCAACGCGGCGACGGTCAACGCCAACCGCCTGGCCCTGGGCCTGCCCGTCGCCGCCAATGCCGACCTGGCCAATCTGGGTCTGTTCGGCGACATCCAGGCCTATAACCCCTCGACCAAGAGCTGGACTCGCACCCTGGCCCTGTCGGCCCGCCGCAATATCTTCGGCGTCGACACCTGGGGCGCCTATACTTGGCAGTATGGCCACCAGTACGGCGGCATTTCGGAGTTCGGCACCACCGCCGGCGGCAACGGCACCAGCGGCGCCTACTATTCCGATCAGGGCTTTGGCCTGGACCCCAACGCCGCGGCCGAGGGCAAGTCCAACAACATGATCCGCAACGCCTTCAAGCTGAACATGAGCTACAAGGCCGAGCTGGTCTCCGGCTGGACGTCGCGCTTCACCCTGTTTGGCGAGCGTCACTCGGGCCGTCCCATCAGCTTCCTGATGAGCGATCCGACCGGCGGTCGTAACCCGACCTTCGGCACCTCGCGCGACGACGCCCTGGCCTATATCCCCAACCTGAAGAGCCCTGACGCCGGCAACCCGCTGAAGTTCACCGACTCCAAGGGGACCACCGTCTATTTCGACAGCGCCGCCTCGGTGGCCAAGCTGCAGGCCCTGGTCGACCAGTTCAACCTGCCGATGGGCAAGATCGTGCCGCGCGGCTTTGGCAAGAACCCGGACGTCGATCGCTTCGACTTCCAGTACTCGCAAGAAATCCCCGTGCCGATCCAGGGCCACAGCCTGCTGTTCACGGTCGACATCGCCAACCTGGGCAACCTGCTCAACAAGAAGTGGGGCGTGGTCAAGGAATACACCAACAGCCGCTCGGGCGGCGTGGTGGTCAACGCCCAGTGCGCCAAGGCGGACGGGACGGCGGCCGGCACAGCCGACGCTGCCTGCGCGGCCTATCGCTACAGCTACACCACCGCCAGCCCGACCTCGCTGGCCACGCCGACGGTCGACCAGAACGCCAGCCTGTGGTCGGTGGGCTTTGGTCTGAAATACAAGTTCTAGTCTGACGGCCGACGCCTGGGACCGCTCGTCCGGTCCCAGGCGTCTCCAGTTTCGTCATGAAAAAGGCCGCCGTTCTCGCGAACGGCGGCCTTTGCCATGCAGACCGAAGCCTAGCGCTTCTTGAACAGGCCCAGCAGAGCCAGAAGCAGGATCGCGCCAATCGTCGAGATCACCAGGCTGCCGATAAAGCCGCCCCAGTTGATGCCCAGGGCGCTGGCCACGAAGGCGCCAAGGAACGAACCGATCACGCCGACGATCAGATTGGTCAGCAGGCCGTGATTGCGCTTCATGATCTGCTCGGCGATCCAGCCGGCCAGAATGCCGATGATGATCGCGCCGATGATGCCTACGCCGCTCATGTGTCTCTCCCAAAAGCCCTGTTGAGCATCGGGAATGCGCGAGCCGCGGTGAAGGTTGCCTGGTGCAGCGGACTTGCCCCCTACGGACCGCTTCGCGGTCGTCTTCCCCCGGAGGGGGAAGATGAGATGCGCCGACCTTCATCTTCCCCCTACGGGGGAGGAGCGCGTCAGCGCGGAGGGGGCGAGTCTCGCCGCCCCCCTAGATCGGCCGCTCCATGAACGTATCCGCCCGCGCATAGGGCGTCTCCCGCGACGGCAGGTCCAAGAAGCCCATGGCCCGATAGAGCCCGAGAGCCGGCGCCAGGCTGGAATTGGTCTCCAGATACAGACGCGGCGCGCCCAGCGCCGTGGCCTTGTCGATGCAGGCCTGCATCAAAAGGCGGCCCAGCCCCGTTCCCCGCGCGGCCTCCGACACCGTCATCTTGGCCACCTCGAAGCCGCCGTCCGGCAGGGCCAGCAGGCCGACGCAACC
The DNA here is from genome assembly GCA_965284055.1 of Caulobacteraceae bacterium. GTDB lineage: Bacteria > Pseudomonadota > Alphaproteobacteria > Caulobacterales > Caulobacteraceae > Caulobacter. The sequence continues at coordinate 619,247 of CBDIQV010000003.1, forward strand.
CACGGCCTGACCATCCTGCGCCTCGGCGATCAGGATGTGACCGCCCTTGTCGAGGATCTTGCCGACGGGGTCGTTCAGCGCCTCATGGTCCTTGGCCTCCAGCGTGAAGGACTTGGAGATCCAGGCGGTGTTGAGGTCGCGCCAGGCGTCGGCATGTCGGGGCTCGAAGGGGCGGATGCGCATGGCGTCGATAATGTGCGATCAGACGGATGAGGCAACAGCGAACGCGTCCCATGGTCCATCCCGTCTTCGACAACCTGCCCACCACCATCTTCGAGGAGATGAGCGGTCTGGCCCGCGAGCTGGGCGCGATCAATCTGGGCCAGGGCTTTCCCGACGACGCCGGACCCGAGCCGGTGCGCGCCAAGGCCGCCGACGCCCTGATGACCGGCTCCAACCAGTATCCGCCCATGCGAGGCCTGCCCGAGCTGCGCCGCGCCGTGGCCGAGCACTATCGCCTGAGCCAGGGGCTGGACCTGACGCCGGATGAGATCACCGTCACCTCCGGCGCCACCGAGGCCCTGGCGGCGGCCTTCTTCTCGCTGATCTCGCCGGGCGACGAAGTGGTGCTGTTCCAGCCCCTGTACGACGCCTATCTGCCGCTGATCCGCCGGGCGGGCGGCGTGCCCCGCCTCGCGCGCCTGACCCCGCCGAACTGGCGGTTCGACCGGGCCATGCTGGAGGCGGCCTTTACCGACAAGACCCGGATGGTGGTGCTCAACAGCCCGCTCAATCCGGCCGGCGTCGTCACGCCGGACGAAGACCTGGCCCTGCTGGCGGAATTCTGTGTGGCGCACGACGCGATCGCCGTCTGTGACGAGGTCTGGGAAGCGGTGACCTTCGACGGCCGCCGCCACCGCTCGCTGATGGATTTCCCCGGCATGCGCGAGCGGACGGTCAAGATCGGCTCGGCCGGCAAGATGTTCGGCATGACCGGCTGGAAGGTCGGCTTCCTGTGCGCCGCCCCGCCCCTGACCCGCGCCCTGGCCGCCGCCCACCAGTTCCTGACCTTCACCACCCCGCCCAACCTGCAGGCCGCCGTCGCCTGGGGGCTGGAGCACTATCGCGACTGGTTCCAGACCATGCCCGCCGGGCTGCAGGCCTCGCGCGACCGGCTCACCGCCGGCCTGACGCAAGCCGGCTTCCACGTGCTGCCCAGCGCCGGGACCTATTTCCTCAATGTCGACCTGCGCGCCTCGGGCCTGACGATCGGCGACCGCGAGTTTTGCCTCAAGAGTGTCCGCGAGCACGGCGTGGCGGCGATCCCGGTCTCGGCCTTCTATGCGCAGGATCCTGTGACCCACATCGCGCGCCTGTGCTTCGCCAAGGCCGACGCCACGCTGGATACGGCGATCGAGCGGCTGGCCGGAGCGCGCGAGGCGCTAGCCGCGCGCGGAGCCTGACGGTGACGCTGGTCGAAACCGGTCAGATCGTCACCCTGATCGCGACCTCCATCGCGCTGCTGGCCGCCGAGGAGCAGGGCGGCGCCAGCCTGGCCGAAGGCCTGGGCGTCCTACCACCCGTCGCCTGGCCGCCGGAGGACAACGGCGCCCAGACCCGCGACTGGATGCGCGACCTGCTCACCGCCCACCCGGACGAACCCGGCTATGGCAGCTGGTATGTCGTGGCCGCCGGGCGTCTCGTCGGCATCTGTGGCTTCAAGGGGCCGCCCGACATCTGGGGCGAGGTCGAGATCGGTTATTCGATGCTGGAGGCCGAGCAACGCAAGGGGTTCGGAACCGAGGCCGCGCGCATGCTGGTCGCGCGGGCGTTCCAGGATCCCCGGGTCAGCATCGTGGCGGCCGAGACCCTGCCCGCGCTCACCGCCTCACAGGCCATACTGAGGCGAAACGGCTTTCGCGCGGCGCCGGGCTACGCCCATCCCGAACTGGGCGAGGTCCTGCGCTTCGAACGCCGGCGCCAGGACGACGCCGTCGGCTGACTAGCCGCCGGCGGCGTTCAGGTCGTCGCGGCGGGCGGCCGCCGACCGGGCGGACAGCACCTGGTCCATGATCGACAGCAGGCTGCGCAGGTCGATGGGCTTGGCGACGTGGGCGTCGGCGCCGGCGGCCAGACAGGTCTTGATCTGGGCCGACATCACATCGGCGGTCAGGGCGATGACGGGCAGGTCGGCGAAGCGCGGATCGGCGCGCAGACGCCGCGTGGCCTCCAGCCCGTCCATCACCGGCATGTTGACGTCCATCAGCACGATGTCGACCGCATTGCCGTCCAGGGCGTCCAGCGCCTCGCGGCCGTTCTGGGCCTCGATCAGCTCGCAGTCGAAGGGGGTCAGGAACAGGCGGATGACCCGGCGGTTGACGGGATGGTCGTCGACCACCAGCACCCGGCTGCCCTGCAGGGCGGCGAAGGCGGGTTCCAGCGGCTGGAGCGCGCGCGCGGGCTGGTCGTCCGTGGCGACGGCCGGGGCGGCGTCGGCGAGGATCTCGATGGTGAAGGTCGAGCCATGCCCTTCCTCACTCTCAACCCGGATCTCGCCGCCCATCATCTCGACCAGGCGGCGGGTGATGTTCAGGCCCAGCCCGGTGCCGCCGAAGGTGCGGGTGGTGGAGGCGTCGGCCTGGGTGAAGGCGCGGAACAGCTTGGCCTGCGTGGCCTCGCTCATGCCGATGCCGGTGTCGCTGACCTTCAGTTGGACCCGCTGCCGGCCAGAGGCCAGGTCGGGACCGCACGACAGGGTCACGTCGACCCGGCCGCCATTGGTGAACTTCAATGCGTTGGACACCAGATTGGTCAGGCACTGACGCACCCGCACGGCGTCGAACATCACCAGACCCGGCGCTATGCCCTCGACGCGGAAGCTCAGATCGATGCCCTTGTCGCGCGCGGTCGGCTGATAGCCGCCGATCAGGCGCGAGCAGGTGGCGACCAGATCGCCGGCCGTCGGCGCGATCTCCAGCTTGCCCGCCTCGATCTTCGACAGGTCGAGAATGTCGTTGAGCAGCACCAGCAGGGTGTCGCCGGAATCCAGGATCAGGTCGATCTGCTCGCGCTGATGGCCGTCGGGATGCTCGCTGCGCAGCGCCTGGGCCAGGCCCAGCATGCCGTTCAGGGGCGTGCGCAGCTCATGGCTCATCACCGCCAGGAACGCCGACTTGGCCTCGCTGGCCGCCTCGGCCCGATGCTGCGCCTCGCGCAGGCTCAGCGAGATCCGGCGCTGGTAGACGGCCCAGGTGACGCCGCCCGCCACCAGCGCCGCCAGCAGCAGGGCGATGACGCCCGACGCCCGCGCCAACTGGCGGTTCAGTTCAACCTCGGCGGACAGGCGGCGGCTTTCGTCGCGCTTGACCCGCAGCTCGCTCTCCAGCGCCGCCGACATCTCGGCCACGCTGCGCGCATGGGCCTGTTCGGTCTGGGCGCGATCGGTTCGCCGCCAGGCGTCCAGCTTCTGGAAGGCCTGGGCCCCGCGTCCCTCGGCCTGGTCCAGATAGGCCTCGGCCAGCAGTTCGACCTGCGGATTGCGCGGCAGCAGGCTGGTGGGAACCGCTTGCAGGGCGGCAAGGTCGACGCGCGCGGCGGCGGCGGAGCCCAGCATCGCCTCGGCCACCAGCCGCCGCTGCAGCATCAGCACGTGCAGGCGACGGTGCGGCTGGCGCAGGTCGTCGCGCATCGGCGCCAGACAGGCCAGGGTCTTGCGCGGATCGGCGCGCGCTTCGGCGGCCCGGGCGCACAGGAACTGGGTCCAGGTCTTCAGGTCCGGATCGCCGCCCGCCGCAGCCAGCTTGGCATGCAGCGCCACGAAGCGGTCGGCGGCGTCCAGCTCGCCCAGCTCCACGGCCGTGTAGCCGATGTCGTACAGGCGCTCGATCCGGCGCATGTAGAAGGCGTCGCGCTCGTCCAGGCTGGCCGCCTGGGCCATGTGGTCAAGGGCGCCTTCCTTGTCGCCGATGTCGGCCAGCGTATAGGAATGCACCTGATGGGCCTCGGCCAGCAGGGGCTGGGCGATCCGTCCGCGACGCTCGACCTCGGAGGTCACCTCGGCGGCCAGCCGGGCGGCCTGCGCCCAGTGACCGTTCTGCCCCAGGTCCCGCACCCGCTCGATCCCGGCCATCATCCGCACGTCGCGCGACGGGCCCTCGAGGAACCGCTTCCAGTCCGCCGGCGAGAAGGCGCGATAGCCGCCCGTCTCCTGGCGATAGGCCAGGGTCATCAGGTCGGCCAGGGCGGTCAGGGACGCATCCTGGTCGCGTTGGGCCGCCTGCCGCGTCTGCCGGGTCCAGGCCTCGAACCGGCCGCGCACCTGGTTGCTCTTATAGGCGTACAGAACCCGCCACAGGCCATACAGCCGCTCGGCGCCGTACTGTTTCAGGGCCTTGCGACCGGCGCGCTCGACATCTTCATTGTCGCGCGGCGGACGCGCCTCGCCCTGGGCGCCGATCTTGTCGGCCAACTGGTCCAGCCGGGATGACATCGTCAACGCCGGGGAAGCCACGTCTCTGGCCCAGGCGCCGGCGGCCAGCGCCAGGCCGCCGATCAGAGCGAGAGAAGCAAGAAGTCGCCGCAAGCCTGGTCCCCGGAATAGGATCGCCAGCCTGCGACAATACAATGTACGCCCGGTTAAGCTTGACCGGCCCGGGCGACCTGGAGCGGGCGAGCTAGATGGTCGCCCCGCCGTCCACCACCAGGGCCTGGCCGGTCATGAAGCTGCCGGCCTGCGAGGCCAGGTACACCGCCGCTCCGGCCAGTTCGTCGGGCTCGCCGATGCGGCGCAGCGGCACGGCCGTGGTGGCGCGCTTCAGGGTTTCGGGGTTCTCCCACAGGGCGCGGGCGAAGTCGGTCTTGATCAGGCCCGGCGCGATGCAGTTGACCCGCACATTGTCGGGCCCGAACTCGTGCGCAAGGTTGCGCGCCAACTGGAAATCCGCAGCCTTGCTGATGTTGTAGGCCCCGATGATGGCGTTGCCGCGCAGGCCGCCGATCGAGCTGATGATGATGATCGAGCCGTCCTTGCGCTCGCGCATCTCGGGCGCGACCATGCCGATCAGCCAGTGATTGCTGATGATGTTGTTGTCCAGGATCTTGCGGAACTGCTCATCGGCGATGCCGGCCAGCGGACCGTAATAGGGATTGCTGGCGGCGTTGCAGACGCAGATGTCGATCTTGCCGAACGCCTTGCGCGTCTCGTCGACTAGGTTCTGCAGGTCGTCCTTGGAGGCGATATTGGCGGGCACGGCGATGGCCGTTCCGTCGCCATGACGGGCGTTGATCTGCGCCGCCACCTCGTCGCAGGGCCCGGCCTTGCGCGAGGAAATCACCACCCTGGCGCCCTGCTCGGCCATCCGCTCGGCGATCGCCTTGCCGATCCCCTTGGAGGATCCGGTGATGATCGCCACCTTGCCGGTGAGGTCGAAGAGGCCCATGGCGCGCTCCCTGAAACGCTTGTTTGAATTGCGCGCACACTGCGGCGGGGAGCGCGGCCGGTCAAGGCAGGGGTCCAGAGCTAAGCCGACAAAGAGCCGCCCGGGAGCGATCCCAGACGGCTTTTTCAGACCTAACCCACGCCAAGCACGCCCTAGATCCAGGCGGCGGGGATCAGGACGGTGTTGAAGGAGTCAGCCGGCAAGGTCAGGTCGATCTGCTTGCCGCCCACCCCGATATGCAGATGATCGGGATCGGCCAGATCGTTATGGATCACCAGCACCAGCTCTCCGTCAGGATTGCGGAAGGCGAGCTGGTTCTCGTAGCCGAACCCCGCGAAGGTGGGCAGGAAGCGCGCGCCGGGCTTCACGTGGGCGCTGAGGTGGCGCAGCACCCAGTAGTCGTGCGTCAGGCGATAGGTTCGCGCCGCGCCGTCCACCGAGATCAGGGCGTTCTGCGGCCAACCCCAGCCGCTCATGCCATCGGCGGGCATGGCGATGTTCCAGTACTGCCAGGCGCTGGCGCCGTTCTGGAAGTACTTCATCATCGTCTTCCAACCATAGCGGGCGTAGCGCCAGTCGTTGGTCCCGACGCCGCATTCCTGCTCGGAGCCCCAGATCCTCAAGGCCGGATGGCGGGCGCGGATTTCCTCCAGCGCGTTCTTGCCGGCCCATTGGACGCCGACGCCTTCGATGATCGCCGCGCTCTTGGGATCGGCCATGACCGCATCGACGATCTCGGGCTTGTCGCGCTCCAGCGTGCCCAGGAAGATCTTCACGCCCAGCGGACTGACCGCCTCGTGCAGGAACGGCAGGAAGCGGATGAGCCCCTCGGCCGTCCAGACGCAGCCGGGGAATGGGTGCGGCGAGTTGAACTCGTTCTGCGGCATGACCAGGCCGATCTCGACGCCCTCGGCGTGATAAGCCTCGACGTACCGGCGGAAGTACTGGGCGTAGGTCGTGAAGTAGCGATCATCCTGGATGAAGCCGTCGACGCCTTCACGCATCACCTGATCGGGCCGAACGCCGTTGGGCCGCCCGTTCTGCCAGGGCGTGCTCTGGGCGTAGTGCTTGTTCTTTTTCATCCAGGTCGGCGGCGACCAGGGCGAGGCCCACAGCTTCAGGTCCGGCCGACGCTTCAGGGCCTCGTGGATGAACGGGAGAAGGGTCTGCTTGTCCTTGTCGATGCTGAAATGCGCCAGGCCGAAATCGCCGTCGACCTCGTCATAGCTGTAGAAGTCGCGGGTGATGTCGTTGGCCCCGATGGGCGTGCGGCACAGGTTGAAGCTGGCGCCGCCGCCGAACAGGGCGTCCAGAGCCTTGGCGCGCGAGGCCGGCGGGAGGGTCGAGAGCGCCTCCCAGCCCTTCTCGCTGAAGCAGCCGCCGAACCCTTCGATCGTCTGGGCCGGGGTGTCGAGCGACACCGAGAAGGACCGCTTGAAGATGCCCTCGTTCCGCGAGGCGAGCGTGGGCGCGGGCTGCGCCAGCCAGCGCTGAGTCTGATTGGAGGCATAATGCCGAGCCCCCGACGCGGCGCCGGCCAAGGCCGCCGGCGGCGCCAACGACGCCGCGCCGGCTAAGGCCATTCCCTTCAGGGTGGATCGCCGGCTGAGCATGGGTGTGGTCCCTGTCGTTGTGATTGCGCTACCATCATTCGCTAGGACGACGGCGTGCGGCGACAATGGACCCCGTCGAAATTGACCGACTGGCGAACATGAAAAGGCCGCACCCGCATCCGGGACCACACAGGTAGAGTTCCGATCCAATTGGATCGGTAGCCGGCATCCGCTTCGTCGGAAAATACTCTAGTCGTGCGGATGCGCTCGCCCGATCGCCTCTTCGGACGCGTCATCTGCGTCGGCCTCCTCGGGGACCACGACCGACGGCTCGGCCTGGCGGGCCAGGTCGCCGAGCGCCGACACCGCCGCCCTGCTGGAGGCCCATGGCCTCGACACTGGTCGGCTCGTAGGCATCTCGGCGTTCGGGGGCGTCTTGGCTTTCGGAGGCGTCTTCGCGTTCGGGCATGACGGTGGCTCCTTTGGATGTGCTTGAAGCCAACGGGATTCCGGCGCCGTCGTTGCGCGCCGCCCCGTGAACGTTCGCCCCCTTGCGCGGAAACCGCCGCCGTTTGTCGAAGGCCATCGCCGAACGCGGTTCGAGAATCTTTTGCGGCCGCTGTCGGGACGACTGGATCGCAGCCGTCCTTAGGGCGAGAACAGCAAGACGCAGGAGACGCCCCATGCCGCTCGACACCGCCGATTTTTCTTCCGATCGCGAACTGGTCCTGGAACGGATCATTGATGCTCCGCCCGCCAAGCTGTTCAAGTGCTGGACGACGCCCGAGCTGCTGCCGCTGTGGTTCTGCCCGCCGCCGTGGAAGGTGTCCAAAGCGGTGATTGACGTGCGCACCGGCGGCAACAGCCTGATCACCATGAGCGGTCCCAATGGCGAGGTGGTCGAAAATCCGGGCGTCTATCTGGAGGTGATCGAGAACCGCAAGATCGTATTCACCGACGCCTTCACCGAAACCTGGAAGCCGTCGGCCAAGCCCTTCATGACCGGGATCGTCACCTTCGAGGATCTTGGCGACGGCAAGACCCGCTACACCGCCATCGCGCGGCACTGGACGGTCGAGGACTGCCAGGCCCACGCGCAGATGGGCTTCACCGAGGGATGGGGCGTCGCGGCCGATCAGATGGCCGCCCTCGCGGCGACGCTTTAGGTAACCGACTTTCAAGGCTCGCTTTTCGCCGTCTCCCGGCCTTCGCCGGGGAGAACGGGGCGTGAAACCGGAACCCGCCCCGCCCCTCGCCGTTGCCTCCCGAGAGTCATTCGAGGAGCGTCAGATGAGCAAGGCCATGATCGCCGAAACCGCGCTGGAGGAAGTCATGGGCTTCCTCGATAGCCCCCCGACGCCGGGCTCACCCGAGGATGCGGTGTTTGGCGAGCGCCTGCGCCAGGTGATCGCCGCCTCGATCCCCAGCGATCCCGACGACCCGGAAGAGGACGTCCCGGCCCTGGTGCTGGGCGAGGACCTGCGCCGCAAGCTGGAGGCCGCCGCGACGCGCCGCTCCGCAAGCCATCCGTTCGGCGAGCACCCCGACGGCATCGGCCCGACCCTGGGCATGGACCTGAGCAAGAGCTGACGCCTTAGACGGACTTCAGGCGCACAGGTTTCCGCCGCTCATATCGAGGTGGAAGTGGTCGCGGTGCTCGGCGTTGTAATCGGGTCCCAGCGTGGTCTGGAACACCCGGCAGGCCCCGTCGCGAACCCGGCGCAGGAACTGACCCTTGGGGCCGGGATCGGTCCAGTCGCTGGCCACCGACACCGTCTGGCCATCGGCCAGCCGAAAGGCGGCGATGTCGATGGCGGCGGCCGAGGCATGCTCGCTGACCGGCCCCTCGGCCTTGCCGTACATGCGCCGGCAGGCATAGCTGCCGTAGTGGTCCAGCGCCACGACGCTGCGCCCCAGCAGCTCATCGGCGGCCGGCTGCACCACCTGCCGCTCCCACAGGATCAGGGCTAGGGCTTCCTTGCAGGCCAGGGGCGCGTCGGCGGGACTGAGTTTGGCCATGCCGGCCTCGACCCGCAGCGCGTCGCGGACATGGCACAGGCCGCCCTCGCCCTCGACGCGGTCGGGAACCTCGGTGAACGACACGCCCGCCTGGGCCAGGATGGCGCGACACTGGCGCGGATCGGCGCCGGCCCGCGCGGCCTTCAGGCGAGTGGCCATGCCGACGGGATCGACGATGCTCAGCGGTTTCCACGGCAAGTGCTGGTCGGGGATCACGCGCTGGGCCACGAAGGCCATGACCAGCACCAGCAGCCACAGCAGGGCGAGTCCCGTCAGCCGCGCCAGACGGGTCTGGCGGCGGGCGTGATGCTCGATGCGCGGATGGCGCGGAACGCGATAGGCCATGGGCGGGGAGCGCCTGGAAAAGGTTAACGCCGCACCAAGCACGACCTTGGCGCCCGGTTCAATCGTCAAACGGCGCGGCGACACCCCTGATCCGTAGTCGCTCGGACTTGGCGCGGCGGCCAGAAACGGGCATCACCGCCAGCCCATGTCCGCCTCCCCCAAGTCTCAGCCCACCGGGCGCCCCGCCCTGCTCGACCGCACGCTGCTGCCGAGGTTCGCCCTGCTGTGCCTTGGGATCTGGCTGAACGCGGCCGACACCCTGGTGACCGCCACCATCATGCCCAGCGTGGCGCGCGAGATCGGCGGCTATCAGTATTTCGGCTGGTCGGTGGCGGCCTTCCTGATGGGCTCGATCGTGGCCGGCGCCTGCTCGGGCAAGCTGTCGATCGGGCTGGGCCTGCGCCGGGCCACCGCCCTGAGCGGCCTGGTCTATGCCGTGGGCTGCGCCATGGGCGCCCTGGCCCCCGACTTCATCACCTTCATCCTCGGACGACTGGTCCAGGGCCTGGGCGCGGGAGCCATCGTGGCCCTGTGCTATGTGGCCATCACCGCCCTCTTCCCCGAAAGCCTGTGGCCGCGCGTTTATGGGGCAGTGGCCGGGATCTGGGGCGGGGCCACCCTGCTGGGGCCGCTGCTGGGCGGCCTGTTCGCCCAGGCCGGCTTCTGGCGCGGCGCCTTCTGGATCTTCGTGGTCCAGGCGGTGATCTTCGTCGGCGCGGTGATGGCCATGCTGCCGTCCGAGAAGCGCGGCGACGAGCGCAACCGCATCCCCGCGCCGCAACTGGCGTTCCTGGTGGCCGGCGTGGCGCTGATCGGCACGGCCGGGGTGGTGGGCGATCCGCGCCTGGCCGCCCTGCTGGCGATCGGCGGCGTCCTGTCGATGACCGCCATGCTGGTCGCCAACCGGCGGACGCGCGACCGACTGCTGCCGCGCGCGGCCGGCGACCTGTCCACCGCCACCGGCCTTGGCCTGCTTACCGTCTTCGCCTTCGAGGCCGCCGCCATCGGCTTCACGGTCTATGGCCCGGCCTTCATCCAGGCCCGCCAGGGCGCCTCGCCGCTGGTGACCGGCTATGTGATCGGCGCGATCGCGGCGGGCTGGACCACCTGCGCCCTGGCGGTCTCCAACCTGCCGCCCCAGCGCGACGGCGTGGCGATCCGCACGGGCGCCGGCGTGATCCTGGTCGGCGTGCTGGCCAGCGCCTGGGCCGTGACCCAGAGCGGTCTGTGGGAGATCGCCCTGGCCCTGCTGGTGCTGGGCTGCGGCTTTGGCCTCAGCTGGGCGTTCATCGCCCGCCACGCCATCGCCTCGGCCCCGGCCGACGAACAGGCCCTGGCCTCGGCCGCGGTGCCCACCACCCAGCTGATCGGCGGCGCCGTCGGCGCGGCGGCGGCCGGGGCCATGGCCAACATCCTGGGCTTTGGCCAAGGCATCGACCCCGCCGCCGCCCAGGCCCACGGCTTTTGGCTGTTCGCCGCCTTCGCGCCCCTGGCGGGGGTGGGATTCCTGGCCGCGTGGAAGCTGGCGCGGGTTTAGGCTTCCGCCACCACGGCGTGCTCCACCAGCCTGACCACGTCGCCCATGATGTCGGTGATCTTGAAGTCCTTGGGCGTGTAGATCCGCGCCACGCCCATCTGTTTCAGGATCAGGGCGTCGGCGTCGGGGATGATGCCGCCCACCACGACGGGGATGCCACCCAGACCCTCGGCGCGCATCAGGCGGATCACTTCCTGCACCAGATCCAGGTGCGAGCCCGACAGGATCGACAGGCCCACCACGTGGGCGCGGCTTTCCCTGGCGCGGCGGACGATCTCGTCGGGGGTCGAGCGGATGCCGTCATAGACGACTTCCATGCCGACGGCCCGGGCCCGGGTGGCGATCTGTTCGGCGCCGTTGGAGTGACCGTCCAGGCCCGGCTTGCCCACCAGATAGGTCAGGGTGCGGCCCAGCACCTGCGAGACCCTCTCGACCTCGCGCTTCACCGCCTCGACGTCCTCGGCCTCGCCGGTCGAGACCACGATGGCGACGCCGGTCGGGCCGCGATATTCGCCGAACACCTCGCGCAGCGCGCCGGACCACTCGCCGGTGGTGACCCCGGCCTTGGCCGCCACGATCGAAGGTTCCATGATGTTGCGGCCATCCTGGGCAGCGGCCTTGAGGTCGGCCAGCGCCGCCTGCACCGCGCCGTCATCGCGGGCCTCGCGCCAGGCCTTGATGCGTTCGACGACGCCGGCCTCAAGGCGCGGATCGACGGTCTCGATCGAGCTTTCGCCGGCCGACAGGGGCGAGACCTCGGTGTCGGTCCAGCGGTTGACGCCGACCACGGTCATGTCGCCGGTCTCGACCGAGCGCACGCGCTTGGCGTTGGACGCCACCAGCTGGGTCTTCATGTAGTCGATGGCGTTCTGGGCGCCGCCCATCTCGTCGATCAGCGCCAGTTGCTCCAGCGCGCCCTTGCTCAGCTCGGCGACCTTGGCCTCGACCACGTGCGAGCCGTCGAACAGGTCCTCGTATTCCAGCAGGTCGGTCTCGTAGGCCAGCACCTGCTGCAGGCGCAGCGACCACTGCTGGTCGAACGGACGCGGCAGGCCCAGGGCCTCGTTCCACGCCGGCAGTTGCAGGGCCCGGCAGCGGGCGTCCTTGCTCAAGGTCACCGCCAGGGCCTCGATCAGGATGCGATAGACGTTGTTCTCGGGCTGCTGCTCGGTCAGGCCCAGGCTGTTGACCTGCACGCCATAGCGGAAGCGGCGGGCCTTCTTGTCCTGCACGCCGTAGCGCTCAAGCAGGATCTGGTCCCACAGGCGCGTGAACGACCGCATCTTGCAAAGCTCGGTGACGAACCGCACGCCGGCGTTGACGAAGAAGCTGATGCGCGAGGCGACGATCTCGAAGTCCTGCTCGGGCACCTGGCCGCCGGCCTTGACGGTGTCGAGCACCGAGATCGCGGTGGCCAAGGCGAAGGCCAGCTCCTGCTCCGGCGTCGCGCCGGCTTCCTGGAGGTGATAGCTGCAGACGTTCATCGGGTTCCATTTCGGAACCTCCAGATAGCACCAGGCGATCATGTCGCCGATCAGCCGCAGGCTCGGGCCCGGCGGGAAGATGTAGGTGCCGCGCGACAGATATTCCTTGATCAGATCATTCTGCGTCGTGCCCTGCAGCAGCTTGCGATCGGCCCCCTGCTCGTCGGCCAGCGCCACATACATCGCCAGCAGCCAGGCGGCCGGGGCGTTGATGGTCATCGAGGTGTTGGACTGGTCCAGCGGGATCTGGTCGAACAGCTGGCGCATGTCGCCCAGATGGCTGATCGGCACGCCGACCTTGCCAACTTCGCCGCGGGCGAGGATGTGGTCGGGGTCGTAGCCCGTCTGGGTGGGCAGATCGAAGGCCACCGACAGACCGGTCTGGCCCTTGGACAGGTTGGCGCGATACAGGGCGTTGGACTTCTCGGCCGTCGAGTGCCCGGCATAGGTGCGGAAAATCCACGGCGCATCCGGCTCGTGCTGATACGGCTTGCCTGACATTCCCGCGCTCCCGACTTATCGTTCTTGATTACCGTCGATCATGAACCCGGTTTTGCTGCGATGCAATATCGCCAGGGCGAAGCGGCCCGGCGACGCATGCGCGCCGCCGGGCGTGGGGCGGCCTCAGGCCAGCTTGGCCAGGGCCGAGGCGATCTTGTCCTTCAGTTCCAGGCGCTGCTTCTTGAAGTCCTCGAGGACGGCGTCGGCCACCGCCTCGATGTTGGTCTCCATCCGGTGAACGGTGCGATTGACGTCATGATAGCCGTCAAACGCCAGGCCCAGCTCGGCGTCGCTGGCCTTCAGGGCGTTGATCAGGTCAGCGTCCTGGAAACTCTTCGTGCAGTTCGTGGGGCGTGTTGCTCATGGCTCAGGACTTCCAGCAAATTGACGCCCAGCTTGGCGCCGCGCCCATTCAGAACCCAGGCGGCGAGCGACGGCCTTGCGGTCGATCAATTCCGCGCGCGCTTCGGATCGACGGCCGCCCCATGCTGCGTCGCACAAGATTCCACTTGCCTGTTTCAAACAGTTGTCACAGCTTAGGCGCCTTCGAGGTGGTTTCTCTCATTTCGATCCAAGAATGACGGGCCGGCGGGGGGAATTCACCGTTTCGACTGGCCCGCGCGCAGCCGAGTTGGGCCTTCGGACGTTGCTGCAACGCAACGAACTCTGGGCCGAAGGAAACGGGGAGTGACACGATGACCACCACGCCTGAACAGACGCCCGTCAAAGACCTCTACGAGATCGGCGAGATCCCGCCGCCCTTCCACGTGCCCAAAAACATGTACGCCTGGAGCATCCGCAAGGAGCGCCACGGCAAGCCCACCCAGGCCATGCAGGTCGAGGTCGTGCCCACCTGGACCATCGGCGAGGACGAGGTGCTGGTGCTCGTGATGGCCGCCGGCGTCAATTACAACGGCGTCTGGGCCGCGCTCGGCGAGCCGATCAGCCCGCTGGACGGCCACAAGCAACCCTACCACATCGCCGGCTCCGACGCCTCGGGCATCGTCTGGGCGGTGGGCAAGAAGGTCAAGCGCTGGAAGCCGGGCGACGAGGTGGTCATCCACTGTAACCAGGACGACGGCGACGACGAGGAGTGCAACGGCGGCGACCCGATGTTCTCCACCAGCCAGCGCATCTGGGGCTACGAGACGCCGGACGGCAGCTTCGCCCAGTTCTGCCGGGTGCAGTCGCGCCAGCTGATGCCGCGCCCCAAGCACCTGACCTGGGAAGAGGCCGCCTGCTACACCCTGACCCTCGCCACCGCCTATCGCATGCTGTTCGGCCACAAGCCGCACGAGCTGCGGCCAGGTCAAAACGTTCTGGTCTGGGGCGCCTCGGGCGGCCTGGGCGTGTTCGCCGTGCAACTGGCCGCCGTGGCCGGCGCCAACGCCATCGGCGTGGTCAGCTCCGAAGACAAGCGCGAGTTCGTGCTGTCGATGGGGGCCAAGGCGGTGCTGAACCGCAACGAGTTCAACTGCTGGGGCCAGTTGCCCAAGGTCAACGGCCCCGAATTCAACGACTACATGAAGGAAAGCCGCAAGTTCGGTAAGGCGATCTGGCAGATCACCGGCAATCGCGACGTCGACATGGTGTTCGAACACCCCGGCGAGGCGACCTTCCCGGTCTCGGTGTTCGTCGTCAAACGCGGCGGCATGGTCGCCATCTGCGCCGGCACCAGCGGCTTCAACCTGACCATGGACGCCCGCTTCCTGTGGATGCGCCAGAAGCGCGTCCAGGGCAGCCACTTCGCCAACCTGATGCAGGCCAGCGCCGCCAACCAGCTGGTCATCGACCGCCGCGTCGACCCCTGCCTGTCGGAAGTGTTCCCCTGGAACGACATCCCCCTGGCCCACGAGAAGATGCTGGCCAACCAGCACCTGCCGGGGAACATGGGGGTGCTGGTGTGCGCGCAACGGCCGGGGTTGCGGACGTTTGAAGAGGTGCAGGAGTTGAGCGGGGCGCTTTAGGGGGCGGGTTATCGGCCGTGGGAAAGCGTGCTTGCGACCCGATGCGGCCTCCAATTCCCTCTCTCATAGAGAGAGGGAGGGGCCCGCCGCGAAGCGGTGGGAGGGTGAGAGGTTACGGCGTTCGCCGGCGTGCCTGCACGCCGGTGACCGACGCCCCCTCACCCCAACCCTCTCCCTATGGGAGAGGGATCGAGACCGCACGCAGCTCCTGACACCTCGCCCCGCCTCAGGACGTCGTCCACCGCGTCACCAGCCGCTGCAGCCGGGGCCGCACGCGCAGGAACCGGCGGTACGTGAATTCCAGAACCGCTAGCACCCAGGGCTGTCTCGCCGCCAGGCCGAAGGGGCGCAGCGGTGGAATGGCGCGCCACATGGCCGCGAAGGCCGCCGCGCCGGACAGCAGCACGCCATCCTCGGCGGCGTGGAAGCGCGCCAGCAGATCGGCGCGGTCGATCGGGCATTGGGCGTCGCCCTCCGCCGCATCGATGAAGTCGATCGCGCCCGACCGGTCGAGCCGCCGCATCAGGGCGATCTCGCGCAGGCAGAGCGGACACGCGCCGTCGAACCAGACAGTCAGTTGGGCCATGCCCCTAAACTAGGGATCCGGAAGCGTATTCGCACCGGCTATCTGAAAATAGGCGCGCGGGCAGCCCGCCTCGGCGCGAGAACGGGGATCGGCGGCGCTGTATCCCCGTGCCTTTCAGAACAAAGCCCAACGAGATCAACGCCCTGAAAATAAAACGAGCGCGCCCATCCTCCGCGTTCAAACCGCCCGCATAATCAATCTCACCTGACAGCACGGGAAGGGCGTCCGGCCGGCGACCAGAGGCGGCTGTCAGGGGTGATCGAGCGGGGCCACCGGAGTCGCGTGAGCGGGACCGGGCTGGGCTTAAACGAGGACAGGTGACGTAAACCTGTCCATCGGGGAACTCTCGTCGGAGGTCCCCGCCCGTCCGAAGGTACGTTCCGGGTCCTCCGGAATCGGCGTGGCTGCAGCTTGAGGGCTGGGTCCGTCGCGAGGAGGGCAGCCCGGATGGGGGTGAAGGGTTGAACGAGACCCGCGCGCCCCGGCCAGAGGGATAACGATCACGCGGAGCGTTCGTCTTCGTCGAAACGGTACTTAGAACTCACACATTCCGGGCGAGGCCCGGACGCTCCGCGACCCTTCCCATCACCATCGCAGCGAAAGCGCGAGGTCGCTGACACTTGCCCCCTACGGGCTGCTGCGCAGCCGTCTTCCCCCGGAGGGGGAAGATGAGGTCAGCGCGTTTCATCTTCCCCTACGGGGGAGGACGACGGCGAAGCCGTCAGGAGGGGGCCAGTGGTCGAGTCCCCACAAGGGATTGGCAATCGCCCCGCGCCGCCGCACAGTCCCGAACAAATGTTTGGGGGAGGCGCGTGATGGGTATCGCAGGCAAGGTCGGCTTGACGGCCGTGGGACTGGTGCTGGCCGTGGCCGGCGTGGTGGCGGTGCGGACCGTGACCTTCAAGCCGCCCGCGACGGTGGATATCGCCAGCGTCCGTCTGGCCGCCGCCCGTCCGGTCGACACGGCCAAGGCCGCCGCCGACCTGGCCCAGGCCGTGCGCTTCCAGACCGTCAGTCACCAGGACAAGGCCGACGACCAGCCGGCCGAGTGGGACAAGCTGCACGCCTGGCTGCAGACCACCTATCCCGCCGCCCACGCCGCCATGACACGCGAGGTGATCGCGGGCCACACCCTAGTCTACACCTGGACCGGCTCCAATCCAGCCCTGCCGCCGATCGTGCTGATGGCCCACCAGGACGTCGTGCCGGTGACGCCCGGCAGCGAAGGCTCATGGACCCATCCGCCGTTCGACGGCGTGGTCGAGGGCGGCGCGGTCTGGGGTCGCGGCTCGATCGACGACAAGGGCTCGCTGGTCACGCTGTTCGAGGCGCTGGACGGCCTGGCGGCGGGCGGCTTCAAGCCGGTTCGCACCGTCATCGTCGTCAGCGGCCATGACGAGGAGGTGCGCGGCGTCGGCGCGCGGGCCGCCGCGTCGCTGCTGAAGTCGCGCGGGATCAAGGCCCAGTTCGTTCTGGACGAAGGCATGGCCGTGGTCGCCGACCATCCCGTCACCGGCAAGCCCACCGCCATCATCGGCACGGCCGAGAAGGGCTATGCCACGATGAAGATCGTCGCGCCCGCCGTCGGCGGCCACTCCTCGGCCCCGCCGCCCGAAACGGGCGTCGCCACCCTGGCCCGCGCCGTGCTGGCCATCGCCGACAAGCCGTTCCCGATGAAGTTCAACGGCCCCGGCGCCGACATGCTGAAGGTTCTGGCCCCGCACGCCTCGCCGGTGGTCAAGATGGCGGCCGCCAACACCTGGCTGTTCGCGCCCCTGCTGATCAAAGTCACCGCCAAGACCCCGGCCGGCGCGGCCATGCTGCACACCACCATCGCCCCCACCATGCTGAAGGGCTCGCCCAAGGAAAACGTGCTGCCGCAGGACGCCACGGCCTGGATCAATTATCGCATCGCACCCGGCGACACCTCGGCCAAGGTGATGGCCCAGGCCAAGAGCGCGGTCGGCAAGCTGCCGGTGCAGCTGTCATGGACCAAGACGCCGGACGAGCCGTCAAAGGTGTCCTCGACCACCTCCGACGCCTGGAAGACCCTGGCGGGCCTGGCCGCCGACGAGAGCAAGGCGCCGGTCACCCCGGGCCTGGTCACCGCCGGCACCGACAGCCGCTACCTCGCCCCCGTGGCCGCCGACGTCTACCGCTTCCAGCCGCTGGTGCTGAAGGTGGACGAGACCAGGATGATCCACGGCACTGACGAGCACATCATCCTGGCCAATGTGGAACGCATGGTGCGGTTCTATCAGCGCCTGGTGGAGACCGCGGCCTCGCGGTAGGCGGCAGAGCGTCAATGTGATATCTTATAAGATATGTATCGCGCAGTTCTGGACACCTCCGTCCTCGTCGCGGCGTTGCGCAGTCGAACGGGCGCCAGCAACGCCCTGCTTCGAAAAGTGGCGGCTGGCGAGGTAACACCACTGGTCTCGCCAGCTCTGTTCCTGGAGTACGAAGATGTGCTCAAGCGGCCAGATCAGCGGCGGGCGCACGGGTTTGAAGACCAGGAGATCGACGGCTTTCTCGCGGCCTTCGCGAGCGCCAGCGAACCTGTCGAATGTCATTTTCGCTGGCGGCCGCAACTTCGCGACCCCGGTGACGAGATGGTCTTGGAAGCGGCGGTGAACGGTAACGCTCGCGCCCTGGTGACACACAACGTCAGGGACTTTGGGCCGGCGAAACTGTTTCAACTCCGGGTCATGACCCCAGCGGAGTGCTTGAAGGAGCTCGATGAATGACCAAGGCATCTTACCCCCTCAAGCTGCCGATGTCGGTGAAGACCGCCGCTCAGCGCCTGGCCAAGGAAGACGGCGTATCGCTCAATCAGTGGATCGCGGTCGCGGTGGCCGAAAAGATTGGTTCCGTCGAAACCGCCGACAACTTCTTGCGCCGACGCGCGGGCGAAGCGCGCCCCTCGGACCTGATCGGCTTCTTGGATCGCGCCGGCGATGAGTTGCCCACCGCCAGTGACACGCCGCTCAAGGCGTCGTGAAAAGCCAACAAACTGGGCTATAAGATCCCCATGCCCGACGACGCCTCCAAACCCGCCGCCAAGTCCGCGCCCGCCACCAAGTTCGGCGAGGGCTTCGTCACGGACGCCTGGTATGTCGCCGCCCTGTCGCCGGACCTGAAGCCCGGCAAGATGGAGCACCGCGAATTTCTGGGCGAGCCGGTGCTGCTGGGCCGCACGAAGGCCGGCGCCGCCTACGCCATCCGTGACGTTTGCCCGCACCGCGCGGCCTCGCTGTCGGCCGGTCGGGTCAAGACCGAGGCCAACGGCGCTGAGAGCATCGAGTGCCCCTATCACGGCTGGCGGTTCGGCACGGACGAGCGCCTGCACGGCCATCCCGTCGCTGACGCCCGACAGCGAGATCGACATCGGCAAGGTGCGGGTGCGCCGCTATCCGATCGTCGAGCAGCAGGGCCTGGTCTGGATCTGGATGGCGTCGGACGCCCGCTTCGACGGCGAGCCGCCGGAGGCCCCGCCGGTGATCCCCGGCGTGGTGGGCGGCAAGCCCAAGCTGGTCGACCACCTGGACTATGACATCCATATCGACCACGCGGTGCTGGGCCTGATCGACCCGGCCCACGGCCCCTACGTGCACCAGCAATGGTGGTGGCGCACCACCGCCAGCCAGCACGACAAGACCAAGCGCTTCGCCCCCTCGGAAGCCGGCTTTACGATGGTGCGGCACGAGCCGTCGAAGAACTCCAAGGCCTACGCCATCCTGGGCGGAGAGCCGCTGACCGAGATCACCTTCCGCCTGCCCGGCCTGCGCTGGGAGCATGTGACGGTGGGCGACAAGCAGGTGCTGGCCCTGTCGGCGATGACGCCGATCAACGCCAACAAGACCCGCATGAACCAGATCATGTGGTCCGATCACTGGGCCTTCACGGCCCTCTATCCGATCATCCGGATCGCGGCCCGGGCCTTCCTGCGCCAGGACGGCTATATCGTCGGCGTCCAGAGCCAGGGCCTGCAGTCCAATCCGCCGCTGATGTGGGTGGGCGACGCCGACCAGCAGGCCCGCTGGTACCAGCAGTGCAAGCGCGAATGGCTGGCCAGCCGCGCCGAGGGCCGGGCCTTCGTCAATCCGGTCAAGGAGACCGTGCTGCGGTGGCGCACCTGATCCAGGCGGCGCTGCGACG
Organism: Caulobacteraceae bacterium; assembly: GCA_965284055.1. Classification (GTDB taxonomy): domain Bacteria; phylum Pseudomonadota; class Alphaproteobacteria; order Caulobacterales; family Caulobacteraceae; genus Caulobacter. Next base: position 638,775 of record CBDIQV010000003.1, read on the forward strand.
ACTGGGTCGAAGTCTGACGACCCTGCCGACGGTTCAAGGCTGGCTGTTCTGCCTGGCCGGTTCGATCGTGACCCTGGGCCTGATGGCCGTCATCGGCTTCTCGACCGGCCGTCTATCACCTGACCCCGACCTAGCCGGTGCCTGCCGCTGCGCCTGCTGACGGTCGTTGCTTCATCCCCGCCCTGGGCGAGGAGATCGCCGTTTCGCGGCCTGCTGACGCCGGGTCGCGACGAGCCGGCGAGGCCCGCGCTGGATATCGCGATCTCGACTACGCTCTACACGCTCTGGCACGTGATCGAGGCCGTGACCTTCCTGCCGACCGCTGCGCCGGTGTTCCTGCGGCCCGACTTCCTGCTGTGCTGCGTGGTGCTGGGCCTGGGCTGCGCGATCATGCGGCATGTGACCGGCTCGCTGTGGCCCGCCGTGCTTCTGCACTGGGCGCTGGTGGTGATCTGGCAGACCTGGCTGGGCGGGGTCAGCGCACTCGGCTAGCCCGGTGCGAAAAAGCCCGCCTGGCCGGGGGGACCAGACGGGCTCTCGTTGGAGCGCGACAAGGGACAGGAGCCGCGCTCCAGACCTCTAGGCGTTAGGCGCGGTAGACGTAGGCGCTGGAGACATAGCCGACGCCGACGCCGTCCTGGCCGACCAGGATCCACTTGCCGTCACCGGTGCGGCCCAGCGCCTGGAAGGTCTGGCCAGCCGGAACGCCACCCACCTTGGCGCCGCGGATCGAAGCCGAGGCACGCAGGTTCAGGTTCGAGCGGGCGACGAACTTGTCGTTGATGCGCGTCACCGGCGCGGCCTGCACCGACTGGGCGTAGCGGGTGCCGTCGCTCTTGTAGGTGCCGCCGACCGCCTCACGGGCGTCCTTCTTCTGCATCTTGCAGCCGACATAGGAGCCGGCGCCGGCGCCGACCACGGCGCCGATGGCGGTGCCCGTGCCACGGTCGTTCTTGGCCAGGTTGCTACCGGCGACCGCGCCCAGCAGGGCCCCGAGCACCGCGCCGCCTTCCTGCTTGTGGCCCGAGGCGTTGCAGCCGACGACGCCACCCAGGCGCTGCTCGACAGCGAAAGCCGACGGAGCCGAAACCAGGGTCAGGGCGCTGGCCGAGGCGGCCAAGGTCAGGGCGATGGTCTTGAAAGTCTTGATGCTGGTCATGTCGATAGTCCTTGTCCCGATGGAATGTGTCCGGGGTCATCAACCCCGTGAGACAGACCATGACAGGGTGAAGCTGAACGGGGTCGGGGACCCGACAGACAGATTTCGTTCATGTGGAAAAAATCGACGCCCCCCCTGCCCTGCGGTTGCCAAACTGGGTTTGGGCGCGATTGCGCCAGGCTTGCCGCTTCGATATCGGCGCAGTGGGCGTCGCCTGGGGGAAAGGTCATGGCTCTTGGATTGAAGCCCGCACGCGGGCTGTTGTTGACGGCCGCGCTGCTGCTGGCGGCGGGTTGCGACCAGAAGCCTGCGCGGCCCCCAGCGCCACAAGCCACAACGGCGCCCGCGCTCCCCACGATCAAGAAGCCCGCGACGGGGCCTGCCTATGTGGAAGCGGAAACCGACCCTGACCAGCACGACGAGCGCGATAAGGAGGCTCGGCTTCTCAAGGAACTGGGCCAACCCGACGCCCGACAGGGCGACACCCTGACGATCCGGCGCGACGGCAAGGTCGTGCTGTCTCTGAAAAACCCCGAAAATGAAGCCTGGGTGCTGACCGATGTGCTCAAGATGACCCGCGATGGCGTCGAGCAGATCCACTATGAAGTCAGTCACCACCTCACGGGGGAGCAGATCGATGAGCCCTCCGTGACCCTGTTCGACCAGAACGGCGTCGAGATCGAGACCTATAGCGACTGGGCGGACTGGCGCGGCGCCATCGCGGCGATCTCCTGGAGCGATTCTGCCTACGCCATTGATTCCGCGGGCAGCAACACCCTCGAGCTGCACGACCTGACGACGACCCCGCACCGGAAATATGTCTTCAAGGCGCGCTGCAACGCATCCAGCTGGACCAGCGACACCGAGCTGAAGGCCCTCTGTTGGCGTCCTGCGTTGCATGACGCCTCACCAGGCGTGGAGCTCAACGGCAATAACGAGAATATTGATGCGATCGTGACCCGCGTTGGGCCCAACGCCTGGCGGTTGCGCGAACTGCGGGCTCCCAAGGCCAAGCTGATGAACGTCGAAAACAACCCGACGGCGGCCTATGACGAGACCGTCAAGGGCGTAGCCTATTCGGGCAATCAGTAGTCGCGAGGGTCCGTGCCGTCGCCCTCGCTTGCCAAGAGCCCGCCCTTGAACAGGTCGCGGTCATGCGGCGGGGACAGGACAGACAGATCTTGCTCATGTTGAGCGAGACATCCCGTCAGCTGATCACCAAGGGCTTGAGGCGGTCGCAGAGCCGCGTCGTCTTGCCATCGAAGCGCGAAGGCGACCCGCCCGGACCGCGCCGACCTTGGAGACCGCGCTTGAAGATTTCCAGCACCACGCCGCCGATCACGCCGCCGACGGCGGAAGCCGCCGAAGGTCCCGGTCCCGAAATCCGCAACGACGGTGACGGCGACGACGCCGCAGCCAAGACCTCGCCGCGCCCCGCCTTGCCGCCCGGTCAGGGCGTCATCGTCGACAAGAGTCTCTGAAGCTATGCCCCACCGCGCCAAGGCCATCGGACCTGGCGCGGTGGGGAGCGACACCGCTGGCCTCAGGCGCCCAGCGCGTACGGTCCGCTCTTGTCCAGAGCGGTCTTCCACGCCGGGCGGGCGTGCATGCGCTCGATCCAGGCGGCCATGTGCGGATATTCCGGCAGCTTGCCCATGGCCTTGGCGACCTCGGGCACGAAGCTCATCTGGATGTCGGCGCCGGTCAGGCTGTCGCCGACGAAGAACTGGCGGCCGGCCAGGCTGTCATTGACGAAGGCCAGATGGTTGGAGATCTCGGACTGGATGCGCGGCTGCAGCGGCGCGCCGCCCTCGCCCAGACGGCCGACATACATGTTGAGCATCAGCGGCAGCATGGCTGAGCCTTCGGCATAGTGCAGCCACTGCTGATAGCGGTCGTAGTCGGCGCTGGCCGGATCGGGCGCCAACCGGCCTTCACCGTGGCGGCGGATGACGATAGCTCGATGATCGCGCCGGACTCGATCACGGTCAGGTCGTCGAGCACGATCACCGGCGACTTGCCCAGCGGATGCACGTCGGTCAGCGACGGCGGAGCCAGGCGGGTCTTGGCGTCGCGGGTGTGGAACACGATCTCGTAGGGAACGCTCAGTTCCTCGAGAAGCCACAGGATGCGCTGCGACCGGGACTCGTTGAGGTGGTGGACTTTCAGCATGTTTCTTGGGTGTTTTGTGGTTTTATGCTGCGCTGCGGCATTGCTCGCAGGTGCGAAAAGAGCCAGAGTGAAAGAAAACAACTGTTTGGCGCAGGGGAGCAAGTCATGACCGCAACGGTCGCCCAGGATAATATCTCGATCGTTCTGCCCGGCCTGACGGGCCTGCTGCGCGAGGCCGCCACGGCCGCCCAGGCGTTTGTCGACAAGGCCCATCCGGTCGTGAAGGCCAGGATCGCCCGGCCGGACGGCAAGGTCGATCGCAAGCTGGCCGATCTGGAGCAGCACGTCGTTCACGGCGCTGGCTGGTACGCCTCTTATGCAGAGCTGCTGAACCAGGTGGCCGGCTGGGCCGAGCGCCTGGAAGCCAGCGGCCGCTTCACCGAGATCGAGGCCCTGCTGGCCCAGCTGCTGTTCGCCGAATACGGCGTCCAGCTGGCGACCGGCATCGCCATGAACCAGGGCGAGATCATCCGCCCCGGCGACCTGACCCCCGATCGCGCCAGCCTCGACCTGCTCTCCGCCCCTGCCCTCGTCACCTTGATGACCCAGGGCGGCGGCCAGGCCGTCAAGACCGCCATCGCCAAGCGCCTGGCCGAGGCGCGCGGCCGTCCCACGCTGGAAAACACTGGCCTCGACGAAACCTTCGAGATGATCCGCGACCAGTTCCACGCCTTCGCCGAGGCCAAGGTCACGCCCTTCGCCCACGAATGGCACCTGAAGGACGAGCTGATCCCCATCGAGCTGGTCGAGGAACTGGGCGCGCTGGGCGTGTTCGGCCTGACCATCCCCGAAGAATATGGCGGCAGCGGTATGGGCAAGACCGCCATGTGCGTGGTCTCCGAGGAGCTGTCGCGCGCCTGGATCGGCGTCGGGTCTCTGGCCACCCGGTCCGAGATCGCCGGCGAGCTGATCCTGACCGGCGGCACCGAGGCCCAGAAGCAGTATTGGCTGCCGCGCATCGCCAGCGCCGAGATCCTGCCGACCGCCGTCTTCACCGAACCCAATACCGGCTCCGACCTCGGCGCCCTGCGCACCCGGGCCACGCTGGAAGGTGAGCAATACGTGGTGACGGGTAACAAGACCTGGATCACCCACGCGGCCCGCGCCGACGTCATGACCCTGCTGGTTCGCACCGAGCCGGGCACCTCCGACTATCGCGGCCTGTCGATGCTGCTGGCTGCCAAGCCCCGCGGCATCGAGGGCGACGACTTCCCGGCCCCAGGCATGAGCGGCGGCGAGATCGGCGTGATCGGCTATCGCGGCATGAAGGAATACGAGTTCGGCTTCGACGGCTTCGAAGTTCCCGCCGAGAACCTGCTGGGCGGCGTCCCCGGCCAGGGCTTCAAGCAGTTGATGGCCACCTTCGAAAGCGCCCGCATCCAGACCGCCGCCCGCGCTGTGGGTGTGGCTCAGTCGGCGCTGGAGGTGGGCCTGGCCTACGCCATGGACCGCAAGCAGTTTGGGCAAGCGATCTTCGAGTTCCCCCGCGTGGCCAACAAGCTGGCGATGATGGCCGCCGAGATCATGGGCGTGCGTCAGCTGACCTATTTCGCGGCCGCCCAGAAGGACGAGGACAAGCGCTGCGACGTCGAGGCCGGCATGGCCAAGCTGATCGCCGCCCGCGTGGCCTGGGCCGCCGCCGACAACGCCCTGCAGATCCATGGCGGCAACGGCTTCGCCACCGAATACGTCATCAGCCGCGTGCTGGCCGACGCCCGGATCCTCAACATCTTCGAGGGCGCCGGCGAAATCCAGGCCCAGGTGATCGCGCGACGACTGCTGGACGGCGGCAACTGACTGAACGCACCCAACCCCGTGAAGTCGGGGATGGGTGGTCATTCATGCCCCTTGTCGCAAGCCAGCAGGCAAGCTTAGCTTCGCGGCCTCGCCTCAAGGACAAGCCATGATCGCCACGACCCGCCGCGCCGCCCTGCTTTCGGCCTTCGCGACCACCGGCCTCGCGGCTTTCGGTAGCTCGGCAAGGGCCCGCGAGACCGGCTCGGTCGCCGCTGCAGTCGACACCTTCGCCCAGGAGGTCATGGCCGCCTTTCCCGACCAGCCCGGCTTGGGCGTGGCGGTTGTCGAAAATGGCGAGATCACCTTGGCCAAGGGCTATGGGGTCAAGCGCCTGGGCGCGCCGGCCAGGTGCGACGAGAACACCATCTTCGGCATCGCCTCCAACACCAAGGCGATGACGGCGGCGGCCCTGGCCATGCTGGTCGAGGAGGGCAAGGTCGAGTGGGATGCGCCCGTCACCCGCTACCTGCCTGACTTTCAAATGATCGATCCGGTGGTCACCAAGCTGATGACCGTGCGCGACCTGCTGGTCCACCGCAGCGGCCTGACGCTCGGGGCCGGCGACCTGATGATCTGGCCCGATCCCAAGCATAGCCGCGCTGACATCGTGGCGGGCCTCAAATACCTGCCGATCGGGGGCCAGTTCCGGGGCGGCTACGCCTATGACAACGTGCTGTACGTGGCCGCCGGCGAGGTGATCGCGGCTGTTACGGGCAAGCCCTGGGAAGTCTTCATCCAGACGCGGATCCTGTCCCCCTTGGGCATGACCGACACCGTGCCCATGCCCTCGATGGTGGACAGGAGCCGCCGGGCGGAACCGCATTGCCGAATGGGACCGCCGGTGCGAGGCCTGGGCCCTCAGACCGTACTGCCCTTCGACGGCAGCTTCGATTCCGCCGCCGCAGCCGGCGGCCTCAACACCACCGCAAAGGACATCGGCAAATGGATGCGGGTGCAACTGGCCCTGGGCGCCCTGCCCGACGGCAAGCGCCTGTGGAGCGAAGCCTCGGCCCGCGAGATGTGGAAGCCGCAGACCATCACCAGTTCATCTGACGGGCCGACGGCGGAGAACCCCGTGCGACCGTCGATCCAGGCCTACGCCCTGGGCTGGTTCGTGCAGGACCATCGCGGTGAGCGTCTGCTGTCGCACACCGGCGGTCTGGCCGGCTTCATTTCCTATACAGGCCTGCTGCCGGGTCGGAAGTGCGGCATCATGATCATGACAAACGCCGAGGAGAATCCGGTGCTGCGATCGCTGCGCTATGGCGGGCCCGATCGCCTGCAAGGCCGCAGCGACTTCGACTGGATCGCCTCCAGCAAGCGGGTCAAGGCCGAGTCAGACGCCCAGTTGCTGAAGGATGTCGCGACCGCCACCACGCCCAAGAGCGGCGGCGCCTAAGCCGGGCCTGCCGCTTTCAGCCTATGCCGGTGTCTATCGCGACCCCTGGTACGGCACGGTGACGGTCAGCGAGACGGGCAAGGGCAAGACCCGGGGGCTGCACGTGTCGTTCGACAAGACGCCGTCCCTGCGGGGCAAGCTGATCCCCTTCGATGGCGAGACCTTCCAGACGGTCTTTGACGACCGGACCCAGGAGGACGCCTTCATCAGCTTCGACGTGGCGAACGGCGTGGTGACCTCGGCCCTGGTCAAGGCGGTATCGCCTTTGGCCGACTTCTCTTTCGACTATCAGGACCTGCGCCTGAAGAAGGAGAAGTGACTGCCTAGCGCGGCCGCCATCCGTCCGAGATCGCCATGATCTGCTGGTCCATCGCCGCCGACATGGCGCTGGCGTCGCCCTTGCCGCCGCTGCTGGCCGCGATGCGATAGTTCCACGCATAGACGGCTTTCAGCACGTCGATGGCTACGTCCTGATCGAGGTCGGCACGGATTTCACCGCGACGGACACCCTCGCGCAGCACTTCGCGCAGCATGTCGATCAGACGCGCGTTGCGGCCATAGGGCGTCACGCCCGGATCAATGCTGGGGCTGTAGGAGGCGGCGATGTGGGCGAGGAACAGCTTCACCCGCCGGGTCTCGAACTCGTAATGGATCGCGAAGATCGAGCACAGCCGGTCGACCGTGGTGCCGCGCAGGAACGGCACAACGCGATCGAACTCCGTGTACAGATCGGTGAGCCTGTGATCCATCACATGGCTCAGCACCTCGGCCTTCGAGGCAAAGGTCGTGAAAACGCTGCCGACTGAGACACCCGCCCGCTCCGCGATCGCGCGGATGGTGGTTTCCTCATAACCGACGTCGTTGAAAAGGTCGCGGGCGGCCTCAAGGACCTTCTCCCGCGTCGCCTTTTTCTGTTCGTCTCTTACGCCCAAGCCCGTCCCCCTCGAACACGCTAGCGTCGTTTAAGATGTAGAGGGACGCCCGCCCCACCGGGGCGTCCCCCAATCAGGCGCGGGCGCCCGCGAAAATGACTTTCAGTTGATCCGAAAGCCGCGCCAGCAACGCGTCCGCCGACCAACCGTCAAAAACGGCGCGGCGATAGTTGGCGACATACACGTCCCAAGTCATTTCAGCCAAGAGCTTTGCATCAATATCGCTCTTCAATTGACCTTGATCGATGCCACGCTGGGTGACTTCGCCGATCAAGCGGAAGATGTGCTTGAGGTCGGTTCGGGCGCGACGCTCGGCGGCGTCGGAGCGGGTCCAGGACACGGCGATGCTGGCGCGCAGCAGCGGCAGTTGGTCAAGATGGAAGCTGTAGGCGACGCCGAACAGGCCCAGCAGCGCCTCGTCGACGGTGGCGCCCGCACGGGCGGCCTGGACCATCTGGGCGTAGATGACTTCGTAGTCGGCGGTCAGAATCTCGTCGAACAGTTCGGACTTGTCGGAGAAGCTGGCGAAGACAGCGCCCGTCGACATGCCGGCGGCCTGCGCGATGTCCCGGATGGTCGCGCCTTCATAGCCGCGCTCACTGAACAGGCGACGGGCGGCCGACAGGACGCGCTCGCGCGTGCGCTGCTTGGCCAGGGCCCGGCGGGTCAACTTGACGGGTGCGTCGGTCGCCGACTCTATATTGACGGATACAAAGCTCATGCGGCGGCCTCCAGGCGAGCGAGGGCAGCCTCGGCGCGCTTCTCAAACTCAGTGCAATACTCATCGACGACATTCTGAAGAACGTCGGCGTAGCGGCGCGCCAGTTGGCGGCCATCCTGCGCGGCGTCGCGCAGGTCGGTGATCAGTTGGCGGACTTCCGCCATGGCGTCTTCGCGTTCGGACGCGGAGAACGCGGCGACGGCTACTGAAGCCTTTGCCATGATTTTTCTCCTGCCTCCCCGCTGGGGATGAAGCGTTGAACGATCTGCGGTGAGGAGGTGATCATGTTCAACGAACGCATACTTTGAAATCGGATCGGGGGCATTATCGCCGTACAGAGGCGATTGCAACCGTCAAACAAACCAAAAATCGACGAACAACGGCTTGGGGGACATATATGACACCGGTAGACGATTGCCAGTGCGACAAATGCACTCATCGAACTCGTTCGGCGAATTAACTCATCGGACGCCGTTTCACGAAGAACGCAGCGCTATGGCAAAGCCTGTGACGAACCCCTATCCTGTAGCCATGGACAGACTGTTCGACTTCCTCGTGCCAGCCGTGCTGCTGGCGGTGCTCTCAGCCCTCGGTGTGGGCCTGTACGCGCTCTTCAGGGGCGGAGAATTCGGCCGCTCCTACTCCAACAAGCTGATGCGGCTTCGCGTCCTGCTCCAGTTCGTGGCCATCCTTGTGCTGGTGGCTGCATTCTGGTGGCGCACGCGCTGAAAATCGATAACGGCGGTCCGCGACCCATGGTCACGCTCAACAAGATCTACACGCGCACAGGCGACGGCGGCTCTACGCGCCTGGCCACGGGAGCCCCGGTCAGCAAGGCGTCCTTGCGGGTCGAGGCGTATGGCGGCGTCGATGAGACCAACGCCTGCCTGGGTGTGGCGCGACAACACACCACGGGCGATCCAGAACTCGACGCGATGCTGGAGCGCATCCAGAACGACCTTTTCGACCTGGGCGCCGACCTTGCGACCCCGGAACAGCATGAAAAGCCCGCCTGGGAGCCGCTGCGAATCGTTGAAAGCCAGGTCGAGCGACTGGAGCAGGAGATCGACCGCCTGAACGGCGCGCTCGAACCGCTCAACTCGTTCGTCCTTCCGGCGGGATCACCGGCCGCCGCGGCCCTGCATGTGGCGCGCACGGTCTGCCGTCGCGCCGAGCGGGCCGTGGTTCAACTGGCGGAGACCGAAGGCGAGATCGTGGGCCATCCGGCGCTGAAATATCTCAACCGGCTGTCGGACCTTCTGTTCGTCGCCGCCCGCTGGACCAACGACCAGGGCCGCGCCGACGTGCTCTGGAAGCCCGGCGCGACGCGCTAGGTCGCAAGCCTACTTCTTGGGCGCGACGTCCGGCTTCGGCGCAGGCGCGACACGCGGCTCGCCATTGATCGGCGGCACATTCAGAGGCCTGCGGGTCAGGGTTTCGATCGAATAGACCCGCCCGCACTTCATCCACTTGGCGGCCCAGGGGCGGCCTTGCGCCTCGCAGCGCGCCTTCGGCCAGACCCACATATAGTGGTAGGCGAAAATGGCCGCGCAGCTCACGACGAACAGGCCGACAAAAATGTTCTTCAGGCGATTGATCGTGCGGTTCATGGCCCGCGTCTTTAGTGGCCGTCCACAGGCCTGACCAGCCCTTTCGCGCGACGGGCCTGTCTGCGCGGGCGGACGCCGGCCGCGAACTGTCGTACAGTTGTTTGAACCCCGAGCGCGACGCTACTTTACGCTTACGCAAAGGGAAACTTGCGTTGCGGTGCAAAAAGGGTAATCCCGTGCCCACGCAGGAGAAAACGCAGCCTGGAGGCGTGAAACCCGATGAAGGTCCTAGTCCCGGTTAAACGGGTTATCGATTACAACGTGAAGGTCCGCGTGAAGCCGGATCAGACGGGCGTCGATCTGGCGAACGTGAAGATGTCGATGAATCCTTTCTGCGAGATCGCGGTCGAAGAAGCCGTGCGTCTCAAGGAAAAGGGCGTGGCGACGGAAGTCGTCATCGTCAGCATCGGCCCGGCTCAGGCCCAGGAGACGATCCGTACGGCCCTGGCCATGGGTGGCGATCGCGGCATTCTGGTCACCACCGACGCCGATCCCGAGCCCCTGGCCGTGGCCAAGCTGCTGGCCGCCGTCATCGGCGAAGAGCAACCCGGCCTGGTCCTGATGGGCAAGCAGGCCATCGACGGCGACAACAACGCCGTGGGCCAGATGCTGTCGGCCCTGCTGGGCTGGCCACAAGCCACCTACGCCTCGGCGATCGAAATCTCGGGCTCGACCGCCAAGGTCACCCGCGAAGTCGACGGCGGCCTGCAGGTCCTGGATGTGGATCTGCCCGCCGTGATCACCGCCGACCTTCGCCTGAATGAGCCGCGCTACGCCTCGCTGCCCAACATCATGAAGGCCAAGAAGAAAGAGATCGCCAGCAAGACCGCCGCCGACTACGGCGTCGACATCGCGCCGCGTCTCAAGGTTCTGAAGGTCACCGAACCCGCCAAGCGTTCGGCCGGCATCAAGGTGGAAACCGCCGCCGACCTGGTCTCCAAGCTCAACATCGCGGGAGTGCTCTAGATGGCCGTTCTCGTCGTCGCCGATAATGACAACGCGCACCTGCGCGATGGCACCCACAAGACCGTCACCGCCGCCCTGAAGCTGTCGTCCGACGTGGACGTTCTGGTTCTGGGTCATGGCGCCAAGGCCGTGGCCGACGCCGCCGCCAAGATCAGCGGCGTCCGCAAGGTGCTGCTGGCCGACAGCGCCGCCCTGGGTCATGGCGTGGCCGAGGCGGAAGCCGACGCCGTGCTGGCCCTGGCCGGCAACTATGACGCGATCCTCGTGCCGGCCACCTCGGGCGGCAAGAACTTCGCGCCGCGCATCGCCGCCAAGCTGGACGTCGCCCCGATCAGCGAGATCGTGGAAGTCGTCTCGGCCGACACCTTCGTTCGCCCGATCTATGCCGGCAACGCCCTCGAAACCGTCCAGTCGTCGGACGCCAAGAAGGTGATCACCGTCCGCCCCACCGCCTTCGCGGCGGCGGAAGAAGGCGGCTCGGCTCCGGTCGAGACCGTGGGCGGCGCCGACGCCGGCAAGACCCGTTTCGTCAGCGAAGAGATGGTCAAGTCCGACCGTCCGGAACTGGCAGCGGCCAAGATCGTCGTCTCCGGCGGTCGCGCCATGGGTTCGGCTGAAGAGTTCCAGCGGGTCATCGAGCCCCTGGCCGACAAACTGGGCGCCGCCGTCGGCGCCTCGCGCGCTGCGGTCGATGCGGGCTATGCCCCCAACGACTATCAGGTCGGTCAGACCGGCAAGGTCGTGGCTCCGGCCCTGTATGTCGCCATCGGCATCTCGGGCGCCATCCAGCACCTGGCCGGCATGAAGGACAGCAAGATCATCGTCGCGATCAACAAGGACGCCGACGCTCCGATCTTCCAGGTCGCCGATTTCGGCCTGGTGGCTGACTACAAGACCGCCGTGCCCGAACTGATGGACGCGCTGGCTGCGGCCGGAAAGTAGGCTTCGGCTTTCAGAAACAGCGGAAAGGCCCGGAGGCGACTCCGGGCCTTTTTGTTTGGGCGTCACGGCGGGCCGAGCCGCCGCGCCCGTCAACGCGGGCTCTTGGGCGTGAGGCCCTCCGCCCAGCGCAGGTCGTCGTGACGGATGTCGCCCGGCGGAACCTTGACGATGACGGCGGAGATCAGGACGAGCGTCGCCGCGCCCGCCAGAAGCAGGAGTTTCATGGGAATGTTCCTGAGGTCTTGGGTTGGGGGAAAGCGGCGCCGCAGCCAGACCATGCCGCCGAACACGGGTCTTTACGAACGATAGCTTCTGCGCGAACCTGTGAGCCCAGCTAACATCCTTCATCCTCATGCGCCTCCCGCCCTTCCCCGCCCTGACCGCGCTCGAAGCCGCCGCCCGCCACCGCAGCTACAGCCGGGCGGCCGATGAGCTGTTCGTCACCCATGGCGCGGTCAGCCAACAGATCCGCAAGCTGGAGGACGAGCTGGGCGTTCGCCTGTTCGTCCGCCGGGGTAACATGATGGAGCCCACAGCCACCGGCGCGGCCCTAGCCTCCCGGGTCGCCGAATCCCTGGCGACCCTGAGAGCCGGCGTCGACAGCGCGCGTCGGGCCGCCAGCGGTCCGATCGTGCTGAGCACCGGCGCCGCCTTCGCCACCCGCTGGCTGGTGACGCGGCTGTCGCGGGTGTCGGGCGAAACCGGCGAGCTTGACCTGACCGTCCGCGTCGAGGACCGGGTCGCCGACCTCGCCGGCGACGGCGTCGATGTGGCCCTGCGCTTTGGGATGGGGCCGTGGAGCGGGGTCGAGTCGGTCCGGCTGTTCAGCGAGCGGCTGTTCCCGGTGTGCAGCCCCGCCCTTCTGGAACGCCACCCGATCGACAAGCCCGAAGACCTGCTGACCGCCCCGCTGCTGCGCCACACCGCCCTGCCCTGGAGCGCCTGGTTCCGGGCCGTGGGCCTGACCGCGCCCGACCAGCCGCCCAGCCTGGGCTTCGACGACACCTCGATGATGCTGGACGCCGCCGCCCAGGGCCTGGGCGTGGCCCTGGCCCGCAGCGGCCTGTCGGAACGCGACCTCCGCGACGGCCGGCTGGTGCGGCCGCTGGCGGGCGAGATCGATGTCGACACCGGCCACCACTTCGTCTGGCGCGCCGACAATCCCAAGCTGGCCCGCATCCTCAGGCTCCGCGACTGGTTCGTGGCCGAGACGGCGACCGCGCGGGGCGCGCCGCCATCGGCAGGGTGACGGGGCAAGGGTCAGCGACCTCGCGCGGAAGCCGCCGAGTTATTGGGAAGGGTCAGCGACCTCGCGCGGAAGCCGCCGAGTTATTGGGAAGGGTCGCGGAGCGTCCGGGCCTCGCCCGGATGATTGTGTTTCTAAATACCGTTTCGACGAAGACGAACGCTCCGCGTGATCGTTATCCCTCTGGCCGGCACGCGCGGGTCTCGTTCAACCCTTTGCACCCATCCGGGCTTTGCCCTCCTCGCGACGGACCCAGCCTTGGGCTGCAGCCTCGCCGATTCCGGAGGTCCCGGAACGCACCTTCGGACGGGCGGGGACCTCCGACGAGAGTTCCCCGATGGACAGGTTTACGTCCTCTGTCCTCGTTTAAGCCCAGCCCGGTCCCGCTCACGCGACTCCGGTGGCCCCGCTCGATCACCCCTGACAGCCGCCTCTGGTCGCCGGCCGGACGCCCTTCCCGTGCTGTCAGGTGAGATTGATTATGCGGGCGGTTTGAACGCGGAGGATTGGCGCGATCAACTATTTTACAGGGCGCTGATTTCGTTGAGGTTTGTTCTGGAGAGGACGGGGATTGGCAATCGTCTATCCCCATACTCCACCGTCAGACCCGCCCCCGGGTTTGCCCGCCCAAGGCGGCGGGAATGACGGTTGAAAGGGGTTGTGAAATCGAAAGCGACCCAGCCGCCCAGACCGAGTCCTGAAATCCCTGGAAGCGAGCTTGCTCTGGCCGAAGGTCCCGGGGTCGCTCAAGGGGATCAACATCACCGAGCCGGTGCAGTGGAACGACGTCTGTAACAAGCGGTTCGCCGGCTACACCAATTACGGTAGGACCTTCCTGGTGGGCGCGCGCGCTTCTAGGGCCCCGCCAGACCGGGCAACCGAGGGTTCGCCTGGTCCCCTTTTTCTCGATTGAGAGCAGAGACATGCGCCTAAGATCGCTTCTAGCCTTGCTGGTGCTGGCCGGCACGCCCGCCCTCGCCGCGCCCAAGGAAGGGCCGCTGATCCCTCCGGTCGCCAGCTTGAATGATGGTGCCTGGCTGAAGGGCGAACTGCACCTGCATTCGAGCCACAGCAAGGACTCCAGCAACAACCCGATCAGCAAGATCGTCGGCTTCGCCCAGAAGGTCGGGTTCGACTTCGTCGCCATCACCGATCACGACAACCACGTGGACGGCGACATCGCGCATCACACCTGGACCGATCCGGAGTTCAAATCGAACTCGGTCCTGCTGCTGTATGGGGCCGAATGGACCACCCACCGCGGCCACGGCAACGTCTTCTCGGCCAAGCCCTATGACCACCAGCGCCTCTATGATGTCCGCGACCAGCGCGACGCCAAGATCCTGGCGGTGAAGAAGGACCTGGGCGTCCACCTGTCGGCCAACCATCCGATCGGCAAGGACAACTTCGGCTTCTCCTACGACATCGTCGACTCGATCGAGGTCTGGAACTCGGCGGTGTGGCCGAAGAACGAAAACGCCCTCATGATCTGGGACGACATGCTGAAGTCGGGACGCAAGCTCACCGGTCGGGGCGGTAGCGACGCGCACCACGGCGCGCCCGACAGCCCCGACAAGGCTGTGCCCAACAGCGTCCAGGCCACGGCCAACTATATCGGCACGCCCACCACTTGGGTGTTCGCCAAGGCGCGCACCTCCCAGGCCGTCGTCGACGCCCTGACCAACGGCCGCGTGTCGGTCAGCGCCAATCCCTATGCCCCGCGCGTAGAGTTCTACGCCGACCTGAACGCTGACGGGCGGATGGACATGATGATGGGCGACAACGTCCGGTCCACCGGCCGACCCGTCCACTTCCGTGTGCAGTTGACCGGCAAGGCCATCCCGGCCGACGGCGCCTACACCGTCACGGTGATCAAGAACGGCGACCGCTTCGACAGCTACACCGCGCGCGGTCCAAACCCAGTGGTCGAGTTCGACGATACACCGGCCACGACAGAGCGGACCTATTACCGCGTCCAGGTCGAGGGCGCGCCGACCGCCTATCCCGAGATCCCCGCATCCACGACCCTGAGCGGAGCCATGGTTGGGCTGTCGAACCCGATCTATTTCAACTTCGATCCCAACTTCTGACGGCGAAGCGCGATCACTGCCCCCCAACGAAAAAGGCCCGGCGCTTGCGCACCGGGCCTTCTGATCGTCTCGCGGCGTCGGACGCTTAGTCCTTGGCGCGTTCCTGATAGCTGTTGTCTTCCGTCAGGATCACCACGCGGGTGCCCACGGCGATGTACGGCGGAACGGTGGTCTTGATGCCGTTGCTGAGCAGGGCCGGCTTGTAGGACGAGCTGGCGGTCTGGCCCTTTACCGACGGTTCGGTGTCGACGACTTCCAGGATCATGGTGCGCGGCAGTTCGATTGCGATCGGCACGTCGTTGTGCGTCGACAGCTGCACCGTCATGTTTTCCTGCAGATAGGGCGCGGCGTCGCCGATCACGTCGGCGGTGGCCAGGACCTGGTCGAAGCTTTCCGGGTTCATGAAGTGGAAGCCCTCACCGTCCTGATACAGGAAGGTGTGGTCGCGCTGGTCGACGAAGGCGCGCTCGACCTGCTCGGTGGTGCGATAGCGTTCCGAAACCTTCACGCCGTCGCTGATGCGGCGCATGTTCAGCTGGGTCACCGGGGTGCCCTTGCCGGGGTGGATGTTGTCGACGGTCAGAACGACATACAGACGGCCGTCCATATCGACGACGGCGCCCTTGCGGAGCGAGCTGGCGGCTACCTTCACTTCGATAAGTCCTTAGGTTTTCCGGGCGCTGCCCGGAGAGCCGCCCGAATGGAGTAGAGATATTGTGACCGCCCTCCTATAGCGAACGCGGCAAGATCGCCAGTCTCTACTACGCGGAGGCCCCGTGGCGCCCCTCACACCTCGAGCCGCGCCCTCGCCCCCCAGGTCGCCCTGGTGGACACCCTCGGTGCACGCCGACCGCCGGCCGTTCCTGTTGGTCCGCAACCGGATCACCCGCGCCGTGCGAGGCTGGTTCGAGGATCAGGGCTTCATCGAGGTGGAGGCCGCGGCCCTTCAGGTCTCGCCGGGCAACGAGGCCCACCTGCACGCCTTCTCAACCACGATGCTGAGCCTGACCGGCGAGCCGGACCAGACCTTCCACCTGCACACCTCGCCGGAATTCGCCTGCAAGAAGCTGCTGGCGGCGGGCGAGGACAAGATCTTCGACTTCGCCCGGGTGTGGCGCAATCGCGAGCGCGGGCCGCTGCATCACCCTGAATTCGTGATGCTGGAATGGTACCGGACCGGCGCGCCCTATCAGACGCTGATGGACGACTGCGCGACGCTGCTGTCGATCGCGGCCGAGACGGCGGGGACAAAGCTGTTCTCGTTCCGGGGCATGGACTGCGATCCCTTTGCCGCGCCCGAGCGGCTGAGCGTGGCAGAGGCTTTCGACCGCCACGCGGGCGTCGATCTGCTGGCCAGCCTGGGCGCCGGCGGCGAGACCGACCGCGACGCCCTGGCCGCCTCGGCCCGCGCGGCGGGGATCCGGGTGGCCGACGACGACAGCTGGGCCGACGTCTTCAGCCGCGTGATCGTCGAGAAGGTCGAGCCGAACCTGGGCGCCGGGCGGGCCACGATCCTGTGCGAATATCCCGTGGCCGAAGCGGCCCTGGCGCGGCCCAAGCCGGGCGATCCGCGCGTGGCCGAACGCTTCGAGCTCTATGCCTGCGGCGTGGAACTGGCCAACGCCTTCGGCGAACTCACCGACCCCGCCGAGCAGCGCCGCCGCTTCGTGGCCGAGATGGACGAGAAGCAGCGGATCTATGGCGAGCGCTACCCGCTCGACGAGGACTTCCTGGCCGCGCTGGAGATCATGCCCGACGCCTCGGGCTCGGCGCTGGGCTTTGACCGGCTGGTGATGCTGGCGGCGGGGGCCCGCCGCGTGGATCAGGTGATGTGGGTGCCGGTGGCGTAGGGCGAGAGTAGGCCGACACTTGCCCCCTACGGGCTGCTGCGCAGCCGTCTTCACCCGGAGGGGGAAGATGAAGAGCGCGGACCTCATCTTCCCCCTCCGGGGGAAGACCATCGCGAAGCGATCAGTAGGGGGCAAGTGCGCCAGCATTGTATCTGCAGCCCTTTTGCCCCATATCCCGCCCCCTCATGCCCCCGCCAACACCCTCCGCAGCGCGGCCGCCCTGGCCGACGCAGGCCTGATCGCCCCCGAACGCCTGCCGGCGCTGGAGCGCGTGGCGGCGCAGTACGCGGTGGCGATCACGGCCGACATGGCCGCCCTGATCGAGCCGGCCAATGAAGCCGACCCCATCGCCCGCCAGTTCGTGCCGCAGACCGCCGAATTGGTCTCGGCCCCCGGCGAGGATCCCGATCCGATCGGCGACCTGACCCACAGCCCGGTCGAGGGGATCGTCCATCGCTATCCCGACCGGGTGCTGCTGAAACCCACCCACACCTGCGCGGTCTATTGCCGGTTCTGCTTCCGTCGCGAGATGGTCGGGCCCGAGGGGCTCAGCACCCTGTCGCCCGCGCAGCTGGACGCCGCCTTCGCCTATATCGCCGGCCGTCCGGAGATCTGGGAGGTCATCATCACCGGCGGCGACCCGCTGGTGCTGTCGCCGCGCCGCCTCCGCGACCTCGGCGAGCGGCTGGCGAAGATCGAGCACGTGAAGGTGGCGCGTTTCCACACCCGCATTCCCGCCGTCGATCCGTCCCTGATCACCGACGAGATGGTCTGCGCCCTGAAGGCCAGCGGCAAGGCGGTCTATGTGGCGCTGCACGCCAATCACGCCCGCGAGCTGACCCCGGCGGCCAGGGCCGCCTGCGCCCGGATCGTCGACGCCGGCATCCCGATGATCAGCCAGACGGTGCTGCTGGCCGGGATCAACGATGATCCCGAGACGCTGGGCGCCCTGATGCGGGCCTTCGTCGAGACGCGGATCAAGCCCTACTATCTGCACCATCACGACCATGCGCCGGGCACCAGCCACCTGCGCACCAGCGTCGCCAGGGGCCAGGACCTGATGAAGGCCCTGCGCGGAAACGTCTCGGGCCTGGCCCAGCCGACCTACATCCTCGACATCCCGGGCGGCCACGGCAAGGTTCCGGTGGGACCGGTATACCTGGAGCAGAACACGGTCGAGGATCCGCAAGGCCAGGCTCACGCCTATCCGCCCATCGGCTAGCGCGACCGATCCGCGCTGCGACGCAGCAAAGTCTGGACGAGGCCGTGGTTTCTCGTGCTAGAAACGTCGCCACAATCGATGGCGCGGACCCGTGTCCCGGCGCCGTATCAAGCGAAGGCTTGGCGTTCATGAGTGAAATCAAGACGGTCGGCGTCATCGGCGCTGGCCAGATGGGCTCCGGTATCGCGCATGTGTGCGCGCTCGCGGGCTATGATGTTCTGTTGCACGACATCTCGAAGGACCGCATCGACGCCGGTCTGGTCCTGATCGAGAAGAACATGGCGCGCCAGGTTGGCCGCGGCATCATCGACGACGCCGCCATGGCCGCCGCGCTGGCCCGCATCAAGCCCGCCGAGGGCCTGGAAGCCGTGGGTCAGGCCGATCTGGCCATCGAGGCGGCCACCGAGAACGAAGAGACCAAGAAGGCCATCTTCCGCAGCCTGCAGCCGCACCTGCGGCCCGATACGCTGCTGGCCTCCAACACCTCGTCGATCTCGATCACCCGCCTGGCCAGCTCGACCGACCGGCCGGAACGGTTCATCGGCCTGCACTTCATGAACCCCGTCCCGCTGATGAAGCTGGTCGAGATCATTCGCGGCATCGCCACCGACGTCCCCACCTATGAGACGGCCGTGGCCTTCGCCAAGTCGCTGGGCAAGATCACCAGCAACGCCGAAGACTTCCCCGCCTTCATCGTCAACCGCGTGCTGGTGCCGATGATCAACGAGGCGATCTACACCCTGTACGAGGGCGTCGGCACGGTCGACGCGATCGACACCGCCATGAAGCTGGGCGCCAACCATCCGATGGGCCCGCTGGAGCTGGGCGACTTCATCGGCCTGGACACCGTGCTGAGCATCATGAACGTGCTGCACGAGGGCCTGGCCGACAGCAAGTATCGCCCCTGCCCGCTGCTGGTGAAATATGTCGAGGCCGGCTGGCTGGGCAAGAAGGCCGGCCGCGGCTTCTACGACTATCGCGGCGAGACGCCGGTTCCGACGCGATAGAGCCGGTATCCCCCGACGCGCTGGGCCCTACCAGATCGTTGGGGCGCCATAGGCAGCGATGGCCGGATCGCGCGTGACGATCGTAGCGCTCTCGACGAGGCCCTGAGCGACGATGATCCTGTCGAAAGGATCGCCGTGGAGGCGCGCCAAACCTCCCGCCATTGAGGCGTGAGACGAGTCGATACTCAGCCACTCGAAGCCCAGCGACTGGACAACGCTCTGGACGTCGATGGGCAAGGCGGCGATCTCAGGATCTCGCACGCGCTTGAACTCGATCTCATAGGCACAAGCCGCACTGACCAGCACCGTGTTGTCCGGATCCTCAAGCAAACCGGCAATCGTGACGGGGAGCCGATGCGATTTGCCCAGCGCCCAGATCAGGGCGTGGGTATCAAGCAGCAGCTTCATCGTTAGGTGGGAAGATCGGGTTATCGACAGCAGCCACGGTCTCGGGATCGGGCCCGATGAAGAGATCGTCCGAAAGCTCGAGGTTCAGGTGGTCCCATACGCCCAATTGGCGCCGCCGCTTTGGTGCGACGGTCTGAGGCGGGGTCACGATGGCGACGGCCTCACCATCGGCCGTGAGGACGACATCCTCACCCGCCCGCACATGAGCCACCAGCTCGGCGAGGGCGTCCTGCTTGGCGATGTCGACCTGGATCGTCATGCGCCGAGCTTAGCACAGAACACAACCAGAACAATCCCTACCCCGCCCCCATCGCCACGGCGATGTGGTAGGTGGCGAACGAGGCCAGATAGGCCAAGCCGGTCATGTACAGGAACATCACCGTCGGCCAGGTCCAGCTGTTGGTCTCGCGCTTGACCACGCCCAGCGTCGCCGCGCACTGCGGGGCGAAGATGTACCAGGCCAGGAACGACAGGGCGCTGGCCAGCGACCACTGGTGCGACAGCACCGTGCCCAGGGCCTGGGGCGAGGCGTCGGCATTGCCCACGGCATAGACGGTGCCCAGGGCGGCCACGGCCACCTCGCGGGCGGCGAAGCCCGGGATCAGGGCCACGGTCATCTGCCAGTTGAAGCCGATGGGCGCCATCAGGGGGGCGATGAAATGCCCGATGCGGCCGGCGAAGCTGTAGTCGATGGCCGGCCCCGTTGCGCCTTCCGGCGGATAGGGGAAGGTCGACAGCACCCAGACCAGCACCATCAGCGGCAGGATGATCCGGCCGGCGCGGGTCAGGAAGATCCGGGCGCGGGTCCACAGGTTCATCAGCACGTTGCGCGGCTCGGGCCAGCGATAGGTCGGCAGCTCCATCATGAACGGCTCGACCGTGCCCCGCCAGAACACGCGACGCAGCACGAAGGACACGGCCAGGGCGCTGACGATGCCGCCGGCATAGAGCCCGAACATCACCAGACCCTGCAGCGACAGCACGCCCCACACGGTCTGATTGGGAATGAACGCCCCGATGATCAGGGTGTAGACGGGAATCCGAGCCGAGCAGGTCATCAGAGGCGCCACCAGGATGGTGGTCAGCCGGTCATGCTTGTTGTCGATCACCCGCGTCGACATGATCCCGGGAATGGCGCAGGCGAAGCTGGACAGCAGCGGGATGAAGGCCCGGCCATGCAGGCCCGCCCCGCCCATGATCTTGTCCATCAGGAAGGCCGCGCGGGCCATGTAGCCGCTGTCTTCCAGCAGCAGGATGAAGAAGAACAGGATCAGGATCTGCGGCAGGAACACCAGCACGCTGCCGACGCCGGCGATCAGGCCGTCGGACACCAGGCTGCCCAGCAGGCCCTGCGGCAGGTGCGCCGAGGTCCAGCCCGCCAATGCGGTGAAGCCGGCGTCGATCAGGTCCATGGCCGGCGTCGCCCAGGTGAACACCGCCTGGAACATCACGAACAGCAGGGTCAGCAGGATCACCAGGCCCGCGGCCGGGTGCAGCAGCACGTCGTCGATCTTGCCGGTGACGGTGTCGGGGCGTTCAGGCGGCTTCACGCAGGCCCGGAAGATACGCTGGGCCTCGGCGTGGGCGGCCCGGATCTCGGTGGCGTCGGGCTCGCGCCAGGTGCTGGCGTGCTCGCCGGCGTGGCTGACCGTCAGGGCCTCGGCCTGGGCGATCAGGTCTTCCAGGCCACGCTTGCGGGTGGCCACCGTGGTGACGATCGGCGCGCCCAGTTCGGCCGACAGCTTCTCGACGTCGATCCGCAGGCCCTGGCGCTGGGCGATGTCATACATGTTCAGCGCCAGCACGAACGGCCGGCCCACCTGCTTGAGCTCCAGCGCCAGGCGCAGAACCAGCCGCAGGTTGGTGGCGTCGGCCACGCAGATCAGCACCCGGGGTGCGGCCTCGCCCGTCAGGCGGCCCAGGATCGCGTCGCGGGTCACGGCCTCATCGGGGCTGCGGGCGCGCAGGGAATAGGTGCCGGGCAGGTCGAGCACGCGCAGCACCCGGCCGGCGGCCGTGGTCAGCACGCCTTCCTTCCGCTCGACGGTGACGCCGGCGTAGTTGGCGACCTTCTGGCGGCTGCCGGTCAGGGCGTTGAACAGGGCGGTCTTGCCGGAATTGGGATTGCCGACCAGCGCGATACGAGCGGGGTCGAGCGCGATAACGCCAGTGTCGGTCAAGGCTTGGTTCCGTCGAACTTCACGGTCACGGCGCCGGCTTCACGCCGACGCAGGGCCACGCGGGTGTCGTCCACGCGCACAGCGATGGGATCGCGGCCGAACAGGCCCTCGTGCAGGACCTCGATCCGCGCGCCCTCGACAAAGCCCATCTCCAGCAGACGTCGCTCCAGCTCCTGGGCGTCCACCGACTCGTCGGCGCCGGTCACGCCGGTCACCTGGATGATCACGCCGCGATCGCCACGCGACGCGCCGCTCAGCAGCCGCTCCGAGGAGGGCTGGTCAAGCACGGCGTCGAGGCCGGAAGTCAGGGTAGCGCCGTCGGGCATTGGAACTCCGCGATAACTTGCGAGTGATTATCAGTCCAAGCGCTCGCTGTCGATGCGGCGTGTACGCCCGATATGCTCAAAGCGGGACGACCGGTCGGCGCGAAGGTTTCCGGTTGAATCCGGCGGGCGCCACAGCCGGGTTGCGCTATGATGCGCAAGAATCCCGATGAACGAGGCGGAATGGCGCAGGGGCGTTAATCCGTTCGACTCTTGGGACGCGGACCGGTCTGATTGTCCGTAACGATTCGTGTGGACGGAATGATGCGAAGGCTGATGCTTGGGCTGCTTACGGGCGCCTATCTTTGTCTGGCTCTGATCATCTCCCTCGTGCTTTGGCGCACGGGGGCCACGCCTGCCGTGGGCCTTTCGGCCTTCATCGGCGCCCTGGCCCTGTGCTTTGCTTTTCACGGCCTGATCGCCAGCACCTTCGACACCGCCCGCTCGCGCATGGACATCGACACGGTGCGCGAGGCCCACGCCATCCTGCTGGACCAGATCGAGAAGATCGACGCCCGCATGACCGAACTGGTCGAGAGCGTCGCCGTCGACGCCCAGCGCCGCTCCGAGGAACTGTCGACCGAGGTGCATCAGCTGGAAGACCTGATCGCCACGATGAACGAGCGGCTGGAGCACCAGCTGACCCATCAGGTCGCCGCCGCCCGCGTCGATGTGCCCGACCGCACCCCGCAATCCAGCGTCATGCTTCAGGTCGTACAGGAGGCCCTGGCCGAGAACCGGGTCGATCTTTACTTGCAGCCGATCGTCAGCCTGCCCCAGCGCCGCACGGTCTTCTACGAAAGCTTCTCGCGCCTGCGCGACGAGACCGGCCGGGTGATGATGCCGGCCGAATACCTGGCCGTCGCCGAGCCCGAGGGCCTGATGACCGCCATCGACAACCTGCTGCTGTTCCGCTGCGTGCAGATCGTGCGCCGCCTGGCCAAGCAGGATCGCAAGGTCGGGATCTTCTGCAACATCTCGCTGGCCAGCCTGTCCGACGAGAGCTTCTTCCCGCAGTTCCTGGAATTCATGCAGGTCAACAAGGATCTGGCCGGCTCGGTGTTCTTCGAACTGGGTCAGGCCGCCTTCGAGCGTCGCGGTCCGGTGGAAGCCCGCCACATGTCGCGTCTGGCCAGCCTGGGCTTCCAGTTCAGCCTCGACAAGGTCAGCGACCTGGATCTCGACTTCCAGGACCTGGCCCGCGCCGACGTCAAGTTCCTGAAGGTCGGCGCCCAGATGATGCTGGACCAGCTGCAGGAGCAGGACGGCAAGCTGGTGATCGCCTCCCTCCCCGACCTGAACGCCTCTGACTTCGCCGCCCTCACCCGCCGCTACGGCATCGAGGTGATCGTCGAGAAGGTCGAGGCCGAGAAGCAGATCGCCGAGATCCTGGATCTCGACATCGGCTATGGCCAGGGCCACCTGTTCGGCGAACCCCGCGCCATCCGCGACGCCGTTCTGGCCGAGGCCGAGCCCCCGGTCGACTTCATGCGCGGGGCCCTGCGCCGTCGCGCTTCGGGCTGGTAATTCTCGGCGCTGGCCTTCCTGGGTCTTGTGCGGGTTGCTGACAG
This sequence comes from Caulobacteraceae bacterium, assembly GCA_965284055.1. Lineage (GTDB taxonomy): Bacteria > Pseudomonadota > Alphaproteobacteria > Caulobacterales > Caulobacteraceae > Caulobacter. Next base: position 662,370 of record CBDIQV010000003.1, read on the forward strand.
TTTTGGGCGCGGCGCCGCAAGCATCGGAATGACCCGCTGACCTGACGCGCGCATCCTCCTCTTCAGCAGAGGAGATGTTCCGATGACCGTTTCGACCTATCCCGACGACGACGCGCGCTGGGACGCCATGCGCCGCAAGGACCGCGCCGCCGAGGGCGCCTTCTTCATCGCCGTGCGCACCACCGGCATTTATTGCGTGGCCAGTTGCGGCGGCCGCCCGCTGCGCAAGAATGTCGAGTTCCATGACACCCGCCAGAGCGCCCGCGACGCTGGCTTCCGGGCCTGCCTGCGCTGCAAGCCCGACATCGACCGCGAGGTGCTGCGCCACGCCACCGTCTCCACCAGCCTGGGCCTGGCCCTGGTCGCAAGGTCGGACGCCGGCCTGCGTCTGGTCACCCTGGGCGATGACGCCGACACCCTGAGGGCGGATCTGGCCAAGCGCTTTGCGGCCGCGCGCCTGATCGCTGATCCCGACGGCCTGAGCGGCGAACTGGCCGCCGTGGCCGACTTCATCGACCGGCCGGAAACGGGACTGACCCTGCCGCTGGACGATCGCGGCACCGCGCTGCAACAGGCCGTCTGGGCGGCCCTGCGCGCCATTCCCGCCGGCCAGACGGCTTCCTATGCAGAGGTGGCCCGCGCCATCGGCCGACCGACCGCCGCCCGGGCCGTGGCCCAGGCCTGCGGGGCCAATCCGCTGGCGGTGATCACGCCCTGCCACCGCGTGGTGCGGGCCGATGGCGGCCTGTCCGGCTATCGCTGGGGCGTCGCGCGCAAGGCGGCCCTGCTGGCGCGCGAGGCGGCGTGACCCTGGAGCTGGCCCCGACGCTGGACTGGAAGCGCATCGCCGTCGAGTTGGACGCGCGCGGCTGGGCCCTGACCGGGCCGCTGCTGACGCCGCAGCAGTGCGCCGATCTGACCGCCCTGTATGAGCAGCCGGCCCTGTTCCGCAGCAAGGTGGTCATGGCGCGGCATGGCTTCGGCAAGGGCGAGTACCAGTATTTCGCCTATCCCCTGCCCGCGCCGATCCAGGCGCTGCGAGAGGGCCTCTATCCGCCCCTGGCCTGGATCGCCAACCGCTGGGCCGCGCGGCTGGGCGAGGAGCGGCGCTTTCCCGAAACGCTGGACGAGATGCTGGCCCGCTGCCGCGAGGCGGGCCAGGCGCGGCCGACGCCGCTGATGCTGACCTACGGGCCCGGCGACTATAACTGCCTGCACCAGGACCTGTATGGCGAGCAGGTCTTTCCGTTGCAGGCGGCCTTCCTGCTGGACGCGCCGGGTCGTGACTTCGAGGGCGGCGAGTTCGTGCTGGTCGAGCAGCGGCCCCGCCAGCAGTCAGCGCCCCAGGTCGTGCCCCTGACCCAGGGCCAGGGCGTGATCTTCGCCGTGCGCGAACGCCCGGCCGAGGGCACGCGCGGCGTCCACCGGCGGGTGCTGCGGCACGGGGTCAGCGAGATCCGCGCGGGCCGGCGACGGACGCTGGGCGTGATCTTCCACGACGCGACCTGAGCCTCACCCCAGCGGCGAGACCCCGAAGAACACCCGGTGCAGGAACAGCACGAACAGACCGTACAGCACCGTCCCCGCCACGATCATGATCAGGTCCGCAACCGGCTTGGTCGCCACCGGCGCGGGTTCCTTGCGGCTGAGCGCCGAGATCAGGTCGATGACGGCGAACGCCAGGAAACCGCCGAACAGCAGCACCGAGGCCAGATCGCCATTGGCCAGCAGGTGACCGACCGACCACAGGATGACGCCGATCAGCATGGGATGACGCACCGTCGCCTTGATCCGCCCGACCGGACCGTTGGAGCCGGCCAGCAGGATGAAGGCCGGCAGCACCAGGGCCATGGCCGCATGGCGTCCCCAGGCCGGCGGGTCATACAGCTGCGGCGCCATCAGCCGGTACTGGGTCCAGCCCCAGATAATCAGGCCCAGCCCGACCGCCGCGACCAGCGAATACAGGCCCTTCCAGCGCCCCGGGGCGGCCGCGACCTGGGCGTTGCGGAACCCCGGCGCGACGATCCGCACCGAATGCACGCCGAAGAACACCACAAGCCCGAGGATCAGAATCGTCATCGGCCGTCTCCCTGTCTGGGTGCGAGGATAGTCACGGAACGCGGGTCTTCGATAGCGCGACCTCTTGAAACCCCGCCCGGCGGCGACACCTAAGACCCTCGCTCCAACGCCCATTGGCGTTGACGCCTTGGCCCCCGACCGGTACCGCCGCCTCCATGATGGATTTCCCAGACCGCCTCTCGGCCCTGTCCGACCGCTACGACATCGTGCTGTGCGACGTTTGGGGCGTGATCCACAACGGCGTGCGCAGCTTCCCGGAAGCCTGTGACGCCCTCACCCAGTGGGGCGCCAAGGTGGGCCCCGTGGTGCTGATCTCCAACGCGCCGCGCCCGTCCTATGACGTGGTCGAGCAGCTGGACAGCCTGGGCGTACCGCGCTCGGCCTGGAGCGGCTTTGTCACCTCCGGCGACGCCACCCGCGCCCTGCTGGCCGCCCGCGCGCCGGGCAAGGTGTGGCGGATCGGTCCCGACCGCGACGCGCCGCTCTATGCCGGCTTCGACCTGGACCTGACCGGCTCATGCGAGGACGCCGACTTCATCGGCTGCTCGGGCCTCTATGACGACGAGACCGAGGTCCCGGAAGACTATCGCGATCGCCTGGCCGTGGCGGCCAAGCGCGGCCTGACCTTCATCTGCGCCAATCCCGACCGGGTGGTGCAGCGCGGCGACAGGCTGATCTTCTGCGCCGGGGCCCTGGCCGACCTCTATGAGAGCCTGGGCGGCGAAGTGATCATGGCCGGCAAGCCGTTCGCGCCGATCTATGACCTGGCCATAGCGGAAGCCGCGAAACTGACCGGCAAGCCCGTCGACCGCTCGCGCGTGCTGTGCATCGGCGACGGCGTGATCACCGACGTGAAGGGCGCGCAGGACCAGAACCTGGCCTGCCTGTTCATCGCCAAGGGCATCCACGGCGAGGCCGCCATCGGTCCGGACGGCCTGCTGAACCCCGAGGCCGTGCTGGCTCTGCTGGCGGCTGAAAAGGTCGGGGCCACGCACGCCGTGGGCGATCTGGTCTGGTGAAGATCGGATCAGCCGCTAAGTTCGACCGCAACGCACAAGAAGACCACCGCAGGGACGCGTGATGCAGGGTTTGTTTCTAGAAGATCTCAGCGTCGGCCAGAGCGCCGAATTGGTGCGCGCCGTGGGCGCGGCTGATATCGAGGCCTTCGCCGCCGTAACCGGCGACAACAATCCCGTGCACCTCGACGCCGACTTCGCGGCGACCACCAGCTTTGGCGAGCGCATCGCCCACGGCATGCTGTCGGCGGGCTACATCTCGGCGGTGATCGGCACCCAGCTGCCGGGTCCCGGCGCGATCTATCTGTCGCAGTCGCTGCGCTTCAAGCGGCCCGTGAAGATCGGCGACGAGGTCACCGCGCGGGCCACGATCACCGAGATCGATGCGGCCAAGGCCCGCGTCACCCTGGCCACGGTCTGTCTGGTCAATGGCAAGCCCGTGGTCGAGGGCGAAGCCCTGATCATGGTTCCGCGCAAGGCCGTCTGATGAAGCTGAAAATCGTCCACGGCTGGAAAGACCTGCCGGCAGAAGCCCGGGGCGCCGCGGCGGCGCTGGGCAATTTCGACGGCGTGCATCGCGGCCACCAGCAGGTGATCGCCGAAGCCGCCAAGGCCGCCTCGGCCCTGAAGATCCCGCTGGGCGTCATCACCTTCGATCCGCACCCGCGCCGGCTGTTTCGGCCCACCGAACCGGCCTTCCGGCTGATGACGATCGAGCAGCAAGCCCGCGTTTTGAGCGGAATGGGCGTGGATATCCTTTATCTGCTGCCGTTCGACTTCCAGATGGCCAGCTTCTCGGACAAGGAATTTGTCGAGCAGGTGCTGGTCGAGGGTCTGGGTGTGAAGCACGTGGCGGCAGGGTTCGACATCTCGTTCGGCAAGGGGCGCACCGGCAGCCCCGAGGCGCTGAGCGACTATGGCCAGCAGAACGGCTTTGGCGTGTCGATCGCCGCGCCCGTGGCCGGCCGCGCCGGCGACAAGTTCTCGTCCACCAGCGTCCGCGACGCCCTGCGCGAGGGCCAGCCCGAAGAGGCCGCCCGCATCCTGGGCCGTCCCTTCGCCATCGAGGGCGTGGTCCGGCGCGGCCAGCAGCTGGGCCGCCAGCTGGGATTTCCCACCGCCAATGTCGAGATCGTCGACTATGTGGTGCCAAAACTGGGCGTCTACGCCACCCGCACCCGCCTGCCCGACGGCCGCGAAGTGCCCGGCGTGGCCAATCTGGGCAACAACCCAACCACGGGCGAGGTCGAGACCCGGCTGGAAACCTGGCTGTTCGATTTCGACGAGGATCTCTACGGCCAGGTCATCGACGCAGTGACTTCCCGTTGTCGGCCACCAACCCCTACGGCTGGACCAAGCTGATGGTCGAGCAGATCCTCGCCGACCTATCGAAATCCGAGCCGCAGTGGCGCATCGCGCGGCTGCGCTACTTCCCCTCCGGGGGAGGTGGCCCAGCGGGCCGGAGGGGGCAGCGCGGCGTAGGCCGAGATGTCCCCCTTCAGTCGCTCCGCGACAGCTCCCCAGGAGGGGAGCATCTCCGTCCCGCTGACTGCACGGCTCGGAGCCAAAGCTTTCCCCTTCGCTCCACTCCCGTTAACCTCCGTTAACCACTGCGGGGGCGGGATGTTGAAGGCGCGCAAGTACGAGCATTTCGCCAGGGCGCGCCGGCCCGCGCCGCGTCGGCGGCATGAAATCCTGTCCTATCCCGACGACGTGCAGCTGGTGTTCGACACCGGCAAGGCCATCGAGGTCGAGGGCGGCTATTGCGCCCTGCCCAATGGCGACCTGCTGGACGCCTATTCCAACGCCGTGGTCCGGGCCGTCGAGGTGGTGGGCCCCAGCGTGGTGCGGGTGCACCCGATGCTGGAAGACCCGCGCATGCAGGGCATCGGCTCGGGCTTCGCCTTCGCGGCGGGCGGGCTGATCCTGACCAACAGCCATGTGGTGCAGGGAGCCACGCGCTTCGTCGTCATCACAGCCGAGGGCCGCAGCCTGACGGCGCGCTGCGTCGGCGACGATCCCGACACCGATCTGGCCATCCTCAAGGTCGACCAGAACATCGACATCCCGGTGGCCCGCCTGGGCGATTCCAAGAAGCTGCGGCGCGGCCAGCTGGTGATCGCCATCGGCGCGCCGCTGGGCTTCGAGGCCACGGTGACCACCGGCGTCGTCTCGGCGCTCGGACGATCCCTGCGCGGCGAGCGCGGCCGGCTGATCGAGGACCTGATCCAGACCGACGCCGCCCTCAATCCCGGGAACAGCGGCGGCCCACTGGTCAATTCCAGCGGCGAGGTGGTGGGCATCGCCACCGCCGTCATCGCCGGCTACCAGGGCCTGTGCTTCGCCGTCGCGGTCAACACCGCCACCTATGTGATCAAGGAACTTCTGGACCACGGCTTCGTGCGGCGCGGCTCGATCGGCCTGATCGCCCAGCAGGCCCCGATCCCGCCCGCCCTGGCCAAGGCCACCGGCGTGACCCAGCCCTATGCGGTGTTCGTCGCCCACATCGACGCCGGCGGCCCGGCCGCCAAGGCGGGCGTCAAGGAAGGCGACCTGCTGATCCAGGCCGGCGACCAGCCGCTGACCGGCCTGGACGACCTGCTGCGGGCGCTGGACAACCACAGCATCGACAAGCCCACCCTGTTCACCCTGATCCGCGAGGGCCGTCTGATGACGGTGACCATCACGCCGAGGATCCGCAAGCGCAGCTAGGGGTTTTGATCTCCACGGCCGCTACTTTACCCATCTCCCCGGCGAAGGCCGGGGCCCAGATTCATCCGGAGCGTTTGAGGATGACGCGCCTTCTGACGGCGCTAAAGCGAACGATCGCTCCGGGTTCGATCTGGATCCCGGCCTTCGCCGGGAAAACGGGGAGCGTGGTGCGAGTTCGACCCAACGGCCAAAACCCATAAAGAGGGTAGTGCTCGCCACACCCGCTGGACGCGTCCATCGGCCAGACATACACTTTTCCCGTCACCGTGGGGAAGACGATGGGGTACTGGTTCAGGGCCCGCGAGCTGTTCATGCAGAAGGGCTGGCGCCCGGACCGCAAGGCCATCCCCTATGCCATCGCGCCGGTCACCTGGCAGGGCTGGACCCTGACCCTCCTCTGGACCGCCGCCGTGATCGTCACCCTGGGCCGCCGCGTCGCTTGAGGACGTCCAGGCCTTCTTCCTGGCCACCCTGGCGGTCTTCCTGGGCACGGCGGCCGTCCTGTGGATGCTGCGCGGCCGCGTCAAACCCGCCCGACGCTAGACCTTCCCCGTTTGTGCCCGGCGCGCGGCTCTGCTATCCCCGCGCGATGACTTTTGTTCGGAAAACCCCGCGAATTATCCGCCCGGCGTGACGCTGCCGGACGAGTTTCCAGCGCGCGCCGGGTCCAACACCCTCGCACCCCGTCTTTCCGAACTTCCAAACGCTGGATAGCTATCCCATGGCCGACGACGCCACGACCGCCCGCGACTATCGCGAAACCGTCTTCCTTCCCGACACCCCGTTCCCGATGCGCGGGGGCCTGCCCAAGAAGGAGCCCGAGATCCTGGAGGGCTGGGCCGCCCTGTCCGACAAGGGCCTGTACGGCGCTGTTCGCGCCAAGCGCCAGGCCGACGGCGCCCCGCTGTTCGTGCTGCACGACGGCCCGCCCTATGCCAACGGCGCGATCCACATCGGCCACGCCCTGAACAAGACGCTGAAGGACTTCGTGGTCCGCTCGCGCTTCGCCCTGGGCTACGACGTCGACTACGTGCCCGGCTGGGACTGCCATGGCCTGCCGATCGAGTGGAAGATCGAGGAAGAATTCCGCGGCAAGGGCCGCCGCAAGGACGAGGTACCGGCCGAGGAATTCCGCACCCGCTGCCGCGAATATGCCGGCGGCTGGATCGAGGCCCAGAAGGTGGAATTCCAGCGCCTGGGCATCCTGGGCGACTGGTGGAACCGCTACGCCACCATGGACTACACGTCCGAGGCCACCATCGTCGCCGAATTCCACAAGTTCGCCGCCAGTGGCCAGCTCTATCGCGGCTCCAAGCCGGTGATGTGGAGCCCGGTCGAGCGCACGGCCCTGGCCGACGCCGAGATCGAATATCACGACCACGTCAGCCCCACGATCTGGGTGAAGTTCCCGGTCAAGGTCTATGACGAGGAGCACTATGCGCTGTCGGGCAATCCGGCCGGTGATAATGTCTTCCGCCTGCCGCCCAACGACGCCAGCGTCGTGATCTGGACCACCACGCCGTGGACCATCCCCGCCAACCGCGCCATCAGCTTCAACCCCAAGGTCGAGTACGGCCTCTATGAGGTGGAAGCCATGGAGGAGAACCTCGAGTTCGCCCCGTGGTCGAAGGTCGGCGATCGCCTGATCGTGGCCGACAAGCTTGCCGACGATGTCCGCAAGGCCGCCAAGGTCGCGACCTGGCGTCGCGTCGAGCCCGTCGATCCCACCGGCCTGATCTGCGCCCACCCGCTGGCCCAGTTCGACGAGGGCTTTGCCTTCGAGGTGCCGCTGCTGGCCGGCGACCACGTGACCGACGACGCCGGCACCGGCTTTGTCCACACCGCCCCGGGCCATGGCGCGGACGACTATCTGGTGTGGCTGAAGAGCGGCTACGCGCTGGACTCCATCCCCGACACCGTCGACCCCGACGGGGCCTATTTCCCGCATGTGCCGCTGTTCGCGGGTCTGAAGGTCATCGAGACCGAGGGCAAGAAGGCCGGCAAGTTCGGCCCCGCCAACGGCGCGGTGATGGACAAGCTGATCGAGGCCGGCAACCTGCTGGCGCGCGGCCGGGTCGAACACAGCTATCCGCACAGCTGGCGCTCGAAGGCCCCGATCATCTTCCGCAACACCCCGCAGTGGTTCATCCGCATGGATCAGCCGCTCGACAGCGGCAAGACCCTGCGCGAGACCGCCGTCCAGGCCATCGCCGACACCGCCTTCCACCCCGACGCCGGCCGCAACCGCATCGGCTCGATGGTGGAAAGCCGTCCCGACTGGCTGGTCAGCCGCCAGCGCGCCTGGGGCACGCCCCTGGCCATGTTCGTCGACAAGGACAGCGGCCAGCCGCTGATGGACGAGGCCGTCAACGCCCGCATCCTGGCGGCCATCCGCGAGGGCGGCGCCGACGCCTGGTTCACCCGTCCCGACGCCGAGTTCCTGGGCGAGGCCTATGACGCCGCTCAGTTCGAGAAGGTCGGCGACATCCTCGATGTCTGGTTCGACTCGGGCTGCACCCACGCCTTCACGATCGAGGGCCGGGCCGACAGCCACTGGCCGGCAGATCTCTATCTGGAAGGCTCCGACCAACATCGCGGCTGGTTCCAGTCGTCGCTTCTGGAAGGCTGCGGCACCCGCGGTCGCGCGCCCTACAAGGCGGTTCTCACCCACGGGTTCACCCAGGATGAGAACGGCGAGAAGATGTCCAAGTCCAAGGGCAACACCGTCGAGCCGCAGACCGTCACCAAGGAAAGCGGCGCCGAGATCCTGCGTCTGTGGGCGGCGATGGTCGACTATTCGGAAGACCAGCGGATCGGCAAGACCATCCTGGCCACCACCACCGACGCCTATCGCAAGCTGCGCAACACCACGCGCTACCTGCTGGGCGCCTTGGCCGGCTTCGACGAGGCCGAGCGGGTGACCGACTATGCCGACTTCCCGCCGCTGGAGAAGTTCATCCTGCACCGTCTGTGGGAGCTGGATGGCCAGGTCCGCGCCGCCTACGAGGCCTATCGCTTCAGCGACGTGACCCGGCCGCTGATCGAGTTCTGCCAGGGCGACCTGTCGACCCTGTTCTTCGACATCCGCAAGGACAGCCTCTACTGCGACAAGCCGACGGACCTGCGCCGCCGGGCCTATCGCACGGTGCTGGACTATGTGTTCGAGCGCCTGACGATCTGGCTGTCGCCCCTGACCAGCTTCACCATGGAAGAGGCGTGGCAGACGCGCTTCCCCGAGGCGGGCTCCAACAGCCTGCGGGTGATCCCGGAGACTCCGGCGGCGTGGCGCAACGACGCCGAGGCCGCGCGTTGGGCCAAGGTCGAGACCGTGATGTCGGTGGTGACCGGCGCGCTGGAAGTCGAACGCCGCGAAAAGCGCATCGGCTCGGCGCTGGAAGCCGCGCCGGTGGTGCATGTCGCCGACGCCGATCTGCTGGCCGCCTTCGATGGCCTGGACGCCGCCGAGGTGTTCCGCACGTCTTCCGCCACGCTCGTGGCGGGTGGCGCCGGCGCGTTCTCGACCGACGAAGTCAAGGGCGTGTCGGTGGATCCGGCTCAGGCCCAAGGTCAGAAATGCGCCCGCTCGTGGCGGATCCTGCCCGAGGTCGGAACCGATCCGCGCTATCCGGAGCTTAGCCTTCGCGACGCCGAAGCGGTGGCGTGGTGGGATAGCCAACACGGGTGACCCCCTTCCCCTTGATGGGGGAAGGGTTGGGGATGGGGGTGACGCGGCGTTGAGACCGGATGAGGTCGGCGCCAAATTGCCGCCGCCGTTTCACCCCCACCCTACCCTCCCCCATCCGCCGACGGGAGGGTCGAGACCTGAATTGAAGAGCCTGGGGGCTGAAAGAATGACGATCAACATCACCCGCCAAGGCTGGATCGCCTACGCCATAGCGGCGACCACCGTGGTCCTCGACCAGCTCAGCAAGCTGTGGATCCTGCATGGCCTGAACCTGCCGGCCAAGGGCACGGTGCTGGTGCCTGGCCCGCTGGACCTGACCATGGTCTGGAACCGGGGCATGAGCTTTGGCCTGCTCAGCGGTCACGCCGAGTGGGGCCGCTGGCTGCTGACGATCTTTTCGACGGTCGTGGTCGTGGCCCTGGCCCTGTGGGCGCGCAAGGCGACCAAGCCGCTGATGGCCATCGGCCTGGGCATGATCATCGGCGGCGCCATCGGCAACAACCTGATCGATCGGGTCTTCTATGGCGCGGTGGCCGACTTCATCGACGTGCGCGACCTCTATTTCCCGTGGATCTTCAACGTCGCCGACGCCGGCATCTCGGTGGGCGTGGCCTTCCTGCTGCTCGACAGCTTCATGACCGGCGAAGAGAAACTGGTCCACCCGACCGAATAAGGCCGCAATCGCAAGAGACATTGGCGCCCGCGCCGTGATGTCGTATCGAGAGCGTCCAAAATTCTGGCCCCGGGGCGGGGTCTACCGGAGCATGGGTTCATGAGTTTCAATCGGGTCGCGACCCTGAGCGTTCTGGCCGCCGTCGCCGCCACGACCCTCGCGGGTTGCCAATCGGCCTCCAAGGCTCTGGGCATGAGCAAGGTGGTCCCCGACGAATTCCGCGTCGTCACCAAGGCTCCGCTGGTGGTTCCGCCCGACTACGCCCTGCGTCCGCCGGCCCCCGGCGAGCCCCGTCCGCAGGAACTGCAGCCCGAAAGCGCCGCGCGTCAGGCCCTGGTCGGCCAGAGCATGGCCGCCGGCCGCTCGGACGGTGAAAAGCTGCTGGTCTCCAAGGCCGGCGTCGACAAGGCCGACCCGCTGATCCGCTTCGTCGTCGACGACGAGACCGGCGACCTGGCCCACAAGGACGAGAGCTTCGCCAGCAAGGTGATGTTCTGGAAGAAGGACAAGTCGGCTCAGGTGGCCGCCACCGCCACCGAAACCGGCGCCAACGCCCCGGTCGCCGTGGACGCCGCCGCCGAGGAAGCCCGCCTGAAGGCCCTGGTCGGCACAAAGGCCGTGGTCATCAGCCGTGACAAGCAGACCCGCATCAAGCTGCCGGGCCTGTAGGCTTCGTCACAGCTTCAGATTTCAGCCGGCCCGGACGCGAAAGCGTCCGGGCCGGTTTCGTTTCAATCCCCCGGCGTGCGCACCGTGAAGCCCTTGGCCCGCAACTGGTCCAGCACGCCGTCCTGCATCAGCAGGGGAACCAGGTCGACGAGGGCCACCGCCCCCTGGCCGCGCTCCAGGGTCGCGGCGATCGCCCTGACCATGGCCGTGTTCTGGGCGCGCTGGGCCGCGTTCAGGGCGGTCATGCTCTCATCGCAGGGATCGTAGGCCATCGGGCCGGACACCAGGGCCCGCACGTCGCCCCGCCCCCAGGCCTCGCCCCGCTCGCGAAGCGCGCCGGTTCGCAGGGCCTGCTCGGTCACCCAGTTCAGGCAGACCAGGTCGTCTGCGCCGTCAGCCCGTAGCGACCGCCGCAGATCAGACTTCAGCCGGCCGCCGACCTTGAGATCACGCGCCTTCAGGGCTTTAGCCCGGTTCAAGAGCTTGGCCTCGGGCTCGTCGGACGAAATCCCGGCTGCCGCCTTGACCTCGGCATACAGGAGCAGTGCGGCGATGTTGGGCCGCAGGCGGGCGTAGAAGTCCAGCGACCGGGGCGTCAGGGCCGCCGCGCGGGTCAGTCGGTCGCGCTCCTCAGGCGTCAGGCTGTCGAACCACGGCTCTCGCGTGGCCGCGTCCTTGACGCTGTAATAGACCGTGGCGGCGGTCTCGGCGCGGATCAACCGACCAGACTGACGCAGGCGGCGCTCATAGGGCTCGATATCCCAGCGCGCATCCTTGGCCTGCCCGCCAGAGATCCCCAGCACCCAGACCTTGGCCTGACCCTTCGATACGCTCCACCACGGTGGTCCCGGCGTACGCGCGTTGACGACCAGGGCCTCGACCATGGCGACCGGCTCGGCTGCCTGGTCCTGCGCCGCGACGGGCGACGTCACGACGGCAAAGGCCGCCAGGGCCAACATCATGAATTTCAAAGATGCGCCCCGATGCAACCCTGGTTTCAGAGTGGATCAGGGCCGACGTGACCGTCAATCCCCCGGCGTGCGCACCGTGAAGCCCTTGGCGCGCAGCTGGTCCAGAACCCCGTTCTCGGCCACCAGGCCCCGCAGGGGGAAGGTGGCCACCGCGTGGCCAGGGGTCTTCAGGGCCTCGGTCAGGGCGGTCGCCTCGTCGGCGGTGGCGCGCCGCACCAGTTCCGGCACGCCGGGCAGTTGCAGCTCGCATCGCTGTCCGCCGCGCGAGGCCGCCAGCGCGCCCCGCACATTGCCCTCGGCCCAGTCGCGCGCCAGTCGGCGGGCGTCGCCGGTCCCGGCCTCGACCTCGTCCAGCACCTCCTCGAGGCAGGCCAGGCCGGTCGCCTCGGAATGCCCCTTGGCGACGGCCTTGATCATCGGCATGGCCTTGTAGGTCGCGGCGATGCGGGTCTTGACCCGATGTTTGCGGGCCAGCTTGCCGATGGTGCGGTCAGGCTCGCTGCCGACCAAGGCGTCGGCCTTGTTGGCCTTGCCCGCCAGCAGGATGCCCGCGCCCAGCGGCTTCCAGTCGCGCCAGCCCTCGGTGTCCTTGGGATTGGCGGCGGCCCAGGCCTTGGCCAGGCGCGCGGCCAGGGCGGGCGAGGTCTCCTGCAACGGCTTGTCGGCCTTCAGGGCCTTGCGCAGCTTCAGCAGGGCCGGAATGTCGGTGAACCCGGCCCGCGCCTCCGGCGGCGTGATCAGGGCGAAGGCGCCGTCCAGCCGATGGTCCAGCACCGACTGGTCCCAGGCCATGCCCTTGGGAAGGGCGGGCGGCACACCCAGGACGTAGATCGTGGTGTCGGCGTCGGACACCTTCCACCAGGCCGGCCCCGGCAGCTTGGCGTTGACGACCAGGGCCTCGACCACCGCCGCCTCGGGATCGTCGATGACCTGGGCCGCCGCCGCAACGGGCGTCAGCAGAGCCAGCAGGGCGACCAGCGGGGAGATCTTCATGCGCGCGTTCCGGGTAATTGCTGACGGCGCGACCATGCGGTGACACTTGCGGCGAAAGCTTGGCCTTGCTCTGGCGCCACGACCTTGAAGCCCTTGGCGCGCAGGCGATCCAGTACGCCGCCCTGGGTCAGCAGCGAGCGCAGCTCGATCACCGCCACGGCCTTGCCGGGCTTCTTCAGGGCCGAAGAGATCGCGGCGACGGCGTCGTCCTGGCCGTCCTGGAACTGGCGGGCGATCCAGGGCGTGGACGCCAGGCACCTCTGATAACCGCGCTCGGCCGAGACGACCTCGCGCACCTGGCCCTCGGCCCATTGCTCGGCGGTCTCGCGGACGGTAGCCAGGCCGTTCTCGGCCTGCTTGAGGCCTGCGTCCAGACACAGCTCCTGCAGCGGCTGGGGCGCGTCGGCCAGCGACTTGACCATGCCGATCAGGTCGTAGTCGTCCAGCTTCTTGACCCTGGGGTGGACCGCGACCTCCTTGCTCTTGGCCAGTTCGCCGAGACGGTCGGTGAACTTCCCCAAGGTGATCGAGACGCCATCGCCGCCCCGACTGTTGGCGATGACGAAGCCCGCCAGCGCCGGCTTGAAGTTATCGAATTCGGTCGCCGGCTTGCCACGCGCCTTCAACTGCGTCTCCAGCCGGGCGCGCAGGTCGGGCGGCAGGGTGTCGCGCATCGGCCTGTCCATCATGAATTGCTTGCCGCGCCCGGGGATCAAGCCCAGCAGGCTCAGAATCCGGAAGTCCGGCTGTTGGCCGATGATCAGCACATTGGCGCCGTCCAGCCGGCGGCGCAGCACCGAGTCGTCGAAGTCCAGCTTGTCTGGCGCGAAGGCCGGGATGCCCATCACATAGACGTTGGTGTCCCCGTCGCTGACCTTCCACCAGGCCGGTCCGGGCAGGCGTGCGTTGACGATCAGCTCCTCGACGAGATTGGCCTGGCTGTCGACGGGAGTCAGGTCCACGGGCTTGGTCTGGTAAATCGAGACCTCGTTCTTGCCTTGAGCCTGCGCCAGGGCTGAACCGCCGCACAGCAAGGAAAGCATCAGGCCGGCGGCGGCGAAACGGGTCAGCATCACCATGTCTGTTCCTCGAAGGGCGGCGGAATCGATCTAGGGTGATCGATCTTCCGAGACTTGGACGGTCTGCAAGCCGACGGGTCAAATTACGAAGACGCAATGCGGGCCGTGGGCCCGACGAGAGTTTCCACCATGCCGATCCGCCGCCTCCCGCCCGAAACCGTCAACCGCATCGCCGCCGGCGAGGTGGTGGAACGGCCCGCAAGCGCCATCAAGGAACTGGTCGACAACGCCGTCGACGCCGGCGCGACGCACATCGAGGTCGAAGCCCACGGCGGCGGCCTGACCCGCATCCTGGTCGCTGACGATGGCATGGGCCTTAGCGCCGAGGAACTGCCCGTGGCCATAGAGCGCCACGCCACGTCCAAGCTGGCGCCCGACGCCGACGGGCTGTGGGACCTGCTGCGCATCCACACCATGGGCTTCCGGGGTGAGGCCCTGCCCTCGATCGGCTCGGTGGCGCGGCTGCAGATCTCATCCCGCGCCAGGGGCGAGAAAGACGCCTTCTCGATCCTGGTCGAGGGCGGTCAGGTCGGCGATGTGGCCCCCGCCGCCTTCCCCGGCCCGCACGGCGCGCCGGATCGAGGTGCGCGACCTGTTCTGCGCCACCCCCGCCCGCCTGAAGTTCATGAAGTCGGAACGCGCCGAGGCCCTGGCGATCACCGAGGAGATCAAGCGTCAGGCCATGGCCCACGAGGCGGTCGGCTTTTCGCTGGACATCGATGGCCGCCGGGTTTTGCGCCTGCCGCCCGAGCATCCGGGACCGCAGGGCCGGCTGGCGCGTCTGGCCGCCGTGCTGGGCCGCGACTTCCAGGATAACGCCATCGAGATCGACCAGACCCGCGACGGCGTGCGGCTGACGGGCTTCGCGGGCCTGCCCACCTACAACCGGGCAACTGCGGCGCACCAATATTTATTCGTGAACGGACGACCTGTGCGCGATCGCCTGCTGCAGGGCGCCCTCCGCGCGGCCTATGCCGACTTTCTGGCGCGGGATCGGCACCCGACGGCGGCGCTCTATGTGTCGCTCGACACCGCCGAGGTCGACGTCAATGTCCACCCGGCCAAGGCCGAGGTGCGGTTCCGCGATCCGGCCCTGGTGCGCGGCCTGATCGTCGGGGCTCTGCGCCATGCGCTGGCGGGCGCCGGCCACCGGGCCTCGACCACGGTGGCGACCCAGGCTCTGGACAGCATTCGCACCCAGCAGAGCCCGTTTCCGGGCTATCAGCCGGGCCCGTCCGCCGCCGGCTTCTCCGCCTGGCGCGACGGCGGCTGGACACCCCCCACCCAGCGCCCCCTGACCCTTCCGGGCCTGTCGGACCGTTTCGGCGCGGGTCGAGCCGGCCATGGCGCCGGGCCTAGGCGAGGTCGTTCAGGAGGCCTGGCGGTCGGGCGGCTTTGGAACTGATCAGCCTACGGATGGTTACGCCGCCACGCCGGCTTCGACCCCGTCGATTTCCCGCTGGCGCGGCCCGGGCCCAGGTTCACGAGACCTATATCGTCGCCCAGACCCGCGACGGCATGGTCATCGTCGACCAGCACGCCGCCCACGAGCGTCTGGTCTATGAGCGGATGAAGCACGAGATGGAGGCCGGCGGCGTCGCCCGCCAGACCCTGCTGCTGCCCGAGGTGGTCGACCTGGATCCCGCCGAGGCCGAGCGCGTCGTGGCCCGCGCCGAGGAACTGGCAGCCCTGGGGCTGGTGATCGAGAGCTTTGGTCCCGGCGCGGTGCTGGTGCGCGAGACCCCGGCGCTGCTGGGCAAGACCGACGCGGCGGGGCTGGTGCGCGACATCGCCGACGACCTGGCCGAGAACGGTCAGGCCCTGGCGCTGAAGGAGCGGCTGGAGGAGGTGTGCTCCACCATGGCCTGCCACGGCAGCGTCCGCGCCGGCCGCCGCCTGAACGGCGCCGAGATGAACGCCCTGCTGCGCGAGATGGAGGCCACGCCCCATTCGGGCCAGTGCAACCACGGCCGCCCGACCTATGTGGAGCTGAAACTGGCCGACATCGAGCGATTGTTCGGGCGGCGGTAGGGTGCGGAGCCAGATTCAATGCGAGCTCAAGACTTTCAAACCCTTACCCGTTTCCCCGGCGAAGGCCGGGGCCCAGATCCCGAAGCGAGGAAGTGGATTGGATAACCGCCGAGCTCCTGGAGCCACCCCCAGGGTCTTCCATCTGGGTCCCAGCCTTCGCCGGGAAGACGGAGGAGGAGTAGCTCATTGCTCAACCAAGTATGCCGCTTACAGCGCCTCGCAAACATACACCCGGTAAGGCCGGGGCTCGCCCTCGGCCGGCAGGAAGCGGTACAGCACCAGCAGCCATTCGGCCTCGTCCAGGTCGACGCCCAGGGCGGTAGAGACCCAGGCGGCGGTGGGCTCGCCGTCGCCCAGGGGCGGCGGCTCTAGCCCCATGACGGGAACGGATCGGGCAGCTTGCTCCAGCCCTTGGGGCCAAAGCCGAAAACCAGGTCCGACAGCAGGCAGTCGTCAAAGCCCTTCTTCAGAGCGGCCTGGTCCATATCGATGCCGATCAGCACGATCTCCTGGCGGCGGTCGCCGTGTGGCGCTTTCCAGAGCTTTTCAATGGTCGCCCGCCAGGCCGGATCATCGGGCCACTGGTCCTGGGGGGCGGTGGCCCACCAGCGGCCATGCGGGCCATGCTGGGTGACCGCCCCGGCCTGGCTCCAGCCCCCGACCCGGTCATAGCGCGTGGCCAGCCAGAAGAAGCCCTTGGAGCGGATCACCCCGGGCCATTCGCTTTCCAGCCAGGCCTTAAGCTTGGCGGGGTGAAAGGGCTTGGAGGCGCGATAGACGAAGTGACTGACGCCATACTCTTCGGTCTCGGGCAGCACCTCGCCCATCAGGGCCTTCTGCCAGCCGGCCGCGCCCTCGGCCTTGGCATAGTCGAACAGGCGGGTGCCCATGACGTCGTCCAGCGCCACGGCGCCGCGTTCGGAACGGATGATCCGGGCGCCCGGATTGAAGGTGGCGATGATCCCGGCCAGCCGGCCCAGATCCTCCGGCGAGACCAGATCGGTCTTGTTCAGCACGATCACGTCGGCGAACTCGATCTGCTCGACCAGCAGATCGACCACAGTGCGCACATCGCCCTCGCCCGCCGTCTCGCCGCGCTGGGCCAGGTTGTCGCGCGAGGCGTAGTCGCGCAGCAGGTTCACCGCATCGACGACCGTCACCATGGTGTCCGAGCCGGGCGACATCGGCAGGCGATGAAACCGGCCTCGTCGCGAAACCCGGAACGTCGAGGCGACCGGCAGCGGTTCGGAGATGCCGGTCGATTCGATCAGCAGGTAGTCGTAGCGACCCTCGGCGGCAAGGCGCGCGGACTTCGCTGCATCAGGTCTTCGCGCAGCGGTGCAGCAGATGCAGCCGTTGGAGAATTCGACCAGGGCTTCCTCGGTCCGGCTGAGCGCCGCGTCGCCGTTGCGGCGACCAGGGCGGCGTCGATATTGACCTCGCTCATGTCGTTGACGATGACCGCGACGCGGCTGGCCTTCGCGGTTGCGCAGCACGTGGTTCAGCAGCGTGGTCTTGCCGGCGCCGAGAAAGCCGGACAGCACGGTCACCGGCAGGCGGCGATCAATCCTTGATGTCTGGGACACGCACCGGCCTCATGATGTTATAATATAACATGTTTAGCCAAGCCACGCACGGGCGGCAAGCTATATTGTTGTATTATAACATCTGAGAATGAATGCGGTCGCGGCTCAGCCGTTTTTGCGCGCCGCGAACACCCGCATCGCCTCGGCCAGATATTCCGTCAGCCCCGGCGCCACTGCCTCATAGCGCGCGGTGAATTCGAGAACCTCCAGATAGAGCCGCCCCAACCCCGCGAAGCCCTCAGGTTCGGGCGTCCGGTTCCACGCCTTGGCGACCCAGGTCCAATGCCGTTGCATGATCGTGCGCACGACCTCGCAATCGGCCGGCAGGCCCTGGGTCAGCGCCCGGGCCAGGTCATGCTCGATGGCCTTGGCCTCTTCCTGGAACCCCGCGCCGTCGCGGGCGGTCCAGGCCTTCATGCCGGCCTTGGACTGGGCGATGCGCTCAGGCATTTCGCGGCCGTAGTTTTCCACCAGCCACGCCTCGTGCGCGGCTTGCTTTTCCGGGGAGAACCCCTGGAACATCGTCTTGTCATCCATCGTCTCGTCTCCGTTCAAGGTTTCGAGGGTCTGGTCGATCACGCGCACCAAACGGTCATAGCGCTTGGCCTCCGCCGCCAATCGCTGGCGATGGCCGCGCAGGGCGGCCGCCGCGTCGAAGC
>CBDIQV010000004.1:0-586422 GCA_965284055.1 Caulobacteraceae bacterium
ACAGGCCGAACTGCCTGGCGATCTCATAGCCAAAGCCCGTCGCGCCCATCTTCGGGATCGACTTGCCGCCCGTGGCGATCACCAGGGACCGGCAGCGGACATTGGCGCCGCTGGACAGGGCCAGTTCGAAACCCTCCCCCTCGCGCGAGACGCGGTCGACGCCGGTCTCGAGCCGCAGTTCGCAATGCGCGGCCCGCATCTCGGTCAGCAGCATGGTGATGATCTGCTTGGCCGAGCCGTCGCAGAACAGTTGGCCCAGCGTCTTCTCGTGGAAGGCGATGCCGTGCTTCTGGACCAAGGCGATGAAGTCGCTGGGCCGATACCGGCGCAGGGCCGAGACGCAGAACTTGGGGTTGGCCGGCGAAGTGGCCGGCGCCGTGTGGATATTGGTGAAGTTGCAGCGCCCGCCGCCGCTGATGCGGATCTTCTCGCCAGGATCCTTGGCATGGTCGATCACCAGCACCGAGCGCCCGCGCTTGCCGGCCTCGATGGCGCACATCATGCCGGCCGCGCCGGCTCCGATTACGACGACGTCGAACTGTTCCATCGCGTCCTTCGACAGGACGCCCAGACGGAAGTCAATCGGCCGCTCTTTGGCCGCCGAACGGCCTAGGCGCTTGACGCCCAGCCTGCAGCCGTTACGACGCTCGACCCCACCCTCGAACCCTGGCTTTCCCATGTCCGTCGCCCCGCCGACGATCGGCATCGATTTCGGCACCACCAACACCGTCGTCTCGATGACGAACGGCGACGGCCCTGCGCGCCTGGTCCGCTTCCCGACCGGCGAGGGCGACCTGTTCGCCTTCCGCTCGGCGCTGAGCTTCCACAACCTGCAGGGCCAAGGCGGCGAAGCCAATGAGCGGGTGGTCGAGGCCGGTCCGTGGGCGATCGAGGCCTATGTCGAGGATCCGCTGGAGACGCGGTTCATCCAGTCGTTCAAGAGCTTCGCCGCCAGCGCCGCCTTCACCGAGACCCGCATCCTCAACAAGCGCTACCTGTTCGAGGACCTGCTGGCCGCCTTCCTGCTGAAGGTGCGTACGAGCATGCGGGCGACGCCATGGCGGACCTGCCGCCCCGCGTGATCGTCGGCCGGCCGGTCACCTTCGCCGGCGGCAATCCCGACGAGGCCCTGGCCCTGCGGCGCTATGAGGCCGCCTTCGCGCGCCTGGGCTTCACCGACATCCGCTATGCCTATGAGCCGGTCGGCGCGGCGTTCTTCTTCGCCCGGCAACTGAAGCAGGACGCCACCGTGCTGGTCGCCGACTTCGGCGGCGGCACCAGCGACTTCTCGCTCGTGCGGTTCGAGCGCAAGGCCGACGGCTCGCTGGCCTCGACGCCGCTGAGCCATTCGGGCGTCGGCGTGGCCGGCGACGCCTTCGACTACCGGATCATCGACCAGCTGGTGTCGCCGGCCCTGGGCAAGGGCTCGCTCTATCGGGCCTTCGACAACCGCCTGCCCATTCCGCAGCGCTACTACACCGCCTTCGCCCGCTGGGATCAGCTGGCCCTGCTGCGCGCCTCGCGCGACATGCGCGACATCCGCTCGCTGGAAAAGACGGCGATGGAGCCCGAAAAGATCAGCCGCCTGATCGAGGTGCTGGACGACAATCACGGCTACGCCCTCTACCGCTCGGTGTCGGCCCTGAAGGAGGCGCTGTCGGCCCAGGAACGCGCCACGTTCCGCTTTGAGGCCGGCTCGATCCTGATCCAGCAGGAGGTCGAGCGTTCGACCTTCGAGGGCTGGATCGCCCCGGAGCTGACGGCCATCGAGACGGCGGTCGACCAGGCGCTGGCCCGCGCCAACCTCGCGCCCGAAGCCGTGGACCGGGTGTTCCTGACCGGGGGCAGCTCGTTCGTGCCCGCCGTGCGCGACATCTTCCACCGGCGGTTCGCGACAGACCGTATCGAGAGCGGCGGCGAGTTCGAATCGATCGCCTCGGGCCTCGCCCTGATCGGTCGCGAAGACGATCTGGATCTGTGGAGCGGCAAGGCCGGCTAAGGACAGGACGGCGCGGGCCGTCGTTCCAGGCCATGCAACTCTGTGGCCCCTGTTCCGGGTCTACTATGTCGCGTGGACCGAATCTTGCGATCTGCCTAGGGTGATGCTTCGGAACCGGGTTTCGACCGTTGTCGCGGTCGTCCCCACCCTTCGATCAGGACGAACGCCTTGCCGATCGCCTATCTCTCCGCCGCCCAGATATCCGCCCTGTCGGCGCAAATCTTCGACGACCTTTCGGCGACCAAGCTCGCCACGCTGAGCAGCACCCAGGTGGGGGCGATCAACGCCAGCTCGGTGGCCGTGCTCGACACGACCCAGGTCGAGGCCCTGTCGGCCACACAGGTCAAGGGCCTCTCGGCCACCCAGATCCCAAGCTTCGGCGCCAATGTGGCCTTCAACGCGGCCCAGTTGGCGACGTTCAGCAGCGCACTGGTCAAGGCCCTGACCTCGACGCAGCTGGCCGCCCTCGACGCCCAGCGGCTGGACGCGTTCAGCGCCACGCAGATCGGCGCGCTGTCAGAGACCAGTTTCTCGCGCCTGGACGCCACCCAGGTGGCTTCGCTGGATGGGACCCAGGTCAAGGGCCTGACCGTCACCCAGATGTCCGCGCTGACGGTGACGGATATCGGCGAACTCTCGACGACCCACGTCGCGGCCCTGGGCGCGGAGCAGCTGGGCGGACTGTCGACCATGGCCGTTGCGTCCCTCACGCTCGACCAGCTGGACATCCCGTCATCGACGCGGGTGAAAGGCTTCAACAGCACCCAGATCGAGGCCATGAGCACCGCCCAGGTCAGCGGGTTCGACACCACCCAGCTCTCCGGGCTTTCGGCCGGCCAGGTTGCGGCGCTCAGCGGGACGCAGTTCAGCGCGCTCAGCAACACCCAGGTTCTGAGCCTGACGGCGACCCAGTTGGGCGGGCTGTCGACAACAAACATCAACGACCTCACCGCCACGCAGATCGCCGCCCTGAGCAGCACGCAGCTCGCCGGACTGAACGCGACCCAATTGGGCGGCATGAGCGCGGACGACTTCGCCGAACTCTCATCCACTCAGTTGATCGGTCTGTCGGCGAGCCAGGTCGGCGGCATATCGGCCAGCAATCTGTCGGGGCTGACCTCGACCCAGTTCCAGGCCCTGTCGACCACCCAGGTCACGGGCCTAACCTCGACACCAGCTGCGCGGCGGCTCCACCACCGATATCGGCCCGAATTCTCGACCACCCAGGTCGCCAACCTGACGAGCAGCCTCGGCGAAGCCGCTGTCGGTGACCAATCTGGCGGCGCTGGGCACCGCCCCAGATCGGCGCGCTCACCGGCACGGCGATCAAGGGCCTTTCGGCCTATCAGATGCGCAGCCTCAGCGTGGACATGTTCAACGAACTGACCAGCACCCAGGTCGGCGCCCTGGCCGCGTCGCAGATCGGGGCCTTGTCAACCACCGTGATCAGCGGACTCAGCACAACCCAGGTGGGCTACCTCACGCCCGCCCAGATCCCGGGCCTGACCATCAGCCAGCTGGACTGGCTATCCAGCACCAGTATCGCGGCGATGAGCCCGATCCAGGTTGGCGCCTTCACGCCGGCCCAGGTGGAAAGCCTGTAGCGGCCCGCCCTGGGGTCCTGTTCATTCAAAGTGACGCCTGAATCTGCAATCGCCCCGCGCGGCGGGGGAGCATGGTGCGGGCGTTCCCACCGGCCGCCTCTCCCCGCCCCGCCGGTCATGGAACAGGACCCGGCCGCTTCCCCAGCCTCCGGCGCCCTGGCGATCGCCCGCTCCTCAGGTCTCTCCTGGAATGGAGCGGGCGGTCTGACCCTTTGTGATCGGCCACGACGGCCCTATCTTCAGTCCGCGCCGTCAGGAGGCCGTCCATGAAGTCCGCGATGCTCAAGGCCATTCCGCTCGCCCTCGCGCTGGCGACGGCTGCCACCGCACGCCTATCGCCCAGGCTCGGGAGGCCGCTCCGATCGGCGCCCTGGGTCGCTGGACGCTGGATGTCGTCGGCGTGCGCGGTTCAACGAGGCGCTGACCGGCGCGGCTCCAACGGCGGCCGAACTCGATATCACCAAGGACACCGGCGCGGCCCTGGCCTGGACGCTGGTCGAGGAAGACCCGGACGGCGTCGCCGCGATCCAGTTCGCCGACGCGCCGCTGGACGGCCGCGCCACGCGGGCTGTGGTCAACATGGCCCTGGTCGAGATCAGCGTGACGCGCGAAGGAGCCAATGGCGTGGTGGTCGTCACCCAGGGCAAGTCCGGACGCCGTCGAGTCGATGAAGGTATGGCTTGCTGACCCCAATACCATCCGGGTCGAGCAGGACGTCGACGGCCAGCCCGGCCCGCCCGACCAGTCGCTGACCTTCCGGCGGATCACGTCCAGCGCTCCCACGACAACGCGCTAGCGGGTCTTGCCGCTCAAGGTCGCGGTCAGGAAGGCTGTCAGCGCGCCTCGACCCGAGCGGGCCTTGGACCGCCCGGCGGCATGACCAGATGCAGTGCGATCGGCGGAGGGGTCCAGTCCGGCATCACCGCCTCCAGCCGGCCATCCGCCAGGGCGGCGTGCGCGATGAAGTCGGGCCCGGCGGCAAGACCCTGACCCGCGATCGAGGGCGTCCTCGGCACCTGGTGCGTCCGGCGCTGCTGGTACAAAGGGACCGGCCGAAGACGGACCGAGGCTTCCGCGCCGGCCGGATTCGCGGACGCGCCAGGCGTCAGGCGTCGGCCAGGCAGGCGTAGCCCAATGGCCTGCTGATGCTCTGGCTTCAGGCAGGCCTGGATGGGTCGGACGCGCATCGCCCATGGCCCGGTCGGGCAGTGGGCGCCAACCGACACTTCGACCGACATGCACCGGCCGCAGCCGTCGCGCCGCCAGGCTGTCCGGGGTCGGCAGGGCCGCAATGCGCAGGGCGGCGATCAAAGCCCATGCCGACCAGATCGATCGTGGCGTCGCTCAGATGCAGGTCCACCGTGACCTCGGGATACAGGGTCAGGAATTCCCGGCAGCGCCGGCGCGACGTCCGACCGGCCGAACGACATCGGCGCGGCCAGTCCGGACCACAGCCTGGGGCGGCGGCAGCTGCGCCTCGGCCGCGGCCTTCTCGGCCTTCCTCGCCCTGCGCCAGCACCCGCGTGGCCGGCTCGACCAGGCTCTGGCCGGCGTCAGTCAGGGCCAGACGGCGTGAGGTGCGATTGAACAACCGCGCGCCCAGGCGCGTTTCCAAACGGGTGACGGCCTTGGACACGGTCGCCTTGGACAGGGCCAGTTCATCGGCGGCGGCGGCGAACGACCGCAGTTCCACGACCTTGGCGAAGATCGCCAGGCCCTCAAGATCAGGCAACTTGCTCATTTTGGAAACAATGGGTTTCAATAGTTTCTATTTCGGCATCGATCCTGATCTCTATCTTCACCTCAAGCAAGCGACGCCGATGTCGGCGCCGAGGAAAATCAAGGGTTCAGGCCATGATCGATCGCAGACCGTTCGACAAGCTTGGCGGCGCCGACCACGGTTGGCTCAAGGCCAAGCATCACTTTTCGTTCGCCAGCTACTACGACCCCAAGAACATGAACTGGGGCGCCCTGCGGGTGTGGAACGATGACGAGATCGCCCCCAATACCGGCTTCCCGCCGCACCCCCACTCGGACATGGAAATCATCACCTATGTCCGCAGCGGCGCCATCACCCACCAGGACAACCTGGGCAATAAGGGTCGCACCGAAGCCGGTGACGTCCAGGTGATGAGCGCCGGGTCGGGCATCCGCCACTCGGAATATAATCTGGAAGGCGACACCACCCGCATCTTCCAGATCTGGATCGAGCCCAACCGTTCGGGCGGCGCGCCGTCCTGGGGCGCCAAGCCTTTCCCCAAGGGTGACCGCTCGGGCAAGTTCGTGACCCTGGCCAGCGGCTTTGACAATGACGGCGACGTCCTGCCGATCCGCACCGACGCCCGCGTCCTGGGCGCCACGCTGAAGGCCGGCGAAAGCACGACCTACGACCTGGGCAAGAGCCGCCACGCCTATCTGGTGCCGGCCGTGGGTTCGGTCACGGTCAACGGCGTCCAGCTCAACGCCCGCGACGGCGCCGCCATCGCCAATGAGGACGTGATCACCGTCACCGCCCTCGAAGACGCCGAGCTCGTTCTGGTCGACGCCGCCTAGGCGCAGCCACATCCTTCAATCCCCGGGCGGGGCGAGGCTCTAGGCTTCTCCCGCCCAAGTCTCAATTCCCAACCCAAGGAGGCCATGATGGCCAAGGTTCTCGTCCTCTATTATTCGTCCTACGGTCACATCGAAACCATGGCCAAGGCCGTGGCCGAGGGCGCCCGCGAAGCCGGCGCGACGGTCGACATCAAGCGTGTCCCGGAAACCGCTCCGCTGGAGGTGGCCAAGGCCGCCCACTTCAAGCTGGACCAGGAAGCGCCCATCGCCACCGTCGCCGAGCTGGCCGACTATGACGCGGTGATCATCGGCACCGGCACCCGCTTTGGCCGGCTGTCGTCGCAGATGGCGGCCTTCCTCGACCAGGCCGGGGGCCTGTGGGCTCGCGGCGCCCTGAACGGCAAGGTCGGCGGCGCCTTCACCTCGACGGCCTCGCAGCACGGTGGCCAGGAAACCACGCTGTTCTCGATCATCACCAACCTGCTGCACTTTGGCATGGTGATCGTCGGCCTCGACTATGGTCACGCCGGCCAGATGACGATCGATGAAGTCACCGGCGGCAGCCCCTATGGCGCCACCACCATCGCCGGCGGCGACGGATCGCGTCAGCCCAGCGAGAACGAACTGGTCGGCGCCCGCCACCAAGGCGCGCAGATCGCTGAAACCGCGATCAAGCTGCACGGCTAAGCGCTGACGCAAAAAAACGCCCCGAGGCCGTCAGGCTTCGGGGCGTTTCTGTTCAGTTCAGACGGCCAGGCCTACTTCGCGTTCAGCGCCGCCTGGGCCGCCGCAAGGCGAGCGATCGGCACGCGATAGGGCGAGCACGACACGTAGTCGAGGCCGACGCTTTCGCAGAAGGCGATCGAGGCGGGGTCGCCGCCATGCTCGCCGCAGATGCCCATCTTGATCCCCGGACGGGCCGCTCGGCCGCGCTCGGCGGCGATGCGGATCAGGTCGCCGACGCCTTCCTGGTCGAGGCTGACGAAGGGGTCCTTGTCGAAGATGCCCTTGTCGATATAGGCGCCCAGGAACTTGCCGGCGTCGTCACGGCTGATGCCGAACGTCGTCTGGGTCAGGTCGTTGGTGCCGAAGCTGAAGAACTCGGCGTTGGCAGCCAAGTCGCCGGCCCGCAGGGCGGCGCGGGGCAGCTCGATCATGGTTCCGACCGTGTATTCGATCGTGATCCCCTGCTCTTCCAGCACGGCCTTGGCCGTGCGGTCGGTCAGGTCGCGCAGGTACTTCATCTCCTCGCCCTTGGCGACCAGCGGGTGCATGATCTCGGGGATCGGCGCGGCCTTGCCGGACTTGGCGATGTCGCAGGCGGCCTCGATGATCGCCCGGACCTGCATCTCGTAGATCTCGGGATACGAGACGCCCAGGCGGCAGCCGCGGTGGCCGAGCATGGGGTTGGTCTCGTGCAGCTCCTTGGCCCGACGCAGCAGCTTGTCGGCGTCCAGCCCGGTGGCCTGGGCCACGGCGGCGACTTCCTCCTCGGTGTGCGGCAGGAACTCGTGCAGCGGCGGGTCGAGCAGGCGGATGGTGACCGGCAGGCCTTCCATGATCGTGAACAGCTCGACGAAGTCGGCTTTCTGGAAGGGCGCGATCTTGGCCAGGGCCGTCCGGCGGCCAGCTTCGTCGTCGGCCAGGATCATCTCGCGCACGGCGGCGATCCGGGTGTCGTCGAAGAACATGTGCTCGGTCCGGCACAGGCCGATGCCTTCCGCGCCGAACTGCCGCGCGGTCTTGGCGTCCAGCGGTGTCTCGGCGTTGGCCCGCACCTTCAGGCGGCGGACCTCGTCGGCCCAGCCCATCAGGGTGGCGAAGTCGCCGGTCAGCTCGGGCTCGATCATCTTCGGCGAGCCGACCAGGATTTCTCCGGTCGAGCCGTCGATGGTGATGATCTCACCGGCCTTGAACTCACGACCGCGAACCCGGAACAGGCCTTCCTTGGGGAAGATGCCGACTTCGCCCGCGCCCGAGACGCAGGCCCGGCCCATACCGCGCGCCACGACGGCGGCGTGGCTGGTCATGCCGCCCCGCGCCGTAATGATGCCGCGCGCCGCGTGCATGCCGTGAATGTCCTCGGGAGAGGTTTCCTCGCGCACCAGGATGACGCTCTCACCCGCGGCGGCGGCCTTTTCGGCGGCGTCGCTGTCGAAGACGATCTTGCCGGTCGCCGCGCCGGGCGAAGCCGGCAGACCGGTCGCGATCACGTCGCGGTGGGCGGTCGGGTCGATGGTGGGGTGCAGCAGTTGGTCAAGCGAGGCCGGCTCGACGCGGTTGATCGCTTCGGTCTTCGAGATGACGCCTTCGGCGGCCATGTCGACGGCGATCTTCAGCGCGGCCTTGGCGGTGCGTTTTCCGTTGCGAGTCTGCAGCATGTAGAGCACGCCCTGCTCCACCGTGAACTCGATGTCCTGCATGTCGCGGTAGTGGCGTTCCAGCGTCTCGACCACGGTCTTGAACTGCTGGAAAACGGTTGGCATCGCCTCTTCCATCGACGGCGTCGGATCGCCCATCTCTTCGCGCGCGATCTTGGTCAGCGACTGCGGCGTGCGGATGCCGGCGACGACATCCTCGCCCTGGGCGTTGATCAGGAACTCGCCATAGAGACGGTTGTCGCCGTTGGACGGATTGCGGGTGAAGGCGACGCCCGTGGCCGAGGTCTCGCCCATGTTGCCGAACACCATCGACTGGATGTTGACGGCGGTGCCCCAGGCTCTCGGGGATGTCGTGCATGCGGCGATAGAACTTGGCCCGGTCGTTCATCCAGCTGGCGAACACCGCGCCGATGGCGCCCCAAAGCTGCTCCTGGGCGTCCTGCGGGAAGGGCTTGCCCAACTCGCGCGACACGGCGGCCTTGTAGTCCTTGATCACGCCGGCCCAGTCGTCCGCCGTGAGGCCGGTGTCGACATGGATGTCCAGCCGTTCCTTGTGGTCGTCGAGGATCTCCTCGAACATGTGGTGCTCCAGATCGAGCACGACGTTCGAGTACATCTGGATGAAGCGACGATAGCTGTCATAGGCAAAGCGCCGATCGCCCGACAGCTTGGCCAGGCCTTCGACGGTCTCGTCGTTGAGGCCCAGATTCAGGACGGTGTCCATCATGCCCGGCATCGAGGCCCGGGCGCCCGAGCGCACCGAGACCAGCAGCGGGTTGGCCACGTCACCGAAGCTCTTGCCGGTGATCTTCTCGACCATGGCCAGGCCGTCATTGACCTGCTGGGCCAGCTCGGCCGGGTACTGCTTGCCATTGGCATAGTAGTGCACGCAGGCCTCGGTGGTGACCGTGAAGCCTGGCGGCACCGGCAAGCCCAGCGACGACATTTCCGCTAGGTTGGCGCCCTTGCCCCCCAGCAGGTTCTTCATCGAGGCGTCGCCATCGGCGCCGCCTCCTCCAAACGAATAAACCCAACGTGACTTGGTCAGCGTCTCAACCGGCATTTTTGAATTCACCCTGCGATAAGTGAAACAGGCCGCGATCCTCTGCGTGATCGTCTTGCCTTGGGACAAAGCGTGGAACCGTGATCCCGCACTGCAATATCCGGGCGTTCACTAGCATCTTGGCGAAGAACGCGTCCACCAGCGCTTTGCGTTCCGGACAACCGTCCACAAATTCGGCAAATATTTCCAATGACAACGTTGTCTTGATTGGATTTTCGCCAATCGCAATCACAGCGTGATCTCTGGAATTCTACACTCGCCTGTCACGACGACGCGTTTTTGCGACCGCCGACGCTTGCCTCGCCACTTTTTGTCCCACTTTGGAACCCAGGTTCCGAGCGCTCCATCCCGCCGGCTGGACCCGGTGGTCGCCGTCTCCTAGTATGCTCTCAACCATCGTGTCGCCGTAACCGTCGGAGGCTGTTTCTGTCCGGGTCGCCGCCTCGATCCCCCTCCGCGACAACGGTTTCGCTCGCCCGTCTCTATGACGAGAAGCGCGCCAATCTGGTGCGCCTGTTCGCGGCGCGCCTGCGGTCGGTCGCCGAGGCCGAGGATCTGGTGCAGGACCTTTTTTTGAAAATTCAGGCGCTTGACGAGCTCGAGGTTCGCGACGACGGCTCGGCTCTGCTGTTTCGCATGGCCAACAACCTGATGCTGGATCGGTTGCGGAGCCAGACCCGGGCGAGCGCTCGCGACGAACGATGGCGCGATAGCCAGACAACGACGGTCGGCGGCGACCAGGTCGCCGATTCCCCGTCAGCGGAAGAGGTGGTGGCGGGCCGCCAGCGGCTGGCCGCCATGATGGCAACCCTGAAAACCCTCCCCCCCAAGACGGCGCGGGCATTTTCGCTGCACAAACTGGATGGCCTGAGTCACGTCGAGACTGCGGCGGAGATGGGAATCAGCCGAAGCGCCGTTGAGAAACATGTCAGCGCCGCGCTGAAGGCATTGATGGGCAGACTGCCTTGACGAATATTTATATCTTTGGCGGAAAATCCGGAGGGCGTGGGCGTTCGGCGACGTATTCCTCATGTAGGGACGCGCACGGGCGTCAGGACAAGGCGGCATGACGCGGGCTGGCAACGACATCGACGCGGCTATTGACTGGCTGGTCCGCCTGCAGGGACCGTCGGTAAGCGATGGCGACTGGGCGGAGTTCGACGCCTGGCTGTCGGTCTCGCCGGAAAACGCCGACGCCTACGACAAGGTGCTGGCCTTCGATCTGGAATTTGGACCGCTGAACCGGGCTAGCGAGCCCGCCATCGCCGCCCAGCCTGATCGTGACGCGATCATCATTCCTTTCCGCCCGGCCCGCAGGGCCTGGGTCTGGCCAGCGGGAGCCGCCCTGGCGCCGCCTTCGTCGCCGGTGCGCTTCTGGTTCCGATGTACGGTCCCGGCGCCGCTCGCGAGACGGTCTATTCGACCGGCGTCGGCGAGCGGAAGACCATCGCCCTCGAGGATGGCACCCGGATCGACCTGAACGCCGCCTCGCGAATCAGCGTGCGCTTCGAACGGGGCGAGCGCCATGTCGCCATGGGCGATTCACAGGCCTTCTTCGACGTGGCCAAAGACGCCAAGCGCCCCTTCCTGATTGACGCGGGCGACACCCAGGTGCGCGTCGTGGGCACGGCGTTCGACGTTCGGCGTCGCGACGGCTCCGTTGCTGTCGCCGTCCAGCGCGGCCTGGTCGAGGTGCGGCCGACGACAGATCGCGCCGCCGCCCCCTACCGCCTGAAGCCCGGCCAGGGCCTTTCGCATGTGGAGGGCAAGGCCGGGGCCCGCGTGGCGGCGGTCGAGACCGGGGAAATCACCGGCTGGCGTGAAGGACGACTGATCTATCGCGATCAGCCGTTGTCCGAGATCGCCGGCGACATGAACCGCCTGTTCGAGCGCCCGATAAGGCTGGGCGATGCGCGCGTCGCGAGCATGCGACTTTCGGGTGTGTTGATCGTGGATCGGCAGGATGCGATGATTGGGCGATTGTCTAATCTGCTTCCCGTCCGGGCGACGACCACTCAAGACGCGGTCGTGATCCGGGCGCGCTAGAGCCTTGTTGATGCGAACGGGATCGTTCAAGGCGGCGAGGCGACGGCTCTAGGGTTCCAGAGCTGGAGCGCATGATCTCGTACGCGGGCTTCCCGTTTCTCCGCCGATCCACAGTTTTTCACGGGCCGCCCGCCCGTGCGCGCCGTCACGCGCCCGCCGTTGTCCTGACCCTGACCTCGTCGCTGGCCCTCGCATCGCCTGCCTTGGCGGCGGCGCCCCGCGCTATGCCGTCCACATCGCCGCCAAGGCGCGATCCGAAGCCCTGATCGATCTGGGCGTCCAGGCCCGGGTGACGCTGGGTGGCGCATCGACCTGCCCCGGCAAGGGCCCGGCGGTGTTCGGACTGATGACCCTGAGGCAGGCCCTGACCCGGCTCACGGCGGGCGCGCCCTGCCGGTTCGAGATCCTCGACAGCGCCACCGTCCGCATCGTGGCCGTCAAGCCCGCGCCGCCCCAGGTCGCATCGCCGGCGTCCACCGGGCGCGAGACCCTGGCCCTGGACGAGGTGCTGGTGACGGCGACCAAGCGCCAGACCAGCCTGCGCTCGGCCCCGGGCGCCATCAGCGTGGTCGGCGCCGCACGACTGAACGACACCGGCGCGGTCGCCACCACCAGCATCTCGCAGCAGACGGCCGGCTTCTTCACCACCAACCTGGGCGCGGCGCGCAACAAGATCATGCTGCGCGGGCTTTCGGACGGCACCTTTACCGGCCGCACACAGCAGACCGTCGCCACCTATCTCGACAATATCCCCCTCACCTACAACGCCCCCGACCCCGACCTTCGGCTGATCGACGTGGAGCGGGTCGAAGTGCTGCGCGGCCCCCAGGGGTCGCTCTATGGCAGCGGATCGCTGAGCGGTGTCTATCGGATCGTCAGCCGCAAGCCTGACCTCGAGACCGCCTCGGGCTCGATGCTGGGCAGCATCGCGGCCACGGAGTCCGGCTCGCCCAGCCAGAAGCTTGAGGCGGTCGTCAATCTGCCCATCCTCGCCAAGCGGGGCGCCCTGCGCGTCGCCGCCTATAGCGACGTGGATGGCGGCTATGTCGACGACGTCAATCTGCGCCTGTCGAACGTGGATCGCACCACGCGCCTGGGCGGTCGGGCGGCGCTGGCGTTCCAGGTCGATCCCTCCTGGCTGGTGACCGTTTCGGGCGCACGCCAGGAGCTGCGCTCGACCGACACCCAATACACCACGCCCGCGCTGGGCGGTCAGAGACGCGCCAACCAGGTGCGCGAAACCCATCGGAACCGGTTCAGCCAGGGCGCCGTGACCGTGGCCGGCGAAGGTCCCTGGGGTCGGTTCCAGTCCTCGACCGGCTATGTCGATCACCAGTTCGCCAGCCGCTTCGACGCCACCGCAGCCCTGGCCGCCGACAGCCCCGACGCCATCGAGCTGGGCCTGTTCGACGAGTCCAGCCACATCAAGCTGCTGGCCGAAGACGCCGTGCTGTCATCGCCCGACACCGACCGTTTTCGATGGCTGGTGGGTCTGTATGGACTGCTAAGCCGGGAGGACAGCACCGGCGAACTCCGTGTTCGGACAACCACCGAGCCCTCGCGCCTCGTCTATCTGGAGGATCGCCGCGACCACCGGCGCGAACTGGCCGCCTATGGCGAGGCGACCTACGACGTGGCCTGGGGCTGGTCGGTCAGCCTGGGGGGGCGGGCTTTCAGCACCCACATCCGCACGACATCCCACATCATGGCCTCACCGCCCGGCCAGTCACGATCGTCGGAGCGCTACGCCTCGTTCACCGGCGTCTCGCCCAAGCTGACCCTGCAGCACGCGTGGGGCGAAAACGGCATGATCTACCTGCTGAGTTCGGAGGGCTATCGCTCGGGCGGGTTCAACTCGGGAGGCACGACGGCGCTGTCGACGCTGCGCTCCTCGTTCAAGCCTGACCACCTGCGCAACTACGAGATCGGGGCCAGCGCCGAGCCGTTCAGCGGCAGGATGACCGTCCGCGCCGCCCTGTTCCACGACGTCTGGACCGATATCCAGACCGACCAGTATCTGAGCTCGGGCCTGTCCTACACGGCCAATGTGGGCAATGGCCGCAATACCGGGCTGGAAATCGAGAGCGTCCTGCATCCCACGGCCCGACTGACCCTCTCGGCCAACGCGCTGTTCAATCGCCCCCGCCTGACCAAGGTGGACCCGACCTTCGCCTCGGCCGCCCAGAGCGCCCTGCCCGGCGTTCCCGACCTCTCGGCGGGCATGCTGATCCGCCACGAGCGTCCGCTGAGCGACACCTCCAACCTGATCCTGACCGCCCAGCTGGGCTATATCGGCCGCTCGCGCCTGACCTTTGATCGCCGCTACTCGCCGTCCATGGGGGGGTATTTCACCGGCCGGCTGGGCGCGCAGGTCACCGCCGGCCCCTGGCGCGTGGCGCTCGCCGTGACCAATCCGGCCAACGCCTCCAGCGACACCTTCGCCTATGGCAACCCCTTCAGCTTCGGCCAGGTTCGCCAGGTCACGCCCCTGCGGCCCAGGACCTGGAACCTCGACATTTCCCGTGCGTTTTGATCCGTTCGCCTGCTGATTAATTTTTCATGAGGGAGCCGTCTCGCGGCGCCGTCTACCCAATGACGGGCCAGCCTTTGGCTGGAGTCAGGGGAAGACGGATGTCGGTGCTATCGGGACTTGTTTGCGCGCACAACGAAGAAACTCGCATCGCCGAGTGCCTTGCGCGCCTGTCCTTCTGCGATGAAATCGTCGTGGTGGCCGACCGCTGTACGGACCGAACGGAAGCTATCGCCAGGCAGATGGGGGCCCGAGTCATCTCGGGGATCTTCCCGGTCGAGGGCGTCCGCAAGACCGCAGGCGTGGCCGCTTGCCGAGGCGAATGGATTTTCGAACTCGACGCTGATGAGGCCGTCCCTCCCCAACTCGCCGACGAAGTTCGCAAAACCATCGACGCCTCCGCCTCGGGGGACTGGTACCAGGTGCCGGTGGATAACTTCGTCGGCGACCGTCTCGTCCGCCACGGCTGGGGCGGCTCGTTCGGTGCCTCATCGGTCGCCCGCCTGTTCCGCAAGGGCTGCAAGACCTGGAAGACCGAACGGGTGCATCCGGGCACCAACTTCACGGGCCAGTACGGCGGCCGCCTGAACAATCCTATCCTGCACAAGGTCGATGACGACATCGCCGACATGGTGCAGCGCCTGAACCGCTATACCGCCCTGCGCGGCCAGGATCTGGCCGACAGCGGCAAGATCAAGAGCCTGTGGGACGACCTGTTCCGCGGCGTGCGGCGGTTCTTCAAGTGCTACGTCTCGCGCAAGGGCTACCGCGAGGGCGACCTGGGCTTCCTGATCGCCATCATGGCTGGGCTGTATCCGCTGCTATCGAACCTGCGGGCGCGCGAGTTCCTGTATCTGGGCCGCCGGGACCCCAATCCCGCGACCAGCGCATCGGTCGTCGGCCTGGGCCTGACCATGGAGGATGTCCGGCTGGGCCATTCGGGCTAAACCCGCCGGGCATGACGTTTCACGGACTTCTGATCGCGGCCCTGCTGGGCCCTGAACTCGCGCGCTGGAAAGCTGCGGGCCACGCGCCGGTGTTCTGGTGGCGCGATGATGATGCGCGCCGGCCCAGCCCGGCGCTGGACCGACTTCTAGAGCTCTCGCGCCGCTTCGGGGCGCCGATCACCATCGCCGCCGTGCCCGATGGCGACCTGCCGGCCCTCGCCACAGCCTGCGCCGGCACGCCGGGTGTCGAGCTGGCCATCCACGGCTTTCGTCATGAGAACCGTGCCCCGGCCGGCAGGCCTTCGGGCGAGGTCAATGATCAGGACAGTCTCGAAGCGGTGACGGCGGAGGTCGAGGCCGCCATCGCCGTGTTTGCGCGCGCCGGTGTAACGGCCGACCTGTTCGTACCGCCCTGGAACAACGCCCACCCGACGCTGGACGCCGCCCTGGTGCGCCACGGCCTGACGGTGTCGCGCTATGACGCGCTTCGCGCGCCGGATGGTTCGCCGCCCCGCCTCGACGCCCATCTGGATGTGATGCGATGGAAGCCGACGGCCCGCTTTCGCGGCGCAACGCGGTTCCTGATGCGGGCGAGGCGTTTGCTGATCGAGCGACGGGTGCGCGGCCTGTGGGACGACCCGATCGGCCTGCTGACCCATCATCTGGATCATGACGAGGCCAGCTGGACGTTCCTCGCGGCGTTTCTGGCGCGGTTCACGCCGGTGAGCCGGCGGGGGCTTTAGGCCGTATTTTAATCCGTTTCCCCGGCGAAGGCCGGGGCCCAGATCGAACCCGGAGAGGCTGCACTTCTAGCGAAGCCGAAGGCGCATCATCCCCAAAAGCTCAGGCTGAATCTGGGCCCCGGCTTTCGCCGGGGAGAGCGGAGTTTTGTTAGCCCGCCACCAGCGAGAAGTCCGCCACCTGCCCCATGGCGTCGCGGACGGCGGCCAGAGTCTTGAGGCGGTTGTCGCGTTCGGCTTCAACCTCGGAATTGACGAACACGCCGTCGAGGAAGGCGTCGACCGGGCCGCGAAGGCCGGCCAGTTCCTGCATCGCGCCGGTGAAGTCTTCCTTGGCCAGAGCGGCGGCCAAGGCCGGCTCCACCATCCGCAGGGCGTCGTACAGGGCCGCTTCCGGGGCCGAGGCGTCGTCCAGCAGGCCGCGTTCGCCTTCGGCTTTCCAGCCCTTCTTCTCCTCGGCCTTGAGGATGTTGGAGGCGCGCTTGTAGCCGGCCAGCAGGTTCTTGCCGTCGTCGGTCTTCAGGAAGGCGTCCAGCGCCTCGACCCGGGCGACAATGCGCACGAGGTCGTCGTCGCCCAGAGCGAACACCGCGTCGACGAGGTCGTGGCGCTTGCCCTGGTCCTTGAGCAGAACTTTCAGGCGGTCGGCGAAGAAGGCGAGCAGATCCGAAACACTTTGGCCAACAAGCCTGCCGCCAACAGGAACTCTCAAAATCGCCATTCCACCAACGGCGGCTATAGGTCGATCCAAATCGAAACGCTGAA
Organism: Caulobacteraceae bacterium; assembly: GCA_965284055.1. Classification (GTDB taxonomy): domain Bacteria; phylum Pseudomonadota; class Alphaproteobacteria; order Caulobacterales; family Caulobacteraceae; genus Caulobacter. Next base: position 16,629 of record CBDIQV010000004.1, read on the forward strand.
CCGCCTCCTGCGCGGCCATAGCCTCAGCATTCAGACGACGATTTTGGTTTGCAGTATCGACAACGTCACGATGACGATCCAGCAAACCCGCAAGCGAAATGCGGGATTCGTTTTCCAGAACTACCCGGATCACACCCAACGCCGCCCGACGCAGCGCATAGGGGTCCTTCGACCCCGTCGGCTTCTCGTCGATGGCGAAGAACCCGACCAGCGTGTCCAGCTTGTCGGCCAAAGCCACCGCCACGCTCAGCGGCGCGGTCGGAACGGCATCCGCCGGGCCCTGCGGCTTGTAGTGGTCGCGGATGGCGTCGGCGATCTCGGGGTCCATGTTGGCTTCGCGGGCGTAGTAGCCGCCCATCAGGCCCTGGAGCTCGGGGAACTCGCCGACCATCAGCGAGCTCAGATCAGCCTTGGCCAGGCGCGCGGCCGTGCCGGCCTTCTCGACATCAGCGCCGACCAGCGGCGCGATCTCGCGGGCCAGGGCCTCGATGCGCTTCACCCGCTCGGCCATGGTGCCGAGCTTGGCGTGGAAGGTGACGCCGTTCAGCTTCTCCAGCCACTCGTCGAAATTGCCGGCCTTGCGGTCTTCATCCCAGAAGAAGCGGGCGTCGGACAGGCGGGCCGACAGCACCTTGGCGTTGCCGGCGGCGATCACCTTGCCGCCGTCGGCGGCCGCGATGTTGGCGATGGTGATGAAGTGCGGGGCCAGGCCCTCACGGGCCGGATCACGGACGGCGAAATACTTCTGGTGCGTCCGCATCGAGGTGCGGATCGCCTCGGCCGGCAGGTCCAGGAACGACGGATCCATGTCGCCCAGCACGGGCGTCGGCCATTCGGCCAGGCCGGCGACTTCTTCCAGCAGGCCCAGGTCTTCGACCAGTTCGAGATTGCGCGCGAAGCACAGGGTCTTGCAGCCCTCGAGAATGCGCGCCTTGCGCTCCTCGACGTCGAGCACGACGAAATGGTCGTTCAACCCCTTGGCATATTCGTCGAAGTCGCGAACGCGGAACGGCTGGGCGTCGCCCATGAACCGGTGGCCCTCGGAGATGTCACCGCTCTCGATGCCTTCGATGCTGAACGGCACGATCTCGCGGTCGAACACGCACAGGATGCGCTTCAGCGGGCGAACCCAGCGCAGCTTGCAGGTTCCCCAGGTCATCGACTTGGGCCAGGCGAAACCGCGCACGATGGCTTCCACCATCTCGGCGATGATCTCGGTGCTCGGGCGGCCGGTCTTCTCGATGAAGGCCATATAGACGCCGTCGCGCTCGACCAGCTGGTCCTGGGTCAGGCCGGCCTTGCGCAGAAAGCCTTCCATGGCCTGCGGCGGCGCGCCGACGCGCGGCCCCTTCAGCTCTTCCTTGCGGTCGGCCTGGGCGATGGGCAGGCCCTCGACCACCAGGGCCAGGCGGCGCGGACCGGCGAAGGTCTTCAGGGCCTCGGGCAGGAAGCCGGCGGCGGCCAGGTGCTCGCGCGCCATGCGTTCCAGGTCGCGCGCGGCATTGGCCTGCATGCGCGCGGGGATTTCTTCGGAGAACAGTTCGAGGAGAAGTTGGGGCATCTGACTTACGCGGCTTCCTGCTGCTTCACCCACTCGGAGGCGCACATCTTACAAAGGTCGCGGATGCGTCCGATGTAGCTGGCGCGCTCGGCGACGGCGATCGCGCCGCGGGCGTTCATCAGGTTGAAAAGGTGGCTGGCCTTGAGGACCATGTCGTAGGCGGGCAGGACAAGCGCCTTGCCCTGGTATTCGCGGGCCAGCATCAGCGGGACCTGGCGCTCCATGTCCTCGAACTGGCCCTTCAGCACGGCCACGTCATAGCCGTGGAAATTGGCTTCCGAGTGCTGGCGCTCGTTCTCGAGGAACACGTCGCCATAGCTGATCGCGCCCAGGGGGCTGTCCGGGTCGTTGTAGGGCAGGTCGTAGACGTTATCGACGCCGAACACGTACATCGCCAGGCGCTCGAGGCCGTAGGTCAGCTCGCCGGCCACCGGGAACACGTCGAGGCCGCCCACCTGCTGGAAGTAGGTGTACTGGCTGACTTCCATGCCGTCGCACCAGACTTCCCAGCCCAGGCCCCAGGCGCCGACGGTGGGGTTTTCCCAGTCGTCCTCGACAAAGCGGATGTCGTGCAGGCGCAGGTCCAGGCCGATGGCTTCCAGCGAGCCCAGATACAGGTCCTGCATGTTGGGCGGGTTGGGCTTCAGGATCACCTGGTACTGGTAGTAGTGCTGCAGGCGGTTGGGGTTTTCGCCATAGCGCCCGTCGCCCGGCCGGCGCGAGGGCTGCACATAGGCGGCGTTCCACGGCTTGGGACCCAGGGCGCGCAGCACCGTGGCCGGGTGCAGGGTCCCCGCCCCCACCTCGATGTCGTGCGGCTGCAGGATCGCGCAGCCATGTTCGCTCCAATAGTTATGGAGCGTCAGGATCAGGGCTTGAAACGAGGTGGGCTTGGGGCGCGACATCAGTGTCCGAACAGGGCCAGAAAAAAGTCGGCGGACCATAGGGCCCGCCGACAGGTGCTTCAAGCAAAGTTGGGACGGCGAAAGGGCCTAGTTGCCCTTGGCGGCGCTGCGCTTGCCGGCGTTGCTCATCGGCTTGCCGTACTTGGCGCGGTTTTCGGGGGTGTCGGCGACCGGGCCGTTGCTGACGACATTGGCGTCGCCGGCCTTCAGCATGGCCTGGGCCTCGGGCGTCTGCGACGACATCGGCATGACGCCCGCAGTGTCCGTCCCGCTGGTGGCGGCCGAAGGCGCGACAGCCGGGTTGGGGCTGAGGGTGCTGGGATCGTTGACGGCGGCCGGCGGCGCGGCGGGATTAGGGGCAATGGGCGGCGAGGCGGGAGCGGCCAGCGGCTCGCTGGCGGCCACGTTCATGCTCGCGCCGGAGTCGGTGGCGGCGCTGGCCTGCGCGCCTGGGACGTCCCGGGGCATCAGCACCTTGTCGACCACGTGCAGCACGCCGTTGCTGGCCATCACGTCGGCCTGGACGATGTGAGCGCCATCGACCATCGGCGCGGCGCCGCTGCCGTCCAGGGTCACGGACGAGCCCTCCACGGTCTTCACCTCGCCCTTGGCGCCCTTGATCTTGGACGAGTCCACCTTGGTGTTGATCAGATGATAGGTCAGCACCTTTTGCAGGACCGGACCATTTTCGGGCAGCATCAGCTTGTCCAGCTCGCCCGCCGGCAGGGCCGCGAAGGCCGCGTCGGTCGGCAGGAACAGAGTGAGGTTCTGGTTGGTCTTCAGAACGCTGGTCAGGTTGGCGGCGTCCAGCGCCTTGATGAAGGTCGTGAACTGTCCTGACGCCCTGGCGGTTTCAACCAGATCGCCCTTTGCGACGACGGGCGACGCGGCGGCGGCCGGAGCCTGATCCATGGTCGACGGGGCCGTCTGGGCCATGGCGGCGCCGGACATCAGGGCCGCGACGGCGGCTGCGGAGAGAAGGCGGATAATCATGGCGGAGCTCCTGTTCCTTGGCAGGGACTACGCCTGAGATGCGGGGTCGGTTCCGGGATCACGGGCTCGTGATCATCTATTCCGCTACTTGAAGAAGAACACCAGGGCAGCCCCGGCCACGATCAGGGCGAAACCCAGAAATGTCGTCCACTTCAAGGCCTCACCCAGATAGAAATACGAAAACAGCGTGAAGACGATCAGGGTTATGGCTTCTTGGCCGGTCTTCAACTGCGCTGTTGAATAGACTTGATGCCCCAGGCGATTAGCGGGAACGGCCAGCATATATTCCGGCAAGGCGATCAGCCAACTGCTGACAATAGCCAGAGGCAGCGTCAGACTCTTGTTCTTGAGATGGCCGTACCAGGCGAAGGTCATGAACACGTTCGAGGCGATCAGCATCAGCCAGGGCGCGAACTTCATCCAGGTGGCGGGCATGTGAAAAACCTCGTGGCAGAACGAACTGGTGTGACAGCCGCTTCAATCAAGTCCCCAGGCGAACGCCCAGGCGGACCCCGGCGGCGATATCGCTGATTTTTGATGCAAAGATGGCGACCGTTGCCTGAATATTGAGCGCCGCGCCCGTTTCCTTTCCAATTCCTTGATAGCCGTCCGCACGCCACGACCCTCGCCCGATAGCGTGACCAGCGCCGGGGAAAACGATGCAGCGCGTGATGGCGGCGTCGGCGGTGATCAAACGGGTGCAAAGCGCCCGCCAACCAAGCAAGGGGAGCCCGCGACAACGGCGGGCCGGAGCAAGGCCGGATGAAACTGATCGATAGCGGTCGTCAAACCCTTCAAGCTGGACGAGGTGCGTGAGGCCCTCGTCAGGAGCTGGCGTCGAGGGTCTGACCGTGCTCGAAGTCAAGGGCTACGGCCGCCAGAAGGGCCACACCGAGATCTATCGGGGCGCGGAGTACCAAGTGAACTTCGTTCCCAAGGTGAAGCTGGAAGCGGTCGTGGACGACGCTTCGGCAGCCAAGGCGGTCGAAGCGGTGAAAGCCGCAGCGGCCACGGGCAAGATCGGCGACGGCAAGATCTTCGTCCTCAACGTGGAAGAAGCCGTGCGCATCCGGACCGGCGAAACCGGCCCGGCCGCTCTTTAGTGCTCATCGGGAACAGGGGATAACCGACGATGAAATTGACCTTCAAACCGCTGGCCGGGCTTGTGCTCGCCGCGACACTGGCTGGAGCCCCGCTTGGGGCCACCGCCTTCGCCCAGGACGCCGCAGCGCCCGCGCCCGCCGCCGCAGCGCCCGCCGAGGCCGCTCCGGCTCCGGTCGCCGCGCCGGCTGAAGCCGCGCCCGCCGCGCCGACGATCACCGACACGATGGACAAGGGCGACAACGCCTGGATGCTGACGTCCACCCTGCTGGTCCTGCTGATGATCCTGCCGGGTCTGGCGCTGTTCTACGGCGGCCTGGTCCGCTCCAAGAACATGCTTTCGGTCATGATGCAGGTGTCGACCGTCGGCATCATCGGCATCATCACCTGGGCGCTATGGGGCTACAGCCTGGCGTTCACGGACGGTGGCAGCTGGGACAGCTTCGTCGGCGGCCTGAGCCGACTGTTCCTCAAGGACGTCACCCCGGCCAGCAACGTCGCGACGTTCTCGACCGGCGTGGTCATTCCCGAATTCACCTTCATCGCGTTCCAGTCGACCTTCGCGGCCATCACCGCCGCCCTGGTCATCGGCTCGCTGGTTGAGCGCATCAAGTTCTCGGCCGTGGTCGTGTTCGCGGTTCTGTGGCCGCTGCTCTCCTACTACCCGATCGCCCACATGGTCTGGTGGTGGCCTGGCCCCGACGCCATCGCCCTGAACCCGACCGCTCCGATCAAGGCCGGCCTGAGCTGGAGCTTCGGCGCCCTCGACTTCGCCGGCGGCACCGTGGTTCACATCAACGCCGGTATCGCCGCCCTGGTCGGCGCCCTGATCCTCGGCAAGCGCCAAGGCTATGGCAAAGAGCCCATGCCTCCGCACTCCCTGACCCTGACCCTCGTGGGCGCCGGTCTGCTGTGGGTGGGTTGGTTCGGCTTCAACGCCGGCTCGAACCTGGAATCCAACGGCTACGCCTCGCTGGCGATGATCAACACCTTCCTGGCCACCGCCATGGCGGGCATCTCTTGGATCGCCGTGGAATGGGTCACCCGCAAGAAGCCGTCGGCCCTAGGCCTGGCTTCGGGTCTGGTCGCCGGCCTCGTGGCCGTCACCCCGGCCGCCGGTTTCGCCGGCCCGATGGGCTCGATCATCCTGGGTCTGGTCGTCTCGCCGATCTGCATCTTCTTCTGCTCGGTCGTGAAAAACGCGCTGAAGTACGATGACAGCCTGGACGCCTTCGGCATCCACGGCATTGGCGGCATCGTCGGCGCCATCGCCACCGGCCTGCTGGTCAACCCCGCCTGGGGCGGCGCCGGCGTGGTCGACTACACCAGCTGCGCCAAGGACGGCGACCTGTCGACCTGCGACACGGCCGTCTACAGCCTGGCCACCCAGGTCATGGCCCAGGTCAAGGCTGTCGGCGTGACCATCATCTGGTCGGCGATCGCCAGCGCCATCGTCTTCTTCATCATCAAGCTGATCATCGGCCTGAAGGCCGCGCCTGAAGCCGAAGAAGAAGGCCTGGACATCTCCGAGCACGGCGAACGCGCCTACCACAGCTAAGCCTCAGGGCTCAGCCGATACAACAGATGGGGCGCGGAGGCTTTGGCTTCCGCGCCCTTTCTCTTTGCGGTCCCCTTGCGACTCAGTGGGGATCGGCGATGGTCGAGCTTCGAAGGAGAGACACCTTGGACGCCCAACTCGCCCTGCTCTGCGTGCTGACCTTCGTGATCCATTTGATCGGGGCCCTGGCCTTCGCCGTGCGGATCGCGGGCGTGCGCACGCGACGGATCGCCATGTCCTTCGCCCTCTTCAATGTCCTTGTCCTGGTATCGCGCGCCTCCAACGCCTTTCAGGGACCGTTCCTGTCCAAACGGATCGAGACGGGCCTCCTGGACGGCTCAGGCGAGCATCTGCTGCGAGATTTCCAGTGGCTGTTGGCCAGCGCCAGTCTGGCGGCCCTGGTCGGCGCGCTGGCCATCCCCACCTTTCAACGGCTGTTCACGCGCGCGCGGTCGCCCATTTCCAGGTCCACCGGTCGGTGCCAAAGCTGCTGATGCACGGCTTCGCCAAGGGCGGCCTGTCCTACGTGCGCGACGCGGTGACGGTGCCATCCGCCGGGCATTTCAGGGATCTCCGCCAAAGGATCGACATTCCCGTCCGCGTGATTGTTCTGAACGTTCTGGCCCAGGCCCTGCTGACCGTCGGCGTCTTCGCCTCGCTCTACGCCGGCTATCTGGACCCGCAGTTCCGGGTAACGTCCAACAGCCTGTCCTCGGTGATCAACGGCCTGGCGACCATCCTGCTGTTCGTGCTGATCGACCCCTTCCTGTCGATCATGACCGACGACGTGATGGAGGGAAACGTCAGCGAAGCGGCGTTCAGACGCGCCGTGGTCTGGTTCGCCGGCAGCAGGGTCGCGGGCACGCTGCTGGCCCAGGTGATCCTGGTTCCGGCCGCTGGCCTCGTGGTGCTGATCGCCCGGATGATCTAGGGGGCGACAGGTGCGGCGACGACCGGCGCGCGGCGGGCGCGCAGGATCGGCACGGGCGGATCCAGGATCTGGCCCTTCATCACCGGGTTGATCGCCTTGCCCGGCGTGGGCAGCACAAGGATCTTCCGCACCACGTCCATGCCCACGACCACATGGCCGAAAGCCGCGAAGCCCAAATTGTCGCCCGGCGCCGCCGGATCGGCGTCCAGATAGGGGGCGTCGCCCACGCAGATGAAGAAGTCCGAGGTCGCGGTGCCCGGCGCGTTGCGGCCGATCGAAAGCGTTCCGTCGGTATGCTTCAGGCCCGTCTTGGTGGTCGGCTCGTGCGGGATCGGCTTGAGCACCTTAGCGGGATCGTTCTGCACCCCACCCTGGATCAGGCCATAGTCCACGGAATTGGGGGCCCTTGAGGCGCGGAAAAAATGCGCGCCGTCATAGCGCTTCTGATCGACATAGCGCAGGAAGTTGCCGGCCGTGATCGGAGCCTTGGCCAGTTCCAGGTCGATGACGATCCGCCCCTGGCTGGTATCGAGATTGACCCGCACCACGCCCGGCGCCGGAGGGCAGGCCGACCGGCGGCGCGACCGCCACAGGCGCCGTAGCCGCTGTCTGAGCCAGGGCCGGCGCGGCGGTGAGGCTCAGCGCGCCCGCGATCAGATCCCGTCGCTTGATCATCTCAGTCTCCTTTCCATCGCCCAGCCGGCAGCGCCGCACCCACCAGTCGGGACGCATGGTCTCCAGGCGCTCTACCAAGCCCTCGGCCTCGATATCTCCAGCGCAGAGCGCGAAGCAGGTGGCGCCCGAGCCCGACATCCGGGCCATCAGACTTTCCGGTTCATCGCGCAGCACGTCTAGCACCTCGCCGATGCGCGGCTCCAGCGCCACGGCGGGGGCTTCCAGATCGTTGCGGGTGGCGACCGACAGCCAGGCGGCGACCTCTTCGGCGCTCTCGAAGGCCTCCGGCATCCAGGGGCGGGCCTCGCCCTCGGGCGCCACCGCCGCGTCATAGGCGCGATAGACCGCGCCCGTCGGCGACGGAACGAGCGGATTGACGAGGACCGCGTGCAGCACAGGGAGCCCCGGCGCGGGCGACAGGCGCTCTCCCCGCCCCTCGGCCATCACCGCGCGGCCCCACAGGCATGCCGCCCCATCGGCGCCGAGGCTCGCGGCCATGGCCTCCAGCGCGGCGTCGGACAGGTTCGGCGCCAGGGCGTCTCGCAGCAGCCGCAGAGCCGCTCCGGCGTCGCTGGAGCCGCCGCCCAGGCCGGCGGCTATGGGCAGGCGCTTGTCCAGCAGCAGACGGAAAGGCGGCAGGGGCGTTCGTGCGGCGGCATGGAAGGCCCTGGCCGCCCGCATGACCAGATTGTCGCCCCCCTGGGATGGCGGCGCCAAACAGCCCCGTGGTCTCGAAACTGGGCGCATCGGCGGCCTGGATCGACAGGCCGTCGCCGACATCGGCGAAGACCATCAGGCTGGAGATCGGGTGATAGTCCTCAGGGTCCGGACCGCCGACATGGAGGAACAGGTTGACCTTGGCTGGGGCGAAGGCGGAAAGGCGCATGACGGGCCCTGGTCCCAATGGTGAACGCTAGCCCGTCCGATAGCTCAGTTATGAGCGACGGTCGACGCCGCCGCGGGGCCTGTAGCGCTGAGCCCGTCCTTCAGTTTGGCCTCGGACTCGGCCTTCTGCTTGTCGCCAGGCTCCAGCGACAGCACCCGACGCCACTGGAAACGAGCCTCGATCTGCCGACCGGCGCGCCAGTAGGCGTCGCCAAGGTGACCATTCACGTCCGGATCGCCCGGCTCCAGCTCAACCGCCGCTTCCAGCTTCTCCACGGCGGTCTTGTAGTCGCCCAGCCGGTAGTAAGCCCAGCCGAGAGAGTCGAGCATGACGCCCGACTGCGGGCGCGCGTCCACGGCCTTCTGGACCATCGCCAGAGCCTCAGGGAGGCGCTCATTGCGGTCGATCCAGGAATAGCCCAGGAAGTTCAGCAGTTCGGGTTCATCGGGGTTGAGCTTCAGGGCCGCGCCCAGGTCACGCTCGGCCTCTGACCAGCGCCCGGCCCGCTCCAGGGCGATGCCACGCAGGTACAGAACGCGCCAGTCGGGCCGGCCGGCTTCCTGGGCGATCAGCTTGTCCAGGACCGTGGCCGATTCATCCCAGCGCTCGTTGGCCCTGAGAAGGTCGGCCAGGGCGATCTGGGCGTCGCGATCGCCGGGAGCGGAGACCAGGGAGGCATGCGCGATTTCCAGCGCCCGGGTCTTGTCGCCGCTCTCCTGATACGTCCAGGCCAGCTTGCCCTGGGCCGTCTGGTATTGAACCGAGCTTGGCGGGATGTGGCCAAAGGCCTCGATCGCGCCACGGTGATCATCGGCCTGATTCAGCAAGTCGCCCAGCAGCAACCAGGCCTCGTCGCGGTCAGGGTCCAGTCGCAGGGCCAGCCGCAGATAGGCCAGGGCGAACTGACTCTGGCGTTCACCGGCGAAGGTCGCGGCGCAGGCGATCAGGTTCTGGGCTGCGCCCTGCTTGATGGTCGGCGCTGCGGGCGGAGCGCCCTTCGCGGCGGCCCGGGCGCGGGCGCGGCGCAGAGCCACATCGTCAGGGTCGCTGGCCAGGGCCTGATCATACAGCGCGATCGCGTCGGCCTGACGCTTGCGGCGCTCCAGGAACGCGCCGTAGTCCAGAATGAATAGCCCGCCCGTGGCCGCGGTGGTCGTCAGCGCCTTGTAGTCCGTCTCGGCCTCGTCGTAGCGCTTGGCCCGCTCGTACAGGCGCGCCCGGCCCAGTTGACCGAAATACTGCACCAGACGGTCGTTCTGCAGAACCGGCTGCACCGTCGCGCCCTCGGCGTCGCCCGCCGAGGCGGCGGCCCAGGGCCCCAGCAGGGTGCTGATCTGTCGATGCGGGAAACCGATCGGCTCGGCCTTCAGGAGGGCCTGGGCGTCCTTGCCCTTGCCCGAGGCCAGGAATTCGACGACGCGGGTCAGCGCGCCCAGACGCTTGATCGCTTCGTTGGCGTCTTCGCCCTGCGGCGCGAACTGGGCGGCGCGGGTGACTTCGCCAGACAGCAGGAGGGCGGTGAACGTGCGCTCGTTGATGACGCCCGGCTGCTCGTCCAGCACACCGGCCACGCCGAAATAGTCGGCGGCCTCTCGCGTGCGCCCGTCGCGCAGCGCCGCCTGCCCGGCCAGGAACTGGCCGTACGAGGTTCGCGTGTCGAAAGGCGAATAGCCGGTCGAGACAGGGCCGCGCAGAGCCGAGCTATTAGGGCTGGTGGCGCAGGCCGTCAGGGTCAGGAGAGATGCGGCGGCGAGAAGGACTTTGAAACGCATCCCGCCACCCTGTTGGGTTTCGACGCGCGCCGCAAGCGGCAGCGCGCGTCGAAGCGGTCTACATGTTCGGATAGTTGGGGCCGCCGCCGCCTTCGGGCGTGGTCCAGACGATGTTCTGCGACGGATCCTTGATGTCGCAGGTTTTGCAGTGGACGCAGTTCTGGGCGTTGATCTGGAAGCGCGGATCGGTCCCCTGCTCGTTGTAGAGCACCTCATAGACGCCGGCCGGGCAGTAGAGCCGCGCCGGTTCGCCGTACTTGGGCAGGTTCACCGAGATCGGGATCGACGGGTCCTTCAGCGTTAGGTGAGCCGGCTGGTCTTCCTCGTGGTTGGTCGCCGACAGGAACACCGAAGACAGCTTGTCGAAGCTGATCACGCCGTCGGGCTTGGGATAGACGATCGGCTTGTAGTCCTTGGCCAGGCCCGTCGAGGCGGCGTCGGTCTTGTCGTGCTTCATCGTGCCGAAGAACGAGAAGCCGCCCGTCAGATGGGTGCACCACATGTCGAACATGCCGGCGGCGCCGCCCAGGAAGGTGCCCAGCTTGCCCAGCAGCGGCTTGGCGTTACGGACGACCTTGAGCTCCTTGGCGACCCAGCTCTTTTCGAACGCGACCTGATACTCGACCAGTTCGTCGCTGGCGCGACCAGCGCCCAGGGCCTTGAAGGCCTGTTCGGCGGCCAGCATGCCGGTCTTCATCGCGTTGTGGCTGCCCTTGATGCGGGGCACGTTGACGAAGCCGGCCGAGCAGCCGATCAGCGCGCCGCCCGGGAAGGTCAGCTTGGGGATCGACTGGTAGCCGCCCTCGGTAATGGCCCGCGCGCCGTAGGAGATCCGGCGACCGCCTTCCAGGTGCGGCTTGACGGTCGGATGGTGTTTGAAGCGCTGGAACTCGTCGAAGGGCGACAGCCACGGGTTCTTGTAGTTCAGGTGCACCACATAGCCGATCGACACGTAGTTATCGCCGAAGTGGTACATGAAGCTGCCGCCGCCGGTCTTGTCGTCCAGCGGCCAGCCGGTGGTGTGCTCGGCCAGGCCCGGCTGGTGCTTCTCGGGCGGCACCTGCCAAAGTTCCTTGATGCCGATGCCGTATTTCTGCGGCGACTTGCCCGCCTGCAGGTCGAACTTGGCGATCAACTGCTTGGCCAGCGAGCCCCGCACGCCCTCGGCGATGAACACGTACTTGCCGTGCAGTTCCATGCCGGGCTGATAGTCGGGCTTGTGCTCGCCGTCCTTGGCGATGCCGACCACACCGACCACGACGCCCTTCAGCGATCCGTCGTCGTTCCAGACCATGTCGGAGGCGGCGAAGCCTGGATAGATCTCGACCCCCAGCTCCTCGGCCTTGCCGGCCAGCCAGCGCGTGAGGTTGCCCAGCGAGGCGATGTAGCAGCCGTGGTTGTGCATGAACGGCGGCAGGGCGAACATCGGCAGGGACAGCTCGCCCTGTGGACCCAGCACCAGGAAGCGATCCTTGGTCACGGGCGTCTCAAGCGGCGCGCCCTCTTCCTTCCAGTTGGGGAAGAGCTCGCTCAGGGCCTTGGGGTCGATCACCGCGCCCGACAGGATGTGCGCGCCGACCTCCGAGCCCTTTTCCAGCAGGGCGACCGAGACCTCGGTTCCGGCCTCTGCGGCCAGTTGCTTCAGTCGGATCGCGGCTGACAGACCGGCGGGACCGCCGCCGACGATGACGACGTCGTATTCCATCGACTCGCGTTCGAGGACTTCGCTCATGGGATCTCCCGCCCCGGGCCCATCTCTGGCTTGGATGAAACCCGTCTTATGACTGTTTGAATCTGACCTTATCCGAACGTGACGCAGTGGCGGTCAAGGATAAAGAGGCGACTTTTGTTGCGCCGCAGCGTGGAGAGAGCCGCAAGATCGCGCTAAGGATACCGTCATGAGCCTCGCCGTCGATCCGCGCGCCGTCGAAAGCCTGCTCGCCTTCTGGGCGGATGCGGGTGTCGACACTTCCTATGCGGACGCCCCGATCGACCGTCTGGCGGAAGGCGCCGCCCTGCTGCGGGCCCGGAGCCAGCCGCAACCCGTCGCCGCCCCGGTCCGTCCGGTTCTGGTCTCGGGCGGGTCGGCCGACGTTTCGGCGGCGGTCGCCCAGGCTCGCGCCTCGGCCGCCGCCTGCCAGGACCTGGAGGCGCTGGCCGCCGCCATCGCAGCCTTCGACGGCTGCCCCCTGAAATCGCAGGGCGCACGCCAGGTCGTGTTCTCGCGCGGCCCGGGCGACGCGCCGCTGATGATTATCGGCGAAGGTCCCGGCGCCGACGAAGACGCCCAGGGTCAGCCCTTCGTGGGCCCAGCCGGCCAGCTGCTCGACCGCATGCTGAAGGCGGCCGGACTGACCGATCGCGCCTTTATCACCAACACCGTCTTCTGGCGCCCGCCGGGCAACCGGTCGCCTACGCCGCAGGAACAGGCCGTCTGCGCGCCCTTCGTCGAGCGCGCCATCGCCCTGGTGAAACCCAGGATGCTACTGCTGATCGGCGGCGCCTCGGCCAAGGCCCTATTGAAGCGGGACGAAGGGATTCTGTCGCTGCGCGGCCGCTGGTTCGAGTGGACCTCGGCCGACGGCGGGCTGGAGCTGCCGGCCCTGCCGACACTGCATCCCGCCTTCCTGCTCCGGCAGCCCGCGAACAAGAAGCGGGCCTGGCAGGATCTGCTGACCCTGACCGAAAGACTTGATCGCCCCGACCGTCCCCACTGAGCCTGACTGTTCAGATTGCATCCGAACACCCAAGCAGGCTGAGATTCCAAGAGTGAGAGCGCGACAGGCGCCAAAACCGGCTTCCACTTTTGGCTGTCGCACTCTAGGACTCTCCCCGACCAGTCGGAACGGGGACGCGCGACTTTCGGGGACGCGCGGATACGCATTGCAGCTCATCGCTCGCCCTCTGGCCGTCTTGTCGGCCGTCGCTCTGTGCCTGTTCGCCGCCGTGGGCGTGCGCGCCGCCAGCCTCGAGCCGCTGTCCAAGGACGACGTCCGCTTTTACCGCGCCGCCTTCGCGGCGTCTGATCGTGGCGACTTCGACGCCGCCGAGGCCGCTTTCGCCAATACCCGCGACAAGAGCCTGGAAGGCCGCTTGACCTATGCCAAGGTCATGCACCCGCGCGCCTACACCGCCGCCTATGACGAACTCACCGACTGGCTGAAGGCCCACGGCGACGAGGCCGGCGCCGACCGGGTCTACGCCCTGGCCGTCAAGCGTAAGCCGGCAAAGACCGCCGCGCCTCGCGCGCCGGCTCTGTTCGTCGCTTCCGACAAGGGCCCGCCGCCCGCCGACAGGACCCGAGGCGCCCGCGAAGCCTACTATTCAGGCGACGTCGCCAAGGCCCTGCAGCTGGCCAAGGCCAGCGGCGAGCGCTGGATCGCCGGACTGGCGTCGTATCGACTGGGTCAGCACACCCAGGCTCAGGACTACTTCAATCAGGTAGCGCGCGACGAAGGCCTGAACGACTGGCTGCGCGCCGCCGGATCCTTCTGGGCCGCGCGCGCCGCCAGCCTCGCCGGGCGAAGCGGCGACGCCCGCACATTCATGATCCAGGCCGCCCACGCGCCCAACACCTTCTACGGCATGATCGCGGCGCGTCAGCTGGCCCTGGCCGGAGTCGTCGTGCAGGACGATCCCGACGATCCGATCGCCACCCTGATCAGCCGCTTCAACTATGACGGACCCGACGTCGAGTCGCTGGGCCACCTGCTGACCAGCGATGAGCGCGCGCGACGCGCCGCCGCCCTGGCCCAGGTCGGCCGCTGGACCGAGGCCGGCCAGGAACTGCGCGTCGGCCTGTCGCTGGCGCAGACCGAGAAGCTGCGCGGCGACTGGATGGCCCTGACCCTGGCCCTGAACGCCCGCGCGCCTCTCAACGCGGGGCGACCCGTCGCGCGTCTAGGTTCGGAGGAATACCCCCTGCCCCCGCTGGAGCCCAAGGGCGGCTTCACGATCCACAAGGCCATGGTCTATGCCCTGGTGCGCCAGGAAAGCCGCTTTGACCCGATGGCGGTATCCGGCGCCGGGGCCATGGGCCTGATGCAGCTGATGCCGATCGCCGCCGCCCGCGCCGCCGGCGACGACAAGCTGCTGGCCGACAACACGCCGCTGCTGGACCCAGGCTTCAACCTTCGGGTCGGCCAGGACTATTTCACCTGGCTGATGGATCGCGGCCTGCAGAGCAACGACATGCTGCGCGCCGTGGCGGCCTATAACGGCGGACCCGGCACCCTGCTGAAGACCCAGGCCCAGCTAGGCGCCGATTGCGACAGCCTGCTGCTGATCGAAAGCCTGCCCGCTGTCGAGACCCGGAACTATGTCGAGAAGGTCGTAGCCTCGTACTGGACCTATCGCCGACTGATGGGCGCCGAGACCCGCACCCTGGACGCCATCGCCAGCGGGGCCCGCGAGGTCGACTTCCGACTGGACCTCTAGCTCAGTAGGTCAGGCGCTTTGCGCCGACCGCGCGGGTCAGTCGCGCCAGATCACCCTCACCCGCCCGAAAGCCGCCAGTGGCGTCATAGCGACGCACCGACAGCAGCAGCCCCTGTGACGGCGGCGCGGGCAGACGCTGAAACCACGAAAGCCCCAGACGCGGCAGCCAGGCGGCCCTGTCCCAGCCGCTGTTGAGCTGCTTTTCCACCGCCGCGCGCCAGCCCTCGGGCAAGACCGCATCGCCCCGCAGGACCATCAGCCAGTCGCCCCTCGGACCAACACAGGCCGCCGCTAGTCGTTCGCCGACATCGCCGCGCAGCGTCACGACCCGGGCCCCGCAATCCTCCGCGATCGCCAGAGTGGCGTCGGTAGAACCGCCGTCGGCCAACACGACCTCGCGCACCAGACCATCGACAGCCGCCGGCACGAGGCTGGCAAGACACGACCCGATGAGATGGGCGCTGTCCTGGGTGGGAATGACGACGGTGAGCATGATCCCTGCTTCAGCGCGTCGGAGTGATCGGTCAAGTCTGGTTCTTGTTATGTTCTCACTGCGGCGCTATGGTTTATTCATGCCCGCTCCCGCCCACCTCAATCGTGTCGCCCTGAAAGGTCGTGGTGCGCGGACCAACGACAGCGGTCGCTTCGAGAGTTTCCGTTCCGAAGCCTTCGAGGATGGCTGGACCGAGGAGGACGAGGCCGCGCGACCGCTGGTCACGACCATCCAGCCGATGAAGTCCAAGACCATCATCGCCAAGAACGACAGCCCCGACATCAGCTTCAACCGCTCGATCAATCCCTACCGGGGCTGCGAACATGGCTGCATCTACTGTTACGCCCGCCCGGCTCACGCCTATCTGGGGCTGTCGCCGGGCCTCGACTTCGAGTCCAGGCTGTTCTTCAAGCCCGAGGCCGGCAGGCTGCTGGAGCGGGAGCTCTCCAAACCGACCTACAAGCCGCAGGTCATCCATATCGGCGGCGACACCGATCCCTACCAGCCCCAGGAAAAGATCCTGCGCGTGACCCGGGCGGTGATCGAGACGCTGAGCCGGTTCAACCATCCCTTCACGATCATCACCAAGTCGGCCCTGATCACCCGCGACCTCGACATCCTGGGCCCGATGGGAAAGGCTGGTCTGGCGCGAGCGGCAGTGTCGGTGACCACCCTGGATCGCCGGTTGGCCCGCAGCATGGAGCCCCGCGCCGCCACGCCGGAGCGCCGCATCGACGCCATCCGCCAGCTGGCCGCCGCCGGAATACCCGTGACCGTGATGTTCGCGCCGTCGATCCCGTCGCTGAACGACCACGAGATGGAAGCGATCCTCCAACGCGCCGCCGAGGCTGGAGCCACCTCGGCTGGCTACGTTGCGTTGCGCCTGCCCCTGGAGATCAACAACCTCTTCCAGCAGTGGCTGGCGACCGACCATCCCGATCGCGCCAAGCGGGTGATGTCGCTGGTTCGCCAGATGCGCGGCGGCGCGGCCTATGCCTCCGAATGGGGAACGCGCATGACCGGCGAGGGACCGGTGGCCGAGGTGATGAGCCAGCGCTTCGAGGTCGCCCGTCGGCGCTTCGGGCTGGATGCGCCGGTCCAGAGAATGGACGTCGGAGCGTTCAGGGTCCCGGCCAAGGCGGGCGACCAGCTGAGCCTGTTTTGAGATGGCGGCCTGCGCCCCCGACGCCGCGCCGATCGAGCGCATTGGCGAAGTCATTGCCTTGCTGATCCCGAACAGGCCGATGGCCGATCCCGCTGTTGTCCACGACACCTTCGTGCTCGAGCGCGACTACCCGGTCTCTCCTGAGCGGGTGTTCGCCGCCTTTGCCAATCCTGAGGCAAAGCGGGCCTGGTTGGCGGAAGGCCACAACCACGATCTCGAACGCTTCGAGATGGACTTCCAGGTTGGGGGCGTCGAGGTCAGTCGCTACCGCGTCAGACCGGGTGGCCCGTTCGCGGGCGTCGTCCTGTCCAGCGACGGAGCCTATCTGGACATCCAGCCAGGCCGGCGGATCGTGATCGCCTCGATCCTCGCCATGGCCGACGTGCGCCTTTCAGCCTCACTGGTCACGATCTCGTTCGCCCCCACGGCGGAGGGAACCCGGCTGACCTGCACGCATCAGGGCGCATTCTTCGAGAACGCCGACGGGCCGGAAAGACGCAAGACCGGATGGCGGCGGCTGCTCGATCAACTCGCCCAGGCGCTGGAGCGATAAGGCTTAGAAAATTCTGCCAAACTCCTGAAAGATTTAGGCTTCAACGACAAGCCATGGCATCCTCGCCGCCGGAAAGCCCTGCGCGGTATGCGCCAAGGCGCCCGCCGAGCGTGCCCATCAGCTTGCCGATATGCTTGCCGACGACGACATCGCCGACGCCCTGTTCGCGCAGCTGGCCGTCCATGTCTTCCACGAACAGCTCGGTGAGGCGCTTCGAAAGGCTTGAGAAAATCGAGCTTGATGACGACCCTGGCGGGCGCGACATCCAGCACTTCCATCCGACCGGTCCCGACCTTTCCGGTCCCCGCCCAGCCGTACACAGCGCCTACGCCCTTGCTGGTGTCTTCGTAGGTGCGGGTCATGGTTGGATCCATTTTCTCCCACGGCGACCACTGGGCCCAGGCGTGGAAATCGTCGAGCTGCGCGACGATCTTCTGGGGCGTCGCGGCGATCGAGGCGGCGCGCTGAACCCGAAAATGGCTTGGTCGCATCGCGGCAGCCACGAGCACGCCCGCGATCAGAACGACGATGACGAGCGCGAGGATCATGAACATCAAGTTCTCCTTCCAGCTTTCGCCGTCTGGCCGAGCCACACCCGGCCGATGATAAACCTGTCGCCCAACGCGCCGTCGCTGTGGCCCCAAATGTCATGCCGTGGGGACTGAGGCCTCGCGCACCAAACGGTCGAGGGTCTGGCGAATATGGGCCGCCTGGGCGGCGGTGTTGGCCAGGGCTATGGCGCGGTCGAAGGCGATCCTGGCCTCGCCGTCTCGCCCCATCTGCAACAGGAACGCCCCCCGCGCGCCGTGGAAGTGGAAGTAGCCGCCCAGGCGCTGCTCCAGCGGCTCGATCATGGCCAGGGCGGACTCGGGTCCGGCGGACCTTGGCCACCGCGCACGGCGCGGTTCAGCGTCACCACGGGGGAAGGCTGCATGCGCTCCAGCGTGGCGTAGAGGCTGGTCGATGCCGGACCAGATCGGTGTCCGCGGGCGTCGGCGCAGCGGGCGTGCGGGCCGCGATCGCCGCCTGAACCTGATATGGGCCTGGCCGACGCCGGTCGCATCGCCTTGTCGATCAGAGCCGGCCCTCATCGATCATGCGCCTGTTCCACAGCCTGCGCGATCCTGATCGTCCAGCAGGACAGACCGCGCCCTGCTCGTCGAACCGCGCGGCCGACCGCGCATGCTGAAGCAGCATCAGAGCGGTCAGGCCCATGATCTCGGGCTCGGCCGGGAACAGGCGCAGCAGCAGGCGCGCCAGGCGAATGGCCTCGTCGCAAAGTGGCCCCCTCGCCTCCACGGCCGCGCCGCTGGCTGAGTAGCCCTCGTTGAAGACCAGGTAGATCATCGCCGCGACGGCCGCGAGGCGCTCGGCGCGCTCGATCGGCCCCGGCGTCTCGAAGGCCGCATCTCCGACGGCCACACGGGCCTTGGCGCGGGAGATCCGCTGCTCCATGGCCGCCTCGCTGACCAGGAAGGCCCTGGCGATCTGCTTGACCGAAAGGCCCGAGATCACCCGCAGGGCCAGGGCGATCTGCTGGGTGGCCGGGAGATCCGGATGGCAGCAGATGAACAGCAGGCGCAGAACGTCGTCGCGATAGTGCGACCCGTCCAGCCGTTCGGCCAGATCGGTCTCGGCGTCCTCGAGGTTCGACAGCAGTTCCTCGGGCGGCAGCGGTTGATGGCGACTGCGCCGTCGGCTGGCGTCAATGGCGGCGTTACGCCCGACCAGGATCAACCAGGCCGTGGGATCGCGCGGCGGCCCCTTGGTCGGCCAGTTTCGCAGCGCGCGCAGGCAGGCGTCCTGAAAAGCCTCCTCGGCCGCGTCGAGATCGCGAAAATAGCGAAGCAGAGCCGCCACCGCCTGGGGACGGGCCGCGGCGAGCGTCGCGTCGAGCCAGGCGGGGTCGGTCATGCGGGCAGCGACCCCGGACGCATCAGGGCCATCGGACGGATTTCATACGAGCCGCCCGGATTGGCCACGCCCAGCTCCTTGGCGGTCTCGATGGCCTGGTCCAGATCCACGCACTCGATCACGAAGAAGCCCAGAAGTTGCTCCTTGGTCTCGGCGAACGGGCCGTCCAGCACCAGCGGCGGTTCGCGGTCCTTGCGCAGGGTGGTGGCCGCCGTGGTCGGCATCAGGCGAGCCACCGGCCCCAGCCGACCGGCCTGGGCCAGCTTTTCCTCGACCGCTCCAAGATCGGCCATGACCTTGTCATTGTGCTCCTGCGACCAGGCGCAGACGGTGTCTTCGTCGTGATAGCAAAGGATGGCGTAGAGCATGGTCGGGCTTTCCTCGTCTGATCCCAGGACGAACCAGCATGCCGCGCTCCGACAGCCCGCGCGCCAAAAATTTCAGGCGGTGGCGAGACGCGCCTTCAGCCAGCGCCGGACCGGGACGTCGTAGATCTTCAGCATCATCCAGGCGCCGATCACGATCAGCACGACCGCGCTGGCGATGAAGGCGGCGGGATAGCCGCGACCGCCGACGGCGCGAAACAGGCGCAACAAGAGCTCCCACAGCACCCAGTGCAGCGCGTAGAGCGGATAGGACACCTCACCGCTGAACCGGCAGATCACGGCGGCGCGGCCAGTCGGGTCGCGGTGTCCCAGCAGTACGATCAGGGGAAACACCAGGGCCACGCAAACCAGATCATAGGTGGTGGTGTAGTTCAGGGGCGGCACGGCCAGAACGGCCAGCAGCGCCAAAGCCAGCAGCCATGCAGGAATGCTCACTCGCACATAGGCCTGGATCCGGTAGCAGGCCCATCCCAGGGCGAACGGGAAGATCGTGCGGATCACGCCGATCCAGTAGGTCGCGCGGTCCCAGCCGGTCTGCACCCCGCCCATGCCATAGGCGATGGGGATCAGGACTCCGCCCGACACGACGATGATCAGCACCAGCCAAAGCGTCGACACACGTCGGACAGGCAGCCACAGCGCCCCGGCCAGCAACTCCAGAAACAGCGACCAAGCCGGCGGATTCAATGGGAAAAGCGGCGAGAAACTATCCTCATGCGTAACCCAGATCCTGGGCAGCAGGACGAGCCCCATCGCCAGGCATTGGAGGATGCTCGAGCGGTGCCCGATCATGACCAAGGCTCCGGCGATCATCGACAGCGCCATCAGCGGCCAGACCCGGACCAGACGCGCGCGCATGAAGGCCAGCCAGCCGAGCGACCGCTCGTCGTAGGCATGGGCCAGCACGAAGCCGCTCAGGCAGAAGAAGAAATCCACCGACAGATAGCCATGGGCCATCAGCCAGGGGCGGCTGGTCCAGCCGCCCAAATGGTACAGCAGCACGCCCATCGCCGCGACGCCGCGCAGGCCGTCCAGGGCCTCATAGCGCCGTCCGTGTTGAATTGATCGTCCCAAGCCTGCTTCCGCCCTTCGCCCGCCGCTTAGTGCCGGGCGTCGCGGCCGACGTCCAGCCTAGCGCTTCTCGAAGAGCATGGCCTTGGTCAGGAACGCGCGGTCTTCGCCGACCAGATGCAGCCCCGCGCCGCTGAACAGCGCCGATAGGTCGGTCTGGACGTAGGTCGAGTAGTAGGGCTCGTGAAAATAGGCCGGGAAGGCCTCCAGCAAACGCTCCAGATCCGGCTCGTCGCGCGGCTGCACCGAGTCGACGAAGACCAGAACCCCGCCGGGCTTCAGCGTCCGCGCGATGGCGGCGGCCACGACGGGCCGGACGCGCGGCGGCAGTTCGTGAAAGAGGTAGACGCAAGTCACCGCGTCCAGCGACCCGTCCGCGAACGGCATGGCCTCGGCGTTGGCCTGCGCAGCGCCCAGGCCCGTGCGCTTGCGCGCCTTGGCCAGATAGGCCGACGACAGGTCCAGGCCGGCGATGGCGGCGCGCGGAAAGGTCGCCTTCAGATCGCACAGGAAGGCGCCCGAACCGCAGGCCGCGTCGACGATCCGCAGGTCGCGCTGATCACGGCCGCGCCAGTGCCTGGCCAGCAGCGACAGCCCGCGCCGCCGCATCGCACCGGCCGTGCCGGCGAACAGGGCCTCAACCTGGGCGTCGTAGCGGCGAGCGCTCTCGGCGGTGAACCAGCCGCCGGACTGATAGTGGAAGTTTTGCCGGTAATAGTTTGGATAGGCTTCAGTTTCAGGCTCGGACCTGACCTCGACGCCATCACCCCGGCGACGCCGCTGATCCACGGCTAGCGCGTCTGTCAGGAAGTCCAGGGCCTGAAACAGCGACTTCACCGGCCGGGCGGGCGTCGCCTCCATGGCGGGATAGAGACCGTGGGCCACGTCACGGGCGTCCTTCTCGAACGCCTCCAGATAGACCCGGCGCAGACGCTCCCTGGACACGGGCGCGCCTTGCGGCTTGAAGTTGCTGGCCGCCTCCCCCTGAGTGGGACGCGTAATGGCGCGGGCTAAACCTCCCGTCGCGGTCCACCAAGCCGCCTTGGCCGCAGCCCTAGCGCGCTGGCCGACCGCGTCTAGCGCGAAGGCGCTTCGCTCACGCCGCGTGGGAGCGTTGTTGTCCATGCCGACCTCATCGCGAGAAGACCCCGACCAGTTCAATATGGGGTGACCAGACGAACTGGTCCACAGGCAGCACCTTTTCCAGCTTGAACCCGGCATCGACCAGCATCCGCGCGTCGCGGGCGAAGGTGGCGGGATTGCAGGAGACGCTGACCACCCGGCCACCTTGGACTCGGCGATCTGCAACGGTCTGCTCGAACGCGCCGGCGCGCGGCGGATCGATGACCACCACGTCGGTCTTGGCCAGTTCCATGGTCAGCACGGGACGGCGCACCAGATCGCGGGCCTCGGCGGTGATTGGCTTCAGGCCCGGCGCGCCGCCGATGGCGGCCTTCAGCGCGGCGATAGCCGGCGCGGCGGAGTCGGCCGCATGGACCGCGGCGATCTCCGCCAGGCGGAACGTGAAGGTGCCGGCGCCGCAATAGAGGTCGGCGATCCGGGTCGCGCCCTGGGCGGCCTCGACGGCGAAGGCGACCATGGCCTTCTCGGCCTGGGGCACGGCCTGCAGGAACGAGCCGGGCGAAAGGGCCACAACCGCCGGGCCCAGCTTCACCATCGGCTGGCGGGCCATGTAGACAACTTCGCCGGCCAGGGTGACGCGAGCGAAGTCGCCCTCGCTGGCCGCCATCGCCGCCACCATCCGGGCGTCGGCCGACAGGCCTGCCGCTCTTGGTCAGACGTGCCAGGCCGAGCAGGCCGGTCGCCGTAGGGTGACATGCAGGCTGGCTCTCGACCGGGTGGCTCCAGGAACGGCTGGGCCAGACGGGCAAGGGCCGGAAGCCGCGACGAGGCGCGGATCGGCGACCGGGCATTCCTCGATCTTGACCAGGTTCCAGGAGCGACGCTCCTTGAAGCCCAGGCGCACCCCGCCCTTCCCGCCCCGGGCGTGCAGGGCCACGCGTCGACGCGATGCCGCAGGCGCCGCGAAGGTCGGAAGGATTTCGGTCTCGAGACCCTCATGCGACAGCTGAAGACGGACGAGATCCGCCTTCCAGTCCAGATAGGGCTGCTGGGCCCAGTGCTGGCTGGTGCAGCCGCCGCATTCGCCGAAGTGCTTGCACGGCGCCACGCGATCAGGGCTGGCGTCGAGAATGTCGACCAGCTCGCCGCGCGAGCCGTCCATCTTCACCGTCACCCGCTCGCCGGGCAGGGTCAGGGGGACAAATACCGGGCCTTGTCGGACGAGGCCGTCGCCCTGGGCGCCGACCGCGTCGATGATCACTTCACGCATTCCGTATCCATTCTCGCGGCGGGCACCTTCAACGGTTCCAACCCTTTCAAGCCCACAGCCGAGTTGGCCGCGCGACGCCGAGGCGCGAAGGCCTCTCGCGGTGTCCATACCCTCAATCGCGTCGCTTGGCATGAACGAAGATGAACACCTCGCTCAAGGACCGTTCATGTTCGCGCGACCATGGTGGCCTCATCGGGTGGTCAGGCGTGCTTTCGACTGACCTAAAAAAGCCATCCGCGGGTTTGAGAAAGTCGCATGACCAACAGGACGCCGACCATGAAGTTCGCTCTTTGCGCCGCCGTCGCGGCGATCGCCGCCGGCGCTTTCGCGCCTACCTTCGCCAGCGCCCAGGCCTACGGCCAGCCCAGCTATCGCGGCGCCTATGACAACAGCGGGACCTATTACGACCCCTGCCGCCGCAGCACCACGCAGCGCGGCACGGGCGGCGGTCTGGCCGGGGCCGGCATCGGCGCGGCGATCGGCAGCGGCATTTCGGGCAACGGCACCGCACCGAAGGCGCGGTTCTGGGCGGCCTGCTGGGCGCGGTGATCGGCTCGAACATCGGCAAGAACTCGGCCGCCTGCACGCCGGGCGCGGTTCCCCCGCCGCCTCCGCCCCCTCCGACGGCCTACAATACCTATGACAACAGCTATGAAGACGCCCGCGACTCTCGGGATGCACGCTACGAAGACGCGCGCCGCGACGCGGATCGTGACGCCTATCGCCGCGACTCCTATCGGGTCACGGAGCGCCCGGCGGACGTGAATGGCTGCACCCTGGCCGAAAGCCCGATCTACCTGCCGGACGGCCGCGTCCAGAAGCGCTTCGTGCGCGTCTGCCCCGACGCCCAGGGCCGCTATCAGGTTGTCGACTAGACCCAGAAAGACGGGCGGGCGCTCTGGGTGCGCCTACCCGTCGATCCGGAAGCAGACGGCCGTTCGCATCCGCGAGCGGCCGTTTTCTATTGGCGGCGGGCCCAGATCAGGCCTTCGACCTGACCGTCGCCGCCCGTGATCGGGCTTTCGGCCTGGCCCATCACGGTCCAGCCCTGGTCCTCGAAGAATTCCACGATCTCACGATGCACCCGGGCGATGGTCTCGGGATCCTTGACCAGACCGCCCTTGCCGACATGCTCGCGCCCGGCCTCGAACTGCGGCTTGACCAAGGCCACGATGTCCGCGCCCGACGCCGCCAGCTCCATGGCGGCCGGCAGAGCCTTGGTCATCGAGATGAAGCTGACGTCGCTGACGATCAGTTCCGGATCTTCCTCGATCCAGCTGGTGTCGAGAATGCGCGCATCGGTGCCCGACAGGTCCACGACCCGTTCGTGGTCGACCAGACTGTGGTGCAACTGCTCGCGGCCGACATCGACGGCATAGACCTTGGCCGCGCCGCGCTTCAGCAGCACCTCGGTGAAGCCGCCCGTCGAGGCGCCGACATCGATGGCGACCTTGCCTTCAACGGTGATCGGCCAGAGGTCTAGGGCGTGAACCAGCTTCAGCGCGCCGCGACCGACCCAGGGGTGAGCCAGCGAGGCGCGAATCGAGACGTGCTCTTCCACCATCTCGGAGGGCTTGAGCACGAGCACGCCATCGGCGCGGACAAGCCCGGCCTCAATGGCCTCGCGGGCCTTGGCGCGGCTGTCGAACAGGCCGCGCTCCATCATCAGAACATCAACACGTCTACGGGTCATGAGCGGGGTTTAGCATGGACTTGCGGCCAAGGTCGCTTCGGGTTCAACTGAACATTGTTAACCGGCGCGCCAAGACGCCGGTCGCCAGGGAGTAGCCTCATGAATTTCAGCCGCCGTGGCCTGTTGGCCGCATCCGCCGCGATCGCCGCCGCCTCGTCCGCCGACGCCAAGCCCGGGACGTCCGCCGCGCCGCCCGCCTGGACGCCCGACGCCACGGAACTGGCCGGCCGCATCCGCCGCAAGGAGGTGACCGCCGCCGAGGTCGTCGAGGACGCCATCCGCAAGGCCGAAGCCCTGCAGCCCAAGGTCGGAGCCCTGGTGACCTCCGATTTCGACCGGGCGCTGGACAAGGCCCGGAGCGGCCAGCAGACGGGGCCCTTCGCCGGCGTGCCGTTCCTGATCAAGGACCTGGATCCCTATACGGGCCTGCCCACCCGCTATGGTTCGCGCAGTTCGCTCGGCGCGCGGCCGGTCAAGGAGCAGACCACCTTCATCGACGCCTATGATCGGGCCGGCCTGATCGTGATCGGAAAGTCGGCCACGCCCGAATACGGCTTCCTGCCGACCACCGAGCCGATGGGTTTCCTGCCGACCCGCAACCCGTGGAACCTGAAGCACTCGTCCGGCGGATCCTCGGGCGGCGCGGCGGCGGCCACGGCCTCGGGCATGGTGCCGTTCGCCCACGCCAGCGACGGCGGCGGCTCGATCCGCATCCCCTCCGCCAACTGCGGCCTGTTTGGCCTCAAGCCCTCCCGGGGTCGGATGATCGAGGGGCGGCCCAGCAGCAAGGGCATCGACCTGTCGGTCGCCCACTGCGTCGCCCACAGCGTCCGCGACTCGGCCGCCCTGTTCGCGATCAGCGAGCGCACCGAGGCCGGCTCGCCGTTCGCTCCGCTCGGCGTGGTCACCACGCAGACCAAGAAGCGCCTCAAGGTGGGCCTGCTGCTGGAAACCGGCACGGGCAAGCGTCCCGACCCGGAAGTCGTGGCGGCCGTGGAGGGCGCCGCCAAGCTGATGGCCAGCCTGGGTCACCATGTCGAGCCGACCCATTGGCCGATGGACGGCGCGCAGTTTGGACGGGACTTCACGGCCCTGTGGTCGACCGGCGCGGCGGAGCTGGCGGCCGGGGTCGGCAAGGCCATGGGCCGCAAGGCTGACGCCAGCGTGCTGGAGCCCTTCAGCCTGGGCATGGCCGAGTTGGTCTCGGCCCTCAAGCCGGGCGACCTGGAGGCCGCTGTCGGCCGCCTGAAGGCCGCCTCGCAGGCCTATGACGCCTGGCTCACCCGCTACGACGTGATCCTGTCACCTGTGCTGGGCAGCCCGCCGGTGGAACTGGGCTTTGTCAGCGGCGACGTGCCGTTCGAGACCCTGCAGGCGCGCCTGATGGACTATGTGGGCTACACCCCGGTGCAGAACGTAGCCGGCGCTCCGGCCATGAGCGTGCCGCTGCACTGGACGGCCGACGGCCTGCCGGTTGGCGTTCACTTCTGCGCGCGGATCGGGGCGGAAAAGACCCTGCTCGAACTGGCCTATCAGCTGGAGGCGGCCCAGCCCTGGGCCCACCGCAAGCCGCCGACCTCGCTCTAGACGGCCGGGGCGAGCGGGGCCGTCAGGCGTACCCGCTCGCCTTGCGCGCACTTCGTCAACCAGGATGTCGGCGATAACGTCGAAATCCATCCTGTCGGGCCTGCGCCAGCGAATGCAGCCCTTGCCGCAGCTGGCCGCGCCCAGGCGATGGCCAAAGCGCTCGATCGCCCCCTGCCCGGCATAGAGGGCGACATGCTGCTTCTGGCTGTTGAACGCGATCCAGGGCGCCCTGGCGTCGCCATAGGCCGGCATGCCGAACGCCATCAGCTCGTTTTCGGCGCCGAAGGTCTCGCGACACAGAGATCGAAGGCGGTCCAGCGCCGGGCGGCGGTCGGGCGAGACCTCCGACATGAAGTCATCCACGCTCGCCGCCTTCGACTGGACCATGGTCGCCTCCGGAGAGGGTCCTACCCCTCGACGAACACCTTCTTGAGTTCGTTCTTCATGATCTTGCCATTGGCGTTGCGGGGCAAGGTCTCGTGCCAGAACACCACCTTGACCGGCACCTTGAAGGCCGCCAGGCGTTCGGCAACGAAGGCCCGCAGTTCGGCCTCGGTGGCCTCGGCGCCCGGCTTCAGGGTGACAACGGCCGCCGGCTCTTCGCCCAGGGTCTTGTGCTCGATGCCCACCAGGGCCGCGTCCATCACGGCCGGGTGGTCATAAAGGCAGTTCTCGACCTCGATGCAGTAGATGTTCTCGCCGCCACGGATCAGCATGTCCTTGGCGCGGTCGATGATGAAGCAGAAGCCCTCGGCGTCCAGACGCGCCAGGTCGCCGGTCTTCACCCAACCGTCGATGAAGGTCTGGGCGGTGGCTTCCGGCTTGTTCCAGTAGCCGCGAACCACCTGCGGGCCACGGCACCACAGCTCGCCCACCTCGCCGATCGGCAGCTCGCGGTGCGGCTCCTCGACGGTCATGATCTTCAGGTCGGTGACCGGCACGGCGGGGCCGCAGCTGTCGGGGCGGTTCTCATAGTCTTCGGCCGAGTTGCTGGTGGCGGTGGCCGAGGTCTCGGTCATGCCCCAGCCATTGCCGGGCGCGGCCTTGGGCCAGACTTCCTTGATCTTGCGCACCAGTTCCGGGGCCGACGGCGCGCCGCCATAGGCCACGGCCTCGATCGAGGACAGGTCATAGCTCTCGCGGTTGGGGTGCTCGATGATCTGCCAGGCGATGGTGGGCACGCCGCCCATCGAGGTCAGGCGCTCATCCTGGATCAGTTGCATGGCCTTGTCTGGATCCCACTTGCGGATCATGGCCAGCTTGGCGCCGCCGAACAGCGAGGGGTTCAGCACCGCGAAACAGCCCGTGGCGTGGAAGAACGGCACGGAGATCAGCGAGCCCTTTTGCGGCAGGCTGGGATCGGCTTCTGGCGGGGCCTCACCGCGACGCAAGAAACTGCGCGCGCCGGCGGCGGCGGCGGCGAAAATGTTGCTGTTGATGTTGCGATGGGTGCCGATGGCGCCCTTCGGCTTGCCGGTGGTGCCCGAGGTGTAGAAGATCGTCGCGTCGTCGTCCGCCGCCACGGGCGTGGTCGATAGCGGCTTATCTTCAAGCGCGGCCCAATCGTTGGGACCGCCCAGCACCGTCTCCAGGTGAGTCACGGACGGATGGCTGATCTCTTCGGGAGAGCGGCTGACATAGACATTGCGAAGCTCGGGGCAGTTATGCAGGTGCTCGGTCAGGCGCTCATAGCGCTCGACATCGACCACCAGGACCGACGCGCCCGAATCGAGCAGGCCATATTCCAGCTCCGCGCCCGTCCACCAAGCGTTCAGCGGGGTGACGATCGCGCCCAGGGACAGGCCGGCATAGAAGGCCACCGGCCATTCGGGCAGGTTGCGCATGACGATGGCGATCCGGTCGCCCTTCTGAACGCCCTTGGCCGCCAGTTCCGCCGCGAACACGGTGACGGCCCGATAGAAGGCCTCGAAGCTGACCCGCTCGTCCTCATGGACCATGAAGATCTTTTCGCCGTGGGTGCGCCCCATCAGCAGGGTGTCGCGCAGGGTCGGCGGCGCATTCTTCCAGACCCGGGTCTTCACGCCCCGGATAACGACCTCTTCCATCTCGCCGGGGGTCCCGGGCTGGGTGATGAGGGCATAGGCCTGTTGCACCGACATGGCGGGCCAAGGAATCGAGGCGGGGGCGGCCTGGGTCATCGTTACTCTCCCGGTGTGGTCGCGCCTTATTCAATGAGCGCGTTCGCTAGCGAGAAAGCACAGGCTGAGGCCCGATGCAAACGCGCGTTTGACCCTAAGGGAACGATGATCAGTTAGAAGCAGCCGAATGGCGTTTCAGCCTGCGCGCTTGTCAGTTCGCCTCCGTGTAGACGTATTCGTGCTGGCCATCCCGGAGGGTCAGCGCGCGCTTGCCGGCGCGGTCGGCGACAACGAATTCGAAGCCGATGACGCCGGGATCGAGCGTCATGAAAGTGATGGTGCCGTCGTCGTTCTTCCGCGAGGCGACCTTTGACCGCCATTCGCCGAAGTCGAACGTCACATCGGCCCCGACGCGAGACACCTTGATGCGTCCAAGCTCGGGGCTGACATAGGCGCCGCCCAGGGCGGTGGCCAGGGCCGGCTCGGGCGGCATGGTCAGGCGCTCGCGCTCCTTGTCGATCTGCGCCCTCGTGGCCTTGCTGCGCGCGGCGACATCGGCGGCGGCCTCGGGCTTGCCGTCATACAGCACCTCGAGCAGGCGACGCATGAAGGGACGCAGCAGCATGCCACCCTCTTCGGCATTGGTCAGGATCACCGCCCCGACGCCGACGTCGGGCAGGAAGATGATGTCGCTCTTGTAGCCGACCATGCTGCCGCCGTGGTGGATCACCTTGACGCCCCAGGTCGTGTCCTGCTCCAGGCCCATGCCGTAGAATTCGTTCTCGCCGGTCGGAACGCCGGGCGTGCGGCGGACCAGCAGGTTCTTGGCCGAGACCATCTGCTTGCCGTTGGGCAGCTTGCCCAGGGCCAGTTCGTTCTGGACATAGAGGCTCAGATCATGGGCCGAGGACCAGGCGCCTCCCGCCGGCCTATAGGGGCCGATGGACCGGTTGAAATCCATGCTGGCCACGCTCGGCTTGCCAGACACATCCCAGCCATGGGGGCTGGCATGATCCGCCGCCAGGGCCTTCGAGATGCTGAACGTCGTGTCCTTCATGCCCAGCGGCCCGAAGATCTTCTCCTGCATCGCGGCGTCGTAGGCGGCCCCGACCTCACGATCCGGATGGATGATATGGCCGCCCACATAGCCGGCCGCCGAGGCCATCAGGTTGTTGTACTGGAAGACCTCGCCAAAGCCGCTGGTCGGTTCAGTGGCCGCCAGCTGGTCGAAAGTGGCCGACGCCGGCGTGGCCGGACTGGTGTTGAAGATCCACTCCATGTCCTTTCGCGGCAGCCCCGTGCACGCGCAGACCAGATGGCGGACCAGCACCTTGCCTGTCGTATCGGCGCTACCCAGACGAAAGCCGGGATAGACCTGGGTGACCGGCTGGTCCCAGGACAGCTTGCCCTCATCCACCAGCTGGGCCAGCAGCAGGGTCGACATGCCCTTGGTGTTGGAGGCGATCATGAAGCGGGTGTGGGCGTCGACCGCTTCCGGCTTGCCCAGTTCGCGCACGCCCAGCCCGCCTTCATAGACGATCTTGCCCTGGTCGATCAGGGCGATCGACACGCCGGGCACACCGGCGTCGGTCATCGCGGTCTGGACGAAGGTCTTCATCGCCTCGATCCGCGCCGCGTCCAGCGGATGGGCCGTGCGTCCGGCGAAGGTCTCGCGCTCATAGCCGGCGGGTCGCAGGCTCTGGCCGATCAGGTTCATCGCCGCGTCGCGCTTTTCGTCGGTGGCCTGACTGTTGTCATAGATCAGCACCGTCCAGCGGGCTCCGCTGCGCAGGGCGACGGCTGCTATGGCCAGGTGCTCGTTGGGCGAGGTTTCGTAGTCGATGCTCTGCCGCTCTTCCCAACCGTTGCGGGGCGGTCGGGGTGTGGCGAGCTTGAACACGCGTTTAGCGTCGGGCCGATAGAGCGCCCAGGCCTGGGCGGCGGCGCTCGTCCCGTCGGCGGCCGGCCCGACCTCGACAATAGCGACATGGGAGTCGGTCTCGGGCGGTGAAAGCACCACCAGAGACGGCGCGGTCGTCATGGTCCAAGCCATGGGCGCGGTAAAGGTCGCGCCCGATGCGGTTTGAGAAGGCGTATCGGCGGCCAACGCGGCCGCCGCCGGCTTGGCCTCCTGCGCCTGAGCCGACACCACGGTCGCGGCCATGACGGCAAGCGCCGCGAGCCCAGAAAGCCAACTCCGCATCGACAGCCCCTCCGATTTGGCAGAACATTGTTCGATGCGCGCAGTCCGCGCAAGACCGTTGCAAGCACGCCTGCGCGACCTCACGCGGAATCCGCTGAGCTGATGGGGAGGGTGCGAAGCGCCCGGGCCTCGCCCGGATGATTTGCAGATTAAGTACCGTTTCGACGAAGTCTGGCGCTTCGCGAGGCCTTCAGACGGAAGCCTTCGGATCGCGGGGTTTTAACCCGCCCCGAATGAGGCCCCCGGCAGGCGGAGGGTTGGCGCCCTCCGGACCGCGCGGAGCGATTTCAGCCCGCGCCTTGCTCCTGCTCGACCACACCCGACAGCCGCCTCGGTCGCCGTGCGTGCGCCCTCCCCGTGCCTTCAGGTGAGAAGCATTATCGGGGCGCCCGGGGAGCGGGGAATGAAAAAAGACGAGAAAATCGTAAGGGCTTGAATCCGTTGGGTGCGATACGGCTCCATCCCCATGAAAAGCGGGGACATCGGTGGCTCCTCCCCCTCTAGGGGAGGTGGCCCAAAGGGCCGGAGGGGGCCATCTCGGCCTAAGCCGCATTAGCCCCCTCAGTCGCTCCGCGACAGCTCCCCCATAGGGGGAGCAGCAACACCCCTACCCCACCGCCGCCAGTCGGCCGAGCGCCGCTTCCAGCTTGGCCTTGGCCGCTTCGGCTTCGGCGAGGCGTTCGCGGTTTTCGGTGATCGCCTCTTCCTTGGCGCGGGCCAGGAAGTCGGGATTGCCCAGCTTCTTGGCGGCCTTGTCGATGTCGACGGCGTGGCCGGCGATCTCCTTGGTCAGGCGGGCCTTCTCGGCCGCCAGATCGATGAACTCGGCGATGGCCAGGGCGCCCGTGGCCTCGCCCAGCACGAAGGGCACCGCGCCGGTCGGAGGCGTATCAGCCTCGCGGGCGCTGTCCAGGCGGGCCAGGGTCAGCAGCAGGTCGCGGTGGCGAGCCAGACGCGCCTTGGTCTCGGCGCTGGCGCCGATGACGGTCAGCGGCGGCTTGGCGCCGGGCGGCACGTTCATCTCGGCGCGGACCGAGCGAATCTCGCTGACGGTGTCGACCAGCCAGCCGATCTCGGCCTCGGCGTCGGCGTCGATCCAGCTGTCCGGAAGCTCCGGCCACTTTTCGACGATCAACATGCCGTCGCGGGGGGCCAAACTCGGCGGTCTTGTCCCACAGCTCCTCGGTGATGAACGGCATCACCGGGTGCAGCAGCTTCAGGATCACGTCCAGGGCCCAGGCGGCGGTGGCGCGGGTTTCGGCCTTGGCGGCCGCGTCATCGCCGTTCAGGATCGGCTTGGCCAGTTCCAGATACCAGTCGCAGAACACGTTCCAGATGAACTTGTAGAGCGCGCTGGCCGCCGCATCGAAGGCCGGCGCCTCAAGGGCGCGGGTCACTTCGGCCACGGTCTTGACCGTCTCGCCGCGAATCCACTTGTTGATGGGCTGCTGAACGGTGGCCGGATCGAAGCCCTCGACGCGGACGCATTCGTTCATCTGGGCGAAGCGCGAGGCGTTCCACAGCTTGGTTCCGAAGTTGCGATAGCCCTCGATGCGCTGCTTGGAGAGCTTGATGTCGCGCGCCTGGCCCGACATCGCCGTCATGGTAAAGCGCACCGCGTCGCAGCCCAGTTCGTCGATCAGGACCAGCGGGTCCATCACGTTGCCCTTGGACTTGCTCATCTTGGCGCCCTTCTCGTCACGGACGAGGGCGTTGATGAACACCTGCTTGAACGGAACTTCGCCCATGAAGTGGATGCCCATCATCATCATCCGGGCGACCCAGAAGAAGATGATGTCAAAGCCGGTGACCAGGGTGCTGGTCGGGTAGAAGCGCGCCAGATCCTCGGTCTTTTCCGGCCAGCCCAGGGTGGAGAACGGCCACAGAGCCGAGCTGAACCAGGTGTCGAGGACGTCTTCGTCGCGCTTCAGCACCGGCGCTTCATCGCCATAGTGCAGGATCGCGGCGGCATAGGCCTCTTCTTCGGTTTCCTCGACGAAGATGTGGCCGTCCGGACCAAACCACGCAGGGATCCGGTGCCCCCACCACAGCTGGCGCGAGACGCACCAGGGCTCGATGTTGCGCAGCCATTCGAAGTAGGTCTTTTCCCAGTGACGGGGCTCGAAAACGGTGTCGCCGTTTTCGACGGCCTTGGGGCAGGCTGGGCCAGGGTCTTGGCGTCGACATACCACTGGTCGGTCAGGAAGGGCTCGATGACCACGCCCGAACGGTCGCCATGCGGGACCATGTGCTTGGTCTTCTCGATTTCCTTGAGCCAGCCCTCTTCCTCGGCGCGGGCGACGATGGCCTTGCGCGCGACGAAACGGTCCAGGCCGACATACTCGGCCGGAACGCTGTCATTGAGCTTGGCCTCGACGGTCAGGATATTGATGACCTCAAGCCCGGCCCGCTTGCCGACGCCGAAGTCGTTGAAGTCATGGGCCGGGGTGATCTTGACCGCGCCCGAGCCCTTGGTCGGGTCGGCATAGTCGTCGGCGACGATCGGAATGCGACGGCCGACGATCGGCAGGGTCACGAACTTGCCGACCAGGTCCTTGTAGCGCTCATCGCTGGGATGAACAGCGACGCCGGTGTCGCCCAGCATGGTCTCCGGGCGGGTGGTGGCCACGACGATATAGTCGCGGGTCTCGAACTCGGTGGCCTTGCCCTCGTCATCGAAGGCGATCGGGTGCTGATAGGTGACGCCGTCGGCCAACGGATAGGCGAAGTGCCAATAGGCGCCGTCGACTTCCTTCTGCTCGACCTCGAGGTCGGAGATGGCGGTCTGGAACTGCGGGTCCCAGTTGACCAGGCGCTTGTCGCGATAAAGCAGGTTCTGCTTGTAGAGCTGGACAAACACCTTGCGGACAGCGGCCGACAGGCCCTCGTCCAGGGTGAAGCGCTCGCGCGACCAGTCGCAGCTGGCGCCCAGGCGACGCAGCTGGTTGACGATCGTGCCGCCGCTCTCGGCCTTCCATTCCCAGATCTTCTCGATAAAGGCCTCGCGGCCCATGTCGCGGCGGCCGACATTGCCGGCGGCGGCCAGCTGGCGCTCGACCACCATCTGGGTGGCGATGCCCGCATGGTCGGTGCCCGGCAGCCACAGGGCGGCCTTGCCGCGCATGCGGTGGAAGCGGGTCAGCACATCCTGCAGGGTGTTGTTCAGCGCGTGGCCGATGTGCAGCGAGCCCGTCACGTTCGGCGGCGGGATGACGATCACGAACGGCTCGGCGTTCGGGTCCTCGCTCGGCTTGAAGGCCCCGGAGGCCTCCCAGGCGGCGTACAGGCGGGGTTCGACGGCTTTGGGATCGAAGGTCTTGTCAAGCATGGCGGTGCGGGTATGCCATCTGCGGCCGCCGCGCGAAACCGGGCGACCTGGATTCAGGAAGAATTTGAACGGAAAAAGGCGGCCGCCACAGCGACCGCCCCTTCAGGTTTCGAGGTCCCCGCCCGGCCAAGGCCAGGGCGAGACCCGATATTATACGCCGCGACCGCGGGCGATGCGGTGGACTTCTTCCTCGACCTTGGCCTCGACGATGCGCGGCAGGTTCTGGTCGAGCCATTCCTTGAGCAGCGGACGCAGCAGCTCGCGCACCACGTCTTCCAGTGTACGGCCGTCCTTGGGCATCAGCAGAGCCGAGCTCAGGCTGCCGAACGCGGTAGCGGCCAGGCTGGCGGCGTGGTCGCCGACCAGGTTGTCAGCCGCTTCGTCGCGATTGAACGCCGGCGTCGACGGCGGCGTGTAAGAGGATTCCGGCTCGGGCGCGGGCGGCGAGTAGACGTCGAGGTCGCCGACGCTTTCCAGCGGCTCCGGCTCGTAAGACGGCTCGGGCTCCATCGGCTCGGTCAGTTCGAGAACATCGTCTTCTTCGGGAGCTTCGAAGACGGGCTCGGGCTCGGGCTCCGGCTCCGGCGGCTCGTCGTGGGGCGGCTCGAGCTCCGCCGGCGCGTCATCTTCGGAGATGATGCGCCGGATGGAGGCGAGGATCTCCTCCATCGTCGGTTCTTGAGAGCTCTGGTCGGACATGTGCGGGGCCGTCGGAAAGAGGTACGAATCCTTGCGCGCACCAAGGGGCGCGTGGCGCCGATGGTGCAGACTTGCGCGCCTTAAGCAAGCGCAAGGATTCCAGGTGGGCTAAATCGACGCGGCGGGAGCTACTTCTTCGCGGGCGCTGTCGGCGCCGCGCCAACCTTGTCGATCACCTGCACCACGGGCTCCCAGGGAACCCAGCCGACAGCGTGGTTAACGCGATCATACGAGGCCTTGGGATCGTAGCGCTCGACGCTCGGGGCCAGGGCCGCGATGTTCAGAGCGCCCATCGCCTGCAGCACCGAAGCGCTGGCGACATATTCGTCGCGTCGGGCCGAGACCAGGGCCAACTCGGCCGAGCGCAGTTCCTGCTGGGCGTTCAGGACATCCAGAGTGGTGCGCAGACCGACCTGCTGCTCCTGACGGACGCCCTCGAAGGCGATGCGCGTGGCGCGCACCTGTTCCTCGTTGGAGATCAGGTTCGAGCGCGAGGCCAGCAGATTGCTCCAGGCGTTCGACACCGACTGCAGGGCGGTGCGCTTGGCGCCTTCGACGGCGATTCGCGCGGCGTTCTCGCGCTCGGCGGCGGCGCGCACCTGCGAGGTGGTCAGGCCGCCAGTGAACAGCGGGATCGAGGCGGTGACCGCCCCCGTGACCGAGCGGTCATAGTCGCCGAACTGGTCGCCAACGCCGTTGCTCTTGCCGGCGTCATAGCCGAGCGAGGCTCGGGCCGAGACGGTGGGACGATAGCCGGCGCGGGCCGAGGCGACACGGGCTGCGGCGGCGCTTTCGCCGTAGCGGGCGGCCAGCACCTGCGGATTGTTGTTCTCGGCGGCGTCGAAGGCCTGCTCGACCGTGGCCGGCAGCAGCGAGGCCAGCGAGGGCTCGGCGGCGAGGTCGGCGGGGTTCTGGCCGACGACGGCGGTGTAGCCGGCGCGGCTGATCGACAGCTGGGCCTGAGCGGAGGCCAGGCCGGCCTCGGCGGCGGCCAGACGGGCCTGCGACTGCGCCACGTCGGTGCGGGTGATCTCGCCCACTTCGAAGCGCGCGTTGGATTCGTCCAACTGGCGCTTGAGGACGGCCACGTTCTCCTGCGAGATCCGCAGGCGTTCCTGGTCACGACGCACATCCACATAGGCCTGGATGACGCCGATCAGCACGCCCGGCTCGACGACCGGCGCAGGCCGCACTGGCTGAAGTCACATCGGCGTGACGCCGGCGGTCAGGTTGGCGCTGGGCAGCACGTTGGCCTTGGCCTGCGCGGCACGAGACCGCCGCGCCGCTGCCGCCGGACGTGCTGTGGTCGCGGCGCACGACGACGCCGTTCACCGTGGAGACCAGATCATTGGCGTAGTCGACGCGCGAGCCGGTCAGGTCCGCCGACACGCTGGCCGAAGGGCGAAAGGCCGTCTTGGCCTGAACGACGCCCTCGTCCGTCGCGCGCTGCGACGCCCGCTGCTGCTGCAGCGTGGGATTGGTCTGATAGGCCAGGGTGATCGCGTCGGTCAGCGTCTCGGCCTGAGGCGGCGGACACGAAGCCGGCCATCAGGCCCAGGCTGCAAGCGGCGGCCAACAATCCGGCCCGGCGGCTATTCGACATCAAGTTCTATCCCCAAGACACGCGAAGCTCGCGCCCGAAACATATGAGCGCGTGTAGGGCTCACCGCCAGTCGCCGCCAGTTAAGCTTTTTTCACGCTCACGTTGCGCGCTTGTTTCCAAAGCGACAAACGAGCCTGGCGGGCCCGGCCTAGAACGCGAAGCCGGGCTCGGCGGAAAAGCCCGAAAGCACCGGCGGCGTCGAGTCGAACACCGCCCGACGGCCGACGCCATCCTCGGCATGCACATAGATCGTGGCGCGCCCGACCGGGCCGCTGCGCTCGACAACGCCGAGGCGACCGCCGATCGCCAGGGCCTTGGTCCAGGCCACCGGGGCCGCAGTCACAGCGCCTTCGCAGATGATCACATCATAGTCCGCGCCGGCCACGGCCGTCAGATCATCGCCATCCAGGCGGGTGACCGAAAGGCCCATGGTCTCGAGCACGGCGGCGGCATAGGGCGCGGCGATCGCCAGCGCCTTCTCGCCTTCGCGCGGCTTCAGGAACTGCAGCAGCTTGCCCACGTCGCGCGGACGCAGCAGCCAGCGCCCCGGCGCGTATTCGACCTCGGTCTCGGCATAGGCCAGATGGGCCTTGATGCCGGGCGCGACGGTTTCGCGGGCGACCACCCGCAGCGCGTCCTGCAAAGGCAGATCGGTCACGTCGGCGGTGCGAATTTGGCTTTCCACCATGTTCAGCCGCGCGGCGGCGAAATCGGTGCTCATGGAATCCCTCGACGGACTGGACATTCGATCAGGCTTATAGGTCCGCCCCTCGCCTCAAGGCAATGCGAACGCAACGGATGCGGGCCTTACGATGAGTCTTTGCGCGCCCAACGCCGGCCGCGACCTTTTGGCGCCTGCGGGAATTAAGATTCAATTAACCATAAACGCGCAGTTTTGGGGTGTCTTCTTAGAAGGCACCCACCATCACTGACTTTCCACAGCCCGGTCACAAGCCGGGCTGTTTTTTTATCCGAAGACGCTTGCGTCGAGTCATCGAGGCGGCTATCACCCGGCCTCTTCCTGAGGCGACCTGTTCCGCGGTAGCTCAGTGGTAGAGCAGCCGGCTGTTAACCGGCTGGTCGTAGGTTCGAATCCTACCCGCGGAGCCACCTCTCTCCCCTAAGCCCTTAACTTTCTAGGGCTTACGGGGGGCGGTACCCGGGATGGATCCCACGACCAACACACACTCTCTCCAAGACCGATCCGTGCTCGAAATCGCATGGGATGACGTTCGGGCTTCGCGAGTCGAGCCCGGCTGACCTGACGACAAAGCCCGGTATTGCGCACCGGTAAAGTCCGCCCCCGGATGGGCGATGGCCGCCGACAGGGATCGGGCGGCCGAGCGTTTTGGTCTCATCAGCGTGCGGCACGGCGACGAGACCAAAACGTCGGACAGGCGCGTCCCTAGATTTGGGGCGCGGTTTCGTCGGTGAAGGACTGCCAGTCCTTGGTCACCAGACGCTCATTGATCAGGGTGCGCTGGAAACAGACGTCGTCCTTGAACCACTGCCAGGTGCGCGCGCGCTGGGTGCGGTCGGGCGCGTTCTGAATCATTTCATACAGATACAGGCCCGGCTCGCCCTTGCGGACCCAGTTCAGGCAGGTCGACAGGCCGCGATCGTCCGGCGACATCTGCGCCGCCCACCCCGTGATCAGCTCGTTGTCCCACCAGACGCGGCCATTTTCATAGCGCGCGGGAAAATCACGGACCTCGGTTCGGCCGTCTTCCCAGAAATAGTAGTTCGTCTGATGGTAGGTGCCCGCGTGAGGCCCCTCCTCCGGCAAACGACAGAACAGCCGCGACTTGTGCTGATCGGTCAACGCGCCGGTGTGAGCGTCGTAATAGCGATACCACCCCTCCCAGACCCCTTCGTTGCTGGCCAGGATGGGCATGGCCTTGCGGATTTCGGCGATGGCGTTCTTGGGCACGGTTGTCTCCATGAAGGTAGGCTGTGGGTATCAGGCTCGCGATCGGCCCCTGGATCGTCGCCGAGGCGCACGATCATCAGGCAGCGCCTTCCGGCCGAAAGCCTGAAGCTTTCATGCGTGATCGGCGCGGATCGCGGGTCGCCCAAGATTGGACCACAAAGAGCGCGATCCTAGTCGGCGTGTCGAGGCGACGGGGCGCTTAACTCCAGACTGGTTGCAACGCGGATAGACACCGCATGCACAAGGGCCAGCCTGCCGGGCTTTGCCCCCCACTGCGACCAGCCCGCGACCGCAGCCGTCAAAGGCTATCCGCAGTGCGAGAGACCAACCCGCGCCCCTTGCGGCCCAACCGCAGGGCGACAAAGCTCGACACCGGAAAAGCCTAAAGACGACCCGACTTCGCCGTGGCCTTCCGCCCGTTTTGGCGCGTCGGGTTCCTCGCGCAACCTGCCCGTCTCACCGAACGGCGCCCTGGGCCCCTTGGGTCCGCCGCGCAGCAAGAACACACATCAGACCTGGGGACCGCCAATGAAGACGAACTTCCAAGCGTGGGCGGCGGCCGCCGTCGGGGCTGTCGCCTTGAGCACGCTGGTCGGCCAGGCCCAGGCGGGTCAGCCGGTGACCGCCGAGGTCGCTACAGCTTACGTGAAAAGCGCGCCCATTCCCGAGCAGCCGATCCTGTTCGCCAAGGGCGTGAAGATGTCGCCCAATATCGTCTATGCCGAGATCGAGGGATACCGCCCCCTCACCCTGGACCTCTATGTCCCGCCCGGCGGCGGCAAGCGGCCCCTGATCATCCAGATCCATGGTGGCGGCTGGTCGCGAGGAGACGCCCGCGACACGGCCGCCTTTCAGAACTTTCCCAAGGTGCTCGCGGACCTGGCCTCGCGCGGCTACGTCGTGGCGTCGGTGAACTATCGTCTTAGCGGCGAAGCGCCCTCGCCGGCCCAGGCTCAGGATATCGACGCCGCCATTCGGTGGCTGAAAGCCCACGCCGACGCCTACGGGATCGATCCGACGCGAACCGCGGCATGGGGCGGCTCGTCCGGCGGTCATCTGGCGGCCATGACCGCGCTGGACTGCGACGCCAGCGGGCCCAACAATGACTGTGTTTCGGCCGCCGTCGCCTGGTACGGGATCTATGACATTACGCCGCCGCCCGGCCTGAAAATCGTCGACGCCCAATGGGCGACAACCAACGCCTTCCTAGGCTGCAAGGTGCAGGAGTGCCCCGACAAGGTCCGGACCGCCAGCCCCATAAACTATGTGACCGCCAAGGCCCCGCCGATGCTTCTGCTGCACGGCGACAAGGATTGGGCCGTGCCCCACACCCAGGCCGAGGCCATGGTCAAGGCGCTGGAAGCGGTCGGCGCGCCCGTGCGCTATGAGCTCTTTCCGGGCGCTAGCCACGGCTGGATCGGCGCCACGCCAGACCAGACCCGCGCCTTCCACATCAAGGCGCTGCAAGACACCTTCGACTTCTTCGACGAGGCCCTGAAGCCTCACTAGCCGCTTCAAAGGCCTTCGGAGCACCGCGTTATCGGCGGCGGTCCTCACCCATCGGATAGACTGCTCCGACAGGGTTTGAGGACGCCGCCATCCGGTGAAGGCTGGAGCTGGCGGCCATCCCGCGCGCCGCACCAGTCCAGAGGCCGCACATGCTCTTTGACGCGTTTCAGAATGTCGTTTCCCGCCGCTCGATGCTCGGCGGTTCGCTGGGGGCCGGCGCCGCGATGGCCGTGTCCGGTCAGGCCCTGGCCAAACCGCCTTCAAGTTCAATCAAGCCGCTGGACGTGCTGGATCCCCGCGAAAACCTCTATGGCTTCGCCAAGATGTGGGGAACGATCGGTCCCAAGGCCGTGCTGTCGGGCTATCAGGGCGTGAAATACGCCATCGTCGGCAATCAGCGCGCCAAGCCGGTGTTCGGCTATTGCGGCTTTGGCAATATCCGCAACCAGATCCTGGCCGACGGCACCGTCAAGGTGATGGGCAAGGAATGCGGCTATTTCACCGATCTGGCGACCGGCGAAATTCTCGACCACTGGGACAATCCCTGGACCGGCGAGCGGGTCGAGGTCTTCGCCTTTCTGAATGACAAGTTCCGCGGCTCGCTGGGTCTGGAGCGCAAGGTCTTCAAGATCGGCGACAGCAGCACCAACAACAACGACATCGGCAAGGCGGCGCCCGCCAAGGAGCCCTTCCGCCTGCCCTGGCAGCGCATTGGCGACCAGTACCTGCTGGGCTGGGACTATGCCCATGAATACGCCAACCCGGTGACAGCGGAAGGCTGGCCCAAGGCTTCGACCGGGCCGGTGGTCAATCCGTCCGAGCACTTTACGATCTTCACGCCCACCGCCGAGATCGACGATCGCTCGGTGGAGTCGGCGCGTTATCACGCCGGCTTCATGCGCCAGGCGCCCTGGTGGCCGTGGATGCGCATGGGCAAGAGCGGCGTCCAGGGCGTGCTGATGGGCCGGATGCACAGCTACAAGATCACCGGCGGCGTCGAGGACGTGCCCAAGGCCGTGCTCAAGCGCGTCGAGCGCGATCGTCCCGACCTGTTCGATGAACCGACCGATGGACCCGATGAAGGCGTGGTCGACACCTATCAGCGCTATGCCGCCGAAGTGCCGCCGGAAACGCCGGGCTACACGCCGGCCAAGCGCTAGAAGAGTCCGGCGCGCCCCCATGCGAGGCGCGCCGGGGCTTTGGCCTTAGTGCGGCTCCTCGCCGCCGGAGACGTTCATGCTCTCGGCGGTGATATAGGCCGCCTCGTCCGAGCACAGGAACGCGACGGCGTTGGCGGTGTCGGCCGGGAGACCGGCACGGCCCATCGGAATCCGCGCCGCCATCTGGGCCATATATTGCTCGAGAGGTCAGGCCCAGCACTTTGGAGAAGTACTCGTTCTGCCAGGCGCCCAGACCCGTGGTGACGTGGTTGGGGCAGACATTGTTCACGGTGATACCGTGCGGCCCAAGCTCGATGGCCGCCGACCGGGCCAGGCCCACCAGACCGTGCTTCGAGGACGTATAGGCCTGGGCGTGGGGAAAGCCGGACTTGGCGGCCTGGCTGGCGATATTGATGATTCGCCCGCCCTTGCCGCCCGCGATCATCGCCTCGGCGGCGGCCTTCAGACCAAAGAACGAACCGGTCAGATTGACGCCGATCACCGCTTCCCAGTCCTCAGGCGCGACCTCCAGCAGCGGCTTCATGATATAGCCGATGCCGGCGTTGTTGATCCAGATGTCCAGCGAACCGTGCGCGGCGACCGCATGATCAGCCAGGGCCTTGACCTCGTCCCAGCTTCGCACGTCGCAGGGCTGGGTGCTGACCGACACGCCCAGGGCGCGCAGATCATCGGCGATGGCCTCCATCTCCTCAGTGGCCCCGATCATCGCGCCGGGCGTGGACCGATCGGTCGAGCGCCCGATGTCGGAGATCACGATCGACGCGCCCTCTTCGGCCAGCCGACGGGCGATCGCTTCGCCCAAGCCCTTGCGACGTCCAGAGCCGGTGATGACGGCGGTCTTGCCGCTAAAGCGCCCCATGGCTCAGGCTCCGGCCCAGTCGAGCTTTTCACTGACGATGAACACCGTGTCGGCGAACGCGCCGAACTCGGCGGCGATCGTCTGCATGGTCGGCGTCGAGACGTCGGCGCCAAACTTGTCCATGTCGGCCACATCGATGATCTCGATGTACTCGTAGGGCGGCTTGCCCTCACCCATCAGCAGGCCCGCGCTGCGGAAAACCTCGAAGCGTTCGATCGAGCCCAAGGCGTTGACCGTGGGCAGGTCCTTGGCGCGCGCCCAGGCTTCATAGTCCGCCGCCGTCTTGCCGGGCTTGAGGTTGAACAGGGCGATGATCCGCGTGGCAGCCATGGTCGTCTCCAACAGACTTTAAATGTTCGGACATTTTAGCGATGCGGCGTCGCCCGTCGAGGGGGAACCTGAGGCGCCGCGTAGCCAAATGGACGGCCAGCCTGACGGCTTGCGCAAAATTAGAGCGGATAGTCTCGCCGGCGCCCGCACTGCGAACGAATGCGAAATTGCCGTGTACGCGCGACCGTCTCGTGTCCGTCCTGATCCGCAGCCAGTTGACAGGTCGGCTAGGGCCTCGCCATAAATGTCCGGACATTTAGAGGCTCCCATGTCCTTTCGTTCTTTTCTCTTCGTGCCCGGTGCGCGGCCCGAGCGCTTCGACAAGGCGCTGGCGGCCGGCGCGGACGCCGTCTGCATCGATCTGGAGGACGCCGTTCCGCCGGATCAGAAGGCGACGGCCCGCGCCCAGACGCTGGAGTGGCTGAGCGCAGCCGCCGACCGCGCGACGCCGGTCGGGCTGCGGATCAATGGCGTGCCCACCCTGGACGGTCTGCGTGATCTGGTCGCCCTGGCCGACAGCCCGGCCAAGCCCGCCTTCCTGATGCTGCCCAAGGTGGTTCACGCCGAAGAGCTTCGCATCGTCAAAGAGGCCCTGGGCGCTGATACGCCCGCACTGT
The DNA here is from genome assembly GCA_965284055.1 of Caulobacteraceae bacterium. Taxonomy (GTDB): domain Bacteria; phylum Pseudomonadota; class Alphaproteobacteria; order Caulobacterales; family Caulobacteraceae; genus Caulobacter. Next base: position 59,021 of record CBDIQV010000004.1, read on the forward strand.
GGCCCATTGTCGAGAGCGCCGGCGCTCTGAAAGAAGCCTGGACGATCGCCGCCGCGCCGGGCGTCGAGGGGGTGCTGTTCGGCGGCGCCGACTATTCGGCCGACCTGGGCGTTTCAATGGACTGGGAGCCCCTGTTCCTGGCCCGCTCGACCCTGGCGGCGGCCTGCGCCCGCGCCGGCGTGCAACTGCTCGATGTGCCGCACATCGACATCAAGGACGAGGACGGTCTGGCCGCCAGCACGCGCCGGGCCAAGGCCCTGGGCTTCAGCGGTCGCGCCTGCATCCACCCCACACAGGTGGCCGTGGTCAACGCCGCCTTCTCCCCGACCGAAGCGGAAATCGTCCAGGCCCTTCGCATCATCGCGGCGTTCGAAGCGGCGGGCGGCGCAGCCGCTTTGCTGGACGGAAAACTCATCGAGGCGCCGGTGATCCGGTCCGCCCAACGCACGCTCGCGCGTGTGCAGAAGCCATAAGGACAAGACCGTGGTTCAGAACTGGAAAGAAGTCGGCCCCAAGCGCTACCGCGAGACATTTGGTCGCTATTTTGAGGATTTCCGTCGTCGGCGATGTCTATGAGCACCGCCCCGGCAAGACCATCACCGAATATGACAACCACATGTTCACGCTGATGACGCTCAACACCCACCCGATGCACTTCGACGTCGAGTTCGCCAAGGCGTCGGAGTTCAAGCAGAACCTGGTGGTCAGCCCCTACACCCTGGCCCTGCTGATCGGCATGAGCGTGACCGACGTCTCGCAAAAGGCCATCGCCAATCTTGGCATGGACGAGGTGAAGTTCACCGCGCCGGTGTTCGCCGGCGATACCCTGTATGGCGAGAGCGAAGTGCTGGCCAAGCGCGAAAGCGCCTCGCGTCCGGGTCAGGGCATCGTGACCATCCGCACCATCGGCAAGAACCAGCGCGACGAAATCGTCTGCAGCTTCAAGCGCAACATGCTGATCCCCGCCCGCGGCAACGCGGTCGAGGACAAAGTCTCAACCTACTGATTGATCGGGGAAAACCTATGGACGCTCAGGTGACGGCGGCGGAAGCCGCGGCCGAGGAACGCGCGATCCTCGACGCCATCGAAAAGTGGATCGAGAAGAAGGTCGCGCCCGTCGCGATGAAGCTCGAGCACGACGATACCTACCCGACCGAACTGGTCGAGGACATGAAGGAACTGGGTCTGTTCGGCGCCCTGATCGATCCGGAATACGGCGGTCTTGGCCTGTCGGCGACCACCTATTCCAAGATCGTGACCCGCATCTCCGAAGAGTGGATGAGCCTGACGGGCATCTTCAACTCGCACCTGATGATGGCGCTGGTGGTGCAGAAGTTCGGCACCCAGAGGCAGAAGGAGTTCTGGCTCCCCCGCTTCGCCACCGGCGAGCTGCGCGGCTGCCTGGGCCTGACCGAGCCCGACGCGGGCACCGATCTGCAAGCGATCCGCACGGTCGCCCGCCGCGACGGCGACAACTACATCGTCAACGGCAACAAGACCTGGATCTCCAACGCCATCGAGGGCCATGTCGTGGCCCTGCTGGTCAAGACCGATCCGGACGCCAAGCCCCGCTACAAGGGCATGAGCATGCTGATCACGCCCAAGGCCCACCCCGAAACCGGCGAGCCGATCCCGGGCATCAAGAACGGCCGCAAGCTTGAGAAGCTCGGCTACAAGGGCATCGATTCCGGCGAGCTGATGTACGAGGACTACGCCATCTCTGCCGAGCTGGGCCTCGTCGGCGGCGAAGAGGGCAAGGGCTTCCTGATGGCCACGGGCGGTCTTGAGATCGGCCGCATCAACGTCGCGGCGCGCGCCGTCGGCATCGCCAAGCGCGCTCTCAGCGAAAGCGTCAAATACGCCCAGCTGCGCAAGACCATGGGCAAGCCGATCGCCGAGCACCAGGCGATCCAGCTGAAGCTGGGCGAGATGGCCTCCAAGACCCGCGCGGCTGAACTGCTCGTCCAGGACGCAGCGGCGGCCTACGACAAGGGCCTGCGCGTCGATATGGAAGCGGGCATGGCCAAGTACTTCGCTTCGGAAACGGCGGTCTATTGCGCCACCGAGGCCATGCGCATCCATGGCGGCTATGGCTATTCCAAGGAATATCCGATCGAGCGCCTGTATCGCGATGCCCCGCTGATGTGCATCGGCGAAGGCACCAACGAGATGCAGCGCATCATCATCGCCAAGCAACTGGTGGCGAGGAACCCCGTCTGATGCGCCCGCTGGAAGGTCTGCGAATTCTCGCCATCGAGCAGTACGGCGCCGGTCCCTATGGCACCCAACTGCTCGCGGAAATGGGCGCCGAGGTCATCAAGATCGAAGCGCCCTCGATGGGCGGCGACGTCAGCCGCGCCACGGGACCGTTTTTCCTGGGCGACCAGGACAGCGAGTTCTTCCAGACCTTCTCGCGCTCCAAGAAGTCCCTGGCCCTTGAGCTGAAAAGCTCCGAGGGCCGGGCCGCCTTCGAAGCGCTGGTGGCCACGGCCGACGCCGTGGTCAACAACCTGCGCGGCGATCAGCCGGCCAAGCTGAAACTGACCTATGCCGACCTGGCGCCGATCAAGCCGACGATCGTCTGCGCCCACCTGTCGGCCTATGGCCGGGGCAACAGCCGCGAAAGCTGGCCGGGCTACGACTATCTGATGCAGGCCGAATGCGGCTTCATGGGCCTGAGCGGTGAACCGGACGGCCCGCCGACGCGGCTGGGCGTTTCGATGGTCGACTTCATGACCGGCTCGACCTTCGCCCTGGGCATCGTCTCGGCGGTGCTGGCCGCCAGCAAGACCGGCAAGGGCGCGGACGTCGACGTGGCCCTGTTCGATGTCGCCCTGCACCAGCTGAGCTATCCCGCCGTCTGGCGGCTGAACGAAGGCCATGAGGTCGGCCGCCTGCCGCGCGGCGCCCACCCCTCGATCGCGCCGTCCCAGGCGGTTCGAACCGCCGATGGTTGGGGCATGTTAATGTGCCAGACGCCCAAGTTCTGGGAGACCTTCTGCGACCTGACCGGCCATCCCGAACTCAAGGCCGATCCGCGCTTCATCGACATTCCGACACGGCGCAAGAACCTGACCGAACTGACCGCCGTGGTCGACACCGTGCTGTCGACCAAGACCACGGCCGAGTGGTCGAAGATCCTGGGCGGCGCGGTGCCCTTCGCGCCGGTGACGTCGCTGGGCGAAGCCCTGGACAATCCGTTCGTGGACGAGATCGGCATGCGCGACGTTGTTGAGCATCCCGACAAGCCCGGCGGCCTGCGCATGCTGGCCTGCCCCGTGAAGATCGACGGCCAGCGCCTGCCGGGTCGTCGCGCCCCCAAGCTGGGCGAACACACCGAAGCGTTGCTTAAAGAGATCGGTCGATGAAGCTTGAAGGCCTGAAGGTTCTCGACCTTTCGCTGTTCCTGCCGGGACCGATGCTGACCCTGATGATGGCCGATCACGGCGCCGACGTGATCAAGGTCGAGCCGTGGGAAGAAGGCGATCCCGCCCGCCATATCGGCTATCGCAAGAACGGCCACACCGTCTGGTTCCGCAACGCCAACCGCGGCAAGCGCTCCCTGCGCCTGAACCTAAAGACCGACGCCGACAAGGCACGCTTCATGGCCCTGGCCGCCCAGGCCGACGTCGTGGTCGAGGCCTTCCGGCCCGGCGTCGCCGACCGGCTGGGGATCGGCTATGACGCCGTTCGCATGGTCAATCCGGCGATCGTCTATGTCTCGATCTCGGCCTTCGGACAGACCGGCCCCAATCGCGACCGCCCGGCGCACGACCTGGCCGTCGAGGCCCTGGCCGGCGTCGTGGCGCTGAACGAAGGCCAAGACGGCAAGCCAGCCATGCCGCACATGCCCGTGGCCGACGCCCTGGCCTCTCTGACCGCCCTCTCGGGGGTGCTGATGGCCCTGCTGCGGCGGCGCGACACCGGTCAGGGCGATTTCGTCGATGTCGCCATGCTCGACAGCCTGATGGCCTGGACGCCGAACGTCACCGGCAAGGTGTTCGCCACCGGCGAGCCGCATGTCGTCAAGGACGAGCGCTCGTTCGGCGGCAACGCCATGTACAACCTCTATGAAACCGCCGACGGCCAGTGGATCACCCTGGGCGGGGCCGAACCCAAGTTCGCCCGCAACCTGCTCAAGGGCCTGGATCGTGAGGATCTGGCGATCTACGCCACCTATCCGCCCGGTCCACAGCAGGAGCCGCTTCGCGTGTTCCTTAGAGAGGCTTTCAAGCAGCGCAAGCGCGCCGACTGGGAGGTCTGGTTCGCCGACAAGGACGTCTGCTTCGCCCCGGTGCGCAATCTGAAGGAAGCCTTCGAGGATCCGGCGCTGGAAGCCCGAGGCATGCTGACGCGCGATGCGGACGGCTCTGAGATTGTCGGGACACCGATCCTGTTCCGCGACGAACCCGGCCGCCCCGACCCGACCGTGCCCGAGGTCAATGACGAGACGATCGGTTGGCGAACGGCCTGATCAGCTGTCGCGGTGATAGGTCATCGCATAGACGAAGCGGTTAGCGGGATGGATGCTGTCGGACGCCAGAATGATCTCGCCGTCGCTGTCGAAATAGCGACGCAAGGTGCGCAGGGCGGCCTCGCCCCGGCGCGCCTGAAGATGGCGAGCGCCCTCGGGATCCAGAAGCTCGGCGCTGATCTCCTGCTCGATCCTGTCGGACTGCACGCCGAAGGTCTGGGCGATCAGTTCCTGCAAGGCGCCCTCCCATTGCCGGACCGTCGCCTCCAGCTCGGCGAACCGAGGGGCGATCATCACGCGCGAGATCGACAAGGGCTTGCCGTCGACCGATCGCACCCCTTCCAGAACCAGCCAACGGCCCGGAGCCGCCGTATCGGGAATGTGAAAATGCTGCGCCTCTTCGGCCGACAGAGGCCGGGCTTCGACCTCGCGCAGCACCAGCTGAGCGTCCCGCGCATATTGCAGCAGGGCAGCGACGCTGCCCAACGGCTGAACGAACGAGACCGGCGGGGAAGCCGCCAGCACCGTGGTGCCCAGTCCGCGACGCCGCTCGACCAGTCCCGCCTCGCGCAACAGGCGGATCGCGTCGCGGATCGTGTGGCGCGAAACACCATAGGTTTCGCACAGCTCGACCTCGGGCGGCAGCAGCGATCCAATCGGATAGCGACCAGACTCAATATCCTTGCGGAGCATGTCGGTCAGTTGGCGGTAACGAGGAGTCGACATGGAACGCACGGCTTTCTGGTCAGACGATAAGCATCAAAGCGTCGGGCCTCGATAAGGCAAGCCCTGTCGCTTGACCCAGACCCCGCCCCGGGCGACAGATATATGTCCGGACATTTACGGAGACCAGAGCAGTATGACCGAAGCGATCCGATCTGCCGCCACATCGGCCCTCACTTCGGAACGACTCGTCGATCACGCCCTGTCGGTCGAATGGAGCGCTTTGCCCGCCTCCGTTCGCGCTGACGCGGAGCGACTGCTCTATGACGCCGTGGTGGTCGGAGTCGGCGGCGCGCGCGCTGTCTTTGGCGACGAACTCCTGCGTGTCGTCCAGGGATGGGGCGTCGCCGCCGATCAGGGCTGCGGGGTTCTTGGGCGCCCCGGCGTGCGATTGCCCGCGCCGTCTGCGGCCTTCCTCAACGCCTTTCAGACCCACGGCCAGGAATTCGATTCGGTGCATGAGGGGGCGGTCCTGCATCCCCTGCCCACCATCATGCCGGTGCTGATGGCCGAGGCCGAGCGCTCGGGTCCTTATCCCGGGTCAGAGATCCTGGCGGCCATGGTGGCCGGAACCGACATCGCGGTCACCCTGGGCGTCGCGGCCACCAGCCCCATCCAGTTCTTCCGTCCCGCCACCGCCGGCATCTTCGGCTGCGTGGCCGCCCTGGCGCGCCTGCGCCGGCTGGACCGGACCACGGCGCTGAACGCCCTGGGCTACGCCCTGGCCTTCTCGTCAGGCACCATGCAGGCCCATACCGAAGGCAAGCCCGCCCTGCCCGTTCAGGTGGCCAACGCCGCGCGCTCGGCCCTGCAGGCGGTTGATATCGCGGTGGCGGGACTGCCGGGTCCGATCGACTCGATCACCGGCCCGTTCGGCTATCTGTCACTGTTCGAGAAGAGCTATGACCTCGGCCCGGCGTTGGAGATTCTGGGGCGCGACTTCCGCATCAGCCAGGTCAGCGTGAAACCCTATCCCAGCGGCCGCGCCACCCACGGCGGCGTCGTGGCCGCGCTCGACCTGCGCCGCGCCAACGGCCTGACCGGGGACCAAGTCGAAAGCGGCGTCTATCGGGCGCCGCCGCTGATCCGCCACCTGGTCGGTCGCCCGTCTCAAGCCGGCATGGCCGTGTCGCATGCGCGCCTGTGCCTGCCCTATCTGATCGCAGTCGCCTTGCAGAACGGCGATGTGGGGCTCGGGGACTTCACGATGCAAAGCCTGACCAAAGCCGACATCCTGGACCTGGCCTCGCGCATCGTCGTCACCACCGACGACAATCCCGATCCTGCCGCCTTCACCCCGGCTCAACTGACCCTGACACTGAAGGACGGCCGCGAGCTGACCGAGACGGTGAGCGCCCAGCTCGGCTCGCCTGCCTTCCCGCTCACCGACGCGCAGCAAAAGGCCAAGGGCCTTTCCTGCCTGACCTTCGCCGGCTTCGAGGCGCTGCACGCGCCCCTGGCCGAGATCATGGAACGCTTCGACACCCTGCCGGACGGCGCGGAGGCTTTCCGCCTCGCCCAAGGCGCATGACCCGACGGACTCCGATGCAAGACACTCATCAATCCTATTGGCGCTCGATCGACTTCGACCAGATGCTCGCCGAGCACCCGATCGGCGACGATTTCGTCGCCTTCGCCACCTCGACCAGCCGAGAGGTCCTGCGCGCGCACCAGAACAAGCTGTTCCTGCGCTGCGTCGAGCGCGCCTGGAAGATCCCGCTGTATCAGCGCCTCTGGGGTAAGGCCGGCATCCAGCCGGGCGACATCCGCTCGCTGGACGACCTGCCCAGTCTGCCGATGTTCAGCAAGTCCGACATCATGGAGTCGCTGAAGATCGCCCCGCCGTTCGGCGACTTCGCGGGCTTTGAGACCTATCCCAAGGATCGCCGCCCGCCGGCGATCATGCACACCACTTCGGGCACCACGGGCGATCCGCAAGTGCTGCTGTTTGGCCCCAAAAGCCGCGAGGTGCAGAACCTGCTGCTGGCCCGCAGCCTGCGCTTCCAGGGCCTGCGCCCCGAGGACGTGGTCCACTCGGTCTATGGCCACGGCATGATCAATGGCGGCCACTATGTGCGCGAGGCCCTGACCCACTGGACCAGCTCGACTTTCATGTCGGCGGGCACCGGGGTGGAGACCCGCTCGATCCAGCAGGTCGAGCTGATGAAGCGCTTCGGGGCCACGGTGATCGTCGGGTTCGCCGACTACATCAAGAAGCTGGCCGACGTCGCCCGCGAGCAAGGCCTTGAGCCCGGCCGCGACATTCCCGTGCGGATGATCTCGGGCCAGTTGGGCCGCGAGGACAAGGCGGTGATGAAAGAGGTCTGGGGCGTCGATGAATGCTTCGACTGGTACGGCGTGGGCGACACCGGCCTGATCGCCGGTGAAGGCCCCGACCGCGACGGCCTCTATATCCACGAGGACGCCCACTATGTCGAAATCTGCGATATCGACACCGGCGCGCCCGTGCCCGACGGCCAGTTGGGCGACATCGTGGTCAGCTGCCTGTTCAAGGACGACCTCTATCCGATCATTCGCTTCAACACCCATGACGTGACGCGAAAGATGACCGGCCGCTCGTCGATCGGCGTCCAGTTCGACCGCATCGAGGGCTTCCTCGGGCGCTCGGACAACATGGTCAAGATCCGGGGGATCAACATCTTCCCGCATGGCGTCGGCGCCATGCTGGAAGAGTTCGACGCCTTCGCCGGCGAATTCATCTGCGTGACGAAGCGCGATGAAGCCGGCCGCGACAGCTTCATCGTCGTGGCTGAAACGACCGAGGCGGAGGCAGCCTATCCATCCCTGGCCAAGACGTTCGGCGAAGCGCTCAAGCGCAAGATCGGCATCGAGGTCGAGGTCGAGCTGGTGACCAAGGGCTCCACCGCCGCCCAAACCCAGATAGACGTGCGTCAGAAACCCATTCGCCTGATTGACCAACGCAAATGAGCTTTCATAACCCCATCGTCGAAGCCGGCGTCGCCGGCCTGGCCGACCTGTTTCGCGAACGGGCGATCACGCCGGTCGAGGCGACGCAGGCCTATCTCGCCCGCATCGACCGCCTGAACCCGGCGCTGGGCGCGGTGACGGCACTGGATACCGATGGCGCGCGGTCGGCCGCTGAAGCCAGCGCTCGCCGCTGGCGCGAAGGCCGGCCACTGTCGCCAATCGACGGCGTTCCTCTGGCGGTGAAGGCCAATATCGCCGTTGCCGGCCTGCCCTGGACTTCCGGCCTGGCCGCGTACCGCGGACGTATTCCCGCCAACGACGCAAAGGCTGTCGCTGAGCTGCGCGCCGCCGGAGCGGTGATCTTGGGCGCACTGAACATGCATGAAGGCGCTTTGGGGGCGACCACCGACAATCTGGTCTATGGCCGTTGCCACAACCCCCACCGTCGCGACTATACCGCCGGGGGCTCCTCGGGCGGGTCGGGCGCCGCCACCGCCGCCGGCCTCTGCGCGGCCGCCCTGGGCAGCGACACCATGGGCAGCGTCCGAATTCCGTCGGCCTATTGCGGTGTGTTCGGCTTCAAGCCGGCTTACGGCTTTATCTCAACCGACGGCGTCGAGGCGCTGTCTTGGACCTATGATCATGTCGGCGTCCACGCCCGTTCGATCGACGACGCCCGGCTCGTGGCGAGCGCCGCCAGTGGCGGCCGCGCCATCGCCGCCGAGTCGATGATCGGCCGTCTCGCCGCCCTGGACTTCGAGGGGCAGGTCGAGGTCGAACCCGCCGTCGCCGAAGCCTTTGCCGCCACGGTCACGACAGCGCGCGCCATAGGTTTCGACGTCACACCGCTACGCCTGCCCGACTACGACTATGGCCGGCTACGCCGCCTTGGCCTGCTGATCTGCGAAGCCGAGGCCGCCGTCGTACACGAGGCGGGCTTGAGGGACGATCCGGACGGCTTCTCGGCAGCGCTAAGGGCCTTGCTCGACTGGGGCAACCACCAGTCCGCCGTCAAGTTGGCCAAGGCCTATCGCAATCTGGCCGACGCCGTGGCCGACGTCGAGGCTAGGCTTGCTCCGTTCTCGGCTCTACTGACCCCGACCGCGCCGCAGACGGCCTTCCCGTTCAGCCAGGCCCCGCCGGCCAACCAGGCGGACTTCACCGCCTTGGCGGCATTCTGGGGCGTACCGGCCGTCGCTTTTCCTACGGGAGTGTCAGTCGATGGCTTGCCGCTATCTGGGCAGGTGGTGTCGCGAGATCCGGCCGTCGCGCTGTCGCTGGCCAAGACTCTGGCGGCGGCGTTCCCGCCCCCACCGACGCCGATAGACTTCAGCGCCTGACACACGAGGGCCGGAGGATCCCGCCTCCGGCCCTCTGCATCCTATCGCTCGAGTTCGACCAGTTCGTACCAGGTCTGCATGTAGCCGCCGACCCCGCCCTTGACGAACAGGTGGTCGTCATCGGCCGTCACCCACAGGTCGTAGACCGGGTGAGCGCCGTCCTTGCTGACCATCCCGCCGGCCTCGTCGGAAAAGCGGAAATGGCGGCAGGCGAAGGTCCCGGCCGCCGTGGTCGCCTCTTCCTCGCCGACATATTCCATGAACAGGTTGCTCTCGGCGACCAGGGGCGCGGTGGCGCCGCGGTGATCGACCGACGGCAGGAAGGCGCGCAGAGCTCGCTTGTGCGGCCCCCGCGACAGATCCATTACCCTGGTCATATAGGCGTCGCCGATGATCGGATGGGTGCCGAAGCCGTCATAGTGACCGTTGGTCGGCGTCGTCTGCGACACGCGCCCGATCGACGGGCCATAGCTCTCGCATTCGATGAAATCAGCGCCAAAACGGAACCAGCCCGAGCCCATGAAGCGGTCGCCGACCGTCAGGCGCACATGGCAGTCCATGGGGCGGCCGTGCTCGTCCATCGAATAGATCACGTCGCGCAGGACGGTGGGATCGGGCTCGTCGATCTCGCACTGGGCGCTGATCGTCACCTTGCCGTCGGTGTGCTTGCGCATGACGAAGGTCTCGCGCCCCCGCTCCTGGCCTTCGCGGCCCGGCTTGTTGGAGGTGTAGAGGATGCGTCCCCGAAGAGTGCGATGCTTCATCATGCTTAGACGTCCTGACTGGAAGAGATTTCTGAAAAGGGATCGAGGCTGACGCAGACCGGGCAGTCCTCCGCCGGGGTCTGGGCGACGGCGTCCAGCATGCGGCTCAACGCCTCCAAACTGGCCGCACGCACCGCCGCCGGCTTAAGACGCGGCGCCTGGCCGGCTAGCTGCAGAGCTGAGCCCAGACCCAGCGCCCGGGGATTGAGCACGGGAAAAGCGCAGCGCTCGGCGATCGTCTGGGCGATGGGCGACATGCAGGTGCAGCCCAGCACCACCACCTCGGCGCCGTCGTCACGCACCGCCGCCTGGCAAGCCTCCACGACGCGGCTCACAATCCCCGTCGCCCCGGCCGCGATTTGCGACAGATAGCCGCCCGGCGCCTCAAGATCAGCCAGATCGCTTTCGCCGCCGACATTGCGCACGCTGGCGCAAGCGGCCTGTGCGCCGCAGTCGACAAGGCGGCTGTGGGTGATGAAGTTCATCGACTCCGGCCAGACCGTGACAACCGAAAATCGACGCCCCAGCGTCAGGGCCCGCTGAAGGCTCGCCTCGCCGCATCCCACGACGGGGATATTGAGCGAGGCCTTCAGCACCGCCAGGCCGTAGTCGCCGAAGGTGTCCAGAACCACGGCGTCGCAGCCATCGGCCTGGGCCTCGAGCCCCGCCTCGACGTGACCCAGAACCTGCATCGCGCGGTCCAGTTCGGTATAGGGAAACAGCGGCGCGCGAGACGGATAGGCGGCCAGAACCGTATCCGCCGTGAGCAGGCCCGCCAGCTCCGGCGCGATGGCGCCGGTCAGAGGATTGGCCTGGGTTCCCAGCACGCCGATCTTCATGCCCAGACCCTCTCTCTGTCTTCTCTAGACCGGCGTCGCCGCGCCCAGCAGCGCCGCGCAGATCAGAAGGCCCCACAGGCAGACCACCAGGGGCCGGGCGCGAGACAGGACCTTGCGGATGACCACATCGCTCTCCGCTGTCGGCCCCGAGGGCCCCATCAACACGCCGATCGCCGGACCCAAGGGCCTCATGACGGCGCGGATAAGCAGGCCCAGCAGTACGCAGCCGCCCAGGATCAAGAGCTTCAGGCCAATGAAGAGCGGCGCGGCCTGGGTCGCCACTATGAAGCCGCCGCCGCCGATCAGGCCTGCAAGCGCCAGCCAACGGATCAGCAGATCCACGCGGCGGGCCAGACTAGCCGGGCCGCTATGGCGCAGGTGAACAAACCAGGCCAGCGCCAGCCAGGCCAGGGCCGCGGCCCACAGCAGTCCGATCATCATCGGGGAAAGGGTCAGCCAGGTCTTCGCCACCGCCAGGGTCAGGCCGGTCGGAAGGGTCAGGATCAAGGCTGTGCGCGGCGCCATGTCCAGGTCGCCCAGGACCTTGAGCGCCAAAAGGCGCTCGCCCTTGGCGCGCTTGGCGTCGGTCATATAGGCCGACGTATAGAACGCCCCCAGGTCCCCGCCCAACCAATAGGCGAACACCAGAAGGTGGGCCAGCATCGACACGGCGACGACCATAAACGCACCTATTGATATATGTTTAGAGCATATATCCTAGCTTGGCGCGCTGTCACCCCCTTGCCGCCAGCCGGTGTCGCCTTTCTGGCGTTGGGCGCGGATGTGATACTCAAACAGATCAGGCCGATAGAGCGCATTGACCAGCTGGACCGGCCGGCCGCGCTTGTCGCGCACGATACGATCAATCTTCAGCAGAGGCGCGCCCACGGCCAGCAGCAGGATCGAGGCGATATGCGGCTCGGCCGCCGTCGCGGTGATCCACTGTTCGGCCTCGAACGCGGCGGCGCCGGCTTCTTCGAGCAGCTCGAGAATGGTGCGGCGCTCAAGATCTTCCCGAGAAAAACCTGCGGCTACAGCGGCAGGCACAAAGTTGACGATGTGCGAGAACGGCTCGCCCTCGATCTTGCGCATGCGGGTGATGCGCTGCACGCCCTCGCCCGGCTTCAGCCTGAGCCGCTCGGCCACATAGGGCGTGGCCGGCAGGTCGGTGACGTCCAGCAGTTGGACCTCGGTCTCCAGACCCAGTTGCTTGAGCGACTCCAGAAGCGTGTCGAACGAGCCGCGCACCACGCGGGTCGGCGGCCGGCCGGTAACGATCGTGCCGCGCCCGCGATGCCGGCTGACCAGGCGGTCTTCCGCCAGCTCGTTCAAGGCGCGCTTGACCGTGATCCGCGAGACATTCAGCAGCTTGGCCAGCTCCTGCTCGCCCGGCAGCATGCTGTCGGTCGGAAAGTCACCCTTCAGGATGCGCTCGCGCAGGATCAGATAGATCTGATGGTAGAGCGGTGTTGGCAAGTTGTCGTCGAGAAGCGCGGCGTCAAGCGGGGAAGCGCTAGTCATGGTTGTCGGACTCGTTGATGCGGCGCCGCGATTTCATCGTGACTCTGAAGTTTGAGAAACCTGATTTGTCTTCTGCACGTTGCACGGTCGCGCTCAGATTTCAAAGGCCGCCAGGCCACTGGCCCAGGCTGAAACTGTCGAAGGGATCGAAATCGGCGCCTGGGCGAGGACCCGCAGACGCGCCGGATCGGACAGCGGAGCATTTTCCGGCGCGAAAACGGTCAGACGGTCGCCCAGCGCCTCGGCCTGTTCGACCAGATCACAGCGCAACCGCCAAAGGTTCAAGGGCTGCAGCGCCGGCGCGGCGCGGAGCAGACGCACCGCGCGTTGGTGGACATCCGACACCTCAAGACCATCCACCATGGGCAGGGCGTGGGCATGATCACGCTGGAACCACGGATGGAACAGCCGCTCATGGCGGGCCATCCTGAATGCCCTGATCAGATGAGCGCCGTCCCATTCGGGCTCGAGCGGTGGCGCGGCGTTGGACAGCATGGCCGCGATCTCGGCCGGCGAATAAACGGCGGCTCCAATCGTCGCGACCGGACCGGCGACGCCCGACACGCCCAAGGCGGCGGCCAACTGGCCTCCCATCTCCTCTCCAACGACGCAGGGCTGTTCAAGACCCAGGGCGGCCAACGCACTGGCCAAGGCCGTGACAGGAGATCCCTGCAGGGGCGCCGAGGCTCCGTGACCGGGCAGATCAAGGGCGATGACCGGCCGACGCCGCGCGATCCGGGCCAGGATCGGATCAAAGCGGCGGTGATCGTCGCCCCAGGGGTGCAGCAGAACCAGCGGCCGTCCCGCCCCGCCCAGAGCGCCCCGCCAGGCGAGGCCCGCCGAGAATCCGCGCTGCAAGCCTTGCCCGTCAGGCGCGCTGACCTGGGCGGCGTCAGGCGCGGGATCGCCGGGGTTCGCGGCCAGGAACGCGGCCGCCGCATCATGCAGTTCCGCCGGCGTGTCGCGCACCAGAGCCTGCGCCTCGGAAACACCCAGGCGCTCCAGATGGGTCAGCAACACATCGCTGCGGGCCGCCATCAGACGGTGGGGCGACGTGACCTGGGGCAGCCAATCGCGCGCCCGGAAGGTGAAGGCCGCACGATACACCGCTCGATAGCTGTCGCCGGACTCCAGCAGGTCCATGGCGTTGGCGTGCAGATGCGCCGGGGCGGAGACATCGTAGGTCAGGCGGGCGGCGGGCGTGGGATCGCTCCAGGGAAAGAACAGCACCTGCTCCTCCATCCGCGCCCAGACCCAGGCCATGTGAGACCCGTCCCATTGCGGCGAAAAGGGCGGCAGGTATTTGGCCAGAAAGTCGGCGCGTTCCTGGTCGCTCCAGGCCGGCAGGCCTTCGAAGGTCGCGGCGGCGACACGCTCCGGCGCGATGGCGGCGACAGCGCAGGCAGTGCAGGCGCCGGTGTGGAAGCCATAGAGCCCAAAGCGTCCCAGCCCCAGGGCGTCGGCGAAGCTCAAGAGCGCCAGGGCGTAGTCGCCGGACTCCGGCGCGGGATGGGACAGCGGTGTCGAAAGGCCCGCCCCCGGCGTGTCGGGCGCGATGACGCACAGACCCGCGCCAGCCAGAGTCTGGGCCACGGCGGCGACGGCGCGGGACGACTGGGGAGAGCCATGCACCGCAAGGACGACCGGCCCACGCCCCCAACGGCGATAGTGGACGGTCCGTCCGTCAACGACGACAAAATGCCGTTCTTCAGTGCATGATTGGGTCATACAAAGCGATCCCCCTAAGCGACATCCCTTAAGGACGAGGCTGACTTGTCGCCCGGAACTTTACGTGATCAATTGATATATACATAGACCATATCAAGCGAGAGCCGCACGGCGCTCACGCCATGTCCGGAGAATGAAGATGGATGGATCAAATCCGGCCAGAAACGCCGGCCCGGCCCAGGACTATGACGGTCCGCCGGACTATCGCGTGGTGGGGCGCCATCCCCTGCTGCCGCAAACCGATCATGACGAAATCGAGCGCCTGAACTATCTGGCGCAGATGAACCGGCACCTTTCCACGCGGGTCATGCCGTTTGTGAAGGTGGCCTATGATGCTCGCATCGCCCCCACCCTGGAGCCCAAGACGCGGCATGACGTGCGCAAGGCCCTGCTGAAGGACCCCGCATTCCAGACCTGGTCGGCCTTGCGCCGCGCCACGATGGAACAGAGGCAACAGGCCGGTCGCTGGACCGCTCTGCGCCAGGCCGAAACCCTGGCGGCCAAGACCGAGGCCCTGCTCGCCGGCGAGGATATGCTGGAGCTTGATCCCACCGTGAAGCAGCCGCGCTATGTCTCGGCCGTGGATCACCACTGCATGCCCGGCTCCTACCATACCGAGCGCTTCCCGGGCGACGTCTCTGCCGCCGCGAACTATGACGGCGGCCTGTTCGCCACCACCGGCGGCATGCTGGGCCGGTTCACCGACGGCGGCGGCGTGGCGGTGGCCCGCTGGGTCAAGAAGAACCTCCCCGACTTCAAGCCCAAGCGGATCCTGGATATCGGCGCGACCCTGGGCCACAACACCGTGCCGCTGGCCCTGGCCTTCCCCGATGCCGAGGTCGTCGCGGTGGACCTGGGCGCCCCGATGCTCCGCTACGGCGCCGCCCGCGCCAAGGCGATGAGCGCCAAGAACATCCGCTTCGTGCAGGCCGACGCATCGGACCTCAGCCGCTACGACGACGGCAGCTTCGACTGGGTGCAGACCACCATGTTCCTGCACGAGCTGTCGTTTGGCTCGATGCGGGCGATCGTGGGCGAGACCCATCGCCTGCTCGCGCCCGGCGGCATCGTTCTGCATGTCGAACAGCCGCAATACGACCCCAGCATGCCGCTGTTCGAGCAGGCCATGCGCGACTGGGACGCCTTCTACAACAACGAGCCGTTCTGGAGCGCCCTCCACGAGATCGACCTCGACGCCTACATGATCGCCGCCGGTTTCAAGGCCGAGGAACTGATCCACGGCGCCGTCACCGCCGTCGTGGATCGCGATATTTTCCCGGACGCCGCCGACGATGACTCGGAAGACTACGGCCGCAAGGCCGCCTGGCACGTGATCGGAGCCCGCAAAGCACAATGAGCGTCACCGAAGCCCTCCTCGCCTCGTCCGCCAAACCTGCGGGCAAGCGTCCCTACTTCCTCAATCCCGAAGTCGAACGGGTGATGGCGATCACCCTGGCCGTCAGCCAGGAACTGGCGGTCGCCCGTCAACGGATCGACACCCTGGAGCGCCTGCTGGAAAGCAAGGGGGTGATCGACCGCGAAGAGATCAACACCTTCACGCCCGACGCCGACGCCGCCGCCGAACGCGGTCTGTGGACTCAGGAATACCTCACCCGCGTGCTGCGTATCGTTCAGCAGGAGGGCGAGGCCGCCGCCGCAAAGGGCGACATCACCTCCGAGTCCGTGGCTGAAGAACTGAACCAGGAATAGCCGCAGTCCAAGACCGGCCGCTCAAAAGGGCAAGCGCATCGCGCGCTTGCCCTTCCGCCGTTTTAGACCCTCGCAAAACGCCCCATCCTCAAAGCCCAACCGGACCTCGCTGATGAACCTGCTTCGCGCCGCCACCCTGACGGTGGCCGACCTGGACGCCGCTGTGGGCCTCTATGCCCAATGGCTGGACTATGAGCGCGTCGAAACAGGCGTGATCGACCCGGACCTCGCCGCCAGCTGGAACGCGCCGGGCTCGGCCGGCAAACGCTTCGCCGTCATGCGCCCGGCCTCGGGCGCCGACGCCTATCTTCGCCTGCTGGAAGACGCCCCCGTCGCCGACTATCGCCCGCTGCGCAGCTACGGCTGGGCGGCGATCGAGATCTGCAATCAGGACGTCCTGGCGGTGAATGAGCGCATGCTGCGCTCGCCCTTCGAGATCATCGGCCCGCCCAAGACCATCGACGGCATCCCCACCATCCATCCGATGCAGGTGAAGGGGCCGGATCAGGAGATCGTCTATCTGACCGAGATCAAGCCCGAGGCCCAGGGCATGGGCCTACCGCGGCCACAGACCTTCATCGACCGGTTGTTCATCCTGGTAATGGCCTGCTCGGACATGGAAGCCTCGGCCGTCTGGTTCACCGACGAGTTGAACCTGACCCTCGGGGCCTCGACCTCGATCGTCTACACGATGATCAACGGCGCCTTCGACCTGCCGGCCGACACCAAGCACGCCTTCCGCATGGGCGGCCATGACGGCGACGTGTTCATCGAGTTCGACCAATATCCCGCCCAGGCCCAACCGCGTCCACGCCATGACGGCCACCTGCCGCACGGCGTTTCGCTCTGCACGCTCAAGCACCCAGCGTTCGATACGATCCAGGCGCCCTGGATCACCCCGCCGGTTCGCCGCGAAGGCGCGATCTATGGCGGCGGCCGCGTCGGGACGATCGCCGGGCCGGACGGCACATTGATCGAGGTGGTTGAGGCCTGACCCCTACCCCGTCTCGACAAAAAGGCCCGGCGAGCAATCGCCGGGCCTTTTTCAGATCAAGTTTGGCGGCGGACCCGGGAAGGCCCACCGCCACGCTTGCAGGCGTTAGAAGTGGCGGGTCACGGTGAAGGTCACGCGACGCGGATCGCCGTAGTAGTAGCCGTTGAACACCGAGTGGACATAGACCTTGTCCGTGCAGTTCTTGCAGGCCAGGGCCGCCGACCAGTCGCCGTTGTCGCTGTTGTAGGCCAGCGAGACGTTGAGCAGCGTATAGGCCTCAGACAATGAGTTCAGCGCCGTTGGCGTCCTGGTCGACGGAGCGGAATTGGAGGCCGTCGTCCAGAACTTGCCCGTGTAGTTGGCCTCGATATTGCCGGTGAACGACCCCGCGACAGCCGAAACCGGCAAGGTATAGGTCGCGCCCATCGCAACCGTCTGCTTGGGGAAGCGCGACAGTTCGTCGGACGGATCGATCGCATTGACAAAGACGCCCGTCACCGCGTTGGTGAACGACTGCGCCCGCGGGTTCACATAGGTGTACTTGCCTTCCTGCAGACCGGCCGTGGCGTACAGGTCCAGGCCGCGGATCGGGCGAGCGAACAGTTCCAGCTCAACGCCCTTGACCTCGATATCGCCCGCATTGTCCTGGGTCGACAGGGTCGTGCCGACGACAGACCCAGGCGTGGTGTAGGACAGCTGCAGGCCCTTGGTGGTGGCGAAGAACGCCGTGGCGTTGAAGCGCAGGCGCTTGTCGAGCCACTCGCTCTTCAGGCCGCCCTCATACGACCAGGTGTATTCCGGATCGAAGTCCTGGAACGCCTGCGGGGTGTAGGCCGTGCGGGTGTTCCAGCCGCCGCTCTTGTAGCCGCGCGTGGCGCTGACATAGAGCATCTTGTCGTCGTCGATCTTGTAGTTCAGGCCAAACTTCGGCGTGACCACATTGGCCTTCAGCTTGGTGTCGACGCCGGCCGCGACCAGATCGGACGTGATCATGCCGCCGTACTTGGTGGCGCGCAGGTCGACCTTCTTGGTTTCGTTGGTGAAGCGGACGCCGACGATGCCCGTCAGCTTATCCGTGAACTGATATTCGCCCTGAGCGTAGGCCGCGTAGCTGGTCGTCGTATTGACGATGTCGCGGACGCTCGAGAAGCCCCTGACGGCGCCGCAGGCCATGTTGCCGGCGCCGTTCAGCCCCGCGCTGCACGAGACACTGGCGCCGAGCACCTGGCCGGCCAGCGTGTCATTGTCCTCGGTGAACAGGTAGAGGCCAGTGACGTACTTGGCCTTTTCGCCAATCGTGCCGTTGACCTTAAATTCCTGGCTGAAGGACTTATAGGTCCCGTCATTGGTCAGGTAGAATGGGGTCGGCGTCGTGGGCGAGCCCTTGACCGGCAAGGAGAAGTCGACGGCGAAGGTCTGGGTCGACCAGCGATAGCCGGTCAGCGAGGTGAAGGTGATGTTGTCGCCGCGCCATTCAACATTGGCGACCGCCGCGTTGGATTCCGCCTTGGTGTGCAGACCGCGATTGGCCAGGGCGTCGGAGATCAGGTCGCCGGTGCCGCCATAGGTGACGCCGCGCATCGTGGTGTGATCGCGATCGCCGGCATAGGCGCGCAACGCGCCGCCCTTGCCCATCATGTGCTCGAGCGACAGATCGATGGTCATGTCGTCGCTGGGCAGAAGCCGCACCGAGCCGCGAACGCCGGCGTTCTTGCTGCCGTTCAGGGTCTGGCCGGTGGCGTCGTTGTGAAGATAGCCCTCGTCCTTGACGTAGTAGCCGTTCAGGCGCGTCTGGATCTTGTCGGTCACCGGCAGGTTGATCGCGCCGCGGAACTGCGCGCCGTCGAACGAGCTGACGCCGCCCTGGACGAAGCCGCCGAATTCCGGCCCAGGCTTCTTGGTGACGATGCTGATCGCGCCGCCGGTCGAGTTGCGGCCGAAGGTCGTGCCTTGCGGGCCGCGCAGGACTTCGATCCGCTCGATGTCGAAGAAGCCGTAGTTGTTGACGTTCTGACGCGGCACGATGATGTCGTCGACATAGGTCTGCACCGGCGGGTCGATCGTGGCGATCTGTTCGGTCGAGCCGAGGCCGCGGAGGTAATAGGTGTTGGCCGAGCTGAAGCCGGTGTTGTTACTGCCAAACAGGTTCGGAACCATCCGAACCAGATCCAACGCCTGAGACACCTGGCGCGCTTCGAGCTGCTTGGAACTGAAGGCGGAGACGGAAATCGGCACGTCCTGCAGGTTCTGCTCGCGCCGCTGGGCCGTCACCACGATCTGGTCAAGCTGGAATTCGTCGCTCTTTCCCGACTGGGCTTGAGCCATGCCCGGACCCATCAACGCCGCGACCGCAGACGCAGCAATCAGACAATGCTTGCTGATCATCCTATCCTCCTCTTCGCCCTCATCCACGTGGTGAGCACTTGTTATATTCTTATGTCATTTAATGTCCGGACAATGAGAAGTCGTCAAGTGGCAAACGATCCGTCAAAAAGCGCCCATCCATTAGGCGCCGGAGCACAATGTCGCGCGCGACTCGACCAAAGTCAGCGCAGTCGAAATCCGGGAAACGCTTCAAGGTTGAGCCTGGAACCACCGCTCTGCCGCAAGGGGTTCGGGCGATGAATCGCGAACCGCTGCCTCTCGCGGCAAGCCCGCCTGGGGCAGTCAACGAGTCCTGAGCCAAGGGCAGACCTGGACGTCGACGAACGCCGACGTCCCGATCCTGGTCCCAATGTCAGGCGCGCGAAGCGATCCGCACCAGGGCCTTGCCCTGGTTCTGACCTCGCATCAGGCGCTCGAAATGCGCGGGCGCGGCCTCAAGCCCGTCTACCGCGTCCTCGACGATGCGCAGGCGACCATCCAGCACCCAGGGCATGGCGGTTTCGATCCACTCCGACCAGCGGGGATAGAAGTCATAGACGACAAGGCCAAACACGCTGGCGCGCTTGCCGATCAGGGTTCCGACCGGCAGCGTAGCCACCGTTCCGCTCTGATAGTGCTCGGACAGACCGCAAAGCACGATCCGGCCGCCGATGCGCAGGCGCTGCAGCATCGGGGTCAGGATAGAGGCGCCGACATTCTCGAAATGCACCGTCTGGCCCTCGGGAACGGCCTCCGCAAAGCGCTCGCCCCAGCCTTCGGCCCGATAGTCGAAGCAGTCGTCAAAGCCATAGACGTCGCGAACCATGGCGCATTTCTCCGCGCCGCCCGCGACACCATAGGCCTTGGCGCCCAGCAGGCGCGCCAACTGGCCCGCGACGCCGCCGACAGGCCCTGCCGCCGCATCGACGGTGAACACATCGCCCTGCCCCACCTTGGCCAGTTGGGTGACGCCGGCCCATGCGGTGAGGCCCGGCATGCCCAGAACCCCAAGATGCGCGGAGGGCGACGGACGGGGATCAAGCTTGCGCGCCTTCTCGGCCGCCATCAGGCCATATTGGCTCCAGCCCACTTCACCGGCCACCAGATCGCCCGGCGCGAAGTCGGCGCTCCTGGACTCCAGCACTTGGGCCACGCACTCGCCCGGCAGGCTGTCGCCCACGCCGGGAGCCGAACCGCCAAGGTGCCGGCCGCGCAGGCGCGACCCGATATAGGGATCAAGAGAGATATCCAGCACCCGCACCAACAGCTGGCCGTCCTGCGGCGCGCCGATCGTCCGCTCGGCCAGCTGGAAGTCCTCGGCGACCGGCATTTGCGTGATGGTCCGGGCCAGCACCACTTCTAGGCTTTTCATCGAGCAGGGGTCCTTCCTGAGTGATCCTCGGACGCGAGGAAATCCAGATACTGACGAGCGCGCGCCGACACGGCGCCCTCTCGCAACTTGAGATGCGCGGCGGCGGCGCGCGCCTCGGGGATAGCCCAGCCGCCCTGTCGGGGATCGCCGTCATCGCAGGGAACCAGGATCGGGGCCGAAACGGCGCCCAGCGCCTCGATCGCATCCACATCCAGGGCGGCGTTGAAAGCGTCGGCCCAGTGCTCGGGCTGTCTCATCACATCCAGCGTCATCAGGCGCAGCCGAACACCGTCAATGTCCGGCGTGCGGTGACGAATGGCGTCCACGGCGTCCGACCACCAGGGAAACTGCGCTTCCCGATCCCGCAGCATGCGCCAGGCCCGCAGCCAGTGAGCCCCGGAGCGCTCGGGCGACAGGGAGATCTGGGCCTCGGTCTTGAACTGTTCGCGCGTCGGGGTGTCGAGCAGCAAGATGCCGTCCAGAACCAGCGCATGAACAAGGTCTGGGCGTCGCGCGGCGAGCGCCAGGGCCAAAGGCGTTGCAAAGCCTTCCGCGATCAGGTCGACGCGACCCAGCGCCAGAGCCTCGATCGCCTGAGCCAAAACCTCGACATAGCCCTCTGCGCTGGGTTGCGGCAGCGGGTCCGACCCTCCGCAACCCGGCAGGTCGAGAGCATAGACGGGCCGCTCGGCCGCCAGGGCCTGCAGCGTCTCTTGCTCGGCGGCAGAACCACCGGGCACATCGTGCAGAACCAGGATCGGCCGCCCTGCCCCGCCCTGTCGCCGAACCAGGATCTGCCCATGCGGAAGATCAACATAGCGACGGCCGCAACCGGCGGCGTCCGTGATCGGAGACGGGGCCCGAACCTCGCGCGCATGATCTGCAAAGAGACCGCCTAGGGCCTGCTCCCAGAGGTCGAGATCCGGGGAAAGCCGCTGGACCGACACCGTCTCCGAAGCGTCTTTCGGCAGTCGGTCCAGATGGGCAAACAGCACGTCGTCGGAGCGCGCCATCACGACCACCGGCGCGGTCACGCGGCGAATATTGTCGGTGGGGTCATGCCGCATGGCCGCTTCATAGGCGCTGGAATAGCTGGGCCCCGACAGGAAATAGTCGAGCCCATAGGCGTGCAGCAGGGCGATCGACGGCGTGGCGATCGGCATCCGCGCTGCCTCTACGGGATTGAACCACGGGAACCAGCGCCAGGTGTCGAGCACCCGCGTCCACTCTCGCGTCAGCCAGGCGCCGTGCTCGTCCACCGTAAAGGCGCGCATATAGCGGGTGATGAAGGCGTCGCCCGGCTCGCCCAGCGGGATGGAGAGTCCGTCCAGGACCTCGAGGGACACGCGCTCGGGCGCCCGGGCGGCGAAATCGAGCAGGATCTTCGAGCTTGTGTGAAATCCGTAGAACGCGGCGCGCTCTATACCCAAGGCGTCCAGGGTCTGGGCCAGAGCCTGAGAGAAATCACCGATGCCGGGCGCTGCGTCCGGCAAGGGATCAGAGTCGCCGTACCCGGGCGTATCCAGCGCGATCACCTCGAACCGATCAGCCAGCGTGGCGATCAAGCCTTCGTACAGCACCGACGAGCGCGGCGAGTCGTGTAGCAGCACGACGGTGGGCCCAGTCCCCGCAGTGCGATAGTGCGTGTCACGGGCGCCGACGCGAACAAATCCCCTGCTAATGATCAAGATCGCCAACTCCGTCGGATTTTGACGCGCCCAGGCTTGCGCGCCATCCGATGCAGGATGTTATATGGATATATCATTAGCGCAATCGTTCGGCCCAGTGGTCTCGCGTGGCGCCTCGAATTTGATCGGTGGAGATTCCCATGGATGCGGCGCTCTTGGATGCTGAAGCCCTGACCCCGGTGATCCAGGCGCTGCGCCAGATCGTAGGCTCCGATCAGGTCAGCACGGACGACGCCCGCCGCGCCCTGTTCAGCCAGGACATCTACAAGGTCTCCGACCACACGGTGGTGGCGGTCGTCTCGCCCGCCGACACCGAGCAGCTAGCCCAGGCCGTCGCCCTGGCGGCGCGCCATGACCTGCAGGTCGCGCCGCGCGGCGCCGGCATGAGCTACACCATGGGCTATGTGCCGACCACCGGCCGGACCCTGTCGCTCGACACCACCCGCATGGACAAGGTGCTCAGCGTCAACGCCGAAGACATGACGGTCACGGTTCAGTCCGGCTGCACCTGGAAGACCCTTCACGACACCCTGACGCCGCTGGGTCTGCGCACACCCTTCTGGGGGCCGCTGTCGGGCCTGACCTCCACGGTCGGCGGCGGGCTGTCGCAGCTGAACGCCTTCTTCGGCGCCGGCCTTTACGGCACCACCAGCGAAAGCGTCGTGGCGGTGACGATCGTCACCGGAACCGGCGAGATCCTGCGCACCGGCGTGGTGCGGGCCGACGGCGCGCCGCCGCACTGGCGCCATTACGGCCCCGACCTGACCGGCCTGTTCGCGGGCGACTGCGGCGCCCTGGGCGTCAAGGCCGAGATCACCCTGCGCCTGATCCAGGCTCCGGCCCACGAAGCCTACGCCTCGTTCGCCTTTGAAACCGGCGCCCAGATGCTGGACGCCATGAACAGCATGGCCCGCGCGGGCCTGGCGTCCGAGCTCTGCGGCTTCGACCCCGGCCTGACCCGCGTACGCATGAAACGCGCCTCTTTGGCCACCGACATGTCGGCCCTCAAGAACGTGGTCGCCAAGCAGAAGTCCCTGTTCTCGGGCATGAAGGAGGCCGCCAAGATCGCCCTGGCCGGCCGCAGCTTCATTGAGGAAGACACTTACCCGCTGCACGTCATCTGCGAAGGCCGCTCGAAGGCCGCCGTGGACGCCGACATGGCCGAGGCCCGGGCCATCACCGCCCGCTTCGGCGGCGCCGAGATCGAGAACACCATTCCCAAGGTCATCCGGGCGATGCCGTTCGCGCCGCTCAACAGCATTCTGGGTCCGGAAGGCGAGCGCTGGGCGCCGGTGCATGGGGTTTTGCCGCTGTCGCAGGCCAAGGCGGCCTTCGCCGGCATCCAACAGGTCTTCGCCGACATGGCGCCCCAGTTCGAGAAGCACGGCGTCTACACCGGCTTTCTGTTCACCACCGTCTCGACCAACGCCTGCACCGTGGAGCCAACCTTCTATTGGCCCGACGCGCGCCACCAGCTGCATGAGGCGACGATCGAAGCCCCGCACCTGGCCAAGCTGCCCGCTCTGCCCGCCAATGCCGAAGCCGCCGCCGTGGTCGCCGAGGCGCGCAAGCGGGTGATCGCTGTCTTCCAAAGCTGCGGCGCGGGACACTTCCAGATTGGGCGCTCCTATCCGTACAAGGACAGCCGCGACCCGGCCGCCTGGAGCCTGCTTGAGACCATCAAGGCCAAGCTGGATCCCGATGGCCGTCTGAACCCCGGCGTTCTGGGCCTCGGCCTATGAGCGGAACCTATCGCGCCCTGCAACTGCAAAGCTTCGCCCCCACGCTGCGGGAAGCCGCCAAGGTGGTGGACCTTCCGATCGTCGCGCCGGGGCCGGGCGAGATTTCAGTCGTCAATCGCTGGTGCGGGATCAATGGCCTGTTCGACGTGCAGATCGCGCGCAACGCGGTCGCCTATGTCAAGCTGACGCCGCCCTTACTGATGGGCGTTGAGGCCTCGGGCGTCATCGACGCCGTGGGTCCGGGCGTCGAAAGCCTGAAGGTCGGCGACGCGGTAGCCAGCACGCGGTTTGGCGGCGGCTATCGCGAGCGCAATGTCGGTCCGGCCGAAGCCTTTGTGCGCCTGCCCAACGCCAGCGCTGAAATGCTGACCCTGGCCTCCACCGGCGTCTCGGCCCACGTCGCCATGCATGTGATCGGCCAGATCCAGCCGGGCGAACAGGTGGCCATCTCGGCGGCCGCCGGCGGCCTGGGCCATATCCTGGTGCAGCTGGCCAAGATCCGGGGTTGCAAGGTGATCGCCATCTGCGGCGGCGCGCGCAAGGCCGCCTTCGTCAAAGAGCTGGGGGCGGACGTCGTCATCGACTACCGCTCAGAGTCGATCGCTGAAATCCTCAAGCGCGACTATCCCGACGCCTTGAACCTGGCGATCGACACCGTGGGCGGCGACGTGTTCGACGCCTTCGCCGAAAACCTGGCTCCCCATGGCCGTCTGGTGGTCGCGGGTGTGGCCCAGGATCTGGATGCCGGACCCGAACTGGTGCTGGCCCCGCGCATCGGCCATAAGCTCTACTATAAGTCCGCGTCCATCCGGGGCTTCATGAACGGTCGCCTGACCGAGCATTGGCCGGCGGCGCGCGCCGACCTGCTGGCGCTCTATGACGCCGGCAAGCTGGTCGTGCGCACCGACGAGACCCTCTTTGACGGGGTCGACCGGATCTATGACGCCGTCGATTGGCTAACCTCTGGCAAGTCGATGGGCAAGGTCGTCGCCCGTCTCTCACAAGACTAGTCAGCGTCGAGAAAGGCGTTGATCGCAGCGGCGGGGTCGGCGCCCCAAGGATCGCCCCCGTCCTGCGACATATCGAGATAGGTCGCCTGCAGCATGAGGTCGGCGGCCGCGCGCGTATGCGGCTTCAGCGGATCACCGGCACGCGCCAGGGCCAGGGCCGACTGGGTCACAAGGGGCAGCCGCTCTGCGCCCGCATAGCGAAACGCCGCGCCATAGGCCAAGGGATAGGTCTCGACCGCCTTGAGAAGCTCCACCAGCCAGCCGTGCAGGGCCGACGGCGGCGGCAGGGTTCCGCCGTGCAGATGCGTGGCGGTGCGGCCATACCACGGCCAATAGACCAGCTGGTCGCGCAGGAACATGAAGGCGTTCTGCAGATAGGCGCCGGTCAGGTCGGGCGTAAAGGTCGGCGCATAGCGATCCAGATATTCGTCGCGCTCCGCCGATGAGAACAGGCCAAAGCCGTCCAGCACGACGCGGCGCACGCGCCCGGGCTGCAGGATCGCCGTCTCCGCCGCGATGGCCGCGCCGGTATGCGAGCCATAGAGATCCACCGTCTCTAGCTCCAGCGCGTCCAACAGTTCGATGAGCCCCCGCGCATAGTCGGCAATCTCGGGCGTCGCGACGGCCAGGGCGGGACTGTCGCCGTTGCCGGGCGTATCCGGCGCGATCACCCGACGGCTCTTGGCCAAGGACTGGGCCAAGGGCGCCAGCTGAGCGGAGGATCCGGGCGAGGCGTGCAGCATCACCAGCGGGGCGCCCGCCCCGCCCTCGCGCAGATGAACCTGCCGACCCGGCAGATCGACAAAGGCGCGCCGGAGCGTTTCGCTGGCGTGGCTCATCACAATCCTCGCTGAAGTACGCGCATGCGGAACTCGCCGCCGGCCGAGCGGCGGCGTTGGCCGCTGATGACATTTTCGGCCCACAGATCGACACGGATCACCGCGCCCTGATCTTCCACGCCGACGACGCTGGCGTTGAGCTCAACAATGTCGCCGCCGTCGATGGGCTCCTCAAAGCTGATCTGTTGAGATGACGCCATCATGACCGGAGCGCGCAGGGCGCGGGTGGAGGCGATGAACGCCGCCTTGCCCATCATGGCCAGGGCCTCGCCGCCAAACAGCGTGCCGTAGTGGTTGGTGCGTCCCGGAAAGACCATCTCGACCATGGTCAGATCGCCGCCTTCGGCTTCCGGCGCGGCCTCCTCCAGCGGCGGGATGGCCCTAAGGGCGCATCTTCGGCCGGCACCGCCACCATGTTGAAGACCCCGCGCGTGCATTCGCGGCGCTCGCCGGTCAGCAGGTTTTCGGCCATCAGCACGGCCTCCACCCCCATTGAGCGACGGCCTACGCGGATCACGCGGCCCTCGGCCTCGACGATCTCGCCCAGCCGGGCCGGCGCGCCAAAGTCGATGCGCTCGCACGAGGCCGTGACGAAGGCCATCCGCGCGTGACGGGTCGCCGCGACAAACGCCACCTTGTCCAGGTGCGACAGCCCCGTTCCGCCAAACAGGGTGCCATGGTGATTGGTGTCGTTTGGAAAAACGATATCGACCAACCGGCTTGCAAGTCCAATCATGCGGCGGCGGCGCTCGACGTGGCCGGGATGAGGCCCAGCGGCAGGCCCGCATCCGGCGTGAAGCCATAAAGCGGCTCGCCCGGCAGGGCTTCCGCCAGGATGCTGCGCACCGCCAGCAAGGCGGGCAGATCAATGCCCGTCGAAAGGCCCATGGCCTCCAGCATGAACACCAGATCCTCGGTGACGATATTGCCGCTGGCGCCGGGGGCGAACGGACAGCCGCCCAGGCCGCCTAGCGAGCTGTCCAGCGTGGTCAGGCCCGAGTCCAGCGCCGCCAGGGCGTTGGCCAGGCCCAGGCCGCGCGTGTTGTGCAGATGGATCCCCGTCAGGGCCTCGTCGCCGAACGCGCCGCGCACCATTCGGATCAGGCGCTTGACCTCGGCCGGATTGGCATAGCCGGTCGTATCCGACAGCCCGACCTCATCACAGCCGGCCTGCATCAGGCCTTCGCCAAGGCGCATGATCTGGGCGTCGTCGATGCGGCCTTCCAGGGTGCAGCCAAACACCGTCGACAGGCTGCCCTCGAATTTCGGACGCGATTCGAACGGCTGGGCGGCGATCAGTTGGGCGATGGCGCGCGCCTCTTCCAGCATCTGGACATGGGTGCGGCGCACATTGCGCAGGCTGTGGGTTTCGCTGACCGACAAAGGCAGGGTGATCTTGTGCGCGCCCGCCTCGATCGCGGCCTGCGCGCCCCGCAGATTCGGCACCAGAACGGCGACGGTCAGATCGGGCAGCGTGCGGGCGAAGGCGACGACTTCGGCGGTGTCAGCCAGCTGCGGCAGCACCTTGGCCGGCACGAACGAGCCGACCTCGATCTCGCGCACGCCGGCGCGATACTCGGCCTCGATCCAGGCCTTTTTGGCCTCCAGCGGCATGATCGCGCTGATGCTCTGCAGTCCGTCACGCGGACCGACTTCACTGATGAGGATGGCGGGCTGCAAGAGACTCCCCCTGACAGGTTCAAAACGAAGATTGATATATTTATAGACCATATTGTAGGGTCACACCAACGCCTCCCTGATGGGGGACGATCAGGAGTTGCGAATGACCGCGAATGGCCCTCTTTCAGGTCTGAAGGTGGTGGAATTCACCCACATGGTCATGGGTCCCACCATGGGGCTGATCCTGGCCGACCTGGGCGCCGAAGTGACTCGCGTCGAGCCGCTGGGCGGCGATCCCACCCGTCGTCTGATCGGTTCGGGTTCGGGCTATTTCCCGATGTACAACCGCAACAAGCGCGCAGTGTTCCTCGACTTGAAGGCCCCCGAGGACCTAGCAAAGGCCAAGGCAATGGCGCTTGAGGCCGACATCCTGCTCGAAAATTTCCGCCCCGGGGCGCTGGATCGCCTGGGCCTGTCCTATGACGCCCTGTCCAAGGAAAATCCGCGGCTGATCTACTGCTCGGCCAAGGGCTTCCTTGCCGGCCCGTATGAGAATCGCACCGCCCTGGACGAGGTGGCCCAAATGATGGGCGGCCTGGCCTATATGACCGGCCCGCCCGGGCGTCCGCTGCGGGCGGGCGCCTCGGTGATCGACGTGACCGGCGGCATGTTCGGCGTCATCGGCGTCCTGGCCGCCATGGCCGAGCGCGAAAAGACCGGTCGGGGTCAGATGGTCAAGTGCTCGCTGTTCGAGACAACGGCCTTTCTGGTCGGCCAGCACATGGCCCAGAAGGCCGTTACCGGCAAGGCCGCCAACCCCATGCCGGCCCGCATCTCGGCCTGGGCGATCTATGACGTGTTCGAAACCGGCGATGATCAGCAGATCTTCGTGGGCGTGGTCAGCGACAGCCAGTGGAAAGCCTTCACCCAGGCGTTCGACCTGGGAGAGGTCGGCGCCGACGCCACCCTGGCCGCCAACAATGTCCGCGTCGCCCAGCGCGACCGAATCTTGCCGGTGGTGCGCGCGGCGTTCAAAGCCTTCTCCCTGACCGATCTGGCCGCAAAGCTGGAAACCATCGCCCTGCCCTTCGCGCCGATCACGCGTCCCGAAGACCTGTTCGAGGATCCGCACCTCCTGGCCGGCGGCGGCTTGGTCGAGGTGGGCCTGCCCAATGGCGAGCGCACCTTGCTGCCAGCCTTGCCGCTGGAGATGGGCGGCCGCCGCATGAGCGTCTATCTTGATCCCGCGCCGGTCGAAACCGCCAGCGAGGGCGTCGCCTGATGGGCGGCAAGACTCTGCTGGACAAGATCTGGGACGCTCACGACATCGCCCGGCTTCCGGGCGGCGGCGCGCTGATCCTGATCGACCGCGTGCTGCTGCATGAGCGCACCGGCGGCGTGGCGCTGAAAAGCCTGAAGGCCGCCGGCCGGGCTGTGCTCTCGCCCAGCCAAGTGTTCTGCACCATGGACCACGTGGTCGACACCTTCCCCGGGCGAGGCGACAAGACCACCATGCCGACCGGCACGGCCTTCATCGTCGAAACCCGGGACGCGGCGCGCGAAGCCGGGATCACGGTCTTCGACATCGGCGACGCGCGTCAGGGCATCGTCCATGTTATCTCGCCCGAACAGGCCCTGGTCCTGCCCGGCGCGACCCTGGTTTGCCCCGACAGCCACACCTGCACCCAGGGGGCCATGGGCGCCCTGGCCTGGGGCATCGGCTCCACCGAGGCCGAGCACGCCCTGGCCACCGGCGGGCTGCGTATGAAGAAGCCCCGCGCCATGCGGATCACGGTCGATGGCCGCCTGTCTGAAGGCGTGACCGCCAAGGACCTGGCGCTGCATGTGGTGGCCAAGATCTCCTCATCCGGCGCCAAGGGCTGCATCGTCGAATATGCGGGATCGGCCATATCGGCCCTGCCGCTCGAAGGCCGCCTGACGCTATGCAACATGGCCACCGAACTGGCCGCGTTCAGCGCGATCTGTGCGGCCCTGACTCTGGCGGCGTTCACTGTCTGCACGGTCGCGCCTGGCGCCTGACGGCCGCTCGCCGAGGTCAGCTGGACAGCCTGGCACGCCCTGCGGAGTCGATCCCGACGCCCGCTTCGACGCCGAGATTCGGCATCGCCGCGGCGGACGTGGCCCCGATGATAACCTGGGGCGCCAGTCCCCAGCAGGGCGGATCGCTGGACGGCGCCGTGCCCAGCTTCGAGAGCGTGGCTGAGCGCGACAGCCGCGAAGCCTATGACCGCGCCCTGGACTACATGGACCTCACGCCGGGCCAGCCGCTTCTGGGCCTGGCCATCCAGGGGGCCTTCATCGGCTCGTGCACCAACAGCCGCATCTCGGACCTGCGCCGCGCCGCCGCCCTGCTTGCCGCGCCGCAGCCCACGGCGGTTAGCGCCATCTGCGTGCCTGGCTCCGCCCAGGTCAAGGCTCAGGCCGAGGCCGAGGGCCTGGACCAGATCTTCCTGGAGGCGGGCTTTGAATGGCGCGAGGTCCGGCTGCTCGATGTGCTTCTTCGCGGGCGGCGAGAGCTTTGGCGAGCGCGAGCGCGTCGTCACCTCGACCAACCGCAATTTCGAGAGCCGACAAGGCCCAAAGACCCGTTCGCACCTGGCGTCGCCCGAGACCGTGGCGGCCTCCGCCATCGCCGGGGCGATCGCCGACCCCCGCCTCCTGAGTCGGTGAGATCATGCTGCCCCTGACCCGCCTCACCGGCGTCGCCGCCCCGCTCATCCGGGCCAATGTCGACACCGACGCCATCATCCCCTCGCGCGAGATGAAGGGCGTCTCCAAGACCGGCCTTTCAGACGGCCTGTTCGCCGGATGGCGTTATACGAAGGTTGGCGGTCGCGACCTCGATCCCGATTTCGTGCTCAATCAACCGGCTTATGCCGGCGCCCAGTTTCTGCTCAGCGGCGAGAATTTCGGCTGCGGCTCCAGTCGTGAGCACGCCGCCTGGGCCCTGGCCGAATATGGCTTTCGCGGCGTGCTGGCCCCGTCGTTCAACCCGATCTTTTTCAACAACTGCATCCGCAACGGCATCGCGCCGATCATCCTTTCGCCCGAAAGCATCGCCACCTTCGCGGCGGACATCGCCGCCGACCCGCAAAGCCGTCCGCTGACCCTGGACATGGAAGGTTTGACGATCGCCACGGCTTCGGGCCTTACGGCTTCGTTCGAACTGTCTCCAGAAGCCAAGACGATGTTGATGCTGGGCCTGGACGAGATCGACCTGACGCTCAGCGCCCGCGAGACGATCCTGGCGTTTCGGGACGCCGACAGGGCCCAGCGGCCCTGGATCTATCTGTAAGCTTGCCACGAGGAGGCCGTAGGGACCGACATGCACGCCACGCCCAATCTCTACGACTATTGGCCCTATCAGGACCGGCCGAAAATCATCTGGCCCGAGAAGAAGAAGCTGGCCTTCTGGATCGCGCCCAATATTGAATATTATGAGTTCGAGCCGCCGAAAAACCCCTCGCGCGGCGGCTGGCCCAAGCCCGCCCCCGATGTGGTCGGCTATTCGCAGCGGGACTGGGGCAACCGCGTCGGCCATTGGCGGCTGATGGAACTGATGGATCGCTACGGCATGCGCGGTTCGATCTCGCTGTCGACCGCCCTGATCGACCACCACCCCGAGATCATCGAAGCCTGCGTGGCGCGTAACTGGGAGTTCTTCTCCCACGGCATCTATAACACCCGCTATTCCTACAACATGACCGAGGCGCAGGAACGGGCGGTGATCGAGGACTCGATCCGCACCATCCAGGAGGCCACCGGCCAGCGCATCCGCGGCTATCTGGCCCCGGCCCTGACCCATACCGAGCGCACCTTCGACCTGCTGGGCGAGTACGACTTCTGGTACACCTGCGACCTCTTCCAGGACGACCAGCCCCAGCCGATCAAGACCCGCCAGGGCCGCGTGGTTTCGATGCCCTATTCGCTCGAGGTCAATGACGTGATCACCTATGGCCAACAGGCCATGGATCCATGGCGTTACGCCGATATCCTCAAGCGCCACTTCGACCAGCTTCTGGCCGAAGCCGACGACAGCGGCACGGTGATGTGCATCCCGCTGCACGCCTATCTGGTGGGCCAGCCGCATCGGATCGGTCCGTTCGAAGCCGCCCTGAAACATATCGCCGCCAACGCCGACGACGTCTGGATCACAACCGCCGCCGAGATCGCGGACCACTATCGCCAAACCTATTGGGACCAGACGCTGAGCGACGTCGCCCGTCGTGGCCTCGCCACTGGCGGCTTTGGCTTTGCCCCCCAGGAGGCGCAAGCATGAGCCTGCCCGACGACTATCTGGTCTATCCGCATCGCCGCTATGGCATGGACCAGGACCTCTATCCCTGGCGCCCAGCGGACGCGCGCGTGCCCATCGCCTGGCCGGGCGGAGAGACCGTGGCCGCGATGGTGGTCGTGCCGATCGAGTTTCACATGCTCGATCCGGTCGGCAAGCCGTTCAAGCATCCGGGCGCGATGGTCACGCCCTATCCCGACCTTCGCCACTACACCACGCGCGACTATGGCAATCGGGTGGGCGTGTTCCGGATCCTCAAGGCGCTGAAAGCGGCCGGCGCCAAGGCGACCTTCCCGATCAACGCCGTGCTGCTCGACAAGGTGCGCCCGCTGGTCGACGCCATCCTGGCCGACGGCCACGAGATCGCCGCCTATGGCCTGGACACCGATCACATCCACCATGGCGGGCTGGACCGCGACACCGAGCGAGCCTGGATCGCCGAGGCCAAGGCGCTGTTCGCCCAGGCTGGCCTCTCGCCGCGCGCCTGGATGAGCCCTGCTCGTCAGCAGTCGTTCAACACCCTGGAATTGCTGGCCGAGGCCGGCTTTGAGATCTGTCTGGACTGGGAGCAGGACAATGTTCCCGTCACGATGAAGACCGCCGCCGGCCAGATCATCGCCGCGCCGCTGTCCAACGAGCTCGACGACCGTCTGCTGCTGATTGATCGTCGGCAGGATGAAGACAGCTGGAGCCGCCAGATCCTGGAAGCCGTCTCCTACCTGAAGGGCGAGGGTCCGCGCCAGGGCGGCCAGATGCTGGGCTTCACCCTGACGCCCTATGTCAGCGGCCAGCCATTCCGCACCGCGCTCATGGCTGCGACCCTGAAGGCCCTGGGCGCGGATCCGGCCGTCCGGACCGCGACCGTTTCCGAGATCGTCGACGCCTGGGCCCTGGCCCAGACCGCCGCCTGAACGCCGCGAGGAGCGCGATGACCCAAGACCTCAAGTTCGAACCCACCATGGTTCGCGAAGACAAGACCGCCCGGCAACTCTATGAGGCGGTCAAGGCCAATCCGGCCCGCACCCGCTTCGGGTTCGGCGACAAGCTGGCGATCATCAATATCGACTTCCAGCAGGCCTATACCCGGCCAGACCTGTTCCCCAAGTCGGCCTATGTGACCGATCCCAACCAGGTCGCCTATTCCAACCAGATCTCGCGCCTGGCGCGCGGGGCCGGCATGCCGGTGGTCTGGACACGGGTGGCCTACAAGGCCGACGG
Organism: Caulobacteraceae bacterium; assembly: GCA_965284055.1. Lineage (GTDB taxonomy): Bacteria > Pseudomonadota > Alphaproteobacteria > Caulobacterales > Caulobacteraceae > Caulobacter. The sequence continues at coordinate 92,231 of CBDIQV010000004.1, forward strand.
CGGCGACGCCGGCGTCTGGGGCACCCGCACCGACACGCCCGACAGCCTGCAGAACATCAAGTACGACAGCCCCCGCCACCAGTTCGATCCGCGGGTCGAAATCGATGAGGCGGTCGACCTCGTCTACAACAAGCGCATGCCCAGCGCGTTCTTTGAAAGCCAGTTGCAGAGCTATCTGGTCTGGCACAAGGTCGACACCGTGGTGATCACCGGCGGCTCGACCTCGGGCTGCGTGCGGGCCACGGCGGTGGAGTCGCTGTCGCGCGGCTATCGGACAATCGTTCCCGAGGAATGCGTCGCCGACAAGCACGAGAGCTATCACTTCGCCAACCTCACCGACCTGCAACTGAAATATGCCGACGTGGTCGAGGTGGCAGAGGTGATCGCCTGGCTGACGGCGCGCCAGAAGGGCTGATCGGCAGCCCGCATTTCGCACAGCGTCTTCGAAGCGTCGCTTTGGGCCTTGCCTTTGGACGGTCGAGCGCCAAAGAATGATATAACAATATACTCTTTAGAGCGTGGAGCGCCCGATGGCCCAGTCCGCCCAGGACAATGAATTTTCGAAGGGCTGGCCCCTCGTCCTCTGCGCCTTGCTCGGGGTCGGACTGGGTCTTGGACCGGTGCCCTTCTACACGATCGGCATGGTCGCGCCGCAGCTGGCCAAGACCTTTGGCTGGTCGTTTTCGGAGATCATGGGCGGCATTCCGCTGATGACCATCGGCGCCTTGCTGGCCAGCCCGCTGGCCGGCCTGCTGGCCGACCGTTTCGGGGTGCGGAAGGTGACGCTGGTCTCACTGGTCGTCTTCAGCCTAGCCTTCATGTCGTTCGGCTTCTCGAACGGCTCATTGCCCCTCTATTATCTGACCTGGGTGGTGATGGCTTTTGGCGGTGTGGGCACCTTGCCGATCACCTGGACCCGGCCGATCAGCGCCCACTTCAACCGCCGTCGCGGCTTGGCCCTGGGCATCGGTCTGCTGGGAACCGGACTGTTCGGCTTCCTGATCAAGCCGTTCGCGGCGTGGCTGATCGTCAGCTACGGCTGGCGATCGGTCTATTTCGTCATCGGCGCCCTGCCCCTGCTGATCGCCTTGCCCGTGGCTTTGAAGTTCTTCCATGACAAGGACGCTCCGGCCGCCGCCAAGGCGGAGGACAAGCCGCTCGTCCCCGTGGACGGGCTGACCCTGAAGCGGGCTGTCCGCAAATGGTCGTTCTGGGCCATCTGGCTGGGCTTCCTGCCGATCGCCGCCGCCACCGGCGGGCCGATCCCGAACATGGAAAACCTGCTCAAGAGCCAGGGCTTCGGGCTGGAGCAGGTCGTCACCCTCGCCCCGCTGATCGGTCTTTCGGTGATCTTCGGGCGCCTGCTGGGCGGCTGGCTGATCGACCATTTCTGGGCGCCGGCGGTGGCCTTGGTCCTGCTGTCCACCTCGGCCCTGGGCTGCGTCGCCCTGGCCCTGCCCGGCGCCAACTACCTGCACGCCTTCCTGGCCATCTGCATGTTGGGCTTCTCGGCAGGCATGGAATATGACCTGCTGGCCTATCTGACCGCCCGCTATTTCGGGATGCGCGGCTACGCCTCGATCTATGGCGCGCTCTACGGCGCCTACGCCCTGGGCGCGGGCTTCGCCCCGGTCGCCTATGGCATGGCGTTCGACAAGACCGGGAACTACCAAATGGCGCTTTGGGTCTCGGCCGGCCTGTTCATCGGCGGCGCACTGCTGCTGCTGACGGCGGGGCGATACCGCAAGAGCGAGACGCCGCCGGATTCGGTCGCCGATGACGTCGCCAGAAGCGCCGACCACGCGCCAGCCGCCTGACCAGGACGGCACAACAAAGAGGGCAGCCAGATAGCGCCGCCCTTTCTTCATGGACCTGTCTTTCGGACTATTTGAGCGTCTTCATATAGGCGATCAGGTCAGCGCGGCGCTTCGGATCCGGCACGCCGGCGAAAGCCATCTTGGTGCCTTGCGCCATGGCGCTGGGGCGCATCAGCCAATGGTCGAGCGAAGCCTCATCCCACTTCACATTCAGAGCCTTCAACGACGCTGAATAGGCGTAGCCCGCCTTGCTGCCCGCCTTGGAGCCATAGACGCCCGCGAGGGTCGGACCCATGCGCGACGGGGCCTTCGCGTCGACCGTGTGACAGGCCTGGCACTGAATGAACGCCTTCTTGCCAAGGGCCGGATCGCCTGCAGGCGGCGCAGCCACGACGGGGAAAGCCGCCGAAGCGAACCCTATGACCAGCAGCTTCTGAATAGACTTCATCGCTTCCTCAACTCACCTTCTGAAAGGACCACCGTCGTCGTTACCGGCGTCTATGAAACCATCGCTCATGACGCAATGCTATCGTCACGCCGCCTCTACGACGCCAGCCGCCCGCAGGAGACGCTCGCCTGGCGGACAGATCGGCGCGAGCCAGCTCTGCCGAACTTTATCGTAAGCTTGACCTGCAGGATCCTATCGCCGACGCAACCCGGCTCAAGCCTGGTATGCGTCCGGCCGCTGCACGCCCGTCAGGTGTTGACGTGATTTCCGCTCTTCCAGGCCCAGGGCAGCAGCTCGTCGAGACGGTTGACGGGGTGGCCATCGACCATGCGCTCCAACACGTCCCGCAAGTAGGCGAAGGGTTCGACGCCGTTCATCTTGGCGGTCTCGATCAGCGAACCGACCACGGCCCAGCGGTCGCCGCCGCCGTCCGAACCGGCGAACAGGTGGTTCTTGCGGCCCAAGGCGATGGGCCGGATCGCGCGCTCGACGGGGTTGTTGTCCAGATCGATGCGGCCGTCGGCGAGGAACAGGCTGAGCGCGTCCCAGCGACCCAGGGCATAGCGGATGGCCTCGGCCAAGGCGCCGCGCGGCGGTACGCGGGCCAGCTGACGTTCGAGCCAGGTGTGCAAGGCGTCCACCAGCGGACGGGAAGACTCCTGACGCGCCGCCCGCCGCAGCGCCGCCGACTGGCCGCGCACCTGGGCTTCGATGGCGTAAAGCTCGCCGATCCGACGCAGCGCCTCGATGGCCACAGGCGACTGGGTTGCCTCGGCGATCTCATAGAACTTGCGCCGGGCGTGCGCCCAACAGGCCGCCAGCTTGACGTCGCCGGACGCGGTCAGCGGCTCGAAGCCGGCATAGCCATCGACCTGAAGGACGCCCTTGAACCGGCCCAGATGGGCGGCCGGGCGCTCGCCCTTCCGGTCCGGCGCATAGACATAGACCGTGCCGGGCGGCTCCGGTCCGCCCCACGGTCGATCATCACGCGTGTAAGCCCAGAGTCGCCCGGTCTTGGTCCGGCCCCGGCCAGGATCCAGCACCGGGATCGGCGTGTCGTCGGCGAACAGATGGCTGCTGGCGAACAGGTTGGCCGACAGTCTGTCGTGCAGAGCTTGCAGCCACCAGCACGCCCCGCCGACCCAGCCGGCCAGCGTCGAGCGCTCCAGATCCACGCCGTGCCGAGCAAAGATCTTGGACTGGCGATAGAGCGGGGTGTGGTCGCAATATTTGCTGACCAGCACCTGGGCCAGCAGCGCAGGGGTTGCCAGGCCGCCGTCGATCGGCCGCTCCGGCGCCGGCGCCTGGACGACCGTGGCGCAGGCCCGGCAGGCGTACTTGGGGCGCACGATCCGGACCACCCGCATCTGCGCCGGGATCCAGTCCAGCATCTCGCTGACGCTCTCGCCGATGCTGTGCAGGGCGCCGCCGCAGGCGCAGACCTGGCTGTCGATGTCGAGCAACCGGTCTTCGCGCGGCAGATGGTCCGGGAGCGGTTTGCGCTTGGGCTGAGCCTTAGCGGGCGCCGGCAGGATGTCGGGCCGGCGCGCTTCGGCGGCGGCCAGATCGGTCTCGACATCCTCCAAGGCCAGCGCCAGTTGATCGGCGTCCAGGCGCTCGGAACGGCGGCCAAATTGCGCACGCTGGAGCTGCTTGATGATGGCTTTGAGCCGCTCGATCTCGCCGTCCCGCTCACCGACGAAGCCGGCCATTTCGCGCACCAACTGGTGCAGCAAGGCCGTGTCGGTAGGCAGGTTTTCGAGATCCAGCCGCATGCCCGATTCTACTATTTTCGGAGTCCGCGACCAAGCATTTTCCCCTTATCCGGCGGGGGTTTCGACGCTATTTCAGCCGGCGATGGCGGGCCGCCAGGTGCGCTCTGGGAAGCGCCAGTCGATGCCTTCGATCAGCATGGCGAGTTGCGCGGGCGAGAGCACCACGGAACCTCCCGGCGTGGTGATGTGCGGCCAGATGAAGCGCCCGCGTTGCAGCCGCTTGGTGAACAGGCACAGGCCCGTTCCATCCCAATAGAGCAGCTTGATGGTGTCGGCCTTTCGTCCTCGGAAGGCGAACAGATGGCCCGAGAACGGGTCCTCCTTCAGCACTTCCTGCACCAGCATCGACAGGCCATTGAAGCCTTTGCGCATGTCGGTGTGACCCAGCGCCAGATGCACCTTCACGCCGGATGGGATGATCATCATCGGGCCGCCTCCCGCTGCGCCACGTACCGCCGGACCTCGTCTGGATCGCTCCCAGGCGGCGCGAAGACCCTGCGTCCGTCGCCAAGATCGACGGCCACCGCGCCCTCGGGGACGGGCAAGGGAATGCCCGCCGTGAGAGCCTGGCCCGCTGCTTTCAGGCCATCGCCAACCAGCCGAACGCGAGCCAGCCGAGCGCGCTCGTCCTGGCCAAGGCCCATCTGCGCGCGCCACCGGAACACCATGCTGGTGACCACGCCGTGGTTCCTGGCCACCGCGCTGACCGTGGCGCCGGGAAGCTGCGTTTCGGCGACGATGGCGCGCCTTTGCTCGTCGCTGAACGTCCGGCGACTGCTCCGGCCGTCACCGTCGCAGAGGGTTCTGGTCGCGCCCGTCAAGCCGGATTCCAGCGCCGGGGCCTTAGCACTAGTGCTTCGTCTGGGGCCCACATACGGGCGGGCGCTGGGATGAACGAGCTCTCTCCAATCGATCCCAAGGGGATCTTCGTCGAGGCGTTGGCGCCACTGACGCAGCGACGAGGTCGTCAGCCGATGGGCGCTGGCGTACTCCGCAGCGGTCAGCCCGCTCCACAGGTGGGCCTCGACGTGCATGGCCCAGAACGCCTGCACGGCCCTGTTACGGACCTCGCTGGTGGAGCGTCGTGGCGGAGGCTTTCGCTTGCTCAAAGGCTTGTGCTGCAAGGCGTCGGCATCACCGATCTTCTTCAGCCAGTTGCCGAAGACCGCCGGCTTGAGCTGGTGTTCGCCGCAGTATGCCGCGCGCGACAGACCGCTCAGCCGCCACGCCTCGATGTGGACCGCCCAGTAGGTTCGCAGTCCTCGGTTTTGGTAGCGCTTCGACGCCACGGCCGACCTCCCTCGATAATCAGGAGCCCGACATGGTTCGCCTCATGGAAGGAGAACAAGAGTGCAACAACCGAACGCAAACCAAGCCTGCTTGCGCATTTAAAGATATAATTTTAGATCTTTTTGGCGTTCTACGATGCGCAAACGTGCGCGCTGACACTAGTTTACGCGATCGCTCGGCGCAGAGCTCAATTCAGGACCAGTCATGACCCAGAGCTTCGCCGACGGCGCCCTTCTGCTGGATCTGCACGACGACCACGCGGTGCTGACCCTGTCGCAGCCCGGCAAGAAGAACGCCTTGAGCCGGATAATGTGGCGCGCCCTGCCCGATGCCATCGCGGCGGTCGCCGTAGCCCCGGCCAAGGTTCTGATCGTCACCGGAGCCGGCGAAGCTTTCTCCGCCGGCGCGGACATCTCGGAATTCGAAACGGTCTGGGCCACACCGGAATCGGCCAAGGCCTACGCCACAGAGATCGCCGCCGGCGTCTCGGCGCTTGATGATCTGGCCAAGCCGACCCTGGCGGCCATCCAGGGCCCCTGCGTCGGCGGCGGCATGGGCCTGGCCCTGGCCTGCGATCTGCGGATCGCCGCCGAGGGCTCGCGGTTCGGCATCACGCCAGGCAAGCTGGGCCTGATCTACTCCCTGGAAGACACCAAGCGCCTGATGGACGTGGTGGGCCCCGCCGCCGCCAAGGATATCCTGTTCACCGGCCGGCTGCTCGATTGCGACGAAGCCCTGAGCCTGGGCCTGATCAATGTCTCCGCGCCGCCGCACGAGTTCCCCCAGGCCGTCCAGGCCAAGGCGGCCCAGATCGCCTCAGCCTCGCAGTGGAGCGCGCGCGGCGCCAAGGCGATGGTCAAGCTGATCCTCTCGGGACAGGTGCACGACGACGACACCACCAAGGCCTGGTTTCAGCAGGCCACCCAGGAAGCCGACTTCCAGGAAGGCCGCGCCGCCTTTCTGGAAAAGCGCAAACCCCAGTTCCCCTTTCGCTAGCCGCGCCGTTGCGCGGGCTGGCCCCACAAGGAAGCCTCATGTCCCAAGCTCCCAGAACCTGGCCGGACGGCCACCGCCTTGCGCTGTCGCTGGTCGTCAATGTCGAGGAAGGCTCTGAACGTTCCATCGCCCGCGGAGACAAGGGCATGGAGGCGGTCGACGAGCTGGGCATGTTCGTCAAGGATCCGATCCGCAACTATCCCAACGAGAGCAACTATCAATTCGGCCTGAAGGTCGGAGCGCGGCGCGTTCTGGACATCCTGGCCAAGCATCAGGCGCGTTCGACCTGGACCATCTGCGCCCAGTCTCTTGAGAGTGAACTGAACCTGGCCAAGGCGATCGTCGCCGCCGGCCACGAGCCCTGCAGCCACGGCTATCGCTGGCAGTTTCAGTACCGGATGGACGAGGCGGCCGAGCGCGCCTTCATCCGCAAGGCCGCCGACTCGATCCAGGCCACCACCGGCCAGCGCCCTGTCGGCTGGCTCAGCCGCTATCTGACGACCGACAACACCCGGCGGCTGCTGAGCGAAGAGGGCTTCCTCTACAGCATGGACGACTTCTCGGACGAATACCCGTTCTGGGACGCCAATGACGGCAAGCCGATCGTGGTCATCCCCTACCAGATCGACACCAACGACATGAAGATGTGGAGCGACCCGGCCTATACGGCGCGCGCCTGGCTGGACTATGCGATCGACAGCTTCGACACCCTGTACGCCGAGGGCGACAGTCAGCCGGCCATGCTGTCGGTGGGCCTGCACCTGCGGATCATCGGCCGCCCCGGCCGCTCCTGGGCCCTCGATCGCCTGCTGCAGCACGCCCGTTCAAAGCCCGGCGTGTGGATCGCGACCCGCCAGGAGATCTGCCAGCACTTCATGGCGACCTCGCCCTTCGGCGGCTAAACCGCCAAGAACGCACAAAAACGCCCGATCCGGACTGACCGGATCGGGCGTTTTCCGTGTGGCGCGGCCTTCCGGCCAGGATCAGAACGGCTTGGTGGCGCCCAGAAAGCACACGCCGGCGATCGTGATCCAATAGACATAGGCCATGATCCGGGCGAGCAGGATCTCGCGTTGCAGCGCAGCCTCCTCGGCCGGGCTGGGCCCCTCGGCCAGACGACGGAACCGCACGGTCCAGGCCCGCATGACAAACCGCAGACCCAAGCCGATGCACAGGGTGAAGCCATAGAGGGTCAGCTTGGCGGGATACCAGAGGGCGCCCGGACCGACCGTCAGCGGACCATGACCCAGCAGCGACGAGATCCCGACGATGAAGATGGTCGGGATCAGCACATAGCGCAGGGCTTCGTCGATCTTGGTCAGGCGGATGCCCAGATCGCTTTCACGCGCGAAGAAGGCGCTCCAGGTCAGGGACAGCCACAGGGCGAAGCCGATCCACATGCCGACCAGCCAGCCGCCCCCAAGCGGTTGCAGGCCGTAGATGTGCCCCATGTGCAGGCCCAGCGGCAGCAGAAGGATGATCCCGGTGCGCGCCAGGATGTCGATCCGATAGGCTGTCTCCAGGTGGCGACGACGCTCTTCAAGCGACAGGTGGCGATTGACAATGTTGTAGGACGTCTGAAACACGCCCCACTCGCCGCCCAGCCAATAGACCATGCTGAGGATGTGCACCCAGCGCAGAACGTCCAGTTCGTTGAGGTTCACGAGCCCCCCCCGTATTAATGATATACTATTAAGCTTTCTAAGGCGCCGGAGAGCTAGGCCGCAACCCTCGTAGAAATACGGAGCCCCCGCTCGCGAAAGATCGCCCCTACCGCTTGAGCAAGACCGCTTCGGGCGTCTGGCCGACCTTGGCGTCCAGGCTGCGACGCGCATCCTTCGCGCCCAGGCCATAGGCGGACAGGAACAGCTTCGATACGGCGACCGCCTGCTCCATTCCCGGGGTTTGGGCCGGAACGTCGCGTTCGGGGCGGCAGATGAGATGGCCGAAATAGTGATCGACGCCGGTCAGAACCAGGCCATATTTGTCGCCGGCCGGGGCGTTGTCGAACGCCGCCAGATGGGCGCGCCATTCGCCGCCCGGCGGGTTGTCCAAGGTGCCTGTCTGGATCAGGGCGGGAACGGCCAGGGTCTTGAAACCCTCGGCCGAAATCAGGCCGGGCGCCGGTCCGGGCGGCGAGAACGCGACGACGCACTTGACGCGCGGATCGGCCATCGGACCTTCCAGCCCCGCCGGACGCTCGGCGCTGACGCCGCCCAGGGTGACGGCCACCAGACCGCCATAGGAATGGCCCGCCGCGATATAGGGCTTGTCGCCAGCGAAGGCGTCGGCCACGGCCCGCATGTCCAGAAGACGGGCGCGCCAGCTGTCGGCCATGCCATAGCGCGCATGATCGGGATGGTCGGTGGAATCGACATGCAGCGGCGCCGCAATATCAAACCCTGCGGCCTGCCAGGGCAGCAGCAAGGGATCATACTTGCTCGGCGCCGACAGGGCGCCGTGCGAGAACAGGATCAGCCCGCGCGCACGGCCTTGCGCCTTCCAGACCGTGGTCTCCACCGCGCGACCATCGGAGGTCTTCAGCGTGCGTCGCGACGGTGGCGTCGCCGCCGCCAGGGCCGGTAAACCGATGGCTCCGAGCCCTGCGGCGCCCAGCAAGATCCGACGATTGATCATGGTGCTCGAAGCCTCAGGTGCGGTCTTGCCAAAGGGCCTCTAGGCGGGCCGCCGGATCCTCCAGGATCTCCGGATGGCGGGCCTGGGTCGCTCTGAGCCAGGGCGCGGGCAGATCGGCCAACCTTGCGCCGTAAACGCCCGCTCCCTGGCCCAAAAGGTTGCCGGGCGCATTGCCCATCTTCAGCCACGGCCGCCAGTTGACGACCGAACTGTAGGCGTTGCGACACGGCACGCGAGCAGCCTTGGCGCCGGCCAGATCTGAAACCCTGGTCTGCAGGGTGACGATTTCGCTGTAGCGGAGCGGTGTGGGACGCCCGGGAATCTGCACCTGAGTGAAGACCTCTTCGGTCCACCAAAGGTCGTCGCCGATGATCAGCGGCGGACGGGTGGCGTGACGCATCTCCAGGCCGGGAACCTCGCGAGTCAGACGCAGCGCCAGATCCTCGCCAATCACGAACTTGGAAGTCGGAGCCAGGGTATGGGCCACATCGACCGTCTCGCCGGTGTAGGGATTGGCCCAGCGATCCATCACCTCGCCGGTGTCGAGATCGGTGAAATAGGCCAACTCGAAGTTCACGCCCTCGAAACGACCGTCTTCCAGGCGGCGGTAGCGCGCGAAGGTGGCGGCCACCACGCCGTAGAGCGGGCGCACCTCGGCTTCGACCACGCCATAGTAGCGGCCGCTGATGCAGCCGATCACCAGTTGCTCGTCAAGGCTGCCCCGCAGACGCATGAAGGCGCGCAGACGCGCCTTGGGATCGGCGAGATCCAGAGACGGAGCGGCCAGAACCGGAGTCGAAACGGCGGCAGCGGCGGCTGCGAGGCCCGCGGCGGCGATGACGCCCCGGCGCGTGTTCTGAATCATGGTTGTTTTCCAGCGTTTGAAACGGGCGCGGAGGTCAGGCCGCGAAGCACGGTGTTGGGCAGAACCGAATTGTCCCATTCAGGCTGAGCCGGCGGCGTATCGCCCAGGCGCAGGACAACAAGCCGTTGAGACGGAACGATATAGACGACCTGATTTGAATTGCCGTCGAACAAGAACAGATCCGGCGCGAGGTAAGGCTCGCTGTGAAGCACGCGCGGACCAGGCAGGTCCGGCGCATTGAACCCCCGGCGCTGCAGATAGGGCTGCCCCGCATACACCCCCAGGCCATAGTGCGGATTTTGCGCCGTCCCCGAGCGCATGATGGCGACATACCCCTTGGGCAGCAGTCGCTTGCCCGCCCAAACCCCGTCATCCGCCATTAGGATGGCCAACCGCAGCCAGGTCTCGGCCGGGGTCAGCATGCAACACCCCGCATGTGCGACGCCGTCGGGACGATTGAGCCAAACCTTCACATCCGGAGCGCCGATCGGCTTGAGCAGGGCCTCGGACATGAACGCCGCGAAGCGCTTTTTCGTGGCCCGCTCGATGACGATAGCCACCAGTTCGGCATTGGCGTTGCTGTAGTCGAACCGCTCGCCCGGGACCGACACCAGCGGATAGTCGCGGAGGAGCACCGTCTCATGATGCGGATCCAGATAGGCGCGGTTGAGGATATGATCGGCCGTCGGCGCCGCGCCCTGGGGCAGCAGCCCCGTGCGCATGTCCAGCAGGTGCCGCACCAGGATTTTCGAACGCGGGTCGCCTCGCCATTCCGGAATGAAGTCGCTGACGGGCTGATCCAGGGATTTGATATAGCCCAGCGCGATGGCGCGACCGACCAGGGCGGCGCCCAGGGGTTTGGACAGAGACTTCGACACTAACGGCGTGTCGGCCCGGGTGTCGCCGAAATAGACCTCCCGCTCCACCACGCCATCGCGCCAGACGATGAACGCCGTGGATCGATTGGCCCGCGCATAGGCTTCGGCCTGATCCAGCGCGGCGACGCTGACCGACGACTTTGCGGCGCGCGGCAAGGCGCGACGTGATGGGTCGCCCTTGGCGACCTCTAGAGGATCATAGGCCGAGAACATGCCGCCCCGGAGAGCGGCGAAACGCGCCTCGTAAACCGCCTTGTCCTGATCAACAGGGGTCTGGCAGACGGCCGCCCCGCCGACCGAAACAGCCAGCAGCGCGCCCGTTGCGCCCCTGCCAAGCGTGCGGAACATCATCATCGACCCATTACCTCGCCTGCGGACCGTCTGGCCAGAAGCAGGCGGTGCACCTGAGCCTGGCGGAAACTCGCAATCATCCAATGCTTCGCTCTTTAAGTCTGAAAGCGACGCTATCGTGTCGCCCTACTGCGGCTATTGGCGGCGAAGCGCGTGTCCGCACCGTGGATAACGGGAGGGTTTCCACGTCCGAGGCGCCTCAATCGAGGTTGGCTGCAGCATAGGTCGCCACCTTTTTACCCGTCGAGCAGGCAGCCTGTCAGTGGCGCTGCGAGGCCGAGTCACGAAAGCTTGGCCACGGAGTTTCTCCGATGGGCGGATAAGGGTGGCGCGACGCTTGCGCGATTTGGACACACACCTTGATCGTGCCCCGAGATGTTTTGTGGAGATTTGTCCCCTATGGCGACCAAACTGACGCGGCGAGAAGGACTGGGGCTGGCTGGCCTGGCGGCTGTGGCGGCGGCGGCGCCCGCCGTGGCCAATGCAGGCGCTCCAAAGATCGACCTGGTGACCAAGGTCGACTTCCTGGACCCCAAGTGGAACCGCGACACCTATATCCGCATGGATGCGGACGTGGACCCGACCAAGGAAAAGTGCGGCTGGATCAAGGGCACCGCCTTTGGCGTTCGCCCCAATGAACCGGTTCGACCGCTGTTCGAGGTCGAGGGTTTCAGCTTGGTCCGCACCAAGCGCCTGGAAGACGGCAGCTGGCGGCGGATGCTGCGCGAGGTCGTCTTCTATCGCGATCTGAAGACCGGCGAGATCCTCAAGACCTGGCTCAACCCCTACTCCAACGAAGAGGTTCGCGTCGTTCCGATCGCCAACGACCCCTTCAACTTCACCATCAGCGAATATCTGCCGGATCCTCCCTCGTATGGGGGCCTGCAGACGGCCAAGCTGCCCAAGCGGCCCTACCTGCTGGACTGGACCAACGGTCCGGAGGGCACGCTGATCTGCCGCACCGGCATCGACATGATGTATCCGAACGCCCTGCAACCCGACAAATGGGTGCGCGAGTCGTCGGGTCCGATGAACCGCGTCTCTGAGCATTTCATCTATACGATCAAGCGCAAGGACGCCGAGAACCCCGCGCTGACCCACATCCCGCACGTCGGGGCCTGGTCGCGGATCACCCCCTGGCTGCCCTGGATGCTGATGGGCCAGGCGGAAGGCCACGTCAGCTACTTCACGACCTTCGGCACCCTGCCCGGCGGCATCAAGGAGTTGAAGCCTGACATCATCGCGGCCGCCCGCGCCATCGACCCGAAGTTCCTCAACGCCCCGACCGAGGACTATGGTCCGTCGCTGTCGAGCCTGGAGAACTACGCGCGCCAGCAGACCCCGGCGCCGGTCCCGGCGGGCTGGGCGCCGCCCACGCCGCCGCCTGTTCCCAGCTTCCCCAAGAAGCCGGCGTGAGGTCGTGATGGCTCTGGACCGACGCGTGATGCTGGCGACCTCCCTGGCGGCCATGGCCGCCGGGGCGGCGTCGGCGGCCGATCTGCCCGCCGAGGGCAAGCTGACCTTGGCGCAGTTGCGCGCCCGCTATATGACCCCGGCCGACCGGCTGGTGGTGCTGGGCGGGGTCGAGGTGCGTTATCGCGATGAAGGCCAGGGCCAGCCGATCCTGCTGCTGCACGGTTCGCAAAGCACCCTAGAGACCTGGGACGGCGTCGCCGCTGTGCTCAAGCGCCACTACCGGGTGATCCGCTTCGACATGCCGCCGATGGGTCTGTCGGGCGCGGTAAGCGAGGCCTCCAAGGCCACGCTTACCGGTCCTGACGACCTGATGATCGGCGTGCTGGATCACCTGAAGGTCAAGGATGCCATCGCCGTCGGCGTCTCCAGCGGCGGCACCATGGCCTACTACCTGGCCGCCTCTCATCCCGAGCGGGTCAAGGCCATCGTGCTGTCCAACTGCCCGTCCCAGCCCCTGGACAATCTCGACGTCAAGCCGCCAGCCGAGTTGGTCGCCGCCAATGCGCGGATCAAGACCGGCGGCTTCCCGGACAGGGCCTGGTGGGGGACCTATCTGCATTGGCTCTACGGCGATCCCGCGCGGATCACCGCCAAGAAGATCCAGGTCAGCTACGACATGGGCCGCCGCGGCCAGGAGCCGAATCCGACGCACCTGCTGGCCCTGGCCGGCAATGGCGTCGAGACGGCCAAGCGCCTGAAGGCGGTGAAGACCCCCACCCTGATCATCTGGGGCGCACGCGATCCGGTCCTTCCGCTATCGGAAGGTGTCGCGATTCAAGGCCGCTTGACCGCGATCCACCCGTCGCTCGTGGTTCTGGACGACGTCGGCCACTATCCGCCCATCGAAGTTCCGCAGCGTTTCGCGGCCATCGTCGAGACCTATGTGACGCAAGTCCTCGCGGCCTGACGGCCGCCGCGCTGCCCCATCTTGAATTCTGGAGATCTTTCATGAGCGCAGCCGTGAATGCTGGCGGACTATTGGCGTTTTTGCTGGCGGGGACCGCGCTGGCGCAGCCGCAGGCCAGCACGGCGCCGCGCTGGATGAATCCCAAGCTGTCGCCCGAGTCACGGGCCGAATTGCTGAACGCGCAGCTGACGCTCGATGAGCGCATCGGCGTGCTGCATGGTCCGATGGCGATGGCCTTCGGCAAGACGAAGATGCCCGAAGGCGCGCTGGGGTCGGCCGGCTTCATTCCCGGGGTCGCTCGCCTGGGAATTCCCGCCTTGCAGGAAACGGACGCCAGCCTGGGCGTCGCCAATCCCGGTGACGTGCGCCCCGGCGATGGCGCCACGGCCCTGCCGTCGGGCCTCGCGCTGGCGGCTACTTTCAATCCCCAGCTCGCCTTCGAGGGCGGCGCCATGATCGGCGGCGAAGCGCGGGACAAGGGCTTCAATGTGTTGCTGGCGGGCGGCGTCAATCTGGCGAGAGACCCGCGCAACGGCCGCAACTTCGAATATCTGGGCGAAGATCCCCTGCTGGCCGGCACGCTGGGAGGCGAAGCCATCCGGGGAATCCAGAGCCGCAAGGTCATCTCGACCGTCAAGCACTTCTCCCTGAACGGCCAGGAAACCGGCCGCCTGTGGGCCAATTCGGTGATCGAGGAAGGCGCGCATCGCGAAAGCGATCTCCTGGCCTTTGAAATCGCTATCGAAAAGGGCCAGCCCGGCGCGGTGATGTGCGCCTATAACCTCGTCAACAGCGACTACAGCTGCGGCAATGATCACCTGCTGAACGGCGTCCTGAAGGGGGACTGGGCCTACAAGGGCTGGGTAATGTCAGACTGGGGCGCCGTCCACGCCACGGATTACATCGTCAAGGGCCTGGACCAACAGTCCGGCGAACAGCTGGACGGAACCACCTGGTTTGGCGCGCCGTTGAAGGCCGCCGTCACCTCCGGACAAGTCCCCGCCGCTCGAGTCGCCGACGCCAGCAAACGCATTCTGAACTCGATGTTCGCCGTGGGCCTGTTCGACGATCCCCCCGTCAAGCGCGAGATCGACTATCAAGCCAACGGCCAGGTGGCTCGCCTCGTCGCCCAACAGGGTATCGTTCTGCTCAAGAACACGGCCGACCTTCTGCCGCTGGCCAACACGGCGCAAACGATCGCCGTGATCGGCGGCTATGCGGATCAAGGCGTTCTTTCCGGCGGCGGCTCTTCCCAGGTGATCCCGCCCGGAGCCAAGGGCGCCAAGGTGCCACTTGGCGGTGAAGGCATGATGGCCGCCTGGCGCAGCATGACCCTGCACCCGTCCGCCCCGCTGGCAGCCATCCGCGCCGCCGCCCCGCAGGCCAAGATTACGTTCGACGATGGACGCTATGTCGCGTCGGCTGTCGCTGCGGCGAAGGCGGCCGATGTGGTCGTCATTTTTGGCAACCAGTGGATGGGCGAAGGCGAAGACGCCCCGGATCTGTCACTCCCCAACGGTCAGGACGCGCTGATCGCCGCAGTGACGGCCGCGAACCCAAAGAGCATCGTCGTGCTGCAGACGGGCGGCCCGGTCGCCATGCCCTGGCTGAGCTCGGCCGGCGCGGTCATGGAGGCCTGGTACTCCGGCGCCCAGGGCGGTCAGGCGATCGCGGATGTCTTGTTCGGCGCGGTAGACGCCGCCGGCCGATTGCCGATGACGTTCCCCGCCTCGATCGATCAGTACCCGCGTGCGACGCTGCCCGGCCTGGGGCTGGCGCCAAAAACCCAGTTCGACGTGGCCTATACCGAAGGCGCCGACGTGGGATATCGGCGCTTCGCGGCGACGGGCCAAGCGCCACTGTTCGCGTTCGGCCATGGCCTCTCCTACACGACCTTCGCCTACGACAATCTGAAGGTCGACAGCGGCGATATGATGACGGTCAGCTTCGACGTCTCCAACACGGGTCGGAGGCCCGGCCAGGACACGCCGCAAGTCTATCTCACCGATCTGGCGGGCAAGCCGGTTCTGCGTTTGATCGGATTTCAGAAGGTCAGCCTGGCGACCGGAGAGAAGCGCACGGTCAAGCTCAGGGTCGACCCACGTCTGCTGTCTCGGTTCGACGTCAAAGCCAAGAATTGGTCGCTCGCCGCCGGCGCCTATAAGGTCGCGGTAGGGTCGTCTTCCGCCAGCCTCTCTCTCGCTGGTAGCGCCCAGCTGAAAGCCAGGCGGCTAAAGCCCTAGAATCCGCCCTCCCACCTTGAATTGCACGCGGCCGCACGAACACGCGCGCCGCGTCCTTTCTGTGGTCTGCGGATGCAAATTCGCCGCCTAAACGCCTATCAATAGGTCATTTGGACAGGGGCGCAGAGCGAATTCTCGCACATCGGATAAAGCCAATCTGTAAGCGCAGTAGATACCGTGGATATCTGCAGCATGCCCTCACTGTCCGTCGCCCAGGCCGCGAGACATCAACGAAAAAAAGGGGATGAGCTATGAAGACAACCAAACTCACGACCGCGAAAAAGGCCATGCTCGTTTCGAGCGCGGCGCTGGTCATCGGCGGCGCGCCGATCACGGCCTTCGCTCAGTCCGCGCCCCCGGCCGCACAGCCCGCCGCAGTGGAACTGGGCGAGATTCTCGTCACCGCGCGCAAGCGCAGCGAAGACATCCAGACCGTCCCGATCTCGATCAGCGCGCTTTCAGAAAAGGATCTCGAGGCGCGCAACATCAGCAGCCTCGCCGATCTCTCCAACAGCACGCCGGGCGTGGCGATCACCTCGATCACGGGCGGCACCACCCAACTGATCTATCTGCGCGGCTTGGCGCCGGCCAACACCGCCAACGACCTGAACGTCGACGGCAATGTGGGTGTGTTCATCGACGGCATCTACCAGACCAGCCGCAACACGCTCGACGTGATCTCCGTGCTCGACCCGGGCCAGATCGAAATCGCCAAGGGCCCGCAGAGCGCGCTCTATGGTCGTTCGACCTTCGCCGGCGCCATGGGCATTACGTCCAAGGCTCCCAGCCACGATCTCACGGGCAGCCTGTCGGCCACCGCCGCCGTCGACAAGGACTTCCGCGTTAAGGGCACCGTCTCCGGGCCGCTTGCGGAAAACCTCTATGGCCGCCTCTCGGCCGGCTACGTGACCTATGACGGCTACGGCAAGAACGCCGCCTCCGGTGACAATCTGGGCGGTTACGACAAGCGCGCGGTGAGCGGTTCGCTGGAATGGTCGCCGACCGACAATTTCACGGCCAAGCTGACGGGCCTGTACTCCAAGTCGGCCGTCGAAGCCTCGCCAAGCTCGACGCTTTCACTCAGCAAGTTCAACTGCGGCACGACCAACGCCTCCACGGGCCTGCCCACGCTGTACTGCGGCGAGGTGACGACGCCCAAGACGAGCGACATGTCGGCCAACATTCCCGATACGCGCTCCAAGAACGCCCAAATCGCCCTGGACATGAATTGGGACCTCGGCTGGGCGTCGCTGGTCAGCGTCAGCGGCGTGACCGCATCGCAGAACCAGGCCTTTTCGGACTACGACGTCACCAGCGCTGGCGTGCAATTCGGTGTCTGCACCCTCGGCGCCGGCTGCATCACCAACCCGACCTATACCCGTCTGGCCAGGTCCAATCTGTATGTCGCCTCGCGCGAAAAGGTCCGCACGGTCAGCCAGGAATTCCGCCTGCAGTCGCCCGACTCCGCGAAGCTGAAGTGGATGGTCGGGGGCTACTACTTCAACTCGATGATCCCGCTTTCGGCCGGCGGCCTGGGCGCCGACAGCATCGGCCTCGCCGCCAACGAACGCTACATCACGGTCAGCCAGCTGACCACGCCGGCTTCCACGGGCGTCGGCGCCTACGACTTCACCGCCAACATCTTCCTGAACGGCGTGGGCGCGGAAAACCAAGTGTTCGGCTCCTACACGAAGTCCGCGACCCGCACGAAGTCCCTCTTCGGTTCGGTCGGCTATGAGTTCGGCAAACTGCGCGTCAACGCCGAAGCGCGCTACAACATCGACAGCAAGCGGGCGCAGACCTTCTCGGTCATCAACGCCGCTTCCCAGCCTTATATCTACAAGCAGATCGATGGCGTGAGCGTGCCAGCCGCCGGCGCCTTCCCCGTCGCCAGTTCGCCCTATCACAAGGTCTATGAGAACGTGACGCCGCGCTTCAGGCTGGTCGACTACCAGGTCACGCCGACGATCTTCGCCTGCATGTCGACCGCCGCCAAGGGCATCCGTTCAGGCGGCTTCAACACGGCCAATGCTGTCAGCGCGACAGGCATCCTGGCCAGCGAAGTGTCATACGACGAAGAAGAAAACTGGACCTATGAGGCCGGCTTCAAGAGCCGCCTGCTGGACCGCCGCCTGCTGCTGAACGGCTCGGTGTTCCACACCGACTGGAGCAACGCCCAGGTCACCTCATACACCGACAACCCGACGGCGGTTAACCCGGTCCGAATTGTCCGAAACGCCGGCGACATCAAGGTCGACGGCCTCGAACTGCAAAGCGACTTCCAGGCCACGGATTCGATCCTGATTGGCGGCAGCCTCACCTACTCGGATCCGAAGTTCCAGGACGGCGCCTACGACGCCTCGATGATCGCCCAGTGCGTCACCTCGGCCGGCACGGCGGCCACCGGGTGCAAGCTGACGTCGATCAAGCTGGCCAGCGGCGCCACGCGCCTCGTGCCGTCTATCGCCGGCAATCGTCCGACCCGCGCGGTCAAGACTCAGTGGAACCTGCATGCGGTGGGCCGTCACGACGTCTTCGACAGCTGGACAGCCGAAGGCCGCGTCGACGTCAACCATACCGGCTCGATGTACAACAACCTGCTGAACACGGTTAAGGTTGGCGAGCGTACGCTGACCAACGTCAGGCTGAGCCTGTCGAAGGATAACTACAGCGTCGCCTTGTGGGCCAACAACCTGTTCGACAAGACCTACGTGGCCAACTCGATCAACCAGCCTCGTGCCGGCTATCCCAGCGCCTACAGCATTCCCGAGATCTATCTTGGCGAAGGTCGTCGCGTCGGATTGACGGTGTCCGCAACCTACTAAGTCCTCCCCGGAAGCTTGAGCCTTTTCCCGGCCCAGGCCGTCTGCACCTGCCACGTCGCCCGATCACCGGGCGGCGTGGTTTCTTTTTCCGGGCTTCGAGGCTCAAATCTCCGCCGCGCGGATAAAGCCAAGCGCCGCCTCGCCAGGGCCTGACGTCTATAATCTCCTGCAAGTTCTCCTAACGGTACGAGACGCCCCATGACCTTTACCCGTCGGCAAGCCATTCTCGGCGCAACGGTCGCTCAGCTCGGCGCGGTCATGATCGCCGCGCCCGCCGTGGCCGAAGTCAAACGACAGGCGCGCACGGTCGATCCCGACGTGATCATCCTGGGCGCGGGCATTTCCGGCCTGGGCGCCGCGACCCTGCTCGAGGAACAGGGCCTGAAGGTCCTGGTGCTGGAAGGCCGCCAGCGGGTCGGCGGCCGCATTCTGACACTGTTTGACCAGCCCGGCACACCTGAGATGGGCTTCAACTCTATGGGCGCCGGCTATGGCCGCGGCATGGACGCGGCGCAACGCGCCGGGGTCGAGCTGTTCGACGTTGGTCCGCGCTATATGAAGGACCCTCGTCAGCAATTGGTGATCGGCGGCACGCTGATGACCCGCGAACAATGGGCGGCCTCGCCCGCCAATCCGTTCCCGACGGCCTACAAGGCGATGATGCCCTGGGAGGTCGCGCCGGTCATGGTCTCCAAGAACAACCGCCTCAAGGACTGGGCGGACTGGATCGATCCGGCCAGCGCCCCGCTCGATATTTCGATGCATCAATTCCTGGCGCAACTGGGCTTCAATGACGCCGCGATCCGCCTGGCCTTCGACAAGGCGCCCTACTACGGCGCGAACGCCTTCGAGGCCTCGGCCCTGACCTACGAGTTCAACGACGGCTGGGGTAAGGCGCAAACTGCGGCTGGCCCGGGCAACTTCGCGGTCAAGGGCGGCAATCAGAAGCTGCCCCAGGGCCTGCACGCCAAGCTCAAGGGCGACGTCTTGTTGGGCAAGGAAGTGGTCGGCATCAGCAGCGGCGCCGACGCCGCGACCGTCACCTGCCGTGACGGCTCAACCTATCGCGCCAAGCGCGTGATCTGCTCCCTGCCCTTCTCTACCCTACGCAACATCACGATCGAGCCGGGCCTGACCGGCGCCCAGGCGCGCGCGGTGACGACCCTGCCCTATCAACCGATCTCGATCGCCTTCCTGACCGTGGCCGCGCCCTATTGGGAGAAGGACGGCCTGCCGGCCTCGATGTGGACGGACGGTCCGCTCGGCGCCGTTCTGGCTCAGCGCTACGGCGCCAGCCCCGATGAAGTGACCGGTCTGATGGTTTTCGGACGCGGCGCTCTGGCCCAGTACTGGGATCGGATGGGCAAGGAAGCCGCCCTGAACCTGATCGTTTCGGAGCTGGAGCGCCTTCGCCCCGCCTCAAACGGCCTCGTCAAGGCCGCCGCCTATCACAGCTGGGCGATGGAGCCCTTCAATGGCGGGGACTGGGCCTATTTCAATCCCGGACAGATCACGGCCTTCGCGCGTGAAATGTCGGCGCCCGCCGGCCGCATTCACTTCTGC
Source organism: Caulobacteraceae bacterium (assembly GCA_965284055.1). Classification (GTDB taxonomy): domain Bacteria; phylum Pseudomonadota; class Alphaproteobacteria; order Caulobacterales; family Caulobacteraceae; genus Caulobacter. Next base: position 112,302 of record CBDIQV010000004.1, read on the forward strand.
GGCGAGCATACGGGCACATCCAACCGCGGCCTGGAGGCCGCCCTGGAATCGTCGGAGCGGGTGGTCATCGAAGTGTTGGGGACCTGAACGGCGCATCGCGAACAAGCAAAAGGGGCGGCCCATCGGCCGCCCCTTTTTCGATGCCTATGCCTGCCCTGTAGTTAGCCGGTCATCTAACCCAGCAAGGCGATGGCCTCGGCTTCGCTGACCACCTCGGCGTACTTGGCCTGAAGGTCGAAGAGATTGGCTTCGTGCGGCGCGGCGTGGCGATCGCCGCAAGCGTCGCTGACGACATAGGGCGCAAAGCCGTGCTGCAGGGCGTCCAGTCCCGTGGCGCGTACGCAGCCCGAGGTCGAGAAGCCCGTGATCAACAGGCTGTCGACGCCCATGGCCTTGAGGGTCGAGGCCAGGGAGGTGCCGAAAAAGGCCGAGGCGTACTGCTTGCTGACCACCACCTCACCGGACAGCGGTTGCAGCGACGGCGGGAAAGCCCCGGCCGGCGACCCGACCTGAAAGGCGCTCAGGGCCGGCACCTTACGATAGAACAGCCCCCCATCCAGACCGCCCTTGGCATAGACGACGTTGGTGAAAATCACCGGCACGTCGCGGGCGCGGGCCGCCGCGACCAACCGCTCGTTCGACGCCAGCGCCTTTTCAAAGGCCAGGTCATAGAGCGGAGACCCCGGCGTCAGATAGGCCATGACCACATCGACGATCAGCAAGGCCGGGCGCTGGCCAAACGGCAGACGGCCATCGAAGGCGCCGGCATAGTTGGCCTTGAGTTCAGCATCCTGGCTCATTGAAGATCTCCCTGCGGTCCGCCCGGCGCGGGACGGACTTGAAGCCCAAAACCCAAGAGCGCGCCGGTCTCGCAAGAGACACGGCGCGCTCGGATCATCGTCCTAGCCTAAGCCGCTGACGCATGTCGCAGCGGGACCGGAGGCTTGGGCGCCGGAAGGCCGGTTTCCGCCTCGCAATTGGCGCGCAGCGTCTCGATGTCCGGACCGAAGTTGAACGGGCCGCTTGCGGGAGGCCGGCTTGCGCGAAGGCTGTCGCGCAGCGCCGTCGTCGCCGCCGCATCGACCGTATCAGCGGCGATCACGACGCCATAGCGGCGCGCGCCGTCCACCGTGACCAGGCCCTGCTCGACTTCCAGCAGCACCAGGGCCGGATCGCGGTCCAGCGGGTCGCCCCAGCCGCCGCCGCCCCAGGTGATGAAGTGCAGGCAATCGCCGGCCGCGACCTCGAGATCCTCGACCTTGTTGCCGACCACGACGGAGGTTCCATCGGCCTTTTCCAGCACCTTGCGGGCGCGGGCGCCCGGCTCGCCGCCATTGACGCCCCACGGCGGGATGAACCAGCGGTCGTCATGGATGGCGATCGTGCCGGCTTCCAGGAAGCGATAGGTCATGTGGATGCCGTTACCGCCGCGATGCAGGCCCGGGCCGCCGGAGTCCGGAACGGTCTCATAGCGTTCGATCACCAGCGGGAAATAGCGCTCCAGGAACTCGTTGGGCACATTGGTGAAGCCCGGCCACAGCGAGTGGCCATCCGGCCCGTCGCCCATCGGCCGGCCGGGAATGCCGCCAAAGCCGATCTGGAACAGCTGGAACCACTTCCCCTTGGCGTCGAAGCCCGAATAGAACAGGTGCGGCGACGACGAGAAGCCGGCGGCGGCCAGGAATTCCGGGGTCTTCTGGCCCAGCAGGCCGCCCAGGATGTCGAAGATCCGGCCCAGGGCGTGGGTGCGGCCCGACAAGGCGGCCGGGAACTTGGGCTTCAGCAGCGAGCCTTCCGGGATGTGCACCTCGATCAGGTCATAGAACCCGTCGTTGAACAGGATCTGCGGGTCAAAGACCATGATCATGTAGATGCCGAAGAACATGCGCAGCATGTTCTCGTTGAGGAAGAAGTTGATCGAGGCTTGGCTCTGCGGATCGGTGCCCGAGAAGTCCAGGTGCACCTTTCCGTTGGCGCGCCACATGGTGCACTTGATCTTGTAGGGACCATAGCCGCGGCCGTCGTCGCAGACATAGTCCTCGAAGCTGACCGGGGCCTCGCCGATTGAGGTGGCGATCAGGTGCTCCATGGCGCGATGGTTGCGGGCCAGAAGCTCATCACAGGCCGAGCTGTAGACGTCGTCGCCAAAGCGGCCGGCGATCTCGACCACGCGGCGCGCGGCCACGCGGCAGGCGGCGATCAGGGCGTTGAGGTCGGCCGAGCACCAGTCCGGCTTGCGGGTCTGGTGCATGACCAGCTTGATCAGGTCCTCGTTGTACTCGCCCTTCTTCCAGATCTTCACCGGCGGGATGCGCACGCCCTCTTCGAAGATCGAGCGGGCGTCGATGGGCATGGAGCCCACCACCTTGCCGCCGATATCGGACTGGTGGCCGAACATTGAGGTGTAGGCCAGAAGGCGGCCGTCCTTGAACACCGGCAACAGCACCAGCCAGTCGTTGGAGTGGCTGATGGCGCCGCCCACCGAATAGGGGTCGGAGAGGAAGATCATGTCGCCCTCCTCCACCGTGCCGTCAAAGCCCTCGAGGAACGGGCCGATATAGGAGCCGAACTGGCCGACGATCATGCGGCCCTTGTGGTCGGCGATCAGCGGGAAGGCGTCGCCCTGCTCGCGAATGCCGGGCGACATGGCGGTGCGCACCAGGGTGGCGTCCATCTCGATGCGGGCGTTGCGCAGGGCGTTCTCGATCACCTCCAGGGTGACGGGATCGACAGCGACCTTGGCGAAGGGCGTTTCGTTGGACTGGATAATCCGTGCGGGCATGGTCGTCCCCTCAGGCCAGGTTGATCAGGATGTTGCCGACGGCGTCCACGACGCCGGTGCAACCAAGTTCGATGAGGGTCGTGGAATCCATCTCGATGACGATGGCCGGCCCGGGGATGATGTCGCCCTGCTTGAGCTTGCTCCGTTCATAGATCACGGCCGGATGGAGCTTGCCGTCCATCCACAGTTCGTGATCGCGCAGCTTGGCGCCTGACGGATCGCCATTGCCCTTGGGAAGCTGAGCCGCCGGCAGGTCCAGGGCCGCGCCCATGGCCACCGCGCGCAGGTTCACCAGCTCGTGCGGGGTTTCCATATTGAAGGTGAACAGACGCTTGTGCTCGACATCGAAGCGATCGGTGATGCCCTTCAGGCCATCGGCGCGCAGGGTTTCGGCGTCGATCGACAACGGCACTTCGAAGGCCTGCCCTTCATAGCGCACATCGATCTCGAACTGGCTGACCAGCTGGCTTTCCGGCACGCCGTCGGCCAACAGCTCACCGCGGGTCTGGGCGGCCATTTCCTCGAGCAGGGCCAGAACTTCCTCGTTGCTGGTCTCCTCGACGCGCTTGGAGAACGAGCGGGCCGTCTCGGTGCGCATGCGGGTGGTGGCGTCGCCCAGGGCGCACAGCACGCCGGGCGAGACCGGCGAGACGGCCGGCCAGCTGCCCATCAGGCGGGCCACGGCGTTGACGTGCAGCGGCCCGGCGCCGCCAAAGCCCATGACCGCGAAATCACGCGGGTCATAGCCCTGCTGCACCGAGATCATCCGCAGCGCGCCGAACATGTTCTCGTTGACGATGTCGATAATGCCGCGCGCGGCCTCGAACAGGCCGATGCCCAGCGCGTCGGCGATGGTCTGGACCGAGCGCTTGGCGCCTTCGCGGTCCAGCTTAAACGTACCGCCCAGCAGCGCCTCGGGCAGATAGCCGAGCACCACATTGGCGTCGGTCACGGTGGGCAGCTCGCCGCCCTTTCCATAGGCCACGGGCCCGGGCACGGCGCCAGCCGACTGCGGCCCCACGCGCAGCGCCTTAGTCAGCTCCGGCACATAGGCGATCGAACCGCCGCCGGCGCCGACCGTCTTGACGTCCAGGGCCGAGGCTCGCACCGACAGGTGGCCCACCTCGGTGGTGCGCACGCGCCGCGCCTCGAGGTTCTCGATCAACGCCACGTCCGTCGAGGTGCCGCCGACGTCCAGCGTCAGGATATTGCGGATGCCGGCGTTCTTGCCGACCCACAGGGCGCCCGTGACGCCGCCGGCCGGGCCCGACATCAGCAGCGAGACCGGATGCTCCTCGGATTTCTCCGACGACATCAGGCCGCCGTCAGAGCGCAGCAGTGAGATCTTGCCGGCCATGCCCGCCGTACGCAGCTTGCTGCGCAGATTGCTGACATAGCGGCTGACGATCGGACGCACCGCCGCATTGGCGACCGTGGTCAGGGTGCGCTCATATTCCTGCATCTCGGGCAGGACTTCGTGGCTGAGCGAGACCGGCACGCCCGGCAGGATCTCGGCGATCAGCTGGCCGATCCGGCTCTCGTGCGCGCCGTTCAGATAGGCGTTCATCAGCGAGACCGTGACGGCCTCGACGCCCTGGGCTTTCAGCTTGTGCAGGACCCCGCGGACCTGGGCCTCGTCCAGCGGCGCGAACTCGCGGCCTTGGGCGTCCATGCGGCCGGACACTTCGAAGGTGTCCTTCAGCGCCGCCAGCGGCGTGGGCTTGGGCGCACGATCCAGCCGGCCAGGCCGCCCGGCACGATAGGTGCGGGCGATCTGCAGGATGTGGCGATAGCCCTCGGTCGTCACCAGGCCGACCCGCGCGCCCTTGCCTTCCAGCACGGCATTGGTCGCCACGGTGGTGCCATGCAGGAACACCTCGATGTCCGCCGGCGTGATCTTGGCGGCCGCGCAGATCGCCTCGACGCCGTTGAGAATGCCGACCGAGCTATCGGCGGGCGTGGACGGCGTCTTGTGCCGCCAGAAAGCGCCGGTTTCTTCTTCCAGCAGAAGAAGATCCGTGAACGTGCCGCCGACATCGACACCCAACCTGTACGTCATTCTCGGGCCGCTCCAGAAATCCAGACATCATGGACGGCGCGCGTGATCCGCAGCGCGTCCTTGAAGCGCTAGAAGCGTTGAGCCCCCCGGCCCTGACAATGTTGGAAGTCGACTTATCCGCTATGCGGAACATTACGGCCGCTTTCGCCACCTGGCGCGCTTTGCGTTCGCGAAAACGCCCGCGTCTGTTCGAGACGCGGGCGTTCAAGGATCTTGGCTTCCAGAAGGGCTAAAGCCCCAGGACTCCAGGCCCGAGCCGGCCCTTGGGATCCAGCTTGGACTTGATCCCCTGCAGCAGGTCCAGAGGCGCGGGGCTCAGCTTCTCCGCAAACGGATAGGCCCGGCCCAGCTGGAAATAGACCGCCCCATGCTGGTCGAACAGCTTGATCAGGTCGCTCTTGAGCCGACCCAGATAGGCCCGGGCTTCAAGGTTCTGGGGGTGACGCGGCAGAACCGCCAGATAGTCGGCCGGCACATAGGCCTCGTGATAGGCGGTGATCTCGTCGGGCCAATACAGCGCCAACTCATAGAGCAGCCCGCCGGAGCCAACCGTGGAGAACATCTCGCCGGTCCACACGCCCAGACGCTGCATCTCGGCCTCGCGCTCGGAGAAGAACGCCTGCAGCGCCGCATTCACCGCCTTGGCGCGCGAATGCGGGAAGACGCCATGGACAGGCACCCAGCGCTCCCCGCCGGGACCAAGAGCGTTGTAGAAAGGCGCGAACGGCATGCCGCGCACCACCGCCGGCACCGTCGCCGGGATCTCGCGACCAAAGCGGCCGGCGATCTGACGGATGCGATGAAGGCGCGCCTTCACCTCGGCGTCGTCCACACCTTCGACGATGTAGTGGACCATATAAGCCGAGGCGCCGATCGCCTTGCGGGCGCTCAGCGCGGCCTGAACCAGCTGGCTCAGGCCTGCCCCCAGCGACGGCGAGGACTTCAGGATAGACAGCGCCATCTGCACCAAGTCGCCGGCCCGGTCCTGGCGCGCGATCTGGCCCTGGGACAGGGCGGCGTCCAGGGCGAAGCTGGAATCCTCCAACCGCTCGATCGCGACCAGGCGCAGAACCTCGTGCATGGCGGCGAAGTCGGAGAAGGAGAACGAGATCGGCCGATGGGCTGGCCGAACCCGCAGCAACGGCAAGGTCACGCGCGCCTTCAACGCGAAGGCTCCGCAATCGCCGGTGAATAGTCCCGTCAGATCGGGTCCATAGTTGCGGGCGAACGGCGCGGCGCCGGACATCGCAGATCCCGTGCTGAGCAGATCGCCATTGGCCAGGACTAGGTCGAACGACAGCACCGAGCCCGCCGAAATTCCGTAGGCGCCCGAGCCATGGCTGATGCTGTTTTGCGACATCGAGCCGCCGACCGTGGCCACCAGACCCGAGAACGGCCCCCAGAACGGCGTTCGCAGGCCGCGCGCGTCCAACTCGGTCTTCAGCGTGGCCCAGGTGACGCCGGCCTCGACGGTCACATAAGCGTCGACCTCATTGATCTCGACAATGCGGTCCAGCCGGCCCAGATCAACCAGCAGCTGGTCTGAGGCCGAGGGCGTATAGCCGTCGGTGTAGGAGGCGCCGCCGCCGCGCGTATTGATCGGAACGCCGGCTTCATCGGCGGCGCGCACCACGGCCTGCAGCTCTTCAACCGAGCTTGGCCGCACGACGGCGATGGGCTCGGCCTGGCCGCGATAGACATCGACGACCAGAGCCGCCGCCGCTGGTCCGCGTAGCACGAAATCCGCGCCGACCAGATCCTCAAGCGTCCGCACGATCGACGGCGCGGTGACGGTGCTCATCCGACCGCGATCTCTTCGATCACGGCCTTATAGCCGTCGGGCGTCTCCTGAGCGGCGGCCTCGGCGGCCTCCTTGCGCATCAGGTAGAACAGGCGGCCCAGGAAGGCCTGACGGCGGGCCTCGCGCGCCTCCAGCGCCTCCTGGTCAAGCTTCAGGGTCTTCAGGCCCTCGACCAGATCCAGACCCTTTTCCTTGGCGACGCGCTCCAGGGAGTCGACGTGATCGGACAGCACCGACACCTCTTCGGCCAGGACCATGATCATCGACATCATCTGATCAAGCTGGGGTGACTCATAGAACCCGGGGCGCTTGCCCTGCGAGTTCCGGATCATCGTTTCGGTCATCACTATACTCGGTGTTGGTTAGAGCTTCTGAGCGATCAGCACTTCCCAGCCACCGCCGGGGGCGAACTCACCGGCGGTGAACTCGCGATCATTGACCGCTTCGGCGGCTTCCTGGCTGTAGCCGTCGGCCGCCGCGGCGAACTCCATCACCGCCATCGGCGCGGTGTCGAAGCGGATGGTCTCGGCCGGGAAGCCGGCGTCCTTGGCCAGCTGGACCTGATCCAGATCGCGCATCGCGCCCCAGAAGGGCTCGTTGTTATAATAGGTCTCGTTGTCCAGAATGAACTGGGTGAACGGGTCCATCAGGTCGAACGGCGGCAGATCGGCATGGATCATCTAGCCGCCCGGCGCCAGCACGCGGTGGCATTCCTGGAAGATCTTCGGCATCGCCTTGCCGGAGGTCTCGTGCAGCAGGATGTGGCTGACCACGAGATCGAAATGACCATCGGGGAATTCGGTCTTTTCGGCGTTCATCTGCGCGAAGTTGACGTCCAGGCCAAAGGCCCCTGCCCGGGCATGGCCATAGCGTACTTGCGGACCGGCGACGTCGACGCCCCAGACCTCGGCCTCGGGGAACAGCTCCTTGTACGGCAGGGTCGAGTGGCCGACCGTGCAGCCCAGATCCAGGATCCGCTTGGGCGAAAAGCCATTCAGGCGGCGCTTGATATAGTTGCAGACCGAGCGGCCCATGTCGTCGTTGTCGGGGCCGGTATAGCCCATGGCGTATAGGAACACGCCGCGATCATACAGAACGCCCAGGCCGATCGAGTCGCCACCTTCCCTGCCGGCATAGCCGCCGGGCATGCAGTGGATGTCCAGCGCGCTGACATAGCGCGGCACGTCGAAGGATTCCGGGATCACCAGCTGCCCGGCGTTCTTCTTGGCGTAGGTCTCGGCCTTGCCCTTCAAGGCCGGCAACTGCGCGTCGATGCTGTCGATCACCGAATCCCACAGCAGTTCCTGGGCGACGCGGTTCACGGCGGCATAGTGCTGGAAATAGGGGTCAGGCGTCATCGCCTTGCGGATGTCGTGCCGATCGGTGGGCTGGCGGCCTGTCTGGGCCTCGAACACCTTGGCGGCGCGGCCGCGATAGACGGGCCCCAGTCCCGGCAGGATGCTGCCCTGGATGAACTGCTTGAGGCTTTTGGCAAACTCCTGGCGCGACGCCTCGTCCGGCGTGGCCGCCGGCAACATGTCGTGCATCGACTGCTGGAATGTATTGAGCATCTTGTGGTCTGCGCTCCGGTCGCCATCCGCCCCTGTAGCGCCCAGAAACGGGACAGAGGCCTCAAGCGGACAACGATAATGTCCGGACTATCCACTAGGCGAGCGCTTCGACCAAGAGCATAGCCGCCTATAGGCCCGACGCCGCGTTTGGCAGCGCCTGCGGCAGCAGGCCGGCAACGGCTCACCAACGAGGGCGGTTCTGTTCGCGCTGCGATCATTGAAGGATCTGACGGTTCCATGGCGCGCACGCAACGCCAAGGTCGCGGTTCAACGGCAAACGATCCAGGCGCACTGGCCCTTTGGAGATCCGGAGATGATCCGCGGCGAGGTCGCCTACCGCAACGGGCACGGCCTATCGGTGGGTCGGGAGCGCTTTGAGATGATCGGCCATGCCGAGGGCTATCTCGTACGCGCGCTCTGCGAACTGGACGAGGCCTCCCTGCTACGCGACGTCAGCCTTTCGCTGGATCACCAGTGGCGGCCGCGCGACGGCTTTTGCCGCGTTCTCCGCGACGGACAAACCCTTGCCAGCGCACTGTTCGTCGTCGAACCGGCCGGCGTGCGCCATGAGGCCATCCACGGCGAGCTGGGCTCTCTGTCGGAGACAACACCGACCGAGGGGCCGCTGCACTACCTGGGCCTGCACCCGCTGGTCGGCGACGCCCTGATCACCCAGGTCGCACCCAAGGGCGCTGCGGGCCAGTTTCAGACCGTAAAGGCGATCACCAACTCGGTCTCACCGAACGGCGACCTTGGCCTGCAGGCGACGCCCGTCGATATCGACGTCGCGTGGATCTGCGACGAAATCCTTGAGGTCGCCGCCGGCCGCTTCGCCGCACGTCGCTATGCCTTGCGGTGGAATCCTGATTGGCCTGCGGCTGATCTCTGGGTGCGGGAACAGGACGGACTTTTTCTGCTCATGAAATGGGCGCTGATTGATACTTGGTACGAGCTCGACCGGCTGCACGAGGATCGCCCCCTCCTGCCCCCTAAGACGCCCGGTCGAGATCTGTAGAGGATGGCATGAACGTGACGACGCTGACGACACTCGCCCCGGCCCAGGCCTTTGGCGGCGCTACGCCGCGAAAGGACACCCTGGACTTTCTGTCTCGCTCGCATGGCCTGCTGATCGACGGAGTCTGGGTGAACGGCGCCGAGAACGAGACGATCGAGTCGCTGGATCCGGCGACCGGCCTGCCGCTTGCGCGGGTCGCCGCCGGCGGCGCGCGCGAGATCGACCTGGCAGTCAAGGCCGCCCGGCGGGCCTTCGAAGGCGGCTGGGGCCGCACCAGCGGCGCGGCGCGCTCGCGCCTGCTGACCAAGCTGGCGCAGCTGATCGAACGCGACGCCGAACTGCTGATCGAGCTTGAAATCCTCGACAACGGCATGCCGGCAGCCCTGTCGCGGATGATCGTGGACGGCGCGGTCGATCTGATCGACTACTATGCCGGCGCGGCGCGGCGCATCGAGGGGACCACGACTGCGCCCCCCGAGCACCTCACCGCTTATGGAGAAGCCCTGACCTACACCGTGCGCGAGGCGGTGGGCGTGGTCGGTCAGATCATTCCGTGGAACGTTCCCCTGTCGATGGCCTGCCTGAAGCTGGCCCCCGCCCTGGCGGCCGGCTGCGCCGTGGTGCTCAAGCCCGCCGAGGAGACGCCGCTTTCGGCCCTGCACCTGGGCCAGCTGATCCAGGAGGCCGGCTTCCCGCCCGGCGTGGTCAATATCGTCAACGGCCGCGGCGAAACGGCTGGCGCGGCGCTGGTGGCGCACCCGGACGTCGAAAAGATCGCCTTCACCGGCTCCACCGAGGTGGGCCGCCTGATCGTGCGTGAAGCGGCCAACAGCATGAAGAAGGTGTCGCTGGAGCTGGGCGGCAAGTCGCCCGTGGTCGTGTTCCCAGACGCCGATCTGGATCTGGCCGGCCCTGGCGTGGCGATGGCCACCTTCTTCCTGCAAGGCCAGAACTGCATGGCCGGCACGCGCATCTATGTGCATGAGCGCATCCACGACGCCCTGATGGAGCGCGTGGTCGCCTTTGTCAGCGCCATGAAGATGGGCCACAGCCTGGACGCGTCCAACCAGTTTGGCCCGCTGATCTCGGCCGGTCACCGCGCGCGGGTCATCGGCCGCATCGAGGAAGCCAAGGCGTCGGGCGCCACCCTACTGATCGGCGGCGCGGCGCCGGAGGGTCCGGGCTTCTTCATGCCGCCGACCATCTTCACCCACACCACGCCCGACATGAAGGTCTGGCGCGAAGAGATCTTCGGTCCGGTGATGGCGGTGCAGACCTTCGGCGACGAGGATCTCGACAGCCTGGCCAAGCGCGTCAATGACAGCCCCTTTGGCCTGTCGGGCAGCGTCTGGACCCGCGACCTGTCGACCGCCCACAAGATGGCCGCGCGCATTCGCTCGGGCCACGTCTCGATCAACTGCCACGGCGCCGTGGCCTCGAACATTCCGTTCGGCGGATACAAGGAGTCCGGCTGGGGTCGCGAGTTCGGCCGCGAGGGCCTGGACCTGTATCTCGAAACCAAGGCCGTCACGACCCGCCTCTAACCGTTTCGTCGCTGCGGCGGCGTCATGTTGAAGTCGCGCGGCTCGGCCGCGCCAAACCAAGGAGACCTAACCGGTGACCTCAATCCTTGAAGCCGTTCGCCCCGCCAGCGCTGGGGCTCAGGCCCTGCTCGACGCGCCCCGCGCCTGGGGACTGCTGATCGACGGAGCCTGGGTGGAGGGCCGCTCTGGCGCCACCCTGCCCTCGATAGACCCCGCCACCGGCGCCGTCATCGGCCACATCGTCGACGCGAGCGCCGCGACCACGTCCGCGGCGGTCGCGTCGGCGCGCGCGTAGACGAGCGCCGCATTCTCGATAGCGGCCACGACGCGATGCCGGATGCGCAGCCGGCCGTAGCCGCCGGGCAAGCCAAGATCGATGAGCTGGCCGAGATGGAGACCCTGGACCAGGGCAAGGCCCTGTATGTCGGTCGCTGGGCCGAGATCCCCGGCGCGGTTGCGCAGTTCCGCTTCTTCGCGGGCCAGGCCATGGCCATCGAGGGCCGAACCATCACCCCGTCGATCACCTATCAGCCAGCCGGCAAGCAGATCTCGGCCTGGACCCTGCGCGAGCCGGTCGGCGTGGTCGGCGCGATCGTACCGTGGAACTCCCCCCTGGTCCTGACCGCCATGAAGCTGGCCCCGGCCCTGGCCGCCGGCTGCACCGTGGTGCTCAAGCCCGCCGAAGACACCTCGCTGACCGCCCTGCGGCTGGGCGAACTGATGCTGGAAGCAGGCCTGCCGCCCGGCGTTGTCAATATCATCACCGGCCGCGGCGCGACCGCCGGTTCGGCCCTGGCGTCCCACAAGGGCGTCGACAAGATCGCCTTCACCGGCTCCACGGCCACTGGCCGTGCGATCCTCGACGCCTCCAAGGGCAACCTCAAGCGCGTCACGCTTGAGCTGGGCGGCAAGTCGCCTGTCATCGTCCTGGGCGACGCCGATCTTGACCTGGCGATCCCGGGCGTCGCCAACGCCATCTTCTTCAACGGCGGCCAGGTCTGCATCGCCGGCTCGCGCGCCTATGTGCATTCGTCGATCTATGATCAGGTGCTGGAAGGCCTGGTCGCCCAGGCTTCCGGCCTGCAACTGGGTCACGGCCTGAATCCGGCGACCCACATGGGACCGATGGTCTCGCTCAAGCAGGCCAAGCAGGTGGAAGGCTATGTCACCCGCGCCAAGGCCGCCGGCGCCTCGATCGTGACCGGCGGCGAACGCCTGGGCTCCTACGGCGCCTATATCGCCCCGACAGTGGTCGCCGATGTGAACCCTTCGATGGAGATCGTCCGCGAGGAGGTCTTCGGCCCGGTTCTGGCCGTGCAGCGCTTCGACGATATCGATGCGGTGATGGCCCAGGCCAATGACAGCGACTACGGCCTGGCCTCCAGCATCTGGACGCAATCGCTGTCGAGCGCACACCGGCTGTCGCGGCAAATGAGGGCGGGCACGGTATGGATCAACAGCCACGCCATGTACGACGCCAGCCTGCCGATCGGCGGCGTCAAGCAGTCGGGCTATGGCCGCGACAGCGGGATCGCGGCGCTGGACAATTATCTGGAATGGAAGACGGTCTGCGCGGTCATCTAACGCCGTCGCAGCTCTACCCTGAACACACAGAAGGCCCGGCTTCTCTCGAAGCCGGGCCTTTTTCAGATCTGTCCGCGATCAGGTTTTGGATGGTTCCAGATCAGTGGGGGTCAGCTTGTAGCCGCGGATCACCAGCAGGCTCGCCAGGACGAACAGGGCCGGGATGATCGCGTAGTTGAACAGGATGCCATGCACGGCGCTGGCGTTCTGCGCCACGGCCCCGCCTTGCGAGGCGTGAAACCCGGCGATGGACAGCACCACGCCGGCGATCGCCGGACCCAGGGCATAGGCCAGTTTCTCGGCGGCGGAGAAAACGCCCGAAAGCGCGCCCTCGCTCGAACGCCCGAACTTGACTCGATCCAGAACCACCGCGTCGGTCAGCATCGACTGAGCCATCAGGAAGAAGCCCGAGTTCAGCACGCCAATCAGAGGCGCGCGCAGCAGGGCCAGCCCCTGCTCGGCCGTCAAATCGCCCAGCATCGGCACATGAGCGACCACCGGCCCGCCAATCTTGACCAGGAACCAGCTGAAGGTCAGCAGCGCCCAGGCCATGGCCGACAGCGAAAACACCGTGCGCTTGCCCAGTCGCAGGGACAGGCCCACCCACAGTGGCTGGCTCAGGATCGTGCCGGCGCCCATCAACAGGACGAACGGGATCAGCAGCTCGACCTTGCCCAGCACATAGAAGAACACCAGGCCAACGGCGGCGTAGCTGGTGGCCTGGCCGACGCTCTGGATGAAATAGGCGCCCAGCAGCGTGCGGAAGGGCTGGTTGCGAAAGGCCAGGCCCATCTGCGACAGGAAGGGCTCGGTCGCGGCGACCGGGCCTGTGGTGCGGCTGCGGCCAGCCACCAGGACCGGCGTCAGCATCGAGATCAGGCAGATGGCGGCGAAGATGGCGCCCATGGCGATCCATCCGTGCGCGCCGCCGCCGGCCCAACCGATCAGGGGTTGAGCGAAGCCGACCCCGGCGATCACGCCCACCATGGTGAACACCATCCGCCAGGCCAGAAGCTTGGTCCGCTCATGGGTGTCTGGGGTCAGTTCGGCCGCCAAAGCCATATAGGGCACCAGATAGGTGCTGTAGGCGGTCGCCGTCAGCGTATAGATCGCCGCCATGTAGAGCGCCGTCTTGAGCTCCGACGACAGCGTCACCGGGAAGAACAGCAGGAAGAATCCCAGCGCCGTCAAAGGTGCGCCCAGCAGCAGAAACGGCGCGCGACCCCAGCTGGCCTTCTTGCGGTCGGAGAACGAGCCCACCAGCGGGTCGCAGATGATGATCCAGAGCTTGGGGATCAGGATCGCAAGGCCCGCCAGCCAGGGCGAAACCCCCAGCATGGTGGTCATGAACAGCGGCAGCAGCACCGTGGGACTGTCGCGCACGATCTGGGCGCCGACCTGTCCCGCGCCATACAGCAGCATCTGGCCAATCGGCAGAGACGCCGCTGGCGATGAAGGGCTGGCTCCCGATGATCCCGGTTGTGTCACGCAGTGCTCCGTCTGATCGCAGGAAACTGTCCGCGCCTTGACGACGCGGCGATAAGGACGAGGTCGCCGCGATCACGGCGACCTCAAGTGCACTAATATTGATGCCTGACCCGAACGGTCCATTTGGCCGGATCGACCGCCTGGCACCAGTTCGTGACCCCGGAAATGAACACGGCGCAGGACGCGTAGTATTTCTCGTTGGTCACGTTCTTGCCCTCCAGCGCAGCCGTCCAATGACTGTCGGGCGAGGTCAAGGTCAACGAGGCGTTGGTCTGGCCGTGGCCATCGATATGTCCGATCGCGCCGTTGGTCGCTTCGGAGTACCGAGCCTGCTGCGGAAGGCGTAGTCGGCCGCCAGCGACAGCGCCCAACCGCTCCACTTGGCCGGCTCGACGCGCCAGGAACCGCCCAGCTGTCCCTGCCATTTGGAAATCAACGGCAGATCCGTGGCGCCGGCCTGGGCGGCCGAAGTGTTGGCGCCCAGCTCGTTGTACTTGGCGTCGGTATAGGTGGCGTTGGCGAACAGATTGACGTTGCGGACCGGCGCGATCGTAAACTCGGTCTCAACCCCGGAGATCGTCGCCTTGGCGGCGTTCTCGGTGATGTTGGAGCCGTTGCGCAGCGCGCTTTCCTGCAGGTCGCTGATCTTCTGGGTATAGATGGCGACATTGGCCTTGGCCCGGCGATCCCAGAACTCGGTCTTGGCGCCGGCCTCATAAGACCAGTTGTATTCCGGCTCATAGGACGCCCCGTAAAGGGCTGGGCTGGCGATCAGAAGGCCGTTGAAGCTGCCCGACCGATAGCCGCGCGAGACCGTGGCATAGGTCATGACATCATCAGTGAGCTGATACTGAACCGACACCTTGGGAGTCATCACCTTGGCGTCTTGCGAGGTGCTGACATAGGCCAGGGCCAGCGGGAACGTGAAGCCGTTCTGGATGCTGCCTTTGAAGCTCTTGTCGTCCTTGCCGTAGCGCAGACCGGCCGTGATCGTCAGGTCGTCGCTGAGCTTGTAGTCGGCCTGTCCGTAAACCGCATAGCTCTTGGAATCGACCCACATGGAAGTAGGCAGCAGCGAAAACGCCGTCGCGCCGAACAGGCCCGGCCCGAAGGTGTCATTGAGCACCTGCTTGGCGTCTTCCTTGAAGTAGAAGGCCCCGACGATCCAGTTCACCGGACCCGACTCGCCCATCGCCTGGAATTCCTGCGAGAACTGCTGGGACGTGGCGCTGGTGGCCCGCAGGAAGCCCGTCAAGGGCGCGGTGGGCGCGAAGAGGAAAGCCCCGCCCGAAAAATCCAGCGTCCAGTCGTCGTCCAGCGTGGTGTAGGCGGTAATCGACTTCACCTTTACGCCGCCGAAGTCGTAGCCGACATGGGCCGAGATCGAGGCCTTGGTGTTGTCGCCATTGCCCTGCGAGGGGCTCTGGTGCGCGCCATAGCCGCCGTTCAGTTCGCGGCCCTTGTTGTCGACGGGCGTGAAGTGCTGGCCGTCGGAACCCGTGGTCTCGTAGGTTCCGGAGAGCTTCACGTCCCAGGGGCCGGCGTTGATCAGACCCAATGAACCGTGCGCGCCCCAGCTATAGCTGTTGCCGACCCGCGCACCGGTGGCCGAGTTGGTCTGCCAGCCCCCTTGCGAACCATACATGGCCGAGACCGCGCCGGCCCAATGCTCGCTGAGCATCCCCCCGGCCGTGATCTTGGCTTGCTCCTTCTTGTAGCTGCCGACCGCGCCCTCGGCGGTGAACCAGGTCTTTCCGTCAGGCTGGCGCGTGACGAACTTGATCGCGCCCGTCATCGAGTTGCGGCCATAGAGCGTGCCTTGCGGACCGCGCAGCACTTCAACGCGCTCGATGTCGGACAGGCTGAAATTGGCCGCCGACAGACGCGATTGATAGACGTCGTCGATATAGAGGCCGACCGGCGACTCCGAGGTCACTAGGCCGCCCGTCAGGTCCTGGGCGCCGCGCAGGGCGATGGCCAGGGCCGACGGCGAGGCCGTCACCTGCTTGATATAGAGACTGGGAATCGCGCGGGAGAGGTTCTCGACCTGGCTGATTTGCTGGCGCGCCAGTTGCTCGCCGCTGACGGCGCTGACCGCCACCGGGGTCTTCTGCAGGTTCTGCTCTCGACGCTGCGCCGTCACGATCAGGTCCGGCAAGGCCCAGGTTTCGGACGGACTGTCCGCCTTGGATTTGGGTTCGGCTTGTCGGGCAAAGCTCGCCGCCGGGAAAGACAAGGCCAAGGCAGAGGTCAGAAGAAGTAGCCGACGCATGGGAACCCGTCTCCGCGCTATTTGATTTTGCGCGGCCACTCTCTGCGAGGGTTTGACAGGACGGTGGCGTCCGGACGTCGGCTATCCGACCAGCGATAAACCGGACGGCGGACATCGTGCGCGATACGGCTCGCCGATGGATTTTCCGGCGCCGGTTCCGAGCAAACGGACAATACCTAACGCCGCGCCCCAAAATTATCCGCTGTGCGGATAGTGGGTCGCCAGACTTTCAGGCGCCGGCGCCATTGGCTTGCACAGAGCCAGGAGAATGATCACGGTGTGGATAAAAGGTGGCGAAACAGCCGCCAGGCGAGATCACACTCGTCACAGTCTTAAGGAGGCGACCTTGGAACGTGGTGTCCCTATCCGCTCGATCAGTCGGTGCATGTCTGTTCTGCAGGCGATTAACCGACACGGCTCTCTGTCGCTCATGGAGATCGCCCAGGCGGCCAAGGTCCCCTATCCGACCGCCTGCCGCATCGTGCAGACCCTTCTCTTCGAGGGCTTCATCGAGCGTGAGCTGGATCGCAAGCGCTACCGGCCCACGGTGCTGGTGCTGTCCTTGGCCAACGGCTTCCAGGTCCACGACCGGCTGATCCAGGTGTCGCGTCGCCATATCGTGGATTTGACCCAGCGCCATAACTGGCCGCTGTCGGTCGTGACCCGCGTCGGGCAATCGATGGTGGTTCGCGATTCCACCCACGCGCTGACCTCGCGCACCTTCTCGAACTACTATCCAGGCTTCACCCTGCCCATTCTGGAGTGCGCCTCGGGCCGCGCCTATGTGGCCCACACCACGCCGGAAGAGCGGGCCACCATCCTGCATGGCGTGCGCACCGTGCCGGGAACGACGGATCCCCAGACCCTGACGCTGTTCGAGAGCGACGTCATCATCAAGGAAATCCAGCGGGACGGCTACGCCTCCAAAGGGCGCAATTTCCACAACGCCACACCTGGCAGGACCGCCTCGATCGCAGTTCCGCTGTTCAACCAGGACGAATTGGTCGGCGCCCTCACCCTGGTGTTCTTCGCCTCGGCGATGAAGATGTCGGAAGCCACTGATCGTTATGTGGGCGAGTTGAAGGCGACCGCCGATCGGATCTCCCAGGACCTTGCGTCGGTGAGCCATCAGATCGCGGCCTGATATCGCCAGCTCAATGAGAAACGCCCCGGAGCCTGGCTCCGGGGCGTTTCCTTTGTCTGGAGCGTAGCGTCCTAGCCGAGCTGGCCCGGGATGTGGCTCTCGTGGTTTTGCAGATACCAATCGGCGATCTCTTCTCGCGTGGCCCACCAGACGCCCGGCAGGGACTGGGCGTGAGCGATGAACTCGCGCAGGGCGCGGATGCGATGGGCGCGCCCTGACACGTGAGGGTGAAGGCCCACGTTCATGATGCGCCCGGTCTTGCCGCCTTCCTCATAGAGCACGTCCAGTTCCTCGATCAGGGCGTCGCGGAACTGGTCGGTGGTGTAGTTCTTGCGGGTGATGAACGTGAAGTCGTTGATCTCGTTGGAATAGGGCACCGAGACGATCGGTCCGTTGTCGGTGCGGATCATGTACGGCTGGTCGTCATTCATGATGTCGCAATAGAACTTGCAGCCCTGCTCGGCCAATACGCCAGCGGTATTGAGCGTGCTGCGCAGGCTGGACGAAAGCCAGCCGGCCGACTTGCGGCCGGTGTATTTTTCGAACTGGGCCAGGGTTCGCAGGACCAGCTCACGCTCGGCTTCGGGGTCCTTGGCGAAATTGGTCAGCAGTTCGCCCTGCTCCCAATTGTGGGCCAGTAGCTCCCAACCGCGCTCCAGCACCGCATCGGTCATCGCTTTGCGGCGTTCGAAGGTCACGGCGTTTGTGGTGCAGGAGGCCTTGGCGCCCATCTCGTCGAACAGGTCCAGCAACCGCCAGATGCCGACGCGCTGACCATATTCGCGCCAGGTGTAGTTCGGGAAGTCAGGCGTATCGCCCGGCAGCACGTCCGGCAGGATGGCCGGCCCACCCGCATAGTACGGCTTGTCCGTGGGCTTGGTCAGATCCCAGGTCTCGAGATTGAACGTCAGGATCAAGGCCACCCGGGCGCCGTTGGGCCAGGTCAGCCGGCCGCGCTTGGGAAGCGGGACATAGTCGTATTCCATAGTCTCCAAGCCCTCTTGGCCGGCTCCGAAGTCCGGCGTTGGCGCGATAGTCTCAAAACCCGGCGGCCCCGAGGCCGGCGCTTGGCGTGCGCCGGCGTCAGTGATCCAGAAGCAACGAGCCGAACCCGTCGATCTGGTCCTTGAACCCCGAACTGCGCAGCGCATGCCAGTAGGTGGCGGTGTTGATCGCCACGACCGGCTTTTCAAGCCAAAACTCCGCTATGGCTGCGACCTTGGCGAAGGCCAGATTGGTTCCGCACTGAACGACGGCGTCCGCGCCCTTGGACACCTCCTCGGCCGCGCGCTTGAGTGTCTGGGGCGTTTCGTGGGCGATCTGCATGGGCGAAGGTGACTTCAGCCCCTTCACGGCCAGAACCTCATAGCCCATGTCCTCGAAAAACTTCCGGACCTGGATGTCGCCGACCGGCGCGTAGGGCGTCACGATGCCGATCTTCTTGATGCCGCCATAGGCCTTCAGCGCCGCGTCGACCGCGGTCGACCCCATGAACACGGGTCGACCATCGACGCGTTCCTGGATTTTGGCCTGTAGCTTCTCGGCCCCGTCGGCGCCGTCCCAGAAGGTCTCGGCCGACATGCCCAGGATGACCGCGCCAGGATCCATGCTGACCGAGGCGTCGACGGCGTCCATCGTCCCGCTGCGGATGTTCTGGATCATCTCCATGAACGTCGCGTCGTCCGTCACCTTGGTGTCGGGGATGATGATCCGCGAGAAATGGTTGGTCACCCCGCGCGGGCGCATGTCGTCATATTCGGGCTGAACACTGGTGTTGGTCGACGGGGCGACCACCGCGAACTTCATTCGCCAGCCAAGAGAGTCTGTCATTTTGTGCTCCTTCGGTAGCGGCATTGCTAGCGGCTGGAACCGCGCCCACGACCCCCGCCTTGGGCTGTAACCGCCCTGCGATAAGTCGCTAATTCCCGCCGCCGCCCCGGCGGTCGCCGCGTAGTTCTTTAGGCCAGACACAACCAACAGGAGCTTGGGTCTTGAGCGCCTACATCGTCGCGACCGTTGATATCTCCGATCCGGAGCCCTTCGCGCTCTACGCCAAGGGCATCGGCGGACTGGCGGAGAAATTCGGCGGCGAATCCGTCGTCAAGGGCGCTGTCGTCGAGGTGCCAGAAGGCGACGCGGCCGTCGGTCAGAGGGTCGTGGTGACGCGCTTTCCCAGCCTCGATGACGCCAAGGCCTATCTCGGCAGCGCCGAGTATCAGGCCGCCGCCGCCCTCCGCAAAGGCGCGGCCAAGGTCGTTGTCCGACTGCTTGGCGCCTAGGCCAAGTTCAACCCAGCCGTTTTCCTGAAGAGCATAGTGATGAAGCGGACAAAGATCCTCGTGGTGGGCGCTGGCCCCGTCGGCGCGGTCGCAGCCTATCGTCTGGCTCAAGCCGGATTGGACGTGGCCCTTGTCGAGACCGAAGCCACGCATCCAGAGGACATGCGCGCCTCGACCCTGCATCCGCCGACCTTGGCGATGCTGAACGAGATGGGCGTTCTGGCTCAGTTGGAGGCGCAGGGCCTCCGCGCCCCAGTCTACCACTATCGCAATCGTCGCACGGGCAATGTGCTGGCCTTCGACATGGCCGAGATCAGCGACCTGACTCCCTACCCCTATCGACTGCAATGCGAGCAGTTCAAGATCACGCGCCTGCTGACGCCGCTGCTGGCCAAGATGCCCAACGCGGAGGTTCGCTTCTCACGCCGCCTGCTGTCGTTCGAGCAGGACGCCCAGGGTGTGACCGCGCATTTCGAGGCGCCGCTGGAGATCGAAACCTGGCGGGCCGACTATATGATCGGAGCCGACGGCGCGAACTCGATCGTCCGCAAGTGGCTGGACATCCCCTTTGAGGGCTTCACCTATCCGGAAAAATTCCTGACGCTGTCGACCGAGTATCCGCTCGAGCGCGACATCCCCAACCTGGCCGGCGTCAACTATGTCGCCGATCCGGAAGAATGGTGCGTGTTGCTGAAAGTGCCGTCGTTCTGGCGGGTGCTGGTGCCCGCAAGTGATGATCGCAGCGACGCCGACCTGGTCAGTGACGCCAGCAAGACCGCTGTCTTCACCCGCCTTGTCGGCGCCGAGGCGGCCGAGACGCTGCAGACGGCGCACCGGACGATCTATCGCGTCCACCAGCGGGTGGCCGAACGCTATCGCGAAGGCCGGGTGATCCTGGCCGGCGACGCCGCGCACCTGAACAACCCGCTGGGAGGCTTTGGCATGAACTCGGGCGTCCATGACGCCTGGAACCTTTGCGACAAGCTGATCGCCATCGACAAGGGGGGCGACGCCGAGGCCCTGCTGGATCTGTACGAGCGCCAGCGTCGCACGGTGATGCAGGAGTTCGTCCAGGCCCAGACCATCAAGAACAAGCAGACCATGGAATCGTCCGCTGGCGAGGTCACGGCGATGGAGCGGGAACTTTCGGGCCTGCTGAACGACAAGGAAGGCCGCCGCGCCTATCTGAAGAAACAGGCCATGATTTCGAGCCTGGAACGCGAGGCCGCAATTCAATGACCAAGCCGTCCGGGCCCGGCTCGGCGGCCAGCGGGTCGAGTTCGCTGCCAACCACGCTCTACGACAAGCTCTGGGCCAGCCATCTGGTGGCGCAAGCCGAGGACGGCCAGAGCCTGATCTATATCGATCGTCATCTGTTGCATGAGGTCAGCACGCCCCAGGCGTTCGAGACCCTGCGGCAGACGGCTTCGAAGGTCTGGCGGCCGGAGGCCAATCTGGCGGTCGCCGACCACGCCGTGCCGACCGGCGCGCGCGGCGGCCCGATCAGCGACCCTCAGGCCAAGGCCCAGGTCGCCCTGCTGCAGCGCAACTGCGCCCAGTTCGGGATCGAATATCTGGAGCTCGAAGGCGAGCGCCAGGGCATCGTCCATGTGATCGGTCCCGAACAGGGCTTCACCCTGCCTGGCGCCACCCTGGTCTGCGGCGACAGCCACAGCGCCACCCACGGCGCTTTCGGCGCCCTGGCCTTTGGCATCGGGGCGAGCGAGTGCGGCGTGGTGATGGCCACCCAGACCCTCTGGCAGACCAAGGCCAAGACCCTGCGCGTTATGTTCGAGGGCCAGCGCCCCGATCACGTCAGCGCCAAGGACATGGCCCTGGCTCTGATCGCCCGCATCGGTTCGGGCGGGGGCGCGGGCTACGCCATAGAATATGCCGGTCAGGCGGTTCGCGCGCTGTCGATGGAGGGTCGCATGACCCTGTGCAACATGACCATTGAGGCCGGCGCCCGCGTGGGCCTGGTGGCGCCCGACGAGACGACCTTCGCCTATCTGCGAGGCCGCCCCCGCGCGCCCCAAGGCGCCGACTGGACTGCGGCTGAAGCCTTCTGGCGCACCCTGAGCAGCGACCCGAGCGCGCGGTTCGACGATGAGATCCAGATCGATATCGCCGCCCTGGCGCCGCAGGTCAGCTATGGCACCAGCCCCGATCAGACCCTGCCGATCGACGGCGTGGTTCCCGACCCCGACGCCCTACCCGCAGGTCCGGCGCGCGACCAGCTGACCTCGGCCCTGGCCTATATGGGCCTGGAGCCCGGCGTGCGGCTGACCGACGTCAGCATCGACACCGTGTTCATCGGCAGCTGCACCAACGGACGCATCGAAGACCTGCGCGCCGCCGCCGCGATCGCCGCCCACGGCAAGGTCGCGGCGGGCGTTCGCGCCCTCGTGGTTCCCGGCTCCACCGCCGTCAAGCGTCAGGCCGAGGCCGAGGGTCTGGATCGCGTCTTCCTCGACGCCGGGTTTGAATGGCGCCAGTCGGGGTGCTCGCTCTGCGTGGCGATGAACGACGACCGCCTGGCGGCCGGCGCGCGCTGCGCCTCGACATCCAACCGCAATTTCGAGGGCCGGCAGGGCGCGGGCGCGCGCACCCACCTAGTAAGCCCGGCCATGGCCGCCGCCGCAGCGCTGCACGGCCGCCTCGTCGACGTTCGGACGCTCTGACATGGACAAGATCGAGATCGTCACAGGGCGGGTCGCCAGGCTTCCCGTGGCCAATGTCGACACCGACATCATCTATCCCGCCCGCTTTCTGCTCATCACGGAGCGGCACGGCCTGGGCTCGCTGGCCTTCCACGACAAGCAAGACAGCGTCGACTACGCCGCCCTGTTCGCCGCGCGGGACGCCGGAGCGCCGATCCTGGTCGCCGGTCCTAATTTCGGCTGCGGCTCCAGCCGCGAGCAGGCCGTATGGGCCCTGAAGGAAGCCGGCTTCAAGGTGATCATCGCCCCCAGCTTTGGCGAGATCTTCCAGTCCAACTGCGCCAAGAACGGCGTGCTGGCGATCCGGCTGCCCCAGACCGACGCCGCCGCCCTGCCCTACGCCCTAGCGCTGGACGCCGCGCTGACGGTCGATCTGCGGGCCCAAACCCTAAAGGGTCCCCAGGGCGACACAATCGCCTTCGAAGTCGCCTCGGCAACGCGCGAGGCCCTGCTCAACGGTTGGGAGCTGCTCGCCCGCATCCGCGCCCTGCATCAATCCGACATCGAAGCCTTTGAAGCCCGCCGGCGCGCCGCCGAGCCGTGGCTGTTTTCCTCGGGAGAGCCAGCATGACCAAGAACGCCGTCCTCAAGAGCAAGCTGGCCGCCGGCAAGTTCTTCGTCGTGCCGGGCGTCCACGACATGATCGCCGCCGTCATGGCCGACCGGGTCGGCTTCGACGTGGTCTATGGCACGGGCTACTGGCTGACGGCCTCGGCCTACGGCCTGCCCGACGCCGGCATCGCCAGCTACACCCAGATGCTGGACCGCATGGCCACGGTGGCCCGCACCAGCAAGGCCGCCCTGATCGCCGACGCCGACACCGGCTATGGCGGCCTGCTGAACGTCCACCACACGGTCAAGGGCTATGAGGCGGCCGGCGTCAGCGCCATCCAGCTTGAGGATCAGGAATTCCCCAAGAAGTGCGGCCATACGCCCTTCAAGCGGCTGCGTGCCGGTGCAGGACATGGTCGACAAGATCAAGGTGGCCAAGGACGCCAGCGAGGACATGCTGGTGGTGGCCCGCACCGACGCGCGACAGTCCGAAGGTCTGGACGGAACCCTGCGTCGCCTGGAAGCCTACGCCAGGGCCGGCGCTGACGTGCTGTTCCCCGAGGCCCTGACCAGCGAGGAGGAGATGCGCAAGGCCTGCGCCGCCTTCGACAAGCCGGTGATGGCCAACATGGCCAATGGCGGCCTGACCCCGGTGCTGAAAGGCGACGCGCTGGCCGACATCGGTTTCGCCTTCGCCATCTATCCCTCTCTGACCAGCCTGATCGCCGCCTCGGCCATCGAGCAGGCCCTGATCCGCCTGCGCGACAATGGCGACGGCGAGCCCGCCGACATGCCGATGTTCGACTTCAAGACCTTCTGCGGCATGATCGGCTTTGAGGACGTCTGGGCGTTCGAAAAGAAGTGGGGAGGCCAACAGTGAGTCTAAATATCCGCGCCGCCGTCCTGGACGCCTGCGGCTGCAGCCAGCGCCCCTATCGCGACTCCGCGCCCCTGCGCGTCGCTCAGCTGGTGCTGGACGGTCCGCAGCCGGGCGAGCTTTTGATCCGGATCGACGCGGCGGGCCTGTGTCACAGCGATCTTTCAGTGGTCAATGGCGATCGCCCCCGCCCGATGCCCATGGCGCTGGGTCATGAGGCCACCGGGATCATCGAGGCCCTGGGCTCGACCGCGGATCCGGTGTTCAAGATCGGCGACCGCGTGGTCCTGGCCTTCCTGCCGGCCTGCGGCGAGTGCGAAGACTGCGTGGCCGGCGAAAGCTATCTGTGCGGTCCGGGCTCCAAGGCCAATGGCGAGGGCCGGATGCTGCGCGGCGGGCTTCGCCTCAGCGAGGGCGGCGCGCCGGTGAACCATCACCTGGGCGTCTCGGGCTTCGCCAACTATGCCGTCGTGGATCGCCGCTCGGCGGTGAAGATCGACGCCGATGTCCCCGCCGAGATCGCCGCTCTGTTCGGCTGCGCCGTCCTGACCGGCGTCGGCGCGGTGATGAACAGCGCCAAGGTCAAGCCGGGCGAGAGCGTGGTCATCTATGGCCTGGGCGGTGTCGGTCTCTCGGCCCTGTTGGGCGCGGTGGCCAGCGGCGCCAATCCGGTAATCGCTATCGACCCGCTGCCGGCCAAGCGCGAGCTGGCGCTGAAGCTGGGCGCGACGGCCGCCTTCGCCCCGGCCGACTCCAAGGACGGCCTCACTGCAGTCCTGCCGCGCGGCGCCGACGTGGTGATCGAGACCGCCGGCAAGGCCGCCGTGCTGCTGGCCGCCTATGGCGTCGGTCGTCGCGGCGCCCGGATCGTCACCGTGGGCCTGCCCAATCCGGCCGACATGCTGTCCCTGCCGGCCGTCTCGCTGGTGGCCGAGGGCAAGACCCTGATGGGCAGCTATATGGGCTCATCGGTTCCGGCGCGGGACATCCCCAAATATATCGCGCTGTGGAAGGCCGGCCGACTGCCCGTCGAGCACCTGCTGACCTCCAAGAGCCCGCTAAGCGAGATCAACAGCCTGCTCGACGCGCTGGAGGATGGCTCTGCAATCCGCCAGATCATCCTGCCTCAGGAAACCTGATCCCGCATGACCGCTTCTAATCCGCTGAAACTGGCCGATCCCAGCCTGTTCGTGCAGCATGCCCTGGTGGGAGGCCGCTGGATCGACGCTGAGGATGGCGCCACCCTATCGGTGTCCAATCCCTCGACCGGCGAGATCATCGGCCACGTTCCCAATCTCGGCGTCGCTGAAACCCGAGCCGCGATTGACGCCGCCGCGACCGCCTTCGTCGCCTGGAAGAAGAAGACGGCGGGCGAGCGCTCGACCATCCTGCGCCGCCTTTTTGATCTGATGCTGGTTAACATCGACGATCTGGCCAGGATCATGACCGCCGAGCAGGGCAAGCCCCTGGCCGAAAGCGCCGGCGAGATCCGCTACGCCGCCAGCTATATCGAGTGGTTCGCCGAGGAGGCCAAGCGGGCCTATGGCGACATCATTCCCGAGAACCGCGCCGACCGCCGCATCCTGGTCCGCAAGGAGCCGATCGGGGTGTTCGCGGCCATCACGCCCTGGAACTTCCCGGCGGCGATGATCACCCGCAAGGCCGGCGCGGGCTGGGCGGCAGGCTGTACGGGCGTGATCCGCCCCGCCAGCAAGACGCCCTTCTCGGCCCTGGCCATCGGCGTCCTGGCCGAGCGACGCGGGTCTTCCGCCCGGCGTCTGCAACATCATCACCGGCTCGGCCGCGCCGATCGGCGGCGAGCTGACCTCCAATCGCAAGGTCCGCAAGCTCAGCTTCACCGGATCCACCGAGGTGGGTGCGCAGCTGCTGGCCCAGTGCGCCCCGACCATCAAGAAGACCTCGATGGAGCTGGGCGGCAACGCGCCCTTCATCGTCTTCAACGACGCCGATCCGGAGGCCGCCGCGCAGGGCGCGCTGGTGGCCAAGTTCCGCAACAGCGGCCAGACCTGCGTCTGCGCCAACCGCCTGCTGGTGCAGTCGGGCATTCATGACGCCTTCGTCGCCGCCCTGACCAAGGCCATCGCCGGCCTGAAGCTGGGCGACGGCTTCGAACCCGGCGTCACCCTGGGCCCGTTGGTCGACACCGGCGCCCTGGGCAAGGTCGAGCACTATGTGCGCGACGCCGTAAATCGCGGCGCTCGCGTCGTTTGCGGCGGGGTGCCCGATGCGCGCGGCGGCCTCTTCTATCCGCCGACCCTGCTGGTCGATGTTCCCACCGACGCCCTGTGCTTTCGCGAAGAGATCTTTGGCCCCGTGGCGCCGATCTTCCGCTTCGAAACCGAAGAAGAAGCGATCCGGCTGGCCAACGACACCGATTTTGGTCTGGCCGCCTATCTCTACACCCGCGATCTGTCGCGTGCCTTCCGGGTCAGCGAAGCGCTGGAATACGGCATGGTCGGCGTCAATGAGGGTCTGATCTCCACCGAGGTCGCGCCGTTCGGCGGGGTCAAGGCGTCGGGCCTGGGTCGCGAAGGCTCAAAGTACGGCATGGACGACTATATGGAGCTCAAATACGTCGGCATCGCCGTTTCGGCCTGATCGGACCCAGCCCAAGCCATGGTCCAGTCCTCAGCCCTGATCCGCACCACCCTGTTTGTCGAGGATCTGGAGCGCTCGACCCAGTTCTATCGCAGCCTGGGCCTGGACGAGGTCTATTACGAAGGCCTGCTGGACGATCCCTCGGCCAGCACCATCCTGGGGTTCGAAGAGCACTGGCCCTATCAGGTCCGGATCCTCAAACGCACAGGCCCCAATTTCGGGATGATCGGCCTGTTCACGCTGGACCCGCGTCATCCGGCGGAAGGGATCCCGCCCGGCGACGGTCCGGCCCGGCGCGGCGAGGCGGCCCTCGTCTTCTACGTCCCTTCCGTGGCCCAAACCGTGTCCGCCCTGCGCGGACTTGGCGCGCGCTGGTGCGGCCAGCCGCATGTGTTTCGCCTGCCCCATCGGGCTCAGACCGAGATCTGCCTGCGCGATCCCGACGGCTTCCTGATCAATCTGGTCGAGACCGATCCCGAAGAGCAGAACCTGACCCAACGCGAGGGCCTATCCGCGCAGCGGTAAGCCCGGCTCTAGCGCTTTGCCGCCCGGAATGCGGGGTCTAGAGGGAAGGCTGTCATTGTCCTTTAGTCACGGTTCGCCGCGGGAGCATGTCTGTGAGCTCTAAACCCACCATTGCGATCGTTGGCGGCGGGATTGGCGGTCTTTCCGCCGCTCTGGGCCTCAGCCGTGCGGGCTTCTCCGTCGATGTCTATGAGGCCGCCCCGGCCTGGGCCGACATCGGCGCGGGCGTGACCCTGGCCCCTAACGCGATGCGCGGGTTCGACTATCTGGGCGTCGGCGAGGCGGTGGCCAAGGCTGGGGTCGAACCCAAGGGCCAGACCATCCGCCACTGGCAGGACAACCGCGTGCTGTTCAGCCTCGAACGGGGCAACCAGATGCGCGAGCAGTATGGCGCGCCCTATGTCTATATCCACCGCGCCGACCTGCATGCGATCCTGGTCAAGGCAGTGGCCGACGCCGGCGGACGGCTGCACATCGGCCGCGCAGTCGAAAGCGTGGCGTCGCTGGAGGGCCGCACGCAGATCATCTTCACCGACGGAACAAAGGCCGAGGCGGACCTGCTGATCGGCGCCGACGGCGTCAAATCGGTGGTTCGCACGCTGTTTGAGACCACAGCACCGCATTTCACCGGCCACATCGCCTACCGCGGCCTGATCCCCGTCACTCCGGACATCGCCCATCTGGCGGAAAACCCCGGCATCCATATCGGGCCCGGTCGCCTGGCGGTTCGCTATCCGGTGCGCGGCGGCGAGATCCTCAACCTCGTCTATTTCATCCGCCAGAGCGGCTGGGACGAAGACGGCTGGACCATCCGCGCCACGCGCACCGAACTGGCCGAACTGTTCGCCGGCTGGTGCGACGACGTGCACCTGATGATCAGCAAGATCGACGACAGCAAGCTCTATAAGTGGGCCATCAACGCCCGCCAGCCCCTGCCGACTTGGCGGATCGACGACCGCATCGTGCTGCTGGGTGACGCCGCGCACGCCATGACTCCCTTCCTGGGCCAAGGCGCCGCGGCCGGCATCGAGGACGCCGTCGTCCTGACCCGCGCGCTGCAAGATTTTCCGAACATCAGCGAAGCCCTGGCGCGCTATGAGGCGGCCCGTCACGAGCGTACAAGTTTCCTGCAGCTGGAATCCAACGACAACGCCGACCGGCTGCAAGGTCAGGAGAGCGACAACTACGGTCTTGGCGGCCTGCGGAATGAAGAGACCCTGGGTCTGTTCAGTTATGACTGCGCCACGGTGGCGATCTGAGGCCAACCGAGGTCCTCGCCGCCCCCCCCTATTGCCCGCCAGAGGCCCCATGACCCAAACCCTCCTCATCACCGGCGCCAATCGTGGCATCGGCCTTGAACATGTGCGCCAGGCCCTGGCCGCAGGGCAGTCGGTGATCGCCGCCTGTCGTGCGCCAGACCGGGCCGAGCCCCTCACGGCTCTGGCGGCGGATCACCCAGACACCCTGCGCATCGAAGCGCTGGACCAGGGCGACGGCGCCTCGATCCAGGCCCTGGCCCAGCGCCTGGACGGCGCGCCGATCGATGTCCTGATCAACAATGCCGGCCTCTACGGCGGCAGTTGGGACGACAGCGCCCACCGACAAACTTTGGAGGGCATGGACTATGACCAGTGGACGGAGATCCTGCAGGTCAATGTCGTCGGCGTCTTCCGCCTGACCGCCGCTCTGCTGCCCAATCTGCTGGCGGGATCCACGCGGCAGATTGTGATGATGTCGTCGGACCTTGGCTCGATCGCCAACAATACCCAAGGCCAGTCCCACGCCTATCGCTCCAGCAAGGCGGCGCTGAACATGCTGACGCGAGGCCTTGCGATCGACCTGAAGGATCGCGGCGTCACGGTAATCTCGATGGCGCCGGGCTGGACCAAGACCGATCTGGGCGGCTCGGCCGCCACCTGGGACGTCGATGAAAGCGTGCGCCGTCAGCGGGATATCATCGCCGCCACCGATCTTGCGCAAAGCGGCGCCTTCCTGAACCTGAAAGGCGAGACCGTGGCCTGGTAAGACGCCAGGCCTCGCCCGATCACGGAGCGGTCAGGCGCGGGCCAGGAACTGGGAGACGATCTCGGCCCAGGCCTCAGGATGCGCGTCGGTCAGGTCGGCGCCCCCGGTCTCCAGCTCGACATAGTCGAAATCCGGACGCAGGGCGCGGGCGCGCACGGCGCAATCATAGATCACGTCATCCTTGTTGGTCAGGATCAGCGAACGGTGGGTCAGGCGAGAGAGCGCCTCGGCGTGGTCATAGGCGAACGCCGCATTGTGGCCCCACCAGACCGGGCCCAGACCAATGAACTTCTCGGCGACGATGCGAGTGATGATGGCCGGATCGGCGCCAGGACCATGCAAGCGCCAGCGCGTCTGGAAAGTCTGGGCCAGATGAGCGCCATCCTCGCCCAGCACCAGGACCTTTTCCTCGGCGGTGGTGTGCGCCCTCAGGCGTTCTAGCTCTTCCGGCTCGAAGGGACTGGGTCCGTTGAGGACCAGATTGAGCACCCGCTCCGGGTAGCGCAGAGCCACCTCGGTGACGACCTGGGCGCCGGTGTGGTGTCCGGCGAAATCGGCGCGGGCCAGGCCCAGACGATCCAGAACAGCGGGAAAGACCGCCGCATAGTCGGCGATGCTGGGAACATCCGGCGTCGGATCCGACATGCCGTAGCCAGGGTGATCCACCGCGATCGCCCGCAGGCCGCGCTTGACCAGGGCCGGCAATAGCAGATCGAACTGCCGGGCCGACTGCGGCGACTGATGGCTCAGGATCAGCGGCCGCCCCTCACCGCCCGTATCGTGGAAGTGGACAAGGCCAAAGGGGCCCTGCGCATAGGCGCGATGGGTTTTCATGACGTCCTCACCAACAAGATAGCCCCCTTGCCTGAACGGGCGGGCGAACCGACAGCCGTCCTCGCCTCTATCCGAAGCGCGGAGAGCGCCCTGCCCTCCTAGTGGCGCTTGGCCTCTTTCAGCATCGCTTCGGCCCGCAGCTGGGCGTTGGCGCGCACGTCGGCATAGAACAGGCCTAGGTCGTGATAGTGCATGCTTCCGCCAGGCAGGGGTTGCAGGTTCAGGGCCGGATCGGGCGTGACCACGAGATAGCCCCGCGTGCAGCGCGCCGAGACGGCGTTGGCCCGCAGCGGCTGGAGAGCCGAGGCGTCGGGCGCCCCGGGCACGGC
Organism: Caulobacteraceae bacterium; assembly: GCA_965284055.1. Taxonomy (GTDB): domain Bacteria; phylum Pseudomonadota; class Alphaproteobacteria; order Caulobacterales; family Caulobacteraceae; genus Caulobacter. The sequence continues at coordinate 142,322 of CBDIQV010000004.1, forward strand.
GCCCAGGCTGAGGGCGGCCGTCGCCTCCGGCTTGCGGGTGTCGAAGGTCAGCGGATTGACGCACAGGGTCGTCTTGCCGGCCTCGACGCCGTAGCGATCCACGAAGCGCTTTTCGGAAAAGCGGGTGATGAGGTCCAGATCCGCCGTCTCCAGCACGGCGTTCCATTGCACCACGCAATGGAGCTGGGCGGACGTCTGGCAGACCGGGGTGTTCTTGTAGGTCCGGGGGAAGTCGCCCTCGGCCAGGTTCATGCCGATGACATAGGCCGCCACCATCTGCTGGCGCAGCGGCGATCCGTCGATCCGGCGCTCCAGAAGCCGGGCGATGTGCGAACCGCCCTGACTGTGACCGGCCAGGATGAAGGGACGGCCGTGGTTCTCATGGGCAATGTAATAGTCAAACGCCCGCTCGACATCGCCATAGGCCAGATCGAAGGCCTTGCCGCCGTCGCCCTGCAGCTTGCCCAGGGCCAGGGTCGAAGCCTGGCGATAGCGCGGCGCGAAGATCCGGCAGCAGCCGTTGAACACTCCCGCCTGGCGGGCGATGACGCTGCCGTCCGTCCAGGCGTTCACCGCCGTGTCGGCCAGGTCCTGGTTCCAGTGATCAGTGCTGCGGAAGGTGGTCGGGTGGACGTAAAAGACATCGACCTTGGCCGCCTTGGCCTTGGGCGTGGCGCCCGCGGGAATGGCGTCGCTGACGGCGGGACGGTCCCCAAACGCGGCCCAAGCCTGCGGCTGAGCATAGTCGGGCGCCGTGGGCTGGGCCTGATCGGCAAACGGCGTCGCCTGGACCTGAACTGGCACCTGAGCCAGGGCGGCGCCCCGCGCCCCCAAGAGCAAGGCCGCCGCCAGAGCCGCTTTGGCGAGGCTGATCCGCTTCGCCGTGCTCGATTGAGCGATCGCCATCTGAATACTCCACCGCACAGGTCCATCCACGGGCGATGGACGTTTGATTTGAGCCCTTTCAGCAAGCGGAGAAAGGCCGGTTCCCCACGTGTCGGACATCCGATCGGGACCGGCCAGACCCTGCGCCCTGTCGCGATCAGCCCGGCGTGCGGCCCTTCATATACTCCAGGATGTCAAAGCGCGGCGCAGTCCAATCCTTCGTGGCAAAGATCTCGGGAGTCTTCGTCTCGAACCCGATGCGCATGGCGCGGGGGATGGCGTCAAATCCCGACAGCTTGGCTCCATAGGCGCGGCCATAGGTGCGGCCGGGGCGATTTCCCATGCCGAGCCAGGGATGCCAGGTGCCCATGTTCTGGAAGGTGCAGGTGGCGCTGGCGTTGAAAATGCCCGGATCGGCGACGTCGGCCAACTTGGCCGAATAGGTGGCCTGCGATTCCCAATAGCTGGTCAAACCGGCCGACTGGGTGGGCCACTCCGACGGCTTCATCGGGTTGGGCATTGCGGTGCTGGACGCCATGGGGATGATCAGCATATCGCCGAAGACGTCCATGCGCAGGGCTTGCGGCTTCAGTTCCGCACCCTTCAGAATGGCGCCGTCCGGACCGATTTCAGCGGTGAACGGCCCACCGAGAAATTCCCATACCGGCCGCTTTTCGCCGGTCACCGGATTTTCCCAGACCTCCAGGACCTCGTCGGTGTCGAACCGGCAGTAAACGCCGCATTCCCAGGTCCGGGCCAGGTGGTTGCCATTGGGCAACGGCTTCCAGTCGGTGACGCTCAGGTGATTGAGCGTAAACAGCGGAACCAGATTGCCGTCGTTGAGATAGCCATAGAGGTGCAGGCGATACAGAACCGGCACCGTTTCCTCACCCGCCGACCCCATGACCTTGGCCCGCGCCCGCGCCCGCTGGGCGGGGTCGTTCAGGTCGAGCTTCGGACGGGGCGCGCCCGCGAACGCTGCGCTCGCCGTCCCCGCAGCCAAGGCTCCGGCGGCGGCGCCAAACGCCGCACGGCGCGACAAAATCGGTTGGTCTGTCATGGGGTTATCTCGCAGCGGATGCAAAAAAGGCAGGGTGAGAAAAAGCAGCGCAAGAGCCAGGGTCGCATGGCGCGCCACGCGCAACGCCGCTCAGACGGCGCATTGGGCCCGATCCCAGAAGTAAATCGGGCCCGCGACGGCTCCAGCGCGTGCAGGAGCAAGAGCTTTGGGGCTTCGAGGACGCCGAAGCCGGCGCCCTCTCCAAGGTCGGAAGCTAGAACTTATACTTGGCTTGAACGCCGCCGGACCGCTTCTCGCGCAGACCGACCAGCAAGGCCGAGTTCGTGGCCAACTTGTCGAAGGTGGGCGTGAACACCCAGTTGTCGGACACGCTGGTATAGGCGTCTTCGTTGAAGATGTTGCTCACGAAGGCTTCGATAGACCACTTGTCGCGGGAAATTCCGGCGCGCGCATTGAACACGTTGGAATCCTGGGTTTTGACGATGTTGGCCTGATTGGACCAAACGCCCGACTTGTATGTCCAATCCACGCGCGCGAACCAATCCATATCGGCCTGAGATGGGACCGAACCATGGAATTGCGCGCCCGCCACCGCCGAGTACTTCGAGGTGTTGGGTTGTTCCTTGCCGTCGAAGTCGGTGACGCCGGTCAAGGACGTGACGCTGGGCCCAACGAACTTCTTGATCGAGCTTTGATTGATAGCGCCCGCGAAATTCAGCGTCAGGAAGTTGGTCGCGGCATAGAAACCATCGACTTCCACGCCGTACATATCAACGGCGCCCGAGTTCGAAGACCCGGAAACGAAGGTCGTGTTTTGAGCGACCGGATCATAGACGGTCAGGAGGATATTGTTGATCTGCTTGCGCCATTGCGAATAGTAGGTCGACGCTGAGAAGCGGACGCGACGATCGAACGCATAACCTTTCAGGCCCAATTCATAGTTGGTGACCTCTTCGGGCTCGACGGCGATCTTCATGCCGGCCTTGGCCGCCAAGGTTTGAATATTGTCGTTCTGGCTCAGAATGCCCGAGTTGAAGCCGGCAGGGTTCACTCCTTCGGCAACGGAGCCGTAGACCATCAGGTTCGGCGAGATCTGATAGTTGACGATCAGACGCGGCAGGAATTTCTTGAACGTTTTCTTGATGATCAACTTGTCGGCGGCATAGGTGCCGGCGGGAATGAAGGTGCTGCTCGTCGTGGTCAGGCCCGATGGCGAGGCGTACGTATAGAGCGTATCGATCTGATAGCGCCCCTCAAGGCTGGCCGACAGATTGGACGTCACATCATAGGTGGCTCCGAAGAAGGCGCCCATGGTGCGGGCGCGGTCCTTGCCGCCCAAGCCTGAGAACACGGTGGTCCCGAGGGCGCCGTTGCCGCCGCCGAGGCTTCCCTTGGTCCACGCGTCCAGATAGCTGGCGCCGACGACGCCATGAAACTTGCCCTTGTTGTCGAAGGTCAAGCGGGCTTCGTGGGAATAGTCGCGCTGCAGCCGCTCGACCAGGTAGGGAAGTCCATATAGCTGCGCGAACCAGGACCGCCGAAAGGATTGGACAACGCGCTGGTGTCATAGCCGTCGAGATCGGAGAACTGGCTCCATTCCTCGCGATTCACGCCAGTCAGGTAGGACAGCGTGAAGCTATCGCTCAAGGCCCAGTCGGCCGCGATATGCATGTGCTGGGTGCGACGCAGAAAGCCATAGCCTTGGACACCGTCCTCGGGGCTCAGCACCCGGCCCCTGGATTGAGCCAGGAAGTTCTTGATGAAGGCGTCAAGCTTGGTGTTGGACGAAACCGCATTGGCGAGCTTGGGCGTGGTGCCACAAATATAAGGCACTGCACCGTTGATTTTGCAGTTCGATTGTCCCTGGAACACAACCTTGCCGCTGGCGTCCGCGACGGTGTAGGCGGAAATGCGGCTGTTGGCGGCGACGCCATCATGGCTCTCTGACACAAGGCCGAACGCCTTGATCGTCAGCGAGTCGATCGGCTTGGCGGCGATAAGCAGGGTGGCCGTCTTGGTCGACTGATCGCCCAAGGTGCCGCCGTCATAGGCGTTCTTGTAGGAGCCGTCCTTGGCGTCCTTGCTCGCCGACAGGCGGAAGGTCAGCTTGTCGCCAACGATCGGGCCTTCGATGTCCCCCCGCACCCGGTAGCTGTTGCGGGCGCCGACCATGCCGGAAACCGAACCGCCCCATTCGCCGCTAGGGATCTTGTTCACGATGTTCATCGCGCCGGCGAAGGTGTTGCGGCCGAAATAGGCGCTTTGTGGCCCCTTGAGCACTTCGATACGCTCGGGATCGCTGATCGACGTCAGGGCGGACGGCGACGCCACCGGCACGCCGTCGATGAACATCGATGTCGTGGTCGCCAGAACCGACGATGGCGTAAAGCCACGCAGAACCAGTTGCTGGAACGAGCGGTCGGCTCGGCCGGAGGCATTGTTGTTGAGATTCAGACCGGGCGTGTTCTCCGCCACATCCGCGATCGAGATGATGCCGCGCTTTTCAATGTCTTCGCTGGTGAGGGCCGACACGGTGACGGGCGTCTTGAGAATGTCTTCGGCCTTCTTCCGCGCCGTCACGACGATTTCGCCGATGATGACCTCGGAAGAGCCGGCCTTCTTCGCCTCTGTCTCTTCGCCGGCCCCGTAGGCCAGCGCCGGCGACGCCGCAAGAGCCAGGCTGGCGCCGGCCGTGAGCGCCAGCACGGATGGCCTCAGAAACATTGAAAGCTTGGTGCGGGTACGGGTTTTCAGTTGCATTTTATTCCCCCTTTTTCGGTAAGCGGATCGTTTTCGATCTGGGGCCTGCGATAGCCCCGGCTTCACGTTCAAAAGGGTGGGTTGGCGGGCGACAGATCAGCAACGACAACGTTGTCTTTTCCCACCACGCGATCATTTTTCACGGACTGGGGCGTAAATTGGTAGAAACTCCGACGACGATAGGCAGCTTCTGCAACAATTGAATCCCGACAACAAAGTCGGACTCCGACTTCGGCGGGCCTTATGTTCGATATCCGATCGGACTTCCGTTGAGGAACTCACCGCATAGAGCGACCTGTTCACATCAAGATTTATCACCTAGCGAACACAGTCGAATAATTTGCTTTCCTGAACTTTGAGGGCAAGCTCTCCCTGGCGCCGGGACTCAAAAAGGGAAGAAAAGACATGGATAGCCGCTCTCGGACCAAGCGCTCAAAATGCAGCGCCCTGTCTTCAGATCATCTTCGAGGCTCAGCCCCCGTAATGGCCAGTATGATGTCGGCCATACTCTCAACCGCAGCTCTCTGCGCCGGGGTTGGGCTGGGATCATCCGCCCTGGCCGATGAGACACCCAAGTGTGAAGACCGGGCCCCCAACCAGTTCCCGCTGCAGTTCGACTCCGTCGAGAAGCTTGCCGACGGCCGCTATCAGTTCCGACTCTGTGCGCCCCATGCCGCCGAAGCCCGCTTCCTCAGTAGCGACCTGCCGGGCATCCCCTTCGGTATGGGCGGAGCGCCTCCCGGCCTGGCCATGAGCAAGGACGCCCTGGGCTATTGGGCGGCTACCACAACCACCCCGGTGGACGCGGGCGTGTACCGCTACGCGTTCAACGTTGACGGCGTCACCCTGGCGGACCCCCAAGCCTTCAAGTTCAGCCAAGGCTGGCGCGGTGTGCAGTCGGTCTTCGAGGTCGCGGGCCCCGCAGCCAAGTTCTACAGCTACGACCCCGCCATTCCCCATGGGGTGGTTTCGACGGTGAGCTATCCATCGACGACCCTTGGCGACCTGCGCCGCGCCCACGTCTATACACCGCCAGGCTACGAGGCCGGCGGCGCGCGTCGCTATCCCGTGCTCTATCTGGTGCACGGCGCCGGCGACAGCGACAACAGCTGGACCTCAGTGGGCCATGCCAACCTGATACTCGACAACCTGATCGCCTCCGGCAAGGCCGAGCCGATGATCGTCGTCATGCCGTTCGGACATACGCCCATCAAGGCGGGCATGGATCAGTTCAACAACACCGACTTCGGCGGCGACCTGCTGAAGGACCTGGTGCCCTATGTCGATGGCCATTTCCGCACCCAGCCCAAACCTGAAAGGCGGGCGATGGCGGGCCTCTCGATGGGCGGCGCCCACACCCTCGCCTTCGGCCTGCCGCACCCAGAGATTTTCGGCCAGGTGGGAGTGTTCAGCATGGGCTTCTACATGCCCGGGCAAGACAAGACCTATACCGACCTGCACGACGCGGAGCTGAAACGCCGAGCCGCGTCGACCAAGCCCATCTTCTTCGCCATGGGCAAGGATGACTTCCTGCACGGCGCCGTCGCGCCGACCCGCAAGATGCTGGATGACTACAAAATCCGCTACACCTATCGCGAAACCCCTGGTGGCCACACCTGGTCCAACTGGCGCGACTATCTGGCTGAATTCGCCCCTACACTGTTCAAGTAGACGCCGATAGCGCCGATCCCTGCAGCTTGGGTGCGTCCGGCCAGATCTTCGCCGATTTGCTCAAGCAGCGCACCCGGATCCAGACCGGACGCAGAGGTCGATAAGCGTCCGGCGTCACGTCGGGCCGTGAGTAGCGACCTTCGCCAAAGCGGAGGTCGCGGCTTCCGCTCAACCAACGCTGGATCGCGTTCGTCACCGTGCAACCAAGGGCGATGCTGCGCCCCCATTCGGCGCCTATAGAAGCGCCGCGCCGTCCAATGGTCAAGATTGCCCATTTTGAGGATTTGACACCCCAACAAGGCGGCCGCCGACTTTGTTGCTTGAACGAACGACGCTACGCGGCGCTTCACCGACGCCAGTGTCGGGGCTATGGCTTAACCATGATCACCGCTGACGACCACTGGCCCGCCACCCTGCAACGCGTAGTCGCCACGCTGGAGTTCAGGGTGAACGATCCCAAGGCGCCCGTCCCTGTCATGGCCATCGGGACGCGCCAGGACATTCAATCCCTCCCGGCGCTGATCCAGACCGCCCTTAGGGCCACGATGGAAATCGACGACTGGGTCGCAAAAGAGCGGATCGAGATCCCGGTCAATCGTGACGCGGTCATCACCCGCAAGACCCTTGCTCGCGCGCTGGCCACAGACGCCCAGTCCCCGCTGACGATGGGATATGAGACCGCTTATCGCGTAAAGCTCGAGGGCCTGATGTGGGCAGCCATCAAGGACTACCCGCGTCGTCGCCTTGAGGAACTGGCGGGAATGCGGGCCTGACGCCTACCAGGCGCCGACATTGGGCATGGAGGCCCAGGGTTCGGCGGCCGGCAGAGCGCCGTCCTGCAGCAGTTCGACCGAAATGTTGTCCGGCGAACGTACGAACGCCATGTGACCGTCTCGCGGCGGGCGGTTTATGGTCACGCCCATATCCATCAGGCGCTGACAGGTCTCGTAGATGTCGTCGACCCGATAGGCCAGATGGCCGAAATTGCGGCCGCCCTGATAATCTTCGGGATCCCAGTTGTAGGTCAGCTCGACCAGCGGAGCCTGTCGCGCCTTGGCCAGCTCGACGTCATCTGGCGCAGCCAAGAACACCAGGGTGAACCGGCCCTTGTCATTCTCCGTCCGGTACATTTCGGTCAGGCCCAGGCCTTCGCAATAGAACCGCAGCGAGGCGTCGAGATCGCGAACGCGGACCATGGTGTGCAGATAGCGCAAGGCGAGTCTCCTAACCGGCTTTCGCGAAGGATATAGCCCTTCGACGTCACGAGGCGAAAGGCCGATCAGGCCGGAGCCTTCTCGCGCGTCTGCCGCCGCCACAGCGCCGCGTATTCGCCGCCGGCCTCCAGCAGCGCAGCGTGAGCGCCGCGCTCGACGATCTTGCCCCGCCGCAGCACGACGATCTCGTCGGCGTCGGCGATGGTCGACAGGCGGTGGGCCACCACCAGCGTCGTGCGGCCCTTCACCAGCTCCGGCGCATGGACTCCTGGATGGCGGCCTCGGTGCGGCTGTCCAGGGCGCTGGTGGCTTCGTCCAGGACCAGGACCCGGGGCTGGGCAAGCAGCGCCCGGGCGATACCGACCCGCTGCCGCTCGCCGCCAGACAGCTTGAGACCACGCTCACCGACCTTGGTGGCCATGCCGTCGGGCAGGTTGCGGATGAATTCACCCAGCTCGGCGGCTTCGGCGGCGGCCCAGACCTCAGCCTCGGTTGCTTCCGGTCGCGCGAAGATGAGGTTGCCCAACACGGTGTCATTGAACAGCGCCACATCCTGCGGCACCAGCGCCACCGCGCGGCGCAGCGAGGCCTGCGTCAGGTCGCGCAGGTCATGACCATCCAACGTGACCCGTCCAGACTGCGGGTCGATCATCCGCAGGGCCAGGCGCACAAGCGTGGTCTTGCCGGCCCCGGAGGGTCCCACGATGGCGACCGTGGTTCCGGGGCGAACCGCGAAGGAGACCTGATCGAGGCCTTCCGACCGCGCGCCGTGACGGAACGAAACAGCCTCGAACAGGACCGCTCCGCCGCGCTGGTCCGCGCAGGGTGGCAGGTCGATGGCGTCTGGCGCGTCGGCGACGTCGGCGCTCTGCCGGCGCAGTTCGAGCATAGCCTCCATGTCGATGAAGGATTGGCGGATCTCGCGATAGGCAAAGCCCAGGATGTTCAACGGGGCATAGAGGTTGATCAGGATCAGCACGGCGGCGGTGACGTCGCCCGGTCCCATCCGTCCGGCCGAGGCCTCGGTTCCGGCCAGCACCGCCATGACGCCCAAGCCGAGGCTCATCACGGCCGACTGGACGACATTAAGCAGGGTCAGCGAGTTGGTGGCCTGGATCTGGGCGCGGCCATAGATGTCGAGCGCGCTTTGGTAGCCGCCGACCGCCCGGGCCTCGCCGCCGAACGACTTGACGGTCTCGTAGTTGATCAGGGCGTCCACGGCGCGCCCGGCGGCCTCGGCGTCGGCTTCGTTGAGCGCGCGCCGGTGGCCGATGCGCCAGTCGGAGATGGCGAAGGTGATGTAGCCGTAGACCCCCACGGTCAGCAGGGCGATGGCGGCGAACCGCCAGTCATAGGCCTTGGCCAGGACGACGGCGGCCATGATCAGTTCGATAGCGGTCGGCGCCAGGTTGAAAACCAGGCTGCGCAGCAGGAAATCCATCGACCGCGCGCCCCGGTCGATCACCCGCGACAGTGATCCCGTGCGCTTGGACTGGTGGAAGTCGATCGACAGCGACAGGGCATGGGCGAAGGTCTCGACTGCCGCGCGGTTCTGGGCGGCTTGCGCCACGGGCGTGAAGACGGCGTCCCTCGCCTGGGGCGCCGCCGCCGAGATGAAGCGGATCAGGGCCCAGCCCGCCGCCAGGCCGGCGAAGGCCCAGGTGACAGCGCCGACCGCGCCTTGGCCGGCCGCCAGCTTGTTGACCGCCGCGCCCAGCAGCAGGGGCGCCAGCACACCCAGGGCCTTGCCCACGAGGGTAAAGCCCAGGGCCAAACTGACGCGCCAGCGCAGGCCCGGCGCGTTCGAGCGTAGCACAAGCCTGAAAAGGTCGCCCATCGCGCCCCAGAAGCGCACTTTCGCCGCAGGCGGCGAGACCGCGCCGGCCACCGCTTCGCGGGATGACGGAGCCGAGCCGAAGCCCCTCATCGAGACGCCGCCTGGGTCAGCAGCGTGGTCTGGACCCCACCGCCTGGCGTCATCCAGTCGGCGCGCCAGCCGGCCGGAGTGCGCTGGGCCCGGACCGGACCACTGGTCAGGGGCGCGGCCGGCGAGACGACCACCGTGATCTTCTGCTCGCCGCCTTCGCCGCTGACCTGGATATCGTGGGCGCCCGGACCGAGCGGCTCGCTCAGAGACAGGAAGAACCGGCCATCCTCGCCGACCAGGCCTTCTGCCCGCGGCGTTCGGTCGACTCGCGCGCTGAGTCCCGCACCCGGCGTCGCGATGCCCGAAATCACCGCGCCGCCCTCGGGGTCGACGTCCACCGCAAGGATACGGGGCGATGCCGAAGGTTGTGACAGACGCCAGGCGCCGGAACCCGCACGCAGCAAGGCCACCGATCCTTCCGGCGTGACCATCACATAGCCCTCGGCCTGGACCGTTCGATCACCCCGCGTCATCGACAGGCCGTAAAGGCGAACACTGGGGCTGTAGGGCACCTTCAGGCTCCAGCGTCCCTTGGCGTCGGCCTTGCCGGTGACGATCTCACCGGTAGGCGCACCCAGGCGCACGCTGGCGTCAGGCGCGCCGGCACCCGAGAGCACCAAGCCCGAGGCCTCGCGCGCCACCTGATCGACTCGCGGCGGCGCCACATAGCCGGCCTCGGCCGCGTCGGCCTGGGTCGACGCGGACGGCGTTTTCGGCCGCCACTCATCCTTGCCCGCGTCGTCGCAGCCTGAAAGGATGCTCGCCGAACCGATCAATATCCCGGCCAGAAAGCCCGGGGCGACCATCGACTTGAAACGGGCGGTGCGAATCCTGATCATAAGGCGCTCATGTCGGCGCGACGGACCGCGCCGGCTGTACATAGGTGGCGCGCGACCTCGGCGCGCCTTTTCTTTTGCTGGAGTGAACGACGATGCCCGATGAGTCTAGGCGCCTGGACTCCGTCTGCGTCTATTGCGGTTCCTCCAATGACGCCGACCCCGCCTTCATCGCCGCTGCTGGCGAGATCGGCGCCAGCTTCGCTCAGGCAGGCCTGAAGCTTATCTATGGCGGTGGCGGCGTGGGCCTGATGGGCGCGACGGCGCGCGGCGCTCATGCGGCCGGCGGCCGGGTGCTGGGGATCATCCCGCAGTTCCTGACCGGTCGGGAGCAACCCTTCGACGACGTTGAAACGATCGTCGTCGCCAACATGCACGAGCGGAAAATGCTGATGTTCGAGCAGGCAGACGCCTTTGTCGTGCTGCCTGGCGGCATCGGCACGCTGGAGGAGATCATAGAGCTTCTGTCCTGGCGGCGGCTGGACCTGCATCAGAAGCCAATCGTCTTCCATAATCCGCGAGGCTTCTGGGATCCTCTGTTCGCCCTGCTTCAGCACACCATCGACGAGGGCCTTACGCCACCGGCGCTGGCCCAGACCTGGCGCTCTTTCGAGCACGCCGGGGATATCGTACCGGCCCTCTTGTCTTGGGACGCGGAATTCTATCAAAGCGGACCTCAAACAAGCGTTCGCCTCTTGACTTAGTTTCCAAACGCAACGCACTTTCCGGCTTGGTCGACCTCCCCTTCGACCAAGGGGATAAAGGAAACTGTCATGCGTATTTTTCTGACCGCGCTCGTCGCGGCCTCGGCCCTGTCGACCGGCGCTTTCGCCGCCGAAGGCGCGGTGGTCAAACTCAAGGCTCCCGCCAAGGTTCCCAGCCTGATCCAGGATGGCGCGGCCTGGCGCTGCACGGGCGATGTTTGCGCCTCGCCCCAGGTCAAGTCGCTGCCGATCGGTCGAACCTGTCGCAAGATCGCTGCGGAGCTCGGAACCGTGGTGTCTTTCAACTACCGAGGCGAAACGTTGGATGAAGCCGGCATCGCCGACTGCAACACGGCCGCCAAGCCCTGATGCGACAAGGGGCGGTCCGCGCGATGCGGGCCGCCCCTCCTCTACGCTACAGCGACTTGAACTATTTCTGCCTTGAAGGCCGTGACGGCGAAGCCTGCGGCTTCGGCGTCGAGCGTCCTCCGACCAACATGCCGCCCAGCAGGGCGAACGAAAGCATGGCGTGGTTCATCTTCGATACAGTCATGGCGGCGTCTCCCAGACAGGCCAGTGGGACCAGGAGACGCGCGCGGCTTACAGGGGTGGTCCCCTCCTAGTCGTCAGCGCGTCGTGGCAAAGCATGCGCCGAATTGTGGGGCTCGCAAGCGTTTTTAGTCCGTATAAGGATGATATCAGCCTGCGGATAATTGCTCGACCTTCATCTGTAATTTCATCTTTATACTGACTTAATTGCCATTTCTTCTTTGCGATAAGGCCCTTGTGGGCAAGGGGTTACGCACGTCAGCCCTCAATCGACCAGAGCAAGGTCGCCAAAGAAAAATCGCCCGCGTCGGGATGACGCAGGCGATTTCATCGTTCCGAACCGATGTTCCGTGGGCGAAGTCGCCCACGGGGCTACAGCGCCCTAGGCCGCCGCGTCGAATGACAGGCCTTCGTAGCGCTTCAGGTGATGATCCACCGAGCCGAACAGACCCTCGATGATCGAAGCACGCTTGAAATAGTGGCCAATGGCCAGCTCGTCGGTCATGCCCATACCGCCATGGATCTGGATGGCGTTCTGGCCCACAAACTTGCAGGCCCGACCGATCTGAACCTTCATCGCCGAGACGGCTTGAGCGCGCGTGGCGTCGTTCTCGTCGATCTTGATGGTGGCCATGTAGGTCATCGAAACCGCCTGCTCGACATTGATGAACATGTCGACCATCCGGTGCTGCAGCACCTGGAAGTTGGCGATAGCGGTGCCGAACTGCTTACGCTGACGGGCATAGTCCAGCGTGTTTTCATGCAGCTTGCGCAGTACACCGGTCGCCTCAGCGCCAACGGCGACCGTGGCTTCGTCGATCACCTTGTCGACCAGCGGCAGGCCTTCGCCCTCGACGCCGATCAGGGCGTCGGCGGGGATCGAGACGTTCTCAAAATAGACTTCCGAGGCGCGGTTACCGTCGACGGTAGGATAGTCGCGGGTGACGATGCCCGGCAGGCTCTTGTCGACCAGGAACACAGACACGCCGCCGGCGTCGCGCTGGGCGCCGCCCGTGCGGGCCGTGACGATCAGGTGGGTGGCGAATGGCGCGCCGACCACGACGGCCTTGTGGCCATTGAGGATGTAGCCAGAGCCATCCTTCTTGGCGGTCGTCTTCAAGTCACGCCAGGTGTAGCGGCCCTGGGGTTCGGCGTAGGCGAAGGCGATGGTGGTCGTGCCGCCGATGATGCCCTCGATGACGCTGGACGCGCCGGCATAGCCCGAATGCTTCATGAAGCCGCCGCCGATCACAACCGTGCCCAGATAGGGCTCGATCACCAGAGCTTTGCCGAACTCTTCCATGATGATCATGTTGTCGATGGCGCCGCCGCCCAGGCCGCCCAGCTCTTCGCTGAACGAGGCGCCCAGAATGCCCAGCTCCTCGGCGAAGGCCTTCCAGTGATCGGCGCGCCAGCCGGCCTCGGAGGCCACGATCTTGCGGCGGGTCTCGAAGTCGTACTTGTCCTGCAGGAAGCTCGCGACCGTGTCGCGGACCATCGACTGCTCTTCGGTGAAATTGAAATCCATCCCAGGGTTTCCCGTCTTTTTGTTCTGTAGTCCCGGCGGCATTGGAGCGGAGAGCCGGGATCTTGAAGATCTGTGAGTAGGCGGTCCCGGGTCACGCCGTCGGCGCGCCCGGGATGACAAGCCTTGGCGCTAGAGCCCCAGCACCATCTTGGCGATGATGTTGCGCTGGATCTCGTTGGACCCGCCATAGATCGACGTCTTGCGGACGTTGAAATAGGTCGGCGCGGCGCGATGGCTAAACTCGGGACCGATCGGATGGGCGTTGTCGCCATCGTTCGGGAAGCCCCGGAAGTAGGGTGCGCCATAATGACCCGCCGCTTCCAGCACCAGTTCGGTGATGCGCTGCTGGATCTCGGTGCCCTTGATCTTCAGGACGCTGGATTCCGGGCCGGGGCCCTTGCCGGCCGCTTCGCCCGCCAAGGTGCGCAGTTCGGTGAACTCCAGGGCCGTGAGGTCGATCTCGAGCTCAGCGACCTTGCGCTTGAAGGCCGGATCAGCCAGCAGGCTCTCGCCGTCATCCGACAGTTCCGTCGAGGCGATGGCGCGGATGCGCTCGATGCCGCGCTTGGAGCGCGCGACGCCGGCGATGCCGGAACGCTCGTGCGCCAGCAGGAACTTGGCGCAGGTCCAGCCCTTGTTTTCCTCGAAGATGCGGTTCTCGACCGGCACCTTGACGTTCTCGAGCCAGACTTCGTTGACCTCGTGCTCACCACCCAGGGTGATGATCGGGCGAACGGTGACGCCCGGCGATTTCATGTCGATCAGCAGGAAAGAGATGCCTTCCTGGATCTTGGCGGTCGGGTCGGTGCGGACTAGGCAGAAGATCCAGTCGGCGTGCTGGGCGAGCGTGGTCCAGGTCTTCTGGCCGTTGACGAGGTAGTATTCCTTGCCGTCATCGCCGGTGAAACGTTCGGCCTTGGTCTTGAGGCTGGCCAGGTCGGAACCCGCACCCGGCTCGGAATAGCCCTGGCACCACCAGATATCGCCCGACAGGGTCTGCGGCAGGAACCGCTCTTTCTGCTCGGGCGTGGCGAAGGTGTAGATCACCGGCCCGACCATGTTGATGCCGAACGGCAGGATCGGAACGCAATCGGCGCGGGCGGTCTCTTCTGACCAGATATAGCGCTGAACCGAGGTCCAGCCCGGGCCGCCGACCTTCTCGGGCCAGGCCGGGGCCACCCAGCCCTTCTTGGCCAGCACCTTGTGCCAGGCCAGGAAGTCCTCCTTGGCCATTTCCTCGCCCTCTTCCTGCTTTTCACGCAGGCCAGCAGGATAGTTCTCGGCGATGAAGGCGCGGACTTCGTCGCGGAAGGCGACGTCCTCGGGCGAAAAGTCGAGATTCATGGCGGGCTCCCGGTTTCGGCCTCTTTGATGAGGGGCCGATTGATATGAGCGCCACGATAGATGTCGAACGAGCGTTTGGAAAGATGACGTTAGCGTCAACGGAAGCGAATATGATCCGCGTTCAGTTACCGCGCCTTTCCAGCCCTAGCGAGCCTCGGCGGCCAGCCTGACGAGCGCCAGGGCGGTGGCGCCCCCCACCCCTTCCTCGTCCACGATATCGAGCGCCAGAAGCGGGCGCTTGTCGAGGGCCGCCAGCAGGCGCGCATGACCTTTCGACGCGCCGACATGGGCGGCCAGGCAGTGTGTGATCAGATCTGAATCGATGCGAGCCAGCACGGCGGCGGCGGCGCAGGCGGCATAGCCGTCCAGCAGAACCGGAATCTTCTGGACACGCGCGGCCAGGATGGCGCCGGCGACGGCCGCCGTCTCGCGTCCGCCCAGCTGCCGCAGGACCTGCAAGGGATCATCAAGGCCGCCTTCTTCGCGCGCGCGCTCGACCGCGGCGACCACGAAGTCTGGCGCATCGGTCCAGTCGCTGGCCTCGCCGCCGAACAACGCCAACGCGAGGCTGGAGGCGATCATGTCGGTCTCCGCGGCGATGACGCCGGGAACCAGCAGGTCGGGCTGCTTGGCCAGGGCCTCCATGCCAAAGGCCATGGTGGCGGCGCATTCCTTTTCGCTCATTGCGGCCTTGTCGACGGCGTTGGGCGTCGGGCGATCAACGGCGAGATCGAAGGCTTCCAGGCCCGCGCCCTGCGCGCCGGCCAAGCGGCAAACCGTAGCGCCACCCGAGGCCACGGCCTCCAGGCGATCCCGCGCATAGCCGCGAGGCCCGACACCCTGACGCGCGCCCGCGTAAAGCGCGATAACCGGACGATTGACGACCGGCGGGGTCTTGCCCGTCCAGGCCGTCAGCCAGGCCGAGATCTCGGCCAGCCGATCAGCTTGAGCCAGGGTGGGCGTCGCGCCGGCGGCCGGAGGGGCATAGGCCAGGGCGCGGATGTCGTCGAACGGAGAAGCGGTCATGGGCGCGGACTTAAAGAGGCCCGCGCCCAATTGCTAGATCAGCCGGCCAGATAGGTCCCGCAGGCGTCCGCGCGCTCGGCCAGCAGCGAGGCCTTCCGCGCCTCGTCCTTTGTCTTGCCCTGACGGAGGGCGTCGGCGCGAAGCGAGACACCGCGATCGGTGATCGAGCTCTCACGGCCGCGCGCCTGAGCTTTGAGCTCGGTGACCAGGGCCGACGCATCGACAGCGCCCAGAGCCTCGGACTGGGCCAGGCCCACGCAGCGACTGGCCCGAAGATACTGAGCATCGGTCCAGCGGGCGTCGGCCGCGAAGGCCGGCGCGACGCTGGCGGCCAGAGCGGCCGAGGCGGCGACGGCCAACAGAATAAACTTGCGCATGATGGTCTCTCCTGGGTTTGAGACATGGCTCCGCCGTATCGCCGAGACTTGCGCCCCGTCGACCGAACGAAGAAGATTGAAAACGATGAACTCCGCCGCTGAACCGCCCCGACCGATCGTCACGCCATGCGTGAAGGTCTGCGCCGTGGACGGCCGCACCGGATACTGCCTCGGGTGCCGCCGAACCCTGCCGGAGATCGCCGGCTGGGCGAAGCTGAGCGACCAGGAGAGAGCGGACATCATGACCGCCCTGCCCGATCGCCCTGACCCGATGGCCAGCCTGTTGGCCGGCCAGTCCTGAGGTCTATTTGGCGGCCAACCACTCGGCGCATTGCGACCCGCGCTCGGCCAGCAGCTTTTCCTTCTTGCCGCCGTCGGCCTTGTTGGCCTCGTTCATCGCCGAGCTCATCTTATTGATGGCCGAAGTCCGAACGGCAAGATCGCGCGCCGAGCCTTCGGTCTTAAGGAAAGTGTCGATCGCGGTGGTGTCCAGCTTCCCAAGACCTTCCGACGCGGCGAGGCCCCGACAGCGAGCGGCTTGCAGATAGTGCAGGTTCGTGACGGGCGCGGCCTGCGCGGCGCCAGCCAGCGCCGATGCCGCGACGACGGCGATAGTAAGCATCTTCATGGAGTCTTCCCTCGATAAGCCACTTCGTGTTTCTGGCCGGAGGGATACCGTTGCAAACAGCAATCCTGAAGTTAAATCCAAGACATGAAGCGCATTAAAATAGTTTAATATTCAAGCCCCTTAGCAATTACACCCCGCCATTATATATTGATTAACTCTGTTGAAAATTCAGAAGCCTGATTCACGGCTTGAAAACGCCTGCGCCGCTATGGTCGATCTCAACGACCGAAGAAACGGTCACAAAGCCTGTATGGCGGGGTGTCTTCGATGTTCAAATTCGCGGCGATCGCGATGGTAGGCGCGCTTTCAGCGGTTGGCGCCGCCAAGGCCGTAGTGTCCCTGGATGATCTGCGTCATCCCGAGCTCCGCGCGCCGACAGCCGCCAGCGCGACCCTGGGCGGATCCGACAGCGCGGCCCAGATCACCAAGGATGCTGACGGCCACTTCTGGGCCGAGGCTACGGTCGACGGCAAGGCCGTGCGCTTCCTGGTCGACACCGGCGCCACCGCCGTCTCGCTCAGCATGGCCGACGCCCAACGCCTGGGCATCGACACCAGCAAGCTGACGTATGACTATAGCGTCATCACCGCCGACGGCCGCACCCGCGCCGCTTCTGTCAAGCTGGCCAGCGTCGCCATCGCCGGCGCGAGAGTTCGCGATGTGGACGCCCTGGTCATCGAGAAGGGTCTTGAGACCTCGCTGCTGGGCATGAGCTATCTGGGCCGCCTGTCGCGCTTTGAAGCCACGCCCCGCGCCCTGATCCTGCACCCCTAGGCGGAAGCGGACTCCACGGCCCTGGCTTCCCGAGCGTCGAGCGCCTGACGCACCGCATCCAGCGCGCGGTCGACGACTTCGAGCCCGGCTCCGGCGGGCACGCCCTCAACGGTCAGAATCCGTCGCCACGCCCGCGCGCCGGGCAAGCCATGGAAAAGACCCAGCATGTGCCGGCTCATCGCCGCCAGGTGCACACCCGCCGCCAGCTTCTCGGCGATATAGGGCCTGAAGCGTTCCACCGCCTCGAACTCAGAGATGTCGGCGACGCTCTGCCCGAAGACCCGGCGATCCACCGCGCCCAACAACCCGGGTTCGTGATAGGCCGAACGGCCCAGCATCACGCCATCCACATGCTCAAGGTGCGCCTGTGCCTGCTGCAGGTCGGTGATGCCGCCATTGATGACAATGGTCAGGCCCGGACGCTCGCGCTTGAGCCGATAGACAAGCTCATAGTCCAGAGGTGGGATGTCGCGGTTCTCCTTGGGCGACAGCCCCTTCAGCCAGGCCTTGCGGGCATGAACCACAAAGCCGTCGATCCCGGCAGCGGCGCTGGCGTCGACCAGAGCAAACAGGCTTTCCTCCGGATCCTGGTCGTCAACACCGATGCGGCACTTCACCGTCGCCGGAACCGCGACAGCATCCTTGATCGCCGCCATACACTCGGCGACCAGTCGCGGCTCGCGCATCAGACAAGCGCCGAACCGACCGCTCTGCACCCGATCGGACGGGCAGCCGACATTCAGATTGATCTCGTCGTACCCGAAATCCTCACCGATCTTCGCGGCAAGAGCCAATTCGGAGGGATCGGCGCCTCCGAGCTGCAGCGCGACCGGATGCTCGGCCTAGCGTCGAAGCTCGAGCAGCTTGTCTCGATCGCCATGGATCACCGCGCCGCTGGGACGCGGCAAAACGGCGACGCCTCGACGAGGTAGCGGCGATGCCACTGGCCGGCAATGCCGATCGCTCCAGTCCATCATCGGCGCGACGGAAAATCTATGCGACTGAAATTGCTGCATTTTGTAGAGGCTTCAAGTTTCGATGGGTGCGGCGTACGCGATTTTGTGACGTGATACGCTACCCTTTTCCGATTTTCGCTGATTGTCTGCGCACAATGAGCCGATGAACGCCGGTCGCGGCCGTGACGGCGATATCAGCGGGCGTACGCGCGGTCTTCCTCGCGTGCGAGGCGCGCTTCGCACGGGGAGCTACCGCGAACACCATCGCCCCAAGAGCGCTGGTAGAGCAGGTCTCTATTGAGGTGGCGCGGTCCTCAGAGGCAACTCGGACTGTGCGAACGCGCCTTCTTGCAGCGGCTCCTCGTAGGGCGCGCTGACGACCGGCCCGGTCACCGAGGACAGCCTCAACTCACGACAAAGCTCAAACTCACGGCGCGACCGCAGACCCGAGACGCTCTGACGCAGCTTGCGATCCATATACAGCCGACGTGCGGACAGGAACCGCCGAAGGCTCAAAAGGCGTTGAAGCTCCTCGTCCCCCGTCAACTGCAGCACTACTCCGTCCACCAGATTGGCGGGCAAGGCCTGGACATTGAAGACCGGATCGTGAGTTCGAAGCTCAATGCGACCAAACACCGGCCGCAGCATTTCGCGCAGGGGCGCGATGGCCGAGAACGGCAAGTCGCGCGGCACGTCATAGACCTGAGCGCTCAACTGCCTGACGGCCGGTCCAGGCAAGGAGGCAAGCTTGGCTTGATAGGCATCCCGCAGACTGACCCGAACCATGCTCCACATGCGAAAATCGGCCTGCAAGTGCAGGTCTGGCCGCTTTCCGAGTGCGGCGACGCATACGTCCAGCATGGCAAAGTCCGACCGCATATAGTCGCTGTCCTCCAGGACAGTTCTTTCCGGCTCGCGCTGCATGAGTTGCGGCTGGCTTGCCTCGAAGCGCTCGGCCACCGGGTTGTAGACGCCCCGCCATCCCAGTCGCGGCCCCTCGGCGGGACCTGCAGAGGCGCCAGCGACCGCGCGGGGCGTCGAGCCCCAGGGCGCCAGTTCACGCACGCCATCTCGAGTGACAACTCGCGTGCGCCCGACAGGCGGTGGCGGCTCTCCGCCGCGCATGGCCAGCAGCTCGGCCTCGGGAAGACTTGAGAAGCGCAGGACTTCCTCTTCATCCCCCTCGAAGGTGACCATGCAGAGGTCATCACGGCCCTGAGTTCCGAACAGTCGCAGCTGAAGTTCGGAGGCGATCTGCTTGAGCTCATCACCATCAAGAAACTCGGCGTGAGGATCGACCAGAACATAGGCGCCGGGCGCAACCTGTCCAAACCGGCGAGGCGGCGGCCAGCGAGACTCGACATAGAGCGCAGCCGTTCGATCGATCTTGCTTGGCGTCACGCCGTCAACAGACGGCTCGCGCGCGCCATGCTCAATACATATTCGAAGACATGCCATGCCACCCATGGCGCAATTTCTGAATTAAAAATATTACCAAAATGTTGAATATATACCCATATTGAGTATAGATCTATTTGGAATATCAAATACAGACCACATTACTTGATCTCCGGGATGGAATATATTTCCATCTATCAGGAAGTAAATCCTATCGCACGTCAGATATCTGCGACGAATGGCGCCTCGATCGTGTGCCTAAATGCACCCGAGAAATCTCTCCGCCCCCTTTCAGGCGGCACTTCGCTCTCGACTTGTCAGTGCGGCCTGGAGCCCTACGACGAGATTCTGAATATCGATAGGCTTGGGAATACAGCCATCCATGCCCGCCGCTCGGTACTGCTCCGTTTCGTGGGCCAGCGCGCTCGCCGTCACGGCCACAATGGGTGTTCTAACCCGCTGTTCGGCCGACTCGCAGTCCCGGATAACGCGGCAAGCCTGAAGGCCGTCCATCCGGGGCATGTGGATGTCCATCAGGATCACATCCCACGGCTCAGTCCTGAAGGCATCGACCGCCTCGACGCCGTCGCAGGCCAGCGAAGCGGTGACGCCCAACTCACTGAGCAGCGCGGCGAGCACCATTCTGTTCGTGGCGTTGTCGTCCACGACCAAGACCCTGAGCGCCTGCTCGGTTTTCAGTTGCTCCACGGGCGGGGCCTGAGCTGTGTCGCAAAAGTCGACCACCGCTGGAGCGCTCACGTGGAATTCAAAGCAGCTTCCAGCCTCTCCCCCGGATTGGATTAACCTGATCCATCCGCCCATCAGGCCCACCAGCTCGCGGCAAATCGCCAGACCTAGGCCGGAGCCGCCGCTGCGTCGTGTGCTGGAGCTGTCGACCTGGACGAACCGCTCGAAAATCTGGTCGCGGAGCGCTTCGGGAATGCCTGGGCCAGTATCGCGAACTCGAACGGTCAGCGCCTCCGCGTCACCGACAACCTCGATGGAGACGCCACCGATATCGGTGAATTTCAGCGCGTTGGACGTCAGGTTGCTGATGATCTGTCTTAGCCGCACTTCATCGCCAAAACGTCCATCGGCCAGATCAGGACTCCGAACCAAACTGAACGATAGGCCCTTCTCGGCGGCAAGACCGGAATAGAGCTGATCGAGCCCATCGGTGAGCGTCGACAGACTGAAGACAGACGGCGCCAGATCCATCCGGCCAGATTCGATCTTGGAGATGTCGAGCACGGCATTGATGATCTGAAGCAGGGATCGGGCGGACGACTTGACGATCGTCAGACGCTCTTTCTGCTTGAGGGGCAATGGCGAGCGATCCATCACCTCAACCATGCCCAGAATGCCGTTCAGGGGCGTTCGAATCTCGTGGCTCATGGTGGCCAGGAACTCCGACTTGGACCGATCAGCGGCTTGAGCCTTGATCGCGAGCGCCTGGGCCTCTGAGGCCAGAGCCTGGGCCTCGGCGCGCAAGCGCTCGATTTCCGTCAGCTTCAGCTCAAGGTCTCGATTGAGCGCCTCGGACGCCAGGCGCGCGCTCAGTTCGCGATAGATCGCCCCACGCATCAAGGTGGCCATGCCGATGGCGGCGAACGTCGCGGCGACGCCAATGAAGACATACTGGCCAATAAAATCCTGCGGCGCACGCTGGGCCATGACCACCAGGCCGATGATCGCCGAAGCCGTGCTGACATAGGCCACCCGAAGGCTCGGGGCCGAGGTCCCGAACACCAGCGCCATCAGAACGAAATAGACAAGTTTGGGGGCTTCGAAATGGACCAGCTGGTAGGCCAGAACATTGGCCATGAAGAGCCCATTGATACAGAGAGCGGCCAGTTCCAGGCGCCAGCGTTCTGTTCTGGCTTCCCGGCCGAACGACCACCAGAAATAGAGCCCTGACAAACAGGCGGCGATCGCCAGAGCCTCGAATACGAGCAGTGTAGATCCCTGCTCGTAGAAGGGATGGGAGGCGCCGATGAAGGCGTAGTAGAGGCTAGCCGCCAGGAAATAGCCGCGCACGATGGGCCGATAGGCGGCGGCTATCGCTACCGAAGCTGGCCGCGCCGCCGACGCCCCGCTGGCCCGGAGATACCGCGGATTGTCCTGCTGATGGGTCACGTCGCTTTGCGCTCGGCCTGGTCCCGCCCGGAGCCCAACCCTTGAATTCGCGGACGGGGCGGCAAGGGCTCATTGCTCGGGACGGGGCTCGCGGCCGTCGCACTCATCCGTATCGCCACCCGCACACTCCCCACTTTGAGCAGAAAGAGTGTCGCGCGAACTCGTTAACGCGTCAGAAACCAAAGGTGCGACAATTCGTCCTAATCTGACCCGTTTTGGGTGGGCTCTAAACCAGACGCCCGGTTTGGAGCTCAGTCGCCCGTGGCTCGCGGCGGCAATCGAGTTAAGGCGCAGAGCCCCCCCCGGTTACCGCCTTCATGGCCTCAGCGCCTGGCGCATTGCGCGCCGACTCTGTGCCTGAAGGCGGTCACCAGCCTGGATACTAGCCGTGCGCCTTTTGTCGCGCGGTGGCCAGAAGCGCGGCGGCTTGCGCCTTGCGCCCCCGATCAGCCACTTCGCGTCCAGGGCGCGCCGGCGCGTTGACCGCGCGCTGGAGAGCGGCCTCCGCGCCAGCGTAGTCGCCCTGGCGCATCAGGAAATCACCATAGAAGTAATTGGCGTCCATGCCGTTCGGACTGATCGCCACGGCCTTGGTGAGATAGGCCCGCGCCTTGCCGGGATCGCCAAAGCCGATCGGGAAACCCGGCACCTGGGCGTACAGCGAGCCCAGACTTGTATAGACCGAGCCGTCGCCAAGGGCGTTCGGATTGATCTTCTCGGCGCGCTCCAACATCCCCCGCGCGCTCTTGGCCAGCGCGAGACCGCCCATGCCGCCCTTGGCGCCGGCTTCGGTTGCGGTCGAGATCGCTTCCCAGACCAGAGGTTCGGCGCGGTTGGGATATTGCTGGGCCAGGGTGTCGGCGTCAGCCGCCAGCTTGGCGGCCTCGGCAGCCTGGGTCGCCTTGTCCTTGACCTCGTAGTTCACGTGGGCCCAGGTCTTGGCCAGGCCGTCCACCCGTCCGTCAAAGGCGGGGTCGCCGGCGAAGGCCGGCAGGGCCAGGGTGCTGACTGCGGCGGCTAGGGCGAGCATCGAAAGCGTTTTCATGGAAACTCCGGCGGTCAGTTGGCGAACAGCCCTGCGGCCCTGCGGTCATTGGCCGACAGGGCGCGGTCGATCAGTTGCGGGAAGATGGCGTTGAGGCGGACGAACAGGCTCTCTGGAAAGCCGAAATAGACGTCCTTCTTTCGCCCGCGGATGGCCTCGACGATCCGATGGGCGATCTCTTCGGGCGGATCCATGTTCATCTGGGTCAGCTTGGCGAATTCCATCACCGCCGGCGTATTCAGCGCCGTCTTGACCGCCCGCGGCGCCACATAGGTGACATCGAGACCCGTGCCGGTCAGCTCGCGCCGCAGGGCCTGGCTGAAGCCTCGAAGCCCCGCCTTGGCGCTGGAATAGGTAACGAAGTGGGCAAAGTTGATCGAGCCGAAGATCGAACCGACATTGACGATCTGGCCGCTTCCCCGCGCCTTCATGCCCGGCAGAACAGCCTGGGTCAGGCGCACCGGCGCGATCAGGTTGACCATGTAGCTGGCCATCAGATGCTCTGGGCTTTGCCGCTCAAACGGGCCGAAATGTTGGATGCCCGCCAGATTGATGACGATATCCCAGTTCCGAACGGCGATCGCGGCGGCGGCGGCCTCGACGCCCTCGGCGGTCGAGATGTCGTGCTGCAGGAAGCCCGAACACGCGGCCGGCGGCGCGCGGTCCAGCACGATCACTCGGGCGCCCTCGGACATCAGTTGCGCGCCGATCAGCGAACCCAGGCCGCCGGAGCCGCCGGTGAGAAGGATGGTCTTGTCGTTAAACATAGGCCACCGCCCGGTCATGTGGAATGGCGCGGAAGACGTTGGCGAAACGCTCGAAGATCGCCGAGGCCACCTCGATGATCGCCGCCTGGTCGGCAGGATCCTCGACCTCGTCCATCAGCTTCTGGAAGAACACCAGGTGCTCCATGTCCAGCGAGCCATGCGAGGTCAGGTAGCTGAAGCATTCAGGCCCCAAATTCAGGTTCCTGGCGACGGCCTCTGCGCCCTGAGTTGCCAGGCGAACGCTGGTGCCTTCCAGTACGAAGACCATGCCGAAGAAGCCCATCGGATTGACCTTGGCGATATAGTCATAGGCGAAGTCGACCATGCGTTGGGTGGCCTCGCGCGGCTGGCCGCTGCGCACCGCCTCGGCGTCGCCGCCGCAGTTGCGGATGTCGTCGAGGATCCAGGCCTCGTGGCCGGTCTCTTCGGCGATGTATTCGTCCAGCGCATGGCGGAAGCGGTCGTGGGCGTCGTCGAGGCGCGACTTGGCCGCCTGCATCAGCGGCACGGTGTGCTTCACGTGGTGATAGGCCTCGGTCAGATAGGCGATGTAGGTCTCGCGTGAGATCTGGCCGGTCAGGCCGTCCTGAATCTGCGGCACGCTGGCCAGGGTCTGCTGCCCCTCGACGGTGGCGGCGACCAGTTTGGGAAAGAACGTCAAGGCTTAGGGCTCCTGCTCAAGAGGCTTGGATGAAGTCGCTGTGACGCGACAACAGGACCGCCCGACGGGGACGGCCATTGTTGGTGAGTTCGCCCTGGGCGGGGTCGAAAGGCGCGCGGACCTGCCAGCGCTTGACCTGGGCGTAGTCGGGCAAGGCCAGATTGGCCCGGGCCACGGCCTGGGCCACGGCGGACTCGTCCATGTCGGGGATCAGCGGCACAATCAGGGCGCCCAGCTCGGCCTGGGCCTCGCCGAACACCACCGCCTGGCGGATTTCGGGCTGAGCCAGCAGCTCGCTCTCCACCCACTCCGGCGCGACGTTGCGGCCAAAGGCGGTGATGATGGTGTTGGTCCGCCGGCCTTCGATGCGCAGGAAGCCGTCGGCGTCGAGGCTGCCCAGGTCGCCGGTATGGACGGCGCCTTGGTGCGGTTCGCGGCCGGCATAGCCGAGGAAGGGCCGGGGGGAGACGATGATCTCGCCGTCGCCGTCGATGGTCACCGACAGGTGGGACAGGGGCGTGCCCACCGCTCCGGCCTTTCGCGCCGATGGGGTGTTGAGCGCCACGACCGAAGCGCATTCGCTTAGGCCATAGCCCTCATAGACCGGCAGACCCAGGGCTTCGGCCTGACTCAGCAGTTGCGAAGACACCTTGGCGCCGCCCACCGCCACCAGGTTCAGGTCAGGGAAGCGGGCGCCGGTGAAGGTCATCACCATCAGCAGGGCGCGCAGCAGCTCGGGCACGACGATCAGGCTGGTGGTGTGTTCGGCAGCGATGGCGGCGGCCAGAGCCGCCAGATCCGGACGAAAGGGATTGTCCAGGCCCAGTTCTGCGGCGGGCAGGATGTGGTAGCGCCCGCCGGCCAACAGCGTGGTGTAGAGCCCGGCGACATTCTCCAGCAGGATCGCCAGCGGCAGCAGCGGCAGGTGGCGGCCGGCATAGTCGGCGCCGATGGCCTCGACCAGGGCGGCGGCCGTGGCCTCCATCTGCTCCAGCGACAGGCACACGCCCTTGGGCTGGCCGGTCGAGCCGGAAGTGTAGGTGATCTTGGCCGTGCCGTTCGGCAGGGCTACGGGCGTCGTCGCGACGGGGGTGACGGCGATCGGCGTTCCCAA
The DNA here is from genome assembly GCA_965284055.1 of Caulobacteraceae bacterium. Lineage (GTDB taxonomy): Bacteria > Pseudomonadota > Alphaproteobacteria > Caulobacterales > Caulobacteraceae > Caulobacter. Next base: position 167,643 of record CBDIQV010000004.1, read on the forward strand.
GATCTCGAACGCGACAGCCCCCCCTCTTCCACTACCAGGGCGGCGCCGGCGTCGGCCAGGGCGTGCTCGCGCTGGGCCGGCGTGAAGAAGCCGGGTAACGGCAGGCTGGGCCAGCCCAGACGCATCAGGGCAAGATCCAGGACCACCCAGGCCGGACCATTGGCCAGCCGCACCGCCACCGGGGCGCCAGGACGGATCAGCGGCGCGAAAGCGAAGAGCGCCGTCGCCGCGCGCTGGATCTCGGCCTCGAGCTCCGCATAGGTCAGCGACAGGCTGCGCGTACTCAACGCGATGGCGGCGGGCTTATCGACCGCGTGCCGGGCGAGAGCGTCGAGAACCCGGCTCATCGCGCCAGCTCCGAAGGCCAGGCGGGATGTATTCTTGGTCGGATGTCAGCGACTTCCGGCGGCTCGACCATCAGCATCTGGGCCAAGGCCGGCAGGGCCGGCGCGATGGCCCCGACCATCACCTCGGGATCGCGGTTGTAGTAGCCACCCCAGTCGGCGGCGCCCTCGCCCAGCCGGCTCGGCTCGGCGCGGGTCAGGGCCTGGGTGGCGAAGCCGACGCGGGCGAAGCTGCGCCGCAGCTGGCGGGTGGCGGTGGCGGCCGCGTGGGTGCAACCCTTCTGGTGCAGATGGCGGGCCAGGGCCAGAAACAGGAACAGCGAAGCGCCGGCGCTTTCCGACGCCAGGCTGCCGATCTCGGCTAGGGCGGCGCGGTCCGCCGCCTCGCCCGACTTGCGCTCAATGGCCGCCTCGATGGCCTCGTCGAGATACTGCTCGAGAAACAGCGCGCCGTCGTCGGCCAGACGGAAGCCCACGGCGCCGTGGATCCGGCCCTGGCCGTCCTGCACGCTCATGAGGGTGGGGTAATGGGCCCGGATCGTACTGTTGAAGGCCGAGGCGTAGGCGGACTCGATATAGGCTTCCACGCGGCGACGTTCAGGCTGCATCAGGTGGTGAATGGAGATCACCCGGGGCTCCACCGAGGTGAAGCGCCGCACGCGATCCGCGTCGAACCGGAGGCTGCCGCGCGGGGCGCCGTCGTCGAGCATCATCACTTCCAGCAAGGCCGATCTCCAAACTCTGGCGGGCGTCTCATCACCCTTCGACAGCCAAGACGACGCGCCCGCCAAACCTCCTCAAGGGATTGCGATTGCGCCCGGGGATCGCTTGGGAAACACTGGGATGGTCGTTGGATTCCCGACGATGCGCCGTATCGCCGGCCGGAGCCTCGATCGAGTCCTTGGACGACAGCACCGTCCATCCCCTGCTCGCCTGCTACCTTGAACGGCGGAATGAGCTGGTGCGCTATTTCCGCGTCCGGCTGCGGTCGGAGGAAGCCGCCCAGGATCTGGTGCAGGACATCTATCTGAAGATCACCCCGCCGCCCGAAACGCCGATCGACAACCCGGCGGCCTATCTCTACCGGCTGGGCTCGAACCTGATGCTGGACCGGATAAAAACCCAGAGGCGTGCGGGCCAGCGTGATGCTCAATGGCGCGGCGCGGGCGGCGCCAGCGCCACGGACTGGGATACGGCCGACGAGCCCCGGGCCGACGACGCCTTGGCCGCCCGCCAGCGCCTGGCCCAGATCGTCGAGATCGTGAACGACCTGCCGCCCGCCGTGCAGCAGGCGTTTCGCCTTCACAAGCTGGAAGGCCTCAACCACGCCGAGACAGCGGCGGCCATGGGCGTTTCGCGATCCAGCGTCGAGAAGTACATCATGACCAGCCTCAAGCGCATCATCGCCAAGGTGGGCCGATGAAGCCCGAAACTATTTTGAAGAAACCTTGGAGGCGCCTGGGCCTTTGTGGCGTCATTGGGGCAAGCAGCGAGGGCTGGGCCTCGGGGAACGGTGAGCACCCATGAGCGGCGCGGACGGCATGACGGCGAATGAAGGCCTGCGCGACGACGCCGTCGCGTGGCTGGTCCGCGTCCAGTCGGACCAAGCCACCGCCGACGATTGGGCCGCCTTGACCGTGTGGCTGGAAGCGTCCGGCGACCACCTGGCCGCCTTTGAAGAGGTCGAAAGTCTTGCCGCTGAACTGACCGAACGCGCCGCCGAGATCGCGCCGGCGCTGAGGACGACGGCGTCGCGCATCGTACCGCTCAGACGCCGTGCCGCTCTGCCTGTCTGGTTCGCAGCGGCGGCGGCCGCCGCGGTCGCCCTCGTCGTCGGCCCGATGGTCTGGCGCGGCTATCAAGGAACGCCCACGACCTACCAGACAGGGCCCGGCGAAACGCGCGACGTGGCCCTGGCCGATGGCACGCACATCCGCATGGACGCGGCCTCGACCCTGAAGGTCCAGTTGGGATGGCGCGCCCGTCGCGTCGAGATGGCGCAGGCCCAGGCGACCTTCGACGTCGCCAAGGATCCAGGCCGTCCCTTCCTGATTTCGGTTGGCGACCAACAGGTCCGGGTGGTGGGCACCGAATTCAACATCCGCCACTACGACGGAACCCTGCGGGTAACCGTACGTCGCGGGATCGTCGAGGTGCGCCAGCCCGACCGGGGCTCGGCGCCCGTCGCCCGCCTCGTCGCCGGTCAGAGCCTGAGCCACGTGGTCGGCGAGGCTCGCTCGGTCCAGACCGCGACCGATCCCGATCAGGCCTTCGCCTGGACCCAGAACCGGCTGGTCTGCGACAACGAAACCCTGGGCGACATGGTGGCCTATCTGAACCGTCGCTATCCCGTCCCGATCAAGGTTTCGCCCGCCCTGGCCAGCAAGCGCTTCTCTGGCGTCCTCGAGCTGGGTGACGAGGCCGTGGTGGTCCAGCGCCTAGCCAGCTACTTTTCCGCATCCGTGCATCGCACCGACCGCCAAATCGAACTACGGTAACGCCATTCTGAAGGTCGGAGGGTGTTTCGTTGCGAGCTGACGCATGGCGGCGCTGGGCGATGACTGCCAGCTTCGCGGGCGTGGCCGGATGGAGCGGCGTCGCCTTGGCTGCGCAACGCCCCGTGACCTTCGACATCCCGAGCAAGCCGCTGAAGGCGGCGCTGGTGGACTTCGCCGTTCAGGCCGGCGTCTCCATCAGCACCCAGGCCGCCGCCGGCTGCGGGCCGACCAGCCAACCGCTTCGTGGACGCCTGCCCCCCCGTGAAGGACTGACACGGCTGCTGGCTGGAACCGGCTGCGGCTTTCGTCTGATCGACGCAGGCGCCATCGAGATCGTGCGCCTGCCGCCCGCCAAGCCCGTAGCTCGACGGCAAGCCCAAGACGCCCTGGCCCCAACGAGCCCACTCGACGAGCTGATCGTGGTTGCGACCCGTCGCCCTACCCCCGCCGATCGTCTCGCCTACGCCGTCAGCGCGATCGATAGCGCCGTGATCGCGGGACAGGGCCTGCGCGACGCGAACGACCTAGCCCTCGCCGCGCCGGGCATGACCGTCACCAACCTTGGTCCCGGTCGGGACAAGATCATGCTGCGCGGACTCTCCGACGGTCCGCTCACGGGGCGAACCCAGTCCATGGTGGGTCTGTATCTCGACGACACCAGGCTGACCTACAACGCTCCGGATCCTGACCTGCTGCTGATCGACATGGCCCAGGTGGAAATCCTGCGAGGACCGCAGGGCGCGCTTTACGGCTCCGGCTCGCTTGGCGGAGTCTTGCACCTGATCACCGAGCCGCCGCACGCCGATCGCTTCGAGGCCTGGACTGCGGCCACTATCGGCGCGACGCAAGGCGGCAAAGCCTCCCGGAGCCTATCGGGCATGATCAACCTGCCGATCCTCGATGGGCGGGGCGCCGCGCGCATGGTGCTCTATAGCGACCAGCAAGGCGGCTATATCGACGACGCGGGCTTGGGCCTGAAGAACGTCAACCGCACCGTTCGCTCGGGCGGCCGGCTGAACGTCAAGGTCGACCTGGGGGCCGGCTGGACCCTGACCGGTGGCGGGGCCGCGCAGTTCATCAACTCCGACGACAGCCAGTACGCCTTGGCGACCGAGGCTGCTTATACCCGCCGCAATCAGATCCGCGAGCCGCACGACAATGACTTCGCCGAGGCCCACCTGAACCTCAAGGGCGAAATCGGCGAGATCCAGGCGCGCTGGACAATCTCGGCCGTCGATCACGATATCACCAGCCGCTACGACGCCACATCCTCGGCGCCCACCGCCCTCACGTTGGGACCGGCGGCCTACGACGATAACGATCGGACCCACAGCCTGGTCACCGAGGGCTCGCTGAGCTCGCCGGAGGATGCCCGCGTGCGATGGCTGGTCGGCGCATTTCTGGCCCGCACCCATCAGGATATCGACCTGGCGTTGACGCGCCTGGCGGACGCTCCCGCTCAGGCCTTGTCCGAGACCCGGCGGGACAAGCTCGATGAGGCGGCGCTGTATGGGGAAGCGACAGTCCCGATCGGACGAGCGCTCGACGTCACCATGGGCGGCCGACTGTTCACCTCCAAGACCCGCGTGACCAGCCAGATCAGATCCGCCGCCGGGGCCGGCGCGCCCTTCTCAGGCGGCCTCGAAAAATCCGGGTTCGCACCCAAGATCGTGCTGTCCTACACCCTCTCGCCGACTGCGTTGATCTACGTCCAGGCGGCCGAGGGCTACAGGGCGGGCGGCTTCAATACGACCGGGCCACGTGGCCAGATCTTCTCGGCCAGTGGCCAAATCGAGCCACGCCGTCGCTACGACGCCGACGAACTGTGGAGCCTTGAAGCCGGGGGTAAGGTTTCGCTGCTGGATGGACGGCTACGCCTGAGAGCTGCCGCCTTCCAGGTCAGCTGGAAAGACATCCAGAGCGACGAGCTTCTCCCCTCGGGCTTGCCGTTCACCGCCAACATCGGCGATGGGCGCAACCTTGGACTGGAGATCGAAGGCGCTTATCGACTCGGCGAGCTTAGGCTGGGCGCGAACCTGATCGTCGATGCGCCCGAACTTGAAAAGGTCAACTCCGCCTTCCCGGCCCGCAAGGACATGAGCCTCGCCGGCGTACCCCATCACGCCGGCGGCGTGACGGCGCACTATGAGCGGGCGTTGGGCAGGGACCTGACCCTGGAACTGGACGGCCGCTACGCTTATGTGGGCCACTCGCGACTGACCTTCGACGCGGCGACCGCGCCCTCCATGGGCGACTACGGGACGGGGCGCCCTGGCGCTAGGTCTGGCCGCGACACGCTGGGTCCTGACCCTGGCCGTCACCAACCCGGCCAACAGCCGCGGCGACACCTTCGCCTACGGCAATCCCTTTTCGTTACGAACGACCGATCAGGTCACGCCGTTGCGTCCTCGAACCCTCTCGCTAGGTGTTCGCGTCACCTACTAAGGCGACAGCGATGCAGCCGTACAAGGGCGACCAAGGGCAGTTACCCTCATCACATTACTGAACCGGCCTGGTCGCTCGAAGGGATAGGTCTTACGGCGACTTGGCGCGGGGTGACGTGCGCGGCCCTGCGGGCTTGGACATGCTCGTGAGACGTTGATACCCATGGCGCGGCCAGCGCCCGCAGGCGTCCCATCAGGTCGCCCAGCGTCTCGCAGCGCGCGAGTTCGCAGTCGGCCAGAACGACGCCACAACGATCCTCCAGAGCGCCCACCAGCGCCATGAAATCGAACGTCGAAATCTCGAGCGCGTCGAGCCGCTCTGACCTGCCTATACCAGAGCCCAGGGTCCCGATCGATCGGGCCGCAAGGGCGAGCAGGGTCTTTTCCGAGATGCGATTGTGGGCTGGAGCCATGGCGACGTCCTCCTGAGCCAACGACGACAAGCTCAAGCAACGTCCTCAACGCAGATCACACGCATCGGCAAAAGAGTGGGATCCGACCCGCACCCCGCAGCCGCCAACAGTCCTGTCCTAGATTGCAACGACTTCATTTGTCAGAGTATATCGAACCCATAAGCCACGAATGTGGCCCAGCGCGACTTCAAGAGGAAACGCCATGGACTATCGACTCCGCATTTCGCTTGGCGGTTTTCTCCTCGCCACGGCCTGCCTGCCTGTCTCAGCCCTGGCGGCCGACTACGCCCGCGCTTCGTTCGGCAAGACGCCCGATGGCGCCGAGGTTGAGGCCATCACCCTGACCAATGGCCATGGTGTCAGCGCCACGGTGATCACCTATGGCGCCACGCTGCAGGCGCTGATCGCGCCGGACAAGGCCGGGAAGAAGGCCGACATCGCGCTCGGCTATAGCAACGCCGCCGCCTATGTGAAGAACGCCAGCTATTTCGGCGCGTCGGTCGGCCGCTTCGCCAATCGCATCGGCAAGGGCCGTTTCACTCTGGACGGCAAGACCTACCAGTTGGCGCTCAACAACAACGGCGTCGCGGCCCTGCATGGCGGCGTCAAAGGCTTCGACAAGGTGATCTGGAAGGTCGCCGACCTCAAGAAGGGCTCCGTGGCCTCGGTCACCTTCACTTATCTCAGCCCCGACGGCGAGGAAGGCTATCCCGGAACCCTGACCGCCACGGCGACCTACGCTCTGGATGAGCAGAACCAGCTGACCATCACCTACGGCGCAACGACTGACAAGCCGACCATCATCAACATGACCAACCACGCGCTGTTCAACATGGCCGGCGAAGGGGCGTCCGACGGGGCCATGGGCAATGTGCTGATGATCGCCGCCGACGGCTATTCGCCGGTGGACGCAGAACTGATCCCCACGGGCGCGACGACGCCGGTGGCTGGCAGCGCCTTTGACTTCCGCAAACCCCAGACCGTAGGCGAACGCATCCGCGACGCCAGCGATCCGCAGATCGTTGTCGGCCGGGGCTATGACCACAACTACGTCCTGAACGGCAAGTCAGGCGCCGCGCCGCGGCTGGGCGCGCGTCTGTCGGATCCCAAGAGCGGGCGGGTCCTGGAAATTCTCACCGACCAGCCGGGCATCCAGTTTTATGCCGGCAACTTCCTCGACGGCACCACGTCGGGCAAGGCCGGCAAGATCTATCGGCAGGGCGACGGCATTGCCCTGGAGCCGCAACACTTCCCCGACGCGCCCAACAAGCCGCAGTTCGCGCCGGTGCGCCTCGACCCCGGCCAGACCTACAGCAATACGATGGTCTTCCGCCTCACGACCGAGAAATAGGCGATGGCCGCGCGTCAGTGATTGTCGCGCGGCAGCCCCTTGGTTTGAGCGATCCGCTGGTACTTGATAGCCGGCTCAAGGACCGCTCCGGTTTCAAGCTGGCCAACCACGGCGCGCTGGATTTCCTGCCAGGGCGTCTGGCTTTCCGGATAGGCGTAGCCGCCAGCAGCCTCAAGCGCCTTGCGCCGTTCGGAAATTTCCAGCGGCGTGATCAGCACATCGACGCGCGACTTGCGAAGATCGATACGCACCCGGTCGCCGCTCTTCAGCAGGGCCAGCCCGCCCCCCGCCGCCGCCTCGGGCGAGGCGTTGAGGATCGAGGGTGAGCCTGAGGTGCCCGACTGTCGCCCGTCGCCCAGGCAGGGCAGCACGTGCACCCCCTGCTTCAGAAGATAGTCCGGGGCCCGCATGTTCACGACCTCGGCCGCGCCCGGATAGCCGATCGGCCCCGCGCCCCGCATGAACAGGATCGAGTTGACCGTGATGCCCACCGAGGGATCGTCGATCCGGTGATGGTAGTCCTCGGGTCCGTCGAACACCACGGCGTCGCCTTCGAAGGCTTCCGGATCGTCGGGATTGGACAGATAGCGGTCGCGGAACTCCTTGGAGATGACGCTGGTCTTCATGATCGCCGAGTTGAACAGGTTGCCGCGCATGACCACGAAGCCGGCCCGCTCAACCAGCGGCCTGTCGAACGGGCGGATCACCGCCTCATCCTCGATCTGGACGCCGCGATACTGCTCACCGATCGTCTTGCCCGAAACGGCGCGGACGTCCTCGTGGATCAGGCCCTGGCCGATCAGTTGACCGAACACCGCCGGCACGCCGCCAGCGCGGTAATAGTCTTCGCCCAGATATTCCCCGGCGGGCTGCAGGTTGACCAGCAGCGGCACCTCCTCGCCGTGGGTCTGCCAGTCGTCCAGCGCCAGATCCGCGCCGATATGGCGGGCCAAGGCGTTGAGATGGATCGGGGCGTTGGTCGAGCCGCCGATCGCGGAATTGACGACGATGGCGTTCAGGAAGGCTTCGCGCGTTAGGATGTCCGACGGCTTGAGGTCTTCAGCCACCATCTCGACGATGCGCAAGCCGGTCTCGTAGGCGTTCTGCTGGCGGTCGCGATAGGGCGCGGGGATGGCTGCGTCGAGCCGGGCAGCGACATGCCGAGGGCTTCGGCCATGCAGGCCATGGTGCTGGCCGTGCCCATGGTGTTGCAATAGCCGGTCGAGGGCGCCGAGCTGGCCACCAGCTTGATGAATCCGGCCTTGTCGATCTCGCCAGCAGCCAGCATTTCGCGGGCTTTCCACACGATGGTGCCCGAGCCGGTACGCTCGCCCTTGTGCCAGCCGTTCAGCATCGGACCGACCGACAGCGCTATGGCCGGGATGTTCACCGTCGCCGCGGCCATCAGGCAGGCAGGTGTAGTCTTGTCGCAGCCGATGGTCAGCACCACGCCGTCAATCGGATAGCCGTACAGCGTCTCGACCAGACCCAGATACGAGAGATTGCGGTCCAGCCCGGCCGTCGGACGCTTGCCGGTTTCCTGGATGGGATGGACCGGAAACTCCAGCGCGATGCCGCCCGCAGTGCGGATGCCTTCTCGCAACCGCTCGGCCAGAACTAGGTGATGGCGATTGCAGGGCGACAGGTCAGAGCCGGTCTGGGCGATGCCGATAATCGGTTTGCCCGACTGCAGCTCCTCCAGCGAGAGGCCGTAGTTCAGGTAGCGCTCCAGATAGAGCGCGGTCATGTCGACATTGTCGGGATTGTCGAACCAGGCGCGGGAACGAAGACGCGGCGGCTGGGAGGCGGACGAAGTCATGGCGGTCTGGAGCTCGAAAATCCGAAGGGCGACGAAGCGTGGTCGAGCCGGAAATTAGAGCGCCACGCTCATCATTGCTACCACAAATGAATTCTTGTCTGAGTTTTAGTACCCAGATGCGGATGGCGCTTGGCAAAAGGGATTCCGCGCTGACGGTTTGGCTCCCTGACAGCCAGGAGTGGGGCCGCCCCGATCAGGCACCGGCGAATTGTCTGCGTTTTGGTTTGACAGGTCAGGTCCAGCGGATATTTGTCCGAGTGAAAGCGGATATCTCCCCGCGACGAGAGGCTCGGCCATGGTGATGCGGTTCGTTCAATTGCGCGGCGAAAGCGGCGACCGGATCCTGGCGGGCGTCAATGACGCGGGCCTCGCGAGACGAATCACGACGGCGGACACCCTCCTGAACCTGGCCGAAGCGGCTCTGGCAGCGGGTTGCACGTTGACGGAAAGCGCCCAGTCCCATCCGTTGGGCGACGAGATCGACCTGCCCGCCGCCATCGCCGAGGGCCGGATCATGGCCCCGATCGACCATCCGGATCCGGCGCACCTGGTGCTTAGTGGCACCGGCCTGACCCACCTGGGCTCGGCCGAGGGTCGCGACAAGATGCACAAGGCCGCGCAGGCCACCGACAAGCCCACCGACTCCATGCGGATGTTTCTGATGGGCGTTGAAGGCGGCAAGCCCGCGCCGGGCGAGACCGGCGTTCAGCCTGAATGGTTCTACAAGGGCGATGGCGGCCATGTCGTGGCGTCGGGCCAGCCCCTGGTCTCGCCCGCCTTCGCGCTGGATGGCGGTGAAGAGCCAGAGATCGCCGGGATCTATCTGATTGGGCCGGACGGAACCCCGCATCGCCTGGGTTTCTGCCTGGCCAACGAGTTCTCGGACCACCTCACCGAACGGGGCAACTATCTGTGGCTGGCGCATTCCAAGCTGCGCCGCGCGGCCCTGGGTCCCGAATTGCTGACTGGCCCCCTGCCCGCCGACGTGCGCGGCTCGAGCCGGATTGTGCGGGACGGCAAGGTGATGTGGGAGAAGCCATTCCTGTCGGGCGAGGCCAATATGAGCCACACGATCGCCAATCTGGAACACCACCACTTCAAATACGATCTGTTCCGTCGTCCGGGCGACATCCATGTGCACTTCTTCGGCACGGCGACCCTGTCGTTCAGCGACGGCATTAAGACCGAGGTCGGCGATGTGTTCGAGATCGAAGCCGCGCCGTTCCACTATCCGCTGCGCAACGCTCTAGGCGCGACTGACCCGACGCGCGAGGTTCGTATCGCCAGCCTGTGAGGCCAGGCTCTAGCGGCTAAGCACGGCGCGCGTATCTTCCAGCGCCAGCCCCACCAGACGCTCCATGGCCTGACGCGCCTCCAGCGGACGCTGGGCGACGATGGCGTCGAACACCTTCCAGTGCTCGGGCATCGGGTCGCGAGCCAGTTCGCTCTTCCGCTGCTTGAAGATCGTGGTCCAGCGCACGGCAGCGCCGATGCTGCTGGACAGACTGATCAGGGCGTCATTGCCGGTGGCTTCCAGCACGGAGTCATGGAAGTCGCGATCCGCCGCCCTGCCCGGCTCGGTGGCCAGAGTGTGCTGCTGCATGGCGATGAGGGCCTGGCGCATGCGCTCGACCTGCTGCTCGCTGCGGCGCTCGGCCGCGAAAGCGGCGGCTGAGGGTTCGACGATCATCCGCAGCTCGAAAAGACCCTTGAGAAACTCGTCGCTGGGCTCAGTCTCGAAGATCCAGGCCAGCACCTCTGGGTCCAGCAGGTTCCAGCGATTCCTGGCGTTGACGCGGGTGCCGGTCTTTGGACGGCTGTCGACCAACCCCTTGGCCGCCAGGATGCGGATCGCCTCGCGATAAGCGCTGCGCGAGACCCCCAGCTGAACGCTGGCCTCGACCTCGTTTGCCAGCACATGACCTGGAGCATAGCGGCCGGAAACGATCTCCACGCCAAGATCGCGGGCGATCGTCCCATGCAGACGAACAGAGGTTCGACCGTCGCGCGCGGCGTCGCCTTCAAGGCTTTCGCTCGTTCGTCTCGACACTCGCTCAGTATCCTCGGACGATCACCATGGCCAACACCTAGCCGATCATCACCCGTGTTTGGCAGGCTCGGGCGACTGGCGCAACGGCCAGCCGCCCTTCGGGGCTTAGGCTTCGATATCCACGTCCTTGGTTTCCTTCAGGAACAGGATGCCAATCACGGCGGTGACGCCGGCGACAACGATCGGATACCAAAGGCCGTAGTAGATGTTGCCCGTGGCGGCCACCATGGCGAAGGCCGTGGTGGGCAGGAATCCGCCGAACCAGCCATTGCCGATATGGTAGGGCAGGCTCATCGACGTGTAGCGGATATTGGTCGGGAACATCTCGACCAGCATCGCGGCGATCGGCCCGTAGACCATGGTCACATAGATCACCAGCAAGGCCAGGATGCCGACCACCAGCGGCTTGTTGACCAGGGCGCTGTCGGCCTTGGCGGGATATCCGGCGGCCTTCAGCGCCGCGCCCAGCTGAGCCTCCCAAGCCGTCTTGCGAGCCTTGAAAGTAGCCTTGTCGAGCGTGTCGCCCGCAAAGGATGGCAGCACGGCGCCGCCGATCCGGACTTCGGCGACGGATCCTGCGGGCGCGGCGGCGTTGGTGTAGGTCACGCCCGCCTTGGCCAGATACGACTTGGCCAGGTCGCATGAGGTGTTGAACACGGTCTTGCCGATCGGATCGAACTGGAACGAGCAATTGGCGGGGTCGGCGACCACCGTCACGGGCGAGCTGGCGACAGCCGCGGCCAGTCGCGGATTGGCGGCGACGGTCAGGGTCTTGAACAGCGGAAAGTAGGTCAGACAGGCCAGGACGCAGCCAGCCATGATGATCCACTTGCGGCCGATCTTGTCAGACAGCCAGCCGAAGAACACGAAGAACGGCGTGCCGATCAGCAGCGAGATGGCCACCAGACCATTGGTCAGGCCGCCATCGACCTTGAGCATCTTCTCCAGGAAGAACAGGGCGTAGAACTGGCCGGTGTACCAGACCACGGCCTGGCCAGCGGTCAGGCCCACAAGGGCCAGGATCACGATCTTGAGGTTGCCCCACTTGCCGAAGGAGTCGGTTAGCGGCTGCTTGCTGCCCTTACCCTCGTCGACCATCTTCAGGAACGAGGGGCTTTCGGCCAGTTGCAGGCGGATCCATAGCGAAACGCCCAGGAGCAGAACGGAAATCAGGAAGGGAATCCGCCAGCCGAAGTCCTTGAAGGCGTCATCGCCCACGACGTTGCGCGTCGCCAGGATGACGATCAGGCTCAGGAAGAGACCGAAGGTGGCGGTGATCTGAATGAAGCTGGTGTAAAGACCGCGCCGGTTGGCCGGGGCGTGCTCGGCCACATAGGTCGCGGCGCCGCCATACTCGCCGCCGAGGGCCAGTCCCTGGATCAGGCGCATGATCACCAGCGCCACGGGCGCGATGATGCCGATCTTCTCATAGCTGGGCAGCAGGCCGACCACGAAGGTCGAGAGGCCCATCAGCAGCATGGTGACCAGAAAGGTGTTCTTGCGGCCCCAAAGATCGCCCAGCCGGCCAAACACCAGGGCCCCGAACGGCCGCACCGCGAAACCGGCCGCGAAGGCCAGCAGGGCGAAGATATAGCCCGTCGTTTCGTTCACGCCGGAGAAGAAATGGTGGGTGATATAGGTGGCCAGCGAGCCGTACAGGTAGAAGTCATACCACTCGAAAACGGTGCCCACCGATGCCGCGCCGATGACGAGTCCGTCCTTGCGACCGACCACAACACCGTCCTTCGCGCCGAGATTCTTGGCGTTGGCCATGCATTTCCCCCGTTTTCGTTATCGCTACCATGGCATGAGTTGAGCGTCACGAGGGGTCACAATCAGATCGTTCGGCATTTTTGCGAACCCTGGCGGCCGTTTGAAGGTCGACCATGCCCCAAACGATCGAGAAATGCCCGTATTTGCTGGAGTGACGTGACAAATCCTTCCCGGTTCGTCAGGGTCTAGGCTCCTTGATTCCACTTGAGATGAGCTAACATCATGAACGTTTCGGATCTCGTCGACGCCGCTGTTGCCGCTGACGACAAGCTGACCAAGGCTCAGGCCAAGTCGATCATCGACGGCGTCTTCAAGTCGCTGACGGACGCCGCTGTAAAGGGCGAAGAAGTCTCGATCCCCGGCTTCGGCAAGTTCAAGGTCCAGGCCAAGCCGGCCCGCACCGGCCGTAACCCGGCCACGGGCGCCGCCATCGAGATCGCCGCCTCCAAGAAGGTGGCTTTCACGCCGGCGAAGCAACTGAAGGACGCCGTCAACGGCTAATCCTTTCGGGATGTGAGGCGACCGGCGGGCTCAAGGTCCGCCGGTCGTTCTCTTGTCTACTATACCAAGGCCAGTGGTCAGTACGGCGTCAGGGGTTCGCCCCTCGGTTCGCCAGGAAAACCGCGACGGGCCCGCGCCTAAACCGGGTCTCCTTGAGCCCCCTGTCAGCGGGCTCCACCCGAAATCCCCGCACCGTTAAACCGCGACGCTGGTCGCGGCGCACCTAAGCAGCAGCGGAGCCCCCCTCAAGAGGCCCCGCCGCCGGTCAAAACTCAAAATTTGGTCAGGCCAGTCTCAAGATGGAACACGAAAGACATCAAGCCAAGCTTCGCGGCGACTTGATGCCCCCCACCGACTACCAGTTGAACATCGTTCCGTCCTCGAGACGGTTCACGGGCAGGTAGGCGCGCTTGTAGGGATATTTCTCGGCCAGCGCCTCATCGATATCGACACCCAGGCCCGGCGCATCGTTCGGGTGCAGCATCCCGTCGGCGAAGGTGTAGGCATGCGGGAACACGGCGTCCGTCTCCGGCGTGTGGCGCATATATTCCTGCAGGCCGAAGTTCGGGATCGACATGTCGAAGTGCAGCGCCGCCGCCATGGTCACCGGCGACAGGTCGGTGGCGCCGTGGCACCCCGTCTTCACATGATGCATGTCGGCGAAGGCGGCGATTTTCTTCAGGTTCGTGATGCCGCCAGCGTGCAGGACCGTGGCGCGCAGATAGTCGATCAGCTGCTCCTGGACCAGGATATTGGCGTCCCAGACATGGCTGAAGATCTCGCCCACGGCCAACGGCGTGGTGGTGTGCTGGCGGATGAGGCGGAAGCCGGCCTGGTTCTCGGCCGGCACCGCGTCCTCCAGCCAGAACAGGCGGTATGGCTCCAGGTCCTTGCCCAGGCGCGCCGCCTCGATCGGGGTCAAGCGGTGATGCACATCGTGAAGCAGATGCACGTCCCAGCCGAGGGCCTCGCGAGCGGCCTCGAAAAGCTTGGGTGCGTGGTTCAGATATTTCGACGTCGACCACAGATTCTCGGTCGGCAGATCCGCATCGGCGGGCTCGTAGAACAGCTTGTCGCCTGAGACGCCGTAGGTGCTGGCCAATCCGGGCACACCGGTCTGCAGCCGGATGGCCTTGTAGCCCATCGCCTTGTATTTCAGGGCTTCCTGGATCGTGTCGTCGATCGTCTCGCCGTTGGCGTGGCCATAGACGGTAACGCCCTCGCGGCAGGCGCCGCCCAGCAACTGGTAGACCGGCAGACCCGCGACCTTGCCCTTGATGTCCCACAGCGCCATGTCGACCGCCGCCAGGGCAGTCATGGCCACGGGGCCGCCGCGCCAGTAGGATCCCCGGTAGAAGAACTGCCAGATGTCCTCGATGCGATGCGCGTCGCGCCCGATCAGGCAGGGCAGCATATGGTCCTGAAGATAGCTGACCACGGACAGCTCACGCCCGTTCAGAGTCGCGTCGCCGATCCCGTATACCCCGTCTGAGGTGGTGATTTTCACGGTGACGAAGTTACGGCCGGGGCACGTGACGATGACCTTGGCGTCGATGATCTTGAGCATGGACCTGAACGTTGATTGATAATTGGCCTGACCACTTTAGGCGGACTGATGCCTCAAGGCTAGACCTTTGGCCATAGCGCAGCCCCTTTGCCGTCAATATTTTTTGCGCTCGCCCCAGTCCTGCCAGTGGGGCAAAAGAGTCCCATGACCACTTCGACCGCTGAAACCCGCAAGCTTTACCAGCAAGTCGCCAACGCGATCGCCGAGTCGATCCGCGAGCGTCAGTATCTGCCCGGCCAGCGCCTGCCCTCTGAACGGGATTTGGCCGAGGACTACAAGGTCAGCCGTCCAACGGTTCGCGAAGCCATGATCGCCCTGGAGATCCGTGGCCTGGTCGAGGCCCGCCATGGCTCCGGTGTCTACGTCACCCAGGCCCCCCAACCCGAGATCACGGCGCCGGAACTTGATATCGGCGCGTTCGAGCTCACAGAGGCGCGTCGACTGATCGAGGGTGAAAGCTGCGCCCTGGCCGCGACGACGATCACGGACGCCGAGCTGACACAGCTTGCGGCGATCATGGACGACATGGTCGAGGAGAACGATCGCGACGTGAAGGGCGAGTTGGCCGACAGGCGTTTCCATGTCGCCATTGCGCAAGCCACCCGCAACAGCGCCATGGTCACCGTGGTGGAGAACCTCTGGGACCTGCGCTACAAGTCACCCCTATGCCGGGCCATGCTGGAGCGCGCGCGCCAGGTGGGCGTGCGACCGCTGATCGATGACCACCAGGAAATCCTGCTGGCCCTGCAGGCCCGGGACCCCAAGGCGGCCCGCAACGCGATGCGCGAGCATCTGGGCCGGGTTATCGACAACCTGCTGACCGCCACCGAGATCGACGCGCTGGAGCAGGCCCGCAGCGAGGTCGAGGCCCGCCGCGAGGAAATGATCCGCCGCTCTAGAATCTAGGCTCGGGTCCCGCCCGCGCCCAGTCATCGGGGGCAGACGGTTTCCGAATATCTCTTGGGAGATCGCCCGGACCGGATTAAGCCGGTGGCCCGACGCCGTCTGCCCTGGTCGCCATGCTCCGGATCGCCGCTTCCTCCGCCCTAGTAAGGCGTAAAATCCGCCCCCGCCGACGCAAGTCGGTGAGTGCGCTGAGGCTCGCCCTGCCCGCCCTGGCAGGCCTGGTCAGCGTGGCGATAATCACCCAGGCGGTCCTGCGCGCAAGTGAGGCCAGGTCGTCGCGCCCCGCCGCCGCCGCCGCTTCCCTGCGCATGGAAAATCCACGCTTCACGGGCGCCATGAAGGATGGGCGTGAATTCCTGATCGTCGCCTCGGCCGCGACCCGCGACAGGATTGACCCCAACAAGGTCTCGCTTGAGGCTCCTCAACTGACCCGGGGGTATGGCTCCGACGTTCCGACCCAGGTCGTGTCCCGGCAAGGCGTCTATGACGAAGCCAAGGGCACGCTGCTGTTGACCGGCGATGTGCGCATCAACAACGGCGAGGGCTACGCCTTTTCGACGGAAAAGGCCGTGATCGATACCCGAACCGGCCAGGTCATGGGCGATGCGGGCGTTCAGGGCTCGGGCGTGTCAGGCAACAAGGTCCAGGCCGACAGCTATTCGGTTACCGACAAGGGCGACCGGGTGGTGTTCAAGGGGCGGGTGCGCTCGCGCCTCAACCCCGGTCACTGAGCGGGACCGCGCACCGCTCATGAGCACGTCGACGCCCCGACAATCACGGCCCAAGGTCTGCTTCCTCTACATCGCCCAGACGCATCAGATCCTGCACAGCCTGCCGATCGCCGTCGCCCTGGCGCGCGGCTGGCCGGGACTCGAAGTCGAGATCGCCGCAACGACCCAGGATCATCTGGACTATGCCCGCCAACTTCTGGCGGCGCTCGGCGGCGCGCCGATCACCTCGCGCCTTCTGCCCCCCGCCTGGCTGCGCTGCATAAGGCTGAAGGAGGCCTCGACTCCGCCGAAGGCGCTGATGCTGGCCGCCAACGCGCTGGCCCTAGGCCGAATGGACGCCATCGTCACGCCCGAACGCACCACGGCGATGCTGCGCAAGCTCGGCGTCCGCAAGTCGATGCTGGTCTATACCCAGCACGGAGCCGGCGATCGGGGCGGCGTGTTCGAGCCGCGCCTTCGCCAGTTCGACCTCGTCATGGCCGCCGGCCCCAAGCAGCGCGACCGCATGATCGGGGGCGGCTGGGTCAAGCCGGAGAACTGCGCCATGGTCGGCTATCCCAAGTTCGACATTATCGACGCCCTGCCAGGCTCACCGCTGCCGGCCTTCCCGGACGCCAAGCCGATCGTGGTCTACAATCCGCACTTCCATGCGACGTTGGGCTCGTGGCCCAGCTTTGGCGTCAGGGTGCTGGAACAGTTCGCTGCGGACGACCGCTTCAACCTGATCTTCGCCCCTCATATCCGGCTGTTCGATGGGGCCGGCCCAGCCATGCTGGACGCCCTCAAGCCCTTCCGTGACAACCCGCGCATTCATATCGACCTGGGCGGTCCCGCAGCCATTGACATGACCTACACCCGCGCGGCCGACATCTATCTGGGCGACGTCAGCAGTCAGGTCTACGAGTTCCTGCGCACGCCAAAGCCTTGCCTGTTCCTCAACCCGACGCACGCCGCCTGGCGGGACGATGAAAGCTTCCATCACTGGCAGTACGGGCCGGTGCTGACCGAGGTTGATGGCCTGATCGACCAGATCGAGGCCGCTCGCGCCAGCCACGGCGACTATCTCCAGGCCCAGAAGTCCGGCTTCGCCGAGAGCTTCGACCTGACGGCCACGCCGTCGTCGGAACGCGCCGCCCAGGCCATCGCCGACCGCCTTCTACCCGCCGCATGAGCACCGAGCGCTCCGTCCTGGGCCGCGTCCTGGCCAATGCCGGAACCCTGCTGGGCGGCCGCACGGTCAACGCCGTGGTCAGCCTGGGCTATATCGGTCTGACTGCCCACGGCTTGGGGGACAAGGGCCTGGGCCTGTTGGTGATGATCACCACCTTCACCCAGTTCCTGTCGGAAGTGGTCAAGTTCCAGTCCTGGCAGACGGTCCTGCAGTATGGCGCCAAGCCGCTGCTGGAAGATGACCGCACACGCTTCCAGCAGGTGGTGCGCCTGTCGTTGTTCCTTGACCTCTCGAGCAGTCTGATCGGCTTGGTGCTGGGCGTCGCCGGCGCTCTGCTGTTCGGCTGGTTCCTGGGCTGGCCGCGCGAGCTGGACCCCGCCGCCGCCCTCTATGCCTTGACCGTGGTGTTCACCACATCGGCCTCCTCGGTCGGTCTGCTGCGGCTGTTCGACCGGTTCCGCTATCTGGCCGCCGAGCAGGCGATCAATTCGACCGTACGGCTGATCGGCTCGGGCATCGCCTTCCTGATGCACGCCCCGCTTTGGGTGTTTCTGATGGCCTGGGCCGCCGGCCCCGTGGCCTCGTTCTTCTACATCTCGACCATAGCCTGGCGCGAACTGAATCAGCGCAGACTGCTGGAGGGCTTCAAGGTTGTCGGACCGTTGGGCAAGGACCTGCACGGCGTCTGGAAATTCGCCTGGGCGACCAATTTCAACAGCACTCTGGATGTCGCCTTCACGCACGTCATCACCCTGATCGTCGGTCGCCTGCTGGGCCCGACAGAGGCAGGGTTCTGGAAGGTGGGCCGCCAAGTCGCCGACGGCATGGCCAAGCCCGCCCGGCTGATGATCCCGGCCCTCTATCCGGAACTGGCCAAGATGCGGGCCAGCGGCGGTGACGCGGCGATGCGCAAGCTGGCGCTGCAGATCTCGATGCTGGGCGGCGCCGTGGCCAGTGGCCTGCTGCTGCTAACGGTCCTGATCGGCAAACCACTGCTGATCCTGATCGTCGGAAAATCCTCCGCCGCAGCCTCGGGCGTGATGACCTGGCAGGTCGCAGCAGCCGCGATCGGCATACTGGCCCTGCCGCTGGAACCCATGCTGGTCTCAATGCGCGCCGCCGGCGCCGCCCTGCGGGTGCGGGTGGTGGTCTGCGCGGTATTCCTGCTGGCCGTAGCGCCACTGGTCACCACCTTCGGCCTGACCGGAGCGGGCGCGGCCCTGGTCGGCGCCGCCCTGGCCATGGCGATCGGCATGTTTTTGACGCTTCGCGCAACACTTGCGCGATCGTCAGTGCTCAGAGACAACGAACCCTCTTGCGCCGACGAGGCAAACGACGCCAAAGGCGACAGGTGATGATGACTCCGACTGGCTCCGCGCGAACCGTACGCTTCGCCGATTTCCCCACCCTGACCGCCGCGCTTGATTTCGCGGCCAAGGGCGAGACGGGTGTGAACCTATATTCCCTGCGCGGCGAGCTGGTCGAGGCCCTGCCCTATGCGAGACTGCGCGAGCAGGCGCTGGAGCTGGCCCAGAGGCTGCTGGCCGCCGGCGCGAGGCCCGGCGACAGCGTCGGCCTGATCGCCGAGACCGACGCTGATTTCGTCCGCGCCTTCTTCGCCTGTCAATATGCCGGCCTGCCGCCCGCGCCCCTGCCCCTGCCCGCGCCGCTTGGTGGCCGCGAGGCCTATATCGAGCAGATCGCCCGGATGCTGGCCTCGGCCAAGGCCTCGGTGCTGATCGGCCCGGCCTCCATGGCCGCCTGGCTCCCCGAGATCGCCGCCAAGACCACGCTGAGCTTCGCGGGAACCCTTGCGGACCTTCCGCCCGCCGACGGGGCCGACCTGCCGGTCATTGAGCCCGACCGCACCTGCTATCTCCAGTTCTCATCGGGCAGCACGCGCTTCCCGACCGGGGTGCTGGTCACCCATCGGGCCCTGATGGCCAATGCCGTGGCCATCACGCGCGACGGCCTGAAAGTACGCCCCGAGGATCGGGCGATCTCGTGGCTACCGCTCTATCATGACATGGGCCTGATCGGCTTCCTGCTCAGCCCCATGACCAGCCAGATGTCGGTCGACCTCATGCCCACGGGAGCCTTCGTGCGCCGGCCGCTGATGTGGCTGGACCTGATGACGAAGAACGGCGGCACTATCAGCTACAGCCCCACCTTCGGCTATGAACTGTGCGCACGCCGGGCGGAAGCCGCCTCGATCGAACACCTTGACCTCTCGCGCTGGCGCAGCGCTGGCCTGGGCGGCGACATGATCCGGACGGGCCCGTTGCGGGCGTTCGCCGAGCGGTTCAAGGCCGTGGGCTTCTCCGACACCGCCTTTGTCGCCAGCTACGGCATGGCCGAGGCGACCCTGGCCCTGTCGATGTCGCCTCTGGGTCAAGGCCTGAAGGTCGAGACGCTGGACGTCGAGCAACTGGAGCAGGGCCTTGCGGTCATCACCAGCGACGCTGACCGCGCCCGCGACTTCGCCCGCAACGGCCCGGTCCTGCCCGGCCACGAACTGCAGGTCCGCGACGAGAACGGCGCTGTCCTGCCAGAGCGCGGCGTGGGCCGGATCTATGCGCGCGGTCCAAGCCTGATGCGGGAATATTTCGAGCAGCCCGAAGAGACCGCCCGCGTGCTGTCGGCCGACGGCTGGCTGGACACCGGTGACCTTGGCTATCTGGTCGACAGCGAGATCGTCATCACCGGCCGCGGCAAGGACCTGATCATCCTCAACGGCCGCAATATTTGGCCGCAGGATCTGGAATGGACCGCCGAGGCCGAGATCGAGTCTCTGCGCAGCGGCGACGTCGCGGCCTTCTCGACCCCGGGCGAGGGCGAAGAGGTCGTGGTGGTGCTGGTGCAGGCGCGCGGTGGCGATCCTGAGACCCGCAGGGCCCTGGCCGAACAGGTCGCCACCGTCCTGCGTCTGCGTCACAGCGTCGAGACCCAGGTGCATCTGGTCGGCGCCCACGCCCTGCCCCAGACCTCTTCGGGCAAGCTGAGCCGCAGCAAGGCCAAGGCCGCCTTCCTGGCCGGCGCCTACGCCGAGCGCGCCTGAGCATGACCAAAGGCGTCGTCGCTGTGACCGGCGGCACCGGGTTCCTCGGTCGGCGCCTAGTGAAAGCCCTGGCGGCGGATGGCTGGACGGTGCGCGTGCTGGCTCGTCGCGATATCGTCGATCCACACTGGGCCGATATCGAACCCCAACTCGTGATCGGCGGCCTGTCGGACCAGCGCGCGGTCCAGGCCCTTTGCGCCGGCGCGACGGTGGTGATCCACGTGGCCGGCCTGATCAAGGCTCGATCACGGGCCGAGTTCGACCGCACAAATGTCGATGGCTCCCGCGACGTCGCCCTCGCGGCAAGGGCTGCGAACGCGCGACTGATCGTGGTTTCCAGCCTGACGGCCCGCGAGCCATCGCTGTCCGACTACGCCGCCAGCAAGCGGGCTGGCGAGGATGCGGCGCGCGAAGCGTTCGGTGAGTCTCTCACCATTATTCGGCCGCCGGCCATCTACGGACCGGGCGACATGGAAACGCTGGAACTGTTCAAGGCGGCGCAGACGGCGCCCTTCCTGCCGGTTCTGGACCCGGCCGCCCGGATCGCGATGATCCACGTCGAGGACGCCGCCGCCCGGATCACAGCCGCCGCCGGCCAAGACATCCCCGGCGTTTTTGCGCTGTCGGACGATCGCACGGACGGCTACAGCTGGTCGGAAGTTATGGAAGCGGCCTCTGGAGCGGTGGATCGCACGCCTCGCCTCATGAGAATTTCGCCTACGATTCTGAGGGGGCTGGCTTGGCTCTCACAGCATTTCGCGGCGATAACCGGTAACATTTCGATCTTCACATCTGGAAAAGCGCGAGAAATGCTCCATTTGGATTGAAGTCTTTCGCCCAGCGAAATGCTTCCCGTAACTATCGCGACGCGATACGGGATCGAATCCGGGTTCGCCCACAGCGTGCATTGGTATCGCACGAACGGGTTTTTGGTTGCGTGAGCATGACAATAGCATTCAATTTTGACAGGAATCCGACAACAGGCCTGTTACTAGTTGCGTTAATTGGGCCCGCTAACGGGGGTATCGGCGAGTCGGCATGAAAGCGGTTACGGATCTTACCTTGCGTGAAATCGGCCTCGCTGCGTCTTCGGTACTGGGGCGCACCGTGGAGGTTTCCGATGAAACACATATCAGCCGTGACCTGCAGGTCGATTCCCTGGCGCTGATGAACATCATCATGGAACTGGAAGACGCGTTCGACATCTCGATCCCGCTTGACCGTCTGGCCTCGGTCGAGACGGCGGGCGACCTGTCTGATTTGATTAAAGACCTTCGGAACAAGGGATAACCATGGGGCTGTTCGACAAGCACCTCGCCTACCGCGACGCCTATCAGGCGATCCGCGAAGCCGGGGCCGATCCCTTCAACGTCCGTTTCGACGCTGTCGTTTCGCCGACCGAAGGCGTGATCGATGGCCGTCCCACGATCCTGTTGGGCACCAATAACTATCTGGGACTGACTTTCGACGCCGAAGCGATCGCCGCCTCGGTAAAAGCTGTCCAGGAGCGCGGCACCGGCACCACCGGCTCCCGAATCGCCAATGGCAGCTTCGAGGCGCACGTCGAACTGGAACAGGCCCTGGCCAAGTTCTATCGCCGCAAGCACGCCATGGTGTTCACCACCGGCTACCAGGCCAATCTGGGCGTTCTGTCGACCCTGGTCGGTCGCGGCGACCACCTGATCCTGGACGCCGACAGCCACGCCAGCATCTATGACGGCTCACGCCTGGGCCACGCCGAAGTCATCCGCTTCCGCCACAACGACCCCGAAGACCTCTACAAGCGCCTGCGCCGCATGAAGGATGTGCCCGGCGAACGCCTGATCGTGGTCGAGGGCATCTATTCGATGATGGGCGACACCGCGCCGCTTAAAGAAATCGCGGCCGTCAAACGCGAGCTTGGCGGTTATCTGTTGGTCGACGAAGCCCACTCGATGGGCGTTCTGGGCGACCACGGTCGCGGTCTGGCCGAGATGGAAGGCGTTGAGGACGATGTCGACTTCGTGGTCGGCACCTTCTCGAAGAGCCTGGGCGCCATCGGCGGCTTCTGCGTCTCCAACCTGGACGACTTCGACGTCATGCGCGTTGTCTGCCGTCCGTACATGTTCACCGCCTCGCTCCCGCCGGCCGTGGTGAGCTCGACCATCGTCGCGCTGCGTCGCTTGGAAGAAGCGCCGGAGCTGCGCCATCGCCTGATGGCCAACGCCCGCCGCCTCTATGACGGCCTGACCAAGCTGGGCTTCCAGACCGGTCCGACCGCCAGCCCGATCGTGGCGATCACCATGCCAAGCCAGGAAAGCGCCATCGGCATGTGGAACACCCTGCTCCACAACGGCGTCTATCTGAACCTGGCGCTGCCGCCGGCCACGCCCGACAGCCGTCCGCTGCTGCGCACCAGCGTCAGCGCGGCCCACACCGACGAGCAGATCGACAAGGTCCTGGCCGTGTTCGCCGAAGTCGGCGCGGCGCTGGGCCTGATCGACAACCAACGTCAGCGCGCTTCGGCCTGATACGCTCGGGCCGAGGCATCAGGCCTCGGCCTTGCGGCGCGCGCGCTGCACGCGCCACAATCGCCACAACACCCCCGGAGCCGCCAGAACCGGATGCTTCTCGCGCCACGGCGTTAGCGGCACGGCGATGCCTGTGTGGCGTTCGATCTTCCACGCCGCATAGCGGGCCGCGCCCTCGAAGGTGAAGGCGGCCTTGACTAGGCGAGCGACGTTCAGCGACTTGCCCAGCCGCCTCCGCACCCGCCAAGCCCTGGCGAAGCGAGCCCGCGCTTCGTCGGTCAGATTGGGCTGAACCGATCCTGGCGCGAGAAGGTCAAGCAGACCCTGTTCACGCCAGCACCGGATCAGCAGCAGGTCGTAGCGTGCGGCATCGAAGGCCAGGATTGACTGCTCGCGACCGCCCCGCTCGACCCGGAATTCGGCCTTGTAGGTCTGCTGGAACAGCGCTGACCAGTAGGCCTGCGAGGGCCCTTCGGCAGGCCCCAGAGCAGCCGCGAACCGCGCCGCTGAATGAGCCGCCTCGGCGACGGCGTTGATCACGACTGGCTCGACCTCGGCGCCGGAAGACCAGACCAGGGCCGAGGGCTGCACGAAACGGGTCCAGATGGTGGTGTCGATTTCCCGCCCCCGCGCGGCTAGCGCGAACTGGGCCAGCGTCATAGAGGCGACCTTGGCGCGCAGGGTGCGCCCCTCGTGTTCGGCTTCGTGGTAGCTGACATCCGGCCAGAGCGTACGCCCCAGAACCCCGCGCCAGCCGCGGCGGGGACCGTCCGTCAGCACGTAGAAATCCATGACCCCATCGAGGTCACCGGTTCTAAGCACCGATCCGTAAAACAGCACCGCCACGGGATTCTCGAAAGCTTCGACCAAGGCGGTCGCGAACGCCACCGCGTGCGGCGGCGCCGGTGCGCGCAGTTCGGCCTCGATCATCGCCGTGACCGCGCTGGTCATGACGCCAGGAACCGCAAGGTGGGCCCGAGCGACACGGTCATGCCGCCGGTCCCTTCGTAGATCTCGCCGTCCAGTACGAACGCTTCGCAGGTCTCGACGCGCAGCGTGCTTGCGTCACCCCGGCGATAGCCGCGTCGCGCCAGCCAGGAGGCGTCACCACCGCTCAGCAGGGTCACCAGGGCCCTGAGAAGACGCTTGGGCTGGGCGTCGACATCCAGCGCCTTGAGCCCCTCGCGCGGTGGGCCGAAAGGCTTGATCCCCAGAGGCAGGCGCTTCAGCGTCGTTGCCATCAACAGAAAACGGGGGCCCTTGGGCGCCGGCTCGCCGTCGATCGACAGATCGACCGCTACGCCTTCGCGCCAGTGGTCTCGCGCCCCGCCAAACAGCGCGCCCGCCGCCGCGCCGACCAGGGTCAGACCGACGGACAGCCCCTGAAAGGCGCCCATACGGTTGACGCTCTTGGACATCCGGGTGGCCCGCACAAAGGCGCCCAAGCCGAACACGAAACCCCGCAAGGTCGGGCGGCGGTCGTCCCAGGAAACTTCAAGCGGCGCACGGTTCTTGATGACCGCCTTGGGCGAGCGCGCCGCGATCAGAGTCTCCTGCAGGGTCCAGTCCCGAGCCACGCCCAGGTCGATGGCCAGCACGTTGGTCTTGCCCGAGGGCAGGATGGCGATCAGAGGCGGCCTGTCGCCAAAGGCCCTCGGCAGCAGACTCAGGACGTCCCGGATCGTGCCATCCCCACCGTCGATCACCAGCAACTCGACACCGCGGGCAGCAAAGGCCTGAAGATCGACTTCCAGCGCCTCGCGCGTGGCCGGCTTGACCAGCATCACGTCATCGGGGGCCCAGTACTCCGCATCCCGTCCCATATTGGCGTGACTGCGCGGATTGTGGACGACGCCGACCTTCATCAGCGCGACAGCCAGGAGGTGACGGAGCCCTTGGGCGCGACCAGGGCCTGGAGGATCTGCACCGCGTGCACCACCAGACAGATCGCCGTCCAGGCCGCCACCAGCCCGAAACCGATATCCGGCCGGCCAACCAGTGTCGGGGCGGTCAGGAACAGCAGGTTGGGGTTCCGACGCGCGGTGATCAGCCTGAAAAAGCTGTCGAACGGCCGCCAGGCGTGCATTTCCACCTTGAAGAGGGCCAGGAAGATGCCCTCCTCGATCCGCTGGGCCACGTAGCCACCGACAATGATCGCCAGAAGCAGCCAGCCGTTCGGAACAGTCAGGCCCAGCGCGCCCAGGCCAACGAACCACGCCCACCACCAGAACGGTGGGTGGATCAGGTCGATGCTGTGATCGAAGACGTTGCCCCATTTGGACGATGTCAGGGTCACCCGGGCCAGCTTGCCGTCGACGGTGTCGAGGAAGGTCATGATCCAGGCGCAGACCAGTCCAAGGCCGTATTGACCCGTCCAGAACAGCCAGAAGGCGGCCAGCACCATCAGGAAGCTGGCGAAGGTCACCATGTTGGGCGTCAGCCTGGCCAGGGCGCACCAGCGCGTGACCACGCGGGCCGGCGCGGGCCAGACATACTTGGTCACCAGATCGGTGACCCCCTTGTACGAGCCCTTGAACAGTCGCTTTTCGACCGCGTCCACCGTTTCGGGCGTCAGGCGCTCCAATACCGGCGGCTCGCGCTTGCGCAACTCGCTGTTATAGGCCGAGCCCAGTTCCATCGCCGTCAGCCGTGGGGCTTCGCCCAGCACGGCCGAAAGGTCCTTGCCTTCGGCCAGCGCTCCCATGCCTGCGGCGGCGCGATCGCGCGGCAGGTTGTAGGCCACCACCCGCCCCTCGCCGTCGACCAGAGCAACGCCACGCCGTCCAGCCAGGGCGCGGATCAGCGACTCGTCGAACACCCAGCCGGCGTCGACCACGACCACATCGGAGCCGCTGGGCGCGGCGGCTTCTGTCAGGCCAACCCGGCCATAGATGCGCGACAGGCGCTGGGCCGAGGTCATGCCCCAGATGCGCGTCGCCGCCTCACCGACGGTCACCGCCGCCAGGCTGGCGTCGCCGCCTTGATTACTTCCGCCGGTCAATGTGCAAGAACCCCTTGAAACCCGTGGCGATTGATAAGCAGCTTCGCGGGCCTATGACCAGAATCCGCGACCGAGACTTGTCGATATTCCGCATTGCTCACCTGTCCGACCCGCATCTGCCGCCGCCCAAGGGCGCTTTCGGCTGGCGGGATATTGCGTCCAAGCGCCTTCTGAGTCGCATCGCGTGGCGTCGCAAACACAGGGAGCACCAGCCCGACGTGCTGGCCGCGATCGTCGCCGATATCAAGGCCTATGCTCCCGACCATATCGCCCTCACCGGCGACCTGACCAATTTCGCCTCGACCGTCGAAGTAGAGGCTGCACGCCTTTGGCTAAGCGCGCTTGGCGCTTCAGATAGGATCACTCTGAGCCCCGGCAACCACGACGCGCTGGTTGGAGGCCAAGGACCGGAACGATCTGCGCCCTGGGCAGACTGGCTGGGCGACGATGGCGTGACCGCCTTTCCGCAAGTACGCCTGCGGGGCCGCGTGGCGATCTTCAACCTGTGCTCGGCCGTACCGACCGCGCCGCATCTGGCCACCGGCCGGCTGGGTCAGGCTCAACTGACGCGCCTGGACGCTCTGCTGGCCGATCCGGCCCATCGCGATCACTTCCGCGTCGTGCTGATCCATCACCCGCCGATCCGGGGAGCGGTTTCCACGCGAAAGTCGCTGGATGACCTGGACGCCCTGCGCGAGGTCCTGGCCCGGCGCGGCGCCGATCTGGTGCTGCACGGCCACGCGCACGAGGGCCTGGTGGCGACCACCCCAGGCCCTGAAGGCGCGGCGATCCCGGTCCTGGGCGCACCCTCCGCTTCCGCCATGGGGCGCGGCAAGCACCCGGCGGCGCGCTGGCACGCGATCGAGATCGACCGTGACGAAGCGGGCGCGACCCTGGTTCGCGTCATCGCGCGCGGGCTGGATTCGCAGACTGGACAGGTCACGGAACTGGGCCGCTATGTCCTGGTCTGATCTCACCGCCCGTAGCGCATCCTGACCCGCAGAGCGTTCTCCCCCGCCTTGACCGCGAACCGCACCGCGTCGAACGAGGGCACGCCGAACTTGGTCGGGGCGTCGTTCGAGAAACCGAACCCCTCCGTCGGCAAGCCCAGGCGATTGCGGTCAAAGTCGCTGTTGCCGTTGGCGTCGTGATAGACGGCCACCGCGTAGACATCCGGCCCGGGCAGGTTGAAACAGACGCGTGTCGTCGGAGCGCCGGCTTTGACCCGCTGGCGAAGGAGCTTTCCGCGCGGGGCCAGGAACCGGCGCGGATCTGACGGATAGACCGTCACGACCACGTCCCCCTCGGTCGAAGCCACCTGGGATATCTGGACAGAAAGCCGAGCCGCGCCATCACGACCGACGCAGTCCTCCTCGGCTGTCGCGGATGAGGCCGATACGAGCAGCCCCGCCAGCGCCGCGACAAACAACGCCGATCTTGCTTCCATGAAAAAGGCCGGGTCCCTATTGTGAATCGGCGGCGGACAACGCCACGAGGCGAGCCTGTTCATGACCAATCCAACCGCCGCTACGTTTGGCTATCCCCAAACCAAGGTGGCCGAAACCGACCACTGGCTTGTTCTGGTTCGTCCCAAGCAGCCGACATTTGGATCAATGGTCCTTATATGCAAGGAAAAGGCAGCGTAGTGTGTCGCAATTGAACGTCCCCGCCTTTGCCGATTTGAAGGTCGCGATCGACGGAATCGAGCGATTGCTGGGCAAGGTCGTGGCCTATGAGAAGATCAACTACCTGATGCTGATGATGGTCGACCGCGACGTGCACTTCCACGTCATCCCGCGCTACGAAGGCGACCGCGTACACGAGGGGCGTACGTTCACGGACGCCGGCTGGCCCGCCGCGCCGGCCCTGGGCGCGGCCGTCGATCTGGACGGCGAGTCGGCGGCCGCTCTGGCGGGCATGCTGGCCCAGGAATGGGCGGCGGCGTGAGCAGTCCAGTGCCCCACTTGCGTCTGATCGATCGTTACATGCTCAAGCTGGTGGCCTGGCCGATGGTCGGTTGCCTAGGCGTCACCGTCGTCGCCCTGCTGCTGGAGCGAATTCTGAGGCTGCTGGACGCCCTGTCCCAGAGCAGCGCCCGCTTTGGCTATGTCACCGAGTTGGCCGCCAACCTGGTGCCGCACTATCTGGGCCTGGCCCTGCCCGTGGCCTTCTTCGTGGCGCTATTCATCGTGATCACCAAGCTGTCGGACGGCTCGGAGATCGACGCCCTGCTGGCCAGCGGCCAGTCGCTGAGCCGAATCGCCGTTCCGTTCGTCTGTGTCGGCCTTCTGCTGACCGCCTTCAGCATCGCCTTGTTCGGCTACAGCCAGCCTTACAGCCGCTATGCCTATCGGTCGGTGATGCACGCGGCGGTCAACGCTGGCTGGAACGGCCGACTGTCGGGCGGAGCCTTCATCGACGAAGACAATTTGCTCATGACCGCCGACGACGCCGATCCGGCGGGCCAGAACCTGACCCGCGTGTTTATCAGGCGACTGGACACCAAGGGCCGCGAGGAGGTGATCACCGCCGCCACCGCCGACCTCCAGGCCGACGCGGCCGGCGACAAGGTCACCTTGCTGCTCCGGCGCGGCCAGAGGATCGGCGCCGACGCCGCCGGCGGCTATCGCACATTGGCGTTCGACCAGTTCACCACGGAGATTCCCCTGGCCGGCGCGGCGACCTTGCTGCGCGCCCGCGGCGGCGACGAGCGGGAGCTGACCCTCGGCGAACTGGCCCGACAGGCGGCATCGGGGCATTCCGCGCTGCCCAAGGCGACCCTGCTGGCCGAGCTTTACGGCCGTCTGGCCCGCGCCGCTTTTCTGCCCTTCCTGCCCCTGTTGGCTTTCCCGCTGGGCCTCGCGGCCAAGCGCGGCAACCGAACCCCCGGCCTGATCGTGGCGGGCGTCCTGCTGCTGGCCTTCCAGCACTCGCTGCAGCTGGGTCAGAGCCTGGCCGAGGCCGGCAAGGCCAATCCGGCGTTGGCGATCTGGACGCCGTTCCTGCTGTTCACCGGCTTCAGCGTCTGGATGTTTCTGGGCAGCCGCAAGCGCCCAGGCGACACTCCCGTCACCCGCATGGTGCGAGCGATCGGGGACACGATCAAGCGCGGCGTCCGCATGGTTCTTCCCAGCAAGCAGGCCGCGTGATGAGGCTTCAGCGTTATGTCCTGACCGTCGTGGCGACGCGTATCCTCGGCGCCGCCGTCATTCTGATGAGCATCCTGCAGATCCTGGACCTGCTGGAAGTGACCACCGACATTCTCGACCGGGGTCTGGGCATGAGCGGGGTGATGTATTACGCCGCCCTTCGCGCCCCGCGCCTGGTGGAGCAGATCGCACCCATCAGCGTCCTGGCCGGCGGCCTGTTCGCGTTCTCGCAACTGGCCCGCGAAAGCGCGGTGATCGCCATGCGCGCCGCCGGGATCTCGGCCTATCGCATCGTGGCCATGGCCGCCCCCGCCGCCATAGCGGTGATGCTGCTGGACTTCGCCTGCGCGCAAGTGATCGCCCCTCGCACAGATCCGATCCTGAACGCCTGGTGGCAGGCCACTACGCCGACCGCTGACAGGAAGGCCGAGGGCCCGCGCAGCTTCCGGGTCGGTGACGATCTGGTGATCGCTGGCGCCAGCACGCCCGACGGCCGCACCCTGACGGCGGTCAAGATCTATCGCCGCGACAAGACCAGCCGCCTGATCGAACGCATCGAAGCGCCGTACGCGACCCTGAGCGCCAAGGGCTGGGAACTGCGCAACCCCGTCACCGCCCGGTTCACCGGCGAGCGCACCGACACCGTCAGCGCCAGCCAGATGACCTGGACCTCGCCCTTGCGCCCCGTCGACGTCCAGGCCCTGTTTTCCGACAATCCCGCGCCTTCAGCCGGCTCGGCCCGCCGCGCTCTGCTGAATGGCGGCACCGACCGCCCGGCCAGCTACTACGAGACACGCTTGCTGGGAGCCTTCGCCGGCCCGTTCGGCGCGCTGATCATGCTGCTGCTGAGCGCGCCCGTGGCCCTCGCCAACTTCCGCAGCAGCCAGGGCGCGGTGCTGCTGACCACCGGCCTGGCCTCGGGCCTGATCTTCCTGGTCGCCGATGGCCTGCTGTCGGCCCTGGGCGAAAGCGGCGCGATCTCGCCTCTTCTGGCGGTGTGGGGCGGCCCCGTGATCTTCGGGGCCCTAGCCATCACCGCTCTCGTTTCCCTGGAGGGCTGATGCCTTTCGACGCTCAAAACGCCGACCTCACGGTCATTCCGGTCAAGACCCCGGCCGAGATGAAGCGGTTCATCGCCCTGCCCGCGCGCCTCAACGCCGGAGATCCGAACTGGATCACCCCGCTGACCATGGAGCGGTCCGAGGCCCTGGCGCCCAAGACCAATCCGTTCTTCCAGCACGCCGAGGTGCAGCTTTGGCTGGCCGTGCGCGGCGGGCGGGACGTGGGCCGGATCAGCGCCCAGATCGACGCCCTGGCTCCCCAAGCGGAAGGCCAGAAAACCGGCAATTTCGGACTGATCGCGGCCGAGAACGATCCGGAGATCTTCAAGATCCTGTTCCGCGCCGCCGAGGACTGGCTGCGCGAGCGCCAGTGCACCCGGGCGCTGGGTCCTTTCAACCTGTCGATCAACGAGGAGGTGGGCCTGCTGGTCGACGGCTTCGACACCCCGCCGATGGTGATGATGGGCCACGACCCCGCCTATACGGGCCAGCGGGTCGAGGAGCAGGGCTACGCCAAGGCCAAGGACGTCTACGCCTATCTTTGCGACCCGACCGCCGACCTGCCGGCCGTGGTGGTGCGTCGCGTCCGCCGCGGCCTGCCCGCAGGCGTCACCCTGCGCGAGCTGGACATGAGCCGCTACGATCAGGAAGTCGTGTCGCTGACCGATATCCTCAACGACGCCTGGGCCGGCAACTGGGGTTTTGTGCCGACCACCGAGGCCGAGACAGCGCAGTTGGCGAAGGCCCTCAAACCCGTCATCGAAAAGAAGATGACCCTGTTCGCCGAGATCGACGGTGAACCTGCCGGCTTCATCGTGCTCCTGCCCAACATCAACGAAGCGATCCGCGACCTGAAGGGCAAGCTTCTGCCGTTCGGCTGGGCCAAGCTGCTGTGGCGATTGAAGGTCAGGGGCCTGAAGTCGGCGCGGGTACCCCTGATGGGCGTGAAGCGCAAGTTCGCCGACACCCTGCGCGGTCAGCTGCTGCCGTTCCACCTGATGAACGCCGGCCGCGATGCGTCGCTGGCGCTGGGCTACACCAAGTTCGAGTTTTCGTGGGTGCTGGAAGAGAACATGCCGATGCGCCGCATCTCCGAGGCCATGGGCGCTGAGATCTACAAGACCTATCGCATCTACGAGAAGGCGCTTTGAGCACCTTTCAGGCGCTAGTTCTGGCCGGCTCGCGCGGCGGCGTCGATCCTGTCGCGGACTATGCCAAGGTCAGCCACAAGGGCCTCATCGTTCTGGGCGGCGAGACCCTGCTGACGCGGGTGCTGCGGGCGCTGGATCAGGCGGGCGCGAGCTGGGTGGGGGTCTCGACCTCGGATCCGGAGATCATCGCAGCCCTGACCGGCATGGCCAAAGCCGGCCCGCTGCCAGCTGCCGGCGGTCCCAGCCAGAGCGTTCACGACGGCGCCAGCATCATGGGAACGCCGCTGCTGGTGACGACAGTCGATCACGCCCTCCTCCAGGCGGAATGGGTCACCGAGTTCCTGGTCAAGGCCCCGGCGGACTGCGACATCGCCGTGCTGATGGCGCCGGAAGCCGTGGTCCGCGCTGCCGCTCCTGAGACCAAGCGCACCTACTGGCGGTTCAGGGACGGCGGCTATTCAGGCTGCAACCTGTTTCTGCTGAAGAACGAGCGCGCCCTGAACGCCGTGGCCTTCTGGCGAAAGGCCGAAAGCCTGCGCAAGCAGCCGTGGCGCATCGCGGCCATGCTGGGGCCGGTGATGCTGGTTCGCTATGCGCTGGGGCTGATGACCCTGGACGAAACGCTGGAGCGGCTGGGTCGCGCGGCCGGCGTAAGGGCGGCGGTGGTGCGGTCGTCGTATGGTCTGGCGGCGGTGGATGTCGACAAGCCCGCAGACCTGGATCTGGTGCGGAGCTTGGTCGAGGCGACCTAACCTACTATCCGCTCTCCCCGGCGAAAGCCGGAAAGAGCGGGCTTTAGACGACCTAAGCTTCCACCAGTTCCTTCGCCCACGACGCCGCAAGTTCACGATTGCGGGGAAGGTCTTCAGGGAAATCCATCTCGGCCCAGTCCAGACCCTGGATCGACTGCACCCGGACCACATCATGCTCCTGGGCGATCTGGTTGATCACGCTGAGATACCAGCGCTTCAGACCTTCCGGCGTGCGCAGAGCGGCCTCGACGATGCGGGTGAACAGGGCCGCGCCTTCCGCGTCGAAGCGCAGGAAGCCGATCGACTCAGCGTCATAGGTCTCAATCGTCTTGCCGATGGCTCGCAGGGTCAGACCTTCGGTCAGCACCTTCATGTCGTCGGCGTCGTAGCCGTCCTTGCGATCGACGGTAACGGTAATCCGGGCCGGGGGCGCGGCGATCAGCCGCTCGGCGATGGCGGGTTCGAAAAGGGTGTCGCCGTTCAGCAGCAGGAAGTCGCCGACCATCTCGGCTCGCGCCAACCAGCAGGTGGCCAAGTTGTCGGTCAGCCCGAAGAAGGGGTTAAACAGGGTCCGCACGGTCATGTCGGGCAGGTCGAGCCCAGCAATCTCGGCCTCGACGGTGTCGGCAGCGAAGCCCGTGACCACAACAGCCTCGGTGATCCCCGCCTGACGCAGGTGGCGCAGCTGCCAATGCAGCACCGTGCGTCCCGACAGCTCCACCAGGCACTTGGGACGGGTGTCCGTCAGCGGCGACAGGCGTTTGCCCTGGCCCGCGCTGAGGATGATGGCTTTGGTCGGATGCGCCACGGCGACTCGATTCAATTCTGGCCGCACGCGTCGGCGTCTGATTCAGAACGGGAAACTACAGGATACAGCCGCGCTCACATAGGGCCAGAGCACGCGCCCGGCGAGGGGCGAGACGTCGCATTAAGCGCCCCGGGCCACGGCGGCCGCAGGTTCGTTCGGGGGCGTGGCCTCTCCCCTCGCCTTTCGCTCGCTGTAGCGATCCACGAGATGGTCGGCGTGGCCGCGAGTCAACAGGGTGAACTTGACCAGTTCCTCCATCACATCGACCACCCGATCATAGTAGGAGGAAGGCTTCATGCGGCCGTCGTCCTCAAACTCCTTCCAGGCCATCGCGACCGATGACTGATTGGGAATGGTGATCATCCGCATCCAGCGTCCCAGCAGACGCAGGGTGTTGACCGCGTTGAACGACTGGGAACCGCCGCTCACCTGCATCACCGCCAGGGTCCGCCCCTGGGTCGGGCGAACACTGCCCAGTTCCAGCGGCAGCCAATCGATCTGGCTCTTGAAGACCCCCGTGATCGCGCCATGCCGCTCGGGGCTGCACCAGACCTGTCCTTCGGACCACAGTGACAACGCCCGCAGTTCCTGGACCTTGGGGTGTGAGGCGTCCTCCGAGTCGGGAAGCGGCAGGCCGCGCGGGTCGAAGATCCGGGTCTCGGCGCCAAGGTGCTGAAGAATCCGCGCCGCCTCCTCGACCAGCAGGCGGCTGAACGAGCGTTCCCGCAGCGATCCGTACAGCAGCAGGATGCGCGGCGGGTGGTCCAGCCCGCCGAGCGCCAACCTTGCGAAGCTGTGGCGAAGGCAGGTAGGCGGCGTCGAGCGCCGGCGCAGATCGGTCACGGAAACTCCGGGCGACGGAGCGAGACGTCATTGCGACGTCGTATATTTCGATTATATTCGAAATATGGAAATGTCCCCCGCCGTTGCAAGCCTTTCCGCCTTGGCCCACGCCGGCCGACTGTCGACCTTCCGGTTGCTGGTGCAGGCGGGAAGCGAGGGCCTGCCAGCGGGAGAGATAGCCCGACGACTGGAAGTCCTGCCCAATACCCTGTCCAGCCACCTGGCGATCCTGGACCATGCCGGACTGGTGCATGCGCGTCGCGAGGGCCGCTCGATCATCTACACCGCCGACTATGGCGCGATGCAGCTGCTGCTGGGCTTCCTGCTGGAGGACTGCTGCAACGGCGCGCCGGAGATTTGCGGACCACTGGCGGCGACGCTCGACCGCGTTAAGTGCTGCGCGACATGAGCGGCTTTTCCATCACGCGCCGCTTGGCGGCCGAAGCGCTGGGAACCGCCCTGTTGCTGACCGTCGTGGTGGGATCAGGGATCATGGGCCAGCGCCTGTCTGGCGGAAATGACGCCCTGGCCTTGCTGGGCAATACCCTGGCGACCGGCGCTGCCCTGATTGTACTGATCACCATCTTCGGACCGATCAGCGGCGCCCATTTCAATCCGGTCGTGACCCTGGTCATGGCCACCCGGCGCGAGATCACCCCGGGTGCGACAGTCCTCTATATTGCGGTCCAGGTCGGGGCCGCGATTGTTGGCGTCTGGATCGCCCACGCCATGTTCGACGAGGCCCTCATGCAGGTCTCAACCAAGCTGCGCGACGGGCCCGCCCAGGCCTTCTCCGAAGCCGTGGCGACCTTTGGCCTGATCGCGACAATTCTCGGCGTCTCACGATTTCGGCCCGAGGCCGTTGCGACCGCAGTCGGGCTTTACATAACCGCCGCCTACTGGTTCACCGCCTCGACCGCTTTCGCCAACCCCGCCGTCACCCTGGCCAGAAGCCTGACCGACAGCTTCGCGGGCATAGCGCCGGCCTCGATTCCAGTTTTCATCTCGGGACAGATGATCGGCGCCGCTGCGGCCACGCTTGTCTTCGCCTGGCTTCTGAAGGAAGAGCCCCCCATGGACGACGCTGATTTCCCCATCGTGGTGTTTCACAATCCAGGCTGCGGCACCTCTCGCAACGTGGTCG
Organism: Caulobacteraceae bacterium; assembly: GCA_965284055.1. Classification (GTDB taxonomy): domain Bacteria; phylum Pseudomonadota; class Alphaproteobacteria; order Caulobacterales; family Caulobacteraceae; genus Caulobacter. Next base: position 202,688 of record CBDIQV010000004.1, read on the forward strand.
AGATGATCCGGGCGGCGGGCTATCGGCCCAACGTGGTCGAGTACCTGAAAGCTGGGTGGACCCACAATCAATTGCGCGAGCTGGCCCAAAAGGCCGGCGTTTCCCTGCGCGAGCTGATGCGCGAAAAAGGCACACCGGCCGCAGAGCTCGGCCTGCTGGACCCCGGGGCGACCGACACGCAGATCCTCGACGCCATGGTCGAGCACCCGATCCTGGTCAATCGCCCGATCGTGGTCACGCCCAAGGGTGTCGCCCTTTGCAGGCCGTCCGAAAAAGTCTTCCCCCTTCTGGACAAGGTTCCAGACAGCTTCACGAAGGAGGACGGCGAGGTCGTTTCGAGTGAACGACCGATCTAGATCGGGATCCGCTCCGTACACAGAATTTCAGGCCTGCGCTGTCGCGAAAACTTGATAAAAGTCGCTTGAACGTGTTGCCGCGCAACGCGTTCCTTCGACACCTGCACCAACATCCGGACCACGCCTCATGAACAAGCTCCTTGGAGCCGCCGCCGCTATCGGGCTGCTGGCCGCCGCCGACAACGCCTACGCCGCCCGCGACTATGTCTGGGCTGCAGGTTCCTCCACCGTGTTTCCGTTCTCGACTCGGGTAGCCGAAAACTACGCCAAGAAGACTGGCAAGAAGTCGCCCAAGATCGAGAGCCTCGGCACCGGCGGCGGCATCAAGATGTTCTGCGGCGGCACGGGCGAGAAGTATCCCGACATGGCCAACGCCTCCCGCCCGATGAAGAAGTCCGAGTTCCAAGCCTGCCAGAAGGCCGGCGTGAAGGACATCGTCGAGCTGAAGATCGGCTTCGACGGCATCGTCGTGGCCATGGACAAGAAGTCGCCCGACTACAATTTCAAGCTCGAGCAGCTGTATCTGGGACTCGCCGACAACAGCTTGCGCGGAACACAGCTGGTCAAGAACCCCTATAAGACCTGGAACGAAGTGGGCCCCGGCCTGCCCAAGACCCGCATCCTGGTCTACGGGCCGCCGCCCACCTCCGGCACGCGTGACGCCTGGGTCGAGCTGGCCATTGACGGCGGCGCCTCCAAGCTGCCGACCTTGGCCAAGATGAAAGCCAGCGACGAGGCTGGCTTCAAGGCGAAGGTCTCGCCGATGCGCACCGACGGCGGCTGGGTCGATGCGGGCGAGAACGACAACGCCATCGTAGGCACCATCCAGAAGACCCCCAACGCCCTGGGCGTGTTCGGCTATTCCTTCCTGGAAGAGAACGCCAACAGCATCAAGGCCGCCAGCGTCAACGGCGTGAAGCCGACCGCCCAGGCCATTGCCAGCGGCGCCTATCCGCTGTCCCGCTCGCTCTACATCTACGTCAAGAAGAGCCAGATCGGCGTGACCCCTGGGTTGAAGGAATTCATGGCAGAGTTCGTGTCCGATGCGGCCACCGGCCGTGGCGGCTACCTGCAGGGTCGCGGCCTGATCCCGCTGCCGCCCAAGCTGCACATGGACATGAAGTCCAAGGCTCAGTCGGCCCCGTCGATGCCGGCTCCGAAGTCGTAACCGCTAGCGTTTCCTTTCTCCGGACGGTCGCAAGATCGTCCGGGGCGAGGAGGCCTTCTGGCGTAAAGCAACCGACCTAGTTCGGTGTGGCGCGCGAGGTCATGCCGGCCGCGGCCGCGTCGTCGGCTATCTGGGCGTCGACCTGCGGCGTCGTGCTATCGGGAGATGCGGTCGCTGGGGGAGGAACGGTCTGTGCCGGCGCCTCAACGCTGTCGGCCACGCTAGGCGTCTGCGCGGTGGAACTGGGCGCCGCCATGGCCGCAGAAGCGGCTTCATCTGCGGCTGACCGCATCTCGGGGCCCTCATCATAGCCGCTCATCCCGGCGGTCAGAAAGAGAATGGCGCCAAAGGTCGCCAGAACGCCCACGACGAAGCCCAGCAGAATCCAGCCGAATGGATTGCCGCGACGTTCAGCGCTCATTCCCTGCTCCCATGCCCTCGCGGGCTAAGATCCCTGCCAGCGCCGGACAGGTCCGACATCGACGTGCACAAATCTTGTGTCGGGATAGTACCCGACGCCGCCGCTACCGATCGCCAGCGCCGCGCGCGGAGTCGATCAAGCGCGACATCCTCCAGATAGATATCCATCGCCTTGCCGTCCATGTGCAGGCTCCGCTTGGCCACCTCGCCGCTGCGTTCATGCAGCATCGCGTTGGTAGCGGGTGAGCGATAACCCGAGATCACCTGGAAAGGCTGGCGCGTTTCGGTCTTGCTGTGGATAGCGCCCAGCAGGTCAAACAGTTGCGGGTCCATCGCCCGCTCCTCGCCCGTCCGGTGATCGCGCAGCACCTTGTTCAGGGCCTCCAGCGCATCGGGCACGTAGGCGCCGTTCTCCCAGTAGACGGCCTCGAGCTTTTCCTCGGTGTGGACGTTGTGCAGAGCCAGCCATTTTGGCTCTGGCGCCGACAGGATGGCGCCAATGATGTCGGCCTCGGGTTCCGGCGCCACCTGAACGACAGGACTGGCGGGAGTCAGGGGCCCGGCATAGGCCGAGGGACCCAGCAGACCCGCGCCCATGGTGGCCAGGCCCAGCTGAAACAGCTTCCGTCTCGCGATCATGACGCTCTACCCCGATACGCTACGGCGCGGAGGACACCCCACGCGGGGCCGAAGGTCAAGCTGAGCCGGTCTGGACTGCGGCGATACGCTGCACCAGCACGCGGTCCCAGCCATAGGGATCGTCGCGGAAATTCACCTGACCGTCCGGCGTCACATAGGCCGTCCAATAGAGCAGGAAGACCGCTATCTGCTGCGGCAGTTGGGCCCGCACGGTCTTGCCGCTGGCTATGGTGTCGTCGATCGCCTGAGGGGTCCAGACAGGGTCGCCCTCCATCACCGAGCGCGCAAGGTCGTGGGGCTTTTCCAAGCGCACGCAACCGTGGCTGGCCAGGCGGCTGAAGCTGGCGAAACGGGCGCGGCTGGGCGTGTCGTGCAGATACACGCCATAGGGGTTGGCGAAGTCGAACTTGATCAGCCCCAGGGCAGCCTTGGGTCCAGCCTTCTGCTGCAGGCGCGAGCCGCCGTCGCCGGTGGGAATGACGATGAAGTCATTGCGCGCCAGATAGCCTGGATTGGCCTTTTCCTTGGGCCACAGCTCGCGCGCGGCGATCGAGGACGGCACGTTCCAGGGCGGATTGAGCACGATGCTGTGGATGTTGGACGACAGCATCGGCGTCTCGTCGCCCGGCCGACCGGTCACGGCGCGCATTGTCAGGGTGGGAACGTCGTGGTGGAACACCGACAGCACGGCGGCGGCGATATTAACCTGGATGCGGTCGGCCGGCAGCTCCTGGGGTAACCACCGCCAGCGCTCCATGTTGGCGACGATCTGGTCCAGGCGGAGTTCGACCGGGGTGTTCAGGGCGTCCAGGGTCTTCTTGTTGAGCACCCCGTTGGGATTGAGGCCAAAGCGCTTCTGAGCCCGCATCAGGGCCTGGACCAGCGCATCGTCGAACAGGGCGACGCCATCGACCGCAACCGTCGGATCCTCGACCGCCAAACGCGCTTCCAGAGCGACGACGCGCGGGCCGGTCGCGCCAAGCTTCAGGTCAGGGCCGGCCGGCAGCAAGCCCCAGCCCCCGTTTGCCGCGAGGGCGCGATAGGTAGCCAGACCCCGACGCAGCGTCTGATAACCGGTATAGGGCGGCGGCAAGGTTTCCAGCCAAGGCCCCAGGCGGTCCTGAGCGACGGCCTGGACGAAATCGGGGCCAGGATCATAGTCCGCCGGGCGCAGACCCCAGTCTGTCAGGAAGCTGGCGGCCGGCAGGCGGCCAGATCGCACGGCGCTGGCATAAGCCAGGGTCAGGGCGATTAGCTGGTTCTGGCCGGTCTGGCGCGCGGCGACGTCCCGCGAGCCCAGCAAGTCTATCGCCTGATCGGGAACGAAGGCGTCCAGGTCGAATCCGTGAGAGGGAGCGTTGGCCAGCACGCCGCGAAGCTGGTCCACCTGATCAACGCGCAGAGCGACGGCATAGGGATTGGCGGGCGGCGCATAGACTTGGGTCGGAACCTGAAGCGGCCGAGCGCCTGACAGCGCCGGACGCTGCGACTGCGCCTTGGCCGCGCCGCCAACAAGCCACAGCGCGCCGCCGGCCAGTCCAAAAGATCGTCTCGAAAAATCGCTCACGTCTAGTGGATCTCGTCCGAACGTGCGCGAGTGAACCGCGCGCCCCCAAATGGCCGGTTGCGCCCCTCATCGTCAACGCGCGTATCGTGAAAGGCGAAATACCGCCCCGCAGCGACCTTCTTTTCGAGCTGGCAGGAACCGAGAAGCCACACACACGGTTTCGACAAGAGCCGCGAGGCGGCGATCAGGTCTTGCCTCGACATGGAGACCGCGTGCCTCAGACCCTGGACCTCTTTCCCATCGGCAATTGCGCTGTCAGCGCGCTCATCGATCGCAGCGGGCGGTTCGTCTGGGCCTGCGCGCCCCGCGTGGACTCCGATCCGGTATTCAGCGCCCTTCTGAGCGACGTCGATCCGACCAGCGCCGAGGCGCGCGGCCTTTGGGACGTGGTCGTCGACGGCGCCATCTCGGTGGAGCAGGCCTATCTCCGCAACACCCCGATCCTGCGAACCGAGATCACCGATGCCGACGGCGCGAAGATTGAGATCATCGACTTCGCTCCCCGCTACCAACAATTTGGCCGGATCTTCCGCCCGACCGCCTTCATTCGCCTGATCCGACCGGTGGCGGGAACCGCGCGGATAACCGTGCGGCTGCGGCCTACTGCCCAGTGGGGCGCGCGATCCGCCGAGACGACCTCCGGCTCCAACCATATCCGCTATCTGTGCTCGGACCTCACGATGCGGCTCAGCACCAGCTGTCCGGTTTCGCACATCCTTGAAGAGCGGGTCTTTCGCCTGGAACAGCCCATCGCCCTTTTCTTGGGCCCCGATGAAGGGTTCGAGGCCGATATCCGTTCGACCTGCGATCGGATGCTGACCGAGACCACCGCCTACTGGATGACGTGGGTGCGCGGCCTGGCCATCCCTCTGGAGTGGCAATCGGCGGTGATCCGCGCGGCGATCACCCTGAAGCTCTGCGTGCACGAGGAGACCGGCGCGATCGTAGCGGCCCTGACCACCTCGATTCCCGAACACGCCGACAGCGGCCGCAACTGGGACTATCGCTACTGCTGGCTGCGGGACGCGTATTATGTGGTTCAGGCCCTGAACCGACTGGGCGCGGTGGACATCCTGGAAAACTATCTGGGCTATCTGCGCAACATCGTCGATCGCGCGGCCGGCGGCCACATCCAGCCGCTGTTCGGCGTCGGGTTCGAGCCGCAGCTGACCGAGCGCTTCGCCCCAGACCTGCCCGGCTATCGCGGCATGGGCCCGGTGCGGATCGGCAACCAGGCCTTCGAGCATCAGCAACATGATGTCTATGGCCAGATCGTGCTGTCGACGACCCAGGCGTTCTTCGACGAGCGCCTGCTGCGACCGGCCACCATCGCCGACTTCGAAGCGCTGGAGCCTGTGGGCGAGCGGGCGTTCCAGTTGCACGACACCCCCGACGCCAGCCTGTGGGAATTCCGGGGACGCGCCAATGTCCACACCTATTCGGCGGTCATGTGCTGGGCGGCCTGCGACCGGTTGGGCAACGCAGCGGAAAAACTGGGCCTTACCCAGCGCGCCGCCTTCTGGAACGGTCGAGCGGCCAAGGTGCGCGCCACCATCGACGAGAGCGCCTGGAACGCCGGGCTTGGCCGGTTCGCGGCGACCTTCGGCGGCGACGAACTTGACGCCAGCCTGCTGCAACTGGTCGACCTGCGCTTCATCAGCGCTAACGATCCCCGCAACATCGCCACCGTGGCGGCGGTCGAGGAAGGTCTGCGAAAGGGATCCTACCTACTGCGCTACGCCATTCCCGACGATTTCGGCGAGCCGAAGACAGCCTTCAACATCTGCACGTTCTGGCTGATCGAGGCCATGCATCTGGCGGGTCGCGGCGACGAAGCTCGCGCTCTGTTCGAGGACATGCTGGCCCGCCGTACAGCCGCCGGCCTGTTGTCGGAAGACATCGGTTTCTCGGATGGCGAGCTGTGGGGCAACTATCCTCAAACCTACTCTCTGGTTGGGCTGATCAACTGTGCGGTGCTGCTGAGCCGACCCTGGACGTCGGTTCGGTAGGATCGAAACCTGCGCGGACGCGTTTGAGCGTTCATGTACCGATTTGAACAGGGGCGTCTGGTCATGGCCAAGCAAGGGTCAACCGCGAGACAATCACCCGAGACTCTCCCAGCGCCTCCAGCGTTCCCGCCGCTTTCCGCCGCACTCTTTCTGGACCTCGACGGCACCCTGGCGCCCATCATGCCCCGCCCCGAGCAGGTCGGCCCAGACCGCAGGCGAGCGATGCTGATGAAACGCCTCGCCGCCACCCTGGATGGCCGGGTGGCGGTGGTCAGCGGGCGTGCGCTCGATGACCTTGATCGCATTCTTGAGCGCGCGGTGACGCCCATAGCCGCCGTCCACGGTCTGGTTCGACGCGACGCCGAGGGTCATGTGTCGATGTCGGCGCCTCACCTCGGCGTGGCAGACGCGCGAGTCCTGCTGCGGGACCTTGCGCGATGCGACAAGGGCCTGCAGTTCGAGGACAAGCAGGTGAGCGTCGCGCTGCACTATCGCAACGCGCCCGGCGCCGGCGAGGCGGTTGTCGAGGCCGCCCAGCGTATCGCCGCCACCACCGGCCTGGTCCTGCAACTTGGCGACATGGTGGTTGAACTGCGCACGCCGGGTCAGGACAAGGGCCAGTCAGTCGCCGCCTTCCTGCGCGAAAGGCCCTTTATCGGCGCGGTGCCGATCTTCGTCGGCGATGATTTCACAGACGAGGACGGCTTTGCGGCCGCCTCGCGCCTTGGCGGCTATGGCGTGCTGGTTGGTCCCATGCGCTCCACGGCGGCGTCATACAGGCTCGACAACCCGGCGGCCGTCACCAACTGGCTGGAGAGCGTCGTGACGCTGACGCCCGCATGAGCCGGCTGATCGTTGTCTCCAATCGCGTCAACCCGCCCCCAGCCCCGAGCAGGGCGATGGCGAGAGCAGCGTTGGCGGACTTGCGATGGCTCTGGCGGCCGCCCTGCGCGAATATTCCGGCATCTGGTTTGGCTGGAGCGGCAAGACCACCGACAAGTTTACGGGCCAGCTGTCCATGCAGCGGGTCGATGGGGTTACGACGGCGACGGTCGATCTCGAGGAAGGCGACTATCAGGAATATTACAACGGATACGCCAACAAGACCCTGTGGCCCCTGTTTCACTATCGGGTGGACCTGACCGCCTATGATCGCTCGTTTGGCGAGGGCTATGACCGGGTCAACAAGCGCTTCGCCGAGACCCTGAGACCGCTGATCGAGCCAGACGACGTCATCTGGGTGCACGACTATCACCTGATCCCGATGGCGCGCGAACTGCGGCGCATGGGCGTCACCAACCGCATCGGCTTTTTCCTGCACATCCCCTGGCCAGCCCATCAGCTGGTGGTCACCCTTCCTCGCCACCGGCCTCTTGTGGAGGCGATGTTCGACTACGACCTGCTCGGCTTCCAGACCGAGGAGTCGCTACAGGCCTTTGAGGGCTATGTATTTTCCGAAGTCTCTGGCAGTCGCACCAAGGGCGGCGAGTTGAAGGCGTTCGGCAAAACCACCCGCGCCGCCGCCTTCCCGATCGGCATCGACGCGGACGATTTCGCCCGCATCAAGGACAGCCCTCGCGCCAGCAAGGTGTATGACCGGATGCTGGCCCATAGCGTGTTTCGGAAGATGGTCGTCGGCGTGGACCGCCTGGACTACTCCAAGGGCCTGGAAGAGCGCCTGATCGGCTTCGAACGGTTCCTGCACGACAATCCCGATATGCGGCGCGAGGTGATGCTGCTTCAGATCGCCCCGCTGTCGCGGGACGAGGTCGAGGCCTATCAGGACCTCCGCTCGCGCCTGGACGGCCTGATCGGCCGGATCAACGGCGCCTACGCGGAGATGGACTTCACCCCCATCCGATACGTCAATCGGTCCTACCGCCGCGATGAGCTGGCCGGGATCTACCGCGCCGCCAAGGTGGGATTGGTCACGCCGCTGCGTGACGGCATGAACCTGGTAGCCAAGGAATATGTCGCTTCGCAGGATCCCGAAGATCCCGGTGTGCTGATCCTCTCGCGCTTCGCCGGAGCGGCGCGACAGCTAAAGGACGCCCTGATCATCAACCCAAACAGTCCCGAGGAGATCTCCGACGCCCTCAGTCGATCCTTGGCGATGGACCTTCCGGAACGCAAGCGTCGCTGGGAGGCCCTTTTTGATAATGTCCAGACGCGCGACGTGACCGCATGGAGAGACGATTTCGTCAGCGCCCTGACGTCGGAAAGGCCAGATCATGAAGAGAAGCGGACCGTGCTTCCCTTGGAAGCCGGCGAGCGGGGCGCGAAGGCCTTGAGTTCGCTGGCCCGGGAAATCGGCGCGTAGAGCGAAGGGCTGCAGATTGAAGAGCTCGACCTAGTCGCCGCGTTCCAGATCTTCGATCAGACGCTTCAGGCGGGCAATTTCCTCGGCCTTCAGCTCGCGGTGCTGGGCGAAATGGCTGATCATCGGGGCCAGTTGTCCCTCGAATAGCCTGTCGAGCAGCCCCTGGCTCTCCGAATGGACATAGGCGCTGCGCGCGATCAGGGGCCGATAGCCGTGCTTGCCGTCGGCGCGTTCCGACTTGATGGCCTTCTTCTTGAGAAGGCGATTTATCAGCGTCTTGACGGTGGCCTCGCCCCAAGACTGGGCCAGCCCGACTTCGGCGACCAGTTCGTCGGCAGTCAGAGGCTCACGTCGCCAGAGGGCCTCCATGACGTGACTTTCGGCCGAGGTGATATGCATGGCTCATTACATCCGTAATACAGCCTGACGCTATACCGGTCCGGGCCGCTGTCAAGCGGAGGCCAGCAGGCGTCGGGCGACGCGCCGCGGCCGTCGGTTACGACTGACGATCAGTCCCGCTGGCTAGCCCCTCCAGAGGCCACGACCTCGCTCGCCCTGATGAGCTTTCAGGCAAATCCGCCGCAACCTCCGAAATCGCAGTAGAATGAATGTCCACCGGTGTCTCGGGTCATCATTGTCAATGACACCGGTTTCCATTAGAGACGGCACAAACCCGTTAAACGGGCTGTGGCTGCATGAGGGAGGACTAGCGGCGTGACCGTTTCTGAGGCCGAGAGCGATACGTTCGCACCGGTGTCCATCGCTCCCCAATTCGTTCAGGCCCGCCTGGCCGGCGTTTCCGTCCCCGGCTATCCGGGCGGCGTGATCCCCACCACCATGGCGCAGGGCTACGCCGTGCAGGAAATCGCCATCGACAGCTGGCCCGATGAACTGGTCGGCTGGAAGGTGGGCCTTGTGCCGCCGCAGCACCGGGAGCGCCTGGGCGCCGAGCGACTGGCTGGCTGCATCTTCCGGAAGAACCTCTGGGATGCCAGCGCGACGCCGACCCCCTTCCGCTCGATCAGCGGCGGCTTCACCGCCGTCGAGGCCGAGTTCATCATCCGCCTGGGCAAGGACGCGCCCGAGGGCAAGACCGACTGGACCGCCGAGGAAGCCGCCGACTATGTGGGCGAGCTGATTCTGGGCGTCGAGATCGCCGGTAGTCCCCTGGCCACCATCAACGCACTGGGTCCGCCCGTCGTGGCGTCGGACTTCGGCAACAATGACGGCCAGATCCTGGGCCCGGTGCTCGCCAACTGGCGCGACATCGCCTGGGAGGACATGGGCGTCGAAACCGTGATCAACGGCGTCAGCGTCGGCAAGGGGACTGCGGCCTCGATCCCCGGCTCGCCCCTGGCGGCCCTCGCCTTCCTGCTGGGACACGTCGCCTCGCGCGGCCGTCCGTTGAAGAAGGGCATGCTGGTCACCACCGGCGCCAGCACCGGTATTCACGATGTGGTTGCAGGCGACGCTGCAACGGTTAGCTTCGGCGCCTTCGGGCAGGTCGAGTGCGTCGCCGTCCCCGCAAAATAAGAAACGACAATTCAGGGTAAGGAAGGCGTGTCCATGAACGCTCCCACGGCTCCCGAACCGTCCGAGAAGATCGGACGGTACCGGTGGGTGATCGTCAGCCTGCTGTTCGCGGCGATGGTCATCAACTATGTCGACCGACAGACCATTGGTCTCCTAAAGGCCGATCTTTCCAAGGAATTCGGCTGGGACGAGACCCACTACGCCGACCTCGTGTTCTATTTCCAGCTGGCCTACGCCGTCGCCTATCTGGCGTGGGGCAAGATCATGGACAAGATCGGAGCCCGCTGGGGCTTCGGCATCGCGTTCTTCATCTGGCAGATGGCCCATATCGGCCACGCCATGGCGCGGGGCTTCACCGGCTTTGCGGTCGCGCGGATGGGACTGGGTATCGGCGAGGCCGGCGGCTTCCCGGGCGGCATCAAGGCCGTAGCCGAGTGGTTCCCCAAGAAGGAACGCGCCTTCGCCACCGGCATCTTCAACGCCGGCACCAATATCGGGGCCATCGTCACCCCGCTGGTGGTGCCGGGCATCGTGCTGGCCTTCGGCTGGCAGATGGCCTTCATCGTCACCGGAATCGCCGGCCTGGTCTGGCTGCCGATCTGGCTTCTGGTGTATCGCCGTCCGCGCGAGCAGAAGCGCGTCGGCGCCGCTGAACTGGCGCATATCGAGCAGGATCCGGCCGACCCCGTCGAGAAGATCGGCTGGGCCAAGCTGCTGACCAAGCGCGAAACCTGGGCCTATGCCCTGGGCAAGTTCCTGATCGACCCGATCTGGTGGATGTTCCTGTTCTGGCTGCCCGACTTCCTGGGCAAGCGCTACGGCCTGGACCTCAAGAGCTTCGGCCCGCCGCTGATCGCCATCTATCTGCTCAGCGACGTCGGCAGCGTCGGCGGAGGCTGGCTGTCGTCCAACTTCATGAAGATGGGCTGGACGATCAACAAGGCCCGCAAGATGACCATGCTGATCTGCGCCCTGCTGGCCGTTCCCGTCATCTTCGCGGCCAATGTCGATAATCTGTGGCTGGCGGTTCTGATCATCGGCGTCGCCACTGCGGCCCACCAGGGCTTCTCGGCCAACCTTTACACCCTGCCGTCGGATGTGTTCCCGCGCGGCGCGGTCGGATCGGTCGTCGGTATCGGCGGCATGTTGGGCGCCTTCGGCGGCATGGTGTTTTCCAAGTATATCGGCAAGGTCCTGGACCAGATCGGCACCTACACCCCGATCTTCATCGTCGCCGGCAGCGCTTATCTGATCGCCCTGCTGGTGGTGCACATCCTGACCCCCAAGATGGAGCCGGTGAAGATCTAGGTTTTCCCTGTTCCTGACGATCAAGCCCCCGTCGCCTTTCGCGTCGGGGGCTTTTTTCTGGCCCGCACCCCGGCCAGGGCCTATTTCCAGAGCCTGTCCTCGAGGAGTCCGCCATGTCCCCTGCCCCGCTCAAGGTCGCCCTGGTCGGCTATGGTTACGTCGGCAAGACCTTCCACGCCCCTCTGATCGCCGCCACGCCGGGCCTGGAGCTGCACACGGTGGTCTCCAGCGACGCGACCAAGGTGCGGGCCGATTTTCCGGACGTTCCGGTCGTGGCCGCCGACCTGATCCGGGCCCTGGCCGATCCGGCGATCGACCTGGTGGTCCTCGCCACCCCCGACGCCCTGCATGGCAGCCAGGCCCATGCCGCCCTCGACGCCGGCAAGCACGTGGTGATCGACAAGCCATTCACCGTCACCCTCGAGGAGGCCCGCGCGGTGGCGGCCCACGCCGAAAAGGCCGGCCTGCTGCTCAGCGTGTTCCAGAACCGCCGCTGGGACAGCGACTTCCTCACGCTGCGGGCCCTGATCGAGCGGGGCCATCTGGGCGAGGTGGTGCAATACGAAAGTCACTTCGACCGCTTCCGCCCTCTGGTCCGCGACCGGTGGCGGGAAAAGCCCGGCGCCGGCGTGCTGCTGGACCTGGGACCGCACCTGATCGACCAGGCTCTGGTGCTGTTTGGCATGCCGCAGGGGATCTATGCCGACATCGCGATCCAGAAGGATGGCGGCTTGGCCGGCGACTATTTCCACCTGCTGCTGCGCTATCCCCGCCTGCGGGTGCTGCTGCACGCCAGCCAGATGACCCAGGCGACCAACCTGCGGATGGCGGTGCACGGAACCGGCGGCAGCTTCATCAAGAGCGGACTCGACGCCCAGGAGGCGCACTTGAAGGCGGGCATGAAGCCGGGCGCGCCGGGCTATGGCGAGGATCCGCGTCCAGGCGTCCTGATCCAGCTGGAGGACGACGAGCCGGTCAGCACCGCCGTGCAGCCCCTGCCGGCGGACTATCGCGTCTATTACGCCGGCATCCGGGACGCGATCACCGCCGGAGCGCCCAATCCGGTCTCGCCCCAGGAAGCGCTGCGGGTGATGGAGGTCATCGACGCGGCCCAGCGCAGCGACGAACAGCGACGGGAAATCGAGCTTTAGCCGGGAGACCGGCGCTAGTGGGCCGCGCCGGCCAGCTCGCGACGCCCCGAAAGCGCCAGGCCCGCGTCCAGCCCGCGTCGCCACAACAGTTCGGCGTCGTAGGTGACATAGCCGTCCAGCAGGGTCAGGCGCAGGACGAGCCGGGTCGGCAGCAGCAGCGACCGTCTCATCGCCACCCGCGCGCCGTCAGTGGTCAGATCCAGCACGGCCACGGGCTCGGCCCGCCCGCCCGCCTGCAGCAGGTCGCCGCGCAGCAGGCAGGCCCGCCGGCTTTCCGCGCGGCGCTCGACGGGAGGTTTGAGATAGTTTTCCACGGTCGACATGCGACCAAGCTAAGCCGCAGAGCTCTAGGAACGGTTGGCGAATGTGGTGAGCGAACCGTGAAGCTTCGCGATCAAGCGCATTGATCCAGCCGGGACGTTGGCAGGTAGGTGTCCAGAAGGGCGATCAGGGCGGCGAAATCGATGGGCTTGGCGATATGGCCATCCAACCCGGCGGCCCGATAGGCCGCCAGATGAGCCGGCTGCACATTAGCCGTCAGCGCCAGAATAGGCAGATGGGTGAACACGCCTCCCAGCCCCCGGATCGCCCGCGTCGCCGCCAGGCCGTCCATCCCCGGCATCTGGATATCCATCAGCACAAGGTCGAATTTCCCTCGCGAGACGGCGTCCACCGCCGCGGCCCCGTCCTCGACGGTCTCGACGCTCAAGCCCAGTTGGCCCAGCACAGCGCCGACCAGTTCCCGATTGGCGGCGGCATCGTCCGCCAGCAGGATCCGGGAGCGACCAAAGAATTGCGCCGAGACCGAGGTCGACGGCGCGACCACGGTCGTCACGGGGCTGAGCGGAACCGTAAACCAGAAGGCCGCGCCCTTGCCCGGTCGACCAACGGCGCCGATCTGGCCGCCCATCATCTCGATGAGCCGTTGCGAAATCGTCAGGCCCAGGCCCGTGCCGCCGTGATCCCGGCTGGTCGAGCCGTCGGCCTGCACGAAGCGGTCGAACAGCCGCTCAGCCAGCTCTGGCGCGAAGCCGACGCCCGTATCAGTGACCGTCACGGCCAGGCTAACGCCACCCGCATCGTCTGCATCGCCCCGAACATCCAGGGTGATCGAACCGTGGGCCGTGAACTTGGCGGCATTGCTCAGGAAATTCAGCATCACCTGACGCAGCCGGGGACCATCACCCAGCAGCAGGCTGTCCAGGCCCTCCCCGCCCGTGATGTTCAGGGCCAGTCCCTTTTTCAGAGCCTGGGGCTCGATCAGGTCCATCGCCTCGCGCGCCAGATCCATCACCGAGAAGGGCCGCGGATCCAGCTCGACGCCGCCGGCTTCCAGCTTGGAAACGTCGAGAATGTCATTGATGACCGACAGCAGGGCCTCGCTGGCCGTCTGGATGCGATCGGCGTAGCGGCGTTCGTCCGCCGCCAGGCTCCCGCTCTGCTGGAGCAGGCCGGAAAAACCGATGATGCTGGTCAGGGGCGTGCGCAGTTCGTGGCTCATATTGGCCAGAAACTCCGACTTGGCCACGGCCGCCGCCTCGGCCTGCCGCAGGGCCTCGACATGGGCGGTGACATCCTGAAACACGCCGAACATCGCCTCGACCGCGCCGGTCTCGTCCACCTCGCACACGGCGCGGGAGATCACGGCCCGCGTCTCGCCATCGGCGCGACGCAGCTTCATCTCGAAATCATAGCCTTGGCCCGTCGCCAGTGATTGCTTCACCAGGGCTTTGATCGCCTCGCGCTCTTCAGGGCCGTAGAACTGGATCGCGTCATTGTAGGCCGGGTCAAAGCTGTCTCGCGACACGCCGTGGATCCTGTAGACCTCGTCGGACCAGAGAACCTCGCCCGTCTTGATCACATGACGCCAGTGCCCAACGCCCGAGACAGCCTCGGCCAGGGAAAGCAGGTGGCTCTGCTCGGCGCTCTCCCGGCAAGCGCGGGTGGCCTCCAGGGCGTCAATCACCGCGTCGGCCAGGGCGCGCAATCGCGCCGTTTCCTTGAGCGACAAACCCTCTGGGCGCGGCTTGGTGTCGACAACACACAACGTGCCAAGGTTATGGCCACCGGGACTGGTGAGCACGGCCCCGGCGTAGAAGCGCACATGCGGCGGGCCCGTCACCAGCGGATTGGCGGCGAAACGCGGATCCAGGACGGCGTCCTCGACCACCATGACCGAGCCCGGTTCAAGGGCGATAGCCGTGGGTGCAGAAGGCGGTTTCGCGCGGAGCCTCGCAGACATCCAGCCCGTGCCGGGACTTGAGCCATTGCCGCTCGGAATCCACCAGCGACACCAGGGCGATCGGGACGTCAAACAGGTCGGCGGCCAGCGCGGTCAGCCGGTCAAAGGCGGCCTCAGGCGCGGTGTCCAGCACGCGATAGGCGAGCAACGCCCGTAGTCGAGCCTGTTCAGTTCCCACCACGCTACTCCATCATGCACTGTCGGGCAGCGTGTCAGGGCCCGCCTAGGACGCGGTTAATCGGGGGTGCGACAAGACCGCGCAGGACAGGCATACCGTTTGCCCTCGGACCCAGCGCCAGTCTGGCGGACACGGGCTCGTAGCCTCACGCGGCATGGGCCACGGAGTTAGTCGGGGAGGCGCGAAGCGGCCGGGACGAACCCGGATGACCGTGATGTGTTTTGTGCGTTTCGGCTCGACCTGTCCGCTTCGCCAAGCTGTTCTTGACCGTGAGGATTGGGGCACACGAGCGTGAGTTTCAGCTCTGATTCCCAACTAGCCCCCGGACGGGCGCGCATCTTGTCGATCGGCTAATCCGTCTCGACGCCGACGATGTGCGATAGGCGGACTCTGATCCCCGCCCTGTGATCCACGCCGTTCCGCGCCCAGGCTTCCGGTGGTCCCGGATCAATCCAACGAACAGACCACCATCGTCCCCGACGCGAGAGGCGTCGCGGCCCCGCTCAGCTTCATCACCCGTCGCCGCTTTGGGCCGGTACCAGGCGCCCTCCCCCTGCGACGGGGACAAGGAGAAGTATCCACCCGTTTTTGGACCCGGGGATACGCAAGCGCGAGAAAGTTGGAAGTCGTTGATTTCGCTGCGTTCGATTCGCTGAACGCCGAGGATAGAGCGCGACAGGTCCTCCCCCTAGACGGGGGAGGCGGCCGGAGGCCGGCGGGGGGGAAGACCGCAGTGAGTCAGCAGTCACTTCCCCCTCCGTCGCCTGCCGGCGACACCTCCCCCGCTAGGGGGAGGACCTAGAGGCGCAAGCCGCGGCTTCGGCCCCCGATCCTGCGGCCGGGGGCTCTTCAGAGACAGACTTGGCGGACTAGCGGATGACCCGCGCGCCCTTGCCCTTCATCACGGCTTCGGCTTCCGCCTGGCGCACCATCGAGGTGTCGCCGGGAGTGGTCATGGCCAGGGCGCCGTGGGCCGCGCCGTACTCGACGGCGGCCTGAGGACCCTTGCCTTCCATGAAGCCGAACGCCAGGCCCGAGGCGAAGCCGTCGCCGCCGCCGACGCGGTCATAGATCTCGAGGTTCTCGCGCATCATCGACGAGTAGAACTCGCCGCCGGCGTACAGGATCGCCGACCAGTCATTGACCGAGGCGGTCTTGGCGTTGCGCAGGGTGGTGGCGGCGACCTTGAAGTTCGGGAACTGCTTTACGGCGGTCTCGATCATCTTCTTGAAGTTGGCCGGATCGATCGAGCTGATGTGCTCGTCAAGGCCTTCGACTTCAAAGCCCAGGCAGGCGGTGAAGTCTTCTTCGTTGCCGATCATGACGTCGACGTACTGGGCGATGTGGCGGTTGACCTCCTGGGCCTCCCTCCTGGCCGCCCGATGCGTCTTCCAGAGCGAGGGGCGGTAGTTGAGGTCGTAGGAGACACACGATGTTGCATCGGTACTTGGCGGGCCACTTCGACCGCTTCGATCGGCGAGCTTCGGCGGTGGTAGCTGGCCAGGAGCGGCGTAGATGCCGCCGGTGTGGAACCAGCGGACGCCGAGCTTCGCCGAACAGCTGGTCCCAGTTCGACTGTCGCCGGGGCAGGATCTGCGAGGCGGCCGAGTGTTGCCGCGGTCGCGGACTAGCCTGCAGGGCCGGACGGACGCCGAAGCCGCGTCTCGGTGAAGTTGAGGCCGTCGCGGGCGGTGCGGCCCAGGCGCTCGTCGTCAGCGCCAGTTGATGTACGGCGTGTCGGCGCCGCCCTGCATCATCGGGTCCTCAACAGCCAGCGGGTCGTTCACCGGCAGGGCGGTGACGGCGGTCGAGCGCTTGCCCCAGCACTTCTTGAAAGCGCGGGCGACGTTGTATTCGCCGCCGCCTTCCCAGACGTTGAACTGGCGGGCGTTGCGAACCCGGCCGAAGCCGGGGTCGAAGCGCAGCATCACTTCACCGAAGGACGCACAATCCCACTTCGTTTCCGAAGCCGGGCGGATGTTGAGGATGTTGTCGGTCATTAGGCCTTCCCACGAACCTTCTTGATGAGTTCAACTGTCTCGCGAACCTTGGCGGTGATGCCCGCATAGTCGCCCGCGTCGAGCAGTTCCTGAGTGATGAGCTTGGAGCCCATGCCGGCGGCGACGATGCCCGCGCCGAACCACTTCTTGACCGAGGCTTCGTCGGGATCGACGCCGCCGGTCGGCATGATGCGGGTCCAGGGCATCGGGCCCAGCACCGCCTTGACGAAATCGGGGCCGCCGACCGACGAGCCGGGGAACACCTTGACGATCTCGCAGCCCAGTTCTTCGGCGTACGAGATTTCCGAGGCCGAACCGCAGCCCGGCGAATAGGGGATCTTGCGGCGGTTGCAGACCTTGGCGACGTCGGCGTTCAGGATCGGGCCGACCACGAACTTGGCGCCGTTGGCGATGTAGATGCCGGCGGTCGGCGCGTCGACGATCGAGCCCACGCCCATGATCACGCGCTGATCGGCCGTGGCGAAGTGCTTGGTGACTTCGTAGAAGACGTGGCTGGCGAAGTCGCCGCGGTTGGTGAATTCGATGCAGGGCGCGCCGCCGTCGGCGCAGGCCTGGATCACCTTCTTACAGACCTCGGCATCGGGGTGATAGAAAACCGGGATCACACCCTGGTCCATCATAGCGGTCAGAACCGCCATACGATCTTTCACCATCACATAGTCCTCCAAAAGGATCGTTCTTGCGCCAGCTCCGCCATGCAGGGCCGTCGCGTGGAAGATTTCGCCGGTATTGGCTCTGGGCGATCGTTTAGACCGCGTCGCTCGCGGACGCCACTGCGTGGCTGCCGCTGCGCCAAACAAAGGCGCGTTCGCGCCGCCTTGTTTCCATCCCCAATATCTCCTCCCTGCCCCACCGAGGCAAAAGTGAGGGCGCCGAGCAAGGCTCGACGCCCCGAAGTTTGCGCAGGAGCGAGCTCAAAAAAGAGTCGCAACGAGACGGGCCGACCAAGCCGTTCCGAATCGTAATGACACCGGTGTCACTCAAGGCAAGCCTGTGGGCGCCACCGGTGTCATGGCGCACATAACCAGAAACCGATGGTTTAGGCAAGTGGCCCGACCGCCGGATTTCCTCTGCCTAAACCTCTGGAATTGAAAGAAATTCTCGAGTTGATGACACACCCTCCCCCACCCGCTCTCTCTCTTTCTCTAGGCCGGGGGGACCCAGATTCATCCTGAGCGTCTGGGGATGACGCGCCTTGGGCTTCGCCAGATCGAACGCCTCCTCTCCGGGTTCGATCTGGGCCCCGGCCTTCGCCGGGGAGAGCGGGATGAATGGAGGTATCAGCCCGTATTTCGCAGCCCCGCTGCGATGCCGGCCACGGTCAGCTGAATCGCCAACCGGACATTCTCGTCCTGGTCCCCGGCCCGCCGACGCGACAGCAGTTCAAGCTGCAGGTGATTGAGCGGATCGACCGACAGGCCGGCCAGGGCGACCGACTCCGACAGTTCCGGCTGGTTGTCGAGCAGGCTCGTCCCGCCGCGGATTTCCAGCGCCAGGCGGCGCGCGGCGTCATGCTCGCGCTGGATGGTCTCGAAGATCCGGTTGGCGTTGGCGGGATCGGCCGACAGGGCGACATAGCGGGCGGCGATGCCCATATGGCTCTGGGCCAGGGCCAGTTCCATGTTCGACAGCAGCGAGGCGAAGAAGTCGAAGCCGCCGGCCAGGTCCTGCAGTTGCTGGACCGACAGCCCTGCCCGCTCGACGCCGGCGGCGAAGCCGTACCAGCCCGGCAGCATGAACCGCGACTGCGACCAGGAAAACACCCAGGGAATAGCCCGCAGGTCCTCGATCTTGCGGCTGGCGGTGCGCGAGGCGGGCCGGCTGCCGATGTTCAAGCCGACGATCTCGCCAATCGGCGTGGCCGACCAGAAGAAGTCCTCGAAGGCGGGATCGTCATAGACCAGGGCCCGGTAGCCCTCGAACGAGGCCTGGGCCAGGGCGGTCATCGCCGCCTCGACCTTGGGGTCGGGGCGCACGACAGGACGATCGCTGGCGATCAGGACGGCGGCGGCCAGGCCGTCCAGATTGCGGCGGGCGGTGGGCTGGTCACCGAAACGTCGGGCGATCATCTCGCCCTGCTCGGTCATCCGGATGCGGCCCTGCACGGTGCCGGCCGGCTGCGCCAGCACGGCCTCGGCGGCGGGGCCCCCGCCCCGTCCGACGCTGCCGCCCCTGCCGTGGAACAGCTGCAGGCCGATGCCCATCCGGTCGGCCTCGAACGCCAGGGCCGAAGCGCCCCGGGCCACGCCGCGACGCGACGCGACATAGCCGCCGTCCTTGTTGCTGTCGGAATAGCCGAGCATGATTTCCTGCACCGGCCGGTCGCCCAGGATGGTGCGGCTGATCGGCAGTTCCAGCCACTGACGCAGGACGCGCGGGCCCTGCTCCAGATCCTCGATGGTCTCGAACAGCGGACTGATCTTGACGGAGGCGCGCGGCGCGGCGCCGCCCCAGACCAGGCCGACCTGCTTGAGCAGAACCAGCGGCTCGAGGATGTCGGACAGGGTGGCCGACTTGGAGATCACATAGGCGCCGAGACAGGCCCGGCCATAGTCGCGCACCGCCTGGGCGGCGGCCTCCATGGTGGCCAGTTCGCGGGTCGTTTCCTCGCCATAGGCCGTGAACGGCGAGAGACCAGCGGCCGCTGGTGCGACAGCTCGTCGATCAGGACCTTGCAGCGTTGCTCCTCGGGCAGATCCAGATAGCCGACGCCGGTGCCGGCGCGCTGGAACAGCTCGTGCAGGGTGCGCTCGTGAACGTCGGCGTTCTGGCGCAGGTCCAGGCTCATCAGGTGGAAGCCGCAGGCCTTGGCCACCTCGACCAGGGTCCGCAGCGCCGTCCCGACCAGACGCTCGCCGCCGTTGCGCTCCAGGCTGTCGATGACGATCGACAGATCGGCGACAAAGGCGTCCGGATGGGCATAGGGCTCAACGTCCGTCCGCCCATTGGCAAAGGCGACCCACTGGTTGGTCAGCTTCTGGGACACCGCCGAAAGACGGTCAAAGACCAGCTCCAGCGCCAGGCGGTACGGCTCGTCGATGCGGTGCACCGACGGGTCCTTGGCCTGACCGGCCAGGGCCAGCAGCTCGTCGGACACCGGAGCATAGGCCGTGGAGATGGCCAGGTTGGACCACAGCTTGCGAACCTCGGCGGCGTACCAGTCGAGGATCACGCGCGACTGAGAGCTGAGGGCCAGCTTCAGGGTCTCGCCGTTGACGCCGGGGTGACCGTCGCGGTCGCCGCCCAGCCACGAGCCCATCTTCAGCAGCGGGGCCAGTTCGGCGTTGTGGGCGATCTGGGCGGTCCAGTCGCCATAGAGATCGATGATCGCTGGCAGGATCGAGGTGCGGACGATCGACAGGGCGTTGCGGATCTCGTCCTTCACGGTGATCCGTTCGGGGCGATACAGGCGGGTCCGCCACATCAGGGCGATCTCGCGGAACAGTCGCTCCCGGATGTCGCTTTCCAGGTCGGCCGGCAGGTGGTGGCGGCGCAGGGCCATCAGGCGCGAGATCTCGGTCTCGCGATCCACCATGCTGCGGCGGCGGACTTCGGTCGGGTGGGCGGTCAGGACCGGCACCACGTTCATGGCGGCGAAGATCTTGGCAATGTCGGCGTCGGTCTTGCCGCCGGCCTTCAGGACCTTCACGGCGTCGACCAGGGTGCGGGGGCGCTCGTCGCCCGGCTGGGCGGCGGCCTCGGCATGGCGACGGCGACCGGCGACGTCCTCGCCGATATTGGCCAGCAGCGAATGGCTGGCGAAGGCCCGGGCCAGGAACACGGCCTGATCATTGGAAAGGTCAGCGAACAGGTGGTCCAGGCCGGGAGCCTCGCCGCCATCCTCGTCGCGGACGGCGGACTTGCGCGCCTTGGTCACCAGGGCCGCGGCCTCGTCGCCTTCGAGATAGGCGATGGCCTCGGAGAGCTCGCTCAGCAGATTGGCGTTCTGGCGGACGTGGCGGCTGGTGGGACGATCACCGCCGAGCGACAGGGCCGGGTTACGCATGAGCGAGCTCCGCTGACGCCGATGGCGCCTTTACAGAAGGATGAACCTAGACGCCCTGCCCCATCTGGCGCTGACGTTGCGGCGCCCTTACCGCGCTTCGCCGTCCGGGAAAACCCGGACGGCATGATGGTTCCGGTACCATCAAATATTTGCGTGATTTTATGCTGTTAGCGCGCCAACCACCCACCATCCACGGCCAGCACATGCCCCTGGACATAGTCCGCCGCCCGCGACGCCAGGAACACGGCCGCGCCGCCGATGTCGCTGGGCTCGCCCCAGCGACCGGCCGGGATGCGCTCCAGGATCGAGGCGTTGCGGTCGGCGTCGTTGCGCAGGGCCTCGGTGTTGTTGGTGTCGAAATAGCCCGGCGCGATGGCGTTGACGTTGATGCCCTTGGTCGCCCACTCGTTGGCGAGGATCTTGGTCAGGCCGGCCAGACCGCTCTTGCTGGCCGTATAGGACGGCACGCGGATGCCGCCCTGGAAGGACAGCAGCGAGGCGATGTTGATCGACCTTGCCGGCGACGCCGTCGACGCGGACCACGTGCCTGACGCGCCTGCCTGGCAGAGGAAGAACAAAACCTTAAGGTTGGTGTCGATCACCGCGTCCCAGTCGGCCTCGGTGACGTCGACGAGGCCGCCGGTGGGTGATCCCGGCATTGTTGACCAGGATGTCGACCTTGCCGTACTGCGGCGACGGTGGCTCGTCGACCACGCGCTGCACCGGCTGGATGCGAGCCGAGAGTCGGCCTTGATACGATCTCGGACCCGGCGGCCGAGTCGCCTGGACCGGCGGCCACCGGTCTCGGTCGGCTCGGGGTCGCGACCGGCGGCGGCGAGCGCCGGCGCCGGCCCGCGGCCAGAGCGACAGCGCGATGGCCTGGCCGATGACCGGTATTGGCGCCGGGTGACGTGCGCGACCTTGCCCTCGCGGCCGCACGGACTGGCCATGGTGCGTCCCTGTCAGCAAACGCTGCCATCCCGGCGAAGGCGGGGATCCGCCGCCCGCGTCAGGCGCCGAGCGGTGGCCCGGGTCGGGACGCTGGACGCTCCGCCTTCGCGGGGATGACAGGCAAGGAGCGCGTTAGGGGCGGCGGCCGCCTACGCCAGCTGGCAGATGTCCAGCACGTTCATGTCGGTGTAGTCGTGGTTCTCGCCGCGCCATCGCCCAGATGAAGGCGTAGGCCGTGGTGCCCGATCCCATGTGGACCGACCAGGGCGAGGCGCATCACGGCTTCCTCGTTGGCGATGACGATGTGCCGCACTTCGCTCCGGCTTCGCCCATGTAGTGGAAGACGCGGTCGCTCGGCCCGCCCAGACTCGAAGTAGAAATAGGCTCTCGCGAGCGACGGTCGTGGAGGTGCGGGCGGCATGGTGTTCCAGACGCTGACCCGGGCTTGAGGACGGTCAGGCCCAGCAGCAGCTGGGCCGACTTGCAGGTCGTCGGCACGATGTACTGGTAGATGGTGCGCTCGTTGGAGGTCTCCAGCGCGCCGCGCTCCAGCGGAACGGCGTTGGCGAATTCCAGCTTCTTGGTCTCGAAGGCGGCGTGGGCCGGCAGGCTGGTCAGGTAGAAGCGCGCAGGGTTGGCGGCGTCGACGCTTTCGAACACCACGTCCTTGGCGCCCATGGTGACGTAGATGCCGTCACGCGGCTCGATGTCGTAGACGACGCCGTCGACCGTGACCTTGCCCTTGCCGCCGCCGACATTGATGGCGCCCAGTTCGCGACGCTCAAGGAAGGGGTGACCGGCGGCAGAGGCCGGCTCGGTCTGGTCGGGCAGCTTCACGCCCTTCGAGACGGGGGCGGCGCCGCCGACCACGAAACGCTCGGCGTGGTTATAGTGCAGGACGATGCCGTCTTCTTCGAACAGGCCGTCCATCAGGTAACGGTCGCGCAGGTCGTCGTTGCTGACCGAGAACATCATGTCCGGATGGGTGGCGTGATAGGTCTTGCTGAACATTGTGGTGCTCCGGAAATCTTATTGGGCGGCTTGGGCCGACGAGGGCGTCGGCCGGGGTTGGTCGAGCTTGTAGGCCCGCTTGGGCAGGTTGTAGGTCAGGTCGACGATCAGCTCCTGGGCCTCGACGAGGTCCATGCGATGCTCGGCGACCATGCGGGCCAGGAACGAGGAGTCGACGCGGCGGGCCACGTCGTGACGGGCCGGGATCGACAGGAAGGCGCGGGTGTCGTCGTTGAAGCCGACGGTATTGTAGAAGCCCGCCGTCTCGGTGACCTGCTCGCGGAACCGCATCATCCCTTCGGGGCTGTCGTGGAACCACCAGGACGGACCCAGCTTCAGCACCGGATAGTGCCCGGCCAGCGGGGCCAGTTCACGGCTATAGACCGTCTCGTCCAGGGTGAAGAGAATGATCGACAGGCGCGGGTCATTGCCCAGCTTGCTCGGCAAGGGCTTGAGCGCCTTGACGTATTCAGTCTGCACCGGGATGTCGGCGCCCTTGTCGCGGCCGTGCGAGGCCAGCAGACCGACATTGTGATTGCGGTGCGAGCCGGGATGGATCTGCATGACCAGCCCGTCATCCAGGCTCATCTTGGCCATTTCCGTCAGCATCTGGGCGCGGAACAGTTCGGCCTTCTCAGGCGTCACCTCCCCCTTCACCAGACTCAGGAACAGGGCCTCGGCTTCGGCGTCGGCCTGGAGGTCGGCGGTGGCGGCGGTCGGATGACCGTGGTCCGACGACGTGGCCCCGGCGTCGATGAAGGCGCCGCGGCGGATACGGTGAGCTTCGAGATAGCCCTTCCAGCTGTGGACGTCCTGGCCGGACGTCTCAGCGAAGCGCTCGAAAGCGCGGCCCGAGCGCTCGTCCTCGAAGTCGATGACGGCGTCGGGGCGATAGGCGGTAATCACATGGCCGCCCCAGCCGCTGTCGCGGATGGCGTGGTGGTGCTTCAGCGTCTCGTGCAGGCCTTCCGTCGTAGCCAGGGTCTCGATGTTGAAGCGGTCGAACAGGGCGCGCGGACGGAAGGCGTCGGTCGCCAGGGCCTCATTGATCGTGTCGAAATAGAGATCCGAGGTCTCGGCCGAGAGGAACACCTCGAAGCCGAACACCTGGCTGAACACGTGGTTGAGCCAGATCCACGAGGGGGTGCCGAGGAACAGGTGGAAGTTCTGAGCCAGCAGACGCCAGAGCTGCGCGCGGGTCGGTTCCAGGAACGCCATCCTTGGAGCGCACCTTCAGGCTGTCGAGCGAGATGCCCTGGCTGTAGAGCATCCGAAACAGGTAGTGGTCCGGCGCCAGCAGCAGGTCGGTGGCGTCTTCAAACGGCGCGTTGGTCGCGAACCAGCTGGGGTCGGTGTGCCCGTGCGGGCTGATGATCGGCAGCGCCTTCACGGTCGCATAGAGCTCGCGCGCGATCGAGCGCGTGCGCTCATCGGCCGGAAACAGTCGATCGTCGTGGAAATTCAGAGGCCTGACCATGTGGATCTCTCCTGCTTCCTCTCCAGCCAGCGGCTTGGCGTCACCGCTTTTGACGCGCGCTTGGTAACCGGTGTCATGGCTATATGCAAGCGACGCCGAGCGCCGGCCTCAGACCTTTGGGGCGGGGCCGGACGACCTGCTCGAACAACAAGATGCGGCACCGTAATGGCGGGGTCACGCTTTTCGCGCGTCTCCAGGCCGATCAATTTCTCGGCGGCCATCCGGCCAACTTCCCGGGTCGGGATATGGATGGTCGTCAGCGGCGGCCAGACGGCCTGGGCGATCTGGAAATCGTCGAACCCGACCACGGTCAGGTCGCGAGGCACATCCAGGCCCGCGCGCCGCGCGGCCTGTAGTACGCCAGCGGCCATCTCATCGTTGCCCGCGAAGATCGCGGTCGGCCGCGGCGTCTTGGCCAGCAGGATCTCGGCGCAGGCCAGACCGGATTCGAAGGTGTAGGCGCCCTCGACCACATAGTCCTCGTCCAGGTGCTGACCGGCCTTGCTCAGCGCGTCCTCGAAGCCGCCTCGCCGCTCATGGGACGAGCGGAAGCTGCGCAGACCGCTGATGAAGCCGATCTGCTTGTGCCCAAGCTCGATCAGATGCGCGCCCATGGCTTCGCCGCCAAGGCGGTCGTGACCGACGATCATGTGCTCGGGCTTGTCCAGCGGCACCGAAGCGATGCGGATATATTCGCAGCCGATCTCGCCCAGCAGCTTGGCGACGCGCTCGTCTTCCGAAACCGACGGCGGCAGCACCACGCCATAGAGCTTTTGACGCTCCACGAAATTGCGCACGTCGGCCAGGAAGGTCGGGCTGGAGCGATCACACGGATGCACGACCAGCTCGAAGCCCGAGCCCCTCATGCCGTCCAGCAGGCCCAACTGCATGTTCACGACATACTGCGGGTTGGGGTTATCGTAGATCATGCCGATCAGGAACGACCGGCGAAAGGCCAGCCCCCGCGCCTGAGGATCGGGCGCATAGCCCCACTCGGCGATGACCGCTTCGATACGCTCACGGGTTTCGTCACGAACGAAGGGAGACTGGTTGATGACCCGCGATACGGTCTTCTTCGAGACGCCCGCGAGCCTGGCGATATCGTTGATCGTGGCGCGCTTGCGCCCCCCCTCCAGACCGCTCGCGGGTTCGTTGTCGACAGGCGACGTCAGCGGCGGGTTTGAAGGGTTCACGGCGTTTCCATGCAGCTTCGAGCGCTCTCTTTTGTCATACTCTACACGTCCGGCCCTCGCCACCAATGGGCGAAACGGCCGTTTGCAACAAAACTGACACCGGTTACCCTAGCGTCTTGGACCGTATTGCGGCACGAAGCGCCGCTACGCGAAGGCTTAGATGATCAAAATCACCCCAGTCCCCGACGAATCGATTCACGACGTCGATGCTCAGGATCACGTCGCCACGGCGCTGCGCGACATCATCGCTGGCGAAACGCTGGACCTGCATGGTCGAAAGATCCTGTCCCGGGCCGACATCCCCAAGGGTCACAAGATCGCCACCCGTGCAGCCTTGCTGGGCGAGGACGTGCGGAAATATGGCTGGCCGATCGGACGGGCCACCACGGACATCGCGGTCGGCGACCACGTCCATGTCCACAATGTCGAGACCAAGCTCTCGGGCGTTGAAGGCTATGCCTGGAAGCAGCCCACCGCAGCGATTGCCTCGGAGCAGCCGGCCCGGACGTTCATGGGCTATCGACGCGCGAACGGCCGGGTCGGCACACGCAACGAAATCTGGGTGCTCTGCACCGTCGGCTGCGTCGCCAACACAGCGCGCCGGATCGCGGAAAAGGCCAATGCGCGCTTCGCGGGCCGCGTCGACGGCGTCCACGCCTTCCCTCACCCGTTCGGTTGCTCGCAGCTGGGCGATGACCTCGTCCATACGCGAAAGCTGATCGCGGGGCTCGCCGCTCACCCTAACGCGGGCGGCGTGCTGATCCTGGGCCTGGGGTGCGAGAACAATCAGCTCAAGGCGCTGCTGGAAAGCGCACCCGATCTGGATCCCGCGCGGCTTCGGTCCTTCACCACGCAGATGGTCGAGGACGAACTCGAGGACGGCCTGGCCGCGATCGAGGCCCTGATCGCCATCGCCGAACAGGACCGCAGAGAGCCCTGCCCGGCCTCCGACTTGGTGGTGGGTCTGAAGTGCGGCGGTTCCGACGGCTTCTCGGGCGTCACCGCCAATCCACTTGTCGGCCGCATCGCCGACAAGGTGTCGGACGCGGGCGGCACCCCCGTGCTGACCGAGATCCCCGAGGTTTTCGGGGCCGAACAAATGCTGCTTGATCGCGCCGCGACCCGCGCCGTGTTCGATAGCGCCGTTGGCGTGATCGACGACTTCAAGCGCTACTTCATCGACAATAATCAGCCCATCCACGAGAACCCCTCGCCCGGCAACATCGCCGGCGGAATTACGACCCTGGAGGAGAAGTCCCTGGGCGCGGTGCAAAAGGGCGGGCGATCGACGCTGGTCGAGGTGATCCGCTACGGCGAGCGCGTGGGCCCCCACGGCCTGACGCTGCTGGAAGCGCCCGGGAACGACGCGGTCTCGTCCACGGCCCTTACGGCAGCAGGCGCCACGGTGATCCTGTTCACCACGGGTCGCGGCACACCGCTGGGCTTTCCCGCGCCGACCCTGAAGATCGCCTCCAACAGCGCGCTCGCGGAACGCAAGCCGGGCTGGATTGACTTCGACGCCGGCGTTGTGCTTTCGGGCCAGTCCATGGACGACGCGGCCGACGCCCTCATGGACCTGGTCGTCGAGACCGCGTCGGGAAAGGCCACCAAGGCCGAGATCAACGGCGAGCGTGAAATCGCCATCTGGAAAAGTGGTGTGACCCTGTGACGGCTCTTCCCATGTCAGACACCCTGCGCCTTCGCGCGACCAGCTCCACCGCCGCTCTGCCCGGTGTCACCCAGCCCGACTATGATCGGGATCGGATCACGGTGGGCGTCGTTCACCTGGGCCCCGGCGCCTTTCACCGCGCCCACCAGGCCTTCTACTTCGACCAGCTCTTGGCCAAGGACCCGCGCTGGGCGATCTGCGCCGTCTCCCTGAAGAGCCCCGGCGTCCGTGACGCGCTTGAGCCCCAGGACGGCCTCTACACCCTGGCCCAGCTCGACGAAGAGACGACGTTCCGGATCATCGGTTCGATCGTCGAGGTGCTGGTCGCTCCCGAGGATCCGCCGGCCGTGTTCGCCCGGCTGGCCGCGCCGATGACGCGGATGGTCACCCTGACTGTGACCGAAAAGGGCTATTGCCTGTCCAGCGAAGGGGGGCTCGATGAGGGTCACCCCGATATCGTCCACGACCTGGCCCATCCCCGCGAACCCGTCAGCTCCATCGGCTATCTGGTCGAAGGTCTGCGCCGCCGGTTCGCGGTCGGCCTGCCGCCCTATGCGGTCGTCGCCTGCGATAACCTGGCCGACAATGGCTGGCGCCTGAAGGCGGCCGTCATGGCTTTCGCCAGCAAGATCGATCCCGAGCTCGCCGCCTGGATCGAGGCCGAAGGCCGCTTTCCGCGCACCATGGTCGACAGCATCACCCCGGCCACCGACGACGCCCTGCGCGCCCGGGTCCTGACCGCCACCGGACTGTCGGACGCCTGGCCCATTCAGCGCGAAGCCTTCACCCAATGGGTCATCGAAGATGTCCTGGGCCCCGACGCGCCGGACCTCGCGAGTGTTGGCGTCACCCTGACCGACGATGTGCGCGGCTTCGAGCGCGCCAAGCTGCGCCTGCTCAACGGCGTCCATTCCACACTGGCCTATACCGGCATCCTTCGCGGCCATGAGACGGTCTTCGAGGCGGTGAGCGATCCTGTCCTGGCCAAGCTGGCCCACGACCTGATGGTCGAAGACATCACGCCGACTCTGACCGCGCCCCGAGGTCTGGACCTGCAAGCCTATGGCGAGGCCATCCTCAAGCGTTTCCGCAATCCGGAGATCCGGCACCTTCTGGCGCAGATCGCCTGGGACGGCTCCCAGAAGCTGCCGTTCCGCATCTTGGGCACGCTGAGCGAAGCGCTTGAGGCCGGACGCTCGATTGAGCGCCTAGCCATTCCCCTGGCGGCCTGGATGCGATTTGTCCGGCTGCGCGCAGCAGCGGGCGAGAAGATCGTTGATCCGCTGGCCGACACGCTGGCCTCCATCGCGGCCGCCTGCACGGGCGTCGCCGAGAACGACGTCTCCGCCTTCCTGGCGCTAGGCTCGGTGTTCCCCGCCGCCCTGGCGACAAACCCGACCTTCGTGTCGGCGGTGGAAAAGGCCTATGCCGAGCTGGGCGAGGCCTAACGCGATACGCCCCGGCCGGTGACGACCGGGGCGACGGTTCTGGCCAGGATCACAAGGTCAAAGGCCAGGGAACGACGCTGAAGATACTCCGCGTCCAAAGCCACCTTGGCCGCGATAGAAAGCTCGTCGCGCCCGTTGATCTGCGCCCACCCGGTGACGCCCGGCCGCAGCCGGTCGACACCAGCCTGGGCGCGGGCCGCGATCAGGTCCTCCTGATTGAACAGCGCAGGCCTGGGACCGACCAGGCTCATATCGCCGATCAGCACGCTCCACAGCTGCGGCAGCTCATCGAGGCTCAGGCGGCGCAGGGTCGCGCCGATCGGCGTCAGCCAGCGGTCGGGATCCTCGAGCAGATGGGTCGCGACCTCGGGCGTGTCGATGCGCATGGTGCGAAACTTGGGCATCGAGAACAGCCGCCCTCCCGCCCGACGCGCCGCGACCAGTAGAGCACGGGCCCCGGCGACGTCAGCCTGACCAGCAGCCAGAGCACAGCGAGGGGGATCAACAGCACCAGGAGCCCGCCGCCGGCGGCGGCGACGTCAAGGACGCGTTTCAGCATCGGCTTGCGCTCAGGCCAGATCGCCGGTGGCGGCGTCCAGCAGCAAATAGGCGCGCCCGGCGTCCGACGACAGCAGCGCCGCCACCAGGAACCCTTCGCGATCCTGTCCGCCGGCCTCCTCGATCATCCCCGTATAGCGCTTGAGGAAACGCTCGGTGTTGGCGCGCAAGGCGGCGTCCGAGAACAGGCGTCGCACCAGACGGCGGATCGCGGCCGGAGCCAGCCGCTTGACGACCTCGCGAGCGCCGGACGCGTCACGCGTCTGGATGGCGGCGGCGATCTCGTCGATCCGACCTCGTGGCAGCAGGGCGTGGGGGTCAATGCCCATGGCGGATATCTCGGCGGCCAGCTTCTCGCCAAGCGCCGCGTCGCCGGGCGAACTGTTCTCGATGCCCGACAACAGGGTGCGCCACGACCAGCCCGCGCTGCCGGGTCCATCCGCGGCTTCCGACCCCGCCGAAGCCACGCGGCCGCCGGCCGTGTCGAACACCGAGCGGAACTCATCGTCGGTCGCTGTCGGCGTGAGGCGCAGGCGCGGCCGCTGCCCCGGTTCATCCGCCAGCAGATCATCATCCGGTTCCTCGGGCGCCGGCTCCGGCGAGGGAGCGGCCGGAGGCGTCAACCGAGAGCGGGGGATCGCGGGCTGCGGTCGCGCCGGCGCCGGGCCACCCATGGAATTGGCGGCTTCGCTCAGGGCGTCGTAGTTGCGACGCATGCGATCCTGGAACGCCTGGTCGATCGCCGCAGTCTCTTCAGCCGTCCGACGGGCGGCGGCCATCATCTCCTGAATGCCCGTCTCGATGGAGGCGCGGACCTCCAGCGCCTTCTGCAGCGCTTCGGCCGGCATGTCGGCCGTGCGCTGACCGACCTCGTCGAGCATGGCCTCAAGCTCGCCCAGCGTGCCGCGCGCCGTCAGCACCGCGTCGGCGAGCTTTTGAGCGGTGCGCGCGCCGGCCTGTTCGACCATCTGGGCGGACTGTTCGATCAGATCGCGGGCTTCCTCCATGCGCGCTTCGAAGACGGTGTCCGCCTTCTGACCCGCGGTGAAGGCGATCTCGTTCAACTGATCCACGCGGCTGCGCGCGGACGCGACGCGCGCCTCGACGCCTTCCGTGGCCTTCAAGGCGGACTCGGCCAAGGCTTCCATGGCCTGCTTGAGTTCGATCTCCAGCCCTTCGCGCTGACCTGCGGCCGCATCGGAGATGGCCGTGAGCACCTTGGCGGTCTCTTCGGTCAGGCGCTCGCGCTCTGCCTTGGCGCTCTCGGCCACGTCCTTGAACTGCTCGGACGCCGCCGCGATCAGGCCCCGCAGCACTTCGGCGCCCATCGCCGCCACGTCGCTCAGTTCGGTGGCCCCGACCCGCGTGTAGGAAACAAATTCGGTGAGCTGCGCGGTCCGCGTTTCGGTCTCGGCGGCGAAGTCTTCCTGCTCCGACCGCAAGGTCTGGCTGGCGGCGACCAGAGCGGCGCGCTGCTGGGCCAGGTTCTTTTCGACCGAGTTCATCTGGTCGCCCAGGCCCTGTCCTGCGGTTTCCAGGCGGGCGATCTGGCGAGAGATGTCCTCCGCGCCAACACGGGCCGCGTCTGAGGCTTCGGCGGCGGCCGCCGCCAGATCGGCGGCGCGAGCGGCCAGGGCGGCTTCGGCTTCACGCAACTGGGTTTCCGCCAGATCGGAAGCCTCGGCGACCATTCGGGCCTGACTGCCGATGGCGTCCACGACGGCGGTGGACCGCGTGTCGAGGGTCAGGGACAGGGTCTCCAGCGCCTGACGCTCATGCCCAAGACCCTGCGCCAACTGATTGGCCATGCGGGCTGAATCCGCCGCCGCATCGGCCAGCCGGGCGGTTTCCTCGGCCAGCGACTGGCGCAGCGACAGGATGCGCTCTCGCGCCTCTTCAGCGGCGGCGGTTGCATTGTCGATCTGGTGGCGAACAGCTTCGACGGCTCCTGACGCGCCGGCGGCGGCCAGGGCGGCCGGTGTGACGAGACGATCCGTCAGGGTTCTGCTGCGCCGCAGCTCGGCTGACACGCCCTGCGCCTGCCGCAGGAGATAGGCGCCCAGCAGGGTCATCAAGGCGGGGCCGATGGCCATGCCTATGAAAACGGCCAGAGCAAAGCCCTCGACCTTCAAGGCCGGCACGTCGCGCGCATAGCCAAGCGCGAAGGCGATCGGCGCCAGCGCCCAAAGCGAGGCCGCGGCGACCGCGAAGCTCCAGAACAACAGCGCCGGCATCGGACCGCGCTCGACGGACTTCGGGAGCTCCAGAGCATCATGGGCGCGGCGCACATCGGGTGTGGTGTTCCGCGTCTCGGACGGCGCCGGCGCGACTTCGCGTTCGGGTTCGAGCACGGGAGCCGGCGGCTGCGCGGCGCTGGTGGCCAGCGACCTTGCGCTGATGGGCGGCGGATCGAAGACGCTTCGCTCTGGCTCTGCGGCACGGCTGCGGCGCGAGGCCGCTCGCGCCCGGGGCGACGAAAGCTCCGGCGCTGCGATGTCGAGATCGAAATCGGGTTCGCTGCTCGGCGGACTGACGGTCACGGTCGGCTCCATGTCCGCGTCATCCCCGAAAATCGGGGGTTCGGACGTGGCGACGACTTCCTCAGTGGGCGACTCCACGGGGACGGTGGAGAAATCGAGCGGTTGGCGCTTCTTAGGCTTCATACACAGCCAAGGTCCCAAGGCGATCAGCGAGGGGCAAGAAAACAGTCAACGCGCGTTTGCCCCAATCTCGCGTAGGGAATGAACCTAGCGGCGAAAAGCTCGCGCGCAAAGCGGCTTCCGGCGAGTTTTAAGGGCTTCACGTCGCCGCAGGGCGTTATCGTCGCCCGCCTAGGCCGTGGGCGCGGATGTTGGCCGAGGCGCGGCCGCGACGGGGGGCGGAACCGGGCTGCGCGGCGAGCGCGAAACCGTGCGTTCGGGAGCGGGTTTCGGCGGGGCGTGTTTG
The DNA here is from genome assembly GCA_965284055.1 of Caulobacteraceae bacterium. Classification (GTDB taxonomy): domain Bacteria; phylum Pseudomonadota; class Alphaproteobacteria; order Caulobacterales; family Caulobacteraceae; genus Caulobacter. Next base: position 234,859 of record CBDIQV010000004.1, read on the forward strand.
TCGATCGCGATGCCAAACTGGCCCAACGCCAGAGAGGACAACCAGACAACCATGACGGCGAGAATTTCTGCCAGGAAGTTCATGGGCCGACCCACAATGCGATAGCGGCGTTATGCGACAGACTCGCGTCCAAGCCGAGTGAACTTTTGGTCATGATCCAATGCTGGGCGCCACCCAAGCTGACAGCGCCTCCAGAATTCCGACGGTTGCCGCCGAGCCTCGCCCTGACTAGGTCGCCGGTACACGGCCCGGTTCCCGCCAGCCAAGGCGATGATCAGGACCTTTTCTGTTTGCGGAGCCCTGTTTTGGCCCCTACCCAACTTGCATCGATCGCGCCCAGCGCCCCGCCGGAACCGTTCATGACCGATCTGTCGCCGGCCCGCCTGACCCACCTCCAGCGTCTGGAGGCCGAGAGCATCCACATCCTGCGGGAGGTGGCGGCCGAGTGCGAGCGGCCGGTAATGCTGTACTCGATCGGCAAGGACAGCGCGGTGATGCTGCACCTGGCGGCCAAGGCGTTCTATCCGTCCAAGCCGCCCTTCCCGCTGCTGCACGTCGATACGACCTGGAAGTTCCGGGCCATGTACGACCTGCGTGACAAGGTCGCCACCGATCTGGGCTTTGATCTGCTGGTCCACAAGAATCCGGAAGCAGAGGCCAAGGGCATCAACCCCTTCGACCACGGCAGCGCCCTACACACCGACCTGTGGAAGACCGAGGGCCTAAAGCAGGCCCTGGCCAAGTACGGCTTCGACGCGGCCTTCGGCGGCGCCCGGCGCGATGAGGAAAAAAGCCGCGCCAAGGAGCGGATCATCTCGTTCCGCTCGGCCGAGCAGCGCTGGGACCCCAAGAACCAGCGGCCTGAGCTGTGGAAACTCTACAACACCCGCAAGCACCCCGGCGAAAGCCTGCGGGTGTTCCCGATCTCCAACTGGACCGAGCTGGACGTCTGGCAATACATCCATCTGGAGAACATCCCGATCGTGCCGCTGTATTTCGCCGCCGAGCGGCCGGTGGTCGAGCGCGATGGCAGCTTGATCATGGTCGACGACGACCGCTTCCGACTGCGGCCCGGCGAAGTCCCGCAGATGAAGAGCGTCCGTTTCCGCACCCTGGGCTGCTATCCGCTGACCGGCGCCGTCGAGAGCACGGCGTCCACCCTGCCCCAGATCATCCAGGAAATGCTGCTGGCCACCAGCAGCGAGCGGCAAGGCCGGGTCATCGACCATGACCAGTCCGCCTCGATGGAGAAGAAGAAGCAGGAGGGCTATTTCTGATGAATACCATCTACAAGCCCTCCGACCTGATCGCCGACGACATCGACGCCTATCTGGTCGCCCACCAGCACAAGTCGCTGCTGCGCTTCATTACCTGCGGCTCGGTGGACGACGGCAAGTCGACCCTGATCGGGCCGGCTGCTGTACGACAGCAAGATGATCTTCGAGGACCAGATGGCGGCCCTCGAAGCCGACTCCAAGCGGGTGGGCACGCAAGGCGGCGCGATCGACTTCGCCCTGCTGGTTGACGGCCTGGCCGCCGAGCGCGAGCAGGGCATCACGATCGATGTCGCCTATCGTTTCTTCGCCACCGACAAGCGCAAGTTCATCGTCGCCGACACCCCCGGCCACGAGCAATATACCCGCAACATGGTCACCGGCGCCTCGACCGCCGACGCGGCCGTGATCCTGATCGACGCTCGCAAAGGCGTGCTGACCCAGACCCGTCGCCACAGCTATCTGGTCAGCCTGCTGGGCATCCGGCACGTGGTGCTGGCGGTCAACAAGATGGATCTGGTCGGTTGGGACCAGGCAGTGTTCGACCGCATCGTCGCCGACTATCGCGCCTTCGCCGATCAGATCGGCCTGTCGGTCTTCACCCCGATCCCGATCTCGGGCCTGGGCGGCGATAACATGGCCAGCAAGAGCGAGGCCTCGCCCTGGTACGACGGCCCGATCCTGATGGACTGGCTGGAGACCGTTCAGGTCGAGGATCACCTTCAGGCCCAGCCGTTCCGCATGCCGGTGCAGTGGGTCAACCGGCCCAATCTCGACTTCCGGGGTTTCTCGGGCCTGATCGCCTCGGGCGTGGTCAAGCCGGGCGACCGGATCCGCGTGCTACCCTCGGGTCGCGAGAGCAAGGTGGACCGCATCGTCACCCTGCCCGACGACCTGCCCCAGGCCGTGGCCGGACAGTCGGTGACCCTGACCTTGACCGACGAGATCGACATCTCGCGCGGCGACCTGATCGTCGCCGCCGATGCGCCCAGCCCCGTCGCGGGACAGTTCGAGGCGACGATCGTCTGGATGGACGACGAGGCCCTGCCCCCCGGTCGCGCCTATCTGCTGAAGATCGGCGCTCGGACCGTCGGGGCCAGCGTCACCGAGATCAAGCACCGGGTGAACGTCAACACGCTGGAGCACACGGCCGCCAAGCGGCTGGAATTGAACGAGATCGGGCTCGTGAACCTGTCGCTCGACCAGCCCGTGCCGTTCGAGGCCTATGCCGACAACCGCGAACTGGGCGGCTTCATCCTGATCGACCGGCTGAGCAACCGCACCGTCGGCGCGGGAATGCTGAATTTCGCCCTCCGCCGCGCCGACAACATTCACTGGCAACATACGGACGTCACGAAACAATCCCGCGCTGCGCTTAAGAGCCAGCGCGGCCAGGTCGTCTGGTTCACCGGGCTCAGCGGCGCCGGCAAGTCGACCATCGCCAACCTGGTCGAGAAGCGACTGCACGCGCTAGGCCGCCACACCTACCTGCTCGACGGCGACAATGTCCGTCATGGCCTCAACAAGAATCTGGGCTTCACCGAGGCTGACCGGATCGAGAACATCCGCCGGGTGGGCGAAGTAGCCAAGCTGATGGCCGATGCCGGCCTGATCGTGCTGACCGCCTTCATCAGCCCGTTCCGCGCTGAACGCGACATGGTCCGCGCCATGCTGCCTGAGGGTGAGTTCATCGAGATCTTCGTCGATACGCCGCTTGAAGTGGCTGAGGCGCGCGACGTGAAGGGACTTTACAAGAAGGCCCGCAGCGGCGCGCTCAAGAACTTCACCGGGGTCGACAGCCCCTATGAGCCGCCGGAGCATCCGGAGATCCGCGTGAACACGGTCGAAATGACCCCGGTCGAGGCAGCCGAGCAGATCGGCTGGCCTGGCTGGAAGGCCAGGAGATCGACTACGACATCTGAAGGCGGCCCGTGCGGCGGTACAGGACGATGGCGCCGGCCAGGCCCAGGGCCGCCACCCCGGCCATGGCCAGGTAGCCATGGGGCCCGAAGGCGTCGAACAGCGGCCCCGAGAACAGGGTCGCGACGCCCAGGGTGAAGCCCATCGACAGGGCCGAGTTGATCGCCTGCGCCGCCGAGGCGCTGGCCGGCGGGGTCAGTTTCTCGATGAGCCTCAGCGAGGCCAGGAAGCTGGCCGCGAAGGTCAGGGCGTGCAGGGCCTGCAGCGGAAACAGCATCCACAGCGGCGGCGAAAAGGCGTAGGCCGCCCACCGCAGCAAGGCCGCCGCGCCGCCCAGCACCATCAGCTTTTCGGGGCCCATCTTGCGGCGCCAGGGCTCCATGAACCACATGAAGCCGACCTCGGCCGCGACGCCCACGCCCCACAGGACGCCGATCATCGGCTCGGAAATCCCCTGCTTGCGCCAGAGGATGGCGGAGAAGCCGTAGTAGAAGGCGTGCGCGCCCTGGATCAGGCCGGCGGCAGCCACGGCCAGCATGAAGGTGCGGTCGCGCAGCAGGACGCCCAGCCCCTTCCAGCGCTCAGTCCCGCGCGGCTTGGCGCCCTCGGCGTGCACCCGCTCGGGCGGCACGAAGACGGCGGCCGCCACGGCCGCGAGCACGGCGAGCCAGGGCGATCCATATCGGAATGATCTTCGGCGCGGCGAAGGTCAGGACCACGCCCATGATCAGGTTGGCGACGATAAAGGCCGCCGAGCCCGTGCCGCGCGGCAGGCCGTAGTTGAAGCCATCAGATCGCGCCCGGCGCAGGGCGATCACGTCGACCAGCGGCGAGACGGTCGACAGCAGGGTCTGGGCGATCAGCCAGGCCAGGGCCAGGCCCAGAGCGCCCGGGGCGATCAGCAGGGCCGCGTAGCCCAGCCCTGCCCCCAGCGACAGCAGCACCATCGGCGTGCGGCGCAAGGTGAAGCCATCGGCCCACACGGCCAGGGCCGGACCGGTGAACGGCCGGGCCAGCATCGGGATGGCCAGGATCAGGCCGATCGCCGCGCCGCTCATGCCGCGATCACGCAGGAAGGTGGCGATATAGGGCAGGCTGACGCCGGTCCCAAGATAGATCGAGACGTAGAAGACGCTCAGGCGGGTCAGGCTGCTCATCGCCGCCGCCCGCGCCTGACGCGTCCCCGGATCACGCCTCTTCCGCGCCGCCGAAGCGGGCCGTCCATTCGGCGATCATGTCCTCGTCGATCTTCTTGAACAGCACCTCCGGCGCACGCACCGAGAGGCCGACCGGCAGTTTGTTCAGCTCGACCGCCGCGTCGTTCGACGGCCAGGCCGCCGGGACGTCCAGCGAGAAGGCTTCGGCGATCTTCTCGGCCGCGAACGGAATGAACGGCGCCGAGATCTTGGCGTACAGCGCCGCGAGATTCAGGGCCGTGCGGACGATGACCGCAGCGCGGTCGCGATCGGTCTTGATCGCGGTCCAGGGCGCGGCTTCCTGCAGATACTCGTTGCCGACCACCCACAGGGCCCGCAGCGCCTGAGCGCTCTTGCGCACCTCGATGGCGTCCATCTGCTCGGCCAGATCGGCCAGGCGCGCCGAGACGTCGGCGAACAGCTTCTCTTCCAGCGGACCGGGCTGACCGCCCTCCGGCACGACGCCGTCGAACTTGCCCTCGGTGAACTTCAGGATGCGGTTGATGAAGTTGCCCAGCACGTCGGCCAGGTCGCGGTTCACCGAACTGGCGAACATCTCCCAGGTGAAGGCGGTGTCCGAGCTCTCCGGCGCGTTCGACGTCAGGTACCAGCGCCAGAAGTCGGGCGGCAGGATCTCCAGCGCCGCGTCCATGAACACGCCGCGCTTGTTGCTGGTCGAGAACTTGCCGCCATACCAGTTCAGCCAGTTGAAGGCCTTGAGCATGTCGACGCTCTTCCACGGCTCTTCCGAGCCCAGGATGGTCGCCGGGAAGCTGACGGTGTGGAAGGCGACGTTATCCTTGCCCATGAACTCGACATAGCGGACGTCGTCGGCGCCCGCGTCGGTGCGCCACCAGCGCTGCCAGTCACGGCCTTCCTCGGCCTCGGCCCATTCCTGCGTCGCGGCGATATATTCGATGGGCGCGTCGAACCAGACATAGAATACCTTGCCTTCCATGCCCGGACGCGGCGCGCCGTCCTTGACCACCGGCACGCCCCACGACAGGTCGCGGGTGATGCCGCGATCGATCAGGCCTTCATCCAGGAACTTGTAGGCGATCGACCGGGCCAGGATGGGCCAGTCGCCATGGGTGTCGACCCAGGCGCGGATCTTGTCGGCCATCTTGGTCTGCAGCAGATAGAGGTGGCGGGTGTCGCGCACTTCCAGGTTCCGCGAGCCCGAGATCACCGAATAGGCGTTCTTCAGGTCGGTCGGGTCCAGCAGGTTGCCGCAGTTGTCGCACTGGTCGCCGCGCGCCTTGTCGAAGCCGCAGTGCGGGCAGGTCCCTTCGACATAGCGGTCCGGCAGGAAGCGCTTGTCGTCGATGGAATAGACCATCTGATCGACGCGTTCCTCGATCAGGCCGTTGGCCTCCAGAACTTCGGCGAAGTGCTGGGTCAGCTTGCGGTTCTGCGGCGAGGACGAGCGGCCAAACCAGTCCCACGACAGGCCGAACGCGGCGGCGACGTCGCGCTGCAGAACGGCGGCGGCATCCGCGCCGGCCTCCGGCGCTCGCGCGCCGGCGGCGGCGGCGGCCAGCTCGGCCGGGGTGCCATGCTCGTCGGTGGCGCAGATATACAGGGTCTCGTTGCCCCGGGCCCGCTGGAAGCGCGCATAGACGTCGGCCGGCAACATCGATCCCGCCAGATTGCCCAGGTGCTTGATGCCGTTGATGTACGGCAGGGCGGAGGTGATCAGGATACGGGCCATGAGGCGGGGTCTTCCGGGGAGTCAGGGATCAAAGCAAGCAGGCGTTCGCATATAGAAGGCCGGACGTGCAAACAAAAGCGGCGGTGTGGGTCCCGGGGGGAGCCGTGCGTCCCCCCGGGTCCGGCTTCGCCGGCCCGAGGGCAAGCTTCAGGCCCGCTGCGCGGGCGCCTCAGGATGAGGGGCTTTGTTCTAATTTCCTCATCCTGAGGTGCGAGCCAGCGGCGAGCCTCGAAGGACGCACGGGTTTGCCCCCTCGCGCCAAGGCTGCGATGGTGATGGAAAGGGTCGCGGAGCGTCCGGACCACGTCCGGATGGGTTTGAAAAAATACCGTTTCGACGAAGCCGTTCGCTCCGCGTGATCGTTCTGGCGAAAGCGCCTCCGGCCTGGCGGTGTTATCGCCTCACCCTCGACGCCTCCGACGGGCAGGCGGGAGAGCGGCTCCCCCCTGGACCGCGAAACCTTTCAGTCCGCCTGTTGCTCGCTCGACCCTCGAAGCCACGTCGTTTTAGTTTTCCTCGGCCGACCGCCGCCAGAGAACAACGAGGTTGACGGCCCGGAGCGCAAAACGCTCCTCCCGCCATCGATTGAGCTGCCCGCTCGATCACACCCCGCCGCCGCCATGGTCGCTGGCCTTGCGCCCTTTCCTCGCGACGAGGTGGACACAGAATACGGGAGGTTTGAGCGCGGAGGATTGGCGCGCTCGATTTAGTTTCAGAGTGTTGATTTAATTTGGCTTTACCCGGGAAAGCACGGGGATAGACGCAGCCCTGTCCCCGTACTTGCCCCCTACGGGCTGCTGCGCAGCCGTCTTCCCCCGGAGGGGGAAGATGAAGAGCGCGAACCCATCTTCCCCCTTCGGGGGAGGACGACCTGCGCAGCAGGTCAGGAGGGGGCCAGCGGCGTTGGCCGAGGGACGGCGCGATCCCGATCCCCGTTCTGTGTCAAACGCTCCCTACCCCATTGCCCGTTCGCGGGCCGAACGCTAAGGAAAGCGCCCGCTCGCATGTCGAGATGGATTGGCCGGTTTAGCTCAGCTGGTAGAGCAGCGGTTTTGTAAACCGAAGGTCGCGGGTTCGATTCCTGCAACCGGCACCACTTCCCCACACGGATCGCCCTCGGGCGGCCTACATCGCGTCCAGTCGCGCCCTGAGGCGCTCGACCCTGTCGATGTCGATATCCGGCCCCCGGACCGAAACCCCGCACTCGGACAGCCGCCCCAGAGCGCGGGAAAAGTTCTCGGGGGTCATGCCCAGCAGGGCGGCCAGCAGATGTTTTTCGTAGGGCAACTGCACCCTGGCCCGGCCGCTGCGACGCGGAGCCAGGGACAGAAGATAGCCGGCCAGACGGCGTTGGGTGGTCTGGAGACGCTGCTCGGCCGCGCCAGACAGCAGTTGCTGGTGCGCGACGGCCAGTTCCGCATAGGCCCTCGCCGCCAGACCGGGGTCGCGGGACACGGCTTCGCGGAACAGGACGGCGGGCAGCAACAGCACGGTGCTGTCTTCCAGGGCGCGCCAGCGGATCTGGCAGCCGGCCCGCGCCATCACGCAGGCCAGGTTCAGGGACTGGGGCGCGCGAACGGTCGACAGGATCGCCACGCGATCGGCCTCCCGCACGCTCAGGGCCACGGCGCCGCTCAGCAGAATGATCAGATGATCATCCTCGTGTACGTCGATCTCCCGCCCCTTGGCGAAGGCGCGCGCTTCGCCGGCCGCGCCCAGCGCCGACAGCGCCTTGGCGTCCATCGGCGAAAACAGCGGCACGGCGCTCAATCGATTTATGTCGGCGTCATCGGTCATGCAGGCGGGATGCTGTGGCCTGGAACAGGGCGTCGCCTTGACCTTGATCAAGCTTCGCCCAGGACCGAGCGGGCGCCCTAGACGATGCGGGAGAAGCCGTCGTCTTCCTTGGACCGGCGATCAAAGACACGGGCGACCACGCGCACAAACGCCCGTCCCGTCGGCGTCACGGTGATGCGATCCCCGTCCAGATCGATCAGACCGTCGGCGGCCAGGGCCGTCAGGCGCGCCTTGTCGTCGGCGAAGATCGACGGATCGACGCCGTTACGGGCCGCGACCTGTCCCAGATCGACGGTGAAGTCGCACATCAGGCGCTCGATGACGTCGCCCCTTAGGCGGTCATCGCCGGTCAGGGCCACGCCGCGCGCGACCGGGAGGCGCCCTCGCTGATCGCCGCGCGCCAGGCCACCTCGCTCGAGACGTTCTGGACAAAGCCTTGCGGCAGCCGACCGATGGACGACGCGCCCAGCCCGATCAGGGTGGGGTGCGGGTCGGTGGTGTAGCCCTGGAAGTTTCGCCGCAGCGTGCCGGCGGTCGCGCCGGTCCCCAGGCCGTCGTCCGGCAGGGCGAAGTGGTCCAGGCCGATGGCCACATAGCCCGCCCGCAGCAGGCGCTCGGCGGCGGCCTGGCTTGTGGCGCCGAGTCTCGCCTGGGCGTCGGGAAGCTCGGCTTCGTTCAGCAGGCGCTGATGCGGCCTGGCCCACGGCACGTGCGCATAGCCGAACAGCGCGATCCGCTCCGGACGCAGGGTGAGAATCGCATCGAGGGTCGAGACCACGTCGTCGACGGTCTGAAGCGGCAGGCCGTACATCAGGTCTAGATTGATCGAGGCGATGCCCGCCTCGCGCAGCCAGCCCACGGCGCGGGCCACCACCTCGAAGGGTTCGATCCGGTTGACGGCCTCCTGAACGTGCGGCGCCAGGTCCTGAACACCCAGGCTGGCCCGCGTCAGGCCATGAAAGGCGGCGGCCTTGACCCAGGTCTCGGTCAGGATGGCCGGATCCAGCTCCGCCGAGATCTCGACGCCAGGAGAGAACGGGAAGACGTGCCGCAGGGCGCCGAACAGCCGGACCATGTCGTCCAGCGACAGCATGTTGGGCGTGCCGCCGCCCAGGTGCACGGCCCCCGCCTTCAGCTTGCCGGGCAGCCGGGCCTCGACCAGGGCCAGCTCCTCGATCAGGTAGTCGACATATTCGCTGATCAGGCTGTGCTTCTTCACGACCCGGGTGTTGCAGCCGCAATACCAGCACAGCCGGTTGCAGAACGGGATGTGGACATACAGCGAGACGGGCTCGCGCGGGGCCAGCGCCGACAGCCAGTCGCCATAGAGCTCGCCCGTCACCTCGCCGGAAAACTGCAGGGCCGTGGGATAGCTGGTGTAGCGCGGGGCGCGGCTGTCGTAGCGGCTCAGCAGCTCACGCAGGGAGGCGGCGGCGGGGTTGGCGTCGAGCGCGAGGGCCGGGGCGACGGTCATGGCGTTTGCTCCTGGAAGACGGAGCATTGTCTGTCGATCCGGGACGCCTGCCCCTGATCTGGATCAATCCGGCTTGGCCGCCGGCGGAAGATCTTCGAGATGGTCGTACAGGACCCGTTCGGCGTCGCCCTTGGGGTCGTCGTACTGTCCGGCCTTCATGGTCCACAGAAAGGCCGCCAGCCCCAGCGCGCCGAGGGCGACGGAAGCCGGGGCCAGGAACAGCAGGATAGTCACGGGCGTCTCCAGTCCGGACGGACGGCGTTCAGCAGGACGACGATCGAAGAGCCCGACATGGCCAGGGCCGCGATGAACGGATTGATCAGCCCAAACATGGCGGCCGGCGTGGCGACCAGATTGTAGAGCGCCGAGAAGCCGAAGTTCTCCAGGGCGCGGCGGCGGGCGGTGCGGGCGACGACGATGGCCTGGGTCACGGCGCCCAGTCCCTGCCCGGTAAAGACCAGGTCGGCGGCGTTCTGCGCCGCGTCAACGGCCGCGCCCGGCGCCATGGAGGCATGGGCGCGGGCCAGGGCGGCGGCGTCGTTGAGGCCGTCGCCGACCATCAGCACCTTGCGCCCCTGCGCCTTCAGACGATCAATGACGTCGGCCTTTTCGAACAGGGTCAGTCCCGCCCGCCAGGCGTCGCCTAGGCCGACATCGCGCGCGATCCGTGCGACGGGTTCGTCGAGGTCGCCAGACAGGATCTCGACGCCCAGGCCCATCCGCCGAAGAGTCGCGACGGTGGCCGCGGCGTCGGCGCGCGGCTGGTCCTCGAAGGTGAAACGGATCTTCACGTCGTCGACGAAGCCGAACCACAGTTCGGTCTCGCGGGCGCCGTCGGCGCGGACCCCGACGAAGGCCGCCCGGCCAAGCCGCGCGCGGCGACCGTCGATGACGCCCTCCACCCCCTGTCCGGGGGTTTCGACGCAGTCGTCGGCGACCAGACCGATGCCGGCCTCGGTCGCCAGGGCGCGGGCCAGCGGATGGCGCGAGGCGCGGGCCAGCGGCGCGGCCATGGCGACCAGGTGACGCGGCGCGTCGATCAGCCGGGGCTGTCCCTCGGTCAGCACGCCGGTCTTGTCGAAGACCACATGGTCCACCTCGGCCAAACGCTCAAGCGCGGCGCCGGACTTGACCAGGACGCCCTTGCGAAACAGGCGGCTGCTGGCGGCGATCTGCACGGCCGGAACCGCCAGGCCCAGGGCGCAGGGACAGGTGACGATCAGGACGGCGGCGGCGCGCAGCAGGGCCTCGCGCGGGCCAAGGCCCAGCATCCAGCCGCCAAAGAAGGTGACCAGGGCAGCTGTGTGGACGACCGGCACATAGAGGGCGGCGGCCTTGTCGGCCAGACGCACATAGGCCGAGCGGCTCTGCGCGCCGGCCTCCATCAGCCGCGCGATCGCCGCGAGGGTGGAGTCCTCGCTGCGGGCCGTGACGGCGATGACGAGCCGGCCGGTGAGGTTCAGGGCGCCGGCGTGCAGCATCGAGCCGGGCCCACGACCAGGCTGGCCGTTTCGCCGGTGATCAGGGCGTTGTCGAGATCGGAGACCGCCGGCCTCGACCCGGCCGTCGACGGGAATGCGGTCGCCGGGCGCCACGACCAGCCGGTCGCCCACCCGCACCTCGGCCACAGGCACGCCGTGCTCGACCCCGCCGTCCAGGCGCATGGCTACGGGCGACTGCAGGGCCAGCAGGTCCCGCGCCGCCGAGCGGGCGTTGGCGCGCAGGCGATGGTCCAGATAGCGGCCGATCAGCAGCAGGAACAGCAGCGTCACCGCCGCGTCGAAATAGGCGTGCTTGCCGCCCAGGATGGTCTCGGAGAAGCTGACGATCAGGGTCAGGATCACGCCAATCGAGATCGGGACGTCCATATTGGCCTTGCCGCGCCGCAGCGACGCCCAGGCCGAGCGGAAGAACGGGCGTCCCGCGAACAGCGCGCACGGCGTCGCGACAATGGCGGCCATCCAGTACATCACCGTCAGCGTCGAGGCGTTCAGCTCCTGGCCAAACAGCCCGGCCCAGGCGGGCACTGTGAACATCATGACATTGCCGGCCCCGAAGCCGGCGACGCCCAGGGCGACGGCGAGGTCGCGGCCCTCGCGGTCCTGGGCGGCGGCGGCCTCGGTGGGATCGAACAGGCAGGCGCGATAGCCCAGCCCCTCGACGGCCTCGACCACCCGATCAGGATTGGTCGAGGTCGCCTGGAGCTCAACGGCCAGCTTGCCCGTCGTCAGGTTCAGGCGCGCGCCTTCGACGCCCGGCAGAGCCCGAACGGCCTTCTCGATCTTGCTGATGCAGCCGGCGCAGCGGGCGCCGCTGACCAGCAGCTCAAGACGCCCCTTCCCGGCCGCGTCGCGACGGACAAAGGCCTCGAGGTCGCGCGGAATGGCCAGGCTCGGGGTCATGGCGCCACCAGCCGGGTTTCGATCTCGAACTGGTCGCGGGCGTTGCGGGCCGTGGCTCGCAGGTCCCAAGCCCCGTCCAGCTTGGCGCTGGCCTGATACCAGCCGTCACCGGTCGGCTTGAAGTCGAGGACCTGACGCCCGGTCTCGGTGGCGGGACGCTCAAGAGTTCCGGTCAGCGACAGGGTGGTCAGCGGCTGGCCGGCCTTGTCCTTCATGCGCAGGGCGACGACGCCGGGCCGGGGCGTCTCCACCGTGGCCGTCCAGCCCAGAGCCGCCTCCTTCTCGCGCAGGGCCAGGGTGCGGTTGAAGGCCAGACCCGCTTCGTAGGGGTTGGAGGCGACCTCACCGGAGAAGGTGCCGTAGGCCTTGATCATGAAGAAGGTGTCCACCCCGATCACGACGGCGAAGAACGCCACCACAGCGAACAGCACGTGCCAGCCGGTGATCCGCCCCTTTTCCGAAGGCGGGACCGGGACGGGCGGAGAAGGGGCTGCCAGGGTCATTGCGGGTTCGCGGCTCCGGAGAGGAAGACGGTCTTGGCGTCGGTCTGGATCTCGCCCGACCGGATCACGAAGCGACCCGGCAGGCTGCCGGGGCGGTCGGCGTCCGGCGGCCCGGTGACGAACACCCGCGTGGCCACCACCTGGTCGGCGGGAACCAGGATGCTGACGCTGGAGCCTGCGGGGTGCCCCGGCTGGCTCAGGCGCGCGCCCTCGAGACCCGCGAACGCGACCTCGAAACGACGATCCTCGAAGGTGCGGTTGGCGATCTTCAGGGTGTAGCCGTCACGCACCGCGCCATCATGCATGCGCACGAAGATCGGGTTGCGGTCGCGGATGACATGGACGTCGGCCTTGGGCCGGCTGACCAGCGCCCAGAGGGTGAGGCCCGAGACCAGCGTCAGGGCCAGGGCGTAGTAGACCGTGCGTGGCCGAACGAACTTGTATGTCGCCTTCTGACCGCAGGCGCGGGCGGCGACGGCCGAGTCGGTGTCATAGGCGATCAGGCCGGTCGGGCGGCCCAGGCGTCCGAGAATGTCGTCGCAGGCGTCGACGCAGAGACCGCAATTGATGCATTCCAGCTGGCTGCCGTCGCGGATGTCGATGCCCATCGGGCACACGACGACGCACTGGTGGCAGTCGATGCAATCGCCCCGTCCGTCCCAGGACTGGCCCTTCTTGTGCGGTCCGCGCGGTTCGCCACGGTCGCGCAGATAGGCGACCTGCAGCGAATGCTCGTCCAGCATGGCGCCCTGGATCCGGGGCCAGGGGCACATGTAGGTGCAGACCTGCTCGCGCATCCAGCCGGCGAAGATGTAGGTGGTGGCCGTCAGCAGGGCGCAGGACACATAGGCCGTCATCGCCCCCTGCCCGATCCAGAACGTGCGGATCAGGGTCGGCGCGTCATGGAAATAGAAGATCCAGGCGCCGCCGGTGCCGAAGGCGATGCCGAGCCAGGTCAGGTGCTTGCCGGTCTTGCGCCAGGCCTTGTCGAACGACAGCGGCTGGGCGTCCAGGCGCATGCGGGCGTTGCGGTCGCCCTCGAACAGGCGCTCGACCACGATATAGAGGTCGGTCCAGACGGTCTGGGGGCAGGCGTAGCCGCACCACAGGCGACCAAAAAGCGCCGTGACGAGAAACAGCGCCAGGGCCGACAGCACCAGAAGTCCGGTGAAGATATAGACTTCCTGCGGCCAAAGCTGGATGTCGAAGAAGTAGAAGCGGCGACCGGCGAAATCCACCAGCACCGCCTGTTGCGGCAGGTCGCCCGGCCGCGCCCAGCGGATCCAGGGCATGATGTAGTAGATCGCCAGGGTGACGATCAGCAGCGCCCACTTCACCGTGCGCCAGCGACCATGCACCAGCTTGGGATAGATCGGCTCGCGCGGCTTGTAGAGGCCGCCCTTGGCGTCGCCCTTGCCCTTGGCCCGAGCAGCGGCGGAGACCGCCGCCCGGGCTTCGGCGTTGGGGTGGGCGTCGGACTTGGGACGCGTGTTGTCAATGAGGGTGGGCATGGCCCTTACTGACCACCCGCGTTCGCATGGACATAAACCGACAGGGCCTTGATGGTCTCAGGGCTCAGACGACCGCCCCAGGTGGGCATGACCCCGCCATTGCCGGCGAAGATCTGACCGCTGATGGCGGCGCGATCAGAGCCGTACAGCCAGTCGGAGTCCGTCAGGTTCGGCCCGCCCAGCGCCTGGTTTCCGCGACCGTCGGCGTTGTGGCAGGCCACGCACTGGACCGCGAACACCGGCGCGGCGCGCGCCACGGCGGCCGCATCGGCCGGACGCCCCGACAGCTTCACGACATATTCCGTCAGGTCGCTGATCTGGGCCGGCTGCAGCAGTTCGTCGCGGCCAAAGGCGGGCATCTGCGACAGGCGCGCGTCGGGGTGCCCCGAACGGATGCCGACGGTGATGGTGTGCTGGATGTCCTCCAGCGTGCCGCCCCACAGCCAGACGTCGTCGCGCAGGTTCGGATAGCCCTTGCCGCCGGTGCCGCCGATACCGTGGCAGGTGGCGCAGTTGTCGCCGAAGACCGACTGGCCAACCTGCTGGGCATAGGCCTGCAGCTTGGGATCCTGTTCGATCTGGGTCAGGCTGGCCTTGCGCATCATGGCCGCGCCGGACCCCCGCTGGAGATCCAGGGCCTTGAGCTCGGTGGCGACATCAACCCGGTCGGAGTGATGCAGCAGGCCCTTGGTGTAACCATGCAGGCCCGGCCAGGCCGGCATCAGCACCCAGTAGCCGATCGCAAAGGCGATGCAGGCATACCAGGTCCACAGCCACCAGCGCGGCAGCGGGTTGTTCGAGCTCCCGGATACCATCCCACTCGTGTCCAGTGGTTTCGACGCCGGTGACGTCGTCGGTTTCGCGTTCGAGCGCCATCAGAGCAGCTCCTCGTCTTCCAGCGGCATGCGCGCGGCGTGTTGGAATTCAGCCTTCTTGGAAGGCCTCAGGGCGTAGGCGACGCCGGCCAGAAAGATCAGGCCGAAGTAGATCAGGCCGCCCTGCTGGGCGAACCGCGCCACGGTTTCGTAGGTGAGCCCGCTCATCGTTGGTTCTCCGGGGCCTGGGCCTTGTAGGAGTTGAAGTCGACGAGCGTGCCGAGCATCTGCAGGTAGGCGATTGCGGCGTCCATCTCGGTGATCTTGTCGGGGTCACCGTCGAAGTCGCGATTGACCACCTTGGCGCCGTAGCGGGCCCGCAGGCCGACCGCGTCCGTCGAGAAGGGATCGGCCTGGGCCTCGAGATCCTTCTTGGCGTTGGCGATCTCGTCCTTGGTGTAGGGCACGCCGACCGTGTGCTGCGCCTTCATCTTGTCGGCGATGTCGCTGTAATCCAGCTCCTTCTTGGCCAGGAACCTGTAGGGAGGCATGACGGACTCCGGCACGACCGACCGGGGATCGGCCAGGTGGTCGCGGTGCCAGGAGTCTGAATACTTGCCGCCCACCCGGGCCAGGTCGGGACCCGTGCGCTTGGACCCCCACTGGAACGGGTGGTCGTACATGCTCTCGGCCGCCAGGCTGTAGTGGCCATAGCGTTCGACCTCGTCGCGCAGCGGACGGATCATCTGCGAGTGGCAGAGATAGCAACCCTCGCGGACATAGATGTCGCGCCCGGCCAGTTCGAGCGGGGTGTAGGGCCGCATGCCGTCCACCTTCTCGATCGTGCTCTGCAGCCAGAACAGCGGGGCGATTTCCACGAGGCCGCCGATCGAGACGACCACGAGGATGCCGACGATGAGCAACAGCGAATGCCGCTCGAACTTGGCGTGATGTTTCCAGACAGACATCGGGGACCTCAGACGATCGCGGGAGCGAGAGTGGCCGGCGTCTGTTCAGACGCGGCTTCGGACGGCATCAGGATCGTGCGCCAGACATTGACGATCATGATCAGGGCGCCGCTCAGGTACATCAGGCCGCCGACCGTGCGGATGATGTTCTCGATGTGCTTGGCGGAGACCGTCTCGATGAAGCTGTAGGCCAGGAAGCCTTGGGGCGTGTATTCGCGCCACATCAGGCCTTCCATGATGCCCGACACCCACATCGCGGCGATGTAGAGCAGGATCCCGGTGGTCGCGATCCAGAAGTGCCACTCGATCAGCTTGTTCGAATACATGGCCGTCTTCTTCCACAGCCACGGAACCATGCAGTAGATGGCGCCGAAGCTGATGAAGCCGACCCAGCCCAGCGCGCCGGAGTGGACGTGACCGATGGTCCAGTCAGTGTAGTGGCTCAGCGCGTTGACCGCGCGGATCGACATGACCGGGCCTTCGAAGGTGCTCATGCCGTAGAAGGCGATCGAGACGACCATCATCCGAACCACGGGGTCGGTGCGCAGCTTGTCCCAGGCGCCCGACAGGGTCATCAGGCCGTTGATCATGCCGCCCCAGCTGGGCATCCACAGCATGATCGAGAAGGTCATGCCCAGGGTCTGGGCCCACTGCGGCAGGGCCGTATAGTGCAGGTGGTGCGGGCCGGCCCAGATGTAGATGAAGATCAGCGCCCAGAAGTGCACGATCGACAGGCGGTAGCTGTAGACCGGGCGCTCAACGCGCTTGGGCACGAAGTAGTACATCATGGCCAGGAAGCCGGCGGTCAGGAAGAAGCCGACGCGCGTTGTGGCCGTACCACCACTGGGTCAGGGCATCCTGCACGCCCGAGAACACGCCGTAGGACTTGTGGTTCAGAAGGCCGACCGGGACGGCGGCGTTGTTGACCAGATGCAGCAGGGCGATGGTGACGATGAAGGCCAGATAGAACCAGTTGGCCACATAGATATGCGGCTCCTTGCGCTTCCAGATCGTGCCCAGGAAGACCAGCAGATAGGTGACCCAGACGATCGTCAGCCAGATGTCGGTGTACCATTCGGGCTCGGCGTATTCCTTGCCCTGGGTCGCGCCCATCAGATAGCCGGTGGCGGCCAGCACGATGAACAGCTGATAGCCCCAGAACACGAACCACGGCGCGATGCCGCCGGCCAGCTTGGCCTTGCAGGTGCGCTGCACGACCCAGAACGAGGTGCAGATCAGGGCGTTGCCGCCGAAGGCGAAGATCACCGCCGAGGTGTGGAGCGGCCGCAACCGGCCGAAGTTCAGAAAGCCGAACTCGGGGAAATAGAAAATCCTCGGCCAGGACAGCTGGGCGGCGATGACCACGCCGACCAGCAGGCCGGCGGCCGCCCAGAACAGGGTGGCGATCACGCCCGCCTTGATCACGCCATCGGAATAGCGGTCGGGGTGATCGACCAGACTTCCGCTGGAAAGACCGGCGTTGAGGACGAAGGCGGCGATGACGCCAGCCAGGGCCACCGTCTCGGCCTGCAGGCGGAAGATGGGATCGGTCGTCAGACCAGCCCCCATGACCGCGAGAAAGGCTCCGATGACGGAGACCACGAGAAGCACGGCAGTTCCCGCAGGAGGGCCGGCGTTAATAGTGTTGGGCGGGGCGGACATTCGGACTCCGTTCGGCGAACCTTGCCGCTGGGTCTCACGCTTGGCCGACGGCCACCTTGATCCTTGTCAAAGCCAAGCTCGTCCAACTGATGGAACATGAGGCACCTCGCGGGAGCCTTGCATGTCGACCCCCTTCAAACGTCCTCAACATCAGATCACGCTGGGCCTCGCAGTGGCCGCGCTCGCCAGTTGGGGCGTGGCGCTTTGGCAGGCCCTGCCCAGGCTGCTGGCGGGTCCGCTGTGCAGCAGTTCGCAGGACGCCTTTTCCCTGGCGGGCCACTGCCCGGCCTGCTTTGTCGCCGCCTTCCTGACGCTGGCCTTCCTGGCGCGCCTGACGATCACGGCGCGCTCGGGCGTCCTCGCACGCCAACGCGCCCGCTGAGCCTTTTAGCCTCTATCGCCCGACAAGCCCGGAATCGGGGACTTGGCGGCCTAGTGCTTCACGACAGGCCGAGCGCCTAGGCGCCTTGGGCGGCGACGGCCTCCAGAGCCGACTCGAAGGCGGTGAAGGCGCGCAGGGTGGTGGCCAGATTGACATCGCTGACGCCAGACAGGACCCGCGAGCGAACCCCCTGCAACGCGTCCTCGACCACCTTGGCCATAGCCTCGCCATCGGCGGTCAGGTGCAGGGTTTTTGCCCGGCCGTCGTTGGGATCAACACGCCGGTCGACCAGACCGCCGGCGCACAGCTGGTCGAGAATGCGCACCAGCGACGGCCCCTCCACGCCCAGCGCCTCGGCCAGTACGCCCTGGCGCATGCCGCCGCCCGCCCGGGCCAGGTGCAACACCGGCAGGGCTCTCGCGTCGGACATGCCGTGCGCCGCCAGGGCCCGATTGACCTCACGGCGATAGACCCGCGCGAGGCGCAGGAGCGAGCCGGTGAAGGTGCGTTCATCGCGGATACGAGGCTGGGTCATTTTCCAATAGATAGGTTGCTATCTTTTATAGATCACATCCTATCGAAATTTTTTCAAGTGGAAGGCCTCCAGGAGAGGCGGCTCCAGACGGTCCGGCATTACATTTCGTTTACATCCGTAATCGTCGATTGACCTGATCGATTACGTGCGTAAACGTCAGCCTCACACGGAGGCTCCCATGCGGATCAGTACGGCTGAAAGTCAGGTGATGAAGGCGTTGTGGGCCAGCAGTCCGCTCAGCGCCGAGGAGATCATCGCCGCCCTGCCCGAAGGCCAGGACTGGGCCGACGCCACGGTTAAAACCCTTCTGAACCGGCTGTTGAAGAAGGAGGCCATCGCCGCCGAGCGCGACGGTCGCCGCTTCCTGTATCGCCCGCTGGTGGCCGAGGGCGACTATGTGCACGCCGAGAGCCAGGGCCTGCTGGACCGTCTGTTCGACGGTCGACTGGCGCCGTTGGTCGCCCATTTCTCGCAACGGGAAAAGCTGAGCGACGAAGACGTCGCCGAACTGCGCCGCCTGCTGGAGCGTCTCGACGATGGCCAATGACATCCTGGCCCTGCTGGGTCAAACCAACCTGGCGTTGGCCGCCGCCGTCATCCTGGTGCTGACCCTGCGCCGCCCGGTTCGGGCCGTTTTCGGCGCCCGCGCCGCCTATGGACTTTGGCTGATCGCGCCGCTGGCCATCGTCGCCGTGCTGCTGCCCGCCCGCGTCATCACGATCGCTCCGCCGACCGCGCAGATCGCCGCGATCACGCCGCCGACGCCGGTGCCCACCCCGCGGCCGGAGCCGAGACCAACACCGGGCTTCTCCGCGCCGCCCCAGCCCCCCGCGACGCTTGCCGAGGCCCTTCGAGGCCCGCGCCTTGGCGAGAGCCTCGTCATCGTCTGGGGCATCGTCGCCCTGCTGGCCATCGGCGCGCAGGCCGAGCGTCAGCGGCGATTCCTGAAGTCGCTGGGCCGACTGCGCGGCGAGGACGGACTCTTCCATGCCCAGCACGCCGGCGTCGGCCCGGCCGTGATCGGCGCCCTGGCGCCCAAGGTGGTGTTGCCCGCCGATTTCACCCGGCGTTTCACCGCCGAGGAACAGGCCCTGATCCTGGCCCATGAGCGCACGCACCTGTCGACGGGCGATGCCCAGATCAACGCGCTGACCACAGCCCTGCAGGGCCTGTTCTGGTTCAACCCTCTGGTCCACATCGGCGCGCGCCGGCTTCGGGTCGACCAGGAGATCGCCTGCGACGCCGCCGTCCTGACCCGCTTTCCGGTGGCCCGCCGCGCCTATGGCGAAGCGATGCTGAAAACCCAACTGGCGCCGCACGCGCCGCCGCTCGGCTGCCACTGGCCGGCCTCGGCAAACACCCAACTCAAGGAACGGTTCGTCATGCTGAAAGAACATCGCCACAGCCGCGCTCGCCGCCTCGCCGGCGGCGGCGCCATCGCCGCCCTGGCCTTGGGCGCGGGCTTCGCCGCCTGGGCCGCCCAGCCGGCGCGCGTGGTGCAACAAGCCCCCGCCATCTCGAACCACGATCGTCTTCGCGACATCGCTAGCCCCCTCTACCGGGCCGTTGCCAACGGAGACGCCGCCAAGGCGCGTGCGTTGATCGCGAGCGGCGCCGACGTCAACTTCCGGGCCGACGGCGACGGCACTCCTCTGATCGAAGCGGCGCGTCTGGGCCGCGCCGATCTGGTCGGGCTGTTGCTGGACAATGGCGCTGATCCCGGTCTGGCCTCCAAGGGCGACGGCGCGCCGCTGATCGCCGCCGCCGAGGCGGGCCGTTTGGATATCGTCAGGGCGCTGGTCGAACGCGGCGCTCCGATCGACATCGACTCGCGTGGCGACGAGACGCCCCTGATCGGCGCCATCCGCGCCGGTGACCTGGCGACCGTCAGCTACCTGCTCGAAAAGGGTGCGAACGTGAACCGCGTGGCGCTCGGCGACGGCACGCCCTTGATCGAAGCGATCCGCTCAGGTCGAATCGACCTGGTGGAACTGCTGCTGTCCAAGGGCGCCGACGCCACGCTGGCCGCACGCGGCGACGGCAATCCGCTGATCGCCGCCGCCGGCAGCGGACGCCTGGATCTCGTCAAGGTGCTGGTCGAGAACGGCGCCGCAGTGGAGTCGTTCGTGCCCGGCGACGAGACCCCGCTGATCAACGCCGCCCAGTCCGGCGACCTGGCGACCGTCGCCTACCTGATCGACAAGGGCGCCGACGTGAATCGCGCGGTGCCGGCCAATCGCGGCGAGACCCGCTCCCCCCTGGGAGAAGCCGCCAAGCACGGCCACGGCGCGGTTGTCGCCTACCTCAAGGCCAAGGGCGCGCGCGCCTAACCGCGCGCCCTCACCTCTCCCGACAATCAGACAGGAAACACGATGGCTTTCATCGACGCCAAAACCTTGCCTGACGCCAGCCGGATCGAGGCCGATCTGGTGATCGTCGGCGGCGGCCTGGCCGGCATCACCCTGGCCAGGGAGCTGGCCGGCGGGCCGATCAAGGTCGCCATCCTGGAGAGCGGCGGCCTGGAAATCGACATGGAGAATCAGGCCCTGTACGCCGGCTCGGCCGTCGTCCGGGCGCCGGGCAACGCCGACAAGCCGTTCGACGACTACCCCGTCCAGTCCCGCATCCGCGCCTATGGCGGCTCCGGTCACGTCTGGGGCGGCAAGTGCGCCCCGCTGGATCCCGCCGACTTCGCCGCCCGAGACTGGGCGCCCCATAGCGGCTGGCCGATCAGCCGCGAGCAGATGCAGTCGTTCTATGACCGGGCCTGCGATGTGCTGGAGATCCCCCGGTTTGGCCCAGACAACACCCTGCCCGGCGATCCGGCCCGCAAGCCGCTGGACCTGGATCCGCGCGACGGCTTCTTTCCAGCGCCCCGCGTTTTCACCCGCTTCTCCGGCGGTGGGGACAAGAAGGCCTTCGACGCCTTCCGCACTGACTTCACCAGCGCCCCCAACATCACCGTCTATCTGAACGCCAACGTCACCAGGATCGGGCTGACCGCCAAGGGCGACGCGGTCGAGGGTCTGGATGTCGGCTGCCTGAACGGCAAACGCCACACCGCCCGCGGCAAGACCTATGTGCTGGCCACGGGCGGCATAGAGAATGTGCGTCTGCTGCTGGCCTCCGGCGGGATCGGCAACGGCAACGATCTGGTCGGCCGCTTCTTCCAGGGCCACGCCACCTATTCGATGGACGGCGACGCCGAAACGGAAGGATCGGCGATCAACATCTCGCGGACCGAGCCAATGGGGCTATATCTCAACGCCGGCCGCACCAGCGCCCACTGCGTGATCGGCAGCGGCCTGTCGGGACAGGCCCGGATGAAGACCGGCAACTACACCCTCACGCTCTACAATAGCGGCCCGCCAGGATCGGGCTCGCCGACCCAGGCCGAGACCAGGGCCATCCGCCAGACCGCGACCCGCGTCGACGGCGTCCAGACCGACGGCCAGCTTCTGGGCTGCTTCGCCATGAGCGAGCATTTCCCCAACCCCGACAGCCGCGTGACCCTGGACGCCGGGCGTCTCGATCCGCTGGGCGTGCCGCGCATCCGGCTGGAATGGACCTATTCCGCCCGGGATTGGGACAGCTTCGAGCGCAGCACGGCGGGCCTTGGAGACGCCCTGGGCGCCTCCGGACAAGGACGGCTGTGTTGGCCGATCCCGCGACCCGACTATCTGAAGGTCTTCAGCGCGTCGCGCCATCACATGGGAACGACGCGGATGAACGCCGATCCGCAAAAGGGCGTGGTCGACGTCGACAGTCGGGTTCATGGCGCGCCCAACCTCTATGTCGCCGGCAGCTCGGTCTTTCCCACGTCCGGCATCGCCAATCCCACCCTGACCATCCTGGCGCTGGTCATGCGTCTGGCCGATCATCTGAAGCTTGAGATGGGAGCCTCGCGATGAGCCTTCTCGCCCGCCGCGACCTGCTGGCCGCCCTTGTCGCCCTTGCCGCCGCACCCACCCAGGCCAGGACCACGCCCCTGAACGGCTTCGACGATCTGGATACGGCGGCCGTTGAGCGGATCGGCCGGGCCTGGCTGGCCCTCAATCCCGGGATCAATGCTCCCACCCTGGCCCGGCGGCTGTTCCCCGGCGGACGCGGTCCAGACACCCTGCCGGGCCTGCGCCAGCGGGTCGCCGAGGACTTTCGCGCGGGGGCGGTGTTCGTGCATCGCGGCTGGCGGCTGTCTGAAACCGAAGGCGCGCTTTTCGCGTTGCTGACCCTCGAAATCTAAACGTGGAAAATAAAATGGCGTCGCGCTCTGTCATGCGACGCCATTTTCGAAAATAACTCTGACGCTGACGGAAATTATTCCTCGCTGTGCTCATATATTGCTGAGCTTGGAGCCAAATTTTCGAATTGCATTGCATTTCACGAATTCGGGGCGCATAAGCATTTTTATTGAATATCGAACTGGCTCGGCTGCTCTCCTCGCTTGCTCTTCGGATCGAGCTCCGGACCTCCAACGATCCTCTCCGACAATTTGATCTCGTGGCCCAATCTCGGGTCCGCGCGTACCTGATCTGAAAGATACAAAACATGGCTACCGGCACCGTGAAGTGGTTCAACTCCACCAAGGGCTTTGGCTTCATTCAACCCGACGACGGCGGCGCCGATGTGTTCGTGCACATCTCGGCCGTTGAACGTTCGAGCCTCGGCTCGCTCGACGAAGGTCAGAAGCTCAACTACGAACTCGAGCGCGACCAGCGCAGCGGCAAGATGTCCGCTGGCCAGCTGACCGCTGCTTAAAGACTAAAGAGGGCCGGGCGGCGAAAGCTTCCCGGCCCTTTTTCTATAATGCGACGGCGCGCGTGGAGTTTCTCCGGTGCGGGTCGGGGCGCGTATTAGCGCCGCCCAGCATTCCCACCCAGAAAACCCTCCACACGTCTCCGAAGGCTCCATGAACGCACCACACGACACGAACTTTTCCAAACGCCTCGAAACGGCCGCCGCCGCCAAGAAGCTTCTGCTCGACAAGCTCCGCCCAAAGGCCGCCGCCACCGACCCGCTGTTCGCGGAGCGTGAAGCGATGAAGGCCGCCGAACTCGCCCAGGTCCGTGCTGATCGCAGCCAGGCCCGCGCCGACGCCAAGCAGGCCATCGCCGACAGCGAAGAAGCCAAGCTGGCCGCCCGAGGCGGCCGGCGCCGCCTTGTCGGCCAAGCGCGGCGAGCGCAAGGAACGCAAGGCCCTCAGCGCCGCCGAAGCCAAGGCCAAGCGCGACGCCAAGTACGCGGCCCGCAAGAGCCGCAACTAGCACTCGAAGGCGTGCTGGCGGGGTTGTGCCCCGCCGCCGCCGTGCTATCGGCAGGACGTGACCGACACCGCCCCCCGCCCGCCCGTGATCTTCATCGACGCCGACGCCTGTCCGGTGAAGGATGAGGTCTACAAGGTCGCCGCCCGCTATGGCCTCAAGACCTTCGTGGTCTCCAACAGCTGGATCAACACGCCGCTGACCCCGGCCGTCGAGCAGGTGGTGGTCGACGCCGGTCCTGACGTTGCCGACGACTGGATCGCCGAGCGCGCCCAGCCGGGCGACGTGGCCGTCACCAACGACATTCCCCTCGCCGACCGTGTGCTGAAGGCCGGCGCCGCCGCCCTGGCGCCCAATGGCCGGATCTTCACGGCCGACATGATCGGCTCGGCGCTGGCTTCGCGCTCGATCGGCGAGCACCTGCGCTCGATGGGCGAGGTGACCAGCGGCCCCAAGGCCTTTGGCCCCTACGACCGCAGCAAGTTCCTCCAGGCCCTCGACACCGTGGTGGTTAAAGCCACGCGAGGCCGACGATGATCGAGATCACCTCCTGGCTGCGCATCGAGGACGACGAGATCATCGAGAAGGCGACGCGCGCCTCAGGGCCCGGCGGCCAGCACGTCAACAAGACCTCCACCGCCATCGAACTGCGGTTTGACGTGCGCAACTCCCCCACCCTGCCCGAGGACGTCAAGGCGCGGCTCGAGACGCTGGGCGGCAGCCGCATGACCCTGGACGGCGTGCTGGTGCTGTTTGCCCAGGGCAGCCGCTCGCAGGAGATGAACCGGCAGGAGGCGCGCGAGCGTCTGGTCGAGCTGATCCGGAAGGCCACAGAACGCCCGAAGGCGCGGCGTCCGACCAAGCCGACCTATTCCAGCAAGCTCAAGCGGCTGGAAACCAAGGGAAAGCGCGCCAACGTCAAATCGCTGCGCGGTCGGCCCAAGGGCGACGACTAAGCTGTGTTGACAGTTGGCTCTACGCCTTCGATGGGCCCATCCTCGTCCTTCGACAAGCTCAGGATGAGGACCATGTCGCGGCCTCGCATTCGAAAACCTCATCCTGAGCTTGTCGAAGGACGAGGTCTCCGCGCACAGCCGGCAAATGTCCTCACGTCCCGGAGCGCGACAGCCGAAAGTGTGCGCGGCCTGGGCGGCGATCCGCTCCAGATGTAGGCTCTAAGCTGTCATCGCCTCGGCCCGGGCGCTGAACGCCAGGACGTCCTGCTTGTATTCCGGCTCCTCGATCAGGCCGCCCAGCATCTTGCGCAGATAGCGGGTCATGTTGGCCTGTTCCTCGGCGGTGAGTTCGCCACAGACTTCCGCGTTCAGCGGCCGGATATCGGTGCGGATCGCGGTCAGCAGATCGTGACCGGCCTGGGTCAGGCGCACCACCACGATGCGGCGGTCGGTGGGCGAGGTCTCGCGGGCCACCAGGCCATCGCGGATCAGGCCATCGATCGAGCGAGTCCAGGGTCGTGCGGTCGCTGCCGACAGCTTGGCCAGGCGGGTCATCGAGCAGTCGCCGAAACGACGCAGCGAGACCATGGCGATCCATTTTGGGAAGCTCAGGCCGTGCCGCGCGATGCAATCGGCGGCCAGGGCCCGGCGATGCTGTTCGGTCTGATAGAGCAGGTAGCTGAGGTAGCTGGGCAGCGGCAAGGTGAAGTCTTCCCCGGTTTCCTGGATCCGCATTTGCCCCCCGGCGAACGTTGGGCGTCTTCGCGTCATGAGGTCCGGGCCCGCGCAATCGTCCCGCGGGGTCGCCACGCAAAATTGAGGGCGCTTGCGACTGGACCCGGACGGCGGGCGGCAAAAAGCCCCGCGAGAGGGGCTCTCGCGGGGCTTTTTTGGTCTCGGAAGGCGGGACGATCAGGCGTCGCCGGAAGCCCTGCGGGCGCGGGCGCGGCTGAGCCAGTCGTCAGGATAGGTCTCTCGTACGGTGATCGACTTGAACTGGCTGACCGGGATGCGCGCGGCGTCCCCCGGGTTCAGGTCGCGCGAGACCGAATGGCCGGCGAACTCTTCGATGATGGTGATCACCTGGCTGCTGCCGGCGGTGTTCTCGATGAGGACCATGTTCATGGGAGTCTACTCAAACAGGCGTTGATGACTTGAAGACGGGCGAACGGGTCTCAGGAGAGACGGTGCTGGATCCGCTTTTCCGGGATGGTCTGGCGGCTCCAGGTCTCCACCTCGGCGGCCGTCTGGAAGCGGCGGAAGGCGCCCTGGGCGTGCTGGTCGCAATACGACCCGCGCGAGGTTTTCTCGCGGCCGCAGAAGCCGAAGTCGTTCTGGTCGGGATTGCCGATCGGCCAGCGGCAGGAGTGAGTCTCGAGACCCAGGATGCTGGACGTCGGAGCCAGATCGTCCATCGGACGCGCGATGCGCGGCGGGGCGATGCGCGGGGCCAGGGCGATCGTCTCACGGGCCGTGCGGGCGCGCACCTGGAGGCGGCTGGGCGAGCGGACCGATGGGGTCCGTTGACGCACCGGGGTCTCGCGAACGGTGATACCCAGGCGGTGAACCTTGCCGATGACGGCGCTGCGGCTGACGCCGCCCAACTGCCTGGCCACCTGGCTGGCGCTCATGCCCTCGAGCCAGAGCTTCTTCAGAACCGCAGTCCGCTCTTCGTTCCAGTCCATGACGTTTTCCCAACCCGTTAACGGGGCAGCCCCCCCGCCTCTCTGGGGTAGGATCATGGTTAACGGCCGTCAAATATTTATGTGCATACCCACGGTTCGCGATTTCACCTTTTATGTTTTGAATCGCGGAGATACCAACAATTGTCGCAGGGGGTTTCCTAATCGGGGCGGCGAAGGTTGACGTCGTGAGGACGCCATACGAGATTTTTTCGGCCCTGATCCGGGTCAGGAATTGAATGTGGCGCGGCGTCGCATAGCTTGCGTCCAAACGTCGCTCGAGGACCTTTCATGCGTGATCTGAACTACGCCGCCGTCGCGGTGCTCTGCCTGGTTCTGGCGGCCTGCTCGAAGGGCGACGACACCGCCGGGAAGGCCTCGCAGGAGACGCCCGCCACGCCCGTCGCTGCAGCGGGCCCGACGGACGCCGAGAAGGCCGCCGCCCTGGCCGCCCTCCCCGCGCCCTACAACACCGGCGATATCGCCAACGGCCAGTCCCGGTTCGCCCTATGCCGTTCATGTCACACGATCACCG
Source organism: Caulobacteraceae bacterium (assembly GCA_965284055.1). Lineage (GTDB taxonomy): Bacteria > Pseudomonadota > Alphaproteobacteria > Caulobacterales > Caulobacteraceae > Caulobacter. The sequence continues at coordinate 261,443 of CBDIQV010000004.1, forward strand.
AGGGCGGCCCCGATATGACGGGTCCCAATCTGTATGGCGTGTTCGGCCGCCAGGTCGGAACCAAGGCCGGCTACGCCTATTCCGCCCCGGTCAAGGCCGCCGGTTTCATCTGGGACGGCGAGCACCTGGACAAATGGCTGGCCGATCCGCGCGGCTTCATGCCCGGCACCAAGATGTCGTTCGCCGGCCTGAAGAACCCCAAGGACCGGATCGATCTGATCGCCTATCTGAAGGTCGAAACGGGCTACAAGCCCGCGCCATGACATGATCCGCGCGGAGGCTCCGCTGACCGACCTCGCAGACCTGCATGATCGCCGCGAACTCGCGGTTGTCGGCTCGTGTCCGCGCGTCGAGTGTGAGCCTCCGGGTGCGGCAGTTTTACACGCTGCGCGACGCGCTCGTCTCGCGCATGGATGTCATCTCTTCGAGGAGCAGAGCCTCGCATCATGACGTCCGCGGAAGCCCGCATCACGGCGCTCTATGACGCCTTCAATGGTCGGGACTTCGACGACTTTTTCGAACGGCTGGCGCCCGAGGCCGACTGGCCAAACGAAATCGACAACACGCGCGTGGTCGGCAAGGACGCCATCCGCGCCTACATGCTGAACGAAACCGCCGCGCTGCGGGCGGCCTATACGACGCTCTACATGCGCGCGCTGGGCGAGGACAGGGTGGCGGTGATCGTCCAGCAGGTCATCACCAGCGCCCATGACGGCTCGATGTGGTCCAAGACCCTGGTGCGTCATGTCTTCCAGTTGAAGGATGGCCTGGTCTCGCGCATGGACGCCGAGCAAGGCGGCTGCGGAGCCGAACTGTCCAGGCCGTGGGGGCAGCTTCTGGCTCGCCTCAACGACGCCACCGAACGGCAGGATATCGAGGCGGTCACGACCGCGTTCCATCCACAGGCGACGATCCCCGACCATCTTGAGCAAACGACCATTACGGGTCACGCGGAAATTCGGGCCTGCTATCTTCGCCAGTTCGAGACCATACGTGTCGCCGCGTCGCTGCTGTGGCTGCAACGCCTGAGCGAGGACCGCCTGGAGGCGATCTCGCAGGTGCAGGTGCACGGCGTCGATGGTGGTTTCTGGTGGGAGGGCGCCGTGCGGGTGGACTATCGCATCCAGGACGGGCAGATCGCCGAGATGGACGTTGCCGAACATCTGGCGCGAGGAGACTAGACTTGCGCGCGGAAAGGGCTGTGCTCACCAGAGCCTATGAGGCGTTCAACCGTCGCGACCTGGCCGCGATGGGCCTGACGCTGCATCCCGACGTCGAGTGGCCCGATATTCTCGAGGGTGGCGTCGTTGTTGGCCGGGAGGCCGTGGTCGACTATTTCGCCCGTCAGCTCGAGGTGATGGTTCCCGACGCCAGGCTGATCAAGGTGCGGAGCGAGCCGCCCGCGCGCCTGATCGCCGAGCTGCAATATGCGGTCCGGGGCCTGAAGGGCAAACTCTGGTCCGACACCCGCGCCACCCTGGCCTACGACTTTCGCGACGGGTTGATCGTGGGCATGACGCCGATCGACGGACTCTAGGTCAGCAGGTCGGCGCAGGCGTCCAGCACGGCGTCGGCGTCCAGGCGGTATCGGCTGTAGAGATCCGGCAGGTCCCCCGACTGGCCGAAGACCTCCAGCCCAAGCGCCCTCACGCGCTGCCCGCGCACGGAACCCAGCCAGGACAGGGCCAGAGGCGCGCCGTCAGTCAGGGTGACCAGGCCCGCGTCACGATCCAGAGGGGCCAGCAGCGTCTCGATGGTGGACGGCGCCCGAACGCCCTCCCCTGTCCAGCGCGAACGGCCTGAGGCGGTCCAGTCGCGATGCAGAACGTCGGCGGAGGTCACCGCCAGCAGGCCGACCTCGGGCATGTCTTCCGACAGGGCCTCGAACGCCGCCAGGGCTTCCGGCGCCAGGGCGCCGCTGAACACAAGGGCCAGCCGCGCGCCGGGGGCCGGAGCCTTCAGCCAGTAGGCCCCTTCGATCGTGCCTTGCCGCCAGGCGTCGTCCGCACGCTCGGGCTGGGACATCACGCGGGTCGACAGCCGCAGATAGGTCGAAGCGCCGTCGGGCGCCTGGATCCGGTCGAAGGCGTGCGCCATCAGCACGGCCGTTTCATCGGCATAGGCCGGCTCGTAGGTGTCCAGGCCCGGCTGGGCCATGCCGATCACCGGCCCGTTGATCGACTGGTGCGCGCCCCCCTCCGGAGCCAGCGTCAGGCCGCTGGGGGTGGCGACCAGCAGGAAGCGGGCGTCCTGGTAGCAGGCGTAGTTCAGGGCATCGAGGCCACGGGCGATGAAGGGGTCATACAGCGTGCCCACCGGAAACAGCCGCTCGCCGAACAGCGGCGCGGTCAGGCCAAGCGCCGCCAGCACGATGAAAAGGTTGTTCTCGGCGATGCCAAGCTCGACATGCTGGCCGGTCTCGACCATCGACCACACCTGGGCCGAAGGGATGCGACGGCGCTTGAAGACATCCTCGTGCGCGCGACGGTGAAACACGCCGCGCCGGTTCACGAAGCCGCCCAGGTTGGTCGAAACGGTGACGTCCGGCGAGGTGGTGACCACCCGGCCCGAGAACTCGTCGGTGCGACGGGCGATCTCGAACATCACCTTGCCGAACGCGGCCTGGGTCGATTGCTCGCCGCCGCCCGCCACGGCCTCGAGAAGCTCATCGTCCCGGGGCGTCGCTACAACCGGCGCGACGGGCCTGCGGTCCACATCGGCGGCGAACGGGGCCCGCGCGATCAGGCCCTTCAGGGCGGTGCGTTCGGCGGCCGACAGGCCCGACAGCGGATCCCATTCCTCGCCCTCGACCACGCCCAGCCGGTCGCGCAGCTCGGCGATCTGGGTCGGAGTCATCAGCCCCGCATGGTTGTCCTTGTGCCCCTGGAACGGCAGGCGCAGACCCTTGACGGTATAGGCGATGAAGAAGCGCGGGGCGTCGTCCTGGCTGGCGCTTTCGAACGCCTCCAGCAGGGTCTCCAGGCAGTGGCCGCCCAGCTCGGTCATCAGCTCGCCGAGGTCGATGTCCTTGTAGCTCCGGATCAGCCTGAGCGCGTCGGGGTCATCGGCCAGATCCGCCGACAGCCGCTCCCGCCAGGCCGCGCCGCCCTGATAGGTCAATGCCGAATAGAGGTCGTTCGGCGCGGTCTCGATCCAGGTCTTCAGGGCCTCGCCGCCGGGGAGAGCGAAGGCCTCGCGCTGGCGCCTGGACCATTTCAGCGTCTCGACCTTCCAGCCGGCGGCCTCGAAGATCTCGCCATAGCGGGTGAACATCCGGTCCTGGGTGGTCGCGTCAAGGCTCTGGCGGTTGTAGTCGACGATCCACCAGGTGTTGCGGACGTCGTGCTTGCAGGCCTCGATCAAGGCCTCGTAGATGTTGCCCTCATCCAGCTCGGCGTCGCCCAGCAGCGAGATCATCCGGCCCATGTCTTGCGGCTTCACCGCGCCACGCGCGGCCAGATAGTCCTGGGCCAGGGAGGCGAAGGCGGTCATGGCCACGCCCAGGCCCACCGACCCGGTCGAGAAGTCGACGTCGTCGACATCCTTGGTCCGTGACGGATAGGACTGCGCGCCGCCCAGCGAACGGAAGCGCTTGAGGTTGTCCAGGCTCTGGCGGCCGAACAGGTGCTGGATGGCGTGGAACACGGGGCTGGCGTGCGGCTTGACCGCCACCCTGTCCCGGGGCCGCAGCGCCTTCATGTAGAGCGCCGTCATCAGGGTGGTCATCGAGGCGCAGGAGGCCTGGTGCCCGCCGACCTTCAGGCCGTCCCGGCTCTCACGCAGGTGGTTGGCGTTGTGGATCGTCCACGAGGCCAGCCAGAGAATGCGTTCCTCGATACGGCGAAGGAGCGCAATCTCCTGCCGCTTCGCGGTCATTGAGCCGTCAGGCATGCTTCCTCACCGGTTTATGCCGGTGAGGATTTCCCCTCACCGCTTTGTTCCCGGGCTTCATAGTCCTCGATCTGCCGCGCCGTCCACTCCGGAGACTTCGTGAAGCGGGCCAGCAGGTTGTAGAATACCGGGACGATGAACAGGGTCAGCAGGGTGGCGAAGATCGCGCCCATGAAGATCACGGCCCCGATGGTCTTGCGGCTGCCGGCGCCCGCGCCGGTCCACAGCACCAGCGGCAAGGCGCCCATGGCGGTGGCGATCGAGGTCATGATGATCGGCCGCAGGCGCAGGGCGGCAGCCTCGATCACCGCCTCCTTCACCTTCAGGCCCTCGTCGCGCAGTTGGTTGGCGAACTCGACGATCAGGATGCCGTTCTTGGCGGCGATGCCGACCAGGATGATCAGGCCGATCTGGCTGTAGGTGTTGATGGTCGAGCCGGTCATCAGCAGGCCAAACAGCCCGCCCAGAACCGCCAGCGGCACGGTCATCATGATGACGGCCGGGTGGATCCAGCTTTCGAACTGCGCGGCCAGCACCAGGAACACCAGCAGCAGGGCCAGGCCGAACGCGATGCCGACGGCGCCGGAGGCTTCCAGATAGTCCTTGGCCTGGCCGCCCCACTTGATGCTGACGCCGGGCGTCGGCCGCGAGGCGGCCTGGTCCTGCAGGAACTTCACGGCGTCCTCGACGGTGTAGCCGGGAGCCAATTGCGCGGTGAGGGTCACCGAGCGCAGGCGGTCGACGCGGGGACGATCCGGCGTGTCGCCGCGCAACTGGGTGGTGACCACGGTCGACAGCGGCACCAGGGTTCCCGACTGGGTGCGGACCTGAAGCTGATCAAGATCGGCGACGCTACGGCGTTGCTCCAGGGTCGACTGCAGGATGACGTCGTATTCCTGGCCGTTCTTGATGTAGGTCGTGGCGCGCCGTGAGCCGAACATCGTCTCCAGCGCCCGACCGATGGACTGGGCCGAGACGCCCAGGCTGGAGGCCTTGTCGCGGTCGATCTGCACCGACAGACGCGGGGAGGTCGGCTCGTAGTCGATGCGCGGACGCGACAGGCCCGGGTTGTCCTGGGCCGCTTCCAGCATCGGCTTGAGCCAGTTGGCCAGCTCCACATAGTCATTCCCGACCGCGATCAGGTCGACATTGGTTCCGCCGCCGCCACCGCCGCCGCGCTGGAAGGCGCCGCGCACGCTGGCCACGGCGCGGACGCCGGTGATCTTGCTCAGGCTCTTGTTGAGTTCGGCGGCCACTTCATCGGCGGTCTTTTTACGCTTGCCCCAGTCCTTGAGCACCAGCACGCCGTTGCCGGTGTTGAACTGGCTCTGGCCAAAGCGCGGCACCGAAATGATCGTGCGGTCGGCCACGCCATCGGCGCGGTACTTTTCTAGCTGACGCTCGACCTCGTTGGCGGCCTTGACGGTGTAGTCGAAGCCCGCGCCCTCAGGTCCGTTGATATTGATGTCGACGCGGCCGCGGTCCTCGGCCGGCACCATTTCCTTGGGCAGCATCACGAAGAGACCGCCGGCCGCAGCGGCCAGGACAATCACCACAGCGCCCGTCGCCCAGCTGGCGGATCGCGCGGCCAGCAGGCCTTCCAGCGAGTGCCGGTAGCTGTCCTTCAGCTTGTCCATAGCCCAGTCGACCTTGCGGGCCAGCCAGCCGCCCGTGCCCGCCGGGCGCAGCAGCTTGGAGGCCAGCATGGGCGACAGGGTGAAGGCCAGCAGGGCCGAAAACGCCACGGCCGCCGCGATGGCCACGGCCAGCTCGACGAACAGACGGCCCGTATAGCCCGGCAGGAACATCAGCGGCGCGAACACCGAGATCAGCACGACCGTGGTCGCCACCACCGCGAAAAACACCTGGCGCGTGCCCCGCAGGGCGGCCACGGGCGCAGGCTCGCCCTCGTCGACCCGGCGCTGGATGTTTTCGACCACGACGATGGCGTCATCGACCACCAGGCCCACGGCCAGCACCAGGGCCAGCAGCGTCAGGAGGTTCAGCGAAAAGCCCAGCGGCGCCAGGACGATGAAGGTCGACAGGATACAGATCGGCGCGATGATCGAGGGGATCAGCGCGGCGCGCCAGCTGCCCAGGAACAGCAGGTTGACCATGGCGACCAGCGCGATCGAGATACCCATGGTGACCCACACCTCGTGGATCGCCTCGGCGGTGAAGATCGAGTTGTCGACGGCCTTGATGAGTTGCGTCCCAGGGGGCAGCGTCTTGTTGATCTCCGCGACCTCGGCGTCGACCACCTTGGAGATGGCGACGTCATTGGCCTGGGACTGGCGGGTCAGGAAGATGCCGACCTGGTTGACCGTATTGCCGCGGAAGATCTTCCGGCGCTCGTTGGAGCCCTCCTCCACCCGCGCCACATCGCCAAGCTTGATCACGAAGCCATTGGTGTTGGCCGCACGGATCGGCAGGTTGGCGAAGTCCTCGGGCTTGGAATAGCTGCGCGTCACCCGGATGGTGAAGTCCTTGCTGTCGCTTTCCAGCGATCCGGCGGGCAGTTCGACGTTCTGGCTGTTGAGGGCGTTCTCGACGTCATCCACGGTCACGCCGCGCGCGGCCATGGCGTCGGGATTGAGCCAGATGCGCATGGCGTAAAGCTGGCCATTCAGGCCGGCCTGGGCCACGCCGGGCACCGTCGACATCCGCTCGACCAGATAGCGGTCGGCATAGTCGGCCAGTTCCAGCGGCGACAGGGTCGTCGAGGTCAGGTTCAGGATGATGATCGGCGAGCTGTCGGCCGTGGCCTTGGCGATCTGCGGCGGGTCGGCCTGGTCCGGCAGATTGGCCGAAACCCGGCTGACGGCGTCGCGCACATCGTTGGCGGCGTCGTCCAGGTCACGGTCGAGTGTGAAGGTGATGTTGATCTGCGAGCGGCCGTCGCGCGACGACGAATTGACGCGGTCAATGCCCTGGATGCCCGAGACCTGGCGCTCGATCACCTGGGTGATGCGCTCCTCGATCACTTCAGCCGAAGCGCCGCGATAGGCGGTCGAGACCGACACGACCGGCGGATCGACATTGGGCAGCTCGCGGATCGGCAGGCCGGTGAAGGCGGCCAGACCGATGACGCACAGGATGATCGCCGCGACGGCGGCGAAGACCGGGCGGCGGACAGAAAGGTCCGAGATCATCAGCGGGCCTTGCGACCGGCGTCGCCGGCGCCCTGGCCAGGCTTCTTGCCGCCCTGACCGCCGCCGATCGGCGCGCCGTCCTGCACGCGGTTGAGGCCGTCAGCCACGATCTTGTCCCCGGGCTTCACGCCCGAGGTGATTTCGACGAAGCCGCCTGAGGCCAGACCGGTCTCGACATTGGTGCGACGCGCGACCTGCCCCTTGGGGCCCTTGGCGATCAGGAACACCGAAGCCTGGGTGCCTTCGAACTGAACGGCGGCCTCGGGCACGGCGGGCGCCGTGCGCACGCCCTGATCGATCGAGACCTTGACCAGCATGCCCGGCTTCAGGCGACCGCCCGGATTGGGGAACTCGGCGCGGGCCTTCACGGCGCGGGTGGTGGGATCGATACGGGTGTCGATCTGGGCGATACGGCCCTGGAAGGTCTCGCCCGGCAAGGCGTCAGGCCGCGCCGAGATCGGCAAGCCTTCGCGAAGGGTCGTCAGATAGCGGTCGGGGACCGAAAAATCGACGCGGATCAACGAAACGTCGTCGAGGGTGACAATGGCCGTGCCGGGGCTGATCAGCGCGCCGGGCGCGACATCGGAAATGCCCACGCGGCCGGAGAACGGCGCGCGGATCACCCGGTCCAGCTTCTGGGCCTGGGCCGAAGCGACACCGGCCTTCGCCGTTTCGAGGGCGGCCAGATATTGTTCGGCCGAGACACGGGGCGCGACGCCCCGGTCGGCCAGGGTCTTCCAGCGTTGATAGTCTCGTTCGGCCTGGGCCTGGCGAACCCTGGCCTCGGCGATGCCTGCGTCCTCGGAGTCGGCCTTCAGCTCGACGAGAACCTGGCCACGCGAAACGGCCTGGCCGTCCGTGAAGTGCACGGCCGTGATCATCTCGGCGGTGTTGGACGTGATCGTAACCGACTTCAGCCCCTTGGCCGCGCCCAGCACCTCGATGCGATCGGTGAAGGTCTTGGTCGAGACGACCGTCTGGGACACGCTCGTGGCCCGTCCGCCGCCCCCCGGACCACCCTGACCGGCGGCCTTTTGGCCAAACGCCAGCTTCATGCCCCCGACAACGAGCATGAGGACGACAGCGGCCAGCGCCGCCAGGAGGAAGAAATGCCTGCGGATCAAGGAAGCGACTCCAATCGCCGAAGGGATTCGACGGACGGGACAACGTGCGGGGACATATGCCGCCCCCCTAAAGCCGCGTCCAGTGACAGCAGGATGACGGACCATTTCAGTCCTGCAACACTCAAAAACCGCGCCAGATGCCCATTACCGCGCCGCGATCCCTGGCAGTCTCACGGCCAGCGATGGTTTCCCGCCATCCGACCTGGACGCTCCAGGCGCCGAAGTCCCGAACCAAAGACAGTTCGGCCTTTAGCCAGCGGGATTTTCGCGGCCGAGCGTCCGCCTCGCCGGCATAGGTCTGGGCCATAACCAACCAGTCGCGAGCGGGACGAAAGCCCAGTGTCGCGTCCATCCGTGTCTCGTCGGCAAGACCCGATCGCCGCAAACGGGCCAGTTGCAGATCAGAGAAGATTTCTCCCCAACGGGTCGTCGCTGATCGCCCCAGGAGCAGCCGCGCCTCCAGATCGAGCTCGCCCTGCCCCGGCGCCGCATAGCCGGCGTTGCGACCAACTCCCGCCTCGGCCGCGCCAAGATAGATCGCCGCGACGGTTCGGGGTCGCTTCAGCACCGCGTAGCGCAATCCCAGCTCGACAGGACCGCGCCCCTCATAGCGCGCGGTCCCATCCCGGCCGCGGGTCAGTCCGGCCTTGGCCTGCAGGGTCAGGCGATCGCTCACGCCGTGCTCGACGAAGATCGAGGCGGTGCGCTCCTCGCGTCGTTCGATGTCCCAGGTTGCACCGTCGTCGCTGAACCGCTGGTCCGCCGATTGAGCCTCGACCTTGCCGATCATCTGGGTGCGGCCCCTCGGCATCGGCCAGGCGCCGGCCAGGGCCTCGTCGGCGATGACACAAGAAAGCCGCCGCGATCACCGGGATCGCGGCGGCTGATCTTCGACACTGTCCAGGCGTCAGTCGTCGTAGCCGGGCGACTGACGATCCAGAAGGCGCAGGCAGCCCGGCCAGGCCAGGCCAGCGATCATCTCCAAACCGCCCCCGGTCTGGCCGCGAACCTCGGCCTGGGCGTGGTCCGGCGCCATCACCACATTGTCGCGTCCCGCCGACAGGGCCATCACCTGCTGGGCGCAGGCCCGCTCCAGGAAGAACATTCCCATCCAGCATTCCGCCGCCGTCGCCCCCGCCGACAAGGTTCCGTGGTTGCGCAGCATCATCAGCTTCTTGTCGCCGAGATCGGCCACCAGCCGCTCCCGCTCGTCAAGATTGAGCGCAATACCTTCATAGTCGTGATAGGCGAGTTGAGGCAAGACGATTAGGGCCTGCTGCGCGAGTGGCAGAAGACCTTCCTTGTGGGTCGAGACGGCCACGCCCTGATCGGTGTGCAAGTGCATGACGTAGTGGGCGTCTTCACGCGCGGCGTGGACGGCGGAGTGGATCGTGAAGCCCGCCGGATTGATGAAGTAGGGCGTCTTGTCGACGACGTTGCCGTCCAGATCGACCTTCACGAGGCACGAGGCGGTCATCTCGCCGAAGAACATGCCGTATGGGTTGATCAGGAAGTGGTGCTCCGGCCCCGGTACGCGGGCCGAGATGTGGGTGAAGATCATGTCGTCCCAGCCGTGAACGGCGACGAGCCGATACAGCGCGGCCAGATCAACGCGGGCCTTCCACTCGGCTTCGCTGACCTTGCCCTTGAGCGACGTAGTGATGGGCGATGCGCCATCAGCCATGGGAGCCTCCTCCTAGGTTATCATTGTTGAGTTGAGCGTCGCGCCGAGGGCGATCAGCGTCAAGGGCTCGTATTCGTTACCGGAAGGGTTGCCAGCAGCCCGCTCACGCCCGACGGTCGCGTGAATCGGGTGGGAGATTTCAGGCATGCTGACCCTTCTGGGCGTGGCGGTGATTGTCCTGGGCTTCGCCCTGCGCTTCAATCCTCTGCTGGTCGTGGTCGCGGCCGCCCTGACGGCGGGTCTGGCGGCCGGCCTGACGCCGCTGGAGGTGCTGGCCGCCTTCGGCAAGGCCTTCAACACCAACCGCTATGTCACCATCGTCTGGCTGGTCCTGCCGGCCATCGGCGTGCTGGAACGTTGCGGCCTGCAGGAAAAGGCTCGCATGACCATCCAGGGTCTGAAGGCGGCGACGGCCGGGCGGATCCTGATCGCCTATCTGGTCCTGCGTCAGCTGACCGCCGCCCTGGGCCTGACCTCGGTCGCCGGACAGGCCCAGACGGTCCGCCCGCTGGTCGCGCCGATGGCTGAGGCCGCCGCCGAGGGCGCGGGTCCGCTGGAAGAGGCTGATCGCGAACGGATCAAGGCAATGGCCGCCGCCACCGACAATGTCGGCCTGTTCTTTGGCGAGGACATCTTCATGGCCATCGGCTCGATCCTGCTGATCGTCGGCTTCCTGGATCAGAGCGGCATCACCGTCGAGCCCCTGCATCTGTCGGTCTGGGCCATTCCGAGCGCGATATGCGCCTTCCTGGTGCACGGCGCGCGGCTGCTGCTGTTCGACCGGAGGCTGGCCGCCACCCGCACGGAGACCAGAGCATGATCGGCCTGCCGCTGGTCTATCTGATCGCCGGCGCGATGTTCGCCGCCTTCGCGGTATTCAGCGCCACCGACAAGACCAACGCCAAACGCTGGGGCAACGCCGCTTTCTGGGGCCTGGTGGCGATCAGTTTCCTGGCGGGCGACCATCTGGGCGACCTGGGAAACGGGTTCCTGGTGCTGGGCCTTGCCCTTCTGGCCGGAACCGGACGCCTGGGAGTCGGTCAACCCGCCACCACCGCCCCGGATGAGCGCCGCGAACTGGCCCAGCGACTGGGCCTTCGACTCTTCGCCCCGGCTCTGGTCATTCCCTTGATCACGCTGGCGGGGACTTTCGTCTTCAAGGCCATAACGATCCATGGCGCGCCGCTGGTCGAGGCCAAGAACGCCACGCTGATCTCGCTGTCGCTAGCCGCAATCATCGCCGCCATCCTGGCCCAGGTGATGTTCCGGCAGCCCCCGACGGCGCCGTTGCAGGAAGGCCGCCGCCTGATGGATCTGGTGGGCTGGGCCGCCCTGCTGCCGCAGATGCTGGCGGCGCTGGGCGCGGTGTTCGCCGTCGCGGGGGTGGGCAAGACCATCGGCGAGCTGGCGGCGGCCTGGACGCCCGTCGACAGCCGCTTCGCCGTCGTCGCCGCCTATTGCCTGGGCATGGCCGGCTTCACCATCCTGATGGGCAACGCCTTCGCCGCCTTTCCCGTGATGACGGGGGGCATCGCCCTGCCCCTTGTCATAGGTCGTTTCGGCGGCGATCCGGCCGTGGTGTGCGCCATCGGCATGCTGTCGGGCTTCTGCGGAACCCTGCTGACGCCCCTGGCCGCCAACTTCAACCTTGTGCCGGCGGCCTTGTTGCAATTGAAGGACCGGTACGGCGTGATCCGCGCCCAGGCGCCGACCGCCGTCCTCATGCTGGTCGTCAACATGGTCCTGATGAATGTCCTCGCCTTCAGGGTCTAGCGCCCCCAGCCTGGCGCGCTCGACCGCCTCGCGGTTCGCCAAGATCGCCCTGGGTCACATCGCTCGCGAATATCCCAACAAGCTGGACCATGTGATGGGCGGCGACGGCGACGCGCGCACGCCCCGAGACCTGCACCCGATCTTCTTCGGCAGCTTCGACTGGCACTCCTGCGTCCACGGCTACTGGCTGCTGGCCACCTTGCTGCGCGCGCGGCCAGACATGCCCGAGGCCGAAGCCATCATCGCCCTGTTCGACGACGCCTTCACCGACGCCAAGGTCGGGGGCGAGCTCGCCTATCTGGAGCGGCCGGAAAGCCGTGGCTTCGAGCGCCCCTATGGCTGGGCCTGGAGCCTGATGCTGCAGGCCGAACTGATGCGGCACAGAGATCGCCCCTGGGCGACGCGTCACGCCCCCCTGGCCCGCGCCTTTGTCGAGCGCTTCGAGACCTTCCTGCCCCTGGCGGACTATCCGGTTCGCGCCGGCGTCCACACCAACACCGCCTTCGCCCTGGTGCTGGCCAGCGAATATGCCGACATGACCGGCAACGCGGTGTTCCGCCAGCTTCTGACCACCAGGGCCATCATCTGGTACGGCCAGGACGCCGCCTGCCAGGCGTGGGAGCCGTCGGGGGACGACTTCCTGTCGCCGGCCCTGATCGAGGCCGAGGCCATGCGGCGGCTGCTACCCAAGGACACCTTCGAGGTCTGGTTCGTGCGCTTCCTGCCCGACCTTGCCCGCAAGCAGCCGACGACGCTGTTCACCCCCGCCCGCGTCAGCGATCGCACCGACGGCAAGATCGCGCATCTGGACGGGCTGAACCTGTCGCGCGCCTGGTGCTGGCGAACCCTGGCCGGCGCCCTGCCCGAGATCGATCCAGCCAAGCCCCTGGCCGTCAACGCGGCCCTCAACCATCTCTCGGCCGCCGTGCCGCACATCTCCGGCGACTATATGGGCGAGCACTGGCTGGCGACCTTCGCCATGCTGGCCCTCACAAACGGCTAGCCTCGCAGCCGCAAATCGCGCTGCGGGAGAGTTTGCAATCATTAACAATGAAACCGGCAGTCCACGGACTAAGGTTAACCCGTGTTTCAAGCCGCGTTCGATTCCGTTCACGCTTGAAGTGAACCTCAAGCGGCGGCGCCTACCATGAACAGCGACATCTCCAAGATTTATCAGGACATCCAGGTCATCCCCGCGCCGAGCGGCTGGATGGTGTCCGAAGCCGGCAAGGTCACGGGCCGTTTTGACAGCGAGGAGATCGCCTACAAGACCGCCCTGGCGATCTGCGACCAACTCTTCGAACGGGGCATCCGCTCACGGGTGAGCCAGACCGCGATCCATCAAGGCTAGGCGCCGTGATGACCGACGAACTGAGACTGAGCCGGGAGAACCGTTCGAGGCGTGACGGCCTAGCCTCACCCCTGGTCGGCGCGATCGTCGAAGCTCTGGTGGAGCTGGGCGGCAAGGCCGATCGGCAACAGGTCGCCGACCGGATCGCTCGACGCCACGGGGAACCGCAGGCCTCGCCGGCCTTGCTCTGCGAGTTGCGCCTCGCCCTCAGCCTTCATCGCCAGTACGCCGTCCGCGCGGACCTTGAGCCGGCGCTCGTTCAGACGGGCGACACCTGGGCGCTCGCGCCGGACGCCCTCGCCTTCTTCAGCCGGCATATGCCCAGACAGGCCGATGCCTGAGGCTCGCTACAGCGCACCTCGCACCCTGCGGGCCGTGCTGCTGCTGGCCGCGAGCGCCTTCGCCCTCGGCCTGGCGCTGGGCCTGGCGCTTCTCCAGCGCCCTTAGTCGCCCCGGTCGCCCTTCATCAGGCGAGCCTTGTCGCGCGCCCAGTCGCGGGCCGCTTCGGTTTCGCGCTTGTCGTGGTTCTTCTTGCCCTTGGCCAGGCCGATCTCCAGCTTGGCCAAGCCCTTCTCGTTCCAGTAGAGCTTGAGCGGGATCATGGTCCGGCCGTCGCGCTGGACCGCGCCGATCAGCTTCTCGATCTGCTTCTTGTGCAGCAGCAGCGTGCGGTGGCGGCGCGGCTCGTGGTTGAACCGGTTGGCGTGGCCATAGGGTGGAATGTCGGCGTTGATCAGCTTGATCGTGCGCCCTTCGACCGAGGCGTAGGACTCTGCGATATTGGCGCGCCCCACCCGCAAGGATTTGACCTCGGTGCCGGTCAGCATGATGCCGGCCTCGAAGGTCTCTTCGATGAAGTAGTCGTACCGGGCGCGCCGGTTCTCCGCGATGGGTTTGGTCATCAGACCAGACCCGCCTCGCGCATGGCCTCCAGGATCGCCGGCTTCACCGCATCGGCGCAGGGCGCGATCGGCAGGCGCACATCTGGCTGGCACAGGCCCAGATGGGCCATGGCGAACTTGGTCGGCGCGGGTGAGGAATCCAGGAACAGGGCCTTGTGCAGCTTCACCAGGCGATCCTGACCGTAAAGCGCGGTCTCCCACTCGCCGTTCAGGCAGGCGTTGATGAAGGCCGAGCAGGCCTCGGGCGCGACATTGCAAGTCACCGAGATCACGCCATGACCGCCGTGAGCCATGTAGCCCAGAGCGGTGGGGTCATCGCCCGACAGCATCACCCAGTCCGGTCCGCACAGGATGCGTTGCATGCTGGCGCGGGCCAGGTCGCCGGTCGCGTCCTTGACGCCGACGATGTTGGGCAGCTTTGACAGGCGCGCCAGGGTCTCGTTGGAGATGTCGACGCTGGCGCGGCTGGGCACGTTGTAGACGAGAACAGGCAGCTGAACGGCGTTGTTGATCGCCTCGTAGTGGCGATACAGGCCTTCCTGGCTCGGACGATTGTAATAGGGCGTCACCACCAGGGCGGCGTCGGCGCCGACGGCCTTTGCGTGCGCGGCCAGCTCGATGGCCTCGTCGGTCGAATTGGACCCCGCGCCGGCGATCACCGGCACACGGCCTTTGACGGTCTGGACGCAAAGCTCAACCACGCGCTTGTGCTCATCGTGGCTCAGCGTGGAGGTTTCGCCCGTGGTGCCGACCGGCACGACGCCATGCACGCCGCCGGCGATCTGGCGCTCGACAAGGGCGACAAAGGCCGCTTCGTCCACCGCGCCGTCGCGGAAGGGCGTGACCAGGGCCGGAATGACGCCCTTGAACGGAGAATGGACCATAACTTGCAATTTGCCGTGAGAAGGACGCCGCGAAGGTTGCGGCCGGACGATTGGGGCGGACATATGTATGTCGCCGCCCCGGCGCCCCGCAACCGGTGCGTCGAAGCAGGCAGCGGTTTGATGGGCCAATGCGCGGGGGTCAAGCCCCAAGGCCGCCACAACCGTTCCTTAGGTGTCGTCGAACCTACTGGATCGCAAGATCATCGGTTCGATTCGGTAGTGAGTTAAGGAGACCGCGTTTTGGCTTCAGTGTTGCGTCGGATAGTGCTCGGAAGCGCCAGCATCGCGCTGGTCTGCGGCGTCGCGGACGCCCAGACAAACGGGCCCGTTCCGTACCAGCCGTCCTATTCGGCCAGCCCCTCGCTGGTCACTACGCCACCGACGGCGATCCCCGGGACCGTATCGGATGTCGAGGCGGAGAACCTGCGCGCGGCGCTGGCTGCGGCGAAGAGCGGCGACGTCAGTCGCGCGCGCCTGGCCATGGGCGCCCTTCAGGACCCCTTGGCCAAGAAGATCGCCCTCTGGGCGTTGGTCGACAGCTCCGCCGAAGCCATGAGCTTCTTCGAACTCGATCTCGGCCCGCCGCGACCTGGCAGGCTGGCCGCGCGGCGGTCGTCGCGAGAGCGCCGCCGAAAAGCAGCTGTCCGTCTCCGGGCTGGAACCCGCCCGCATCATCGCCTGGTTCAGCGGCGGCCAGCCCGCCACCGCCGACGGTGCCATGGCCCTGGCCTCGGCCTATCAGGCGACGGGCCAGAACCAGCTGGCCGTCGACCTGATCCGCCGGACCTGGCGCGACAAGGTGTTCGAGGCCGACGCCCAACGCGCCATGGCCGCCCGCTTCGGGACCATGCTGACCGCCGACGACTACGCCCGCCGGGCCGACATCCTGCTGTATGGCCAGCAGGGTCCGGCCGCGCGCGAGCTCGTCGCCCTGCTCCCGGCCGACCAGCAGTCCGCCGCGCGGACGCGGATCGCCTTCCGCCAGAACGCAGGCAACGCCAATGACCTCTACGCATCCCTGACGCCCGCCGACCAGGCTTCGCCCGGCGTCTCGTTCGAGCGCGCGGCCTATCTGCGCCGCAAGGGCCTGGACACCCAGGCGCTGGCCCTGGTTCCGTATTTCCCCTCGCCGCCCCCGACCGACGAGGCCGCCGCTGCGGTCTGGAAGGAACGCCGGGCGCTGGTGGTTTCGTCCCTGAAGGCCGGCGATAGCGTCGGCGCCTATTCCGCTGCCAACAATACAGGCCTCAGCGCCGGCGCTGACGCCGCCGAGGCCGAGTTCTATGCCGGCTGGATCGCCCTGGCCAAGCTCAAGAAGCCCGACGAGGCCGCCCGGCACTTCGCCGCCATCGCCGCCATCGGCGCCTCGCCGATCACCAAGGGTCGGGCCCTCTACTGGCAGGGCCGCGCCGCCGAGGCCCAGGCCGATCCGATCGCCGCCCAGTCCTTCTTCGCCGAGGGCGCGCGCCACATCACAACCTTCTATGGCCAGCTATCGGCCGAGAAGGCCGGTCTGACCGAAATCCGGCTTGAGCGCGACCCCACCATCACCCAGGCCGATCGCGCCCGCTTCATGGGTCGGGAACTTGTCCGCGCCGCGCGGATGATGGCCGACATCGGCGCGCATGATCAGTTCCGCTCGCTGGTGCTGTTCATCGACGACAACCTGCCCAACGCCGAGGAGTCGGCCCTGCTGGTCGACATGGCGCGCGGCTATGGCGACCAGGATCTGGCGATGCGCGCCGTCCGCACGGCGGCCCAGCGGGGCTTCATCCTGCCCGAGCGGGGTTATCCGCTGCTGGATCACCACTTCACGCCAGGTCCGGGCGCGGCCGAGACGGCCTTCGTCTATTCGATCTCGCGCCAGGAGAGCAATTTCGACCCCAATGCCCGCTCGGGCGTCGGCGCGCGTGGCATGATGCAGCTGATGCCGCCCACCGCCGCGATCGTCGCCCGCCAGCTGGGCGAGAGCCATTCGGTCGAACGGCTGTCGGAAGCCTCGTACAACATGCGCCTGGGCTCGACCTATCTGGGCAGCATGGTCAACACCTTCAGCGGCTCGTACATCATGGCGGCGGCGGCCTATAACGCCGGCCCCGGACGTCCGGCCCAGTGGGCGACGCTGTGCGGCGATCCGCGCGGCGCGGCCACAGACCCGCTCGACTTCATCGAGTGCATCCCGTTCGTCGGAAACCCGCAACTATGTGATGCGCACCCTGGAAACGACGATGGTCTATCGCGCCCGTCTAAACGGCGGCGCGGCGCCCCTGACGCTGTCGCAGGATCTCAAGCGCGGCGGCTATGTCTACACGCCATCCGTGGCGCAGGCCTACACGCCCACCGCGCAGCCCTGACCTAAATCCGCCGGGCGGCCAGAACCGGCCCGGCGGGGGTTTCCATCAGCGCGCCGTCCAGCTTGAAGACGCGCGCCAGGATCTCCGGCGACAGGGCCACGCTCGGCGCCCCCTCGGCCACGACGCGGCCGCTGTCGATCACCGCAAGGCGGTCACAGCAGCGGGCGGCCAGGGTCAGGTCATGCAGCGTCACGACGACGGCGGCGCCGGCGGCGGCCTCGGCGCGCAGCAACTCCAGGGTCAGCAACTGCGCGTCCGGATCCAAGCCGGCGATGGGCTCGTCGGCGACCAACAAAGGCGCGCGGGTGGCCAAAAGCCGGGCCAACAGAACCCGCGCCCGCTCGCCGCCGGACATGTCCAGCACGCCGCGCCGCGCCAGATCGGCGGCGCCAACCCGCGCCAGCCGGTCACGGGCCACAGCCAGCGCCTCGGCTTCAGGCAGATCGACCGCGCCAAGGCTGGCGACCATCTCGGCCGGCAGGTTCCAGGCCACCCGGCGGTCCTGCGGCAGGTAGCCGACCAGGATCGCGCGTTGGGCGGCGTTTAGCTGATCCAGCCGCTTGCCCGACAGCATCGCCGCGCCGTCGATCAAGGGCAGCAGGCCAAGGCCCGCGCGCAACAGGCTGGTCTTGCCCGCGCCGTTGGGTCCGACAACACCGACGATCTCGCCCGGTTGGGCTATGAGACTGGCCGCGTCCAGCACCAGCTTGCCGCCCTGCCGCGCCTTGGCGGCGCTGATGGTCCAAGCGGCGGTCACGAGCGCCAGCTCCGGGCCGCGCGCCAGGCCAGCAGGGCGAAGGCCGGCGCGCCGAACAAGGCCGTCACGACGCCCAGCTTCAGTTCCTGGTCGGTGGGAACCAGCCGCGCGGCCAGATCGGCCAGCACCAGCAGCAGAGCGCCCGCGAGCGCCGAGGGTAGCAGGATGCGACGGGGGTCGTCCTTGACCAGAGCCCGCACCATGTGCGGCGCGGCCAGACCCACGAAGCCGATGACGCCCGCGCCCGCGACGGCGGCGCCCGTCAGCAGCGCCGCGCCGGCCACCGCGAAGGCGCGCAGGCGAGGCATGTCCAGCCCGGACATCCGGGCGGCCTCCTCGCCCAGGGTCAACATCCGAAGTCCACGCCCGGCCTTCAGGCAAAGCCCGACGCCCAGCGCCATGGGAACAATGGCCCGCAGGCTGTCGGTCCAGTCGCGGTTCTCGACCGAGCCCATCAGCCAGGCCAGGATCTCGGCGGTCGCCACAGGCGACGGTGAAAGGTTGAACACCAGGGCCGTCAGGGCGCCGCCGAAGGCGGAGAGCGCCACGCCAAACAGGATCAGGGCCTCGGGCTCGCGCAGACGCACCGCGATGGCCACCACCGCTCCGCCGGCCAGCAGGGCGCCCGCCAGAGCGCCAAGTTCAACGGCGCCGGGAACCGCCGCCAGACCGCCGGCGATGCAAAGCGCCGCCCCCAGGCCTGAAGCGCCCGAGACGCCCAGCACGCCGGGATCAGCGAGAGGATTGCGCAACAGACCCTGCATGGTCGCGCCCGCCAGGCCAAGGGCGGCGCCCACCAGGGCGGCCATGGCCACCCGAGGCGCGCGGATCGTCCACAGCACCTCGCCCGGCGGCGACCGGGGATGGGTCAGGGCGTGGAGGTACTGGCTGGCCGCGAACGGCGTTTCGCCCAAGGTCACAGCGACGACGGCCGCCGTCGCCAGCACCAGCAACATCAATGCACAGAGACGCACCAGGCTCATCGCGCGGCCCGCGCCCTGGCCAGCTGGGCCGTCGCGTCGGCCACGAACCAGGCGGGACACCCCACCACGGCGCCTGGCAGGGAGGCGATCGTCCGGTCTCGGGTCGCACGTTTCAGCGCTGCGTGCCGTCCTGGCCCCCAGCGATCGGATCCAGCGCGGGTCAGGTCGAAGAAGCCCAGCACGACCGCGCTCGGAGGCGTCATCACCATGGCTTCCAGAGGCACGGGGGTGAAGAACGGTCCCTGGGCGGCGTTTGACAGGCCCGAGGCCTTCAACACCGCGTCGATCAGGGTGCCACTGCCCGCCGTATAGCCGCCCGGCGTCAGATAGAGTGCGCGCTCGCCCTTCCAGGTCCCCGCCGAGGCCTTGAGCTGCCCGTCCATTCGCGCCAGCAACCTCTCGCCCGTCTCGCGCCGATCCAGCGCCTCGGCGACCCTGCGGACATTGGCGCGGACGCCCTCGAAATCGGCGGCGTCGTCCAGACGCACCGTGCGAACGCCACGCTGGTCGAGGGCCGCTGAAAGCCGGGCGTCGCCGCCCCACAGGCGTACGACCACCTCCGGTCGCGCCGAGACAAGGCTCTCGAAGGTGGCTCGCCGCCGGGGCAGACCGACGGCCGCGGCGCGCATGTAGGAATCCGGCGCGCCGGCGCGATGCGACAGCCCTACGATGCTGGCGCGCGGCGCCAGGGCCAGAACATACTGATCGGCGCAGGAATCCAGCGACATCACGCGTGGCGCGTGACCTTCAGCCCGGACGGAAATCGGGACAATAACCATCGCCGCCGCGACGGCGCACAGCGCGCGGACGCCAACCATCAGATCAGTCCGTGACCAGACCGTGCAGCAGGCCGTCCAGCATCATGCCCATCAACTCGTCGGACGATGACCATGTCCGATTGGGCTTGGTGATCAGCAGGGACACCAGGCCATGACACCCGGCCCACAGCACCTCGGCCGCGCTCTGCGCCGTGCCCGAGCGAAGACGGCCCGCCGCCGCGATCTCGCGGAAGGGTTCGCTGAATTCCTCGAAGCAGCGATCGCCCAGCTCCAGTGTCCCGGCCTGCTTCTCCATCGAGATGTTCGCGCCGGATCCGCAGAAGACCAGTTCATAGGTATTGGGGTTCTCGAGCGCGAAACGCATATAGGCGTCCAGCATCAGCCGGACCCGCGCAACGGGGTCGATCTTCCGTCCGGCGATATCGATATTGAGGTTCAGCAGTCTCTCGATCGCGCCGTCGCTGATCTCGAGCAGGATCTGGTCCTTGTCGCGAAAGTGCATGTAGAGGGCCGTCGAAGACACGCCCACCGCGTCGGCGATCTTGCGGATCGTGGCGCCGGCATAACCTTCGGCGATAAAGATCTTCTCGGCCGCCGCCAGAATCTCGCCACGCCGCAAGTGCCCGTCGCCCTTGGGCTTTCGAGCGGACTTGTGCGGCTTTTTCAAAGCAAGCGTCACGGCTTGGCTTCCCCTGCGTTTCCCCGAATCCCGACACTAAACGGGAATCACCCAGCCGTAGCAACAATCGAGACTAAGCGGAAAACGCGTGTTTTTCCATTTGACACTCATGGGTTGCGGATTCGTTATGTGCGCGCTGGAACATATGCGCAACGGGGGATCGTATGGCGCGCGATGACAGCACTGTTCAAGAGCACCCTCACATCCTCTCCACGCTACGGCTTTTACACAGCGATGCGCTCGAAGACCCGGCGGCGGCCCTCGCTGCTCCGTCCCGTGACGGCGCGCATCGGCGCCTGGCGCCCCAACAGACCGCTGTCCTCGTCGGACTTCTGGCGATTGCCCTGCTGCTGACGGCGTTTGGACGCGACTGGGGTGGCGGCCTCATCTCGATCATTCTTCTGTGCGGCTTCACCGCGACTTCGCTTCTCAAACTGGTCAGCGCGCTCACACCGTTGGACCCAAGGCCCATCGGTCACCTCGATGACTCCGACCTGCCGATCTACACCGTTATCGCGCCGCTCTATCGAGAGGCCGAGGTGGTGGGCGAACTGGTCGCGGCGCTGGAGCGACTAGACTATCCACGCGATCGTCTGCAGGCGCTGATCGTGCTTGAGGAGGACGATCATGAGACCCACCAGGCCGTTCGAGATCTGGAGCCGCCTGCGTTCATCCAGGTGCTGACCGCCCCGCCGGGAGCGCCCAAGACCAAGCCGCGCGCCTGCAACCTGGCGCTGGAGCGGGCGCGCGGCGAGTTTCTGGTGATCTACGACGCCGAGGATGCGCCGCATCCTGGCCAACTGCGCGAGGCCGCCGCCCGCTTCGCCGCCGACGGACCAGATCTGGCCTGCCTTCAGGCTCCTCTGCGGATCGAGAACGATCCGCGCTTCATCCCCGCCCAGTTCGCGCTGGAATACGCCATCCAGTTCGAAGTGGTGCTGCCCTTCCTGGCCAAGGCGGGCCTGCCCTTTCCTCTGGGCGGAACCAGCAATCACTTCAGAACGTCAAGCCTGCGCGCCGTTGGCGGGTGGGACCCGTACAATGTGACGGAGGACGCGGACATCGGCTTTCGCCTGTCGGCGGCGGGACAGCGACTGGACGTCATCAGCCTGCCCACCTTCGAGCCCGCCCCGACGCGGTTTCGGGACTGGCTGCCTCAGCGCGCCCGCTGGGTGAAAGGTCACATGCAGACCCTCGCGGTCCACGCGCGGGGGCCGGCCGTGCGGAAGCCGAGCAGCCTTGCGGCGCTGATCCTGACGCTGGCCCTGTCGGTGGCGTCGTCGCACCTGCACGGCCTACTGGCCGCATGGGGTCTGATCGGCTTGGTGGACCTGGTGACATCGGACCAAACGCCGGCGATGCGCCCGCTGGACCTCAGCCTGCTGCTGCTGGGCTGGGCGTCGGCGGCGATGGCCGGGCTGGTGGGTCTGCGACGGGCGGGATCACCTATCCGGCTGCGCGATCTGGTGGGCACCCTGGCCTATTGGCCCCTGCAGAGCCTGGCGGCCGTGCGGGCCAGCGTCCAGTTCGTGCTCGATCCGTACCGCTGGGACAAGACCCCGCATGCCCCGCGCACTGGACGGGCCGCGTCCTGAAAGCGTATGGGCGAGGCGATGACCCCGACGATCGCCCCCGCCCCCCTTGTCATGCGCACCACTGGCTGGAGCGACTACGCCCTGCTGGACAGCGGCCATGGCAGGAAGCTGGAACGCTACGGCCCCTACACGGTCGTGCGCCCCGAGCCGCAATGCTTCTGGTCGCCGCGCCTGCCGGCCTCGGCCTGGGAGGGCGCCGATGCGGTGTTCGATCCCACCGACGAAGACGAAGCCGGTCGCTGGCGCTTCAAGGGCAGGCCGATCGAGAAGTTCCCCCTGGCCTGGGGCGAGGCCAAGTTCCACGGCCAGTTCACGCCCTTCCGGCATCTGGCCTTCTTCCCCGAACAGGCCGCCAACTGGGCGTGGCAGGACCAGCGCGTCCGCGCTTTCGCCAAGACGTCAGGTCGCCAGCCGAAGATCCTGAATCTGTTCGGCTATACCGGCGTCGCCTCACTGGTCTGCGCCGCCGCCGGCGCGGCGGTGACCCATGTGGACGCCTCCAAGAAGTCCGTCGGCTTCGCGCGCGAGAACGCCGCCTTCGCCGGGTTGGAGGACAAGCCGATCCGCTGGATCGTCGAGGACGCCCGCAAGTTCGTGGCCCGCGAAGTGCGTCGCGGCAATGTCTATGACGGGATCATTCTGGACCCGCCCAAGTTCGGACGCGGCGCCGATGGCGAGGTCTGGCGCCTGTTCGAGGATTTGGCCGAACTGACAAGCAATTGCGCCCAACTGCTCAGTGATGAGGCCTCGTTCCTGCTGATGAACGCCTATGCCGCCCGCGTCTCTGGCGCGGCGATGTCGGGGCTGCTGGCACAGGTGCTTGAGGAACGCAGCGGCGTCATCGACTGGGGCGAGCTTTCCCTGGTCGAGGAAAAGGGCGATCGCCAGATCGGGCTGTCGTTCTTCGCCCGTTGGTCGTCAGAAGGGTGAGTGCGATGAACGCCGCCAACCAGGCCAAGACCGTCACCTCTCTGTCCAACACTACCGTCAAGGCCGTTCGCGCCCTGCACATGCGCAAGGAACGCGAGGAGAGCGGCCTGTTCCTGGCCGAGGGCCTGAAGATCGTCATCGAGGCGATCGACTGCGGCCACGCGCCGAAGATCATCATGTATGGCCGCGACGCCGCCGATCATCCCATGCTGCAGAAAGCCTCGCAGGCCTGCCTGAAGGCCGGCGGCGAAGTCATTGAAGTCAATCGGGAAATCCTCGAGAAGGTGTCGCGCCGCGACAATCCCCAGGCCGTTGTCGGCGTCTTCCGGCAGGTGTTTACGCCGCTGGACGCCATCGTGCCACAAAGCGCGCCGTGCTGGGTGGCGATGCAGGCCGTGCGCGACCCCGGCAATCTGGGCACCGTCATCCGCACCGCCGACGCGGCCGGCTGCGGCGGGGTGATCCTGGTGGGCGACTGCGTCGATCCCTATTCGGTCGAGGCGGTGCGGGCGACCATGGGCTCGATCTTCGCGGTCAAGATCGCCAAGGCCATGGTCCAGGAGTTCCTTGCCTGGCGCGAGACCTGGCCCGGCTCGGTGGTCGGCACCCTGCTGACGGCCACGGTGGATCACAAGAGCGCCGACTATGTGAAGCCGTCGCTGATCCTGATGGGCAACGAACAGCAGGGCCTGCCGCCCGAACTGGCCGCCGCCTGCGACGTCAACGTCAAGATCCCCATGCGCGGCCGGGCCGACAGCCTGAACCTCAGCGTCGCGACGGGGATCATGATCTACACGGTCACGGGGTAGAAATCCTCTCCCTGAAGGGGGAGGCGGCCGGAGGCCGGTCGCGAAGACCGCACCGCGTCCGCAGCACTTCCCCCTCCGTCGGCTTCGCCGACACCTCCCCCGCTAGGGAGAGGACTTATGTCCCTCGCGGCTTCGCCCGCGTCGTCGGCGCGGTGTTGGCCGGATCGTCCGGCCAGACGTGGCGCGGATAGCGCCCCTTCATCTCGACCTTCACCTCACGCCACGAGCCCTTCCAGAATCCGGGCAGGTCGCGGGTGATCTGGATCGGCTTGTGACCCGGCGACAGCAGGGACAGCACCAGCGGGATCTTGCCGCCGGCGATGCTGGGATGCTCGGTCAGGCCAAACAGTTCCTGCACCCGGATGTCGATGCGCGGTCCGGCCTCGGCCGCGTAGTCGATGGCCACGGTCGTGCCGGTCGGAGCCTTGAAGCGGGCCGGCAACATGGCGTCGACCTTCTGCTGCAGGTCCCACGGGATCAGCGAGCGGACCGCGCCATCCAGCATGTTTTCGTCAAGCGACGACAGCGACGAGCGACCGTGCAGAAGCGGCTCCAGCCAGTCGCCGACGCGCTCCAGCAGGGCGGCGTCCGACAGATCGGGCCAAGTCTCGCCATCCAGGTCGCGCAGGAAGGCGACGCGCGCCCGCAGCCCCTGCACGCCGTCCCCCAGACGCAGCGCCGAGAGCCCGTCGGATCGGACCTGACCCATCAACGCGCTGGCGATCAGCGCCGGGTCCGGCTTGTCGATCAGCCGCTCCTCCAGCACCAGCTTGCCCAGGCGCAGCAGTCGCTTGGCCCGGACCTTGCCGCCGGCGCCGGTTTCCAGCCGATCCTCGGCGGTCAGGCGATCAGCGAAGGCCTCACGCAGCGCGACCTCGTCGACAGCCGCCGCCAGCAAAATGCGGTCCCGGCTGTCGCCGCCGCCCAGTTCGCCGACGGCCAGCCAGGTTTCTCGGGCCAGGGGATCAGTCGGCTCCATATAGACGCCGCGACCGCCGGCCAGCTGGAATTCGCCGGGCTTGCCGCGCGCCCGGGCCACGCGCTCCGGATAGGCCTCGGCCAGCATCAGGCCTTCATCGATCGGCGCCGCGCCCGAGGACTTGCCCGCCGCCCGCGCCCAGCGGTCGGCCAGGGCCTGAGCGTCCCTGGCGCGCGGCGAGCGATCACGGCCCAGATTTTCCAGGCGGCGACGCAGGTCGATCTCGCGGCCGCCCAGGCCCTGCTCGGTCAAGAGCGCCGCTACCTCGGCCCCACGCCGCGCCTGGCCCGAGGCGGCGGCGCGGACCACCATGTGGGCGATGCGCGGCGGCAGGGGCATCTCGGCCAGGGCCTTGCCATGGGCGGTCAGGTCGCCCTGCCCGTCCAGGGCCTGGATGCGCTGCAAAAGCAGGCGCGCCTCGGCATAGGCGGCGGCGGGCGGCGGGTCCATGAAGCATAGGCCATCGGCGTCGCGCGCGCCCCAGCGGGCCAGATCCAGAGCCAGGCGCGACAGGTCGGCCTCCAGGATCTCCGGCCGCGCGAAGGCGGGCAGAGAGCGGGTCTCCGGCTCGTCCCACAGGCGATAGCAGACGCCGGGCTCGGTGCGCCCGGCCCGTCCCCGGCGCTGGTCGGCGGCGGCGCGACTGACGCGAACCGTGTCGAGCCGGGTGATGCCGCTGGCGGGATCATAGCGCGGCACACGGGCGAGCCCGCAGTCGATGACGACGCGAACGCCCTCGATGGTCAGACTGGTCTCGGCGATCGAGGTCGCCAGAACCACCTTGCGCCGTCCTGACGCGGCGGGCGCGATGGCGCGATCCTGGGCGCCGGGCTCCAGCGCGCCATACAGCGGGGCCAGATCGACGTCGGGACGGCGTAGCCGCTCGGCCAGCAAGCTCTCGGCGCGCCGAATTTCCCCCTGCCCCGGCAGGAACACCAGCAAGCTGCCGGTCTCCTCAGCCAGCGCCCGCTCGACGGCGCGGCCAACGCGTTCCTCCAGTCGCAGGCGGTCGTCGCGGCCCAGATAACGGGTGTCGACCGGAAACATTCGCCCCTGGCTCTCGACCACCGGCGCATCGCCCAGCAGCGCCGAAACCCTGGCTCCGTCGAGCGTGGCCGACATGACCAGCAGGCGCAGGTCGTCGCGCAGCAGCCCCTGGACGTCGCGGGCGAAGGCCAGGCCAAGGTCGGCGTCGAGGCTGCGCTCGTGAAACTCGTCGAACAGGACGGCCGCGACGCCCTCCAGGCCCGGGTCGTCGAGAATCATCCGGGTGAAGACGCCCTCGGTGACCACCTCGATGCGGGTGCGGGCCGAAACCTTCGACTGCAGGCGAACGCGAAACCCCACGGTGTCGCCCACGGATTCGCCAAGGGTCGAGGCCATGCGCGCGGCGGCGGCGCGCGCCGCAAGTCGCCTGGGTTCCAGAACGATCAGCTTTCGTCCGTCCACCCATGGTTCATCCAACAGCGCCAGGGGCACGGCCGTCGTCTTCCCGGCGCCGGGCGGAGCGACCAGCACGGCGGCCTCGCGCGCGCTCAGGGCGTCTTTCAGCGCTGGAAGGGCCTGGAAAATGGGCAACATGGCCAAGGGCTTTAGCGGTCAGCGCCTCCGCAGCCAAGCAGACTGGACGAGTCCCGGCGCGGAGAGCATTTACGCCCCTTCGCGGCTTGGCCTTGACCCCATGCTCATAAAAGGGTCACCGTCCGCAAAATTTATCCAAGGGCGGCCCCCAGGGGGGAGTCGTGCGTATCCAGGAGGAACTATGTGGCGCGTTAAATCGCTCGATGCGATCCTAGCGACCGCCGAGAAGAAGTCGCTGCATCGGTCGCTTGGACCCGTGCAACTGACCCTGCTCGGCATCGGCGGCATCATCGGCACCGGCATCTTCGTTCTGACCGCCGAAGCGGCCCAGAAAGCCGGTCCGGGCATGATGCTTTCGTTCGTCATCGCGGGCGCCGTCTGCGCCGTGGCCGCCCTCTGCTACGCCGAACTCGCCTCGATGGTTCCCGTCGCCGGCTCCGCCTACACCTACTCCTACGCCGTCCTGGGCGAGTTCTTCGCCTGGCTGGTCGGTTGGGCCCTGATCCTCGAATACGCCGTGGCGGCCTCCGCCGTGGCCGTGGGATGGTCCGGATACGTGGTCGGGTTGCTTGAGCACCTGCTGCACATCGACATTCCGGACATGCTGACCGCCGGTCCCTATGCGGGCGGCATCGTCAACCTGCCGGCCGTCCTGATCTCGCTGCTGGTTACCTGGCTGCTGGTTCTGGGCACCAAGGAAAGCGCCACCGTCAACGGCTTCCTGGTCGCTATCAAGATCACCGCCCTGGGCGCCTTCATCTTCCTGGCCGTGCCGGTCATGAAGATGGAAAACTTCCACCCCTTCGCGCCTCGGCGCCACGGCCGAGATCATCGGCGCGGGGGCGTCGATCTTCTTCGCCTATGTGGGCTTCGACGCGGTCTCGACCGCCGCTGAAGAGACCCGCAATCCGCAGGTCAACGTCCCGATCGGCCTGATCGGCTCGCTGGTCATCTGCACCATCTTCTACCTGCTGGTCGCCGCTGGCGCGATCGGCTCCTACGGCGCCCAGCCGGTGTTCGGTCTGGCCGGCGAAGTGCTGTCGCCCGGCTCGGCCGAGCTGGCGGCCCGATGCAAGGACCTGACGGCCGCCGGCGGCATGCCGCTGGTCTGCTCGAAGGAAGCCCTGGCCCACGTGCTGCGCGAAATCGGCCACCCGGCCATCGGCAACCTGCTTGGCCTCGCCGCTGGTCTGGCCCTGCCCTCGGTCATCCTGATGATGATCTACGGCCAGACCCGCATCTTCTTCGTGATGTCGCGTGACGGCCTTCTGCCCAGCGTGCTGAGCAAGGTCCACCCGAAGTACAAGACGCCCCACATCGTGACCATGGTCACCGGCGGCATCGTGCTGGTGGCGGCGGCCTTCTTCCCGGTCGGCAAGCTGGCCGACATCTCCAACTCGGGCACGCTGTTCGCGTTCCTGATGGTGGCGATCGCGGTGATGATGCTGCGGATCAAGGATCCGGGCCGCAAGCGTCCGTTCAAGACGCCGTTCGTCTGGGTCGTCGCGCCCTTGGCGATCATCGGCTGCCTGGTGCTGTTCATGTTCCTGCCGCCGATGGCCAAGTGGCTGCTGCCGATCTGGGCCGCCATCGGTCTGGTGTTCTACTTCGCCTACGGCTTCCGCAAGAGCCACGTGGGTCGCGGCCTGCGCGGGGAAGTCCACGAACTGGACGAAGACGCGCCGGGCACGGGCGTGGCGCCGATGCCGGGCGCTCCGGCCCCGGGTTCGCCCGAGGAACGGTCTTGATCTTGGGCTGACAAGCCTTAGTTCGAACGGGCGGGAACTTCGGTTCCCGCCCGTTTTCTTTTGGAGCCGCCCGATGAGCGATCAGCCGCCAATCCGCGCCGTCATCGCGCCGGTCACGCCTCTGCAGCAGAACTGTACGATCGTCTGGTGCGCCAGGACGATGAAGGCGGCCGTGATCGATCCCGGCGGCGAGGTTCCCCGCCTGATGAAGGCGCTGGCTGACCAAGGCCTGACCCTGGAGAAGATCTGGATCACCCACGGCCACATGGACCACGCGGGCGGAGCCGCCGAGCTCAAGCGCCTGACTGGCGCGCCGATCGAAGGGCCGCACAAGGACGACCAGTTCTGGATCGACCAGATTCAGATGACCGGCGAGCGCTACGGCATTCCCGAGGCGCGGATCTTCGTTCCTGACCGCTGGCTGGACGACGGCGACGTGGTGACCCTGGGCGAGACCCAGTTCGAGGTCTTGCACTGCCCCGGCCATACGCCGGGCCACGTGATCTTCTTCCACCGCGAAGCGCGCTTCGCCCAGGTCGGGGACGTTCTGTTCCAGGGCTCGATCGGCCGCACCGACTTCCCGCGCGGCAATCATCAGGACCTGCTGGATTCGATTACCAGCAAGCTTTGGCCGCTGGGTGGCGACGTGAAGTTCGTGCCTGGGCATGGCCCGATGTCGAGCTTCGCGGCCGAACGGCGCAGCAACCCCTATGTCAGCGACCTCGCCATAGAGGCCCAGAACATCAAGGGCGCCGACTTCGTCATCCCGAAGAACACTTCGCCGGGCTAGCGCTTACGATGCACCGTCTTCGGCCTCATCGAGGCTCTCGCGCTCGAGGGCGATGATCTCGTCGTCATCCAGGTCTTCACCAATCAGGGCATCGTCGTCATCGGCGTCGCCCTCGGCGGTCGTCACGTCGAGAACCCTAGGCAGTTGCTCGAAGGTCTTCATATCGCCCTCGCCGGCCACGTTCTGGTTGTCCTCGTCGAAGGTCTCGGCGAGATCCGGATCTTCCATGTCATTGGCGGCGGGGGTCATGACGGTCTCCTTCAAGCGTCCAGACATACCGTCCGGGACCGATATTCGTTCCCGGCCTAAGCGCGTTGCGACCGGCGCCACGAAATGTCGCGGCGCGGAGCAATGTCCCTGAAAGCCTCCAGATTTGGATCTCGGCGGCCGATTGCGGCCCAAATCGCGCCGGCGGGTTGCGCGCCTGTTTCAAGCGTGAAATCTGGACGAGACGGGGAAATGAGAGGAGCGTCTCATGGAGACTATCCAAAACAACAGCCTGTCGACCGATACGGAAGCCCCGCGAGGCTCAACGCCGCGCATTCTGATCGTCGACGACGACCCCGGCATTCGTGATGTCGTTTCCGACTTCCTGGGCCGGCACGGCTATAGCGTCGACACCGCCTCGGACGCGCGGACCATGGAACAGGTCATGGCCCGGGGACCGGTCGACTTGGTGGTGTTGGACATCATGCTGCCCGGCGAAGACGGCCTGGCCATCTGCCGCCGGCTTTCGGCCCAGGACGGCCCGGCGATCATCATGCTGTCGGCGATGGGCGAAGAGACCGACCGCATCGTCGGCCTGGAGCTCGGCGCCGACGACTACCTGCCCAAGCCCTGCAATCCCCGTGAGCTTCTGGCCCGCATCCGCGCCGTGTTGCGCAGGCGGCAGGAACCGCGCGGCGGTGACGACGCCATGGGCGCGGCCTGCGAGTTCGCCGGCTGGCGGCTGGATCTGGTCCGCCGCGAACTGCGCTCGCCGCAGTCGGTGGTGGTCAACCTCTCCAGCGGCGAGTTCTCGCTGCTGCGCGCCTTCGTCGAGCGCCCGCAACGGGTGCTGACCCGCGACCAACTGCTGGACCTGGCGCGAGGCCGCGACAGCGACGCCTATGACCGCGCTATCGACGTTCAGATCAGCCGTCTGCGCCGCAAGCTGGACGACGGCGGCGGCGGCGAGCTGATCCGCACCATCCGCAGCGAAGGCTATATGTTCACGGCCAAGGTCGTCCGCACGCCATGACGGGCGGCAAGCGCGGCGCGCCGCTTTTTATCCAGGCTTTGGGTCTGGTGATCCTGACCCTGGTGGCGGCGCAGGTCGTGGCCATTGCGGTCATCTTCACCCTGCCGCCGCCGCCGCCTGAATTCTATCGCCTGTCGGAAATCACCCGCGCGCTGAAGACAAGCGAGACCGTTCAGACCCGCGACGGTCGGGCACTGGTGATCAAACACCGCGCGACGATGCGTTCAGGTGGTCCGGACTCTCCGCGACGTACGGCCTTCAAGGCCGGCATCGGTCGCGCGATCGACGTCGCCCCGAGCCGTATCGAGATCGTCATCGACAACGATGGACCCCGGTTCTTCGTCCGCCGCCTGCGACAGGGTTCCACGGCGAAGCCGAACGGCGCGCCGGGCGAAGGCGCCCCCCCGCCCAACGGGGCTGGTGGTCCCGGACGTGGTCCGGGCGGGCCGCGTGATCAGTTCTTCACCCGAGACCTGCCCCCGCCCGGCGACCGGGGCCCCCGCGCCTCGCCGCCTCGCGAAGAGCCTCTGATCTTTGGCGACTTCGAACTGGGCGTTCGCCAGGCGGACGGCCATTGGGTGGTGGTCGAGCCCAAGCCGACCTTCCGCCTCGACAGCTGGCAGCAGCGGATTCTGCTGATCCTGGCGCTGTCGATCCTGGCCGTCTCGCCCCTGGCCTGGCTTTTCGCCCGCAGGCTCGCCGGCCCGATCACCGCCTTTGCCGACGCCGCTGAGCGCCTTGGGCGCGATCCTCGCGCTAAGCCGCTGGAGCTGTCGGGGTCGGCCGAGGTGATCGCCGCCGCCACGGCCTTCAACATGATGCAGGAGCGTCTGCGTCGTTACGTCGAAGACCGCACCGCCATGATCGGGGCCATCGCGCACGACCTGCGCACGCCCCTGACCCGGCTGAGGTTCCGCATTGAGGCTACGCCGGACGATGTCCGCACCAAACTGGCCGCCGATATCGACCAGATGGAGGCGATGATATCGGCCGCGCTGGCCTTTGTTCGCGACACCACCCGGCCGGCGGAACGCACCAAGCTGGAACTGGCGTCGCTGCTGGAAAGCGTGATCGACGAAGCGGCCGAAACGGGCGGCGCCGCCACGGTCGAACGCGCCGAGAAGATCGTCATCGAAGGTGATCCGATCGCCCTGAAGCGCCTGGTCGCCAACCTGGTCGAGAACGCGCTCAAATACGGCCATGTCGCGCGCGGCAGCGTCTTCGCCGAGGGTGACACCGCCATCATCGAGATCGATGACGACGGCCCTGGAATTCCCGCCGCCGAGCATGAGCGGGTGTTTGAGCCCTTCTTCCGGGGCGAGCCCTCGCGAAACCGCGAGACGGGCGGCATCGGGCTTGGCCTGGCGGTCGTACGGTCGCTGGCGCGCGCTCACGGTGGCGACGTGATCCTGATCAACCGTCCAGGCGGCGGCCTGCGCGTGTGCGTCCGCCTGCCCATCTAACCCCAGGCGCCGCTTTGTTGCGGCGGCGCAAGACCACGCCCGTCGGCTGACATTCTGAAGCAATCCAGCCGCGCTTGATGCCGTGAGGAAGGAGTTCTCCATGACATCTCGCGCACTGGCCGCAATGACCCTGGTCGCCCTGTCGCTCGCCGCCTGCGGACATGTTCCGCCAAAGGGCCCCGAAGGGCCGGGAGAACCGGGTCGGGCACGTGGCGGGCCTCCGCCGGGCGACCTGGGCGAACGCGGCCCACAACGGCCGCGCATGCAGCTGTTCATCAGTCCCGCCGGTGAGCCCTTCCGGGCGCCGGCCGACGCGCCCTACCCTGTCGCCGCCTGGTTCGCCGGCGCAGACGCCAATCACGACGGCGCTTTGTCGCGAGACGAGTTCGTGGCCGACGCCGCGCGCTTCTTCTCGGTACTCGACGCCGATCATGACGGGGTCATCGACGGGTTCGAGGTCTCGACCTACGAAAAGAAGATCGCGCCTGAGATCCTCCTGGGAGGCATGGTCATGGGCGGAGGCGGTCCGGACGGCGGCGGTCGCCGTGGCCCTCCAGCTGGCGGCCCCGGCGGCGGTCGTGGCGACTTTGGCGGCGGCGGTGGCGGTCGGGGGCGTCAGCAGGGCGGCGGCATGCAGGGCGCGGCCCCGTACGCGCTGCTGTCGGAACCCCAGCCCGTGATGGGCGCGGACGCCGACTTCAATCGTCGCATTTCCCGGGACGAGGCTCTGAAGGCCGCCAAGGCCCGCTTTGCGCTGCTCGACACTGAAAAAGCCGGCGTCCTGCGCCTCGAGGGACTGCCCAGAACCCCCGTCCAGGATCGCGCCCCTTCAAAAGGGCCGCGGGATGGTCGGGGACGAGACCCGCGCCCCTAACCGCCCACGACGCCGGCGATGATGTTGATGCCCAGCGCCAGGATGGCGGTGTTGTAAAAATAGGCCGTCGCCGCATGAGCGGTGACCAGCCGGCGCAGGCGCGACGTCAGGATCGAATTGTCCGAGACCTGGAACGTCGCGCCGACGCTGAAGGCCAGGTAGGCGAAGTCCATGTAGCTGGTGGGCTGTTCACCCGGAAACTCTATGCCGCCCTTGCTCTTTCCATCGCCGAAATGGCGATGGGCGTAATGCAGAACAAACACCGACTGCAGCACCAGCCAGGACAGCACCAGGGTCACACCCGCGCTGGCGGCGATGAAGGCCCGGGCGCCATCTGGAGCGGTCTTGGCGGCGATCATGGCGTCGACCACCGCGATCAGGCTGGCCACGATCGCGCCCAGCACGATCAACAGCAGGACCGAGCGCCCCTCGTCCTCGCGCGCCGCCCGCCCTCGAACCTCGGCTTCGTCCGCGCGGAGGAACAGTCGCCAGGTCAGAGCCAGATAGGTAACAGCGCCCGCATCCCAGCCCACAAGCACGTGGGCGCCCTTGGGCGCGTTCAGCCAAAGCGCTCCGGCCCAGGCCGCGACACCGACGACGACGCCGACCAGCAGGCGCCAGTGGGAAGAACCCATCCGTACGCCGACAGCTGAAATTCCCTTGTGGGCCAAGCCTTCACTCCATCTCTGCGCACGTCCCGCGCCGTCGCGGCTGCATTTAGCGACACCTTGGGGTGAACCGAACGCGGCTTCACCGGTTACCTCTCAGAACGCGCAGGACAGGATGTCATGACCGACCCAGACGCACCGCCCCCCTTAGAGCCCGGCCCCCCGGAATATGACCCCGGGTCCCTACCCGATGAAATGCCGGAACCGGTGTCGCCGGTCGATCCTGGGGACCAGCGTCCCTATGACACCGCGCCCAGCACGTCTCGCCCGTGAGCAGTAGTATCGATTAGGAGCACCATATGGACCTCGACAGCGAACGGCCCCGTGGCCGCCGCGGCTTCGCCGCCATGGACCCCGAACGTCGCCGCGAGATCGCGCGAAAGGGCGGAGCCAGCGTTCCCAGCGAAAAGCGAAGCTTCGCCAAGGACCGCGACCTCGCCGCCAATGCAGGCCGCAAGGGAGGCTCCTCGTCTCGTGGAATTCCACCGCGCGGTGACGGCAGTCTCTAACCTCACCCATAGTTGATGACGCGCCGCGCGCTGGATTCCCCCGTCCAGCGCGCGTTCGCGCGTTTGCCGCCCTATCGGGTCAGAACATAGACGCCAAAGGTCGGCTTTACGCTCTGCCACCTCTGAACGACGTTCCAGCCTGCCAGACGGGCAATCGCCTCGAAGGCTTCCGGCCGGTACTTATAGGAGTTCTCGGTGTGGATGGTCTCTCCCGCCGCGAAGTCAAACACGCGCCCAGCGATCGAAATGCTCTGCGCCCGCTGGCTGACTAGATGCATCTCGACCCGACTTTCCCGATCGTTCCACACGGCCCGGTGGGCGAAGGCCGACAGATCGAACGTCGCGCGAAGCTCGCGATTGATCCGGGCCAGGATGTTCAGGTTGAAGGCCGCCGTGACGCCCTGGGCATCGTCATAGGCGGGGATAAGCACATCAGCCCCCTTCGCGACATCCGCGCCCACCACCATCGTGGCGCCCGAGCCGAGCAGGTCGCCCGCCCGGCGCAGGAAGTCCGTCGCGTCTTCAGGCGGGAAGTTTCCGATCGTCGACCCCGGGAAGAACCCGACAGCGACAGACCCCATCACCGCCTCGGGCAATCTCAGCGCCCGCGTGAAATCATCAACCAGCGGAGCGATCCGCAAGTTCGGATAGTCAGCCTCCAGCGCTGCTGCGGCCTCATCGAGCGCGCTCTTGCTGATGTCGATCGGCGCATAGGCTGACAGCTGTGGCGCGGCGTCCAGTAGGATGCGCGTCTTGACGCTGGCCCCGCTGCCAAACTCGACCAGCACGGCGTCGCTGGGGATCCGGGCGGCGATGTCGGGGGCGATCTCGCGCAGCAAGGCGATCTCGGTGCGCGTCAGATAATATTCCGGCAGGTCGCAGATGGCCTCGAACAGGCGAGAGCCTTCGGCGTCATAGAAATACTTGCTGGGCAGGGTCTTTGGACTGGCCCCCAGGCCGGCCACCACATCCTTCAGAAAGACGTCGTCGATCGTCTCGACCTCTTCGGCTTCAGGGGCGACGCCATCGTCTGCCAGTCGAACGCCGGAAAATGCCCATCGCTTCGAAGGCTGGAAGAAATTGCGATAGGTCGCGCGCGTGTGACCCGGCGGAGTCGCCGCGCAGCCTCCGCGCAGGACCATCTGGTTGACCATGAACTTGCCGTTGTACTCGCCCAGCGCACCCACGCCCGGGCGGAAGCCGGGATAGGCGGCGTAGGCGCTCGACGTCCATTGCCAGACATGGCCCTGCAACTGCCGCAGCCCACCGGCGCCGGGCGTACGGGCCGCAGCCTCCCATTCGGCCTCGGTCGGCAGACGGCGGCCGGCCCAGGCTGCGTAGGCGGCGGCTTCATAGTAGCTGACATGGGTCACGGGCTGGGCCGGATCGACGGGCCGGCGTCCGGCCAGGGTCATGACCGACCAGCCCTCATCCTCGCGCCGCCAGTAGAGCGGGGCCTCCCAGCTTTCCTCCGCGACCACAGACCAGCCATCGGAGAGCCAGAACTCGGCCCGCGCATAGCCGCCAGCGTCGATAAAGGCCAACCACTCGCCATTGGTCACCAGGCGGTCGCTGAGCCGATAGGGCGAAAGATAGACGCTGTGGCGGGGACGCTCGTTGTCGAACGCAAAGCCGCTTTCGCCCGCGCCGATCTCGATGAGCCCTCCCTCGAACGACATGAAGCGTTCGGGTTCAACCTCCCACCGAGCCTCCGGCGTCTGAGCCTGATAGGCGGGATCAAGCGGCGACTGGGCCAACAGGTGCAGCACATCCATCAGGATCAGCTCTTGATGCTGCTCCTCGTGGGCCAGGCCCAGTTCGAGCCGCTCGCGAACACACGGTGACGGCGCGCCTTGCAGCAGGCGGGCCATCGCCGCATCGACATGGTCGCGATAGGCGGTCACCTCCGTGGCTGAAGGCCGCGTCAGCAAGCCCCGCGCGGGTCGTGGCTGCCGGGGTCCCAGCGCCTCGTAGTAGGAATTGAACAGATAGCCGAACCGGGGATCGAACACGCGATAGCCCGCCAGATACGGCGTCAGCAGAAAGGTCTCGAAGAACCAGGTCGTATGCGCGCGGTGCCACTTGGTCGGGCTTGCGTCTGGCATGGACTGGGCGGCTTGATCCTCGGCCGACAGCGGAGCGGCCAGGGCCTCGGTGCGTCGTCGGACAGCGCGATAGCGCTCAAGGTCCTGCCCGATCACCGTTCCGACGGTTTCCGCGGCGTGCAAGTCGTCCGGGCTCATGCGTTCTCCTGACGGCCAAGACCGGGCGTCGCACGGCCCGGCCGAGGACAACGTCCCTAGAGCTTGGGTGTTCCGACCGATGACTTCAATAGCACCGTTCGTTCGTCGCGAGGCATGCTGACGGTTTTGGGCGCCTTGGGCGGCCCAGATCAGCTCAAGACGCCAGACCCAGGCCCGAAGCCTGGCCCATACCGCCCTCTCCGACCCGCCGCCCGTCTTCCCCGCCCTGCCGGAACTCGCGGGGCGACATGCCATACTGATCGCGGAAGGCGCGGCTGAAATGAGCGGAGCCGTTGAAACCCCAGCGAAAGCAGATTTCGGAGATCGACAGGCGGGCGTGCTGCGGGCTGGACAGGTCGGTGCGACAGCGCTCCAGCCGGCGGGTGCGCAGATAGTGGCTGAAGGTCTCGTCGACCGAGGCGAACAGCTTCTGGACATAGCGGGACGAAACGCCCTCCTCGTCAGCCACGCGCCGCAGCGACAGGTCGGGATCGGGCAAGAGGGTCTCGATGGTCTGACAGAGGCGCTGCAGATGCGCTGTTGAGGCGCCGCCACCGCCCAGTTCACCGCTGGCCGCGCCGCGCTCCACCAGGCAAATGGCCAGGAACTCCGTCAGGGACAGTTCGACCGGCCGCAGTTGATCGACGGTCAGATCCTCGAGGCCATCGGCGGTGGCCCTCAGCAGGGCCGACAGGATGTGCGCCCCGCCCTTGGCCGCGTCCAGCCGACCGACACGCAGGTTGAACGGCGCGATCAGGCGGTGATCCAGGGCCACGCGCGGTGCGCGGACGAACATCAGCCGACAGCGGGTCTCCAGCCGCAGGGCGGCCGCCTCCCCCGTGGGACCATAGGCGATGTCGCCCGGCGAAAGCTCTTCGGCCAGATCCTCGGTGACGAGCAGGGCCTGACCGCTGAGTAGCACAGCCAGCCAGACGGCGGCGGGCTGGCCGGTGCGGCGACCGGAGATCGCCTGCGCCCCGGCCTCGACCAAGGCGAACTCGATGCCCAGCGGCGAGGTCAGGCAGACGACCGAGGCGCTGGCCGGCTCGGCGTCGGATAGACCCTCGATCGGCAGGCCCAGGCGGCTCATCGCCTCGTGCCACGCTTCCGCCCGTTCGGCGCGGGGGTGGCTGTCAGTGCTGAACGACCAGGCCTTCACGATAACTAGCCGCCCTTTTTGGGAAAGATGTCGCGCGGGATGCGCACATGGCAGCCCTGCTTGCCATCGACCACCTGGGTGACGCCGAAGTCCGCCGCCACGCTCATCAGCGAATAGGCGTCGTTCTTGGACAGGCCGACATGATCGCTGAGCAGGGTCAGCATGTTCAGTGACGCGTCCCGCATGGCGACATTGAGGTCCTCGTTGAAGCCATGGACGATCCACCACTTGGGGGTTTCCAGCAACGGACCAGGCGTCTCGACGTCCTTGCGCAGCACGATCTGCATCAAAACGTTCAGCGACGACTCGATGGCGGTGCCCGAAAGCTCGCCATCGCCCTGGCTGACGTGAGGATCGCCGATCGAGAACAGGCCGCCCTCGACCTGCACCGGGTAGTACATCGTCGCGCCGGCCCCGATGCGCCAGTTGTCGATATTGCCGCCGTGGGCGCCGGGCGGGATGGTGCTGGTCCGACCGTTGATCGCCGGGGCGACGCCGGCCGTGCCCAGGTGCGGTCGCGCGGGAATGCGAATGCCCTTCAGCGCCGACTGACGGTCGCACTCCGGGCAGTTGGTGATCGTGCCCGGCGTCAGATACTTGCCCGGAAAATCGTAGGCATAGAGCGCGCTGGCGGTGTTGGCGTTGGGGTCCAGCTCATAGATCGTGACCCGCTCCTTCTCGCCGAACTCCTTGTAGAGATAGCCCCAGTTGGCCGCGAGGTTGGAGCCGTAATTGTTGCGCGGCGTCATGCGCAGATAGCGCACCTCCAGCACGTCGCCGGGCTTGGCGTCTTCCACATAGATCGGGCCGGTCATGATGTGGACGCCAGGATTGCGGTCTTCCTCGGGGATCTCCCGGAAGATGCGGGTGACCGCCTCGTCCATCATCAGGTCCGGCGCGTCGCCGGCGTGATGGGTGATCGCCTCGGCCTGAACCAGATCACCGCTCTTGATCCGCAGGGTCGGCGCGGTAGCGGGGTCGAAATAGCCCCAGTGGACGGTCTTGGGCGTGGCCGGCAAGGTGTGCAGGGCGCCGGGCGCCACGTCGGGGCGGGTCTGGCCGGGTTCGCAGATGAAGGGCATCTCGGTCTCTCCGGTCTTTTCAGAGGTTTGCGGCGGCCAGCGTGATGCTGGTCATGCTCAGCGAGCCATGCTCGATGTGATCGGGGGCGAAGGTGGGCTGGTCGCCCGGCAGGCGGGCGCCCAGCACGTAAAGCAGCGGCCAGTAGTGGTCGGGCGTGGGGACTGAGCGCGTCGCGTCCTGGCCCTGCGAAGCGAAATCGATCGCCCGCTCGGGCGCGTCATCGACGACGGCCTGCTTGATGTAGTCGTTGAACCGCAGCGACCAGTCATACGGCGCGCAGTGGCGCTCGCCCCAGTTCATGGCCGGCAGATTGTGGACGATGTTGCCCGTGCCGATGATCAGCACCCCCTCGTCGCGCAGGGGGGCCAGGCGTTTGGCCAGCTCGAAGTGCCATTCCGGCGGCTTCCTGGCGTCCATGCTGAGCTGGACCACCGGCACATCGGCGGCGGGATAGACCTTGCACAGCACCGACCACGTGCCGTGATCCAGACCCCAGGCCTTCTGGTCCAGCGCAACGGGCTCGGGCGACAGCAACGCCTTCACGCGCTCCGCGAGCTCCGGCGAGCCCGGCGCGGGATACTGAACGTCGAAAAGGGCCTGGGGGAAACCGGCGCCGAAGTCGTGGATCGTGCGCGGGGCGGACATCGCGGTGACGCCGACCCCCTCGGTCAGCCAGTGGGCGGAGATACAAAGGATCGCTTTTGGCTTGCCGATCGCCTCGCCCATCGTACGCCACGTCGAGGTGGTGTCGTTGGTTTCCAGCGCGATCATCGGGCTGCCGTGACCGAAGAAGATGACAGGAAGCCGGCTCATGCGGCGACCTCCGAACCGGATTTCATCGCCGCCCAGGCCTTCTGGTAGCGCGGCGTCAGCCATCGATTGAACTGGACCTGGGCCCCCTCCTGCCAGGAGTAGCGGCCGCGCACGGCGAAGCGAGACCGCAGGCCCACCTGCACCAGCTCATCCACGTGCATGTCCTGGGCGATGATCTTGCCCGCCGAGGTCATGATCATCTCCAGCCGCTCCTCGAAGCCGGGAATTTCGGTGGCGCCGGGCGCGACCAGGATGCCGGTGTCCTGCTCCATCGTCTCCGGGCCGGTCGGGCGCAGGATCAGGTAGATGACCATGTCGCTGGTCATCACCAGCGACAGGGTGGGCGGGATATTGGCGAAGGTGGCGCGGTTGCGGTCCTGGTCGGTCAGCTTGGGGAAGACCGGCAGCACCGCCTTCTGGGTCGGGTTGAAGCTGGCGTCGGCGTGCAGCGTGCCATTGAAGCGCAGGAAGCCGGCGTCTTCGGGCTCGGCCTCGGGGAAGCTGCACAGCTCGCTGGGAATGAAATCGTGCAGCGGGCCGCGATGCAGCTTGTTGGCGTGGTAGCCGTCGTTGTTGTTCTCAAACATCACCTTCCAGTTCCAGGCGAACTGGCCGGTCATGGGCGGGCTGAGCCCCTCGGCGGCCGAGAGATCGAAATTGGCGATGGCCGCCTCAACATTCGCCAGGCGTGGGGCCAGTGGCGGAGCGTCCGCGTCGAAATTGATGAAGATGAAGCCCAGCCAGATCTCGACCTTGAAGGTCGGCAGCTTGACGCTCTTCTTGTCGAAATCGCAGGTGCGCTCCATCGCGGGCGCGTTCACCAGGTCACCGTTCAGGGAATAGACCCAGTGGTGATAGGGGCAGACGAAGCCGCGGGTATTGCCCTGCCCTTCGGCCACCAGCATGGCGCGATGCTGGCACACCGCCGACATCGCCTTGATCTCGTCGGAGCGGTTTCGCGTGACGATGATCGGCTCGCCGATGATCGAGGTCGTGAAGTAGTCGCCCTGCGCCTTGACCCAGTCCACCCGGCCCACGCAAAGCCATTCGTGATTGAACAGGGCTTCCTTCTCGAAGTCGTAGAAGGCCGCATCGGTGTAGCAGGACGGCGGCAAGGTCTGAGCTGTCTCGACCCCCTCCATCGAGCGCGAGAGCCCGTCGATGAAGGCGTCGGTGAGCAGGCCGCCCGGTGAATTGAGGCCCATGACGAAGGCGCTCCCTGAAGGATTTCGACCTTCAGGCTAGGCGCGGGACGCCTCCACGGTCTTGCACCAGCGCGCACGATCTGTTGGTCAGCTTCAGGTCTGGCGCCCATCAACGCCACATTCTCGGGCGCGTTTGAGCAAAAGACGCGCAGGCGGGGCGCCAAACCGCCACCTCGAGCCGTCGCGGGCAAAAGCATGGGGCGCGCTGAGACAAGACCGCGTCGCCGGACGCCTCTAGGGTCGCTTCGACATCACGCTGGAGGACGCCATGACGCTCGCCGCCGAACTCGCCATCACCGACCTGAAGCCCGGCTTCGGCGCCCAGATCCAGGGTATTGATCTGCCCGCCGCTTCCGACGCCGCCATCGACGACGTGGTGGCCACGTTCCACCGACACGGCGCCATCGTGCTGCGCGACCAGAAAATGACGCCGGATGACCTGATGCGGTTCATCGGCCGGTTCGGTGATCCCGAGGATCATACCCAGACCCGCTTCACCCTGCCCGGCTATCCGAAGATCTTCATCCTCTCCAACCGGATCGTGGACGGGCAACCCATCGGAGCCCACAACGACGGCGTGGGCTGGCACACCGACTACAGCTACAAGCCCGAGCCGGTCATGCTGACCATGCTCTATGCGGTGGAGGTCCCCGACGAGGGCTCCGACACCCTCCTGGCCGATGGCTGCGCCGCGTGGAAAGCCCTGCCCGCTGACAAGCAGGCGATGCTGGAGGGCCTGAGCCTGCACCACAGCTACAAGCACTTCATGGCGACCCGCACGTTCGGCGACAAGCAGACGCTGTCTCCCGAGATGGAGGCCGCCAACCCCGATGTCGAGCACCCGCTGATCCGAACCCACCCAGCCGATGGCCGCAAGGCGCTCTGGCCCTCGACCGGCACCGTCACCGAGGTGATCGGCATGCCCGGTCCTGCAGGCCTGGCGCTGCTGGACGAACTGGTCGAGTTCATGACCCAGGAGCAGTTCGTCTATCGCCACAAGTGGAAAGCCGGTGACCTGCTGATGTGGGACAACCGCTGCACCCTGCACACAGGCACTCTTTATGACGACACCAAATACTTCCGGACCATGCATCGGCTGTGGGTCAAGGGCGACAGGCCTTACTGAGGCGGGTCGATGATCAAGACCTGGCTTGTCACCGGCGTCTCCGGCGGCCTCGGGCGCGAGATCGCCAAGGCCGCCCTGTCGCGGGGAGACCTTGTCGTCGGCACGGTGCGCAAGCTCGAGGCGGTCGGCGCCTTCGAAGCCCTGGCGCCCGGCCGGGCCCACGCGCTGGTGCTGGACGTCACGGACGAGGCGGCCGTGCGTCTGGGCGTCGCGGCGGCTGAAGCCCTGACCAACGGGATCGACGTGCTGGTCAACAACGCGGGCTACGGCCTGGTCGGAGCGGTCGAGGAGGCTTCGCTCGACGAGGTTCGCGCCCAGTTCGAGACCAATGTCCTGGGGCCCCTATCCCTGTTGAAGGCCGTCCTGCCCGCGATGCGCGCCAGACGCGGGGGCCGGATCATCAACATCACCTCCGTGTCGGGCCTGGCGACCTGGGCCGGCACCGGCGTCTACTGCGCCAGCAAGTGGGCGCTGGAAGGCCTGACCCAGACCCTGGCCGCCGAGGTGGCGGAGCTGGGCATCAAGGTGGTCAATGTCGCACCGGGCGGTCTGCGGACCGACTTCGCCGGCGGCTCCAAGACGATAGTGAAGACCAAGATCGCCGACTATGACGGCTTGGCGCGCGACGCCGAACGGATCATGGGCGACCACGCGGGAAAGGAACCTGGCGATCCGGCCAAGGCTGCTCTCGCCATCCTGCAGATCGCCGATGTCGCCGAGCCGCCGATGCATCTGCTGCTGGGCGAAGACGCCCTGAAATACGCCGGCTACGCCGCCGCCGGGCTCCAGAGCGATATCGACGCCTGGAAGACCACCGCCCTCTCCATCGGCTTTGACGCCTGACCCTTCATCGCGAGATTTCGACCGTGACCAAGCCCAACACCCTGATCTTTGTCGACCTGGCCTCGGATGACCCGTCGGCCGCCGGCGACTTCTACGCCAAGGTCTTCGGCTGGCAGAACGACGCCCGGCCCGAAGGCCTGTATCACCGCATGGTGCCCGGCGGCTTCTTCGCAAAACCGGATGGCACCGATAGCGAGATCGGCAACCTGCATCTGGGGATCTTCAAGGCCGACAACGCCCGTCCCCACCCCGAGCCGGCCAGCGTCGAGCCACGCGCCCTAAGCACAGAAGGCCGCAAGCCGCGCATCTGGGTGCTGATCAGCGACGACGACAGCGCCGACCGTATCCTGGGAACCGCCGTCGAATTGGGCGCGACGCTGCTGTGGCGTGATCACTATTGGTCAGAGTTCAACGGCTACAACCACGCCTTCCGCGACCCTTGGGGCAACGAGATCGTGCTCTGGGGTAAGGCCGGTCAGAACCCCGAAATCCCCGACAGCTTCACACGGGAATAGTGGCAAAAAGCCCAAGCGCATCAAACGCCTGGGCTTTTCTATCTAGAACGGCTTGTCGCCCGCCACCGTCACCCGATAGCCCGTGCGCGTATCGGGGAAATAGTCCCAGATCGCCTGATGCCAGGTGCAGCGGTTATCCCAGAAGGCCACCGAGTTTTCCTTCCAGCGGAAGCGCACCTGGAAGTCCGGCGTTGCTGGCGTGCTGGTACAGATAGCACAGGATCGCCGCGCTCTCGGCCTTGGGCAGGCCGGCGATGTGGGTCGTGTAGCTCGGATTGACGAACAGGCTCTTGCGACCGCTGATCGGATGCGTGCGGACGATCGGATGGGTCGAGCAGTTATAGGTGCGGTCGATATCCGGGAAGATCGCCTTGTAGACCGGATTGGCGTCGTGCACCGCCGACAGACCTTCCAGATAGGCCTTCATCTTTTCCGAGAGTGTCTCATAGGCCGCGTACATGCTGGCAAAGCAGGTGTCGCCGCCGAACTCGGGCAGGACCTTCATATAGAGGATGCTGCCCAGCGGCGGCTCGGGATCGCAGGTGAGGTCTGAATGCCAGCTCTCGCCCGCCACGAACTTGGAGTTGGCGTCGGCATGGATGGCGACGATTTCCGGGTGGTCCGGCAGACCGGGCACCCCTGAGTGAATGGCCAGGTCCCCGAACTTGCGACCGAAGTCCTTGTGGGCCTCGTGGGTCATGTCCTGATCGCGGAAAAAGAGCACCTGATACTGGGTCAGGGCCTGATGCACTTCCTCGAACTGACGGTTGGACATCGGACGCCCAAGGTCGACGCCGAAGATCTCGGCGCCGATCCGGCGGGTCATCGGCTTCACGTCCAGAACTTCATAGGCCATGCGGCCTCCTCCTAAGCTTTTACAGGGCGCGGGCGCTATTCGTTGCCGAACGGGTTGTCGGGATAGACCGCCGAGGCAGGTCGCTTAGCGCCCTCGTCCAGCGAGGCGCGGCCGCAGACCGCCAGCGCAGTGAGCGCGTAGACCAGGGCGCTATCGACGAGGTCCTTGGGCGTCGGCCGCCAACGTCGGAAGCCGGTGGTAATCGCCGGAATCCGATGCATGTTGAAGACGTTGTGGTCGCGCCACATGCTCGAATAGACAGGGTTGGCCAAGGCCAC
The DNA here is from genome assembly GCA_965284055.1 of Caulobacteraceae bacterium. GTDB lineage: Bacteria > Pseudomonadota > Alphaproteobacteria > Caulobacterales > Caulobacteraceae > Caulobacter. Next base: position 305,063 of record CBDIQV010000004.1, read on the forward strand.
GGGATGACCCAGGCTGAGCCTGGTGGCGTCATCCACAGCGCCGACTAGCGGAGCCACCTCGCGCGCGTCCGCCTCAAAGCCATGGCGCACGACAACGGGCTCGATGTCGATCCGGCCCAGGCCGGCTTCACGGACCATGGCTTCCAGCGAGTGCTGGATGTCGGCCACCCGCTGTTTGGGATTGAGGCCGACCTCCAGATAGACGTTCACCAGCTCGGTGCCGGCCCCGAACGCGAACGGAATGCCGCCGCGGATCGAGGCGATCTGAGACTTCGGCTGGGCGACGCCGCCGGGGCTGTCGTAACGGCTTTTCTTCTCCCACTCCCCGCTCCAGGCGTAAATGGCGTCGGTCAGCTTGCCGATCCTGTAGATCGGATTGGGATGCTGGGCCGCCGTTTCCGGATGGTCGAGCAGTGGGGTGAAGACGCCCTCCCCCCAGACCTGGAAGCGGAACACCGCGTAGCCGCAGCCCACCCAGGTCAGACCAAAGTCACAGCCCTCGGCGGCGATGGCGTAGTCGGGTGCGACGCCGCCGTGGTGGAACAGATAGTGGGCGCCGATGTCCTTGCCCATATAGGCCACGCCCCGGTGCTCCTCGATGGGCTCGGGGCCGATTTCGCCAGGGCACGCGGTGAGATACATCTTGCCGGCCAGCTCATAGCCCGCCGTCTTCAGCGCCTTGGCCGCGATCATGAAGCAGCTCATCGGCCCGCGATCATTGGCGATCGGATAGCCAAAGAGCTTGCCGTCCTCAAGCCAGCATTTCTCCCATTCGGGATTGGCGATGGTCTCCGGCGCGTACTTGTAGGCGTCCAGGTCCGGGTTCCAGGTGGGCGCTTCCGTATCGAGATGGGCGGTGAACAGCAGGTTCTTGCCCACACCCTTGCCGCCATGGGTGCCGATAATGTTGGGCCGCTCCGGCGTCGCCCCGACCTTGCGCGGCGAGAAGCCCTCGCGCGCCATCCAGTCGTAAACGTAGTTGGCCACCTCGAGCTCCTTGCCCGATGGCGAGGGGATGTTGCCGAGCGTGAGGGCCAGTTCGACGATCTCGTCCTCGCTGATCGCGGCGGCGATGGCGTCGCGATCAGCCTGAGTGACGGCGTAGGGCGCGCTCGCCCCCAGATTTGGAAATCCGTCGGCCATGGTTTACGCGGCCCCTTTCCAGGCGTCGGCGATCTGGACCGTGTCGGTCAGGATCGCGCTGTTGAGCTCCATCACCTTCAGCGACGCGGCGTGGATATCGGCCTCGTAGGCGGCGCAGGCGTCGGCGGCGATGAAGACGTGATAGTCCAGATCGAAGGCGTCGCGGGCCGTGCTGTCGACACAGCACTCGGTCGTCACACCCGCCATCACCAGGGTATCGACGCCCAGCGCGGTCAGTTGATCATGGAGATCGGTGCCGACGAACCCGCTGTAGCGGATCTTTCGCACCACCACCTCGCCTGGCTCCGGTCGGGGGCCTAAGAACTCTGAACCGGCCTCGCCAAGACGGCACAGCGCGGCGTCCGAATCCGGATCGCCGCCGCGTCGCCGCATGCGCTCGTTCCAGGCCGGCGAGGTCGGTCTCCGGTGTCGTGAAGAGGCCAACGAAAACCACCGGCACACCCGCCGACCGGGCGCTGGCGACCAGCCGCTCGGCGGCCGCCAGGGCGGGCTGGACCACGTTCATGTCAACGCCATACTGTCCCAGCAGACCGTCAGGCGAGGCGAAGTCGACTTGCATGTCGATCACCAAGACCGCTGTCCGCGTCGGTGCGATCCACTCTCGCAGACCGTCGTCGCCCGCCACGATCTCGCTCGGCTCGCTCACGAATACACCGAGCGCAGCCCCGGCAGGATCTCTGAGCCGAACATGGTCAGCCCTTCGACGTAGTCGGGGAAGATCAGCATCAGGCCATCCAGCTCGGCGTAATCGACGAACTCCTGAACCTTCTGCGCGCAGGTGGCGGGCGAGCCAATGGCCGTCTGGGTCATGAACGCGCCGGTCGACAGGGCCTTGGCGCGCAGATCGCCGCCGCCCATGCCCCAGCTTTCCAGCATGGCGATCACGGCGTCGATATCGGCGCCTTCGTCGTATCGCCGTGCGGTCGCCTCGGCGGCCGCGTCGGTCTCGCCATGCACGATGGTGCACATGGCGTAGGTGCGGATGGTCGTGCCCAGACGTTCGGCGGCGGCCTTGGCGCGCAGGCTGGCGTCACGGCGCTCGTCGGGCGTGCGACCGCCCACGAACACGGCGTCGGCCTCGCGCACCGAGAACTGGAAGCCGCGCTCGGACATGCCGGCGCAGATGATGCTGGGACGTGGCTGGCTGAGCGGCTTGGGCAGGGACTGGCAGTCCTTCATCGTGAAGAACTCGCCGGCGAAATCGACACTGTCCTCCTTCCACAGCCGCTTGACGACCGAGGTCCACTCCTCGGTCAGGCGATAGCGGCCATCGTGGTCGAGCGAGTCGTTCCAGGCGCCCATCTGCTCGAACTCGCCCTTGTAGGCGCCGGCCACGATGTTCAGCCCCGCGCGCCCGCCGCTGATGTGATCCAGCGTGGAGATCATCTTGGCGGCCACCGCCGGATTCTGCAGCAACGGGTGGATGGTGGCCCAGATCCGGATGTTCTTGGTGGCCTCGGCCAGGGCGGCCATCATCGTCACCGACTCCAGGGTCACGCCCCAGTGGTTGGTCTCGCCGCCGAAGCCGCGGAACTTTCCCATGGCCATCAGGAAGTCGAGGCCGAGCTCGTCGGCGAGCACCGCCGCCGCGCGGTTCTGCGGATATAGACCATCGAGGGTGGGCGTGGTCTTCGAGATGATCCAACCGCCGTTGGCCATCGGCATGAAGACGCCGAAATCCTTATGCTTGGACGGGCTATGGAACATGCGGGCCTCCTCAGGCTGCGTCTTGAAGCAATACTGGAGGCTGCTCGGGAACGGGAGCCTCGGTGGCGTTGGCGGTGACCTTGACCGGCGGACGCATGAACAGCGCCGCCACAAAGATCACGCCGATAACGGCGGCGAACGCCTGAAAGGTCGGCGCGAAGCCACCCAGTTGGTCACGCATGTAGCCGCCGATCACCGGCCCAAGGGCCGATACGGCGCCGACGAGGCAGACCAGCGAGAAGATCTCCAGATTGTTGCGGCGGCCATAGTAGTTGAGCAGCAGGATGCTGATAGCCAGCACGGTCATGCCAAAGCCCGTGCCGACGCCCAGGGCGAAGATCATCATCATCGGCCAGCTGGCGGCATGGGCAAGGGCCAGAAGGCCCACGGCCATCATCCCCTGCGCCCCGGCCAGCAACCAGCGCGGATCGACCCGATCGCCCAGCAAGCCGCCGCCCATGCGCGCCACAACCTGCATAAGGGATTCCAGGCTCAGCGCGCTGACGGCGACGGCGGAGACAACCCCCATCTCGCCAAAGTGGCTGGGCGCCAGGCTGACGGCGGTCACACCGCCCAGCAGGTGCGCGAAATAGGCCGCCAGGATCACGTAGAACTGCGGGGTGCGGATCGCTTCCTTCACCGTCCAGTCGGTGGCGGTGCGATAGACCCGCGCCGCTGCCGGCGCCGTCAGAGCGTCTTCAGCCACGGCCTTGTCGGTGTCGACCGCTGCGGCCTCAAGCCAGGCGCGCCCGCCCACCAGCACGGCGCACAAGGCTCCGATCACGGCTGCGGCGATCGCCTGGGCCGCCCAGTAGGGCCGCCATGCGCCGTTGGCGGCGGCCAGACCCGCCAGCGCCATCCAGGGTCCGGCGACGCCCCCCAGCGAACCAATGGTGAAATAGATCCCGAATGGCAGGGCGCGCTTCTTGAACAGCATCCCGAGCACGTGAGTGCCCGGGATCAGGGCCATCATCTGGTAGCCCACGCCCAACAGCGCCGTACCCGCCAGATAGATCGGCAATCCGCGCGCCGCCGCGAGACAGATGAAGCCCGCGACCATCACGGCCGAACCGACCACGATCGTGGCGCGCACGCCGATCTTGCGAATGAGGATGGCCGGCAGCCAGGACGAGGCCCCGCAGAAGGCTCCCAGCAGCGTGAAGCCCAGGAACGCCGAAGCAAAGCTCCAGTGCTGCTCCTTGATCATCGAAGGCAGCACCACGCCGAGCGACGAGAACGTCGAGGCGGTGATCAGGAACAGGAGCAGACTGAAGGTCCCGAGCAGCAGCCAGGATCGCCATTGGGTCATCGACATCGTCGTCGGGCCTCCATGCGTTAAGCTTGGCCGCGCGCCGCCCTCTCGCGGCGGCGCGCGGCGACGGGAACTAGAATTTCCGCGAGAGGGTCACGCGCCATTCCCGGCCTTTGCTCGGCAGGGCGCCGAGGTTGGCGTAGGAGTCGGCGTCGGGCGTGAAATAGAGCTCGTCGAACAGGTTATCGATATTGGCCGTGACGGTGTACGGGCCCGCCTCATAGTAGGCCGAAGCGTTGACCACGGCGTAGTCTGGATAGACCACCGCGTTCGGCACCGTGCCGGAGGTCTTGGTTACGTGGGTGACGCCCAGCGTGCCGCCCACCTTGCCCCACGCGTAATCGTCGCTGGTGTAGGCGCCGTACAGGCTGACCACCGACTTGGGGATCAGGGTGTAGTCGTAGTCGCCGGCGCCGCGGACGCTGGCGAAACTCCACACCACGTAAGAGCCGCCATAGGCGTTGGCGCCCGAAACGCCGGCGGTATAGGCCGGAATATACTGGAACGAGGTGTCCGGGCCCTTGATCGTGGTGTGCTGCGCGTTGCCCGAGAAGGTGAAGCTGAAGTGCTCGCTGGCCAGCCAGCGCACTTCCAGCTCCACGCCCTTGGCGCGCGTACCCTGCACACTGATCGGCGGACCGTTGACCAGCTGGGTGCGGTTCTGGCGATAGCCCGCCAGCGACCCGACCAGGGTGCCCTTCAGCCACTGAAACTTGAAGCCGGCTTCGGCCAGGTCGGAATCCGACAGCCAGGCGTCGGTGGCCACGAGACCGGGCGCGATATCGCCCGCCTGGCTCATCTCAAGCGCCGAGGCCTTGGCGTAGGTGATGTAGGGCATCACGCCCAGCGGCGCCTTGTAGGTGGCGCTGGCCGAATACGTGCCCCTCGCCTCACCGTCCTTCTGCTCGCCGGCCACGGTGTAGCTGAGGAAGCCGGTGTCATTGGATTTGACGTGATAGTCGTCGTAGCGGCCGCCCAGGATCACATTCAGGCGCTCACCCACCATGATGTCGGTGGTGAAGAACGCGCCGATCTGGTTCCAGTCGCTCTTGTTGTCGTTCTCCCACTTCACGCCGTCGGTGGCGTTGAACGGGCTGCCGATGATGTCGTTCGCCGTGGCCCCGAAGGCGATGTCGCGACGATCCAGGGCGATCAGGCCGCTGTTATAGCTCTCGCGGCGACGGCCCTCGAAGCTGCGATACGAGGCGCCGACGAACGACTTGGAGGTGATGAAGCCCGCGTCGTGCTCGAAGTTGTAGGTAACGCGGCCTTCCCACACAGAACTGTCGAACCAGGCCGGATAGCCATAGGAAACGAAGCGCTTGTTCTCCTGGTCGTCGTAGAAGAGCTGCAGCTTCACCGCGCTGGTCGGGGAAATCTCCTTGGCCAGGTCGTAGTAGAAGGTGTTGGTGCGCGTCTTCGAGAAGTCGGCGTTCGCTGATATAGGCACGCTCTGGCCTTCCTTGCCGCAGGTGCCGACGCCGGTGTCGAGCGTGTGCTTGTCGTCCGTCGAGGGGAAGCCGTAGTAGGCCAGGTACATGGCCGCCGCGTACGGATAGAAGCCGATCTCACTGGGTGTCAGCCGACCGTTCTTGTCGCTGTCGACGAGAGAAGTGTCGCGACCGGTGATGTAGGTCTGATTGTCGATCAGGTTCTGGGTCAGGCGGTTCCAGCCCGGCGTCTGAACGTCGCCGTCCGAGTGATACAGCATTGTGCCCAGAGCGGTGGTCCAGCCGTTGCCAAGGTCAAAGTCCGCCGAGATCTCGCCAGTCTGACGGCGCGGATAGATGCCCTTGTAGAAGCTGTGGCTGTCCTCGACCTCAACATAGGCATAGACGCCGCCCGTCACCGGCCCCAAATTCACCGGAAGACCGATCTGCGCCGTGAGGTTCTTCTTGTTGTACGAGCCGTAGGTGGCGGTGACCTCGCCTGTCGGCTCGGTCAGATAGCCGCCCTCGTTCCTTCCCGACTTGGGAATGAAGTTGAGCATGCCGCCCACCTTGCCGGAGCCATAGATCGGGGTCGGCGGACCACGCACGATCTGAATCTGGTCGGCCGCGCCGATCGGCGTCGAATAGGTGCCGCGGTTCTCGATGCGCTTGAACCCGCGGAAATAGTTCTCCGCCAGGGTGCCACGGATGTTGAGCGCCCCGGGGACGCCGTAGAAGCTGGCGGTATAGGTGCCGGGCGAAACGGCGGTCAGGCCGTCGATGCTCTCGATCCCGTAACGTTGCAGCGTCACGTCGCTGACGAAGCTGGCCGAGCGTGGCGTTTCCAGCAACGGCTTGTCGATACCGAAGACGGTGTTGCTCGGTTGCTTCTCGAGCAGGCCAGCCTTGTCGCGCGCCTTGACGATGACTTCGTCGACCGTATCCGCCACGGCGGTCGCTGGGTCCTCGGCGAAAGCGGCCGTGGAAAGGGTCAGAAACACGACGGCGGAAGCACCCGCCAACAAGAGTTGTTGTTTAGACATGACGTCCTCGCTGAAGGTCGCCGCGCCCACCGCCTGCGGCGGTTATCCCCAGGTGCGGAACCTCAAAACGAGCATCACCCGTCGGCGCCGTCCTGGCCGGACCGCTGACTGACATTTTGAGAGAAATGTCTCCGCCGCTCGGTTCTTACTCAGTCTTCCTTGCGGCGCGCACCGGGCTGACCAAAAAAATTGATCCAGCGCGCACGGCTAGCGGTCAAAAGCGCCACCGTGAGGCCTCGCGAGCGCCAGGTTAAACGGCGCTTTGGCCAGATCGTGGCGAGGCCAAAACTGTCTTCATTCCGACAAAGGAATAGGTTGCGGCGCGCGACGCCGTCCGGTATCGAACCCACCTCTTCGCCAACGCCGATTGCGTTGACCCGGATGGCCCGGTGGCGGAGTGGTGACGCAGCGGATTGCAAATCCGTGCACCCCGGTTCGATTCCGGGCCGGGCCTCCATTATTTTTCAAGCACTTAGCTCCTGCTGAGAATTTCGGTTTGCAAGTTAGTTTGCAGGCGGGGCCGTTTCGAGAAGCCATCCTTCTTGCTTGGCGAGCCTCCGCGCATTGGCAATCGCTACAGTTTTGCGATCGACATAGGCGTGGAATGCACCTCGCTTGGCCATCGGATGGCCTGAACACAGCGCCACCTCTTCCTCCGACCAGCCCAGCTCCCGCCGGCGCGTGATGAATGTCCCGCGCAGATCGTTGAAGGTCAGCCCCTGGATGCCCGCGCGGTCGCAGACCTCGCGCCAAGCCGAGCGCAAGCCATTCCCCTTTGCGTCCCAGGGAGCGCCATCTGCCTTGCAGAGGATTTTGGCTTCAGAATCCGTCGCCAGCGAGGCCAGGCTGGCGCGAAGGCGGGGCGAGATTGGGATGGCTACAGCCCTCTGCGTCTTCGCGCGCCTCCAGACGATGATGTCACCCTGGACCGCGCTTCGGTCCATCGCGATCAAATCTGTCTGGCTCTGCCCAGTTTCCAACGCCAAGACCATCGCCGCCCTCAGAGGCGCGGGAGCAACGGCTAGGAAGGCAGCTTCGTCTTCCACCGTCCAAATCTTGCCGCTGCGGTCAGCCTTGTAGAGGTGCGAGATATGGGCAGCACGATTGTGTTCGACATAGCCACGGCTGCATCCCCAGCTGAGAACGACCTTCAGCACGGCAACGGCATAGTCGGCCTGACGCGGTGAACCAGCCATGTTGTCGCGCCATTCATAAATATGTTTTGCTATTTCGCTTGACGCCATGGCGCGCAAGGAGAGTGAGCCAAACACTATCTGAATTTTATCCAACTTCTTGAGATAGTCGGACTTTGTGCGGATGCTCAACTTCTGGAAGTCGGGAGATTGGCGGTATCGCCAAATCAAATTGCCCATAGTGAAAGTGGTCGGCTCACGTCGAATAACCTGGCCAAGCGCCTCGTGAAATTCTGCCGTCCCCTCACGCCCAAGAGGAATGCTACCAGGACCACGGCCGAAATAGCCGTACCTGACAGTAATTCCACTACTCAAATGCTTCGTTGCGAACCAGACTCCTTTCGGGAGCGCACGCTTAGAAGCGATCATTGCCGAAGTGCTTAGAAATCTCGTCCTGAACTTCTCGGGCGCTGCGAGAAGCGACTTGAGAATGGTGGCGCAGTAGAATTCTGATCTCACCTTCAGACGTGACCCGCACCTCTTCGGGCTCCACGCCGGCAGCCTTTGCGCCCCGGATCGCCTTGAGGACGTCCGATTGGCGAAACGTTTGTCGCCGCATCACAGTCAACGACCGGCACCGATTAAAGCTCTGAAAAAATCTATGGCACGGCAATTACTCATCGAGCTCTCCGGAGACATGGGGCTAACCCCACAAAAACCATCAAACTGGCTCACTGAAGAACAATTCTCCGCATTCCAGACAGCAAACCTGCAAACTGAAGCGAACAATGTCAAGCATAAATCACCCCACAGATGAAATGGAGACAATACGACGCGATACGTTTGCAGCATATTTGCAGTATTCGAGGACGCCTTTTGGGTCCAATCGATGCCCTGTAAATTGCCCACCTCAGCAAATCGCCGCCTTCAGCTTGATAAGCCCTTGGGTGGAAGCCTTTGCGGCACACCAGACTTTACGTCCGGAATTCCTGGCATAGAGGACACCGGCGCTGGCCGGCGAGCGCCATATCAATGGACGCTGCCCCCCTCGAGCGGACGTTGGCAAGTTCCGAGAAGGGTGGTTGTCGGACAGCTGGGTGATACCCTCACCATAGCGCAGCTGGAGGCATGAGTGGCCTACGCAACAATCGACACGGTCATTCAAGAATGGGCCGCGCGTCATAGCCTTGAGCTCAACACCGAGTTTGGCGGCCGAGAACGTCGCTTTTGCTATGTCTCAGGCGGTCCACAAGAATGCTTTCAGGTGTCTATCGAACCTCCAGAGGCAGCAAGGGTTCTCGTGAACGCTTGTTCGATCGAGACGATTGATGACGCAGAGCTGCACGAGTCTTGGACGGTTGACGCTCATGACCTTCCACAGGCGCTGGACGCAGCTTTGAAGCAGGTCCGCGTTTGGGACGCGCGGCCTAAAGGCCCGACAACATGGCACCCGCCCGCAAGCTGGGGAAAGTCCGACTAGGGGCGGGACCGGAAATTGGCACCGGCGCGGAGGGCGGACGCTGAGCCTGGCCGTCCTACTGCAGACGTCATGAAGGTCTGTTTGGGACGGTTGGAATACCGCGAGATTCCCTTCAGCTTGTCAGGCCTTATTCCGACGATCGGTCGCCATCGTCTCTGACGCTGAGCGTTCGGCGAGCGCGGCGAGCTGCTAGCAGCGCCAAGTGATTTAGGCCCATCGCGGCCGCGAAAATCGCGGAAACGGCGATCAGGAGCCAATCCACGAATTCGGATGAGACGTTCATCGGATCACCCTGCGCTAGTCGAAGATCAAGGTAGGATAGGAGGCCGCGATAGCACGAAGGGTCAAGTCGGCTCCCCAATGTCCGACGAGTGTCGGGAACGGAAACCTTCCCTTTCTGCCTCCCCCTCCGAGAATGGGCCAAAGAAGAAGAAGACCGGAAGCGGGCGCGGAATTTTGCAGTGTGCAAAAAAAGGCGACCACTGGCCTGGCCGTTGCGGTGCCGCTCAACGCCGAGAATTTTGCAGTGTGCAAAAAAACTGGCGATCAGTCAGCCTCATCTTCCCCTTTTTGCTGAGCGAATTTTCGCGTCCGAAGGCGACCGTCGCGCTTCGACTTGGCGCGCGCGTCCCTCGCCGCCTCGCGGGCAAGCGCGCCGCGCGCTGCCGTTGGCCGCTCGTCCGTCGGCAGGCCCCAATAGTCGAAATTGCCAGTGACAACCGCCGCCAAGCGCCGGATCTCGTAACGCACTAATTCCGTAGCCCGCTCGGCAGCCTCACCCTGGCCTGGCGGGCACTCCCCGATCAGGGCGGCGGCATTCACCCCCGCCGCTATCTGATTGATGTTCACACCGATGCGTCGCAGCTCGCGCCCGACGTCGCGGAAAAGCTCTAGCTCCTCGTGATTCCACTCGGGGCGCTTTTGGAGATGAACAAGGGCGAGAGACCGCATCCAATTCGCGGGCGTGGTTCCCCGCTGGTGCGCGGCCAACGCCAATGCAACGCGTTCCTCATTTTTGAGGCGGACTGAGATCAGCTCGCCCTGCCCGACGCCACGCGGGGCGACAGCTCGTTTGTCGCCGACCTCTTGTCCGATCATTCGCAACAGCGCGGCGGACACGCCCCCATCCGAGATGCGCGATAGCGCCTTAAATCGCTCGGCGACAGCTTCGGGCACGTAAGCCCCAATCATCACCTTCTTTTCCATCCCGCTCGCGCCTTCTTTTAAAAATGACATCACAAAACATATCCTGCCCTAATCCCTAGCCTTAGGTCTCTTTCCACCTCTTCCTCTGAGAACGGGCCACAGAGGAAGACTGGAAGCGGGAGCGGAATTTTGCAGTGTGCAAAAAACACGGCGGCCACTTGGCCTCACCGTTTCGGCGCTACTCAACGCGGAGAATTTTGCAGTGTGCAAAAAAACTGGCGATCACTCAGCCTCACCTTCCCCTTTTTGCTGAGCGAATTTTCGCGTGCGAAGGCGACCCGCGCGCTTCGCCTTTTCGCGGGCCTCCTTGGCCTCCTGCCGCGCCATCGCCCCTCGCTTGGCGGTTGGCTGCTCATCTGTCGGCAAGCCCCAATAATCAAAGTTGCCAGTGACAGCCGCCCCCAATCGCCGCGTTTCGACGCGCATCATTTGGACCGCCCGCGCGACGGCTTCGCCTTGGCCCGGTGGGCACTCCCCGATCAGCGCGGCGGCATTTACCGCCGCTGCGATCTGGTTGACGTTCACGCCGATACGGCCAAGCCCGCGACTGATCTCTCGCAAACCCTCGCGCTCGCTGGGCGACCACTCGGGGCGCTTCATGAGGTGAACAAGCGCGAGAGACCGCATCCAATTCGCGGGCGTGGTTCCGCGCTGGCGCGCGGCGAGCGCCAACGCAATGCGTTCCTCAATGTTCAGCCGAACCTTGACCTCAAGACCCTGTCCGATCCCCTTCGGCGCCACCGCCGCCTTGGCCTTGCCACCGACCACCTCGCCGACCATGCGAGCGAGCGCCTGTGATGTCCCCCCGTCCGAGATCCGCGCAGCGGCTTTGAACGAGGCAGCGACTTCCACGTCCAGCCAGAACTTCACAAGTTTCTTGCCGTTTCGAATGCTCACGCTTTGTTCCTGTGGCCACAACGGTCCCACCAAACATATCCTGCCCTAATCCCTGCTTCAAAGTTCTTCACTCGCGACTTGAAAGCAGAGGGCATTAGAAGAGGAAAATGGGTGGTCACCATTTTTGCAGTGTGCAAAAATTCTGGCGATTGGAACTCGGCCGATTAGGCCTTCTGAGACGTGCAGATAATCGCGAGGATTTGGAAAACGTCACCGAATTCTTGCAGTGTGCAAAATTTTCGGTCCGTTCTGATCGTGGTTATACGTTCATGCGTCGAGTGAATTGAACCCGACGCCGCTGATCAATTTTTTCGCCGGCTCTCGAATATATGCTATTCTATCAACAACAGGATATGATCATGGCGAGCCCCAATACTCTGGAACGCGGTTACATTATTGAATGTCTGGCCCGTACAAACATTGTAAACCTCGAGATCAACCGTAAGAATCAAGAGTGCCGCCCCTCAATGACCCCACTGATGCTTACCCTCGATGCCTACGAGGCGGCGGGCCGGACGGAGGACGACATAAGAGACTTCCTGGACTGGGCGACCGCACAACGAATCGCGGCGGCAGCAGCGTCGGCAATCCCTTCCACTGAGCGTTGAAAGAACACTTGCGGGTAGCATGTGGTCTCGCCGAGCGCCGACGCTCCAACCCTGCTCCGGGCTCGGGCCGTCACCTCCGCGCCAGTAGCTGCCGTTGGCTCGCCTCCAGAAACACGACCTCCAAGCTGGCGCTTCACTGGCGGCGAACGACCCGTTGCAGATAAAGGCGAGCGCCGGTGGAGGACGCTTAATCTGCCGCGACAGCCTCAATTTCCAGGAGCCATTTCTCGTCGTAAATGCCGGTGATGACGATTGTCATCGCGGGTGACAACGCCCCCAATAACGCCTTTCGGACTTCGGCATGCCCGGCGCGGTGCCGGCGATCGGCCAGGAACACAGTCAGCTTCACGAGATTGGAGAAGTCCATGCTGGCAGCCTTCAGCTGCTTTTCGATGTTGGCGTAGGTCAGGTGGCACTGGTCCAGAAAATCCAGAGGCGTTTCGCCGGCTTCGTCCTCGGGGACCTGGCCGCTGATGAAAAGCAAACGCGTGCCGGCCGAAACTTCGTGAGCTTGGGCATAGGTGTGGCCGGTCGGATTGACGGGACGATGCATGCTTTTTCCTTTGCGGCACGTCGATAGCGGGCGGGGTAGCGCCAACGTCGAAAAAGTGGCGAGCGTGAAGATGCGACGATCCATCGGGTTTCTTGCGAGGCTGTACGACTCCGGCGACCTTAGCCGCGTCGGCCTTGGCCGAGAGCCGCCGTTTCGGCGGTTTCACCGCTGTTTCGAGCCTGCCAGATGGACGCCAAGGACCTCGCCATCCTGGAGATGCTGCGCGCCAATGCGCGAACGCCCCTAAAGACGATTGCGGGGACTGTCGGCCTTGCCACCAGTTCGGTGCGTGAACGGGTCGCGCGGATGGAAACTGATGGCGTCATCACCGGCTATAGCGTTAGCGTGGGTCTCGATATGCCCGGCGTCTCGGCGATCCTGCTGGTCAGGCTGGCGGCGACGCCCGACCGTGCGACGGTCGCGGACCTAGTGGCGATGGGGGCCGTTCGGCGGTGTTGGTCGGTGGCGGGCGACATCGACTTGATGGTCGAACTCTGGGCGTCGGGCATGACCGTCCTCAACGCCGCGCGCGACGCGATCGCCACCCACCCCGGCGTGCGCTCGGTAGTCACCGCGCCGATCCTTCTCCATGAGAAGGATGGTTAGAGGGGGCCGATCGTCAGCACGCGGGAACAGATGTGCAGCGCTCATCCTTCTCGGCCAGTCAAGGCGTCCGCTCTCGCCATGCCGATAGCCCCTAGCGAGCCGGACCGGGTCGCGCCATAAGCCGCCGTTGGATCATCTCCAGATTCCGGACCTTCGGCGGAGGGAGCCAATGGCATCGCGGACGTTGGGGAGACGTTCAAAAGCGGACTATCCGCCGGTGCCGCGCTCAGGCGACGTCAGGTCGGTCATGGTTCTACCGAGGCAATAGAGACCACGGCCAACGATCCTGAGGGCTGTCGCCCGCTTACGCCCCGCGTCTCGCGCAGCGGGGTCCGTCTTCCCGGAGGTGGCGCATAGCGTCGTCAGTCAAGGGCTTGAGCGACCGCAGACGATTGCGGTCGCAGGCGTCGAAAACCGCCTTCAAAACGGATACGCCGTTAGCGTTGAAATGCGATGCGTGGACATAGGCATCCAGCCATGGCGCCTCCAGCGCGCCCAACGCCGCTAGCTCGCGGTAATTGCGGACGATATCTTTCGGGATCTTGAAAGTTCAGTCTTGCCGCGCAATGCGGGTGGAGGCTGCGAGCTTCACCACCGACTGCACCTTCAATGAGGGCGACCGCACTCAAAGCCTCGCGGGTGCCGCTGTCATGTCCGAGGATGGATCGACGCTCCTTGGCCTCGTCGCAAACAGCGTCCCGCAGCTTGCATCCCAACAAGTGTCGGTCATCCGCATCGACAACCTCCTCTACAAGAAGACATGGCGCTAAGATGAGCCGCGCTCGATCTCTGGTCAGGGGTGTCGCCTTGCGGCGCAACAGACAGCCCTGCCTAGTTGTCCCCTTGCCGCCAATCGCGCCCAAGCTCATCTATCCAAGGTCGCGGTTTTCGGAACGCCCGCGACCGCTCGCGCCCCGTCCGCGGACCTGACATGGAAGCCCCATCGCATTCGAGCCCCGCCACCGGTGGGGCGCTTTCCAGACGGCCCGCCGAAGAGCCGGTAGAGGCTCCGGCCGGATCCCTGCCTCAGAGACTTAGGCGACGGATGCTGGGAGGGCACCGCACCGCCAAGGGGACCGCCCGTGCCGATTGCCAACAAGCGGACTCTCCCAACTTCTCTGAAGGGTGGTTAGGAGACATTGCGGACGGTGAGATAAGCCCCTTGTTCAGCCGTCTCCTCTGCAGTGTAGAGGTGATCGTCGACTCCATCAGCCGGGACGTAGTCGCCATAGTCGAGACGTTCATTGTAGAGCTGCATGGCTTGATGCCACGACGCCGCCCAGAGTTCGAAGACTTTATGGGCGTTGGGCGTCAAGCTGGGACGTAGTTTATCGCTACGCTCACGAACGGGCCCGAATTGCCCGCCCTGTTCGTTTTCCCAGTATTCGTGCAGCAGCTCAGGCATCGACTACATTTCTCAAAGGGCGCTACCGACGCGGGGCGACAGTACGCCGACTGCCCTTGGACCGAACGACCAGTGGCTAATGGTGGAACGGGCCCCCTCGCGTAGCAAGCCGGCGTTCCTGGAGTGTCATCTAGATATGCCCCTTGAGGGCTAGACGTCGGTAATGTTCCCCAAGAGGGGTCAGGCCCATGGCCTTGGATTCCATGGCCGCGAAGTAAGGCGCGCTCGCACCAACGGGAAGACACAAGCTGACCCTGTAGTAGGATTGTAGGATCGCGAAGATCGCTGTTTTGCGCGGATCCGGCGTCAAGCTTGCGGGCTCATAGTCCGGATCCAGCGCGAAAAGATAGCCAGGTTCGGGAAAAAGCTCCTTGATCCGACGAAGATCGGTCAAGGACAGCGGAGGCTTAACCCGTCTCAGGGAAACGAACCTTTTCACGTTGGTCTTAAACACAGGACGCTGGCTTTTGGCGCCCAGAGACTGATCGACATGCGCGTAGGCCGCGCTTGGCGTGACATCGCCCAAGAGATTGGCCGCGGCCCCGCCCAACGCATCGACGAGAAGACCGGTGAACAATCCTCCCGCCTCGTCCTCGGTGGCATACTGCGCCGCAGTCGACGCGGTCAGAATGGTCACGCCATCGCCGATCTCCGAAAACTGCCTGTTCAGTCCAGACTGCCCCAGGGCCCCGCTATGACAGCTGTCGAGCAACACCACCTTGTTGCGCGCAGGGCTGTTGGCGACAATCGACATGATCTCATGCATGGACAGACCATCATCGCCGGTCTCACAGTCACTCGCGCACAAATAGCCCCCGGACGGCTCCAGATAGCCATGCCCCGCGAAGTAGAGTAGCGCGACATCGTGCTCGCCCTCGAAGTTTGTGGTGATCGCCGCTTTCAACGCCTTGCGGGAAATCGCATCCCCAAGCTCCGAGGCGGTAAGCAACTGGGTGTCGAAATTGGGCGAGCCGTCCGCGTTGGTTTCCAGCATTCGCGCTACCGCGCTAGCGTCACTGACGCACCCGCGCAGAGGCGAGATGTGAGCATAGTGATCGACGCCTACCACGAGTGCGCTACGTTGGATGGCCATGGCCCTAACCGCCGTCCTTCTCCGCCCGTCGAACTACGATTGCGGCCCCATAAAGCTTAACCTTACGTTGGCTGTAGAGGACCTGAAAAGCCCCTTGTGCCGCCCGTCCGATACTAGCGAGCGAGGGACTTCGCCCAGGAAGCTCTCGGTGCATCTGGCAGCAGTTCGTCCGCCATTTGGCGTGTTTTGGGGGGCGGCGGCGCGACATCGGAGTTTGGATCGCCGCATCCGTTAGTCCCGAGCAGCGGCGCGATCGCAGCGCGTCATCGAAGCCCCCGCATCTCTCCGCCGGGATAATCGTCGAGCCCGACAGCTCGCGCTTTCTGGTTGTCACTCTGCGGCCGTCAGGCCCTTAGATCAGACGCGACGCAACCGACACACCAAACCCCCATAGGTTGCAAGAAGTCGATACCGTGCGTTAATATCCTGGGGAAATCGGCGGCCGCACTCCAAGCTCGCCTGGATGACACCCAGGGAGTACGCCAGCGCCTTCTGCGGAGAGGCCGGCCGGCACGCTTCGCAGGCTGATAGCTCCGCGCACCGGCCTCTTGCCACCCACCAACACCAAGGCTCAAATCAACCCAGGGCTCTCGTTATGGCTGGATGGGAAATGGGGGTCACGTCAGCTCGACGGGCGCGCCGCCCTACAGCGCAGAGTTCAGAGGCGCGGGAACCGAGCTCCCTCATCCACAAAATCCGAGTAGAGGTCGTACTTGGACTGCAATAGCCCTAGTTTTGGATCCTTGCGTTCCGCGGTCGCGCGCAGCACGGCGGCATAGGCCTTGATCTGTTCGTCCGCATCAATGACGCGTTCAGCGGTAAGGCGCGCGGCGTTATACTGGCCGACAAAAGCTAGATGGCCCGCAAGCTCTCCTAGGCCCTCCCATAGGCCGCTATCGTGAGACAAGCGCTCGGCTTTCAAGATCGCCGTTGTCCCACGACGACGGTCTCCACAGCCGTAGACCCCACGGCCCGATGCCGCCAGCACGCGGTAGCGTCGGTCCCTCGCGTCCTGATCAGCGTCAACATCCATGCCGCTTTCAACTTTTTCCAGGGCGCGGGCATAGAGATCGCAGCGAAAACTCTGATTCAGCTCAAGGCCTTCGAACTTAGCATACTCGACAAGAGCCTCGGCGGTTCGGGTTGGATCCTTCGCCGTGAGAACCCGTTGCAGCGCATAGCGCTGCAGATCTTCGACTGGCTTATGCTGGTTCTGCAGCGCCGCGATGGCGCTTCCAAGCATATGGAGTTCTGTGACGGGATCGGCTTCCCTTTGCGCCAAATCCTTGACCAGGTTCAAACGCCCCCCCTGCGCCAATAGCCAAGCCGTATCCAAAGTATTGAATGAGGTGAGATAAGCGGCATAGCCTTGGCGCTGGTGAGGAGAGATCTTGGCGTAGACGTCCAGCGCTCTGGCGAGAGATGTTTCGGCGTCGGCGCCTCGCCCCGCCAACCGTTCGGCCGACCATAGCCTGACCAGGGCCTCGAATTGATCGGAAAGTCTATCCGCCTCTTTGTCACCCCTTTGTTTTCTGAGCTTTTCGGCAAGTATCACGTAATTTAGAGATCTTTCGGCATCCATGCCCTTGGACATTGCAGATAGATATAGGCACTCCTGCTCGCTGCTGCACCCCTGAAAATCATGCATGATCTTCTTGACCAAAGAGACATCATTCGCCGCCGCCGCCAATTTTAACAGTATAAATGCTGTATAATATTTGTTATAATTCTGCCTACCATCAGATTTCAGAAAAACATCATAGGCCTTGGCGATCTGCTCTTTGCCGCCATATCTCATCGAAAAATATTCTAGTGCTTCCAGTGATCGATCGGGGTTTTCCCCCTTCTCCCGTAAAATATCCTCAAGCGCGTTACGCGCGGCCTCGAGATTTCCGCGCTCAGTTTCCGCGCGCACGAGCATTGCCAGAAGTGTGACCCGATCTTCAGGCTCGGTGGCTTTTTGGATATAGGCGCGAGCGGCGGATGAGCGCCCGGATAACGCCAGAGCCCCCACCCATTCGTCCTTACCCATCCAGGCGGATCGAGCAGGAAGGGCCGAAGCGCTTCTTGTAATTTGCGCCAACTGATAGGTCTCGCCGCCCATAAAAAGGCGCACAGAAACCGCCAGCGCCATACTGGCAACGCCCACGGCCACCGCCCACGCGCGCCGTCGGCTCCGCCCACGCTGGTTCCAGTCAATCAGGCTACGCAAGTCGATATTCGCGATGCCCGCGACGATGCGGGCCATCTCGTCGCGACCGCTGCCCCAGATCACACCAAGGAACGCGCGTTTGCGTATGTCGTGCAGGATTTGCCGCTGAACACTGATAGGCTTGGGGAGCGAAGTTTCCAGATCGCCTCGCACAACCAGCGGAAAGAGTTTCGCATCTCCGGCTGCGGACAGAAAAATCGATATTTCTCGAGCAACCCAGTGCGATCGGGCGGCGTCCGGAGAACAGATGACGATCAACGCATCGGATCGCTCAATGGCGAGTTGGAGCTCCGCTTCCAAATGCCCCGCCCGCGTATCTGTCAGATAGACATAGACCTCCTTATGCGCTGCCTCACACCTCAGCAGCGCTTCCTGTACATACTTCTGCACAGCGAGGGCATAACCCTTGTCCTTTTCTGAAAAGGAGACGAACGCCGCATAGCGGCTGTCGTCCTGTCCGGTGCCGGACGTAGGATCAACCGCGGGCGGTTCGGGCGGCGGTTCTCCCAAAGCCGGCCCTGCTTCACGCGTGCCCATCTCCCCTCCTCTTCCCGCCTAGGCATAGCCGCCATCAGAAAGTGCAAATCTACTTTCCTCCGCGATCCTTCGCCCTGGTCAAAAGCGCCAGGTAGCGACGGACCTGCTCTCGATCGCTTTCCTTCTCGCCTTCGGACAACGCCGCATAAGACGTCTGAATCTGCCGTGTCCAACGCGCCACCAACTCCGGGGGGATAACCAGTGACCCATCGGCTTGAAGCGCCCCCTGGCTGTGCACGTGGGCCTGCCAATGGGCCCAGCGTTCATGCTCGATAGCCGCGAGCTCCTCGATCAGGTCGTCCCCAGGCATCTGCCCCAGACTTGGCGGCATTGGGTTCTTCCTCTCCGGTTACACCGTTCCGGACGATGATCCCCGTTAGCGGGTGCGCGAGCTAGCACCGATCTTGGTAGATATCCCAACGCCTTGCGCCACGGACTTTGAATTCCAACCGACCAGGCGCTCGGCCGCGCTGATCAACGCGGAGGCAACGCGGACATGGCCCCATGGATTGAGAGCCGCCACTTAACCAAGTCACATCTGATCTAGGTACGTGAGTGGAAGTCAACCTTTCGTTATATGGATCTGGTGCGCGCCAGTTGCGGACATTGGTGCGCCTCCAGGAACCTGACATTCAGAGCGCCAGGCGCAGGAGCGAGACCGACCCTAGTCAGACCTTAAGGAAAAAGCCCAGTGTCGCGGCACTTCGACCTTACAGAAGCAGATCCCCTTTCTCAAACAGTGGATCGGCGCGCGGGCCGGCGTGCGACGCCCGCTTCAAGGAGTTCATCGACCACATTATCTTGGACGCGCGCGGCGTGGGACCTCGCCGGGTTTCAAGAGCAGACCTACGACGCCGCCGTCGGAGGTGCTGTCAATCTAACGCTAAAAAGTCTCCGTTTCGCCCGGCATTCGGGCCATTTGCGGAGACAAGGCTTGAAACTGCTCTCGTTTAAGCGCCATCGCTTCCCGGCCGAGGTCATCAAGCATGCGCTCTGGCTCTACTTTCGTTTCAGCTTGAGCCTTCGCGACGTCGAGGAGTTGCTCGCCGAGCGCGGGATCGAGGTCAGCTACGAAACCATCCGCTGCTGGGCCAAGAAGTTCGGACCGGCGATCGCCAGGCGACTGAAGCGGCTTCGCCCCTCCCCTTCTCCTCGCTGGCACCTGGACGAGATGGTGTGCAGGGTGGGCGGAAAGCGCATGTACCTGTGGCGCGCCGTCGACGATGAAGGCGAGGTGCTCGACATGTTGATGCAGCGTCGTCGAGACACCCAGGCGGCCAAGAAACTGCTCATGAGGCTGCTAGGCCGACAGCCCGTCGAGCCCAGATTGATCACCACCGACGGGCTCAGATCCTATTCGGCTGCCTTGGCGGAACTGGGTTTGGAGCACCTTCATCGGGCGGGTCGGCTCAGGGAAAGCAACGGAGCGGAGAATTCTCATCTGCCCGTCCGCCAGCGAGAGCGGCGAATGCAGGGCTTCAAAAGCCAGGCGTCCGCCCAGCGTTTCCTCACTACCCACGCCGCCGGCTACAACACCTTCTACACCCAACGACACCTGATCAGCCGCCCTACCCTTCGGCGCTTCCGCGCCGAGGCGCACGGCGCATGGGCGAAGGCCACGGCCTAAATCGGCCAAGTATTGGCCTTGCTCGACTTGCGGCGGTTAACCTGACAGCTCCTCGCCGAGACATGGGGTCCCGCCCACGGAGCCGTCGATCCCGCCTGGCCAGGGACGGTTGTGGCTGGCCGAGATATCGAACCGTGCTTTCCAGCTTTCGGCGCCCGAGGAGAAGTTGGCAGGCCCGCAGGTTGCCCGCCCCAACGCCCGGCCCGCTCGTCGCGGGTCAATTGCTGGGAGCGTGGTTAGCAATCCTGGGTCGCCGTGAGGGCCAGACGGCACCGTCCTTATCCGGATTGTGCCTGCAATCTGACCAGGCCGGACAGACGCTGCTTGCCCCAGTTGACGACAGACCTCTCGGCTTGCGACCGACGATATTCTCGGGGCGATTGGCCGAACTCGTCGCGGAAGGCCCGACTGAATGTCGCTGCGTCATTGAAGCCCCAACGAAAACAAATGCTGGTGATCGAAATGTCGACATTAAGCGGATTGGCCAGATCCGTGCGACTCTGCTCCAGCCGCCGCTTGCGCAGGTAGTGGGTGAAGCTTTGCCCACTGTCTTCGAAGAGCTTCTGGACGTAGCGGACGGACAGGCCCTGCTCGGCGGCCACGTCCGCCAGAGAAAGATCCGGATCCTCCAGCCGCGTCTCGATGCCGCGCCAGATGCGTTGCAGCACCCCGGCGCGGATCGCGACGGCGCCGCCACGCAGTTGATCCCCCTCCTCGCCAAACAGGCAACCCAGCAGGAACTGCGGCAGGGCCGCCTCGAGCGAGCCGGCCAGCATGTCGTTGATGTCTTCAAAAGACTCGGCCACGGACGATAACAATCCAGAGAACACCCGGCCAATGCCCGATGTGGCCGAGACGTGGATCGCCTTGTTGGGCAGGGGCAGCAGTAGCTTACGCGCGATCAGCGAGGCGGGGATGTTGACCAGCAAGGTGCGAAACTCGGTGCTGATGTCGAGAGCCGAAGGCACGCCCCTCTTGCCGTAGAGAATATCGCCGGGGACCATGTCGAACGGCCCTTCACCCAGATCCAGGCGCGATGTGCCGCTGAGGCTGACGGCCAGCCAAAAGACGTCCCCAACCTTGCCAGGCGTCGAAGCGATGCGCTGCGGCGCATGGGATTCCAGCAGGGTGAAGCTCAGCCCCGAAGGCATCACGCAATGATCGATGCGGCCTTCGAAACCCGCGCCATCCAACGCGCCCGTGGCGTCGATGGCGAATTCCGAGAGGTTGTCGTTCCAGGCCTGCCAACGCCGCTCTGACGGGAGGGACTCGGTGTGAAAATGAGATCGCTGCATGTCGTGCGCCCCAGCGCCGCGATCGCCAGGAAAGCGGCTCGACTGACCGTGATTGTCTTCAAGTCCTTGATCCGAATCAAAGACTGCGAAGACAACAGACCGAAATTGACAGGTCATGAGCAATCGCGGGCATTTCATGCACAGGGTGACTATAAAATGACATGCGGTTCGCGTGGAGGTAACTTCATGCGCACGAGATTTACTACACTCCTAATTGAGCGCAGGTCCTTGCGGCAGAGTATCGGGATATTAAAACCCTAGATGACAGGCCATGGCCCTGGGTTGCTCAGCCCCGCCCGCTGGGCCACCGCGCGGCCGGCGGCCTCGGCCTGGACATAGAGCGCCGTCTCGTCGATCCGCGTGCAGCGATAGTTCTCGACAACCTTCACGCCGTCCACGAAGACGGTGTGGACGCCCCGCCCGTCGGCCGACCAGACCAGCTGGTTGACGACGTTCAATAGCGGCCGCCATTCGGGGCGGTCGATGTCGTGCAGCACGAAGTCAGCCTTCTTGCCCACCTCCAGCGAGCCGATCTGGTCGACCAGGCCGATGCCCTTGGCGCCGTTTAGGGTCGCCATCTCCAGAACCTGATGGGCGGGGAAGATTCCGGTGTCGCGACGGGCGTCCTTGAACAGGCCGGCGGCGATGAACATGGCCCGCGACAGGTCGCCGATATTGCCGTTGTTGGCGCCGTCGGTGCCCAGCATGATGTTGACGCCCTGGGCCGCCATTTCCGGGAACTTGCTCACGCCCGTCGCGCCATAGCCGCCCTTCAGGGCGGACATCGGACAGTGGGTGACGTTGGTCCCCGTCTGGGCCGCCAGCGCCACTTCGCTGTCGTCCAGATGAACCATGTGCGTCAGGCAGACATTGGGGCCCAGAACCCCCAGTTCGGCGAGATGCTGGATCGGCCGGCGGCCGGTGTTGGCCAGGTACCACTCCGGATCGGCCTCGGCCGGGCTCATGTGGGCGGTGACGCCGGAGCGGTGAGCCTTGGCCAGGGCGGCGGCCTCGCGCCAGAGGTCATCGGTGGCCGTCATGTGACCGACCATGCTGGGCCAGGCGCTGATCAAGGCGCCGGCGTCGCCGGGAAAGCGCTCCATCTCGCGCTGCATGACGGCGATCGCGTCGCGGGTCATGGCCGACTGATCCTGAGCCGGATCGAAGGCGCGATCTTCGGCCCATTGCGCCACCCGCCCCCGGATGCCGACCTCGCGCAGACCGTCCACCGCCGCGTCCAGGTGACGGATGGTGCCGGCCTCGATGAAGGTGGTCACGCCGTTTCGCAGCAGTTCGGCGGCGGCCAGTTGGGCGGCGAGGCGCTCATCAGTTTCGGTCTGAGCGTGGTAGAGCGGGATCAGCCAGTTGAAGACGTTGTCGTACCAGCCGGTGTCGTCAGGCACGAAGCCGCGGGTGATCGGCTCGCCGGTGACGTGGATGTGGCCGTTGACATAGCCGGGCGTCATCACGAAGCCCCGCCCGTCGATGACGGTCTTAGCGATCACCATAGGCTCGACATCGCGCGTCTTGCCCACCGCGACGATCCGGTCGCCGGTTACGGCCAGCGCCCCCTCGGTCAGGATGCGCCGCGTTCCGTCCAGGGTGACGATCATCGCGTCGCGGATCAGCAGGTCAACGATCTGGGGAGCGGACGGCGGGGGCTGGGTCATGCCCCTAGTAAGCGCTCGCCGTGGAGCTGGTCTTGACCGTGCGCGCCCGCAGAGTTTCACCGGTCCGCGCCTGAAAGCGCCGCGCTGAGCCGCAAGATGTTGCCTTCGGGATCCTTCACCACCGACCGGTGATGACCAAAGAAGGTGTCGAAGCCCGGCTTGACCAGGCGTCCGCCTAACTGGACCGCGCGCCGGGTCAGCGGCGCGACGTTCTCGATCGGCCCGACATCGAAGGTCAGCACCGTGTTGACCGGCGCGGCGGGATCGCGCGGCGGCAGGTCCAGCATGGCGTAGGCGCCGGCATAGGCCACGCCCAACTTTCCGCCGCCCGCCAGGAACTCCGCGATACTTCTCCGACCGGGAGGCGGCGATTTCCTCGAGCCCCAGCAGCGCGCCGTAGAAATCCGCCAGCCGATCGACATCGCGAGCGATCAGGGTGACGTAGCTGAGAGCCGCCGCGCTCATGCCTCAGACCAAGCGGACAGGACAGCGGCCGTGTCGGTGACAAGCGCGACGTTCTTCTGCAGAGCCTGCAGGGCACTCCAGTGCAGATCGGCGGCATAGGCGTCGGTAGCGTCCGACACGACGAAGACGTCGTAGTCGCGGTGGAAGGCGTCACGCGCCGTGGCGTCGACGCAGCAGTCGGTGGTGAAGCCGACAATGACCAGCGCCTCGACGCCCCGCGCCTTCAACTCGGCGTCGAAATCGGTGCCATGAAAGGTGTTGAACAGCCGCTTGGAAATCTCGATATCGCCCGGCGCCGGAGCGACGCGATAGTAGTCGCCGCCTGCCTGATCCTCGCGACAGATGGCGATCGCGCCGGGCGGACGGCCCTTGCGGGCGTTCAGCCGGCGCAGCGCGCCGGAGTCGGTGCTTTCGCTGCTCATCACCTTGGCGAAGGCGACCGTCGCGCCCGCCGTTCTCGCCTGGGCGATCAAGGCCTCGATGCGGTCGATCGCCGGTTCGATCTTCGAGAGGTCCAGTCCCAGGCGGGCCATGGCCCCATCGGGACCGACGAAATCACGCTGTACGTCGATCACCACCAGAGCGGTGCGCGCCGGCGCGATCATCGGCGGCAAGGCGGCCGGCTCGACATGCGGGACGGCGTCAAGCCACATGGGCGGCCACCTTCGGCGCGAAGTGGGCGCGGATCCTGGGCAGGATGGTTTCGGCGACGATAGACACGCCCTCGATATAGTCGGGAAAGATCAGCATCAGACCGTCGAGCTCGGCCTGCTCCATCAGCGCGATCGCCTGGCGCGTCACCGTCTCGGCCGAGCCGATCAGGCGCGGGGTCATGAAGCTGGAGCGGGCCGAGGCGACGAAGGCGTTTTCCTTGCCGATCTCGCTGTCGAGGAAGCCGTAGGCGCGCATCATCCCGTGCAGCGCGCCCTCGTCGAGCCCTTCACGATAGTGCGCGGCCTTGGCCTGAGCCGCCTCGTCGGTCTCACCGATCACCAGGGTCATCATCGTGTAGGTCCGGATGCCCCGTCCGAACTCGCGGGCCTTGGCCTTGGCCGCCCGGCTGGTGCGCGCCAGATCCTCGTTGTCCTTGCCGGCCAGGAAGATGGCGTCCATCTCCTCCAGCGTGAACTGCATGCCCTTGCCCGACATGCCCGCACAGACCAGGAACGGGCGCGGCGTCGAGACGGGCTTGGGGCTCGACTGGCAGTCGTCGAGCTTGACGTACTTGCCGTCCATGGTGACCGAGGGTTCGCTCCACAGACGCTTGATGGCCTGGATCCATTCGCTGGCAAGGTCGTAGCGATCGTCGTGGCCCATGCCCTCGGGCCAGGCGTTCATCTGGTCGAACTCCTTCTTGTAGGAACCCGTGACGACGTTCAGCCCTGCCCGGCCCTCGCTGACCTGATCGAGGGTGGCCATCATCTTGGCGGTGACGGCGGGGTTCTGCAGGAAGGTGTGGACCGTGGTCCAGACCTTGACCCGGCTGGTGGCCTCGGCGAGGGCGGCGATCAAGATCTGGGCGTCCAGCGAGGTGTCCCAATGACCGGTTTCGCCGCCGTAGCCGCGCCACTTGGCCATCGACATCACGAAGTCCAGGCCCGCCTCGTCAGCCAGTTTGGCCACCTTGCGGTTATAGGCGTAGGACCCGTCCAGGGGCGGGGCGTTGGCCGACATGATCCAGCCGCCATTGGCCATGGGCAGGAACACGCCAATATCCTTGCCGCCGTTGTCCGATGGCAGGCCAAAGGGATTGTGGGGAACGGAGACGCTCATGGAAGCCTCGACTGGATAAGAGGGCGCGACGCCCGTCCACGGAATGGCTCAACGCTAGAGGCCCTGGCGGGCGGCGACTTGACCGCCGACGCTCCGATTGTTGAACGCCCCCACGGGAGCCGAAAAAGCGCGTCACGGAGGCCGGAAACAATTTCGACGCCCAGGCTCAAGACCGCCCAGGCGCCGCGCGCGAATGTCCCGCCTCGCGTCGCTGACCGTCGGCGCCGTGGGTCAGGCCAGGAATGCGATGAGCTACCAAACGATCGAGGTTTCGCCCCTCACGCCCCATATCGGCGCCGAGATTTCCGGCCTGGACCTGACCGGGCCGCTGACCGAGACACAGGCTGAGGAGCTGCGACAGGCTCTGACCGAACACCTGGTGATCTTCTTTCGCGAACAGCCGCTCGACTTCGACGCCCACAAGGCCCTGGCCCGGCATTTTGGCGAACTCCACATCGGCAAGGCCGCCGCGGCCTGGGCCGTGCCCGGCCATCCGGAGATCGTGCGCATCCACGCTGACGCCGAGTCCAAGTTCGTGGCCGGCGAGGATTGGCACTCCGACATGACCTGCGACGAGGAGCCGCCGCTGGGCTCGATCCTCTACTTGCACACCATGCCCGAAAGCGGCGGCGACACCGCCTTCTCTGACATGTTCGCCGCCTATGAGGCGCTCTCTCCCAGGATGAAGGCCTATCTGGACGGTCTGACCGCCACCCACGACGCGGTGCGGGTGTTTGGCGCCATCGCTCCGCCCGGCACGGTGTTTCCCCGCGCCTCGCATCCGGTGGTGCGCACCCATCCGGTGTCCGGCCGCAAGGCCCTTTTCGTCAACAAGCAGTTCACCGCCAAGATCGACGGCCTGCCGGGCGACGAGGGCGAGGCGCTGCTGGCCTTCCTGGTGCGTCACGCGCAACGCCCCGAGTTTCAGTGCCGCTTCCGCTGGCGCCCGCACTCGATCGCCTTCTGGGACAATCGCGCCGTTCAACACTCCGCCATCTGGGACTACTTCCCCCACACCCGCTCGGGCTATCGCGTCACCATCAAGGGCGACAAGCCGGTCTGAGCCGACGAGGACCAAGACATGACCGACACCGCCAACGGGATATCGCGACGCCGGCTTCTGCACGCCGCCGGCCTGGTGACCGCGGCCTCTATGGCCGGGCCTGTCCTCGCCGCCGCGCAACAACAGCCCGCGGCAAGCGGCAGGGCCTTTCCAAAAGGGTTTGGTTGGGGTGTCGCCACTTCGGCCTATCAGCTGGAGGGCAACAATGTCGCCAGCGACATCTGGCTGCTCGAGCGCGTCAAACCGACGATCTATGCCGAACCCTCCGGCGACGCCGCCGACCACTACCACCTCTATCGCGACGACATCGCCCTGGCCAAGGGGCTAGGCTTCAACACCTGGCGGCTGTCGATCGAGTGGGCGCGGATCGAGCCCGAGCCCGGCGCCTATTCGCGCGCCGAGTTGGAGCATTACCGCCGGGTCCTGGCGGCCTGCCACGAGGCGGGCCTGTCGCCGATGGTCAGCTATAATCACTTCTCCCTCCCCCGTTGGGCGGCGGCGATGGGCGGCTGGCAGAACGACGCGGTGGGCGAGGCGTTCGTGCGCTATTGCGCGCGGGTCGACGCTCATCTGGGTGACCTGATCGACAACGCCAGCACCTTCAACGAACCCAACCTGCCCAAGGTGCTGCGCTGGCACGGCGTGCCGCGCGAGACGCCGCAGGCCCACGCCATGCTGGCGGCGGCCGCCAAGGCCAGCGGTTCGGATCGCTTCATTCCGGCCAGCTACGGCGACCTGGAGCGCATGCAGGCGGTGATGCTGAAGACCCACGATCGCGCCTATGCCACGCTGAAGAGCGGCCGCGGTCGCTATCCTGTCGGCATCAACATGTCGATGTCCGACGACCAACCCGTGGGCGAGATCAACCGTCTGGCCGAGAAGCGGGCCGACATCTACGCCCCCTGGCTGGACGCCGCCGACCGCAGCGACTTCATCGGCCTTCAGACCTACACCCGCACGCGCGTGGGTAAGGACGGCGACCTGCCCAACGAGGACGGCGTGCCGATCACCCAGCTGTTCTATGAATACTGGCCCCTGGCGCTGGAGCCGGCGGTGCGCTACGTGGCCGCCCACTGCAAGGCGCCCATCTGGATCACCGAGAACGGCGTGGGGACGAGCGACGACGCCCTGCGCGTGACCTACATCCGCACAGCCCTGGCCGGCCTGCAGCGCTGCACGGCCGACGGGATCAAGGTGAAGGGCTATCTCTTTTGGTCGCTGCTGGACAATTTCGAGTTCGACATGGGCTACACGCCGACCTTCGGTCTGTTCTCGGTCGATCGGGAGACCCAGAAACGCACCGCCAAGCCCAGCGCCGCCGTGCTGGGCGATATCGCCCGCCGCAACGCGCTCTAAGCCAGCTTCCCCACCGTCTCGCACCAACAAAAAAGGCCTCCTTCCCGCGATGGAAGGAGGCCTTTCTCGTCAGATCTTGGTGTCTAGAACTTGTAGCCGACGGTCACGAAGGCCTGACGCGGCGAGATGTATTCGCGGCTGGTGGTTTGCGAACCGTAGGGGTCAGTGAACACCGAATTGACCCCGTCGTTGTTGAACAGGTTCTGCACCGAGGCCGAAACTGTCCAGGGCGAGCCGGTAGGCTGGTATTGGACGAACAGGTTCCAGGCGACGTAGGACGGCACCCGGTCCAGGGCGTCATTGTTGAACGCGCGATACAGGTAGTGGCCGCGATAGGTGGCGTCGATGCGGCTGGTGACGCGCCCGCCGCTCAGATCATGGGTGTAGCTGAGGGCGGCGGAGCTCGACAGGCCTGGCATCTTCGGCGGCTTGTTGCCTTTGACGCTCTGCATGCCTGCCGCCAGCATGGCGATGGTGCGCGGATCGTAGGGGCTCAGGCCCTGGGCGGCCGCGACGGCGCGGATAGCCGCAGCGGTCTTGGCGTCGAGGATGTCGTAGTCGCTCTCGAACTCGCCATCGAGCAAGGTCAGGTTGCCGTCCAGTCGGAAGCCCCCGCCCAGAATGTAGGAGCCTTCGAACTCGGCTCCCCAGATCTTGGCCTTGGGAATGTTGACCACACCGCCGGCGTTGGGCACCGGGTCGTCCGACAGGATTTGGTAGTCCTTGTAGTCTGTGTAGTAGGCCGCCGCGTTCAGTTGCAGGCGATTGTCGAAGAAGCGGTTCTTCGACCCCACTTCCAGGGTCGTGACCTTCTCGGGCTTGATGTCGATCGGCACCGACACCGAACCCTGGTTGAAGTTGATGCCGGCGGGCTTGTAGCCCCGCGACAGGGTCAGATAGGCCATGCTGGTCGGGGTGACGTCATATTCCAAGCCGACCTTGCCGGTGGTGGCGTAACCCGTGGTCTTGCGAGCCGGCGTGGGCCCAAAGAGATTGTAGAAATTGTACGGCCGCGCCGTGGTCTCATCGTAGCTGTAGCGCGCGCCGGCCGTGAGCCGCAGCACCTCGCTCACGGCATAGGTGCCTTGGGCATAGGCCGCCGCCGTGGTGTGCTCGTACGGCGAGTTGGTCTGATACTTCAGATTATAGGGAAAGCTCGTCGGGATCGGCGGCGGGATCGGCAGAGCCGGATTGGCGTCCGTTCCCGCATATTCCAGGATGTCCTGGCGGGCATGCTGGCGCAGATAGAACGCGCCGACGATCCACTGGAGCGGCCCCTCGCCGTCCGATGACAGGTTCAGCTCTTGGGTCCAAGTCTTGCTCGTGTCGCGCCATTTGACCAAGTGGTCGTAGTAGCCGGTGAAGGCGTAGGCGAGGCGGTCGTTTTCGCCGGTCTGGTTCTTGTGAAGATCCTGAAAGGCCGTAGTTGACTTCAGGACCATCCCCGGAAGTTCCTTTTCCAGGGTCAGGTTGACCAGACGGGTCTCCAGGTCGAACAGACCGCCGGCGTCCTGGCTCAAGCGCCGCGGGTCCGGATCGGGATCGAAGACGTTCTTCTGCGCCGCGGCATGGTGGTCGGCCTTGAAGTACTGGCCGCTCAACTCGGCCGAGAAGCTGTCGTCCGGCTTCCAGAGCAAGGCCAAACGCGCGCCCAGATTGTTGGCGTCGTCCAGATCGAAGTCCTTACCCGGCGTGTAGGTCGCCTTGGCGTAGCCGTCGTGGTTGAGGTACTGCACCGTGCCTCGGAGCGCGACAGTCTCGCCGATCGGCGCGTTCAGCGACACCAGGCCCTTGGCGTAGTTGTAGTTGCCGTAGCTGGCGCGGACCTGGCCGCTGTATTCCCCCAGCACGGGCTTCTTGGTGATGACGTTGATCGCGCCGCCGGTGGAGGCCTGGCCAAACACCGTGCCTTGAGGTCCGCGCAGCACCTCGACACGCTCGACGTCCAGCAGATCCTGGTTCAGGGCGATGACGTGGCTGATATAGACGCCGTCGATGTGGAAGGCGACGCCCGGCTGGGTGTTGGGGGCTTGAGCGGTCTCGTAGCCGACGCCGCGGATCGAGATCACCCGTTCGGCCCCTTCGTTCTTGGCGATGGTCAGGCCCGGCACGAAGCCGTTCAGGTCATTGAGCTCATTGACGTTGCTCTGGGCCATGCGCTCGCCGTCGACCGCGCTGATCGCCACGGCGGCCTTCTGCAGATTGACCTCGCGCTTTTCGGCGACGACCACGATCTCTTCCAGACTTTGGATCTGTTCAGGCTCGGCGGCGTGAGCGCCCTGCGCGACCGCCAGGGCCAGCATCGACCCACACCCCAGCCATCGGATCATCGGTGATTTCGCATTGCGCATGACTATCCCCAGTCTCGCTCGCTGACCGGTCTCGCTCCTCGCAGTCTCCGAGAACCGCCGATCCGGCGTCGATGGATGGCCACGCCTTCCCCATGGTCTTGAGCGGCGACGCACAATTAGTTTCCGAGGCCTTCGAACGCCGCAGCCGAGACGAAATCGATCCATGGAGCCTGATCCCTGGCGCCGGCGCCTTGGGTTTAGGCGCCCAGGCCCGACCGTGAGCCCGAACCGGAGAAGCGCGCCAAGCGCCTCCTGACGTCTCGGCCGGCGTGAAAGATTTGCGGCGCTGGGGATCAAGACCCATTGCGCGACTTGCCGCGCCTAATCCCCGCGCTTCCGCCCTGCCTGGACAGCTTCATGACCAAACCCGCCCTCGACCGCGCCCATCTCAGCGTTCTGGCCGCCTGCACCATCGGCAACGCCCTGAACACCACCGCAGCGGTGCACGCGGTGTTTGGCGTCTTCCTGGTTCCGCTGTCCCAGACCTTTCATTGGTCTCGGGCCAGCATCTCGGCGGCATTGGGCCTGATCGCGGTTGCGGGCGCGATCATTTACCCCCTGGCGGGGCGTTACGCCGACCGCCACGGCGCGCGCCGCATGTTGATCCTAGGCAATATCCTGTTCGCCTGCGCCTTGGCCGCCCTCGCCCTCACCAATGGCAGCCTGACGCAGTTCTACCTGACCTTCGCCGCCATCGGCATTGTCGGCGCCATCCCCAACAACGCGGTCTTCACCCGCGTGGTCTCGGAATGGTTCGTCGACAACCGCGGCGTCATGTTGGGGATCAGCGGCGGTGTGGGCAACAGCCTCAGCGCACGCTGATGCCGATCGTCGCCGCCATCCTGCTGACCACGGTCGGCTGGCGAGGGGCCTATCTGGGCGTGGCGGTGATCGTGCTGGTCATCGGCCTGCCCGCCGCCATCCTGCTGATGCGCGACGCGCCACGGGGCGACCAGACTCAAGCTGATGGGGGCGCTATCACAGATGGCCTGACCTTGGCGCAGGCCGCGCGGACGACACCCTTCTGGCTGATCCTGGCGTCGATCGCGGTCGGCGCCGGCTGCATGACCGCGATCTTCAGCCACGTGGTGCCTATCGTCGGTGACCGCGGCTTCGGGCTCGGCGTCGGCACGGCGGTCATCAGCACCTTCGCCCTGGTCTGCAGCATTTGGCAGATCGTCGTCGGGCGCTTGCTCGACAAGGTCGGCACGCCCAAGATCGTGACGCCGATGTACCTGATGGCGATCGTGGGTCTGGGCCTGCTGGAGCTGGGAACAGCGCCCTGGCAGTTGATGTTGGGCGGCGCCTGTTTGGGGATCGGGCTCGGCAGCCAGTTCGGTTCCCTAGCCTTCTTCATCGCGCGTTATTTCGGACTGCGAAATTTCGGTGTGATCGTCGGCATGATGTATTCGGTGATCATCGTCGCCCAAGGCGCCACCCCGATCCTGCTCGATGCGGCCTACGACCATCAGCATTCCTATCGGTCGGCATTAGGCGTCACTGCGGCCATGCTGGCGGTCGGCGCGAGCCTGTTGATGCTTCTGCCAACCTATCCGAAGCGCCAGATCTCGGCAGACACCGACAAACCTACGAAAGCGACTGGGCTGCCTCCGGTTCACTGAGATACGCAAACACTCTGATCGAGAGCGGATTGTACGACGGCGCCCCGACGGAAGGCGTTGCGAGCCGTCGCCAGAGGCCAAGAGCCTCCGATCGGTGAAAGTCGGTTATGATCCCCTGGCAGGGTCTAATCCATGTGCGGCGGCAAGAAAGACGTCGGCGCGGTGAACCGCACCTTGGCGCCGCCAGACGCCCCCTGCCGCTCGTAGAAACGGATCGCCGCAGCGTTCCAACTCGGGGTCTGCCATTGCACCTCTGAAAGGCCCGCCGCATGCGCGCTGGCGAACACGGTCGCCAGCAGACGCACGCCCCAGCCTCGTCCGCGCAACGCCTCTTCCAGATAGAGGCAATCCAGGTGCAGGTAGCCGCTGCCCGTCCAAGTCGAATAGTCGATCGTCGCCGTGGCGTAGCCCTGGAGCCGTTCAGGACCGGTTTCGACGACCCAGGCCTGAAGCCGTTGCTGGCGGCCAAAGAGGGCTGGGTCGAGACGCTCGGCCAGGCCCGCCGGCTCATGCGCGGCCTGCTCATAGCGGGCGTGTTCGGCGCAAAGGCGAACAATCTCCCGGAGGTCAGACCGCCGAGCAGGCCGGATCATCGGCTCGGCGATCAGCTTATCAGACATCGGCTTGCGCACTGACGAGATCGAAACCTTCATCGATCCATCCGGTGACTCCGCCGCGCATCAGCTTGACCGGCCGGCCAGTTGGTCGGCAGGCCGCACGGCCGCTCGGGTCGCCCCGTTGCAATGGGGCCGGCGCAATAGACGACGAACAGGGCGTCGAGCGGGTAGTCGGCGAGCTTGCTGGCGATGATCTTGCCGTGCGGCAGGCTGATCGCTGTCGGCACATGGCCTCGATCAAAGGCGTCGTGGCTGCGAACGTCGAGAAGGATGAAATCCTTGGCGCCGTTGGAGACCGCGAAATGAACGTCCCAGCAGTCCGTCTCAAAGCCGAACTCGGCCTCGAAATGGGCGAGCGCAAGATCGGAAGAGGCTGCGGGGATCTCGGTGACGATGGACATCGGGTGCTCCTGGATTGACCGGGAGACTTATGGCGGATCGCCGAATTGCGCTTCAGTGGCAGATCTGTCCATGTTCGTTGAGATCATGCCAAACCTGTCCTTCGCCACATCTGGCTCCCTGGTGGCCGCCCTCATTTATGACGGCCTCTGTACGTTCGAGTACGGGGTAGCGGCGGAGGTGTTCGGCCTGTCTCGGCCAGAGGCGGGCCCGAACTGGTATCGGTTCGCGACTTGCGCTGTCGAACGCGGGCCGCTCAGGGCCATGGGCGGGCTCACGGTGCAGGCGGACGCCGGGCTGGAGCTCCTCGCCGAGGCGGACCTGATCATCGCGCCCGGCTGGAAGGGCGTCGATGTCGAGCCTTCGCCAGCGCTGCTGGACGCCTTGCGCGCCGCTCACGCGCGGGGCGCGCGGCTTATGTCGATCTGCTCCGGCGTCTTCGTTCTGGCGAGCGCCGGGCTACTGGACGGGCGTCGTGTCACGACCCATTGGCGCTATGCCAAAGCGTTGGCGACGCGGTTCCCGTCACTCGAATTCGATGGGGAGGTGCTCTATGTGGATGAGGGGCAGGTCCTCACCTCGGCCGGTAGCTCGGCGGGCATCGACCTGTCGCTGCATGTCGTCCGGCGGGACTTTGGGCCGGAGGTCGCCAACCAGGTGGCGCGCCGCCTGGTCATGCCGGCGCATCGCAACGGCGGCCAGCTGCAGTATGTGGAGCGCCCCGTCCCGGAGCGTGAAAACGCCCGCCTCTCAGACGTGATCTCGCATGTTCGAGCCCGGCTCGATCACCCCTTCACCGTGGCTGACATGGCGCGCATGGCCGCGATCAGCGAGCGGACGCTTCACCGACGCTTCCTCGAGACCGTGGGGGAGGCGCCGGCGAGCTGGCTTGTCGGCGTGCGCGTCGATCGTGCTCGGGAACTGCTGGAGACCCACGACCTGCCGATGGACGAACTGGCGCGCCTCTGCGGGTTCGGCGATGCTGCGGTGCTGCGGCATCATTTTCGGCGCCGCCTCAAGGTCTCGCCCACCGAATACCGATCGACCTTCGGCGGGTTGAGTCAGAGGCGTGATCGCCCGGGTTTGACCGCGACCTAAATGTCCGCCTCCCACCCCGAGCAGACCAATGGCGTGTCTGCTTCGGCGCCGGAGACCGGGGTTTGCCAGCGTTGGTGCATCCACCTCACTTCAGGGCGTATGTTCACCGAGACCGACAGTTGATATCGGCGGCGATTTAAGGTCCGCCTTCGGCCAGGTCGCGCCAATACCGGAAGTTAGGACCAGACCCGGAATCGGACGTTCACTGCCTGCCCCAGTCGATAATTCGAGCCCAACCGGTCGCTTTCTGTACATTCTCGATCCGGCCGAACTTCTGCGCCTAGTTCAGGCCGCCGAAATGACGGCGGCGACGTCTCAGACCCTCACTCCCCATATGGGCTTTGATTGCTATCTTTTAGAGCGGGCGAAGATCACGATGCGCAGCCGGACGCCCTATTTTTCGGTGCTATTTCGACGCTACCCTGCGGCCTCCAACCCAAACGCTCCCTAGCGCACGGCGGCGTCACCTAAGCGGCTCGTTCGACCTGTGTGCTATGGACATGCCAGTCCGCCTGGCGCCAGGAGCGAACTCTGCAACTGTTCCAGAAATGCGACCTTCGGCCCGGCGGTCGCCCCAGGCGAGATGGACCCATAGCGGAAACTGGGTCTAAGTCGGCGCTACAGTGAGCAGTGCAACCCAGAACACTCGGCGCTGGCGAGATTGGGGTGCGTTGTCAGTTTATAGTTGAGTTCTACTCCAACCTCACCGCAGTATTCAAAAGGAGTTTCCGGGGGGAATCTGATGCGCACCACTCGCGGGGGGCCGGACGGCCAGGGCGACAGCGGACCGGTCATTGTCGAAGCGCCCGACGACGTGGATGTCCGCATCCACGCCGCGCCGGATCGCGGAGCCGGCGACCCCCACCGCAGCCGAGACCTTGGTCCCGATGACGGTGCGCCCGCAGGGGAGGACGCCCTGATCCAGGGGCTGAACGCCTCCGTGGACTCCACGATCGTCGCGGACGTCCGCCTTTCGCTCCCGCCCGAACAGCGCTTCCGAAGCGCCACCGCAGAGCAGACACGGCTTCGGGTCCAAGTGGCCGCCAACGAGGACGCCGTCGTCCTGATGCAGGGCAAGGACGGCGTCTTCACCTGGGTCTATCCCGACCAGGGCCCCGCCGCCGACGCGCCTCTCGAACGCCGCGCCCTGCGGGAGGTCACCTTCACGCTCACCTCCGTCGAGGTCATGCAGAACCCGACCCGCGGGCTGCCCGGCCTGGGGGCCATCGGCGGATGGCTGGTGGACAAGCTGACCAAGCCGGTGCGCGCCATCGTGCTGACCTTCGTCGCCGACATTGCCATCGAGATCCTGATCCGCCGCATCGAGGGCGGCAATAAGCTTGGGCTCGTCGCGATCGACGGCCTGGATCCGAAACTCTGGGTGACGGCCGACCCGCCTGCCGCACTGCCCTCCAACCTCCTCGACGGCCAGCCCAAGCGCGTGCTGCTGCTGGTGCACGGCACGTTCTCCAATACGCGCGGCAGCTTCGGCCAACTGACAACGCATCGCGAAGGCAAGAGCTTCCTCCAGGCCGCGTACGACCATTACGACGCCGTCTTGGGCTTCGACCACAAGACCCTGGCCGACTCCGTCGAGACCAATGTCGAGCAGATTAAGGCCGTTCTGGGCACCCTGCCGGCAGGCACTGTGGTCGACACGGTCGCCTATAGCCGCGGCGGCTTGGTCTATCGGGTCCTGGCCGAGGAAGCCCTGCCCGATCTGGCCTGGCGCAAGGCCGTGTTCGTCGGCTGCACCAACGCCGGCACCCATCTGGCCTCGCCGGAGAACTGGCGCGCCCTGGCCGACATCTATACCAACGTGATCATGGCCGGCGCCAAGTTCACCGCCACTCTGGTGGGCGGCGGCGCGCTCAATCCGCTGATCGAGTTGGGAATCAAGAGCCTCGGCGAGTTCGTCACCATCCTGCCGCGCCGCGCTGTCGTGGAGGGCCACGTCCCTGGCCTGGCCTCGATGGATCCCGACGGCGGCACCGTGCGCCGGCTCAACACCGCGACCGCGACAACGTCGGCGCGCGCCTACTACGCCATCAGCTCCGACTTCGAGCCGGGCCTGGATTTCGGCCGGGGCATCGGGCCCGCGCTCAGCCGCGTCCTGCTGGACAAGGTCACCGACGACCTCTGGAAAAAAGCCGCCAACGACCTTGTGGTCGACACCAAGTCCATGGACAACGTGGGCGGCCGGCAGGCTTGGATGGGTCAGGTCAACGCCTACCCGCAAGGCGGCGACTGCTACCACACGATCTATTTCAGCCTCGAAAAGACCGCCCGTCAGCTGAGCGAATGGCTGATCACGCCCGACGAAGACGTGCCCGAGGCCCTTGAGGCCATGGAGGCCGGCGTTCCCGATGGCGACGAGGCCGAGGCGGGCGACGATGGCGCTGCCGGGGCCTTGGACGACTATGCTGGGAGAAACCCGCAGCGCGGCGGCGCTTTCGCGCCAGAGCGCGCTAGGTTCGACAGCCTAGGTTTCGGCCTTGCGCCGACAGGACCCGCGCGTCCCCGGATCGACGCCTCGATCAGCTCCGGCCAAAAGCGGCATGCCCCGCCGCCGATGTCCGCCGCCCCGCCGCCCGTGAGAGCAGCGACGGCTCAAGACAGGATCGCCTTCAACGCCGCCGCCTCGATGCCGCAAAGCCCGGTGGCGGGGTTATGGACGCCGCTGACAGTCACCTTATCTCAGGACGACATCGCCATAATCGCGGGCCATGTCCGAACGCAGGCGGCGGTGGAGGCTGACCCCGCGCAGCGCCTGCGCCTGACCCTGCGCGCCAGGGTCAACTGCGTGTTGGGCGAGACGACGGAGGCTGTGGTGGATGCGCCCGTGGCCGGTGAGCCGGTGGAGCGGATCTTCCAGATCAAGGGCTCCGCACCCGGACCGGCCGAGGTCTGGGTTGAGATCACCCAAGGCGCCGACACCCTTCAGCGCCTGGTCCTGCAGCCTGAGTTCGCCTCGGCCGCCACCACCACCGCCTCGGCCACGGTGACGAGCGAGTCTAACGCGCTGCCGATGATCGACCTGCGGGTCTGGGAAGAACGCATCGACGAAGGCTCACGGCTGCGCTTCCTGGTCCGGAGCAACGAGCTGAACCTCGACATCGAGGCCTTCACGACCCTCGGCGTCGTCGACCGCGTGACCTACGTGGCCCAGCTCTACAAGACGCTCGAAAACACCTGGCGGCCAGCCGGCGCCAACTTCAACGCCGCCACCCAGCAGATCATAAACCGCGGCGCGGATCTCTATCGCAAGCTCTTCCCCCTGCAGGTGCAGCGCGCACTGTGGAAGCATCGCAAGCAGATCGGTTCGATCCAGGTGTTTTCCTACGCGCCGACAATCCCCTGGGAGGTCTGCTTTCTCACCGAACCGCCGAGCGCGGACGATGGCATGGCCCCCCTAGACTCGCCGTCCCCCAGCACGGCGAACGGCGGCAGGTTCCTGGCCGAGTTCGGCCTAACGCGCTGGCTCAGCAATATCGGCATCGCGCCAGCGCGCCTCAGCCTCCGCCCAGGCAAGGCACTCTACTGCATCCCAAACTATGTCGAGCCGGGCCTGCGTCTCGCCAACCTCCAGACGGAGGCCACGATGCTGGTCGACACCCTGGGAGCCAAGGCGATCTCGCCGCATCTCGAGCCCGTCCTGGACGTGCTGAGAGGCGACGCTGGCGAGGACTTCGACGTCCTCCACTTCGCGTGTCATGGACAGGCCGACGGCGGTGCGATCTGGAACTCCGCCCTGCTGCTGGAGGGCGAGGGTACGGCCACGAACCCCATCCGCGAAGCCCTTGGCGTCAGCGACCTGGGCGTCGCGCGCCTGACGGTCGGCGGCCGACGGCCGATCATCTTCCTAAACGCCTGCCAGGCGGGCACGGGCGGAGCCACGCTCGGCGGGTCGACGGGCCTGGCCCAGGTCCTAGTGGAAAGGGGCGCGGGCCTTCTCGTCAGCGCGCTGTGGTCGGTCTCCGACCAGACGGCTTCGACGTTCGCCAAGACCTTCTACACCCAGCTCCAGGCCGGTCTCACCGTGACCGAAGCCGTCTGCGAGGCGCGCCAAGCCGCCAAGGCCAGCACGCCGCAGGACTTCACCTGGTTGGCCTACACCGTCTTTGGCCACCCCTATGCGCGCGTGACGCCTTAGAAGGGGGCGGCCTTGAACGACAAGTTTCACGCCTGGATTCTTGCGGGAAACGGCCCTGGCGACGATGCAGACCGCCGCGTCGGCATGGGGTTCGTGATCGGCGAGCGCCTAGTGCTGACCTGCGCGCATGTGGTGGCCAGCGCGATCCATCCCGGCAGCGACGCGACCCAGAGGGCGGCCTACGAAAAAGTTGCATCGTCCGAGAACCCGCCTGACGGCGTCATCATGGTGGGCTTTCCATTCACCAACGAGACGAACAGGCGCGCCTATCCTGCTCGGGTCGTCGGTTGGAGACCCACGCTGCCCCCAGCGCAACGCGATCTCCCCGACGATGTCGCCTTGCTGGAGTTGATGGACGTTTGTCCCGCCGATGTGCCGGTTGGCGTCCTCCTAGACGACGTTCTGGCGCCGGACGAACGCCTGGTCGGCTTCGGCATAAACGCGAAATTGCGCGAGGGTACGCCGTTCGCTGGCGCTCACGGTGTAGCCGTTGTCGGTCGCCTGACGCTTCTGGCCAACGCCCTGGATGACATCGCAGAACAGGGCTGTTCCGGCGCAGCCGTTCTGCGTACTTTCGGCTCCGGGGTCGTCGGCATGGTCACCAGCAACCAGGGCCGGGCGCGGGCGCTTTTCCTGGGTGCTCCAGACCTGCTCAAGCTCGACTTTATCGCCAGCAGGATCGAACGCCCTTCCTTCCTCGGCGGGATGGCGGGTAGGCTATCCGAAGGACACTCCCTGGCGAAGGCCGAGGCCCTTGAGAAGCAGGCCGGCCTGGGCATGCGGTTGAGCCGGCGCCTCTACGCCCTAGACCACGTCAACGTCTATAATGATGTCCTGGGTCTTGCGGTCGAGATGCCCGCGCCGATGATCGCGCTCTGTGGCGGGTTGGGCGACGACCTGGCCCATTGTCTACAGCATCGGCTGCAGATGACCTTTCGGCTGCGCGCCGAACGCCAGGCGGGCGCTGACCGGTCGTTGCTGAGCGCGCCCGACTTCCCGCCCCTGAACCTGCCTGAGTTGACCTTGGCCTGGCCGTCGCGCCGTCTACGTCTCAACCAAAGGCTCGCCAGCCTGAAGGGGCAGTTGAGCGACAAGCTTCAGGTCGACGGCGACGGTCGCGGCCCCGAGGTCATCCGCGCCGCGCTCGAGGACATCCCGGTGTGCGTCTATTCCAGCATCGAACTGGTCGCTGACGCGATCTGCCACGACGACCAGCTGCTGCTGGCGGAATGGACCAAATACTTCAGTGAGGTCGCCGCGATGGCGCCTAGAAAGGCGCTGGTCCACGTGATCTGCGTTCTGCCGCCGGAGGGCGCCCCAGCGCCCGCCGCGAGCAGCTTTCAATCCCTGCTCGACGCGATCTCAGACAAGATCGGGGGCGAGACGCTGCTGAACCAGCAGCTGCTGCTTCCGCTCAGCCCGTCAAAGATCCAGGACTGGCTGGAACGCATAGGCCCGGCGGCCGATCTGAGCGACGCGGATATCCGCAGCCTCGCCCAGGATGCAGTGAGACGCGCCCACACCCCGAACCCGGCGCACGCGCCCAACCCCATCAGACTGGGAGACATACAGCGATGGCTGGACTCACTTCCGTGACCCCCGACTTCTTTCCCGTCAAACTGGGAAGCCGGCTGCAGTTCAGCCCCAAGCTCGGTTGGGCGCATGACGGCGCGCGCTATTACGTGCCGGCGCCGGGGCTGAAGGAGGCCTTGGAGATCGCCATGGCCATGGGCCAACCGCTGTTGCTGACTGGTGGTCCCGGCGCGGGCAAGACCCAAGCGGCGCATTGGCTCGCCAAAACGCTCAACGCGGGCAAGGTGCTGCGCTTCGACGTAAAGTCCACAACGCTAGGCGCGGATCTACTGTACAGCTTCGACGAGCTTGGCCGCTATCGCGATGCCACAGCCCGGGGCGCGGCCAGGCCGCTCATCGAATACATCCGCTTCAACGCCCTGGGCGAAGCCATCCTTCGCGCGCTGGGCGGCAAGACGCTCCTGAGACCCATGGTCGGCGAGGTCGAGCTGGACAACGCCGAGCTGCGCCGCCACCCCGATCGCTACAACGACCTGTTCGGCGAGGCCTGGATCGAGGCGGGCGGCGACCTCACCGTCGCCGAGCTGATGCGGTTCACGGCCGAGGTGAATCCCGAGCCCGAGTCCCGTGTGGTGCTGATCGACGAGCTCGACAAAGCACCCCGCGACACGCCCAACGACCTTCTGGCCGAGGTCGAGACCATGGGTTTCAACATTCCCGAACTGCGCCTGCGCATCCAGGTCGAGCCGCCTTCGGACCAGGATCGTATCGAAGACAGGCCCGAAGACCGCCCGGTGGTAATCATCACAAGCAACGCCGAAAAGCCGCTGCCCGAGCCCTTCACTCGTCGCTGCCTGTTCCTACACGTCCCGCCGCTCGAAGGCGAAACGCTGGCCAAAGTCATCGACAACGCGCTGTTCGGCCAGAGCCCCGAGCGTCCCTCGCCTCGGTCGTCGAGGGGCGCCCAGGTCGCGCCGATCGCCGCCGAGATGAAGGACGCCCTGCAGGCCCTGCGCAACGCCCCCCAGCCGCTGCGCCGCAATCCGGGCACGTCGGAAATCCTGGCTTGGGCCGTCTCGGCGTTCAGGCTCGGAGCGACGGACTCGCTCCGGACTTGGCTCAAGGACACTGGGAACGAGGCGGTGGTCTGGCAGTCTTTGCGCGCCTTGCTGAAATATGACGACGACCAGAAGAGCGGCTTCAAGCTTCTTCGTGCCTGGGCCGAAACCCAACCCCAGAAGACAGCCGCATGACCAGCGCGGCGCAGGGCGCGCAACTGGAGGACCCTACAGGCGTCCACCCGGGAACGCCGTCAGCCGCCCAGGAAGCCGCAGACGAGATCGTCGTCGGCTTTATCGCGCGCCTGCGCCTGTCGGTCGGCCAGCAACTTCGCCTCGCCCAGGTGCGCGAACGCCTGATCGACCGCGGCGTCCATCCGGCTAGCCCGGCCTATGCCCGCTATCTGTCGCCTCTGATCTGCGCCACGCCGGAAGAACAGGTCCAGTTGCTCGCCGATTTTGCCGAGCTGGAAGCGCGTCTGCACCGCGAGGGACTGGCGCCGCCGATCCTGGCGGTCAGCGACGCCGCCTCGCCGCTTGTCTCGCCGCCTGTCGCAAAGCCGAAGAAGCCGTGGTGGCGCTCTGTCCCGGGCCTCACGGCGTTGGGCTCCCTGACCCTGACGGTTATGTGGGTCACTCTGCTTGTCATCCTCTATGTTCCGTCGCCGACGAACACGCCTCCCGCCACCCTACCCGAATTCATCAGGGAGGTGACCGAGCTGCCCACTCCACCTACGCCGCAGACCCACGAGGTGCCCGCCGGATGGTGGTTTGACTCGAAGCTGACGCCTTGGGCCGTGATCGGCCTCATCCCACTCCTGGCCACCCTCCTGGTCGCGATCGTGATCTTCGCCCGGCGCTTCCGGACCTTCCGCCCGCAGCCGGACCAGGCCCGCAATGCCGTGTTGCCGGTCGCCTTGGACGGCCATTTCGCCGACCTCGCCTCCAATCGGGCGGTGCTAGACTTGGGCCGCTACATCGCCGGCGTGGGCCGACGCCTGCATGTGCGCCGCACCCTGCGAGCCACCCTGCGCAACGGCGGCTTTCCCAGCCCGCGCTTCGGGGGGCGAGCCCATGCGCCGGACTACGTGGCCCTGGTCGAGCGGCAGTCGCCGCGCGACCACCTGCCGCTGATCTCGGAGGTACTGGGCCGACGCTTCCGAAGCCAGTTCGTGGCCCTCTCGCGCTTTGCCTTCCGGCGCGAACCGTCCCTGCTGCGCTCGCTCGACGATCCCGGCGCCGTTGACATCCACATCGAGGAGCTGACCTCGGCCCTGCCGGAAGCGCGCTGGCTGATCATCGCCGAGGCCGACCCGCTGTTCCTGCAGGCCGGACGCCTGGCCCCGTGGCTGCAGCGCCTGATCGACACCGGAAAGGTCGCCTTCTTCAATCCGCGCGGCCGGAGCGAGTGGGAGGAGGACGAACACCTTCTTCGCCGGGCCGGTGTCGCCGTGCTGCCCGCAACCAGCGGCGGCCTGCGAAACTACGCCGACTGGCTTTTGAGCGACGGCGTCGCGGAAGGCAAGCCGGCTGAAGTCGAGGCTGCGGGCGTCGACCTGCCGTTCCACCTCGCCTGCCATCAGGCGCAGTTGCTGGACGAATCTCTGTCGGACGTCGCCTTCGAAGGCCTGATGAACGACCTGAAGGCCTGGCTGGGCGAGCCCGGCATGCGCCTGTTCCGCGCGCTGGCCATCTATCCTCGCCTCGAGCCATCCCTGACCCTGGCCCTCGGCCGGGCGCTTTCCCTGAAGACCGACGAACCCAGGCCGCAGGCGCGGCCCGAGACGCGAACAAGGACCCAGCCGGCGCGTCCGTCCGCCTTCCCGGCCGCAGTTCGACGGATCGCTCGGTTGATCTCCAAGCAGGCCTTTGGCGCTGCGCACCGCCACGAACGCGCCCGCGCGGAAAAGTCGATCCGCCGAGCCAGGGTCGCCAGACAGCGCCCCATGACGTTCACGCGCCTGCTGCGGCTGTTCGGTTCGACCTTGACCCTCGCTGCGGCGCCTGCCGCCGTAAAGGCCGGCGCGCCCCACACGCCGCTGCTGGACGACGAGCTGCTGGTGCGGCTGGTGCGCCTGCCCTGGATGCGGCTCGGCTACATGCCCAGGTCGTTCCGCCGCCGCCTAGCCCGCCGGATGATCGCCTCGGACCTGGTCACCACCGTTCGCGTCGTGGAAGCCTTCCTGCTGGCAGACGCCGAGGCGGTGCTTGACCCGTCGGCGCGTCCGCCGGCCGACCGCGACCTGTTGATCCGCTGGCTGAAGACCCATCGCGACACCGACCTGCACGACACCATCCTGATCGACGCCCTGTCCGGCCGCCGCCCGGACGAACCCAAGCCCCGCAAGGGAGCCCTGGCCCGGGTCCGCGCGTTGATCCCCGGCCTGAGCGACCCACCGCTGGTGATCGCCGTGGTGCTGGGCCTGATGCTGATGTGGCTGCAGCCCTACACAGTCACGCGCGTGGATCCGACCAAAATGCCGCCGCCTGAGCAGCCGCAGCCTCCTGTCAAAAATACGCCCCTGCCGCCGTCGACCGCCGGATCCGAGACCGTCGATAACCCATCGACCTCAACGCCCCCGATGCCCCCGGACGGAAAGTTTCCCGGCCTCACGCCGCGCGTCTACTTCCAGATCTCCGCCGAGAGCCTGCGGAGCCAGGCGCGCGCCCTGCAAGCGAATCTGGCCAAGGCCGACATCGGCGGTGGGGTGCGCCCCTTCGTCCCAGGCGTCGAGCTAACAAAACCCATTTCCAGCAGCGTCCTGCGCTGCTTCACGAATGTGGAATGCGATCGGGCCCCAATCATCCTGGCGCAGATTAACCGGTATCTGGCCACTCCCGCGCGCCTGCAAAACGTCTCGCGAACCTTTCCCAACGCCGCCATCCGCGAAAACCACTACGAACTCTGGCTGGCGGCCAACGCGTTCGGCGCAGCCTCCACGGACGACAAGTCGGGCGGCACCGCGCCGACGGTGGATCAATCCCAGGGGGGAGCGCAGCCACAGCCCGGCTCCGCCGCACTACGGGCCGCCCAGCTCCAACTGTCTACGCTGGGCTTCTACAACGGCGCACCCGACGGCGTAGGGGGGCCGGCGACAGTCGCCGCCTTGCAGGCTTGGCAGGCTTCCCGCGGCCTTGCCCAGGACGGCGTTTTCTCGCCGTCGACGCTAACCGCGCTGCAACAAGAATCGACGGTTCAGGAGGACGGATTTTCCGTCGATTTTGAACTGGACGGCACGCTCGATGGCGATGCGAGATCCATCATTCAGCGTGCGGCGCGGCTCGCGCGACTACCCGATGTAATCCAGGTCCTGCTCTTGTCCGACAACCTCGGATCGAAGGCTAAAAGCCCGCAACAACGCCTCGACATCGTGTCCAGGGCCTTGATCGCCGCCGGCGTAAGAAGCCAGATCATCGAGACACAAATCATGGGCGACGCATCCGGCACAGAGGTCGAGGGTAGCGCTCCGTCCGTGAAACCCAAGGTGCTCATAGCGTTGGAACGAAGGACGAAGTAGTCCGCGCCAAGGATCGCCACGCTGAGCGCGGCGCATCCAAACGCTTGTCGGGTGCGTGCCTGAAGCTGAT
This sequence comes from Caulobacteraceae bacterium, assembly GCA_965284055.1. GTDB lineage: Bacteria > Pseudomonadota > Alphaproteobacteria > Caulobacterales > Caulobacteraceae > Caulobacter. The sequence goes on from CBDIQV010000004.1 coordinate 349,117, forward strand.
CATTTCTGGTGCGTCACAGGCGCATGGCTTGAGAGTTTGACCGCGCGCTTCACCCGGCTACGTGGCTAGGTCTGCGCCAGTTGCTGACATTGGTGCGCCTCCGAACTCCGGACGTTCGACGCGGTGTGCTTCCGACGGGGGGGGCAGTAGAGCATCAGCGGCTAACGTCGCTTCTTTCCGCGAGCCTTCTTGGATGGAAAACGCGGCGGCGGCGGAGCCGCAGAAGGCCTTACGGTAGGGCTTCACGTAGCTGGGCGGCATCAGCCGAGCCTCATGGCCTACGCTTTCGCCATGCACGCAAGATGTCGCCGGACGGTATCCGCTGGATAAGGCACGGCACCTTTATGGCGTATCACCTCAATGGCGTTAAGGCGTGCGCGGGCCGCTACGAAGAGGGTGCCGAGCAAGGTGTTTGGCAAGCTATCGCGAGAATGGCCAGCTTGCCGCTAAAGGTCAGTATGACGGCGGCGCAGAAGTCGGTCAGTGGTGCTACTGGAAGGCGGACGGCCAGTCCGAGGCAAAACCGAGCGACCGGTAGCCTGCTCCTTCGGATGCGAGAGGTCGAACGCCCGAAGTCCCCACGAACTCCAGCTAGCTCAGATTTGAATCCCGCCTCCTGTGTCAGACCGAGTCGCCATGCATGATTTCGACATCGTCGGGCGCCATCTGGCCTTTTGGGTCTGCGGGTTGCAGATTGGGGTGCGACGTCACGAGCGGGGAGCTGCCGGACCAGAATGCTCACGCATGACTCGATTGCCCGAAGGGCCCTTGAAGCCTCCTTGGCGGGCTTTTTCTTCAGCTTGCTTCTGTCCGCGCTCATCACGGTCGGACTGGCGTTGAACCTGGCACCGCTCAAGTTTGTCGAGCGATCCGGGATAGACGCCAGTATGCAGCTCTTCGCAGGCCTGTTTCCCAGGTTCGGTACGGACCCCAGCAGCCCCTCCGTACGCTACGCCTACCTCGACGTGAACGAGGCCATGTGCCGCCGCTTTCACGAACACGACGAACCGCCCTGCGGCGTCGGCAAGCCCATCGGGCGGGAATTGATCCTGGCTTACGTCGAGTTCGCGCGCGCATCCGAGGCGGCGGTGGCCATCCTCGATGTCGCCCTGCCGACCGATGCAGCCTTTCAGATGCGGCTACGCGCCGCTTTTCAGGCCGCACCGCGCACTTGGTTCATCGTGCCGAGCGATTGTCGACCAGTCCGGGCCGCCGCCGGACTGGGCGAACGATGCGATCTGCGCGCCTGGCGCGGCGCGGCGTCATTGCCCAACGTACGTACAGCCTCGTTTCGCACGGGGGCGGATGGGGAGGCGGCGGACGGCGTCATCCGCGACTTCCCCATGGCGGGACAGGTGCTGAATTCGAACGGCGCCTGGACTTGGCTCCCAAGCGCGCCCTACGCCGCCGCCTGGCTGCCGGTGGGTCAGTTCGGCCGCCAGTTCGACTGCGCCTACTACGGGACAAACTGCGGACGGGAGCCGATCTCAAGGAAGATTTTCACGCCCCAACGCGACGCTGAACGCCTTCTTGGGCGCAATCGCGTGTTTTTCACGCTGCCCTGGCGACCTCGAAGCGAGGTCTCAAATGACCTCCTCTACGCCGGGCTCTATGAGCGCTATGAGGCCTTCGCGGCACCGCAAGGGCGCACCCTTCTGGCCAGTTCACACTTTAAGGGCGCGACGCTGATCCTCGGATCGAGCGCCGCCGACGGCTTGGATCTGCATCCCACGCCCTTGGGAGACCTCAGCGGCGCGGAACTCATCCTCAACGCTACACGCGCCTTCCGCGAGCTGGCGCCCATGACGGTGCCGGCCACGGACGCACCGTTTCTGGACAGGCTCGGCGGCTACGCCGAAGCGCTGCCGACCAAGGCAGTCGGCGCGTTGGTCGGCGCCGTGGTCTTCTTCCCCATCTGGCTGCTGATCTTCACCCTCGTAAGGTCACCGGCGTTTCCGCGTCTCGTTGTCATGGGTCTGGTGGTTGCGGCCTTTGCGGTCGGCCTCGTCCTCCTCTTAGGCGCCGAGGTGACCCTGGGCTTGCTCGAGTTGCGGCGCGAGGTGCCGCACGGTCGGGCCGTTGACTTGCTGACGCCGATGCTCGCCATCGGACTTGAGGGTTATGCCGAGGCGGCCAAGAGCGTCAGCGGACAATTGGAGCGCCTCGCTGCAAAGGCGCTCGCGACCGTCGAAGTAATGATGCTAGTTTGGCCGTGGCGCTGGGTCGTCCAGCTGCGCTGGAGGGCGATCACGTGGATCTACGTCGCGTCGCGTTGGCCCTGGCCGCGTGCTTGGCGATGGCCAGCTCGGCTCAGGCGGTTCAGGGCTTCGTTGGCAAGGTCAAAACCTTCGACAACACCGGCCGCCCGAACGCTATCCTGATCCAGCATCCGGGCAGGAAGCCACGCCCCCTCGACCCCTTCATCCTGGTCTTTGAGGGTGACGAGATCTGGGTGACGGCGCCAAAGGCCAGCGTCACGCTCGTCATCGCCAATCACCCCGTCCGCCTGACGCGCGAGTCCGGAAAATACCGTGTCACGGGGCGAGCCGGCAGCCGCTCAAACAAGACCGATGATGACTGGCTCGGCGGGCTGCCGTTCCGCTGGGCCAAGGTCCGGCGAGAACTGGCCGTCTATCCGATCATCCGCTCGTCCCGCGAGCGGGATCTGGCGGCCTATGCGCCCATCCTGCCGGGCGGCGTCCAATATCTTCCCCGGACCCCCATGGACGTAGCGCTCGTGTGGGACCGCGCGTCGGGCGATGTGACCGTGAGGGGGCAGGATGGGTCTGTCCACTCCAGCGGTGTCTGGTCGTGGATCGTCCTGCCGAACCTGCCGGTCGAGACGGGGGTGGTGATAGATCTGGCTGACCGCAAGCTGGTTTGGGATGTCCAGCGGACATTGCAGCCGCCGCCTACGCCGCCGTGGTTCAGGCAGCGTCAGCCGACGACCGTCGCCCAAAGGGTCGTCAGGGCTGCATGGATCGCGGTCGAGGGGCCTAGTGAATGGCGTCTCTTCGCCCTCAGCGAGCTGGCGGCGCTTGCGCCCGAAGACACCGTCGCCGAAGATTTGTGGACAGGCGCGCGATCGGGGGAGCTCGCGCCGATCTCGATGCCCACGCACCTCCGAACCTCGCCTCGGCCGGCGAAGCCCGTGCGACAATAGGTAATGCGGAATGGAACGTCATGCAGAGCCCCCGAAGATGACTGTGCGCATCTGGACCCGTGCGGCGATGATGATCGTGGCGCTGTGCGCCAGCCTGATGATGCCCAGCGCCACGCGGGCGGAAGACTTTCCGTTCAACGCCTTCCGTCCGAGCACACTCGCCGCCTTCCAAGCCAAGATGCAGTCGGCCCTCGAGGCCCACAGGGGCGCCGCCGAGACACCAACAGGAGAAGCTCCCGTTTGGCGGGACGCGGAAACGAACATCCAACGCGCCCGGATCCGCATTACCTATACCGGCGAACACCGCCCGCTTTCTGCTCCGTTCGCGGCTCTCCTGGCCGGGTCGAACGGGGCACTGGGGTCACCGGAGTTCCTGCGTCTGTTTCAGAACGAATATGCGTTCCGTGAATTCGGCGAGACGTACTGGTTCGCTGTCGAGGCGCCGCTGGAGCCCGCGATGAAGGAAGAGCTGCGCCCCGGGGCGACCGTCGACGTGTATGTCGTTCTGGCGGGCAGCATCGACGATGGCGAGACCGCCCAGCCGGCCGCGCTGCTGGAAGAGTTCGAGGCCGACCCGACAGGAGTGAGTGGCGCGCGGGCCGCCGACTCGCAGACCGAGCTCTACGAGCCCGCGACACTGTCGGAATTCCAGCGCAAACAGCAGATCGAAATTGAGGCCGAGCCGCCTCCGGAAGCGCGCGCGGCGATCGAGAAGTTCTTTCGAGAGCACCCGGAGCTGAAGAACGACCCGAATGCGACCCGGTACAATCTCGACAATCGCGTTCGGCGGGCGCGTGTGCAGGCCGTGTTCACCGGGCGCAATCGTCCCGCGCCGAGCGACACTCTGGATTTGCTCGCGGCAATCGCGAGTTTCTACTTATCGGACCCGCAGCACATCCAGACCATCTTCCAGACCGAGTTCGAATTCCGGGAAGGCGACGAAACCTTCTGGCTTCCGGCCGTTCGTTGGCTTGACCCCGCCATCGCGCAGGAACTTCGGCCCGGATCCAGGGCGGTGCTGTTTGTGAGACGGGTCGGCAGTATCAGCAAGCCCGCTGGCGTGCGCAGTGTCGCAGTCGTCGAGCGCTTCGCCCCCCTCTGACGCCTGGGCCGCGATGACCCCGCCTCCCCCTTCTGGCGCGCCGGTGAGCGCCGTGTCTCCAAACCCCGCCGCCGAGGCCAGAGCGACGGGACGACCGCAAGGCGTACGCCGAGCGTCGCCCTCTGGATTTGTCTCTGGAGCCTCCTATTGGCTGTGGTGACGGTCCCTGTTCGCGCCCAGAGCTTCATCACCCTGACACCGCGGGATACGTCGGGATTGAACGGCGTCACCAGGTCCTTCGGCGAGCTGAACGACCTGGTGGCGGTGGAAGCGTGGCGCCCTCTGGCGGCTCGCGCGGATCGGGCGCTCAGGAATCTGCCGGCGGCCCCGGCAAGTCCCGAGATCGAGGCAGAGCTCTGGAGCTATCGCGCGGACGGGGACACCCGCCTCGGCGACTACGGGGCTGCGGAGGCCGCCTACCGAAAGGCGCTCGCACTTTATGCCGGAACCCGGCGCGAAACTTCTTCTGCTATCGGCACTCAGATTCGGCTCGCCGACCTCTTTCACGCGACGTCGCGGCCGGAGCTCGCGCGCCAAGCGCTCGTGGCGGCAAAAACCCTCGTGGAGGTAACCCCCCAAGCCTTGGAGAAAGAGTCACAGCTCTACTACCGAGGGCTGATTCGCCTGAACCTGTCAGTCCTCGATGCCGAGCAAGGTCAGTATCGCGCCGCGGAATCCGGCCTACGCGACGCGTTAGCCGATCTCGAGTATGCGGTGGGGTCGGTCAGCCTGGAGGTGGCGACCGTGTACTGTGACCTTGGCGTGCTAATGGCACAAGAACACCGGGTCTCGGCGGCCGAGGCGTTCCATCGGCAGGCCGTGGCGATCGCGCGCACCTATACGGGTTCGACATCGGCGACCTGGCGGATCGATCTCGGTTACGCCGAATTCCTCACCCACCAGGGAGCCTTCAAAGCTGCACTGGACATTCTCCGCGACCTTGCGCGGCGCGCGCCGCCGCAGGGTGCCGATGTTCAGCTCGTACGAGCACTCTACAATGGCTTGGCGGCCGTCAACGTCGGACTTGGCGAGCCCAAAGAAGCGACCCGGCTCATGGTCGATCAGCGCGCACGCGATGAAGTGCGCTTCGGGTCGGACAGCCGTCAGGTGGCCGAAGATCTCCGGATTCTTGGGCAGGCGAAGTTGAGTGCTGGCGACCCCGCCGGCGCGAACCGCGCCTGGCGTCGCGCCTTGCCGCTGCTGGCCGGCACGCCAGGAGCCCGCAGCCTTCGCCTGGACATGGCGCGCCTCGCGCGTGAGGCTCGACGCTTCCGGGAGGCTCGTGACCTTCTCGAGCCCGTCTGCGGCGGGACGGCGCTGCACGGGTTGAGCGCCAGCGAAGACGATCGCGTAGCCGGCCCGGGCGAAATCGGAACCTGCGCCCTGAATTTGACAGAAGCGCTGTGGGCCAACGGTGCGGGATCGCGCTCAGAGACCCAGCCCCGGCCGCTGCTCCACGAGGCCTTCTCCATCGGGCAGCAGGCGATCCGCAATCCCGCGGCGGAAGCCTTGGCACGGGCCGGCGCGCGCGACCTCGCCGTCGTGAAAGGCGCGGGCCCGGAAGCGTTGGCCTACGAATCAGCCTTGGACAACCGACAGGCCTTGCAAGCCCAGTTGGCAAGCCAGCTGGGACCTGTGGGCCAGAAGGCGGCTGACGTTCGCGCGAGCCTCCTCCAACGCCTGGCGCTCAATGAGGCGGAGATCGTGGATCTGGCGCGCCAAGTGAAAGAAGCGGCCCCCGCCTATTGGCTGTATCGCTCGAACGAGGCAATTTCGTTGCACGAGGTCCAGGCCTCCGATGTGCGCGCCCCGCTACTCCAGCCCTCGGAAGCGCTCGTCATCTGGGTGCTTCCAGACGGGGCGAAGACGGGCTTCGTCTTCGCCGCCACGCAGTTGCGTGCCGATTGGGCGGAAATCCCCCTTCCCGGGGGGGAGATCGAGCGGTTGGTCCGCAAGCTCCGGCGCCAGATCGACCCCTGTTCCTATACGGAGGCGCGAGGCGTCTGCAGGGGCGCGGCGCCTCGCGCCTTTGACACGGCGGCGGCCCACACACTCTACCAGGCCCTTCTTGGCGATCCACACATCCAGCGGGTGATCGGTGAGAGCCAGCGCCTGATTATTGTCCCATCGGGGATCCTCGCCACCTTGCCGCCGGGCCTACTGGTCGTCGAGCCGCCTAAGTCGCCGGCCAGCGACGAAGAGACACCGGACCTGACGATCACCCCGTGGCTTCTCCGGACCAAGGCAGTCAGCATCATGCCGTCGGTTGCTGCGCTTATGGCGACCCGGCGATACGTCCCGGCGGACAGGCCTCCCTCGGGGGACTATCTGTTCGCGCTGGCCGACCCGGATCTCAACGCCCGGTGGCCAGCGATGGACGCCCTGAGAACAATCACTCCCTCGGCCGTCACGTGTGGTACGTCGCGAGGTGCGCGGCTCTCGCCCGAGCTCGCTGACCTCACCCGCTCGGAAGCGCTCTTGGACGCCCTGGATCCCTTGCCTTGCACACAGCGGGAGGCGCAGAGCCTTGCGGCCCTTTTTCTCGGCAAGTCGCGCCTCCTGATCGGCCCGCAAGCGACGCTTCGGAATCTCCAGGCGCTCAACGACAGCGGCGAGCTCGAACACGCCAGCACCCTACTCTTCGCCACCCACGGCCTCGTGGCGGGAAAGCAATCGTCCATCGTCGAACCAGCCTTGGTGCTCGCGGGGCGCGGTGCCTCGGAGGCTCGGCTGCTGACCGCCTCTCGGGCCGCGCGCCTGCGGCTGAACGCCGAGTGGGTCATCCTCTCGGCCTGCGACACCGCCGCCCCCGACGCTTCGGAAGGCTACGGCATATCCGGACTCGCGCGCGCTTTCATGTTCGCGGGTGCTCGGGCGGTCGTGATTAGTCAATGGCAGGTTCGGGACGACATCGCCTCGGAGTTCATTCCCCTGGCTGTGGCGAGCCGTAACGGACCAGTCAGCCGCGCGGAGGCGATCCGCGCCGCGTCCATGGCGATTGCCGATGGCGAGGTCCCGGCCCTGTCCGCCGAAACTGACCCCGCGCGCCGCCAAGCCCTCAAAGGGTCTCTCGCTCACCCTGCGGCCTGGGCCGCGTTTACGTTGGTGGGCGTCTAACGCCTCTTGCAAGCGATGATCTCGAACAGATCCAAGCGAACCCGGCCCCCAACTTCGAACCCAGCGCCTTCGGGCGCAACGCGCCCTTGGCACCTTACCTTGGAGCAGGAGGCTTGCGCCCAGGTCAACGGCCAAGTCTGGTCCGGGACGGCGAGGCCTTGGAGCAGCGCTGAGCTGCGTGACGCCAATGAACGACCTAATGCAATCCTGAGCCGCGTTGTGCACAGAGCCCCCCGGGCTAAGCTGCGGAAGACCGGCGACTCGAGTCGCTCCGCACTTATTTTGTCTCCAGGCCGTAGTTTTTCGGCGAGTAGCCTCAAGGATCGCCCGTGGCGCGCAGCCCAGCCCTCGCTCAGCAGTTTTTCCCCTCGCTTTGTCCGTTGGCGGAGGCTGTCGAAGTGCTGGCCAGCAGCGGCATCGAAGAACGCGGCGCCATTTTCACCCGCTCCGAGGATGTTGACTTTATCCTCGACCTGGTCGGCTACACGCCGGACAAGCCGATCGCTCGCCAGCGCCTTCTTGAGCCCTCCTTTGGCGGCGGCGAGTTTCTCTACGCCGTAGTCTCGCGGCTACTCGCCGAAGAGATCGTCCCAGGTCTTCCTTTCGCCGGAAAGGAAGCCGGACGGAACGTCATCTAGAACGACCTCGTCCGTTTGATAGGCGTCAGGGATAGAGATGAATTGCCGCACGAGCGGAACGGCTTGATCAACTGGCATTTCTAAGGCGTATCCTGAAGCCCATTCGGCAGTGTTCTTGGACTCACTACCATACAGAGCCGTGGAGGGTAGTGCTCGCGGCGCTATCGCACCGCGTGCGAACGTGCGCCAATAGCTGCCCTTGAGGCAGCTCCAAATTCCAGACCTTCAGCTAGGGCGCGATGGCCACATCCGACCTAGGTCGGTTGCTGACAGCATGGCGCAGACCGTGAGCCCCGCGTTACGGCACCATGGCCGGTCCATTTGATTGGCGATACAGCTGCGGCGAGCAATTAGCGGTTGTTCAACATGCGCTCACCAATCAAAACTTGATTGGGGCGCGTTAAGATCGGGGACTATCGGATCGGGAAATAGATCCGGTGCAGATTGCGGCGCGCATCCCATGGGGGTGAGATGACTCTGAGACGCAGCGGTGTGCGCGAGATCACGATCGAGGCCATGATCGAGGCGATTGTCGGCCTGTTCGTGGCGATCGTCGCTATGGTCGTGGCCTATGTCACACCGCTGCATGTCATCACGTCCGACCTTTCCCAAAAAGCCCTTCTCGTTGTAGCGGCCGCAGGCGGCGCGCTGGGTAACCCCTCCACCGAGCGCCACGGGCGCGCCGCGCCGGCCAATTGGTTCTTCATTGATCTTGGTCCGCGATTTTGCGGCGGAGAAAGCGGTGGCGACAGCTGCCCGCCCAATGTCGTGCGCACCGATCGCGAGAAATTGGCGACACTTCTGAGTTCGGTGCGAAGCAAATCGCCACGCGTCGTGGTGCTCGATGTCCTCACCGCCCCTGAACCGCTTGCCGTGAAAGGCGATGGGGCGCTGGCGCGCGTACTAGAAGCGCCTGGGGCTCCTGTGCTTTTGTCTTGGGCCCCTGGGAGCTCGGAGATCCGTCCCAGCCTTGGCCCGCAGAGCTTACTCGTAGCCCGAGGCGCGGGCGTCGGGGCGGATCCGGGACCAGGAGCCAAATACTTTCCCGCCCTCCGGCGCATGTCGGGTCCAACCGCCCGGTGGCTGACGCCGGCCTATGACGTCTTCTGGCCCGATCAGGCGGTGACCCGAAGCATGCCGGGCATCGCTTACGCGGCAGCCCTGGTCGCAGCGGCCCCCGCCGAGGCGCCTTGGCGAGACCTGGATCGGTTCGCGACCCCGGCGCGCCCTTTGCCCCCCTCCACGCACGAGGTTTGCGAGCTCAAGACTGCCCCCGCCTGCCTAGAGGCTTATCACCGAACGGAACGGGTCTTCTCGTTCGCGCCGGTGTCCATCGCGGAAGTCGAGACTTCCCAACCGCCGATTTCAGCGCACTACCTGGCGCTCGCAAACGATCCAGCCAGCCTGACGGATCGGCTCGCCGACGCTGTCGTTGTGATCGGCGACAGCCGGGCCACCGCAGGCGATCGCACCTGGAGCGCCGTGGGCGAGGTCAGCGGCGCCGAACTCATTCTCAACGACATTCGCCAGTACCTGCTCGCGCCGCCCACACCGCAGGCGGGAATCGGACACACCTTGATCGAAGAGGTGCCGTTCTTGGTTGCCGGCTTCGCGGCGATCTTTATCAGCTCGGCCTTGGTGTTACGGTTTTGGCCCTCTTCACCCGAGCCCATCGGGCTTAGCGTTCTAAGGAACTCGGCCCGAACCAGCGCGCGCCTTGGGATGGTTTTCGTCCTGACCGCTGGCTTCTACACCGCGATCCTGGCCTTGGGGCGCACCGAGTTCGGACGTGTGCCCAACTTTGTCGCGCCGTTCGTCGGGGTGTTGCTCGAGACGCTGTTTGATCTGCTGCACCAAGCTACCACGGCGCTTCATGACGGTTTGCGTCGTCTTCTTGGGCGTCCTCACGGCTCGCCCCCACTCGCTGCCGAAGGAGAGGGTTCGTGATCTCACCCAAGCGTCTCATCCTGTTCGTCGCCTTGGCGGCGGCTTCGCAGCTGTCGGCCAAGCCCGTAGATGGCCCCGTAAAGTCCGCCGACGTCGCGGGTCAAGAGTGTCTAGCCCACGCGATTGGCGGCTATGTCTCCAGGCTCGACAAGGCCGATCGCAACGATCGCCGCCGCACCCCCCTGCCGCAACGCGCGCGGGGTCACGCCATGGGCGTGACGCTGAATGAGGGCGACGTGGTCTGCGGCCTGGACATCATCAGCGTTCCGGCCCAGTCCCCCTGGATAGCCGTGATCAATGTGTCCGGCGTCGCGCCGTTGGTCGTCAAACCGGGTGAAACCCGGCAAGTGCCAAAGCCGACGACGTGGGGCGCGACCCAGGCCCTAAAAGCACGCTTCGACCAGCTGTTTCATAACGCCGCTGCAGACCGGCCGTCGGCTTCGCGTCGGGCCGGGACAAGCGAAGGCGAGGACGCCGCCCCTGACGCCAAGACGATCCTCGCGGTGCGGGAATGGGGGCCCTTGCTAATCGCCTGGCCCACACGCAGCGCTGGCCAAGACCGAACCTTGACGATCCGCGCGGACGGCGCAGTAAAGAGTCTCAAAGTGACTGGCGACTTCATTAGACTTGATTTCGCCCATGATTGCCCTCGCGAATGCACCCTCTCAGCAACTCACCCCGAGGGTGCCATGAGCCGGAATTTGCAGGTGCAGATCATCGACCAAAGCCTGGCCCCAAAGCCCGACTGGCTGGGCCAGGTAACCAGCCCCGAGCATCTGGCGCTGGAGGGGGGCTGGCTGTTGCAGCAAAGCGCCCAGGAGCAATGGTCGCTCCAGGCGGAATCGGTTTTGTGGGCCGCCGCTTGCGCCTACCCCGCAGTCTTGGAGCCACTGTCCCAACGCCATTTTGAGGTGGATGCCCATCAGGCTTGCGCGCAGTTGCAGAAGACGGGCGATGCTAAGCGTTCGCGGAGCCGGCGCCGTGGCTAGGCCTTTGTGGGCAAGGGGGCAGTCTTGGACGGGGCGGAGCGTCTCGCCATTCAGATTTGAGCTCCCTCAGGCCTGGCTGGCCGGGCTGGCCTTGCTGCTCATCCTAGCTTGGACGACCCTAGCGCCCCAGACCGCCGAGGCTCGCCAAGCCAAACCGGAGACAGCCCATCGCCGGGTCGCCATGGTCATCGGGAACAACGACTATCTGGAACTCAACAAGTTGAAGAACGCGACTGCCGACGCCACGCTCGTCGGTGCCGCGCTCAAGGCGGTTGGATTCGACGTGAAGATCGTCACCAACGCCGGTCTGGCCCAGATGACCATGGCAATGCGTCAGTTCTCGGAGGCGGCCGACGGCGCGGATGTGGCGCTGGTCTACTTTTCGGGGTTTGGGGTCGAGGTCAACGGCGAGAACTGGCTCCTGCCAATCGACGCCCGGGTCCGGACCGCCGCGGACCTGTCACTGGAGGCGATGCGGCAGTCCACCATGATTTCCGCCATGGAGGGCGCCAAGAACAGGATAGTCGTGCTGGACGCCGGTCGCACTAATCCTTTTGTTCGCAACAACGCGCGGGGCATACATGTCGAGGCCGACAATCCACCCGGCGTCATCGTCGTCTATTCGTCGTTGCCCGGGACCACGGCGGAGGACGGAACCGGCGATAACAGTCCCTTCGCGATCGCTTTCGCGCGCCGTATTGGCGAACCGGGCATCGATCTGATGGGTGTGATCGCCAGGATCGCGTTCGACGTGTCTCTCGCCACGGACGGGCGGCAACGCCCCTCCATCTACGGAGATGGCTTCGGCGAGACGCTCTACTTGGGCGGCGCGCCTGCAGGTCCTGTTGCCCCTCGCCCGCCGATCATCGGTTCGGTGCGGGCGCTTGAACAACCTCGACTGGCTTTAGTGATCGGCGTCGGCGATTACAACCTCGATCAGAAGATCACTCTGGGCGCACCGCAACAAGGTTATGTGCGCGACCTGCGCAATCCCCGCGGCGACGCCGAGGCCATGGCGCAAGCCTTAATCCGGCTGAAGTTCAAGGTTGTCCCTGTCCTTGATCCAACGCGCGAGGAACTGGCCCAGGCGTTGGTGTCTTTCGCGGCGCTCATCCGCGGATCGGGGCCCGAGACCCTGGTGGTGGTCTACTACGCCGGCCACGCCGTGCAGCTGAACGGCCGCAACTACCTTCTTTCGGCCGGCACAACGATTCCCAAAGGTGACATGCGCATACTATCGCCGGCCGACGCACAGCTGGTCGTATCGGGCATGGCGATTTCGCTTGATGAAGTCTTCGCGCGACTGCGGTCGCCCAATGAAATCGGCGCCAATGTCGTGATCCTGGACGCTTGCCGTGATGCGCCTTGGCTTGGCGCAACAGGAACGGCCGAGGGCGCCACGGGCGACCCTGGCGTGACGGGACTGGCCGATCAGCAGCCCAATCGGCGCAGGACCCTGGTGGCCTACGCCGCCGGGCCGGGGTTCACGGCCGACGATGGAAACGGCGCGCACAGTCCTTTCACCCAAGCGCTCCTGGATCGCATAGAGGAGCCGGATGTGGACGTGCGAGACCTTTTCAACGAGGTGGGCGATGCGGTGGACCGCGCGACTCTAGGGCGGCAACTGCCCCACGTGACCTCTTCGCCAATGGGGCGCATCTGCCTCGGTTCGTGCTTGTCAAAGGTCGCGGTCAAAGACGCAGCGGTCCCCTAAGCGGATCGCGGCGCGTCACGAACGAGGTGGCCGACGCCTCGTCGCAACACATATTTGATCGGGCCCAGTTCAGCCCTCTTCCAAACCGTATTGATCGGACTGCGCCATTTGCTGACTTTGCAGCACTTCCAGAAACTCGACCTTCGCGGCTAGCCTAGTTCGGAAGGCTTCCGCAGAATGAAGACATGACCACGACGCTGGAACGCCGAAAGGCCGCACAAGACGAGATCGCTCACGCGCTCCAGTCCCGACGTCACGCTTATGTGCTTCACTACGTCGGAGAGAGTTTCGAGACACCGGCATATCGTGTTGCCGCTATAGCTGCGCGAAACCTGGGGACTGGAGCGACGGAAAGCTTTGACATCGAGAGCATCCTCCGCGGAGCTGCCATCGATCCGTCAAGGGCTTCAGTGGCGGAACTCGATCAGGCCGAGCGCCGGATGCTTGAGGCGTTCTTCAAGTTCGTGCGCGAGCACAAGAACTACTACTGGCTACATTGGAACATGCGGAACTCCACCTTCGGCTTCCAAGGTCTAGAGAATCGCGTCCGCGCGCTCGGCGGGCGAGCGACGATCATTCCTGAAAGCCAACGTGTGGATCTCGGCGCCCGCATGGTCGATCTGTTCGGAGACAACTACGCTGCTCCCATCAACCGGCTAAGATCCCTAGCGACCATCAACCAGCTTCCGCTGCCCCACCTGCTGGATGGCCCTCAGCAAGCCGAAGCCATGCAGCGGCGCGACTACGCTTCCGCCACCCGATCACTCCTCAATCGCGTAGACGTCATGTACGCCGTGGCGACCAAAGCCCATGAAGGATCGCTGAAGACGAAAGCGCCCTTGCGCGACAGGATTGCCGGAAGCGGCGGGCTCATTAAATGGGCCAAGGAGCATCCGATCGTTCTGGTGTTCGCCATCGCATCGCCCGTGCTGGGAGCCATCGCAGCCGGCATCAAGCTATGGCAAATGCTAAGCTCTTAAAACCCGCCAGGGTGGAGTTTTCGAACAACACAACGAAAGCTGGCCTGTGGCCAAGCTCGTGGTTAGGCTGGCCATGCATCATTCGGTCAGCGTTGGGGGACGTGTCATGGCTAAAGCGCTTCCATCGGCGCCAGCATCCTTGCCGGCCACCTTGAAGGACGTAATCGAGTATCGAAAGTCCGGGCTGAGCCTAAACCATGTCGTTGGCTGCCCCTTGGACTGCGGCTACTGTGTACGCCACCTGTTCGACAACTACGACATGAAGCGCCCTCATCTGGTGATGGACGATGCGGACGCCGTGGAGGAACTGGTGCGGCACTGGGCCTTCCAACCGCATGTCACGCCCATCCAGATCTTCAACCGCGCGACAGATCCCTTCCTCCCCGGCGTGAAGCGCCACCTCTTCGCCGTCTTGAAGGATCTCGATGACCGCGGCTTGACCAACCACGTCCTGGTGATCACGCGCTGGCGGGTCTTGCCCGAAGACGTCGCCCAACTTGAAGCGCTGCGGCGATTGAAGCTGACCGTCCTCGTGACGTGGTCCGGAATAGATGATCCTCGCCTTGAACCGGTCCGAAGCGGGCACGCCGAAGCCTCGCTGCGAACCTTGGCGGCCCACGCGGTCCGGACCCGCAAGATCCTCTATTGGCGACCTCTGATCATCGGCGTGAACGACAGCGACGAGCATCTGGCCCGAGCAAAAGCACTGGCGCCGCTAGCTGACGCAACCGTTTTCACCGGGCTATTTCACCGCAAGGAGATCCGCGAGCACTTCCGTGCGGCAGGCGTATCCGATCTCTATGACGACATCCCCCGCCGAAAAATTCTGCCCAGAGAGTTGGAAGAGCGCGTGCTGCTAGCATTCGGCTCCATGCCGCTTTTCCGCAAGACATCTTGCGGCGTGGCCTACGCCCACAAGGTAGCGGACTACAATGGCCACTTCGGCCTGCCTGACGTCTGCGACATCTGCCCGGCCGCCCAGGCGGAGATCTGCGCGGCCAACCACAGGACGCCGACTCGTGACACCGTCGCCTCGCTCGCGACCCTGGCGCAGCTGGATTCCAACGATTTCACCATCGACGCTCGACGTATCGAGGTCGGCGACAGCACCGAGCAACAGCGCTATTTCGTGCAGCACGCCTTGAACTACCAAGTGCACGATCGGAGCCATCCGCACCTAGTGCGGCGCCATGGCCGAGCGGAGGTCGGATGGGATTAGATCAATCGGCCTTTTGGGTCATCGACGTCGAAGGCAATGGGGCCAGTCCACCCGAGATTGTCGAGCTGGCCATGGTGCAGATCGTTGATGGCGAACTCCGAGAGCGGCAGAGACACTACTTCATCCGTCCTGAAACGCCCATCTCGCCTCACGTCACCCGCATCCACGGCATCACCAACGAGGACGTCGCGTCGGCGCCCTCGATCGATGACGTCGCCGACGAGTTGATGCGCTGGCTCGATGGAGCCGCCATTGTCGGCCACAACGTCAAGGTCGAGGTCGACATCCTGGCCCGAAGCTTGCCTGACTGGTCAGCCTCCAAGGCCATCGACACCCTGCGCTTGGCGCGGCTGGTTCTTCCTGACCTGACCTCGCATAGTTTGGAGAACGTCGGCGCAAGCCTTGGCCTTACCGAGCAGGCGCGTAGGCGCTCCGGCCTGGGACACCACTCGGCGCTCTTCGACGCGACGTTGACGGGATTGGTGTTCCTGGAACTGAAAGCGCGGGCAACCAAGGCCGGCCAGCCCGAATTGCTGGCAGAGGCCGACATCCTGGGATCTCGACAAGGCAAGCTCCTGTGACATCCGTTTTCAAGCTCGCCATCACCGGCACCCATTCGACGGGCAAATCCACATTCCTGGATTCGCTGCAGAAGCAGCTCGAAGCGCACGACCTCCGCGTTGGCCGTATCGGCGGCCTGGCCGTCAAGGCGCGCGAACTCGGCTTTCCCATCCTCACCGACCATTCCATCGACAGTTCGCTATGGATGATGGCGGAAGGGCTACGGCGGGAGGCGGAGCTGTCGCTATCCTGCGACGTCATCCTGGTGGACCGGCCCCCACTTGACGCCTTTGCTTACCTAAATGCTGGCTTGTCCATTACAGGTCGATCGCTGCCTGCGGATCGGTTGGCGCGGCTCCGCGACTTGGCGCGACTGAGCATCGAGGACTACGACGCGGTCGTGATGACGGTGCTCGATTCAACCGTCGCGCTTGGCCCGGACAGGGATCAGAATGTCGAGCTGCGCTTGGAAGCAGCCAACTGGATCGCCTGGTTGATGGCGGAAATGGCGCCACAGGCCTTCCAGTTGAAGCGCGATGGGTCCGAGACGCTGTTGGCGGCTGTCGAAGAGGCTATTCTCGCCGCCCGAGCATCATGACAAACCTTCCCGATTTCGGCGCTCAGGCTTGGTCTGGCACCATGCCAATCGGCTTGGGCTGCATGGCGCTGACCGGCATCTATGGCCACGTCGATCCGACCATGGCGACCGCAACGATCCATGCAGCGCTCGACGCCGGTGTCGAGCACTTCGACACCGCCGAACTCTACGGCCCCTTTCGCAACGAGGAGATCCTCGCTTCGGCGCTTGGCGGTCGTTCGGCCCATGTCACCATCGCCACCAAGTTCGGCTATCGTCTGGACGGGGGCGGAATCACAGGCTTGGATAGCAGTCGGGAAGCGATGGTCACGGCCGTCGAAGGCAGTCTCCGCAGGTTGAAGCGCGAAACGATCGACTTGCTCTACCAGCATCGTCCTGACCCACGCGTGCCCGTCGAGGACGTCGTCGGCGCGATGTCTGACTTGGTGAAGGCGGGCAAGGTTCGCAGGCTGGGACTGTCGGCTACGGATGCCCCGACCCTTCGGCGGGCGCACGCGGTCCATGCCATCTCCGCCGTTCAGAACGAGTACTCGCTCCTGCAACGGGTAGCTGAACTCGAGCTGCTGGACGAAGCCGAGCGTCTCGGCGCAGTTTTTGTCGCCTACTCGCCTTTGGGGCGCGGCCGGCTTGCAGGGCCTGCGAAAGCCGCTGCCGAGCGCCTGGATGACGACTACCGGCGCAACGACCCGCGATTTGCCCCAGACGCGCTCGACGCCACAAGTCCGGTTGTGAAGGTGCTGACGGCGATCGCCGCCGAGCGGGCGCTGGCGCCGGCCGCCATAGCCCTATCCTGGCTCGTGGCTCAGCGCCCCCATTTGCGCGCGATCCCTGGCGCGCGCCACCCTGCTCAGGTCCGAGACTTCGCCTCTGCTCAAGATTTACGACTGTCGGCCGACGACCTTGAGCGCCTTAGGCGCGTGAGCTCCAAATTGCGTCCCTGAGATTACGCCTAACCTGGCGCCAAGCTCTCGCGGGCGCTCGGCCTATCAGGCGCGGTGCTAACCATCGACAAGAGGCAGAGAACAATGTTCGCAGGCGTTCTTTCAGGCCCGCCCCTCATCAACGCACTTGAAGGCGAACTGAGCCGCACGGTGTCAGCTATCGCCGCCGAACTGGCCAAATATGATCGGATCGCGACGCCAACAGGCTGGCATCGAGTCCTGCAAGGTGCGGAAGAACTTATCAATTTCGCGACGGAGCCGCTCGATGACGAGGCTTTCCACCACAGCTTCGTCGGCATGCCGCTAAGCCAAGCCGTAGGGCCTAAACGCCCCTGGCTCGAACAACGCATCCGATCAATCTACGATGGCGGCATCGAGACACGTATGCTCGACACCCTGACCCTCGTGTTCGGACTTGTGACTGGATGCCGCGCCCACGGGTTCCCCCTCGACCTTCCGACCGTCGCCCACGCCGTGGGATATCTGCATACCAGGCGCCGCCGAATGGTCGCCCTTCACTACGTGATGCCACAGCTCTGCAACGGTGCCATAAAGGCGAACACGACCGTCGAGCTGCTGCCGCTTCTGACGCTCACCGAGTTGGCGACCGGGCCGGTTGTCAATCTCCACCAGATGCGAATGCTGGCGTATTTCTTCGACGACTACTCGGTGGAAGCTGACGGCTTAAGCTGCCGCGGCAGCCGCAACGTCGACCTCCTGGACGCTGGCGCGATGGATCCCGAGCGCGTGTCGATCACCGACATGCTGGACCACGGTGTGATCGGGTCCATGCCGAACAGCGACCATCTTGATCCACGACGGCTGTTGTCGAAGCGCGAGGTCGCCCATCAGATCGCGTTAATTGAAGCAGCGTTCGCGGAGTTCGACCTGGCCGGGACCAGTTTCAAGCCTGTCTGCGAACTGATCCTACCGCTGCTGCGTGGCGGAGAAAGTCACGTCGTCACGGTCTCCGCCGCCCCTTTCCTGGCCGCCGTGGACTTCATTTCTAAGCAGTGGCCGGACATCAACCAAGCAGCTTTCATTCACACCGGTGCCGATTATGGCGTCGCGATCAATAGTCACCAGCCGTTCGTTATAGTGGGCGACGATCTGATCGGAAACGTCACGCTGCTGACCAGATTCGTCTACGCATGGCGTGATCGAGTTCTCAACCGCAAGAAGCGGTTCCAGATCCGATCTGGGTTCATATTCGAGAAGAAGGTCAGCGCGATTCTGCAGGAGGCCGGATTTTCCATCGCCCAGGTGAAGCGGATCAAGCGCCGCGAGTTCGACGTCGTCACCACAAAGGCAGGCGTGATTCACAACTTTCAGTGCAAAAATACCCTGCTTGACGGGCGATTGGTTGAAGGTGAGCCCGCGCGGTACGCGCGACACAATCGGAATATCGTCCGTGCTCATCGAAACGCGATCACCAAGGAGCGCGGTCGCGAGCACCTATTGAAAGAGCAACTCGGCCTCGAGGACATCCGCCACTATGTCGTGACACGCTTCCCCGTGCTGTGCGACGATCCAGATATCATCCCCTTTTCAGCGTTGAAGACGTGGGCGACCACGGAGCGCTAAAGCTGACCACCATCGTCTTCCAGGCCTGGCTAACGACCGGATGGCCTTCCTAATGAACGGCAATAACAGCCGCCTAACGCCCGACGACTTCCTGCAACTGGCTCAGACCATCGAAATGCCCCGCGCCAGGGCCCTGGTGCTGATGGCCGACTGCGCGCGGCGGCTGGTCGACGCCATGCCCGATCTGGCACTGCCGCCGCCGTTCGCCGCTGCTGGTCAGCGCATGCGCCAGCGGATCGTCCAGATCGCCGCCGAGCCTTTCGTTTGAAGCTCCGGCTAATGAGCGCCGACGAGACGCAGGTCCCTACTGGCTGGCATTTCCGGAGATCATGTCGATCCAGAGATGGGTGATCGCAATAGCGGCCAGCGGGTCAGTTCGCACATGCGCGGATTCCAGCCTCATCAGTAGGGGGTCTGGGCGACAGACGCGATGCAGCGCCTCGCCGTCGCTCCAGCCTGAGACCTTGTTGGCCACAAGGCTGGCGACCCACTCACCCACGCGTTCGACCCATTGGTCGAGCGTGTCGGATTGAACATAGGCGATCATGAGCGCCTCATTGTGGGCACCGCCGTGATGCCCAGCCTTGAAGCGCTGGATACCGCCAGTGGTCGACATTTCGCTGTGTAGATATTCGCGAGCGTCACGCCGGGGATCGGCTGGCACTGGAAGCCGCTTGCACTCGATCGGCAGCAAGCTGTCGTAGTGCGTGTGTGCTCGGCCCTCGATCCAGATTGTCGCGCCGCTTGCGGATGGGACGAGATCGATCTTACGACCTCTATGCTGTTCATCCGGCTCTTCGACGCGAAATTGTAGAATGTCCCAGCCCGGCGCTAGGCGCGTCGCACTATTGAGGTGGGCGCATAGCTGCGACGTTAAAACCGTTTCGGCCGTCTCATGCCGCCGTTGAGGATGATTTCGCCACCTCGGCAATTCCTGAGCGATGAAGCCAATAAGGTTCCGCCTGAACGCTGCCGGTCGCTGAACGTCCCTAGCGAAGACGCCGGCGCCGATCGAGGTCGAGGAGCTATCGGCCAGCACGCGTTAGAATCCCTGGTGGCGAAGATCGACTAGCATCTCATCTGCGTCCCTAAGGGCGACAGACTTGAGCCAGAACCTCAGACGGTTGGGCTTCAGCATAAAGGCGAACCGCCCTTCATAGAGCCGCGCCACACGGGTCACTGAAAGGCTTTGCCCCTTTTGAGCCCGCAACAGAGCATCGACTTGGCCTGCTAGCGCTTCAGATCCGGACCAGTCGACATCTCCAGTCCCGAAGACGAATGGCTGGCAGACAACGCCTGGCCAATGGAAGGGGGCAAGCGCCCTGAAAGGTTGGTCGGGATAGACGGACTGGATCTGGCGGACGAAGACTTCGGCGAATCCCTGGAGACCCTCGTCCGCAGTTCGCTTCATGGCGGGCGCATCGCTACCTCGGCGGACGAAGTCGCGCATGTGGGTCACAATATCCGCGCAAAGCAGGGCTTCGTTTTCGCTCAGGTCGAGATCTTCACCATCGGGATAAGGGATCGCCAGCACGTCCGCGCTGGCGATTGAGGTTGCCCGCCGGTTGAACAGGCGTCCGCTTATGCCTGCGGCATAGGCGCGAAGCGCAACGTTGTTTTGATCGATCCAGCTCTCGACCTGCCTAAGCTTTCCAAGATCGCTAGCGGGCGCAGCGAAGCCGACGATCTCATCCTTGAACGTCAGGTATCCCTGCTCTCGCAGACCGTGAAACAAGTCCTGATGCTCCTTGATCAGCAGCATCGGGGCGGTGAAGCGTCGTGCGGATTTGGGGTCCTTGATCTTCTGAGCAGGAACTGTCGTGACGGCTGCCTCGTCCAAGCCGTCTGCCGACAACGCTCTGGTCGGCAACAAAGGCTTGCCGATCAGGTGTTCCGCCGGGCGATCGATGCCCTTCTGTCCCGCGATAAAACCTTCGCCGTAGTCCCACTTCTCGCCCGCGGCGTAGTCGCCGAGCGTTCGGTAGCCCCGCAACCGCTGCACGAAGCTAAGCACTCTAGGGCCGCCCAACAGGTTGGCTCGCCAGACGTCAGCGCTCTCGCCGATCGAGCCCCGCGTCAACCAATGCATGTCGTAATAGTCGATCTCGAAGCCCTGCTCGGCTTCGGTCCGGCCATTTCTGCGAAAGACGGCATGCAGCAGGTTGCGCTTAGGATCAGGCGCGGCGCTTTCGGCCACGGCGATGATGATCTTGGGGTCGGCTTCGCCCTTCTTGAAAAGGCCGCGGACCGAGACGAAGTCGAGGACCTCGCGGACGTTCCAGCTGGCGAAGTACCGCGCCCGGAAGGGACCGGCGAGCTGATTATAGAGGAACCCCGACGGCTGAATCATGCTGATCAGTCCGCCTGGTGCCAGCATCGCCGTCGCTTCATGCAAGAAGAGGTAGGCAAGCTGTCGGTCGGCGAGATCGCCATGTTCGGCTTGGTAGGCGTTGTAGCTCCGTTCAGCAGCCTCCGTGGTCATCGCGGACTCAAAGGGAGGGTTGCCAAGGACGACGCCCACGGGCGCACGAACCAAGCCTTCTTCCTTGGCCTGGAAGAAGCAACGGTGATGAAGCGACACGCCGCCCAACCGCGGGAACAGCTTCACGCTCGAGCGGATCTCCGCCGGCTCGAGCGCGTCGCACAAGGCCAAGCACAGGCTGAACGCAGCAAGCTCAACAGCACCTTGCTCCAGGTCAACGCCATGCACCCGTCCGAGCAAGGCGCGCAGTTGCTCGACGCCCGGTCGCTCCCACTGGTGCTGGCTGCGCCAGTGCAACACGAGGCGCTTGTAGGCTTCGACCAGGAAGACCCCAGATCCGCAGGCCGGGTCGAGGATGACCTCGTCAGTCGCGAGCAGCCGCGTAATCCGCTCCCAACTCAGGGCTTCGTCCAGCATCAACCGAACCAGCATCGGCGGCGTGTAGACGGAGCTGTCAGCGTCCGTGACAAACAGCTGATAGATGTGGCTGATGAGTTCGACGGGCAGGTCGCGGAAGGAATAGAGCCGCCAGAAGCTCAGTTGTCCGCCCGGCGCCTCGTGGCCTTCGACGAGGCGGGCGAAACGCTCCAAGTCATCGTTGCCCCGCAGAGCCTCCTCTTCCGCCGCCGTAAGAGAGAAGACATTCCCGTTGAAGCGGGCTTCCAGCTCCTTGAGCATCGCAATCAGCGCTGGCGCATCCCGCAGCACCTCGAAGAACCGCGTGGCCTGCGGAAGGAAGTCGTCGAAGAACGCAGGACGCAGAACGTCGCGCTCTTCGAGATAGGCGATGAGGAGCGACAGGATGAGCAGCCGCCGCCGCAATTCCACAGGCAAGATCGACTGCGCTACCAGATCCGCGTTCAGCGCCCGGACCGCATCGACGAGTTTGCGATGCGCGGCCTTCTGAGCTGACAGCATAAGGTGACAGACTGCGGGATCGTCCCAGAGCGTACCGTTGCGAAGCTGCCCTGCGTCCCACCAAGCCTCAGCGCGGGCGATGCGGCTAGCGAGATCGAGCGTGCGAAACGGCTTGCAGACGACGCGGCCATCATCAGTCATGAAATCGGGGTCGTGCGCGCACCGGAAGAGCTGCACTGCACCTCCGACCTTGCGGTAGACGAGCGGCACACCGCCCCAGCTCCAAAGACGCTTGTGCAGTTCGGCGAAATCCTCGTCGCCACCGGGTTCCGAGACGAAGATGAAGGCCTGCGCTACCGGAGCACGGCCATTGCGGCCTGCCTCGAAGAAGACCGCCGCCGCCCCATACTGGGCAGCGCGTTCGACCGTGGCGACCTCCTCAGGTGTCCGTCCGTAGCGGTCGAAACCCACAACCGGCGTCAATCCGTCAACGACTGGCAGACGATCAATCGCCAAGTCGAACAGCCATTGGCCAATCGGTTCCTCGGTGGCGAAGAGGTCGGCGGTCATGCCCAGCCGCCCCACGGCTCGGGTGATCGAGTGACGTTCATCGCCCACCTCGCACGGAAACCGGCGGGAACTGCAGCGCTGGCTGCACCGCTTCCGGTTCTGCGTCGACCAGACGTGCGCGCAGGCGCTCGACCAATGGGCGGCAAGGCACGGACAGGATCAGGCCTTCCCCGACGTCGCGGCGGGTGTCACTGGCCTGTAGGAGTCTTACTCCGGCAGCGTCGAACACCACGACACAAGTCTCAAGCATCATCCACGAGCAGCCGTGGCAGGCCTCCACCAACGAATCGAACGACGACGCCAACGCGTTGGGACGCACACCGTATTGGGCCACCAAGTCAGAGATCAGAGCTAAAGCCACGACGTCGCCGGGCGTAAAACTGGGCGCGTGCCCCTTGTGCTGAGCCAGCGCAGGAATGTGCTCGCGCCACCGGCGCAAGGTCTCGAACTGAATTTCGAGAAGACTGCGTACTTGGCCCTGAGTGAATAGCATGCGCACCGGTACGCGCGCCGGGCGAACAGGTCAACGTGTTGTTTTGGACAGGTTGAATCGATGTTACGACCATGTGCGCTCCCAGGCCGTTTAGCCCCAAGAGAAGGTCCAGTCTTGCCACGACAAATGCGGACGAATGTGTGCGGCTTGAAGGGGCTTACGTCGGCACCATAGGACGGTCCCCCGTCTAAAGTTCGGCCTGCTCGACGCCTGAGCGCTGAAGATCCAGCGCATCGCCAAGTTTGCGGCTCTAGCCACCAAAGCTTTGCGATGCGTCCAGATCGCGGCGCGCCGATAGCCGACATTCCCAGCGTCAGCCATGAGTCACTCTTCGCCGGAGCTAGGTGAAAAGCACGTCAACCGGCTGGACATCCAGCGCCGTCGCGATTTCGTGCAGCGTGACCCCGGCGAACAATCTTCGGTGCTCACCAGTATCAACGATAATTTTTAGCCCATATTTTGAAATTACGCTTCGCGCTCTATTCAATATATTGTCTCTAGCAAATCCAATACAGCAAATAATAGTCCGATCTTCCGATCTCCAGGCAGCTCTATCGACATAACTACTTACCCCCTCCAAGGTCATCGCCTCGATAAAGTCGCGCCGGATTTCAGGGTCCGGGAACTGCACTGCTCGTTCGCCGCCTTTTTGTTCACTGAACTCCACAAGGCATTTTGGTCCAACCGCTTTTGGTGCGCAACGCGACCGCCGCCTTTCACCGCCGACTTGCTCATGCCGCGATCTGGTCTCGTTCGATTGGGGGGGAAAGGGGGTTTTAATGGATTTATAAAGGTATGGGGGGACTCCAGCGTCCGCTTTCTCGGTATCAAGAGTCCGGTTAGGTTCTGCAAATGAGGACCCTGCCGTCCGGCTTTTGGGCTCAAGAGCGGCGGGCACCGCCGCGATGATCAGCGCTTGATAGAAATTGCCGCGCCCCCGCCCCGGAGACACCGTGATCTCAAGATGGCCGGCGAGTTCAAGGGCTCGGGCCGCACGTCGCACGCTCCGCACCTCAATCCCCAAGATCTCAGCTAGGGATTCCTGAGAGCGCCAGGCTCCACCCTTATTCCCATTTAGATCGTGCATTAGCACCGCCGCGAGCAGCCTCGCGATAGGCGTGAGCGACTTGTCGAATAGGACCTGGCGCTGCCACTCTAGCTTCTCGGCTACGAATTTGGCGCGATCTAGCCGCCGGCCTTTCCCCCCACGCAAGGGCTCACAGCTTGCGCAGCCGACCCCTAGGCCGTAATCTGTATTTGGTCTTTGCTGTCCGGCTAAGCCATTTGGAACCCCGCTCACGCCTGCCAGCGTGGCGGGGTTTTTCGTTTGGCCGACCTGCGGCTTTCGTCTTGCAGAAGCAGCCAGATCTGGTTTGCGACGCGGCTGTAACCCATTGATTTGTATGGGGGGCGAAACTGGCCAGTTTTCACCTAAGTATCTATTTTTTATAAGATCATCTCGGATTGCAAATCCGTGCACCCCGGTTCGATTCCGGGCCGGGCCTCCACCTTTTCAGACAATTAGCGCCTCCAGCCTCGCCCTTGCCTCAACCGCGCCGGTGATCACTGGGCGATGGCGACGAGGGAATCGGCGAGGATCTCAAGGGCCTGTTTGGCGCTTGGACAGCTCTGCGCGTGGCGCCGAGACGGCGCTTTGAAAACTGTGGGCAAGGCCATGGCCGGCCGTCGCCACCTGGCGGTCGAGCCGACGCCCGCCCCGCCCAATAAACTGTGTCCGCACATGCAGACCGGAAAACCGCGCTCCCCGAAGGGAGCGCGGCCTGTTGGTTAGAACGTCTTGCGGATGCTGCCGTAGAAGTAGCGGCCATAGGGCTGATACAGACGGGCCAAGTAGCCGTCCGAGGACACCGGCGGCGTCTCGTCCGTGATGTTGCGAACACCGAGCTTCACGCGGGTATTAGCCGCCCAGCCTTCGGTGAACTCATACTCGCCATAGAGATTGCCGGTGACCTGGGAGTCGACAACCCAGGCCGAACCCGCCGAGTCCAGCAGAGCGGTATCTTCGACGTCACCGATATACTGGGTGAAGGCGCCGACCGTGACATGGTTGAGGTTCCAGGTAACGGAGGTCGTCCACTTCCATTCCGGCTTGCCGTTCTGACGGATCTGATCGCCGCCGCCGGTGATGGTGGTGCCGGCATTGATCGTACCCGCCGCGCGCGCGCAGAAGGGTGGCGATGGCGGGCGACGGCGACTGATAGAACTTGATCAGGTGGGCGCCGTTGACGTTGACGTCAAAGTCACCGAACCGCGTGCCGTGCAGGCGATAGAGCAGGTTCAGGTCCAGGCCGCGCGCCTCTTGCGGCAGCAGGTTCTGATACTGATCCTTGACGTAGAGCACCGTGCCGACCGGCGTCAGGCCGGTGCCGGCAAAAGCCGCGACATCATCGGCGGTAGCGGCGGCGCGGACGACGTCAGGATTGCTGCCGCCGCTTTGGCGCGCCAGATAGTCGGCGATCAGGGCGTTACCCTCGCCGAACAGTCCAACGATGCCTTCCTGCTTCACGCGCCAGTAGTCGGCGGTGAAGGTGAAGCGGCCGTAATCGGCCGGCACGAACTTGGGTTCGAACACCAGACCAAAGCCCGAGGTTTCCGACTTTTCCGGCTTCAGGTCAGGATTGCCCGAACGCTGCGCCTGGACGCTGAGTGTCCGCGAGCAGTTGCTGAAGCTGGTGATACGGCCGGCCCGCAGGTCAGCCTCGCAGCGAATATAGTCCGTGCGCGTGTTGGCGCGAGTGACGACCGTGGCGTTGATCTGCTCAAGGTTGGGGGCCTTGAAGCCCTGAGCCCACGACCCACGCAGACGGAAGCCGTCGAACAGGTCCCAGGCCACGGCCACCTTCGGCTTGGCCACCGAACCGACGTCGCTGTACTTTTCGGCGCGACCGGCCAGCTGAACCTCGACGCTGCGGACTAGCGGGATGCCCATTTCCGGCGAAATCACCGGCACGGCGAACTCGACATAGGCCGAGCCGACATTGCGCGAGCCTTTGGTGTCGGGCGACGGGCTGGTGCCGACCAGATCGCTGCCATAGACGACGCCGGTCACCGAATTGGTGTAGGTGATCGTGCCGTCGACGCGGGCGTCACGGTCGTCCTTCTGGGTCTCGCGGCGGAACTCGACGCCCGACGCCATGCCGACGTCGCCGGCCGGCAGGGTGAACAGGTCAGCCTTCGAGACGCGGAAGTCCCACGAGGTCAGCGAGCTGGTGCTCTCGCGCTTGGACTTCACGCGGATCGCGTCGATCGCGGCGTTGCTGCTGGGGGTGGCGTCGCCAACGCTGGGATTTCCGGCCGTACCGCCGTTGAACGGGTTGTAGGCGTCGGGGGTCGACAGGGCCAATTGCTTCTGGGCCGCCGTGGCGCTGATGCCGTCCGAGACATCCTCGACCTTGGCCTGCGAATACAGCAGGGCCGACTCCCACTTGAAGCCCAGAGCCTCGCCCTTCAGGCCGCCCAGGAAGCGGGTCTGGCTGTTGGTGACGTCGACCTTGGACTTGCCGGCGTCGACGAAGTCGTAGCTGGTCAGGGTCACGTTCAGGCCAGCGGCCGGAGCCGTCGTGCCCGCGATGCGGTTGGGGTTGGCGACGCCGTTGAAGGTGGTCGGGCCGAAGGGGTTCCAGTAGTTGGACGCCGGAGCCGTGATCACCTGGGCCGAGGTCGTGGTGACCGGCGCCTGGAAGGCGTGGGTCTTGGCGCTGTAGACGCCGACTTCACCGAAGGCGGTGATGGTGTCGGTGACCTCGTAGTTGCCGGTCAGGAAGACGTTGAGGCGCTTCAACTCCGGCATGATCGACAGATCGCTGGCGGCGGAATCGTAGCGCAGGTTGCGGTCATCGCCCGAGGTCGCGGGCGCACCGTCGTCGAGGCTGACGCCCGAGCCGAGCGCCACCAGGCTGCCAGGATTGGTCGTCGGCTGGGTGTGGAAGGCGCCGGCCGTGCTGGTCAGCAAGGCGCCGTTGAGACGAACGGCTGTGCCGGTCGAGAAACTGCCCCAAGGCGTGACCGTGCCGCGACCGTCCAGCGTGGCCGCGCCATCGAAGCGCGTGCCGGTAAACAGCGGCCGCTTGTCGGCCGAAGCGGTGAAGGCCTGGTCGCGCGTGCGCAGCGCGGTGCGCTGGTCATAGCTGACAAAGGCGGTGACATTACCGCGTTCGAAATTGTGGCCGTACAGGCCGTTGAACTCATATTCCTTCAGGTGGGTGCCAGCCGCAGCGCCGTGCTGAACTTCGACCTGAACGCCGTCGTACTTGTCCTGCAGGATGATGTTGACCACGCCGGCCACGGCGTCCGAGCCATAGATGGCGGCGGCGCCGTCACGCAGAACTTCCAGGCGCTTGAGGCCGGAGGTGGGGATGGCGTTGGTGTTGTAGGTGATGGTCGGGACCAGGCTGGTGCCGTCGGCCTGGCTGGTCGGGTGCGCGACGACGCGGCGGCCGTTCAGCAGCACCAGCGTATTGCCCGAGCCCAGGTTGCGCAGGTTCACCGACCCGATGTCGCCCCGCGCCGAGTTGCTGCTGCCCGACAGGTAGCTGGAGTTGTAGTTGACGTCGCCCATCTGCGGGATCGAGCGGAACAGGTCATCGCCCGAACTGGCCGCGACGGCGTCCAGCTGCTTGGCGTCGATCACGGTGACCGGCAGGGCGGCCGTGGCCTTGGCGCCTTCGATGCGCGAACCGACGACGACGATTTCCTCGACCGTGGCGTCCTGGGGCGCGGCTGCGGCCTGGGCGGCGGCTTGACCGCCCCACGCCGCGCAAAGCGCCGAGGTAGCGAACATGGTTGCGCGAAGCGCTTTGGCGTTACTCATATAGACAGTCCCCTGACTTGAAGTTTCGCTTTAGACCGCAAATTGGTAAATACAATGTGCAGCCTTACAAATATAAAATCCCGACCTTAACTTGTAATGACGCGATCTATGCCACAACACCTTGCGATAGACACATCAGCTCAATAGAAAACAACGTTATCGACTTCCAGCCAGAGCTTTTCACCGCCCTTTCGGCCACCCATAAACTCGACTTCGGTCAGGTCTGCGCCGGTCCACTCGCCCTTGTTGCGTTCGCTGGCGCCCTTCAGGGCCGAAAACGGAATCTCAACCGTCGCCCAGCTCGAGCCGGCTGAGAACGGCGCGGCCCAACGGCCGCCCGACGTGGTGACACCCAAGGCGTAGTCGCCATCGCCGCGGACCTCGAAGCGAACGCCGGTGAAGGCGCGGGCGTCGACGGGCTGGATCGACCCGCGCGTGAGCGGAATGATCACGCCGGCCGAAGGCTTGGCCTTCATGGCCATCCGGGCGTTGATCGACAGGGCCCTGCCCTGGTCGCCGCGCGCGATGACCTGACTGATTTCCACCGTGCGATCCAAACCGCCATCCGGATCGTCGGTCCGCAGGGTATCCAGGCTGGAACGGCCGTCTGACCGCTCGAAATCATCGATCTGCGCCTTGGCGGGAAGCGACGCCATCGTCGTCGCTTCGTTGGTCGTCATGGGCGGAGCGCCCGGCCCGAACACCAGCTTGCCATCAATGAAAACGCGATCGGTCTTGCGCACGTCACTGATGGTTTTCCACGGCTCACCCTTGATCAAAACCAAGTCGGCCCGCTTGCCCTTCTCGATCGTGCCGCGATCACCCAACTGGTTGATCACCTTGGCGCTCAGGGCGGTGCCTGCCATCAGGGCCTGGGTGGGCGTCAGACCCGCGCGGACCAGCAACTCCATCTCGTGCAGCGTTGAGACGCCATGCGGCGTGCCGGGCATCCCCGCATCGGTGCCGAGGGCGATGATCACGCCAGCATCTTGCAGCGCCTTGGCGTTGTGCAGGGCGTTGTCGAATTTCAGAAAGCCCTGCCGGTTCTTGGGGTCTTCCGGATCGCGCGCCGGCTGGCCCGGCTTGACCGGCTCATAGACGGCAAGGGTCGGCGTATCTGACGTTCCGCCAGCCTTGATGATCTCGATGGCCTCGGCGTCGAGACGCCGGTCCTGCAGGCTATGAGTAATGACATCGACCTTGGCGCGACCAGCCGCTTCGCCGCGATCGACGCTGACGGTGTGGGTAAAGACCTTCAGGTCATTCTTGTGCGCCTCATCGACCAGGGCCGAGAGCGTCCACTCATCCATGCTGGTGTTGTCAGGCGCCACGCCATAGCGCCAGCCATCGGTGAACGCCTTGATCAGGTCAGGCTTGTAGGGAACCAGCGCCTTGACTGCGGCGCGCGCGGCCTCGGGCGTGTTGACCCACTTGGTGGTGGCCGTATCGGCCCAGTCGGCGCCGTGGCCGCCGGGGGTGCTCATCCGGGCCGCGAAGTTGACGTGCGGCGCGGTAAGCGTCGACAGCCATTGGCGACGGGGCGCCCAGGATTCCGGCGCGGCATTGAAGTCGCTGACCGTGGTGACTCCCGCCGCCACATAGGCGCTCGCGATCTGCGGCGTGCTGCCGGGGACGCCGCTCGGCGTCCAGTGCGTGTGAAGATCGTAGAAGCCCGGCAGCAGCGCCTCACCCTTGGCGTCGATCATCCGGGCTCCGCGAGGCGCCTTCACGTCTGGGCCGACCTCGGCGATGCGCCCATCCCGAATCACCACATTGGCCAGATGCGGAGCAGCGCCGGTGGCGTCGAAAACCGTGGCTCCCATGATCGCGATCGCCTTCCCCTCATCGGGTCTGGCCGCCCGGGAAGCGCCAAAGACGCTCAGAGCGAGGATCGCGGCCAAGGCCGTGGCCCCACCAAGCTTTATCCGGACAGGCTTCATTTGGATGCGATCTCCCGACCTCGCCAAACAGGCGATACCTAAATGACGCGCCAGTCCAAGATTTCCGCACCCCTGCCAACCAGCTTTTTTCCGCCCCTTACCGCATAGGCGGTACGCGTGGGCCTCGAGGTCAGAGCAGCGGGTGGCGTCGCGGCGGGCGAGAAAGGCTCAATGAGAGCGCTTGGTCGATCGGAACGGCGATGCGGTCTGGCTTGCGATCCGTGACGCCAAGCCATTTCGGTCGGACAGGGAGCGACTCGTCTATAAACGCTCTCTCATCGAACTAAGATCGCCCCGCCGAAGCGGCCAAATTCACAGGGCCCGCCGCGCCCCTTGATCGCACCTTGAAAAGGGTCAAGGAGAAATCCTTTGAAGTATGAGACGATGTTTTGAACATTTTGGTCACGGGAGGCACAGGGCAAGTCGGTCGAGAGCTGGCGCTGGTCCATTGGCCCCAGGGCGTGACGCTCTACATGCCGGGACGAGCCGAGCTTGACCTCGCAGATCCTTCGTCAATCAGGGCGGTCTTCGCGCAACGCTCCTTTGACGCCGTCATCAATGCCGGAGCCTATACGGCGGTCGACAGAGCTGAAGGCGAGGTCGCCGCCGCTTTCGCCGCGAATGCCGTGGGCCCCGCCACGCTCGCCGACCTGACTCGGGCCATGGACGTTCCGCTGATTCACGTCTCCACCGACTATGTCTTCAATGGCGGGGCGGAGCATCCCTATCGCGAAGATGACCCCGTCGGCCCGCTCAACGTGTATGGCGCCTCCAAACTGGCCGGAGAGCTGGCGGTCAGGGCCGGCAATCGCCGCTCTGTCGTTCTGCGTACCGCATGGGTGCTCAGCGCTCATGGGTCCAATTTCCTTAAGACGATGCTGCGCCTCGGAAGCGAAAGATCAAGACTGAGGGTCGTGGAGGATCAACTCGGCTGTCCCACCTCTGCTCGCGATATCGCCGAGACCTTGCGGACCATAACGCTGCAGATGATGGCGGCGCCGGACGCCGCGAGCGGGATCTATCACTTCGTGAACGCCGGCGAGACGAACTGGGCGGGACTGGCGCGCGAGATCTTCGCGCTGAACGCACAAGCCGGCGGCTCCTCGGTGGCGGTGGAAGGCATTTCAACCGCGGACTATCCCACGCAAGCCCGGCGGCCCGCCAATTCACGTCTATCGACAGCCAAGCTGACCAGGGACTATGGCATTCAGCCTCGCGCCTGGCAGACCGCGCTGGGCGAGATCATGGATGAACTAAAACAAGGGCATAGCGCATGAAGGGCATCATCCTGGCGGGAGGCTCGGGCACCCGGCTGCACCCCATGACCCTCGTCATGTCCAAGCAGTTGATGCCGGTCTACGACAAGCCGATGATCTATTATCCGCTGTCGACGCTCATGCTGGCCGGCATTCGCGAGATCCTGATCATCTCGACTCCCCGCGACATTCCATCGTTCCAGGCCCTGCTGGGAGATGGCTCGCAGTGGGGCTGCAGCATCGAATACGCCATCCAACCCCAGCCTAACGGGTTGGCGGAAGCCTACATCATCGGGGCCGATTTCGTCGGGGGGTCACCCTCGGCGCTGATCCTGGGCGACAACATCTTTTATGGCCACGGATCGACCGAACTCTTCACACGGGCCTCGACCCGCACCCATGGCGCAACCGTCTTCGCCTATCATGTGACCGACCCGGAGCGATATGGCGTCGTATCCTTCGACGCCGCGATGCGCGCCCAGGCGATCGAGGAAAAGCCCGCTGAGCCCAAGTCCAACTGGGCGGTGACAGGACTCTATTTCTACGACGCCGCCGTCGTCGATATTGCCGCCAACCTGAAACCCTCCGCTCGCGGAGAACTCGAGATCACCGACATCAATCGCGCCTACCTCGAGCGCGGTGAGCTATCGGTCGAGATCATGGGGCGCGGTTATGCTTGGCTGGACACGGGCACCCCCGACAGCCTGCTCGAGGCCGCCGAGTTCGTCAGGACGCTTGAAAAGCGCCAGGGCTTCAAGATCGCCTGCCTGGAAGAAATCGCCTTTTCAAATGGCTTCATCACCTACGACGAGGCCACAAAGCTCATGCAGAAATACGCAAAATCCGACTATGGGGCCTATCTGAAAAAGGTCATTGCTCGTCTGCAGGACGTAAGCGCGTCCAGGGCCCAAAGACAAAAAGCCAGCGACTGATTTGACGGTGCCATAACGATCAGCCGACTCGGAGCCCTGACAGCCTGAGTTCTTCCAGCAGTCCGCCGATCAGCAATATTCTCTGGCCTGGCGCGCTTGAAATGGGGCGTGGTCACTTCTCCGGCCGGCCAACCCGTGATCAGAGAAAAGCCGCCCAAATTTCCGGCTCGTGACAAACGTTGAGCGAGACTAGGCGGCAAACACGGGCGAGCCGTTACAATTTTGTCGCTTCGGTGCATCTTTTTTGTCGCCATCCCAATTGTATATCCGATTGGGTGGTACTATCGGTGGTCGAGAAATTGACAGCTCGATGATACAGGCAAGATCAACATTTCAGATCTGCAACCGCAGCGATTCGAATAGCTTGAGCTTATGGGTTAACCTTGAGCACACATAACCGGGGCGCGGCAGGCGCCAGCTCTAGTGAGAACTACGCCCGCAAATTGATCATGACGATGTTTCCATACCCCAAATAGGGGATATCGTTGTGCGATTTGCGTCGACTAGGTTAGCGGGTTGTTAACGCGATAGGCTCTGGGTATGGGCTCACATCCCAGAATGTCATCGACGAATTCGGCCAAGGCAGATGGACGGAGATTTCAAGATGACCAGCAGCTATGTAACTCAGATGTTGGACACTCCGAACCAAGCGCACGACCTGTAACCGGCGCAGACCCTTCGCCGTGTGGCGTCGGATCCGTTGAAGCGCGCCTTCGACATTCTGGCCGCCTCGATGCTTCTGGTTTTTTTCGCTCCGCTTCTCTTGCTGGCCGCGCTGCTGATCAAGCTTGAGTCGCCGGGCCCGGCATTGTTTCGCCAGACGCGGGGCGGCCTCAATGGCAAGACCTTCACGATCTTGAAGCTGCGCTCGATGCGTTGTGAAGAGAACGGCGACAAGGTCGTCCAGGCCAAACGCGACGATGATCGCGTGACGCGTACGGGTCGCTTTATCCGCACGACCAGCATCGACGAGCTTCCCCAGCTTCTGAACGTCCTCAGGGGCGACATGTCCATCATCGGCCCCCGCCCCCACGCCCAGGCGCATGACATCCACTACGGCGAACTGATCCCGACCTACAGCCTCCGCTTCCAGGCTCGCCCTGGACTGACAGGCTTGGCTCAGATCCGTGGACTGAGAGGCGAAACCGGCACGGTCGAAGACATGGCCGCGCGGGTCGAGGCGGACATCGCCTATATCGAAGGTTGGACGTTCATGACCGATATCAAGATCGGCCTGATGACCGTGCCTCACCTGCTGCTCGCAAAGAACGCCTACTGAGTTTTCCGGGCCCGGACAGGTCTTTCTGCACGGTCTCCGGGCTTCAGGTTTAGGCGATCTGCGCCAAGCCGTGGCGTAGGCTTTTGACGCGGCGCCGAGTCGGCCACAGTTTCTTCAGCCGCCACGTTGCGCGGGGCCTCCCCGGCGCGGCTAAGCGCGAATTTAAAACGAACCCGGCCATCTCCCCGGCTACCGCGGACACGTAGCCGTTCGTTCTGTCTTTGCGCGAAAACGAAACGCCCTGACGTCTGAGGACGCCAGGGCGCAACACCGGTCAGTCTAGACCTGTGTCGGTCGTTTTAGGGCGCCGCGCGCCGAGTGGTCAGCCGCAAGATCACCTGACTGATCGCCGGCAGAACCAGCAAGGTCAGAGCCGTGGCTGTAATCAGACCACCGATCACGACAATGGCCAGAGGCTTTTGCACCTCGGCGCCCGTGCCGTGGGCGAGGGCCATCGGCACGAAACCGATGGCGGGGACGAGGCCGGTCATGATCACCGGCCGCACCCGCTCCATGGTCCCGTCGATGATCGCCTGAGTCAGATCGACGCCGTCCTCCAGACGCTGGCGCACGCTGCTCATGACCACCAGGCCATTGAGCACCGCCACGCCGGACAGGCAGATAAAACCGACCGCCGCCGACACCGAGAACGCGATGCCGGTCAGGCCTAGGGCGAAGACGCCCCCCGCCAGACCGAGCGGCACAGCGGTGAACACCGCCAAGGCTCGACCGAACCCGCCCAGTGCCATGTAAAGGATGGCGAAGATCAGGGCGAAGCACAGCGGCACCACGATGGCCAGGCGATCGGAGGCGGCCTTCAGGTTCTGGAACTGACCGCCCCATTCCAGCCAGGCTCCGGACGGCAGGGCCACCGCCTCGACCTTGCTCGTGGCCTCGGCCACGAACGAGCCGACGTCGCGCCCTCGCACATTGGCCTGGATCACCACCCGCCGCTTGCCGTTCTCGCGGCTGATCTGGTTGAGACCATCGGCGAACTTGAACTGGGCGACGGCGCGAAGCGGAACCGAGCCGCGCGCGTGACCGCTCTCCTCCGGCAACATCACCGGCAGCGCTCCCAGGACGTCCAGGTCGTTGCGGGTGGCCGTCGGAACGCGGACGACCACGGCGAAACGCCGATCGCCCTCGAACACCAGGCCGGCCTCGCGACCGCCCAGGGCTGCGGCGACGGTGTCGGCGACGTCCTCTACGGTCAGGCCGAACCGGGCGATAGCTGCGCGGTCGAACTGCACGTCGAGGGTCGGCGCCCCATTAGTCTGTTCGACACGGACGTCTGCCGCGCCCGGGGTGGCTTGCAGGGCCGCCCCGATCTTGGCGGCCGCAGCGCTCATATGCTCCAGATCATCGCCATAGAGCTTGATGGCGACATCGCCCCGCACCCCGGCGATCAGTTCGTTGAAGCGCATCTGGATCGGCTGGGTCAGCTCGAAGCTGTTGCCGACCAGGCCGTCGAGTTTGGCCTGAACCCGCTCCAGGATATCGGCCTTGTTCTCAACGCCATCCGGCCAGTCCTTCTCCGGCTTGAGGATCACGAAGCCATCGGAGATGTTCGGCGGCATCGGATCTGTTGCGACCTCGGCGGTGCCGGTCTTGGAGAACATCCGCTCCACCTCCGGCAGGCTGGTGATCGCCTGTTCCACCTTTCTTTGCATCGCCAGCGACTGCTCCAGTGAAGTCGACGGAATCCGCTGCGAAGACAGGGCGATGTTCTTCTCGTCCAGTTGCGGGATGAACTCCTGGCCCAGCTGGGTGAAGGCCACCCCGGCGATCGCGAAGAGACCAACGCCTCCGGCGATGAACGGCCAGGGACGGACGACCGAGCGTCGCAGGACCGGCTCGTAGATTCGCTTGATCCAGGCGACGACCGGGACATCCTTCTCGGCGACCTTGCCACGGATCAGCAGGGCGACCATGGCCGGCACGAAGGTCAGGGACAGCACGAACGCGCTGGCCAGGGCCAGCATCAGGGTGATGGCCATCGGCGAGAAGGTCTTGCCCTCGACGCCGGTGAAGGTCAGCAGCGGCGCGAACACCAGGAAGATGATCGCCTGGCCATAGACGGTCGGGCGGATCATCTCCTGCGAGGCCAGGACCGTTTCCCGCAGGCGCTCGGACAGGGTCAGAAGACGACCCTCGTGGTGCTGCCGCTCGGCCAGTCGCCGCAGGCAGTTTTCGATGATGATCACCGTGCCGTCGACGATCAGACCAAAGTCCAGGGCCCCCAGGCTCATCAGGTTGCCCGACACCTTCAGCCCATTCATGCCGATGGCGGTCATCAGGAACGAAAACGGGATGATCAGCACCGCGATCAGGGCGGCGCGGACGTTGCCCAGCAGCAGAAACAGGGCCGCGGCCACCAGCACGGCCCCTTCGACCAGGTTTCGTTCGACGGTGGCGACGGTGGCGTTGACCAGCTTGGAGCGGTCCAGGGTCGGGGTGACGATGATCCCCGGCGGCAGCGATTTTTCGACCTGGGTGAGCTTCTCGCCGACCGCCTTGGCGACGGTGCGACTGTTCTCGCCGATCAGCATCAGCGAGGTGCCGATCACCACCTCGTGGCCATTCATGGTGGCCGCGCCGGTGCGAAGCTCGCCGCCCAGCTTGACGGCGGCGACGTCCTTGACCGCGACAGCGACCCCGCCCCGCGTGGCGATGATCGCATTGGCGATCTCATCGATGCCACGGAAGCGCGCGTCTGCTCGGACCAGGTAGGCCTCCCCTGCCCGCTCGACGAAGTTGGCGCCGACCGAGACATTGGCCGCCTCCAGCGCCTTGGCCAATTCCGTGAAAGAAACACCGTAGGCGGCCAGTTTCACCGGGTCGGGCTCGACGACGTACTGCTTTTCGAAGCCGCCGATGGTGTCGATACCCGCAACGCCCGGCACGCCGCGCAACTGCGGACTGATGATCCAGTCCTGAACCGTGCGCAGATAGGCGGCGCGAGAGACATCGTCGGTGAGCCGGGCGCCATCGGGCGTCAGGAACGCCCCATCGCTCTGCCAGCCTGGCTTGCCGTCCTGGATCCTCGCGCCGCGACCGCCGGGATGGGCGAAATCAACGGCGTACATGAACACTTCACCCAGCCCAGTCGTCACAGGCCCGATCTGCGGCTGGATACCTTCGGGCAGGCTGTCGCGCGCCTGGGCCAGGCGCTCATTGACCTGCTGGCGCGCGAAATAGAGGTCGACGTTCTCCTTGAAGACGGCGGTGACCTGCGAAAAGCCGTTGCGCGAGATCGAGCGCGTGGTCTCCAGGCCGGGAATGCCGGCCAGGGCGGTCTCGACCGGGAAGGTCACCCGCTTTTCAATCTCGATCGGCGACAGCGAAGAATCGCTGGTGTTGATCTGGACCTGCTTGTTGGTGATGTCGGGCACGGCGTCGATCGGCAGCCTGGTGAGCTGCCAGGCCCCCACTGCGGCGATGCCCAAGACGACGAACAGTACGGCCCAGCGGGCGCGCACCGAGAACGACAGAAGCTTGGAGATCATCGGGCCGCCTCCGTGTCGTCATGCTGACCCACGTGATGGCTGACCACGATGCTGGCGACGCTTGAGACCGCCACATCGGCGAAACGGACAAGATAGCCGGCCGGGTGGGACCCATGCCCGCCGTTGAGCAAGCCGTTCCATTTGGTGGTCATGCGGGCGACGGGGGTCCCGGTCGCGCCGTAGGCATCGACATCAAGATGACCACCGGCCACGACGACTGATCCGTTGCGTCGGACCTGACCCGTGACGATCAGGCCCTTGGAATCCGTGTTGGCGTGGGCCGAGAGAGATCTTCAGGCGCGGGCTGGAGCGGGTTTCGATCGCAGGCCCGGCGACCGTGGCGGGCGGCGGCGGAAGGTGCATCAACGCCATAACTATTCCTCCTCCCCGGCGCCCTTGCCGAGTTCGGCCTTGAGCAGGAAGGCGTTCTTGGTGGCGACCTTCTGGCCAGCCGAGAGGCCGCCAAGGATCTCCACCCGACCGGCGCTGCGCGCCCCGGCCTGAACCGGGGTGGCCTTGAAGCCCTGGGCGGTTCGGACGAAGACGACGTCCTTGCCTTCCAGGGTCTGAACCGCCTCCTCGGGCACGACGATGCCGCCGGCTTCCGAGGCTCGGGCCGGCAGGATGCGAACCCGCAAGGTCTGGCCCGGCTGCAGCAAGCTCGCGCCCTCGGGCAAGGTCAGCACCGCCGTGGCGGCCCGCGTCTCGGCGTCGAGCCCAGGGGTGATCGAGCGCACGGCAGCGTTCAGTGTGCGGCCATCACCCAGCTCCAGCACCGCGCGGTCGCCCGGCGCGATGCGCTGGGCGTCGGCTCCGGTGACGGAGGCTTCGATCTGGATCTGGCGCGGATCGGCGACCCGGAAGAGCTCGGTCTGCGGCTCGACGAAGGCGCCCAGGCTGACCGAAGCGGCGGTCACCCGGCC
This sequence comes from Caulobacteraceae bacterium, assembly GCA_965284055.1. GTDB lineage: Bacteria > Pseudomonadota > Alphaproteobacteria > Caulobacterales > Caulobacteraceae > Caulobacter. The sequence goes on from CBDIQV010000004.1 coordinate 386,740, forward strand.
GGCGATCGGACTGGCGACCATCACGCCCCGGCCGTCGGCCGTGACGCGCGCGGCGCCGGCAGCATCGAGCCGGCAGCCTCGGCGCTTGGCGGCGGCAGGGCCTCGGCCTGGCTGCATAGTACCGACGTGGCAGGACGGCCGTGTGGCGACTCGCGCGAGCCCGCGCAGCTGGCCAGGATCGCCTTCGGCGCGTCGGCAGTCGTACGGTCGGCGGCGATCTGGGCGGCGTCGCCGCTTTCGACGATCGCCAGGATCTCGCCGGCGCGCACCGGGTCGCCCAGGCGCTTGAAGATACGGGTGACCGCGCCGCCGGCCCGGGCGGTCAGAACCGCCTGGCCGCCGGGCGAGGCCGTGACCGAGCCCTGGGCAAGAATTTCGGCCGAGAGGCCGCCGGCCGCGACAGTCTCGGTAAGAATGCCGGCCGAGGTGATCGCCTCGGGCTTCAGCGCGACCTGATCGACATGACCCTCGGCGGCAACGGGGGCCTCAGCCGCCGAAGCCGCCGGGGCCTTCTGGGTCAGCTTGGCCAGGCCAAACCCGCCGACGCCAGCGATCAGCACCGCGGCGGCGACGCCGCCGTAAAGCGGCATGGAAGAGGACTTCATGGGTGGTCTCCAAACGGCGCGGCGCCCTGCAGGCGCGCGAGGCCGGCTTCGGCGGTCAGCCGCTCGAGCCGGGCATCCAGGATTTGATCGCGCGCATCGATCAGCGCGCGACGGGCGTTGAGGACTTCGACCAACGGCAGCTTGCCGCCTTCGTAGCCCAGGCGCGTCAGACGATAGGCCTCTGTGGCCGTCGCCTCGGCCTGCCGACTGGCGCCGACCCGGATCTGGGCGGCGTCAGCCTTGGCCAGGGCCGATGCGATCTCGGCTTGAGCGTCCAGGCGCGCCGCGTTGAGGCGGGCGTCGGCGGCGACGAGGGCCGCTTGCGAGGCGGAGATACTGCCCTTGTTGCGGTCGAAGATGGGAAACGGCGCCGAGAGGCCGGCGACCAACGCCGTGGCGTCATCGCCCGCCAGACGGCGAACGCCCAGCGACACCGAAACGTCGGGTGCAGCGCGGGTCTGTTCGACCCGAACCCGGCGCGCTGCCGCCTCCCGCTCGGCTTGCGCCGCCAGATAGGGCGGCGTGGCGATCGGATCGACGAGCGGCAACGGCTCCATCCTGTCGGCATGGGCCAGGAGACTGACCGCGATCGAAGTGATAGGCAGGTCCTCCCCGGACAGGGCCGTCAACCTGGCGAAGGCGCCGGCGCGCTCAGCCCGGGCCTCGCCCAGTTGGGCGCGGGCGGCTTGGATCACCGACTGGGCCTGGAGACTGCGCAGGTCGGCCTCCTTGCCCGCCTCGACCAGGGCGCGGGTGACACGAAGGTCCTCCTCGGCCAGGGCGATGGCGTCTCCGGCCAGCTTCAACCGCAGGTCCGCTGCCTCGGCCTGGGCGTAGGCGGCGGCCAGGTCGAAGGCGAAATCGCCCTGGGCCTGGGCGGCCTTGGCGCGGGCCGCTTCGAGTTCGGCGCGGCCTGCGGCGATGCGGGCCGGACGCTTGCCGCCTAGCTCCAGCGCCTGTTCGAACGCGGCGGTGCTCTCGGCGGCGGCGGCGCCCTTGAATGGACCCGATCCGCCGAAGTTCTCGACATTGAGGCTGAGTATCGGGTTGGGCCGGGCTCCCGCCTGGCGCGCCAGGCCCTCGGATTGGGCGACGTCCGCCCGGCTTTCGGCCAGACGGGGGGCCGCAGACTGGGCCCGCCTCAGAAGTTCGGCGAACGGGGGCGCCGGGTCGGCATGGGCCGGCGCTGCGCAAAGCGCTCCCGCGGCGGCGCAGGCCAGGGCCGCTCGCAGCGGCCATAGGGTCGATGACATGAAAAATCCTCGCGATGTGACGGAAAAGGGCGCGCGGCAAATCGCGCGCGGTCCGTCAGGCGCGTGGAGGGCGGTCTGGTCCGGCGGGCGGCAAGGACTGCAGGGCTCTGACACCCAGCACTGGGTTCAGGATCTGGACCCGGGCTGGCGTCGAAGCGTCGCCGAGTTGAGCGGTCAGCATCGGTGCGCCATGATGGCAATGGCCATGCTGGCAGACATCGCCAGCCTCGCGATGCTCGACAGGATTATGATCAGATTTGGCCGTCGAGGCCATTTCAGCCGCAGGCGTCGAAACCGTACGGACGTCGCCTCCGCCGCAGACCAAGGCGTCCAGAGCGGGCGCCACAACCATGATGGCGAACAGGAAAGGCAAAAGGAGCCCTCCCATGCCGCGCCACCATGTCTTCAATCGCCTCATGGTCGTTCTATAGTTTCGGCGCGCCAGCATGGGAATGCGTTACATAATCACGGCGCGGCGTTGCCAGGCCGCCCCTCGCCTCGCGATGCGCCTCGAGCATTGACCGCTTTAATGCGCCGGTTCAATTCCGATGACCGTGATGGACTTGGGCGGCAGGCTCACGCGCACGTGGCCTTTGACCAGGTCCACCTTGATAGGTTTGGGTGCAACGGCGTCGCCCCTTTCAAAGGTGTTGATCGCATCGACCCGTTCGGCTGTCAGCACTTCGCCGGCCGCGCTGCGCCCCTCGAGACCCGGGGTCGCGGCGTCGATATCGATGGATCGGTTCGGATCGACATTGACCAGCGCCAGCCAGAGCTTCCCTGAAGCGTCTCGCGCAGCCACGGCGTCGACACGCGGTAGCGACACCCCGCCATGCTCATAGCGACCGGCGTCCAGCGTCACCGGCGTCAGAGCCGCGTTCTGGAACGGCGCATAGAGCCGATAGACATGATAGGTCGGCGTCAGGACCATGCGCGGCCCGTCGGTCAGCACCATGGCCTGCAGGACGTTCGTCATCTGCGCGATGTTGGTCATGCGGACGCGATCGGCGTGGCGCATGAAGATGTTCAGGCTCAGGGCGGCGAGCATGCCGTCGCGCAGCGAGTTCTGCTGCTGCAGAAAGCCCGGCGGACTGCCCGGCGTCGGCGCCAGCCACGCGCCCCATTCATCAACCACCAGGGCCAGCTTCTTCTCGGGATCATAGCGATCCATCAGCGCCGATTGCTGGACGATTCGCGGCTCGATCTTTAGAGCCTCGGCCAGCAGGGTCGCATAATCGTCCTCACCAAAGCCGGTGGCCGAAAGATGCGGAGGCCAGCCGCCCACGGCGTAGTAGTGCAGCGAAACGCCTTCAAGATCCCAGCTATAGACCTTGGATTTCCAGGCCTTCAGCACGCCTTCAGTATAGTCGCTATCGCCGCCGTCCCAGCCGACAGCGACGCGCTTGGTTGCGGTGGCGCCGGTCTGGGTGGGGTCGAGGTTTCGCGCATAGTGGCTGAAGCGCTTCATCTCCTCGACATAGTGGTCAGTCGACATCGCGCCGCCGCAGCCCCAGTTCTCGTTGCCGAGCCCCAGATACTTCACCCGATACGGCGCGGGGTGACCGTTCCCCGCCCGGTCCTTGGCCAGGGCCGTCGGCTTGTCGGAGGTCATGTATTCCATCCAGTCGGCCGCTTCTTCGGCCGTGCCGGAGCCGACATTGACCGAGATATAGGCCTCGGCGCCGATCTGGCCGATGAAGTCCATGAACTCGTCGGTGCCGAACGTGTTGGGCTCGATGACGCCTCCCCAGCCGGCGTTGAGCGTGGCGGGACGCTCTGCCGCCGGGCCGACGCCCTTGCGCCAATGATAGTCGTCGCCGAAACACCCGCCGGGCCAGCGCACAACCGGAGTCTTGATGGCGCGCAAGGCTTGGACGACGTCGGACCTGATCCCGCGCACGTTGGGAATGGTCGAGTCCCGCCCAACCCAGACGCCACCGTAGATGCCTGTTCCCAGATGCTCGGCGAACTGACCGAAGATGTCCGGATCGATCTTTGGACCTGTGGCGCTAGCCGAGATCGTCATCGGTTGCGACGCGACCTGGGCCCTGGCGGCCGGAGCCGCGATCAAGCTCAACGTCAGGGCCGCGCCAAGCACCGTCGATGTCCAATTGCCCAACATCAAGCCCTCCCAAGCTCTGGTTGAGCGGATTGATATCGCTATCAGTCAGGGACTGTCCACAGACGTCGATATTTGTCGGACTAATAAATCTCAGCAGGCGGTGGACGGACGCGAGATCGGCCAGTGGCGCACCGAACCTGGCTGCCGAAACTCTGCCGAGGGTCAAACTAAACGCGCAGGGGGACTTGCCTTCAACCCAATGTTAGCGCAACCAATTGTCCGTCAAAAGCTCCCGCGCTGATGAGGGGCGACAGGACAAGGGCGGGATCGGCGCGGCCACGGCTGTCGGCGAGAGAGGGTCAGGGAGGGTACGCCATGACGCGTGGCGCGACTGAGATGGCTGTGCGCCGACGAGCATCCCGCGCGACGCTCCGGGCGCCGCGATGCGATAGCGCGCCTCACGCTCAAGGCCGACAAAGTATGCGAAGTGGCCCTCGCCTTGCCGTCGTCAGACCGGAGCGCGGTGAATCTCGACGGCTCGCGGCGCCCGTATCGGCGCTCTCCAGCCCGACACCCATGCGCACACTCACAGCATGGGCTTCTCGGTGAACAGCCAGACCGCAGCGCCCAAACTGGGCGAGCCATGGCGAAATCGAACGACGACCCAAAAAAATCTGCAGGAGGACGCTATGACAAGAACCCAGGAAACGACGCGCCGGTTTGATCTGACCGGCATTGGCCGGGCAGCTGTAGCGCTGATCGCCATCTGTGCTCTGGCCACCTCGGCCCACGCGCAGAACGACAGGATGACGCCTATCCCGATCCCCGCCCAGCCCACGGCGATCACGCTGGAGACCGGCCCGCTGCCGGGCGCGACGGCGCCGGAGTCTTGGCACAGCCAGTACGGCAGCGTGTTCGCGCGCAACGTCACCGTGGCCACCCTCACCCCGTTCCTGCCCGATCCGGCCAAGGCGACGGGCGCTGCGGTCATCGTCGCCCCGGGGGGAGGGTTCCGCACCCTGTCGATGGAGAACGAGGGGTGGGCGGTCGCCAAGGCCCTGGCCGATCGCGGCGTGGCTGCCTTTGTCCTGAAATACCGCCTGAACCAGACCCCGCCGGACATGGCCGGGTTCGAGCGCTCGATGACCGAGATGTTCTCGTCCGCCGCCGCGCGCCCGCCGCGTCTTCCGCCCGAGGATCAAATCAAGGGCCTGGCGCCGCAAATCGCCGACGCGCGCGCGGCCTTTGCCCTGGTCCGTAAGCGCGCGCCGGATTGGCGCGTGGATCCTGACCGTATCGGGATGGTCGGCTTCTCGGCCGGCGCCATGCTGACCATGGCCACGACCCTCGCCGGCGAGGACGCCAAGCCCGCCTTCATCGGCAACATATACGGCCCCCTCGCCGCGATGACGGTCCCCGCCGACGCGCCGCCGATGTTCGTGGCGCTCGCCGCCGACGATCCGCTGTTCGGCAATGGCGGTTTCGGCCTGATCGACAGCTGGCGAACCGCCAAGCGCCCTGTCGAGTTTCACCTGTACGAGCAAGGCGGGCACGGCTTCGGCATGTACCCCAAGACGACAACCAGCACGGGCTGGTTCGACGCCTTCACCCGATGGATGGGCATGCATGGCCTGCTGACGCCCGCGTCGCGCTAGTCTCAGACACTGCGGCCCCAGGCGCGATGGAGACCGCATACGTCGATCTAGCGCTTTTGCAACCTGTGTCGCCCGATGACGATCAGCTCGGTAAGGCTTGGCTAAAATGGTGGACCAAGCCTTACCGAGCCGTACGCGGGCGAGTAGTCGAAATCAGGGCCGGCGGTCTTGGCGCGGCTTGGTTCGTTGCAAAACGGGCGAGGGTGAGGCGATCTCGGCGACGACGGGGAAGTGGTCGGAGATCGCCAGGCCATTGTCCGTGTCGGTCGGGGTCGCGAACCGCAGCACCTTGAGCGCCTGGTCGACGAAGATGTAGTCGATCGGCCCCGTGGGCGCCGCGCCAGGGGCGAAATCGTTGAAGGTGCCAGCCGGGCCAAACACGACGAGACTCGCGGCGCGCGCGTCACGCAGTCCGGCCTCCCCGCCGGTCAGCACGGCATAGGGGCGATCGTCTGGCCGGCTGTTGAAGTCGCCGAGCACGATCAGGCGTGCGCCTGGCCAAGGGGCCTGGTCGCGGATCTGCTGAGCGCAAAGCCGTCTAGACTCGACCCCGACGTGATCGAGATGGGCGTTGCGCACGTCCAGCAGCACGCCGCTGGAGCGATCATGCAGCACGATGCGGGTATAGGTGCGAGGCAGCGCGGCGTCATAGGCCTTGCCGGGCTTGTCGGGGGTCGGCGAGCACCACCGCGTCTCGGCGAGCACCTGCTTGAAACGGGCGCTGCGGTAGAAAACGGTCGTCGTTTCGCCTTTGTCGCCGCCGTCGTCGCGACCCACGCCATAGTGCGCGTAGCCGGGCAAGGCGCCGGCGAGGTCCTGGACCATCGGCGGGAGCGCTTCCTGAAGGCCGACGATGTCCGGCGCGAAGAAGGCGATCTGGCGGGCCATGGGACCGCGCCGCGCGCGCCAATCCGGCCGATCGTCGGGATTGTCGTAGCGGATGTTGTAGCTCATCACCCACAGCGGCGGCGCTTCGGCCCGGGCGGGGATCGGCCGGGCGGCGGCGACCAAAAGCGTGGCGGCCAGGGTGAGCTTCAAGGCGTTCGGGGTCATGGCGGCGATCCCTACGGCGCGATGACGACGGTGGCGCGACGGAAGAGTTCGGAAAAGGGCTCGCCCAGCGGCTCGTCGGTCACCAGGATATCCACCTCCTCGGGCGAGGCCGTGCGGATCAGGCCCAGGCGGCCGAACTTGGAGTGGTCGACGGCCAGCAGCACGCGATCGGCCCGCTGATAGACGATCCGGCTGATCGCCGCCTCGCGCGCATGGCGGTCGGTGAGGCCGTGATCGGCATGAATCCCGCCCACCGTGAGAATGGCCAGGTGCGGCGTGAACTGAGCGACATAGGCCTGGGCGACGTGGTCGGAGAACGCCTTGTAGTCGTAGTCCAGCTCGCCGCCGGCCAAGAACAGGGTGTTGCCGTCTCGCCCGCCCAGGGTCTGGGCTACGACGAGCGAGTTGGTGATCACCTTCAGCTCGCAACGGACGCCGGCCAGCGCCCGAGCCGCGAAGCAGGCTGTCGTGCCTGCATCGATGAAGAGGGTGTCGCCATCGCGAACGAACTCCACGGCGGCGGCGGCGATGCGGGCCTTTTCCGGCGCCTTCTCCTCCATGCGTCGGTCGAGCGGACCCTCGCTTGAGGCGGCCGCCAACTGAAACCGCGCCGTGCGTCCAGACCACCGCACCCCGCGCTTCGAGCACGCGAAGCTCTCGACGGATGGTTTCCTCGGATACCGCCAGCTCATGGGCCAGGCGGCCGATGGCGTGGCTTTCTCCGGGCTTCAGCTTGCGCAGGATCTCGCGCTGACGGTCCTGTCGTCTGAGCATGGCCGTTCCTCCTCGGTCCGAGGCCTTGGCCCGGTTGTGGGAATTGTGGGGATATGATGCGTCTTTGTCGAGACCGTCGCGAGATATTCCCAATAAATCAGCACTAATGTCACAACCCTGTCTCACCCCGTGCGTACGAGCCGCGCCGTCGCGAACAGCGAACCGAGTCAGGGGAATGGTCATGAACGAGTGGAATGGCGAAGGCGCCAAGCGGATGCGCGCCGAAACGGGCAAGTCGATCAGGGCTGCCCTACTGGCGGGGGTCTTTGGCCTCGCGTGGGCCAGCGGCGCCCATGCCGAAACGGCAGCGCCGGCCACTGAGACGTCCGACACGGTCGATTCGCTGCTGATCGTGGCCAAGCGCAACGACGCGGCCAAGACGCAGATGCGCGCGGCGAACGCGATCGCGGTGCTGTCGGCGGAAGACCTCGAACACACGGCCGTCCACAACGTCGCCGAAGCGCTCGGCATGATGCCCAGCGTCAACGTGATGAACACCGGCTCGTCGTTCTTTGGCGGCATTGACGGCGCCTCGCGCGGCGAAGGCATGTTCGTCTCGATCCGCGGCCTGAACGCAGAGTTCAACGTCAACATGATCAATGGCGTGACCGTGGCGCAGGGCATGCCCTACAGCCGCCAGGTCCAACTGAGCCTGCTGCCGCCGTCGGGCCTGCATACGATCGTGCTGAACAAGACCTCGACTGCGGACATGGACGGCGACGCCATCGGCGGCACGGTCGACTTCCGCACGCCCTCGGCCTTCGACTTCCGCGATGATTTCAAGGGCTCGATCACCGCCTCGGGCCGTGTGGAAAGCCGCGCCCGCGACTATGGCGACCAGGGCCTGGGCGGCGGGCTTTCGGCCGAGTGGGCCGGGAAATTCGGTCCCGACCAGACCTTTGGCGTGTACGCCAGCGGCTTCTACGATAAGCGCAACTATGCCAACAGCGAGATGGCCGGCGTCATGGCCGCGCAGAACGACGGCGGCTGGAGCTATCTGGTCCGCAATGCGGCCGGCGCCAGCTATCCCGGCCTCGACCCCGAGCAGAACATCACCCAGACGGGCGTGAACTTCGGTGTCTCCAACGGCTATACCGAGCGCTGGGGCGGCAACGTTACCCTGAACTGGCGACCGGACGACACGCTGGAAGCCTATCTGCGCGGCTCACACGCCTTCGCCAAGACCCAGCAGAACTCGACGCTCAGCCAGTTCGTCAGCACCAGCAAGAGCTACAAGGAAGCGGTCGCCGGCAGCGGCCGCTATGCGCTCAGCGTCGATGCGATCTCGACCCGCGTCTGGTACGAAACCAACCCGGAAGAGGCCGATCTCGCCACCCTGCAAGCCGGTTTCGACAAGACGCTGGGCCTGGACGCTCTCGCCCCAGGTCTTCTACAGCGAAGGCGCCAACGATCGCCCGAACCACATCGAGGCTTCGGCGCGGATCAATCAGAGCGACAAGTACAACAGCGGCTCGAACCGTCCGCTGGGCGGCCTGTCGATCGGCTATGCCGACAACCTGCCCTACCCGCTGTTCACCAGCACCATCCGCGACGACCTGAACAACGCCAACACCGCCCTGCTGGCGCGCCGCGCCGGCCAGCTGACCGAACAGTATAGCGGCCAGCAAAAGTACGGCTTCAAGTTCGACGCCAAGCGCGACTTCGAGGGCGGCGCCCTGCAGTGGGTCAAGCTGGGCGGCAAGTATGTCGACAGCCATCGCCGGGTGACGAACCGCGACTGGACCAACGACCACTTCGCTAACCTGATCGGCCAGGGCGGCCTGACCTGGAGCAGCCTGGGCCTGTCCACCAGCTATTACGACGCCGTGTTCCCTGGGAAGTATGAGTGGCGCGTCCCCAAGGTGAACCAGGACAAGCTGTTCGAGTACTTCTACAAGTACAAGACGGCAGCCTCGTTCGACACCTGCGGCTCCAATGCGGTCAACAACTATAACTGCAACACCCAGAAGGGCGACGAGGCCGTGGCCCTGATCTACGCGCTCGCCGACTATCAGTTCGGCGATGTCGAGGTCTCGCCCGGCCTGCGCTACGAGCACAGCAAGATCGACAATCTCTACTGGGCGATCCCGACCACCAGCGCCGGCGAGCAGACCGGCAATTGGGCCAAGAGCAACACCGAATACAACGAAGTGCTGCCCAGCATGTTCGTGACCTGGCGGCCCGGCGACGCCGCCGTCTATCGCGGCTCGGTCTGGACCTCCTACACGCGTCCAGCCTTCATTCAGCTGGCCGGCGGCGAGCGCCGGTCGATCAGCGACGATGGCAGCGTCTCGATCTCGCGCGGCAACCCCGACCTGAAGCCGATCAAGGCCATCAACCTGGACCTGTCGGGCGAGTGGAGCAGCTCCAAGGGCGGCTATGCCATGTTCGGCGGCTTCTACAAGCGCCTGTCGGACTACATGTACGATAACGGCTCCAGCTCGGTGAACACCGACACCTACGCCGAAGGCAAGACCACGATCAGCCAGCCCACCAACGGCGGGACCGGCGACGTCTATGGCCTGGAGATGCAACTGCGTCAGAAGTTCTCGGATCTGCCGGGCCTGCTCAGCGGTCTGGGCGCGGGGATCAACGTCACGCGTCAGTGGACCAGCGTCGATCTGGGCGACGGCGTTGACAACCGCATTCAGAATGCCCCCGACTGGCTGGCGGACGCGCAGCTCTTCTACCAGAAGGGCGACTTCAGCTTCGACGTGATCTACCACTACACGGGCGCCTATGTGTCCGGCTACGATGTGCTGGATCAGGCCGGCGAGTGGGACAACCTCTGGGTCCGACCGCTGCGTAGCGTCGATCTGCACATGGGCTACGCCTTCGGCAACGGCTTCAAGGTCGACCTCTCGGTCGCCAACGTACTGAAAAACTACACCTATTGGTCGCACATCGGAAAGAACAGCCTGGCCCTGTCGGACGTCGTCGACTCCGGGCGGACCACGCTGCTGACGCTCAAGAAGAGCTTCTAAAAGCGCTTCATCCCCCGACTGGACGTCGCGATGCGCTCCTCCGCCCCGAGGAGCGCATCGTTGCGTTCAGTCGGGGCCAAACGGCAAGAGAGGATGGGACCATGTTTGGCATGCGACACCGGCGCCTGACGGCGCAGATTCTACTGGCCTGCGCCGCTGTGGCATGGAGCGGCGCCAGCCAGGCTGGGCCTCTTCGCGTCGAGCGGGTCGTGATGGTCATGCGCCACGGCGTGCGCGCCCCGATCATCGGCGAGGCGCCGGAAGGTACGCTGACGGGCGATCCCTGGCCTACCTGGCCGGTCCCCCCCGAACATCTGACAGCGCGTGGCGCCAAGGCGCTCGAGATCCTGGCGCGCGAGGACCGGCGTTGGCTGGCCGGCCTCGACGTCCTGCCCTCGCGCGGATGCCCAGCCCAGGGACAGGTGCGAATCTGGACCAACACCGCAGAGCGCACGATCGCCAGCGGCGAGGCCTTCGCCGAGGGATTGGCGCCAGGCTGCGCCCTGCCCGTGGGCCATCGCTCCTCCGACCAGGTGGATCCGCTGTTCGAGCCGCTGCGGGCGGGTGTCGCGCCGTTCGACCCTGCGGCGGCCATCGCTTCCATCCAGGCCTATACCGGCGGCGTCGAGAGCTTGGCCGCCCGCCTCCAGCCGGAACTCGACGAACTGGACCAGATGCTCGGCTGCGGGGCCGCCAACGGCTGCTCACCGCGCCGCCCTTCGCGGGTGACTCCCTCCGCCGACGGACGCGGCATTGACCTGACGGGTCCCGTCCGCGACGCCTCCGGCACGGCGCAGGTTCTGCTTCTTCAATATGCCGAAGGCCTCTCGCCGAGTCCGGCCGGCTGGCGGGCCATCGAGCCCGGCGTCCTGAAACGCCTCGGCGCTCTTCACGCGGCCCTGTTCGACGTCTTCACGCGGCCGCCCTATATGACGGCACGCCAGGCCGGGCCGCTGGGACGACGGGTGCTGGAGGCGCTGGACGCGCCCGGCACAGGCGGACTGGACGTATTCATGGGCCATGACACCAACGTCACCGCACTGGCGGCGGCGCTCGGCGTTTCCCTGGACGCGCCAGGCTACGCCGCCGGCGACGTGCCGCCGGGCGGCGCATTGATCTTCGTAAGCCGCGTGGACGCCGCAGGGCGGCGATCGGTTCGCACCTACTACCAGACGCAGTCGCCCGACGCTCTTAGGCGGCTGAGCAAGCGTGTGTCGAGGTCGACGATCGCCGTCTGGGGCCAGGACGACGACATTCCGTTCAGCGCGTTCCAGCACCGCCTCCGCGAGGCGATCCGCACGGACAACGCTCTCAACTAGAGTCCAACAACCCTCTGAGGCAATGAGGCGTTGATCGACGGGCTTAGGTCGATTGAGACGCCAAGGCGCTACCCTCCGGGGTGCAGCCCCGGCGCTTCCTGGCCCGTGCGGGTGACATATTCGGTATAGCCGCCACCGTACTGATGAACGCCCTCGGGCGTCAGTTCCAGCACGCGGTTGCTCAGGGCCGCCAGGAAATGCCGGTCGTGCGAGACGAACAGCATGGTGCCCTCAAAGTCCGCCAGGGCCGCGACCAGCATCTCTTTCGTCGCCATATCAAGGTGGTTGGTCGGCTCGTCGAGCACCAGCAGGTTGGGCGGATCGAACAGCATCTTGGCCATGACCAGGCGCGCCTTCTCGCCGCCGGACAGGACGCGGCAGGGCTTCTCGACATCGTCGCCGGAGAAGCCGAAGCAGCCCGCCAGGGTGCGCAACGCCCCCTGCCCCGCCTGGGGGAACGAACTCTCCAGGGACTCGAAGATCGTCTCTTCGCCGTCCAGCAGGTCCATGGAGTGCTGGGCGAAATAGCCCATCCTGACGCTGGCCCCGATATTGACCACGCCCTGATCGGGCTTGGTGTCGCCGGCCACCAGCTTGAGCAGCGTCGATTTTCCGGCCCCGTTGGCGCCGAGGACGCACCAGCGTTCCTTGCGCCGCACCAGGAAATCCAACCCCTCATAGATCGGCTGGGCGCCGTAGCCCTGTGGACATTGCGCAGGTTGATCACGTCCTCGCCCGAACGCGGCGGGCTCTGAAAATCGAACTGGACCGACTGTCGGCGGCGCGGCGGCTCGACGCGTTCGATCTTGTCGAGCTTCTTGACCCGGCTCTGGACCTGGGCGGCGTGCGAGGCGCGCGCCTTGAACTTCTCGATGAACTTGATTTCCTTGGCCAGCATGGCCTGCTGGCGCTCGTACTGCGCCTGGCGCTGCGCCTCGCCGAGCGCGCGTTGCTGGTCGTAGAAGTCCAGATCGCCCGAATAGGTGATGAGCGAGCCGGCGTCGATCTCCACCACCTTGCCGATGATGCGGTTCATGAACGCGCGGTCGTGCGAGGTCATCAACAGCGCGCCGTCGTAATTCTTGAGGAAGGCCTCAAGCCAGATCAGGCTTTCCAGGTCGAGGTGGTTGCTGGGTTCGTCCAGCAGCATGCCGTCGGGCCGCATCAGCAGGATGCGGGCCAGGGCCACGCGCATCTTCCAGCCGCCGGACAGCAGGCCGACATCGCCGTCCATACGCTCCTGGCTGAAGCTCAGGCCGGCCAGCACCTCGCGCGCCCGCGCCTCCAGCGCATAGCCGTCCAGTTCCTGGAAGCGTTCCAGCACCTCGCCATAGCGTTCCATGACGGCGTCCAGGGCGTCGGCCTGGTCTGGATCGACCATCGCCGCCTCAAGCGTCGCCATCTCGGCGGCCAGCGCGCTGACGGGACCGACGCCGTCCATCACCGCGGCGACCGCGCTCTGCCCCGACATCTCGCCGACATCCTGGCTGAAATAGCCGATCGTCATTCCGGGATCGATCCCGACCAGTCCGTCGTCGGGCTGCTCCTGGCCGGTGATCATGCGGAAGAGCGTCGTCTTGCCGGCGCCGTTCGGGCCGACAAGCCCGACCTTCTCACCCTTCTGCACGCCCATCGAGGCTTCGATGAACAGGATCTGGTGGCCGTTCTGCTTGGAGATATTGTCGAGGCGGATCATGGGGCGGTCTGCTAACGCGGGAGGAAGGAGAACGCCAGCCTTAGAGCGCCGCCAATTCAAAGCTCGGGTCCCCGCCCCCATACGGCGCAAGGCCTTTCTCGGGATGAATCGACCAGGCGCGATCGGCTGCTCGCCGGTTTCGCTTGACCTGGGCGTCGCGGTGAACAAGTTTCGCGGCAGATATCAGGTCGCCCTCAGCGGCCAGGCCGCGCCCTCAAGGCGAAATCGGTCCGGCGTCAGTCGATAACCCGACGCCACGACAGCTCGATCCAATCTTGGAGGCCGCCGTGGCGACAGAACCGACACCCGAATCCCTGACGAACCCGATTTCGCCCCGCGCGCCGCGCCGGCCCTCAGCCCTACGCGCCTTCCTGCACCACGAAGCCTCTGGCGGCTACGTGCTGATGGCCGCCGCCGCCCTGGCCCTGATCACCGCAAACTCACCCTTGGCCGGGACCTACTTCGCCTTGCTGGGCCAACATCTCGGCTTTTCCGTGGGGCCACTTACACTCGATGAGAGCGCGCTGCACTGGATCAACGACGGCCTGATGGCCGTGTTCTTCCTGCTGGTCGGACTGGAGATCAAGCGCGAGGTTCTCGAGGGTCAGCTCTCCCGGCCCTCACGGATCATCCTGCCAGGCGTTGCGGCCCTGGGCGGCGTCGTGGCGCCCGCGCTGATCTATCTGGCCTTCAACGCCACCAATCCCGACAGCCGTTCTGGCTGGGCGATCCCTTCGGCCACCGATATCGCCTTTGCACTGGGCGTGCTGGCGCTGTTGGGCGACAGGGTCCCCAGTTCCTTGAAGATCTTCCTGACCGCCATCGCCATCATGGACGATCTGGCCGCCATCGTGATCATCGCGATCTTCTACACCGCCCAACTCCACGTCGCCGCCCTGCTGGCGGCCGTCGGCGTGCTGGCGGTGCTGATCGCGTTCAACCGCCTGAAGGTGACGGCGCTCTGGCCCTATCTTCTGGGCGGCCTGGCGCTGTGGTTCTTCGTGCTGGAATCGGGCGTACACGCCACCCTGGCCGGGGTGGCTCTGGCCATGGTCATTCCACTGCGCAAGAGCACGCCCTCCTCCGCAGACGACGTCTCGCCGCTGCACCGGCTTGAACACGCCCTGCATAAGCCCGTGGCGTTCCTGATCGTGCCGATCTTCGGCTTCGCCAATGCCGGTTTGTCCTTCGCGGGGATCAGTCTCGCCAACCTGGCCGATCCGGTGCCGCTGGGCGTGGCCTTGGGCCTGTTCTTCGGCAAGCAGCTGGGCGTTTTCCTGACGGCGCTGGCGATTGTCCGTCTGGGCTGGGCCCACATGCCCAAACATGCCTCCGTCGGGCAGCTCTATGGCGTGTCTGTGCTCTGCGGCATCGGCTTCACCATGAGCCTGTTCATCGGCAACCTGGCGTTCCGTCAGGCCCACCTGATCGACGAGACCAAGATCGGCGTCCTAGCCGGCTCCCTCGCCTCGGCCCTGCTTGGCCTGGCGATCCTGCGCGTCTGCAAGCCGGCCACGCCGGAGGAGACTGGCCACGAGCGCGCCATTGTCGGGGACGAGGCCTTGCCAGAGCCGCTGTGAGCACGCGGGCCGGCCCACGATTTCGGCTGCGCCTGTAACCTTTCCGCGTTCCCCCGCGAATAGGATCACGGAACAGGGAAAACCATGGCGATCAGCGGCGACTATCCGACCCCGGTCAACGTGAACGGCTTCTCGTGCAAGAACTGCGCGGACGTCGACAACGCCAAGAAGCATATCGATCCGGCGCACCCCAAGGACGGCCCGTTCGGGATCAATGCCAAAAACCGGCCGGAGGATATCGAGCGTACGGCCAGGTCCTTCGATCCGACCTACAACGGCCAGGTCGCGGTGACGTTTGGCGGCCAGCTCAGCGCCTTCGCTGACCGGGCTCTGGCAAGGCCACCGGTAGGCGCTGCGGGCTCTCGCGTCGATATCTCGGTCTAGACGCCGGTCCGCAGCGCCGCCTGCCCCGGCTCGTCATAGGCCAAGGGCGGTCAGCTCCGGATGATCGGCCGGCCTGAGCGCCGAGCGATTCCAATGAAATAGGCGATCTTCCGGCGCGATCGCGACGTCGTTGATGCTCGCATGGCGCTCGCGCATCAGACCGTTTTCGTCAAAGGCCCAGTTCTCGTTGCCATAGGCGCGCCACCAGCCGCCGTCGCCGTCCCGCCACTCATAGGCGAAGCGGACGGCGATCTGATCGTCGGCGAACGCCCACAGCTCCTTGATCAGCCGGTATTCGTCCTCTTGGCTCCATTTGTTTGTCAGGAAATCGACGATAGCCGGGCGCCCTTGCAGGAAGGTGCTGCGGTTTCGCCAGCGGCTGTCGGGCGTATAGGCGAGCGAGACGCGCAGGGGATCGCGACTGTTCCAGGCGTCCTCGGCCTTGCGAACCTTCTCCGTCGCCGTCTCGCGGGTGAAGGGCGGCAGCGGCGGACGCGTTGCAGGGAGGTGATTGAGCATGACGATCTCCATGGTGTCGAAACGTCGGCGGACGCCCGCCGTCGCCGTCAAAGGCGCTACGGACCGCGCTCGCCGGTTCGACGGAGCGGACAACCGGGAAATCCGTCCCGCACAGCGTCAAACAGAGCCAAAAAGATAAGCTCACACCGCAGCGGCGATAATCAGCAAACTCGACAAGTCTCTATTGCGGAATGCGCAATTACAGACTGGACCGCTTCCACAGACCACGCGTC
Organism: Caulobacteraceae bacterium; assembly: GCA_965284055.1. Taxonomy (GTDB): domain Bacteria; phylum Pseudomonadota; class Alphaproteobacteria; order Caulobacterales; family Caulobacteraceae; genus Caulobacter. The sequence continues at coordinate 402,857 of CBDIQV010000004.1, forward strand.
CGCTTCTCGGTGGCTACCGACGACCGCCCGAAGGTTTCGCAGCGTTCCTCCTACTGCCTGATAGGTCGAGCACAGCTCTAAGCCGTCGTCCTCATCGGCGCGCGTTCGGGTGACGCTTGTCACCTCCGCCCTATGACGCCCGGCACTGAACGTCCTGAGCAAGGCGCGGTATCCTGCGGCCGGTCAATCGGAGCGAACGGATGTCAGGCTCATCATCGGCGACGCCCGTCGCCGCACTCAGCGGCGCGGTCAAGCGGCGGGGCGCGACCCTGGCTCTGGACAGCATGGACCTGATCATAGCACCCGGCCAGTGCGTGGCCCTGCTCGGTCCCAACGGCGCGGGCAAGAGCACCAGCGTCGGCCTTCTGACCGGGCGGCTCCGCCCCGACGAGGGCGACGCATTCCTGTTCGGTGGCGACCCCCGCGACACCCGCAGTCGCGCCCGGATGGGCGTGATGCTGCAGGAGGCGGGGCTGCCTCGCACCCTCACCGTCCGCGAGCAGGTCGACCTGTTTCGCGGCTACTACCGCAAGCCCCGCAGTCTGGACGAAACCCTGGCCCTGGCCGGTCTGCAGGGTCTGGAGCGCCGAATGTGCGGCGCGCTGTCGGGCGGCCAGCAGCGGCGCGTGCAGTTCGCCATGGCCATCTCCGGCAAGCCCGACCTTCTGGTGCTGGACGAGCCCTCGACCGGCCTCGACATCGAGGCGCGACGCGGCATGTGGTCGGCGGTGCGGGCAGAGATCGATCGCGGCGCGGCCGTGCTTCTGACCACCCACCATCTGGATGAAGCCGAGGCCCTGGCCGACCGCATCGTGGTCATCGACCATGGCCGGGTGATCGCCGACGGCACGCCCAAGGCCATCAAGTCCAAGGTCGCCGCCGTGGCCATCCGCTGCCGCACCACCTTGAGCGACGCCGACCTGGCCGCGCTTCCGGGCGTCAGCGGCGTGACCCGGGACGGCGGGCGCGTGACGCTGCTGACCGCCTCGGCGCCCGACACCCTGCGACAGCTGCTGGCCCGCGACCTTGGCGTCGACGATCTGTCGGTGGCCAGCGCCTCGCTGGAAGACGCCGTCACCCGCCTGGTCGAAGGCCAGGCCAAACGCCCCCTGGAGACCGCCCGATGATCGCCGCCGCGCACACCCTGGCCGTCTATAGCCGCGAGACCCGCGCCCAGGTTCTCTCCACCTGGCGCACACCGCAGTTCCTGGTCCCCAGCATCGCCTTGCCCGTCCTGTTCTACGGCGTGATGGGCCTGGGCCTCAGCCATGGGCGCGAGGAGTCCGCGCGCTTCATGCTGGCCAACTATGTGATCTTCGCCGCGATAGCCCCGTCGATGTTCGGCTTTGGCGCTGCGGTCGCCGCCGAGCGGGAGTCCAAGCTCGTCGAGCTGAAACAGGTCTCGCCCCTGCCGGTGGGAGCCTATCTGGCGGGCCGCCTGGCCGCTGCCCTGGCCCTGGTCGCCGTGGCGCTGGCCGGCCTAGCCGTGCTGGGCCTGGTCGGCGGCGTGACCCTGACGCCCTGGCGCTGGGCGGCGATGCTGGGTCTGGGCCTGGCGTCGGTGATACCGTTCGCCCTGATCGGACTGAACCTGGGCCTACGACTGGGTTCGCAAGGCGCGACGGCGACGGCCAATCTGCTGTTCCTGGCCTTCTCGCTGTTTGGCGGACTATGGATCCCGCTGTCGGTGATGCCCGGCTGGATGGGCCCCATCGCTCAGGCGACGCCGTCCTACCATCTGAGCCAATTGTCGCTGATGCTGGCCGGCATGGCTCCGGTGGAGCATGTTCAGCAGCACGTCTCGATCCTGGCCGGGATCACCGTCGCCGCCGCGATCGGCGCGCTGGTCGCCTGGCGTCGTCAGGCCCCTTGAGCCCCCTTCGAGAGCGTGACAGACCAAGATCAGCTGTCACGCTCTTGAGCCCATGACTCGAAGCGCCCAGGGAACCGCCTTGAAGATTCTCGCCAATCTCGACATCCCCGCGACCGCCAAGCTAGGCGAGCGCGAGACCTTGCGGCGCGGATCCTGGCTGATCTTCCTGGCCTATCTGCCATTCTATTTCCTGGCCTGGCTGTTTCGCCGGCCCGGCACGCTGGAAGTGGTCGCCTCGTTCACGGGGCTTTTCGTCTTCCTGGCTTTGATCGCTGTCATCTGGTTTCGCAACAGCAGGACGGGCCTCTGGGAGGTGCTGGTCATGTTCGCGATCGGCCTGGCCCTGTCGCGGTTCAACACCGGCTGGACCGTCTACACCATCTTCGCCATGTCGTTCGCAGCGCGTCTAACGCCGCGCAGGCACGCCGTCATCGTGCTGATCGCACTGGAGGTGGCGCTGGCGGCGACCTGGCCGACCCTGCCGCGCTACTCTTGGCCGATTTGGCTGTCGGGCATGGTGTTCGGCGCCATAACCGGCTTCGCCTCGCTGACCCAGGCCGACATGATGCGCAAGAACGAAGAGCTGGCCATGGCCCATGACGAGGTCAGGACCCTGGCGACTACGGCCGAGCGCGAGCGCATCTCCCGCGACCTGCATGACCTGCTGGGCCACACCCTGACCCTGGTGGCGGTGAAGGCTGAACTGGCCGCCCGCCTGGTCAGCCGCGACGCCGAGGCGGCCGAGCGCGAGATGCAGGCCGTCGCCACCGCCGCCCGCGAGGCCCTGGCCGAGGTGCGCACCGCCGTGGTCGGCATGCGCGGCGCGTCCCTGGCCAACGAGGCCGAGCGCGCCAAACAGTCCCTGGCCTCCGCCAATGTCACGGCCGATATCAGCCTTGAGGCGGTCGAAGGCGATCCGCGCTCCGAGGCCGTGTTCGCCATGGCCCTGCGCGAGGCCGTTACCAATGTCATCCGCCACGCCGGCGCGACCCATTGCGCCATCCGGTTCGAGGTCCGCGCCGCCAGCCTGCGCCTGATCGTCACCGACAATGGCATGGGCGCGGGCGGCAAGCTGAACGAGGACAGCGGCCTGAAAGGCATGCGCGCGCGACTGGCCGCGATCGGCGGCGCGCTCGAAATCATCTCCGACCAGACCGGCACGCGCCTGCTGGCCTCCGCGCCGATCGGGGCCGCCTCTTGATCCGGGTCGTCATGGCAGAGGACCAGCAGATGGTCCTGGGCGCGCTGAGCGCTCTGCTGGAGATGGAAGGCGACATCCAGGTGGTAGGCCGTGCGCCCGATGGTCGGGCGGCGCTGGAGATGGTGCGCAGCGAAAAGCCCGACGTCCTGATTTCCGATATCGAGATGCCGCACATGACCGGCATCGACGTGGCGCGACAGCTGAAGGCCGACGGCTCGACAACGCGCGTGCTGATCGTCACCACCTTTGGCCGGCCGGGCTATCTGCGCAGGGCCCTGGACGCCGGCGTGAAGGGCTATCTGCTCAAGGACGGCCCCAGCAGCGTGCTGGCCGCCGCTGTCCGGGCCATAGCCGCCGGCGGGCGGTCCATTGCGCCGGAGCTGTCCGAAAGCATCTGGGACGCCCAGCCCGATCCGCTGACCGATCGCGAGCGCGAGATCCTGCGGCTGGCCGAGGAAGGGCGCTCCAACCGCGACATCGCCGCGGCGCTCGACCTGTCGCCTGGCACGGTGCGCAACTACCTCTCCGAGGCGGTCCAGAAGCTGGGGGCCGCCAACCGTGTCGAAGCGGGCCGGATCGCCCGCTCCAACGGTTGGCTCTGAGCTACAACCCCACGCCGGGCGTGGTGTTGCCGAAGTCGAAGGCCGGTTCGCGCGGGCGGCGGGCATTGGCCGGGCCCTGGCCGCCGAAGCCCCAGGTCAGGCCCACATAGACGCCGCGCAGGTTCAGAACCTGGGTGCGGCGGTCCTTCAGGGCCAGGGTGTCGATCACAAGCTTGTCGCCGAAGGTGTTGAGCGCGTCCTGCACCGTCACCACGCCCGACAGGCGGTCGTTGAACTTGTGGCGGTAGCCGATGTTCAGCATGCCGGTCGGCTCGCGATAGCCCTGCGGAGTCAGGCGCTTGCCGATGGCGAAACCGCTGATCTGCAGCAGGTCCTTAGGCGTGGCCGTTACGTTCAGGGCCGCATAGCCCGACACCGTCCAGGCCGAGCGCTTGTCGACGAAACCCAGGTCGCTGGCGGCGATCTCGTTCCAGGCCCCGTTGCCGCTGATCGTATAGGACAGCTTGGGCGTCAGACGGGCGTTGGCCACCAGCTCCAGACCCCCGCTGCGGCTCCTGGCCAGGTTCTCGCGAGTGGTCAGCAGCACGCCGCCGCCCAGGTCGCGGACCACGTCGGTCACCCCGTCGCGGGCCTCGCGCCAATAGAGCGTGCCGAGATAGAAGTTATAGCCCTGCCGGCGCTGATAAGCGGCCTCGAACGAGTCGGTGACCTGCGGCTTCAGGCGCGAATTTCCCTGCTTGTAGGTGTAGGGGTCCTGATAGATCCGGTAGGGATTGAGGTCCTGGGCCACCGGCCGCTGGATGCGGCGGCTGTAGCTGGCGTTGACCTGCTGGGTGTCGTTCAGGCGATACTGCAGGTGGAAGGACGGATAGAGACGCAGATAGTCGTTGCTGTCCTTCAGGCCCGAGGTGATCTGGTTGGTGTCGACATTGGTCTGCTCCAGCCGCAGGCCGGGCATCACCGTCACCTTGCCCAGCGGCTGGTTGTAGGTGGCGTAGACCGCCTGCACCGTCTGGTCGTACGAGAACCGGTTGGTCAGGGACGGAACCACCACGGCCACGCCGCCGACCGGGCCACGCGCGCCGGCGTTGTCATAGGCGTTCTCGTCGATCTGCAGTTCGTAGCCCGTCAACAGCTTGGCGCCCTTGGGCATGGGCCGCTTGTACTCGGCCTTCAGACGGGACTGGTTCAGCACATCGCCGACGCGGATGTCCTCGACATAGGGGGCGGCCGTCGGCAGTTGGTTCTCCGTCAGGCCGTGGCTCAGCTGGCGGTCGCGGGTCTGTTCGCGGCTGAGATGCAGGGTGAACTCGTGCTCCTCACCGGTGAACTTGCGCCGCAGATCACCCGAGGCCCCGTTGGTCGAGCGCTTCACCTGGCCGTCGCCTTGGCGCTGATAGCGGCTGACCGTCGCGCCCTGGGCGTCGCGGCCAAGATAGGCCGAGCTGGAGGTCGCGTTCTGAACGCTGTCGTTATAGCGCAGCTCGCCGCTGATCCGGGTCTGTCGGTCCAGGTCGTAGTCGACGCCGGCGCGGGCGTTGCGCGACGTGATGACAGCGGCGAAGCCGATGTCCTGGTCGCTGTCGGCATAACGGCCGCTGGCCGTGTCCAGCCGCGAGCGCTGGTCGTCGATCGAGCCCTTGACCTTGTCGCGCCGGATGCCGGCGTCGCCGGAGACAGTGAGCGTCTTGCTGTTATGCGCGAGGCTGGCGCTGGCGTTGCGACGACCTTCGGTTCCCAGATTGCCGCGCATCGAGCCGGTCAGGCCCACGCCTTTTTGCTGCTTGGTGATCAGGTTGATGATCCCGGCCGTGCCCTCGGGGCTGAAGGCGGCGGACGGATTGGTCATCACCTCGACGCGCTCGAACTGGCTGGCGGGGATCTGCTGCAGCATCTGGCCGCGGTTCTCGCCCCGGAACATGCCCGAAGGCTTGCCGTCGATCATGATCGTGACATTGCTGTCGCCGCGCAGGCTGACATTGCCCTGCACATCCACCTGCACCGACGGAACCCCGCGCAGAGCGTCGGCGATCGAGCCGGTGGTCGCCTGCAGATCCTTGCCCAAGCCGTAGCTGCGACGGTCGATCGAGCTCTGGATCGCCTGGGTTGAGGGTGCGGTGACGGTGACGCCAGTCACGGCGCTTCCGGCTGGGGCTTTCTGAACGGGCGGCCCGGCGGGAGCTGGCTTGGCGGCGGGCGCAGTCTGGGCGGATGCGCTCGAACCCAGAGCGGCCAGACTCGCGGCGGCCAGCAAGGCCGCGCGGGCGCCGGATTGGGTCAGGAAATTCATGGCCAGTCTCCTCGTTGATGGAGGAGCAGTGCAGGACATCAACCGGGCATTGCAGTGCCAAGCATCATCCGAAGGAGGTGACAGTTGTCAGGGTCGCGCGGCCAGTCTGGCGATGAGATACGTCCACGGAACGCCCTCCTGCACTCTGGCCGACCCGCCATCTGCGCCCGGCGGCGATCTGGCCGTAAGGCGCAATCGAAGGGGAAGGCGCTTGCAAAGAAGGCCCGGCCGTTAGGCCGGGCCAGTATTGGGGAGTTTCACAGCGGGCCCGCAAGACGGAAACCCCGCTCGCCTAGACCGCGCTGGTGTTCAACCGGCGCGGCGTTAGAGGAGGAACTAAGCGAGCGCCAAGCGCCCGCCTCGCCTTAGAAGCTCATCCGCAGACCCATCAGGTACTGGCGGCCGGGCTTGTAGTAGGTGAACGTCGCGTTGTCGTACTGGAAGTGCGAGCGCAGCGACTCGTTGGTCAGGTTGGTGACGTTGAACGTCAGCTGCGGGGCGTTCTTCATGCCGAAGATCTTCTCGAGATCGTAGCTCGAGGAGAAGTCGGTCTGCTTGTAGGTGTCCGAGAACAGGGCGGCTGCGGTGACGCCGTTCTGGTTGGCGCCACTGGACTGCGAGCCCTTGCGATAGACGTGGCTCAGACGCAGGGTGACGCCGTTGTGCTCATAGTAGCCCGTCAGGTTGTAGGTGTACTTGGCCACGCCATAGGCCGTCGCCGGGCCGTTGCTGGTCTGGTCGACGATGGTGGCGTTGGCGTTGAAGCCGAAGCCGCTCGACGCCGAACCGGCTGGTCAGGACGTCAAGCGGTTGCACCCACTGGAATTCCAGGCCGTTGATCGTCAGCTTGTTGGGCACGTTGATCTGCGACTGGATCTGGACCTGCGCCGCGCTAGGGCCGCCGCGCGAGTTGATCGCTGTCTTCTGGGTGTCGTTCAGGGTGTCGTAGGTGATGCCGTACTGGGCCAGGAACGCGAACGGCTGGGTCACGACGTTGTTGGTCGTGAAACCGGTCAGCGACTTGCGGAACGCGTTGACGCCGATCACGCCTTCCGCGCCGGTGTAGAGCTCAAAGCCCAGGTCGATGTTCTTCGAAAAGTACGGCTTCAAAGCCGAGTTGCCGATCGTGGCCTGATCGGCCGACGGGGCGCCGAAGGACACGCCCGGCAGCTGGGCGGCCGGATCCGGACGGGTCATCGTTTCCGACACCGCCACGCGAGCCACGGCGTGCTCGCCGACGTCATAGGCCACGTTCGCGGCCGGCAGCCACTTGGAATAGGTATTCTCGGTGTAGACGAAGTTGGTCACGTTCGGATAGCGCGAACCGTCCGGCAGTTGGGCGCCGCCGGGCAAGGTGTTGCGCGGGTCGGCGATCGAGACGCGGCCGCCGATCGTCTGCTTGGTATGGATATAGCGGACGCCGACATTGAAGCGCAGGTCGCTGTCCATCACCTGGGTGACGCCGTTCACCTCGGTATAGGCCGCGCTGTTCTTCTCGTTGATGTAGCCGCCGCTGGCGCCGGTGTTGGATCCGCCGCTTTCCGGGGTGGCCGCATGCAGGGCGTCGTAGTTGGTGGCCTTCTTGACCTTGTCCCAGTCGACCGTGACGAAGCCGGCCGGGCCGGGCTTGAGGTAGCTGGCCAGGCTGGTGGTCGGGATCAGCGAGCCCGCATAGGTCAGCGTCCCGGTCTGGCCGGCCGTGGAGCCCGTGCCGTAGCCCGGATAGGTCGGGTAGCCGGCCGGCGCGGCCCCCGGCTGGTTCAGGCCCTGGCAGGGCGGCTGGCCGTTGGGCGACGGCAGGTTGAAGCTGGGGTTGTTGCCGCAGGTCGCGTTCTGCCACGGTCCGGTGTTGTCGTAACCGCGGATGGTGCGCGAGACGTCGTCATAGTTGCCGCCGAACTTCAGGTTCAGCTTCTCGTCGCCCCAGGTGACCACGGCGCGGGCGCCCTTGGTCTCATACCAGCGCTTCTCGTCCTGCATGTTCAACCGGCCGCCGGTCCAGACGAAGTTGGCCGGGTTGTTGAGGTCGACGCTGCTCTTGATCGTCGGCGGGCCGCTGGCGTTGTAGGTGTAGTCCACCGTCGTGCCCAGACCCAGCGCGGTCACCGGACCGAAGGTCGGGCTTTCGCGGTGGAAGTTGCTCTTGGTGTAGTTGGCCTGGGCCTCGACCTTCAGAGTGTCGGTGATGCGCCATTCGCCGCCGGGATTGATCCCCCACAGCTCGGTCTTCTCGATATAGGGACGGTATTCCAGGAAGAACTGCGAGTTGGCGTAGGTGCCCTGGGTGACCGTGCAGCCGGTCGAGCAGTCGGTCTTGTCGTACTTGGTGTTGGTCGGGATGATCGCGCCGTTGCGCACGATCCAGGCCATGTCGATCCGCTCAAGATCGTTCTTCTTGTAGCCGTACATGCCGTCGACATAGAAGTTCATGTCGTCGTTCGGGCGCCACTCCAGGCTGCCGACCAGGTTGATGCGGTCGCGGCGGCCGTATTCGGCCGACGGACGGCCCAGGCGCGGCAGCAGGCCGTTGTCGATCTGCTGGATCGTCGCGCCCGGGTTCTTGGACAGCAGGAAGGCCTGGTCGATGACCGTGCCGGCCACCAGGCCGGCGCCCGCGCCGACCGGCACCGTGCCTGGGATCGTCCAGTTGCCGCCGCCCGTGGGGTTACAGCCGCTGGTCGCGCCGCACTGGGCCGCCGACAGGTTCGGGTTGGTGAAGCCGATGGTCTCGTAGCCGCGGGTGTCGGTGTGCAGGCGCTGGCCCGAAACCCCGAACAGGACGCCGAAGTTGTCCCAGGTCTTGCTGGCGATCAGCGAGCCCTTGCCGCCCAGCTTGGCGCCGTCCGGCTTCACGCCCTGGATGTTCATGGTCAGGTGCTGACCGGCGCGATCGAACGGACGCGCCGAGCGCATGTCGATGTTACCCGCCGCGCCGCCTTCCAGCAGGCTGGCCGAGTAGCTCTTGTTGACCGTCAGCTTGGTGAACAGGTCGGTCGGGAAAAAGCTGAGGTCGACCGAGCGGTCGGTGCCCTGCGCGTCGGTCGCGCCCGACGAGGCCACGGCGATCGAGGCGCCGTTCAGGGTCACGTTGGTGAAGTTGCTGCCCAGACCGCGGATGGCGACGTTCGTGCCTTCACCCGTGATGTCGCGGGTGATGGTGATGCCGGGTATGCGGTTGAACGACTCGGCGATATTGGAGTCAGGGAACTTGCCGATGTCCTCAGCGAAGATCGAGTCGGCAAAGCTGGTGGAGTCGCGCTTGGCGAAGGTCGATTGCGCCAGGCTCTTGCGATAGCCGGTGACGACGACCTCGGTGACCGTATCGTCGGACGCGGCAGCACCTGCCTGGGGCGAGGCTTGCGCATGCGCCTGCGCGGCGATCAGTCCCGACAGCATCGTGGCGCCCAACAGCGCGGCGCGGCGCAGGCGCGCGGCTATACGTACCCGTTCCATTCGTAGTCCCCTCTAATGGGGCTCGCCGCACGACGAGCCATCTTGGTCTTTTTGGGCGCCGAACAACTTGTTAGCGCTACCAAACACTCCCTCAAAATCGCGCGGCGGTCAATATGTCGGACAAGATTTGGTCTGACCATTCCAATCCATGGTCCGACCTTTAATGAATCCCATTAAATATTTGAAATATATAGCATTTTTTCACCACCTGCGCGTGAATTAGCCGATAGAGCCCTAGCAATCGACGCGCTACACCCATGCCATTGCCGCAGATCACCGTTCACAGTCTTGGCCAATTGACATGCATCGGCTGATGTGAACGCGCACACCGCTTTCAGGACGCACACGCTGTGTAGATCGAGATGGCGGACATGACTTTAGTCGGAGTTTATCCGAACTCCGCTTTCGGCTCGCGAAGGGGAAATCATGCCCCCTGAGCAACTGCCAGGCGTGTTGTTGGCGGCGGCCCGATGGCCAGATGAGAAGCTCGGCTTTACTGCGGCTTGCTCAGATCCGGTTGGGCCAACGGACCGTGGCGCACCTTTTAGAATGGCCCACGAGCGGACGCGCCGGATCGAGATCGGAGGCTTGAGCGCCGCCTTCTCGCAAGTCGCAGAACAGATCCTGGCCTTGCAAAGCCTTGTGGTCGATGCGGTCAACCGCAGCGCTCCCGACCTTACGCGGGAGCGCGTGAGAGTCCTGCTCGACGCCAATTTCGATACCGTTCTGGATCTCGACGAACAGCAACGCCTGAGCCAAGCCCAGAGCCGAACGCGCGAACTTCGAGAACGCTGGGCCCCTCGCCTGATGAATGAAAAGGAGCCCAGGGCCACGAAAGCCCCAGGCAGCTCAGGCCGAAATCGCGACCAAATTCAACACCCCGCTAGACCACTACAGCTATTGCCCTCTGGCCTGGAGAACTGGACATCCACATCGTCGTGACGAAAGGCGGCCGCCGCAGGAGATCACAACTTCAGGCCCAGTCGGTCAAAACGGCCTTCCGACTAAAGGCTTGAGCCTCTCGCGACGTGAGCGAGCGACCACGACGCAAATCCGTCGCGCCCGGGCCACGACCCCCGAATTGGCCGAACCTGGCATCCTCGGGCTGGAGCATGGTGCGGGGGTTCCCGTCGCGACCCGTGTACCACATTTCGGTCCATCCTCCGGCCGCGATGTGGTCATCCATCCAGCACTCAAGGAAGCTGGCAGCGCCCACGAAGCGTGGATCGCCATAACGTCCATCCGCAAAGACGCTGGACGGCCGCCAGGGGCGGCCCAGGTAGACGCTGCCACGCTTCACCCCCGAGTCATGGGTCAGCCGGCATTGGTGGAAAACAAAGCCGAATTGCTGTTCGATCGGTGTGCTCGGCGCGACGATGTAGCCGTCGATCGGATCGACAGGCCGAGGCCTCGATCGGATCTCGCAAGCCTCGAACCAGGCCACTCCCGAACCAAAGATGAAGTCGTAGCTGCCGGTGATCAGACAGCGCTCGAAAAGGCTACGCCCCGCATCCGGAAACAGCGTGTCCTGATATCCAAGAATATCGACCTCCGGATCGCCGCGGATGATCAGCCCGGCCAGCATCAGCGCCACGGCCTGTGGACCGCCGCCATCGTGCGAATGCAGGCCGCCCGGCTTGCTCATCTCGGCCAAGCCGTCGAAGGCGTTCTGGATCGTCAGGTTCCGAGCGGCGAAGTCCGGCGCGCGGACAAACAGGGTCGGCGTGCGAAACGTGCCCCATTTTTTTCCATCCGGCGCGGTCAGGCCAGAAGCGGCAAGATGGCTGATCACCGAACCCTTCCGGCTCTCGCCAATCAGGTGGACGAAGGGTCTGTCGATCGAGACCTGCTCGTCCCAAACGCCCTCGGTCACGAAGATGCGGAACGGCCTAGTCCCGTCCGCCGGCGCAGCGGCCACAGCCGCCGATAAGGTGGGATAGGTCGGCGCGCTGAACTTGCGACCGCCGCCGGGCTTGGCCAGCACCGCGTCGTAGCGGGGCGCGGCCTGGGCGACGCCGAAGCTGGAAAGACAGACAGCGCCCGCGACGACGCCTCGGCGAGAAAGGGAGAGCGACATCGACGCCTCAAACCAGAAAGGGGGCGGGCGCCGGCCGGGAGGACGGCCGACGCCCATATTCCTCAGGAGGAGGAAAGGCTTAGAACGAGTATCTCAGGCCGAAATTGTACTGCCGGCCGGTGTGGGAATAGACATAGACGCTGTCGCGACGGCTGTCGGTGTACTGATCATTGAAGGCGTCGGTCAGGTTCAGCCCCTCGAAGGTCAGCTTCAAGCGGCTATTGATCGCGTACGAGGCCGAGGCGTCCACCGTGTAGGTCGAGCGGACACCGTCGATGTCGTTGGTGCTGGTGCCGCTGGGCACGGCGGTCAGGTACTTGTCGCGATAGGCGGCCGAGACGCGGGCGCTGAACTTGGAGTCCTCATAGTAGAGCGTGGCGTTGAAGGCGTTCTTCGACAGGCCGACCAGGTCGTTCTGCACGAAGCCCGTCGGCGACCGCGACGAGCATGATAGTCGATCTTGGAGCTCGACGATCGTGGCGTTGAGGATCGGCGACCGGTCGTGGCGCAGCGGACCGGGCAGGAAGCTGAACGGCTGCTGGTAGCTGACCTCGATCCCCTTCAGCGGACCACCCTTGGTGTTGACCGGGCGGCTGAACAGGAAGGTGTCGTTGGCCGAGACACCCAGGCCGTCCAGCAGGCTGACCGGCAGGCCCGAAGCGCTGAACGGCTGCGAGGTGCGCGAGGTCTGGATGTAGCTTTCGATGTCCTTGTAGAACAGACCCACCGACAGCAGGGCGTCCTTGGCGAAGTACCATTCGGCCGAAAGGTCGTAGGTGGTCGCGCGGATCGGATCCAGCTGCGGATTGCCCGAGCTGACGCTGAAGACGCCCACGGTCGACAGGCTGCCACCAGGGGTCAGGCTGCCCAGGTTCGGCCGGGTCATCACCTTGGCGGCGCCGAAGCGCAGCAGGAAGTCGGGCGTGACCTCGGCGGTCAGGTTTAAGGCGGGCAGGACGTCGTCATAGTCGCGATCGACGGTGGCCTGCTGGGCCGCGCCGGCCACCAGCTGATAGCCGGTCGAGCTTTGCTTGGTCTTCACATAGCGCACGCCCACGTCGCCGCGGATCGGTACGGCGAAGCGGTCGGTGTCGAAGTCAAGCTGGACGTAGGCGGCGGTGTCCTTTTCCTCAACGCTACGGATATTGCCCCGCGCATTGGCGTTGGTGGCGCCGCTCAGCTCGAACAGGCCCGTGCCGCTATAGATGTTGAACAGCTTGGCGAAGGCATTGAGGTCCGGCGCGGCCCAGCTGGTGGGATAGCCGCTACCACCAAGATTCTTGCCGAAGCCCGAGACCATCGTTGTCAGGCTGGCCAGCGTGACCCCGGCCGGCAGGGTCGGCACGACCGACTCATTCACGCGAGCCATAGCCCAGGAACTGAACTCGTACTTCTTGACGTTGACGCCGGCCTTCAGGCGCAGGCTATCGGTCAGCTCGTAGTCGCCGTCCAACTGCACCGTGCCGATGGTGTTGGTCACGCCCTGCGGCCGCAGACGGATCTCCGAGCGCGCCGCGCCGAAATTGTAGGCCAGCGGATCGGTGACATCGAAGCCGAAGTTCATCTTCGGCAGGTTCGAATTGCCGCGATAGTCGTAGGAGAAGCCGTCCGCGTTCTCGCGGTTCAGGATCACGGTGGTCTGGATCGGGTTCTTGAAGTCGGACTTGGAGAAGCCGACCAAGCCGGTGACCTTCAGCTTGTCGCCAAAGCGATGCTCGCCGGTGAAGGTGACCTGGCTGTATTCGGTTTCCAGCACGTCGTAGCGGGTCTCGCTCTCGACATCGACGTCGTCGAACAGGCCGTAGACCATGTCGCCCTTGGCGTTGACCGCGCCGTCGCGGACGATGATCTCGGGCCGGCCGCCCTGCGAGCCGTTACGGGCGAAGGACAGGGCCTCCAGCCAGTTCTCGGTGCGATTGGCCTTGAAGTCTGAGTACAGGACGTCAGCGCTTAACAGGGTGTTCTCGTCGGGACGGAACTGCAGCGAGGTCGTCAGGCCCAGGCGCTCCTGCTCGTGGGTCAGGCGTCCATAGCGCGGAAAACGCGGGGTGAAGGTGCTGGCCTGGCCAGCTTGAGTGAAGGTCGAGGCCGGGTTGAAGCCGCCGGCTTCGGTGCCGTTCAGCCAGCCGCCCGAGCCGTGGCCCTCTTCAAGCAGTTCGCGCTTGGTGTAGGCGACCGAGATCAAGGCCCCGATCTTGCCGTCGGCCCAGGTGGTCGAGGCCAGGGCCGCGAAGCGCGGGTCCCAGCTCTTGGACAGGTCGTTGTAGCCCTGCTGAGCGGAGATCACGAGGGTCGAGCCCTTGTAGTCGAACGGCCGGCCAGTCTGCAGGTCCACGGTCGCGCCCAGCGAGCCTTCCTCGGTCTGGGCCGAGGCGGTCTTGCGCACCGTGATGCTGTTGAAAAGCTCAGAGGCGAAGACGTTGAAATCAAACGCCCGGTTGCGGTTGGCGCCGCCCGAGCTGTCGGTGCCGCTGGCCGTGCTCTGACCCTCGACGCCGTTGATACGCACGCGGGTGAACTGCGGGACCCAGGCCGCGCACGGTGATCTGGCGACCTTCGCCGGCGTCGCGGGCGATCGACACGCCCGGCACGCGCTGGATGGACTCGGCGAGGTTGGCGTCCGGGAAGTCGGCAATGTCCTCGGCCTTGATCACGTCGACCACGCCATTGGCGCGCTTCTTGACATTAATGGCGCTGCCCAGGCTGGCGCGGAAGCCGGTGACGACGATTGCGTCGACCTCAGCGACGGCTTCGGGCTCTTGAGCCACGGCAGAGGTCGCCTGAACCAGGGCCACGGGCGCGGTCGAGGCCAGCTGCATCGAGGCGCGCTGGCCAAGCCACCGCGGTGCGGCCGTCGATTGGAGACCACCGTCAGGTCCCCGCCGCGCAGCAGCTGCGACAGGCCTTCGGATACGGTGAAGGCGCCGCGCACCGCGTTGACCCGCTTGCCCTGCACCACGCCTTGCGGGGCCAGGATCTGCAGGTCCGCCTGCTTGCCGAATTGGGGGATCCCGGTGCCGGCCGACTGGGCCGCGATGTCGAACTTGCGCGTCTGGGCCTGGACCTCCGCGCTGACCAGCAAGGCCGAAATGCCCGCAGCCGCCATCAAAGACATCTTGCCGTAGTGGTATCGTGAGTAACCCATGCGACGCCCTCCCTTAATTTGTTTCGCACGACGCTTCTCGGAGCGCCTGTTGATAGCGATGCGGAGGAAACCGGTTTCCGTCAGAAACGGCGAAAATTTATTCGCTCGCCTGTATTTGGCGGGCCTGAACCAGAATGGTGTCTCCGCGCACGGTGACTTGCGCGCCGAAGCTGGCGGCGGCCGCGCGGGCGAAGCTTTCGGGTTCGTTGGTGCGGAACCAGCCAACCAGCTTCTCGTCAGCCAGGGCCTGGCCGACGACGACGATCTTGCGGCTGTTGTAGCGATTGAACTCGGCAGCGGCCTCGCCGAAGCCGTCGCCGTCCAGCACGATCTGGCCGTCGCGCCAGGCTAGGTGGCGGTTGATCTCAAGCGCGGCGGACGCAGGCACGGTGGCGCTCGGCCGCGTTGCTGACAAAGGTTCGCTCGCCCGCCGACACGCGGCGCGGGCGCTCGCCCGCCTGTTCGCTCCACACCTCAACCACGCCTTCGGTGACCAGCACCTCGCAGCCACCGTCGCGGCGACGCACCGAGAACGCGGTCCCGACCGCCCTCACCCGCACCGGACCACTCTCGACGACGAAGGGCCTGCGCGCGTCCTTGGCGACCTCGAACCAGGCCTCACCCCTATCAAGCTTCACTTGGCGAAGGCCCGGCGACATGGCGATGTCGAGCGCTGTGTCGGTGTTGATCGCTGCCATCGAGCCATCGGACAACGGCACGCGACGTATCTCGCCCAGCGCCGTGCCGTAGCGCGCGGAGAACAGCCGCGGCCCTACAACTAAAGCCACGCATGCCGCTGCGGCGGCGCCCAGACCCACGATCAAACCCCGGCGTCCGACATGGAAACGGGGCGCCGGCGCCGCGGGCTCGCCCCCGAACGCACGGGCGCGCCCCATCAGGCTCCAGGCGGCTTCAGCGCGCGCGAAAGCGCCCCGCCGACGAGGGTCGGCGGCCAGCCAGGCCTCGAGTGCGTCGCGCGCTTGCTCTGACAGATCGCCTTGATCAGCGCGGACCACCCATCGGGCGGCCTGCGCCTCGATATCAGCGGCGCTTTCGCGGTCGATCATGCTGCCTTGGTCCTCTGGTGGCCGCGCCATCGTTCACTTCGGTTTCGGCAAGAGCCGCGAGGATAGCCCGCAGTCCCCGCACGGATTCGTTTTCCACCACGTTCTCGGTCACGCCCATCCGGCGGGCGATCTCGCGTTGCGGCAGGCCCTCGATCTTCCGCATCTCGAAGATGCGGCGGCAGCGTTCGGGCAAGGCGGCGATCAGCCTCTGCACGCGCGCCAGTTCCCGCCGCCCACCCGCGATGCGCTCGGGCGAAGGCTCATCCAGTTCGACGTCCAGCGCATCGATTTCCGTCACGGTCTCGATGCGCACGACCCTGGCGCGCCGAAGCTGCTCAAGGGCCACGCTGCGCGCAGTTTGAAAGAAGTAGGCGCGTGGACTTTCTATGTGATCGACGGAGGCCAGACTGGCCAGTCGGCAATAGGCCTCCTGGATCACATCGTCAGCGTCACCGGCGGCCGCCAGAGATCGACGTAACCAAGCGCGCACGTCGGCTTCATGGGGCAGGATTTCCCGCGCCAACCAAGCCACCACGCGCGCCCGCCCATCCACCAATCGTTCCTCGCCTAGCCTGTTCTTTTATAGGTTCGATGCACCGGACACGATATTCCGTCAAAGAAAGGCGTTGTCATGAGAACCTGAGAAGCCGTCCTTGGCATGCTTCCACGATGTGACGTTGGACATCTGTCTTTCAGCTCGCCCACAGCGGAAAGGCGATGTGCGGAAATGCCGACACCCGTGCTCTACGACGCGACCGCGTCGCGCAAGAGGGCTGGCAGTGAAATGCGTTCAGCGCCATGCGCCCCCTGCCCTATCCGAGATATATAAGATCGTCGCGCTGACGGGGCGGGGATTTGGCCCGGATAGCGCCTCGTGACCTACGCCTCGCCGGAGCTCTTAAAGAGCTCCGGTCACCATCCACTGCAGCACTAGCGAATAGAGTGAACTGAAAGGACGACGACATGGCTTTGCTCGACGAGCTGAAAGCTGACCAACTAACAGCGCGCAAGCTGAGCGACCGTCTGAAGGCTGACGTGCTCACCACATTGATCGGCGAAGCTACGCAGATCACGACCGAAGAATTCAAGCGCGGCGTGACGGAAGTCACTGACGAAAAAGTTGTCGCAACCGTCGCGAAGTTTTTGAAGAACACGAAGCTGACGTTGGAAAACCTCGCGACCGAACGCGCGCGTCTGATCGAAGCGGGTGGCGATGCGTCGAAGGTGGACGAGCGGACCAAGGCCGCTGAAACCGAACTGGCGATCCTGTCCTCGTATGGCCCAAAGCAGATGACGGGATCGGAACTGCGCGAAGCCATAAACGACTTCCGGGCCAAGAACCCCGGCGCCAACGTTGGGGCGATCATGGCCCACCTGAAGACGAGCTTCGGCGGTCAGTATGACGGCAAGGCGGCCAGCGCGTTGGCCAAGGCTTAGATTGAGGGCCGCTTCGCAGTCTCGCGGCGGGACTGCGAAGCGGCGCGGATCGTTGCTCAATGGCGGCTTCCGCAGCGATGTGGCAGCCATCTGGCCACGGCCTGGATCAGCCCAGTATTGGCTCCTCTAAACTTGCGGCGGGTGACCTGACAGGCCGCGAAGATGCGGTACAGCGTCCTGTACGCCGCCCTGTCAGCTCCGCCTTGACCGCTTTGAGGTCAGCCCCGCCTCTAAACCATGCAGAGCGCGCGACCGCCGCTTTGACGCGTCGCGACAGCTTGCGCTTCCCGCCCTTGCGCTGAGATAGTTTTTATTATCGTATGTGCGCACCGGTCGAAAGTACCGGATTTAGGGGACCGGAATCATGAGAGCGGCGATGTTCATGGGCTGCGCCATGCTGGCGCTTTCGGCGGGCCTTGCTTCGGCCCAGACAGCGGCGCCGGCCGGCAACGACACGGCCATCGCCGAGATCGTCGTCACCGCCCAGAAACGCGCCGAGAACCTTCAGGACGTGCCGGTCTCGGTGACCGCCCTGACCAGCGACACGCTGGCGGCGCGCGGCGTCAACAACGTCCTGGCGCTGAACAACATGGCGCCCGGCCTGCGGATCAGCGCCAACGATGCGGCGGCGAACCCCAAGATCTACATTCGCGGCGTGGGCCTCAGCGACTTCAATCCCAATGCCTCAAGTGGCGTGGGCGTCTATGTCGACGGTGTCTATATCGGCTCGCCGCTGGCGCAGATGGCGGGCTTCTTTGACCTGGCCCAGGTGGAAGTGCTGCGCGGGCCGCAAGGCACGCTGTATGGCCGCAATACCAACGGCGGCGCCATCAACGTCACCACCAAACGGCCGACCCAGGCCTTCACGGCCGACACCTCGATGGAATATGGCAGTTTCAACGCCATCACCGGCGAGGCAGCTGTGGGCGGGCCGATCATCGCCGAGAAACTGGCTTTCCGGGCTGCGGCCCAAATCGTCAAGGACGACGGTTACACCTATAACCGCGCCACCGGAAACAACGTCAACGCCGCCGATCACTGGGCCGGAAGACTGTCGCTGCTCTATACGCCGACGGACGATTTCGAGATGCTGACCCAGGTCAATCGCTACGTGAACCGAGGCGACGCCATCGCCCCGCAGCACCGCGCCCTGTTCCCGGCCACGGCCGGGGCGACCGGCGCCAACGGCCTTTGCGCGCCCAACGCCTATGCCAGCGGCCAGTGCACCGACCTGCTGGGTTATGCCGACACCGACAACAACAGCCGCGCCATCGACTCCAACCTGGAAGGCAAGGACAAGGTCGACCTGTTCGGCGCCTCGAACCAAGCGACCTGGACCTTCGGCGGCGTTTCGCTGGTCTCGGTTACGGCCTGGCAGTGGGCGCATCGCAACGATGTCGAAAACACCGACGGCAGCCCGCTGCAGATGCTGGAGATCAACTACCGCTCCCGCCAGCAGCAGTTCACGCAGGAGCTTCGCCTGCAGTCCAATGACAGCGCGACCGCGCTGAACTGGGTGGTCGGCGCCTATTTCATGGATGAGACGGTCAAGGACAACACCCGCCAGGACACCCTGCGCGAGATCCGTCCGCTGTTCATCACGCCCGACAACCCCACGGGGCTGAGCCCAGCCGACAGCGTGGCCGTGTTCGGCTGGCCCTACACCCAGAAGACCAAGGGCTACGCCGTCTTCGGCCAGGCCGACTACAAGTTCACCGACAAGCTGACAGGCACAGTGGGCCTGCGCTGGTCGGCCGACGACAAGCACATGAACTATCAGAGCCAGATCGAGGACGGCCTGATCGTGCTGCTGACCTCCGACCAGAAGAAGACCTTCTCGGCGCTCTCGGGACGGCTGGGCCTGCGCTATGAGGTGACGCCCGACGCCAGCGTCTACGCGACCTATAATCGCGGCTACAAGAGCGGCGGCTTCTTCGGCGGCCTGGCCACCACCCCCGAAGAGGTCGAGCCCTACGACAATGAAACGCTCGACGCCTACGAGGCCGGGGTGAAGTCGGAGTTCTTCGACCGCCGGCTGCGGCTGAACGTGTCGGGCTTCTACTATGACTACAAGAACCAGCAGGTCTTCGCCCAGGCGCTGCGCAACGGCCTGTCGGTGCTGGTGCTCGACAACGCCGCCAACTCCAAGGTCTATGGCGGCGAGGCCGAACTGGCGGCGCGCCCGATCCAGCCACTGACCCTGACGGCCGGCGTTTCCCTGCTGCACGCCAAGTACGGGACCTATTTCAGCGAGGGCCAGGACTTCAGCGGCAACTGGCTGCCGCAGTCGCCCAAGGTGACATTCAACGCTGCGGCGACCTATGTCGCCGCCCTGCCTTCTGGCGGCGCGGTCGTAGCCAATGTCGACGCCAACTATGCGTCCAAGGTCTATTTCGACAACAGCAACGCTGATCGCCTGTCGCAGGACGCGGTGTGGCTGGCGGGCGCCCAGCTCAGCTGGCGCTCGCCCGATCAGGCGATCGAAGCCGGCGTCTTCGCCCGCAACCTGTTCGACAAGTCCTACGTCGTCTCGATCTCCAACATCGACAGCCTCGGCGAGGACCTGCTGAGCATGAACAGGCCCCGCAGCATCGGCGCCTTCCTGCGCTACCACTACTAGGGTCGTCCCCGCGACGGGGCCGATGCGGCCTCGTCGCAGGAAGGGGTTCTTGCTATCTGTCGGCGATCCCCGATCCGGGCCCTTCAGGAACCCCATGGCAAGACGCTCCGCCGCCAACAGTCCGGCGCCCTCCCTCGACACCAAGTCGCGCCCGTCGCGGCAGCGCGGCATCGACACGTTCGAGGTCATCCTGACCACGGCCGGCGAGCTGCTGGCCGAGGTGGGCTTTGAGCGGCTGACCACCAATCTGGTGTGCCAGCGCGCGGGCCTGACTCCGCCAGCCCTTTATCGCTACTTCCCCAACAAGTACGCCCTGCTCAAGGAGCTGGCTCACCGGCTGATGGACGCCCAGGACCAGGTGGTGCTGGCCTGGCTGGAGAAGGGTGGCACGCGCTTCACGTCGCTGGAAGACTCCGTTGCCAAGAACCGCGACCTGCAGAAACAGGTCAATGCGGTGACCCGTGCCTTCCCTGGCGGCGACTGGATCCTGCGGGCCCTGAGGGCCCTGCCGGTGCTGCAGGAGGTGCGCACCACATCGCGTGACACCATCGCACTGGCCCTGTTCGACCTGCTTCGCCAGGCCAATCCAGGGGTCGACGAGGACCGCCTGCACACGGCAACCCGCCTGACCACCCAGATGATGTACGCCGCCACCGAAATGGTGCTGGAAGAACCAGACCAAGACGAGGATCGGATCAACGAAGAGATCTGCTGGATGGTCAGCCTGTACTATCAGCACCTGACGCGGACGAAACCTGCGTCCGCGACGCCAGAAGGCTGATTAGCGTCAGAGCCGCCGCCAGACAGACGGCGGACAAAGCCAGCGCGCGCCGAACCTCGCCGTCCCCAACCACCAGAGACGCCGCCAACGGGCCGGCGCTGCTGCCCAGTAGTTGGGCCGCGCCCAACTGCATCGCCGCCCGGCGCGTCGGATCCAGGCGGATCAGCAGCAGGGTCTGGAACGGAAGGGAAAACAGCCACAGGAAGCCGAACGCCGCCACGCAGGCCACGAACAGGCCTCGCCCGGGGCCGCCCCACAGCACCGCCAGGATGACGGCATTGATCAGGCCCACGCCAATCAGGATGCGGGCGGGCGGCGCGCGATCACCCACCAGGGTGGCGGCAGCGCCGCCCAGCACTTGAAGCCCGAGGGCCAGGGCGACGGCCAGTCCCGCCTCGCGTGGCGAAAGTCCCGCCTGGGCGGCCAGCGGCTCCAGATACACCCACAGGGCCACTATGAAGGCCATGTAGAGAAAGACCGCCAGCAGTCCGCCCAACGGCGCGGCGCCCAGCTTGCCGCCCTCGCCCTCGGGCTTGGGCAGGACGGAGAAGCGGTCGGGTCCGGCCAAGGCCGCGATGGCGCCCAGCACGGAGATCGCCGCTAGGCTGACCAGCGCGCCGTTGACGCCCCAGTGTCCCATGACCAGCGCCGGCAGCGCGGCCGCCAACACCAGCTGGGCGAAGGTCTGGACCGTGACGAAGACGCCCGCGGCCCGCTCGGGACGCGACGAGCGGGCGATGACGCCGATGGCCAGCCACAGCATCACCCCGGCGCAGGCGCCCGCCACGCCGCGCGCGATGATCACGCCACCGCCGCCGGTCAAGGTGGTGGCCAGCATGGCGCCGGCATGGGCCAGACAGGCCAGGGCGATCTTCAGGCGGATGTTGACGGGCTTGAGGAAGGCGGCGGCCAGACCGCACGCCACGCCCAGGGTCATCAGCTCGACCGTGGCGGTCAGGCCGATCTCGGCGGTGCTCAGCCGCCCTTCCCGTTCCAGCGCGCCCAGGATCACCGGCTGCAGACCCGCGATCAGCAGGGCGACAACGCCGACGCCCTGGCTGATCGCGGCCTGATGCCGGGGCGGCGAGGCGACCGCCAGCGGCGGTGTTTCCAGCCCGCTCATCCGCGCTGCCCGTAAGACTTGAAGCGCTGCAGGATGGTGCGCATCTCGTCTTCCGCCAGCAGGGTGGGACCGCCGATGGCCAGGGTTCCCCAATAGACCGCCGCCTGCTCCTCGATCTCCTCGGCGATGGCCAGGGCGAAATCCAGGCTGGGGGCCACGACGATCTGGCCGTGATTGGCCATCAGGGCGGCGTAGCGGCCGTCCAGGGTGTCGGCCACCGCCTGGGCCAGCTCGGTCGAGCCGAAGGTAGCGTAGGGCGCGACCGGCACGCTGCTCCCGCCGCTGACCGCGACCATGTAGTGCACCGCCGGGATCGGCCGGTTGGCGCAAGCCAGGATGGTGGCGTGGCGCGAGTGGCAATGGACCACGGCGTTGATGTCGGGCCGCCGGTCCAGCAGCCCCTGATGCATCAGCCATTCACTGGAGGGCTTGAGCGCGCCGGGCGCGGTAGAACCGTTGGCCTGGACCAACACCATCTGCTCGGGCGTCAGCAGGCTGGCCGGCACGCCGCTGGGCGTCACCAGCATGGCGCCGCCGCAACGGGCCGAGACATTGCCCGACGTGCCGCGATTGAGGCCGCGCTCGTCCATGGCCTTCATCACCTGGGCCATGCGGACCCGCAGGGCGCCTTCATCCATGATCGCCGCCATCAGCCCGCTCCGTTCCCCGTCCCGTTCAAGGTCATCTGTCCCATCGCGACCTCGGTGGCCTCGAAGCTCTCGAGCTTGCCCAGCGTCGCCAGGCCCTGGGCCACCAGGGCCGAGGTGGCCGTGGCGAACCGCGCGGCTTCCAGCGGCGGCCAGCCCCGATCCAGCGCCGCGATGAACCCCGCGCAATAGGAGTCGCCGCAGCTGGTGGTGTCCACCGGCGTGATGGCGTAGGCGGGCAGGGTGGTGCGCAGGTCGTCCAGCACGATCACCGAGCCCTGGCCGCCGTTCTTGATCAGGCAGCCGCCGATCCCCAGCCCGCGAAACACGTCGGCGGCTGCGAACAGGTCGTCCTGGCCGGTCAGGGCCTTGGCCTCGGCCGCGCTGGGCATGAAATAGTCGATGAAGGGCGCCAGGCGCTTCAGCTCGTCCATCGCCGAGGCCTGGGGCGAGATCAGGTCGCAGGTCACGATCGCGCCGGCCTCACGCGCGGCCTTGGCCAGATCCGCGCCCGCCCCGCCGTCCAGCCTTGGGCCGCCGATCCCGGCATAATGGAAAAAGCGCGCGGATGTCGCGGCCTCCAGCGCCGCCGGCGAGGCCCAGGCCAGCATCCCCGCGCCCAGGGCGTGGAAGTTGGGCCGGCGTCCCGCCGAATCGACCGCCAGGACGGTGGTGGAGCTGGGCAGGCCCGGCATCGTCTCCAGCGCCGAAAGGTCAACGCCCGCCTCGTCCAGGGCCATGCGGATGAAGCGACCGATCAGGTCATCGCCCACCGCCGAGGCCAGCTTGACGGGCATCCCCAGCCTGGCGGCGACCAGGGCCGCGCCGGCCGCCGTACCGGCGGGCGCGCAGGCGATGCCCTCGATCAGGGTCGTCCCCTCGCCCTCCGGCAAGGCGTCGATGGCGCGCGCCACCACGTCCAAGGTCGTCAGGCCAATACACGCCAAACCGATCTTCATCGCCGTTCGTCCCCCATGCGTTGACTCTCACTATGCCTGGGTCTTTATGATAGTCAAAACTATCTTATGGCGGAGGACTCGACATGACCTGGACCAACAGCAAGGACAGCGCGCTGCGCGAGCGCGCCATGGCGGTGATCCCCAACGGCATGTACGGCCACCAGTCGATCATGCTGCTGCCCGACGACTATCCGCAGTTCTTCGACCGCGCCCAGGGCGCCTATCTGTGGGACGTCGACGGCAACCGCTATGTCGACTTCATGTGCGGTTACGGCCCCAACCTGTTCGGCTATGGTCATGCGGGGATCGACGCGGCCTATGTCGAGCGGATGCGACAGGGCGACACCATGACCGGCCCCGGCCAGGCCATGGTGGAACTGGCCGAGGCCATGACCCGCCAGGTCAGCCACGCCGACTGGGCGATGTTCTGCAAGAACGGCACCGACGCCACGACCATGGCGCTGATGATCGCCCGCAACTTCACCCAGAAGAAGACCATCGTCCTGGCCAAGGGCGCCTATCACGGCGCCGCGCCCTGGTGCACGCCGCTGAAGAACGGCGTCACCCCCGCCGATCGCGCCCACCAGGTGTTCTACGACTATAACGACGTCGAGAGCCTGGAAGCCGCCGTGCGCGAGGCCGGCTCGGATCTGGCCGGCATCTTCGCCTCGCCGATCAAGCACGACACCTTCATCGACCAGGAAGCGCCGACGCCCGAATACGCCCGCCGCGCCCGCGAGCTGTGCGACGAGCATGGCGCCTTGCTTATCATCGACGACGTGCGCGCCGGCTTCCGCCTGGCCCGCGACTGCAGCTGGGCGCTGGTGGGCGTCAAACCCGATCTGTCCAGCTGGGGCAAGGCCATCGCCAACGGCCACCCGATCTCGGCCCTGCTGGGCGCCGACATCGCCCGCTTCGCCGCCGCCACCATCTACGCCACCGGCTCATTTTGGTTCTCGGCGGCGCCGATGGCCGCCTCGCTGGCGACGATGAAGCTGATCGCCGAAACCGACTATCTCGAGCAAACCATCATCCTGGGTCAGCGCCTTCGCACGGGGCTCGACGAGGTGGCTGGCCGCCACGGCTACGGCCTGCGCCAGACCGGGCCGGTTCAGATGCCGTTGATCATGGTCGACGAGGACCCTACCGGCGCGAAGGGCTATTTCTGGAATAATGCCCTGCTAAAGCGCGGCGTCTATTTCCACCCCTGGCACAACATGTTCATCAACACCGCCATGACCGAGGGCGATATCGATCACGCCCTCCAGGCCGCCGACGACGCCTTCAAACTGCTGAAGGCCGCTGGCCCGTTGGAGCCGGTCGCCAAGCTCGAATTCATGCACTCCATGGTCGGCTGAAGGGCCCAGCCGCGAGGGCGTAAACAACGAAGGCCTGTTGCCAGGACGGGTGGCGGTGCAGCCAGCCTAGCGCCAACAGGTCTCCCTCTTTTTGCGGCGCCAGGGCCATTTTGCGAAGACAAGGCTTGAAGGCGCTCTCGGCTAGGCGCCACGGCTTCCCGATCAAGGTCATCAGGCATGCGGCCCGGCCCTCGTGAGCCCCTGCGGTCCAAGGTGGCGGGCGAAGCGGTCTCGCAGGGCGCGGCATCCTGGTTCTGTGGACCACCGTCGTCGGCTAGGGACGCCCTAGGTAAAGCCGCCGCTTGAAGGCGAACATGTCCTCCAGCAAACAGTATTCCGGCGCGCCCAGCGCGATCACGGGACAGGCCTTGGCCAAGCGCTGGCGCCAACCGGCGAGAGCGGCGCGGAACGCTCGGTCCTCGTCCGGAGTCAGCCAGCGATAGAGGTAGGCCAGGGTGACATGGAAGCGGTAGGCGTCCTGGCCCGGAGCCGCGATACCCAGCACCTCCGACAGCCGCGCCCGCAGGCGGCGCAGCTTGGCGTCCTCGGCCTCGTCCAGCGGAACCAATCGAATGACCAGAGGCCGTTCGGTTGGCGGCGGCTCGTTGAGGTCGATCCGCATGCGGAAGGGTAGCTCGCAATCGAGGTCGAAGGCCTTCAGCCGCTCGCCCAGGATCCGGTCGCACTCGGCCATCGGCAGGTCTAGCGGCAAGCCCGCAGGCCACAGGCCCGGTCGTCGGTCCGAATCGTTCGCCCCGCCGAAGATCGTCATGTGATAGCTGGACGGCGGCAAGGGTGTGAGCTTGCGGCTGAAGGCTTGGGCCGGCAGCTCGCGATAGATGTTCAGCAGCGCATCGAAGAATTCCGAGCCCGGCCCTTGCTGCGGCAAGTGGCAGACTATCGTGTTGCCGGCGAAGGGCATGACCTGGCCGTTAGCGCGGAACTTGCGGCCGACGTCGGGCGGGGGTTTGTCGCCGGCCAAGGCCGAGCCGGCGAGCCCCCCTCCCGCGAGCACGGCGCCGGGTCCAGCCGCCAGAATGGCGCGTCGCGTGAGCGCCCGCATCAGAACCTCGCCGACACGCCGACCATCACGGCTCTCGGCTGCTTGATCCGCGCGACCGGGATCTCCTGGTCGAGGCCCAGATTGGTGTTCACGCCCTGCCCTGTCAGGTTCGAGCCGTCGATGCGCAGGGTGTAGGTCTTGTCGATGTCATACGACAGCGAGGCGTCGATCTTGTCGGAGGGAAGCACCCAGCGGATGCGATAGAAATTGGCCAGGCTGGTGGTGCCGTTGCCGGTGTAGCGCTCCTCGGTCATCAGGTCGGTGTGGTTCCAGGCCACGCGCGCGCGCTTGTTGCCCTCGTAGAAGACCGAGAGGTTGGTCGCGGTATTTCGGTTGGCCCGGCAGGCCGTCCAGCGTCTTGGGCGTGCCATCGGCCAGCTTGATCGGGAAGTCGGTCTTCGAGGCGATCCCATTGAAGTTGACGCCGAAGTTACTCCAGACGCCCGGCAGGAAGGTCAGGTACTTGATGAAGTTGACCTCGACGCCGTCCGTCGTGGCGGCCTCGTCGGCGTTGACGGCCGAGGTCAGAACGCCTTGGACCAGAACCCCGCCGCCGACGTCGATGTCCGCCGTGCGGCCCAGCGAATAGATCTCGTTCTGGATCCGCTTGTGGAACAAGGCCAGCGAGGCCAAGCCCTTGCCTTCGTCGAGATACCATTCCAGCGACAGGTCGAAATTGTCGGATACCCGCGGCTTCAGATCCGGATTGCCGGTTGTCAGCTTGGGCAGAGAAGCGTCGGCCAGGTTCAGCGAGCCGCCCAGCAGCGCCATCTCGGTCAGCTTGGGTCGGCCGATCGTGCGGCTGTAAGCCACGCGGATCTTCTTGTCGGGCGACAGGTCATAGATCGCCTGGGCCGAGGGCATCCAATGCGAATAGTCGCTGGCGGCGGTCACCGGATCATAGGTGGTCTTGCCGGCCTTGGTCGTGGCGCGGAAGCCGGTGGTCTCAACGTCGGTCGCCTCAAGGCGCATCCCGCCCTGGACCGTCCAGCGGTCGGCCTTCCAGCGCGCCATACCGTAGGCGGCATAGAGGTCCTCCTGGATCCAGAAGGCCTTGCTGAAGGCGCTGGCCGTATCGACGGTCTTGGCGACCGTCGACAGATAGCGGTCCAGCATGCCGATCAGCTTGCCCTGGTCGACGAAGAACATCTGCCCTGCGTCACAGTTCAGCGCACAGATCCGAGTGGTAGAGGCGACATCGGCCAGGGTGTAGGGCATGCCCGTCTGGTAGCTCTTGGCGTAGTTCTCGCCGTGCTGGCGCCGGATCGCGCCCCCCCCGAACTCGAAGCCCAGACCCGTATCGCGGGCGTCCATGTTGTAGGCCGCCTTGAGCCGGCCCTCATAGTTGCGGCCGTCGGTCTTGTAGCGCTCATCATAGTGCTGCGGGTTCGAAGCGCCGGTCCCGCCGACATAGGCGGCCAGATTGTCGTACGCGGTCTGGTTCACCGGGGTGAAGCCCACTTCGTCGTCGCTGACGTCATAGCGGAACGACAGGCCGCTTTGGCTGAAGTTGTCGCTGATCTGTGGGTTGTTGTAGGTGGCGCGCGAGGCGGCCAGCTTCAGGCCCAGGTTCCAGTCGCCAGCCTGATAGTCGACCGCGCTCTGCAGGCCATAGACCTTGCGGTCGAACAGCAACTTGAACGAGCGAACGTTCTGGGCGACGTCGCCGGGCGAGCTGGCGCGCGGCGAGAACACACCCGACGTCGCGGTCTGCTGGCTGACCAGGGCGCTGGAGCCGATGCTGGCGATCATGTCGCTGCGCAGCGACTTTTCGTTCTGGCCGAAATAGTAGCCAGTTGTGCGCACACTGAGGTGCTCGCTGCCCCGCCAGTCGAGGACGCCCATCAGCGAGCGCCGCTCACGGGTGTTGTCGTAGGCGTACCAGCGCCGCTCGACCGGCGTCGGCCCCGCGCCGACATAGGGCTGGCCGGTGTTCTTGCCGCTCGAGTCGAACCAGTAGGCCGAACTGCCGCGCTCCAGCTGCGGGATCCACATTTCCCGGCGCCAGTACGAGGCGCTCAGCATCAGGCCAAACTGATCGTCGGCGCCGAAGCGGCGGGTGATGAAGGCCTCGGCCTGGGCCACAGGGCGTTCACCGCCGTTGACCTTGTCCTGGATCTGGTAGCCCAACTTGGTCGAGAACCGGGTCTGGTCCTTGCGGAAGTCGAACGCGCCCGGGATCTTGAAATTGATCGAACCGCCGACCGAGTGGCCGTCCATGTCCGGCGTACTGGTCTTATAGACCTCCATGCGCGAGGCGATGTTGGACGGCAGGGTCTCCAGATAGAACTGACGGCCGCCGCCGTTGGTCTGGTTCTGATTGTCCGGCGAGGCGATCTGCAGGCCGTCCAGAGTGGTGGTGATGTAGTGGGCGTTGAAGCCGCGGATGCTCGCGAAGCGCGGCTCGCCCTGATAGTCGTAGACGCTGACACCCGCGATGCGCTTCAGCGCGTCGCCGACGCTGAAGTCGGCCATCTGGCCGATGTCGTCGGCCGAGATCGCGTCCATCACCTGCATCGTGTCGCGTTTGGCGGCGATGGCGTTACGGTCAGCTGCGCGCTGGCCGACGACGACGATCTCGTCGACGGTGGCGGTTTGCTGCGCGTGGGCGACGCCGCCGAGAACACCGAGGGCGGCCCCCGTGCAGAGCATGGATTGGATGAGTTTCGACATCGGAGGGCCCCTAACTGCGTTCGGCGGCCATTAAACAACACTATGTTATTTAATATTTGTGACGATCGCCCAGACCGCGTATCGGACGGTGAGCCCTAGAAGAAATGATCGCCAAAAGCCAAGGCGGCGGCGCCCAGAGCGGTCGCGTCGCCCTCCACTCGCGAGCGGAGCAGCGGCGGGAAGGCCCGGTCGCGGTCCCGCACGGGCACGGTGTAGAAGGCCGAGCGCGCGATCAGGGCGTCAGCCAGCACCGGCGTCAGTCGCCCGCCCAGCACGATCGCCTCGGGATCGACGATGGCGGCGATGGCCGAGAGGATCGCCTCAAGTTGCGCCTGCACCCGCGCAGTCCATCGCTCGACGACGGGGTCGCCCTCCCGCACGCCCGCCAGCATCGCCTCGATCGAATCGAAGTCCCGGCCGTCAGCCTCCAACAGGGTGCGCAGCAATTGCAGGGTCGGCCGGTCCTCGCGGTGGGAGGGCGGTAACAGACCGGTAAACTCCCCGGCGTTGCCATTCCGGCCTCGCCAGAGGCGTCCATCCAGCACGATCCCACCACCCAGGCCGCGACCGACGTAGAGGTAGGCGAAGCTGGAGAGTTCCTTGCCGACGCCGTACAGCGCCTCCCCCATCGCCGCGGCGTTGCCGTCATTGTCGATCCACACGGGCAAGCCGAAGCGGGCGCTGAACTCGGCGTCCAGGTCGGCCAGGGCCCACTGATCCATGACCAGGGGTGTGTTGATCTGCCGGCGCCGGCCAGTGAAGAAGCCCGAAACGGCGACGCCCACGCCGAACAGACGAACGCGATCAATGCCGGCCTCGCTGGCCATCTCATCGAAGCTGCGCGCCAGCCGCGCAATCGCCGCGTCTTTGTCGAAGGCGGCGAACGGCTCCCGCCGCTGAGCCCGCACCTTGCCCTGCAGGTCGATCAGCACGACCGACAACGCATCCTCGGCGATCGAGACCCCGTAGGCGAAGGCTGCATCCGCAGCCAAGCTCAGCGGCAAACTTGGCTGCCCACGCCCGGCGATCACACGCTCGCCTTCGGCGACAAGCCCTTCCGCTATGAGGTCGGCGATCAGGCGGGTCACCGACAGCGGGGCCAAGCCCGTGCGCCGCGCCAGATCGGCGCGCGACAGCGGGCCGAAATCGCGGATCAGGGACAGCAGACGGCGCTCGTTGTCCGTGCGGCCGGCCCGGCCAGCGGTCGTCGAGGAAGGCGTTGGGGGCATGCTGCGAATCCGGCCAGCCACGAGCGTCTCAGTGCGATACGGTCATCGCGGCCTTTCGCCAAGCGGGCCCGTCGCATGAAGGCGTCACATCTCTGGCCTAGGAACACGCCCGGTCGGGGACTCCATGCACGCCGCACAGACAGATCCTAGCCCGCTAGGCGGCGCCGACCGCTGGCGCGACACCGGCGTCTATGGCTTGGCGCACTTTGGAAAGAGCCTGTTCTGGTACGGCGGCGAAATCCTCTTCGCCTATTTCCTGACCGAAATCGCCGACTTGTCGCCCGCTGCGATGGGCGCGACCCTGGTCACCGGCTTCGTCCTCAGCGCGACGCTCGATCTCGTTATAGGGATTGGTTTTGGCGGCCAGATGGCCGATCCGCGCGCGGCCGGGAGGCTGCAACTGGTCGGGGCGGTGCTGAGCGGTGCGGCGCTGCTGGCCTTCTTCGCCACGCCCTTCCTGCCGCCGCCCTTCCGCCTGGTCCATGCCCTGATCGCCGGCGCGGCGTTCCGTCTGGCCTACGCGGTCTACGACGTGCCCCAGAACGCGCTGATCGCCCTGGCTGGCGCGCACAGCCAGGCCCGCACACGCCTGGCCACCGTACGGATTGCATGCAGCGGCTTGGCCACATTGTCTATCGCGGCTGCCGTGGCCCCGCTGCTGGCGGCGCGGGTTGGCGGCCATGATGCCCTTCTATTGTTCCAACTGAGCGCTGCGGCCGTCGCGATCGCGCTGGGCAGCGCCTGGCTGCTCTCGCGCACCCTGCAGGCCGCGCCCGCGCTCACCCCCCACACCGCGCCGCCAGCAAAAATGCGAAGGCTGGTCCGCCTGTGGCCGCTGCTGGCCACCATGGGGGTGATGTCTCTCGGCCCACCGCTGTTCCAGAAACTGGAGCCTTATTTCGCGACCTATATCCTGCGCTCGCCCGCCTGGGGCGGCGCGATCATCCTGGCCGTCGCCTTGGGCCAGTTCGCTGGCCAGCCGGCGTGGTTCCGGTTGTCGCGGAGGTGGTCCAGAAGCGCGGTACTGACCGCCGGCGCCATCGTCCAGGCCCTGGGCGGCATCGTATTTCTGGCCACGCCGGTGACGGCGCCCCCGGGTTTGGTCGGGGCCGCGCTCTTGGTCGGCATCGGCAACGGCGGCCTGGGCATGGCGCTATGGGCGGCGTTTGGCGACGGCGTCCGACGCTACGCGCCCGGTCGTGAAAGCGTGGCCTTCGCTTTGTTCACCGCCGTCGCCAAGCTAGGACTTGCGGCCGGCGCCGCCCTGGTGGCTTTCCTGCTGGCCGGCCCGGCTACGCGCGGCTGGATCGCCGGCGCCATGGCGGGCGGAGCCGTAATCGGCTCCCTGGCTACGATCCTGTTGATCCGCTTCGCGCCCGGCCAGTCCCTTCGTCGACGGCTTAGGCGCAGACATCCAGGCGGTTAAGATCGTCATCGCCTTATCCTCACCCCTAGCCCGAACGACCGGCCCGAGCGGCCAATCTGGAGGGGGTGATTGCGCTGACCTTCGTAGGCGGCCTCGATCGTATCCGTCAGGTTGCTGGCCTCGACAAACAGAGAGACCTGCGGAGAGAGGCGATAGGAGCCGGCGGCGTCAAGATAGCCGGCGCTCGCGACGACGAAGCTGGACACCCCTCCACCTTGCATGTCGGCCTCCGAGCCGAACGGCGAGCGCCAGGTCCAGGAGAGATGCGCATGCAACGGGCCGCGCTCGACAAAAGGGCTGATCGAATAGGACAGGCGCGAGACGCCGTTCAGTCGGCCGCGGCGGCTCGTATCATCGTGGCTCTTTGCATCGACCAGAGTTGCGCTGGCCCAGACGCCAAACCCGCCCGAGACCCGTCGACTGAAGGCGGTTTCGACGCCCGAGATCCGCGCCTCGCCAGCGTTGCGGGGCCGGGACATCATGACCATGGCCATCACCGGCGGCCCCGTGCGCGTAGCGAAGGCCAGACGTTCGGGCCGCGCCGAGACGATGATGAAGTCATCGATCGTCTTGTGAAACATTGCGAGGCTGACCCCGCCAAAACCCTCGAATTCACGCTCGAGCGAGAGGTCGAAGTTGGTCGCCAGATACGGCCGCAGCGCCGGGTTGCCGCCCACCCCGGCGAAAAGGGTGCCGGGCGATGGGCGGTCGATCTCAGCCTGTCCGCGATTGTAGAGCGTCGAGACCAAGCTGCTGGCCGGCACCGTGGCCGAACGCAGATCGGCCAGTGACGGTCGAGTGATGCTGCGCGAGGCGGCCAGCCGCAGCCGCCACCGCTCGCTGAGCGCAATGGCCAGGTTCGCGCTGGGCAAGGCGACGGCGTGCGAACCGGTATAGCGCTGCGGGCGAACCTCCAATTGCCCCGCCGTCGATATGCCCAAGAGGGAGCCAGTGACCTCGGTGCGGGTGCGAGCGGCCCGCAGGCCGATATTGCCGGTAGCCGAGTGGCCCAGCACGGTGGTCGAGAAATCAAGGCGCCCATAGCCGGCCAGGATCCGCTCGCCGACCGTGTATGAGCCTTGCAGGTCCGCGCCATTGGCCATGAGGTCGTCGGCGTCGACAATCACACCGTCCGCCTCGCCCGGCAACACGAAGGCCGATCGGAAGGTCGCGAAGTCGGCGGCCGTCCAGGCCGGGGATTGCCCGGAGATCAGGCGACTAAAGGCGCCAGTGGGCGTACGCACGTCGAAGAAGCTCGCATCTACAGCCACGCCTGGCCTGAGCGAGGCCTCGCGGTCGCGGCGCTGGTAGTCACGGCCTCGGTCGCTGCCCTGCCCGCCCATTCGAACGCGCTCGACGCGCAGCGGTCCCAGCATCGTGTCGACGAGGCGCTCAGCGGCGATCAGTCCCGTGATGTCATGGTCCTCCACGCGTATCGCCCGCACGCCATAGCGTGAGAAGGTCAGTTTGCCGGGATCGGAGATGTCAAAGGTCGTCGACAGTTGCGGCGCTTTTCGCGTCCCAATGAGATCAGGCCCGAGGTCGAAGGCGTAGGAGACGCCCAACGGACTGACGCCACCGATCCGCTGCAGCGGCGTATCGAGATTCGAGCGGGCGCTCGATGCGCTCAGACGGGGCTCAAAACTCCAGTCTCCAGCGCCGGCCTTCATCGCCAGGCTCAAGGAGACATTGTCATGGGCCTGATCGGATATCTCGAGATTGTTGCTGATCTGACCGGCGGTGATCCGCCCCCCCACCAAGGAGCCACTCTCCGAACGCGCGCTACCCGCCGCCAGGGCCGAAGCCGCGTAGTCGCCAATCGCATAGACGATCCGATCCTCGCGGATGGCGTTGTCGAAGCGCGAGGCGAAGGCGTCAACATAGACGGTGGCCGCCGGCGCCATGCGCCACTCAACGCCGACGAAGGCCGTGGCGCGGGCTCGCTGTTCCTGCTCGACCGTTGTGCGCACGTCGTCCGGAACGGCCAGCACATGGCCGCCTACAGTCACGTCGCGATAGCGCTGAATCTGGAGGCGATCATACTGAGCCTCTCGGCGCTCCGTAGCGACCCCACCCACGATCCCGAGCCGGTCGTCAGCCCGCCGCCAGCGGCCAGAAACGGCGAGATCTGGGGAGACCGTCCCCGAGCGGACCTCGGCATGGGCGTCGGCCCGGACCGACAGGTACATCGGCCCCTCCAGCCCGCGTACGGTGCGAA
This sequence comes from Caulobacteraceae bacterium, assembly GCA_965284055.1. Classification (GTDB taxonomy): domain Bacteria; phylum Pseudomonadota; class Alphaproteobacteria; order Caulobacterales; family Caulobacteraceae; genus Caulobacter. The sequence goes on from CBDIQV010000004.1 coordinate 436,060, forward strand.
TACCGATGCTGGAGCCGATACCGCCGTCCACGAGGTCTGCTGTCGCTGACTTGACCAGCACCGCCCCGGCCAGCAGGTCGGCCGAAAGGGCGCGGAAGCGGAACTGGCGCCCGCTCTGGCTGGAGTTGCGGATGTTCTCGTTGAACGCCACCGGCGCGCCGTTCAACGTCACGGACTGAAACAGCGGTCCCAGGCCCCTGACGCTTACGAACTGCCCTTCCCCGACTTCACGCTCGATCGCCACACCCGGCACGCGCTGCAAGGCCTCGGCGAGATTCGCGGCGGGCAGTTCACCGATGCGACCGGCCGAGACAGCGTCGACGATGGCGTCGGCGCGGCGCTTCTCGGCCAAGGACTCTTGTATGCCGGCCACGAAAGCGGCCGTGACCGTCACAGCATCCAGATTTGCCACCTCCTCCGAAACCGGCTCGGGACGCGGGAGCGCGGTCACCTCGGCCCAGACCCGCACCGAGGCGTGGTCGGCGATCTCGTAGCGCAGCCCTGTACCCGCGAGCATGCGCCTAAGCGCCTCCCGCCAGGACATGGCGCCCGAGACAGCATTGGCGCGATAGGTCCGTCCCTGCTCGGTGGACAGAGCAAAGGCGCAACCGGCCCGAAGGCACAGCGTCATCAGGGCCGCGCGTGCATCCTGGGCGGGGATGTCGAAGCGAGAGGCGCCTGCCTGCGCGGCCAAGGATGCGCTCGGGGGCGAGGCCAGGATCAGCGCCGCGATCGACAGGGCGGACACGCGGCGGAACGACATGTGACGGCTGACGAAGATCCCCGGCGCGGCAAGGCCCATCACGTCTGGTAGCGTGGCTTCGTGACAGCCTCACGAACCTATCGGGCGGTGGCCGTGACCTCTCCAGGACCGGTGCGCTTCAGCATGACCGGCAAAACCTTGGCCGCGCGATCGATGAGGGGGTCGCGGCCCTCAAGCGGCAGCATGGCGGTGACCCGCTTGCGGCCCAGAGCCGGGTCGGCCAAGCGAATACGGACTTCGGTGTAGCGACCAAGTTCGGCCAGGATCTCTGACAGCGCGGCATCCTGGAAGACCAGTCGATGCTGGCGCCAGGCCACGGCGCTGGCCGGATCGATCCGGCCCTCGCGGACGATGGCGCCACCAGCCCGGTAGGAGACCCGGTCACCTGGGATCATGCGGACGGGCTCGGCTGAGGCGCGAGGTTGAGCGACCTCCACCGAGCCCTCCAGCAGTTCCACTCGGGCGCGGCCGTCGCGGAGGCTGGTGGCGAAATGGGTGCCCGTGACAACGACCTGTCGATCGGCCAGGGCGACTTGGAACGCATGGGTCTTGTCATGAGCAACGGCGAAATAGGCGGCGCCCTTGTCGAGGGAGAGCCGCCGTGCGCGAGCGTCGACCCTGGCCCGCAGGGTCGTGGCGGTGTCGAGGGTTACGACCGAGCCGTCGGCCAGCGTCACGTCGCGGATCTCGCCGACAGCGGTCGTATAGGTCGTCGCGCCCGCCAGTGGATCAGCGAAGCGCGTCCACAAGGCCGGAGAGACCGCCACGGCCAGTACAGCGGCGACCAGGCCGCCGGCCAGGACCATGGGCCCCCAGCTGGCCGAGCCCCGCCCCGTCCGCGCGGCGACCGGCGCAGGCGGGATAAGGTTCAGATCGCCGATGAACTCCGCCCGCAGGCCGCGAATGCCGCGTAGCAGATCCTTGGCATTGTCGTAGTCGGCGAGGTTCTTCGGATCAGCCGACAGCCAGGCCTCGAACGCCGCCAGGGTCGCGGGCGGCACAACGGGACGGCCCAGGCGCACAAGCCAGTCCTCCGCGCTAAGCGGCCGACGTTCAAACAAGGCGACGAGACGATCGAGCATCTTGGCGGATAAGGCCTTCCCAATGAACGTGGCCCGGCTTTTTCCGGGGGCTGTCTTCTCAACGATCATGAAACGAAACACCTCAGGTTCCCCGCACGGCTTTCAGACGCCGCAGGGCTTCGGCGAGGTGTTTTTCCACCATGCTGACCGAGACACCCAGGCGATCCGCGATCTGGCGATAGCTGAGGTCGTCGAAGCGATGCAGAAGGAAAGCCTCGCGGCAGCGGGGCGGCAGGTCGCGGATCGCTTCGGCGATCTGGGCGAGGTCCTGGCGGGCGATCGAGCGGCGATCGGCAGCTGGATCCTCGCTAGGCGCGCTTTCCCAGGCGGCGGTGGTATCGTCGGCGCCGAGCCAAAGGATGCGGGCCTGCTCGCGTTTGGCCTGCTTCCAGTGGTCCTTCAGAAGGTTCTTAGCGATAACGAACAGGAGCGGCCGAGCGTCGACGTGACCGATCTCGTGGCCAGCGCGGTGGAAGCGCGCGAAAGTCTCCTGGACGATGTCCTCAGCGTCCTCAAGCGAGCGCCCTCGACGCTGCAGGAAGATGACAAGCTCGGTTCGCAGGCCCGTCATGCCGTTCCCTGTGTGCGGCCGCGCCGAAACGCTCCCCCCGGCGAAGGGGGGAGCGCGACCGGTGATGACGTCCAGCGGGCTCAGAAATTCATCCGCAGGCCAAGCGTGAAGCGCCGTCCCGACTTCTCGTACATGGTCGGGAAGGACGGATCCATTGTGTAGCCTTTTGTCACCTCGTCGGTGACGTTGATCCCTTCCAGGTTGATCTGGATACGTTCACTGAGGTTGTAGCTGACCGAGATATCCGTCTGGCCATAGCCGCTGCGCCAGATGGGATACATCTCGTAGCCGATGCCCTCGACATACTTGTCCTTGTAGTTATAGGACGCGCGCGCCTGGAACCGCTCGTTCTCGTAGTACAGCGTGACGTTATAGGCTTTGTCGGCCAGGCCCACAGGCGGAGTTGGGATGCCGATGATCGACTGACCCGTCAGCGAGCTGTCCAGCATCGTGTAGTTGGCATTGACGCCGAAGCCCTTGGCCGGCTCCCAGAACAGGCCAAAGGGAACAATAGCCACCAGTTCAACGCCGCTGACATCGTAGGAGCCCCCGGCGTTGACCGGCTGATAGACGTCGAAGTCATAGACCCCGTCGATCGTGCCGTTGGCATTGTACTTGGTGACGTTCTTCACCGTCCCCGTCAGGGCCTGGCGGACGACGCCCTCGATCTTCTTCTTGAAGTACGAAGCGGCGAGCAGGCCGCCCTCCGGCAGATACTTCTCGACACCGACTTCCCATTGCTCGGCGAAGGTCGGCTTCAGGTTCGGATTTCCGTCCGTGAAGCGGAACGAGTTGAAACTGGCCGTTCGCTTGTAGGCCAGGTCCGTGAGCGCCGGGCGTATCAATGTCTTGGACGCAGCGGCTCGCAGCACGATGCTGTCGGTCAGATCAGCCGCGAAATTGATGCTGGGCAGCAGCTTGCTGTAGCTGCCGTCGCTGGACACCGGCGCGGTGGTGTAACCCGTCGAGCCGTTCGGCTTCTGGATCTGATGGTAGCCAGATGAGGTGATCGAGGTGTCCACATAGCGGACGCCGCCGTTCATCTTGACGGGAACCGGACCCACATCGAAACCCAGATCGGCCATGGCATAGAGGCTGGCGACCTTTTCGGACACTTCATAGTAGTCGCCCGGCGTGAACGGCGTCGAGAAGCCGGCGTAGCGGAAGGTGTTGCGGGCGTATTCGTTGGAGATCTGGCTCCAGCTGATGTCGCGGACGCTGTAGTCGCCACCGGGAACCAGGTCGCCGATCGGGGTCAGCGGACTGTCGGCCATGGTGCGGGTGTTGAGCCAGGCGGTGCTTCCCGCGCTCGGCCCCTGAATGTTGAGGCCGCCGTACTGGCGCTCTTTCGACTTGTCGGTGTAGCGGGCGCCGACCTGGACGGTCTTCAGCGCCGGGAAGAAGCTCAAGGCGAAATCCTTGGTGAAGTCCGCTTGGGCCGCATACTTGTCGTCGGTGATCTTCTCGAGGTTCGTCTCATAGGCCTCGAACAGATATTTCGACGGCGAGTTGTACATGTCGATCGAGGCCGGGTTGGCGCTCTTGACAGTCTCGCCGCCGTTGGCCGTCCAGCGCGTGCGCGACGGGGCGTAAGCCACGTGCTTCAGATTGGAGTAGTCGAGCGTCTTTCTGGCGCCCGAATAGCCGGCCAGGCCGTGCAGCTTCCAGGTCTCGCCGCGCCAGTTGAGCTCCGTGCCGAACTGGGCGTAGTCGGTTTTGTTGATCTGCTCCTTGCTGAGCATCTCATGCTGGGTCGCGGTGTAGGAGACGTCGCGCAGCACGACCATGCCGTAGTCGGCCAGGGTCGTCTTGTCATACTCGTGGATGGTCTCCAGCGTGCTGCGGCTTGAGGCCGAATAGGCGGCTGCGTCGTACTGGTCCTCGGTGGCGTCGTAACCGCCGACCATGGCGTCGAACGCGATGTCGAAATTGGCCGAAGGCTTGTACTGCAGCGAGGCCGTGCCGCCCCACTGCTCCTGAGTGTTCAGATAGGCGCGGTCGCCGACCTTGTCCTGGAAGATGATACGCCCGGTCTCGCTGCGATTGGTGTTGCTCTTCACGACGACCCCTGCATCGCGCGCCAGGACGGCGGCGGCCTGCGAGGCGCGCGTTCCGCCCGCTTCGAGGAAGCGGAACATCGGACGGAAGTTGATGCCCGAATTGGAGTCACTGCGGTTGGTGCGGCGCGCCGCCGAGAACGACACCAGGCCACCCCAGTCGCCCCACGTGTCGCTGGCCAGGAAGGACACCTTGGGGTCGGTCTTCTCGGAGATGGAATTGTAGGCGCCTTCGGCCGAAGCGACCAATTTTCGGCCGCTATAGTCGAATGGACGGGCCGTTGAGATGTTGATCGCGCCGGCGATGCCGCCTTCTTCATCCGAAGCGCGCGGCGACTTTTGCACGGTGACCTGCTGGACGACCTCGGAGGCGAAGATATCGAACTCGACGTCACGGCCGCCGCTGCCCGAAGCCGTCGCCAGATTGTTGATAGTGACGAAGGTGAACTCGCTCGGCAGGCCGCGTACGCTGACGCGGCCGCCCAGGCCCTTGTTGCGCTCGATCGTCACGCCGGGCATCCGCTGCAGTGCTTCGGCCAGGTTCTGCTCGGGGAAGTTGGCGACGTCGGTCGCCACGATCGAGTCCGAAAAGCCGACCGTGCCGCGCTTCATGTCCACGGCCTTCTCAAGGCTGCGGCGGTAGCTGCCGACGACGACGACTTCCTCGACGGCGTCCTGCTGTGCCGGCGCGGTCCGGGCGTGAGCGCTCACCGCAGCCAGCAGACCAATAGCAGCGCAACTGGTCATCAGCCCGCCCTTGTGGCGCGCGCGGTCGCCGTTCGTGTTCAGTGCGATCATTTGCCGAAACCCCGGGTCGTTGTTGCGACGGCGGGGTCGAACGCAGTGTTCGGCCTACGCCCCCAACGGCTTCAACGACGCCTCCCGACGCGCCCTCAGCGGCAGGATGCGGATTTCATCAAAACTTCACGGGCCAGGATCTGAGAGAACAACAGGGACAAGAACTCCCTTTGGCCCGCTTCACCTGCCCGGAGCCTACGTCGATCTAACAAGCTTGACCGAGGCGATTTCGACATGCGCAGCTCGACGATACTCGCTATACGTTAGCGACATCCGGCGATGCAGAGGCCATCGTCGCATTCGCCGCTCGTCCGACCGGCGTTGCGTTCCATAGGTCAGGTCGCCGGGTAAAGACCTATTGTCCAGGACGTCGGCCGAACCCCGGCCGTCAGATTTCGACGGCCGCCACCGTCTTCCTCAGTGCTTTAGCTTACGACAAAATCCGTTCCGGGTGATCGATCCAGCGTGGAGGCCCTATCCCAGGAAGACCGGATTTCTGCGTCGCGTTGAAACAGGAAGCTCAGCCTTTGGGTTTTCGGGAACGTCCTAGACGACCCACTGGGTCGCCGAGGGAGGGCTCGAGCTGACGACTGCTTTTGAACTGTCGATCCGGTTGGTCCGGAGAGACTTTTTCGAGATGGGTGTCGAATGCTCGAGAGGCTTCCCCAAGTTCTGCTGTTCGGCCGGCTGCGGTTCCGCCGGTCCGGCGGCGCATCGACCCCGCCCCTGACAGGGGCCGCCCGGGACCTGCTATCCTATCTGTGCGCGCATTCCGGCAAGGAGCTGTGCCGCGAGCGGGTGGCCGAGCTGTTCTGGCCCGAACTGGACGAGACCCGCAGCCGCGCCGCCCTGAACACCGCCGTCTGGCGCATAAACAAGAGCCTGAAGAAGGAACCTGACCTCTTCCTGCGCTCGACCGCCGAGTCCCTGGCCCTGGTCGTCGAGGACACCGTCTCCATCGATGCGCACCTATTCGAGGCGGCGATCCGCAACGCCGTCGAGGCCTGGACGCGGGACGCCCAGCTGGCCCCGGAGGTCCGGGAGGCGCTGTCGCGGGCCATCGCGCATCACACCGCGCCGTTCCTGGAGGGCTGCAACGCCGAGTGGGCCGTGTTCGAGCGCGAGCGGCTGTTCAGCCTGAACCTGCGGGGGCTGGGCATGCTGATGCAGGACCGAGGCATGGCCCGGGACTACGAGGCAGCCCTGGAATACGGCTCGCTGATCCTGGCCGCCGACCCGTTCCGCGAACAGGCCCAGTGCGAAGTGATGTGGTTGCACGTGCTGAACGGCCAGCGCGCCAAGGCCCTGATCCAGTATCGCGCCTACCGCGCGCTGCTGGCCCGCGAGATGGGCATAGAGCCCATGGCCGAGATGCGGGCCCTGGCCTGGCATATCGAGAACGACCCGGACGCCGAGCGGCGCCTGGTCGAGGGCCGCACCGGGCGGCTGTCGGCCAGTCCTCTGGCCGATGTCCTGCAATCAGTCAGCCGGGGCCGGATCGAGACCTACCACGCCCTCCACACCAGCTGATCCATCCAGGAACGGATCGCATCGCGCCGACGCCTGAAAACCACGCCCGCGCCTTGCCGTGCGCGGCTTTCCGCGCGCGCCCAGCACCGTGCGCGGCCTTCTTTGTGAGAATGTGGTGAGAGGCTGGCGATTTCCAGGTGGTCCGACGGCAACCGAAGATCGTGTGGTGAGCGATGGATCGGCCAACGCCGCGCGACCGCCTGCAAAGCCGCGCGACAGAGCCCTCCTCTTTTCTGTCTCCAGGGAAGTGGAGCGCTCGGGACGTGGACACATGGCCGCACGAGTTTGGACGGGAGGTGATCGGCGGCGCTCACATCTTCGTGCTGCGCCTGACCCTGGAGCCGCCCGAGGGCCCGGCCCCGGTCCCGCGCCTGCGGCTGCAGGCCATCGGCGACGGGGATGGCGAGATGAAGCACTTCAGCCGCATCGACGCCGCGGTCGATCATCTGCGCGACCGCCTGAACGCCATCGTCTTCGCGGCGGTCAGGCCGGAGGGCAGAGGCTCGTGACCGACTTCGCCGGCATCGCCATTGCGGCCGCCTCCCTGCAGCGCTTCCTGCAAATGAGCTTCAACGACCGCCCGCCCCTGCCAGGCGACGACGCCACCGTGATCGTGGCGCGAGCCGAGGACCTGGACCCCGCCAATTTCACCACCTTCGTCGCCCGCCCGGCTCTGACCGTGCACGTCTATCGCGTTGACCTGGACCCGACCGTCCGCTCGGCCTGGGCCGCGGCGGCGATCGGCGGCGCCCGCCGACGGCCGGCACTGGCCCTGCAGGTGCATTTCCTGATCACGCCCTGGGGCGCCAACGCCGACGCCGAACACCGCATCCTCGGCCGGGCCATGCAGGCGCTCGAGGAGACCCCGATCCTATCGGGTCCGCTGCTGGCCGGCCCGGACTGGGAGGTCGACGAGACGCTGCAGATCGTGATGGAAGACATGGAAACCCACGCCCTGCTGCGGATCTTCGACTCCCTGCCGATCCCCTACCGCCTGAGCACGCCCTATCTCGCGCGCGTGCTGCGCCTGTCGGGCCCCGCACTCGACGGCCCGACGGTGGTGACCTCGGTTCTGGGCCTGCGTCCCAGCCTAGAGGACGCTTCGGCATGAACCTGTTCGTCCCCCAAAAATATGACGAGCTGGTCAGTCGCCTGGCCCTTGGCGTCGAGGCCTTCGACGGCGCGCGCCAGCAGCCGGTGCTCAGCCCCCTCTCGATCGTCGCCGACCGCGCGCCGCTGCGCCGGTCTCTACAGCGCCGAAGCGGATCGCGGTTCGCCCTGCTGCACGACAAGCTGTCCAGCGAAGGCGGCGAGGTGGTGGACCTGCGCATCCTCAACGCAGAGGGTTCCGCGCGACGCTACGTGCCGCGCCGGCTGCGCGTAGCGATCCCGAAGCTGTCGGTGGCCGAGACCCGGCCGGCCGCGCAGCGGGGCTGCCGTCCCCGGCTGTTCCCGGGCGCGGCCTATCCGGTCGCGGAGTCGGCGACCGGCGTGAGTGGCCAGGCGGTGCGCATCACCGGCGGCCCGCGCCGGCCGGCCCGCTGGACGCGCGTCGTGGCCACCATTCCCGCCGCCGAGGCCAATCTGGGCCTGGCGACCGTCGTCGGACGCGCCTTCGGCGACGATCGCGGCGAGTTTCTGCTGATGCTGGCGCCGGGCGCGTCGACGGGCACGCCGGCCGCGACGCTGGCAGTCAGGCTGTCGGTCTTCGCCCGTCCCGTCGAACTTACCGCGCCTGTTCCCGGCGAAGAGGCCTACGGCGACCCGCTGTGGGACGTCCCGCTGGAGCAGCCCGACCTGACCAACGAGGCCGACCCGGTCCTGCTCGGCGCGGCCCTGCCCGCCGGCTGGAGCCTGGTGGCCCACAAGACCGTCGACCTGCGTCTGGGGCGCCTGCAGCCAGACAGTCCGCCCTTCGAATTCTAGCAAGCCCGAGGAGGCCTCCATGCCGGAATATCTGTCGCCTGGCGTATACGTGGAAGAGGTGAGCTTTCGGGCCAAGTCGCTTGAGGGCGTCTCGACCAGTACGACGGGCTTCGCGGGCCTCACCGGCTATGGGCCGGTCTGGTATCCCGGTGGGCCAAGCCAGTGCGGGCCCCGGCTGATCACCAGCTACACCGAGTTCGAGCGGGTCTACGGCCCGCTGACCCCGATCCAGATCGACGGCGCCCCGCGCACGGCCTACCTGGCGCACGCCGCCCGGGCCTTCTTCCTGAACGGAGGCCAGCGGCTCTACGTCTCGCGCGTCCACATCCAGGCCTCCGGCGGCCTGACGGGAAACGCACCGAACTACGAGAACTGCGCCACGGCTGCGGTGCCGGTCGGCGGCGGTTCGGCGACTTGGCGGGCCCGCTGGCCCGGCCGGCTCGGCAACGCCTTCCTGCGGACCGAGTTCGTCCGTTCGCGCCTGGTGCCTTACCTCCAGGACGGGGTGCTGCAAGTGAAGGGGCCGCGCGCCGGGGCCATGGTCGAGGTCTTCCCCGCCGGCACGGCGGCGGCCGACTTGCCGACCGGGACGGCCTATGTCTCCAACCCCGCCCGGTTCGCCGTGATCGGCCTGGATCCGGCGGGCGTGCAGCAGTTCGAGGGCCAGGGCGGTCCCCTAGCCATCAACCTGACGGACTCGGTCTTCCAGGTCGAGTTGCGGGTACGGGTCAGCGCCGGGATCGACCGACTGGACGTCCACGACGCCCTGGGCGCCCACCCCGCCCAGAAGCGCTATATCGGCAGGATCCTGCAACTGGAGGACCCCGAGGACCAGGACGCCGTCGTCTGGCTGGACTGGACGCCGCCCGCCGGCGATTTCAGCGCCGTGGACCTGGCCCGGGCCCTGGTCGGCGCCGGCTCGATCCGTCTGACCGGCGGCGGCGACGGCTCTCGTCCTCTGGACACCGACTATGGCGGCCGCGCGGCGGATCCCGACGACGAGAGCCGCAAGGCCACGGGGCTGGAGGCGCTGGGCGAGATCGACGACATCGCCATCGTCGCGGTCCCGGACGGCGGCGACCAGATCGACGTCGACACCTCGGCCCTCGTCGCCGACAAACTGATCGCCCACTGCGAGAACGCCCGCTACCGCATCGGCGTGATCGACGCGCCGGTGGGCTCCTCGATCAACGAAATCCGCGACTTCCGCGGCCGATTCGACAGCAAGTACGCCGCGCTCTACCACCCCTGGATCGAGATCCTGGATCCGAGCGAGCGGCCGGGCCAGGGCGCGCCGCAGCAACGGCTGAAGCTGCCGCCCTCCGGCTTCGTCGCCGGCATCTACGCCCGCAGCGACGTCGAACGGGGCGTGCACAAGGCGCCGGCCAACGAGGTGGTGCGCGGCCTCACCCGTTTCGAGGCCAACATCAACAAGGGCCGGCAGGACGTTCTCAACCCCGAGGGCGTCAACTGCCTGCGGTTCTTCGAGGGACGGGGCAGCCGGGTGTGGGGCGCGCGCACCATCAGTTCGGACCCCGAGTGGAAGTACGTCAACGTCCGGCGGCTGTTCATCTACCTGGAGCACACCCTGGACAAGGGCTCGCAATGGGCGGTGTTCGAGCCCAACAACGAGCGGCTCTGGGCCAATGTCCGCCGCATGCTCGAGGACTTCCTGCTGGTGCTCTGGCGAGACGGGGCGCTGCTCGGCGAGAAGCCCGAGGACGCGTTCTTCGTGCGCTGCGACCGCACGACCATGACCCAGAACGACCTCGATAACGGCCGGATGATCTGCCTGGTCGGGGTCGCTCCGGTCCGTCCCGCCGAGTTCGTCATCTTCCGTGTCGGTCAGTGGACCGCAGACGCCAAGCAATAGGAGATCGACATGGCCAAGATGCGCGACAATCCCTACGGCGCCTTCAACTATCTGGTCTCCCTCGGCGCGGGAGACGAGGCCAGCGTCGTGGCGGGCTTTGCCGACGTCTCCGGGATCGGCGTGGAGCTGAACTATTCGGAGTACCGGAACGGCAACGAGAAGTTCAACACGGTGCGAAAGGTGGCCAACACCTTCAAGCACGACGACGTCACCCTGAAGCGCGGCCTGATCGGCTCGCCCGACCTCTTCAAGTGGTTCAAGAACGTCCGCGACGGGGCCTACGAACCGCGTCCGGTGACGATCACCGTGCTCGACGAGGCCCGGCGTCCGGTGGCGGCCATCCGCCTGCGCAACGCCCAGCCAAAGAAGTGGGTCGGCCCCACTCTCGCCGCCAAGGGCGGGGGCGAGGTGGCGATGGAAGAGCTCCACCTAGTCCACGAGGGTGTCGAATATGAATAGCCGTGCGCCCGCCTCGCCGCGCGGCCGGGGGCGGCGATGAGCCTCGCCCGCCAGGTCGTTCTGGGCGCGCCAGGCATCTACGCCTCGCCGATCGGACGCCTGCGCGCGTTCACCGGCGAGCGAATGGACGTCTGCGCGTTCGTCGGCGTGGCGCCGCGCGGCCCCTGCCGGGAGCCGCTGGTCGATCATACCCAGGCCAACGAGGACAGCTGGCGGATGTGCGACCCCGACCGGCCGCGGCGACGGACGGTCCCCGTCGCGGTCGAGAGCTTCGAGGCCTATCAGCGCCTGTTCGGCGGCGTGGCGGGCGCCTTCGCGGGGCCGAGTCTGCTGCCCTACGCCGTCCGCGCCTTCTTCGAGCAGGGCGGCCGACGCGCCTATATCGCCCGCATCGTCCACGCCTATGGCGGACCGGCAGACTCGGCGGCCGTGGCCGTCGGGCTGCTGCCCGCGACCGCCGCGCCGATCCTGCTGCGGGCCCGCAACGAAGGGTCTTGGGGAAACGCCCTGTCGGCCCGCCTAAGCTGGACCACCCGGCCGGTCCGGGCCGAAAGCATGGCCGTCGGCAGCCTAGTCGTGCGGCGCGGCGAGCCGGTCGGTGTGGGCGACCTGCTGCGGCTGAGGCTGGCCACCGGCGCGGCCGAGTTCCGGGTCGTAGCCGACGTCGAGTCGTTCGGCGATCCGCTGGTCGACGCGATCCGCCGCCATGTCGTGTTCGACGCCATCGCCACCGGCCCCGTGGCCGCCGCCGAGGTGGTGGAGGGCATCCTGACGGTGTCCGACGGAACGGGCTATGCCGAGACCCACGAACGCCTGGGCCTGGACGTCCGCCATCCGCGCTGGATGGCCACGGCGCTGTGCCAGGACTCGACCCTGGTCTGGCCGGACTGGAGCTGGGCCGGGAGCCAGGTTCTGCCCGCCCAGTCCCACCTGCCGGAAGTCGAGCCGCCAAAGGGCCAGTTCTCCGGCGGGGAGGACCGTCACACCGACCTGGCGCACAATGACTTCTTCGATCCCGGCTGGGTCTCGCCGGCCGACAGCGACGCCGACGGCGCGACGCCGGCCGGTGTCCAGTCCCTGGCCGTCCTGGCCGATCTGACCCACATCGTCGTTCCAGACCTCTACCAGCCCGCGCCCGTCCCGCCGACCTCGGACATCGGCGATCCTTCGCTGGCGACGGCGGAGTTCGGCCCCTGTTTCGACGCGTTGGCGATCGAGGCCCAGGCCGTGCTCGACCCCGGACTGCCCGGCCTACGCCTGGACCCGTCCCTGTCGACCGACCTGGACCAGACCGACCGGCTACATGTCGGTGCGCACTGAAGCCACGCGCGAGCAGATCCAGGCAGCCGACGTCCCGCCCGGCCTGAAAGCGCCGGCGGTGGAGGCCTGGCGCGGCCGCTTCGACAGCGCCTATGCCGCCGCCTATCATCCCTGGCCCGGTGTGATGGGGCTGGAGAATGGCGCGACGGCGATCGCCGTGCCGCCCAGCGCCATCGCCGCCGGGATCGTCGCCGACCGCGAACGGCGCTTCGGCGTGCCGATTGGCCCCGCCAACGCCATGGCCGTCCAGGCCGTGCGGCTGGACCAGATCGTGACGCCTGAGGAGCACGCGGCACTGCATCCGGAGGGGGTCAACGTCTTCGTCCTGGACCGCGACGGGATCCGGCTGACCGCCAGCCGCACCCTGTCGCGCGACCGTCAGTGGCGACAGCTTTCTGTGCGCCGCCTCGTGCTGATGCTGCGCCGGGCGCTGAAGCGGCAGATGGAGTGGGCGGTGTTCGAGCCCAACGGCCCGGCCCTGCGCCGCGACCTGCAGCGAATCCTCTCGACCTATCTGCGCCGCCTCTACGTGGCCGGCGCATTTCGGGGCGACACCGAGACCGAGGCCTTTTTCGTCCGCTGCGACGACGCCCTCAATCCGCAGGCCCGCGTCGACGCCGGGCAGCTGGTGGTCGAGATCGGCGTGGCTCCAGCCGAGCCGCTGGAGTTCATCCTGCTGCGGATCGTTCGACGAGCCGATGGCGACATCATGGTGGAGAGCTGAGATGGCGGTCATGATGATGCGCAGCTTCCGGTTTCGGGTAGCGCTGCACCTCAGCCCCGAAGCGCCCGAGGGCGCGCCCTCCCCGCCCGGCGGCGCCGCTTCGCCCCCGGGCGCGGCGTTCGGCGACGGAGCCTTCCAGGAGGTCAGCGGCCTGGAGCTGAGCATGGACGTGGCCGAGTACCTGGAGGGCGGCCGCAACGACGGGGTGATCCGCCGGGCGGGCCGCGCGCGCCACGCTCCGATCATCCTCAAGCGCGGCATGTTCTACGGCGCCGGCGCGCCGCCTGCGGTCAATCGCGACCTCTGGGCCTGGATCCAGGACTGCTTCGCCGGCGTGCGGCCCATCCGCCGCTACGACGGCGCCATTGAGGTGCTGGCCCGTGGCCAGGACGACGTGGTGGCGACCTGGACCTTCGACCGGGGTCTGCCCTTGCGCCTGCGCGGTCCGGAGCTGAACGCCCGGACCGGCGAGATCGCCATCGAGGAGCTGCATATCGCTCACGAAGGCCTGAGACTGGTGTGAGGGACGCATGCCTCAACTGACCAAGGCCACGCTGGAAGAGGTCAGCACCGACGACATCACCGTCATCGTGCCGATCCAGTTCAACCCCACATCCCTGCGGCTGCAGCTGTCCAACCGCACCGAGGGCGGCGACCAGCCGGGGCGACAGGCGCGGCAGTATATCGGCACTGGCTCGGCGACCCTCTCGCTGGAGCTGATCTACGACACCGCCGACGAGGGTACGACCGGCTGGCCAAAGTCGGTGCTCGAATACACCTCGCAGCTGGAATATTTCATCACCCCCCGCCTCCAGGGCGGCCAGCACCAGGCCCCGCCGCGCGCACGATTCAGCTGGAGCGAGTTCTCGATCGAGGGTGTGGTCGAGGGGCTGACCGTTGAACTGGACCACTTCGCCCACGACGGCACGCCGCTGCGCGCCAAGGCCTCGCTGAGCATCAAGGGCCAGAACCCCGAGTACCAGTTCATCGAGATCGGCCCTGGCGCCAACGACGGCGCCGCCCCGGCCGCGCCGGGCCAGCCCAAACCGGCGGCGGCCCCAGGGGCCAGCAATAATCCGTTCTCCAACGCCCTGAACAGCCTGACCAACAATCCCGTCACCGACGCCCTGGGGCGCGGCCGCCCCGCCCTGGCCGACGCCCAGGGTAAGGTTGCCCGGGCCTTATCGGGCGAAAGCCTCTCGCAGTTGGCCCAGCGAGCGGGTCTCGACCCGGCCGCCTGGCGCGGACTGGCGGCGGGCCTGTCCAATCCCTTGACCCTGGCGGCCGGGACCGTGGTTTCCCTGGGCGGCGGCCGACTGGGCGCGCCCAGCCGGCCAGGCGTCGCGCCACAGGCCGGGGCGGGCGCTAACCCGGCCGCACGGCTGGGCCTTCAACCCTCGTCCGCGCCCAGTCGTGACGCCGGCGCGGGCCTGGCGCTTGGCTACGCCCTGTCTGCCGCAGCGGGCGTCGGCCCCGCCGTGCAACAGATGCGCAGCCAGGCCGCGGCCGAGAAAGCGCGCGACGCCCGCCTCGCCTTCGCCGCTCCGGCCGCCGCCTCCGTCAAGCCCAGGCCACCGGGTCGGGCGCCGTGGGCGGCCCAGCCGACGGCGAGAGCCGCTCGGCCGCCGCGTCGGCGCGGATTGACGCCCGCGCGGTGACCTTCGGAACGGGCGTGCCGCTGCGTCCCCGCCAGCGAACGGCGGCCGACGACAGGCTGGACGCGATCAACGGATCGGGCCGCCGCCATCGGCGGAGCGACGGCATGCCGCCGATCACCACTGACGGCTCGATCCCCGCCTGGCTGGCCCTGCCTCGGCGGGACGCGGCCGCCCGTTCGCTGTCGACGTCGGCTGGAGACTGCGGTTGCGGCTGCGGCTGCGGCTGCGGCGGACGCAAAGGACGACATCCATGACCGTGCGGATCGGCGAAATGATCAACGACGTGACCGTTGAGGACGAGGCCCCCGGCGGGGGCGGGCGCGCCGCCAGCCTATGGGAGCAGTTGGCGCTGATGCGGCGGCTGGCCGAACGCGCCCTGCTGGACGACGCACGCACCGCCGCCCACGGCATGGAGGACTAGGCAATGGCCGACGGCTCCCTGCTCTCCTCCGCCACGCCGGTCTTTCGCGTCGACGGCACGCGCGATGGGGGCCTCGCCCGCGACCTGGTGCGGCTGGAGATCGACGAAGACGCCGGCGGCATGAAACGTCTGGCCGCCCGCTTCACGGCCTGGGGACCCGCCGTCCGCGACGGCGAGGAGGGCGAGTTGTGGTTCGACCGGGCGGTGATCGACTTCGGCAAGCGGCTGGCGGTCGCCATCGGGCCCCTCGGCAATGACAGGACGATCTTCGAGGGCGCGATCAGCGCCCTGGAGGCCGACCACCGCGAGGGACGCGAGCCCCAGCTAGTGGTCTTCGCCGAGGACGACCTGATGCGCCTGCGCCTCAAGCACCGGTTCAAGACCTATACCGAGGTGACCGACGCCGACATCGCGCGCGCGATCGCCGGCGAGCACGGCCTGACCCCGGACATCGACGTCGACGGACCCACCCACCCGGTGGTCCAGCAGTGGAACGTCAGCGATCTGGCCTTCCTCCGCGAGCGGGCGCGGCTGCTGCAGGCCGACCTGTGGACCGCCGAGGGCAAGCTGGGCTTCAAGACCCGCGACAGGCGCGACGGCGCGGAGCTGACCCTGGTGATGGGCGGCGACCTCGTGCGACTGGAGGCTCGCGCCGACCTCGCCCACCAGCGCAGCGAGGCGATCGTCAGCGGCTACGACATCGACGAGCGCGACGCCATCGACGAGACCGCAGACAGCTCGGTCGCCGCCGCCGAGGCGGGCGATGGCCAGAAGGGCCCCGACCTGCTGGAACAGGCCTTCGGGTCGACGATCACATTCCGGACGCGCGAGGCCCCCTCCGGCGCCGAAGCCGCGCGGGCCTGGGCCAAGGCCGAGCTGATGCGGCGGGCGCGGCGCTTCGTGACCGTCAAGGGCGTCACCTCAGGCAGTCCCGAGCTGATGGTCGGCGGGCGGATCGCCCTGCAACGGGTGGCCGCGCCCTTCCTCGGCGGCGGCTACTACGTGACCCGCGTCACCCACACCTACGACCTGCTGGACGGGCACCGCACGGCCTTCGAGGCCGAGCGGGCGACGGTGGCGTCATGAGCCTGGTCCGTCAGTTCGAAGCCCTGGACGGCGGCGCGGCGGGCCTGCGCTACTTCGGCCTGCACATCTACGATCGCCCGGTTGTGGGTGGATCCCGAGAACCTGGGCCGGGTCAAGGTCGGCTTCCCTGGATGGGCGCCGCCGGCGAGGAGGTCTCGGCCTGGGCTCGGCTGGTCAGCCTCTATGCCGACGCCGACCAGGGCTGGCAGATCGTGCCGGCCGTCGACAGCGAGGTGGTCGTGGCATTCGAGGCTGGCCGCGTGGACCGGCCGTACGTGGTCGGGGCGGTATGGAACGGCCGCGAGGCCCAGCCGGACCAGCCGGTCGCCGCCAACAACAAGCGCCTGCTCAAGACCCGCTCGGGCAGTCTGCTGGAGTTCGACGACACCGACGGGACGGCCAAGGTCACCCTGTCGATGCAGAGCGGGCATAGGCTGGTGATGGAGGACGCGCCCCAGCAGCTGACCCTGCGCCACGCGGGCGGCAGCGAGATCGTCATCGACCCGGCCGGCAAGGTTAACCTCACCACCACCGCCACGGTGGAGATCAACGCTACGGCCCTGAACGTCCACGCCGCCTCGGCGGTGTTCGACGGCGCCATCACCTGCACGACAATGACCGCCTCGGTCGGCGTCTGCTCGCCCAGCTACACGCCTGGAGCCGGCAACGTATGGTAGCCCTGCCCCTCCCCACCCATGACTGGATCGTGACCGCGCCCTGGTGGCGGTGGCGGACGCCGGACGGCGAGCCACGCGCCGGCGTGCCACGCTTTGGCCGCGACACCGCGCCGGAGATCCAGAAGTTTGCCGAGGACGACTTCGTCAACGGCTTCCTGGCTGATCCCCAGAAGGCCCTGCGCTACGAGCGGGAGATCGACGAAGTCCACGCCGTCAACCTGATCACCGCCAATCCCGGGCAGTTCGCCGGCAAGTTCGCCAGCCTGTTCCCGATGACCGCCGCCGGTGTCCCGGCCACGACGCCCGGCGCGGGCCTGCGCAAGCCGCAGCTAGTGCCGACGGGCGTGCGCAAGGTCTATCTGCCCATCCACGCGCGCCACTACATGGTGGTCAGCGAGTTGCACTGCGACCGGCCGGGCTTTCCGTCGCCGCCCGGCTCCGAGGTCTGCCAGGCGGGCTTCGTCGTTCGTCGCCGGCGGCTGTCCACCCCGGACTCCTCGCGGCCCGAGGCGCAGAAACTGCTGCGCGACCTGGTGGCGGCCCAAGCCGTGCAGGGCGACCTGGAAGAGACCCTGCCGGTGCGGCCCGCCCTGGCCCGCAGCCGAGCCAAGCGCCTGGGCTCGCTGGCGGGCCAACGGCGAGTACGACACCCGCCACGCGGCGGCGACCCAGGCCGTAGCAACCCTGCGCCAGGCCCTGGACGACTGGCGTCGCCAAAACGGCGTCGAACTGCTGCGCGAAGGCTGGGCCCAGACCACGCGGAAGGACGTGGGAGAATGGTGCTACGTCGAAGAGACGCCGCAATTGCTGCAAGAGACGATCTATCCGATGTACCGCCTGGCAGCCGATCCCACCAAGCCGACGCACGACGCAACGGGCCGCACCCTGTTCTTCGGCGTGCTGCCGACGGGGGGCCTGCAGACCACGGCGATCGGCGAGCCGCGCTACGACGCGGATTCCACTTACGAAATCCAGACCTTCTTCCGCCGGCACGACCAATGTTGTCCGTGCCGCGGCCTGAACGTCGGGGCCCCGGACTGCGGCGGACGCCTGGCCTGGAGCAAGCCGACCAAGCCCTACCGCCTGGCGACCCAGCACGACCTGGTCGGCACGGCCAACCGCGCCGTCACCATCCAGATGCCCGACCTGGCCGAACTGGCCGCCCAGGCCATGAGCCGGCCGGCCGGCCGGTTCTCGCCCGTGCGCTTCGTCCAGCCCCAGACCTTACAGCCCAAGTCCGACGGCAAGGGCGCCAGCGGCGGGAGCCTGGGGCCGGGCTCGATCTGCTCGTTCTCGATCCCGCTGATCACCATCATAGCCCTGTTCCTGCTGAACCTGTTTCTGCCGATCGTGGTGTTCCTGTTCGGCCTTTGGTTTCTGCTGGCGCTGAAGCTATGCATCCTGCCCGAGATCAAGGTGGACGGCGCGCTCCAAGCCGAGCTGGCCCTGCTGCCACCCAAGCTGGAGATCGCCGGCGAGCTGCAGGTCGACGTCGACGCCGGGACGTTCGGCCTGCTAGTCGAGGGGGTCCAGACCTCGGGCGCGCAGATCAACGCCGCCCTGGCCGACCAGCTGGAGACGGCGATCCAGACCGCCTACGGCCATCGGCCCGACCTGGACAAGCTGTCGAACGTGCCACTGGTCGGCCTGTCCAACCTGCTGACCGACCACACCCAGCGCGCCCAGAGCGAGGCGGCCGCTAACGGCGCGCTACTCGACCTGGACGAGGGCCTTTCCTACGAGCCCCGCCGCGTGTGCCAGTGGAAACACGAGCCCTTCCTGGTCACCACGGGAGAGTTCGCATGACGGCCGGCGTCTCCTTCGGAGCCTTCCTCGGCGCGGGCCTGGGCCTGCCGCTGTTGCCGAACGAGACCGGCCGCACGCCGCGCCTGGCCGGCGCCGACAAAGTGCGCCAGGCCATCGGCGTCATCCTGGAGACCGAACCGGGCGAGCGGGTGATGCTGCCGGCGTTCGGCTGCGGCCTGCGCCAGTTCCTGATGCAGCCGAACGGCGTCGGCGTGAGGGCCCGCATCCGCCGCGAGATCCAGGCCGCCCTGAACGCCTGGGAGCCGCGCATCGCGGTCGACGAAGTGCTCGTGGTTCCCCACGAGCAGGAGCCGTCGCTGGTGCTGATCGACATCGCCTACACCCACCTGCGCGACGGCCGGCGCGACAACCTCGTCTATCCCTTCTACCTGGAGTAGCCGGATGCCGTTGCTGAGCCCCATCCTCGACGACCGCACCTACGACCAGCTGGTGAGCGAGTTGGTCGGCCGGATTCCGGTCTACAATCCCGAATGGACCGACCATAACGACAGCGATCCGGCGATCACCCTGCTGCAGCTGTTCGCGTTCCAGGCCGAGAACCTGCTGTATCGCTTCAATCAGATCCCCGAAGCGACCTACATAGAATATCTGCGGCTGCTGCAGGTCCCGCTGAAGCCGGCATCGGCGGCCCGGGCCATGCTGGTGCTGACCACCGAGAAGCCCCAGGGCGTGGCCGTTCCGCTACGCACCCTGGCCCGGGCCGGAAAGACGCCGTTCCAGACCTTGGACGAAGTCACCGCCTGGCCGGTCAGCGGCCTGGCCGCCGTGCGCGCCCACAGCGAGCCGCCGGCAGAGGCCGACGAGCCGGAGGTCTACGAATACGTCCTGCGGACCCTCGACGCCCTGCCGGCCGCCATGGCCGAGCAGCCGCGGATCTACTACGAGACCAAGCTGCCCGATCCGGCCGACCCGCTGTCCAGCCTCGACTTTGCCGAGGCGGTGGACGGTATGATGTGGATCGCCGTCCTGGCCGAGAAGGGCTTCGACCGCACGGTCTGGACCGATCCCTTGCGGCCGGCCGCCCTGCTCAACATTGGCTTCGAACCCGACCTGCCACGAGGCGGGATCGACGCGGGAACCGCTTGCCCCGGCCTGGGCGTGACCACCAGCGCGCCGCAGGTGCACTGGCAGATCTCGACTCCCCGGCCGGTGGTCGACGGCCAGCCACGCTACACGGCCCTGACGGTCGAAAGCGACACCACCCGCGGCCTCTCCCAGGCCGGCGTCGTGCGCCTACGCCTGCCCAAGTCGCCCGACGACATCGGCCTGCCCATGGTGGACGAGGACCTGGTCGGGGCTGGCGACCACCCGCCGCGCCTCGACGACGACCGCGCCGCCAAGCTGGTCTGCTGGCTGCGGGCGTTCCGACGTGACGGCGCGCGGTTCGGCGCCTTCCGGTCAATCGTGCTGAACGCCGCCACCGGCGAGAACGCCCAGACGGCGGCGCCGGAATATCTGGGCTCGGGCGACGGCCAGCCCGCACAGGTCTTCGCCCTGGCCAACCATCCCGTCCTGCCCGACAACGATCATGCCCAGCTGACGGTCGAGGTTGAGGAGGCCGGGTCCTGGCTGCCCTATCGGCGAGTGGACGACTTCCTGGGTAGCGACCGGGGATCTCGCCACATAGTGCTGGACGCGGAGTCCGGTCGCCTGCGCTTCGGCGACGGCCAGCGCGGGCGGATGCCGCAGTGGGGCGAACGCGTGCGGGCGCGGGGCTACCGCCATGGCGGCGGGGCGGCGGGCAACGCGCCGGCCGGCGCCATCTCCAAGATCGACCTGCCCGGGGTGAAGGTCTCCAACATTCTGGCCGCCGCCGGCGGCGAGGACGCCGAGGGCCTGGAGGCGGCTCTGCTCCAGAATCCCCGGCGAACTGCGGCGCCGGGGTCGCGCCGTCACAGGCGGCGACTTCCGAGAACTGGCCCTGGCCACGCCGGGCGTCTCGGTCAGCCGGGCCGAATGTCTGCCGCGCTTCCATCCGCCCACCCGCAGCGCCCAGGCGGCCGGCGTGGTCAGTGTGGTGGTCTGGCCCAGCAGCGATTCCCGCTCGCCCAATGCGCCCTTGCCCGACGCCGGCTTGCTGCGGGCCGTCTGCGAGAACCTGGACGCCAAGCGGCTGGTGACGACCGAGCTCTACGTCATCCCCCCGACCTATC
This sequence comes from Caulobacteraceae bacterium, assembly GCA_965284055.1. GTDB lineage: Bacteria > Pseudomonadota > Alphaproteobacteria > Caulobacterales > Caulobacteraceae > Caulobacter. The sequence goes on from CBDIQV010000004.1 coordinate 456,985, forward strand.
GGAAGATAGCCGTGTCTGTCGCCCTCCAGGTCAAGCCCGGCTATGGCATCGAGGCCATCCAGCGCTGGGTCGAGCTGGTGCTGCGGCAGTACCTCGCGCCGCTGCCGCCCTATGGCCCGGCTGGCGAGGGCTGGCCCCTGGGTCGGCGTGTGCATGGACCCGAACTTGAGGCGGCGGCCCTGCAGGTCGAGGGCGTCGACTATCTGGAAGGCCTGGCCGTCGCCTACTGGGACGAGGAGCAGCACCTCTGGCGTCCCGGGACCGTCGAGTTGGCCTCGTACGAGGTTCCTGAGGTAACCTCGGTGGTGGTGACGGCGGGCCTGCCGCTGTTGTCGCCAGGAACGGGGATCGATCCTACCGCAGACGGCAGGGTGGCCCTGCCGGTGCCGGTCCTGAGGGAGGTCTGCTGATGCCGGCCCTCGTCGACCAGAGCTTTCGTAGCGGCGCGGCGCGGTTTTTGACGGTGACCGGTCCAGGCGCCTGGCGGCGCTGCGCCTTCCGCGACCTGGCGCTGGTGGGCGAGACGGTCCAGCTGGCCTGGAAGAACACGCCCGAAGACGCCGCCGCCGGGCCGCCCGACGATCCGGCCGGCGCGGGCCTGGCCTTCGACAGCGGCTGCCGCCTACTGCATTCGCGGTCGGACGAGAGCCTGATCGAACGGGTGCTCTGGGGCGCCTTCGACCCGCTGCATCCGGAGCGGAGCCTGGAGGCCGCGCCGGTGATCGGCGCGGTCGAGCCGGCGACCGCCGGGGACTTCGCGCCGGTCTCGCCTCCGCCCGCCGCCTTCCGCCCGCGGGCCCTGGCCTGCGATCCGGACGACCGACTCTACGTGCTGGATAGTCAGGCAGGCATGGTGCGGGTGTTCGACCTGCCGGACCGGCGGCTCCTGCGCTCGGTCCCGGCGCCGGCCAAGGCGGTCGACATCGCTTGGCGCGACGGCCACCTCTACGGTCTTTCAGCTGGCCCAGCCAGGCTGTGGCGGCTGTCGGCGGTCGAGAGCCTGCGCTTCGTCGGCGGCGACCTGGACGCCCTGACCGCGCCCGCTCGTCTGACCTTTGCCGAGGACGGCCGCTGCTTCGTGCTCGACGCGGCCCACACGCCCGACGCCCGAGTACTGGAGCTGGGCCGCCCCGGCCGCTGGCGCGCGACGCCCCTGCCCCTCACCGTTGGCGACGGGACCAACCCCTTCGCCGGCAGCCAGCGGCCAGCTCTGCGTCGACCGGGACGAGGCCGAACGGCTGGTGGTCGCCCGCCGCCCCGGCGAGACCTTCGCCCAGGTCGACATCGCCCAGTCACCCTACAGCCTGTCCGAACCCCTGACCGCGCGGTCCTATGATGGACTGGGACTGGCCACGACGCCGGACGGCCGTGCCGCCTTCTGGACCGCCAAGGGCGTGCGCCACGCCGTCCAGGCCCGCACGCGCTATCGCCCCTCCGGTCGTGTAGTGTCGTTTCGGCTGGACGGCGGCGACTACCGCGCGCTGTGGGGCCGCGTGCTGCTGGACGCCTGCATCCCGTCGGGCGCGGCCATACGCGTGGCCGCCATCGTCAGCGACGACGACGACGCGCCGTTCCAATTCGCCAGAGATCGCCTGGAGCGCACCCCACCGACCTTCAGCGACTTGGTCCCGATCGTCGAGGGCGACAAGACGCCGCTGCCGCCCAAGATCCTGGTCCCTGACGACGACGAGACGGGCGCTCCGGTCTTTCGGCGGATCGACGGCGGCGAGCAGCCGTGGATTTCGACGAGCGACGACTTCGCCACCTACGAGGCCCAGCCGCCAGGCGCGCGGGGCCGCTATCTGTGGCTGGTCATCGACCTTACCGGGACCTCGACGGTGACGCCGAAGCTGCGCGACGTCCGCGTGGAACGGCCGGGGCACGACTGGATGGCGCGACTGCCGGCGCTGTACGGCCGCGATGAGAAGATGCGGCTTTTCCTGCAGCGCTTCCTGGCCCCCGAGGCGGGGCTGGTGGACGACACCGCCGCCCAGAGCGACACCCGCCATGCCTTGCTGAAGCCGGAGTCGGCGCCCGTATCCGTCCTGCCCTGGCTGGCCGGCTGGCTGGGGCTGGTGCTTGACGAGCGCTGGTCCGAGACCGCGCGCCGCACGATGATCCGTGAGGCGGCAGCCCTGTTCCAGGCGCGCGGCACCGTCGCGGCCCTTAGGCGGATGGTCGAGATCGTCGCCGAGGCCCCGGTCATCATCCTGGAAGACTTCCGCGTGCGCGGCTTCGGTCGCGCGGCGGGCGCTGAGTCCGGCTGGGCCGCGCCGTCTGTGCTGGGCTGCGGCTTCCGCGTCGGTGGCCCCCTGGGCGAGTCCGAGGTCACGGTCACCGGCGCCACGACCGAGGTGGCTTCGATCTTCGAGGCGGCGGCCCACCGCTTCACGGTCCTGATTCAGGCCAGGCTGGACGCCCAACGCCTGGCCGCCATCGGCGACCTGCTTGAGGCCCACCGCCCGGCCCACACCCTGGTCGAGATCTGCACCGGCGCGGCCGGGATGCGGTTGGGGCGCGGCCTCCACCTGAGCCGCAGCTCGATCATCGGCGCCGGCGAGGGCTGGGGTAGCCTTCAAGCCGGCGGACGGCTGGGCCGCGACTCGATCCTGGGCCGTCCCCGGCCGGTGGCGAAAGCCGGAACCACACGCCTCGGCGCCACCGACCTCAGGATCGGGTAACGCCATGACCGACGCCGTCATCGACCGCTTTGAGACCCGCTACCGTCTTCCTGCGGATTCGGCCGCGTCGATGGCCCGGCGCGCGGCCGTCGAGGCCCCCTTGCGCACCATGATCGACGAGCACCTGGACGCCGCCCTGGCCCGCCTGGCGCTGGGCGACGAGATCGTACTGATCCGCTCGCTGCGCACCGAAATCCGGCTGGGTCGGGGCATGACGACCTGGCAGGCGGGGATGGGCTGGAGCGAGGCGATCGTCGCGGCGGTCGAGCAGCGGCTACGCGAGCCGGACCCCGATCAGGTGCTACGCTTCCGCCGCCGCCTGGACGCCCTGGCCGCCTTCGTCGACTGTGTGCTGGAGAACCGTTCCGACCGGGACTGGGTCTGGCGCCAACTGGACTTCATGCCGTCCGCCGACCAACCCGCCTCGGCTTCGGCCCGGCGCGCGGCCCTGCCGGACGCTCTGGTCGCCACGCCGGACCAGTTGCCACCCCTGCTGCGCCTGCTGGGCCGCCGCGACCTGATCGGGGGCTTGGCCGGGGTACTGGACGACGGCGTGGTGGAGACGCTGGCCTGGTCGACCGCTCAAGCTCTGGGCCTGGCGCCATCCATCGGAGCCCTGGCCAGCGAGGCGCTGGCCAGGGCCCGGCGGGCCGCACCGCCCTGGGCCCGCGCCACCGTGGGCGGCAGGTCCTTCCTGGAGGCGCTGCGGACCGCCCCGGCCAAGGACCGCCCGGCCTGGGCCCGGCTAGCGGTCCTGACGCTGGAACCGCATCGCCTGCTGGCCAGGCGGACCCAACTCGACGACCTGGCTGCGCGCTGGCTGGTCCTGGCCGACGATGCCGGGTCCGAGACGGTAACCGGCGCCGCGTCCGGCGCGTCCGGAGAAACCTGGGCGGCCTCGCCCTCCCATCGGCCGCTGACGGAGAACGCCCTGAGCACGTCGGGCAGCCAGCCGCCCGCCTCTCGCCTGCCCCACTCGCCGCTCGAGGCGCGGTCCGCACGCGGCGAGCGCGCGAACATCGCCGCGGCCGCCGAACCCACAGCGAAGCCTCGCCCCTGGACCACGGCCCGCGCGCCGCACTGCACGCGTTTCGGCGGGCTGATGCTGCTGGCGCCCGCCTTGGCAGAGAGCCAGGCCGGCACCAGCCTGTTCGAGATAGACGACGATCAGCGCCTGCAGGCCCGCCTCCACGCCCTAGCCATGACCTTGGCCGCCAAGGCCGAGCCCGACGACCCGGCAGCCCTGGCCTTCGCGGGCCTGGATCCCGGCGCGGCCCCGCCGTCAGCTGATCCCAACGACAGCGACGAGGTCGAGGCGGCGGCCCGGACGGTCGCCGACTGGCTGGCCCAGCGCCTGCCCGACTGGCCGCCGGCCCTGCGGGTGGCGCGCCTCATTGAACGGACAGCGACGATCCTGGCCGAACCAGGCTGGATCGAGGTCGAGTTCTCGCTGGCGGACGTCGATCCCGACATCCGCCGCGCCGGCCTGGACCTGGATCCCGGCTATCTGCCCTGGTTGGGCCTCGTCCTGAAATACTGCTATGTGTAGCGCCCGGGTCGCCCATACCCCCGCCAACCGGGACACCGCCTCAACGACGCCTCTGTGGGTCGAGGCGGCGCTGATGGGCGAGCGGCTGGCCGAGCGGCTGAGCCCCCTCGCGTCGGACGGCCCGCTGTTCCTGGCGCGCCAGGCCCGGCTGGCTCGGGAGGCATGGTCGCCCCGGACGATCCAGCCGCTAGACCGGCTGTACGCGCGCCTGTCGCTGTCGCCGCCCGAGCGCGGCCTCGTGGTGCTGGCCGGCATGGCCGAGGAGCACGAGGGCTACGGCGCGGTGTTCGCCGACCTGCATCCCAAGGGCGAGCCGCGACCGACGGTGGGTCTGTTCGCCCAGTTGCACTGGCCCGACGCCAGCCGCGCCGCCTGTCTGCGGCTATTCCACGAAAGCCCGGTCGTCCTCTCGGGCTTGGTGCGGGTGAACGGCGCCGAACCGTGGCCGCGCCGCGACCTGTCGCTGGCGCCGGAGGCCTGGGCCCTGCTGCAGGGTCTGGACGTCAGCCCGCCGGAGGCCGAGGCCGCGCGCGGTCCAGAGGGGCCCGCCGACGCCGCCTGGCTGGCCGAGGCCGGTCCCGCCAGAGCCATCCAGGCCCTCGGCACGGACCGGCCTTGCGCCGTCCTGCCGCAGGGCTTAGCCGCCGAAATCCGGGCGCGATGGCTGGCGGCTGCCGCCGGTCGCCCCGCCCTGGCGGCGACCGTGGACTCCAGTTTTACGCTGGAGGCCCTAGAACTGCTGCTGCTGCGCGCCCTGCTTCGCGACGAGACGCCCGTGCTGCGACTGGCCTCCCCCCCCGGCGGCGGAAGCACCGGTCCCCGGCGCGAGATCGCCCAGGCCATCGACCGTCACCCCGGAGCCCTCGTGCTGATAGGCGCCGAGGCGGGCCTGGTATCGATGCTGGAGCGCCCGATCGTCGCCTTGCCGGCCAGGCCCCTGCCTCGGACCACGACGCGCGACGCCTGGTTGGCGGCCGCGCCCCGGCTGGCGAGCGCCGCCGACGACCTGGCGGCCCGCTTCCCGGCCCAGCCCGCGACGGTCATGCGGGCCGGACGCGATGCGGCGTTCCTGCGTGAGCGCGCTGTCACGGCCGACGACCTGGCCGAGGCGGTGAAGGCGCGGGCGAGCTTCTTGATGGCGGCGGGGTAGGCGACCCCGACCGCCGGCTGGGATGACCTGGTTCTGGCTCCCGAGAAGCTGCAGGTCCTGCGCGCCGCCGCCGATCGCCTGCGGCTGGAATTGCGGGTGCTGGACGAGTGGGGCTTTGCGGCCTCGGCCCACGGCCAGCGCGGCGTGCGGATGCTGTTCGCAGGACTGCCAGGCACCGGCAAGACCCTGGCCGCCGAGGTCCTGGCTGGGGCGCTGGGCGCCGACATGCTGGTGGTCGACCTGGCCGGGGTGGTCTCCAAGTGGATCGGCGAGACCGAGAAGAACCTGTCTCTACTGTTCGACCAGGCCGAAGCCACGCGCGCGGTGCTGTTCTTCGACGAGGCCGACGCCCTGTTCGGCAAACGCACCGAAGTGTCTGACGCCCATGACCGCTACGCCAACATCGAGACCTCGTTTCTGCTGGCGAGGCTGGACCGGTTCGACGGCGTAGCGGTGCTGGCCACCAACCTGCGCCAGAACCTGGATCGCGCATTTGTGCGCCGGTTCGACGCGATCATCGACTTCCCGGAACCCGGCCCTGCCGAGCGCGAGACCATCTGGCGCCGGCACATGCCGGCCCGCGCGCCCCTGGCCCCCAACGTCGACCTGACCGTCCTGGCGGATCGCTATCCGATGTCGGGCGCGATGATCCGCAACGCCGCCATCGCCGCCGCCTTTGCCGCCGCCGGCGAGGCGCAAGCGGCCGGCGCCGCCCCCGCATCACCCTCGATCATCTGCAGACCGCCGTTCGGCTCGAATTCGACAAGGCCGGCCGACCCCATCCGACTTGAGCAGGGAGAACGTCCATGCCCGATCCCACCTCGCTTACCCAGTACGCCGACCAGGCGATCACCGCCGCGAACGACGCCCTGGCGACCAGCCGTGCCCAAGCCGACTCCGCCCGCACCAACGAGAGCGCGGCCAAGGCCGACGCGACCACAGCGAACCAGGCGCTCGCCCAAGCCAGCGCCGCCGTGGCTGCCCTTCGCAAACAATTGGCGGCGGCCAAGACCCCCGCCGACGCAGACGCCCTGGCCGAGGACCTGGGCGCCGCCATCGAAACTCAGCGGGCGGCGGGCGGCCAGTTGGGCCAGAACCAGCTGACCCTGTCCGAGGCGACGGGCAAGAGCCAGTTGGCGGCCGACGCCCTGCGGACGACAACGGCCCACGCCGCCGAGATCAAGGCCCTAGCCGCCGAGGAAAAGGCCGCCGCCACCAGACGCGCCGCGGCGATCGCCGCCTTGGCCGCGCCCCCTGTCGCCGACGTGAAGGCCGCCGCCACCGCCTTGCTGGCCTCCCCCCTGTTCGCCGCCGCCAAGGCCAAGGTCGACGCCGACATGCCCCCGAGCCTGAGGGACCGCGCCGTTGCCCAGGTCGCCGAGATCGACAAGGAGGGCGTCCGCCGAGCCGAGGTCAGGGCCGCGGCCCGCGCCTCCCTAAACGGCGCGCTGGAGGAAACCGGGTTGGCGGCCGACACCCTGCCGCGCCTAAGGGCCAACATCGACGCGGCCGAGGCGGCGCTGCAGCGCCACGTCGGCCGCGCCGTCGCCGACCTGGCCGCCGCCGAGGGCGTCCTTACCCGCCTGGCGGAGAGCGACAGCGTGCTCACCGACGAGGAACGCGCCGCCCTGTTCGACACCGGCCAGGACGCCGCCCGGCAGGCGGCCGCCACCGCCGAGAAGGACCGCGACGCCGCCCTCGCCAAGCTGCGCGACGCCAACCAGGCCCTGACCATCGCGCGCGCGCGCTTCATCGCCGCCGATCCGACGGCCGACCTTGCCGCAGCCGAGGCCGACAACACCACCGCCGTCGGCGCGGCCAAGGCCGCCGCCGTCCAGGCCCAGGCCGATCTCGCCGCGCCCCAGGCGGCCTTCACCGCCGCCAAGAAGACCCTCCTGACCCGCTGGCGGGCCAACGCGCCCGACGCCGCCTGGGCCAAGCTGAGCGCGTTCCTGGGCGCCAAGGCGACGCTGAAACGGCTGAAGGCCACGACCACGCCGCTGAAGACGGCGGTGAACAATGCCGAGGCCGCCCTGCTGGCCGCCTTGTTGCTGCGCGACGCCCGCGACCGCCGGATGGCGATCATCGCGACCGCCAAGGCCGCGCGCGACGCCGCCGACGACGACTATGCGCGCAGCGCCGACGCGCTTCGGGCCCTGGTGCTGCGGGGCGTAACGCCATGATCCGCAGGATCGCCGCGCGCGCCATGCCGGCGCAACCCGAACAATGGAGAGCATGATGGCTGACACCCTGACCTGCGATCGCGAGGACGGCCAGGCACTCCTGCCCAACCGACCCTATCAGGCGGTCGCCTATCACTACGGCATGCTGCTCGGTGTCGACGACTTCACTACCGACCAGGCCAGCCATCGGGGCAAGATCCGCCTGCACAACGCCTGGCTTCACGGCTTCGGCACGGTCTGGGGCCTGGCCGTCAGCGCCGATCTTGAGCGCAATGAGCTGCGGGTCGAGGCGGGACTGGCGCTGGATGGCGCGGGCCGAGAACTGCACAACGACGGGCCCCAATGCGTCAATCTCGGCGCCTGGTTCACGGCCCACCGCGACGACGCCGACTTCGACTTCACCGACACCGGGACCGGCGTCAAATTCGACGCCCACGTGGTCATCCGTCACCGCGCCTGCCTCACCCGGCCGGTGCCGGCCATGCTGGACACCTGCGCCGGGGCCACCTCCGACACTGCCTTCTCGCGTATCCAGGAGACGGTGGAGATCGTCATCGTGCCGGGAGCCCCGCCCACGCCGTCCCGCCGGGGCCGCCTGCTGCGGGTGCTGGCCGGACTGGAGGAGGCGGCCAGCGACGACTCCGGCGTCCTGCGGCTGACGGCCAGTGCGGCCTTGCGCGCGGCGTAGATCGCCGCCGCCGCGCCGGCCGACCGGCTGGCCACAGCGGCGGCCGTCTATCACCGCATCTCGGTGCTGGACGTGCTGGCGGCCAAGGCCGCCAGCGACACCGAAGGCGTCGAGGTCGGGCTATTCCCCGATAGCGCGCCGGAGGACCTGGTGCTGGCGTCGGTGACGGAGGTCGAGCTGACCGGTCCCGGACCGGACGTGGCCGCGCCGCGCTGGACCCTCGCCGCCGCGACGGTCGACAACGATGTCCGCGCGGTCCTGCTGTCGACCGCGACGCTCCAGGACCTGCTGGGCGTGGCCGCCAGCGCCGCCGCTCCGCCCGCCGCCGCTGTCGAGTCCGGGCCCCGCGTCCGGGCCGACACCATCGGCCGTAGCGCCGCCGTCGTCGGCTTCAAGGTGGACCGGCGGCTGCTAGCGCCCACGGTAGTCCCGGCCGCGTTCGCCGCCTCGGTGTTTAATGGGACGGCATGGACCGACCTGGTCGTGGCCGACGCAGAGGTCTCCGGCGACGGCCTGGAGGTGACGGTGACCCTGGCATCCGACCCTGGCGCGTCCCTGCTGCGGCTGCGGGCCCTGGGATCCGGCGGCGCGCCGCTGCTGGGCGACAACAAGCTTCCCCTGTTCGGCGACGCGACGGAACAGCCGTCCTCGTCCGCGGCCGCCCAGCGCGGCGCCGACTTCGTTTGGCACGGCTGAGGAAAGGGCATCGAGATGGACGGCAATGACTCCCAGACGCTGGTGCTGCTGAACGCGGCCGGCGGCGTGACCCTGATCTCGGAGGGCTCGCCACTGACCCGTCTGAACTATTTCGACGGCAAGTTCCTGCGCGCCGAAGACCTCCAGGCCGAACAGACCTATCTGCGCCGCCTGGTGCAGATGTCCAATAAGGCGCACGGGGCCGGCCTGGTGCACGGCCTGGAACTGCGCCAGGCCTCGGGCGACCGCCTGCGCCTGTCGCCGGGGCTGGCGATCGACAACGAAGGTCGGGTCCTGTTCCTGGGCGAGACCGCCGAGGTCTCTCTGGCCACCCTGCTGAGCCAGGCCAACCAGACGGCCGTCCAGGGCGGCGACGCGACGTTCGGGGCCTGCGCGCCGCTGTCGGCCGAGCCTGGAACCGCGCCGATCGCCGAAGCCGGGATCTACGTTCTAGGCGTCGTCCAGGCCGAGGCGCTTTGCGGCTACGAGGACGTCTACGGCCAGGCCTGCCAGCAGGCCTGCGTTACTGAAAGCGCGCGGCCCTATCGCGTGGAGGGCGTGGCGCTCCAGGCCCGGCCGCTGGTTCTGTCCTCCCCCCTGCCGACCTCGACCGCCGTGCTGCTGGACACCATCCACCTGCGCTCGCGGGTCGCCTCGGCCTATTTCGCCGACGAGCGCGCCCAGCCGGCCTCGCTGATCTCGCAGGCGGGCCTGGCCTCGTCGGTCTGGTGCGCGGGGGCCCAGGCCTCGGCCGGCGGCTTCGTGCCGCTGGGCGTGGTGGCCCGCAGCGGCCAGACTGTGCGTTTCCTGGACCTATGGACAGCGCGGCGCGAGCGCGGCGAGACCCACCCGGTGCGCTACTGGCGTAACCGCCTGGCCATGCGGCCGCTGGACGTGTTCCTGGCCCAGGTGCTGCAGTTCCAGTGCCAGCTGCGCGATTCATGGAACGAGGTCGGCGACGCGCCCAATCCCTGCGCCGATGAACACGCCCTGATCGCCGAGGCCAGCGACCTGATGGGCGAGTTGGAGACCTACTACAAGGCGTCGAGCGAGAAGCTGGTCGGCAAAGCGATGGGGGAGGAATTCACGCAATTCCCCGGCGGCGGCGCCTCGCGCATCAGCGCCCTGCTGAGCAAGCTGCGCAAGGCCAAGGAGTCCTTCACGCTCACGCCGACCTCACGGGTGCTGATCACCAAAGGCATCGTCGAGCTGCCCAGCGGCGGCTACCTGCCCGTGACCCCGGCCTCCAACTTGACGGTCAATGAGCAGATCCGGCGGCTGATGGGCGAAGGTGTCGACCTGCGGTTCTCCCAGCTGCGTGTCCTTTGGCACGGACAGCGAAAGCGTGCAGCAAATGGACCGCATCTCGCTGCTGAAGGGCTTGGACGATCCCAGCGCCAAGGAAGAGGTCGACATCCTAGTCCCCGACGGCCAGATCGGCAGCGACGCCAAGGGCGCCAGCATCGCCTGGGAGGGCGGGGTCTGGCGTGAGCCCGTGAGGGGCGCCATCGCGGAGACGGAAGACCTTCAGGTCGTGGCCGGCCAGCCGCAAACCCTCAAGCTCAAGGGGGCGAACAACGCGCGCGGCAAGCTGGACGGAAACTACGAGCGCGGCGTCCTGGGCGGCGCGGCGCGCAGCGAGGTCAAGCCCGACGGCGAGGTGTCGTTCTTCTTCGCCGGCCTGTCGGAGGTCAGCGGCCGCAGCGCGGCGGCGGAGCGGCTGAGCGAGTGGGCCAGGAAGAACAAGGAAAAGGCCGAAGCCGCCGTCTGGCAGTCCTTCCATGACGTCGCCGCCTCGCCGCCCCAGCCCCAGGCTGCCTCGCCCGAGGGTGAGGCGATGGAAATCGGGGCGGGCTATGCCCGTCTGAAGGAACGGGCCCTCCACTACCGCGCCGACCTGGCCGCCCGCAGGATCAAGAAGAAGACCAGCGGCGGCCAGCGGCAGTTCGGCGGCCTGGTCGAGGAAGCCATCGACCATCAGGCCCTGTGGGTCGGCGTCAGCCTGAACAGCGACCCGTTCGCCGCGCCCGATCAGGCGCGGATCTCCGGTTCGCTGGACATCACCTTCGTGGAACCGCGCGATGGCGACGCGATGATGTTCGACCTGGCCTTGACCGGCGACCTGATCGTCCAGCGCAGCCAGGTTACAGGCTCGCGCCAGGTCGTGCGGGCCACCCTGGACGGCGGCGCCGTGATGCGGACGGCGGCGCCCGGCGCGTCCGAAACCCAGCGGATCGTCGATATCAACCTACCGGTCATACTGACGCGCCGCATCGGCTCCCAGGGCGTACAGGTGGCCGTCAGGGTCGACCTGGGCGGGGCCGCGGCCGAGGGCCAGACCGTGCTGGACCTGGTCGATCTCAAGGGCGAGATCACCGTGGCGCCCGACGGCCAGATGGTCGACATGTCGCTGTTGGTGACGGGACAAGGCAAGGAGGGGCACGAGGAGGATCCGGTCCTGCTGATGGCGGGCCTGAAGCGTAACAACGCCGCCATACTGCCGGGTTCAGCCCCGCGCGCAGCGTCCGAGACCGCGATCCAGGTTCTGGGTGCTCGCGAGGGCGGCGCCAGCTTCGTGGCCGACGCCGAGGACGACCTGTTCGGCCGAACGCCGGCCAAGGACGATCCTCTGGTCATCCGCGCCACGCGGGACTGGGTGATGTTCCACCGCCGCCGCGACAAGCAATGCAGACAAGACGCGCTGCCCGTGGAGACCGGCGTGCGACGCTACCAGCTCTACCACCTTCTGGCGAAGTCCAGCGCCCAGGCCAGGGTCGCGGCCACCGCCGTGGTCTCGGCCGACGCCCAGGCGATTATCCGGGCGGGCTTCAGGCCCGTCGCTGCGGTCGAGTTCGCGATCGGGCGCTCGTCGCTGGTGACCCCTGCGGCCGACCTGCTGACAGACTGGCAAGCGGCCAATCCCGGCAACAACCTGGTGTTCGGGGCGATCGGCGCGCAAGGCCCCGCCCAGGCCGAGGGCGAGACCCTGGCCCGCGCGCGCCTCGCCAACCTTGAGGTCACGGTCAACCACGACAGCCAGCCGTCCACGAGCGACAACCTCGTCCTGCCGCTGATGCCCGACCTCGGCCTGAGCGGCCTGGACGGCGCGGTGTTCTTGGTTACCCAAGCCCAGAAGCGGATGTGCCACACGGTTTATCTGACCGAAAACGACGCATTCCCCGGACTGGCTGCGGAGAGCGGCCTGGCCGTCGAAATCGAGCGGGAGGGCATGGAGCCTTCGGTAGAGGTGGTGTTCGAGAATGACGCCACCCTGACCAAGGAGAGCCTGAAGGCCCTGCAGGACTTCTGGAACGCGAACAACAACTTCGCTCCGCCCTTTGCCTGCGCCTATGCCGAGGGGGCGAATGATACGGAGGTAAAGAAGCTGGTCCAAGGTCAGGCCGCAGCGATCATCCAGAGCCTGAATGGCGATCCCCTCGGCGCCACGGCCTTCGCCTCGCCCGACGTCGGCAAGTTGACCAAGTGCAAGGCGATCACCGTGATGTACGGCCATGCCCCGCGCGCCAAGGAGGCTAAGATCGCCTTCCTGCGGGTGGACGCCGCAGGAGGTCAGGTGATCCTGCAGTCGGAGTTCAAATATGACGGCGAGGCGTTCACCGACGAGGGCGGACTGATCTCGGCGCTGAAGGACCAGGCGAAGCAATCCGACAAGGCCCTGCCCTTCGGGCCGTCGATGGAGCGCATGGGCGCGGCCACGACCCTGGCGTTGCTGATCGACGAACGGTTCCAGAATCTGACCGGCGGCGCGCGTAAGCTGGAGCCCATCGACGTGATCCACACCGACCTGCGCGAGATGCTCCAGGAAGGCGGTCTGCAGCCGGACGAGTACGACCTGCTGATTCAGTTCCGCTGACGCGCGCGCATGGCCGACGGCGCGTCGATCCCACGGCGGCGCGAGCGTCAGCCGCCAGAGCCCGCCTCGCGCTCGGGCGCCACCCGGGCTCCGCCGACGGGCGCGCCGCCCGTCGCCCCCCGGCCCGGCGGTAGGCCTGGGGGCGGCTCGGCGGGCGAGGGCTGGCGCGCCCTGGCCCTGGGTCCGCCGCCGCCCCAGCCGGATTCCGCGCGCCCCCCGAACCAGTTCCTGAACCGGTCAACGTCGCCGCGACAGGCGCCGTTCCGATCGACAGGCCCCGTGAAGAAGGCGAGGCCGACTGGGCGGGCGAGGCCGCCGAGCGGCTGCGCCGCCGCCGCGCCGCGCCGCCTGAGGCCAAGGCGGCAGACGAACGCGTCGCCGAGCGCGCCGGCCGCACGCCGCACCGCGACCGGCCTGAAGCCTCCGACGAGCGCGAACCGCCGCCCAGCCTGCTAACCCGCCGCGCGATCCACGCGGCGGCACGGTTCGACCCGACGCGAGAGAGCCTGTTCGCCGATTTCGAGGACCCGTCGCGGGACGGCGACCGGGGCGGGCTCTGGGCGATGCTGGACCAGATCCTGGGCGAGCCGCCCCAGGGCGAACCGCTGCCCGGCGAGCAGCGGCGGTTGCTGGAGGCGCTGCTGGGCGCCGATCTGGCCGACGTGCGCATCTATCCCGACGGCGACGCGGCGGCGGCGGTCGATGCGGCTGGCGCCCAGGCCGCGACGGTCGGTCGCGACATCGCCTTCGCGCCCGGCGCCTATCGGCCGGACCATCCCGAAGGCGTCAACCTGCTGGCCCATGAGGTCGCGCACGCCGTCCAGCAGGGATCAATGCCGGCCCAGCTCGAGACGGCTGAGGAGTCGCCATCGGAGGCCGCGCCGCCTCCCCGTCCGGCGCCCGCGGAGGCGTCACCCGCCGTGGAGCCGGCGCAGGCCGACGCCCCCGCGACCGATGCCGCCGCGCCGTCGGAGACAGAAACCGAAGCCCAAGGCGCCGGCGGTCCCGCCGCCGAGACGCTGCGGCTTCCACCGACCCTGGCGACGCCGCCGGCCGTGCCGCCGATCGCGGGGACGGACGCCTCCGAAGCGTCCGAGGACGCCACCGCCCCGGCGCTGGCCGAAGAGGCTGAACCCACGCCACCGGCCGAGGCGCCGCCGGTCACCGCCACCGCCCCGGCGGGTCCGGCAGCTCTGGCGGGCGCCGATCCCCTGCCCGGCTGGAGCCGCCGGGTCGCCGCTGCTACCAGGGCTGTAACCGCCCTCCCGCCGACGACAGGCGGGGCCGGCGCCGTCCAGCGGGCAGGACACGAGGCCTCCAGCAGCCTGGACCGGGCCGCCGCACGCGTGCCGTCCGACGCCGCGCGTGTGATCACCCCGCCCGATCGGCCGACTGATCTGCCCGAACCTCCCGACCAGGCGACCGGTGCGGCGCTAAGCGCGGTGCAGGCCGCTGGCGGGCGGGCGCTGAGCCCCTTCACCCTGCCCGCCCTGGCCGCAACCACGCCGCTGGGTCGAGCCGTGGCCCTGGTCACCGCCGGACCGGGCACCCCGGCACCCGCCGCTCCCGCCGCGCCCGCCCCGGCCGCCGGCGCGATGGCTCCGACCACCGACGCACCGGCCGCGGCGCGGGACGCCGAGCGCATCGGGGCGGCCATGGCTGCCGCCGGCGCTCGCCGTGTCCGCCGCCGGCGCCCGCGCCCGCCACGAGCGCGACGATCCGCGACGCCCCGCCCGAGGCGCCGATCCTGACGGTAGGAACCCAGCGCGCCACGGGCCAGGCCATCGCCCGCCTGCTGCTGCAGGTGAACCAGAAGACCGACGACCTGGTCGGAGGCGTGCTAGCCAGCGCCTATCGTGGCGGGGTCGCCACCTGGACGGAGCTGGTCACGCCGATCAAGCCCGACGAGCGCACCGGAGTGGCCGCCGAACTGAGGCGGGTGGCCACCGCCGCCCAGATCTCCGACACCGAACTCGACACCCACCTGACGGCCCAGCGCGCCGAGCTCACCCGCCAGCACGTGGAACTGGCGGCCGACCGCACCGCAGCCGCCGCCGCCGCCACCACCGAAGTGCGCACCGCCGGCGCCGGCGTGACCACCGAGGTCGCAGCCGCTCGCGCCTCGCTGGACCGCGCCACGGACGACCGCGTCGCCGCAGCGCGCGGCGATGTCGACGTCGCCCAGGTGAATGCCGAGCGCGACCGGTTGCTGCGCCGCGTCGAGACCCTGGAGACCCAGGCGGTGTCGGGCTATCGCCTCTCGCTCCAGCGCTTCAAGGACGCGCTCGACGCCGGGGTCTGGCCGCCAGCGCCAGGCCTACCAGCGCGCCGCCGACGCCGACCACGAAGCACTGCGGGCAGGCAAGACCACCACACAGGAGTTGCTGGACGCCGAGCGGGCATTCCAGCCGGTGCGGATCTGGCGCGACGACCAGCAGCGCGAACTCCAGCGCCGGGTGGAAGCCGGCAAGGCGGCGGCCGACACCCAGTCGGCGGGCTATCTTGAAAGGCTGCGCGACCGCGCACGGGAAGCTCGCGAAAGCATCCGTGACTGGGCCGCGCACCGGATCGGCTACGAGCGCTCGTGGCTGCGGCGCCTGCTGGACTGGATCAGCGACTGGCGCAGCCAGGCCAACAGCGAGACGGTGGCGTGGCAGGAACAGCAGACCCAGGAGACCCTTCGGGCCACGGTCGACAGCGTCAACTTCATCGACGCCGAGGTCACCCGCCTGCGCGGCATGAGCGAGGCCGAGCGCACGGCCGAGTTCAGCAATCTGAGCGCCGAGCAGCGGGCCATCGTCATGGCCTACTTCCAAAGCGGCGGCGATCGCATCGAGGCGGTGGCGGCCGGGCTGATGTCCCGGATCTCGACCCAGCGCCAGCCGGCCATCCTGACCCGGATCGAGACCGCCGTCCTGGCCAGCACTGACGACGTCAAGATGCTGGCGGCGGCCAGCGCGGTGAACCCCAACTTCAACGAGCCACGCGAGCGCGAGATCTGTCGCCAGCTGCGGAGCGCCTTCACCGGTCCCGGCACCGAGGAGCCCGACGTCTTCAACGCCCTGCGCGGGCTGAGCGCACTGGAAGGCAAGCTGGTCGAGCGCAAGTACGAGTCGGAGTACGGCGAGCCCCTGCGCACGCGCCTGCGCTCGGAACTGGACGACTGGGCCACCTGGTCGTCGCACGACATCGACCGCGCCAACGCGATGCTGGACGGCCGCAACGCCGACGCCATCGCCGTCGAGCTGGACCAGGCCATGCACGGCGCCTGGAACGGCCTGGGCGTCGGCACCGACAACGACACCATCATGCGCAGCCTGCGCGGGCGCTCGCCTTCCGAGATCGCCGACATCCGCCGGGCCTATCGCGAGCGCTACGGCCGCGACCTGCAGACCGAGGTCGAGGGCGAGCTGAACGACTGGTTCGTGGCCGGCTCCCACGATGTCGAACGGTTCAACGCCCTGATGGCCAGCGACACGGCCCGGGCCGACGCGGTGGCCCTGGACCAGGCCATGCACGGCGGGGCCATGGGCCTGGGTATCGGCACCGACCGGGCGGCGATCGACGGCGTCTACAGCCAGATCGACCGCGAGATCGACGAGGAGGCCACGCGCAACAACTGGAGCAGCGCCCGGCTAGAGGCCGAGCGCCGCCGCCGACGCCTGGCGGTCAGCGGCAACTACGAGACGCGCTATGGCGGCGGCTCGCCCCGCGCCGACGGGCGCTCGGCCCTCGACGCGGCCTTCGAGGATGATTCCTCGGACGCCGACCTGGCGCTGTTCCGCGGCGTCTCGGGCTCGAACCGCGACCTGACCCGCGAAGGGCTGGACTACGGCAGCATCAACGCCTCGCGCATCGCCCTGGAGCGGCAGGCGATCTTCTATCACGACGACCAGGTCATCCAGGACGCGATGCAGGAGCCGCAACGCCGCTACACGGCCGAGCGCCTGCGCGACCTTAATCTCGACATCGGCCTGCAGCAGCAGATCGACCGGGAGGCCGTCGACCGGGGACACTTCACCACCGCCTGGGACGGGCTGCGGGCGGCTCTGACCAACACCTCGGGCACGCCCGCCGAGCGCCGGGCCCGCACCGAGGCCGCCTTCCGCGCCTTCAACGGCGCGCTCGATCGGAACGGCGCGGTGGGGGCCAGCGAGGGCTGGGGCGCGGCCTCGATGGTGATGGGCGATCCCAACGCCAGCCCGGCCGCGGTCCAGCGGGCCCTCGACCGCTTCAGCGCCCGCTGGGTGGCGCCCGAGCGAGGGAGGCCCACCTCGACGGAACTCGCCTATCACGACACATGGTCGCCCGAGGCGACGATGCGCCGACGAGCGACCGCGCGCACCCAGGCCGCCGCCTACGCCGCCGAACGCGCCCCCGCCGACTTCAACGCCATGCGCGCGTACTACAACGCGCACTACGCCAACCGCCCGGCGGCGGCGGTTTTCGAACTCCAGGACAACGGCGGCGACTTCGACTCCGACGTCCGGGCCATGACCAGCACCACCGGCTGGGACATGCGGACGGACCCCGCGACCGGTCGCGTGATCCACGAGGACAAGACCGCTGCCCTGCTGCGCCAGGGCGGGGTGCTGACAGATACCCAGGAGGTGACCTTCGCCGCGCGCGGCCTGGGCACCGACGTGAACGCCCTGCGTCGGGTCTCGGCCGGCCGCAGCCGCGAGGAAATGCAGGCCCTGGCCGCGAACTGGGAGCTGGAGCACCCGGGCGAGAACTTTAACGAACTCCTCTTCGGGACCACCGATCCAGCTCACCGGCGCGGCTCGAGCTTCTCAGGCGAGGTCAGCGGCCGCGACTGGGAGGACATGCGCGAGCAGTTCGTGTTCGGGGAACCGGTCACGCCCGTCGAGCGGGCGGCCCGGGCCGAACGCCAGCTGGCGTTCGAGCGGGCCTCAACCAACAGCTGGTCGTCGGAGGAGCTTGGCTCCCTGCAGGCCGACGTCGCGGCGCTGCACGCCGACATCGCCGCCTTCAACGAGGCCGACCGCCTGGCGCGTAGCGCGGGCCATGAGAACGATTTCGAGGCCTGGCAAAGCTATGACCGCCGCCTGGCCTCGGTGGAGGCCAACGCTCGGGCGGTCGATGCAGCGGTATCCTTGCACCGGCGCTCGGTCGACGTGGTGGCCGACGTGGCCGGCCAGATCGCCGGCGGGGTGGTGATCGCCCTGGCGGCCATCGTCGGGGCGGTGGCCACGGTGGTGTCGGGCGGCACGCTGTCGGGCGGCGCCATCGCCCTGATTGCCTTGACCGCCTCCCTGGTCGGCTCGGCGCTGACGATTGGAACCAAGGCCTACTACAAGGGCGCCGCCTACGGCTGGGAGGAGCTGGGGGTCGACCTGGCCACGGCCGTGATCGATGCGATCGTCTCGTACGCGACGGCCGGCCTCGGCGACAAGCTGCTCAAGAACATGAAAGTGCTGAAGAACCTGGCCGGACGGGGCGGAACGTCGCGCTGGATGGCCGCGGCTTTGTCGGAGGGCATCGAGAACACGCTGGGCACCCTGCCCAGCACCTTCGCCGGCGTGGCGCTGGACCCCGCGACCTACGAAGGCAACCCCCTGCTGAACCTGCTGACCGGCACCCTGATGGGCACGGCCCAGTCGCTGGCGGTCTCCGGAGTGATGGGCAAGGTGATCGGCGGGCCCATGGGCCATGTTGGCAAGGCGCTGGGCGAGGCGCACGTAGCGATCCACTCGCGGCCGACCGTGCCCTCGGTGCACGGCGGCGCCCGGGTGCCGCCCACCCATCCCGACGCGGTCCCGGACTTCCATGGTCCGAACGGTCGGGAACGGGTCCGGGCCTGGATGGATTTTCGGGCGCAGAATCCGCAGGGCACGCTCGGCGAGTTCCGGGCTCATCTGGAAGCGGCGACCGACGCGATCCGCGCCGACGCGATCGCCCAGGGACCGCGCCGCCGGGCCGAGATGCTGTCAGTCCTGCCGGCCGAGCTTCACGCCGAGTTCGCCCAGGTGCCGATCGACATCGTGGGTCCTAACGAATACCGCACCAAGACCGGCCGCGACCCAGACTCCAGCCACGCGGCGGTGATCTTCGACGGCGAGGGTCGGCCGCGCATCGTAGTGCAGCCCGACACACCGGCCCACGCTCTGCAGGAAGAAGGCCTGCACCTGCTGCAACGGACAGAGGCGGGCCACAGGGAGCGCATCGCCTCTTTCGAGCGCCTGACACCCGAGAGCTACCACGCCTTGCCGATCGAGGCCCGGGTCGAGGTCGTGCGCAACTATCTCAAGGTCGAACTGAACGCCCAGGAGCGCCTGCATCAGGCCCTGTCGGCCGACCTGCATTCCACCGACCCGACGCTGCGCGGCCGGGCCGAGGAGGCCGCAGCTCATTTCGAGGAAAAGGCCGAGCTGTATCGCCGGCAGCTGGCGGCCCTGGAGCGTCTGACGCCCGAACGGCTGGCCCTGATGGCGCACGATCCGGCCAGCATCCCGCCCCTGCTGCGCGAGGCGCCGGTGCTGCAACAGAAGAAGAGCGTGATCGGCCGTCGGCCCAATCCCGGCACCGCAACCTATGCGGTCGAGGCGCGCGAGAAGGTCAAACGCTCGCGCAGCACCTACGACAACCACACCCTGATCGACGCCCATCCCGACGCCGAGCTGCAGCAGGTGGGCCAAGCATGGCACGAGGAGGACGGCGTCGGCGACAAGCGACGCTATCGCCGCGTCGAGCTGGTGGACGCCGACGGCTACGTGCTCCACACCCGCGAGGAGATCGAAAGTCCCGAGCGGTCGGGTCGCTGGCGTCAGCGCGGCAGCGAATCGGCCATGGCCGGCGGCGTCATGGAAATGGCCTCGTCCGCGTTCATCACCCAGCAGGTCGACAACCACCGCCTGGCCGGGCGCGAAGTGATGCAGCTGGACGCCAAGCATCGCGGCAACGCCGGCTTCGACAACGTCAAGATCGAGTTCTTCATGGAGAACGGCGCCCTGGCCGCCAGGATCATCCAGGTCGAGGTCAAGGACTACAGCGGCCACGTCGGGTTCTCCGCCTTCACCGCCAATGCCATCAACGTGCTGCAAAGCATCGACTCGCTGGGGGACGTGCTGGAGAGTCATACGTTCAAGAGCGACGCCCATCGGGAGGCGGCGCTCAGCGCCCTTGAGGCCCGGCGATTCGGCTTCGAGGTCCACACCGGCCTGACGACCACCCTTGGGACCGATATGAGCACGCCGCGCGGCGTGCTGGCCAAGATCGAGCGCGTCCAGCGCATCCTGTTCGATCTGGAGCGGATCGAGAGCGCGGTGGCAAAGCGGCGCGGCGGACGGGCGGAGGTGACCGCCATCCGCGACAACCTGCTGCGGGCCATCCATCCGGATAACGCCCGTTCGGAGGCGTCGATCCTCAGGGCGATGGCGGTCGCCGAGGGCAAGATCAAGCGGCTGGCTCCCTCGACCATCGAGGTGGGCGTCTGGGGCTTCGAGGCGGGCTTCGATCCGCGGGTGAGCCGGGTGCCGCGCCCGCTGGTCGAGGCGGCCAAGCTGAACTCGCCCGCGGGGCGGGTCATCGGCCAGAGGTTCGACGTCCACCCGCTGCGCCTGGCCGAACGCCAGGGATTCCTCACGCCCGGCCGCTACGGCGCCGAACCCGCCCCGGCCTCGTTCGGCGACAACCTGCACATCATCGCCGACAGCGCCGGAAGGCCGGCCGTGCTGAACCAGCCCGGCCGGCCCGACGGCCCCGCGTTCGACGCCAAGGCCGAGGCGACGCGGCTGATGCACCAGGCCCGGCACACCGACTTCGGCCCAAAGAACGCCGTGGGCGGCATGCCCGTGACCAAGCCCCTGTCGCCCCTGGTCGACGTGTCGCACCTGTCGCCGGCTCAGATCGAGGAGTTGACCTTCGCCCTGGCCAAGGCCGCCGGCGGCAATCCCAGCCTGATCGGCCAGGTCAAGTTCATCGCGCCTGCCGCCGTTATGACACCCACCGCGTGGGGCGCGATGATGGCGCGGGTCGTGGCCCGCAATCGTGAAATGCGCCGGTATCTCAGCTTCAAGAGCAGCGTTATCGTGGGACAGCCATGACCAGCCTCAGCGGGAAGCGCCGACCATGACCCAGTCTCGACTGCCGCTCTCGTGGCCAGACCTGCTGGACGACCGCGACACCATCGACCGCGCCCTCGGACAGATGGCCTATCTGGAGAAGGGCGCCGCCGCGCCCACCGACACGCCCGAGCGGGTGCTACGGAGAGGCAGCGACGGCGTCATGGCCGTGGCCGTGCTGCTGGGGCCCGGGGCCGTCACCCCGGCGCTCGACGCCATGGCCGCCGTCGACCTGGCGCCCCTGGGCCTGGAGCGGCTGGTAGACCTCGCCTCGCCGTCCGGAGCCCTGGCCATCATCAATACGCTGACCGCCGCCAACGCCTGCGCCGCCTGCGGTCGCGAGGCCTTTGCCGCCTCGACGGATCAGGCCGAAGCCCTTCTGAGAACGGCTGCGGACGAGGTCGACCGGTTCGCCGACCGCAACAGGTTCCGCGCCGCCTTCGCGGCTGCGGCCTACGGGTTGGGCGATCTGGCGGCGACCTTCGCCTATGGCAAGCCGCGCACCGGCGCGTTCTCGCCAGGAGAGCGGTTCGGGTCGAACCTGCAGGCCCTGGTCCACTATCTGGTCCAGGCGGTGGAGGCCAAGGCGTCCGGCAACGACGTCGACGCAGCCGTCCGGGACGCCTTGTCGACCTTCCCGCACAAGCTCCAGGACGACCAACTGGCCTGGGGCGACCTGGGCTGGCTGGGTCGGATCCGCTTCCACCAACTGGGCGGCGCGCCAATGGGCGAGGTGGCGGATCGGATGTTCGACTATGTCCGAATCCTCTGAGGCGCCCCCAACGGCCTTCGCCGGCCTCCGACGCGACCTGGCCACCGCCGGCTGGCGCCTGGACGCGGTGACCCAGGGACCGATCGCGGGCGAACCAGCCTTCGCCCGCTTCATCCATCGCGATGGCCGACGCCTGCGCTATGTCCGAGACCTGCTGACCGGCGAAACGACGCTGGAGGGCGACCTCTCCGCCGACGGACCGGGCTCGGGTAGCCCGGAAGCAGCGGCCTTCGCCTCGGCTCCCGTCGAGACGCGCCGCCAGGTGCTGCGCCGGTGGATGCGCGACCGGCCGTCTCTGAACCCGCCCGTCGCGACCGTGGTGGAGCGCGCGCTGCGCGACCCCGACGCGGAGACCCGCGTCACCGCCATGCTGGCGGCGCTGCGACTCCAGGCCTCTTCCCTGGCCCTGGCCGTGCAGGCGGCCGACATCCCGGACTCGACCGCGCGCGGCGCCTTTCCCGGCGACCGCCGGCTTTACATCAAGCTCCAGGCTCTGGCCGTACAGGCCCTGTCGGGTCGGGAAACCCATCGCGCCGAGCGCCTGTTCGCCGTCCTGGACGAGGCGCCGGGGGCTCACCCCGAAGCCCTGCTGCTGACCGCCTTGACCCAACCGCTTCCGGACGTCCCGCCGCCCGGTCTTCTGCCGCCCGGTCTGGAGCCCGACCTGGCTTCGGACTGGGCGCCCGACCGGGCCGAGAGCGGGGCCGGGGCGCGGCTGGCGGCGCTGGACATCGCCGTGCGCTGGATCCCCGACCTGCCGCACTGGCGCGGCGGCTTGCGACCTGCCGACCGCGACGACCCAAACCCCCGCCGCGAGACGCCGCCGCCGGGTCTGTTCGTGACTCGCGAGCCGCTGTCGCCGGGGACGCTGGAGCGGCTGGGGGCGCCGGGCTGGGACGGCGACGGCCGGGTCGACGCCGAGACCGCCATCAAGGTGGCGCAACGCGCCTCCGCCCTGACCGGCCTCGACCTGGCGCTCGTGGATCCAGCGGCCTGGAGCCTGGCGCTGCACGGCCCCGACGGTCGCCTGCTGCCCTGGGGCTCCGCCCTGCCCCCCAGTCAGCCCGAAGGCCCCTGGGGCGTGGCCTGGTCGGCCGGCCCCGAATGGACCCGCCTGCCCGGCCGCCTAGAGGCCCGCAACGTCGCTCGCCCTTCCGGCGCGCCGGAAACCCGCGCGCACGTGCGGCTGATGACGGCGACCGGATCGGCGACCTAGACCGGTCGTAGCGCCGCCCCGTTGTCGCCCGATCATCGCACCTGGAATTGATGGGGCTCGCAGGCTGGCGCTGTGCGGGTGCTGTCAGCCTAACGCTAAAGCACGCGCGCTCGCGCCTGGTTTGCTCGCGCCGTCGTCTGGCTTTTTCACGGAAAAGCACCGCGAAGTCAGACGCCTGCGCGGCGCCAGAAACAACATAGACCTGTTGCCAGGATGGTTGGCGGAGACGGAGGGATTCGAACCCTCGATACCCTTTTGAGGTATGCCGCTTTAGCAAAGCGGTGCCTTCAGCCTCTCGGCCACGTCTCCTCCTGAGAGGGAGCGGCTGGATAGCCTGTTCGCGGCGACATGACAATGACGCGTTCGCGTAATTCGGTGCGTTAACGTGAAGCTCACATGGCGACGCTAGATAGAACGCTGGTTTGTTGGTTCAGAGCTTCATGTCGACCATGCTTTCGCGCGATTCAAAGGCTGATTTGACCGCCGCACCGGACTCGACGGCAGTGATCGACGCGTCAGGCGCCATGCTGGGTCAAAGCCCTTCTTCGGACGCGCGACGCCCCCTCCCGCAGCGCGGACCATTCCGGCCAGGCCAGCTGATTCCGGCCAGAGCTCGACTTGAAACCCGCGCCTTGGCGCGGACCTTCAGAGTGTTCGATGCGCTCATCATGGCGACGATCTGCGTGATCGCGGCGGGCCTGGCGCCCCGAGCGAGCGGCGAAATGAGCGCCGTGATCCCTTTGGCTCTGCGCGCCGCCGTACTGTTGCTCGCGCTGCATAGCCTAAACGGCTATGCGTTCGGACATCGTGAACCCCTGGCTAGGCACCTCGTGCGCGTTGGCGCGGCGATTGGCGCCTCGGCGCTGTTCGGTGCATTTTTGCCCGCCGTCATGGGCCCTGCCTGGCGGTTGGAAGGCGAAGCTCGCTGGGCCCTGCTGGCGGCGCCGGCTCTTCTCCTTGGCCTTCATGCCGCCTGGTGGACCCTCATCGCTCGCGGCCGCAGCCAGGGGCGGCTCACGCCCAATGTCGTCGTCGTCGGAGCCACGGCGAACGCCCAGCATCTTGTCGAAGCGGCGATTCGGACCGGCGAGATCAACATCCTCGGCATTTTCGACGACCGGCTGGAGCGCGCCCCGAACGAGGTCCTGGGTGTGCCTGTCCTGGGCGACACCTCGGCTTTGATCGATCACAGGATCATGCCGTATGTGGACCGCGTGGTGATCGCGGTGACCTCGACTGCGGAGGCGCGTGTCCAGGCCCTGGTCAGCAAGCTTGAGGTCCTGCCAAACCCGCTCAGCCTGTTCATCGACGTTGGACGTGAAGCCGATAGCGACGCAGCCGTCTCCCGGATCGCGGACGCTGCCCTCACCGAACTCAGCGGAACGAAGATCGACGCTCGCAAGGCCTTCGTGAAGCGCCTGCAGGACCTCGTGGTCACGCTGGCGGGCCTGATCGTCGCCGCGCCGGTGATGGCCATCGTCGCCGTTGCGGTGCGCCTGGACAGCCCTGGCCCGATCTTCTTCCGCCAGCGTCGACACGGCTTCAACAACGAGGCGATCCTCGTCTGGAAATTCCGTTCGATGCGGCACGACATGGCCGACGCCAAGGCAGCCCGCCAGATCAGCGCAGATGACGACCGGGTCACGCGCGTTGGCAAGTTTATCCGCAAGACCAGTCTCGATGAACTGCCGCAGTTGTTCAACGTTCTGCGCGGCGAGATGTCGATCGTCGGCCCCCGCCCCCATGCGATCGGCATGAAGACAGGTGACGTGGAATCCGCCAAGCTGGTGGCCCAGTACGCCCATCGCCACCGCATGAAGCCGGGCGTCACCGGCTGGGCCGCCATCAAGGGCTCGCGAGGGCCTGTCGATACGCCTGAACTGGTGCGCGAACGCGTCGCTCTGGATGTCGATTATATCGAACGTCAGTCGTTCTGGCTGGATCTCTACATCATCATCATGACCATCCCCTGCCTGCTCGGGGATCGGTCGACGGTGCGCTGAGCCGGCAAATGTTCTGGCGCGGCGTTCTCGGCTACCTGCCAGTCAATATCGCCCAGGGCGTGATTGGCCTGCTGACCATCGTCCTGTTCACGCGCGTGCTGTCGCCAGAAGCCTACGGGGCCTACGCCCTGGCGTTCTCCGTCATGAGCTTGACCCATACCGTCCTGCTGACATGGACGGAGGCCGCCATGGCCCGCTTCCATGCAAAGCGGGTCGAGGACGGGCGACTGCCTGACCACTTCGCCACGATCTATCGGCTTTGGGGCGTCGCCGCGCTCGGAACGCCGGTCATAGCCGCGACCGTGCTCTGCCTTCTCCCCCTGTCCAACCCAACGAAGGTCGCCCTGGGCGCTGCTTTCGCGGCGGTTCTGGTCAAGAGTCTTGCCAAGCTCTCGCAGGAGCGCCGACGCGCGGCTGGCGAGGTTTCCGGAGCCGCGCTCATGGATATTGTCCAGACTGTCCGCGGCTTCAGCGGCCTGATCGCCGCCGGCACGGTGAAGCCGGGCGACCGGATAAAGGTGCTGCCGTCGGGTCGCGAAAGCACCGTGGCGCGCATCGTCGTTCTGCCGGGCGACCTGGACAGCGATGAGGGGCGGCCACTTTGATCGCGCTATGGCCCATGACTACGCCGCCTATGGCGTGCCGGTATCGCTGTCGCTGATCCTGGCGCTCATACTGTCCACAACCGATCGGTTCCTGCTGGCGGCCTATCTGGGCGAAGCGACCGTCGGCGTCTATCACGCGGGCTATTCGCTCGGCAGCCGCATCCTGGACGTGGTGTTCATCTGGCTGGGCATGGCCGGCGGACCAGCCCTGGTCGCGGCGCTGGAGCGCGGCGGGCCGGCGGCGTTGAAGGATGCAGCTAACGAGCAAGCCTCGTTGATGGCCTTGCTGACCCTCCCCGCCGCAACGGGCCTCGCACTGGTCGCAAAGCCGCTGGCCCAGCTGATGGTGGGCGATGCCCTCCATGCCGGGGCCGCGCACGTGACGCCCTGGATCGCCGCCAGCGGCTGGCTATCAGGCGTGACGACCTACTATCTCCTCCAGGCCTTCACCCTGGGTCGCCGAACGCCGCTGCTGATCGCCAGCATGGCGGTTCCAGCGCTTGTAAACGTGGCGTTGAACCTGCTCTTGATCCCTCGGTTTGGCCTGGACGGCGCCCTGTGGGCGACCACCGCCAGCTATGGCGTCGGCGCGGTGACAGCGTGCCTGCTGGGTCGATCGGCGCAGCCCCTGCCCATACCTTGGGGCACTCTGGCCAAAGCCGGAGGCGGCTGCCTGCTGATGGCCGCCGCCGTTCTGGCCCTGCCCTCGCCTGGCGGACTTCTTGAATTGATCCTCAAGGCCGGCGTCGGCGCCGCGATCTATGGCGGCGTAGTATTGGGACTCAATATAGACGGCCTTCGCGGCAAGATTCTCAGTATCGCCCGTCGAAAGGCGCGCCCGGCATGACCTCCCCCGTCGTCGAGACCGTAATCAACAACGCAAGCTGGGCATCGGCGGAACCGCGCCTGTCCGTTCTGATCCCAACCTATCGGGATGACCCCTCCGCCTTGCTCAAGGCCCTGGATGATCCTACCGCCCGCGCCGAGATCATTGTCCTGGACGATGGCGGCGGGGATGCGGCCCTGGCTGAGCGCATCACGCGCCGGATCGAACGCCTGCGCGTGCCTGCCCGCTTGGTCAAACTCTCGCACAACGAGGGGCGGGCCAGGGGGCGCAATCGACTGGCCAGCCACGCCCGCGCCCGGCACTTCCTGTTTCTGGACAGCGACATGCTGCCGGATCCGCCCAACTTCCTGTCGCGCTGGGCGGCCTTGGCCGAAGGCGAGGACAGCCCGGTCGCGTTCGGTGGCTTCACGCTGGATCAGACCCCGTTGCGGCCGGAGCACGCCGTTCACCGGTCCATGGCGCTGAAAGGCGACTGCACGCCTGCGCCCGAGCGCGCTCGCGACCCTGAGAAACACGTCTTCACCTCCAACCTTCTGGTCCGTCGCGATGTCTTCGACGCCATCGATTTCGACGAAGGCTTCACTGGTTGGGGCTGGGAAGATGTCGAGTGGGCCATGCGGGTGGGCCAGCTGTATCCCATCCTCCACATCGACAATTCCGCCAGTCATCTCGGCCTCGATACCGTGGCGGCAATCGCCGCCAAGTACGAGCAATCGGCCGTCAATTTCGCGCGGGTCGTTTCCACCCACCGCGAGATCGTCAGCGCCTATCCCAGCTACAAGGCCGCCCGAATACTCAAGCGCCTGCCTTGGCGCGACGGCTGGCGGCCCATGCTGAAGACCTTCGCGCTCAACGAAGCCGCGCCCACGCCCCTTCGCGCCTTTGCCCTGCGGCTGTATCGCGCCGCCCTCTATGCCGAGGCTGTCTGATGCAAGTGTCCCACGAGAAGGTCGACGCCTACGAGCCTGACCGGTCCCTGAAGGGAAAATTGCGCCGGCGATTGATCCGCCTCGCGCACCGCCGGCCAGCGCGCGTGCGGCTGGAGCGGCCGATGGTGTCGTTCAGCTTCGATGACGCCCCCGCCACCGCCTGCGAGGCCGGCGCGAAGATCCTGGAAGCGCGCGGCCTGCGCGGCACCTACTACTTTGCCGCCGGATTGACGGGGCGGGATGGTCCGATGGGCCGCTTCGCCACGGGCGCCGACGCCGCCCGCCTGCATGCGGCGGGTCATGAGATCGGCTGCCATACCTTCTCTCACCTGGACTGCGGCCAGGCATCCCGCGAGACGACCCTGGCCGATATCGACCAGAACGCCACGGCCCTGGCCGCATGGGGCGCGGGTGAGCCGGTCAGCTTCGCCTACCCCTACGGGGATGTCGGTTCGGCCGCCAAAACCCTGCTGGCGGGTCGCTTCAAGACCGTCCGTGCGCTGCACCATGGCCTGATCGCCAATGGCGCGGACCTCAACCAGGCGCCCGCCGTTGGCATCGAGGGCGAGGATGGCGAAGACGTCGCCCTGAAGTGGCTGGACCGCGCCCATGCCCGTAAGGCTTGGCTGATCCTCTATACGCACGATGTATCGGAAGACCCGTCTCAATGGGGCTGTTCGATTGGAACGCTGGAACGACTGGTGGACGGCGCGATCAACGCCGGCTTTGACGTGGTCACCGTCGCCGAGGGCGCTCGCCGTATCGGCCTTTAGGCCTCGGTCGACGTCTTCTTCCCGAACAGCTTCAAGTCAGAGATCTTGACGTCGGATCGGGGCCCGTCGCTGCGGCCTCCGAAGAGACCGATCCAGAAATGATAGTAGTCGCGCGCCATGTCTCTCGGCACGAACAGGCCGTGGTTATAGGGTGTATCGACCCCAATCGCGATCGAAGCGTCGGCGTCGCCGTACCAGGTGCCAAACAGGCGGTCCCAGATCGGCGCAATGGCGAAGTGGCCGGTCGGATGGCTCATGTCGAGCTTGTGGTGCAGACGATGGTGGTTGGGTGACTGGATCAGATAGCGGCCGACCCAGCCCCAGTTCGCGTCGATCTTCGAATGGATCAGAAAGCCAATCCCGACCACCAGGACGTTGACGTAGATCATCACGTCGGCGGGAGCGCCCAGGATGGCGATCGGCAGGTTCACGAGGAAGAAGCCCGTGAACGCCGCAGGGTGCTGGCGACCGGCGGTGATCACGCCAAAGTCCGTCGCCGAGTGGTGGTAGCGATGCAGTGGCCAGAAGTAACGCGTGTGGTCGAAGCGGTGGGTCCAATAGTCAAAGAAGGTGTAGACGAAGAAGTAGAACACCAGCTGCAGCGGCCAGGGAAGCGGTACCGGCCCCAGGGCAACGCCCGTTGTCGCCCGCAACCAATCATGGATCCAGGCGCCCGAGATCATTGAAGCGCCCAGCATCAACACGCGGCCGGCGATATCGGTGATGTGGGCCTGGCCCAGGACGAAGCAGGCAAGGTCGGTGTTCAACGAGGCGGTTCGCGCCACCAGCAGTTGCCGCGCCGAGCAGTTGGGCCAGCCAACAGCGACGGCCTCGATCCAGAGAGCCGACGGCAACAGCATGAAAATCAGGAAGATGTTGTTCAGATGCTCGTGGGCGGCGTCTGTGTCGAGCGTCCTTCCCAGCACGGTGAACGCCAGGTGGCTCGGCGTCACCTTCAGCACCGCCCACCAAGCCGCGCCCACGATCGCCACATAGACCAGGAAGCTCAAGACTACCGCGACACGGGCCAGGAGGCTGGGCGATCGGCCCTCGCTTTGCGGGGTAGCGAAAGTCCCGACGAGCGCGTCCGTATCCCCTTGCACCGTCGCGGGTTTCACCGATGTTACTCCGCCTCCGCGACGCAACCCTGCGTCAGTCTTGGCTCACTGATAGAGCTTGGCGGTTAAAAGTTGGTGCGGCTGACCGGCTAGGCCTGGTCCTGCTGGCGATCCGAGAAGGCGAGCTTGGCGGCGAAGGCCACGAATAGCGCCCAGCGGAAGTCATTGTAGACGACCGCTATGCTCTCGGTGAGCGTGACGAGGCTGTAGACCACCAGGAAGGGGAAGGCGAGCAAGGCCCGCGGTCACGAAAAACCGAGATCAGAGCCAGCGTCATGGTCTGCAGGTAGAACAGCCCCCAGCCGATCAAACCAAAGAAGCCCATGCCCAGCCACTGCTCGAGCCACGAGTTGTGGGCATGGTGGGCCTGAAAACCGGCGTCCTTGGTGATCCAGGCAAAGGCGCTGTAGGCGTCCTTGTTGTCCCATACGGCGGCGTAGCCGTAGCCCAGCCAGGGACGGTCCTCGATCTGGGTCATGACCGCCGCCCAGATCTTGCTGCGGCCGGTCAGGGTGGCGTCCTTGCCCAACAGCGCGAAGAAGACATCGGCCGCCAGGAGCAGGAACGTGGTCAGGAGCATGACCCCCGTCACGCCGGCCCAGGTGACCGCCGAGGCGGCGGCGGGTCCAGACTGGGCGATCAGGACGAAGACGATCGCGCCGCCACCCAGCATCAGCGAGACCAGAGAGGTCTTGGACGTCGACATCAGCACCAACACCAGGGCGAGAAAGGCGAAGCCCCACCACAGCTTGGCCCGCACGGGGTTAAGCAGCGCCGCCGCCGCCAACAGGCAGAAGCCCAGGGCCATCAGAGAGCCCAGAGCATTCTTTTCCTGCCACAGGCCCCGCCAGGCGCCGGGGAACAGCTCGACCATCACGCCGATGCGCGGCACGGCCAGGCAGACGACGAAACTGGCCACGATCAGGATGGCGAAGGTCGTGGCCACCACCTCGGCCAGCTGCGCCCACTTGTAGCGTGAGGCGAGAGCCAGTCCGCCGATGGTGGTGCAGATCACCGCGAAGCCGCGTCGCGCCGTGACGTCCGGAGCGATAGACCAGAAGAAGGACGCCGCCACGACGGTCATCACCAGAATCAGGAAGGGCTGGCGAAGGGCGACGCGGAAAAGGTTGCGCGGGTTGAGAGCGATCAGCAGGAAGCCGGCCGCATAGGCCGGCAGATAGGCCACGCGCATGATGCCGCTGGCGGAGGGGTCGGCCTTTTCGCCAAACACCGGCATTTCCCAGCCGCCGCTGTAGAGCAGCAGCATGAATACCGCCGCGCAGAAGATCATGATCTGCGGCAGGAGGGGCCCGGCCCTCCTCTCCGGGGTCACGGCAGGATAGCCCGGAGGAAGGCCGGCGCCTGCACCGAGGCCTGATTGAAGAAGAGACCCGCGCATCGGCCGCCGGCCGCCGCTAGGGCGTCCCGCAGTTGGGCGGGCGGACGCACATCAGGCTGCTGGGCCGAAACCACCAGGATCGATTGATCCATATGGTGGGCCACCGTGAGAGCGGATTGGGAGCGATCCGCAGACGGACTATCAACGATGACGATCTCGGCGTGACGCCTCAGGGCCGACCAATATTCAGCGCCCGGGATAACGTGAACCTTCTGGCGACCGCGCAGGGCGTCGCGATTGAAGCGTGTGACCCACAGGCGCGCGCCGCCGACACTGTGGGCCGACAGGTACTTGGCGTCGGGCCAGACTCCGCCGTCAGGCTTCGGCGCGGGCGGCTGAACGGTAAAAAACGCAGAGTCGTCGGGCGAGGCGGCGACCGCAGGACCCAGTCGGCCAAAGCGCTCGGGATCGGCGGCGATGGCCTGGTACTGAGCCGACGTCGCCAGATCCATATCGACCAGCCACGTATTGCGACCCGCGCGATTGGACGTGAAACGGGCCAGTTCGCGGGCGACGGTCGAGACCCCCTCGCCTCGCCGGGCGGCGACAACCTGGATGACGTGCGGGCGCCCAGGCGCTGGCGCGCCCAGTGAGCTCCACAACTCCGCCATCTCGGCGTTCAAATCCACCATCCGTCGAATCGCCGCGCGTTCAAGAGTTACAGGGTAGCGTCATTCCCCTGACGGGCGAAAGGCGACCAAACCACTCACTGCCAAGGGGTTCAGCGCTTGACGCCGGCGGTGGCGAGAACCGGAAGGCCGAGGGTGCGGGAGGCCGAAGCAGGCGTCTGCAAACCCGGGCGGAGGAACATCCGGACCAGGCCGGCGCAGGCTGCGGAGAACATCGCGAACAGGATCGTCAGGGCCAGGATCGGCTTCTTCAGGCTCTTGCCCTGCGAGGGCGCAACAGCGCGTTGCACGATGCGGATGTTATCGCTGGCTTCCGAAGACATCCGGCGCTGGGCCTCGTCCTGCTGTTCCTTGACCGTAAAATCGCGGACGTTGGTCGACAGTACATCGCGATCGCGGGTGAGCGCGTTGAACTGCGGTTCAAGCTCCGAGAGCCGCATGAGGCGCTGGTTTACGTCCATGACCTGCTGGGTATAGGCGGCCAGGGACTCGCGCAGAGCGCGCGACCTCGGCGTTCAGATCATTGCGCGTGGTCTTCAGCGTCTGCCAGATCGGATTGGGCCCGCTGCGACGCGCGCCCTCTCCGTTGGTGCGGCCGGCAGCGACGCCCTGCTCCAGCTGAGCGATCCGGGCGTCGATGTCGCGCACCGGCGTGGCGTCAGGCTTGTAGACCGCCAGGAGCCCCTCGCGATCCAGCTTCAGCTGGGTCAGCTTTGCCAGGGCGGTCGTGTCGTTGTCGCGATAGAGCACGGTCTCAACCGGCGTGCGACGCAGCTCGTCCTCGACCGCGGCCAGCCGGCCGACCCGGTCCTGGAGCTGGGCCTCGATCGAATACTTCTGCTGCTCGACCTGCGACTGCAGCTGCATCAGCGTGGTCTTCTGCGAGGTGAAGTCGCCAATGTCGTTGGTCGTCAGGAATGACTGATAGCTGGCGTCGGTCTCGGCCAGCTTCTGTTCGAAGATATCCCGCTGACGCTGAAGCACCCTGTCATCGGCGCCGATCAGCAGACCTCGACGATAGGTCAGGTACTCCTCAAGAAGGGTGTTGAGGACCTTCTCGGCCATATCGGGATCTTGGTGCTGGTAAGCCAGTCGAATGATCGAATTGTCGGGCGCCGTCTCGATCTTCAGGCTCTTGGCGATGCTGTCACGCCCCAGGGCGATCAGCTTGCGCTTTCCCTCGGGCGTCGCGCCGGCGTACTTGCCGGCCTGAGCCGGGAAGATGTTCACGAAACCGATCTTCCGGATCACCCGCTCGCGCAGTTCGCCACTGCCCAGGATCTCGGCTTCCGACTGGATCACCTGATCGACGTCAGGCACCGCGCCCCGCGCCGCGTCGCCGGCCTTGGGTTCGTAGACATACTCCTGCCCCAGGCGGACGAAGAGGCTGGACTGGGCAGTGTAGCTCTTTTTCTGGGTCATCGAAAACCCGACGCCAAGCGCCAGGATGACCAGGAAGACGCCCAGCATCAGGAAGCGTTCGCGCCACAGCAGGGTGACGAAGTCGGTCGGCGCGTAGCGCGCACGCGTGGCCCAGTCGCGTTGCGACGGCGGGTCATGCGGCACACTGGTCCAGGCGCTCGTCGTCGACATGCGAATCCGAAGGGTTCAATCTCGACTTCAAACTGGTCCACCCGCCCTTAAGGCTTCGTTACCCATTCCTGTTAAGAGTTGCCGCATGCAAAGGCGCACGCATCTCTCGACGGCTTTGGCCCTCATGCTCCTGACCAGCGGCGTGACCGCCTGCGGCCATGTGGACGGCGAGCCCCTGACCCCCGCCCCTCGCCCGACCGGCTCGTTCCCCAATATCGGCTATGCCGACTGGAGCGACGATGAGCCATCCTATCGCTTCTATCCAGGCGATGAGGTCGAGGTGAACGTGCAGTCGGCCCCCGAGTTGAACAAGAGCGCCATCGTGCAGCCAGATGGCCGGATCGCCCTGCCCCTGCTGGGTCCGGTGATGGCCGCCGACCGCACGATCTATGAATTGGAGGACGCGGTCACAGCCGGCTATTCCACCCAGCTGCTCAGGCCGCAGGTGCAGATTTCGGTCAAGACGGCGACGCCGCTGAAGGTGTTCGTGGGAGGCGAGGTCGGCAACCCGGGCGTCTACGACATGCCCGGCGACGTGGACGCCCTGCGGGCGGTCATTCAGGCCGGCGGCTTCAAGAGCACGTCCAAGCGCAGTCAGGTCGTGATCATTCGTCGTGGCCCCAACGGTCGCGCCATGATGCGCACGGCGGATTTGCTGAAGGGGCTTACCAATCCCGGCGGCGGCGTGGACCTGATCCCGCTTCGCCGGTTCGATATTGTCTATGTCCCGCGCAGTGGTGCAGCGGAGACCGGGCTATTCATGCAGCAGTACTTCCGCGACCTGCTGCCCATCAGCTTCAGCTACGCGATCAACGGCGTCGGCCAATAGGCACGCCCCGCGATCGGCGGGAGCGCTGAACCCGACGATCGGGTTCAGCCGTGGGCCAGCCATTCGCGAGCGGCGCGTTGGGCTTCGGCGACATCCTCGCTGGCCATCTCCTGAGAGATTTCCTTGCGATAGACCTTGGCCTCGATCGAACCGCGCATGGCGGCCAGATTGAACAGCATGTGAGCCGAGACATAGTCCAGCGGCGCGCCGCCCTGACCGGTCGAATACAGCAGGCCCATGCGGAACAGTTCGTCGCCCGACGACTCGGCGGTGGGCAGCGGCAGGATGTGGGCCGGAGGCGGTTCGATGTTCATCATCATGGCTTCATCTCCTCTTTCAGACCCCCACCGGCGTTCTGTCGGATCCGGGTCTGAATGCAGAAAAGTCCACCGCCGCTGAATATATAGTTAAAGCCGAGAACATCATGAACTTATTCACGAATACATAGATTATTCACGGACATTACTCGGCGTAAACGCCCATATATAACGAGTTAACGAGATCTGGGCGCGAAGCTAGCCGTTGTGCCTGCCACACGACTTTTATCTACATCTCGAAGGGGCGGAGAGGCGCACCTCGCCCAGACTACGAGCATTTCGCTGGGTTTCGCGTGCGATCGACAGCGGGGACCTGATCCTTCTCTTCAAGAAGTTGTCCGAAATGATGCTCCGGTTTTCGCAAGGCGCAACCGGCCATCGCCGGTCGAACCGGGCGATGGACAATTGGTCGCGGCATAGAGGACTGCCCGCCGCCCCCCCCTACTGCGGCGGCGTAGCTTCCCCTGACATCTCCATTCAGGCGCGGTTCAGCCGGTCAGAGCCAGCATGGCTTTCAAGATCGAGGGACCAGCGGGCTCAGACCGCCCGACAACAAGGAGTAGCAAGATGAAACGCCTGTTGCTTACCATCGCCGCCGTCGCATCGGTCGCTGGACCCATGGTCGCGATGGGGACGGAAGCCGCCGCCCAGGACCGGGGTCGCTGGGATCATCGTGATGATCGCCGTGACGATCGCTGGGATGACCGTGGAAGCCGCCACGATGATCGTCACCATGACCGGGATGGTCGCTACGGGTATCGGCACGAAGGCCGTTGGGATCGCGATCGCTGGGATGGCGGTCGGCATAACGGCTACTACTATAATAGTCGCTTCTACTACGGCGCACCGCCGACCAGCTATTATGGAAGGCCAAGCTACCGGCCGGGCTACGAATCCTGGCGTCGCGGGGCCTATCTGCCCGCCTATTATCGGGGTGGCGGTTACGTCGTGCACGACTACGGGCGCTATCGCCTGCGCCATCCGCCGCGTGGCTACTACTGGTACCGAACAGGCAATGACTACGTCCTGGCGGCCATCGCCACGGGCTTGATCTTCGACGTGATCGGCAACAACTAGACCTCATCTCTTCCTGACATCGCGAGATGGCGTCCTGGCCAATAGCTGGGGCGCCGTCTTAGCGCCACATGCGCCGCGCCAGCGCCGCGGATCTGGCCAACGCGCCCGATTGCGAAGTCATTTCGACCGCAATCCGGGGCCAACGTAGGCCTGGCGTCACAATCCGACGCCGCAGAAATCCAAGGCGCTCCCATGAAGACCCTTCGTATCTCCGCCGCCGCTCTGGTCATCGGCTTTACCGGTTACGCCGGCGCGGCGCTTGCCCAGCAAACCGCGCCCCCGCCCGCCCAGACGATGACCACCGATACGCCGGCCACGACACCGCCGGCGCCCCTGCAAGATCCCGCAACGCAGCCGACGCCGGCCCCGATGCCGGAGGCGGACAGCGCCACGACCTCGGCCAGCCCGACTTCCGCGACGGTTTCCGACGGCAAGCTCGCCACCGATGCTGACGCCTCGACGAAAACCAAGGCCAAGAAGCACAAGCGCCCGACAGAGCAGTCGTCGCCTGACGCCCCCAAGCCCAACTAGGTCGACACCGACCACGAAAAAGGGCCCGCCGCGAAAGCGACGGGCCCTTTGCCTGTCGTAAGCCCGGAGCCTAGAGGCCCAGCTTGGACTTCAGCAGATCGTTGACGGTGGCCGGATTGGCCTTGCCGCCCGTTTCCTTCATCACCTGGCCGACGAACCAGCCGATCGCCTGCGGCTTTTCCTTCACGGCCTCGGCCTTGTCGGGATTGGCCGCGATGAGCTTGTCGATCGCCGCTTCGATGGCGCCGGTGTCGTTGATCTGAACCAGGCCGCGCTTCTCGACGATCTGCGCCGGACGGCCCTCGCCGGCCCACATGTGCTCGAAGACCTCCTTGGCGATCTTCGACGAGATGGTCCCGTTCTCGATCAGCTCGACCAGTTGCGCGATATCCGAAGACGGCAACGGCGAGGCGGCGATTTCGTGGCCATGGGCCGACAGCCGCGCCAGCAGCTCGTTCGTCACCCAGTTGGCCACCAGCTTGGCGTCGCGCCCCTTGGCGGCGGCTTCGAAATAGTCGGCGCGGTCGCTCTCGATGATCAGCACGCCGGCGTCATAGGCCGACAGGCCATACTGGCTCTGCAGGCGCGCCTTCTTGGCGTCCGGCAGTTCCGGCAGGGTGGCCTCCAGCGCCTTGACCCATTCGGAGTCCAGGATCAGCGGCAGCAGGTCCGGATCGGGGAAGTAGCGATAGTCGTGCGCCTCTTCCTTCGACCGCATTGAGCGGGTCTCGACCTTGGTCGGGTCGAACAGGCGGGTCTCCTGGTCGACCTTGCCGCCGTCCTCCAGGATCTCGATCTGGCGACGGGCCTCGTATTCGATGGCCTGCTGGATGTAGCGATACGAGTTGACGTTCTTGATCTCGCAGCGCGTGCCCAGGTGGCTGAAGCTGCCGGTCTCGCGGAACTTTTCATAGTCGCCCGGACGGCAGACCGAGACGTTGACGTCGGCGCGCAGGTTGCCCTTGTCCATGTCGCCGTCGCAGGTGCCCAGATAGACGAGGATGGTGCGGATCTTCTTCACATAGGCTGCGGCTTCTTCCGAAGAGCGCATGTGCGGCTTGGAGACGATCTCCATCAGCGCCGTGCCGGCCCGGTTCAGGTCGACATAGGTGGCGTTGGGGTTGAGATCGTGGATTGACTTGCCCGCGTCCTGCTCCAGGTGCAGGCGCTCGATGCCGACGTCGAAGGTCGTGCCATCGTCGCGCTCGACGGTGACCACGCCCTCGCCGACGATCGGCTGGTCGAACTGGCTGATCTGATAGCCCTGCGGCAGGTCGGGATAGAAGTAGTTCTTGCGGTCGAAGCGGCTCTTCAGATTGATCTGCGCCTTCAGGCCCAGACCCGTCTTGACCGCCTGCTCGACGCAGAAGCCGTTCAGCACCGGCAGCATGCCCGGCATGGCCGCGTCCACCAGGCTCACCTGTTCGTTGGGTCCCGCGCCAAAGCCGACGGCGGCGCCGGAGAACAGCTTGGACTTGCTGGCCACCTGAGCGTGGATCTCCAGGCCCAGAACGATTTCCCAGGGGCCCGTGCGGCCTTGGATGGTTTTGGATTCTTGCGTCATGCGCCTCTCTTACACCGAGCGCGCCGTGCCGGAAAAGCCTTAGGCCGAAGGGTTTGATCGTCGAGCCAGACGAGCGGAACGGGCCGGTTAACGCCGACGCCCTGCGCGCAGCAAAACCATTGTCCTTAAGGCCCTCGATACGGCGCGCGAAGGCTTCGAACCGATCACTTTAAGCGATCGGCGATTAAGGCGACTTCTTGTCGGAAACGGTGCCATTGTTTGCTCTACGGAACCTCGCGGCGCGCCTCTCGTTTACTTCAGCGAATAAGGAAAGCTGAGGAGGACATCATGACCGCCCTGAACCAAGCCTTGAACCTCGACCCGATTGATGCGCGCCCGTCGCGTGCAGCACGTCCCGCCGTCAATGTTCCGCTCGCTGCCAGAGATGGCTCGGACATGTTCGTCAACACGCCGGTCTATGCCCGGACGCCCAAGCGCAAGGCGGGCAACAATCTGCCGCTGCTGGTCGGCGCGCCCGTTCTGCTGGTCGCCGCCGGCGCCATGGCGTGGGTGATGATGGCCTCCCCTGCCCAGACGCCCGCCGGAACCGAGCAGCCCGCCGAGATGGCCGTGGTCGACAGCGCCCCGCTGACCACGCCGGTTCCGCCCGCCGCCGCAACCCCCGCGCCAATCCCGACGCCCTTTGAGACGGCCGCCGTTGAAGCGCCCGCCCCGCGCGCCACCGCCCCGGTCAGGACCGCCGCGCCCCGCGCTCAGGCCGCCCGCCGGGCCGTTCCGGTTCAGGCGGCCGCGGCGGACGCCGGGGCCGCGTCGTCGAACGTGAGCGCCACCGTTCCGGCCACGCCCACGGTGATCGTGGCTGAACCGGCGCCGCTGGTCATTCCCGCCCCCGTGGCCCCGGCGCCCACGCCGGAGCCGGTGACCCCGATGGTCCCGCAATAATCCCCTGAACTGAAAAAGGGCGGCTCCTCGCGGAGCCGCCCTTCTTTGTCAAAGGCTCAGCGACCGGTCACCACCAGCGCGTGGCCTTGGCCGTGAAGCCTGCGGCCTTTTCCAGCGCTCCGGCGACCGAGAACACGGTGCCTTCGTCCAGCGGCTTGCCGATGATCTGCAGTCCTAGCGGCAGCCCGTTGGCGTCGAGACCGGCCGGCAGCGACAGGCCCGGCAGACCCGCCAGGTTGGTCGTCACCGTGAAGACGTCGTTCAGATACATGGCGATGGGGTCGTTGCTGTTCTCGCCCAGACCAAAGGCCGCCGAGGGGGCCGTCGGGGTCAGCAGCGCGTCGCAGGTTTCCCAGGCCTTGTCGAAGTCCTCGGCGATGCGGCGACGCACCTTCAGGGCCTTCAGATAGTAGGCGTCATAATAGCCGGCCGAGAGCACATAGGTGCCGATCAGGATGCGGCGCTTGACCTCGTCGCCGAAGCCCGAGGCCCGGGTGTTTTCATAGATCTCGGTCAGGTTGGCGCCGTCTTCGCGCAGGCCGTAACGCATGCCGTCGTAGCGGGCCAGGTTCGACGAGGCCTCGGCCGGCGCCACGATGTAATAGGCCGGCAGGGCATACTTGGTGTGCGGCAGCGACACCTCGACGATCTCGCAGCCGGCGTCCTTCAGCCAGGCGATGCCGTCGGCCCACAACTTCTCGATCTCGGCGGGCATGTTGTCGACGCGGTATTCCTTGGGAATGCCGATCCGCAGGCCCTTGACCGACTTGCCCACGAACAGGCTGAAGTCAGGCACATCGACGTCGAGGCTGGTGGAGTCCTTGGGGTCATGGCCGCACATCGACTTCAGCAGCAGGGCCGCGTCCTCGACGGTCTTGGCGATGGGGCCGGCCTGGTCCAGCGAGCTGGCGAAGGCGACGACGCCCCAGCGCGAGCAGCGGCCATAGGTGGGCTTGATGCCCACGGTGCCGGTGAAGGCCGCCGGCTGGCGGATCGAGCCGCCGGTGTCAGTGGCGGTGGCGCCCAGGCACAGGCCGGCCGCTACGGCGGCGGCGCTGCCGCCCGACGAGCCGCCGGGGGTCAGGGCCTTGTTGCTGGCGGTCGAGCGCCAGGGGTTGGTCACCGGGCCGAAATACGAGGTCTCGTTCGACGAACCCATGGCGAACTGGTCAAGGTTCAGCTTGCCCAGCATCACCGCGCCGTCGCGCCAGAGCTGGCTGGTGACGGTCGATTCATACTGCGGAATGAAGCCTTCGAGGATCTTGGAGCAGGCGGTCGTCTGGACGCCCTTGGTGCAGAACAGATCCTTGATGCCCAGCGGAATGCCGTCCAGCGGGCCTTCAACGCCCAAGGCGCGACGGGCGTCAGAGGCGGCCGCCATCGACAGCGCCTGTTCCGGGGTTTCCACGACGAAGGCGTTCAGCGCGCGCGCTGCCTCGATCGCCTCGATATGGGCCGTGGTCAGCTCGACCGAGGTGAAGTCGCCGGCGCTCAGGCCGTCGAGGGCGCCCTTCAGGTTCAGGGAGGTCAGGGCGCTCATTATTCGACCACCTTGGGCACGACGAAGAAGCCGTCAATCGACTTGGGGGCATTGCTGGTGATGGCGGCGACATCACCGCCCATGGTCACCACATCTTCGCGCAGCGGCGCGCCGGCGCCGACCACGCTGGTCAGCGGTTCGACACCGTCGGTGTCGACCTCGGCCAGCTGCTCGATCCACGCCATGATGCCATTGAGCTCCTGGGCCAGGGGCTCCAGGCGATCTTCGGGTGTGGCGATCCGCGCGAGCCGCGCGACCTTGCGCACTGTGGCGACGTCAATGGCCATGGGGGCCTCCTGAATTCCAAGCGCGTGGGTTAGCCGTCAGAGGGGCGCTTTGACAAGCCGTTCCCCGTGTTATGAGAGGCGATGCCCGTTCTCGACATCGAAGATTTCGCCGCCGCCCTCCCCGATTACCTGCCGATCGTCGGTCTCGACCCCGGCGAGAAGACCATCGGTGTGGCCGTTTCGGACGTCACCCTGACGGTCGCCAGCCCCCTGGCCCTGATCCGGAAGACCAAGTTCAGCGAGGACGCCGCCACGCTGTTCCAGCTGATGGGCAGCCGCAAGGCGGCCGGGATCGTCATCGGCCTGCCCATGAACATGGACGGCACAGAGGGCGTCCGCTGCCAGTCCAACCGGGCCCTGGGCCGCAACCTGCTGCGCCTGCAGCCGCATGTGCCGATCACCTTCTGGGACGAGCGCCTGTCGACGGCGGCCGTGACCCGGGTGCTGATCGAGGAGCACGACGTCAACCGCAAGCGTCGCGGCGAGGTCGTGGACAAGATGGCCGCCGGCTGGATCCTGCAGGGGGCGCTGGAGCGCATGCGGGGGATACGGGAAGCTGCCGGCAAGGTTTGATCGGCTGAAATCCTCCCCCTGAAGGGGGAGGGGGTCGCGCAGCGACCGGAGGGGGAAGTGGGCTGAGGCTGCATCACTTCCCTCTCCGTCGGCTTCGCCGACACCTCTCCCCTCGGGGAGAGGACTTGTTGCGCATGGCTTCGCGACCTCGCGCGGAAACCGCCGAGTTGGTGGGAAGGGTCGCGGAGCGTCCGGGCCTCGCCCGGATGTGAGTTTAGAGAAGTACCGTTTCGACGAAGACAGACGCTCCGCATGATCGTTCTGGCGAAAGCGTTTCCGGCTCGGCGGTATTGGCGCCTCCTCGTCCATGCCTCCGACGGGCGGGCGGGAGAGCGACTCCCGTCCGGAACGCGGACCTTTCAATCCGCCTGCCCCCCTGCCGACCCTCGAGGTCACGTCGTTTTTGTTTTCCACGGCCGACCGCCGCCAGAGACAACGAGGTTGGCGGCTTTCACCCGCCATCGGACAGAGCGTTTCCCGCTCGATCACACCCCGCCGCCGCTTGGTCGCTGGCCTAGCGCCCTTCCCAACGACGAGGTGCGATGATTATGCGGCAGGTTTTAAGAGGGCTGCGTCGATTGTCTGGACGCCCATACAAGTCCTCCCACTAACGGGGGAGGTGTCGGCGAAGCCGACGCAGGGGGAAGTCCTGCTGAATCAATGCGGTGTTCCCCCACCGGCCTCCGGCCGCCTCCCCCTTCAGGGGGAGGACTTGGGACGTCTATCCCCGTTCCCATCCGGGGACGGCGCGATCGCAATCCCCGTGGTCTGCGCCTTCCATCCCCGCCAAACGCCGCCTGCGACACTCGTTTCATGACGGCCGAGAACGTCCGCCCGCGCGGCATGCCCGGCCCGGTCGGCGCCGTGCTCGGCCTCGCGGCCAGCCGGCTCGCGCCGCTGCCGCCCGCCCAGGCCGCCGACCTGCTGGTCCATTGCGCCCAGGAGATGAGCCACCTGGCGACCATCCTGCCAAGTCGCTGGACCTGCTCAAGGGCCGGACGCTGATGAACCTGTTCTTCGAGAACAGCACGCGCACCCAGTCCAGCTTCGAGATCGCCGGCAAGCGCCTGGGCGCCGACGTGGTCAATATGAGCCCGCGCACCTCGTCGATCACCAAGGGCGAGACCCTGATCGACACGGCGGTGACGCTGAACGCCATGCGCCCCGACCTGCTGGTGGTGCGCCACGCCTCCTCGGGCGCCGCGTCGCTGCTGTCCCAGAAAGTCAGCGGCCACGTGATCAACGCCGGCGACGGCCAGCACGAACATCCCACCCAGGCCGTGCTGGACGCCCTGTCGATCCGCCGCGCCTTTGGCCGCGTTTCGGGCCTGACGGTGGCGATCTGCGGCGACGTGCTGCACAGCCGCGTGGCGCGCTCGAACGTCTCCCTGCTGCACACCCTGGGGGCCAGCGTGCGTCTGGTGGGTCCCGCCACCCTGATGCCGGCCCAGGCCGAGCGCTGGGGGGTGACGGTGCACCACGACATGAAGTCGGGCCTGGCCGGGGCCGACGTAGTGATGATGCTGCGCCTGCAGCTGGAGCGGATGCAGGGCGGCTTCGTGCCCTCGACCCGCGAATATTTCCGCTTCTACGGCCTGGACCGCGAAAAGCTGTCCCGCGCCGCGCCGGGGGCCAAGGTGATGCATCCGGGTCCGATGAACCGGGGCGTCGAGATCGACAGCGACGTGGCCGACGATCCGGCCGTCAGCCTGATCCAGGACCAGGTCGAGATGGGCGTCGCCGCCCGGATGGCGGTGCTGACCAGCCTCGCCGCACGGCTGGAGGCCGACCAATGAATTCGCCCCAGCCCCTGGCCTTCACCAATGCCCGCCTGGTCGATCCCGAGAGCGGCTATGACGGCCCCGGCGGCGTCATCGTCTCCGAAGGTGTGATCTCAGACGTCGCCAAGGGCCGCGAGTTCGGCAAGCTGGGCAAGGGCGTCCGCGTGATCGACTGCGGCGGCGCCATGCTGGCCCCCGGCCTGATCGACCTGCGGGTCAAGACCGGCGAGCCCGGGGCCGAGACCAAGGAAACCCTCGCTTCGGCCGCGCGCGCGGCGGCCGCCGGCGGCGTGACCAGCATCGTCGTCCAGCCCGACACCGATCCGGCGGTCGACGATCCCAGCGTGGTCGACTTCATCCTGCGCCGCTCACGCGACATCGACAGCGCCCGCATCCTGTGCGCGGGGGCCGCGACCAAGGGCCTGAAGGGCGAGCAGATGGCCGAGATCGGTCTGATGCGCGAAGCCGGCTGCGTCTACATCACCGACGCCGACCGCCCGATCGTCGACAGCAAGGTCTTTCAGCGCATCCTGACCTACGCCAAGGGCTTCGACGCCCTGCTGGCCCACCGGCCGATGGACATGTGGCTGGCCAGGGGCGGCGCGGCCATCGGCGGCGAGTTCGCCGGCCGCCTGGGCCTGCCCGCGATCTCGCCGATGGCCGAACGGATCATGCTGGAGCGCGACATCGCCCTGCTGGAAGCCACCGGCGGCCGCCTGCTGGTCGACCAGATCACCAGCGCCGGCGCGCTGGAGACCCTGGCGCGCGGCAAGGCCAAGGGCCTGCGCCTGCACGCCAGCGTGTCGATCAACCACCTGTCGTTCAACGAGCTGGACGTGGGCGACTATCGCACCTTCGCCAAGCTCTCCCCGCCCCTGCGCGGCGAGGACGATCGCCAGGCCCTGATCGAGGCCCTGGCCACGGGCCTGATCGACATCGTCGTCTCAGCCCACGCCCCGGCCCCGGCCGAGGACAAGCGCCTGCCGTTCGACGAGGCCGCGCCCGGCGCCATCGGCCTGGAAACCCTGCTGCCGGCCTTGCTGTCGCTGTACCATGACGAGCGCCTGCCGCTCGTCGACATGATCCGAACCGTGACCCTGGCCCCCGCCGAGCTTCTGGGCCTGCGCGGCGGCCGGATCGCCCCCGGCGCGCCGGCGGATCTGGTGCTGTGCGACATCGACACCCCGATCATCGTCGATGCGGCCAAGCTGCTGTCCAAGTCCAAGAACTCACCGTTCGACGGGCGCAGGCTGCAGGGCCAGGTGCTGATGACGCTGGTGGACGGGCGGGTGGTGCACCGGGCCGAGGGGTAAGTCGAGAATGGCAAGGATTGACAATCTTTGCCAAAATCTACTCACTGCCATCAGAGGTGCATGATGGCGACCATGAACGTTTCCCTGCCTGACGCCATGAAAGACTGGGTTGAAGGCCGCGCTGAGACCGGGCGCTACAGCAATGCCAGTGACTATGTGCGCGACCTGATCCGCCGCGACCAGGAACGCGCCGAAAAGATCGCCGCCATGCAGCGCCTGATCGACGAAGCCGAGGACAGCGGCGTCAGCTCCAGTTCCATGGACGACATCCTCGCCGCAGCGCGTCGCCGGCTGCGGGCCGACGCGGATGGTTTATAGGCTCAGTCGCAAGGCCGAGGCGGATATCCTCGACATCTACCTGACCGGAGCGGGCGCGTTTGGGCAGGATCAGGCCGAGCGCTATCATGCCGGGCTGGAAACGGCGTTCGCGTTTCTCTCCGAGTCCCCGCGCGCCGCACCTGAACGCGCCGAACTGGGAGGATCGCGAGTCCACCCATACAAGAGCCACATCATCATATACCGGCTCGACGGAGCGGACATCTTCGTACAGCGCGTTCGGCATGGCTCCGAGGATTGGCTACCCTGAAGGGTCTGGAATGCGCGTTTTGCCCCCGCCCTGAGTCTCCTGCTACACCTTCGCCACAAGCAATCCTTGCGCAGCGG
Organism: Caulobacteraceae bacterium; assembly: GCA_965284055.1. GTDB lineage: Bacteria > Pseudomonadota > Alphaproteobacteria > Caulobacterales > Caulobacteraceae > Caulobacter. Next base: position 501,152 of record CBDIQV010000004.1, read on the forward strand.
TTGAAATCGCGCGCAACTCGCCCTAGGGTCGAAACGTGCAAGATCTCGCTCAAGCCGTCTATCTCACGCTCGCGATCACGGTCGTCGGAGGCTACCTCCTCGGCTCGATCCCGTTCGGGCTGATCGCCACGCGGCTGGGCGGCGCGGGGGATATCCGCCAGATCGGCTCGGGCAATATCGGCGCGACCAATGTGCTGCGCTCGGGCCGCAAGGACCTGGCGGCCATCACCCTGCTGGGCGACGCCGGCAAGGGTGTGCTGGCCGTGCTGCTGGCCCGCTGGCTGACCCACGACAACGCCGCCATCGTCGCCCTGGCCGGCGGCGCGGCGTTCCTGGGCCACCTGTTCCCCGTCTGGCTGAAGTTCAAGGGCGGCAAGGGGGTGGCTACCTTCTACGGCGTGCTGCTGGCCGCCTGCTGGCCCGTGGGCGTGCTGGCCGCCATCACTTGGATCGCCATGGCGGCCCTGTTCCGCATCAGCTCTCTGGCCGCCCTGGCCGCCGCCGCCCTGGCCGCGCCGTTCGCCCTGGCCACCGACCAGCCCTATCCGATGCTGCTGCTGGCCCTGTTCATGGCCGTGCTGATCTTCATCCGCCACCGCGAGAACATCGCCCGCCTGCTGAAGGGCGAGGAGCCGAAGATCGGCAAGAAGAAGACGGCGGAGACGCCGCCTCCGGCCGCGTGATTTCGGGCCGCCTCTCGGACATCCAGCGCCTGGCCTGGCTGCGGCTGGCGCGCACCGAGACGGTCGGCCCCGTCGCCTTCGAGCACCTGTTGGCGCGCTTCGGCACGCCCGAGCGGGCGCTTTCCGCCCTGCCCGATCTGTCCCGCCGGGGCGGTCGCGCCACGCCGCTGAACATCCCCCTGCGCGAGACCATCGAGCGCGAACTGGAGACCGGCGCGGCGATGGGCGCCCGGCTGTTGTGCGGCTGCGAGCCCGACTTCCCGCCCGCCTGGCGGCCCTGGATCCGCCGCCGCCGGTGCTGTGGGCCCTGGGCCGCGCCGAGCTGCTGCCGCGGCCCAGCGTCGCCATCGTGGGGGCCCGCATCGCCTCGGCCGGCGGCCAGCGCTTCGCCCGAAGCAGCTGGCCGCCGAACTGGGCGAGGCCGGTCATGTGATCGTCTCGGGCATGGCGCGCGGCGTCGACGGCGCGGCGCACGAGGGCTCGATGCGCACCGGATCGGTGGCCGTGCTGGGCGGCGGGATCGGCGACATCTATCCGCCCGAACATGCTTCCCTGCACGCCCGCCTCGCCGTCGAAGGCTGCGTAGTCAGCGAAAGCGCGCCCGACCGCCGCGCCCAGGCCAAGGATTTCCCGCGCCGCAACCGCATCATCTCGGGCCTGTCACTGGGCGTGGTGGTCGTCGAGGCCGAGCTGAAGTCCGGCTCGCTGATCACCGCCCGCCTGGCCGCCGAGCAGGGCCGCGACGTCTTCGCCGTGCCCGGCTCGCCGCTGGATCCTCGCGCCCGAGGGACCAACGACCTGATCCGCCAGGGCGCGATCCTGTGCGAGGGCGCCGAGGACGTGCTGCGCTCACTGTCGGGCCAGATCCACCTGCGCGAACGCGACCGGGCCTATGACAGCGAACCCGAGGCGGATGTCGATTTCGACGCCCTGCGCGAGCGGCTCGCCGCGCTGCTGTCGCCGACGGCGGTGTCGCGCGACGAACTGGTGCGGGCCACGGGCGCGCCGACCTCGGCCGTGATGGCGGCTCTGGTCGAGCTGGCCCTGGCGGAACGGGCGCTGCTGCTGGCCGGCGGTCTGGTGTCTGGCGCCTGAAACAGCGCTGCATTGCTACGCCTGGCCGTTTGGCGCGTTGTGGCTGTTTCGCCAAGCCAACGGATGCCCATGCCTGAGTCCAGACTGAAGGTGGGAGTCGACGTTCCCTGGATGACCAGCTGGTCGGAAGAGGAAGGACTGGGCGTGCGCCCCTGCCCCAGCATCGGCGGACGGCTGGCGGTCTGCCAGGTCGAACGGCCAGGCTTTGGGCGTCCGCAGTATTCGATGAACCACTTCCGGCGGCAGCGGGAAGCAGTGATCCAGATGCGCTGTCCGATGTGCGGCGAGCCCACGCCCGACGGCGACCGCTGGACCCAGATCGCCCACCGCAAGCCCGCCGCCGCGCTCCGCGCCAAGGGCCTGGGCGGCTACCTGCCACCCGCCCTGCCCGACGACCAGATCATCGTCGACGCCGGCTCGATCCCGCCGCTGCACGAGGCCTGCGCGCGGCATTCGATGGAGCACTGCCCGCATCTTCGCGCCCAGGCCGACGCCGAGGTTCGGCCCTTCCCCGCCCGGTGGATCATCGCGCCCCTGATGGTGCAGGTGGTCGCGCCACCCGCGCCGCTGGCGGTCCTGACCACGCGGCCGGCCCCGCCGCCGCCCGCCGTGGTGGGCTTCATGCAGATCTTCGGCCTCACCGAAGAGCGCGGCAAAGGCCTGAGAAGAACCGGCAAGACCCGCCTTCGCTGATATTTGGCTGTAACTTTCCGGCAAGCTGAGCGAATACCCAGCGCGGGTGGCGCGCCACTGCGTTCAGGAGTCGAGATGAGCCAGCAGACCGTCGCCGAAACCTTCAACAACGCCGTACAGGCCAGTGGCGAGGGACGCAGCCAAGACGCCGAGGCCGGCTTCCGCGCCGTGCTGGCCGCCGATCCCGACCATGCCGAGGCGCTATTTGGCCTGGGCCTGACCCTGATGACCGCGCGCCGCTTCAACGAGGCCGTCCAGCCCCTGCGCAGCGCAACGGTTTCGCCCGCAGCGGACGCCGTCTGGCTGGTCTGCCTGGGTCAGGCGCTCTATCTGACCGGCGATTTCTCGGGCGCCGTCGAGGTGTTCGACCGGGCGGCCTGCCAGGGCCCCCTGCCCGCCAATGCCGATCAGGTGCGCGCCCGGGCCGCCGCCCTGGCGGCGATCATCAACGGCGTCGTGATTGAAGACGCCCTGTCGCTCTACAGCGCCAATCCCGAGGAAGAACTGTCGGTCGCGCGCGAGGCCTTCGCCGTGTTTTCGGCCTTCGGCCAACTGGACGCGGCCGCTGCGCGATCAGCGCCTGGCTGGCCGAGCCGCAGTCCGCGATCCGGCGTCGTCCGACGGCCTATGCGATGCGGGTGCTGACACGACGCCTCGGTCAGCCGCGCCCCGGCCGACTATGTCGCGGCGAAGTTCGACGGCTTCGCCGATCAGTTCGACCACCAGCTGATGAACCTTCTGGACTATCAGGCCCCGTCGCTACTGGCCGGGATGGTCGCCCGCCACGCGACCGCGTTTTCCGAGATCCTCGACCTGGGTTGCGGCACCGGCCTGTCGGCGGAGCCCTTCGCCGGATTCGGCGCGCGCCTGACGGGCGTCGACCTGTCCGGCGGCATGCTGGCCAAGGCCGCCGAGCGCAACGCCTACGCCGACCTCGTCCAGGCCGACATCGTTGATTTCCTGCGTGACCGGGCCGAGACCTTCGACCTGGTGCTGGCGGCCGACGTGCTGATCTATCTGGGCGACCTCGCTCCCCTGTTCGAGGCCCTGAGCCCCGTGGTGCGTCCCGGCGGCCTCTTCGCCTTCAGCGTCGAGGTGGGCGCCGACGGGTGGACCGTGCTCCCGTCAGGCCGGTTCGCGCACGCCGACGCCTATGTTCGCGACCTCGCGGCGCCGGATTTCGAAATTCTGGAGCACGAGGTCACGGACCTGCGGCGCGAAGGCGCGGGCGTGGCCCGGGGCGCTCTCTACCTGATGCGGCGGCTGGGTTAGGGGCGCCGCCCTTAAGCCGCATCCAATCTTCTCCCGTCATTCTCGTCACAAGGGCGAGTATTCCCCGGCAACGACAATGGCTAGCGGTCCGAACTGAGTGCTTCGCCCCTGGTCGGCCCTATGGGTCCAGCAGGCTAGTTCGCGAATCGGGCTTTGAGGTCGTCCAAAAGCCATCGGCCGGAGCGCCCAAGCGGGCGGTCCCGCATACGCGCGGCATAGATTATCAGGTCCCCCGGCGGAGCCAGATCATCGGCCAGGGACAAAGGAACCAGCCGGCCCTCCGCCAGGTCTCGGGATATCAGGTGCTCGGGCATACGGCACCAACCGAAGCCGGCCCGCAGCATGTCCAGGCGACGCTGCAGGTCGACAAAACGCCAGAGCCGAGCGCTGGCCAAGCCGTAGCTCGGACCGGCGATGGTCACAGGGTCGGACAGGACGAGTTGAACATGCGGCTCAAGGTCGGCGCGGGTGGCAGGACGGCTTAGCCGGCTGAGCGGATGGTCAGGCGCGATGACCGGCTTCAACTTCATCTCAAGAAGCGGGAGCGCGACGATATCGTCAGCCGGAGCGGGCAGCAGCAAGCAGATGGCGAGCGCCGCGTCGCCCTGGCGTAGTCGCCGCTCCGCGCCGCCCAGGCCCTCGGTCGAGAAGCTGACGGGAAGGTCAGGAAAGGTGTCCCGCAAGGCGCGCAAGCTGTCGATGAAGGGCGAAGACGGCACCAGCGGGTCAATCGCCAGCGCCAGCTCCGGCTCCAGCCCCGCCCGCGTGTTGGCCGCCACCGCCTCGAAGCGCGCGGCGCTGGCCAATACCATCCGGGCCTGCTCGACCAGCAGCCGTCCAATATCGGTGAACTTGGGGCGATGCCCGCTGCGATCAAACAGCAAGACGCCCTGGGCGGCCTCCAGCCCCGCCACCGCCTGGCTTATCGCCGATTGCACCCGACCCAGCCTGCGGCCGGCGGCCGAAAAGCTGCCCGTCTCGGCGATGGTGACGATCACGCGCAACTGATCCAGGGACAGGTTTTCAATCATGATCCATCACTTATACCGATGGAAATGATCAAAAGTTCATCGCTTCCGCAAGGGGTTCTCCACACCTAGCGTCCCATCGCTGAGAAGGAGCACCCTGATGTCCAAGCTACTCGTCGTTGAAACCAGCCCTCGCGGCGACCATTCGATCTCGCGTCATCTCACCCGCCGTTTCGTCGCCGACTGGAGCGACGCGCATCCCGGCGGCGAGGTGGTGCTGCGAGACCTGTTGCAGACCGATCTGCCGTTCGTGAACGCGCCCTGGCTGCAAGCCTATTTCACGCCGCCGCAGCAGCATTCGCCTGAAATGAAGGCCGTTCTCCAACTGTCCGACACGCTGGTCGCCGAGCTTTTGGCCGCTGACCATCTCGTCATCGCCACCCCGGTCTATAACTACAATGTACCGGCCGCTCTGAAGGCGTGGATCGACCACATCGTGCGCAAGGGGCTGACGCTGGGCCATGATGGACAGGGCCTGCTCCAAGGCAAAAAGGCGACCGTGCTCATGGCGTCGGGCGGGATCTACGCCGAGGGCTCGCCGATACAGGACCGTGATATCGCCACGCAGTATCTGCGCCTGGTCCTGAAGGTCATCGGCGTCACCGATGTCACCTTCGTCGCAGCCGGGGGCGCCAAGGTCGTCGACCTTGGCGAAGTCACCCGTGAGGCGTTCCTGGCGCGCTTCGATGACGATCTGAAACGGGCGGCGGTCTAACGGCGTCGCAATTTTACCAAGAGCTGCTCGCCACCTACAACCGACGATCAGCATGTCCGCTTTCCGCGCCTGCGGCCGAAGGTTAAGAGGACCGGCGCATCCCCCTCATCCAAGAGCGGGAATGATGGAGCTTTTAATTTTCGGCTGACGTGCGGTCGAACCGCAGGATGCGGAAAGCCTAGACCGAGAGATCGATCAAAAGGCCCGTGCCCTGGGCCGGCGCGGCGCGCACGGCCTGCTTGAGCTGGTCGGCGATCTGCGCGCGTTCGGCGTTCGACGCGATCGGCCTGACGGGCCGGATCGGCGAAACATACGCCTCTGTGGCGATCCTGTTGACGGTCAGATCCAAGGCTGCGTCCAGCAAGGGTCAGGGGTTGAGCTTGGAACAATGCCAAGCCGGCCTTAACAACCGCCTACCAAATCAGGTCAAACACCACTGTTTCCACAGGCTGCGTTGACAGACCCCCCATCGCGCCCCCACTTTCCGGCGCTCGCCTTTCGGGCGATCCTTCCCCCAGGTCCAAGAGTCGTAATGAACGTCGTCGTCGTCGAGAGCCCGGCCAAGGCCAAGACCATCAACAAGTATCTCGGGTCCGACTACACGGTTCTCGCCTCATACGGCCACATCCGTGACCTGCCGTCGAAGGACGGCTCGGTGGAGCCCGACAACGATTTCGCGATGAGCTGGGAGGTCGACGCCAAGTCGTCCAAGCGCATCGCCGACATCGTCGACGCGATGAAGGGGGCCGACCGCCTGATCCTGGCCACCGACCCCGACCGCGAAGGGGAAGCAATCAGCTGGCACGTCCTGGAAGTGCTGAACAAGAAGAAGGCGGTCAAGGGGATGACCGTCCAGCGGGTCACCTTCAACGCCATCACCAAGGCTTCCGTGCTGGAAGCCATGGCCAACCCGCGCGACATCGACATGGAGCTGGTCGAGGCCTATCTGGCCCGCCGCGCCCTGGACTATCTGGTCGGCTTCACGCTCTCGCCCGTCCTGTGGCGCAAGCTGCCGGGCAGCCGCTCGGCCGGCCGCGTGCAATCGGTCTGTCTGCGGCTGATCGTCGAGCGCGAGATGGAGATCGAGCGCTTCAAGACCCAGGAATACTGGAGCGTCGACGCCGACGTCTCGGCCGGCGCCGACCCGTTCACGGCCCGCCTGATCAAGCACGAAGGCAAGAAGCTCACCAAGTTCGACCTGGGCAACGAGGGTTCGGCCCTGGCCGCCAAGGCGGCGGTCGAGAAGGCCGTGTTCAAGATCGCCGGCGTCGAGAAGAAGCCGGGCAAGCGCTCGCCCGCCCCGCCCTTCACCACCTCGACCCTGCAGCAGGAAGCCTCGCGCAAGCTCGGCTTCTCAGCGCCCAGCGCACGATGCAGGCGGCGCAGAAGCTGTATGAAGGCATCGACATCGGCGGCGAGACCGTCGGTCTGATCACCTATATGCGAACCGACGGCGTGGCGGTGGGCCCCGAGGGCATCGCCGAAGCCCGCGACGTGATCGGCAATGTCTACGGCAAGGACTATGTCCCCGAGACGCCGCGCTACTACAAGGTCAAGGCCAAGAACGCCCAGGAGGCGCACGAAGCCATCCGCCCCACCAGCCTCTCCCGCAACCCCGGCTCGCTGCGCCTGGAGCCGGATCTGGGCCGCCTGTACGAGCTGATCTGGAAGCGGATGATCGCCTCCCAGATGGAAAGCGCCCGCATCGAGCGCACCACGGTGGATATCGAAAGCCACGATGGCCAGACCGGCCTGCGCGCCACCGGCCAGGTGGTGCTCTTCCCCGGCTATCTGACGGTCTATGAAGAAGGCCGCGACGACGACGGCGACGAGGATTCGGCCCGCCTGCCGATGATCGAGGACGGCGCCAGCGCCAAGGTCATCGAAGTCCGCGCCGACCAGCACTTCACCGAACCGCCCCCGCGCTATTCGGAAGCCAGCCTGGTCAAGAAGATGGAAGAGCTGGGGATCGGCCGTCCGTCGACCTACGCCTCTGTCCTGACCGTGCTGCGCGACCGCGAATATGTGAAGATGGAGAAGAACCGCTTCATCCCGGAAGACAAGGGCCGTCTGGTCACCGCCTTTCTGGAGCAGTTCTTCCGCCGCTATGTCGAATACGACTTCACCGCCGGCCTCGAAGAACAGCTGGACCTGGTGTCGGACGGCAAGCTCGACTGGAAACAGTTCCTGCGCGACTTCTGGAAGGACTTCGCCGCCGCCGTCGGCGAGATCGCCGAACTGCGCGTCACCAACGTGCTGGACGCGCTGAACGAGGCACTGGGCCCGCACATCTTCCCCGACAAGGGCGACGGCTCCAATCCGCGCATCTGCCCCACCTGCGGCACCGGTCAGCTGTCGCTGAAGGTCGGCAAGTTCGGCGCCTTCATCGGCTGCAGCAACTATCCCGAATGCCGCTTCACCCGTCAGCTCGCCACGTCTTCGGATGGTGAAGGCGAGGCCGAGGCTGCCGACAAGGAACTGGGGATCAATCCCGAGACCGGTCGCTCGGTGTGGCTGAAGAACGGCCGCTTTGGCCCCTATGTCGAAGAGCCGCCGGCGGCCGAGAGCGGCGACAAGCCCAAGCGATCCAGCCTGCCCAAGGGCTGGACGCCGGCGGGTCTCGACCTCGAAAAGGCCCTGCGCCTGCTGTCCCTGCCGCGTGAGGTCGGGCTGCATCCGGATGACGGCAAGAAGATCACCGCCGGCCTGGGCCGGTTCGGGCCCTTCGTGCTGCACGAAGGCACCTACGCCAATCTGGAAAACCCCGAGGACGTGTTCGACATCGGTCTCAACCGCGCCGTGGCGGTGCTGGCCGACAAGCGGGCCGGCGGCGGGCGTCCGCAACGCGGCCAGGCCGCGGCGCTGGCCGAACTGGGCAATCACCCCGAGGACGGCAAGCCGATCAAGGTGCTGTCGGGCCGCTTTGGTCCCTACATCAAGCACGGCGACACCAACGCCAATGTCCCCAAGGGCGCTGATCCGGCGGCCTTGACCCTGGAAGAGGCCGTGGTCCTGCTGGCCGAACGCGTCGCCAAGGGCGGCGGCAAGAAGCCGGTCAAGAAGGCCGCCGCAAAGAAGGCTCCGGCCAAGGCTCCCGCCAAGGCAAAGGCAGCCGCAGCCGACGGCGCGGCTCCGGTCAAAAAGGCGGCCGCCAAGAAGCCGGCGGCCAAGAAAGCCGCGCCCAAGAAGGCCCCCGCCAAGAAGCCGGCCAAGGCGCCGACCGAGACGGAGGCCTGACCCTACCCATGATCGCGATCCGGGGTTAGACTTTCGCTCATGACGACGCTCGAACGGCCCCTGCCCCTGCATGTCGTGGTCGCCGGACTGATCCTGATCAGCGGCCTGGGCTTCGCCATGGGCCTGACCAACGCGCTGAAGGATAGCGGCTCCGGTGTCCGCGCCTCGACCGCGCCGCTCGCCGAGGTCTCCGGGGCGCCGATCAGGGACGCCGCCCCCGCGCCGCTCTACGCCCCGCCGCCGCCCGAAAAGCCCAAGGTTAAGGCCGTCGAGGTCACGACGCCGGAAGCCGAGGCCCCGGTCGCGGTGATCGAAGCCCGCCGGCGCCGTCGGAAGCCGCACCGCCCGCCGCGACGACTCCGCCAGCCCAGCAACCGCCGCGCTCGATCGAAGACCTTTACTGATCGACGACCGCCCTGCCCGGACAGTCGGGCCCTTGCCTGTGAGACCCTCGCCATGCGCCTTGCCGTAGCCGCTTCGATCATCCTCGCCACGCTCACCACGGGCGCGTGCACCGACAGCAAGCGGGCCAGTCGCGAAGCGACCTGGGGCGACAAGCCGGCGGATATCGTCTGCTGGAGCTATGGCGCGCAGACCTTCGCCGGGCGCTCGACCGGCAAGGTCGAATATGACGAGGGCGGTCGAATCTCGTTCGTCGACGCCGCCAATGGCCGCTACACGACGGTCGAGGGCGAGTGCCGGGTCGTCTATTCGAAATAGTCCGCAGGCGTCGGCTTCGGGCGCCCCTGCCGCCTGATGGCGACCCGCTGATCAGATCGTGGCGGGTTTCAGCGTCTTTCCCTTGGCCTTTGTCCCCGCTGCCGGGTTATCCCAGCACATGGCCAAACCGCGCACGCCCAAGTCGTCCAAGTTCCCCACCGCTGCAAAGCCGCCCGCCGGCCTGCCGGATCGCGACACCTTGCTCGCCTTCCTGCGCAGCGCGGGTGAGAGCGGCAAGGCCGACATCGCCCGCCACTTCGGCCTGAAGGGCGCCGACCGCCGCGCCCTCCGCGAAATGCTGCGCGAACTGGAATCCCAGGGCGCATTGGGCAAACGCGGCCGCAAGGGCTTCGCCGAGGCCGGCTCTTTGCCGCCCGTGGGCGTGGTGGATGTGGTTGACCGCGACAATGACGGCGACATGTTCGTCAAGCTGACCAAGGCTGATGACGACGCGCCGATCGTGCGCCTGTCTCCGGCCCGCAACGCCGACGCCGGCGGCGCGCCGGGCATGGGCGACCGTCTGCTGGTGCGGTTCGAGCGCCTCGAAAACGGCGAGATGGAAGCGCGGCTGATCAAGAAGCTGGGCCAGAGCGCCCACAAGATCCTGGGCGTGATCCGCAAGCATCGCCGTGAGACCCGGGTCGAGCCCGTCGATCGCAAGTCCAAGGAAGTGCTGGTCCTCTCCGAACTGGACGCCCGCGACCTGAAAGAGGGCGATCTGGTGCTGGCCTCGGTGGGCGCGCCCGCCGGCCGCTATGGCCCCAAGCAGGGCAAGGTGCTGGAAGTGGTGGGCAGCGAGGACGACCCGCGCGCTGCTTCGCTGATCGCCATCCACAGCCACGGCATCCCGGTGGGCTTCTCCGAAGCCGCCGAGGCCGAAGCCGCCTCCGCCAAGCCGCCGACCCTGGAAGGCCGCGACGACCTGCGCGACCTGCCGTTCGTGACCATCGACCCGGTGGACGCCCGCGACCACGACGACGCCGTCTATGCCCATCCTGATCCCGACGCCGGCAATGTGGGCGGCTGGGTGGTGTGGGTGGCCATCGCCGATGTCGCCGCCTATGTGCGCCCGGGCTCGGCCCTGGACAAGGAAGCCCGCGAGAAGGGCAACAGCGTCTACTTCCCCGATCGGGTGGAGCCGATGCTGCCCGAGGTGCTCTCGAACGGCCTGTGCTCGCTGCGCGAGGGCGAGAACCGCGCCACCCTGGCCGTGCGGATGGTGTTCGACAGCGCCGGCCGCAAGAAGAGCCACCGCTTCGTGCGCGGCCTGATGCGCAGCGCCGCCAAGCTGTCCTACGAGCAGGCCCAGGCCGCCATCGACGGCGTGATCCCGCCCGACGGCCAGGACGGCGACAAGGCCCCGCCCCTGCTGGATGCGATCCTGCGGCCGCTGTGGGAAGCCTTCCGCCTGATGGGCAAGGGCCGCGAGATCCGCTCGCCCCTGGCCATCGAGAGCGACGAGCGCAAGATCGTCATCACCCGCGAGGGCGAGATCGCCTCGATCAACCGCCGCGCCAGCCTTGAGGCCCACAAGCTGATCGAGGAGATGATGATCCAGGCCAATGTCAGCGCCGCCGAGAGCCTGGAAGCCAAGCGCACGCCGCTGATCTATCGCGTCCACGACACGCCCAGCCAGGAGAAGGTGCAGAACCTGGCCGAGTTCCTGGCGACACTGGAGATCAAGTGGAACAAGGGAGAGGCCCCGCAGACCTCGCGCTTCAACAAGCTGCTGGACGAGACCCGCGACGGGCCGCACGCCGCCATCGTCAACGAGGTGGTGCTGCGCACCCAGATGCAGGCCCACTACAGCGCCGACAATCTGGGCCATTTCGGCCTGAACCTGGCCAAGTACGCCCACTTCACCAGCCCGATCCGCCGCTATGCCGACCTGATCGTGCACCGGGCCCTGATCCGCGCCCTGGGCCTGGGCGACGATGGCCTGACCGATCAGGACGTCAGCCAGATCAAGGACACGGCCGAGACCATCACCTATGCCGAACGCCGGGCCATGGCCGCCGAGCGTGACGCCACCGACCGCTATATCGCAGCCTTCCTGTCCGACCGGATCGGCGCGACGTTCAACGGCCGGATCACCGGCGTCACCCGCTTTGGCCTGTTCGTGAAGCTGGACGACACCGGAGCCGACGGCTTGGTGCCCGTCTCGACCCTGGGCGCCGAGTTCTTCGTCCATGACGAGCGCATGCACGCCCTGGTCGGCGAACGCACCGGCAAGCGCTGGCCGCTGGGCCTGCAGGTCGAGGTCAAGCTGGTCGAGGCCACGCCCGTCACCGGCGGCCTGCTGTTCGAGATGATCACCGAGCCGCTGCCGGCCGATCCGAGGGCCCCTCTGCCCCGGCTCGGCGCGCGCCGGCGGCGGTCAGCCGCGCGGCGGACTGCCAAAGGGCGTCCGGCGCGGCAAGCGGCGGTAGTTTCAAAGATGCTCCCCCTCTGGGGGAGCTGTCGCGGAGCGACTGAGGGGGCAGCGCCGACGGCGGCAATGCCTGGCGCGATCTGGGCTAACGCCGTGCTGCCCCCTCCGGCCCTCTGGGCCACCTCCCCCAGAGGGGAGGATCTATCTATTTCAGACCACCTCGACGCCTTCTCCAGCAGATCGGCCATCATCCGCTCGTCGGCGGCGGAGGGGTGGGCGCGGCAGGCCGGTGCGCTCCATGCCGGTCACCTGCGCACGGACGTGGCCAGGTTCGGCGTCGCGCCATTCAGCCGCTTGGCGATCTGCGCAGCATCGTCAGCGAAGGTGTCGCCAGCCAGCAGCAGGAACCGCGCCTGTGGATCTCGGCGCGCCAGGGCGGCGACGAAGGCGACATAGGCGTCGCGATAGTCGGCCCGCAGATCGGCCTCGTCCGGCCAGGCCTCGCCGGCCTTCAGCGGCGTCGAGAAATCGTTGGTGCCCAGGCCCACGACGATCAGGTCGGGCTTCCACGCATCGGCCGGATCGACGCGCGGCTCGGCCTGGCGCGGGATCAGGCGCGGATAGAGCGCTGGCAGGGGCTCGCCCGGCGCCAGGCCGCTGTAGTTGCGCACCACGCCCCGGCCCGAGAAGGCGATGATGCGGTAGTCGGCGTTGAGGCGCCCCGCCAGGATCGGCGCGAAGGACTGGCTGGTGTCGGTGAGGTCATGAACCTCTTCCTCGGTGCAGTCGCGATGGGTCGAACGCACGCCATAGGCGACGGTGTAGGAGTCGCCGATGAACTCGATGCGGCGCGACCGTGCGACCGGCGCCAGGGGCCGCCCTTCGGGGCCAACAAAGAAGCCGATGAAGCGCGCCGAGCCCGTTTGGCTCTCGGTCAGCTTGTCCAGCCGCACCACATGCTCGCCGGGCGTCAGATGATCAAAGGTCAGGCGGGCCAGGCCCGGCTTGCGAAGTTCGGCGCGCACCCGGCCGTCGACGCTGACCGCCAGATGCTCCGAACCAGTGTCGACCGCCACCGTCACCGACGGACCGGAAAAGCGCCCCTCGAAATAGACGCCGGGCCAGCCGAACGCCAGGCCGCCGTCCGGCGCCGGCGCGACCCGTCCGCCCACATGGGGGACCAGGGCGGTCTGGGCGGCGGCGGGCGCAACGGAAAGGGCGAGAGCGCCAAGCGCGGCGAGGAGAAGGGATCGCATGGTCAGCTCCGACAGACAGCCTGCTCCCATCTGTCATAGCCGGGCGATCCCGGCTAACAGGAAAATCATGCGCCCAGATCTCGACCCTTTCCACGCCATCGCCATCAGCCGTCTGGCCCATCAGCTGAAGGCCGAGGGTCGCTCGATCATCCACATGGAGTTCGGCCAGCCCTCCACCGGCGCGCCGAAGGCCGCCATCGCGCGGGCGCACCATGTGCTGGACACCGACGGCCTGGGCTATTGGGAAAGCCCCGTGCTGAAGGCCCGCATCGCCCAGCGCTATGACGACCTGCACGGCGTGAAGGTCGATCCCGAGCAGATCATCCTGACCTGCGGCGCTTCGCCGGCCCTGGTGATGGCCCTGGCCTCGGCGTTCGAGGCCGGCGACCGCGTCGCCCTGGCCCGCCCGGGTTATGTGGCCTATCGCAATACGCTGAAGGCCCTGAACCTAGTCCCGGTCGAGATCGCCTGTGGTCCCGAGGATCGCTATCAACTGACCGCCGCGCATCTGGCGGCGCTGGACCCCGCCCCGGCCGGCGTCATCGTCGCCAGCCCGGCCAATCCGACCGGCACGATCATCGCCGACGACGAGATGGCCGCCATCGCCGCAGTCTGTCGCGAGCGGAATATCCGCATTGTCAGCGATGAAATCTATCACGGCCTCTCTTACGTTGGCCCGGTCCGCTCGATGCTGGAGTTCGAGCCCAACGCCCTGATCGTCAACAGCTTCTCGAAATATTTCAGCATGGTCGGCTGGCGTCTGGGCTGGCTGCTGTCGCCGCTGGACCACGTGCACCGGGCGCGGGCTACTATGGGAAACCTGTTCCTGACCGCCCCGTCGCTGAGCCAGCACGCCGGCCTGGTGGCCATGGACTGCGCCGACGAGCTGGACGGCCATGTCGAGGTCTATCGCACCAACCGTCAGCTGCTGCTGGACGCCCTGCCGTCGCTGGGCCTGGCGAAGATCGCCCCGCCGGATGGGGCCTTCTATATCTGGGCCGATATCGGGCACCTGACGAACGACTCGATGGCGTTCTGCCAGCAGCTGCTGCGCGATACCGGCGTCGCCACCGCGCCCGGCATCGACTTTGATCCGGTGGAAGGCCACCGGTTCATGCGCTTCAGCTTCGCGGTGTCGACGGCCGAGGTCGAGGACGCGGTTCATCGGCTGGTTCCGTGGTTTGCGGCGCAAGCCGCCAGTCCAGCCGCATCGCCAGGAAGGTGAAGGATCCCGACCAGCCGATCAGGATCAGGCCGGCCAGGGGCTCCAGGCTGGCGATCAGGCGCAGCGGGCCGATCACATAGACATCGCCCACCCCCTGGGTGGTGAAGGTCTCGATCGAGAAATAGAAGAACTGACTGGCGCTCATCGAAGACGCGCCCACAAAACTGCCCAGCTTCAACACCCGCTCGCCGAGGGCGTAGCCGCCCGCGAACACGGCCGCCTCCAGCCCGTGGGCGATGATCAGGCCGAAGATCACCAGCAGGATCTTCAGATGGCCCGAAACCGCCAGTCGGTCCTGGCCCTGCGACAGGGCGCGGAGCGCCTGGAAGTGGATCAGCACGGCGGCGGAGATGAGCGCCAGCGCCAGGGCGAGGGCGTAGAGGTCCGCCATGATCTGCTCCTTTTAACGCGCGAGCCGGTCGTTCGCGAAAGCCTATGCCGGCGCCATTCAGGCCCAATTGTGATCGGGGGGCGGGATGCTCCCCTCTTGGGGGAGCTGTCGCGGAGCGACTGAGGGGGCCTTCTCGGCCTTGGCCGTGCTGCCCCCTCCGCCCCTTCGGGGCACCACCCCCAGAGGGGGAGGATCTGGCTTCTACTTCCTCTCCAGATAATCCAGCGCCATGAACAGCTCGGCCTTCACGCCGGTCTCCAGCACGTCCTCGTCGACGGTGAAGTACGGCGAGTGGTTGGCCGGCGCGCCGGCGGCCGGAACGCCTTTGGGGCGGCCGCCCAGTTGCACGAACACGGCCGGAACCTTCAGGGCGTAGAGCGAAAAGTCCTCGGCCCCGGTCACCAGCGGCGCCTGGTCGTCCACCTTGCCCGGCGAGGCCTTGAGCAAGCTGGCCTTCACCCAGCTGGACAGCTCGGGATTGTTGTAGGTCACCGGATAGGGCTGGCTGAACACCGCCGTGGCCTTGGCGCCGTAGCGATCGCCGATCGAAGCGACAGCCTTGGTGACCTTGTCGATCAGCTCAGCCTTACGCTCGGGCGTGAAGGTTCGCATCGTCCCTTCCATCTTCAGGTCTTCGGGGATGATGTTGTTGCGCAGGCCCATGTTGATGGTGGCGATGGTGACCACCGAGGGCGAGACGCCGACGTCGACCTGACGCGCGGCGATCTGGTTGATGGCCTGGATGATGTCGGCCGAGACGCTGGCCATGTCGACGCCCGCCCAGGGGCGCGCGCCATGGGTCTGCTTGCCCTTGACGGTGATGGTCAAGCGATCGGCCCCCGCATAGAAGCCGCCGGCCCGGTAGTTCAGCACATGGGCGTCGGCCGGGCCGATATGCACGCCGAAGATGGCGTCGACCTTGGGCTGGTCCAGAGCGCCGTCGCGGATCATCAGTTTGGTGCCGCCTTCTTCGCCGGCCTGCGGGCCCTCCTCGGCGGGCTGGAAGATCAGGACGACCGTGCCCTTGATGTCGGCCTTCATGCCGGCCAACACGGTGGCGGTTCCCAGCAGCATGGCGACATGGGTGTCATGGCCGCAGGCGTGCATGACCGGCACGGTCCTGCCCTCCCAGGTGGCGGTGACCTTGGAGGCGAAGGGCTCGCCGGTCTTTTCCTCGACCGGCAGGGCGTCCATGTCGGCGCGCAGAGCGACCACCTTGCCGGGCTTGCCGCCCTTCAGGATGCCGACCACGCCGGTCTTGCCCACGCCTTCCCGCACCTCGAAACCCAGCGCCTTCAGTTCCTTGGCGATAAGGGCGGCGGTGCGAACTTCCTGATTGCCCAGTTCGGGATGCTGGTGGATATCGCGGCGCCAGGCGATGACCTTGGGCTGCACCGCCTTGGCGGCGGCTTCGATCTTCGCGGACGGCGCGGCCAGGGCCGGTGCGCCGAAAGCCAGGCCGGCCATGATCGCCAGCTTCGAAACCCGTCCAAGCATACCCGTCTATCCCTCTGAAAAGCCGGCGGACTGTGGGGTGCTTGCGTCGAACCGGTCAAGCTGACGTAAGGGGCGGCTTTGCGAATGCCGTAATCGGACTAACCTTGCGGGATGGACGAGCCGATTGACGCCAAATTCGACACGATCAACGACGCTGCGGTGCGTGAGCCGGGCACCGGCGTGCTCAAGCCGCGCCACGCCGCGACCCTGATCATCGTGCGGACCGATGCGGCCAAGCCCCGCCTGCTGATGGGCCGCCGCAATCGCGGCCACGCCTTCATGCCCGACAAGTGGGTGTTCCCCGGCGGGCGGGTGGATCGCGGCGACTATCGCGCGCCGGCGGCCACCGAACTGTCGCCCGAGGTCACCGCGCGCCTGACCCACCAGCCCCGCCATCCCAGCCCGGCCGCCCTGGCCCGCGCCCTGGCCCTGGCGGCGGTGCGGGAGACCTACGAGGAGACAGGCCTGCTGCTGGCCCGTCCCGCGCCTCCACGGCCGGCCGCCGGGGCGTGGAGGCCCTTCCGGGCCCAGGGCGCCCTGCCCGACCTTGCACCGCTGGCCTTCGTGGCCCGCGCCATCACCCCGCCCTATCGCACGCGCCGCTTCGACGCTCGCTTCTTCATGGCTCCGGCCGAGGCTTTGCTGAGCCTGGAGCGCCAGCCCGACTGCGGCGAACTGGACGAGATCGCCTGGGTGGACTTTACCGAGGCGCTTGCCCTGGATCTGCCCAACATCACGCGGTTCGTGGTCCAGGAGATCGGCCAGCGGCTCAAGGATGCTGGACGCCCCGCGCCCTTCATGCGCTTCCTGAACGGCGCGCGGAACCTGACCTACGTCTGATCCGCCGCATCCCGGGGAGAACGACATGCTGGCCCTGATGATGGCGGCATCCATGGCCGCAGCGACACCTTCTGCTGAAACCGATGTCACGCGCCTGGGCTGGATGAGCGGCTGCTGGATGCAGATCCGCTCCAACGGGCGGGATCGACGCAGCGAGCATGGCCAGGTCCGGCGGCGGCGTGATGCCGAGCATGAGCCGCACCCTGAAGACGGCAAGGGTCAGAGTACGAGTTCTGCGATGCGCTGGGACCGGACGGTCGCCTGGCCTTTATCGCCAAGCCGTCAGGCCAGGCCGAGGCCAGCTTCCCGCTGAAGGAGGTCACCGACGACCTGGTGGTGTTCGAGGACCCGACCCACGATTTTCCCCAGCGAATTCTGTACAAGCGCGTCGATGCGACCACGCTGATCGCCCGGATCGAGGGGAATATCGGCGGTCTGGCCCGTTCGGTGGACTATCCCTACACGCGGTGCCCCGCCGGCAATTGACTTTGACGCGTTGATGAGTATGTTCCGCGCCTCTCATTTCCAACGCGCGGGTACCCTGCGCGACACCGCAGGGATTCTACCATGGCCAAGCCGGCTTCAATCAAGATCCGCCTGAACTCGACCGCCGACACCGGCTTCTTCTACGTGACCAAGAAGAACGCCCGCACCAAGACCGAAAAGATGGTGCTGACGAAGTACGATCCGGTCATGCGCGAGGACGCCGAACTGCGGCGCAGGAAAGATCAGCAGATCTGCACGACAGGCGACCGTCGATCACGGCGCTGACAGCGATCGGTGTGGGGCGGTGATTAGGCTGCGATCACTTGCCCCCTCCGCGCCTTCGGCGCTCCTCCCCCGTAGGGGGAAGAGAAGCGTCTTCCCCCTACGGGGGAGGACGACCGCGAAGCGGTCAGGAGGGGGCCAGTCCTCAGCCTAACACGCGTGCCCGCTGCCACGATCGGCCGGGCACCGCCCATCCGCATCCGCCGGCGGCTTGACGCCGGTCACGGCCGCGATGGTCGGTGCGATGTCCACGGTGTCGATCGGCAACACCCGTTCGCGGGGCGTGCTGCCCTTCCACCAGAACAGGATCGGCACGCGGCGGTCATAGTCCCAGGGGCTGCCGTGGGTGGAGACATAGGTCGGACCCGCCGTGGCCGGCACGAGGTTGGGCTTGAAGGCCACCAGGATGTCGCCCGTGCGGCCCGGATAGACGCTGCGGCGCATGCGCTCGGCCACCGACAGCTCCTCGGGCGAGGCGTCGTCAGACACCGCCTCGGCGGTCAGCAGGACATTGGCGTCGAAGGCCTCGGCCACTTCCGGCTGGCGCTTGACCAGAGCCAGGGCGGCGGCGGTGATGCGGGCGCGATCGGTGATGGACGGCGTGCGGCGATCGGGGCCGACGACATAGATCTGGTCGATGCCGCCGTCGGCGATCAGCGGATCCCAGGACAGGCCCAGATCGGCGCGGACTTGCGCATTGAGCCTGGCCAGCCAAGGCTTGCCGATCACGCGCTCGACGTCATAGCCCTCGCTGTTCAGGCGTTCGGCGAAGTCGGCGCCGCCGTGGTCGGCGGTCAGGACCACCAGCACCCCGCCCTTGGCCTTGCCGACACGGTCCAGGAACTGGCCCAGCCCCGCGTCGAGGCGCGCCATCTGGTCGCACATCTCGGGGCCGCGCGGCGCCGTAGCGATGGCCGATATAGTCGGTGGCCGACAGGCCGACGGTCAGCACGTCGACCCGCGGCCGTCGCCCAGGCCATAGGTGTCGCGAAGCTGGGCGGCCAGGTCCAGCGAGACCTGGTCGATGAAGGGCTGGAGCCGAGATCGCGCAGCTTGCCCGCCTCGTCGGGCGCGACCGGGATCGGCAGGGCCGCGCGCCAGGTGCGATCGCCGGTCTTGTAGTCGGCCTCCAGGGCCTTGCAGCGCTTGTCCGAGCCGCCGATCAGCTTCTTGTCGTAGTCCCAGACGAAGGGATGTTTCTTGAGGTCGGCCGCCAGCCTGGCGTTGAACGCCGCGACGGGCCTCAACCGCGCCTCGGCGGTCTCGCCCGGCGGCACGAAGGTGGTGAAGCCAAAGCCGGGCACATACCAGTAGGCGCCGTCGGCGTGGTGTCCGGACATGGTGATCGCGCCGCGATCCTTGCCCGAGACGCCTAACACCCGGCTGGCCGGCGAGACGGCCTTCAGCCAGTCGCCATAGGTGCTGGCCATCAGGTTCTTGGGGCTGACCGCCCTGCCCTTGGGGTCATTGGCCAGCGGGCTGTCGTCGTCGCCCAGGCAATAGACCTGCTTGCCAGAGGCCCGGTCGTACCAATCGTTGGCGCTGATGCCGGTCTTGTTGGGATGTTTGCCCGTCAGCAGGGTGGAGTGGCCCGGACAGGTCTCGGTCATGGCGTGCGACTGATAGCCGTTGGGATAGACGATCCCCTCGCGCGCCAGCTTGCCCAGGCCGCCGGTGAACTCCGGCCGGTGCTGAGCGAACAGATTGGCGCTGAACTGGTCGACCGAGATCACCACGACCAGCTTGGGATCGGGTCTGGCGACAGCCTCAGCCTGGGCGGAAACGCCGAACGCGAGCGCGGCGCAGGCCAGCGCGGCGAAAGTAAGCAGCTTATTCATTGACGCAAAATGCCCGATCGCTTGCTCCGTGCAAGGACGGAGACGCTGGGAGGGGCAAGAAAGAGTCGGCGGCTTGAAAAGCCGTCAGGCCACGCGGCCGACCACCGCGTTGCGGCCAGAGGCCTTGGCCTCATAGACCCCCTCGTCGGCGCGCTTGAGCAGCGCCTCAGGCGTGTCGTGCTCGCCGATCGTCGCCGAGACGCCGATCGAGATGGTCACCGTCAGCAGTTCCTTGCCCTGGGCCACCCGGAAGGGCGAGCCGGCCACGTGCATGCGGATCCGCTCGGCGATGCGCATGGCGTCGGCCAGCTGGGTGTCGGGCATGATCACCGTGAACTCCTCGCCGCCGTAGCGGCAAGGCAGGTCGATCGCGCGAACGTTGGAGGCCAGGCGCAGGGCGAACTCGCGCAGCACCTCGTCGCCCACATCATGGCCGAAGGTGTCGTTGATCTTCTTGAAGTGATCGATGTCGATCAGCAGCGCCGCCACCGGATCGCCGCCCAGCGCCGCGCGCTTGGCCAGCGAGTCCAGCTGGCCGATCATGTAGCGACGGTTGTGCAGACCGGTCAGCTGGTCGGTGACGGCCAGCTCCAGGCTGTGGTCGAGATTGTTACGCAGATAGTCGGTGTAGCGCTTGCGCTGGATCTGGGTCTTGACCCGGGCCGACAACTCCTGCGGGTCGATCGGGCGCGGCAGGATGTCGTTGACGCCGATTTCCAGCGCCTTGACCATCCGGTGGCGCTCGTCGGGATCGACCATGGCCAGCACTGGCAGATGGCGGGTGCGCTCGTCCGACCGCAGCGACGCGGCGAAGCGCAGGCCATCAAAGGTCTTGGCCGCGGCGTTAATGATCACCAGGTCGACCGGCCCGCCGGCGCTGATCCGCGCCTTTTCCGGATCGGATTCGACCACAGGCCGATGCTCGACGCCCAGTTCGGTGGCGATGCGCTGGGCCTGACGTTCATTGTCGTCGACGATCAGAACGCGGCCGCCCAGGCCGTCCAGACGCGCGGCGGCTCCGGCGATCACGCCCATGCGGCGGCCCGAGGCCTCGCGCTGGCGCAGCTCGTCGATCACCAGCTTCAGACGGGTCAGGCTGCGCACGCGGGCGAACAGCATCACGTCGTCGATCGGCTTGGTCAGGAAGTCGGAGGCGCCGGCTTCCAGGCCCTGAATCCGGTCGGCGCGGCCATCGAGGGCCGTGACCAGCACCACCGGGATGTGCCGGGTGGTCGGGTCGTCCTTGAGCCTCTTGCAGACGGTGAAACCGTCCATGCCGGGCATCATGACGTCCAGCAGGATGATATCGGGCAGATCGTTGGCCGCCATGGCCAGGGCCGTCGGGCCGTCATTGGCGGTAGTGACCTGGTAGTATTCGGCCGAAAGCTTGGCCTCGAGCAGGCGGACATTGGCCTCGATGTCATCGACGACGAGGATCCGCGCGCTCATACCGGCTCCTTCTCGAGCAGCCGCTTGATGGTGTCGAGGAAGTGGGCCACCGAGATCGGCTTGGAGATATAGGCCTCGCAGCCGCCCTCGCGAATCCGCTCCTCATCGCCCTTCATCGCGAAGGCCGTGACGGCCACCACGGGGATATGGGCCAGATCCTCGTCTTCCTTCAGCCACTTGGTGACCTCGAGTCCCGAGATCTCCGGCAGCTGGATATCCATGAGAATCAGGTCGGGGCGATTATCCCGGGCGATGGAAAGCGCCTGCAAACCCTCACGGGTCTGCAGGGTCTCGTAACCCTGGGCTTCGAGCAGATCATGAAAGAGCTTCATGTTCAGCTCATTATCCTCCACGATGAGGACCTTCTTCGTCATCCTGACCCCGACCATACGGTCCGTGGCGACGCCTGAGGGATTCGCGTCGCTTCTGTCTTCCAGATCGCACGAATATCCTTAAGCCCGCGCTAATCGCGTTAACACCGGCCAATCGCAGATCATGGAACTCAGTTACTCCGACAGTGAAGCCTTTGCCATCGATCCCGCCGCGCCGCTGGTGATTGTCGATGTCGACGAGGTTCTCGCCCAGTTCATGCGCGGCTTTGGCGCGTTCGTGGGTCGTCACGGCTTTGAACTTCGGGTCGACCGCTTCGCCCTTTTCCAGAACATTTATCGCCCGGGCGAGACCGATCACCTGGATCTGATCGCCGGCAAGGTGCTGTTTGACGACTTCTTCCGCGACGGGGCCGACGACCTGGCGCCCGCCGAGGGCGCGGCCGACGCCCTGGCTGACCTTTCGACCCGCGCGGGGTGGTGATTCTGACGAACGCGCCCGAACACGGCCGCGTGGCGCGCGCCCGATGGCTGAAGACGCACGGGCTTCGACTATCCGCTGATCATCAACAGTGGCCCCAAGGGCCCGCCCGCGGCTGCGCTGGCGGGGCGCACGACCGGTCCGTCGGTGTTCATTGACGACCTGCTGCCGCAGCTGGAGTCGGTGGCGGCCAGCGCCCCGGGCGTCGGGCGCTTCCAGATGGTGGCCGACGAGCGCCTGCGCCCGCTGGCCCCCAGCGCCCCGGATCGCCATATCCGCATCGACCACTGGCCCACCCTGAAGACGGCGATCGAGGCGCGGTTGTTCGCATGATCCGCTTCGGCGTCGATTTCGGCGGCACCAAGATCGAGGCCGCCGCCCTGGACGGCGATGGCTGTTTCGTGGCCCGCGTCCGCAAGCCCAATCCCGGGAACTATGACGACGCCCTGAGCGTGGTCGCCGACCTGCTGGTCGACGCCGAATGCATGGCCGGCGCCAAGGCGACGCACCTGGGCATGGGTATTCCCGGCTCGATCTCGCCGCGAACTGGCCTGATCCGCAACGCCAACAGCGTCTATCTGAACGGACGGACCTTCGAGCAGGACCTGACTGCTCGCCTGGAACGGCCCGTCCGGCTGGCCAACGACGCCAACTGCCTGGCGCTGTCGGAAGCCGCCGACGGCGCGGGCGCCGGCGCGGGCGTGGTGTTCGCAGCCATCCTGGGCACCGGCTGCGGCGGCGGACTGGTGGTCGACGGCAGGATCATCGAGGGCCGCAACGGCATCGGCGGCGAATGGGGCCACACGCCCCTGCCCTGGCCGGCTCCGGAAGAATATCCCGGCCCCGCCTGCTGGTGCGGCCGCAAGGGGTGCCTGGAAACCTGGATCGCAGGTCCAGCCTTTGCGCGCGACGCCGGCCACCCCAGCGGTCAGGCCGCCATGGCCGCCGTCGAGTCCGGCGACACCTCGGCCGCGGCGGCGCTGGACCGCTATGTCGACAGGCTGAGCCGCGCCCTGGCGGCGATGTGCGATCTGATCGATCCGGACGTGATCGTATTGGGCGGCGGCATGTCGAACGTCGAGGCTCTGTATGAGCGGCTGCCGGCCGCCATTGCCCCGCACGTGTTTTCCGACACCTTCGAGACGCCGGTGCGCAAGGCAATGCACGGCGACAGTTCCGGGGTTCGCGGCGCGGCCTGGCTGTGGCCGCCATCCTAGATCAAAAGGCCTAGATCAGGGGCGATCCAAAAAGGCGCTGTAGCGCTCGATCAGCGCCTGTCGATCCAGCCCCGGCTCCAGCAGGTGACGAACATTGAGCCCTCCGCGCCAGGTCACCTGGTATTCCGACGCCACGTAGTCGGCGAAGGCGCTCTCGTTCTCCAGGGCCATGTATTCCAGCAGGCCCAGCTTCGGCGCCAGGGTCAGCTGGCCGTCGAACTGGTCGAGGATCCAGCGATGATCCATGACGCCGCGATAGGGCCCCTCGGGCCTGCTGACCTCCGTGTAGCGGCCGGGCGCGGACAGGAAGCCCGCCTCGGCGACCAGGGGCAGCATGCGCAGCAGCAAGTCGGGATCGGTCATGCGCTGGATCACGTGATCGCAAAGCGCATAGGAGAACCGCCCATGCCGGGCCACGTGATCCAGCAGCGGCCGCCAGGTGCTCTCGCTGTTCAGGTCGCCGGTGAAATGGGTCGCCGTCGCACCTTCGGGATCGCCGATCGAGACGGTCGCCAGGCCACTCAGATCGGGTGACGCCGCGCCGATCCGCAGGACGCTGAAGTTCCAGTTCCGCTGCTTCTGGTCCTGCAGGAAGGCGACGAGTTCTCCCGTTGAGCCCTTTGGCGCGAACACGCCGCCCTGCGAGGGCGCGGCACGCGGCGCTCGAAGATGCAGTCGATCTGCACCACCTTGCCGTCCGGCTCGCCCTGCCAGCGGAACAGCGCCAGGGTCTCGGTGGTGACAAAGCCCATCGACGCCAGCGCCTCGATGATCTCCTCGGCGCGACCGGCCCCGGGGTTGTAGTCGGCCAGCGAGATCTCGATCATCACATAGTCGGCCTTGGCGATGACCTCGCGCCCGCCCTGCAGAACGTCGAGTTCCGCGCCCTGGGTGTCGATCTTGACGAAATCGAACTGACGGTCGGCCAGCAGGTCATCGAGACGGACCTTGGGCACGGCCTCGCGAATGACGACCTCGTCGCGGAAGTGCTCCGAATTCTCTCGATAGAGCGAGCTGCCGGTCGACTGCAGCCATTCGCGGGTCAGGAAAAGCTCGGCCTCCCCGTTCTCGTTCGACGCGGCGACCATGTGCCGTTCGAAGGGAATCTTGGCCAGGCTCTCCTCACAATGGGGATTGGGCTCGATCATCGTCGGCTTGCAGGACGGGAAAACCTGCAGGAACGACCAGGTGAACATCCCGACATTGGCGCCGATGTCCAGCACCGTGGCCGGCGTGTAGCCCTGCAGACGCAGGCGTTGAAAGAGCTTGAGGTCCAATGGAGTGATCCCGCTGACAGCCGCCACTGAAGCTGACGCCCTCGCGTCGATTCGCGATAGGCTCGCCTTGCGTTTCGCGCCGTTGAAGAGACAGACTTGGGAATGAAGGCGCTGTGCCGCGATTGCTTCTGGACGGGCGAGGACCGGGCGCGCCGCTGCCCCGTCTGCGGCTCCCCGCGCGTGGTCTTTCATGAAGAGCTGGGCGCGCTGTCCATGGCGCATCTGGACTGCGACGCCTTCTATGCCTCGGTCGAGAAGCGCGACGATCCGTCGATCCGCGACAAGCCGGTGATCATCGGCGGCGGCAAGCGCGGCGTGGTCACCACCGCCTGCTACATCGCCCGCATGAGCGGCGCCCGCTCGGCCATGCCGATGTACAAGGCGCTGAAGCTGTGCCCCGACGCCGTGGTCATCAAGCCCAACTTCGCCAAGTACAAGCACGAGAGCCGCCGGATCATGGCCAAGCTCGACGCCCTGACGCCCTTGGTCCAGCCCCTGTCGCTGGACGAGGCCTGGATCGACCTGTCGGGCACCGAGCGCCTGCACGGCGCGCCTCCCGCCGTCATGCTGGCGCGGCTTCAGGCCGAGATCGAGAGCGAGATCAACCTGACGGTCTCGATCGGCCTGGCGCCCAACAAGTTCCTGGCCAAGATCGCCTCCGAACTGGACAAGCCGCGCGGCTTCTCGGCCATCGGCGCGGCCGAGGCCCAGAGTTTTCTGGCCAGCAAGCCGGTCTCGATCCTGCCCGGCGTCGGCCCCGCCACCGTGACGGCCCTGGCGTCCGAAGGCTTTCGCACCGTGGGCGACATCGCCGCCGCCGACCTCAAGCATCTGGCCGCCGTGCTGGGTTCCGGCGGCCTGCGCCTGCATCGCCTGGCCCACGGCCAGGACGCCCGGGCGGTGGATCCCGATCAGGTGCGCAAGACGATCAGCGCCGAGACCACCTTCAATGAGGACCTCTTCAAGCGCGACGATCTGGAGGACGAACTCTGGCCGCTCTGCGAGCGGGTTGCCCGGCAGGCCCGGGCCGAGGGCGTGGCTGGACGGGTCGCGACGCTGAAACTGCGCACGCCCGACTTCAAGGTCCACACCCGCCGCCGCACCCTGGCGGTGCCGACCCAGACGGCGCGCACCCTGTTCCAGGTGGCCCGCGAGCTTCTGGCCGCCGAGCCGGGCGGGACCTATTACCGCCTGATCGGCGCGGGCCTGACCGAATTTGTACCCGCCGAGGGCGCGGCCGACGATTTCTTCGCCGGCGACGAGCGTCGAACGCTGAAGAACGAACAGACGATCGACGTCCTGCGCGGCAAGTTCGGCGCGGGAGCGGTGATCACAGGGCGCTCGCTCAAGAGCCGCTGAGTCGCCCCCCTTACCCAACTTGGACACGGGTCCCTGCGCCCCTCCCCTTGCGCGACGCATCGCCGCGCACCATTTCGGCTCCTCGCCCAGGAAACCGCCCTCGCGCGGCCTCCGTTCTCCCAATCGTGAAGTCTTTTTACAGGGCGCCCCTGTGTTAAAGCGGCGCACTATCGCGTCGGCCTCTTCCAAAGCCCGCGCGTTTCCATATCTAATCCTAGTAAGGCGGGTGGTTCGGCCCGCCGGGAGAAAACGGTCAATGGCCGAGCGAAAGCAAGGCGGACAGAATAACGGATCTGGATCTTCGGTCGTCACTGAGGTGAAGCCGAAGACACAGAAGCCTTCGCTCTATCGAGTACTGATTCTGAATGACGACTACACGCCGATGGAATTCGTCGTGTACGTACTCGAGCGCTTTTTCAACAAGTCGCGCGAAGATGCGACCCGGATCATGCTGCACGTTCACCAGCACGGTGTCGGCGTATGCGGCGTTTATACTTACGAAGTTGCTGAAACGAAGGTTGCGCAGGTCATAGACTCGGCGCGACGTCATCAGCATCCCTTGCAGTGCACCATGGAAAAAGACTGAGGAGCCTCCCCCCTTGCCCTCGTTTTCTCGCCCACTCGAAGAATCCCTTCACCGCGCCGTCGCCTACGCTAACCAGCGTAAGCACGAGTACGCCACCCTGGAGCACCTGCTCCTGTCCCTAACCGACGACGACGACGCGGCCGGCGTGATGCGCGCCTGCGACGTCGATCTGGTCGCGCTGAAAAAGAGCCTGGCCAACTATCTCGACGTCGAACTGGCCTCGCTGGTCGTCGACGACGAAGAAGACGCCAAGCCGACCGCCGGGTTCCAGCGCGTGATCCAGCGCGCCGTGATCCACGTGCAGTCCTCGGGTCGCGAGGAAGTCACCGGCGCCAACGTGCTGGTCGCCATCTTCTCTGAGCGCGAAAGCCACGCCGCCTACTTCCTGCAAGAGCAGGACATGACGCGCTATGACGCGGTGAACTTCATCGCCCATGGCATCGCCAAGAAGGCCGGCGCGTCCGAGCCCAAGGCCGTCAAGGGCGCCAGCAACAGCACCACCGAAGACGACGCCGAAAAGCCCAACACCAAGACCGGTGGCGAGGCTCTGGAAGCCTATTGCGTCGACCTCAACGAGAAGGCCCGCCAGGGCAAGGTCGACCCCCTGATCGGCCGCGCGAACGAAGTGGAACGCGCGATCCAGATCCTGTGCCGCCGCACCAAGAACAACCCCCTGCTGGTGGGTGAACCCGGCGTCGGCAAGACGGCCATCGCCGAGGGCCTGGCCCGCAAGATCATCACCAACCAGGTTCCCGAAGTCCTGGCCGGTGCCACCATCTTCTCGCTCGACATGGGCGCGTTGCTGGCCGGCACCCGCTATCGCGGCGACTTCGAGGAACGCGTCAAGCAGGTGGTCAAGGAACTCGAGAACCATCCCAACGCAGTGCTGTTCATCGACGAGATCCATACCGTGATCGGCGCTGGCGCGACCAGCGGCGGGGCGATGGATGCCTCAAACCTGCTGAAGCCCGCTTTGGCGTCAGGCAGCCTGCGCTGCATGGGCTCGACCACCTACAAGGAGTTCCGTCAGCACTTCGAGAAGGATCGGGCCCTGGTCCGTCGCTTCCAGAAGATCGACGTCAACGAGCCGACGGTGGAAGACACCATCAAGATCCTCAAGGGGCTCAAGAGCTACTACGAGGACTTCCACAAGCTGAAATATACGAACGAGGCCATCAAGGTCGCGGTCGAGCTGTCGGCCAAGTACATCACCGACCGCAAGCTGCCCGACAAGGCGATCGACGTGATCGACGAAGCCGGCGCCGGCCAGATGCTGCTGCCCGAGAACCGTCGCAAGAAGGTGCTGGGCGTCAAGGAGATCGAGGCCGTCGTGGCCAAGATCGCCCGCATCCCGCCCAAGTCGGTCTCCAAGTCCGACACCGAGGCGCTGAAGGAGCTGGAAACGGATCTGAAGCGCGCGGTGTTCGGTCAGGACGACGCGATCATGCAGCTGTCCTCGGCCATGAAGCTGGCTCGCGCGGGTCTGCGCGATCGCGGACAAGCCGATCGGCTCGTTCCTGTTCAGCGGCCCCACCGGCGTCGGCAAGACCGAAGCCGCCAAGCAGCTGGCCCTGACGCTGGGGATCGAGATGATCCGCTTCGACATGTCCGAATACATGGAGCGCCATACCGTGAGCCGCCTGATCGGCGCTCCTCCCGGCTATGTCGGCTATGATCAGGGCGGCCAGCTGACCGACGCCGTCGACCAGCACCCGCACGCCGTGGTCCTGCTGGACGAAATCGAGAAGGCTCACCAGGACGTCTACAACATCCTGCTGCAGGTCATGGATCACGGTGTTCTCACCGACTCCAACGGCAAGAAGGTCGATTTCCGCAACGTGGTCCTTATCATGACGACGAATGCGGGCGCCTCTGACGCTCAACGCCAGTCCATCGGCTTTGGTCGCGACAAGGTGGTCGGCGAGGAA
The DNA here is from genome assembly GCA_965284055.1 of Caulobacteraceae bacterium. Taxonomy (GTDB): domain Bacteria; phylum Pseudomonadota; class Alphaproteobacteria; order Caulobacterales; family Caulobacteraceae; genus Caulobacter. The sequence goes on from CBDIQV010000004.1 coordinate 529,407, forward strand.
GAGGCCGCCCTCAAGCGCCTGTTCACGCCGGAATTCCGCAACCGCCTCGACGCGGTCGTGGCCTTCAAGCCGCTGACGCCGGACGTCATCCGGATGGTCGTGCAGAAGTTCGTCATGCAGATGGAGGCCCAGCTGGCCGACCGGAACGTGACGATCGAACTGACCGACGACGCGGCCGACTGGCTGGCCAAGAACGGCTTCGACGAGCTCTATGGCGCTCGTCCGCTGGGCCGGGTCATCCAGGAACACATCAAGAAGCCCCTCGCCGACGACATCCTGTTCGGACGTCTGGTGCGCGGCGGCCACGTCAAGATCATCCTCAAGGACAGCAAGATCGACTTCGAGATCGAGAGCACGCCGGAAAAACCCGCCAAGGGCTCCGCGGCGACCGAAGAAGAGGCCGAACCCGTCCTCGTCGAATAGATCCAAGACTATCGAGAGGCCCGGAGCGATCCGGGCCTCTTTTGATTCCGCTCGCGACAAAGCTCCAGATGCCCCCCGGCTGGCGGACGCAGGATCAGACGCGGCGTTTCGAGCCGCAGGCGGTCATCGTCGCGCCTAGAGCGCCGCCGCGATCTTCTCGGCCAGGACCTTCAGGTCTTCGACATCCGCCATGCCCTCGCCGTGCCGGCCCAGCGCCTCGCCCTCATAGCGGGGGATGACGTGGAAATGCAGGTGGAACACGGTCTGGCCGGCGGGCGCGCCGTTGAACTGGGTGACGATCACGCCGTCGGGCTTGAGGGCGGCGGTGACGGCGGCGGCGGCCTTCTGGGTGGCGCCGATCAGGCGGCCCAGGGTCTTGGGCTCGGCTTCCAGCAGGTTGCGCGCCCTGGAGGTCTTGGAGATGACCAGCATGTGCCCACGGGCCTGTGGGAATACGTCCATGAAGGCCAGGACCTGATCGTCCTCGAAGACCTTCACCGCCGGCATTTCTCCCCGGATGATCTTGGCGAAGATGTTGTCGGGGTCGTAGGTTCCGTGAAGGCTCATGGCCGTCTCCTGTTCGGGAGGCCGTCGTAGCAAACCAGGGGGAGCGCGCAAGCATGACAAGCCAGCCCGTCGACAAGCCCCAGGGCCTCACGGACCGTCAGGAGAAGTGGTTCGCGTCGATCCGAGCCAGCCTGGAACGGGAGACGGGCAAGCCCCTGGCCGACTGGGTGGAGATCGTGCGGCGCGACTGCCCTGAGACCAAGCCCCGCGCGCGGGCCGTCTGGCTGAAGGACACCCACGGGATCGGCGCCAATCGCGCGGCCTTCATTCTGTCCGAAGCCTTTCCGTCCCAGATGGGATGGGAAGACGCCGATGGCCTGCGAAAGGCGCTCTGGACCGACGCCGCCTCCGTGGCGATCCTGGAAGCCGTCGATGCCGCCGTGGCCGATTTCCCGGGCCTAGTCACCGGCCAGCGGAAGGGTTTCACCGCCTGGTCCCATCAGTTCCAGTTCGCCGCGCTCAAGCCCGTCAAGGGCGGGACGGCCATGCTGGGGCTGGCGGTGCCCCCCGAAACGTCCCCTCACCTCTCCGCCCCCGGCAAGGAAGGCTGGTCCGAACGACTGAAGGCCAGGATCGCCCTGGCCTCGCCGGCCGACGTCGATGACGACCTGAAGGCGTTGCTGAAAGCGGCTTGGGACAAGTCCTGACGGAACATCCGCCCCCTCTTCCTCGTTGGCTTTCCAAATACGGAGAAAGCCATGTCGAACGAAGCCGAACTCGCCGCCAAGCTCTGGAAGGCGCTCAAATCCGACCGCACCGTGATGCTGGGACTGCCCGGCGATCCTGACGGTAAGGGTCAACCCATGACCGTCCAGTTCGAGGGCGACCATAGCGGACCGCTGTGGGTCTTCACCTCGGACGACAACGATCTGGTGAAGGCCATCGGCGGCGCGGAACGCGAGGGCCTGATCCAGTTCGTTTCAAAGGGTCATGACCTGTTCGCCACCATTGATGGCCAAATCACTGTCGATACCGACCATACGACGGTCGAGCGCCTGTGGAATCCCTTCGTCGCGGCCTGGTACAAGGGCAAGGATGATCCCACGTTGCGCCTGCTGCGCTTTGATCCCGGCCATGCCCAGATCTGGGTGAACGAGCACAGCCTGTTCGCCGGTGTGAAGATGCTGCTCGGCCGTGATCCCAAGCAGGATTACGAGGGCAAGGTCGCCAATGTGGAACTGACCTAAGGCCCCTCTTGCCGGAACGGGGAGTATTCCTCGGTCAGCATTTCCATGTCGTGTTCCACGGCCTCGCGCTCCTGCTGCAGATACCGGGCGACCGGCTCGCGCAGCATGGGGTCGGCGATCCAGTGGGCGGAATAGACCGCGCTGGGCAGATAGCCCCGGGCGATCTTGTGCTGCCCCTGGGCGCCGGCCTCGACACGCGGCAGGCCAAGGCGGATCGCATGCTCGATGGCCTGATAGTAGCAAAGCTCGAAATGCAGGAACGGCACGTCCTCGGTGCAGCCCCAGTGGCGGCCATACAGACAGTCGCGCCCCAGCAGGTTCAGCGCCCCGGCGATCCACGGACCGTCAGGCCTACGCGCCATCAGCAGGATCACCTTGTCGGCCATGCGCTCGCCGAGTAGCGAATAGAACTTCCGGTTAAGATAGGGCCGGCCCCACTTGCGGCTGCCGGTGTCCATATAGAAGCCGAAGAAGGCGTCCCAGTGGGCCTCGGTGATATCGTCACCGGTCAGCGCCACGACTTCCAGCCCGGCCTGGGCGTCGCGACGTTCCCGGCGGATGGTCTTGCGACGGTTCGAGGATAGGGCCGCCAGGAAGTCGTCGAACGTCGCGTAGCCGGCGTTTTCCCAGTGATATTGCTGGTCCTGCCGCAGCAGCATGCCGCGCTGGCCCATCCACTCCCACTCGTCGGCCTTTGGAAAGGTCACATGCAGGGACGAGGCTCCCATGCGCTCGCACAGGGTCAGAGCCCCGCCCAGCAGGGCCGAGCGCCCCTCGTCGGCGTCGATGTCGGGTCTCACGATCAGGCGCGAACCGGTAACCGGCGAGAACGGCGAAGAGCACTGAAGCTTGGGGTAGTACCGCCCCCCTGCCCGCTCATAGGCGTCGGCCCAGGAGTGGTCGAAAACATATTCACCCTGGCTGTGGGATTTCAGATAGAGCGGCATCACCCCGGCGACGCCGCCCTGCTCGTCCTCGACCGACAGGTGCTGCGGCGCCCAGCCCGTGCGGGTCCCGACGCAGCCGCTCTCTTCCAGGATCGACAGAAAGTCGTAGCTGACGAACGGATCGCCGGTCGGCGCGGCGCAGGCCTCCCACGCCTCACGGCCGATCTCGGCGATCTCGCGATGGACGCGAACCGCCGCCTTTACGGAGGTCACGCCTCGAAACCCTCAAAGATCAGGTTGTCGCAATGATCGCTGACGGCGTCCCACTGCTCGGGCGACCGCACGGTCCAGGCGATCACCGGCATGCCCTTGGCGCGATAGAGATCCGCGCGGGGGCTGGGCAGCATGTCCAGCCCCAGGGCCAGGAAGTCGGGCCGCGCGATCTCGACCTGCTCCAGCGCCGCCAGCGACTTGCGCATCTCCGGCGCCAGCTTGCGGGCGCTGTCGTCATTCCAGCTGTAGGAATCCAGCCCTCGCAGGATCTGCGGATGATGGTCGGCGAACCAGGCGTGGGAATAGGGATTGAAGCCGATCACGGCGGTGGGACCGTTGTGGTCGATCAGGATCTCGGAGACCACCTTCTCCAGTTCGCCCACCTCGCCGAACGGCGTCTTCAGCTCGATATGGACCATGGCCCGATGACCGATCATCGTCAGGGTGTCGGCCAGGGTCGGGATGGTTTCGTCAGTGCCGGACAAGGCCATCTTGCCAAGGTCGGCTGCGGTGTGGTCGCGCAAGCGGCCCTGGACGCCGGTCAGGCGATCCAGCTTGTCGTCATGGAAAACCACAGCCTGACCGTCGGCAGTCAGTTGCACATCCAGCTCGATCGCATAGCCCTTGGCGCAAGCGGCCTGGAAGGCGGCCAGCGAGTTTTCGGGCGCCCCGCCGGGCGTCCACAGTCCGCGATGGGCGATGGCGGGCTCGAACAGGCGCTCCCAGGCTTCGCCAAACACCTCGGTGGAGGGACGCTCGTGGGCGCGCATCAGGCGATCTCCACCACCGCGTCGACCTCGACGGCGAAGCCCAGCGGCAGGCGATAGACGCCCACCGCCGAGCGGGCATGGCGTCCGGCGTCGCCCAGCACCTCGACCATCAAGTCCGAGCAGCCGTTGACCACCTTGGGAATGTCGATGAAGTCGGGTCCAGCCTGGACGAAGCCGCCAAGCTTGACCACGCGGACCACGCGATCGAGGTCGCCGTCACAGGCGGCCTTCATCTGGGCCAAGAGGTTGATCCCGCACAGGCGCGCTGCCTTCTGGGCGGTTTCCAGATCGACATCGACGCCGACCGTGCCCTTGATGCCGCCGGACGCGTCCAGCGAGATCTGGCCGGAGATGTGCGCCAGGTTCCCCGAACGGACGAACGGCACATAGTTGGCGACGGGCGCGACCGGTTGCGGCAGCACCACGCCAAGCTCGTTCAAGCGGTCTTCAATCTTCGACATCACGCACTCCGTTCACGAGGCGCAATGCTTAACGTCGCCAAGGACGGGCACAAGAAAAAAGGCCCGAACCCTTGCGGGTTCGAGCCTTCATTTCAGTCCGTGGCGGTCAGCGAAGGGCTGACACCGGCGCTGCCTTAGCGGGCGGCCTGGAACTTTTCGACGGCGGCGCTGGCGCGCTCGTTCAGGGGCTTCATCGAGTCCTTGATCGAAGCCGAGACGATCTCCGAAGCCTTGCTCATCTGGGCGATGTAGGCTTCCAGAGCCGACTTAGCCCAGGTCGTCTGCAGTTCCATGGCTTCCTGCACGCTCTTGGCGGCGGCCAGCGACTTCACGGCGGCGACTTGATCTTCAGCGGCCTTCTTGGAGTAGGCGAAGGTCTGGGCGCCCAGGGCTTCAGCGCCCTTGGTGGCGGCGGTCACCGAAGCGACGACGGCTTCCAGGTTCTTCTTGGAATGGGTGTTGGCTTCGGCCAGCGCGGCCAGCGACTTCTCGACGCCGTCCTTGAAAGCCTGGTTCGAGGCGGTGCTGAACTGTTCGACGGTCTTCTTCATCGTTTCGGCTGCGGCCATGGGGAGTCTCCTGGCAATGTGGCGGGGCATGGCGAAGCTGAGCAGGCAGCCCCATGCTTTGGGACAACGATGATTTGCCATGCTGCAGTGCAGCAGTCAAGAAAATTGTGCAGCGCACCATGACCTACGGGGAAGCTGAAGCTTGGCCGCAACGCGCACATTTTTTCCGCACCCGTGACACGATCGCTCACCGGTTGTTTACTTTGGCTAAAGGCGGGTCAGTTCATGCTAGGCTCACGCGTGTGGCGGTGCGGAACCGCTCAGTTCAAATGACGGACGCTCATTGCATGTTCGCCAAGCTTCGATCCGCCCGCTTCCTGCTCGCTGTCGCTGGTCTCGCTCTGTCTTGCCTCGGCGCCGTCGCGCCGACGACGGCCGCCGCCCAGATCCCTTATCTGCAGATGAACGCCGCGGAGCCGAAATATGCGGCGATCGTGATCGACGCCAATTCGGGCGAAGTTCTCTACGACAAACGGGCTGACAGCCCCCGTTACCCCGCCTCTGTGACCAAGGTGATGACGCTCTACCTCGCCTTCGAGGCGCTGAGCGAAGGCCGCCTGAAGCCCACCGACCGCGTCGTCATCTCGCCCCGCGCAGCCGCCCAGGCCCCGACCAAGCTGGGCCTGCCCGCGGGCGACAGCCTGACCGTGGATGAAGCCATCCGCGCCATGACGGTCAAGTCGGCCAACGACGTCGCCGTCGCCATGGCCGAAAAGCTGGCCGGCAGCGAGGCGCGATTCGCGGCCCTGATGACCCTGCGCGGTCAGGAACTGGGCATGCGCAACAGCCGATTCGTGAATGCGTCGGGCCTGCCCGACAGCCGCCAGATCAGCACGGCCCGCGACCTGGCCATCCTGTCGCGCGCCACGATGCGCGACTTCCCGCAGTATTATTCGTATTTCAGCGTCAAGGGCTTCTCCTTCCGCGGCAACTACATCAAGGGCCACAACCGCCTGCTCGACAGCATGGACGGCTTTGACGGCCTGAAGACCGGCTACACCAACGCCTCGGGCTTCAACCTCGCCGGCTCGGCCGTTCGCGACGGTCGCCGCCTGATCGCCGTGGTCCTGGGCGGCTCCTCCACCGCCTGGCGCGACAACAACATGGAAGACCTGCTGCTGACGGGCTTCGAGGTGCTCAAGCGACGCTCGCGCGGCGACCGCACCACCATCGCCGCCAACCTCTATGAGGACGAGCCGGCCGGTCCGATCATGCGTCCCTCCGTCGAACAGGGCGATGGCGACCAGTCCAGCCTCAAGATCGTGCTGACCGAAAGCCCCCGCGCGCCCGCGCCGGTCAAGGTCGCGCCCAGCTTCAAGGCCGCCAAGGCCAAGACGCCCAAGGGCGAATGGGCCGTTCAGGTCGGCGCCTTCAAGTCCAAGGGTCTGGCCAAGGAGCAGCTGTCGATCGTTCGCGGCCGCTTCGCCAAGTTCGTGGCCGACGCCGAAGGCGCGGTGGAAGGCGCCGCTGGCGGATCCTTCCGCGCTCAGTTCCAGGGCCTGACCGCCGAGGCGGCCCGCAGCGCCTGCGCCGCCATCTCGGCCAAACGCCAGCCCTGCATGGTGCTGTCGCCGCGCTGAGGCGCGATGTCTAACCTATAGGCCTACCAAAACCCCGCTCTCCCCGGCGAATGCCGGGGCCCAGATTCAGCCTGAGCGTCTGGGGATGACGCGCCTTCTGACCCGCCAGATCAACGCCGCTCAGGCTGAATCTGGGCCCCGGCATTCGCCGGGGAGAGCGGAATTTTTGAGCTACTTCAGCCCCGTCTAGCGCTGTCAACAGACGATCACGGGCGGCGTTGAGCTGCGCCGCCAGCCCGGCCGTGCCGCCCTTGTCGGGGTGGGCGAGGCGGATCAGGCGGGCATGGGCCGAGCGGATCTCTTCGGCGGTGGCCTCGGGGCCGACGCCCAGGATCGAGCGGGCCTCCGTGAGGCTGGGTCCGGAGACCGTCGGCTGCGCGGCCTTCCGCGTCGAAGACCGGCGACGGGCTTCCGAGGCGCTCCACAAACCCACGACGCCCAGCACAATGCCTGTACCCCAGCCACCGCGAATAGTGGTGTAGGCCGCGCCCGCGAAAGCGGCGAAGGCGGCGACGCCCGCGCCGACGCGCCAGCCGTCCCCCTTCACCAGCGGCCGCTTGCCGCCCCAGAACACCAGGGCCAGCACGGCCGCGCCAAGCAACAGATAGATCATCGCGGTTCCGCTGACCGCCCGTCGGGAATCCCCAAGCGGGACCCTATTGGGCGGCGAGCAGAGTTTCCCCGGAATAGGCCGAAAGGCCAAGCGAATGCATCAGGGCCCGCAGTTCCTGGCGCGCGGCCAGATGCTGCAGCGACACCGGCACCGGGCGAACCTGCGGCGAGAGGTCGGCGATGGTCAGGCCGAACGGGAACAGTTCGCGATAGATCACGCGGTCGCGAAGGCCCGGTCCCATCCGGAACCCAACCCGCTTGGCCAAGGCCGTGAGGCGATCTTCAAGACGCTTGCGATTGCGGGCCTCGGTGGTGGCCAGGCGGTTGCGCAGCACCACCCAGTCCAGCGCCTGGCGCTGGCCGCTCATGGCGCGCGCCTTGCGGGCTTCCCAGACGGACTGGGAATAGAGACTGGGGGTCGTCAGCTCCATCGTCACGGGATCAACGTGACCCAGCATGTCGAAGTCGACGAAGCTGTCGTTCATCGGCGTGACGATCAGGTCGGCGCGGCCATGGGCCAGGCGCGAAATGGCGGTGTCGCCACCGGGAGTGTCGATCAGCACGAAATCGGCTTCTTCCAGGCCGCGCGCGAAGGCGACCTCGAAACGCTCGATCTGCTCGGCTTCCGGTGCGGCGGCGAGGGCGATGTCGTCCTCGCTGAGGCGAATCTGGATCGGCTCGGGCAGCGGCAGCTTCTTGTTCTCGAGCCAGGCGCGACGGTTCTCGAAAAACCGCATGGAGGTGCACTGGCGCAGGTCCAGATCGATCACCGCCACCTTGGCGCCGCCATAAAGCAGGGCGGTCACGAGGTGCACGGCGATGGTGGACTTGCCCGCCCCGCCCTTTTCGTTCCCGACCACGATCACGCGCGTTTCGGCCATGTGCTCGCTCCTTCTCTCGCCGCGACTCGCACGGTCAACGAAACGTTAACACATGGCCCAAGGTGCAGCCGAGCGGTCATCACATTGATCCACAGCACCTTTTGTCGCAGGGGATGTCGCACCCGCGCCCTGCCTGAGCGGCAAGGTGGACGCCGCCGCGCCCCTCGGCCATAAGCCGACGCCTGCTGGTACAGGAGGCCCCGATGGCCCAAGCGTCCCCGATCATCGTCCGAACCGTCGCCGAGCTGCGCGCCCATGTGGCCGCCTGGAAGGCTGAAGGCGAGCCGGTGGCGCTGATTCCGACCATGGGCGCCCTGCACGAGGGCCACCTGACCCTGATCAAGCTGGGCCAGACCAAGGCCCGCCGCACGGTGGCCAGCGTCTTTGTGAATCCCAAACAGTTCGCGCCGCACGAGGACTTCGACGCCTATCCGCGCGGCGAGGCCGCCGACGCCGAAAAGCTGGCCTCGGTCGGCTGCGACCTGATGTTCGCCCCGTCAGCAGCCGAGATGTACGCGCCGGGCTTCTCCACCGCGATCAACGTCTCGGGCGTCTCCGAGCCGCTGGAGGGCGCCGCCCGACCGCAGTTTTTCGGCGGCGTCGCCACCGTGGTGGCCAAGCTGCTGATCCAGAGCCAGGCCGACTACGCGGTGTTCGGTGAGAAGGACTATCAGCAACTGCAGGTCATCAAGCGCCTGGCCCGCGACCTGGATATCCCCACCCAGATCGTCTCGGCGCCGACCGCCCGCGCGGAGGACGGCCTGGCCCTGTCTTCGCGCAACGCCTATCTCAGCGCCGAGGAGCGCCAGATCGCCGTGGCCCTGCCGACCGCCCTGCGCGCCGCCGCGCTCGCTGTCGCTTCAGGCGGACGGATCGACGAGGCCGAGGCCGCCGGCAAGGCCGCCATGACCGCCGCCGGCTTTGGCCAGATCGACTATCTGGACGTCCGCGAGGCCTCGGACCTGTCGAAGCTGGGCCCCGGACCGATCGGCGACGCGGAAGGCCGCATCCTGGTCGCCGCCTGGCTGGGCAAGACCCGCCTGATCGACAACATGGCCGTCTAACCTACCAGGCGCCCAGCTCGCGAAGCTGACGCGCCAGATCCAGCGGCATCTCGGCCGCCTCGCTCTCGGTGAGGTCGGCGGGCGCGTCCTCGGGCGGCAGGTAGCGCCAGCCCTGAAAGGCGCGACGCGGCTGCGGCACCACGCGGATGATCGGCGGATCGACCGTCACCTCGCAGCGCTTGGCCGCGCCCTCGCCCACCGTGTCGATGGCCAGGATCTTCTGGCGGCACAGGACCTGCCCCTTGAACACCCGGTACAGCGAGCCGCCGTCCAGCACCTCGTCGATGCGCTTGGGCGTCATGCGCGTGTGCATGATCCACGGCTCGCCGGTCCGGTGCCAGGCGAGCAGGTCTTCGATGGTGTCGCAGCCGACGACCAGTTTGATGATGTGCAGAGCCATGGTCGCGTGATCAGACCGCCGGTTCCAGCCGGGCCAGCACCACGCCTTCGCTGACCTGACCGCCGGCTGTCGCCGACAGCTCCGCCACCACGCCATCGAACGGCGCGGCCAGGGCGTGCTCCATCTTCATGGCCTCAAGGGTCAGCAGGGTCTGGCCCTTCACGACGCTCTGGCCCGCCTCGACCGCCACCGAGACGATCTTGCCCGGCATCGGCGACAGGATAGCGCCGTCCGAAGCGGCCGAATGGGCGCCGCCACCCTGATAGCTGAAGTCGAACTCCTGGACGTCGCCGCCTTCGAAGACCCGCAGCGGGCCGTCGCCATGCGCGGTCGGAAGCACATCCACATCATCGAGCGCACGCCCGTCCTCGACCGTTATGTCCCACGACCAGTCGTCGCCGCGACCGCCGGCCAGGGCGACGCGCAGAGGCGTCTTGCGGCCATCGACGCTCATCGGCAGGTCCATGGCCGCACGGGGGGCGTTCATGCGGAAGCCCAGCAGGCGCGACGGGGCGCTGGCGAACGGATCGGCCTTGGGCTGATCGGCGTCCATGAAGCCTTCCAGGCGCTGGCCGATGGCGGCCAGGGTCGGGGCGTCAGAGAAAGTCCTTTCGACCAGTTCATCCAGGCGCGCCTCGATGAAACCGGTGTCGACCAGCCCCTCCACGAAGTCCGGGTGGCTGGCGCATTTGGCCAGGAAGGCGGCGTTGGTCTTGACCGGCCACACCTCGACCAGACCACAGGCCTCGGCCAGACGATGGGCGGCGTCCTCGCGGTCGACGCCATGAGCGATCAGCTTGGCGATCATCGGGTCATAGTAGGGGGTGACCTCACCGCCCTCCTCCACGGCGCTGTCGACGCGGACGTCGCCCTCGGGCAGGCGGAAATGCTTCAGCTTGCCGGTGCTGGGCAGGAAGCCGGTGACGGGGTTTTCGGCATAGAGGCGGGCCTCCATGGCCCAGCCGTCCAGCTCGATCTCGTCCTGCTCCAGCGGCAGGGGCTCGCCCGAGGCCACCCGCAATTGCCACTCGACCAGGTCCTGGCCGGTGACCATCTCGGTAACAGGATGCTCGACCTGCAGCCGGGTGTTCATCTCCATGAACCAGATGCGGTCGGCGCGCAGACCTTCGCTGGCGTCGGCGATGAACTCCACCGTGCCGGCCCCGACATAGTTCACGGCCTTGGCGGCCTTGACCGCAGCGGCGCAGACGGCCTGGCGCGTGGCCTCGTCCATGCCCGGGGCCGGAGCCTCCTCGATCACCTTCTGGTGGCGACGCTGCAGCGAGCAATCGCGCTCGAACAGGTGGACGACATTGCCGTGGCTGTCGCCGAACACCTGCACCTCGATATGGCGCGGACGGGTGACGTATTTCTCCAGCAGAACGCGCTGGTCGCCAAAGCTGGCGGCCGCCTCGCGCTGGCAAGAGGCCAGGGCTTCGGCGAAGTCGGCCGCCGCCAACACCTTGCGCATGCCCTTGCCGCCGCCGCCGGCCACGGCCTTGATCAGTACGGGATAGCCGATCTTGGCGGCCTCGACGGTCAGGCGCTCGACCGACTGATCCTCGCCCAGATAGCCTGGCGTGGTGGGCACGCCCGCCGCGATCATGACCTTCTTGGCGGCGTCCTTCAGGCCCATGGCGCGGATGGCCGAGGGCGGCGGGCCGATCCACACCAAGCCCGCGTCGATCACCGCCTGGGCGAAGTCGGCGTTCTCGGACAGGAAGCCATAGCCGGGGTGGATCGCCTCGGCCCCCATCTGCCGGGCGGCCGCCAGGATCTTTTCCGGAACCAGATAGCTCTCCCGCGCCGGGGCCGCGCCGATCAGGATGGCGCTGTCGGCCTCCAATACGAACGGCGCATCGGCGTCGGCCTCGGAATAGACCGCAATGGTCCGCACGCCCAGCTCACGGGCTGTACGGATGACCCGGCGGGCGATTTCGCCGCGATTGGCGATGAGGATCGGAAGAGATCAAGGGCTGCGCACTCCATTGGCGGCGCCTGACGATGCATCAAGCCGACCACCAGGAGCGTGAAGGCCGTGACGCTCATGAACCAGACAATAAAGGTCTTGAGCAGCGCGCCGAAAATGCTGGAGCCATAGCCGCCGCGCAGGGTCTGGAAGAGGTTGATCGGCGTCCAGAACGCCAGCAGCACAAACCAGGATGCGATCAACGGCGCGGGCAACACCATGCCGACGGCGTTGGTCAGGAACGAGAACGACAGCAGGTTGGTCGCCACCAGCAGATGGTCGTAGATGAAGTACTGGCGCTTGTTGACGTAAACCAGCGCCAGGCTGAGCCCGATGATCGGCAGCAGCAGCACCGCCAGGCGGTGGGCCCAGCCGAACATGACCAGCAGGTAGTAGTCAGGATTCTCGACGGCCTTGGCCGTGCGCTCCTTGAGCCAGTTACCTTTGACCAGCGAGCTTTCGAAATGGACGGTGTTGTCGGCTTGCGCCTTGGTCTCGGAGTTGGTCGGCGCGGACTTGGTTACGGGCCTGCCGTGCTGACTGTCTTCGGCCATGGCCTGGGCCTGGGCTTCCAAGGCGTGTGATCCATCCTCGAAGGACAGGCTGCGGATCTGGTCGGCGGCCGCCTTGCCCGTCAGCTTGCGCGAGAGCTCCTGCGCGGCCTTGGGGTCCTTTTCGATGGCGTCGGCCTTGGCGATCCTCTCCGCATAGCGGTCCTGAATCGTTTGGACGTCCTCGGCATAGCTGGCGGCGACCTTGGCCTTGTCCTGGTCGGGATCCTTCAGCGCCTCGTCGCGATCGATCGCGGCCTCCTGCAAGGAGTCGTCGCGGGTCTCGACAGCTTCGGCGCGCCGCTTGCCGCCCTCCTTGGCGCGCCCCTGCGGCGTGGCCAATTCAGCGGCGCGGTGCTCGGCCTCGACCTCCTGGTGGTGCTTGATCTTGTGGATCGCGTGCTCGGCCGCGAAGATGAACAACAGCAGGGCCACAAGGAACGTGCGGAACGGCGGGACATGCCGCGCGATCCGGCCTTCCATATAGTCTTTGGCCAGCACGCCAGGCTTGAACAGCAGCAGCGGCAGGGTCTTGGCCAGGCGGCCATCGAGGTGGAACATCCCCTCGATGGCTTCCCAGATCAGGTGCAGGATCGAGCGGTGATGGGTGTCGGCGTTTTGGCCACACGCGTAGCAGTACCAGCCTTCCAGGGTCGTTCCGCAGTTCGCGCAGGGCTGGCCCTGCTTGTCGAACGGCTTTTTCCTTCTGGGGCGGAAGACATCCGTGATGGAGTCCGCCGCCGCCGCTTCGAGTTCACCCGTCATACCGCCCCCGGTCCCCTGAATCCGTGTCGTGAATCGCGCCTAGATTGACCAGGCCGGTTTACGACGCGCGAGGAAGGCGCGCACCCCTTCTTGGCCCTCTTCGGAAACGCGGCGGCGCGCGATGCGCTTGGCGCTCTCCTCGATCAGGCCCTTGTCGAGTTTCTGATCAGCAAAGTCGTTGACCAGGGCCTTTGCGTCGCCGATCGCGCCGGGGGCGCAGGCGGCCATCTCCTCGATCAGGGCGTCGCGCGCCACTTCAAGGCCAGCGACATCGTCGAACACTTCATCGACCAGGCCGTAGCTCCAGGCCGCATCGGCATCAAACATCCGGCCCGTGGCGAACAGCAGCTTGGCCGTGCGCGGACCCAGAGCCGCGATCACATAGGGGCTGATGGTCGCGGGGGTCAGGCCCAGCTTGACCTCAGAGAAGCTGAAGGTGGCGTCCGCCGTCGCCATGGCGTGATCGCAGGCCGCGACCAGACCAGCGCCGCCGCCGAACGCCGGGCCTTCGACCAGGGCCACGGTCAGGGCCGGCACGTCGTGCAGGGCCTTGAGCATGTGGGCCAGCTCCAGAGCGTCCTGGCGGTTGTCGTCCTCGTCCCACTCGACCGCGTCGGCCATCCAGCTCCAGGTCGGCGCCGGCGCTGAACGCCCCGCCCATGCCGCGTAGGAACACCACCCGGACGCCCTCGGCGCCGTGCAGGGTCTCGAACGCCTCGCGCAGGGCCGCGATCGTCGCCGCGTCGAAGGCATTCTTCTTTTCGGGCCGGTTGATCCAGACGGTCACCGCCCCTTCGGGCGTGCTTTCCAGGTGAACCAGCGGGCTCACAGCGTCGGTGTCGGGAACTTCGACAATCGGATCGGCAATAGGATTGGTCATAGGTCTGGGCCTTCCTGAACTCTGGGCAGACAGTACATCACATGCGGTCGCAGCGGGTGGTCCTGCGACAGGCCCGGATGATCGAAATCCCGGGGCTCATCGCGCAGGAAGCCCAGCCGCCGCATCACCGCCTGGGAGCGAACGTTCGAGCGGGCCGTAAAGGCCACGATCTCGTCGACGGGCAGACGCGCGAAACCGTCGGCGAGGATCGACGGCATCACGCCAGAGACCAGGCCGCGCCCCACGGCGTCGGACCTCAGACGCCACATGGCTTCGACGCCCTTGAACCCCAGGGCTCCCTCCAGGGCGTGCAGTCCTGCGGCGCCCACAGCCTGCCCCGCCTCATCCAGCACCGCCCAGACTCCCCAGCCGTCGTCGGCCAGGCCCGACGCCACGCGTTCGAACGTGGAGCGGCTCTGCGCGGCGCTCATGGCTCCGCCGAGCCATTGGGCGACCAGTGGATCACGGTTCAACGCTTCCCATGCCGGGAACAGCGCCTCGGTCCAGGGCAGCAGGCGAGAATGCGGCGGCGTCGGCATGGCTACATCCTGAAGACGCCGAACGTCGTCTCCGGAATCGGCGCGTTGAGGCTGGCTGATATGGCCAGACCCAGGACGTCGCGGGTTTGCGCAGGATCAATGATCCCGTCATCCCAGAGGCGCGCGGTGGCGTGGTAGGGATTGCCCTCGTCCTCGTACTTCTGGCGGATCGGGGCCTTGAAGGCCTCGGCTTCCTCGTCGGTCCACTTGGCGGCGTCGCGGTGGACGGCGGCCAGCACGCTGGCGGCCTGCTCCCCGCCCATCACCGAGATGCGGCTGTTGGGCCAGGTGAACAGGAAACGGGGCGAATAAGCCCGGCCGCACATGCCGTAGTTGCCGGCCCCGAAGCTGCCGCCGATCAGCACGGTGAACTTGGGCACCTCGGCCGAGGCGACCGCCGTGACCAGCTTGGCGCCGTCCTTGGCGATGCCGCCCGCCTCGTATTTTCCGCCCACCATGAAGCCCGAGATGTTCTGCAGAAAAACCAGCGGAATCTTGCGCTTGCAGGCCAGTTCTATGAAGTGCGCGCCCTTGACGGCGCTCTCGCTGAACAGCACGCCGTTATTGGCCAGGATCGCCACCGGCTGCCCCCAGATGCGGGCGAAGCCGCAGACCAGGGTCGTGCCGTACAGCGCCTTGAACTCGTCGAACTCGCTGCCGTCGACGATGCGGGCGATCACCTCGCGCACATCGTAGGGCGCGCGGACGTCGGTCGGAACGATGCCGTACAGGTCCTCGGCGTCATACAGCGGCGCCTGGGTCTCGGTGATCACCAGTTCGGACGGTTTGGTGGTGTTGAGGTTGGCGACGATCGAGCGGACGATCTCCAGCGCGTGCTCGTCGTCATTGGCCACGTGGTCGACAACGCCAGAGCGGCGGCCATGGGTGTCGGCGCCGCCCAGTTCCTCGGCGCTGATCACCTCGCCCGTGGCGGCCTTCACCAGCGGCGGGCCGGCCAGGAAGATGGTGCCCTGGTCGCGGACGATGACGGTCTCGTCGCTCATCGCCGGCACATAGGCGCCGCCGGCGGTGCAGGATCCCATGACGCAGGCGATCTGGGCGATGCCAGCGGCGCTCATCCGGGCCTGGTTGAAGAAGATGCGGCCAAAGTGGTCGCGGTCGGGGAAGACCTCGGCCTGGTGGGGCAGGTTGGCCCCGCCGCTGTCGACCAGATAGACGCAGGGCAGCCGGTTCTGGGCCGCGATTTCCTGGGCGCGCAGGTGCTTCTTCACCGTCATCGGGAAATAGGCGCCGCCCTTAACCGTGGCGTCGTTGGCGACGATCATCACCTCGCGGCCCGACACCCGGCCGATGCCGGTGATGACGCCGGCATGGGCGCTCGCCATCATAGAGATCGCAGGCGGCCAGTTGACCGACTCTCGAGGAAAGGCGAGCCGGGGTCGAGCAGCCGCTCGACGCGGTCCCGCGGCAACAGCTTGCCGCGCGCGACATGCCGCTGGCGCGTGGCTTCCGAGCCGCCGAGGGCGGCCTTGGCGACCTGCTCGCGCAGCGCCTGCACAAGCCCGCGATTGTGGGCGGCGTTGCGGGCGAAGGCCTCGCCCGAAGGATCGATAACGGAGTTCAGCTTCGGCATGAGCGAGGCATAGCCTTTTCCATTCAATCTCGAAAGGCGGTCATTTTCGCCTCACATCAAGCGCCAGGCCGCGAAAACCCTCCGCGAACACGGCGCTGCGAGGCGCGATAATCGGACCGATCGCGCCCCGATGGTCAAGCCTTCCCATTCACGCTAGCGTCCGGACGTGGGAACGCCCTTGGACGCCTTCGACGACTCAGCCCTGGCGCGCCTGTTCGCCCGCGAACGGCGCGACGGCGCCGCCACGTGGTTCTCATTGCCCGGCGGCGCAACGCTCTACGCCCCAGGAGACGAAGCCGACCAGCTCTATTTTCTGCGCACTGGACGGCTCGGCGCGTTTCGCCGGGAGGAAGGCCAGGAGCCGCAGTTCCTGGGCGTGATCCGCCCCGGCGAACCCGCCGGCGAGATGGCCCTGATCGGCGGCATGGCCCATTCCGCCAATCTGGTGGCCCTGCGAGACAGCGAGATCCTGGCCCTGCCCCGCGCCGAATTCTTCGCGGCGGCGGAAAAAGATCCCACCGTCATGCTGGAACTGTCGCGGCTGATGATCCGCCGCGCGCGCCAGGCCCAGACCCACGCGGCGATCGGCGACCCTTCGGTCTTCGGCTTCATCGCCGTCGAAGCCGGTCAGGCGATCCGGCCGATCGTTGAGCGCATCGCCCGCGCCATGGAAGCCCTCGGCTACTCGGTCACCGTTGAGGGCAGCGAGTCGGCCCTGGCGCCGACCGAATGGTTCACCAATGTGGAGCGCGAGCACGACTTCGTCCTCTATGTCGCGGAGGCCGACGAGACCGCCTGGAAGCACGTGGTGGGACGTCAGGTGGACCGGCTGTTTCGGATCGGACGCGGCGACCGCCCACCGCCCGCCGCGATCCCGTCCTACGCCTCAGGCCCCTTGCAGGCCCAGCGGCTGGTCGACCTGATCCTGCTGCAGTCGGCCAACCTCAGCCAGCCCAGCGGCTCTGCCGCCTGGGTGACCGCCACCCAGGCCGCGCGCCTGTTCCATCTGCGCGAGAACGGCATGGCCGACGTTCAACGCCTGGCTCGGGTGCTGACCGGTCAGTCGGTGGGCCTGGTGCTGTCGGGCGGCGGCGCGCGGGCCTATGCCCATATCGGCGCCATCGAGGCCCTGCGCGAGCGCGGCATCCCCATCGACTTCGTCGGCGGCGCCTCGATGGGCGCGGTGATCGCGGCGGGCCTGGCCATGGGCTGGGACGACGGCGAGATGGAAGCCCGCATTCGCAAGGCCTTCGTCGAGTCGAGCCCCGTCGATGACATCGCCTTTCCGATGATCGCCATGACCCGGGGCGACAAGGTCCGCGTTCGGCTGGAGGAGCATTTCGGCGATATCGAGATCAGCGACCTGTGGCTGCCGTTCTTCTGCGTGTCCTCGAACCTGACGTCGGGCTCCTATCACCTGCATCGCCAGGGTCCGTTGCACGACGCCCTGCGCGCCTCGATCTCCCTGCCCGGCGTGCTGCCGCCGGTCTGCCTGGACGGAGCGGTTCTGGTGGACGGCGCGGTGATGAAGAACTTCCCGGCCGACGTCATGCGCTCGATGCAGCTGGGTCCGATCGTCGGCGTGGACGTCACGCGCGGCCGCAGCATCACCGGCGAGGATGTCATCTCGCCGCCGTCGCTGTGGAACTGGTTCTGGTCGGGCGAGTGGCGCAAGGGTCCGCCGATCGTCGCCCTGTTGATGCGCGCGGCCACGGTGTCGACCGGCCGTGACCTTGCCGCCAGCCGCGAAGCGTCGGACGTGCTGATCACGCCCAAGCTCGACAAGATCGATATTCGCGACTGGAAGGCCTTCGCCCCCGCCGTCCAGGCCGGCAAGATGGCCGCCGCCATCGCGCTGGATGGGCTGGACCGCCCAGTCGCCGACCTGCGCCGCCGCCCCAGCCTGGCCGAGCGCGCCCGCGGGCTTCTCAATCTCACCGGGCGATGACGAACGAGCCGGTGCGCTGAGGCCGCGCCGCCCCCTCCTCGCGATGCTGATAGACCGCGCAGGGACACGCGCCCTCCAGCCCGCAACTCAACCCTTTAGAGATTTGAATTCAGAAACAAAACCTGGGCGAGCGCCGCTCGCGCCAGGTGCGACAAATGGCGCGTGGTTGAGTAGCCGCAGGGTGCAATCTCGCCTTTATTAACGTTCGATTCACCCTATAGTTAAGGCAGGTTTCCGACAGAGAAGCCCAAGGGAAGGACGCCTAGCCAATGTTTCAGCCCGTGAAATTCACGATGGACATGGACCGCCGCGGCAAGCCGGCGGACATCCTCACATCACCTGCTCTTCGATTTTCGCTACAGCGTCCGATCCTCGTCGGAGCCACGACGCTGTTCTGGGCGGCGGTCGTGATCGGGATCAAGCTGCTGGCGTCCTGATTCCAGGCGCGGCGTCCGGTCGCACTGAAATCTCTTTCCACGCCGCCGAAATCGCGCTCATACTCTCCTTGTGTTGTTCAACAACTGAAAGGAGGTGACCAGTGTCTCATTGTCTCCAACCGAGGTCGCGGGTCGTGACCTGGAGCCTGAAGATCGAGGTATCCGCCTGAAGGCGTTGAATCGCTTTAGGATCTAGTCACGCCGCGAACTGCGGCCACGACGATGGAGGGCCGTTCCGGGAAACCGGGACGGCCCTTTTTCATGCCTTGAAATCTGTCATCCCGGGCAAGCGTAGCGAGACCCGGGACCGCCACAGGCGCCGCGCGCTAAGCGCTTGTCCGGGATACCCGTGCTTACGAGCCGACCAGTTCGCGGCCGATCAGGAAGCGGCGGATCTCGTTGGTGCCCGCGCCGATGTCATAGAGTTTGGCGTCGCGCAGCAGGCGCTCCACCGGCCATTCCTTGGTGTAGCCCGCGCCGCCCAGAGCCTGGATCGCCTCTAGACAGGTCTTCACGGCATTTTCCGAGGCCAGCAGGATCGCGCCGGCCGCGTCAAAGCGCGTGGTCTTGCCCGCATCGCAGGCGCGCGCAACGGCATAGACATAGGCCCTGGCGGAATTGAGGGCGACATACATGTCGGCCACCTTGCCCTGCATCAGCTGGAAAGAGCCGATCGCCTGGCCGAACTGCTTGCGCTCGCGGACATAGGGCAAGACCACGTCGAGGCAGGCCTGCATCAGGCCCAGGGGGCCAGCCGAAAGCACCGCGCGCTCATAGTCGAGGCCGCTCATCAGCACCCCTACCCCGCCGCCAACCGGGCCCATCACGTTCTCTTCCGGGACTTCGCAGTCCTCGAACACCAGCTCGGCGGTGTCGGAACCGCGCATGCCCATCTTGTCGAGCTTCTTGCTGACGCTGAAGCCCTTCATGCCCTTCTCGATCAGGAAGGCGGTGATGCCGCGATCACTGGTCTTGGCGTAGACGACAAGCGTGTCGGCGTGCGGGGCGTTGGTGATCCAGAACTTCGTGCCGTTCAGCACATAGCGGTCGCCCTTCAGCTCGGCCCGCAACTTCATCGACACGACGTCCGAGCCCGAGCCCGCCTCGCTCATGGCCAGCGAGCCGACATGTTCGCCGCTGATCAGCTTGGGCAGGTAGCGGTGCTTCTGCTCAGGCGTGCCCCAACGACGGATCTGGTTGACGCACAGATTGGAGTGGGCGCCGTACGAAAGGCCCACCGAGGCCGAGGCGCGAGAGATTTCCTCCATCGCCACCACATGCTCGAGATAGCCCAGGCCGAGGCCGCCGAATTCTTCCTCGACCGTGATGCCGTGCAGACCCAGGTCACCCATCGGGACCCAAAGCTCGCGCGGAAACTCGTTGGCTTCATCGATCCGCGCGGCGATGGGCGCGATCTTGTCGGCCGCGAAGCGAGCCGTGGTGTCTCGGATCGCGTCGGCCGTCTCGCCCAGCGCGAAATCCATGGAGGGTGCGGAATTTGTCGTCATGCCGAGTCCCATAGCACAAACGCCCGCGGATCAACGAGACCCGCGGGCGTTCATGCCAACCAGACTGGGTTGGAAGGATTTTACTCTTCGTCGAGTTCGTCGGGCCCGGCCAGCTTGCGCAGCAGCAGATAGGCCGAGACCACGAAACAGATCGCGCCGATCATGCTGGCGCCGTAGCCGAACATCTTGATCTGGGAGAAGCCGGGCCCAGAGGCCACGGTGAGTATCCACAGAACGCCACCGCCGAACATGGCCAGGCCCAGCACGCCCAGGCTCACCAGGAGGCTGAGATTGCCGAAGCGTGGCTGTTCCGACTCGCTGAACGACACGTCCAGAGCCGACAGCGCGACATCGTCACTGGTCGAGAAACCGTCGAGATTGAATACCGAGGGCGAGGTCCGCGTCGCGGTCTCGAACAGGGTGGGCTCGGCGGCCGGCGGGAGGCCGAGCTCGACCACCTCGACAACCGGCATCCGAGCAAACTGCCTAGGGGGCTCCGGCGTCAGCTGAAACGGAGTCTCCGCGCTAGGCGCCTCGGGCTCTTGATGGATCACCGGAGACGGCGCGGCCATTGCCGGTGCGGGGGCCGGCGGCTCGGGCAGCACCAGATCGTCCCGCGCCGGGACTGCGGCGGACGGTGTCGACGGCGCGGGCGTGGCCTCGTCGGGGAAGATCGCTTCAAGGCGCGCGCCGACGGCGGCGGCGGCCTGTTCACTGGCGCTTAGGCCATCCTCGTCGGGAACCACCAGGAAGGGCTGAGGCCCTTCCTCGCGCTCGACCGTGGCGCGGTCGCCTTCGAACTTGGCCATGACGGCGGCGGGAGTCTGCTTGGGCACCGCGCAGCTGGCGTCATAGTCGACCTTGGGCCGCAGCACGGGGCTGGGAGCCGCGATCCAGACGCCATCGGGCGGAGTCAGGAACAGGGCCTTCTCGGCGGAGCGACGGCGGACCAGGGCGTCGATGACGATGCGCTCGCCCTCAAAGTCGGCCTTGCGCCACATCTCCATGGCGCAGGCGGCTTGCAGCAGCGAGCCTTCGTTGATCCGGCGCAGGACGCCGGAGCGCATGAAGTTGTCGAGACCGATGTTGAAAGCGAAGCAGACCAGCGCGTCGAACTGGTTCTGATTCAGCGGCGCATAGGTCTGTTCGTTGACCGCATGGGCCACCGAGATGAGATCGTACAGAAGGAGGGCTTCGGCGTCTTTTTCCGAAACGGTCGCGCCACCGCGAGCGGTGAGCGTATGGCCGTAGCCGATCGTCCAGCGCCCATCGGGCAGCTGAGCGGCTTTCATTCGGTAGCCTTCGAATCTCTTGATGAGATCGACGGCGGCGCGGGAGACCTGATGACGCGGTTTCATCGCCAAGAATGACCCAGTTTGAGACAGACGCAGATGCGTTTGGCTCTCTCCCCGCAAGATAGGGGCCGGTCGGCGTGTTCCCGCCACACGGGAACACTTTTTGTCAGTGCAGCAGCAGCGCGGCGATCAGCAGGACCGCGAAGAACCCCGTGAAATCGGTCAGGAACGTCACGAAGATCGACGACGAGACCGCCGGATCGCGCCCCATCTTCTCCAGGGCCAGCGGAGCGAGGATGCCGCCGACGGCCGCCGTGAAGATGTTGGTCACCAGCGCCAGTCCGACGATGATGGCCAGCTTGTCGTGATGGTCCTTGGGGCCAAAGAACAGGTAGGTCGCCCCGCCCATCACCAGGGCAAGACACAGGCCATTGACCAGACCGACGGACAGTTCACGCAGAACGATCCGCCGGGCGTTGGCCGTGGTCAGCTCCTTGCTGGCCAGAGCGCGCACGGCGACGGCCAGGGTTTGGGTTCCGGCATTGCCGCCCAGGGACGAAACGATCGGCATCAGGATGGCCAGGGCCACCAACTGGGCGATCTCGGCCTGAAACACCGCGACGCCACTCACGGCGACGGTGGCGGTGACCAGATTGAGCAACAGCCACGGCAGACGCGCCTTGACGATATCGACGACGCTGGCGTCGCGACCGGCGTCCGACACGCCGGCCAGGGCCAGGATGTCGGCCTGCGCCTCGTCGCGAATGACCTCGACGATGTCGTCGACCGTGATCTGGCCCACCAGCCGTCCGCCGGACTCGATGACGGGCGCGCTGATCAGGTGATACTTGTCGAAGATATAGGCCACCTCTTCCTGGCCCATCTCGACCGGGATTTCGGTGACCGCCTCCATCAGCTCGCTCAGCCGCGTTTCGCGGCGGCTGCGCAGCAGCAGGCTTATCGGGATGGCGCCGACCGGCTTGTAGGTGGGATCCACCACATAGACGTCGAAGAACAGCTCGGGCAGAGCGTCGCCGGCCTCGCGCACGTGGTCGATCGTGTGACCGACGCTCCAGAACTCAGGCGCGGCCAGGAACTCGCGCTGCATCAGGCGACCGGCCGTCTCGTCCTCGTAGGAGAGCGTGGTCTCGATGGCGGCGCGGTCGGTCTCGCCCATGGCGGCCAGCACCTGGTAGCGCTTGGTGTCGTCCAGGTCGTCGATGACGTCGGCGGCGTCGTCGGTGTCCAGCTCTTCCAGCGCGCGGGCCAGGGCCACCGAGGGGGTGGCCTCCAGCACTTCCTCGCGGATGTTGTCTTCCAGCTCCGCGATGATCTCGCCAAGCGCCTCGGGATCCAGAAGCGGGATCACCTCCTCGCGGTAGGCGGCCGAGAGAAAGCCCATCAGGTCGGCGACGTCGGCGGGCTCGAGGGCCCCGACCAGCTCACGCAGCCGCTCGGTATTGCCGCTGTCGGCCGCGTCGACGACCATTTCCACATATTCGGGATTGAGCGCGTAGTCGTCGCCCAGGGCGAGGTCTTCGAGATCCTCAGGGGTGGCGGCCGCGGGAAACGGGACGTCGTCGAGCAGTTCCTCGGTCAGATCGGCGATGTCCCGGGTCATGGGGGCCTCCTGAGCTCTGAGGGCGCGGCGTCCTGGCGTGTTCCGATGGGCGGCGAGGCCTGCTTTCCGCAAGGAAAACCAAGCCCAGAAACGATTAGAGCGCGTCCAGCGAGTCGGAAACCGATTTCGCCAAACGCGCTCTAGTCCTAGATCTCACCTGGTGCGGTCGAGAAGACTCGAACTTCCACGCCCTTTCGGGCACAGCGACCTCAACGCTGCGCGTCTACCAATTCCGCCACGACCGCACGTGGTGAGGGGCGGCAGGTAGCAAACTGAATCTGGTTTGGAAAGGGCAGAGTTGCGGGAAAGCGAACTATCTGGGGAGCGTCAGACGCCGCCGGCCATGTAGTCATACACATCGGCGGCGCGCGTCACCTGGATGGCGATGCGATCGTCGCTGATCTGGATCTCGCCGCGGGCGATGGGATGATTGTTGGCAAGGATCCAGACCTCGTCGTTGGTCTTGGCGTCCAGCGGGATCACCGCGCCGCGGCCCATGCGCAGCAGTTGCTGCATGGGTAGAATCGAGCGTCCCAAAAGAACTGAGATCTCGACATTGACGGCGTTGACCTGGCTCACGAACTAAGGCCCCTGAATCGACTCTCGACCATTCTTGGTCGCCATGCCGAGTTTGCAAGAATAGGGCCGTATGCTTGATCGCCCGTTAAGCGTTGAAAATAAAGGAAACCCCCTTCTGGGGCGCGGCGACGACGCGTCGGTGGAGTGGGCGGTTTCGACCGGATACGTCCCCTACCCGGCAGCCGTTGCCGCCATGGAGGCCCGGGCGGCCGCCATCGCCGACGGAACGGCGGGCGAACTGGTCTGGCTGCTGGAGCATCCGCCCCTCTATACGGCCGGCATATCGGCCAAGGGCGCGGACCTGATCCAGCCCGACCGCTTCCCGGTGTTCGAGAGCGGGCGCGGCGGGCAATACACTTATCATGGTCCCGGCCAGCGGGTGGCCTATGTGATGCTGGACCTGACCCGGCGCGGCCGCGACGTGCGAGCCTTTGTCGCGGCCCTGGAAGCCTGGATCATCGACGCCCTGGCGGCCTTCAACGTGGTCGGCGAGATGCGCGAGGGGCGAGTCGGCGTCTGGGTCGAACGCAAGGGGCCGGGCTGGTCGCGCGAGGACAAGATCGCCGCAATCGGCGTGAAGCTGCGCAAGTGGGTCAGCTTCCACGGGATCAGTCTGAACATAGAGCCCGACCTCTCCCACTTCTCGGGCATCGTGCCGTGCGGGCAGACCGAGCACGGCGTCACCAGCCTGGTGGACCTGGGCCTGCCCGTGACGATGGACGAAGCCGACGCGGCGCTGAAGGCCAGCTTTCAGCGGGTGTTCGGGGAGATCCGAAACGGCGAAGCGCCGCTCTAGACCTCCACGGCCTCAAGCTCTGAGGCTCTCGACCTACGCAGAAGGCAGAAGATTATCCAAACCAGACGCCCAAGACCTGGCGCCGGGACCAGCACGGCGAAGATCGGGCTGATGTCCAAATCGCGACAGCGCCGGATGCTCAGCGCTAGCACAGTCCAAGCTTGGATCAGCCACACGAGCAAGGCGAAGCCGGCCGCCAGCGGCCCGACGCGAACCTCAAAAACCGATAGGGCCAAGCCGGGATGATCGATCATCCAGCCCAACTCTCCAAACGACCATGTTGGATCTGAAAGCCGGTAAGGGATCGCCAATCCGACCGCTAGGAGCGCGAAAGTCCCTAGCGTCGCTGTGAAATAGGCGCGGCGCGATATTGCGCCACGCGGATCCAGCCAAAGCGTCACGGCTACCCCCTGAGGCTACACGCTCAGATAGTAGACGCCGCGCGACTAAATCGAAACCGCTTTCAGCGGATTGGCCCCATAGCGGTTGGCGCCCTGCTCGCCGCCCATGACGCCCAGCTCGACCACCGCCCAGATGATGACGATCGAGAACACGAAGTCGAGGAAGTGCTCGGGCTGTGGCCAGACCGCGACGATGGCGGCCAAAATCAGCATGGCCCACCAGCCCGACCGTCCCCGGTCGTGCAACCGCTTGGACAGTATGCAAGCGCCGGAGAACAGCAGGACCGGATAAACCAGCCAGCCGGTCAGCCAGTGCAGGGCCTAGCCGGCAATTGCCTCATAGATCACCGTGAAACCGATCAGCACGGCGGCGGCGATCAGGAACGGCGTGCGCGACAGCCGCCCATTGGACGAGAAGAACAACTCCGCCCATTCACTCCGACCGTTCATGCGTAGGGGCTCCAGCGACTCTCGCCGTCGAACCTAGTCTTCCGCAGCGGCGAGCGAAAGTCGTCAGGCGGCGCCAGCCTGGTTGCGAGACGCGGCGTTACGCGAACTCCACCAACACCTCGTCCGCCGCGACAGGATCGCCGCCCTTGGCGTTGACCGCCTTGACCACGCCATCCCGCTCGGCGCGGATGATGTTCTGCATCTTCATGGCTTCCAGCACGCAGACAACCTCGCCCTCGCGGACCTGCTGGCCGGCGGTGACGTCCATCGAGACCACCAGGCCCGGCATCGGCGACAGCACCAGCTTGGAAGTGTCGGCGGCCTGCTTCTCGGGCAGCTTGTCGTGCAGCTCGGCCGAGCGCGGGGTCAGCACCAGCACCCGGGCCTTGGCCGCGCGGTGGCGGATGGTGAAGCCCTCGGCGGCTGGCGCAACCTGAACCGTGAAGGCCTGGCCATCGAGATGACCCCGGAAGGTCGGCTGGCCAGGACGCCAGGCGATATCCGAAAGGGTCAGGGTGCGGCCTTCGTCCAGCAGTTCGACCGTGAGGGTCTCTTCGCCCGCCAGTTTCACCCGCCGCTTGGCGGGCCCGACGGCGACCACCCACGTGTCGCGGACGGGACCGTTGAGTCCGGCGACATTGGTGCGGGCCCGGGCCGCATAGACCCGCTGCATGGCCGCGCCCACCACGGTGAGGATGTCGGCCTGGGTCGCCGTCGGCTCGGTCCCGGCGAAGCCGTCAGGGAACTCGTCCTTGATGTAGTTGGTCGACAGATTGCCCGAGCGGAACCGCTCCTGGTCCATCACCGCGTTGAGGAACGGGATGTTCTGGCCCAGGCCCTCGATGTGGAAGTCCTCCAGCGCCCGGCCCATGCCGTCCACCGCCGCAATGCGGGTCGGGGCCCAGGTGCAGAGCTTGGAGATCATCGGATCGTAGAACATCGAGATCTCGTCGCCCTCGCGGACGCCGGCGTCGTTACGGACAACATAGCCTTCATGCTGTCCCTCCTCCGGAGGGTCATACCGGACCAGGCGGCCGATGCTGGGCAGGAACTTGCGGTAGGGATCCTCGGCGTAGATGCGGCTCTCGATGGCCCAGCCGTTGATCTTCAGGTCCTTCTGTTCGAAGGCCAGCTTCTCGCCCCAGGCGCTGCGGATCATCTGCTCGACCAGATCCAGGCCCGTGATCAGTTCGGTGACCGGGTGCTCGACCTGCAGGCGGGTGTTCATCTCCAGGAAGAAGAAGCTCTTGTCCTGGCCGGCCACGAACTCGACCGTGCCGGCCGAGTCGTAGTTTACCGCCTTGGCCAGGGCGACGGCCTGGGCGCCCATGGCGTTGCGGGTCGCCTCGTCGAGCAGAGGGCTCGGAGCTTCCTCGATGACCTTCTGGTTGCGGCGCTGGATCGAGCATTCGCGCTCGAACAGGTGAACCACGTTGCCATGCTTGTCGCCCAGCACCTGGATCTCGATGTGGCGCGGGCTGACGATGAACTTCTCGATGAAGATCCGGTCGTCGCCAAAGCTGGCCTTGGCCTCGGCGCGAACGGCCGGGAAGCCTTCCTCGACGTCCTGGCGGCTGTGGGCGACGCGGATGCCCTTGCCGCCGCCGCCGGCCGAGGCCTTGATCATCACCGGATAGCCGATCTCCTCCGAGATCTTGATGGCATGGGCGGTGTCGTCGATCTCGCCGATATGGCCCGGCACGCAGGAGACGCCGGCGGCCTGGGCGAACTTCTTGCTCTCGATCTTGTCGCCCATGGCCGAGATGGCCCCGGGGTTTGGACCGATGAAGACAATGCCCTCGTCGGCGCAGCGCTGGGCGAAGCCCGCGTTCTCCGACAGGAAGCCAAAGCCGGGGTGAACGGCCTGGGCGCCGGTCTGCCTGCAGGCGTCGATGATCTTGTCGGCCACCAGATACGACTGGTTGGCGGGCGACGGGCCGATATGCACCGTCTCGTCAGCCATCTGGACGGCCATGCTCCCGGCGTCGGCGTCGGAATAGACCACCACCGTCGCGATCCCCAGCCGTCGGCATGTCTTGATGACGCGCACAGCGATTTCGCCCCGGTTGGCGATAAGGATCTTGGTGAACATGCGATTTCCCCTGCGGGCTTATTGTCTCGTTGGACACCGGTTATCAGGCCCGCGCCTGTTTGCAACCTTGCCCCTAGGGCGCTAAAGCGGTGACAGGGCATGACACCGGTTACCAAGAACAATGCCCATCACACGGTCTAAGGGAGATGCGTTGGTGACCAAGGCGATGTTTCTGGGGTCTGCGTGTTTCCTGATCCTGGCTGGCGCGGCGCAGACCGCAACGGCCGGCGAGCCGGCTCTGCTCTTCCACGTCTCCGGCGAAAAGGGGCTCGTGGCTGAACTCGCCAAAGGCGACCCCATCCCCAACTTCGCCGACAAGGTGACCCCGATCGCCAACGGCGCCTATGGAAAGGGCCTGCACGCCGAAGACGACGGCGTGGTGTCGTGGAACGCGCCAGGCAACATCCAGGCCCAGCGGGGTTCCCTCTCCTTCTTCTGGCGGTCGGGATACCCGGTCGGCGTCGCGCCGTTCGTGATCTTCCGCGTCGGCTATGCCGACCACACCAGTTGGGACATGGCCTTCCTGCGGATCGACTGGAACGGCCACGGCTTCGACGCCTTCGTCACCGACAACGGCCTGGCCCGCACGCGCGTATCGTTCAAGCTGGACAAGCCGCCCACCGCCGACGCCTGGACCCACCTGGCCTTTACCTGGGACGAAAACACCGGCGTCCAACTGTTCGTCGACGGCAAGCTGGCGGCCAGGAAGGAGACCAAGGCGGTCTATGACGCGGGCCTTGATCAGTTTGGCGTCGCCGCCCGCGTGGTCGCGCCCCATCAGGTGCAGAGCCGCTACAACTTCCTGCGCGGCGGCGACCTGGATGAACTCAAGATCTACGACCGCGCGCTCGACGCCGCCGCCATCGCGGCCCTGGCCAG
The DNA here is from genome assembly GCA_965284055.1 of Caulobacteraceae bacterium. GTDB lineage: Bacteria > Pseudomonadota > Alphaproteobacteria > Caulobacterales > Caulobacteraceae > Caulobacter. Next base: position 557,385 of record CBDIQV010000004.1, read on the forward strand.
GAACGCGCCCACCGAAACCGCCGCGCCCGTCGCGACACTGGACGACCCGACGGCCCACGCCGCCTGGCGCCTGCGCTATGGCTGGAACCGCGACAAGGACCTGCCGCCCTACCTGTCCGCGCCGTCGACCGCGATCCGCAAGGTCGAGTTCACCGACGCCAAGGACCTCAAGGAGTGGATGTGGCGCGCCAATGACGGCATCCCCGAAACCACCTGGCCGGGGGTCTACAACCGCTCGCGCCTGGAGGGGCGCAACGACTATTTCCAGCTGCCTGACTGGAACACCTATGTCGAGGGCGGCAAGGCGCTGAAGCTGTCCTTGCCCAATGAGCCGATCAACCGCCTGGAGATCCAGGGCGCGGCCTATGGCGACCTGACATGGACCCCGACCGGCGGACAGGCAAGCAAGCTCGGCTCGCGCGCCAAGGGTCAGGCCCGCACCGTCAACGCCCTGGCGCAGCCCCTGACGGGCGGTGTTCTGACCTTCACCAACACCGACCAGGAAACCCCGATCCAGGAACTGTGGGCCTACAACGTCACCGCCGGCGCCGAGCCCAAGGACGCGTTCAAGATGAGCTACACGGTCCGCGCCGAGGCCACGCCGGACTATCTGAACCTGGCCAGCCTCAACGCCTATATCGTCGGCCGCCATCCGGCCGGCGAGCGCGCCACGGTCGTGGCCTTGCCCGAGGGCGCTCCGGTCCGAAAGCGTCCTGCCGGGGATCTGGAGGCCAAGGGCCTGCCGATCGTCCATGTGCTGATCCCGTCGGGCTTCGGCGATGCCCCCGCCGCCCAACCACTGGCCCGCAACTGGGCCTATGGCTGGGAGAACGCCCGCGATGGTCTGGACGGGATCGCCATCGACATCCCCGCCCTGCCCGGCGCGGCCGACGGCGTGCTGATCCCGCTGAACATCCAGGTCAAGGACCCGATCTGGCCGGGCCGCAACATGATCGACGTCAGCGTCTCGGTGAAGCCCGGCCAGGCCCGCACCGTGTGGCTCGACCTGCGCGACCGCATCCTGACGCCCGACAGCCTGTACCTGACCCTCGCCGCCGACAGCACCAGCTTTGGCCCCAAGGCGCTGGACGGGACCAGGATCCGGCTGGTGCTGAAGGACCGCGAAGCCGCCAAGGCCGAGCACATCGCCGATCGGCTGAACCAGGTGAAGGACAATTGGGCCTTCCTGGTCGAGGAGCACACCACCTCCAAGCGCCAGGGCCTTTATCGCCGTCTCTACGCCGACATCAGCGACCTTTTGAAGGTGGATCCCGACAACCAGATCGGCCGCGAATACTGGGGCGACATCACCTATGGCAGCCAGGGCTGGCCCGCCTTCGAGCAGCCCAAGCCGACCGACGGCACGCCGCTGTGGGCCTTCCGTCAGGTCGAGGACCTGAAGCTGGTCAGCAAGTTCATCAACTGGTGGATCGACGAGCGCCAGGTCGACTATGGCGACTTCGGGGGCGGCATTTCCGACGACAGCGACCTGACCCAGCAATGGCCGGGCCTGGCGCTGATGGGCGTCGATCCCGACAAGGTGAAGGTCTCGCTGAACCGCCTGACCGACGCCTCGTACCGCAACGGCATGTTCACCAACGGCCTGTCGACCATCGTGACCGACGAACTGCATGCCTACGAGGAAGGCATCAATTCAAACGCCGAGGCGATGTATCTCGACTATGGCGACCCTCTGGCCGTCGAGCGGCTGTTCACCACCGTCAAGGCCCTGCCCCGGATCATCGACAAGAACCCGGCCGGCCACGTCCACTTCAACACCAACTGGTACAGCGGCGCGCTATCGTACCGCGAAGGGCCGTGGGAGTGGCAAAAGCCGTACTCGTTCGGCGTGGTTCACCCCGCGATCCTGATCGGCGACTACAATAACGACCCGACCGCGCGCAGCCTCGTTACCGGCGTCGCCGACGGTTATCTGGCCCACGTCAAGGCGGACGGCTCCTATCCCAACGAGATCAACTGGCGCACCGACGCCGAGCGCGGCGGCACGGTGCTGCAGGGCTCTGGCGCGGGCGGTCCGTTCCAGGTGTTCTGGTCGGCCTGGAAGCTGACCGGCGACGCCAAGTACCTGAAGCCGATCGAGTGGCGGATCTCAAAGAACGGCGTCAAGTCGTTGCAGGACATCAACGAAAACGCACTCGCCGCCCTGAAACTCGACACCGCCAACAAGGACGCCATCCTGAAGACGGCGGCCAAGGGCGGGACGCTGGAGCGCTACGCCGCCTGGACCCTGACGGGCGACAAGACCTACCTGGAAACCCTGTACGCCGAAGAGATCCAGTGGGCCTCGCAGCACATGTACATGCACACCGAAGGCCACTGGTGGTCGGATCGGGTGGAGATCCCCAGCGACAGCCTGCAGCGGTCACGCCTGGGCGGCATCGCCAACAAGCGCGCCCAGATGACGCCGGGCCATACCGTCAGTTGGCGGTTCGAAGATGGAGCCAAAGGGGAAGACGTCGCGATCCTGGTCAAGGGCGCGGGCAAGGCCTTCAAGGTCGTGGCCTATAACCTGACCAACAAGCCCGTGGTCGCCACCATGACCGGCTGGGGCGTCACGCCCGGCCAATGGAGCCTGACCCAGGGCCTGGACGCCAATGGCGACGACGCCATCGACGGCGCCGGCGAGAAGCGCTCGGTCGCTTTCGAGCGCACCCGGTCGGTGACCCTGACCCTGGCTCCGCGCCAGACGACCGTGGTCGACATGGCCCTGACCACGGCGGGCGATGATCCGGCCAAGCGCGCCGATCTGGGCGTCGGTCGCGGCGATGTCACGGTCAAGGGTTCGGCGATCACCGCCAAGGTCCACAGCCTGGGCGCTCAGAACGCGGCGCCGGCCAAGCTCGAGCTGATCGACGCCTCGGGCAAGGTTCTGGACAGCGCGCCGATCCCAGCCCTGAAGGCGCCGACGGACCTGCTGCCCAAGGTCGCCTCGGTAAAGCTCAAGGTACCGGCCGGCGTGAAGGCAACGGGCCTGCGTGTTCGCATCGTCACCAGCCAGCCGCAGAACACCGCCCTGAACAACGAAGCCCTGGTCCCATGACCGGCCACAGGAAGACGAACGCCATGAAGACCGCCGCCCTCCTCGCCGTCCTGGCTCTTGGCGTCGCCGGCTCCGCCGTCGCCCAGACCGCGCCGCCGCCGGCGTCCCCGGCCGCTCCCTATTCGACCCGCATCGTCACCCTGGCCGAGGCCAAGACCGTCGCGGCCGCCGCCGAGGCCGAAGCCCGCAAGAACGGCTGGACCATGGTGATCACGGTCGTCGAGCCCAACACCGCCCTTGTGCTGGCCCAGAAGATGGACGGCACGCAGTACGGCTCCAACGAGGTGGCGCTGAAAAAGGCCCAGACCTCGGCCAATTTCCGCCGTCCGTCCTCGTACTTCCAGGACGCGGTGAAGTCCGGGACCCTGAACGCGATCTTCACCGGGGCCATGGCGCTCGAGGGCGGCGAGCTGCTGCTGGTCGACGGCAAGATCATCGGCGCGATCGGCGTTTCGGGCGGCTCGGCCGCCCAGGACGGGATCGTGGCGCGGGCCGGCGTAGCGGCGCTGAAATAGCCTAACAATTCCTGTCATCCCGGACGCCCCGCGGCGGCCGGGATGACAGGACGTGTATAGGTCTAGGTCGCCGAGAATTCCTTGGCGAACATCGCCTCGTAGCCCGCCAGCATCTGCTCGGACTCGGGCGCGATCAGCCGACCGATGGCCGCCGCGAAGGTGATCGGCGCCAGACCTGACGCGCTGACCACCTTGCCGGCCGTCACAGCCCTGGGCGTGTCCACATAACCGTCCGCGCCCGCATATCCGGCCTCGCTGCGCCAGCGGCCAGTGGAAGGTGACATGCGTCAGGTAGATGGCGATCTGCCGGGCCCGCGCCGCCGCCACCGACGTGCGCTTGTGGGCCGACGATATCGCCGTCGGCCACGGCCTGGCGCAGCAGGCCAAACACCGCTTCATCCCTGAACTCCACCCAGGCGTCGCTGCCGATCAACAGGAAGACGTCGGCGTTGGAGAGCACAGGATCACTGAACTTGTAGTCTGCTGCAGCGAGCACACCGCCGATGGACGTCTGCGGCTCGCCGTCCGGCGTCGCGATCTCGATCTGGACGCCCAAGTGCTCGCGCAGCAGGCCAGAACCGATCCCGCCTCCCAGTCGGCCCAGCCCGGCTGGAAAAAGGCTACGGCGACGGTCATGGGGATCTCCTGCGGAAACAAGACGGGTGACTCTCGGCGCCCGGTCTACCGGATTGCCGCAAGCCGTCCTACATTGTCGTCATGACCGATATCGCCACACGCTCGACCACCGGCTTCGACCTCCACCGCCCATCGACGGCCGAACGCGAACGCGCTGGAAGCCGATCTGACGGCCGAGGAGAAGCCGGGTCCTGCTGGCACCACGGCACCGAGGCCCCGTTCTGCGGCGGCCTGCTGGGCGAAAAGAACCCCGGCGCCTATTGCTGCCGGCTGTGCGGCCTGCCCCTCTTCCGCCATCAGACCAAGTTCGAAAGCGGCACCGGCTGGCCCAGCTTCTATGCGCCGTTCGCCGAGGATCACGTCAAGGCGATCAAAGACACCTCCTACGGCATGACCCGTATCGAGACCCGCTGCGCCCGCTGTGACAGCCACCAGGGCCACGTCTTCCCCGACGGTCCGGCGCCGACTCGTCTGCGCTACTGCATCAACTCGGTGTCGCTGCAGTTCGTGAAGGCCGGCGATCCCCTGCCCGACCCGCTGCATCGCGGCGATCCGACCGTGGACTGAGCGGCGGGTTCAGCTTCTCTATATTCCCACTAAATTGATCTGGTTTGAACGGATCGCGCCGAGCGGGCTTTGGTCGCCCTATGAGCAGCGCGTCCGGGCATCCCGTCATGATCAATTCCGAAGCTTCTGGGTTTCGCGCCCAGCCCCCCTCGCGCCAGGACGCCGACGGTCGGCCGATCCTGATCGTGCCGGGGCTCTACAACTCCGGGCCGGACCATTGGCAAACCCATTGGCAACGCGCCCTGGGCGCGGAGCGTGTCGAACAGACCGACTGGGAACGTCCCGCGCTTGGTGACTGGACCATCAGTCTGGCGGAAGCAGTGCGTCAGAATCCCGGCGCGATCCTGGTCGCCCATAGCCTGGGCTGCGCCCTGGTCGCGCACCTGACCCAGGTCACAGGCGGGCGGGGCATAGGCGGAGCCCTGATGGTCGCGCCTGCCGACGTCAATCGCGAAGGGCCGGCCGGTCGTTTGCTGACCGGCTTCTCGCCGATTCCCCGCCAGCGGCTGCCCTTTCCCAGCCTGGTCGTGGCCAGTCGCGACGATCCCTATGTCGAGATCGAGCGGGCCGAGGCCTTCGCGCGGGGTTGGGGTTCGAGGTTCGTCGATCTTGGCCGCGCCGGACACATCAATGTGGCGTCCGGCCACGGTGCGTGGGTCAAGGGCCGAGCCCTGCTGGCCGACCTGATCCGGGAGGTAGAGGCCGCCCGCGCGCCGGAAGGCGGCGAGCGGCCTCCGTTCTAGGCTTTAGAAGTCCGCCGAAATGGTGAACTGAATCGTGCGGTGGGGACCGGCGCGGAAGTTCGCGCCGCCATCGACGACGGTGGTGATGGTGCCCAGATAGTCCTTGTCGAAGATGTTATCGACATTCACGCGAGCCTTGATCTGCTCGAACGGGCCGGCGGCGAAGCCGTCGCCAAGGTCCACATAGGCGTTCCAGATCGTATAGCCGCTCGTGGTCTCGGTGTTGGTGAAGTTGCTGTAGCGGTCGCTGATATGACGCGCCGAGACATTGATCACCGCGCCGTCGACGGGCTCGACCGTCACACCACCCTGGAAGGCGAATTCCGGGAAGTCCGGAACCGTCTTGCCCTTGAGATTGTAGGTCGTGCTGACGTTGCTGACGATGGCCGTGAAGCCATCCTTGAATTCCGAGCGGTTATAGGACGCGTTGGTATTGAAATAGATCTTGCCGCCGAGCGCCTCGGGCTTCCACTGCCCGCTGAACTCGAGGCCCGACGCCTTCACGCCGCCGACGTTCTGATAATAGGTGTCGAGGGTCGTGGTGCCCGGCAGGTATTCGCTGAACGACTGCAGCCGGTTCTCGAAGGTCGTGTAGTAGCTGACCACCGAGGCGTTGAACGTGGGTCGGTTGACGCGATAGCCCAGTTCCAGATTCTTGGATGTCTCGGCCTTCGGCGCCGGCACGTTGGGCGTGGTCGGCGTGTAGTAGACCGCATCGGCGCCGCGCGGCATCGACATGTTCTCGGAATAGGACGTGAAGATCTGCCCTCGGCCGATCGTGTAGACCGCGCCGATCTGCGGCAGGAAGGCATCCTTCCAGGTCGTCGGCAGCTTGACCGCCACGCCAAACCGGAAGTCGTCGCGGTTGCGCTGACCCAGCATCTGATAGTCGACCTTCAGCAGGCGGAAGCCCGCATCAACCTTCAGCTTGCCATCGGCCAGCAGCAGGGTGTCCTTCAGGAAGCCCTCATAGGTGTTCCGTTTGGAGGTGTAGTTGCGGGTCCGGTAGACGGGCTGACTGAAGATGGGAGCGCCATCCGGGTTGCCGTCGGTCACGTTGAAGGTGTTCGACCCTCGGTGATAGCTTGTCGTCTTCGTACCAGAAGCCGCCCTCGACCTTGTGGTCGCCCAGCGTCCAGGTCAGCTTTGAGGTCGCGCCCTTGCGAACGCCCTCGATCTGCGAAATGCCGAACTGCAGGCCGAGCGGCGCGGAGAGACCGGGAACAACGGCCTTTTGCTGGTCGTAGAAGCCCTTGGCGGTCGCATAGCCGACCGCGCTGGAGCCCCATCCGCCCTTCTTCTCGTAGTAGGTCGACCCGGTGAAGCGCAGGTTCTCGCCCAGATCCTTGTGCAGCGTCAGGCCATACAGGTGGTCGTTCCGGGCGTTCAGGCCGAACTTGTAATACTGGATATAGTTGGCGTTCGAATAGAGCGGACCGCCGGCGACGCCCGGCAGGTTGGTGGCCGTGGCGGTGCTTCCGGCGACGCCGGGGGCCGGAACATAGCCGATGTAGCTGAACGACCGACCCGACCGGCCGAAGACATCGCCCGCCGTGCCTGCGTACTGGGCCTTGGTGAACGACGGTGAGTCGAAGTCGTAATAGTCGTTGTGCACGGTCTGGAACGTCAGGTCGCCGGTCTCGAAGCCCCAGCGGATCTTGCCCTCGTAGTGCTCCCGATCGATCGTGCCCGGACCGCGCCACTGGTCGCTCTTGATCAGCGAACCGCTGGCATAGGCGGAAAGCCCGTTATGCTCGCCCGTCTCGAGGCGCAGGAAGGTGCGGCTGAGATTGTCACTGCCCAGGTCTGGTCTGACCTTGCCGCCGGCTTCCTTGCTGCGGAGCCTGGGTGAAGTAGTCTACGATCGGACCGCAGCGAGACATAGCTGGGCAAGGACACATCGCCCGCCCCCGACGACGCGGTCACGCGCAGCAGATTCTCGTTGTCGACATAGCGATAGATCGGGCTGCCGCCGAACTGGTCGCTGCGGCCCATGGGGATATCGTCGAGCAGGAAGCCGATCTGCTGGAAGTTGAAGGCGCGCACGGTCACTGAGTTGCCGAACTCGTACATCCCCAGGGCGTCGTTGGCCTGCACGTTGAAGCCAGGCAGGGACTCCAGCATCTTCAGGCCGGTAATGCCGGCGGGGGCCGACAGCAGGGCCTCGCGGGTGATGGAAACCGTCGCGGTCGCCTGATCGGTTCCGACGGCGACGGACGCCTCGGACACCCGCTTTCCGGTGACCACCAGTTGCTCAACCTCGGTGGTCGACTTGGCCTCTTGAGCCAGCACGGGGGTGGCGACGGCCAGGATCGTGGCGGCCAGCAGCACCGACTTAAAACGCCGCGATGCATTTTCAGATTTGATTGTCATAACTATCCCCTGCGCGCCTTGTCGCGACGGGGAGGTCGGGCAAGACGCTGATTTGTCCCGATGCGGACAAATCATGAAGCGCAAGGTTTCGAGCCCATTCAAATGAGATCGACTTATGGTAAATATAGAATTCTAAAAAGTGCAGGATTTTATCATTCGCCGGTCAAAAATGGGGCGCCCCGCAGGACACTTCATCGCGAATAGTTTCAGCGACATTGCGACCAAATGCACAATCGCGACACTTATTCTAAAACCGTATCCTCAACGAAAATAACAACATACGGCCGCAGAAACCAAAGGCTGTAAATAGCCGACAAACGGCGTCTGGTTGTAGAAAGATATGGAGCGGGCGGTCGGGGTCGAACCGACACACCTTTCGGAACCGGATTTTGAGACGCGCGCGGCGGTAACGATCTCAATGCGTTAGGCCGATCGTGCGCCCAGTGTGCGCTGGCAGCCCCCGATGACTCAAGGCGTGCCGGAATTGCGACTGACGTGAATCTCCTCTTGGGATTGGTCAGCCTTCCGCATGGATTGGACCGGCGTGGATCTGTTGGATCTGACGGCGCCGATCGGGCGCGCTCGAATAGCCTCTCAGGAGGCGACCGGCGCTGCTCAGCCCCTCAGTGCGGGTGACCTTGAACACTGCTATTCCGGAGACAATCGGGCGACCAAAGCCCATAGGGCCATCCAGATCCTCAGATGCGACGTGACCGGAGGCCCTCTGTCATCACACATTCCCCCCGTCCGGGCTGGCCTTGTGCGTACTCCCAAGCTGCCCCCGCATACCGGACATTTGGTCGCCGCGCAGCCGGCGGTGGAATGGCTTCACGCCTAACTAGGAGGAACGCAACCTAGCGCAGGGCAGATCGAAGATTTGAAGGATTCAGGCGGCGCCGACGGACGCGTAATCTATGCGCCGCCGCGCGAGGTCGAACCTCAGTTGCCTAGCGTCAGGGGGCTTCGGGGCCAGCTTCGCCATCGCGCAATTCATCGGCTCCGACGAAGGACACACCCTCTTCGTCCATAACCCAGGCCCCCAGGAAAGCGGTGTGGGACGGATCGATGTCCTCATCGATCAGGTCGCCGTCGTAGAGGCCCACGGTGCTAAAGTCGAAATCCAGGGCCAGTTGGTGGGCCATGCCCACGATTTTCTTTCGGCCATGCGGCGCGAATAGCCGAGGGCTTCGCCGTCGCCGGTGAAATCGTCGCCCAGCGTGCCTCACCTCCACCGCATCGCTGCCGAGGGTCGCGCTGGTGGTAACGATGGTGAAGGCGGGCATGGGAGTTTCTCGCAGGTGGACTCCCACCTAGCCCCGCCCGTTCAAGAACGGGGCTACATTCTGCAAAAGCTGTCCCCAAAGCCCGGCATGAGACCGCCGTACCTCTGCGCCAGCAGCGGACCTTGGTCACGTCAGCGCCTCGAGATCTCCGGAATGCCGATCGGCTCTAGAGAGATCTGCAGACAGAAGAACGAGATCGGCGCGTCGTCCCGCCTCGGTCACGCCGCTGCGGTCATCCGCAGGACAGCGCGGGCGAGACACCGAACCATCGGCGTTTCCGATGGATTGCATCGAAAAATACCGGCTTCCGGCGATCGATTGCGCATGGGAGGCATCCGCTCGTGCTGACCGCGATCAACAAACTCTTCGCTCGCAAGAGACCTTCACCGATCGGGCGGCCGGAGGACCAATCCGTGACCACCATTCTACATATCGATTCCAGCATCCTTGGCGGCCATTCGGTGAGCCGCGCGTTGACGGCCGATATCGTCGCCCGACAACAGGCGCTACATCCCGGAGCCCAGGTCGTGCGGCGCGATCTGGGGTCGTCGACGCCACCCTGCATCTATCGGACGCCCATATGGCCGTCTTCCAGGGCGCTCAGGCCAATGACGCCGCCCTGGAGCGGGATCTAGCCACTGGAAGCCGCTATATCGACGAGCTTTTCGCGGCCGACATCATTGCTATCGGCGCGCCGATGCGGGTCAATCTCGGCATCCCCTCCCAGCTCAAGGCTTGGGTCGACCGGGTCAGCGTCTCGGGCCGAACTTTCCGATACGGCGCCAACGGTCCCGAGGGCCTGGTCAGATGGCGCAAGACGGCTTTCGTCGCCTCGGCGCGAGGCGGCGTTCCGTCTCGGGTGACGTGCCCGGCGCGGCGGTCATGGACCACCAGGAAAGCTACCTGCTGAGCGTTCTAGCCTTCATCGGCTTGACCGACGTGACGATGATCCGCGCCGAAGGTCTGGCCTTGGGCGAGGAGGTGAAGGCTGCGGCGATCGCCGGCTGCCAAGGCCCAAATTCAGGCGCTCGCGGCCTAGACCTCCCGGCGAGCGTGGCTCGGCCAACGACGAGGAAATATCGTTGGAAATCGGCATCGACAGCTTTGTGGCGACTATTCCCAATCCCGCGACCAGCCTTACCACGCCGGCCGCCGAGCGGATGGAGGCCTTGCTTGCCGAGGTGGAAACCGCCGATCGCGTCGGGCTGGACGTGTTCGGGATCGGGGAACATCACCGCAAGGAGTTCCTGGATGCCGCGCCGGCCGTGATCTTGGCGGCGGCGGCGGCTCGCACCCAGCGCATCCGGCTCACCAGCGCTGTGACGGTGCTCAGCGCCGCCGATCCCGTGCGCGTCTTTCAGGACTTCGCCACCATCGACCTCATCGCCAAGGGCCGTGCGGAGATCGTGGTCGGGCGCGGCTCGTTTGGCGAAGCCTATCCACTGTTTGGCTTTGCGATGGAGGATTACGACGCCCTGTTCGCCGAGAAGCTCGACCTTCTCCTCAAGCTGCGCGACTCGGTCAGCGTTACCTGGCGCGGCCGCTTCCGACCGGCGCTGAATGGCCAGGGGGTCTATCCGCGGCCGCATCAGGAGAGGATGCCGATCTGGCTCGGGGGCGGCGGAACACCGCAATCCTTCATCCGAGCCGGGACGCTTGGCCTGCCCCTGATGGTCGCGATCATCGGCGGCGGCTTTGATCGCTTCCGGCCGCTGGTGGATCTCTATCGCGAAGCCGGCCGCCGGGCTGGCCATGGGCCGGAGATGCTCAAGGTCGGCGTTCATGCGATGGGCTTCGTCGGCGACAGCGACCAAAGCGCTGGCGACGCCTTCTTTCCGGGCTGGGCGCATATGTTTACGGAGATCGGTCGCGAGCGCGGCTGGACGACCGCAACACGCGCCCAGTTCGAGGCGATGCGCGGCCCCGGCGGCGCCTTCCTGATCGGAAGCCCCGAGACCGTGCGTGACAAGGTTCTGGCCGCCGATCAGGCGCTTGGCGGCATATCCCGCCTCACCTTCCAGATGAGTTCGGCCATGCTGGAAACCAAGGCCATGCAGCGTTCGATCGAATTGCTCGGCGAAGAGGTCGCGCCCGCCGTAAAGGCGGCGCTTGGCGCGGGGCAGAAGCGCGGGTGACCCCCAGTTCAGCGGCCATCTGGCGCATCAACAACTGCCCGTGCCAGGGCAGCGGGAAGCGATCCAGCGCCAAGGCCAGGATCCGCTCGCGAAGGGGACTTCGTCGGTGGTATTCATCCCCCCGCGCCCAAGGCCTCAATGGGTACGCGAAAGGACTGGCCCTATTGGGCGCCGGTCACCGCCCGGTCGATCAGCAAGGTGTCGGCGAACTGTTCGAAGCGGTTGATCTTGCCGTCCTTGACCTCCCAGACATGGACGACGCGCGCGGTCATGAACTTGCCGGTCTTGCGGTAGGTCCCTGAATAGCGACCGATGCCGACGACCACGTCGCCCGCATCGATCAGCCGATCCAGAGTGAAGGTGTAATTGTCCCACTCGCTGCCGACGCGCTTGACGACATTGTCGACGATGGCCTGCTTGCCAATGTAGGTCCCGTGGTAGGGGAAGCCTTCCATTTCCGTCCAGCGAACGTCGGGCGCCAGCTTGCTGAGCATGCCGTCCAGGTCGCCCCGGGCATTGGCGGCGTACTGGGATTTGACCACCTCATAGGCGGTCGGCGCAGAGGGCGGGGTTTGGGCGAAGGCCGGAGCCGACAGGCCGGCCGCCAGAAGCGACACGGCCATGACGGCGGGCGTGATGGTCTTGATCATTCTGGTTGTCCTCCTGGCGGGTTGCGGCTTCTGGCGGCGGGCTAGCTCAGGGCCCGCAGCACCATGCCGCTGTCGACGACCTGCTCCATCGCGACGATCTTGCCGTCCTTGAACCTGTAGAGGTGGGCGAAGGTGGCGCTCATCGCCTTGCCGGTGGCGCGATAGGTTCCCGAATAGACCCCGAAGGCGGCGACCGTGTCGCCATCCTCGAGATAGGTGTGGACCTTCGCGTCATAGCCCTCCCATTCGGTGGCCAGGCGCCGGAAAACGCCGGCCGCGATGGCCTCGAAGCCGACATAGGTTCCGGCATAGGGAAAGCCGGCCGCCTCGGTCCAGGACGCGTCGGGCGCGAGCGCGGCTTGCAGCCGCTGGCCCTTCTCTGCAGGCGAGGCCTCATAGGTCCCGCGGATGATGTCCTTGTTGGAGGCCATCGCTCAGCCCCACTTCATTTCGCCGGTCGCCACCTTGGCGCCGATCTGCAGCGCCACGCCCATGCCGGCGTCGGGATAGCGGGCGGTCATCGCGGCGATCAGGGCGGCGCTGTCCTTGGCCTTGGCCAGTTCCTGCTCGAAGGCCAGCAGATAGTCGCGGGTATAGGTCAGGGCCGCCGCGCCGGTCGGCGCTGAGAGCGTCATGTGACCGGGCACGACCACAGCCGGCTTGCGGGCCAGCATGGCGTCCAACTGCTTGACCCAGGCCGCCCGGCCTTCCGCGCCCACCGTGTCGGCGGTCCATACGTGGACGCCCGAGAACACCAGCACGCCGCCGAAGATGGCCGACAGCGACGGCGCCCAAAGGTAGCGGCGGTTGGCCAGCCCCTCGGCCGCGACGATCTGGATCGCCTGGCCATCGACGGTCAGATGGTCGCCGTCAAAAGCCACCGGCATGACGATATCGGCCAGGACCTTGGGGCCGTTGTCGCCCAACTGCGGCCCCCAGGTCGCCAGCTTCTTCTCGACGCTGGCCTGAATGGCCGCGATCGTGTCGGAGGCCGCGACGACCTTGGCGTCCGGGAAAGCCGCCCTGATCGGGCCCAGGCTGAAATAGTAGTCCGGGTCGCTCTGGCTGACATAGATGGTCGTCAGCTTCCGGCCCGTGGCCTTGATGGCCTCGACCAGCGCGCGGCCGTCGGGAAACGTGAAGCCGCCGTCGATCAGCACGGCCTCCTTGGGCCCCCAGACAAGGACCGGCGCACGAAAGAAGCCGTTCTCTCCGGCCGGGAAGGCCTTCCATTCCAGCTTGGGCCGGCAGCTAGGGCGTCAGTCTGACCGGCGAGGGTTGCGGCCGCGCCGCCTGTGATCATCGTCATCATCAATCTCCGGGTGTGCATGGGGAACAGTCGCTCTGTTGAGGGTGAAACGGCGCTGCAGGGCGTCAAGCGACACCGGCCGTCGAAAGAAGGGAAAGCGGATTGCGGTAAAGGGCGCTGGCGTCGGCCAAGGCCAGGCCCTGCCTATCGTCTCGGATGAGGCTGGGGACGCCGCTGAGACCAAAGCGCCGCATCAAGATTTGCGCGTAGGTCGTGCGGCCCCGGTCGGCGGCGACCAATGCTGCATGAGGCTCGGCGATCATCGCCGCCGCCTCGGTCAAAGACAGGCCGGCGAGAATCTCGATCAAAATGGCGGGATCGGTGATATCCGCTCCCTCGACATAGCGCGCACTCTGGATGGCGCTCAGCGCTTCGCGCTCGCGCGCCGGGGCCGAGAGGGACACCGCGGTCAGGGCCAAGGTCGCAGGTCCGCTATCGAGCCGCCCACCGCCAGCGATCACCCGATCACGATAGCGCTCGGTGAAGGCCGCGCCGGTCATCTGGGCGATACGCTGATCGGCGGCCCAGATGTGGCTGGTCATGCCAGCATCGAGCGCGCGAGCGCCTTCGCCGGAGAACAGCCCCGTCGGGAGCAGATCCACCGTGACGTCGGGCCGGCAAGCGAGAACATTGGATTCCCGCCGACGCGCCGTAGCACCAGCCGCACGCCGGATCGAACAGGTAGATAAAGCGGTCGGTCATCGGGAGGCTCCAGCTCGACGACCAACATGCGCCTCACCCATTGCAATTCAAAGATCGAGAAAATAGACATTCTGTATGCCAAAGACATACAATCAAACCGACGGCGCCAACCGCGGGATCAACAATCTCAAGCGACTGGCCTATTTCGCCGAAGTCGTTGAAACCGGCTCGTTCACCGCCGCCGCCGAGCGACTGGGGATCACCAAGGCCGTTGTCAGCCAGCAGGTCGCACGACTCGAGCAAGCCTTTGAAACGACCCTTCTTGTGCGCACCACACGCAGTGTTCGGCCAACCGAAGAGGGGCGCGCCTTCTACGAGCGCTGCGCCCGCGTGCTGTCTGAAGCGCAAGAGGCCTTCGACGGTCTGGAAGCCGACGATCGCGCGCCCAGTGGCATGCTGCGCCTGACCGCGCCCTTCGACTACGGGATCGCCGTCGTCGTCCCGGCGATCGCCGAGTTCCAGCGGCGCCATGCCGAATGCACCGCTGATGTTGTAATCAGCGACCAGACCCTTGATCCCGTCGAAAAGGATATCGAACTGGCGATCCGGGTCGGCTGGTTGAACGACAGCAACCTGCGGGCCAGGCGCATCGGGTCGTTTCAGCAGATCCTGGTCGGCACGCCCCAGCTAGCCGCGCGCTTGATGGACACGACCACGCCCGATCAGGTCGCCGACCTGCCCTTCGTCGCCAACAGCGTCCTGCGCGATCCGCTGGGTTGGACCTTCTCCGATGGCGCCGGACGCCAGCGATCCGTACGATTTTCAGCGACGCTGATCATCGACGCCACGCTGGGAGCTCTGGAGGCCGTACGCGCCGGCGTCGGAGCGTCGGTCCTTCCCGACTATGCGGCGCAGGCGGATCTGGCCAGCGGGCGACTGGTGCGACTGCTGCCTGATTGGCGACTCGAGAGCGGCGGCATCTACGCCGTCACACCCGCGACGCGCTTCCGCCGCGCCCGCGTCAGCGCCTTTCTCGACGTCCTGGTAGAATGGGAACGGCGCAGGGTTCATGCCGACGGCGCGGACATGACCTCGACCAACGCCTGACCGGCCGACATCACTCAAGCCTCAACGCGAGTTTCTCGCCGCCGGGTGAAAATAGGCCTTGCCCGGCCTTCGACTGTGTAATAGTGATGACGACACACAAACGGAACTAGTCATGCCGACCAGCACACGCTTCGCAGTCGCCGCCCACGCCCTCACGGCGCTCGCCGTGAGCGGCGGAAAGCCGCTGCGCTCGGAAGACCTGGCCTTCTCGGCCAACACCGGCGCTGTTGTCATCCGCGGGCTTCTGTCACGCCTCAGCGAAGCGGGTCTCACCCGCTCGCAGCTCGGGGCCGGCGGCGGCGCGATGCTGGCGCGGCCCGCTGAGGAGATCCGCCTGCTGGATGTCTACAACGCCGTCGAGGATACGGAGCTGTTCTCGCTTCACCGCACGCCGCCCTGCAAGGGCTGCGCGGTGGGTGGCAACATCCTGGACGCCCTGCAACCCACGCTCGACCGGGCGCGCCAGGCCATGGAGGCCGAACTGGCCAAGACAACGATCGCCGACATCGCGGCCGAGGTCGCCAAGCTTGGCAAGTTCTCCATCCCACTCGTGTGGTGAAGGCTTGCCCTAAAATGTCGTTACGACAGCGACACACAATCATTTCAGAGCTCTAGGGCCTGAGATCACGCCACGGACCGTCCAGCCTCAAGGGGCGCTGGCGGCTCCCTTTTCAGCCCCCCCCCAACTAAAGGAATAGACAAATGAGCATCGGTATCATCGGCGCTGGCGCCCTGGGTTCGAACCTGGCGCGCGCCTTGGCCAAGGCCGGCATCTCGGCCACGATCTCCAACAGCCGCGGCCCGGCCTCCCTGGCCGCGCTGGTCGAGGAACTGGGCCCCTTCATCAAGGCCGGCACGGTCGAGGAAGCCGCCCAAGCCGACATCGTGTTCGCCGCGGTGCGCTGGACGGATGCCGAAAAGGTGTTCACGGCCCTACCCGCCTGGAACGGCCGCATCGTCGTCGACGGCACCAATCCGGTCGAGTTCCTCGACCCAAACTCGCCGGACGCCAGCGACCCGACCAATCCGCTCGCGGCCTACGGCATCAAGGCCGTGGACCTGGGCGGCAAGCACTCGAGCGAGGTTTTCAGCCAGTTCGTGCCGGGCGCTCGGGTCGTCAAGGCGTTCAACCACCTCGACGTCAATGTCCTGCCCGAGCCCAAGACCGCCGGCGGCAATCGCGTGCTGTTCTATTCCGGCGACGACGCCGATGCGAAGGCCAAGGTTCGCGGCCTGATCGAGGCTATGGAGTTTTTCGCCGTTGACCTGGGCGCGCTCGACGTTGGTGGCCCGCTGGCGCAGTTGCCGTTCGGCGCGCTGTCGACCCATAACTTCGTCAAGCTCTAGACGCCACCGAGGCTGGAGGGCGTTCGCGTCGCGCGCGCCCTCCAGTTCCTTGGCCGTCTCGGTTAGCCGTCGAAGCGGGCGCCGCTCATGGCGTTGAGGAACGCGAGCGGATTCCAGTATTCGCGATAGTTGACGATCAGGCCGTCCCGGAACGTCACGAAGGTGGCGTAGCGCATCTCATAGGGATTGCCATTGGCCAGCACTTTGCCAGACGCGCTCCATTCGGCGATCGCCACGGACGGGTCATCGGTCGCGTAGGTCTTCAGGGTTGGCAAAGCGCGCACATCAATAGCGTCGGGATAACCGCGCAGATACTCATAGAGCGCCGCGCGCCCCTCGATGCGCGCAGGCGAGCCTTCCGGGGCGAACGGAAACTCGGCGACGACGTCCTCAGCGCACAGGTCAGTCCACCCCTTCATGTCCTTGGCCAAGAAGGTGTTGAGGCTGCGGCGCAGCAGCTCAACGGCGGTTGTATTGCTCATGTTCAAGTCCCTTTCGATGGATTTAAAGTCCGTGCTCGGCGACCAAGCCGGGGTCACGCCCCTCTATCGCCAACGGCTTGGTCGTCGAATCTCCTGCCCCCTGTTGCGCGCGCGAGATCAGCGCCTACCCGACCCGATACTGGCCGCCATCGACGACCAGGGCTTGAGCGGTCATGAAGGCCGCGTCATCAGAAGTCAGGAACTGCACCGGTCCGACGATGTCGTCGGGTTCAGCAAAACGCTGGATGGCCTGAGCCTGCCAGGTGGCGCGCCTTTGGGCTTCGCCCTGGGCCTCGGTGGCGACGGTGTGGGTGAGACCAGGCAGCACGGCGTTACAGGTGATGCCGTCATTGGCCACGTCGTTGGCCAGGCCGCGCATGAAACCGATAATGCCCATCTTCGAGGCCATGTAGTGGCTCATGCCCTTGACCGGCAACCCGATCGAATTGGACGAGATGCCCACGAAGCGGCCCCATTGCTTGCGACGCATCGCCGGCACGAACTGCTTGGCCGACAGGAACTGCGCGTCCAGATTGACGGACATCGTCCGTCGCCAGGTTTCGAGGTCGAGGTCATCGATCGGATGATTGGGGTAGTAGGCGGCGTTGTTGACCACGATGTCCACCCCCCCGAACGCCTGCGCCGCCGCGCGCCCGATCGCGGCCCAGCCCTCGGGGCTGGAGACGTCGGCGGCGACGCCAATGGCCGCGCTCCCGATTGCAGCGACCGTATCATCCGGGTGGGCGAGGTCGACGACGACGACCTTGGCGCCCCGCTGCGCCAAACCCAGCGCGATGGCCGAGCCGATGCCGCGCCCAGCGCCGGTCACAACTGCGATGCGCCCCTCATGAGTGTGGAGCATGACGAGGTCCTTCCCTTGATCCGCGACCGGTCGGGTCGCACCGTCTCCGCGCCCCGAACCACAGGTCTCGAGATTGCATCCCCGCCCGGCTCAGGGCAGCCACGAAGATCCGATGCCAGCCATCGCCCGATCCGATAGGAGAAACGACCGTGGCAGACGCCCTTTCCTTGGCCCAGATGCGCATCTTCGTGGCCGTGGCCGACGCGGGAAGCTTCTCCGCCGCGGCCCGCCGCGTGCGCCGAACACAGTCGGCCATTAGCGAGACGATCGCCAATCTAGAGGCCCAGCTCGACGTTCCACTCTTTGATCGCAGCGGCCGATACCCGCGACTGACCGCAGAGGGCAGCGTCCTTCTGGACGATGTTCGCGCGATCGTGGCCGGGGTCGATGATCTTCGAGCGCGCGCCAAGGGCATCGCCGGCGGTCTCGAGCCCGAACTGACCGCCGTGATGGATGTGTTCCTGCCCCTGCAGCGCGTGGCCGAGGTCGCCAAGGAGTTTCGCGAGGTGTTTCCGGTCACGCCGCTTCGCCTGTACGTCGAGGCCCTCGGGGCGGCGGTGCAGCCCGTGCTCGAAGGCAAGGCCAGCTTCGGCTTCGTCGGCTCGCTGCCTACGCTTCCGGACGGCCTCACGGCGGAACGGATCACCAGCATTCGTTGCATCATGGTCGCTGCGGCCAGCCATCCGCTGGCCCGTCATGCGGGGGCGATCTCACGCGACGAACTGAAGCGCCACGTTCAGCTCGTCCTGACCGATCGCTCCGATCTGTCGGCCGGACGCGAGTTTGGGGTGATGTCCGTATCGACCTGGAAGCTGGCGGACCTGTCGGCCAAGCACGCCTTCCTGATCGGCGGGCTTGGCTGGGGCAGCATGCCGCTCCATGCGGTGCGCCAGGACATCGACGAAGGCAGACTGGTCGAACTCTCGATTGAGAACATGCCCGCCGACGGCTTCCTGATGCCGATGTCGGCGGTCTATCGAACCGCCGCGCCTCCAGGCCCCGCCGGCCGATGGATGATCGACCGGCTCAAGCAATGCCCCAACGAGCGACTGGACTAGTCATCTGACAAGGGCATTCAAGTGGACGATCGCCCTGAGGCTCCGCCCTCCGCCACAGAGACGTGGCGCCAACAGCGCCGCCAAAAGGTCGGTCTTGGTCAACCGGTCGGCATCGACATTTGGACTCCCGGCGAGGCGTCATCGCGCCGGCGGGACCGACAGGGTCGCCTCTATGAGATCCAGCCTTGCCTTCAACGGATCGGGCCCCGCTACAGGGCCCATATTGCTGAAATTCAGGATCTGATCGCTGGACGCCTTATAGGCCGGCCAAGCTGGAAGACCCTCGGCGCTAGGCACGCCGCTCTTGGCGAAGCCGATCCAGTAGGCGTGGGTGGCCTTGGCTGCGGCTGCGTCAGCCGGGGTCATCGCCGCGCCATAACGGGCGTCGACCGTATCGAACACGAACGGGATTTCGGTGGCGTGAGGCGCGCCCCACCACTGGCTCCGCTGGCTCTCCGCGACGTATGAGAAGCGGAACGCGTAAACTGGCAGGCCCTGCTCCGAGAGCGTCCGGGCGATCTTGCGCGCCGGCTCGATGAACATCCGGTCGCCCGCAGCCTTCCAACCATAGACGCCGATCGGCGTCTTGCCGTCAGGATCGTAAAGCGCCTCGGCGGCCGGCCGCTTGTCGCCAAACGGCGCATAGACCTGGTCGGGCGTTCCGCCGAAGAACCCGTCCGCGCTGGTGGCGCCGACCATCACCGGCATCTTGCTCCAGGCGCCGGCCTCATAGGCGGCCAGCGGTTCGCGCAGCAGGATCTTACCGTCGATCATCGGACCCCCGCCCCAGGTGGGAACGCCCGACGTGGCCATGTTGAGGCCGTCGACGACCGAGTCGGCCGGCAGGGCGCGCAGCGCCGCCAGAGCGGCGGCGTCCTCGCCGGTGACGCCCGCCTTGGCGGCGAAGGCCTTGCCGGCCGTCTCGGCCGAGCGCGTGTCGCCCGTCGCCGTCAGCGGCAAGGTCGGCAACAGGCGCGGACGGCCTCCACCGGACTCGATGATCGCCTTCTGGAACAAGCCCACGGCCAGAGGCGAGGTCAGAAGCGCGTGGATCGACATCCCACCGGCGGACTCGCCGAAGATCGTGACATTGGACGGATCGCCCCCGAAGGCGTCGATATTGTCGCGCACCCATTTCAGCGCCGCGATCTGGTCCATCAGAGCGTAGTTACCCAGCAGGCCGCCGTCGGCGTTGGCGGCGGTCAGGGCCGGATGCGCGAAGAAACCGAAGCGGCCGACCCGATAGTTGAAGCTGACCAGCACCACGCCGTCGCGGGCGAAGCGGTCGCCGCTGTAGACGGCGGGTGAACTGCCGCCGTTCACGAAGCCGCCACCATAGATCCAGACCATGACCGGCTTTTTGGTCTTGGGCTTTCCGACGGCGTCGCTCGGCGTCCAGACGTTCAGATAGAGACAGTCCTCGGCCGGCGTCACGCCCAGGGGGGCGGCGTCGCCGGGGAAGGGCTTCTGCATGCAGTCGGGGCCATATCGCTTCGCGTCGCGCGGCGCAGTCCAGGCCTTGGGCGCCTGAGGAGCGCGCCAGCGCAGATCGCCGACCGGCGGGGCGGCGAAGGGCACCCCCTTGAAGGCCGCGACGCCGGCGGTCTCGGCGCCGACGATCGGCCCCGCGGTCGTCTTCACCAGCGGATCCCCGGCCCAGGCGGACGTCGCCGCCAGGGTCAGGGCCGCGATGGCGGAGGCTTTGATCGGCGTTCTCATGGCTTGATGCTCCGAGCCTTGATCTTGGCGACGCCCGTCAGCGCCAGGTCGGCGGATGAGGCCCCCACCGCCACCTGATAGTCGCCGGCCTTCAACGACCAGCGCTTGCCGGCGACGTCGAAGCCCCCCAGCAGACGCTGATCGGCGGTGACGGTAACACGGCGCGTTTCGCCCGGCTTCAGCTCGACCTTCTCGAAGCCGATCAGCCGTTCTAGCGACTTGCCGGCAGCGTTGGTCAGATAGACCTGAGGCGTGTCCTTGCCCGGACGCTGACCGGTGTTGGTGACGTCGAAGCTGACCGTGAGGGCGTCGCCGCCGGTCACCTTCACGCTGGCGTAGCCGAAGCGCGTGTAGGACAGGCCGTGTCCGAACGGGAACAGCGGCTTCTGGCCCGTGGCGGCGAAGCGGCGATAGCCGACGTCCGCGCCCTCGTCATAGACCACGTCGAACTGGGTCTTCTCCGGCAAGCCAAGACCCGGCAGCTTCACGCGCGGATATTGCTCGATCGACACCGGGAAGGTCATGGGCAGGCGGCCCGAGGCGTCAACCTCGCCAAACAGCACGTCGGCGATCGCCTCGCCGCCCTTGGCGCCAGAGTACCAGGCCTCGACCACTGCGCCGGCCTGGGCGAGCCAGGGCATGGTCACCGGACCGCCGGTCTGTAGCACCACGATGCTGTTGGGGTTGGCGGCGGTGACGGCGGCGATCAGGACGTCCTGACCTTCCGGCAGCGACAGGTCCGGCGCGTCCTCGCCTTCGCCCATCCACTGGTTGCCGAACACGATGACCACGTCGGCGGCCTTGGCCGCGGCGACGGCCGAGGCGACATAGCGGCCGTCGTTGAAGGTCACCTTGGCGCTAGGCGCCTCGGCGCGAATGGCGGCCAGCGGCGGGGACGGATGCAGGATCTGGTTGCGGAAGGCGGCCATCATCCCCTCCCCGCCCATCGGAATGGCTACCTTGGCGCCGCCGGGCGCGATCACCTGCGACGAGCCGCCGCCCGACAGAACGCCTGCGTCGGCGTGGCCGCCGATCACGGCGATGGTCTTGGCGCTCTTGGCCAGAGGCAGCAGGCCCTCGCGGTTCTTCAGCAGGACGATGCCTTCCTGCGCGACCTTGCGGGCGATCTCGGCATTGGCCGCGTAGTCGATCTCGCTCTTGGCGGCCGGAACGTCGAACAGACCTGCGGCGAACATCGAGCGCAGGATGCGGCGGGTCATGTCCGACAGGCGCGCGGCGGGAACCGCGCCCGTCTCGACGGCGGCCTTCAGCGGCGCGCCAAACCAGATCTGGTCGTCCAGTTGCTCACCCGACTGCTGGTCCAGGCCCTTGACGGCATAGTCCATGGCGTGGACGGCGCCCCAGTCCGACATCACCCAGCCCTTATAGGCCCAGTCGCCCTTCAGCACGCCGTTCAGCAGGTGGTCGTTGCCGCAGCTGTAGTCGCCGTTGACGAGGTTGTAGGCGCACATCACCGAGCTAGGCTGGCCCTTCTCGATAGCGATCTGGAAAGCCAGCAGATCGCTCTCGCGGTGCGCGCCCTCCTCGATCACCGAATTGGCCCAGTGGCGGTTGGTCTCCTGGCCATTGATCGAGAAGTGCTTGATGGTCGAGACGACGTTCTGGGCTTCGATGCCCTTGATGGACGCCCCGGCCAGAGTTCCGGCCAACAGCGGATCCTCGCCCAGATACTCGAAATTGCGGCCGTTGCGCGGATCGCGGGCCAGATTGACGCCGCCCGCCAACTGGACGTTGAAGCCCTTGGCCCGGGCCTCGCGCCCGACCATGGCTCCGCCGTCATAGGCCAGCTTGGCGTTGAAGGTCGCGGCTAGGGCCAGACCCGACGGCAGCGCCGTCGCGCCATCACCCGGCCGCATGCCCAGGGGGTTGGTGACGCCCAGGCTGGCGTCGCTCTCCTGCAAGGCGGGAATGCCCAGGCGCTCGACGCCGGGGATGTAGCCCGCCGAGCCGATCGCACCCTTTGGGATCGTCTTGATCTTGTAGGGCATAGCCATCGGGCCGTGGACCAGGCCGATGCGCTCGTCGAGCGTCAGCTCGGCGTCCAGCAGGCGAGCGCGCTCGTCCGGCGACAGCTTGGTGTTCATCCACGGCTTGGCGGCCTGGGCCGAGGCTATCGTTGCAAAGCCCCCCATGGCGAGGGTCAGGACGGCCACGCTGGCGGCGGTCAGGGATCGGGACATGGCGGTCATCCTCAATAGGTCAGGCCGTAGTGGATCGGATAGAGCGGCTTTTCGCTGTCGTGCGGCGCGTCCTCGGCCTGGGCCTCGACGGCGGCCATCGAAGAGGGCAGCTCCAGCGGCAGCTTGCCGTGCGGCGGCGCGACCCCGGTCAGGGCGTCGAGCAAGGCGTCGTCGCTGGACCCGAAGTCGCCGATCAGCGCTGCGGCCTTGTCACGGACATTGGTCAGGATCGCCGGACGGTCCAGATAGACGCTGACAATGGTCGGGACCTTGGCCGAAGCGGCCTTGATCGGACTCATAGTCTTCCGCGCCGTCCCTGAACGACAGGTCGCCCTCGTGCTGGCGGCTGCCGAAGGTGTAATTCGGGTGCAGTATCTGAAAGGGCGCGGCGACCCGGATGATGGCCAGCTCGGCCTCGGCGAGATCCGCCACCGGCGTCAGGCCGTGGGCCTTGGCGACGTCCGGCGAGACGCCCTTCAGATAGACCCGTTTGCCGCTCTTCAGCGGTAGCAGGTCCTGCTTGTTCTCCAGCAGGACAAGGGCGCGGCTCTGGGCGGCGCGGCCTTCGGCGACGAACTGCGGCGCGCCGACCGTTGCGGTCGCCACCTTCGGATCGACATAGGGGTTTTCGAACAGGCCCTGCTCGAACTTCACCTTCAGCACGCGATAGGCGGACTGGCCGACACGCGCCTCGGTGATCTTGCCGGCTCTCACGGCGGCCACCAGCTCGGCCGTGTCCTCGACACCACCGAACTGGTCCAACCCTGCATTCACGCCCTTGGCGTAACGGTCGACCTTGGTCAGGTCCTCAACACCCCAGGCCGTTGAGAAGCCGACGAAGGTGGGCCCCTGTCCCGTAGGAAAGCCGTTGCGGCAGGTGTCGCCGCAGTCATTGGTGATCGCCCA
Source organism: Caulobacteraceae bacterium (assembly GCA_965284055.1). GTDB lineage: Bacteria > Pseudomonadota > Alphaproteobacteria > Caulobacterales > Caulobacteraceae > Caulobacter. The sequence goes on from CBDIQV010000004.1 coordinate 580,981, forward strand.
GTCAGAGACCACCACGCCCTTGAAGCCGTGCCGGCCACGCAGCAGATCGGTCAGCAGCGTCTTGCTGAAGCCCGCGCCAACCGCCTCCAGCGGCTTCTCGTCCAGACTCTGGTCCTTGAGGATGGCGTAGGTCGGCATCACCCCGACCACTCCGGCCTCGAACGCGCCCTCGAAGGGTTTGACGTGCAGCGGCAGTTGGCCCTTGGGAAACACCGCATAGCGGCCGTAGCTGTTGTGGCCGTCCAGGCCCTTGGCCGAAGCGCCATAACCGACCCAGTGTTTGACCACGGCCGAGACGCCATTGGCGGTCAGCCCCGTATCGCCGCCCTGGAAGCCCTGGACGTAGGCCTTGACCAGCTCGCCGACCAGATCGGCGTCCTCGCCGAACGTGCCGTTGATCCGCGACCAGCGCGGCTCGGTGGCCAGGTCCGCCATCGGCGACAGGGCCTGGTGGATGCCGACGGCGCGGTATTCCTGGCGGGCGATCTCGCCGAAGCGCTTGACCAGCGCCGGATCGCCGATGGCGGCCAGGCCTGTGGCCTCGGGCCATTGCGAGAACCCACCGGCGGCGACACTGGCCCCGGCCGTGAATTGGAAGTGGCTGCGCGGGTCGGTGCTGATCGTCGCGGGCACGCCCAGGCGGCCGGTTTCGGCGATGGCCTGAACGGCGTTGTTCTGTTCGGCCAGCAAGGCGGGCGCGCCGCCCAGGCGCGTGATGAAGGTGGTGACGTGGCGCTCGATGATCAACGGTTTGACCTTGGCCAGGTCGTAGCCGGCGCCCATGCCAGCCACACCCATCGGGCCGCTGGCGGGCAAGGTGCCGTGCATCATCTGCCCGGCCTTCTCGTCGAGGCCTGGACCGCTGCATAGCGGGCAAGCTGGTCCGGCGTCAGCCGCCAGCGCCCTTCCGGGCTGCGCCGCCAGGTGCCGGTACCCGAACAAGGTGCATCGACCAGCACGGCATCGGCCTGCCCGACAAGGTCAGCCAGGGCCTCTGCCTCGCGGCTTTGCGATTGAGCATGCGCAATCGACGCGGCGGCCGACAGCAACAGAACCTGAAACCTCATCACCGAACACTCACTCTGGAATACGAGACAAAAGAGCGCCCCCGGCGGGCAGGACCGCCGGGGGCTCAAGTCGTTGGGAGGCTAGAAGGTCACGCCGAGACGCAGGCCGTAGGTGCGCGGCGGCGCATAGAATTCGCCGTTGCCGTTGTTGGCCAGACCGGTCGTCGAGTTCGGCGACGAGGCCGTGCGCACGTTCTCGTCCTCAAGGTTGCGAACATAGCCCTGAAGCGTCCAGCGATCGTCGCTGCTGGCATAGGTCAGGTTCAGGTCGGTCTTGGTGAAGCCTTCCTGCTTGTTCTGGGCGAAGCCGTGATATTCGAGGTTCTTGCCGGTCTCGTAGTGGCTGGAGATCCGCCCCGTCAGCTTGGCGCCCGACTCCAGGGCCCAGGTGTGCTGGTAGGCGACGTTCAGAGTCCACTCCGGCGTCCGGGCCATGCGACAACCCGAGAAGTCGGTCGAACGCGGCGCGGCGGCGGAGAAGTTGGCCGTGTAGCAGGACGCCACCGTGGCATTGGCGCTGTTGTTGGCGAAGGCGTCGCCCAGCGGCAGCACGAAGTCGGTATATTCGGCGTGCAACCAGCCCAGGGTGGCGTCCAGGCGATCGTTTTCGGTGATCACCAAGTTGGTCTCGAACTCCAGGCCGTACACCTGGGCCTTGTCGGCGTTGAGGGTCACGGTGGCGTTCTGGCCCGCGATCACACCGATCGCCGACACCTGGAAGTCCTGGTAGTCGTACAAGAAGGCGCTGGCGTTGAACTGCAGCCGGTTGTCGAGGAAGCGGTTCTTCACGCCCGCCTCGTAGGAGGTGATCTTTTCAGGCTGGTAGGTATTGGCGCCGACGCCGTCATAGTAGCCGCCGGCCTTATAGCCCGTGGCAACGTTGGCGTAGAGCATCGAGGTGTCAGTCAAGTCGAAGTCGGCGCCCGCCTTCCAGTTCAGCGCGTCCCACTTGGCGTCGGCCTTGTTGATGACCACGGTCGAGGTGATCGCGCCGGCGCCATTCGTCAGGTAAGTGCCGCCGTTGCGCCCCTTCTGGTCTTCGGTGTAGCGCAGGCCGCCCGTCAGGCGCAGGCGATCGGTCACCGCATAGGTGCCCTGACCGAAAGCCGCCCAAGACTTGGCCGTCACTTGCGGCTGGATGAACGACAGATAGGAATTGGTCGCCAGGAACACCCGGAAGTCGACATTGTTGTCTTCCGTGAAGCGATAGAGGCCCGCCACCCAGGTCAGGTCGCCCGTCTTGCCGCCCAGGCGCAGTTCGTGGGACCAAGTGAAGTCCTTGCCCTTGAAGTAGTTGGGGGCCCCTGTGCTGGCGTTCTCACCCGAGCGGTCCAGGCGCGAGAAGTTATAGCCGGTCAGATAGGTCAGGGTGGCAAAGCTCAGGTCCCAATTGACCTCGCCGCCAGCGCTGAAGAACTTGTTGTTGCGATAGATATTGGTCGCGCAATTGCAGGTCCACGGATCGCCCGTGGCGCGCGCAACGCCATAGGCGTTGTCGCCACCGCCCGCTCCGCCCTGGTGCAGGTAGTCAGTGCTCAGGCGAACCGACAGCACATCGCTGGGCTTCCATAGCAGCTGGACGCGAGCCGACTTGTCGTCCTGGTCGTAGCGGTCGTTGCCGCCGGTGCCGGGACCCTTGTTGAGCGCCACGACGTAACCATCGTGGCGGCTCTGCTGGAAGGCCGCCCTCACCGCGACGGTATCGCTGACGGGGACATTGACCATGCCCGAGGTCGTCAGGGCGCCATAGTTGCCGACGTCGACCGAGCCGTTGGCCTCATAGTCGAACTTGGGCTGCTTGGTGATGACGTTGATCGCGCCCGCCGTGGCGTTGCGGCCGTACAGCGTGCCCTGAGGGCCGCGCAGGACCTCGATGCGGTCAACATCGTAGAACAGCGCGCCCACCGAGGTGCTGCGGGCCTGATATATGCCGTCGATGTGATAGGCCACCGCAGGGTCGCCGACCTCGGTGGTGTTGGTGCTGCCAATGCCGCGCAGAAAGATCTGGGCCGCGCCGGAGCCGCTGGACGTGATCTGCAGCGCCGGCACCTGGTTGGCCAGGTCGACCACGGTCTTGATCCCCTGGGATTCCAGTTTCTCGCCGGTCACCGCCGAGATGGTCAGAGGCGTATTTTGCAGGTTCTCGCTGCGACGTTGGGCGGTCACGACCACCTCGTCGAGTTGGGCTTGTTCAGTTTGTTGGGCATTGGCGGTCTGAGCATAGAGACCGAAAGCCGCGACGGCGGCCGAAGCCAAAAGCATGGTGCGCATGTGTTTCCCCTTTTCCTGCGCCAAGCAGAAATCAGGCTGCCGACACATGCGCGTCGGTCCCGATCCGGCTTGAATGCCGAGCGTCGCAAGCGACGACCGGTGGTTTCCTCCGCCCCTTGTCCCGAGGCTTCGTGACGTCGCTTCGCCGCGGTTGATCCGCAACGACAACGTTGTCGTAATTAGACAACACGGTACGACAACGTTGTCTATTGGATTTTCCAAAGACACCGCTGTCTAGAATTTTACATTAAATATTGGCGAATACTGGGGTCGATCAATTCCACACTGAACATTTCAGTGGAAAAATCTGTCAATTTTCACTGGTCAGGATTTGGGCGGAATCCCCGTCGAGGCGTCTGACGATCCTGTAGTCAAGCTGACGGACCTTGGTTCGCCCCCGGAACCGTTCGTCGCCGAAGCTCTCGATCAGCATTTCGGTCGCCGCATGCGCCATCTCGGCGACGGGATGGTGAACGGTTGTCAGGCGCGGCCAAGCCGAGGACGCCGAAGGACCATCGTCGAATCCCGCCACAGACAGGTCTTGGGGAACCGACAGTCCTCGCTTGGCGGCGGCCGCGAGCACACCAAGCGCCATCTCGTCATTGGAGGCGAAAATCGCCGTGGGACGCTCCGGCAGCGATAGAAGCGCTTCGGCCGCATCGAAACCCGACAGACTGTAGAAGCTGCCGGGCGCGATCCATTCAGGCCTGGCCTCCGCGCCGCGCTCGGCCAAGGCGGCCAGATATCCCTCGCGTCGGCGACGCGCCGATCCATGATCGGGCGGGCCGTCAATGAACGCGATCCGACGATGACCCAGGTCCCAGAGACGAGCGGTAATCGCGCGCGCGGCCTCTTTGTCATCCATGAAGACATAGGGCGAAAGATCAAAATCATGGTCCGGCGCGATCCGAACATAGGCTAGCCCAGCGGCCTTGATGACCGCCAGGACCTCGGGATCATCGCACACCGGCGGGGGCAGGATCAGGCCATCGAACCGGCCTGCCCTGAGCACGCCTTCCAGGCCTTGGGGGCCAGCGCCGTCAGGGCTATCAACCTGCTCGACAACGAGATGATACCCCGCCCGGCGACACGCCGCCATCGCACCAGCCTGCACCTCACCAACGTAGTGATAAGCGCCGACGCGCAGGAAGATCAAGCCGATCAGATAGCTGCGGCGGCTCGATAAGGAGCGCGCAGAGACATTGGGGCGATAGCCCATCTGAGCAATGGTATCCTCGACACGGGCCCGCGTCGCCGCGCCGACGCCATCCTCACGGTTGACCACCCGCGAGACCGTCTTGATCGAAACGTGCGCAGCCTTGGCGATATCGACGATGGTGATCTCACGCATGCGCCAGTTGAAACTTTCGAAGGAGTACCTTGGGCAAGCTGTCGTACCCGGCCAGCAACGCCATGACAACGCGGGCGGCGAGACATCGGGGGCGCATGCAGGTCGGCGTTTGCGCCTGCCCCATCTCCGGAGCTCAGAAAGGGCGAGGACACACACCTCCAGCATCCTCTACGACCAGGCTTTGCTAGTGCGCCGAGCTGCGCGCTATAACCGGCCAGCTATTCTCTGCACGCCCCCCCTCAATCGGCCCGGAAGCTGGTGTCCGTTCGCGCCCTGCGGGCGGCCGGCTTTGCCCTCAAGGCTCCGCTGGCGCGGCTGAAACGCGGCATGCAGCGGAACATTGGGTCACGTCCAGGAACTCCGACATTCGCCGGCTATCTCGGAGCATAGCTGTGGACGCGGAGCGCGAAGCCGACCCGAACTGCAGCCAGAATCAGCCGTAGCCGGGCCCCAGCGAAGCTCGAAAGACATCGACGATCTTCGACATGGACGCCGCCAAAGATGCGTGGCCGATAAGCGGCGACGCACGGCGGGGCTACCAGTTCGAGCAGCCACTGGCGGTGACGGCTGTGGTGGCGGCTGGAGCACCGTCCAGGGCAGCGCGCTGTCGGCACCGGATCCCGTGACGATCCGCTATCGCGGCGTTCGCGTGAGTGTGGCCGGGACGCACGAGGACAAGGTGCTAAACCGCGCCGAGGCTGGCGCGCGGGGCGGGCCGTACATGGACCTGGCGCCTATCGGGATCTAGTGGCG
>CBDIQV010000005.1:0-369526 GCA_965284055.1 Caulobacteraceae bacterium
CGATATCACCTTGAACGCCTGCGCCCAGATCCTGTTCGCCGGCCGTTGCGAGAAGCCCGGCGGTGCGACCTATGGTCGTTGGGGCGAGGAGACCCTCCGCCTGGTGCCGGGTCGTGTCGAGGCGTCGTCAGACAACCGTTCCTTCCACGCCGTGATCGACCAGGGATCGAACTGCTCGATTCCGGCGGCCGGCTAAGACGAGTATCGCTCATGCGTCGTCAGATCCTGACCGCCGTTATCGTCACGACCGCAGCGCTGGCCCTGTCGGCGTGAGAAGCAGATCACGGCTCCCTTCGAGAAGGGGGTCTGCTTCCACGTCGCCACCAACAAGGACAAGACGCTGCGCTACAATCCCGTGGCGCGCAACGTCGAGACCATGGAGCAGTGCGCCGCCACGCTGGAAGGCATGCGCATCCGGTTTGTCCGCATGGGCAGTCCCAATCGGACCCTTGCGGGGTCGCATCAGGGCAGTTTCATCTTCCTTGAAAAGGAAGGCATCTTCTTGGGGCAGACCTATGACGGCGCGCGCTTCATGTCTCTGGTGCGCACGGGTGACGGCCGTCTGGCCGTGCCCGGCGCCGTCCGCCAGGCGCCGCCGTCCCAATAGGGCGTGGCTGCGTCATCATCGTCGTCCACAAGAACGTATTGAGAACAAATTGAGTTGACCCGGCCCCTCCGTTAACGTCTTGATCAGATTCTGGCGCATGGGTCGCCGGGCGAGAAGGAGGTCGGAACGATGGCGGGCAAGGCGCACAACAAGGTCATTCTGGTCGGCAACCTCGGGGCCGATCCCGAAATCCGCAGCCTGGGTTCCGGTGACCGTGTCGCCAATCTGCGCATCGCCACCTCGGAGAGCTGGCGCGACCGCACGTCGGGCGAGCGCGAGGAAAGACCGAGTGGCACCGGGTGGTGATCTTCAACGACAACCTGGTGAAGGTCGCCGAGCAGTACCTGACGCAAGGGCTCTGACGGTCTACATCGAGGGCGCTGCTGCAGACGCGCAAGTGGACGGATACCGGCAGGGCGTCGAGAATGTTCTCGACCGAGGTGGTGCTGCAGAAGTTCACGCGGCGAGCTGACCATGCTGGGCGGCCGGGACGGCGCTTCCGGCGGCGGCGGGGCGGCGGTGACGACGGACGTTCCAGCGGCGGCGGCGGCGGCGGCGGCTACGGCGGCGGCGCGCCGGGCCGCTGCTCCAGCGGCCCGACGCGAAAGCTTCTCGCGCCGACCTGGACGACGAGATCCCGTTCTAGGGATCAGTCGTCCATCCCCCGCTCATCCCAAAGGCGATGGGGCGGCTTCTTCCGGAGGCCGCCCCATTGTCGTTCTGTGCTCTTCGCATGACCTGCGAGGCTAGGCTTGGCGGTGAAAGATCGCCTGAAGGAGCCGTGAGCCATCCCACGCCCTGGCACGAGGCGCGACGACCAGCGGCGCGTGGGTCTCGAAGTTTCGCAACAGGTCGGCGGTCTGGGTCAGGTCGGGCGCGTCGAGGCTTTCGCTCGCGACGATGGCGGCGACGGTCAGGTTTCCGGGCGCGGATGACCTCCAGCGCTGTCAGGACATGGCTGACCGTGCCGAGATAGGAGCCCGCGACCAGCAGGATAGGCAGGCCCAGAGCCACCATCAGGTCGAGATTGGTCGCGTCATCGGTCAGGGGCGACATCACGCCGCCGGCGCCCTCCATCACCAGCAGGTCCCTGTCCGGACGAGCCAGGCGGGCGCGGCAGTCGGCGACCAGGTCGCTCAGCAGCAAGGTCTGCCCCTCCAGCCGCGCGGCGAGGTTGGCGGCCAGCGGCGCGCGGTAGCGACGAGGCGAGATACGGGCCAAGGCGTCCGGCTCTGCTCCAGCGCCTCGGCCAGTCTCGCCGGGTCGCTGGCGGCGGCGTCGTCGGGATCAAAGCCGCTGACGACGGGCTTGAAGGCGTCGGCGGTCAGGCCGTCGGCGAGCGCCGCGCGCAGCAGGGCGCACGCCACATGCGTCTTGCCGATATCGGCGCCGGTCCCGGCGACGAACAGGCTTCTCATGCCGCCAGGTCCTTGCGGATCTCGGCGACCCGCTCGGCCAGACGCAGGACATCGGCGTCGGTGTGAGCGGCGCTGAAGGCGATGCGCAGCCGAGCCGTGCCCTCGGGCACGGTCGGCGGGCGGATGGCGACCACCAGGAAGCCCTCGGCCTCCAGGCGGGCCGAGGCCTCCAGCGCGGCCGCTGCGGAGCCGATCACCACGGGCACGATCGGACTGCTCGCCGGAGGCAGGTCCAGCGCGTCGGTGAAGGCGCGGGCCTTGGCCAGGGGCAGGGCGGTCAGGGCCGGCTGGTTTTCGATGATGTCCAGCGCCGCCAGGGCCGCCGCCGCCGAGGCCGGAGGCAGGCCGGTGGCGTAGACGACGGTGCGGGCCCGGGTCTTCAGAAGGTCGATCACGGCCTGTGAGCCGCAGACATAGCCGCCGTACGAGCCGATGGCCTTGGACAGGGTGCCCATCTGCAGCGGGATGGCGGCGCCCGGGAACAGCGCCGCCGAGCCTCGGCCCTCGGCCAGAACGCCGACCCCGTGGGCGTCGTCCGAAAGCAGCCAGGCGTCGTGCGCCGCGCAGGTCGTCGACAGGGCGTCGAGCGGCGCAATGTCGCCGTCCATCGAGAACACGCCGTCAGTGGCGACCAGGGCGTGGCGCGCTGCGGAGCGCTCGGCCTTCAGAAGGCGATCGAGCTCGGCGACGTCGTTATGGCGGAACGCCAGCACCCTGGCGCCCGACAGCTTGGCCCCGGCCCAGATGCAGGCATGTGCCAGTTCGTCGACCAGGATCACATCGCCCGGACCGGCGAAGGTGGGGATCACGCCCAGATTGGCCAGATAGCCCGAACCGAACACGCAGGCAGCCTCGGTTCCCTTCAGGCGCGCCAGCCGCTTTTCCAGGTCGCCCAGCAGCGGATGATCGCCGGTGACCAGCGCCGCGAAGCGGCCAGCGCCCGCTCCGTAGTTCAGGGCTGCTTTCGGCGGCGGCGCGGCGCGCACCGCCGGGGTGATGCGACAGGTTCAGATAGTCGTTGCAGGAGAACGAGATCAAGCCGGCGGCCGTCGCGGCTCGACGACCGCGCCGTCCAGTCGCCGTGTGGGCTTGAGCGTACGGCGCAGGCTCTTGGCCTCCAAGGCCGTCAGCTTGTCGCCGGCGAAGGCGTCGAGGCTCTGCATGCTGTTTCCCGTTTGCGAAGGCAGGGCGCAGGGCATAGGCAAGGCGCCCTCCCATGGCAACGAAAAGGGAGGTGCAACGCAGGATCGTCCATGACCCCCGACTGGCCTGGCTGAAGGCGCGCTCCCACGTCTGCGGCCCTATTGCCAGATGCAGACCGCCCGGCCGCCGCTGCCGGTGGTGGCCACCCACGGCTCGCGGCTGGTGCTGGCCGACGGGCGAGAGCTGGTCGACGGCCTGGCCTCGTGGTGGACCGCCTGCCATGGCTACAATCATCCGCACATCGCCCAGGCCCTGCGCGACCAGATCGAGCGGATGCCGCATGTGATGTTCGGCGGTCTGGCGCACGAGCCCGCCTATCGGCTGGCCAGGCGTTTGGCCGACCTGCTGCCGGGCGATCTGAACCATGCCTTCTTCGCCGAGTCGGGCTCGGTGGCGGTCGAGATCGCCATGAAGATGGCCCTGCAGTTCCACATCAATCGCGGCGAGACCGGCCGGTCGCGGTTCCTGTCGTTCCGGGGCGGCTATCACGGCGACACCCTGGCGACGATGACGGTCTGCGATCCCGAGGAGGGCATGCACAGCCTGTTCTCGGGGGTCATGCCGGCTCAGGTCATCGCCAACCTGCCGCGCGACGTCGACGGAGAGGCGGCGCTGGACGCCCTGCTGGCCGAGCGGGGCGGGGAGATCGCGGCGCTCCTGGTCGAGCCGCTGGTGCAGGGCGCGGGCGGCATGCTGCTGCACGGTCCCGACACCCTGCGGGCTCTGCGGCGACTGGCCGACGCTCACGGCGTGCTGCTGATCTTCGACGAGATATTCACCGGTTTTGGCCGCACAGGGTCGATGTTCGCCATGCAGCAGGCCGGGATCGAGCCCGACATCGTCACCCTGTCCAAGGCCCTGACCGGCGGGACCTTGCCGCTGTCGGCGGCGGTGGCGGGCACGCGGGTGTTCCAGGCCTTCCTGTCGGATGACCCGGAGGCGGCCCTGATGCACGGCCCGACCTATATGGCCAATCCGCTGGCCTGCGCGGCGGCCAACGCCTCGCTCGACCTGTTCGAGGACGGCGCGTGGCGCGCTGAGGTCAGCCGGGTGTCGACGGCCCCGGCCGAAGGGTTGGAGCCCTGCCGGCCGGGCTGCCCGGCGTCGTCGATGTGCGGGTGCTGGGGGCGATCGGGGTGGTGGAGTTCGATACGCCCGTCGCGGTCGGCGACCTGTGCGCGCGCGGTTCGCGGAGGAGGGCGTCTGGATCCGGCCGATGGGCAAGGTGATCTACCTGACCCCTGCCTTCACGACGCCGGACGCCGATCTGGCCCTTCTGACCCGCGCCGTGCGCCGCGTCATCGGGGCTGATTGACCCGAGGCATCGGGTCTGGTCCAAGCGGTCATGCCCGCCAATTCGCCCCTGTCTGGTCTGGAACGCCTCGCCATCCTGGGGATCATCCTGACCTGGGGCGTCAATAACGCCGCCGCCAAGGTGGCCACGGCGCATCTGCCGCCGATCCTGGTGGGCGGCATGCGCTTTGCCCTGGCGCTGGTGTTCCTCGCGTCGTTTGTCCGGCCGCCGTTTCCCGAGCCCAAGAAGCTGGCGGCGATCATCCTGTTGTCGGGTCCGATCCATTTCGCCCTGATCTACATGGCCTTCGGCATGGCCAAGTCGCTGAGCCCGCTGGTGGTGGCCAGCCAGTTGTGGATCCCGTTCACGGCCGTGGCGGCCTGGAAGATGCTGGGCGAGACCATGCGCCCTCCGGCCGTGGCCGGTCTGGCGGTCGCCTTTTTGGGCGTGGCCTGGATGAGCCTGGACCCGCACGGGGCCGGGGATCTGCCGGCGCTGGTGCTGGTTGTGATCGCCTGCGCCTGCTGGGCGGTTGCCACGGTTCTGGTGCGGATGACGCCGGGCGTGAAGCCACTGAAGATGCAGGGCCTGACCGCGATCGTGGCGGCGCCCAGCCTGATCGCCCTGTCCTTCGCGTTCGAGCCCCGGGTGATCGAGGCGTGGTAACGCACTCGCGCCGCCCTGGCCTGGGCCTGCGTGGCCTTCTTGCCGGCGTGGTCTCGACCATCGTGCGCCAGCGCCCTGCTGTTCTGGCGGCGTCCAGCGCCGCGAGGCGGGGCGGGTGACGCCGTATTTCCTGCTCACGCCTCTGGTCTCCTGCACGATCGGGATCCTGTTCATGGGCGACCGGCCGACGCCGCAACTGCTGATCGGCGGCGCGGCGACCATGGTCGGCGCGGCTCCCGGTGGCGCGGACCGAGCGAGCGCGGCGCTGGCGGGGCCGCGGCGATGGCGGCCGAGACGGTGACGATAGCGGATCCTCCCCCTTTGGGGGCGGCGGCCCTAAGGGCCGGAGGGGGCTAGCGCGGCTGAGGGCCGAGATGGCCCCCTCAGTCGCTCCGCGACAGCTCCCCCGGAGGGGGAGCCGCTACAGGCCTAGCGACCTCGCGCGGAAGCCGCCGAGTGGATGGGAAGGGTCGCGGAGCGTCCGGACGACGTCCGGATGATTGTGTTTTTAAGTACCGTTTCGACGAAGCCGTCCGCTCCGCGTGACCGTTCTGGCGAAAGCGCGCGGCGCTCGAGCCCTGTTGGGGCCTCGCCGCCTTGAAGCCTCCGACGGGCGGGCGGGATAGCGCTCCCCGCCCGGACTGCTGATCCTTCCGGACCCGCCTGCTGCTCGTTCGACCCTCGAAGTCACGTCGTTTTTGTTTTCCACGGCCGACCGCCGCCAGAGAACAACGAGGTTGACGGCCCGGAGCGCAACACGCTCCTCCCGCCATCGATTGAGCTTCCCGCTCGATCACCCCTGACAGCCGCAACGGTCGCCGGCCGAGCGCCCTTCCCGTGCTGTCAGGTGAGATTGATTATGCGGGCGGTTTCAGCGCGGAGGATTGGCGCGATCAACTATTTTACAAGGCATTGATCGGGTTGGGGTTTGGGTTGAAAAGTACGGGGATGGACGCAGCCCTGTCCCCGTACTTGCCCCCTACGGGCTGCTGCACAGCCGTCTTCCCCCGGAGGGGGAAGATGAAGGGCGCGAACCCATCTGCCCCCTCCGGGGGAGGACGACCTGCGCAGCAGGTCAGGAGGGGGCCAGTGGCGTTGGCCGGCTATAGGCTGAGAAGCCTACTTGACCACTGCCGCAGGCCAGGCGTGGCGCCGGCGTTGCCAGTGGGCTGGGTCTTGTAGTCGTCGGGGTCGCGGTGGACGATCAGGCCCTTGCCGGCGATGCTGTGGTCGGTGCGGCCGCACGGCGCGTCTGCGGCGAGGACCTGGGGCGAGAACACCTCGGCCGTGGCCGAGCCGTCCGCGCCGGCGAACAGGTTGGGAAGGTCGCCGTTGTCGTTGGCGTCGGGGTTGAGCAGGCCGTGGACCACATTGGCCGTGGTGTGGACGTGGGCGCCGGCCGATTTGAAGTCAGGCGTCCCGCAGTCGCCCTTTTCGTGGAAGTGCAGGCCGTGCCAGCCGGGCGTCAGGCCCTTGAGTTCCAGGCGAAGCAGCACGCCGTGCGGCGCTTCGGTCAGGGTGGCGGTTCCCAGCGCCTTGCCGTCGCCCGCCTTGACCTCGGCGGTCGCGGACTGACCCCCGGCGACCTGGGCGGAGACGGCGCCGACGCAGGCGAGGCTGGTGATCGCCAGGGCAGTGGCGAGAAGGGGAAGACGCATGGGAAATCCTTCAAAAACAAGCGGGCCAGGGGCGCGCCCGTCCTGGAAAGGTGGCGTCGCCCCTGGGGGAATGCTAACAGTTTCTGACAGTTCCGTGTTCGATTCTGACGGCGAAAAATCCCCTTGAGCGACGATCAAATCACTACCCCTCCCGAAGGGCCGCGAGGGGATATCGCCCCGATCTTCATCGAGGACGAACTGCGTCGCTCGTACCTTGATTACGCGATGAGCGTGATCGTCAGTCGCGCCCTGCCGGACGCGCGCGACGGTCTGAAACCCGTTCACCGCCGCGTGCTGTTTTCTATGCACGAACAAGGGCATACGCCGGACCGGTCGTATGTGAAGTCGGCCCGCGTGGTCGGTGACGTGATGGGTAAGTATCACCCGCACGGCGACGCCTCGATCTACTTCACCCTCGTGCGCATGACCCAGTCGTTCTCGATGGGTCTGATCCTGATCGACGGCCAGGGCAACTTCGGCTCGGTCGACGGCGATATGCCGGCCGCCATGCGCTACACCGAGTGCCGGATGGCGCCGCCGGCGCTGTCGCTGCTGGCCGATCTGGACAAGGATACGGTCGATTTCCAGGACAATTATGACGGCAAGGAGCAGGAACCCTCGGTCCTGCCGTCGCGGATTCCCAACCTGCTGGTCAATGGCGCGGGCGGCATCGCCGTCGGCATGGCCACGAACATTCCGCCACACACCTGGGTGAGATCATCGACGCCTGCCCGGCGTTGGTCGACGATCCGGGACGTCAGCACCGACACCCTGCTGGACTTGGTGCCCGGTCCCGACTTCCCGACGGGCGGCGAAATCATCGGCCGCAGCGGTCCGCGTCAGGCCCTGCTGACCGGTCGCGGTTCGGTGATCATGCGCGGCCTGGCCTCGGTGGAAGAGATCCGCGCCGGTCGGCGAAGCCATCATCGTCACCGCGATCCCGTATCAGGTGAACAAGGCCAATCTGGTCGAGCACATCGCCGAACTGGTCCGCGACAAGAAGATCGAGGGCGTCAGCGACATCCGCGACGAGTCCAACCGCGACGGCATGCGCATCGTGGTGGAGCTGAAGCGCGACGCCTCGGGCGACGTGATCCTCAACCAGCTGTATCGCTTCACGGCCCTGCAGAGCTCGTTCGGCGTCAACATGCTGGCCCTGAACCGCAAGCGCCCCGAGCAGATGGGCCTGCACCAGCTGATCGACGTCTTCGTGAAGTTCCGCGAAGAGGTTGTGGTCCGGCGGACCAAGTTTGAACTGGGCAAGGCGCGCGATCGCGGCCACGTCCTGGTGGGCCTGACCATCGCCGTCGCCAATATCGACGAGTTCATCCACATCATCCGCTCGTCCAAGGATCCGGCCGAGGCGCGCGAGCGTCTGGTGGCCAAGGCCTGGCCGGCCGGTGACATGCTGCCGCTGGTCGAGCTGATCGCCGATCCGCGCACCCTGCAGGAAGGCGGCGACCTGATCCGCCTGACCGACGAGCAGGCCCGCGCCATCCTGGCCCTGACTCTGTCGCGCCTGACCGGCCTGGGCCGCGAGGAAATCGGCAACGAGGCGCAATCGCTGGCCGAAGCCATCCGGGGCTTCCTGGAACTGCTTTCGACCGCGCCAACATCATGGCCGTCGTTCGCGAAGAACTGGTCGAGGTGCGCGACAAGTTCGCCGTGCCGCGCCGCTGCCAGATCGTCGACGGCGACGCCGACGTTGAAGACGAGGACCTGATCGTCCGCGAGGACATGGTCATCACGGTGACCATGGGCGGCTACGCCAAGCCGGCACGCCGCTGGCCGCGCTACCGCACCCAGCATCGGGGCGGGAAGGGCAAGTCGGGCATGGCGACCAAGACCGAGGACGCGGTCACCCGCGTGTTCTCGGCCTCGACCCACGCCCCGCTATTGTTCTTCACCTCGGGCGGCAAGGTCTACAAGCTGAAGGTTTGGAGGCTGCCGCTGGGCCCCGACCTCGCGCGGCAAGGCGTTCGTCAACCTGCTGCCGATCGAGCCGGGCGATTCGACCTCGATCCTGACCCTGCCCGAGGACGAGGCCACCTGGGGTGGCCTGGACGTGATGTTCTCGACGCGCTCGGGCAGCGTGCGTCGCAACAAGCTGTCCGACTTCGTGGACGTGCGCCGCAACGGCAAGATCGCTATGAAGCTGGACGACGGCGACGGCATTGTCGGCGTGGGCGTCTGCGGCAGCGAGAACGACATCCTGCTGACCACGGCCGTGGGCCGCTGCATCCGCTTCTCCGCGAAAGAGCCGCCATGACCGACGATGTGACCAAGGACTCCAACGGCAATATCCTGGCCGACGGCGACAGCGTGACCCTGATCAAGGACCTGAAGGTCGACGCCACGCCGGCCGAGCGCGCCGCCTATCTGAAACATGCCCGCGCCATGCTGCGCGCCGCCGGCGAAGAGGGCGACGACGCCCCGGCGCCGGAAGAGGCCGACGAGGATGTGGGCGAGGCCAGCCTGACGCCCGAGCGCATCGCCCAGCTGGGCGCGGCCGAGGAGTTCATCCTCACCGTCTCGTCCGAGGGCTTCGGCAAGCGCACCAGCGCCTATGACTATCGCCGCACCGGACGGGGCGGGCAGGGCCTGACGGCTCAGGACCTGACCAAGCGGGGCGGCCGTCTGGCGGCCTCGTTCCCGGTCGAGGACAGCGATGAAATCCTGCTGGTGACAGACGCCGGACAGTTGATACGGTGCCCCGTCGCGCAAATTCGTGTTGCAGCGCGGAATACTCAGGGCGTAACCGTCTTCCGCACCGCGAAGGACGAGCACGTCGTGAGCGTGGAACGGTTGGCCGACGCCGGTGGCGGCGAGGCTGACGATCAGGGCGAGGCAAACGGGGCGGACGAGACCCCGTAGAACGCCAGTACGCAGGGGGTTGCATGAGGGTTGGGCTTTATCCCGGAACGTTTGATCCGGTCACCAACGGTCACCTCGACATTATCGGTCGGGCGGTGAAGCTGGTCGACAAGCTGGTGATCGGCGTCGCGGTGAACATCGGCAAGGGTCCGCTGTTCAGCCTGGAGGAGGGGTCGAGATCCTCGAGCGCGAAACCGCGCATCTGGCCAACGTCGCCACGATCGAGGTCAGGCCCTTCGACAGCCTGCTGATGCATTTCGCGCGCGAGGTCGGCGCCCAGATGATCGTGCGCGGCCTGCGGGCCGTGGCCGACTTCGAATACGAATTCCAGATGACGGCCATGAACCAGCAGCTGGATCGCGAGATCGAGACGGTGTTCCTGATGGCCGACCCCCGGCACCAGGCCATCGCCTCACGGCTGGTCAAGGAGATCGCGGCCCTTGGCGGCGACATCTCCAAGTTCGTGCCGGCGGGCGTCGGCGAACAGCTGGTGGCCAAGCTCCGCAAGGCCTGAAACCGGCGGCTCTGCCGTGAAGCTGTCGAAATCATGGGCTTCAACACGGGCGGACTTGTCGCAGGGGCGTGGTCGTTCTACGCCCCGTCTGCCTTTCTTTCGGGGATATCCATGAAGCTCGCCCATTCCGCCGCCGCGCTGGCGTTGTTCGCCACGGCCGCGGTCGCCCAGACGGCCTGGGCCCAGACCTCGGACTGGCGCACGCCGGATCCCCAGAACGTGGTGGTGGTCGAGACCAACAAGGGCCGCATCATCGCCGAGCTGAACCCGCAGGCGGCGCCGGCCCATATCGAGCGAATCCGGGAGCTGGTGCATGCCAACTTCTATGACGGCCAGACCTTCTTCCGGGTCATCGACAGCTTCATGGCCCAGACGGGCGATCCGAAGAACACCGGCACGGGCGGCTCGGACAAGCCTGACCTGAAGGCCGAGTTCACCTTCCGGCGCGGCGTGGACCTGGCCCTGGGGGCCTCGGCCAAGGTCGGCAGCAACGAGACGGGCTTCCTGGGCGCCCTGCCGGTGACCAGCCAGCCGGTCGCCCTGGCGGTGATGACCGCCGACCGCAAGGTGGCGGCATGGGGCAATTTCTGTCCCGGTGTGCTGGGCATGGCCCGCGCGGGCGATCCCGACAGCGCCAACAGCCAGTTCTTCTTCATGCGCCAGCACTATCCGACGCTGGACAAGACCTACCTCACCGCCTTTGGCCGGGTGCTGTCGGGGCTGGACGTGGTGCGCGCCATCAAGGCCGGCGAGCCCGTACCCGATCCGCAGGACAAGATGATCAGCGTGCGCCTGCTGGCGGATCTGCCGGCCGACAAGCGCCCCGCCATCCAGGTGATGGACACCCGGGGCCCCGCCTTCGCCGCCCTGGTCGCCAAGCGCCGGGCCGAGGTGGGCCCCAGCTTCAGCAATTGCGACGTCGAAATCCCGGTGCAGGTCAAATGAAGCCGTCTCGCGCTGCCGCTCTTGTCCTCGGCGTCGCCCTGATCGGGGCTCCGGCCGTCTCCTGGTCCGCCGGGCCGGCTAAGCCGACCGAGGCCGACTGGCGCGTTCCTGTCGCCGACGACGTGATGGTGATCGACACCAACAAGGGCCGGGTGATCGTCGAGTTGGTCCCAGGTCGCGCCCGGCCATGTTGCGCGGCTGCGAGAGCTGACCCGCGAGGGCGTGTATGACGGCCGCACCTTCTTCCGGGTCATCGACCGCTTCATGGCCCAGACCGGCGATCCCAAGGACACGGGCGACGGCGGAACCGGCAAGCCCAACCTGAAGGCCGAATTCACCTTCCGCCGCTCCGCCGAGACGCCGTTCGTCGCAGCGGCCGCGCCGGCCGGGCTGGAGGTCGGACTGATCGGATCGTTCCCGGTGGTCAGCCAGAACTGGAGCTGGCACGATGTGACCAGCGATGGAAAGGTTTCGGCCTGGGGCGCCTATTGCCCCGGCGTGGTCGGCATGGCGCGTGACGACGACAACAACTCGGCCAACAGCCAGTTCTTCCTGATGCGCCAGCCCTATCCCTCGCTCGACAAGCGCTACACCGCCTTTGGCCGGGTGATCAGCGGGCTTGAGGTGGTGCGGGCGATCAAGACCGGCGAACCCGTCGCCGCGCCGCAGGACCGCATGGAAAAGGTGCGGATGCTGTCCGACATTCCGCCTGCGGATCGGCCCAATGTTCGGGTGATCGACACCAAGGGGCCATGGTTCGCGGCCGAGGTTGCGCGCGCGCGCGCGGCCAAGGGCGCTGACTTTTCCGTCTGCGATGTGACGGTCCCGGTCGATATCAGATAGGTCACCTGCCAAATCGGGTCCACCGATGGTTCACAGCGGGATGAAAAACGCGCTAGAAGCGCGTTCACCATTCGACACCCAAGGGATGACCATGTCGGCCGACCTCGAAAACACCCTGATCCTGACGCTCGAGAGCGGTCCGGTCACGATCCAGCTGCGTCCTGACCTGGCCCCCGGCCACGTGGAGCGCATCAAGGAACTGGTCCGCGAAGGCTTCTACGACGGCGTGGTCTTCCACCGCGTGATCCCGGGCTTCATGGCCCAGGGCGGCGATCCGTCCGGCACCGGCCGTGGCGGCAGCGACAAGCCCGACATCAAGGCTGAATTCTCCGACGAGGCCCACGTGCGCGGCGTGTGCTCGATGGCTCGTACGCCCGATCCCAACTCGGCCAACAGCCAGTTCTTCATCGTCTTCGACGAAGCCACCTTCCTCGACGGCCAGTACACGGTCTGGGGCAAGGTGACCGAGGGCATGGAGCATGTCGACGCGCTGCCCAAGGGCGAACCGCCCCGCGAGCCCGGCAAGATCGTCAGCGCCAAGATCGCCGCCGACGCCTGATCCGGCCTCAACCGAACAAGAAGACGGCCCCGGAGCGATCCGGGGCCGTTTTTGCTTGGAGTGGGCGCGTCGGAAATTGGCGGGGGAGCGAAGGCGGCTGCCGACCCAAGTCGGACTCCAATTCCCTCTTTCATAGGGAGAGGGAGGGGCCCGCCGCGAAGCGGTGGGAGGGTGAGAGGTTTCGGGCTCGCCGGAGAGCTCGCTGATCGGCTGCTCGTATCACCCTCACCCCAACCCTCTCCCTATGGGAGAGGGAGTAACGTCCGCCTCCCACCCATCGCGGACACTCCGGGTGACTGCTTACAGAAGTCCAGGGACCTGCTGTGAGCGGGGACGCCAGGGCCATCCCAAGAAGATGACGGCAGCCACGAGCAAGGCAACGCTGGCGTACATCGAAATTCGGGCAAGCTCGAAGACAGAATGGTTGGTGCCCCCGCGCACAAAAAATGGCCAAGCCGTCAAAAGAGCAAGGCAGCCTATCGCATTGAAAAAATGGCGAAGCCGCCACTGCAGCCAATTCACTCTAAAAAAGAAAATTGCAAACCAGACCAGGATGTACAAAAGGCTGGGCAAGCCGTCTGGGATGGCGAAACCAATAGTGTAGGCGATGACCACGCAGGCCCAGTAAATTTTCAAATTGAATTCTATCGGCCAGCGCAATTCCGTTATCCCGAGCAGAAGCCTCGCCAATTTCAGTCAAGCGCGCCGGAAACTCAACGTCTGCTTCCCACCGAGGCTGTGTAAAAACGTCGGAGCGGCATTTTTCCGTAGAACAATTTCCCGCCGCACAGGCCAGCGCAGCACAAACAGTTCGGCATGAGGCGAAAATCCACCTTCGAGCGGAAGGAAATGCCCGCAAATTTTTCAAGCCCGGTGTTTTTACACAGCCTCCACCCATGTCGGACGTTCAACTCCCGTCTCTTACAGGGCTTCGGGAAACGTGGTTAGCTCAACCATGACCTTCAGATGGATCAGCCTAGTCGCGCTTGGCGTGGCGCTTTCGTCGTGCTCGGACGGAGGCTTCGGCGGCCAGACCCGGCAGTTTTCTGGCGTCTGGCTCTACCAGTTCGAAGGTTCGACCTTTGTCGAAGGCGCAACCGCGATACCGAAGCAGCACCCAGCCCCTGAAGAGACAGACTGGCTGGAGTGGGTCGATCAGCCGCGTCTGGGAACGCTCATGGACAAGAGCCTGAGCAATGGGGACTGTTATACGGTGCAACCGATCCTGGTCACTTTTGTCGGTCGCAGGACGTACCATCCATTTGGCGGCGCGGGTCACATGGGACAGCATCGTTCAATGGTGACGGTGAACAGAACGATCTCGGCAGAGCGGCTCGGCCCGTCATTCTGCTACGCCCGCTAGCCACCCCTGGCCGACTTCCGGAAGGTCCGCTTCGGCCGACCGGTCATCCTGTCCCCGCATCCTGCGGGCACATCGTGGGATGACGGGCGGAGGCGCTGCGATGATCCGAGCGCGAGACGCTACGGAGCGATCCGGCGCAGCCTGACGATGATGGGCCGGTGATCCGAACCCAGCGCCGGGCCGCGTTCTATGCTGACCGTCTTCCAGGAACGGCCCGCATAGACCTGATCGATCGGCAGGAACGGAGCGGGCGAGTTGCCGATGCGCGAGAACTTGCCCGAGGGCCATGAGGCCATGGCGTGGGTGCGCCGCTCCAGGCCAAAGGCCTTGTCCTGGCGCTTCATCGTGAACGACCAGGGCGTCGAGTTGAAATCACCCGTGACGATGGTGGTGGACTTGTCGAAGCGGGCGATGGCGTCGGTCATCCGCTGGCTCTGCTGCTGTTGAGGACCGGCGGGCACCGGCCACACATAGTGGACGCCCGCCACCGTGAACGGGCCCTTGGGGTCGGCCAGGGTCGCCCAGGCGCCCGGCAGCTCGCGCCCTTCCGGGAAAAAGCCCGCCCGCGCGATCATCCGCTTCTTGCTGAAGATGATGGAACTGCATTTGCGCTTGCCGTCGCACGTGACGAAGAAGGGGTAGTAGGCCTTCATCGCCTTGACTACGCGGGTGGCCTTGTCGCCGCCTTCGTGCAGGATCACGACATCGGCGTCCTGGGCCAGCAGCCAGCGGGCGGTTTTGTCGGGCGTGTTGTTTTCGTGCCAGACATTGAACTGGATGATCTTCAGGTCGTCGGCGCGGGCGGTCAGGCGTTTGGCGCGGGCGGAAGCGAGCAGGTCCGGCCCCATCAGGACCAAGCAGGCGACCACCGCGATCAGGCCAAGGCCCATCATCGCCCTGCGTTCGTCACCGCGCGCGAACACCGCGCCCAGCACCATGGCGGCCAGCCCCATGGACAGCCAGAAGGGCGCGAAATGGGTCAGGGCGTCCAGCTGGTCGCTGAACGCGCCGCCCAGGCTGGCCAGGGCCAGCACCGTGCCGGCCAGGCCCAGCATCAGCGCCGTGCCGCGAAACATCAGGCTCAGGAGTCGAAGCAGAAGATCCATGCTCTGCCCTTAGCACGACCACAAGACAGGGCGATGGGCTCTGTCGGCGGTCAAACGGATGAAGCGGATATTGCGTATCGGCTCGGCGCCGATCGGCTGTTCGCTCTTTGGAACGATGCGAGCGCCTCCATTCGCACGGATCTCGGGTCTATTCCGCCCGGTATCATTCTGTTTGGGGCGGCTCTTCGGGGGCTCGCGCGGTGGCGAGTATCTTGACCTGCGGGCCACGCCGTGTCCTTGAAGCCGCCCCATGCGCCTTTCCGACTTCGATTTCGTCCTGCCCGAGGACAACATCGCCCTGCGTCCAGCCGAGCCGCGTGATTCCGCGCGTCTGCTGGTGGTTCGTCCGGGGCAGGCTCTGTCCGACCATGCCGTGCGAGACCTGCCCGACTTCCTGCGGCCTGGCGACGCCCTGGTGTTCAACGACACGCGGGTGATCCCCGCGCGCCTGGCGGGTCTGCGCGACGCGCGCGCCACGGGCGGTGGCGATGGCGCGCCGGTGCCGGTCGAGGCCACCCTGCATCGCCGCGTGTCGCCCGATCGCTGGAAGGCCTTCATGCGTCCCGGCAAGCGCCTGAAGGTCGGCGACCGCGTGGCCTTCGGTTCGGATGAGCATCGTCTCGACGCCACCGTGCTGGAAAAACACGACGGCGGCGAGGTGCTGCTGGCGTTCGACCAGTCTGGCCCCGACCTGGATATCGGCATCGCACGTCACGGTGATATGCCGCTGCCGCCCTATATCGCCGCCAAGCGGGCCGAGGACGACCGCGACCGCGCCGACTACCAGACCGTTTATGCCCGCGAGGACGGCTCAGTAGCCGCGCCGACCGCTGGCCTTCACTTTACGCCGGATCTTCTGGAGACGTTGAAGGCGAGGGGCGTCTCCCTCCACTTTGTCACCCTGCACGTGGGCGCGGGCACCTTCCTGCCGGTCAAGACCGACGTGGTGTCCGAGCACAGGATGCACGCCGAATATGGCGAGGTGACCCCCCAGATCGCCGACGCCTTGAACGCCGTGCGCGCCGCCGGCGGCCGGATCGTCTGCGTGGGCACGACCAGCCTGCGGCTGCTGGAAAGCGCCACGGGCGAGGATCGGGTCATTCGGCCGTTCGCCGACGAGACCGCCATCTTCATCACGCCCGGCTACCGCTTCCGCGCCGCCGACGTGCTGATGACCAATTTCCACCTGCCCAAGTCGACCCTGTTCATGCTGGTCAGCGCCTTCGCCGGTCAGAAGACCATGCGCGAGGCCTATGAGCGGGCGATCGCCACGGGCTATCGCTTCTATTCCTATGGCGACAGCTCGCTGCTGTTCCCCGCCGATCCCGACGAGACCTGAGCATGGCGTTCCCCTTCGAGATCTCCGCCACCGACGGCAAGGCGCGCACCGGCGTTCTAAAGACCCCGCGCGGCGACATCCGCACCCCGGCCTTCATGCCCGTGGGCACGGCCGGCACCGTGAAGGCCCTGACTGTCGACCAGGTCAAGGACACCGGCGCCGACATCATCCTGGGCAATACCTATCACCTGATGCTGCGGCCCACGGCCGAACGGGTGAAACGCCTGGGCGGTCTCCACAAGCTTCATGCGCTGGGACAAGCCGATCCTGACCGACAGCGGCGGTTTCCAGGTGATGAGCCTGTCGGGGATCAGCAAGGTCACCGAAGAGGCCGTCACCTTCGCCAGCCATATCGACGGCTCCAAGCACGTGCTCTCGCCCGAGCGGTCGATGGAGATCCAGGCCGACCTGCTGGGCAGCGACATCGTCATGCAGCTGGACGAATGCGTCGCCTGGCCGGCCGAGGAGAAGCGGGCCCGCGAGGGCATGGAGCTTTCGGCCCGCTGGGGCACCCGTTCCAAGGCGGCGTTCGGGACGCGCGACAGTCAGGTGCTGTTCGGCATCCAGCAGGGCTCGACCTTCGAGAACCTGCGCCGCGAGTCGTCGCAGCGCCTGCAGGATATCGGCTTCGACGGCTACGCCATCGGCGGGCTGGCGGTGGGCGAGGGGCACGCGGCGATGTGCGAGGTGCTGGATTACGCCCCCGGTCTGCTGCCCGAAGACAAGCCGCGCTACCTGATGGGCGTAGGCAAGCCGATCGACCTGGTCGAGGCGGTGGCGCGGGGCGTCGACATGTTCGACTGCGTGCTGCCCACGCGCTCGGGCCGTCACGGCCAGGCGTGGACGTGGGACGGGGCGATCAACATCAAGAACGCCAAATATGCCGAGGACGACACGCCTCTGGATCCGGCCAGCGACTGCCCCGCCAGCCGCGACTATTCCAAGGCCTATCTGCGCCACCTGTTCAAGGCCGAGGAGATCCTGGGCCAGGTGCTGCTGTCCTGGCACAACATCGCCTTCTTCCAGGCCCTGACGGCGGCCATGCGCGCCGCCATCGCCGAAGGGCGGTTCGAAGCCTTCCGCCGCGACTTCGCGGCCCGCCACAACGCCTGAACTAGTTCTTGATCGGGAAGCGCGGCTTGCGCGGTCCGTTCGGATCCACGGGCGGCGGCATGCCTGGATCGACCACCACGACCGGCGGCGGGGGCTTGTGTTGCGGCGTGGCGGGCGGATTGCAGCCCCGCGACTCGCCAAGGCCCTTGAGATAGGCCCGGCGCACTGCGCCCGAGGCGATGGCGCTCTGCACCAGACGGTCGTGTCGCTCGGCGCCGCTCAGCTTTCGCACCCAGCCGCGCATCGGGATGATGTCCTGCGCCGCGCTGGCCATCGCGCCCAGGGCGGCGCTGCCGGCCGCCTTGCGACCGCGATCCATCAGGTCCTCGTTCTCTTCCGGCGGATGCTGATCCAGATCCTCGCCCAGGGCGGCGTCCAGCGGCGTGATCAGGCGGATCAGGGTATCGCACGTCACGCGGGGCGGGCGGGCGTAGGGGTCGCTCATCGCCTCCATCAGCACGGGGGGGATCTTGGTGCGCACGATGTTGACGTCGCGCAGCGGCGCGCTGATCGCGCCGGTCACGCCGTCCTTGTTGGCGTCCGAGGTGGTCTGGATCTTCTCCGAATCGGCCGGTGGCGGCGGCTGCTGCTGATCGGCGATGGCCGGCGCGCTCGTCGCGAGGAGGGGAAAAGCCAGGGCCGTAATCATCAGTCCACGCATTCAACCACCTTATCGCGCCGAAAGCCTCGCCGTCACCGGGGATAACCGACGAAAGCACGCTTGCGGCCCATCAAACCCCCGACTATGTTCCGCGCCGCTTCCACGCGGCTGTCAACGCCGCCGTCGTGAGCGGGCCGGTAGCTCAGTGGTAGAGCATTCGACTTTTAATCGAATGGTCGTGGGTTCGAACCCCACCCGGCCTACCAATCGAACGCCATACCTTCAATTGGTAAGGCGGTTCGGCGCGGAGAACAAACCGCGCCCGTTAGACTTTTCAGATCCCAGACCGCTAGACTTCTGATCTCCGGACGTTCACCCGGCCGTCCCTACAAGGTCGCGTTTCGCCTGCGCAGCCCAGGCGACGAGATTGTCGCGCGGTAGGTACAGGCGGAGGATTTGTTCGACTGACGCGGGCGAATGGCCGGTGACTGCCGCCATCTGCGGAACGGTGTAGTCGGCGCGGGGGCGAACTAGACAACGCATGGATGTCTCAAGGCCCGGAGCGTAAGGCTCCGACCCTTGGCCAGCCGGCGAACGCGCTGAAACAGGTGGCCCAGCCAGGTCTCTTCGTAAGGCCGGCCGGTGTCCGGGGTTCATGAACAGGTAGAGCGTATCGGGAACACGCCAGGCGCGGATAAGGCTGGCGCAGTAGTCGCTGACGGGAATGGTGATGTAGAGGTCGGGCGACGAACAAGAGAAGGAAAATGTTTGATGACAGTCTCCATTGACATGACGGCGGCCGCCCAGACCTTGAAGCGCGAGCCCAGGGCAAAGGCCTTTTGCGGACTCGTCAGACGCGCGACCGAAATCAATAGCATCATCGTGGATCTTGAGGACGCGCGAGACAGCATCGCCGAGTTGCGAGCAATGAGTGAGGCTCAGAGTTCGGGTAAGCACTCTTCGCTCGCCGGCCTCATCAGCCACGCCCTGACACTTCAGGCGATAATGCTATATGTACGGTCCACTAAGACTGAAGGCGCACGCCCGCCTCTCCAGGTATTGCATGCGTATGACGCGGAGGACCGGAAGCAGCACCGCAGCTTAGCTAATCTTCGCGATAACGCTTTGGCCCACTACGGATATGGTGGGGACAAGGCGCAACCCTGGGCCGACGAACGCCTGCTCTTCCAGATCCAGCCCGAGCCGGCGCGCTTCCAATTCGCATTCGATCGGACAAACTATGCCCAGTGGGTGATGGACGCTCTGGATCGTCTCGTGCCAAAGGCCCTGGCTGTAGCGAGGCAAATTTTAGATGCAAAGCATCAGGGCATTGCGGACGAACAAATGCGGCTTGCAGATATTATTTCGGCGCTCGACCAGTCAAAGCTGGTTTTTGATCCTGACACCTTCTTCCGGTCTTCTAGTGCACGCAGAAACTACATGGCGGGCAACGTCTTTTCAGAATCGGGGAAAGAGTTTGTCCCAAATGGCAAGGCTCGCGGCTACCCACTCGCCGAGGGCGACACAGCATAACGCAGCGCGCCACATCCCTCACAGCCACCGCACCCGACCGTCAGAATGGAGAAACCCGTTTGTTAAAATTGTTCGGTTCGGATCAGCCTTGGCCGACAGCGTTCTTCACAGCTGGAAGCGGCGCTATTGTGGGTGGAGCGGCTCTCGCATTCCGCGACGGGTCTGGGGTTTGGCCTGTGGTCATGTTCGTGAGCGGCGGATGCCTTGCGGCGGTAGGTCTTATTCTCGGCGAAATCCGGGCGAGGCGATTAAAGTCTTCCCGCAGCCAACCAGCGGCAATCATAATGAGGGGGAAGTCGCACGAGATTGGTGACCTAGATCTCGAAGGATACGACAATCTTCTTGATATCGACGGCGAGGGTAGCCGGATTGGCAAGCTTCGAGCGCGAAATAAGAAGGGCTAGCTGAGCAATGAGCGGATCAGACGACGATGCTGGCGATGATGCGCCTTCAGTCGGAATGGATCTCAGGGGCAGCAACAACTATGTCGCAAACGCGGTGATCTACGGCGCCGATATCCCTTTGAGAATGGCAGGCGAAGGCAACAAGGTTGGCTCGATCAAGGCTGTACAGGGATCAGGTCCCGATGAGTGGCGGGCCTACTGCTCAGCTGTCGCAAAAAGCAGGGTCGACTACTTTGAACAACAGGCGCGTGCCCAAGGTCGGGCGCCTGATTATCACAAGAAAATCCAAGAGGTGAAGGCTCACGTCCGTCAATTTCGTGATCTTTGCGGGCCATCAATCTCCGATACCGGTCAAGCCGAGATTGAAGAGTTGGAGCGGCGCGCTGGCGGTTCGACCGCCGCATCGCCCGGACCCGACCGTTAGATTGGCTTGGAGAAGGCAATAAACGTTGTGCGTGAACAAACGTGGAAACGTCTAACGCTCGCGAACAAGTTCAAGGCGATGTGGTAGCCTTTTAATCGAATGGTCGTGGGTTCGAACCCCACCCGGCCTACCAAACCACATGCTCTCGGAGTGTGGCGTTCTCCTGACAAAAGGAGAGCGAAAAGCGTTCTTCTGAAGCTTCCAGCGCTGTTTTCAAAAGCGGCTGTTCCCGCGTTCGCATGGAAGGCCGCGTCGGCGTGCGCCCGTCGCGGTTTCGGCGGTGGCGGTGAGTTTTTCTGAGGCCATCGCCGGAGAATTCTCAATTGACCCCACTGGCGGGGTGGGGATTTAAGCTGCCTAGCTTTGACGTCGCCGGTACCCTTTCGGGAGCAGGCGCGTTTTACTCCCGGACTTCGCCGGACCCCAGGACGACGATCAGATCATGACCGCCGAGACCGCCGCCGCGATCCGACCCGGGCCTGTCGCCAGGCGGCCCCTGTTTCGGCGTCGCTCGGCGATCCCCGGCTTTTCGATCACCCTGGGCGTGACGCTGACCGTTCTGTCGCTGATCGTCCTGCTGCCCCTGTCGGCGGTGGCCCTGAAGGCGGCCGAGCTGTCGCCCGCGCAGTTCGTCGCGGCGGCCTTCTCCCAGCGGGCCATGGCGGCCTATCGCCTGACCTTCGGAGCGGCCCTGGTGGCCGCCGCGATCAACGGCGTGTTCGGCGTGCTGACGGCCTGGGCCCTGGTTCGCTACGAGTTTCCGGGCAAGACGCATCGTCGACGCGCTGGTCGACCTGCCGTTCGCCCTGCCGACCGCCGTGGCCGGCATTGCCCTGGCGACCCTCTATTCCCCCAATGGCTGGGTGGGGCAGTTCCTGACCCCCCTGGGCATCAAGGCCGCCTACAATCCGATCGGCGTGACCATCGCCCTGATCTTCATCGGCCTGCCGTTCGTGGTCCGCACGATCGAGCCGGTGCTGCGCGACCTGTCCGATGACGTCGAGGAGGCCGCCGCCAGCCTGGGCGCGGGCCGGATCGCGACCATCCTCCGCATCGTCCTGCCGGCCCTGGGCCCGTCCTGGCTGACCGGCTTCGCCCTGGCCTTCGCGCGGGGCATCGGCGAGTACGGCTCGGTGATCTTCATCGCCGGCAACATGCCCTACAAGTCCGAGATCGCGCCGCTGCTGATCATCATCCAGCTGGAACAGTTCGAATACGCCCAGGCCGCCGCGATCGCCGTGGTCATGCTGGGCGTGTCGTTCCTGATGCTGTTGGTCATCAACGCCGTGCAGGCCTGGGCGAGAAGGTACTCCTGATGGCCGCTCACCGCCGTTCCACCGACGACGCGCCCTGGGCCAAGGCGGTGATCATCACCCTGGTCCTGGCCTTCCTGGGGCTGGTCCTGATCCTGCCGCTGGCCGCCGTGTTCGCCGAGGCCCTGCGCAAGGGGCTGCAGCCGGCGCTGGACGCCGTGGCCGACCCCGACGCCGTCGCCGCGATCAGGCTGACCCTGATCACGGCGGCGATCACCGTGCCGTTCAACGTGGTGTTCGGTCTGTGCGCCGCCTGGGCCATCGCCAAGCACGACTTCCCGGGCAAGAGCCTGCTGATCACCCTGATCGACCTGCCGTTCTCGGTCTCGCCCGTCGTGGCCGGCCTGATCTATGTGCTGGTCTTTGGCCTGCAGGGCTGGTTTGGCGAGCGCCTGATCGATCACGATGTGAAGATCATCTTCGCCACGCCCGGCATCGTGCTGGCGACCATCTTCGTGACCTTCCCCTTCATCGCCCGCGAGTTGATCCCGCTGATGCAGGAGCAGGGCGTCAGCGAGGAGGAGGCGGCCGTGTCTATGGGAGCCTCGGGCCTCTACACCTTCTGGCGGGTAACCGCTCCCAATGTGCGCTGGGGCCTGCTGTATGGCGTGCTGCTGTGCAATGCCCGCGCCATGGGCGAGTTCGGCGCCGTGTCGGTGGTCAGCGGCCACATCCGGGGCCTGACCAACACCATGCCGCTGCACGTCGAGATCCTGTACAACGAGTACGATTTCGTCGGCGCCTTCGCCGTCGCGGCCCTGCTGTGTCTGCTCGCGATCGTCACCCTCGTTCTCAAGACCGCGCTCGAAGTCGCCCAGCCCGCCGTGCGCGGGCGCGGCGGTCACTGATCGGAACGCCAGACCCCATGACCATCTCCATCCGTTCCGTCGAAAAGAAGTTCGGTCGCTATCCGGCGCTGGACAAGGTCGGGCTCGAGATCGCCGACGGCGAGCTGCTGGCGCTGCTGGGACCGTCGGGTTCCGGCAAGACGACGCTGCTGCGCGTGATCGCCGGCCTGGAGTTTCCCGACGCCGGTCAGGTGCTGTTCCACGACCAGGACGTCACCTTTGCCTCGGCGGCCGCGCGCCGCGTGGGCTTCGTGTTCCAGCAATATGCGCTGTTCAAGCACATGACCGTAGCCCGAAACATCGCGTTCGGCCTGGACGTGCGCAAGGGCAATGACAAGCCGTCGAAGGCCGAGATCACCCGGCGGGTCGATGAGCTGCTGCGCCTGGTCGAGCTGGAAGGCCTGGGCGGCCGCTACCCGTCGCAGCTGTCGGGCGGCCAGCGCCAGCGCGTGGCTCTGTCGCGGGCCCTGGCCGTGCAGCCCAGCGTGCTGCTGCTGGACGAGCCCTTCGGCGCCCTGGACGCCACGGTGCGCAAGTCGCTGCGCAAGGAACTGCGCCGCGTGCATGACGCCACGGGCGTGACCACGATCTTCGTCACCCACGACCAAGAAGAGGCGCTCGACCTGGCCGACCGCGTCGCCATCCTCAATCAGGGCCGGATCGAACAGATCGGCACGCCGACCCAGGTCCACGACGAGCCGGTCTCGCCCTTCGTCTGCGGTTTCGTGGGCGAGTCCAATCGCTTCGAAGGCGCGGTGTCGAACGGCCGCTTCATCGCCGGAGCCGTCAACCTGCCCGCGCCGGGCGTGGCCGACGGCAAGGCTACGGGCTTTGCGCGGCCGCACGATTTGGTGCTGGACCCCAGCGGCTTCGAGGTGCGGATCAACCGCGTTCACGTTCAGGGCGCGCTGGCGACCGTCGACGGCGTCACGGCGGACGGCGTCCGGATCGACATCACCGCCGCGCGCGATCAGGCCGAACACTTCGCCGGCGCGGTCCGGGTCGCCGCGCGCAAGGCGCA
Source organism: Caulobacteraceae bacterium (assembly GCA_965284055.1). Classification (GTDB taxonomy): domain Bacteria; phylum Pseudomonadota; class Alphaproteobacteria; order Caulobacterales; family Caulobacteraceae; genus Caulobacter. The sequence continues at coordinate 23,647 of CBDIQV010000005.1, forward strand.
CGTCGGCCTGGCTGACGGCCTATTGCTGCTGTTGTTGCTGCTGCTGATGCAGATCCTGGCGCAGCGCGTCGAACTCGGGCGTGGTCGGCGGCCGCCGGCGAAGCTGGGCGCATCGGCCCGGTGTTGTTGCCCACGGCCAGGGCCGCGCGGGCCCCGAGCACGGCGATCTCGCCAGCTCGCTGTCTGGATCGCCCTTGTAGACGCCGCGCGACGGCGTGACGTCGGCATAGTCGCGCCCGACGGCCACGGCCACGTGGCGCTCGCCGGTCATCATGTTGTTGGTCGGATCGAACCCCACCCAGCGCAGGCTGGGCAGGAACACCTCGACCCAGGCATGGGTGGCGTCGGGATCGGAGCGGTCGCCCGCGTCACGATCGGTGAACAGGTAGCCCGAGACGTAGCGCGCGGGCACGCCCCACGACCGGCAGACGGCCAGCATGATGTGGGCGAAGTCCTGGCAGACCCCGCGACCGGCGCTCAGCGCCAGGTCGATGGGGCTGTCGGCGTCGGTCACGCCGGGCTGATACTCGAACGCCTGGTAGATGGTCTCCGACAGGATCCGCATGGCCGTCAGCGGATCCCGGCGGCGCAGGTCTTCCAGATTGTGTTCGTTGATGAAGGTCAGCAGGGCGTCGGTGGTCTCCACGAAGCCATGCGGACGCAGGAAGTCGAAGCACTCGCCGCGCACGAACTCGCTGCGCAGCCGGTCCCACTCGCCCATGTCCAGGGCGTCCGGCCGCTCGCCGGGCGACTCGGTCTCGACCGCCGAGCGGGCGACGATGCTCAGCTTGTCGTGCGGCTGGGGCACGTCGAAGTGATAGACCGCGTTGCCGAAGCTGTCGGCGTAGGAAAACACCTGGGCCGCCGGATTGATCTCCAGCTCGAAGCTGATCAGGCGCTGCCGGGCGGTCTTCTGGGGCTGCATCCACAGCTCCATCAGGCTTTCCCGGACCGGGCGCTCGTAGTGGTACTGGGTGACGTGGCGGATTTCGAGAAGCACGTGGAAGTCCTTATTGGGTCGCGTGACGGTCGCCGAAACCGCTGACACTTTCGGCTGTCACGTTCCGAATCCTAAGCCGGCAGGCGCATTTCGAGCGGATAGGCCACGAAGGTCTCGTAGATGGCCTCGTGGATCCGCGCGCATTCATTGACGACGGTGGTCAGCAGGGCGCCCGCGCCCTGCGTTTCCAGTTCATGGATGTCGGCGAACTCGAGGCGCGCCTTCAGGCGGCCGGCGATCCGTTCGGGGCCGGCGCGCTCACCCGCCTCGGTGCGGCGGGCCAGAGCGCTGAGATTGGCCTCGATCTGCGAGGTTGCGAACCGGATCGAGCGCGGGAAGTCCTCGTCGAACACCAGGAATTCGAGGATGTGCCGGGGCTCGATCTCGGCGGTGTAGACTCGCAGATAGGGCTCCAGGGCGCAGGCCATGCGCAGCAGGCTGACCAGAGCGATGTGATCGTTGATCTGCCGGCCGGGCGTTTCGGCGAAACACACTTCCAGCAGGCGCGAGACCAGTTGGGCGCGCTCCAGATACATGCCCAGCATCATGAACCGCCAGCTTTCGCCATGGCTCATCGTGGTGTCGGCCGCGCCCTTGAACAGGTGCAGGTCGGCGATCACGTCGTGCAGGAAGGTGGTCGAGCCGTCGGCGAAGTCACGACGGGCGTTCTCGTCGGTGACCTTGAGATACAGCAGGTTCAGCCGTTCCCAGGTTTCGGTGGTGATCTGATCGCGGACCTGGCGGGCGTTCTCGCGGGCGCGGGCCAGGGACGAGACCACCGAATTGGCGTCGGAGCGATCCAGCACCAGCGCCTCGGCGGCCTCGAACGAGCCCACGGCGCTGCTCATTTCCGGCTCGCCCACGGCGGACAGGGCGATCCAGACAGCCTGGACGCCGGCGTCGGTCTGATCCAGCGTGGCGTTCAGCATCACGCTGGACAGCCGCGACAGGTGTTCGGCGCGTTCGATGTATCGGCCCAGCCAGTAGAGGCTGTCGGCAACCCGAGCGAGCATCATGGGCGGGCTCCGCCATTTCCGTTTCCATTGCCGTTGGCGGGGCCTTCCTCGGCCAGCACCCAGGTGTCCTTCGAGCCGCCGCCCTGGCTGGAATTGACCACCAGCGAGCCCCGCTTCAGGGCCACCCGCGTCAGGGCGCCCGGCGTGACGATGGTCTTTTCGCCCGACAGGATGAAGGGGCGCAGATCGACGTGACGCGGCTCGATCCGGCCATCGACCAGGCAGGGCGCGGTCGACAGCTGAATGGTGGGCTGGGCGATGTAGTTGGCGGGGTCGGCCTTGATGGCGAGGGCGAAATCCTCGCGTTCCTTCTGGCTGGCGTGCGGGCCCACCAGCATGCCGTAGCCGCCCGAGGCGCCGACGGCCTTGACCACCAGCTTGTCGAGATTGGCCAGAACGTATTTCAGCTGCGACGGTTCGCGGCAGAGGAAGGTCTCGATGTTGGGCAGGATGGCGTCCTCGCCCAGGTAGTATTTGATGATGTCCGGCACGAAGGCGTAGACGGCCTTGTCGTCGGCCACGCCGGTGCCCGGCGCGTTGCAGATCACCACATTTCCGGCGCGATAGGCGTTGAACAGGCCCGCGGCGCCCAGCGACGAATCCCGTCGGAAGGTGAGGGGGTCGATGAAGTCGTCGTCGACCCGGCGGTAGATCACGTCCACCCGGCGGATGCCGCTGGTGGTGCGCATGTAGACCATGTTGTCGTGGACCACGAGATCGCGGCCCTCGACCAGGGGCACGCCCATCAGGCGCGCCAGATAGGCGTGCTCATAATAGGCCGAGTTGTAGACGCCGGGCGTCAGCACCACGACCTGCGGATTGGGCCGCCATTCGGGGCTCATGCTCTTCAGCGTGGCCAGCAGCAGATCGGGATAGCGCTCCACCGGCCGCACCCCGGCGGCGCGATAGGTGCCGGGGAAGGTGCGCTTGGCCGCGTCGCGGTTGGCCAGCATGTACGAGACGCCCGAGGGCACCCGCAGATTGTCCTCCAGCACGGCGAACTGGCCGTCCTGGCAGCGGATAAGGTCGCTGCCGCAGACATTGGCGTAGGATTTGTGCGGCACATACAGGTGCTGCATTTCGCGGCGATACGACGGCGCGCCCAGGACCAGTTCCCGCGGCACCACGCCGTCCATCAGGATCTGCTGGTCGCCATAGATGTCGGCCAGGAACAGGTTCAGGGCCAGCAGGCGCTGGGTCAGGCCCGCTTCGATCTTGGCCCACTCCTGAGCGGGGATGATGCGCGGGAAGAGATCGGTCGGAATGATCCGCTCAGTGGTGTTTTCGCCTCCGCCATAGACGGTGAAGGTGATGCCCTGCAGCAGGAACGAGCGTTCCAGCGTCTGCTGACGGCCCGCCAGTTCGTCGCCGCCCAGAGTCGACATGCGCGCGTGCAGGGGATCGTAGTGCGATCGCACCGCCCCATCGGGGGCGAACATCTCGTCATAGGCGACCCCAGGCAGATACGCCGCCTCCGTCATGGGCAGGGTCGGAGCCTCGATTGGGTCTTGGATTTTCGCCGCCACGCCTTCGTCCACGCTTTTTCGCCTTTGGGCTCCGTCGAGTCAGACGCGCCACGATGAACCCTAGAACGTCAATGCGGCCGGTGTCGGCGATTTTCTCTGTCGCCGCGTCGATGCGCACGACTGCCTATCATTTGGGCGCCATTCGTTCGTCCTGGGAAGCGCTCGTCGTCGGCTTTCCTTTGCATTTCCCACCGTGACAGCGGGTGAGCCGGCGACTACAGGGGGAGCGGGGGCGCTCCGCGCGGGGAATACGGCTTGGTGCGTAGACGAATAACCCTCGGGATCACGGCAGCGGCGTTGATGGCCGCCGGAGCCGCCTGGGCCGATGAGCCTTCCGCGACGATTTCCGGGGTCGAGGACAAGGCTCTGCGTGACGCCATCATGCGCGTCCTGACGCAATCGTCGGGACCGCCGCAAAGCCGCGCCGAGGCGCGGCGCCGGGCGCGCGACGCAGGCGAGGATGTGGTCGCCGTGCTGCGCGCCGAGGGCTATTACGCCTATGCCGTCGAGCCAGACATCAGCGAGGGCGATCCGCCGCGTGGCGTGGTCAGGGTGACCCCAGGGCCGGTGTTCGTGCTGGCCGACCCGACCGTGGCCTGGCGCGGCTTGAGCCCCGACGAGGGCGTCGCCCAGCGGGCGGTGGCCGCCATGCATCTTGTTCCCGGCGACCCCGGACGCGCCGCCGACATTCTGGGCGCCGAGGGCCGGGTGATCGCCCAGGTTCAGCAACTGGGCTATGCCGACGTGGCCGCCGAGCCGCGGGAGGTCATTGTCGACCACGCCGACCACACGGTTCGCCCGACCTTCAACATCAATGCCGGCGACCTGACCAAGCTGGACGGGATCGAACTGGTCACCAAGGGCCGCAGCAATCCCGCCTGGGTCAGCCACCTTGCGACGTGGACGTCAGGCGACGTCTACGATCCGGAGGATATCGCCGAGCTGGAGCGCCGCCTGCGCGACACGGGCGTCTATGATTCGGTCTCGGTTTCGCTGTCGCCCCGCGACAAGATCCGGACCGACGGTCTTCGCCCCGTGGTCGTCACCCTGGCCGACCGACCCGCGCGCACGATCGAACTGGGCGCCGGCTATTCGACCAGCGAAGGCCCCGGTGTCGATGCGCGCTGGATCCGCTACAACCGCCTGCGCCGCGCCGACACCACGACATACACCGCCCGTCTGGCCAAGCTGGAAAAGCGACTCGAGGGCGAGCTTTCCCTGCCGCACTGGCGACGCCCGCAGCAGACCCTGAAGATGAATGGCGCGGTGTTTCGCGAAACCACCGACGCCTACGATGAAACCGGCGCCACGATCAGCGCCGACCTGACCCGGCGGCGCCAGACGACGTCGTACCGCACCTATGGCGTCGCCCTGGATCTTTCGCAGTCAAAACAGCTGACGGCCACCAACGGCGGCTCGACCCGTGAAACCCTGAACCTGGCCACTTTCACCACCCTGGCCGCCTTCGCCTGGGACCAGTCCGACAACATCCTGGACCCCAAGCGCGGCTGGCGGTTCGAGGCGCGCGCCGAGCCGACCGGAATCGTCGGCGACACCGTTCTGGGCTATCTGAAGACTCAGGCGCAGGGCTCGGCCTATCTGCCGTTCGGCGAGGGCGCCAAAACCGTCCTGGCGGGTCGGCTGAAGGTAGGTGCGATGTTCGGCGGGCTTCTTCAGGAAGTCCCGGCCGCTCGCCGGTTCTTTTCGGGCGGTGGCGGTTCGGTGCGGGGCTATGCCTATCAGGCCATCGGGCCGCGACTGGCCGACAATACGCCCCAGGGCGGGGTTTCGCTGGTCGAGACCTCATTCGAGCTGCGCCATCGCTTCACCGAACGCTGGGGCGGGGTGGCCTTCATCGACGCCGGGGCCGTGGGCACCGAGCGTAAGCCCAAGGGCGAGGATTTCCGCGCCGGAGCCGGCTTTGGCGTTCGCTACGACCTGGGCTTTGGCCCGATCCGCGCCGACATCGCCGTGCCGCTGGGCAAGCGCTCCGGCGACCCCGCGTTTCAGCTCTATCTCAGCATCGGGCAAAGCTTTTGACCGACGCGCCCGAACATCCCGACCACGCCACGCCCGTGGAAGACGCGGTCGACACCGTCGTTGACGTCGCCAAGCGCGTCGGCGGTCCCGGCTGGCTGATGATCGTCTCGCTGATCGCGGTGCTGACCATCGCCTTCTTCTTTGGCGGCCTGCGCTATGCGCCCATCACGCCGCAGGGACGAATGTTCCTGGAGGCGCGCGCCAGCGGCCTGAAGCTGGGGCGTATCGGCCGGCTGAAGATCGAGGGGTTGTCTGGCGACATCTGGAAGGACTTCGCCGTCCGCCGGCTGACCATCATTGATGAAAAGGGCGTTTGGCTCGAAGCGCACGATGTGCGCGTCGCCTGGCGTCCGACCGAACTTTTCAGTCGCCGTTTCCATGCCGAACGGATCGACGCGCGCGACGTCATCGTCCTGCGCCGCCCGACCTTGACGCCCAAGGGCAAGTCCGGGGCCACGCCGGTCTCGGTTGATCTGGACGCCTTTGGGCTGCGCCTGGTCACGAAGAAGGCCTTCAGCGGCAGCGAGGGCGATTTCGATGTCTCGGGCGACTACGAGATGGCAAGGGCCGGCGGCCAGAAGGGGCGCGTCGCCGTGGCCAGCCGGCTGCATCGCGGCGACCATCTGCGGCTGACCTTCGACCTGGGGCGCGACAAGACCATCGCGCTGGACGCCGACGCCGAGGAAGCCAATGGCGGCGCCATCGCCGGCGCCCTGGGCCTGCCGGTGGATCGTCCGTTCGACCTGAAGGCCAAGGCTACTGGCGCGATGAGCCGCGGGGCCTTCACGGTCCTGGCCCGTACAGGCTCGGACACGCCGCTCGACGCTACAGGCGCCTGGACGCCCGAAGGCGGCTCGGCGCGAGGGCGGATCGAGCTGGGCGCCTCCACCCTGACAAAGCGCCTTGAGCGCATGTTCGGCCCCGAAGCGGCGTTCACGATCGATGGACGCAAGGCCAACGGCGGCCTCTATGACCTGACCACGGAAATCCGGGCCCAGAACCTGACTCTGAATTCGCGCGGACTGGCCGATATCGGCAAGAAGCGCACGGGACCGGACGGCCTGCCGTTCACGGCTCGCATTGGCGCGCTGTCGCGGATCGTCACGATTCCCGAGATGGGTGTCGGCCTGGTTCAGGGCCGTTTCCGGCTGGAGCCTGGCGGCTTCTCTGTCGAGGGTGACGCCAGCCCAATCATGGATGCGCGGACGGGCCGGGTGTCTTCGGTGGAGGCGCTGGTGCGGTGGGCGGACCCGGAGCGTGGGCTAGTGTCCCAGGCCTCCGGCCAGGGCGGCGCGGGCAGCGGCGTGCTGGCGGTCCTGGGCGCCAATCCCAAGGCCGAGTTTGAAGGCGCGCGCATCAAGGGCGGCCGGTTCCTGATCCGCAGCGCCAAGATCACCGCGCCCAACCTGGTGGTCACCGGCGAGGGCGAGCGCGGCATCCTGGGCGGCCTCAGCTTCAACGGCGAGGCGCGGGTCGCCAGCCTGACGCCTGTGAGAGCCGGTGCGAAAGGACGACTGATCGCCAAATGGTCGGCCAGCAGCTCTAGCGGCAAGCCGTGGGGCTTTACCGTCGACGCGCGTGGCGAGGACTTCGCGGCAGGCGTCTCCGAGCTGGACCGCCTGCTGGGCAAGACGCCCCGGCTGACCGCCAAGGCCAGCTGGAACGACGGCGCGATCTCGGTGGCCGACGCCAAGCTGGACGGCGTAAACGCCAGCGCGCGTGCGTCCGGCGTGATGGCGCGGGGCGGCGGCCTGGGGTTCAAGCTCGACTGGACCGCGACGGGGCCCTTCCGCGCCGGGCCCATTGAGGTTTCCGGCAAGGCCAAGGGCGACGGGGCGATCAGCGGAACCTTTTCCGCGCCCAAGGCCGACCTGACCGCCGATTTCGACTCGATCGACATCCCGAAACTGCCGCTGACCAAGGCCCATCTGGTCCTGACCTTCGCGCGGACGGCGCGGGGCGCCGATGGCGTGGTTCGCCTGACGGCAGACAGCGTCTATGGCCCAGCGCGGGGTGGGGCCGCGTTCCGGTTCGCGCCGGGCGGGCTGGATCTGAATGACCTGGACGTCGACGCCGGCGGCGCCAAGGCGACCGGCTCGGTGTCTCTGCGCGGCTCGACGGTCGGCGCGCGCGAGGTCGGACAGGTCGGCGTCGGTCAGCCCCGGGCGCGCCCGGGCGGCCGCGGCGAGCGCGATGCGCCGACCGGCGGGCGAGAGCTCCCAGAGCCGCAGCTCGGAGACGAACACCTTGGGCAGGTCCGGCGAGGGCGGGGCTCAAGGCCGACGGCCCGCTGGCCAATCTGCCGCTGAGCCTGGACGCCCAGGGTGTCGCGCCCGGCGGTCGCTGGCGCGTGACGGGGTCTGGGGCCCTGGCCCAGAACGCCGCCGACTACGCCCTCACCCTCGATGCGACCGGCCGCATGGGGCGCACCGAGGTCAAGACGCGCGAGACCGCCAGCATCCGCTTTGGCGGCCCGTCCATGGCGACCCGGCTGCGGCTGCTGATCGGCGAAGGCCAGGCGGATATCGACGCCGATCTGGGCGGCGAGACGGCCAGCCTGAAAGCCAAGCTGGCGGGCGTCAGCCTGACGGCCTTCGATCCTGATCTGGCCGGCGACATCGATGGCGCTCTCAATCTGCATGGGCAGGGCGAGACCCTGCTGGGCGAGTTCGCCGCGAAGCTGACCGGCGCGCGCGAGCGGGGCTCGAAGATCGACCAGTCGCTGGACGCCCAGATCCGGGGTGAACTGCGTGATCGCGTCGTGACCATCGCCGCCGACGGCGCCAACCGTCAGGGCCTGAAGTCCGAGGCGCGACTGACCCTGCCGGCCGAGGCCTCGGCCCGGCCGCTGCACTTGGCCATCGACCGCACCCGGCCGATGCAGGGCACGTTCCTGGCCCAGGGCGAGATCAAGCCGCTGTGGGACCTGTTGTTCGGCCCCGAACGCTCTCTGTCGGGCAAGATCGACGCCCAGGGCACGCTGGCCGGCACCCTGGCCGATCCCCGCGTCGTCGGTCGCGCCTCGCTGGATGGCGGCGGCTTCGAGGAAGGCCAGACCGGCCTGCGCCTGCGCAACATCACCCTGCGCATGGCTCTGGCCGACAACGCCATCGACGTCAGCCAGGCCACCGCCGAGGACGGGCGTGGCGGCACGCTGAGCGGCGCCGGACGCATCAACCTCAATCGCGAGGCCGTCAGTGGCTTCAAGCTGGACCTCAAGAGCTTCCAGCTGATCGACAACGACCTGGCCAAGGCCACGGCCACCGGTCAGGCGACCGTCAATCGGTCGGCCGACGGCAAGGTCAAGCTGAGCGGCGCCCTGACCATCGACCGCGCCGACGTCTCGGCCCAGAGCAAGACGCCGGCCGGCGTGGTCAGCATGGATGTCGTCGAGCGCAATCGCCCAGGTGATCTGGACCAGGGCGTGCAGCCCCGGCGCGCCAGTCCCGGCGGCGGCGTGGCCCTGGACATCGACCTCAAGGCCGCGCGGCGCGTCTTCGTGAAGGGCAGGGGCCTGGACGTCGAACTCTCGCTCGACGCCCATGTCGGCGGCACCTCGTTCGCGCCCAGCCTGGACGGCGTGGCCCGTGTGGTGCGCGGTGAATACGACTTCGCGGGCAAGCGCTTCGAGTTCGACGACAATGGCGTGGTCACCCTGTCGACGCAGCTGGACCGGATCCGCCTGAACCTCAGCGCCAGCCGTCAGGACACCACCCTGACCGCCGTGGTGAAGATCCAGGGCACGGCCGCCAAGCCGGAAATCACCCTGACCTCGACCCCGGAACTGCCCCGCGACGAGGTGCTCAGCCAGGTGCTGTTCGGGACCTCGGCGGCGCAGTTGTCGCCCATCGAAGCGGCCCAGTTGGCCTCGGCCCTGGCGGCCCTGGCCGGCGGCGGCGGTTTCGACGTGATCGGCAACCTGCGCAGCCTGGCGCGGCTGGACCGCCTTGCCTTTGCCGAGAGCGCCACCGGCATGACCGTGGCGGGCGGCAAGTACGTCACCGATGATGTCTATCTCGAGATCATCGGCGGCGGCCGCGAGGGACCCGAGGCTCAGGTCGAGTGGCGGATTCGCCGGACCCTGTCGCTGGTCTCGCGCATCGGCGGCCAGAACGACGCCAAGCTTTCCGTCCGCTGGCGAAAGGACTACTAGAGGGCAAGGCTGTTGCGCGGGCGCCCGGTTACCTCGTCAGAGGAAGCACGTTTTACCCGCGGCCCTTGGTTTATCGTGGCTGAGGGAGGAACGGCATGTCCATGCGACTCAAAGACGAGGATCGCGCTGTCCTGGAGGCGATCGCCGCCGACGGCGGGATGATCATCGACCGGGCCGTGGCCTGGTGCGCGATCAATTCCGGAAGCCGGCACCTGGCCGGGCTGGAACGCCAGAGGCAGGTCCTGCTCGACGCGGTCTCGGCCCTGCCGGCCGCGCCCACCGAGATTCCCTTGACCTCTTCCGAGGAGGTCGGCCCCGACGGCCGCGTCGGCGAGCAGCATCATACGCCGGCCATCGCGGTCGTCGTGCGCCCCGAGGCGCCGCTGCAGGTGGTGCTCACTGGCCACTACGACACCGTCTATCCTGAAAGCAGCGCCTTCCAGACGGTGCAGACCCGTCCTGACGGCGCCCTGCATGGACCGGGCATCGCCGACATGAAGGGCGGCATCAGCGTGATGCTGGCGGCCCTGGCGGCGTTCGAGCGTCATCCCGACGCCGGCAATTTGGGCTATCGCGTGCTGCTGTCGCCCGACGAGGAGATCGGCTCGATCGCCTCGGCCCCGATCCTGGCCGACTTCGCCCGCCTGGGCCATGTGGGCCTGACCTATGAGCCGGCCCTGGCAGACGGCTCTCTGGCCTCGTCGCGCAAGGGTTCGGGCAATTTCCACATCGTCGTGCACGGCAAGGCCGCCCACGCTGGTCGCGACTTCGCCGCCGGCCGCAATGCGGTGATCGGCGCGGCGCGGATCGCCGAGGCGCTGCACGGGCTAAACGGCCAGCGCGACGGCGTCACCGTCAATATCGCCCGCATCGACGGCGGCTCGCCGCTGAACATGGTGCCAGACGTCGCCATCGCCCGCTTCAATGTGCGCTTCCCCGACGCCGAGGCCGCCGCCTGGTTCGAGGCGCAGGTCGCCCGCATCGTCGCCGCGCCGCACGAGGGTCTGCACGTGCATCTGCACGGCCTGATCACCCGCGGCGCCAAGCCCTTCAACGCCGCCCAGCAGAGGCTGTTCGGCGCGGTGAAGGAGGTCGGCGCTCTGCTGGGGCAGGACATCGCCTGGAAGCCGTCCGGCGGCGTCTGCGAGGGCAACAACCTGTTCGCCTCGGGCCTGCCCAATGTCGATACGCTGGGCGTGCGCGGCGGTGACATTCACAGCGAAGCCGAACACGCCTGGCCGGAAAGCTTTGTCGAACGCGCCCAGCTGTCCGCCCTGATCCTGATGAAACTGGCCAGCGGCGAGATCGACGGACGGTCGATCCGCGCGGCCATGAGTGCCCTCCCGGAGACTGCTTGATGCTTGTCGTTCGCCCCGCCGGCCCTTCCGATTTCGACGCCCTGATGGAGCTGGCCGTGCTGTCGGGCCGGGGCTTCACCAGTCTGCCCGAGGACGAACAGACCCTGCGCTCGCGCCTGGATCTGTCCGAGGCCAGCTTCAAGGCCAATGTCGCCGCGCCGGAGGCCTGGTACACCCTGATGCTCGAGGATCTCGACGCCGGCGACGTCATCGGCGTGGCCGGGGTCAAGGCGGGCGTCGGTCTGAAACGGCCGCATTTCTCGTTCCGTGTCGTGACCCTGGCCCAGTCTTCTCCCACCCTGGACAAGCGCTTCGACCACCGGGCCCTGGTGCTCGTGAACGAGTGCGCCGGTTGGTCTGAGGTGGGCTCGCTGTTCCTGCGGCCCGAGCGCCGCAAGGGCGGCGCCGGACGTCTGCTGGCCCAGTCGCGCTACATGCTGATCGGGCTGGAGCCGCAGCGCTTCGCCGAGATGGTGCTGGCCGAGCTTCGCGGCTGGTTCGACGAGGACGGCGGCTGTCCCTTCTGGGATCACGTGGCCAGCAAGTTCTTCCGGCTGGAATTCGACGAGGCCGACATGATGAGCGCCTCGACCGACGGCCAATTCATTCTGGACCTGGCGCCCCGCCACCCGATCTATGCCGAGCTGCTGCCCAAGGAGGCGCACGACGTGCTGGGGCGGGTGCATCGCGAAGGCGAGGCGGCCAGAGCGATGCTGGAGACCGAAGGCTTCCGTTATCAGGGTCTGATCGACATCTTCGACGCGGGTCCGACGGTGGCGGCTAGGCGTGACGACATCAAGACTGTGCGGGACGCGCGGCGGCTGCGGCTGAAGATCGGCGAAGACGCCTTTGGCGAGGAGGCGCTGGTCTCGACGGGCGAGATCGGCCAGTTCCGCGCCGTGCGCGCGCCGGTGCTGATCGACGGTGAAATTGCGATCCTGGGGCGCGACGCGGTCCAGGCGCTGCGACTTTCCGAAGGCGACATGGTGCGGGTGAAGGCATGAGCGGCGGGGTGTTTATTGACGGCGTCTGGCGTTCGGGCGCGGGCGGCGAAGCGGTCTCGATAGATCCGGCGACCGGTGAGACGATCTGGCGCGAGGCGACGGCGTCGCCGGCCGATGTCGTGTCCGCCGTGGCGGCCGCGCGCCGCGCCTTTCCGGCCTGGGCCGATCGCCCGCGCGAGGAGCGCATCGCCATCCTGCGCCGCTACAAGGAGATCCTGGTCGAGCGCACGCCGGCCTTCGCCGAGGCTTTGAGCCGTGAGACGGGCAAGGCGCTTTGGGAGACCAAGGCTGAACTGGGCTCGATGGCCGGCAAGGTCGACCTGTCGATCAAGGCCTATGACGAGCGCACGGGCGGCGTCGAAAACCCCATGCCCTTCGGCCGGGCCGTGCTGCGCCACCGCGCCCATGGGGTGATGGCCGTGCTGGGACCGTTCAACTTCCCTGGACACCTGCCAAACGGCCACATCGTGCCGGCCCTGCTGGCGGGCGACACCGTGGTGTTCAAGCCGTCGGAAGAAACGCCGCTGGCAGGTCAGATGCTGGTCGAAGCCCTTGAAGCCGCAGGCGCTCCGGCCGGTGTCATCAACCTCGTTCAGGGCGGTCGCGAGACGGGCCAGGCCCTGATCGAGCAGGAGATCGACGGCCTGCTGTTCACCGGCTCGGCCGCCGCCGGCAGCCACTTCCGCCGCGTGTTCGCCGAGCGGCCCGACGTGATCCTGGCGCTGGAACTGGGCGGCAACAATCCGTTGGTGGTCTGGGACACGGCCGACCCCGAAGCTGCGGCGGCGATCATCGTCCAGTCGGCCTTCATCACCACGGGCCAGCGCTGCTCGTGCGCGCGGCGGCTGATCGTGTCGGACGACGCGGCGGGCCGGGCGGTGATCGAGGCGGTTGCGGCCCTGACCGATCGCCTGACCGCGGGGCCCTGGAATGGACCTGGCGAGCCCTTCATGGGGCCGCTGATCTCTGCCCGCGCCGCCGGCCTGGCCAAGGCTGGGGCCGAGGCGCTGGGGGGCGAGAGGATCCGCGCCATGGGGTCGATCGAAGGTCTCAGCGAGGCGTTCGTGTCGCCGGGGTTCGTGGATGTCACGGGCGTCGATGTCGCTGACGAGGAGCTGTTCGCGCCGCTTCTGCAGGTGCGCCGGGTGGGCGGTTTCGATGAGGCGATCGCCGCCGCCAACGCCACGCGATACGGCCTCTCAGCAGGGCTTATCTCCAATGAATCAAAACATTGGACGACATTCCTGAACCGGATCCGCGGCGGCGTCGTCAACTGGAACCGGCCCACGACGGGCGCGGCGGGCAGCATGCCGTTCGGCGGTCTGGGCGCGTCAGGCAACCACCGCCCCAGCGCCTACTATGCCGCTGACTATTGCGCCTATCCGGTGGCCAGTTTCGAGGCTGATGCGGTGCTTGATACAACGAGCGATATCAAGGGCCTGCGTCCGTGATCTCAGCGATGGAAGCCAACTGCGACGGCATTGTCGGGCCCACCCACTCCTATGTTGGCCTGTCGCCGGGCAATCTGGCCAGCCAGAAGAACGCCGGCGAGGTTTCCAATCCGCGCGGCGCGGCGCTGGAAGGCCTGACCAAGATGCGCAAGCTGGCCGACTGGGGCATCCCCCAGTTCGTGCTGCCGCCGCATGAGCGTCCGGACGTAAGTCTGCTGAAGTCGCTCGGCTTTTCGGGCTCTGATGGCGCGGTTCTGGAGCGCGCCTGGAAGGATGCGCCGGCCCTGGCCGCAGCCGCGTGTTCCGCCTCGCCGATGTGGGCCGCCAACGCCGCGACGGTGACGCCCAGCGCCGACACGGCCGATGGCCGCGTCCACTTCACGCCCGCCAATCTGCTGACCAACCTGCACCGCAGCCTGGAAGGCCCGCAGACCACCCGCAGCCTGCGTCGGCTGTTTCCCGACGAGGCCCGGTTCGCGGTTCACGATCCGCTGCCGGCCCAGCCGCACTTCGCCGACGAGGGCGCTGCCAACCATGTGCGGCTGTGCGCCCAGCACGGCGCGGCCGGGGTCAATCTGTTCGTCTGGGGGCGCGAGGCCTGGGAGCATTGGGACGGCCGCTTTCCGGCCCGCCAGACCCGCGAGGCCTTCGAGGCCGTCCAGCGCCGCCATGGCGCTGCCCGGGCGGTGTTTCCCCGCCAGGGTCGCGCGGCGATCAATGGCGGGGCGTTCCATAACGACGTGGTCTGTGTGGGCACACGGGAATGCCTGTTCTTCCACGAGCGTGCGTTCGAGGATCGCGAGGGCATGGAGGCGCAGGTGCGCGCGGCGGCCGAGGGCCTGTTCGAACCGGCGTTTGTCGAGATCGCGGAAGCCGACCTGCCGATGGCCGATCTGGTCGCCAGCTACCTGTTCAATTCGCAGCTTCTGGTGATCCCCGGCGAGGATCGCCTGGTGTTGCTGGCGCCCGCCGAGACGCGGGATAATTCGCGCGCTCATGCGGTGGCCGAAAGCCTTGCGACCTCCAACGGTCCGATCGGCCGGGTCGAGTATGTCGATGTCCGGCAGAGCATGCGCAATGGCGGCGGCCCGGCGTGCCTGCGCCAGCGCGTGGTGCTGACCGACGCCGAGCTGGCGGCCGCCAATCCGGCCCAGCGGTTTGACGCCGGCCTGCACGCGCGCCTCGCCGACTGGATCGAGCGTCGCTATCGTGATCGCCTCGCGCCGGCGGATCTTGGCGATCCCGCCCTGCTTACGGAAAGTCGCGAAGCCCTCGACGAGCTGACCGGCATCCTCGACCTCGGGGGCGACTTTTATCCGTTCCAGAGGTCGGCGTGAGCGCAGAGGTCCAGGTCCGGCTCGCGACATCCGATGACGTCGACGCCCTTCTCGCCGTGCACCGCGCGGCGGCCGTGACGCCCGGCGGCCTGGCTCGCGCGCCCGAAGAGATTTCCCGCGCCTATGTCGAGCAGGCGATCGGCGCGCCCGGCGCGGTGAGTTTCGTCGCCGTCGGTCCGGAGGGCGAGATCTGGGGCGAGATCCATGGTCGTCGCGAAAGCGTGGCGCTGTTCTCGCATGTGATGTCGAACCTGACGGTGGCGGTGCATCCAGGCCGGCAGGGCCTGGGCGTCGGCTCGAGGCTGTTCGAGGCGCTGATCGGCCATGCCCGGACGATGCAGCCGCCGATCCTGCGGATCGAACTGGCCGCTGGCGCCGGCAATCCCGGCGCTATCCGGCTCTATGAGCGGCTGGGGTTCCAGCACGAGGGCCGGCAGGTCGCGCGGGGCCGCTATCCGGACGGCCACTTCGAGGACGACATCCTGCTGGGTCTGCTGCTTTAGCGGCGTAGCGCCGCCAGGGCTTCTGGGAAGCGCCGCGACAGGGGGCTTCCATCTCGCCCAGCTCCACCGCGTAGTCGCCCGACCCCTCGGGGCGCAGGCCGGTCACCCTGGCCGTATTGACCAGCCACGAGCGGTGGCTGCGCACGAAGCCATGCGCCGACAGGTCGGTCTGGATCGCGGCCAGCGGCGTGCGCATCAGCGGGCGGCGGCGGTCGACCAGCACGAACTCGACATAGTTGCCGGCCGAGCGCACGGCGAGGATGTCCTCGATCGGCACCCGAACCAGACGCGCGCCGTCCTGGATGTCGAAGGTCGCCGGGGTCGGCGAGGCGAGGGGGGCGGCCTGCCGAGCGCCCTGGCGCAGCGACAGGTAGTAGATGATCGAGGCCAGACCGTAGGCCATCAGGTCCTTGCGAAATTCGTAGGGGAACTCGCTGGAGAGGGCGCCGAAGTCATAGGTCTGGTGCAGTAGGGTCAGGTAGGCGAGCTTTCGCAGGGCCACGAACCCGGACACGTGCAGCGCCGAATAGACAAACACCGCTACGAGATGGACCAAAGCGGCCTGCCACCAGCGCGGTGACGTCCGGATCGTCCAGAGAGCGACGGCGGCTGGGATCGCGAAGATCACCAGGGTGACAAGCGCGCTGCTGGCCTCCCAGATGGCGGGCGGCAGCGTGCCCAGCCGAGGAGCGTCGTGCCTGATCGTCAGCACATTCACGATGCAGATCGCGCTGATCAGGCCAGCGCCCAGTATCCAGGCCCGCAGGATGGCGCGAACCTCCTCGCCGCTCACCCCGGAAAATACACCGTTGATCCCGGGATGCTTTCCGCTCGTCCCCGACAGCCGCCGCCGATCACCCGGGTCTTGGCTCGAGGCGGCATCGCGAGGCACCACCTTGGTATCTCTTTTCAAGCCGGGCGTTCCTTCATGACCACGACCACCTCTCCCGACCGCAGATACGATCTCGACTGGATCCGGGTCGGCGCGTTCTTCCTGCTGATCCTCTATCACGTCGGCATGTTCTACGTACCGTGGGACTTCCACGTGAAGACGCCGCATCCCGTCGAGGGCGTGATGCCGTTCATGCTGCTGACCAATCCCTGGCGGCTGACCCTGCTGTTCCTGGTCTCAGGCGCAGCGACGCGGTTCATGGCCGACAAGATGACCGTCGGAACGTTCACCGGCGCGCGTATCGCGCGGCTGTTGCCGCCGCTGCTGTTTGCGATGTTCGTGATCGTGCCGCCGCAATCCTACTATGAGATCGTCGAGGCTGCGGTGGCGACGCCCAGCATCATCGTCGATGCCTATCCGGTGTTCTGGATCAAGTATGTGACGGCATCGGGTCACTGGTGCGATGCCGACGGGTGCCTGACCACCCCGACCTGGAACCACATGTGGTTCGTCGCCTATCTGCTGTTCTACACCGTGGTGCTGGCGGTCCTGCTGCTGGTCTGGCGCAAGGCGGGCGAGCATATCCAGGCGGGCGCCGAGTTTCTGCTGAAGGGCGTGGGTCTGATCGTCTGGCCGGTCCTGTTCCTGGGCGCCATGCGCGCTTTGCTCTACGCCCGGTTCGGCGAGACCCATGCGCTGGTCGGAGACCACTATGTGCACGCCGTCTCGTTCAGCGCGTTTCTGCTGGGCTTTGGTCTGGCCAAGTCCGAGATCCTGCGTCAGCGCCTGATCGCCGCCCGCTGGCCTGCGCTGGCCCTGGCCGTGGCGGCCTGGGCCGGCTGGGCCAGCTATGTGTGGATCTATCGCGCCGACGACGCCAACCCGCCGCAGGCGCTGCGGATGGTCATGCGGTTCGTGTTCGCCACCGACACCTGGACCGCTATCGTCGCCATCCTGGGTTTCGGCGCCAAACACCTGAACAGGGGCGGCCCCGCGCTGCGCTACCTGACCCTGGGCGTCTTCCCGTTCTACCTGGTTCACCAGACCCTGATCATCGTCATGGCCCATAACCTGGCCAAGCTGGGCCTGCCTCAGGGCGTTGAAGCCGCGATTCTCATCGTGGCTACCTTCGCCGGCTGCTTCGCGACCTATGAGATCGCCCGGCGGCTTCCGGTGGTGTGCTGGCTGTTTGGCCTGAAGTCTCAGGCTCGCGCGGAAGCCAGCCGCCCGCCGGTCCTGGCGTAGGCCTGGGTCCCGCGCGTGAACACGGTGTCGCCGGGCAAGATCTCGGCGATGCCGATGTCGCTGGCCTTGGCCAGGCGTTCATAGATCGGCGCGAAGTCCTGCAGGGTGACCGCCTGCAGGGTCTGGATCGAGTCGATGACGAAATAGGCCTGCTGGAAATCGTCGATCCGGTAGGGGGTGCGCATCACCCGCTCCAGATCAAAGCCGATGCGGTTGGGGGATGGATCGTCTAGGGCGAAGACGGACTCGGCGCGCGACGAGACGATCCCCGCGCCATAGATGCGCAGGCCGGCGTCGGTGCTCATCAGACCGAACTCGACCGTGTACCAGTAAAGGCGAGCCAGATTGGCCAGTTGGCCCAGTTCCAGCGCCCGCCGGCCGCCCTGGCCATAGGCCTGCATGTAGTCGGCGAACATCGGATCGGTCAGCATCGGCACGTGGCCGAACACGTCGTGGAAGATGTCGGGTTCCTGCAGATAGTCCAGCTCATCGGGCTTGCGGATGAACTGGCCGGCGGGAAAGCGGCGATTGGCCAGATGGTCGAAGAACACGTCGTCGGGCACGAGGCCCGGCACGGCGACTACCGTCCAGCCGGTCAGGCGCTCGAGTTCCTCGTTGATCCGCGCGAAGTCGGGGATGCCCGAGCGGTGCAGGTCCAGGGCGTCGAGGCCCTTGAGGAAGGCGTCACAGGCGCGGCCGGGCAGCATGGCGGTCTGGCGCTCGTACAGCGTGATCCAGACCTCGTGCTCGGCGCTGGTATAGCTGTCCCAGCCCTGATCGATGGTCCAGTCCGCCCGGGCCCCGGGCGGCGGCGAGGTGATAAAGCCGTCTGCGCTCATGAGACAACGCTACGCCCCGTTCGCGGCAAATATCGTTCGGAGTTTGCGCTGATTGCCGGGTTTGCCGGGCAGACGTTGCGCCTAGTGCGAAATCCGGGGGCGAAGCTTGTAGGCGCCGTGATCGAAGGACTCGAAGATCACCGCCGTCTGCGGATGCTGCACCGGCTCGCCGCTGTCGTCGGCCAGCAGGTTCTGCTCCGACACATAGGCGACATAGGTGTTCTCGTCGTTTTCAGCCAGCAGGTGATAGAACGGCTGGTCCTTGATGGGCCGAATGTCCTCGGGGATCGACTCCCACCATTCGTCGGTGTTGGCGAACACGGGGTCCACGTCGAACACCACCCCCCGGAACGGAAAGATCCGGTGCTTGACCACCTGGCCGATCGCGAATTTGGCGAATCTCGAATTCATAGGCTGGAGAATAGCAGGCTCGCCTGACTGAATCCTGAACGGAGCGTTCCGCGAACGGATAACAAGGCTTCCGCCCCCGCCGGGGCGTTGCTATGTTCGGCCTCGAAGTGAGGCGCCGTGATTTGCGGCGTCTGCGAGACAAGGTGGAAAGACCATGTCGGAGGCGCCGCGTGCGCCCGGCGCGCCGACTTCTCCTCGAGAGGAGAGCGGGCGGCGCCGGCGGCCGCCGGGCGAGTCGTCGTGTTATGCGGCGCTCGATCTTGGCACTAACAATTGCCGCCTGCTGGTGGCCACCCCGTCTCCGCGCGGTTTCCGCGTCGTCGAGGCCTATTCCCGCATTG
The DNA here is from genome assembly GCA_965284055.1 of Caulobacteraceae bacterium. Taxonomy (GTDB): domain Bacteria; phylum Pseudomonadota; class Alphaproteobacteria; order Caulobacterales; family Caulobacteraceae; genus Caulobacter. The sequence continues at coordinate 42,763 of CBDIQV010000005.1, forward strand.
TGCGCCTCGGAGAAGGCCTGTCCCAGACAGGGCGGCTGTCCGAGGCGGCCATGGATCGCTCGATGGCGGCGCTGAAGGTTTGCGCCGAGAAGATCCGCCGCCGGCGGGCGGTCAAGATCAAGGCCGTGGCCACGCGGCATGCCGGGGCGCCGACAACGGGGCCGAGTTTGTCCAGCGGGTCGCCGACGAGACAGGCCTGAAGCTGCAGATCATCAGTCCGCGCGAGGAGGCCCAACTCTCGGTCGCGGGGTGCATGAGCCTGTTCGATCGCGAATCGGACGGCGCCCTGGTGGTCGATGTCGGCGGGGGCTCGACCGAGTTGTCCTGGGTGGACCTGAAGGGGGGCGGGCTGGACGCCAAGCCGCGCCAGTTCGCGGCGTGGAAGCTGCCGATCAAGGCCTGGCTGTCGATTCCGGTCGGAGTCGTGACCCTGGCCGAACGCTTCCCCGAGGGCGACCGGGTGGAGGAGGGGTGGTTCCGGGCCATGGTCGATGACGTGAAGGCCCGGATCGAGGCCTTCCCGCACGCCGAACCCATGCGCGAGATGTTCCAGCAGGACCGGGCGCATCTGGTCGGCACTTCGGGGGCGATCACCAGCCTTGCGGGCCTGCATCTGGGTCTGCCGCGCTATGACCGAAACGTCGTCGATGGCCTGTGGATGGACCGCAAGGACTGCGAGATCGCCGCTGATCGCCTATTAGGCCTGACCGCCGCCGAACGAGCCTTGGAGCCGTGCATCGGCGCCGATCGCGCCGATCTGGTGCTGGCCGGCGCGGCGATTCTTCAGGCCGTTCAGGAGCTTTGGCCCTGTTCTCGCGTGCGTGTGGCCGATCGAGGGCTTAGAGAGGGGCTCCTGATGTCCCTGATGTCCGAACAGCAGCGTCGCCCGCGTCGGCGCCGCCGTGGCGGGACGTCCAAGTCAAAGCCGGTGTCCGAATGACCGATGAAGAACCGCCGCGCAAGCGCATGGTCAAGCCGCCCGTCGGGGGAACCGACGCCGGCCGCACCAAGCCCGCGCGGCTGAAGAAGACCTATGGCCGCACGACGTCCCAGCAGGCGTGGCTGGAGCGGCAGATCAACGATCCGTTCTCGGCCAAGGCCCGCGCGATGGGCTATCGCAGCCGCGCGGCCTTCAAGATCAGCGAGATCGACGAGAAGTTCGGCTTCTTCAAGAAGGGCGCCCGCGTCATCGACCTGGGTTGCGCGCCGGGCGGCTGGCTGCAGATCGCCGTGGAGCGGGGTGTGACCCAGCTGGTCGGCGTGGACCTGTTGCCGGTAGATCCCGTCGAGCCCGCCCACATACTGGAGATGGACTTCACCGACGACGCCTGTCCGCCCAAGCTGATCGAGCTGCTGGGCGGGGCGCCGGACGTGGTGCTGTCGGACATGGCGCCCAACACCGTGGGCCACCGCGAGACCGATCACCTTCGCATCGTCGGCCTGATCGAGATGGGCGCCGAGTTCGCCATCGAGGTGCTCAAGCCCGGCGGCGCTTTCGTCGCCAAGGCCTTCCAGGGCGGCGAGACGGCGGACGTCATCGCCCGGCTCAAGAAGCATTTCGACAAGGTGGTGCACTACAAGCCCAAGGCCAGCCGCGCTGACAGCTCCGAGGTGTTCCTGGTGGCGACGGGGTTTCGGGGGCGGTGACCCGGGCGGCGCACGTTCTTGAGGGACTGACGGCGCGCCCGTTTCGCAATCTTTCGATCGCCGTTGTCTTCGTTCTGCTGGTCGCCGTCATGGCGGTCACCGCCTATGTCGGGGCGGGCTGGTCCTTCGGCGACGCGCTCTACATGGTCACCCTGACCATCTTCACCGTGGGCTATGGTGAAGTTCGCCCGATCAACACCGACTACTTGCATGCGGTCACCATGGCCACGATGCTGTTCGGGTGTACGGGGGTGATCGTGGTGACGGGCGCCCTGGTCCAGGCGCTGACCCAGTCTCAGCTCGAACAGTTTTTTGGAAAACGCGTGGAACGGGCCAGCGCATCCTCGACGGCCACATCGTCATGGACCGGCCTGGCTGCTGATGCTGGCGGCGGAGCTGGACCGGCATCAGAATGCGTCGTTATCGAGCGCGAGGAGCCGCGGTGCCAGGAAGCGCGCGAGCTGGGCTATCTTTGCCGGCACGCCGACGCCACCGATGAGGACGTGCTGCGCGCCGTCCACGTGGAGCGGGCCAGGGTCCTGGCCACGGTGCTGCCCGATGACGCCGCCAATGTCTTCATCACGCTGTCGGCGCGCAGTCTTAACACCAAGCTCGAGATCATCGCCCGCGGCGAACGCCCGTCCACCGAGCGCAAGCTGCTGCAGGCCGGCGCCGACAAAGTGATCCTGCCCACCCATATCGGCGCCGAGCGCATCGCCGAGCTGATCCTGTTCCCAAAGCTGGCGGAGTATCTTCGCGGCGCCGCGCCGGGCGATGTCGGTCTCGGCGAGTCTCTGTCCAGCCTGGGTCTGGACCTGGGTGTGGTGGTCGCGCCGGTCTCGTTCGGCGCGCGGACGATCACCGTCGGTGAGTTCGAACGACGGGGCGGGAGCCTTCTGGTGGTTCGCATCGACCGGGGCGACGGCTCGGTGCTGCAGCGGCCAAGCGCTCAGGAAGTCATTCAAGCGGGTGATGGCTTGCTGGTGGTTTCCCGGCTTGGCCGTTCGGGTCTCGGCGCGATCGCCGACTAGGCCGTCGATTTGCGCGGACGCGCCTCGACAAACCTGGACCTCGCCGCTATACCCGCGCCGCAAAATGGAGACTCCAATGGAGATTCGCGAAGGGCTCACCTTCGACGACGTTTTGCTCGAACCCGGTCCGTCAGACGTCATGCCTACCCAGGTGACGACCGAGACCAAGTTCACGCGTGAAATCAGTCTGAACATACCGCTCGTGTCCGCCGCCATGGACACGGTCACCGAAAGCCGCCTCGCCATCGCCATGGCTCAGGCCGGCGGCATGGGTATCCTGCACCGCAATCTGACGGTCGACGAGCAGGCCGACCACGTGCGCGAAGTGAAGCGCTACGAAAGCGGCATGGTCATCAATCCGCTGACCATCAATCCGGAAACCACCCTGGCCGAGGTCCGCGAGATCACGGCCCGTCGCAAGATCTCGGGGTTCCCGGTGGTCGAGCGCGGCTCGGGCAAGCTGGTCGGCATTCTGACCAATCGCGACATGCGCTTCGAGGGGGACGATAAGGTCCCGGCCTCGGCGATCATGACCCGCGAGAACCTGATCACGGTCCGCGAGGGCGTCGATCCCCGCGAGGCGCGCGAATTGCTGCGCAAGCACAAGATCGAGCGCCTGATCGTCGTCGACGAAGGCTTCCACGCCGTCGGTCTGATCACGGTGAAAGACATCGAGAAGGCCCAGGCTCATCCCCTGGCCGCCAAGGACGACAAGGGGCGGCTGCTGGTCGGCGCGGCCTCGACCGTCGGCGACGCCGGCTTTGAGCGTTCGATGGGTCTGGTGGACGCCGGCGTCGACGTCGTCGTCATCGACACCGCCCACGGCCACTCCAGCCAGGTCGCCCAGGCCGTCAGCCGCCTGAAGCGCGAAGCCAACCGCGTCCAGATCGTCGCCGGCAACATCGCCACCTACGACGCGGCCCGCGCCCTGATCGACGCCGGCGCCGACGCGGTGAAGGTCGGCATCGGTCCGGGCTCGATCTGCACCACCCGCATCGTCGCGGGCGTCGGCGTGCCGCAGCTGACCGCGATCATGGAGGCCGTCCGCGCCGCCCGGGAAAGCGGAACGCCGGTGATCGCCGACGGCGGCATCAAGTATTCGGGCGACCTGGCCAAGGCCATCGCGGCCGGCGCCAGCACGGCCATGATGGGCTCGATGTTCGCGGGCACCGAAGAGGCTCCCGGCGAGGTGTTCCTGTACCAGGGGCGTTCGTACAAGAGCTATCGCGGCATGGGCTCGGTGGGCGCCATGGCGCGGGGTTCGGCCGACCGGTACTTCCAGAAGGAAGTGACTGACAGCTTCAAGCTCGTGCCGGAAGGCATCGAAGGCCAGACGCCGTTCAAGGGCGCCATCGCCCCGGTGCTGCACCAACTGGTCGGCGGTCTTCGCGCCGCCATGGGCTATGTCGGCGCGCCCACGATCGCCGAATTCCAGGACCGCGCCCGCTTCGTGCGCATCACCGGCGCGGGCCTGCGAGAAAGTCACGTCCACGACGTGATGATCACGCGGGAAGCGCCCAACTATCCGAGCGCGGTCTAGATCATGCGGGTCGCCATCGAACTTCAACTCCTCGCCATCGCGGTCCTGATCGGACTGGTCCACCTGCTGTGGGCCAGCGCCGCCGCGCAACCGCAGCGGGGTTTGAAGTGGAATGTCGGCCCGCGCGACGAGCCGGTGGTGTTGACGGGAATGGCGGGGCGCCTCGAACGCGCCTCCGCCAATTTCCGCGAGACCTTCCCGTTTTTCGCGGCGGCGGTGGTCGCCGTCTATCTGTCGGGGCGGGTCGGCGCGATCAGCGGTTATGGCGCGCTGCTCTATGTGGCGGCGCGCGCGATCTATCTGCCGCTTTATGCATTCGGCGTTCCCGTCGCCCGCAGCCTGGTCTGGCTGGCCTCGATGATCGGTCTTGGGATGGTCCTTGCGGCCATGGTGGTCTGAGACCATGCGAGACGGAGGACGGGTTTCAGCAGCGATCGAGGTTCTGGCCGAGATCGAGGCGCGGCATTTTCCGGTAAAGATGGCGCTCAAGCGCTGGGGCGAGAGCGCGCGTTACGCCGGCTCCAAGGACCGGGCGTTCGTCTCTGGCCTGGTGCTGGACGCCCTGCGCCGCAAGCGCTCGCTGGGGTTCATGATGGGCGACAGCGGCGCGCGCGGCGTGGTGCTGGGCGTCCTGGCCCATGTCTGGGGCTGGTCGGCCGAACGCGTCGCCGAGATGGCGGGCGAGGAGCATGGACCAGGCGCTCTGGCCGAGGCTGAGATCAAGGCCCTCGCGACGCCCGCGTCCCTGACGGACGCACCGGCGGCGGTCGCCGGTGACTATCCGGATTGGCTCGAGCCGTTCCTGGCCCGGGCTCTGGGCGATGGCGTGCGCGACGAGATGGCGGCCCTGTCGCAACGGGCCCCCGTCGACCTGCGCATCAACACCATCAAGACCGACGCCGAGCGTGGGGCCAAGGCCGTCGCGCTTATCGGCGGCGAGCCGGCCGGCGTGCTGGAAAACGCCTTCCGCATTCCCGCGCCGCAAGCCGCCGATCGCACGCCTTCGGTCGAGGCCGTCCCGGCCTTCTCGAAGGGCTGGTTCGAGGTGCAGGACCTGGGCTCCCAGATCGCCGCCACGATGGCCGGCGAGATCAAGGGCAAGCAGGTGCTGGACTTCTGCGCAGGGGGCGGGGGCAAGACCCTCGCGCTTGCGGCCGCGATGAACAACACCGGGCAGATCTTCGCCCACGACAGCGACGCCCGCCGCCTGGCCGACACCATCCGTCGCGGCCAGAGGGCAGGGGTCCGCAACCTGCAGATCCGCTCTCCGATCGAAGCCGAGCCGCTGAAGGGCCTGGAAGGCAAGCTGGACGTCGTCTTCGTCGATGCGCCCTGCACCGGTTCGGGCACCTAGGCCGGCATCATCGGCGCCAGCAAGGCGCTGGCGATCGAACTGGCCAAGCGCCAGATCACGGTGAACTGCGTGGCGCCGGGCTTGATCGACACCGAGATGGTGGACGCGCATGTGCTGGAGGAGGCGCTGAAAATGATCCCCGCCCGGCGGCTGGCGAACGCCGGACGAGGTGGCCGCCACGGTGGCTTTCCTGGCTGTCGCCGGATGTCAGCGCCCAGGGCTACCTGCGCCTGACCCCCCACACCGCTGGCACGGACGGCTTCTTCGCCGCCGTGCTGGAACGAACGCCGCAATAGCCTTCTCCCCCATGGGAGAAGGTCGTCGCTCTTATGGAACGCATTGCATGACCGCCCCCGCTCACCAGCCCGTCCTGATCGTCGACTTCGGCAGCCAGGTCACGCAGCTGATCGCCCGCCGGGTGCGGGAGGCGGGCGTCTATTGCGAGATCCATCCGTTCGACAAGGTCGAGGCGCTGGTCGACGCCTTCCAGCCGGCGGCGATCATCCTGTCCGGCGGCCCGGCCAGCGTGCTCGAGGCCGACAGCCCGCGCATCGGCAAGAAGCTGTTCGACCTCGGCGTGCCGCTGCTGGCCATCTGCTACGGCCAGCAACTGCTGTGCGACGTTCTGGGTGGCAAGGTCGAGGGCGGCCACGCAGGCGAGTTCGGCCGAGCCGAACTGACCATCGGCAAGATCAATCCGCTGTTCGAAGGCCTGGCCGGCGTGGGCGAACTGGAAACCGTCTGGATGAGCCACGGCGACCGGGTCACCGCCATCCCGGACGGCTTCGAGGTGATCGCCACCTCGAACGGCGCCCCGTTCGCGGCTATCGCCGACGATGCTCGCAAGATCTACGCGGTGCAGTTCCACCCCGAGGTGGTCCACACCGTCAACGGAACCCAGATCTATCGCAACTTCCTCAAACTGGCCGGCCTGCGGGGCGACTGGACCATGGCCGCCTTCCGCCAGGAGATGGTCGAGAAGATCCGCGCCCAGGTCGGGACCGGTAAGGTGATCTGCGGCCTGTCAGGCGGCGTCGACAGCTCGGTCGCCGCCGTGCTGATCCATGAAGCCATCGGCGACCAACTGACCTGCGTGTTCGTCGACACCGGCCTTTTGCGACACAACGAGGCCGAGCAGGTCGTCACCCTGTTCCGCGACCACTACAACATCCCGCTGGTTCACGTGGACGCCGGGGCCGAGTTCCTGGGCGCCCTGGCCGGGGTCAGCGACCCCGAAACCAAGCGCAAGATCATCGGCGGCAAGTTCATCGACATCTTCGACCGCGAGGCCGCCAAGATCGACGGCGCTGACTTCCTCGCTCAAGGCACGCTCTATCCCGACGTGGTCGAGAGCGTCTCGGCGCGCGGCGGCCCCTCGGCGGTGATCAAGAGCCACCACAATGTGGGCGGCCTGCCGGACTTCATGAAGCTGAAGCTGGTCGAACCCCTGCGCGAACTGTTCAAGGACGAGGTTCGCGCCCTCGGCGTCGAACTGGGCCTGGCCCCGGCCTTCGTCGGCCGCCATCCGTTCCCTGGACCGGGCCTGGCGATCCGTATCCCCGGCGATATCACGCCCGAGAAGGTCGCGGTGCTGCAGCAGGCCGACGCCATCTATCTGGAAGCCATCCGCGAGGCCGGCCTCTACGACAAGATCTGGCAGGCCTTCGCCGTGCTGCTGCCGGTCAAGACCGTCGGCGTCATGGGCGACGCCCGCACCTACGAGAATGTCCTGGCCCTGCGCGCGGTGACCTCGACCGACGGCATGACCGCCGACTTTTTCGAGTTCCCCTGGGAGGTGCTGGGCAAGACCGCGACCCGCATCATCAACGAGGTCCGGGGCGTCAACCGCGTCGTCTATGACGTGACGAGCAAGCCGCCCGGCACGATCGAGTGGGAATAGGGCTGGTCTAGCGCCAGCCTAGCTCAATGCAGTTGTTGTCGGCGTCTGAGCCGGCCGTGTGAGGGCGCCGTTCTGCAGGGATATTCAGCGGGAACTTGCTGAGCCCTGCAGAACGAAGCTCTCGCGGATGCGATCTTCGAACCTTTCGGCTCTTTGCTATCGCCCGGTTGTGAGCCCGGCGAATGCGTGTTCGCCGGGCCGCATCATGCCGCGACCGCCTTGCGGCTGAAGATGAACTCGGCCTTCTTGCCGAAGACCCAGCGATTGAGGGTCAGCGAGAAGGCGACCGTGGTCCACAGCGTGATGAACATCATGTGGATGTAGTGCAGCGGCGCCCAGCCGAAGCTGAAGATGGCGTAGAGGGCGACCCCGAACACCAGGCCGGCGATGGCCGCGCGGGCGTCGACGTTGCGGAACAGCAGCCCGACGATGAACACCGACAGGACCGGCATGCTGGTCAGGCCGTTCAGCTTCTGCACCAGATTGATGATGCTGTCGGCGCCGTCATAGATCGGCACCAGGATCAGCGACACGATCACGAAACCGATGCTGACCAGCATGCTCAGGCGCGGCACGTTCGGCTGAGGCTGGATGTACTTTTCGTGGATGTCGCAGACATAGAGTGCGGCCGACGAGTTCAGCACGCTGGCGAAGTGGGCCAGCACGGCCGAGGCGATGGCGGCGGCGAAGATGCCCGACATCCAGGTCGGCAGGACGTGCCAGACGATCTTGCCATAGGCGGCGTCGCCCAGGTGTCCGAACAGCTTGTAGGAGACGATGCCGGGGATCACGACCATCGGCGGCACGATCAGCAGGCGCACGACGGTCGCTGCCACCACCCCTTTCTGGGCTTCCTTCAGGTTCGGCGCGGCCATGGCCCGCTGGGTGATGGTCTGGTTCGTCGACCAGTAGAACATCTGGATGAAGATCATGCCCGTCAGAAGGGTGGGCCATGGGATGGGCGAGTCAGGGCCGCCGATCATGGTCAGGCGCTCGGGCGGGATGCCGCTGAAGTCGAAGCCGATGGCTTGGAGCGACAGGAAGACGATCAGCATGCACATGGCCAGCAGCAGGATGCCGCTATACGTGTCGGTGACCGCCACGGCGCGCAGGCCGCCGAAGATGGCGTAGAGTGATCCGGCGACAGCGAAGGCACCGGCCAGAACGATGATCGGGATCTCCAGCCCGAACATCGACTTCATCATCAGCGCGCCGGTGTAGAGCATGATCGGCTGATAGATGACGACGTTGCCGACCAGGAAGATGGTGGCGATCGTCGAGCGGATGCCGACGTTGTTGTACTTCTTCTCGAGAAGCTCGGTCACGGTCGTGCAGTTGTGCCGGTAGTAGATCGGCAGGAACACCCAGGCCAGGATCGACAGGCCGACCACGCCCGACAGCTCCCACCAGGCCAGCAGGGCCATCTGGTTGCCGTTCATGCCCACCAGCTGATCGGTGCTGAGATTGGTGATGGTGATCGAGCCGGCGATGAACATCCAGGACAGGCCGCCGCCGGCCAGGAAGAACTCCTTGTTGCCCCCTTCGGCGCCGCGACCTTGGCCCCGACACTTCAGATAGGTGATCAGGCCGATCAGGGCCGTCAGGCCTGCGGCGATCCAGGCTTGCGTCAGTTGCAGATGCATGGCGAGAGCGTTTCCGGTGGTTCTTGTTTTTGTCGTTTATCGGGGCTTGGGCGTGTCGTGGCGCAGGGTGAGACCCAGCGCCCAGCGGCGCTGGAAGCCCGGCCAGTAGCCCGCCGTCGCGGCGTCATCGGGACCCGCGAAGCGACCGCCGACCGAAGCGCCCTGAGCCAGCGGCCAGGTTCCCTGGGCGGCGCGAGGCGTCGGCACGGTGAGATAGGCGCCATGCACGCTGTCGCCCTTGAGCTTGGCGTCGAGGAAGGCGGTGATGAAGTGGCGGTTGATCGCCAGGATGCGGTCGCGACGCCAGACCGGTTCTTCGTGGCGCTCGAGGGCCTTGAAGTTACCGCCTTCCTCCTCGGTGGCGCCGTTCAAAGCGATGTTGTGGCGGGCGTTCTCGTAGACCAGCATCTGGCGGTCCGCGCCGCTCAGATTGTCGTACAGCCAGGCGACGCCCTGATCGTAGCCGCTGACGTCGTCCTGATCGCCGACAATCATCAGCGTGGGGGTCGTCACGGCGGACAGGCCCTCGGCGCTCCAGGCGCGCAGCGGTGGCGAGCCGCCCCAGGGCGCAAACGCCACCATGGCCTTGACGCCCTTGGGCAGGCCGGTGGTGAAGGTCGGATCCTGGGCGGTGAACGGCTTGAGCAGATCGTAGGGGACGATCTTGTAGAGCGCGCCCTGCGGATCCAGTCCCGCGCCCATGGTCGCCAGCGCGCCGAAGCCGCCCATCGAATAGCCGATCAGGGCGACATCATTGGGGTCATAGACGCCCTTCAGGGGCCCCTGGTCGGCCTGGCGGGCAAGCTCGGCGATGACGAAGCGCTGGTCGGCGACGCGATTGATCAGGGTGGTCGCGAACGACAGTTGCGGCGTCTTCATCAGGGACGGTTCGAGGTCGCGGTGATCGATCGACGCGACGACATAGCCTTTGGACGCCAGGTTCTCGGCCAGGTCGCTGAAGCTGGTGGCCCAGTTGCGATAGCCGTGGGACAGCACGACGAGCGGGAAGTGTTGTCCTCGAACCGGCTTGGCGTCGGCATAGGCGCCGCCGGACTTGTAGAACACCTGCGGCGCGCCCGGGCTGGGCGTGTCGGGGCTGGGCGCGGGCATGGTGTAGGGCGCGGGCTTGGCGTCGGCGGCGGGTTTGACGGCGGGGTACCAGATCGTCACCGGCAGCACGCGGTCGCGCCGGGCGATCACGCCCTTGGCCAGGTCGCTGGCCAGCAGGTCCGGCTGGTCGGCATGGGTCAGGGTTTCCTGGCGGACGCCGACGGCGTAGGCCCCGGCGGACGAGAGGGCCGGACCATCGTTCAGGACCTGCGCCTGAACGCCGAGGGGCGCCATCAAGGCCAGAGCGATGGTCAGGGAAGCAAAACGCATCATGCCGAATGTCTCCAGACGGCGACGTCGCGCGCGCCGATGCTCGGGCCGCCGACGACGAAGCGCGCGGTGGTGGGGGCGGGGGCGGCCACGGGCTGGTCGCCATAGTTGAAGGCGAATGTCAGGTCGCCGCGGCGCCGGACCCGCAAGTCCGGCGCAAGCCGCTGGGTCTCGACGCCGGCCTCGCCGCAGAGGCCTTCCAGGAAATCGGTGAGGAAGCGTCGATCGGTCAGGCTGGCCAGATAGATCGCGCGGCCTGCCCGAACGATGGCGGGACCGCCGTCGTCATAGCGGCCAATAGCCGTGGCCTCGCCGACGATCTCGATCTCTTCGCGCCACGTCGCGCTCTGATAGGTCTGGCCATTCCAGTCCAGGGTCCCCGAACAGTCGGGACGCAGGGTCTCGACCGATAGCACGCGGATCGGCAGCAGGTCCCGCAAGGGGCCGGGCGGGAGGTCGTTGGGCAAGGTCAGTTCGTCGGTCTTGGCCCCTGAGCGGGGGCCGAAGACCACGATCGCGGCGCTCGCCTTCAGACGGGCAATGGTCGCCGTGCTGGGCATGGCCAGGGACGGAATGACGACCAGCGCATAGGCCGACACGTCGCCGTCCGGAGAGATGAAGTCGACGTCCACACCCAGGGCTCGCAGGGCGCGATAGTGGTCCAGCAGGATGTGGGTGTAGTCGTAGCTGCGGCCCTGGCGTTCGATCTCGCCAAGCCATTGAGCCTGTACATCGACCATCAGCGCCACCTTGGCGCGGCTGGTCGGGTGGCTCTCCAGATCCAGGGCGGCCAGTTCCTCGATTACAGCCTGGATTTCCGGCCAGGCGGCTGCTTCGCTGCTGTCGGGACGCAGCAGGCCGGCGTGCATTTGCTCCTGGGCGAAGGGCGCCTGACGCCAGCGGAAATAGCTGACCACGCCCGCGCCATGGGCGAAGGCTTCCAGAGTCCACAGGCGCACCATGCCGGGGGCAGGGCGAGGATTGTGATTGGCCCAGTTCACCGGGCCCGGCTGCTGCTCCATGATCCAGAAGGCGCCGGGCGCCAGACCGCGCGTCTGGTCGAAGAAGAAGGTTCCGAAGTCTGGATGGCCCGTCCGCATATAGGGCGCGAACACCTCGGCCGGCTCACCCGTCATCAGCAGGTCGGTGCGGCCCAGCGGGTAGTTGTCATAGCTGGCGAAGTCGAGGTCGGCGGCGACGGCGTGGTTGTCGACGCCGGTCTCGTTCATCGGAATGAAGTTGTGGGTGATGAACCGGCCGGGCGAGTGGGCCCGCAGGATCTTCACCTGGGCGTCGTGGAAGCGCACCACCTGGTCGGACGAGAACCGACGATAGGCCAAGCGATGGGATGGGCTGGTTTCGGTGACGGCGCCGACCGGCAGCTCGATCTCATCGAAGCTGCGATATTCCATCGACCAGAAGACATTGCCCCAGGCCGCATTGAGCGCGTGGATGTCGGCGTAGCGCGCGGCGCACCAGGCCTGGAAGGCCGCCTTGGCGACCGGCGAAGCGCTGAGCGTGGTGTCGTGACAGCTGAGCTCGTTGTCGGTCTGCCAGCCCGCCACACCACGATGGGCGCCGTAGCGTTCGGCCAGCGCCAGGACGATGCGCTCGCATTCGCGCAGATAGACCTCGCTGGAAAAGTCGTAGTGCCGACGCGAGCCGAAGCCGCGTACGCGGCCGGTGTCGGGATCAACCGGCAGGATCTCGGGGTGGCGATCGATCAGCCACTTGGGCGGCGTGGCGGTCGGCGTGCCGATCACGACTTTGAGGCCCGCCTCGGTGAGGATGTCGATGATCTCGTCGAACCAGTCGAAGTCGTAGACGCCGGGCTCGGGTTCGAAGCGTGACCAGGCGAACTCGCCGATGCGCACATAGGTCAGGCCAAGGGCCTTCATCCTGCGCGCGTCTTCCCGCCAAAGGCTGGTCGGCCACTGTTCTGGATAGTAGCAAACGCCCAGCATGTCTTTCCTCCCGACGCGCCGCGCAGACGGCGTCCATCGTTATTCTTTTCCGCCTCTGGAGAGGCGAAGCGAACGTTTGTATGGCTTGTGACGCGCGCTGAACGCGGCGTCTTTTTCTGAGATCGTATTTATCCTACAAACGCATCGCGTCAACCGTCGCCGTTCGCAACGGTCGAGAGCTTCACCCCAGCGTCACAGGCTTGTCGATGTCCGATTCCGTCCCCGGTTCCTTTGTCCGCATGGACGGCGCCAGAACCAGCCTGATCATCGACTGCAGCGGCGATGCGCCGGCGATCCTGCACTGGGGACCCAGGCTGGCGTCAGACCTGGATCCGATGTCGCTGGTGTTCATGGCCACGCGCGAGGCCGCGCCATGCTCGCCCAGCGTCGCTCCGCCTTTGGCGCTGACGCCGCTGCTGGGACAGGGCTTTCCGGGCGCGCCGGGCTTGCAGGCCCATCGCGACGGCCAGGCCTGGGCGACCTTCACCCGCATCGTCCGGATCGACTGGATCGAGCCGTCGATCGTCGAAATCGTGTCGCGTGACGATCATAACGCCATAGGCCTTGTCCATCGGCTGGAGCTGCGGGCGGACCAGGATGTGCTGGTGGCTTCGACCCGAATCGCGAACGAGGGTTCGGCGCCGCTAACCCTGGACGCCTGCGCGGCGCCGACCGTGCCGCTGCCGCCGGCGGCGACGCATCTGGTCAATCTGGACGGACGGTGGTCCGGCGAGTTCCAGATGCGCCGCACCGAGCTGGGGCAGGGCAGCATGTTGCGCGAGAACCGTCGCGGCCGTAGTTCGCATGACGCCTTCCCCGGCTTGATCGCGGAATGCGCGCCGTGCGGTGAGAATGTCGGCGAGGCCTATGGCTTCCATCTGGGCTGGAGCGGCAATCACCGCATCGTCGCCGAGACGCTCTCTGATGCGCGGGCCTTCGTCCAGATGGGCGAGCTGTTCATGCCGGGTGAGATCCGCCTGGCGCCGAACGCGGCCTATGAAAGTCCCAAGCTATACGCGGCCTATTCCGACGCCGGTCTGAGCGGGCTCTCACGCGCCTACCACGACTGGATGCGCGCGCGGCCGCAGCATGCGCGCCTGCGGGCCAAGCCGCGGCCGGTTCACTACAACACCTGGGAAGCGGTCTATTTCGACCACGATCCGGACAAGCTGATGGCGCTGGTCGACGCCGCCGCCGCGGTGGGGGCCGAGCGGTTCGTGCTGGACGACGGCTGGTTCAAGGGCCGTCGCGACGACGCGGCCGGCCTCGGCGACTGGACCGTGGACGAGGGCGTCTATCCGCAAGGCCTCAAGCCGCTGATTGATCGGGTGATCGCCACCGGCATGGAGTTTGGCCTGTGGGTTGAACCCGAGATGGTCAATCCCGACAGTGACCTCCATCGCGCGCACCCCGACTGGGTTCTGGGCTGCCCGCCCGCGCCGCAGTTGTCGTTCCGCAACCAGCTGGTGCTGGATTTCGGTCGGCCCGAGGTGCGCGACCATCTCTACGAGCGGATCGACGCGCTGCTGGTCGAGCATCCCATCGCCTATCTGAAATGGGACATGAACCGCGATATCAGCCATCCGGGCGGTCGTGATGGATCCGCCGGCGCGCATGCCCATGTCGAAGGTCTCTATCAGGTTCTCGACCGCCTGCGCGCCGCCCACCCTGATGTGGAGATCGAAAGCTGCGCCTCGGGCGGCGGCCGCGCCGACTTCGGGGTTCTGGAGCGAACCGACCGGATTTGGACCTCAGACAGCAACGACGCCCTGGATCGCCTGTCGATCCAGAAGGGCCTGTCTCTGTTCGTTCCCGCCGAGCTGATGGGCGCGCATGTCGGGCCGACCGATTGCCACATCACCGGGCGTCGCGTCTCGATGGCGACCCGCGTTTCGACGGCGCTGTTTGGCCATTTCGGGATCGAGGCCAATCTGCTGGCCTTGACCGACGACGAGCGCACTGAGCTCAAGCATGGCGTGGCGCTGCACAAGCAGCTTCGAGGTCTGATCCACGACGGCGACCTCTACCGGCTGGACCGGCCCGCGAACGAGAATGCTTTTGGTATCGTCGCCCGCGACGGGTCTGAGGCGGTGTTCGCCTATTCGCTGATCCGGGAGCAGGACGCCTATTTCGCCGGTCGGCTACGGCTGGCGGGCCTGGACGCGGCGGCGCGCTATCAGGTCAAGCTTGTGTGGCCGGGCCACTTGATGACGCGCTCAGCGCTGATCGAGCCGTTGCGCCAGGGCGTCGAACTGGATGGCCGCAGCCTGATGGCTGTAGGCCTTCAACTGCCGCGCCTGCATCCTCAGACCGCCTTTGTCCTGCATTTGCAGCGGCTGGGTTAGATCGCATCAATCACAAAAAATGGGGCGGGTGTGAACCCGCCCCTCGAAGTCGGGGGACTGCACGCGCCATGAAGCGCGGGTAGGGCAGGCGGGGCGCGTCGAAAACGCCCCGCCTGTTCGATCAGAACTGAGCGCGAACGCCGACCGCGTAGCGCGGACCGGTGTCGACCAGGCTCAGGAACTGGTTGTCGTACTTGCCGACGGTCTGGGTCTTGGCGTCGTTGAGGTTGGTGCCCTCGACGAAGACCGAGAAGTTCGACGAGACGGCGTAGCGGGCCTGGGCGTCGAACTGACCCTGGCTCTTGGTGAAGATGGGATCGCCGCCCGTGCCGTTCGCCGCCGTGCTGACGAAGCCATCACGGTGGTTGTAGGCGACACGAACCTCGATCGGACCCTTGGCGTAGAAGCCCACCAGGTTCTGGCTGTTGCCCAGGCCTTCCAGAGCGAAGGTCGATGACGCGGCCGTCAGGTTGGCCTTGCTGTCGACGAAGGTGGCGTTGGCCGTCACGCCCAGGCCGTCGAACGGCGCGGGCAGGTAGTCGAAGGTGTGCTGGAAGCCGACTTCCAGGCCATAGACGTCAGCGCTCTGGGCGTTGCGCGGACGCAGCACGTTGAAGTTGGCGACGCCGCCGGCGAAGTTGCCTGCCGAATTGGCGACGGTGAAGGATTCCGTGCCCAGTGAGCTGACGATGAAGTCGTCGATCCGCTTGTAGAACACGCCCGCCGTCAGATAGCCGGCCTTCTGATAGTACCACTCCAGCGAACCGTCGAAGTTGGTCGACTTGAAGGGACGCAGTTCGGGGTTACCGCCGCTGGCCGCCAGGTTGCCCGGACGAAGGCTGGTGAAGGTGATGCGCGGGGCGACGTCCGTCAGGTTGGCGCGCGACAGGGTCTTGGTGGCGGCGAACCGGCCGACGATGTCCGGCGTGATGTCCACCTTCACGTTCAGCGACGGCAGGAAGTCGTCATAGGTCGTGCTCTTGGACACCGGCGCCGACGTCGCGGCGAACACGGCGGTGTAGGCCGTGCTGTCGCCGACGATCGGCAGCAGGTCCAGCAGCGTCTGCTGGGTGCCGTTAGACGTCAGTTGGGTGTGCACATAGCGCAGGCCCAGCGTAGCGCTCCAGGGCAGGCCGCCGATGTCGGCTTCGAAGTCACCCTGAACGTAGCCGCCGGAAATCTTCTCGCTGACCGAGTAGGCCGAGGGCTGGCGGGTAGGAGCGTAGCCGTTCTTTGAGGCCACGAACGCGCCGGTGGCGCCCAGCGGACGTCCCGCGGCGACGTCTTCGGCGAGACCGGCGGCGGCCGATTCCAGGAACTTGAAATAGGCCTCGGAGTCGAACGACAGCCACTGGCGCGGGAAGTTGCCGCCTTCGCCGCTCAGGAACGAGCCTGGATCGAAGGTCTTGAGCAGGCCGGCCGGAACAGCGATGCCGTAGCCGCAATAGGCGCAGCCGACATCATTGTCCGAGCGGATCAGGGCGTTGTCCTTGCTGCGATCGGTATAGATCCCGCCGAAGCGCAGCTTGGTGAAGACCTCGTAGTCGGTGCTGAAGGTCGCATCGAGGCGGGTCTCATAGACCGTTTCCTTGACGTCGACGCCTTCGCGCGTGGCGAAGTGAGCGCGACCGACGGACGGATTGGTGAAGCTGTTGGCGGCCGTCAGGTCGGGCAGGCCGCTGCCGGTGTTTGAGAACTTGATCGGGTTGGTGAAGCCGATCACCGCGAAGATCTCGTTGCCGCCGTTGTTGGACTGAGCCTTGGAATAGGCGGTGTCGAACTTGACGTTGATCTTGTCGGTCGGGTTCCAGTCGGCGTTGAAGCCAACGGCCGTCAGCTTGGTCGGCCGGTTGAACGTGCGGCTGACATAGTCGGTGTGCGAATTGGTGTTCTGCGAGAATGCGGTGACCGTGCGGTTGGAGTCCAGCATCACGCCGCTGGCGTCGGCCGGCGAGAAGAAGTGACCGACGCTGTTGGCCGTCGAGTCGACCGTGAACTTGTTATAGAGCGCGTCGGCCGACAGGGTCAGCGTATCGGTGGCCTTGAACTGGATGGTGCCGGTCACGCCGATACGTTCGCGGTCTTCCAGGTCGGAAATCTGATCGTAGTTGGCCGGAAACAGCACATTGGCGATCGCGCTGGCGCCCGAGCCGACCGTCGTCTTGTAGTAGCCGTTGGTCGCGGCGGTATCGACCCGCGCCTTGCGGCGCTGATACGAGACCGAGCCCAGCACGCCGATACGGTCGTCGGCCAGACGGGTGGAGAACAGGCCGAACACTTCGGGAGCGGTCTTGCCCGACAGATCCTCGTAGTTGGCCTTGGCGCTGAGAATGACCTTGGTGCCGCGCGTGTCGAGCGGACGGGCGGTCTTGATATTGATCGTCGAGCCGATGCCGCCTTCCTGGAGGGTGGCGTTGTTGCTCTTGTAGACGTCGGCGCCCGAAATCAGTTCGGCGGCCAGCAGGTCGAAGCTGAACTGGCGGCCGGTGTTCTCGGTGGCCAGGGTGCGGCCGTTGACCAGCACGTTGTTGAAGGACGGGCCAAAGCCGCGCACCGTGACGAAACGGCCTTCGCCGCCGCTGCGGTCGATCGAGACGCCGGTGATCCGCTGCAGGGACTCGGCCACGTTGCTGTCTGGGAACTTGCCCAGGTCTTCCGAGGCGATCGAGTCGACGATCACGGCGGCGTTGCGCTTGACGTCGATGGCGCGCGTCAGGCTGGCGCGAAGGCCGGTGACGACGATCTCATCCACCGTATCGGCGGAAGCGGATTGGGCGGCCGCGGGGTGGCCAGCACCGCCAGGCCAAGGGCGCTCACGCTGGCGCCGATCATCAGTTTCAGGCCAAAAGCGCTGCCACGAGCACCGTCTCTCGTACGGATCATAGTTCCCTCCCAAATACGCAAGGACCGCTTCAATCAGGGCGAGCGATCTCATTGTTTCACCGGCGTTGCGGCGCATTAAAGTGATAAATCACATTAATAGATTTGGGTCAAACGTACGTTCGTTCTCGTAGTGCGTTATCGCCTTCGGGTGGGAATAGTTTTTGTGGAGGGCTGACTTACGATCGGTCGTTGTTCGGCCGTAGGTCAGGAGGCGAGAGACGCTCGCGCCGAGGCGGTGTGATGGATGAGGTCGCAGAACGTCTTGAATGATCGCCTCCATGCCCGCTTGGGCGGCGACAGGGTCTCGCGCCGCGATGGCGTCGGCGACCTGTTGGTGGGCGGGGAGGCTCGCCAGGTGTCCCTCGATGCTGTTGGTGAATCTGATGGAGATTCGCAGCGCTGTGTTCACCAATTCATACAGGTCGCGGTAGAAAGCGTTCTTCGTTGCGTTGAGGATCGCTGCGTGGAACGCGACATCGGCCGACAGGGCGTCGTCTTGCCCCGCTGCGGCGTCGGACATCCGCGCCAGCGCTTTCTGGATTCTCGCGATGCCGGCCTCATCGGCGTTGCGCGCGGCGAGCGCCGCCGCGGCGGGCTCGATGCCCAGTCGCATTTCGGTGAACTGGATCATCAGCGTCAGCGAGAATTTGCGTTCAAGCAGCCAGCGTAGGACATCAGGATCCAGCAGATTCCAATCCGCTTCGGGCGAGACGGCGGTGCCATGACGCGGTCGCCCGCTGATCAGCCCCTTGGACGTCAGCATCTTGATCGCTTCACGGGTCACGGTGCGGCTGGCGCCGAGCTGTTGAGAAAGCTCGGCCTCATTGGGAAATTCCGTCCCGACATATTGTCCGGTGATGATCGCCAAGCCGAGCGTCTCCACCAGGCGATGGGTAAGACTCAATCCATTGGTTTTTCGCATTTCCCCTCCCGCGCCGCACAGATGAGCCCCTTCCGAGCCGGACGACAAGCCGGTCAGTTCCTGACGGGCAAGGTGGCAAGCTGCATGTGATGGCTCGGGTCCGGCGCCTGCATAGCTGTGCCAGTGCGGTGTGATCGTCCAGCTTGGCCCGTCGCCAGCCGGACGAGGCGTCTCCAGCCGTTTGTCCGATGGCGGCGGGGCGAATAGTGTCGTCACCCAATCTAGACGATGTGTAGTTTGGGACGATATGGCCTAGGGTCCGCGGCCAGAGTCGAGGATGAGCCTGCCGTATGCGCGCGACGATCAAGGATGTGTCTGCCGCCGCAGGCGTCTCGACCAAGACCGTGTCGCGCGTGCTCAATCGGGAAAAGTACGTCTCCGAGGATCTGCGACAACGGGTCGAGCGCGCGATGGCGCAGCTCAACTTCCAGCCCAGCACCGCGGCGCGGATGCTGGCGGGCAAGCGCAGCCACCAGATCGCGCTGATCTACGACAATCACAGCCCCCACTATATCCACCAGATCCAGACCGGCATCTGGGAGCGCTGCGTGGAGGAGGGGGTGCGGCTTCTGGCCCAGCCCAGCGACGCGGCGTCGCCCAGCCTGGCCCTGGAGGTCGGGGGGCTGATCGACCAGACCCAGGTCGACGGCGTGATCCTGTCCTCACCCGTCACCGACTCGGTGGCGGCGCTGGAGGAGCTGGACCGGCGGGGCATGCCCTATGTCCGCATTTCGCCGGGCACGGATCATGGGCGCAGCTCGTCGGTGTCGATGGATGATGTCCAGGCCGCCGACGACATGACCAGTCATCTGATCGCCCTGGGTCACAAGCGGATCGGCTTCATCGTCGGCCATACCAACCATACCGCCAGTGATCTGCGGCTGTTCGGCTATCGCCGTGCCCTGGACCGCGCCGGTCTGGCTTTCGAGCCGAAATATGTGCGGCCGGGCCTGTTCGACTTCGCGTCGGGCGAGGCGGCGGCCGACTCCCTGCTGGATCTGCCCAATCCGCCGACCGCGATCTTCGCCAGCAATGACGACATGGCCGCCGGCGTGCTGACGGTCGCTCATCGGCGGGGCATGTCGCTGCCGGGGGACCTGTCGGTCGCGGGCTTTGATGACACCGCCTTGGCCGGACAGCTCTGGCCGCCTCTGACCACGGTGCGCCAACCGACTCGGCAGCTGGCCTATGCCGCCGCCAGCCTGTTGTTCGAGGGTGTCGAGAGCCCCGTCCACCGACGCCTGCCGCACGAACTGGTGCTGCGCGCCTCGACCGCCGCGCCGAAGAACCCCTCCTAGAGGGCAGGCCTAGCCGGCGATCAGGAACTTCGCGGCCAGGATGCTCAGCGCCAGGGCGATCACGGTGGCGATGACGATGACCAGCAGCGGGCGCAGGCCGTGCTCGGTCAGCGATTTCATGTTCGAGCGGATGCCGGTGGCCGTCACCGCGCAGGCGAGCAGGGCGGCGGCGGCCTTGCTGGAGCCCTCGGCCACGATCGGGGGAATGAGGCCGAACGAGTTGATCGCCGCCAGACCGAAGAAACCCACCACAAACCAGGGCAGGACAGAGGTCGAGATCTTGGCGCCGGGCTCCCGGGGAAAGAACACCGCGACCGCCATCATCGCCGGAGCCAGCAGGGCCACGCGGGTCAGCTTGACGATGGCGGCGTTCTGCCCTGCGGCCTGGGAGAATGAATAGCCAGCTCCCAGCGATTGGGCGACGTCGTGGATTGAGGCGCCCAGCATGAAGCCGGCCTGGACGTCGCTCAAATGCAGGTGGCGCGCCAGGATCGGATAGACGGTCATGGCCAGGGCGCTCATCGCCGAGATGCCGACCAGCACCAGGGTAAGTTGCGCCTGGGGTGTGCGGCGCTCACCCAGCAGGCTGGCGAAGGCCATGGCCGCCGAAGCGCCGCAGATCGCCACCGCGCCGCCGCACAGCGCGCCGAACGCCGCTGAAAAGCCGAAACGTCGCGCCAGGAAGACGCCGCTGCCCAGCGTGATGGCGACGATGGTCACGACCGCGAGCAGGGCCGCAGGGCCCAGTTGGACCATCTGGCTGAAGGTGATGCGGGTCGCGACAAGCACGATGCCCCAGCGCAGCAGGGTTCGCGAGGCGATGGTCAGGCCCGGCTCAAGCCGTTTGTCTTCCGCCAGGAAGCTCATCGACAAGCCAAACAACAGGCACATCAGAGTGAGCGGCGCGCCATAGTGGTCTGAGACATACGCCGCAGCCAGGGTCGCAAGGACCGCAACGGCGAGACCAGGGGCATAAACGCTGCCTCGGACCATCGAATTCCCCCTTGATCAGCTTTGGATCGCGCGATTTCCGCTGCGTAAGCCGCATATGTCGATATGACACCGTTATCATATTCCCGGCAGGCGGCAACCTTATCAGGCGTGCTCACTCATTAGGTAGGGGGCCGAGGTGGGGGTTTTGGGGTCAGATTTCAGTATAACTGGGGCAATTTTCAAATTTCTGGAATAATGGATTCGATGAGAAATTTTCTACTTCCAGAATTATTCAATTTAGAGCGGCGGTATTGTTTATCATAGAATATTTCTGAGTAAGTTTCGAACTTTTATCAAAAGGCGGCTAGCTTGGTGGGAATTTTTGCATCGGTTGCGCAAAATTTCGTGTGCGGCGCAGCGTTGCCATAACGCCGCTCATTGGTAGTATGACAACGATGATATACCTGATTACCCCTCCTCAAAGCCGCCTCCTGTACAAGGACGGGCCGCGTGTATCCTCCGTCGCCTGGGGAATGTGGCGCTTCCGCGAACCGATGTCGGCGCGGCGCGATCGCTGATTCTCGCCGCCCTCGACGCTGGCGTGACCCTGTTCGACACGGCCGACATCTATGGTCCGGACAATGGCGAAGCGTTCGGCGCGTCTGAGGCTTTGCTGGGTCAGGTGCTGGCCGCGTCGCCGGAACTGGCCAGTCGCATGGTGATCGCCACCAAGGGCGGCATCGTCATGGGGACGCCCTATGATTCCAGCGAGGCCTATGTCGCCTCGGCCATCGACGCCTCGCTCCAGCGCATGCGTGTCGAGCACGTGGCGCTGTGGCAGATCCATCGTCCGGATATCCTGACCCATCCTGCCGAGACTGCCCGCGCCCTTGAAGCCGCGCACAAGGCCGGCAAGATCGGCGCTGTCGGGGTTTCGAACTACACGCCGTCCCAGGTCGAGGCGCTCGCGGCGCACCTGTCTCTGCCGGTCGTATCCTGCCAGCCCGAATTCTCGCCCCTGGCCATTGCCCCGCTGAGTGACGGCGTGCTGGATCAGGCGGTGGCGCGCGGCATGACGGTGCTGGCCTGGTCGCCCCTGGGCGGCGGACGCCTTGCGGTGCCGACCGATGACCGCGCTCGCGCCGTGACCGTCGTCCTTGACGAGATCGCTGAGACCTTCAAGGTTTCGCGTGCGGCGGCGGCCTATAGCTGGATCATGGCGCATCCCGCCCAGCCCATTCCGATCGTCGGCACCCAGACGCTCGAACGCATCGCCGAAATCCCCGACGCCTATAAGCCGCGCTGGACTCGCGCCGACTGGTACCGCGTCATTGTCGCCTCCATCGGAGCACCTTTGCCATGACCCGCCCGACCTGCGAGATCAGCTGGTTTTCCGCGCTTTGCGACGACGACTACGAGTTCCTCGGCGTTCCTGATCCCAAGCTGAAGTCCAGCTGGGAGCACTGCCGCGATATCGTCCTGCAGGCGGAGTCCGGTGGGTTCGACAACATTCTGCTGCCGTCAGGCTATGAGCTGGGTATCGACACCACGGCCTTCGCCGCCGGCGTCGCGCCGCTGCTGCGCCGCATGCGGCTGCTGATGGCCGTGCGGATCGGCGAGATGTGGCCGCCGCAACTGGCGCGCCAGATCGCGACCATCGACCGGATGCTGGGCGGCCGTCTGACGGTCAACATCATCTCGTCGGATATGCCGGGTGAGAAGCTGGCCTCGTCGCCGCGCTATGCCCGGACTGTCGAGGCGATGAGCATCCTCAAGACCATGTTGAATGGCGAGGCGCTGGATCATCAGGGCGAATTCTGGAACCTGAAGCTGGATCCGCCCCGTGTCGGCACGGTCTCGGGCAAGGCCCCGCTGCTCTATTTCGGCGGCCTGTCTGAAGACGCCCGCGAAGCCGCCGCCAAGGGTTGCGACGTCTTCCTGATGTGGCCGGACAAGAAGGAGGTGGTCGCCGAGATCATCGCCGACATGACCGCGCGCGCCGCCAAGTACGGACGCACGCTGCGCTACGGCTACCGAGCTCACGTCGTCGTGCGTGACAGCGAGAGCGAAGCGCGCACCGCCGCCGATCGCCTTTTGAGCAAGCTCGAAGACAGCGCCGGAGCCGCCATCCGCGCCAAGTCGCTGGACTCGACCTCGGTCGGCGTCCAGGCCCAGGCCGCGCTGCGCGAGAGCGCCGCCGATGACGGCTATGCCGAGGCCAATCTGTGGACCGGGGTGGGCCGGGCGCGTTCGGGCTGTGGCGCCGCGATCGTCGGTGATCCCGACCAGGTGCTGGCCAAGCTTAACGACTATCGCGATATGGGCATCGAGGCCTTCATCCTGTCGGGCTATCCGCACGCGGCTGAGGCCGACCTGTTCGCACGCCATGTGTTGCCGCACATCGATCACGGGCCTCTGGTCTAGTGCACGCCTCGAACGATCATCACGCCGGGACCCGGCCTTTCGTCGTCGGCATCGGCGGCACGGCCGGCGGCTCGTCGTCGACCGAGCGCGCCCTGGCGATCACCCTGAAGGCGTTGGGCGCTCGCGGGGTCGACACCCAGATGTTCGGCGGCGCGTTCATGGGGCGGCTGCCGATCTATGTTCCCAAGGCGACTGAACGCACGGCCGAAGAGATCGAGTTTGTCGAGGCGGTGCGCCGCGCCGACGGCCTTGTGATCGCTTCGCCGGGCTATCACGGCAGCGTCTCCGGCATGATCAAGAACGCGCTCGACCTGCTGGAGGAAACCGCGCGCGACAGCCGGATCTATCTCAGCGGCATGCCGGTGGGGCTGGTGGTCACCGCCTACGGCTGGCAGGCGACCGGCAGCACGATATCCGCCCTGCGATCAATCGTGCACGCGCTGCGGGGCTGGCCAACGCCGATGGCCGCCGCGATCAACAGCTCGATGTCGCGCTTTGGCGATGACGGAACCTGCGAAGACGCCGCCGTTACAGGACAATTGGGTCTGGTCGGCGATCAGGTCGCCGACTTTCTGCAGTTGCATCGGAAGTCGGCATGACCGCTTCGGGAGGGTCCTGAAAGGCCGCTCAGTTTTTCTAGAAAGACCAACGCCTCATCAAGAGGTGATTACACCTACCCGCGAGGTAGGAATTAAGCAGTGGGAGGGAATTGAGACATGAGAATTCACACGAAACGCGCGCGCATGCTGGTCGGCACGGCGCTTACGACAATGGTTCTGGGCGGCTTCGCGGCCACGCCGGTGCTGGCGCAATCCAATGATGATCCGCCGGTGATCGCCGAGGTCATCGTCACGGCGCAGAAGCGCTCGGAAAACCTGCAGAAGGTTCCGATCTCCATCAGCGTCGTCAGCGGCGAGGCCATGGAGCGCGCCAACGTCAACTCGGCTGAACAGCTGATCCAGATGGCGCCGTCCCTGACCTTCCGGAAGGGCAACACCAACAAGGACTCTGCCCTGACCGTGCGCGGCGTGGGCACCGTCTCGTTCGCCTCGGGTGTGGAGCCTTCAGTCTCGACCGTCGTTGACGGCGTCGTCTACGCGCGCAGCGGTCAGGCCACTGCAGATTTCCTGGACCTGGAGCGCATCGAAATCCTGCGTGGCCCGCAGGGCACCCTGTTCGGCAAGAACGCTTCCGCCGGCGTGATCAGCCTGATCACGCGCGCGCCGAAGCACGAAAAGAGCGGCTATATCGACGCCTCCTACTACGAGGGCAACGAGTACCGCCTGCGCGGCGCGATCTCGGGTCCGCTGTCGGACACGCTGGCCGGCTCGCTGGCCGGTTTCTTCAGCCACTATGACGGCAACGGCAAGAACGTCTTCAACGGCGAGGACGTGAACGGCTACGAGCATAACGGCCTGCGCGGTCGCCTGCGCTGGGAGCCGAACGAAGACCTCACCGTCGATCTGATCGCCGACTATTCGCACAACGTCGACACCGGCTATGCCGACAGCATCGGCACGGTGTTCTCAAGCGCCTATAACGACGCCGTCTTCTCGCCGTCGCTGAAGCCGCTGACGCCCGGCGCCGGCAACAAGGACATCGACAACGACCAGTCGCCGTCGACCAAGGACATCAACAGCGGCTTCTCGGCCCAGGTGAACTACTCCCTGGGGGACTATACGGTCACCTCGATCACGGCCTATCGCAACTGGAAGAACCAGCAGGCGCGGGATGGTGATTTCCGGTCCGACTCCCCGAAATACGTGACGACCGGAGCCCTGGCTGCCGATATCCGCACGGCAGACTACGGGCGTCTGAACTTCGACCAGTTTACGCAGGAACTGCGGCTGGCGTCCCCGACCGGTCAGTTCTTCGAATATGTCGGCGGGCTCTATTACTACCATACTTGGGAGAGCAACTACTTCACCCGTACGGTCACGTCGTGCACCGGCTCGACCTTGGCCCCGGTGACCCTGGGCGCCCTCGGTACGGCTACACCCTGCGCACCCGGCTCCTCGACCTATGCCGCCAACCAGGGCATCGGTGAGTTCTCTGCGACCCTGACCAACTACGCCGCCTTCGGCCAGGGCACGCTGAACTTCTCCGAACGTCTGCGCGGCATCGTCGGCGCGCGCTGGACCCAGGACAAGATCGAGTTCGTCCATCGTCGCCTGCGCACCTCGGGCGCGGCGGCCCTCAGCGGCGTCAACCCGACCTTCTCGGGAACGGGCGGAACCAAGGCTGACGGCTGGTCGGGCAAGCTGGGCCTGCAGTACGACGTCCTGCCGACCATTCTGGCCTATGGCAGCTATACGCGGGGCTACAAGGGTCCGGCGATGAACGTGTTCTTCAACATGCAGGCCACCGACAACTTCGGCATCGCGCCGGAAACCTCGGACGCCTACGAAATCGGCGCCAAGTCCCGTCTTCTGGACGGCCGCCTGATCCTGAACCTGTCGGCGTTCAACACGACCTATGACAACTTCCAGGCCACGAACTTGGACTTGATCGGCACCACGGTGGTTTCGCGCCTGACCAATGCCGGCACGGTCAAGACCCAGGGGTTCGAGGCTGACTTCACGCTGGAGCCGATCCGGAACCTGCGGCTGAACGGCGGCTACGCCTATATCGACGCCAAGATCGACAAGTTCAAATGCCCGGCCACCGGCGCGTGCCCGGCATTGGCGATCAACGGCAAGCCTCTGCCCCTGTCGTCCAAGCACAAGGTCTCGTTGAACACGAGCTACTTCGTGCCGCTGGAAGGCCAGAAGTTCGACCTGGATTTCAATGTCGGCGCGCAATACCAGAGCAAGATGGGTTTCGACATCAATCAGAACCCCAATGCTGTCCAGAAGGGCTATGGCACCATCGACGCCAGCGTCGCCTTTGTCAGTAAGGACAACAGGCTGCGCCTGGCTCTGATCGGCAAGAACCTGACCGACCAGCAATTCGTCATCAATCGCATCCCCAACGGCACGTCGTTCATGAGGCAGATCACGCCGCGTGACGCCGAGCGCTATTTCGGCGCGAGCCTCCGCTACAACCTCTTCTAGCATCCCCCACCTGCGACGCGGGCCCGGCCGAGATTCCCCTGGCCGGGCCCGTTTTTTCCGATCGCATCGCGTGACGATGCACCCGCCGTGCGGAGTAGAGACGTGCTCAAGCTTATCGCCCTCGCGGATGGTTTCGAGATCCAAGCGGCTGGCCGGGCCGTGCTGCGCCATGCGCCAGACGCGCCGTGCCTGTTCGTCGGACGCGGCCAGGCCGACGTTCAAATGCAGCGCGGCAATTTCGCGATCTCTGACTATGTCAGCGAGCGGATCGCTCTGCGCTCTGCGACGACGTCGACGAGCGAGGGAAGGGTTCGCGTTGGCTTCGCCGCGACCCACGGTGGCCCTGAGTTGCTGACCGTCGAGGTCCTCGAAGATGGTCGCCTGACTTTCGCGACGGGCGTCGAATCCATCAACCGCCTGTGGCTGCGTGTGCCCGCCGAGGCTGGCGAGAATGTCTGGGGCGGCGGCGAGCAGCTGTCCTATTTCGACATGCGCGGACGCCATTTTCCGCTGTGGACCTCCGAGCCCGGCGTGGGCCGGGACAAGTCGACCCAACTGACCTGGATGGCCGATCAGGCCGGCGCCGGCGGCGACTATTTCCACACCAACTATCCGCAGCCGACCTTCATCTCATCGCGCCGCTATGCGCTGCACGTCGAGACCACGGCCTATTCGGCCTTCGATTTCCGTCATGCCGACTTCCACGAGATCGAGGTCTGGGAAGTTCCCGAGCGCATCGAGATCTTCGCCGCCGAGACCTTCGTGGCGCTGGTCGGCGCGCTGTCCCATCGCTTTGGCCGCCAGCCGCCGCTGCCCGACTGGGTGCTGAACGGCGCCATCGTGGGCCTCAAACAGGGCGACGAGAGCTTTGAGCGTCTTCAAGCCTTTATCGCTTCGGGCGCGGCGCTGTCGGGTCTGTGGTGCGAGGACTGGGTGGGTCTGCGCATCACCTCGTTCGGCAAGCGATTGTTCTGGGACTGGAAGTGGAACGCCGAGCGCTATCCGGGCCTGGATCGCAAGATCGGCGAACTGGCCCAGCAGGGCATCCGCTTCCTCGGCTACGTGAACCCCTATCTGTGCGTCGACGGCTCGCTGTTCCCGATCGCCGAGAAGGCTGGATACCTCGCTGTTGTCGACCTGCCACAGACCTATCTGGTCGACTTCGGCGAGTTTGACTGCGGCGTGGTCGACTTCACCAATCCTGGAGGCCGCCGACTGGTTCGCCGACGCCATCATCGGCAAGGAGATGCTGGACTTTGGCCTGTCAGGCTGGATGGCCGACTTCGGCGAATACCTGCCCACCGACGTGCGACTGGCCAATGGCGTCGACGGCATGCTGATGCACAACGCCTGGCCGACCATCTGGGCCAAGGTCAATGCCGACGCCGTCGAGCGACGCGGCAAGACCGGCGAGGCGGTGTTCTTCATGCGCGCTGGCTACAGCGGCTTTCAGCGCTATTGCCCGCTGCTGTGGGCCGGCGACCAGTCGGTGGACTTCACCCGCCACGACGGCATCGGC
Organism: Caulobacteraceae bacterium; assembly: GCA_965284055.1. Lineage (GTDB taxonomy): Bacteria > Pseudomonadota > Alphaproteobacteria > Caulobacterales > Caulobacteraceae > Caulobacter. Next base: position 70,599 of record CBDIQV010000005.1, read on the forward strand.
ACCGTGGTCTGCGCGGCCCTCTCGTCCGGCCTGCTGGGCAACGCCTATCACCACAGCGATATCGGCGGTTACACCAGCCTGTTCGGCAATGTCCGCACCGCCGAACTTCTGATGCGCTGGTCCGAGATGGCCGCCTTCACGGCGGTCATGCGCTCGCACGAGGGCAACCGGCCAGACCAGAACCTTCAGTTGGACCAGGATTCGCAGGTGCTCGAGCATTTCGCGCGCATGACCCGGGTCTACCGCCACCTGGCGCCCTATATCCGCGATTTGCGGGTCGAGGCGTCGGAGGAAGGGCTGCCGCTGCAACGGCCGCTCTTCCTGCACCATGAGGACGACGCCAGGACCTATGCCGAGCAGACCCAGTATCTGTTTGGTCGCGACCTGCTGGTCGCGCCGGTGCTGGAGGCGGCCGTGAGCGCGCGGTCGGTCTATCTGCCGACCGGCGTCAGCTGGATCCACGTCTGGTCAGGCGAGGCGTTCAGCGGCGGTCAGTCGATCGAGATCGCCGCGCCGTTCGGCCAGCCGCCGGTCTTTTACCGCGCCGGGGCCGACCGGTCCGACCTCTTTCAATCCCTGCGGAGCCTCTGAAGGCCATGCCGATATTTAAGATCGACCGCAGGTTCCTGCTCGTCATGCTGATCGCGGCGAGCATCCTGAATTATGCCGACCGCCAGATCATCGCGATCCTCAAGCCCATGCTGCAGGAGGACCTGCACTGGACCGACGCCGACTACGGACACCTCGCGGCGATGTTCCAGCTGTCGGCCGCCGTGGCCTACATGTTCGCCGGCTGGTTCACCGACCGGGTGGGCCTGAAGTTCGCCAACCCCTTCGCCGTCGGCTCGTGGAGCCTGGCGGCCATGGCGCACGCCTTCGCCCACACTGTGGGGCAGTTCACCCTGGCGCGGGTGGCGCTGGGCGCAACCGAAGCCCTGGGCACGCCGGTCGGCATCAAGACCATCGCCACCGCCTTCGAGGCCAAGTCGCGGTCACTGGCGATCGGCATCCTCAACGCGGCCGGAAACCTGGGCGCCGTCGTCACACCGCTGTTCGTACCGTTCCTGGCCGCGGCCGTCGGCTGGCGACACACTTTCTCGATCGTCGGCGGCCTTGGGCTGGTCTGGGTGGCGGTCTGGTTCCTCAGTGGGGCCTGGAACGCCGCGGCGCTCAATGCGCCCGAGCCAGACAAGGCCGTCGCGCCGGCCAAGGTCAAATGGCGTGAGGTCTTCAGGGACCGTGCCACCTGGGCAATCATGGGCGCCAAGGCGCTGTTCGATCAGGTCTGGTGGTTCCTGCTGTTCTGGACGCCGGACCTCTTCCACCGGGTCTTCGGTCTCAGCATCAAGCAGTTCGCGGTTCCCCTGGCCATCATCTACCTGATGGCCGCCAGCGGCTCGCTGATCACCGGCGCCATCGTCGGGCGCCTGATCGCCTCGGGTTGGTCGGTCAATCGCGCCCGCAAGACGGTGATGCTGATCTGCGCCCTGCTGGTCGTGCCTGTGCCCCTGGTCCTCTACGTGCACAACTACTGGCTGGCCGTGGGTCTGCTGGGTCTCACGCTGGCGGCGCACCAGGGCTTCTCGGTCAACGTGTTCGGCATCATCACCGACGTCATCCCGGCCAAGCGCGTGGGCACCGTCACTAGTCTGGGCGCCCTGGCCGGCAATCTTGCCGGCATGGGTGTGTTGCAGCTTGCCGGCGTCCTGCTGACGAACGGCGTAGGCTATATGCCGCTGTTCCTGATGGCCTCGTGCGCCTACCTGCTGGCGCTGCTGTGGATCCACGTGTGGCTGCCGGTCCTGCGACTGGCCAATCTCTAGGGGCTGCTGCGGCCTAAGCGAGCGTCACATGCTGTCCGTCGCGCAGCAGCGGGATGGCGTTGCGGCGCAGATGGTTCGTGCCCGGATTGATGATCGCTTCCGGTGAATACTGGGCCAGATAGACCCTGCGCATCCTTGGCGTGCTGTTCGCGCCCGTCGCATGCAGCAGGTAGCTGCTGAAGGCCACCACGCTGCCGGCGGGGACCTCAAGGGTGACGTCGTCCAGCGGGCGCCAACATGTCAGTTAGGGCTTCTAGCCCGAACGCCACCAGTCCGTAGCTTGGGCTTTCTCCCGCTCATGGAAGCTTTCCCCGCCGATCGCCAGGACAGTCCACGCGGTGACCCTTGCCATCTCCCGCTCTGGCGCGCCACAAGGGCAGGGGCGGAGCTTGAGCGACAATGACCCAGACACGACTGAAGGGCGCTGAACGACGCGAACGTTTTCTCGACGCGGCCGCGCAGATCGTCATCGAGCAGGGCGTCGCCGCCGTCACCATGGATGGCGTGGCCCACCTGACCGGTGTGACCAAGGCGCTGGGCTATCGCTATTTCACGGATCGCGATGATCTGTTGACCGCGCTCTTCGATCGCGAGACCCAGATCTATGTCGAGCGCCTGGCCACGGAGGTCGGCCCGCAATCGAGCTTCGAGGACTGGGTTCGCGGCGCCTTGAAATATTGGTGCCGCCGCGCCGACGAGCGGGGCGAACTTTTCATGCGACTGGTCAGGGACTGCGGCCCGCTGGCTGAGCGGGCGCGGTCGAACCGCAAGGCGGACGCCGATGGCTGGGCGCTGGGTCTGCAGAAAGCCTTCGGCCTGCCACCACGCCAGGCCAGGCAATATGCCTGGTTCATGGTCGCCGGGACGGCCGGCGCCCTGGACGCGCGGGACGGCGACGATGAGGCCATGATCGAGGCCATCACCCTCGCCGTTATCGCCGGCGCCAAGGCGCTGGCCAAGAAGTACGGCGAGCCGCGCCCGGCCAACAAGGCCTAGCATCGCCGACGGAGAAAGATGGGTTGCTCAACCCATTAAGTGACGATACCGTTACTTAATAGCGGGGCGTCGAGACCTCGCGCGCGGCGTGATCGCCGACCGGGAGGAACCGTCACATGAAGCTCTATGGCGAAGACAACCCAGCGCCCAACCCGCGCCGGGTCAGGATCTTCCTGGCCGAGAAGGGTCTGGTCCTTGAGCATGAGCGCGTGCCGCTGCGCGAGCGGGCTCACAAGGCCAGCGACTTCATGGCCAAGAACTCGCTGGGCCAGGTGCCGGTGCTGGAACTGGACGACGGCTCGTTCCTCAGTGAGAGCGTCAGCATCTGTCGCTATCTGGAAGGTCTGCACTCCGAGCCGCCGCTGTTCGGGACCACGCCGAAGGAGCAGGCGACGATCGACATGTGGATCCGGCGGATCGAGCTGCAACTGATGGCGCCGATCGCTCACATCTGGCGGCACACCCATCCGCTGACGGCGGCCCTGCTGACCCAGTACAAGGACTTCGGCGAGTCCAACCGCGCCCATGCCGACCCGGGTCTATCGATGGCTGGACAACGAGCTGACCGATCGCGCCTTCATCGCGGGCGACGCCTACAGCATGGCCGACATCATCGCCGTGACAACCATGGAGTTCGGCCAGAACATCGGCGTGGCGATCCCTGAAGACTGCGGGCGGGTCACGGCATGGCTGGCCCGCATCCACGAGCGACCCAGCACGGCGGCCTGACGAACAACTGTTCGAAAGTCATTGCCATCCACATTAAGTGACGATAACGTTACTTAAGCGTTCCGGGCCCGGAAGCTGATCCCATCAGACGGTGAGTCACCGAACTCGCTGCTCGCCTTCGACGACCGCGCCACGCGCGCGGACGCCGGCGGACTGCGCCCTCGCATGCCACAAAGAAGCCGCTCAGCGGCTCAAGGAAGGAACGCGCCATGTCTATCCAACCGCGCCCGTCGCGAGCTCTCAAGGCCGAACTGCTGGTGGGAGCCTCCTTCGGAGCCGCCGCGCTCCTGGCCGCCAACAGCGCCTGGGCCCAGGCGATCCCGCCGTCCGCCGGCGCCAGTTCCGTGATCACCGTCGACGAGATCATGGTCACAGCCCAGAAGCGCGCCGAGAACGTTCAGGACGTTCCCCTGGCCATCACCGCCGTGCGCGGCGAGGCGCTGGCGGCCATGAACATCACCCAGCCGCAGCAACTGTCGCTGATTGATCCCAGCGTCCGCTTCAAGCAGAGCCTCAGCAGCAGCGCCTCGGGCCTGACCATTCGCGGCGTCGGCACCAGCAGCTTCTCGGCCGGTATCGAACAGAGCATCTCCACCGTCGTCGACGGCGTGGTGCTGGCCGATCCGGCCAGCCTGGCCACCCTGGCCGATGTCGAGCGGGTCGAGATCCTGCGCGGCCCGCAGGGCACGCTGTTCGGCAAGAACGCCTCGGCGGGCCTGGTGCACTTCATCACCAACAGGCCCAAGCTGAACGACAACAGCGGCCAGCTTCACGTCCAGTATGGCGAGCGTGGCGAGCAGGTCCTGCAGGCGATCGCCAATGTGGCCCTGGGTGACGCCCTGGCCGTCCGTCTGGTGGCCACCCACAACGAGCGCGACGGCCTGATCCGCAACGTCGCCAAGGACAACGCCTTCACCGATCCTCAGGATGTCAGCACCCTGACCCTGAAGCTGCTGTGGAAGCCCAGCGACGATCTGGTCGTCTATTTCTCGGCCGACCGCACCGACAACGACGCTTTCTGCTGCTCGTCGACCTGGCGCAAGGTCACGCCGGGCTACGCCCCGGCGGTCACCAATGCCCGCTATGGCATCGTCGCGGGTCCCAAGAACCTGCAGGTCGCCGCCAATGGTCCGTCCGAAGGCAAGTCGACCGCCCAAGGCGGCACGCTGCAGGTCGACTATGATCTGGGCGCCGTGGCCCTGACCTCGATCAGCGCCTATCGCTCGGTCAAGCGCCAGGCCTTCTATGACGGCGACCTGACGCCGGTCAGCTATGTCGACATCAATGGCGGGGCGGGGAAGACCGACTGGCTCAGCCAGGAACTGCGCCTGACCTCGGCGATCGGCGAGCATTTCGACTATGTCGCCGGTCTCTATCTCTACCACTCCAAGGCGTCGTCGCTGATCCGCCAGCGCGGTCAACTCAGCTGGATCGTGCCGGCGTCGAACGGGGCGACCGTTCCGATCATTCCCGGCGCGCCGCTGGGCACGATCTTCGAGACCTCGACCTACAACGACATCAACTCGACCAGCGTTGCGGGCTTTGGCCAGGTCGGTCTGCACATCACGCCCAAGCTGGATCTGATCGCCGGCGCCCGCGTCACCCGCGACGAGATCACCCTGGACTATCGCCGGGCCCCGACGCCCGGCGCGGTCTATATCCCAGGCTCGGTGACGCTGAACCTCCACCAGCGGATCAACAACACCAACACCTCGTGGCGCATCGGTCCCCGCTATAACGTCAGCGATGACATCATGGCCTATGCGACGGTGTCGCGCGGCTACAAGGGACCGGGCTTCAGCGGCTTGAGCGCCGCCAACGCCACCGCGGACCAGCGCGTGCAGCCGGAAATCCCGACCAGCTACGAGGTCGGCATGAAGGCCGCCTTCCTGGATCGCCGCCTGATCCTGAACGCCGATGTCTACAGCACCACGATCGAGAACTTCCAGGCCCAGGTCTCCGACCTGACCAGCGCCACCTATTCCTCGCGGATCACCAATGCCGGGCGGATCAAGACGCGCGGGGTGGAAGCCAATCTGATGGCGCGGCCGATGGCCGGACTCAGCATCACGGCCGGCGGCGCCTATACCCACGCCCGCTATGCCGACTTCAACGGCGTGCAGTGCTATTTCGGCCAGCCCAAGATCGCCCAGGGCGGCCCCTGCAGCGCCCCGCCGGCCAACCCGACCTCGCTGGACGGCTTCTTCAACGCCAAGGGCCTCAGCATCGCCGGCGTGCCGGAGTGGGTCTATGGCCTCAGCGCGGTCTACGAACGCACCTTGACGCCGGACCTGCGCGGCTTCTTCCAGGCCAACTGGAACTGGCAGAGCGACATCAACTACGCCATCAGCGGCGATCCAGGGACGATCCAGAAGGCCTATGGCCTGCTGGGCGGTCGCTTGGGTGTCTCGGCGCCGGACAAGGCCTGGAGCGTGGCGCTCTACGCCAGCAACCTGCTGGACAAGCGCTACGCCGCGCAGATCACGCCGTCGCCGGTCACCGCGCTCAATCCGGGCGGCTATGTCCAGTATTTCAGCCCGGACTCGGTGCGCCATGTCGGTATCGCCCTGGACGTCGCCTTCTAGCTTCGGCTCGCGTGCGCCCTTGCAATCGGCGCCCTGGGGACGAGGCGGTTCACGCCAGCGAGCGGCGCGGACAGCCCCCGTCTCGTCCCATTTTTCTTCTGTCGAACCCACCCGCTCAAAAGGAGAGCCGCATGAAACAGCTTATGGGACGTCGCGCCTCGCTGGGCGCACTGGCAGGCCTGGCCGCCGCGCCGCTTGTGGCTTCACAGGCCAACGCCAAGCCCGCCGCGCCGATGCCGCCAGTCACGATCTATCACCTCGAGGGCCGCCGCTCCGAGCGCATCGTCTGGCTGATGGAAGAGCTGGGCCTGCCGTACGAACTGAAGTTCAAGCGCGGCGACCTGCTGGGCTCCATGGCCTTGATCCGCGAGTTCAGCCCCGTGGTGCCGATGGCTCCGACCGTGAAATACGGCGATCAGGTCCTGGTCGAGTCCGGCGCGATCATCGAGCTGATCCTGAACCGGCACGCGCCCGGAAAGCTGCAGCCGGCGCTCGATAGCCGCGACTATCCCGACTACCTGATGTGGATGCATTTTGCCGAAGGCAGCCTGGCGGCGCGCCTGTTCTCCGACTACCGCGCCTGGATGGCGCAACCGCCCAAGCAGCGCTCTCGGCTCGTCGACTCCGAGGCCGTCGTCCAGTTCGCGGAGAACTTCCTGGGGCAGCATCCCTGGTTCGGCGGTCCCGCCTTCTCGGGCGCGGACATCATGATGATGTTCCCCCTCAACGCCGCCACGGGCCTGAATCTTGTCGAGGTCTCGCAGTTCCCCCATGTCGCGGAATGGAAAGCCCGGATCGAGGCGCGGCCGGCCTATCAGCGCATGCTCGCCAAGGCGCGCCCTGACGGCATGATCGGCAACCTCCCGCGCCTGCCGCAACACGCGCCATCCGGTCCCCGCTAAGCGCCCTCGTGTCTCAGACTGACCGCTTCATGCTGACGATCTGAACGGGCGGGTTCAGCATCTCGCCCTTCATGCCGGGGGTCAGCGCCGTGCCCGTCGTCGGGAGGGCCAGGATCCTGCGCACCACGTCCAGGCCCTGGACGACTGTCCCGAAGGCCGCGAAGCCCTGATTGTCGCCGGGCGCCCCCGGATGGGCGTCCAGAAAGGGCGCGGGGCTGGCGCAGATGAAGAAGTCCGAGGTGGCTGTGCCCGGCGCATTGCGCGCCATCGAAATGGCCCCGGTCTTGTGCTTCAGGCCGGTTGTCCGCGTGCTCTCGTGGGCGATCGGCGCGAAGTGCCGGAACCGCGGCGCGGGGCCGCCCTGGATCGACCCGGCTCCGGGCGCGCCTCGCTTGCGAGAGGCGCGATAGATCGCGCCGCCATCATATTTGTGGGCGTCGACATAGCGCAGGAAGTTGGCCGAGGTGATCGGCGCCCTGTCGACTTCCAGTTCGACGATGATCAGGCCCTGAGCCGTCTGGATCGCGACCCTGGACTTGGGCGAGGCCGCCTGGGCGTAGAGGGGGCTGGCCGCCCACAAGCCGGCGGCGCCCAGCAGGCTTCTGCGCTTGACGGTTCCGTCGCTCATCTCTGTCCGTGCTCCCGAGCCCAAGACGCGCCGCGACGAAGAGATCGCCGGCGCATCGGATATCGGCCATGAAACACGGTTTGTCGACAAGCCGAGCGTCCCGGCACCGTCCCGGAGAAGCAAGTACGCCGCGACCGCCTGATGGGGCAGGTCGCGGCGCTTTGGATCAGAACGTCTTGCGCAGGGTCACGCCGTAGGTGCGGGGCGCGATCGGATAGCCGCTATAGCTGCCATCCTGTGCGACGGTCGGGAAGGTCGCTATCAGGCTCTCGTCCTTCAGTGAGGTTACGAACCCACAGCATCGCTTCCAGCCGGTGTTCGGCGCTGGTGACGCCGAGGCTGGCGTTGACGTTGTTGGTGCCCCAGGTCGACAGCTCGGGCGGGGTCGTCTCGGTCAGCTGGGTGTCGCTGGCATAGTCATATTCGGCCCGCAGGTAGCCGTTATACCCGTTGCCAAAGTCGTGCGTGAAGGTCGCGGAGGTCGAAACGCTCCAGGTCGGGATGGCGGCAGGCTTGTCGCCCGTCAGGTTGCGGAAGTTGGGCCGCGTGCCGGTCAGCGGGTTCACAGGGCAGCGAGCCGTGTCGTAGTTCACGCAGGCCGCGCCGGTGAAGGAGTCGTACTTGGGGTCGAGATAGGTGACAGCGCCGGTAAGGGCCAGCCACGAGGTCGGGCGATAGGCGCTGTCGACTTCGAAGCCGCGCACCGACTCCTTGCCGGCGTTGACCAGGCTGTAGCCCAGGCCGGTAAAGGCGTTGGACTGGAAGCCCTTGATGGACTGATCGAAGACCGCGAGGTTCATGTAACCGCCCGGGAACTTGGTCTTCAGGCCAGCTTCCAGAACGTCCACGAGCTCGGGAGCCGCCGTGCGGCCCACGCCGTTGGCGTTCGGCGGACGGCTGTCCGACGACAGGTTGAATGCGCCAGCCTTCCAACCCGTCGAGTAGCTGACATAGGCGTTCACGGGGCCGAAGTCATAGGCGCCACGAACCGCGTAGGTGACCTTGTCACCCTTCAGCTTGCCGGACTCGGTCGCGTTGGGGAAGTTGACCGGACCGTGGTTGCTGGTGTTGCCGTAGTAGAATTGCAGGCCACCCAACGCGCCATAGATGTTGCCGGGCAGGCCCAGGGCAGCGAACTGCGGCACAGCCTGCAGGTTCAGTTTCGAGAACGCGTCGTACAGCACCACGTTCGATGCTGCATCCTTATTGTCGTTCAGGTAGGCTAGGCCGCCGGTGATCGTCAGGCGATCGGTGACCTTGTAGTCGGCCTGACCAAACAGCGAATAAGACGTCTGCTTCATCGTATAGTAGTCGTCGATGGCCGGTCCGGTCTTGAAGTAGGTCGAACCCGGAACGATTGACGGCGTGACGAGGCTTTGCAGGAATTCCAGCGCGTAGATGTTGGAGCGTCCCGTCAGGGCGGGGCGCAGGGCTGCGGGCAGGGCGCCCAGCAGGGTCGCCGGAACCTGACCGCTCAGGCCATCGGCAAAGCCGCGGATATCGGTGCCGAAACTGATGGTCCGGCCCGTCGCCAGCTTTTCGTTCTGATAGAAGCCGCCGATCAGCCAGTTCAGCGGGCCGTCGCTCTTCGAGGCCAGGCGCAGTTCCTGGGTGAAGGTCTTGATGTTGTTGCCCAGGGCGTTGTTGGCCAGGTCGGCGCCGCTGAAGTCGACGTCCTGGAAGGATTGGCTGGTCTGCTTGCGATAGGCGGTGATCGCGGTCAGGGCGCCGAAGCTTAGATCATAGTCGATCTGTCCCGACACGCCCTTGCCGACCAGCTTATTGCTAGGATCGGTGTTGAAGTAGACGTTGCGATCGAACTTGTTGGCGGGATTGCTGACGCGCTTGCCCAGGCCGAACGGAGCCGGCGCGGCAATGAACTGGGTTGCGGGGCCGTTCAAGAAGACACGACCGCGCAGCAGATCTCGGTGATCTTGTTGTAGTCCGCGATCATGCGGATCGAGGTCTTGTCGTTCGGAAGCCAGAGGGCGTCGGCGCGCATCGACCAGCGATCGCGATTATTGACGTCGTTGCCAGTAATGACGTTGGTGGCGTAGCCGTCGCGCTTGTTCACGCTGCCCGAGACGCGGAGGGCCAGCGTATCGCTGATCGGTCCGGTGATCGTGCCCTTGACCTGCTTGAGGCCGAAGTTGCCGAGGCTGACCTCGGCTTTGCCGCCGAACTCGAACTCCGGCTTCTTGGTCACGATGCTGATCGCGCCGGCCGACACGTTTTTGCCGAACAGGGTCGACTGCGGGCCGCGCAGGACTTCGATGCGTTCGATTTCGGGCAGATCGTCCAGGGCCGCCGACGACCGCGAGCGGTAGACGCCATCGATGAACACGCCCACCGAGCTTTCGATGCCGTCGTTGCCGTTGCCGTTGCCGAAGCCGCGGATGACGAAGTTCGTCTGGCCGACCGAGTTGAACTGGGAAACCTTCAGCGACGGCACCAGTGACTGCAGATCGATCAGGTCGCGGATCTGGGCCCGTTCGACGGCCAGCGCGCCGGTCACCGACACCGAGATCGGAACGTCCTGCAGTGTCTGCTCGCGTTTTGTGGCGGTGACGATGATCTCATCCAGCGCCGTCGACGCGGCGGGAGCGGGTTGCACCGCCTTGTCTTGCGCCAGGGCAGGGCCGCAGGCGATCAGCGCGAGAAGAGATGCACTCAGAAAATGGATGTTCCGCATGGTGGCCGTTTCCTCAAAGCTCGCGGTGCCTGTTTCGACACTTCGCGGTTGGGAAATATTTAGTAGGGCTCCGATATTTTAACACAAGTTAGAATTTTCGGCGAAGGCCTTGCTAACGCTACGGAACTGCCCAATATAAATTCTCGGGTTTGTCAAATTTGAGCGGGAACGCGGTGTTTTGAAGGGCGGAGACCCTGTCGCGCTAGCCCAGGTTGAGGGGCAAAAGTCGCTGTCGCACAGCCCCAAGTCGGCCCAGAAGCGCGACGCCATTCTTCGCGCGGCGATCGAGATCATCAACGCCAAGAGCTTCGCCCAGGCCACGATGACCGAGATCGCGGCGACGCTCGATCTGCGCGACGCCGCCCTATACTACTATTTCCCAAACAAGCAGGCGCTGGTCTATGCCTGCCACGTCAGATCTCTGGAACGCTTTGAGCAGATCCTGGACGAGGCTGGCCGGATGGGCGGAACCGGCGCCGTGAAGTTGCGGCGCTTCCTTGAGACCCTGCTGCATGACTCCGCCCGCAACGGGCCCCAGCTTTATTTCGGCGACTATTCCTATCTCGAGAAACCCCAGCGCGAGGATCTGGACGCCTGGAGCGATCGCCTCAGCGGCCAACTGCAACGGCTTCTGGAGCAGGGCATGGCGGACGGCTCGATCGTGCGCTGCGAGGCGGCGCTTGCGGTGCAATTGTTGCTCGGAATGCTGATCTGGCTGTCCAAATGGGCGCCGACCGTGGAGGGCCTCACGGTGGATCGACTGATGACGGCGATCGGCGCGGTCACGCTTCAGGGCCTTGAGCGTCGGATCTAGGTCTCGACCTGGGCCAACATGGCGACGACGCCATCGCAACGGATCGCCTCGTAAGCCCCGGGTGCGCCTCTCCCGGGTGCGCCTCTGGGCGACAACCTCACGGGTTGGTCTGCGAACAAGGGCGCGACGGCCCGGAACGAGAAGGCTTTCAATGGGTGTTGGGCGGAAGCCAGGGCGGCCAGCTTCGCGGCCGTGAACGGGCCATGCACGACAAGGCCTGGATAGCCTTCCTCGTCCCGCGCATAGGGCAGATCGTAGTGGATGCGATGGGCGTTGAAGGTCACGGCCGAGAACCGGAACAGGTCGGCTGGCCCGGGTGTCCACACCTCGCTCCCCTCGACCGGGGCCGTTGCGATCGGGACGATCGCTGGCGCGCTATCGCCGGCATCGCGATACACGAGGGTCTGGCGCTCGGTCACGCAGGCATGACCGTCCTGGGTGATCACGCGGTCGACCTCGACAAACACCAGATCGCCCGACTTTCCGGCGCGGTGCTGAACGTCCGAGACCGTGAGCCGCAATTCGGCCGGCAGGCCCAGGGTGATCGGCGCGGCGAAGCGCATGGCGCTGGCGGCGAACATGCGTCGGGGCAGGCTCACCGGGGGCAGCAGTCCAGGTCCTCGCCGGGGGTGACCGTCGGGGCCGAGATCCTCGGCCCTGGCCGCGTCCAGAAAGAAGGCCCAGTGCGCCATTGGCGGAAGCTGTCGCTCGACAGCCAGGTCGCATCCCACGGCCGCCGCGAAGCGACGCGCCGTCTCGATATCCAGCACCTGACGACGGACTTCGCTGCGGCCAATGTGACCGCGCCAGGCTTCAAGGTCTTCGGGCGACATCCATCTATTCGATGCAAATTGCGGCGCGCCGTCCAGCGCCATTTGCTTTGACCCAACGTCACTGGATTAGCAGCTGCAAAAGGCTTTGCGCCTTGGCCGGGGGGCAAGGCAGGCTGGCCCTATCGAGGAGACCGCATGTCCAGCCTTCCAGACGAGAGCTTTCCGGAAATCCGCGAGTCTGTGCGCAAGCTTTGCGCCCAGTTTCCGGGATCCTACTGGCAGGCCCTTGACCGGGATCGCACCTATCCGACCCAGTTCGTGCGGGCCCTGACCGAGGCGGGCTTCCTGTCGGTTCTGATCCCGGAAGCCTATGGCGGATCGGGCCTTGGCCTGGGCGCGGCCATCGCCATCCTGGAGGAGGTGCATCGCTCGGGCTGCAACGGCGGCGCCTGCCACGCCCAGATGTACACCATGGGCACCCTGCTCAAGCACGGAAGCGAGGCCCAGAAGGCGGACTACCTGCCCAGGATCGCCACGGGCGAACTGCGACTTCAGGCGTTTGGTGTGACAGAGCCCGGAGCGGGGACCGACACCACCCGGATCACCACGACGGCGCGTCGCGACGGCGACGCCTATGTGGTGAACGGCCAGAAGCTGTGGATCTCGCGGGCCGAACATTCCGACCTGATGATCCTGCTGGTCCGCACCACCCCGCGCGATCAGGTCACCAAGGCCAGCGACGGCATGAGCGTTCTGCTGGTCGATCTGCGGGAGGCCGTGGGGCAGGGGCTGACCATCCGCCCGGTCCGCACCATGCTCAATCACGCCACCACGGAACTCTTTTTCGAGAACCTTCGGGTTCCGGCCAGAAATCTGATCGGGCAGGAGGGGCAGGGCTTTCGCTACATTCTTGACGGCATGAACGCTGAGCGGATTCTGATCGCCTCGGAATGTATCGGAGACGGCAAGTTCTTCGTCGACCGCGCCAGCGCCTATGCGCGTGACCGCGAGGTGTTCGGGCGTCCCATCGGCCAGAACCAGGGCGTGCAGTTCCCGATCGCCCGGGCCCATGTGCAGATCGCCGCCGCCGAGCTGATGGTGCAGCGCCGCGGCCCTGTTCGACGCCGGCCAGCCGTGCGGGGCCGAGGCCAATATGGGCAAGCTCCTGGCCTCGGAGGCGTCATGGGCGGCGGGGGATACCTGCCTGCAGACCCACGGCGGCTTCGGGTTCGCCGAGGAGTACGACATCGAGCGAAAGTTCCGCGAGACCCGGCTCTATCAGGTGGCCCCGATCTCGACGAACCTGATCCTCAGCCACGTGGCCACCCACGTGCTGGGCATGCCCAAGTCCTTCTAGGGCGGGTTTCGGCGGGCGGTTTGGCTAGATTGGCGGTGAAAAAGAACCCGTTCCGACTCCGCCAGGCGGCGCCGTTGCGTAATCGGGCTTGCGGTATGGCCCGGGATCACTCCAACGTGCGCTGATCTGTCGCGCTTGCCAGCGCTGGCCAAACCACAGAGACACCGCAGACGAAACGTCGGGGGAAGCATGAATTCGGAACAGGACAGCGCGGCAGGCTCGAGCACGGCCGCGATTCTGGCGGCGGTGTCGGCGGAGATGTCGATCGCGGCGGAAGCTTGCGGCAAGTTGGACGACGCGCTGGGGCAAATGCTTCAGTCCGCGCCGCCTGAACAGCAGGCCCGTGTGATGCAGGAACTGCACATGGTCGATCTTCTGGCCCAGCACATCACGGCGGTGACCGACTTCACCCACCGCATCGCCCAGATCGCCTCCACCGAGGACCGTCTGGTCATCGAGGAAGCGATTTCGGCGATCACGCTGGGCGCGGTCGCAGAGCGTCTTCGGAGCAATCTGGCAAAGGCCTGACACGATGTCCGCCGAACAGCTCTCGTTGCTGGGGTTCGAGGCCGCGCCGCGCGACAAGCACCTGATCCTGATGATCTATCCTGATCAGCCCGCCAGGGCGGCCGCGCACGCCGCCGGGCGTCGCTATCAGGCGGATCATCAGCTTGGCGGCGCGCTCTTCAACCCCGACCTGATGCACATCACGCTCGGGCATTTCGACTATTGGGATCAGGTGCCTCAAAGCCTGATCGACAGGATATCGCGGGCGGCCGGGAGGCTGGACTTCGCGCCGTTCGATGTCGCCTTCGACCAGATCGGCGGGTTTCCAAGGAACGTCGTGCTGCGCGGAAGCGAGGGGCTTGGCGCACTGGAAGCCTTCCAGGCCGGTCTGCGCAAGGCCTTGGCGTGGGAGAAGCTGGATAGCGCCAACCTGGCCTTCACGCCGCACGTGACGGTTCTGTACGGGCAGCCTGGAGCCGTTGTGACGCCCATTTATCCGGTGAGCTGGACCGTGCGCGAGTTTGCTCTCGTGGTCAGCCACCAGGGCCAGGGGCGGCACGAGGTGCTGGCCCGCTATCCGCTGGCCTACTGACTTGCGCCCTGGCGGGCCGGGCGCTACCCGTCGCGGCTCAGTAAGCGGGGGCAAGGGCGTTGACGATCACCCTGCACGGCATCAAGGCCTGCGACACGATGAAGAAGGCCCGCGCCTGGCTCGACGAGCACGGCGTTGACTATGGCTTTCATGACTACAAGGTCGCCGGGATAGACGCTGCCAGCCTGGAGCGGTGGGTCCAGGCGCTGGGTTGGGAAACCGTTCTGAACCGAGCGGGTACCACGTTTCCGGGCCCTGCCGGACGCGGACAAGGCCGGTCTGGACGCAGACCGGGCCGTCGCCCTGATGCTGGCGCAGCCGTCCATGATCAAGCGGCCGGTACTGGACCTCGGGGACCGCCGACGCTGGCTTCAAGCCGGAAATCTATGCCCACACCTTCCAAAAGCCCGCGTGAAAGCCTTGCAGCTTTCCTGAAAGCGCGAGTCGGCCGACTTTAGGGCGACAAGCAGGGGCCAGCAGAGGTATTGCGGCTAGTCTCGTCCATTTGAACACCAAGAGCGCAGGAAACCATCGCGTGGGAGCCCATCCCATCCCGTCGTACGACATGGTCATCTTTGACTTCGACGGCACGCTGGCCGACAGCGCGGCCTGGATGATTCGCGCCATCAATCCCATGGCGCGCCGGTTCGGCTTCAAGACCGTCACCGACGACGAGATCGACATGCTGCGCGGACGCGCCACCCGCGAGGTCATCCGCTATCTGGGCATCTCGCCGTGGAAGCTTCCGATGATCGCCGCCCACGGCAAGAAGCTGATGGCGGCCGACAGCGACTCCATTCCGCTGTTTCCCGAGACCGAGGGCATGCTTCGGGCCCTGCATGACGCCGGCCTGCGGTTGGCGGTGGTCAGTTCCAACAGCGAGCGCACCATCCGCGCCGTGCTGGGGCCAGAGCTGTCGAGCCTGATCAGCCAGTTCGCCTGCGGCGCCTCGCTGTTTGGCAAGGCGCGCAAGTTCCGGAAGGTCACAGCCGTCGTCTCGCGCGACAAGGTGATCTGTATCGGCGACGAGACCCGCGACATCGAGGCCGCCCGCGCGCTGGGTCTGGCCAGCGGCTGCCGTCGTGGGGCGCGGCCAAGCGTTCGATCCTGGCCGAGCATCACCCGACCATCGTGTTTGAATCGCCGTCCGAAATTATTTCCCACCTGGTCGCATCCAGGATGCCCGTCGGCGCCGACTAGTCTTCAGAAGGCGCGAGTGGATCGCGCCGCTTGGAGGGATTGTCGTGGAAGACCTGTTTTCGTCGTTCTGGTGGCTGGTGTTTCCGATCAGCTGGACGGTTATCGGCGTGTGGCGAACCTGGCTGTCCTATTGCGCTGACCGCGACGCCGCCGATGTTCTGCGGACCTTCGCCAGCAACGGCCGAGAGCCGCCTGCGGAACTGATCGCCAGGCTGGGCCGGCGCTAGAGTCGAAATAATTCCGCCGTCTGCATCCAAACGCATCCCCGGTGGCGACTACTCACCGAGACCGGCGCGCAACGGCGTGCCGACCCAAGAGGCAAATTCGATGGAAGACCTGTTTCGATCGTTCTGGTGGCTGGTGTTTCCGCTGAGCTGGTTCGTGTTCGGCGCCTTTCAGAGCTGGCTGTCCTACAAGGCCAATCGCGACACCCTGGACCTGATCAAGTCCTACGCGGCCAGCGGTCGCGAGCCCCCGCCGGAGCTGGTGGCTCGTCTCAACAAGCGCTGGAACGACGACGAGGATGACTTCGACGATCGGCCGCGTCGGCGTCGTTATCGCCGCTACCGCTACGGCGGCGAGCACCCGGCCTATCAGTTGGCCCTATTCGGCGTCCTTTGCGCGGGCTTCAGCTATGCGTCGTACACCGATCTCTACGGAGCCGGCGAAGCCTTCGTCATCGTGGCCTTCGTGATGGGCGCGATGAGTCTGGCCTCTCTCGTTTCGCTGGTCATCAGCCGGGGTCCCAAGGTCTGATGGATGCGCCGCTCGTGAGGGCGGCGCGGGGGGATCCCAGGCGGCGTTTTCCAGACTGGTCGCTGTCCACGAGAAACCCCTGCGGGGGTTCCTCAGGAAAAGCGGCTGGATCGACGCCGACGACATCGCCCAGGAGGCCTTCGTGGCGGCCTGGACGAGCCTGGGGCGGCTTTGCGCCGACGATGGCTTTCGCGCCTGGCTTTATGGCATCGCCTGGCGCAAGGCGCTGGACCATCGTCGCGCCGCCACTCGCTCGGCTCGTCGCGACGAGGACTGGCGTGGCCAGCAAGCCCTGGAAACGCCGGAGACCGTCGCCGGAGAGGATCGGTTGGCCCTTCAGGCTGCCCTGGATACCCTGCCTGAAGACCAGCCGGCCGTCACCCTGTGCCTGGGCCAGGCCTGGACCCACGCCGAGGTCGCGCAGGTTCTGGATCTGCCGCTGGGCACTGTGAAGTCGCATGTAACGCGTGGCCGTGAGAGACTGCTCGCCGTCCTGGGAGAACCGTCATGACGCCCGATGATCGCTTGTCCGCCTTTCTGGGGAAATGCCCGCGCCCGCCACGACCGATGTCTTCGTGGCCGAGGTCATGGAGGCCGTGGAGCGTCGCGCATTCCTTGACCGGCTGTTGGCCGGCGCCGGCGCCGCCCTGTTGCTGAGTGTGGTTCTCTGGGCCTGTTCGCCGGTCCTGAACCTGGCCCTGCACACCCTGGCGCCTACGCTGCTGCCAGCTCTCGGCATGCTGGTCGTCATACTGGCCCTGACGGTGATGGGCGGCCGGTTGCTGCCTCAGGACTAGGGTTACGAAAGTTTCATCCCGCCGGGGCGCCTCAAACGGGAGCGCCGGCGCCCTCTTATCATCAGAAGGCGGCGCTGAGTGGACAGCGCCCCGCAAGAGGAATTTCGCCATGGATGAGGTCTGGATCCCTATCATCATGTTTCTGGTCATCGGTGCGATCTGCATCGTGCCGGTCTATCTGAAGAGCCGCGAGCGCATCGAGATGCAGTCGACCCTGCGCGCCGCGATCGACAAGGGACAGCCCGTTCCGCCCGAAGTGATCGAAGCCCTGACCCGCAACGTAAAGGTCGCTCCCACGTCGCTGAGCGATATGCGGGCCGGCGTGATCTGGCTGGCGATCGGCATTGGCCTGGCGGCTTTCAGCTACTTCGTCGACTTTGGCGACAACGACTTGCATTCGCCCGGCATCGGCATCGCCTGCATCCCGGCCGTTATCGGCCTGGCCTATATCGTTCTGAGCTTCTTCAACCCCAACAAAGCCAGGCAACCCTGATCGCTGGACCTTGGGGAAGGGGGAAAGCATGTCCATGGACCGCCTGCCAACAGGCCACGATGTCGAGCTGGCCGCCCTTGCCGCGGCGGGCGACCGGCGCGCCTATGGCGAACTGGTCCGGCGTCACGGCTCGGCGATCCGGGGGCTGTTGCGCCGGATGGGCGCGGATTCGGCCACGGCCGATGATGTGGCTCAGGATGCCTTTCTGGCCGGGTTCGAGCAGGTGGCCGACTATCGCGGCGAAGGCGCCTTCGGGGGCTGGATCAAGCGGATCGCGGCGCGGCTCTATCTGCGCAAGGTCAAGCGGGAGGCCCGCGTGATCTTCACCGACGAGGCCCTGGATGGCGACGATCCCACGGCTCTGAATGAACCGCGGACCGCCAATCGCATCGATCTGGACGAGGCTCTGAAGGCCCTGTCGAAGGGCGAGCGGCTTTGCGTCTCCCTTTGCTATGGGGGCGACTGGTCGCATGCCGAGGTCGCTGAGGCCTTGAACATCCCGATCGGCACGGTGAAATCCCATGTCAAACGTGGTTTGGATAAACTCCGGGTCCGACTGGCCCCACAGACGGAAGGCGCGAGGAGGGAAGCTCATGGCTGAACCCGATTTCGAAGCGCAGTTGACGCGACTTTACAGCGAGGCCCCGTCCTTTCCGGACGCCGAGCTTTTCGCCGCCCAGGTTGGAGCCAGCCTCGACCGGGGCTGGGCGATGCGGCGCGTGCTGATCGGCGGGGCGGGTGTCCTGGCCGGCCTGATCGCGGCGTTCCAGCTGGTGACGACACGGTTTTCGGCGGAACTGCAGACCCTGTCGCATAACGGCACGCGCGATATCAGCGCCGACGTTGACAAGGTCATGACCCGTTTCAGCCAGATCACCGCCACGTCGGCCAGCGTTGAAGCGCTGTGGTTGGCGGCGGGGCTGGCGCTTCTGGCCCTGGGCTTCGCGGTCACGCGGATGATGGAAGACTTCTGAGCGAAGGCGTCAGGAGTGATCATTGTTCATGTTGCGGCGCGGCGCTTTCTGACCGACAACAGCGCGCCCTCATGTCGCCGGGGGCCTGCTCTGGAGCATCGTTCTGTCCTCGCATCGTGAGGAGACGGTCCGCCGTCTCGCCGCCCCCGATATCGCCGCCCGCAAGGGTGGCGTGCCCATCGTCTGTCTCACCGCCTACACCGCCCCTGTCGCGGCGGCGCTGGACGAGGCCTGCGACCTGCTTCTGGTGGGAGACTCGGTGGGCATGGTGGTGCATGGCCTTCCCAACACCGTTGGGGTCACCATGGAGATGATGATCCTGCACGGCCAGGCGGTGATGCGTGGCTCGCGCCGGGCCATGGTCGTGGTCGACATGCCGTTCGGTTCCTACGAGGCCTCTCCCGAGGCCGCCTACGCCAACGCCGTGCGGATCATGAAGGAGACCGGCGCCCAGGCGGTGAAGGTCGAGAGCGGTCCCACCGTGCCGGCGACCATCGAATATCTGACCCAGCGCGGCGTGCCGGTCATGGGCCATGTCGGCCTCCGGCCCCAGGCGGTGCTGGTCGATGGCGGCTTCAAGGCCAAGGGCAAGGACGAGGCGGGCAGGGCGCTGATCCTGGAAGAGGCCCGCCGGACCGCGGATGCGGGCGCCTTCGCGGTCGTGGTCGAAGGCGTGGCCGAGAGCCTAGCCCGCGATATCACCGCCGCCATCGCCCCGCCCACCATCGGCATCGGCGCTTCGGCCGGCTGCGACGGCCAGATCCTGGTCACCGACGACATGCTGGGCCTGTTCGACTGGACGCCCAAGTTCGTGCGTCGCTACGCCAATCTGAAGGGCGAGATCGAACGCGCCGCCCGGGAATATGCCGACGACGTCAAGGCGCGCACCTTCCCGGGCGAGGCCGAGACCTATTACGCCAAGAAGGGCTAGCCGGCGCACCTCGCGCCCGTTGCGGCTGGCCCGGACACGCTATAGGTTCGCCGCCTGCGCTGGCGGCCCCCCGCCGGCCACATTCTGTTGTAAACCATGCGCCGCCGCCGGGACTCACCGGCGCTGTCGTGTCAGGGCGTCTTCGGCGCCTGTTTCGGAGCCTCGTTCGTGGTCGATGTGTTTGACGAGGTCGAAGAGCAACTGCGCTCCGACCGTTACAAGACCCTCGCGCTGAAGGCGCTGCCCTGGCTCGGCGCGTTGACCGCAGCGGTCGTCATCGGCGTCGGCGGCTACTGGGGCTGGACCGCGTATCAAGCCAAGCAGTCGGCCACGGCTTCGGAGGCCTATCAGGCCGCGCTGGAAACCATGGGCCGCGAAGGAACCGCCAAGGGTTTCCCGGCCATGCAGGCGATCGCCAAGGGCGGCGCGCCCGGCTATCGCGCCCTGGCCCTGATGCACATGGGCGGCATCCGCCTGGACGAGGGCAAGACCGCCGAGGCGGTGGCCTATTTCGACGAAGCGGCCAAGCTTTCGCACGATCCGGTGCTGGGCGATCTGGCCCGCCTCAAATCCGCCTTCGCGCTCATGGATACGGCCTCGTTCAAGGATATCGAAGCGAGGTTGACGCCGTTGGCGGGGGAAAAAAGTCCGTATCGGGTGAAGGCCAAGGAAGCCCTGGCGTTTGCCAAGCTTCAGGCCGGTGACACCAAGGGCGCGCGCGAGGACTTCACCGTCCTGGCCAACCTGCTCGACAACCCGTCTGAAGAGGTGCGCCAGCGCGCCCAGGCCGCCATCCAACTGATCGACTCCGGGTCCGCCGCCAATCTGGCGGCGACGGTCAAGGCCGCCATCGCGCTGCCGCCGGCGCCCGCCATGCCGGCCCTCTCGCAAACCGCGCCCGCTGGCGCCCAATGAGCCGCTTCATGATTTCCAAGCGTTCTGTCGCGTTGATCGCGCTGATGTCCGCCGCCGTGACGGTGAGCGGGTGCTCGACGATCTCCAAGATCAACCCGTTCGACAAGTCGGACGAGAAGGACAAGGCCAAGGCCACCCAGGGCCAGCGGATCTCGGTCATCGCCTTCGACCAGAAGGTCGAGGCCTCCGAGACTCTCAAGGGCACGGACTTCTTCCTGCCGGAACCCGCCGTTCAGACCGAATGGCGTCTGCCGGGCGGCAACGCCGAGCAGTCGGTCGAGCATGTCGACGCCGGCAAGGCGTTCGAGATCGCCTGGCGCAAGGGTTTCGGCCAGAAGGGCAACCGCAAGTTCCACATCACGGCGCCGCCCGTGGCCAGCGCCAGCCATATCTATGTGATGGACGGCGAGTCGACGGTGTCTTCGCTCGACGTGCAGAACGGCTCGGTGGAATGGCGCAAGGATCTGCGCCCCTCGGCCGGCCCGAGCGGCAAGCGCAGCATGTTCGGTTTCGGCGGCGCCAAGAACGATCGACTGGGCTTCGGCGGCGGTCTGGCCCTGGGCTCCGATGACAAGCTCTATGTCTCGTCCGGCTTCCGGTTCGTGGCCCAGCTGGACGGCAAGACCGGCGCTGAAGGCTGGCGTCAGACGACGGCCACCCCCGTCCACGCCGCGCCCACCGTCGTGGATGGTCGCGTGTTCGTGGTTTCGACCGACAATGAACTCCTGACCTACGCCGCCGCCTCGGGTGCGCCGGGCTGGACCTATCAGGCCCTGATCGAGCCGGCTCGAATCCTGTCGGCCCCCAGCTCCGCCGTCAGCGGCGACACGGTCGTCACCGGCTTCGCCTCGGGCGAGCTGGTCGCCCTGCGCGCCTCGAACGGCAATGACCTGTGGAGCGAGGCGCTCTCGCGCGCCAGCCGCACCAACGCCCTGTCCGAGATCCGTGACATCCCCGGCCGGCCGGTGATCTACAAGGGCGATGTCTTCGCCGTCAGCCACTCGGGCGTATTCACCGCCACCGACCTGCGCACCGGCCAAGCGCGCTGGAGCCTGCCGGTCACCGGCATCACCAGCCCTTGGGCCGCCGGCGACGTGATCTTCGTGATCGACAAGGCCGGCCAGGTGATGTGCGTGGCCCGCGAAAGCGGTTCGATCTACTGGATCCGCGACCTCAACGAGGGCCTGGGCCAGACCAAGCGTCAGAAGAAGAAGCTGGCCAAGCATCCGCGCCTGTGGTCGACCCCGATCCTGGCTTCGGGCCGCCTGATCACGGTGTCCAGCGACGGCCAGGCCGTGGCCCTGAACCCCAAGACCGGGGCGACGGAGAAGACCCTGAAGATCGGCGCGCCGGTTCTGCTGTCGCCGATCGCGGTCGGCAACATGATCTATCTGGTGACCGATGATGCTCAGGTCGTCGCCATCCGGTAAAGACTTTCGGCGGGCTTTTCGGTCCGTCGACCATCAACCAGACGTTCCCGAGACCCGGGTCGGCGCAAGCCGGCCCGGGTCGTCGCTTTGCGGGAACGGGAAAAATCGACTACTGCAAACCCATGCCTTTGAAACTCGCAATCGTCGGCCGCCCCAATGTGGGCAAGTCCACGCTGTTCAATCGTCTCGCCGGTAAGAAGCTGGCGATCGTTGACGACCAGCCGGGGGTCACCCGTGACCGCCGGTACGCCTCCGGCCGCCTGGGCGACCTGGACCTCGAACTGATCGACACCGCCGGCTTCGAGGACGTCTCGGACGAAAGCCTGGAAGCGCGCATGCGCGCCCAGACCGAGCTGGCCGTCGAGGAAGCCGACGTCTCGCTGTTCATCTACGACGCCCGTGAAGGTGTGACGCCGCTGGACGAGGTGTTCGCCACCCTGCTGCGCCGTCGCGGCAAGCCGGTGATCATCGCCGCCAACAAGGCCGAGGGCAAAGCCGGCCAGTCGGGCATCGGCGAGGCCTACAAGCTGGGCCTGGGCGAACCGATCCCGATCTCGGGCGAGCACGGTGAAGGCATGGCCGAGCTGTACGCCGCCATGCTGGCCGCCTTTCCGGAAGACCAGTATTCCGAGGAAGAGGACGACGACGACAAGCCGATCCGCATCGCCATCGTCGGTCGCCCCAACGCCGGCAAGTCGACCTTGGTCAACCGCCTGATCGGCGAGCAACGCCTGCTGACCGGCCCCGAGGCCGGCATCACTCGCGACTCGATCTCTGTCGACTGGCTGTGGGATGGCCGCAAGGTCCGCCTGGTCGACACCGCCGGCCTGCGCAAGAAGGCCAAGGTTCAGGAGAAGCTGGAAAAGCTCTCCACCCAGGATTCGATCCGCGCCGTCACCTTCGCCGAGGTGGTGCTGCTGGTCATGGATGCCGCCACGGGCAGACCTGTCGGCCATCGCCGACCTGACCGAGCGGATGGGCAAGATCACGGGCCAGCTGAAGCTGTTCGCCGGCAAGGCGTCGCCCGCGCACGGATTTCCGCGAGCACGCCGAGCGCATGCTCCCAGCTACGCGGCGCGCCGGTGGTGGCGCTGTCCGGCGAGACCGGCAAGGGCATCGAGAAGCTGATGCCGGCCGTCATGAAGATCCACAAGGATTGGGCCACCAAGGTCAAGACGCGCGACCTGAACGACTGGCTGCAGATGGCCATGCAGCGCCACCCGCCGCCCACGGTCAGCGGCAAGCGCATCAAGCCGAAATACATGGCCCAGACCAAGGCCCGTCCGCCGACCTTTGTGCTGTTCTCCAGCCGCGCCGACCAGATGCCCGAACAGTATCGGCGCTACCTGACCAACAGTCTGCGCGAGAGCTTCGACCTGCCGGGGGTGCCGCTGCGCATCACCATCAAGTCGGGCGCCAACCCCTATGCCGATGGTGAGGCCAAGGGCCACAGCGGTCGCGGCAAGCGCGAATTCGAACGCCGAGAGCGCGAGGAAGAGCGCATCCGCGCCTCGCGCCTGTCGGGCCTGAAATCCAAGCGCATCGCCGACGAGGCCGCCGCCGCCGCGAGCTGCCGCAGCCGGCCTGCCGCCACCGGAGAAGGCGCCGGTCAGGGGCCCCAAGAAGCCCGTCAAAGCCGAGGCCAAGACGACGAGCGCCGCCACGGCGCCCGCCGCCGAGCCCGGCAAGGCCGCCGTCAAGTCGCTCAAGAAGCAGGGACCTCGCGCGCAGAAGAAGGTCTCGACCACGCCCAGCTACAAGGTCGGCTTCAAGGCCGCCGGCGGCAAGGCGGCCGCGCCCAAGCGTCCCGTTGCGGGCTCGAATATCGTGCGCGGCAACAAGGCCAAGCCCAAGGGCAAGTAGGGGCGAAGGAGCCAGGGGTCATGTCACTGGATCGCAGAAATTTGCTGTCCCGGGGCGTGGCGCTTGGCGCCGCCGCGCTTTTGGCCGGCGGCCTTCCGGCGCAGGCCGCCACGGAGACCCGGCTGATCCTGCTGGGCACTGCGGGCGGACCCACGCCCAAGAAGAACCGCTCGGCCCCCGCCCAGGCGATTGTCGTCAATGGCGCGACCTATGTCATCGACTGTGGTGACGGCGTCGCGCGCCAGATCGTCTCGGCGGGTCTGAAGCTGGGCTCGATCCGCGACGTCTTCATCACCCACCACCACTCCGACCACAACGCCGACTACGGCAACCTGGCGCTGCTGGCCTGGGCCGCCGATCTGGATCACCGGGTCGACACCTATGGCCCGCCGCCCCTGGCGGCCATGACGCGGCAATCGCTGGCGCTGAACGCCTTCGACATCAAGACCAGGATCGCCGACGAGGGCCGCCCGCCGCTCGGGCCGCTGATCCATCCGCACGAGATCACTGGGCCGGGCCTTGTGATGCAGGACGCCAATGTGAAGGTGACGGCCGCCCTGGTGCGTCACCCGCCTGTCGCGCCGGCCTTCGCCTATCGCTTGGACACGGCCGATCGCTCTATCGTCATTTCCGGAGACACCGCGCCGTCCGAAGCGCTGATCGCGCTGGCGAAGGGGGCGGACGTTCTGGTCCACGAGGTTCTGTACCTGCCGGCGATGGAGGCGCTGCTGGCCACCGAGCCCAACGCCACCCGCCTGAAGGATCATCTGCTGGCCAGCCACACCACCACCGAGCAGGTGGGAAAGATCGCTACGGCGGCCGGCGTGAAGACGCTTGTGCTCTCGCACTTCGTGCCCAGCGGCTATCCCTTCATCGACGACCGCGTCTGGCTTGAAGCGGTGCGGCCTCATTTCGCGGGCGAGATCATTGTCGGCCGCGACCTGCTGGAGATTTGAGCCCACACGTCGCGGAACGTTGGTTTTTCAGTCTCGTTCGCGCCGCCCTCAGGCTGCAATCAGCCTGGCGGTCTCCATGTTTCGTACAAGCGTAGCCCGCGTCAGCGGACCCGGGGGCGGCCCCACCCGGTCTATATCTTGGGCGGCCGCTGCTGCTGGCGCAGCAGCTCTCGGTGATCCCGACCGGCCAGTGCGAGGCCTGGATGATGTCTGTCGCTCGCTGGGTCCAGCATCTGGCCCTGTGATCGGCTAGCCGAGGCTGGGAGACTCCTGGCCGCGATCCTTGAAGCGCGCCACGCCCTTGCGGTGCGCGATCAGGGCGCACCAGATCGACGATGTAGGGCGCGATGGTCTCGGGCGCCGGCACGGTCATGGGATCCTCGCCTGGGAAGGCGCCCGAGCGCATCTTGGTGCGCATCGCGCCAGGATCGACGCAGAAGGCCCGAACCGTGGTGTTCTCCATCTCGTCGGCATAACAGTCGACAATGGCTTCCAGGCCCGCCTTGGAGGCCGCGTAGCCGCCCCAGAAGGCTGGATGGGATTTGGCGACGCTGCTGGTGAGGAACAGGGCCCGACCGGCGTCAGAGGCGCGCAGCAGCGGGTCCATGGCCCGGATCAGGCGCCAGTTGGCCGTCAGGTTGGTGGACAGAATCATGTCCCAGCCCTTGGGGTCGAGATGACCCACCGGGGTGAGGGCGCCCAGCACGCCCGCCGCGCCGACCAGGATGTCGAGCTTGCCCCAGCGCTGGTGCAGGGCCGCGCCCAACTGGTCCAGACCGTCGGCTTCGCGCAGGTCCATGGGAACGAGCGTTGCGTGCTCGCCGGTGGCGGCGAAGACGGCGTCGTCGAGCGCCTCGAGCGCGCCCTGGGTGCGTCCGATAGCCACGACATGGGCGCCGGCCTCGGCCAGGCCCTGGGCGATCGCCGCCCCGATGCCGCGCGTCGCGCCGGTGACCAGGGCCACGCGGCCCGCGAGCGGTTTTGCTGAAGAAGATCCACTGGGGGCTTTTAGCGGGCGGCGGAGGGTTCTTGAACCCCGTCCGTGAGATCATCGGCCGGACGCTTGGCGTAGTGCTGCGCCAGGACCGAACAGGCCATCAGCTGGATCTGGTGGAACGATCATCAGCGGCAGCACCAGAACGCCGGCCGTGGCCGCGGGAACAGGATGCCGGCCATCGGCACGCCGGTGGCCAGGCTCTTCTTGGAGCCGCAGAACACGATGGCGATCTCGTCGGCCTTGGAGAAGCCCAGGGCCCGCGCCCCCAGGGTGGTGGCGATCATCACGACCGCCAGCAGTACACCGCAGACGACCAGCAGCGTCACCAGTTCCAGCGGCGAGACCCGCTTCCACAGACCGCCGACCACGGCGGCGCTGAAGGCCGAATAGACCACCAGCAGGATCGAGCCGCGATCGACATAGCCGATCAGCGGCTTGTGCCGCTCGATCCAGCCGCCGACGACGGGACGCGCCAGTTGGCCGGCGATGAACGGCAGCAGCAGTTGGACGATGATGTCCTGGATCGATTTCCAGTCGCCCGCGCCACCGGTCTTGTGCATCAGCAGGCTGACCAGGACGGGCGTCAGGAAGATGCCCAGCAGGTTCGACGCCGAGGCGGCGCAGACGGCGGCTGCGACATTGCCCCGAGCGATCGAGGTGAAGGCGATCGAGGACTGCACCGTCGAGGGCAGGCACGCCAGGAACACCATGCCGGCCGCCATGGTCGGCGACAGCACGCCGCTCTTACTGACGGCCAGCCCCAGGATCGGGAACATCACGAACGTGAAGGCCAGGATCGTCAGGTGCAGGCGCCAGTGGGTGATCCCCGCGACGACCGCTTCACGCGACAGCTTGGCGCCATGCAGGAAGAACAGCAGGGCGATTGCCAGCTTGACCACCACGCCCAGGACCGCCGCGACCTGGCCATGCACCGGCAGAATGGAGGCCAGCACCACCATGCCGATCAGGGCCAGGATGTAGCCGTCGATCTTCAGGCTGGAGAGAAGTTTGGAAACTGGATTGGTCAAGCCGCCACTCTCATTCGTCATCGCCCGGTTTATCCGGGCGACCCAGGCGGGCCGTCCGGGGCGCACGGTTAGCGCGGCTTGGGTCCCCCGAACAAGTCGGGGGACGACAGTTATCGTTACGCGCTGAGCAGCGACAGTTGCTTGTCGTTGGACTCGTTGCGGCCTTCGGCCACCTCGCGGTCGGTCAGGCGGGTGGGGTAGTCGCCGGTGAAATAGTGGTCGGTGAACTGCGGCGTGACCGGGTCGCGGGGACCGGCTTCCAGCGCTTCGTACAGGCCGTCGACCGAGAGGAAGCCCAGGGAGTCGACCTCGAGGAAACGCGCCATTTCTTCCAGCGACTTGTTGGCCGCCAGCAGCTGTTCGCGCTCGGGCATGTCGATGCCGTAGAAGTCGGGCCACTTGATGGGCGGACTGGCCGAGCGGAGATGGACCTCCTTGGCGCCGGCTTCGCGGACCATGCGGACGATCTTCAGCGAGGTGGTGCCGCGCACGATCGAGTCGTCGATCAGGATCACGCGCTTGCCTTCCAGCACGGCGCGGTTGGGGCTGTGCTTCATGCGCACGCCCAGTTCGCGCACGCCCTGGGTGGGCTGGATGAAGGTGCGGCCCACATAGTGGTTGCGGATGATGCCGAGGTCGAAGGGCAGGCCGCTCTGCTGGGCGTAGCCGATCGCGGCCGGAACGCCGCTGTCAGGCACGGGCACCACGACATCGGCCTCGACGCCGGTTTCGATGGCCAAGCGCTGGCCCATGCGCTTGCGCACGTCATAGACCGAACGGCCGTTCACGACGCTGTCGGGACGGGCGAAATAGACATATTCGAACACGCAGGGACGGGCCGCCAGAGTGCTGAACGGCTTCAGCGACTTCACGCCGGTGTCCGAGATAATCACCATCTCGCCGTGCTCGATGTCGCGCACGAAGCGGGCGCCGATCATGTCCAGCGCGCAGGTCTCGGAAGCCAGGATAGGCTGGCCGTCCAGATCGCCCAGCACCAGCGGGCGGATGCCCAGCGGATCGCGGATGCCGATCATCTTCTTGTTGGTGATGGCCACGATGGCGTAGCCGCCCTCGATCTGGCCGATGGCGTCGATGAAGCGGTCGACGATGCGAGCCTTCCGCGAGCGGGCGATCAGGTGAAGGATCACCTCGCTGTCGCTGGTCGACTGGAAGATCGCGCCCTCCTGCACCAGGCGCTCGCGCAGGCTCAGGAAGTTGGTCAGGTTGCCGTTGTGGGCGATGGCGACGCCGCCGGTCTCCAGATCGGCGAACATCGGCTGGACGTTGCGTATGCCGCTGCCGCCGGCCGTGGAATAGCGGGTGTGGCCGATGGCCATGCCGCCGGGCAGGCGCTCGACCAAGTCGTTGCCGGTGAAGGCGTCGCCGACATGGCCCATATGGCGCTCGGTATGGAAGCGCTGGCCGTCGAAGGCGGCGATGCCGCAGGCTTCCTGGCCGCGATGCTGCAGGGCGTGCAGGCCCAGGGCGGCGACGGCGGCGGCGTCACGCACCCCGAACACGCCGAACACGCCGCATTCGAGGCGCAGGGTGTCGTCCTCGGGATCACGCCACGGGAGGGAGGAGTACCGATCGGTCGATTGGCCGATAGAGGTCATCGCGATTTCTCCACCAGATCGTCGAGGTTCTGACGCTGGTTCTGATCATAGCCGTGTTCGCCGGATTTGCCGTCCGGCGCATTGTCGCTGGTCCCCCGAACAGCGCCCCTCGATGGCGGGGGCGAGCTTGCCTGCCAGGGCGCCGCCCTTCGGCGCGAAGACCTTCAGCACGCGGGCGCTGGCTTCCGACAGGGGATAGAAGATCGAGCGCTCCACCCAGGCCGGCACGCGGTCGGGCGGCGTGGCCATGTGGAACAACAGGTTGAAGACGCCCAGGACCACCAGGGCCGACAGTATCAGGCCAAAGCCCAGGCCTACGGCGCGGTCCAGAAGGCCCAGCGCGCCTCGTGCAGACTGGCGGTCAGGCGGCCGTCTCGACGAACCGCATCGCAGGGCGAAGACGGCCAGGACACACCGCTGGCGCAGGGGTGGCCGGCCAGTCCGGGTCCATCAGGTCGCGGAAGAGCGGTCCGCTGATCCTCAGGCTGAACAGGGAGATCGCGGCGGCGAAGATGAAGGACAGGGCGGACGTCAGTTCCCGCGACGCGCCGCGCGCGAAGCCGATCGAACCG
This sequence comes from Caulobacteraceae bacterium, assembly GCA_965284055.1. Classification (GTDB taxonomy): domain Bacteria; phylum Pseudomonadota; class Alphaproteobacteria; order Caulobacterales; family Caulobacteraceae; genus Caulobacter. The sequence continues at coordinate 99,525 of CBDIQV010000005.1, forward strand.
GAAGTGATGAGCAGAAGGCCGGCGATGATGTCGAACGGCGTCACGTCAGCTGGCCCCAGATCTCGTCGCCGATCCGGCGGACGGCGTCGGCAAGGCGCGCGACCCCCGCCACCGGCAAGGCGCCGCCGCCTTCAGGCAGGCCGGACAGCGATGACAGCGCCCGGCCAAACCCCAGTTTCGCGGCTTCCTTCAAACGCGTCTCCATCCGGCTGACCGGCCGCACCTCGCCCGAAAGGCTGACCTCGCCGAACACGACGCAGTCCTGGGGCAGGGCGATATCGAGGGCTGAAGAGGCCAAGGCCGCCGCCGCCGCGAGATCCGCCGCCGGCTCTGTGATGCGCAGGCCGCCGGCGACGTTCAGATAGACGTCCTTATCGCCAAAACCAAGGCCGCAGCGTGATTCAAGTACGGCCAACACCATGGCGAGGCGCCCCGAATCCCATCCGACCACGGCGCGACGCGGTGTTCCGTAGGCGGACGGCGCCACCAGCGCCTGGAATTCCACCAGCACCGGGCGCGAGCCCTCGATGCCGGCGAACACCGCCGCGCCGGCCGCCCGTTCGCCGCCCTCGTTGAGGAACAGCGCCGAGGGGTTCTTGACCTCGCGCAGGCCCACATCGCCCATCTCGAAGACGCCGATCTCGTCGGTGGCCCCGAAACGGTTCTTGGCGCCGCGCAGGATGCGGAAGGGATAGCCGCGCTCGCCTTCGAAACTGAGCACGGCGTCGACCAGGTGCTCGACCACGCGGGGGCCGGCGATCTGGCCGTCCTTGGTGACGTGGCCGACCAGCAGGATGGCCACGCCCTTCTTCTTGGCCAGGCGCACCAGCTCCTGGGCGCAGGCGCGGACCTGGGTGACCGTGCCAGGCCCCGCCTCGTGGGCGTCGCTCCACATCGTCTGGATGGAGTCGATGACCACGAGGTCGAAGTTGTCGCGTTTCCAGGCCGTCGAGGATATCGCGCAGGCTGCTCTCGGCCGCCAGCTTCACCGGCGCCTTCTCGAAGCCCATCCGGTGGGCGCGGCCGCGGATCTGCGCCACGGCCTCCTCGCCGGAAATATAGGCGCAGGACACGCCCTTCAGCGAGGCTCTCGCCACCACCTCCAGCAGCAGGGTGGACTTGCCCACGCCGGGGTCGCCGCCGATCAGGATGGCCGAGCCGGGCACCACGCCGCCGCCGCAGACGCGGTCGAACTCGTCGACCCCGGTGATGATGCGAGGTGGGGCCGGGGTGTCGCTTTCCAGATCGGTGAACTGCAGGCCGCGCGTGCGGGTGGCCTTGGTGACGGAAAGCGCACCCGGCGCCCGGGCGCCGACCTCTTCGACGAGCGTATTCCAGCTCTGGCAGGCCGGGCATTGTCCCGACCACTTGGTCTGGACCGCGCCGCAGGACTGGCAGGCGTAAACGGCGCCGTCACGGGCCATGGAAGCTCCTGATTCGAGAATGACTGGAGACTACAGGCTGGGGGCGCGCTGCGCCAAAGGCGGACGTGTCCTTGAAAACTGTCATCCCGGCCAAGTGCGAAGCGCGCCGAGCCGGGATCGCCGCCAACTCAGAGCTTGATCACTCTGGTGGCGCGGGGCGCGATCCGCGTCAGCAGTTCGTAGGCCGTGGTCCCCGCCGCCGCCGCCGCGTCGTCTACCGGCAGGTCGGGACCGATGATCTGCATCATCGCGCCGGGACGGGCGGCGTCACAGTCGGTGATGTCGACGGCGATCAGGTCCATGGAGACGCGGCCGAGCATCGGGCGACGCTTGCCGTCGAACCACACTGCGCCGCGCGGATGAGCCGCGCGCGGGACGCCGTCGGCATAGCCGGCCGCGAGGATGGCGACGCGGGTATTGTCGGTGGCGGTATAGGTCGCGCCATAGCCGATGCTCTCGCCGCGCGGCACGTTGCGGGTCTGCAGGACCGGCGCTTCCAGGGTGGCGACGGCCTTGAGCCGGGCGTCCGGCACATCGCGCGGTCCGCCACCGTGAGGCTGACGCCGGGCCGCACCTGGTCGAAGGCGTAGTCGGACCCGAGGAAGATCCCGGCTGAATTGGCCAGGCTCTTGCGGGCATTCGGGAACAGGGCGGCGGCTTCCTGAAAACGCTCAAGCTGTCTGGCGTTCAGCGGATGAGCCGGCTCGTTGGCGCAGGCCAGATGACTCATGACCCCGGTGACCTCGACGTGCTTGAGGCGGTCCATCGCGCCCAGTAGCACCTGGAGCTCCTCGATACGCAGGCCCAGCCGGTTCATGCCGGTGTCGACGTGGATCGTCGCGGCCAGCCGACCGCCGCGCGCGTGACTGTTCCAGGCCTCGATCTGCGGCAGGCTGTTGAGCACCGGCGTCAGGCGGGCGGCTTCCATGGCCGGGGCCGAGCCGGGGGTCACGCCGTCCAGGACGTAAATGGTCGCCTCGCGGTCGCCCAGGCTTTCGCGCAGGGCCAGGCCCTCGGACAGGCGGGCAGTGTAGAAACCGCGCGCGCCCTCGGCCCACAGGCGATCTGCGACCATGGCCGCGCCGATGCCATAGCCGTCGGCCTTGACGGCCGGCGCGACCTCGGCTCCCGAGGCGGCGGCCTTCAGCACCGCATAGTTGCTGGCCAGGGCGGCGAGGTCGATCGTCAGGCGGGTGTCGAAGGGATCGGTCACGAGGCTCTGGATATCCGGCTGGTGCGCGGTCACGGCGTAGCCGACGCCGGCCCCGCTTTTCCAGCTAGAACAGGCCCGGGTGCTTGGACAGGAAGACCGTCACCAGGTTCTCGAAGCCCGAAGCGGTGATCTGGACGCCGATACACAGCAGCAGAAACGCCACCAGTCGTGACAGCACGCGCGCGCCGGACTGGCCCAGCAGTCGCGTCACCCGGTCAGACGCGCTGTAGAGCAGCCAGACCAGGATCGCCACGCCCGCCGCCGCCACGCCGGCGCCGAGGAAGAACGCCACGGCGCTGCCCTCGGTCGGACGTTGCGAAGACAGGGCGATGGCCACCGAGATGGAGCCGGGGCCGGTCGTGAACGGCATGGTCATCGGAAAGAAGGCGATGCCTTCCTGCCGGCGCGCCGGTTCGGTGTCGCTGGTCTTTCGGTCTTCGTGCTCCTGCGGGTCCATCAGCAGACCCCAGGCGCGGATCGCCACCACCAGGCCGCCCGCCACCCGCAGGGCGCCCAGGCTGACCCCGAAGAAGTTGAGGATATAGCCGCCCAGCAGCAGCGAGCCGAGCAGCACCAGGAAGGCGTAGAAGCCGATCGCCCGCGCCAGCTTCAGCCGCTGATCGCGACTGCGCCCGCCCATCGCCTGGTCGAAGATCAGCGACGCCCCGACCGGATTGACGATCGAGAACAGGGCCGGGAACGCCAGCAGGAATGCGCCGATGAAGCTCGAGACGGGCAGGGGGCTGAAGTTCACGGGTGACTCGTCGCAGTGAGGATGGGACTGGGAGCGGCCGCGCGAGCCTTGCCCGCCGCGCCGTCGCTCGTCAAACCGCCGCTACTCGTCCGACGGAATGTTGTGCGCCTGGGCGAAGTAGTGATCGCGGGCCAGATTGCCGAAGCGGGTGGTGTCGCTGTTGAATGACAGGCGAACCGTGCCGATGGGGCCGTGGCGCTGCTTGGCGATGATCACTTCGGCCAGGCCCTGCAGGCGGTCCATGTCTTCCTGCCAGGTCAGGTGTTCGGGCGTACCCTCGCGCGGTTCGGCCCGGCCGACATAGTAGCTTTCGCGATACACGAACCAGACCATGTCGGCGTCCTGCTCGATCGAGCCGGATTCGCGAAGGTCGGACAGCTGGGGCCGCTTGTCCTCGCGCTGCTCGACCTGACGCGACAGCTGCGAGAGCGCGATCACCGGACAGCCCAGCTCCTTGGCCAGGGCCTTGAGGCCCATGGTGATCTGGCTGACTTCCTGCACGCGGTTGGCGTTGGAGCCGAGGTCCGAACCCGTGACGAGCTGCAGGTAGTCGACGACCACCAGGTCCAGGCCGACCTGGCGCTTCAGGCGTCGGGCCCGGGCGGTCAGCTTGGCGATCGAGATACCACCGGTGGCGTCGATGTAGAGCGGCGCTTCCTGTAGATCCATGGCCGCGTCGCGCACCCGGCCGAACTCGGAGGCGTCGATCTCGCCCTTGCGGAGGCGGTCGCCGGACACGCCGGAGGCGTCGGCCAGCATACGCAGGGCCAGCTGTTCAGCGCTCATTTCCAGGGAGTAGAAGGCCACGACGCCGCCCTGGACCGTCTTCTTGGTCCCGTCAGGCTGGATCTCGTAGGCGTATTTGCGGGCGACATTGAAGGCGATGTTGGTCGCCAGAGCGGTCTTACCCATCGAGGGACGGCCGGCCAGCACGATCAGGTCGGAAGGGTGCAGACCGCCGATCTTCTGGTCGAGGTCGGCCAGGTCGGTGGCCACGCCCGACATGCCGCCGTCGCGGCTGTAGGCTTCGGCGGTCATCTCGACCGCGCCGCGCAGGGCGTCGCCGAAGCTGACGAAGCCGGACGAGGCCGTGCCGCTTTCGGCCAGGGTGTAGAGCTGCTGTTCGGCGGCCTCGATCTGGTCGCGGGCCGGCTTGATCTCTTCGCCGCCGCCGTGCGCCACCGAGGCGATCTCGCCGCCGATGCGGATCAGGTCGCGCCGCAGGGCCAGGTCGAAAACGGCGCGGGCATAGTCGCCGACATTGGCGGCGGGCGGGGCGCGATCGACCAGGTCGGCCAGATAGCGCAGGCCGCCCAGTTCGTCGAAGGCCGGGTCCTTCTTGAACTCGTCGGCCAGCAGGATCGGCTCGGCCAGCTGGCCCTTGCGGATGTGGGTCTCGATCGACTGGAACAGCCGCTGGTGGAAGGGCTCGTAGAAGTGCCGGCCGTTCAGGGCGTCGGTCAGCCGCTCATAGGCCGCGTTGTCGTACAGCAGCACGCCCAGCAGAGCCTGCTCGGCTTCCAGGTTGTGCGGCGCGACAGCGATGGTGATGTCCGCATGGGGCGGACGCAGATCAAGAGCGGGGACGAGAGACATCGTCACAGGTTAACGCGGAGCCTGATTTGGTGCGCGGGCGGCGTGGGCCGGCGCCTAAGATGAACGGGGATGTTTTGTGTATGTTCTGTAGCAGCAGCACAAGAAAAAGGACGCGGAGATCGCTCTCCGCGTCCATCTTCACGTGACTCTGGGTCAGCCTACCAGTTGTAAGCGACGCGGCCGTAGACGAACCGGCCGTTGAAGCCGAACGGCGAGAAGCTGGACCAGGGGTTGCCGCCGCTGGTGTTGAGGTTCGGCGGCACCTGATCGGGATATTGGTCGAACAGGTTGTCGGCGCCCAGCGACAGCGTCACGCCGGCGTCGAAACGGTAGCGGGCTTCCAGATCGACGATGCCCTGCGCGCCCGTATGCCAGTCGCCGCTGCCGTCCAGGGCCGAGCCCGGCGCCAGGACGTTGTCATAGAGCGTGGTGCGCAAGGTGGCGCCCCACTGGTTCTTGCTCCAGTCGCCCTGCAGGGTCAGCTTACGCTGCGGCGTGCCTTCCTCGAAGCGCAGGGTGGCCTGGCGAGCGAACAGCGACACGGGGGTCGGCAGCACCGAGGTGGTCGGCGTGCGGGTGACGTCCAGGCTGTTGATATTGCCCGCCGCGGTCAGGTCGAACGTGCCGGCCTGTTCGTCGACGATGCGATAGCGCGCCACGACATCGATGCCGGTCGTTTCGGTGTCGACGCCGTTGGTGAAGAAGCGGCCGGCCGACGCGCCGTAGTCGTCGAGCAGGTCGAAGATCACGCGGGCGTTCGTACCCGCCGCCGCCGTGGCGCTACCGTGAACGCCTGCGACGAGGCGAAGCGGTTGTCGACGTCGATGCGGTAGGCGTCGACCGTCAGCTCGAACGGACCCTTGTGATAGACCGCGCCCAGCGAGAAGTTCTTGGACTTTTCAGGCTCAAGCGGCTTGCCGCCCAGGGCCTTGCCGACCTGGCCGACGGACGGAAAGGTGCCGGTCTCGAACGGAACGGCCGTCGTCACACCGCCCACCGTCTGGTTGATGTACAGGATCGAGGTCGAGGTGAAATACTGCTGCTGCAGGCTGGGGGCCCGGAAGCCGGTCGAGGCGGCGCCCCGAATGGCGAAGGCCGGGGTGAAGTCGTAGCGGCCCGACAGCTTCCAGCTCGTATTGGTGCCGAAGTCTGAATAGTCCTCGTAGCGGATGGCGGCCGAGCCGGTCAGCTTCTCGGTCAGCTTGCCTTCCAGGTCCAGATAGACGCCGACGGCGTCGCGATCGACGTCGACTGCGTTGCTGGGCGTGAAGCCGGTGAAGCCGCGCGAGCCGAAGGCCAGGGTGGGCGACACCGTGCCCCGGGCATAGGAGGCCACTTCGCCGGCGTTGATCTGGAAGGTCTCCTTGCGGGCTTCCAGGCCGAAGGCCACGTTCAACGGGCCGGCCAGACCAACCTCGACTTCCTTGCTGACGTCCACGCCCAGCACCAGCTGGTCATAGGTCAGGCCGCCGGCCTTGAAGCTGGTCGGCGAGGTGGGGCCGTACGAGGGGTTGAGGGTGTTCTTGACGCCGAAATCGATGTCGTTCTTGCCGTAGACGAGGTTGGCGTCGATCCTGAAGCCGTTCCAGTCGCCGCGCAGGCCGCCGGCGGCGGTGACATCCTCGGTATTGGTGGTGATCAGCGGCAGATAGCCGTTGGGATAGACGCTGGGGATGTTTTGGCTGGCGTCGGTGGGCAGGCGATAGGTGGCCGAGGCCTCGGCGTCGCGCTGCTGATAGCCGTACCAGCCATAGGCTTCCCAGCTCTCGCTGATCGGCTTGCCGGCATTGGCGTAGAAGGTGACGTCATTGGTTTCCGGATCGCCGAAGCGCGAGGTTACGCGCTGCGGGGTCACGCGGGTGTCGATGTCGCTGCGGTTGGTGAAGTCGCGGTCGCGATACTCGGCCGACAGGGTCAGGAAGCCGTCCGAGCCGAGCTTGAGGCCCTGCCAGCCGGCCACGGTGCGGGTCGTGCCGTCGTCGATGTTGCGCTTGGCGTTGGTCTGCAGGCCCTTGAAGCTGGTGCGGTACTGGCCGGCGGTGATGGTGACGCCGCCGCCGTGGTCGGCTTCGCGCAGGCGCAGGTTCACGACGCCGGCGATGGCGTCCGAGCCATACTGGGCGGCCGCGCCGTCACGCAGGACTTCGATGCGGTCGAGGGCGACCGAGGGGATGGCGTTCAGGTCGACGGCGGCCGAGCCGCGTCCGACCGAGCCGTTCAGGTTGACCAGAGCCGTCGTGTGGCGACGCGTGCCGTTGACCAGCACCAGCGTCTGGTCCGGGCCCTGGCCGCGCAGCACCGCAGGGCGCACCGAGTCGGTGCCGTCGGTGTTGGACGGGCGCGGGAAGGTGATCGACGGTACGGTGGCCGCCAGGGCCGTGGCCAGTTCGGTGCTGCCGCGTTGTTGCAGGGTCTTGGCGGTGACGACATCGACCGAGCGCCAGGGTGTCTAGGCGCGAGCGGCCGACCACGCGGGTGCCGGTGACGACGACTTCATCGACGATGGCGTTGTCGGCGGAGGCGGTCTGGGCATGGGCGACGCCGGACAGGGCCGTGAACGAGGCTGCGGCCAGCAGCAGGTTTCTATAGCGCATGTGTAATCCCCTCGGATGTCTCCGGGAGGCGACGAACGCTCTTTTGTCCCGGAGCAGGGGAGTTGATCCTCCCCTACCAGGAAGATGGGAATTGGCGGGGCTGCCTACAAGGCGAGCATTTCTGGGCCTTGATGCAGAAAAAAACGGCGCGGATTGCTCCGCGCCGTTTCTCGATAGATCACTGATCCGGGAAGGATCAGGACTCGTAGTGATCGCCTTCGAACGAACCGGCGCCACCGGCGGCCATGTCGAGGCCGCTTCGGCGTCAGCCGCGCGGTCTTCTTCGAATTGAGCGGCGATGACGTTTTCGCCGCGCGCTTGACGCTCGGCTTCGTCGGCGCTGCGCGCGATGTTGAGGGTGACCGTGACGGTCACTTCAGCGTGCAGCTTCACCTTCACTTCGTGAACGCCGAGCGTCTTGATCGGCTTGTCCAGCACGATCATCGAACGATCGACCTTGCCGCCTTCGGCCTTGATGGCGTCGGCGACGTCGCGACCCGCGACCGAACCGTACAGCTGGCCGCTTTCGCCAGCCTGACGGATCATCACGTATTGCGTACCGTCGAGAGTTTCGCCGACAGCGCCGGCGGCTTCGCGGTTCTTCACGTTGCGCACTTCGATTTCAGCGCGCTGAACTTCGAAGGACTTCAGGTTCGTCGCGTTGGCGCGGAGAGCCTTGTGACGCGGCAGCAGGAAGTTACGGGCGAAGCCGTCCTTCACGGTGACCACGTCGCCGAGGACGCCAGTGCCTTCGACGCGTTCGAGCAGAATGACTTTCATCGTGGTGTCTCCCTTACTTCACGACGTAGGGGAGCAGAGCCAGGAAGCGGGCGCGCTTGATGGCCTTGGCCAGTTCGCGTTGCTTCTTGGCCGACACCGCGGTGATGCGCGACGGCACGATCTTGCCGCGTTCGGAAACGTAGCGCTGCAGGAGCTTGACGTCCTTGTAGTCGATCTTCGGAGCGTTGGCGCCGGAGAACGGGCACACCTTGCGGCGGCGGAAGAACGGGCGGCGGGCGCCGCCAGCGGCGGGCGCGCCAGCGCCAGCTTCGGGAGCAGTGGTATCGGTCATGATCTCTCTTCTCCCTTACGCGGCCGCGAAGTCTTCGCGCGGACGGTCCGAACGCTCGGGGCGCTCGCTACGTTCGCGGTCACGACGGGCCAGAACCGGCGACAGTTCCAGGTCCAGCTCTTCCACGCGGATGGTCATGAAGCGCAGAACGTCTTCGTTGATCGGCAGCTGGCGCTCGACTTCCTTGACGGCCGGCCGGCGGAGCGTCGATGGCCAGCAGGGAGTAGTGGCCCTTGCGGTTCTTCTTGATGCGATAGGTGAGGTTACGCAGGCCCCAGTATTCGATCTTGGCGATGTGACCGCCGCCTTCTTCGATCAGGGCTTTGATTTGCTCGTTCAGAGCTTCGGCCTGTTGCGGCGAGATATCCTGCCGCGCGATGACCACGTGTTCGTAGAACGCCATGTTTTCCTTCTTCCGGTTTGGACAGCGGCGCGGTTGTCGGCGGAAGTCCGACCACCACGATGGATCCTGAGCGCGACCGGGAAATCCCGTACCCGTGAGGGCTGCGCGCAAGACCGCCATCCGTGAGAACGCGCGCTACTACAGGAGAAGGTGGCGAGAGGCAAGAAAGCATTGGAAGTCGGCGCCTTTCGCCTTGTCCCTGGGCGAAAGCGGCAATCTCGCAAACCGTCATCAACCCCATGGTAGCTTAACCTTGCCGCACGGGGCGGTTGTGCTAGGAAGCGGGGATGCTGTCTCGCGCTGTCATATGCGCCTTCGCGGCCTGCGGAGCCCTGGCGAATTTCGCCGGCCCCGCCGCCGCCCAGGCGATCCAGAAACCGGCCCTGTCGGTTTCCGCCAATGACGGCCGTTTCACCGGCTATTCGGCGGCCCTGCCGCTCGACCTGTCCACCGACACCGAAAGCGCCAAGCTGACCGCCAGGGTGGCCGGCACGATCGAGAGCCACCTACGACCTCGACCTCAATCTGGTGGCCAAGCCCGATGGAAGCCGCTGGTCGGCAAGCGCTCGCTGGCGCTGGGCGCCTCGTGGAACGATCGCGAGGCGCGGCTGCGCTCTTCGATGTCGAAGATGTTCGGCTTCGGGATCCTGCCGCGCGCCAACTATGTCAGCGTCTCGATGGACATGAACGCCAGCCAGGTGATCGCGGTGCCCGGCCAGATCCCGGTGGCGCGGGCCAATGTGCGCTCGGCCCTGACCCTGGACGGCAAACCGGTCGGCTCCATCGCCGTCGGCGGCGGCACGATGGGCGACGAGGGTGTCGATCTCAGCCTGACCCGGCCGTTCGACATCCCCGCCGAGTTCACCGTCAGCCTGCGCGCCGCCAACCTCAATGGCCAGGACTGGCGCGTTCAGGACGGCCGCTTCATGGTCAAGCTGGTGAAGGCGAACTGGTAGCCAGGCGCTTGCGGGCCGTCACGGCGGCGAACCGCGCCAGATACTGCGGGTGCTCGGTGCCCATCCAGCGATCCCACCAGGTGAAATACAGGCCGTAATTGTAGCCCGCCTGCGCGTGGTGCAGGTCATGGTGCGTCACGCTGGTCAGCCAGGGCAGCAGGGGCCGGCCGTCCTTGCGGGCCGGGAACAGCTCGTAGCCGCTGTGCCCGATGGTGTTGCGCGCGATCTGGTGCAGCATGAACAGGCCGGCCACCGGCCACTGGGTCGGCACGATCAGCATCCACAGCGGCACGAACAGAGCGTTGATCGCCGCTTCGCCCAGATCAAAGCTGTAGGCGGTGAAGGGCGAGGGATTGTTCGACCTATGATGCCGACGGTGGAAAGTCCGGAACAGCCTGCGGGTCGGTGCATCCAGCGATGCGTCCAGTAGAACCAGGCGTCATGGCCGATGATCATCAGCACCAGGCTGGTCCAGAACCAGATCGGCCCCCAGGTCGCGCGCGATGCTAGGGTCCGCGGCATCCAGCGCGTGCCCGAAATAGGCCGAAGGTCAGCAGGCCCACGGTCGAGAAGATGCATGATCGAGCGCGATCGAGGGTGAAGAACTCGACCAGCAACTGACGAGTCCGCGCTTGGCCGATCACGCCCGTATCTCGACGTGCAGCCGAGCGGCGCGGCTGAGCACGCACCCAAAGGACGAACCACACGCCTATGGAGAAGGCCACATAGCGTGTCACATCAATCTGCGTGGCCCGCAGCCAGCTATCGAAGAAGGCGGAAAAGGTCGAACTCATCGGAGGCTCCTCGGCTTTGATGCGGCCAGGAAAGCGAAGGCGGTGAGCGGCGTCGCGCCGATCTCGAAATCAGGCGGACTTGTTCGATTTCGGCAGCTGATCCGAGGATTCGACCAGCCGTAGGCGGGCCGGACCGGCGTTGGCGCAGGCCTCCTGGCGCCAGGCGGTCGGGGTGGCGCCCGTGGCGGCGCGGAAGGCGCGGTTGAAGGGGCCCAGCGAGCCGAAGCCCAGCTCGAAGGCGATGGCCGAGATCGATTTCAGCGCCAGGTTCGGATCAGCCAGGTCGTCCCGCGCGGCGGCGATCCGGCGGCTGTTGACGTAGTCGGCGAAGTTGCGGTGACCCAGCGTGCCGTTGATCAGCTTGCGTAGGCGATGCTCCGGCGCGCCGACCAGCGCGGCCAGGGCGCCGATCGACAGATCCTCGCCGCGCCAGACCTCGTCCTGGGACATCGCGCGCTCCAGGCGGGCCAGGACCAGACGATCGGCCGGGCTCAGGTCCATGGTCTCCAGTGGCGTGGCGGCGGGCGCCTTGCCGGACGCAGGGGCGGCCTCGACCAGCAGGGGCTCGACCCGCAGCAGGGCCAGGCCGGTGGCGACGCCCAGGGCGGCCAAGGTGAAGGCCTGCACCAGCGAGGCGTCGAGCGGGCGGACAAAGACCGGCCATCCGAAATCACAGGCCGCCTGGACCAGCACATAGCCCGCCGTGGCGGCCGCCAGGGGGGCGCGCAGTCGGCGCCGCTGATCGACCAGATCGTCGCGCCATCCGCGCCAGGCCACGGTCAGCACATGGATGACCAGGCCCGCCGAGGCGACCGCGAACACCTTCCACACCCAGACGCAGATCGCCGGCGGGCTGAACACGGCCACCACCCACAGTCCGAACATCGCCAGTGGGGGGATCAGTCGCCAGGGTTTCAGGACCGGCTCGTCCTCGAACAGCCCCAGAGCGAACAGCCAGAAGATCCCCGTGCCGGAGGCCGACAGCGCCCAGGCCAGCTTCGAGGGGTGCTGCGCGCCGTGCCAGCTGTCGAAGACATGGGCGATGGCGCAGGTGAAGAAGATGGCGCCGATCCAGCGCATGGGGGCCAGCTTGCGGCTGGCGGCCAGGGCCACGCCGGTTGCGGCGAAGGCGCCGATCGCGATGCCGCGCGCCACGGCTTCCAGGAGGATGAGGTCGGTCATGGCCGATCTTCCCCTTCGACCCGGCGTCTCTCAAGTCGCCAGGCTGGTCGAAACCGAAAAGGGCTGGTCGCAAATCGCGCCAGCCCCATCGTTCAGATTTACTTCTTGGCCTTGTAGGCCTTCACCGCGTCCATGGTCTGGGTGACGTGGCCGGCGAAGTTCATGTCGGTGTAGGCCAGCAGGACCTTGCCGTCCGGCGCGATCACGTACGAGGTGCGGTTGGTCACGGGCTTGAGCGGGATGCCCAGCGAGACGTCGTAGCTCTTGATCAGGTCGGGACTGGCGGCCGCGACCGCGAACTTGTCGCGGCAATGTTCCTTGGAGAAGTCCTTGATCTTGTCGACATTCCCGGCGGTGACGCCGATCACGGTCGCGCCCAGCTTTTCAAACTCCGGCGTGGCCTCGGCGAATTCGTGCGCCTCGGCGGTGCAGCCCGAGGTGTAGGCGGCCGGGAAGAAATAGAGGACCACGGGGCCCTTCTTCAGCGCCTTGGACAGGGTGAACTGGAAGTCGTTGCCGGCGAGGGCGGCCGTGGCGGTGAAGTCGGGGGCCTTTGCGCCGGGCTTCAGCGCGGCGAAGGCGGGGGTTGCGGCGAGCACGGCAAGGGCCGCGAGGCCGGCGGTCAGGCGAGTCATGGGAAACTCCAATCAATGACTATCGGCGTAGCTACGCCCACGGTCTGGCGGCGGATGCGAAATAGCGCAAGTTGAATAACCCCATTCTCCGAGCTTCCAAACTGTAAGTCGCGCCCCTAGGTTTAAACGAGGCTCACACCGGGACGCAGGCGGGGCGACAATGGACGGAAATTCCAAGCCAATACCCAGCCTGTCGGCCTGGGCCGGTGGGCCCGCCGCGATCGAGAGCCTGTTTGCGGCCTTCTACGCCAAGGTTCCGCAGCACCCCGTGCTGGCGCCGGTGTTCGCCGGCATGGATGTCCACCACGCCCAGCATGTGGCGGCCTTCGTGGCCGAGGTCTTTGGCGGGCCCAAGGCCTATACGGAGGGCGGCGGCAGCCACAGCGCCATGATCCGCAAGCACATGGGCCGGCATTTGACCGAGGTCCAAAGGCGGGCCTGGGTGAATCTGATGGTCGATACGGCCGACGAGGTGGGTCTGGCCAGCGATCCCGAATTTCGCGCCGCCTTCATGGGCTATCTGGAATGGGGAACGCGCCTGGCGGTCATCAACGCCGCCGAGGGCGTGGCCGAGCCTCAGGGCGATCCTCCGATGCCCGTCTGGGGCTGGGGTCCGCCCGGCGGTCCGTGGTTGGGTTGAGCGGCCTGACTTGCCGCCTTGGCCGTGATGTCCTAACCCTCCGCCCCTGATTTTCACCATACGGAGCGGGCTTCCATGAGCATCGCCTTCATTTTCCCCGGCCAGGGCAGCCAGTCTGTCGGCATGGGCGCCGACCTGGCGCAGGCCTTCGCCGCGGCGCGCGAGGTCTTCCAGGAGGTCGATGACGCCCTGGGCCAGAAGCTTTTCGCCCTGATGAAGGAAGGTCCCGAGAGCGACCTGACCCTGACCGAGAACGCCCAGCCGGCCCTGATGGCCGTCAGCCTGGCCGTGACCCGCGTCCTGGAGAAGGAATTCGGGATCGGCATCGACCGGGCCGCCTTCGTGGCCGGCCACAGCCTGGGTGAATATTCCGCCCTGGCCGCCGCCGGCGCGATCACCCTGGCCGACACCGCTCGCCTGCTGAAGCTGCGTGGCCAGGCCATGCAGCGCGCCGTGCCGGTGGGCGAGGGCGCCATGGCCTCGTTGATCGGTCCCAAGACCGATCTGGCCCTGGCCGAAGCCGCCGCCGCCGCCGGCTCGGAAGTCGGCGTCTGCGTCGTGGCCAACGACAACAACAACGGCAATGATCACCATCCGCACGGCCAAGGCCGCTGTCGACAAGGCCGGCGAAAAGGCCAAGGAACTGGGCGCGCGCGCCATTCCGCTTTCGGTCTCTGCCCCCTTCCACTGCCCCTTGATGCAGCCGGCGGCTGACGAGATGGCCGAGGCGCTGGCCAACACCACGATCATCTCGCCGCGCGCACCGTTGGTGGCCAACATCACCGCAGGCCCCGTCCATGATCCCGACGTCATTCGCGGTCTTCTGGTGGAACAGGTCACCGGCCGTGTGCGCTGGCGCGAAAGCATGATCTGGCTGGCGGGCGAGGGTGGAATCACCCGGTTCGCCGAAGCCGGCGCCGGCAAGGTGCTGTCGGGCATGGCCAAGCGCATCGCGCCCGACGCCGAGGCCACGCCGCTGAACAGTCCGGCCGACCTCGAAGCCTTCGCCAAATCGCTCTACTTCCGCGCGGTCGCCCTCGTCCTTCGACAAGCTCAGGATGAGGACGGTGTCACGCCGGTTCATTCGGAAACCTCATCCTGAGCCTATCGAAGGACGAGGTTTCCGCTCAAAGACACACTCCGAACGGAGACCCAACCATGTTCGATCTCACCGGCAAGACCGCCCTCGTAACCGGCGCCACGGGCGGCATCGGCGGGGCCATCGCCAAGGCCCTGCATGATCAGGGCGCCCACGTGGTGCTCTCGGGCACCCGCGAATCAGCCCTGGCCGAGCTGAAGGCTCAGTTCGGCCAGCGGGTCTCGACCGTGGCCGCCAACCTTTCGGACGCCGAGGCCGTGGATGGCCTGGTGGCCAAGGCTGAGGAGGCCGCTGGCGCGCCGCTGGATATCGTCATCGCCAATGCCGGCATCACCCGCGACGGCCTGATCGTGCGGATGAAGGACGAGGACTGGGACACCGTCATCAAGGTCAATCTTGAAGGCTATTTCCGCCTGGCCCGCGCGGCCGCCAAGGGCATGATGAAGCGCCGCTCGGGCCGCATCATCGGCATCACCTCGGTGGTGGGCGTCACCGGGAATGCCGGACAGACCAACTATGCGGCCTCGAAAGCCGGAATGATCGGGTTTTCCAAGGCCTTGGCCCAGGAACTGGCCAGCCGAAACGTCACCGTCAACTGCGTCGCGCCGGGCTTCATCGCCAGCCCGATGACCGACGCCCTGACCGACGCCCAGAAGGCCGGCATCCTGTCGGGCATCCCGGCCGGTCGCCTGGGCGAAGGCAGCGATATCGCCGCCGCCTGCGTCTATCTCGCCAGCAATGAGGGCGCCTACGTCACCGGCCAGACCTTGCACGTCAACGGCGGCATGGCCATGATCTAGGCCCCGCTGTTTTCTTGGCGGGTGACCGGCTGGTCACCTGAAAAGGAACGTGATAGGCGGTGGCCGACAATTCCCGTTAGCGATGAGACCTCTGGTCAAACCGTTGCCGGACAACAGATTCAAAACTGAGGGACTAACAGAATGTCCGACATTCTCGAGCGCGTGCGTAAGATCGTCATCGAGCATCTGGATGCCGATCCCGAGAAGGTCACCGAGAAGGCCAGCTTCATCGATGACCTGGGCGCCGACAGCCTCGACAACGTCGAGCTGGTGATGGCGTTCGAAGAAGAGTTCGACATCGAAATTCCGGACGACGCCGCCGAGCACATCCAAACGGTTGGCGACGCCGTGAAGTTCATCACGGAAAAGACCGGCGCCTAAGGGCCCCGTTCGCTCTTTGCGAACAAGTCTTCAACCGCCGCGCAGCACGGGCTCTTGCCATCGTGCGCGCGGCGGTTTTCGTATGTGGCCGAGAGTCGCGGCCGGGGAGGCGTTGGATTCGTCCGTCCATCCCCATATGTCCGCGACTACGAAGGTTAGGAGTGATCCATGCGTAGAGTTGTCGTCACCGGACTTGGCCTGCTGACCCCGTTGGGCCATGGCGTCGAGGTTTCCTGGAAGAACATTCTCGCCGGAAAGTCGGGCGCCAACCGCATCTCGGCCTTCGACCCTACCGACTATGCCTGCAAGGTGGCCTGCGAGGTTCCGCGCGTCGATGGACGCGGCGGCGGCAGCCCCGATGTCGAGGGCGCGTTCAACCCCGACCTGACCATGAGCCCGCGCGACCAGAAGCGCGTGGACGACTTCATCCTGTACGGCATCGCCGCCGCTGATGAAGCCATCAAGGATTCGGGCTGGGTTCCGGAAACCGAGGAAGACAAGTATCGCACCGGCGTGATCCTCGGATCGGGTATCGGCGGCCTGTCTACCATCGCCGACACGGCGCTGGAGCTTGAAGCCCGGGGGCCGCGCAAGGTCAGCCCGTTCTTCATCTCTTCGGCGCTGATCAACCTGATCTCGGGTCAGGTCTCCATCCGCTATGGCTTCAAGGGCCCCAACCACTCGGTGGTCACGGCCTGCGCCACGGGCGCCCACGCCATCGGCGACGCGGCCCGTCTCATCAAGTACGGCGACGCTGACGTGATGGTGGCCGGCGGCGCCGAGGCGGCTGTCTGCAAGGTCGGCATCGCCGGCTTCATCGCCTGCCGCGCTGTCTCCACCGACTGGAACGACACACCGGAAAAGGCTTCGCGTCCCTATGACAAGGACCGCGACGGCTTCGTGATGGGCGAGGGCGCCGGCGCCCTGGTTCTGGAAGAATACGAGCACGCCAAGGCGCGCGGCGCGAAGATCTATGCTGAGGTTGTCGGCTACGGCCTGTCGGGCGACGCCTATCACATCACCGCCCCGGCGGAAGATGGCGACGGCGGCTTCCGCGCCCTGTCGGCGGCCGTGCGCGACGCCGGCCTGCAGCCGTCGGACATCGACTATGTCAACGCCCACGGCACCTCGACCATGGCGGACGGCATCGAGGCCCGGGCCGTCGAGCGCTTCCTGGGCGATCACGCCAAGAACGTGGTGATGTCGTCGACCAAGTCGATGACCGGCCACCTGCTGGGCGCGGCTGGCGCGATCGAGGGCATCTTCTCGATCCTGGCGATCCGCGACCAGATCGCTCCGCCGACCATCAATCTCGACAATCCCGACGTCGAGGTCGCCATGAACCTCGCGCCGAACAAGGCCGTGCCGATGAAGATCGACGTGGCCGTGTCCAACAGCTTCGGCTTCGGCGGCACCAACGCCTCGGTCGTCTTCCGCAAAATCTCGTGAGCCGCAAAGCCGCCCCGCCCCGAAAGGCCCGCAAGCGTGAGTCGGCGTCCGTCGGACGTCGGCTGATCGCCATGACCTTTTCGGCGGTCGCCACCCTGGCGGTCGTCGGCCTGGTGCTGATCTTTGGCGCGCTGTGGCTCTATCAAGGTCCGGGACCGGCGGCCAAGGCGGGCGATGTCACCACCGTGGTGCTGCGCAGGGGCTGCCAGCCTGCCCGAGATCGCCTCCAGCCTCGAGCGGGGCGGCGTGATCCGCTCCTCTTCGATCTTCATGACCGCCGCCCAGGTCACCGGCGCGGCGCGATCGCTGAAGGCGGGCGAATACGACTTCAACAGCCGCGCCTCGATGGCGCGGGTCCTCGATGCCATCCGCCACGGCAGGATCGTGCGGCACATGATCACCATTCCCGAGGGCGTCACCTCGGACATGGCGGTGGATATCCTGGAACGCTCGACGGTTCTGACCGGCAGCGCGCCCACCCCGCCTGAGGGCGCGATCCTGCCCGAGACCTATCAGGTCCAGCGCGGCGAGGACCGGGCTGCTGTCCTGCAACGGATGATGGACGACCGCGATCAGTTGCTCGACGAGCTGTGGTCGCATCGCCAGAAGGGCCTGCCGTTCTCGACCAAGGAAGAGGCCGTCACCCTGGCCTCGATCGTCGAGAAGGAGACGGGCCTGGCGTCGCGAGCGGCCGATGATCGCCGCCGTGTTCGTCAACCGGCTGCGCAAGAACATGATGCTGCAGACCGATCCGACCATCATCTACGGCCTGACCCGTGGGCGGCCGCTGGGCCGGGGCATCCTGTTGTCCGAGCTGCAGCGCCAGACGCCCTACAACACCTATTTCATCGATGGCCTGCCGCCGACGCCGATCGCCAACCCCGGACGCGCGGCCATCGCCGCCGTCCTCAATCCGCCCGAGACCGGCGATCTCTATTTCGTCGCCGACGGCACCGAGGGCACGTCTTCGCCCGCACCTATGCCGAGCACGAGGCCAATGTCGCCAAGTGGCGTCAGATCGAACGCAGCCGCGCGGCCAAGGCGCCGTCCAAGCCGGCGGTCACGCCGCTGAGCGGGGGCTGAGGTGGCGCTGTCGGGCATGACCGGCTTCGTCGCGTGGCTCGGGCGCGCACGGGGCCTGGTCCGGGCCGTGAGGCCCGCAGCGTCAACGGCCGCAACCTGGAGACCCGCTTTCGCGGTCCGCCCGGTTTCGAAACGCTCGACCGGGCGGCGCGAGACGGCGCGCAGGCCCGTTTCCAGCGCGGCCAGCTGACGGTCAACCTGCAGGCCAAGCGCGCCGAGGCGACCGGCCAGAGCCAGGTCAGCGTCGAGACTCTGGAGCGGTATCTGAAGGCCGGCGCGCCCTATGTGGCCACCGGCATGGTCGCCAAGCCTTCGCTGGACGGCCTGCTGGCCCTTCGTGGCGTCATCGAGGTCCGCGAGGAGGAAGACGACAGCGAGACCCGCGCCGCCCGAGGCCAAGCTCGACGCCCGGGTCAAGGCGCTGGACGGCCTGAAGGTCGCCCGGCTGGAAGAGGGCGCGGCCCTGACGCCGGTGCTGAACGGCCAGGTCGACATGATTGAGAGTCTCACGACTCAGGCGGGCGCCGAGGCCGCCGGTCAGCCCGCCATCCTGAAGGACCGCTTCGCGCGGCGCATGACCGAACTGCTGGGCGAGGCCGCCCCCGAAGAGCGCATCGTGCAAGAGGCCGCCGCCATGGCGGTGAAGGCCGATGTCCGCGAGGAACTGGATCGACTGGTCGGCCACGTGGCCGGCATCCGCGCCCTGCTGACCGGCGAGGCCGCCGCCGGCCGCCGCCTGGACTTTCTGTCCCAGGAGTTCATGCGCGAATCCAACACCCTGTGCTCGAAATCGGCCCTGAGCAGCTTGACCGCGATCGGTCTGGAGCTGAAAGCCACCATCGAGCAGTTTCGCGAGCAGGTTCAGAACGTTGAATAAGCCTTCCCATCACACTACTCGCGGCCTGCTGCTGATGGTCGTGGCGCCCTCGGGCGTCGGCAAGACCTCGCTGACCCGCCGCCTGGTCGCCGACCACAACGACCTGCATCTGTCGATCAGCGCCACCACGCGCGAGCCGCGTCCGGGCGAGCATGACGGCCGCGACTATCACTTTGTCACTCGCGACACGTTTCAGGAGATGATCGCGGCGGACGCCTTTCTCGAATGGGCCGAGGTCTATGGCAACTTCTACGGCAGCCCCAAGCCGCCGATCATGGAAGCGCTGGATCGCGGCGAGAGCGCGCTGTTCGACATCGACTTCCAGGGCGCGATGAAGGTGCACAAGCAGGCCGGCGCCGACAGCGTGCTGGTCTACATTCTGCCGCCGTCGCTGGCCGAGATGAGCCGACGCCTGCACGCCCGCAGCCAGGATAGCGAAGAGGTCATCCATCGTCGCCTGTCCCGCGCCAAGGACGAGGTCGCCGCCTGGGAGCAGTTCGACTACGTCATCCTCAATGACGACTTCGACAAGGCCTATGCCGATCTGGCCCACATCTACCACGCCGAACGCCAGAAGCGGGCCCGCAACCCCTGGATCGGCGATCTGGTGGCCGACCTGCTGAAGGAAGAAATCTAGGCGGTCAGCCTAGCTCAGCGTCGCCTTCGCCAAAGCCAGAAACCCCTCGATCGGCACGTTCTCGGCGCGGATGTCGGGGCTGATCCCGGCCTTTTCGCACAGTGCGCCGCCGCCCAGGGCCTTGAGGCTGGAGCGCAGCATTTTGCGGCGCTGGCCGAAGGCGGCGGCGGTCACGCGTTCCAGGGCGGCCAGTTCGTTGGCGGGCGGGATCACGGCGCGGGGGATCAGGCGGATGACCGCCGAATTGACCTTGGGCGGCGGTGTGAAGGCGCGGGCCGGCAGGTCCATCACCACCTTGGTCTCGCAGACGGTCTGGGCGATCACGGCCAGACGGCCATAGGCGTCGTCATTGACGTGGGCGGCGATGCGCTCGGCCACTTCCTTCTGGAACATCAGGGTCATCGACAGCGGCAGGAATGGACCGGTCAGCCAGTTGATCAACAACTGCGTGCCGACATTGTAGGGCAGGTTGGCGACCACGTGGGCCGGGACGCCGCCGACGGCCTTGGAGGCGTCGACCTTCAGGGCGTCGCCCTGCACGACCTCCAGCCGCTGGTCGGCGGCCTCGGACAGTTCGGCCAGGATCGGCATGAAGCGGCTGTCCATCTCGATGGCCACCACGCGCGCGCCGGTCTCCAGAAGCGCCCGGGTCAGGCCGCCGGGCCCAGGGCCGACCTCCACCACCACGTCATCAGGGCCGATGCCCGCCAGCCGCGCAATCTTGCGGGTGATGTTGAGGTCCAGCAGGAAGTGCTGACCAAAGCTCTTGCGGGCCAGAAGGTCGTGACGCTCCAGGGCGTCGCGCAGCGGCGGCATTTCGGCCAGGCTCATGGTCTTCAGTCTCTAAAAGAAGTCAGGCCGCGCGGCGGGCGGCGATCTGGGCCGCCAGCCTGATGGCGGCGATCAGGCTATCGGGTCGGGCAAGCCCGCGTCCAGCGATGTCGAACCCCGTGCCGTGATCGGGCGAGGTGCGGACGATCGGCAGGCCCAAGGTGACGTTCACCCCGCCCCAGAAGTCGAGCATCTTGACCGGGATCAGGGCCTGGTCGTGATACATGCACAGCACGCCGTCATAGCGGGCGCGGGCCTCGGCGTGGAACAGGGTGTCGGCGGGGGCGGGGCCCATGACCTCGACGCCCAGGTCGCGCAGGGCGCGGGCCGCCGGCGCGATGATCTCGATTTCCTCGCGACCCAGGGCGCCGCTCTCGCCGGCGTGAGGGTTCAGGGCGGCGAGGGCCAGGCGAGGCCGGGCGACGCCGAAGTCACGCTTCAGGGCCTGGGCGGTGACCAGGCCGGCATTGACGATGGCCTCCACCGACAGGGCGGCCGAGACGTCATTGTGCGCCTTGTGGATGGTCACCAGGGTGGCGCGCAGTCCGCCGGCCGTCAGCATCATGATCGGGCCACGCGCGCCGTCATGGACCACGGCCGAGGCCGTCAGTTCGGCCAGGAACTCGGTATGGCCCGGAAACTTGAAGCCGGCGTCATAGAGCGGGGCCTTGGCGATCGGGGCGGTGACCAGACCCGACACCGCGCCGGACAGGGCCAGGCCCGCGCCGGTCTCGATGCAGCGGATGATCTGCGCCGCATGGGCGCTGGACGGCTGTCCAGCGATAACCGGGCTGAGCAGGGGGATGTCCAGAACCGGCAGGGCGACGGGGAAGACGTCCAGGGCCTGGGCGGGCCCCGTGACGGTCTTGACCTTGACGCCCGATCCCGCCGAGGCGAGCGAGCGCGCGTCACCCACCACCATGAAGGGCGGCCCCTCCCAGCGGAGCGCCGCCCAGGCCTTGGCGATGATCTCGGCCCCAATGCCGGCGGGATCACCCGCGCTGAGGGCGAGAGGTGTCAGTTTCACCGGGTTTCGATGGTCGCCGAGTTGCGCAGATCGCGAAGGTAGCGCTTCGAGATCAGGGCCAGTTGCTGGCCGCGCAAACGGTTCTCGATCTGGTCGTGCGTCGGGGCGGCGGCGCCGGATTGGCGCTTGCCGCAGACGGCGATCAGGTGAAGGCCCGCATCGGTGCGGATCGGGTCGGAGACCTGACCCACCTGCAGGGCGGCGGCGGCTTCCTGGAAGGCGGGCGCCAGATCGGTGATCTCGGCTTCGCCCAGATCGCCCGCGACCAGACCGTCGACCTTGCCGGCGGTGGCTTCCAGGGTCGAGCAGCTGGTGATCTGCGGCTTGAGCGCCAGCAGAGCCTTGCTGGCGACGTCGATCTGGGCCGGCGTGGCGTCGGCGGCCAGCGGGTAGGCAACCTGCTTCAGGTCGACGAGGGCGGCCTTGGCGCCGGCGCGCTTGTCGCGCAGGTAGATGATGTAGACGCCGTCCTTGACCGGGATCGGCTTGGACAACTGGCCGGGGCGCAGCTGCTCGAGCGCCGCGTCGACCTCAGCCGGCATTTCGCCGGGGCTGATCCAGCCCACATCACCGCCATTGGCGGCTGTAGCGGCCGAGGAGAACTGACGGGCGACGGCCGGGAAGGGCGCGCCCTGCTGCATCTGGGTGACGAGCTGGGTGGCGCCGTTGACCGCCGTTTCCATGCCGCCGACCCGGCTGGCGTCAAGGAACACTTCGCTGACCTGGTATTGCGGCTTGCTGGCCGACTCGGCCTGGCGGCGCTGGAAGGCCTTGATCTGGTCTTCGCCGACCCGCAGACGCGAGCCATAGCGGCCGCTGATCCAGTTCTGCCAGCTGCTGTCGATGCGGATCTGGGTGCGGAAGGTCTCGGCGCCGACGCCTTGCGACGCCAGTTGGGCCAGGAGTTGGGCGCCGGTCATGCTGGCGTTGTTGCCCTTGGCGATGTCATCGATCTGCTCGTCGACTTCCTTGTCGGTCGAGATGATCGTGATCTTCTGAGCCTTCTCGACGC
Organism: Caulobacteraceae bacterium; assembly: GCA_965284055.1. Taxonomy (GTDB): domain Bacteria; phylum Pseudomonadota; class Alphaproteobacteria; order Caulobacterales; family Caulobacteraceae; genus Caulobacter. The sequence goes on from CBDIQV010000005.1 coordinate 121,984, forward strand.
GCTTCAGCTCCTGCAGCTGGACATGTTCGTCGATCAGCGAGCGCAGGGCTTCCTGCTCCAGCTGAGGCAGGTTTTCCTCGGTCGGTTGCAGGCCCGAGCTGATCATCAGCAGGCGCATGCGCTGCATCAGGTCATAGCTGGAGATGATGTCGTCGTTGACCACCGCCGCGACGCTTTCGGACAGCGCGTTGGGCCGCGGCGCCTGAGCGGCGGCGGGCGCGGGCACGACCTGCTGGGCGCCGGCCGGCAGGCCAAAGCTAGCCGCTGCCAAGGCGATGATGGAGGCGGCTCCAGCCGCCGCAAAAGACTTCACGCTACGCGCAGCAGGCCGCATGGATAGTGTCGTTCCTCTAGTGCGGGCATGCCGATCACGCGCGCGTAAAGCCACGCGCGCCGGCGGCGCCGCGGATCAATAGTCGCTGTAACCTGTATCACCCAATGTGGCGAGCGTTAGGCGCAGCACGATGGATTCGTCGGACTTAAGCTTCAGACCGCCCGTGGAGACCTGACTGAAGCGGTCTTCATTCTGGTAGATCACGTCGATGCGAATGCAGTCGTCGTTGTAGACCACGCCCAGGTCGCGCCGTCGCCAGACGCCGGCGACCACGTCATTCTGGCCATAGGCGGTGAGGCCCCAGCGCTTGGTCAGGTTCAGCTGGCCACGCATTTCGAAGGTTTCGAGCTGCGAGCCGCTGGCGTCCTGGTTATCCCGGATATAGCGGATCGAGCCGCTGGCGCGCTCGCGATAGGCGTCCAAGCCCGCTTCGATCCGCCGGAACTTGTTGTCGGCCAGATCCGGAGCGTAGCGGGTGCGCACGAAGGCGTTGACGCCTCGGATGGGCGTGACGGTGCCGGTGACGATCCAGTCGGATGACTTGTCCTGCAGGCCCGACCGGCTGGGCAGCACCAGGTCCTTGTCCGAGCGGAAGCTGCGGCCAACCAGCAGGCTTGCGCCGCGCCCGTCGTCATATTTCACTGTCGCCCGACCGCCGATGTTCAGGCGCTGGCCACCTTCATAGAGGTCGAAGCCGGGCGACTTATTGGCGCGGAACAGGTTGGTTTCGTCGAATTCGAACGAGGTGCTGTCCTCGTTGTAGAGATAGGTCGTCGCGCCGGACGTCCCGACCACGATCGGCACGCGCGAGCTCTTGGAGCCGGCCGCCACCTGGGCCAGGGGCTCCAGCACCACCGTGCCGCCCTTCAGGGCCTTGAAGAACGGATAGCTGAAATCGACGCCGGTCACGGCCAGGCCGCGCGAATAGCTCTTGCTGTTGTCGGCTCCGGCCAGGTCGGACACGCGATAGGCGTCGCCGCGCGCCTGGACGAACGGCGAAAGCCGCATGCCGGACTTCAGGGTGATGTTGGAGCGCCAGTCAGCATTGATGCTGCCGCGCTGGCTGTCGACGCCGTCGAGGGTCGCATTGTACTGCGACTCCGCCCGGGTCAGGACCACGCCCGATCCCTGGACGCGCAGGCGACCGCCCAGCACGGGGGCATCTGGCTGCCAGCGGCCTTCGACCAGAGGGCCGATCAGCGGGAAGGCGTCGGTGTTCTCGAAGCTGGCCAGGCCCGTGACGGCGTCGATGCCCGACACCCGCAGGCCCTGGACCGAAACCGCCGAGACCGACAGGAACGAGCTCTTGTCCTGGCGGGTGGTGTAGACCTGCGAGCTGAGACGCCGATCCTCGCTGGTGAACAGACCGCGCTGGGCATAGACGTCGTTGATATTGTAGTTATCAAACAACAGCTTGTCGGAAGCTCTTTCGGCGCTGAAGCCCCACTTCCACTTGTCGTTGATGTCGAAGGCGCCCTTGGCCAGGATATAGCTGCGGGCCGTCGCCTCGCCGAAGCGTTCGCCCCGATTGTCGATGTCCTTTTCGTAGGTGAAACCCGCCCGGACCTCGGTGTAGCCGGAATAGAAACGCTTGCGCCAGTTCACGTTCAGGAGCGGGTTAACACTCGTGTTGATCTGGGGACTTACGACGATATCCTGAGACGGCGATATCACATAGAGATAGGGCTGCTGATACGACATGCCCCGGCGTGTGGACGAGCCGAGCTTGGGGGTCAGGAACCCCGAACTGCGAGTGGCCTGCGGATCCGGGTGCCAGAACACCGGCAGGTACATCAGCGGCGCGCCCCACAGGCGAATGACCGCGTTCTTGTAATAGACCAGCTGGCGGGGCTTGTCCTGGACCACCCGGTCGGCGGCCACCGACCAGGTCGGCGTCGGCTTCTCGGCGCACACCTCGCAGGGCGTATAGATCGCCTGGTTCAGTTCCTGGATGTTCTCGTTGCGACGGATGGCGGACGCGGCGGCGATCTTGACGTTCTTGTCCATGCGCGCCGAGAAGCCCAGCGCGAAGCCCGCCTTGAGGTCCTTATCCAGGGTCATCTCGTCGGCGAACTGGGCGGTGCCGTCGGCGTTGATCAGCGCCACCTTGCCCTTCGCCGTGATGACGCCGGCCTTGGTGTCGTAGATCACTTCTTCGGCGCGCAGGGTGCGGCCCTGATAGCGAGCCTCGACGTCGCCGCGCGCGGTCAGGGTCTGGGTCTTGTCGTCACGGATCAGCAGGGCTGGATCTCGTGGTGATAGCCGGGGGGCGCCAGCGCCGTCGGACGGCGGGGCGGCGACCGACCGGGACCGCCGGCACAGCGGTCAGGCTCTGGGCGTGCGTGGCGGTGACGCCCAGCACGAGCCAGGCGACGCCGCCGAGCAGCCGCGCGCGCGCGTAAAACGCCGCGCCTTGGCGCTGATCCTTCATGAACAACCTCGGAGCCACGGACTCAACCATCCTCGGTATAGCAAAGCAGAGTGAAGCCCGCCAAAAGCGCGACGAGCGGAGGAGTCCAGGCGGCGATCGCCGGATGCAGAACGTCCGCCTTCGCCAACGCGCTGCAAAGCTCGTTGAAGAAGAAGAACCCAAAGCCGAGGGCGACGCCAGAGCCCGCGAGGGCCGCCAGGCCGCCCAGACGCATCAGGCGCAGCGAAAAGGCCGCCGCCAGCACCGACATCGCCGCGAACAGCAGCGGCGTGGCCAGGATCTGGTGGAAGCGCAGCCGGAACGGCGTGGCCGAGAACCCCGCCTCCTGCGTGCGCTTGATCGTGCCCGGCAGACGCCAGAAGGCGACGGCCTGGGGCGAGTTGAACCGCTCCGAAGCGGTGCGGTCGTCCAGATTTGACGGGATCGACAGGCTCTCGGACCGAATCGCGCCGGCGCCGGGGGTGGCCTCGCGCACGCCGATCAGCCTCCAGAAGCCCGGCTCGAGCCGGGCCTCGTTGGCCTCGATCCGGCGCGAGAAGTCCATCACGCCCTTGCTGTTGAGCGTGTAGACGAACAGCGACACGCCGCGCAGGCGCACCGAGCCGTCGATCTGGTCGCGGGCTCGCGCGTGGATCACGATCTGGGTCTTTTCGTCGCCCTGGCGCAGCCAGGTGCCCTTGGGCGCTTCCTTCAGATAGTTCTCCATCATCGCGTCGCGCGAGACTTCGTACTGGGCGGTCATGGCCGTGCTCAGCGGGTTGAGCAGGGTGACGGTCAGAACGCCGATCACGAAGGCCGCCGCTGCGGCGGGCAGGATGAAGCGCCAGGCCGAGACGCCCGCCGCGCGCATGGCGATCAGCTCGCTGCGGCGATTGAGGCCCACGAAAGCGCCCAGGGTGCCGAACAGGAAGATGAAGGGCGTCAGCACCAGCACGGTGGCCGGCGCCTGCAGGATCGTCAGGTACAGTAGCTGGAAGAAGCTGACATCGGCCCGCGTGCCGACATTGCGGGCGATGTCGACGAAGGCGATCAACATCACCATCGAACCCAGCACGGCCAGGGCCGCGCCCAGAGACGCCATTGTCCGCTTCAGGACATAGCGCTCGACCATGCCGACGCCAAAGCTCATGCTGCGCCTGCCTGTGCGCCGAAGGCGCCGCTCTGGCGACGCCGGCCGATGGCCACATAGCGCGAGACCTTCTGCCGGAAGATCTGCGACAGGCCCCACCAGGTGGCGGCGACCGGCACCAGATACTGCAGGATGTTCAGCCAGGCGGAGTCGTCGCAGGCGGCCTGGACGCCGAACCCGACAATGCGCACCACGCCCGCAGCCGCGCCCACGGCGGCGATGCGCTTGCCGTAACCCATGCGGTTGAAGGGGCCGCCGATCACGGCCGCCAGGGCCATGGCCATCAGGGCGATGTTGTAGAGCGGTCCCGCAAAGCGCGAATGGCCCTCGGCCAGCATCTCGACGCGGTTCTTCTGCTCCCATTCCTGGGTCATGTCGGGCGCGAACAGCTCGTGCAGATAGCGGTCGGCCACCTTGTAGTGCAGCAGCTCGTCGCTGCGGAACAGCGAGGACAGGTCGAAGGTGTACTCGTCGAACGAGGTGTATTGCAGCACGCCCGAGCGCGAAAACTGCTGGTTGGACCCCTTGAACATGATCAGCACCGGCACGCCGTGTCGGGTGGCGATCACCGCCTCGCGCGACGAATAGGTCGAAGCGCCGCCGTTCGGGCGTTCCTGGTGGATGAACAGGTTGTGGATCAGGTTGTTGCGGTCGATCGACTGCGCATAGACCGTCAGGCCGGGACCCGGCTCTGTGAACTCTCCGGGCTGGACCAGGGTGGAGGCCACGTCGGTCTTCACGGCGAAGGCGGTCTCCCGGATCTGGCGCGCGGCCCAGGGCTGCACCCACAGTCCCAGGAACAGCGAGAACAGGGCGGCGAACACCGCCAGTCTTCGGCTTTGGCGAGATGACCCGCCAGCGGCTCATGCCCCCGGCGAAACAGACGACGATCTCCTGCTCGGTGTGCAGCCTGTTGAGCGCCACCAGCGCGGCGACGAACAGGGCGATCGGCAGGATGATGTTCAGCAGCTGGGGCAGGGCCAGTGCGATGATCTTGAGGAAAATCAGCGCGCTCTGCCGCTGTTCCACCAGGACGTCGAACTCCGACAGGCTGCGGGCCAGGAGCGCGAGCGCCGCCAGGGCCGCCGTCGCGAAAAGCGTCGGACCCAGCAATTGGCGGAAGAGATAGCGTTCGATCAGGCGCATCGAAAATGGGGTTCGGGCGGGCGGATTCGAAAAGCGAACCCCACGGAAGAGGGGTGTTCTACACGGGCGGTTCCCTCGGGCACAACCGAAGACCGCGAGCCGTGTCTTGCCGGAACTCTTTTCTCGGAGCGAGGGTTGGACTATGCCGCCTGATCAAGGCGAGACGGCCGTCGCGGACGGTCGCGCCGCGAGTCGGTTTCCGCCCGCTCGCGACGACACCCTGCCAAGCCCATTCAGGAGCGTGCGATGCGTATCGAGTTCGTCCCCGCCGACATCCAGGCCGGCGCCACCGCCGCGCTCGCGGTTCTCGCCCACGAAGCCGGGGCGCTGTCGCCCGAGGCGCGCGTGGTCGACGAAGCCACGGGCGGCGTCCTCGCCCGCGCCATCGCCGGCGGCCGCTTCATCGGCGCCAAGGGCCAGACGCTGGACCTGATCGCCCCCCACGGGCTGGAAGCCGCCCGCGTTGTCGTGATCGGCGTCGACGGCGCCGGCGCGGTCGAGCCAGAGGCGGTCGAGACCGCCGCCGCCGCCGCCTATCAGGCCGTGAAGACCTCGGGCGTCACCGAGCTGGTCCTGAAGCTGGGCGCTGACGCCGAGACGGCCGCCCGCGCCGCCTTTGGGGTCAAGCTGGCGGCCTACCGCTTCGACAAGTACCGCACCACCGAGAAGGCCGAGAAGAAGCCGTCGGTCACCGTGGTCAAGGTCGCCGCCGCCGATCCGGTCAAGGCCGCCAAGGTTTTCGAAGGCCTCGACGCCTTGGCCGAAGCCATCCTGTTCAGCCGCGACCTGGTCTCGGAGCCGGCCAACATCCTGCATCCCGAAGAATTCGCCGCCCGCGCCAAGAGCCTGGAAAGCCTGGGCCTTGAAGTCGAGATCCTGGGCGAGGCCCAGATGGCCGAACTGGGCATGGGCAGCCTGCTGGGCGTCGGCCAGGGCAGCATCCGCGAAAGCCAGCTGGTCATCATGAAGTGGAACGGCGCGGCCGACAAAGCCGCCCAGCCCATCGCCTTCGTCGGCAAGGGCGTCACCTTCGACACCGGCGGGATCAGCATCAAGCCGGCTGACGGCATGGAAGACATGAAGTGGGACATGGGCGGCGCGGCCGCCGTGACCGGTCTCATGCACGCCCTGGCCGGCCGCAAGGCCAAGGTCAACGCCATCGGCATCCTGGGCCTGGTCGAGAACATGCCCGACGGCAACGCCCAGCGCCCCGGCGACGTGGTCACCTCGATGTCGGGCCAGACCATTGAGGTCATCAACACCGACGCCGAAGGCCGCCTCGTTCTGGCCGATGCGCTCTGGTACTGCCAGGACTGCTTCAAGCCCAAGTTCATGATCGATCTGGCCACCCTGACCGGCGCGATCATCATTTCCCTGGGTCATGACTATGCCGGCCTGTTCAGCAACAATGACGGCCTGTCGGAAAAGCTGCTGGCCGCCGGCAAGGCCGAGCGCGAGAACCTGTGGCGCATGCCGTTGCCCGCCGCCTATGAAAAGCAGATCGAAAGCCCGATCGCCGACATGAAGAACATCGGCGGCCGCCCGGCCGGTTCGATCACGGCCGGCCTGTTCCTGCAGAAGTTCGTCAACGGCACGCCGTGGGCCCACCTGGACATCGCCTCGGTGGCCTGGCGCAAGCCCTCGACCGATCCGACGGTGCCGGATGGCGCGGTCGGTTTCGGTGTCCGCCTGCTCAACCGCCTGGTCGCCGACGCCTACGAAGGCTAGCCGATGTCAGACGCGCCCTGCGAGGTCTGGTTCTACCATCTGGAGCGGAGCAGCGCCGATCAGGTGCTGCCAGAACTGCTGGAAAAGACCCTGGGGCGCGGCTGGAAGGCGCTGGTGCGGGGTTCGGACGCCGGGCGGCTTGAAGCCCTCGACGCCCATCTCTGGACCTATCGCGAGGAAGCCTTTCTGCCGCACGGACTGGCCACCGAACCGATGGCCGAGCGGCAGCCGGTGCTGCTGACCGCCCAGGTCGACAACCCCGGCGGCCGCGATGCGTTGTTCCTCATCGACGGAGCCGAGCCAGGCGATCTGGCGGGCTTTGCCCGTTGCGTCCTATTGTTCGACGGGCGCGACGAGTCCGCCCTGTCCCAGGCGCGCGGGCGCTGGTCCGGCTTCAAGAAAGCCGGGCCACCCCGCATCCTACTGGCGGCAGGGCGCCGAACGCGGATGGGAGAAACAGGCATGAAGCGGTTGATTTTGCTGGGCTCGGCGCTCGCCGCGACGGTGCTGGCCGTGTCGTGCTCCAGCGCCCCCCCGCCGGCGCCCCTGCCGCCGCCCGAGACGCCGGTCGCTCCGCCGCCCATCGCCATCGCGCCGCCCCAACCCCGTGACCAGTGCGGCATGGACGAGGCCAAGGCCTTTGTCGGCAAGATCCGCACGGATCTTCCCGCGCCGGTCGATCCCACCCGCTGGCGGGTGGCCTGCACGACCTGTCCCGTCACCATGGACTTCCGGCCCGACCGGTTGAACATCCTGTTCGACGCGGGCACCGGCATCGTGAAGGAAGTCAAATGCGGTTGATCGGCGCGCCGATGCTGCTGGCCGTCGCGGCCTTCGCGACCGCCGCCGCCGCGCAGGACGCGTCGCCCGTGTCGCAAGGCCAGCGCGTCGCCCAGAACGCCTGCGGCGGCTGCCATGCTGTCGCCGGGGGCAAGAGCCCCCTGGCCGACGCCCCGCCGTTCCGTGAGCTCTACCGCCGCTATCCGCCGGGCGGACTGCGGCAGTTGCTGGACGAGGGCATGCTGCCCGCCACGCGGCCGCAGGAGGAGGGGGCTCGCCCCGGCCACCCCCGCATGCCCGAGGCCAAGCTCGACCTCGACGAGGTCGCCGCGCTCACTCGACGGACATCGACCGTGACCGAACCCCGGAAGTGACGCCGGCGATCGAGCCGGCGCACGCGGGTTAGTGACGCGTCTCAGGCTCTAGTGGCCGCAGCAGCCGCCGGAATGACCGCCGCCGCCATGGCTTCCGCCCCCGACATGAACGCTGGTCGACGCCGAAGCGCTGGAATGAGCGCTCGATGACGCCGAGGCCGAGCCATAGGCTCGGCTCATGCCCCAGGCGGCCGAACCGTTGGACTGCTGGCGCGGGATCCAGCCGCCACCGGCGCCATAGCGGGCCGTCGTTCCATACATGTTCAGGCCCGTCATCAGGCCGTCGGACTGACCGGTGAAGGGATTGAGGTCATAGGCCTGACCGTAGCCGTATCGGCCCTGGCTCCAGCGGCTCTCTTCGGCGCTGCTGGAATAGGATTCCGACTCGTAACGGCTCTCGCTGGATTCAACGACAGCCGAGCCGCCATAGTATCGCTCGTGATAGCTCGGCTCGCGATCCACATAGACCCTGCGCTCAATATAGACGGGCCGTTCGACCGGGATCTCGACGCGCCTTTCGATGACACGGTCAATGATGCGGTCCACCGGGCGGTCGATATAGACGGGCCTTTCGACCACCTTGACCACGGGCACCTCGACGCGTCGCTCCACGACCCGGTCGACGGGGCGGTCGACATAGACGGGGCGGTCCACCGGAACGTTGATGACCTTCTCGACAATCTTTTCGACCGGACGGTCGACATAGACCGGGCGATCAACCGGAACCTTGACGATCTTCTCGATATAGACCGGTCGTTCAACGACCCGCTCGACGACCTTGATCCGGGTCGCCTGGCGCACGGGCTTGGGCTTGTGGCGACCCGGCGCAGGATGGCGGAGGCTGGCGGGATAGCCGTCGGCCAGCGCCGTCGCCGGCGTGAGCGCGGTCGCGCCGAAGCCCGCCGCCATCGCGCCGATCATCAGGAAGCTCTTGAAGGTCATCACGCCGTACTCGCACTGTTCCGGAAAGGGACTCGGTGCGCGTACGTCGCAAGATCCAGGCCTGAGCGCTAAGCCTCGGCGGCCGCCAGTTCCTCGGCCAGACCCATCCACGTCGCCTCGGCCTCGTCGAGCTTGGCCTTGGCCGTCTCGCGGCGCTTGGTCAGCTCCGCCAGCTTGGTGGGGTTCTTGTAGAGTTGCGGATCAGCCAGTTGGGCGTCGAACTCGGAGACCTGGCGGGTCGTGCGGGTGACCACCTGCTCGGCCGCTTCGATCTTGCGCTTCAGCGGCTCGATCGCGACGGTCTTGCGCGGCGCCGCCGCGGGCGCTTCGGCCTTGGCCGGCTCGCGGGCCACCTGGGTCGGCTTCACAGACTGCTTGGCGCGGTCCAGAACGAACTTGGCGTAGTCGTCCATGTCGCCGTCGAACGGCTTCACCGTCCCGTCGGCGGCCAGCCACAGGCGGTCGGCGACCAGCTCCATCAGCGAGCGGTCGTGGGTGATCAGGATCACCGCGCCGTCATAGTCGTTCAGCGCGTCCAGCAGGGCGCGGCGGCTGTCGATGTCCAGGTGGTTAGTGGGCTCATCGAGGATCAGCATGTGCGGCGCATCCATCGCCACCATGTTCAGCAGCAGACGCGCGCGCTCGCCGCCGGAGAGGTTGGCGACCGTGGTCTCCTGCTTCTCGAAGCCCAGGCCAAATTGGGCCAGTTTCGAGCGCCGTGAGGATTCCGAGGCGTCCGGCATGGCCCGGCGGATGATTTCCAGCGGGGTGTCGACGGGGTCCATCGCCTCGATCTGGTGCTGGTGGAACCAGCCCACCTTCATCTTGCGGTCGCGATGGAATTCGCCCGATTGCACGCCCAGGGCGCCGGCGATCATCTTGGCGAAGGTCGACTTGCCGGCGCCGTTGACGCCCAGCAGACCGATGCGGTCGTCCAGGTCCATGCGCAGGTTGAGGTTCTTGAGGATCGGGCGGCCTTCCTCATAGCCCACATTGGCCCGTTCCAGGCGGATCAGCGGCGGCGGCAGGGGGCGTGGCGGCGAGGGCAGGGTGAAGGGCGCGACGCGCTCCTCGATCGTGGTCGACACCGGCTCCATCTTGGCCAGGCGCTTCATGCGCGACTGGGCCTGGGCGGCCTTGGAGGCCTTGGCCTTGAAGCGGTCGACGAAGGACTGCAGGTGGGCGCGCTCGGCGTCCTGCTTGGCCTTGGCGGAAAGTTGCAGGCGGGCCTTCTCGGCGCGGCGCTTTTCGAAATCGTCGTAGCCGCCGGTGTAGAGCTCCAGCTTGCCGCCGGCCAGGTGCAGCATGTGCGTACAGCTGTTGTTGAGCAGCTCGCGGTCGTGGCTGACGATCAGGGCAGTGTGGGGGTACTTCTGGAGGCGGGCTTCAAGCCACAGGGCGCCTTCCAGGTCGAGATAGTTGGTCGGTTCGTCCAGCAGCAGCATGTCGGGCTCGGCGAATAGCGCGGCGGCCAGGGCCACGCGCATCCGCCAGCCGCCGGAGAACTCGGCCATCGGCCGCTGCAGGTCTTCCTGGGAAAAGCCCAGGCCCGACAGGATTTCCGAGGCCTTGGCGGGGGCGGCGTCGGAATCGATCTCGATCAGGCGGCCCCAGATCTCGCCCATGTCCTCGGGATCGGCCGTTTCCAGACGCGTCAGCAGGTCGTGGCGTTCCTCGTCGGCCTCCAGCACCGTGTCGAGCAGGGAGACCGGCGTTGCCGGGTGTTCCTGGTCCACGGAGCCGATGCGGGCGGACTTGGGCAGGCTGATCTCGTCGTCGCCGGCGTGCAGTTGGCCCAGGACCAGCTTGAACAGCGTGGACTTGCCCACGCCGTTGCGACCGATCAGGCCGACCTTGGCTCCGGGCGGCAGGCTGACGCTGGCGTGGTCGAAGAACTTCCGTCCCCAGGCATTGAAGGTCAGGTCTTTGATCTGAAGCATTTGATTTTGAAGGCACGCGGCGGGTTGGCGGGGAGGAAGCGCCCGGCTATAAGCCCGCAACCTCCCAATTCACAACTTTATGTGTGAAGTCACTCCCATGACCGAACGCACCTTCTCGATCATCAAGCCGGACGCGACCACGCCGCATTCTGACCGGCGCCATCAACGCGGTGATCGAGGCCGCCGGCCTGCGCATCGTCGCCCAGCGCCGCGTGCAGCTGACTGAAGCCCAAGCCAAGAAGTTCTACGAAGTCCACGCCGAGCGTCCGTTCTACGGCGAACTCGTCGGCCAGATGACCGCTGAGCCGGTCGTGGTTCAGGTTCTGGAAGGCGATAACGCCGTCCTGAAGTACCGCGAAGTCATGGGCGCCACGAACCCGGAAAACGCCGACGCCGGCACGATCCGCAAGCTGTTCGCCCTGTCGATCGGCGAAAACTCGGTCCACGGTTCGGACAGCCTGGAGAACGCCGCGATCGAGATCGCCCAGTTCTTCACGGACGACCAGATCGTCGGCTAAGGCTTTCCAGCCTTTGAGACTTGAAAGGCCGGGGCGAAAGCTCCGGCCTTTTTCGTGCGCGCTCGCGGCAGCGTTGAGCAATCCTTCACCCTGGCGGGCTACGCAACCTCAAGTTATTGGAGGATGTCGTGCGTCCCTTGATCCTTGGCCTGGCGATCGCCCTGGCCCTCGCGGCCTGCGCGCCGCGCCCAACCCCGCCGCTGGTCGATGCGCCGCTGCTGGAGGCGGCCTACGCGGCCTATCGCGACGGAGAATATGCGGTGCTGGATCAGATCCGCGCCGACGCCGACGCGCGCGCGGCCGATCCTGCCCTCGCCAGAGGTGTGACGCCCAGGGCTATGCCGAGCGGCGGCTGACGCGGCTGCGCGACCGGCTCAAGCTGATCGACGGCTCCACGGCCACCTCATTGAGCGAAAACGCCCGCTTCGTGCATCTGGAAGGCTTGCTGGTCGGCGGCCAGGCCCAGGGCAAGCGAACCTCGACCGATCCGTGGCCCACCGACTACGAGTGCGAGAAGGATCCCGGCTACGACGAAAGCCGTCGGATCGATGATCGCGAACGGCTGGCCGTGAACCAGGGCTGCCGCAGATTTCGGGGGCCTGGCGAACAGCGACTCCGAGGGCGCGTCTGGGCGACCAGTTCGAACGGTGCGCAGATGAAGCGCGCCGCCAAGCTCTTGCATGACGTGCGTCTGCGCGACGCCTGGAACTGGGGTGTCAGCGAGGCGTACGACTAGCGACGTCACGCAAATTCGCATGACACGGCCCACCAGGATCGGTGACGATCCGGGCGTGGATGTTTCTGGAGACCGCCGGTGAAGGACTATGGCCGACGCGACGTGGCCCTGGCCGCCGCCCTTTCGGGGGTGGCGGGCTATGTCGACGCCATTGGTTTCCTCAAGCTGGGCGGCTTTTTCGTCTCGTTCATGAGCGGCAATTCCACCCGTCTGGGCGTGGGGCTGGCCACGGGCCATGTCGCCGCGGCCGCGACCGCCTTGACCCTGATCGCGCTGTTCGTGGCCGGCGTGGTGCTGGGCGCGCTGGTGGCGCGGCGCGCGGGCGAGGAGCGTCGCTCGACGGTGATGGCGCTGGAGGCCTTTCTGCTGGCCAGCGCGGCGGGGCTGATCATGGCGGGACTGGACGGCCCGGGCGTGGCGGCCATGGTCCTGGCCATGGGGGCCGAAAACGCCGTCTTCCAGCGCAATGGCGACGTGGGCGTGGGGCTCACCTACATGACCGGAGCCCTGGTCAAGGCCGGGCAGCGCATCGCGGCCGCCCTGACCGGCGGCGATCGCTGGGCGTGGGGCCCGTATGTTCTGCTGTGGCTGGGCCTGACCCTGGGCGGAGCCCTCGGCGCGGCGGCCTATCTGAGGTTCGGCGTCGTGGCCCTCTGGGGCGCGGCGGCGCTGGTGGCGGCGCTGGCAGTGATCCGCCACGCCGAGGAAAAGCGCCTAGTCTAGGCTGCGGCAGAAGCTCGCCAGGGTCTCGGGATAGAGGCGATGCTCCTGGGCCAAGACCCGCAGCGACAGGGCGTGCTCGTCGTCGTCGGGCTGTATCGCAACGCGGGCCTGACCCAGGATCGGACCTTCGTCGACGCCCGCCGTCACAAGATGCACCGTGCAGCCGGCCTCGGCTTCGCCGGCCGCCAGGGCGCGGGCGTGGGTGTCGAGACCCGGATATTTCGGCAGCAGGGAAGGGTGGATGTTCAGCATCCGGCCCTCACAGGCGTCGACCAGGAACGGGGTGAGGATGCGCATGTAGCCGGCCAGGGCGATGACCTGGATCCCGCGCTGGCGCAGAGCCGCGTCGATGGCCCGTTCATGGGCTTCGCGATCCTTGCCGAACGGCTTCTGGTCGACGCACAGCGCCTCGATGCCGGCCGCTGAGGCCGTGGCGAGGCCGCCGGCGTCGGGCTTGTTGGCCAGCACCAGAGCGATCTCGAACGGGCAGTCCGCAGCCTGGGCGGCGCGGAGCAGGGCTTCCATGTTGGAGCCCCGGCCCGAGATCAGGACGGCGACCTTGGTTTTCTTTGTCACCCGGATGGCTCCATGGGGCCGCCCTCGTCCTTCGACAGGCTCAGGATGAGGGCTACTGGAGAGCTTGAACTGAGATCCTCATCCTGAGCTTGTCGAAGGACGAGGATCTCGCGCAAGGCCTAGCCCGCGACCAGCTGGCCACAGATGAAGGCGTCCTCGCCGGCGTTGAGCAGGGCGGCCAGCACCGGCTCGGCGTCCGAAGCCGCCACCACCAGGATGAAGCCGACGCCGCAGTTGAAGGTGCGGCGCAGTTCGTGGTCGGAAATGCCGCCGACCTCCTGCATCCAAGCGAACACCGGCGGCAGCGGCCAGGCGTTCCAGTCGAACTCGGGAACCAGACCCTTGGCGATGCAGCGCGGCGGGTTCTCGATCAGGCCGCCGCCGGTGATGTGCGCGCCGCCCTTGATCCGGCCCGACTGCAGCAGGGGCAGGATCGACTTCACATAGATGCGGGTCGGGGCCATCAGGGCCTCGGCCAGGGTCTTGCCGTCCGCGAAGGGCGCGGGCGCGTCCCAGGCCAGGCCCGATCGCTCGACCACGCGGCGCACCAGGCTGTAGCCGTTGGAGTGCGGACCCGAGGAACCGACGCCGATGATCAGGTCGCCCGCGCGCTGCTTGTCCAGCTTGGGCAGCACACCGTCGCGCTCGACCGCGCCGACCGAGAAGCCGGCCAGATCATATTCGCCGTCGCTGTACATGCCCGGCATCTCGGCGGTCTCGCCGCCCACCAGGGCCGCGCCGGCCAGCTTGCAGCCTTCGGCGATGCCGGCGACGACGCTCTTGGCGACCTCGAGGTCCAGCTTGCCGGTGGCGAAATAGTCTAGGAACAGCAGGGGTTCTGCGCCCTGGGCCAGCAGGTCGTTGACGCACATGGCCACCAGGTCGATCCCGACCGTGGCGTGCATCGACGCATCAATGGCGATCCGAAGCTTGGTGCCCACGCCGTCGGTGGTGGAGACCAGCAGCGGGTCGTCGTAACCGGCCGCCTTCAGGTCGAACAGGGCGCCAAAGCCCCCCAGGCTGCCGTCCGCGCCGGGACGTCGCGTGGCCTTGGCCAGAGGCTTGATCGCCTCGACCAGGGCGTTGCCCGCATCGATGTCCACGCCCGACTGGGCATAGGTGAGGCCGTTGGGCAGATCGCTCATTCGCTCGCTCTGGTCTATTTGAAGACGCAATCTCGCCTTCAACTCGCGGAAATTTGCACACAGGCGCCGCTTGACGCTTGCAGACTCGGGGGTGCGCGAGGCTATTAGCAGCCGATGAAGCCGATTACGACCACCGCCGAGCTGGCGGCGTTTCTGCAAGTGCGTCTGCCAAGGACAGCCGTTCATCGCCGTGGACACAGAGTTCATGCGCGAAACGACCTACTGGCCCAAGCTGTGCCTGATCCAGGTCGGCGGCGCCGAACATCGAGGCCGTTATCGATCCGCTCGCGGACGGTATCGACCTGGCGCCGCTGCTGGATCTGATGCGCGACGAGCGCGTGCTCAAGGTGTTCCACGCCGCCCGCCAGGACGTCGAGATCTTCAACAACCTGGGCGCCATGCCCCGGCCGTTGTTCGACACCCAGGTCGCCGGCATGGCTGCGGGCTTTGGCGAGCAGATCGCCTACGACGCCCTGGTCAGGCAGATGCTCAAGATCGAGCTGGACAAGTCCAGCCGGTTCACTGACTGGGCCCGTCGCCCGCTGTCGGAAGCCCAGCTGACCTACGCCCTGGCCGACGTCACCCACCTGGCCTCGCTGTTCCCGATGCTGCGTCAGCGGCTGATCGACGCCGGCCGCGGGGCCTGGGTCGAGGAAGAGATGAAGGCGCTGTGCGATCCGGCGGCCTACGACGTCGATCCGGAAAAGGCCTGGCGTCGTCTGCGCCCCCGCAAGACCGCCCCGAAATATCTCGCCGTGTTCAAGGCCGTGGCGGCCTGGCGCGAGCGCACCGCCCAGACCCGGGACCAGCCGCGCGGCCGCATCCTGAAGGATGAGGCGATCGACGAGCTGGCCACCCAGGCCCCGACCTCGCTGGAAGGGCTCAACACCCTGCGCGGCGTGCCCAAGGGCTTTGGCGGCAGCAAGTTTGGTCCTGACCTGCTGGCGGCCATCAAGGCGGCCCTGGCCGATCCTGAAGGCTACGCCCCCGTGCTGGAAAAGCCCGGCCCGCCGCCGCCGCCCTCGGCGGGCGCTGTTGTCGAGCTGCTGAAGGTGCTGCTGAAGGCCCGGTCGGAAGAAGCCGGCGTGGCCTCCAAGCTGATCGCCACCGTATCGGATCTGGCTACGGATGCCCGACGACAACGCCGCGACGCTGTGCGTTGGGATGGCGACGCGATGCGTTCGGGGCCGACGCCCTGAAGATCAAGCGTGGCGAGCTGGCTCTTGTGCTGGACGGCTCCAAGGTCCGCGTTGTCGAAGTTCGTCGCGCGCCCAAGCCGGAAGCCTCCTGATCAGGGCTTGTTTGAGCGTCCCAACCCAAAGCGGGTGCGCTTGAAGACTTGAAACATCAGCCGTCGCACTACAGTGCGGCGGCTTTGCTATGGGTTTTCACGCCCAAGTGGAATCGGAGCGTATCGTGTAGACTTCCGGGCGCTCCGAGGGGCGCGGTCGGGAGTGTGTTGGCGTAGCGGGGGTGGTCTTGGCTGATTTTTGGGAAAGACTTGCCACCGAATACCATCCTGCCGCGGTGTCGCGTCGCAATCAGGTGCCTTTGCGGCTGGTCGTGATCCTCGTGATGTGCGCGACCATGGCGTGGCGCTCCGGCTTTCAGTTCCTGCTTGGCTGGTCGGCCGCCTATGTCGTTGTTCAGGTCGCCGAACTTCAGGCCTTGAAGCGGTTCCTGGCGTCTTCGCGCCCGGCCTCGATCGTGGGTTTCAACTTGGTCACCGACGTGATGATGGCCCTGGTGTTCGGCTGGGTGGCGATCCCGCTATGGCAGGTCGGGACGCCGGCCGCAGCCGCCGCCAGCGTTCTGCTGATCTCGGGCTCGATCTTCACAGCCCTGATGGGCGCTGAGGGCTGTCTCTGGGCCTTCCTGTCGGCGGTGACGCCCCATCTGGTCTATCTCTGCCTCCTGCCGATCGTCGGCGGCTCGCGGACCGATCCCGTGACCCCCTATTTTCTGATCGGCGCGGGCCTCTTCCTGCTGGTGCTGGCCATGGTCTTCATGTGGTCGCGCAAGGCGATGCAGGCCGAGCGGTCGGCGCGTCTGGCGGCCGAGGCGCAGACCGCCGCCAAGTCGGCCTTCGTGGCCATGGTCAGCCACGAGTTGCGCACGCCGATCAACGCTCTGCTCAATGGGGCCAACGCCCTGGAACGTCAGGCCGGGATCGACCGGGGCGCGGCCAGCCTGATCGCCAGCGCCGGCGGGATGATGAAGACCCTGCTGAACGACCTGCTCGACTATTCGAAGATCGAGGCCGGGCGCATGGGTGTCGAGGTGGTGGACTACGATCTGCGGGCCGCCCTGAACGAGACAGCCCTGCTGTGGCGCCCCGAGGCGCGATCCAAGGGCATCAAGCTGGAGGTGAAGGGCGCGCGCCTGATGCCCCAGTGGGTGCGTGGCGATCCGATGCGCCTGCGGCAGATCCTCAACAACCTGCTGTCGAACGCCATCAAGTTCACCGCCAAGGGCGGGGTGACCGTTTCCGTCGCCATGGTGGAAGGCCTTCAGGGCCGTGACGTCTCGATCACCGTCATCGATACCGGGCGAGGGCTGTCGGAAGACCAGATCGCCCGCCTGTTCAACGCCTACGACCAGTTGGAAGCGGCCACCGCGCGCAGCTATGGCGGCACGGGGCTGGGCCTGGCGATCAGTCGGGACCTGGCGCGGCTGATGGGCGGCTCGCTCAGCGCCGCAGCCGACAGCGGCGGCGGGGCGCGGTTCCAGCTGGTCCTGCCGGCGCCGCCCGGCGTTGCGCCGCCTGTGGCCCACTCGAGCGATACCTCAGGCCTGGAGGCGGTCGCGGACGCGCCGCTGGTGCTGGTGGTCGATGACCACGACATCAATCGACGAACCCTGAGCGGCATACTGGAAGCCTTTGGCGCCCAGGTCGAGACCGCCGAGGACGCTGAAACGGCTCTGGAGGCCGCGCAAGCCAGGGTGTTCGATGCGATTCTGATGGACGTGCGCATGCCCGGCGTCGATGGCCTGGAAGCCACCCGGAGGCTTCGCGCGAGCGGTCTCAATCAGGCGACGCCGGTGATCGCGGTCACCGGAGCCGTCACCGCCGAGGATATCGCCGCCTGCAAGGCGGCCGGCATGACGGGCTGGGTGGAAAAGCCGGTCAACGCCACGGCGCTCTACGCCGCGCTGTTTGGCGCCGCGTCTGCCTGAGGCCCGCGACCCTCCCCCTCGATGAGGGGAAGGGATGGGGAAGGCGCTAGTGAGGCAGGATCGCGCCGCCGGCGGCCAGGCCCAGCGCGCAGAAGACGCCCAGATGGAAGACGATGCCGATCGCCACGGTGCGGCGGACCGACCACTTGCTCTCCTGGGCGAAGACCCGGGCGATGTCATGTTGCAGGCCCCTGGCGGGGCTCGGCGCGGGAGAATCGTTGTCGTTGACGAGGCGGAGGGTCGGACGTTTGGCCGCCTGGGGCGCGATGGCGTCGAGATAGTCCACTTTACGCTGAAGCATAACTGACCTCCTTGTGTGCTCCCAATCACACTAGGCAATCTATGCTAACAAACCGTGCGCGCTGTCTGGCTGTGTGGCCGTGTAGACTTTGGGCAGGCCCAATATGAGGAAATTTATACCTCATTAAGCAAGCTTTTAGCGACGCAATAACTTGTTTAGGATGTTGAGATCTTGAGTTTCAGGCCCAGAAGCTGGGCGGCTGTGCCCGCGCGCTTGCTGGTTTGCTCGCCCAGCAAGAGGTCGGCGTAGCCGGGTTCGGCGGTCAGGGTCAGCTGCGACTTGTCGATCGACAGGCGCGACCGGGCCAGCAGGGCGCGCTGCGGCCGGACAGGTCGCAACCCAGACGGATCGCCGCGCCCAGGGCCCGGGCGCGCTTCAGGCGGGCCGGCGTCAGCAGCCGCTCCAGCACCTCGGCTTCGGGCGGGTTGAAGGCCGTGGAGTGGCGGGCATAGGCGGCGGCGGCTAGGAAGGCGCGTTCGGCGTGGTTCTGGCCGGCGATCGGGGCGCGCAGCACCTGCTCGAAGACCAGGTCAGCGCGATGGTCCGGGTGCAGGCGCGCGCCCAGGTCGGCCAGGCGGCAGGCGGCCGACATCAGCACCGCGTCACGGCCGTCATCGAAGAGCGGCGGCAGGCTGGTGAAGGCTGAGGCACACGGTGCAGGGGCACGCCCAGCTCGTCGGCCACGCCCTGGCGGGCTCCCAGCGAGGCGCAGCCCTCGATCAGCGGATCCAGGCCTCGCACGCGCGGCGGCATGGCTTCGAACAGCAGGCCCTCGCGCACGCCGAAGGCCGAGATCTCGATTCGCTTCAGCGACAGGGCATGGTCCAGGCTCTCCAGCACCACGGCGCCGCCACCACCCGCGTTCCGAGCGTTTCTTGCTCATGCCCTCGATGCGTTCAAGCGAGCTCCTGGACTGGTGCGCGACCAAACGCGCCGCTTCCAGGGCCTCCTGGGCCGAGATCTCGTACTGGTGGACGACGTGCAGGGGATAGCCGGACAACCGCATGTGCAGCAGGGCCAGGTTGCGCCAGGCGCCGCCCACGGCATGGAAGCTGTCGGTCTTGAAGGCGCTGGCCACCGGGGCCAGGCGCTGGGCGCACAGCCGCCGCACGCGCTCGCCGTCGAAGCCGTCGCTCAGGCCCAGGCTGAACGGGCCCAGGGGCAGGGTCACGCCCAGGCCCGCGCCGGTGCTCTCCAGGCGGACCAGTTCCAGGCTCGCCCCGCCCAGGTCGCCCACGACGCCTGTGGCCTGTGGCGCGCCGGCCAGCACGCCCAGGGCGGCGTAACGGGCTTCTTCCTCGCCGGACAGGACACGCACCGTCAGGCCGGTCTCGGCCTTTACCCGGGCCACGAACGCAGGGCCGTCGGAGGCCTCGCGCGCGGCCGCGGTGGCGACCACGAAGGTCTCGGCCGGGGCCACGGCCTCCAGCACGGCCCGGAAGCGCTTCAGGGCCGCCAGGGTCTGCTGGACGCCATCGGGCGACAGCCGGCCGTTGTCGCCGAGGTCTCGACCCAGGCCCGCCAGCACCTTTTCGTTGAACACCGTCCAGATGGCGCGGCCTTCCAGCCGGTACACCACCAGGCGCACCGAGTTGGAGCCGATATCGATCACGGCCGCGTCGCGCGGCGCCGGAAGGGCATGGAGCTGGTTTAGCCTATTCAGGCGAGGGAGGAAGCGGGCCGCGACGAAAAACGCCGCGAGGAACTAGGACGGGCCATTAATCCGACAGGCGAGCAAGCGCCAGCCTGTTTCGCCCCTCGCATAGAAGCAGGTGCCGAAACGTCTCTGAAGTCCATGGTCGCGGGGCCCTCCCTTCAGGGCGGCGAAGGCGTTGTCGCGGCTGATCAGCAGCATCTGGCCGCTGGCCGGCGCGGTGCGACACTTGCCCCAGTAGCGGACATTGGTGCCCAGTCGCCAGCCGGGGCCATAGAACCGGCCCTGTGACTGAAGGCGCTTGTCCAGCGCGTCGTACCGGCCCGCGTCGCCGATCTGGTCCAGGCCCGGCGCGGCGGGAAGGGCCAGGATGGCGCAAATCTCGGCCTGGTCCGACGCCCTGGGCGCGCAGGCGCTCAGGCTCGTCAGCAGCAAGGCCAGGGGGAGGCCGCGCCTCAACCGCGACGCGGTCCGACGTGATCGAAGGCCACCGGCAGATCCTTCACCTTGTGGCCGCGGCCCGACAGGCTGGGATTGGTCATGAAGTAGTCGTGGGCCGAGAAGGCGCCCTTGGCGTCCCAGCCCGGATCGCGGGCATAGTCGCCCTCGCTGTCGAGGTTCCAGCTCTGGGCCTCGTCATTGAGGTTGGCGACCATGATCTGGTTCAGCACCTGCTGGTGCACGGTCGGGTTCTCGATCGGCACCAGGCTCTCGACGCGGCGGTCGAGATTGCGGGGCATCCAGTCGGCCGAGCTGATGAACACCCGGCTCTGGGCGCTGGGCAGGGTGGCGCCGTTGGCGAAGGCCACCACGCGGGCATGCTCCAGGAAGCGGCCGACGATGCTCTTGACCCGGATGTTCTCCGACAGGCCCGGCACGCCCGGACGCAGGCAGCAGATGCCGCGCACGACCAGATCGATGCTGACCCCGGCCTGGCTGGCGGCGTAGAGGGCGTCGATGATCTGGGGATCGACCACGGCGTTCATCTTGGCCCAGATGCCGGCCGGCTTGCCGGCGCGGGCGTTGTCGGCCTCGTGGGCGATCATCTTCAGCAGGTCGGGCTTGAGCGTCTCGGGCGAGAAGCTCAGCTTTTCCAGCCCGTGCGGCTGGGCGTAGCCGGTGATGAAGTTGAACAGCTTGCCGCCGTCGCGGCCCAGGGCCGGATCGCAGGTGAACAGGCTCAGGTCGGTGTAAACCCGCGCCGTCTGCGGGTGATAGTTGCCGGTGCCGAAGTGGCAGTAGGTGCGCAGGGCCTCGCCCTCGCGGCGCACCACCACCGACAGCTTGGCGTGGGTCTTCCAGTCGACGAAGCCGAACACCACGTGCACGCCCGCGCGCTCAAGGTCGCGCGCCCACTTGAGGTTATTTTCCTCATCAAAGCGCGCCTTGATCTCGACCAGGGCGGTGACGTTCTTGCCGTTGTCGGCCGCCTCGATCAGGGCCGCCACGATCGGACTGTCCTTGGAGGTGCGGTACAGGGTCTGCTTGATCGCCAGCACATTGGGATCGCGCGCCGCCTGGCGCAGGAACTGCACCACCACGTCGAAGCTCTCGAACGGGTGGTGGACCAGGATGTCCTTCTCGCGGATCGCCGCGAAGCAGTCGCCGCCGTGGTCGCGCACGCGCTCGGGGAAGCGGGCGTTGTAGGGCTTGAACTTCAGGTCCGGACGGTCGGGCGGGATCAGCTCGTTCATCTGGGCCAGGCCCAGCTTGCCGTCCACCAGGATCACGTCCTCGGGCTCGGCGCGCAGGCCCTCGATGATGAAGGCGCGCAGGTCTTCGGGCATGGTGGTCTGGATCTTGACCCGCACCACCTGGCCCAGGCGACGCTTCTTCAGCCGCGCCTCGAACTCGCGCACCAGGTCTTCGGCCTCTTCCTCGATTTCCAGGTCTGAGTCGCGGATCAGGCGGAACAGGCCAGCAGGCTCTGCGCCAGCCAGCCCAGGGATGACCAGGAACAGGATGATGAAGCTCAGGTCCACGCCGCCCAGCCCGATCAGCGCCTGCGTGCCGAGTAGCGCCACCAGCGCGGCCCAGACCCAGGTGCGCAGCCGGGCACCGTCACCAGGGCATACAGGTGCTTGTCGTCCGCTATGCGACGCAACTTGAGAGCAAGACAAAAGCCGAGATTGGGGATGAACGGAAACGGGTGGGCCGGGTCGATGGCCAGGGGCGTCAGCACCGGGAACATCCGGGTCAGGAACAGCTCCTCGGCCAGGGCCTTGTCATCGCCCTCGATGTCCTTGGCGTCCAGCAGCTTCAGGCCCTCGGCCCACAGCTCGGCCCGCACCTCGCGCCAGATCTTCTGCTGCTCGGCCATCAGGTCGGAGGCCGAGGCGTTGATCCGCGCCAGCTGCTCGCCGGGCGTCAGGCCGTCCTGGCTGACCACCCGCACGCTCTCGCGCACCTGACCCTTCAGGCCGGCCACGCGCACCATGTAGAATTCGTCGAGGTTGTTGGCCGAGATCGACAGGAACCGCAGGCGCTCCAGCAGCGGATGGCGCGGATTGGCGCTCTCTTCCAGCACCCGCTCGTTGAAGGCCAGCCACGAGGTCTCGCGATTGATGAACCGCTCCGGCGAGGCCAGCAGCGCCTTGTCCAGCCGACACGTCGCGTCGTGGGCTTCGGCTTCGCTGGCGGGGGTCGGCAGGGTGGCGGTGTCAGTCATCGGATGAACCATAGACGAGGTGTGTTCGCCTATGGTGAACGCGCCGGATGACAGGGGCAAGACAGACAAGCCCTCCCCATTGAGGGGGAAGGGGGTTAGTCTTCCTCATCCCCCTCGCCGAACGCCAGCACTTCCCCCGCCAGCACCCGCGTGATCGCCCGGCCCTCGGCCGACGCCGCCTCGTCCAGCAGGTCGACCGCCGCCATGGCCTCCAGCGACGAGCGGGGGATGCGGCGCAGCAGGTAGGGATAGACGTCCGGGGCCGGGGTGATGGCCCGCGCCGCGAAGGCCCGGCGCAGCACGGCTTCCAGCACGATGTCGTCGGGCTCGTCGATGCGGGCCACGGCGGTGGCGTTGAGGCGCGAGCGGAGGTCTGGCACCACGCAGTCCCAGGCCACCGGCGCCAGACGGCCGGTCAGCAGCAGCGTGCCGCCGTCGACCCCGGCCATGTTGATCAGGTGAAACAGGGTCTCGTCGTCCAGATGCCCGCCTTGCGCCCGCCGGTCGGCGTCGTCGACCAGCACCGCGCGGCCGCGCAGGGCGGCCAGGTCCAGCGGCGCTTCAAGCGGATTGGCGGCCTCGACCACCACGGCGTCGGCTCGCACGGCCCAGTCGCGCGCCAGATGGGTCTTGCCCGCCCCGGCGTCGCCTACCAGGGCCAGCCGCCCGTCGCCCCAGCGCGGCCAGGCGTCAAGCGCCTCCAGCGCCTGGGCGTTGGTCGGTGAGGCCGCAAAGTCGGCGCGCGCGAACGACGGCGGGCTGTGCAGCGGCAGTCTGAACTGACGGGACAAACGAGGGCGGTCCGGACGTGGTGAACGGTGGCCTTGGATATAGGCTGGTCAGAGCGTCAGCGCGAGCGGGGCGGGTGAGGGAAGGTGGGGATGGAGTGGGGCGGGGTGTGGATGGCTGACGCTAAAGGTTAGTTGGTTGACTGATCGAGAACCCATCTAGCCAGCTCGGTTTTTAGACCGATTTCCAGTTGAGAGTTATCATCAAAAAATACAACTCGTCTTGCTCTCACATCGAATGGCACGGTTCTATATTTTCCTTTCGAAACGAGAAGCGTTGGCTTGCCAAGCGCTTGTGCTATGCCAAGTTCGTAGAATACATTCGGATTTCGACTGCTTATATTGCCTATAACGATCCTTGATCTTAGTATTTGCCGAACAATGTGCGGTAAAATCGGGCCTTCTATAAATTCTTCGTCACCACGACTTGCGTATAGACCAAGATCCTGAGCGGCTTTTGATATTGAATTGTATGTGTAAACCTCTCGATCCGAAAAGGGTGTGAGCACGAAAACGAGCTTCGTATCAATTTCTACTTCATTTGGGTCAATGCCAAGTGACGAAAGAAATGTCGATTCGCTTATTTTTACGGTGCGAGAGTTCTTATAATCGGCATCGGAAGTTGGTCTTTGGGCGTCAACCAGCAGATGGTTAACCTCCGCCCATCTTTGCTCGGTTGCTGTCAGTCGTTGATTTAGCTCCATGATGCGATCCTCGTAAGTTGATCGCATCATGGAAAGATACCGCAAATCCGCTTTGCATGTCGTATTGTGATTTATTGATCCGATTTCTGTAGTGAGAAAGTAAATACGTAAGTGCACCAACAAGAGTGGCGATCGCTCCCGCAGCAAAAGAAATTGTTTGGATCAATTCAATATTGAGGAGGTTTTTCATTAGGCGAATCCTCCAAGCCTAAACGTGCAAACGATTATCAAGATCGATAGTGTGTATGATGCGATCGATATCGCGCCCATTGTTTTGTATTTTGCCTCTTCGAACCTTTCCTCAGCACCTTTGCAAAGGAGTTGCTGCAATATCAATATTGCTATGCAAAACACAAATATGGCCGAGGTGTACTTCACGTTAATTATTGACTGGGAAATCTCTTCTTCTTTGGAAAGTGAGATTGCAGCAAACGATAATCCCAAAAAAGACATGTCGACTGGAAAGGCTAAGAATGCTCGAACGAGGGTCATCCAATCAAAAGGACGGCCGACTCCAAACCTGAAAAAGAACTTTAAGAATAGGACAGAGGCGGGAAAGATATAATCGGTCACCAATGATTCCCTCCCCCCAACGCCTGGAGCGTAACAATTGGTTTTGGCGGGCTCAAGTTGTATGAGCCGATCCCTTCAGCTGGGATGTCAGCCGGCTCACCCCTATGTCTAACCCATGCATCCCCCTCCCGACCTCGCCGCCTGGCGCGCCGCCATCACCAAGCCTCCGGGCCCGCTGAGCGGCCTCGCCCGCAAGGCCCAGGTCAAGATCAACCAGATCATCCCCGAAAAGGTCCACGCGGCGATCACCGCCGCCATGGAGGGCATGACCAAGGCAATCCTGACCGGGGCCGACTTCGCCACCGGCTCGCCCCTTCACGGCCTGAGCCTGAATGAGCGGCGCGCCAAGGCCGCCGCCGCCATCGACGGCTGGAAGAAGACCGCCAGCGTTGAGGGCGGGATTTCCGGGGCCGGGGGCTTCCTGCTGGCGGCGGCCGATTTCCCGCTGCTGATCGCCATCAAGATCAAGCTGCTGTTCGAGATCGCCACCCTCTACGGCCATGACGGCACGGCGCTGGATGAGCGGCTCTATATCCTGCACATCTTCGAGCTGGCCTTTTCCGACGCGCCGCACCGGGCCCGGGTGCTGGCGTCAATGGATGACTGGGACGCGCGGCGGGCGGAGCGTCCGGGCAGTCTGGAGGCCTTCGACTGGCGGGCCTTCCAGCAGCAGTATCGCGACCACATCGACCTGGCCAAGCTGGCCCAGCTGCTGCCCGTGGTCGGCGCGCCGGTGGGGGCCATCGTCAACTGGCGGCTGGTCGAGCACCTGGGGGCGACGGCGGTGATGGCCTATCGGATGCGGGAGGCGGGGGCTTCCCGGCCGACGCCGCTGGCCCCCTACTGACCGCTATCGCGGTCGTCTTCCCCCGGAGGGGGAAGATGGGGTCGCGCTCTTCATCTTCCCCCTCCGGGGGAAGACGGCTGCGCAGCAGCCCGTAGGGGGCAAGTACGGGGACAGGGCTGCGTCTATCCCCGTGCTTTCCCGAACAAACCCCTGCTAAATCAACGCTCTGAAACTAAAACGAGCGCGCCAATCCTCTGCGCTCAAACCTCCCGTATTCTGTCTCCACCTCGTCGCGAGGAAAGGGCGCAAGGCCAGCGACCGATGCGGCGGCGGGGTGTGATCGAGCGGGAAGCTCAATCGATGGCGGGAGGGGTACATTGTGCTCCGGGCCGTCAACCTCGTTGTTCTCTGGCGGCGGTCGGCCGTGGAAAACAAAAACGACGTGACTTCGAGGGTCGAACGAGCAGCAGGCGGGTTCGGAAGAACGCGCAGTCCGGGCGGGGAACGCTATCCCGTCCGCCCGTCGGAGGCTTCAAGGCGGCGAGGCCCGAACAGGGCTCGAGCGCCGCGCGCTTTCGCCAGAACGGTCACGCGGAGCGGACGGCTTCGTCGAAACGGTATTTATCAAACTCTTCCGGGCGAGCCCGGACGCTCCGCGACCCTTTCCATCGCCATCGCAGCGAAAGCGCGAGGTCGCAGACACTTGCCCCCTACGGACCGCTGACGCGGTCGTCTTCCCCCGGAGGGGGAAGATGAAGGGCGGCGATCTCATCTTCCCCCTCCGGGGGAAGACGGTCGCGAAGCGACCCGTAGGGGGCCAGTGGCAGGCCGCAGAATCCTTGACATATCCGCCCCCCCATGCGCCTTTCCGCGCCTTGCAAATCAACGCGTTTCCGCGACTTTCGAAGACTTTGTCATGACCACCATGCACGCCTACCGCACCCACACCTGCGGCGCCCTTCGGGCTTCCGACACCGACGCCACTGTGCGGGTGTCGGGCTGGATCCACCGCAAGCGCGACCACGGCGGCCTGGTCTTCATCGACCTGCGCGACCATTACGGCCTGACCCAGCTGGTGCTGCACCCGGAAACGCCGGGCTTCGCCATCGTCGAGCGCCTGCGCGCCGAGAGCGTGATCAAGGTGGACGGCAAGGTGGTGGCGCGCGACGCCGCGGCCGTGAACCCCAACCTGCCCACCGGCGACGTCGAGATCCACGTCACCGCCGTGGAAGTGCTGAGCGAGGCCGCCGAGCTGCCGCTGCCGGTGTTCGGCGAGCCCGACTATCCCGAAGAGATCCGCCTCAAGCACCGCTATCTGGATCTGCGCCGCGAGACCCTGCACAAGAACATCGTGCTGCGCAGCAAGGTGATCCAGTCGATCCGCGCGCGGATGTTCGACCAGGGCTTCAACGAGTTCCAGACCCCGATCCTGACCGCCTCGTCGCCGGAAGGCGCGCGCGACTTCCTGGTGCCCTCGCGCCTGCATCCGCAGAAGTTCTACGCCCTGCCGCAGGCGCCCCAGCAGTTCAAGCAGCTGCTGATGGTGTCGGGCTTCGACCGCTATTTCCAGATCGCGCCGTGCTTCCGCGATGAGGACCTGCGCGCCGACCGCAGCCTGGAATTCTACCAGCTCGACGTCGAGATGAGCTTCGTCACCCAGGAAGACGTGTTCGCGGCCATCGAGCCGGTGATGCATGGCGTGTTCGAGGAATTCTCGGGCGGCAAGCCGGTGTCGCCGATCTCGGGCGTGCAGACCTTCACCAACGATTTCGGCGCGACGATGGAGCACAAGGGCTTCGAGCGTCTGACCTACGCCCAGTCGATGGCCTGGTACGGCAGCGACAAGCCCGACCTGCGCAACCCGATCAAGATGCAGGACGTCTCCGAGCACTTCCGCGAGGGCGGCTTTGGCCTGTTCGCCAAGATCCTGGGCGCTGATCCCAAGAACCGCGTCTGGGCGATCCCGGCCCCGACCGGCGGCAACCGCGCCTTCTGCGACCGCATGAACTCGTGGGCGCAGGGCGAGGGCCAGCCGGGCCTAGGCTACATCTTCTGGCGCGCCGCCGACGAGCACGGCAATGAAGAGGGCGCCGCCGGGCCGATCGCCAAGAACATCGGCGAGGAACGCTCGAGCGCCATCGCCGCGCAGCTGGGCCTGAAGACCGGCGACGCCGCCTTCTTCGTGGCCGGCGATCCCGCCACCTTCGCCAAGTTCGCGGGTCTGGCCCGCACCCGCGTCGGGACCGAGCTGGCCCTGGTGGACGAGAACCAGTTCAAGTTCTGCTGGATCGTCGACTTCCCGATGTTCGAGTGGAATGAAGACGAAAAGCGCGTCGACTTCTCGCACAACCCGTTCTCGATGCCGCAGGGCGGCCTGCAGGCCCTCGAGAACGAGGATCCGCTGACGATCCGCGCCTATCAGTACGACATCGTCTGCAACGGCTACGAGCTGTGCTCGGGCGCGATCCGGAACCACAAGCCCGAGATCATGCTCAAGGCCTTCGAGATCGCCGGCTATGGCCCCGAGGTGGTCGAGGAGCAGTTCGGCGGCATGCTGAATGCCTTCCGCTTCGGCGCCCCGCCGCACGGTGGCCTGGCCCCCGGCATCGACCGGATCGTCATGCTGCTGGCCGAGCAGGTCGCCATCCGCGAGGTCATCGCCTTCCCGCTGAACCAGCAGGGCCAGGACCTCTTGATGAACGCCCCGGCCGAGGCCCAGGAGCGCCAGTACAAGGAGCTGCACATCAAGGCCGCTCCGCCGATCAAGGTCTAGTCTGAACAGAAAAAGGCCCCGGTTCTCGCGAACCGGGGCCTTTTGACCGTAAGGGGCTGACGGTCAGTATTTCGGGGGCTGGGGAGCCTTCGGCGGCTTGGGCGGCGCGGGGGCGGCCCAGGCGGCGACGCCGGCGGCCTTCTGGGCTTCGGCGGCGGCTTTCTGGGCCTCGGCCTGGGCGCGCTGGAAGTCGACGATGACCCGGATCTGGCGGCGGTCGCCGTGGCAGGAGCGGACGGTCAGGCCGCGGGGCAGGCGTGTGCCGCTGTCGCCGCAGGCCTCGTCCAGCTGGTCCTGGTCCAGGCCCCGGGCGCCCGACAGGTCGGCCCCGCCGAGCATGGCGTTGGCCAGGTCGGCGCCGCGGAAGTCGGCCCCGTTGAAGTTGGCGTTGCGCAGCTGGGCGCCGGTGAACTCGGCGTTGCGCAGGTCAGCGCCGTCGAAGCGGCCTCCGGTCAGGTTGGCGGCGTTCAGTTCGGCGTTGCGGAAATTGGCGTCGCGGGCGGTGACATTGACCAGGTTCGCGCCGTTCATCTCGCCGTTGCTCAGATTGGCCTTGGTCAGGTTGGCCCCGACGAGGTTGGCTCCGTTCAACTCGGACGACGACAGGTCGACGCGCAGCAGGGTGGCGTTCTGGAAATTGACGCCGCTGCTCTCGACACCCGACAGGCGGGCGTCGGTGAAATTGGTGGAGGCGAAATTGTGCCCCGCATCTCGGCGCCCGCGCAGATCAGCGCGGGTCAGGTCGGCGCTCTGGAAGTTGGAGCCGTAGAAGGCCGCGCCGCGCAGGTCCGAGCCGATCAGGATCGCTTTGGCGAAATTGGCGCCGGTGAACTTGGCGCCGGTCAGCTTGCGGCCCGACAGCTCGCAGCTGACGCACATGCCGCCGAACGAGACCAGACGGGCGACGTCCTTGTCATCGCTCGAGGCCTGGGCCTGGCCGGCCAGGGCCGAGAGGCCCAGGGTCAGTGCTGCGAGTGAAACGCCCAAGCGGGACATCGAAATCTCCTATCAGCCAATACGCGACTGCATGAGTTACGATTTGGCCCCGCGAGCCGCCGGGCGCCACTTAAATCGCGGTAATGACAGCGACTTAACGGCAACCGGGGATGGAAAGGCCGCGCGGCAAACGGGTGGATTGGTCGCCGCAGGCCCGGTTCAGCTGGCTCTGGGACAGGCCGACGGCGCGATCCATCTCGGCGCCGGAAAAGTTCGCGCCGGACAGATTGGCCCCCGAAAGGTTCGCGCCCTCCAGATAGGCGCCGACGAAGCTGCCGTTGGTCAGGTCGGCTCGGGCGAAACTGGCGCCGCCGAACACGCCGCCATAGGCGTTGACGTCGCGCAGATCGCCGCCCGAGAAGCTGGCGCGGTTCATCACCACCGCCGACAGATCGGCCTGGCGCAGACGGGCCTTTGACAGGTTCAGGCCGCGCAGGGTCAGATTGGCCAGGTCGGCCTGGAACAGGTTGCAGCCCGGACAGCTCGCGCCGCCACGAACCCGGGCGATCTGGCTCTGGTTCTGGGCCATGGCGGGGACGGCGCCGGCCAAGGCGGCGGCGCTGAGCGCCAGGACGGCGAGACGGGCGATCGGGGTCATCTTGAAACGCATCCTGGCGACTATCGGCGCAATCAGGATGACGCCGGAAGTTTAAGGCCCGGCAAACGACCTCAGGTCGCGGGCTCCGAGCGGTTGGACTGCACGCCACAACTGTCGCAGATGGTGATCGCGCCGCGTTGGGTCAGGGCGATGTCGCCACACGCCGGGCAGATATTGGCCTCACTCGCGGTGGGGCGCGCGCCGTCCTCTGATCGACGTCCGCCAAAGGGCAGGAACACCAGATTGTCGGGCGCCGCGCCGCGCGAGAAGCCCTTGGAGATGAACTTGCTGGCGGGCAGCGGCGCGGCCTCCGCATCCGCGGCGTCGGCCTTGCCGTGACCCAGGCCGTCGGCGTTGAACTCCTGAGGGTCGGCGTTGGCTAGGTCGTCGCGACCCAGATACGAGACGCCCAACTCCCGGAACACGTAATCGAGGATCGAGGTCGCGGACTTGATCGAGTCGTTGCCCGTGACCGGCCCCGCCGGCTCGAAGCGGGTGAAGACGAAGGCGTCGACGAACTCGTCCAGCGGCACGCCGTATTGCAGGCCGATCGAGATGGCGATGGCGAAGTTGTTCATCAGACTGCGGAAGGCGGCGCCTTCCTTGTGCATGTCGATGAAGATCTCGCCGAGCTCGCCGTCGTCGTACTCGCCGGTGTGCAGATAGACCTTGTGGCCGCCGACGGCCGCCTTCTGGATGTAGCCCTTGCGACGGTCTGGCAGCTTGCGGCGCGAGCGGTCGCGCTCAACGATTTTCTCGACCACGCGCTCGGTGACCACCTGTTCGCGCGGCGCCTGGCGTGGCGCTTCCGCAGGCTCCTCCGGCAGGTCCAGCCGGAAGTCCCCAGGAATCTCGGCCCGACACAGGCGCAGGGCGCGAACGCCCGCTCGAGCTGCGGCGGCCTGTAGTCGAACGCCATCCACCGGCCGGGCGTCGAAAGGGAGGGACAGGTCAACAGGGGCCGGCACGCAGGTGAAGGTTTCGACAGCCGCGATCATCGCCAGCCGATCGGCCAGAGCCGGGGCCTCGATCGCCTGGAATGTCGCCCGCACCTCGGCGGTCAGGGCATCGCAATCGGAAAGGCTGCCGGTTCCCAGCGCGTAGCGCTCGGCGGCGCGGATTTCGCTTGGCGAAAAGCCCGCGAAGGCCAGGGTGTCGAAATGGGGTTGGGTCAGCGCACGGGACGGCGCCCCCAGGACGTCGCTCAGAAAGCCCGCGCCCACTACGGCCGGGGCGAAAGCCTGACAAAGGCCGCTGGCTGACCGCAGCACGCCCTCGACCATTTCGATTTCGTGCGCGGTGAAGCCCCGCGCCTGCAGCGTCTGATGGTCGATGGAAGGCGCGTCGGCGAGGGAGCCATGACCCAGAGCGTGACGTCGCGCGCCGTCGATGTCGGTCTCGCTGCCGGTAAGACAGGCGAAGGCCGCAGCGCTGAACGAGGGCACCATCAGGCCGTCGGCGGTCTGGGTGGTCGAGACCGGAGACGCGGCCCCCGCGCAACCCATCCGCGCGCCACCAAGGCGCAGGCTGGCCTCGGCGTCTTCGAAGGCGGCGGTCAGGGTCGAGGAGCGCAGGCCGTGCTTCTTGGCCAGGCCATGAGCCATGGCCAGCGCGGTGGCGGCCTCGGCGGCTAGCGGGGAGCGCAGCGCAGCGGCTCGCACGCGACGCTCCGCAAGGCTCCGCAGCACGGCTTGGCGGTCCTGGGTGAAGATCGGATCGGCGCCCAGGGTGGCGGCGACTTCGGCGCTGGCGGCCAGGGCGGCGCCGGTGGCCAGAGCCCACAGGGCGGCGGCTCCATCTCGGCCATCGCTGGTGGCCACCGAGAGACCTTGCGCCAGCAGCCAGTCGCCGACTCCGGCCAGACCAATGACCGCGCGTTGTGCGCCACGCTCGATCTCCAGCGCCGTGGTCCACAGGTGGACGGCGTAGCTGAAGCCCTGAATGTTGAAAGCCTCGCCCGACTGGAAGGCCGAGGCGTCGATTGCCGCACCGAGTGTCGCGCCGCGAGCCAAAGCCTCGGCGTCCTCGGGCGACAGGGCGAGGGTGAGGGCGCTGGTCTCCCAGCCGACCTGGGCCGCATGGCTGGCGTCATCGTCACCGGCCGCGACGGTGGAGCGCGAGGCCGAGGCGACCATCGCCATCTCGGGCACCGCGTTCGGATCGATCAGCGGTGTTCGCTTCACGCCGGCCATGGCGATGGCGTCAGAGAGCATTCGATCGTCCGCGCCCAGGTCGCGCGCTCTACGGGCGGCGCGCGCTAGCGCGCTGTTTTTGCCGGGATCCGAGCAGGCCTTCGCGTCGCCATGGCACCGTTGAACCGCGTCGCCGACCTGGGCGAGGGCGGCGTCCAGCTTCGCGGCGGCCTTGCTGGCGAGCAGGTGGCCCCGTCGCCGAGCCACATGGCCTTCGGCGAGTTGGCGAAACTCGATCTGGGCGATGTCCGGCAGCAGGTCCAGGCCCGAAGTGGGGATGGCTGGCGTAGCCACGCCGCTCAGCATTGTGGTGAGCAGGGCGTCGCGGAAAGCGTCGGCGTCGGCGGCGTCAGCGAAGACGCCCTTGGCGAGGCCCGCCTTTGCCAGCCGTTCCGCATAGCGCGAAGGGCCGCCGCCCAGCGGGGCATCCGCCTCGAAGGGGGCGCCCGACCAATCAAGCCAGCACTCCACGCGTGCATCGGTCCAGGCGGCGGGCGCCAGGACGTCAAGGAAAGCATCGCTGCGTTCAAGGTCGCGTCGCTCCAACCCGGGGGGCTGACCGACATATCCGGATTGAATGCGCATGGGCGATTCCGCGTCTAGGCGCTGGGAGGAGACCAACCTAGAGCGCCCCACGACGGCCTTCAATAGATGTTGGGGGCTGACGGCGTATGGTCCACAAGATGTTGAAGTGTCGTGCCTCGGGGTGATGCTGGACGCTGTCGACTGGCCGCCCTATAGTCCGGCCGCTTCGTCGCGCTCGCCGCGACCCTAGAAGTCCTTGCAAATTCGGGTGCGAACGCAGTGCTGAAAGCGATCTTCACGTGGTGGAATGGCGCGACCCTTGGTCAGCGGTTCCACATTGGCCGCCGTGGCGTGTTCGTGGGGCAGGACGATTATGGCAACCGCTACTTCGAAGCGCGTGACGCCAACGACAGCTACGATGCTCACAAGCGTCGCTGGGTGATCTATACCGGCTATGCCGAAGCCTCGAAGGTTCCGGCGGAATGGAGCGGTTGGCTGCACTATACGCTGGAGGAGCCACCCACCACGGCCCCGCTGATGCGCCGTGATTGGGAGAAGGATCACCTTCCAAACCTGACCGGCACCGTGCACGCTTGGCGTCCCAAGGGATCCTTGGCCCGTGGCGGCGAACGCGCTGTGGCGACCAGCGACTACCAGCCCTGGAAGCCGGAATAGATCTGATGCGCCGATCGGTGATTCTGGGCGCGACGGTCGCTGTCGTCGGCCTGGTCCTGGTCGGCTCGGCGGCCGCGCGCCAATCGGCCGCGCCGGTCGCGCCTACAGCTCCACAAGCGCCCGTCGCCCCGGCTCCCCAGCCGCAGGTGGCGCGCGAGGCCACGCCCGCCCCTCAGGCGGCGCCGACCCAGATCGACCCGACCGCGAAACCGGCGCCTGCGCCAAAGCCTGTCGCCACGACGTCCACCAAACCGGCTGAGCCGGCGGAGCCGGTCAAGCGGGGCCGCTCTTCGGTCGCGATAATCCAGGCGCTGGACAAGGTGACGACCGAGACGATGCGCTTCGAGGCGCCGATCGGTCAGCCCATTCGCTACAAGACCCTGATCTTCACCGTCCGCGCCTGCGAAACCGCTGCGCCGGACGAGGTGGCTCCAGAGTCGGCGGCCTATGTGGTCATCGACACCCAGCCCAAGGTCTCGTGACCGGCCGCGTCGCTCGCCACCGGCCGAAGCAGGTCTTCACGTGGCTGGATGTACGGCCGCCTCGCCGGGCCTCAACCCGCTGCAGCATCCCGTCTATGACGCCTGGCTGATCGCCTGCAGGGCGCCCTGACGCTGACTCGATGAAGCGGTGGAAGTCGGCCTCGACAGGCCAGCGCCTCGGCCAGTCTCCGGCGATAGGCCGCGCGCGCGATCTCCAGCGCTCCGAATTGCATCAGGTGGTCAGTGATGAACTGGGTATCCAGGAGCCGGTAGCCGCCAACCCGCAGTCTCGCCACCAGATGCGCCAGCGCCACCTTGCTGGCGTCTCGCTCGGTCGAGAACATGCTCTCGCCAAAGAACGCCGCGCCCAGAGACACGCCGTAGAGGCCGCCGACCATCGCGCCGTCTCGCCAGCATTCGACACTGTGTGCCAGCCCCCGGGCGAAGAGCTCGCCATAGAGACGCTGGATCGGCGCGTTGATCCAGGTTTCCAGCCGGCCGGGACGTGAGGTCGCGCAGGCTTCGACCACGGCGTCGAAGGCGCTGTCGATCCGGATCTCGAACGTGTCGGCGCGAACCGTACGGGCCAGCCGACGGGGAATGTGCACGCCGTCCAGCGGCAACACGCCCCGTCGCTCGGGATCAATCAGGAAGACGCTCTCGTCATGCCGGGCGTCGGCCATCGGGAAGACGCCGCGCTGGTAGCAGGTAATGAGATCATCGACCGTGAAGGCGTCCATGCGCGCCCTCGTCCTATCCCTGCGCCTTGATCCAGCGCTCCAGCCAGTGAATGTCGTAGTCGCCGGCCAGGATATCGGGCTGGACCAGGAGATCCTGGAACAGCGGGATCGTGGTTTCGATGCCGCCGACCACCATCTCGCCCAGGCAACGCTTCAGGCGCGCGATGCACTCCTGACGGTCGCGGCCATGCACGATCAGCTTGCCGATCAGGCTGTCGTAGTAGGGCGGGATCGCATAGCCGGTATAGATCGCCGAATCCAGACGAACGCCCAGACCGCCAGGGGCGTGGAAGTCGGTGATTGTGCCAGGTGACGGCGTGAAGGTCCGCGCGTTCTCGGCATTGATCCGGCACTCGATCGCATGGCCTTCGAAGACGACGTCTTCCTGGGTGAACGACAGCGGCAGTCCGGCGGCGATGCGGATCTGTTCGCGCACCAGATCGATGCCGGTGATGGCTTCGGTGACCGGGTGTTCGACCTGCAGACGGGTGTTCATCTCGATGAAGAAGAACTCGCCGTTCTCCCACAGGAACTCGATGGTGCCGACGCCCAGATAGCCGATGGCCTTGACCGCATCGACGACGATCTTGCCGATTTTGGCGCGATCAGCGGCGCCCAGGGCGGGCGAGGGGGCTTCTTCCAGCACCTTCTGGTGGCGGCGCTGTAGCGAGCAGTCGCGCTCGCCCAGGTGAGCCACATTGCCATGGCTGTCGGCTATGACCTGGATCTCTATGTGGCGCGGCTTCTGAAGATAGCGCTCCATGTAAACCGCGTCGTCGCCGAAGGCCGCGCGGGCTTCCGAGCGCGCGGTCGAGACCGGCTTCAGCCAGGTCTTCGCGTGTCTGGGCCACCTTCATGCCGCGACCGCCGCCGCCGGAGGCGGCCTTGATCAGCACGGGAAAGCCGATCTTGTCGGCGGCCGCGAAGGCTTCTTCCTCGGTGGCCACGCCGCCGTCCGAACCGGGTACGACGGGGATGCCCGCGTCCTTCACGGCCTGCTTGGCGGTGATCTTGTCGCCCATCATCCGGATGTGTTCCGGCTTGGGACCGATGAAGGTGAAGCCGTGAGCGCCCACGATCTCGGCGAAGCGAGCGTTTTCCGACAGGAAGCCGTAGCCGGGGTGAACGGCTTGGGCGCCGGTGATCTCGCAGGCGGCGATGATAGACGGGATGTTCAGGTAGCTCTTGGCGGCGGGGGCGGGGCCGATGCAGACGCTTTCGTCTGCCAGGCGCACCCACATCGAGTTGGAGTCGGCCTCGGAGTGGACCGCCACGGTGGCGATGCCCATTTCCTTGCAGGCGCGGTGAACCCGGAGCGCGATCTCGCCCCTGTTCGCGATCAGGATCTTGTCAAACATGATCGTTACTCGATGACGACGAGGGGCTCGCCGAACTCGACGGGCTGGGCGTCGCCGACGAGAATCTCGACGACCTTGCCGGCCTTGGGGGCCGAGATCGGGTTCATCGTCTTCATCGCTTCGACGATCAGCAGGGTCTGGCCGGCGGCGACGGTGTCGCCAACCTTTATGAACGCGTCAGCGCCCGGCTGGGGCGACATGTAGACCGTGCCGACCATCGGCGACTTGACCAGATCGCCGGCCGCGCGGGCGGCGGGCGAAGCGACCGCGTCAGGGATCGTAGCGGCGGCCGGCGCTGGCGCGGCCTGCGGCGCATAGGCCTGCGGGGCCTGGACATAGGTGGTGGCCGCGGCGGCCACGGTCAGTTCGCGGGCCACGCGGATCTTCAGGCCGGCGTGCTCGACCTCGATCTCGCTCAGGCCCGTGTCCTTCAGGATGTCCGCGAGTTTGCGGACCAGGCGGGCGTCGATCGACGGAGTCTCGACCGGATCGGCGGAAGCCTTGGGATTGGACATTGAAGCTACCTTGTTCTCTTGGCTCGCGGCGACTGCACGCCAGCGGGCTGGACCTAGTTCGCGCCGATCAGGCCGATAGCGGCCTCGATCGCCAGTTCATAACTCGCCGCGCCAAAGCCGGACACGATCCCCGTGGCCGCCAGCGAGACATAGGTGTGGCGGCGGAATTCCTCCCGCGCCGCCGGGTTGGACAGGTGGCACTCGATCACCGGGATGCTCAACATCTTGAGCGCATCCAGCAAGGCGATTGAGGTGTGGCCGTAGCCAGCCGGATTGATCACCAGCGCCGAGGCAGACACACGCGCCTCCTGCACCCAGTCGATCAACTGACCCTCATGGTTGGACTGCCGGAAGACCACGGAGTGGCCATGCGAAGCCGCACGCGCCTCGCAGCGCGCCCGGACATCGTCGAGCGTGTCCTTGCCGTAGATCTCGGGCTCACGCGTTCCCAACAGGTTGAGATTCGGGCCGCTCAGCACATGGATCGGTTTTACCATTCGGCTCCGCCGTCGATTCCGAAGGTCTTGTATAGCCGGTTCCGCCGGGTCACAAGCAGGGCTCGCTCAGGAGGTGAGATGAGGCTTTTATTGAACGGCGACGAACGGGATATCGCGGGGGTTTCCAGCGTCGCGGATCTGGTCGTCGCATTGGGTCTGGACGCCCGCAAGGTGGCCGTTGAACGCAATCTGGAGATCGTGCCGCGTTCGACCTATGGCGACACCGCGCTCGCGGACGGTGACCGCATCGAGATCGTCACCTTTATTGGCGGCGGCTAGAACACTGCGGGTTCTACGGGTTTGAAACCGGACTTCCGCAGGCGTAAACCAGCCGCATGAACGCGCATGTTTCCCCCGACTCCGTCGCCGCCGACGATACTTGGACCGTCGCCGGCCGCACCTTCACCTCGCGACTGATCGTCGGCACGGGAAAATACAAGGACTACGCGACCAATGCGGCGGCCGCAGAAGCCGCCGGCGCTGAGATCGTCACCGTGGCCGTTCGCCGCGTGAACCTGACCGATCCGACCCAGCCCCTGTTGGTCGACTACATCAAGCAGGACCGCTTCACCTATCTGCCCAACACCGCCGGTTGCTTCACCGGAGAGGATGCCGTGCGCACCCTGCGCCTGGCCCGCGAGGCCGGCGGCTGGGACCTGGTGAAGCTGGAAGTGCTATCCGATCCCAAAACTCTCTATCCTGACATGGAAGAGACCCTGCGCTCGCTGAAGCTGCTGGTCGCCGAGGGCTTCCAGGTCATGGTCTATTGCTCGGACGATCCGGTCTATTGTCGCAAGCTGGAAGAGGCCGGCGCTGTGGCGATCATGCCGCTGGGCGCGCCGATCGGCTCGGGTCTGGGCATCCAGAACCGGGTGAACCTCAGAATCATCATCGAAAACGCGACGGTTCCGGTGCTGGTCGACGCAGGCGTCGGCACGGCGTCTGACGCGGCCATCGGCATGGAACTGGGCTGCGACGCCATCCTGATGAACACCGCCATCGCCGAGGCCAAGGATCCGATCCGCATGGCTCGCGCCATGAAGCACGCGGTCATCGCAGGCCGGGAGGCCTATCTGGCCGGTCGGATGCCCAAGCGGATGTATGCCGATCCCAGCTCGCCGCTGGCGGGCCTGATCTAGGCCTTCTGGTCGATCAGCCGGCCCGCTGCGATCAGGCCTTTCTGACCCTGGCGGCCTTGGCCTGAGCAATCGCAAGCTTCAGGGCGTTCATGTCCGCGCCGGGAATCAGCTGGTCGCCGATGATGAAGGCCGGCGTGCCTTCAATGGCCAGGGCTTGGGCCAGGCCGTGGGTGTCGGCGAGGTGCTGGGTCGTCGCCTGGCTGGCGCCGGCGGCTCGGGCCTTGGCGACGTCAATGCCGAGGCCGGCGGCGATGCGCAGAGCGGCGGCTTCGTCCAGGCTCTTCTCGGCCATCAGAGCCTGGTGCAGCGCCAGATCCTTGCCCTGGTCCTTGGCCCCGAGGAACAGGCGCGCGGCGGCCTCTGAATCATGGCCGAAGATCACGAAGTCCTTGAACACGAACCGGACGTCGGGGTTTTCCTGAATCAGCTTCACGATCTCCGGTGCAGCCTGTTTGCAGTAGCCGCAGCGGTAGTCGAAGAACTCGGTGACGGTGACCACGCCGTTCGGATTGGCGACGAAGTCGCGCGGATCGCGTTCGATCGCCTGCCGATACTGGCCGATGGCCTTGCGACCGGTCTCGGCGACCTTGGCCGCCTGCTTCTGCTCCAGCTTGGCGCTGACTTCCAGCAGCACCTCGGGATGCTCCAGCAGGTAGGCCCGAACTTTATCGCCGAAGGCCTTGTCGGGCTTGGCGGGCGCACAGCCGGTCATCAGGGCGCCAGAAAGGGCGAGCGAGGCGGCGAAAACGCCAGCGCGGTGGGTCAGGTTCATGAGAGTCCCGGAAACGATGTCGATGATCAGCGGCGGAAGACGGACTGGGTCGCGCCTTCCTTGGCCAGATCCTTGAGGTCCTGGTTGCTGGGGCGCGAGGCCAGGACAATGTCCGTCGCACGCCGCCATTCGGGGGTGTCCTTGGTCAGGAGTTCGCGGGCGCGCATGGCGAACACCCGGGCTTCCTGCGGCGCGCCCATGGAGAAATACTGCTCGGCGGTGGCCAGACGGGCTTCGCCGTCCTTGCCCTGCTGGTCATAGGCCTGGGCCAGAAGGCGCCAGGTGACGGCATTGTCGTTCTCGGCCAGCAGGGCGCGTTTCAGCTCCTGCACGCCTTCTTCGACCTTCTTGGGATCATTGAGGCCGATCAGGGTCTGGCCCAGATTGATCCGCAAAAGAGCCGCGTCGGGTTTCAGTTCCACCGACCGGCGCTGAGGCGCTTCGGCCAATTGGACGCGATTGAATTCAAACAGAACCTGGCCCTTCAGCTCCCACAGGTAAGGATTTTTCGGTTGCTCTGTCAGCAGGCCGTCGATCAGGCCAAGGGCGCGATCAGGCTCCTTCATCTGATAGTAGGCGATGGCGCGCGCATACCGGGCCGGATAGCTGCGGTCGGTTTCCTTGTATTTGATCAGGGCCGACTGCGGGTTCATGAACCCTTCCAGCTTGGCCTTCATGATCTCATGCTCCGCCAGATCCTCCGGCGTATCGACCTGTTCGTAGTTCGACAGGTGCTCGACGCGGTTGCGCAGGGCGTCGATCCGCTCCGACGACAGAGGGTGGCTACGGAAGTAGGCGAAGCGCCGCGATTGGTCGAAAACCTCCTGGTAGCGGAAGTTATCGAAGAACTCGACGAGACCCCGACCAGACTGGCCGGTGGCCTCCAGCAGCGTAGCGCCGGCCTGGTCGGCGCGGCCTTCCTGCTCGCGGCTGTAGCCCAGCGCGCCCAGTTGGCCAAAGAAGCTGGCGTTGCCCAATAGCACCGCGCCAGCGTCAGGCGCGCCAGCGAGGGCGGCGAGGACGCCAAGACCCATCGTCAGGATCATCGGCTTGAGGCCAGCCCTCGTCATGTCCCCGGAGCGAAACGAGTGGCCGGCCTGCAAGTGACCGACTTCGTGGGCGATGACGCCCTTGAGCTGATTGGGGTTTTCGGACTGACGGATCAGGCCGGTATTGATGCCCATGATGCCCGGCGCGGCGAAGGCGTTCAGTTCCTTGCTGCCGATCAGCAGGATGTGCACGGATTTGGGATCCAGGCCGGCGGCCCGGAAGATCGGCACGGCGTCGTGAAGGAGGATTTCCTCAATCTCGGTGTCGCGGATCAGGGATTCGCCGTCTTGGGCTTGTGCGGACACCGGCGCGGAAACACTGATCGCCGTCATGATCGCGACGGAACACAGGGCGCGGAACCGTTTTTCAGCCCACCGCGTGCGGGAGGTCATCCAGTGTCTCCAGGTCGCGCCCCCGCGATCGAGGCCAATGTAACGTGGATTTCAGCGGTCTGTGAACCGCTGCTTTCCATCTTCCGTCACCAGCCCATATAGGCGTCGTGGACGGTCGAGCCAGGGCCCGGCCGTCCACGATCATGCATTAGCCCCGGCGCCACCAGCCCTTGCGGGGCTTGGCAGGCGGTTCGGAGATCTCGGCCGGGTCCGGCTCGGCGGACGCCGAGACCGTTTCCAGGACGGGTTCAGGTTCGGGCGCCGCGACGGGCGCGGGCTCGGCGACGACTTCCGGTGCGGCTTCAACCGGCGCGGCGACCTCGACGACAGCCGACGGTTCTTCGACCGCGACGGCCTCGGTCTCCGCCACGGCTTCCGTAGCCGCGTCGGCCTTGCGGCCTCGGGCGCGGGGCCGGCGAGCCTTCTTTGGAGCATCTTCGCTGGGGGCGGGGAGTTCGACCCAGATATCGCTGGGCGGGGCTTCCACGACCGCCGAGGCGATCACGGGCGCTTCTGCCACGGCTTCAATCTCGGCCTCGACCTCGACGGCGGTTTCGATAGCCGCAGGACGCGCTTCACGCTCGCCGCGACGGCCACGGCCCGAGCGACCCGAGCGGCGCTCGGAGCGTTCAGCCCGTTCGGGACGGTCGGCGGCCGGTTCAGGACGTTCGGCGCGCTCGACCGGAGCCCGTTCGGGCTCGCGCTCGGGCGCCGGGCGGCGGGGCTCGCCGCCACGACCATCGAGCGCGGCCGGATCGTGCCAGGCGAAGGCGCTGTCGCCGAACGGGACGCGCGGACGAATCCAGACGAAGGCGTCGGCCGGGCGATCACCGTCCTCGCGACCGCCACGACGGCCGCCACGACGGCCGCGACGACGGCGGCGACGACGGGCTTCCTCGTCTTCACCTTCGATGGCGAAGTCACCGTCACGGGCTTCGTCGCCCAGATCGTCGTCGGAACGCTGCAGCGCTTCGGCGTCCGGCGCGGCGTCAGTCTCATCCCGGCGGCCGCGACGGCGACGCTTGCGCTTGCGGTTGCGGTCGCTGTCGTCTTCGGCCGCCTCGGTGCGAGGCTTGGCGCGCGACGCGGCGCGGGTCGAGGCGTCGTCGTCGTCGGTGTCTTCGCGTTCGACCTCTTCTTCGTCGAGGATTTCCTCATCCTCGTCTTCGTCCTCGTCGTCATAGGCGAAGTCGTCGTCGGCCAGGTCGTCGGCCAGCGGCGCCGGCGCGACGGCGATGCGATCGCCCAGCTCGGTGCGCTCGATCTCGTTCTCGGCGGCGTGCAGCGTGTCGTCGACCAGGACCGTCACGAACAGACCGTGGGTCTGCTGCAGGCGGATCAGGTAGGCGCGCTTTTCATTGAGGATGTAGATGCCGACGGCGCGCGAGACCTTGAGGGTCACCGAGCCGCTGCCCTTGAGGGCTTCGACTTCCACCGCGCGCAGCGCGGCGAGGGCGCTGGACTCGACCGAGCGGACCCGGCCTGTGCCTTCGCAGTGTTCGCAGACGTGGGTGGTGCCTTCCAGCACGCCGGTGCGGCGACGCTGGCGGCTGATTTCCATCAGGCCAAAACCGCTGATCTTGCCCATTTGGATGCGGGCGCGATCGTCCTTCAGGGCGTCCTTGAGGACCTTCTCGACGGTGCGGTTGTTCTTGGCTTCATCCATGTCGATGAAGTCGATGACGATCAGGCCGGCCAGGTCGCGCAGGCGCAACTGGCGGGCGGCTTCCTCGGCGGCTTCGGTATTGGTCTTCAGCGCGGTCGCTTCGATATTGCGCTCGCGCGTGGCCTTGCCCGAGTTGACGTCGATGGCGACCAGCGCCTCGGTCTGGTTGATCACCAGATAGCCGCCCGAACGCAGCGGGACGATCGGCGAATAGATCTGCGCCAGATGGTCTTCGATGCGGTGCTTGACGAACAGCGGGGCCGGATCGCGGTAGTGGAAGACCTTCTTGGCCTGGCTGGGCATCAGCATGCGCATGAAGTCGCGCGCTTCGCGGAAACCGGCCTCGCCCTCGACCCAGATGCCTTCCAGCTCCTTGTCGTACATGTCGCGGATGGCGCGTTTGACGAGGTCTTCTTCCTCGTAGATCAGCGCCGGGGCGACCGAGTGCAGGGTCGTCTCGCGGATGTTTTCCCACAGGCGCAGCAGATAGTCGTAGTCGCGCTTGATCTCGGCCTTGGTGCGCTTGGCGCCGGCCGTGCGGACGATCAGGCCCATGCCCTGCGGCACGTCCAGGCTTTGCACGACGCTTTTGAGGCGCTTGCGGTCGGTGATCGTGGTAATCTTGCGGCTGATGCCGCCGCCGCGCGCCGTGTTGGGCATCAGGACGCCGTAGCGACCAGCCAGCGACAGGTAGGTGGTCAGGGCCGCGCCCTTGTTGCCACGCTCTTCCTTGACGACCTGAACCAGCATGATCTGCCGGCGGCGGATCACTTCCTGGATCTTGTACTTGCGCATCAGGCGGCGCTTGCGGCGCGCCAGCTCTTCTTCGACGGCGTCGTCCTCGTCGTCGACGTGGTCGCCATCGTCTTCGTCGTCGCGGCGCGAGGCGACGTGGTCGTCCTCGTCGTCATGCGAGTCGTCGCGCATCAGCGCTTCACGGTCCGCGACCGGAATCTGATAGTAGTCCGGATGGATCTCGTTGAAGGCGAGGAAGCCATGGCGATTACCGCCATATTCGATGAATGCAGCCTGGAGGCTGGGTTCAACGCGCGTCACCTTGGCGAGATAGATGTTTCCGCGAAGTTGTTTGCGGGTCTGGCTTTCGAAATCGAATTCTTCAACCCGGGTTCCGTCCACGACGACCACACGCGTCTCTTCGGCGTGTGCTGCGTCGATCAGCATCTTCTTCGACATTAAGGGAATCTCCACGGCGCACGGCGGGCTCCTGGCCCGGTCGCCGATATGAAAGACAGGCGCGCGCGTCACCGCCCGTCGCTCCGCCAGTGCGGTTGCGAGAGGTCGGATGCCAATGGCGGACGGGTGCGGCGCAGCCCATGAGGTTTCGTTTTCTCCACCGCGCCGTGAGGCGCAGGCTGGATGGTTTACCGGGTCGCGCCAGAGTGGCGCTGATCGGATGGTGCGTCGTCGCCGGGAAGGCGCAGAGCCCGACGCGGGCTCTTCGGATCGGACCTCGGGCAGGCGTCTGCCTACGAACGAAGGATCGATCCTTGAAACAGGTCGTCTAGTCGCGGCGCACGAAACGAAGGAGGCGAAAGGCTTCGATCACATCGCGGTCGCTCGCGCGGGCTTCCATGACGATCACGTCGCTCGCACGCCCGGGAATTGTAGCAACATCGCGAGGCAAAAGGAAAGCACTCGACAACACGGCCCGGTTTAACGCTTTTGCTACCGCGCTTGGTGGATATTGACGTTTGGTTCACCAGATGGGGATGCGTGGGCGCGGTATGCGTAAGGTTCTCATAGGTTTAGCTCGGGCTGGTTGGCTGAAGGCGGCGTTTATCGTCGCCGGCCTGACCGTTACGGGCGTCGCTGTCGCCATGGCTCAGGGCCAGGCGCCGGCCGCCGGCGTGCAAAAAGTACGCTTCGGCGGAGACCGCGCAGAGACCCGCATCGTCATCGACCTTGATCGCGCCGCCGTCGGACGGTTGATCGCCGACGGCTCGCTCGATCAACGCATCGTCATCGGATTGCCGAATGTCTCGGTTTCGGGCGATCTTCAGGGCGCTGGTCAGGGCCTGGTCAAGCGCTGGGTCATCGATGAAGCCGGCGGCGGTGCGCGCCTTCGGCTGGACCTGGCCGGACGCGCCGAGGTTCGCCGTCGCTTTCTGTTGCCACCCGGCGACGGCGCCGTGGCCTATAGATATGTGATCGATCTGAAGGCGATCGACGGCGCGGCGCCGGCGTCGGCCATGCCCAAGCTGATTCAGGTCTCCAGCGCCGTGAAGGCTGCTCCGCTTCGCCTGAAGAAGGTCATCGTCATCGACGCGGGCCACGGCGGCAAGGATCCCGGTTCGCTGGGCGCTTCGGTGTACGAGAAGGATGTCACCTTGGCCGCTGCCAAGGCCCTGAAGGCCCGACTGGAAAAGTCTGGCCGGTTCCAGGTGGTGATGACCCGTGACACCGATACATTCATTCCGCTGGAGGCGCGGGTGCAGATCGCCCGCCGCGCCGACGCAGACCTTTTCATCTCAATGCACGCCGACTCGGGTCCGGACATCACGACCCGGGGCGCCAGCGTCTACACCCTGTCGGAAAAGGGCGCCGATCGTGTCGCACGGGTGTTGGAGAAGGACGACTGGCTGATGAAGGCCAGTCTGCCGGGTCGTGATCGCGCGGTAAGCCAGATCCTTCTCGATCTGTCTCAGCGCGCCACCAAGAACCGCTCCGCCGCTTTCGCTCAGCTGCTGCTCGAGCGGGTGGGTGAGGAAACCTCGCTGCTGCGACGCA
This sequence comes from Caulobacteraceae bacterium, assembly GCA_965284055.1. Lineage (GTDB taxonomy): Bacteria > Pseudomonadota > Alphaproteobacteria > Caulobacterales > Caulobacteraceae > Caulobacter. Next base: position 166,256 of record CBDIQV010000005.1, read on the forward strand.
GTCATCGCGATGCCGGCTTCGTCGTTCTGTTGGCGCCGGATGTGCCTGCCGTGCTGCTGGAGATGGGCTTCATCACCAATGCTGAAGACGAAAAGCTGCTGAGTAACCCCGGCAGTCGTGCGCGGGTGGTCAACGCCGTCGGCGACGCCATCGAGTCCTATTTCGCGGCTCAGGTTCGCAAGTCCTGAGGCGTGCGCGCCGTTGGCGCCCTGCCTAATGCGCGTTAGACGCATGGACTCGAGTCGGCGCGCGAGGTCGCGACCGCAAAACCGCTTACACTTTTGTGCAGCCGGCTCTAGAGGATGGACAAGAGGCGGGCGAGGGCGCGTCGCCCGACGGAGGCCGCGTGGATCTGAAACCCACCGAACGATGGATGGCCATCGCCGGCGTAGCGGTGCTTTCCGCGATCGCCGTGGCGGGCTTCGCGATCGCGATCTATGCGGCCTGGCTGTTCCACGACATGCCGGACGCCGGCGAGTTGCAGGACTATCGCCCGCCGACCGCAACGCGCGTCTATGCCTGGGACGGCACCCTAATCGGTGAATACTCCAAAGAGCGCCGCATCTTCGTTCCCTACGACCAGATACCGCCCCAACTGGCACAGGCCTTCATGGCGGCCGAGGATCGCAACTTCTTCCGGCACAGCGGCGTCGATGTCGGCGGCTTCTCGCGCGCCATGCTCAAGAATGTCGGCAACGCCGCCCGGGGCAAGCGTCTGGAGGGCGGTTCGACCATCACCCAGCAGGTCGCCAAGAACGTTCTGCTGACCAGCGACGCCACGGTCGGCCGCAAGTTCAAGGAAGCCATCCTGGCGCACCGCCTGGAGCAGTCGCTCGACAAGCAGCAGATCCTCGAACTGTACCTCAACGAGATCTGGCTGGGCTATCGCTCGTTCGGCGTGGGCGCGGCCTCATACAACTATTTCGGCAAATCTCTGCCGGACCTGACCCTGGCTGAGTGTGCCTATCTGGCCGCGCTGCCAAAGGGTCCCGACAATTACCATCCAGTCCGAAACAAGGCCAAGGCGATCTTCCGCCGTAACTGGATCCTGGATCAGATGGCGGAATTGGGGTGGGTGTCCAAGGCCGACGCCGAGAAGGCCAAGGCAGAGGACCTGGTGGTTCAGGCCGCACCCAAGCGCGCGGCCTATCGTGACGCCGACTATTTCGTCGAGGAAGTGCGCCAGCGCGGCGTCGCCACCCTTGGGCCGCGGCTCAATGAAGGCGGCTACTACATGCGCACGACGCTCGACCCGCGCCTGCAGACCGCCGCTCGCGTCGCCCTGATGGACGGTCTCGAGAACTATGACCGTCGCCATGGCTGGCGCGGCGCCTGGGGGCATGTCGAGGCTGACAACGCCGACTGGGAAAAGGCCGCCCGAGCCAAGGCCCCGCCGTCCGAGCGCCCTGGCTGGCGGCCCGCCGTCGTGATCTCTCCCGATGGCCGTATTCGATTGACCAAGAATGCGGGCGAGGGCGCTCTCACCGGCGCCGACGTAGCCTGGGCCCGTGCGACAAAGGGTCTCAAGCCCGGCGATCTGATCTTTGTCGAACAGGTCGACAATTCATCCGCCTATCGTCTCAGGCAGGTGCCTGCAGTGCAGTGGCGCGCTGTGTGGCAGTCGATCCCAACTCTGGCCGGGTGCTGCGCGGTGCATGGGCGGGTTCTGATGCTGGGCTGGGCAGCTTCAACCGCGCCACCCAGGCGCATGCGTCAGCCAGGCTCGGCCTTCAAGCCGTTCGTCTATGCCACGGGGCTCGATAACGGGCTGACACGCCGGCCAGCGTGGTGGTCGACAGCGCCATCACCCTGAAGGGCGCGAACGGCGAGGACTGGAGCCCCGAGAACTACCACAAGGAGTTTTACGGGGCGCAGCCGCTGCGCAAGGGGCTGGAGCAGTCGATCAACGCCATGACCGTGCGCCTGGCCCAAAGCGTCGGCATGAAGAAGATCATCGAGTTTTCCAAGCGGACCGGCGTGGTGCGCGACATGCAGCCCGTGCTGGCCATGGCCTTGGGCGCGGGTGAGACCACACCGTTCAAGCTGACCTCGGCCTATGCGCCCTTCGTCAACGGCGGTCGCCGCGTCGAGCCTCACCTGATCGAACTGGTCCAGGATCGCGAGGGCAAGGTCATCTTCCGCGCCGACAAGCGTGACTGCATCAAGTGCAACGCCGGCTTCAACGGCGACGAGAGCCCGCGCTTCCAGGCGCCGGGCGAGCAGGTGATGGACCCGGTGACGGCCTATCAGATCACCTCGATGTTGCAGGGCGTGGTCCAGCGCGGCACAGCGGCGGCGGTCAGTTCGCTGGGTCGCCCGCTGGCGGGCAAGACCGGCACCACCAACGAATATCGCAGCGCCTGGTTTGTGGGCTATTCGCCCAACGTGGTGGTCGGCGTCTTTGTCGGCTTCGACGATAACCGCTCCCTGGGGGAGGGTGAAACCGGCGCCGTGGACGCGGTCCCGGTGTTCATGGATTTCATGAAGGAAGCCCTGAAGGGCACGCCGGTTGTCGACTTCAAGCCGCCAAAGACGGCCAAGTTCGCCATGGTGCGCGGCATTCGCGAGGCGTTCCGTCCCGGCACCGAGCCGAAGGTCGAGGTTCCGGCCGCCATCGCCGGCCCGCAACCCTATTCGGACGCCTGGCCCAACGGCGTGCCGACCGGCGCGCCCAACGCCGCCGAGGCCGCCAAGCCGCCGCCCAAGGCTCCCAATCATCAGCCACGTGCCACTAACCACTAGCCACTCGTCCCGGCGCGTCCTATGTCCGCGCCTCACTTTTGTATCGCAGGAGTTCGCGATGAGACCGGATGTCGAGGCCATGAAGGCCGACATCGAGCAGAGCATCGCTCTGCTCAGGAGGCGTCTTTGACTGGGATGTCGCGCTTCGAAAACTCGATGAGCTGAACGCGCGGGTCGAGGACCCGACGCTGTGGAATGACCCGGAAGCCGCACAGATCGTGTCGCGCGACCGCTCGCGGCTCGAGGTCGAGGCCGTACAGGCCCTCGAACAGGGTCTCAAGGACGCGCTGGAATATGCCGAGCTGGCCGACATGGAGGGCGACGAAGCCCTGCTGGAGGACGCCCGCGCCCAGTTGAAGGATCTCAAGGACCGCGCGGGTCGCGCCGAGCTTGAAGCCCTGCTGTCGGGCGAGGCCGACGGCAACGACTGTTATGTCGAAATCAATTCCGGAGCCGGCGGCACCGAGTCGTGCGACTGGGCCGGCATGCTGCTGCGCATGTATTCGCGCTGGGCCAACGCTCACAAGATGAGCGTCGAACTGGTTGAAGAGACGGCCGGCGACCAGGTCGGCATCAAGTCGGCCACCCTGCTGGTCAAGGGCCCGAACGCCTATGGCTGGCTGAAGACCGAGGCCGGCGTTCACCGTCTGGTGCGTATCAGTCCCTATGACGCCGCGGCCAAGCGTCACACCAGCTTTGCTTCGGCGTGGGTCTATCCGGTGGTCGATGACGCCATCGAGATCGAGATCAACCCGTCCGATGTGCGCACCGACACTTATCGCGCCAGCGGCGCCGGCGGTCAGCACATCAACAAGACCGACTCGGCCGTGCGCCTGACCCACATTCCGACGGGTATCGCCGTGGCCTGCCAGGCCGGCCGATCGCAGCACCAGAACCGTGAAGAAGCGTGGAAGATGCTACGCGCGCGCCTCTACGAGGCCGAGTTGCAGAAGCGGGAAGCCGCCCAGCAGGCGCTGGAAGATCAGAAGACCGATATCGGCTGGGGTCACCAGATCCGCAGCTACGTCCTGCAGCCCTATCAGATGGTCAAGGACCTGCGGACCAACGTCGAGACCTCGGACACCCAGGGTGTGCTTGACGGCGATCTGGACGAGTTCATGGGCGCGTCTCTGGCCCAGCGCGTCGGCGCCACGCGCGACGCTTGATGTTCTAGTCCCGTTGACGTCGCCAAGGCGTCAGCGGGACATAGATCGCCGCTTCCCTCGGCCCGTCGCGGTCGACACTGACCAGACCTCTTCGTTTGAGCACCTCCACCGCGCTCTGCGCCGTGCGTCGAGATAGCCCCGTGCGCTCGGCCAACTGGGCGTGGCTGAAGACCGCGCGTCCTTCAGCGTGTGCTGCGGTGATCGCCAGATAGACCAGGAATGCAGAGGGCTTGTGGTCGTGACCGACCAGGTCCGCCATCAGCGTATCCAGCACATAGCGATCCAGGGCATAGATCTGCGTCATCATTGCTATAGCAATGCCTGCACGACTTCCCCCGCGCAACGCCCCACCGCTATCCAATCCGATCACTCAAGAGGATTGAGGGGCGGGACATGAGCATGATCAGGCAGGTGAAGTTCGTCAGCATCCCCACCAGCGATCAGGACCGCGCGCTGGCCTTCTGGACCGAGAAGGTCGGGCTGCGCGTCGCCACGGATCAGCCCATGGGACCGCAGCGCTGGATCGAGCTGTCGATCCCGGGCGCCGAGACCGGACTGGTGCTGTTCACGCCCGAAGGTCACGAGGACCGCATCGGCACTTTCTTCAACGGTTCGCTGGCCTGCGACGATGTCGAGCACAGCTATCGCAGAATGGTCGAGAAGGGCGTCGAGTTCGAGGGACCGCCTGAGAAACAGCCCTGGGGGACCTTCGCCAAGTTCAAGGATCCAGACGGCAACACCTTCGTGCTGTCCAGTCGCTGACCCTCAACGAAAAACGCCCCGGCTGGCCGGGGCGTTTGCGTGTCTTCAGGCCGGCTTGGCTTGAGCTTCGATCGGGGGCGCCAGGACGGGCGTCGGCGCGGCTTGCGGCGCGGGGCGCTGGAACTTCAGGCTGCGGCCCTGGAAGAAGGCCCCGGTTTCCATCGCCAGCTGTTCGTGGGTGATGTCGCCGTCGACGTAGGCTGTCCCATAAAGACGCACCTGCTTGGCGGTCACCGAGCCGATCACGCGGCCGCGGATCTCGGTGGCTTCGGCATAGACCGAGCCTTCGATGTGGCCGGTGTCGCCGACGGTCAGGCGGACCGACGCGAACATCGCCGCGGACCACGCCGTCAATCTGCAGTTCGCCGTCGCCCGTGACGCCGCCCTCGACGACCTCGGTGATGCCGTCCGAAATCAGCGAGGCCACCTTGCGGCGGACGCCTTACGAGCATTGTCCATGGTCGAGACCGGAGTGGGAGGGGCTCGATCTTGGTCGGGCCGCGCGCCGGGGCCTTAGTTTGTTTGCTGAACATACTCACCAGCCTTCAAAAACCGATTGGGGTTCTGGGCGCGACCATTGGCCCAGACTTCGTAGTGCAGGTGCGGACCGGTGGAGCGGCCCGTCGAGCCCATGGCCCCAACGCGTTGTCCGATCGCCACGCGTTGTCCAACCCGGACAGCGGTCGCCTGAAGGTGAGCATATCGCGTCTTGAAGCCGCCGCCGTGATCGATCTCAACCGTGTTGCCGTAGCCCGAGCGCACGCCGGTGAATGAAACCACGCCTGGCGCTGTCGCCAGGATCGGGGTGTAGAACGCGCCGGGGAAATCCAGGCCCGAATGGAACGCCGGGCGATGGGTGAAGGGGTCGAACCGTACGCCGTAGCTGCTGCTGAGCGCCGGGTTGCTGGTTGGACGGAAGAACGGAAGCTTCTGGGCTGCGGCGTTCAGCGAGCGCATGTCCGACATGTCGGTGGCGGCGCGCTGGATGCGGCTGGCGAACTCTTCATCGACGTCGAGCACGGCGGCCAGTGCGCGCGGGTCTTTGGCTTCGATCAGCGGTCCGCCCAGCGAAGCGCCGCGCCCAGTGTAGTTACCCGCGTCCAGGCCGGCCATGCGCATGGCGAGGCGAAGGCGTTCGGCGCGGCTCTTGGCGAAGGTCTCGGCGGCGTCGATCAGGCGCTCCTGATCCATCCGGGTGGCCTGAATGCGCTGAACGGGCGAGGCGGCCAGCAGGCGGGGCTTGGCCACCTTGAGGGCGTCGGCGGCGCCAGGCACGCCCTTGAAGTCGCTGACCAGCATGGCGAGGGCGGCGTGGCGCTTCTCGACCGAGGCGGCCAGATCATCGATCGAGCCGTTCGTCGCCGACAGTTGGGCCATGGCCCGGTTCAGGCGATCCTGGCGGTCGGCGTTCAAGCGCTCATAGTAAGCGCGCTGCTTGATGACCTGCTGGTCGGTGGAGCTGACGGCCAGGGCGTTGACCATCATCGAGGCGGTGCAAATACCCATCCACAGGGCGGCGACACCCACGCCGGCGGCGGCAAGCAGTTGTTTGTTTGTGGAAAACACGTAGCCGCGCATCTCGCCGCCGGAGCGGATGTAGAGATGGCGTTCGGGAAACAGGCCTTCCAGGGATTGCCGAAGCCGCTCGAAGCGCTTGATCACCATGGCCTAGGAAACCCCCGTTTTCAGGACACGGGGATATGCAACGATAAAGCCGAATGGTGCAAGACTCTTCACTCCGTAAGGGAGGACGAGTCGAAAAAATCAGCATGCGGTAACAAGCGTTAACGCGTTCTGAACGCGCAGGCCACGCCGGACGGGGGCTCCCAAGACAGAAGCTGGCTCATCGAGGCGGAAATGCAACAGTGTTGCCCGTTGGCCAGTCCGCACTGAGGCTGTGGCGAAATCCCGCTAAGCGCAGCTATTTCAAGGCGCGCGCCGCAGTCAGCACCGCCTTGATATGACCCGGCACCTTCACCTTGCGCCACACCTCGCGGATCACGCCTTCGGCGTCGATCAGGAAGGTCGAGCGATCGATCCCCATATATTTGCGGCCGTACATGCTCTTCTCGACCCAGGCGCCGTAGGTTTCGACGATCTCGCCGGTGGTGTCGGCGGCCAGTTCGACGGTGAGGTCGTGCTTGAGACGGAACTTGGCGTGCGAGGCGGCGCTGTCCTTTGAAACGCCGATGATCACCGTGCCCACCTTGGCGAATTCCTCGACCTCGGACGAGAACTGCAGCGCCTCTGACGTGCAGCCCGACGTATCGTCCTTGGGATAGAAGTAGAGGACGATCTTCTTACCCTTCAGGCTCGCAAGACTGACCCGGCCGGTGTCGGTCGGCAGGTCGAACGCGGGAGCCTTGTCACCGGCTTGAAGCATCGTCTTTCTCCGTAATTCAGTTCTACGTCGATATTTCCAGCGGTCCCGGACCGCCTCTTCGAGGCGTCCGGGACGACACTGGTCAGATGGGTTTGACCAGAACGATCTTCTTCTTGCCGGCGCCCAGCTTGACCACCCCGTCGATCAGGTCGGCTTCAGTGACGACGCGGTTGGCGTCGGCCTCGGCTTTATCATTCAGCTTCAAACCACCGCCTTGGGCCAGGCGGCGGATCTCACCGCGTGATTGATCGAACGCGGCCCCAGCGAGGACGGCGAGCACAATCCCGTTTTTCAGAAACTCTGATTCAAGTTCATAGGTCGGCAAGTCGGCCGAGGTCACCCCCTGCTCGAAGGCCTTCTCGGCGGCGTCGCGCGCCGAACGCGCGGCGTCTTCGCCATGCGCCATGCGTGTGGCTTCGTCGGCCAGCACCTTCTTGGCGTCATTGATCTGGGCGCCCGGCAGGGCCTCCAGGCGGGCGATCTCGTCCAGGGGCAGGTCGGTGAACAGCTTAAGGAAGCGGCCCACGTCGGCGTCCTCGGTGTTGCGCCAGAACTGCCAGTAGTCATAGGGGCTGAGCTGCTCGGCGTTGAGCCAGACGGCGCCCGACATGGTCTTGCCCATCTTGGCGCCCGAGGCGGTGGCCAGCAGGGGCGTGGTCAGGCCGTATGCTGCCTTCTGGTCGACCCGGCGGGTCAGTTCCACGCCATTGAGGATGTTGCCCCACTGGTCCGAGCCGCCCATCTGCAGCACGCAATTGTACTTGCGGTTCAGCTCCAGGAAGTCGGTCGCCTGCATCAGCATGTAGTTGAATTCGAGGAAGGTCATCGGCTGCTCGCGTTCGAGCCGCAGCTTGACCGAGTCGAAGGCCAGCATCCGGTTGACCGTGAAGTGCACGCCGTAGTCGCGCAGGAACTGCACGTAGCCGAACTTGCTGAGCCACTCGTCGTTGTCGACCATGATGGCGTCGGTTGGGCCGTCGCCGAAGGTCAGGAACTTGGCGAACACCGACTTGATGCCGGCGATGTTGGCGGCGATGTCGGCGTCCGACAACAGCTTGCGGCTTTCGTCCTTGCCCGTGGGATCGCCCACCTTGGTGGTGCCTCCGCCCATCAGCACGATCGGCTTGTGGCCGGCCTGCTGCAGGCGGCGCAGCATCATGATCTGGATCAGCGAGCCCACGTGCAGGCTGGGCGCCGTGGCGTCGAAGCCGATGTAGGCCGTGACGATCCCGCCGGCGGCGGCCGCGTCCAGTTCATCCGGATGGGTGATCTGGTGGATGTAGCCGCGCGCCTGCAGGGTCTGCAGGAATTCCGACTTGAACGAGGCGGGCGCGGACATGGATCGACTCTCTGGATGGGACGACTCTTGCGGAGACGGACGGCCGTCTAGCACGGGCGGGCTGGGTTGTGGCGAGGGTTTCATGGGCTCAATCTCCGGATAAGGCCGGAGCGCCATGATCTTGTGAGACGCGACCCGGCAGGGTGGCGACGTGTCAGGCCGGCCTCCCGCTATTTCAGCGGGCGGTAATAGGCGCGGACGGGGAAACGGGCGGCGATCATGGGGCCTAGCTACAGGCCCGCGAGCATGGCAGTCAACGCTCATGCGCATCCTTGGATTCATGACCGGCACCTCGCTCGACGCTGTCGACATGGCGGTGCTTGAGACCGACGGCGAAGACATCCAGGCCTTCGGCCCGGCGGGCGAGCGCAAGCTGCGAGAGGCGACCCGCGACCTGTTGCTGGCGGCCACCGACCAGGCCAGGGCTTGGCCGCGTGGCGCGCCCGAGCCGGCGATCTTCGAGGAAGCCCGCCGCGCGATCGCCGACGAGCACCTGCACGCCGCGGAAAGTTTCATCGCCGAGCATGGCCTGGCCTGGAGCGATTTCGACCTCCTGGGCGTGCACGGCCAGACCGTTCTGCACGAGCGCCCTCAGCCAGGCCGGATCGGCCGGACGGTGCAATTACTGGACGCTGAGCGACTGGCCAATTCCACGGGGCGCCCCGTCGCCTTCGATTTTCGCACCGCCGACGTCGCGGCCGGCGGGGAGGGCGCGCCTCTGGCGCCGATCTATCACGCCGCCCGCGCCCGCGCCTCGGGCCTGGTCGCGCCGGTGGCGGCCCTCAATGTGGGCGGGGTGGCCAACATCACGCTGATCCATGCCGACGGAACGCTGCTGGCCTTCGACACAGGCCCCGGCAACGGCATGATCGACCTGATGCTGCAGGCTCGGGGGCTGGGACGGTTCGATGAGGACGGCCGGCTTGCGGCCGTGGGTCAGGCGGATGAGGTGGCGCTGAAAAGCCTGCTGTCAGGCGGCTATTTCGAAGCGCCGGCGCCCAAGTCGCTGGACCGCTACGATTTCACCCTCGACGCGGTCGAGCGTCTTTCCGCCGAAGACGCGGCCGCCACTCTTGTGGCGTTCACGGCCGAGGCCGTGGTCAAGGCGTTTGAAAAGGGCGCGCGGCCGAGCGCGCTCATCGTCTGCGGCGGCGGCCGCCATAATCCCGAGATCATGCGGGTCCTGGCCGAGCGGGCGCCGGTGCCGGTCAAGGCCGCCGAGGCGTTCGGCTGGCGGGGCGACGCCATCGAGGCCGAGGCTTTCGCCTATCTGGCGGCGCGGACGGCAAGAGGGCTGCCGATCAGTTTCCCGGGCACCACTGGGGTGGCGGCCCCGATGACGGGCGGGCGGATCGTCCAGCCCGCCTAGTGCAGCTTCAGTCGGCCTGACACCCGCTCCTGCAGCAGGCGCGCCAGCGCCAGCACCACCGTCTTGACTGTGCCCAGGATCGCCCGGTGATGGGCGAGGTGGAGCGAGACGTACATGTATTTGGCGATCAGTCCCTCCACGAAGAAGTTGGGACCGCCCAGGCCGCCCATCAGCGACCCCACGCCGCGATTTTCACCCAGCGAGACCAGGGAGCCGAAGTCCTTGTAGACATAGGCGTCCTCGACCCGCCGCTCGTGCAGGCGGGCGGCGATCACCCGGGTCAGATATTCAGCCTGCTGGTGAGCGGCCTGGGCCCGGGCAGGCACCAGCTTGTCGTCCTTCCAGGGGCAGGCGGCGCAGTCCCCCATGGCGTAGACGTCGACCGCCGAGGTCTCGAGCCGGTCATTGACCACGAACTGGTTGATGCGGTTGGTCTCCAGGCCAAAGGTCGCGTTGCCGTTGGCCGCCTTGACGCCTGCAGCCCAGACAATCAGTTCGGCGGGGATGTCGCCCACACTGGTCTCCAGCCGGTCTGGATGGACGGCGATGACCTTGGCCCCGGTGCGTACCCGCACTCCCTTGCGCTCCAGCGCTGTTGTCGCCTGGGCGGAGATCTTCTCGGGCAGCCCGCCCAGAATGCGCGGGGCCGCCTCGACGATGGTGATTTCCAGCCGAAAGCGCTGCTCCGCGCCCAGTCCGTCCTGAAGCTCGTTGTGCGCCTCGACCAGTTCGGCCGACAGTTCAACGCCTGTCGCGCCGCCCCCTACGATGGCGACTCGCAGCGCCTTGTCGGTCGAGAACGGCGCTCGCATAAACGCCGCCAACAGTCGGCCGTGGAAGCGCTCGGCGTCCTCGGTGCGCTCCAGCAGGTGCGCCCGTTCCGCGCCGGGGGTGTCGAAGAGGTTGGAGCCGCTGCCGATCGCCAGCACGCCCCAGGTGAAGCTGACGTGGCGCTCCGGGGCAAGGTTGGCGCCGTCCTCGGCGCGCATCTCGCCCAGGGTCACGCGTTTGGCGACGGGATCGAAGGCGCTCAATTCGCCCAGCAGGAAGCTGAAATGGTTGCTGCGGGCCAGGATCGGATAGGACAGGCCTTCCTGATGGGTGTCCAGCGTCCCGGCTGCCACTTCGTGAAGGGTCGGCTTCCAGATGTGGAAGATCGAGCGGTCGATCAGCAGCACCCGCTCGCGTCCGGCCTTGCGACCCAGCTTGCGCCCCAGCCGTGACGCCAGCTCAAGGCCGCCCGCGCCGCCCCCGACGATGACGATGTCATAGTGCATGGTCGCTCTCGCGTTACCGGTACCAACGTTATGTTAGGAGCTTGAGGCGTCGATGTCCCGAACGAAAAAGGCCTCCCCGAAGGGAGGCCTTTGAAGGGCTTTTCACAGAGCGCGTCGCCCGTGGACGATCAGATCGGGTTGGCTTCGATCCGCTTGTCCAGATAGTCGCCGACACTTTTTTCGACTTCAGGCAGGTGCTCGGCCCAGAAGTGGGTCGCGCTATCGACCAGTTCGTAGTCGATGACGATGCCCTTCTGGGTGCGCAGCTTGGAGACCACGCGCTCCACTTCCACCGGCGGGGTGATGCTGTCGGCCGAACCGGTCAGGAACAGGCCCGAGGCCGGGCAGGGCGCCAGGAAGCTGAAATCGTACATGTTGGTCGGCGGCGAAACGCTGATGAAGCCGTCCGTCTCCGGGCGGCGCATCAGAAGTTGCAGCGCGATATAGGCGCCGAAGTCGAAACCGGCGACCCAGGTCTGGCTGGCGGCCGGATTGGACGTCTGCAGCCAGTCCAGCGCCGTGGCGGCGTCGGCCAGCTCGCCGATGCCGGCGTCGAATTCGCCCTGGCTGCGGCCCGCGCCGCGGAAATTGAACCGCAGCGTCGCAAAACCGCGCTTCATGAACAGGTGGTACAGCTGCACAGACACCGGATGGTTCATGTGCCCGCCCGCCTTGGGGTGGGGGTGCAGGATCAGGGCGATCGGCGCGGTCTCGGTCTTGCCCGGAGAATAGCGACCTTCGATCCGTCCGGAGGCGCCGGTCAAAATCACATCAGGCATATCGACCTCATTGGTTCGGCAAGCGGCGGACGATTCCGGATCTTTCGACCGACGGAATACTTGACCGCTGCGCTTGGTCTTCCTAAATCGCAACCAGCGACGCGGACCCTAGGGTCCGGCGCGAAGTCGCGGCTTGTAGCACACGCAAAAGCCGATGCGCGCGGAATCTGCAAGGAGTAAGGCGCATGCGCCTGAGCACCAAGGGACGATACGCCGTAATGGCCATGACCGACCTGGCCAAGCGTCAGGACGAGGGGGAGGGCCGTGCGGTTGCCCTGGCCGAGATCGCGGCGCGTCAGCAGATCTCGCTTTCCTATCTTGAGCAGCTTTTCGCCCGCCTGCGCCGCAAGGGCCTGGTCAAGAGCGCCCGTGGTCCGGGCGGCGGCTATCGCCTGGCCCAGGATGCGGAAACGACCTGGATCGCCGATGTGGTTCTGGCGGTCGACGAGCCCCTCCGGGCCACGCGCTGCGGTCTGACCAAGGGCGGTCCCAAGGGCTGTATGGCGGGCGGCGAGCGCTGCATGACCCACGATCTCTGGGAGGAGATGGGCCGTCAGATCCATGGCTATCTGGCCTCGGTCTCGATCGCCGATGTGCTTGAGGGCCGCCTGCGTCCCGATTCCAAGGCCCTGGAGATCGCGGCGGAGTGAGCATGTCCCGCGCTTCCGTTTATCTCGACTACAACGCCACCGCGCCTCTCCGTCCGGAAGCGCGCGAGGCGCTGCTGCGCGCCCTCGAGGCGCCGGCCAATCCCTCGTCGGTCCATGCCGCCGGCCGCGCCGCGCGGGATCTCGTCGAGAAGGCGCGCGCCCAGGTCGCCGCCCTGGTCGGCGTGCCTGCCGGTTCGGTCACCTTCGTCAGCGGCGGCACAGAGGCCAACGCGCTTGCCATCGAGAGCGCACAGGCCGCCGGCTTTACCCGCCATCGTCGTCGGCGCCACCGAGCATGACGCCGTGATCGAAACGGCCAAGGCCAGCGGCCTGCCCGTCGAGACCTGGCCCGTCGACGCCAATGGCGTGGCGCACCTGCCCTGGCTGGAAGCCGACCTGAAAGCCCCCGGCCGCGCGCTGGTTTGTCTGATGTTGGCCAATAACGAGACCGGCGTCATCCAGCCTGTCGCCGACGCTTCGGCCCTGGTGCGGGCCGCCGACGGCTGGCTGCATGTCGACGCGGTGCAGGCGGCCGGCAAGATCGCCATCGATTTCTCCGCCCTCGGCGCCGACACCCTGGCGCTGTCGGCTCACAAGCTTGGCGGACCACAAGGCGTCGGCGCCCTGGTCGCCGGCACGCGTGCGACCTTGCATCGTCGCCAGCATGGCGGCGGGCAGGAGCGCGGCCGCCGGGCCGGCACCGAGAACGTCGCGGGCATCGCCGCCTTCGGCGCCGCCGTCGAAGCGGCGTCTCGCGACCTTGTCGCTATGTCCGAACAGGCGCACTGGCGCGACGCCTTGGCCCAACGGGTGAAGGCGGAGGGCGCGGTCGTGCTGGGCGAGGCCGCTGATCGGCTGCCCCAGACTCTGTGTTTCGCCGGCGAAGGCTTCGGCTCCGAGATCCAGGTGATGAACCTGGATCTGGCGGGGGTGATGGTCAGCGCCGGCAGCGCCTGCTCGTCGGGCAAGGTCAAGGCCAGCCGCGTGGTGGAAGCCATGGGCCGCCCGGATCTGGCAGCCTATGTCCTGCGGGTCAGCGGTGGCTGGGCGAGCACGCAGGACGACTGGATCAAATGCGGCGACGCCTGGATCGCCGCCTGGAAGCGTATCGGCGCACGGCGCCGGGAGGTGGCGTAGTGGCCGCAGTTAAAGAAACCGTCGAAGCCGTTGCTTCGCTTGAAAAATATGAGCACGGTTTCACAACCGAGATCGACCAGGAGTTCGCCCCCAAGGGTCTCTCCGAGGACATCGTGCGCTTTATCTCGGCCAAGAAGGACGAGCCCCAGTGGATGCTGGATTGGCGTCTGGAGGCCTATCGTCGCTGGCTTGAGCTGGAGGAGCCCGACTGGGCCAAGGTCAGCTATCCCAAGATCGACTACCAGGACTCCTACTACTACGCCGCCCCCAAGGCCAAGGACGGCCCCAAGAGCCTGGACGAGGTGGATCCCGAGATCCTGGCCGTCTACGCAAAGCTGGGCATCCCGCTGAAAGAGCAGGAAGTTCTGGCCGGCGTTGAAGGCGCGCCGCGCTATGCCGTCGACGCCGTGTTCGACAGCGTCAGCGTCGTCACCACCTTCAAGAAAGAGCTGGCCGCCGTCGGCGTGATCTTCTGCTCGATGAGCGAGGCGATCCGCGAACACCCCGAACTTGTGCGCCAGTATCTTGGCTCGGTGGTGCCGACCTCGGACAACTATTTCGCCTGCCTCAACAGCGCGGTGTTCAGCGACGGCAGCTTCGTCTACATCCCGCCGGGCGTGCGCTGCCCGATGGAGCTGTCGACCTATTTCCGCATCAACGCCAAGGACAGCGGCCAGTTCGAGCGCACCCTGATCATCGCCGACGAAGGGCGCCTATTGCTCGTATACATGGAGGGCTGCACGGCCCCGATGCGCGACGAGAACCAGCTGCACGCCGCCGTTGTGGAACTGGTTCTGCTGGACGACGCCGAGATCAAGTATTCCACCGTTCAGAACTGGTATCCGGGCGACCCGGAAACCGGCAAGGGCGGCATCTTCAACTTCGTCACCAAGCGCGCTGACTGCCGGGGTGATCGCTCCAAGGTCAGCTGGACGCAGGTTGAAACCGGCTCGGCCGTGACCTGGAAATATCCGTCCTGCGTGCTGCGCGGCGAGGGCAGCTCGGGCGAGTTCTACTCGATCGCCGTGACCAACGGCCACCAGCAGGCCGACACCGGCACCAAGATGATCCACCTCGGCGCCAATACGAAGTCGCGGATCGTCGCCAAGGGCATCAGCGCCGGCAAGTCGACCAGCACCTATCGCGGTCTGGTCTCGGCTCACCCCAAGGCCAAGGGCGCGCGCAACTTCACCCAGTGCGATAGCCTGCTGATCGGCAAGACCTGCGCGGCCCACACCATCCCCTATATCGAGGCCCGCAACGGCCAGTCGGTGTTCGAGCACGAGGCCACCACCACCCGCCTGTCGGACGACCAGCTGTTCTATTGCCAGCAGCGCGGCCTGAGCCAGGAAGAGGCCGTTGCCCTTCTGGTCAACGGCTTCGTCAAGGACGTGCTGCAGCAGCTGCCGATGGAGTTCGCGGTGGAGGCCCAGAAGCTGGTGGCGATCAGCCTGGAAGGGAGCGTGGGATGATCCCTGTCCGCTTCGGGCTGAATGACAAGGAATACAAGTACGCCCGCCAGCTGGCCTATCAGGCGGCGCATGGCACGTGGATCAATCCGTATGGCGACGAGGCCCCGCTGATCGACCGCTGCGCCAAGCTGCTGGCCAAGGGCAATGCGGACGCGGATGCCGAGCGTGCGCTGCTGACCGAACTTCTGAAACTCGCCGCCTACAGTCCCGAACATGAATGGGAGGCGCCGGCCCTGACCGGCAAGCCGACCTCGTTCGCTATCCAGACGCTCGAAAAGATCACGGCTTTCAATGCTTAATATCCAGAACCTCCACGCCCGCGTCGAAGGCAAGGCCATCTTGAAGGGCGTCACGCTGGACGTGCCGGCCGGCGAGGTCCACGCCATCATGGGTCCGAACGGGGCGGGCAAGTCGACCCTGTCCTACGTACTGACCGGCCGTGGCGGCTATGAGGTCACGGACGGCTCGGCCAGCCTCAATGGCGAGGACCTGCTGGCTCTGGACGCCAATGAGCGGGCCGCCAAGGGCTTGTTCCTGTCCTTCCAGTATCCGCTTGAAATCCCGGGTGTTCCGGCCCTGACCTTCATTCGCACCGCCCTCAACGCCCAGCGCCGCGCGCGGGGCGAGGACGAGATCGCCGCGCCGGCTTTTCTCAAGCTCGCCAAGGAGAAGGCGGCGTCTCTGAAGATCGACTTCGAGATGCTCAAGCGCGGCCTGAATGTCGGCTTCTCGGGCGGTGAGAAGAAGCGGATGGAAATCTTTCAAATGGCGATGCTTTCGCCGAAATTCCTGATCCTCGACGAGACCGATAGCGGCCTGGATATCGACGCCCTGAAGATCGTCTCCGAAGGCGTCAACGCCTTGCGCGGCCCCGAGCGCGGCATGCTGGTGATCACCCACTATCAGCGCCTGCTGGACTATATCAAACCCGACCGCGTCCACGTGCTGGCCGCAGGCCGCATCGTCGCCTCGGGCGGTCCGGAGCTGGCCCTGCAGCTGGAAGCTGAAGGCTATGACAAGTATGCGAGCGCTGCGGCATGAGCCTGGTTCTCGCCCTCAAGACCGGTGACGCCAGCCGTCTGCCGTCGCGACGCGACGAGGACTGGCGCTGGACCGACCTTCGCGCCCTGATCCGGACCATCCCGCCCGTCTCTCCGGCCTTTGACGGCGATGTGGGGGCTGGGCCGTTCGATGGTCTGGCGGACGGAACGGTCCTGATCGTCAACGGCTGGGTTCGCGAGGGTGATCCCGCGCCGGAAGCTGGCGTGCTGGCGCTGCGATTTGTCTCACGCGCCGAAGCGACGGCGCACGATGCGGACTTCGCCGTGACGGTCGCGCCCGGCCAGACCCTGACCGTGCTGGAAAGTTATGAGGGCAAGGGGCAGGGCGACTACCTCGCCAATATCGGTCTCGACTTCTCAGTCGGCGAAGGCGCCCGCCTGGAGCGGATCGTTCTGGTCGACGACCTGGCTGAGGCCGTGACGGTCAGTACGGCCGAGGTCTCTCTCGCGCCGGGCGCCCGCTACGCCCAGACGGTCCTGACCTCCGGCGCCCGACGCCAGCGGATCGAGACCCGCGTCGCCCATCCCGGCGCTCATGCGGATCTGCGGCTCGACGGTATCTATCTGCTGGACGGCCAGCGCCATGCTGATCAGACGACTGTCGTCACCCATGCGGGCGTCGACGGGACCACCTCGCAACTGACCAAGGGCATGGTCGCCGACCAGGGGCGCGGCGTGTTCCAGGGCAGGATCATCGTCCAGCCCGGCGCCGACCAGACCGACGCCCGCATGGGCCACCACGCCCTGATCCTGTCGGACAGGGCCGAGGTCGACGCCAAGCCTGAGCTGCTGATCTTCGCCGACGACGTGTCCTGCGCCCACGGCAACACCATCGGCGCCCTGGACGAGCAGGCGATCTTCTACGCCCGTCAGCGCGGCATCCCCGAAATGGAAGCCCGCGCCATGCTGACCGAGGCCTTTGTCGGCGAGGTGGTCGAGCGCATCGAGCACGACGGGGCCCGCGAGATCGCCCGCGCCTGGGTCGCCCAGCGCCTTGGCCGGAGCGCACTCTGATGGCTTTTGACGCCCCCTTCGATGTCGAGGCGATCCGCGCCCAGTTCCCGATCCTCGCGCGAACTGTTCACGGCAAGCCCTTGGTTTATCTGGATAGCGCCGCCAGCGCCCAGAAGCCCGACGCTGTGCTGGACGCCATGATGGGCCTGGCCCGCACCTCCTACGCCAACGTCCATCGCGGCCTGCACACGCTCGCCAACGAAACGACTGAAGCCTATGAAAAGGCGCGCGAAAGCGTAGCCCGCTTCATCAACGCCGAACCGGCTGAGATCGTCTGGACCAAGAGCGCCACCGAGGCGGTGAACCTGGTCGCGGCGTCGTTCGGCCTGTCGCTGAACGCCGGCGACGAGATCGTCATCTCCGAGATGGAGCACCACGCCAACATCGTGCCGTGGCACTTCCTGCGCGAACGCAAGGGCGTGGTCCTGAAATTCGTGCCGGTGCTGGACGACGGGCAGCTCGACATGGAGGCCTATAAGAGCCTGCTGTCCGAGCGTACCAAGATGGTCGCCCTGACCCAGATGTCGAACGTGCTGGGCACGGTCAACGATGTCCCTGAGATCGTCCGCCTTGCTCACGCGGCCGGCGCACAGGTGCTGATCGACGGCTGCCAGGGCGTGGTCCATTCGAGGGTCGACGTGAAGGCGCTGGACGTGGACTACTACGTCTTCTCCGGCCACAAGCTGTACGGCCCCACGGGCATCGGCGTGCTCTATGGCAAGGGTGAGCGACTGGCCGCCCTGCCGCCTTACCAAGGCGGCGGCGAGATGATCGCCTCGGTGTCCATGGAAGAAATCAGATATGCCGACCCGCCGCATCGCTTCGAAGCCGGCACGCCGGCGATCCTTGAGGCCGTCGGTCTGGGCGCTGCGGTCGAATGGCTGAACGGCCTGGATCGCGACGCTATCTTTGCCCATGAGCACGCGCTCTATGAACGGGTCGCCGAGCGTCTCCAGGGCGTCAACGGCCTCAGGATCCTCGGCACGGCGCCCGGCAAGGGCGCGGTGCTGACCTTCACGGTCGAGGGCGCTCACGCCCACGACATCGCTCAGGTTCTGGATCGTTACGGTGTCGCCGTGCGCGCCGGCACCCATTGCGCCGAGCCCCTGATGCGCCGCTTTGGCGTCACCTCGAGCGCTCGCGCTTCCTTCGCCCTATATAACACCCAGGCTGAAGCCGATGCGTTCGTGGACGCTTTGGCCAAGGCCCGCAGTTTCTTCAGTTGAGCCCTTCATGACCGACGCCGCTGTTCCCGAAACCGTCTCGGCCCTTCCCAAGGAAGAGCTGGCCAGGCTGACCGATCTGCTGATCGAGAAGCTGAAGTCGGTCTATGACCCGGAAATCCCGGTCGACATCTATGAGCTGGGCCTGATCTACAAGGTCGATGTCAGCGACGACAAGGACGTGGCTATCGACATGACCCTGACCGCGCCGGGCTGCCCGGTGGCCGGTGAGATGCCGGGCTGGGTGAAGGACGCGGTGATGGAAATCCCCGGCCTGAAGTCGTGCACCGTCGACCTCGTCTTCGATCCCGCCTGGGACCCGTCGCGCATGAGCGACGAGGCCAAGCTACAACTGAACATGTTCTGATCGGTTCGAACGCCATGGAAATCGCCGTCACGCCCCGCGCACGCCGCCCCCGTCCCAAGGTCGTCACCTTGACCGACGCCGCAGCCGCGCGCGTGAAGGAAATCATGGCCCGCGCGGACCAGCCTTACGCAGGCCTGCGCGTCGGCGTGAAGAACGGCGGCTGCGCCGGTTCTGAATATGTCTTCGAATACGCCGCCGAAAAGAACCCGCTGGACGAGGTGGTCGAGGACAAGGACGTCACCATCCTGATCGACCCCAAGGCCGTGCTGTTCCTGATCGGCACGACGATCGATTACGAGACCACCAAGCTGTCGTCGAAGTTCGTGTTCAACAATCCCAACGAGACCGACGCCTGCGGCTGTGGCGAGAGCGTGACGATCCAGCCGGCTGTCGAACCCGCCGATTGACCGTCTGGTCTTCGGCGGCCTAATCCAGCCCATGGTCAAGACGGTCCTGGTTTATTCGATGGGCGAGGTGATCGGCGATGGGCTGATCAAGCTGCCTTTCATCGCCGGTCTGCGCGCGGCGTTTCCCGACGCCCACATCGCTTGGTGCGCGGCCAAGGGCGAGACGGTCTATTCAGGGCCGCTCAAGGCCGTGGTCGAAGGCTATGTCGACGAGATCCTGTCCAAGGACGTCACCGGCGCGAGACTGCGGGACCTGCTGCCCTGGGCCCGGCCGTTCGGCGGGCGCAGGTTCGACCTTGTTATCGACACCCAGGAAAATCTTCGCCGCAGCGTCGTGGCCCGGCGGGCGGCCGCCGGCGTCTTCGTCTCGGCGGCGCGGCTGGCGAGAAGCCGCGACTGGCCCGTGGCGATGACCGACCGGCTCGCCAGGCTGTTGGCCCTGGCGTCAGATGGGAAGGGCAGGCCGACACCCATAACGCTGACGCACCCGGACGCCCTGGAGGCCGCCAGGGTGCTGCTGCCTGACGGTGCGACCTACGTCGGCCTGGCGCCCGGCGCCGGCGGAAAGGACAAGCGTTGGCCACTGGATCGCTACATCGCGCTGGCTCAAACTCTGGAAAGGAGCGGCGCGACGCCGGTGTTCTTCTTTGGCCCGGATGAGGCCGAAGACGCCGCCAGGGCGCGACGCGAGGTTCCGGCCGCGCGGTTTCCCGAGGCAGACCGCCGCGACGCCTATCCGCATATGAAGGGCCCGCTGCTGGTCATCGCCCTGGCCGGTCGGCTCGCCGCCGCCGTGGCCAACGACGCAGGGCCGGGCCACATGCTGGCGGCCGGCGGCGCGCCGTTGCTGTCTCTGCAGAAGGACGCTCGCAAGGCCGTGAAGTTCCGTCCGGCCGCCGCCCGGCTTGAGATGCTGGTCGCGGGAGACTACGGAGACGATATGGCCGCCTTGCCGCTGGAGGCGGTAGACGCCGCCCTGGCGCGGCTGATGTCCGGAGTTGCCTAGAATGGCCATCCTCGCGCCCATCTCGGCCGGCGAGCTGATCGACAAGATCACCATCCTGCGCGTCAAGGCCGAGCGCATCGGCGACGCCGCCAAGGAGGCCAATGTCCGCAAAGAGCTGGCTCTGCTGGAAGCCACGGCCAGGCAGCACCTGCCGCCGTCGGCGGAGATCGACCGGCTGACCGCTGAACTAACCGCCGTAAACGGGGCCCTGTGGGACATCGAGGATGGCAAGCGCGACTGCGAACGTCGCCAGGACTTCGGGCCGGACTTCGTCGCCTTGGCGCGCCGCGTCTATATCGACAACGATCAGCGCGCCGCGATCAAGAGAGCGATCAACCTCGCCGCAGGCTCGGAGATCGTTGAGGAAAAGAGCTACAAGCCCTACCTCTGATCACCGGCCCTTGAAGACCGCCGCGCGCTTTTGCAGGAAGGCGCTGACGCCTTCGATGAAGTCCTCGGTCTTGCCCGCGATCTTCTGGGCCTTGCGCTCGGCGTGCAGCTGACCGTTCCAGTCGGCGTCGAGGCTGTCCCAGACCAGTTTTCGGATCGTGCCCAGGGAAGCGGGGCCGCTGGCCAGTTCCGTGGCGATCGCGGTCGCTGTCGCCAGAAGTTCACCGTCCGGTACGCAGCGATTGACCAGACCCCACTCCAACGCCTTGGGGGCCGGGATCTTGTCGCCCAGCAACATCATTTCCATGGCCCGCGCCTTGCCGATTATGCGCGGCAGAAGGTAGGTCGAGCCGCCGTCGGGAGCCAGGCCGATGCGCCGGAAGGCCTGTAGGAAATAGCCGCTTTCACCCGCCACGATCATGTCGCCCATCAGGGCCAGCGAACAGCCGACGCCGGCCGCCGCGCCATTGACGGCGGTGACGATCGGATAGGGGAAGTCCCGCAGCGCGGTCATCATCGGGTTGTAGACGGTCTCCAGCGCGGACCCCGCGTCGGGCTTGCCATCGACATCGAGTTCGCGAGCGGCCGGACCGCCGCCGGACAGGTTCGCGCCCGAGCAAAAGCCGCGGCCTTCGCCGGTGATGATCAAGGCGCGCGCCTCGATCTTGCCGTGGGCGATCGCCGCGAGGGCGTGGGTGATCTCGCGCGCCAGATCCATGCTGGCGGCGTTCAGCGTCGTCGGATCAGCCAGAGTGATCGTCGCGACGCCGGCCTCGGCGGTCAGGCGGATTTTCTGATAGTCCATGGCGGTCCTCCCAAGACTCTAGGCTCTTGGCGCTAGCTAGGCGCCGCTAACCCGGCGGAAGGCCAGAGGGTTTTTCACACGAAAACGCCGCCGTTCGCAAAAACGGCGGCGCTCCATCAACTTGCAGGTCTAATAGCCTAGGCGGCGTTGGCCGATGATGGCTTGCCTTCGGCCGAGCTGACCTTGTTGCGGCCGCCGCGCTTGGAGGCATAGAGGGCGGCGTCGGCGCGTTCCATCAGCGAGTGGCCGCTCTCGGCCTTGTGACGTTCCGCGAAGCCCGACGAGATCGTGATCGTGCCCAGATCTTCGTTGGTCGAACGGCGCTTGAGCATGCGCGAGGAGACCTCGATGCGGATCTCCTCAAGGCAGCCGGCGACAATGGCCGAGGATTCGCGTGGGAAGATCATGGCGAATTCCTCGCCGCCGTAGCGGGCGGCGAAGCGCGGCATGGCGGCCACGCGGCCGATCACCGAAGCGACGTAGCGAATGACCTGGTCGCCGGTCTGGTGACCCCAGGTGTCGTTGAAGCCCTTGAAGTGGTCGATATCAAGCACTGCCAGGCAGAGGCTGGCGCCGGATTCGTCGCTCTCGGCGCAGGCGCGGTCCAGCTCCTCGTCGAAGGCCTTGCGGTTGGCGAGGTTTGTCAGGCCGTCGGTCGTGGCGTCGCGGCGAACCTGCTCCAGGTGCTCGCGCAGGCGGTCGACCTCGGCGGTCGACTCGGCCAGGCGCGACTCCAGCGACTGGTTTTCCTTCTGAACGCGGCGAGTGGCCTCGGCCAGGTTGGTGACCATGGTCTTGATGGTGGTGACGTCGGCGTCGCCGCTGAGGTTCTTGCTGACGCCGTCCAGCTGCTTGCCGAACGCGACATTGGATTTCTGGGCGTTCTGGATCGCCTTGGAAACCGCCGCCAGTTCCTTGCTCAGCAGGTCGCCGGCATCGCGGATCTGTTCGTTCAGTCGGGCCTTGGGCAGGTAGACCGCGGCCAGCTCCTCGCTGACCAGCTCGGTCATCGGTTCGCCCAGGGAGATCAGTCGGGTCAATTCGCGCGCCAACGGGCCGTCTGGATCCGCGACGTAGTGCGTCCAGAGCTCGAAGTTCAGCGCGGTGGGCCACACCTGGTGACGTTCCATCAGCTCCAAGGCGCGTTTCGCGGTCTTGTAGGCTTCTGGTCCGCGCAGTGTGGTTTCGACGTCCGACATATTCTGTTCCCCCGTCGGCGCGCTTCATGGCGACGTTGCCGACCGTTTGGAGCATCACCTTAGGTGATAGAGTTCAAACGAGGGGTTAAGAGCGAACAAGGTTCTCTTGCGCTTCCGTACGCGGCCCATCATTGTGAACAGTGATAAGATGAGCCCTGAGCGGGCCGACTGGGAGGATGGTGATCATGAACGCGCCAACAGATCTGAGCCTTGAGGCTCATAGAGCCGAAATGAATCATGTGCTTGCGCGCCAGAAGGCGGCGCATCTGCGCGACGGTCCGCCCAGCGCCGACAAGCGCATCCAGCGTATCAATCTTTGCATCGATCTTTTGGTCGGCCACCAGACAGAGATCGCCCGGGCTGTTAACGCCGACTTTGGCTCGCGCTCGCCCGAAGCCACGGCGCTGACGGACGTCGCCGGCTCGATCGGACCGTTGAAGTTCGCCCGCGACAACCTCGCCAAATGGATGAAGCCGCAGAAGCGCAAGACGACGCCGGCGATCCTGGGGCTGTTCGGGGCCAAGGCGGGCATCCAGTACCAGCCCAAGGGCGTGGTGGGGGTGATCAGCCCCTGGAACTTCCCGGTGAACCTGACCTTCGCCCCGCTGGCCGGAATCCTGGCCGCCGGCAATCGGGCGATGATCAAGCCGTCGGAGTTCACGCCCGCGACATCAGACCTCATGAAGGCGATGTTCGCTAAGGCCTTCACCGAGGAAGAGATCGCCGTCTTCGTCGGCGGGGCCGAGGCCGGGCAGGCTTTCTCCGGCCTGGCTTTCGACCATCTGGTGTTCACGGGCGCCACCTCGGTGGCGCGGCATGTGATGCGCGCCGCCGCCGAGAACCTCGTTCCGGTCACCCTGGAGCTGGGCGGCAAGAGCCCGGTGATCCTTTCGCGCGGAGCCGACATGGCTACGGCGGCCGCCCGGATCATGAACGGCAAGACCCTGAACGCCGGTCAGATCTGCCTGGCGCCCGACTATGTGTTCGCGCCGGCCGATCAGCTGGACAGCTTCGTCGCCGAGGCCAAGGCGTCTGTTGCCCGCTATTTCCCCACCCTGAAGGACAATCCCGACTACACGGCCGTGGTCGCCCAGCGCCACTTTGACCGCATCACCGGCTATGTCGAGGACGCCCGGGCCAAGGGCGCGACCATCGTCGAGATCAATCCGGGCGGCGAGGACCTGTCCCAGCAGCCGCACCGCAAGATCGCCCCGACCCTGATCCTCAACCCCACCGACGACATGACGGTGATGAAGGAGGAGATCTTTGGGCCGCTATTGCCGGTGAAGACCTACAACAAGGTCGAGGAGGCGGTGGACTACATCAACGCCCACGATCGTCCGCTGGCCCTCTACTGGTTCGGTACGGACGAGGCCGAAAAGGACCGGGTGCTGGAACGCACCACCAGCGGCGGCGTCACGGTCAATGACGTAATCTTCCACGTCGCGCAGGAAGAGCTGCCGTTCGGCGGCGTGGGGCCAGCCGGCATGGGCGCCTATCACGGTCATGACGGCTTCCTGGAGTTCAGCCATCGCAAGGCGGTGTTCCAGCAGCTGAAGAAGGACATCGCGCCTATGCTGGGCCTTCGTCCGCCGTATGGCGAAGGCATCCGCAAATATCTGGCGGGTCAGATCAAGCGCTAGAGGGGTTTGCCTTGTCGCGGGTCACGTGGTCGAAAGGCCGCGATGACCTTCGACGCGCCGCTCCATGTGCTGGACAATGCCGTACTTCCCGCCGTTGCGGACGAGGCGACGCTGCGAGCCCATTTTCGCAATGGCGGACCCGCCGCCATGGCCTGGCGGACGCCGGGTGACGCGGCGACCTCCGATGCCGATGCGCGTCTGGCGGGCGAGGCGGCGGAGCGTTGGCCGTTCGAGCGTTCCGCGCCGCCCATCGGCGGATCGGCGCTCTGTCTGGCGCGCGATGTCCTGCACTTTCCGGCTTTCGGGGTGGTGGTGGAGCGCGATGGCCCACTGAAGGGCGGCGTGCATCAAGGCCCCTCGGGCGAGGCGCTGCATCGCTGGCCCGATCTGGCGGGTCTGCCTGGCGTATGCGTCGAGGCTGATGGGCCAAGGCTTGTTCTGGGCGACGATTTGCCGGTGATCGCGCGGGGCGCGCTGTTCCAGCCCTGGGGCGGCGGCTTCAACTACGGCCATTTCGTCCTCGACGCCTTGCCGTCGCTGCTGATGCTCGACGAGGCCGGACTGCTGGATGACGCGGAGATTCTCGCGCCGGCGCTCAAGCCCTGGCAGCGTGATCTGCTGGCCCTGGCCTTTCCCAAGCGAGCGGTTCGGGAATTGTCGGCGCCCGTCGTTCTTGTGGAGTCGGCGCTCTATGCCACCAGCATGAACCACTTCCTGCACGCGCCGGACGCGACAGTGGCCCGTGTCGCCCAACGCGTTCTGGCGGCTTCGAAGCCGATGGGGCAGGGCGCGGCGCGGGTCTATCTTTCGCGTCGCTGGCAATCGATGCGCGTGATGGTCAACGAGCGCGCCCTGGAGAAAGCGCTGGAGGCGCGAGGCTTCGTGGTGGTGCGTCCCGAGCGCCTGTCGGCGCGCCAGCAGATCGAACTGATGCGCCACGCCGAGGTGGTGGTCGCCCCTACTGGCGCGGCCGTGGCCAACGCCCTTTTCATGCCGGCTGGGGCGCGGATGATCGAGATCCAGCCCGAGAATTTCACCAGCCGCTGGGCCTGGGCCGCCTGTCGCCAGGTCGGGGTGGACTGGCGGGGCTATGTCTGCGCGTCGCCCGCAGATGCACGCAAGGCCGGGCTGGCCAGATTCAGGCGCGGTTTCAGGTTCGCCTACGCGCCGCCTCTGGAGGATCTGTTGGCCTTCATCGACGCCGCGCTCTGACGGTTCAGCGTCCCATCGCCCACGGATCGAGCGGCTGGTGGGCTTCCTTCCTGACCAGCCCAAAATAGCCGAACACCCACACCACGACGCCCGTGAACAGGGCGCCGAGGAAACCGATCGGCGTGGCGAACCAGAGGGTCAGCATCGTGATGCCGGTGGCCAGGCCCAGCATGGCCCAGCGAACCAGCATGTTGAACGCATGATAGGTGCGCTCATGGGCCAGCAGGTCGGGGGAGATTTCCAGAGTCGTTCGCGGCTTGCATGCCAGTGACCTCCGAGGGGCTCGGGTCGGGCCATGAGGTCGTCAGCGCAAACGCGAAAACGGCGCTCCGGCCAGAGCCGAGAACGCCGTTATCTTACGCTCGATTTCAGGCTATGGCGACGGCTTGCGTCGCCCACCGGCTCAGTCGTCGCTGGGAACCTTGGGAAGACGCGGCGGAGCACGCATCAGGAAGGCCGGCGTGTCTGAGCCGAAGCCCACGACGCGACGATCGTCATCGTCTTCGCGACCCCGAACAGGCTGGACGCCCCGAACGGGCTGGGCCGGGCGCGATTCGCGTTCCGGACGCTCAGGGCGAACGTCACGCTCGGGCGCTGCCGGACGTTCCGCGCGCGGTTCGCGCTCGCTACGGCCTTCGCGGGCCGGACGGGCCTCGCGCTCGGGGCGCGGTTCGCGTTCAGGGCGCGAGCGCTCGCGGGGGGCAGGAGCCGCCGCCTCGACCGCGACGACGTCGGTCGCGGCTTCGGTCTCGACGCGCGGCGCGCGATCACCACGCGGCTTGCGGTCGCGACGAGCGCGCGGGGCGCGTTCCTCGCGGGCTTCCACAGGCGCGTCAGAGGTTTCGGTCGCGACCGGCACGGCGCCGGCTTCGATGGGCGCCGGCGCTTCAGCGTCGCGTGCGTGCGCCGCGGCCGCCTCGGGCCGAGCGTTCGCCCGGTTCGCGCTCGCCGCCGCGATCACGGCTGGGCGGTGCGCCACGACCGCCACGCTTCTTGTCGCCGTCGCGATGGACGGTAACCGCCTGCGAGTAGTCGAGGTCGAGCTTTTCCTCGTCTGGGGTCGAGCCGATCAGCTTGACCACCTTGTCGAAGCCCTTGTCGTCGGCCGGGGTGACCAGCATGTAGGTCACGCCCGAGCGGCCGGCGCGACCGGTGCGGCCGATGCGGTGCACATAGTCGTCGGCGTGGTGCGGGACGTCGTAGTTGAAGACGTGGCTGACGGCCGGGATGTCCAGGCCGCGCGCGGCCACGTCCGAAGCCACCAGGATCTTCAGCGAACCGTCGCGGAAGGCCGCCAGGGTCTTCATGCGCTGGCTCTGGTCCAGGTCGCCATGGATGGCGGCGGCGTCAAAGCCGTGCGAACGCAGCGACTTGGCGACGATGTCGACTTCGGTCTTGCGATTGCAGAACACGATGCCGGTTTCGATCTGGGCCTTCTCGATCAGCGCGCGCAGCGCCAGGCGCTTGGCCTTGGGATCGGAGGAGGGGATCTTCACCAGCAGTTGGGTGATGTTCTCGTTGGTCGTCGCCGGACGGGCCGCCTCGATCCGCACGGGATCTTTCAGGAACTGCTTGGTCAGGCGGGTGATTTCCGGCGGCATCGTCGCCGAGAAGAACAGGGTCTGCTTCTTGGGCGGCGTCATCTTGAAGATGCGCTCGATGTCCGGAATGAAGCCCATGTCCAGCATGCGGTCAGCTTCGTCGACCACCAGGAACTGGACGCCGGTCATCAGCAGCTTGCCGCGTTCGAAATGGTCGAGCAGGCGGCCGGGGGTGGCGATCAGCACGTCGACGCCGCGATCCAGCTTCTTTTCCTGGTCGCCGAACGACACGCCGCCGATCAGCAGCGCCCACGAGAGCTTGGTGCCCTTGGCGTACTTTTCAAAGCTCGAGGCGACCTGGTCTGCCAGCTCGCGGGTCGGGGCGATGACCAGGGCGCGCGGCATGCGCGCCTTGGCGCGACCGTTCATCAGCTTGTCGATCAGCGGAAGGGTGAAGGCGGCGGTCTTGCCGGTGCCGGTCTGGGCGATGCCCAGAACGTCCTGACCGGCCAGGGCGACCGGGATCGCTGCGGCTTGAATGGGGGTGGCCGTGGTGTAGCCGGTGTCTGCGACCGCTTGAAGGGTCGTGGGCGACAGCCCGAGTTCGGAAAATTCTGTCATGTCATTCTGGCTGAATTCAGAGCCACCCGTATTTGGGCGAACGGGTGGCGCGGATTCGCCTGACCTGCTCCGAAGCTGGGGATAAATAGGCCGAACCGGGGCAAAGTCAATGATGGCAAGCGGCCGAGGGGGCGAGACCAAGATGGACGAAAGCGGCTGGAAGCGCTCTGCAAAGGCCTGGATCGCCGACATGGGCGAGAACGGTGACTTCGGCCGCCAGCACGTGCTCGACACAGTGATGGTTGAGCGTCTGTCCGGGCTGGTCGGGGGAACTGCCCTAGATGTCGGATGCGGGGAAGGGCGGTTCTGCAGGATCCTGCGCCGCCAGGGCTTCGAGACGGTGGGCCTGGATCCGACCGCCGGCGTTGATCGACCACGCCCGTGCGCTGGACCCCGAGGGCGATTACCGGATCGAGAGCGCGGAGGCGCTGGGCTTCGCCGACGCAGAGTTCGATCTGGTGGTCAGCTATCTGTCGCTCATCGACATTCCCGACGCATCGGCGGCGATCCGGGAAATGGTGCGGGTGTTGAAGCCCGGCGGAACCTTGTTGATCGCGAATCTGACCAGCTTCAATTCGGCGGGGGACGTCGCTGAACTGGGCTGGACGCAGATTGCTGGGACGCCTCACCCATTTTGCGATGGACCACTATCTTGAGACGCGGAGCAGCTGGGAAAGTTGGCGCGGGATCTCGATCCGCAACTGGCATCGGCCGCTCAGCGACTACATGCGCTGTTTTCTGGCTTCAGGCCTGATCCTCACCCATTTCGATGAGCCCGCCGCGACGGGCGGCGAGCCGGCCAAGGCCGAGCGCTACAATCGCGCGCCGTGGTATGTGGTCATGGAATGGCGCAAACCGTCCTGAGTGCTGGCGCCCGCCCTTGGCGCGCTCTATATCCGCCAGGCACATGACCATAGATCAAGACTCCCGCCTTCGGCGGCTTCGGTTCCGCGCCTGGCATCGCGGTTTTCGGGAAGCGGACCTCATTCTGGGGCCGTTCGCGGACAACCATGGCCACAGGCTGACGCCAGAACAGCTGGATACGCTGGAGGCGCTTCTGGAAAACCCGGATCGCGAGATCTACGCCTGGATCGTCGGGCAGGAAGCGACGCCTGCAGCGTTCGAGACCGACGTGCTGGCGATGATCCGCGAATTCCGCTTCGAGGCCCATGCCGTGCGTCCCATCGGCGACGGCGCTTAAGAGACATCCATGGCCTACGACGCCAAGCAGATCGCCAAGGCCTCCGGCGGCTTGACCCTGGCCGGCGCGCCTGAGGGCTTTGACGCCCTGGTCATGGCCGACATCGCCCGTTCGCGCGGCGGCCTGACGGTCTTCGTCGCCCGCGACACCGCCCGCGCCAACGCCTTTGCCGACGCCCTGAAGTTCTTCGCGCCCGAGATCGAGGCCGTGATTTTCCCGTCGTGGGACTGTCTGCCTTATGACCGGGTCGGTCCGTCGGCCGGCGTCGCCGCCCAGCGCATGGCGACCCTGTCGCGCCTGGCGCGGGGCCTGGGAACCGCCAAGCCGGCCATGCTGGTGGTCGCCGCGCCCGCCCTTCTGCAGCGAGTGCCCGACAAGACCGTCCTGATGCGGGCCAGCTATTCGGCCAAGGTCGGCGGAACCGTCGATATCAAGGATCTGGAGCGCTATTTCGCCGTCAACGGCTATGTCCGCGCCTCTACCGTGTCGGAAAAGGGCGAGTTCGCGATCCGCGGCGGCGTCATCGACGTCTATCCCTCCGCAGCGGAAGAGCCCGTGCGGCTCGACCTGTTCGGCGACACGCTGGAATCGATCCGCGCCTTCGATCCCGAGACCCAGCGCTCGACGAAGCAGCTGAAGGATATCGACCTGCTGCCGGTCAGCGAGGCCCTGCTGGACGCCGACGGCATCTCGCGTTTCCGCCGGGGCTATGTCGCCAAGTTCGGCGCGCCGGGCGATGACCCGCTGTACAACGCCGAACCAGGCGGCCGCCGCGGCCGGGCATGGAGCACTGAGCTGGCCGCTGTTCTACGACCGGCTGGAGACGCTGTTCGACTATCTGCCGGACGACGCCCGTCGGTGTTCCTGGATCAACCAGGTCGAGGCGGCGCGGGCCGAGCGATGGACCGCTGATCGCGCGATGCCTACGACGGTGCCGGCGCCGATCGCAAGTCGGCCTATCGACCTCTGGAGCCCCGGGCGCTGTATCTCTCGGCCCAGGAATGGGACGAGGCGCTCAACGACCGACCGCACCGCAAGTTCACGCCCTTCCAGCCCCAGGCCGTCGGCGTGGTCGACATGGGCGCGAAGATGGGCCGGACCTTCGCCGCCGAGCGGGCCCAGGACAGCGTCAACCTTTTCGAGGCCACCGCCGACCACGCCCGCAAGGCCAGCGGGGAGGGCAAGCGCGTGCTGTTCGCCAGCTGGTCGGAGGGCTCGTCCGAACGGCTCGGCACGATGCTGTCGGACCACGGCCTGAAGAAGCATTCCGTTCACGCCCTACTGGCAGGCGGCCAAGGCGGCCGATCCCAAGACGCCGCAGCGGGCGATCCTGCCGCTGGACAACGGTTTCGAGACCGAGAACCTCGCGGTCATCTCCGAGACCGACATCCTGGGCGACCGTCT
This sequence comes from Caulobacteraceae bacterium, assembly GCA_965284055.1. Classification (GTDB taxonomy): domain Bacteria; phylum Pseudomonadota; class Alphaproteobacteria; order Caulobacterales; family Caulobacteraceae; genus Caulobacter. The sequence continues at coordinate 196,426 of CBDIQV010000005.1, forward strand.
TGCGCGGCCCCGCAAGAAGCGCCGCGCCGCCAACTTCCTGGCCGAGGCCAGCGCCCTGACCCAGGGCGACCTGGTCGTCCACATCGACCACGGCATCGGCCGCTATGAGGGGCTCAAGACCCTCGACGTCCAGGGCGCGCCGCACGACTGCCTGGACCTGCTCTACGCCGGCGACAGCAAGCTCTACCTGCCGGTCGAGAACATCGACCTGCTGACCCGCTACGGCGACCGACGGCGAGAACGTTCAGCTGGACAAGCTGGGCGGCGCCGCCTGGCAGAGCCGCAAGTCCAAGGCCAAGGAACGCCTGCGGGTCATGGCCGAGGGCCTGATCCAGATCGCCGCCGCCCGCCAGCTGAAGTCGGTTGAGGAAACCGATCCGCCGCACGGCGTGTTCGACGAGTTCTGCGCCCGTTTCCCCTACGAAGAGACCGACGACCAGCTGTCGGCCATCGCCGACGTGCTGAGCGATCTCGGTTCCGGCAAGCCGATGGACCGGCTGATCTGCGGCGACGTTGGCTTTGGCAAGACCGAGGTCGCCCTGCGCGCGGCCTTCGTGGTGGCGATGAGCGGCAAGCAGGTGGCCATCGTCTGCCCGACCACCCTGCTGGCGCGCCAGCACTACAAGACGTTCAAGGAGCGGTTCCAGGGCTGGCCGGTCAAGGTCACCCGTCTGTCGCGCCTGGTCACCGGCAAGGAAGCCGCCGAGACCCGCGAGGGCCTCGCCAATGGTCAGCTGGAGATCGTGGTCGGCACCCACGCCATCCTGTCCAAGCAGGTCTCGTTCAAGGATCTGGGCCTGGTGATCGTCGACGAGGAGCAGCACTTCGGGGTCAAGCACAAGGAGAAGCTGAAAGAGCTTCGCGCCGACGTGCACATGCTGACCCTGACCGCCACGCCGATCCCGCGCACCCTCCAAATGGCGCTCAGCGGCATTCGGGAAATGTCGATCATCGCCACGCCGCCGGTCGATCGCCTGGCCGTGCGCACCTATATCAGCCCGTTCGATCCCGTGACCCTACGCGAGGCCCTGCTGCGCGAGAAGTATCGCGGCGGCCAGGCCTATTACGTGGTGCCGCGCATCAAGGACCTGGAGGAGATCGAGAAGTTCCTCCGTACCCAGGTGCCAGAGGTCAAATATGTGGTCGGCCACGGCCAGATGGCCCCGACCCAGCTGGAGGACGTGATGACGGCCTTCTACGAGGGGCAGTACGACGTGCTCCTGGCGACGACGATCGTCGAGAGCGGTCTCGATATCCCGTCGGCCAACACCCTCATCGTCCACCGCGCCGACATGTTCGGCCTGGCCCAGCTCTACCAGATCCGCGGCCGCGTCGGCCGCTCCAAGGCCCGCGCCTACGCCTACCTGACCACGTCCAACGAGAAGACCATCACCCTGTCGGCCGAGAAGCGCCTGCAGGTGCTGCAGTCGCTGGACAGCTTGGGCGCCGGCTTCCAGCTGGCCAGCCACGACCTCGACCAGCGCGGCGGCGGCAACCTCTTGGGCGACGAGCAGAGCGGCCACATCAAGGAGATCGGCGTCGAGCTGTACCAGCAGATGCTGGAAGACGCCGTGGCCGAGCTGCGCCAGCGCCAGGGTGCCGAGGCGCTGCTGGAGGATCGCGGCTGGTCGCCGCAGATCAACACTGGCGCCGCCGTGATGATCCCGGACGAGTATGTCCCCGATCTGAACGTGCGCCTGTCGCTCTATCGCCGTCTGTCGGAAGCCGAGAAATCGGCCGACCGCGAAGCCCTGGCCGCCGAACTGATCGACCGTTTCGGCCCGCTGCCGCCCGAGACCGACAGCCTGCTCAAGGTGGTCGCCATCAAGGGCCTGTGCCGCGAAGCCAATGTCGCCAAGATCGACGTCGGACCCAAGGGCGCTGTGGCCAGCTTCCGCAATGACACCTACGCCAACCCGCTGGGGCTGATGCAGTACGTCGCCAAGAACAGCCTGGTCTGGAAGGTGCGTCCCGACCAGAAGGTGGTCATCAAGGGCGAGTGGGACACCCCGGCCCAGCGGCTGGATGCGGCCGAGAAGATCCTGGGGCATCTGGCGCGGATCGCCAAGGAGTAGGGCGGGGCGGCTACTCGCCCCCTCCTGACCGCTACGCGGTCGTCCTCCCCCGTAGGGGGAAGACGAAGCGCGCTGACCTCATCATCTTCCCCCTACGGGGCAGGAGCGCCGCAGGCGCGGAGGGGGCAGGTGCTCCAGAGCCCAAAGAAAAGGCCGCCCCAACGGAGCGGCCTTCAATTTTACCAGACTTGTGTAAGCCTAGTGATAGCGCCGGATCAGCCCCACCAGCTTGCCCTGAACCTCGACCTGATCCGGACCAAAAATCCGGGTCTCGTACTTCGGGTTCGCGGCTTCCAGGGCGATCGAGCCGCCCTTCTTGCGCAGGCGCTTCAGGGTGGCTTCCTCGCCCACCAACGCCACGACAATCTCGCCTGAGGTGGCGGTGTCGCCCTTCTTGATGATCACATAGTCGCCGTCGAGGATGCCGGCCTCGATCATCGAGTCGCCCTGCACCTCGAGCACATAGTGCTCACCGCCGCCCAGCATAGATTCGGGCACCGGCAGGCGGTCGCGCTCGTGCTGGATGGCGTCGATCGGGGTGCCGGCCGCGATCTTGCCCAGGATCGGCAGATCGCGGCTGTCATTGGCCGGCGCCGAAGCGCCGCCGCTGCTGGAGGGGGCTGCCCCGCCGCCGCCTTCGACCACCTGCGGCTTGAACGTCCCGCGCCCCTTGGGCGGCGAGGCCGTCGTGGCCTGTTGCGGCAGCTTGACGACTTCCAGAGCCCGGGCCCGGTGAGCCAGGCGACGGATGAAGCCGCGTTCTTCCAGGGCCGTGATTAGCCGATGGATGCCCGACTTCGATGCGAGGTCCAGCGCCTCCTTCATCTCGTCGAACGACGGCGATACGCCGCTCTCCTTGATGCGTTCGTGGATGAACATCAGCAGCTCGTGCTGCTTGCGCGTGAGCATCTCGACCTCGAAGAAGACGCGGAACAAACCGCAAACCTTGCGAATGTTCTCTAGGCGTTCTTCCTTAATGTCAAGTTATCGACTTTGGAACGCAGTGGCGTCCACGCCGTTGATCAGGCCCGGTGCTTGGAGAGGCGGGCGTCCCATGAGTTTCACACAACTGAATCCGACCCTGCCTGTCCTCGTCGAGGGCAAGGGCAGCGGTTTTGCCTTTGCGGTCATCGACTACGGTCAGGAACATCATCTGATCTGGGTGGTGGCGATCGACGGCACGGGCGAAGTCTGGTCGGCCCCGAACCCCAAGGTTCGCGTTCAGTCCAACTGGACCATGGGTCGCAAGAGTGCGCCGCCCGCGAACGTGGAATCGTTCAGGACGGCGGCGGTGGCTCAGGGCTGAGCCCGATTCGCGCTCACGTTCCCGACCGATTCGCGGTGGCGGTCAGGCTGCGGAACGTTCGGTCCAGGCGCAGGCCAGCGCCGGGCTGGCGCGAGAACAGCACCATCTCGGCCCGTCCCACCAGATTGTCGAACGGCACGAAACCCATGCCTGTTTCGGCCGGCAGATAGCGATCCAGTTCGCTGTTCCACGGGCATGACGATTCGCCGGCGGGCGCCGCGCCCGGGTCGAAGCGACTGTCGAGCGAGTTGTCGCGATTGTCGCCCATCATGAAGTAGCAGTTGGCGGGCACCACATAGACGCCGGTGTTGCCGGTGGCGGTGTCGCGGCCGTAGCTGTTGGTCACGAAGGTCTTGCCGTTGGGCAGGGTCTCGACGAAGCGGTTGACGCGCATCGTCTCACCATAAGCCCCTTGCTCCAGCGTGTCGGACAGCGCCTGTCGCCGAACAGGCTTGCCGTTGATCCGCAACACGCCGCCCACCACCTGCAACCGGTCGCCCGGCAGGCCGACCAGGCGCTTGATGATGTCGGTGCGCGCGTCTCCGGGCTTCTTGAAGACCACGATGTCGCCGCGTTCGGGCGCATGACCCATAAGGCGCCCCTTGCCCAGGGGAGGGCTGAGCGGGGCCGAGTGGCGGCTCCAGCCATAGGGATATTTCGAGACCAGCAGATAGTCGCCGACCTGCAGGGTGGGCTCCATCGAACCCGAAGGGATCGTGAAGGGCTGGCACAGCACGGTTCGCGGGATCAGCATCACGGCGAACACCAGGGCGAACGTCTTGGCCGTATCAAACAGCCCGTAACGCCAGCCCGTCTTGCCTTCGGTCTCGGTCACGCTTTCCCCTCCACGCGTTGAAGCCGAGAGCAGACTACAGGGCGCAGCTTGGCCAAATCATGGCGCGGCCGGCCTACAGCTTGGTGGCCAGTTCGGGATGCCTTGGCGTGCAGGCGCGGTAGAAGACGGCGATCTGGGCCATGTCCTTTTCATAGTCGCCTGACGGCATGATCGCGGGGCCCAGGGTGACCACCTTGCGTCGATAGTCCATCATCGCGCACACCATCGGCACGCCGGCCTGGAGCGCGATGTTGTAGAACCCGGTCTTCCATTGCCGCGCCTTGCCGCGCGTGCCTTCCGGCGCGATCGTCAGCATGAATTCGTCACGCCGCGCGAATTCCTCGACCATCGCCTGGACCGTGTCGCGCGAGCGGGACCGGTCCACGGGAACTCCGCCCAGGTCTCGCATCACCCCCGCGAAGGGCCAGCGAAACAACGACGCCTTGCCCATGAAGCTGAGGTTCAGGTTCAGGGCGTCGACCGCGCCCAGGAAATAGACGAAGTCCCAGTTGCTGGTATGGGGCGCCGCGATCACGACGAACTTTCGGACGGCCGGCGCCGAGCCTTCTATGGCCCAACCCTCGCGTTTGAAGAACGCGACCAGGAGCCATTTCACCAGTCGGGCGATCCAGCCCATTTTTCTACCGCCTCCCTCGGCGCGATCGCGTCCGGGTCGACCACGGCGCGATGTCTTGAAGCGCAACGTGAGGGGCGGGCGTCCAAAGCGCCAGAGCCCACTTCGCCGCAGTGTCTTGGGGTTTTGTTCTAGTCCAGCAGGGCCTTGGTGGCGGCGGTGACGTCCTTCTGCCGCATCAGGCTTTCGCCGACCAGCATGGCGGTGGCGCCGGCCGCTTCCATGCGCACCACGTCCTCGTGGACGAAGATGCCGCTTTCGGTGACCAGCAGGGCATCCTTGGGGGCCTGCGCAGCCAGGCGCTCGGTGACAGCCAGGTCGACGACGAAACTCTTGAGGTCGCGGTTGTTGATGCCCACCAGGGTCGCGCCCAGTTGGCCGGCCCGCGCCATCTCGGCCTCGTCATGCACCTCGACCAGGGCGTCCATGCCCAGGCGTTCGGCCTCGCCCATCAGGTCGGTGGCCACGGCGTCGTCGATCATGGCCAGGATCACCAGGATGGCGTCGGCGCCCAGGGCGCGGCTCTCGGCGACCTGCCAGGGATCGACCAGGAAATCCTTGCGGATGCAGGGCAGGCTGACGGCGGCGCGGGCGTCGATCAGATAGGCGTCGGCGCCCTGAAAGCTGGGACCGTCGGTCAGCACCGACAGGCAGGCCGCGCCGCCGGCCTCGTAGTTTCGCGCAAGAGCCGGCGGATCGAAATCGGCGCGGATCAGGCCCTTAGACGGCGAGGCCTTCTTGATCTCGGCGATCAGCGCCAGGCGGCCCGGCGTATGGGCGTGCTTCAGGGCGTTGCGAAACCCGCGCGGGCTGTTGGCGTTCTTGGCCGCCGCGTCGAGCTGCGCGAACGATCGCCGACGCTTTCGGTCGGCGACCTCGTCGTGCTTGTAGGCGGCGATCTTGGCCAGGATATCGGTCATGCGGTGGCGATCTTTGTGTTGGTGGCCGCGACAAGGCCGGCCAGAGCCGCCTTGGCCCCGCCGCTGTCGATCGACGCGGCGGCCGCCTCGATGCCTTCGCTGAGGGTCTCGACCTTGTCGGCGACCAGGAAAGCGGCGGCGGCGTTGAGCAGGACGATATCGCGATAGGGGCCCGTCTCACCGTCCAGCAGGCGGGTTAGGGCGGCCGCGTTGAAGGCCGGCTCGCCGCCCGTGATGTCGGAGAGCGACGCGCGCGGTAGGCCGACGGCCTCGGGGGTGATGGTGAACAGGCGCACCGCGCCGGCGCGCCATTCGGCGACCTCGGTGGGGCCCGTGGTGGTCAGCTCATCCAGGCCCGAACCATGCACCGACCAGGCGCGTTCGGCCCCCAGGGCCCCAAGCGCGCGGGCGATGGGCTCGACGAAACGCGGGGCGGGAACGCCCACCACCTGGCGGCGGGCTCCGGCCGGGTTGGTCAGAGGGCCCAGCAGGTTGAAGATGGTGCGGAAGCCCAACTGCTGGCGGATCGGCGAGACGTGCTTCATCGCGCCGTGATGGGCCTGGGCGAACAGGAAGCAGATGCCGGCGTCGTCCAGCGCCTTGCTCTGCTGCTCGCGGCTGGCGTCGATATTGACGCCCAGGGCGGCCAGGACGTCGGCGGTGCCGGATTTCGAGGTGATGGCGCGGTTGCCGTGCTTGGCCACCTTCAGCCCTCCGCCCGCCGCCACGAAACCGACGGCGGTCGAGATGTTCAGGGTGTGCAGGCCATCGCCGCCGGTGCCGCAGACGTCGACCACGTCATAGGGATGGTCCAGCTTGACGGCGGCGCGACGCATGGCGCGGGCGCAGGCGGCGATCTCGCCGACCGTCTCGCCGCGCAGCCGCATGGCGGTGACGGCGGCCGCCACCTGGGCCGGGGTGGGTTCGCCGCGCAGACACGCGCTGAAGAAGACCTCGGCGTCGTCCTCGGACAGGGTCTGGCCGTCGGCGAGCTTCGCCAGCAGCGGCTTGAAGTGCGTCGGACATACTCGGCCGAGGCCCAGATCGCCGCGTCGCGCTTCACGCCCGCCAGGTCGATGAAATTGGCCAGCATCTGATGGCCGCCCTCGGTGGCGATCGATTCGGGGTGGAACTGCACGCCGTGCACAGGGCGGGTACGGTGCTGCACGCCCATGATCTCGCCGTCGTCAGTCCAGGCGGTGACTTCCAGTTCGGCAGGCAGGTCTTCGCGACGGACGGCCAGGCTGTGATAGCGCGTGGCGGTGAAGGGGTTCGGCAGGCCCTTGAAGATGCCCTTGTCGGCGTGGCGGATCGGGCTGGTCTTGCCGTGCATGACTTCCTTGGCGCGGATCACCTCGCCGCCATAGGCTTGGCCGATGGCCTGGTGGCCCAGGCAGACGCCCAGGATCGGCATGTCCTCGGGCGCGCCGCGCAGCAGGGGCAGGCAGATGCCGGCCTGGTCCGGCGCCTTGGGGCCCGGCGACAGCAGGATCGCGGACGGGCGCAGGCCAAGGGCCTCCTGCACCGTCAGGTCGTCATTGCGGTGCACGACCGTCTCGGCCCCAAGCTCGTTCAGATAGTGGACGAGGTTGTAGGTGAAGCTGTCGTAGTTATCGATGACCAGGATCATGACGCCGCCTTTCGAAGAACAGCTTTTAGTTCGGGTTCGGCAAAAAGGTGAGAGGAGTTTTTCTGCCTCTGGTCCCAGCCAGTGGTCCCAGCGTGAAAGCGCCGCATTGCGTCGGGCGTCGGCTGCGTCATCCTAGCGGACATGGACGTCACTGATTCCGCCCTCGACCCGGTCGCCATCGCCTACGCGCGCGCGCTGCTGCGGCCCCGGGAGCGTCGCCAGAAGATGGCTCCGGTGCTTGCCGCCGCCGCCTTCGCAGCCTTCTGCGCCCTCAGCTTCGGCCGTCGTGATGGTGATCGCGCCGCCGTTGGTGTTCACGGCGGTGACGCCGGTGTTGTTGCTCTGACCGAAGCGCCACGCCTCGGCCGCCGCCCGCCGCAGGGCGTTCGACTTGTGCAGGGTCTCGTCATACTCGGCGTCCGGCGTCGCTGTCGGCGACCACGCCGCCGCCGGCCTGCACGTACATCATGCCGTCCTTGACCAGCGCCGTGCGCAGCACGATGCAGGTGTCGACCGAGCCGTCGGCGCCGATATAGCCGACCGCGCCGGCATAGCCGAGGCCGCGCTTCTCGATCTCCAGCTCGTCGATGATCTCCATCGCCCGCACCTTGGGCGCGCCCGACAGCGTGCCGGCGGGCAGGGCGGCCATCAGCACGTCGACCGGATCAACGCCCTCGGGCGCGACGCCCTCGACATTGGAAACGATGTGCATGACGTGGCTATAGCGCTCGACCTTGAAGCTCTCGGTCACCTTGACCCGCGGGCCCTTGTGGGGCTTGGCGGGCTCGTTGCGGCCCGGTTCCTTCAGCATCGAGACGCGGCCCACGTCATTGCGGCCCAGGTCCAGCAGCATCAGGTGCTCGGCGCGTTCCTTGGGATCGGCCAGCAGTTCGGCTTCCAGCGCCAGATCCTCTTCCGGCGTCGCGCCGCGAGGGCGGGTGCCGGCGATCGGGCGGATGGTGATCTTGCCGTCGCGCAGCCGCACCAGGATCTCCGGGCTGGAACCCACCAGATGGCAGCCGTCCAGGTTCAGGAAATACAGGAACGGCGACGGATTGGTCCGGCGCAGCGAGCGGTACAGCGCGAACGGATCCAGGTCGAACGGCGCGCGGAAGCGGTGGCTGGGCACCACCTGGAAGATGTCGCCGGCCCGGATGTACTCCTTTGCCTTCTCGACCACGACCGCATAGTCCTCGCGGCTGACGGGCGTGGTGAACTCGACCGGCGCGTGGCCGGCGCGGGGCGCGTCGTGGGCCAGCGGACGGCGAAGATCGGCCATCACGGTCTCGATGCGCGCCCGGGCGGCGTCGTGTGCGTCCTTGGCCGAAACGCCGGCCTTTGGGCGCACGGTCGTGACCAGGATGATCTCCTGGGCGATGGCGTCGAACACGGCGACGATCGACGGCCGGGTCATGATGCCGTCGGGCAGACCGCCCAGGGTGTCGGCGTTGATGTCGGGCAGGCGCTCGGCCAGCCGCACCATGTCGTAACCCAGGGCGCCGAACACGCCGGCGGCCATGGGCGGCAGCCCTTTGGGCAGGTCGATGCGCGCCTGGGCGATCACGTCGCGCAGGCTGTCCAGCGCGCCGCCGGGCTGGGGCGTGAAGTCCCGCGCCGCAATGGCGTCGCCTTCGGCGATCTCGGCCTGGTCGCCGTAACAGCGCCAGACGAGATCGGGCTTCATCGCGACGATCGAATAGCGGCCGCGCCAGGCGCCGCCTTCGACGCTTTCGAACAGGAAGGCGTACGGCCGCCCGTGACCGATCTTCAGATAGGCTGAGACCGGCGTTTCCAGATCGTCGATCAGACGGGTCCAGACAACCTGGGGCTGGCCGGCGTCATAAGTCTGGGCGAAGGCGTCGAAGGCGGGCTCGAGGCTCATTTGGTTTTGCCGGTCTTGGCGGCCTCGGCCTTGGCCAGGGCGGCGGTGTCGACGCCGATGGCCTGGCGGGCCAGGGTGAGGTTGACCTTGGTCTTCAGGCTGGCCTTGGCGGCGACGCGGACGGCCTCGCCCAGATCGCGCATCACGCCGCTGTCGGTCTGCTGGCGCACGGCCTGCGAGATGCGGGCCATGGCGGCGACGTCGCCGGGATGCACGGCCTCGAGCTTGGCCACCACGAAGGCCATCTGGCCCGCGCGCGAGGTGAAGATGCCGCCCGGCTTGGCGCCGAAGGTCGCGATCAGCAGATCGCGGCCCAGGCCCTGATGCTGCTGGGCGTTCTCGCGGCTGATGCCGGCCACGCGCTGGACCTTGGAGCCGGTAGAGGCGGCGACGCTTTCCAGCGACTCGCCCTTGCGGACGCGGGCGGCCAGGGCGTCGGCCTTGGCCTGCATGCGCTCGCCCATCTCGTTCTGCAGCCACACCTGGGTCAGCTGCGGCCGGATGGCGTCCAGCGGCGGCAGGGCGGCTGGAATGACCTTCTCGACCTTGACGGCGTAGTATTCGCCCTTGCCGATCTCGATCAGTTCGCTTTCGCCACCCGACGACAGGGCGAAGGCGGTCTTCAGGATGTCGGGGGTAAGGCCGGCGACCGGCTGGCCGGTTTCGTCGGTTCCCTGGGCGGTCAGCGGGGCCGTCGTCAGCACCATGGCGCCGGCCTTGCTGGCGGCGGCGACCAGATCGGAGCCGGCGTCGTGGGCGTCCTGATAGGTCTGGGTCTGGTCATAGGCCTCGGCCTGGGCGTTCTGGACGCGCAGGTCGGCCTCGATGGCCGGGCGGACGCTCTCGAGCGTGGCGGAGGTTCCGGGGGTGATCTTGGTGACCTTGACCACCGAGAGGCCCAGTTCGCCGGCGATGGGGGCGCTGACCTGGCCGGCGGCCAGGGCGAAGGCGGCGGCGGCGACCTTGCGGTCGGGCAGGGCCGATTTCGGCTTGTCGGTCAGGATCACCGGCTGCTTGCCATAGGCGCTGGCCACCACGGCCGGCTGGTCGCCCTTGGCCAGGCGCTGGGCGATGACCGTCGCGGCCTTGGCGTCCGGCGCGACGATCTCGGCCTGGGTGCGGGCAGCAACCTCGGCCAGCAGCGTCCTTGCGGAAGTTGAAGGTCTTCTGGACTTCGGCCGGATCCACCGTGACCGACGGCGCGATCGCCTGGGCGCTGACGCGCATGATCGACAGCACCCGGGTCTCCGGGCGGGTCAGGCGGTCGGCGTTTTGCTTCATGAACGCGACCAACTGGGCGTCGGTCGGATTGGCCGGACGCTCGACGCTGGCCGGATTGATCGCGAAGGCGGCCAGATCGCGGCTTTCCAGGCCATAGGCCGCCTGCAGCACCGAATAGATGCGCGGCGCATGCAGGCCATTGGCCACGGCCGAGAAGACGTGGGTCTGGGCGATGTCGTCGCGCAGCGAGGCCTGATAGCTGTCAGGCGTCAGGTCAGCCTGGGCCAGCAGCGCCTGGTACATCTTGGGATCGAACTTGCCGGTGATCGAGTCGAAGGGCCGCTGGGTCGGGGGCAGATTGCTCATCTGCTCGCGCACGACATTGCCGATCAGCTTGTCGGACGGCTGGACGCCGAACCGGCGGATCATTTCGGCCGTCGATTCCTGCAGTGCCACTTCCTGCAGGATCTGCCGATCAATGCCGCGCTCCACGGCCTGGTCGGCCGTCAGGGCCTCGCCCGTGCGGCGTTCGGTTTCCTTGCGATAGTTGTCATAGCGGACCTTGAAGTCCTGCGGCGAAACCGACCGCGAGCCGGCGGAGACCACGCCCGAGATGCGCGGTCCGTTGAACACGTCGCTGATCCCGAACACGGCGAAGCTGACGATCAGCAGGCCAAACAGGATCACCGCGAGGGGCGATTTGGCGAAGGTGCGGAAACCGGCGAGCATGACTGGGAAGACCTTCCTGACTATCGCGCGCGCACCGACCCGACAAAGTGACCCGAGACGACGCGGCGGACGCGAGGAGCGGGTATAGTAGAGGGGGAGGCGAGGGGGCAAGCCACGGCGGTCTTGACTTCCCAAGGGTGCGCGAGGTCAACACGCTGCTCATGACCCTTTCGAGCCCTAAGCCCCGGCCGCTGATCGCCGGAAACTGGAAGATGAACGGCCTCGCCGAGGCTCTGGATCAGGCCCGAGCGGTCGCCGCAGGCCTTGATGAAAAGCCCGCCGGAGCGCGTGTGGCGATCTGCCCGCCCGCGACGCTGCTGGATCGCCTCAGCCAGGCCCTGGCAGGCTCTACGGTTCTCACCGGCGGCCAAGACTGCCACGTGAAGACCAGCGGCGCCCATACGGGCGACATCGCCGCGCCCATGCTGGTCGACGCCGGCGCGGCCCTGGTGATCCTCGGGCACTCCGAACGTCGCGACGATCACGGCGAGACCAGCGCCCTGGTGTCGGCCAAGGTCGAGGCCGCGCTGGCGGCGGGGCTGGAGCCCATCATCTGCGTCGGCGAGAGCCTCCAGCAGCGCGAGGCGGGCTCGGCCCTGGCGGTCGTGACCGGTCAGGTGCGCGAATCGCTGCCGGCCGCCCTGGATGGCCAGGCCTTTGCGGTGGCCTATGAGCCGATCTGGGCCATCGGGACGGGTCGCGTGGCGACTGTTCCCGACATTGCCGAGATGCACGCGGCCATCCGCGCCGAACTGGTGGCCCTGTTCGGCGATCACGGCGGCCTGGCGATTCTCTACGGCGGCTCGGTGAAGCCGTCGAATGCGTCGGAGATCCTGAAACTGAAGGACGTCGGCGGGGCGCTGGTCGGCGGGGCCTCGCTGAAGGCCGCGGACTTCGCTCGGGATCATCGCGGCGGCTTGAGAGGCCGCCCGGCATGGCTCCGTGTCTGCTAGGAGCGGGGCGTAGGGAACGCGCCGCCAAGTCCTCCCCCCAGCGGGGGAGGTGTCGCCGCAGGCGACGGAGGGGGAAGTGACTGCTGACTCACTGCGGTCTTCCCCCGCCGGCCTCCGGCCGCCTCCCCCTTCAGGGGGAGGACCTGTCGCGCTGTATCCTCGGCGCTTCAGCGAAGCGAACTGCAGCGAATTCAATCGCTTCCAACTTTCTCGCGCTTGCGTATCCCCGGGTCCGAAAACGGGTGGATACTTCTCCTTGTCCCCGTCGCAGGGGGAGGGCGCTTGGTACCGGCCCAAAGCGGCGACGGGTGATGAAGCTGAGCGGGGCCGCGACGCCCTGGACGGCGGGTCGAAGCGGGCGGACTGTCTCAGAAGGACGGACCAAGCGCCGAGGGGCCCGTCGGCCGAGCGAACGCGGGTTGAAGAGGGCGGGGATCAGAGTCCGCCTATCGCACATCGTCGGCGTCGAGACGGATTAGCCGATCGACAAGATGCGCGCCCGTCCGGGGGCTAGTTGGGAATCAGAGCTGAAACTCACGCTCGTGTGCCCCAATCCTCACGGTCAAGAACAGCTTGGCGAAGCGGACAGGTCGCGCCGAAACGCACAAAACACATCACGGTCATCCGGGTTCGCCCCGGCCGCTTCGCGCCTCCCCACTCAACTCAGCGAGCCATCGCGTGAGGCTGAGAACTCGTGTCCGCCTACAACAGCAACCCGTACATCCGGCAATCGCGCCGCTCGCCCTCGCGCTGGACATGCCCTTTCAGATAGCCCTCTTCCTCGAAGCCCAGACTTTCCAGCAGCCGCTCGGCGCGCCGGTCGCCGACATGGGTGCGGGCGCTCAGGCGCTTGAGGCCGATCGAGGCGGCGTGGGCCAGAACGGCGCGGACAGCTTCGATCCCGTAGCCCTGGCCCCATCCCTGGCGCGCAACCATGAACCGCAGTTCGGCCCGGTGATGGCGCTGGTCGATGTCGACCAGCTCGCCAAGACCCGATGAAGGCTCCCGTCGCGGGTCGCGCAGCGCCACTGGTGGGCCTTGCCCTGGTCCATCTCGGCGACCTGGGCCAGCACGCAGGCGGCGACCTCGTCGGGATCCTCGATCGGCGCCTGATCCCAATGGGCCATCACTTCCGGATCGCTGAGGAAAGGATAGACGAGCGGGGCGTCCGAGGCCGTCAGGGGCGCCAGGGTCAGGCGTTCGGTTTCCAGGATCATTCGGCTGTCGGGTTTCCAGTTGGGGCCTTGAGTTGCCCGGCGTCCTTCCCAGCTATGGCGTGCGCGCGCCGCTAGTGGTAGAGGGGCCGCTTCGTTTTACACGACGGATTGTCCCGTCGCCCGGATCGAGATCAGTTTCCTCATGCTCATCGGCATTCTGCTGGCGATCCAGATCATCGTCGCCGCGGCCTGCTCGGGTGTGGCGGTCCTGCTGCAACGCTCCGAGGGCGGCGCCCTGGGCATGGGCGGCGGGCACCTCGGGCTTCATGACGGCGCGCGGCGCCGGCGACCTGCTGACGCGCATCACCTGGATCCTGTTTTCGGTGTTTCTGGCCATCAGCCTGCTCCTGACCATCCTGACGGGTCGGATGGGCGGCGGTTCGGCCATCGATCGCCTGAAGATCGACAATCTGGACACCAAGACCCTGAACGCGCCCGCACTGCCGTCGGCTCCCGCCACACAGACGCCGTCGACCGCCCAGCCGGGCGCGATCCAGGCGCCGACGCCGCAGATCAACGGCTCGCTGTCCAGCGCTCCGGCGCCGGCGACGACAGCCGCCCCGACCTCGGCGCCCGTCCAGGCGCCCGCCAAAGCCCCCGCCCAATAAGCGTTTTCAGCAAAAGCTGTTGATGAACGTCGGTCTTTTCGACGCGATCGCCGAATCGCGGCTAATCTGAGCGCCCATGACCCGGTACATCTTCATCACCGGCGGCGTGGTTTCCTCGCTTGGAAAAGGCCTCGCCTCCGCAGCGCTCGGAGCGCTTCTCCAGGCTCGTGGCTACAAGGTCCGCCTTCGTAAGCTCGACCCTTAACATCAACGTCGATCCCGGCACGATGAGCCCGTATCAGCACGGCGAGGTCTTCGTGACCGACGACGGGGCCGAGACGGACCTCGACCTTGGCCACTACGAGCGCTTCACCGGCGTTTCGGCGACCAAGGCCGACAACATCACCACCGGCCAGATCTACAAGACGATCATCGAAAAGGAACGTCGCGGCGACTATCTGGGCGCGACCGTCCAGGTGATTCCGCACGTCACCAACGAGATCAAGGACTTCGTCCTGTCGCCGGCTATGGACGAGACGGGCGAGAAGCCCGTCGACTTCGTGCTGGTCGAGATCGGCGGCACAGTGGGCGACATCGAGGGCCTGCCGTTCTTCGAGGCCATCCGCCAGCTGCGCCAGGACCTGCCGCGCAACCAGAGCTGCTATGTCCACCTGACCCTGCTGCCGTACATCAAGACGGCCGGCGAGATGAAGACCAAGCCGACCCAGCACTCCGTCAAGGAACTGCGCTCGATCGGCATCCAGCCCGACATCCTGCTGTGCCGCTGCGAGCAGGACATCCCGGTCGAGGAAAAGCGCAAGATCGCGCAGTTCTGCAACGTGCGGCCCAGCGCCGTGATCCAGGCGATGGATAGTTCGTCGATCTATGCGGTGCCGATCGACTACCACAAGGAAGGCCTGGACGCTGAGGTGCTGGACGTGTTCGGCATGAGCGACGCGCCCAAGCCGGACCTTTCGCGCTGGGAAGCGATCGACGAGACCGTCAATCACCCAGACGGCGAAGTGACCATCGCCGTGGTCGGCAAATATACCGTTCTGAAGGACGCCTATAAGTCGCTGATCGAGGCGCTTCATCATGGCGGTCTAGCCAATAAGGTGAAGGTCAATCTCGACTGGGTCGAGAGCGAGACCTTCGAGGGCGATCCCGGCGCGGCCGCGGCCCGCCTCGAGAACGCCAACGCCATCATGGTGCCCGGCGGCTTCGGCGAGCGGGGGGCAGAGGGCAAGATCCGCGCCGCCCAGTTCGCCCGTGAGCGCAAGGTGCCGTATTTCGGCATCTGTTTCGGCATGCAGATGGCCGTCATCGAGACCCTGCGCAACGTGGCCGGGATCACCGACGCTTCGTCCAGCGAATTTGGCCCCACCGACCGTCCGGTCGTCGGCATCATGACCGAGTGGATCAAGGGCAATGAGACCGTCCAGCGTCGCTCAGGCGACGACCTGGGGGGCACCATGCGCCTGGGGGCCTTCGACGCCGTGCTGACGCCCGGAAGCAAGGTCGCCAAGATCTATGGCGATACGGCCATCAGCGAGCGCCACAGGCACCGCTACGAGGTCAATATCGGCTACAGCCACCGGATGGAGGAATCCGGCCTGAAACTGACGGGACGCTCGCCTGACGGCGTGCTGCCCGAAATCGTCGAACGGGAGGACCATCCGTGGTTCATCGGCGTTCAGTTCCACCCGGAACTGAAGAGCCGTCCGTTCGCCCCGCACCCGCTGTTCGCCAGCTTTATCGCCGCGGCGAAAGAGCAGGGCAGGCTGGTCTAACAGGCGCTGTTGCATGTCTGAAGAGATTCAGGCATAAGCGCGCCCTCACGCGGCGGCCTGGGCATTCCCCGAGTCGCCGCTTCCGATTTTCAAGCTCAGCGAGCAGAGTCACTTCGATGGCCGTTCCCAAAAGAAAAACTTCGCCTTCTCGCCGGAACATGCGCCGGTCGCACCACGCCCTGGGCGCGAACTCGTTCGTGGAAGACAAGGACTCGGGCGAACTGCGCCGCCCGCACCATGTCGACCTGAAGACGGGTCTGTACAACGGCAAGCAAATCCTCACCCCCAAGGAAGACTAAGGTCTTTCCCTCAGGGATGTGAGTTCGAAGACGCCGCCAGGGCTTGCCCGGGCGGCGTTTTTCGTTTCGGCGCTTTTTGTCGCCGTCGCGCAAAAAACGGCGTTAGCTGAGCGGGTCAGGGAGATCCGCCCATGCTCACACGCCGACTCATAACGGCGGGACTGGGACTGTCGTTCATGAGCCAGGGCGCCGCCCGGGCCCAGCAGTCAACGCCGCCGCCGATACCGACTACGCCCGATCCGGTCCTGTTCCTGGATGCGTCGCTGGACGCCGATGACCGGCTGACCATCCCGGTGATGATCAACGGGCTGGGGCCTTTCCAGTTCATCGTCGATACCGGCGCTGATTGCAGCGTGCTCTCGGCCGACCTGGCTTCGCGGCTGGACCTGGCTCGGGGCAAGGACGTTCTCGTCCACGGCGTCAGCGGATCGCAGATCAGCCCCACGGCCCGAATCGATCACCTGGCAGTCGGGGACGCCAGCCTCCACGGCGTCAGCCTGCCGGTGCTGCCTCCCGAGCGCGTCGGCGCCGATGGCCTGCTGGGCGTCGACGTCCTCGAAGGGCGCAACGTGATCATGGATTTCCGACGCAGGCGTCTGGAAATCCGTCGGAGCCGCTCGAGCCTGGATCTTGTCCAGCTGTCCCGTGAGGTCTCCGTCAGCGCCGATGACCGGTATGGCCGTCTGACCGTCGTCGACTGCCGTGTCGCCGGCGCCAGGGCCCTGGCGTTCATCGATTCCGGCGGCGGGGTCAGCATCGGCAACATGGCGCTCTCCCGCGCCATCGCCACGCGCCGGCGCAAGAGCGGCGACGCGGTTCGTCCGGCTCAACTGCTCACGGCGGCCGGCGAGGTCTCGATCGGAGAGTTCCGAATCGCGCCGTCCATGACCCTGGGCGACGTGAGGATCACCAACCTGCCCATGGCCTTCGCCGATGTGCACATCTTCGACGTCTGGGGTGTGCTCAACAGGCCGGCGATCCTGCTGGGTGTCGACGTGATGCGGATGTTCGCCCGGGTGGAGCTGGACTTCGGCGCGGGGCGGGTGGTCTTCCGTATGGGCAATGTCGCGCCGCTGAGAACGATGAACGCCTGAGGCTACTGGCCGCGACCTCTGGCCTGGACCTGGATGCGGCGAGCCTCCACCGCCTGCGGCGTCACCTTGCGATTGTGGGCGCTGGACCGTTCGTGTTCGATCTCCAGGCCCTTGCGGAACGAGCGGCCAAAGCCTTCGTCGATCAGCCCCTTGTAGAACGACAGCGTCTCGACCGGGATCGACTC
This sequence comes from Caulobacteraceae bacterium, assembly GCA_965284055.1. Taxonomy (GTDB): domain Bacteria; phylum Pseudomonadota; class Alphaproteobacteria; order Caulobacterales; family Caulobacteraceae; genus Caulobacter. Next base: position 213,744 of record CBDIQV010000005.1, read on the forward strand.
CATATCGGCGGCCAGTTTCAGCGCCGTCGGCATCAGGTCCGCAGCGGGAACCACCCGATTGACCAAGCCCCAGTCGGCGGCGGTGGCTGCGTCCAGGAAGTTGCCGGTCAGGGACAGCTCCTTGGCGCGATAGATCCCGATCAGGCGCGACAGCTTCTGCGACAGACCCCAGCCAGGCATTATCCCGACGCGAGCGTGCGTGTCGGCGAAGCGGGCGTTCTCCGATGCGATCAGCACATCACAGGCCAGGGCCAACTCGAAGCCGCCGGTAATGGCCACGCCGTTGATCGCTCCGATCACGGGCTTGCGGCACATTTCGATCGCCTTGACCGGATTGGACGCCGCGCCCTGATCGTTGGCGGCGCTCATGGCCTTGGGGTCGCTGCCGAGTTCCTTCAGATCCAGGCCTGCCGTGAAGGCCCTCTCGCCCGCTCCCGTCAGAACGACGACACTGACCTCGGGATCGGCGTCCAGCTCGACCATCGCGGCGTGGAGCGCGGACCTCAGCGCCTTCGACAGGGCGTTCATCGCCTCGGGCCGGTTCAGCGTGACGACGGCGACGGGGCCATTGCGTTCGACGATCAGCATCGCGTTCTCCTTTTGATGAACGATGATCACGCGCCGTCCGAAGGGTAAGTCAAGTTGCACCGAGCCGCCTTGGCGGCTAAGGCTCCCGCGCCATTTCGCCTTGAGGAAAGCCCATGACCGAGATCGTCGACATCATCGCCCGCGAAATTCTCGACAGCCGGGGAAACCCGACGGTCGAGGTCGATGTCATTCTGGAAGACGGCGCCTTCGGTCGCGCAGCGGTGCCCTCGGGCGCTTCGACGGGCGCCCATGAAGCCAATGAAAAGCGCGACGGCGACAAGAGCCGTTATCTGGGCAAGGGCGTGCTTCAGGCTGTTGACGCCGTCAACGGCGAGATTTTCGACGCGCTGTCGGGCGTCGACGCCGAAGATCAGCGCCGCGTCGACAAGCTGCTGATCGATCTTGACGGCACGCCGAACAAGGCCCGTCTGGGCGCCAACGCTATCCTCGGCGTTTCGCTGGCGACGGCGCAAGCGCCGCCGCAGAGTCCGCTGGGCAGCCGCTCTACAAGCTACGTCGGCGGCGTGAACGCCCGCGTGCTGCCGACCCCGATGATGAACATCATCAATGGCGGTGCCCACGCTGACAACACCGATCGATATCCAGGAATTCATGATCCTGCCGACCGGCGCTCCCACCTTCTCGGAAGCCCTGCGGATGGGCGCCGAGATCTTCCACGGGTTGAAGAAGGCTCTGAAGGACGCCGGCCATAACACCAATGTCGGCGACGAGGGTGGCTTCGCCCCCAACCTGGGTTCGGCCGAAGACGCCCTGGCGTTCATCGTCAAGGCTGGTGAGGCTGCGGGCTACAAGGCGGGTGACGATTTCGTCCTTGGCCTGGATGTCGCCGCCAGCGGAGTTCTTCAAGAACGGCAAGTATGAACTGGAAGGCGAAGGCAAGACCCTGGATCCGGCCGGCATGGTCGAGTACCTGGCCGGCCTGGCCGACAAGTTCCCGATCCTGTCGATCGAAGACGGCATGTGCGGAAGACGATTTCGAGGGCTGGAAGCTGCTGACCGATCGTCTCGGCAAGACGGTCCAGCTCGTTGGCGACGACCTGTTCGTCACCAATTCGTCGCGCCTCGCAGATGGGCCTCGACAAGGGTCTGGCCAATTCGATCCTCGTGAAGGTCAATCAGATTGGCACACTGTCGGAAACCATCGACGCCGTCGATCATGGCCCATCGCGCCGGCTATACCAGCGTCATGAGCCACCGTTCGGGCGAAACCGAGGACTCGACCATCGCCGACCTCGCCGTCGCGCTGAACTGCGGCCAGATCAAGACCGGCTCGCTGGCTCGCTCTGACCGGCTGGCCAAGTACAATCAACTGCTGCGCATCCAGGAGATGCTGGACGATCAAGGCGTCTACGCTGGTCGTTCGGCGCTCAAGGGCCGCTAGCGGTCTCTAGAGTCGTAGGCTTCAGGAAGGCGCGGCTTCGGACAGAAGCTGCGCCTTTTCCTTTATGTAGGTCAGCGGAGCATCCTTCTTCATCACCATGTAGCCGGTGATGGCGCGAAAGGCCGGATCACCGACAGCGCCGCCTTCTGGAACCTGACCCACGGTACTCGCCACTTCATCCACCGTGGGCATCACAGGGCGGCCGGGCAGGGCGACGTCACCTTTTATGAGGTCGGCGGTATTGCCCGACTTGAGCTTCCAACCGCAGGTCTCGAACCGCTCCAGCCTGTCCGGCGCGAAGACCAGGGTGAGCAGCATGAGCTTCATCGATCCAATAGCGGCGCGTTCGGACTGCCCCATGGCGCGAGCCTTCTGGGTTGATAGCGCCCGACCGTAGGTGATCCAGCGGTCTTCCCCCTCCCAGAGGGTCCGGAAGATCGAGGAGTTCATCGGGATTATCAGGCCTCCGCCGAAGTCGAGCCTAGGGGGATCGCCCTTGATCATGTCGGGGCCACCCTTGCGCCCCTTGACTCGGCCCTCGTCGGCCAAAGCCATGGCTGGGCATAGGCTGGCGCCAACCGACAGTAACAGGCTGCGTCTATCCATCATGGCAAGCACCCCTTCCTCAACCTTTGGACGATAGAGAGCTTGGCAAGAATGTCGATTCTCAGGCGAAAATTCCGAGAGGCCGCTAAACGATTGTTCGACTGAGAAAATTTACCAACAATTTTTCTATAAGCGTCGCTTCTTCTCAAGGAGAGGCTGAAAAGTACGGCTTCGCGAGTGCGAGCAGGGCGCTGCAATGCGGCATCTAGATGCCGATGAAACCATCTCATCTGAAAGCATCGGGTCGGGGCTCCGCCATCGGCCCGGGAGCGCTTGGCGATCGCCCGGTTTAGAAGGCGTTAAGCACGATCTGAGACTCTGGGATTCCCTTCCCGGGATTCTCCGATGTTCGCCCGACTGCAACCGATCCTGCCGACCGCAGCGATCTTTTTCCTGATCTTCTACTTCGCGTTCCACGCCCTGACCGGCGAACGCGGCCTCTTGTCGACGTCTCAACGCAACGCCGATCTCGCCGCCAAGACGAAGGAACTCAAGAAGATCCGCGCGGAGAGGATGGACCTGGAGGCCCGCGCTCGTCTATTACGCAGCGGCAGTCTGTCGGCCGATCTTCTGGAAGAACGCGCGCGTTCGCTCCTGGGATACGCTGACCCGAAGGACTATGTGATCCGCACCAAGCGCTAGCGCCTGGGGATCATACCCTTCGGCGCGGATTGATGATCGTTCTCGGGACTATCCGAACTGGGAGCGATCTTGGCGTTACATGACGAGCATTTCCTTCGCGGAACCGACGACTATTTCGGCGGGATATGCTCTGGGATGAAGGCCGCGATGAAGATTGGCCAGGGAGAGTTGAATGGCGCGTACGCGCAAGGGTGAGACTTCCGAGGGCAAGGTGAGTGACACCGGTGTCAACACCTTCGTCGGCAAGGAAGAGCTTCTCAAGTTCTATCAGGACATGCTCCTGATCCGTCGCTTCGAAGAGCGTGCGGGCCAGTTGTACGGCATGGGCCTGATCGGCGGGTTCTGCCACCTCTATATTGGTCGAGGAAGCCATCGCGGTCGGCATGCAGATGGCGATCCAGCAGACGGGCGACCAGATCATCACCGGCTACCGCGACCACGGGCACATGCTGGCCGCGGGCATGGACCCCAGCGGAAGTCATGGCCGAGCTGACCGGTCGCGCAGGCGGTTCGTCGCGCGGCAAGGGCGGCTCGATGCACATGTTCGACATCGAGACCGGCTTCTACGGCGGCCATGGCATCGTCGGCGCGCAGGTCGTCGCTCGGCACCGGCCTGGCGCTGCGCCAACAGCTATCAAGGGTAACGGCAACGTTTCCTACGCCTATATGGGCGATGGCGCGGCCAACCAGGGTCAGGTCTACGAGAGCTTCAACATGGCTCAGCTGTGGAAGCTGCCGGTCGTGTACGTGGTCGAGAACAACCAGTACGCCATGGGCACCAGCGTCGAGCGTTCGGCCTCGGAAACCGGCTGCCACAAGCGCGGCATCTCGTTCAACATTCCCGGCGAGGAAGTCGACGGCATGGACATTGTCGCCGTGCGCGAGGCCGGCGCCCGCGCCACCGAGCACGCGCGCAGCGGCCAGGGCCCCTATATCCTCGAGATGAAGACCTACCGCTATCGCGGCCACTCGATGTCGGACCCGGCCAAGTACCGCACCAAGGAAGAGGTCGACGAGGTCAAGCAGACCCGCGATCCGATCGACCATATCAAGGAGCGCCTGGCCAAGGCCGGCGTCACCGAGGACGATCTGAAGGGCATCGACGCCGAGGTGAAGCGCATCGTCGCCGAAGCCGCGGAATTCGCCCGCACCAGCCCCGAGCCGGACCCGTCCGAACTGTACACCGACGTATACTTGGAGGCCGCCCAGTGAGCGTGGACATCCTCATGCCCGCCCTCTCGCCCACGATGGAAGAGGGCACACTGGCCAAGTGGCTGGTCAAGGAAGGCGACACCGTCAAGGCCGGCGACGTGATCGCTGAGATCGAGACCGACAAGGCGACGATGGAAGTCGAAGCCGTCGATGAAGGCGTTGTCGAGGCCATCCTGGTCCCCGGCGGCACCGAGAACGTCAAGGTCAACACTTTGATCGCGCGTCTGAAAGGCGAAGGCGAGGCGGCTTCTGCTGCTCCGGCTCCGGTTGCTCAGGCGGCTCCGGTCGTGGCTGCACCTATCGGGGCGGCCCCAGTGGCCAACGCCGGCGCCTCGACCTTTGCCGACCCCGAGATCCCGGCCGGCACGCCGATGAAGAAGATCACCGTGCGCGACGCCCTGCGCGACGCCATGGCTGAAGAGATGCGTCGCGACGATCGCGTGTTCCTGATGGGCGAGGAGGTCGCCCAGTACCAGGGCGCCTACAAGGTCAGCCGCGACCTGCTGCAGGAGTTTGGCGCCAAGCGCGTCATCGACACGCCGATCACCGAGCACGGCTTTGCCGGCATGGGCGTCGGCGCGGCGATGGCGGGCCTGAAGCCGATCGTGGAGTTCATGACGTGGAACTTCGCCATGCAGGCGATCGACCACATCATCAATTCGGCCGCCAAGACGCTCTACATGTCGGGCGGACAGATCAAGTCGTCGATCGTGTTCCGCGGCCCCAACGGCGCGGCCAGCCGCGTCGGCGCTCAGCACAGCCAGGACTACGCGGCCTGGTACGGCAACGTTCCCGGTCTAAAGGTCATCGCGCCCTATGACGCGGCCGACGCCAAGGGCCTTCTGAAGGCCGCCATCCGCGACCCGAACCCGATCGTCTTCCTCGAACACGAGATGATGTACGGCCTCGAGTTCGACATCCCGGATGTCGAGGACTACGTCGTGCCGATCGGCAAGGCCAAGGTCCGCCGCGAAGGCACGGACGTCACGCTGGTGGCCTACAGCCGCATGGTCGGCTTCTGTCTGAAGGCCGCCGACGAACTGGCTAAGGAAGGCATCTCTGCCGAGGTCGTCGATCTGCGGACCATCCGTCCGATGGATCACGACACCATCCTGCAGAGCGTCAAGAAGACCAACCGCCTGGTCACGGCCGAGGAAGGCTGGGGTCCGATGGGCGTCGGCGCCGAGATCGTCGCCCGCATCACCGAGCACGGCTTCGACTATCTGGATGCGCCGCCTCTGCGCGTGCACCAGGAAGACGTGCCGCTCCCGTATGCGGCCAATCTGGAAGCCCTCTCGCTGCCGTCGGTCGAGAAGATCGTCTCGGCCGCCAAGAAGGTCTGCTACCGCTGATGAAGACGCGGCTCACGTCTGGCGGGGTGGCGGCGATCGCTGCATACCTGTCGGACGTGAGCCGTTTCGACTCCGGCCAAGAACAACACCTCGCCCCGGCGCGAGATCGCGCGGACGACGGCCCGGCCGACAACGTCCCGAACGCTTGAGGAAGAAGCTCAATGTCGATCGACATCCTGATGCCCGCCCTGTCGCCCACCATGGAAGAGGGAACCCTCGCCAAGTGGCACGTGAAGGTGGGTGACACCGTCAAGGCTGGCGACGTGATCGCCGAGATCGAAACCGACAAGGCGACGATGGAAGTCGAAGCCGTCGACGAAGGCGTGGTCGAGGCCATTCTGGTCGACGCCGGCACCGAAAACGTCAAGGTCAACGCCCTGATCGCCAAGCTGGCCGGGGAGGGCGAAAGCGCCGCTCCGCCGCCGGCCAAGGCCGCGCCCGTTGCTGAAGCGCCTGCGGCGACCTCCGCTCCGCCCCCCGCCGCAGCGCCTGTAGCCGCGACTACATCTGCCGCAGCTCAATCCGGCGATCGCGTGTTTGCCTCGCCGCTGGCGCGCCGGCTGGCTCAGGCCGCCGGTCTGGACTTGAAGTCCGTCAAGGGCACCGGCCCGCACGGTCGCGTGGTCAAGGCCGATGTCGAGGCCGCCGGCAAGGGCGGCGCGGCGCCGGCCAAGGCGACTGTTTCGGCTCCGGCCGCCGCCGCTGCGCCGCGTCAGGCCCTGTCGCTCGAACAGATGGGCATCCCCGCCGGCTCCTACGACCTGGTTCCGCTGGACGGCATGCGCAAGACCATCGCTCGCCGCCTGACCGACAGCTTCCGCGACGTGCCGCACTTCCCGCTCACCATCGATCTCGAGATAGATGGCCTGCTGGCGGCGCGCGCCAAGATCAACAGCCTGCTGGCGGATCAGGGTGTGAAGGTGTCGGTCAATGACATCATCATCAAGGCCGTGGCCGTGGCCCTCAAGCGCGTGCCGGAGGCCAACGCCTCCTACACGCCCGAAGGCATCGCCATGCACAAGCACGCCGATATCGCTGTGGCCGTGGCCATCGACGGCGGCCTGATCACCCCGATCGTCCGCGCCGCCGAGACCAAGGGTCTGGCCCAGATCTCGGCCGAGGTGAAGGACCTGGCGGCCCGCGCCAAGGCCAAGAAGCTGAAGCCCGAGGAATTCCAGGGCGGCACCTTCTCGGTCTCCAACCTGGGCATGTTCGGCATCAAGGCCTTCGCCTCGATCATCAACGAGCCGCAGGGCGCGATCATGAGCGTGGGCGCCGGCGAGCAGCGTCCGGTGGTCAAGAACGGCCAGCTGGCCGTGGCCACCGTGATGACCGTGACCCTGACCTGCGATCACCGCGTGGTCGACGGCGCGATCGGCGCGAAGTTCCTGGCGGCCTTCAAGCCGCTGATCGAAGAGCCGCTGACCCTGATCGTCTGATCACCGGAAAGAGCAGGGAGAGCGCCATGTCGGTCTATGACTACTCGGCCAAGACACTGGACGGCCAGGACGTGAGCCTGGCCGACTATCGCGGGCAGGTTCTGCTGATCGTCAACACGGCCAGCAAGTGCGGTTTTACCCCGCAGTATGAAGGCCTCGAGGCGCTTTACCGCGACTACAAGGATCGCGGTCTGACCATCCTGGGCTTCCCCTGCAACCAGTTCGGGGCCCAGGAGCCCGGGAATGCCGAAGAGATCGCCAGCTTCTGCTCGCTGACCTATGACGTGACCTTCCCGATGCTGGCCAAGATCGACGTTAACGGGCCTTCGGCCCATCCGCTCTATGCGTTCCTGAAGAAGGAACAGAAGGGCGTGCTGGGCAGCAAGGCCATCAAGTGGAACTTCACCAAGTTCCTGATCGGCCGCGACGGCGAAGTCGTCGAGCGGTTTGCTCCCACCACCAAGCCCGAAGACCTCAAGGTCGCGGTCGAGGCGCTGCTCTAATTCTCCCGGATCGGCTTGCAGGCCGATCGATCGAGGCCGCCCGGCTCCCCTCGGGCGACGTCCAAGCTAGGGTAAGAACACCATGTCCACGGAATTCGATGTCGTCGTCATCGGCGCCGGTCCTGGCGGCTATGTGGCCGCGATCCGCGCCAGCCAACTGGGCCTGAAGACGGCGATCGTCGAGCGCGAAAACCTGGGCGGCATCTGCCTGAACTGGGGCTGCATCCCTACCAAGGCCCTGCTGAAGTCCGGCGAGGTCTTCGAGCAGCTGTCGCATCTGGACAGCTACGGCCTGTCGGTCGAGAAGCCGGCGTTCGACTTCACCAAGATCATCGAGCGCTCGCGTGGCGTCGCCAAGACCATGTCGGGCGGCATCGCCTTCCTGATGAAGAAGCACAAGATCGAGGTCATCGAGGGCGAGGCCAAGCTAGAAAAGGGTGCGCCGGCTCCCAAGGTCGTCGTTGCTCTGAAGGCCGGCGGCAGCCGCACGATCCTGGCGAAGAATGTGATCCTGGCCAGCGGCGCTCGGGCCCGGAACATCCCCGCCATCGGCGCGGTGTCGGACGGCGACAAGGTCTGGACCTATCGTGACGCCCTGGCCCCCAAGACCATGCCCAAGTCGCTGGTCGTGATCGGCTCGGGCGCCATCGGTATCGAATTCGCCAGCTTCTATCGCGCCCTAGGCGCCGAGGTGACCGTCGTCGAGGCCGTCGACCGCATCATGCCGGTCGAGGACGCCGAGGTGTCCAAGGCCGCCCAGAAGGCGTTCGAGAAGCGCGGCATCAAGTTCCGCATCGGCGCCAAGGTCACCAAGATCGACAAGACCGCCACGGGCGTGTCGGTGTCGGTCGAGGTCGGCGGCAAGGCCGAGCAGCTGACCGCCGAGAAGTGCATCGTCGCCATCGGCATCGTGCCCAATACCGAAGGGACCGAAGCGGTGGGCCTGACCACCGATCGCGGCCATGTCGTCACCGGCAAGCACGGCGAGACGAACGTTCCGGGCCTCTACGCCATCGGTGACGTCGCCGGCGCGCCCTGGCTCGCCCACAAGGCCAGCCACGAAGGCATCCACGCCGCCGAGTTCATCGCCGGCTACAAGACCCCGGCCGTCCATTCGCCGATCCCGGGCTGCACCTATGCCAATCCTCAGGTCGCCTCGGTGGGCTATACCGAAGCCGCCGCCAAGGCGAGCCGGCGTCGACGTGAAGGCGGGTCGCTTCCCGTTCAAGGTCAACGGCAAGGCCGTGGCCGCCGGAGAGACCGAGGGCTTCGTCAAGGTGGTGTTCGACGGCAAGACCGGCGCCCTGATCGGCGCCCACATGATCGGCCACGAAGTGACCGAGATGATCCAGGGCTTCGTCACCGCCATCACGCTGGAAGCGACCGAGGAAGACCTGCACGGAATCGTCTACGCTCACCCGACCATGTCGGAAGCCATGCACGAAGCCACGCTCGATGCGTATGGGCGGGTGCTGCACATCTAGGGGCCTGAATGGCGCGCGCGACGGCCTCGACGACCGACAAGCCGGCCAAGGCTGGGATCAAGGCTGCGGCCAAGACCAGGAAAGGGTCCAAGACCACCCTTTCCGAGGCCAACCTCGCCGATCTGGGCGCGGAGCGGCTGGCGACGATCCTGATGGATCTGTCGGTCGACAGCTACGTCAAGCGCGCCCTGCGGATGGAGCTGTTCGCCGAGGCCAGTCCCGAGGGGCTGGCGCTGGAGATCTCCAAGCGTCTGGCGGCCATCGCCAAGGCCACCTCGCGCATCCACTGGCGCAAGCGCGCCGCCTTCGCGCGCGACCTGTATCTGCACTTCCGGATGATCCAGCGCCTCGCGGAGAGCGATCCCAAGGCGGCCCTGACGCTGCTGATGGATTTCCTGGACCTGGCCGGTTCGGTCTTTGACCGCATCAGTCAGCCCGAGGGGCCGATCGGTGAGGTTTTCGCCGAGGCGCGGGACGCGGTCGGCGACGTCGCCCTCAACGCCAAGGTCGCGCCCGTCGATCTCGCCGACCGGGTGGCGCGGCTGATCCTGTGCGACGACTATTTCGTGTTTGGCCCGCTGGTGGCTGTCGCGGCCCCGTCTCTGGGCGTGGCCGGTCAGGCGCGACTGGGGGAGCGCCTGCAGGCCGCCTTGACCCAGCGCCCCGCGCGGTCGGCTGGCGCCTATGACGCCAAGGCGTCGGTGGTCCGGGACGCCTTGCGCCGTCTGGCCGACATCAATGGCGATGTCGCGGCCTTCATCGCGACCTTCAGCGAGACGCAGCGACGGTTTCCCGCCATCGCCGCCGAGATCGGGCGCCGTCTTCTGGCTGTCGGCAAGGCGGGGGCGGCGCTGGCCGCTCTGGAGGCCGCCGCGGCGACCGTCAAGCCGCGCGGCCTGCTGTCGGTCCGCGCCGAGCCCGACGATCCGGTCGAGCGCGCCGCCTGGGAAGATGTCTATCTCGAGGCGCTACAGGCCAATGGCCGCCAGGACGAGGCCCAGCGCCGTCGCTGGGCGGCGTTCGAGGCCACCCTGTCGATCCCGAGGCTCAGGGCGTTCCTGAAGGGCCTGCCGGACTTTGACGACGTCGTCGCCGAGGATGACGCCAAGAAGATCGCGGCCGAGTTTCCGCGCTTCGACGCGGCCCTGGCGTTTCTGATCGAATGGCCGGATATGGCCGCGGCGGCGCGACTGATCATCAACCGCCACGGCGCGATCAACGGCGCGGACGAAGACCTTCTGACCGCCGCCGCGCGCCGCGCTTGAAGGCGCCTATCCGCTGGCGGCGACCCTGTTGCTGCGGGCCATGATCCGCAACGTGCTGACCTATGGCGTCGCTGGTCGCTACAGGGCCGCCGCCCAGCAGTGGCTAGAGATGGAAAGCCTGGCGCCGATGATCGCCGATTTCGGCGAGTTCCCGGACCACGAGACCTTCATGGCCGACCTGCGGGCCCTGCATGGCCGCAAACAGGGCTTCCGCGCCGAGCTGGAAGCCCTGGGCGGAACCTTCTAGGCGGCCCTCGCGTCCTGATCGGCCATCCGCTGTATGGCGACGTAGTCCGTCTTGCCGCTGCCCAGCACAGGCACTTCCGGCACTTTCAGGATCTTGCGCGGCACCGCCAGCCCAGGCAGCCCCAATGGTCTGGGCGTGAGCGACCAAGTCTGAGACCGCCGCATCGTGGCGGTCTGTGACCAGAACCAGTTTCTCGCCCTTTTCTTGTCGGGCATCGAGATCACCGCGTGGCGGCCATCGGGCCAGACCGCCGAGGCAAGATCCTCGGCCGCCGTGAGTGAGACCATTTCGCCGGCGATCTTGGCGAAGCGCTTCACGCGCCCCTTGATGGTGATCCACCTGTCGTCTGACATCGACACCACGTCGCCGGTGTCGTGCCAGCCGCCATCCGGGGCGTCGACACCGCCATCTTCACGTAGATAGCCCAGCATGATGTTGGGGCCGCGCACCAGCAGCTTGCCGCCGCCTGAAATGCCTTCGACGGGCTCGACGCGGAATTCCTGGCCGGGCAGCAAGCCGCCGACCGTGCCGCGACGGTTGTCGTCCGGCTTGTTCACGGCGATGACCGGCGCGGCCTCGGTGGCGCCATAGCCTTCTAGGACGGGCACGGGGCCGAACTTTTCGAGGATGAGGTTATGCGTCTCTTCCCGAACCTTTTCAGCGCCGCAGACGATAAATCTCAGGCCCGAAAGCTCGTCACTGTCCGACGCGCGCGCATAGTGGTTGAGGAAGGTGTCGGTGGCGAACAGCACCGAGGCCCGACGTCCTTGACCAGGGCTGGGATCTGCTTGGTGTGCAGGGGCGAGGGATACTGGAACGCCTTCATGCCCTTTAGCAGCGGCAGGATCACGCCGCCCGTCAGGCCAAAGCAGTGGAAGACGGGCAGGGGATTGAAGAACACCCAGTCCGGGTCCAGCGCGATGTGCGCCGCCACCTGCTCGGCGTTCGACACCATGTTGGCCTGGCTCAGCACCACGCCGCGCGGCGCGCCGAAGCTGCCCGAGGTGAACAGCACCACGCCCCGGTCCGACGGCTTGGCCGGAGCCCGGAACTGACGCGGAAACAGCCCGGCGGCGGCGGCGAACAGCTTGTCGGCCAGACCGATCGTACCGCGCACGTCTTCCAGATAGGTGATGGTCGCCTGGGCTTCCAGCGCATCGACGATGTCGTGCAGGTTGCCCAGCTCGATGAACTTGTGGGCGGTCAGCACGCGGGTGACCTTGGCCAGTTGGCAGGCGGCCTTCAGGTTTCGCAGGCCGGCCGTGAAGTTCAGCATGGTCGGCACGCGACCAAAGGCGTGCAGGGCGAAGAAGGTCACCACGGCGGCCGAACCCGAGGGCAGAAGCACGCCGACGTTCTCGCCAGGCTTCGTCATGGCCGCGATCTTGCGGCCCAGGGCAAAGCTCGCCCGGATCAGATCGGTATAGCTGAGCGGGTTGCGGTCCTGATCCTCAAGGATCGGCTTTTTGGCGCCGTAGGTGTCGCGCGCATCGATCAGGGCGTCGAAGAGGGCCTTTTGGCCGTCTTCCGCTTTAAAAACTACCGGCATCCCGGCGAAACCTCCCCGAAAAGCGTCATCGCTTTCGTTCGTTAAGGGACGAGACTGCCGGGGAAGGTCCGGCTTTGCAAGGAAGAGTCACAAACCGTGAAATCACCCCTTGCGGGGTTGGGTCTTGGCCGAGATGCTGGCGCGGATAAACAACTCTATCTGGCTGAACCATGCTTCCCGCACGCTGTCCGATTCCATGTGGAGTTCATGGCGGCCCGCCGGGAATCTAATCTCCCGACAGTCGCGAAGCGCGACGCAGGTTTTGGCCTGAGCACTCGGGAGTGCGTAGCTATCCTTTCCTGCGTCCAGCATCAGAACCGGGGAAGTCACGTTCTTGGTGCTGGTCCGCGCCCGCTCCGACGCTTCGAAGAATGCGGCCAGCCAGCCCAGACTCGGGGAACCCATCCGCAGGTCAGGATTGGCTGTCAGCCAAGCTTGCTGAACCGCGCCACGATCTCGGTCGCTGGTGACACCGGCGGCGACGCCGTCCGGCCCGTCACGACGCCAGCCCGGCTGGCCGGGGGGGCGAAGCCATCCCAGCTTTAGACGTCTAGCCCACTTCGCGACGTCTGCGATCGGCGCCGGCGAGTGGGGCAGGTTGCTCAATGCAAGGGTCGGCGACGACAGGATCAGGCCGTCATTTGGCAAGCCGCTCTCGGCGGCCTGGAGCGCCGCCAGTCCTCCGACTGAATGCCCCAGGATCACCAGCGGCTTATCGCCCTGCGGCCGGATCACGACATTGACCAAGGCTCGCACGGCCGCGACGTCGGGATCGAAACTGTCGACGTGACCTAGATCGCGCCAAGGAGTCAGGCGTTCGGAACCGCCTTGGCCTTGCCGCTCAAGAATCCAGACCGTGTAGCCGTCCTGATTCAGCCGCCGCACCGTCTCGAACCATTTCTCCGCTGGTTCTCCATAGCCCGGCAGGATCAGGATGGTGGCTCGAGGGCCGACCGCCGTGGCCGAGACGCCGTAACGTTGCACAGGTCCGTTGCCGACCCGCACATAACCCCATGCCCACCCATCGGGCGCGTAAAAGCGCGGGGCGATCGAAGGCGGGGTGCGGCTTTCAGCGAAGGGCGCGCGCGAACCGCCATTGCCGCAACCGGCAAGGGACAGGAACAGCAGAAAAGCTACAAGACGGAGCGGCATATGACGCAGTCATTTCGCGCCTTTGCGTCTCATGCAAGATCGCGTGCTTGATCCGGAGGGCAAGAAGTCCGATTTAGGCCCCATGGCCACTGTGATCGACACGTTGAAGGCGCGTAACCCGGAAGACCGGGCGGCGCGCCATCCCGAAAAGCAGAACCGCCCGGATACGCCGGTGCTGCGAAAGCCCGAATGGCTCCGCGTTCGAGCGCCAGGTTCGCCCGGTTACAACGAGACGCGCAGCATCGTTCGCGATCACAAGTTGACGACGGTCTGCGAAGAGGCCGCTTGCCCGAACATCGGCGAGTGCTGGAGCCAGAAGCACGCGACCATGATGATCATGGGCGAGATCTGCACGCGCGCCTGCGCGTTTTGCAACGTCTCGACAGGGCTTCCCAACGCGCTGGACGCAGACGAACCGCGCCGGGTGGCGGAAGCTGTCGCCAAGATGGGCCTCAAGCATGTCGTCATCACCTCGGTGGACCGCGACGATCTGGCTGACGGCGGCGCCCGGCATTTCGCGGAAGTCGTCCTGGCCATCCGTGCCGCAGCGCCCGGAACGACCATCGAGATTCTGACTCCGGATTTCCTGCGCAAGGATCGCGCCGAAAACGTGGTCATCGACGCCCGTCCGGACGTCTTCAACCACAACCTCGAAACCGTGCCTCGGCTCTATCTGAAGATCCGTCCCGGCGCCCGCTACTACAATTCGCTGCGCCTGCTGGAGCGGGTCAAGGAGCGCGATTCAACTCAGTTCACGAAATCAGGTCTGATGGTTGGTCTGGGTGAGGCCAAGGAAGAGGTCATGCAGGTCATGGACGACATGCGGTCAGCCGGCGTCGACTTCATCACCATCGGTCAGTACCTGCAGCCCACCCGCAAGCACGCCGCTGTCGATCGGTTCGTCACGCCCGAGGAGTTCAAGGCCTACGAAGCTATCGCACGCGCCAAGGGCTTTCTGATGGTCTCGGCCAGTTCACTGACACGGTCAAGCTATCACGCGGGCGATGATTTCGCCCGCCTGCGGTCGGCAAGTCGCGCCCTTGATTCTCGGACGCTGTAGGCTTGCACCGCCACACCGTCACGCGTGTCCTGCCGTACACGCCAGAGCAACTCTTCGCGCTCGTGGGGGATGTTGATGCCTACCCCAGCTTTGTGCCGTGGATCACCGCCATGCGAACCTGGAACGCGCGGCAGGACGGACTGGTCAGCACCATCGACGCCGAAGCGCAGGTCGGGTTCTCGTTCCTGAAGGAGAAGTTCGCGACCCGAGTGCGTCGGGATGCTGAGCACCTGACCGTTGATGTCAGCCTGCTCTACGGCCCGTTCAAGCGGCTGGCGAACCAATGGCGTTTCAGCGCTCATGGCGATCAAACCACCGTGGAGTTCGTGATCGACTTCGCATTCAAGTCGCGGCTACTGGACGCCATGCTTGCGGCCAATATTGATCGGGCGGCCGGCAAGCTGATCGCCTGCTTCGAAGATCGCGCTCGGCAGCTTCACGGAGCGCCGGCAGCCTAGCTGGTGCTTTCCTTGCCTTCTTCCAAACGGTCGGCAAGATCGCCAAGGTTGGCGTGCAGGTTCTCGATGGCGAACACCAAGCCAAAGACACGGGCGGCGTCGTCGAACGGCAGGTCGCGGATCGCGCCCTCGGCACGCAGAGTCTCGATGGTGGCCTGGAAGGCGACGTGAGCTTCGGAAAACGCCAACCTGTCGGGGCGCGCGCCATTCTCCATCAACCCAGCGATTTGGGTCAGGAATCGGGTTGCGGCATCGATCATGGCGGCGGCCGGCTCGGCCAGCCTTGCGATGGCGACGGGCGCCGCCAGGGCGCGACCGATCATCACGATGTCATTTCGCTGCCGCCATAGAGTGCGTGGCAGGGCCTCGGGCGCCGAGCGCAGGCTCAAGCGCGTGGCCGCTTCGCGATCAGCCTCAGCCATGGCGGTCTGCAGTTTGGCCATCGCAGCGCGATTGGCGTCGAACGACATAGCTGTGGATAGGTCGCTAGCCTGGCCGCGCAACAGCTTGGCGTAGTGATCAAGGAGTTCGCCATTGATCTTGGCGATTTGACGCACCTGCTCGACGATCTCGCCATGCGCCCTGGCCGGAAAGATCAGGAGGGTGGCCGCCACCCCGACCAGGCTTCCGACCGTGATCTCGACGACCCGAAACAGCGCCGCCGTCCAAGGGTCCATGGACGTGGTGGCGCCGATCAGCATGATCACTGCAGTCACCGGCGCCACCTTGAGGGTGGGCCGTACGGCGGCGATGAACGCGAGAATCGCCACGGTCACGCACAGGATCAACCCGCCGAACTGTGGCCAGAGAATATGGAAATAGGCGGCGACCGCGCCGGCCAGAGCGCCAACCACGGTTCCCATGAAACGCTCGATCGACGCGGCAATCGTCGCGCCCAAACTGGCCTGGACAACAATCACTGCGGTGAACACCGCCCAATAGCCCTGGGGCAGCTTGAGCAACGTCGCGAACGCGAAGGCCGCTCCGGCGGCGGCGGAAACACGGACGGCGTGACGGAGTTCACCGCGACGCGCGGCGGCAACGGCCAAGGCGCTTTTCGACAGTCCGACGCCGGCAAAGCGCCGCCAGTCGGAAGGCGGTGTCTCCGGCACGGTTAGGTCACCGCCTCCCGAAGCATCTCCAGCGCGGTCCGAACCGCCGCCAGTTGCACGGCCTCCCGTGTCTGGCCGTCAAACTGTTCGTGACGATGGACGACGGAACGGTTGGCGCGGGCGACGGCGAAGTGGACGGTGCCAACAGGCTTCATCGGCGTTCCGCCGCCGGGCCCCGCTATACCCGTGATGGATACCGCAAGGTGACTGTTGCTATTGGCCAGCGCGCCTTCGGCCATCATGCGCGCGACGAGTTCCGAAACCGCGCCATGATCCGCGATCAAATCGCCGGGCACGCCCAACATCTCGGACTTGGCGCGGTTGGTGTAGGTCACAAAGCCGCGCTCGAAGACATCGGAAGCCCCCGAGATGGAGCAGATCGCTCCCGCCACGAGACCACCGGTGCAGCTTTCGGCCGTCGCGAGCCGCAGGGACTTGTCGCGCGCCTCTGCGACCAGCAGGCGGGCCAGGGTTTCGATCTCAAGCGGAAACATCAAGCTCTCCTGCGGATTCGGCTCCAGCCTATACTCCTCAGGCCGGAGTCTCGATGGCAACGATAGCCTGGGCCGCCAGCCCTTCGCCCCGACCGGTGAAGCCCATCTTTTCGGTTGTGGTCGCCTTGACGCTGACCCTGTCGAGGGGCAGCGAGAGAATTTCCGCCAACCGTTCACGCATCGCGGCGCGATGCGGTTTGATCTTGGGGCGCTCGCAGATCAACGTCACATCGACATTGATGATCACGCCCCCTTTGGCGCGCACCAGATCGGCGGCGTGAATCAGAAACTTGTCGGAGGCGGCGCCCTTCCATTGCGGATCGGTCGGCGGAAAGTGATCACCGATATCGCCTTCGCCGATCGCGCCAAGCAGGGCGTCGGTCAGGGCGTGTAGGCCCGCGTCGGCGTCGGAATGGCCGATCAATGTTTCGTCATGGAGGATTTCGACCCCGCACAGCCACACCGAGTTTCCCGGGCCCCAGCGATGGGCGTCAAAGCCTTGGCCGACGCGTGTGATGCGGGCCGATCCGGCCAGTCGTTCGGCCATGGCGAAGTCCTCCGGGTAGGTCAGTTTCATCAACAGCGGATCGCCCTGCGCAACGACAACGCGGCCGCCGGCGGCTTCGACGACCTGGGCATCGTCCGTGGGTTCACCGGCACTGGCCCAGGCGGAATAGGCGGAAACAAGCACGTCACGCCGGAACGCCTGGGGTGTCTGGGCGCGCCAGAGGTGTTCACGTGAAATCGTCGCCAGGCGAACACCTTTCTCATCGCGCTTGAGCGTGTCCGCGACCGGCAGGGCAGGGATGGCGCCTTCGGCCTCCCCCAAGGCGTTCAGAAGGCGCTGGACCGTGTCTGACGTCAGGAAGGGGCGAGCGGCGTCATGTACGAGGACGGGCTCGGCGCCCGGGTGATCTGCAAGAGCGCTCAAACCCGCTTGGACCGATAGGGCGCGGGTCGCTCCGCCCCGCGCAACTCGCCACCCCGCCAAGCCCTTGAGCGTTTCGCCAAGCGCCAATTCGCCGTCTTCCGACGTGACGATCACGATTTCTGAAGCACCTGCCGCCAGAAAGGCCTCAACCGACCAGCGCAGCACGGGCTTGCCTGCTAGAAGCCGCCACTGCTTGGCTTGGCCCGGGCCGGCGCGGGTTCCAGAACCAGCGGCAACGATTACAGCGGAGAAGGTCATGGGCGGTGTTTAGTCCGGCCGTGAGACTTGTCCAGTCGATGAAGGCTTTACTGCGCTGCACAATATGCCTAAAAACGCAGCGGTGGGGATGATTACAAAATGAGCACCAAGCTCGAGGTCGGTGGAGTGGTAGTGCCCGGGCGCGTTTGGATCGCGCCCATGACGGGCATTTCCGATCTACCCTTTAGAGAAACAGCCACGGCGCTTGGCGCGCCGTATGTGGCGACGGAAATGGTAGCCTGCGCCGAGTTCGCTCGGGGGCGACCGGATGTCGTGCGCCGCGCTGCCGTGGGTGATGGGCTGCCGCTGATGGTCGTGCAACTTGTCGGTCGCGATGTAGGTCTGATGGCGCGAGGCGCCCGCATGGCTGCGGAGGCTGGCGCTGAAATCGTTGATCTGAATTTCGGTTGCCCCGCCAAGGAAGTCTCCGGCGGCCAGCAATGCGGTTCGGCGCTTATGCGCGACCCCGATCTCGCCGAAGCCCTGGTGGCGGCAGCTGTCGAGGCTGTGACTGTGCCGGTCACTGTCAAAATGCGGCTCGGTTGGGACGATAATACGCGCAACGCCGCCGATATCGCCAGACGGGCCGAAGCGGCTGGCGCCAAGGCGATTACCGTTCACGGCCGTACTCGCAGCCAGTTCTACAAGGGCGTGGCCGACTGGACGGCTGTCGCCGAGGTGAAGGCCGCCGTCTCCATTCCGGTTCTGGTCAATGGCGATATCATCGACGGTGACAGTGCTCGAAAGGCGCTTGATCAGTCCGGCGCCGACGGCGTGATGATCGGGCGTGGCGTTTATGGCCGCCCCTGGATCGCCGGCGCTATCGAAGCGGCGCTCGAGGGCCGTGAGTTTATCGAGCCCGATGCGGAGCAACGTCTGGCGATCGCCCTGACCCACTTCCGGCGAAGCCTCGATTTCTACGGCCCTCCGCTGGGCCTGAAGATGTTCCGCAAGCACCTGGCGTCCTACATCGATGCCGCGCCATGGCCGGAAACAGCGGATGAGCGTCGCGCGGCACGCGCCGCGCTGTGCCGTCTGGACGACCCGGAAGCGGTCGAGCAAGGGCTGATGCGACTTTGGCTTCAAGATCGGAGGATCGCAGCATGAGCGACCATGCGCGTGTTCTCGGCGGCAAGGCGCCAGAGGCGCTGAAGGCCGCCGCTTTCGACCTCAGCCCCGAACCGGCTCTGGTCGTGGATCGCGACGGCGGGCTGGTCGCCGTTAATGAGGCGGCGGAGGCCTTGTTTGGCCATGGCCTTTCACTGCTGGCGCGGGGCCGGTTCCGGGCGGCGTTGCCGCCAGGTTCGGTTCTGGTCTCGTTGCTCGATCGCGCGATTTTCGAGGGTGCTCCGGTTCGCGAGCACGGCGTCGAGGTCAATCTCTTTGGCCAGCCCCCCTTCGAGGCCGACGGAGCCGCCGCACCGCTGGGGGACGGCTCTGTTCTCCTGACTCTTCACGTGAAGGGGGTTCTGGGCGTTGATCGCGGCGCCGACGCCGCAGGCCTTCGCTCGGTCGTCGGCCTTGGCAAGATGCTTGCCCACGAGATCAAGAACCCGTTGGCCGGTATTCGCGGTGCGGCTCAGTTGCTCAAGACGGGAGCCTCGGCCGCAGACCAGCCGCTGGCCCAACTGATCGTCGATGAGACGGACAGGATCCGCCGCCTGGTGGATCGCATGGAGGCGTTCTCCGAGGACCTGCCCACCCCCCGCGAGGCGGTCAACATTCACCAGGTTCTGGACCGCATCCGGGCCTTGGTCGCCAATGGCGTCGCCGACGGCCTGTCGCTCCGCGAAACTTATGACCCGTCCTTGCCGCCGGTTTGGGGTGACGAAGATCACCTGATCCAGATCTTCCTGAATCTGGTCAAGAACGCCGCCGAGGCCGCTCACATGCGCGGCGATGGTCGCGGTGCAATATCGATCAACACGGCTTGGCGGCCCGGGGTTCGCGTGCGCGGAGCGGATGGCAAGGCGGCCAGCGGCGCACCGATCGAAATTCGGGTTCAGGACAATGGCCCCGGCGTGCCTCAGAGCCTTCGCGAGCACCTGTTCCAACCCTTCGTCACAACCAAACCCAACGGCACCGGCCTGGGCCTCGCCCTCGTCACCAAGCTGGTCACCGCCCATGGCGGTCTGATCGATTTCGAGTCCGAGCCTGGCCGCACCGTGTTCCGCGTGCTGCTGCCCGTGGCGCCCGAACCCACTTCCGGAGACGCGTAAGCATGAACGCCGCCAGCAAGAAGATCCTGATCGCGGACGACGATTCCTCGGTGCGTCTGGTGCTCAGCCAGGCCTTCACCCGCCTCGGCTATCAGGTGCGCGCAACCGGCAATGCGACGACACTGTTGAAGTGGGTCATGGATGGTGAAGGCGATCTGGTCGTCACGGACGTGATGATGCCCGACGAAAACGTATTCGACGTGCTGCCGCGTATCCGCAAGGAGCGTCCAAAGCTGCCGATTATCGTAATGAGCGCGCAGAACACCCTGCTTACGGCGGTCAACGCTGCAGACGCCGGCGCGTTTGAATATGTCTCCAAGCCCTTCGATCTCGACGATGTCACCGCTGCGGCACGTCGGGCCCTTTCGCGTCCGGCCGACGCCGAAGCCTCTAAGGCTCAGGCCCGCGCCATGCGGGACGAACGCCTGCCCCTGATCGGCCGCTCGGCGCCGATGCAGGAGGTCTATCGCACGATCGCTCGCCTGGTTGGGGCCGACCTGACCGTGCTGATCCTGGGCGAGAGCGGCACCGGCAAGGAGCTGGTTGCGCGCGCCCTGCATGAGCTTGGTCGGCGTCGCGACGGGAAGTTCGTGGTCATCAATCTGGCGGCCGTGCCTCGCGAACGGGTCGAGACCGAGCTGTTTGGACGCGGCGAGGGGGATTTGGGCCGGCTGATCGAGGCCGATGGCGGCACTCTGTTTCTCGACGAGATCGGCGACATGCCCCTGGACGCGCAAACGCGCCTCCTGCGCGTGATCGACGGGACTGAGCCCGTTGTGAACCCGAAGACGGGGCGGCGTCCCAATGTGCGGATCATTGCGGCCACCAACCGAGATCTGCGCGGGCTGATCCAGCAGGGCCTCTTTCGAGAAGACCTGTTCTTCCGCCTCAATGTCGCGCCCGTACGTCTGCCGCCGCTGCGCGATCGTGACGAGGACATTCCCGACCTGGCGCGCACGTTCCTTCTTCGCGCCAACCGCGAAGGCCTGCCGGCAAAGACCATTGATTCCAGCGCCCTCGATCGTTTGAAGGCCCACTCCTGGCCGGGCAACGTTCGGGAGCTGGAGAACCTTATCCGTCGAATGTGCGCGCTCTATGCCGAGGAACTGATCACCGCCCGCATCGTCGATCGCGAGCTTCAGGATCATACGCCGGTCGCGCGATCGGATGAGGGGCCTGTGACATTGTCCATGTTGGTTGAACGTCATCTGGCGGGTCATTTTGCCGACCAGCCTGATGGCGTGCCGGCAGCGGGCCTCTACGACCGCGTTCTGCAGGAAGTCGAGCGGCCACTGATCCAGCTGACGCTATCTGCCACCCGCGGCAATCAGGTGAGGGCCGCCGAGATTCTCGGCCTGAACCGCAACACCCTTCGCAAAAAGATCCAGGATCTAGGGGTCGAAATGACCCGCGGCCGACGCTGAAGCTTATTTGGCACATAGCTGTTGAGTTTGGGGCACACCCCCATCTAAACTGGCCGAATGGCGTCAGTCACGTCCGCGTCCGGGTTCGATAGCCCGCCGGTCCGATTCAGTCGGACCTGGTGGAGAGAACATCTGCGGTCGCGCTATGTGATCGGCGGTGCCTATGCCTTGGCGGTGATCCTTACCGTTACAGGCGTGGCTTTGGCGTCGTCGCCGCCAAAGAGTGGGCCGATCAGCCCCGCCAGCACCGCCATCCTGGTCGTCCTTGGCTTCAACCTGGCCCTGATCCTCGCGATCGCGACCATAGTCGGGCTGCGGCTGTTCGAGATGATCGATGCGCGGGCCAATGATGCCGGCGCGCGTCTTCACCTGCGGTTCGTGGGCTTGTTTTCCTTCGCAGCCGTTGCGCCGGCCGTGATCGTGGCGCTGTTCTTCGGCGTTCTGGTCAATCGCGGGGTGGAAGGGTGGTTTAGCCAGCGCGTGCGCACGGTCGTCGAAAACTCCGCCACCGTCGCCAACTCCTATGTCGCCGAGCAGATCAAATATATCAGCGAGCACATCCGCCCGATGGCCGCGAACCTGAACCAAGCCGCGCCCGCCATGTCGCAGTCGCCGGTCGCGTTCGGGCATTTCCTTTCGGCCCTCACGGAGGACAACGGCTTCTCGGCCGCGTACGTGCTGGACCGCGACGGCCGGGTTCTCGCTCGCGCTGAGATGCCCGGCGCGCCGCCGTTCCTCGCCCCGCCTCCGTCGAGCTTTCAGGGGACCGACAACGGCGAGGCCATCGCCCAGCGTTTCGTGTCCTCGGACCTGTTCCGGGCTCTCTACCGCCTCAAGGCCTTCCCTGACGCTTACCTTTATGTGGTTCGTCCGATCGACAAGGGCATTCTGAGCCACCTTATTGAGACAGAGGATTCGCTGATTTCGTACCGGGACGCCGAGCGTAGCCGGGTCCGGATCCAGGCCATTTTCGGTCTTAGCTATGTAGAGACGGCGCTACTTGTTCTGGTCGCCGCGGTCTGGGTCGGGATCGCCGCTGCCAACTCCATCGCGGGTCCCGTGGCGGGCTTGGTCGAGGCGGCGGGCCGCGTTTCGGCCGGCGATCTCGACGCCCGCGTCGACGCCGAGGCGGGGCCGGACGAGATCCGTGCTCTGTCCAACGCGTTCAATATGATGACGACGGACCTGCAGGTTCAGCAGGCGGCGCTAAGAGCGGCCAGTCTGGACGCCGAGACCCGGCGCCAGTTCATCGAAACGGTGCTGTCCGGGGTCAGCGCTGGGGTTGTCAGCCTCGACGCCCAGGGTCGCATCTCGGCACTGAACCGGCGTGCGGTCACTCTGTTGAGCCTGCGAGAGGACGCCGTCGGCATGGATTTGATCGAGGCCGCGCCGGAATTCGACGTTCTGATCGAGAAGATCCTGGAGGGTCGCGCCGACGCTGAAGTCGAGGTCGACCTGGTGCGTGAGGGAGAGACGCGCCGTCTGCGGGTGCGCGGCGCCGGTCACGTCGCCGAAGGCCTGGTTCTGACCTTCGATGACATCACCCGTCTGGTCGCGGCCCAGCGCAACGCGGCGTGGAAAGACGTCGCCCGCAGGATCGCGCACGAGATCAAGAACCCCCTTACGCCGATCCAACTCTCGGCTGAACGTATTCGCCGGAAGTACCGTAAGGAAATCACCAGCGACCTGGAGACCTTCGATCGTTGCACCGACACGATCATCCGACAGGTCGGCGACATTGGACGCATGGTCGACGAGTTCTCGGCCTTTGCTCGCATGCCCGCGCCACGTTTCGAGCCGGCGAATCTAACCGAGATGTTGCGGCAAGGGGTCTTCGCCCAGCGCTTTGTTGATCCCGAGATCGAGGTGGTGATGAGTGATCTGGGAGAGGATGTGCTGATCACCTGCGACGGCCGCATGGTGGGCCAGGCGCTGACCAACATCCTCAAGAACGCCGGAGAGGCGGTCGGGGCTCGTCGGCTGGTTTCGGCCGAGCCGCGCGGACGGATCTGCGCCACGCTCGTCGCTACCGACGAGGATCTTTGCGTGATCATCGAAGACAATGGCGTCGGCCTGCCGACCCGCGACCGTGATCGCCTGACCGAGCCCTACGTCACGACGCGTGAAAAAGGCACTGGGCTAGGCTTGGCGATCGTCAAGCGCATCATGGAAGACCATGAGGGCAGCCTGGTCCTGACAGACGCGCGGGAGCTCCCCGGCGCTCGCGTAATCCTGAAATTCCCCACGACCGCACGCCTGTCCGCTGCGGCCCACAGTGGCGTAGAGGAGATGATATGAGCGCCGACGTTCTTGTCGTTGACGACGAGGCCGACATCCGCGACCTGGTGGCAGGCATCCTTGAGGATGAAGGTTATGCCGTCCGGACGGCTGCGGACGCGGATCAGGCCTTGGCGGCCCTGCGCGCGCGTAAGCCGGCCTTGCTGGTG
The DNA here is from genome assembly GCA_965284055.1 of Caulobacteraceae bacterium. Taxonomy (GTDB): domain Bacteria; phylum Pseudomonadota; class Alphaproteobacteria; order Caulobacterales; family Caulobacteraceae; genus Caulobacter. Next base: position 237,588 of record CBDIQV010000005.1, read on the forward strand.
CTTGATATCTGGATGCAAGGCGGCGGCATGGACGGGCTTGAGTTGCTCGACATGGTCAAGTCGTTGGACCCAGACCTACCGGTCATCATGATCAGCGGCCACGGCAACATCGAAACCGCGGTCAGCGCGATCAAGCGCGGGGCCTACGAGTTCCTCGAAAAGCCGTTCAAGTCGGACCGGTTGTTGCTGGTTGTCGAGAGAGCGCTGGAGGCCGCTGGCCTTAAACGCGAGAACCGCCGTCTGCGCGTGCAGACGTTCGCGCCCGACGGCCTGATGGGCAAGTCCGCCGCAGCCCAAACGCTGAGGCAGATGATCGCCAAGGTGGCCCCGGCGAATAGCCGGGTGTTGGTCTCGGGCCCTCCAGGGTCAGGTAAGGAGCTTGTTGCGCGCTTGATCCACGGCGCCAGCGCTCGAGCGCGTCAGGAATTCGTGGCGGTCAGCGCGGCTGGGATGGCGCCTGAACGGCTCGACGTCGAATTGTTCGGCGAGGAAGGTGAGGGCGGTCGGCCACGTAAGATCGGCGTGTTCGAGCGCGCCCATGGCGGCACGCTCTATCTCGACGAAGTGGCGGACATGCCGCGCGAGACCCAGAGCCGCATCCTACGAGTGCTGGTGGAGCAGCGATTCCGGCGTGTTGGCGGTGACAACGACGTGCAGGTTGACGTTAGGGTGATCTCGTCCAGTTCGCGTGATCTACGCGACGAGATCGCTGCGGGCCGGTTTCGCGAAGACCTGTTCCACCGCCTGAATGTCGTGCCTGTTCGCGTGCCCGGGCTTTCGGAACGTCGCGAGGACATTCCGGAACTGATCAGCTTCTTCATTGACCGTATCGTCGAGGCAACCGGCCTGCCGCGCCGTCGCCTGGGTGACGACGCGCTGGCCACCCTTCAGGTTCAGACCTGGCCCGGCAATGTCAGGCAACTGCGCAACAACGTCGAGCGCATGCTGATCCTGGCGGCGGGCGAACCAGGCGATCTGATCACGGCGGAGATGCTCTCGGGCGCAGAGCAGCCGTCTGCGGGCCACGCAGGCGCGATCGGCGCAGAGCGGATCATTGCCCTGCCTCTGCGCGAAGCCCGTGAGCTGTTCGAGCGCGAGTATCTGAACGCCCAGATCCTGCGGTTTGGGGGCAATATCTCGCGCACCGCCAACTTTATCGGAATGGAGCGGTCTGCGCTCCATCGCAAACTCAAATCCCTGGGCGTCGCAGGCGCCCGGGCGGACGAGGAAGAGTAGATGTCGCGTTTCACTTATGTGAACGGCCGCTTTGTCCGGCATGGCGAAGCCGCCGTGCATATCGAAGATCGCGGCTATCAGCTGGCCGACGGCGTCTATGAAGTCTGGGCCGTGTTCGACGGCAAACTGGCCGACGCAGAAGGACACTTCGTCCGGCTGTGGCGCAGCCTGGACGCCCTGCGCATTACGCATCCGATGGGGCAGGCGGCTTTGACCTTTGTGCTGCGCGAGGCGGTCCGTCGCAACAAGGTGCGCGACGGGCTGGTCTATCTGCAGGTGACGCGGGGCGTGGCCAAGCGCGATCACGCCTTCCCGGAACCCGGCTGTGGCCCCGTCGATGGTTGTCACGGCCAAATCAGTGGATCGTGTGGCCGCTGAGGCGAAAGCCGCTACGGGCGCGTCCGTGATCAGCACCCCGGAAAATCGTTGGGGGCGCTGTGACATCAAGTCGATCGGTCTGCTGCCGAATGCCCTCGCCAAGCAGCTGGCGCGCGAGCGAGGCGCCGCCGAGGCCTGGTTTGTCGATGACCTTGGTCTCGTGACCGAGGGCGCGTCGTCCAATGCCTGGATCGTCGATGGCGAGGGCAACCTCCGCACGCGGGACACCAACGCCAACATCTTGCGGGGTGTCACCCGTTCAACGCTGTTCGATGTTATCCGCGAGGCAGGGCTGCCGATCAATGAGAAGCCCTTCACGATCGCCGAGGCGCAGGCCGCGCGCGAAGCCTTCGTGACCGGGGCAGGTACGCTCGTTCTGCCGGTCGTCAGTATCGACGGCGTAAAAGTTGGCGATGGCGTCCCGGGACCGGTGGCGACAAGACTTCGCCGTCTCTATATCCATCGCGCTCGCGAAAAGGCCGTCTAACGGCTTGCGGGCGAGTCGCTGAACCGCGCTGGTGTGAATGAGCGTGAATTCGACGCAGTGCGCATTTTCCCGCCGAATGATCATCGCGTTCGGCGGAAAATCATCTAGCATGAGCTTGTTTGTGTGGAGGGCGCTTTGCCCTCCGAAACAATAAGAGGGGAACCCCCATGTCTGCCGAAAAGAAACAAAATTTGCAGGACACGTTCCTGAACAGCGTGCGCAAGTCCAAGACGCCGCTTACCATCTTCCTCGTCAATGGCGTCAAGCTTCAGGGCGTTGTCAGCTGGTTTGACAATTTCTGTGTCCTGCTGCGCCGCGACGGCCAGTCGCAACTGGTCTATAAGCACGCCATCTCGACCATCATGCCGGCCCAGCCAGTTCAGCTGTACGAGCCGAGCGCCGACTCCGACGACTGAATTAGAGACGCTTGTCCAAATCCTCAAAATCCGTAGACCACGCGACGCCTGTTCTTAGGGCGTTTGTCATTCATCCGGTGCGGCCCGTACGGGGTCCGGCCGCAGCCTTGGTGCGTGACCCCCAATCACGACTCGAGGAAGCGGTCGGCCTCGCCATGGCGCTTGATCTCGACGTGGTCGAGACGATTATCGCCCCCTTGCGGACGGTCACGCCGGCAACTCTTTTCGGTAAGGGCAAGATCGAGGAATTCGAGGCGATCTGCGAGGTCGAGAAGATCGACGTCGCGGTGTTTGACGACCAGTTGACGCCCGTGCAGCAGCGCAATCTGGAGCGCAGCCTGAACGTCAAGGTTGTCGATCGAACCGGCTTGATCCTGGAGATCTTTGCCCGTCGCGCCCGAACGCGGGAAGGCAAGCTGCAGGTCGAGCTCGCCCGCCTGCAGAGCGCTCGCGCCTCGTCCGCACCTGGACCCACCTTGAACGGCAGCGCGGCGGCACCGGCAACACCGGTGGTCCCGGCGAGACCCAGATCGAGCTCGATCGACGCCTGATCGCCGACAATATCCTGAAGCTGAAGCGAGAGCTGGAAGAGGTGCGTCGCACCCGTACCCTGCATCGCAAGGCTCGCAAGAAGGTCCCTTACCCGACCGTGGCCCTGGTCGGCTACACGAACGCCGGCAAATCGACCCTGTTCAACCGTCTGACCGCGGCCGAGGTCTTGGCCAAGGACATGCTGTTCGCGACGCTGGACCCGACCTTGCGGACCGTGAAGCTGCCTGATGGCCGTCCAGCGATCCTTTCAGACACGGTCGGCTTCATCTCCGACTTGCCGCACGAGCTGGTCGAAGCGTTCCGCGCCACGCTGGAGGAGGTGCAGGAGGCCGATGTCGTGCTGCACGTACGCGACGTCGCCAATCCCGACAGCGACGCCCAGGCGCGCGACGTCGAGACCGTCCTCAAGGAACTGGGCGTCACCTTTGACGAAGGCAAGACCGTCGTTGAAGTCTGGAACAAGATCGATCTGGTCGCCGAGGACGAGCGTGACGAGATCGAAGGCCACGCCCGTCGTGTAGAAGCCTCCACGGTATCGGCCGTCACAGGCGAAGGCTGCGAGGCGTTGCTCAAGCGCATCGGCGCTCTGATCGATGATTCCCCGCCGATCGCTATCCGATTGGCTTCGACCGACGGTGAAGCCTTGGCCTGGATCTACCGCAACGGCCGCGTGCTCAGCCGTGAGGATGAAGTTGAAGGCGGCGTTCTGTTGGTTGCCCGCCTTGACGCTCAGGCCCTAGGCCGTTTTGAGCGCCAGTTTCCAGACGCCTTTGTGATGGTCGCCGCCTAGCGGCGGCGACTAGACCTTCTTTTCCGCAATCTTCGCGGCATCCCACAGACCGTCCATTTCCGCGAGATCGGACTGGTCTGGTGTACGGCCGTCCTTTGCGAGCACGGTTTCGATATAGGCGAACCGTCTGGCGAACTTGGCGTTGGTAGCGCGCAGGGCGTCTTCCGGCTCGACATTGAGCTTGCGGGCAAGATTCGCGCAGACGAACAGCAGGTCGCCCAACTCCTCGCGAGCCTTGGCCTGATCCCCAGCTTCAATTTCAACTTCGAGCTCTGCGATCTCCTCGCGCAGCTTATCCAAAACTTCCTTTGTAGAGGGCCAGTCGAAGCCGACGCGCGCCGCCCGTTTGGTCAGTTTCACGGCTCGGGTCAGGGCTGGAAGGCCAGGCGGCACGTCGTCGAGCACGCCGGTCTTGGCCTTGGCCTTGCGCTCCTGGGCCTTGAGCGCCTCCCAGCCAGCCGTCTGGGCGGCTTGGTCATCATAGGCGTGATCGCCAAACACGTGCGGGTGTCGGCGGATCATCTTGTCGGAAATGGCGGCGGCGACGTCGGCGAAATCGAAAGCACCTTGTTCTTGCGCCATGCGGGCATGAAAAACGACCTGAAGCAGGAGATCGCCCAACTCCTCCTTCAAGTCGCTCAGGTCGCCGCGCTCGATGGCGTCGGCGACCTCATAGGCCTCCTCGACGCGTGTAGGGGGCGATGGTGGCGAAGGTCTGCTGCTGGATCCCAGGGGCAGCCGCCCACCGGATCGCGCAGACGGACCATGATCTCGATCAGGCGAAAGAGCGGATGGTCGGGATCATTCGGCTGGGGTTGCAACGGCGACATGAGAATCCGGCTTAGGCTGATGGGGCGAGGGTGTCGCCGCATCCCGCGCGGCGAGCTGGCGCTGGATCTCGGCGACGCGAGTCGCGTCCAGCGGATACCGCAGCATGACAGCCGCGACCACAAGACCCATCGCCGCCGGAACGACCGCATAGAGCGCGATCAGGGCGGCGTCGCCCAGGGCGGTTGGCAGCTTGGGATCGAAACCCAGGAGGGCCAGAAGGGGGAAGGACCCTATGGCAAGCGCGTGTCCCAGCTTCACCGTGCCGTTGACGAGAGCGTAGAGCAGTCCGGTGCGGTCAGCGCCGCTGGCCAGGCGCTCTTCGTCGCCAATGTCAGCCATCATTGATCGGACAAGCAGTGGAGCCGCTGAATAGGGCAGGCCCGCCAGGATCAGGATCAGCGCTCCAGCCCAGGAATTTCCGACTGGCGTGAGCACAGCGCAGATTTGCACCGCTGCGTAGAGCACCGAAGCGATGGCGAGAGCCTGATGCTTTCCAAGCCGCTTGGCCAGCGCTGGCCAGATCGGCGCGCCGGCCAAGGCGGCGACGAAATAGATTAGAAGCAGAAGGCCGGCCTGGGTCTTGTCGAATTGCTTGATGCGCTCGAAGAAGAAGAAGAACAGCGCGCCGGAAATTCCGGGCGCCAGGCCCATGAGCAGGTCGGCGAGCAACAGTTTTCGGACGGATCCGCGCTTCAAAAGCGCCAGGTACTGGGGCAGCCCTGATGCGTGCTTGATCGCAGGCGCGGCCGGTTCACCTACCGCCCGGGTCGCCAGCAGAACCGAGAGGGGGATCAGCAGGACGACAAACCAACCCATGGAGCGAATGCCGGCGGCGTGGTCTCCCTTGAAAGCTAGCGCGATGATCGGGGGCAGGGTCAGCACAAGGATCATCCCGACCACGTTGCCCGCTTGCCACCAACCATAGATCCGGGAGCGTTGCTGATAGTCTCGCGAAAGCACCGAGGCCCAAGCGGTGTGCGACAACACAACCATGGAATATCCGGCGTAAGTGACCACGAGCCAGAACCACAGGTAAATGGGCCCGATTCCGGGCTTGGCCATGAAGAGCGCAAAAGCGCCGATCATGACCAATGGCGAGCCCGCGATCAGCCACGGCCTGAAACGTCCCCATTGCGTGCGGGTGCGGTCCATCATCCCGCCAATCAGCGGGTCAAAAAGGATGTCGATCAGTCGAACGATCAGGAAAGCAGCGCCGACGGCGCTGAGAGAGAGGCCAAGCTCGCTGGCATAGAACTCGGGAAGATAGACCACGAGCGGCAACCCTAGCGCCGAGACAGGCAAGCAAGGAGCCGAGAACGCAGCCAATGACCACGACGATCGCCGGTCGACCATTCCCAAATCCTCCCACCGAGCGGGTTGGCTCCCGCTCTTGACGTCATTATCGGGGCTAGCGCCCCTTGAACTCATTCCTGGCCAGCTTGTCAGCCAATCGATCAAAGGCCGTGTCGGCGTCGCTCCAGGTCGAACTGTAGGGCGCGCGCGTGATGTCGGTTTCGTACCAGCTGTAGTCGACGGGAACGCGTTCGCCGGACTTGGCGTGATACTCGCCCGTGATCCGGGCACCGCCGACGCCAAAACTGGAATAGGAAAGGCCAGATTGGCCGCTCATCTGCCGGAGGGTAGGGCGGTTTGGACGGGCGTCCTCGATGACGAGATCAAGTTCCCCCCCGTCTGGCCGCAGCGCGCCGGACTTGTCGAGCGTCTTCTCGACGGTGCGCTTGAGTTCGCTTGTCAGGTAGTCGAACTCTCGCTTGTCCATGATCTCGGTCTTTTTCGCGAGGTCAGGGCCGATGGTCACTCGAACAGCCGACACGTCGGGCGCCGCGTATGCGTGTCCGGAGGTTATAGCTGTCAGAATCATGCAGGCGACGAGTTTGGTTTTCATTGTCAGAACTCCGGGCCAAGCCCCTCGGCGCAAACTGTGGAGCCTTCCCCTGAAAACGCCAGAGCGCGTTCATGTCGCTCCAAACGTCTGTTCGATTTTTCTTCATCAGCGCCGAACGCCAGCAGTGCCGGCCGGCAAGGGCAGAACGATGCAGCCCCCCCACGACGTCAGCCTTTTGCTTCAGCAGCGCCAGATACAGGTATCGTCCAACCCGGCAGGGCTTCCATGGTCAGAAGTTGATTTCATCGCCGGTCCCTATCTCGAAAGCTCTCGAGAACTATAGCCAGGCGAGATGGCCCCGCCACAGTGTGACGGGCAGGCTGGCCGCGCATTGACGGTATCTAGCGCAGTCTATAGGGCTTCGACCGCGTCAGGTTCCTCGAAAGAGGATGAATAGGGAACGGGGTTCAAAACCCCGGCTGCCCCCGCAACTGTAAGCGGCGAGCTTACGCGTCACATGCCACGCCGTCAGCGGTTACACGCTGGTGGATCTGCGGGCCTCTTACCCGATCAATGAGACCCTGGAATTCTACGGCCGGGTGGAAAACGCCTTCGACGAAGACTACCAGACCATCCTGAACTACGGGACGCCGGGTCGAGGCGCCTTCATCGGCGTGCGCGCCAAGTTCTAGTACGGGAGTGAGGCCGGCGCCTCGTCGGCTTTGCTAAACGGTGGTCGTCTCGGCGAGCCGCCACCGTTTTCGGAGATATCGACTCCACCGGCTCGGTCGTATGCGGGCAGGGCGGATGCGTCATGCAAGCCTTGGAGGACGGTTATGGCCGCATTGATGATCCAGGGCTGCGGATCGGATGTTGGCAAATCGGTGCTGGTCGCGGCGCTCTGTCGAGTGTTCGCCAATCGCGGCCTGAGCGTGCGCCCTTTCAAGCCACAAAACATGTCCAACAACGCTGCGGTCACGACCGACGGCGGCGAAATCGGGCGCGCCCAGGCCCTGCAAGCGGTAGCCTGCAGGGCGCCGGCTACAGTCGACATGAACCCCGTGCTCCTGAAGCCGCAAAGCGATGTGGGTGCCCAACTCATCGTGTTGGGCAAAATGATGGGAACATGGCAGGCGAGGGGCTATCAGGCGCGTAAGGGTGAGTTGCTCGACACTGTCCTGGGAAGCTTTCGAAGGCTTGAGGCTACGTGTGATCTTGTGATCGTGGAGGGCGCAGGCAGTCCCGCGGAAATCAATCTTCGGGCGGGTGACATCGCCAATATGGGCTTTGCCCGTGCGGCCAACGTCCCGGTTGTTTTGGTGGGCGACATCGACCGAGGCCACGTTATCGCGGCGCTGGTCGGCGCATATGCAGTGCTTGAAGCTGAAGATCGCGCGATGATCCGTGGTTTTCTGATCAACAAGTTTCGAGGTGATCCCTCCCTGTTCGACGATGGCCGCCTGGAGATCACGCGACGGACAGGCTGGACGGATTTCGGCATGGCGCCCTGGATGGCTGCGGCGCGATCTTTGCCGGCGGAAGATGCGGTGATCCTGGACAGAGCTATTGCGGGAAGCGAGCGGAAGACCAGGATCGTGGTTCCAATGCTATCGCGCATGGCCAATTTCGATGATTTCGACGCCCTTCGTCCGGAGCCCGGGGTGGATTTTGGCTTCATTCCTCCCGGTCAGCCGCTGCCCGGCGATGCGGACTTGGTGATCTTGCCGGGCACCAAGGCGACACTGGCGGACCTGGCCTTTTTGCGGAACCAGGGCTGGGACATCGACCTCGCCGCTCACGTGCGCAGGGGCGGGCGGGTGCTGGGCGTCTGCGGTGGGTATCAAATGCTGGGGCGGACGGTGAGCGATCCCGATGGGGTCGAAGGTCCGCCTGAAACGGTCGCAGGGCTCGGACTACTGGATGTCGATACGGTCTTGACGGGCAATAAGGTGCTTGCCTCGGTTGCAGGGCGTTTCGCCGAGTCCGGGGCCCGTTTTGAAGGCTATGAAATGCATGTCGGGCGCACGACTATCGCGACCCGTCCAATGGTCGCGCTGGACGGTGGCGGAACGGATGGCGCCATTTCTCCAGACGGCCGGATCATGGGCTGCTATGTCCATGGCCTATTCAATCAGGGCGGAGCAAGGCGGGCCTTTTTACAGGGGCTGGGCGCGTCTTCTGATGGTCAGGACCAGGCTGATCGTGTCGACAGAGCCCTCGACGAGATCTCGGCCGTCCTTGAGGCCGAGTTTGATATCAAGGCGCTCGCCGACTTGGCGGGCCTCACTCTCGGCCGTTAGAGCTTGGATAGAGTAACGCCAACCGTGCGGGTTACAGCGGCGCAAAGGGCCGGCGGTCCGCGAGCCCGCGAGTAGCGTCAGGCGTTCAGTGATCTGGCCAGCGTGATGGTCAGGGTAGGGAAACAGAAGTTTTAGCCAAGCCGAGCAAGCGGCTACGTCGGCGCCATCTTGGAAGAACTCATCGTCTTTCCGCCTTCAACGCCTCGGTGATCTTTCGATTGGCCGCTTCCCACCGACTCTCACTGAGTTGCGCTGCGGGACTTGGAGATAGGTCTGCCTGGGTCTCCCCCGCCATCGCTTCGGCCGCGGCCTCGTCAATGGCGCGCCGCAGCGCGGCCAATCGGCGTTCATCCCCGACCAATGTGGTCCAGAAGGTTTCATCCAGCGCCGCAGTATCCTGCTTGTGCCCGGCGTCGGATGTCGAGGTGAAAGAGGATTCGTCATGCCGCGCGGGCGCGTCGCTACTATCACCCCCCAAGAGATCCTTGGCCTGGGCCAGTATCGCCGCGGAGATCTTGAACAGTGAGAGGCTAGGCAACGGCTTGGCCCTGGCGCTTCTGGTCGAGGATCGCCGCACTCGCGAAGCTCAAAACCCTGTCGGCCAAGCAAGACATATCGTCTTCGGCCAAGCCGTGATCGCGCGCAAAAATCTTCACAGCATGCTTGAGAATGGTCGCCGAAGCCTCGGGTGCGAGCGCGTCGAAGCATTCGTCTTCGTCGATTTGGAGTTCCCTGAGTACGGCGGCTTGGAAAGGCATGAGAGGTTCCTGATGCGGCCAAAAGTGGCTGTTCGGCGGCGGAATATGCGGGGAGGCGGACCCGACCAACGGGGAGGTCGGGTCCGCAGTCGGCGAAAACGGCCAGCGGTGGGCAAGCCGATTGCTGAGTAGGTCTTGGCGGCACTCCAACGATGGCGGTCGATAGAGAGGTTTTGCTGCCGCCTGGACTGTTGTCGTCGCGGCCTACGCCTGGGAACATGTCCGTATCGACGACGGACGACTGTGCGAATCCGCACATCGGCGGAAAAAGCGTCCCTTCATCCTGCCGGCGTAGTGGTCAGGCGCGCGTCAGATTGAAGATGGGGGTCGCCGGGAAATCCTTGCGTCCCTGGGTGCGCCCTACGTAACCGCAACGCAGCCGGTCGCCATGCAGGGTGGCCAACGCCCCGCCAGAGCTTCACTGACGCAGGCTGAACCGGGCGAGACCTCGGGCTCGATACGGGCGGCGACCACGACGTGAGCGCCCACGACGGCCGGGGTCTTGGTCAGCGGGTTGGTCGTCAGGTGCACTGGTCCGTAGTGGCCGCCAACCCTCAGACCCAGACTGCGTGGCAGGCCCAGGCCACGAAGATCCAGAGCGCGGTGGGCCTCCTGCAGGGCCAAGGCCGCGATCGCCGCGTCTATGGGCTGGTCGAAGACAAGAAACAGGCCATCGCCCCAGGTCTCTATGTGTAGCGGGCGAGCATCCAGGCCTTCGATTGCCTTGGCCATTTGGCCCATGACCTTCTCGATGAAGGCGGGGATCTGGTCGTCGCGCAGAGCTCCGAAACCCGTTACGTCGGCGAAGAGCATGGCCTTCATGGCGCGCGTGACAGGCGCGTTAAACGCCGGGTCAGAGGAGCCTGTCGCTAACGACGGCGGCGGGCGTTGAACGGAAACGATCACCTGTCGGCGGCACCCCTTGGCCCAATAGGCCAGATCCACCGCCACACCGGCTGGTCCGGCGGCGGCGTGGCCGTCCCAGACCGCCACCTGAATCGCCTCGGTCGACAAGGTCTGGGCGCGCAGAACCGCGCACCCCATGGCGATCTGGCTGGCGTAGGCGAAGACTTGCTCGTCGCCGGCATAGGGATCGGGCGAGGCGTAGCGCACCGATGTTGCCTGGGCAAAGCAGCGCTCGAAGCGCTCGCGCCACGCTGAGCCAAAGGGCGCAACCGACACCGCGATGAAGGATTCGAGGCTCACTGGCAGAACCAGATGCAGTTCAGCGCCCACAGCCAGGAGGGCCTCCGCGAAGACAATGTCGGCTCCGGCGGCCAGGCCGCCATAGGCAAAGCCGATCCCTTGCTGGCGAACCACGAGGTCGGCTTCATCGCGCAGGTCGCCCTCCAGCCCTTCTGACAGGGCGCCTTGGCGCGAGGCGTCCAGGATATGACCCGTGAAGTGCGCGCAGGCCGGCGGCCGGAAGGGCGCGAGCCAGGCGGGATCGATATCGGTTTCGCCGCACAGCATCTCCAACTGGCGCAGCGTCGAGGCATGGGCGGCGAAAGCGTGCGGCGCGCAAGCCATGGCCTTGGCCAGGGTTTTGCGAGCATCCTCAAGGCGGTCCGTCAGGAATAGCGCCTCGGCTCGACTGGCGCCGTCATAATAGGCCGCCTCACCGGTGGCAGCCGATGGCGGCGAAAGGAGCAGGGTCGTCGCGAGGGTTCGCGCGCCCTCACGGTCACCCGCGACGAGCCTCATGGTCGCCGCGTTCACCGCGCCATAAAGGCCGCCAAACCGTTGGAAAAGCGTTTGGTAGCGGACGGCCGACGCCTTGGCGAAGGCCGTCCGACGAAGACAGCGCGCAGACAGTGCGACGTCCTTCAGGAGCCGCGCGCCCAGCGCGATGACGTCAGGATCATCGTCGATGCGATCCAGTCCGAGGCGAACATACTCAGTCCGCGCGAAGTTGGTCGCTCCCGCTCTCGCCAGACAGAGCACCGCCCTGTAGGCGATCTGGCGCGAAGCACCGCCAGCGACCAGGGCGGCGCGAGCGATGTCGTAGGCGGCGAGGATCTCGCCACGCTGGATCAGCGCGGCGATCTCATCCTCGCCGATAACCACTGGCTCGATCAGGGCGCCCTGCCTGTGCCGTTCTCAATCTTCGGATCCAAGGTGATATGTTGATCCAGCGAGTCCTCCATGAACAGGCTGTATTCGTAATCGCCCATCCGGGTGCATTCGTAGATGATCTTGAAGCACGAGCGCGGGGGCATTGGCTCGCTGAACCATTCTGTGACCCAAGCGTAGCTCGAGAAGTTAACCCCGAGATCACCCTTGATGGCGATTGGCCGCCGCTGGAACAACCAGCCGGCGTCTAAAAGAGAGTCGCTGAGCCGGAAGACGAGTTCGCAACGCTGACGGAGGTCCATCGAAAGCGGAATTGGGTTTTCCGGATCGACAACGTTCATGAAATTGAGGTTGTCGGCGATACCGACCACCAGTTCGACGACGCGGGTGGGTGTTAGTTCTGTCATTTGGGATCCCCTTGACCTGTCGCGCCAGCTAGATGCGACTCTCGCCAGAACGCAAGGAAGCTAGGATGAGCATAGCCCTGCGACCTGAGTTCACTGACGATGGCGGCGGCCACGTCACGTCGCCCCAGAGCCAGCTGCGCGCGAGCCAAAATGTCGCGGCCAGCAGACGAAAGCGATCCGCGCCGCAACGCCAGCTTCGATATGGCCGCAGCGGGTTTTTCCGAAGCCAAATAGGCCGCGCCGTAGAGGACAGCTCGCTCTGACAGCGCTTCTTGCGTGCCTGGAGTCGCGTCCAGGCGACGCAGCAACGCCAGCGCCAAGCGTTTGGCCAGGGGGGCGTTGCCTTCAAGGCGCGCCAATTGGATGGCCTGCTGGTCAAGCCGCCCGTCGAGGTCGACCCGCCAGGTCTTGGCTTCGTCGCCAGTGCGCAGCTTGGCCAGCGTCGCTAAGGCTTGAGCATGAACGATGCGACCCTGGGCAGGCTGTCCAGACCAGGCGGCAAGGTCGACGGCGTCGATTTGCCCCGCCAGCAGGAATTCAAGCCATTGCGCGTTGGTCGGATCCAGAGCCACCAATTGACGCAAACCTCGCATGGCATTGTCGGAGCGGACGCGCGCCTCCGCCACTCTCCCGAGGTCCAACTCCAGGTGCGCTAGCGCCAATTGGGCTGCCAGACTGCTAGCAGCGAGGGGCTTGTCCTCAGGCATCTTCGCAGAGGTCAGAGCCAGGAGTTTCGCGGCGCCCTCGCGCTCGGCATAGGCTTCGCGAGGAAGAGCCAACTTGACCAAGGCGTCGGCGACCCAGGCATGTGCGTCCATGGCGTCGGCCACGCGGTCTTTATTGTCCGGATTCCGGGCGCGTTCGGCCTCAAAGGCGGCCAGCGCGGCGCGGAAGGTCGTCAGCGCCTCCTGCGCGCGCCCTTGCTCCAGCAACAGCGTTCCCAGATTGCTCTTGGCGTAGGCCACCTCCAGCCGCCAGTCGGCGCGTGCCGGATCGAGCCTCACAAGGGTTTGAGCCAAACCATCGTAGCGTTTAAAGCCGCTTTCGGCCCCCACGACGTTGCCCTCACGCCATTCCGTATAGGCCAGCCAGTAGACGTTCTGGGCCTCGTCGAAAATTCGCTCGCCATTATTGGGCGCACGCGTGGCCAGTTCGTGGGTGGTGGACGCCGCCTGACCGAAAGCGTCTCTGGCGCCGGAGAGGTCTCCGCGTTGTACTCGGATCGTGCCCAGGAGAGGTCTGCGCCTTGGCGCGCTGCGTCAGGGCTTTGTCGTCAAGCTGATCTGTGCGCGCCTTGCCGTAATAGGTCAGCACGCGGCCGCTCACGCCGTCCAGAATGTCAAGTCGGCCCAAGGGCTCGAGCTGTTCGCGCAGGTCACCCAACATGTAGGCCACTAGGGCCTCGGTCTCGTCGCGTTGGTCGCGGGCGACCTGGCGTGACTTCAGGGTGGCGATGGTCATGGCCCCCATGGCGAGGGTCACAATCAACGCCGCGGCAGTAAAGCCCGCCATCACGCGTGTGGCGCGGCGGGCCTCGCGCTGGACCAGTTGATCGAGACTGACGTCCAGCAGCGTCGCGGCGATCTTCAGGCGGGTAAGCCGGCGTCCGTCGCCGCTGCGCCGCAGGTCTACGGCCAGAGGCTCGACACCGTTCGGCAGCGCTACGCGCAGGGCCGGCGGCAGCACCGAGATAAGTGAAGCCCCTATCGGGGTCGCGGGCGCGATCACACAGATGATCCGCGCAAGGTCGTGGGACCTCAGGAAATAGGCCACCTCCTGGTCCACCCAGCGCGAACTCGCCGAGGCAGGAGAACAGAGCACAATCATCGCGTCGGATCGGTCCAGCGCCCCACGGATCACTTCCCCCAGATCCGGGGACGCACTCAGCTCGTCGCGATCTCGGAAGATCGGCGTCAGCGCCTGGGATGGCGTTTCGCCCCCGGTCGTGGCCAAGCGGCGCGGCGCGCGGTAGGTCTCCAGCGCGCGATGAAGCCATTCCGCAGCTTTGCGGTCGTGATGGCTATAGCTGATAAAGGCGCGGTACCGCGGTCGGCTATCCATTTGTCGTCCCCAGGTCGATCGTGCAGGAGCGTTCTCGATGGCCGTGATCCCCCTTCTTCCCCGCTCGGTCCCCGGCATAAGCCGATCAAGCCGGCATCTGAAGGCGATTATCGGACCAACAGGCTGTTTCGGCATATGGGGCCTGACGAAATCGAGGCCCTGGCCCCGCAGATCGAGCAGCTTCACTATGGCAAGGGCGAACTGATCGTCCAACGTCTCGACGAGAGCGGCGGCATTCACCTGCTGCTGAAGGGTGCTTTGCTGGCGAACCAGTACGCCCGGTCGGGACGCGAGGTCGGCTATCGACGCATTTCGCCGGGGAACTACTTTGGCGAGATCTCGGCGATCGACGGCCTTCCGCGTTCGGTCAACATCGTCGCGCTGGAAGACGTGCGCCTAGCCCGTCTACCGCAACCCCTGATCCATAAGCTTTTCGAACAATCACCTCGTTTCATGCGAGCAATCCTGGAGGACTTGGCAAGCCTGACCCGCTCGCTGACGGATCGATTGTTTGAACTCAATGCCGTCTCGGTCGCCTGTCGTATCGATATCGAGCTTCTGCGGATGGCGCATCTGTCAGGCGGCGACGGACAACAGGCGACGATCCACCCCTGTCCCACCCATTCCGAACTGGCCATCTTGGTTGGCAGTCAACGCGAGGCGGTAACTCGCGAACTCAACCGTCTGGCGGGCCTCGGGATCGTCGCCCAGACCGGTCGCACTCTACGCGTGCTCGACCTTGCGGCCCTCGGCGACGAGATCAAGCGCATAGGCGGCGAAGCCTAGCCTGATCTAGCCCATTGTCATGATCAGGTTCGCGTATGAGCAGGTTTGCGGTCGATGGCAGCGCCGGGGCCTGAGCCTGAGCCTGAGCCTGAGCCTGAGCCGACTATGCAACGGCAGCGCCATGCCCGGGCGCTAATTCGACCTCGATGAGAGGTTCAAGGGGAGGGGGCTGCAAGGCGTCCGTACGCGGCTTCTCTGTAAACGTTTGGCCCTTCGCATTCGTGCGGAACCTGCAGACCCGCGTCAGGACTACAAAACAGCGGATTGGCTTGCAGCCTGGTATCGCCAAGCAAAATAATAGGCCTGCAAAACGTGCTTTCACACACAATTCCGGCTCTCTGTTTCTGGTAGCGACGAAACTGCGGAGGGCGCTGGTGCTGGTGCTGGTGCTGGTGCCAGGCTCGCGAGCCTGGCAGCGGAGCATTGGCGGCGCAGGATCTATGCTGCTGCGGTAGGCGCATTCAATGGATGCTTGTTCCGAGCTCGGGGACATAAAATCGCACAGGGTTGGGAGCCCGAGATCAGTGCTAGGAGAACACGTGCCGCCGGAATGTTCACGATTGTTCGTCTAAGATATATTATCGGAAATAATGGCTCCCAATCGCGCAGTCCGCATTGCAAATAGAACCGACGCTATCGGTTGCGGGCATTTACACCGAATGCTGCGTTGTTGCGTTTAACTGTTGGGCAAAACCAACAATCATAGTGCTTCCGAGCCGAGACAATGTCGTTTTCAAATCCATGACAACGTTATCAAATTAGACGTCGAGCCCTAACGCCGAATACTGTGCAGCCAAGTCGGACAGCAGCTCCGTCACTCACGCAGGCAGGACTGGCACTATGAGCAATAAAGCCCTGGGCGCGAACACGCCCTCGACGAAACATGCGCACCTGCTGGCCTGGGTCGACGAGATCGCCGCCTTGACCAAGCCGGACGCCATCCACTGGTGCGACGGGTCGGACGCGGAATGGACCGCGCTAACCGACGAACTGGTCGAGGCAGGTACGCTGAGGCGTCTCAATTCAGACCTTCGGCCGAACTCGTTCCACGCCGCATCAGATCCGCGCGACGTCGCTAGGGTTGAGAGCCGCACCTTCATCTGCTCAGAAGACCCCATTGATGCAGGACCGACCAATAACTGGCGCAAGCCGGACGAGATGAGAGACTTGTTGAAGGGTCTTTTCGACGGCTGCATGCGGGGCCGGACGATGTACGTCGTGCCGTTTTCAATGGGTCCGGTGGGCTCGGCGATCAGCGCTCTGGGCGTCGAGATCACCGATAGCGCCTATGTCGCTGTTTCGATGCGCGTCATGACCCGCATGGGTCAAACGGCGCTGGACGCCCTTGGCGAGGATGGCTTCTTCGTGCCTGCCGTCCACACCTTGGGAGCGCCGCTCGCGCCAGGCCAAATTGACGTGCCGTGGCCGTGCAACGACGACAAGTATATCGTCCACTTCCCCGAGAGCCGCGAGATCTGGTCCTATGGCTCAGGTTATGGCGGAAACGCTCTGCTTGGAAAGAAGTGTTACGCCCTGCGTATCGCTTCCGTGATGGCGCGGGACGAGGGCTGGCTGGCCGAGCACATGCTGATCCTCAAGCTAACCTCGCCGGCAGGCAAGGTTCGCTTTGTGGCGGCCGCCTTCCCAAGCGCATGCGGCAAGACCAACATGGCCATGCTGCAGCCTACCCTGCCCGGCTGGAAAGCTGAGACGATCGGTGACGACATCTGCTGGATGCGGTTCGGCGCCGACGGAAGGCTCTATGCCATCAATCCGGAGGCGGGCTTCTTTGGCGTCGCTCCGGGAACGGGTGTGAAGACCAATCGGAACGCTGTCGACACCCTGCATTCCAACTGTATCTACACCAATGTCGCCCTGACATCGGAAGGTGATGTCTGGTGGGAGGGCCTTACAGAGACTGCACCGGAGGGTCTCACCGACTGGAAAGGTCGCCCCTGGACACCTGAGCTAGGCGAGCCCGCCGCACATCCCAATGCGCGCTTCGCTGTGCCGGCCGGCCAGTGCCCGGTGATCGCCGATGAGTGGGAAGATCCAGCCGGCGTGCCGATCTCGGCCATCCTGTTCGGCGGCCGTCGCGCCTCGGCGGTTCCTTTGGTCACGGAGGCTTTTGACTGGGAGCACGGCGTATTCCTGGCCTCCAATGTCGCCTCCGAAGGCACAGCGGCGGCCGAGAACAGCATCGGTGAACTGCGCCGCGACCCTTTCGCCATGCTACCGTTCTGCGGCTACAACATGGGCGACTACTTCAACCATTGGCTGAAGGTTGGGGCTTCGGCTGATCCGGCAAAGCTTCCGCGCATCTACTTCGTCAACTGGTTCCGCAAGGATGAGCATGGCCGGTTCGTATGGCCGGGCTATGGCGAGAACAGCCGTGTGTTGAAGTGGATCGTCGATCGTCTGGAAGGTGAAGCCGAGGCCGTGGACAGCCCGATAGGCCGCCTGCCGTTGCGCGATGGCCTCGACCTGGAGGGTCTGGATCTGACCGAGGCCCAGATGGACCTGCTGCTCACCGTAGACCCGGCCATCTGGCGCGCCGAGGCGGCCTTGATCCCGGACGCCTATGCCAAGTTCGGCGATCGGCTGCCACCCCAGCTTTGGGCCCAGTTGGACACGCTCAACCAGCGGCTCTCCAGGTTGGATCAGCCGGCGAAACGACTTGAACCCGCCTGATATGCAGCGTGCAAAGATGGGCATCGACTGACCCGTCTTTGCTAGAGCCTCAGGTCTGCATAGCTCGTGGAGTCGTAGCTCAGGCGTGCGCCGAAGGGTTGCGAGCGTGTGCTCACACGCTCAAGGATCGGCCGGGCGCTTGCGTCGCCGGCCAGGGACGGCATCCCTCGCGTTGTCGTGTCATTTGGCCCGCCCGTGCCGATCTCATTCAGCGTGATGGGTGCGAGACGCGCCGACCGGCAACGGCCTTTACGGAAAGCGCAATCGACCATCACGCTTTCCCAGGCCTCCGATGGATAGGAGCCGGGAGGCTTCTCCGTCTGGAAAAGAAAATTTCCCAGCCCGTAGAACAGCGGCGTTCCCCGATGGACTTCAATACCCTGCAGCAACGGAGCGCCGTGTCCGACGAACACCGAGGCGCCAGCTTCCGCGCAGCGCTTTGCGAACCTCCGCTGCCACGGCGGGACCATGGCCGTGTCGGGCTCCCAATCATGATTGTGCTGGTAGGCGATCACGACGTCAGCGCGTTGCGACGCATCCGACAGCGCATCCAGCATCCTGGCCTCGTCAGCGGGCGCGATATGACCGTCAGGGCCGCGACGCAGCTCGTTGACGCCGGGGCGACTAGCGTTGGCTGCGCCGCCTTCCCGCACCTTCCCGGTGGCGCAGGCCACCAGCGCGACAGTTCCATGCGGTGTCTGCAGAAACACTGGCGCGGCGGCCCGGGAAAGATCTTCGCCGGTTCCCGCAGCCGCAAGACCGGCCGTACGCAACGCCGCGAGTGTGTCAAGAATGCCGCCTGAGCCAAGATCAAAGGCATGATTGTTCGAGGTCGCCACTAGCCGGACGTTCATCGCCTTCAGGGTATCCAACACCTCAGGGCGAGCGGCGTGCAGGGTCAGCGCCTCTCGCGTCGGCGCGCCAGCGCGGGAACCCAGGATCACTGTCTCCAGATTGGTGAAGCACGCATCGGCCTTCGCGAGCCTGGTGGCCACGCGCTCCCGATCCGGCCAGTTGGCCAAGGGCACGTCGTGCTCAATCAGCGCCTGGCCCAGCAGCGTCAGCCTGAGGTCGGCTGGAGCCGCCAAGCTGGGCGATACCCATGCACCAAGGCCCGCGCCCAGAAAATGCCTGCGGTTCATCGATGCCCCCTCGTTGTGGCGACCATAGGTAGCTGGGCGACACGTCGCTAGGCCATGCGCGCGGCGTATGGCCCGATACCGCCGCGCAATGCAGTTGTCGGACGGGGATCGGCCTGCGACGCTCCGTCCAACGGGGAAGGTTTCAAATGACGACTGAAGATCCGCGCGGCTTGTCCGCTCGCCGGGGGACGCGGCTGCTCGATCGGATCGAGAAAATCGGTGACGCCCTCCCCGACCCTGTCTTGATCTTCGCTGGCTGTATTGCGCTTCTGATCATTGTTTCAGTGATCGCCAGTTCCATGGGCTGGAGCGCGGTCAACCCCGTGACGGGCGCTCACCTGAAAACCCAGAGCCTGTTGTCGGAAGCCAATCTCTCGAAGCTGTTCGCCGACATGCCTGACACCCTCACCAGCTTTCCCCCACTGGGGCTGGTGCTGGTAGTCATGCTGGGCGCAGCCGTTGCCGAGCGGACCGGCCTGTTTGGAGCGCTGCTGGGCGGCGCGGTGAGAAAGCTTCACAAGCGCGCCCTCACCCCTGCGATCTTCCTGATCGGGCTGATGTCTCACCACGCAGCCGACGCGGCCTATGTGGTTCTGATCCCGCTGTCGGCGCTGATCTTCGCCGAGAGCGGCCGGCATCCTCTGGCCGGCGTCGCCGTCGCCTATGCTGGCATTTCGGGCGCTTTCGCCGGCAATATCCTGCCCGGACAATTTGACGTATTGATCCTGGGTATCACAGAACCGGCCGCCAAGCTGATCGACCCGAATTTCGTGATGAACCCGCTGGGCAACTGGTGGTTCACCCTATCGATCGGGCTTCTGTTCACGCCCATCGCGTGGTGGGTAACCGACAGGATCGTTGAGCCGCGGCTTGGTCCCTGGAGCGCCAGGGATGCGGATGGGGCCGATGCTGGCGTAAGTTTTGACGTGATCGGCGAGGCCCAACGTCGCGGTCTGCGCCGGGCGGGTTTGGCGGCGCTGGTGGTCATCGCCCTCTTCGCCGCCCTGACGCTATGGCCCGGCTTCACGCCGCTGATTGATCAGACGGCTGTCGGCCCGCGCCGAATGACGCCGTTCTACCAGGCATTGATCGCCGCCTTCATGCTGCTGTTCCTGGCGAGTGGCTGGGCCTATGGCTCGGCCACCGGCGCCATCAAGACCCATCGCGACGTCGTCAGCATGATGGCGCATGGCATGAAGGAGATGGCGCCCTATCTCGTGCTGGCCTTTTTTGCCGCTCATTTCGTGGCGATGTTCAGCTGGTCCAAACTCGGCCCGGTCCTCGCCGGTGAAGGGCGCGGAGGTGTTGCAGGGCGTTGGACTGCCAAAGCCTCTCCTCCTCCTGGCGCTGCTATCGATGTCTGCTGTGCTTGACCTTGTGATCGGTTCGGCCTCTGCGAAGTGGAGCGCGATGGCGCCGGTCGTGGTGCCGATGCTGATGCTTCTGGGCATATCGCCGGAGATGACGACCGCCGCCTATCGGATGGGCGACTCGATCTTCAATATCGTGACGCCTCTCGCCTCCAATTTTCCGCTCGTTCTAATCCTGTGCCAGCGATGGCGACCCAGGTTCGGGGTGGGCTCGATGATCGCGCTGATGCTGCCCTACTGCCTCGGATTCATGCTCGGCGGCGTGTTGCTGGTGCTCGTCTTTGTCGGCTTCCGGCTGCCCGTGGGCCCAGGCGCGCCGGGCGTTTACCACGTGAAATCCTCCATCAGCGCGCCGCCATCACAGGCGACGCCGTAGACGTCGATCATCTTCCATTCTGGGCGCTGGCTCTGACGTTTTGCACATTGGCTGGGCCCCACAGGGGTCCAGCCAATGTCATTTCATGGTCGTGGCGAGCGCAGCCATACCGACCGCTCATGGCCCGATCAGAATGCGCAATGGCGTTGCGCCGTGAAAGCTCGCCCCCCACGCTTCAAGTGTCGGCAGGGGGTCGTGCGCGGTCGGCGCATGGCGAAGTCGGCGACATAGGGGAGTTATCCATGCAGGCCTTGAACGTGCGCGCGCTGTGCGCCGGAACCGCCTATGCGGCGCTACTGACCTGCGCCGCGACGCCGGTCTTCGCCCAGGCCGTGGCCGCTTCATCCGATACGGTCGAGGAGATCATCGTCACGGGGTCGCGCATCCAGCGCAAGGACGCTGACGGCGTGGGTGTGGTCACCACCCTGACGGAAGCGGACATCAAGAATTCCGGCGCGGGCTCGGTTGGGGAACTGCTGCAAAGCTTCCCTCGGCGGGCGTCAGCCTCAGCAGCAACGGCACACAGGGCACCTCCTATGGCGCTAGTTCGATCAACCTGCGCTACCTCGGCGGCGCCGAGGGCAGCGGCAACCGCGTACTGGTGCTGGTCGATGGCCATCGCTGGGTCGATGGCGTGGGTCAGCGCGGCTTCCGCGATTTCGTGGATCTGAACACCATGCCGCTAGGCATGATCGAGGGTCTTGAAGTGTTGAAAGACGGAGCCTCCGCCATCTATGGATCTGACGCCATCGCCGGCGTTGTGAACATCAAGACGGCCCGCGATTTTGATGGCGTCAAAGCTCAGGCCAAATATGGCGTGAGCTCCGAAGGCGACGGGCAACAGTATTCAGGCGTCGTCAATTTCGGCAAGCGCTTCGACCGTTCCGCCATTGTGGTCTCGCTGAGCTATGTGAAGGACAAGCCGATCCTCACGGCGGATCGCGACCTCACCCGGGTCACCCTGGTTCCTACGACCGCTGTCGGCACCAGCCCCAACGGCCTGTTCATCCTGCCCGGTCTATCGGCCAATAGCTACTTCGGCACGGCGGCGGGCTTCGCGGCGTCAGCCACGCCGGCGGCCTTCAATGCCGGCGCGACGATCGGCGCGGGCGCTGCGGCCGATGAAGCCTTCCACACGGCATCCCTGCCGGGCGACTACTACAACACGCAAGCCCAGGGCATCTATTCGGCCGGCCCCAGCGAACGCTATGGCGTCTACGCCCGCTACACCGCTGACCTTGACGCCAACATCCGGATGAAAGTCGAGGGGCTGTTCAACGAGCGTAAATCCGACCAGCTGTTCTCGCCGGTCCTGCTCGACATCGGCGGTTCCGCGGGCACTATCCGCGGCTTTTCGATCCCCAACAATCAGGCCTTCAACCCGTTCGGCACGGCCAACGGCGTTCCAGTCGCCAATGCCGTTGGCTTTGCCGCCAACCAGGCTTGGCGCATTCGCAAAGTCATGACCGCAGTCGGCAATCGCGACAACGTCCAGGACGTCAAGACCATGCGCGTAGCCGGCGGCTTCGACGGCTCGGTCAAGTTGCTCGGACGCGATTGGAAGTGGGACGTCTATGCCCTGTATTCCAAGAACAAGATCAATTCGCAGGCTCTGAATGGGGTCAACTACGACAGGCTGGCCCTGGGTCTTGGAGCGTCGTGCTCCTCCACGCCCGGCTGCGTGCCGATCAACCTGTTCTCGACGATGACGGCGGCCCAGGCCGACTACATCCGCTACACGGTCGTAGAGTCCAACAGCACCTCGATCTATGATTTTACGGCCAATATCACCGGCGAGCTGTTCCAGCTTCCGGCTGGTCCGCTGGCCATAGCTGCAGGCGTGGAGCACCGCACAAACAAGGCGGTCGACAACCCCGATGCGTACGTCAACGCCCTGCCCACCAATATCCCGACGCCGGCGGCGGGTTCGACCTTCGCCAGCAACACCACGACCACAGGCCAGACCCGCTCAATCACGCGCGGCAAATACAGCCTGAACGAAGCCTATATCGAAGCCGCCGTCCCGCTTCTGAAGGATGTGGTTCTGGCCAAGAGCCTCGATCTCAGCCTGGCCATCCGCTACTCCGACTACGACACCGTCGGCGGTGACAGCACCGCCAAGGTCGGCGTGGGTTGGCGACCGATCGAGGATATCCTCGTGCGTGGCACCTATACACAGGGCTTCCGGGCTCCTTCGATCCTTGAGCTCTACCAAGGTGGCCGGCAGACCAGCTTCCAGGGAACCGACCCCTGCAACGGCGGGGCATCGGCCCACGCCAATCTGCCGGGCTGCGTCGGTGTGCCGGCCGGCTACAATCAGGCCAATTACAATCTGAATGGCCTGATCGCGGGCACTATTTCGGGCAATACGAAGCTGAAGGCCGAGACCGCCGACACCTACAGCTTTGGGCTGGCCCTGAAGCCGCGCTTCGCTCCCGGCCTTAGCGCTACGGTCGACTGGTACGAGATCAAGGTGAAAGACGCGATCGCCTCGCAGTCGGCCACCCAGATCCTGAACCTCTGCGCCCAGCAGGGCGGCGTGTTCTGCGATCTGGTGGCGCGCGATGCGTCGACCGGCGCCATCACCAACCTGCTGCAGGGCGCGCAGAACCTTGCCGAGATCGAGACCTCCGGGATCGACACCACGATCCGCTATGAGTTCGCCACCGATATCGGCCGTTTCGCCGCCGTGGTCGACACCTCGTACCTGGACACCTTCAAGACCACGAGCCCGAACCCAACCGGCGGCGCACCGATCGTCGACGAGCGGGCCGGCAAGGGTGATCAGCCACGCTCGACCTATCCGCACTGGAAGGGGCAGGCCTCGCTGACCTGGACCCTGGGGTCTTGGAACGCCCTGTGGCGCGGTCGCTATATCGGCGAGAGCACGGATGTCGTGAATACCGTGAAGGACGCAAAGACCGCCTCCATCTTCTACAACGACCTGGAAGCCGGTTACGCCTTCAACACCTACGACACGGCCGTCAGCCTCGGGGTCAGCAACGTGTTCGATGAGGCGCCGCCGGCGTCCTACGCCAACGCCCCGATCAACTACGACATCTACAGCTACGACGCCCGCGGCCGTTACATGTACGTCCGCGTGTCGGCGAAGTTCTAGGATCGCGCGGAGGGAAGCGGCGACCGCCCTTCCCTCCCATCGCAGCCCCGCCTTGAAGGATTGCCGCGATGGCCCCTTTGCGTCAGCAAGTTCCAAGATCATGAGCTCGACCGTCCGGCAGGCCCGGTTCAGGGCCTTCACGCCGCCCGACGACGTACATGTGTCGCGCGATGTCATGGTGACCCTTCGTGATGGCGTACGCTTGGCGACGGACATCTATCGACCCGCGCAAAATGGCGTGCCCTGCAGTCCCCCCTGCCGGTGCTGCTTGAGCGCACGCCCTACGACAAGCTGGGCGTCAATCACGGCGACCGGACCCGCGATGATCCGGACCCGCGTTCGAAACCCGAACTGGCGGTGGAGTTCGTGCGCGGCGGCTACGTCGTCGCGATCCAGGACTGTCGTGGACGCTACGCTTCCGAAGGCGTGTTCGAAAAATACGTCGCCGAAGGTGAGGATGGCTTCGATACGATCGCATGGCTGATCGAGCAGCCATGGTGCGATGGTCGCGTGGGAACGTTCGGGCTCTCCTATGGCGCTCATACGCAAAGCGCTCTGGCCTGCCTGGCCCCACCGGGACTGGCGGCGATGTTCCTCGATTCCGGCGGCTTCTCCAGCGCCTACCACTCCGGCATCCGCCAGGGCGGCGCGTTCGAGTTGAAACAGGCGACCTGGGCCTACAAGCACGCCCTGCTGAGCCCGGCTACAGCGGCAGATCCCATCCGTCGCAAGGCGCTGGAAGCCCAGGACCTCAAGGCCTGGTTCAAGCGCATGCCGTGGTCAGATGGACTTTCACCGCTCAGCGCCGCGCCGGAGTATGAGAAATACCTTCTGGACCAGTGGCGTAACGGCCTTTTTGGTCCCTACTGGACCCAGACAGGGCTCTATGCCCGCGGCGCCTATGACGTCTACTCAGACGTCCCGATGGTGCACATGAGTAGCTGGTTCGACCCCTATTCGTTGACGGCGACCGAGAACTATCTTGGTCTGACCGAGCGAAAAGCGTCGCCCGTCAAGCTGGTGCTGGGACCCTGGACCCACGGACAGCGCTCCGTCACGCATGCCGGTGATGTTGACTTTGGGCCCGAGGCAACGCTCGACGGAGCCTTGGCCGAGAACTATGTCGCGCTGCGTCTGGCCTGGTTTGACGCCTGGTTGAAGCCGTCGTGCGGCATTGACCCGTTGCCCCCCGTCAAGCTGTTCATCATGGGCGGCGGCTCGGGCCGCAAGACCGTCGACGGGCGATTGGATCACGGCGGACGTTGGCGCGATGAGGCCGCGTGGCCTCCGAAAGCCTCCGTCGTGACCGACTTTTTTCTGAGGTTGGACGACGACCTATCAACGACAGCGCCCACCGAGCCCGAAGCGTTCGTGGAATATGTTCACGATCCCCTGTCGCCCGTGCCGACCATCGGCGGCGCACTGGCCTCTGGCGCGCCCGTGATGGACGCTGGCGCTTTCGATCAGCGTGAGGATTCGCGCTTCTTCGGATGCCAGGCGCCCTACCGGGCGCTCGCCGATCGCGATGACGTGCTGGTGTTCCAGACCCAGCCACTGGAGGAGGACGTCGAGATCGTTGGCCCGGTGGCGGCTGAACTCTTTGTCTCATCCGATTGTGTAGACACGGATTTCACCATCAAACTTATCGACGTTCATCCGCCTTCCGAGGACTATCCCGAGGGGTTCGCCATGAACCTGACCCACGGAATTCTGCGGGCGCGCTATCGCCTGAGCTTCGATCATGAGTCCCGCTTTGCGCCGGGCGATGTCTATCGGATCGAGATCGAGGCCTTCCCGACGGCCAATATCTTTCTGAAAGGCCATCGCATCCGCCTTGACGTCTCATCGAGCAATTTTCCGCATTTCGACGTCAATCCCAACTCTGGAGAACCGGAAGGCTACGGGCGCACTCCCCGTCCGGCGCGAAATCGGATCTATGTCGACGCAACAAGGCCATCGCGTCTGCTGTTGCCGGTCACGGCGCAGCGAGGCGCTGGTCCTCGAAGCGGAGCGGTCGATGAAGCTGAACCTGCGTAGTCTCGAAGCCTTCCGCGAGACCATGTTGAGCGGATCCGCCACGGCGGCGGCGGGGCGTATGGGGCTGACCCAGCCCGCCGTGAGCCGCCTGATCGCCCAGTTGGAGCAGGACGCTGGGTTCGAGCTGTTCTATCGCGAGAAGGGACGCCTTAGCCCCACCCCTGAAGCCCTTATGATCTATGAGGAAGTCGATCTGGCCTTCGGGGGGCTGGAGCGGATCGACGCGCTAGTTCGCGACATCGCCACCTTCAACGCCGGCCTTTTGAAGATCGTGGCGCCCCCAGTCTGTCCGAAGGTGTGCTTTCAACGATCCTGACCCGGTTCCTCGATCGATTCCCCAAGGTCAGGGTCAGCATCGACTCCCGCAGCACAGAAACGGCGCGCAACATGGTCGCCAATCGCACCGCCGACTGCGGGTTCGTGAAGCTTCCCCTGGATCGGGCCGATATCTCCACCTTCACGCTGTCGACCAGCGAGACGGTCTGCGTTCTGCCCAGCATGCACCCGCTGGCGCGGCACGAATACCTGCCCCCTGAACTGTTGCGGGCCGAGCCGCTGGTGCTGCTGGGCTTTGGTACATGG
Source organism: Caulobacteraceae bacterium (assembly GCA_965284055.1). GTDB lineage: Bacteria > Pseudomonadota > Alphaproteobacteria > Caulobacterales > Caulobacteraceae > Caulobacter. The sequence continues at coordinate 263,825 of CBDIQV010000005.1, forward strand.
TCGCGCCGCCAGATCGACGACGCGTTCCGGGCGCGCGGCGTTCGCCCGGATGTGAAGATGGAAACCCACACCGTCGGCTCGGCCTGCGCCTTCGCCGCCGAGGGCATCGGCATTGCCATCGTCAACGCCTTGATGGCTCGCAACTTTGTCCGCAGCGGCACGGTGATCCGGGTCTTCAGGCCTCAGATCTTGCATGAGTATGCGTTCATGGCCTCGGCGCTTGGACCCATGAACCGGCTCGCGGCGGCGCTGCTGGAGGAAGCTCAGACCTATTTCCGGGAACAAGCCGAGGAAGCGCAGAGCCCGGCTCTCATCAGCGTATAAAACGCAGCCCGTCGTAGGCCGGCTCGACGCCTGCAGGAAGTTCTCGCGCCAAGGTCTCGAAATCGAGATCGATGTGCAGGTTGGTCAGGATCGCCCGACGCGGCTTGACCCTGGCGATCCATTCAAGGGCGAGGTCGACATGGGCGTGGGTCGGGTGCGGCGTCCAGCGCAGTGCATCCACGATCCAAACGTCCAGTCCCTCCAGCGCTGGCCAGCTCTCCTCGGGAATGGCCAGGACATGGGGGAGAGGGCGCTGTCGTCGAACCGGAAGCCGACCGAACGGATCTCGCCGTGATCCAGGTCGAACCCCTCGACCGGAATTTCGCCGCTGGGACCATCGATGCTCCATCTCTCACCATGTGGTGGCAACGATTCCGGGCGACAGATCGCCGGATACCCACCCTTAGACTCGAAGATGTATTCGAAGCGATGCGTCAGGCCCGCTCGTGTCGCGTCGTCCATGTGAGCCGGAATAGGGCGACGCTGGTTCAGAAAGAACGGCCGGAGGTCATCGATGCCATGGGCCTGATCCGCATGGTCGTGCGTGAACAGGGCGGCGTCGATACGCCTTGCGCCCGCGGCCACCGATTGCAGACGAAAATCGGGAGACGTATCGACCACGACGGTGGTTTCCGCGAGCGGCCCGCCCTGCCCCTTCCGGCGCACGAGGATAGAGCAGCGGGTGCGCAGATTGCGGGGATCAGAAGGATCGCAGTCTCCCCAATTGCCGTCCGCTCGGGGCACGCCGCCCGATGAGCCCGACCCCAGGATCGTGAACTCCAGCGGCCCGGTCATGGACGCGGGATCCGGTCGAACAGGCCGAAGAAGGCATCCTCGGTGCGGGCCTCGGTATCGGCACGTGTCCAGCCCCGGATCTCGCCCAGCTTGTCGACGATGTGCGGCAGATACGCCGGCTCATTGCGGCGGCCTCGCATGGGAACCGGCGCGAGATAGGGGCAGTCGGTCTCGACGATGATCCTGTCGGCGGGCATGTCGCGGATGATCGCCCTCACCTCCTCGGCCGCCTTGAAGGTGGCGATGCCCGAAACCGAGAACCAGGCGCCCAGCGCTGCGGCGCGCTTGGCCAGTTCAGGGCCGCTGGTGTAGCAGTGCATCAGGAACTTGAACGCCCCTCGCGCGTGCTCCGCTTCAAGGATCTCCGCCATCGTCTCGTCCGCTTCGCGAGTGTGAACCACCAGCGGCAGGCCCGTTTCGCGAGCGGCGGCGGCATGGGCCCGGAACACCTGGGCCTGAACGTCGCGCGGCGAGAAATCGTAGTGGAAATCCAGACCGCATTCACCGATCCCGATCACACGGGGCCGAGCGGCCAGATCAATCAAGGTCTGGGACGAGAGGTCCGGGTCTTCCTTGGCCTCGTGGGGGTGCGTGCCGACCGTGCACCAGATGTCGGGCTCGGCCATGGCGATCGCGTGGACGGCCTCGAACGATGAGACCTTGTCACAGATGGTGACCATCAGCCCGATGCCGGCCTCTCGCGCCCGAGCGATCACGGCGTCGCGGTCTTCGTCATACTGGTGGGCGTGAAGATTGACGTGGCTGTCTATGAGCATGGGGCTCACATCGCTGTCTTGGCCGCCGCGCGCAAGTCCGAGATGGCGCTCCAGAAGACATCGGCCCGATCCAGATTGATCGCCTCGGCCTCGCCGGGCCAACGCGTAAGGCGCTCCCAGACTGTCGCCCAGCGATCCAGGGCTGGTGAAGATCCAGTCTTGGCCAGGCGCGTGGTCATGGCGTGAACCTGGTCAGCCAGACGCTCGAATAACAGTTCAAAGCGCGCGGCGCCTTCACCTCCACGGAAAGTGTCGGCCATCGCCAAGAGCGCCGCCTCGTCCAAAGCGGGAAGTCCACGCAGGATCTCGCTGGCGGCGTCGTCCATGGCCAGCGCGCCCGAGGAGGCCAGTTGCAGCGCCCGTCCCGGCGCCCCATGCGCCATGCGGGCCAGCCGCTCGGCGTCTCGATGGTCCAGCCCAGCCTGCCGCTCAACCATGCTGGCTGCCATCTCGACGCCCGGCGCGGGGACCACCAGTCGGCGGCAGCGCGAACGGATCGTCGGGAGCAACTTGCCCGGTGCGTGACTGATCAGCAGGATCACCCCGCGCGGCGGCGGCTCTTCCAGGGTCTTCAGCACCGCGTTGGCGGCATTGACGTTGAGGTCGTCCGCCGCGTCGATGATGGCGACGCGATAGGGCGATATCGCCGGGGAGTTGGCAAAGAATTCCGGGAGCCGCCGGGCTTCATCAACCGGAATGGACTTGCGCGCCTTGCCATCATCGGTGGCGCGTTCAAGCACCATGAGATCAGGATGCGATCGCGCCGAGACCTGGCGACTGACCACGTCCGACGGCGAGGTCCCCAGCACGCCATGCGACGGATCCGGACGCGCGCCGAGCAGCCGCCGCGCCATTCTATAGGCCAGCGTGGCCTTGCCGACGCCTTCCGGCCCGGTCAGCAACCAGGCGTGGTGCAGGCGTCCGCGACCCAGCGCGTCCAGAAACGACGCCTCCGCCGCGTCGAGGCCTTCCAGATCGTGAACATCGCGAGGATGGGGAGGCGCGTCCATCTAGAGATCAAGCCGCGCGGAAACCACGTCCCAGACCGTTTCAAAAACCGCGTCAGGTGTCGCGTTGGCCTCAATAACCACGCATCGCTCAGGCTCGCGCTGGGCGATGGCCAGAAAGCCGGCGCGCAGGCGTTCGTGGAAATCCAGGCCCTTGGACTCAAAGCGTGCTGCGCCGCCTCGCGAGGCGGCGCGGTCGAGGCCGATCACGGCGGGAATGTCGAAGATCAGGGTCAGATCCGGAACCGAACCCGACAGGACGTGATACTCAAGCGCGGAGATCAACGAGGCAGGCGCATCGCCGCCGGCCCCCTGATAGGCGCGGGTCGAATCGGCGAACCGGTCGCAGAGCACCATGGTGCCCCGGTCCAGAGCCGGTCGAATGACCCGCTCAAGATGATCACGGCGGGCGGCGTACATCAGCAGGGTTTCGGTTATGGACGACCAGCGGTCGGCCTCGCCATTGACCAGCAGATCGCGGATGCTTTCCGCGCCTGGACTGCCGCCCGGCTCACGGGTCAGGACCACATCGAAGCCTGACGCCGTCAGGCGTTCGGCCAAGCGGCGGATCTGGGTCGACTTTCCAGCCCCCTCCCCGCCTTCGAAACTGATGAATGCGCCGCGTGTCACAGGCTTCAATTCGACCGTATCGCGCCGCTTGTCCAGAGGGCTCGCGGTTGCCCGCTAGGGGCGTAGCACGGTCGCGCCTGAATAGCCCAGCGCAGCAACCTGATCGCGCACGGACCAGGCCGCGCCCTCATCCTCGCCGGCGGAGACCAGGACGCGGTAGAGCGTACCGCCCGATCTCTCCAGCGGCTCGATCATGGCCGCCCCGGCCGTCTTCAACTGGGCCACGGCTCGCTCCGCGTTTTCGCGATTGGCGAAGGCGCCCGCCTGGACGCGGAAGCCCGACGACCGCACGGCAACGATGTCGTCGCGAAGCGGCTTCTGCGCCGCAGGCTCGCGTAACGGAATGATCTGGGTGCGTACCGGAGGCGGCTCGGCGGGCCAGACGATCGGCGCGTCCTCGCGGCTCTCCCAACGCGACGGCGCGGACGGCGGGGCGGCCTCGACATATTGACGCGTGTCGAAGGCGGTCTTGGGCGCCGGGCCGACATAGCGCACCCGGACGCGGGCTACGCCCTGCCGGCGATATCCCAGCTGATCGGCGGCGGCCTTGGACAGGTCGATGACCCGATCGCCGACGAACGGCCCCCGGTCATTGACCCGGACCACCATTTTTCGGCCGTTGTCGAGGTTGGTCACCTCGACCAGGCTGGGAAGGGGCAAGGTCTTGTGCGCCGCCGAGGGCACGTCCATGTCGAAAATTTCGCCATTGGCCGTGCGCCGATTGTGGAACTGCTCGCCATACCACGAGCCGACGCCCTTGGCGTCGTAGTCGGGATCGGCCTGAGGATAGTACCAGACCCCCTTGATCTGATAGGGCTTCTCGGTCCCCCTCAAGGGCTTGCCGGATGGCGAGACCATGGGTCCGCGCGGCGAAGAGCCGTAACCGTGGCCGATATCCAGCTTCGGCTTGGGCGTGGCGCAAGCCGTCAGGCTGGCCGCCGCGAGCGCCATCAGGGCTACGCCGCGCATGCCGCGCCAAAGATCACTGCCTACAGCCATGGCCCAGGTCTTTCCGGCGCGGACGCGCCCTTCCGAGCCTTCATGATGCATCAGTTGTTTTGAAGTCTGGTTAAGGCGCGGACGCGCTGATATAGCCGCCGCTCCGGACAGATGGCCGAGTGGTTTAAGGCAGCGGTCTTGAAAACCGCCGTAGGTGAAAGTCTACCGTGGGTTCGAATCCCACTCTCGTCCGCCATCCATTTTCAACGTCGCGCGGGCCCCGGCCGCCCTGCCCGCGACGGAATATTCCCAGGATTTCCATGCCCATTCTCCGCACCGCGCTCTATGGCCAGGCCGATCACGATCTGGCCCCGGCCGCAGCGGACGCCATCCAGGTTTCACCGCTGATCGCCGGTGCGACGGATCTGGCCTCTCTGGATGACGGTTCGCTGGACGCCATGGCGATTCGCGCGCCGGCCGGCGTGGTTGAGCGCCGCTTCGTTCTGGCCCACGCGCTTCGCGCCCTGGCCGTTGAGGGTCGCCTCACGGTGTTCGGACCCAAGGATCGGGGCGGCCTGCGTCTGCGCAAGGAACTCGAAGCCTTCGGCTGTGTCGTTGGCGAGAGCTCCAAGAAGCACAACCGGATCTGCGTCGCCCTGCGGCCGGCTCAGCCTTTGGGCCTGGCAGAAGCCATCGAGGCCGGCGCGCGCCGCCAGGGCGCTGATGGGCTCTGGACCCAGCCCGGCGTCTTCAGCTGGGACCGCCTGGACCCCGGCACGGACCTTCTGCTCAAGACCCTGCCCGCCCTGTCCGGTACGGGCGCGGATTTCGGTTGCGGCATCGGCTGGCTGTCGAAGGCGATCCTGACCTCGCCCAAGGTGACCAAGCTGGCCCTGGTCGATCTGGACCGCCGGGCGGTGGATGCGGCCTGCCGCAATATCGATGATCCGCGCGCCACCTTCCTCTGGGATGACGTCCGCCAGACCGCCCCGACGCTTGGAAGCCTGGATTTCGTCGTCACCAACCCGCCGTTCCATGAAACCGGTGGTGAGGACCGGTCTCTGGGCCAGGGCTTCATCCGCGTGGCCGCCGCGTCGCTGCGCAAGGGCGGCGACCTGTGGCTGGTGGCCAACCGGCACCTTCCTTACGAGGCCATCCTCAACGAGCACTTCGCCAAGGTTCGTCTCGCCGGCGAAACCAACGGTTACAAGGTCTATGAGGCCCGCAAGTGACCAAGGCGCTGATGGCGCGCCTCGACCGGCTGCTGGCCAATCTGGGCTATGGCAGCCGCAAGGACGTGCAGGCGCTGATCTCCGGCGGCAAGGTCGTGCTGGACGGCAAGATCCTGAAGGATGTCGGGACCAAGGTCGCCGTCACCGCCGATCTGCCCGAACGCATGACCATCCGGGGCGCGCCGGTCGACCCGCCCGCGCCGCTGGTGCTGATCATGCACAAGCCGCTGGGCGTGGTGTGCTCGGGCCAGCCCGAGCCGACGGCGAGCGGATCTATGACCTGCTGCCCAGGCGCTGGCGGATCCGCGATCCGGGCCTGTCGACGGTCGGCCGGCTGGACAAGGACACCTCGGGCCTGATCCTGATCACCGACGATGGCGACTATCTGCACCGGGTTATCTCGCCCAAGCGCCATGTGCCCAAGACCTATCTGGCCACCCTCGACCGCCCCTGAACGGCTCAGAGACCGCGCTGTTCGCGGCGGGTGAACTGATGCTGGAGGGCGAGGAAAAGCCGCTGCTGCCGGCGACGCTCGACGTCATCGATCCGCTGCACGCCCGCCTGACGATCACGGAAGGACGGTATCATCAGGTTCGGCGGATGTTCGCGGCGACCGGCAACCACGTGAACGCCCTGCACCGGGAAACGATCGGCGGCCTGAGCCTGCCGGCCGATCTGGAACCCGGCCAATACCGGATCCTTCCGGCTGATGTCGCCGAGCAGGTGTTCGGCGATGGCTGAGCCGATCCTGGTGGATGCGCGCGGCCACCGCTGTCCGGTGCCGACCCTGCGACTGCGGCGGGCGCTGGAGGCGGCGGAGCCTGGGCAACAGGTTCGCCTGATCGCCGACGATCCCCTGGCCCGCATCGACGTCCCGCATTTCTCGGCCAGCGCCGGCGCAACGGTAATCTCGATCACCGATGAACCGGGCGGCGCGATCAGCTTTGTGGTGTCGAAGGCGCCTTGAGGCCAACCGAACTGGAGCTTTCCAGAAGGGCGCGCGGCCGTTCGTCCAGGGCGATCTCGACCTCGGTGGCCAGGGCGCCGCCCAGGAAGATCGCGTTCACGCTCCACGACAGCCAGATCAGGAAGATGATCACGGCCGAGATCGAGCCGTAGGTCGCGCCCAGATGGGCGACCTTCTCGACATAGAAGGCCGACGCCCAGGACATGAACAGGCACAGGACCGCCGCAGCGACGCCGCCGGCGATCGAGGCGCGCCAGCCGACCGGGACGCGCGACATGGCATAGCGATAGACCAGCGTCATGCCGATCACCACGCCCAGGCTGGCCCAGGTCCATTCGCTCTGGATCCAGGACACGCCGGCCAGGGGCTGGATATCCAGCGCGCTGCCCAGCAGGCGAAACGTCAGGAAGACGCCCGACATCACGAACAGCAGGCCAAAGGCCGCGATCAGGACGAACAGCGCCATCAGGTTGAAGCCCACGAAGCCGCGCTGATCCTCTTCGTCATGAATGAACGACAGGCCCGCCAGAAGGGCCTTGAAGCCGCGGTGGGCGGCATAGACGCCGATGACGAGGACGACGGCGCTCTGGGCAGAGACGGTCTGTTCCGGCGCATGGGCCAGGCGGGAGAACTCGTCCTCGAACAGGGCCCGGGCCTGATAGGGCATCAGGTCGGCCAGGTTATCGGCCTGGGCGGCCGCCTGCTGCGGGGTCAGCAGCAGGCTGTAGATCCCGATCAGGATCGCCAGCCCCGGAAACACGGCCAGCAGCACGAAGAAGGATACGCCGCCGACGTACAGCATCACGTCGCGGCCCCAGATGCGCTGCAGCGCCAGACCCAGGACACGCAGGATCTCGCGCGCCCAGTGGATCGGATCCAGATCCAGGTCGCGCCAGCGAATGGGATTGTGGTCTTGCATCGGCCGGAAACTGCCCGCGCCCGGTCCCCGGCGCAACCCAGGTCCGGCATATCGTTGTTTCGCAACGCCAAAGACGCTGCCGCCTCAGGGAAGCGCGGCGCGTCTCCGCAGGACGGGCCTGAAACCGGCCGTCGCATCGAGGGACGGATGGCGCGGCGACCGGCATGGCACAAAACTAGAGCCCGCCGGCTGAACCCAGCCTGAACGGCGATGTTGGCCTTGCGGTCATACTCAGAGTGCGCCGCCGGCCTTCAGGTCAGCGATGGCGTCGGCGGAGAAGCCCCAGTCGGCCAGGGCCGCGTCGTTATCGCCGCCGATCCGGGGCGGCGGGCCCTGGATCTTACCGGGGGTGGCCGAGAAGCGCGGCGCCGGCGCGGGCTGGATCACGCCGCCCACCTCGACAAAGGTTTCGCGGGCCGCGTTGTGCGGATGGTTCGGCGCTTCGTCCATGCTCAGGACCGGCGCGAAGCAGACATCGGTGCCGTCCATCAACGCGCACCATTCATCGCGGGTCTTGGCGGCGATCACGGCGGCCAGCTTGCCGCGAAGCTCCGGCCACTCATCGCGGCTCATCTGATGCTGGAACTGCGGATCGGAAATGCCCGTCTTTTCCAGCAGAAGCAGGTAGAACTGCGGTTCGATCGAACCGATCGAGATCCACTTGCCGTCGCTGCATTGATAGGTGTCGTAGAAGTGCGCGCCGCCATCCAGCAGGTTGGTGCGCCGCCCTTCGTTCCACATCCCGCCGGCCTTGAAGCCGTAGAACATCGCCATCAGCGAGGCCGCGCCGTCGCTCATCGCGCAGTCGATCACCTGCCCCTGTCCACTGGCCCGGGCGTGGATCACCCCCGCCAACAGACCAAAGGCCAGATAGAGCGCCCCGCCCCCGAAATCGCCCACCAGGTTCAGCGGAGGAACGGGCTTGTCGGTGGTGCCGATCGCGTCCAGCGCGCCGGTGATGGCGATGTAGTTCATGTCGTGGCCGGCGGCCTTGGCGTAGGGGCCCGTCTGGCCCCAGCCGGTCATGCGGCCATACACGAGCTTGGGATTGCGTTTCAGCGCCACGTCGGGACCCAGCCCCAGCCGTTCCATCACGCCGGGCCGGAAACCCTCGATCAGGCCGTCGGCGCTTTCCAGCAGCTTCAGACAGGTCTCGATGGAGGCGGGATTCTTCAGGTCCAACGCCACCGACCGGCGCCCCCGCGCGGTCACGTCGGCGGGCGAACCCCGGCCCGCGCCCTTGCGGTCGATCCGCACCACGTCGGCGCCCAGGTCGGACAGCAGCATGCCGCAGAAGGGTCCGGGGCCGATGCCGGCGAACTCGACGATCTTCAATCCTGAAAGCGGCCCCTGGCCCATGGCGTCCTCCGTATCGACCTTTCAACGCGGTCGTTCGACCGACTTAGAACGGCCCTGACGTTCGGTCATGCAAGGATTAGATCAGGGCGGAGGGTCGCCCCGGCGAGCCAAGTGCGGCGGATACGACTTTACGACCTCGCGCGGAAACCGCCGAGTTAGTGGGAAGGGTCGCGGAGCGCCCGGGCCTCGCCCGGATGATTGGATAGTGAATACCGTTTCGACGAAGACAGACGCTCCGCGTAGTCCGTTATCCGGTGAGCCTGCGGGGCGCGGGGTTTTAACCCGCTCCCGACCTTAGGCCCCCGACGGGTGGAGGGGCTGACGACCCCGTCCAGACCGCATGGGCGATTTCAGCCCATGCCTGTTGCGCATCGACGGGCGTCGCCAAAGGGTGTTCCCGGCGGTCCCGGTCCGGCTTCAGCACGTCCGACCCCCGCAAGGACCGATCCGCTCCACCAGACCCTGCCGGGCCTTAGACGACGGCCGACGGGCGCTTCCCGCTCGACCACCCCTGACAGCCGCAACGGTCGCCGTACGTGCGCCCTTCCCGTGCTGTCAGGTGAGATTGATTATGCGGGCGGTTTGAACGCGGAGGATTGGCGCGCTCGGTTTATTTTTAGCGCGTTGATTTCATTGCGGTCCGCACCGAAAGGTACGGGGATCCAGCGCCGTCTATCCCCGTGGTCGGTCACGCGGGGCGCTCTGCGCGTCATCTGGGTGAGACTAGCAGACGTTCGGTTATGTGCGGGCGCTGGATAGGCCTTGCGTCCTTAGAGGCCTGCTGCGCGGGCGCCTCAGGATGAGGGGCTTTCTACTGATTTCCTCATCCTGAGGTGAGAGCCAGCGGCGAGCCTCGAAGGACGCAGAACGCCGGCCAGCACATGGGCTCAGAGGATGATGAGACTGTCACGCGCCTGCGGCGTTCCATCCCTATCACCGGCCCAAGCCTCTGCTATGTTGCGGCGTCGAATCTGGTGGTCGATGTCGATCGGGTTCGGCAGGTTTCGGGTCGGAGGTAAGTGTGGCGGTAGACGCCCGGATCCTAATTGTGGCGCGTGACGATCTTCGTGCCGGTCCCCTGGCTGAGGGACTGGACCGTCTTGGCTGGCGAACCATCACCGCGCGGGGCCCCTATGCCGCCCTCGCGGCCCTGGGCGACCTGCCGATCGAGGCGGTGATCGTCGACCTGGCCAGCGCCGGCCCCGACACCCAGTCCCTGGCCCGTCGCCTGAAGGCGGCCGTCGCGCCGCGTCGCCTGCCCGTCATCGCCATCGGCGAGCCGGACGGCGCGCAGATGCAGGCCTTCGACCTGACGCTGTCGCCGCCCCTGCACCCGGCCCAGGCCGCGCTGCGCCTGGAATCGCTGGTGCGCACCGCCATCGCCGAGGAAGAGTTCGAGCTGCGGCTGGAAACCTTCGGCGAGCGCGGCCGACGCATGGATCTGCCCGAGCCCCAGCCCTCGCCCTTCCGTATCCTGGCCGTCGGCGAGCCCGCGCCGCAGTTCCTGGCCCTGTCCAACGCCCTCAAGCGCAGCGGCGCCGAGGTGGTGGGCGCCTTCACCGCCTATACGGCCTTCGACTATCTGCACGAGCGGGCCTTTGACTCGGTCGTGCTGTGGGCCGGCGATAATCAGCAGGAAGCCCTGTCGATCGCGGCCGGCATGCGCCGCAACACCCGCCTCTTCCACATCCCGGCCATGCTGTATTTGAAGGCCGAGAGCTATGTGACCATGTCGGAGGCCTTCCATCGCGGGGTGTCCGATGTGGCCTCGCCCGAGACGCCCGAGGTCGAGACCGCCCGCCGAGTGATGGAGCTGGCCCGTAACTATCGGCGCGGCGAATCGATTCGCGGCGCGCTGGAGAAGGCGCGCAGCTCGGGTCTGATGGACGCCGCCACCGGCCTTTTCACCCGCGACCTGTTCGCCGCCCACCTGGCGCGCCTGACCAGCGCCGCGCGCGAACGGGCCCGGCCCCTGTCGATCTGCGTGCTGCGGGTCGCCGACAAGCCCGAGACTGTCTGGGCCCGTCAGAACGGCTGGTTGGACCGCGCCATTCCGCAGATCGGCTCGATGGTCGGTCGCCTGGTCCGGGTGGAAGACACCGCCGCCCGCCTTGCGCCGGAGGTCTTCGCTCTGGCCCTGCCCGCCACCAACCAGAACGCCGCCCGCGCCGCCGCCGAGCGGATCGCCGCCGTGATCGGCTGCACCGCCTTCGACGCCGGCGAGGACCGCCCGCCGTTCGTCTGTGAATTCGACATCGGCGTGGCCCAGATCGAAGGGGGCGAAGGCGCCGTGAAGGCCCTCGAACGGGCGGCCGCCCGGGCGATGCAACGCGAAGCCAGCTGAGGACGGCCATGGACCAGCCGATGATCGTGGACGTGGTCGCCGATGTGGTCTGCCCCTGGTGCTATCTGGGCTGGCGGCGGATCAAGACGGCTTTGGCGATGCGGCCCGACCTGAAAGCGACCGTCGTCTGGCGGCCTTATCAGCTGGATCCGACGCTTCCCGAGGACGGCGTCGATCGCAAGGCCTACATGGCCGCCAAGTTCAAGGATCCGGAGCGGCTGAAGGCCTCGCACGACGCCCTGGTCGCGGGCGGCGCCGAGGACGGCATCGTCTTCAATTTCGGCGTCATCGAAAAGTCGCCCAACACCAATGCGGCCCATCGCCTGATCCGCTGGGCCCTGACCGCCGGGGTTCAGGACGCTGTGGTCGAAGCCCTCTTCGAGGCCTATTTCACCTACGGTCGCGACATCGGCGACCCGATGGTGTTAGCCGATATCGCCGAAAGCGCGGGCATGGAGCGCCTTGTGGTGCTGCAGCTGCTTTCGGAAGGCGCCGACAAGGAGTCTGTGACGCGCGAGCACAGCATGGCGGTGCAGGGCGGCGTAACGGGCGTGCCTTTCGCCATTTTCGCGGGCAAGGTTGCGGTCGTCGGGGCCGAGACGCCCGAACGCATCCTGGAGGCCATTGACCAGGCCGCCGGCGCGGGCGCCTGAAAAGCTAGGACAGCCGCCCCTCCCGGGCCAGCAGATGGGCGGCGGCGTCGAAGCCCGCCCAGGCCGCTGCGGCCAGCGCCCCACCGACACCGACGCGACGCACGCCGACCTCGGCCAGCGGCGCGACGCTTTGGCCCGGCCAGGCCATCAGCACGTTGACGGGTTTGGGCGAAACCGTCCTGACGATCTGCTCAATGGCCTCGACCTCGATCACGCCCGGCGCATACAGGCAGTCGGCGCCCGCCTCTGCATAGGCGACCAGGCGATCGAGGGTCGGCGTCAAGTCCTTGCGACCGATCAGGAAGCCTTCCGTTCGCGCCACCAGCACGACGTCCTGGCCCGAGGCGTCGATGGCCGCCCGCGCCGCCCTGATCCGCTCGACGGCCAGGGACGGTTCATAGAGATCCCGTCCCACGCGATCCTCGATCGACAGCCCGGCCACGCCGGTCTCGACCGCCAGTCGCACATTGGCCGCCACCCCTTCGGGGGCGTCGGCGAAGCCGGCCTCGAAATCGGCGTTCACCGGCAGGTCGGTTGCGGCGCACAGCATCCGCAGATGGTCCAGGACCTGATCCCGGCTCAGGCCGCCGTCATCGGACCCCAGCGCCCAGGCCGCGCCGGCGCTGGTGGAGGCCAGGGCCTTGAAGCCGAGCTTTTTCAGCCGCACCGCGCTGCCGGCGTCCCAGGGGTTGGGCAGCACGAAACAGCCCTCGTCGTGCATGGCGCGGAAGGCGGCGCGACGGGCGGTGAAGTCGGTCGATGACATGGCGCTCTCCAGCGAAGTCCCTCTCAATACTCGCGCCCGGCGCCCGATCGTGGCAACAGCCTCATCGCGGGATCGACCAGGGGCGTCGCCCGCGCAGGGGCTGGGCCCAGACAACCCACCAGCCGTCCCCCCGCCGATAGAGCTCGGCGGCCCCGCCCGCCCTGAAGTCCTCAGCGGTCAGCATGACCCTGCCCCGGCAGTCGCCAGGCGTGGTCGGCGGCGCGGGACCTCTGAGCACCACCACCTCCGCGTCGCGACACAGCAGAGCCAGAGCCTCGCCTTCGGGGCTCCTGCGGGTCCAGGACAGGGCCAAAGGGGTGGGCGCGTCGCCATCGGGCCGACAGCTCAAATGGTCGCAGAGAAACCCTCCAGCGGTCATCGGCGTCAGGCCGCGCCGACGCGCCCACAGATCCACGCCGAACCGGCGGACGTCCGGCCGCAGGACCAGAGCAGCGTGGTCCTGACGCACGGCGGCGGTCGATCCATCCGATGCGATCCAGATGTCAGGCGCGAGCGGCCGGGGCCACAGGGCGACGGCCAGGGCCATGGGCGCGCCGATCCAGCGCAGCCGCCCGCTCCAAAGACACAGCAGCATCACGCCCAGAAAGGCGATGACCAGCGTGAAGGGCGGGCCGCTAGGCACGACGGCCTGCCCGCCCAGCGCCTCGAACCTTTGCGCGACCGCGACCATCGCCTCGACGCCCCAGCCCGCGACGCGCAGGAACGGCTCGCCCCAGCCCAGGCCTTCCAGCGCGGTGCCCACGGCCAGGAAGGGCATGATCACGAAGGACGACAGCGGCGCGACGATCAGGTTGGCCGGAAGCCCCCAGACGGCGACCCGGTTGAAGTGCTGCATGGCGAAGGGCCCGGTCGCCAGCCCAGCCACGAAACTGGCGCCGATGCTGACGGCCAACCAGGCGCCGACGCCCTGGATCATCCGGATCGGCCAGGGCACCGAGATCTCCCGCACGGGCCTTGGCCAGCCTTCCGCCAGAGCGATCAGCGCCGCCGTGGCCGCGAACGACATCTGGAACCCCGGCGCGCCGGCCGCTTCGGGCTGCAACAGCAGGATCAGCAGCGCCGCCAGGGCCAGTCCGTGCAAGGTCACGGCCTGGCGATCGAACAGGATGGCGGCGAAGGCCACGCTGGCGGTGATCGCGGCGCGCTCGGCGGGCGGCGGCGCGCCCGAGATCACCAGATAGCCCGTGACCGACAGCAAGCCCGCCACGGCGGCGATCTTCTTGCCCGGCGCGCGCAGGGCCAGCCACGGCCAGGCGGCGATCCCCAGACGGGCCAGACCGAACACGAAGCCGCCGACGATGGCCATGTGCAGGCCCGAGATCGACAGGATGTGCGCCAGACCTGAAGCGCGCATGGCCTCGGTCTGCTCCGGCGTGATCCAGGCCTCGTGACCCGTGACCATGGCCGCGCCGATGCCCCCGCTTGCGGGGCCCATGTGTTCCAGGATCCGCTTTCCCAGTCGCCAGCGGAAGGCGTTGATCGCCATGCCGGCCCGCAGCCGCCAGGGGGCGGGCTCCAGCTGGATCGTCCGGATCTGACCCAGCGTGAAACCGACGGCGCCCACGGAATCGAACCAGGCGTCGCGGGCGAAATCATAGGAGCCGGGCGCGGCGGGCGACGGTGGCGGACCCAGGATCGCGCGAAGTCTCAGGCTCGCCCCCGGCTCTGGAACATCGGCGGCGTCGATGGTGACCCGGATGCGATTGGGGCGTGTCGCGCGGCGCGAGGCCGGAAATCTGGACCGGAGCGATCAGCAGGCGGGGTCCGCCGGCGCCGGGACTGACGACATCGACGACGAAGCCTTCCACCCACCGCGGCGCGCGCTCGCCGTCAATGACCGGGGCGGCCACTCGCTCGCTCCGGACCTTGCCCGCAAGGGCCCCGGCTGAAGCGAAGGTCAGCAGCGCGAGAATCACGGCTACGCCGCGCGGCGAAAAACGGCTGACGAAAGCCCATGTCGCCGCGCAGACGGCCGTCCAGCGCGGCCAAAGCGATGAACGGCGGTTCGATCGGTAATTCCAGATAGCCGGCCGCGCCCAGGCCAAACCCGACAGGGCTCCAAAGCACCCAGCGATCGAGGTTGACCTCTGTCTCGTCATGGACGGCCCGGAACATCGCCGTCGGGCTAGGCCATGCGCGAACCGCCGTGCTAAGACGCGCCGCCCACGCCGCGCTCCGGCGCGAGATCCCGGCCGTCTCGGCGGCGTCCAGCCTTTCAGCATTGAGTTCGATGTCGAACCCCTCCTCCACCGCTCGCGGCGTCGTCACCCGCTTCGCCCCCTCGCCCACCGGCTTCCTGCACATCGGCGGCGCACGCACGGCGCTGTTCAACTGGTTATATGCACGCCATACGGGTGGAAAGTTCCTTCTTCGCGTCGAGGACACCGATCGTGAGCGCTCGACCGAAGCCGCTGTCGCGGCGATCTTTGAGGGGCTAGACTGGCTGGGCCTGAAGTCCGACGAAGAGCCGGTTTTCCAGCACACTCGCGCCCCGCGCCACGCCGAGGTTGTGCAGCAACTGCTGGAACGCGGCCGCGCCTATCGCTGCTGGATGACGGTCGAGGAACTGGAAGTGGCCCGTGAAAAGGCCCGCGCCGAAGGCCACGCCATCCGCTCGCCCTGGCGCGACGCCCCGCCGCCGGCCGATCCGTCCGCGCCGCACGTGATCCGCTTCAAGGGCCCCGCCGACGGCGAGACCCTGGTCGACGACCTGGTCAAGGGTCCGGTGACGTTCAAGAACACCGACCTCGACGACCTCGTGCTGCTGCGCGCCGATGGCGCCCCGACCTACAACCTCGCCGTGGTGGTCGACGACCACGACATGGGCGTCACCCATGTGATCCGGGGCGATGACCACCTCAATAACGCCGCCCGCCAGACCCTGATCTATCAGGCGATGGACTGGGAACTGCCGGCCTTCGCCCACATCCCGCTGATCCACGGACCGGACGGCGCCAAGCTGTCCAAGCGCCACGGCGCACAGGCCGTCGGCGAGTTCGCCGACATGGGCTACATCCCCGAGGGCCTGCGCAACTACCTGGCCCGCCTGGGCTGGGGCCATGGCGACGACGAGGTGTTCAGCGACGCCCAGGCGATCGACTGGTTCGACGTCAAGGACGTGGTCAAGGCGCCGGCGCGCCTGGACTGGGCCAAGCTGAACCACATCAACAGCCAGCACCTGCGCCTGGCCGACGACGCCCGCCTGGCTGACCTGGTCCTGAACGCCCTGATCGCCCAGGGCGCGACGTCTGCCGTCCGACGCGGCCGCGCGTCTGCTGGCCGTTGTCCCGCAGGTCAAGGAAGGCGCCAAGACCATCCTCGAACTGGCCGAACATTGCGCGTTCGCGCTGAAAATCCGTCCGTTCGCGCTTGAGGAAAAAACCGCCAAACAGCTGACCGAAGAGACGGTCGAGCGCCTGCGTCGCCTGCGCGACCGCCTGGCCCAGACTCCGGCCTGGGACGTCGAAGAGCTGGGAACGCTGTTGAAATCCTTCGCGGAATCCGAAGGCGTCGGCTTTGGTAAATTCGGTCCGTCTCTGCGCGGCATTCTGACCGGCGGCTCGCAGGCGCCTGACCTGAACAAGATCATGGCCGCCATCGGTCGCGACGAGACTCTTGGCCGTCTTGACGACGCGCTAGCTACGCGCGCATGAGGCGCTATAACGCAGCCGCGAAATGAAACTTGGACTACTCGTTCCATCCAAGAAGGGGTCTCCCGCATGACCGATAAAGCCACACTGACGATCGGCGACAAGAGCTACGACCTGCCGATCCTCAAGGGCAGCACGGGTCCGGACGTCGTCGACGTCCGCAAGTTCTACGGCGATAGCGACCACTTCACGTTCGATCCGGGCTTCACCTCGACCGCGTCCTGCGAGAGCAAGATCACCTATATCGACGGCGACGCCGGCATTTTGCTGCACCGCGGCTATCCGATCCACCAGCTGGCCGAGAAGTCGTCGTTCCTGGAAGTCTGCCACCTGCTGCTGAACGGCGAACTGCCGACGGCCGAAGAGGCCGCCAAGTTCGAGCACAACATCACCTACCACACGATGTTGCATGCCCAGTTCGACAGCTTCTTCCAGGGCTTCCGCCGCGACGCACACCCGATGGCGATCATGACCGGCGCCGTCGGCGCCCTGTCGGCCTTCTATGCCGACAGCCTGAACGTCGATGATCCCAAGCAACGCGAGATCAGCGCTCATCGCCTGATCGCCAAGATGCCGACGATCGCCGCGCGCGCCTTCCAGTACAGCGTGGGCCGCCCGTTCGTGACGCCGCGCAACGAGTTGTCGTATTCGGAAAACTTCCTGCGCATGTGCTTCTCGGTGCCGGCCGAGGACTGGGTTCCCAATCCCGTCCTGACGCGCGCCATGGACCGCATCTTCATCCTGCACGCCGACCACGAGCAGAACGCCTCGACCTCGACCGTCCGTCTGGCCGGTTCGTCGGGCGCTCACCCGTTCGCCTGTATCGCCGCCGGCATCGCCTGCCTGTGGGGCCCGTCGCATGGCGGCGCTAACCAGGAAGCCCTCGAGATGCTCGAGGAAATCGGCACGGTCGAGAACATCCCCGCCTATGTGCAGGGCGTGAAGGACAAGAAGTACAAGCTGATGGGCTTCGGCCACCGCGTGTACAAGAACTTCGACCCGCGCGCCAAGGTCATGCAGAAGACCTGCTACGAGGTCCTGGAACAGCTGGGCATCAACGACCCCCTGCTGCACGTGGCCATGGAGCTGGAAAAGGTCGCCCTCAGCGACCCGTACTTCATCGAGCGCAAGCTGTACCCGAACATCGACTTCTATTCGGGCATCACCCTGCGGGCGATGGGCTTCCCGACCAACATGTTCACCGTGCTGTTCGCCCTGGCCCGCACCGTCGGCTGGATCAGCCAGTGGAAGGAAATGTTCGAGGATCCCTCGCGCAAGATCGGTCGTCCGCGTCAGCTCTACACGGGCGCCACGCAGCGCGACTACAAGCCGCTGGAAAACCGCGGCTAAGTCAGCGATCCAACTGGATCTGGAAGAGCCCCGTCGCAAGGCGGGGCTTTTTCTTTGGATCAGGGCTTGAGCAGAAAACCCAGGATCTCGGCCACGGCGCGGTAAAGCGCCTCGGGGATTTCTTCGTCGATCTCGATGGTCGACAGGGCCTGCGCCAGGGCGGGGTTCTCCTCGATCGGCACGCCGTGCTCTCGGGCGGTCTCGATGATTTTGTCGCCGACCCAGCCCTGACCCGACGCGACCACCTTGGGCGCGTCCGTGCCTTCATAGAGCAGGGCGACAGCGATCCTGCCGCGTGCTCCCGGGCCGCCGACGATGCCGGTCATGACGCGCGGTCCACGAAATGACCCAGTTCGACGGGCGCTGTGACGGGCGATCCCGGATGAACGGCGACCTCGGGTATCAGTTCAGCTTCCCGAAGGGCGGCGCCCAGCGACGCTTCGCCCGCGCTGAGTCGCAGTATGGTCTCGGGCCGTTCGACCCAGAGCCCGACCCGCGCGCACGCGCCCGTCAACGCCACATGGACATGTACCGGGCCCAGCGGCTCCACATCGATCGAGAACCGCGCGCGCCAGGTCTTTTCGATCGTCGGGCCGCCATCGGCTCCACCCCCGCCGCCGCCATCGCGACTGACCTCGAACTGCGCCACGGCGACACCCTGGGGCGTCTGGAACGGCAGATCGAAGACCCAGCGCTGTGACCGGGTTTCAACCGGGGCCCCGGCGTCTCCCCGGCCTTCGGGCAAGGAGGCGATCTGCAACAGTTCCTGCCGGGCGATGGCGCCGTCCGCGTCCTTCAGCAGGCGGCGCGCCAGTTCGGCAGGGGCAAGGTTGGGCGGAAGGTCCGACGCCTTGGCGGCCTGAGCCGCCGTGGGGCCGCCCGCATAGGGCGGAGGCGGTCTTGGCGGGGCAGGACTGGATGCGGCGTAGGCGGCCCGCTCCCGCGAAACGTTTCCACGCGCCTCGTCATCCGACGGAGGGGCCTGCGTTGGCCGCGCCTCGATCATGTCCTCTTCGATCAGCCCGACCATCAAAAAGGGCCGAGCGGGCGGGATCTGGACGGGACGCGCATCGGTGTGCTGTTTCGCGGGCGGCGCATCGCTTTCCGGCGTCAGCGAGACGGCGTCGGCGTCTTCCTCCAGCGCCCCTTCGGCGAGGGCGACGGGCTTTGATTCTGGAGGCCCGGGAACTGTCGATGGGGGGTCCATGAGCGCCCCGGTGACAGGAGGCGCGATCGACGGCGAGACCGTCGCGGCGGGCTTGGTTGACGGCGCCTGAACGAGGGCGGCGCTGCGGGCGATTGAAGCCTCAGGCGTGCGCGAGGCCTGAAGACCGCCGGCTGACGCCGGGGTGTAAGGGACCTGGGACGGCGGCGGCGTCTTCAAGGTGGCCGTGCCGCCCTCCCCACCCGGGTCAGCGGCGGCCGGCGTTTCGGCCAGCCACGCGCCCACCACGGCCTTGAAGACCGCCAGCGCGGCCTTCATGTCCCGTCCCGCGATATCCGGGACGGCTGAGGGCTGAACCGCCGGCCCATGGAGGGCCGGGATGGTCCGGGCCAGGCGCGCTTCCAGGAAGACGCCAGATCCCCGCACGGCGTCGCGAAGAGTCCCGGCGGTCACCGGGTTCTGGATCGGCACGGCCTTGGCCAACAAGGCCTGAGCCGCCTGGCGTACCGGTTGAGGCAGGTCGGAGCGCTCCAGGGCGACGTCGAGATCGGCCATCATCGGCGCCAGCCCCGACTGTCTGGACGCAGCCTGCGCGGCCGCCGTGCGAACCGCCGCCACCATCCGCTCCGCGACGCTGGGTTCCGCCCGGCGCGGGGAGCCCGTGATCGCCCCGTCCGCCAACGGATGATGTTCCGCCGGCGCGGTGGAGGTCTGCGCGGACTCGGCGATCGCGCCGTCTGTACCGCTGACCATCTCCCCAAGAACGGAACCGGCGTTCACGGCCGCGATCCTGGCCATGGCCAGCGCCAGCAGAACCTTGGACGCATCGGCGGCGCCCCGGGTGGCGACACCGCGAGCACGGGCGTGACAGGCGCTTTGGGCTCTATCGCCATGACGTGAGGTCTCCCGTCGCGTGCGCACCGAGAAGATTCGACTCAAAGATAGTTAATGCGGATGAAGCAGGCGTTAACCTTAGCGCCTAGATCCGTGGTTTCATGGTTCGGTAACGATACTCCCCCCAATCTGCGTGACCAACAGGGGCGTACAGTTTGATCAGGCCCGTCAGATCCCCGCGTTGGACAGACATCGTCGACCATCGACGCCGCGATCTGCTATCGATTGTTCCGATGACCTTGCTGGCCGCTGGCGGCAGCGCGATCTGGCTGGGCTTTCGACCGCCAATGGCCTGGCTGGCCTGCGTGTCGCTGTTGATCTCGGCCAACTACCTTCTGTGCCGATGGATCGCCCGACGCGGTCACGCGTCCCCGGGCTACGAAGCCCTGCTGGCGGGATTCACGATCGTCTACACCACGCTCTACAGCGCTTTGCCCATGGCTCTGGTGATGCACGGTTCCAGGACTTCGGTGCTGGCCGGGGCCGCGATGCTGGGCGCCATCGCGCTGAGCAGCACGGCCGAGTTCGTGATCTCGCGCCTGATCGGCGCCGCCTCGCTCGTGGCCCTCCTGCTGATCACCCTGATTTCCGCAGGCCTGGCGAGCGGCGAAACGCCCCTGGGCCAGAGTGTGTTGGCCATCGTCGCCTCGGTCGCGTTCCTGGCCTACGTGCTGCAGTATGCGATGCAGCGGGAGAACACCGCGCGCGAGATGGCGGCGGCCCTCGATCTGGCGCAGGACAAGGAGACCGAGGCCGAAGCCGCCAACCAGGCCAAGACGGTATTCCTGGCCACCATGAGCCATGAGATCCGCACGCCTCTGAACGGTGTTCTGGGCATGGTGCAGGTCATGGAGCTGGACGCCCTGTCGGAGGGCCAGCGCGACCGTCTGCGGATCGTGCGCGAATCCGGCGAGGCCCTGACCACGATTCTCAACGATGTTCTGGACCTCTCCAAGATCGAGGCGGGACAGGTCGAGCTGGAAGCGATCGAATTCGATCTCGGTGACCTGCTCAGGACCAGCTGCCAGACCTTCGCGATGCTGGCGGCCGAGAAGGGCCTGTCGCAGGAACTGCTCGTCGACGCCAACGCCCACGGGATCTATCGCGGCGATCCGGGACGCGTGCGGCAGGTCATTCACAACCTGCTGTCCAACGCCGTGAAGTTCACGCCCGCCGGAACGATCAAGGTCAGCGCCAGCCGCAAGCCCGACCGCGTCCGGATCTCCGTCGCCGACAGCGGACCGGGCTTCGACGATCACCAGCACGACAAGCTGTTCGGTCGATTTGTTCAGCTGGACGCCTCAACCACCCGTCGGCATGGCGGCGCGGGCCTGGGCCTGGCGATCTGTCGGGAACTTTGCGACCTGATGGGCGGGACGATCAGCGTCGACAGCCAGCCTGGTCAGGGCGCGACCTTCATGATCGACCTGCCCCTCGCCTATATCGGCGCGAGCTCGGAGGCGCCGAAGCGCGACGGCGCTCAGGCGCCCGCCGCGCGTCCCGCCCTGCGCGTGCTGGCGGCCGAGGACAATCGCACCAATCAGATCATCCTCAGAGCCATGCTCCAGCAGGCCGGCATCGACCCGCTGATCGTTGAGGATGGCGCGCAGGCCGTGCAAGCCTGGTGCGACAGCGATTGGGACGCCATCCTCATGGACATCCATATGCCGGTGATGGATGGCCTGACGGCGCTGGCCGAGATCCGGCGTCAGGAAGCCGAGACAGGTCGGGGCCGTACGCCGATCATCGCGCTGACGGCCAACGCCATGAGCCATCAGGTCGCCGAACTGCTCGGCGCCGGCATGGACGGCCATGTCAGCAAGCCCATCGATGTGGGGCAGCTGTTCGAGGCGCTGGATCGCGCGATCAGCGAGCGGACGCAGGCCCGCTAGGGTCGCGCCCCGATCGTTCGAGAAAGGCCAGCAACGCGTCGGCAGCCGCTTCCGAGGGATCGGGCATACCTCGGCCCATCCTCTCGAGCGCGGCGTTCTGCTCGGCCACCTGGGTGGCGCGCAGGTCCGGACTGTCGAGCCGCCGGGCCAGGGCCTTGGCCAGCGCCTGGCCTTCAAGGTCTTTCTGCAGATATTCGGGAGCGATCGCCTTGTCGGCGGCGATGTTGAACAGCGTCACCCAGCGCGGCTTGAACAGCATCTTCAGCAGGCCATAGGTGATCGCGCCAGTGCGATAGCCCACCACCATGGGACAGCCTGCCAGGGCCAGTTCGGTGGTGACGGTGCCGCTGCAGGCCAGGGCGACCGTCCCGGCGACCATGGCGTCGTCCTTCAGCGCCTCGTCCTCGATGACATGGGCCCGGAAAGGCCATCCCGCGACCCGCGCCTTGACCGCCTCGGCCACCGTGAAGGCCGCCGGCACGACCACGGCCAGATCGGGGCGTTCGGCCTTCAGGCGTCGCACCGCGTCCTCGAAGGCCGGCATGACCCGCTCGATCTCGGACGGCCGACTGCCCGGCAGGACCAGAAGAATGGGCTCATCCGCCGACACGCCGATGGCGGCGCGCAGGCGCGCGGGATCAGCCCGGCTGAAATCCTTGGCCAGGGCCGAATTGCCGACGAAGACGCTCTCAAGGCCCGCGCTGTCGAAGAACGGCTTGTCCATCGGCTGGATCGACAGCAGGAAGTCGACAGCCTTGGCCAGTCCCCTCGCCCGACCGGGGCGATACGCCCAGACCTGGGGCGCGACGTATTTCACCAATGGCAAGGCCGGGGTCTGCCGACGCAGCGCCTGGGCCAGCCGAATGTTGAAGCCCCAGGAATCGATCAGAACCGCCACGTCGGGCTTTTCGCGCTCCGCCAGCGCCAGGGTGTCCTTCAGCCGCGCCATGGCCCGGGGATAGGCCCGCAGGCTCTCGACGATGCCGATGATCGACAGTTGGGCGATGTCGAAGGGGCTGTCGACGCCCTCGTCCGCCATCTTGGCGCCGCCGACGCCTACGAACCTTACGGCTTCGGCGCCGAGCTTCCGTTTCAGCGCCTTGGCCAGGCCGGCGCTGGCGGCCTCGAACACGGTGGCCTCCGCAGCGACCAGCATCACGGTCAGGGGGCGGCTCATCCCGGGCTCCGGGGCTCGACCCCCAGGACGAAGAGGCCCAGATCGTTGGCGCAGGCGATCACCGCCTCACGGTCGACCACCAGCAGGCCGCCCGCCTCACCGACGATGCCCGACAGCCCGGCTCGGGCGGCGCGCTGCAGGGTGGCGACGCCGATCGTGGGCAGATCGACCCGTGTCTCCTGGATCGGCTTGGGAGCCTTGGCCAGGACGCCGCGACGACGCTCGGCCGTGCCGCGAAGGGCTTGTGGAAGCTCGGCCACGCGCCGGAGCATCGCGTCGGTGCCCTCCTGGGCCTCGACCGCCAGTACCAGGCCATCGCAGACGACAGCGCCCTGCCCCACGTCCAGCTTACCGATCTCACGCGCCACCAGCAGGGCGCGTTCGATGTCATGCTGGTCTTCCGGCCGGGGCGAACAGGCGCCGAGCACGCCGGAAGGCAGGGTCATTTCCCCTCGCACCTCATGGGCGCCCTCGATGTCGAAGCCTTCCTTCTCGAATTCGTCCAGCACCCGGCGAAGCAGGGCGTCATCGCCCTGGCGAGCCGCCTTGATCAGGGCCGGAAGAACCTTCACGCCTCGCAGGTCGGGCAGAAGGGCCGCCCAATCGGGACGGCTGACCGTGCCGGCGAAACAGACGACCTCACAGCCCTCCGCCTTCAAAGCCTTGAAGATCTTGCCGAACTCACCCAGCCCGACCTCGGCGCCAGGATAGCGCGAGAGGGATGCCTCGGCGAAGCTGCGCAGGCGCATCACGGCGAAAGGCCGTCCGGCCGTCTCGCAATGGGCGGCCAGTTCGACGGGAAGCGCGCCCCCGCCGGCGATCAGACCAAGCTTGCGCATGGAACGAGCCTAGACCTCGCGCTCGGGCAGGCAAAGCGGACGGTTGCCGTCGGCGCGGATGAAGTCGACGATCTCCATCACCTCGGCATTGCCGGCATGGATCTCTGCCACGTCCTCCAGGCGCTCCTGAAAGGTGCCTTCGTCGGCGAACAGCAGGCGATAGGCCGCGCGCAGGGCGTTGATCGCCTCGCGGCTGAAGCCCCGGCGCTTGAGCCCGACCAGATTCAGGCCCTCGAGGTGGGCGTGGTTGCCCCACACCGAGCCATAGGGGATCACGTCCTTGGTCACCGCAGCAAGGCCACCGATGAAGCTGTAGCGCCCGATGCGGGTGAACTGGTGCGCGGCGGCCAGACCGCCCACGAAGACGAAATCCCCGACATCGACGTGACCGCCCAGAGTCGCGCCCTTGGCCAGCACGACATGGTCGCCGACGACGCAGTCGTGCGCCACATGGGCCTCGGCCATGTAGAAGCCGTCATTGCCCACCTGGGTGACGCCGCGACCGGACGCGGTGCCGGTATTCATGGTCACGTGCTCGCGGATGATGTTGCGATCACCAATGACCAGCTCTGTCTTCTCGCCCTTGTAGCCCAGGTGCTGCGGCGGACCGCCAAGGGTGGTGAAGGGATACACCGCGCAGCCGACGCCAAGGGTCGTGACGCCGTCGATCACCACATGGGAGATCAGGCGCGTGCCAGCGCCGAGGGTGACGTCCGGGCCCACGATGCAGAAGGGCCCGATCTCGACATCGTCAGCCAGACGGGCGCCGGGATCGACCAGGGCGGTCGGGTGAACCTGGGTCATTTGGTCGGCGTCTCCACGACCATGGCGGCGAATTCGGCCTCGGCGGCCACCTTGTCACCGACCTTGGCCACGCCCTTGAACTTGAAGATGCTGGAGCGGGCGCGCGTGACCTCGACTTCCATGCGGATCACGTCGCCTGGGCGCACCGGGTTGCGGAAGCGCACGCCGTCGATCGACATGAAGAAGATGGTCTTGCCTTCGGTGTCGACTTCCAGCGACTTGCTCATCAGCACCGCGCCCGTCTGGGCCATGGCCTCGACGATCAGCACGCCAGGCATGACCGGATTGCCCGGAAAGTGGCCCTGGAAGAACGGCTCGTTCATCGTCACGCACTTGATGCCGACGATGGACTGATGCGGGCGATAGTCCTCGGCGCGATCCACCAGCAGGAACGGATAGCGATGCGGAATCCTGGCGAGGATCTCGGCAATGTCGATCGCGGCTTGCGCCGGTTCGGCGACGTCTCGGCCCATACTTAGCCCCTTGTTCCCCGGCCGCCCGCCATGCGTGACAGCCATGCGGTCTCTCGGAGCCACCGCTTGAGCGGCCGCGCCGGAAACCCTGTCCATGTTTCACCTTCGGGCACGTTCTTGAACACCGACGCCGATGCGCCAATGCTCGCGCCCGAGCCGATGGTCAAATGATCCGCGACGCCGGCCTTGCCGCCGAACGCCACGCCGTCTCCGACGACCGTGCTGCCCGACAGCCCTGTATAGGCCGCCAGGACACAATTGCGACCCAGACGGACGTTGTGGGCGATCATGACCAGATTATCGATCTTGGTGTTCTCGCCGATCGTCGTATCGCTAAAGGCGCCCCGATCGACGCAGCTGTTGGCGCCGATCGTGACGCCGTCCTGGATCACCACCCGACCCAGTTGAGGCAGGTCGACCACACCCTTTGGGCCACCCGCAGCGCCGAAACCGGCTTCGCCGATCACCGCGCCTGCGTGGATGCTGACGCGGTCACCGATGATGGCGAAGCCCACGACGGCATTGGCGCCGATCAGGCCGTCGCGCTCGATCGTGACACCGGGACCGATCACGGCGCCCGGCGACAGGCGCGTGCCGCGTCCGATCCGCGCGCCCTGCCCGATCACGACACCGGGAGCCAGCTGGACACCGGCCTCGAGTTCGCAGTCGGGATGGATCGCGGGGGCCAGCGCTTCATGGCGACGCGGCGCGTGAAGCCGGCCAGCCGCTGCGGCCCAGGCCGCCTGCGGATGCGGCGTCAGAAGCGCCACACAGCCCGGGGCCAGAAATTCCTGGTGTTCGGCGCGCACGAAACACGCCGCCGCACGCGTGGAGCCCGCGACGTCGCGACGCTTGGCATCGGAGAAGAAGGTGACCGCGCCGTCATCCGCAGCGTCCAGGGGCGCGACATGGCGCACGAGACGGCCGGCGAAAGCCGGATCGGAGATCTGCGCGCCGCCAAGGTGCGCCAGTTCGGAGAGTGGCGCCGGACCCAGGTCATCAAAGAAGCGTGGGTCCGGCATCTAGTCCTCTCGGCGGACAGCCCGGGCGAGGCCCGGGCCGACTCGCTTACTTATTGGTCGGCTGCAGAGCTTGAGCGCCCGGGACCGCTTGGTCCAGACGTTCGCGATCAAAGGTCAGCGTCTTGATGCGGGCGTTCAGCGCGGTCACCACGGCGTCGGTGATGTCCATGGCCGGATTGGCCAGCAGGACCGACTCGCGATCGACCAGCATGCCGCAGGTGCGTTGTTGGTAGACCTGCTTGATAGCCGGATCGAGCTCCTGATAGACGCGGGCCAGCGCCTTCTGCTCGGTGGCTTCGACTTCCTTCTGGCGCAGTTGGCCCTTGCGCTGCCAGGCATTGGCCTTGACTTGCAGGGCTGCGGCTTGCTGCTCGAGCGCGCCTTGCTCCATCGTCGCCTTCTTGCCGTCCAGCGCCTTGGCTTCGTTGTCGATCGCGGTGCGTTCGCCGGTCAGTTCGGCGTTCACCTGCTGGATGATCGTCTTCAGACGCGCGTCCACGGCCGCGCCAACTTGCGAGGCGCCAACGGCGCGCTGGCTCGAGAAGATGCAGACGCCGGGAATGGCGGCGCCGTGCGAGATCGCCGGAGCCGCAGGTGCGGCGGCCGGGGCCGTCTGCGCCATGGCGCTGGTCGAGATGGCGATGGCGACGACGCTCGAAGCGGCCGCGAACAGGAACTTGGAGGTCATGATCATTGGAACCTTGTGGAGGTGGAGAACCGGAACGTTTCGGTCCGGTCGTAATCTTCCTTGGACAGGATCTTGCTGAAGTCGAACCGGATCGGGCCCATGGGCGACTTCCAGTCGATGCTGAGACCTGCCGAAGCGCGAAGGGCGAGGTTGTCGCGGATATTGGGGTCGAAAACACCCGTCGAGGATTGACGGTCGACGTCGTCCAGCAGTCCGGCGGTGCCGAAATCGCTGAAGACGGCGGCCTTGATGCCATACTGCTCGGGCAGCAGGGTCGGAACGGTCAGCTCGAACGTGCCGATGGCATACAGCTTCGCGCCCATCGAGTTGCTGGTGGTCGAGATGTCGCGCGGACCGATACCGGCCGTCTCGAAGCCGCGGAAGTTGGTGCCGCCCTTGTAGAAGCGGTCGTTGATGCGGACGTTGTCGCCGCCCCAGCCCTCGATATAGCCGGCCGAACCGGTGGCGCTGAAGATGAAGTCCTTGTTGAAGCCCCAGTACCAACCCGCGTCGGTCTCGGTCTTCAGGTACTTCACGTCGCCGCCGAAGCCCGCCAGATCCTGGTTCAGGTCGGCGAACCAGCCGCGCGTCGGCTGGATCGGGTCGTTACGCTTGTCGATCCGCAGGCCGTAGCCGACCAGCGAGGTCATGTAGGCGCCGCGCTGCAAGCACAGGATCTGCGACACCGAACCGCTGCTGCACAGCCCGTCGGAGACGCTGACCTCGTCGCGGCGCAGGGTGTAGCGCATGCTCATCGAGGCGTTCTGGGTCAACGGGAACCCGACGCGGATATTGCCGCCGACCGAGCTTGTGTCATAGGCGGCGTAGTCGCTCAGATCGTATCGGAACGAGTACAGATCGACGCCCGCCACCAGGTTGCGGTTCAGGAAGCGCGGCTCGGTGAAGGCGAAGTCCACCTGCTGACGCAGCGAGCCGACCGAGACCCGGCCACGCATGTTCTGGCCGCGACCGCGGAAGTTCCGCTCGGTGATGCCGACGTCCAGGACCAGCTTGTCGACCGAGCTGTAGCCGGCGCTGAACGACAGTTCGCCCGTCGGCTGCTCCTCGACCTTGACGCGCAGGGCGGTGCGGTCGGGCGCCGAGCCCGGGATTTCCTCGATGTCGACTTCCTTGAAGAAGCCGAGACGACGGATGTTGTTCTTCGAGCGGTCCACCAGAACGCGGTTATAGGCGTCGCCCTCGGCCACTTCGAGCTCACGGCGCAGGACGTAGTCCAGCGTGCGAGTGTTGCCGACGATGTCGATGCGATCGACATAGACGCGCGGCCCTTCGCGGACCTGGAACACCACGTCGACGGTGTTGGTCTCGCGGTTGGGCACATAGCGCGGGCGGACGTCGACAAAGGCGAAGCCGGCGGCGCCGGCCGCGAAGGTCAGGGCGTCGGTCGCCTGCTCGATGCGTTCGTCTTCATACAGCTGGCCGGTGCGGATCGGCAGGATCTGGGCCAGCAGGTTGCCGTCCAGCTTCTTGAGCTCGGTGTCGACGGTGATCTTGCCGAACTTGTATTTCGGCCCCTCTTCGAGGGTGTAGGTGACCGCGAAGCCGTTCTTGTCCGGCGCCAGTTCGGCCACCGACGAGATGACGCGGAAGTCGAAATAGCCACGGTTGCGATAGTGCTTGCGCAGCTGTTCGCGGTCGTACTCGATCCGGTCGGGGTCGTAGTTGTCGTTGCTGGTCAGGAATTTGTACCAGTGCGACTCCTTGGTCACGACCACGTCGCGCAGGTCGTTGTCCGAGAACTCGGAATTGCCCAGGAAGTTGATCCCCAGAACGCCGCTCTTGGGGCCTTCATTGATCTCGAACACCAGGTCGACGCGCTTCTGCGGCAGTTCCACGACCTTGGGGGTCACGGTCGCCGAGATGCGGCCCGAACGGCGGTACAGTTCGATGATCCGCTGAACGTCGGCCTGAACCTTGGCGCGCGTGAAGATGCCGCGCGGGCGGATCTGCACTTCGTCCTTCAGCTTGTCTTCCTTCAGGGACGAGTTCCCCTCGAAGACCACCTGGTTGATGATCGGGTTTTCGACGACCTTCACGATCAGCGTTGGCCTGAAGGTCGATCTTCACGTCGGCGAAGAGGTCCGGTGCGCGCCAGGGTCTTCAGCGCAAGGTCAAGTCGCGCCGCATCGACGGTGTCGCCCGGCTGGATCGGCAGATAGGACATCACCGTGCCCTGCTCGATCCGCTCGTTGCCCTGGATCACGATCCGTTGCACGACGCCGGACTGCGACGCCGCCTGCGCGAAGGCCGCTTCGGGAGCGACCAGCGCGCTGGAGCCGAAGAGAAGCGCCAGACCGGTGGCGAACGCGGCGCTATGGGCGCGAAGATTGTTCATGGGACCATTCATGGACGAAGAGCGGGCGTTCACGTGAACAGGCCGCCGATGAATTTGAACACGTCGTAGCGGTTGAGGTCGTTCCACGCCGCGAACAGCATGAAACCCAGGATCAGCGCAAGCCCCGCCTGGAAACCAGCGGCCTGGAAATCGGCGCGCAGGGGACGTTTGGCGATGGCCTCATAAGCATACATCAGCAGGTGACCGCCATCGAGGACGGGAATGGGCAGCAGGTTCATGAAGCCGATGCTGACCGACAGGCTGCCGATCAGGACCGTCAGGCCGACCATGCCGCCCAGCAGTTGCGACGCCAGATCAGGTGCGCCGGCCGCGCCGGCCTTGGCCACCGCGCCCGCCGTATGTCCGATGACCGATCAGGCCGCTGATCTGGTCGGCCGGGACCTGGCCGCGCACCAGGCGTCCCAGATAATAGGCGATGGTCTTGAGCATATCCCAGACCGCGTCGCAGGCGGCCGGCACGGCTTCGAAGATCGTCGGCTTGACCAGGGTGGGACGCGAGCGGCTCTCCAGCCCCAGGGCTCCGACCTTCACGCGACCGGAAATCTTGTCGACGCGCTCGACCAGACGCGGCGTCGCCGTCAGCACGACCGATTGGGCCCCGCGCTCGACCGTGAAGCGGATCGGCACGTCGGCGCGAAGAGTGGTGTATTGCTGCAGGTCCTGGAACGAGCCGATGCGCTTGCTGTCGGCGCGAACGATCAGGTCGCCCGCCTGGAAGCCGGCGGCCTCAGCGGCGCCGCCCGGGATCACGCGATCGACGCGCGCGGGATTGGTGATCTGGCCATAGGTGGCGAACAGGATCGTGAAGATCACGATCGCCAGGGCGAAATTGGCCATCGGCCCCGCCGCGGCGATGATCGCGCGCTGCCAGATGGGCTTGAAGTGGAAGTAGCGGCTGACCGCCGCCTCCCCTTCGTGGGCGACAATGGAGCGCTTCATCGCCGCCAGGTCGTTCTGGTCGGGAACGCTGGCGGCGTTCTCGTCGCCCGAGAACCGCACATAGCCGCCCAGCGGAATGGCGGCCAAACGCCACTCGACGCCCGACTTGTCGCGCCAGGACGCCAGGGCCGGTCCAAAACCCAGGGAGAAACGGTCGATCGCCACGCCACAGGCGCGCGCCGCCCAGAAGTGTCCGAGTTCGTGGATCGTCACGACGATCGACAGCACGAACACCGTGGATACGACAAAGATCAAGACGTCGATCATGAAGGCAGCGGTCTCCGCGTCAGTTCCGTTGACGCTTCTGCGCGACAACCTCGGCCGCAATGCGGCGGGCGCTGGCGTCCGTCATCATCGCGCTCTCAAGCGGATCGGTAGCCGCGTCTTCCAGGGTCCCGAGACTGTTCATGCGATCAAGGGTCCCCGCCACCGAGGCGGCAATATCCAGAAAGCCGATCTGGCGGTCAAGGAAGGCCGCCACGGCCATCTCGTTGGCCGCGTTCATAGCAGCCGGAGCGCCGCCGCCTAGCCGCATCGCCTCCCGGGCGATGGCGATCGACGGAAAACGTTCCAGGTCCGGGGCTTCGAAGGTCAGTTGGCCATAGGCCGCGAGATCAAGTCTCGGGGCCGGCCATGGCAGCCGGTCGGGCCAGGAAAAGGCGCAGGCGATGGGCGCGCGCATATCCGGCGGCCCCAACTGGGCCAGGGTGGACCCATCGGCGTATTCCACCAGGCTGTGAATCACGGACTGAGGGTGGATCACGACGTCGATGCGCTCTTCCGGGGTGTCGAACAGGTAGGACGCCTCGATCATCTCGAGGCCCTTGTTCATCATGGAGGCGGAATCGACCGAAATCTTGGCGCCCATCGACCAATTGGGATGGGCCACGGCCTGTTCAGGCGTGGCCAGCGCCATCTGCTCGCGCGTCCAGGTGCGGAAAGGCCCGCCCGAGGCCGTCAGGATCAGGCGCGAGACCCGCGGATGCAAGCCGGCTGCAAGCACCTGAAAGATCGCGGAATGTTCCGAATCGACCGGGATCACCGATGCCGCCGGCTTCGCGGGCGATCTCGCAGCAGGGCCGGGCCCGCGCAGACCAGGCTTTCCTTGTTGGCCAGAGCGATCACCGCGCCCGTGCGCGCGGCCGACAGCGTCGGCGCCAGACCGGCGGCCCCGACGATCGCCGACATCACCCAGTCGGCGCCCATGGCCGCCGCCTCGATGACCGCGGCCGCGCCAGCGGCGGCCCGAACGCCCGTACCTTCGAGGCCGGCGCGCAGAGCTTCCAGGCAGCTCTCGTCGTCGATCACCGCCACGAGCGGACGCCATTGTATCGCCTGTTCGATCAGGCGCCGGACGTTGCGCCCCGCCGTCAGGGCCAGCACCTCGACCGGCGCCTGCGACGCCTCGAACAGGCTCAGCGTCGAAACGCCGATCGATCCCGTCGATCCCAGGACGACAACCTTGCGAGGACGGGTCAATGGGCCCATCCGGCCAGATAGATCAGGCGCACGCCGGCGATGACGATCGCGGCGAACATCAGGCCATCCACGCGGTCCAGCATGCCGCCATGACCCGGGATCAGGTCACCGGAATCCTTCACGCCGAACCGGCGCTTGAGCATCGACTCCCAGAGATCACCCATCATCGTCGCCAGACCGCCGAGCAGGCCAATCAGGGCGGCGATCGGCCAGGTCAGGTTCATGTCCGGCAGGGCGGGCAGCCAGGTGGTCAAGGCGTCGATGCCAACCGCGGCCAGGGACGAGGCCACAAGCCCGCCGAAGAACCCGGACCAGGTCTTGTTGGGCGAAAACTTGGGCCACAGCTTGGGGCCCTTCAGGATGCTGCCGACCACGAAGGCGAAGATATCGGCGAACCAGGTCACGGCGAACAGCAGCAGCGTCCAGCTCAGGCCGGCATCCAGCAGACGCAGCCAGATCAGCGCGATGCACGAGGGCGCGATATAGATCACGCCATAGGCGGCGTCGGCCCGGCGCTCAACGGCCCCGCGCGCCAGAAGGCCGGCCAGGATCGCGCCGACAACCAGCAGCGGACCGGTCAGGTAATAGTGACCGAGAAACGCGGCCCCCAGCGCCACCAGGCTTGCCGCGCCGATGGCCAGAGCGACGCCGATCGGCGCCTTGGGCGCGCTCATCATGCCCCATTCGCGCGCCAGCAGGGCCACGCAGACGGCGATCAGGGCCAGGTACCACACGCCGCCAAACCACACAGCGGCCACGACTGTAGGCACGAGCACGGTGGCTGAGAGCACCCGCACCCGGAGATTGGTCCAGTTGAAGCGCTTAGCCGGCGACGGCGACGTCATCGGCAGCAATGCCTCCATAGCGCCGGTCGCGCCCGCGGTATTCCGCGATGGCCGCCGAAAGCGCCTCAGGTCCATAGTCAGGCCAGAGAACGTCCTGGAAGACGAGCTCGGCATAGGCGCATTCCCAGAGCAGGAAGTTCGAGATGCGACGCTCGCCGCTGGTGCGCACGATCAGGTCCGGAGCCGGAGCCGAAGACGTCGACAGGTGCTGCTCGAACACCGCTTCGTCGAGCTCGGCGGCCTTGGCCTCGCCCCGCTCCACCGCTTGCGCGAACGCGCGGGCAGCGTCGGCGATATCCGCGCGGCCGCCATAGTTGAACGCGACCTGCAGTATGAAGCGCGTGTTGTGAGCGGTGCGACGCTCCGCGCGTTCGATGATCTGCAGGATGTCGGGCGCCAGCCCCGTGCGGCGACCGATAATCCTGACGCGGACACCCTCACGCGCGAGGCGCTCCAGGTCGGATTCGACATAGGCCTTGAGCAGGCCCATCAACTCGGAAACCTCGTGAGCGGGACGGCTCCAGTTCTCGGTCGAGAACCCGAAGACGGTCAGTACGCGCTAGCGTTCAGAGTCGGCGCGGCCTCGACCGTGCGCTTCAGAGCCGCGACACCCGCGCGATGCCCAAGCGCGCGCGGCATGCCACGCCGATTAGCCCAGCGACCATTTCCATCCATGATGATGGCCACGTGCAGGGGCCGTCCCGACGCATCGCCCCCAGCGCGCGTCGAAAGATCCTGCGGGCCGGTCGTCGGCGACATTCGCTTCAAGCCTTCCATGATCGTCCCCCGATACTCCAAGGGAGGCGATTAAACCTGCATGATCTCTTGTTCTTTGATTTTCAAGGCCTCGTCGATCCGCTTGATGGCCTCGTCGGTCATCTTCTGGACCTCGGTTTCCATCTTCTTCAGATCGTCCTCGCTAATAACGCTGGCCTTCTCGGCCTTCTTGAGGTCGTCATTGGCGTCGCGACGGATATTACGCACCGCGACCTTCTGGGCCTCGGCATACTTGCCCGCGATCTTGGTCAGATCCTTGCGGCGCTCTTCCGTCAGCGGCGGAATCGGGATGCGCAGGTTGTTGCCTTCGACCACCGGATTGAGGCCAAGATCCGAATTGCGGATCGCCTTTTCCACGGCCGAGACGACGCCCTTGTCCCAGATGTTGACGTTGATCTGCCGGGGTTCGGGAACGCTGATCGACGCCACGGTATTGAGCTGCACCATCGAGCCGTAAGCGTTGACCACGATCTGGTCGAGCAGGTTCGAAGAGGCGCGACCGGTGCGCAGACCGGCGAAATCTTCTTTCAGGGCAAGGACGGACTTGTCCATGCGGTCCTTGTAGCGGGACAGAACGGGCTTTTCGGCGGCGGCCATGGCTTGGGCTCTCTTCGCTGTGTCTAGGCGGCGTCTTGGGCGACGACGGTAAAGGTGCCCTCGCCCCGCAGGACGTCTAGCAGATTGCCGCGTCCCTTGATGGAGAACACCACGATCGGGATGTTGCTGTCGCGCATCAGGGCCACGGCCGAGGCGTCCATGACCCGCAGGTCCTTGGCCAGAACATCCATGTAGGTCAGGCGGTCATAGCGCTGCGCCGTCGGGTCCTTCTTGGGATCGGCGGTGTAGACGCCATCGACGCTGGTGCCCTTGAACAGGGCGTCGCACTGCATCTCGGCGGCGCGCAGGGCGGCAGCGGTGTCGGCGTGAAGAACGGGTTGCCGGTGCCGGCGGCGAAGATCACCACCCGACCCTTTTCAAGGTGGCGCTGGGCGCGGCGGAAGATATAGGGCTCGCAGACCGTGGCCATCGGGATGGCCGACTGGACCCGCGTCGAAACACCGACGCGCTCAGCGCATCCTGCATCGCCAGGGCGTTCATGACCGTGGCCAGCATGCCCATATAGTCGGCGCTGGACCGCTCCATGCCCTTGGCCGCGCCGGCCATGCCACGGAAGATGTTGCCGCCGCCGATCACGATGCACAGCTCGACACGCCGGACTTGACGATCTGGGCGATGTCCTCGGCCACCGACTGCACGGTGTTGGTGTCGATGCCGTAGGGCGTGTCGCCCATCAGCACCTCTCCCGACACTTTCAGGAGCACGCGGCGGAAGGGCTTGGGCATGGTGGGTTCGGACATGGACCGGGCTCTTCCTGAGTCGTCGG
Source organism: Caulobacteraceae bacterium (assembly GCA_965284055.1). GTDB lineage: Bacteria > Pseudomonadota > Alphaproteobacteria > Caulobacterales > Caulobacteraceae > Caulobacter. The sequence goes on from CBDIQV010000005.1 coordinate 298,312, forward strand.
CACGCAACATAGTGCGCGTTCGTCAAAAGTGGGATCGGTTTTGCGCGCCGGAGGGCAAAGCGAGAGCGATTGGCCCGCATACGCCCGGAGACAGGCGATAAGCGGCGCGGCGCGGTCACGCGCGCGCCCTCCAGGACATGAAGCCGGCTGCGCGCCGAGGCGCACGGCCGGACCTCGATATCTTGGCCTTGGCCGGCCACGGCGGCGACTTCGGCGGCGAAATCGCCGGCCGGAGCCTTCTCGACGCCTTCACCCAGGGCCAGGCGAACAAAGCCCTTCGACGGTGAGCGGCGAGCCCAGTTCCTTGCCGGTTTCGGCGACCAGTTGCTCGACGGTCTGATCCGGGTTCATGACGAAGGCCTGCTTCAGCAGCACGACTTCCTCGTAGAACTTGCGGATCCGGCCCTCGACCATCTTCTCGACCACGGCGGGCGGCTTGCCCGATTCCAGGGCCTGCTCGGTGAAGATCGAACGTTCCTTCTCGATGGCGGCCTGATCCAGGTCATCCGGCGAGAGCGACAGCGGGGCGGTGGCCGCCACGTGCATGGCGATCTTGCGGCCCAGCTCCAGGATCTTGGCCTGGTCGCCTGTCGCCTTCGATGGCCACCAGCACGCCGATCCGGCCCAGGTCCGGCGCGGTCGCGTTGTGGATGTAGGACGACACCGCGCCCTTGGCGACGGAGAAGCGCGCCGAGCGACGGGCGACCATGTTCTCGCCGATGGTGGCGATCAGGTTGGTCAGAACGTCGGCGACGACTTCGCCGTCAGCGGTCTTGCCGGCGCTGATGGCTTCGACGCCATCGTTGTCCAGGCCGACGGCCGCGATCTTGCGGACGGCGTTCTGGAACAGCTCGTTGCGCGACAGGAAGTCGGTCTCGGCGTTCACTTCGACGGCGGAGGCGGTCATGCCGGCGCCTTCATTGCGGACGGCGATGCCCACCAGGCCTTCGGCGGCGACGCGGTCGGCCTTCTTGGCGGCCTTCGAGAGGCCCTTGGAGCGCAGCCAGTCGATGGACGCTTCGATGTCGCCCGCGTTCTCCTGCAGCGCCTTCTTGCAGTCCATCATGCCGACGCCGGACTTTTCGCGCAGTTCCTTAACCAGCTGCAGCGCGTGATCTCAGCCATGCGAAAATCTCCGATCAGTTCAACGGTTGAGCGACCGGGCCTGATAGCCTCGGTCGCATCGGTCAGGGTCACAACAGTCGCTCGAAGGCGACCGGGTCGCGAAGATCAGCTCAGCGGCCGGCGTCTTCGGCAGACGGTCTTCGATCGCCGTCGGCCGGGTCGCCTTCTTGAGCGGCTTCCGGAGCGGCGGCATTCGAGAGCACCGGCTGCGGAGCGTCGACGTTCGACGGCGACCAGCGGTGGGATTCCATCCGGAGCCACCGACAGCGAGCCCGAGATCGACGCGACGCGGCTTGGCCGGCGGCCAGACCGTCGAGGACGGCGTCGGCGATCAGGTCGCAATACAGCTGCAGGGCGCGAGCGGCGTCGTCGTTGCCCGGGATCGGATAGGTGATGCCGTCGGGATCGCAGTTGGTGTCCAGGATCGCGATGACCGGGATGTTCAGCTTGCGGGCTTCAAGGATCGCGATCGCTTCCTTGTTGGTGTCGATCACGAACATGATGTCCGGGATGGAGCCCATGTCCTTGATGCCGCCCAGCGACAGCTCGAGCTTGTCGCGCTCGCGCGGTCAGCTGCAGCAGTTCCTTCTTGGACACGGCCAGTCGCCTTCGCCGGCGAGCAGCGCCTTCCAGCTCGCGAAGACGCGCGATCGAGCCCGAGACGGTGCGCCAGTTGGTCAGGGTGCCGCCGAGCCAGCGGTGATTGACGTAGTACTGGGCGCAGCGCTTGGCGGCGGTGGCGACGGGATCCGAAGCCTGACGCTTGGTGCCGACGAACAGCACGCGACCGCCGGCGGCGGCGACTTCACGCACCTTCACCAGGGCCTGGTGCAGGAGCGGAATCGACTGCGACAGGTCGATGATGTGGATGTTCGAGCGCGAACCGAAGATGTAGCGGTCCATCTTCGGGTTCCAGCGGTGCGTCTGGTGGCCGAAGTGGGCGCCAGCTTCCAGGAGCTGACGCATGGAGAATTCGGGAAGAGCCATCGGGCCTGTATCCTTTTTCCGGTTGAACCTCCGCGGACACCCCCGTTCCGAACGATTTCGGAGCGGGACCGGAACGGCGACCTCGGGATTTCTCCCCAAGGCAACCGAACGTCCACGTGTGGAATGGCGCGGCAAATAGGCGCGAACGGATCAAAATGCAAGCCTTGTCGGCGCTGTCGCGTGACCTGGCGTGCAAATGGCGGCCCCCAGCGCGGTCGCATCGGGGCGCTTTCGACCTTCCAGAGGGCGTCCGGTGGAAGATCGCAACGACCTGACAGATCCGATCCCGCACGCCATCAGCCGAATCAGTGACACCTGGGCGTGGGCAGTGTGGGCCGAGCGCGCCGCCCCTTCGTCTCTAGCCCGACCTGGAGCCAGACCTTCCGGTGCGCGCGGAGGACGGCGCGTCGACCTCCGCATTGGAGCGCTCGACGATCGCGTCGAACAAATCGCCTTTGGGGCCCATGCCATCGGCGCTGAGTGCGTCAGCGACATGACCCGCAAGGTCAGCCAGGATGATCCCCCAGGCCGAAGTCTCCCGGGCCACGCCATGCTCAGCGTATAGGCCGACCGTGAGCGAACAATGCAGTCCCTGCTCGGCGATCCAAACGCGAGCGAGTTCGACAGCATTGACGTCGCGAAGCGCTGCGGGAGGAATTGCGCGTGCGTCCACTTTGACCTCCTTAACTTAGAGCTTGATTTTACAGGCGACGGATGACGCGGCATTCAGGCCGAAGGATCCGCCCTCTTGCAGCCGCCGCCGACACCGACTGACCGCCTCGCCTCCGGCGACGGCGTGACGATTGCCGGCGCACGGCTCGACGGGCGCCTTTCGTCAGAACGCCTTGCCGTTCACCTCGACCGGCTTCAGGGCGAAGACGTCGATCTCGTCCAGACAGCGCACGTTGATCGCCGCCATGCGTACGCCGCCGGGGCCTTCTCCGCGACCGAACGACTCGATCCCGCACGCCGAGCAGAACAGGTGCGAGATCTTGCCCGTGTTGAAGCGGTACTCGGTCAGAGCGCCCTGCCCTTGCAGCAGCGTGAAGTCATCCTCTGCCGCGAACGCCAGAACAGAGCCCAACCTGCCGCATCGCGAGCAATTGCAGGTGATCAGGTCTTCAAGCCCGACCTCAACCTCGAACCGCACCTTGCCGCACTGACAGCCGCCTTGATGTTTGGCCATGTTGGTCTCTCTTCGCTACACGTCTTCCAGCAGCGCCACCCCCGGCGCGGTCTTCAGCGCGCCGCGTAGCGAGGCGTCCAGCGTGTAGCGTCCGGGAAGCTTCAGCTCGATCTCGCGGCCGCCGCCGATCGCGGCGATGAAGCTGATTTCACCGCCCTTCTGGGACACCGCCGGCTCCAGCCGCTTCCTCAACGCCTCGACTTCGGTGGCCGACGGCGACAGATGGACGCGAAGGCCCGCGACGACGTTTTCGATGGCCTTTTCGATAGGCTCGGCGTCATCGCCGAAGAACCGCACTTCCGTCCCGCGCCTTGGCGCGCACCTTGATAGCCGACCGACTTGCCCGGCTCCAGCACGTCCCGGCACTTTCGCAGGGCTTCCGGCGGAACAGCACTTCGCACTTCGCCGGTGGGATCCGACAATGTAGACAAAGGCAAAGCGCTCGCCGCTCTGCGAGGCGTGCTCCTGGGCGGCGGCGCACGACGCCGCACATGCGGAACGCCTCCATGCCCGCCTCGGCCTGAGGGATGACCTCGGTCAGCATGGCGGTGCGCCGGCGGCGCAGCATGCCCACCATGTCCTCCAGCGGGTGACCGGTCAGGTAGAAGCCGACGGCGGCCAGTTCTTCGTCGAGCAGATCCACCTGGTTCCAGGGATCGATCTTCTTCAAACGCGGCCGGCCCGCGGCCGGGTCAGCGCCGAACAGCGCGTGCTGACCGCCCTGGCGGTCGGCGGCGATGCTCTGGCTGTGGGCAATCAGCACATCGGACGAGGCCAGGATCTGGGCCCGGTTCTTGTGGAAGGATCAGCAGTTCCCGCCCGCGCCAGGTTTTCAACGGCGCGCTTGTTGACCTGCTGCGGGATCACCCGCTCGACGAATCGAAGATATCGCGGAACGGGCCGCCCTCTTCGCGTACCGCGACCAGATGCTTCATCGCTTCCAGGCCGACATTGCGCACCGCGCCGAGGGCGTAGAGCACCTCGCCGTTCTCGACCTCGAAGTCGGCGCCCGACCGGTTCACGTCCGGCGCCCGAACCGTGATGTCGAACCGCCGGGCATCCTGGTGGAACACCGCCAGCTTGTCGGTGTTGGAAATATCCAGGCTCATCGACGCGGCCAGGAACTCGACCGGCGTATTGGCCTTCAACCAGGCGGTCTGGTAGGCGATCAGGGCGTAGGCGGCGGCGTGGCTCTTGTTGAAGCCGTAGCCGGCGAACTTGGCCACCAGTTCGAAGATCGACCCGGACTGCTCGGCGGGAACGTTCTTTTCCTTGGCGCCGTCGACGAAACGGATCTTCTGGAGATCCATTTCCTCCTTCTTCTTCTTCTGCATAGTCACCCGGCGCAGAATGGTCGGCTTCGCCCAGGTTGTAGCCCGCCAGGATCTGGGCGATCTGCATCACCTGTTCCTGGTAGACGATGACGCCGTAGGTCTCCTTCAGCACGCCCTCCAGCGAGGGGTGCAGGGTATCGACCGGTTTGCGGCCGAACTTGCAGTCGACGAAGGTGTCGATGTTGTCCATCGGGCCTGGCCGATAGAGCGAGATCAGCGCGGTGATCTCCTCGATCGAACCGCAGCGCGATCTTGCGCAGGGTGTCGCGCATGCCCTGGCTTTCCAGCTGGAACACCCCGACCGTCTGGCCCGAGGCCATCAGCTCGTAGGACTGGTGTCGTCGACGGGCAGTCGCCCCAGATCAACCTCGGCGCCGCGCTTCTTCAGGTGCTTCACCGCGCGGTCTAGCACGGTCAGCGTCTTCAGGCCCAGGAAGTCGAACTTCACCAGGCCCGCGCTCTCGACCCACTTCATGTTGAACTGGGTGGCGGGCAGGTCCGAGCGCGGATCCTTGTAGAGCGGCGTCAACTGGGTCAGCGGCCGGTCGCCGATCACCACGCCTGCGGCGTGGGTCGAGGCGTTCCGGAACAACCCCTCGAGCTGCAGCGCGACATCCAGACAGGCCGAGACGTTGCCGTCTTCCTTCTTGGCCTGCTTGAGCCGGGGCTCCAGCTCGATGGCCTGGGCCAGGGTCACCGGCGCGGCCGGATTGTTGGGCACCATCTTGCAGAGCCGGTCGACCAGGCCGAGCGGCAGCTGCATCACCCGCCCGACGTCGCGCAGTACGGCGCGGGCCTGCAAGGAGCCGAAGGTGATGATCTGGGCCACGCGGTCGCGGCCGTATTTTTCCTGAACGTAGACGATGACCTCTTCGCGTCGCTCCTGACAGAAGTCGATATCGAAGTCGGGCATCGAGACCCGTTCGGGGTTCAGGAACCGCTCGAACAGCAGGCCGAAACCGCAACGGATCAAGATCGGTGATGGTCAGCACCCAGGCGACCAGCGAACCGGCGCCCGAACCACGTCCGGGCCCGACGGGAATGCCGCTGCCCTTGGCCCACTTGATGAAGTCGGCCACGATCAGGAAGTAGCCCGGGAAGCCCATCTTCAGGATCGTCTCGAGCCGAAATCCAGGCGGTCCCAATAGACCTGTTCCTCGACCGCCAGTTCCAGGCCGTCGAGACGCATCCTCAGACCTTCGCGGGCCTGGTGTTCCAGTTCCTCGGGCTCGCTGCGGCCACCGCTGGTCGGGAAGCTGGGAAGGATCGGGTCGCGCCTTCTTGACCAGAAACGCGCAGCGCCGAGCGATGTCGATGGTGTTGTCGCAAGCCTCGGGCAGATCGGCGAACAGCTTGCGCATGTCGGCAGCCGGTTTGAACCAGTGCTCGGGCGTCACCCGCCGCCGCTCATCCTGGCCGACGAACGCGCCGTCCGAGATGCACAGCAAGGCGTCGTGAGCGTCGTAGAGCTCGCGCTTGGCGTAGTAGACGTCGTTGGTGGCGACCAACGGAACGTCGTTTTCATAGGCCCAGTTGACGAGGCCCGGCTCGGCGGCGGCCTGCCTCGGCAGACCGTGCCGTTGCAGCTCGACATAAAACCGATCGCCAAAGACCCGGCTCATTTCCGCCAGGGCCTGCGAAGCCTCAGCGGCCTTGCCGCCGGCGAACAGAGCGTCCACCGGACCATCGGTGCCGCCCGACATCAGGATCAGCCCCTCGGCGTGCTCGACAACCCGCGCCCAGGGCACGATCGGCTCCGCCAGCTCGCCGCTTTCGAGATAGGCGATCGAAGACAGTTCCGAGAGGTTGAGATAACCCCGCTCGTTTTGGGCCAGCAGCGTGATCGTGGGCGCGCGCGCCCGGCGTTCGGTCGGACCAGCCCCGATACCCGACACCGGCAGGGCGCAGCCGATGATGGGCTGAATGCCGGCGTCCTTGGCGTAGGAAGAGTACTCCAGCGCGCCAAACAGGTTAGCCCTGTCGGTCAGCCCCGCGGCCGGCATACCCGCCGCCTCGGTCATCTTGCCGATCACATCGGCCTTGATCGCGCCTTCCAGCAGGGAATAGGCCGAGCGAACCCGAAGGTGGACAAATCCCTGTCCTTCGCCATCCGCCATGACCCACGCCTCCGCTCAATCGACTCAGGCCACCAACTGGGCGACCGAGCACATCATCCAGACGAAGCTGGCGACGGATACAAGCGCCAAAGACTCACGCGCGATACGGATCATCGGAACCTCCACAACGTTTCTTATTTGTTCCATATTCCCCTTTCGTTCTGTTCACAAGATGTTCCGCGACCATCCACCGCATTTTCTTTGGGCGAGTCATTTCCTCCGCCTTTTGAACCGGCGCTTGGGGCTGGTTTTTGGCGGCGGATCAAGCCAGATCAACTCATGCGCCTGATCATCGATACCGACACCGCCGGGGACGACGTGTTCTCCCTCATGCTCGCCCTCACCCGCCCCGGCGTGACCGTTGAGGCCATCACGATCGCCCACGGCAATGTGGGCTTCGTCCAGCATGCAGAGAACGCGCTGCTGACGCTGGAAGTCTGCGGCAAGGCCGGAGCGGTCCCGGTCTATCTTGGGACCCAGGCACCGTTCTCGCGCGCGCCGCTCGACGCCGCCTACGTCTTCGGCGCCGACGGGATGAGCGACAGTGGGTTCGCGCGAACTCCGCAGCGTCCTGAAGAGGGCCATGCGGTGGATGAGATCGTCCGGAGGATCATGACCGCGCCAGGCGAAATCACCCTGATCGCTCAGGCGCCGCTGACCAATATCGCCCTCGCCTACCTGCGAGAGCCGCGCATCGCCACGGCGCTGAAGCACCTCTGGGTCATGGGCGGCACGGACAATGGCGTCGGCAATGTCACGCCGGCGGCCGAGTACAATTTCTATGTCGATCCGGAAGCCGCCAAGATCGTCATCAACGCCGGCTTCAACCTGTCGATCGTCACCTGGACCGAGACGCTTCGCGACGGCCTGTTTGATATGGACCAATTGGCCGAACTGGAAGCCCTGGCGACGTCGCGCGCCCGGTTCTTCACCGACGTCAACCGCGCCTCGCTGGCCTTCGCGCGCGATACGGAAGGGCTGAATGGCAGCCTGCATCCCGACGCCCTGACCTGCGCGGTCGCTCTGGAATTCGAGCCTGATCCTCGAGGCGGAAGAGGCGGTCGTCGATGTCGAGACGCTCGGCGAACTGACGCGGGGCTATCTCAGCGTTTCGCACGCGATCCTGCCTGACATCGAGATCGCCGATCCCGCCCTGAAGCGTCGCCCGCCCAACGCCCGGGTTATCAAGAAGATTGATCAGGCCGGCTTTTTCAACGCCATGGGCGCGGCGCTGCTCTGACACGGTTAACCGGCGCCTAAGAGGTTCCGGACTAGGCTGCGGCCATGAAACAGGGGCTGTCTTCGGCTTTGGGGATGATCGTCGCCCTCGCGGGCATGACGGCGACTCCAGCGCGCGCCGAGCCTGATCTATTTTCCCGTGACACGGTCTCGGGCGTGGTCGATCTGCGCCTTGCCGCGCCGAGCGGCGAAAGGTCCTGGATCGACAACGGTCTGGGCAAGAGCCGCTTTGGCTCAAACCGCGGGGACCTGCGCCTGGGCGAGGCCGCCGTCGTTTGGAACCCGAGGTTCTCGGACTCGCTCTCGGCGGTGTTCGTGGGCGAGAGCCAGGATGGTCTGGACCACGTCGTGGATCTGGGAGAGGCCTATCTGGCCTATCGCGGACCTAGCGGCGGCGCCTGGCGCCTGTCTGGTCGCGCCGGCGCGTTCTATCCCCAGATCTCGCTGGAGCATGACGGTCTGGACTGGACCGTGCCCGACACCATCACGCCCTCGGCCGTCAATACCTGGGTGGCGGAAGAGACCAAGGTCGTGGCCATCGAGGCCACCGCGCGAGGCGCGGTCCTTGGTCAGGGCCTGTCTGCGACCGCAGGCCTGTTCACCCATGGCGACACCTCCGGCACTCTTCTGGCGTTCCGGGGTTGGGCCTTGCACGACCTCAAATCGCCGGCGACCGGCCGCTTTCCCCTGCCGCCGCTCAGCGCCTTCATGGCGCGCAGACAGGCGCCCTCGACCACGCCGCTTCGGGAAATCGACGGCAAGCGCGGGGTCTATGGTCGCCTGGAATGGCGACCTGACTCCAGGCTGACGATCGACCTCTTCGGCTATGATAACGGAGGCGACAGGGTCAGCGTCGAGGACCTCGAGTGGTCGTGGGAGACCCGTTTCTGGAACCTCGGCGCAAAACTGGATCTGGAGCGTTCGCAGCTCCGGGCGCAGGTCATGCGGGGCGAGACCCTGATGGGATACTCAAACGCCCATGGAGTCTGGGTCGATACCGGCTTCGAGGCGGCCTATGTGGCCGCAACCCGTTCTTGGGGGCCGGGTAGCGCGACGGCGCGACTGGATCACTTCTCGATCAGCGACCGAACCAACAAGTCCGTCGACAACACCGCCGAACACGGCTGGTCGGCGCTGGCGGCGTATCGCTGGGACCTTAGACCCGACACCCAGATCGTCTTCGAGGCCATGACGATACAGGGCGTCCGCCCGTCGCGCAGACAACTGGGCCTCTCGCCGGACTATGATCAGACCGTGTTGCAGACTGCCTATCGGCGTCAGTTCTGACCTAGAAGGCACTCTAGCCTAGAAGGTCTGGGCTTCCAGGTGACCGTCCTTGAGGGCGAAGACACGGTCCATGTAGCGGGCCAGATCCATGTTGTGCGTCGCAATCAGGGCCGCCACGCCCTGCCCCCGCGCCAGACTGTAAAGCGACTGAAACACCGCCGCCGAAGTCGCCGGATCGAGATTGCCCGTGGGCTCATCGGCCAGCAGCAGTTGCGGCCGGTTGGCCAGGGCGCGGGCGATCGCCACACGCTGCTGTTCGCCGCCGGACATCTGGGCCGGCTGGTGAAGAAGCCGCGCGGTCAGGCCCAACTCGCCCAGCAGCTCCTCGGCGCGCGCGTTGGCCTCGGCGCGGCTACGGCCGGCGATCATGCCGGGCATGGCGACTTTTCGAGCGCGGTGAACTCGGGCAGCAAGTGATGAAACTGATAGACGAAGCCCACGGTGCCGAGGCGAATACGCGTGCGCACCCGCTCCGACAGCTTGGAGCAATCCCGGCCGCCCAAGGCGACTAGACCGGCGTCGGGACGTTCCAACAGGCCCGCCGAATGCAACAGCGACGACTTGCCCGAGCCGGAGGGACCGATCAGGCCGACCACTTCGCCTGGATAGACGTCGAGATCCACGCCCCTGAGGACCGGAAGATCGCCGGCCTCGGTCTTGTAGACGCGCTCTACGCCGCGCAGCGACAGGACGGGGTTACTCATAGCGAAGCGCCTCCACCGGATCGAGACGCGAGGCGCGCCAGGCGGGCGGCAGTGTCGCAACGATGCTCATCAGGGCCGACAGGCCGACGATACCGCCGACCTCCGACCAGTCGATCTTCGCGGGAATGTGAGACAGCATGTAGACGTCGGCGCTGAACACCGCCGTGCCCGTGATCCACTCCACGAAGTTCTGGATAGCGGTGATGTTCGCGCAGAACAGCACGCCCAGCAGCAGGCCCGCCAGAGTGCCCGCGACACCGATCGAGGCCCCCGCCATCACGAATATCCGCAGGATCGAGCCCTGCCCCGCCCCGATTGTGCGGAGAATGGCGATGTCCTTGCCCTTGTTCTTCACCAGCATCACCAGGCTAGAGATGATGTTGAGGGTCGCGATAGCGACGATGCAGAACAGGATCAGCCGCATCACCTTTCGCTCCACCTGCAGCGCGGTGAAGTAGCTGTGGTTCTTGTCCATCCAGTCGGCGACCAGCGAACCGGGACCGCTGGCGGCCTCGACGGCGGGCTTCAGGGCCTTCGCGTCGTCCGGGTCATCGACCTTGATTTCCACATAGTCGACCGAGGTGTCGCGACCGAAGAACAGTTGGGACTGTTCAAGCGGCATGTAGACATAAGCCTCGTCGAACTGGCTCATGCCCACGCTGAATACGCCGCCGACGATGTAGTCCTTCTCGCGCGTCGAGGTCCCGAAGGCAGTGGCCGGGCCGGACGGAGAGATCAGGGTGATCGCATCGCCGGGAACAACACCCAGATTGGCGGCCATCCGGTCGCCGATCAGGATGATGTCGCCGCCATATTCGCCCTGGCCGAAGCCCGACAGCGAACCCTTCTTGATGTTGTCCGAGATGATCTTCAGGCCGCGCAGGTCACGCGGCGTGACACCGCGCACGATCGCGCCGGTCACCTGGCTGGGACCGATGACCATGGCCTGGGCCTCGACCATCGGCACCGCCTGAATGACGCCCGGCACCGCGCGAATGCGACTGATCACGCCCTCGCGGTCAGGACCGTTGATCAGCGGGGACTGAGCATACAGGTGGCCGTTGAAGCCGAGAATTCGGCCCAGCAGTTCAGCCCGAAAGCCGTTCATGACGCTCATGACCGTGATCAGGGCGAAGACCGCCAGCATCACGGCGCAGAACGAGATCACCGAAATCAGGGCCACGCCGCCGTTCTTGCGCTTGGCCAGCAGATAGCGCCAAGCGACGGACAGCTCCCAGCGGCTGAACGGACCGGCGGCCCTGAGATCGCTCATTAGCCCACCTTGCTTTGCGTCAGACCGTTCAACACAGACTCCAGCGAAGCCGTCGAACGCTCGCCGGTCGCCCGGTTCTTGATCTCGACAACGCCTTCGGCGATGCCCTTGGGGCCGATGATCATCTGCCAGGGCAGGCCGATCAGGTCCATGGTGGCGAACTTGGCGCCGCCGCGGGTGTCGGTGTCGTCGTAAAGCACCGTCCTGCCGGCCGCCGTCAGCGCCTTGTAGGCGGTCTCACAAGCCGCGTCGCACGCCGCGTCGCCCTGGCGCATGTTGATGATGCCGACATCGAACGGCGCCACCGATCCGGCCAGATGATGCCGCCGTCGTCGTGGCTGGCCTCGATGATCGCGCCGAGCAGGCGCGAGACGCCGACGCCATAGCTGCCCATGTGGACCTCGTGTACTCCTTGCCGTCCGGCCCGGCGACACTTCGCCTTCATCGGCGCGGAATATTTCGGTGCCGAAGTAGAAGATGTGGCCGACCTCGATACCGCGGGCCGTCAGGCGGTCGGCTTCGGCGGTCTGCGTCTCGAACTGGCCGGCGTCGTGCATTTCCTCGGTCGCGGCGTACAGGCCGATTCGTTCGTCGACGATGGCCTGCAGGTCGTCGCCAGTCGACGCCCGTCCCGGGGGCCGGCATCTCGACCAGGTCCTTGCGGTCACAGAAGACCTGGCTTTCACCGGTGTCGGCCAGGACGATGAACTCGTGGCTCAGGTCGCCGCCGATCGGGCCGGTATCGGCCCGCATCGGCACGGCCTTCAGGCCCATGCGAGCGAACAGTGTTCAGATAGGCCACGAACATGCGGTTGTAGGACTTGCGCGCGCCCTCGGCCTCGTCGAGGTCGAAGCTGTAGGCGTCCTTCATCAGGAATTCGCGGCCGCGCATCACGCCAAAGCGCGGACGGCGCTCGTCCCGGAACTTCCACTGGATGTTGTAGAGGTTCTTGGGCAGGTCCTTGTAGCTCTTGACCGAGGCACGGAAAATGTCGGTGACCACTTCCTCGGCGGTGGGGCCGAAGAGCAGCTCGCGCTTGTGGCGGTCGGTGATGCGCAGCATCTCGTCGCCGTAGTCGTCATAGCGCCCGCTTTCGCGCCACAGCTCGGCCAGCTGGATCGTCGGCATCAGGAGCTCGATGGCTCCGGCGCGATCCATCTCCTCGCGGACGATCTGCTCGATGCGGTTCAGCACCCGCAGGCCCAGCGGCAGCCAGGCGTAGATGCCCGCCGCCTCCTGGCGGATCATGCCCGCGCGCAGCATCAGTTGGTGCGACACAATCTGGGCGTCGGACGGAGCTTCCTTCAACACGGGCAGGAAATAGCGCGACAGGCGCATCAGAAAGACGTCTCCGGGGAATGCAAGGGCCTGAGATAGCCTCTTGGCCCTCAGCTTGGCAACGCGCGGGGCGAAAAGATGGCCATCCCGAGGTCGAGAACGAAAAGAAGGCCGCGCGATCCTCGCGCGGCCTTACAAGTTCATCGTCGGGGAAGACGCCACAGAGTGAGACCGGCACCGGCCGATCCCGTAAGGACACCCTAGGCCTTCGAACAATTGTTGGGGCAAGCACATGCGGTTCTGGCGGCGCTTTTGGGCGTTTCGCCCAAGCCTTGAGCGAACGCAGGCAGAAACACCGCGCGCCGCTCAAGGGTTGGGCGCCCAGGCTACCTTAGAGGGCCGAGCGCATCGGCGGCAGGCTGATGAGATGGAAGCGGATAACCAGCCATAGGACCGAGAACACCACCACAGCGATCCAGGTGGTGGTGATGAACTTGCGCTTCAGATTCGGGTTCACCGGAGCCCCGGGATCACCGCCACCGGGCGGCTTGAGGCCCATCTCGTGATAGCTGCGCGAACCGATCGGCAGCACGGCGAACAGAACCGTCCACCAGATGACGAAGAAGACGGAAATGGACGTGAGCACGCTCATCAGTGGTGCGCCTCCTTGGGCGTCTCCATGAGTTCGACCAGCAGGCCGCCCATGTCCTTGGGGTGAACGAAGATGATCAAGGTACCATGCGCCCCGATGCGCGGTTCGCCCAGCACTGTCGCGCCCTTGGCCACCAGGGCGTCACGCGCCTCGTAGATGTTCTCGACCTCGAAACAGATGTGGTGCTGACCGCCCTTGGGGTTCTTGGCCAGGAAGGCATGGATCGGCGACTTTTCCCCATAGGGTTCGATCAGCTCGATCTGGCTGTTGGGCAGGTTGACGAAGCACACCCAGACGCCCTGCTCAGGCATCGCCCATTTTTCGGTGACGGACGTCGCGCCCAGCAGGTCGCGATACATCTTCAGCGACTCGTCGATGGACGGCGTGGCGACGCCGACGTGGTTCAGCTTGCCGATCATGATCATTGCTCCCGCGCGTCTTGTTGTTTGCGCGAAGGCCTAACACCTGTGCTGCAGCGCGAAAAGGGCCGCCCGCCGTGGCAAAACGACGGCGGGCGGCGCCTCACCCTAGGTCAGGTGCGCAGAACCGTGGTCTCGACGACCGGCTTGCGTTCCCAGATCCGGAACGCGGCCTTCTTCACGGCCCGCGAGATGGCGTTCTCGATGGCCTCGTCATTGTCCTTGTCGTCGCCGCCCAGCCGCTTGAAGGCGGTCTCGGCTTCCTCGGCCAGATCGTCCATGGCTTCGTCCAGCGGATAGTCGTTGTCGCCGGCCAGGCCCAGGCCACGCACCTGCGGACCCGAGACGATGCGGTTCTTGCCGTCGATCACGATGGAGACCGCCAGCATGCCGTTGAACGCCGCGTGGCGGCGCTCGCGCAGGGCTTGACCGTTCTCGGGCGTGACCACGCCCCCGTCGACATAGAGACGCCCGGCGGGAACCTCATCAATGATCTCGGGATGTCCCGGCGCTAGGCGAACCATGTCGCCGTTGCGCGGCGAGATGGCGTGCGGAACCTGCAGGTCGCGAGCGAAGGCGGCGTGTTCGATCAGGTGGCGGCGCTCGCCATGGGTCGGCACGGCGATCTCGGGGCGCACCCACTGGTACATCTGCTTCAGCTCGTCGCGGCACGGGTGACCGCTGACGTGGATGCCGGGGGTGTCGCGCTCGGTGTGCAGGCGCACGCCGCGATCGGCCAGCTTGTTCTGCAGATTGCGGATCGGGATCTCGTTGCCCGGAATGACCCGCGAACTGAAGATCACGTGGTCGCCCTGCGACAGCTTCACATGCGGGTGGTTACCCTCGGCGATCCGCGACAGGGCCGCCCTCGCCTCGCCCTGGCTGCCGGTGCACAGGAACAGGATCTCGTTCTCGGGCAGGTACTTGGCCTGGTCGTCGGTGACGAAGGGCTCGGCCCTCGCAGGAACCCGACCGAGCGGGCGGCGGCGGCCATGCGGTGCATCGAGCGGCCGGCCAGGCAGACCTTTCTGCCAGCGGCCTGGGCGGCGCGGATCACAGTGTCCATCCGCGCGACGTTCGAGGCGAAGCAGGCCACGGCGATCTTGCCGGTCAGGCCGGAGATCAGCTTGTTCATCGCCACGCGGACGTCGGCCTCGGAGCCGGCCTCGCCGTCGACGAAGACGTTGGTCGAGTCGCAGACCATGGCCAGAACGCCGGCGTCACCCAGACGACGCAGGCCTTCAATGTCGGTGGCCTCGCCAAGTTGCGGGTTCGGATCGATCTTCCAGTCGCCGGTGTGCAGGATCGTACCCAGCGGAGTCTTGATCGCCAGACCGTTCGGCTCGGGGATCGAGTGGGTCAGGGTGATCATTTCCAGATCGAAGGGACCGATCTTGAACTGGCCGCCCAACGGGATCTCGGTGATCGGAACCTCATCCAGCAGACGCGCGTCGCGCAGCTTCTCGCGCAGCAGGAACGCCGTGAAGGGTGTGGCGTAGACCGGCGCCTTCAGGCGCGGCCACAGCCAGTGCACCGCGCCCAGGTGGTCTTCGTGCGCATGGGTCAGCACGATGCCCAGGATGTCCTTGGCGTAGGCCTCAATGTACTCGGGATCAGGCAGGATGATCTCGACGCCAGGAGTCGTCTGATCGCCGAAGGTCACGCCCAGATCGACGACGATCCACTTGCGATCATGGGCCGGGCCAAAGCCGTACAGGTTGAAGTTCATGCCGATCTCGTTCGACCCGCCGAGCGGCAGGAAGACGAGTTCGTCTTGGGAGGATTTTGTCATCAGGTCTCTGAAATGGTGTTGCGACGGTGAATTTCGAGTAGTCCGCGGATCGTCAGATCCGAATCGAAGTGATCGATGCAGTCCGTGGCGCCTTCGAACAGCGAGGCGACCCCGCCGGTGGCGACCACGGTCATGGGCTGGGCGCGCTCAGCCTTGATGCGCGTCAAGCCCTTCGATCAAAGAGATATAGCCCCAAAACACGCCGGACTGCATGGCGCTGACGGTGTCTGTTCCGCCAACGCGGTTGCGGGCTGGGCGTTGAATGGCGATCCGGGGCAGCTTTGCGGCTGCCTCATGCAGCGCCTGCATGGATAGATTGATGCCGGGCGCGATGATGCCGCCTTCGAAAGCGCCATCGGCGGCGACGATATCAAAGGTGGTGGCCGTGCCGCTGTCGATCACGATCAGCGGCCCCGGATAGACCATGTGCGCGCCCACGGCGTTGACCAGACGGTCGGCGCCGGCCTCCGACGGCTTGTCGATCCGCACATCGACGCCCAGCTTGGCGTTCTCGCCGATCACAAGAGGCTCGACGTTGAAATAGCGGCGCGAGAGGTTGCGCAGGTTGAAGATCGACTGCGGCACCACGCTGGAGATGATGCAGGCGTCAATCGCCCGGAATCCCAGGCCCTGCATCGACAGCAGTTGCGACAGCCACACCACATACTCGTCGGCCGTGCGCGTGCTCTCGGTGGCCGAGCGCCACTGGGCGATCCAGTTCTGGCCATCATGGATGGCGAACATCGTGTTGGTATTGCCCTGCTCGATAGCCAGCAGCATCAGGAAGCCTCACCGAAGAAGACGTCGCCGGCCGTGATGCGCCGCAAGTGGCCGTCAGGCAACCGAAGCCTCAGAGCGCCGTCGCCATCGAGCCCTTCGGCTATGCCATGGACCGTCTCGGTTCCAAGGCGGGCGACGCAAGGTTCGCCCAGGCCGTGCGCGCGCGCCGTCCAGGCGTCTGCGATCGCTGGGAAGCCCAGCGACAGCCAGACGGCCGACCAACGCTCGAACGCTTCGGCCAGCACCTCAATCGCTTCGATCGGCGACGGCGGCGGGGCGGCGCGATAGGTCGTCAGGGCGGTGGCGGGGCGCTCGCTGTCGAGCGGTTTGCGGGCCAGATTGACGCCGACGCCGGCGGCGATCCACAGCCCGCCCGTGGGACGCATTCCCGACTCTATGAGAATCCCACTGACCTTCATGCCGCCCAGCATCGGGTCGTTGGGCCATTTCAAGCTGATCAGCGAGGCGGGCACATAGGCGGCAAGCAGGTCCGCCACCGCCAGGGCGGCGACGAACGACACTTGGGCGGCCTCGGCGGGCGGCTTGTCCGTGGTGAACAGCAGAGTGGCCGCGAGGTTGCCCGAACCGGTCTCCCAGGCGCGACCGCGACGACCCCGGCCCGAGGTCTGACGTAGGCCCAGCAGCCAAACAGGCCCGACCTCGCCGGCTTCGGCGCGGCGACGAGCTTCGGCATTGGTCGAGTCGATCTCGTCGAGAACGACGACGGGCGCCCCCTTTGAACCCGGGGAGACGCCCGTCACGTCACGCGTGGCCAAAGGCCGCTGCGGCGGCCTTGGCGGCCGGGTCTAGCCAGATCAGCGCGATCAGCACCACCGGGAAGGAGAAAGCCGCGGCGGCGAAGGCGACGGCGCGGGCGGCCGGAGCCGGCGCGTCGACAGGGCCGGTCGGAGCATCAAACCACATCGTCTTGATCAGGCGCAGGTAATAGAAGGCCGCGACCACGCTGCCGACCAGGCCAAGCACGGCCGCCCACTGCATCATCACGTCGCCCGTGCCGAGCGCAGCCTTGAAGACGTAAAACTTCGACCAGAAGCCCGAGAACGGCGGCAGGCCCAGGGCCGACAGCGAGAACGCCGTCATGGCCACGGCCACGCCCGGACGTTCCTTCACCAGGCCGGCCATGTCTTCGATGGTCTCCATCGGCTTGCCGTCGCGGGTCAGGGCCTGCAGGCAGGCGAAGAAGCCGGTGACGTCGACCATGTAGAGGATCATGAAGACCAGCATGGCGTGCAGGCCAACTTCACCGCCGGTGGCGACGCCAAGCAGGGCGTAACCGACATTGGCGATCGAGCTATAGGCCCACAAACGCTTCAGATTGCTCTGGGCCAGACCGGCGAACGCGCCGACGAAGACCGAAATCAGCGAAGCGATGATCAGGATCTGACGCCATTGGGCGACCGAGTCCGGAAAGGCGTCGCCCAGGACCCGGGCGAACATCATCATGGCCGCCAGCTTCGGCGCGGCGGCGAAGAAGCCGACCACCGGGGTGGGGGCGCCTTCATAGACGTCCGGCGTCCACATGTGGAACGGCGCGGCCGAGACCTTGAAGGCAAGGCCGCAGATCAGGAACACCAGGCCAAACAGCAGGCCCACGCCATGCGTCCCGTGGGCGGCGGCGGCGATCTCCGAGAAACGGGTCGAGCCGGCGAAGCCGTAGATCAGCGATGAGCCGTACAGCAGCAGACCCGACGACAGGGCGCCCAGCACGAAATACTTCAGGCCGGCTTCCGAAGCCTTGGCGTCGTCACGGCGGAAGGCCGCCAGGACGTACAGCGCCAGGGATTGCAGCTCGACGCCCATATAGAGGCTGATCAGGTCGCCGGCCGAGGCGGTGACGCCCATGCCCAGGGCGGCCAGGATCACCAGCACAGCATATTCGAACTTCTGGTCTTTGCGCTGGGCCAGCCAGCGGTCGCCCAGCACGATGCCGACGGCGCTGGAGATGAAGATCGCCACCTTGGCATAGGTGGCTGCGGCGTCGGCTGAATAGACGCCGTTGAAGGCATGCCCATGCGGACCGATCACCGAAGCCACGGCCGCCGCAACCAGCGCCGCGACGCTGGCCAGCGTAAAGGCAGGCGTCACCTTACCCTGGAAGGCGCCCCAGACCAGCAGGACGAGGGCTGAGACCGCGAGGATGAACTCGGGCAGGATCAGCGAAAAATTGGCTGAAAACGTCATCAGTCCCTCACCCGCCCACGGCGGCGCGCCAGGCGCCAACCAGCGCGTCGACGGACGACGCGGTCAGGTTAAACACGAAATTCGGATAGATCCCCAGGACCAGGGTCGAGATGATCAGCGGTGCGAAGATCAGGATCTCGCGCTTGTCGAGATCGGTGATCGTCTTGAGCTCCGGATTGACGATCTCGCCGAACATGACCCGGCGATACAGGCTCAGAGCGTAGACCGCCGAGAAGATCACGCCGCTGGCGGCCACCAGCGCGGTCCAGGTCGAGGCCTTATAGGCGCCGGTCATGGTCAGGATTTCACCGACAAAGCCCGAGGTGCCCGGAAGGCCGACATTGCCCATGGTGAACAGCATGAAGGTCGCGGCGTACCACGGCATGCGGTTGGTCAGGCCGCCGTAGAAGGCGATCTCGCGGGTGTGCATGCGGTCATAGACCACGCCGACGCAGAGGAAGAGCGCGCCGGAGATCACCCCATGGCTCAGCATCTGGAAAATCGCGCCCTGCTCGCCCGCGACGTTGCCCGAGAAGATGCCCATGGTCACGAAGCCCATGTGGGCGACCGATGAATAGGCGATCAGCTTCTTGATGTCGGTCTGACGGAAGGCGACCAGCGAAGTGTAGACGATGGCGATCACCGACATCGCGAACACCAGCGGCTGGAACAGCTCCGAGGCGTTGGGGAACATCGGCAGGCTGAAGCGCATGAAGCCGTAGCCGCCCATCTTCAGCAGGATACCCGCCAGGATGACCGAACCGGCCGTCGGCGCCTCGACGTGGGCGTCAGGCAGCCAGGTGTGGACCGGCCACATCGGCATCTTCACCGCGAACGAGGCGAAGAAGGCCAGCCAGAGCCAAGTCTGCAGCCACGGCGCAAACTTGTAGTGCATCAGGTCAGGGATCGACGAGGTGCCCGAGATCGAGATCATCGCCAGGATCGCCGCCAGCATCAGCACCGAGCCGAGCAGCGTGTAGAGGAAGAACTTGTAGGCCGCGTAGACGCGACGCTTGCCGCCCCAGATCCCGATGATCAGGAACATGGGCACCAGGCCGCCTTCGAAGAACAGGTAGAAGAGGATCAGGTCCAGCGCGCAGAACACGCCGATGACCAGGGTCTCCAGCACCAGGAAGCAGATCATGTATTCCACGATCCGCTTGTCGATCGACTTCCAGCTGGCGATCACGCAGATCGGCAGCAGGAACGCGGTCAGCAACACGAACAGGATCGAGATCCCGTCCACGCCCATGCGGTAGTGCAGGCCCGCGAACCAGGCCACGTCTTCCACGAACTGGAAGCCGGGGTTCTTGGCGTCGAACTGGGCGACAAGCAGGATCGAGAGCGCGAACGTCACCAGGGTGGTCGCCAGGGCGATCCACTTGGCCAGGTTGTCGGTCGAGGCGTTGTCGCCCTTGATCGCGCGGACCGCCAGCAGAATGGCGACGCCGGCGAGCGGGGCGAAGGTGGTGAGGCTGAGAAGGCCGCTCATAAGCTCCGTCCCCCTCAACGGAATGCGTACAGGGCGAAGGTCAGCAGGCCGGCAACGCCGAGCAGCATGACAAACGCGTAGTGATAGACATAGCCGGTCTGGAGCTTTCCGGTCCGACGTCCGACCTCATAGCTGACGGCGCTGACGCCGTCTGGCCCGAGGCCGTCGATCAGCTTCACGTCGCCGACCTTCCAGAACAGGTCGCCGAGTGAACCGCGGTCAGGCGCACGAAGGTGGCGTGATAGAGCTCGTCGAAGAACCACTTGTTGTAGAAGAACACATAGAGCGGGCCTTGGCGGGCCGCGAGCTTGGCGCCCAGACGCTCGTTGCCCTTGATCAGGTAGACGTAGATCGCGATCGCCAGGCCGATGATCGAGGCGATCAGCGGGCTCCACTTCACCCACTCGGCCACTTCATGGGCTTCGTGCAGAACGTGGTTGGTCGGGGCGTTATAGATCGCGCCGCGCCAGAACTCTTCCTGATGGTGACCGACGAAGTAGTCGACGAACACGAAGCCGGCCAGCACTGCGCCGATCGACAGAACGACCAGCGGCAGCAGCATCACCCAGGGGCTTTCGTGCGGCTTGTGATCATGGCCGTGGCCGTGATCGTCGTGCGCATGATCGTCATGGGCGGCGTGCGCGTCATGAGCATGGTCATCATGTGCATGATGATCGTCCTGACCCCAGCGGGCCTTGCCGTTGAAGGTGAAGAACGCCAGGCGCCACGAGTAGAACGAGGTCAGGCCCGCCACCAGAACGCCGATCACCCAGGCGAACATGGCGATGGCGTTCTCGCCACCGGCCGCGAAGGCCGCCTCAATGATGGTGTCCTTGGAATAGAAGCCTGCGAAGCCCAGGTGCAGCGGCGGGAAGCCCAGACCCGTGATGGCGATGGTGCCGATGGTCATGGCGATGAAGGTCACCGGCAGCAGCTTGGCCAGGGCGCCGTACTTCCGCATGTCCTGCTCGTGGTGCATGCCATGGATCACAGAACCGGCGCCCAGGAACAGCAGCGCCTTGAAGAAGGCGTGGGTGAACAGGTGGAACATCGCCGCGCTGATAGGCGCCGACACCCGGCCGCGAAGAACATGTAGCCTAGCTGCGAACAGCGTCGAATAGGCGATCACGCGCTTGATATCGTTCTGGGTCAGACCGACCGTGCAGCCGGCGATCAGCAGGGCCGTGATCGCGCCGATGGCACCGTGACGATGTTCTTGGCGAGCGCGAGCGGCGACAGTTCGAACATCGGCGACAGCAGGCACAGGCGATGAGATAGACGCCGGCGGTGACCATGGTCGCCGCGTGGATCAGGGCCGAGACCGGGGTCGGGCCTTCCATGGCGTCCGGCAGCCAGGTGTGCAGTGAAGCAACTGCGCCGACTTGCCGACGGCGCCGACCGAGCAGCAGCACGCAGGCCAGATCGACCAGCGATCAGCGGTTCCCGGCTTGTCGGCGCGGCATTGGCGGCGAGCCTGCGGGAAGATCTCCGGCGATACTGGATCGAACCGAGATCGCGCCACAGCAGGAACGGTCGCGATCGCCGAGGGCGAAGCCGTAGTCGCCGACGCGGGTGACCACGAAGGCCTTGCGGGCGGCGGCGCTGGCCGACGGCTTCGTTGTACCAGAAGCCGATCAGCAGGTAGGAGGCCAGGCCGACGCCTTCCCAGCCGAAGATACAGCTGCATGAAATCGGCGGCCGTGACCAGCGACAGCATCGCGAAGGTGAACAGCGACAGATACGCGAAGAAGCGCGGCTTGCTGTCATCCTCGGCCATGTAGCCCCAGGAATAGATATGCACGAGGGCCGAGACCGTGGTGACCACGATCAGCATGACAGCCGATAGGGCGTCGATGCGGATCGACCAGTTGGCCTGGAAGTCGCCGATGCTGATGAACGGCAGCAGGTGGACGGTGAAGGCCTCCATGTGCCCCCAGGTCCACTGGCTGAACGTGTACCAGCTCAGGCCGCAGGCCAGCAGTAGGCCGCCGGTGGTGATCGCCTGCGAGGCGACATTACCGATGCGACGGCCGAACAGGCCCGCGATGATCGCCGCGACGAGCGGGGCGAAGAGGATAATGGTGACGAGAGTCTGCATGACGTCGCTTAGCCCTTCATCATGCTGGCGTCGTCAACCGCGATGTCGCCGCGGTTTCGGAAGAAGGTGACGAGAATGGCCAGGCCGACGGCCGCCTCAGCGGCGGCCACGGTCAGCACGAACATCGCGAAGATCTGGCCGACCACGTCGTGCAGATAGACCGAGAAGGCGACGAGATTGATGTTCACCGCCAGCAGGATCAGTTCCACCGACATCAGGATGACGATGATGTTCTTGCGGTTC
Source organism: Caulobacteraceae bacterium (assembly GCA_965284055.1). Lineage (GTDB taxonomy): Bacteria > Pseudomonadota > Alphaproteobacteria > Caulobacterales > Caulobacteraceae > Caulobacter. The sequence continues at coordinate 320,521 of CBDIQV010000005.1, forward strand.
ACGAAGATGCCGAAGACCCCGATCGTGAAGAGGATCGCGGCGACCACGAGATAGTGCGACAGGCCGATCATTCGGAGATCCCCTCACCCGGCTTGATCTGAACCAGTTCCATCCCGGTCTTGGGCGAACGGGCGACTTGCTTGCCGATGTCCTGGCGCTTGACGCCCGGCTTGTGGCGCAGGGTCAGGACGATGGCCCCGATCATGGCGACCAGCAGGACCAGGCCCGCCATCTGGAAGAAGAAGACGTAGTCCGTGTAGAGCACCCGGCCGATCGCCTCGGTGTTGCTCACGCCCTCGGGCGAAGCCATCGGCGCGGCGTTCTTGCCGGCGGCGCCGTTGGTGGCGACCGAGGCGGCGACGAAGATCATCTCCAGCGTCAGCACGCCGGCCACCAGACCGCCGACCGGCAGGTACTGGGCGAAGCCCTTGCGCAGTTCCTCGAAGTCGACGTCCAGCATCATGACGACGAACAGGAACAGCACCGCGACCGCGCCCACATAGACGACGATCAGCAGCATCGCGAGGAACTCCGCGCCCAGCAGGACGAAGAGGCCCGCAGCCGAGAAGAAGGCGGTGATCAGGAAGAGCACCGAGTGCACGGGGTTACGCGCCGACACGACGAGAAGACCCGCCGCCAGCGTTATGAAACCCAGCAAATAGAAAGCGATCGCCTGCAAGGCCATTGGCCCAGGTGCTCCCCTGAAAACTATATCCATGACGACATCGCCGTGTGGCGCGTCGCCCCCTTCGGATTCGCCGCCCGTCTTTAGCGGTAGGGCGCGTCCAACTCCAGATTCTTCGCGATCAGGCGTTCCCAGCGGTCGCCGTTATCGAGAAGACGTTCCTTGTCGTAATAGAGCTCTTCGCGCGTTTCGGTCGCGAACTCGGTGTTCGGACCTTCCACGATGGCGTCTACCGGGCAGGCCTCCTGGCACAGGCCGCAGTAGATGCACTTGACCATGTCGATGTCGTAGCGGGTCGTACGGCGGCTGCCGTCCTCGCGCGGTTCGGCCTCGATGGTGATAGCCTGGGCGGGGCAGATGGCCTCGCACAGCTTGCACGCGATGCAGCGCTCCTCGCCCGACGGATAGCGGCGCAGGGCGTGCTCGCCCCGGAAGCGCGGCGACTGCGGATTGCGCTCGTTCGGATAGATGACGGTCTTCTTCGGCGCGACCATGTATTTCATGGCCAGACCGAAGGCGTTGGCGAAGTCGAGAAGGGCCGCGCCCTTAATCGCCTGGGAAATGCGTTGCATCATGGCCGTCAATCACCCTTCGGAATGACGCAGGTGTAGTTTGAAAGCTGGGCGGGATCTCCCCCGTCCTGCTTGGCTTGCAGCACCCCGCCGTCGGCCCTGCACTTGTCGCCGGCCCGGCGGAGTTCGTCATAGTTCACGATGCCTCGCCCCAGCGAGTAGGACTTGCCCGACGCATCATCGGTGGCGCAGGCCGCCAGCGATGCGAGGGCGAGACCCGTCAGGGCCAGGGCGAAAGCGCGGCTCATCAGGCGGCCGGACCAAACACGCGCCACGCGGCGACCAGCGCGACCAGAACCAGCGAAGTCGGGAGGAACACCTTCCAGCCCAGACGCATCAGTTGGTCATAGCGGTAGCGGGGCACGATGGCCTTGGCCATGGCGATCATGAAGAACCAGAAACAGATCTTGGCGAAGAACACCAAGGCAAGGAACAGATTACCCCACCAGCCCCAGCTCTCCAGGAAGGCCGTCGGAAAACCCGGGTTCCAGCCACCGAAGAACAGGACGCTGATCATCGCGCACATCAGGACGATGTTCGAATATTCGGCGACCATGAAGAGCAGGTACGGGGTCGAGCTGTACTCGACCTGATAGCCGGCCACGAGTTCGGATTCGGCTTCCGGAAGGTCGAACGGAGGGCGGTTCGTTTCGGCCAGGGCCGAGATGTAGAACATGCCCATCGCCATCACCATGACCGGCAGCAGGACGATGTTCTTGAGGCCACCGCCGCCGAACACGTTCCAGTTCCAGATCCAGCCGGACTGCTTCTCGACGATGGTCGACAGGTTCATCGAACCGGCCAGCAGGATCACCGTGATGATGATCAGGCCGATCGAGACTTCATACGACACCATCTGCGCCGCAGAACGCAGGGCGCCCAGGAACGGATACTTCGAGTTCGAAGCCCAGCCGCCCATGATGATGCCATAGACACCCAGCGAGCTCATGGCGAGCAGGTAGAGGATACCCACGTTCAGGTTGGACACCACCCAGCCCGGCGCGAACGGAATAGCCGCCCAACCCACGAAGGCCAGAACCAGGCTGAGCAGCGGCGCGAGGATGAACACTACCTTGTCGGCGCCGGCCGGGATGATGATTTCCTTCAGCACGAACTTGAAGAAGTCGGCGAAGGACTGCAGCAGGCCGAACGGACCCACCACGTTGGGTCCCTTGCGCATCTGAACGCCGGCCCAGATCTTGCGGTCGGCCAGCAGCAGGAACGCCAGGCTCAGCAGCACCCAGATCACGACCAGCAGGACGCCGCCCGTCGTCAGAAGGGTCCAGGTCACGGCGGGGTTGGAGAAGAAAGCGCTCATCGGCCTACTCCGCCGCGATCTTGGCGGCGCCGGAGACGACAGCCGCGCATTCGGCCATGGTCACGCTGGCGCGCGCGATGGGATTGGTCAGGTGGAAGGCCTTGATGGCGTTCTCGAACGGCGTGTCGGCCAGTTCGCCGGCGCCGCCCACGGCCGCGAGGTCGAACACGGCCGGGATCGAGCCCGGCGCGTAGTCGATCTGGCCGAAGGTCGGGTGGTCGGCGAACAGCTTGGCGCGCAGTTGGTCCAGGCTGTCATAGGGCAGCTTGTGGCCCAGGATCTCGGACAGAGCCCGCAGGATCGACCAGTCTTCCTTGGCCTCGCCCTTCGGGAACACCGCCCGTTCACCCATCTGGACGCGGCCTTCGGTGTTCACATAGAGGCCGTTCTTCTCGGTATAGGCCGCGCCCGGCAGGATCACGTCCGCCTTGTGCGCGCCGTTGTCGCCGTGCGTGCCCAGATAGATCTTGAAGGCGTCGGAAGCCGCCGTTTCGCACTCGTCCGCGCCCAGCAGGAATAGAACGTCCAGCGCGCCCGGCTTCAGCATCTGGCCGGCGGTCAGGCCGCCTTCGGTGGGAAGGAAGCCCATGTCGAGCCCGGCGACGCGCGAGGCGGCCGTGTGCAGCACGTTCCAGCCGTTCCAGCCGGCCTTCACGACGTTGAACGCCTTGGCCACGCCGGCCGCCGCCTTCAGCACTGCTGCGCCGTCGGCGCGGGTCAGCGCGCCCTGGCCGATGATGATCGCGGGGCGTTCGGCGTTCTTCAGCGCGGTGACGAAGTCGGACTTGCTCTTGGCCAGTCCCGACAGGGTCTTGGAGCCCGCGCCGAGATAGTCGTAGTCGTAGGTCAGGTCGCCCTGCTCGCCGATCACACCGACGCGGACCTTGCCAGCCAGCCACTGCTTGCGCAGGCGGGTGTTGAGCACCGGGGCCTCGAGGCGCGGGTTCGTACCGACCAGCAGCACGACGTCGGCGTTTTCCAGGCCGGCGATGGTCGAATTGAACAGCCAGCTCTCGCGCGGACCGTCGCCCAGCGCCACGCCGTCCTGGCGCGCGTCGAGGTTCTTCACGCCCAGGGCGGTGAAGAGGTCCTTGGTGGCCTTCAGGCTTTCGGCGTCCTGCAGGTCGCCGGCGATGACGCCGATGCGATCAGCCGAAGTCGCCTTGATCTTCTCGGCCACGGCCGCGAAGGCCTGACCCCAGGTCGCCGGCTGCAGACGGCCGCCGACGCGGACGTAAGGACGGTCGAGGCGCTGGCGCTGCAGGCCATCGACGGCGTAGCGCGTCTTGTCGGAGATCCACTCCTCGTTCACGTCCTCGTTGACGCGCGGCAGAACGCGGAGCACCGCAGCCGCGCGGCTGTCGATGCGGATCGCCGAGCCCAGCGCGTCCATGACGTCGATGCTCTCGGTCTTCTTCAGTTCCCAGGGCCGCGCCTCGAAGGCGTAGGGCTTGGAGGTCAGGGCGCCGACCGGGCAGAGGTCGATGACATTGGCCGACAGCTCGGAAGTCACCGCCGCGCCCAGATAGGTCGTGATTTCAACGTCTTCGCCGCGCGAGATCAGGCCGATTTCCGGCGAGCCGGCGACTTCGGTGATGAAGCGAACGCAGCGCGTGCACTGGATGCAGCGCGTCATCACGGTCTTGATGAGCGGGCCCATCGCCTTTTCTTCGACCGCGCGCTTGTTCTCTTCATAGCGGCTGTCGTCGCGGCCATAGCCCATGGCCTGATCCTGCAGATCGCACTCGCCGCCCTGGTCGCAGATCGGGCAATCCAGAGGGTGGTTGATGAGGAGGAACTCCATCACCCCTTCGCGGGCCTTCTTGACCATCGGGGTCTTGGTGAAGATCTCCTGGCCCTCGGCGGCCGGCAAGGCGCACGACGCCTGCGGCTTCGGCGGACCAGGCTTAACCTCGACCAAGCACATCCGGCAGTTGCCAGCGATGCTGAGACGCTCGTGATAGCAGAAGCGCGGGATCTCTTCCCCGGCCAGTTCCGCGACCTGCAGAACCGTCATGCCGGGCTCGAACTCGACCTCGACGCCGTTGACCTTGGCGATAGCCATGCTTGTTACTCCGCCGCGATCAGCTTGGCGCCCTGCACGTGCAGGCGACCGCTACGATAGGATGCGATCCGGTCCTCCACCTCGTGGCGGAAGTGGCGGAACAGGCCCTGGATCGGCCAGGCGGCCGCGTCGCCAAGGGCGCAGATGGTGTGACCCTCGACTTGGGTCGTGACGTCCAGCAGGGTGTCGATCTCTTTGGGATCGGCCTCGCCGGTGGCCATACGCTCCATGACCCGCCACATCCAGCCGGTGCCTTCGCGGCACGGCGTGCACTGGCCGCAGCTCTCGTGCTTGTAGAAGTACGAGAGACGGGCGATGGCGCGGACCAGGTCGGTGGACTTGTCCATGACGATGACGGCCGCGGTGCCGAGACCCGAGCGCAGGTTGCGCAGGGCGTCGAAGTCCATGGGCAGGTCTTCGCACTGCTCGGCCGGGATCATCGGCACGGACGAGCCGCCCGGGATGACGGCCTTCAGGTTGCCCCAGCCGCCGCGAATGCCGCCGCAGTGGTCTTCCATCAGCTGGCGGAACGGAATGCTCATCGCCTCTTCGACGTTGCAGGGCGTGTTTACATGCCCGCTGACGCAGAACAGCTTGGTGCCGGCGTTGTTGGGACGGCCAAAACCGGCGAACCAGGCCGCGCCGCGACGCAGGATCGTGCCGGCGACGGCGATGCTCTCGACGTTGTTGACCGTGGTGGGCATGCCATAGAGGCCCGCGCCGGCCGGGAACGGCGGCTTCAGGCGGGGTTGGCCCTTCTTGCCTTCCAGGCTTTCCAGCAGGGCCGTCTCTTCGCCGCAGATATAGGCGCCGGCGCCGTGATGGACGTAGAGATCGAAATCCCAGCCGTGGATATTGTTCTTGCCGATCAGCTTGGCCTCGTAGGCCTGCTTGATGGCGGCTTCCAGCACTTCGCGCTCGCGGACATATTCGCCGCGAATATAGATGTAGCAGGCGTGGGCCAGCATGGCGCGCGAGGCGATAAGGCAGCCCTCGATCAGGAGGTGCGGATCATGCCGCATGATCTCCCGGTCCTTGCAGGTGCCGGGCTCGGATTCGTCGGCGTTGACGACCAGATAGTGCGGACGACCGTCCTTCACTTCCTTGGGCATGAACGACCACTTCAGGCCGGTGCCGAAGCCCGCCCCGCCCCGGCCGCGCAGGCCGGAGTTCTTCATGTTGTCGATGATCCAGTCGCGACCCGCGTCCAGGATGTCCTTGGTGCCATTCCAGCAGCCGCGCTTCTTCGCGCCTTCCAGGCCCCAATCATGGAGACCGTAGAGGTTCGTGAAGATGCGGTCCTTGTCTTCGAGGATACCGACCATGACTCAGCTTTGCGGATCGAAAGGGTGGGCGCGGACATAGCGTGTCCGACGGACGATGACATAGGCGAAAAGCAACCAACCGGCCGCAATCGTAACAAGACCGGCGACAACGGCCCATTGCGGCGCGCCGACGACGGTTCTGCCCCAGATCAGGAGCAGGGCGCCGAGCAGGCAGGCCGCGAAGCCGATACCGCGTTCACGGCGGCCAAGGCTCCGAATCGTATCGGCATAGGCCGCGCGACGGGTGTTGAGGGCGCTGTCGTCGATCATGACGAAGCCCCCTCTTCCGCCTTCACGGCGCGCATCCAGCCCAGAACGAACCAGATCTGCGCGCTTAGGCCGCCGGCGACCAGAACCAGGAAGGCCGGCAGAAGCCAGCTTATGCCCATGGCCACGTGACCGACGATCGCCGCGCCGGCCAGCAGGAAGCAGACCGCGTCAATGGCGAGCATCGCGGTCAGTCGCTTCTTCTGGAGGGCGGCGTCAGACGTCATCAGGCGGCAGGCTCCGCCTTCGGGGCCTTCTTGGGCTTCTCGGGCAGGTTCGGGATCTTGATCTTCTTGGCCAGCGAGCCGTCGTACAGCTTCGGATCGGTCAGGGTCTTGATCGAGTCCTTGGGCTCCGACGCGCCACGACCGTCATAGCTGCCCGGCTGGGGCGACTTGCCGGCGGCGAAGTCGTCGAGGATCCGGGCCAGGCTCTCCGGCGTCAGGTCTTCATAGTAGTAGTCGTTGATGGCGGCCATCGGGGCGTTACAGCAGGCGCCAAGGCACTCGACCTCTTCCCAGCTGAACTTGCCGTCAGCGGAAACGTGGTTGGCCTCGCCGATCTTGTCCTTGAGCACCGCCTTGAGGTCCAGCGCGCCGCGCAGCTGGCACGGCGTAGTGCCGCACAGCTGGACGAAGGCGACCTTGCCGACCGGCTGCAGCTGGAACATCACGTAGAAGGTCGCGACTTCCAGAACCCGGATGACGGGCATGGCCAGCTGCCGGGCGATCTCCTGGATCGCGGGCTCGGAAACCCAGCCCTCCTGCTTCTGGGCCAGCCAGAGCATCGGGATCACCGCCGACTGCTTGCGCTCGGCGGGGTACTTGGCTTTCCACCAGTCGGCCTTGGCCTGGCTGTCCTTCGAAAAGGCGAAGCTGGCGGGCTGTTCCTTGGCGAGACGACGAACGGACATGCGTCAGGCTTTCACGAAATCGACGCGGGCGATCTTGTCGCCGGCGAAGGTGTAGATGGCGGCGACCTCGAAAGGCGTCGCGTCGGGCGAGCGGAAGACCCGCTCATGGTCGATGACCTTGTTGCCGATCGCCACGCGCGACAGAAGCTCGGCGCGGTTCTCGGGAAACTGCGCGAACAGGCCGACATGACGCTCGCGGAAGGCTGCGACGCCATGCAGGTTCGGTTCGGCGTTCAGGTCGGCGACCATCATGTCGTCGGCGAAGTGCCGGCACAGCGCATCGACGTCCTGGGCGTTGTAGGCGTCCAGCTGGGCTTGAGCGACGGCGGCGAAGGTCACCGGTCGATCTCCCCGAACACGATGTCCAGCGAACCCAGGATCGCCGAGACGTCAGCCAGCATGTGGCCGCGATTCATCCAGTCCATCGCCGCCAGATGCGGGAAGCCCGGTGCGCGGATCTTGCAACGATACGGCTTGTTGGTGCCGTCCGAGACTACGAACACGCCGAACTCGCCCTTGGGGGCCTCGACGCAGGCATAGACCTCGCCAGCCGGCGTGCGGAAGCCTTCGGTGTAGAGCTTGAAGTGATGGATCAGGGCTTCCATCGAGCGCTTCATCTCGGCGCGGCGCGGCGGGCTGACCTTGTTGTCCTCGGTCATCACCGGGCCCGGAGTCTTGCGAAGCATCTCGCAGGCCTGACGGATGATCTTGGTCGACTCGCGCATTTCCTGCATGCGGCACAGATAGCGATCGTAGCAGTCGCCGTTCTTGCCCAGCGGGATGTCGAACTCGAACTCGTTGTAGCACTCGTAGGGCTGGTTGCGACGCAGATCCCAGGCAATGCCCGAGCCCCGCACCATCACGCCCGAGAAGCCCCACTCGATCGCTTCCTCGCGCGTCACGACGCCGATATCGACGTTGCGTTGCTTGAAGATGCGGTTGTCGGTGATCAGGCCCTCGATATCGTCGCAGATCTTCGGGAAGGCCTTGGCCCACGTATCGATGTCTTCGATCAGTTGCGGCGGCAGGTCCTGGTGGACGCCGCCAGGGCGGAAATAGTTGGAGTGCAGACGAGCGCCGCAGGCGCGCTCGTAGAACACCATCAGCTTCTCGCGCTCCTCGAAGCCCCAGAGCGGCGGCGTCAGCGCGCCGACGTCCATCGCCTGGGTCGTCACGTTCAGCAGGTGGTTCAGGATCCGGCCGATTTCTGAATAGAGCACCCGGATCAGCGAGCCGCGGCGCGGAACCTCGACACCCAGCAGCTTCTCGATCGCCAGGCAGAACGCATGTTCCTGGTTCATCGGCGCCACATAGTCGAGGCGGTCGAAGTACGGGATGTTCTGGAGGTAGGTGCGCGCCTCCATCAGCTTCTCGGTGCCGCGATGCAGCAGGCCGATGTGCGGATCGACGCGCTCGACGATCTCGCCGTCAAGCTCCAGCACCAGACGCAGCACACCGTGCGCGGCCGGGTGTTGCGGGCCGAAGTTGATGTTGAACTTGCGAACCGGGGTTTCCGGGATCGTCGGGACGTTCGAGCCGTCGTCAGCCATGGTCCTCAGCTCCCCGCCTTCTCGTCGCCCGGCAGCGCGTAGGTCGCGCCTTCCCACGGCGAAAGGAAATCAAACTGGCGGAATTCGGCGATCTTCACCGGTTCGTAGACCACGCGCTTGAGCTCGTCGTCGTAGCGGACCTCGACATAGCCGGTCATCGGGAAGTCCTTCCGCAGCGGGTGGCCGTGGAAGCCGTAGTCGGTGAGGATGCGGCGCAGGTCCGGGTGGCCGTCTGAAGAAGATGCCGTACATGTCGAACGCTTCGCGCTCGAACCAGTTGGCCGCCGGGAATTCGCAGGGTGATCGTCGGAACCGGCGTATCCTCGTCCGTCGACACCTTCAGACGAAGGCGATGGTTCTTAACGAGCGACAGCAGGTGATAGACGACGTCGAAACGCGCGGCGCGCTCGGGATAGTCCACGCCCGTCAGGTCGATGAGCTGATGGAACCGGCAGGCCGCGTCGTCCCGCAGGAAGATCAGCGTGTCGCAGATCGTGGCCGAACGGGCGACGATAGTGAGTTCACCGAAGGCCACCGAGTGGCCCAGCACGCCAGGCGCGCGGGCGACGATGTCCTGGCCGAGAAGTTCGAGGGTTTCGCTCATCGCTCGATCGTCCCCGTGCGACGGATCTTCTTCTGCAGCTGCAGCAACGCCATAGACCAGCGCCTCGGCGGTCGGCGGACAGCCCGGGACATAGATGTCCACCGGCACGACCCGATCGCAGCCACGCACGACGCTGTAGCTGTAATAGTAATAGCCGCCGCCATTGGCGCAGCTGCCCATCGAGATGACGTAGCGCGGCTCGGGCATCTGGTCGTAGACCTTGCGCAGAGCCGGAGCCATCTTGTTGGTCAGGGTGCCGGCGACGATCATCACGTCGCTCTGGCGCGGGCTGGCGCGGGGCGCGAAGCCGTAGCGCTCCAGGTCATAACGCGGCATCGACGCCTGCATCATTTCCACGGCGCAGCAGGCCAGACCGAACGTCATCCACATCAACGAGCCGGTACGGGCCCAGGTGATGAGATCATCGGCGGCGGCCGTGATGAAGCCCTTGTCAGCCAGTTGACCCGAGATGCCGTCGAAAAACGGATCGTGCAACTTGGGATCATAGCCCTGCACCGTCGAACGACCGGCGGCGCCGGCGGGAACGAGGGGCGAGCTGTTGGCGGGAACGATCACTCCCATTCGAGGGCGCCCTTCTTCCATTCGTAGATGAAGCCGACGGTCAGGACGCCAAGGAACGTCATCATCGACCAGAAGGCGAACGCCGCGACGTCATGCGGAAGTTTCATCAGGCTGACCGCCCAGGGAAACAGGAACGCGACTTCCAGGTCGAAGATGATGAAGAGGATCGAGACCAGATAGAATCTGACGTCGAACTTCATGCGCGCATCGTCGAACGCGTTGAAGCCGCATTCGTACGCGGACAGCTTTTCCGGGTCCGGCGCCCGGGGTGCAAGCACCGCCGCAGCCAGGAGGAAGGCGGTCCCGATCACCGTCGCAATCCCTAGAAAGATCACGATCGGCAGGTACTGGAGAAGGAAGGCGTTCATGACAGCCCTTGGCTTGAATCGAGCGGGTTGTAGCCCAGTGTCGCCGACGCTTCAAACGCCTGCGACACATTGAGAAACGGTCGCAACTAGTCCTGATCCACAGGTTCGACGACATGGCCGTTGACACGAGTCCGCGACCGACATATCAGACGCCCCTCGCCGCAGGGCGGGTCGCACTTTCGCTTCGGCGAAGGCCTAATGCGGATGTAGCTCAGTTGGTTAGAGCGCCGGCCTGTCACGCCGGAGGTCGCGGGTTCAAGTCCCGTCATTCGCGCCACCGTCCGGTGGTTTCCCCAAAAATTTCGGCTATACGGACGACTGTCGCGCCCTGGCGCTCGACGCGGATGTAGCTCAGTTGGTTAGAGCGCCGGCCTGTCACGCCGGAGGTCGCGGGTTCAAGTCCCGTCATTCGCGCCACCGTCCGGTGGTTTCCCCAAAAATTCAAGCTATAGCGTCGATACGCCGCCATAGACGCCTCATATCGGGTTGAAGCCTTGAGCTTGGCGCGGTGCGACACGATGTAGCGTCGATGTCCAAAGCGTCCTCCCCCGTGTTTTCCGTTCTCGACCTCGCGCCCGTGCCCATGGGCTCCTCCGTCGGGGACGCGCTTCGCAACAGCCTCGACCTGGCGCGAAACGCCGAAAGCCTGGGCTTTCACCGCTACTGGTTGGCCGAACATCACAACATGCCGGGAATCGCCAGCGCCGCCACGGCGGTGCTGATCGGTCATATCGCCGCCGGCACCGAAACGATTCGGGTCGGATCCGGCGGGATCATGCTGCCAAATCATGCGCCGCTGATGGTCGCCGAGGCGTTCGGCACGCTCGCCGCGCTCCATCCTGGTCGCATCGATCTGGGTTTGGGACGCGCGCCAGGCACCGATCAGGCCACCATGAGGGCTCTTCGGCGCTACATGGGCGCGGTTGATTCGTTCGCTCAGGACGTCGTCGAGCTGCAGACTTGGTTCAAACCCGCCCAGCCGGGACAGTCCGTTCGAGCCATTCCGGGCGAAGGCCAGAATGTGCCCCTGTGGCTCCTGGGCTCCAGCACATACAGCGCCCAACTCGCCGCCGCCCTTGGATTGCCCTTCGCTTTCGCCGCCCACTTCGCGCCGGATCAATTGATGGACGCCGTGACCCTGTATCGGCGTCATTTCAAGCCGTCAGACGCCTTGGCCTCGCCGTATGTGATGGTCTGTGTTGGCGTGTGCGCGGCCGAAACCGACGCGGAGGCCAAGCGTCTGTCGTCCTCGACACAGCAACAGTTCCTGGCCCTGCGTCGTGGCCAACCGGGCCTGCTCCCGCCGCCCGTGGACGACATCACCCAGATTGCGTCCCCCGCCGAACTGGCCGGGCTGGACCATACCTTCCGCTATTCAGCGATCGGCTCGCCCGAGACGGTAAAGCGCAAGATCGAAGCGGTGTTGGAACTGACCGGCGCTGACGAATTGATGGCCGCCTCGCAGATTCATGACCATGGCGCACGCGTCCGCAGCTACGAGCTTCTCGCCGAAGTGAAAGCGCAGCTGATCTAGTGCGGCGAGCGCAGGGGCATGGGTCCCATGAACCCCGGATGGCCCGTCAGCCCGCCGTAGATCGCGCACAGTGTCCCGAAGACCGCGTCCCAGCCGTGTCGATCTTCGGCGCGCTGCCTCGCGGCCTGTCCCAGGTCTGAAGCCCCGCGCTGAAACACGTCCTCAATCGCTTCGGCCATGGCGCGCGCTTCCGAGGCCGTGGCCAGCGCGCCAACGGCGGAATCCACCGATTCGGCCACGCCACCTGCCGCCACGCCGATCACCGGGAGGCCGCAGGCCATGGCCTCCAGCACCACGAGTCCGAAGGGTTCATTGTCGTTGGCGTGCACGAACGCGTCGCAACTGGCCAGGATCCGGGCCAGGGCGGCCGGATCGCGCTGATAGTCCATGCAGATGACCCGATCGCTGACAGGCGCTCCGGATCCGGCCCCAACCAACAGCAGGACATAGGGATCGCCGAGCCGCTCGACGGCTTCCACCAGAACGTCGAGTCGCTTTTCCCGGGCCGGACGCCCGGCGAAGACGAGGATGCGATGACGCGCCGACAGGCCCAGTTGAGCCCGCAGGTCCGCTGTATGTCCGCGCGTGGGATTGAAGATGTCCACGTCGACGCCCAGCGGCAATCCTATGGCGTTGGACACGCCGGCCTCGATGAGCCGACCGGCTATGAACCGGCTCGGGGCCACCGCCTGATCAAACTGGCGATAGATCGCCGCCCAACGCCGCTGAACGGGCTTCTCGGCCCATTCGCCAATGTGCAGCGCCGCCAGCGCGCCCAGGTCCGTGTGGCAGAAGCCGACCACGGGAATGCCGAGAGCATCGCCGGCCCGCAAGGCCGCCAGCCCCGGCGTATAGGGGTCTCCAGCCTCGATGATATTGGGCCGGTGGCGGACCAGCCGCTCCATCCAGGCCTGCTTGACCACGGGCCATCGATAGCCGTCTCCAAACGGCAAAGGCGCGGCATAGATGGAGACTCGCCCCTGGCCGTCATAGGCGTCACGCGCACCCGGCACCACCAGGGTGTGCCGAACACTGGGCCGGTTAGCCGTCAGCCAGGTTCGCTTTGAATTGAGATACCGCCGCACACCGCCGCTGCGCGGCGCGTACAGCATGGTTGTGTCGATCAACCGCACATCTGCCGTGGGGGCCGCTCGCGCGGGCTCTCTCACCAGAAGATTGTCGATCGATCGGTCCGCGCTCAGGTCGTTCACGCCGAGTCCCTATCACCCCCAAGATCGCCCATTGGACCTTGGAACGATAAAGCTTTGACGACAACTAGGGTTCCTCTTCATCCGCGGCGCCGGATCTGACGCCCGCGCCCCGGCGCGCCAGGGCTTCGCGCAGCAGCATTTCGACCTGGGCGTTGACGCTCCGCAGTTCAGCGCTGGCCAGCCGTTCAACGGCGGCCAGGACCTCAGGGCGGACACGCATCAGAAACGCGCGACGTCCGCCCTTCCCGCCCGGTGTGGGATCACCAGCCACGACCTAGCCGTAAAGCGTGCCGGCGTTGACCACGGGCTGAGCCTCACGGTCGGCGCACAGCACGACCAGCAGGTTGGACACCATCGCGGCCTTGCGCTCTTCATCCAGCGTGACCACACCGCGATCGCTGAGCTGGTTCAGGGCGTTCTCCACCATGCCGACGGCGCCCGCCACGATCGTTCTGCGCGCGGCCAGAACGGCCTCGGCCTGTTGCCGCTTCAGCATCGACCCCGCGATCTCGGGCGCATAGGCCAGGTGCATCAGGTGCGCCTCGTCGATCGCCACGCCCGCGACGGCGATTCGAGCCTGCAGATCGGCCCGCAGCCTGGCCCCGACCTCCTCGGCGTTTGCGCGCAGGGTGGGCTCGCCTTCCTCGGCATGATCATAGGCGTAGTGAGAAGCCACTTCGCGCAGCCCGGTCTCGATCTGGATATTCACGAACGCCACGTAGTCATCGACGTCGAACAGCGCCTGAGCGGAATCGGCCACGCGCCAGACGATGTTGGCGGCGATCTCGATGGGATTACCCCGCTTGTCGTTCACCTTGAGCATCTCGCTGGTGACGTTGCGAACGCGCAGGCTGATCTTCTTGCGCCCATACCAAGGGAGCACCCAGCGCAAGCCTGTCGTGCGATCCGTGCCGACATAGGAGCCGAACAGGGTCAGCACATAGGCTTCGTTGGGCTGCATCGAATAGAAGCCGGTGCTGACCAGCGACGCCAACACGATCAGCAGCGCGCCAAGAATACGCAACTCGCCACCATAGCTGTCGGCATTGACGAAAGCCCAGATCGCGACGCCGACCAGAACAGGCAGAGCCAGGAGAGGCAGCCCTCCGCCAGCGCCGCCACGGATCCGCTCTACCGACCGATTGATGGTGTGAACTTCCGACACGGCGTCGCTCCAATTTCGATATTGAAATGATATCATTTCGATCGCTGTTGGCAAGATCAAGCCCGATCGCGTAAGCCCACCCACAGGATCGGCGAGGGCTCTATGGCGCGTTTTCTCTTCACCACCTGGGAGGGCGGCGGACACGTTCAGCCCCTGCTGCTGGTCGCTCAGGAGCTGCAGGCGCGCGGACACGCTGTCCTGATCCTCAGCGACGCCTGCAACGCGGCGGACGCGGCGCCATTGGACCTTCCCTTTCGCGCCTGGACGACCGCCCCCAGCCAGACCGGAAAGGCGCGCGAAGACGACCGCCTGAAGGATCACGAGGCCGACAATCCGCTGGAAGTGATCCATCGACTGATCGACCGCGTCATGGCCGGCCCCGCCCTCGCCTATGCCCGCGACACGCTCGCCGCGATAGACACCTTCAGACCCGATGCCGTCGTGAGCCAGGAACTGCTGCTGGGCGTCATGATGGCCGCCGAGGCGCGGGCGCTGCCCCTGGCGCTGTTCGCGGCCAATATCTGGTCCCTCCCCACGCTCGCGGACGTGCCGCCCTTTGGCGCGGGCATGCCGGCCGCGACCTCGGACGAGGAGCGCGGCATGCACGCCATGGTCACCCAGATGAGCCGAGGCTTCTTCCAGGCCGGCCTTCCCACGCTGAACGCCGCTCGCGCCGAGCTTGCGCTGGAGCCGCTCGCCGACCTCTTCGAACAACTCGACACGGCGCGCAGAATTCTGCTGGGCACCAGCAAGGCCTTCGACTTCGCCCCCGCCACCCCGGCGGCGCCCTTCGTCTATGTCGGCCCCTATCTCGCCGACCCGGCCTGGGCGACGCCAACCGCGGCGCCAACCGGCGACGCGCCACTGGTGCTGGTCTCGTTCTCAAGCCTCTACCAGGCCCAGGAAGGCGTCATGCGCGATGTGATCGCCGCTTTGGGTCGCCTTCCGGTTCGAGCCCTGGTGACAACGGGACCGACCCTGGATCCGGCCGAGTTCCCCGCCCCGGCCAACGTCAGCGTGGTTCGCAGCGCGGCGCACGACGCCTTGCTGCCCCATACGGCCCTCTTCATCACACACGCCGGCCATGGTTCGACCCTGCGCCCGCTGATGGCTGGCGTGCCCCTGCTGTGCCTGCCCATGGGTCGCGATCAGAACGACAACGCCGCGCGGGTTCTGGCCCGTGGCGCGGGCCTGCGCCTGGCGCCCGACGCTGGCGTCGACAAGATCGCCGCGGCGATTTCCCAGTTGCTGGCGACCCGCGACTATCGAAACGCGGCGGCGATCCTGGGCCAGCAGGTCCTCGAAGACGCCCGGGCGCGGTCGGCGGCGCCAGAGCTCGAAGCCATGCTCTAGCGGGCCTGGGCGCCGGAACATCGGCTCCCTCCTGGCGTTCTGGCGATGACATGGCCATCGGCCTAGCTAACGCCGGGACACACGGAAATGGATAAACTGTTCGCGAAGTTCGCCAATGCGACGGCCAAGGCGACCGGCAGCCCGCTCGCCTTTCTGATCTGTGTGGCTTCTGTGGTGATTTGGGCCAGCGTCGGGCCCGTCTTCAAATTTTCGGAGACCTGGCAGCTGGTGATCAATACCGGCACCACCATCGTCACGTTCCTGATGGTGTTTCTGATCCAGAACACCCAGAATCGCGACGGCGCGGCGCTGCAGACCAAGCTGGACGAACTCATCGTCGCCTCATCAGCCGAGAACCAGTTCATCGGCATCGAAAAGCTGACGGACAAGGAACTGGCCGCCCTGCACGCCCATTGCGCGACACAGGCCAAGAAGAGTCAGGCGTGGCTGGAAAAGGCCCAGAGCGAACGCGAGAAGCGCCGAAAGCCAGCGTCTGCGAAAGCTTCGCCGCGCAAGCGAACAGCCAGAGCAAAGCCGGCTGCGTAGACGTGGTGGGCGGTGAGGATCGAACCCCCGACCCTCTCGGTGTAAACGAGACGCTCTACCGCTGAGCTAACCGCCCCCAAATCGCGTCGGGCCTTCTAGCCGCCGCCGCGCTCCGCGCCTAGCGAGAAACGCAAGCGCTGCGAAACGAAAAAGGGCGAGACGCCGTCAGGCGCCCCGCCCCATTCCAGTCTGAGATCAGTCTAGCCGTTCAGCGAAGTCTTCAGACCTTCGCCAACCTGGAAACGCGCGGTCTTCGAGGCCGGGCGGTTCACGGTCTCGCCGGTGCGCGGGTTGCGGGCGGTGCCGGCGGCGCGAGCGACGGCCTTGAACGTGCCAAAGCCAACCAGGCGCACGTCATTGCCCGCCTTGAGCGAGTCGGTCACGGAATCGATGAAGGCTTCCAGCGCGTCCTTGGCCTGATTTTTATTGATGCCCGCCTTCTCGGCGATCGCCGTGACGAGTTCGGCTTTTGTGGTCATGTTTTTCTCCCAGCCAAAAAAGCGGCGGCGCTTAGCAAAAGCAGACGCCACTTCGCTCGGGCGGGATTATGGCGGCAGAAAAAGCCCCGTCAAACGAAGGCGGCGCGGGAATGTCCCGCGCCGCTTAAGTTATCAACAATAAGTTACGTTCAGTGGGTTAATATTGCGTCAGCATCGACCTCGTCGACCTTCGCAGTTGCAGCAATCGGCTCGTCAGCCTCTGTCCACTCGATTGCGGTCAACGGCCCGGTGAGCGCGTGTTTCAGCACGTCATCGACTGTGGAGACTGGAATGATCTCCAGGCCATCCTTGACCGACTGAGGCACGTCCACGAGATCCTTCTCGTTTTCCTGCGGGATCAGCACCGTGGTCACGCCTGAGCGAAGGGCCGCCAGCAGCTTTTCCTTGAGGCCGCCGATGGCGGTGACCCGGCCGCGCAGGGTGATTTCGCCGGTCATGGCGATGTCCTTACGGATCGGAATCCCCGTCAAAACAGAGACCATCGCCACCGCCATGGCGGCGCCGGCGGAGGGACCGTCCTTGGGCGTCGCGCCGTCAGGCACATGGATGTGCACGTCGGTCTTCTCGAAGATCGGCGGTTTGACGCCGAAATGCAGGGCGCGCGAGCGGACATAGGACTGGGCCGCCGAAATCGACTCCTTCATCACATCCTTGAGGTTGCCGGTGACCGTCATACGGCCCTTGCCCGGCATCTTCACGGCTTCGATGGTCAGGATATCGCCGCCGAACTCAGTCCAGGCCAGGCCCGTCACGATGCCGACCTGATCGACTTCGTCAGTCTCGCCGTAGCGGTACTTCTTGACGCCCGCATACTTGGCCAGTCGCTCATCATCGATCGTGATCGAGGTGACCTTTTCCCGCGCCAGATCCCGAACCGTCTTGCGCGCCAGAGCGCCCAGTTCCCGCTCCAGCGACCGCACGCCGGCTTCCCGGGTGTAGTAACGGATCAGGTCCCGGATCGCCTTCTCGGGCACCACGAACTCGGAGTCCTTGAGGCCGTGATCCTTGACCAGCTTGGGCAGGACGTGCCGCTTGGCGATCTCCAGCTTCTCATCTTCGGTGTAGCCGGCGATGCGAATGATCTCCATGCGGTCCAGCAGGGGCTGAGGCATGTTGAGACTATTGGCCGTGGTGACGAACATCACCTGCGACAGGTCATAGTCGACCTCCAGATAGTGATCGCCGAACGCGGAATTCTGCGCCGGATCGAGCACTTCCAGAAGCGCGGACGCGGGGTCACCGCGATAGTCGCTGCCCATCTTGTCGATTTCATCGAGCAATACGAAGGCGTTGGTGGTCTTGGCCTTCTTCATCGACTGGATGACCTTGCCGGGCATCGAGCCGATGTAGGTGCGGCGGTGACCCCGGATCTCGGCCTCGTCGCGCACGCCGCCGAGACTCATCCGCACGAACTCGCGGCCAGTAGCCTTGGCCAGCGACTTGCCCAGCGAGGTTTTGCCCACGCCTGGAGGACCGACGAGGCACAGGATGGGCCCCTTCAGGGAGTTGGTCCGGGCCTGGACGGCAAGATACTCAAGGATGCGTTCCTTGACCTTCTCAAGGCCGTAGTGGTCCTCATCGAGGATCGCTTCGGCCTCGTTTAGGTCGATCTTCTTGGTCTTGGCCTTGCCCCACGGGATCGACAGCATCCAGTCGAGATAGTTGCGCACCACCGTGCTCTCGGCCGACATCGGGCTCATGTTGCGCAGCTTCTTCAGCTCGCCTTCGGCCTTGGTGCGGGCTTCCTTGGACAGCTTGGTGCGCTTGATGCGCTTTTCGAGATCGATGAGCTCATCGCGCTGATCGTCGGGATCGCCCAGCTCGCGCTGGATCGCCTTCATCTGCTCGTTGAGATAATATTCGCGCTGGGTCTTCTCCATCTGGCGCTTCACGCGCGAGCGGATTTTCTTCTCGACCTGCAGGACGCTGATCTCGCCTTCCATCAGGGCGAAGACCTTCTCCAGGCGCTTCACGATGTCGAAGATTTCCAGCAGGTGCTGCTTGTCGCCGATCTTCACCGAAAGGTGCGCGGCGATGCTGTCGGCCAGCTTGCCGGGCTCGGCGATCTGCGGGATCGACGCCAGGGCCTCCGGCGGCACCTTCTTGTTGAGTTTGACGTAGTTCTCGAACTGCTCGACCACGGCGCGCGAGAGGGCTTCGGCCTCGGGGCCGACGCCCTCGTCCTCGCTGACTTCACCGATCTGGGCCTCGTAGAAGGCCTCCTGGTCGGTGAACTTGACGACCGCAGCGCGGCCCTTGCCCTCGACGAGCACCTTCACCGTGCCGTCGGGCAGCTTCAGGAGCTGCAGTACGGTGGCCAGAACGCCGACATCGTAGATGTCGTTCGGCGAAGGATCGTCATCCGCCGAGTTCTTTTGGGTCACCAGAAGAATCTGTTTGTCGCCGCGCATGACCTCTTCGAGCGCGCGAACGGATTTGTCGCGCCCGACGAAAAGCGGCACCACCATGTGCGGGAAGACAACGATATCCCGCAGGGGCAAGACTGGAAGCGTACGAAGTTCGGACATGATGCTCTTTACTCCCGGCCGTCGCGGGCCTCCGCGCTCGGCCATGCGGGCCGCCGTCACGCCAGACGATGCGCCTGGGTCGATCGGCCCGTCCGCCCGGGACTGGACGGAATGGTCCCTATTTATGTGGACGTTTCGCAACAGCGTTCAAGACGAGTCGCCTGATAGCGGCGACAGGTCGCGTGTAAGCGGTCAAGCTGAAGGGGATATGCCCTCAAAACGGCAAGCCGCGCAATTTCGTTGCTGATTAGGCATCGACTATGCCGCAACACGTTCTGATCAACCTGTGGCTTCGCCGCACCAGGCCGGAAGGAACGCGCCAGAAGCGAAGTCCAGGCATGAAAAAGCGCGCCTCAACCGAGGCGCGCCCAATCATCCGGATACGGCTGACGTCAGGCCGACGCCGCCCCCCCCTTCTTTTCTGCATAGATCAAGAGCGGTTGAGCCCGACCTTCGACGACCTCGGCATTGACCACAACCTCCTCGACGCCCTCGTAGCTGGGCAGTTCGAACATGGTCTCCAGCAGGATGCCTTCCATGATCGAGCGCAGGCCCCGCGCGCCGGTGCGGCGCAGGATGGCCTTGCGGGCGACCGCGTTGAGCGCGTCGTCGGTGAACTTCAGGCCGACGTTCTCCATCTCGAACAGACGCGGCGTACTGCTTGACGAAGGCGTTCTTCGGTTCGGTCAGGATCTTGACCAGGGCGACCTCGTCGAGGTCCTCCAGGGTCGCGACCACCGGCAGACGACCGATGAATTCCGGGATCAGGCCGAAGCGTTGCAGATCGTCAGGCTCGACGCCGCGCAAGATCTCGCCCGTGCGACGCTCTTCCGGATCGGCCACCTCAGGCGCCGAAGCCGATCGACTTGCCCTGGCCGCGCGCGGAGATGATCCGCTCGAGGCCCGCGAACGCGCCGCCGCAGATGAACAGGATGTTCGTGGTGTCGACCTGCAGGAACTCCTGCTGGGGATGCTTGCGCCCGCCCTGCGGCGGCACGGAGGCGACAGTGCCTTCCATGATCTTCAGCAGGGCCTGCTGCACGCCTTCGCCCGACACGTCGCGGGTGATCGACGGATTGTCGGACTTGCGGCTGATCTTGTCGATTTCATCGATGTAGACGATGCCGCGCTGAGCCCGCTCGACGTTGTAGTCGGCGGCTTGCAGAAGCTTCAGCACGATATTTTCGACGTCTTCACCCACATAACCGGCTTCGGTCAGGGTCGTGGCGTCGGCCATCGTGAACGGCACGTCGATGATTCGGGCCAGGGTCTGGGCCAAAAGCGTCTTGCCGGTGCCGGTCGGACCGACCAGCAAGATGTTGGATTTGGCCAGTTCGACGTCGTTATTCTTCGACGCGTGGTTGAGGCGCTTGTAGTGGTTGTGCACCGCGACAGCGAGCACCTTCTTGGCGTGACCTTGGCCAATCACGTAATCATCCAGGACTTCGCAGATCTCGCGAGGCGTCGGAACGCCGTCCTTGGACTTCACAAAGGCGATCTTGTGCTCTTCGCGAATGATATCCATGCAGAGCTCGACGCATTCATCACAGATGAACACCGTCGGTCCCGCGATGAGCTTACGCACCTCATGCTGGCTCTTTCCGCAGAAAGAACAATACAGAGTGCTCTTGGTATCGCCGCTCGCGGCTTTCGTCATGGTCGCTTCTCACGCTATGGCGGCGACGGCTACTGCCGTGAACGCCCGCTCCTGGCTTACACGCCACCGCCGATAAGGCAGCCTACATGCCGGGAGTTGTCTAATCCTTGACATTCCCCGATCCGGACGCGGTTCACAAGCCTTGCGGCCCATTTCGAGCGCCTGGCGGGAGAATGCCCCGTGTCGAGTCATGACCTTAGCGTCTAAAATGGGGGCCGCAGCCGGTGGCGCAACCGGTAGATCCCGATCCTGTAACGCTCCAGACGATGGAACGCTTTAGAATCGGCATGGGAATCGTGGTCGAACGACCGCTCATACAACGGAGCGCGCCAAATGCGCGCGGAGACAGATGGCGAAGCGCTCACTGATGGCCAAGGGCCTGACGGCCTCGATGCCGATGACAGGCGACCTCATGGACGCGCCGGCGCTGGTGGCCTTCGACTTCGACGGCACACTGACGGTTCGCGACAGCTTCAACGCCTTTCTGAAGTGGCGCGCGGGGCCGCGTCGCTGGACGACGGGAGTCATCCGGCTGACCCCGGCCCTGGTCGCCTATGTGTTCAATCGCAATCGCGGCAAGCTGAAGGCTGCGGCGGTCCGTGAATTCCTGAAGGGCGTCAGCCAGGCCAAGCTTGAGGCGGACGCTCGCGCGTTCGCCGAGCTCTACGCCCCGTCCCTCTTCCGGCCCGACGCCCTGGCCGTCTGGCGCCGCTGGCGGGCCAAGGGCGCCAAGCTGGTCATCGTCACCGCCTCGCCCGACATCACGGTGGCGCCGTTCGCCCGCGGACTGGGCGCGGACCTTCTGATCGGAACCCGCCTGGCTTTTGACGCCAATGACCGCGCGCTCGGCGCCCTCGCCGGCCCCAATTGCCGCGCCAAGGAAAAGGTCGTCCGGCTCAAGGAGGTCTTCGGCGAGGATGTTCGTCTGACGGCCGCCTATGGCGACACCTCGGGAGACACCGAGATGCTGGCGATCGCCGACGAGCGCGGCTATCGCGTCTTCAGGGGCAAGCCGGCCTAGCGCCCGCTCTTCGCGCACGAAAAAGCCGCCGACCCTACGGTCGGCGGCTCGTTCAACTAGAGCAAACCGTGGCCTCAGGCCTTGGCGTCGCTCTCGTCGCGGGTCTCGTTGATGTGGTCGATCAGACCCCAGGCGAGAGCTTCCTCGGCGCTCATGAAGTGGTCGCGATCCAGGGTCCGCTCGACTTCTTCGTACGTCCGGCCGCAATGCTTGACGTAGATCTCGTTCAGGCGACGCTTGGTCTTGATGATGTCCTCGGCGTGACGCTCGATATCCGAGGCCTGACCGCGGAAGCCGCCCGAGGGCTGGTGCACCATGATGCGCGAGTTCGGCAGCGAGATGCGTTGGCCGGGCGCGCCGGCGCAGAGCAGCAGGCTGCCCATCGAAGCGGCCATGCCCATGCAGACCGTCGAAACGGGGCTCTTGATGTATTGCATGGTGTCGTAGATCGCGAGGCCAGCCGTCACCACGCCGCCCGGCGAGTTGATGTACATGGCGATTTCCTTCTTGGGGTTCTCGGACTCCAGGAAGAGCAGTTGGGCGCAGATCAGGCTGGCCATGCCGTCTTCGACGGGGCCGGTCAGGAAGATGATCCGCTCTTTCAGCAGACGGGAGAAGATGTCGAACGCCCGCTCGCCGCGGCTGGTCTGTTCAACCACCATCGGCACGAGGTTCATCGCCGTTGCAACCGGATCGTACATAGGGTTCGCCCTTTTTCGCGTTTTAGGGCCACGCGAATCAGACCTCGCGCGGCGTCGCTAACGCATATCGCGTGGGCCTTAACAGGTTGCAAGGAGCCGGGGCTCCGCTGGGCGCAAAGAAAAAGGCGCGGCCCTCGCGAGCCGCGCCTTGTCTCATCGTCTCACGACAGCCTTAGCCGCCGTAGCCTTCCGGCAGGTCGTCTTCTTCAAGGAGCTCTTCCTTCGAGACTTCCTTTTCATCGATCTTGGCCTTGCCGAAGATCAGATCGACGACCTTGTCCTCATAGATCGGCGCGCGCAGGGAGGCCTGCAGATCGCTGCGCTGGCGGTACATGTCGAACACCTGCTGGGCTTGCGCGCCATATTGGCGAGCTTCGCGCATGATGGCGTCGGACAGTTCCTGATCGGTGACGACCACGTCGTTCTTGCGGCCGATCTCGGCGAGCACCAGACCCAGGCGCACGCGGCGCTCGGCGATCTTGCGATACTCGTCCTTCAGCTGGTCTTCGGTCTTTTCCGCGTCTTCCGGCGGCAGGCCGCCCTGGGTCTTGTCGGCCTGGACCTGTTGCCAGATGCCAGCAAACTCAGCTTCCACCATGCGCGGCGGCAGCGGGAAGTCGTGGCTGGTGTCCAGCACGTCCAGCAGCGCGCGCTTCAGCTTGAAGCGCGACGAATTGTCGTAGCGGCCCGACAGGTTGGACTTCAGCAGTTCCTTAAGGGCGGCCAGGTCCGACAGGCCCAGGCGCTTGGCCAGTTCGTCGTCGGCTTCGGCGTCGACCGGGGCGCGGACTTCGGTCACCTTGGTGGCGAACTCGGCGGCCTTACCGGCCAGATCCTTGGCCTGATAGTCTTCCGGGAAGGTGACCTTCACGACGATCTCGTCGCCCGGCTTGGCGCCGACCAGTTGCTCTTCAAAGCCCGGGATGAACTGACCCGAACCCAGAACCAGCTCCGCGCCTTCGGCCTTGCCGCCGGCGAACTCGACGCCGTCAACGGTGCCCACGAAGTCGATCAGCAGTTGATCGCCGTCCTTGGACTTCAGGCTCTTGCCCTTGCGCGGCTCATAGGTGCGAGCCTGCTTGGCCAGTTCGGCCAGGGCCTCGTCAACCTCGGCTTCGCTCACCTTGTAGACCGGCTTGGTCAGCGAGATGCTGGCGGGATCGATCGGCTCGAAGTCAGGCATGACCTCGACAGCCAGTTCGAACGACAGGTCTTCGCCACCGGCGATAACCTTGTCCATGTCCGAGGACGGCTTCAGATCAGGCTGGCCGGCAGGGCGCAGCTTGTTGTCGTCCAGAACCTTCTGGGTGGTTTCATTGAGCGCCTGCTCAACGACTTCGCCCATCAGCGCCTTGCCATAGAGGCGGCGAACGTGAGCGGCGGGGACCTTGCCGGGGCGGAAGCCCTTGACGTTCATCTGCGGCGCGACTTCCGCGATCCGCGCGTCGAGACGCGTGGCCAGCTCGGCCGCCGGCACGGTCACTCCATAAACGCGGCTGAGGCCTTCGCCCGACTTTTCAACGATCTGCATCGACATGTTAAATTCTCGAACCTGCGACGCACGCGTCGGGGGTTCGCCCTGGGGTCCAAAACATCGACGCCGCCCGCGAGGCCGGGGCGGCGAAAGAGCGCCCTTATGTCACGACGTGCGCGACCATCCAAGAGCGGTGAAGTCAAAAGTCGCGACCGCCTTCTCGAGGGCGGGAACGTTCCGTTGAGTCTGGTGCGGATGAGAGGACTCGAACCTCCACGCCTCTCGGCGCTGGAACCTAAATCCAGTGCGTCTACCAATTCCGCCACATCCGCGTGGCGCAGGCCTTACGAATTTCATCCGGCCGACGCAACCATCAAAGGCCATTCCGTCCGATGGCAAATGAGCAAGGTGCTCTAGACCCGGTTTGCGAACAGCTTGGCCAGCACCGCCGGCGCCAGGCCCGGCAGATCCTCAGCGATCAATCCGGGACCATGGATCACGGCGCATTCCGCGTGAATCCAGGCGGCGGCGCACGCGGCTTCGAAACTGTCGAGGCCTTGGGCGATCAGGCCCGCGATGGAAACCGGCGAGCACATCGCCTGAACCGGCAGTCGCCAGCCACGGGGAGCCATTGAGCGATACCGCCGCCCGCCCATCCGGAGCCGCCACCACGGTGTCGGGCCCTTTCAACAACACGACCGCGCCGGCCTGACGGGCCGCCTCGCGCGCCGCCGTGACACGCTCCGGCGAGCCCGCCAGCAGACCCGGAAACACACGCTCGAACTCGCCGGCGTGCGGCGATCAGAACATCGTCGCGATCGAGCGCGGAAAACAGCGCCGACGGATCATGACGAAAGCTGCTCCAGCGCGTCGGCGTCGACCACCAGGACCGCGCCGGTGCGTGCCAGGGCGAAGAGATTGCGCGCCGTGAAGTCCCCGACACCTGCGGCCGGTCCGATCACCACGACATCGGCGGCTTCACCTGCTCGCTCAAGATCGGTGTCGGTCTCGAACGGCGCCAGCATGATCGCTTCGAGGTGCGAGGCGTTCACCGCGAGGGCGCCGGGCGGCGAAAGCATTGTCACGACCCCGGCGCCGATCCGCAGGCCGCCTCGGGCGGTCAATCGCGCCGCGCCCGTGTTCCAGGCGTCGCCGCTGACCACTTTCATGCGCCCCGGCGATGCTTGTAGGCATCCATGGCCGGCCACGGAAAACGTTCACCCCAAAGGTCGGGCGTATTTTCATGCAGCCAGGAGACCTCTGACGAGGGCTCCAGTCCGATGTCGGCGACGATCACCTCACCGCACGCCCGGCGGCCCTCGATCAGGGCGTGAGCCAGCTTCCTTCGATGGAAGGTCACCGTGAGATCGGCCCGGAACGCCGTGTCGTCGAGAGGCTTGCCCGTATCGCCCTGAATGCCGCTGGGAACGTCGATCGCGACCACGGGGCGGTCCAGCGATTGCACCGCGCGCGCCAGCTTGGCCACATCGCCTTGCAGGGGCCGCGAAAGACCTGCGCCGAACAAGGCGTCTATATAGAGATCGGCGCGAGGCGGCTCGGGCGATAGCGGCGCGGTCTCGCTCTTCCAGCGGTCAGCGGCCCAGCGCGCGGCCTCGGTCGCGGGAGGTCCGAAAACCTCGACGCGCACAGACCAACCCTTTCGGCGCAGATGCCGGGCGGCGACGTAGCCATCGCCGCCATTGTCCCCCGGGCCGCACCAGATGACGGCCGATCCTTTCGGAAAACGCGCGCGAACGGCCTCGGCGACGGCGCCCCCTGCCCGCTCCATCAACGTCGTTACGGGCACGCCCCGGGCGACGGAGGCGCGATCCGCCGCCGTCATTTCCGCGACGGTCATGATTTCACGCGGCACGACGCCTCCTTCAGAGCACTTGGCTTTGAGCTTCGCGTCCTTTCTCGCTCAGGATCAAGCGTCCATCACGGACATCAAAGATCGTGATGGAGCAATGATCCGGACGGAAGGCCGCCACCGCCGCCTCGCCGCTGGCCACGCTGACAGCCGCGTTCAGGGCCACGAAGTGGCTGAAGATCGCCGCACCGGGATAATCGGCCACCGCAGCGACCACACCTTCCGCCCAGGCCTGATAGTCCAGATCGCCCCGGATATCGCGCCAGTCGCCGCCGAAGGCTTCCCGCAACCAGGCCGGGCGATCAGCCGCCGGTATAGCTGAAGGGGTCGGAATCTCACCGACCCGCGCATCGATCAGCGCCTCCACGCCCAGGGCCTGGACCATGGGTTCCGCCGTCTCTCGACAGCGGCGAAGCGGCGAAGACACGACCTGTCTGGGACGCTCGGTCTCCGGCAGGGCCATCAGCCACCGCATGGCGGCGGCGGCCTGCTCGCGACCCAGATCATCCAGGCCCGGATCGTCCTCCGCCCCGCCCCAGGTCGAGGCCGGTCGGCCATGACGGATCACATAGACACGGCTCATGCGATCAATCCGGAACGAAGAGATTGCGCACGCCGTCAGGGTGCGGCCCGACCATGCCGGTTCGCCCCACACCTTCGCGCGCCTCAAGGTCCAGCAGGGTGTCGGGGTCGTCCGGGGTGTGGGCCACGAAACGCCGACCATCGGCGTCGCGGCCGATCACAATACCCATCCGCACGCCTTCACGGGCATGAACGACGGTGTAGGTCTCAATGGTCGCGGGACCGGAGGGGCGGTCAACGATCTCCGGATGCGGCAGGGCGTCGATGCGGGCCTGGATGATCGAGGGCGCTTCGCGCATCCAGCCGCCGTCAACCGGCTTGGTGGAATAGATGCCGATCGACTGCTTGGTCAGAAACCAGCCGTTCGCCGTGCAAAGACCATAGGCTCCGGGGCGCGCTCTCAGCCGCCCCATCATCTCCGCGATCGAATGGAGCGCGTAGTTGTTGCCGGGACCGCCAAAATACGGAAGTCCGCCCGTCACCGTCAGCCCCCGGGGGTCGTCCAGCACCAGGCCCAGCTCTTCGGCCGCCACCTGAACGGCGGACGGAAAACACGAGTAGAGGTCGATGATGTCGATGTCGGCCAGTTCGATCCCGGCCATTTCAAACGCTCTCTCGCCCGTCTGCCGGATGGCGGGACTGGAGTGGAAGTTCTGCCGCTCCAGCGGATACCAAAGATCCGCCGCGTCAGCGCAGCCGTGCAGGAAAACCCAGCAGTCTTCGGGCACGCCCAATTCCCTCGCCTTGCGCACACTGGCGACGATCACGGCGGCTGACTGGTCCACCTCCATGATGGCGTTGAGATACTTCGGATAGGGGAAGCTGATCATCCGGTTGCTGATCGGTGACCGTGACCAACTCTTCGGCGGTCCGTTCAACCCGGAAACCAGGCTTCGGGATTGCCGGCTGCAACCTTGCTGAACGGTGAGAACAACGCGCCCAGTCGAGCCTGATGGTCCGCGATGGAACGGCCATCCCGCGCGCGCAGTGCATTCTCGAACAATGGATAGGTATTGACGGGATAGCCTAGGCCATGGGCGGCCTCCTGAGACGTCACGCCCGGACGCGGGTCGCCGATGCGCTCGGGAGCCTCGGTGATGTCGTCTCCCCAACCCTCGAAGCCGACACCGCCCTTCAGACGCTTCATCAGAGAACCGAGAAACTCCGCTCCGGTCACGAGGGCCAGTTCGGCCTTACCCTTGGCGATGCGTTCGCAGACGACGTTGACCGCCTGTTGGGGGCTATTGCCGCCGGTCTCGGTGTAGACGCTCCACGCCGGGTCTGCGCCAAGAGCGCGGGCGAGACTTGCGGGCGGGTTGACCAAACGTGGGAGCGGAAGCTTCGAAAGACCTCCTGGAGCGTCTATACTGAACGCGATTACCGCCAGCGCGTCGAGTTCGGCAAGAACCGACCCCAAGAGCCCGGCATCCTCGACGGCGCGTTCCGCCGCAATCTTCAGCAGTTCCAACGGCGAAGGCGAATTTTCGGCCTTCCCGCGATAGGTGAACTGGCCCGCTCCGATCAAAACCGGCGTATCATCGCGCATCTTCACCCCATTCAAACGCTCGTTGGGCGCGATCCTATGCGTGAAATCACACGTCGCAAGGCCGTTTGAGCGGCAAACGCGTGGTGTCTAGTTTTCACACTCACTGTGCTCAATATTTGACCATTCCGTTCTCGGGAGTGAGAACTGGACGCTTTTAGCCCTGGCGCGACCTTGCGAGCGCACCCGGCTTGCGTGATCGGTGCCGCCATCAACGGCGCGATGCGCCAGCGGGCCCGGAAGTGGAACCGATGAAAAAAATTGAAGCCATCATCAAGCCGTTCAAGCTGGATGAGGTGAAGGAGGCCCTTCAGGAGATGGGCGTCCAGGGTATGACCGTGCTCGAAGCCAAGGGCTACGGCCGCCAGAAGGGCCACACCGAACTCTATCGCGGCGCCGAGTACGTCGTGGACTTCCTGCCCAAGATCAAGGTGGAGGTTGTTGTCGAGGACAGCCAGCTGGAACCGCGCGCTGGAAGCCATCACCCGCGCCGCCCGGCACCGGGCGCATCGGCGACGGCAAGATTTTCGTCTCGGACATCGCGGAAGCCATCCGCATCCGAACCGGAGAAAGCGGCCCCGCCGCTGTCTAGGCGCGGACCGTCAATCGCTTACGAGGCTCAAGAAGGGGATACGGAATGAGCACCGCCAAGGAAATCCTGGACCTGATCAAGGAAAAGGACGTCAAGTATCGTCGACGTCCGCTTCACCGACGTCCAAGCGGCAAGATGCAGCACGTCACGTTCGACATCGATCTGGTCGATGACGACTTCCTCGAAGACGGCACCGATGTTCGACGGTTCGTCGATCGCCGGCTGGAAGGCGATCAACGAGTCGGACATGAAGCTGCGGCCGGACCTGTCGACCGCCATCATCGACCCGTTCTATCAGCAGACGACCCTGGCGCTCTTCTGCGACGTGGTGAACCCTGACACGGGCACCCCCTACAACCGCGACCCGCGCTCGATCGCCAAGGCCGCTCTGACCTACGTCAAGTCGGCCGGGTATCGGCGACACCGTGTTCTTCGGTCCCGAAGCCGAGTTCTTCATCTTCGACGACGTGAAGTGGAACACCGCGCCGAACGACACCAGCTACTCGTTCGACTCCGTCGAACTGCCCGGCAACTCGGCCAAGACCTATGCCGAAGGCAACATGGGTCACCGCCCGGGTCCCAAGGGCGGCTACTTCCCGGTCAACCCGATCGACTCGGCTCAGGACCTGCGCGGCGAAATGCTGGCCGTCATGGGCGAGCTGGGCATGAAGCCTGAAAAGCACCACCACGAAGTGGCGCCCGCCCAGCACGAACTTGGCCTGAAGTTCGACACCATGGTCGTCATGGCCGACCGTCTGCAGCTCTACAAGTACGTGATCCACAACGTGGCACACGCCTACGGCAAGACCGCCACCTTCATGGCCAAGCCGATGTTCGGCGACAACGGCTCGGGCATGCACGTCCACCAGTCGATCTGGCAGGATGGCAAGCCGCTGTTCGCCGGCGACAAGTACGCCGGCCTGTCGGACATGTGCCTGTGGTACATCGGCGGCATTATCAAGCACGCCAAGGCGATCAACGCGTTCTCGAACTCCACGACGAACTCGTACAAGCGCCTGGTGCCCGGCTATGAAGCCCCGGTGAAGCTGGCCTACTCGGCCCGCAACCGTTCGGCCTCGATCCGTATCCCGCACGTCGACTCGCCGAAGGCAAAGCGCCTGGAAGCCCGCTTCCCCGACCCGATGGGCAACCCCTATCTGACCTTCGTCGCCCTGCTGATGGCCGGCTTGGACGGCATCAACAACAAGATCGATCCGGGCGCGCCCGCCGACAAGAACCTCTATGATCTTCCCCCGCGCGAGCAGAAGAAGATCCCGGAAGTCTGCGGCTCGCTCCGCGAGGCTCTCGAGAACCTCGACAAGGACCGCGCCTTCCTGAAGGCCGGCGGCGTCATGGACGACGATTTCATCGACAGCTACATCGAGCTGAAGATGGAAGAAGTGATGCGTCTGCAACTGCATCCGCACCCCGTCGAATTCGACATGTACTACAAGTGCTAGGCTGAACCAGCCAAGGACTAGAGATCGGGGCCGGAGAGCAATCTCCGGCCCCTTTTGTCGGAGACGCGGCTTGGCGGCGAGCTGCCCTGGGAATGACTTCTTACTTATGGGCGCCGGTTGAGCAAAATTGTCGCAACTCCGCAACAGAACCGACGCAATCCGACGTAGCCGGCTGAAATCCATGGTGCGAGATATCCCCGAGGAGCCAACTAAGCTAACGCATCTCAACGGAAGCGACGCGAACGCCCCAACAGAGTCGGCGGCGCGAAGCTTGGTCAGCACAGGATCTCTCCATGCATCCCTCCACTCGTCGTAACGCGCTCAGCCTGTCTTGCGGCTTCGCCGCCCTGAGCATCGCCATCGCAGCCGCTCCAGCCGCCTTCGCTCAAGACACCACCGTCAGCGACGTCATCGTCACCGCCCAGAAGCGCGCAGAAAACCTCCAGGACGTGCCGGTCTCGGTCGTCGCCCTCGCGGGTGAAAAGCTTCAATCGACCTTCGCCGCCGGCGACGACATCCTGGCCCTTTCGGCCAAGGCCCCGGGCCTCTACGCCGAGTCCTCGAACGGCCGCGCGGCCCCCGCTTCTATATTCGCGGCCTGGGCAACAGCGACTTCGATCTGGCTGCCTCGCAACCGGTTTCCGATCATCCAGGACGATGTGGTTCTGGAAAACGTCGTGCTGAAGAGCTCGCCGATCTATGACCTGGACCAAGTGGAAGTCCTGCGCGGGCCGCAGGGCACGCTGTTTGGTCGCAACACCACGGCGGGTATCGTCAAGTTTGATACGGTCAAGCCCAGCGAAGAGATTAAGGGCCGCGCCGCAGCCAGCTATGGCAGCTACAACACCCTGACCTTCGACGGTGGCGTCGGCGGCGCCATCGTTCCCGGCAAGGTCGCGGGCCGCGCTTCGTTGCTCGTCCAACATCGCGACAACTGGATCAACAACGCCTTCACCAAGCAGAAGGACGCCTTGGGCGGCTTCGACGAACGCGCCGCCCGCCTGCAGGTGCTGTTCACGCCGACCGAAGCGTTGAGCGCTCTGTTCAACGTTCACGGCCGCGATCTGGACGGCACGGCGGCGATCTTCCGCGCCAACATCCTCACCAAGGGCTCAACAAGCTCAACGCCAACTACGATCGCAAGACCGTCTATTTCGACGCCGGCGGCAACAACCCGCAAAAGTACAAGGGCTGGGGCACTTCGGCCAACATCGGCTACGACTTCGGCGACGTCACGCTGACCTCGATCACGGCCTATGAAGAAACCCATGGCTCGAGCCGGGGCGACATCGACGGCGGCAATCTGAGCGGACCGGGCTTCATCCCCTTCCCCTCGGAAAGCACCGACGGCATCAAGAAGCTGGATCAGGTCACCCAGGAAATCCGCCTGGCCAGCGACACCGACGGTCCGCTGAGCTGGCAGGTCGGTGGCTACTATTTCGACGCCAGCTACCAGATCCGCACCGATCCAGGATTCGCGCCGGCGACCACGCTGGAACAGAAGAACACGGCGTGGGCCGTGTTCGGTCAGGCCTCTTACAAGGCCACGGATGCCCTGACCCTGACCGGCGGGCTGCGCTACACCAGCGACGACAAGGACATGAAGGTCGTCTCCGGCCCCAATCCCGCCGCCGCCGTCTCGGTTTCCGACGAGAAGGTCAGCTGGGACCTGAGCGCGTTCTACAACGTCGCTGACAACGTCAGCGTCTATGGCAAGGTCGCTTCAGGCTTCCGGGGTCCGTCGATCCAGGGCCGCGACATCGCCTTCTTCTCGCCGGCCTCGGCGGCGAAGTCCGAAACCATCATGTCCTATGAGCTGGGCCTGAAGAGCGAACTGCTTGATCGCCGGGTTCGCCTCAACGGCGCGGTGTTCACCTACACCATCGACGATCCGCAGTTCAGCGCGGTCGGCGGCGGCTCCAACTCCAACCGCCTGATCAACGCCAAGAAGGGCGAAGCCTATGGCGTCGAGCTGGACGGTGAATTCGTGGTCTCGCCGAACCTCGTCCTGACCGCCGGCTACAGCTACAGCCACACCGAGATCAAGGACTCGACGCTGGCCGTGGCCGTCTGCGCCCAGTGCACGGTCACCGATGCGAAGAACGCCGCCGGCCAGGCCCTGGTCAACGGCAACCCGTTCCCCAACGCTCCGGAATACACACTGGACTTCACCGCCCGCTACAGCGTGCCCTTCGGCGCCGACGGCGAACTCTTCGCCTTCACCGACTGGAAGGTGCAGGGCATGACGAACTTCTTCCTCTATGAGTCCAAGGAGTTCTACAGCAAGGGCGACTTCGAAGGCGGCCTCAAGCTGGGCTACGCCAAGCTGGACGGCGCCTGGGAAGCCGCAGTCTTCGCGCGCAACATCACCGACGAGGACAACCTCAAGGGCGCGATCGACTTCAACAACCTGACCTCCTTCGTCAACGAACCGCGTATCGTCGGCGTGTCCCTGAACGTGAAGATGTAGTCGATCCTCGGATCCAGAAACCGGAAAGGCCGTGGAGCGATCCACGGCCTTTTTGCTGTCAGGTCCTGTTCAGCCCAACCCCGCCGACAGGGACCGTTTCGAACCTCTGGCCAAAACCGGCGATGATGGGGCGGGCCTTAGTGATCGCCGCCTGAACGGCGGGCAGTTTCAGCGAGCCGCCGTGGCTGGCCGCATCGGTCCAGACCTCGGTGATCCAGATAGCGTCAGCGTTCGAGGCGTCCTTGGCCACGATATAGCTCAGACATCCCGGCATCTGCGCCGTGCCTTCGCTCAGGATCGTGATCAGCTCATCGCGCTTGCCCGCCGTGGCGATCATCTGGCCGATCAATCCGTACATTCCCGCTCGCTCCTTGCTCGTTGCTGCTGGCGGCGCTCCGGCAACCGCCATGGCGGCGCCGGTCACCAGAACCGTTCGACGCTCGATCCCTAAATCCTTCAATGCCATCTCCTAGGCCTTGCACTCACCCGGCGCGGCGACGCTGGCTCCGGCGGCGCGCGCGGTGCAGGCGTTGCCATAGGTCTTGCCGTCGCAACCGCAAACCGGCTGGTACTCCCGCGTGCAGATCGTTGGTCGCTTGCGACAGATGCCCGACGCATCCGCCACCGTAAGGCACTGCCCAGCCTCAAACTGGCAGGAGAGTTCGTCGGCGCACTGAAATCCCGCGATTCCGCCGCACATGCCCCCTTCGGCGACGGCCGCCCGTGACATCGGCGGCGATCCTTGGGGCGCGCCCGCGCCAGGGCTTTCGCAACCCAGCAGAAGCATCGTGGCCAGGGCCAGGATCAGGGAACGCAAAGCCAAGGGTCCATCTCCGGTGGGCAGGGGTCGTCGAAGCGAACGCATGATGCCGCAACCTGGATCAGACGACAGATAAATTTCACGGATCGCGCGATCTGGGGCGCCGCCTCTCTTGCCTGGCGGGATCTTTTCGTCTGTCCTGCCCGCCTGTTCGGGAGTCGGGGTTTTTCATGATGGGATGGCGCTGCACGGCCGCGGCCGTAAGCTTGCTCACACTGGGTCTTGCGGCCTGCGCGACGACGACGGGAGCCGGCGGCAAGCCCGGCGCCGCACCAGCAAAGCCGGCCGAAAAGGTCGAAAACAAGCCCCTGCCCAAGGGGCTGGATGGCTCCACCTCGACCGGCTATCCGTCGACCTACAAGCCCCTGCCCGCCTCGGCGACCGCCATCGTCGGCGCGACCATCCTTACCGCCACCGGCCAGCAGATCGACAACGGCGTTGTCTTCATGTCGGACGGCAAGATCGTCTCGGTCGGCGGGCCCGGCACGGCGATCCCGGCCGACATCAAGGTGATCGACGCCAAGGGCAAGTGGCTGACCCCCGGCGTCATCGACGCCCACAGCCACCTGGGCGTCTATCCCTCGCCGGGCGTTCAGGCCAAGTCGGACGGCAACGAAGCCACCGATCCCAACACCGCCCAGGTGTGGTCCGAGCACTCCGTCTGGCCGCAGGATCCGGGCTTCAACCGGGCCCGTGCTGGCGGCGTGACCACGCTCCAGATCCTGCCCGGCTCGGCCAACCTGTTCGGCGGTCGTTCGGTGACGCTGAAGAACGTGCCGTCCCTGACCATGCAGGGCATGAAGTTTCCGGACGCGCCCTATGGCCTGAAGATGGCCTGCGGCGAAAACCCTAAGCGGGTCTACGGCAGCAAGGGCCGTTCGCCCTCGACGGCGATGGGCAATGTCTTCGGCTATCGCAAGGCCTGGATCGACGCGGCCGACTATACCCGCAAGTGGGACGATTACCGCGCCAAGGTCCAGAAGGGCGAGAAGGCCGACGCCCCCAAGCGCGACCTTCAGCTTGAAACCCTGTCGGGCGTCCTGAAGGGCGAGATCCTGGTGCAGAACCACTGCTACCGCGCCGATGAAGAAGCGGTGATGATCGATATCGCCCGCGAGTTTGGCTACAAGATCACGATGTTCCACCACGCGATCGAGAGCTACAAGATCGCGCGCCTGCTGGCCAAGGAAGGCATCTGTTCGGCCACCTGGGCCTCGTGGACCGGCTTCAAGATGGAAAGCCTGGACGGTATCGACGCCAATGCCGCGATCCTGTGGAAGGCCGGCGCCTGCGTGGTCATCCACTCCGACGACCCCATCATGACCCAGCGCCTGAACCAGGAAGCCGCAATCGCCATGACGGCCGGCAACAAGCTGGGCTACGGCGTCAGCCGGGCCGAGGCGATCAAGTGGATCACCGCCAACCCGGCCAAGGCCATGGGCATCGGCGACAAGACCGGCTCGATCGAGCCCGGCAAGGCCGCCGACCTGGTGATCTGGAGCCGTGACCCGTTCAGCGTCTACGCCCAAGCCGAGCAGGTCTATATCGACGGCGCGCTGACCTATGATCGTCATGATCCGCGCTATCAGCCCAAGTCAGACTTCGAGCTTGGCCAAACCGGCCAGGGAGCGTTCAACTGATGATCCGGTCCTTCCTTCTGACCAGCGCGGCCTGCGCCGCCCTCGCCGTTCCGGCCGCCGCCCAAACCATCGCCATCACCAATGCCCGGCTCGAGCCGATCAGCGGTCCAGCGATTGCTTCGGGCACGATCGTCATGCGTGACGGCAAGATCGTCGCTCTCGGCGCGGGCGTCACGGCGCCGGCCGGGGCGACGGTGATCGACGCCAAGGGCGGGGTGGTCACTCCCGGCCTGATCGCGCCTTCGTCCAACCTCACGGCGTCCGAGGTTAGCGGCGTCCGCGAAACGCGCGACGACGGCACCGGCAGCGCGCTCTCCGCAGCCTTCGACATCGCCTACAGCGTCAATCCGGCCTCGCCGATGATCGGCCTGGCCCGAGACGGTGGCGTCACCGCGTCGGCCGTGACCCCGGTCCTCTCCGGCGTCGGCGGCGGCGCCAGCGAACATGCCGATGACGGCGTGGTCGAGGAGATGACGGCCGGCAAGGACGGCGGGGGCGATCCGCCGCTGTTCGGCGGCCAGGCCGCGTTCGTCCGGCTCAAGGCCGGAAATCCCGATCTGGTCGAAGCCTCCAAACTGGCCGTCACCGTCTCGCTGGGCGAGTCCGGCGCACGCTCCGCCGGCGGTTCGCGCGGCGCCTCGATCGTATTGATCAAGTCGGCCCTGGAGGACGCCCGCGCCTTCGCCCGCAACCGCTCGGCCTATGACCGGGGCGCGACCCGCGACTACGGCCTGTCGCGACTGGACCTTCAGGCGCTGATCCCGGTCGTCCAAGGCAAGACGCCTCTGCTGGTTCGCGTCCACCGCGCGTCCGACATCCGCCTCGCCCTCAAGCTTGCGGCCGAGGAGAAGATCAAGATCATCCTCGAAGGCGCGGAAGAAGGTTGGGTCGTTGCTCCTGAGATCGCCAAGGCCGGCGTTCCGGTGATCGTCGACTCGCAAGCTGACCTGCCCGAGAGCTTCGAGGCGCTTGGCTCGCGGCTCGACAACGCCGCTCGCCTGCACGCCGCCGGCGTGACGGTGGCAATCAACGGCGCGCGGGACTTCAGCAACCTTCGCCAGGAACGGCTCAACGCCGGCCTCGCCGTCGCCAATGGACTGCCCTACGCGGCCGGGCTGGCGTCGGTGACGCTGAACCCGGCCAAGATCTGGGGCATGGACGGCAAGATCGGCTCGCTCGAAGTCGGCAAGGCCGCCGACGTCGTCCTCTGGACCGGCGATCCGCTCGAGACCACGAGCTGGGCCGACAAGGTGTTCATCGCCGGCGTCGAACAGCCCAGGGACAGCCGCCAGACACAGCTGCGCGACCGCTATGCGGCGCCCGACAACGGCCTGCCGCCGGCCTACCGGTAGGGCTTCAAAATCTTCCCCCTGATGGGGGAGGTGTCGCCGCAGGCGACGGAGGGGGAAGTTCGGGGCATCATTGCGCCCTTCCCCCTCCGGCCCTTCGGGCCTCCTCCCCCACCGGGGGCAGGACCTTGTTCCCCAACAAATCCACGAAGCGCGACGACACGCCTCTTTTCACCGGACTCCGGGAAGCCCATACGGAGCTTCCACAGAATCGACGCATGTTCCCGTAATGTCCTCCAAAGACGATCCCAACTCCCTGTTCTCGCTGTTCGGCGACGACGCCCTGTCGCCGCCGCCCGCCGCGCCGCTGCCGGCTCGTGAACCGCACGTCGAGGCGCCGGCCCGCGCCGCCGCGCCGCCGCCGCCGACCGTGGCGCCTGCCGCCTCGGCCCCTTCGTCGGGCGGCTACACCGCCAGCGACATCGAGGTGCTGGAGGGCCTGGAGCCGGTCCGCAAGCGCCCCGGCATGTATATCGGCGGCACCGACGAGCGGGCGCTGCACCACCTGTTCGCCGAAGTGCTGGACAACTCGATGGACGAGGCCGTGGCCGGCTATGCCAACCGCACCTGAGGCAGCACTCGACGCCGACGGCTTCCTGTCGGTCAAGGACGACGGCCGCGGCATGCCGGTCGACCCGCACCCCAAGCACCCCGGCAAGTCGGCCCTGGAGGTCATCATGACCGTCCTGCACGCCGGCGGTAAGTTCAGCGGCAAGGCCTATGAGACCTCGGGCGGCCTGCACGGCGTCGGCGCCAGCGTCGTCAACGCCCTGTCGGAACTGGTCGAGGTCACCGTCTGGCGCGACGGGTTCGAGCACCTGCAGGTGTTCTCGCGCGGCAAGCCTCTGGGCCCTGTCGAGAAGATCGGCCCCAGCAAGAAGCGCGGCACCATGGTGCGCTTCAAGCCGGACGACGAGATCTTCGGCGAAGGGACCAATTTCAAGCCGGCGCGCCTGTACCGGATGACCCGGTCCAAGGCCTATCTGTTCCGCGGCGTGCAGATCAAGTGGAGCTGCGCCCCGGAACGCATCCAGGACCAGACCCCGCCCGAAGCCGTCTTCCACTTCCCCAACGGCCTGGCCGACTTCCTGGCCGAGCGCACCAAGGGCCTGGAAACGGTCACGCCCGACAGCTTCTCGGGTCGTATCGAGCGCCAGGGCGAGGCCGGGGCGGTCGAGTGGGCCATCGCCTGGACCCCGCGCGGTTTCGGCGAGCATGACGGCTTCATGCAGTCGTACTGTAATACGGTCCCGACCCCCGAAGGCGGCACCCACGAGAGCGGCCTGCGCGCCGCCCTGACCAGAGGTCTTAAGGCCTATGCCGAGCTGAAGAACGAGAAGCGCGCGGCGATCATCACCGCCGACGACGTCATCGCCCAGGCCGGCGCCCTGATCTCGGTGTTCATCCGCAATCCGGAATTCCAGGGCCAGACCAAGGAAAAGCTGTCGTCGAGCGAAGCTCAGCGCTTCGTGGAAGCCGCGCTGCGCGACCCGTTCGACCACTGGCTGACCGCCTCGCCCAAGAACGCCCAGGCTCTGCTCGACTTCGTCATCGACCGGGCCGAGGAGCGCCTCAAGCGCCGCAAGGACAAGGAAGTGTCCCGCGCCTCGGCGACCCGCAAGCTGCGCCTGCCGGGCAAGCTGGCCGACTGCGCCGGCAGCGCCGTCGACGGCGCCGAGCTGTTCATCGTCGAAGGCGACAGCGCCGGCGGCTCGGCCAAGCAGGCCCGCAATCGCAAGAACCAGGCGATCCTGCCGCTGCGCGGCAAGATCCTCAACGTCGCCTCGGCCACCGGCGACAAGATGAGCGCCAACAAGGAACTCTCCGACCTGATGCTGGCCCTGGGGGCCCAGGGCGGCAATCGCTACAGGGAAGAAGATCTTCGCTACGAGCGGATCATCATCATGACCGACGCCGACGTCGACGGCGCCCACATCGCCTCGCTGTTGATCACCTTCTTCTATCGCACCATGCCCGAGCTGATCCGCGGCGGGCACCTGTTCCTGGCCCTGCCGCCGCTGTACCGCATCAGCCACGGCGGCAAGACCGAATATGCCCGCGACGACGCCCACAAGGACGAGCTCCTGGCTACGGTCTTCAAGAACAAGAAGCCCGAGATCGGGCGATTCAAGGGTCTGGGCGAGATGATGGCCTCCCAGCTGAAGGAGACCACCATGGACCCGGCCGTGCGCACCCTGGCCAAGATCACCCTGCCGCGCTCCGAAGAGGCCGTGGAGTCGCTGGTGGAGACCCTGATGGGTCGCAAACCCGAACTGCGCTTCCGCTTCATCCAGGAGAACGCCGAGTTCGCGGTGGCGGACCTGGACGTTTAGGTTTCGCCGCCGGTCCTCCAAGACGACCTGCCTTCCTGGGCCCTGTGCCCAGGACCCAGCATTCCGCTCGCGTTGAGCGTGATTGTGATGTGCGGCCGGGCTGCCCCATGGGTCCTCGCCACAGGGGCGAGGAAGGCGGGGCTTTTTTGGGTTTGGAATTCGGACACGGCTTCGCCGCCTCACGCGAAATCTCGCTGAGTGATGGAAAGGGTCGCGGAGCGTCCGGACCACGTCCGGATGATTGTGTTTCTAAATACCGTTTCGACGAAGCCGTCCGCTCCGCGTGACCGTTCTGGCGAAAGCGCTTCGGGCCCGGCGGTGTTATCGCCTCACCCTCGACGCCTACGACGGGCAGGCGGGAGAGCGACTCCCCCCTGGACCGCGAGACCTTTCAGTCCGCCTGTTGCTCGCTCGACCCTCGAAGCCACGTCGTTTTAGTTTTCCTCGGCCGACCGCCGCCAGAGAACAACGAGGTTGACGGCCCGGAGCGCAAGACGCTCCTCCCGCCATCGATTGAGCTGCCCGCTCGATCACACCCCGCCGCCGTCATGGTCGCTGGCCTTGCGCCCTTTCCTCGCGACGAGGTGGACACAGAATACGGGAGGTTTGAGCGCGGAGGATTGGCGCGCTCGATTTAGTTTCAGAGTGTTGATTTAATTTGGCTTTACCCGGGAAAGCACGGGGATAGACGCAGCCCTGTCCCCGTACTTGCCCCCTACGGGCTGCTGCGCAGCCGTCTTCCCCCGGAGGGGGAAGATGAGGTCGGCGCATGTCATCTTCCCCCTCCGGGGGAAGACGACCGCGATAGCGGTCAGTAGGGGGCCAGCGGCGTTGGCCGGGTGAAACACGGTCCAAACGGCCGCCCCAGCGTTCACCATACGATGCGGCGAATCCGCCGCACACTGTCAGAATTTCCCGCGCGCCCTTGCAATCCCGACCAGTTTAGCCTCCTTAAGCGGCCCATCGGACCTCTTTTCGCCCGCGCCTCATCGGCAAGGCGACCAAACAGGTCTATATTTCACGAGATAAGACCAAGAACACGGTCCATTTGGGGGTCGTATTTGGTCGTGGCGCGGGCCGCACGTGTGTGTGTGCCGTCCGCTTGAACCGAATTGGACCTATATGCCCTTCCCCGCCTCCCACCCCGCTCTTGAGCGGGCTCTTGCTGCTCAAGGTTACGCCGAACCAACCCCCGTCCAGGCCGCTGTCCTGGAAGCCGACGCCGAAGGCCGCGACCTCTTGGTCAGCGCCCAGACCGGCTCGGGCAAGACCGTCGCCTTCGGCCTGGCCGCCGCGACCACCCTGCTGGGTGACGCCGAGAAGTTCGCCAAGGCCGGCCCGCCCATGTGCCTGGTCATCGCCCCGACCCGCGAACTGGCCATCCAGGTCAATCGCGAGCTGACGTGGCTGTACGCCGACGCCGGCGCCGTGGTCGTCAACTGCGTGGGCGGCATGGACGCGCGTCGCGAGCAGCGCGCCCTGAACTGGGGCGCCCACATCGTCGTCGGCACCCCCGGCCGTCTGCGCGACCACATCGAGCGCGGCCACCTGGACCTGTCGGAGCTGAAGGTCGCCGTCCTCGACGAGGCCGACGAGATGCTCGACATGGGCTTCCGCGAAGACCTGGAATTCATTCTCGACGCCGCCCCGGCTGAGCGTCGCACCCTGCTGTTCTCGGCCACCCTGGCGCGCGAGATCGTGCAACTGGCCAAGAGCTATCAGAACGACGCCCTGCGCATCGACACCGTCGGCCGCAACGAACCGCACCGCGACATCGAATATCGCGCCGTGCGGGTGGCGCCCAACGAGATCGAGCACGCGATCGTCAACCTGCTGCGCTATTTTGAAAGCCCCGGCGCCCTGGTGTTCTGCAACACCCGCGAAAGCGTCCGCGCCATGCACAGCAAGCTGCGCGAGCGCGGCTTCGCCGTGGTCGGCCTGTCGGGCGAGCTGAGCCAGCGCGAACGCGCCGACGCTCTGCAAGCCCTGCGCGACGGTCACGCCCGCGTCTGCGTCGCCACCGACGTCGCCGCGCGCGGTCTCGACCTGCCGGACCTGGGCCTAGTCATCCACGCCGAACTGCCGGTCAATAAGGCGACCCTGCTTCACCGTTCGGGCCGCACCGGCCGGGCCGGCAAGAAGGGCGTCTCGGCCCTGGTCGTGCCCTACACCCGTCGCCGCAAGGCCGAGCAGCTGCTGATGGCCGCCGGCGTCGAAGGCCACTGGGGCGGCGCCCCGACCGCCGACGAGATCCGCGTCAAGGACACCGAGCGCCTGCTGGACGATCCGATCTTCTCCGAGGTCTCGACCGAGGAAGACGCGGCCCTGGCCGAAGTGATGCTGGAAAAGCGCACGCCGCTGGAACTGGCCTCGGCCCTGATCCGCACCCGTCGCGCCAAGCTGCCAGCGCCGGAAGAAATCTACGACGACCCGCGCCATGGCGCCGATCCGGGCCCGCGCGGCCGCGAGCCGCGTGAACCCCGCGAATTCGGCGGCGAACGCGACTTCGGTGGTGACCGTCCGGAGCGCGAACCGCGCGCCGACATGAGCGGCGCCGAGTGGTTCCGCCTCAACACCGGTCGCCGCAACAACGCCGACCCCAAGTGGCTGATCCCGCTGATCTGCCGTCTGGGCCACGTGACCAAGAAGGACATCGGCTCGATCCGGATCTTCGACTACGACACCAAGTTCGAGATCTCGGCCGAGGCGGCGGTGAAGTTCGGCGCGGCGGTGCAAGCCACCGTCCGTGACGACGTCGCCATCACCCCGACGGCGGCCCCGGCCGCCCGCGAAGCCGGTCCGCGCAAGGATTTCGCCCCGCGTCCGCCCCGTGA
This sequence comes from Caulobacteraceae bacterium, assembly GCA_965284055.1. GTDB lineage: Bacteria > Pseudomonadota > Alphaproteobacteria > Caulobacterales > Caulobacteraceae > Caulobacter. The sequence goes on from CBDIQV010000005.1 coordinate 361,953, forward strand.
CAACGATGCGCCGCGCGAGTTCAAGCCGCGCCCGCCGCGTGATGACGCTCCGCGTTCACCGCGCGCCAACGCCCCGGGCTCGCGCGACCACACCCCGCGTCCGTCGACCTACGGCGACGACGGCTTCAGCAACGCCAAGCCCTACGGCAAGGGCGAAGAGCCAAAGGGCGACTACAAGGCTCGTCCTGCTCGTGACTCGGGGGCTCGCGATCGCGACAACGCCGCGCCGCGTGACTTCAAGCCGCGCACCGAGTTCAAGCGCGACGACGCCCCGCGCGACTTCAAGCCCCGCGCGCCGCGTGATGATGCTCCGCGTCCCTACTCGCCGGCCGACTCTGAAGGTGGCGCCAAGCGCGCCTACAAGCCCCGCACCGAAAGCCGCGACGCTCCGCCGCGCGACTTCAAGCCCCGCGGCGCCCCCAAGGCGTTCGGCGACGGCGCGCCCAAGGGCGCGTATGTCCCCAAGCCGCGCGGCGAAGGTCCCGCCAAGCCGTTCAAGGGCCCCAGGCCCTTCAAGGCCAAGGGCTTCGACGGCGGCAAGCCGGCCGGTAAGCCGTTCAAGAAGAAGTAGTTGGGTTCTGGGGGCGGGTTCCACTCGCCCCTCCTGACCGCGTCGCGGTCGTCCTCCCCCGTAGGGGGAAGACGCTCTCATCTTCCCCCTACGGGGGAGGAGCGCCGAAGGCGCGGAGAGGGCCAGTCACCCGCTGCGCCTAAACCGACTGCCCGGCGCTCCAGCCCGAGGCCCAGGCCCACTGGAAATTGAAGCCGCCCAGCCAGCCGGTCACGTCGACCACCTCGCCGATGAAATAGAGGCCGGGCGCGTCCTTGGCCTGCAGGGTCCGCGAGTCGAGGTCGTTAGTGTCGACCCCACCCAGCGTCACTTCCGCCGTGCGATAGCCTTCCGAGCCGACCGGCTTGAAGGTCCAGGCGTTGACCGACGCGGCCAGCCGGCCCAGCGTCTTGTCGGAACAGTCCGCGATATTGCCCTGCGCGCCCTCGTCATCAGAGACGATCTGCGCCACGCGCTGCGGCAGCAGGGTGGCCAGCACAGTCGACACCGCCCGGCGCGGCGTGGCCGTGCGCGCCGCCTTCAGGGTGGCCAGGGCGTCGACGCCCGGGGCCATGTCGACCCGAATCTCGTCGCCTTCCCGCCAATAGGACGAGATCTGCAGGATCGAGGGCCCGGACAGGCCCCGGTGGGTGAACAGCATGCCTTCCTGAAACTTGGTCTTGCCGTGAGCGACCACGGCGTCGAGCGCCACGCCCGACAGCGGGACCAGCCGCTCCAGGGTCTTGACCTCGAAGGTCAGCGGCACCAGCGCCGGGCGGGTCTCGACAATGCCCAGGCCGAACTGCCTGGCGATCTCATAGCCAAAGCCCGTCGCGCCCATCTTCGGGATCGACTTGCCGCCCGTGGCGATCACCAGGGACCGGCAGCGGACATTGGCGCCGCTGGACAGGGCCAGTTCGAAACCCTCCCCCTCGCGCGAGACGCGGTCGACGCCGGTCTCGAGCCGCAGTTCGCAATGCGCGGCCCGCATCTCGGTCAGCAGCATGGTGATGATCTGCTTGGCCGAGCCGTCGCAGAACAGTTGGCCCAGCGTCTTCTCGTGGAAGGCGATGCCGTGCTTCTGGACCAAGGCGATGAAGTCGCTGGGCCGATACCGGCGCAGGGCCGAGACGCAGAACTTGGGGTTGGCCGACAGGAAATTGGCCGGCGCCGTGTGGATATTGGTGAAGTTGCAGCGCCCGCCGCCGCTGATGCGGATCTTCTCGCCAGGATCCTTGGCATGGTCGATCACCAGCACCGAGCGCCCGCGCTTGCCGGCCTCGATGGCGCACATCATGCCGGCCGCGCCGGCTCCGATTACGACGACGTCGAACTGTTCCATCGCGTCCTTCGACAGGACGCCCAGACGGAAGTCAATCGGCCGCTCTTTGGCCGCCGAACGGCCTAGGCGCTTGACGCCCAGCCTGCAGCCGTTACGACGCTCGACCCCACCCTCGAACCCTGGCTTTCCCATGTCCGTCGCCCCGCCGACGATCGGCATCGATTTCGGCACCACCAACACCGTCGTCTCGATGACGAACGGCGACGGCCCTGCGCGCCTGGTCCGCTTCCCGACCGGCGAGGGCGACCTGTTCGCCTTCCGCTCGGCGCTGAGCTTCCACAACCTGCAGGGCCAAGGCGGCGAAGCCAATGAGCGGGTGGTCGAGGCCGGTCCGTGGGCGATCGAGGCCTATGTCGAGGATCCGCTGGAGACGCGGTTCATCCAGTCGTTCAAGAGCTTCGCCGCCAGCGCCGCCTTCACCGAGACCCGCATCCTCAACAAGCGCTACCTGTTCGAGGACCTGCTGGCCGCCTTCCTGCTGAAGGTGCGCGAGCATGCGGGCGACGCCATGGCGGACCTGCCGCCCCGCGTGATCGTCGGCCGGCCGGTCACCTTCGCCGGCGGCAATCCCGACGAGGCCCTGGCCCTGCGGCGCTATGAGGCCGCCTTCGCGCGCCTGGGCTTCACCGACATCCGCTATGCCTATGAGCCGGTCGGCGCGGCGTTCTTCTTCGCCCGGCAACTGAAGCAGGACGCCACCGTGCTGGTCGCCGACTTCGGCGGCGGCACCAGCGACTTCTCGCTCGTGCGGTTCGAGCGCAAGGCCGACGGCTCGCTGGCCTCGACGCCGCTGAGCCATTCGGGCGTCGGCGTGGCCGGCGACGCCTTCGACTACCGGATCATCGACCAGCTGGTGTCGCCGGCCCTGGGCAAGGGCTCGCTCTATCGGGCCTTCGACAACCGCCTGCCCATTCCGCAGCGCTACTACACCGCCTTCGCCCGCTGGGATCAGCTGGCCCTGCTGCGCGCCTCGCGCGACATGCGCGACATCCGCTCGCTGGAAAAGACGGCGATGGAGCCCGAAAAGATCAGCCGCCTGATCGAGGTGCTGGACGACAATCACGGCTACGCCCTCTACCGCTCGGTGTCGGCCCTGAAGGAGGCGCTGTCGGCCCAGGAACGCGCCACGTTCCGCTTTGAGGCCGGCTCGATCCTGATCCAGCAGGAGGTCGAGCGTTCGACCTTCGAGGGCTGGATCGCCCCGGAGCTGACGGCCATCGAGACGGCGGTCGACCAGGCGCTGGCCCGCGCCAACCTCGCGCCCGAAGCCGTGGACCGGGTGTTCCTGACCGGGGGCAGCTCGTTCGTGCCCGCCGTGCGCGACATCTTCCACCGGCGGTTCGCGACAGACCGTATCGAGAGCGGCGGCGAGTTCGAATCGATCGCCTCGGGCCTCGCCCTGATCGGTCGCGAAGACGATCTGGATCTGTGGAGCGGCAAGGCCGGCTAAGGACAGGACGGCGCGGGCCGTCGTTCCAGGCCATGCAACTCTGTGGCCCCTGTTCCGGGTCTACTATGTCGCGTGGACCGAATCTTGCGATCTGCCTAGGGTGATGCTTCGGAACCGGGTTTCGACCGTTGTCGCGGTCGTCCCCACCCTTCGATCAGGACGAACGCCTTGCCGATCGCCTATCTCTCCGCCGCCCAGATATCCGCCCTGTCGGCGCAAATCTTCGACGACCTTTCGGCGACCAAGCTCGCCACGCTGAGCAGCACCCAGGTGGGGGCGATCAACGCCAGCTCGGTGGCCGTGCTCGACACGACCCAGGTCGAGGCCCTGTCGGCCACACAGGTCAAGGGCCTCTCGGCCACCCAGATCCCAAGCTTCGGCGCCAATGTGGCCTTCAACGCGGCCCAGTTGGCGACGTTCAGCAGCGCACTGGTCAAGGCCCTGACCTCGACGCAGCTGGCCGCCCTCGACGCCCAGCGGCTGGACGCGTTCAGCGCCACGCAGATCGGCGCGCTGTCAGAGACCAGTTTCTCGCGCCTGGACGCCACCCAGGTGGCTTCGCTGGATGGGACCCAGGTCAAGGGCCTGACCGTCACCCAGATGTCCGCGCTGACGGTGACGGATATCGGCGAACTCTCGACGACCCACGTCGCGGCCCTGGGCGCGGAGCAGCTGGGCGGACTGTCGACCATGGCCGTTGCGTCCCTCACGCTCGACCAGCTGGACATCCCGTCATCGACGCGGGTGAAAGGCTTCAACAGCACCCAGATCGAGGCCATGAGCACCGCCCAGGTCAGCGGGTTCGACACCACCCAGCTCTCCGGGCTTTCGGCCGGCCAGGTTGCGGCGCTCAGCGGGACGCAGTTCAGCGCGCTCAGCAACACCCAGGTTCTGAGCCTGACGGCGACCCAGTTGGGCGGGCTGTCGACAACAAACATCAACGACCTCACCGCCACGCAGATCGCCGCCCTGAGCAGCACGCAGCTCGCCGGACTGAACGCGACCCAATTGGGCGGCATGAGCGCGGACGACTTCGCCGAACTCTCATCCACTCAGTTGATCGGTCTGTCGGCGAGCCAGGTCGGCGGCATATCGGCCAGCAATCTGTCGGGGCTGACCTCGACCCAGTTCCAGGCCCTGTCGACCACCCAGGTCACGGGCCTAACCTCGACACCAGCTGCGCGGCGGCACCACCACCGATCATCGGCCCGAATTCTCGACCACCCAGGTCGCCAACCTGACAGCGCCTCAGCTTGGCGCAGCCGCTGTCGGTGACCAATCTGGCGGCGCTGGGCACTGCACCCAGATCGGCGCGCTCACCGGCACGGCGATCAAGGGCCTTTCGGCCTATCAGATGCGCAGCCTCAGCGTGGACATGTTCAACGAACTGACCAGCACCCAGGTCGGCGCCCTGGCCGCGTCGCAGATCGGGGCCTTGTCAACCACCGTGATCAGCGGACTCAGCACAACCCAGGTGGGCTACCTCACGCCCGCCCAGATCCCGGGCCTGACCATCAGCCAGCTGGACTGGCTATCCAGCACCAGTATCGCGGCGATGAGCCCGATCCAGGTTGGCGCCTTCACGCCGGCCCAGGTGGAAAGCCTGTAGCGGCCCGCCCTGGGGTCCTGTTCATTCAAAGTGACGCCTGAATCTGCAATCGCCCCGCGCGGCGGGGGAGCATGGTGCGGGCGTTCCCACCGGCCGCCTCTCCCCGCCCCGCCGGTCATGGAACAGGACCCGGCCGCTTCCCCAGCCTCCGGCGCCCTGGCGATCGCCCGCTCCTCAGGTCTCTCCTGGAATGGAGCGGGCGGTCTGACCCTTTGTGATCGGCCACGACGGCCCTATCTTCAGTCCGCGCCGTCAGGAGGCCGTCCATGAAGTCCGCGATGCTCAAGGCCATTCCGCTCGCCCTCGCGCTGGCGACGGCTGCCACGCGCGCCTCATCGCCCAGGCTCGGGAGGCCGCTCCGATCGGCGCCCTGGGTCGCTGGACGCTGGATGTCGTCGGCGTGCGCGGTTCAACGAGGCGCTGACCGGCGCGGCTCCAACGGCGGCCGAACTCGATATCACCAAGGACACCGGCGCGGCCCTGGCCTGGACGCTGGTCGAGGAAGACCCGGACGGCGTCGCCGCGATCCAGTTCGCCGACGCGCCGCTGGACGGCCGCGCCACGCGGGCTGTGGTCAACATGGCCCTGGTCGAGATCAGCGTGACGCGCGAAGGAGCCAATGGCGTGGTGGTCGTCACCCAGGGCAAGTCCGGACGCCGTCAGTCGATGAAGGTATGGCTTGCTGACCCCAATACCATCCGGGTCGAGCAGGACGTCGACGGCCAGCCCGGCCCGCCCGACCAGTCGCTGACCTTCCGGCGGATCACGTCCAGCGCTCCCACGACAACGCGCTAGCGGGTCTTGCCGCTCAAGGTCGCGGTCAGGAAGGCTGTCAGCGCGCCTCGACCCGAGCGGGCCTTGGACCGCCCGGCGGCATGACCAGATGCAGTGCGATCGGCGGAGGGGTCCAGTCCGGCATCACCGCCTCCAGCCGGCCATCCGCCAGGGCGGCGTGCGCGATGAAGTCGGGCACCGGCGGCCAGACCCTGACCCGCGATCAGAGGGCGGGCATCAGGGCGTCGGCGTTGTTGGCCCGCAAGGGACCGGCCGGAGACGGATCGAGGCTTCCTCGCCGGCCGCATTCACGAACACGCCGGGTGTCCAGGCGTCGGCAGGTAGGCGTAGCCAAGGCCGCTGTGCTCGGCCAGGTAGGCCTGGATGGGTCGGACGCCCACGCCCGGGCCAGGTAGGGCAGAGGGCGCCAACCACATGGCGCTTCACCCGGCCGCAGCCGTCGCCGCCACCAGGCGAAGGATCGGCAGGGCACGCAGCACGCGAGGGTCGGCGTCAAAGCCCATGCCGACCAGATCGATCGTGGCGTCGCTCAGATGCAGGTCCACCGTGACCTCGGGATACAGGGTCAGGAATTCCGGCAGCGCCGGCGCCCCGGCGTCCGACCGGCCGAACGACATCGGCGCGGCCAGTCCGCGACAAGCCCGGGGCGGCAGGCGCTCGCCTCGGCCGTGGCCTTCGCGGCCTGCCTCGCCCTGCGCCAGCACCCGCGTGGCCGGCTCGACCAGGCTCTGGCCGGCGTCAGTCAGGGCCAGACGGCGTGAGGTGCGATTGAACAACCGCGCGCCCAGGCGCGTTTCCAAACGGGTGACGGCCTTGGACACGGTCGCCTTGGACAGGGCCAGTTCATCGGCGGCGGCGGCGAACGACCGCAGTTCCACGACCTTGGCGAAGATCGCCAGGCCCTCAAGATCAGGCAACTTGCTCATTTTGGAAACAATGGGTTTCAATAGTTTCTATTTCGGCATCGATCCTGATCTCTATCTTCACCTCAAGCAAGCGACGCCGATGTCGGCGCCGAGGAAAATCAAGGGTTCAGGCCATGATCGATCGCAGACCGTTCGACAAGCTTGGCGGCGCCGACCACGGTTGGCTCAAGGCCAAGCATCACTTTTCGTTCGCCAGCTACTACGACCCCAAGAACATGAACTGGGGCGCCCTGCGGGTGTGGAACGATGACGAGATCGCCCCCAATACCGGCTTCCCGCCGCACCCCCACTCGGACATGGAAATCATCACCTATGTCCGCAGCGGCGCCATCACCCACCAGGACAACCTGGGCAATAAGGGTCGCACCGAAGCCGGTGACGTCCAGGTGATGAGCGCCGGGTCGGGCATCCGCCACTCGGAATATAATCTGGAAGGCGACACCACCCGCATCTTCCAGATCTGGATCGAGCCCAACCGTTCGGGCGGCGCGCCGTCCTGGGGCGCCAAGCCTTTCCCCAAGGGTGACCGCTCGGGCAAGTTCGTGACCCTGGCCAGCGGCTTTGACAATGACGGCGACGTCCTGCCGATCCGCACCGACGCCCGCGTCCTGGGCGCCACGCTGAAGGCCGGCGAAAGCACGACCTACGACCTGGGCAAGAGCCGCCATGCGGGTGCCGGCCGTGGGTTCGGTCACGGTCAACGGCGTCCAGCTCAACGCCCGCGACGGCGCCGCCATCGCCAATGAGGACGTGATCACCGTCACCGCCCTCGAAGACGCCGAGCTCGTTCTGGTCGACGCCGCCTAGGCGCAGCCACATCCTTCAATCCCCGGGCGGGGCGAGGCTCTAGGCTTCTCCCGCCCAAGTCTCAATTCCCAACCCAAGGAGGCCATGATGGCCAA
>CBDIQV010000006.1:0-292564 GCA_965284055.1 Caulobacteraceae bacterium
GTGTCAAATCGTTTTTTCCAAAACGTTTCGAACCAGAGTGGTGAGCCCCGGGAAATCCCGGATCCACCAGAGCTGCCAGCTTCTAAGGAAACCAGCTAAGTCAGTCAACCGATTATTTTGAAGAAACTTCAGAACAACTGGTCGTTAGACTTAACATCGCGCCGCTGAATTCTTGCGAACTCTTGTCTGCGATGCCGGAGCGGCGCTTCTAGAGAGGCGCCATTCCGAAGTCAACCGGCTCTTTCCGGACTTTTCAAAACCCGAAACCGGGGAGTGAAAAGACAAAAGGATGGTCCAGGGCCGCCGAGGCCGCCCTCATTTGGATCATCACCGAGTCGATTGGAGCGCGGAAACTAACGAAGCGAACTGGACGATGCAAGCACCCTTTCGGGGCCAACTCCGTCCGGACGCGGTGCGTTTCCGAGCGAGGGGCGGATTTAGTCCCGCCTCGCCGTCATGGCAACCCCCGCATGACGATATAACGACGCTTTGTGAAAGACGTCGTTAATGCTGGCTTTCCGGCAGACGGACAACCAGGCCGTCCAGCGTGTCGCTGACCTTGATCTGGCACGACAGACGGCTGTTGGGCTCGACGTTCTCGGCGAAGTCGAGCATCGACTCTTCCATGGCGGACTTGTCGCCGGTCTTCGACAGCCAGGCGTCGTCTACATAGACATGGCAGGTGGCGCAGGCGCAGGCGCCGCCGCAGTCGGCGTCGATCCCGGGCACGTTGTTCTTCACAGCGCCTTCCATGACCGTCAGCCCGGCCTTCACCTCGATGGCGTGCTCGGTTCCGTCGTGTTCGATATAGGTGATCTTGGCCATGAGGTTTCCTTCTTGCCCCCTTTTGGGAGTTCCCCTGTGTGCGGCTTAGGCCGCCACGTCCTTCATTGAGATAGAGGTGTCGGCCAGCTTTTCGACCGACACGGGCGTGCGCTTGGCGATCAGCTGCTTGCCCGCCATGAATTCGGGCGGCGCATTGACCGCCTCGACGGCCTGGATCAGGTCGCCCTTCATATGGAAGACCGCGAACTTCGCCGCCGACACGTCGCCACGAACGATGATCCGGTCGGCGTCGAACGGCAGGCCGGCGATCTGCAGCTTCAGATCATACTGGTCGGACCAGAACCACGGAACCTCGGGCGCGGGACCCGCGCGGCCGACAATGGCGGCGGCGGCCTGCTTGGCCTGCTCCAGGGCGTTAGGCACACTCTCCAGGCGGAACTGACGCTCATACAGCGGCAACGGCCGGTGGCTGACGTCGCCGATCGCGAAGATCCGCCTGTCCTGGGTGCGCGCCTCCAGATCGACGACCACGCCATTGACGCAGTCGAGACCGGCATCCTTGGCCAGCTCGTCGTTGGGAATCGCGCCGACCCCGACCAGGGCGAACACGCGGCGGAGGACGCGTGGCCATCGGTGAACCGCACGCCGGTGACGTGGCCGCTCTCGCCTTCAGGCGGCCTCGACCCCGGCATTGAGCGCGAAGGAGATTCCACGAGCGGCGTGATAATCCTGGAAGAAACTGGAGAGCGCGTGACAGGCGACACGCGCCAGAACACGATCCTCGCGTTCGATGATCATGGCGTGCGCGCCCAGCGCCCGGGCCGAGGCCGCCGCCTCCAGGCCCACATAGCCACCGCCGACGACGGCCAGTCGCTTGTCCGGGCCCAGGGCCTGCTTCAGCAGCTCGGCATCAGCCGCCGTGCGCAGGGCCAGCACGCCTTCGAGGTCCGCCCCGGGGATCGGCAGCCTGCGGGCGCGGGCGCCGGTGGCCAGGATCAGATAGTCGTAAGGGCAGGTCTCGCCCGAGGCGAGGGTGACGAAGCGGTCAGCGCGGTTGATCGCGGTGACCACCCCGCCCAGTCGCAGTGAGACGCCGGCGTCGGCGTACCAGTCGGCGGGCTTCAAGGAGAGAGAGTAGGCGTCGGCCTCACCCTTGAGCCAGGCCTTGGAGAGCGGCGGACGCTGATAGGGCGGGATCGGCTCGTCGCCGATCAGCACGATCGGGCCCGTATGCCCGTACTGGCGCAGGAACGCGGCGGCGGAGCCCCCGGCATGGCCGGCGCCCACGATCACCACGCGCGCGTTCAAATCGCCCGACTCGACTGCGTTCAACGACGCGCCCTCCCATTTCGTCAAAAATGACGGCGGCGTCACCTTTTGGCAAGCGCCTTGCGCGGAAGAGACATGGCCAAACGCGTCAGACGACGCGCTCGACCATCATCTTCTTGATTTCCGCGATCGCCTTGGCCGGGTTCAGACCCTTGGGGCAGACCTGGGCGCAGTTCATGATCGTGTGGCAGCGATAGAGCTTGAACGGATCCTCAAGCTGGTCGAGGCGGTCGCCGGTGGCCTCATCGCGGCTGTCGATCAGCCAGCGATAGGCGTGCAGCAGGGCCGCCGGGCCCAGATACTTGTCGCCGTTCCACCAGTAGCTGGGGCACGACGTCGAGCAGCAGGCGCAGAGGATGCACTCGTACAGACCGTCCAGCTTCAGCGCGGTCTTCCGGGCTTTGGCGCCATTCTGCCTGGGGCTCGGGGGTGTCGGTGTGCAGCCAGGGCTCGACCGAGGCGTACTGCGCGTAGAACAGCGTCAGGTCCGGGATCAGGTCCTTGACCACCGGCACGTGCGGCAGCGGGTCGATCTTGCACGGTCTTGCCGGGCACTTCGGCCCAGCCGTGGGTGCAGGCCAGGGTGTTGCGGCCACCGATGTTCATCGAGCAGGAGCCGCAGACCCCTTCCCGGCACGACCGGCGGAAGGCCAGGCTCGAGTCGATGGTGTTCTTGATATAGAGCAGCGCGTCCAGGACCATCGGTCCGACCGCTTCCATATCGACGTCGTACGTATCCCAGCGCGGATTGCCGCCCGCTTCGGGGTCGTAACGATAGATCTTGAAGGTCTTGACCTTCGTGGCTCCGGCGGGCGCGGGCCAGTGCTTGCCGGCCTTGACCTGGGAGTTCTTGGGAAGCGTCAGCTCGACCATAGGACCCTCAATAAACCCGTGCTTTGGGCGGGATGTAAGCGATGTCGTCCGACATCGTGTAGCTGTGGACCGGGCGGTAATCGATCTTCACCTTGCCGGTGTCGACGTCGAGCCAGGCCAGGGTGTGCTTCATCCACTCGCCGTCGTTGCGATCGCCGAAGTCTTCGCGGGCGTGGGCGCCGCGGCTCTCGGTGCGGTTCACGGCCGCCGGCGACGGTGACGGCGGCCTGGACGACGAGGTTGTCGAACTCCAGGGTCTCCATCAGGTCGCGTGTTCCAGACCAGGCCGCGATCGCTGACGCCGATGTCCTTGCGGGCGGAGACCGACGGCGTTGACGCGCTCGACGCCGCTCTTCAGCGACTCACCGGTGCGGAACACGGCGGCGTCTTCCTGCATGGCGCGCTGCATCTCGAGGCGCAGGTCTGCGGTCGGACGCGGGCCCGAGGCGTTGCGGAAGCGGTCGAACCGGGCCAGGTCGCCGTCGGTCTGCCGGCTCGGTCGGCAGTCCGGCTCGTGCTTGGCGCCTCGGCTTGACGATCTTGGCGGCGTGCAGCGCAGCCGCGCGGCCGAACACCACCAGGTCGATCAGCGAGTTGGAGCCCAGGCGGTTAGCGCCGTGCACCGACACGCAGGCCGCTTCGCCCACGGCCATCAGGCCGGGGATCACGCTGGTCGGGGTTGTCGCCCGACTTGGTGACGACTTCGCCGTGATAGTTCGTCGGGATGCCGCCCATGTTGTAGTGGACGGTCGGCAGCACGGGGATCGGAGCCTTGGTCACGTCGACGCCGGCGAAGACCTTGGCGGTCTCGGAGATGCCGGGCAGGCGCTCGTGCAGGATCTTCGGATCCGAGGTGATCCAGGTGCAGGAAGATGTGGTCCTTGTTGGGGCCCACGCCGCGACCTTCGCGGATCTCGATGGTCATGGCCCGGCTGACCATGTCGCGCGGGGCCAGGTCCTTCACGGACGGCGCATAGCGCTCCATGAAGCGCTCGCCCTCCGAGTTGGTCAGATAGCCGCCTTCGCCGCGGGCGCCTTCGGTGATCAGGCAGCCCGCGCCGTAGATGCCGGTCGGGTGGAACTGCACGAATTCCATGTCCTGCAGCGGCAGGCCGGCGCGCAGCGCCATGGCGTTGCCGTCGCCGGTGCAGGTGTGGGCCGAGGTGGCCGAGAAGTAGGCGCGGCCGTAACCGCCGGTGGCCAGGATCACCATGCTGGGCGCTGGAACCGGTGCAGGGTGCCGTCGTCGAGCTTCCAGGCGGTGACGCCACGGCAGACGCCGTCTTCCATGATCAGGTCGAGGGCGAAATACTCGATGAAGAACTCGGTGTCGTGGGCCAGGGACTCGGCCGGTACATCGTGTGCAGCATGGCGTGACCGGTGCGGTCGGCCGCCGCGCAGGTGCGCTGGATCGGGCCTTCGCCATAGTTCTTGGTCATGCCGCCGAAGGCGCGCTGATAGATCTTGCCCTCCGGCCGTGCGCGAGAACGGCACACCCCAGTGCTCCAGCTCGATAGACGGCGGCCGGCGCATTCGCGGGTCAGGTATTCGATGGCGTCCTGGTCGCCCAGCCAGTCCGACCCCTTGACGGTGTCGTACATGTGCCAGCGCCAGTCATCCTGGCCCATATTGCCGAGCGAGGCAGAGATGCCGCCCTGCGCCGCCACCGTGTGGCTGCGGGTCGGGAACACCTTGGTGACGCAGGCGGTCTTCAGACCGGCCTGGGCGCAAGCCGAGCGCGGCGCGCAGGCCCGAGCCGCCGGCGCCGACGACGACGACGTCGAACTTGTGATCGATGAACTTGTAGGCCGACATCAAAAGGCTCCGGTGAGGGCGACCTTGAGGATCGAAAAGACCCCCAGGGCGCCGCTGAGCACGCAGACGAAGATATTGAGAACGACGAGAGCGCTCTTGGTCGTGAACTTTTGGATGTAGTCCTCGATCACGACCTGGACCGCGCCCTGCAGATGGATCAGGGCGGCGACCAGCAAAAGCACCAGCAGCACGGCGTTGACCGGGCTGGACAGCCACACGGCCGCGCCTTCGAAATCACCGGCGCCCAGCTTGAGGCCGGCGAACACGGCCCACAGCGACAGCGGCACCAGAGCCATGCCCGAGACGCGCTCGGTCATGAAGTGGCTGACGCCGTGGCGGGCGGCGCCCATGCCGCGCGCGCGCGACAGGGGGGTGCGGAAACGTTCGGAGTGTTTCTCGGCCATGATCAGAACGCTCCCGTAGCGGCGGCGATCACCCAGGTGACGATCGTGGCGACCACCGCGAAGGCGATGGCGGCCGCGCCGGTCAGGTCAGCGGTCTTCGGCGCGAAGCCGACACCCGCGTCCCAGAAGCTCTGGCGGATCGAATAGGCGATGTTGAAGAACAGGGCGAAGGTCAGGCCGATCATCACCAGCTTGCCGAGCGCCGAGCCCAGAAGGCCTGCGTAGCCGGCATAGGCGTCGGGCCCGAGGGCCAGAGACAGCGCCCAGCCGGACAGCAGAACGGCGCCGACATACAGGCCCATGATGCAGCCACGGTGCAGGATCGAGCAGGCCATGGTGATATGCCAACGCCACACTTGAAGGTGCGGCGACATCGGGCGCTCAGGCAGCCCCCGGCTCGTGTCGGTCATGAGAGGTCCAACCCCAGTAGCCTTTGTGCGTTGCGGGATGCTTTTAAGCGCGAGCGCGGGGGTGTCAACGAAGCGGTCCTTATTGAGAAACGTTCTCATAGCTGTGACCGCCCCACGGTGATCACAGTTCAGCTACGATGCGATCGCGCGCGAAGATGCAGCTTCGTTCGACGCGCGGCATGCGGACTAACGCGCGGCGAAGCTTCCTCGACAGGATCCCTCCCCCGTTCGGCCGTGCCAGAACCCGCAGTTGGCGGTTCTTCGGGCTGCAGACGGGATTGGCGGCCGGCTATCCGCGCAGGATGTGCAGGGCCAGATGCTGCAGCAACATGATGGTCTTGGCGTCCACGATCCGGCCGTCGGCGATCATGGCCAGGGCCTCGTCGAGGGTGGGCTCCAGCACCTCGATATCCTCGCCCTCGTCCGGATGGCCGCCGCCGGCGCCGATCCGCATGTCCGCGTCATACTCGGCCACGAAGAAATGCAGGGTCTCGGTCACCGAGCCGGGGCTCATGAACGCCTCGAACACCTTGCGGACCTCGCCGAGACGATAGCCCAGCTCTTCCTCGACCTCGGCGCGGATGCGCGCTTCGGGCTCGGCGTTGTCGAGCAGACCGGCGGCGGCCTCGATCAGCAGGCCGTCATAGCCGTTCACATAGGCGGGATAGCGGAACTGTTTGACCAGCAGCACCGTGCGGGCAGCACGATTGTAGGGCAGCAGCACCGCGCCATTGCCCCGGTCATAGGTCTCGCGGTTCTGGGTCTGCCAGGTTCCGTCGCTGCGCTTCCAGTCAAAGGTCGTGGTCTTCAGGACGTACCAGTTGTCGGAGAGCAGACGCTCCTCGCGGATCCTTATGCGGTCCCTGACACTCACGGCCTTCTCCTAATCCCGCACCCGGGCGACATAGTCGGCCGAACGCATTTCCTGCAGGCGCGAGACCGTGCGCTCGAACTCGAAGGCGCCGTCGCCGGCAGGATACAGCGCCTCGGGCTCCGCATCCGCCAGCGCCACCAGCTTGGCGTCGGCCTCGTAGAGCGCATCGATCAGGGTGTTGAACCGCTTGGCGGCGTCGCGCCGGGCCGGCGTCAGGCGCGGCACGTCTTCCAGAAAGATCGTGTGGAAGCGCTCGGCCAGGGCCAGATAGTCCTGCGGCCCCAGCGCCTGCTGGCACAGGCTGGCGAAGGACGAGCGCAACAGGCCGCCGGCGGCGCGCGGCAGGCGGATCTCGCGGCCCAGCACGGTCAGGGTCACACCGGTTTCGGTCGCGCCGTCCAGCATGTCGGCCCACAGTCGGTCGAACTCGCGGCCGGCCTTGTCATTGGGCGACAGCCAGGTGCGCGCCGCCCGCAGGCGATCCAGGCGGAAGTCCACCGGACCGCGCACGGCCACCACGTCCAGCGCCTGTTTGAGCATGTCGATGAAGGGCACGAACAGCTGGCGGTTCAGCCCGTCCTTGTAGAGGTCATCGGGCGGGCGGTTCGATGTGGCCACCAAGGTGACGCCGTGGGCGAACAGGGCCTCGAACAGTCGGCCCAGGATCATGGCGTCGGCGATATCGGTGACCTGCAGCTCGTCGAAGCACAGCAGGCGCGCCTGGCTGGAGATCAGCTCGGCGGTCGGCACGATAGGGTCGTCGCCCTTGTGCTGGCCAAATCGCGCCTTGCGCTGGGCCGCGTCGCCCTTGCGCCAGGCGTCGATATGGCCGTGGACCTCGGCCATGAAGGCGTGGAAGTGGATCCGGCGCTTGCGGGCGATCGGCGCGCTTTCGAAGAACAGGTCCATCAGCATGGACTTGCCGCGCCCGACCGGACCCCACAGGTAGACGCCGCGCTGGCTCTTGGGCTTGCGGCCAAACAGCGAAAAGCTGGGCTCGCCGGCCGAGTCCAGATCGGCCTCCAGCCGCGACAGGGCGTCGATGGCGGCGGCCTGGGCGGAGTCGGGGCGGATCTCGCCCTGGGCCAGGCGCTCGCGATAGGCTGTACGGAGGGATGTCGGCATCAGGACTGCGGTTAGCGCGGGAGGGTCGCCGGGAGCAAGCCGCTTAAGCCCCCAGCTCCTTGCGCACGAACCGGTAAGTCTCGCGCCGCTCGCAGGCGCAGGCCCGCATCACGCCGTCCTTCGTCCACCAGACCAGCAGCGGACAGGCGAACTTGACGCCATTGTCCTTCATCAGCGGGGTCAGCTTTTCGACATTGGCGCCCAGGCCGACAGCACCGCCGTGCGGGCGATGTCGCCGTCGGCCGGCTTGATGCCCGGCGCGGTCCAGGCCTCCACCGGCGTTGCGTCCCAGCGCTCGGCCAGGGCCCAGCTGCGATTGACCCACAGCTCGGCCACCGTGGCGCGCTCGACCGGCGTGGACTTGGGCACGCCGTTGCGCTCGGCGCGGGCGATCTCGATCACCCGGGTGTCGACGCCCGCCGCATGAAGCTTGGGAAACTCCTCGGCCTTGAACCGCACGCAGTCGGGGCAGGTGCGGAAGCTGACCATGTAGAACTTCGGACCCGGCAGGCCGGGCGACACCCAGCCGGACTCCTGCAGGATCTTGGCGATCTCGGCCTGATGCTTGGTGATGGTCTTGGGCCGCCAGCGCAGCTCGAGGTTCCAGTAGCCGACGAACCCGCCCACCAGCACCGCAACCACCAGAAAGCCGATCAAACCCAGCTTGGCCTTGTTCATTCCCACGCTCCGCTTTGCCATCGAAGGCTAGACTCAACCGTGAAGACGGCCGCGTCAATTTTCCTGGCTCCGGCCACGCCCAAACAGGGAAGCCATGACAGCGACGAAGCGCTATGGGGTGAGAGTTGTTCCCAGACATCCAAGGCCTCGCCCGTTGAACGCCCTCCTCCGCCTCGCAGACGAGGCCGCCACCCAGGATCTGGGCCGCGCCCTGGCCCTCGCGCTCCAGCCGGGCGACGCCCTCTGCCTGACCGGTCCCCTGGGGGCCGGCAAGTCGACCCTGGCCCGGGCCCTGATCCGCGCCCTGACCACGCCGGACGAGGAAGTTCCCAGCCCGACCTTCACCCTGGTGCAGTTCTACGAGACCGCCGCGTTCCCGCTGGCCCATTTCGACCTCTACCGCCTGACCGATCCCGACGAGGCCTATGAGATCGGCCTGGAGGAAGCCCTCGACGGCGGCGTCGCGCTGATTGAATGGCCGCAGAGGCTGGAAGGGCGTTTGCCCCCGACTCGGCTCGATATAGACATCGCCCTCGACGGCGACGCGCGAGGCGTCACGATCACCCGGCATGGCGGATTTGAAGGACGCACCCTTGAGTTCTGAGCGCCCCCCAATTCCCGACAGAGAGACGGCCAAGGCCGCGTTCCTGATCGCCCACGGCTATGGCGATACGCGCCGGGAAAGCCTGGGCGGCGACGCCTCGACCCGCAGCTATGAGCGCCTGCATCGGGATGGCGGCGTCAGCTTCATCTTCATGGACCAGCCGCCGGCTCTGGAGAGCGTGGTCTGCCCGCCGGCGGCCAGCGACGCCGAGCGGATCGCCCTGGGCTATAACGCCGCCGCGCGCCTGGCCGCCGGCTCGGTCGCGGCGTTCGTGGCGACGGCCGCCTATCTGCGCGAGCGCGGCCTTTCGGCGCCCGTCATCCTGGCGCACGACATCGAGGCTGGCCTCGCGATCCTGGAAGACCTGGGCGACGGCCTCTACGCCACCTTGATCGCCGAAGGTCAGGACGAGCGCCCGCTGTACGAAGCCGCCGTCGATG
This sequence comes from Caulobacteraceae bacterium, assembly GCA_965284055.1. GTDB lineage: Bacteria > Pseudomonadota > Alphaproteobacteria > Caulobacterales > Caulobacteraceae > Caulobacter. Next base: position 9,339 of record CBDIQV010000006.1, read on the forward strand.
TGCAGATCGCCCTGCATGCCGAAACCCCGCCGGAGATCCTGACCGCCCCAGGCGGCGTGAGCTGGCCGCTGCTGACCTACGACACCCTGGCTCTGAAGATCGCCACCGACACCTTCCTGGAATGGTGGCCGCAGTTCGCGGGCATTCCAGCCTTCAGCGCCGACGCTGTCAGCGAATGGGACGCGCTGTGGGCGCCGGTCTGGGTGCGCGGCGAGGCGGGCGCGACCGTCTTCACCCATCGCGACTATCACGCCCAGAACCTGGTCTGGCTGCCGCAGCGCGAAGGCCCGGCCCGCGTCGGCCTGCTAGACTTCCAGGACGCCCTGCGCGCCCATCCGGCCTGGGACCTGACGCATCTACTGCAGGACGCCCGCCGCGACGTGTCGCCCGAAACCGAGGCGGCCATGCTCGACCGCTATCTGGCCGCTCGGCCGGAGCTGGATCGCGAGGCCTTCATCGCTGACTACCGCGCCTTGGCCGCCTCCAACGCCGCACGGATCCTGGGTCGGGTGTTCGCCCGCCAGGCCCTGCTCGGCCGTACTCAGTACGAAGCCTACATGCCCCGCACCTGGCGCTATCTGGAGCGTAATTTGCGTGATCCTGCGCTGAGCGGCGTGAAGGCCTGGTTCGACCAGCATGTTCCGGCGGAGGCCCGCCGATGAGCGCTCCCCGCATGGCTCCCAAGATCGCGATGGTGCTGGCCGCCGGCCTCGGCACCCGCATGCGGCCGCTGACCAACGACCGGCCCAAGGCGCTGGTTGAGCTGGCCGGCCGCGCGCTGATCGACCACATGCTCGACCGTCTGGTCGAAGCGGGGGTCGAGACCGCCGTGGTCAATGTCCACTATTTCGCCGACCTGGTCGAAGCCCACCTCGCCGCGCGCCAGGCCAAGGGGCTTGGCCCGCGCATCGTCATCTCGGACGAGCGCCCCCAGGCGCTGGAAACGGGCGGCGGGATCAAGCACGCCCTGCCCCTGCTGGGCGAAGGCCCGGTCTGGGTGGCCAATATCGACTCCGTCTGGATCGAGAGCGGCGCCCCGGCCCTCGACGCCGTCGCGGCGGCCTGGGATCCGGAGGCCATGGATGTCTGCCTACTGCTGGCATCGACCGCCGGCTCGCTGGGCTTTCACGACAGCGGCGACGTGTTCCTGTCCGACGACGGGATCGTGCGCTTCAAGAACCCGGGTGAGCCCGCGCCGCTGGTCTATGTCGGCGTCCATATCTGCAAGCCGGCGATCACGGCGGACGGTCCCGAGGGTCCGTTCTCGCTGCTGCCGATCTGGAAGGACCTGGCCGCCGACCACCGCGTCCATGGCGTGTCGCCCGACGGCCTGTGGATGCATGTCGGCGATCCCGACGCGCGCGATCTGGCGGAAGCGAAACTGAAATGACCTTCAGCGGCCCTTTTGCCGATCCTTTTGGACGCGACGGGCCGCGCTGGTTCTCGATCCCGGCCCACCGCCCGTTCGTGGACGATCTGGCCCGGGCTTCCTGGCGGCCCTGTCGCACATGGGCCCCGAGGCCCTGCGCCGCGCCACCCTGCTGACCCCGACCCGGCGCGGCGCCCGCGCCGTGGCCGACGCCCTGCTGGCCGCAAGCGACGGCAAGGCGCTGCTGCTGCCGCAGATCCGCCCGCTGGGCGACCTGGACGAGGGCGAGCCGCCGTTCGAGCCGGGCGACCTGGCGCTGGACCTGCCGCCCGCCATCAGCTCGCGCCGCCGGCGGTTCGAGCTGGCCCGGATCGTGGTCGATCACGCCGACCTCCTGACCTTCACCCCCGGCGCGTCCCAGGCGCTGGAAATGGCCAAGGCGCTGTCGGACTTTCTCGACAGCTGCCGGATCGAAGAGATCGACACCGACGGCAAGCTAGACGGCCTGGCCGACGGCGACCTGGCCCAACACTGGCAGGTCTCGGCAAGATTCCTCAAGGCGGTGTTGGCCGCTTGGCCAAAGCGCCTGAACGACCTGGGCCTGATCGACGTCGCCGATCGCCGCGTCCTGCTGCTGCGCGCTCTCGCCAAACGCTGGACCGAGCATCCCCCGACCGAGGTGCTGGTCGCCGCCGGCTCGACCGGCACGGCCCCGGCCACCGCCGACCTGCTGCGCGTGGTCGCCGCCGCCCCGCTGGGCGCGGTCGTGCTGCCGGGCCTGGACGAAGACCTGGCCGAAAGCGCCTGGGACAAGGTCGGCGAACAGCATCCGCAGGGCGCTATGCGGCGTCTGCTGGACCGCGCCGGCGTCACGCGCGCCGATGTGCGGCCGTGGTTTCCCGAGAGCGACAGCCGGGGCCGCTGGCGTCGGCGCATCGTCAACGAGGCCCTGCGGCCGGCCGAGGCCACCGCCGACTGGCTGGCCCAGATCGACAGCCTGCGCGCCGAAGCGCCTGACCTTGACCCCGTCGCCGAGGGCCTGAAGGGCCTGTCGCTGATATCGGCCCGCACCGAGGAGGAAGCCGCCAGCGCCTGCGCGCTGCTCCTGCGCGAAGCCCTGGAGACGCCGGGACGGACCGCCGCCCTCGTCACCCCCGACCAGACCCTGGCCCGCCGGGTCAATGCCCGCCTGCTGCGCTGGGGCGTGATCCCCGACAGCTCGGCCGGCGAGCGCCTGGCCGCCAGCCCGGCCGCGATCCTGGCCCAGCATCTGGCCGGGCTGGTCGCTGATCCACTGGACCCGGTTCGCCTGCTGGCCCTGGCAAAGCATCCGCTGGTGCGGTCCGAGGATGACCTCGAAGCCTCGACCATGCTGGAGCTGAAGGGCCTGCGTGGTCCCGCCCGCGCTCGGCCGAGGCCCTGCTCTTGCGGCTGGACGGTCATCCGAACGCCAGGACGCTGGCCCAACGCCTGCTGGCCGCCGTCACCCACGCCGCCGCGCCCTATGTCGACGAGATGGCCCCGCCCGCGAAGGCGGCCCTGGCCCTGACCGAGGCGCTGGAAGCCCTGACCGGTCCCGACCGCCTGTGGATCGGCCAAGCCGGCGAGTGCCTGGGCGGCCTGCTGTCGGCCCTGATCGAGGACGGTGTCGTGCTGCCCGACGCCAAGCCGCAAGCTTTCGCCGACATCCTCAACCGGCTGGTCAATGAGGAGACCCTGCGGGTGGGCGGCGCCACCCATCCGCGCCTGCGCATCCTGGGCGCCATTGAGGCGCGTCTGGTTCGGGCCGACCGGCTGGTGCTGGCGGGGCTGGAGGAAGGGATCTGGCCGCAGGGCGCGCCGATCGATCCGTTCCTGTCGCGGCCGATGCGCGAAAAGCTGGGCCTGCCGCCGCCCGAGCGCCGGGTCGGCCTGACCGCCCATGACTTCGCCCAGGCCGCCAGCGCGCCCGACGTGATCCTGGTCCACTGCGAGCGCACGCGGCGGCGCGCCGGCCGTCGAGTCCCGCTGGCTGTGGCGACTGAAGACCCTGGCCGGCGGCGCGGGGACTGTCCCTGCCCGGCCGCGATGACGCCCTGGACTGGGCCCGCGCCCTCGACGCTCCGGGCGCCTACGCCCCCTATCCCCGCCCGGCCCCGACCCCGCCGGTCGAGGATCGTCCGCGCAAAATGGCCGTCACCCGGATCGAGGCCCTGACCCGCGACCCCTATGCGGTCTGGGCGCGCGACATCCTGAAACTCTATCCGCTGGAGCGCCCTGACGAGCCGGTCGAGGCCCGGGCCCGGGGCACCGCCATCCACGCCGCGTTCGAAAAGTTCGCCGAACGCCACCCCGGACCTGTCCCAGTCGATGCGCCCGCGATCTTCGAGGCGCTTTATATGAGCGAACTGGTCTCGGCCGGCATGCCGCCGACCGCCCTGGCCCGCGAGCGCGCCCTGGCCAGGGAAGCCGCCGCCTGGGTCGCCGACTGGGAGCGCCAGCGCCGCGCCGAGGCCGAGCAGATCATCGTCGAGGCCGAGGGCGTGCTGTCCTTCGACATCGGCGGACGCGAATTCACCCTCACCGCCAAGGCCGACCGGATCGAGCCCACCCGCGACGGCCTGGCCCATATCCTCGACTACAAGACCGGCGCCGCGCCCAGCAAGAAGCAGGTCGAGACCGGCTTCTCGCCGCAACTGACCCTGACGGCGGCGATCCTGCTGAACGGCGGGTTCAAGCACCTGCAGGGCCGCAAGCCCGGAGACCTGACCTATGTCCGCGTCACCGGCCGCAAGCCCGCCGGCCTTGAGGAGGTTCGAATGTCACCAGCGCCGACAGCGAGCAGGCGGCGTTCGCGGCGCTGGACGGCCTGCGCACCCTGATCACCCGCTACGACGATCCGTCCCAGCCCTATCGCTCGCGCACCGCGCCGCAGTTCGTGAAAGACCATCCCGGCGACTACGCCCATCTGGCGCGGGTGTTCGAATGGTCGACCAGCGGCGACGATGGGGAGGGCGGCGAGTGAGTTTGCAAATGCAGATCCTCCCCCTCTGGGGGAGGTGGCCCAGAGGGCCGGAGGGGGCAGCACGGCGTCTGACCCGAGATCGGCCCCCTCACGTCTCGCCTTCGGCGAGCCAGCCTCCCCCAGAGGGGAGGATCGCTTCGATCAGACTCGCCCGACTCAGCGCGTCGCCGCCGATCCCGCGATCAGCGCTTTCGTCACCGCCAATGCCGGCTCGGGCAAGACCAAGACCCTGATCGACCGGGTGGCGCGGCTGCTGCTGGCCGGATCGACGCCGGAGGCGATCCTCTGCGTGACCTACACCAAGGCCGCCGCCGCCGAGATGCAGCGCCGCCTGTTCGAACGCCTGGGCGGCTGGTCGGTGACCGCCGATGGTCCGCTGCGGACGGAACTGGCCAGGCTGGTCGGCGAGCCGGAAGAAACCTTCGGACCCGGCGAGCTCTCCAAGGCCCGCGCCCTGTTCGCCCGCGCCCTGGAAACGCCCGGCGGCCTGAAGATCCAGACCATCCACGCCTTCTGCGAAAAGCTGCTGCGGCGCTTTCCGCTAGAGGCCGGCGTCTCGCCTGGCTTTGTGGTGATGGACGACTCGGCCAGCTCGGCCGTAGCCCGCGCGGCGCGGCGCACCGTGGCGACCTATGTCGACACTCATAGCGACGCCTTCGCCGACGCCTATGCCCGGTTTTCCGTCGCCCTGGATTTCGCGGCGTTCGAGTCGATGTTCGGCACCTTCGAGATCCGGCGCGGGGCCATCGCCGACTATTTCGCCCGTCACGGCGGCCCCACGGGCGCCATCGGGGATGTCTGGCGCGTCTGCGGCTTTGATCAGCCCACCGATCCCGAAGCCGTCGCCGCCGAGGCGATGGCCGGGCTTGACCCCGACCTGTGGGAAGCCTGCGCCAGCCTGCTGGAGTCCAGCGCGCTTGGTCCGCGACACCGGCGCTGACGCCGGCCGCGGCGCCACCCTGGCCAGCCGCGCGTTCGGCGACGCCCTGGCCGCCCTGTTCACCGACAAGGAAGAGCCCCGCAAGCACCTGCAGACGACCACCACCTTCAAGGCGCGGGAAGATCTTCGCGAGGCGCTGCTGGAGGAGACCGACCGGCTGTCGTTCGAGCGCCAGCGGGTCCGCGCCGCCCAGGTGGCCCATGACACCGCCGGGGCCCTGCTGCTGGCGGCGCTGCCTATATCCAGGCCGCACGGGCTGGACCAAGCAGGATCGCGGCGCGCTCGACTTCACCGACCTGGTGCTACGCACCAAGGAGCTGGTCGCGGAGCGGCCGGACGCGGCCTGGGTGCTCTACAAGCTGGACGGCGGCATCGATCACATCCTGCTGGACGAGGCCCAGGACACCGCCCCCGACCAGTGGGCGATCCTGCGGGCCCTGACCGCCGACTTCTTCGCCGGGGCCGGCGCGGGCGGCTGGCGCAAGGGACGCGACACCCGGACCCTGTTCGTGGTCGGCGACGAGAAGCAGTCGATCTATTCGTTCCAGGGCGCCGATCCGCAGCGGCTGCTGGTGGAGACGCAAGGCTATATCGCCCAGATCGAGGCCGTGGGTCAGGTCGGCATGGGCGTGCCGCTGACGGTCTCGTACCGCTCGACCCGCGAGGTCTTGAGCTTCGTCGACGCTCTGTTCTCCGATCCCGCCACCCGCGAGGGCGTGCCGCCCCCAGCCGGGGATGACCTGGTCACCCACCAGCCGTTCCGCACCGACGGCCCCGGCTGCGTCGACGCTGTGGCCGCTGACCGCGAGCGACCCGGCGAGGAGCGCGACGCCTGGGAAACGCCGGTCGACGCCGAGACCGAGCACAGCGCCAATCGCCGCCTGGCCGAGGCCATCGCCGCCGAGATCGCCGGCATCCTGGCGCGCGGCGACGAGGTGCATGACAAGGATCGCAAGATCCGACGCGCCGCCCATGCCGGCGACATCCTGATCCTGGTGCGGCGTCGCAAGGTGCTGTTCGAGGAAGTCATCCGGGCCCTGAAGGCGCGGGGTGCCGGTGGCCGGCGCCGACCGTCTGTCGCTGTCGGCCCATATCGCCTTTGACGACCTGCCGAGCGCGAGCGGCTGGCCGTGCTGTTCCCCGACGACGACCTGACCCTGGCCGCCCTGCTCAAGAGCCCGTTCTGCGGCCTGACCGACGACGACGTCTACGCCCTGGCGAAAAGCCGCAAGCCCCGCACCCTGTGGGCGACCCTGTCGCTGCGCGCAGAGGAAGACCCTCGCTGGGTCGCCGCCCGCGACCTGCTGGCCTGGGCCCTGGTCGAGGGCCGCAAGCGCCAGCCGTTCGAGTTCTTCGCCACCCTGCTGGGCCGCATCGACGACGCCGGCCTGTCCAACCGCGCCAAGGTGCTGACCCGCCTGGGCGGCGAGGCCGACGAGGCGCTGGACGAGTTCCTGGCCCAGGTGATGGACGCCGAACAACGCAACATCCGCGACCTGGAAGCCCTGGTCGCCGACTTCGCGGCGCTGGACATCATCGTCAAGCGCGAGATGGAAGGCGCCCGCCGCGAGGTGCGGGTGATGACCGCCCACGGCTCCAAGGGCCTTGAGGCGCCGATCGTCTTCCTGCCCGAGACCACGGTGAAACGCGGCGCGGGCGGCTCGCCCCTGCTCGCCACCCAAGAGGGCGGCGTCCTGTGGTCCACCGGCAAGAGCGCCGACTGCGCGGCCTCGGCCGCCGCCCGCGACCTGCGCGACAGGAAAGAATCCGAAGAGGCCCTGCGGCTCTATTACGTGGCCCTGACCCGGGCGCGCGATCGCCTGGTATTGTGCGGCCGCATCGACGCCCGGACCAAGGACGAGACTGTCGGCGGCTGGTACGCCGCGGCCCGGGCGGCCTTCGCCCATCCGGACATCGCCCCCGAGGTGCGCGAAATCGGCGATCCCGACGCGCCGATCCTGCGCTATGGGCCCGATCCGAAGACCTTGCCGCGAGAAGCCGAAGCGCTGGCGGTTTACGCGCCCCTGCCTGCCTGGGCCGTCGGCCCGGCGAGGGCCGAACCGGCCACCGCCCGCTATGCGGCGCCATCGCGGATCGAGGACGAGGCCGACAGTCGCGCCCCGGCCTCCTCGCCGCTGGCCAAGGTCGAGGGTCTGGGCCGCTATCGGCGCGGCGAGATCATTCACCGGCTGCTGCAGATCCTGCCTGATGTGAACCCCGGCGAACGCCGGGCGGCGGGCGCACGCCTGCTGGCCGCCGAGCGCGATCTGTCCGACGACCAACGGCTCGAAATGGCCGCCGCCGCCTTCGGGGTGCTGGAGGATCATCGCTTCGCCGCCGTGTTCGGGCCGGGCTCACGGGCCGAGGTCGCCCTGGCCGGGACCAGCGCGCTTTTGCCCAAGGGCCTGGCCATCTCGGGCCGCGTCGACCGGCTGGTGGTGACGCCCGAGCGGGTCCTGGTGGTCGATTACAAGACCAATCGGCCCGCGCCCGCCGGTATCGAGGAGGCCGATCCGGCCTATCTGGCCCAGATGGCGGTCTATGTGGCGGTGCTGCGCGAGGTGTTCCCCGACCGCCCGGTCGAGGCCGCCCTGGTGTGGACCGATGGCCCCAAACTGATGCCGGTTCCAGAAAAGGTGATATCCGACGCCCTGCGCCGGATCGGCTAGGCCGTTGCCGGGAACGCTTACGGCGCCTACATCTTCTTCAAGCGCTCGCGACGACTCGCGGGCTTTGTTGTTTTAGCGCCATCCCCCCTTCTGAATGGGAATGGGCGGCGCCCTGATGGAGCAGACCCGATGAGCACCGTGACGGTGACCGACGAATCCTTCGAACGCGACGTGCTGCAGGCCGAAGGCCCCGTGCTCGTCGATTTCTGGGCCGAATGGTGCGGCCCCTGCAAGCAGATCGCCCCGGCCCTGGAGCAGATCTCCGAGGAACTCGCCGACCACGTGACCGTGGCCAAGGTCAATATCGAAGACAGCCCCACCACGCCCTCGCGCTACGGCGTGCGCGGCATCCCGACCATGATGCTGTTCCGCGGCGGCCAGATGGCCTCGATGAAGGTCGGCGCCATGCCCAAGCAGAAGATCCTGGAATGGCTGACCGAGGCCGGCGTCAAGGCCGCCTGAAGGTTCTGAAGATCAACGACCTGAAAGCGCCCGTCCCGCTCACGCGGGGCGGGCGTTTTCGCGAGGGGGCGTCAGAAGCGGGTCCGGCAGCCCTGCTTGGCGTGAACGCCGCGCAGGAAACCGCGCCGCGCATAGCCCGCGTCCAGCGCCGCGTCCATGCGGCGCTCGGCCGGAGCCGCGCCTGACATTTCCCGCACTAGGCCCCGGAACGGAATAATGGCGTTGACGATGGTCTTGCCGCCCGCCTCGGCCAGCTTGCCGGCCCGGTTTTCCTTGATCTCGTTGCCGACCACGTAGTCCGGGCCCAGCTCCACGTTCAGGCGGGTCACCTCGGCGGCCAGCTGGGTGCAGGTCTTCAGGCCCTTGAGGCTGTAGGGGTCGGCGCGGGCCTTCTCGAGGATAGGCGGGATCTCGCGACGGGAGATCCCCACGTCGCGGGTCGGCTGCATGCCGATGTCCAGGGCCTTCTTGCCCGTATCCCTGGCCCAGCTGCTTTCGGCGGGGGCCTCTTCCTTCGGCTTGGACGTCGCGCCCGTCGTCTGGGCCTGGGCGGCGCTGGCGCACGCCAGGGCGGCCAGAACCAGCGCGGCGCGCCTCAAGGTCCTATATCGAAAATCCGGTCGGCCCATCATTCCACTCTTCCCAATACGCAGGTCGGAAACGGAAAGCTTCGCCATAGGTTCCGGCGGACAGGCTGACCGAGGCGCTGAGCCGTCCGGCCGGTTACTTCTTGCCCAGGTCACCATCGATGAACCAGGCCGCCGGCGCAGCGGCGCCTTCTTGTCGGCCTTCGGTTTGCGGACTTCCTCGTTGGACTTCTTCGACCCTTGGCCATGACTGTCTCCGCGAGCGGCGCGGGCGCGCCCGCCGGGGATGTCCGGCGCGCATGCGCCCTATCGGCGGCGAGCCATGACCGCCTCTCGCGGCCCGCGCCCAAGCTCTGGTTCAGGTCGGCCAGGTATCCGCTGATCGCGAGCACCTCGCCGGCCAGATAGAGCGAGCCGCAGATGACGATGTGCGGCGGGGAGCGGGCAAGAGCCTGGTCAAGGCCTCTTCGAGGCTGTCGCAGGCATGGGCTCGCAGGCCCGCCAGCTCGGCGGCGGCGGCGGTCTGGGCGGCGGGCGCGGAGGCGTGGCCCTCGAAGGTGACGGCGAACACCTCGGCCCCTAACCGCGCGAACGGCGTGAAAAAGCCGGTCGCGTCCTTGTTGGCCAGCAGGCCCGAGATCAGCACCACGGGCCGGCCGTCGCGGGCCGCCAGGTCGCCGAGGGCGCGGGCCACGGCCTGGCCGGCATGGGGGTTGTGTCCGCCATCCAGCCAGAGATCGGCGCCGGCCGCCTGGGCGCGCTCGGCCAGGGCCCGGCGGTCAGGCGCTGAAGCGGGCCGGCCAGACCGCGCCGGCGATCCCGGCGGCCATGGCCGCCTCGTCGATGCGAGAATCGGCCAGGGCCAAAAGGGCTGCGACCGCAAGGCCGGCATTGGCGAACTGGTGGTCTCCCGGCAGGGACGGCGCGGGCAGGTCCAGCAGGCGGTCCTGCATCTGCACCAGCAGGCGGCCGCGCTCGTTCCAGGCGTCGAAGTCACGGCCCATCAGAGTCAGCTCGGATCCGGCCAGGGCGGCGGCGGTCTCAATGACGTCCTCGGCCTCCTGACGCTGGCGGGCGGATACGACGGGCGCCTCAGGCTTGATGATCCCGGCCTTCTCGATGGCGATCTTGTCCAGCGTGTCGCCCAGGAACTCGCGGTGATCGATGTCGACCGGCGCGATGACGCTGACCTTGGGCGTGACGACATTGGTGGCGTCCAGCACGCCGCCAAGGCCGACCTCGACGATGCACAGATCGGCCGGAACCTCGGCGAAGGCGACGAGGGCGGCCGCCGTGGTGATCTCGAAAAAGGTGATCGGCAGGCCGGCATTGGCCTTTTCGACGCGGTTCAGCACGTCTGCCAGATGATCATCGCTGATTAGGGTGCCGGCCAGTCGGATGCGCTCGGCGAAGCGCACCAGATGCGGCGAGGTGAAGACGTGGACTTGCAGCCCCGCAGCTTCCGCCATGGCGCGGAGATAGGCGACCGTCGAACCCTTACCGTTGGTGCCGGCCACATGGATCACCGGCGGCAGGCGATCCTGCGGATTGTCCAGCGCCGCGCACAGCCGCCACATCCGGTCCAGCGACAGGTCGATCAGCTTGGGATGAAGGGCCTGCAGGCGGGCCAGGGCGGCGTCGTGGACGCGGAGGTGATCGGTCATTTCAAGATCCTCCCCCTCTGGGGGAGGGGGACCCCGAAGGGGTGGAGAGGGCAGCGCGGCCTAAGCGGACTAGCCCCTCAGTCGCTCCGCGACAGCTCTCCCGAAGGGGAGCATCCAGCAAAACTAGCCGCCTTGCGACCCCGGCCCATCATCAGGGTGGTCAGGATCGAGCCCAGCACGGCCGGCAGGTCCTTGCGGGGGGTGACCCGGTCGACCATGCCCTTTTCGACGAAGGTATTCCGGCGCGCTGGAAGCCCGGCGGCAGGGTCTCGCGGATCGTTTGCTCGATCACGCGCTGGCCGGCGAAGCCGATCAGGGCGCCCGGCTCGGCGAGCTGGATGTCGCCCAGCATGGCGTAGCTGGCGGTGACGCCGCCCGTGGTCGGGTCGGTCAGCACGACGATGTAGGGCAGGCCGCCGCGCGCTTGCAGCTGACGCCGACGGCATTGGTCTGCGGCCATCTGCATCAGCGACAGGGCGCCTTCCTGCATCCGGGCGCCGCCAGCGGCGGGAAAGACCACCAGCGGGAGCTGGCGCGGCCAGGGCGGCGCGGGCGGCGGCGACGAAGGCCTTCACCGGCGGCCATGCCCAGCGAGCCGCCCATGAAGGCGAAGTCCTGAACCAGCACCACGGCCGGCGCGCCGCCGACATTGCCAAGCGCGATGGCCATGGCGTCGGGCTCGCCCGTCGCCTTGCGGGCCGCCGCGAGGCGCTCCGTGTACGGCTTGCCGTCCGAGAATTTCAGCGGGTCTTCGGGCACGCCGGGGTCGGCAGGGTCTCGTAGGCGCCGTCATCGAAGGTGAACTTGAAACGGGCTTCCGGCGCCGATGCCGCCATGATGGTCGACCGGCCGGCGTCACCCACAGGGCGGCTTCCAGGTCGGAGCGGAAGATCATTTCGCCCGTATCGGGGCACTTTACCCAGAGGTTCTCGGGCGTCTCGCGCTTGGAGAAGGCGCCGCGCACACCCGGGGCGATGCGCGACAACCATCCGCCGCCGCGTCGGCTTTCAGCCGAAGCCTTGGATTTGTCGCCCTTTTTCGGGTCCTGGGGTTCAGCCATAGCCATAGCCTTAAAGCCTCACTTCGTTCCCGAGCTCGCGCCGATCGCACAGCCTTAGCCAGCTCCGACGCCTTGAGAAGAACCTTCTCGGTCACGTTTTCGTTCAACTGCGCCGCCGATTCGATTTCATCCACAAGCGCAGAGCCCACCACGGCGGCGTCGGCGACGCGGGCCACGGCGGCGGCCTGGTCAGGCGAGCGCATGCCAAAGCCCACCGCGATCCGGCAGGCCCGAGGCTTCTGCGCAGCCGCTCGACGGCCGGCGCCACGTCGGCGGCGTCGGCCGAGCTTCACGCCGGTCACACCCGCGACCGAGACGTAATAGACAAAGCCCGAGGTGCGGCGGACCACCATCGGCAGCCGCGCATCATCGGTGGTCGGGGCCGTCCAGGCGGATCAGGGCGATGCCCTCGGCCTCCAGGGCGTCGGTCAGCGGATCAGCTTCTTCGGGCGGGCAATCGACGATGATCAGGCCATCGACACCGGCCTTGGCGGCGGCGGCGGCGAAGCTTTCGAAGCCGCGATGCAGCACCGGATTGAGATAGCCCATGAGTATGACGGGGGTGTCAGTGTCGCCTTCGCGGAAGGCTACCACCAGATCCAGCGTGCCCTGCAGGGTCATGCCGGACTTCAGGCCGCGCTGGGCGGCGCGCTGGATGGTCGGGCCCTCGGCCATCGGATCGGAGAAGGGAAAGCCCAGCTCGATCAGGTCGGCGCCGGCGCCCGGCAGGCCCTTGAGCACGCTCAGCGTGGTGGCGGCGTCGGGATCGCCGGCCATGATGTAGGTCACGAAACCGGCGCGGTTCTCGGCCTTCAGCGCCGCGAAGCGACGGTCGATACGGTCTTTGGTCACGCTGGATAGGTCCTAGATCTTGCGCCCGAGGGCTTCGGCCACCGTGAAGATGTCCTTGTCGCCGCGACCGCACAGATTCATCACGACGATCTTGCCCTTGCCCAGCTGCTGGGCGATCTCGCCGACCCGGGCCAAAGCGTGGGCCGGTTCCAGGGCCGGGATGATGCCTTCGAGAGTCGAACACAGCTGGAAGGCCGCCAGGGCCTCCTCGTCGGTGGTCGAGACATATTCGGCGCGGCCGATCTCGTGCAGGAACGAATGCTCGGGACCGATGCCGGGATAGTCGAGCCCGGCCGAGATCGAGTGGGCGTCGATGATCTGGCCGTCATCGTCCTGCAGCAGATAGGTGCGGTTGCCGTGCAGCACGCCGGGGCGACCGCCGGTCAGCGAGGCGGCATGCTTGTCGGTGGAGACGCCGTGGCCAGCCGCCTCGACGCCGATCAGGCGCACGCCCTCGTCAGCCAGGAACGGGTGGAACAGGCCGATAGCGTTGGAGCCTCCGCCGATGCAGGCCACGACGGCGTCAGGCAGACGGCCTTCCATCTCCAGCATCTGGGCGCGGGCCTCGATGCCGATCACGCTCTGGAAGTCGCGGACCATCACCGGATAGGGGTGCGGGCCGGCGGCGGTGCCGATCAGGTAATAGGTGTCGTGCACGTTGGTGACCCAATCGCGCATCGCCTCGTTCATGGCGTCCTTCAGGGTGCCGGTGCCCGAGGTTACGGGGCGGACTTCCGCGCCCAGCAGGTTCATGCGGAACACGTTGGGCTTCTGACGCTCGACGTCGGTGGCGCCCATATAGACGACGCACGGCAGGCCAAAGCGGGCGCAGACGGTGGCGGTGGCCACGCCGTGCTGGCCGGCGCCGGTCTCGGCGATGATCCGGGTCTTGCCCATGCGCATGGCCAGCAGGATCTGGCCCAGGGCGTTGTTGATCTTGTGCGAGCCGGTATGGTTCAGCTCATCGCGCTTGAAATAGATCTTGGCCCCGCCGAAGTGCTCGGTCAGGCGCTCGGCGAAATAGAGCGGGCTGGGCCGGCCGGCATAGTGGGTGTTGAAGCTCTTCAGCTCCTCCTGGAACGCCGGATCGGCCTTGGCGGCGGCATAGGCCTCGCCCAGCTCCAGCACCAGCGGCATCAGGGTCTCGGCCACATAGCGGCCGCCGAAGTCGCCGAACCGACCGTTGGCGTCGGGATAGGCCGAGTAGTCGTTTGGCTTTGAGGGGGCGTTCACGAGATCATCCAAAGGCTGGGCAGCGCTACAGGCGTTTAACGGCGTCTAGGAACGCCGTGATCAGAGCCGGGTCCTTTAGGCCGGGACCGCGCTCCACGCCAGAGGAAACGTCCACCAGCGGTGCGCCGGAGGCCCGAACGGCCTCGGCGACGTTCCACGGATCCAGGCCGCCGGCCAGGAAATGCGGCCGCTCAAAGCGGCGGCCCTCCAGCAGGGTCCAGTCGAACCGCGCCCCGGTGCCGCCCGGCAGCACCGAGCCCTCGACGGGGCGGGCGTCAAACAGGAACTGCTCGGCCACGGTCTCGAAAGCGCGGGCCTGGTCGACATCGGAGGCCGACGAGACCGAGAAGGCCTTGATCACGCCCGCGCCCGACCGCTCGGCGATCTGGCGGACCCGTGCGGGGGTTTCCTTGCCGTGAACCTGGATCAGGTCAGGCTTCATCGTCGCCATCAGGCGGTCGATCAGGGCGTCGTCGGGATCGACCGTGACGGCCACGGTCTGTACCGGCCCGCCGCGCAGCGGGGCCACCAGGCGGCCGGCGGCCTCCGGCGTCAGGTTGCGCGGGCTCTTTTCGAAGAACACGAAGCCCAGATAGGCCGCGCCGCCGTCAACGGCGGCGGTCACCGCTTCAGCCGTCGACAGACCGCAGATCTTGACGCGGGTCATCGGGCGAGGGTCGTGGAGGGCGAGCTCATGAGGTGCGGAGGTACGGCGCGGGCGGAGCAGTGGCAAGAGGGCCCGCGCCGGATCGCCCTAGTCGTGAGTCGCGGCGGCGGTGTCGGCCGTCCAGCCATAGCTCGCGCCGGCGGTCTGGATCTGGCCAAGGCCGGGGAACGGGAAGTGCGGCGCGAAGATCAGGGTGTGATCGGCGCTGGCCTGCTTGAGCAGGGCCTGACGGCTGGCGGTGGCGACCGGCGCATCGCCGTCGAACTGGATCACCCAGTCGGGACGGGCCAGGGAGATGATCGAACTGTGGGCGGTGTCGCCGATGTCGAGAAGGCTGTGGCCCTGCGAGCTGATCTCATAGCCGACATGGCCGGGCGTGTGGCCCTTGATGGCCACCGCCTTGACGCCCGGAAACAGCGTCGTGTCGGGCGCGAAGGTCTTCGACCCTGCGGGGCGATGGCCGCGACCAGGCGCCTTCATGTCGACGCCTGGCCCTTCAGCGAGCGCCCACTCGGCCGCCGCCATCCGGATCGTCGCCTTGGGGAAGGCCGAGTGGCCGGCCGCGTCCAGCAGGCCGCCGACATGATCGAAATGGCCGTGGGTGATCAGCACATCGGTGACCTGATCCGGGGTGGCGCCCGCCAGGGCCAGGCTCTGGATCAGCACGCCCTTGGCCATGGGGCCCAGGCCGGTGTCGAACAGCGCCAGATGATCCGGCGTCTTCACCAGCAGACCGTCGATGGCCAGGCGGATCGGATCGCTGGGCGCGCCGGCCTGGGTCAGAACCTGGGCCACCGCCTCAGGCGTGGCGTTGAGGGCGAACACCTTGCCGTTGTTGGGCACATCGATGGCGGCGTCACGCAGGGCGGTGACGGTGAAGGCGCCCAGCTTGAAGCCCGCGACCTCAGGCGCGACCGCGACCGGAGACTGCGCGGCGGCGCCCTGCGCGAAGGCGAGGCCGGCGGTGACCAGCAGGGCGGCGGCAAGATGTTTGGACGACATGGCGAGTTCTCCTGAACAGCGGGGCCTTAGGTAGTGCGCCACGCCCGGCCAGCAATGACCCGGCCGGAAAACGCCGACCGCCGCCTTGCCCCGGCAAGGGCCTGAACACCATCGCCGCGAGGACGGGGACCGGCCCGCTGACCTCGCCCAGCAGACTGCCGACAGGTCCTAGCGGGGAGCGACGCTTGGCGTGACAGGTTCTACCGGGTCGGAGAGGGTCGCCCGCATCTCGCAGACCAGGCCTTCGGGCCGATAGTCCATGGTCGCCGCCCCCTTCAGCTCGCCGCGCAGGCTGCGTTCGATCAGCCGCGAGCCAAAGCCCCGGCGGGTCGGCGCCGACACGGGGGGGCCGCCCGACTCGACCCAGTTCAGGGCCAGGGCCCGGGCCTGCGAATCATAGGTCCAGCTCAGCGCCACCCGCCCGTCCAGGTTCGACAGCGCCCCGTATTTCAGGGCGTTGGTGGCCAGTTCGTGGAAGATCAGCGCCATGGTCAGCGCCCCGCCGGGCGCCAGCCAGACGGCGGGACCCTCGATGCTCAAACGGCCGGCGGCCACCGCGAAGGGGGCCATGGCCCGCTCGGCCACGTCGCGCAGCCCGGCACCGTGCCAGCTCTCGCGGGTCAGCACGTCGTGCACCTGCGACAGCCCCATCAGCCGCGCCTCGAACTTCTCGAAGGCCACGGCCGGGTCGGGCTCGGTCTTCAGGGTCTGGGCGGCCATCGACTGGACGGTGGCCAGGGTGTTCTTGACCCGGTGGTTCAGCTCGTTGATCAGCAGCCGCAGCTGGCCCTGATAGTGCTGCTGCTCGCTCTCCACCTGCTTTCGCGAGGTGATGTCGACAATGATCACCACCAGATAGGGCGGCGCGTCCCCCAGCTGGACGCGCGAGGCGGTCATGTAGATCCAGACCCGATCGCCCGAGGGCATGTTGACCCGACGCTCGACGGCGTAGGTCTCCATCGCCCCCTCCAGCAGGGCGCGGGCCTGGACCATGGCGTCTGTCAGGTCATCGGGCTGGATCAGGTCGCTGAAGCGCCCCGCCAGCAGGGTTGGACGGTCGCGGCGGGTGATGGCGCAGAACTGATCGTTGATCTCCAGGAAGCGTCCGCTGGGCGCGACCCGCGCCACGCCCATGGCCGCCTGGTCGAACACGGCGCGATAGCGGGCCTCGGCGGCCTCCAGCTCCAGCCTCGCCTTGACGGTGGAGGTGACCACCTCGGTATAGAGCACCAGCCCGCCCACCGCGCCGTCATCGGTGCGCCAGGGGGCCATCGACCAGCGGATCCACTCCACCCGCCCGTTGCGGTCCACATAGCGGTCGCCCTCGTCGCCGCGCAGTTCGACCCCCTCGGCCAGCACCTGCGCATGGAAGTCGCGCCAGCGCTGGGGGATCTCGGGAAACACCTCGTAGTGGCGCAGGCCGACCAGCGGCATGTCGGCGGGCAGGCCCTGATCGGTCAGATATCGCCGCGAGGCCGCCAGATAGCGCATCTGACGATCGAAGATCGCGATGCCCAGGGGCGCATGCTGGAGGGCGATCGCCACACTCGGTGAGGCCGACAGAAAGGACGCGTCTTCAACCATTCACACCCACCGGCCCGCGAGGCTGCCGCTGGCGCGTCCCGATCATCGCGACCGGGGATCATTGCGCCCCTCTTGGAAACTGCGGTGAGGCTAGCCTCGCCGCGAGCGCGAGTCATCGCCCAACATCCAGATGGGGTTCACGTCAGCGTTGACGGACGCGGGGCCGCGACCTCGCGCCAAGGCTGCGAGGGTGATGGAAAGGGTCGCGGAGCGTCCGGGCCTCGCCCGGAAGAGTTTGATAAATACCGTTTCGACGAAGCCGTCCGCTCCGCGTGACCGTTCTGGCGAAAGCGCTTCGGGCCCGGCGGTGTTATCGCCTCACCCTCGACGCCTCCGACGGGCAGGTGGGAGAGCGACTCCCCCCTGGACCGCGAGACCTTTCAGTCCGCCTGTTGCTCGCTCGGCCCTCGAAGCCACGTCGTTTTAGTTTTCCTCGGCCGACCGCCGCCAGAGAACAACGAGGTTGACGGCCTGGAGCGCAAAGCGCTCCTCCCGCCATCGATTGAGCTTCCCGCTCGATCACACCCCGCCGCCGCAATGGTCGCTGGCCTTGCGCCCTTTCCTCGCGACGAGGTGGCTACAGAATACGGCAGGTTTGAGCGCGGCTGCGTCGATTGTCTGGATGCTCGTACAGGTCCTCCCCCTAGCGGGGGAGGTGTCGGCGAAGCCGACGGAGGGGGAAGTGCTGCTGAATCAATGCGGTGTTCCCCCACCGGCCTCCGGCCGCCTCCCCCTTCAGGGGGAGGACTTGGAGTGTCTATCCCCGTTCCCATCCGTGGACGGCGCGATCGCTATCCCCGTTCTCATGGCTCTGGCGGGCAGAGGTGCAAATGACGGCGCATGAGGCCAGCGTGCCTCGTATCCGCCGAGCCGTCAACGTCGCCATCATCGCCATGTTCAAAATCCGCGACACCGAACGATCAGCGGCGCGATCTGGATCGACATCGCGCAGCGCCCAGCAGCACCGGGCCGATCACCGTGGCGCCGCCCAGGGACTGCACCAGCTTGGTCGAGATCGAGGCGGCGTGGATGGCCGGCATGATCAGGATGTTGGCGCTGTCGGTCAGGCGCATGAACGGGTAGTTGGCGCGCTTTTCCGGGTCCAGCGCCAGTTCGGGCGGCATTTCGCCCTCATATTCGAAGTCGACGTCCATTTCGTCGAGCATGGCCACGGCCTCGCGCACCTTTTCCGAGCGCAGGCCCATCGGGTTGCCGAAGGTGGAATAGCTCATGAAGGCCACGCGCGGCTTGAAGCCCAGGCGGCTGACGGCGCGGGCCGCCTCGCAGGCGATCTCGACCAGCTCCTCGGCCTCGGGCAGCTCGGTGACATTGGTGTCGGCCACAAAGATGGTGCGGCCCTTGGCCAGAACGACCGACATGCCCATGATCCGGCCGCCGGGAGCGGGGTCGACGACGCGCAGCACCTCTTCCAGGGCCTGGTCGAAGCTGCGGGTGACGCCGGTGACCATGCCGTCGGCCTCGCCCAGGGTGACCATCGAGGCGGCGAAGCTGTTGCGGTCCTGGTTGATCAGGCGCTGGACGTCGCGCTTCAGATAGCCCTGGCGCTGCAGGCGGGCATACAGGGCGTCGACATAGTCGGGGTTACGGTCGCTGAGGCGGGCGTTGATGATCTCCAGCCCCGCCGTCTCGGGGTCCAGGCCGACCACCTTCATGTTCTCGGTGACCAGGTTCTCGCGGCCGCACAGGATGGCCTTGCCGTAGCCGCCGGTCTGATAGGCATAGGCGGCGCGGATCACCGACGGGTCCTCGCCCTCGGCGAAGACGATGGTCTTGGGATTGGCCAGCACGGCGCCGCTGATCTTCTGCAGGAAGCCGGCGGTGGGATCCAGGCGCTGGGCCAGGCTGGCGCGATAGGCGTCCATGTCCTCGATCGGCTTGCGGGCCACACCGGTGTCCATCGCCGCCTGGGCGACGAAGGGCGGCACGTACCAGATCAGGCGCGGGTCGAAGGCCGAGGGGATGATGTATTGCGGGCCGAACTTCAGCTGGCGGCCGTGATAGGCGGCGGCCACTTCATCGGGCACGTCCTCGCGGGCCAGCATGGCCAGGGCGTTGGCGCAGGCGATCTTCATCTCGTGATTGACGCGGCGTGCCCGCACGTCCAGCGCGCCGCGGAAGATGTAGGGGAAGCCCAGGACGTTGTTGACCTGGTTGGGATAGTCGCTGCGGCCGGTCCCCATGATGGCGTCCTTGCGGACGGCATGGACCTCTTCGGGCGTGATCTCGGGATCGGGATTGGCCATGGCGAAGATGACCGGGTTGGGGGCCATGGAGGCGATCATCTCGGGCGTGAACGCGCCCTTGGCCGACAGGCCCAGCAGCACATCGGCGCCGGCGACGGCCTCGGCCAGGGTGCGCTTGTCGGTGTCGACCGCGTGGGCGCTCTTCCACTGGTTCATGCCCTCGGTGCGGCCGCGATAGAGCACGCCCTTGGAGTCGACCGCGATGACGTTCTCGGCCTTCACGCCCATGGCCTTGATCAGCTCCATCGAGGCGATGCCCGCCGCGCCGGGGCCGTTGAGCACGACCTTGACGTCTTCCAGCTTCTTGCCGGTGATGTGGCAGGCGTTGATCAGGCCGGCGGCGCAGATGATCGCCGTGCCGTGCTGGTCGTCATGGAACACCGGGATGTCGAGCAGCTCCTGCAGCTCGGTCTCGATGCGGAAGCACTCGGGGCTCTTGATGTCCTCCAGATTGATCCCGCCAAAGGTGACGCCGATGTTCTTGACCACCGTGATGATCTCGTCGGCGTCCTTGGAGCTGATCTCGATGTCGATGCTGTCGACGTCGCCGAAGCGCTTGAAGAGGACGCTCTTGCCTTCCATCACCGGCTTCGAGGCCAGCGCGCCGAGATCACCTAAACCAAGAATGGCGGTGCCGTTGGAGATCACCGCCACCAGATTGCCCTTGGAGGTGTATTCGTAGGCCATGTCCGGATCGGCGGCGATGGCGTGGACGGGAACGGCGACGCCGGGGGAATAGGCCAGCGACAGGTCGCGCTGGGTGGCCATCGGCTTGGTCGGCACGATCGCGATCTTGCCCGGGGTCGGATAGCGGTGGAAGGCCAGCGCTTCGGCGTCGGTGAAAGTCTTCTTTTCAGAGTCGCTCATGATGGCTTTCCCCGTCCTGCGTGCAAGTTGATGGGACGAGCCGGACAATGCGGAGCGCCCTTATGTGGCGGCACCGTAGCGGCGGCGCCGCGCCCTCACAACCTGCGGCGCGGGATAAAAAGGCTCGCAAACGCTTGTTGGGCTTGGCGTTGCGTCAACCTTGACCGGCGGCGGACGCACGATCCGAGATTGACCGGGCCCCGAAGAATGGGTGACTAGGCGGTCATGACCACGCCCGTGAAAATCGCCGTCGCCGGGGCCCTGGGCCGCATGGGACAGGCCGTCGCCAAGACCCTGGACGGCCACGCCCTGGCTGTCGCCGCCGCCCGCTTCGACCGTCCGGGCGCGGAAGGTCCGGGCCTTATCGAGCGCGACGCCGCCCTGGCCGCCGCCGACGCGGTGATCGACTTCACCCTGCCCGAGGCCTCCGTGCTGCTGGCGGAGGCTTGCGCTCAGGCCGGCGGTCCGGCTCTGATCATCGGCTCCACCGGCTTCTCCGCCGAACAGCTGGCGCGCATCGACGCGGCGGCCGGCAAGATCGCCATCGTCCGCTCGGGCAACTATTCGCTGGGCGTCAACATGCTGATGGGGCTGGTCAAGCAGGCCGCCGCCGCCCTGCCGGCCAGCGAGTGGGACATCGAGGTCTTCGAGGCCCACCACAAGCGCAAGATCGACGCCCCCTCGGGCACCGCCCTGATGCTGGGCCAGGCCGCCGCCGATGGGCGGGGCGTCGCCCTGTCCGAGGTCGAGGTGCGGGCCCGCGACGGCGTCACCGGCCCGCGCGAGGAAGGCTCGATCGGCTTTTCCGTCGTGCGCGGCGGCGGGATCATCGGCGAGCACAGCGTGATCTTCGCCGGCGAGGAAGAGGTGCTGACCCTGTCGCACTCGGCCACCGACCGGGGCCTGTTCGCCCGCGGCGCGGTCGCCGCGGCCGTCTGGGCCACGCGCCAGCCGCCCGGTCTCTACGACATGCAGGACGTTCTGGGCTTTCGTCCTTAGCCGCGCCCCACTAGACATGGAAAAGAGCCGGGGGGCTTGCATCTAGACTTGGGACCTGATGGCCGACCCGACGCCCGACTCCGCTCCCCCGCCCCGCGCCCGACGGCGCCGTGAGCGGCTGATCGACGCCGGACTGGAAGCCGTCTCGCTGTCGATGATGGGCGTGATCGCCATCGGCCTTCTGGCCTATGCCGGCCGTCGCGAGATCAGCCGGGCGCTGCGCGGCTGGCTGCGCGACCACGGCATCGACGCGGTGGTCACGGTCGACGACCTGGACGCCAGCGGCTTTTCGGGCTCGATCCTGCTGGGGCCCAGCAGCGACCCGATCTTCGCCGCCGAGCGCATCGAGGTGGCCTATGACCTACAGGCTCCCTGGACAACACGGTCGGGGTCGGGCGGCCCGTTCGCGCTCGACACCCGCGCCGTGCGCCTGGTGCGGCCGCGCCTGAAGGCCAGCCTGACCGACAAGGGCCTGAACTTCGGCCCGCTGCAGCCGCTGATCGACCAGGCCCTGAGTTCGCCCAAGGACCCCAAGGCCACGGGGCCCGCCATCCTGGTCGAAAACGCGCGCCTCGACCTGCGCACGCCCGGCGGCCTGGCCCGCATCACCGGCGACGCCAGCCTGGATGAGGGCAAGCTGCTGCGCTTCGACGGCCAGCTGGCCCGCATGCGCTATGCCGACAAGGACCTGGTGGTCGAGACCAAGGGGGCCCTGATCACCGCCCGCAAGCGCGGCGAGCGCCTGTCGGTCGTGGCGCGGTTCGATCTCGACACCCTGGTCAGCCAGGCCGTCGAGCTTGACGAAGCCAAGGGCGAGCTGAGCACCGACCTGCGCCTACGCTTGCGGCGCCAGCGCGGTGTTCCGCCGAGCTGCGCGCCGCCTTCACCGCCGACGCCATCCGGATGGGCGACGCCTCGGCCGAGGGCGTGGCGGCCAGCCTCGACCTGGCCGGTCGGCTGGACGGCGGGCTCGCCCGGGTTCGGTTCGACGGCCATCTGACCGGCAAGGCGCGCGGCGACACCCTGGAATCGGCCGCAGATGCAACGCCCGCGACATCGGCCTGGACCTGGCCCTCGACTCCGTCTCGGCCGTGCGTCGGGTACCGGAGGATGCAGCTGCTCGGATCGGCGGATCGGTCTCGGCCGACAGCCGACCAGGCCCTGGTCGGCGGCGTGGCCGTGCGCGGCGGCGCGGCGCGCGATCGCCTCGACCGGTCTGATCCTCTCCAGCGACGCCGACGGCGGCGCGATCAATGGCCCGCTCGCCGTGCAGCTGGGCGCCAACCGGCTGGCCGGCGGAGCCCTGGCCCTGACCAGCCTGGCGGCCAACGCCAAAGGCAGGATCTCCGGCCCGCTCGACGCGCCCGGCCTGACCCTTGAGGGCTCGGCCGGCGCCGACAGCGGCATCTCAGGGCCCGACGCCGAGCGCCTGGCCGCCGCCCTGCCCAATCCGGCCTATGCCCGCACGGCCTCCCAGGCCCTGCGCACGTTCGACCTGCGCGCGCCGACCCTGAAGGTCAGCGTCCAGAACGGCCGCACGGTCCTGAGCCTACCCCAGCCGATCACCCTGGCGGCGCCCAATGGCGTCCAGGCCCGTATCGCCGCGCCGCGCGGAACCCTGCTGGACGTCGCCGCCAACCAGGGCCAAGGGAGCCTGACCGCCAGCCTGACCGGCGGCGGCCTGCCCGATCTGCGCCTAGATGCGCCGGACTGGCGGATGACCGACGGCGCGCTGGCCGCCCATGTCACCCTGACCGGCGACCATATCGACATCCCGCCGGCCGAGGGCGTGGCCGGCCAGATCGCGGGCCGGGTCCAGGTGGCCGGCGCGCGCTTCAGCTTCGCCCTGGACGGCTGCACGCCCCTGGGCGCCCGACGCCTGCTGGTCGGCGAGACGCCGCTGAGCGCGCCGAAACTGACCCTCTGCCCCGGCGCTGGACCGCTGATCGCCTCGACCGGCGCCGGCTGGACCGCCTCGGCCCGGTTCAAGGCCCTGGAATCCTCGCTCGACGAGGCTCAGGCCCGGATCGGCGACGGGGCCGGAACCCTGACCGCCAGCGGAACCGGCGCGCCCGAGCGGGCCGAGGCGCGGCTGGAGCAGGGAGTGCTGAGCGATACGGCCGAGACCCGCCGCTTCAATCCGATCAGGACCGCCGGCCGGCTTGTGCTGGCCAACGGGATCTGGAGCGGCGCGATCGACGCCAGCACGCCCGTCGGCCAGCCGCTGGGCCGCATCATCCTACGCCATGACGTGGCCAGGGCGCGCGGCCGGGCCGAGATCGACGCCAGCAAACTGGCCTTCGCCAAGGACGGCCTGCAGCCGGGCGACCTGTCGCCGATGGCCGCCTGGGCCACCCAGGCCACCGGTCCCGCCACCTTCACCGGCCTGTTCGTCTGGGACGCCGATGGCATGACCAGCAAGGGCCGGCTGGTCGCCGACAAGATCGACTTCACCAGCCCGATCGGCTTCGTCGCCACCCTGGACGGCGGCATCGACTTCACCAGCCTTACCCCGCTGCTCAGCGCGCCCAACCAGAGCCTGAAGATCACCCGCGTCGACGCCATCGTGCCGCTGGAGGCCTTCGGCGCGTTCTTCAGCCTGGGCGCCGAGTCGCTGCACATCTCGTCGGCCGCCTTCAACGCCGCCAAGGGCCGGGTGTCGATCGAGCCCACCGACGTGCCGCTGGACCCGACCAAGCCGATCCGGGGTGTCATCGTCATCGAGCACCTGGACCTGGGCGAGCTGATCGCCGCCTCGTCCCTGGTCGAGAAGGTGCAGCTGAACGCCGTGGTCGACGGCCGCCTGCCGTTCGAGTTCGGCCCCAAGGGCTTCCGCTTCCTGGACGGGAAAATCCACGCCATCCAGCCGGGCCGGATGGCCATCTCCCGCGCGGCCCTGACCAGTGTCCAGACCGGCGAGGCCAGCGCGCCCGGCGCCCCCGCCCCGCCGGTCAACGCCATCCAGGACTTCGCCTATCAGGCCATGGAGAACCTGGCGTTCGACACCCTGGAGGCCGGGGTCAACAGCACCGACGGCGGGCGGCTGGGGATCCTGTTCCACATCAAGGGCGAGCACGATCCCAAGATCGCCGAAAAGGCCCGGATCGGCGTGCTGGACCTTCTGCGCGGCCGGGCGTTCAACAAGCGCATCGCCCTGCCGGCCAAGACGCCGGTGGACCTGACCCTCGACACCTCGCTGAACTTCGATGAGCTTCTGGACGCCTGGCGACGCGCCTATAAGGGTGAAGACCCCTCTGTTGCGCGTTCAGCCCCGGTTCAGCCGTGACCGCCGACTATTCACTCGAACTGGAGACAGACGCATGAGAAAGCGCGCCCTACTGACGGCCCTGATCGCGATGGGAGCCCTCGGCGCCTGCACGCCGACGATCCGCGTCAAGGTCGACCCGATCAACATCTACGCCAAGCTGGACGCCGACGTCCGGGTGCGGCTGGACAAGGAAGTCCAGACGCTGATCCAGCAAAACCCCAACCTATTCTAGGAAAGGCGCCGACATGATCCGCAAGACACTCACGGCCGTCGCCATCGGCCTCTCGCTCGCCGCCGTCGGCGTCGGCGTGGCCTCCGCCCAATCGGCCGCCGCCAAGGCCGCCGTCGACGCCGGCAAGGCCGCCGGCACGGTCGGCGAGCAAGCCGACGGCTATCTGGGCATCGTGGCCGGCGGCGACGCCGCCCTGCGCGCCTCGGTCGCCGAGATCAACACCGGCCGCGCCGCCGCCTACAAGGACATCGCCGCCAAGACCGGCGTGACCCCCGAAGCCGCCGGCCAGGCCACCGCCAAGCAGCTCTACAGCCGCCTGGCGCCCGGCCAGTACTGGAAGCCGCTGGATGGCGGCTGGATGAAGAAATAGGGCGTTGACCTAAGCTCCTCCCCCTCTGGGGGAGGTGTCGCCAGAGGCGACGGAGGGGCCGCTGGGCTAGTGCCGAGCTAGCCCCCTCCGGCCCTCCGGGCCACCTCCCCCGAGAGGGGAGGATCTACTGGCTGGAACCGCCGCCCCAGGTTCCCTAAGAACGGCCTCATGGCCGCCTCCCCCAGATCCCTGGTTCCCTACGCCGCGCTGCTGGGCGCGATCGTGACGCTGTGCGTCGGCACGTCCTTCGCCAAGACGCTGTTTCCCATCGTCGGCGCCCAGGGAACCAGCGCCTATCGCGTGGGCTTTTCGGCCCTGGTGCTGCTGATCGTCTGGCGGCCGTGGCGGCATCCGCTCAAGCCCGCCGACCTGCGGGCCGTGGCGCTGTACGGGGCGGTGATGGGGTTGATGAACCTCAGCTTCTACATGGCGCTGCGCACCATTCCGCTGGGCGTGGCCATCGCCATCGAGTTCACCGGGCCTCTGGCCCTGGCCCTGATGCATTCGCGCAAGCTGATCCATTTCGTGTGGATCGCCCTGGCGGTTCTGGGCCTTGGCCTGCTGCTGCCGCTGAAGAGCGGCGCGAGCGCGCTGGACCCTGTGGGAGTGGGCTTCGCGGCGATGGCGGCGGTGTTCTGGGCGCTCTACATCGTTCTGGGCAAGCGCGCCGGTCACCTGCACGCCGGCCGCGCCGTGGCCCTGGGTATGACCACCGCCGCCCTGATCCTGGTCCCGATCGGCCTCTTCACCGCCAAGGCCAACCTGTTCCAGCCCAAGCTGCTGGCCCTGGGCCTGGTGGTGGCGGTGCTGTCCAGCGCCATTCCCTATTCGCTGGAAATGATCGCCCTGAAGGGCATCCCCAAGCGCAGCTTCGGCGTGCTGCTCAGCGCCGAGCCGGCAGTCGGGGCCCTGGCGGGACTGGTCATGCTGGGCGAGAAGCTGGCGCCGCAGCAATGGCTGGCGATCGGCGCGATCGTTGCGGCGTCGGTCGGGACGATCCTGACGACGCCGGTGGAAGAGCCCGTCAGCGCCTAGAGCGTATTTGGCTTACATCGAAGCCACCACTCCATGCCTCCATCTTCCCGGCGAAGGCCGGGACCCAGATTCATCCGGAGCGTCTCGTGGGTTTCATCTGGGCCCCGGCCGGAGTTCATCCTCGGGCGCGCGCTTTGCGCGACCCGGGGGCCGGGGAGACGGGAAATCTGGATGCGCGGTTCAATCTGAACCAAATTCGCTCTAGGCGCCCCGCGCCACGAACCAGCCGTTGCGGAACCCCTGGTCGGCCTTGCCGTAGGTGAAGGCTCCGCCGTCCGGCGCAGTGAACCGGCCGCCCGCCGCGGCCAGGATCGCGTGGCCCGCTGCGGTGTCCCACTCCATGGTCGGCCCGTGGCGCGGATAGATGTCGGCCGAGCCCTCGGCGATGCGGACCATCTTGATCGAGCTGTCCATCGGGGTGCGCAGGTCAAAACCGTACTCGGCCGCCAGCTCGGCCGCGCGCTCTTCCTTCATCGTGTGGCTGACCAGGGCGATGGCCCGCCCCTGGGGCCAGGCGCGGGCCGAGACGGGCAGGTCGGGGCCGCCCGGGGCCATGCGCTTGAGGACGCCGTCCGCCGTGGTGAACCAGGCCTCGCCCGTGGCCGGGGCCACGATCGCGCCGGCCACCGGCACGCCGTTCTCGATCAGGCCGATATTGACCGTGAAATTGGGATCGCCGCGCACGAAGGCCTTGGTGCCGTCCACCGGGTCGACCAGGAAGAAGCGCGGACCGATGTCTTCCGGCGCGCCGAACTCGCTGGCGTATTCTTCCGACACGGTCGGGACGCCGGGAAACACCTCCGACAGACGCTGCAGGATCAGACGCTCGCCGGCCCGGTCGGCCTCGGTCACCGGGCTGGCGTCGGCCTTCTGGACCACGTCCAGCTCAGTGCGCCAGAACGGCAGGATGACCTGGGCGGCCTCTTCGCAGATCAGGGCCAGGGCGCGACCCCAGTCAGCGAGGGGAAGATGGTCGGAGGCGCTCATTCAGGATCGGCTCGCCGTCGCCGACGAAGGTCAGGGTCACGCGCAGGGCGTCGATCATCTGCTTGCCGGCGTCTTCGAAGTTGACGGTGACGCGGTGTCCGATCACGGATTGCACCTGTCCAAGTCCCCAGTCGGGGCGGTCAGGGTGGCGCACGAGGACGCCCGGTTCGAGAAACGGATCCATAAGGCCCCCCTGATAAGCCGCGCGTCCAGTTTGCCAAAGCTTCAAATCACGCCAGAGTCCGCGCCCATGACCGACAGCCAAGTTCCCGCCGCCACCACCACGCCCCCCGCGACGCCCCCCGCGACTGGGGCCATCGACGTGCAGGGTCCCGATTTCGCCGCCCTGCTGGCGGCGCGCCTGTGTCACGACTTCATCAGCCCGGCCAGCGCCATCGTCTCGGGCCTGGACCTGCTTGAGGACCCGGCCGCCCAGGACATGCGCGAGGACGCCATGAGCCTGATCGCCTCTTCGGCGCGCAAGCTGGCCGACCTGCTGCAGTTCACCCGCGTGGCCTTCGGCGCCTCGGCCTCGGCCGAGAACTTCGACTCCCGCGAGCTGGAAAAGCTGGCCCAGGGCGTGTTTGACCATGTGCGCCCCACCATGGTGTGGGCCATAGAGTCGCAGGCGATGAACAAGCCGTCGGCCCGCGCCGTGCTCAACATCGCCCAGATCGCCGCCAGCGCCCTGCCGGCCGGCGGCGTCGCCACGCTGAAGGGCGTCACGGCCGAGGGCCGGTTCCTGATCACCGCCGATTCCCTGGGCGTCCGGGCCCGGCTGCGGCCCGAAGTGCTGGCGGGCCTGAAGGGCGAGGCCCTGACCGAGGGCCTGGGCGGCCCCTGGGTGCAGGCGGCCTATCTGCATGCCCTGGTGCGCGCCGCCGGCGGGCAGATCGCCGTCGAGGTGGCCGAGGATCGCGTCAGCCTGGCCTGCTGGGTTCCCGCCTGACCCCATCGCGGGTGAAAACACCAATCATGCTCACCGCTCCTTAACCTCGGCGCCCGATCGTGGGCGCCTTGGATTGGAGCGTGCCGTGAAGACCTGTCTGGTGGTCGACGACAGCCGGGTGATCCGCAAGGTCGCCCGCCGAGTCCTGGAGGACATCGGCTTCGAAATCGCCGAGGCCGCCGATGGCATGGAGGCTCTGGCGTGGTGTCGCGCGGCCATGCCTGACGCGGTGCTGCTCGACTGGAACATGCCGGTGATGAACGGGATCGAGTTCCTGCGCCAGTTGCGCGCCGAACCGGGCGGCGAGACGCCGACCGTGGTCTTCTGCACCGTCGAGAACGATGTCGACCACATCCGCACGGCCCTCGAGGCCGGCGCCTGCGAGTACATCATGAAGCCGTTCGACGGCGAAATCATCGCGGCGAAGTTCGCCGAGGCGGGTCTGCTGTGACGCCCGAGGACATGGAACTGCTGGCAGACCGATCGGGGCATGGGGGAAGTGAAGTCGCGGTCGGGGGGGCTGTCGGCGCGATCGCGCACGGCGCTGATCCTCGTCAACGGGGTCGATTCGCTCGCCGCCCTGCGCGCCAAGATCGGCCCTGATGCCGACGCGCTCGTCGAAGCGCTAGCGGCCCAGGGACATGTGGCGCTGCTTGCACCGCCGGTCGCGACCCAGGTCCTGCCGACCCTGTCCAGGTCCCGGCGCGACCAGCCGATCCGCATCTGGAGCGCCGCCTGCTCGACGGGCCAGGAAGTCTATTCCCTGGCCATGGCGGCGGCCGCCAGCGAGACGCTGGACGCCGGCACCCGCTTTGAATTCTTCGGCTCCGACCTGTCGGAGCGCTGCCTGGAAAAGGCCCAGAGCGGCCTCTACACCCAGTTCGAAGTCCAGCGCGGCCTGCCGATCCGGCTGCTTGTCCAGCATTTCGGAAACCAGGACGACACTTGGGAGATCTCGCCGCGCATCCGCCAGTCGGTGCGCTGGAAGCGGATCAACCTGCTCAGCGACCTGTCCGCTCTGGGTCGTTTCGACGTCATCCTGCTGCGCCATGTGCTCAGCGGCCTGGAGCCCAGCCTGCACGGCCGGATCGTCGAAAGCCTCGCATCCCTGCTGGCGCCGGACGGCGTGCTGGTGCTGAGTCCCGACGATCACCTGCCCAACAGCGCGGGCGACCTGGTCGAGGCGACCGAACAGGCCGGCGTCTTCGTGCGCGGCCAGGCCCGGGCCGTGGCCGCCGCCTAAGTCCTGACGGCTTCCAGGGCGACGCCCTTCAGACGCGCCAGGCCTGCCGCCCAGGTCCGCAGCCGCGCGCCAAGGCCCGACTCTCGCGGCGGCATCATCGCGAAGGTGTTGGCCAGCTTGCCATACAGCAGCAGAGCCTCCTGACTGGCTATGGCCGGACGCAGGCCCATGCCGTCGACCACCTGGCGCGCCACGGTGCGGAAGGCCACCAGGCCCAGATCGTGACGCTCGGGCGTGCGGCAGTCGGAGAAGTCCGGCGACAGGCCGCAGCCGTCACGGATCGCCGCCTCGATCGCGCGGGCATAGTCGGCGTCACGCGCCATGCGGTCGACATCGATCACCAGGTCGGCCTGGGGCAGGGCCCTGAGATAGGACAGCAGATACACCGCCATGAACGCGGCGAACGAGACCTGGGGGTGAGCCCGCTTCAGCCGGCGGCGCACCGCGGCGATCCGGTCGGCCAGCGCGCCTCGGGGGGCGCGTCCACGCCCCAGCAGGGCCTGGGCGGCGTGATCCTGGCCCGGCGTCTCGGCCAGGATCACATACTGGCACAGCTCGAAATAGGTCGGCCGGGGCCGGCGGCGCAGGGAATAGAACGACAGCCACTGCTGCACCGGATCGCGGATCAGCACGATGTGGAAGCCGTCAAAGCGCCGCCTTAGCCAGGCGATGCGGCCCAGGGTGCGGCAGCAGGCCAGGACCGGCGCTTCTCCCCGCTCTCGCGCGGCGCTGATCAGCCCCTCGACATAGGCGCCCTGCTCGGGATCTTCCTCTTCGGCCTCGAGGAAGTAGCGATCCAGCGCGAAGCGGCTTTCATAGCCGCGCACGCCGCCGGCCGGATCGAGCACCGGCGAAAACTCCTGGAGATAGGGCTCGGCCCCGCCGGGATGGCGCAGGCCGCTGTTGTCGGGCGTCTCGGCGGGGATGGTCCGCGCGGTCAGCCGCTCCAGCTGCTCATGCCACGGCTCGTAATAGGCGCGCACGCCGGGCAAGGCGCGAAAGCGGCTCCAGACATAGGTGCTGGAACATCGCCAGCCACTGTGGACGAAGACGGTTCGGCCGGAGGATGACGACACGCGAAACAGGTCCCTGGGATACGAAGCCTCCAAGCTTCGCCGCCGAACCTAACGTGCGTATCTCAACCCCGTTTCAAACCCGAAATGAAAACACGCCACAGTGCGAGACCGGGCGCCAGACAAGGAAAAGCCCGCCGATCGCGTGACCGGCGGGCTTGCTTCGGATCCGTGGAACCGAGCCTAGTTCTTGGCGTCCTTGGCGGTGTCGGTGACGGCCTTGCCGGCCGACGAGACGTCCTTGCCGGCGCCTTCGACGGTGTTGCAGGCGGCGACGGAAAGGCTGGCGGCCAGGGCGGCCAGGATGATCAACTTGCGCATGGGTGTTCTCCGCTGGTTCGGCCCAAGACGGGGGGGCGGGCCGTTCAGGGGGACAACGCCTGCTGCGAAGCTAGGTTCCGGGCGCCGGCGGCGCTTGCGGCGTGGGGAAGATCAGGCGCACCAGCAGGCCGGTTTCACCCAGGCGCTCGAAGGAAACCTTGCCCCGCAACTGCCGGGCGAAGGCGTTCATCAGGGTGCGTCCGACCCCCTCGCCCACGCCGTCCACCGAACCGGGACCATCATCGCCGATCGACAGTTCGGCCTCCTCGCCGCGCACGACGAAATTGACCGTCAGCACCCCGCCGCGCTCGCTGAACGCATGCTTCTGGGCGTTGGTGATCGCCTCGACGGCGAACAGCGCGATCGGCGCCAGTCGGTCGGGGTCGATGACCAGAGGGTCGGCGTGAACCTCGGTGCGCACGCCGCCGTGAAGGTGGATATTGGCGTCACCGGCCAGCAGCAGCGCCGTCAGCTCCTCCAGGAACGGGCGCAGGTCGACCCGCTTCAGGTCAGGTCCCTGGTAGAGGGCGCGATAGATCTGGGCCAGGGCTGTGATCCGCTGGCGCGTGTCGTTCATCGCCGCCTTGGCGGCCGGATCGGTCAGGGCCCGCTGCTGCATGTTGAGCAGCGAGGTGATGATCTGCAGATTGTTCTTCACCCGGTGATGGATCTCGCGCATCAGCGCGTCCTTCTCGGCCAGGCTGTCCATCAGGGATGCGTCGCGGGCCACGATGGCGCCGGCCATATCATCCAGGGTCGCGGCCAGTTCGCGGATTTCCGGCGGGGCGCGCTCGGCCTGCAGGGGGCGCACGGTAAAGCGGCCCTTGGCGTAGATGGCGGCCACGCGCTGCAGATAGATGATCCAGCGGATCACCGCCCGCTCGGCCGCGTACAGCACCGCGCCCAGCGCCAGGGCGAAGGCCAGCAGCGGCAGCACCAGGCGCGAGATCGGATTGATCCACGCCCAGGACACCAGGCCGGGCGACGGCGCCGACAGGACCAGGAAGACCTCCTTGTCGACCAGCGGCGCCGCAGAATAGGCGCGCTCGCGATCATTGAGGTCCTTGGCCGACCACTGGGCGACCCCGCGTTGAGCGGCCTGACCGCGCCAGCCCATGGGCGGAGGGCCGAAGGCGCTGGGCTGGGTGGCGGCGAACATCTTGCCGTGAGAGTCGATCAGGGCGATCTCGGCGCCTTGGGGCATGAAGCGGTTGGCGGTTTCCAGACGCAGGCTGCGCAAGGTCAGCACCGCCACCATGGCGCCGTCGAAGCGCTGGTCGCCGGTCCTGGCGCGGACGGCGGCCAGGACGGCGGGCTCGTCGGCATAGACCGCACCCGGCGCGCTGGCCACGACCATGTCCTGGCCACCGGCCAGCTCCCGGAACCAGGCGCGACCGGCGCGATTGGGATCAGGCGGCGTGGTCGCCGCCGCGCACGACACGCGGCCGCGGGAATCAAAACGGATCAGGTTGGCGTAGCCCGGCAGGCGAGCGCGCACATCGGCCAGGCGCTGGGCGCACTCCAGGCCCACGGAACCAGGACCCAGGGTCTGCAGCAGGACTCCGGCCGCCTCGATGCGGGCGCGGGCGATCGCGGCGCTGCGGCCCACGGCCAGCTCGAGGCTCTGGCGTCGCGAGGTCGGCCTCGGCCCGGAAGGCGAAGATCGACTGCAGGCCGCCAAGGATCAGGACAGGCAGGAGCGCGACGACCAGCGCCGCAGCCAGGCGCACTCGGATAGAGGTCGCGACCTGCGCGCCTCGCCTTGCAAAAGGCTTCACCGCAACGAGCTCAATCGCTCCGCGTCGGCCAGGATCGACCCCATCGCCTCGCCGGCCGAACGGCCGTCGCGGTCATAGGCCCCGGCTTCGAGGATGGCCTGCAAGGCGCGACGGGCGCGGCTGACCCGGCTCTTGACGGTGCCCACGGCGCAGCCACAGATCTCGGCGGCTTCTTCGTAGGCGAAGCCGCCGGCGCCGACCAGGATCAGGGCTTCGCGCTGTTCGGCGGGAAGCATGCCCAGGCTCAGGCGCAGCTCGTCCAGCGCCACGGGCGCTTCGGGATCATCGACGGCCACGAGTGTCCGTTCGGCGGCTTCCTGGTCGAGCTGCGACTGGCGCCACGACCGGCGCTTCTCGGAATAGAACTGGTTGCGCAGGATCATGAAGGTCCAGGCCTTCATGTTGGTGCCGAGCTGGAAGCTGGCCCGGGCGTCCCACGCCTTGATCATCGCGTCCTGCGCCAGATCGTCGGCCTGGGTGGCGTCGCCGGTGAGGGTGCGGGCGAAGGCGCGCAGATGCGGGATGAGCGTAACGAGCTCTTTCTTGAATACCGTGTCGCGCTGCGGATCGAATGGCGAACGGCCCACCTGGGTCTCCGTCATGCTCATTTCTCTCCCGCGGGCTTGTCGGCCTTGCGCAGGATTTCGAGAAATTCGTCCGGGACCGCCTCATTGACGACCTCGTCGAACATCTGGCGCAGTTTCACGCCGATGGCCTGCTGGCGCAGACGGGCTTCGGGCAGCGCCGGAGCGCCCTTGCGGCCGGCCGCCCATGCGCCCGTGTTCGATCATGTCCTCGACGCCGAAATAACGCGACGCCCGCCCCCTTTGGCCGAATGTGTCTCTGCCAGTGGTCAACGCCGTTTTCCGTATCCGGTTCCCGAAGCTTGGGCATAAGATGGCAAAATTCCGCGATGGGCGGAACCGCCTTCGTGAGGCGGCGTTAAACACCCTGATCAAATGGCATAGCTTAACCATTGGGTCGCGTTTTTCACGAAGACACCGCATCGGGAGGGGTCATGAGTCTTCTTGCTCGGCTGGCGCCGCATCTACCTTATATCCGCCGCTACGCCCGCGCCCTTACTGGCGACCAGAACACCGGCGATCACTATGTCCGCGTGGCGCTTGAAGCGCTGGCCGCCGGGGATCGTTCCCTGGACGCGGATCTGTCGCCGCGCGTCGCGCTGTATCGCGTCTTCCACGCCATCTGGCTGTCGTCCGGCGCCCAGCTGGAAGACCGCCGCGACGAAAGCCACACGCCGGCCGACGACGCGGCCCAGCGCCTGATGCGGATCGCCCCGAGGTCTCGCCAGGCCTTCCTGCTCACCGCCCTGGAAGGCTTCACGCCGACCGAGGCCGCGCAGATCCTGGATTGCGAGTTCGGCGAGGTTGAACGCCTGATCTCCGAAGCCCAGACCGAGATCGACGCCGAACTGGCCACCACCGTGCTCATCATCGAGGACGAACCGGTCATCGCCGCCGACATCGAGGCCCTGGTACGGGAACTGGGTCACGAGGTCACCGACATCGCCGCCACGCGCCGCGGCTGCGTCATGCGGTGGCGCGCAAGACGCCGGGCCTCGTCCTGGCCGACATCCAGTTGGCCGATGGCTCGTCGGGCATCGACGCGGTCAAGGACATCCTGGCCCGCCTGGACGTACCGGTGATCTTCATCACCGCCTTCCCCGAACGCCTGCTGACCGGCGAGCGGCCTGAGCCGACCTTCCTGATCACCAAGCCCTTCCAGCCGGAAACGGTGAAGGCGGCGATCGGCCAGGCGCTGTTCTTCCATCCGCGAAAGACCCGCAAGGCGGCCTAGACCCCGTCGCCGCGCACAAACGTCAACGGCCGCCCCACAAGGGGCGGCCGTTTTCGTATCGGCTGAGGATCAGAAAGCGCTAGTTGGCGGGCGGGGTCGTGTTCTGACGGGCCGGGCTCTGCTCGGTGTTGTAGCGGCCGGCCTCTGCCGGGGTCTTGGCGCCGTTGTTGTGCTCGATCGACGCTAGGTCATTGGAGCGGAAGCCCCAGGCGCCGAACAGGGCGATAGCCGCCAGCACGGTGGATACGACTAGGATGGCGAAGATGTGCTGGCCCCAGCGTCCCTGACGGGCGCGCGTGGCGTTCAGGTGGACAGGAGCGTCATCGTGAATGTCGGCGGGCATGAAGGCCTCCTTCAAGGCATGGAATAGGCGGACGCCAGGGCGTGGGCCGGAGACAGCCGCGCCTGGAACGCCTGGACGACGCCGGCCGAGGCCGCGACGGCGGTGATCACCACCAGGGCCATCAGCCGCTTGCGGGCGGCGCGCTGACGTCGGTTCAGCGTCGTGTGGAAAACGGTTCCGCCATGCTGGGCTTGATAGGTGCTGATCATGGCGTCCCCTCGTATGTCGCGAAGACGGTCGACCCGACCGTCCACAGAACAACGCTTCCCGAAGGGCGCTGTTCCGTCTGCGCAGGGATCCGAAAAAAACCTGGAAAAAAATGCAGACAGCTGGAACCGGGTGGCCAGGACCGCGTTTTCATATTGCGGAGGCGGCGACGCCCCCCCGACTTGAGGCTGGCGCAAGCTGGCCTGTCGCCTCCGCGCCCCCCCTTTTTTTCGTAAAGCGACTTCAGGGCGGACCGCCAACGGCCCGCCCTTTTCTTTGGGCGTCGCTCGCGTGATCAGCGCGCGGGCGCCGCCAGATCAAAGAGGATGTCGGCGCGGCGACGCAGCGGTGCGGCCGCGCCCGCGCCCGTCGTGGCCCCCGCGTCTCCGACCACCATCGTGTCGAACTCCACCTGGGCGAAGCCCGCCTTGCGTAGAGCCTGGGTAACAGCTTCGACCCGACGCCGCGACAGCGCCATGTTGACGTCCGCTGCGCCCACGGCGTCAGCCAGACCGACCACGCGCGCCTTCTGGACACTGCAGCCCCGGGCCATCGCGCGGGCGCTGTTCAGGACCGACCGGGCCTCGCGGGTCACACGGGCCGCGTCCCGCTCGAAATAGAGCGAGACCTGAAAATCGGCGCAGACGGGCGGGGCGATCTCGATGGCCGCCCGAGTCGGCCTCCACGGCGCCGAAGCGCAGCCCGCCAGGGTCAGGCCCAGGGCGCCCGCCAGGGCCAGGGTCATCTTGCTCATCGCGTGTTTTTCCTTGCCGGACATGCGAAGGGGCGACCGACTTGGTCGGCCGCCCCTTGGGTTCACTGGACCTGATCGTCCCCTAGCGAGGACGACCGTCTTCCCAGAAGTAACGGCCGCTCTTGGAGTCGTAGTAGTAGTAGCGACCCGCGCGCTCGTCATAGTACTGGCGGCGATTGACCGTGTTGGCGCCGCAGCCGCCGTCTTCGCGGCAGCCCTTCACCGCGCCGGCCGTGCCGCCGAGGGCTGCGCCGATCGCGGCGCCCGAGCTGGCGCTGCCGCTGCCGACATTGTTGCCGATCACCGCGCCGGCCAGGGCGCCCAAGGCGGCGCCGCCGGCAGCGTTGCGCTCCACATTACCCGTCGAGGTGCAGGCCGAAGCCAAGAGGCCAACCCCCATCAGGGCGATCATCATCTTTTTCATTGTGGCTCTCCAATCGAGCTGTCCCGGTCTGGCTAACGGCCGCGCCGGGGCAAGGTTCCGCACGGAACCTCGGCGAAGCTGCGCCGTTAGCGAAGACAACCAATTCAGCGGGGGATCGCCAGTGCGGCGCGTCGAGATCATAGCCAATATCGCCTCCGGGATCGGTGGGCCCCGCCGCCCCCGCCGAGGCCGAGCGGATCCTGGCCGAGCACGGGGTGGAAGGCTCCGTGCACACTCCGGGCGAAGGCCAGCTGGAGGCCTGCCTGCGCGAGGTCATCGACTCCGCCCCCGACGCGGTCTTCATCCTGGCCGGCGACGGCACCGCGCGTGCGGCGGCCGAGATGTCGGGACCCGACGGACCGCCCATCGCGCCCCTGCCCGGCGGCACCATGAACATGCTGCCGCGAGCCCTCTATGGCGAACGCAGCTGGCAGGAGGCCATGGCCGCCTGTCTCGAAACCGGCGAGCCGCGCATGGTCTCGGGCGGCGAGGTCGCCGGACGCCTGTTCTTCGTCGCCGCCATCCTGGGCAGCCCGGCCCTGTGGGCCGAAGCGCGCGAGGCGGCGCGCTCGGGCAAGGTGCGCCTGGCCATCGCCCGCGCCCAGCGCGCCTTCCGCCGCGCCTTCTCCGGCCGGCTGCGCTATACGCTGGATGGCCGCCCCAAGGGCAAGACGGAGGCCCTCACCCTGATGTGTCCGCTGGTTTCCACCGCCCTGGCCGAGGACGAACGCGCCCTGGAGGCTGCGGCCCTGGACCCGACCAGCGCCCTGGACATCTTCCGCCTCGGCGTCAACGCCCTCAGCGGTCACTGGCGCGAGGATCCTTCCGTCAGCATGGGCCGCTGCCGCGTCGGCCGCGTCTGGGCCGGCGGTCACATCCCGGCGATCCTTGATGGGGAACCCATGCGGCTGGACCCCGAGGTCCACATCCGTTTCCGGCCCAAGGCCTTCCGCGCGGTGTCCCTGCCGCAATGAGCCCAACCCGCAAGATCATCCAGGTGTCCGACATTCACTTCGGCGGCGAGAACGTCGAAGCGGTGCAGGCGGCCCTGGAACGTTTCCATGCCGAAAAGCCCGACCTGGTGATCGCCGCCGGCGACCTGACCCGCGACGGGGCCGTCGAGGAATTCGACGCCGCCAAGGCCTGGATGGACAAGACGCCCGAGTCCGCGCCTGATCGCCCCGGGCAATCACGACGCGCGCCTATATGGGACCGCTGGAGATCGTCGAGCGCCTGATGCGGCCCTGGCGGCGCTATGAGGACCGCTTCGGCTCGGCCGATGACGTCGCCTGGCGCGGCGAAGGCGTTTCGGCCTTCACGCTCAACAGCGCGCGCGGCGCCCAGATGCGGCTGAACTGGTCGAAGGGCGCGGTGTCACGCGGACAAACCCGCCGCCTGAAGCGGCGGCTGCTGGCCGCGCCGAAGACGGACGCCAGGATCGTGGTCTGCCATCACCCCCTGGTCGAGATCACGGGCGGGCCGATGACGGCGCGAGTGCGCGGGGGAACCCATGTGGCCGAGACCCTGAGCCTGGCCGGCGCGGATCTGGTGCTCTCGGGGCATATCCATGTGCCGTTCGTCACGCCCTATCCGTTCGGCGACGGCCGCACCGTGGCGGTGGGATCGGGCACGCTGTCGATCCGCGAACGTGGCGCACCGCCAGGCTTCAATGTCATCGAAATCGATCCGGGCGAGATCCGCGTCACGGCCATGGCCTTCGAGCGCACGGCGTTTCAGGTCTGGCGCAGCTGGGCGTTTCCGCGCCGGACATGAAAACGGCGCGGCCTGGGCCGCGCCGTTTCAGTC
Source organism: Caulobacteraceae bacterium (assembly GCA_965284055.1). Lineage (GTDB taxonomy): Bacteria > Pseudomonadota > Alphaproteobacteria > Caulobacterales > Caulobacteraceae > Caulobacter. The sequence goes on from CBDIQV010000006.1 coordinate 47,170, forward strand.
GTTCGTCTCAGGTGGCCCGGCCTCGAAACAGGTGCATGACCAGCGAGACCAGGAACAGGACGACGAACACGTAGAACAGGATCTTGGCGATGCCGATGGCCGTGCCCGCCAGGGTGGTGAACCCCAGCAGACCAGCGACCAGGGCCACCACCAGGAAGATCAACGCCCATCTCAGCATCGGAATCTCCGGATCGCTCCGCGGCGGACCGACGGAGAGCTAGACCTTGGCGGCGCGGGTGCGTCGCCAAGGCCCAACGCGTTTCGACGGAGGATTGTTCCTGTGAAGCTAGGCGGGCTTGGGGTAGGCCCAGCCGGCGCCCGCGCCCTTGGCGGCCGCGAACTGGCTGTCGGCCAGAGTCCAGTTGGCCAGGCCGTCGAACCAGGCTTCCAGGAAGCCCTTCCGGTTGTTCTGGTGGTCCAGATAGTAGGCGTGCTCCCACACGTCGCAGACCAGCAGCGGCGTGACGCCGTCATGGGTGACGGTGGTGGCCGCGTCGTGGGTCGAGATCACCTTCAGCTTGCCGCCTTCGGCGACCAGCCAGACCCAGCCCGAGGCGAAGTGGCCGACGCCCTCGGTGACGAAGGCGGTCTTCAGCGACGCCAGGTCACCAAAGGCTTCGTTGATCGCGGCGGTCAGCTCGGCGCCAGGCGCGGTCTTCGTCGGGCTCATGGCGTCCCAGAAGAAGGCGTGATTCCAGGCCTGGGCGGCGTTGTTGAACACCTTGCCGGGCGCGGCGGTCTTGATGACCTCTTCCAGCGAGCCCTTGTCGTCGCCGTTCAGCAGGCCGTTCAGGGCCGTGACATAGGCGGCGTGGTGCTTGTCGTGGTGGAAATGCAGGGTGTTGGCCGAAACGGTCGGCTCAAGGGCGTCATAGGCGTAGGGCAGCTCGGGCAGCGTATACATGCTCACACTCCATGGAACGGCGTTCCCTGGAGGGGAGGGGTGGGAACGCGACGAAGAACGGGGATCTAGCGCGGTGGTTGACGAGTTTCCATGAACGCCTTGGCGACAGCCGCCGTCAGGGTCGGATTCTTCAGCGCGAAGACGCCGGCCGCGAGCGCGGCGCCGATCGACAGCAGCGGCCGATCCTTGACGATCTCGACCACCTTCTCGGCGAAACCGAAGGAGTCCTGCGGCGCGGCGCCCTGACGGGGCGCCTGCCTGTGCTCGACCTTGCGCGCCGCGATCAGTCCCGCGATCGCAACGATCAGGGCCGCTACGGCGGCGACGACAGCGGCGGCGCCGGCGGGGCCCAGATAGGTCTGGACCACCGCGTACAGCGCGAACGCGGCGGCGAACACGCCGACGGCGGCTGCGGCTGCGATCGCCGCCGCCGCAGCCAGCGTCATCAGGGTTCTTTCGAAAATCACCGGTTGTTGTTGCGGTTGCCGGCAATCAGCAGGCCCAGCAGAACGCCGACGCCCAGACCGGCGAGGGTCGCGGTCAACGGACGCTCGCGGACGCGTTCGGTCACATAGCGCTGGGCGTCTTCCAGTTGCTGGCCGGCGGTGTCGCCGTAAGCGCGGCTCTGGGCGCGCAGGGTGTCGAGACCTTCGGACACCGACTTTTCGACGCGCTTGGCGGCTTCGGCCAGCGACACCTTGGCGGCGGCGGCGGCCTCGATGAAGCTGTGCTCGGCGTGGCTGGCGGCTTCCGAGGCGGCGGCCTTGACGGCTTCGGCGTCCTTGGCGGCGGTCTTGAGGACATTAGCGGGCATCGTCTTCTCCGGTTCGCGACACGGCCAACGGAGCACGCTGGCAATCAAGCTGAGCCCCGTCAACGCGAAGCTGGCATGGGCGGTTCCATAATAGCGCGCGGGCAAAAGCTTCACCACAGCGGAATCATCATCGCCACTCGCGTCAGACGCGAAGCGAGTCTATGGTCCGAAGCATGGAGGAACCCCGTTCCGCGCAACTCGCCGAAAAGAACGCTACCGGGACAGCCCCCGGGGAAGCCGCCCGCCTTCGCGCCACGCGCGCCCTCAAAGCCTTCGAGGGCCCCCGCGACGAGCCTCGGTTCCTGCGCATCACGCGTCTGGCGGCCCGCCTGTTCGGCGCGCCCCGCGCACGGCTCTTCCTGATCGACGCCGCCACGCTGAAGCCCAAGGCCTGCTTCGGCTGCCCGCTCGAGGAGGCTCCGCGCGCCAAGTCGCTGGCGAACCTGGCGATCGCCCAGCGCGAGCCCATTATCTGCGAAAACGCCCGGACCGACGCCCGCCTCTCGGCCCTGGCGCCGGTGAATTTCGGGTTCCTGGCCTGCGCGCCGGTCATTGATCCGGCCGGCGAAGTGGTCGGCCTGTTGTGTGTCGAAAGCACCGCCGCCGGCCCGCCCGTCTGCCCCGAGGACCTGCAGACGCTGAAGGACCTGGCCGCCCTGGCGATGGAAGAGCTGCTGCGCGACGTGCCCGACGCCCGCCGCGACGCCTCGGGACGCAGCCTGGACAGTGAACGCCTGGCCCTGGCCATCGGCGCCGCCAGCCTGGGCGAGTTCGAATGGGATCGGACGCTCAAGATCTATCGAATCAGTCCGCGTCTGGCCGCGATCGCCAACCTGCCCGAAGGTGTGATCCCCGACGAGGATGGCCAGGCGCTGTTTGTCTATGTTCACCCCGATGATCGCGCCGAGATCCAGCGCACGGTCGACGAACAGCTGCGCAAGCGCGGGCGCTACGAGGTGGAATTCCGCCGCAACCCCGACGACAAGGGCCGGGTCCAGTGGAACCGCGCCGCCGGCGTGATGACCCTGGACGAGGCGGGCGAACCGACCCGCCTGATCGGCGTGATCCAGGACATCACCGGTCGCAAGCAGCAGAACGAGCAGCGCGAGAGCCTGCTGGCCGAGCTGGACCACCGCATCAAGAACCTGCTGGCCGTGGTCCAGTCGGTGGCGGCCCAGTCGGCCCGCAAGTCCTCCTCGCTGGACGTCTTCCTCAAGACCTTCGCCGGGCGGCTCAAATCGATGAGTTCGGCCCACGACCTGCTCAGCGCCGCCCGCTGGCGCGGCGCCACCCTGGCCCGCATCGCCGCCGCCGAGCTGCGGCGGCCTGGCCCCGACCCAGACCCGCTGGGATGGTCCCGAACCTTCCTCGACGCGCCGCGCGGTCGGCCTCGGCCCTGTCGCTGACCCTGCACGAACTGGCCGTCAACGCGGTGAAGTACGGGGCCCTGTCGACCGAGACCGGCAAGGTCGAGGTGGTCTGGCGGCGCTCGCCCGAGGGCGGCTTCGCCCTGGAATGGCTGGAGACCGGCGGTCCGCCCCGCCAACGCCCCGACCAAGCGCGGCTTTGGCGCCACCTTGGTCGAGGACGTGGTCGGCCGTGAACTGGGCGGCCGCGCCCGCATCGAGTATCGGCGCGGCGGCGTCAGCGCCCTGATCCAGGCCGCCGCCGAGGCCCTGGCCGACGCCCCGCCGCCCGAGCCCGCCCCCGCCGCAGCGCCCGAACGCATCGTCGAGACCCTGATCGCCGCCGACGAAACCGTGCGACCCGGCGCGATCGCCGGCCTCAAGGTCCTGATCGTCGAGGACTCCCTGCTTCTGGCCCTTGAGCTGGAAGCGGGCCTGGAAGACGCCGGTGTCGAGGTGGTGGGCTGCGCCGCCGAACTGGGCGAGGCCCTGTCGATGCTGAGCCTCGACTTCGACGTCGCCGTGCTCGACGCCGACCTCAATGGGCAATCAGTGGCCCCGGTGGCCGAGATCCTGCGCCAGCACAACAGACCGTTCGTGTTCGCGACCGGCTATGCCGACAAGGCCACCCCGATGGGCTTCGACGCCCCCATCGTGCGCAAGCCCTACAACGTCCACCAGATCGCCCGGGCGATCGCCGACGTGCAAGGACATGGGCGGAAATCCTCCCCCTAGCGGGGGAGGTGTCGCCGCAGGCGACGGAGGGGGAAGTGCTGCTGAGTCATTGCGGTCTTCCCCCGCCGGCCTTCGGCCGCCTCCCCCTTCAGGGGGAGGATCTACGCCCTACAAAACCTTCCGCGCCCGGAGCCCGGCGATCGCCTCGTCGCTGAGGCCCGCCACGTCGCGCAGCACCGCGTCGGTGTGCTCGCCCAGGGTCGGAGCGGTCCAGCGGACGCCGCCGGGGGTTTCCGACAGGCGGGGAAAGGCGTTCTGCATCTTCACCTGGCCGAAGACCGGATGCGGCACGCTGACGATCGAGTCGCGGGCGATGAACTGCGGGTCGGTCAGCATGTCGGGCGCGCGATAGATGCGGCCCGTGGCGATCCCCGCCTCTTCCAGCAACGGCAGCAGGGCCTCGATCTCGTGGTCGGCGGTCCAGGCGGCGATGCGGGCGTCCAGTTCGCCCTGGTGAGCGCCCCGCGCCGCATGGTCGCGATAGCGGACGTCGTCGGCCAGGTCCGGACGCCCCATCAGGTCGCACAGCCGCCGAAACAGGGTGTCCTGGTTGGCGCCGATCAAGATCAACTCGCCGCTCTTGGTCGGATAGACGTTCGACGGCGCGATCCCCGGCAGCACCGCGCCGGAGCGTTCGCGGATATAGCCGGTCAGGTCATATTCGGTGATCAGGTTTTCCATCACCGTCAGCACGCTCTCATAGATGGCGGTGTCGACCACCTGACCCCGACCGGTGGCGTGGCGCGCGTGCAGGGCCATCATCACGCCCAGCGCGGTGTTGAGGCCCGACAGGCTGTCGCCGATCGAGATCCCAGCGCGGGCGGGATTGCGGTCGGGCTCGCCGGTGATGTGGCGCAGGCCGCCCATGGCCTCGCCGACCAAGGCGTAGCCGGCGCGATGCGAATATGGCCCGGTCTGGCCAAAGCCCGACACCCGCGCCATCACCAGGCCGGGATTGAGCGCCGACAGGGCCTCATAGCCCAGCCCCCAGGCCTCCATCGTGCCGGGACGGAAATTCTCGACCACCACGTCGGCCACGGCGATCAGGCTGCGCGCCAAGTCGCGGCCCTCGTCGGTGCGCAGGTCGACGGTCACCGATTTCTTGTTGCGGCCGATCACGGGCCACCAGGGTGACAGGCCCTGGGGCTTGCTGCGACCCCATTGGCGCATCGGGTCGCCGGCCTTGGGATCCTCCAGCTTGATCACCTCGGCGCCGAAATCGCCCAACACCTGGCCGCAGAAGGGGCCCGCGATCAGCGAGCCCATCTCGATCACCCGAATTCCGGCCAGCGGCGCCTGCGCCATGTCGATCTCCCCCGCAGCTCACGGAACCGTTCACGGCGCCGTGATGTTCTTGTCACCATACGGCGCCGCGCGACGCCGACCGGAAATCAAATCCTCTAGAGAAACGCGCAGGGAAAGACAGCCATGACCCGCAACATCCTCATCGTCGGCGCCGCCTTCGCCGCGCTCAGCTTCGCCGCCTGCAGCCCGAAGACCGAAGAGACCAAGGGCGCCGCCACCCCGACCGAACAGGCCCAGACGCCGGACGCCAACCCGGCCGCCACGGTGCCGACGCCGGCCGACGAGACCAAGGCCGACGTCTTCGCGATGAAGGCCGCCGCCAGCGACATGTTCGAGATCGAAGCCGCCAAGCTGGCCGCGACGCGCTCGACCAATGTCCAGGTCAAGGCCTTCGCCAAGAAGATGGAAACCGCCCACACCAAGAGCAGCGACGCCCTGAAGACGGCCATCGCGGCCTCCGGCGCGGCAATCACCCTGCCGACCATGTTGCCCGAGGACCTGCAGGGCAAGCTGGACGACCTGCGCAAGGCCAGCGACAGCGACTTCGACAAGGCCTATGCCGACAGCCAGGTCGACGGCCATCAGGCGGCCCTGAACCTGCTGCAACGCTACGCCCAGGATGGCGACACCGCCGCCATCAAGGCCTTCGCCGCCGGCCTGGCCCCGACCGTTCAGGAGCACCTGAACATGGCCGAGGGTCTCAAGAAGGGCTTCGTCAACTAAGCCAGAACATCTGAACGTCCAGCGTTCCATCACTTGTCATCCCGGAAGCCTCGCAGAGGCTGTCCGGGACCCAGGGGCCGGCCCACTGCGGTTGCCCCTGGGTCCCGGCGCTCCGCTTCGCTGCGTTGCCCTGGGGCGCGCCCTTTGCGCGACCCGAGGGGCCGGGATGACAAGCGTTGTGGATTTGAAAGTGGTGACTACGGAATCGCGTAGGCGACGGTGGCCTTGGCCGCCGCCCGCTCGCGCGATTCCGTCCACATCAGGATATCGGCCGTCGCGATGCGACGGCCGAGCTTGAGCAGGGTGGCTTCGGCGTAGAGCTCGCCGGGCTTGCAGCCTCTCAGAAAATGGATCGTCAGCGAGGTCGTCACCGCCATGGCGACCGGGCCGATATGGGCCAGGATCACGGCATAGGCTGCCCGGTCGACCAGACCCATCTGGGTCGGGCCAGAAACAATGCCGCCCGGGCGCAGGTTGCTGCTGTCCGGTTCCAGCGCCAGCCGCACCCGCCCCGGCTCCACCTCGACAATCGACGGCATCTGCTCCGGATCCGTTTCCGGAAAGGCGCGCCGCAGGAAGGCGTTCAGGGCGTCGGCGTCCATCTGGATGACGCCGGGCTCGTTCATCCGCCGACCTTGATCGTGTTGTCGTCGCCGTTGCGGTCGATGACGGTGTTGTAGGGATCCACGCCCGCGAACTTGGGCGCCCGGTCGACCGTGAAGGTCAGGGTCTGGACGCCCGAGCGGATCATGCGGCGCTCATAGAGCATCACATTGCCGGCCTTGAAGTCCTTCTTGCCGGGTTCGGCGGTGAACAGGCCCACATCCATGGCCTCGCTCAGCGGCGCGGGCGTCTCCTTGCCCTTGCCGTCGGCGTACATCTTCTTGGCCTCGACCGTCAGCGTCACTTGCCAACGGCCGTCGGCGCGCTTCGTCGAGGTCACGCCGGTGGTCTTGACGTCATAAAGGGCGATCTTCTCGAACAGGTCGGTGATCAGGGCCTGTTTGTCGGCAGGGGCCTCGGCCCGGATGGCCGCGACCAGGTCCAGCGAGCGCGGATAGGGCGCGCCCTTGAAGGCGTACTGCGCCAGCACCCGGCGCAGAGCGCGGTTGACCGCCGCCTCGCCGATCTCGCTCTGCAGCCGGTACATGACCAGCGAGCCCTTGCGATAATAGACGTAGGGCTGCTCCTCGACCTTGTAGAGCGGCTGCTCTTCAATCGAATCGCCGCCCCGCGCGCGCAGATAGCTGTCGAGCTCAAACTTCAGGAACTTGCGGATCTGGCTCTCGCCATACATCCGCTTCATCACCATCAACGCCGAGTACTGGGCGAAGGTCTCGCTCAGCATGGCGCCGCCCTGCTGGTCGGCGCCGATCACCTGGTGCGCCCACCACTGGTGGCCGATCTCGTGGGCCCCGACATAGGTGATCATGTCGATCTTGGTCGGATCGCGGTAGTTGGAGATGAAGAACAATCCCTCCGACCACGGGATCGTATTGGCGAACGACTGGGCGAACTGGGCGTAGTCCGGGAACTCCTGGAACCGCAGCTGGCGGAACTGATAGGGGCTGAACTCGGTCCCCATATAGTCCAGCGAGGCCTTCATCGCCCCCTTCATGCGCCCGATGTTCCAGGGGTGCTGGGCGTCGTAATAGATGGCCAGGTCCACGCCCTTGTAGGTCTCGTGGGCGATCTGGTAGCGGGCCGACTGGATCGAGACGAAGTTCTGGATCGGGGCCTCGGTCACGAAGCGCGCGACGCGGCGGTCGCCCTTGACCACGTCGGAAACCTTGTAGCCCGGCGCGATCGGTGTCTGGTCGGCCACGGTGGTGACGGTGATGTCGGACGACACCCAGTCGGCGTCCTTGCGCAGGCCGTTGAACTGCATCGACGCAACATCGCCCAGCTTGGCCATGCGGCGCTCGGCCGGCAGGCCATATTTGCGGCGCTTGGCGCGATCCTTCAGCAGGCCATCGCGCGCCATGCCCAGGATCGGCGCGATCTCCATGTTGTTCAGGAACGTGCCGTTACCCACCACCGCGCGATTCCGCGCCGCTGTTGGGAAAGCCCTTCTGGGCGCGCTGGGTGATGAAGCTCATCTTGCGTCGCTCGCCCAGCGCCATCGGCGTGTCGAAGGCGAAGATACGATAGTTGAACTTGTCGTAGGTCTTCTTGGACCGGATGCCCTCGATCGACAGGCCCTTGACCACCAGATCGCGGTCGAAGCGAACGTGAATTTCCCTCAGCGGCGCGCCGGTGCGGTTCTCCAGCACGATAGGCGCCCTTGGTGTCGACGCGCGGCTCACCCGGATACAGATCGACGTCCAGCGTCATCGACACGATCTTGGGCTGCGGAACGGTTTCAAACCCCAGCAGGGTCTTCTCGTAGTCGGCCCGCCACTTCTCGTCGTCGATATTGGTCCGGTAGTCGTTCCAGATGTTGGTGTTGACGTAGATGAAGATCCCCGTCGCCGCGAACGCCGCCAGGCTGACCGCCAGGGTCGCGCCGGCCTTGCCGGTCATGCGGCGCGGCAGGCGCCGGAGGCGCGGCCACAGCCGGCTCTCGGTTCCGCGACGCCACAGTCCATAGGCCAAGACCAGCAGGATAACGGCGAAGGCGGTCCAGTAGGCGCGCAGCCACCAGGCGCCGATCCAGAACTTGCCCTGACCGTTCATGTCGCTGAGCGGGACTTCGGTCACCGAAGCGTAGTTATAAAGCCTGTGCTCGAAACCCAGGTTGTTGAACGTGATCCTGGCGATCAGGTAGAGCACCATCAGCCCCCAGCCGATGAACTTGTGCGGGCTGATGGCCTGCAGGAACACCGCCAGCACGGCCAGCAGGATCCAGCTCACCGACTGCGGCAGCACGTACCACAGCAGGTATTTGGAGAGCTCCAGGTTGGTATAGCCGTGGGCCAGCTGGCTGATGATCGCCGCCAGGACGCTGACCAGCAGGGTCGAGATCAGCACCAGTGAAATGGCCAGGGTCTTGGGGCCGACGAAGGCCCAGTCGGGAACCGGCGTGGCGTCGATGATCTCGTGGGTCTTGCGCTCGCGTTCGCGCCAGACCAGCTCGCCGGAATAGTAGATGGCGATGATCATCGGGATCAGGCCGAACGAGCCCATCAGCGGCGTCAGCAGCACGCGGGTGACCGGATAGATCACGCCGCCATAACGGCCGGCGTCGGTGGCGAACCACAGTGAGCCCATGGCGTTGGCCAGGCCCAGGGCCAGCAGCACGAAATAGGCCGGGCTCTTGAACACCTGGCCCATGTCCAGCCGGGTGCGGGCTGCCAGCTGGGCCCAGGCGGTCTGGCTATCATAACGGGGGTAGCCAGCGGGCCCGTCGCGGGCGGAGGGCGTCGGCCTCGCCAGCGCCCGCCTTGGCCTTCTTGACCTTCCTGTTCCCGGACAGCTCGGCCGGCTGCAGCGAAAACAGCCAGTATGCGGCGGTCAGGAAGGCGCCGGCCAAGGTCAGGCAGAACACCCGGTTCCACAGCAGCACCCCGGCCAGCGGCGGCGTCACCGTGTTTCGCTCGGTGGCGGTCCAGTATTTGGTGATCAGGCCATAGGCCCCGGTGCCCAGGGGCTCCCACAGCGCCGCGCCCTTCTCGAACTCGGGGCGATCCAGGGCGATGCCGGCGATGATCCACAGCACGATGAAGGCGATGACGCCGACATAGGTCCACATCATCGAGCGGGTCACGGTGGCCAGAGCGAAGAAGATCGCCGAGGTCAGGAAGATCGCCGGCAGGGCCAGGGCGAAATACGAGAAGAGATAGGCTTGGAGGACGTTGGGGCCCAGTCGCTCGGGGATCGACCCACGGCATGAACGAGCCGATGAAGATCGCCAGCGGCACGACCAGGAACGAGATCGCCGCCGCCAGAAAGGCCCCGGTGAAGCGGCCGTACAGATAGTCGAACTTGCCGATCCGGGTGGAGCGAAGGATCGGCCCAAAGCCGGTCTCGTCGTCGCGGACCACGACATTGGCCACGAAGGCCGTGGTCACGAACATGTAGAAGATCGACAGGATCAGGTGGGTCTGGGCGATCGCGAACGGCGCGTTCTTGTGGATCTGCCCGCCGCCGCCGATGCGGATCTGGTCGATCGTGGCCGCCCCGAAGGTCAGCAGGAAGAAGATGACCGCCACCACCCAGAAGACGGGCGACTTCGAGCTGGTAGCGGAGCTCGAAGCCCGCGATCTTGCGAAACATCCGGCTGTCCTCCTACGCCGCGCGGCGGGTGGTGGACAGGGTCGAGAATCAGACGTCCTCGAGCCTGCCTTCGACCGGCGTGAAGCCAGGCGCGGGATCGCTGTCGGCGAGGATGTGAATGACGGTGCGGCCGCCCAGCAGGCGGGTGGAGATGACCTGATACTTGGCCTTGGCGGCTTCCAGCTCGGCCTTGTCGATGGTCTTGCGCCAGACGCGGCCGGTCAGCTGGGTGACCAGGTCGCCTGGGGCGCCCTCCTTGACGATGCGGCCGTCGCAGATGATCGCCATGGCGGGACACAGGTCCGACACGTCCTCGACGATGTGGGTCGACAGGATCACCACGACGTTCTCGCCGATCTCGGCCAGCAGGTTCAGGAACCGGTTGCGTTCCTCCGGGTCGAGGCCGGCGGTGGGCTCGTCGACGATGATCAGGCGCGGATCGCCGATCAGGGCCTGGGCGATGCCGAAGCGCTGGCGCATGCCGCCCGAGAACCCGGCCAGGGCCTTCTTGCGCACGCCCCACAGATTGACCTGATTGAGCAGGCTTCTCGACCGTTTCCTTGCGCTCCTTCGCGCCGGCTATGCCCTTCAGCACCGCCATGTGGTCGAGCATGTCGTAGGCCGAGACTCGCGGATAGACGCCGAAGTCCTGCGGCAGATAGCCCAGGGTGCGGCGCAGCAGCTCCGGGGTCTTCAGCACGTCGATGTCGCCAAAGCGGATATGGCCCGAGGTCGGGGCCTGCAGGGTGGCGATGGTGCGCATCAGGGTCGACTTGCCGGCGCCGTTCGGGCCCAGCAGACCGTACATGCCGCGCGGTATGGTCAGGCTGACCTCGTCGAGGGCGCGAACGCCGTTGCCGTAGACGTGCGTCAGATTCTCGATGATCAACATTCGCGCGCTCACAGCCCCCGCAGAAAGACGCCCAGAATTTTCCACAATCGTCATGACTCGACGACGCGGTCCGGGGCAAGTGAAAGAACATTTAGACGATCATCCGCATCGGATGATGTCCGACGCGCGATAACACAGGCAGGGTGCTTTTGAAGCGCGCGGTTTGGCGCTAATCAGGCGGCATGACGACGTACGCCTTTCCCCCGCCCGCCCTTCCCACGGTCCCGGTCGAGGGCTCCACAGACGTCTTTCCGGTGCGCCGGATCCTCTGCGTCGGCCGCAACTACGCCGCCCACGCCTGGAAATGGGCGCGGACACGCGTGATCCGCCCTTCTTCTTCGCCAAGCCGGCCGACGCGATCTTCACCATGCCGACGTCCGTGCCCTACCCGTCGGCCACCTCGGACCTACACCACGAGATCGAGCTGGTCGCGGCCCTGAAGAGCGGCGGCGAGAACCTGACGCCCGAGCAGGCCATCGATCTGGTGTTCGGCTACGCGGTCGGCGTCGACCTGACCCGCCGCGACCTGCAGAACGCCGCCAAGGCCAAGGGCCACCCCTGGGAAGCCGGCAAGGCCTTCGGCGCCAGCGCGCCGATCAGCGCCGCACCGGCCGGCGAGCCGGTGAGCTGCGCGAAGGCGCGATCTTCCTGTCGGTCGATGGCGACGGAGAAGCAGCGCGGCGAGCTCGCCGACATGATCTGGAACGTCGCCGAGGTGATCGCCAAGGCCAGCCAGCTGTGGCGGCTGGAAGCCGGCGACCTGATCTTCACCGGCACCCCCGAGGGCGTCGGCCCGATCGTGCGCGGCGACAGGATCGAGGGCGAGGTCGAAGGCGTCGGCAAGCTGTCCTTCATCCTCGCCTAGGAGCGCCCCATGAAGCTGACCCTGCACAGCGCCTGGCGCGCCAGCGCGCCCTATCGGGTGCGGATCGGCCTGAACCTCAAGGGCCTGGACTATGATGTCCGCCCCGTCGATCTGGTCTCAAGCCAGCACCAGGGCGAGGCCTATCGCGCCCTGAACGCCCAGGCCCTGGTGCCGACCCTTGAGGTTGAGGGCCCAAATGGCGAAAGGCGCCTGACCCAGAGCCTGGCGATCCTGGAGTGGCTGGACGAGGCTTTTCCCGAGCCCCGGCTGCTGCCCGCAGATCCGTTCGATCGCGCCACGGTCCGCGCCATGGCCGAGATCATCGCCTGCGACATCCACCCTGTGAACAACCTTCGTATCCTGCGGGCGCTGACCGGCCTCGGCGTCGATCAGGACGGCCGCGACGCCTGGGCCCAACGCTGGATCGGCGACGGCTTCGCCGCGCTGGAGCCGATGGTCGCCGCCCACGGACGCGGCTACGCCTTTGGCGACACGCCGGGCCTGGTGGATTGCTGTCTGGTTCCACAGGTCTATAACGCCGCCCGCTTCCACGTGGACATGACGCCGTTCCCGGCGATCAGCGCCGCTGTGGCCAAGGCGCTCGAACACCCGGCCATCGCGGCCGCCCACCCCAACCTTCAACCCGACGCCCAAAAGCCTTGAGGAAAAGAGCATGCTTGAAGACTTGAAGGCCAACAACGCCGCCTGGTCGAAGGGCAAGACCCAGGTCGACCCGGAGTTCTTCAAGCGGCTCGAGAACCAGCAGAGCCCGGAATATCGTCGCGGTCCTGGTGCAGCGACAGCCGCGTGCCGGCCAACGAGATCGTCGGTCTGGATCCCGGCGAGTTGTTCGTCCACCGCAATGTCGCCAACCTGGCTCCGCCGCAGGACGCCAACTATCTGAGCGTCCTGCAGTTCGCGGTCGACGTGATCAAGGTCAAGCACGTGATGGTCGTGGGCCACTATGGCTGCGGCGGCGTGGCGGCGGCCATCGACGGCCAGCGGCGCGGTCTGGTCGATCACTGGCTGCACCCGATCCGCGAAGTCCACGCCGAGCACCGGCACGAGCTGGACGCCCTGCCCAGCGAGAAGGAAAAGCTCAACCGCCTGTGCGAGCTGAACGTCATCCGCCAGGTGCGCAACGTGGCCTCCGACGTCTTCGTGCAGGACGCCTGGGCGCGCGGCCAGCCCCTGGCCGTGCATGGCTGGGTCTATTCGCTCGCCAATGGGCTGGTGAACGACCTCAATGTCGGGATTTCGAGCCTCGAGGATTATGAGCGGGTGGCTGGGGGAGCGATCTAGAGTCTCCACAAAGCTTGTCATCCCGGCCGCAGCGAAGCGGAGCGCCGGGACCCAGGGGCCGATGCAGTGCGGTTGCCCCTGGGTCCCGGACAGCCTCTGCGAGGCTTCCGGGATGACAAGGTTTGGTGGGCCTACCCCCCCTTGATCCGCACCCGCGCGGTCGCCTTGCGCCCCTGCCCGTCCACCACCGACAGCTTGTAGAACCCCGGCGCCGACGGCCGCCAGACCACCCGGCCGCTGACCGGATCCGCCGATAGCGGCGTCCCCGCCACGTACCAGGTCAGGTCGTCCCCCCCGGCCGCCAGCACCAGCCCGCGCGACCCGGGCCCCAGAGCCTCGACCTGCACCGCGGCGCCATCGGGCGGGAAAATCAGGCGCGGACCTTCGGTCTGGGCGCGCAGCGTCTGCAAGGCCTGAGGCGCGGACTTCGGCGCGATCGGACGCGGCGCGGCGGTCGGAGCCCCCACCACGTCGGCGACGTCGAACAGCAGCGGCAGGGCCGCGTCGCGCCCCGTCAGCCCGCCGCGCGCGCCGCCGTCGGCCCGGCCGGTCCAGATAATGATCGCATAGCCGCCGACCACCCCGGCCGCCACGGCGTCGCGGAAGCCGTAGGAGGTGCCGGTCTTGAAGGCCATGGCCGGTCCGCCCAGGGTCAGGGCCGACGGTGCGCGACCGCGTGGGGCGGGCGCCTCGCGCAGAATGTCCAGAACCTGCCGCGCCGCCTCGGGCCGGACCATGCGGGTCCCGCCGGATTTCTCACGCAGGCGCGCATCGGCCTCCGTCCAGGCCAGCGGCTTGGCCAGCCCGCCGTCGCCGAGCGCGGCGTAGAGCAGGACCAGATCACGCAGGGTAATCCCCTCGCCGCCCAGCGCCAGGGCCAGCCCCGCCGCCTTCAGTTCCGACTTAGGCCGCGCCAGGTGCGCGCCCGCCGCCTCGATCCGCCCGGCGAAGGCCTCGGGACCGAGGCGCTCCAGCGTCGCGACGGCCGGGACATTCAGCGAGTGGGTCAGGGCCTCGCGCACCGTGACCTTGTCGTGGAACACCCGGTCGAAATTCTCGGGCTGATAGTCGGCGAAGCGCGTGGCGTTGTCGGTCAGTTGGGTGTCGGGCGCGACCAGGCCGTCATCCATAGCCATGGCGTAGATGAAGGGCTTCAGCGCCGAACCCGGCGAGCGCAGGGCGCGGGTCATGTCCACCCAACCGCCCGGCCGGTCGCGCCCCGCCGCAGGCGACGGCGGCCCGCCGGCACCGATCTCCGGCGGAATCTCCAGTTCGGCCCGCCGCAATACGGGCGCGGCCGGGACCGGCGCGAAGGCCATCGGCTCCAGCCGGGCCTCCCTGAGAAAACGGTAGGCCTCCACCAGCTCGCGAACGACGGCGCCGCCGACCCGGCCGGCCGGCGTTCCAGGCCAGGCCGGCGGAACGGTGCGCGGCACGGCCAGCGGGGCTCGGCCTCGCACTCGCGCGCGGCGGCCTCGCTCAGCACGCGGGCACGGCACCACCGTGTCCAGCACCGCGCGCCGGGCGTAGCGCGCCGCCTCGGGCCGACGATCGGGACGCCGCGCTTCCGGCGACTGCGGCAGGGCGATCAGCAGGGCCTGCTCGCCATCGGTCAGGCTGGTCGGCTCATGGCCGAAATAGGCCAGGCTGGCGGCACGCACGCCTTCCAGATTGCCGCCATAGGGCGCGAGGGTCAGGTACAGCGCCAGGGTCTCGCGCTTGGTCAGCCGCGGATTCCAGCTGCACCGCGCGGATCATCTCGATCAGCTTGGAACCCAAATTGCGCGGGCGCGGCTCCAGCAGGCGGGCGGTCTGCATGGTCAAGGTCGAGGCCGGAGGTGGCGCGCCCGTGGACCACCGCCGAATCCCGCTGCGCGGACCACCGCCAGCGGATCGACGCCAAGGTGGCTGTAGAACCGCGCATCCTCGACGGCGATCAGGCGCTTCTGGAAGGTCTGGTCCGTGCGGTCGAGGTCCGTTCGGATCCGCCAGCGGCCATCTTCCACCGGCAGGGCCCGCAGCCAGGCGCCGCGCCGGTCCAGCGCCACGGGCGAGGACTGCCGGGCGCGGCGGGTCAGCGTCCGGCGGGAAGATGGCGCTCAGGGTGAGGAGGACGAGTTGGGCGCCAAGCACCCACACCAGACAACGCGTCAAAAGAGGGACGAACTTGTCTCTCCCTTCCCCCTTGGATGGGGGAAGGGCGGGGTTGGGGATGTGGCGCCGTCGGACGATTTCACGAAGGCCGCGCCTCGGGAATCCGGGAACGCTGTCACCCCCATCCCCGACCCTTCCCCCATCGAAGGGGGAAGGGAGCATGCATGCGACATAACTACTGCCCCGGCGCGATCACCGCGCGGCCGGCGTCCGAGCGTGCATTCAGGCTAGGGCGATACATGTCCTTGGCCACCGCGCCGGGCAGGAAGAACTCGCCCGGCGTTACGGCCCGGGCCACATAGGCCAGGGCGAAGGGCTTGTTCCCCGGCAGGTCCAGCGCGGCGATGAAGCGGTCGTCGCGGCTTTCCTGCACGTCGGCCGCCGTCAGCTCGCCGAGGAACCTGTACGGACCGTTCTGGGCGTCATCGGCCCCCAGCGTGGTCTCGATCTCGAAACCGGCCGGCAGGGCGTCGTCGACCACCAGGGCGGTCGACCTGGCCTGCATCGAGCGGCCCGAGACCAGGATGATCACCCGGTCACCCTGATGGATGGTCGAGGGATCGACCGCGCCGCCGTTCATCGACATCAGGCGCTTGCTCACCACCAGGCCCATTTGACGCCGCACCGGGGCGCGAACACCGGGGTGCCTCGCACGGACACGGTGCGCCACAGGGCGCCCTTGCCGGTGTTGGTGAAGCGGCTGTCGGCCAGCTTGCCCACCGCCCAGCGCGGCGCGCCCCCGGCCGCCGGCAGGGGCATGGCGCCCTTGGCGTCGATCGAGATCGGGCCCGCAGCCTTCAGCAGGGCGAAGGCAGCGTGCAGCACCGAGGCCTGTTCCTGAGTGTTCAGGGCGTCGGGATCCTTGACCACGTTTTCCAGACGGCCTTGCAGCTGGCGGGCGATGTCGCCCTGGCCGGACTCGACGGCGAGCGCGGTCAGGGTGGCCACGTCGCGCAGCGGGCTCTGGTACCAGTCCTGGTCGTCGCGATAGCCCAGCGACTTGACCGCCTGGCGCATGGCCGAGCGGGCGCGGGCGTTGTCGCCCATGCGGGCCAGGCCGGCGGCGACATAGGCTTTGGCGACCGGCTGGTCCTCGTCCTTCATCTGCACGTCGTGCCACCAGCGCAGACGGGCCAGATCGCCGCGACCACCCTTGGCCATCACATACAGCGCATAGGCCGAGGCCCGGCGGCGCATGCGTTCGGTGGCCTTCTTCGACTGCTCCGGCGTCGCGGCCCACCATTCGGGATATTCCATCCGGTAGGAGACCGAGGCCCAGCTGTCGGGTCGGCTGATCTGGCGCATGGCGTTCATGGCCTTGTCGATCGCCGCGTCCGGCACGGCGATGCCCTGGGCCTTGGCTTCCAGCAGGAAGTCGGTGGCGTAGGCGCCCAGCCAAGCGTCGGCCTCGCCGTCGCCCACCCGCCAGAGCCCGAAGGCCCCGTCGAGGGTCTGGCGGTCCAGCAGCTTGCCCACCGCCCCGGCCAGGGCCGCCGGCGAGCGTTTCAGCTTGGGATCGTTGGTCAAGCTCTGGGCGTACAGCAGCGGATAGGCGGTCGAGACCAACTGCTCGGTGCAGCCATAGGGATAGCGTTGCAGGGCCACCGCGATCGCCGCCGGGTCGAAGCCCTTGAACGGCGAATAGCTGACCTGCAGCGTCACATCCCCCGCCGCCAGACCGGTCATCAGGTCATAGGACGGCGTGTAGGACGCGCCGGGCTGCTGCAACTGGGTGGTGGTGCGCACCACGGCGCCCCAGCCCAGGCGGGTCTGGATCGGATAGTCCTTGGTGGTGGTGAAGCCCGGGCCGGCGACCTTGAAGCCGATCTTGCCGATGCCGGTGACGTCGGGCGCCAGGAAGGGAATCTTCTCGGCGATCCGCTGGCCCAGGATCAGCTGGAACACCTTCTTGAAGGCCACCTTCAGGCCATTGGTCGAGAAGGCCTCGGCGGTATAGGCGCCGGGCTTGCCCTCGACATTGTGCAGCTCCAGCGTGGCCATGGCCTTGTCGCCCGGCGCCAGGAAGCGGGGCAGGTTGAGGTCGGCCACCACCGGCTGGCGCACGGTCAGGGGCTTGGAGCCCGAGCCGACGGCGTTGTCGGTCCAGGCTACGGCCATCAGCCGCAGCTCGCCATTGAAGTCGGCGGCCGGCAGCTTGATCACCGCCTTGCCGTCCAGACCGGTTTCGACCACGCCGGACCACAGGGCCACGGTCTTGATCGGGGTCACCGTCAGGCCTTCGCCGCCGACCTCGTCGCCGCCGAAATTGACATTGGCGGGCGCGCCGAGATTGGGGTCGAGCAGGCGGCCATAGTCGTCGCGATAGTCGACGCCCAGGGCTCGCTTGCCGAAGTACCATTTCACCGGATCGGGGCTGTCCTGATGGGTCAGGCGCAGGATGCCCTCGTCCACCGCCGCGACGGTGACATGGGCGCGCTGGCCAAGACCGAGGCCCTTCACCGCGACCGGGATTTCGACCGGCGCCTTGGAGTCGATCTTCACGGGCGTGCCCAGATCGACCGTCAGCTTCCGACCCTTGGGATCGAGCGGCACATAAACGAGACCCAGGGCGCGACGCGGCTTGGGCGAGGCGACCGGATCGCGCGGCTGGATGACGCTGACCATGATATAGGCCCCGCCGCCCCAGGCGGCCGAGGTCTTCAGGCGCACGGTGGTCCTGTTCTCGCCGACCGACACGGTCTTGAAGTCGATCACCCGGTCGGTGGCCACGGCCACCTGGGCCTCGCCGGCATAGGGAGCCTTGATCGTCAGGGTGACGGAATCGCCCTGGGCGTGGACGCCCGGTCCGGCGCTGATGCGCACGAAGTCCGGCGCCTCGGCGTCCTTGGCCGGCGCGCCCCAGCCGGCGGCGAAGCGGGTGACGGTTCTGGAACCATCCGCCCCCTCGACGACCAGGCGATAGTCGCCCCAGCCCAGGCGACGGGTGATGCGCAGCGGGTCGCCGGCCCCGATATTGGCGCGGGCCGTGGCCACCACCGCGTCGCGGCTGGTGCGCCGCCACTGCCAGCGACCGCCTTCCTGGAACCAGTCATAGTCCCAGTTTTCGCTGATCAAAGTGTAGGTCGCCGTGGCGCCCACCCGCTTGCCGGCGGCGTTGACGGCGATGACGTTCAGGGTGATCGGCGGATCGCCCTTGGCGCTGTCGCCCTGGTCGACCTTGACCCCGAAATACAGCGGCTTGGCGCGGACCTTGAGGTCCAGACCCTCGCGCACCGGCCGGCCGCCCGGCTCGAACACCGAAGTCGTCACCGCCGCGACCAGCGGCTGGGCGGTGTCGCCGGCCACATCCGTGGCTACGGACAGCACCGCGCGGCCTTCGCCGTCGGTGACCGTCGTGCCCAGTTCCAGGAACTTCTCCTCGAACGGCTTGTCGGCGTCGCCCCAGCGATAGTCCTTGAACGTGGGGAAGGGGTCATTGTCGACGCGCAGTCGCGCCTCGCCCTGGGTCTGCAGGCCAGCCCCCGGCGCGCCATAGAGGAAGCGGGCCGAGACATCGACCTTGCGGGTCTCGCCCACGGCCAGCGGAATGGAATCCTGGCCCGTGGCGGTGACGGCCAGGCGCTGCGGCGCGAAGTCTTCGACGCTGAAGGTCAGGCTGCCGGCGGCGGCCTCGATGCCCTCGATCTTCA
Organism: Caulobacteraceae bacterium; assembly: GCA_965284055.1. GTDB lineage: Bacteria > Pseudomonadota > Alphaproteobacteria > Caulobacterales > Caulobacteraceae > Caulobacter. The sequence goes on from CBDIQV010000006.1 coordinate 66,135, forward strand.
GTTCGGCCGTCCAGCGCCCGCGCGGCGCGGTGCGCGGCAGGGCGATATCGGCCAGCACGGCGCCAGCATTGGCGCCGCTGAACGGACACGCGTTTGAACTCGACGCCCGACGGGCGCCGGATGACCAGCACGGCCTTGCGGTCCTTGACCGCGCGCGACTGCAGGTCGCGGATCAGGGCGGTCAGGTGGACGGTCTCGCCGGGGCGATAAATGCCGCGGTCGGCATAGAGGAAGCCGTCGATATCGGTCTTGGTCGAGCGGCCGTCGGCGACGCCCTCACGTCCGCCGACGCCCTGCTTGGACAGGTCGACCGGCGAGCGGTCCAGGTCCAGAACCGCCAGGTCGCTCTGCGGCCCATAGGCCATGACCATCCGGGCGTGCTCGGCGCCTTCGCCTTCCAGCAGCGGGCGCAGGAAGCGCACGCGGCCGTCGGCGTCACTGACGGCCTGGGCCAGGTCTTCGCCGTCCTTGGCCACCAGCGAGACCTTCACGCCCGACATCGTCTTGGCCGTCTTCAGCGAGCGGACCACGACGTCGAGGGATTCAGAGCCGTCATAGGCGCTGAGCGCCATGTCGGTGAACATGATCCAGCGGCGCGCCTGGGCGGGCGGAGTGTCGCCATCCTCGTCCGGATCGCGGCCGCCCGAAGCGTCGCGCGCCTTGATGACATAGCCGCCGGCCTTCATGTCCTTGAGCACCGCGCCCAACGGGAAGACGGTGGTCGCCTTCTGGCCGGCCGCGCCGGTGACCTGCACGACGCCCTTCCACACCCGGCGACCGTCCTCGCCGACGCTGTCGTCGCCATAGTCGCCGGCCCAGTCGCCCTCGCCCGTCGGATCGGGAGCGCTGATCGACTTGCGGACCAGGTTGCGGTCCGGCACCCGCCAGACCTCGACGGCCAGGGCCTGGACGTTGATGGTTTCGATGCCGACGCCGTCGGACTCCTCGCGCGGCAGGATCACGCCGTCGCCGGCGAAGCCGACATAGGGGGGCTTTTCACCGAACGTGAAGTCGACGTCGGCGTTGGCGGTCAGGGTCTCGCCGCCCTTGGCGGGCAGGCCCTTGAGCAGGGTGACGCGGTGATCGGTGAAGCCGACGCCGCCGACGCACAGCTCGTCGCCCTTGACGCGGACAGCAGGCTGGCGGCCGGTGTCGGGCGAGATCAGCACATAGTCGGCATAGGATTTGGACGGGTCGAGCGCCATGCTCATCCGCACGCAGGCCATCGGATCCTGGGCCGTGCTGTCGATACGGCTCTGCCAGACGGCGAAACCTTCCGGCTTGGGAATCCCGCGACGCGGCGCGTTGGCGGAGCGGGGCTTGCCGAACAGCGACCAGGCCTGGCCCTTGGCGGGGGCGGAGGCCACGGCGGCCTTGCCGCCGCCGAACCAGCCCAGCTCGCCGGCCTTGCCGACCAGTACGCCGCCGCCGAACCCGACCGCCAGGGCGCCGACGCCCACGGCGATCATGCGCGAGCGCGCGTCCTTAGGCAGGGCCTCGCGAAGGCGTTCGATCCACGGGAACCGCGAGGTCGATTGATCAGCGCCGCGCTCCGGCGGCGTCTCGTCCGTCGACATCCCTTGCCCCTCTCCACGCACGTCCTGAAGGATCGATGTGATCCCAAGCCCCCGGCGCGGTCAACGGCAAGACTGTGAAGGGTTTCGCGGGCCGGGGCGAGCGCCCCAGAGCAAAGGCCGCCATGATTGAATCATGTCGTTTGCTCTAGGTTCTTGTTTTGGCGCATTAATTCGGCGGCGAACCGGTATCCGCTTCGCCGAACAATGCTCTAGCCCATGAACTCCACCCGGCCGCTCTGCAGGCTGTAGACGGCCGAAACCACCTTCAGGCGATTGGCGGCGATGCGGGTGGTGAAGGCCTCGTCGGCGGTCCGCAGGCGTTCGGCGATATTGATCGCGTTGCGGCGGATCGCGGCGTCCTGCAGGTCGGCCGGATGGCTTTCCTCGGCCTCCAGCACAGCCGGCAGGATCGGCAGGGCCATGTCGAACAGGGCCCCGTGCAGGTGGGCGTGCTTGGTGGCGACATCCACCGCCGCGCCGACCGCGCCGCACTTGGTGTGGCCCAGAACCACGATCAGCGGCGCGCCCAGATGCTCGACGGCATAGAGGATCGAACCCAGGCCCTCGCGGCTGACGGTGGACCCCGCCGTCCGCACGACGAAAAGTTCGCCCAGGCTGCAGTCGAACACCAGTTCCGGCGGCACGCGGCTGTCGGAGCATCCCACGACGACGGCGAAGGGCTTCTGGCCCGCCGCCAGTTCATTGATCCGGGCCCAGCTGGGCAGGGCCATGCTGGCGCCGCCGCGCGCGAAGATGGCGTTGCCGTGCTTCAGACGGCCAAGAGCCTCGTCCGGATTGACGAACACCTCCTCGGGCTCGGTCTGCATCGGCTTGGGATATTCATTGACCGTCGAGCGCACCGGGCCGGGCGCCGGCGCGGCGGTGGAGCGGCCATGGGCGCGCGCGGCTTGGGCGCGACCTTGCGGAGCGCGGGCGCGTGGTGGTCATCGCCCTCGGCGAAAACGGCCAGCGGCGTGGCGGCTGCGGTCCGGACGCCAGGGTCGGCCAGCAAACTCGTCTCGAAACCATATCGTCCCCCGACGCCTCTATTGCGTCGGGGTCCAGACCTAGCGGGACAAGGTTAACCTTAGGTAGGTTTTGGCCCGCCCTACAGCGGCAATTCAGCGCGCTTGACCACCGTGCGCATGGCGATGCTGGAACTGACCCGCACCACGCCCGGAATTCGCGTCAGCTCCTGGGCGTGGACCCGCTCCAGGTCGTCGACATCGCGCACCACCAGCCGCAGCAGATAATCCGAGCCGCCGGTCATCAGATAGCACTCGGCCACCTGGCGCACATTGGCCACGGCCTTTTCGAAGGCGCTGAGCGTCGTTTCGGCCTGGGACGACAGGGTCACGGTGACGAAGACGCTGAGCGGCAGGCCCACGATGCGCTCGTCGATCACGGCGGCATAGCGGCCGATGACCCCGGCCTCCTCCAGCGCCCGTACGCGGCGGAGGCAGGCGGACTCGGAAAGATTCACCGCCTCGGCCATTTCCACATAGCTGGCCCGACCCCGTCGCTGGAGCAGGGTCAGGAGCTTCCGGTCGAAGCTGTCGAGCTGGACGGCAGGTTTCTTCATCGGAACACCCGTTGGCGCAGGATTCCTGCATAACATAGTTCTCTTGGCATGAAATGGCCAAGGAACTTGCGAGGCAGGAGGCGTAAACCGGCGTGAAAGCGCCATTGGAGGAAACCATCATGCGCGTAGGCGTCCCCTCAGAGATCAAACCGGGCGAACACCGGGTCGGCCTCACCCCCACGGCCGTCCGCGAATATGTCGGCCACGGCCACAGCGTGCTGGTTCAGACCGGCGCGGGCCTGGGCGCCGGCTATTCGGACGACGCCTATGTCAAGGCCGGCGCGACGATCGCGCCCGACGCCGCGGCGGTGTTTTCCGGCGCCGAGATGATCATCAAGGTCAAGGAACCGCAGAAGATCGAGTGGGAGCGGCTGGAGCCGCGCCACATCCTGTTCACCTACCTGCACCTGGCGCCCGATCCCGCCCAGACCGAAGGCCTGCTAAAGAGCGGCGCGGCGGCCATCGCCTACGAGACCGTCACCGACGCCAAGGGCGGCCTGCCGCTGCTGGCCCCGATGTCGGAAGTGGCCGGCCGGATCGCCGTGTTCTCGGCGGCCGAAACCCTGCTCAAGCACAATGGCGGCATGGGTCTGCTGCTGTGCGGCGTGCCCGGCGTGCCCCCGGCCCGCGTGGTCGTGCTGGGCGGCGGCGTGGTCGGCTCCAACGCCGCGCGCATGGCCGCCGGCCTGGGCGCCGAGGTGGTGGCTGGAGCGCTCGATCCCGCGCATGCGCGAGCTGGACGACCTCTATCAGGGCCGCATCCTGACCCGCTATTCGACCTTCGCCGCCGTCGAGGAAGAGATCCTGAAGGCCGACGTCATCATCGGCGCCGTGCTGACTGCCGGCGCGGCCGCGCCCAAGCTAGTGACGTCGCGAGCACCTCAAGCAGATGAAGCCGGGTTCGGTTCTGGTGGACGTCGTCGATCGACCAGGGCGGCTGCTTCGAGACCAGCAAGCCGACCACCCACGCCGAGCCGACCTACACGGTCGACGGCGTCGTCCACTACTGCGTGGCCAACATGCCGGGCGCGGCGCCGCGCACCTCGTCGGAAGCCCTGGGCAACGCGACCCTGCCGTTCGGCCTGGCCCTGGCCGATCACGGCCTGGACGCGCTGAAGACCAACGTCCACCTGGCGCGCGGCCTCAATGTGCTGAAGGGCGAACTGACCCACCCGGCCGTGGCGCAAGCGCTGGGCAAGCCGTCGGTGGATCCGTACGGCGCCCTGGCCGTCCTAAAAATCCGCTCTCCCCGGCGAAGGCCGGGGCCAAGATCGTAGAGCTGTGAGGCGCATGCAAAGACGCCCGCGATCCCTTGAGGAACGCGGGCGTTCTTGCATCTGGATCCCGGCTTTGGCTTCGCCGCCCTTTGGGTCGCCGGGAAGAGCGGATTGAAAGGCTTAAGCCGCGAACCGCGCGATATCCTGGTGGCTCTCCACCAGGTCCAGCACGTCGTTCATGCAGAAATCCGGATCGACGGGGTGCAGGGCGTCGTAGATCGACCGGGCGAAGGCCAGGTCGGCGGCGGTCTTCACGCGCCAGTCCAGGCCCGACCAGTCGCGGCGGGCCTTCAGGTGCGCCTGGCTGAACCGGTCCGGGGCGTTGCGAATGGCGGCGGTGGGCGAGACCCGGGCCAGAGGATCACGCGTTTCGGCGGCCGCGACGCGCAGCGCGTTGGCGGCGATCACCTCGACCTCAAGGCCGGCCGGGTAGGTGCGCACGGCGCGGTTCGAGGTGTAGTCGGCGCCGCTGGACAGGGCCAGGTTGATGGCCTCGTCGACGATCCCAGGATCGACGAAGGGCGCGTCGCCCTTGATGCGAACCACGTGGCTGACCGAACTGATGGCTTCGGCGCAGCGAGCAATGCGGTCGAGAATGTCGGCGCCGGCGCCGCGATGCACGGCATAGCCTCGCGACACGACGAAGCCGGCCAGAGCGTCGTCGGACGCGTCGGCGCTGGTGGCGACAATGATCTTGGTTAGACGACGAGCGCCACGCAGGCGCTCCAGTTGCCGGATGATCATCGGCTCGCCCTGCAGCGTCGCCATGGCCTTGCCGGGCAGACGGCCGGCGCCCATGCGGGCCTGCAGGACAGCGAGGATCATCGGGCAGCTCCCAGACTTGCTTGTTGAATGTAGGCTAGCCGACAAAGATAAAAGTGCCGTGAATCAGGTATTTACGCGACATTATCCATCATCGCGCCCAGGCGGCGCGACGGATCGGCCTAGCGACCGGGTTCACTGTCGAGTTTGATTCGGCCTGAGGCCTAGGCGACCCAACGTCGCGGATCGAGCGCGACCGGATCGTCAATGGCCATCTCGTCCCAGTCCAGGTCCGGCGGCGGGCTGGAGGCGGCGGCGACCACCGCCGACAGTTCGGCGGCCGAGGTGACGCCCACCGGGACGGCGCTGGCTTCCGGACGCGACAGGGCAAAACCCAGGGCGGCCTGCAGAGGATCGGAACGGCCCTCGGCGATCATCCGGCGCACGCGGGACAGACGACCCGAGGCGCCCTTCAGCTGGGCCGGTACGCGATCGGGCGGCAGGAACAGCAGGCCGTTGAGGAAGATCGAGCGCAGCTGCACCTCGACGCCCATGCCGGCGATGCGAGCCAGGGAGCCGTCAGCCAGCAGCCGCTGGTCGAGAAGCGAGGCGGGAGCCTGGAGAATGTCGGGCTTGAAGCGGCGGGCCACGCCCACCGGATCGTCGCTGGCGTGGGCCGCGACGCCGATCTTGGCGAACAGGCCTTCGTCGCGCAGGCGCTGAAGACGGTCCCACAGCGCGGCGCCGTGCGGACCAAACAGTTCCGACGGGGTCTGGACGATGATGGCGTCGGCGCGTTCCATGCCCAGGCGGCGCAGACCGGCGCGGGCTTCGGCCTCGACGAAGTCGGGACCCCGGTCGGCGCGGACCGACGACAGGGTCACACGGAACGACACGGGACGCGGGATCAGGTCGCCGAGGAGCGATTCGGCGCGGCCATAGACGCCCGAGACATCCAGGACCGACAGGCCCGAACGGTCGGCGATGTTCAGGATATCGCGCGCCTCGGCTTCAGGCGAACGCCCGCGCGGCGACGACGTCATGCCATCGAGCCCGAACTGGGCGGCCGCGAGACCAAGCTTTGAAACCGAAATGGGCATGACCATCCGTGAGGAACGACACCTTTGTGCGATGACCCTACGCGCCAAGGTTTGAAGAAGGCGTTTCTGGAACCTTGCCGAGGGGTTAAAGTTGCCGTTGATGAACATCTTTCAAACGGCCGCCGACTGGCCCCTCCATGGCATGGCCGATGACGCCCGCCCGGCCCTGCGCGCGGGGCTTTTGGCCGGTCCGACGGCCCTCGCCACCATCATCGCCCTGGGCGGCGGAGGCCCGCGTCCGGTGGGCACGCAGATGGTGTTTGGAAAAAATATTGTCTCCGGCTTTCTGTCGGGCGGGTGCATCGAGGCCGATGTCGAGACCCACGCCTTGGCCTGCCTTGAAGACGGCCGGCCGCGCCGCCTGATCTATGGCGAGGGCAGTCCCTGGCCGGACATTCGTCTGCTGTGCGGCGTCCGCATCGAGATCCTGGTCGAGCGCATCGCCCCCGACGACCCGGCGGCCGCGACCCTGTCGCGACTGGCCGATTGCCGCTTCCCGGCCTTCTGGGCCAGCGACGGGGAAAGACGCCAGTGCATGGAAGAACCGATCGCCGCCTGGCCCGGCGCGTTCGAGCGCGCCTATGACCCGGTTCCGAGGCTGGTGGTGGTCGGCGGCGACCCCACCGCCCTGGCGGTGGCCAGCCTGGGCGTGCAGTCCGGCTTCGAAACCTTTCTGATCCGGCCCAAGGGCCCCGCTACGCCGCCGCCCCTGGCGGGCGTGACCTACAGCCGGGACGCGGCCCAGGATGCATTGGCCGACCTAGGCCTCGACGCCTGGACCTCGGTCGCCATCTGCGGCCACGATCTGGAGATCGACCACGCCGCCCTGCTGGCCGCCCTGCCCTCCGACGCGCCCTATGTCGGCCTGCTGGGCGCGCGGCGTCGGTTGGGCGAGCGGATCGAACGCTTGAAGGCGGCGGGCCTGACCGATCGCGACCTGGCCAAACTGCGCGCGCCGATCGGCCTGGACCTCGGCGGCAAGGCCCCGTTCGAGGTGGCGGTGGCGGTGATCGGGGAAATCATGGCGGCCCGGCACGGGCAGCCGGCGCTGCAGCGTCGGGCGGTGGAGGCTTGATCCCCCAATCCGCTCTCCCCGGCGAAAGCCGGGGCCCAGATCGAACCCGGAGCGTTTCCAGGCTCGATTGAAGCCGAAGGCGCGATCATCCCCAGCCGCTCAGGCTGAACCTGGGCCCCGGCTTTCGCCGGGGAGAGCGGGGGCTATTGTGCCGTCCAGTCCCCAGACTTCCCGCCGGTCTTCTCGATCAGGCGCACCGCCTCAATGACCATGCCCTTCTCGGCGGCCTTCAGCATGTCGTAGATCGTGAGGCAGGCCACCGAGACGGCGGTCAGGGCCTCCATCTCGACGCCGGTCGGGCCGGTGGTCTTGACCCGGGCGGTGACGGCGAGGCCGCCCTGCGCCGGCTCGACCTCGACCACCACCTTGCTCAGGGCCAGCGGGTGGCAAAGGGGGATCAAGTCGGAGGTTTTCTTGGCCGCCATCACGCCGGCGATCTCGGCCACAGCCCGGACATCGCCCTTGCGGCCGGTTCCGGACACCGCGAGCGCCAGGGTCTCGGGGCTCATCCGCACGAAGCCCACAGCCACAGCCTCGCGCGCCGTCGAGGCCTTGTCCGAGACATCGACCATGCGGGCCCGGCCCTGGTCGTCGATGTGGGTGAGCTTGCTCACTGTTCGAGAAGCCGGGGCATCAGCTCGACCATGTTGCAGGGCTTGTGGCGGCTGTCGAGCTGGGCAGAGATGACCTTGTCCCAGCCGTCGCGCACCGCGCCGTTGCTGCCCGGCAGGCAGAACACGAACACGCCCTTGACGATCCCCGCCAGCGCCCGCGACTGCAGGGTCGACAGGCCGACCGACTGGTAGCTGACCAGGTGGAAGATCACCGAGAAGCCGTCGATCTCCTTGTCGAACAACGGCTCCAGCGCCTCGACCGTCACGTCGCGGCCGGTCAGGCCGGTGCCGCCGGTGGTGACGATGGCGTCGACCTGGCCGCCGGCGATCCAGTTTCTGACCTGGTCGCGGATCTGCGGAATGTCGTCGCGCACCACCGCCCGGCCGCCCAGCTCATGGCCGGCGGCCTTCACCCGGTCGACCAGCACCTGGCCGGAGGTGTCGCTTTCCTCGTCGCGGGTGTCGGAAATGGTCAGGATCGCCACGCGGACGGGCGTGAACGGAAGGTCCGGCTTGATCCCGCCGCCGGGGGTGAGGCCTGCTGCAGACATGATCTACTCCTGATCCCAACGCGATGCGTCGGTCCTATCGCGGTCCGTCGGCTCGATCCAGCGGGCGCCGTCCGGGCCGTGTTCCTTCTTCCAGAACGGCGCGCGGCTTTTCAGCCAGTCCATCAGGAAGTCGCAGGCCTCGAAGGCCTCGCGGCGGTGGCCGGCGGCGGTGGCCACGAAGACAATGGCCTCGCCCGGCGCGATGCGGCCCGTGCGGTGGACGATATGATAATCGTGCAGGGCGAAGCGGATCTTGGCGGTTTCGGCGAAGTCGCGGATCGCGACATCGGTGAAGCCGGGATAGGCCTCCAGCTCCAACGCCGCCGCCTGGCCCTTTTCGGCGCGAGCCAGGCCGACAAAGCTGGCCACGGCGCCGGTTTCCTCGCGCCCGGCGCAGAAGGCGGTCAGCAGAGCGCCCGGTTCGAACGGCTGATCGGTCAGCGTGATCATCCGCCGCTCATCGGGGGCAGGAAGGCCACCTCGGTGGCGGCCGACAGCGTCGCCTCGCCGCGCACCAGCGTCTTGTCCACGGCGACCTGAACGCCGGGACCGCAGAGGGCCGCGCCGAGATCAGGATCATCTTCGGTGATCAGGCCGCGCAACGCGGCCAAGGACGAGGCCTCGAAGGCCCGATCGCGCCAGCCGGCCTGATCGGCCAGGCGTCCGAACAGCAACACCCGGGCCATCGGTCAGCCGCCTGTCGTCGACATGTGCCGGGCCACGGCGGGCCGGGCGCCGGCGATCTGGAAGTCGTGGCCTTCCGGCTTGGATCCGATGGCGGCGAAGATCGCCTGCTCCAGCTCTGCGTCGGTCGCCCCGGCGCGGATCACCGCCCGCAGGTCCGAGGCGTCGTCGCGCCCCAGGCAGGTGTGCAGAGTGCCCGTGCAGGTCAGGCGGACCCGGTTGCAGGCCTCGCAGAAATTGTGGCTGAGCGGGGTGATGAAGCCCAGCCGCCCGCCGGTCTCGGCGATGCGGGTGTAACGGGCCGGACCGCCGGTGGTGTAGGCTAGGTCTTCCAGCGTCCAGAACGATGACAGGTCGCGCCGTACGTCCTTGAGCGACAGGTACTGGTCGGTGCGATCCTCGTCGATCTCGCCCAGGGGCATGGTCTCGATCAGGGTCATGTCGCAACCGCGCTGATGGGCCCAGGTGATCAGGTCCGGCAGTTCGTCGGCGTTGTCGTGCTTCAGGGCCACGGCGTTGATCTTCACCGCGATGCCGGCCGCCAGGGCTGCGTCGATGCCGCCGATCACCTGGGCGACATCGCCGCCCCGGGTCAGGCGCCTGAAAAGGTCGGGCTTGAGGGTGTCGAGCGAGACATTGATCCGCCGCACGCCATGGCGGGCCAGATCCTCGGCGTATTTCGCCAGCTGGGTGCCGTTGGTGGTCAGGGTCAGCTCGTCCAGAGCGCCGGACTTCATGTGTCGCGACAGGCTTTCGACCAGGCTCATGAACCCCTTGCGCACCAGCGGCTCGCCGCCGGTCAGCCGCAGCTTGCGCACACCCAGACCGATAAAGGTGGACGCCACGCGGTCCAGCTCTTCCAAGGTCAGCACCTGCGCCTTGGGCAGGAAGGTCATGTGCTCGGCCATGCAATAGACGCAGCGCAGGTCGCAGCGATCGGTGACCGAGACGCGCAGATAGGTGACGGCGCGCCCGAAACCGTCGATCAGACGGGGCGCGGTCAAGGCCGCTTGCGTTGGGCTGTCGTCATAGGGCGTCATGTCTGGATCATAGATAGGCGCTAGGCGACATGGCGGGAAGTGAAAGCGGACGGTTCGAGGCGATCCTGCTGGCGGCGGGTCTGGGCGCCCGTTTCGGCGGGGGCAAGCTTCTGGCCCCGTTCCAGGGTCGCCCGTTGATCGCCGGAGCGTTGACCGCCGCCCTGGCGAGCCCTGCGATCTCGGTCGTCGTCGCGATTGCGCAAGACGATTCGCAACTGGAGACGATCGCCCTGAACCTGGACGATTACGCCGACGTGCGGGTGGTCAAGGTGGCTGAGCCCGCCCGCGGAATGGGCGCCTCGCTGGCCGCCGCCGCCCGGGCCATCCCGACCGACCTCGACGGCGTCTTCGTCTTCCTGGGGGACATGCCCCTGATCGGACCGGACGTCGCGCCGATGCTGGCGCGCGCCCTGACCGGACGAAGCGGGATCGTCGCGCCGGTTCACGCCGGCCGGCGCGGTCATCCCGTGCTGTTTGGCGGCGACTGGATCCCCGCCCTGCGCGCCCTCGACGGCGACACCGGCGCTCAGGCCCTGATCCGTCAGGCGGGCGAGCGCTTCATCGCGGTGGAGACCGGCGATCCCGGCGTCCTGTTCGACGTGGACCGCCCGGAGGATCTGGCGCGTCAGTGACGGGTGCGCTGGCCTTCCCACAGGATCAGGCAGATCTCCTCGATCACCCGCAAGGCGCCGTCGGTGTCGCCCTTCTCCTCCAGGGCGATCAGGCGCGGGATCAACAGGGACAGAATGCGTCGGCCGAAAGGGTCCAGCGCATTGAGCCCGCGTTTGAACTCGGCGATCTCCTCGGGGGAGACATCATGGATGTAGCTCGCGGTCGCGCTCATGGGCGACCCGCCTGGCGCGCATCGCCGAAAGCGTTCCCGCCAGCAGGGCGACAAGCACGCCGTAGCTGAGCAGGGCCAGACCCGCGACCAGGGTGTCGATATAGATCCGCAGGTCGATGATCGAGACGATGTGCGAGGCCACGCTCATCATCTGGCAGGCCGCCGCCAGGATGCTCCAGAGCCGCCGTGCTTTCAGCGACGCCCAGACCAGCAGGACCATGACCAGGACGTCGATCACCATGACGCGCCATTCGGGGCTCAGCGGATCGCTGATCGCCGCGAACGGCGTCGCGATCCATCCCGCCAGATAGACCGCAGCGACGAAGCGCAGCCAGCGATCGCCCTTCCACAGGGTGAAGCCGCAGATCGTCACGGCCACGCCAAGGGAAATCCACGGGGTAAGGGTGTGGTACACGGCATGGCCTCGACGCGAGCTGGCGCGAGACCATGCCGTACGCGGCGCCGTTGTAAAAGCGGGTCGTCATGCGGCGCGACCCCCCTCCACCGCGTGGAAGCCTCCGGTGCGAGGCACCTCTCCGGGCTTGTCCATCTCGCCGACCGACACCGACCGGCAGCCGATCTGCTCGCGCACGGTCTGCAGGCCGCTATGGGCCCGGATGATCGTACGGCGGGCCGAGAGGATATGGCTCAGCGTCTCGCCCAGGTCGTCAACCGCGTCCTGTCCGATCACGGCGGACAGATTGGCTTCCAGCCGCAGGCTTGGCAGAAGACCCATCAGCTCGGCGGTTTCGCGCAGCGCGGCGTCGATCGCCGCCTCGGCGCGCATCAGCTTCTGGGCCCCAGCGCGGGCCGCATCGAGTCGTTTCATGCAAGACTCTCCCGGTCACGCGGAGCTGTGTCCGCGCGTTCAAAGGTTTCAGTTTGCGTTTGGAGTGCTAGCCGACCCGAGGGGGCGGCGGGCTCCAGCCCTCGCGGAACCGCTGAAGGGCATAGAGAAAGTCGTGGGCTCCGGTGGTCAGGGCGCCGAGCAGAAGACCGCCCAGCACCGCCAGTCCGACGATGAGACCCAGCCATTGCAGGGGAGTCAGGTCATCGCGCCAACTCCTCCCAGTTCGCTCCGCAGCGGCCGGTCGTCGGCTAGGAAGGCCGTCGCCGCCAGGACGCGCAGCAGCAGCTTGGAGGGCGGGTCCCCACCCTCCTGCGCCTTCTTCAGCGCAGACACCGTCTCCGAGACCAGCTGGCCCCGTTCCGGCGTGCCCGCCAGCAGGGTCAGGCCTTCCTCCAGCGACTGCCAGCTGGCGATGAAGAAGCCCGACGTCTCGTTCCGAGGCCGCGCCGTGTTCCGGGTCTGATTGTCGTTCATGGTCGTTCCCACCTGTCCGGTGAGAAGAGACCCGCTGGGGGCCAGGGCTAGGTCGCCCGATTGCCTACGGTAATCATTACCGGGGTCGGTTTCCCAGGCGATGAAGGCCAGGGCGGCGTCGCGACGGCTCATGCCCGACAGCCGGCGGCGCGCGCTGAGCACGTGCATCTCGACCGTCTTAGGCGAGAGGCTGAGCAGGCGGGCGATTTCCTTGGACTGCAGGTGGCTGGCGATCAGGCGCAGGATCTCACGCTCACGAGGCGTGAGGCGCTCGAAGCTCAAGCTCTCGGCCGATTCCACCATACCGCTAGCATGCGTCGAGGTTCTCGCGCCGTCCAGCGCCCGCGAGACGCTGGACGGCCAAGACCTAGGCCGTCTGTTTCGAGAAAGGCAGTCTTGCGGTCGCCTTGCTGGTCGCCGCAAGCAGGGCGTTGGCGACTGCGGGCGCGATCACCGGCGTGCCCGGCTCGCCCACGCCGCTGGGCGCATTGCCCGACGGGACGATATGGGTCTCGACATGCGGGGCCTCGTTGATGCGCAGCACGCGATAGCCGTCGAAATTGCCCTGATCGACCGCGCCGTCGGTCAGCGTGATCTCGCCGTAGAGCGCCGCCGACAGGCCGTAGCAGACGCCGCCTTCCATCTGGGCCGCGATCTGGTCGGTCGCGATGGCCACGCCGCAGTCAATGGCGGTGACCACGCGGCCGACCCTGGGCGCGCCGTCCACCAGCTTGACCTCGGCCACCTGGGCGACCACCGAGCCGAAGCTCTCGTGCACGGCCACGCCCCGGCTCCAGCCGTCGGTCGGCTTTGGCCCCGCCTTTTCCAGGGCCAGGTTCAGCGCCGCCAGGTGCCGGTCGGCCCCGGCCTTGGCGTACATCGCCCGTCGATACTCGACCGGATCCTTACCGGTCTTGCGGGCCAGTTGGTCGATGGTGTGCTCCATGACGAAGGCGGTGTGGGTCGCGCCGACCGAGCGCCACCACAGCACCGGCACCCCGACGTCGGGCAGGGCCAGCTGGGCGTCGACGATCGGCGTGGCCTTCAGATAGGGCGAGCCGGCCGTGCCCTCGATGGCCGTCTGGTCGGGGCCCTTTCCGCCCATCGGCGAGCCCTTCATGATCGACTGGCTGACGATGCGGTGGCGCCAGGCGGCCGGATAGCCGTCCTTGTCCAGGCTGATCTTCACGGCGTGAACCACCTGCGGCCGGAAGAAACCGGCGCGCATGTCGTCCTCGCGGGTCCAGACCAGTTTTACCGGCCGGCCCTTTCCCACCTTCTTGGCGATGTGGACGCACTCGGCGACATAGTCGGACGGGAAGTTGGCACGGCGACCGAACGAGCCACCGGCGAACAGGGTCTCGATCTCGACGGAGCCCGGCAGGGTTCCGACGATCTTGGCGGCGTTCAGCTGGTCCAGGGTCTGGCCCTGGGATCCGAAGACGAGCTTGACCTTGTTGCCGTCCACCATGGCCACGCAGTTCATCGGCTCCATGGTGGCGTGGGCCAGATAGGGGAACTCATAGGTCGCCTCGAACACCTTGGCGCCCTTGGCTCCGGCGATCACGGCGGCGTCGCCCTTGGAGTCGAAGGCTTCCCACTTCTGATCCGCCGGACCCTTGCCGGTGGCCAGATCCCGGAAAGACGAAAGGATGGCCGCCGATCCGCGCGTCTCGGCCTTGTCCTGGTTCCACTCGATCTTCAGCGCCTCGCGACCCATGCGGGCGGCATAGGTGGTCTGGGCGACCACCGCGACACCGCTGGGGATCTCATAGACCTCGACCACACCCGGCACCTTCTTGGCATCTGCGGCGTCGAAGCTCTTAACAGTTGCGCCGAAGCGCGGCGCATGGGCGACCATGGCCGTCAGCATATCGGGCAGGCGAACATCCTGCGTGAAGCGCGCCGTGCCGTCGCTCTTGGCCTGGGCGTCCTTGCGGCGCACCCGGTCGGTGCCGATCAGGGTGAAGGTCTTGGGATCCTTCAGGGCCGGGCTGACGGGCGGTGTGATCTTGGCGGCGTCGGCCACCAGATCGCCAAAGCCCGCAGTCTTGCCCGAGGCGTGGGTCAGGACGCTGTCCTTGACCATGATCTCGCCGGGCGGAACGCTCCACTTGGCGGCGGCGGCCTGCACGAACATCGCACGCGTGGCGGCGCCGGCGGTGCGCAACTGGGTCCAGGAATTGCGGATCGCCGATGAGCCGCCGGTCAGCTGGGCGCCCAGGGAGCCGTTGGCGTAGAGCTTGGCGTTGGCCGGAGCCTGCTCGACCAAGACCCGGGTCCAGTCGGCGTCCAGCTCCTCGGCGACGATGGCGGCGAGACCGGCGTGGTTGCCCTGGCCAAATTCGATGTGCTTGGAGATCACCGTCACCGCGCCATCGGCGGCGACCTTGATGAAGGGCCCGAAGGCGCCGACCTCGACCTTGGAGCCCGCGCTCATGATGTCGGCCGGAGAACATCCGACCAGCAGGGCGCCGCCCACCAGGACGGAACCAACGACCAGCGCTTCGCGACGGCTGACACCGTCAGGCTTGTTGAAGGGGGCGTTCATCGACCGGCTCCGCGGCTGGTCGCGCCGGAGGCGGCGGCGATGGCTTCATCGATATCGGCGTGAGGCTGGCCCGCGACGACGGAGGACACGCCTGCCGCGTCCTTGATGGCCTCGCGGATGCGCTGAGTAGGTGCCGCAGCGACAGATGTTGCCGCTCATGGCGTTGTCGATGTCCTCGTCGGACGGCGACTTGTTCTGTTCGATCAGGGCGGCGGCCGCCATGATCTGGCCCGACTGGCAATAGCCGCACTGGGGCACATCGTGCTTGACCCAGGCCTGCTGCAGCGGATGCGATCCGCCAAGGCCCTCGATGGTCGTGATCTTGACGCCCGACAGGCCTTCAATCGGCGTGACGCACGAGCGGACCGGCTGGCCGTCGACGTGCACGGTGCAAGCGCCACACTGGCGCCATGCCGCAGCCAAACTTGGTGCCGGTCATACCCAGCTCGTCCCGAAGGACCCAGAGCAGGGGTGTGGCGGGATCGGCGTTCACCGTCACCGACTTGCCGTTCACGTCCAAAGTCGCGGCCATTAATCTTCGCCTCCCAACGAAGGCAGGGCCGGGGGCGGACCCTGCTGCGCTCAATCCTAACACCGTTCACAAACGCCGGAACCCGCAATATTTCCATGGCCGCCGCCGAGGTTTCCCGGACGGGTTGAAACCGGTCGAACGAAAACCCGCGCCGGGCGATGAGAGGAAACGCGGCGCGGCCGCGAAACCGCGTATGCTGTGAACGCCGCCTGTTTCGCGGCGCCCCCTGGCCAGGAGTTCGCCTTGCGTCGCTTGTTGCTTGCCTCCTTCCTGGCGCTGCTGACCCTTTCCGGGTGCGCCACCCTGGTTCCGACCGAGGCGACCACCACGCCGGTGACCTATGTCTGCAAGGCCGGCAAGCGTTTCACAGCCACCTATCCCGCCAAGGGAAACAAGGCGGTCGTCTCGGCCGGCGGCGTGACCAAGGCCCTGCCGCTGGCGCGCTCGGCCTCGGGCGCCCGCTACCAGAAGGGCGACTTCCAGATCTGGGGCAAGGGCCCCGACGCCACCCTGACCGGCTTTCCCGGCGGACCTTACAATGACTGCCAGGCACGCTGAGGACACACCGTTGGATTCCTTCCCCGCCTATTTCCCTCTCGCCGGCCGCAGGGTGGTGATCGCCGGTTCCGGCGAGGGCGCCGAGAACAAGGCGCGCCTGTTCGAGGGCTCGCCCGCCACGATCGTCCGGCTGGACGGCCACGCTGCCTTCCTGCCCGGCTCCTATGTCGGCGCGGTCCTCGCCTTCGTGGCAAGTGACGACGAGGTCTTCATCCAGGCCGCCGCCGCCGCCGCCGCGCGCGGTCGGCGGCCGTCGATGCCGGACCGAGCCCGAGCTGTCGGACTTCTTCACCCCCGCCCTGATCGACCGGGGCGAGGTGGTGGCGGCCATCGGCACCGGCGGCTCGGCCCCTGTGCTGGCCACCATGCTGCGTAACGACATCGAGGCCCAGGTGCCCGAAGGCGCGGGCCGCGTCGCCGCCATGCTGCGCCGGTTCCAGGACGAGGTGCGCAAAACCCTGCCCGCTCGTGGTCAGCGACGCCTTCCTGCGCGACGCCGCCGTGCCGAAGCGGCCCAGGCGGCGATGGCGGGCGACATGGAGACGGCCGGGCGACTGTTCCGCGAAGCCCTGGCCAAGGGCTCGGCGCGCAAGGGCCGGGTGCGGTTCATCGCCGGCAAGGGCCCGTCCGACCTGCTGACCCTGCGGGCGGTGCGCGCCCTGTCGGCGGCCGACGTCCTGATCTTCGATCCGGACGTCGATCCGCAGATCCTGACCATGGGCCGCCGCGATGTCGAGCGGATCACGCCGGAGGACGCCTCAGCCGAGCACCTGAACCAGCTGGCCGCCGAGGGGCGTCAGATCGTGCGCCTGATCACCGGCCCGGTGGAGCCCGCTTTGGTGCAGGCCCTGACTGCGGCCGGGACCGCGGTCGAGGTTCTGCTGTCGGCGCCGGCCAGCTAGGCTTCGTGCAGAGACCGCCCTTTTGTCTCCGGCAGGAAGAACAGGGTGGCCACCACGCTGACCAGGGTGAAGAACACCGGATACCAGAGGCCGGCATAGATGTTGCCGACCGCCGTCACGATGGCGAAGGCGAAGAACGGCACAAAGCCGCCGACCCAGCCTGTGCCGATGTGATAGGGCAGCGACAGGGCGGTGTAGCGCACGCGGGTCGGGAACAGCTCGACCAGGGCCGAGGCCTGCGGCCCGTACAGGGCCGTCGCGGCGATCACGAACACGAACAGCACGCCGAACATGCCCAGCAGGTTCATCCGCGCCGGATCAGCCTTGGCCGGATAGCCGGCCTTGACCAGGGCGGCCTTGATGGCGGTCTCGGTGGCGGTCTTCACGGCCTTGGTCTGGGCCTTTGACAGGCCCTTGGCGCTGGGCGAGGCGACCTCGACCGATCCCACCCGCATCACCGCCGGGCTTCCAGCCGGGGCCTTCTGGTTGGCGTAGGACACCCCGGCATTGGCCAGGGTGCTCTTGACGATGTCGCAGGACGACACGAACGCCGCTTTGCCGACCGGGTCGAACTGCAGGGCGCAGTCCTTGGGGTCGGCGACGACCACGACCGGCGACTTGGCCGAGGCCTCGGCCAGGGCGGGATTGGCGGCGCGCTCCAACAGGTGGAAGCCGGGGAAGTAGAAGGCCAGGGCCAGGGTCATGCCGGCCAGCATTACCGGCTTGCGGCCCACCTTGTCGGACAGCGCTCCGAAGACGACGTAGAAGACGGCGCTGACGGCCGTAGCGCTCATCATCAGGGTGTTGATGGTGACGGGATCGACCTTGAGGAACTTCTCCATAAAGGTCTGGGCGTAGAAGAAGCTGGTGTACCAGACGGCCCCCTGGGCGCACATCAGCGACAGGAAGGCTAGGATCACCAGTTTCAGGTTCTTCCACTCGCCGAACGCCTCGGCATAGGGCGCCTTCGAGGTCTCGCCCTCTTCCTTCATCTTGGCGAAGGCGGGGCTTTCGGTAAGCTTCAGGCGCATCCAGACCGAGACGCCCAACAGGCCGATCGAGACAGCGAACGGGATGCGCCAGCCCCAGGCGTCGATCTGCGCTCCGGATCCGACGGCCGCGCTGGTGCCCAGCGATGACCATGGCAGGGCGCCGAACAGGCCGAACGCCGCCGAGGTCTGCACCCAAGAGGTCGACCAGCCACGCCTGTTGGACGGCGAGTGCTCGGCGACATAGATCGCGGCCCCGCCATATTCGCCGCCCAGGGCGAAACCCTGAACGCAGCGCATGATGATCAGCAGGATCGGCGAGATGATCCCGGCCTGCTGGTAGGTGGGCAGAAAGGCGATGGCGAAGGTCGCGCCGCCCATCAGCAGCACCGTGGCCAGGAACGCACCCTTGCGGCCCGCCTGGTCGCCGATCTTTCCGAACACCAGAGCGCCGATCGGCCGGAAGGCGAAGCCGACCCCGAACAGGGCCAGGGCGGCGATATAGCCGGCCGAGTCGCTGAGGCCGGTGAAGAAGGTCTTTGAGATGACCTGGGCCAGGCTGCCGAAAATGAAGAAGTCGTACCATTCGAACGCCGTGCCGGCGGACGAAGCCGCCACCACCGTGCGCATCGACGCGCTTTCTTCCTTGGTCGCCAGGTCGGTCATTCTTTTCCCCCAGGAGACGCGTTCGTCGGCCGCGTCCTATTTCGCGCCAGCTTTAGCGCGGTTCGATCGCAGGGGAAACTCAGGCGACGGCGGTATCCGGAACCGCGCCGTCGGGCTCCGCGAGCCGCAGGATCTCGGCGATCAGGGCGGCGGGCGCGATCGGCTTGGCGGCCACGCCGTCCATGCCCGCTGCGCGATAGGTCGCGCGCTGATGGGCCATGACATTGGCGGTCAGGGCGATGATCGGCGTCAGGCTGGCGGGGCCCGGCAGAGCCCGGATCCGGCGCGAGGCCTCCAGCCCGTCCATGACCGGGCATCTGCACGTCCATCAGGATCAGGTCGAAGCCGCCCGTCTCGCCAGGCCTCGACCGCCTGAGCGGCCATCATCGGCCGACTGCACCGAGGCGCCCAGCTGTTCCAGGATGCGGGAGGCGACCATCTGGTTGGTGGCGTTGTCCTCGACCAGCAGGATCCGCAGGCCCGCCAGGATGTCGCCGGCCTGCTGTTCGATCGCGACCGGCGCGACGGCCGGCGGCGCCGCAATGGTGAGGGTGAAGCGCGATCCGACGCCGGGCTCGGACTCGAAGACCACCGCCCCGCCCAGCATCTCGGCCAGTCGGCGGGTGATGGCCAGCCCCAGGCCGGACCCGCCGAACCGGCGAGTGGTGCTGGCGTCACCCTGCTCGAAGCGTTCGAACAGGCGCGCCTGCGCCGCCTCGGGCACACCCACGCCGGTGTCGATGACGTCGAAGGCGATCGTCGGGCCGGACGCGGTCTGAAGGCGTCGCCCGCGAACCAGCACAGAGCCCTTCAGGGTGAATTTCAGGGCGTTGCCGATCAGGTTGAACAGGGCCTGACGCAGACGAGTGGGATCGGTCTCGATCCAGCCCAGGTCGGGGGCGTCGATCGTCAGCACCAGGCCCTTGTGTTCGGCCTGGGCGGCCAGCAGCCGACCGACGCCACGCACCAGCTCGCCCGGATCGACGGGTTCGCGGTTCACCTCCAGCCGGCCGGCCTCGATGCGCGAGATATCGATCACGTCATCCAGCAGGGTCGACAGCATCTCGCCGCAGGCCAGGGCCTCGCCCAGCAGGGCGTTGGCGTCGCCCGGCAGGGCCTGTCGCCTGAGCAGGTGCATGACGCCCAGCACGCCGTTCATGGGCGTGCGGATTTCATGGCTCATATTCGCCAGGAACTGGGCCTTGGCCTCGCTGGCCGCCTGGGCGGCGCGCTCGGCCGCCACCAGGGCCAGCGCCGCGCGCTTCTGTTCGTCGATATCGAGGATCAGACCGAAGGCCTTGCGGGCCCGACCCTCCGTGGTGCGTCGAACCTCGTGGAAAATCCGCATCCAGCGCTCTTTGCCAGACCCGTCGGTGACGCGGGCGTCGATCTCCAGCGGCTTGAGCCCCCCACCGGCTCGCCACACCGCAGCGGTCTCCTGAAGCATCGACAACTCGTCGGGATCAACCATCGGCCAAAAGCCGTTCTGAACGTCTTCGTAGGCGACCCGGCGGCCGAGAATGCGGTTGAACTCTGGCGAGCCCCAGAAGGTCCGCCGTTCGTGATCGATCTCATAGACACCAGCCCGCGCCGCGCCGAGCGCGCTTCTCAGCCGACGGGCATTGACCCGCGCCTCGCGCCGGGCGTCGGCCAGGGCGGTGATGTCGTCCATATAGGTGATGACGCCGACGATCGCGCCGGTCGCGTCGCGCCAGGGCCGGGCCTCCCAGCGCAGGCAGTGCTCGACGCCCTCGGCGTCCCGCAGCCGGTCCTCGCGCCGGGCGATCGTCTCGCCAGACAGCGCCCGGGTCACGGCCGAGACAAAGCGGCGGCGCGTGCCCTGGGTGAGGACGCCCAGCGACTTGCCGATCACCTCGGCCTCGGTCGACTTGAAAACTTCCAGGAACTTGGGGCTGACCACCCGCAGCCGCAGGTCCAGGTCATAGACCGCCACCGCGAACGGCGCTTCCTCGACCAGCTGGCGGGCCCGGCGCTCGCCCCAGAGGGCCGCGTCGCGGCTGCGGGCCACCTCCGTGACATTCTGCGAGATGCCCTTGAGGGCGAACAGGCCGTCGTCCAGCGGTTCGCCCCGAAAGGTCGAGCGCAGGGTGAACCACTGGCCGTCGTGACCGCGCAGCCGATACTCCACCGTGCCGGGCTCGCCCGAGGTCACGGCGTGGGCGAAGGTCGCGAACACCGCGTCACGCTGGTCGTCGGGCAGATGCGAAAGGAAGAGCTCGACCGTGGCCAGGTCCGGCGGCGACAGGCCGGCGGCGATCAGGGCGTCGGGCGACCATTCGATCATCCCGCTCCTCGGATCGTAGCTCCAGACGCCGATCCCCGCGGCCTCGGCCAGCATCTCGTGAGTGCGGCTGGCGGCCACCTTGGCCGAGATGTCGTGCAGGACGCCGACCATCTCGCCGCCGGGACCGCGACGCGGGCCCTCGAGCCAGATCGTTCCGCCGTCCTTGCGCAGCACCCGCAACCGGTTCACGGCCGCGCCGGTCTGGCGGATCCGCCGCCCCGTCTCGATCAACTCGGCGTGGCTCTCGGGATGGACGAAGCTGACGCAGGGCTGGCCGATCAGGTCGTCGGCGGACCAGCCCGTCAGGGCGGTCCAGGCAGGGTTGACCACCGAGAACCGCCCTTCGGGCGTGATCACGGCGAACAGGTCATGGGCGTTTTCGAAGAACCAGCGCGCGGCCTCCGCCTCGCCAAACGGCGAGGACACGAGCAGGGTCGCGTCGGAAGACGGGCGCGCTGTCATGGAAGCTCCGGTGTTTGCGCCCGGATCGTGCCGCCCCAAGGGTAAACTTATGGTTGGCGATATCGAACAACGTTCGCCAATTGCGATATTTCAGACCTCGGCCCACTGGCGCAGCAGATTGTGGTAGGTTCCGGTCAGGCCCAGGATCGACGGATCGTCGACCCCCACCGTCCGCGACAGGCGCTGGATGGCCACGTCCATGTCCAGTAGCAGCGACCGCTTGGCGTCATCACGCACCAAGCTCTGGATCCAGAAGAAGCTGGCCGTGCGGGTTCCCCGCGTCACCGGCGTCACATGATGCAGGCTGGAGGCCGGATAGAGGATCAGGTCGCCGGCCGAGAGCTTGACCGCGTGGCTGCCATACAGGTCGTCGACCACCAGCTCGCCGCCGTCATAGTCGTCGGGTTCCGACAGGAACAGCGTCGCCGACAGATCGGTGCGCAGGGTCTGGCCGGTGACCGGGTCGCGGCGGATCGAGTTGTCGATGTGGTCGCCAAAGCCCATGCCCTGGCCATAGCGGTTGAACATCGGCGACAGGATCGTCCGGGGCAGGGCCGCCGAGACGAACAGCGGATTGACCTCCAGGGCCGCCAGGATGATCGCGCCCACCGCCTTGGCGGCCTCGCCGTCCTGCGGCAGCTGCTGGTTGTTCTTGGCCATGGCGGCCTGGAACCCCGAGGTGATGTTGCCGTCGGCCCAGGGGGCGGCGTCCATGATCGCCCGGCACTGCGCGACCTGGGCCTTGGTCAGGACTTCGGGGATCTGCAGCATCATCAGGTGGCGGCTCGAGGCCCCGCGAAGGGAAGAGCCCCATCCAGCGGGGGCTGCCGGATGGGGCGAACGTCAGGTCGAGAGGGGAGTCTCAGTACTTGACGTTGAGCTTGACCAGCGCGGTGCGGCCCGCCGCGATCTGCACCATGTGCGTGGTGAAGGGCTTTACCGCATAGCGCTCGTCGGTCAGGTTTTGCAGGTTGAGCTGCAGGTCGATGGCGTCGTTAACCTTCCACGATGCCATGGCGTCATAGCGCCAGTAGCTGGGCACCGAATAGGTGTTGGTCGCATTGCCGTAGCGCATCGACATGTAGGACGCGCCGCCGCCGACCGTGATGGCGGGGGCAATGCGGTAGCTGGTCCAGCCGCTGAAGGCGTGCTTGGGCGTGTTGGGGAACACCTTGCCGTTGCTGGTCGAGGCCACATAGACCGGCGCGGCCGTGGTGCCGATATTGGTCATGCCGCCGTCGCGAACTTCGCTGTCGGTGTAGCTGTAGCCCGCCGTCACGCTCCAGGCGCGGGTGATCTGACCGCCGGCGCCCACCTCGACGCCCTCGACGCGCGAGTTGCCGATCAGGCTGATGACGCCCCCCGCATCGGTCACCCGGGCGTTGGTCTTGTCGGTGCGGAACACCGCCCCGGTCAGGTTCAGCCTGCCGTCGAACACCGCCCACTTGGCGCCGACTTCGTAGCTGTCGTTCTGCTCCGGATCGAGATTGACGGTGGTCGCCGCCACGGCGGTGGCATCGCCGGCGCCTTCACCCGAGGGGTTGGAGGAGCTGCCATAGGAGGCATAGAGGCTGGCCTGCTCGACCGGCTTGTAGACCAGGCCGAGCTGATAGTTCCAAAAGCTGGCCTCGTTGCGGAGCGGAGCCGTGGGGGTCACGCCGCTGGCGGTGATCGTGCCGCCGGTGAAGCGGTTGGTGTAGTCATCGTGACGCACGCCGATGTTCAGCAGCCAGTGCTCGTTGAACTCGATGGTGTCGAAGGCGAAGAGCGCCCTGGTCGTCACCCGGGTCTGGGTAAAGCTGGGCGAGCGGGTGACCGTGCCGACCCAGGGATCGTCGGCGTTGGGATTGGACAGCGTGGTGCAGTTATAGCCATAGGCCGCGCCCAGGCGCATCGGGCTGCTGCAGCCGAGGTTGGTGGCGCTGTAGGCCCCGCTGACCAGGGCCGGCGCAAGACCCGCCGTCAGGCCCGGACCCGCCACGACATAGCCCTGGCTGTGGGTCGTTTCCTCAGCCCACTCCGCGCCGAACGCCACGCTGTGCTTGAGCCCGCCGGTCGCAAACTCACCGGTGATGGTGCTGGCGTTGGCGGTGGTGGTGGTCAGGGTGTTGCGGTTCTTCGAGGACCGGAACAGGTAGCCGTTGGCGACATTGCCGCGGCTGTCATCGGGGTTGGTGACCACATAGGCGTTGGTGGTGCGGCCGTACCGCACAGCCGTCGAGAACTTCCAGGTTCCGCCCAGATCCTGCTGGAAGCGCAGGGTCGAGATGTCGGCGCTGGTGTCGCGGAAATCGCGGCTCTTCAGGCCATAGAAATCGTCGTCGTGCCCCTTCAGCAGGGTCCCGTACACCGTCGTGCCGACCGTGTTGCGCGCATAGGGCACCCCGTAGTCGGGCAGTTCGCTGCTTTCCAGGTGATAATAGTCCAGCGTCAGGCGGCTGGGGCCGTTGAGGCCAAACCCGACCGAGGCCGCGACGCCCCAGCGGTCGCCGTGGACGCTGTCGCGGCCATTGACCTCGTTCTCGTGATAGAGGCCGTTCAGGCGCACCGCGATGCTGTCGGTGATGGCCTCATTGATGTCCAGCGTCACCCGGCGGGTCGCGTCATCGCCCAGGGTCAACGACGCGGTCTTGAAGTCGCCCGTGCGGGCCACCTTGGTGACCAGATTGACGCTGCCGCCGGTCGAGCCGCGCCCGCTGAAGGCGGAACTCGGGCCCTTGACGATCTCGATCTGCTCCAGGGCGAAGACGTCGCGCGACTGACCGCCGGCGTCACGCACGCCGTCGACGAAGATGTCCGAGGTCGAATCCATGCCGCGAATGCGCGGGCGGTCGCCGGCGGGCGAGCCGCCCTCGCCCGATTCCAGCGTGATGCCGGGTACGGTGCGGAAAGCATCGGCCAGGCTGCTGATCGCCTGCTGGTCCAGCGCGTCGGAGGTGATGATGTTCACCGACTTGGGCGTATCGAGCAGCGGCTTGGTGAACTTCTCCGACTGCGGGCGAGCCTTGCGCTGGCTCTTGACGTCCACACCCGAGACTTCCGTGCTGTCGGCGGGCGCCGAGAGCGCGGCGGCCGTCGCCATCGAAGCCTCAACCTCGGCAGCATGGGCCAGGCCCGCGCCGAGGGTCAGGCCGGCGACGCCGGCCACAGCGGCCGCGCTCAGGGCGCGACGTTGACGGCCAACAATGCCGCGAGTGTTCGAGTTACGCATAATACGATCCTGTCCCCAGCGGGGCGACGATCCCTCGCGCCCCTCCTGATATTGCGAGGCGTTCTTAGCGGCGCCGCAATCGCGACGCAATGATAATCATTCTCAAGATAACGGAGGTATGGGGCGTTCGAGCCCTGTTCGGACCTCGTCACCTTGAAGCCTCCGACGGGCGGGTTGATTAGCGTCCAACCCGGACTGCTGACCTTTCCAGATCAGCCTGCTGCTCGTTCGACCCTCGAAGTCACGTCGTTTTAGTGTTCCACGGCCGACCGCCGCCAGAGAACAACGAGGTTGACGGCCCGAAGCGCAAACCCCTCCTCCCGCCATCGATTGAGCTTCCCGCTCGATCACACCCCGTCGCCGCAATGGGTCGCTGGCCTTGCGCCCTTTCCTCGCGAAGAGGTGGGATGATTATGCGGCAGGTTTCAGCGCGTCGGATGGGCGCGCTCGCTTTATTTGCAGAGCTTTGATCTAGTTAAGCTTTTTTCCGAAAGCGCCGGGGATAGCCCGCAGCTTATCCCCTTACTTGCCCCCTACGGGCTGCTTCGCAGCCGTCTTCCCCCGGAGGGGGAAGATGAAGAGCGCGAACTCATCTTACTCTGCAAAGGGGAGGACGACCGCGAAGCGGTCAGGAGGGGGCCTGCGGCGTTGGCCGTTGCCCCCCGCTCCCTATCCCCGTGGCCGCTGAACAAAACACGGTGTAGCGTCCCACCGTCCGCGCGACTGGCGATTGGAGGGGTCACCCTCGGGGAGCGCGGGCCACAGCAGAGCCGTTCGCCTGGGCGCCCTCACCTCTCGATGGAGCCGCGCCCATGCCGGAAGCCAAGACCTGGATCGCCTTCTGCCTCATCTGCCTGGGCATGGCCCTGACCCCGGGGCCCAACATGCTGTACCTGGTCAGCCGCTCGATCAGCCAGGGACCGCTAGCCGGGATCGTCTCGCTGGTCGGCACGGCGGCGGGCTTTGTCATCTATCTGCTGTGCGCGGCCCTGGGCATCACAGCCCTGCTGATGGCCGCACCGATCGCCTATGACATCCTAAGGTTCGGCGGCGCGCTGTATCTGCTGTGGCTGGCCTGGCAGGCGATCCGGCCGGGCGGCGCCGCGCCGTTCCAGGTGCGCGACCTGCCCCGGGATGCGCCAGCCCGGCTGATGGCCATGGGCCTGCTGACCAATCTGCTCAATCCAAAGGCGGCGATGCTGTACCTGTCGCTGCTGCCGCAGTTCATCGACCCGCATCGCGGCGGCGTGATGGGCCAGTCCCTGGTGCTGGGCGGCAGCCAGATCGTCATCAGCCTGACGATCAACGGCGTCATCTGCCTGGCCGCCGGCACGATCGCGAGCTTCCTGGCGACGCGGCCCAGCTTCGTGTTGGTGCAGCGCTGGCTGATGGCCACGGTGCTGGGCGGCCTGGCGATCCGCATGGCCACAGAGGCCCGGCGCTAGCCGACGCTTGACCCGAGACCGGGCGGCGACCCAAATCGCCGTCCGTTTCGGAGTTGCGCTTCCATGTTGTCAAAGATCGTCGCGACCGCCCTCGCCACCTTCGCCATGGCCGGCGCCGCCCAGGCCGCCGACCTGAAGGCCTGCGCGGTTCCGCCCAATGTGGTCCCCGCCCCGAGCGAGGTCCCGCCCGCCGACCAGATCCACACCGACGTGCCGATCGCGGCCTATCTGCTGGCCCTGTTCTGGTCGCCGGAATCCTGCCGGGCCAACATCCCGGAGTCCGACAAGGCCATCCAGTGCGAGGCCAACAGCTTCGGCTTCACCGTCCACGGCCTGTGGCCCAACGGACCCGACCGCATCCATCCCCGCTACTGCAAGCCCAGCCCGCCGATCAGCCTGAAGACGGTGAAGGCCAACCTCTGCATGACCCCCTCGCCCTGGCTGCTGCAGCACGAGTGGCAGGCCCACGGCACCTGCGACTGGCCCACCCCGGAGGCCTATTTCAAGAAGGCCCGCGCCGTGCGCTCGACGCTGAACGTCCCCGACCTGACGCCGGACGCGAGCGGGACGATGACCGCCGGCCAAGTGCGCGAAGCCTTCCTGACGCGCAATCGCAGCCTGACGGCGCAGGGGCTGAATGTGCGGGTCAACAAGGACAATCGCCTGACCGAGGTGTGGGTGTGCCTGGACCTGAAGTTCAAGCCGGCCGCCTGTCGCGGCGGCAACGGCACGCCCGACCCGGTGACGATCCGGGTGACGCCGAGGCGTTAGGACCACCCTTGTCATCCCGGGCGTAGCACAGCGAAGACCCGGGACCACGGCAAGCGCGGCGTTTGTGACGGTCCCGGCTCTCCGGCCGGGATGACAGGGTAATTCCACACAGGTTCGCGGCCTCGCCGGTTTTCACCGGCGAGTGGGGAGGCGGCGGAGCGTCCGGGCCAGGCCCGGATGAGGATAGTTGGAGTACCGTTTCGGCCGTGGCCGGAGCGCTCCGCACGGTTGTTTTCCCTCTGGCCGGCACGCGCGGGTCTCGTTCAACCCTTTGCACCACATCCGGGCTTCCCTCCTCGCGACGGACCCAGCCTTGGGCTGCAGCCACGCCGATTCCGGAGGACCCGGAACTTACCTTCGGACGGGCGGAGGCTTTGGCCTTCCTCCGATGGACAGGTTTACGTCCCCTGTCCTCTTGAACCCGTACAACCGCCCCCACCGCCCGTCAGGTCGCCAGCTGGACGCCCTCCCCATGCGATGAAGCGAGGAGAAGTATGCGGCAGGTTTTGGGAGTGATGCGTCGATTTTGCATCGTGACGCTGGGTGGCGGGGTCAGGCCGTTGAAATCGTTGGGGCTGAGGGGTGGTTATGCTCGCGCGGGGACGGGGATAAACGGCGCAACGCGAGTGCGCCGAGACGCCCCCTCCCCGCCGTCACCGACGCGGAGGGGGTGTCTCGGGATACGGCTTGGCCGCCTAGAAGTTGAAGCCGACCGTGGCGAAGATCTGGCGCGGCGCCGACGAGTGGAACACCAGGATGCTGCCAGCCGCATCGTCCGGCGCGAACACGCTGCTGTCGAAGTTCGACGCATGGCGCTCATCGGTCAGGTTGGTGATGTTCAGCGACGCCTTCGCGCCCTTCAAGGGACCCACGGCGCCGAAGTCATAGCCCAGGCCGAGGTCGAAGGTGGCGTAGCCGCCGAAGCTCTGGTCGTTGGTGTAGGTGTAGAAGCGTCGGCCGGTGTACTTGCCCTGCAGCGAGGCGAAGAAGCCGTTCCGCTTCACGCTCAACACGCTGGCGAACATCTCCTTGGGCGTATCCACCTGCTGCTTGCCGGCCGTCGCCTTGACCACGCAGGTGGTCGTGCACCAGTTCAGGTTCTCGTCATAGGTCGACTTGTTGTACGAGGCCGAGTTGTACCAGTTCAGCCACGACAGCGGCTTCCACAGCACGCCCAGTTCGGCGCCCTTGCTGGTGACGCTGCCAGCGTTGTGGAAGGAGTTGCCGCAACCCGGGTTCTGCTGCTGGTTCGTAGGGCAGGGATTGTACTGCAGCAGGCGGTTGTCGAAATCCACCTCGTAGGCGGACAGCGAAACCTGCAGCGGGCCGCTGACATAGCGGTAGCCGATATCGACGCTCTTCGAGGTCTCGGGCTTCAAGTACCGGCCCTGCGCGTCCCAGACGGCCTGTGACACCGACTGCGGGCCGAGCTTGAAGCCGCCCTGGAACATCGCGACGTTCTCGGCGTAGCTGGCGAACACTTCGTGGCCCTGAGAGATCCTCCAGCGCACGCCCGCTTCCGGCAGGAAGCTGTCCGACGCTTTCAGCGAGCCGGTCGCGAACTGGGTCGCCGCCGCGGCGGGCGCCTTGGCGATGCCGGGCAGGGCCCTGGCGTTCGACTTGGCGTTGGTGCTCTTGAAGCCGAAATCGAGGCTCAGCGCGTCATCCAGCAGCGTGACCGTGTCCTGGACGTAGAACTGCTGGGTGTTCCAGTCTGTCTTCTGGACCCACTGGGCGGTGTTGGGCTGGCCCTTTAGGAATTGCGCCAGGCTGAAGGGGCCCGTCACATTGGTCCAGATATAGCGCGCGGCGCTGCTGGTGTTCTGCTCTAGCCAGACGCCCGCCTGCAGGTGGTTGACGCCGACCGTCCAGGCCAGGCTGGCGACGACGCCGTCGCGTTCAATGGTGTAGCGCGTGTCACGGATCTGCACCGGCAGGTCGTCCGAGGTGTCCGTCGTGCCCTGGTTGGACAGGCCCGTGATGAAGTTGTTGCCCGCGCCCTTGTCGGTGTGGCGATAGACCTGCATGTGCGCCTTAAGCGTCGACGTCACGTCGAAGTCGCCGGCGATGTAGAACAGGTCGTCGTTGCGCAGGATCTGGCCGTTGGTGAACGTGACATCGGCCAGCTTTTCAGGCGCCGTCGAGGGGACGCATTTGGCCGCCAGCGACGCCACCGAACAGGCGGCGCGGCCCAGATAGGCCTGCCAGTTCGGCGCATAGCCCGCCCAGTCCCAGCCCAGGCGCGTGACCATGTCCTTGGACAGGTAGGTGTCGTCGGCCTGGTTGGTGCGCGAGAAGTCCGCGAAGGCGGTCAGTGAGCCGCGCTCGCCCTTGTACTGCAGCTTGCCGTTGAACTGCTTGCCGGTCGACTTGTTGTAGGCGCCCTGGTTCACGAACAGGTCTTGCTGGACATACGCCCCGGAGACATAGGCGGACCAGCCGCCGCTCTCACCGGTGTCAAAGCGCATGAAGGTGCGCGCGGAGTCCTCGCTGCCGACCGTCCCGTTGATCGCGAAGCCCATCTCCTTGCGCGGGTCGCTGGACGTATAAATAATCGCGCCGCCCAGGTTGCTGGTCGAGGCGATGCCCAGGCCGGCGATGCCGGTCGCCAGATCGGCGCGGCCCAGGTTCTCGGAGATCAGCGCGCGGCTGATGGTGAGGCCGTTATAGTTGTTGTAGGCGCCGTCGCCGAGCGGCATGCCGTCCAGCGTGTAGCCCAGGTGGGTGGTGTTGAAGCCGCGCACCTGAAGCGACAGCGACTGCTCGTTGACGCCCAGCGCGTCGATCGATTGGGCGCTCACGCCTGGCAGGAAGTTCAGGGCCTTCTGGATGCTGGAGCCGGGCGGCAGCACTTCAAGGTTCGACGGCAGCAGGGTGGAGACCGAGCGGGTCTGACCGGCGCCGATGATGACAACAGCGTCCAGTTCGGTGCTGTCCGCCGGGGCGGGGGGCGCATCGGCCGCCTTCACCTGGGTTGCGAAAGCAAGACAGGCGGCGATAGCCAGCAGACTGGCGGACTTGTGCAACATGGTGGGCCCCGACATCAAAAGCGCCGCTAGGACTTTCGTCTGCGGCGCTGCTTTGTTTTCAGGTCCCGCGTCTATTCCGCTTACGTGACGTTTTTTTAGAGCCTCGATGACAGAGCGAATCGACGCGCGGGCCACCCCACAGCCAAAACGCAAAACGGGCGGCCCCTTTCGGAGCCGCCCGCTGCATTCATTCCGGAAAAACCGGGCTGAGAAGGCTTACGCCTCTTCGGCCGGGGCTTCCTTCTTGGACAGGTCTTCGCCGGTTTCCTGGTCGACAACCTTCATCGACAGCTTGGTCTTGCCGCGATCGTCGAAGCCGAGAAGCTTCACCTTGACGATCTGGCCTTCCTTCAGCACGTCCGACGGCTTGGCGACGCGTTCGTTGCTGATCTGGCTGACGTGGACGAGGCCGTCCTTGGCGCCGAAGAAGTTCACGAAGGCGCCGAAATCGACGACCTTGACGACCTTGCCGTCATAGATCGCGCCGACTTCAGCTTCCTGGGTGATCGACTTGATCCAGTCGATGGCGGCCTTGATCTTGGCGCCGTCCGAGGCCGAAACCTTGACCGTGCCTTCGTCGTTGATGTCGACCTTGGCGCCGGTGGTGGCGACGATCTCGCGGATCACCTTGCCGCCGGTGCCGATCACTTCCCGGATCTTGTCGGTCGGGATGGTGATGGTTTCGATCTTCGGCGCGTAGTCGCCGACTTCTTCGCGCGGCGCATCCATCGCCTTGTTCATCTCGCCGAGAATGTGCTCGCGGCCGCCCTTAGCCTGGGCCAGCGCTTGCTTCATGATCTCTTCGGTGATGCCGGCGATCTTGATGTCCATCTGCAGCGAGGTCAGACCCTCGCTGGTGCCGGCCACCTTGAAGTCCATGTCGCCCAGGTGATCTTCGTCGCCCAGGATGTCGGACAGAACGGCGAAGCCGTCCTTTTCGAGGATCAGGCCCATGGCGATGCCCGAGACCGGACGGATCAGCGGAACGCCCGCGTCCATCATGGCCAGCGAGGAGCCGCAGACCGTGGCCATCGAGGACGAGCCGTTCGACTCGGTGATCTCGGAGACCAGGCGGATGGTGTAGGGGAAGTCTTCCTTGCTCGGCAGCATCGGGCGCAGGGCGCGCCAGGCCAGCTTGCCGTGGCCGATTTCGCGGCGGCCGGGGCTGCCCATCCGACCGGTCTCACCGACCGAGAAGGGAGGGAAGTTGTAGTGCAGCAGGAAGGATTCCTTGTAGGTGCCTTCCAGGGCGTCGATGAACTGCTCGTCATCGCCGGTGCCCAAGGTGGCGACCACGATGGCTTGCGTTTCGCCGCGCGTGAACAGGGCCGAGCCGTGGGTGCGCGGCAGGATGCCGACTTCACCCAGGATCGGACGCACCTTGTCGACCGTACGGCCATCGATGCGGATGCCGGTGTCGAGGATGGAGCGACGGACGATATCGGCTTCCAGTTCCTTGAACACCGAGATCAGCTTCAGCGGATCGATGCCGGCCGGATTGGTGTCGCTCTTGGCGAAGGTGTCGACGGCCTTGGACTTGGCGGCCGACAGGGCGGCGACGCGGTCGCCCTTGGCGCGGATCGTGTAGGCTTCGGCCATGTCCTTGCCGACCAGCTTCTGGATCGCGGTGACGACCGCCGAGTGATCCTCGGCCTGGAAGTCGAACGGCTCCTTGGCGGCGTGTTCGGCCATTTCGATGATGGCCTCGATCACCGGCTGCATGCCGCGTGCGCGAAGGTGACGCCGCCCAGGACGATCTCTTCCGAGAGCTCCTGGATTTCGGATTCAACCATCATCACGGCGTCGGCGGTGCCGGCCACGACGAGGTCCATCTTGCTTTCCTTCATCTCGTCGAGAGTCGGGTTCAGCACGTACTGGTCGTTGATGTAGCCGACGCGGGCGCCGCCGATCGGGCCCATGAACGGGGCGCCGGAGATCACCAGGGCGGCCGAGGCGGCGACCATGGCGACGATGTCGGGATCGTTCTCGAGGTCATGCTGCAGCACGGTGCAGACGACCTGGACTTCGTTCTTGAAGCCCTTGACGAACAGGGGGCGGATCGGACGGTCGATCAGGCGGGAAACCAGGGTTTCCTTTTCCGACGGACGGCCTTCGCGCTTGAAGAAGCCGCCCGGGATGCTGGCCGGCGGCGTAGGTCTTCTCGATGTAGTTGACGGTCAGCGGGAAGAAGTCTTGACCCGGCTTGGCCTTCTTGGCGAACACGGCGGTGGCCAGGACGACGGTTTCGCCCATGGTGGCCAGAACGGCGCCGTCAGCTTGACGGGCGATACGACCGGTTTCGAGGACCAGGCTCTTGCCGCCCCACTCGATCGTCTTGCGCATGATTTCGAACATATTTGCTTCTTTCGGTTCCGAAGGACCCATTTCCTTCAGGACGGACAGGGGCGGGCGGCCGAATGGCGGTCCCGAGTATTCCTCATCCAGTTCGACAGGCGTCCGGGGATCGTGATCTCCGGCTTACGTGTTCGGAGCCGCATGAGGCGGTCCCGCAGCAACCCTGGTTTCGGCCTGTCTTGAAACCAGGGCCCAGAAAAGCGTTCGGCCGCCCCGCGTGAGCGAGGCGGCCGACTGCGCCGAAAACTAGCGGCGCAGACCCAGCTTTTCGATGAGGACCGTGTAACGGCCCAGATCGGACTTCTTCAGGTGGTCGAGGAGGCTGCGACGCTGGGAAACCATCATCAACAGACCACGACGGCTGTGGTTGTCCTTCTTGTGGGTCTTGAAGTGCTCGGTCAGGTTGGCGATGCGCTCGGAGAGGATCGCGACCTGGACTTCGGCGCTGCCGGTGTCACCCTCGGAACGAGCGTGTTCGGCGATAAGAGCGGTCTTGCGCTCGGCAGTGATCGACATCGGGTTGTCTCCGCTCAGGTGAGTTGGAAGACCCGCACCGGATTGAGCTTTCCGGCGCGCATCTCGCACAGGGCCACCAGCTTCTCTCCCGACATGGCGGAAACGGTTCGATCACCGGGCGTGAGCTCGGCTTTCAGCGTTTCAACCTGCCTTGGGAGCAGAACGATGGCGCGTCCCTGCGCAAGCCGGAAGGCGTCTTCATCGGTCACGGCCAGCGCCGGGATGTCGTCCAGCGCGGTCTCGACCGGAAGCAATGCCTCCGACAGGCGGGCCTCATAGCTCAAATTCTCAAGAGTTTCCAGCGATATCGCCGCATCCTCGGTGAACCGGCCCACCCGCGTGCGGCGCAGCTGATCGACGTGACCGCAGGTTTCCAGCTTGGCCGCAAGGTCGCGGACCACGGCGCGCACATAGGTGCCCTTGCCGCATTCCATCTCCAGCACGACGTGATCGACGTCGGGAACCTCCACCACCCGCAGGCTGTGGATGTTGACCTTGCGCGTCGCCAGCTCGAACTCGACCCCGTCGCGGGCCAGGTCATAGGCGCGCTCGCCGTCAACCTTGATGGCCGAATAGTTGGGCGGGATCTGGTCGACCTCGCCGATGAAGTCGCCCAGCACGGCCTCGACCTGCTCGCGGGTGGGGCGCGCGTCGGAGGTCGCGGTCGTCTCGCCCTCGCGGTCCAGGGTGGTGGTGTTGCGACCCCACTGGATGGTGAAGCGATAGGCCTTGTCGGCGTCCATCAGGAACGGAACCGTCTTGGTCGCCTCGCCCAGGGCGATGGGCAGGATGCCGGTGGCCAGCGGATCCAGCGTGCCGGCGTGACCGGCCTTCTGGGCGTTGAACGCCCGGCGCACGCGGCCGACGGCGCTGGTCGAGGTCAGGTCATAGGGCTTGTCCAGGCACAGCCAGCCCGAGACGGGATCGCCCTTCTTGCGACGGGCCATGCCTAGTCTTCATCCTCACCGACCACGTCGGACAGGCGGCGCAGATCCTGCTGCACCACCGGATTGTCGAACAGGCGGTCCATATAGGCGGCCGAGTTGAAGCTGTTGTCGTGGATGAACTTCAGGTCGGGCGTGAACTTCATGTCGATAGTCTTGCCCAGGCGACCGCGCAGGAACTTGGCCACGCGGTTGAGGCCGGCGACCACTACCTCGGGGCTGCCCAGCTCGACGGCGATCCGCGACGGCGAGGAGGCCTCGCGGTCGATCTTCGGCGCGATGCCGGCGCCCAGGGGCTCGACGAAACAGACCGCGTGGCGCAGGTCCGGGGTCAGCCGCACCTCCGTCACCGTCACCGAGACATTGGTCAGGGCCGGGTCCTGCAGGTCTTCATGGCGCAGGATGTCGACCAGGGCGTGGCGGATCAGTTCGCCGGCGCGCAGCTGGCGCTGTGACGGGCCGGCGGGCGCCGCCTTGGGGGTCTTGTCGGTATGGCGCTTCATGGCGCGGTGTCCTTCCGTCCCGGCCGGCGGATCGAACACCGGTGCGCGGGGAAAAATGCAAGGCGCGGTGTCTAGGCTTGTGGGGGATAAGTCCAGTGCCGGGCCGGATCCGGCGGACGGCGCGGCGAGCACGTGGCGGATCGCGCCGGCGACGCTGTGCGCCGTGGGGCGGAAGCCCAGCGCTCCCGCCAGCCGGATGGAGGGCAGGTTGTCGGGGTCGATGAAGGCTTCGATCTGGGTCGCCCCCTCGCGGGTCCAGGCCCAGTCAATCGCGGCGCGCGAGGCCTCGCGCATCAGGCCGCGCCCCCAGAAATCAGGATGCAAATGGTAGGCGTATTGCGAACAGGCGCCCAGGCTGTTGAAGCCCGCGGCGCCGATGAACCGCCCCTCCGCGCGGGTAACCACGGCCCAGCGGAACCCCGTTCCGGCGGCCTGGCTTTGCGCGAAGACCTCGATGATCCGGTCGCTGTCGCGCGCGGAGGTGGCGGGCAGGGTGATCGGCCGCCCCTCGGCGTCGCTGGCCGGGCCGGAAAAGCGGCAGACCTCCGGCCGGCTCCACAGCCCGAACATTCCCGCCGAATGCGCCGACGACAGGGGCTCCAGGATCACGCGCTCGTCAGAGCCAGGGTCGGCAGGAGGCGCGCCGGATCGGTCACGCCCCGGCCACCTCGAGGCGCTCGTCCGCGCCTTGAAGAATGCGATCACCTTGTCCCGCGTCTGCATGGTCGGGCCCAGCGGATCGGCGCGGTCCAGGTGGAGGGTCAGCACCGAGTGCGGCGCCATCGGCACGCCCTTGGCCGCGTCGGCGTCTGTCAGCTCGACCGTCTCGACATGGTCGCCGAATTCACGCTTCAGCGTCTCGAACCGGGCGTCGGGCACGCAGCTTGTCGGACTTGAACCTCAGCGCCAGCAGAGACAGGTCCTCGGTCTCGAACCGATGGCGTGACGGGCGCAACTGATCTCCGAGGCCGAGCATGCCGATGCGAGCCCGCGCCCGTCTTGCCGAACGGCAATGAGGGCTGCGACAGCACCGGCGCCAGCATCGACGGGCTCGAGCATCATCGACAGTGGCCGAAGTTGCCGGTGACAGCACATGCCGATCGCGCCGACGCCCGGCCCGCCGCCTCGCTCGTGCGCCTGACGCGCCAGGGCCCGCAGCCAGTCGACGATCGGGCTGGAACGGTCGGTGGCCCAGACCGTGAATTCACGGCGCACGCACATCGTCTTGGCGATCTCGCCCAAGGCATAGGCCATGCTGACAGGCTTGGCGGGCTTGCCGAACAGACTGGGGCAAAAGACCGTCATGCCCGCCGCCGCCACGTCGCGGGCGAAGGCCAGGACGCCGGGATGCAGGCCGGGCATCTCGTGGATCACGATCACCGCCGGCCCGGAGCCGATCCGATAGACCTCACGGGTCCAGCGGCCGTCGTCGAACTCGAACTTCGTGAAGCCGTCCAGCGCGCTGGTCATGTCTGTTCCCGCCCCTACCCGTTTGTTGAGCGGGAGCTTGGCCGTCATCTGGCCGGCCGACAAGCCTCAGCGAACACCGTTCAGGTTGTCGGTCCAGTCTTCCAGCGGATCGGGCCGGGCGCCGCCGGGGAGTTTCCATTCGCCGCGCCAGCTGAAATCCAGCGTGCCGCAGACGCGGGTCTGGCCCGAGACTTCGGCCCCCGGCTTCCCCGGGACGTCGCCCAGGGCCTGAACGCGCAGGTCACGGCGCAGGGCGATGTTGCTGAAGCTCAGCCACAGGCGCGTCGCGCCGGGACAGAAGGCGCGGATATAGACCTTGCCCTGCTCGGCCTTGGGATCGACCTCGTAGAGATCGGCCTTGGCGTCGACGCCGTCCAGACCGGCCAGCCCCTTAGGACCCAAGTCCTTTTCGCGCCCCTTGATCAGCAGGCCCTGGGCCGGCACGCCGGTGGCCAGCACCTTGATCGGCCGCGCGCCCAGCAGACCCTGCTCGAACAGCACGGTCAGGCCGGCGCCGGTCAGGCGCTTGGCGTCCGGCGAGATCGGGTCGTACGAAAACATCCGCCGTTCGGCGTGGGCGGCGGTGCTGAAGGCCGCCAACAACGCAAAAGCCACAACCCCTCTCATCCGCTCTCCCCGGCGAAGGCCGGGGCCTAGATCCGGAGCGGTTGGGGATGTCGCGCCAACAATCGGATCCTGGAGGTCAAACGCTCGCGGGTTCGATCTGGGCCCCGGCCTTCGCCGGGGAGAGCGGAATATTGGGACGCCAAAACGCTTACCGCTTGAAGTGCAGGTTCGCCGCTTGCGGATCAAAGCCGCTGAGCCGCCAGGTGTCGCCCTCGCGGGTGAAGGTCAGCAGGCGGGGGCCGTCCTTCTTGGCGGCGCAGACCCGGCCGTTGCCGATGGGGCGCAGGGCGCCGGCGATGGCCACCCGGCCCGGCAGGGGCTTGTCGGGCGTGTAGCCGTAATAGGTGGCTGCGGCGCGGAAGGTCTCGGGACGGATCAGGGCCTCGCCGGCCAAGTCGGCGGCCGGACCCGCCAGCACGGCGGCGACGGCGGCCCACTTGTCGTCGACCTTGCGGCTGCGGGCTTCGGCCATCAGCCGCGCCTCGATCTCGCCCTTCAGGGCCGGGCGGTCGACATGGGCGTCGAACGTCGCGCGGTCACGATCCCGGATCGCCGTCAGCAGGGTGTGAACATCGCCGGCCGCGTCGAGGCGGTCGACGGTGGCGCAGGCGCTGAGCGACAGGGTCGCGGCGGTCAGGGCGAGGAGGGCTTTGATACGCATGGCTTAAAGCCGTAGCGCCGGAATTGGGCGAATTCCAGTCCGATACGCCCAAACGAAAAAGGCGCGGACCTTGCGATCCGCGCCCTTCCGATGGTTTTCGATCTCAAGTCCGGCCCTAGTCGAGCTGGCGCTTGATCTCTTCGACGGTGAAGCACTCGATGGTGTCGCCGACCTTGATGTCCTGGAAGCCGGCGAACATCATGCCGCACTCCTGGCCGGACGGGACCTCGTTGACCTCGTCCTTGAAGCGCTTGAGCGTCTGCAGGGTGCCCAGTTCGAGCACCACGATGTCCTGACGGATGATCCGGACCTTGGCGCCCTTGCGCACGACACCTTCGGTGACGCGGCAACCGGCGACCTTGCCGACCTTGGAGATGTCGAAGGCTTGCAGCACTTCGGCATTGCCCAGGAAGGTTTCGCGCTGGATCGGCGCCAGCATGCCCGAGAGCACGCCTTTGATGTCGTCCAGCAGGTCGTAGATGATCGCGTAGTAGCGGATCTCGACGCCTTCGCGCTCGGCCAGCGCCCGCGCCTGGGCCGAGGCCCGGACGTTGAAGCCGATGAGCGGCGCGCCGGCGCCCTTGGCCAGCATGACGTCGCTTTCGCTGATCGCGCCGGCGCCCGACAGGATGATCCGCGCGCGGACCTCGTCGGTCGACATGGCGTCCAGCGACCCGATGATCGCTTCGGCCGAGCCCTGCACGTCGGCCTTGATGACCAGCGGCAGTTCGCGGAATCCGCTTGTCCTGCAGCTTGGCCATCATGTCGGCCATGCTGGTGGCGCCCGCGCCGACCGGATGCATCGATTTCTCGCGCTTCTGGCGGATGCGGTACTCGGTCAGCTCGCGAGCGCGGGCTTCGTTTTCCACCACGGCGAAGGTGTCGCCGGGCGAAGGAACGCCGTCCAGGCCGAGGATCTCGACCGGGGTGGCCGGACCAGCTTCGGTCAGTTGCTCGTTACGCTCGTTGAGCAGGGCGCGAACCCGGCCGAACTGGCTGCCGGCCACAACGATGTCGCCGCGCTTCAGCGTGCCGCGATTGACCAGCACGGTGGAGACCGCGCCGCGACCCTTGTCGAGCTTGGCCTCGATCACCACGCCGTCGGCGGTGCGGTCGGGGTTGGCCTTCAGGTCGAGGACCTCGGCCTGCAGCAGGATGCGCTCGATCAGTTCGTCCAGGCCCTGGCCGGTCTTGGCCGAGACTTCGACGATCTGGGTTTCGCCGCCCAGGCTTTCGACCACGATCTCGTGTTGCAGCAGCTCGTTGACCACGCGGGTCGGGTCCGAGCCCGGCTTGTCCATCTTGTTGACGGCCACGATGATCGGCACGTTGGCGGCGCGGGCGTGTTTGATCGCCTCGACCGTCTGCGGCATGACGCCATCGTCGCCGGCCACCACCAGGATCACCAGGTCGGTGATGTTGGCGCCGCGAGCCCGCATTTGCGAGAAGGCCGCGTGGCCAGGGGTGTCGAGGAAGGTGACCTTCTCGCCGCTTTCCAGGCGAACCTGGTAGGCGCCGATATGCTGGGTGATGCCGCCGTGCTCGCCGCCGGCCACATCGGTGGTGCGCAGGGCGTCCAGCAGGCTGGTCTTGCCGTGGTCGACGTGACCCATGACGGTGACGACCGGGGGCCGGGGCTCCAGGTGATCGTCGATGTCCTCGGCGCCAATGAAGCCTTCTTCGACGTCGGCTTCCGACACGCGGCGCACGGTGTGACCAAATTCGGTCGCGACCAGCTCGGCGGTGTCGTTGTCGATGACGTCGTTGATCTTCAGCATCACGCCCTGACGCATCAGGAACTTGATGATCTCGACACCACGCACGGCCATCCGGTTGGACAGTTCCTGCACGGTGATGACGTCAGGAATGACCACTTCGCGGCTGACCTTGACAACTTCAGCGGGACCGCCGCGACGCTTTTCCTTTTCACGCTCGCGCGCCCGGCGAACCGAGGCCAGCGAACGCATGCGGTCGGCGGAGTCTCCATCGCCGGCCACGGTCTGGATCGTCAGGCGGCCTTCGCGGCGCACCGGAGCGCCCTTGGCGCGCGACACGGCCTTGCCGGGGGCGGCGGCCTTGCGGCGATCATCGTCGTCCTCGGGCCTGCGGCTGACTTCGCCACCGGGACGCGGGGCCGAGCGCATGGCGCGCTGGACTTCCGGGGTCGCCGGAGCGGCGGCCGGAACACCAGGACGCGGACCGCGCTGCGGACCGCCGGGGCCCGGACGGGCGCCGGGGGCCGGGCGAGGCGCCAGAGCCGAATAGCGGACGGTCTGGGTCGGACGGTCGCCCTGGGGACGGTCGCCTTGCGGACGATCACCCTGCGGACGGTCGTTGCGGAAACCGCCGGCGCCTTCCGGACGCGGGACCACGCGGCGCGGCGTCGGGACGCGGCGCGCGTTGGACAGGCCGACCTGCGGGGGCTGGCGCGGGCCCATCCGGGCGCGCAGTGGTAAGCGGGAGCCCGCCATGCACCGCCCTGCCTTGCCGCCAGCCTTGCCGATGACGCCGCCCGCCACCTCGCCGTTCGCGCCGGTGTTCGATGCCGCCCCGGCCAGCGCAGCGCCGGGTACGGCCGACGACCGTCTGGCGCGGGCCTGGGCGGCGCGGCAGGCGCGGCGGGGACGGCGGCGCGGCGGGGCCGGCGTCGGGCCTGAGCGACGGGCGCTTGCGGAGCCGGAGCCTGAACGACCGGCGCCACCGGGGCTGCCGCGACAGGCGCGGGAGCCGGGGTCGGCGCTGCGACCGGCGACGGAGCCGGCGCGGGGGCCGGTTCAGCGGCGGCCTTCGCGGCGGCGGCGGCCTTGGCGGCAGCCTCGCGCGCGGCGGCTTCAGCGGCGCGAGCCTTGGCTTCGTCGGCGGCGCGTTGCGTCGCCTGACGGTCCTGGTTCTCGCGAGCCGCCTCGATGGCGCGCTGGCGGGCGCGCATCTCGTCCTGCGACAGACCGCCAGCCGAATTGCCGCCACCCGAAGGTTGGGACGAACGCGGCTCGTTGGTCGGCCGGCGCTCGGCCGAGGACGGCGCGGCCAGGTTACCGGCCGGCGCGGCGTGCGGACGTGTCCGCTTGGTTTCGACCACTACCGTCTTGGTGCGGCCGTGGCTGAAGCTTTGCTTCACCACGCCGGCGCTCACCGAGCCCTGGCGGGGCTTCAGTGTGATGGGCGCGCGCCCACCTGGGGTGCCGGGCCGACCGTTATCGTTCTCGTCGCTCATGCGCTCGCTTGTACTTCCGCCAGACAGGGCCTGGCCAAAAACCGTTCGTTCCATGTGAGAAAGGGGCCCGGACGTACTCCCACGAAGGAAGCTCGTTTCCCGACCCTTCACTCACGGGCCCAACCCGAAGGGTTGCGCTCCACCTCAAAGATTCTAGAGCCTTGCGATCAGACCGGCCACGCCGGTTCAATCGAAAGACCCTAGGGCTCCTCGCGCCAACTCGCCGACCAGGTCGGAGGGAGTAGCGGGCGAAAGCCTGATAACCGCTCGACGTCTAAAGTCCAGCGATCAGTGCCACGCCCGGCAAGAAGCGCCGTGTGTATCACATTCTCGCCGCCTAAGGCCAAACCCAATTCGTCGGATGTGAACATCCCGAGGATTCGGGGATTATTCGGGGCCTTGTAGACGGCGGTCAGCATCTTTCGGCGACCGTCATCGGCGCCGTCGGACGCCTCGATCAGCCAGGCCGTCTTGCCGGAATTCAGCGCGGCGACGACTTTCTCGAACCCCGAGATAATGTTTCCGGCGCGCCGCGCAAGGCCCAGCCCGTCCAGAACCCGCTTGGCCAGCAAGGCCTCGACCTGGTCGGCGAGGTCGCCGGGGGCCGTCAGCTTGGTCTTGGCCGAACGCGAGAACAGGCCCTTCTTGGCCGCCAGCGTCACGGAGGCGCGGTCGGCCCCGACCCAGATCCCGCGCCCCGGCAGCTTGCGCGCCAGGTCGGGAACCACGATCCCGCCCGGTCCCTCGACGAAGCGGATCAGCTTGGTCTCGTCGGTCGCCTCGCCCAGAACGACATCCTTGCGAAGGCGGAAAGCCTCGGCATGGGTCTTGGGGGCGTTGGGATCGACGGGAACGTCGACGTCAGCCGGAGGATCGAGGGGGTCTTGGTTCATGCGGCTCTTGAAGACCTCGGCCCTCCCGACGAACGGGAGGGCCGAAGCACTTCCTAGTCCTGCGGCTCTTCGACGGCGACCGGCTCTTCGGCTTCGGCTTCGACGGCCTCGCCTTCCACAGCCTCGGCTTCGAATTCGCCCTCTTCATAGGCGGCTTCTTCGTACTCGGGCTCCGGCGGGGCCTCGACCCAGCCCATGACGATCCGGGCGCGCATGATCAGCGCTTCGGCGTCGTCGGGGCTCAGGGCGAAGGCTTCGAGGATGCCCGGCTCGCGAACGCGCTCGCCGTTCTTGCTCTCGAACCAGCCGCGCAGGTCGTCGGGCACCAGGCCGGCGAGATCCTCGACGGTCTTCACATCGCCTTCGCCCAGGGCCACGGCCATGGCCAGGGTGACGCCTTCGATCTCGAGCACGCTGTCCTCGACGCCCAGCGCGACGCGCTTGGCGTCCAGGGCGGCGGCTTCCTTGTCGAGGAATTCGCGGGCGCGGGCCTGCAGTTCCTCGGCGGTCTCGTCGTCGAAGCCTTCGATGGCCGCGATCTCGTGCGGCTCGACATAGGCGACGTCTTCCACCGCGGCGAAGCCTTCGGTGACCAGCAGCTGGGCGATGACTTCGTCCACGTCCAAGGCTTCCTGGAACAGGGCCGTGGTCTCGGTGAACTGCTTCTGACGGCGCTCGCTCTCCTGGCTTTCCGTCATGATGTCGATCTGCCAGCCGGTCAGCTGGGAGGCCAGACGGACGTTCTGGCCGCGACGGCCGATGGCCAGCGACAGCTGCTCATCGGGCACCACGACTTCGACGCGCTCGTCTTCCTCGTCCATGACGACCTTGGAGACTTCGGCCGGGGCCAGGGCGTTGACGATGAAGGTCGCCTCGTCCTCGGACCACTGGATGATGTCAATCTTTTCGCCCTGCAGCTCGGCCACCACCGCCTGCACGCGCGAACCACGCATGCCGACGCAGGCGCCGACGGGGTCGATGCGAGGAGTCGTTGGACACCACGGCCATCTTGGCGCGGCTGCCCGGATCGCGGGCCACGGCGCGGATCTCGATGACGCCGTCGTACGACTTCCGGCACTTCCTGCGCGAACAGCTTGGCCATGAAGCCGCCGTGGGCGCGCGACAGCATGATCTGGGGGCCCTTGGTCTCGCGACGGACGTCGTAGATGTAGGCGCGGATGCGGTCGCCGACGTTGAAGTTCTCGCGCGGGATCGACTGGTCGCGGCGCATGATGCCTTCGCCACGGCCCAGATCGACGATGACATTGCCGTATTCGACGCGCTTGACGCTGCCGTTGACGATCTCGCCGGCGCGATCCTTGTACTCGTCGTACTGGCGCTCGCGCTCGGCTTCGCGAACCTTGTGCATGACGACCTGGCGGGCCATCTGGGTCTGGACGCGGCCGATCTCGAACGGCGGCAGGTCTTCTTCATAGACCTTGCCCACCTCGGCGTCGCGCCAGGTGCGCTTGGCGATCGACAGCTGGACTTGGCCGATTTCGCCCTCGATCTCTTCGTCGTCGCCGACCACGGTGATGATCCGCTTCTGGCTGGTCTCGCCCGTGCGCGGGTCGATCTTCACCCGGATGTCGTGCTCGGCGCCGTAACGGGCGCGGGCCGCCTTTTGAAGAGCGTCCTCGATCGCCTCGATGACGACTTCCTTCTCGATGCCTTTTTCGCGCGCGACCGCGTCGGCGATCTGCAGCAGCTCGAGCCGGTTGGCGGAAATGCCGATGGCCATGGTCAGTCCTCTTCACTTTCGGACAGGTCAAAATCTTCGTCGTCGGCGTCGTCGCCGAGATCGTCTTCGTCGGCGTCACCGCCATCGGCGGCCACGCGGGCGGCGCGCTGTGTCGGCGCCACTGCTTCATCACACGCGTCGGTCAGCACCAGCTTGGCGTCGACCAGCCACTCGAACGGGAAATAGACGGTGGTGTCGTCCTCGCCCTCGATGTTCAGGCCGATCTGGCCATCCTCGACGCCGGCCAGCTCGCCCTTGAAGCGCTTGCGGCCCTCGGCGACGCGATCCAGCTCGATGCGCACCTCCAGGCCGGAATAGTCGTCGAAGTCCTTCAGTCGCGTCAGCGGGCGATCCACGCCCGGGCTGGAGACTTCAAGGGTGTATTCGCCGCTGATCGGATCGGCGGCGTCCAGGATTTCGGACACGGCGCGCGACAGCTTGGCGCAGTCCTCGACGTTCATGTCGCCGCCCGTGCCGTCTTCCAGCAGCGGACGCTCGGCCATGATCTGCAGGCGACGCTGCTCGGCCCCGCCCATCAGGCGCAGACGGACGATCTCGAAGCCCACGGACTCAGCCACGGGATCAAGCATTTCGATCAGATCACGGTCTTCCTGCGTCTTGCCGCGCAACGGTTTTCTCAACTCAAACTGGGCCGTAAGACGCGGGCGCCAAACAGCCAAAGAAAAAGCGGCAGCCTTTCGGGCCGCCGCTCGAAAGCGCTAGCAGCGCTGACGGACGATGTAAGGCCTTTATAGCGCGATGTTCGGACGGTTGGAAGCCCCCGCGACAGGCGCCTCGACTTGGCGGGGGCGCAGGGCCTCTTTCGCACCGCAGCACTTGTAGCCTATACAGACGCCCGCGCAGGCCCGCCTCCCCGCGGCCCATTCCACAGAAGAGTCATAATGGACCTCTCCAAGATCGCCACGGGCGTGAACCCGCCCTACGACCTCAACGCCATCATCGAGATCCCGCAGGGCGGCGAGCCGGTGAAGTACGAGATCGACAAGGAAAGCGGCGCCCTGTTGGTGGACCGCTTCCTGCACACGGCGATGTTCTATCCGGCCAATTACGGCTTCATCCCCCACACCCTGGCCGACGATGGCGACCCCGCCGACATCATGGTGGTGGGTCCGACCCCGGTGGTGCCGGGCGCGATCATTCGCTGCCGTCCGATCGGCACCCTGATGATGGTCGATGAAGCCGGTTCGGACGAAAAGATCCTGGCCGTGCCGGTCGACAAGCTGCACCCCTTCTATACGGGCGTGAACAGCTGGCGCGACCTGCCGGTGATCCTGACCGAGCAGATCGCCCACTTCTTCCAGCACTACAAAGGATCTGGAAAAGGGCAAGTCGACCAAGATCACCGGCTGGGTCGGCCTGGAAGAGACCGCCGAAGTCATCCGCGCGGCGATCAAGCGCCACGACGACAACTACTAGGCTCGCGCCATGGCCAGGATCGATCTGACATTACGGATCATCCTGGCCGACCCGCCCTCGGGCCTGGTCTTCTCCCTGCAAGGCAGGGCCAACGCGCCGATGGATGCGGTCTTCGCCGACGGCGGCGACCTGACCTTCGACATTCCCATCACCTTGACGCCCACTGCGGACGGCCTTCGGCCTGGCGGACCGTTCCTGCGCGCCGACAGCCGCGGCCGGTTCGTCTATATCGCCTCGGGCGCCCAGGCCACCTGCGCGGCGCCGTCAGGCTCGGGCCGCCGCGCCAAGATCTATCTGAACGCCCTGTCTGACGAACCCCGCTGGCGGCCGCCCAGGCCGCCTAGCGAGCTGTCCAGCGTGGTCAGGCCGGGGGCGCGCGACGGCGGAGCGGCCTGCGCGACCGTCCCGCTGCTCCAGACCTGGACGCGCGTCAGACCCTCATAAGCGCTAGATTTTGACGAAATCCAGGAACACCGGCGCGCAGTCACCCAGCTTCTTTTCCTCGTAACGCGTGGTCACATGGTCGGCCGGCGGGGCGTTGCGATCAGCCGTCTCG
Source organism: Caulobacteraceae bacterium (assembly GCA_965284055.1). Lineage (GTDB taxonomy): Bacteria > Pseudomonadota > Alphaproteobacteria > Caulobacterales > Caulobacteraceae > Caulobacter. The sequence goes on from CBDIQV010000006.1 coordinate 110,903, forward strand.
CTTTCGAAGCGGAAGGCCGGGTCGGCCAGCACCCGCTCTATCGTCCATTCCGCATAGTCGGCCCAGTCGGTGGCGAACCGCAGGCGGCCGCCGGACTTCAGAACACGGGCCAGTTCCGTCACCACCGCCGGCTGGATCAGGCGGCGCTTGTTGTGCCGCGCCTTGTGCCAGGGATCGGGGAACATGATGAACGCCCGCGTCAGGCAGGCGTCGGGCAGCCAGCCCAGCACGTCGCGGGCGTCGCCCTCGTGGATGCGGACGTTCTTGAGCGCCTGCTCCTCGACGTGACGCACCGCGCTGGCCACGCCGTTGACGAACGGCTCGGCGCCGATGATCAGGGCGTGCGGATGCCGGCCGGCCTGGGCGGCCATGTGCTCGCCGCCGCCAAAGCCGATCTCCAGCCAGGCCTCGGTGGCCTCGGGCATCAGGTCGCGGGGCTCGAAGGGCGCCTCGGGTATGGCGATTTCGGGCAGCAGGGTGTCGAGCAGCGCCTGCCGGCGCGGCTTCACCGGCCGCGCCTTGATACGGCCGAACGAGCGCAGCGGCCCGTGGGGAATGGTGGGAGAGGTCATGGGGCGGCGTCTTAGCCGTCATCCTCGCTGGAGGCCAGCGGCGAGGCCCTGCGTCGATCGCGGCGCGCCCAGAAGCGCGCACCTCAGGATGAGGACGTCAAAGCCAGGCCAGCGCCCTCATCCTGAAGTGAGGCGAAGCCGAGCCTCGAAGGACGCACGGCGCTCGAGCGCGTACTTGGCGCCGCCGATCGACGATCGAGGCCCGCTCCGAAATTCAAGAAAGACTAAGGCCTAAGCCAGACCCTTCAGCTCGCCGACCAGATCGGTCTTCTCCCACGAGAAGCCGCCCTCGTTGTCCGGCGTGCGGCCGAAATGGCCGTAGGCGGCGGTGCGGGCGTAGATCGGCTTGTTCAGTTGCAGGTGCTCGCGGATCGAGCGGGGTGTAGCGCCGCCGATCAGTTGGGGCAGCAGCTTTTCCAGAACCGCCGGATCGACCTTGCCGGTGCCGTGCAGGTCGACGTGGAACGACACGGGCTGGGCCACGCCGATCGCATAGGCGATCTGGATGGTGCAGCGGTCAGCCAGGCCGGCGGCCACGACGTTCTTGGCGAGGTAGCGGCAGGCGTAGGCGGCCGAGCGGTCGACCTTGGTCGGATCCTTGCCCGAGAACGCGCCGCCGCCGTGCGGGGCCGCGCCGCCGTAGGTGTCGACGATGATCTTGCGGCCGGTGACGCCGGCGTCGCCGTCCGGGCCGCCGATCTCGAAGCGGCCGGTCGGGTTGACCAGCCACTGGGTCTTCTTGGTGATCAGGCCTTCGGGGAAGATCGGCAGGATGTGCGGACGGATCAGGTCCAGCACGCGCTTGGAGGTCGCGGCCTTGCCGTCGATCTTCTTCTTGTGCTGGTGGCTGACCACGATCGAGACCACGCGGGCCGGCTTGCCGTTGGCGTCATATTCCAGGGTCACCTGGCTCTTGGCGTCCGGCTCGAGCTCGGAAAGCTCGCCGCTGTGACGCAGCTTGGCCAGATGGCTGAGGATGTTGTGGCTGTATTGCAGGGTGGCCGGCATCAGCTCCGGGGTCTCGGTGCTGGCGTAGCCGAACATGATGCCCTGGTCGCCCGCGCCTTCGTCCTTCTTGTCGCTGGCGTCCACGCCCTGGGCGATATGGGCCGACTGGCCGTGCAGATAGTTGGCGAACTTGGCCTTGTGCCAGTGGAAGCCCTTCTGCTCGTAGCCGATGTCCTTGATCGCGGCCCGCACCTTGGGCTCCAGCGACTTGAGGATGTCCTTAGTCAGCTGCTTGTTGGCGGCCTTGTCGCCGTCGGTCTTGCCGGCCCGGACTTCGCCGGCCAGCACGATGCGGTTGGTGGTGACCAGCGTCTCGCAGGCGACGCGCGCCTCGGGATCCACGCTCAGGAAGGCGTCGACGACGGTGTCGCTGATCCGGTCAGCGACCTTGTCGGGATGCCCCTCAGAGACGCTCTCGCTGGTGAAGATGTAGGACGAACGGCTCAAGGGACAACTCCGGCCATGGAATTCGCCCAGGCGAACAACAGGTTCGCCCAGTTAGCCGATGAACATATAAAGATATGTTTATGTCTGCAAGCTGCGCAGATCGTCGCGGGCAGACTTCCGTCCTCAATCGTCCGCTTCGGCGACTTCCTCGTCGGCCATCGAGCGAACCAGGTCCAGGATCCGGCGACGCACCTTGCTGCGACTGATCTTGGGGAACAGGCTGGCCAGCTCCAGGCCCTCGGGCGTCATCAGGAAGTCGTGGACGAACTGCTCGGACCCGCCCTCGGCCAGGCCCTCGGCATCGGTCGGGTCGGCCAGGCCTTCGAAGAAATAGGCCACCGAAGACTGCAGGCTGCGAGCGATCTCGTACAGCTTGCTGGCGCTGACCCGATTGGCCCCGCGCTCATACTTCTGAACCTGCTGGAAGGTCAGGCCCAGATCCTCGGCCAGCCGTTCCTGGCTGACGCCCAGGATCTTGCGTCGCATTCGGATCCGGGCGCCGACATGAAGGTCGATCGGATTGGGGTGGCGGTCTTGGTCGGAAGGAGCGCTCATGCCTACGCTTGATAGCTGAAATTGCGGTTTTAATTCAGCCTATGTCTTACGGTTTGGTAATAATTGAAAGCCCCTACCCGCTCCCGAGCGAACAGCAGCGAACATTGATATCAGAATCATCGCCGCGAAGGGCCAGTGGCCGAGACGCGCAAAGGGTGTAGAATTGCCCAATTCCGGCAAAATCCCGTCGATCACACCAGATTTTCCTAGATCCAGCCGCGATCCGGGCACGATCCTGCCCCTGGCGTCGATCAGCGCCGACACGCCGGTGGGCGTCGCGCGAAGGATCGGAACCCCGGATTCGATCGCCCGATAACTGGCCAGATTCAGGTGCTGCAGAGGCCCGGAGGTCACACCGAACCACGCGTCGTTCGACACATTGACCAGGGCCCGCACCCCTGCGGCCGGCTCGGCCAGGCGCGGAAACAGGCTCTCGTAGCAGATCAGCGGCTGCACGATCAGGTCGGGCGACACCCTCAGCGGCGCCGGACGCGGTCCGGTCTCGAAGCCGTCGCCCAGATGGGCCAGGCTCTTGACGCCCAGCTTCGTCAGCAGGGCGTCCATCGGCAGGTATTCGCCGAACGGCACCAGCCGGTGCTTGTCATAGATGCCGACCACCTCGACGTCGGTCTCGCCGCGCTTCAGGGCGATCAGGCTGTTGTAATACAGCGGCCTGTCGGGCGAGCCTTCGTAGCGATAGCCGCCGATGAGCAGCAGTTGCCCGGGCTGCAGGGCGTCGACGATGGCCTGGCGCACCCAGGTTCCGGGGGCCAGATAGTCGTTGATGGCGGCCGGCAGCGCGCCCTCGGGCCAGACCACGATGTCAGCCGGCTTGCCGGCATAGGGCCTGGCCGTCAGCGAGACATAGGCCTGGACGATCCGGCTGAAGCGGTCGGCGTCCCACTTGGCTTCCTGCGGGATGTCGGCCTGGACGATCCGCACGCTGGGCGCGGGCCTTGCGGGTCGCGGCGCGGGCGAAGGCGTCCAGCCGTTGACATACAGCGCCACCAGCATGGCCGCCGCCGCCGCGATCGCCTTGCGGCCCGCCAGACCTTCGCGCCAGACGGCCGGCGCGGCGGCGATCGCCAGGGTGATCCAGGTCAGGCCATAGGCCCCGACCAGGGCGGCGACCTGGGACGGCGCCGAACCGGCCCTCCAGGTCTCTCCCGGCAGGTTCCAGGGGAAGCCGGTCAGCACATGGCCGCGCGCCCACTCCAGGGCCGCGAAGGCGCCGGCGAACACCAGGATGCGGCGCACGCCGGGCGGGCGGATCAGCCGATAGAGCAGCGCCGCCAGGCCCCAGAAGAGGGCCAGTCCGCCGGCCATGGCGGCCACCGCGAAGGGCGCCATCCAGCCCTGGTTGGCCGCGTCGACCATGAAAGCCTCGCCAATCCACCAGGTCCCCAGCCCGAAATAGGCCAGCCCGGCCAGCCAGCCGCGCAGGAAGGCCGAGCGCAGCGGGCGGGGGCCGTCGACCGTGTCCAGCAGCCACAGCAGCAGGGCGTAACCCAGCAATCCCGGCAGCACGCCGAACGGCGGATGGGCCAGGGCGGCGGCGAGGCCGGCCAGGGCCATGGCCGCGTTCGCGCCAGAGGGTCACGAGCCTGAAATTCACGAAGCGACGGCGTCCGCCGGCGCGGCGGCGGGCCGCACGCGCACCCGGCGCACCCGGCGCGGATCGGCCTCGACCACTTCCAGGTCAAAACCGCCGGGATGGGCGATCACCTCGCCCCGTTGCGGCACGCGGCCGGCCAGGGCGACGACAAGGCCGGCGACGGTGTCGATATCCTCTTCCATGTCGCGCGGGGCCAGTTCCTGGCCCAGGGCGGCCTCCAGTTCCTCGAGCGGCGCCCGGGCGTCGGCCTCGAACACCCCGCCGGGGCGGGCGACGATGCTGGCGGCGTGGGCGTCGTCATGCTCGTCGTCGATCTCGCCGACCACCGCCTCGATCAGGTCTTCCATGGTGACAAGGCCGTCGGTGCCGCCGAACTCATCGATGACCAGGGCCAGATGGATGCGGCTGGTGCGCATGCGCAGCAGCAGGTCGGCCGCCCGCATCGAGGCGGGGACGTAAAGCGCCTCGCGGCGGATCTTGTGCAGGACGACGTCGGTCCCCGCCGGGCGCCGGTCATCGGCGGCCAGCAGACGGAACACGTCCTTGACGTGGACCACCCCGACCGGGTCATCGAGCGTCTCGCGATAGATCGGCATCCGCGAATGCTCGGCCTCGGTGAACTGGGCGACCAGGGCCTCGAAGGGCGACGAAAGCTCGACCGAGACGATGTCGGCCCGGGGGGTCATTACGTCGGCGACGCGGAGGGTCTGGAAGGCCTCGGCCTGGTCGACGATATCGACCTCGCCCTCCTGGGGCGGCTCGGGCGGACGGGCGACCTCGGCCGGAGCCGACAGCCGCTTGCGCATCTTGCGAAAAAACGCCCGCACGCCCCGGCTCTGTCGAGCTGGACCGGCGGGCTGAGGACTAGAGTCGTCGCTTGGCATGGCCTTGGATCGTCACCCCTGATCGCCGGCGTACGGATCGGGCACGTCCAGCGTGGCCAGGATCTCGCGTTCCAGGGCCTCCATGGACTCAGCCTCTTCGTCGCCTTCGTGATCATATCCTAAGAGATGCAACACCCCGTGCGCCACCAGATGTTGCAAATGGTGCGCAAGCGGCTTGCCCTGCTCGATCGCTTCGCGCTGGCAGACCCCGAACGCCAGGGCGATATCGCCGATCTGGCCTTCCGGATTGGGGGTGTAGGCGAAGGTCAGCACGTTGGTGGCGTAGTCCTTCTGGCGGAAGTCGCGGTTCAGGGCCTGAACGCTGTCATCGTCGGCCAGCAGGATAACGATCCCCTGGCCCTCGATGTCCTGGTGGGCGTCCAGCACCGCCTGGGCGGCGCGCCAGACCAGGGCCTCGGCTTCCGGCTCGGCCTTGGTCCAGGCCTCATCCTCGATCTCGATGTCGACAGTGATGGTCATCTAGCGGGGCGTGCTCTGGGCTGCGTCGGCGTCGTAGGCCTTGACGATGCGTTCCACCAGCGGGTGGCGAACAACGTCGGCGGCGGTGAAGCGCGAGACCGACACCCCCTCGACCCCTTCCAGGATCGAGACGGCATGGGCCAGGCCCGAGTCGCGCGGATTGAGCAGGTCGATCTGGGTCGGATCGCCCGTCACCACCATGCGCGAGCCCTCGCCCAGACGGGTCAGAACCATCTTCATCTGTAGGCGCGAACAGTTCTGGGCCTCATCGACGATGACGAAGGCATGGGCCAGGGTGCGGCCGCGCATGAAGGCGATCGGGGCGACCTCGATCTCCAGCTTCTCGCGACGGCGGCGCAGCTGTTCTGCGCCCATGATGTCGGTCAGGGCCTCCCAGACGGGGGCCATATAGGGGTCGACCTTTTCGTTCAGGTCGCCTGGAAGAAATCCGAGCTTTTCGCCGGCCTCGACGGCGGGGCGGGTGACGATCAGGCGATCGACCTCGCCGCGCAGCAGCATGCCGGCCCCGTGGGCCACGGCCAGGAAGGTCTTGCCGGTGCCGGCGGGACCCAGGCCGAAGGACAGCGGATGGCTGCCCATGGCCTCCATGTAGCGAGCCTGGCCCTTGGTCTTGGGCGAGACAGAGCCCTTGCGCACGGTGCGGGCCGAGGCCTGGCCGCCGGTGCTCTGGGCTTCGCCCACGGCGATGCGGACATCAGCCTCCACCACTTCCTCGCCCGCGTCGGCGCGGATGGACAGGTCCCGCAGCGCCCGCTTGGCTCCCGTGCGGCCCTTGACGTCGCCGGTGATGGTGACGCCGCCGCCCGGCGTCTCAATCAGAACCTTGAAGGCGTCCTCGATCAGGGCGGCGTGACGGCCGCCGGGACCGGAGACGGCGTGAACAGCGTCGTCCGACAGCGGCAGGAACTCAGGGGTGCGGCTCAAGCGGTCTCCAGAACGGAAGAGGTTTCCAGCACGCCGCCCAGGCTCATCTTGGCGGCGCTTTCGATACGGACCGGAACGATCGTTCCCAGAAGGTGATCCGCGCCCACGGCGTGGACAGCCTGAAGATAGGGACTGCGGCCGACGATTTGACCGGCGTGGCGGCCACTTTTTTCAAACAGCACCGGCAGCACCTTGCCGACCTGGCTGGCGTTGAAGGCCTTCTGCTGCTCGTCCAGCAGCTGGTTCAGGCGCTCCAGGCGCTCGGCCTTGACGGCTTCGTCGACCTGACCGGTCATGGCCGAGGCCGGGGTGCCGGGGCGGCGCGAATATTTGAACGAGAAGGCCGAAGCGAAGCCGACCTCACGGACCAGCTCCAGGGTCTTTTCGAAATCGCCGTCGCGCTCGCCGGGGAAGCCGACGATGAAGTCGCCGCTCATGGCGATGTCGGGCCGCGCCGCGCGGATCTTCTCGATCAGCTTCACATAGCTTTCGGCCGTGTGGTCGCGGTTCATGGCCTTCAGGATCTTGTCGCTGCCCGCCTGCACCGGCAGGTGCAGATAGGGCATCAACTCGGGCAGCTCGCCATGGGCCTCGATCAGATCATCGCCCATGTCGCGCGGGTGGCTGGTGGTGTAGCGGATGCGATCCAGGCCATCGATGTGAGCCAGCCGGCGAACCAGCTTCGCCAAGGAAGAGCCGTCGCCGTCATAGGCGTTGACGTTCTGGCCCAGCAGGGTGACCTCGCGCACGCCCTGGGCGGCCAGGCGCCGGGCCTCCTCGAGGATGTCGTTCGACCGGCCGCGACCACTCGCCGCCGCGCGTATAGGGCACCACGCAGAAGGTGCAGAACTTGTCGCAGCCCTCCTGCACGGTCAGGAACGCCGTGACGCCATTGACCTGGCGCTCGGCCGGCAGGGCGTCGAACTTCTCGTCGGCGGCGAAGCTGGTCGACAGCCGCTCGCCGGTGGCCCGGTGGGCGCGGGCGATCAGCTCGGGCAGCTGGTGATAGGACTGGGGGCCGACGACCAGATCGACCGCCTTCTGGCGATGCATGATCTCCTTGCCCTCGGCCTGGGCGACGCAGCCGGCCACGGCGATGGTCATCCGACCGCCATCCGCAGCCTTGCGGTCCTTCATCAGCTTGATCTGGCCCAGTTCCGAATAGACCTTCTCGGTGGCCTTTTCGCGGATGTGGCAGGTGTTGAGCACCACCAGATCGGCGCCTTCGGGGTCATCGACCACGCCATAGCCCAGCGGACGCAGGACATCGGCCATGCGCTCGCTGTCATAGACGTTCATCTGACAGCCGTAGGTCTTGATATAGAGGCGCTTTTGCGGGGTCTCGCTCATGCGGCGAGGTTATGAGGGCGTGAGGGCCGACGTGCAAGGACATGGGCGGAAATCCTCCCCCTAGCGGGGGAGGTGTCGGCGAAGCCGACGGAGGGGGAAGTGCTGCTGAATCAATGAGGCCTTCCCCCACCGGCCTGACGGCCGCCTCCCCCTTCAGGGGGAGGACCTAGGCCGCGATCACTCCTCGATCGGAACCCCGTAGAGCTCCAGCCGGTGGTCCACCAGCTTGTAGCCCAGCTTGCGCGCGATGGCGTTCTGCAGGGCCTCGATTTCCTCGTCCACGAATTCGACGACCTTGCCGGTCTTCATGTCGATCAGGTGGTCGTGGTGATGGCTGGGGGTCTCTTCATAGCGCGAGCGGCCGTCGCGGAAATCGTGGCGCTCGATGATGCCGCTCTCCTCGAACAGCCGCACGGTGCGATAGACCGTGGCGATCGAGATGTGCGGGTCGACGGCGTGGGCGCGGCGGTGCAGCTCTTCGACGTCCGGGTGATCGTCGGCGGCCGACAGCACGCGCGCGATCACGCGGCGCTGGTCGGTCATGCGCATGCCCTTATCGATGCAGAGCTTTTCAAGTCGATCCAAGGCGGCGCCTCCGTCTGAGTCGATGGCAGAATAGGCGGCGAACCCTTAAGTGTTAAGCGCCCGCCGCATGACAACCGCGTCCCTAGCGCCATCCGGATGGGGATAATAGCCCTTGCGCAGCCCCACCCGGGCAAAGCCGGTGGCTGCATACAGGGCGATCGCGGCCGTGTTGTCGTCGGCGACCTCCAGGAACATTGCCTCGGAGCCGGTCTCGGTGGCGATTCCGGCGGCCATTTCGACCAGGGCCGCGCCCCAGCCACGACGGCGGGCGGCCGGGTCGACGGCGACGGTCAGGATCTCGGCCTCGCCGGCGATCGAGCGGCACAGGATGAAGCCCTTCTCGACGGCCGGCTCGCCCGCTTCGCCCAGCACCGCGAAGACGCCCGGCGATTTCAGCAGGTCCTCGAATTCGATCGCGCTCCACGGCCGGGGAAAGGCGCGGTCATGCAGGTCGGTGAAAATGAAACAGGCCTCAAGGCCAACAGGGCGCAGGATCATGCGGCCGGCAACGTGGCGTAGGGCGCGCGCAGATACAGCGGCCGGGGCGAATGGGACGGCGCGGGCCGTGCGGCGGCCAGGCGGGCCACGGCGACGGGATCGGGCGAGACCGGGGTCAGCACCGTGGCGCTTGGAAAGGTCTGGGCCAACAGCGGCGCGCCGGAACCGACCAGGGTGACGGCCTGCCCGCCATGCAGCTCGGCCAGCCGCGCGGCGGCCGATCCCAGATCCAGCGCGTCGGGCGCCATCAGGGCCACGCCGCCGTCGAAGCATCTGCAGATAGACCTGGCTCATCCGCGCATCGAGCACGGCGGCGACGAAGCCAGCGGCTCGATGCCGGCGGCCAGGGCCTCCAGCGTGCTGACCCCCACGCAGGGGATCGACAGCGCCGTGGCCAGCCCCTTGGCGAAGGCCAGGCCTACGCGCAGGCCAGTGAAGCAGCCGGGTCCCACGGTGACGGCGCATGCGGGCCAGAGCCGGGAACGTCACGCCGGCCTCGGCGGCGACCTCGCAGGCCAGCATGCCGATGCGCTCCTGGTGGCCGCCGGGTCATCGGCTCGCTCCGCGTCGCCAGGACGCGCGCGCCGTCCAGGATGGCGACGGAACTGGCGCCCAGGCAGGTGTCGATCGAGAGGATCATCAAAGGCTCAGGCCGAACCAACCGCGCGCCTTCGGCCGGGCGCCAGATGAAGCCGTTCAGCTGACCCTTGGCCTTCAGGGTCTCGACCTGCGGCAGGCCGCCCTTGGTCCAGCCGGGCACGCCGATCAGGTAGCTGACATTGGGCGCCTCGGGACGAACGCAGACCACGGTGTTGATGTCGCGGCCTTCGCCGGCGCGGCAATGGGCGATGTCCAGGTCCAGGGCCGACCACTGGGTCAGCAGGGTCTCGTCCCGGGGGCCGCGAACGTCGCCGCCTTCCAGGCGGATCGCGCCCAGGTCGCCGTCCTCGCCCTTGGAGATCTCCATCAGCGGGACCTGGTTCTGTTCTACATTGATGATGGGCTGGGCCGGGCCGGCGCCGAAATGCAGGAAGGCCTGGGCGACCACCGCCTTGGGAAACAGCACCTTGAGGGTCGGCAGATCAAAGGCCGTGGCGGCGGTGACGGGGCCCACGCCGTCGGCGTGAACGGCCAGCGGGCCGTCCTGATAGGGTTTGACCATGACGGCGACCGAGCCGCTCTTGCCCGGCTCGGCGGGCGGTGGGGCGGCGCCGGCCTCATCAGCCTTCTTTTCCACCGGCCCGCAGGCGGCGAGCAGCAGGATGGGCAGGGCGATCAGGGCGTGGCGCTGGGTCATGGAAGGGTTTTAGCGCGTGCGCCCCCGATGCACAAAACAACCGTCGCCCCCGATCGCCGAAACGACCGGAGGCTCTGGTCCAGCCGATCCATACTCACGCGGATCGACCAAAGGGGCTGGCGGGATCAGATGATCCTGGCGGCTTCCTCGAAATCCAGGCGCGGGCTGCGCGGGAAGAGGTTTTCGTCCGTGCCATAGCCGATTGAAGCAATGAAATTGGACTTTATGTTGGTGCCGGCGAAAAATTCCGCGTCAACGCCCGCATTGTCGAAGCCCGACATCGCGCCGACGTCCAGGCCGAGGGCCCGGGCGGCGAGGATGAAATAGCCGCCCTGCAACGAGCTGTTGCGGAACGCGCCCTGCTCCTTGGCCACGGGGTCACCGAACCAGTTCTTGGCGCCCGGGGCGTGCGGGAACAGCTTGTCGAGGGTCTCGGGGAAATCCAGGTCGTAGCCGACGATCACCGTGGCCGGGGCCTGCAGGATCTTGGGGCCGTTAGAGCCCGACGACAGCGCGGCGAGCTTGGCCTTGGCTTCCGGGCTGGTCACGAAGACAAAGCGCGCCGGGGTCGAGTTGGCGGCCGTGGGACCAAACTTCACCAGGTCATACAGCTCGCGCAGCAGGCTCTCGGGCAGCGGATCGGTCTTCCACCCATTGCGCGTGCGCGCTTCGGTGAACAGTTGGGCGAGCGCCGCAGCGTCGAGCTTGGCCATTTGCGATCCTCAAGAGGTCTATCAGCAACTTGTGTGGTTGCAATATAGGCTTTCGAGAAGGGTGCGCAAGGCGGGCCTGCCGCGAAATCGCAGGACCTAAAGCGTCTGCTCGACCCGGGTCACTTCGGGCACATAGTGCTTGAGCATGTTCTCGACGCCGGCCTTCAGGGTTGCCGAGGACGAGGGGCAGCCCGAGCAGGCGCCGCGCATGTGCAGCCAGACCACGCCGGTGGCGGGCTCGAACCGGTTGAACACGATGTCGCCGCCGTCCTGGGCCACGGCCGGGCGGATGCGGCTGTCGAGCAGGTCCTTGATCTCGGCGACGATCTGGGCGGTCTCGCCCGTCATAGACGCCGTCGTCATCATGACCGCTCTCGGTCGCATCCAGCAGGAGGGGCCGGCCGCTGGTGAAGTGATCCATGATGGCCGCCAGGATCGGCGCCTTCAGGTGCGGCCACTCGGCGTCCGGGTTCTTTGTCACGGTCAGGAAATCGGGACCGAAAAACACCCGCGTCACGTCGCCCAGCTGGAACAGGGCCTTGGCGAGGGGCGAGGACTCGCCCTCCTCCGCCGTCTTGAACTCGCGCGCGCCTTCACCCAGCACTTCACGGCCGGGCAGGAACTTCAGCACCTCGGGATTGGGCGTGGTTTCGGTCTGGATGAACATGGCGGAGAGATGGACCTCGACGGCCCCGCGCGCAAGATGTCGGCTGCCTCAGAAAGAAAGGTGACACAGGCGTCATTTTCTGGCGTGATGCGGAAAACAATGATCTGCGGGAGGCTTTCATGAGCGATGGCTCGATCGATCTTAGCGCTGATGCGCGCGCCAAGGCCTGGTCCATTCCTCTGGAGGACCTGCACGTCGCCGACCCGGCCCTGTTCAAGGCCGACGCCATGTGGCCGTATTTCGAGCGCCTCCGGAAGGAGGATCCGGTCCACTATTCCAAGGGCGACGAAGAGACCGGGCCCTATTGGTCGGTGACCAAGTACAACGACATCATGGCGGTCGACACCAATCACCAGGTGTTCTCGTCGGACGCCCATCTGGGCGGCATCACGATCCGCAACTTCGACGAGGACTTCGTCCTGCCGATGTTCATCGCCATGGATCCGCCCAAGCACGACATCCAGCGCAAGACGGTCAGCCCGATCGTCTCGCCCCAGAACCTGGCCAAGCTCGAAGGCGTCATTCGCGAGCGGGTCTGCACCATCCTGGACAGCCTGCCTATCGGCGAGCCCTTCGACTGGGTCGACAAGGTGTCGATCGAGCTGACCACCCAGATGCTGGCCACCCTGTTCGACTTCCCTTGGGAAGAGCGCCGCAAGCTGACCCGCTGGTCGGACGTCGCCACGGCCTCGCCGGAAAGCGGCATCGTCGAAAGTGAAGACGCCCGCCGGGCCGAGCTGCTGGAATGCCTGGCCTATTTCACCAATCTCTGGAACGAGCGCGTCAACGCCGAAGAGCCCGGCGGTGATCTGATCTCGATGCTGGCCCAGGGCGAGGCGACCAAGAACATGCCGCCCATGGAATATCTGGGCAATGTGATCCTGCTGATCGTCGGCGGCAACGACACCACCCGCAACTCCCTGACCGGCGGCCTCTACGCCCTGTCCAAGAACCCCGAGCAGGAAGCCAAGCTGCGCGCCAATCCGGACCTGATCCCCTCGATGGTGTCGGAGATCATCCGCTGGCAGACCCCCCTGGCCCACATGCGCCGCACGGCGCTGGAAGATGTCGAACTGGCCGGCAAGACCATCAGGAAGGGCGACAAGGTCATCATGTGGTACGTCTCGGGCAACCGCGACGACACGGTGATCGAAGACGCCGACAGCTTCATCATCGACCGCGACAATCCCCGCCGCCACCTGTCGTTCGGCTTCGGCATCCACCGCTGCGTGGGCAACCGCCTGGCCGAAATGCAGTTGAAGATCGTCTGGGAAGAAATCCTCAAGCGCTTCCCGAAGATCGAGGTGCTGGACGAGCCCCGCCGCGTGCTGTCGACCTTCGTGAAGGGGTACGAGAGCCTGACGGTGCGGATTCCGGAGCGGGTTTAGCGACGGACACTCGCCCCCTCCGCGCCTTCGGCGCTACTCCCCCGTAGGGGGAAGATGAAGAGGCGCGGATCCCATCTTCCCCCTACGGGGGAAGACGACCGCGAAGCGGTCCGTAGGGGGCAAGTAGCCTAGGCCAGATCCTCGATCTCTTCGTCCGTCAGGTCCCCCGGCACCACGGTGACCGGCAGCTTGCGGCCGCTCCAGCCGACGCCTTCCTTGGCGATGGCCGAGACCAGGGGGCCCGGGCCCCGACCGCCGGTCGAGGTGGCCAGGATCAGGATCTTGATGTCAGGATCGCCGGCGACCACAGCCCTGACCGCCGCGCGGGTGCTTTCGGCGTGCTTGATGATGAATTCCGGCGGCAGGCCGGTCTCGGCGATCACCCGGTCGGCCAGGTCGTGCAGCAGGACCTCAGCCTCGGCCCGTTCCTGGCGCTCGATCTCGTCGCGCACCCCGCTCCAGTGTTCGAACTCGGCCGGCGCGATCACCCGCAGCAGGGCGACATGGCCGCCGGTCGAGCGGGCCCTTCGGCAGGCATAGCGCAGAGCCGCGCCGAACTCCGGGCTGTCATCGGCGATGACCAGGAACTTGCGGCGGCTCTTGGAGGCGTCATCCATCACGGCAGGATGACGCCCCTTTTCGGTCGAGCTCAAGCCCCCAGAACCTAGGCGCCCCAGAACCCGACCAGCTTCTTCACTTCATCCAGCGTCGGCGCCGCGACCGCGCGGGCCTTGTCGGCGCCGGCGGCGAGAATGGCGTCGATCTCGGCCGGGTCGGCCAGCAGCGAACGCATCCGCATCCCCACCGGGGCCAGCTTCTCGACCGCCAGCTCGGCCAGGGCCGGCTTGAAGGTCCCAAAGCCCTTGCCGGCATATTCGGCCAGGACCTCGGCCTTGGTCCGACCGTCGAGGGCCGCGAAGATGCCCACCAGGTTGTCGGCCTCGGCGCGGGTCGCCAGTTCTTCCAGGGTCTCGGGCAGCGGCTCGGGATCGGTGCGGGCCTTCTTGACCTTGGTCGCGATGGCGTCGGCGTCGTCGGTCAGGTTGATGCGGCTGTAGTCCGACGGATCGGACTTGCTCATCTTGGCCGAGCCGTCGCGTAAGGACATGATCCGCGCGCCCGGGCCCTGGATCAGCGGGTCTGGCTGCGGGAAGAAGTTCGGCGCGCCGAAGTCGTGATTGAACTTGGCGGCGATGTCGCGGGTCAGCTCCAGGTGCTGCTTCTGGTCCTCGCCCACCGGCACGTGGGTGGCCTGATACAGCAGGATGTCGGCGGCCTGCAGCACCGGATAGGTGTAGAGGCCCACCGAGCTGCGCTCCTTGTTCTTGCCGCTCTTCTCCTTGAACTGGGTCATCCGGTCCAGCCAGCCCAGGCGGGCGACGCACTGGAAGATCCAGGCCAGTTCGGCGTGCTCGGGCACGGCCGACTGCGGGAAGATGGTGGCCTTGGCCGGGTCCAGACCGGCGGCCAGATAGGCGGCGGCGATTTCGCGCGTCTGCTGGGCCAGGGCCGCAGGCTCCTGCCACACGGTGATGGCGTGCAGGTCGGCCACGAAGATGAAGGTGTCGATCTCGTGCTGCAGGCGGGCGAACTTCACCAGCGCGCCCAGATAGTTGCCCAGGTGCAGGGCGCCGGAAGGTTGCACGCCCGAAAGCACGCGGGCGGGGCCCGCATAGGCGGGGGCAGCTTGGTCGGTCATGGCTTCAGCCTTGAGTATAGAAATCGGAATTGGCGAACGCACAGCTGTGCGGGCCGTGCTTGAGCACGGCGGTCGGTGTCAGTTGGAGCCGCGCCATCGCGAGGCGAAGTAACCGATCGTAGCCATGCACGCTGGTTAGCTTCCCGCGAGCTCCAGAGCAAGATGGTCCTCTTAAATCCGCTCATTCCCGCGAAAGCGGTGGAAGGGGGGTCAGGCCTTGCCCTTGCGCCGCAGGGCCGCCTTGGCCTCAGCCATCGTGACGCCGCCAAACGCCAGCAGCAGCGCAGGATAGACCAGGGCCGCCAGGGCGCAGGTCCCCAGCACCGCGATCTCCTTGGCCCCGATTCCCGCGAAGTGGACGCCGGCCAGCGGCCCCTCGACCACCGGGCGGAACGCCTGGACCGTGGCCAGCATCACGCCCAGCACCACGCTGGCGACCAGAACCCGGATCAGCTTCCCCAGGCCTTGGCGCTGGGCCAGTAGTCGCCGCGCTTGCCCAGGGTGAAGATCATCTGGCCGACATTGGCCCACGAGGCCACGGCCGTGGCGGCGGCGATGCCGGGCACGCCGATCACGTAGAACAGGGCGATGCCCAGGATCACGTTCACCGCCACCGAAATCAAAGCAAAGCGCATCGGCGACTTGGTGTCGCCCCGCGCGAAGAAGCCCGGCGACAGCACCCGCAGCAAAACAAAGGCCGGGGTCGCCAGGCCGTAGAACAGCAGCACGGCGGCGGTCGAGCGGACGTCGAAGGCGTTGAACTCGCCCCGGCGGAACAGGCCGTCGATCAGGAAGTCGGGCATGGCCACCAGGGCCGTGGCGGCCGGCAGGGTCAGGGCCATGGCGAACACCACCGCCTGGTCCATGGCGGCCTGGGCCTCGCCGCCGTCCTTGGCCTGCACGGCCCGCGACAGACGCGGCAGCAGGGCCACGCCGATGGCGACACCCACCAGGCCCAGGGGCAGCTGGTACAGCCGATCGGCGGTCGCCAGCCACGAGCGGGCGCCGTTCACATGGCTGGCCAGCACGGTCGAGACAAACACATTGACCTGCGAGGCGCTGGCGGCGATCGCGCCGGGCACGGCCAGGGACAGCAGGGTCTTGATCTCGGGCGTCAGGCGCGGAAGCCGCCAGTGGACCTTGGCGCCCGACTTGTTGACGCCCCAGGTCAGCAGGGCCGCCTGGGCCACGCCCGCCGCCAGAATGGCCCACGACGCCGCGAAGGCGGCGTCATGGCTGTTCTTCTGCGGCCAGATGGCGATCAGCATGATCAGGTTCAGCAGCACAGGCGCGCCGGCCGACAGGATGAACCGACCCCGGGCGTTCAGCACGCCCGACAGGTGGGCGACGATGGCCATGCACGGCAGGTAGGGCATGGAGATCTGGGTCAGGGTGACGGCCAGCTTGAACTTGGCCGGCTCGGCCGCGAAGCCGGGACTGATCAGGTACATCAGCCACGGCATGGCCAGCTGGGCGACGATGGTGATGACGATGGTGGCCGCCGCCAGGGTGGCCATGGCGTCGGCGGCCAGTTCGTCGGCCTTTTCCTCGCCGTCCTTTTCCAGGGCCTTGGAATAGGCCGGTACGAAGGCGGCCGCGAAGGCGCCCTCGGCGAAGATCCGCCGGAACAGGTTCGGAAACATCAGGGCGGTGTTGTAGGCGTCGGCCGCAAAGGTGGCGCTGGCCCCCAGCCGGGCGGTGACCACCAGGTCGCGCGCCAGGCCCATGAACCGGCTGACCAGGGTCAGGCCCGAATAGATCATCGAGGAGCGGATCATGCCCCCGCCCTTTTTCGGCGGCGGAGCGGCGGCGGTTTCGGCGGGCGTGGGGGCGATGTCGGTCACCTCGCGCTTCTGCGGGGTGGCGAGGTTGGCGTCAAGGGAGAGGCCCGCCCGCCGGCGCCCTGACGCGGAAGCCTTGAAGGCGCGCTTGACGAAAGCCGCGTCTCGATAGAGGCAGAACCAAGCTTGGCCGGAGCAAGGATGCGATGATCACCTATCCCGACGACATCTTCAGCGAACCGGAAAACGTCGATCCGGACACCCTGGCCAATCTGGGTCCGCTGCGCCGCCTGGCCGGCGTGTGGGAGGGACTCAAGGGCGTCGACCTGAACCCCAAGGCCGACGGTCCCGAGCGCCGCGACTTCCTGGAGCGCATCGAGCTGCAGCCCATCGACCCGCAGGCCAATGGGCCGCAGCTGTTCTACGGTCTGCGCTATCACGTCCACATCGTCGCCTCGGACGAGGACACCACCTTCCACGACCAGATCGGCTACTGGCTTTGGGAGCCGGCCACCGGACTGATCCAGCAGACCCTGGCCCTGCCGCGCGGGCAGGTGGCCCTGGCCAGCGGCGGCGCGGCGGCCGACGGCTCGGGCGCTGATCGTCAGGGCCGAGCAGGGCCGGCCCGGCTATGGCGTCTGCTCGACCGACTTCCTGGAATGGGCTTTCCGCACCGACTCCTACGAGCTGGACGTGCGCTTCGAGGCCGATGGCGGCTGGTCCTATGTTTCCACCACGATGCTGCAGGTTCGCGGCCGAACCGCGCCCTTCCGGCACGTGGACAGGAACACGCTGACCAAGGTCGCCGAGCCGCGCCCCAATCCGCTGGCGCGGATCACGGCGGGCGAGGCCACACTGGCCCAGGCGCATGGTTTCACGTCGATCGGCGGCGCGAACGAAGGCTAGCCGCCGACCGAGGCCGGCCAGACTCTATCGCGCCACGCTGGCCCGCGCCCGCTTCAGCCCGGGGCGCGTATTGGGCGCGCCGGCCTCGTTGGCCTCCAGCGCCGACAGCAGATCGGCCTTCAAAGTCGTGATCTTGCGGGTCTCGACCAGCTTTCCGTTCTCGGTGGTCTGGACATAGAAGGCGTCGACCGCCCGCTCGCCATAGCCATCGATGTGGGCCGACTGGATGGACAGGCCGTTCTGCGCCAGGGTCTGGGCCAGGGCGTGCAGCAGGCCCGGCCGGTCGCGGCCCGAGGCCTCGACCACGGTGGCGTCGTCCGAAGACTCGTTGTCGATCACCACGCTCGGGGCGATCGAGAAGGCCGCCGTGCGCGACTGCTCGGCCCCGCGACGCGGCTCGAAGCTGGTGGTCTCGCCGCGACCGGCCGCCTCCAGGGCGTCGGCCATGCGGCGCAGGGCCCGGGGGTTCTCGCAGCCCATTGGGGCGCCGGTCACATCCTGCACATAGAAGACGTCCAGCGCCTGGCCCTGGCGGGAGGTGAAGACCCGCGCGCCGACCACGTTGCCGCCCAGGGACGAGATCGCCAGGGCCAGGTCGGCGAACAGGCCGCGCCGGTCCCGGGCGGCGATCACGATCTCGGCGGCGTTGGAGCCCGGCGTCACCTGGCCCTCGGCGGCCGCGCCGCCCTGGATGGCGGCCCGGCGGGCCAGGGCGGCGTGATCCTTCAGTTCCCCGGCGTTGAAGGCGCTGAAATAGGCGTCCTCCATGGCGAAGGCCCAGCCCTTGGCGGCCGGGTCATCGACGATCAGGGCCTCGCGCGCGGCCTCGGCGACGGCCTCCTGATGGCGCTGGACACTGGCGGCGGCGTCGCTGCCCCGGCCGCCCCGGAAGACGGCCTCGGTGGCGTTATAGAGCTCGCGCAGCAGCTGGCCCTTCCAGCCGTTCCAGACCCCCGGCCCCACGGCGCGGATGTCGGCGACGGTGATCACCAGCAACAGACGCAGGCGCTCGGGATTCTCGACGATGCGGGCGAAGGCGGCGACGGTGCCGGGGTCGGAGACATCGCGTTTCTGGGCGAAGTCGCTCATGACCAGATGGTTCTCGACCAGCCAGGCCACCAGCTCCACCTTCAGGCGGTCGACGCCCAGCCGTTCGCAGGCGCTGCGGGCGCTGCGGGCCCCGGCCTTCTCCTGGCCGCCTACCCCGCCCTTGCCGGTGTCGTGCAGCAGCATGGCCAGGAACAGGGCCTCGCGATCCTCGATCAGCGGCATGATCGAGACGGCCAGCGGATGGTCGTCGGCCAGGCGTCCGGCGGCGATGTCGCCGATCACGCCCACGGCCCGCAGGGTGTGCTCGTCCACCGTATAGGAGTGGTACATGTTGAACTGCATCTGGGCGACGATGCGGCCAAATTCCGGGACGAAGCGGCCCAGAACCCCGGCGTCGTTCATCAGGGTCAGGGTGCGATACGACCGCTTGCCCCGCGCCAGCAGGTGCAGGAAGGCATGGCAGGCGTCCTCGTCGCGGCGCACGCGCGAGGTGATCAGGCCCAGCGAGCGGGTCACGGCGGTGAAGGCGTCCGGGTGCAGGTCCAGGTCGCGCTCGTCGGCGATCTTGAACAGCCGGATCAGATTGACCGGATCAGCCTCGAACACCTCAGGCCCGTCGATGTTCAGGCGGCCGCCGTCCTCGTAGAAGCCCTCGACATCCAGCGCCTTGCGCTTGGGTCTGCCGCCGCCCGGAAGGAAGCGCGAAATGCCCTTGGGCTCGTGCTTGAAATTGTCAGCTTCCAGCTTGGCCGAGAAGGCGCGGGTCAGGGCCCCGACCTCCTTGGCGATCAGAGAAGATAGCGCCGCATGAAGCGCTCGACCGCCGGCGCTGTCGGCCGCGGTCGCCATAGCCCATGCGGCGGGCCATTTCGGGCTGCAAGTCAAAAGTCAGGCGCTCTTCGGCCCGCCCCGTTAGGAAATGCAGGTGGCAGCGGACGGTCCAGAAAGTCGAAGGCGCGGATGAAGGCCTTGGCCTCGCGACGATCGAACACCGCCAGCTTGAAGACGTCTTCCGGGCGATCCACCGGGTGCAGATATTCGGCGATCCACATCAGGGTGTGCAGGTCGCGCAGGCCGCCCTTGCCCTCCTTGACGTTGGGCTCGACCATGTAGCGGCTGGCCCCGGCCCGGGCCTGGCGGTCGTCGCGCTCCTTCAGCTTGGCGGCGACGAACTGGGCGCCCGTGCCCTTCATCACCTCGTCCTGGAAGCGCTTCTTCAGATCGACGGCCAGACGCTCGTCGCCGGTCAGGCGGCGGGCTTCCAGGATGGTCGTCCGGATCGTGAAGTCCTCGCGCGACAGTTTCACGCACTCATCGACGGTGCGCGAGGCGTGGCCGACCTTGAAGCCCAGATCCCACAGCGCATAGAGCATGAACTCGATCACGCTCTCGGCGTGCGGCGTGGTCTTATATGGGCGCAGGAACAGCAGATCGATGTCGCTGTAGGGCGCCAGGGTGCGGCGGCCATAGCCGCCCACGGCCAGCAGGCACAGGCGCTCGCCCTCGGTGGGGTTGCGGGCCCGGAACACGTGCACGGTGGTGAAATCATAGAGGGCGGTGATCACCTCGTCGGTGACGCCGCTGAGCAGGCGCGAGGTCTCCAGACCGCCGGCCCCGTTCTCCAACCGCTCCTTGGCGATCATCCGGCCGCGAAACAGAGCCTGTTTCAGGATCTCGATCGCGCGGGCGCGCTGGGCGATCTCGTCGCCGAGACTGTCGAGCGCGGCGGCCGACAGACGCGCCCGCAGGGCGTGACCGTCAACGACGTGTTCCAGCGGGGTTGGGCGAAGGCGGCGGGGCATGATGGAGATATGGTCTTCCAAAGGGTGATAGCCAAAAACGGCGGCCGATTTTGGCGACCATCACGCTGTGACTATAGATCACGAGGTTCTGAGAAGACCCTTAAGGCGATATAGCGCTTCAAGCGCTTCCCGAGGCGACATTCCGTCCACATCCAGATCCTTGAGCGCCGCGTCGACGACACTGGGCGCCGGTTTGGCATGCATCTGGGCGGGCGCCTGGACGGCCTGGCTCATGGCGAACAGTGGCAGATCGTCCAGACGGGCGGGTGATTCGTCCTTGGTCTCCAGGCGATCCAGCACCTCGCGCGCCCGGGCAACGACCGGTCCCGGCACCCCGGCCAGCTTGGCCACCTGCACTCCGTAGGAGCGGTCGGCGGGACCGGCGGCGGCCTCGTGCAGGAAGACGAGGTCGCCGTTCCATTCCTTGGCCCGCAGGGACAGGTTGGAGACGTGGTCCAGCCGCTCCTCCAGGGTCGCCAACTCGTGATAGTGGGTGGCGAACAGCGCCCGGCAGCGGTTGGTGTCGTGCAGGGCCTCGGCGCAGGCCCAGGCGATGGCCAGTCCGTCATAGGTGGCCGTGCCCCGACCGATCTCGTCCAGGATCACCAGACTGCGTGGTCTGGCCTGGGTGAGGATGGCGGCGGTCTCGACCATCTCCATCATGAAGGTCGAGCGGCCGCGGGCCAGGTCGTCGCCCGCGCCGACGCGGCTGAACAGCCGGTCGACCACGCCCAGCCGGAAACTGGCGGCGGGCACGAAGCAGCCAGACTGGGCCAGGATGGCCAGCAGGGCGTTCTGGCGCAGGAAGGTCGACTTACCGGCCATGTTCGGGCCCGGTGACGATCGACAGGCGCGCGCCCGCCTCGCCGAGCCGCGTCCAGGCGGCAGTCGTTGGGGGTGTAGGGGTCGCCGGCCCGCTTGACGGCGGCTTCCACCACCGGGTGGCGCGCGGCCTGGGCCTCGAAGGCCAGGGAGCGGTCGACGATCGGACGCACGGCCTTGCCGTCCTGCGCCCACTCCGCCAGCGCGGCGGCGACATCCAGGCGCGCCAGGGCCTCGGCGGCGATCTGGATGGCGTCGGCCATCAGCCGGGCCATCTCGCGCCAGGTCTCGAACGCGGCGATCTCCATAGCCAGCACGCGCTCAGCGGCCTGGGCGATGCGGGCGTCCAGATCGGCCAGCTCCACCGTGGTGAAGCGCACCTGGTTGGCGAGGGTCTGGCGGTGGATGAAGGTGGCGTTCAGCGGCGGCTGGAACAGCGGGTCGGCCTTGCCGGCCGTGGCCTCGACGAAATAACCCAGAACCCCGTTGTGGCGGATCTTTAGCGGCACGCCGCTTTCCAGGGCCAGCTGCGATTCCAGCGTGGCGATCACCCGGCGGCTGTTGTCGCGCAGGGCCCGGGCCTCATCCAGCTCGGCCAGCACGCCGGACGCCACATAGCCGCCGTCGCGGGCCAGGGCCGGCAGGTCGGGACCCAGGCCCGTCTCCAGCGCCGCCAGGAAGCTGGACAGCTCCGGATGCAGCGACGGCGTCAGGGCGATGAAGGCGTGTTCCAGCTCGAACGGCGGCGGCGACAGCGGATCGCTGGACCCGCCCGCCAGGCCGGCCAGCTGCTCGCCGACCTTCAGCGTGTCGCGGATGCAGCCCAGGTCGCGCGGACCGCCGCGTCCCAGGGCCAGACGCGACAGGGCGCGGGCCATGTCGCCAGAGCCCTTGAGCACCTCGCGCAAGCGCTGGCGCAGGGCGCGGTGTTCGACGAACCACTCCACGGCGTCCAGGCGCTGGTCGATGGCGGAGGGGTCCAGCAGCGGCCGGGCCAGACGCGAGGCCAGCATCCGGGCGCCGCCGGCGCTGACCGTGCGATCGATGGCGGCTAGCAGCGAGCCCTCGCGCCCGCCGGTCTGGGTGCGGTCGATCTCCAGGCTGTTGCGGGTGGCCGGATCAATGGCCATGACGTCGGCGTCGGCCGCCCGGCGCGGGGCGCGCAGGGCAGGCAGGCGTCCGGCCTGGGTCATTTCCAGGTGGGCGGCGATCAGGCCCAGGGCCCCGATCTCGGCCGGCGACAGTCCGCCGAACCCGTCCAGGGTGTCGACGCCATAGAGCCGCTTCACACGGGTCTCGGACGCCTGGGGCTCCGACAGGGCCGACGGCATCGGCTGCACCAGGCCGCCGCAGATCTTCAGGGTCTGCGACAAGCTGTCGTCCGACAGCAGCCGGTCGGCGACCAGGGTTTCCGAAGGGGCCAGGGCCGCCAGGATTCCAGCGACGCCCTCCTTGCTGACCGAAAAGACCTCGACCTCGCCGGTCGACAGCTCCACCGACGCCACGGCCGCCTGCCCCGCGCGCACGGCCACGGCCGCCAGACGGTTGGCGCCCCGGGCGTCCAGCAGGCCGTCCTCGGTCAGGGTGCCGGGCGTCACCACCCGCACGATGTCGCGGCGGACCACCGACTTGGAGCCGCGCTTCTTGGCCTCGGCCGGATCTTCCATCTGCTCGCAGACGGCGACCTTGAAGCCCAGGCGGATCAGTTTCGACAGATAGGCCTCGGCCGCGTGCTGCGGCACGCCCGCCATCGGGATCGGCTCGCCCGCATGGGTGCCGCGAAAGGTCTGGGAGATGCCGAGCGCCGCCGCCGCCTTGTAGGCGTCGTCGAAGAACAGCTCGTAGAAATCCCCCATCCGGAAGAAGATCAGGGCGTCGGGCTGCCGCGCCTTCATCTCGAAGAACTGCTGCATCACCGGTGTGGCGCCGGTGGCGTCAAAGGTCTGAAAGGTCTGGGAAGCGGGGGCGTTCATGACGCCATGACTTAACGTTTGACGCTGCTTCGCAGAAGCATCATGTATGATGTTCATGTTTTGTGCCGACAGTTTGTTCGACCGATGAAAGGGGCTGCATGAGCGAGGGTGAAATCGTCCTCTACAACACGGAGGACGGGCTTGCGCGAGTGCAGCTTCGGGCGACCGACGGCACGGTCTGGCTGACCCAGGCGCAGATGGCGGAGCTGTTCGCGACGACGCGGCCGAATATTACTCAGCACCTGACCGCGATCTTCGAAACCGGTGAGTGCGAAGAGACGGCAGTATGTAAGCAGGACTTACTAACTGCCGCAGACGGTAAGCGATACCGAACGACCCTCTACAAGCTCGAAGCCATCCTTGCGGTCGGCTATCGCGTGCGATCGGTTCGCGGTGTGCAGTTCCGACAGTGGGCGACGACGCGGTTGCGCGAGTATCTGGTCAAGGGCTTCGTGCTCGACGAGCAGCGTCTGCGCGACCCTGGCCCCTTCGACTATTTCGACGAACTACTTGAGAAGATCCGCGACATCCGCGCGTCGGAGAAGCGATTCTACCAGAAGGTCCGCGACGTCTACGCCACGGCAAACGACTACACGGCGCGATCCGACGCCGCCCAGACCTTCTTCGCCACGGTCCAGAACAAGATGCTGCACGCGGTGACGGGCAAGACCGCTAGCGAACTCATCGTCGCGCGCGCCGATGCGGCCGCGCCGAACATGGGCCTGCAAAGCTGGAAGGGCGGCAAGGTCCGCAAGGGCGATGTCGATACCGCCAAGAACTATCTGAACGCCGAAGAGGTCGGCGATCTCAATCGCATCGTGACCATGTTCCTGGATTTCGCGGAGGACCAAGCCCGACGCCGCAAGGTCATGACCATGGCGGAGTGGTCGGAGCGGCTCGACGCTTTCTTGGCCTTCAACGACCGGGATGTCCTGACCAATGCCGGACGGGTCGGAGCCGATGACGCCAAGCGCATCGCTCACGAACGCTTTCTGGCATTCGATGCCGAACGCAGGAACGCCGAAGACAGCGCGGCCGAGGACGACCACCTCGAGGAAATCCTGCGACTGACGAAAGCCTTGAAGCCAGACGCGTCCTAGAGCGCACATGCGCTAGGCATTGCGGCCCGACGAGACTTCGTGCCAGATCGCCCTCAGGTTGGAGGTGGGAAATGTCTGCATCCAAGGCGGTCAAGGCCGATCCGGAGCGGCCTCCCGTGATGGGCACCTACAAGCCTGACTGGCTGGAGAAGCCGACCGGCGACGACATGCAATGGGCCTATCCGGCTCACGCCCAGCGCCGCAACATCGAGGGTAAGGCTGTGATCACCTGCCAGGTGGCTCAGGACGGCCGCCCGGCCGATTGCCGGGTGGTGTCGGAATCCCCGCAAGGCGAGGACTTCGGCGTGGCGGCCATCGCCCTGTCCCAGAAGTTCCGGATGCTGCCGCCGCCCAACGGTTCCCTGAAACCGACCGAGGTGACGATCCCGGTCATGTTCAAGATGCCTGAAGACAGCTGGCCCGAGCGGATGATCGCGACGGCCGCCCGGCCAAAACACGCCCAGCCGCCATTCGCGCCGCTGGATTCCGGCGACATCCTGCTGATCATCGGCTTGGCCGCGATCGCCTTCACGCTGCTGACGCTGCTATTCTCGATCGTGGGCGGAAGAGGCCGGCGGCGCGGGAACCTCTAGCTGCCCGTAACCTCGTCCCAGAACCGCTTGGCCTTGCCGACGAAATTGGCCGACTTGGGGTTCTGTTTCTCGCTGCACAGGCCGGCCAGCTCCTTGAGGAGCTCTTTCTGACGGGCCGACAGGTGGGTCGGGGTTTCGACGAACAGTTCCACCACCAGGTCACCGCGCTGGCGGCTGCGCAGGGACGGCATGCCCTTGCCCTTGAGGCGGACGGTCTTGCCGGTCTGGGCCCCTTCGGGAACCTTGACGGGGATCTTGCAGGTCCCGTCGCATTCCTCGCCGCCCATCAGGCACGGGGCGTCGATCTCGCCGCCCAGCGCCGCCACGGTCATCGGCACCGGCACGGTGCACAGAAGGTCCAGGCCATCGCGCTCGAACAGCTCGTGCGGGATCACCGACAGGAAAATGTAGAGGTCGCCGCGCGGCCCGCCCCGGGCCCCGGCGTCGCCTTCGCCCGACAGGCGGATGCGGGCGCCGTCATCGACGCCGGCGGGAATGCGCACCGACAGGATGCGCTCGCGGCGCACCTGGCCGTGGCCGTTACAGTTGGCGCAGGGATCCAGCACGAGGCGGCCGGAACCGCCGCAGCGCGGGCAGCCGCGTTCGACGGCGAAGAAGCCCTGGGTGGCTCGCACGCGACCCGCGCCGCCGCAGGTGCCACAGACCGTCGGGCTGGTGCCGGGCTTGGCGCCCGAGCCGTCGCAGACTTCGCAGGTGATGGCGGCCGGAACCCGGATCTCGACCTCGGCGCCGGCATAGGCCTGCTCAAGGGAGATCTCCAGATCGTAGCGCAGGTCCTGGCCGCGCTGCGGACCGTTGGACGGACGACGACCACCGCCGAACATCTCGCCGAAAACGTCGCCGAACACATCGCTGAAGATGTCGCTGGCGTCGAAACCGCCCTGACCGCCGCCACCCTGCGGGCCATTGACCCCGGCATGGCCGAAACGGTCATAGGCCGCGCGCTTCTGCGGATCCGACAGGATCGAATAGGCCTCGTTGATTTCCTTGAAGCGGCCGCCAGCCTCCTCGCAACCGCCATTGCGGTCGGGATGATGCTCCATCGCCAGCTTGCGGAACGCGGATTTCAGGCCCGCGTCGTCGCAGGACCGGTCCACACCGAGAATTTCGTAATAGTCGCGCATCGTCAGCGTCTGGCGCCCAAAAGGCCCACGGGAGAGGCGTTGATAGGAAAAGAGGTGGGATGTCGCCGGGCCTGACGCAAGGCGTCAAAAGCACGCGTAGCCCGTGATCGCCGCCGCGAAACGCTCAAGTCCAGAACGTTCCGCGGCGCGCGCATGGCGAGTTTAGTTCGCCGGCTTGTTGTCGTCGACTTCTTCGAACTCGGCGTCGACGACACCGTCGTCCGCGGCCGAGCCGTCATCGCCGTCCGAGCCCTGTTGCGAGGCGTACATGGCCTCGCCCAGCTTCATCGAGGCCTGGATCAGCGCCTGGGTCTTGGCCGAGATGGCCTCGACGTCTTCGCCTTCCAGGGCCGTCTTCAGATCGGTCAGGCCGGTCTCGATGGCGGCCTTCTCGGCCGGGCCGACCTTGTCGCCATGTTCGGCGAAGGCCTTCTCGGTCGAGTGCACGATGGCCTCGCCCTGGTTCTTGGCCTCGACGAGGGCCTTCTTCTTTTCGTCCGACGCCTTGTTGGCCTCGGCTTCCTTGACCATGCGCTCGATGTCCGCGTCGCTCAGGCCGCCATTGGCCTGGATGCGGATCGAGTGCTCCTTGTTGGTCGCCTTGTCCTTGGCGTGGACGTTGACGATGCCGTTGGCGTCGATGTCGAACGTGACCTCGATCTGCGGCACGCCGCGCGGCGCCGGCGGAATGCCCTGCAGGTCGAACTGACCCAGGAACTTGTTGTCGACGGCCATCGGACGCTCGCCCTGGAAGGCGCGGATCGTCACGGCCGACTGGTTGTCGTCAGCGGTCGAGAAGGTCTGCGAGCGCTTGGTCGGGATGGTGGTGTTGCGCTCGATCAGCGGGGTGAAGACGCCGCCCAGGGTCTCGATGCCCAGGGTCAGAGGGGTCACGTCCAGCAGCAGCACGTCCTTGACGTCGCCCTGCAGCACGCCTGCCTGCACCGCGGCGCCGAGGGCCACGACTTCATCGGGGTTGACGCCCTTGTGCGGCTCCTTGCCGAAGAACTCCTTCACGGCTTCTCCTGCACCATGGGCATGCGGGTCATGCCGCCGACCAGGATCACGTCGTCGATGTCGGCTGGCTGGTGACGCCGGCGTCCTTGAGCGCCTTGCGCGCAGGGCCGATCGTGCGTTGGCGATCAGGTCCTCGACCAGGCGCTTCCAGCTTGGCGCGCGACAGCTTGATGTTCAGGTGCAGCGGGCCGCGTGGCGTTCATGCTGATGAACGGCAGGTTGATTTCGTACTGCGTGGTCGAGGACAGTTCCTTCTTGGCCTTTTCGGCCTCTTCCTTCAGGCGCTGCAGGGCCAGCTTGTCCTTGCGCAGGTCGACGCCCTGCTCCTTCTTGAACTCGTCGGCCAGATAGTCGACGATCCGCAGGTCGAAGTCTTCGCCGCCCAGGAAGGTGTCGCCGTTGGTCGACTTCACTTCGAAGACGCCGTCGCCGATTTCCAGGATCGAGACGTCGAACGTGCCGCCGCCCAGGTCATAGACGGCGATCTTCTTGCCGTCGTTCTTGTCCAGGCCATAGGCCAGGGCGGCCGCAGTCGGCTCGTTGATGATGCGCAGGACTTCCAGGCCGGCGATCTTGCCGGCGTCCTTGGTCGCCTGACGCTGGGCGTCATTGAAATAGGCCGGAACCGTGATGACCGCCTTGGTCACCGGCTCGCCCAGATGGGTCTCGGCGGCTTCCTTCATCTTCTGCAGAATGAAGGCCGACACTTCCTGCGGCGAGTAGTCCTTGCCCTGGGCCTTGACCCAGGCGTCGCCGGTCGGACCCTTGACGATGTCGTAGGGCACCATGCCCTTGTCCTTCTCGACCACCGGGTCGCTCGCGTTGCGGCCAATCAGGCGCTTGATCGCGAACAGCGTGTTGGTCGGGTTGGTGACGGCCTGACGCTTGGCGGGCTGGCCAACCAGGCGCTCACCGTCCTCGAGGAACGCGACGACCGACGGAGTGGTGCGAGCGCCTTCGGCGTTCTCGATCACCTTCGGGGTCTTGCCGTCCATGATGGCCACGCACGAATTCGTGGTGCCAAGGTCGATACCAATAATCTTGCTCATAATACGAACCTGTCGCTCCTGCTGGCGGACGGCGGTGACAAGGGCCTTAGACGCAAGCGCCCCGGTTTTTCTCGCTCCGTCCCCGTCTGGTCGAACTTCCTAACGGTTGATCCAATCCTACCCGTCCCGACCAAGGTCGAGCGGGCAGAGTGCGTTCCCCGAAGTTGACGAGCCCGTCAACCCCGCTTGAAGCCGATATGGGGGATACGCGCCGCCCCGCAAGCCCATTCCCTCATCTTGAGAAGGGGAATCTGCAAGCTGCACAACGGAAAAAGACCGCACCCCGAGCGAATTCGGGGTGCGGTCGTGATCAGGTCAGGTTCGGTGTGGCGTTAACCGCCGGTCTTCTTGACCCACTCGGTGATCGCCGGCAGGCGGTCCTGGCGGATCTTGGCGCGGTTCAGCACCGAGGCCGCCGCCTTCTCGGCTTCCTTGCGCGAGCCTTCGGCCAGGTTGGCGACGGCATAGGCCCGGATTTTCTCGGCCGTGGCCGGGCTGGACGAGCCGGCGCCCAGGCCCGGGATGAACCGCGTGCGCGAGCTGGAATCGACCTTGCCGTTGACGGCGTCCTTGTTGGCGACGGCCCAGTCGAAGCCCATGTCCGGGTGATTGCCGGCGACGCGCGAGATCATGGTGCTCGACAGCGTCTCGCCCGGCTCGGTGGTCAGGGCCAGCGCGAGGGCCTTGCGGGCCAGGGCCTCGTCGTCGGCGGCCGCCAGCAGCGAATAGAGCTGCGCACGGATCAGCGGGGTCTTCTCCGCCTGGGCCTGGGCGCGGATGGCGTCCCAGGTGGCGGCGTCGGCGTGGGCGGCCACCACCTCCAAGATCGTCTTGCGCAGCGGGCCGGGGATGGCCGACGGATCGGTCTTGTCGGCGGCGAAGCGACGGTTGGCCTCGGCGACCACCGCCGCGTCACCCATGCCGCCCAACGCGCCGATCAACTCACCGCGAAGAATGGCGATCGTGTCGGGTTCACCGGCCTTGGGCGCCCAGCCCACCGCCGCGAACAGCGGGTTCAGGCGGGCCAGGGCCACCTTGCGGAACGCGGCGCGCTCGGCGGGCATGCCCTCATAATAGCCATCGATGGTTCCATAGACGCTGGCGATCTTGGACAGCACCTGCGGATCGGCGCTGGCAGGGGTGGCGCTGGCCAGGTCCAGGAAGTCGGTCGCGGGCTGGTAACCTGACAGACCCATCGACCAGACGTCGGACATCACGCCCAGCTGGTCGATGGCCGGCAGCTTGGCGAAGCTGGCCACCACGCCGTTGAAACGGGCGGGGCCGTACAGCGTGCGGAAATAGCCGCTCTGGCCGGCATTGACGATCACCGGGCCGCAGCCGTCGACCGTGACCGAGCCCTTGCCGCCGGTGACCAGCGTCTTGGCTTCGCCGCCGCCAACAGCCTTGACCGTGACCGGCACGCGCCAGGACAGGGCGGTCTTGTTGGGCAGGTCCTTGCTGAACTCGCCCTGGGTCAGCTCCAGGGTGGTCTTGCCGGCCGTGCAGGTGGAGTTGGTCACCGTGATCAGCGGCACGCCCGGCTGCAGTGTGAAATCATGGGCGATGTCGGTGATCGGCTTGCCGGCGGACGTCTCGATCTCGCGCCACAGGTCGTCGCTGACCGTATTGCCGTGGGCGTGCTTCTTCATGTAGGCGCGCACCCCGGCCCGCCAGGCGTCAGGGCCGACATAGGCCTCGAGCATGCGGATCACCGCCTCGCCCTTCTGGTAGGTGATGCCGTCAAAGGCCTGGCTGGCCTGTTCCACGGTCTCGACGTGCTGCACCACCGGGTGGGTGGTCTGCAGGGCGTCCAGGCTCATGGCGTATTCGCGCCCGCCGACGGCGGCCAGGGCGCTGTTCCATTCGGGGTGGAAGTGCTCGGTGGCCCGGCCTTCCATCCACGAGGCGAAGCCTTCGTTGAGCCACAGGTCATCCCACCAGGCCATGGTGACCAGATCGCCGAACCACTGGTGGGCCATTTCGTGGGCCACGGTCGTGAAGACGCGCTGATTGTCGGTCTGGCTGGAGATCTTGGGATCCAGCAGCAGGGCGTATTCGAAATAGAAGATCGCGCCCCAGTTCTCCATCGCGCTGAAGAACTGGCTGCGGCCCGGCGCGGCGATATTGTCCAGGGCCGGCAGCGGATAGGGGACGCCGAAATAGTCATTGTACCAGGGCAGCAGGTCGGCGGCGGCCTTGAGGGCGAACTGCGCCTTGCCGGTGTCACCCTTCTTGGTGACCACGCCCACATCGGCGCCGGCCGCCTTGACCGTGGCGCGATCGAACTCGCCCAGGCCGAAGAACAGCAGATAGGTCGACATCTTGGGCGAGGTGGCGAACTTCACCAGGCTCTTGCCGTCGCCCAGGTCGGTGGTCTTGGCGATGGGCATGTTGCCCAGCGCCATCTGACCGGTCGGCACGGTGGCCTCGACGCTGAAGGTGGCCTTGTAGAAGGGCTCGTCCCACGAGGGGATGAAGCGGCGGGCGTCGGAGTTTTCGAACTGGGTGTAGAGCGCCCGCTTCTTGCCGGCCTCGGTCTCGTAGTCGAGGGCGAACAGGCCGGCGGCCTGAGTGTAGATCTTGCCGCTGTAGTCGATGGCCAGGACGTACTTGCCCTTGGCCAGGGGCTTGGCGAAGGTGAAGCTGGCGGTCTGTGCCTCGTCATCGGTCTTGATGGCGGCCGCGCCGACGCCGGCGATCTCGGCCTTGGCGAAGGTCAGGTCGGCGGCCTGCAGCGTCACGGTCGCGGTCGGCTCCATCACCTCGATGGCGATCTTGACCTTGGCCGTGAAAGCCATCTTGTCGGCGTCAGGGGTGAAGGCCACGTCATAGTGCGAGGGGCGGACATTGCGCGGCAGCTGGGTCGTCACCGTCGGGGCGGCCGGGGCGGCGGCCGACTTGACGACCGGCGCCGCCAGGGCCCCTACCGGCGCACCGGCAGCGGCGAGAAGAAGTACGGCGGCGGCCGTAGAGGACAAAAGATGACGCATGTTCGGCCCTGGACTGAAAAATTCGCCCGGCCTCCCTGGCCGGCGGCGCAAACCAACACCTTCCGCCACGATACGGCGTGTTAAATATCGGTAATGATCCAGCCCCTCTCCGTCGTTCCGGGTTTCGACCTTTGGCCCAGCCTGCTGGACGCCGAAGCTCAACGAACACTGGTCTCCAGCGTGCTGGAGGCTGGCGAGGCCGCACCCTTCAGCCACTATGGCACGCCCCAGGGCAAGGCGATGAGCGTCGGCATGACCAGCTTTGGCCCCCTGGGCTGGGTCAGCGACCGCAGCGGCTATCGCTATGCCGACAGCCATCCGGGCACACACAGCCCCTGGCCGCCCATGCCCCAGGCGCTGATCGATCTGTGGGCGACCCTGGGCGATGCGGAAACACCGCCCGACGCCTGTCTGATCAACCTCTATCGCGGCGAGGCCCGCATGGGCCTGCACCAGGACCGTGACGAGGCCGATCCGCGCTTTCCGGTGCTGTCGATCTCGCTGGGCGACACGGCGGTGTTCCGGATCGGCGGGACCTCCCGCAAGGACCCCACTCGCAGCCTGCGTCTGTCCTCCGGCGACGTGTGCCGCCTGTCGGGTCCCGCGCGGCTGGCGTTTCACGGGGTGGATCGGATCCTTCCGGGCTCGTCCAGTCTGGTTCCAGGGGGTGGGCGGATCAACCTGACCCTTCGCCGGGCCCGCGCGGGGTGAGGGCGCGCAAGGCGCACCTCCAGGGGCTGATCTTCGCGCCGTCCGCAACGGGTTGGTGAGCCGTCGTCGGCGGCGAGGATCAGCCGCCCGTCAACCGCATGCGCCAGGCCGCCGCCGCATAGCGGGCCAGATAGTCCGGGTGTTCTGTCCCCATCCAGCGGTCCCACCAGGTGAACCAGGCCGCATAGTTCCAGCCCGCCTGGCCATGGTGCAGATCGTGGTGCGTCGTGGTGGTCAGGAAATCAAACAGGGGTTTGCCGTTCGGCCGCGCCGGCATGAGTTCGTAGCCAGAGTGCAGCAAGGTGTTGCGGGCGATCTGATGCACGGTGAACAGCATCCCGACCGCCCAGGGCGTCGGCGTGACGGCATACCATAGGACGAAGAACCCCATCGTCAGCCCCGCCTCGTGCAGGTCGAAACTGTAGGCCGTGAAGGGTGAAGGGTTGTTGCTCTTGTGGTGCGTGCGGTGAAAGCGACGGAACAGTCGCGGATCGTGCATGAGCCGATGCGTCCAATAGAAGTAGGCGTCGTGCGCCACGATCATCAGCGCCAGGCTGGTCCAGAACCAGACCGGCCCCCAGGTCGCCCCCAGCTTGGGCAGCGGATAGAGGCCTGCCCGGTCCATCACGACAATGAGCAGATTGATCGTCGCGAAGGTCGCCATCGACCGGATCGAAAGGGCGAACTCGCGAACCAGCTGACCCGCGGGCGGCGTGTCGCGCCGGATCTTTCGAGCGGCCAGCGGCTGCCGCAGAATGACCCATAGGATCAGCCAGACGGCGATAGCGTAGACCATGTAGTCCCGGATGAAGACGAAGATATTGAACAGCCAATTTTCGGCAAGGCCGTCGAGCAAGTGCGTCATGACGATCGTCCCTGGTGAGGTCGAGCCAGGAAAGGCGAACTTCGCGCTTGAGGTCTCGCCGCGCTCCAACCCGGCGCGCTGATTTCGAAATCAGCCAGCTTGCTGCAGATCGGCCAAGGCTTGGCCAAGGGTCCGCTGGCGCCATTCGGTCGGCGTCGCCCCCGTCGCAGTGCGAAAGGCTCGGTTGAAAGGACCCAGGGAGCCATAGCCCAGCTCGAAGGCGATGACGGCGATCGTCGTCCGGGCCTGCAGCGGGTCGCTCAGGCGCGCCTTGGCCGCTTCGATACGCCGGGCGTTCAGGAACGCGGCGAAGTTGCGATAGCCGAGGTGGCCATTGATGAACTTGCGCAGCCGGTGTTCGGGAACGCAGACCTCCGCGGCGAGATCGCCGATGCTCAAGCCCCCGCGCCGCCAGATTTCGGTGGCCATCACGGTTTCCAGGCGGGCCAGCTCAAGCCGGTCGGCGAGTTGCGTGCGCGCGTCGCCACTGGGCGCGGCCCGTCGCGACGGCCCGAACAGGGATGGACTGGCGGTCAGGAAGAAAGCGCCAGCCGCCAGCAGCAGGATGGCGATCAGGCGCCCGCCCCAAGCCTGTCCGACCAGCAACTGAAACCAGATGCCGACCGGGTGGACGCGACTCTGCAGCGCAATGATCAGGTTCACCATGCCGAACACGACGGCCGCGCCCAGAATGACGCTCCGCAGCTGGCGCCGCGATTCAATCATGTCGTCACGCCAGCCTTGGGCCACGATGAAGCCCACGTGGAGGATGAGCACCCCACCAAACAGATTGCGCGCCGTCCACAGCCACGCATTCCAGGGCGGCGACGACGCCGTCATGATGACGCCGGAGATCAGGAGCGCCGATGCCGGGCTCATGTTGCGCCAGGTGATCGGGCGATCGGCGAAAACCGCCAGAACGAAAAGCCAGAAGAAGCCCGCCATCGGATAGGCGAGCAGCAGGATCAGATCGGCGTGGCCGAACGCGCGCCACAGCGGCTCGGACTCAGTGATCAACCAGGCGATCATGGCGACGCAAAAGAGCGCCGTCGCGATACGGGCATGTCGGTCAACAGCGCTTCGCCAGACAGCGGCCATCAACAGCAGCGCCGCCCCGCAGGCGACGCCCCGCACGAACATGTCCATGAGCAGCATCGAAGGTGGCACACGGCCAAGCTAACACGCCAGAGGCGTGTCCAGGATGGCCTACATCTCCGCTTGTTCCGAAAATCGTTCGCCGATTGTCGAGGCTGGCCTGAACGAAAAAGGGGCCACCCAGCCGGGCGGCCCCTTTTCCATCTCTAAGCTGACGTTACGGAAACCGGTGTCAGCCTCCGGGGCGACCTAGCCGCGCAGCTTGCGCGTCAGGGTCTCCAGGTCGTGGTTCAGGGCGCTGTCCTCGACCCGCAGGGCCTCGATACGGCGCACGGCGTGCAGGACGGTGGTGTGATCGCGACCGCCGAACCGACGGCCGATGTCCGGCAGCGAACGCGTCGTCAGCTGCTTGGCCAGCCACATGGCCGCCTGACGGGGCCGGGCGATAGCGCGGTTGCGGCGCTCGCTCAGCAGGTCGGCCTGTTTCATACCGTAGTGGTCGGCAGTGGCCTTCTGGATGTCGTCGATGGTGATGCGCTTCTCGCCCGACCGCAGGTGCGGGCGCAGGATGGCCTGCACCTCGTCCAGCGTCAGACGCGACAGGCCCTCGCCGGCGCGGGCCGACAGGGTGTTGAGCGCGCCTTCCAGCTCGCGGACGCTGTCGGTGAAACGATCGGCCAGGAACTGCAGCACGTCCGGACGCATGGTCGGATCCGCGCCGTGCGGGGCCGACAGGGTCTGGATCTTGCGTTCCAGTATGCCCATCCGCAGCGAGCGGTCGGCCGGCTCCAGGCCGCAGACCAGGCCCGCCGACAGATGCGAGCGCAGGTGGGCGTCCATCTCGGTCATGGCCGAGGGCGGACGGTCCGACGAGAACACGACGCGGCGGCCTTCCTCGACCAAGGCGGTCAGGGTGTGGAACAGCTCTTCTTGCGTGGACTGCTTGCCGGCGATGAAGTGCACGTCGTCGATGATCAGCAGGTCGGCGGCGCGCAGCTCTTCCTTGAAGGCGGCCGTCTGGCGATCCATCACGGCGCGCACGAAGGTCGACAGGAAGCGCTCGGCGGTCAGATAGACCACGCGCTTGGTCGGGGCCTGACGCATGGCCTCCCAGGCCAGGGCGTTGAGCAGGTGGGTTTTGCCAAAGCCGTACGGGCCATGGAACAGGACCGGATTGAAGTGGCCGTCGGCCCAGCTGGCGACGCGGCGCGCCACGGCGTGGGCGAATTCGTTGGCGGGACCGGGGACGAAGGTCTCGAACGTAAAGCGTTCCTGCAGGCCCTGGGTGCGCGACGGCTTGCCGGTCGCGACCGGGGCCAGGCTGGGGGCGTCGGTGGAAACGGGCAGAACGATTTCGATCGGCTCGACCTTGGCCACGTCGACATAGGCGCCGGCCGAGGCTTCGAATTCCAGTCGCGACTTCAGGTCGATACGGCGCGCCATCGGATCATTGGCGGCCCAAAGCTCGCCGATCCGGCGCCACGCGCCGCGACGGATCCAGTCGCGCGCAATACCTGTCGGCGTCACAAGAACCACATCGCCCGAAGGACCTTCGCGCAGCAGCGCCGGCGCGATCCAGGATCCGAAAGACGCGTCGCCCAGCTCACGCTTCAGCGCCACGCACACCTTTTGCCAGACCCCGCCGGCCGGCTCACAGGCAACCGCTGGAATCGCAGCCGAAAACGCTTGGCTCGCCACCCCGCCCTTGATTGTCATCAGTCCACCGCCTCGTCGAAAAAACACCGCCCGCACGCCAGTCGCCGCCCCCCATGGCGAACGACCGGTTTCTCAACGCACACGGGGGCTCTATCGGCAGCCACAAGGGTTCCGCCGCCGCCGTTTCATCCATGGACTGGAAGAGCGTTGAGACCCTTAAACTAGCCAGCGGCCCCTGCTGGTCAAACGGAAAACTTGCGTCCGATCGCGGATATTTCTGTTGACTCGCGAGACCCCCTCGCCTGGCAAGGGAATAGTTAAGTCAGCAATTTTTCGGACGTTGTTATTTGAACAATGCGTGCAGTTGAGCGCAAAGCAAAAGCCGGTCGGATTGCTCCAACCGGCTCTCGTAAATACTTGAATTCGTTAGACGAACAGCGTTCGTCTAGAATCTTGACTAGGCCGCGGCCTTGTCCAGCTTCTTCAGTCGGGCGGCCAGACGCGAGACCTTCCGAGAGCCCGTGTTCGGATGAACCACGCCCTTGGAAACCGCGCGCATCAGCTCCGATTGAGCCTCGATGAAAGCGGCCTTGGCGACGGCGACATCGCCGGCCGAGATCGCGTCTTCGAACTTGCGCAGGAAGGTGCGCACGCGCGAACGACGCGCGGTGTTCACCTCGGTACGGCGGGCGATCTTGCGGATCGCTTTCTTGGCGCCGGGATTATTGGCCATAGGTAGGACCTTCAAACGGACAGCCGCGCGGGACAGCCGCGAAGCAGGGAAAATCTTGAGCGCGCGGATATACGGGAAGCAGGTAGATCGGTCAACGGCTGTCGACAAGGATTTGCGAGGGGGTGCGACGAGCGGTCGCGCCCCGGCTTCAGCGGCCCTTAAACGTCGGTTTACGTTTGTCGACGAACGCCGCCATCCCCTCTTTCTGGTCCTCGAAGGCGAACAGCGAGTGGAACAGCCGCCGCTCCAGCGCCACGCCCGTGGTCAGGGTGGTCTCATAGGCGGCGTTGACCAGCTCCTTGTTCATGGCCACGGCCAGGGGCGACTGGGCGGCGATCTTGCCCGCGATCGCCAGGACCTCGGTCATCAGGTCAGCGGCCGGAAACACGCGGCTGACCAGGCCTGAACGCTCGGCCTCCTCGGCGCCCATCATCCGGCCGGTCAGGATCATGTCCATGGCCTTGGACTTGCCCACGAACCGCGTGAGGCGCTGGGTGCCGCCGATGCCGGGCGCGACGCCCAGGGTGATCTCAGGCTGGCCGAACTTGGCGCTGTCGGCGGCGATGATGAAGTCGCACATCATCGCCAGTTCGCAGCCGCCGCCCAGGGCGTAGCCGGACACGGCGGCGATGATCGGCTTGCGGCACTGCTCGACCGCGCGGGCGCCGGCCGTAAAGAAGTCGGCCTTGAACATCTCGGCATACGACTTGTCCGACATCTCCTTGATGTCGGCGCCGGCCGCGAAGGCCTTGGCCGAGCCGGTCAGCACGATGGCGCCGACGCTGTCGTCAGCCTGGGCCTCGCCCAGGGCTGCGGCCAGCTCGCCCAGCAACTGGGCGTTCAGGGCGTTCAGCGCCTCGGGGCGGTTCAGCCGGATCAGGACGACGCCGGCGGCGCCTTCAGGGGCGGTTTCGACAATCAGGGTCTCGTAGGCCACGCGAAAGCTCCTTGCTATGCGCGGCTTTTATAGAGCGCCGCGCGCGGAAGGGGAGCCCTTGGCGACGGGAAGCGTCGCCCCTCGATCACGCGCAAGGAACGCCACGGGGGCCGGACCGTTTGATCGCCAGTATCAGGAGACACGCCATGGCCGACCGCGACGATATCTATGATCCGACCACCCCCGAGGCGAACCACAATATTCAGGACGGCGGCGGCGTCGGGGCCCGCGACCTGGCGCGACAGGAGGAGCCGACGGAAGTCGTGCCCGAAGAGACCGGCGAGGACGACGCTGCGGCGGAGCCCATCGGCAGAGCGCATCCGGTGGAATGATCCAGCCTTTTATATCCTCCGACGACCCAAAACCTCTGTCATTCCCG
This sequence comes from Caulobacteraceae bacterium, assembly GCA_965284055.1. Lineage (GTDB taxonomy): Bacteria > Pseudomonadota > Alphaproteobacteria > Caulobacterales > Caulobacteraceae > Caulobacter. The sequence continues at coordinate 148,210 of CBDIQV010000006.1, forward strand.
CTCACCCAAAGCCTCGATGGCCGCCTGCTCCGCCGGCCAGTGCTCGAAGGCCATCAGGATCTGTTGAGCGGTGGCGTCGGCGATTAAGGCCCCGTCCTCCCGGCGAAACTCGGCGCGGGCGGTGATCAGCTGCCGGGTCTGGGCCACGATACGGGCCTCGATGACCAGGGGATGGCTGCGCCCCACCTTCAGGAAGTTCATCTGCAGGTTCACGGTCCGGAAGAGGCGATCACCCGGAACCACCGTCATGGCCGCAAAGGCCAGGACCTGGTCGGCCAGCGCCGCCAGATAGCCGCCAAATAGCGAGCCGTCGGCGGTGGCAAGGTCTGCGCTGGGGCGCCAGGACTTGCGCACCCAGCCTTCGCCCCAGTCGTCGATCAGGCCCAGCTTCAGGGTCTGAACGATCGGCGGCGGGGTGGCGTCCCCCGCCTTCAGGGTGTTCAATCGATCCGTGGCCCATGTCATGCTGTCCTCCCGCAAGGTTGCCTGCGGCTAGGCTAGGGCGTCGGCGCGGGCCCTGTTACTCGACTTCCAGGGCGGCGCCGATCCGGAGGGCTCCTGAATGACAGCCGTTGAAAAGGCTCGCAAAACGCCCCGCCAGCCGCGCGCCCGCACGACCGTGGACTATATTCTGGAAGCCGCAACTCAGGTTCTGGAGGCGACCGGCGAGGCCGGCTTCAACACCAATGCGGTGGCTGAGCGCGCCGGCGTCAGCATCGGCGCCCTCTATCGCTACTTTCCCGACAAGCAGGCGATCCTGCTGGCCCTGGCCCAGCGCGAGACCGAGGCGCACCGGCGCGCCGTAATAGCGGTGGTCGAAGGCGGCACGCCGGGTCTGGCGCGCGATCGGGCCATGATCCGCGCCTTCCTCCAGGCCTTCGCGGGCCGCAGCCGGGCGCGGCGCATCGCCATGTCCAGCCTGCTGGCCACGGCCGACCACGGCGAACTGGCCTCGCGGTTCGCGGCGGCGGAAACCGGCCTGACCGACGCGGAGGGCCGGCCCCTCACACCCGTCCAGGCCTTCGTGCTCAGCCGCGCGGTGCAGGGCGCCATGCGGGCTGCGGTGCTGGAAGGCGCGGACTTCCTGCTGAGTCAGGCGTTCGAGGATGAGCTGGTGCGCCTCAGCCGGGCCTATCTGGGCTATCCGGCGGCGCTTGACTCTACCCGACAATCGCACAACACTTCGCTACATGGTGAAGCATGACGCCTCCGATATCGATCGCACCTTCGCCGCGCTCGCCGACCCTACCCGGCGGCATCTTCTGCTGCGCCTGAAGGACGAGCCTGGCCTGTCGGTGACCGAACTGGCCCGGCCGCTGTCGCTGAAGCTTCCCGGCATGATGAAGCATCTGGATGTGCTGTCCGATGCGGGCCTGATCACACGCACCAAGACCGGGCGCACCGTGTCGGTGCACCTTTCGGTCGCGCCGATGCGCGAGGCGATGGCCTGGCTTGAACGGTATGAGCGCCTCTGGACGGTGAGCCTGGATCGGCTGGTTTCGCTGGTTGAAGAGGACGGCGAGCCATGACCAGGAACCTCCCGAGTGTGACCCTCGTGCGCAGGATCAGGGCCTCGCCCGCCAAGGTCTGGGCGGCGATCACCCAGCCCGAGCAGATGATACTGTGGTGGGGCCCCGATGCGGGTCCGACGCTCAGCGCCGTGGCCGAGGTCCGTCCTGGCGGTCGGTTCAGCGTCGCGTTCCGGCTGCTGAACGGCCAGGAGCACAACCCGACCGGCGTCTATCAGGAGGTCGTTCCGGAGAAGAAGCTCGTCTTCACCTGGGACTTGCCCGGCGCGCCGGAGCCCAAGTCGCTGGTCACGTTCCGGCTTGAGCCACGCGATGGCGGAACCGAACTGACCCTGACCCACGAACATCTGCCCGACGAAGACGCGCGCCAAAGCCACGAGTCCGGCTGGAGCGGCCTTCTCGACAAGCTCCCGATGTTTCTTGGAGACGCCCCATGAGCGACCTGATCCTCACGACCTTCGACTGGGTCCCCGCGCCGCCGCGCGGTTTCGTGCGCGACCTTCGCGTGCGCTGGGCGCTGGAAGAGGCCGGCCTGCCCTATCGCGTCGAGAGCACGCCCTTCCGCGACAAAACGGCCGAGCACTTCGGGCATCAGCCCTTCGGCCAGGCGCCGTGGCTGACAGACGGCGATCTGTCGATCTTCGAAAGCGGCGCGATCCTGCTGCACCTGGGCGAGATGAGCGAGGCGCTGCTGCCTGCCGATCCGCGCGGCCGCAGCGACGCCAAGGCGTGGCTGTTCGCGGCGCTCAATTCGGTCGAGGCGGCGAGCCTGCCCTGGTCGCTACTGGTGTTTTCGGGCGAGAGCCGGGATACGGCGGCCTGGAAGATGATGGACGATTTTCTGAAGGCCCACCGGCTCAGACATCTGGAACCGGTCCTGGCTGGGCGCGAATGGCTGGCCGGGAGCTTCTCGATCGCCGACATCCTGATGGCCGATGTGCTGCGCCTGGTCGATCGCTTCGAAGGGCTGGCGGACTATCCCGCCTGCCGAGCCTATGTCGCCCGCGCCACGGCCCGCCCGGCCTTCGTGAAGGCGCATGCCGACCAGCTGGCGCATTTCGCGGCGGCGGACTGAGCGCCGCCGACCTTCAGCCCTGACACACCGGGCAAAAGAACGTCGACCGCCTGACCTCCTTCGCGCCGAAGGGAGTCATCCTTAAATCTCACGGCGAGACGATCGCCGGAGTGGAAAGGTCTCTCAAGGACGACGCTCCGCGTCGCCGCGGCGCGGCCGCCGGAGGCGGTCCTTGACGAGGCCGCCAGACCCGGCACGCTGCAGCCTCCAAGAGATTTAAGGATGGCTCCGACCGAGGAGGTCGGCGTCACAGGGTCGCCGATGCACGAAGGCGAGATCGCGATCGACAGTGCTTTGGTGCATCGGCTCTTGCGGTCCACTTTCCCCGATTGGGCCGATCAGAAGATCCAGCCCGTGACGCCTTGGGGAACCGACAACGCCATATTTCGCCTGGGTGAGAGGATGGTTGTGCGCTTGCCGCGTGTGCAATGGGCAGCCGCTCAGGTCGAGAAGGAACAGCGATGGCTACCCTGTATCGGCCCGCTCTTGCCGTTCCCCGTTCCTAAGCCCCTCGGTAAAGGCGCCCCCGCAGAAGGCTATCCTTGGGCTTGGTCAGTCTACACATGGCTTGATGGCGACGCGGCCGTGGCCGGTATGCTGACCGACCCGGAGCGTCTTGCCCGCGATCTCGGCGTGTTCGTGTCCGCGCTTCATTCCGTCCCCTATATCGACGGTCCGCCAGCCGGTCGTCACAACTTTGGCCGGGGCGCACCCTTGGCGACCCGCGACCGTCAAACCCTAGAGAGCATTGACGCGCTTGCTGATGAGATCGATAGCGCCGCCGCGACTGACGTCTGGCGCTCCGCAGTCGGTGTGAGGGAATGGCGCGCCGCGCCGGTCTGGATCCACGGCGACCTGCAGGCCGGAAACCTGCTCTTGGCCGATGGCGGCTTGGCGGCGGTTCTCGACTTCGGAGGGTTGGCCTTAGGTGATCCGGCCTGCGACCTCATGGTAGCCTGGAGCCTGTTGCCGCGATCCGCCCGGCTCACCTATCGCGCAGGACTTGATCTGGACAACGACGCCTGGCTGCGGGGACGCGGCTGGGCGCTTTCGGTCGCCACGATCGCGCTGGCCTATTATCGGGACCGCAACGCCACCATCGCACAGGCATCCAGACGGACGATCGCCGCAGTTTTGGAAGACTGAGCCTGTCTCCGAGCCCCCCTCAAACCTGACACACCGGACAAAAGAACGTCGACCGCCCCGCCTGGACCTCGCGCGCAATGACGCCCTTGCACCCCGCCGTCGGGCAGGGCTCGCCCTCGCGGTCATAGACGCGGAAGCGGTGCTGGAAATAGCCCAGCGCCCCGTCGGCGGCAGCGAAGTCCTTCAGGGTGGAGCCGCCCACCTCGACGGCCTCGGCCAGGACCTCCTTGATCGCCGTCGTCAATGGCCCCAGCCGCTTGCCGGCGATCATGCCCGAGGGCTTGAACGGCGAGATGCGGGCCCGGTGAAGGGCCTCGCACACATAGATATTGCCCAGGCCCGCCACGGTCTTCTGGTCCAGCAGCAGGGTCTTGGGGCCTTGCTTGCGATTGGCGAAGGCCTTGACCAAGGTCCTGGCGTCGAAGGCCTCGCCCAGCGGCTCGGGGCCCATGGTCGCGAACCACGGATGGCGATCGACGCGGTCGGTGGCGATCAGGTCCATGAACCCGAAGCGTCGGGGGTCATGATAGGTGACCACCGCGCCCTCTTCGGTCTCGAAGATGACGTGGGCGTGCTTGTCGTCTGGCTTGACCTCGCGGGCGAAGTCACCGGGCCGGATCGAGCCTTCCGGCGAAGCAATTTCAAAACGCCCCGTCATGCCCAGGTGCATCACCAGGGTCTCGCCGGTCGACAGCGGCATCAGCAGATATTTGGCGCGGCGATCCAGCCGCAGGATCCTGGCCCCCGTCAGCCGCTGAACGAAGCCGTCGGGTAGAGGAAAGCGCAGGTCGGGCCGGTTAGCGCGCACGCGGGTCAGGCGGGCGCCGCTCAGGACAGGTTCAAGGCCGCGCCGGACGGTCTCGACTTCGGGCAATTCAGGCAACGGACGACCTCAAGAGGATGACGCGACGCACAGCGCGGTCTAAGAGCGATCCAGCATATAGAGAGCCTGGTCGATAGACGTCATGAGCAAGCCTGCCGCCACATTCGGTTTCAAGGACGTCGATCCTTCGGTGAAGGCCGGCCTGGTGCGCGGGGTCTTCGACCGCGTCGCCAAGAACTACGACCTGATGAACGACCTGATGAGCGGGGGCGTCCACCGTCTTTGGAAAGACGCCGTCGCGGCGCGCCTGAACCCCCAGCCCGGCGAAGTGATCATCGATTGCGCCGGCGGCACGGGCGACATGGCCCGCCGCTTCGCGAAGATGGCCCGCCGCGCCCAGGAGCGCCGGGGCGGTCCTGACGCCGTAAGCAAGACCACCGCCAAGGCCGAGATGATCGCCGCCGGCATCGAGAAGGGCGGCGAGCCGGAAATCACCTGGACCGTCGGCGACGCCCAACGCCTGCCCCTGCCCGACGCCTATGCCGACGCCTATGTGATCTCATTCGGCATCCGCAACGTCACCGATATCGACGCTGCCCTGCGGGAGGCCCGGCGGGTGCTTAAGCCCGGCGGTCGGTTCATCTGCCTGGAATTCTCGCGCCCGGTCACCGAGGCCCTCGCCAAGGCCTATGACGCCTACAGCTTCAAGGTCATCCCGCAGGTCGGCGAATGGGTGGCCAAGGATCGCGAGGCCTATCAGTACCTGGTCGAGAGCATCCGCCGCTTCCCCGACCAGAAGACCTTCGCCGCCATGATGGAAACCGCCGGCTTCAAGCGGGTGACCATCACCAACTTCACCGGCGGCGTCGCGGCGATGCACCAGGGCTGGGCCGTCTAGTCCATGGGACAAATGTCCGCGTTCTGGCGCCTTGTCGGCGCGGGCTGGGTCCTGATCCGGGCCGACGCCCTGATCCCCCGCGAGTTGGATCCGATCCTGCCGCCGCCGGCGCGACTGGCGGCGCGGACCCTTCGCCTGTTTTCCGGTCCCCGCGCCCGCCTGGGCCGTCCGGGCCAGCGCCTGGCCGGAGCGCTGGAGGGCCTGGGCCCCGCCGCGATCAAGATGGGCCAGTTCCTGTCGACCCGGGCCGACATCTTCGGCACGCCGTTCGCCGAAGACCTGTCGCGCCTGAAGGACCGGCTGCCGCCCTTCCCGCTGGCAGTCGCCCGCGCCGAGATCGAGCGCAATCTGGGCCGACCGATCGAGACCCTGTTCTCGGCCCTTGAAGAGCCCGTCGCCGCCGCCTCCCTGGCCCAGGCCCATCCAGCCTGGCTGCTCGACGGCCGCAAGGTGGCGGTCAAGGTCCTGCGGCCCGGGCATCGAGCGCCGCGTCGCCCAGGACAGCGCCGTGCTGCGGCTGGCCGCCGGTCTGGCCGAGCGCCTCGTTCCCGAGGCTCGCCGCCTGAAACCCCGCGACTTCGTCGAGGTGGTGATCCGGGCGCTGGACCTGGAAATGGACCTGCGGTTCGAGGCCGCCGGCTGCGCCGAGCTGGGCGAAGTAATGGCCCGGGACGCCTATATGACCGCCCCTTCGGTGGTCTGGGACGGGGTCGGCAAGCGCGTCCTGACCCTGGCCTGGGCCGACGGCGTCCCGCTGTCCGATCCCCAGTCGCTTGAGCTGCCGGGTCTGGATCGCAAGACCCTGGCCGACAACATCACGCGCGGCTTCCTGGCCCAGGCCCTGGACCACGGCCTGTTCCACGCCGACCTGCACGAGGGCAACCTGTTCATCGACGCCCCGGCTCGGGTTGTGGCGATCGACTACGGCATCATCGGCAGGCTGGGCCCCGGCGAGCGCAAATATCTGGCCGAGATTCTGTTCGGCTTCCTGAACCGCGACTATGCGCGTATAGCCCGCATCCATTTCGACGCCGGCTATGTGCCCGCGCACCATGACGTCGACGCCTTCGCCCAGGCGCTGCGCGCCGTGGGCGAGCCGATCTTCGGCCGCGACGCCCGCGAGGTGTCGATGGGCAAGCTGCTGGCCCAACTGTTCGAGATCACCGCCCTGTTCGACATGCGGCTGCGGCCCGAGCTGGTCCTGCTGCAAAAAACCATGGTCACCGTCGAGGGCGTGGCCCGCCGCATCGACCCGGCCCACGACATCTGGGCCGCCGCCGATCCGGTGGTGCGCCGCTGGATCACCCGCGAGCTTTCTCCCGCCGCCAAGGTCCGTGACTTCGCCGACGAGGCGGTGAAGGCGATCCGGGCTCTGGCGCGGCTGGCCGAGGCGCCGCCGGCGACGGCGGTGGTGGTCGCCCCGCCGAAGACGATGACCCCGCTGGCCTGGTTCGCGGCCGGCGCGGCCGTGGGAATCCTGGCCTTCGCCGCCGGAGCCCTGGCGTACGGCTAGAAGGGATCGACATTCAGTCAAAACTTCTGAGTTTTGGCTGAGAAGGATCCGAAAACACCGGTCATCCCCGCGAAAGCGGGGATGACCGGTGAAAAGTGTGACGAGCAGCGGAATGTCGATCGGCCCTACAGCGACCTACCCGCTTGTGGTCGACTCCCGCTCCCGCGCGGCCGTCGCCCTGCGGCTCTCGCGGGTCTTCTGCACCTCCCAGTAGCTCTCGCCGTCATCCGGCTTGAACAGGGCTCGCGGCGCGCCGTCCCTGGAAACCACCGCAAAGACGTTGCCCTTGGGGTCGTAGATCAGGGTATCGCCATTGGCGCGCTTCAGCGTCTCCGAGCCCTTTGGCGGATCGCTGACGAATTTGTGGGCGGCGGCGACATAGTCATCGACCGTCGCGGCGCCGAAGGCTTCGCCGTTGCGCTCGAAGCCGCGCTGGGCGTTCTCCTCGGCGGTGCGGGTGCGGTTGGCGGCCCAGAAGGGCTTTCCCGCCACCAGGCGCACCGGCGCGTCGCGCGGATCGCTTCGGCGGGCCTCCGACGATGACGACGCCGGAGGGTCGGCGGTCTCGACAGAGGCGGAGCGCTCTCCGGCCTTGGGAGCCTTCACGGCCGATGCGCCGCCGTCACAGCCCGCGAGAAGAAGCGCGCCCGCAGCCAGTAACGACGCGGCGGCGATGGAAACCCTATTCAACCCCATGACCTCATTGCCTCTTTCATTCAACCTTGCCGATTAATGAACGAAAGCGGAACGAGAGTCGAGTCCGTCACACGCTTGTCCTTTGTCGGATCGTCGCGCTTGGGCCATAAGGGCTGCGGACCGAGTGGAGATCGACCGGCGTGAGCGACAAGCGGGTTCTTCTGATCGTGGGCGGCGGCATCGCGGCCTACAAGGCGCTGGAACTGACGCGCCTCCTGCGCAAGGCGGGCGTGGGCGTGCGGCCGATCCTGACCAGGGCCGGCGCCGAGTTCGTCACGCCCCTGTCGCTGGGCTCGCTGGCCGAGGACAAGGTCTATGACGAACTGTTCTCGCTGACGGACGAGGCCGAGATGGGCCACATCCAGCTGTCGCGTTCGGCCGATCTCGTCGTGGTGGCCCCGGCCACAGCGGACCTGATCGCCAAGGCCGCCCACGGCCTGGCCGGCGACCTGGCCTCGACCACCCTGCTGGCAACCGACAAGTCGGTGCTGATGGCTCCCGCCATGAACGTGCGGATGTGGCAGCACGCCGCCACCCAGCGCAACATCGCCACTCTGAAGGCTGACGGCGTCTCGTTCGTCGGCCCCGATGACGGCGCCATGGCCTGCGGCGAGTTCGGCCCCGGCCGCTTGGCGGAACCGGAGATGATCTTCGCGGCGATCATGGATCGTCTTGAAGGCTCGGCCGCCCGGCCGCTGGCCGGCAAGCGGGCGCTGGTCACAGCCGGCCCGACCTTCGAGCCGATCGACCCGGTGCGCGGCATCACCAACCGCTCCAGCGGCCGGCAGGGCTTCGCCATCGCCGAGGCCCTGGCGCGCCTGGGCGCCGAGGTCACCCTGATCGCCGGCCCGGTGTTCCTGCCGACGCCTCCAGGGGTCAGGCGCGTCGATGTCGAGACCGCCCGCCAGATGCTGGCCGCCAGCCAGGCCGCGCTACCCGCCGATGTCGGCGTCTTCGTCGCCGCCGTCGCCGACTGGCGCGTGGACGAGGCGTTCGGGACCAAGCTGAAGAAGGAAAAGGGTGGCCCGCCGGCCCTGACCTTCGTCGAGAACCCCGACATCCTGGCCACCGTCTCGGCGACTGGCCCCAGCCGCCCCAAGCTGGTGGTGGGCTTCGCGGCCGAGACCAACGATGTCGAGATGCACGCGCGCGCCAAGCTCTCGCGCAAGGGCTGCGACTGGATCATCGCCAATGACGTCACCGAACCTGGCGTGATGGGCGGCGACGAAAACGCGGTGCTGCTGGTCACCCGCGACGGGACCGAGCGCTGGGATCGCGCGCCCAAGGACGAGGTGGCCCGCGCCATCGCGCTGCGCATCGCCGGGGCCCTGGCCTGAATTCTGGTCCGCGTCGCTCTGGTCCCGGCCGGGCCAAATCAGCTAAAGCCCCCAGGCTCGACCATCAGGAACGTCCGCATGACCGCTCAAACGATCCGCTTCAAGCGCTGGGACGGCAATGCCGACCTGCCGGTTCCGACCTACGCCACGGCAGGCGCTGCGGGTTTCGATCTGCGCGCCCATGTGCCGGAAGACGAGCCCATCGTGCTCAAGCCCGGTTCGCGCTGCATGGCGCCGACCGGCTTTTCGGTGGCGATCCCCGATGGCTATGAGATGCAGGTCCGCCCGCGCTCGGGCCTGGCGTTCAAGAACGGCGTCACGGTGACCAACGCGCCGGGCACGATCGACAGCGACTATCGGGGTCAGGTCTGCGTGCTGCTGATCAATCTGGGCGAGGAAGACTTCACCATCCGCCGGGGCGACCGCATCGCCCAGGGGATCATCGCCGCCGCGCCGCAATGGGCGCTAGTCGAGGTCGAAGATCTTGACGCCACCGAACGTGGCGCCGGTGGCTTCGGATCGACAGGCGTCCAGGGTTAGCCGTTGATGGCGTGCAGGCCCAGGATCAGGTAGCCGCCGAAACCGGTCGCGAAAGCGGCGGCCGCAAGCCAGAGTACGGGCCGGAACATGCCCAAAGGTGATTGGCCGAGCGGCGGTTGAACGTTCATCGGCGCATCCTTTGGCGCGGGCGTAGCGGGGGCGGCGGACTGTCGCTGCTTGGGGATACGCGCTCCCCGGTCGCTTGGCTGCGATGGGGGACGGCTTTTAGTCTCTATGGATTCTGGCGCAAGGCGAATTGCGACCCGGTGTCACACCTTCGCGTGAAAGGCGACCAGAGCGCCCCGAAACTCTTTCTATTGATCCCGTTGATTTTTGGACGACTGCGTCCATTTAACACTTGCGGAACCCGCCCGACCCTTCTATCGGGCGCATCGGTTACGTTGGGTTATTCAGGGTTGGGTCATGGCCGCGCCACAAAACAAGAAACTTGTTCCGATGATTGTCGGCGGCGTGGCCCTGGTGGCGATCGTGACCGGCGGCGTCCTGTGGTTCATCGACAAGCAACACTTCGAAACGACCGACAACGCCTTCGTGCAGGCCGACACCGTACAGGTCAGCCCGCAGATTTCCGGCAGCATCGTCGAGGTCCTGGTGGCCGACAACCAGCGCGTCGAGCCCGGCCAAGTCCTGGCCCGCATCGATCCGGCCACCTTCCAGGCCCGCCTCGACCAGGCGATCGCCAACGCCCAGGCCCTGGACGCCGCGGTCCGCGCCGTGGATGACAAGGCCTCGCTGGAACAGGCCCTGATCGCCCAGAAGGCGGCCGGCGTCTCCAGCGCCCAGGCCGACGCCAGCCGCGCCAAGGCCGATCTCGACCGCTATGACAGCCTGGCCCACCAGGGCTGGGTGTCGCAGCAAAAGGTCCAGACCACCCGCGCCGGGGCCACCCAATCGGCCGCCGCCGTCACCAGCGCTCAGGCCGCGCTCGAGGCCGAGCGTCGCTCGGCCCAGTCCCTGGGCTCGGCCAAGGCCCAGACCATCGCCCAGGCCGCCGCCGCCCACGCGGCCGTGGAACAGGCCAAGCTTGACCTGGACCGCACCATCATCCGCGCGCCGGTCTCCGGCGTCGTCGGCGCCCGCTCGGTCCGCCCCGGACAGCTGGTCCAGCCCGGGTCCACGCTGATGCAGGTGGTGCCCCTCGATCAGGTCTATGTGGTCGCCAATTTCAAGGAGACCCAGGTCTCGCGCCTTCGCGTCGGCCAGCCGGTCGAGATCAAGGCCGACGCCTTCGGCAAGCAGGTCATTCACGGCAAGGTCGACAGCTTCGCTCCGGCCACCGGTCAGGAATTCGCCCTGATCCCCGTCGAGAACGCGGTGGGCAACTTCACCAAGATCACCCAGCGCCTGCCGGTGAAGATCGCCGTCGATCGCTCCAAGTACGGCGCAGCCCTGCGTCCCGGCCTGTCGGTCGAGATCAAGGTCGACGTCCGCGACCGTTCGGGTCCGTCCTTCGCCGAGGCGGGCCAGGCCTCGCCCCTGGTCGCCCGGGAAGGGACGACGCGCTAGGCGCGGGCGATGACCGACGCCACCCTCTCCGCTCCGGCGCCCCCCGCCAAGGTCCTGAGCCCGTCCGACTGGACCAAGCTGTTCCTCGGCTTCGGCGCCATGGTGATCGGCCAGTTCATGGCCATCCTCGACATCCAGATCGTGGCGGCCTCGCTGCCGCAGATCCAGGCCGGGGTCGAGGCCAGCGCCGACCAGGTCAGCTGGATCCAGACCGCCTACCTGATCCCGGAGGTCGTGATGATCCCGCTGTCGGGATATCTGTCGCGCCTGTGGGGCACACAGAAGGTCTATCTGGCCTCGTGCACAGGCTTCATCGTCATGAGCGTGCTGACGGGCCTGTCCTCGTCGATCGACATGATGATCCTGACACGGGCCCTGCAGGGCTTCATCGGCGGCGCCATGATCCCGACGGTGTTCGCCGTAGCCTTTACCGCCTTCCCGCCCGAGCGGCGGATCACCGCCAGCGTCATCATGGGCCTGATCGTCACCCTGGCCCCCACGGTTGGCCCCACCCTGGGTGGGCACCTGACCGAATGGCTGTCCTGGCGCTGGCTGTTCTTCATCAACGTGCCCACCGGCCTGATCGTCCTGTTCGGCGTGGCCCGCTGGGGCGAGTTCGACAAGGGCGATCCCAGCCTGGCCAAGGGCTTCGACTGGTTCGGCCTGGGCGTGATGGCCACCTTCCTGATGAGCCTGCAGTTCGTGCTGGAAGAAGGCGCCAAGAACAGCTGGTTCCAGGATGATCTGATCCTTGGCCTGGCGGTGCTGGCCGCCGTGACCGGCGTCGTCTTCGTCTGGCGCTCCCTGACCTACAGGAACCCGATCGTCGAGCTGCGGGCCTTCGCCAACCGAAACTTCTCGATCGGCGTAGCCATGACCGCCGTATCGGGCGCCAGCCTGTTTGGCGGAACGTTCCTGCTGCCGCAGTTCCTGGGCCGCGTGCGCCACTATTCGGCGTCGGAGGTCGGCACCACCATGGTCATCTCCGGCCTGTCGATGTTCGCCACGGGTCCCCTGGCGGGACGGCTGGTGCGCAAGGTCGATCCGCGCGTGCCGATGTTCATCGGCTTCCTTTTGGCCGGCTGGGGCATGCTACATGGCCCACGGCGTGACCAAGGACTGGGGTTTCTGGGAATTCGCGGGCGTTCAGGCTTGTCGCGGCGTGGGCGTCATGATCGCGATGATCGCCACCCAGCAGATCACGATGAGCACCTTGCCGCCGCACATGGTCAAGAACGCCTCCGGCCTCGTGAACCTCTCGCGCAATACCGGCGGCGCCATGGGCCTGGCCCTGCTCGCGACCAGCATCACCCAGCAAACGGCGCTCTACTACAACTCCCTGTCGTCCAGCGTGACCGCGGGCAGCGTCGGGGCCCAGAGCATGATGACCGGCCTGGCCGCGCGCATGGCGCAGCTGGGCGTCGCCGATCCCGACGGCGCGGCCCGCAAGGCGTTTTCCGGCTTCCTGCAGCAGCAGGCCACGGTGATGGCGTTCGGCGACAGCTTCACCCTGCTGGCCATCGGCTGCTTCGTCGCCGCCGGCGTCTCGTTGCTGGCCAAACCGGCGAAGAACGCCCCGCCGCCCCCTTCGGACGCGCACTGATGCCCAGATCCCCGGACAGATCGACGTCGCCAAGACCGAGGCCATCCTCGACGCCGCCATCGAGGTGATCGGCGAACGCGGCCTCTCGGCGCCGATGGAGGCCATCGCCCGCCGGGCCGGCGTCTCCAAGCAGACGGTCTATAACCACTACGGCTCCAAGGCCGAGCTGGTGAGGGCGCTGATGGCGCGACGGGTGGCGCAGATCACCGCGCCGCTGCGCGATCCCAGCGCGGCCGAGCATCCGCGCGAGGCGCTGGAAGCCTATGCGCGCTCGGTGCTGGCAACGGTGACCACCACCAAGAGCTATTCGTTGATGCGGGTGATCATCCAGGGCGCGGGCGAGATGCCCGACATCGCCCACGAAGTGTTCGAGGCCGGGCCCCGCCACGCGCGCCGACAGCTGGCCGCGTTCCTGCAGACCGAAACGCGCCTGGGCCGGCTGAAGGTCGACAATTGCGACCAGGCCGCCGAGTTCTTCTCGGGGATGGTCATGGGCCACAACCAGCTGCGGTCGCTGCTGCGCCTGCCTTCGGACAAGACCCAGGCCGAGTTCGACAGCCTCGCGGGCGAGGCCGCCGAACGCTTCATGCGGGCCTACGCGCCTTAGCGCGCAGGCCCTTCAGTTTCTAGGCTTCCACCTCGTCGGGCATGCCCATCATGTGGAAGCCGGCGTCGACATGGACGACTTCGCCGGTGGTCGAGCGACCCAGGTCCGAGACCAGCCACAGGGCCGCGCCTGCGACGCCTTCCATCGAGGTGTCTTCCTTCATGGCGCTGAACGCGCGGCCCTGGGCGATCATGCCCCGGCCGCCCGAAATGCCCGCCAGGGCCAGGGTGCGCATGGCGCCGGCCGAGATGGCGTTGCAGCGGATGCCCTTGGGACCCAGGTCGCGGGCGATGTAGCGGGTCGCCGCTTCCAGGGCGGCCTTGGCCACGCCCATGGTGTTGTAGTTCGGGATGGTCCGCTCCGACCCCAGATAGGTCATGGTGATCAGCGACCCGCCATTGGGCATGATCTTGGCGGCGCGCTTGGCGACGTCCACGAAGCTGAAGGCCGAGATGTTCATGGCCAGCAGGAAACCCTCGCGGGTGGTGTTGTCGACGAACGAGCCCTTCAGTTCGTCCTTGTTGGCGAAGGCCACCGAGTGGACGACGAAGTCGATCGTGCCGAACTTCTCTTCGATGGCGGCGAAGGCCGCGTCCATCGAGGCGTCGTCGGTGACATCGGCCGGCACCAGGGTGGTCACGCCGATGCTCTCGGCCAGCGGCCGCACGCGGCGCTCCAGCGCTTCACCCTGGTAGGTGAAGATCATCTCGGCGCCCTGGGCGGCCAGCTGCGAGGCGATGCCCCAGGCGATGGAGTTGTGGTTGGCCACGCCCATCACGAGGCCCTTCTTGCCTCGCATCAGCTCGCCCTTGGGGAATGTGTAATCGTCGGCCATGGGTTGGCTCTCCTGAATCCTTGTCCGCTGACTAGCAGGCCCCATCGCGCCGTGAAACCCCGGGCCTAGTCCGCAGCCACCGTTCGGAGCAGGGTGCGGCGTACGAACCCGGCCATGGTCCGGGCTCCGAGGCGGACCCTCTTGCCGTCCACCCTGGGCCAGACCCAGCCACCCGTCCGCACATTGGACGGGAGGCGGAGGTGGAAACTGGCGCGGTCGGGATCAGAAAGTCTCGGCGTGTAGTAGAGGCAGTTCTCGAAGAAATAGTGGGTCACCAGCGATCTGCGCGTGGCCCCTTCCCGGCCAATGGCCTGACCGCCGTGGGCCAGGTTGGCCGTCCAGACCAGGGCCTGGCCTTTTTTCAGAAGGGCCAGGCGGGGCGGGCTGTCCAGCGTTCGGGCGAAGGCTGGCTCATAGAACCGCTCATAGTCCTCGACCGTCGGCGCGCGATCGGTGACGCCGGCCTCGCGCATGCCAAGCACCGGCAGGCGGTGGCTGCCGGGATGGTAGAAGAGCGGCCCCGCGTCGGGCTCGACATCCTCCAGCGCGAACCAGACGCCACACATGAACCGCTGTGGCTCGCTGTGGAAATGAACGGCGTCGCTGTGCACGCGCTGCTCGCTGCCCTTGAGAAAGTTCAGGGTCTGGAAGGCGAAGGGGCGGCGGCCATAGGCCATACGCAGCCGGGCTTCGACGATCGGAAGTGTGGAAAGGGCCCGAACCGCAGGCGACCGGCGCCAGGCGTCCTGGGCGCGGCGGGCTCCGCGCGCGAAATACTTGTCGGTCTGGGCGACGACCTGGTCGCATAGCTGCCGGCCGACCGGACCCAGATCGATCACGGCGACGCCGTCGCGATGCAGGTCGGTGACGAAGCGGCGTTCGGCGCCATCCGCGCCTATCGACGTGAGATAGTTATCGACCACGTCGCTCTCGGCCCAGGGAACCCCAGGTTCGCCTTTGAAAGGCATGTCCGCCGCCCCCGGAGGTTACTGACCTCCTTCATAGCCGGCGACGGACAGAAAAATCAACCTAAGGTCGCGACCGTGCGTCCATCAATCAGCCTTGCTGATGATCAGCGTGCCGTTGGTGCCGCCAAAGCCGAAGCTGTTGGACATCACCGTGGTCAACGGCTTGTCCGAGCGTTCCAGCAGGATCGGCAGGTCGGCGAACTCGGGGTCGAGGTTTTCGATATTGGCGCTCTTGGCGGCGAAATCATTATTGAGCATCAGGATCGAATAGATCGCCTCCTGCGCCCCGGCCGCGCCCAGGCTGTGGCCCGTCAGCGACTTGGTCGATGAGATCAGCGGCGCCTTGTCGCCAAAGACGTCGCGCACCGCGCCCATTTCCTTGCTGTCGCCGACCGGCGTGGAGGTGCCGTGCGGGTTCAGATAGTCGATGGTCCGACCGCCGGCCTGGGCCATAGCCAGCTTCATGCAGCGGGCCGCGCCCTCGCCCGACGGGGCGACCATGTCGAAGCCGTCCGAATTGGCGGCATAGCCGACCACTTCGCCATAGATCTTCGCGCCCCGCGCCTTGGCGTGCTCGTATTCTTCCAGCACCACGATGCCGGCCCCGCCGGCGATCACGAAGCCGTCGCGATCCTTGTCGTAGGCGCGGCTGGCCACGGCCGGCGTGTCGTTGAAGTTACTGCTCATGGCGCCCATGGCGTCGAACAGATTGGACAGCGGTCCAGTCCAGTTCCTCGCAGCCGCCGGCGAAGACGATGTCCTGCTTGCCCATCTGGATCTGCTCGGCGCCCGCGCCGATGCAGTGTGCGCTGGTCGCGCAGGCCGAGCTGATCGAATAGTTGATCCCGCGGATCTTGAACCAGGTCGACAGCACAGCCGACGGGCCAGAGCTCATGGCCTTGGGCACCGCGAACGGGCCGATCCGCTTGGGGCCCTTTTCCCGGGTCGTGGCGGCGGCCTCGACGATCACCCGGGTGGAGGGTCCGCCCGAACCGACGATCAGGCCGGTGCGCTCATTGGAGATATCGCCCTCTTCCAGACCGGAATCGGCGATGGCCTGTTCCATGGCGATGTGGGCATAGGCCGTGCCGGGCGCCAGGAAGCGCGCCGCGCGGCGGTCGACCAGGGCTTCCCACGAGTCGAGCTTAACCGTGGCGTGCACCTGGCAGCGGAAATTGAGCTCCGCATATTCGGGCGCGGCGACCACGCCGGATTTGGCTTCACGCAGTGAGGCGAGCACCTCATTGGCGTTGTTGCCGATGGACGAGACGATCCCCAGTCCGGTGACGACGACGCGACGCATGAACTCTTCCCTCTTTCTCTCCCCCAGACCCGATGGGATCGGCTCTCCGGCGGCCAACCCTACGTTCGGATCAGGACGCCATCTGCTCGGCGGTGAACAAACCGACCTTCAGGTCCTTGGTCTCATAGATGGGCTTGCCGGTCGGCTTCCAGAACGCCGTCGGCGATGCCCATGACCAGCTTACGCATGATCACCCGCTTCAGGTCGATCTTGTAGACGACCTTTTTGACGTCTTGAGTCACCTGGCCGGTGAACTTGACTTCGCCGACGCCCAGGGCGCGGCCGCGGCCGGGACCGCCAGACCAGCCCAGGAAGAAGCCGACCAGCTGCCACATGGCGTCCAGGCCCAGGCATCCGGGCATCACCGGGTCGCCGATGAAGTGGCAGCCGAAGAACCAGAGGTCGGGATTGATGTCGAACTCGGCCTCGACATAGCCCTTGCCGTACTTGCCGCCCTCGGATTCGATCCGCACGATACGGTCGAACATCAGCATCGGCGGCGCCGGCAGCTGGGCGTTGCCGGGGCCAAACATTTCGCCCCGACCGCAGGCCAGGAGTTCGTCGAAGGTGTAGGAGCTTTGTTGCATGCGCACGCCCTAGCACGACGGTGGGCCGCGCCTCAATGTTACTTTCAGTAACGCTTGTGAACGTTTGATGCTCCGCCAGGTCGGGAATCGATCGTCAGGACTTGCATGCACCTGCGAGGACGCCCCCCAGATTTCGGTCTCGCGGGCCCAGCCGTGGGCGCCGTCGGCCTTCAGTCGGCACCAGCCCTTTTCGCACTTGTCGAGACTGGCGGTGGACCGGCCCCGTAGCCAGGCGTTGATTTTTGACCCCGGCCTGGGGCTGGCCAGCAGCGCCAGAGGCGTGGGCTGCACCCGCATGGCCGTACGGCGACCGTCGGTGGTGCGCTTGTGGACCCACGCCAGCCCCCCCTCGGGATCGCAGATCCGCCGCCATTCGCGGGTCTCGGCCACCACCTGAACCGGCAGTCCCTTGGCGTGATACACCCAGAGCAGGCGGTGAGCCTCGTCGGGACCATTGCGGGCGTTGATCGTTTCGTACTTCAGCGAGACGTAGCGGGGAACGTCCAGGCCCGACGGCGTGAGGCGCGGCGGATCGGCGGCGCCCGCGCTGGCAACTTCCCGCGAGCATCAGGCGTCAAACCGGGCCCTACGAACGATGTTGCAATTCGACAGCCTGTCGCTTGGCCCTGCGCCGGGCCTTTGCTAAGGGTGCGAAGACCCCCCGAGGGGCCAACGCCGTTATCGAAAGCGTCCATGGCCGCCAAGAAGCCTAAAGTCGTCGTCACACGCAAGCTGCCCGATCCCGTGGAAACCCGGATGCGGGAGCTGTTCGACACCGAACTCAACGTCGACGACCGGCCGATGACGCCGGACGAACTCGTCGACGCGATGAACCGCTGTGACGTTCTGGTCCCCACCATCACCGACCGTCTGGACTCGCGTCTTCTGTCGCGATCCGGCGATCGGCTCAAGCTCATCGCCAATTTCGGGGCCGGGGTCGACAATATCGACGTCGCCACGGCCAATGCGCGGGGCATTATCGTCACCAACACGCCCGGCGTGCTGACCGAAGATACGGCCGACCTGACCATGACCCTGATCATGGCCGCCTCGCGCCGCGTCGTCGAAGGCGCCGAAGTGGTCAAGAGCGGCGGCTTCCACGGCTGGTCCCCAACCTGGATGCTGGGCCGCCGCCTGTGGGGCAAGCGCCTGGGTATCATCGGTATGGGCCGCATCGGCCAGGCCGTGGCGCGCCGCGCCAAGGCCTTCGGCCTGCAGGTGCACTATCACAATCGCAAGCCGGTCAGCCCTCGCATCGCCGAGGAACTGGGTTGCACCTACTGGGAAAGCCTCGACCAGATGCTGGCCCGGGTCGACTTCGTCTCGGTCAACTGCCCACACACCCCGGCCACCTACCACCTGCTGTCGGCCCGTCGCCTGAAGCTGCTGCGGCCGCACGCCATCCTGGTCAACACCGCCCGCGGCGAGGTGATCGACGAAGGCGCCCTGGCCAACATGCTGGCGCGCGGCGAGCTGGCCGGCGCGGGCCTGGACGTCTACGAGCACGAGCCCGCCATCAATCCCAAGCTCCTGAAGCTGCCCAATGTCGTGCTGCTGCCCCATATGGGCTCGGCCACGGTCGAGGGCCGGATCGACATGGGCGAGAAGGTGATCGTCAACGTGAAGACCTTCATGGACGGCCACCGCCCGCCGGACCGCGTCATTCCGTCGATGCTTTAGCCGCCTCGATCTTCAGGCTTGACCGACGCGCATCGGGACGCTCCTGTCGTCCCAGTTGTGTTTTGGGGGTCTTCCATGATTTCGCGTCGTCAGGCCATCGCGGGGGCGATGGTCGCGCCCTTGTTCATTCCGGTCGTCGAAGCCGCCGCCGCCGGCCAGCCTCACACGCTGGAAGATTTCGTCACGGCGCCGCGCGATCGCGACGCGGCCCTCTCGCCGGACGGCAGGACCATCGCCGTGGGCTCGACCCGCGAGATCAATGACAGCACCAAGGACTCCTACGTCACGCTCATCGCGGCCGATGCGCCGGACAAGACCCTGAAGATCATTCCGCTGGGCGACCGTGAGATCTTCAACATCGCCTGGGCCAACCCCAGGCGGTTGCTGATCGTGATCCAGATCCCGGCCAAGAAGCCCGTGGGCAAGACCGGCACCCGCGTCCAGGCCTATGATGAGGATCGGGCCATACCGGTGCGCCGGGTCCTGGCCATCGATATCGACGGCTCACATGGCGCGATCCTGTTCAATGACGGCACGGACAAGGTGCGCCAGATCTACAATCTGGGCGACATCGTCGACCTGCTGCCCGAAGATCCCGACCATATCCTGATGCGGGCCTTCAACGCCGATGTGGGTGTGATGGGGCTTTACCGCGTCAATGTCGGCGACGGCGGCGTCGAGATGATCGAGGCCGGAACGCTGAAGACCTACAGCTGGGTGGTCCAGGGCGGCAAGGCCGTGGTTCGCTACGACTACAATCTTCGCCGGACGGAGATGTCGATCTATCTGCGCGCCCCCGGCGCCACGGACTGGAGCTTCTTCCGGCGTTATGGCGGCGAAGAGCGCCGCCGCCCCCGGTTCTTCACCTCGGACATCCCCGGCCAACTGCTGTTCCGCGCTCTGGACGGCCCCGATGAGGTGGCCGTGGTCCGGACCTTCGACCTGGCGACCTCGCGCGCGGGCGCGATCGTCGCCAGCCGGCCAGGTCACGATATCGAAGATCCGCTGATCACGGCCCGAGGCCAGTTCCTGGGCGCGTCCTATATCGAGGACCGCGTCGCCTATCAGTTCGTCGACCCGAAGATGGCCGCCCATCTAAAGGGGCTGAACAAGTTCCTCGGCGATGTCTGCAACATCCGGATCATCGACATCTCCGATGACGGCGAGCGTTTCCTGGCCTGGGTCTCGGGACCGACCGACCCGGGCACGCTGTTCTTCTATGATCCGCGTAGCCAAACGGTTCGAGGCCGTTGGGTCACGCTATCCCAATCTCGACCAGGAGCGTCTCGCGCCCATGGAGACCTTGCGGGTCAAGACCCGCGACGGGATGGAGATCGCCGCCTATCTGACCACGCCGCTGGCTGCGGGCCCTCGTCCGCTGGTCGTGATGCCGCACGGCGGCCCCGAAGTGCGCGACAGCTATGATTTCGACCGTCTGGTCCAGCTGATGGCGGCCCAGGGCTGGATGGTGCTGCAGCCCAACTTCCGGGGCTCGGGCGGCTATGGCGAGACCTTCGCCAAGGCCGGCCGCAAGCACTGGGGCGACCGGATGCAGGAGGATGTCGAGGACGCCGTCGCCCAGGTGCTGGCGACCGGCCGAGCCGATCCCCGAAAGGTGGCCATCTTCGGCTACAGCTATGGCGGTTACGCCGCGCTGATGGGGGCCGTGCGAAAGCCCGAGCTCTACAAGGCGGTGGTCGGGGTCGCGGGGGTGTATGACCTGATCCAGAGCCTGAATGAGACCAAGCGCGACGACGGCGCGGACTCCACCAGCTACGCCTACTGGTGCGAAACCATCGGCGATCCGGTCGCCGACAAGGCCATGATGCAGGCCGCCTCGCCCGCCCTGCAGGCCGAGCGCATCGCCGCGCCGGTCCTGCTGATGCATGGCGCCGACGACACCACCGTCCCGATCAGGCAATCGCAGATCATGGCCAGCGCCCTGCGCGCCGCCGGCAAGCCGGTCGACTACGCCGAGATCCGCGACGCCAACCACAACGGGCTGAAGGAACGGCAGTGGCGTCAGATCTACACGCGCAGCGTCGACCACATCGCCAAGGCCTTCAAGGCTTAGGCGGAGCCTCCCCCGGATAGACCTTGGCCTTCAGCCACGCCTTCAGATCCCCGGCGGAGCGGTCGGGGATCTGCTCCATCGGCACGTGGCCGACGCCTGGATAGAGGATCAGGGTCGCGCCCGGTATGGCCGACGCAAATCGCTGGCCGTCGGCGGCGGGGATGACCTTGTCCTGCTGGCCGAACATCACCAGCGTCGGAGCCTTGATCGTTGACAGCAGCTGGGGCGTGGCGACGCGGTTCGTGCCGGTCTGCAGCCCCAGCAGAATGTCGCGGTGGCCCGGCGCGCGCGCCAGGTCGACATAGCGATCGACGAGCTCGGGCGTCACTAGGCGCGGCTCCAGATAGCCCGCCAGCAAGCCCTGCCGAACCAGCGGGCGGGTGTCGATGTTCTTGAGCAGGGCCCGCCCCAGCGGGTATTTCAGGATCTTGAAGATCAGGGGTCGATCCTTGCTGACCGAAGGCCAGCCGGCGGCGTCGACCAGCACCAAGGCATCAATCCGCTCCGGATGGTCGAGCGCATAGCGCCAGGCCACGCCGCCGCCCATGGAATTGCCGCCGAGAGTGAAGCGCTGGACACCCAGACGCGCGGTGACCTGATCGACCACCGCCTCATAGCCATCCCGACCGGCGGCATAGCCCCGATCCGTCCGGGTCAGGCCATGGCCCGGCAAGTCCAGCGTGATGACCCGGTAGTCGCTGGACAGCGACCGCACCCAGGGCTCCCAGGCGTGAAGCGAGGCCGAATAGCCGTGCACGAGCACAAGGGCGGGATCCTCGCGCCGCCCTTCGTCGCGATAGTGGACACGCACGCCGCCGGGCAAGTCCATGTAGCGCGACGCCGGACTGTCGTACTTGGCTTCCAGGCTGTCGTAGGGAATGTCGTGGCGCTGCAGGGCCAGCCACCCGACGGCGGCGAGAACAATGATCAAGGCGATCGCGATCGCGAGACCGCGAACCAGCGTCTTCATCGGCTTTCCCCCGCAAACCCTTATTCTTATGGGGTGACAGGAAGCCCGGATGGATCAGCCGTCAAGCTTCCCCGATGTCAGGCCCGCATCGTGCCGGTGTCCATGAAGCGCTGATGCCAGGACAAGGCCTCGCCCGGCAGGGACGGTGACTGCTGGCCGTAAGAGCCGGCCCGCGCCCGGCGGTAATAGTCCCTCAGCGCCGGACGATAGTCGGGATGGGCGCAGGTCTCGATGATCAGCTCGGCCCGCTGTTTGGGCGACAGGCCCCGCAGGTCGGCCAGGCCCTGCTCGGTGACCAGCACCTGGACGTCCTGGTTGATATGATCCACGTGGCTGGCCTGGGGCACGATCGCCGAGATCTTGCCGCCCTTGGCCGTCGACGGGGTCATGAAGATCGACACATAGGCGTTGCGGGCGAAGTCGCCCGAGCCGCCGATGCCGTTCTGGATGCGCGAGCCCATCACGTGGGTGGAATTGACGGCGCCATAGATGTCGGCCTCGATCAGGCCGTTCATGGCGATGCAGCCCAGGCGACGGATCAGCTCGGGATGGTTGCTGATCTCCTGCGGCCGCAGGATGATCCGGTCGCGATAGCGCGCCCATGTCGGCGATTGACGCGCGTGCGGCGGTTCAAGGGCGCAGTCGCAGGCGGTGGCCGAGGCCATGCTCAGCTTGCCGGAGTCCATCAGCGTCCAGCATCCCGTCCTGGATCACCTCGGTATAGGCGGTCATGTCCTCGAACGGTCCGTCGACCAAGCCTGTCAGCACCGCATTGGCGATGTTGCCGACGCCCGATTGCAGCGGCAGCAGCAGGGGCGGCAGACGGCCCTTGGCTACCTCATGGGCGAAGAACTCCAGAAGATGGCCGGCGATCGCGTGGGCCGTCTGGTCCGGTGCGGCGAAGGGCAGGTTGCGGTCCGGCGCATCGGTCTCGACGATGGCGACGATCTTGGAGGGATCGCAGCGGAAATAGGCCTCGCCGATCCGGTCGTCGGGACGCACCAGCGGGATCGGCACGCGATGCGGCGGCAGGGCCGTGCCGTAGTAGATGTCGTGCATCCCCTCCAGCGCCGGGTTCTGCCAGCGATTGACCTCGAGGATCACCTTGCTGGCCCGGTCCAGCCAGGTCTTGTTGTTGCCAACCGAGGACGACGGGATCAGTCCGCCGTCGGGCCGAATGCCCGAGACCTCGATCACCGCCGTGTCCAGCGGACCTCAGATCAAGCCCTGACCACGCCATGGGCGCGACCTGGCTGAGGTGCTATCGTCGAAATATTCCATCTCGCCGCGATTGATCTTCTCACGAGCGATCGGGTCGGAATTGTAGGGCAGCCGGAACTCGACGCCATTGCTGCGGGCCAGGGCCCCGTCCAGCTCAGGCCCCGTCGAAGCGCCGGTCCAGACCCGCAGCTTGAAGGGGTTGCCCGCCGCGTGCTCGGCGTCGATCCGCGCCGCCAGGGCCAGGGGCACGGCCTTGGGGTAGCCCGATCCGGTAAAGCCACTCATGCCGACTGTGCTGCCGGGCGCGATCAGCGCCGCAGCGTCCTCGGCGCTCGTGACCTTGGACTTCAGGGCTTCACATTGGATTGGCTGACGCATAGGCACGCTCCCGCACCGCCGTCCGGACCGCCGCCGGAAGGCTGACGCCGATCCCTTAACCCAAGGGCAGCCCGACTTCGCCTCCGTAGTCGCCGCAATCAGACGGCGGCAGCCCCCGGTCCACAGGCGGGACAGGCCGGATCGGCGCCGATGCGCACGGTGCGGGTCTCGGCCGACAGGGCGTCATAGATCAGGAGCCGGCCCGACAGCGCCTCGCCCGCGCCCGTGATCAGCTTGACCGCTTCCAGCGCCATCATCGAGCCCACCACCCCGGCCAGGGCGCCGACAACCCCGACCATGGCGCAGGTTTCCGCGTCCGGCGGGACCTCCGGCACAAGGCAGCGATAGCAGGGCTGGCCCTGAAACACCCCGACCTGACCGGTCCAGCGGCCCAGGGCCCCGCTGACCAGGGTCTTGCCCTGCGCCAGACAGGCGTCGCTGACGGCGAAGCGGGTGGAGAAGTCGTCGGCGCCATCCAGGACGAGGTCATACCGCGAGACGAGGTCTCCCGCGTTCTCGCCATTCAGCCATACCGGATGGGTTTCGACCGCGACGTGGGGGTTGATCGCGCGCAGTCGCTCTGCAGCGACCTCGACCTTGGAGCGGCCCACATCCGAGGTCTGGTACAGGACCTGCCTCTGCAGGTTCGACAGCGACACCGTATCGGGATCGGCCAGGCCCAGGGTCCCGACGCCCGCGGCGGCCAGGTAGAGGGCCGCTGGAGCGCCCAGGCCGCCGGCCCCGACCAGCAGCACCCGGGCCGCCTTCAGCTTCTGCTGGCCGGGTCCGCCCACCTCGCGCAGCACCAGATGGCGGGCATAACGCTCGACCTCGCCGTCCGAAAAGCTCATCGCGCTTGATCTCCGCAGTCAGCCTCGCCACATGCGAGACATGCAAAACAGCAATTCCTTCCCCGACTGGCACGGCACCACGATCTTGGCGGTGCGCAAGAACGGGCAGACCGTGATCGCCGGCGACGGACAGGTCTCCATGGGGCCAACCGTCGTCAAGGGCAATGCCCGCAAGGTGCGCCGCCTGGCCGGCGGCAAGGTGGTCGCCGGTTTCGCCGGCGCCACGGCCGACGCCTTCACCCTGATCGAGCGCCTTGAAGCCAAGCTGGAGCAGTATCCCGACCAGCTGGCCCGGGCCTGCGTGGACCTGGCCAAGGACTGGCGCACCGACCGCTATCTGCGGCGGCTGGAAGCCATGCTTCTCGTGGCCGATGCGGGCTCGATCTACACCGTCACCGGCGTGGGCGACGTGCTGGAACCGGGCGAAAGCGCCGGCGGCGGCTCGGTCGCGGCCATCGGCTCGGGCGGCAACTATGCCCTGGCCGCCGCCAAGGCCCTGATCGACCAGGATCTTTCGGCCGAGGACATCGCCCGCAAGGCGATGGCGATCGCCGCCGAGATCTGCGTCTACACCAATGGCAATCTGACGGTTGAAAGCCTGTAAATGACCGAGTTTTCTCCCCGCGAAATCGTCTCCGAACTCGACCGCTATATCGTCGGCCATACCGACGCCAAGAAGGCCGTCGCCGTGGCCTTGCGCAACCGCTGGCGCCGCCGCCGCGTGCCGGCCGACCTGCGCGACGAGGTAACCCCCAAGAACATTCTGCTGATCGGCCCCACCGGCGTCGGCAAGACCGAGATCGCCCGTCGCCTGGCCAAGCTGGCCCAGGCGCCGTTCCTGAAGGTGGAAGCCACCAAGTTCACCGAGGTCGGCTATGTCGGCCGCGACGTCGACCAGATCGTCCGCGATCTGGTGGAAAGCGCGCTTGCGATGGTCCGCGACAAGCGCAGAACCAGTGTCCGCGCCAAAGCCGAAGCCGCCGCCGAGGAACGCATCCTCGACGCCCTGACCGGTCCCGGCTCGACCGCCGCCCGCGACAGTTTCCGCAAGAAGCTGCGGGCCGGTGAGCTGGACGACAAGGAAATCGAGCTGCAGCTGGTCGATACCGGCGGCCCGGGCGGTTTCGAGATTCCCGGCCAGCCGGGCGCCTCGGTGCTGAACCTGTCGGAGCTGATGAAGTCGCTGGGCGGGGGTCGCACCAAGACCCACAAGACCACCGTCGCCGGAGCCCATGCGCCGCTGATCGCCGAGGAAAGCGACAAGCTGATCGATCAGGAGGCCCTGACCCAGGAAGCCGTCGAACTGGCCGAGAACCACGGCATCGTGTTCCTCGATGAGATCGACAAGGTCGCGTCCTCCAGCCAGCGCGGCGGGGCCGATGTGTCCCGCGAAGGCGTTCAGCGCGACCTGCTGCCGCTGATCGAGGGCACCACGGTCTCGACCAAGCACGGGCCGGTCAAGACCGACCACATCCTGTTCATCGCCTCGGGCGCCTTCCACGTGGCCAAGCCCAGCGACCTGCTGCCGGAGCTTCAGGGCCGCCTGCCGATCCGGGTTGAGCTGAAAGGCCTGACCCGCGACGACCTGCGCCGCATCCTGACCGAGCCGGAAGCCAATCTGGTGCGCCAGCACCAGGCGCTGCTGCTGACCGAGGGCGTGACCCTGATCTTCACCGACGACGCCATCGACGCCCTGGCCGACGCCGCCGTGGCAGTGAACGGCTCGGTCGAGAACATCGGCGCGCGGCGGCTGCAGACCATTCTGGAAAAGGTGGTCGAGGAGATCAGCTTCTCGGCGGCGGACCGCTCGGGCGAAACCGTGACGATCGACGCGGCCTATGTGACTGAACGGGTCGGGGCGCTGGCGGCGAACGCCGATCTGAGCCGGTTTATTCTGTAGAGGCAAACACTTGCCC
The DNA here is from genome assembly GCA_965284055.1 of Caulobacteraceae bacterium. Taxonomy (GTDB): domain Bacteria; phylum Pseudomonadota; class Alphaproteobacteria; order Caulobacterales; family Caulobacteraceae; genus Caulobacter. Next base: position 174,287 of record CBDIQV010000006.1, read on the forward strand.
CCTACGGGCTGCTGCGCAGCCGTCTTCCCCCGGAGGGGGAAGATAAAGCGCGCCGATCTCATCTTCCCCCTCCGGGGGAAGACGATCGCGAAGCGATCCGTAGGGGGCGAGTCTATTCACCCTGCCGCCTGAACCGCCTCCATTCCTAGCATTGCCGCCTTGCGCGCCAGACCCCAGTGATAGCCGGTCAACCGGCCGTCCTTGGCGATCGCGCGATGGCAGGGGATCAGAAGCGAGATCGGATTGGCCCCGATGGCGCCGCCGGTCGCCTGATACGCCCTGGGCTTGCCGGCCCAGGCCGCGACCTCGCCGTAGGTGCTTGTTTCTCCAACAGGAATTCGCAACAGCGCCTTCCAGACCTGCACATGGAACGGCGAGCCGATCAGTACGATCGGCAAAGGCCCCTGCCCGCCCGCAAAGGCGTGGAGGGCGGTCTGGCCGGCGGCTTGATCGTCTCGAACCCAGTCTGCGGCGGGAAAGCGCCGGTGCATGTCGTCATAGGTCGCCAGATCATCGCCGTCGGAAAAGGCCAGCCCCGCCAGGCCGCGCTCGGCCATCACGAAAAGACCCCTGCCGAAAGGCGTAGGCGCCCAGCCATACCGCAAGGTCATACCGGCCCCACGACGGCGCACTTCGCCCGGCGTGGCCGCTTCCTGGGCGATGAACAGGTCATGCAGCCGCGAGGGACCTGAAAGGCCGGCGTCATAGGCCGCGTCCAGCACGCTGGCCCCGGCTTCCAGCGACTTGCGAGCCTCGGCATGGGCGATGGCCGAAACAAAGGTCTTGGGGCTGACCCCGGCCCAGCGCGTGAAGACGCGCTGGAAGTGGAACGGCGACAGGCCGACGGCGCCGGCGGCCTCGTCCAGCGACGGGTGCTCCCGCCAGTTGTCGGCCAGCCAGTCGAGGGCGACAGCCATGCGATGATAGTCGGCCGAGCGCTCGCTCAGGCGCGCAAAGGTTTCGGCGGGGGACATGTCGAGAGCCATGAAACGAGCCTAGCGCCGGTCAAACGGCCTGTCCGCCCAGTTCTTGCTCAGGCATAGCGCTCGGCCCGGGCGTCGCGGATGGCGCGCTCCAGGGCGTTGGCGAACTCCACCCGCTCCGGCGGGCTCAAGGCCCGGGCCAGGGTCAGGCGGCGACGATAGATGCGCAGGCGCACCCGGGCCTCGTGCTCTCCGGGCTGGTCGATATCCACACGGGTGAAGGCGGTGGGCGAGGTCCAGACGACCCGCGCGCCCTTGTCGTCCTCGCGGCTGACCGTGACGGCCTCGGCGGTGACGCGGACGCGTTCCTTACGTTCGGCGGCCCGGAAACTGGCGTTCAGGGCCAGCCAGATCGCCAGCACGTCCAGACCCAGGAATGGCAGCACCGGCGGCGCGCCCAGCACCAGCAGGAACAGGGCGATCACCAGGTTGAAGGCGATCAGGACGCCCAACAGAACATGCAGTCCTGTCCGGCTCAGCGACCGGTTGGGCGAAATCACGGCGTCCATGTAGAGCGGGGTGGCCATGACAACGATTTAGGCGCGAGACGCCGCCTTGGCGAGGGGCCCGCATCACGCCATGGTCCGATCGATGGTCAAACCCGTGCTGAAGAAGAAACGTCCCGCCGCCAGGCGGATCTCGCCGGCCGAGCGCGAGCGTGTCGCGGTGCTGTTTGACCGCTTCGAAAGCCTGGAGCTGCGGCCAAAGACCGAGCTGAACTACAACAACGCCTATGAGCTGGTCACGGCGGTCGCCCTTTCGGCCCAGGCCACCGATGTTCAGGTCAACAAGGCCACCGGGCCGCTGTTTCAGGTCGCCGACAGCCCCGAGAAGATGCTGGAGCTCGGCGAGGATGGGCTGATCAGGTATATCGCCTCGATCGGCCTGTTCCGCACCAAGGCCAAGAATGTCATCGCCTCAGCCCATATCCTGATGGATCGCCATGGCGGTCAGGTGCCCCTGAACCGCGCCGATCTGGAAAGCCTGCCCGGCGTGGGCCGCAAGACCGCCAGCGTGGTGCTGAACGAACTGGATATCGAGCCGGCCATCGCCGTCGACACCCACGTGTTTCGCGTCGCTCACCGCCTGAAGCTGTCATCGGGCAAGACGCCCGACGCGGTCGAGGCCGATCTGATGCGCATCGTGCCCGGGCCATACCAGACCCGGGCGCATCACTGGTTAATCCTGCACGGTCGCTATGTGTGCGTGGCCCGCAAGCCCAAGTGCGAGATCTGCAAGATCTCGGACCTGTGCCCGTCGCGGGAGCTGTTCCTGGGGGCCTAGATTTCAAAATCCTTGTCATCCCGGCCGTAGCGAAGCGGAGAGCCGGGACCTAGGGGCGACCGCAGTGCGCCGGCCCCTGGGTCCCGGATAGCGCTACGCGCTTCCGGGATGACAAGATTTTGTGATGTTAGGGCCGCGCCGGGATCTCCAGCCCGCGCTGCACCGCCGGGCGGACCAGGCAGCGCTCCAGCCAGGCCGGCACGGCCTTGAGGCTGGCGTAGTCGACCAGCTCGCCGGCGTCGTAGAAGCCGTTCAGGTTCCTCACCCAGCCGATCAGGGCGATGTCGGCGATGGTGTAGTCCTCGCCCATGATGAACGGGCGGTCGGCCAGTCGGCGTTCCAGCACACCCAGCAGGCGCTTGCTCTCGGCGACGTAGCGGTCACGCGGACGCTTGTCCTCGTAGTCCTTGCCTGCGAACTTGTGGAAGAACCCCACCTGGCCGAACATCGGACCGACGGCGGCCATCTGGAAGAACACCCACTGGATGGTCTCGATGCGGGCGACCGGATCGGCGGCCATGAACTTGCCGGTCTTCTCGGCCAGGTACACCAGGATCGCACCCGATTCCCACAGCGCCAGCGGCTGGCCGCCCGGGCCATTGGGATCGATGATCGCCGGTGATCTTGCTGTTCGGGTTCAGCGACGCGATACGCGGGGTCCCGGTCTCAGCTCATGATGTTGATGGCGTGCGGCTCATAGGGCAGGCCGAGCTCTTCGAGCATGATCGACACCTTCACGCCGTTGGGCGTCGGCAGCGAATAGAGCTGCAGACGGTCGGGGTGCTTGGCGGGCCAGCGGCTGGTAATCGGGAAGGCGGAAAGATCGGACATTCGGTAACTCCCTCGGTTGCCGTCTAGATAGGTCCGAACCCGCTCGCCGCTAGAGGCGGGCTCTGATGGCCGCCGCGAACGCCGCGCCATGGTCGTGAGCGTGCTCAAGGAAGAGGTCGGGCTCGATGACCTCCAGCTCCATAAGCTGCGGCGTGTGATCCAACCCCCGGATCAGGTCGATCCGGGCATAGGTCAGGGGCCGGTCGGCCGCCTCCAGCACCATCTGGGCAGCGCGCAGGGCTTCCGGCTCGGGCGCGACGCCGCTGACCAGGCCGCCAAACTGCGGCTGCACCCTGAAATCGCCGCTGGCCGCGACCTTGGTCACCGCATGGCTGAAGACGCCGTCGAAATAGAACAGCGACAGCTCGCCCTCTTCGCCGACCGCCGGCAGGAAGGGTTGGATCAGCGCCGCGCCCGCCGGACCACCCTCCAGAACCCCGTGACGCCTGACACGCACGGTGTCCTGCGAGCCGCCGGAGATCTGCGGCTTGACCACCAGTTCATCGACGCCGAACGCATCGAAGGCCTCGGCCAGGGCGTCTGGCGTCAGGCGATCATGGGCCAGGGTCGGAACGACCGGCGCGCCCTTGGCCTCCAGTTCGATCAGATAGGTCTTGGTGGTGTTCCAGCGCAGGGTGGGCACGGGATTGATCACCGGCGCCTCGTCGGCCTGCAGGGCGTCGAGCCGCGCGAACCAGTCGTCTTCGCGCAGGTGATAGCCCCAGGCGATCAGCGGCAAGATCAGGCGAGCGCCGTCTGGGTCGACCGGATCCGTCCAGGCCTGGGCGGAAACCGTCAGCCCGTGGGCCCGCAGCGGACCGGCCAGACGCTCGAAAAGTGGCCCCCAGCCCTTGGCGAAGCGGGGCTCATCGGGCGCTGGGGCCAGGATCAGGATATCAGCGGTCGTCGACATCATGCCCATGCGGTTAGAGCCTTTCCGCTTTGAATGAAATCATTCAAGCGGATAAAAAGGCTCGCTTCCTGGCGAGAGCGCGATAGCCGCCGAAACCGGCATCCACTTTCGGCTATCGCGCTCTATGTCGCAGTTGACGGGGCAAGCCTCGCGTTGCCTTGACCGCACGCTTCCTTTACTTGCCGCCCCTTAAACGCGTTCCACACCGTGCTCTTTCAAAGGCTTGCCGATCTCCATGACCGCTCTCTACGACGTCGCCGCCATTGGTAACGCCATCGTCGACGTCATCGCCCAGTGCGACGACGCCTTCCTTGAGCGCGAAGGCCTGGTGAAGGGCTCGATGGCCCTGATCGATCCGGCCCGCGCTTCGAGCCTTTACGACGTCATGGCCGCAGCCATCGAGGCGTCCGGCGGGTCTGCCGCCAACACCGTGGCCGGCGTCGCCAGCTTCGGCGGCCGAGGCGCGTTCATCGGCAAGGTCGCCGACGACCAGCTGGGCAATGTGTTCCGCCACGACATGAAGGCCATCGGCTGCGCCTTCACCACCCCGCCGCTGGCGGAAGGGCCCGCCACGGCGCAGAGCCTGATCAATGTCACCCCTGACGCCCAGCGCACCATGAGCACCTATCTGGGCGCCTGCGTCGAGCTGACCAGCGCCGACGTCGATCCGGCCATCATCGAGGCCGCCCGGTACTCCTATCTCGAAGGTTATCTGTTCGATCCGCCCGAAGCCCGCCGCGCCTTCGCCAAGGCCGCCGCCCTGGCCCACGGCGCCGGTCGCCAGATCGCCATTACGCTGTCGGACAGCTTCGTGGTCGAGCGCCACCGCGCCGCCCTGCTGGGTTTTGTTGAAACCCAGTGCGACATCGTCTTCGCCAACGCCTCCGAAGTCTGCGCCCTGTTCGAGACCGACGACTTCGATGCGGCCGTGAAGGCCCTGTCGGAAAAGGTCACGATCGCCGCCGTCACCCGCAGCGAACGCGGTTCGGTCGTGGTCGCGGGAGGACAGATCCACGAAATCTCGGCCTACCCCGTGGAAAAAGTCGTGGACACCACCGGCGCGGGCGACCAATACGCGGCGGGTTTCCTCTACGGCCTCTCCCAGGGCCGCCCTCTGCCGGTCTGCGGCCAGCTGGGCTCCCTGGCCGCCGCCGAGGTGATCGCCCACTACGGTCCGCGCCCGCAGGTCAGTCTGCGGGATCTCGCGGCCCAAAACGGCCTCTGAAGGATACGGCATGGCCCGCACCGCTGAAGTGGTCCGCGAGACGAAGGAGACCCAGATCCGGGTCTGGATCGATCTCGACGGGACCGGCGTCTCGACGATCTCCACCGGCATTGGTTTCTACGACCATATGCTGGAGAGCTTCGCACGCCACGGCGGCTTCGATCTGAAGGTCGAGACCAAGGGCGACCTGCACATCGACATGCACCACACGGTGGAAGACACCGGCATCGTGCTGGGTCTGGCCGTGAACAAGGCGCTGGAAGGCTTCAAGGGCATCCGGCGGTTCGGCCACGCCTATATCCCGATGGACGAGACCCTGACGCGCTGCGCCATCGACCTGTCCAACCGGCCCTATCTGATCTGGAAGGTCGACTTCAAGCGGCCCAAGGTCGGCGAGATGGACACCGAGCTCTTCAAGGAGTTCCACCACGCGTTCGCGATGAACTGCGGGGCGTGCGTCCATCTGGAAACCCTGTACGGCGACAACACCCACCACGTCGCCGAAAGCGGGTTCAAGGCCCTGGCCCGGGCGCTGCGTCAGGCGGTCGAGATCGACCCCAAGACCGGCGGCCAGGCTCCCTCCACCAAGGGCGTGCTGTAGGAACCTGATTTCATGCAGACCGTCGCCCTGATCGATTACGGGTCGGGCAACCTGCGTTCGGCCGAGAAGGCCCTGCGCGAGGCGGCCCGTCGCCAGGGGATTGCCGCTGACATCGTTGTCACGGCCGATCCCGACATCGTCGCCACCGCCGACCGCGTGGTGCTGCCCGGCGTGGGGGCCTTCGCGTCCTGCCGCGCGGGCCTCGACGCCTCGGGCGTGTACGAGGCCATGAACGCGGCCGTCCACGGCAAGGGCGCGCCGTTCCTGGGCATCTGCGTGGGTCATCAGCTGCTGGCCACGCGCGGTCTGGAATTCGGCGTCACGCCGGGCCTGGACTGGATCGCCGGCGAGGTCAGGAAACTGGCGCCCAGCGACCCCAGCCTGACCATTCCGCACATGGGCTGGAACGCGATCAAACTGACGCGTGATCACCCATTGTTTTCGGGCGTCGCCGACGGCGCCCACATGTACTACGCCAACTCCTTCGCCCTGACGCCGACCGATCCGGCCGACGTCCTGGCGACCACTGACCACGGCGGCCCGTTCACAGCGGCGGTGGTCAAGGACAATGTCGCAGGGGTACAGTTCCACCCCGAGAAATCCCAAGCCGCAGGGCTATCCCTGCTCGCCAACTTTCTGGAATGGCGACCATGATCCTCTATCCCGCCATCGACCTGAAGGACGGCCAGTGCGTGCGTCTGCTGCACGGCGACATGGAGAAGGCCACGGTCTTCAACACCTCGCCCGCCGACCAGGCCGAACGCTTCGTCAAGGACGGCTTCTCGTGGCTGCACGTGGTCGACCTGAACGGCGCCATCGAGCACCGTCGGTCAATACGGCCGCCGTGCAGACGATCCTGGAATCGATCTCGATCCCCGTGCAGCTGGGCGGCGGCATCCGCACCCTGGAAGGCATCGAGGCCTGGATCGAGGCCGGTGTCAGCCGCGTGATCCTGGGCACCATCGCCGTGCATGACCCTGAACTGGTCAAGAAGGCCGCCCGCCTGTGGCCAGAGCAGATCGCCGTGGCCGTCGACGTGCGCGACGGCAAGGTGGCGGTCGACGGCTGGACCGGCCTGTCGGAACTTTCGGCCATCGACCTGTCGCGCCGCTTTGAAGACGCCGGCGTAGCCGCCCTGATCATCACCGACATCAGCCGTGACGGCGCCCTGACCGGGGTCAATGTCGAGGGCGTGGGCGAACTGGCCGACGCCGTCTCGATCCCGGTCATCGCCTCGGGCGGCGTCGCTGCCGTGGCCGACATAGAGCGCCTGAAGGCCCGTCCCGGCGTCAAGATCGCCGGCGCCATCCTGGGTCGCTCGCTGTATGCCGGCACCATCCAGCCGGCCGAAGCCCTGACGGTGGCGGCCGCCTGATGCTGAAGACCCGGATCATTCCCTGCCTCGACGTGAAGGACGGGCGGGTGGTCAAGGGCGTCAATTTCGTGGCCCTGCGCGACGCCGGCGATCCGGTGGAGCAGGCCCGCGCCTATGACGCGGCCGGGGCCGACGAGCTGATGTTCCTGGACATCACCGCCTCCAGTGAGAAGCGCGGCCTGCTGCTGGACGTAATTGCCCGCACCGCCGAGGTCTGTTTCATGCCGGTCTCGGTCGGCGGCGGCGTGCGCGAGGTGGCCGACATGCGCCGCCTGCTGCTGGCCGGCGCCGACAAGGTCTCGACCAACACCGCCGCCGTAGAAAACCCCGACCTGATCGCCGCCGGCGCCGACGCCTTCGGCGCCCAGTGCGTGGTGGTGGCCATAGACGCCAAGCTGCGCGAGGACGGCAGCGGCTGGAACGTCTGGACCTATGGCGGCCGCAAGGACACCGGCCTGGACGTCGTCGACTGGGCCGCCAAGGTGGTGGAACGCGGCGCAGGCGAGATCCTGCTGACCTCGATGGACCGCGACGGCGCCAAGATCGGCTATGACATTCCCCTGCTGAAGGCCGTAACCGGCGCGGTCTCCGTGCCCGTGATCGCCTCGGGCGGCGCTGGCAAGACCGAGCACCTCGTCGAAGCCGCCCGCGACGGCCACGCCGCCGCCGTGCTGGCCGCCTCGATCTTCCATTTTGGCGAGATCAGCATCGGCGAGGCCAAGCGGGCCATGGCCGAGGCCGGCATCGCCGTGCGCCTCGACGACGTGAAGGGCGCGGCATGAGCCGATTGTTCGAAACCCTCGAGCGCCTGGCCGCCACGATCGAAAGCCGCAAGGGCGGTGATCCGGAGGCGTCCTATACCGCCAAGCTGCTGGCCGACCCCAAGCTGGCCGCCAAGAAGCTGGGCGAAGAGGCCGTCGAGACGGTGATCGCCGCCGTCGCTCAGGGCCCAGACGCCCTGGCCTCGGAAAGCGCCGACCTGCTGTATCACTGGCTGGTGCTGCTGGCGGCCTCGGACGTCTCGCTCGACGCAGTGGCCGACAAGCTGGCGGCTCGCGAGGGCACTTCGGGACTGGCCGAAAAGGCGTCCCGGCCTCAATAGCGCCCTGTCATCCTGGGCGAAGCGCAGCGCAGACCCGGGACCACGGCAAGCTCATGCGTTTCCGGCGGTCCCGGCTCGGCGCGCTTCGCGCTTGGCCGGGATGACAGTTTGAACGCCTAGCCCCGTCGCTTCAGCGCCACATACAGCGCGCCCTCGCCGCCATGCCGCTGATCAGCCTGCGACACCCCGGCGATCATGTCGCGCAGGGCCGGGGCCGCCAGCCATTCTGGCGTGCGCTTCTTCAGAACGCCGTGGCCCACCTTGCCCTTGCCGGTGATGATCAGCACGGCGCGATGGCCGTCGGCATAGGCGCGGCGGATGAAGCCCTCCAGGGCCGGCCGGGCCTGATCCTGGTCGAAGCCGTGCATGTCCAGCCGCGCGCCGATCGGATCGTGCTCCTTGATCAGCCGACGGCGGCGGTTGGGCTCAATGTGTTCTGGCGCGGACTTCGGGGTCCGAACGGGCGCCGGCTTGATTTCGGATGGATCGATGCGCAGCGGCGCGATCGAGGCCAGATAGGTCGGCTGGACCTTCTCGGCCTTCGGCGCCTTGACCGGCCGAACCTTGACCTTTGCGCGCAGCTTCAGCGGCTTGTCGCCCGGACGCGCATGCACGGTGTCGGCCACCATGCCCCAGAGGCGCAGTTCTTCCGGACGCGGCGGCCGTTTCATGGCTCGGAACCCCTTCGCCTCAGGATTGGGGTATCGGGATCAGGCGATAGAGGCGCAGCTCGTGTCGCACCCGTCCAGCCTCGGCGCCGGCGCCAGGGCCGGTTCCGGTATAGAGATCGGCCCGCACATCGCCCTTGATGGCCCCGCCGACGTCCAGAGCCACCGCCAGCCGGCGATAGGCCGGAAAGGCTCCCGCCAGCTTGGGCGCGGTGGCGTCCAGCCAGTAGAGCTCGCCCATGGCGTGACGGCTTGGATCGACGGCGATGGCCCGGCCGGCCGGCAGGGACACCCCGGCCGCGCCCACCGGCTCCTTGCCGTCGTCGTCAGAGATCCTGAAGAACACATAGCGCGGGTTCAGCTGCATGATCTCGTCGGCCTTGGAGCCGCGATTGTCGGCCAGCCAGGTGCGGATCGCATCGCCAGAAGTGTTGTTGTCAGGCAGCAGACCCCGGTCGCGCAGGGCCGTGGCGATGCCGACGAACGGCTTGCCGTTGGCCCCGGCGAAAGCCGCGCGCACCCGGCGGCCGTCGGGCAGCACCAGAACGCCGGAGCCCTGGATCTGCAGGAAGAACAGCTCCTCGGGCCGCATCCAGGCCAGAGGCTTGTCGATCGGCGAGGCCTCGATCGCGGCGCGGTCGGGATAGGGCTCGAACTTGCCGCCCTTGACCCGGCCAGTGACCTTCTTGCCCGCGAAGCCTGGCTCGCAGGCGCCCAGGTCCAGCACCACCAGATCCGAGGGTACGCCGCGAACCGGGGCGCTGAACTCGTCGGAGCGCGACAGGCGGGCGTCGTACTTGGGAGCGAAATAGGCGGTCAGCAGCCCCTGGTCGCCCACGGCCTGGGGCCGGAAGTTGGCTTCCAGGAAAAGGCGCGCTCCCCATTCCTCGGTCGGGCCGTCGGTGCGGGCAAGCTTGCAGACCCGGGACAGGTCGGGATCGCGCGCGGCGCCGCAGCCGGCCCGGAAGGCGTCCAGCGCGGCCAGATGATCTTCCTCGGCCCAGCCGTTCAGCGACGCGAAGGTCAGGAACGGAGAGCCCGGCGCGGTCGGCGGGACAGGAGCGGTCGGGGTCACGGGCGACGGAATCGAAGCTGTCGCGACAGGCCGCGGCGCGGTGGTCGTACAGGCCGCCAGGGTCAGCGAGGCCAGGACGGCGATCAGACCAAGGCGCGACATTACGCCTCCGCGGCGGCGACGTGGACCAGGGCCCAGTTGGGATTGCTGGACTTCAGATTGCGCTCGAAGGTCCACAGCTCGGCGGTGCGACGGTCATCGACCGCGTCGCCCTCGGCGCTGGTCGAGCGGGCCCGGACCTCGGCCAGGATGCGCACCACCGCCCGGGCGTTGTCGCCATCCACGACCACATCTTCCAGGTCGACGCGCGGCGGCGTCATGAATTCGACCGTCTCGGTGCGGCCCTCGGCTTCGCGGGCGACGATGGCCGCCTCGAAATTGGCCATCACGTCGTCTGCCAGCAGAGGCTTGAGCGTTTCGCGATCGCCGGTGGCGAAGGCCTTGACGATCATCTCATAGGCGCCCCGCGCGCCGTTCAGGAACCGGCCCGGATCGAAGTCCGGCTGACGCGCGCGCAGGGCGGCGACGCCCTCCAGTCGCGCCGCGACAAGCGGTTCGGCGGTCGGAACGGCGGTCGTGGCGGGGCTTGCCCCAACGGGCGCGTCCTCGGGCTGACGCCCGACGCGCCGGCCCAGCGTCGCATAGAGCTGGTAGAGGACAACTGCGGCGATGACCGCGAGAACGAGAATCTGAATGAACACTTGGCTATCCGCGGCTGGTTCGACACGCTGGGCGTCATGCCTATATAGGTGAGGCAAGCTCTCCCGTCAGGCGCCTGGCGTTGCGCCAAGCCCGCCCGCGTGTTAGCAGCGCCGCTCTCTCCTAGCGGCCTTTTTAGACGCCGAGTACGGATTTATTCCTAATGACCGACACGACCGCCGCCCCCGAGGGGCTTGAAGACGACAACGCGGCCGCTCAAACGGGCATCCGTATCATCGCCCAGTTTGTCCGTGACTTCTCGTTCGAGAGCCCTCACGCGCCAGACAGCCTGCGGTCGGGGACGGCCCAGCCGGCCATCGACATGGGCGTCGAGATGAACGCCCGGGGCCGCGCCGATGGCCTGTTCGAGGTGGATCTGAAGCTGTCGGCCCGCGCCACGCGCGAAGAACAGCCGGTTTTCCACGTTGAAGTGGTCTATGGCGGCCTTTTCCACATCGCCGGCGTGCCGGAAGCCGATCTGGAGCCGGTGCTGCTGATCGAGTGCCCGCGCTTCCTGTTCCCGTTCGCCCGTCGCCTGATCGCGGACGTCACCAGCGAAGGCGGCTTCCCGCCCTTCCTGATCGACCCGATCGACTTCGCCGGCGTCTACGCCGCGCGCAAGGCCCAAGCCGAAGGCGTCGTGATCGGCAACGCGTAGGCGTTTCTTCGATCTGCGAGATTTGAGAAACCCCGGCGCAGCGATGCGGCCGGGGTTTTTCTTTCTTTGTTGGCGCGTTGCGGGCGCCGAAACCGCTGACACTTTCGGCTGCCACGCTTTCTACGGCTGCAGCCGATAGCCGCCCATCTCGGTGATCAGGATCTTGGCCATGGCCGGGTCCGGCTCGATCTTCTGGCGCAGGCGATAGACGTGGGTTTCCAGCGTGTGGGTGGTGACCCCGGCGTTATAGCCCCAGACCTCGGTCAGCAGTTCCTCGCGCGACACCGGCTTTGAGCCGGCGCGGTAGAGGTATTTGAGGATGTTGGTTTCCTTCTCGGTCAACCGCACCTTTTTCTGCTTTTCGTCGACCAGCAGCTTGGCCGAGGGGCGGAACTCGTAGGGACCGATGCGGAACAGGGCATCTTCGGACTGTTCGTGGCTGCGCAGATGGGCGCGGATGCGGGCCAGCAGCTCGCGCGGCTCGAAGGGCTTGGGCAGATAGTCGTCGGCGCCGGATCTCCAGCCCCAGGATCGTGTCGCTGTCGCTGGCGGCGGCCGTCAGCATGATCACCGGCAATGACGCCGTTCTTGCGCATCAGCCGGCAGGCCTCGCGGCCGTCCATGTCGGGCAGGTCGACATCGAGCAGCACCAGGTCCGGCTTGATCTCGCGCGCCATGCGCACGCCCTCGCCGGCCGTGGCGGCCTCGGAGACGGCGAACTCCTCGTGAAGGGCCAATTGCTCGGCCAGCGCGCCGCGCAGGTCGTCGTCGTCGTCGATGAGCAGAAGGGTCTTGCGTTGCGCCATGGGTCGGAACATGCACCGCTGCGGCCCTTGGCGACAACCCTTTGGGCGCGGAGAAGCGGTTGATGATCTTCAGGGCGAGCGCGGGCGGTCATATTCAGCTGAATGGACGCAGCCTGCGCTGCGCCCTGGGCAAGGCCGGCGTCATCGCCGCCGCCGACAAGCGCGAGGGCGACAACAGGAGCCCTGTAGGGGTCTGGACGATCCGCGAGGTGCTCTACAGGCCCGACGTCTATCCGGAGGGTCCGATCACCGCCCTGCCCATCAAGGCCATGGCGCCGGACGACGGCTGGTGCGACGCACCGGACGACCCGGCTTATAATCGTCCGGTCAAACTACCCTACCCCGCCAGCGCCGAGCGGATGTGGCGCGACGATCAGGTCTATGACCTGGTCGGGCTCCTGGCCCACAACGACGATCCGCCCGTTCCGGGGATGGGCTCGGCGATCTTCCTGCACCTGGCGAGGGAGGGCTATCCCGGCACCGAGGGGTGCGTGGCCCTGGCGCGCGCGGATCTTGAAGCGCTGCTGGCGGCGGCGAAGCCCGGCGATGCGATCGAGATCGCGGCGGACTAAGCCCTCGATCCGAAGATCGCCGACCCGACGCGCACCGAGGTCGCGCCTTCGGCAATGGCGATCTCGAAGTCGTCGCTCATGCCCATCGACAGCTTTTCAAGGCCATTGCGCTCGGCGATCGCGGACAGGGCTTTGAAGTAGGGTTCGGGAGGCGCGTCGTCGGGCGGAATGCACATCAGGCCCTCGACCGTGAGGTCGAGGTTCCGACACAGGTTGATAAGGGCGTCAGCCGCAGCGGGCGACACGCCGGCCTTCTGAGGCTCCTCGCCGATATTGACCTGCACATAAAGGCGGATAGCCCTGCCCTGCCGCCGGATTTCGTCGGCCAGAACGCGGGCGAGCTTTTCGCGGTCCACAGTCTCGATGACATCGAAGAACGCCACCGCGTCGCGCGCCTTGTTGGTCTGCAGCGGACCGATCAGGTGCAGCTCGAGCCCCTGACGATGCGGAGTCCAGCGCCTCGATCGCCTCCTGGACGCGATTTTCGCCAAACACCTGCTGGCCAGCGGCCAGAACCGGCGCGATATGCTCCCAGGGCTGGGTCTTGGAGACCGCCACCAGGGTGACGGCGTCTTCCGGGCGTCCGGCGGCCTTCGCCGCGACGGCGATGCGGGACCGGATGGAGGCTAGGGCGTCGGACATGAGGCAAATCGCTTGAAGACGGTGGACGAGCTGGAGATCCTGTCTAGGACGGCCGCGACCTTTCCGCCAAGGACGTCGCGCGGGATCGTGCTGCCCTCCCTATTGTTCTTCACCGATCCGGCCCGGGTCGCTGATCCCGAAGCCGTGGCCGAGCGGCTGCCACGCGGAGCCGGCGTGGTGTTCCGGGCCTTTGGCGCCGCCGACGCCGTCGCCCAGGGCAAACGCCTAAGAGCCATCGCCGATGCGCGCGGCCTGATCCTGCTGGTCGGGGCGGATGCGGCCCTGGCCGACGCCGTCGGGGCCGATGGCGTGCATCTGCCCGAACGATCCGTTGATGTGGCGTCGGCTTTACGGGCCCAGCGGCCCGAAGGTCTGATCACTGTCGCGGCGCATGACCTGAAAGCGGTCAGGACGGCCGCCGCCCTGGATGTCGATGCCCTGGTGGCCTCGCCGGTGTTTGCCAGCAACAGCCCCTCGGCCGGCGCGCCCCTGGGCGTCGAGGGCTTGGTTGCCCTGGTCGCGGCCACGGACAAGCCGATCTACGCCCTTGGCGGAATCCGGGCGCGGACGGTGGAAGCGTTGAAAAATAGCGGGATTGTCGGCGTCGCCGCCGTAGAGGCTCTCGCCTAGAACTTGAAGGCCGTTTCCAGACGAACGCGCGGGGCGGGCTCGACAGGCTCGGCCTTGCGAGCGGCCAGGGCCGGGTTGGAGTCACCCAAGGCCACGGCGCCGCCGACGCGGATCGACGGGGTGACCTTGAAATAGGCTCCGGCCTCGACGTCCTTCAGCTCCATGTCACGGCCCACGGGCTGATCCAGGTCGAGCTTCAGGCCCCAGCGGCCCTTCTTGGCGTCCCATTGCAGGGTTTTCTTGGAATCCTGCGGACCAAAGACACCCTTGGGGGCATTGGTGAAGTCGTTCTTGACGGTGAAATCCGGGGTCGCGGATCGGGTCTTGATTTGGGCATTAGCCATCGTCGCGGATCCCGTCAGGATCAGCGCCGCTGCACTTGCCGCCATGAAACGTGTCGCGACCATCGCTACTCGTTACCTGTCCCCAAAACCCCACGTGTTCCGCATATAGGAACCCACGCCCTTAGAATTCGATTAAAGGCCTGACAGGAACGCGGTCAACCGGCGTTTGGTCGCATAAGACCGCGATGAAGATGATTCAGACGGCGCCTGTGGCGGCTGGGTCACGCGATCCTGTTTTGAGGCGACGCGGCCATGCTATAGACCGGCTCCGGCAGCGGGGGCGCGCCAAGGTGCGCGATCGCGCCGGCGAGACATTGGAGCGAGGTACTATGGCGTTTAAGCGTGGGTCAGTGTTGCGCGGCGTCGCCGCTGGCGTGCTGGCGCTGTCGGTTCTGGGCGTGTCCGCCTGCGGCAGCACCAAGGGACCCAAGACTTTCAGCACTCAGGAAGAAGGCGGCTTTCAGCCCTTCAAGGGCCTGGGTCTGGGCGGCGGTTCCAAGGCTCCGGCCAGCGAAGGTTCGATTGGCGTCAACGGCTACCTGTGGCGCGCCAGCCTCGACACCCTGGCCTTCATGCCCCTGGCCTCGGCCGACCCGTACGGCGGCGTGATCGTCACCGACTGGTATGTGAACCCGGAAAAGCCGGATGAGCGCTTCAAGGCGACCGTCTACATCCTCGACACCCGCCTGCGCGCCGACGGCCTGAACGTCTCGGTCTTCAAGCAGGTCAAGGATGCCGCCGGCTTCCTGGGTGGAAACGCCCACCGCCGACCAAACCGCCACCGATATCGAGAACGCGATCCTGACGCGCGCGCGCCAGCTTCGTCTTTCCAACATCAGCAAATAGGGTTCTGGCGGGTCTTCACCGCATGGCGATGAAGACCCCCGCCCTTCGCCTTCTTTCTGCGCGCTCCGGCCGCGAAACCGCTTAGAGTCCGCGGACGCGCCCCACCGGAGCGCTTCCGCACATCAAGACACTGGTTTCCATGGCCCGCTACAATCCCAAAGACACCGAGCCCAAATGGCGTAGCGCCTGGGCCAAGGCCGACGTCTTCAAGACGGCGGAGATCACGGACGGCCGGCCGAAATACTACGTGCTCGAGATGTTCCCCTATCCTTCGGGGCGCATCCATATGGGCCATGTGCGCAACTACGCCATGGGCGACGTGGTCGCCCGCTACAAGCGCGCCCAGGGCTTCAGCGTCCTGCACCCGATGGGTTGGGACGCCTTTGGCATGCCGGCCGAGAACGCCGCCATGGAGCGCGGCGTCCATCCCAAGGGCTGGACCTACGACAACATCGCCGCCATGCGCGAGCAACTGAAGGCCCTGGGCCTGTCGATCGACTGGTCGCGCGAGTTCGCCACCTGTGACCCGGAGTATTACGGCAAGCAGCAGGCCTGGTTCCTGAAGCTGCTGGCGCGCGGCCTGGTTTATCGCAAAGAAGCCTCGGTCAACTGGGACCCGGTCGACATGACCGTCCTGGCCAACGAGCAGGTCATCGACGGCAAGGGCTGGCGCTCGGGCGCCCCGGTCGAAAAGCGCAAGCTGACCCAGTGGTTCCTGCGTATCACCGACTATGCCGACGCCCTGATCGACGGCCTGAAGACCCTGGATCGCTGGCCTGAAAAGGTCCGCATCATGCAGGAGAACTGGATCGGCCGGTCGAAGGGCCTGCGCTTCACCTTCAAGTTCGACGGTGCGGCCCCTGCTGGCCATGACGCCGGGCTGGAAGTCTACACCACCCGCCCAGACACCCTGTTCGGCGCCAGCTTCGTCGGCATCGCGCCCGAGCACCCGCTGGCAGAGCAGCTGGCGGCCGGCAATCCCGACCTGCAGGCCTTCATCGCGGAGTGTCGGAAAGGCGGGACTTCGAAGCCGATATCGAGGGCGCCGAGAAGCTGGGCCGCGACACCGGCCTGCGCGTCGTCCATCCGCTGGATCCGACGATCACCCTGCCCGTCTGGATCGCCAACTTCATCCTGATGGACTACGGCACGGGCGCGATCTTCGCCTGCCCGGCCCACGACCAGCGCGACCTGGACTTCGCCCGCAAGTACGACCTGCCGGTGCTGCCGGTGGTTCTGCCACCGGGCGAGGATCCGTCGACCTTCGCGGTCGGCAAGGAGGCCTATGTCGGCCCCGGCTCGATCTACAATTCGGAATTCCTGGACGGGATGGACATCGAGTCCGCCAAGTCCGAGGCGATCGCCCGCATCGAGGCCCAGGACCAGGGTCAGGGCGCGACGGTCTATCGCCTGCGCGACTGGGGCGTTTCGCGCCAGCGCTACTGGGGTTGCCCGATCCCGATCATCCACTGCCCGTCGTGCGGTCCCGTGCCGGTGCCGGAAGACCAGCTGCCGGTGGTGCTGCCCGAGGACGTCACCTTCGAGGCCGACAAGCCCGGCAACCCGCTGGTGCGCCATCCGACCTGGAAGCACACCACCTGCCCGACCTGCGGCGGCGCGGCCGAGCGCGAGACCGATACGCTCGACACCTTCATGGATAGCTCGTGGTATTTCGCGCGCTTCGCCAATCCGACCGCAGAAGCGTGCATCGACAAGGCCTCGGCCGATCACTGGATGCCGGTGGACCAGTATATCGGCGGCGTCGAGCACGCGATCCTGCACCTGCTGTACGCTCGCTTCATCACCCGCGCCCTGAAGGACGAGGGTCTGCTGTCGGTGGAAGAGCCGTTCGCGGGCCTGTTCACCCAGGGCATGGTCACGCACGAAGCCTACAAGAACGCCGCCGGCGAGTGGGTTGAGCCCTCCGATATCCGCATCACCGTCGAGGGCAATACGCGCTCGGCGACCCACGCCACGACCGGCGAGCCGATCACCATCGGCGACATCGAGAAGATGTCGAAGTCCAAGAAGAACGTCGTCGCCCCCGAGGACATCTTCGAGGCCTATGGCGTCGACGCCGCGCGCCTGTTCGTGATGAGCGACAGCCCGCCCGAGCGCGACGTGCAGTGGACCAATTCGGGCGTCGAGGGTTCCTGGCGCTTCACCCACCGTTTGTGGAACGAGTTTGACAGCCAGCCGGCCGGCGATTTCGCACATGACGCCTCGGACGAGGCGGCCCTGACCCTGCGCAAGTCGGCCCACAAGCTGATCGGCTTTGTCACCGACAGCATCGAGGGCTTCCGCTTCAACAGCGGCGTGGCGCGCCTGTACGAGTTCCTGAACGCCCTGAAGGCCGCGCCGGCCGAGGGAGCCTCTCAAGGCGTGCTGGCGGCCCGCAAGGAAGCCCTGCACATCCTGGCGCGTCTGGTCGCCCCGTTCACGCCTCACCTGGCTGAAGAGGCCTGGGCGTCGCTCGGTGGCGAAGGCATGGTGGTTGACGCCGCCTGGCCCGTCGCCGACCCGGCCCTGGCGGCCGATGATGAGCGGGTGCTGCCCATCCAGATCAACGGCAAGCGTCGCGGCGAGATCAAGGTCAAGGCGGGTCTCGCCGAAGCCGAAGTCGAGAAGATCGCGCTGGCGGATCCCGCCGTCCTGGCCCACCTTGAAGGGGTCACGGTCCGCAAGGTGATCGTGGTCAAGGACCGTATCGTCAACATCGTGGCCAACTGACCGATGAAACGCACCCTCCTGGCCGGCGCCCTCGCCGTCGTCGCCCTCGCCACGACGGCCTGCGGCTTCACCCCGCTCTACGCGACGCCGGGCGTCACGCCCGGTCTCGCGGCGATCGAGACGGTCGCGGCCGACGGTCGGGCCGGCTTCCTGTTGCGCGAGCAGCTGGATGACATCCTGGCCCGCGACGCTGGTGTCTCGCCCGCCTACAGGCTGACGTTCTCGGTGCAGGAGCATCGCTATGCGCGCGGCGTGCGGGTGGACAACATCGCCAACCGCTACGAGCTGCTGATGAAGGTGAAATGGCGCCTGGGCGACGCGAAAACCGGCGCGGAGATCCGCAAGGGCGAGACCGAGGCGACCGTCACCTACGACTCGGCTGACCAACCCTATGCCGCGTCATCGCCCAGCAGGACGGCCAGGAACGCGCCGCCGCCGAGGTGGCGCGCAAGATCCAGCTCGACCTCGCCGCCTGGCTGGCGGGCAAGAAGGCCTGAAGCCCGCGCCATGATCCTGTCCAAGCGACCGGATGTTGAGCGGTTCCTCAAGGATCCGACCCCGGAGATCTGAGCTGTCGTCATCTATGGCCGCGATCGCGGGGTCGTGCGCGATCGCGCCGATCGAGCTGGCCAAGCGACTCTTCGCCCGTCCTGATGATCCGTTCGACACCGCCCAGCTGACCGAGGGCGACGTCGAGTCCCATCCCGGCAAGCTGGAGGAAGAGCTTTCAGCCTTGTCGATGATGGGCGGCCGTCGACTGGTGCGCCTGCGCCTGACCGGTGAGAAGGCGGGTCCCGACAAGGCCACCGCCGAGGCTGTGACCCGCCACGTCGAAGGCCAGCTCAATCCCGACGCCTTCTTCCTGATCGAAGCCGGGGCCCTGGGTCGCGACTCGACCCTGCGCAAGGTCGGCGAGAAGGCCGCCGGCTGCGCCGTGATCCCCTGCTACGAGGATGAAGCCGGCGACATGGCGCGCCTGGCCCGCGAGACCCTGGCCCGGGACAAGGTCGGCCTTAACAGCGAAGCCCTCGACCTGTTCGTTTCACGCCTGCCCAAGGAGCGCGGCGTGGCGCGGATGGAGATCGAGCGCCTGATCCTTTTCCTGGGCCCTGGCAGCGGCGTGAACGCCACGGCGGCTGATCTGGCGGACTTCCTGGGCGTAGAGCCTGAAGCCTCTCTCAGCGACGCCGCAGCCGACGCCTTTGGCGGACGCTTGGGCCCTGCCCAGGCCGGTCTGCGCCGCGCCGCCGCCGAAGGTGAAGGCGGCCCCGCCGCCGTCCGCGCCATGGGCTATTATCTGGGCCGCCTGCGCCGCACCCTGACCCTGCACAAGAACGGTATCGACCTGACCCAGGCCGCCAAGGCCTCCGGCGTGTTCTGGAAGCAGGAGCGGGAGTTTCTCCGCCAAGCCCGCGCCTGGACCCTGGAGACCCTGCTCGACATCCAGGGCGAGATCCTCACTGCGGACCGCGCGTGCAAGACCTCGGGCTCGCCCGACCAGCTGATTTCCGAGCGTCTGGCGCTGATGATCGCGGGTCGGGCGCGGCGACTGGGCCTTTAGGTCAAAAGTCGCGAAAACAGGCCGTTTGCTCGCTTGTGGATGACTTTCCGGAAAGCCTTATGGAACAGGGCTTTGCGGCGAAATCTCAGAAAATCCGCCTCGTCTCACGAAAACGGCGCCTCCCGGAGTACGGAAAGGCGCCGCTTCTTGCGCGACAGACGACCCTGAAAAAGTGTGAAACCACACCCTTCAGGACCACACAGCGTGCGTTCGATCAGACCCCGCGCGTCAGGCGATTGCAGAGGTCGTCCAGCTGCTCGAGCGTCGCATAGCTGATCGTCAAAGAGCCCGCGCCGTCGCGATGGTCGATGACCACGTCGAGGCCGAGAACCGATGACAGGTCCGACTCGAGCGCCTGGGTGTCGGTGTCCTTGACGCGGGCCGGACGGCCGCCCTTGTTCTTGGACGGGCGTGCGTCGGGCGTCTTGCGCGCCAGCGCCTCGGTATCGCGCACCGACAGACCCTTGCTCAAGATCTCGCGGGCCAGAGCGGCGGGATCCTCGGCGGCGGCGATGGCGCGGGCATGACCGGCGGTGAGCTCGCCGCTGACCAGGTGCTGCTGAACCTCTTCCGGCAGGGCCAGCAGACGCAGGGTGTTGGCCACGTGGCTGCGGCTCTTGCCGACGGCACCGGGCGATCGTCGTCCTGGGTCCGGCCAAACCTGCTCCATCAACACGCGAAAGGCCTCGCGCCTCTTCCAGCGGATTCAGATCACTGCGCTGGACGTTCTCGATGATCGCCGATCTCGAGGACAGCCAGGTCATCCAGTTCGCGGACCAGGATCGGCACGCTGCGCAGGCCGGCCCGCTGGGCCGCGCGCCAGCGGCGTTCGCCGGCGACGATCTGGTATTCGCCCGTCGCGCCCACGCGGCGCACCAGGATCGGCTGCAGGATCCCCTTCTCGCGGATCGAATTGGATAGCTCGACCAGGTCATCCTCGCGGAAGGTGCGGCGCGGCTGATCCGGATTGCGACGCAGAAGTTCGATCGGCGCCTCGTTGGCCCCGCCCAGACGTTCGCCCGGCGCCTGGGCTGGCGCGGAATCCACCTCGCCCAGTAGGGCGGACAGACCGCGTCCCAAACCCCTGCGCCCTTCGGCCATACCCGGCTCTCTCACCACGGCGGACTCCATTCTCAACTCGTATCGACGGTTCTAGGTCAGGCGGCCGGTGTTAAGCGGCTTGAGCCTGGCGGGTGCGCTCGCGGCTGAGCACTTCGCGGGCCAGCTTCAGATAGGCCTGGCTGCCCGCGCATTTCAGATCATAGAGCAGGACGGGCTTGCCGAACGACGGCGCCTCCGAGACGCGGACATTGCGCGGGATCACCGCGTCATAGACCTTGTCGCCGAAGTGGGCGCGCACGTCTTTGGCCACCTGCTCCGACAGGCTGTTGCGCTTGTCGTACATGGTCAGCACCACGCCCTGGATCTCCAGGTTCGGATTGAGGCTGCCGCGCACCCGCTCGATCGTGCGGATCAGCTGGGTCAGGCCCTCCAGGGCGAAGAACTCGCACTGCAGGGGCACGAACACGGCGTCGGCCGCAGTCATGGCATTGACGGTCAGCACGTTCAGCGACGGCGGGCAGTCGATCAGGACATAGGTATAGGGGCCATTGGCGCGCAGCGGCTCCAGCGCGTCGCGCAGGCGGTATGACCGGCGCGCGGTCTGACCCAACTCCAGCTCGACACCCGACAGATCGGCGTCGGCCGGCACGACGTCCAGGCCGGGCAGGCTGGTGGAGACGGCCGCGTCCACGACCGGCGAGGCGCCCATCAGCACGTCGTACAAGGTCGTGCGGCGCTGCTTGCGCGTGATGCCCAGGCCCGTCGAGCAGTTGCCCTGCGGATCGGCGTCGATCAGCAGAACGCGCTCGCCGCAGGCGGCCAGGGCCGTGCCCAGATTGATGGCCGTGGTGGTCTTGCCCACCCCACCCTTCTGGTTGGCGACAGCGAGAACGCGGAGCGGCTGGGTTGGCTTAGCGGACACGGGAAAGCCTTTTCACTTGAACGATCCGACCACGAGGGTCGCTTTGGCTAGGTCGCAACTCGGCGTCGAAATTCCAAGCCTTCTCGGCCTCGGAAAGCTCCAGCGCGACATCCTGTCCCTTCAGGAACAGGCCGAGCGCGCCACGGTGCAGATAGGGCCACGAGAAACCCAGGAGCTTGGTCATCGGCGCGCAGGCGCGGGCGGTGACGACCTCGACCTTGAGATTGAGCTCCTCGGCCCGGGCGTTGTGCACCTGGGCGGGGAGATCCAGCGCCGCGACCACCTCGGACAGAAAGCGGCAGCGCTTGGCCATGCTCTCGACGAGGTGGACCTTGGCGCCCGGCGTGTCTTTCAGAAGTATGGCCAGCACGATCCCGGGCAGACCGGCGCCGGCGCCCAGGTCCGCCCAGATCCTGGCGTCCGGCGCCATCGCCAGCAGTTGCGAACTGTCGAGGGCGTGTCGGGTCCAGTAGGTGGCGATGGTCGCCGGGCCGACAAGGTTCATGACCTCGTTCCGCTCGGTCAGCAAAGTCTGGTAGCGGGCAAGATCAGCCAACTGGCTGTCGGTGACCGCGGTGAGGGCCTGATATCCGGCCGCGTCGAGCAGAGGCTCGGACGCGACTTCCGCAATGGCGAGGGACTCAGGCTGCATGGCGACGCACGTGGGCCAGAAGCGCGGTCAGCGCTCCGGGCGTCACGCCTTCGATGCGGGCCGCCTGGCCCAGGGTGAGAGGCTTCACCCGAGCCAGCTTCTCGCGGACCTCGTTGGAGAGACTGCCCACGGCGCGATAGTCGAGATCGGCCGGCAGGCGCAGATCCTCTTCCTTACGGAACGACGCGGCGTCGGCTAGCTGACGGTCGAGGTAGCCAGCATAGGCCGCTTCGATTTCGATCTGCTCGCGGACCGCCATGTTCCACGTGGAAACCTCCGGCCAGACTTCAGCCAATCGATCCAGGGTGATTTCGGGATAGGCCAGCAGAGCAAAGATGTTCCGGCGCTCGCCGTCTTCCTTGACCTTGAACCCGGCCTTCAACGCCTCGGGCGGCGTCAGGTTGACCGACCTGGCGAAGGCCCGGGCGGCGTCGAGTTGGGCCTTCTTGGCGGTCCAGGCCTCAGCGCGCAAAGGGCCGACGACGCCCAGCGCCATCCCTCGGTCGGTCAGCCGCTGGTCGGCATTGTCGGCGCGCAGCGTCAGGCGGAACTCGGCCCGGCTGGTGAACATCCGATACGGCTCGGTGACGCCACGGGTGACAAGGTCGTCGATCATCACGCCGATATAGGCCTCGTCGCGCGCGAAGACGGCAGGTTCGCGGCCCGTCACCGCCAAGGCGGCGTTGAGGCCGGCGACCAGGCCTTGCGCCCCCGCCTCCTCATAGCCGGTCGTGCCGTTGATCTGGCCGGCCAGATACAGACCGGGCAGACGTTTGGTCTCCAGGGTCGGGAACAGCTCGCGCGGATCGACATAGTCGTATTCGATCGCATAGCCGTAGCGCTTGACCTCGACAGCCTCGAGACCGGGGATTGTGCGCAGGAACAGAAGCTGGGTCTCTTCTGAAACCGAAGTCGAGACACCGTTGGGATAGACGGTCGTGTCGTCCAGGCCCTCCGGCTCCAGGAACACCTGGTGGCTGGTCTTGTCGGCGAAACGAACGACCTTGTCCTCGATCGAGGGGCAGTAGCGCGGACCGATCCCCGTGGCGCGGCCGCCATAGACGGCCGACTCTCCAAGGCGCTCGGCGATGAGCTGGTGGGTCTCGGCCGTCGTATAGGTAATGCCGCATTGGATCTGCGGCACGTCAATCTTGTCGGTCAGGAACGAAAACGGGACCGGCTCTTCATCGGCCGCCTGCATCTCCAGGCGATCCCAGGCGATGGTCGCGCCATCGAGACGGGCGGGTGTGCCGGTCTTCAGGCGTCCCATGTGGAAGTCGAGGCCGTAGAGACGATCGGACAGGCCGATCGATGGCGCGTCGCCGACCCGGCCGGCCGGGGTTCGGGTCTCGCCCAGATGGATCAGGCCCTTCAGGAACGTACCGGTAGTCAGCACCACACGCGGCGCCTTGTAGGAGACCCCTGCTCCGTCGATGACGCCGGCGACCTTGCCGTCCTCGACGATAAGGTCTTCGGCGGCGGCGGCAATGATGTCCAGATTACACGTGGCATGGAGCTCGGCCTGCATGGCCTCGCGATAGAGCTTACGGTCGATCTGCGCCCGGGGGCCGCGCACGGCGGGGCCTTTGGAGCGGTTCAGCATCCGAAACTGAATGCCGGCCTTGTCGGCCATACGGCCCATGACGCCGTCGAGGGCGTCGATCTCGCGGACCAAATGTCCCTTGCCCAGACCGCCAATGGCCGGGTTGCAGGACATCTCGCCGATGGTCTCAAGCTTGTGGGTCAGCAGAAGGGTATGAGCCCCCGTGCGCGCGGCGGCGCTGGCCGCCTCGCAGCCGGCATGGCCGCCGCCGATCACAATAACATCCCAGGTTTTGGACAAAGGTACGCGCCTCAATGCGAACGCCCCCGGTTCTGGCGGGGGCGCTAGACTCTCATATACGCTCTTCAGGCGAGGAGGTCGACGTGAGTCCGCGAGGTTTCACGTGAAACACTCAGGACAGACCTGTGATCAGCCTGTGGATAACCTGTCGATGTTTCACGTGGAACCTTACTTGCCGATACAGAAGCTTGAGAAGACACGGTCCAGCACATCTTCGGTGTCGATACGTCCGGTGATCTTGGCAAGCGCTCGCGCGGCCAGCCGGACATCCTCGGCAGCGAGTTCGACCTCTAGCCCGACATCCGACAGCGCGCGTTCCAGATAGATCTGAGCTTCGCGAAGTCTTTCCGCGTGACGCTGCCGTGTAGCCGCCGGAAATTCCGATCCTGAGAGCGCGGACGTCACGTGGGAGGTCAGCTGGGCCCTGAATTGACCGACGGCGTCAGGCGAATGGGCACTAATCGCCTCCACGGTCAGGCCCCGCGCTGCAAAGTGATTCCGGACTTCGGTCACGACCGCCGCATCGGCGATGTCGATTTTGTTGATCGCCACCCAGTCCCCCGGCGACAGGAGATCGGTCCCCTCCCCCATCGACTGTTCCACGTGAAACCCGTCGAAGACCCAGATCCGCAGATCCGCCGCCTGCGCCCAGGCTCGAGCCCGCCGAACGCCCTCTGCCTCAATGGCGTCGCCAGTCTCGCGTAGTCCAGCTGTATCAGCCAGGAGCACGCGGTAGCCGCCCAGCACCAGAGGGACCTCAATGATGTCGCGTGTCGTGCCGGGCGTATCGGTGACGATGGCGGCGTCCCGCTCGGCTAGAGCGTTCAGCAGGGTGCTCTTGCCGGCGTTGGGCGCCCCAACAAGCGCGATCCGATAGCCATCGCGTACACGGCGTCCGCGGAAAACATCGGCCAAGGCTGCGGCGATCTCGGCGTTCAGCACTTCAAGGCCCGGACGGGCGCGGGCCGCGACCTCCTCGGGCAGGTCCTCATCGGGGAAGTCGACCGCCGCTTCAAGCATGGCCAGCGCATGGACCAGTAGCTCCCTCCAACGGTCGTAGCGTTGGCTGAGTGCGCCGCCAATCTGGCCAAGAGCCTGGCGACGCTGGCCCTCGGTTTCGGCATCTATGAGATCGGCCACACCCTCGGCCTGGGCCAGATCCAGCTTGCCGTTCCCGAAGGCTCGCCGTGTAAACTCCCCCGGCTCGGCCAGCCGCAAACCAAGATCCGCGAGTGCATCGACCAGCGCCTCGACGACGGCGGGCCCGCCGTGCACGTGGAACTCGGCGGCGTCCTCGCCCGTGTAGCTGGCCGGGCCCTCGAAGAAGAGCACCAGCGCCTCGTCCAGCTCCACCCCGTCATGCCGAAGTCGGCGCAGTCCGGCCAACCGCGGCGCGGGAACCTTGCCGGCCAAGGCCCCGACCACGTCTCGCGTGGCGGGCCCGGACACACGCACGACGGCCACCGCCGCCCGCCCGGCCGCCGTGGCCAGGGCGAAGATCGTATCCGTCATCAGTCGCGCTTGCCGACCGCAGCGCCGGCGGCGGCCGTCATCAGCTTGCGGAACTGGTCCTGTGCTCCGGCGCCAAAGGCCATCCAGTTCTTCATCAATTCCTCTGGGGCCAGCATGGCCATGTTGGCGTCCATGCGGGTCTGCATCTCCTTCACCAGATGGTCGTTGAGGGCGCTGACATCGGGCAGGCCCAGGAATGTGCGCGCCTCCACGGGCGTGCAGTCGATCTCGATGGTCATCTTCATGGCGGTTCCCTCAGGTCAGGGCACGATATTGTTATGGGCCAGGCCCGACGTGTCACGTTAGAGCGCTTTGGTCGAAAGTCACATCGACCCCAAGCGACGGAGAGCCCCGATGAGCGAGACCCTCACCATCAACACCCCGGACGGCGCCTTTTCGGCCTATGTGGCGCGACCGACGGCGCAGACCGCCCCGGCCGTCGTCGTGATCCAGGAGATCTTCGGCGTCAACAAGGTCATGCGCGACATCTGCGACGGCTTGGCCGCCCAGGGATTTTTCGCCATCTGCCCTGACCTGTTCTGGCGGATCGAGCCCGGCATCGACATCACCGACCAGTCAGAAGCCGAATGGAAGCGCGCGTTCGAGCTGTTCAACGCGTTCGACGTCGACGCCGGGGTCAGCGATATCGCCGCGACCATCGCCGCCGCTCGCGCCCTGCCCGGCGTGTCCGGCAAGGTCGGAGCGGTCGGCTATTGCCTGGGCGGCCTGCTGGCCTTCCTCACCGCGACCTGTACCGACGCAGACGCCTGCATCTCCTATTACGGCGTGGGGCTGGAAAAGCACGTGGGCGAGGCCGACAAGCTGGCCCGCCCCCTGCTCATGCACATCGCCGAGAAGGATCAGTTTGTTCCGCCGGAAGCCCAGCAGGTCATTCTGGCCGCGCTGAAGGATCACCCCCAGATCACCATCCATACCTATGCCGGTCGCGACCATGCCTTTGCGCGTGAAGGCGGCGCGCACTACGACGCGGCCGACGCGGCAAAGGCCAATGGTCGCTCGCTGACCTTCTTCCAGACCAACCTGGCCTAGGTCCATGCTGGCGATCCAGATTCAGAAGACCGGCGGCCCAGAGGTTCTCGAAGCCATCGACCTCCCCGTTCCCAGCCCTGGTCCAGGACAGATCCTGATCCGGCACCAGGCCGTAGGCCTGAACTTCATCGACACCTATCACCGCTCGGGCCTCTATCCGCTGAAGCTGCCCATGGTGCTGGGCCTTGAGGCGTCCGGGACTGTCGAGGCGGTGGGCGACGGCGTCACGCGCTTCTCTGTCGGCGACCGCGTCGCCTATAATGGTTCGCCCGGCGCCTATGCCGAGGCGGCCGTGGTTCCCGCGGACCGTGCTGTGAAAGTCCCCGATGCGGTCAGCCTGGAGACAGCCGCCGCTGTGCTGCTCAAAGGCATGACGGCAGAGTTTCTCGTCCGCCGATGTTTCCACGTGAAACCTGCGGACGTCGTCCTGGTCCACGCAGCGGCCGGCGGTGTCGGTTCGATCCTCGTCCAGTGGTGCAAGGCCCTGGGCGCGACCGTGATCGCCACAGTCGGCTCGGACGAGAAGGCCTCAATCGCCAGGGATCTCGGCGCGGACCACGTAATCCTCTACCGCGAGGAAGACGTGGCCGCCCGTGTCTCGGAGATCACCGGCGGAAAGGGCGCCGCGGTTGTCTATGACGGTGTGGGCAAGGACACATTCGAGGCCAGCCTGAAGAGCCTGGCGCGCCGGGGCGTGCTGGCGACCTTTGGAAACGCCTCAGGACCTGTCCCGCCGTTTTCGCCGCTGGAGCTCTCCGGCAAGTCGCTGTTCGTGACCCGCCCTCGCCTGTTCGACTACATTGTCACGACACAGGAGCTCGACGAGAGCGCCGAAGCCCTGTTCGCGGTGCTGGCGTCGGGCGAGGTGAAGATCGACATCGGCCAGACCTTCCCCCTGGCCGAAGCCCGCGCCGCCCACGAGGCGCTGGAAGGACGACGCACCACGGGAGCCACCCTGCTGCTGCCGTAGGACTTCGCAGTCAGACCAAGAAAAAGGCGCCGGGGTTGTCCCCGGCGCTTTTGCATTTCAGCCCTACCAGGACCTCTAGGTGTTCATCGACTGGAAGAAGTCGCCGTTTGTCTTGGACTGGCGCATCTTCTCCAGCAGGAACTCGATCGCGTCCGAAGCGCCCATCGGGTTGAGGATGCGGCGCAGCACATAGGTCTTCTGCAGCTGGTCGCGCGGGGTGATCAGCTCTTCCTTGCGGGTGCCGGACTTCAGCACATCGATGGCCGGGAAGATGCGCTTGTCGGCGACCTTACGGTCGAGCACGATTTCCGAGTTACCGGTGCCCTTGAACTCTTCGAAGATCACTTCGTCCATGCGGCTGCCGGTATCGATCAGCGCGGTGGCGATGATCGAGAGCGAGCCACCCTCTTCGATGTTGCGCGCCGCACCGAAGAAGCGCTTCGGGCGCTGCAGGGCGTTGGCATCGACACCGCCGGTCAGCACCTTGCCCGACGACGGGACGGTGGTGTTGTAGGCCCGGCCCAGACGGGTGACGGAGTCCAGCAGAATGACCACGTCGCGCTTGTGCTCGACCAGGCGCTTGGCCTTTTCGATGACCATCTCGGCCACCTGCACGTGGCGGGTCGCGGGCTCGTCGAAGGTCGAGGCGATCACCTCGCCCTTCACGGTGCGCTGCATGTCGGTCACTTCTTCCGGGCGCTCGTCGATCAGCAGGACGATCAGGTAGCACTCGGGGTGGTCCGTCTCGATCGACTTGGCGATGTTCTGCAGCATCACCGTCTTGCCGACCCGCGGCGGGGCGACGATCAGGCAGCGCTGGCCCTTCCCGAGCGGGGCGACGATGTCGATGATCCGGCCCGAGCGATCCTTCACGGTCGGATCGGGCAGTTCCATGTTCAGGCGCTCTTCGGGATAGAGCGGCGTCAGGTTGTCGAAGTGGATCTTGTGCTTGACGTTGTCGGGGGCCTCGAAATTGATCTTGGCCACGCCGGTCAGGGCGAAATAGCGCTCGCCCTCGCGCGGTGAGCGGATGGCGCCGTCGACGGTGTCGCCAGTGCGCAGGCCATACTTGCGGATCTGCGAGGGCGAGACATAGATGTCGTCCGGACCCGGAAGATAGTTGGCTTCCGGGGAGCGCAGGAACCCGAAGCCGTCCTGCAGCACTTCCATGGTGCCCGAGCCCGAGATCTCCACGCCTTCCTCGGCGAGGGTCTTAAGGATCGCGAACATCATGTCCTGCTTGCGCATGGAGTTGGCGTTCTCGACCTCGAAGGTCTCGGCGAACGCCAGCAGGTCGGCCGGGGATTTCTCCTTCAGCTCCTGCAGGGACATGGTCTTGAGGCCCAGGGCCGCGACGGCGTCGGCAATGCCGGTGTCTTCCGCGTCGCCGCCATCCTCGGACTCGGCCGATTGGGCGCCGGGCGCCTCAGCGGGGGTGGTGGTGTCGACGAGGGCTTCCTCGATGGAACCGTCGTTGTCGGTGTCTTCGGTCATGTTTTGACTCAAACGGGGACGCGGACCGCGAGGCGCGATCCGGCCGAAAAGGATTTCAATTCTCACGCCAGGCTTGGAAACCGGGCGAGCGCGCCATGACGACGACGCGGATCGATTGGGGAACAGACCTTCGAAGCCAGGCTCCGGGGGCGCGCCAGGACGGGCGCCGGTCCGTGAAGACAGGACCTGTCGGTCCTGAGGTCGATGGGAACCACATGCGGGAGAGCGGGTCAAGCGCCACGCCCTCCGCGCAGATCGGGTTAGTGGTCCAGGAACTTGGTCGTGACGGAGATCACGATGATGATCGCCAGCACGAACGGCAGCTCATTGGTGATCCGCCAGAACTTTTCCGAGCGGATGTTTTCGCCGCGCTCGAACTTGCGGCGTGAGGCCGACAGGAAGCCGTGCCAGCCGTAAAGCACCACCAGGGATGCGAGTTTGGTCAGCATCCAGGGCTGCAGCAGAAAGTCCCAGCCCCGGATCTGGCTGTCGGCGAGGATCAGGGCAACGCCGAACACCAGGGTCAGGATCGAGGCCGGGTTGATGATGCCGCGCAGAAGCCGGCGCTCCATGACCTTGAAGGTCTCATCCATCTCCGAACCGGGCGTAGCCTGGGTGTGATAAACGTAGAGGCGCGGCAGGTAGAGCATCCCGGCCATGAACGCGATCACCGCCAGAATGTGCAGGCCGCGAAAAACGTTGAAGTGCTGGACCAGGAAATCGATCACGCCGCTGCTCCTTGCGTGCGGGGGCACTGGCTGCGGTCGCCGCCGCAGCGCCAGGCGCAGGCGGGCGCCACGCCCTCACGCGGCAAGGTTTCGACAACCGCCTTGGCCAGGCCGCTGATGAAGCCCTGCTCGACGCCCAGGGCCGCGACGCGGATATAGGCCGGGCAGCCGTTCTCGACGGCCAGTTCGCGATATTCATGGTCCAGCTCGACCAGGGTCTCGATGTGTTCCGACACGAAGGCGATCGGGGTCACCACGAGGGCCAGACCTTGTTGGCTCGCGGCGCGGATCTCGTCATCGGTCGAGGGCCCGATCCATTTCAACGGACCGACCCGGCTCTGATAGCTGACTTTCCAGTCCCAGCCGTCGCCGAGCCTGGCGGCCACCGCCGCGGCCGTGGCCTCGATCTGCTGCTGGTAGGGGTCGCCGGCCAGGATCACCTTCTCCGGCAGGCCATGGGCCGAGAACAGCAGACGCGCCGGCTTGGGGCTGCCGGCCTTCTCATAGGTTTCGCGGATCAGGCGGGCATGGGCCTCGATCAGCGCGTCGTCGGTCGGATAGCAGCAGACCGCGCGGGTCTGGCCCGGACCGCGATAGGCCTTGTTCCAAGCCTTCAGGGACGAGCCCGTCGTGGTGGTCGAAAAATGCGGATAAAGCGGCAACAGCACGATCTCGTCCGGAGCCCAGGCCTTGACCGCCTTGGCGGTCTCCTCGGTCAACGGCTTCCAGTACCGCATGGCGATGAAGCACTTGGTCTCCGCCTCCGGCATCGCCTCGGCCAGGACGGTCTCCAGCGCGGCGGCCTGCTTCTGGGTCTCGGGCAGCAGGGGCGATCCGCCGCCCATGATCGCGTAGTTGGCTTTGGCGCTCTTTTCGCGGGTCGTCGAGATCAGGGCCGCGATCGGATAGCGGATCAGCGCCGGCGCGCCGATGATTGCCTTGTCGCGAAAGAGATTGAACAGGAACGGCCGTACGGCGTCCGGTCCGTCGGGTCCGCCCAGATTGAACAGGACGACGGCGATCTTCTTGCGCGCGGTCATTTGCCGGTCACCCGCGCCAGAACCTGCTCGACATGGGCGATGGGCGTATCGGGCAGAATGCCGTGGCCCAGATTGAAGATGTAGGGACCCTGGCCCCACTGCTCGATCATCTGGTCGACGCGGCGCAGCAGATCATCGCCGCCGGCCCGCAGCAGCAGCGGGTCCAGGGCGCCCTGGATCGGCTTGATCTTCTGGATGCGCTGACCCATGGCCGCGCTGGCCTGGGTGTCCAGCGCCACGCCCTGCACCGGTACGACCGAGGCATAGGTCTCGACCAGGGCGCCGGCCCCTCGCGGGAAGCCGATCACCGGAACGGTCACGCCACGATCGCGCAGGCCCTGCACGATGGCGGCGTGCGGCTTGATCACCAGACGTTCGAACTGCGGTTCCGACAGGCCCTCGGCCCAGCTCTCGAACAGTTTCAGCGCCTGGGCGCCGGCCTTCACCTGCATGACCAGATAGTCGATGGTCGCCTCGACCAGCACCGCGATCAGCTGATCCAGCTTTTCCGGATGCTGGTAGGCATAGGTCCGCGCGCCGGTGCGGTCGCTGGAGCCACCTTCGATCATGTAGGTCGCCACGGTCCAGGGCGCGCCGGCGAAACCGATCAGGGCCCGCTCCGGCTCGAGCGCCGCGCGGACCCGGGTCAGGGTCTCACCGATGTTGGACAGCTTCGCGCCTGCGTCGCCCGCCAGTTCCGCCATCGATTCGATCGACGGCATCTCGCCCAGCCGGGGACCCTCGCCCGCCTCGAACCAGACCTTCTGGCCCAGGGCGCCCGGGATCAGCAGGATGTCGGCGAACACGATGGCCGCGTCATAGGGGAAACGCCGCATCGGTTGCAACGTCACCTCGGCGGCCTTTTCAGGATCGAAGCAGAAGCTGATGAAATCCGGCGTCGTGGCGCGGACGGCCCGATACTCCGGAAGGTAGCGACCCGCCTGCCGCATGAACCATACGGGAGGGCGGTCGGCGGTTTGTCCCGACAGGACCGAAAGCAGCTTGGGCGTCACGAGCGTCATGAAGGCCTTAAATCCCGTCCGGCCCTTGGGCTCAAGCCCGAAGGCCAATCTTCATTTCTTAATAAGATCTTAAGTTTGACGGTAGGAGGAGAAGAGCAAGTGGGAACTGGGGAAAACCGGCTGGTTCCCCGGCTCGCGCACACGCTGTCCCGACTTTTGCCCACGATCCCCCACATGGGGAAGACGCCCTGTTAATCCTGGGGATGGATCGCTAGGGCCTTGCATTTCTTAATGAACTCTTAACGGCCGGCGTCAGACTTAAGGGCTCGTTAACCACTCGTCCCAGGACACGGGATGGCGATGATCCAAGATCGAGGGATGCGGGGTGAGCTTGGGGATGTTACGCGGTCAATGCAGCCGTTGATCACAGCGGCGCCATGACATGACGCTTCGGGACGGTTTCGGCGCCCACGCGTCCCCAGAGGCAGGCCAAGTGGTTAAGCAACCGTTAACGGATGATCCACAGGAAGGTTCGAGCAACGGCGGGGGCGAGGACCGCCCGGCGCCCCGCTTCGCGACCTATTTCCATATCCATCTTGTGTCGGACTCGACGGGAGAAACCCTGAACGCGATGGCGCGCGCGGTCTGCGCCCGGTTCACCGACATTCTGCCCATCGAACACATCTATGCGCTGGTCCGTTCCAATCGGCAGCTGGACCGGGCGCTGGAGGAAATCGGCGGGGCGCCCGGCGTGGTGATGCACACCATCATCGACCCCAACCTGCGCCAGGCGTTGGAGGAAGGCTGCCGGCGGCTGGAAATGCCCTGCATCGCGGCGCTGGATCCGGTGGTAAGCGCCATGTCGCGCTATCTGGGCGCCCGGATCTCCACGCGGGTGGGCGCGCAGCACGCGCTCAACAACGACTATTTCGACCGGATCGAGGCGCTGGACTACGCCATCGCCCATGATGACGGCCAAGGCGGTCAGGACCTGACCCAGGCCGACGTGATCCTGGTGGGCGTCTCGCGGACCTCGAAGACGCCGACCTGCATCTATCTGGCCCATCGCGGGGTCCGCGCCGCCAATGTGCCGCTGGTTCCGGGCCGCCCGCCGCCCACCGAGCTGT
Organism: Caulobacteraceae bacterium; assembly: GCA_965284055.1. Lineage (GTDB taxonomy): Bacteria > Pseudomonadota > Alphaproteobacteria > Caulobacterales > Caulobacteraceae > Caulobacter. The sequence continues at coordinate 207,194 of CBDIQV010000006.1, forward strand.
TCGAGCTGAAGAACACCCTGATCGTCGGCCTGATGACCACGCCCGACCGGCTGATCCAGATCCGCCGCAACCGGCTGCTGTCGCTGAAGGAAAACCGCGAGAGCGACTATATCGACACCGACTCGGTGCGCGGCGAGATCATCGCCGCCCGCCGCCTGTTCGAGAAGATGGGCTGGCCGATCATCGACGTCACCCGCCGCTCGGTGGAGGAAACCGCTGCGGCGATCATCAACCTGCTGTCGGGCGGTCGCGGCCAGGTCGAGGTTCTGGGATGAGCTCCACCCCGGTCACCCTGGCCTCGAAAAGCTCGGCCCGGCAGGCCATCTTGCGCAATGCCGGGATCGATTTCGAGGCCGTCGTCGCGGGCGTGGATGAAGACGCCACCAAGGCCGGACTGCTGGCCGAGGGCCGCCAGCCCCCGCGAAGTGGCCGACGCCCTGGCAGAGCTGAAGGCCGTCAAGGTCTCGACCAAGCGGCCCGGCCTGGTGATCGGCGCCGACCAGACTTTGGATTTCGCCGGCCGGCTGATCGACAAGGTCGAGACGCTCGATGAAGCCCGCGCCCTGCTGCTGGAGCTGCGCGGCCAGACCCGCAAGCTGCATTCGGCCGTGGTCGTGGCCCGCGACGGCAAGCCGATCTGGCGGGTGGTGCAGAGCGCCAAGCTGTCGGTTCGACCGTTCAGCGACGCCTGGCTCGACGGCTATCTGGACCGGCGCGGCGAGCACATCCTGCACTGCGTGGGCTGCTACGAGCTGGAAAGCGAAGGCGTGCAGCTGTTCGACGCCATCGACGGCGACTATTTCACCATCCTGGGCCTGCCCCTGGTGGGCCTGCTGGACTTCCTGCGTCTTCATGGAGCCCTCGAGGCATGAGTTCTCAATCGTCCGGGGGCCTCACCGGCGCGGCGATCGTCGCCGGCGTCTGCGGCGCGCCGATCCGTCACTCGATGAGCCCGTTGATCCACAATGCCTGGATCGCGGCGGCCGGACTGGACGCGGCCTATGTTCCGTTCGCCCCGGCCGAGGATCGCTTCGAGGCGTTCATCGACGGCTTGCGCGGCGGCGCCATTCGCGGGCTGAATGTCACCATTCCCTTCAAGGAGCGCGCCCTGGCGAGCGCCGACCAGGTCAGCGATCTGGCCCGCATGGCCGGCGCCGCCAACCTGCTGATCTTTGAGGCGGACGGGACAATCCGAGCCGACAATACCGATGGTCCAGGCCTGCTGGGCGCCATCGCGGCCCAGGCGCCCGGCTATGACCTCGCTTCGGCCCCCGTGGTCGTCCTGGGCGCCGGCGGCGCTGCGCGGGGGGCGATCGCCGCCCTGTTGCTGGCCGGCTGTTCCCTGCTGAAGATCGCCAATCGTACGCTGGACCGCGCTCAGGACCTGGCCGAAGCTTTCGGCGCCCGGGTTGTGGCGGTTGCCCAGGACGCCCTGCCCGACCATTTGGCCGACGCGGGGCTGGTGATCAACGCCACGTCCCTGGGTCTGAACGGTGGCGAGGGTCCGGCCGCTGATCTGGCGCTGACCCCGGCCGACACGGTGATCGTCGACATGGTCTACAAGCCGCTGCGCACCGCCTTCCTGAAAAGGGCTCAGGCCGCCGGACGCCGCACGGTCGACGGCCTTGAAATGCTGCTGCGCCAGGCCGTTCCTTCTTTTGAAGCTTTTTACGGCCAGGCCCCGCCGACCACGGTCGACGTCCGCGCCCTGGCCTTGCATCACCTTGGCGAGGTCTGAGCCATGATCATCCTGGGCCTCACCGGATCGATCGGCATGGGCAAGTCCACGACCTCGGCGATGTTCCAGGCCGAAGGCGTGCCCGTCTATGACTCCGACGCGGCGGTGCACGCGCTCTACGCGGCGGGCGGCGCGGCGGTGGCGCCGGTCGAGGCCGCCTTTCCCGGCGTCGTCGTGGACGGCGCGATCGACCGCGCCCGGCTGAGCGCGGCGGTGGTCGGCGATCCCGAGGCGCTGCAGAAGCTGGAGACCATCGTCCATCCGCTGGTCGGGGCCCATCGCATCGGTTCTTCGAGGACGCCCAGGCCGGCGGCCACGATATCGTCGTGCTGGACGTGCCCCTGCTGTACGAAACCGGCGGCGACAAGCGGGTTCACAAGGTGGTGGTGGTTTCGGCCCCGGCCGAGGTCCAGCGCCAGCGGGTCCTGGCTCGCCCCGGCATGGATGAAGCCAAGCTGGACGCCATCCTGGCGCGGCAGCTGCCTGACGCCGAGAAGCGGGCCCGCGCCGACTTTGTCATCGACACCGGCCAGGGGCTGGAGCACGCCCATCAACAGGTTCGTCGGATCCTGGCGACCCTGCGACAACCTGCGTGACTTGAAGGGGCCGCCGAACCGGCCCATTGAATCGCCATGGCCCGGGAAATCATCCTCGACACCGAAACCACCGGCTTCGATCCGAAGACGGGCGACCGCCTGGTCGAAATCGGCTGCATCGAGGTGGTCGACTTCATGCCCACGGGCAAGTCGTTCCACGAATATTGCGACCCGCTGCGCGACATGCCGGCCGAAGCCGAGAAGGTGCACGGCCTGTCCAGCGCCTTCCTGACCGGCAAGCCCCGGTTCGAGGCCATCGCCGACCGCTTCCTCGAATTCGTGGGCGACAGCGTCGTCGTGGCCCACAACGCCGCCTTCGACCGCAGCTTCGTCAATTTCGAGCTGGAAAAGTGCGGCCGCGCCCCGCTGCCGGAGCCGCGCTGGGTCGATACCCTGGCCATGGCCAAGAAGCGCTTTCCGGGCATGTACAATTCGCTCGACGCCCTGTGTAAGCGCTACAAGATCAGCCTCGACAGCCGCGACAAGCACGGCGCCCTGATCGACGCCCACCTGCTGGCCGAGGTCTATCTGGAACTGCAGGGCGGCAAGGAACGCGCCCTGGAACTGACCGCGGTGGTGACAGAAGCCATGGCCGGCCAGCTGCAGGCCGGCGCCTATGGCCTCCGCCCCCGCCCGCTGGCCGCGCGCTCCACCGAGGCCGAACGCGAGATCCATGTCGAGTGGATCAAGTCGACGCTTAAGGACAAGGCCGTCTGGGTGAAGCTGGGCCTGGTGGAACTGCAGGGCTGAGTGGTTTCGGGGGCCTCTGCACTTGCCCCCTACGGGCTGCTGCGCAGCCGTCTTCCCCCGTAGGGGGAAGATGGGATCCGCGCGTTTCATCTTCCCCCTCCGGGGGAAGACGGTCGCGAAGCGATCCGTAGGGGGCAAGTGTCAGCGACCTCGCGCTTTCGCTGCGATGGTGATGGGAAGGGTCGCGGAGCGTCCGGGCCTCGCCCGGAATGTGTGAGTTCTAAGTACCGTTTCGACGAAGACGAACGCTCCGCGTGATCGTTATCCCTCTGGCCGGCACGCGCGGGTCTCGTTCAACCCTTTGCACCACATCCGGGCTGCCCTCCTCGCGACGGACCCAGCCCTCAAGCTGCAGCCACGCCGATTCCGGAGGACCCGGAACGTACCTTCGGACGGGCGGGGACCTCCGACGAGAGTTCCCCGATGGACAGGTTTACGTCCTCTGTCCTCGTTTAAGCCCAGCCCGGTCCCGCTCACGCGACTCCGGTGGCCCCGCTCGATCACCCCTGACAGCCGCCTCTGGTCGCCGGCCGGACGCCCTTCCCGTGCTGTCAGGTGAGATTGATTATGCGGGCGGTTTGAACGCGGAGGATTGGCGCGATCAACTATTTTACAGGGCGCTGATTTCGTTGATCTTCATTTCACAAAGAACGGGGATTGGGCGGGCTCTATCCCCGTTCTTGCTCACGCCGTCGCGGGCTTCGCCGCCCCGCTCGTGGTCGGCCGGTACTGCGCTGCATCGGTCGTGAACTCGGCATGGCCATAGCGCGCCAGATGGCGGCGCAGCTGGGTCACAAGGTCACGGTCGGCCAGGTCGCGCAGGCCCGGAACCTTCAGGGCCAGGCCATAGGCCAGCATCCGGCTGGTGACGATGGCGGCGACCAGCCCGAACAGGGCGCGGTCGGCGGCGGTGATCGTCACCCCCATCCGCGCGGCGGCCGCCACGTCGCCGCCCATGAACTGGCGCAGGAAGAACACTTTGGCGAACCCGCGCTCGACCGTGTCGAACAGCCGATTGCGCCACGAGCGGTCGGGCGGCAGGTAGGCCGCCAGGGTGGCGCGGACCAACGCGCCGCAGGTTTCGTCGTCAAAGCCCCGGCGCAGGGTCTGGTTGCGGGCGGTCATGGTCTGAACCACGCCCACCGGCGTGTCGGCCAGCAGGTCTTCGGGCAGGCCCAGCAGGTAGCAACGATAGCGGGCCAGCTCGACCTTGGCCCGCTCGGCCGGGGTGAAGGTGGTGCGACCCTGGCGCAGCAACTTGTAGCTGAGCAGGAAGATCGGGATCAGGCCGGCCGGCATCTGGTCGACCTGGGGGATGGGCACGCCATAGACCTTGGGGTCCCAGGCCCCGGGCCGGCGCAGGGCGTTGAAGCGCACCATCGAATGCATCAGCCGCACCATGGCGGCGGCCTTGAAGCCTTCGCCATGCCGCTCCAGCGCGCCGGGCAGCAGGGTGGAGGTGAAGAAACTGGCCGTTTCATTGACCCGCCGGGCGGCGGTCTCGTTGCCCAGGGTTCCAGTCAGAGCCATGGGCAGGGCCGCGTACCTGTTCACGAAGGTGGCCACGAACGCCCCGCGAATGGCGAAGGGCGACAGGTTGGCGGCGGCGTTGCGGTCCAGCCGCGCGCCTTCCCGAACCAGGTCCATGTCGACCCAGTCGGGAACCTGCTCCATGTCGCGGATAAAGGCGACCAGCTCGGGCGGCGCTTCGGGTACGGCCTCGACGCCCTCGTCGCAGGCCCTGGTCAGCATCGCGATCAGGCCGCGAAAGCCATGCTGCGGCATCAGGCCGGCATAGGCGTCTGCCACCCGGTCGCCCAGCAGGGTGTAGGCGCGGATCAGCGCCAGCTGCTCGGCCGTGGGCTCGGCGCCCGCTACACTCTTGGGCGCCACGCTGTCGGCCGGGTCATCGGTGAAGCGCTCGGGCGTCGCCTCGAAGTCGATCCGCCCATAGAGCTCCGGCTGCCGGGTCTTCTGGTCGGCGACCCGGGCCCGCACCTGCTGGATTGTGCCGGTCATGCTCGAAATCCTTTCGCGGCTGGCGACCCCTCGCCTGTCACATCAGATTATGTAAGCATTGCTCATGTTCCTACTCGCCTTGTCCGGCGAGCGGACCTGGCGCGGGAGGATCGGGCAAGTGTCTGAAAAAGAACGCAGAACGCCCAGGCAGGCGCGGGCCGAGGCGACGGTCGGGGCGATTTTCGACGCGACCTTTCAACTTCTGGAGGCCGACGGGCTAGAGCGCCTGACCACCAACCACATCGCCCAGCGGGCCGGGGTCAGCATCGGCACGCTGTATCAGTATTTCGCGGGCAAGGCCGAGATCTTGGCGGCCATGGCCCAGCGCCGGGCCGAGGCCGCGCGGGGCCGCATCGCCCAGACCCTGATCGCCGCGCCGCAGCTGGGCAGCGTCCGCCCGATCGTTCAGGCCCTGATGACCACCTTCGAAGGCTCGCCCGAAACCCGCAAGGCCCTGCTGGACGCCCTGTTTGATCGGGGCGGCGACGCCGTGATGGCCCATCACCACCAGGCGTTTCTGGCCGCGATTGGCGGCAAGGCCGAGCTGAAGCTCGATCTGTCGCCGGAACAGCTGTTCGTCCTGACCCACGCGGTGGCCGGACTGCTGCGCGCGGCGGCGGCCGAGCCGGACCTGGCCCTGTCGCCGGCCGCTCTGGAGGACGAGTTCGTGCTGCTGATGGAGAGCTATCTGTCGGCGCTGATCGCGCGGGGGCGGCGGTAGGGCTTGAGGCGCCGTGCGTCCTTAAAGCTTCAGATCCGCCGTCACCGGCGCGTGGTCGCTGGGCCGTTCCCATTCGCGCACCGTGTCATGCACCTTGGACGACACCTTGCCGTCCACGAAGGCCGCGTCGCGCAGGCCTGGGCTGGCCAGGATGTGGTCCAGGCGCAGGCCGCGATTGGACTTGCGGAAGTCGGCGGCGCGATAGCTCCACCACGAAAACAGCTTTTCCGGCTCGGGCGTGGCCAGGCGGGGCAGGTCCAGCAGGTCCATCGACTTGATCATGGCGTCGAAGGCTTCCAGCTCGGCCGGCGTGTGGCTGACCACCTTCAGCATCTGGCGGTGGCTCCAGACGTCGTTTTCGCCCGGCGCGATGTTGAGGTCGCCGGTGACGATCAGCGGAGCCTTGGGATCACGCTTCTTCAGGGCGGCGGTCAGGGTCTCGTAGAAGTCCAGCTTGTGGTCGAACTTGGGATTGCCGATCCGGTCGGGCGTGTCGCCGCCGGCCGGGATGTAGAAGTTCTGGATGTCGACACCGGCCACCTTGACCGCCACGCAGCGGGCGTGGCCCTCGCGGCAGCTCATCAGGGTGGGCACGTCCTCGAACGGCAGGCGCGAGGCGATGGCCACGCCGTGCCAGCCCTTTTGCCCGGCGATCTTCAGGTGCGGCAGGCCGGCGGCGATGAAGGCCTCGCGCGGAAACTCGCCCTCCTGGCACTTGATCTCCTGCAGGCACAGCACGTCGGGCGCCTGCTCGTCGACGAAGCGGGCGACCTGCTCGGCGCGCAGGCGGACGGAATTGACGTTCCAGGTGGCGAGACGGAGGCGCATGGTCTGGCTCTAAAAGGTTTGAGCGCCGCCGGAAACGAAAAACGCCCGGACGCATCAAGCGTCCGGGCGAAAGTCGGGTCTCTCATGCCGCGACCGGGAGGGGATAGGATCCGGTACGGTTTGCGAAGAGAGGGTCGGGCTCTCATCGCCATGCGTGTTAAATATGCCACTGAAAAATATTAAGTCAAGCAGCGATGCTGTTGATTCTTGCATGTTGTGAGAATGTCACAATTACGGCTTGCCGACGCGGCGACGCGGATCGTTCAGCACGAACAACTTGGGATCAAAACCCGAGGCCTTTTCCAGGTCGGCCAGACGCACGCGGATTTCGCCGCCCTTCACGTCGCTGACGGTCCAACCCATCAGGGCGACGGGGGCGTTGCTGAACTCCAGGCTGATCCGGCCCAGGGTCTGGCGCTTGGCGTCCTGGGCCACGATCGTGAAGCCGTCGGCCAGCTTGCGAACGTCAGTGATGACCACGCCGCGATCCAACCGCACCTCACGCGCCAGAAGCAGGGCCAGCGGCGTGCGGCTCAGCGGATAGCTCTCGAAGGTCTTCAGGCGGCTGTCGAAGATGTTGACGCTACTGCCGTTGCTGACCACCAGCAGGCCGGACGGGCCCTCATAGGCGAAGCGCGCCTTGCCCGGCCGCTGTAGCCACAGGGTGCCTTGCGTGACCGTGCCGCGCTGGTCGGTCTGGACGAAGCGGCCCTTGGCCGACGACAGGTCCTGGATATAGGCGGTGGCCTTGTCGACCAGGGCCTGCTGCTCGGCGTTCAGCGCGGCGGGCGCGGGCTTGGGAGCCTGGGCGAAAGCCGGCGTGGCCAGGCCCGCGACGGCGGCGGCGATCAGGAAGCGGCGGGTCTGGTGGGTCATGGTCTGCATCTCTCCGTAGTCTCAACCTTTGCCCCGACGACACGACAAGCGAAAGGCCGTCGCGAGGCCATTTTCCGGCGCTCCGATGAAGGGGCGTTCAGGTTGGGTGTCGGAAACGCGGAAGCTGGAGCATGGGTTGCGGTTCGGCGGCGCCGTGATTGCCCGAAGTCCAGATCCAGGCCTAAAACTGGAGAATGACCGCGCGAGGACCCTCTTCGTTGGATCACGCCGCCCACGATCAGGCGACGCTCGGCTTTTATGCCGATGAGGCGCCCGCCTACGCCGCCAGCGCACGCGGTGGCGCAAGCCGGCATCTTGACGCCTTTCTTCAGCGCCTGAAGCCCGGCGCCCGAATTCTCGAACTCGGGTGGCGGCGGGCGGGACAGCGAAGACATGCTGGCCCGAGGCTTTGAACTGGATGCCACGGATGGCGTTCCGGAGATCGCTCACCAGGCCGAAGAGCGACTTGGTCGCCCGGTTCGCGTGATGCGGTTCGATGAACTGGCGGCGGTGGAGGCGTACGACGGCGTCTGGGCGCATGCCTGCCTGCTACATGTGCCCCGTCCCGCTCTTCCGGGCATTCTGAGCCGCGTATTTCGCGCCCTCAAGCCGGGTGGAATTCATTTCGCCAACTTCAAGGGCGGCGGCCGCGAAGGTCGAGACACTTTCGGCCGCTACTTCAACTATCTCACCGCCGACGAAGTCAGGGCCGCCTATCGACGCTCGGCGGAGTGGGACATTCTATCTCTCACGGAAGACCTGGGCGGCGGCTATGATGGTGTCCGGGGGCCTTGGATCGGCATCACAGCGTGTAAGCCTGGGTAGCGAGTGCCGACAGTCCGGCGAGCATTTCGCGGTGAGATGCAAGGATGGCTCCGTCCTGGATCGGCGAGCGGAAACGCGAAAGCCTTAGCCCCGCGGCCGCTCGACTGAGACCATCTCCTACTTCTTCGCGTCTTTGACGGCGTCCTTCAGTTCGCCCTGTTTCACATTGCCGACGACCTTGTCGGTCTTGCCCTGCTTCTTCAGGTCCTTGTCGCCGATCACCGTGCCGACGCCGGACTCGATCTTGCCCACCGTCTCCTGCTTGCGGCCGGCGCTGCGGTCGCAGGCGCTGAGGCCGACCATCGTGATCAGGGTCAGGGCGAGGACGGGCGTGCGCAGGGGGATCATGTCGGAACTCCGCTTGAAGCGTTTCAGGGCGCGTGACGCTGAAGCGGTCACGCGCTCGAAAACGCAAGCGGAGCCACAACGATCCGTGGCTACAGCGACGGCGGCGGCGGAGCCAGGATCTCGCGCTTGCCGGCGTGGTTGGCGGGACCAACAACGCCTTCCTTTTCCATCCGCTCCATCAGCGAGGCGGCGCGGTTGTAGCCGATCTGCAGGCGGCGCTGGATGTAGCTGGTCGAGGCCTTGCGGTCGCGGGTGACCACGGCCACGGCGTGGTCGTAGAGGTCGTCGTGGCCCCGCCGCTCGCTCGGCGAAGCGCCTCGATGGCCTCTTCCTGTTCCTCGTCGCCGCCGGCGGTGACCTCTTCCAGATAGTTGGGCGTGCCCTGGTCGCGCAGGAAGCGGGCCACGGTCTCGACCTCGGCGTCGCTGACGAACGGGCCGTGCAGGCGGGTGATGCGACCGCCGCCGGCCATGTAGAGCATGTCGCCCTGGCCCAGCAGCTGCTCGGCGCCCTGCTCGCCCAGGATGGTGCGGGCGTCGATCTTGCTGGTCACCTGGAAACTGATCCGGGTGGGGAAGTTGGCCTTGATGGTGCCCGTGATGACGTCGACCGACGGGCGCTGGGTGGCCATGATCAGGTGGATGCCGGCGGCGCGGGCCATCTGGGCCAGGCGCTGGACGGCGCCTTCGATGTCCTTGCCGGCCACCATCATCAGGTCGGCGACCTCGTCGATGACCACGACCAGATAGGGCATGGCCTCGGGGCGGATCTGCTCGGTCTCGTAGATCGGGCGGCCGGCGTCATCGAACCCCGTTTGAACTGTACGTTCAAAATGTTCGCCCTTTTCAAGGGCCTCGTTGGCCTTCTCGTTATAGCCGCCGATGTTGCGCACGCCGATCTTGGACATCCGGCGATAGCGGTCTTCCATCTCGCGCACGGTCCACTTCAGGGCCACCACGGCCTTCTTGGGATCGGTCACGACGGGGGCCAGGAGGTGCGGGATGCCGTCATAGACCGACAGTTCCAGCATCTTGGGATCCACCATGATGAAGCGGCACTTCTCGGGCGGCAGCTTGTAGAGGATCGACAGGATGATGGCGTTGACGCCGACCGACTTGCCCGAGCCGGTGGTGCCGGCGATCAGCAGGTGGGGCATCTTGGCCAGGTCGGCGATATAGGGCTCGCCGCCGATCGTTTCGCCCAGGGCCATGGGCAGGATGGAGCTGGTTTTTTCGTAATCGTTGCTCGACAGCAGGTCGCGCAGATAGACCGTCTCGCGCCGCGAATTGGGCATTTCGATGCCGATGGCGTTACGACCCTGGGCCACGGCCACGCGGCACGAGATCACGCTCATCGAACGGGCGATGTCGTCGGCAAGGGCCACGACGCGGGCGGTCTTGACGCCCGGGGCCGGCACCAGCTCGTACATGGTGACCACGGGACCGGGGCGGATCTGGTCGATCTGGCCCTTGACGCCGAACTCGGCCAGCACGCTCTCCAGCAGGCGGGCGTTCTGGCGCAGGGCGGCGGCGTCGACCTCGGACGAGCGCGGCTTGGCCTTGGCCAGCATGGCCAGTTCCGGCAGCTGGAAGCCGCCTTCGTGGGTGAAGTCGAAGGTCTTCTGCTGCTCGCGCTGTTCGCGGCCGCTGTCCTTGGTGGCGCCCTTGGGCTTGGCGATGGCCAGGGGGCGGGCGCTGATCGGCTCTTCAAAGGCGCCTTCGTCCTCATCATCGACCTCGGGGGCCGGCGCGACGGGCGGGGTATAGGCCTGTTCGGGCGGGGCGGTCTCCGGGCGGGCGGGGCGACGCGGCGGGACCGGGGTCTCGACCGTCTTGCGGGCGCGGGCCGGTTTGGGGGCCGGCGCGGCCACCGGCTCGGGCTCGGCGCGTTCGCGCGGTTGCAGCACGCCGCCCACCGCATCGGCGATGGCCTCGGGGTCGAAGCGGCGGAAGCCGATGGCGTAGCCCAGGGCGATCGCGGCCAGCACCGCCAGCAGCAGGGCGGCGATCAGGGTGGCGCCGGGAATACGGGCGAAATGGAAGATGCCGGCCAGCAGGTGCAGCAGGCCGTCGCCCCAGAATCCGCCCAGACCCTTTTCCAGCGGCCAGGCGGCCGGCGGACGCGGGGCCGACAGCACGCCGGCCAAGGCCAGCAGGCCGCCGACGCCGGCCAGGGCCCGCAGGCGCAGGTCTTGGCGCTCGGCGGAGGGATCGGCCTGCGACACGCGGGTTACGCCGAACACCAGCATCAGCAGGGCCGCGCCCCAGGCCGACAGACCCAGCGACTGCATGACGATATCGGCCACGGCCGCGCCCCCGCCGCCCAGTGCGTTGGTGGCCTCGACGCCCGTGGCGGCGTTCAGGCTGGGATCGGCGGCGTTATAGGTGGCGACGGCCAGCAGCAGGCCCGCGCCGACCACGGTGATCACGCCGCCGCGGAACCGCGCCGACCACGGCTGGGCCCAGCCGTAGCGAACCGCATCCCAAAGGAGCTCCGCCGTCGTACGCCGCGCCGCTCGCGCCATGAAACTCTCCGAAAACACCGGGTATCGAACCGCCGAACCGCGATGTTGTGCCTCAAGAGGGTTAAGGGGCGTTTACGGCGTTCGTTTGCGCGCGATTCAGAACGTCGCGGTTCGGACCCAGTGGGCGAGAGTCATTGCGAGCGCTCCTGACGGTTCAAACGTAGCGTGATGCGCTACAACCTTGTTGCATTCCGTAGCGCTATACACTACAAATATCCGAGGGGCGCCCGATGATCCAAAGCTGGAAAGGCAAGTTCGCGGAAGACGTTTTTCTGGGGCGTTCGCCCAAGGGCTTTCCGCCAGACCTCGTCAAAGCCGCCCGTCGTCGACTGGCGGCGGTTCATGCGGCCGCGACGGTGGATGACCTTCGCACGCCGCCAGGAAATCGCCTTCATCAGTTGACCGCCGACCGTTCAGGCCAGTGGTCGATCAGCATCAATGACCAGTTTCGTGTTTGCTTTGAATGGGGTCCCGCTGGGCCTGAAAATGTTGAGATCGTCGACTACCATTGAGCGCGCTGCTGACGACGCCGAACCATTTTCGCCAAGCCGATCGGCGAGGAGAATGACATGACCATCGACTACACGACGCTGGCCTCGCCCCTGCCCCATCCGGGCGAATTGCTGCGCGAGGACTATCTTCCGGCCTTCAACCTGACCGCCGGCGCGCTGGCCAAGGCCCTGGGCTTGAAGGACCGCAGCCGGATCGAACAGCTGGTGCGCGAGCAACGGTCCGTCACCGCCGATACGGCCCTGCGGCTGGGCAAGGCCTTTGGAACCTCGGCCGAATACTGGATGAACCTTCAGGCCCAGCACGACCTGTCCCGCGATGCGATCGCGAGCCGGGACGCCCTGGCAGGTATCCAGCCACTGGTTGCGGCGTAGATTGGTCGAGATCTGAGCCGGAGCGAGAAGCGGACAGTCGGATCGGCCGGCAGGGACCTGAAATCGGCGCGACTTTTCAGACACTGGTGGCCTTCAGCTTAACCAGAGGATGCGGGAGGGGCTATGGACCGGGCGCTATCAGCAGGTTTGGAGAGGCTCCTCACCGTGTTGGCTTCAGCGGCGAGCCTGTTTTTTCCGGTTCAGAGTCACGCTCAGGTCGGCGGGCTGGAAAGCGAGATTGTCCCACTCGAAGAGCTGATCGTCACAGCGCCGCTAGGCCCTCCTTGGTGGAAGGTGTCGCGTGGGGACAGTGTGGTCTATATCCTGGCCTCGCCCGGCTGGCTTCCTAGTGGCCTGGATTTCGATCGCCAGCGCTTGGAACGGCGGCTGAGTGGCGCAAACAGCCTCATTCTTTCGCCGAGATGGACGGAAAACGCCTTTCCCCCGAATGTGGTGGCGAAGACGCTAAGCGCCAAAACGACGGGCGCGCCTGAGACCTTCCTCGATGGGCCGATCCGCGCTCGCTACATTGCCGCGCGAGATCGCCTTAAAGTCCCAGATGATCAAATGGCCGGCATGTCGCCAGCCCTGGCCGGCATGATCTTGGCTGGGGAGGTCGAAAGCAAACGGCTGCCTCTGAGTGGCCAGTCACTCGACAGCATTGTCTGGGCGATAGCGAAACAAAAGCGCGTCAGGGTTATTCGCCCAGCGCACCTCTACGGACGACGCGATGCAGATAAGTTCCTTACCGATCTGAAACGGCCTGGGCTCACCTGCCTTACGTCTTCGCTCGAATATGTAGAGCAACCGCAATCCGGAGATTTTTCAAGCCGAGACGCTGCGGCAGCAGCTTGGGCCAGAGGTGACATACGACCGCTTCTAGATCGCGCCCGTGAGTCCATCTCTGACCGACATCTGTTTATGCGCCATAATATTGGCGGACGCACAATAGCCATCCGTGCCAGCGCGCCTGACTGTACATCGGCAATGCCCAGCGTTCTTGCGATGTCGCAACGATGGATTCCAGATCAGGCAGATGCGGTTGAAGCAGCCTTGAGCAAGCCGGGTCATTCGGTCGCGGTTTTCGATCCCGTTCCGCTTGTTACAAAAGGAGGGGTGCTCGATCTGCTTAGACAGAAGGGCTACGCGGTAGCAACGCCCGATATCCAATAGGGCTGCAGGCAGGCAGACTTACAGAGAGGCCAGCCAGGTTCGAAAGCGGTCAGGCCGCTCCCTGCCCAAAGCGCCCTTACGCCGCCTCAAGCCGCAGCGGGCCGCCCCAGAAGCTTTCGACCAGGCCGTTCTGCGGGCCTGGGGTTCCGGTGGTCAGGAAGGTTCGCGAGCCGCCGGTTCTGGGTCCAGCTCCGGATGGCGTTCCAGATAGAGCTCCAGAGCGTCGGCCGTGGCGGTGGGTTGCTGGATCAGCGGGGTGCCGGCCGGCAGGGCGGCGCGGAAGATGTCGGCGATGATCTCGTAGTGGGTGCAGCCCAGCACCACGCGGTCCGGGAACCGGCCGATGCGGGTCTTCAGCGCCTGGACATAGCCGTCGACGGTCTGGGCCAGTTCGACCGCGCCGGCGTCGGCCTCGATCATCGGCACCAGGTCCGGACAAGGCTGGGAAAACACCGCCAGGTCCTGCTTGCGCTTGTCGATCTCGATCTCATAGACGCGCGAGCGGGCCGTGGCCGGGGTGGAGAACACGCCCAACACGTCCAGTTGCTCCACCTTGTCGCCGCGCCGCTCGGCCTCGTGCTCCCAGGGCAGGCCGGTGGCCGCCTCGATGGTGGGCACGATGATGCCCAGCACGTTGATCGGGCGACCCAGCGCCTTGCGATAGCTGGGCAGCCAGGTCTGCTGCAGGCGGCGCAGGGCGATGGCGCTGGCGGTGTTGCAGGCCAGGACCACCAGGCTGGCGCCGGTGTCGAACAGCCGCTCGCAGCCCGCGCGGGTCAGGTCGACGATCTCCTCGCCGGACCGCAGCCCATAGGGCGCGTTGGCCTGGTCGGCCAGATAGGTGAAATCCGCCTGCGGGAGGCGTTGCACGAGGGCGCGGTGGACGCTGAGGCCGCCTACGCCGGAGTCAAAGACGCCGATGGACATGCACCCGGCTTTAGCGCGCCAAAACGGCCTCGTCCACGCGGCGGGCGTCGGAATCTTGATCCAAACGCCTCGGGGTCGAGTTGCAAGGAACGCCTCCGTCTCGCCGTGATCGCGGACGATCCTGCCGTCAAAGCCCGGTCCCGCGAGCATCCCCGCGCGAAACCCCTTACATGTTGGTCGTCCGGCGCCGTAGAGCGCGATAGCCGAAAGTGTACGCGGTTTCGGCGGCTATCGCGCTCTAAGTGTATGATTTAGAGCCTTTTTGAACGCTTCATATGATTCCATATGAAGCTAAAAGGCTCTAGGCTTCGGGTTCACGTTTTGGAGTCCAGACCTTGCAACGTCGCACCTTTCTCGCTTCGGCCGCCGCCACCGGCGTCGCCGCGACCCTCAATCCGAGCATGACCATGGCCGCCGAGACCAATCCCCTGCTGGCCAAGTGGACCGGCCCCTTCGGCGGCGTGCCGGCCTTCGACAAGGTCAAGGTTTCCGACTTCAAGCCGGCCCTGGAAGCGGCCATGGCGAAGAACCTGGCCGAGATCGACGCGATCACCGCCAACCCGGCCGCCCCGACCTTCGACAACACCATCGCGGCGCTGGAAGACAGCGGCCGGACGCTGGCCGACCTCTACTGCTACTACGGGATCTGGGGCGGCAACATGAGCTCGCCGGAGTTCCAGGCCGTCGAGACCGAGATGGACCCCAAGCTCTCGGCCCTGCAGGACAAGATCAACCAGAACCCCGCGCTCTTCAAACGCATCGAGACGGTCTATAATTCGCCCGACAAGGCCAAGCTGACGTCCGAGCAGCAGCGCGTTCTGTGGATCTACTACACAAACTTCGTGCGGGCCGGCGCCAAGCTGGACCCGGCGGCCAAGGCCCGGGTCGGCGCCATCAACACCGAGCTGGCCGGCCTGTTCACCAAGTTCAGCCAGAACCTGCTGGCCGATGAGAACACTTTCATCGCGCTGACGGACGCCGACCTGCTCGGCCTGCCGGACTCGCTGAAGGCCGCCGCCGCCTCCAGCGCGACCCAGCGCAAGATGCCGGGCAAGTTCATCATCGTGAACACCCGCTCCAGCGTGGATCCCTACCTAACCTATTCGCCGGTGCGCGCCACCCGCGAGAAGGTCTGGAAGGCCTTCGTCAATCGCGGCGACAACGGCGGCGCCACCGACAACAACGCCATCATCGCCAAGATCCTGAAACTGCGCGTCGAGCGCGCCAAGCTGCTGGGCTTCAAGACCCACGCCCACTGGCGCCTCGAGAACGCCATGGCCAAGACGCCGGAAAACGCCATGGGCCTGATGGAGGCGGTGTGGACCCCGGCCATCGCCCAGGTGGCCATCGACGTGGCGGCCATGCAGGCGATCGTCGACCAGGAGAAGGGTGGCTTCAAGATCGAGCCCTGGGACTATCGCTTCTATGCCGAGAAGGTCCGCAAGGCGAAGTACGACCTCGATATGAACGAGGTGAAGCCGTACATGCAGCTGGACAAGCTGCGCGAGGGCATGTTCTGGGCCGCCGGCCAGCTGTACGGCTTCCAGTTCAAGAAGGTCGAAGGCGTTCCGGTCTACCAGGAAGACATGACCGTCTACGAGGTGACCCGCGACGGCAAGCATGTGGGCCTGTGGTACTTCGACCCCTATGCTCGCGAGGGTAAGCGCTCGGGCGCCTGGATGAACGCCTATCGCACCCAGGAGCGGTTCAAGGGCGAGATCACCACGATCGTCTCCAACAACTCCAACTTCATCAAGGGCAAGCCCGGCGAGCCGGTGCTGATCTCGTGGGACGACGCCACCACCCTGTTCCACGAGTTCGGCCACGCCATCCACGGCCTGAACGCCAACGCGACCTATCCGTCGGTGTCTGGCACCAATGTGGCGCGCGACTATGTCGAGTTCCCCAGCCAGCTGAACGAGCACTGGCTGCCGACCAAGGAGGTGCTCAACACCTTCTGCGTCCACTACCAGACCGGCAAGCCAATCCCGCAGGCTCTGGTCGACAAGATCAAGGCGGCCGACAAGTTCAACCAGGGCTTCGACACCACCGAATATCTGGCCAGCGCCCTGATCGACATGAAGCTGCATCTGGCCGGCGACGTCGATATCGATCCCGACACGTTCGAGCGCGAGGAACTGGCCAAGCTGAACATGCCCAAGGAGATCGTCATGCGGCACCGCACGCCGCAGTTCGGTCACGTGTTCTCGGGCGACGGCTATTCGGCCGGCTACTACAGCTATCTGTGGGCCGACACCCTGACCGCCGACGTCGCCGAGGCCTTCCAGGAGGCGCCGGGCGGCTTCTACGACAAGCCGACGGCCAAGCGGCTGTATGAGACCATCATGTCGAAGGGCAATTCGGTGGATCCGGTCGACCAGTTCAAGGCCTTCCGCGGCCGCGACGTGAAGATCGGCGCCCTGATGCGCGATCGCGGGTTCCCGGTGCCGCCGGGGGCCTGATCTCTGCGGCTCTAAAATAGCTTGTCATCCCGGAAGCCTCGCAGAGGCTATCCGGGACCCAGGGGCCGGCGCATCGCGGTTGCCCCTGGGTCCCGGCTCTCCGCTCGCTGCGGCCGGGATGACAAGTTTATAATGCGCCTTAGGTTTGCCCCAGACGCGGTATTCGAGAGCTGACATGGCGTTTGTAAAATCCACCCTCGCCGCGATTGCGTCTTTCGCCCTTTCATCCGCCGCCCACGCCCAGACCGTCGATCCCGCGCCGCAGGAGCCCGGCAGCGCGGTGGTCGAGGAACTGCTGGTGGTGGCCCGTGCGCCCGGTCCGGCGATCTGGCTGGTCGAGAAGGGCGGCGCCAAACTCTATGTGGTCGGCGCGGCCACGCCCCTGCCCCACCAGCTGGCCTGGAAAAGTCCGCGTCTGGAGCGGGCGCTGGGCCAGGCTGACGTGCTGCTGATCCCGCCTAAGGCCTCGGTCGGTCCCGCCCAGATCGCCGGTTTCGTGCTCAAGGGCGGCGGCGGCCTGCGCCAGGGCCTGGGCGACAAGCTGGAGGACGAGCTGCCGCCAGACCTGAAGGCCCGTTTTGTCTCGGCCCGCACCCGCGCCCGCAAGGGGGCCGGTGACTACAAGAACTGGCAGCCCGCCGTCGCCGGTTTCCTGCTGCTGTCGGATTTCCGTCAGGCGGCCGGCCTGTCCGAGGCCAAGCCCGTCAGCACGATCGAGCGCATGGCCAAGGCGCGGAAGCTGAAGATCAAGGCCGTGGGCCAATACCGGATGAGCGCGGTGGTCAGCAGCGCCGCTAAACTGTCGCCCGACGCCCAGCTGGCCTGCCTGCGCGACGCCCTGGACGAGCTGGAATATGAGGGCGGCCGTCCCACAACGATCGGCGGCGACTGGGCGCGGGGCGACCTTGCCAGCGTGCGGGCCCGCTATTCGACCAGCGCCGCCCAGCGGTGCTTGGCCCGCTCACCCGGCGGCGCGACTCTGCTGGCCCAGCAGATCGGCCAGTCGGCTTCGGCGCTGGACGCGGCGCTGCTGCTGGGCGTCACCGTGGCGGTGGTCGACCTGGCCTATCTGCTGCCGGCCAACGGCGTGCTGGACCGGCTGAAGGCGGGCGGCGCGGCGATCACTTCGCCGCCGGACTAGGGGCGCAACGGCTATGACTCCCCCTGCGGATAAAGCCTTGGCTTGTCCTTGACCGAACCGGCCTAGCAGAACCCTGCCCCCTTCATTTCGAGGGACCGGGTCAGATGAAGCTGATTACGTCGCCGCCACTGGCCCTGACTGCGACTCAGCGCCCGCGCCGAGGCTGTCGACGCGGTCCCAACGGCTTTGAGGTCCGGCACGAGGTCGGAGATCGCCGCGCCGGCCGCCAGGGTCTGGGCCGCGATCATCCAGCCGTCCAGCTGGTGGGACGGCCGCCACACCTGGTCCGGCTCGGCCGCGAACCTGTCGCTGGCGGCGGCGTCGGGCGGCTGCTTCTGCGAGAAGCTGCCCAATGGAGGCTCGGTGCTGCACATGAGCACGGTCAATGCCGTTCCGGGCCAGAAGCTGGTGCTGTTCGGGGCGCTGGGACCGCTGCAGGGCAGCGGCGCGACCGGTCACCTGGCCTTCCGGCTGGCGGAGACGGACGGCAAGACCCGTCTGACCGTCACCTATGACGTGGGCGGCTATCTGAAGGGCGGGCTCGACAAGATCGCCGCGCCCGTCGACGGCGTCATCGGCCAGCAGGTCACGCGGCTGAAGGCCCAGGTTGAGACGGGGAAGCCGGAATAAAAGGGTGTGGCAAAATCACTTGTCAGCCCGGGCGGCGTAGCCGACCCGGGACCCAGGGGCCGGCGCATAGCGGTTACCCCTGGGTCCCGGCGCTCCGCTTCGCTACGGCCGGGATGACAAGATTTTAGCTCTGATCGCTTCGGATCAGCCGACGGCGGCCACGTCATCCTCGGTGGCGCCCAGCAGCGCCATCTGCAGACGCAGAGCGGTCGCGGCGGGCCGCTTCCAGGGCGCCTTCGGCCAGGGCGGCCTCGGAGGTGAGGCGGTCGATCTGGGTCTGCAGCTCGACAAGCTTCTCTTCCTGCTGGCGACGCGACAGGTCGTGCGACTCCTGCAGGGCGTCGATGCGGGCCTTGAGCTGGAGCGCCCGTTCCTCGGCGCGCTTGAGCGCCTTGTCGTGGGTGACCGCGCCCTTGGCCAGTTGGTCCGCGCGCTCGATGGCGGCGGCGCGGGCCGTGTCGACGCCGGCATGGCGCTGACGCAGGGTCTCGGCTTCGTCTTCCAGCGAGCGGATGCGGTCCAGGGCCCGTTCCAGGGCGACATTGAGGTCGCCGGCGCGGCGTTCGACGGCCTGCTGCTGGGCGCTGGATTCGGCGAGACGCTGGGCGATCTGGCCGTTCATCTCTTCCAGCTTGTCGGCGCGGCCCGAAGCGGTTTCCAGACGGGTCTGCAGGGCCGAGATCTCGGCGCGGCCGGCCTCGACCATGGCTGTCCAGGCCACGTGGTGTCGACCGGCCGTCGGCCTGGTGCACGGCCAGGGCGTTCTCGGTGGCCTGAGCTCGCGCGCGCGCTCGGCGGCGATCTGGGCTTCGAGGTCGGTTTCGATGCGCGACAGGCGGGCCACGTCCAGACCGGCCTGATCGACGCGCTTCTTCAGCGTGACGACTTCCTCGGTCAGCAGGGCGTTGTCCTGGCTGGCGCGGGCCAGCGCGGCCTCGGCTTCGCCGCGACGGGTGTCGATGTCCTGGCTCTGGGTGCGCAGGGTTTCGACGTCCTGGACCAAGTGCTCGATCCGGGCGGTGGAGTCGCGCAGCGAGGCGTCGAGATTGCCGACCTTGAGTTCCGACTGCAGCAGGCCGTTGCGCAGGCGGTCGATCTCGAGGGCGTTATCCTCGAGGGTGGCGTCCTGGGCCTGGCGGCGGGCGTCGGACTCGCTGAGGGCGACTTCCGTGGTGGCCAGGCGGGCGCTGAGTTCGCGTTCTTCGGTCTGGGCGGCGGCCACCTGGCGCAGCGCCTGTTCGTAATTGGCGCGCAGGGCGATCAGCTCGGCGTGCTCGGCCCGGCGGGCTTCGAACTCTTCGGCGACCGGCTGGCGGATTTCGGACAGCAGCGGTTCGATGGCGCGCAGGTGCTCGACCACGCGGGCGATGCTGTCGAGGCCGCCATGGATCGTCTCGTAGCGGACGCCGATGGCCTGGGTGGACTCGATCAGACGATCGGCGCCTCCGGACGTCCGACGCCTTCGACCAGCATGGCCGGCTTGGGGGCCTTGCCGGACTTGTCGTCACGGACGTTCTTGGACAGCAGCCTCATCTCGCCCACCTTCTCAACCCGAGGTATCGGAAAGCTCGCGCGGCTGGTCGCCGGCTGGCACCGAATCTCTTTTCCAGAAGTTAACAAAGTAGCGGAAGGTCAAGTCGAATGTCGAGGGCGCAGACGTCGCACCCCGCCCAATGCGGGGTGCGAGTCGCAAGGTCTCGAAAAGCCTGAAGATCAGGCCGCCGCCTGCTCCGCCGGACGCGCCGGATCCAGGCGGATCAGGTAGTCGAAGGCCGAAAGCGCGGCCTTGGAGCCCTCGCCCATGGCGATGATGATCTGCTTGTAGGGCGTGGTGGTGGCGTCGCCGGCGCCGAACACGCCGGGGAGCGAGGTCTCGCCGCGATGATCCACTTCGATCTCGCCGCGATTGCTCAGGGCCACCCCGCTGTCTTTCAACCATTCGGTGTTGGGCACCAGGCCGATCTGCACGAACACGCCTTCCAGATCCACCCGATGGACGGTGTCGTGGTTGCGGTCCTTGTAGGTCAGGCCAACCACCTTGGCGCCGTCGCCGAGGATCTCGGTGGTCATGGCCGAGGTGACGATGGCGACGTTGGGCAGGCTGGCCAGCTTGCGCTGCAGCACCGCGTCGGCCCGCAGCTGGCTGTCGAACTCGATCAGGGTGACGTGGGCGACGATGCCGGCCAGGTCGATGGCCGCCTCGACGCCGCTGTTGCCGCCGCCGATCACCGCCACGCGCTTGCCCTTGAATAGCGGGCCGTCGCAGTGCGGGCAATAGGCCACGCCCCGGTTCTTGTATTCGTTCTCGCCGGGGACATTGACGTTGCGCCAGCGGGCGCCGGTGGACAGGATCACGCTGCGCGACTTCAGGCTGACGCCGTTTTCCAGCTTCACCTCGATCAGACCGCCGGGAACCTT
The DNA here is from genome assembly GCA_965284055.1 of Caulobacteraceae bacterium. Classification (GTDB taxonomy): domain Bacteria; phylum Pseudomonadota; class Alphaproteobacteria; order Caulobacterales; family Caulobacteraceae; genus Caulobacter. The sequence continues at coordinate 228,054 of CBDIQV010000006.1, forward strand.
GGCCGGAACCAGGCCCACGGCCCTCTGCAGGTTCATGATGTCGACGTCATATTCCTTGACGTGCTGCTCCAGGCCCGAGACCAGCTTGGGGCCCTCGGTGTGCGAGACCGAGATGAAGTTCTCGATCGCCATGGTGTCCAGTACCTGGCCGCCGAAACGCTCGGCCGCGACGCCGGTGTTGATGCCCTTGCGGGCGGCGTAGATCGCTGCGGCCGCCCCGGCGGGGCCGCCACCGATCACGAGAACGTCGAAGGCGTCCTTGCCCCTGATCTTCTCGGCCATGCGGTCGACGGCGCTGGTGTCCAGCTTGGCCAGGATCTGTTCCAGGTCCATGCGGCCCTGGCCGAAGGGCTGGCCGTTCAGCAGGATGGTCGGCACGGCCATCACCTGGCGCTGCTCGACTTCCGCCTGGAACAGCGCGCCGTCGATGGCGACGTGGGTGATGTTGGGGTTCAGGGCGGCCATGGTGTTGAGCGCCTGGACCACGTCCGGGCAGTTCTGGCAGCTCTGCGAGAAATAGGTCTCGAAGTGGAACGGACCTTCCAGGGCGCGGACCTGGTCCAGCGCCTCGGCGTCGAACTTGGGCGGGTGGCCACCCACGTGCAGCAGGGCCAGCACCAGCGAGGTGAACTCGTGGCCCAGCGGCAGGCCGGCGAAGCGAACAGAAGCGTCGCCCGCCGCGCGGGTGATGGCGAACGAGGGCTTGCGGGCGTCGTCGCCGGCCAGGTTCAGGGTCACCTTGTCGGAGGTTCCCGCCACGTCTTCCAGCAGGGCCAGCATGTCTTTCGAGCCCTGGCCCTCGCCCAGCGAGGCGACCAGTTCGATGGGCTGACGCAGGTTCTGCAGATAGGCTTTCAGCTGGGTCTTCAGGCTGTCGTCCAACATGGCGGGCTCCGGATGGAAGGCGCAATTCTCCCGTCGGGGGAACGCGTGGAATTTTCAGAGAGAGAAAGTGGGCGCCGCCGCAGGCTCCGTGGGGAGACGGTGAGCGGGCGGCGACGCCGGGTCGCGGCCCCTTCAGGGGGCCGCGCGGTCTTCAGGCTTTAGATCTTGCCGACGAGGTCGAGCGAAGGCGCGAGGGTCTTCTCGCCTTCTTCCCACTTGGCCGGGCAGACTTCGCCCGGGTGCGAGGCGACATACTGCGCGGCCTTGATCTTGCGCAGCAGCTCGGTGGCGTTGCGGCCGATGCCCTCGGCGGTGATTTCCATGAACTGAATCACGCCTTGCGGGTCGACCAGGAAGGTGCCGCGGTCGGCCAGGCCAACGCCTTCGCGCATGACTTCGAAGTTGTTGGTCACCAGGCCCGACGGATCGCCGATCATCGTGTACTGGATCTTGCCGATGGCCGGCGAGCTGTCGTGCCAGGCCTTGTGCGAGAAGTGGGTGTCGGTCGAGACCGAATAGACCTCAACGCCCATCTTCTGCAGTTCGGGATAGTTGTCGGCCAGGTCTTCCAGCTCCGTCGGGCAGACGAAGGTGAAGTCGGCAGGGTAGAAGAACACGACGGACCACTTGCCCTTCAGATCGGCGTCGCTGACCTCGATGAACTTGCCGGCCTTGAAGGCCTGGGCGGTGAAGGGTTTGATGGTGGTGTTGATCAAGGCCATGGAGTGCTCCCGTAAATGGTGGAGCCTATGTACCCAGCGGCGATCGATAGGTCCAATCGATTAAATCATTGCCGTGGATAGGCTGTCTCTATGCGTTTGGGTGTGATGCCCCTATATGGGGTCCATGCTCCCCACCCTGCGCCAGCTGCAATATCTCAAGCTTCTGTCCGAGCACGGCTCGTTCAGCCGGGCCGCCGAGAGCGCCCACGTCACCCAGCCCACGCTGTCGGCGGGGATCCAGGAACTGGAAAAGATCCTGGGCGCGCCGGTGGTCGATCGGGCGCGCTCGGGCGTGATCCTGACCGCCGCCGGCCAGGAGGCCGTGCGCCGGGCTCAGGACATCCTGACCCGCACCGAGGATCTGGTGCAGGCGGCGCAGGTGCGCCGGCCAGCCGCTGACCGGCCGGTTCCGGCTCGGCGTCATTCCGACGGTCGCGCCCTTCCTGCTGCCGCGGGCCCTGCCGGTGCTGCGCGAGCAGTTTCCCAAGCTGCGGCTGTTCCTGCGCGAGGACCTGACCCACCGGCTGATCGCCTCGCTCAAGGCCGGCGCGCTGGACGCGGCCCTGATCGCGCTGCCCTACGACATGTCCGGCCTGGACTGGGCCCATGTCGAGGATGACGAACTGCTGGCCGCAGCCCCCGCCAACCATCCCATGGCGGCGTCGGCGCGTGTCGACCCCGACAGCCTTTCGGGCGACGACCTGATCCTGCTGGAAGACGGCCACTGCCTGCGCGACCACGCTCTGGCCGCCTGCGGACTGGAGCCGCCCAAAGGTCTGGGCGACGAGGAGAGCTTCGCCGCCACCTCCCTGCCCACCCTGGTGCAGATGATCGGCTCGGGCCTGGGGGTGTCGTTCCTGCCGTCGATGGCGGTGCAGGCGGGCCTGACCGACAACGCCGCCGTCACCGTGCGGCCCCTGACCTCGGAGCATTCCAGCCGCGAGATCGTGGTGGCCTGGCGCGCCGGCTCGACCCGCGCGGCCGAGGGCCGGCTTCTGGCCGAGACGCTGCAGGCGGCCTGAAGCTGGATCCAACAAAACTCTTGTCATTCCGGGCGGCATAGCCGACCGGGACCCAGGGGCCGTCGCAACGCGGTTGCCCCTGGGTCCCGGCTCTCCGCTTCGCTACGGCCGGGATGACAAGGATTTTGATCAGAAAGTTTGCGGCCTAACGCTTCAGCTTGGTCTGGGCCGAGGCCTCCACCCGCTCGACGCCGCGCAGGGCGTCGCCCGAGGCTTCGAGCATCGTCTTGAAGGTTTTCAGGTCGGTGGTGTCGATGCGGCGGATCTTCTTCTCGCGCGACCATTCCAGCCCGATCATCCGGCCCAGCCGGCAGGCCTTGGGCAGCAGCATCGGGCGCTCGGCGGGACCGCCCCGCGCCAGCAGCTTGGCGACGATGTCGTTCCAGTTGGGCGAGCCTGGGAAGCAGAAGCTGAGCTGCTCGCAGTCGCCGGTCCAGAACCGCTTGTACCAGCGCCGGTGCTCGGGCGTGTCGTACACCGCCGGGCTGGCCGTGGCGTAGTCTCGGCAGTCGGCGCGAACGAAGTCCTGGGCCAGGGCGGGGCTGGCCAGCGCCAGAGTCGCGAAGGTCAGCGCCGCGAGCGTCGCGGCCGCTGTCGTCCTAGACCACATTGGCGATCGGGCCCTCGGCGCGCCCATCGACGAACTGGCGGACATAGGGATTGTCGGCGGATTTCAGGTCTGCGGCCGGACCGTGCCAGACGATCCTACCGCCGTGCAACATGGCGATCTCGTCGCCGATCGTCTGGGCCGAGGCCAGGTCGTGGGTGATCGAGATGGCCGTGCAGCCCAGGTCGCGCACCTGGTCGACGATCAGCTCGTTGATCGCCGCGGCGGTGATCGGATCGAGGCCCGTGGTGGGTTCGTCGAAGAACAGGATCTCGGGGCTGGCGACCACGGCGCGGGCCAGGCCGACGCGCTTCTGCATGCCGCCCGACAGGTCGGACGGATACTGGTCGGCGACCTGGGCGCCCAGGCGAACGCGGGACAGGGCCTCGATCGCCATGGCTTTCGCCTGCTTGCGCGGCACGCCGTCGGCGTTGATCAGGCGGAAGGCGACGTTTTCCCAGACGCTGAGGCTGTCGAACAGCGCCGCGCCCTGGAACAGCACGCCGACGCTGGAAAACAGCTCGCGCCGCGCGCCCTCGTTCAGGTTCACGGTGTTGTGGCCGTCCACCAGGATCTCGCCGGCGTCGGGCCGCACAAGGCCCAGGGCGGTCTTGATGGTCACAGACTTGCCCTGGCCAGAGCCGCCGATGATCACCAGCGACCGGCCGGGCGCGACGCTGAGATCGAGGCTGTCCAGCACGGGCGGGCCGCCGAAGCGCTTGCTGACGCCCTTCCAGTGCAGTTTGGGAGCGATGTCGGTCATGTGCTGAACAGGGTCGTGAGGAGATAGTCGGAGGCGAAGATCAGGATGGCCGACGACACCACCGCGTGGGTGGTGGCCCGGCCCACGCCGCGCGCGCCGCCCGAGGCGTTGTAGCCGTGGTAGCAGCCCATCAGCGCCACGATGAAGCCGAACACGGCGGCCTTGATCAGGCCCGAGCCGACGTCCCAGGCCTGCAGGAAGTCCAGCGTGTTGCGCACATAGATGGTCGGGTTGAAGTGCAGGATCTTCACCGCCACCAGCCAGCCGCCGGCGATGCCGATGATGTCGGCGATCACGGTCAGCAACGGCAGCATCAGGGTCGCGGCCAGCAGGCGGGGCGCGACCAGATAGCGATAGGGGTCGGTCGACAGGGTCCGCATGGCGTCGATCTGCTCGGTGGCCCGCATGGCCCCGATCTCGGCGGCGATGGCGGCCGAGACACGGCCGGCCAGCATCAGGGCGGCCAGCACGGGGCCCAGCTCGCGGGTGATTCCCAGGGCCACGATCTGCGGCATCACCTGCTCGGCGTTGAAGCGTCCGCCGCCGGTGAAGATGTTGAGGGCCAGGGCCGCGCCGGTGAACACCGCCGTCAGGCCGACCACGGGCAGCGAGAAGAAGCCGATGGCCACCAGCTGCCGCGCCGTCTGGCCGCCGAACCACGGCGGAGTGAGGGCCGCCAGGGTTCCGCGCAGGGCGAACAGGCCCACCGACCCCACCATCTGGAGACCGGACAGGGTGGATCGTCCCAGCCTTCGCACCGGGTTCACGGCGTGGGCGTCGGCCATCTCAATAGGACTCGGGCGCGACGCTGCATCGGATTGGCGGCCGGTGCGGCCGGCGTCGTAGCCGGGGTCTCGGCGCTCTGCGGACGCACCACCTGGCCGATCAGGCCAAACAGGTCCACAGCGCCCTGGGTGTTGTCGATCTCGCCGCCGGGCTTGAGGTCGTCCAGCGCCGAGCCCGGCGCGATCGACACATGGACCCCGCCCAGCAGGCTGTCGCTGGTGATCTTGGCGGTGGAGTCCGACGGCAGTTTCACCGTCGGGTCTAGGTGCAGCCGGGTCACCGCCAGATAGGTCTTGGGATCCAGGGTGATTTCCGAAACCGTGCCGACCTTGACCCCCGCGACGCTGACCGCCGCGCCGGGGGCCAGGGAGCCGGCCTGGCCGAACTTGGCCGTGACGTCATAGCCGCCGGGCTTCATCTTCACGCCACCGACGCTCAGGGAATAGGTCAGGAACGCCCCGGCCACCGCCAGGACGACGATGCCCATGCCGGTTTCGGCCCATTGTTCGCGCGAACTCATGTCTTACTTGCTCCGCGTTGGGCGCTGGCCGCCGCGCTGAAGTTGTCCGATCAGGACGTCGATGTTGCCGCCGGCGTTGTCGATCGTCGAGACAAAGTCCTGCTGCTGGGTGATCGCCAGCCACACGCCCGATACCTGCACGTCGACCACCTTCCAGGCGCCGCCCGTGTTCAGCACGCGCCAGGCCACCGGCAACGGCTGGCTGACCTGTCCGCCGGCCACCACGGTGTTGACGATCACATCGCCCGGCTTGCGCACGACCGAGCCGGTCACCTTCAGGGACTCGCCGTGATAGTCGCCCAGGCGGTTCTGGTAGACGCCCTCGGCATAGGTGCGGAAGGCCGCCGAGAAGCGGGCCTTCTGGTCGGGCGTGATGGTGCGGGCATACTTGCCCAGCACGAAATTGGTCACGCGCGGCACGTCGGCCAGCTCGTCGATCGCCGTATGCGAACGAGGCGTTCTTCTGGGCGGTGGTCATGCCCTTGTCGGCCAGCACGCCGATGATCTTCTGGGCGCGGCTCTGGACGAACTGCTCGGCGCCGGCGTCGCGTGCGCCGCCCTGCGCCAGGGCGGGTGCGCCCGCATCGACCAGGCCCAGACGCGGCGCACAGCGCCAGGCGGCGGGTGGCGGCGGAAGGCGGAACAGGGTCTGGGTCATTGGGGTCCTGCCTGGGCGGGCTGCGCCTCCAGTGGGGTCGAGGGCGTGGGGAGGAGGTCTCGGCGTCGTCGAAGTCCGGCAGGGCCTGAACCTCGCCCGTCGCCTCGCGGACGAAGGCGGCGCGCCGCTGCTCGCTGGCCGAGCGGGTGGCGGCGTAGGGATCGATCGTGTCGTCCAGGGCGACGAAGGCGCTGTCATAGACGGCGCGGGTGTCGAGGATGGTCACGCCCAGGCGGGCGCGGCCGAACCGGCTCTCCAGCCCGCCGAACGCGAAGCCGAGGGGATCGGTGACGATGTCCAGCACCCGGCCGGTTCCGTCACGGAGGTTGGTGGGGCCCATGACCGGAACGTAGACGTAAGGCCCGGGCCCGGCGCCGTAGCGGCCGAAGGTCTGGCCGAAATCAGCCTCACGCCGCTTCAGGCCCGTTTTGGCGGCCACGTCGAACAGGCCCAGCACGCCGACCGTGGAATTGACCACGAAGCGGGTCCCCGATCGGGCGGCCGCCTTGCCGTGGCCCTGCAGGGCCAGGTTCATCGCCGTATTGGGCTCGCCCAGATTATAGACCGCCGCGCTGACGCGATCGCGAACCGGACCGGGAACGACCGCCATGTAGAGATGGGTGACGGGACCGATCACGATCTTGTCCAGGCCCATGCTGATGGCGAAGGACGCGCGGTTCAGACCCCGCCAAGGATCGCCGGCGCTGGGGCTGACCGAAGCATAGGTCGCGGCCGGGGCGTCGACCTTGGGCGGTTGCGTCTGGGCCTGGGCGGCCGTCGTCCACGCCAGGGACGTTGCGGCCAGGGCGAAAGCCAATCCAGTGGACATGGAGGTCCTGTCGCGGCTGCGGGGTCGATCAGAGGTCAAAACGGCTCACCCGGTGGTTCTTTGAAGGGACCGAAAAGGCGGAATGCCGTCTCGTATCCAGGGTTTCGGCGCAGAACCTCGGGCGTCCCCGAAATTGTCATCGCGACCCCCGTGTCCGTCTCCGGCCAACGGGGATTCCACGCATGTATTCACGCTTTTGCTCCGATCAAGTCCCTGTCTGACTAAACTTTACCTTGGGGCGCCGGCTTGGACATTTCTGGCGCGGCTTGGACGGCAGCGTCGTCACACTCGAATTCAGATATATCGAAATACGCTCTTGACGAATTTCCAATCCGATATATCTACAATTCCGATATAACGAAATAGGATCTAAAATCACATGTTTGGACGACACCCTCACCACCACGGCTTCCGCGACGGGCATCACAGCCGTCATCCCTTCGGCTTTCACGGCCATGATCACGGCGGTCGCGGTCATCACGGCCGGGGCGGCGGTCGCATGGGCCGGTTCTTCGACCACGGCGACCTGCGCTTCGTGGTCCTCAAGCTGATCGCTGAGAAGCCCAGCCACGGCTACGAACTGATCAAGGCCATCGAGGACATTGGCCGGCGGCGCCTACACCCCCAGCCCGGGCGTGGTCTATCCGACCCTGACCCTGCTGGAAGAGCTGGGCTACATCACCGTCAGCGACGCCGGCGGCGGCAAGAAGCTGCACACCATCACCCCCGAGGGCGAAGCCTTCCTGGAAAGCAACGCCCAGCCGGTGAAGGGCCTGTTCGAGCGGATGGCCGAGGCCGCCGCCCGCAGCGCCGCGTTCTCGCCGCAGATCATGCGGGCCCGCGAAAACCTCAAGACCGCCCTGCGCTTGAAGCTCACCGCCGGCCAGCTGTCGGCCGAGCAGGTCGAGCAGATCGCCAAGGCCCTGGACGACGCCGCCGGCGTCATCGAACGCATCTGATGGAGACCCTGATGCAAAGCCACGCCCGGCTGCCCACCGACAAGGGGGCCCGCTACATGACCCAGCTCGCCAAGCACTGGAGCCACAAGTTCGTGGTCAGTCTGGACGAGACCACCGCCAGCATTCCCCTTCCGCTCGGGGATTGCCGGATGGCGGCCGACGAGACCGGCCTCGACATCACCGTCGAGGCCACCTCCCATGACGGCCTGGCGCGACTGGAAGACGTGGTCGCCGAGCACCTGCTGCGCTTCGCGTTCCGTGAGAACGTCGCAAAGCTGGCCTGGACCCGCGCCTGGGACGCCGGCCGCATCGATCCGCCGACCCTGCGCGTGGGACTGGGACAGGGTTGAGCTAAGGCCGCTTTTGTGCGGTGCCTTAGTTCGAGTCTTCGTGAGAATAATTGTCGCAGATCAACCACCACATTTGGTGTGTTAACCACCAAATGTGGTAGCTAAGGCAAGCTTTACTGTTCACTGTACACCAGATGTGGGCTTTGGCCTGTTGACTCATTGGTAACCGGCGCCTTAGGACTCCGAGTCGTCAGGCTTAGGTATGACGAAGCCGCCAAGGCTGGAACCAAGGCGGCTTCTAAGTACCAAGCTTCCTGCAAAACCGTATGAACCGGAGGCGCAGGGGTCGGTGCAACACTCGGTAAAAAGTCGTCCGAGACTGATTTGTCAAGCCTTCGGTTCACCAATGGAATGTCCACAGGTGAACCATGACCCAAAATTACGATTTGATCCGAAAAGCTATCGTAGAAGGCAAGCAAGTTATCTTCAACTATCAAGGCTATAGCCGTGAGGTTTGTCCGCACGCTATTGGCTTTAAGAACGGATTGGAAAAGGTTCTCACTTTCCAGTTTGCGGGAGGCTCTTCTTCTGGCCTTCCGGTTGATGGACAGTGGCGTTGCCTTTTCATTTCAGACATCTCTGATGTCAAAATACGCGATGGTAAGTGGTACAGTCGAGACAGCCACAAGCGGCCGCAAACCTGTATTGATCAATTGGATGTTGAAGTCCGCGTATCAGACGCTGGCTTACCTATCCCGTACTTCAAGAGCGCGTATTCATAAGCTCGTTCTTTGGCTTTTGGGCCGGTGAAGAGGGCTTGATAAATTTCGCCCTCTGATCCGGTGTCGACAGCTTCAACCGTCCACATCCCCGGCAAATCGCTCCGCTCGGCAATCTCTACCTCAATGCCGCGCCGATCATTGTCGTTTGCTTGCAATCCAGCCGGCATATCAGCTCCCAATACACGTAACCGAGGTGTCCAGCGCTGGTTCCAACCAGCAGCAAATCTTAGGCTACACAATCTAAAGTACATTTTTTCAGTGCAGTCCGCGCAGCAGGTCCAGCCGGCGCATGGCCTTGCCGGGCAGTTCCGACATCCGCCCCAACGGCAGGGCCTCGGCCATCTGGCGCACGCCATAGGCGGCGCTGCGCACGAAGGTGGCCGGCGAGGGCGAGCCGAAGAAGCCGAACATCACCGTCTGCCGGGCGTTCGACAGCTCGCGCTTGAAGCGATAGTCGCCGGCCCCCAGGTCGAGCTGGGTATAGGGCGTGGCGTCCATGCTCTTCAGGATGTCCTGGAACAGCATCAGGCCGGGCGAGTAGCGCTCGAACGCCGGATTGTGGGCGATCAGCCAGCCGTGAAGGGTATGGGCGCCGCGCAGATGCAGGTGCACGGCGGCCAGGCTGCCGCCCAGGTGCAGGGTGTAGAGCCCGCCGCCGAAGGTCTCGTCGCGGGTCGCGAACAGGTCCCGGACCAGTTCCATGACCCAGGGCGTGCGGAAATAGTCGGTCTGGCCGGTGGCGACCAACTGGCCGCGCTTCCAGTCGATCAGCTGGTCGAAATCGGCGCGCGCATCTGACAGGGCGCGGAAGACGACGGGGCCGACCTCGCGTTCGGCCTTGCGGCGCTTCTTGTCGACATCCTTGAGCACGCCGGAGCCCGCCGCCTTGCGCTGGGCTTCATAGGCGGCGTAGCCGTCGGGGATCTCGACGATCCAGGCCGTCGGCCTGGCCCCGACCGTGGCGGGCCAGGGTCTCGTCGTCGGCCTGCATGTGGCAGAAATCCAGGCGGTGGGCGCCCAGGGCGGCCAGCAGCCGGCGCGGATCCACGGCCAGGCCGGGCGCGCCGACCAGGGCCTGATAGTCGCACATCGGCGCGCCGACCGGCATGGCCCTTCTTGGCGGCCCAGTAGCCGGTGGCAATGACGGCCACGCCGTCGCCGCCGCGCAGGATCGCGACCTTGATGTCACAGGCGGCCTTGCCCGTCGCGATCCGGGCCCTGGCCACGGCCTGGGTCCAGCGCGGCGACAGGAACGGCGAATCCAGACGCGCCTGACCCGACTGCAGCATCGACCAGCGGTCGATGTCGGCGGGCTGAAGTTCCATCGCGGGAGACGACGTCGATCTTCAAGGCAGGCTGGCTCATGGCGGATCACGACCGGTTTTGATCGGCCGCGATCCTGGGCCAGATAGCTTTCCCCATAGTTGACGCGGCAGTCGCCCCGTCCACCTTGAGTAAGCAAGATCAGTCCATCAGCTTGCGCGACAGATACACATATTCCAGCGCCTGGCGGCGGGCGGTCTCGGCCAGGTTGGCGCTGGCCGCGTGGCCGCCGTCGATGTTCTCGTAATACAGCACCGGATAGCCCAGCTCTTCCAGCCGCGCCGCCGCCTTGCGGGCGTGGGCGGGATGGACGCGGTCGTCCTTGGTCGAGGTCTCGATGAACACCTCGGGATATTTCTGGCCGGCTTTCAGGTTGGAATAGGGGTCATAGGCGGCGATCCAGGCGCGCTCGGCGGGGATCGCCGGGTCGCCATACTCGCCGACCCAGGACGCGCCCGCGCCGATGTGGGTGTAGTTCAGCATGTCGAACAGCGGCACCTGGATGACCACGGCGTTGTACAGCTCCGGCCGCTGGGTCAGGGCCACGCCCATCAGCAGGCCGCCATTGCTGCCGCCCATGATCCCCAGCCGGCGCGGCGAGGTGATCTTGCGGGTGATCAGGTCCTGGGAGACGGCGAAGAAGTCGTCATAGACCTTCTGGCGGTTCTCCTTCAGGCCCGCCTCGTGCCAGGCCGGACCGAACTCGCCGCCGCCTCGGATATTGGCCACCACATAGGTGCCGCCGCGCTCCAGCCACAGCTTGCCCATCACGCCCGAATAGCCGGGGGTCATGGCCTGCTGGAAGCCGCCATAGGCGTAGAGCAGGGTAGGGGCGGCGCCGTCGTATTTCACGCCCTTGGGCCGCACGACGAAGTACGGGATCTTCACGCCGTCGGTCGAGGTGGCCTCGAACTGCTCGACCACGTGGGTCGAGGCGTCGAAGCGCGCGGGCGAGGCCTTGACCTGCTCCAGCTTCAGCGTGCCGGCGTCGGCCAGCCAGTAGGTGGTGGGCGTCAGATAGCCGGTGACGGTCAGGAACAGACGCTCGTCGACCTCGGCGGTCGAGCCCATGCCGATCGAACTGTTGGCCGGCAGGTCCAGCGCCTGGGCGGTCCAGCCCTTGGGGCCGTGGGTATAGACCTGGGCCGCGCCCTTGACGTTGTCCAGCAGGCCCACGACCAGTTTGGAGCGGGTGGTGGTCACCTGTTCCACCGACTGGCGGGCGGTAGGGCGCAGGACCAGGGTCGCTACCGCCTTGTCCGGAGCGGCCTTCAGCCTGGCCAGGTCGAAGCTGATCAGGTCGCCGGTCTTGAAGCCCTTTTGCGGCCAGTCCTGCTCCATCAGCACGACCATCTGGCCGTCGACATAGCCCTGGATCGAGCTTTTCAGCGGCAGGTCCAGCTTCACCGGCGCGGAACCATCCAGCAGATAGACCTCGCTCTCGAAGAAGGTCACGCCGCGCTGAGCCATAACGGCCACGGCCTTGCCGTCCGAGTCGCGCAGGACAAACGGGCTGACCGACACGTCGGTCTCGGTCCCGCGATAGAGTTCCATGGCGGCCGAAAGGGGCTGGCCGCGCTTCACGGCCTTCAGCACATAGGCATAGCCCGACTTGGTGACCTGGCCCGGCTCCCATTCGCGGCCGACCAGCAGGGTGTCCTTGTCCAGCCAGGTATAGTTCTGCTTGCCCTCGGGCAGGGCGAAACCGCCGTCCACGAAACTCTTGGTCGTGGTGTCGAACTCGCGAACCGTGACGGCGTCCTTGCCGCCGTTCGACAGGGTGACCAGGCAGCGGGTGTCGTGAGGCGGCAGGCAGCTGGCGCCCTTGAACACCCAGTTGGCGTTCTCGGCCTTGGACAGGGCGTCGATGTCGAGGATCGTCTCCCAGACCGGCGCGTCGGTGCGATAGCTGTCCAGCGTGGTCTTCCGCCAGACGCCGCGCACGTGGTCCTTGTCCTGCCAGAAGTTGCGCAGGGCGCCGTCGCCGGCGAACGACACGCCGGGCACGCGGTCCTTGGCGTTGAGGATGGCCAGGGCCTGGCTTTCCAGGGTGGCGTAGCGGGTGTCGCTCTGCAGCACCGGCAGGGTCTTGCCGTTCTGGGCCTTGGCCCAGTCCATGGCGCGGGTCCCCTCAATCTCCTCCATCCAGAGATAGGGATCGTTCTTGCCCAGCTCCGACAGCGGCGTGCGCGCCTCGGTGCTAGCGGGCGGTGCGGGTTCGGCGGCGTGAGAAGCGGTCATGAGGCTCGTGGAGGCGAGGAGGGCGAGGACAAGGCTACGCATCAGTTAGTGATCCATCAGCTGGCGCGACAGGTAGGTGTAGTGCAGCGCCCAGCGGCGGGCGTTCGACTTGGGGTCGGCGCCATTGGCGTGGCCGCCGTCGGTATTTTCGAAATAGAGGTGGTCGACCTTCAGATCATCCAGCCGGGCCGCGAACTTGCGGGCGTGGCCGGGATGGACGCGGTCGTCCTTGGTCGAGGTGGTGATATAGGCCAGCGGGTATTTCACGCCGGCCTTGAGGTTCTGATACGGCGAATAGGCCTCGATCCAGGCCCGCTCGGCCGGGATGGCCGGATCGCCATACTCGCCGATCCACGAGGCGCCGGCGGGAAGCTGGGTGTAACGGATCATGTCCAGCAGCGGGCTTTCCACCACCACCGCGTTCCACAGGTCCGGCCTCTGGGTCAGGGCCACGCCCATCAGCAGGCCGCCATTGCTGCGGCCATAGGCGCCCAGATGGCGGGGTGAGGTGATCTTCTTGCTGATCATGTCCTCGGCCACGGCAAAATAGTCGTCATAGGCCCGCTGACGGTTGGCCTTCAGCGCCGCGTCGTGCCAGCCGGGACCAAACTCGCCGCCGCCCCGGATGTTGGCGACGGCATAGGAGCCGCCCTTCTCCAGCCACAGCTTGCCGACCAGCGGGTCATAGACCGGCAGTTTCGACAGGTTGAAGCCGCCATAGGCGTGCAGCAGCGTGGGGTTGGAGCCGTCGTGCTTGTGGCCCTTGGGATGGATCAGGAAGTAGGGAACCTTGGTCCCGTCCTTGCTGGTGGCGATCTTCTGTTCGACCTCCAGCTTGGAGCCGTCGAACTGGGCGGGCAGGGCCTTCACGGTCGCTGACGCGCCGGTGGCGGCGTCGGCCAGTTTCAGCTGGGTTGGGGTGGTGAAGCCTTCGACGCTGTAGAAGATCTGGTCGCCCTCGTCCGAATGCGAGCCCAGCGATACCGAGCCATTGGCGATCACCGGCAGGGTCTGGGACGTCACGCCGAACTCGCCGCGATGCTGCAGGCTGACCAGGCTGCCCCGGACATTGTCATAGACCACGGCGACGACGCGGTGGTCGGTCACCGCCACCTGGTCGATCGACTGGCGCGGACCGGGGGCCAGGAGCTGGCAGGGGTCGCAATTGTTGGAGACATGGATGTCGCCGGCCTTGGCGGGCTTCCAGGTCAGGATCTCGGGCGTCGCCGTCACCAGGGAGCCGGCCGGATAGGTCTTGGCGCCGAAGGTCCAGGGCTCCTCGATTTTGATGACCAGATTGCCCTCGACCAGGCCCCGGATCTCCAGCTTTTCGGGAACCGGCAGACGCTTGGCCTCGCCGTTTTCCAGCAGGAAGACCTGGCTGTGGAAGAAGTCCGTGGCGCGTTCGATCAGCACCACCCGGTTTCCGGCCGCGTCGCGCAGCACGTTGGGCCGGGCCGAGACGTCGCTCTTTTGGCCCCGGAACACCTCTACGGCGTCGCTCAGGGCCTGACCGCGCTTGAGGGTCTTGATGGCCATGCCATAGCCGCTGTCGGTGGTGGTGCCCTGACCCCAGTCGCGGGTCAGGATCAGGGTGTCGGGGTCCAGCCATTCGACGGTCTGCTTGCTCTCGGGCAGCGAGAAGCCCCCTCCCACGAAGCTCTTGGTCGCAAGGTCGAACTCACGCACCGTCACGGCGTCCTTGCCGCCGTTCGACAGGTTCACGAGGCAGCGGTCATGGGTCTTGGGCCGGCAGTCGGCGCCCTTCCAGATCCAGTTCTGGCCGTGGCGTTGGGCCGAGCGACGAGCGTCCAGCTCGTCTCCCAGACCGGCGTCGCCGGTCTTGTAGGAGGCCAGGGTCGTGCGCCGCCAGATCCCGCGCACATGGGTCTCGTCCTGCCAGAAGTTGAACACGTCCTGGCCGATGAACGCGGGCGTGGCGATGCGGTCCCTGGCCGACAGGATCTTCAGCGCCTCTGCCTGCAGGCCCGCAAAGCGCGGATCGCCCGGACAGGATCGGGCAGGGTCCTGTCGTTCTGGGCCTTCACCCAGGCCAGGCTGTCAGGGCTTTCCACCGCCTCCAGGGCCAGGTGGGGATCGCTCTCCTGCGCCAGGGCGGCGCCGTGTGACAGCAGGGTCAGGGCCAGGGCCCCGGCGGAACAGGTGCGAAGCAGGATCATGGCGGGGGACGGTAGCCGACAATTTCCGCCGCGCCAGAAGATTTCTCGGCGGCCTGCCTTGTTGGCCCGCCTTCGCGGGAAACCCGGTCTGTTCGGGTCGCTCCAGCCTTTCAGCGGGGCGATTGGCGAAATTCGATCCAGAGCCCGTGGGCGTCCGCGGGTGAGATCCACAGGCCGTCGCAGCCTGCCGTTTCCAGGGCGCGCACCTTGGCGCCGGCCAACATCCGACGGGTCTCGCCCAAGGCCTTCACCTCAAGGCTGACGGCTATGATTGGCCGATCAGGGTGGGGCGCAGGCTTGTCCAGAAACACCACCCGCCCTTCCGGCAAGGCCGCCACGGTCCTGGCCCGACCGGGAGGGCCGCACGCCGTGTCGCGGCTGGACACTCCCAATCGACTCAAAAGGTTCCTGGGGGCTTTTGCGCCGTTCAGCCACACCCCTTCCAGACGTAGAGCCCCGTTGGCGTGGTCAAAATGCTCGGGCCGATCGGTGGGAGACTTCTGGCGCTGGCCGAAAAACACAACGTGCAAGGGGCTGGAGGGCGCAAAGCCGATCATGCCGTCTTCCCGCTCCGGCGCCGCGCCCAAGGCCTGCAACTGCTTGGCCGTCGCATCCCCATCCGGGGCGTAAAGCCCCAGAAAGGCTGGACCATCGCCCTGCGCCATCAGGCGGCGATATTCGGCCGCCAGCGGATCGGTGGCCGCCGTGGCTGTGATCAGCTCGATCTCGGTTCCGTCGGGAAACTTGATATGGGCGTTACGGATGCCGTTGGCGTGGGCGCGCCCCGGTTTGAGGGAAAAGCCCAAGCGCCGGAAATCCGCCTGGGCCCGCTCGAGATCCGCCACCACCACCGGCACATGGTCCAGGCCCTGCACCGTTGACGGACCTGCCGCTGGCGCTTGGGTCGATGCGATCAGGCCCATGACGAGCGCGAGCATTATGGAACCAACCACGGACCAGTCCTTGTCGTCTTGACGTCGCGGCGCAACGTCCTCTGACGCTATCGCCACTTTTCCACTATATAGCCCCCACCATGAGCCGCACCTTTCTCAAGATGAACGGCCTCGGCAACGACTTCGTCGTGATCGAGACCGCCACCCAAGCCTTCAATCCGACGGCGGAGGAGATCCGCGCCATCGCCAAACGTGGTGAAGGCGGGATTGGCTGCGACCAGGTGATCGCCATCGATCCGCCCCGCAGCGCGGGCGCCTCGGCCTATGTGCGGTTCTGGAATTCCGACGGCGAGGTCACCGGCGCTTGCGGCAACGGCACGCGCTGTGTCGCGTGGCTGCTGATGCAGTCGGCCGGCAAGGACAGCGTGGCCTTCGACACCGACGGCGGCCGGCTGTCGGGCCAGATGGCCGGCGACAGGCGGGTCACGGTCGACATGGGCCAGCCGGGCCTGGACTGGACCCAGATTCCGCTGTCCGAAGAGATGAACACCGAGCGGGTCGAGCTGCAGGTCGGTCCGATCGACGCGCCGCTGGTCCACACCCCGGTCTGCGTCTCGATGGGCAATCCGCACGTGGTGTTTTTCGTCGACGCGCCTGTGACCGATGAATTCGCCACCGGGACGGGCTCCCTGGTCGAGCACCATCCGCTGTTCCCGCAAGGCGTCAATGTCGGCTTCGCTCACATCGCGGCCCGCGACCACATCCAGCTGAAGGTCTGGGAACGCGGCGCGGGCCTGACGCTGGCCTGTGGCACCGGCGCCTGCGCCGCCCAGGTCGCCGCCGTGCGCCGGGGCCTGACCGACCGCGTGGCCACCGTCGAATTCGAGAGCGGCAGCCTGGTCATTGAATGGCGCGAGGCCGACGGCCACGTGATCATGACCGGCCCGATCACCCTGGAATACACCGGCAAGCTGCCGGAAAAGGTCGCCGCATGAGCCTCCACCCCGCGCTTGCCGCCGGAAACACGGCCGTCATCACCGGCGCCGCCGACGGCATCGGCCTGGCCGCCGCCAGGATCTTCCGCGAGCTGGGCCTCAACGTGGTCATGGCCGACGTCACCGGCCGCAAGCTCAAGCAGGAAGCCGAAGCCATCGGCGCGATCGCCGTGCCCACCGACGTCGCCGACCGCGCGGCCGTCGAGGCCCTGAAGGCTGTCGCCCTGGAAAAGTTCGGCGCGGTCGACGTGCTGATGAACAATGCCGGGGTCGGCGGCGGGGGCGACGCCTTCGCGGGCGACGACGCCTGGAGCCGCATCCTCGACGTCAATCTGTGGGGCGTGATCAACGGCGTGCAGGTGTTCGGCGAGGACATGGCCCTGTCGGGTCGTCCCGGCCTGATCATCAATACCGGCTCCAAGCAGGGCATCACCCAGCCGCCCGGCGACACGGCCTATAATGTGTCCAAGTCGGCGGTTAAGGCCCTGACCGAGGGCCTGGCCCACACGCTGCGCCAGACCGAAGACTGCCAGGTCACCGCCCATCTGCTGATCCCGGGCTATACCTTTACCGGCATGACCAAGCGCGGCCCGGGCGGCAAGCCGCGACGCGGCCTGGACGCCCGAGCAGGTGGTGCACTTCATGCTGGCCCGCATCGAGGCCGGCGACTTCTACATCCTGTGCCCCGACAACGACGTCACCCGCGCCGTCGACGAGAAGCGCATGGCCTGGGCCATGGGCGACATCATCGAAAACCGCCCGGCCCTGTCGCGCTGGCACGACGACTGGAAGGACGCCTTCGCGGCGTTCATGGCCAGGCCGTGACCACCTACACCGTCATCTCGCGCCCACCGACGCCCAAGCCCGCCGTTGGCGAGGAAGGCGGCCCCGCCGTCGTCTCGTCCGGTCCCGACGGCGTCGATGTCGTCACCTTCGGCTGCCGGCTGAACGCCTATGAGTCCGAGGCCATCCGGGCCCGCGCTTCGGCCGACGGCTTGCAGGACGCGGTGGTGTTCAACACCTGCGCCGTGACCAACGAGGCCGTGCGTCAGGCGCGGCAGGCGATCCGCAAGGCGCGGCGCGAGCGGCCCGACGCCCGGCTGATCGTCACCGGCTGCGCCGCCCAGATCGACCCCGCCGCCTTCGCCGCCATGCCCGAGGTCGACCTGGTGCTGGGCAATGCCGAGAAAGCCGCGCCGGGGGCCCTGCTCGACACCTCCACCCGCGTGCGGGTCAACGACATCATGTCAATCAAGGAGACCGCCGGTCACCTGATCGCCGGCCTGAAGGACCGCGCCCGGGCCTATGTCGAGGTCCAGAACGGCTGCGACCACCGCTGCACCTTCTGCATCATCCCGTTCGGACGCGGCAATTCGCGCTCGGCCCCGGCCGGTGAGGTGGTCGAACAGATCCGCCGTCTGGCCGCCGAGGGCTATAATGAGGTCGTGCTGACCGGTGTCGACGTGACCTCGTGGGGAACCGACCTGCCGGGCCAGCCGACGCTTGGCCAGCTGGTGGGGCGGATCCTGAAGCTTGTTCCCGACCTGCCGCGCCTGCGCCTGTCGTCGATCGACGCGGCCGAGATCGATCCGGACCTGTTCAAGCTGCTCGAGACCGAGCCGCGGCTGATGCCCTATCTGCATCTGAGCCTGCAAGCCGGCGACAATCTGGTGCTCAAGCGGATGAAGCGGCGCCACAGCCGCGAGGACGCCCTCAAGTTGGTCGCCGAGGTGCGCCGCGTGCGGCCCGACACCGCCTTCGGGGCCGACCTGATCGCCGGCTTCCCGACCGAGAGCGACGAAGCCTTTGAAAACACCCTGAAGCTGGTGGAGGAGGCGGGCTTGGCCTTCCTGCACGTCTTCCCCTATAGCGCGCGCCCCGGCACGCCGGCCGCGCGGATGCCGCCGGTCAAGCGGTCCTGTGATCAAGGACCGCGCCCGGCGCCTGCGCGAAGCGGGGCAGGCTGGTCTGGAACGTCACCTGCAACGCCAGGTCGGCCGTGTGCTGTCTGGCCTGGTCGAGCGCGACGGCGTCGCCCGCGCCGAGGACTTCACCGAGATCGCCTTTGCCGGCGAGGTCGCACACGGAGAGATCCTGGCGTTCCGCGTCACCGGCCATGACGGCAGCCGGGTGATCGGTGAACTCGCGGCTTGAGGTCCATGCACCGGCATAGCTCAAAGCGCTT
The DNA here is from genome assembly GCA_965284055.1 of Caulobacteraceae bacterium. GTDB lineage: Bacteria > Pseudomonadota > Alphaproteobacteria > Caulobacterales > Caulobacteraceae > Caulobacter. The sequence goes on from CBDIQV010000006.1 coordinate 246,694, forward strand.
GTCATCCCGGCCGCAGCGTAGCGGAGCGCCGGGACCCAGGGGTTCAAGCGATGCGGCGGCCCCTGGGTCCCGGACAGCCTCTGTGAGGCTTCCGGGATGACAAGATTTTTTGGCGTTATCTTTTCGGGGCTTCTTTGGCTTTCCGCGCCGACCTTCGCCCTGGCCCAGGAAGATCAGCGTCCTGAGGAAATTCCCGGCCGCGTCGTCAAGACCGAGGAGACGCCGCCCGCTGTCTTTCGCGCCGCTGGGCCCGATCAAGCCGGTCGAGCTCAGCGTCATGACCTACAATGTCGAGGGTCTGCCCTGGCCGATCCGCTCGGGGCGCGGCGACAAGCTGAAGGCCATTGGCCGCGAGCTGGCGGCCCTGCGTCAGAAGGGGCTCGAGCCCGATGTCGTGCTGCTGCAGGAGGGCTTCCGCGAGGAGACCGCCGACCTGATCCGGCTCAGCGGCTATCCCCACGTGGCGCGCGGCCCGCGCAAGAAACAGCGCGACGCCAGCCTGATCGTCCGGGAGGAGCGTCCGCGCTTCAAGCGGGTGAAATATCGCCGCAAGGGCGAGGGCTGGGGGAAATGGGGCTCCAGCGGCCTGTGGGTGCTGAGCAATCACCCGATCAACTGGGTGAAGTCCCATGCCTATCACTACTGCGCGGGCCTGGACTGCCTGGCCAACAAGGGTGTGATGCTGGTCAGCCTCGACGTGCCGGGCCTGCCCACGCCCGTCGAGATCGCCGACACCCATCTCAATTCCAAGGGCGCCTCGGGGGTGCCGCGCAGCCGGGCCACCGCCGCGCGCCATCTTCAGGCCGACGAGCTGAAGGGCTTCATGCTGCAGGATCGCACGCCGGGCGGCGCGCCGCTGATCGTCGGCGGCGACTTCAACGTCATGCATTCGGCCGCCCGGTTCGATCACGTGATGGCCGACTATCCGTTCGAGGTGGTCAGCCAGGTCTGTTTCCAGTCGCCGGAAAGCTGCGACGCCAGGATCTCGGCCGACGGCGACGCGCCCTGGCTCGACACCCAGGACCTGATCGGCTTCAAGCAGGGCGACCGTGTCGCGATCCGGCCCATCCGGGTCCAGGCGTGGTTCGACGGTTCGGCCGGCGGCGGCCCGGCGCTGTCCGACCATGACGCCTATGAAGTGACGTTCCGTCTCACCCCCCTGCCGGCCAGGCCCTGAGGTTTCCGATGTCCCACAGCGCAAGTCTCAGCGGCGGTTGCCAGTGCGGCGCGGTCCGCTTTCGGGTTGAGGGCGAACCCGATGGACAAGGGGTGGGGCGGGCCTCCATCTGTCATTGCCGCATGTGCCAGAAGGCCTTCGCCGGCCCGTTCGGGGCGCTGGTCACGGTGGAGGTCGCCAACCTCACCTGGACGCGCGGCGCGCGGTCGACCTTCCAGAGCTCCGACGCCATCACGCGCGGCTTCTGCGCCGCCTGCGGCACGCCGCTGACCTTCGAGTGGAGCGAAGGCAAGATCGACCTGGCGGTTTTCGCTTTTGACGACCCGTCGGCGGTCGAGCCCGTGGTTCAACTCGCTGTCGAGGGTCGGCCGGCCTGGATGGATCATCTGGCGCAGATGTCGGTGCGGCCGCCGATGGGGCCGGGCGGTGCGGTGGCGTCGCGCCAGCATCCTGACCACGACACCTAAGGGGGCGCGACTTTTTCCCGAAGTAGGAATTCGTCGTCGCGACCTTCAACCTCAGGGCAAAGGGATTCCTGCGGGCCTTCTGCAGGGTCCATATCCCCCGCTACACCCATGAAAAAACCGGGCCGGACAGGGTCCGACCCGGTTCTTCTTCAGATCGCCCGGCGGACCGGGTGAGCGCTTGGGCGCTTGCGCCGGGCGCTCCCGGAAGGGCGGTCGCCCGGCGGGAGCACCACCGAGCCGCCGATCAGCGCGGCGACCACGGCCAGGGAGAGGAAGGGGCCGAGGTGGAAGTGCAGCAGCGACTCGGCGAGCATCTTGCCGCCGATGAACACCAGCAGCACAGCCAGGCCTGCTTGAGATAGGCGAAGCGGTGCAGCACCGCCGCCAGCAGAAGTACAGCGCACGCAGGCCCAGGATCGCCATGATGTTGGTGGTGTAGACGATGATAGGGATCGGTGGTGATGGCGAAGATCGCCGGCACCGCGGCGAAGATGAAGACCAGATCGGCCAGCTCGACCAGCACCAGGGCCAGGAACAGCGGGGTGGCCAGGCGGGCGGCCTTGCCGGTGCGCGAGTCGACGCCCTGAACGAAGAAGCGGTCGCCTTCCAGCTTGTCGCTGATCGGCATGACGCGACGCAGCCATTTCAGGGCGGGGTTGTTGGTCAGGTCCATGGGCTTGTCGCCCGCGACCAGCATCTTAACGCCGGTCAGGATCAGGAAGGCGGCGAAGATGTACAGCACCCAGCCGAACTGGCTGACCAGGGCAGCGCCGACGCCGATCATGATAGCCCGCAGGACGATCACGCCCAGCACGCCCCAGAACAGCACCCGGTGCTGCAGGGCCGGCGGAATGGCGAAGAAGCCGAAGATCAGGGCGATGACAAAGACGTTGTCGATGGCCAGGCTCTTCTCGATCACGAAGCCGGTCAGATATTCGACCCCGGCGGTCGCGCCCAGCTGCATCCAGACCAGGCCGCCGAAGCCCAGGCCCAGGCTGATATAGACCAGCGACATCAGCAGGCTTTCGCGCACGCCGATCTCACGGGTCTTGCGGTGCAGGACACCCAGGTCGAAGGCGAGCAGGGCCACCACCGCCAGCATGAAGCCCGCCCACATCCAGAGCGGTTTGCCGATCACCGGCAGGGTCAGAAAATCCATGGTCTTGTTCAGGTCCAAAAGCCCGTCGCGACCGGAGCGCCGAGGCTGGCCGGGGCGGGCGGGTTCGAAGGAAATGCGGTGGCGTCACCGGGCGGCGCCTAGCCCTTCGGCCTCACAGGGCGTCCCTGTGAGGCGTCCGGGGTGAGGCGTCCGGGCGATCTCGGGCGGACCCGGGTCTAGACGCGAATGTCCAGCAGGCCCCGGTTCAGGGGGCGCGGGGCAGGGGCGCGCTCGACCCGGTCAGGCTCCGTCACCGGCTTGGCGGTCGGCTGGCTGGCGTGGGACGCCGCCTGCACCAGGGTCTGCTGGGCCAGTTGCAGCGACACCCAGGTCATCGGAGGGGCATGGCCGCTGACTCTCATCGCCGACCTCCCGCCGTGATCAGGTCAAACTGGATCGGATTGAGCGACAGCAGGGCGCAGATCCGCAGCAGGACGTCGCGCTCTTCAGCGTCGAGGCCGCCGTCGCCAGTCGCCACGGCGCAGGCGGACGTGACGACCAACTTGGCGAGGTCATCATGACCGCGCAGGCGGCCGATGGCGATCTCGGCCTCGAACCGGGCGGTCTCAGGGTCCTGCTCGAAGCGCTGGTCCAGGGCCTCGAGGATTTCCAGGGCGTCGTCGATCCCGAACGCCGCCAGGGCGTCCAGTCCGCGCAGGCGTTCCAGCATGCGGCCGCGCTCGTCCGGCGTGACCCAGCCGTCGGCCTGGGCGACCAGGGCGCAGGCGGCCACCAGGGCGTCCAGCTGGTCCAGCTGGGTCGGCGTCCAGGTTCCGGTGATGCGCACGCGGGCGGCGTGACGGGCGGTGTGGATGGGGTTCAAAGACATCTGTGTGCACTCCTCTGATGGGAGGGCGCGCCCGATGTCGGGCTTGCTGGGTTCTCGGGGGGAAACACACCCTCTGGACCCGGCATCGAGCGCACCCGATGCGGTCCGACATCACGATCGCACCCTTCAGGTGCGAGGATCGTCAGAGGGGCCCGGCCCGCTGTATCAAGATCATATGGAAGGGCAGCGCGCGCAAGGGGGGCGGGAATTGATCTTTCGCATGGATAAGATGAGTTTTTCTCATCTTGAACCCGGCCCGTTCCGGGAGAGCCGCGCTCAGTCGGCCGCCTGGTCCTCGCCGCCCGCGAATCCCGGCAGGCTCCAGCCCAGCCTGATCGCCGCCGCCCGCAGGCCGAAGGCCGAGGCGAAACCCGCCAGTCCGGCCGGCCAGAACCCCACGCCCACTAGATCCAGCACGGTGAACACCGACGCGCCCAGCAGGGCGGCCGTGATGTAGATCTCCCGGCGCAGCAGCAGGTTGGGCTCTTCGGCCAGCACGTCGCGGATCACCCCGCCGAAGGCGGTGGTCAGCACGCCCATGACCACGGCGGTGAAGGGATGTACGCCCAGGCTCAGAGCCTTGGCCGTGCCGACCACGGCGTAGGCGGCCATGCCCAGGGCGTCCAGCCACAGCAGGGCCCGGAACCGCCAGCCGCGCCTGCCCAGCAGCCAGACCACGGTGGCGGCGGCCAGGCAGGCCAGGATGTAGCCCGGCCGCTGAATCCAGAAGACGGGCGCGCCGATCAGCAGGTCGCGCAGGGTGCCGCCGCCCACGCCGGTGATCGCGGCGAAGAAACCAAACGTGATGATGTCGTGTTTTCGACGCGCGGCGGCCAAGGCGCCGGTGGCGCCAAACACAGCGGCGGCGGCGTAGTCGAGCCAGAACAGGGCGGCCGAGAGCGGGTCCGAAAGCGGGTCCATCGGCGTTCATGCCACGGCCGGGCCCGCAGCGGAAACCATCGGCCGGTAATATCTGATTTACACTTTCGCCCGTTCCCCTAAAGGAGCGCCATGAGCGATAAGCCCGAGCAGAAAAAAGGCTGGTTCCAGCGCCTGACATCCGGCCTGACCCGGTCGTCCCAGGCGATGACAGAGCAGGTCACGGGGGTCTTCACCAAGAAGCCCCTCGACCAGGAACAGCTCGACGCCCTGGAAGAGATGCTGATCGAGGCCGACCTCGGCCCGCAGATCGCCGCGCGCATCACCGACGCCTTCGGCAAGGCGCGGTTCGGCAAGTCGTCGACCGACAACGAGGTCAAGGAAGCCCTGGCCGAGCTGGTCGCCGCCGAGCTGGCCGACCGCGAGGGGCGCTTCGACCCGCTGTCGGGTCCGCGCCCCTATGTGGTGCTGTTCATCGGCGTCAACGGCTCTGGCAAGACCACCACCCTGGGCAAGATCGCCGCCGACCTGACCGAGAAGGGCGCCCGCGTCCTGATCGCCGCCGGCGACACCTTCCGCGCCGCCGCCGTCGAGCAGCTGAAGGTCTGGGCCGACCGCGCCGGGGCCGACTTCATGTCCAAGCCTACCGGGTCCGACGCCGCCGCCCTGGCCTATGAGGCCGTCGAGCGCGCCAAGGCCGAGCACTATGACGTGGTGCTGATCGACACCGCCGGCCGGCTGCAGAACAAGCAGGGCCTGATGGACGAGCTCCTGAAGGTGATCCGTGTCGTGAAGAAGGTCGATCCGGATTATCCGCACGAGACGCTTCTGGTGCTGGACGCCACCGTGGGCCGCAACGCCCTGGCCCAGGAAAAGATCTTCGGCAACCAGGTCGGCGTGTCCGGGATTGTCATGACCAAGCTGGACGGCACCGCGCGCGGCGGGGTGCTGGTGCCGGTGGCCCGCGCCAGCGACAGCCCGATCAAGCTGATCGGGGTCGGCGAAGGGGTCGAGGACCTGCAACCCTTCGACGCCCGCGCCTTCTCGCGCTCGCTGGTCGGTCTGGAGGACTAGGTCGTGAGCCAAGAGCAGGCGCCGAAGGCGAAGAGCAAAGCCGGCTGGGTGCGTCACGTGGTCGACTACGGGCCGCTGCTGGCCTTCCTGGTCGGGTTCCTGGTCACCCGCAACATGACGACCGCCACCTGGGTGCTGGTCGTCGCCTCGGCCCTGGCCCTGATCCTGGGTTTCGCGGTCGAGCGCCGCCTGGCCCCGATCCCGCTGGTCACCGGCCTGGGCGCCCTGGTGTTCGGCGGCCTGGCCCTGTTCTTCCACGATCCGCGCCTGCTGAAGATCAAGCCGACCGTGCTCAATCTCGCCTATGCGCTGTTCATGTTCGGCGGGGCGGCGTTCGGCAAGGATCCGCTGAAGGCGATGCTGGGCGACGCCTATCACATGTCGCAGGCCGCCTCGCGGACCCTGACCCTGCGCTACGGGATCTATTTCCTGTGCGTCGCCGGTCTGAACGAAGTGGTCTGGCGCACGCAGTCGGACGCCGTCTGGGTGTGGTTCAAGTTTCCGGGCCTGGCCGTGCTGGTGGTGCTGTTCTCGCTGACCCAGGCGCCGTTCCTGATGAAGCACCTGCACGACCCCGAGGCCACGCCGGCCGAACCGGCGCCCGAGGCCCTGATTTCCGGACGGCTTGCAGGGCTTAGACCGCCCACGGAGCATTGTCGTCAAATCGACTTGTAACGATGATATCTCTCCTCCGTCAGCGGACAGGACGAGGGCGTAGCCATGGCCAAGACCAAGGTCGACAAGAGCGGTGGACTGCTGGAGCGCTCGCCCAGCCACCTGCTGCATCGGGTGCTGCAACTGGCCCTGGACATTTATGCCGAGGAGTGCGGCGCCGCCGGGGTCACCCAGCGCCAGTTCGCCGTGCTGGCGGCGGTGGCTCAGAACGAGGGGGTCACCCAGACCGCGCTGGTCAAGGCCACCGGCATCGACCGCTCGACCCTGGCCGACATGGTCGCCCGGATGATCGCCAAGGGCCATCTGGAGCGTCAGCGCTCCGACCAGGACGCCCGCGCCAACAGCGTCCGCCTGGCCCCGGCCGGCCGGGCCATGCTGGAAGAGATCCAGCCGATGGTCGCCATGGCCGACGCCCGGATCATGGCCCTGCTGAAGCCCGGCAAGCGCGAAGGCTTCCTGGACCTGCTGTCGGACATGGCCGGCGCCGACCTGCATCCGGCGACCGACGCTGAACCGGCCAAGGTCAAGAAGGCCAAGGCCGACAAGCCGAAAAAAGAGAAGAAGCCCAAGAAGGACAAGGCCGCCAAGAAGGCGGCCTGACGGCCTTCAGACCACGATATTCAGCAGCGAGCCCGGACGCAGGATCTTCTGCGGCTGGGCGTCCGGCTGCGTGAACGGCCGGGCCGGCGGCTGGCGTTGCGGCTGGGCCTGGGCTTGCGCCTGCATCTGCACAGAAACGGGGGCCTGGGCCGGTCGCGTGGCGGCCGCGTCGCCCAGCGCCGCCTGGAAGAAGGCCGAACGCGTGGCGGCCCCGGCGCCCGACGCTGACGTCGAGGCGGGTTTCGCGGGCGCTGACGGCCAACCGGCGGGGCGAACGGTGCTCATGACTCGAAGTCTAACATGGTTAACCGAAAGTCGGCGAGCATGGTCAACGTCGGGTTAACAGGAAAGTCCGCGACCAGTCAGCGCAGGGCGGACCCAAAAGCCCCGCTCTCCCCGGCGAAGGCCGGGGCCCAGGTTCAGCCTGAGCGTTCGGGGATAATGCGCTCTTCGGCATCGCCAGATCGAGCGAAGCTCTGGGTTCGATCTGGGTCCCGGCCTTCGCCGGGAAGACGGCTATTTTGATTTGGAAAGAAGATTCTCGGCCGCGTCGGGCGTCAGCGGGCCGGTGTGCTTGGCCAGGATCATGCCGTCTGAGCCGATCAGATAGGTCTCCGGCACGCCGGTGACGCCGAACTCCAGCCCCGCGCTGCCGTCGCGATCGACCAGCCGGGCGGCGAACGGATCGCCCAGCCGGGCCAGGAAGGCCTGGGTATTGGACGGGGCGTCCTTGTAGGACACGCCGATGATGGTGACGCCCTGGGCTTTCAGGGCCATCAGTTGCGGATGCTCCACCTCGCAGGGCGCGCACCATGAGGCGAAGAAATTGACCAGCACCGGGCCCTTGGCCAGGTCTTTGAAGGCGGCGGGCTGGCCGCTGGCCAGCTCGGGCAGGGTCAGGGCCGGCATCGGTTTGCCGACCATGGCGTGCGGCTGGACCTTGGGGTCGCGCTTGAGCGCGTAGCCGGCGAACAGCAGGGCCAGGGCCGCCAGCACGATCAGCGGCGCGAAGGCCAGCCAGCGCTTCACCGGGCGCTATCCCGGGCGTCGAGCTGGACCTGAAGGCGCTCCGTCTCGCGCTTCCAGCGCCGCGACAGCAGCAGGCTGCCGGCGATCATCCAGGCGAAGGCCGCCGCGCTGACCGCGAAGGCCGGCCAGACATAGACGCGCGTATTTTCCGGCGTCGAAATCGAAGTGCATCTTCAGTTTTCCGCCATGCGAAGGGCCAGGGCGCGGGCTTTGCGCCGCCAGACCAGCGCCCGGATGCGCACCAGCCACAGCGACCCGAAGGCCGACAGATAGGCGAGGGTCATCAGGGCCCAGGGCCACAGATACACCGCCGGCAGCCGGTTCTCGGGCGCGGCGAACAGGGTCGACGATCCCTGGTGCAGGGTGTTCCACCACTCGACCGAGGAACTTGACGATCGGCAGGTTGATCAGGCCGACCAGGGCCAGGATGGCGGCGGCGCGGGCCGCCTTCTGCTCGTCTTCCAGGGCCGAGCGCAGGGCCAGATAGCCCAGATAGAACAGGAAGAGGACCAGAACCGAGGTCATCCGGGCGTCCCACTGCCACCAGGTTCCCCACATCGGCTTGCCCCAGAGGGAGCCGGTAATCAGGGCCAGGGCGGTGAAGACGGCGCCCAGCGGGGCGCAGGCGCGGGCGGCGGCGTCGGCCAGGGCGTGGCGAAACACCAGCGACAGCAGGCTGGCGCCGCCCAGGAACAGATAGATCAGCATGCTCATGACGGCGGCGGGCACGTGGATGAACATCATCCGCACCGTGTCGCCCTGCTGGTAGTCCTCGGGCGCGGCGAAGGTCAGGGCCAGGCCGATCACGGCCAGCACCGCCGCTATGGCGCCGAACATCGGCGCCGCCCACCGCGAGAAGGTCATGAACCGCTCGGGGTTGGTCAGGAAATCAAACGGGTGTCGGGCGTCCATGGATTGCTGATTAGAGCCCTACAGGGACGCCCGCAATGCGTATCGACCCTTATCAGCCGGCCTTGCGCTGGATGATCACCCGGCTGCCGCCGCCCAGGGGCGGGCCTTCGTGCCGGGTCTCGATGCGACGTACTTCCATGCGCGAACCACCCATCTCGGGGCCGAGGGCGTCGAACGCCTTCTGCTGGCTGGGCGAGAGGGCCGCATAGAAGGCCTTGGTCACGGCGGCGCGCTTCTGGAACATCGCGGCCATCTCGGCCATCCGCGCGGCCTGGCGGTCGAGGCGCTCGGGCGTGGTCAGCGGCTTGCTGTCATCGCCACCGGGCCGTCGTCCTTGATCAACGCCTTCATCTCGGGCTGTGCCGCCTTCGAGATAGGCCGTCAGCGCGCCTGCCTGATCGGGCGCAGCTGCAGGACGTCGCGCAGGTGCTGGTGCGTGGCGGCCGGATCGCCGTGCAGGCCGCGCAGCATCGCGATGTGCGGGCCGCCGGCCGTCATCAGCATGTCCATGCGGCGGCGGCGGCGGCGCGGGCGGGGCCTGGAGGGGCGGGCGGCGGCGGCGGAACCTGAGCCAGGGCGGCGCCCGCCGGCGGTGAGAACGAGAACGGCGCTGGCGGCGAGGGCCAGGTTGCGCGTGGCGGTACGCATGATGGAGTGCTCCCTGTTGAAACTCTGGCGGAAGCTTGGCCACCGGATATGGCGTGAAAATGTCAGTTCAGATGAACATTGTTACATGATTGACGTGAAGCTCACCTACCCGCTCTCCCCGGCGAAAGCCGGGGCCCAGGTCGAACCCAGAGAGATTGGCAGGCAAGGCTAAGGTCGAAGGCGCATCATCCCCAAACGCTCAGGCTGAATCTGGGTCCCGGCCTTCGCCGGGAAGCGGAGTTTGCTCAATCCAGCGCATTCCGGCACGCCGCCGCCATGCCCAGCGGGCTCAGCGCTACGGCCGCCGCGCAATAGGACAGCATCAGGTAAAGGCCCGGCGTCCAGGCCAGGCCGCTGGCCAGGGCGTCCAGGGCGCCGGCCCCGAAGATCACCGGCGGCACATAGAGCGGCAGTACGATCACCGCCACCAGCAGGCCGCCGCGCCGGCTGCCCAGGGCCAGGCTGGCTCCCAGGCCGCCCAGGAAGGCGAAGGCCAGGCCGCCGGCCAGGCTGCACAGCACCAGCAGCGGGATGATCTTCGGATCGGCGCCCAGGGCCAGGGCCGCGACGGGCGCCGCCAAGGCCAGGGGCGCGCCGGAGGCCAGCCACTGGGCCAGGCACTTGGCGACGGCGACGGCTTCGAGGGAGGCCGGGCCCGAGCGCCAGAAGGTCCAGCGCGCCATCCTCGAAATCGCGCTCGAACAGGCGCTCGCAGCGACAGCAGGGCCGAGGCAAGCGCCAGGGCCAGCCAGGCGATGCCGGGCGCCACGGCGGCCAGCTTTTCCGGCGCCCGGCCTGCGGCCAGGTAGCAGGGTCACGACGTCCGGCATAGAAGGCCAGGGCCGGCAGAGGACCGCCGCCCTTGCCCCAGGCCAGGGCCAGCTCGCGGCGCAGCAGGACCGAGGAAGCGCGTTCATCCGCCGACCTCCACCACCGGCGGCGGGCACGGGCAGCGGGATCGTGGACGGCGGCCAGCAGTCATGCCGCCGCCGGCCAGATGCTCGGCTTCATCAGGCGCGCCGATAGCGCTCGCGCCGGCCGGCTGTCCAGCGGGGCCATCGGCTCGTCCAGCAGCCACAGCCGGCGGCCCGGCGACCAGCCGGGCCAGGGCCGAGGCGGCGGCGCTGGCCGGCCGACAGGCGGCGGACCTCCAGGTCCAGCAGGCGATTGAGGTCGAACCGTTCGGCGGCGACGCGGGCGCTGGCTTCGGTTCCGCCGGTCCACAGGGTCTGGAAGCGCAGTTCCTCCCAGGCGGTGCGGGTGGATTTCAGGCCGTCATGATGGCCGACCATGTGCAGGTGCTCGGCCCGCGCCGTCTCGGCGTCCAGCGCCTCGAAGCCGATCTCGCCGGCGTCGGCGCGCAGCAGTCCGGCGACGGCGCGCAACAGGCTGGTCTTGCCCGCGCCGTTGCGGCCGATCAGGGCGATGGCCTCGACCGGCGTCAGATTGAGCCCGAGAACAGCCGGCGCTCGCCCCGCGAGATCGCCAAATCCTTTATGAGAACAACTCTCAACATACCAAGTCCCTGTCCGGCGCATGGACGTTGTGAACGAGCAGCGCTAAGAAGCCCTCGGCCGTCCCCCTCCAACTTGTCAGGGGCGTACGCGGCGCGGGGATGGACGCTGTGGGTCCGCCTCGATCGCGCGATCCCGGGAGTGGTTTTCGGGCGGCCGTGGACAGAGAAGGGATCTCCCGAAATGGCGTCTGTTGACAGCCTCAAAGCCCGCCGCGAACTCGTCGTCGGCGGCAAGACCTACGTCTATTACAGCCTTCGCGCCGCTGAGGAAGCCGGTCTGACCGGTGTTTCGTCGCTGCCGGTCTCGATGAAGGTGCTTCTGGAAAACCTGTTGCGCAACGAAGACGGCGTTTCCGTCAACGAAGCCGACCTCAAGGCCGTCGCGGCCTGGACCAGCAACAAGGGCTCGGTCGAGCACGAAATCAGCTTCCGTCCCGCGCGCGTGCTGATGCAGGACTTTACCGGCGTTCCCGCCGTCGTCGATCTGGCCGCCATGCGCGACGCCATGGTCGCCCTCGGCGCCGACCCGGCCAAGATCAACCCGCTCAACCCCGTCGACCTGGTCATCGACCACTCGGTGATGGTCGACAACTTCGGCGACGCCAAGGCCTATGACGCCAACGTCAAGCGCGAGTACGAGCGCAACATCGAGCGTTACCGCTTCCTGCGCTGGGGCTCGTCGGCGTTCAACAACTTCCGCGTCGTGCCCCCCGGCACCGGAATTTGTCACCAAGTAAACCTTGAGTACCTCGCACAAACCGTCTGGACCAATGACGTCGACGGCGACACCGTCGCCTATCCCGACACCGTCGTCGGCACCGACAGCCACACCACCATGGTCAACGGCCTGGCCGTTCTGGGCTGGGGCGTGGGCGGCATCGAGGCCGAGGCCGCGATGCTGGGCCAGCCGATCCCGATGCTGATCCCCGAGGTCATCGGCTTCAAGCTGACCGGCGCCATGCCGGAAGGCGCGACGGCCACCGACCTGGTGCTGACCGTCACCCAGATGCTGCGCAAGAAGGGCGTGGTCGGCAAGTTCGTCGAATTCCACGGCGACGCCCTGGCCAACCTGACGCTGGAAGACCAGGCGACCATCGCCAACATGGCTCCGGAATATGGCGCCACCTGCGGCTTCTTCCCGATCTCGGCCGCCACCGTGGCCTATCTGACGCGGCACCGGCCGCGACGCCGCCCGCGTCGCCCTGGTCGAAGCCTATGCCAAGGAGCAGGGCCTGTGGTGGGAGCCGGGCACGCCCGACCCGACCTTCACCGACTCGCTGGAACTGGACCTGTCGACGGTGCTGCCGTCGCTGGCCGGCCCGAAGCGTCCGCAGGACCGCGTCGCTGCTGACCGACGCCGCGTCCAAGTTCGCCGAGTCTCTGGTCGGTGAATTCGGCAAGGCCGAAAACCCCGAACTGCGCGCTCCGGTCGAAGGCGAGAACTTCGACGTCGGCCACGGCGACGTGGTCATCGCGGCCATCACCATCATGCACCAACACCTCCAACCCCTCGGTGCTGATCGCCGCCGGCCTGCTGGCCAAGAACGCGGTCGCCAAGGGCCTGAAGGTCAAGCCGTGGGTGAAGACCTCGCTGGCCCCCGGCTCGCAGGTGGTCACCGACTACCTGGCCAAGGCCGGCCTGACCAAGTCACCTCGACGCGCTCGGCTTCAACCTGGTCGGCTACGGCTGCACCACCTGCATCGGCAATTCCGGCCCGCTGCCGGAAGCCATCAGCAAGACGATCAGCGACAACGACCTGGTCGCCTGCTCGGTGCTGTCGGGCAACCGCAACTTCGAAGGCCGCGTGAACCCGGACGTCCGCGCCAACTACCTGGCCTCGCCGCCGCTGGTGGTGGCCTACGCCCTGGCCGGCTCGATGAAGATCGATCTGGCCACCCAACCGCTGGGCCAGGACAAGAAGGGCAACGACGTCTTCCTGAAGGACATCTGGCCTTCGAACGAAGACATCGCTGTCCTGCAACGCAAGTCGGTCACCGAAAAGATGTTCGCCAGCCGCTACGGCGACGTCTTCAAGGGCGACAAGAACTGGCAGGGCATCAAGATCACCGGCGGCCAGACCTACGCCTGGGAAGGTGACTCGACCTACGTCCAGAACCCGCCCTACTTCCCCAACATGTCGATGACCCCGACTCCGGTCACCGACATCGTGGAAGCCCGCGTGCTGGCCGTGTTCGGCGACTCGATCACCACCGACCACATCAGCCCGGCCGGTTCGATCAAGGCCTCCAGCCCCGCCGGTCAGTACCTCGTCGACAACGGCGTGCAGCCCATCGACTTCAACGGTTACGGCGCGCGTCGCGGCAACCACCAGGTCATGATGCGCGGCACCTTCGCCAATATCCGCATCCGCAACCGCATCACGCCCGGACATCGAAGGGGGTGTGACCAAGCACTTCCCGTCGGGCCAGGTGATGTCGATCTACGACGCGGCCATGAAGTACCAGGAAGAGGGTCGCCCCTCGGTGGTCTTCGCCGGCAAGGAATATGGCACCGGCTCGTCGCGTGACTGGGCCGCCAAGGGCACCAAGCTCTTGGGCGTCCGCGCGGTGATCACCGAAAGCTTCGAGCGTATTCACCGCTCGAACCTGGTCGGCATGGGCGTTCTGCCGCTGCAGTTCATCCAGGACGGCTGGCAGAAGCTGGAACTGACCGGCGAGGAGATCGTCTCGATCCGCGGCCTCACCGATCTGGCCCCGCGCAAGCAGCTGATCGTCGAGCTCTACCGCCCGACCGACGGCCGCATCGCCCGCTTCCCGGTCCGCTGCCGCATCGATACCCCGACCGAGCTTGAATACTTCAAGAACGGCGGCGTGCTGAACTACGTGCTGCGCAACCTGGCCAAGGCCGACTAGGCTCAGTTCACGTTGAACGCGATCAAGCCGGGTCCTTCGGGGCCCGGCACCTTCTTTGGCGCACGACCTCTTCGTAAAGAACCCCGGCTTCACGGTCTCGTGAACGGCTATCCGGGACGATCTTGGCTTAAGTGACCCGCAATGCGTAAGGCCGCCCTTTCCCTGTTCTGTCTGGCTCTCTCGGGCCTCGCCGCGACCTCCGCCTGGGCCTCGAAGCCCCCGGTGGTCGTCGAGCTGTTCACGGCCCAGGGCTGCTCGTCGTGCGGCAAGGCCAACCAGCTGGCCGCCGATCTGGCCGAGCGCGACGGTGTGCTGGCCCTGACCTATTCGGTCGACTACTGGGATTATCTGGGCTGGAAGGACACCTTCGCCAAGCCCGGCTTCGCCGACCGCCAGCGCGCCTACGCCAAGAAATTCGCCCTGCGAGACGTGCCCACGCCCCAGATGGTGGTGGGCGGCCGCGTCCAGGCCTCCGGCGCAAAGGCCGAGGCCGTCGAGGACCTGGTCAAGACAGCGGCCAAGGCCCCGTCCAACCCGCCCGACATGCAGTTCATCGGCAAGACCCGCGTCGCGGTCGGCTCCGGCCCCGCCCCGCGCGGCGGCGGCGAGGTCTGGATGGTGCGGTTCGATCCGCGCGAGCAGGACATCGCCGTCAAGCGCGGCGACAACAAGGGCCAGACCCTGGTGCACAAGAACGTCGTGCGCGAGCTGGTCCGCCTGGGTCCGTGGAGCGGCAAGCCCCGGCTGTACCGGCTGCCCGCGCAGACCGATGACGGCCTGGCCACCGTGATCCTTGTGCAGGGCGCCAAGGGCGGCCGCATTCTCGGCGTCCTGGAACCGGCCGAGCACTAACCCGTCTCTCACGTCAGAACGCGAAAAGCCCGCGCGACCGGGGGAAAAATCGCGCGGGCTCGTTGCGGGCTCTTGTCGTCAGCGGACCGACCCCGAAAGCGGGGCGGGCTGGGGGGGCTGTTCAGGAACCGCGGTTCCGGGGCCGGTCGGCTGACACTGACTTTATGCGGGGCCAAACGGGCAGCGGATGGACCAAACAAAGGTCCTTTCGCGGCGACCTGCGGCGACCAGAAGGCCAATGGCCAAGCTCTCGCGCCGTCCCCGGAACGCCAAAAGGCCCGCGCGGTGGGGGGGAACCCGCGCGGGCCTCATAGGGGAGGGGATTTAGATCTGTCGGCCGACCGGCCCGCGATCAAGGGGGGCTGGGGGGGCTGTTCAGGGTCCTGGACCACGAGATGTCCGATCAGCCGACACTGGATTTATGGCGTCGCAAACAGGCGGGCGATGGGCCGAAATAAGGTCGTTTCGCGGCGGTGCGTGACCGCCGTGTTGCATTTTCCCGGGCCGTGGCCGTCACGCAACGCTCGCCAGATCGCCTGGTTTAGGCTTAGGATTCGTCCGATGGCGTTGGATCAACAGTTTCCGTCCGCCCCCTCGCCCGGTGGCGTGACCTTCTTCGAGCGGCGCGAGCTGGATCAGCTGATGCGGCTGTACGGCCGCATGGTCGCGGCCGGCGAATGGCGCGACTACGGCATCGCCGGTCTGGCCGACTATGCGGTGTTCTCGATCTTCCGCCACGCCGCCGAGGCCCCGCTCTATCGCGTTGAGAAACGCCCAGCCCTGGCCCGCAAGCAGGGCGCCTGGGCGGTGATCGGCCAGGGCGGCATGATCCTCAAGCGCGGCCACGAACTGGCCCAGGTGCTGAAGGTGTTCGAGAAGGGCAAGTTCTCGGTGGTGGACTGAGCGCGTGCGAAAACCTCGTCCTTCGACAAGCTCAGGATGAGGTTTCGCTGAACGACCTTTTCATTCGGACCTCACCCTGAGCCTGTCGAAGGGCGGGGTCCGCGTCCCTAGAACGTAAACGCCAGCTTGGCGCCCACGAACCGGCCGTCATTGTCATAGCCCCGCGCCGTACCCATGCCGCTGTAGTCGGCGCTGGGCTTGAGGCCGCACAGCACGCCCGCCGAGGCCACCGGGCCATCGCCGGCGATGCGGCTTTCCACCGAGGTCCTGGCGATCCCGCGCGGCAGTTGAGCCGGGGCGTTGGCGTAGCGGACGGGCAGGGACAGATCCGACCGCGAAGCCTGCACAGCGGCGTCGCGCGCCAGCGACATCATCGGCGGCTTGGCCGCGATCGCATAGGGCTTGAGCGGGCTCTGGGCGTGGGCCGCGCCGGCCAGCAGCGTCGCGGTCGTCAGGATCAGGCAGAAACGCGGGTCGGTCATGACGATCATCCTTGGCCCCGCCAGAGCCTCTCATGTCGTGGACGGTTCGTCGAGGTCGAGGGTGTCGAGCGTCGCCCACGAAAAAGCCCCGGCGGTTTCCCGCCGGGGCCCATCGTGTCCGATCCGGTCAGGATCTAGCGGCGCGAGCCGAAGATGCTGAGCAGGAACTGGAACAGGTTGATGAAGTTCAGATACAGGTTCAGCGCGCCGTAGTTGGTGGCCACCGCCATCGAGTTCTGGTCGCCGCCCATTTCGTAATAGGCGGTCTTCAGCTTCTGGGTGTCGTAGGCGATCAGGCCCGCGAAGATGAACACGCCCAGGATGCTGATGATGAAGCTCAGGCCCGGGAGCTTGAGGAACATCTGCGCCAGCGAGGCGAGCACCAGGCCGATCAGGCCCATGATCAGGAAGCTGCCGAAGCCGGTCAGGTCCTTCTTGGTGGTGTAGCCGAACAGGCTGAGGCCGCCGAAGGCGATGGCGGTGATCAGGAAGGTCGAGGCCACCGAGGCGCCCGTATAGGCCAGCAGCCACACGCCCGAGCCCGCGCCGATCGAGGCGACCAGCGCCCAGTAGAGCGCGCCAGACGACTTGGCGGTGGGGTTGCGCATGGCGAACATGGCCACCAGCATCATCGCCAGCGGCGCGAAGCGGATCAGCGTGCCGGCCATGGTGAAGCCGGCCAGACGGCCGTCGTTCACGATATAGAGCAGGCTGGCCACCGGCTGGTAGGCGCTGGTCAGATAGGCGAGTCCGGCGGACAGCAGGAGACCAAGAGCCACCTTGTTGTAGACGCCGAGCATGAAGCTGCGCAGGCCGGCGTCAACCGACATGTCGGCGCGATCCGCCGGGATCGAGCGCGCATAGCCGCGGTTGAAGTCGTTCATCGAGGGAAAACCCTTTGATTGCATCGCGCCCGATATGGACGCCTGACGAATATCGGCATCCCGGAGCCTTCGCGCAAGGCATGGCTGTTGAGACCCGCGCCAGAGCGCTTAAATAGACTCCATCGCAAATCAAAACGGGCTGGGGCGGGAATGGATTATTCGGAACTGGGACGGACCGGCGTGCAGGTCTCGCGCTGCTGCCTGGGCACCATGACGTGGGGCTCGCAGAACAGCGAAGAGGAGGCTCACGCCCAGATGGACTACGCGCTCGAGCGTGGCGTCAATTTCTGGGACACCGCCGAGATGTACTC
Organism: Caulobacteraceae bacterium; assembly: GCA_965284055.1. Classification (GTDB taxonomy): domain Bacteria; phylum Pseudomonadota; class Alphaproteobacteria; order Caulobacterales; family Caulobacteraceae; genus Caulobacter. The sequence goes on from CBDIQV010000006.1 coordinate 263,965, forward strand.
CAGCCCGCCTGATCCCAAGACGCAGGGCAATACCGAACGCCACATCGGCTCGTGGCTGGCCAAGACCGGCAAGCGGGGCGAGATCGTGCTGGCCTCCAAGGTCGCCGGTCGCGGCAGCGCCTTTGGCGGCCTGACCTGGATGCGGTCGGACGGCGCCCCCACCCGGCACACCCGGGCCCAGATCGACGAGGCCGTTGAGAACTCGCTCAAGCGCCTGAACACCGACTATCTGGATCTCTACCAGCTGCACTGGCCCGACCGGCCGGTGCGGGTGTTCGGCGGCCAGACCTTCAAGGACTACGAGCAGGACTACGAAACGTTCGGCGACATCCTAGAAGCTCTCGATGCTCACGTGAAGAAGGGCACGATCCGCGCGATCGGCGTCTCCAACGAGTTTCCGTGGGGCGTGATGCGCTTCCTGGCCGAAAGCGAACAGCGCGGCCTGCCGCGCATCGCCTCGATCCAGAACGCCTATCACCTGGCCAACCGCACGTTCGAATACGGCCTGGCCGAGATCGCCATGCGTGAGCAGGTCGGCCTGCTGGCCTATTCGCCGCTGGCTCAAGGCGCCCTGACCGGCAAGTATCTGGACGGCGCCCTGCCCGAAGGCTCGCGCAAGGCGCTCTATAACCGCATGCAGCGCTATGAGGGCCCGGGCGCCGAGGCCGCGATCCGCGCCTATGTCGACCTGGCCGGCAAGTTCGGCATTGATCCGGCCACCCTGGCCCTGAAGTTCTGCGACACCCGTCAGTTCGTCACCTCGACGATCATCGGGGCCACGTCGATGGATCAGTTGAAGATCGCCATCGACGCCTTCGACCTGACCTGGACCGACGAGCTGGAAAAGGCGGTCAACGCCATCCACGCGGCGCAGCCCAACCCCTGCCCTTAAGCGACCAAAGACCGATGATCCGCCTGTTCACCGCCATCGCCGTGCCGCCTGACATCGGTCAGGGCCTTCTGTCGCGCCAACACGGGATAGAGGGCGCAAGGTGGCGGCCGCAGGAGGCCTTTCACATCACGCTGAAGTTCATCGGCGATGTGCAGGAGCCTGTCGCGGCCGAGCTGGACGAGGCCCTGGCCCAGATCGAGGCTCCGGCCTTCGATCTGGAGCTGGCCGGCGTCGGCCATTTCGGCGAGGGCGCCGACATCCACGCCGTCTGGGCCGGGGTCGGCGAAAGCCGCGACCTGCGCCAGCTGGCCAAGGCCAATGACCGCGCGGCGCGCGAGGTGGGGCTCAAGACCGAGAGCCGGGTCTACACGCCGCACGTCACCCTGGCCTATCTCAAGCGCCCGGCCGTGCCCGAGGTCGGCGCCTGGGTCCAGGCCAACAACCTGCTGCGGTCGCCGCCGTTCCGCGTGGACAGCTTCGGCCTCTATTCCAGCTGGCTGGGCAGCGGGGGGTCGGCCTATCGGCTGGAGCGGGAATACCCGCTGGGCATCTCCTGACCACGGGGACAGCGATCGCGCCGTCCCCGGATGGGAACGGGGATAGGTAACCTTCTCCCAGAGGGAGAAGGAGGGGCCCGCCGCGCAGCGGTGGGAGGATGAGGGGTTTGCGAAGCCCTTCCGGACAAGGCACGATCCCAGGCGCGACAACGGTTGACGGTGTAACCCCTCACCCTCCCACGCAAGCGTGGGCCCTCCCTATCCCTCTGGGAGAGGGTCGATGGAATGGGGACCGACACGAGCATCCAGACAATCGACGCAGCCGCGCTGAAACCGCCCGTATTCTGTAGTCACCTCGTCGCGAGGAAAGGGCGCAAGGCCAGCGACCATGGCGGCGGCGGGGTGTGATCGAGCGGGCAGCTCAATCGATGGCGGGAGGAGTGCTTTGCGCTCCAGGCCGTCAACCTCGTTGTTCTCTGGCGGCGGTCGGCCGAGGAAAACTAAAACGACGTGGCTTCGAGGGTCGAACGAGCAACAGGCGGGCTGAAAGGTCTCGCGGTCCAGGGGGGAGTCGCTCTCCCGCCTGCCCGTCGGAGGCGTCGAGGGGGAGGCGATAACACCGCCGAGCCCGAAGCGCTTTCGCCAGAACGGTCACGCGGAGCGGACGGCTTCGTCGAAACGGTACTAAACAAACTCACATCCGGGCGAGGCCCGGACGCTCCGCGACCCTTCCCATCAACTCGGCGGTTTCCGCGCGAGGTCGCTGACGCTTGCCCCTAGACCGCCGCGTTGTCCTTCAGAACGCCCAGCGGAACGATCGCCAGCATCTCCTCGTGCGAGGCCTCCAGCACCACCGGCGGGGCCAGGCCGGCGTCGAGGGCTTCCTTCCAGCGGCCGGCGCACAGGCACCAGCGATCACCGGCCTTCAGGCCCTGGAAGGCGAACTCGGGGCGCGGGGTGGAAAGGTCGTTGCCCATGGTCTTGGAGAAGACCAGGAACTCGTCGGTCATCACCGCGCAGACGGTGTGCAGGCCCAGGTCGTGGGGTCCGGTCTCGCAGCAGCCGTTGCGGTAGAAGCCGGTCACCGGGTTCAGGGAGCAGGGCTTGAGCTCGCCCCCCAGCACATTGCGGGCCGTGTCGTCATAACGGGTGGTCATGGCCTGATCCTAACCCGTTTCGCGCGATCAGGGGGTGAAGATTGGCGCCCCTGGCGCGTGATGGCTTTTGCCACGGCGCGTCCGGTGTTTAAGAAGGAAGCCAAGACCTCAGGGGAGTTTCGATGTCCGACGTCGCAAGGCCGCGCCGCAGCGCCCTCTACATGCCCGCCTCGAACGCCAAGGCGGTCGAGAAAGCGCGCACCCTGGACGCCGACGTTATCATCCTCGACCTGGAGGACGCCGTCGCGCCGGAGATGAAGGAGACCGCCCGGGACGCGGCCGTCGCGGCGGTCAAGGCCGGCGGGTTCGGCGCGCGCGAGGTCGTCATCCGCGTCAATGGCCTCGACACGCCCTGGGGCGCCGAGGATCTGAGAGCGGCGGCCGAGGCCAGCCCCGACGCGGTGCTGGTTCCCAAGGTCAATGACGCCGCCGACGTGCGGGTCTATGACGCCGCCCTCCACGCTGCCCGGCCGGCGACGCGGCTGTGGACCATGATCGAGACCGGCAAGGCCGCCTTCCACCTGTGGGAGATCGCCGCCGCCAGCCGGTCGACGCGGCTGTCGACCTTCGTGATGGGCGTCAACGATTTCGCCAAGGAGATGCGGGCCCGCCAGACGCCGGACCGCGCGCCGTTCCTGCCGCTGCTGACCCTGTCGGTCGCTGCCGCCCGGGCCCACGGCCTGACCATCCTGGACGGTGTGCACAACGACATCGAGGACCTGGCGGCGCTGGAAGCGGTCTGCGTCCAGGGTGTCGACTTCGGCTTTGACGGCAAGACCCTGATCCATCCCAAGCATCTGGAGATCTGCAACCGGGTGTTTTCGCCGAGCGAGGGCGAGATCGCCTGGAGCCGGGCCGTGATCGCCGCCTTCCAGGCGCCGGAAAACGCCGGCAAGGGCGCTCTGCGGGTGGACGGCAAGATGGCCGAGCGCCTGCACCTGGCCCAGGCCGAGCATCTGGTCGAGGTGGCCGCCGCCATCGCGGCCCGGGCCGTCTAGGACATCATGATGCGGGCCCTGGCTCTCCTTCTCGCCCTGATCGCGGCGCCGATCCCGGCCCTGAGCCTGGCCCAGGAGGCGCCGGTCACGACCGCGCCGGTTCAGGCCCCGCCGACCGCGCCGACCCCGGCGCCGGGCGAGCAGGCTCCGGTCGCCATCGACCCGCTGGGCGACCTGATCACCCAGACCGGCACCACCGACGAGGAAGAGGCGACCCCGACCGCGCCGGTTCCCTATCACAAGCCCACCATCCTCCCGATCCCGGCGCCGGAATCGCCCGCGCCCTCGATCGTGGCCGGCGAACACATCGCGCCCCAGGGCGCGGCCATGCCGGCCGAACAGATCTACGAACTGCGGGTCAAGGGCTCGATCGCGGCGGCCCAGGGCCTGCAAGGTCCGCTGGACGGCGGCTGGAAGGTCTCCGGTCCCGACGGCGCGACGCTCTACGCCTTGCAGTTGGTCGATCCGGCCGGCGGCTACGGCCCGCTGGAGGGCGCCTGGCGCGATGTTCGCCGGGCCGGGGCCGTGGGCTCGACGGGACTGATCGACAGCGTCGAACGCGATGGCGCTGACCTGATCCTGCGCTTCAGCCCCCGGGGCGGGGCGACCTCGGTGCTGACCCTGCGCCCCGTCGGCGAGACCCGCTGGGTGGGCGGTCTGGTCGAGGCCGGCGTCGAGCAGGCCGTCACCGCCGATCGCGAAGCGCCGCCCAGCCTGCCGCCGGGCTATGTGATCCAAGGTCGAGGTCCGGTGGTCTGGGGCGCGCCCCGCGCCGCCGCCAGCCGTTCGGCCGCCAAACCGGTCGCCTGCTCGACCAAGGGCAAGAAGGGCAAGGCGCTGAAGGCCGCCAAGGCCAAGTGCGCCGCGCTCGCCAAGAAGGGCGGATCGAAAGCCTCGGCCCTCAAGTCGAAAAAGGGCGGCAAGGCCAAGGCGACCGCCGCCCGCAAGGGCAAGGCGACGGCGGGCAAGGGCAAGAGCTCCGGCAAGAAGAAGCCGAAGCTGCGCTGATCGGGTTTAGAGCCCCAGACCCTCGCGCGCCGCCGTGACCGCCGCCTCAAGGGCTTCGGCCGCGAACGCTTCGGCGGGACTGTGGCCCCAGACCGGTCCCGGCCAGGCCGGATCGCCGGTCCGCCGACCGATGACATGGACGTGCAGTTGCGGGGTCACATTCCCCAGGGCGCCGACGTTCAGCTTGTCGACCGGCAGGCCCAGCGCGGCGCCGATCGCCCGAACGGCCACGCCGGCCAGGACGATCTCGTCCATCAGGGCGACGCGGTCGGTGGTCGACAGGTCCTCGATCTCGCGCAGACCGGCCTGGCGCGGGAGCAGCACGATCCACGGATAGCGGGCGTCCCGCTGCAGCCGGGCCTCGCAAAAGGGCAGGTCGCCCAGCGCCTCGGACGTGGCGACGAAGGCCGGGTCCAGAACGAACTCAGCCACGTTTCGGAACCGCCGCCCAATAGTCGAAGTCGAGGATCACGTGATCATTGTAGATCCCGGCCTCGTCCTTGCCCGGGAAGTCGTCGCAGGGCCGGTCGCGTGTCGCCACCAGCCGCAGGCGCAGGGCGCCGACCCCGTCGCCCAGGTCGGCCTTGTCCAGCACCTCGCTCCAGGCGAACACGGTCGCCCCGGCGAAGTACGGGTTGACATGGCGGCCGCCGTTGATCGCCAGGATCAGGCCGGCGTTCTGCAGCCCGTTGAAGCTCAGCGCCTTGGCCGTGGAGATCACCACCCCGCCATAGACCAGCCGCCGGCCCGTCGGGTCCTTGGCGCGCTCATACTGGTTGAAGTGGACCTTGGCGGTGTTCTGGTAGAGACGCGTGGCCATCTGGTGCTCGGCCTCCTCGATGGCCATGCCGTCGACATGGTCGATCCGCTCGCCGATCTCGTAGTCTTCGAAGGCATGCGGCGCGCCGCCCAGGGCGAAATCGTATTTAGAGAAGTCCAGGGTCTCGGGGATGAGCAGGTCCTTGGCGGCCACGGCCTGCGCCAGGTCCGGCGTCAACTGTTCGGGGACCTCCGCCTCGACAGAGCGCTTGCGCACCATCACCCAGCGCACATAGCGCAGCACCGGCTGGCCATGCTGGTTGGTCCCGGTCGTGCGCACATAGACGACGCCGGTCTTGCGGTTGGAGTTTTCCTTCAGCCCGATCACCTCGGACTCGGCCATCAGGGTGTCGCCCGGATAGACCGGGGCCAGGAACAGACCCTCGGCGTAGCCCAGATTGGCCACGGCGTTCAGGCTGATGTCGGGCACGCTCTTGCCGAACACGATGTGGAAGGCGATCAGCGGATCCACCGGGGCTGCGCGCAGGCCGCTGGCGCGGGCCACTTCGTCGGACGAGAACAGCGAAAAGCGCGGTCCATAGAACGCCGTATAGAGGGCCACATCCCCCGCCGTGACGGTGCGCGGCGTCGCGTGGACCAGGGTCTGGCCCAGGCGGAAGTCCTCGAAATAGTTCCCCGGATCGGTCTTGCTCATCCCTGCGTGTCCCCACTGGTCTATCAAGCCGTTGTTGCGACTGTTTTGACGCAGCGCAGCGAAACGGGGAAGGGGGCTTGAGGCTTGGGCGTCATGGGTCTAGACCGCCGCGAGAATTTCCATCCACAGTCCTGACGGAGACCCTATGGCTCGCGCGAAGATCGCCCTTATCGGCGCCGGCATGATCGGCGGCACCCTGGCTCACATCGCGGCTCGCGAAGAGCTTGGCGACATCGTCCTGTTCGACATCAGCGAAGGCACCCCGCAGGGCAAGGCCCTCGACATCGCCGAAGCCTCGGCCGTGTTCGGCAAGGACATCGTCCTGAAGGGCGCCAATGACTACGCCGACATCGCCGGCGCCGACGTCTGCATCGTCACCGCCGGCGTGCCGCGCAAGCCGGGCATGAGCCGCGACGACCTTCTGGGCATCAACCTGAAGGTCATGAAGGCCGTCGGCGAAGGCATCAAGGCCCACGCCCCCAACGCCTTCGTCATCTGCATCACCAACCCGCTCGACGCGATGGTCTGGGCGCTGCAGCAGTTCTCGGGCCTGCCCAAGGAAAAGGTCATCGGCATGGCCGGCGTCCTGGACTCGGCGCGCTTCGCCTACTTCCTGGCCGAAAAGACCGGCGTGTCGGTCGAAGACATCCATGCCTGGACCCTGGGCGGTCACGGCGATGACATGGTGCCGATGGTCCGTCACTCGACGGTCGGCGGCCTGCCGCTGCCGGAACTGGTCAAGCAAGGCTGGATGACCCAGGAAGAGCTCGACGGCATCGTCAAGCGCACCCGCGGCGGCGGCGGCGAGATCGTCGCCCTGCTGAAGACCGGCTCGGCCTTCTACGCCCCAGCTGAATCGGCCATCGCCATGGCCACCAGCTACCTGAAGGACAAGAAGCGCGTCCTGCCGTGCGCCACCTTCCTGACCGGCCAGTATGGCCTGAAGGATCTGTATGTCGGCGTGCCGGTCGTGATCGGCGCCGGCGGCGCGGAACGCGTCATCGAGTTCGAAACCAACGACGAAGAGAAGGCGATGTTCGCCGCCTCGGTCGCCTCGGTCCAGGGCCTGATGGACGTCTGCAAGACCATCGACCCGTCGCTGGTCTAGGCTTCGCGAGAGTCTGAAACGACGAAGGGCGGCTCCGCGAGGAGCCGCCCTTTTTCTATGCCGCGACAACGCCTCAGGCGTTGGGCTCGTCTCGGCCGAGATGTCTTCCAGCGTCTTGCCCACCTGCTTGGCGCCGTAGTCCTTGGCCACGTCGCCCAGGGACAGGATGCCGGTCAGCACGCCGGCGTCGTTCAGCACCACCAGACGGCGGACCTGGTTGCTGGACATCTTGGCGGTGGCGTCGGCCAGGACGTCGTCCTCCTTCACGCTCAGCACTTCGCCCACCGACATGGCGTCGGAGATCGGCGAGTCGAAACTGCGGCCTTCGGCGACCACGCGCAGGACGATATCGCGGTCGGTGACCAGGCCGATCACCTTGCCGTCCTCAACCACCGGCACCACGCCGCTGTCGATGTGAGCCATCACCTGGGCCACGTGGCGGATGGAGTCGGTCGGGGCGGCGGTGGAGACCTGGCCGGTCATGGCGTCGCTGACTTTCATGGGGAGACCTCGTGGTTTGAACTGAAGTTCCCTAAACCCGCGCGGAGCTTGGTGCGTTCCGCGCTTTCCGTCGGGGGCCGACGGCCCTATCTGTGCGCCACACGTTCAAGCGGAGCTTTCATGTCGATTTCCATCCATCAGGCCAGCGTTCCCGTCTTCATCCAGGGCCTGAAGGGTCTGAAGGGCGTTCTGGCCAAGGCGCAGGCCCAGGTCGAAGCCAAGGGCTGGGACCCTGAAGCCCTGCTGAAGGCCCGACTCTATCCGGACATGTTCCCGCTGATCCGCCAGGCGCAGATCGCTACCGATTTCGCCAAGGGCTGCTGCGCACGCCTGGCGGGCGAAGAGGTTCCGGCCTGGGATGACACCGAAACCAGCTTTGCCGAACTGATCGCTCGCGTTGATCGCGCCATCGCCTATGTTGAGAGCCTCGACCCGATCGCCTCGCCGGCGCCGAGGACCGCGACATCACCCTGGTGCGCCGGGGCGAGACCAGCGTGGTCAAGGGCCTGGCCTATCTGCAGACCCAGGCCCAGCCGAACTTCTTCTTCCACCTGACCACGGCCTATGCCGTGTTGCGCCATAACGGCGTCGAGGTGGGCAAGCGCGACTATCTCGGCGTGGCCTAAATCACGTCCGGCGGCGACCTCAGGGTCGCCGCCGGAAGTGGCCGCCCCTCCCAATCGGTCACGACCCCGCCCGCCGCCGTCAGAACCACCGCCAGGGCGCTCAAGAACTGCGGATCCATCTCCCACTCACTGTCTCATCCAAGGGTTGCTGCAAGACCACAGGATGACTCGGCGTGGCGACGAGTCCGGACGTACCGCCGCCTGCGGCGGGAGGCCCGACTCGAAATCCTTGCATTTTCCACAGGCTCCAAGCATAAGACCCGCCTTCCGGCGCTTCATCAGCAGCGCCTCTACCGTCACGACCCCGGCCTGCTAGCGCAGGATCCATCCGGACGAGGACGGCGAGGACCCCCATCGACGTGATCGTCCATGGGGGCTGATTGCGTTTGGAGCTTTGGGTTCAAACAGGGTTCGACATGTTCGACGGCCTTACAGAGCGGCTCTCCGGCGTCTTCGACCGCCTCGGCGGTCGCGGCGTGCTGTCCGAAAAGGACATCGACGAGGCGCTGCGCGAGGTTCGCGTCGCCCTGCTGGAAGCCGATGTCGCCCTGCCGGTGGTCAAGGACTTCATCAGCAAGGCCAAGGAACTGGCCTCGGGCGAAGCGGTCATCCGTTCGGTCAAGCCGGCCGACCAGGTGGTCAAGATCGTCTATGACGGTCTGGTCGACATGCTGGGCGGCGAAGAGCCCACCGGCCTGAACCTGGCCCTGAACCCGCCGTCGGTGATCCTCATGACCGGCCTGCAGGGCTCGGGCAAGACCACCACGACCGGCAAGCTGGCCCTGCGCCTGAGCAAGAACGAGCGCAAGAAGGTGCTGGTCGCCTCGCTCGACACCCGCCGTCCCGCCGCCATGGAACAGCTGGCCCTTCTGGCCAAGCAGGTCGAGGTCGAGAGCCTGCCGATCGTCGCCGGCCAGAGCGCCGTCGACATCGCCAAGCGGGCCATGAGCGCCGCCAAGCTGGGCGGCTATGACGTCCTGATCCTCGACACCGCCGGCCGCACCACGCTGGACGAGGCGATGATGAGCGAAGCGGCGGAAATCGCCCGCATCGCCCAGCCGACCGAGACCCTGCTGGTCGCCGACAGCCTGACCGGCCAGGACGCCGTCCGCACCGCCAAGGCCTTCCACGAGCGCCTGCCTCTGACCGGCCTGATCCTGACCCGCGCCGATGGCGACGGTCGTGGCGGCGCGGCGCTCTCCATGCGCCACGTCACCGGCCTGCCGATCAAGTTCCTCGGCGCTGGCGAGAAGATCGACGCGCTGGACGTGTTCGACGCCCGCCGCGTGGCCGGCCGCATCCTGGGTCAGGGCGACGTCGTCGCCCTGGTCGAGCGCGCCGCCCAGGACCTGGACCATGCCGAAGCCGAGCGCATGGCCAAGAAGCTGGCCAAGGGCCAGTTCGACCTCAATGACCTGTCGGCCGCAGCTGGCCCAGATGCAGAAGATGGGCGGCATGCAGGGCCTTATGGGGATGCTACCGGGTATGGGCGAGCAAGGCCAAGCAGGCCGAGGCGGCCGATTCGACGACAAGGTCGACCGCCAGCAAGCCATCATCACCTCGATGACCAAGCTGGAGCGCAAGAAGCCCGACATCCTCGCCGCCTCGCGCAAGCGTCGCATCGCGGCCGGCGCCGGGGTGGACGTGGCCGAGGTCAACCGTCTGCTCAAGCAGCACCGCCAGATGGCCGACATGTTCAAGGCCATGTCCAAGGACGGCGGCAAGAGCCTGGCCCGCATGGCGGGCATGATGGGCGGCGGCGACATGTCTCGCCTCAAGGCGATGGGCGGCGGCAAGCAGGCCGCGCCCGAACAGAATTCCGCGGGAGGCCTGCCGGGTCTTCCCGGTCTCGGCGGTGGCGGCGACGCCAAGCCGAACTCCTTCCGGCCTGGGTGGCGGCCTGCCGCCTGGTTTCAACCCGTTCAAGAAATAGAACTCGAACTCAAGGACTACCGATATGCTGAAGATCCGTCTGGCCCGTGGCGGCGCCAAGAAGCGCCCGTACTACTCGATCGTCGTCGCTGACAGCCACTCGCCGCGCGATGGCCGTTTCATCGAGAAGGTCGGCACCTACAACCCGCTGCTCAAGAAGGATGACCCCGCTCGCGTCACCCTGAAGGTGGAATCGATCCAGGCCTGGATCGCCAAGGGCGCCCAGCCGACCGACCGCGTCGCGCGCTTCCTGGCCGCCGCCGGCGTCGCCGAGTGGACCCACGGCAACAACCCGCAAAAGGGCGCTCCGGGCAAGAAGGCCCAAGAGCGCAGCGCCGAGCGCGCTCAACGCGAAGAAGACCGCAAGGCCGCCGACGTGAAGGCCGCTGAAGACGCCGCCGCCGCCGCCGCCCAGGCCAAGGAAGACGCCAAGGCCGCCGCTGAAGCCGCTGCTGCCGCCGCCGCCGAAGCCGCCGCTGCTCCGGCCCCGGAACTGGTCGCTGAAGAAGCCCCGGCCGAAGCTGCTGCTGAAGAGGCTCCGGCCGCTGAAGCGACCGAAGAAGACCAAAGACCGAGGCCTGTAGCCTCAGCCGTGCATCCCGGCGATCTGGGCGGTGATCCAGCCTGCCGTGATGAGCACCCCGTCTCCGCCAACCTGATCCTCGTCGGCCGCGTCGCCGGCGGTTTTGGCGTGCGCGGCGAGGTCAAGATCACGACCTATACCGAAGACCCCAAGAGCCTGGCCGACTTCAAGGCGCTGCTGCGCCAGGATGGATCGCCGGCCCTGACCATCACCTCGGCCCGCGTGGCCAAGGAAGGCCTCGTCACCCGCTGCGAGGGGATCGAGACCAAGGAAGCCGCCGACGCCCTGCGCGGTCTGCGCCTCTATGTCCCCCGGGAATCCCTGCCCGAGCCCGACGAGGACGAATTCTACCTGGCCGATCTGGTCGGCCTGCCCGTGCGCCATATCGGCGACAGCGCCCTGCTGGGGTCGGTCAAGAGCGTGCAGAATTTCGGCGCCGGCGACCTGCTCGAGATCCAGCCCGCCCTGGGCGGCCAGACCTGGTTCCTGCCCTTCACCCGGGAGGCCGTGCCCGAGGTGAAGATCGGCGAACGCCTGATCCTCGCCGATCCGCCCGCCCTGGTGGGCGAGCCGGAAGGCCCGGCCGAAGAGGCCGATGACGCCGACATCGTCGAGCGCAATTACGACTGATCCAGGAGTGTAGGGGCATGGCCGACGGGAAGTGGCGGGTCACCGCCTCGCGCTATGTTCACAAGGACCGTTGGATCGCCGTTCGCGCCGACGATTGCGTTACCGACGAAGGCGCGGTGGTCGCCCCCTATTACGTGCTGGACTATCCCGATTGGGTCGAGGTCATCGCGCTCGACGCCGACGACAATGTGCTGCTGATTAGGCAGTACCGACATGGCCTGGGCGGGATGTCGCTCGAACTGCCGGCGGGCGGGATGGAGCCGACCGACACCGATGCTCTGCACGCCGCCGGGCGGGAACTGCTGGAAGAGACCGGCTGCGCCGGCGTCCTGACCCTGGTCGGCGAAACGCGGCCGAACGCCGCCAATCAGTCCAACCGCACGCACATCGTCCTGGCGCGTCAGGTGACCAAGGTCGCCGAGCCCAAGGATGACCCGACCGAACGGATCGAGCGCATCTGGGTGCCGGCGGCCGAGGCGCTGCGCATGGCCCTGGCCGGCGAGCTGACCGTTGGCATGCAGGTCGCCTCGCTGCTGCGTGGTCTGGCTCTGGCCGGCGTGAGACACCGAAGGCGCTGTCCCTTACGTCTTCACCCGCATCAGACATTCCTGCGCCACCGAGGCCGCCAGCACGCCGTCCTGGGTGTAGAGCTCGCCCCGGATGAAGCCCCGGCCCTGCGAGGTGCTCGGGCAGTCCTGGTCGAACAGGTGCCAGTCGTTGAAGTTGGTCGGGCGGTGGAACCACATGGCGTGGTCGAGGCTGGCCGACTGCATGCCCTTGGTCCGCCAGGTCAGGCCGTGGACCCGCAGCGCGGTCTCCATGAAGGCCATGTCGGACGCATAGGCCAGCGCCGCCTGCTGCAGCTTGATCGAGTCGCCGATCGGGGACTTGGCGCGCAGCCAGACCTGCTTGCGCGGCGGCTTGGCCACCGGCTTGAACATGTTCTGCGGGTCGACCCACCGAATGTCGATCGGGCGCGGCTTGTCGAGAAAGGCCAGCATCTTGGGATGGACCTGGTCGCCCAGGCTGCGCAGGAACTCGCCTTCGGTTTGCACCTCGTCGGGCGCCGGGGCGGCCGGCATCGGCGACTGGTGCTCGAAGCCGTCTTCCGGCGTCTGGAACGAGCAGGCCAGGTTGAAGATCTGCTCGCCGTGCTGGATGGCCGCGACCCGACGGGTGGTGAAGGTGCCGCCGTCACGGGCCCGCTCGACCTCGTAGAGGACTGGCGCGTTCACATCGCCAGGGCGAATGAAATAGGCGTGCAGCGAATGGCAGATCCGCTCGGGCACGGTCCTGTACGCGGCCAGCAGGGCCTGGGCGATGACCAGGCCGCCGAAGATACGGGGGAACCCGTCATTGGGGCTCACGCCCCGAAACAGGTTCACCTCGATGGCTTCGAGGTCGAGGATGTCGGCGAGGTTCTCGGTCGTCTGCATGCCGATGGGTTATTCCCCAAGCGCCGCCGGGGCAAGACGCGACCTTGCGTCACGTCGTCCCGATCGCCATCGTTTGACGATGGCCTCACCCATCGTGCACCACCCCGCCTTCCGCGCCGAGATGCCGGAGGGGCACCGGTTTCCGATGGACAAGTTCTCGCGCCTGGCCGCCGTCCTGCTCGCCGAGGGCCTGCCGGGCCCCGATGGATTTCATCTTCCGGAGCCGGTCGATGTCGAAACCCTGCTGCTGGTCCATACGGAAGACTATGTGCGCGGGGTGATCGAGCAGTCGCTGCCCGCCGACATCGTGCGACGCATCGGCATGCCCAACAGCCAGTCGGTGGCCGATCGGGCCCGCGCCGCGACGGGCGGCACCTTGCTGACGGCGCGGCTGGCCCTGGATCATGGGATCGCCTGCAACACCGCCGGGGGCAGCCATCATGCCAGCGCGGAGAGCGGCGCGGGCTTTTGCGTCTTCAACGACGTGGCCGTGGCGGCCCGACGCCTGCTGGCCGAGGGCGCGATCGGCCAGGCCTTGGTCGTTGATTTGGACGTCCATCAGGGCGACGGCACGGCCAGGATCTTCGAGGGCGACAGCTCGGTCTTCACCTTCTCGATGCACGCCGAGAAGAATTTCCCGGCCCGCAAGGCGGTGAGCGATCTCGACATCGACCTGGCCGACGGGACGGGCGACGATGTTTATCTGGCGAAGCTGGCCGAAATCCTGCCGGCGCTGCTCGATCGGGTGGAGCCTGATCTGGTGTTTTTCAACGCCGGCGTCGATCCGCATGTCGATGACAAGCTGGGCCGGCTGTCGCTGAGCAATCATGGGATCAGTCGCCGCGAGGCCTATGTGCTGGGCCTGTGCCTGGCGCGGGATATCCCGGTGGCCGGCGTGATCGGCGGTGGCTATGACCCGAACATCGACCGTCTGGCCGATCGCCACGCCATTCTGCACCGCACCGCGGTCGGTCTGTTGGGTGTTTGAAAGAGGGGCGCCGCGAGGAGTCTCAAGCGGCGTAAACTGGATCAGGTCGGTCTGGAAGGCGCTTTCAGCGCCTTGCTCCGTCGGGGCGGTCCGGGGTTCGTGACCCTCGGGACGGCCGGCCGACGGAGCTACGCGGCGATCACTCAGAAGCTCGTGACGAGCGAACCGGCGATCACGACGAGCGGCAGAACCGCGAGAACCAGAGTGGCGAAACCGGCGAAAGCGTTGGACTTGATGGTCATGGTCTTGATCCCTTTGTTGGCCGGCGCGGTTGTTCGCGTCCGGTGAACAGGGATATAGGCGCGGCTTAGGGTGAATACCCGTTACCTTTGCGTCATGAAGGCCTTTTAAGAAACATACGGCCATCAATTCGCATTACATGGGTGTAATTTTATGTGATCGACACCTATCGGAGCAATATTTTACTTCGTCCCAGACCGCTTCCCACTTCTTGCGCCACGTGAACGGCCGACCGCAGGTTAGACACGGCTTGGAGGGCAGATCGCCCTTGCGCACGGCCTTGCCGCCGCCGTGTCCGCCGCGCGAGGCCCGGGTCATGGTCGCCTCCCCCTACTCTTCCGACGGCGCGACCAGGAAGATGCCGCGCAGGGTGGCGATCGGCGCCGCGCGAGTTTCCTGCCAGGCCTCGACATGCACATTGGCGACCCGCCGTCCCAGCTTCTTGACGGTGGCGCGGGCATAGGTGGTGACCGGCCGGCCCGAGCGCAGATATTCGATCGACACGTCCACCGTGCGCGGCTGGCGCTTCATCGGCGAGATCACCGACAGCTGGGCCACGGCGGTCATCTCCATGAAGGCGCCCAGCACCCCGCCGTGGATGGCCGGCAGCATCGGATTGCCGACGATGTGATCGGCGAACGGCAGGATGGCGGTCATCTCGTCGCCGGCCAGTTCGGCGGTCACGCCCAGGAACCGGGCATAGGGGATCGAGCCCAGAACGGCGACCAGGCGGTTGTCGGCGTCGCTCATGCGGCCTCTCCCCCATTCTTAGCGCTTGGGGCCTTGGAAGGCTTCAGATTGGCCCCGGCCTTCTTGCCGGCGCTGCTGTCGAGCATGAAGGTGGCCTGGGCGGTGGCCACCGGGTCTTCCGGATCGTCCTCGTAGGCGACGGCGCGGACGAAGGCGACCGAGCGGGTCACCTTGTAGCAGTGGGCCCTGGCCATCACGTCGCGGCCGGGCTGGGCCGGGCGCATATAGTCGATGCGCAGGTCCAGGGTGGCGATCGAGGTCCAGGTCTTCAGCGCCGCGTGCACCGCCTGGCCGCTGGCGTGGTCCAGCAAGGTGGTCATCACCCCGCCGGCGATAACCCCCGTCTCGGGGTCGCCGACGATCTCGGGACGGTAGGGCACCTTCAGGATCGCCACCGCGTCGCCGATCTTCAGGGTGGTGAAGCCCAGGGCCCGCGCCTGCGGGCTGCCCTCGTTCATCGCCGTGGCGATCATGCGGGATTGTTCGTTGTCATCGCTCATGGAACTAGCCCTAGGATTTTTGGCTTCGATTGAAAACAATCGAAGCCAAAATCCGGGTTCTTAAGATAAAAGCGTGGCAACCGCCGAAACCGGCATCCACTTTCGGCTGCCACGCTTTCGCAGCGCGCGCGTTGTCATATCCAGCGTGATCAAGCCCGAAGACCTTCTCTGTCCCCGACCCGATGGCCTCTACTGCCCGCCGGGGGACTTCTATATCGACCCGGTCCGCCCCGTGGACCGGGCGGTGATCACCCATGGCCACGCCGACCACGCTCGCGCCGGCCATGGGGTGGTCGCGGCCACCCCCGAAACCCTGGCGATCATGGCCGTGCGCTATGGCGAGGACTTCGCCGGCCGCCGCGAGGTCGTGCCCTATGGCGGATCCTTCACCCATAACGGCGTCGAGGTGACCCTGATCCCGGCCGGCCACGTGCTGGGCTCGGCCCAGGCGGTGGTGCGCTGGAAGGGCCTGACCATGGTGGTGTCCGGCGACTACAAGCGTCGCCGCGACCCGACGTGCGCGCGGTTTGAGCCCGTGCCCTGCGATGTGTTCATCACCGAGGCCACCTTCGGCCTGCCGGTCTTCCGCCATCCCGAGGACGCCGGCGAGCTGCGCCCGATGCTGGCCAGCGTCGCCCAGTTTCCGGAGCGCACCCATCTGGTCGGCGCCTATGCCCTGGGCAAGGCCCAGCGGGTGATCCGGCTGCTGCGCGAGGGCGGCTGGGACCAGCCGATCTATGTGCACGGTGCGCTGGAGCGGCTGAACACCCTCTATGAGGATCACGGCGTTGACCTGGGGCCGCTGCTGCCCGCCACCACCGGCCAAGCCAAGAAGGACTTCGCCGGCCAGATCGTCATCGCCCCGCCCTCGGCCATCGCCGACCGCTGGTCGCGGCGCTTCGCCGATCCGGTCGACTGTTTCGCCTCCGGCTGGATGCGCGTGCGGGCAAGGGCCCGGCAGCGGGGCGTGGAACTGCCGCTGATCCTGTCCGACCACGCCGACTGGGACGAACTGACGGCGACCCTGTCGGAGCTGCATCCGGGCGAGGTGTGGATCACCCATGGGCGGGAGGAGGCCCTGCTGCGCTGGTGCGAACTCGAAGGCCTGCCGGCCCGGGCGCTGCGGCTGGTGGGGTATGATGAGGAGGAGGGGGAGTAGGGACATGCCGGTCTCGACCCCCTTCCCCCTTGGATGGGGGAAGGGTTGGGGATGGGGGTGACAGCGGTTCAGGATGTGGCTCTGACGGTGTGAAATCGTCCGGCGGGGTCACCCCCATCCCCGCCCTTCCCCCATCCAAGGGGGAAGGGAGAAGACACGGCTTCTCAGCCTCACGCGGCATGAGCCACTGAAGGGGTCGGGGAGGCGCGAAGCGGCCGGGGCGAACCCGGATGACCGTGATGTGTTTTGTGCGTTTCGGCTCGACCTGACCGCTTCGCCAAGCTGTTCTTGACCGTGAGGATTGGGGCACACGAGCGTGAGTTTCAGCTCTGATTCCCAACTAGCCCCCGGACGGGCGCGCATCTTGTCGATCGGTTCATCCGTCTCGACGCCGACGATGTGCGATAGGCGGACTCTGATCCCCGCCCTGTGATCCGCGCCGTTCCGCGCCCAGGCTTCCGGTGGTCCCGGATCAATCCAACGAACAGACCACCATCGTCCCCGACGCGGGGCGTCGCGGCCCCGCTCAGCTTCATCACCCGTCGCCGCTTTGGGCCGGTACCAGGCGCCCTCCCCCTGCGACGGGGACAAGGAGAAGTATCCTCCCGTTTTCGGACCCGGGGATACGCAAGCGCGAGAAAGTTGGAAGTCGTTGATTTTGCTGCATTCGATTCGCTGAACGCCGAGGATAGAACGCTATAGATGCTCCCCCTCTGGGGGAGCTGTCGCGGAGCGACTGAGGGGGCAGCGCCGGCGGGGGTCAGCTTGGCGCGATCTGGATTGACCCCGTGCTGCCCCCTCCGGCCCTCCGGGCCACCTGCCCGCTAGGGGAGGATCTGCCCACTACCAAGCGCCAAGGCCCAGCCCCTTACGTCCCCGCCACCTTGAACGTCGCATGGGCTCGCGCCACCGGCTTGCTGTCGGCGCTGACCATGCAGTCGGCGTAGCAGAGGCTCTTGCCCGGCTTGATGAAGTCGGTGTCGAAGGTCAGCCACTGGCCCAGTTTCGCCGCGCCCAGATAGTCCAGGCTCAGGGAGACGGTGACCAGGCCGCTGGACGGGATGCTCAGCGCCGCCAGCATCACCCCGCACGACAGGCCCATGGCATTGTCGGCCAGGGCGGCGATCAGGCCGCCGTGCGGGGCGCCGCGGGAATTGGTGTGGGGCTCGCGGATCTCGACGCCCAGCACCCAGCGGTCGGCGCGGATATCGGCATAGATCGGCTCCCACGGCGTGGTCAGGGGGCTCTTGCGGGGATGCAGGGTGAAGGGCTCGGGCGGCTGGAAGGTCATGATCGCGCTCCGTGATCGCCAATTCAAACACGTGTTTGAATTGGCGACAAGCGCTCAGGCCGTGCTAGCGTCGCCTTGTGACGGGGGAGCCGATGGCCAAGAGTGACGGCGGGCGAAAACTGGACGCGGCCAAGGTCGTCCAGACGCTGGATAACCTGCGCGCGCGGGTGTCCGAACGATTTCCGGACTCGGGCCTGGCCCAGGTCTGCGCCGAGCTGACCGCCACGGCCGGCGCCACCGCCCAGCGCGCCAGACGGCTGTCACGGCCGTACTTCGGCCTGCGGCTGCTGGTGCTGGCCATCGTGGTGATCGCTGCGGGGCTGGAGGTCGGACTGTTCGTCCGGCTCGACTGGCTGGCCAGCCTCCACAAGGCCGACAGCTTCGGCCTGGCCTCGGGCCTGGAGTCGGCGGTCAACCTGATCGTGCTGTCGGGGGCGGCGGCCTGGTTCCTGCTGTCGCTGGAGACCCGCTGGAAGCGGATCCGGGTGCAGAGGGCCCTGCACGAACTGCGGTCCTTCGCCCACGTGATCGACATGCACCAGCTGACCAAGGACCCGACCCTGGTTCTGGGGCCGCGCACCAGCTCCTCGCCGGCCCGCGAGATGAGCCGTTTCCAGCTGGCCCGCTATCTGGACTATTGCGCCGAGATGCTGGCCCTGACCGCCAAGCTGGCGGCCCTCTATGCCGGCGAGACCAATGACGCGGTCATCGTTTCGGCCATCAACGACATCGAGACCCTGACCTCGGACCTGGGCCGCAAGATCTGGCAGAAGATCATGATCCTGGGCCAGCTCGACGAAGCGCGAGCCGGCTGAACCGGAGCCGGGGCGAGACGTTCGATGTCCATGCGCGCCTTCGCCACCCTGCTGGACCGGCTGTCCCTGACCAGCTCGCGCAACGCCAAGCTGACCCTGATCGAGGACTTTCTGCGCGGCCAGCCGGACCCTGACCGGGGCTTCGCCCTGGCGGCCCTGACCGGCGCCCTGTCGTTCAGCGCCGCCAAGCCGGCCTTCATCCGCAAGGCGGTGGAGGCGCGGATGGACGCCCAGCTGTTCGCCTGGTCCTACGACTATGTCGGCGACCTGGCCGAGACCGTGGCCCTGGTGTGGCCGGCGAGACCCGGGGCCAATCGCGAGCCGGAACTGTCCGAAGTGATCGAGGCCCTGCGCACCGCCTCGCGCAGCGAGGTGCAACGGCTGATCGAGGACTGGCTGGACGCCCTGGATCCCGACGGGCGCTGGGCGCTGCTGAAACTGATGACCGGCGGCCTGCGGGTAGGCGTCTCGGCGCGGCTGGCCAAGCAGGCCTGCGCCAACCTCGGCAAGGTCGAGATCGGCGAGATCGAGGAGGTCTGGCACGCGCTGGAGCCGCCTTACGGCGATCTCTTCGCCTGGCTGGAGGGCCGCTCGGAGCGACCTTCGCCCGATGCGCCCGGGCCGCTTCCGGCCGGTGATGCTGGCCCAGGCGATCGACGAAGCCGTCGATTTCGCCAGGCTTGATCCCGCCGACTATGTGGCCGAGTGGAAGTGGGACGGCATCCGCGTGCAGGCGGTTTCGGAGCGCGGTGAGCGGCGGCTCTACACCCGCACCGGCGACGACATCTCGGCGACCTTTCCCGACGTGCTGGCGGCGCTGGATTTCGACGGGGCGCTGGACGGCGAGTTGGTGGTGATCCGCGACGGGGCCCTGGCGTCGTTCGGCGACCTGCAGCAGCGGCTGAACCGCAAGACGGTGGACGCCAGGCAACTGGCCGCCTTCCCGGCCGGCATCCGCGCCTATGACCTGCTGCTGGACGGCGAGACCGACGTGCGGAGCTTGCCTTTCGTCGAGCGTCGGGCGCGGCTGGAAGCCTTCGTGGCCCGGATCGACAGTCCGCGCATCGACCTGTCGCCGCTGCAGCCGTTCGAGACCTGGGAAGAGTTGACCACCCTGCGCGGCGATCCGCCCGAGGGCGACGCGCGACTGTCGGAAGGCCTGATGCTCAAGCGCCGCGACAGCGTCTATGAGCCCGGCCGCCCCAAGGGGCCGTGGTTCAAGTGGAAGCGCGATCCCCGGCTGATCGACGCGGTGCTGATGTACGCCCAGCGCGGTCACGGCAAGCGGTCGAGCTTCTATTCCGACTACACCTTCGGCGTCTGGCGCGAGGACGAACGGGGCGAGCGGTCGCTGACCCCGGTGGGCAAGGCCTATTTCGGCTTTACCGACGAGGAGCTGAAACAGATCGACAAGTTCGTGCGCGACAACACTGTCGAGCGGTTCGGGCCGGTGCGATCGGTGCGGGCCGATCTGGAATTTGGCCTGGTGTTCGAGGTGGCGTTCGAGGGGCTGCAGCGCTCGACCCGGCACAAGTCGGGCGTGGCGATGCGCTTTCCCCGGATCAGCCGCATCCGCTGGGACAAGCCGTCTCGCGAAGCCGACGTCCTGGAGACTCTGGAGAAGATGCTGGAGCCCTAGTGGAAACCGGCCCCGTCAGCAGCCGGGGCGCTCGCGCCGGCGTGAAACAACCGGCCCTTTTCGGTGATCAGCACCGCCACCAGCCCGGCGACGCCGAAGCCGGCGAAGCCCAGGGTCAGGGGCACGGTGGTGCCGTCGAACATCTGGCCGATCCAGAACCCGAACAGCGCCCCGCCGATGGTGGTGATGAAGCCCTGCACCGAGGCCGCGGTGCCGGCCAGATGGCCCAGCGGCTCCATGGCCAGCGAACCGAAGTTCGACATCGTCAGGCCAAAGCAGAACATCATCCCGGCCTGCAGCAGCGAGAAGGTCCAAAGGGTCTCGTAGCCCAGGACCGCGACCACGGCGTGGACGCTGGCGAAGGCGATATAGCCCAGCAGCGACACGTGCGAGACCAGCCGCATCCCCAGCTTCTCGACGATGTAGGAATTGACCAGCGAGGCCACGGCGATGCCCGCCGCGATGGCCGCGAAGATCAGGGTGAACAGCTTGCCCGCCCCCAGCACGTCGACGAACACCTGCTGGGCCGAGTTGAGGAAGCCGAACAGCCCGCCCAGCACCAGGGTCGAGGCCAGGGTGTAGCCCACGGCCACGCGGTTGGTCAGGCACGCCTTGAAGGCCGCCAGCACGGGTTTGACCTCCAGCGGCACGCGGTCCTGCGGATGCAGGGTCTCGGGCAGCTTGATCGCGGTCCAGGCGATGACCAGCAAGCCGAAGATCGCCAGGATACCGAAGATCCACGGCCACGGCGCCACCAGCACGATGGCCTGGCCCACCGACGGGGCGATGATCGGCACGGCCAGGAAGACGATGAACGACAGCGACATCACCCGCGCCATTTGGCGTCCCGAATAGCAGTCGCGGACGATCGACACCGACAGCACCCGGGTGGCGGCCGCGCCGACGCCGCACAGGGCGCGGGCGACCAGCAGCATCTCGAACGAGGTGGAAAAGGCGCAGAGGCCGGCGAACAGGACGTAGAGCGCCAGGCCCACCATCAGCACCGGCTTGCGTCCGAACCGGTCGGCCAGCGAGCCGTAGAACAGCTGCGCCGCGCCGAAGCCCAGCAGATAGGCGGTGATGATCCACTGGTGCTTGTTGGCGCTGGCCACGCCCAGGGCGTCGCCGATCTGCGGCAGGGCCGGCAGCATCGAGTCGATGGCCAGGGCGTTGGTGGCCATCATCGCCGCGATCAGGGCGACGAACTGCTTGAAGCCCATGCCCGGATGCGGCGAGGCGGTGGTCGTGGTGGACATGCAGGTCTTCCGCCGAACGCCGTGGCGCCGGCGGGCGCGAGACGCGTAGGGGGCGGGATATAGGCGAGCCGGAGCGCTTGATCACCCCACAAACCGTTCATCCCCGCCGTGGCCGGGATGAACGGCGCGGGTTTCAGCCGTTGAAGGCCCGGATCGCGTCGATGATGGTCTGCTGGTCCGCCTCGCCCAGATACGGATGCATCGGCAGGGCCAGAACGGTTTCGGCCTTGGCTTCGGTGACCGGCAGGCCGCCGGCGCCGCGCGGGAAGTCGGCATAGGGCGCCTGGATGTGCATCGGCACCGGGTAATAGACGGCGGTCGGAACGCCCTGGGTCTTGAGGTGCGCGGCCAGGCCGTCGCGGTTCTCATGCTCGATGACGTACTGCGCCCACACCGAGACGCCGCCGTCGATGACCTTGGGCGTCGCCAGCACCGCGCCGGCCAGACCGTCGGCATAGCGATCGGCCACGACCTGACGAAGCGCGATCTCTTCGGCGAAGATCGCCAGCTTCTCGATCAGGATCGCCGCCTGGATCGTGTCCAGCCGGGAGTTCATGCCGATCCGGGTGTTCAGATACTTGGTGTCGTGGTCGAAGGTGCGGCCCACCAAGTCCGGGGCCACGGCCTTGCCGTGAACCCGATAGCTGTCCATCAGGTCCCACACGTCCTGGTCGTTGGTCAGCACCGCTCCACCGTCGCCGTAGCAGCCCAGCGGCTTGGCCGGGAAGAAGCTGGTGGTGGCCACGTCGGCCCAGTGCAGCGGGTGATGGCCATCGAGCGTGCAGCCGAAACCCTGGGCGCTGTCGGCGATCAGCTTCATCCCCTCGCGGTCGCAGATCGCCTTAATGGCGGGATAGTCGGCGGGCTGTCCGAACAGGTCCACCGCGATGACAACGCGAGGCGTCAGCTTGCCCTCGGCCTTCACGCCGGCGATGGCGGCTTCCAGCTTGGCGGGATCGAGGTTGAAGGTGTCGGGCAGCACGTCGACAAACACTGGGGTGGCGTCGACCCACGGCACGACTTCCGGCGTGGCGGCGAAGGTGAAGGACGGGCAGAACACCGCGTCGCCCTTGCCGATCCCCCAGGCCATCAGCGGCAGGGCGATGGCGTCGGTGCCGTTGGCGCAGGACAGGGCCAGCTTGGCCTGGCCGAAGGCGGCCAGCTTGGCCTCAAACTCGCGAACCTGCGGGCCCATCACATAGGCGCCGCTGTCGAGGACGCCGGCGATGGCGACGTCGATCCGGTCGCGGATCCGGCGCTGCTGCGCGGCGAGGTCGATGAAGGGCATGCTCATGGGCGGGGCTCTTAGAGGCGGATCGAAGCGAGTTCGAGCCAATTGATGTAACCGACTGTTTCGCCAGCACGAAGCGGCGCCGTGATGGAACGGTCCGAGGGACCTCGCCGTTGACCGCTCGCGGCGGGGGCGCCATCGAGAGTTCTATGACCAAGCCGACGCTTATTCCGCCCGACGCCCGCCTCCCCTCGATCGCCAATGTGAAGGCCGACGAGACCATGCTGGGACACTTCCTCGACTGGCTGGGCAAGGTGGCGGTCAATCTGGTGGTCGCCGGGATCATCCTGATCCTGACCTTCTGGCTGGCCGGATGGCTGGCCGGGGTGGTGCGCCGGGCCCTGGGCCGCGTGCACCGGACCAATCCCGACCCCACCCTGCAGAGCTTCGGCGCCTCGCTGGTCCGCTACGCCGTGATCGCGGTGGGGCTGGTGGCGGTGCTGCAGCAGCTGGGCGTGCAGGCCACCTCGATCATCGCCGTGCTGGGCGCGGCCTCGCTGGCCATCGGCCTGGCCCTGCAGGGCGCGCTGTCCAACGTGGCGGCCGGGGTGATGATCCTGATGTTCCGTCCCTACAAGGTGGGCGACACCATCGAGACCTCGACCCGCATCGGCACGGTCAAGTCGCTGGACCTGCTGTTCACCGAGATCGCCACCCCCGACAACGTCAAGGTGATGATCCCCAACAGCAAGGTGTTCGGCGATGTCATCCTCAACTACTCCACCCACCGCAGCCGCCGGGTGGACGTTCTGTTCAAGGTGCCGCTGAAGACCGATCTGGTCGGCGTGCTCAAGCGCCTGCGCGAGCGGGCCGAGAGTGACCCGCGCATCCGCAAGGAGCCCGCCGTGCAGATCGAGGTCACCGACCTGTCGGAAGCCTTCGCCCAGGCGGCGATCCGCGCCTGGACGGCCCGCGAGGATTTCGCCGCGGTGAAGACCGACCTGATGCTGACGGCGCACCTGCTGTCGGAAGATCCGGCCCGCCAGGACCTGCCGCCCCCGCGTCCGTCCAAGGCGATCGATCCCTCGCCGGCCATGCCGGGCGAAGGCGAGCATCACCTGTTCAGGCTGCCCCGGCCGCGTCGGAGCCGGTCGTCGGGGTCGAGCAAGACCCCCTCCCCGCCCAAGGCCTGATCAGCCGGCCCCCGCCAAAGACGATCGTTCGGGATTTACGAAGCATCGGGCCGCTCCTAGCGTCGGCCCATGACCGAGCGTTTCGCCGCCGATTTCGAGACCCTGTTCCGGACCGTCTACGGGGCCGCCGTGCGGCGCGTGCGGGACAAGCGCGAGCGGCTTTCGCCCGAGACCGTGGCCCTGCTGGACCACCTGGCGGCGGCCGGTCCCCTGACCGCCAGCGAGCTGGCGCGCCATATCGCCCGCGCGCCCAGCACGCTGACCGAGATGGTCGATCACCTGGTCGACAAGGACCTGCTGACCCGCGACCGCGACCCGGTCGACGCGCGCCGCAGCCTGATCTGGTTGACCGATGCGGGCCAGGCGGCCCTGGTCGAGGCGCGCAATGTCCTTGACCACGAGATGCTGGCGGCCGCGGGGCGGCGTCTGACCGCCGAACAGCGCGAGGCCCTGCTCGATCTTTTCCAGACCTTCGTCACCCAGCTGAAAGGAGTCAGACCATGAGCCATAACTGCGAAAGCTGCGGCATGCCGATCGAGAACGGTCAGTACTGCCAGTATTGCGTCACCGAGGACGGCGTCCTGCAGGATTTCGACACCCGCTTCGAGCGGATGGTGCAGTGGCAGGAGCGGCGCGGCAGCCCGCGCGCGCAGGCCGAGACGGAAACGATCGCCTACATGGCCAGGATGCCGGCCTGGAAGGATCACCCAAGGGTTCTGGAGCGGCTCTCGGCCTGACGACGTCGGGCCGGAAGGCTCAGGCCTGGCCCAGCGTGCCGCGCAGACGCAGCCATTCCTGGGCGAACTTGCGGCTGACCCCGGCGTCCTCGAACACGACGCGGCGGATCTGGCCGGCGATCTGCGGGGCGTCGTGGATGATCACGAAGGGAAAGCCGTTGGCCGACAGGAAGCCCTGGACGAAGGTCGAGAAGCTGGCGGCCTCGGCGGAATCGGCGAGGCGGATCTCGGCGGTGGCGTCGGTCGGAACCATCTCGGTCTCCCCTGTTGCTGACACCACCCTAACGCATGAGATCGCAAATGCGAACACAGTTCGCGTAAGCGAAATAATCGATGATCATATGTACGGCGCCAGGCGAACCCGGCGCCGTATCCTTCTACAGTCCTAAAGGATCGATTGGCCGGTGCCGGCCCAGTCCTTCATGAACTGTTCCAGGCCCTTGTCCGTCAGCGGATGCTTGAACAGGTCGCTGAACACGGCGGGCGGGATGGTGACGACATCGGCGCCGACAATGGCGGCGTCCTTGACGTGGGCGACATTGCGCACCGAAGCGGCCAGGATCTCGGTCTCGTAGCCGAAATTGTCATAGATCGTACGGATGTCGCGGATCAGGTCCATGCCGTCGAAGCCATAGTCGTCCAGGCGGCCGATGAACGGCGAGACGAAGGTCGCGCCGGCCTTGGCGGCCAGCAGGGCCTGGGTCGGCGAGAAGCACAGGGTGACATTGGTCGAGATGCCCTCGCTGGCGAAGGCGGCGCAGGCGATCAGGCCATCGCGGGTCAGCGGGATCTTGACCACCACATTGGGGGCGATGCCGGCCAGCTTCGTGCCCTCGGCGATCATGGCGTCGGCGGTGGTGGCGGCGACTTCCGCGCTGATCGGGCCAGGCACCAGGTCGCAGATCTCGGCGATCACTTCCAGCATCGGACGACCCGCCTTGGCGATCAGGGTCGGGTTGGTGGTCACGCCGTCCACGAGGCCGGTGGTGGCGAGGTCGGCGATGACCTTGGTGTCGGTGCTGTCGAGGAAGATCTGCATGGGACTCTGCGCTGAATTCTATGGGGGTTTGGCCCGGTTTATCGCGACGGGCGGTCTGACGCCAGCATTCAGGCCTGAAAGCCGTCGGCAACCAGTTGGTCGGCCACGCGCTGCACGGCCGGCCGCCACGGCTGCGGCTCGAAGCCGAACACCCCGGCCAGCTTGGCGCTGTCCAGCGGCGAGCGCGGCGGCCGGGCTGCGGCCTCGGCGAAGGCGCTCTGCGTCGTGGGCTCCAGCCGCGCCCGGGTCTGGGGATCGCGGGCGATCGCCGCCTGGGCGAAGTCGAAACGGCTGGTCTGCCCGGCATTGGCGAAATGAAACAGGCCGAAGGCCGGATCATCGGCCCGCGCCCCCGCCCAGCGCCCGGTGTTGGCGACCATGAACGCCCCCAGGGCCTCGGCATCGGTGGGGCTGCCGAACTGGTCGGCGACCACCTTCAGCACCTCGCGCGTACGGCCAAGGTTGAGCATGAAGCTCACATAGTTGCGGCCATACGGCGAGAACACCCACGAGATCCGCAGCACCACCGCGCGACGATGGGCCAGCACCGCCTGCTCGCCGGCCAGCTTGGAGTGGCCATAGACGCTGATCGGATTGGGCGTGTCGGTCTCGACATAGAGCTATCGGTCTGGCCGTCGAAGACGCTGTCGGTCGACAGATGTACGAACGGCAGGTCACGCTCGGCGCAGGCCGCGGCCATCGCCGCCGGCCCGTCGGCATTGACCGCGAAGGCCAGATCCGGCTCGGATTCGGCGCGATCGACCTGGGTGTAGGCGGCGGCATTGATCACCAAATCGCAGTCGGCCGCCAGGATCGCGGCGCGGAGGGCGTCGACGTCTGTCAGGTCGACGTCGGAACGCGACAGGGCGGTCAGGGCGATCTTGCCCTCGGCCGCCGCGATCAGCGCCTGACCGACCTGGCCCGTCGCGCCGAACTGCAGGACCTTGATCATGTCAGGCCGGGAACGCGCTCGCCCAGCACCGAAAGGACGAACGCGTGCAGGTCGCCGCCTCGGAACAGATAGCCCGGCATGCCGGCGCGGCGGCCGGCTTCGACATCGCTGGACCGATCACCGATGATGACCGCCTCGGCGGGCGTCAGATTAAACTCGGCCAGGCCGCGCAGGATCATGCCGGGATTGGGCTTGCGGTCCGGATGGTCGGCGACGCGGTAGCCGTCGACGGCGTTTTCGTGATGGGGCGCGAAATAGAAGGCGTCGATCTGGCCGCCCAACGGCGCCAACTGGGCCTGCATGGCGGCATGGAAGCCGTGCATGGCCGCCTCTTCGAAATAACCTCGCCCGATCCCCGACTGGTTGGTGACCACCATCACCTTCAGTCCGGCCCGGGTCATGGCCGCCACGGCCTCGCGGGCGCCGTCGATCCAGTCCAGCCTGGCCGGGTCGCTGACATAGCCATGATCGACATTGAGGACGCCGTCCCGGTCGAGGAAGACGGCGCGAAGGGGCGGCAGGGTGTCCATAAGTCGAGCTTTATCGCCTGATAGCCCATCGCAACAAGGCTCTGTCTTGGCGAGAGCGGTAGACTTCGCCTAGAAAACACCCGCACTTGGAGAGCTCCCCATGACCGACGCCTTTAACGACGCCGCTCGCCTTCGCGACCTGTTGAAAGGTTGGGCGCTGTCGACCGCCTTTCCGCTGTGGTGGAAGGTCGGCGCCGACCACAAGAACGGCGGCTTCTTCGAGACGATCGAGCAGCCGGCGAGGCCAAGGACTCGCCGCGTCGGGGTCGGGTGCTGCCGCGCCAGATCTACGCCTTCTCAACCGCCGGTGAGCTGGGCTGGACAGGCCCGTGGCGCGAGGCGGTCGATCACGGCCTTTCCTATTATCTGGACATCTATCGCCGGCCGGACGGGCTCTTCCGCGCTCTGGTCGGTCCGGGCGGCGTGAGCCTGGACGACAGCGCCGCGGTCTATGACCAGGCCTTCGCCATGTTCGCCCTGGGCATGGCCACCAAGGTCAAGCCCGAGCGTACGGACCTGCGCGAAATCGCGGTGTCGGTGCGCGAAACCCTGATGGCCACGCTGAAGCATCCCCTGGGCGGCTTCCATCTGACCGATCCCGAGACCCTGCCCCTGCAGTCCAATCCGCACATGCACCTGTTCGAGGCCTGCCTGGCCTGGAACGAGGTCGACGCCGATCCGGCGTGGCGGGCCCTGGCCGACGAAATCGCCGAACTGGCGCTGTCGAAGTTCATCGCCCCTGACACCGGCGCGCTGCGCGAGTTCTTCGCCGCTGACTGGAGCACCGGTCCTGGCGTCGAAGGGCGCATCTGGGAGCCCGGCCACCAATACGAGTGGGGCTGGCTTCTGCTGCGCTGGGGCAAGCTGGCCGGTCGCCAGGACGCCATCGCGGCGGCTCTGCGCATGCTGGACCTGGCCGAGCAGGCCGGCTGCGACGCGGAGCGCGGCGTGGCGATCAACGCCATGCTCGACGACATGAGCGCCCACGACGACGGCGCGCGCCTGTGGCCGCAGACCGAGCGGATCAAGGCCGGCGTGCTGGCGGCCGAAATCACCGGAGAGGATCGCTGGTGGGGCGTGGCGGCGGCCGGCGCCGAGGGCCTGATGCAGTACCTGCGCACGCCCGTGCCGGGCCTGTGGCGCGACAAGCTGAAGCCCGACGGCTCCTTCGTCGACGAGCCCGCGCCCGCCAGTTCATTCTACCACATCGTCTGCGCCATCGGAGAGATGGACCGGGCGGTCTCGGCGAAAGCCGCCCAGGCCTGACGGCCTGGGCGGGCGGAGTCTAAATCCGCCGGGTAACCAGCAAGGTCGCCGCCGCGGAGGCGGTGACCGAGGTGGCCGCGTCGATGGCCGTAAGCGTCGCGTTCAGCGAGGTCTCTCCGTCCAGGACCTGGACGGAGCCGACCGGCAGTTCGACCGTCTCTCCGGCCGCCAG
>CBDIQV010000007.1:0-230000 GCA_965284055.1 Caulobacteraceae bacterium
CGCCGACCGCGGTGATGGTGGACAGCGGCGGCAAGGTCACCGGCGACATTAAGGGCGGCGGCGGAACCGGCGGCAATATCTGGTTCTACTCGCCGCAGGGCGTGATCATCTCGCCCGGCGCGCAGATGACGGCCGGCGGCTTCGTGTTCGGTCAGGGCGCCGGCATCGTCGATGCGACCTTTATAGATGACGCCACGATCGATCCTTTCGCCTTCCTGGAGCGCGGCGTCGAGTTCGTTGCTCCGGATGAGCTCGATCAGCACGGCGACCTCGGCGTCGATCAGCTCCGGCGATGTCGTGCTGAGCGCGGCGATCGGCGATGTCGCGGACGAGATCGTCGCCGCAGGCTCGGCGACCGTCACCGCCACCACAGGCGGGGTCAGCATCGGCGGGATCACCGCCAACGGCGGCGTGGCGGAAGTCAACGCCCTGGGCGGCAGCGCGTCCGTCAGCGGCATTGCTGGCCAGGCCGGTGTCAGCGTCAAGGCCTCGACCAGCGCCACGGTGGGGTCCGCCTCTTCGACCACGGGCGATGTCGTGCTGCAGGCGACGACGACCGCCTCGCTCACCATCGGGTCCGCAGAGGGCGACCTCAAGATCAACGGCGCGTCCGCCACCCTCGGCTCGGGCAAGGCGAAGGGCGGCATCTACGTAACGGCCACAACGGGCGACGCCACGGTCACAACCAACGCCACGGCCGGCGACGATATCGAAATCACGACAACCTCGGGCAACGTAAACGCCAGTGGCGCGACCCTGACGTCCGAAGGAACGGGTTCCGACGACGGCCGTGTTCTTGCGAAGTCCGACGGCGGCGCGGTCGACGTCAAAACAGCCACGACCCTGGGAACCGGCACGACCGCCGGCGACGTCACCCTTCAGGCCGCAACGACGGCCACGCTCGGAACCGGCACGTCCTCGCGCGACCTTTCGCTCGACGGCGGATCGGCCAAACTCACCTCCGGCGACGCGGCGCGCGACATCGTCGTCACGGCCACCGCAGGCAACGCGACAGTTGTCACCCAGGCCATCGCCGGGGACGACGTCGAAATCAACGCCTCCAACGATGCCAACACTGCGGCCCTGAAATCGTTGGGAACGGGTTCCGACGACGGCCGTGTTCTTGCGAAGTCCGACGGCGGCGCGGTCGACGTCAAAACAGCCACGACCCTGGGAACCGGCACGACCGCCGGCGACGTCACCCTTCAGGCCGCAACGACGGCCACGCTCGGAACCGGCACGTCCTCGCGCGACCTTTCGCTCGACGGCGGATCGGCAATCTCACCTCTGGCGACGCGGCGCGCGACCTGTCGCTCGTTGGCAAGTCCGCCAGCCTTAAATCCGGTTCGGCCTCACGCGACCTGTTCGTCACGGCCACCGAAGGCGACGCGACGGTTAGCGGCCAGGCCATCGCCGGCGACGACGTCGAAATCAACGCCACCCTCGGCAATGTCAGCGCCGACGGCGCGACCCTGCAATCCACAGGCGTCGGCGCCGCCGATGACGCGCACGTCGTTGTCCGGTCCACTGGCGGCTCGGTCAACGTCGGCACGGCCACCACCCTGGGAACCGGCGCGGCCGCCGGCGACGTCACGCTCCAGGCCGACGCGACCACGGTGATCAGCTCAAGCGTCGCGGCCTCCCGAGACGCGATCATCCGGGCGGGCGACAAGATCACTGCCGGCGCCATCTCCGCCGGACGCGACGTGGCGATCAAGGCCACGAACGACGCGACCCTCTCATCCATCACCGCTGGCGATGACATCGTCCTGCGGGCGGGCAAGGTCGATGGGGCCTGCCGTCACCAGCGGCGGCGGCACCGACGAGACAGGCGCCGGCGACGGCTGGTCGCCGAGGTCGGGGCCGTGACCCTGGAAGGGACCAGCTTCGACCTGACCGGCTCGGACATCGACATCAAGGCCGGTCAGATCACCACGACCGCCCTGCTGACCGCCGCCGGGACCACGTCCGACGTCCGGATCAACGGGACCGGCGCGCTCGACCTCGCCGGCGTCAAGGCCGGCCAGGACGTGCTGATCGACGGCGCCTCCACCGTCGCCGCCGGCGACCTGGACGCCGGACGCGACGTGGGCCTGCGCTCCACCGGGGCCGGCTCGACCGTCACCCTGGCCAGCGCCAAGGCCGGCGATGACCTGGTCATCCGCGCCAAGGGCGACATCACCGTCACCGGAACCCTCACCGCCACCGGTGGGACCGACAGCGCCGCCGCCGACCAGGCCGGCGACCTGATGTTCGGCGCGGCCAAGACCGCCCTGAACGGCGATCTGGACCTGACCGGCAAGACCGTCGACCTGGGCTCCTCGACCGGCTCCATCACCGTGGCCGGCGCGATAGCCGCCGACGGCGACGCCCGCCTCCAGACCACGGCCACCACCGGCGGATCGGTCAAGGTCGCGGCGATCACCGCCGGCCAGAACATCCTGCTCGACGGCGGGACCGGCGCCGGCGCCAACGGCGTCGAGGCCACCGGAACCCTCACCGCCACCAACGGCGATATCGCCGTGCGGGCCCGTGACGGCAAGACCGTCACCCTGGCCGCCCTGGTCGCCGGCGACGACGTCGCCCTGCGCACCACCGGCGCGGTCAACGTCTCCGGAACCGTCACCACCGGCGCCGGAACCGACAGCGCCGGCCTGGCCGACAGGCTGGTCGCCGACGCCGGAGCCGTGACCCTGGAAGGGACCAGCTTCGACCTGACCGGCTCGGACATCGACATCAAGGCCGGCCAGGTCACCACGACCGCCCTGCTGACCGCCGCCGGGACAACCTCCGACGTCCGGATCAACGGGACCGGCGCGCTCGACCTCGCCGGCGTCAAGGCCGGCCAGGACGTGCTGATCGACGGCGCCTCCACCGTCGCCGCCGGCGACCTGGACGCCGGACGCGACGTGGGCCTGCGCTCCACCGGGGCCGGCTCGACCGTCACCCTGGCCAGCGGCAAGGCCGGCGATGACCTGGTCATCCGCGCCAAGGGCGACATCACCGTCACCGGAACCCTGAGCGCGACCGGCGGAACGGATGCGGTCGGCGCCGGCGATCTACTGTTCGGCGCGGCCAAGACGGCGCTGAACGGCGATCTGGACCTGACCGGCAAGACCGTCGACCTGAGCTCCTCGGCCGGCTCGATCACCGTGGCCGACGCCATCGACGCCGCCGGCGACGCCCGTATCCAGACCACGGCCACCACCGGCGGATCGGTCAAGGTCGCGGCGATCACCGCCGGCCAGAACATCCTGCTCGACGGCGGGACCGGCGCCGGCGCCAACGGCGTCGAGGCCACCGGAACCCTCACCGCCACCAACGGCGACATCGCCGTGCGGGCCCGTGACGGAAAGGCCGTCACCCTGGCCGCCCTGGTCGCCGGCGACGACGTCGCCCTGCGCACCACCGGCGCGGTCGGCGTCTCCGGGACCATCACCACCGGCGCCGGAACCGACAGCGCCGGCCTGGCCGACAGGCTGGTCGCCGAGGTCGGGGCCGTGACCCTGGAAGGGACCAGCTTCGACCTGACCGGCTCAGACATCGACATCAAGGCCGGCCAGATCACCACGACCGCCCTGCTGACCGCCGCCGGGACCACGTCCGACGTCCGGATCAACGGGACCGGCGCGCTCGACATCGCCGGCGTCAAGGCCGGCCAGGACGTGCTGATCGACGGCGCCTCCACCGTCGCCGCCGGCGACCTGGAAGCCGGACGCGACCTGGGCCTGCGCTCCACCGGCGCCGCCGTCACCCTGGCCAGCGCCAAGGCCGGCGATGACCTGGTCCTGAGGTCCCCGACGTCCATCCAGGCCACGGGTGACATCAAGGCCGGCCAGACCGCCGCTTCGGGCGACCCTGACACCGCCGGCGTGGCGGACACCCTGATGGGCGCGACCATGACCGGTCACGACCTCGACATCAAAGCCCAGACCGTTCTGATCGCGGGCGACGTGGCCGCGGGCCGCGCTCCCGTGTCCGGCGAGACGCTCGGCGCGGCTCAGCTGGCCTCGGATATCCTGGTGGTCGCCACAGGCGCCGACGCCGGCGCGACCGCCGCCATGCGTCTGGCGACGGCCTCCGGGAAAACCGTCAAGGCCCATCAAGACATCGATCTGAGGGCGGACTCCGTCGCTGGCGGTTCGGTCCAGACCGCCGGCCTCGAGGCCGGCCGCGATATCGCCGTCTATTCGGTCGCCAAGAACATCACGCTGGGCTCGGCCGTGGCCGGCGATGATATCGCCCTCCGCGCGCCCGTCGGCGCCGTCGAGGTCACCGGCGACGTCAAGGCCGGTCGCGATTTCGACGGCATGACCTCGGTCGATGGCGTCGGCGCGGCCGACGCCCTGCAATCGGCGTTGATGTTCAAGGATTTCGACGCCAACCCCGCGACCGTGTTCAGCATGGTCGGCTTTGACGTCAACATCGCCAGCCAGTCGATCCAACGATCGACGGTCGTCGCCACCGCCGCCGGTCGCCAGCAGCCAGCATCGACATCCCCGGACGTGGCCGGCGCGGTCGACACCTCGACCTCCGACGTCCGTCTGCAGACCCTGGTATCGCTGACGCCGACCACCGGTCTTGCGCCCGATATCAAGGTCGGCGCGGTGACCGCCACGCGCGACATCCAGATCGACTCCGCCAAGGCCGTGCTCGCCGGCGACCTGAAGGCTGGCCGCGACGTCGCCATTCTCGGTCGCGGCAATGAAACGCCCGGCGCGGCCGTCGGCGATCATAGCGGCGCGGGCGTAACGATCGCCTCGATCCGCGCCGGCGACGACGCCCTGGCCTACAGTATCTTTGGGCGCGCCAAGATCACCGGCAGTGTCACCGCCAACGCGCCCTTCGCGCGCCTGGCGCCCAGCACCGACACCACCATCGACGGCGCCACCCAGGCCGCCGATCAGCTGGCCATCTATCTGCACTACCTCGACCTCGACGAAGTCAGCCGCAACTATGTGCTCAACGGCGGCGACATCCAGATCGTCGGCCAGGGCGTTGAGATCGGCGGCGCGCTGACCGCCAACGGCGCGAACTCCGACATCCGCCTGCAATCGAGCCTCGACATCGTCGCGACGGGCCTGGCGAATGCCGGCGGCGACCTGCAGTTCGACGCCGCGACCACCCTGACCGCCGGCGGCCTGACGGCCGGCCGCGACATCGCCCTCGTCGCCAGAGGCGGCGCCCTGGTGCTCGACAGCGGATCGGCGGGAGACGACCTCGTCCTCCGCGGCATCGGTGCGATTACCGTCAACGGAAACCTGACCGCGACCGGCGGAACGGATGCGGCCGGCGCCGCTGATCTGCTGTTCGGCGCGGCCAAGACCGCGCTGAACGGCGATCTGGACCTGACCGGCAAGACCGTCGACCTGAGCTCCTCGGCCGGCTCGATCACCGTGGCCGGCGCCATCGACGCCGACGGCGACGCCCGTCTCCAGACCACGGCCACCACCGGCGGATCGATCAAGGTCGCGGCGATCACCGCCGGCCAGAACATCCTGCTCGACGGCGGGACCGGCGCCGGCGCCAACGGCGTCGAAGCCACCGGAACCCTCACCGCCACCAACGGCGACATCGCCGTGCGGGCCCGTGACGGCAAGGCCGTCTCCCTGGCCGCCCTGGTCGCCGGCGACGACGTCGCCCTGCGCACTACCGGCGCAGTCGGGGTCTCCGGAACCGTCACCACCGGCGCCGGAACCGACAGCGCCGGCCTGGCCGACAGGCTGGTCGCCGAGGTCGGGGCCGTGACCCTGGAAGGGACCAGCTTCGACCTGACCGGCTCGGACATCGACATCAAGGCCGGTCAGATCACCACGACCGCCCTGCTGACCGCCGCCGGGACTGCGTCCGACGTCCGGATCAGCGGAACCGGCGCGCTCGATCTCGCCGGCGTCAAGGCCGGCCAGGACGTGCTGATCGACGGCGCCTCCACCGTCGCCGCCGGCGACCTGGAAGCCGGACGCGACGTGGGCCTGCGCTCCACCGGGGCCGGCGCCGCCGTCACCCTGGCCAGCGCCGAGGCCGGCGATGACCTGGTCCTCCGCGCCAAGGGCGACATCACCGTCACCGGAACTCTCACCGCCACAGGCGGTACCGACAGCGCCGCCGCCGACCAGGCCGGCGACCTGATGTTCGGCGCGGCCAAGACCGCCCTGAACGGTGATCTGGACCTGACCGGCAAGACCGTCGACGTCAGCTCCTCGGCCGGCTCCATCACCGTGGCCGGCGCCATCGACGCCGACGGCGACGCCCGGATCCAGACCACGGCCACCACCGGCGGATCGGTCAAGGTCGCGGCGATCACCGCCGGCCAGAACATCCTGCTCGACGGCGGGACCGGCGCCGGCGCCAACGGCGTCGAGGCCACCGGAACCCTCACCGCCACCAACGGCGACATCGCCGTGCGGGCCCGCGACGGCAAGACCGCCACCCTGGCCGCCCTGGTCGCCGGCGACGACGTCGCCCTGCGCACCAGCGGCGCGGTCAACGTCTCAGGGACCATCACCACCGGCGCCGGAACCGACAGCGCCGGCATGGCCGACAGGCTGGTCGCCGAGGTCGGGGCCGTGACCCTGGAGGGGACCAGCTTCGACCTGACCGGCGCGGACATCGACATCAAGGCCGGCCAGATCACCACGACCGCCCTGCTGACCGCCGCCGGGACCACGTCCGACGTCCGGATCAACGGAACCGGCGCGCTCGACCTCGCTGGCGTCAAGGCCGGCCAGGACGTGCTGATCGACGGAGCCTCCACCGTCGCCGCCGGCGACCTGGAAGCCGGACGCGACGTGGGCCTGCGCTCCACCGGGGCCGGCGCCGCCGTCACCCTGGCCAGCGCCGAGGCCGGCGATGACCTGGTCCTCCGCGCCAAGGGCGACATCACCGTCACCGGAACTCTCACCGCCACAGGCGGTACCGACAGCGCCGCCGCCGACCAGGCCGGCGACCTGATGTTCGGCGCGGCCAAGACCGCCCTGAACGGTGATCTGGACCTGACCGGCAAGACCGTCGACGTCAGCTCCTCGGCCGGCTCCATCACCGTGGCCGGCGCCATCGACGCCGACGGCGACGCCCGGATCCAGACCACGGCCACCACCGGCGGATCGGTCAAGGTCGCGGCGATCACCGCCGGCCAGAACATCCTGCTCGACGGCGGGACCGGCGCCGGCGCCAACGGCGTCGAGGCCACCGGAACCCTCACCGCCACCAACGGCGACATCGCCGTGCGGGCCCGCGACGGCAAGACCGCCACCCTGGCCGCCCTGGTCGCCGGCGACGACGTCGCCCTGCGCACCAGCGGCGCGGTCAACGTCTCAGGGACCATCACCACCGGCGCCGGAACCGACAGCGCCGGCATGGCCGACAGGCTGGTCGCCGAGGTCGGGGCCGTGACCCTGGAGGGGACCAGCTTCGACCTGACCGGCGCGGACATCGACATCAAGGCCGGCCAGATCACCACGACCGCCCTGCTGACCGCCGCCGGGACCACGTCCGACGTCCGGATCAACGGAACCGGCGCGCTCGACCTCGCTGGCGTCAAGGCCGGCCAGGACGTGCTGATCGACGGAGCCTCCACCGTCGCCGCCGGCGACCTGGAAGCCGGACGCGACGTGGGCCTGCGCTCCACCGGGGCCGGCGCCGCCGTCACCCTGGCCAGCGCCAAGGCCGGCGATGATCTGGTCATCCGCGCCAAGGGCGACATCACCGTCACCGGAACCCTCACCGCCACGGGCGGTACCGACAGCGCCGCCGCCGACCAGGCCGGCGATCTGATGTTCGGCGTGGCCAAGACCGCCCTGAACGGCGATCTGGACCTGACCGGCAAGACCGTCGACCTGGGCTCCACGGCCGGCTCGATCACCGTGGCCGGCGCGGTAGCCGCCGACGGCGACGCCCGCATCCAGACCACGGCCACCACCGGCGGATCGATCAAGGTCGCGGCGATCACCGCCGGCCAGAACATCCTGCTCGACGGCGGGACCGGCGCCGGCGCCAACGGCGTCGAAGCCACCGGAACCCTCACCGCCTCCAACGGCGACATCGCCGTGCGGGCCCGTGACGGCAAGGCCGTCGCCCTGGCCGCCCTGGTCGCCGGCGACGACGTCGCCCTGCGCACCACCGGCGCAGTCGGGGTCTCCGGGACCATCACCACCGGCGCCGGAACCGACAGCGCCGGCATGGCTGATCGCTTGATCAGCTCGGTCGAGAGCGGCGCCATGGTCGTGGAAGGGACCCGTTTCGACCTGGCCGGTTCCAATATCGATATCATCGGAGACTCGGTCACCCTAGGCGCCGCCACCGCAAGGAACGCCGTGCGCATCCAGGCGAACGGCGGTGTCTCGATCGGTGACACGAGCGCCGGAACCGATGTCCTGATCGATGGCGGCGGAACCGTCTCGGCAAGCGCCCTCACGGCCGGCGGCGATATCGGCGTGCGCTCGCGCAATGGCGGCCTGACGGCTGGCAGCGCTCGCGCGAACGATGACGTGGTGCTCCGCGCCTCGCAGAGCATCACGAGCGGCCAACTGATCGCGGGTTCCAGCGAAACCAACGGAGCCGGCGACCTGCTGGCCAACGCCGACGCGACCGAACTTGGCGGCGCGTTCGGCCTGAGCGGCGGCAATGTCGATGTCCTCAGCCACTCGGGGTCCATCACCCTGAGCAGCGCGGAGGCCACGACCGACGTTCGCGTGACGGCGAGCAACGGCGGCGTCTCCGCCTCGGGCGCGCTGAAGGCGGGCCGGGATATCCTGTTGGACGGCGCCTCGGTCACGGCCAGCGGCGACCTGCAGGCCGGCGCCGATGTGGCGATCTACGGACGCACTGGCGGCGTGACCCTGACCTCGGCCACGGCCGGCGACGACATCGCCATCCGGGCGGCCGGCGCGGTGAGCGTCAGCGGCGCGCTGAAGGCCGGCCAGAGCGGCGACTCCAGTGGCGCGGCCGATCGCCTGATCAGCGCGGCCGGACAGGTCACTCTGGCGGGGACGACTTTCGACCTGACCGGGGGCGCAATCGACGTCCGTGGCGCGGGCATCACCCTCAATGGCGACACGACAGCCGACGGCTACCAAGGGCCAGGTGCGTCTGCAATCCAGCGCGGACGCCAGCGTGGCGAAGACCACCGCAACCGCCGACGTCCTGATCGACGCGGCCGGCAATATCAAGGCCGGGGCGCTGTCCGCAGGACGGGATGTCGCCCTGCGCTCGACAGGGGGCGACGTTCTGGTCGCCTCGGCGACCGCAGGCGACGATCTCGTGATCCGCGCGGCCAAGACCATCACTCTGACCGGGGCCATGACCGCCACCGGCGGCGTCGATGAAGCCGGGGCCGGCGATCTGCTGTCGGCGTCCGACGCCGTCGATCTCGGCGGAGCGCTCGACCTGACAGGGCGTAATATCGACGTCCGCTCGACGGGCGGCGACATCATCGCCCAGGCCGATCTGGTCGCGGGCGCCGATATCCGCCTGCAGACCGGCGCGGCTGGCGGCAAGATTTCGACCGGCCTGTTGGATGCAGGACGCGACGTTCTTGTGGACGGCGCATCCATCGAGGTCGGGTCCATCAAGGCCCTCCGCGACTTCGCGGCGCGCGCACGCGCGGGCTCGATCAGCGTCGGATCAATCGCGGCTGGCGACGACTGTGTGCTGCGCGCCACTACCGACATCAGGGTGACCGGCGCGACCAGCGCCAGCGGCGGGGCCGATAGCGATGGTCTGGGCGACCGTCTCTTCGCGACCGACGCCACCACCCTCGGCGGCGCGAGCGCCAACACCCGCTGGGGCAGCGCCAAGGCCGACGGCTCCATCCGCCTGAACTGGCGCCTGCTGCACTACCGCCCGGCCATCATCGACTACGTGGTGGCGCACGAACTGGCCCACCTGCGCGTGATGGACCACAGCCCCCGCTTCTGGGACACCGTGCCCGACCTGCGCGCGGCGGGCGATATCGCCATTCGCGCCCGCAACGGCGCAATCAGCCTGGGATCGGCCGCCGCCGGCGATGACCTCGTGCTGCGCGCGACCACCGACATCAGGGCCAGCGGAACCACCTCCGCCCAGGGAGGGCGAGACGTCGTCGGCGCGGGTGACCGGTTGTTCGCCACCAACACCACCGCCCTGAACGGTGCGTTCGAGCTGACTGACGCCAATATCGACGCCAAGGCCAGTGGCGCGATCACCATGGCCGGGGCCGTCAGCGCCGGTCGCGACGCGCGGCTGCAGACCGTCGGCACGGGCACGATAACCGTCGCCGGCGTCGATGCTGGACGAGACATCTTGCTGGACGGCGCCTCGGTCACGACCGGAGCCCTGAGGGCGGCCAGCGACATCGCCGTTCGCGGTCGCACCGGTTCGGTGACCCTCGCGTCGGCGACGGCCGGCGACGACGTGGTGCTTCGCGCCGCTCAGGACGTCAATGTCACCGGCGCGGTGTCGGCCCAGGGCGGGACCGACAGTGTCGGTGCGGGCGACCGTCTGTTCGCGGTGGACGGCATGTCCCTGGCAGGCGCCCTCGATCTGGCGGGCTCGAATGTCGACGCCAAGGCCAGCGGCGCGATCACCATGGCCGGGGCCGTTAGCGCCGGTCGCGACGCGCGGTTCCAGACTGTCGGCGCGGGAGCGATCAAGACCGTCGCCGTCACGGCCGGCCGTGACGTCTTCGCCGACGCCGCCTCGGTGCAGTCGACCGGACAGCTGTCCGCCGGCGGCGACGTGGCCCTGCGCGGTCGGGTGGGCGACGTGCAAGTCGCTTCCATCACGGCCGGCGACGATATCGCCGTGCGCGCCGCCGGAGCCTTCGGGGCTACGGGCGGACTGTCTTCGGGTTCGGCTGCGACCTCGAACGGCGCGGCCGATCGCCTGGTCTCGGCCATCGAGAGCGGCATGATCTTCCGGGTGGTTGATCCGACCGCCAATACGGGTGCGGCCGAGGGCTTCTCGCTCGGGGCCGGGGATATCGATATCCGCAGCGGCGGAGCGATTGGCGTAAAGGGCGCGATCACCGCCGCTGGAGACGCGACGGTCGCGCTGCAGTCGACGGGCAAGACGACGGTCAGCGCCATCACGGCCGGCAAGGCGATCTTCGTTCGCGGCGCCGACCTGGAGATCATGGAAGCCTGGAAGACCGCCCTGGCCCGCATCGAAAGCACGGCCGCCGGCGGTGTGGCCCTGGGCGCGAACGCGGCCGGCGACGCCGGCGCGATGGCGATCAGCGACGAGCAGTTCAACCGCATTGACGCGGCGACCGTGCAGGTCTTCGCCGGAGACACCTCCGGCGCGGCGCGAGGCTCGTCGCTGACGATCGGCGCGCTGAACGTCGACACCGCCAAGATCAGGACCGCGCTGGAGCTCTATGCCGGCGACGCGGCCGAAGTCCGCATCAACGGCGCGTTCGCGCCCTCGAACGGTACGGCCAACAGCACCCTGGTGCGGATCGGGGCGGCCACGGCCACGGGCAACTGGACGCCCAAGGGGTTGAAGGTGATCGCCAATACCGGCGGTTCGATCGGCGCGTCCACGACCACGAATGGCCGGGATTTCTCGGGCATCCGGGCCTTCGGCTCGGTCGAGCTGAACGCCACGGGCGACATCCTGATGGGCTATCAGGACTTCATCGACAAGCTGCTGACGACGTCCGCGGCGGAGGTCGCCAACGCGGTGAAGGCCGTGATAGCGCCGCAGGGCGCGAACGGTCCCTACATGCTGCTGACCGCAGGCTCCCTGACCCTGCGCGCCAATGGCAAGATCGCCCAGCAGGACACCAGCAGCGTGGGAAGCCTGACCCGGACGGGGATCTATCTCACCGGTTCGGCGACCAATCCGCTGACCCTGACCCTTGGACGGACCTCCACGGCGACGGACGCCTCAACACTGAAGCTGCCGGAATTCATCGAACTGTATGGCGCGGTGAATAACGGCTCCACGGTCCTGGCCAATGAGAACGTCGCCCTCAGCAACCTGATCGTCTTCGACAACGGCGTCACCCCTGGCCAATACTACCGCCTCAACACCTGCGTGATCTTCCAGCAAGGCAACTGCTCGCCCACGGGCGGCGCGCCGAACCTGAACATCGCGCCGGACCGGCTGACCGGTCTCAACCTCGTTGATCGCACCAACACCCTGGGAGCCGCCGATCCCACGGTCGCCAGCGCGACGAACGAAGAGATCTGGTCCGATACCGAATCCGAACCGGAGTAAGAAATAGATGCAAGTTCGCACCCCTCGTCTGGCCTGGGCGGTCACGGTCTGCGCGCGGGCGCGCTCGGCGCCACGGCGGCGATCGGCGCCCCCGCGCCCCGCGACGACTTCCCGCTCGGCCAGAGCGCCCGCAGCGGCGCGGTCTGCGAAGCCGTGCGCGACTGGGATGATCCGATCGGCGCGCAGTCTGGTCGGCGTGCGTGGCAGATCAAATGTCGCGGATGGACCCAGACCCTGGGCCACATCTACTATTTCCAGAAGGACCTGACGCCGCGAAGGCCGCCTGGCGCAAGAGCCTGGCCGGCCGAGCGACCTGCGAGTTCGACAAGCCCGTCGAGGTCAAGACCGCCTCCGGCGCATCGATGTTCGCCTGCAAGAGCACCACGGCGGCCGCCAGCTATGTGGCCTACGAAACGCCCGGACGGGGCGTGGTGGTGGCTGAAGGCTATGGGGCCATCGCCGACGTCCTGGCGACGGGTGTCGATGTGGCGTCAGGGCGCATCAAGCCCCCAGCGGCCATCAGCAAACAGGCCGCCAATCTGGGCGAAACCCTGGGTGGCCAGGTCGAGAACCTGAACGCGATCGCGGAGGCGAGCGCCAGTTCGCCGGAAAAGCAAAAGGAGTCCGCCTATCGCGAGGCTCAGCTCTGGCGCTTTGGTCAGGCGGAATCCCGCTTCAACCAGCTGGCCAGCGGTTCGATCGAGGGCCTCGCCCCCGCCGACAGGACCGAGGCCTATCTGAACGTCGCCATGAATGCGTCAAACGCCGGGCGCTTCGACGAGGCGGAGGTCTATTTCAAGGCCGCCGCGCCGCTCGTCGCCGAGGCCGACGCCCCGTGGCTGCGGGCCCTGGACCTGAATAACCGCGCGGCCCACGCCCGCAACCAGCGCAAGTTCGAGGACGCCATCGCCCTGGCCAGCCAGGCCATCGCCCTGCGCGCGAGCCAGGCGGAGCCGACAACGACCGCGCTGGCCGTGGTGGACGGCGAGTCGATCCGCCTGGGCCGCGCGGCGTCGACCGCGCTGAACAGCCAGGGCAAGAGCCCGAGCCTGCAGTTGTCGGCCGAGGAACGCGAAGCCGTGCGCGACGCCCAGGCCCTGCAGATCATGGGCACCTCGCAGGAAGCCCTGAAGCGCCGCAAGGAAGGGCGCGAGTCGCTCATGGCCGCCGCCGCGATCCTGGAACGCCCCCGCTCCGGCGATGTCTTGGGATCGGCCGCGCCGTGGCTGACAGCGCGGGTCCAGGCGGACATCGCCCGCATGGATCGCAACGCCGGTTCCGCGCCAGAGGCGGTGAAGCGGCTGGAAGCCGCAATCACGATCTATGAGAAGCAGGATTCCGGCTCCCTGCCGCTGGGCCACTTCCTGATCGAACTGGCCCGCGCCAAGGCCGCGAGCGGCCAGGAAGACGAAGCCCTCAACGATTTCGAGCGCGCGTTCGGCATCTTCCAGGCCAGGCGCGGCGCTCTGGGCGCTTCGGCCGACTCCGCCGGGGCCTATTTCGACATCCTTCTGCAGCGCATCGGGACCGAACCAGCAAAGCACCAGACCGAAGTCGAGCGGTTCTTCACCAGCTCTGAAGCCGCTTGTCGGGGAATCCACGGCCGCAGCCTCGCTGCAATTCGCCGAACGCCTGAGCCAGGAAGGCACGGCCAGCGCCGGGATTTCCCGGGCGCGTGACGCCACCATGCGTCTGATCGACGAAAAGCAGCAGGCGATCCGCCTCTTGCAACAGACCAGCGCCTATACCGGCGAGGCTCGAGCCACCGCCGACAGTGAACTCGACGCCTTGCGCAAGCAGGCCAACGAGCTGGAACAGCGCTTGTTCGAGGCCAACCCGCGCTACGCGACGGCGCTCAGCACCACCATCGCCATCAAGGATCTCCAGGCCGCGCTGAAGCCCGACGAGGCCTATGTCAAAGTCCTGCTGCTGGCCAATCGGGGCTATGGCCTGCTGATCACCAAGGCTGAGGTCCGCCCTTACGGCATCGAGCTCAATCGGGCCAAGGCGCGAGAGATGGCCGCCAAGTTGCGCAAGCCTTTCGACGATGTCTCCACCGGCCGCCTGGGACGCTATGACGTCGCCTTGGCCTACCAGCTCTATGCCACCCTGTTCGGTCCGATCGAACCCCAACTGACCGACATCAAGCGGCTGATCTACCAGCCCGACCCGACTCTGGTCGGCGTCCCCATCGGCGCGCTGGTGACCCGCCAGGACAGCCTGCGGGTCATGCTGGAGAACCTGCAGGAAGCCCGGCGCAACAGCTCGGTGCTGACCTACAAGGGTGTCAGCTTCCTGGCGGAACGCTTCGACACCTCGGTCTCGGTGTCGACCGCCGCCTTCTGGAACACCCGGCGCGCGCGGGAAACCCAAGCCCCGAAGCCGTTCCTGGGCTTTGGCAATCCCATCATCACGGCCGAGACCCATCCGTTCTCGAGCGTCACCGCGCCGGCATCCTCGATCCGCACGGCGGGCGGTGTCGACTACTGCTCGACCCTGCGCGACGCGCTGATGACCCTCCCGCCGCTGCCCGAGACCGCCACCGAGGTAGAGGTCGTCGCCGGCGCCCTGGGCGCGCCCGGCAGCGTGATCCTGGGCAAGGACTTCACCGACGACCAGATCAAGAGCACGGGCGGCCAGCACGGGGCGCTTGACCAATACCGGGTGCTGTACTTCGCGACCCACGGCCTGCTGCCCCAGGCCAATGGCTGCCTGCAGCCCGCGCTGGTGACCTCGCAAGGCGGATCGACCAGCGACGCCCTGCTGGACATCCGCGAGATTCCTGATCTTCAGCTGGACGCGGATCTGGTGGTGCTGTCGGCTTGCGACACCGGCGCCAGCCTGCAGGGCGGCGGCGGGGCGGCGCTAGGCGGCCTCGTCTCGACCTTCACCTATGCCGGGGCGCGCAACCTGCTCGTCTCGAACTGGAAGGTCGATTCCAAGGCCACCGAGTTGCTGATGTCGATGGTCTTCACCTCGAACGCCCAGACCCAGGGAGCGGCCCTGGCGGATGCCGAGGCGGCCCTGATGGACTGATCCGATCAGACCTCGCACCCGTTCTACTGGGCCGCGTTCTCGATCGTCGGCGACAGCGGTCGCGCCCTGCCCCGCAAATAGTCGCAGAGCATGTTCCGATCGGTGTGAAACCGCCGTCGGATCGAGAAGGGCTCTAAGCTTTTGATTTAGAGCCCTTCTCGCCCAACCTTGATGCAATCATCAGGTCGGAAAAGACTAGAGCGCGATAGCCGAAAGTGTACGCGGTTTCG
This sequence comes from Caulobacteraceae bacterium, assembly GCA_965284055.1. Lineage (GTDB taxonomy): Bacteria > Pseudomonadota > Alphaproteobacteria > Caulobacterales > Caulobacteraceae > Caulobacter. Next base: position 15,465 of record CBDIQV010000007.1, read on the forward strand.
GCGGCTATCGCGCTCTAAGTGTATGATTTAGAGCCTTTTTGAACGCTTCATATGATTCCATATGAAGCTAAAAGGCTCTAGCGCGAAGCCACCTGGATCGGCGCGACGCGGCCAGGCGCCGTCTCGCCCAGATAGCGCATCTGGACGGTCGCGCCGGGCGTCGCGTCCAGGCCCAGTCGGTTGGCTGCGGCCATGGACAGGGTCAGCATCTCGCCGTTAGCGGCAGGCTTGCGGTCATTGATCCGGACGGTGACGGTCTCGCCGGTCTCGACATTCTTGACCGTGACAAAGGAATTGAGCGGCAGGTCGGCGCTGGCGGCCGTGAGGCGATACATGTCGAAGCGCTCGCCGGTCGTCGTCAGGCGACCATCGAAGTCCGCGCCGTAGGAGGCGACCTGACCGGTACGCTCCGAGACGGGGGTGCTCAGGCTGATCTGCTGAAGACCTGACGGGAAATAGGCCTCGTTGACCGATGGCGCGGCCTCCACGGCGGGCTTGGCGTCGTGGCGCCTGGCGAAGATCCCGTTCTTGCCGAACAGCGGACGCACCGCGCTGGGGCTCTCGTCATCCCAGCGGCGGAAGCCCCAGCGATCCTTCTGCGGCGAACCCAGGTCGATGACCTGCGCTTCCGGCTGGAACGCGAATTCGACTTCGGCGGCGGATGCGGCGGTCGACACGGTGGTTCCCGCCAGCACGGCGCAGGCCAGAACGGTACGCAATACTGACTTGGATCCGGCCATGGTTCTGGCTCCTCGGAGAAGATGAGCCTCAATCTAGCCGCGCCTATTTAAACAAAGAGCAATTAACGTCGTGAATTTATAATCAATACAAATGTAACACTGCCTTAACCAACAACACTCGACCCGCATCGATGTCATGGAAAATTACGAATACGTGTTAACCACGCCGCTTCCGGTGACATCTCGCAAATCGCATCCACGTTCATTCGCTAAAGCCTCGACGCACCGGGCAAGTCGACGCCGCCCGCAGCGCTCCGAAATCCGCCAAACGCCAAACACCTCTCGCCAAGTTCAAGGTCGACGGCTAGGCTCGCCTCAGTATTCGGGCGACGATCAATTTCAGGATCAGGGGGATCAAGCCAATGCGTCTTCGGCTCTGCATGATGTTCATTCTGGCGACAGCGACGTGCGGCGTCGCGCACGCGCAAGATCCGAAGCCCCAATATAATCCTCAGGACGTCATCGACGCCTATGTGGCCAAGTCGGGAGCGCCAAAGGGGCGCTGCCCCGCCGGAACCCTGGCGGCGGAGGATGGCGTTTGCGACCCCACCTCGGTGACACGCGGCTTCAGCCTGGCCGGCCCTTCGGGCAAGTCCTCACAAGGTGCAGGCAAGGCTAAGGGCGCCAAATCGCCCGCTCCGGCAGCAAAGCCCCCCCGCGTCGCCAACGCCGCCTATCGCCCCAGCGCGCCGCTCAAGCCCAGCGTGTCGCCGGGCGACCTGCTGATCAATTTCGAGCTGGGATCGGCGCAACTGACCCCGCAGGGGCGCTCCAACGCGCGCGCCTTCGCCGAAGCGCTCAATTCCCCCGCGCTTTCGCCCTTCCGCTTCTCCCTGGGCGGACACACCGACGCGCGCGGCTCGGCCCAGCTCAACGCCACCCTGTCCCAGGCCAGAGCTGACGCCGTCAAAGACTTCCTGGTGGCGCAGGGCGTCGCGGCCGATCGACTAGACGCCAAGGGCTATGGCCCAGAACGCCTGGCCGACCCGGCCCACCCCCTGTCGGCCAGCAACCGCCGCGTCGAAGGCCTGCGTCTGAATTGACGGCGCTGCGGAACACCGCGCGACCACCAATCCTCCGGTCCAACAGGTAGGGACACCGACGTGCCGCCGAGTCGCCTGACCTTCGAGAACCCGTGGATTTCCGCGGTGGATACCGCACGCCGCCCGGGCCGGGGCTGGATCGTTCTCGTCATCGGCGCGCTGACCGTGGCGGTGGCCGTGGTGGGCGGACGAGCGTTGGGCTCCACCCTGGCGACGATCGCTGCGGGCCGGATGGCTGGTCCTTGGTCAGAAATCGTCCAGCAGGGCCTGTTCTATCTCTGCGTCTTCACACCGCTGTGGCTGGTGGCCGCTGTGGCCGGCGTCCTCGAAGGTCGGTCGGTCTGGCGCGCCGAGCCGCGCTTTCCCGCAATGGCCCTGGCGGGCGCGGCGATGGGCGCGGCAGGCTTTGGCCTCGCGGTCGCCCTGGCCTGGATGACGCATGTCGTCACCGAAGCGCCGCCCTCGCTGTCCCTGGCCGGGGGCGTTTTGGCCGGTGCGTTGCTGGTGCTTTTTCAGGCCGGCGCGGAGGAGATCTTCTTCCGGGGCTGGATCCAGCCGGTGCTGTGCGCCCGGGTTGGCCCCTGGGTCGGACTGATCGTCACCGCCGCCCTGTTCGCGGCCCTGCACATGGTAGGCGGCGCCCGCGGTCCGCTGTCCATCGTCAACCTGCTGCTCGGCGGCCTGTGGTTTGGCCTGCTGGCCCTGCGCACGGGCGGCCTGTGGACAGCACTGGGCGCCCACTGGGCCTGGAACTGGACGGAGTCCTGCGGGCTGGGGCTGGACCCCAATCCGGGCGTCGGTCCGACGGGCGCGTTGATCGACTTCGACCTGGTCGGCCCCACGCTGTGGAGCGGCGGCGCCGACGGCATGAACGGCAGCCTGGCCACGACGATCGTCCTCGCCGTGCTCATCGTCGGCGTGATGACCTGGACCCCGCGTCAAACCCAGGGCTGACGCCCCCGGGACGCGCTAGAGCATTTTCCGACGAAGTGGATACCGGTTCGTCGTCAGAAAATGCGTTAAAACAAGAGACTAGAGCATTTCGCCGATCCAGTTGGATCGGAAAATGCTCTAGCCGTTCTGCGCGGCGCGCAGGCCGTCGATCCGATCGCGCTCCTTGCGGAACGCCGCCAGCGCCGCGTCGCGCAGTTGCCGTCCGCTGGTGGTCTCATAACTCATCGGATCCACCTGCTCGCCCTTGACGATCACTTCGTAGTGCAGGTGAGGTCCCGACGAGAGCCCCGTGTTCCCCGACAGGGCGATGGCCTGACCTTGGCGCACGACGGTCCCCACCGCGACGCCCTGGCCATAGACCGAAAGGTGCGCATAGGCGGTCTGCAGGTTCGGATCGTGGCGGATACTGATGTAGTTGCCGTGCCCGCCGTGGACGCCGACGAAATCGACCACGCCATCGCCGGAGGCATAGACCGTCGTGCCGACGGGCGTCGCGAAATCAGTGCCCTTGTGGATCCGGGTATAGCCCAGCACCGGGTGGACCCGGGGACCGAAGCTCGACGTGATGCGTGCGCCTTCAACCGGGGTTCGCATCAGCGAGCGGGCGACATTTGATCCATTGCCATCGAACCACGCTGCCTTGGCTTCGCCTGGAGGCTGGAAGCGATAGAGCGCGCGCGATTTGGCCTGGGTCTGCAGCGAGGCATAGACCAGCCGCTCGGCTCCGACGGCCTCGCCGGCGCCGTTGATGCTCTGCTCGAACGCCGCCTCGAAGATGTCGCCTGGCTTGATTTCCCGCTGGAAGTCAAAATCGAAGGCGAAGGCGTTGGCGAAATCCGAAATCAGGGAGTCGGTGACGCCCGCCGCGACCGCCGACGAATAGAAGCTGTTGGCGTCCATTTCGCCGCGCACGACCTTGATCCTGACCTGCAGATCCGAGGCCAGAGGCGTGGCCGCCATCTTGTCGCCCTTGGGCTCGACCAATATCCCGGATCCATCGCCACGTCGCAACTCAAGGCGCAGGAACCCCGGCGGATCGCCGGCGGACAGGCCAAGAACGACGCGCAGATCTGTCTCGGACGACGGCGCGCCCGTCGCCGCGCCCGTCACCTGGCCGGCGACATCCGGGCTCAGTCCGCTGGCGATCAGGGTTTCGTTCAAATCCGCCAGGGCGCCCGATCATCAAGCTGCGTCGAAGACCCTGGCTCGACACGGCAGCGGCCGGTGCGGGCGCGGCGCCCGCATCACGGGGTTCGCGCCGCGCATGAAGGACAAGCCCCCCGGCGCCGACCACGGCAATCGCGAGCAGGCCGCCGATCCCCGCCAGGCGCCAATCGAGCCGGGCGCCATCGGTCTGAGGGCGGACCGTCGCGGGCGCCGGATCGACGTCCTCCGCGCTCTTTCGACCCCAGCTTCGCGGATCGAAGGACGGCTCGTCGTCGCCTGCGCCAGTCATTTGTCTCACCCACCCCATGGCTGGGACGGACAATAACGGCATGCTGCGGCGAGACCAGCGGCCGTCGCAGGAAAATGCGCCTTCCGTCACTTGAGCGAGTAGTGTTTAAGTAAACTATTCAAGCGTGCTGGGGGAAGCGTATGCAAGGCGACAGCCGTGTCGCGTGGCGAGAGGGTCTGTTCCTCCGTCAACAACACTTCCAGCAGCAGGACCGCTACGTCGACGCTCTTGTGGCGGCGCGTACGGATGCCTTGCGCCCGTATCCGTGGGGCGTGAGCGAACTGAAGATCAATCAAGATCTCGCCGCCCTGGGAAAATTCGCAATCGAGCGTCTCGTCGGCGTACTGCCCGACGGACTGCCGTTCTCGATTCCGGGGGACCTGCCGCCGCCGCCGCCGCTGGACATTCCCGCCGACGCCCGGGACGCCATCATCTACCTGACCCTTCCCGCCCGCCAGTCCGGCGCCGTGGAGTTCAAGGCGCGCGATGATCGCGGCGCGGCCACGGTGCGCTATGTCGTCGATGAAGAGGACGTCACCGACGCCTTCTCCGATGAGCGCACGCGCGAGACGATCGAGGTGGCGCGCCCAAATCTCAGCTTCGGCGTCACGCAGGATCAAACCTACGGCCGCGTCGTGCTGGGCCTGGCGAGCATCCGCGAAGTCCAGAACGGCGCGGTGGCCTTCGACGAGCGGTTCATTCCGCCTTGCCTGGATATCCGCGCCAGCCCCCGGCTATCGGGTTTCCTCTCCGATATCGTCGGGCGAGCGGGCCAGCGGATCGACGAGCTCTCGCTGCGCGCGGCGGAAGCCACGGACGGAGGGGCTGAGACCTTCGCGAGCTTCCTGCTCTTACAGGCGCTCAATCGCTGGAGCGCTCAACTGGGCCACCTGGCGGCGCTGCCGGCGGTTCACCCGGAGCGTCTCTATGAAGCGTTCCTGGGCATGGCGGGAGAGCTCGCCACGCTCACGCGGGCAGACCGCCGACCACCGCCGTTCCCGGCCTACAATCACGAGAAGCTGCAGGCGACGTTTGAGCCGGTCTTCGACCTGCTGCAGGGCGCTTTGTCGGCGATGTTCGACCGCTCGGCCATCCAGCTGGAACTGGCGATGGCCGGTCCCGGCGCCTATACCTCGCGGATCACCGACCACAATCTCTACCAGACCGGCTACTTCTACCTGGCGGTCAACGCCCGGGCCTCACTGGACGATATCCGGGTGCGTTTCCCCGCCGTCGCCAAGGTCGGCCCGGTTCAGAAGATGCGCCAGATCGTCGATTCCGCCCTGCCCGGCGTGCCGCTGCGTCATACGCCGACGCCGCCGCCCCAGCTTCGCGTGATCCCAGGCTACGTCTATTTTGAACTGGACCGTTCCGTGCCCGACTGGCGCGATTTCGCCAATTCGGCGGCGCTGGGCCTGCACGTGGCCGGGGATTGGCCCGAGCTCAAGCTCGAGCTCTGGTGCGTCAAGAAGGCTGGCCGATGAGCGACAACGGCGACGAGCAGAACCCAAACCGGACGGTGTTCCGTCCATCGCCGCTCCAGGGTCTTCGCGCCAGCGTCGAACCCACCTCGGCGCCGGGCGCAGCGTCGCCGCCCCCGCAACAGCAGCAGCAACAGCAGCAGCCGACCTTCCAGGCCAGCCGACCGGCAGTCGGCGACGATGACATTCCCAGGCGCCGACCGGCGCGCGTCCGCGCAACGCGATGATGACCGCCGCAGCGCCGATGCTGGCCCTGATGGCGGGAGTACGCTCGGGACGTGTTCAGATCGGCATGCCGGACCTGCATCAGAAGACCTCGGCCGCCGTGGCCAGCTTCGATCAGGCGCTAACCGCAGCCGGCTACGACACCGAGACGCGTCAGCGCGCCCGATACGCCGTCTGCGCCACGATCGACGACATCGCCCAGAACCTCCCGGGCCAGGGCGCAGACGGCGCCGAATGGGCCCGCCGCAGCCTGGTGGTGCAGGCGTTCAACGAAAACATCGGCGGCGATCGCTTTTGGCGCCTGCTCGAGGAAATGCTGGCCCAGCCCGCCCAGTACGCCGAGCTGATCGAACTCTATCACGCCAGCCTCGCGGTCGGCTTCGAGGGTCGCTATCGGATCACGCCCGACGGCCGCAACAGGCTGCAGGAGATCATGACCAGCGCCTATGCGGCGCTCCAGCATCCACGGGCCCTGTCGCAGACGGAGGTCTCTCCACACTGGCGAGGCTCGCCGACGCCGCCGGAAAAGGTCAGCTTCTGGGCCACGCTGGCCCTGGTCGGCGGGGCCGCCTTCGCCGTGCTGCTCGTGATCTTCATCATCATGCGGATCGTCCTGATGCAAACCGGTCAGGCGTCGATCCAGTCCTTGCGCGCGATCAATCCCAGCCAGTCCTTGCGCATGTCACGCGTTGCGCCGGCGCCGCCGGTTCCGACCAGCACACAGCTTCAGCGGATCCAGGGCTTCCTGGCGCCTGAGATCGCCCAAAACCTGGTCGTGGTCGAACAGGACATGCAGTCGATCCGCGTGCGGACGACAGTGGGCCAACTTTTCCAGTCTGGGTCCGACAGTCTTGAATCCGGGCGACAGTCCCTGTTCGAGCGGATCGCCGCCGCCGTTGAAACCGAGCGCGGCGCGGTCCGCGTCGAAGGCCACGCCGACAGCGATCGCGTCACCAGCCTGGCCTTCCCGGACAACTTCGCCCTCTCCAAGGCGCGGGCCGAGACCGTGGCGCAGATCATCCGCTCGAAGCTGACCGACGCAAATCGGGTGACAGCCGAAGGGTTCGGCGACAGCCAGCCGATCGCGCCCAATTCAACCGCGAGCGGCAAGGCCCTGAACCGCCGCGTCGAAATCGTCATCCCTCGTGGCGAGTAGCCATCCATGAAGCGCCTTCTGACCAACTGGTGGCTGTTGACCAGCCTCGCGGCGATCCTCGCGGCCCTATTGCTGGCGATTGTGTTGCCGCTCGTCGCGCCCTTCATGCGCCCCTGGTGGGTGCGCTTGCTGGTCGTCGTGGTGATTGCGGCGATCTGGGGCGTTTTCGCGGTTCTGCGAATCCTGAAGGCGTCCAAGGCGTCGGCTGAGATCGCCAAGTCACTGGCGGCTCCGTCGCCGGGCGACGCTGAGGCCGAGGCGCTCAGCGAGCGTATGCGCGCGGCTCTGTCTGGGCTCAAGGCCGCCACGGGCGCCAAGCGCGACTATCTCTATTCGCGCCCCTGGTACATGATCATCGGCCCGCCCGGCGCCGGCAAGACGACGGCGCTGTTGAACTCCGGCGTCCAGTTTCCGTTTTCCAACGCCGCCCTGAAAGGCGTGGGCGGAACCCGCAACCTCGACTTCTGGTTCGCCGAAGACGCAGTGCTGGTTGATACCGCCGGCCGCTACACCAGCCAGGACTCCGACGCCGGCGCCGACCAGCAGGGCTGGGACCATTTCCTGCAGCTGCTGCGCCGCACGCGCCCCCTGCAGCCGATCAATGGCGTGATGGTCGCCATCGGGCTCGACGAACTTATGGGATCGGACCTTTCAAGGCTCGACCTCCATGCCGCCACGATCCGTCGCCGGCTCGCCGAATTGCGTCGCACCCTCGAAGTCTCGGCGCCGATCTATGTGCTGCTGACCAAGGCCGACCTGCTGGCCGGATTTTCAGAGTTCTTCGACGATCTCGACGTCGAGGGGCGACGGGCGGTCCTGGGCGCGACCCTGCCGCTGGGAAGCGCGTTGAGCCTGAACGCACTGTTGTCGGAGTTCGACGGCGTCACCCAGGCCTTGGCCGATCGGGTTTCAAAGCGTCTGCAAGAAGAAGGCGATCCGCGTCGGCGAAGCCTGATCCTCGGCTTCCCCGCCCAGGTCGCGTCGCTGCGCGCGCGTCTGGCGCGCTTCTTCGACGGCGCCTTCCTGGCCGATCAGGAAGCGCCGCCCGCGCTGCGCGGCTTCTACTTCACCAGCGGTGTCCAGGATGGCGCGCCGCTGGACCGCATCCTGAGCGGAATGGCCTCCGTCTTCGACAACGGCGTGGGTGCGCGAGCCGGCCAGAGCGGGCGAGCCTACTTCCTCAACCGCCTTCTGAAGGAGGTGGTGTTCGCCGAAGCGGGACTCGTTCAGGACGATCCGAAAGCGGCGGCGCGCCGGCGCGGCAGACTTGTCGGCGGCCTGGCGGCGATCGCGGCGCTCTCGCTGTTGCTGATCATTTTCTGGACGGTCAGCTTCGCCCAGAACCGGGGGCTGCAGAACCATCTGCTGACCGGATCACAAAACGTCGGGGCCGAGGTGCGCAACACCGGCGTCGATCTGGTGGAGGTCCGCGAGGGCGACCCCGATCTGGAGCAATCGCTCTCCCTGCTTCGGGCCCTGCGCGACCTGCCCCGAGGCTACGGCGATCAGGCCAAGGGCGGCGCGCCGATCCTGATGCGCTTTGGCCTGTTCCAGGGCGGCCACGCCAAGGCGGCCAAGCAGGCCTATCTGGAATCGCTCCAGCGCGTCCTGCTGCCGCGCATCCTGCTGCGCCTCGAGCGCTACATGCAGGATCATCGTCAGGAGCCCCTCAAGCTGTATGAACCGCTGAAGGTCTATCTGATGCTGGGCGGCCAAGGCCCGCTCGACCCCAAGGCGGTAAAGGCCTGGGTCTCGGAAGATTGGGCCGATGAGGTGTTTCCGGGCGCCGACCGCGCTCAGGTGCGCCAAGAGCTGGATCAGCACCTTGACGCGCTTTTGGCCGACAAGCAGCTGGGTCGCGTTTGGCCCGGCCGTCAGGCCCCGTTGGACGGCGCCCTGATCGAGTCGATCCGCTCGGCTGTCCAGACCCTTTCCCTGGCCGACAGGGCCTATGCGATCCTCCGCCAGAAGGCCGCCGCCGCCGGCGAGCCCGACTGGCGGGCTAGCGACGTCCTGGCGGGCGGAGACCGGCAGGCCTTCACCAACGGCGACGCGGTGATGCAGCTGTCGATGCCTTACTTCTTCACGAAGAAGGGCTTCGACCGCGCCTATCGGATCGGTCTGCAGACCGTGCAGGCCGACCTTGAAAAGGACCTGTGGGTGATGGGCGCCGACGCTGACAAGACAGCGATCCGGAGCCAGGTTTCGCAGGTCAAGCCCGGTGTCGCGGCGCTTTACGCCCGCGAATACATCGCCGCCTGGGACGGTGTGGTTCAAGCCCTGAAGCCGGCCGATTATTTCCGGGACCCGGCGGCGCTGGGCGCCTTCACGCGCACGCCGTCTCCCCTCAAGGTCCTTCTGCTCGAAGTCCGCGCCAACACCACCTTCGGCGCCGACCCCGCCGACAAGCTCGCCGGAAAACTCGGCGCGGCGGGCAAGCTGGTCGATTCCGGCGGCGTGGACGCCGGCAAGACCATCCAGGACTATTTCCGCCAACTGGCTGACTATGTCGGAGACGGCAAGGCGCCGGCGCCGATCGATGAGTTCGTCGGCGCGGTGAAGCAGGCCGCCTCGGCCAATCTCGCGGCGGGCGTCGCGGGCTCGGGCCTGGGCGGCGCCGCCGCGCAGGGCCAACTAGCCACCGCCGTGGGCCAGGTCGCGACCACCGCCGTGGTCGCCCCGCCTCAACTGCAAGGCTTCGTCGCCGAAGCGACCCAAAGCGGCAAGGGCGCAGCCGCGTCCTCCGCCCAGGGCGCGATCAGCGAGGAATATGCGCGCTAACCTCGCCACGACCTGTCACAGCATCAGCGACGATCGCTACCCGTTCTACGGCGCGGCCCAGAACGACGCCACCGCCGCCGACATGTTGCGGGTCCTGGGCTCGGGCGGCCAGTTCGACGCCTTCATCCGCGACAGGCTGCAGGCTTCGCTGGAGACCTCGGGACCGATCTGGCGCTGGCGGACCGAGGATCCCGTCGCCGCCGCCTTCGACCCGACCAGCGCCGAACAGTTCCAGAAAGTGGGTCAAATCCGCGATCTGCTGACGACCGGGCTGCCGATCAAGATCGAACTGGCCGGCCTGGGCGGAGCGGTGACCGCTGCTGAATTCTCGTCGGGCGGCGCAACCTACCGCTTCGAGCCGAACACGATCGGCGCGAAGTCGGTGATGTGGTCCCTGTCCAGCCTTCCGGAGGCCCATGTCGTTCTCTATTCCGGGACCCAGGAGCTGCGACGCTTTGAAGGCCAGGGCGTCTGGGCCCTCTTCCGGCTGATGGACGCCGCCCAGAAGGAGAACGCCGGTCCGACCGCGTTGAAAGCGACCTTTGGGCAAGGCGCCCAGTTCGCGACCTTCAAGGTCACCCTGCCCTCCGAGAAGAACCCGTTCGGCCGGGGAGGCATGTGGTCGTTCCGATGCCCGGCCAAGCTTTGACCGACCTGACCGTCTTCGCCTTCGGCAAGCTGCCGGCTCACGGAGATTTCGTGGCGCGCGGCCTGACCGCAACCGAACGCGACGCCTGGGACGCCTGGGCCAGCGCCGACCTTCAGGCCGCGCGCGAGACGCTGGGCGTCACCTTCGAGGATCACTACGATGTCGCGCCGCCCTGGCGGTTCGCCTTTGGCCCCGGGCCCTTGGGCGACGGCTGGCGCGCGGGGGCCATGACCCCTTCGGTCGATCGCGCGGGGCGACGTTTCATCCTGGTGGTCGGCGCCAAGGCCGACGACCCACTGTCGCCGGACGGCGTCGGCGCCGACGTGGCCGAGGCGATGGAAAACGCGATCTATCGCGCCTTCGAGACCGGCGAAGACATAGATGCGCTGGTGGTCGGCGCACGGGACGCCCTGACCGATCTTCATCCGGACACCGAGGCCGGCGCGGCCGGACGGTTCTGGACCCTTTCGCCGCCCCAGAGCATCATAGCCCCCCAGCCGCCCGCCGATCTCCTCGTGCGCGCCCTGACGTCACAGCGAGGTCAAGCTTGACCGCGAATACCCTGCGCTTCCAAAGCGCCGCCCTCACCGATCCCGGCAAGGTCCGCAGCAACAACGAAGACAGCCTCCTGGCGCGCCCCGAGGACGGCCTTTGGGTGGTCGCCGACGGCATGGGTGGCCACAGCCATGGCCAGTGGGCGTCGGCCGCCATCACGGAGGCCTTGGCTGCGGCCAATCTCTCCCAGGGTTTCGAGGAAACGACGGCCTCCGTCGCAGAGGCGATCCACTCGGCCAACAATCGGATCTGGACGGAAGCCCAGGCCACGGGCTCATCGATGGGTTCGACGGTCGTGGCCCTGCTGCTGCGCGATGCGCGTTTCACGGTGTTCTGGGCCGGCGACAGCCGCTGCTACCTGCTGCGCGGCGGCTCGCTCTATCAGCTCAATACCGACCACTCCCAGGTGCAGGATATGGTCGCGGCGGGGCGGCTCACGCCCGAGGAAGCCCTGGATCATCCCATGGCCCACGTCCTGTCGCGGGCCGTCGGCGTCCAGGCGCAACTGGAATTGGACGCGGTCTCGGACGCGGCGGCGGCGGGCGATGTCTATCTCGTCTGCAGCGATGGTCTGACCCGCACGATTTCAGACCCCGAACTGGCCACGATCCTCGGCGGCGCCAATCCAGAAGCGATGGCCAAGCATCTGATCGAGCTTTGTCTTGATCGCGGCGCGCCCGACAATGTCACCGTCGCGGTCGTCATGTGCGACGCGACCACCCTGCTGGCTTTCAGATGATGGATAGGGAGCTCGAAACGCGATGAGCGGCGATCCCGATACGCCCCCGCCGCCGGAAACCGACTCCAAAACGGCGGCGCCCACTTTCCCTGACGCCCCGGAGTCCCCGTCCCCGGAGACGGCGGACACGCACGATCGTACGGTGTTCGCGCCGCGCGTCGATGCGCCCGCGCCTGCGGACGCGTCGCCTGTCGAGACAGCCCCCCCCGAAGGTGACGCCGCGATGGAGGCGACCCGCTGGATTCCCAGCGCCGCCATGACCGCGCCGCCGACGCCGGCGGCCCCGCCCGCTCCGCGCGCCGCGTCTCCGGCGACCTCGGTCGGACCGGGCGTCGTGCTCAACAACATCTACGAAGCTAAGCGCTTCCTGGCCCGGGGCGGCATGGGCGAGGTCTACGAAGGCTTCAACGTCAATACCGACGAACGGGTCGCCATCAAGGTGATGCTGCCCTCTCTCGCCGCCGATCCGAATGTCCAGGCGATGTTCCGCAAGGAGGCGCGCACGCTCACGCGTCTGCACCATCCCGCCGTCGTGCAGTATCGGGTTTTGGCGCAGGAGCCGCACCTGAATGTGTTCTACATCGTCACCGAATTCATCGACGGCGCGGCGCTTTCGATCTGCTGGCTGAGCTCGATCCCAGCGCCGATGACCTGATCGGCTTGACCCGGCGCCTGGCGCAGGGGCTGGGAGCCGCTCACGCCCTCGGGGCCGTCCACCGCGACATGTCGCCAGACAACGTCCTGTTGCCCGATCGCCGACTGGACCAGGCCAAGATCATCGATTTCGGCATCGCCAAGGACATGGATCCCTCCAAGGGAACCATCGTCGGCGACGGGTTCGCGGGCAAGCTGGGCTATGTGGCGCCCGAACAGTTCGGTGACTACGATCGCCAGGTCGGTCCGTGGACTGACGTTTACAGCCTGGGCCTCGTGATCCTGGCGGTCATCCACAAGCGCAATGTGGACATGGGCGCCACCCTGGTCGAGGCCGTGGACAAGCGCCGGGCCGGACCCGACCTCAGCCGGGTCCCCGACGTTCTTCGCCCGGTTCTGGCCGGGATGCTGGCGGCCGACCCTCAAAAGCGCTTCCGGTCCATGGAAGAGGTCATCGCGGCGCTCGACAGCGCCGCTGCGGGGCCGTCGACCGCGCAGCTCTCGGGCTCCAGCGCACCGCCCGCCGCCCCGCGCAGCCGCGCGCCGCTGATCGCCGGCGCCGCTGCCGCGATCATCGTCATACTGGGCGGCGCGGCATTCCTGATCAACGCACGCTCGCAATCCAAGACCAGCACCCCCGCCATCGTGGGGGTCGACGCCCGTAAGTCGGTCGAGGCCGTCTTGCCGGGCATCACCTGCAGCTGGCTGGAACTGACCGACCTCAAGACCGCGCCGGCGGGCCTGTCGGTTCGGCTCCAGGGCGTGGCGGGCCGTCCAGCGGCCGCTCAGGTCGCGATCTCGGGCGCAGCCGCGCAGTCGGGCCTGGCCCTGGAAGACCTCAATCTCGCCGATGTCGCGCCGGTGGGTGAACCCGTCTGCGGGGCGCTCGACACCCTGCGGGCGTTCCGGACGTCGGACGGCGGCCGCCTTTCGACGCCCCAACGCAAGTTCGAGATGGTCAAGCAGGACAGCGGCAAGCTCGCGGCGCGGGCCGTGATCAATATGAGTCCGCGCGATCCCAATGGCGATTTCGCGCTGGTGGGCCTTGAGCCGACCGGAAAGATGGACGTCATCTTCCCCAGTCGGGCGGACTTCAATCAACTTCGCGCGGGTCTGCCGGCCGACTCTTCAGCCATCGCCGACCTGGGCGGCGACGCCTATCGCCTGCAGATCGACACCGATCATCGCGGTTGGTCTGGCATGTTGCTGGTGACCGGCAAGGGCCCCTTCGACGCCCAGCTGCTGTCGGGAACGCCCGAAGCGCGCGGCCCCGATTGGCCCGATCGCTTCAGGGCGGCCGCAGCCCAAGGGGGATGGAAAACCGAGATGGTCTGGTACCGCACCGTCGCCGCCGGTGAGAACTGAGGCGCGAACCTCAGGCCCGCAAGGTGACCCCAAGACCCTTGGCGCGAAGATGCTGGTTCATCCAGTCGGCGACGCCAAGGGCGCAGGCTGCATCGCCGGCGATGTTGGCCCACGGCACTCCGCCGGCGGCGCCGTGGCTGCCGACGAAGGCCTTGTTGTGGAACTCGCCCGCGCCGGCCAGCCAGCGTCCGGTATTGTAGAAATAGAACCGCGACTTGATCGGATTGCTGAGCCAGAAGGAAATGTCGCGAGCGGTGCGGGCCCTCGCCACGTAGTCGACGTTTTCGGGGATGGTCATGCTGAGCGATGAGTCGCTCCACTGCATGTCCACCGGATCGAACAGGAACAGCGCCTTGACCCGGTGTCCCGCCCTCATCAGGCGCTTGGCCGCGAGAATGACGGTGCATCCACCGCGACTGTATCCCGCCAGCATGATCGGCGCCCCGCCGGCCGCCAACGTCGTGGCGGCGCCCGCCGCCCTGTCCGCAAGGGCGGAAACCTCGCTTCCCAACAGGGTCGGTCCGCGAAAATAGGTGGCCCCCACGGTCTGCGCCGCGATCTGGCTGCAGAAGGAGTTGCCCATCTCTTTTTGATAGTCCTGGTCGCTGTCGGGGCCGGTTCCGTCCACCACGATGATCATGTCGCGCCTCTTGGTTGCTGGAAATCGCCGGTCTAGCGCATTCGCCAGACGGCGATCAGCCAATCAGCACGGTCGGCAAACCAAGCACGATGCTGCCGCCATGGGCCGTCATATCGCCCATGCGGGCGGCCGGCTGGCCTTTGACCAGCACGGTGAAAGACCCCAGCGCGATCACGTCGGGCGGGCCGACGCAAACGCACATGTCGCCAACCCGCGCCTGGGGCAGCATGCCCGTCAGCACGGTGACCGCGGCGGGCGGCAGGATCGGGCCACCGACGTGAGGGACGATCCCGGTCACCATCGGGCAGACATGCATGTCGGTGACGCGAGCGGCTGGCTGGCCCATGGTCTCTGCTACCCCTTGGCTTTCATTTCGGCGGCGACCCGTTCGTAGGCGCCGCGGAATTCCTTGGCGAACATGTCCATGAACGCTTCGTCCGATCCTTTGGCGACACCTTCGAACTCTCGCTCATAGGCCTGCCACAGAGCCGCTTCCCGGGCGCTGGGCAAGATCTTGGCCAGCAGACCACGGGTCTCGGCCCGATTTCGGATCGAGGACGGAGAGAACCGCGCGAGCGTGGACGCCAAGGCGCCCTGCATCGCGACCAGCGTCGCCAGCTGGTGCGCTTGCAGGTCACGGAAGGAATCCTCGACGGCCTTCTCCGATCCCATGAAGCCACGCTCGGCGGGATTGAGCATCTGGGCCATCGCCTTTTCGGCGGTGCGCGCGAACTTCAGCGGATTGTTGCCGTCGAATTCCAGGCTTGTGTTCTGGGCGCCCAGCTGGGCCTTGGCCCTGGCGCGGGCTTCCATCATCACCACCATGCCACCGATCAGGCGCTTCAGCAGCGCGCCGGCAGCGGTCATCGCTTCGATGGGCGGCGACTTGATATCCGAGGCCTGCAGGCCCGCCGCCTGAAGGAACGCGGCCCATTCGCCGCCACCGGCTCCATGGGACGGCGAATGAGGCGGCGCCGGCTCGGAGACGGCCGGCGCGAACGCGGCGGCGGGCGCTTGAGGCGCCCCCCAGACGCTCGACGTCGTCGGCGCCATCGGCGGCGGAGCGGCTGCGACAGGCGCGGCGGCTGGTGTTGGCGCGCCGAAGCCGCCCCGCGCCCAGTCGACCTCGTTGGTGGAGGCAAGACGGCCCCAGACGTCATCGGCAGACGGCTCGGCCGGCGCTTGCGGCTGGCTGGACCAGGCCGACGGCTGGAGAGCGGGCTGTTCCGGCTCGGACCAGACCGAAGCCTGCGGCGCCGGCGGCGTTTCCACGCGAGGCGGCGCCCAGGCGCTGGATGCCGCACCCATGCCGCTGATCGCCGACTGGGGCGCGGGGCGATCCCATTTGGCCGGATTAACGCCGACCGGCCGGCGGGCACGTGACTGTCCCAGCCGCCCCAGGCGGACGCCGCCGGCGCGGCGGAGGCGGCTCCCGCCGCGCCCTCACCTTCCAGGCGGGCGACAATTTCGTAGTGCCCCACGAGAATGACGTCGCCATCGGCGATGTTGTGAGGGCCGGCCAGCCTGGTGGAGGAGCGGTTCACGAAGGTGCCGTTGGTGCTTTTGTCGACCAGCACATAGCCACCGTCGCGATACTCGATCTCGCAATGCGTGGACGAGATGTAGCTGCGCGGATCGGGCAGGCTCCAGTCCATATGCGGCGACCGGCCAATACGGGCGCCATGACGGTCAAGCTTGAGTCGCGCCGCCTCTCCGTTTTCCAGTTGGTTCAAACCATTGATGAGCAAGACAAGCGTCATGGGCGACTAGATTCACTGCCGCTGGCCAGGGCTTCGCCGAGATCCAGCGCCGCATTCAGGGCTTCAACACGGCGCTCGCTGGCCGCCGCGGCGCTCAGCACGGCCCCGGCGGCGAACTTGCCGGCGGCGTCCTTGGGCGGCAGCACCGGCTGCAGATTGTCCGGCGCCAGCGAGCCGCCGGAAAAATAGACGGCCAGGGCGCACAGCCTTTGCGGACTGGTGTCGCCGGGCGTGGAGGCCGCGTCGAATGCCGCGCGACGGCGGTTTTCGGTCGGATCCTGCAACCACAGAAAGGCGGACTTCAGGGCGTCGGCATCACCCCGCGCGGCGTCCGGAGCAACCAGATCACGCACCGAGCGCACCGCCCAGGTCACCGCTTCAAAGCGAGGCAGCGCCTGACCCAGGAACATGGCCGCCTCATGCTCTCGCCCCTCAGCGCGCAGGGCGTCGAAAAAGCTCTCAGGCTCCACGGAGTCCTTCTCGGACGCGGGCCAGCCGAGGATCGCGGTCACCTGCCCCGCCTCGGTCCACTTCACATGCTTCCAGCGTGACATCCGCAATCCTAGTTGATCATCACGATGGCGCCCTTGACCGTGGTCATGGCCGCGCCTTCGACTTGAACCATCGTGCCCTTTGTCTTGCTGAGCACCTGCGCCTCGCTGGTCACCATCATGCCCTTGATCGTGACACCCTTCTGATCAATGACGATGCTATTGGCGCCGACCTTCAGCGTGATGCTCTGCATGGCCTCGATCGTCACCGCGCCAAGGCTGGTCTTGACCAAATAGTTGCCCATCTTGACCTGTGTGTCGGCATTGCCTTGCGACACCGTGGTCTTCAGGTTTCCCATCTTCACGGTCAGGACATCATCCTTCTGGACGGTTGTCTCGCGCTTGCCCTGCTTGACCTCGTGCGTCTCGTCGCCCGTTTCCACGGACAGCGTCTCATCGTGCTTGATAGCGACCTTGCGGTCGCGCCCGATCCGATCGGTGCGATCGCGCTGAACCGTGAGCTTGTCGTCGAGCAGAACGTCGGTCACCCGGTCGCGCTGGGCGTGAACATAGAGCTCCTCGCTACCGCCCTTGTCCTCGAAACGGATCTCATTGAACCCCTTGCCCGAAGGGGGCTGCTTCTCCGCGCCTGAATAGCTGCCGGCTTCACCCACCGTCTGACTGCGCCAGAGCGACCGCGTCTTTTCGGCCGGCAGGCCATAGGTGTGCTTGCGCTGGGCGTTATAGATGCGACCGGTGATGAGCGGACGGTCAGGATCGCCGTCCAGAAAATCGATGACGACCTCCTGGCCCACACGCGGCAGGACCACGTGGCCAAATCCCTCGCCCGCCGAGTGGTGAGACACCCGCATCCAGCAGGAGGTCTTGCCAGGGTCGTCGCGCGAGCGATCCCAGTGAAACCGCACCTTTACCCGCCCATGTTCGTCCACATAGATCACCTCGCCGGAAGGGCCGGTGACGGTGGCGGTCTCGGGCCCGCGGGCATAGGGCTTGGGCGCCCTGAGCGGCGGCCGGAAGAGCGTGTCGCTCGGGATGGCCTCGACATCGACGCCGCGCGAGGCGCGCACCTCTCCGGAGCGGTGGCCCTCCACCTCGACATGATAGCGCAGGCCCGTGATCAGATACTCGCGGTTGTAACGATCGACCGGAGCCTGGGCGAGGGAGAACAGCCCCCCGCAGGCCAAACCGGGCGCATCGCCCCCGCCGAGGAAAACGCGGCGCTGGGCCCGCGCGGCGGCGAGCCGGGACTTGCCGCGCGTCGTGGCGACCGCCTTGTCGTCGAAGTCGCCGAGAAACTCATAGATCTCCAGCGCATCGCCGGGGTGCTGACTTGCGCCCTCCACCTTCGCCTCGACGGGCGTTTGAGGCTTGATGAAGTCGAAGCTTCGCAGGGTGACGATGGCCTGCCCCGCCGTGCTGACCCGCTCGTTCCAGGTCGCCAGCGTGTCTTGAAAGACGGTCTGGGCGCCGTGAACCGGCTTCAGATTCACGGTCTCGTAGTGCGGCGCGGCTTTGTGAGCCGATTTGCCATCGCACAGGATCAGCTTGTGAGCGGCTTTGTCGTGCTGAAAATAGTAATAGATTCCTTCGTCCTCGAAGAGCCGGGAGACGAAGTTGAAGTCGCTTTCCTTGTACTGAACGCAGTAGTCTCGCTTGCGGTAGGTCGCGCTGAGCTTGTCGAATCCGACGTCGTTCATGCCGAGGTCAGCAAAGACCTTCTTGGCGATGTCGACCACCGACTTGTCCTGGAAGATGCGATAGTCCCGATTCTGATCCAGCAGGTACAGCCAGGGCCTGAGGGTCAGGCGGTAGTGACTGCCACTGCCGTCGACCTTCAGGAGCGCGGCCTCGGTCAGCAGGCCGTGGAAATAGCGGACATGCTCGGTCCTGTCGCCGACGCCCAAGGACACGGGCTTTCCCAGATGCGGCAGAAAGTCGACTTCGTCCTCGCAGAACCCCTCGACGAGGATCACGAACGGCTCGCTCAAGCGTTCGATCGCCTCGAATCGCTCCAGTTCAAACTTGGCCCCATTCAGGGGGATGGAAATCGTGGCTTGCCGATCCATCGACTACTCCTCGGGCGTCGGCGCGAGCCTACACGACTGCGACCCAACTGCGCAAAGCGTTAGCCGCTCCCGGCGCCACTTGCGAAAACTCGGCCGTGGTCCCAATCTCCCGCCGTTGACCCGGAAGGTTAACGCACGCGACCGAAACCGAGGAATGTCATGGCGCTCGACTTGGAAAAACTCCTGGCGCCAGTGTCGGAAGACGAGCCTGCGGGGCCGGATCTTTCCTACGATAACGGCCGCTACGCGATCGAGCAGGCGTTCGAAACCGAGGTGTCGATTGACGCCTCTGGCGTGGAAAGCCAGGCCAGTGATGTCGATTGGCGCCAGGTCATCAACGACATCGTCGCCCAGAGCGCCCAGACCAAGGATGTCTGGCTGGCGATCTATCTCTGTCGCGCCGGGGCGCGGTCCGGCGACCTCGAGGTCACGGAAACCGGCGCGAAATATCTCGCAGGCCTGCTTGAGCAATATTGGCCGACGGTCCATCCGCAGCTCGAGGAGTATGGCTTTCAGGGCCGCAAGGGGCCTTGCGACTCGCTGGCCGCCCTGTCGCAGTTCATCAACCCTCTGCGGCGCATCCGCATCCTGAAGCATCCGCGCTTGGGAGAATATTCAGGCGAAGACTTCGAACGCTTCAGGGCCGGCGGCGACAGCGAGGACGGCTACGGCATGTTCCGCGCGGCGCTTGAAGACGTTGGCCAGGAGGGCCTCGACGAGATCGCCCAACGCCTCGATGCGATCGTCGATGGCCTCAAGCGCGCCGACTTGGTGCTGACGACCAACGCCGAAGGCGGCGGCGCCACCAACTTCCAGCCGACCTACGAGGCGCTGGCCCAGATGAAACGCGCCGTGCTCGCGTTCGGCTCGGCGCCTGCAGCCGAAGAAGAGGAAGCCGACTCCTCGTTCGCCTCCGGCGGCGAAGGCGGCGGCGCTTCAACGGGTCCGCGGATCGCCGGAAAGGTGGACAGTCGCGAAGATGTCCTGCGCGCCCTTGACGCCATCACCGACTATTATCGCCGCAAGGAGCCGGCTCACCCCATGATCATGCTGCTCAATCGGGCGCGGGAATGGGTGGGTCTCGACTTCATGGCGATTTTGGAAGATATCGCGCCGGGAAGCCTCGACGAGGCGCGAAACGTGCTAGTTTCTCGCGCTCAGCGGGAAACTTACTAAACTTCGGGATTGAACGAAAAGTTAGCGCTGCCTATGGTGGACGCATATCCTAGTTATCTGAAAAGCGATGGGGGCGAAGATGGCTTCGGCTAAGGGCGGACAGAAGTTCATCAAGGAAAACCGCGCGCCGCGCGTCCACATCGAATACGAGGTCGAGACGTTTGGTTCGCGCCAAAAGGTCGAGATCCCGTTCGTGGTCGGCGTGATGTCGGACCTCTCGGGTAAGTCCAATGTCGAAAAGAAGCCGCTCGACAAGCGCGACTTCGTCGAATTCGATATGGATAACTTCGAACAGAAGATGGAAGCCATGGCGCCGCGCGCCGCTTTCACCGTCGAAAACACGCTGACCGGCGAAGGTCAGGTGGGTGTCGATCTCACCTTCAAGTCTCTGGAAGATTTTTCGCCCGGCCAGATCGCCAAGAACGTTCCGGCCCTGGCCAAGCTTCTTGAGGCGCGCCAGCAACTGAACGACCTGATGCTTTACATGGATGGCAAGGACGGCGCCCAAGGCCTTCTCGACAAGGTGCTCAAGGATCCCGACCTGATGAAGGCGCTCGCTGCGGCAAAGCCTGTCGCCGACGACAGCTCGACTGAAGCTTGAATGAGCATCTCTAGCCAAATTTCGACGTCGACGCCCGTGGGGAAACAGTAATGGCGCAGGAAACTCTACAGCAATCCGGCTCGGCGAGCGTCGAGACCGTCTCGGCCGACGACTTCGCCTCTCTGCTGCAAAAGGAATTCAAGCCGAATACCGACGCCAAGCAGGCCCGGATTGAGCAGGCCGTCAAGACGCTTGCCCAGCAGGCGATGGAAGACGCGCAGATCATCGGCAACGACGTCTTCACGACCGTCGACGCCATGAAGGCGGCCATCGACGCCAAGCTGAGCGAACAGATCAACAAGATCATCCACCACCCGGACTTCCAGACCCTGGAATCCGCCTGGCGCGGCCTGTGGTATCTCGTTGGCAACACCTCGACGGGCAAGGATCTGAAGATCCGGGTCCTGAACATCTCCAAGGACGAGACGCGCAAGATGCTGCGTCAGTTCCGCGACGCAGCGTGGGACCAGAGCCCGCTCTTCAAGAAGGTGTATGAGGCCGAGTTTGGCCAGTTGGGCGGCCAGCCCTATGGCGCGTTCATCTGCGACTACGCCTTCGACCACACCGCTCCGGACATCGAGGTGATGAAGGGGCTGTCGAAGATCGGCGCCGCTGCGCACGCGCCGTTCATTGCGGCCGCCAATTCGCAACTGCTGGGCATGGAAAGCTGGCAGGAGCTGGCCAATCCGCGCGACATCGCCAAGCAGTTCGACGCCACAGACTATATGGCCTGGCGCTCGTTCCGCGACTCCAACGACAGCCGATACATGGCCCTGACGCTGCCCCGCTTCCTGGGACGGCCGCTCTATGGCGCCAATTCCGAGCCCGTCGAGGAATTCGCCTTTGAAGAAGACACCGATGGCGGTCAGCACGACAACTATCTGTGGCTCAACGCCTCCTACGCTCTGGGCGTGCGACTGACCGAAGCCTTCAAGACCTACGGTTGGTGCACCCGGATCCGCGGCGTGGAATCGGGCGGCACGGTCGAGGGTCTGCCGACGGCGATGTTCCCGACCGACGACGGTTCGATGGACGCAAGTGCCCCACCGAGATCGCGATCTCGGACCGGCGCGAGGCCGAGCTTTCCAAGGCCGGCTTGATGTCTCTTGTTCATCGCAAGAACACCGACCAGGCGACCTTCATCGGTGCACAGACCATGCATTCGCCGAAGGCGTATGAAGACGCCGACGCCACGGCCAGCGCCAATCTGTCCGCCCGCCTGCCCTACATCTTCGCCAGCTGCCGCTTCGCGCACTATCTCAAGTGCATGGTGCGCGACTGGGTGGGTAGCACGCGCGAAGCGCCGGCCCTGGCCGCCGACCTTCAGTCGTGGATCATGCAGTATGTCGACATGCAACCCGACTTCTCCACCGAAGAAGACAAGGCGCGCAAGCCGCTGAAGTCAGCTTCCGTGGATGTCATCCCAGACCCCGAGAACCCAGGCTACTATCGCGGCGTGTTCCGCATGGTGCCGCACTATCAACTCGAAGGTATGGACGTGTCCCTGAGCATGGTGTCACGCCTGCCCAAGGGCGCCGGCTAGTCCACTCGAAATCAATCAGACGACATAAACATCGACAAGGAGAACGCCCGTGGCCGTAGATATGTTCATCAAACTGGAAGGTATTACTGGCGAAGCCCGGGATAGCGTCCACAAGGGTGAAGTTGACATCCTTGCCTGGAGCTGGGGCATGAGCAATTCAGGCTCGGCTCACGTCGGCGGCGGCGCCGGCGCCGGCAAGGTCAACGTGCAGGACCTGTCCTTCACGAAATATGTCGACCTCGCCAGCACCCCGCTGATGCTGGCCGTCGCCAACGGCAAGCACATCAAGAGCGCCACCCTGGTTGTTCGTAAGGCTGGCGAAAATCCGCTGGAATACATCACCATCGTGATGACCGAATGCCTGGTGACGTCGATCTCGACCGGCGGCAGCGGCGGTGAAGATCGCCTCACCGAGAACGTTTCGCTGAACTTCGCCAAGGTCGAAGTGACCTACAAGGAACAAGCCGCTACCGGTAAGGCCGGCGGCAAGGGCGAGTTCAAGTGGAACGTCGTCGAAAACGTGAAGTTCTAACACACTACATTTCAGGGGCGGGGTTTCACCGCCCCGAATGCTATGGCTGACGCCGATGACCTGTTGCGCGCCGGCGATCTGGACGGCGCGCGCCAAGCCCTTATAGACAGGGTAAAGCGCGCGCCGGACGATCAACCGAGCCGCATGTTCCTGTTCCAGCTGCTGTGCGTGCTGGGGGAATGGGACAAGGCCAAAGCGCAGCTTCGCCTGCTGGCCCAGATGTCGCCCGAGGCCCAGATGCTCTCGGTGGCGTACAACATGGCGCTCGAGGCCGAAGCCCAACGAGAACAGGTCTTCTCCGGCGCGGCTCAGCCGGCCCTGCTGGTCAATACATCGCCATGGGCTGGCGATATCGCTGCGGCCATGGGTTTTCTGGCGCAGGGCCGCGTGGAGGAAAGCAACACCGCCCGCGACACCGCGTTCGACGCGGCGCCCGACACACCCGGCCAGTTTGGCGACCAGACCTTCGACTGGATCGCCGACGCCGATCCGCGTTTCGGTCCCACCTTCGAGGCGGTGATCTACGGCCGCTGGGGCCTGGTGCCTTTCGACGCGGTCAAGAAGATCACCAGTGAGGGTCCCCAGGACCTGCGCGATCTGGTGTGGCTGCCCGTCGAGATCGAGTTCAAGACCGGTCAATCCGTGGCGTCGATCCTGCCTGCCCGCTATCCGGGAACCCAGACGTCCGGCGTCGCCGATCTGGTCCTGGCCCGCGCCACGGACTGGCGCGACGGCCCCAACGGCGCCCAGGGCGTAGGCCAGAAGCTCTGGACCCTTGGCGACGGCGACGAGGTCGGCATCCTTTCCCTCCGCCGCCTCACCTTCGACTAGAGCCGTCCATGGTGGGAAAGATAAATCCGACGCTATTCGACAAGCTTGTCGCGGACCTTGGGTTCGACGGCTTGCGCGAAGACGGCGAAGAACGGGTGGGGCTGACCCGATCCGCCATGCGTTTCTACACCGTGCCTCGCATTGAGCGCTTCAATGAGACCGCTTTGCGCGCGACGGTGCTGCGTGAACTGAACTGGATTCTGAACACGACCAACCTGGCCTCGGTGCAGGACTTGACGCCCTATCCGGAAGTCGAGACTTCGGTCCTGAACTATGGCGTCCACGACATGGCGGGCAAGTTGCTGCAGCGTCGGGCGATCCAGGGGCGCGCCCGCGATATCCGCGAAGCGATCCGCAACTACGAACCCCGCATCGATCCGCAGCGGCTCGACGTCGATCCGATGACGGCGGCCGACAAGCCCAACGCCGTGACCTTCGTGATCCGTGGCGACGTCACGACCGCCGTTAAGGCCCTGCCCGTTGAGTTCAAGACGGACGTCGAGGTCGATACCGGCGTCGCGACCCTGAGAGAGTAGGCGCCGTGGATCCGCGCCTGCTCCGTGCCTACAACGAAGAACTGATCTACCTGCGCGAAACGGCGCGGGAATTTGGCGAGGAGTACGAGACGGTCGCCGGCCGGCTTGGCCTCAACACGCCCAGCGAAACCGATCCCTATGTCGAGCGATTGCTGGAGGGCGTGGCCTTCCTGGGCGCGCGCGTAAAGCTGAAGCTGCAGGACCAGTTTCCGGACTTCACCCAACATCTGCTCAACGCGATCCAGCCGCATTATCTGACGCCGACGCCCTCGATGTGCGTGGCCGGCTTCGAACCCCAGGAAGGCGATCAGGCGATCGCCGGCGGCTTCACGGTGCCGCGCCTGACCGAACTCAACGCCGTGTCCGCCGACGAGGCCGCCACCTCTGTGACCTTCCGCACCGGCCATGCGGTGACCTTGTGGCCCATCCGGATCACCGAGGCCGAATACCTGCCGACGCGCGCCGCCGTCGCCCCCTATTCCAGCCTGGCCGGAACGCGGGTCGAAGCCGGCCTGCGGTTGAGGTTCTCCGGCGTGGGCGGCGTACCGCTCTCGCAGGTCGCGCCCGACACCCTGCCGATCTATCTCGACGGCTCGGAAATCATTCCGGGAGAGCTGTATCGCCAGATGATCGGCGACGCCGTGGCGATGGTGGCCCGCTCGGTCGCCTCGGCGGCAGGCGACGCCGCCTGG
Organism: Caulobacteraceae bacterium; assembly: GCA_965284055.1. GTDB lineage: Bacteria > Pseudomonadota > Alphaproteobacteria > Caulobacterales > Caulobacteraceae > Caulobacter. Next base: position 40,152 of record CBDIQV010000007.1, read on the forward strand.
GTTCGGCTGCCTGTTCCTGAGCAGCACGGCTTCGAGGATGACTGCGCCCTCCTGCCCACGGGTCGCCGCTCCTTCCGGGGCTATCGTCTGCTGTCGGAATATTTCGCGTGCCCTGAGCGGTTCCTGTTCGTCCGCCTCCAGGAGCTGGGGCGAGCTTTCGCGGGCTGCGAGGGCGACTGCGAAGTGGTGGTGCTCTTCAACCGCGCCGTTCCGGCCCTGGCCGGCTCGGTCTCCACGGCCAATTTCCGCCTCTTCGCCACGCCTGCGATCAACCTCTTCGAAAAGCAGCTCGATCGGGTGACGCTCAACGCCTTCGATCACGAACTGCAGCTGATCCCGGACCGGACCCGCCCCCTCGACTTCGAGGTCTATCGCGCGCTGGAGGTGACGGCCTATTCCCGCAACAATGGCGACGCCCGGCCCGTGGCGCCTCTGCACGCGTTTGGAAGCCTGCTCTACGATTGGAGCGAAGCCCTTTTCTACGTCACCCGCCTGCGCCATCGACGCCTGTCGACCAAGGAGCAGCGCCTACGGCGGCGCGCGGACTATCTGGGAACAGAGACCTGGATCAGCCTGGCGGCCCCGGGTGACGCCCGCCGATTGGACGACGCCCAGGAACTGGCCGTGCGCGCGCTGGTGACCAATCGCGAACTGGCCGAACAGGTGCGGATCGGCGGGGCCACCGACTTCCAGGTGAGCGGCATTCCCGCCCGCGCCGTCACCGTGCTGAGGGCGCCGACAAAGCCGCGCCCGCCGCTGGGGATCAGCGATGCGGCCTGGCGGGTGATTGGGCACCTGACGCCAAACTACGCGTCGTTCGCGCCTGAAGACGATGACGACCCCGCCATGCTGCGCGATCACCTGGCGCTCTATGGCCGGATCGATGATCCGGCTCTGCGCCGACAGATCGACAGCCTGCTTTCCATTCGCTCCGAGCCGGTCACGCGGCGGGTGCCGGGTCAGGGCCGTACAGCGTTCGCACGCGGCCAGCGGCTTCGGCTGAAGTTGGACGACGCACCGTTCGAGAACGGAAGAATGTTCCTCTTTTCCGCGATCCTGGAACGGTTTCTCGGCGAATTCGCCACCGTCAACGCTTTCACCGAAAGCGTCTTTGAAAGTCCTCAGGAGGGAGTTTTCGCTCAATGGCCGCCCCGGATGGGCCAACGTCGGAACATCTAGATTTCCTCCGCTCGGCGGCGGACGACGCGAAGCGGCATGGCATTTACGGCCTGCTGCGCGCGGCGGAGGCGCGCGCCCATGGCCTGCCCAGGATCGGCGATTCTCGCCTGCCCGCCCAGAACATCGTCGATCTGGCTCAGGTCCCCAGCATGGCCTTTCCGGGATCGACGCTAGAAGCCATCACGGTTGAGGGCGGGCGGGCCAGGGTCGAGGGCTACTGGCTGGGACTGACGGGACCGATGGGCCCCTTGCCGTTGCACCTGACGGAATTCGCCCACTATGAGCGGCGCTACTCGAAGGTTCGTCCGTTTGGCGGCTTCCTCGACCTGCTTGCCGGCCGCATGTTGCAGTTCTTCTATCGCGCCTGGGCCGACTCCAACCCGGCGGCCAGCGCCGACAGGCCTGGCGACGACCGCTTTGCCAGCTATCTGGCGGCCCTGACCGGCGCGACCGACGGCGCGACGGCGAAGTCCGCCTTCCCCGCGAACGCGCGCCTCTATTATGCGGGGCTCTACGCCTCGCGCCGGAGCGCCGCCGCGATCCAGGACGCCATCGCCGACCTGGCCGGCGTCGAGGTTCGCCTGGTTGAGTACATACCGCTGCTGCGCGACATCGAGCGCGAGGACCAGACCCGTCTGGGCAAGGGGTTCAATACCCTGGGCGTGGACGCCGTCTCGGGCAGCCGGACCCACACCGTTTCCGACGCCTTTCGTATCGTGGTGCGCATCAAGAGCTTTCGCGAGTACGAGGCTTTCATGCCCGGCGGGCCCAAGTTCGACATCATCGCCGAGGCGCTCGACTCCTTCGCCCCGTCCCATCTCGAATGGGACCTGGAGCTTGAAGCCGAAGAAAGCGCTCTGCGCCCCACCACCCTGAACGGTCGAGCCCGCCTGGGCTGGACCAGTTGGATGACACCATCAGCCGACGGCGGCGCCCGCGCCGAAGCCCGGCTTGGACGAAGCGCCCGCCGCGTCGCGCGGAACACTAGACCCAGAGGCATTGCATGACCGAGATCTCCCGCTCCGCTCTGTTCGGCCGACTCAACCCGACCGCCTTGAAGGCGATCGAGACAGCCACGGGCTTCTGCAAGATGCGCGGAAACCCCTATGTCGAACTTGTGCACTGGATACACATCCTGCTGCAGGATCCCCAGAACGACATTGGCGCGATCCGCACCCGGTTCCAGATCGACGACAGCAAGCTGGCGCGAGACGTGGTCGCCACGCTCGACAGCCTGCCGCGCGGCGCCACCGCGATCTCGGACTTCTCGCCCCAGGTCGAGGAAGCCATCGAGAAGGGCTGGCTCTACGCGTCCCTGATGTTCCAGGCCGGCCGCGTGCGTTCGGGCCACCTGATCTTCGGGATGCTGAAGACCCCGACCCTGCGCAACGCGCTGTTCCAGATCTCGGGCGAGTTCCGCAAGGTTCAGGTCGACGCCCTGGGCGACGAGTTCGGCAAGATCATCGCAAACTCGAGCGAGGTGAGCGGCGGCGCTCCCGCTGGCGCGGCGGCCGAGGCCGACTATTCCGGCGGCGCTTCCGAGACCGGCGCGGCGTCCGGCGAAGCGCTGGACAAGTACTCCGTAGACCTGACCGCCAAGGCGCGATCGGGTGAGATCGACCAGATCGTCGGCCGCGACGCCGAAATCCGCCAGGTGATCGATATCCTGCTGCGTCGCCGCCAGAACAACCCGATCCTCGCGGGCGAAGCCGGCGTCGGCAAGACGGCCGTCGTGGAAGGCTTCGCGCGCCGGATCGTCGATGGCGACGTGCCGCCGGTGCTCAAGGACGTGACACTGCGCTCGCTCGACATCGGCCTGCTGCAAGCCGGCGCCGGGGTGAAGGGCGAGTTCGAGAAACGGCTGCGCCAGGTGATCGACGAGGTGGAATCCTCGCCCAAGCCGATCATCCTGTTCATCGACGAGGCCCACACCTTGATCGGGGCCGGCGGCCAGGCGGGCACCGGCGACGCCGCCAACCTGCTGAAGCCCGCCCTGGCCCGCGGCCGCCTGCGAACGATCGCGGCGACCACATGGTCTGAATACCGCCAGTACTTCGAGAAAGACCCGGCGCTCACGCGTCGCTTCCAGACGGTGAATGTGGGCGAGCCCGACACCGCCAATGCCGTGGCCATGATCCGCTCGGTCGCGCCCATGATGGAGAAGCATCACAAGGTCACCATTCTCGACGAGGCGGTCGAAGCGGCCGTGAAGCTGTCGCAGCGCTACGTTCCGGCGCGCCAACTGCCCGACAAGGCCGTCAGCCTGCTCGACACGGCTGGAGCGCGGGTCGCGGTCTCGCAGCACGCCACGCCGGCCCCCGTCGAGGATCGTCGCCGCCGGATCGAACTGCTGAATGTCGAGCTCGAGGTCGCCAATCGCGAGGCCGAGGGCCAGTACGCCGGTGTCGCCCGGGTTGGAAAGCTGCAGGAAGCGCTCAAGGACGCCCAGGTCGCGCTGGAAGAGGTCGAGGCCAAGTGGGAGGGGGAAAAGATCGCCATCGCCGCGGCCCACGCCGCCCGGCAGGCCCTGTCCGCCGCGGCCGCCAGCGCCGACACCCCGCCCGACGACCTGGCCGCGCGCAAGGCTGATCTGGACGCCGCGCTGAAGGCCGTCTCGGTCGCGCATGGCGATAATCCCATGGTGTTCGGCGAGGTTGACGCCGACGCCGTTGCGGCCGTCGTGGGCGACTGGACGGGCATTCCGGTCGGACGGATGGTCAAGGACGAGATCGCCTCGGTGCTGACCATCGCCGACCAGCTCAAGAAGCGCGTCGTTGGCCAGGACCATGCCATGGACGCCATCGCCAAGCGCATCCAGACCAGTCGCGCCAAGCTCGACAACCCCAACAAGCCTGTCGGGGTCTTCATGCTGTGCGGCCCGTCGGGCGTCGGCAAGACCGAAACGGCGCACGCCCTGTCCGAGCTGCTGTATTCCGGCGACGACAGCCTGATCGTCATCAATATGAGCGAATTCCAGGAGGCCCACACCGTCTCGACGCTGAAGGGCGCGCCCGCCGGCTATGTGGGCTATGGCCAGGGCGGCGTACTGACCGAGGCGGTCCGCCGGCGCCCCTATTCGGTGGTGCTGCTCGACGAGGTCGAGAAGGCTCACCCCGACGTCCACGAGATGTTCTTCCAGGTGTTCGACAAGGGCTACATGGACGACTCCGAGGGGCGTCACATCGACTTCAAGAACACGCTGATCCTGCTGACCTCCAATGTCGGCACCGAGCTGATCACCTCCCTTTCGGAAGACGAGGAGATGAAGCCGGAGGCCGAGGCGCTGGCTCAGACCTTGCGCCCTGACCTGCTGAAGGTGTTCCCCCCCGCGCTTCTGGGTCGCCTGATCGTGCTGCCCTACTATCCGCTGTCGCCGGCCATGCTCCAGGGCATCGTCCGCCTGCAGTTGAACCGCGTGAAGAAGCGCATCGGCGAGAACCACGACATCGTCTTCGAATACGATCAATCCGTGGTCGACCTGATCGTCTCGCGCTGCACGGAGGTGGCGTCTGGCGGCCGCATGATCGACGCCATCTTGACCAACACCATGCTGCCGGAACTCTCGATCGCCCTGCTTGAACGGCAGATGGCGGGCGAGGAACTGGCCAAGATCACGGTGTCGGTGAAGGACTCTCTGTTCGTGTATGCGTTCGAGGCCGCGCCCAGCCTCGCGGAGCCGGCCGAGTAAGCAATGGCTCTCACCCTTTATGACGAGGTGGCTTATCCAAGCCACCCGTTTCCCCAGACCCACCCCCTGCGGCTTGCCGTACCTGCGGTGCTGTTCGGACTCGCTCACGCCCCGATGCAGACGGCGCGCATCCTGGAGATTGGCTGCGGCGAAGGCGGCAACATTATCCCGATGGCCGTCAGCTATCCCGGGGCCAGTATCGTCGGCTTCGATCTGGCCCCGACCGCGATCGAGGCCGGTCGTGCGGTCGTCGAGCGCCTACAGCTGAGCAATATCCGGCTGGAGGCGCTCGACATCCTGCAGGTCGACGCCCGGTTGGGCGAGTTCGACTACATCATCGTCCACGGGGTCTATTCCTGGGTGCCGCAAGCGGTGCGTGAGGGGGTGATGCGCGTGATCAAGGAGTGCCTGGCCCCCGAGGGTCTGGCGTTCGTGAGCTATAACGCCCTGCCCGGCTGCCACCTGCGCCAGACGCTGAGGGAGATGCTTCTCTATCACCTGCGCGATGTTGAGGGATTTGAGGCGCGGCTGGCAGGGACCCGCGCCTTCCTCGAGCTTTTCATCGCCAACGCGCCCGATGAGGATGCGACGACGGCCACGATCAAGGTTCATGCGCGAGAGATGTTGCAGCGCGACCCGCGCGTGCTGTTCCACGACGAGCTGGGATCGGTATACCAGCCCTTTTACATGCACGAGTTCTTGGCCGAGGCGGAACGTCACGGCCTGGGGTTCGTGGCCGAGAGCGAGGGCTCCTGGTGGCGCGAGGAACTCTTCCCGAGCTCTCGCGGCAAGGCGATCATCCAAGCGGTCGGCGACGACCCGCTGCGCATGCACCAATACCTCGATTTCTTCACCGCGCGGCTGTTTCGCCAGACGATCCTGGGTCATGTGGAGCGCAAGATCGACCGCTCGGTCGATTACCGAAGACTACGGGACCTTTGGATAGCCGGCGCCGCCCGGCCCGCCGACAATCAACCGGACCTGGATTCCTCGACCCCCGTTCGGTTCCAGCTGGCGGCCGGAGCGGCCATCTCGATTGACGATCCGGGACTCAAGACGGCGCTGTTTCAGATTGGCCAGGCTTGGCCGTGCCCGATCGCGGGCTCCGAGCTGCCCGACCACCCGGACATCAATGAGGGCCTGCTGCAGCTCTTCACGGCGGGTCACCTGGATCTCACGGCCGGCCCGTCGCCGTTCGCTCAGGTCCCCGGCGAGCGACCGATCGCCAGCGCTTTGGCCAGACTGCAACTGGCCAAGGGTGAGTCCGCGCTGTGCAGCCTCGACCACGCGCTGGTCTCTTTCGAGGACGAAGAAAGTCGCCGTTTCCTCGCCCTGCTCGATGGCACGCGGACCCGCGAGATGCTGACCGAATTGACCATCACTCCCACGCGCGGATCCGCCGAGGCCGGCGCCCTGGTCGATCTACAATTGAAAGGCCTGGCGCGGCTTGGTCTCCTCGTCGCCTGAAGCGCGGCGACAGGGGGGGCCGGGGGCGCCGCGACGCACGATGGTTGTCCTGCGGCGGCGCCTGTAGTCGCTGCTCGCGGCCTCTTCGACGCCGTGGGTCGCCCGAGCGATCGGTCTGAACATCGCGCGTGTTGGGGGCGGATCGATTTGTGGGACGACCTCTGGCCGTTCAACAGCGAATGCTTTGACCATGTTCAGATTTGGCAGTGCTCGAGTGTCACTCTCCGCCGCTACGCCTTCATCGGACCGACCGGCCAATGAGCCTGGAGCGCGCGCCCCATCCGCTGATCGCGCAGGCGCGCGGGCTGCTGAACCAGGGTCAGGCGGAGCCGGCCCTGACGGCGGCGCGTCGGCGACTGGCCGAAGCGGCGGGCGATGTCGACGCGCTGGAGATCGTGGCCCTGGTCCATCAGCAGCGCGGCCAGGCGACCGACGCGATCGCGGTGCTGGAGATGATCATCGCCCTGGCGCCCCGGCTGGACTGGCCGCGCGACGACCTGGCGATCCTGCTGGCGGGACTGGGTCGCCGGGCCGAGGCTGAGGCCGCCGTCCGCGCGGCGCTGGCGCTCAACGCCGACAATCCACAGGCCCACGCCATGCTCGGAACCCTGCTCACGCAGCGGCGCGACCTGCCCGGGGGCGAGGCGGCCTTCCGACGGACCCTGGCCCTGGCCGGCGACCATCCGCCGACCCAGGTCGCCCTGGCCGCCAACCTGATCGAACAGGGCAAGCTGGAGGCGGCCGAGCCCTTGCTGGCCCGCGCCGACCAGCTGGCGCCGCGCGACGGCCAGACCCTGGCCCACTGGTCGCGCCTGCGCGAAGCCATGGGCGACCTGCCCGCCAGCCGCGCCCTGCTGGACCGCGCCGAGGCGGCCGGCTTCGACGTCACCCTGCGCCGCGCGGTGCAGCTGGGCCGCGAGAAACGCCACGCCGAAGCGCTGGCGGTGATCGAGGCGGTGCCGGGTCAGCCCGGCGGCGACGCCCTGCTGGAGCGCGGCCGGCTGAAGGAAAAACTGGGCCGGCCCGCCGAGGCCTTCGCCGACTTCGTGGCTGGCAAGGCGCGGCTCGCCGCGCGCGACGGCCTCTTTTATGACGGCGCGGTGGTGACCCGCGAATTCGACGCCCTGGCGCGCCTGGTGAAGGCCAGGGGCCTGCCCCCCGCCGCCGCGCGGCGCGAGGGCCCGCAGCCGGTGTTCGTGTTCGGCTTCCCCCGGTCTGGCACCACGATGGTCGAGCAGATCCTGTCCAGCCATTCAGCGATCGCGGCCGGCGGCGAACTGCCGTTCGTGACCGAGATGGTCTCGGCGCTGGAGAGCCAGTTTGACGGCCTCTCGGCGCTGTGGACACCCGGCGTAAGCGAGACCCTGCGCGATCTCTATCTGAGCCGCGCCAAGGACTTTGGTCTGATGGACAGCGGCAAGCCGTACTTCACCGACAAGATGCCGCTCAGCGAGGTGTGGACGCCGGTGATCCGCGCCGCCTTTCCGGAGGCGCGACTGATCCGCATGGTGCGACATCCGCTGGACACGGCGGTGTCGATGCTCTCACACAACCTGACCCATGGCGATTTCTGCGGCTATCGTATCGAGGACATCGCCAGTCACATGCGGGCTGTCCACGGCCTGACCGGACACTACGCCGCCGCCCTCGGCGATACGGCGCTGGCCGTGCGCTACGAGGATCTGGTGGCTGACCAGGAGGGCTGGACACGCCGGCTGCTGGAACATCTGGACCTGCCGTTCGAGCCCGCCTGCCTTCGCTTCCATGAGAACCGCCGCTATGCCCCGACGCCCAGCTACGCCCAGGTCAGCGAGCCACTGAACGATCGGTCGATCGGGCGGTGGACGCTGTATCGCGAGAGGTTGGCCCCCCAGGCGGCGGCGCTGGCGGGGGTGATCGCGGACCTGGGGTATCTGTCTCCCTTGGCCGAAGAAGGATCAGGCCCGCAGTAGCCTGATCGCTTCCGCAACGGCGTCCGCCTCGGGCCCCAGCACGACATGGATCGTGCGCTCGCCGATGCGGGCGAGGCCGCGCGCGCCGAGGGCTTTGAGAGCGGCTTCGTCGATGGCCATCGGGTCGAGGACCACCAGGCGCAGGCGGCTGGTGCAGCTGCTGAGGGTCTCGATGTTGTCCGAACCGCCGAGGGCGGCGACCAGACGTTCGGCCTGGGCGGTGTCGCCGGGCAGAACGGGCGCGGCGGCGACCGGGGCGACGACCGGGACCGGCGCCTGAGCCTGCCTCCCGCCCATGGCGCTGCGGATTTCGCTGGCGACCTGGTCGGCGATGGGGCCCAGCACGACCTGCAGGGCGCGGTCGGAGGGCCGCACGATGCCGCGCGCGCCTAGGGCCTTGAGGCGTGGCTCGTCGATCGCGCCCTGGCCGGTGACCACCAGACGCAGGCGGGTGGTGCAAGCGTCGACCGAAGCCAGATTGGCCGCGCCGCCCAGGGCGATCAGGAAGTCCTCGCCGCGTCCGCCGGGGGCGGCGGCGACCGGCGCGGCCAGGGCCTCGTCGGGCTCGCGGCCGGGGGTCTTGAGATCGAACCGCACGATCACCCAGCGGAAGACGCCGTAATAGACCGCGCCATAGACCAGCCCCACCGGGATCAGCATCAGCGGCCGGGTGGCCTTGTTGAAGTTGAGCACATAGTCGAACAGCCCGGCCGAGAACCCAAAGCCCAGCTTCACGTCCAGCAGGTTCATGATCACCATCGACGCGCCGGTCAGCACGGCGTGCACGGCGTAGAGCGCCGGGGCCAGGAACATGAACGAGAACTCGATCGGCTCGGTCACGCCGGTCAGGAACGAGGTCAGGGCCAGGGAGGTGAGCATGCCGCCCACGGCCTTGCGGCGCTCGGGCCGGGCGGTGTGCAGCATGGCCAGGCACGCGGCGGGCAGGCCAAACATCATCACCGGGAAGAAGCCGCTCATGAACGCCCCGGCGGTGGGATCGCCGGCCGCAAAGCGGTTGAGGTCGCCGGTCGCGCCGTTGAAGTCGCCCAGGATGAACCAGACCACGTTGTTGAGGATGTGGTGCAGGCCCGTGACGATCAGCAGGCGGTTGAGCACGCCATAGACGAACAGGCCCACATCGCCCGAGGCGGTGACCAGATGGCTCAGGCCATCGACCCCGGCTTCCAGAAAGCCCCAGCCGAAGCCGAACACCAGGGCCAGACCCACCCCCGCCACGCCGGCGGCGATCGGCACGAACCGGCGCCCGCCGAAGAAGGCCAGATATTCCGGCAGCTTGATGTTGGAATAGCGGTTGTAGAGGCCGCCGGCGATCAGCCCGGAAAGAATGCCGACCGGGATCGACAGCTTGCCGATCTCCTTGGCCTTCCAGGCGGCGACCACCAGGTCCTTGGCGCCCGCGACGGCCGCTGCTGCGACCTCGGGCGGGACCACGATCAGGGCGTCAGCGCCCTTGGTGGCGACCAGATAGGCCACCACCCCGGCCAGGCCGGCCGCGCCGTGGTTCTCGCGCGCCAGGCCCACGGCCACGCCGATGGCGAAGATCAGGCCCAGACTGCCGAAGATCGCGCCGCCGGCGGCGGCGAACACATTGGCGATGGTCAGGGACAGGCCGCCGGTCAGGGCGGCCAGGGCCGGGGCGCCCAGCAGGTCGGGCTGGCCCACGCGCAGCAGCAGCGCCGCCACCGGCAGCACCGCGATCGGCAGCATCAGGGCGCGGCCCAGGGGCTGGAGGACTTCGAGCGGCGACCTCATCGCTTAGACTCCGGCCAGGAAGGATTGAGCGGCGTCACGCACCGCCTCGGAGGAGGTCAGGTCCAGCGCCCGGGCGGCCAGGGTCCGGCAGGCGGCCAGATCCAGAGTGCGGACCAGGGCCTTGACCTCGGGCAGGATGGCGGCGGTCGCCGACAGCTCGGTGACCCCCAGGCCCAGCAGGATCGGCACGGCGGCCAGGTCCGAGGCCGCCCCGCCGCAGACGCCCACCCAGCGCTGGTGTTTTGCGGCGCCGGCGCAGGTCTGGGCGATCATCCGCAGCACGGCCGGGTGCAGGGCGTCGATGCGGGCGGCGAGCTCCGGATTGCCCCGGTCCATGGCCAGCACATACTGGGTCAGGTCGTTGGTGCCGATCGACAGGAAGTCGGCCTCGGCGGCCAGCAGGTCGGCGGTGACGGCGGCGGCCGGGGTCTCGATCATCACGCCCAGCTCGACGCGCTCGGTGACGCCCAGCTCGCGCTTGGCCTCCTCGAGCACGGCGCGGACGGCGCGCAGCTCGTCGAGGCTGGCGATCATCGGGACCATGATCCTGCACTGGCCAACAGGACGCACACGCAGGATGGCGCGGATCTGGGTCTTCAGCAGGTGGGGCCGCCACAGGCTGACCCGCACGCCGCGCAGGCCCAGGGCCGGGTTCTCTTCGGCCGGGATCGGCAGGTAGGGCGCGGCCTTGTCGCCGCCCACGTCCAGGGTGCGGATGATCAGCGGCTTGCCGTCCAGGGCCGAGGCGATGGCCTGGTACTGGTGGGCCTGTTCGTCCTCGTCGGGCGGGGTGTCGCGCTCCAGGAACAGGAACTCGGTGCGCAGCAGGCCGCAGCCCTCGGCGCCGTTGGCGGCGGCGGCGACCGCGTCGCTCAGCGCGCCGACATTGCCGAACACCTCGATGCGCTGGCCATCCAGGGTGACGCAGCTCTGGTGGGCCGAGGCCTTGGCGCGGGCCTTGCGCTCCTGGCGCTGGGCCAGCCGGGTCTGGGCCGCTTCCAGGGCCGGGGCGTCGGGCGCGACGCGCAGCTGGCCGCTGTCGGCGTCGAGGATCAGGGCCGTGCCGTCGGCCACGGTCATCACCGCCCCGCCCACCGCGACCAGGGCCGGTATGCCCATGGCGGCGGCCAGGATGGCCACGTGCGAGGTGGGTCCGCCGCGCGCGGTGCAGAACCCGGCCACCAGGCCCGGATCCACGCCCATCAGCTGCGAGGGCAGCAGCTCGTCGGCCAGCAGGATGGCGCCGGCCGGCAGGGCGGCGGCGCTTTCTTCTTCGCCCCCCCCTTCGTCAGGAGAGAGAGCGCGCAGCACCTGGCGTTCCAGATCGATCAGGTCATCGACCCGCTCGGCCAGGCGCGCATCGCCCAGGCCGCGCAGGGCGTCGACATAGCCGCCCACCGCGCCGCGCCAGGCAAAGCCGGCGCTCTTGCCCTGGTCGATCAGGGCCCGGGCCACGGCCGACAGCTCCGGATCGTCGAGGAAGGCCAGGTGGGCGTTGAGGATCGCCTGGCGGGCCTTGTCGCTTCTCGCCGCCGCCGCCTCCAGGCGCGCGCGGACCGTCTCCAGCGCCTGGGTCAGGGCGGTGTGTTCATGGCCGGGACTGTCGCCAAGCTCGCGGACGGTGATCTCGCTGGACGAGAGGCGCACGGCCTTGCCGATGGCCAGGCCCGGCGCGGCCAGCACGCCCTTGAGCACGCCGTCCCGGGGCAGGGTGACGGGGCCGGCTTCGACCGAAGAGGGGGCCGGGGACGGAGTCGGGACGTGCGCGGCCGGCGCGGCGACGGGGCCGCCCTCGCCCATGCCGCCCTCGATCAGTTCGGCGACGGCGGCCAGGGCCGCTTCAGCGTCGGGGCCGCTGGCGGTGATGGACAGGCTGTCGCCATGGCGCACGGCCAGGGCCATCACCCCGACCGGGCTGCGGGCGCTGGCCCGGCGCGCTCGCCGGCCACCAGCGCGACCTCGGCGGTGAAGGCGCGGACCGTCTCGGCGATGCGGGCGGCGGGGCGGGCGTGGAGGCCGTGGACCAGCGGCACGACCACCCGGCGGACGATCTCGCCCCCGGCGCCCGTCGAAGCGGCGGCGGCGGACTCGGCAGTCTCAGCGGCGATCGGCGACAGCGCCATCAGCTCGTCGCCCACCTCGGCGGCGCGATCCTGTTGGCGGCGCACGATGCGGAAGGCGTCCAGATTGGTCACCACGATCGGCGTGATCAGGCTGCGGACGTTCTGGGCCAGGAAATCCAGGTCGAAGGCGATCAGCGGCTCGCCGGCCTTGACCGACTGGCCTTCGCCGACCAGCACCTCGAAGCCCGCGCCCGCCAGGGCCACGGTGTCCAGCCCCAGATGCATCAGGATCTCGGCCCCGTTGGCCGCCCGCAGCGTCACCGCGTGGCGCGCCCGGTGCACCGTCACCACCACCGCGTCGCACGGCGCGTGCAGCACCGACCCCGTCGGATCAATCGCCAGCCCGTCACCCAGCATCCGACCCGCAAACACCGCGTCCGGCGTCTCCTCAAGCGGCGCTATCCAGCCCTTCAGCGGCGACGAGAGCACAAGGTTGGACACGGGCTTCAAACTTTCTTTCAAGACCTAGTTCGCGGGCTTCACGGTGACCTGGTCGATCACCCAGAAGGGATCCAGGGCCTTGGACGTGCAGGTCAGGCACAGATCGACCTTGCCCGTCTTGGCCGGCAGCCGTCCGGTAATTGTCGAGACCGCCGGATTTAGCGCAGCCTTGCCCAGCGGCAAGGCGGCGATGCGTTCGCCGTCGCAGCCCCCGGCCTGGACAAGCCGAACCTCCAGCTCGCCCTCGGGCGTGGCCGGCGGACGCAGAGGAATATGGTCACGCTCCTTGCCCACCTGGAAGTTGAACGGAATCTGGCCGATCCGGGCGGTCAGCGCCGCGCCCTTCGACAGGTCCGCGCCCTCCCAGATCCAGCACGGATTGAAAATGTCGACGTCGAACATCGCCCGCTTGTCGAAGTCGCGCGGCGCGTCGTCGATCAGCTTGAGCGTGACCTTATCGGTGCAGCGCTTCAACTGGCCGCTGTTGCGGGTCCACAGCGCGGCGGGATCGATCGTTACGGCGCGCTCGCGGCCCAGGGCCTTGCCGTCCACATAGGCGCGCGCCTTGACCACCGTCCCCTTGGCCAAATCGAGGACGCCCGCATAGGCCGTCGAGGTCGCGGTCGGCGCCTTGCCGTCCGTGGTATAGCGGATCTCGCCGATGCCAAGACCGTTGGACAGGGCCAGCCGGGTCTTGCCGCCCTCGCCTGCCGACAGGGTCGCCTGCGGTTCGAAGGGCACGGTGTTGGCGGCCACGCCCAGGATTTTCAGCCGCGCCATATCGGCGGGCATGCGGCGGGCGAAATCGTCCCAGCTAACGACCGTCTCCGGCGTCCAGGCGCGCTCGGCCAGCGCCACGGCGCGGGGGAAGGCCATCTGCTGCAGGCGTTCGTCGGTCTGCATGTGCTCGGTCCAGACATTGGCCTGGACGCCGAGGATGTGCTTGCGCTCTTCGGCCGACAATTGCTCCGGCGCGGGATCGAACGCGTAGACGTCCTTGAGGCTGACCACCTTGCCGCGGCCGGTCGGCTCGTCGGGCGAGGTGCTCTGGCGATTGTCGAGATAGAGCACCGGGTGCGGTGACAGCACCGTGTCGTGCCCCTGCCTGGCGGCGGCGATCGCCCCGTCGATCCCGCGCCACGACATGACCGTGGCGTTGGGCGCAAGACCGCCTTCCAGGATTTCGTCCCAGCCGATCAGGCGACGGCCGCGCTTCTCCAGCGACTTGCCGACCCGCTGGATGAACCAGCTCTGCAGGTCGTGCTCGTCCTTGAGGCCCAGTTCCTTGATCCTGGCCTGGATCCTGGGGCTGGCCTTCCACTGATCCTTGACCGCCTCGTCGCCGCCCACATGGATGAAGGTCGATGGGAAGATGTCCATCACCTCGTTCAGCACGTCGTCCAGAAAGGCGAAGGTCGCGTCGTCGGTGTTGTAGAGCCAGGGGAAGATCCCCCAGTCGCCCATCTTGCTGGCGTCCGGCGTGGCCACGCCCAGTCGCGGATAGGCCACGATCGGCGCCAGGGCGTGGCCTGGCATTTCGATCTCCGGCACGATGGTGATGTTGCGCGCGGCCGCGTAGGCCACGAGCTCTCGGGCCTGGTCCTGGGTATAGAAGCCGCCGTACCGGGGGTAGCTCGCGGCCGCGCCCGGATCTTTCCGCCAGGCGCCGACCTGCGTCAGCCTCGGGTACTTCCTGATCTCCAGCCGCCAGCCCTGATCATCGACCAGATGCCAGTGCAGCGTGTTGAGCTTGTGGACAGCCATGGCGTCGATGACGCCGCGCAGGGTCTCGAGGCTCTGGACATGGCGGGCGCTGTCGACCATCAGACCGCGCCAGCCGAAGCGCGGTGCGTCCTCGATGCTGACGGCGGGAAGGGCGACCGGGCCGCGCGCATCGTCCTGCGTCGCGTGCTGCCACAGTGGTCGTGGCGCCGTAGAACAGGCCCGCCCGCTGAGCGGCGGTGATGGTCACGCCGGTCGGACCTGACTGAAACGTGTAGGCCTCGCCGGTCGCGCCGCCGCGCGCCAGGACGATGGCGGCCTCGCCGGCGGGCGGCGCGCCATAGACGACAGCGGCCCTGAGACCCCGGGCGCGGTACAGCAGGTCGGAAAGTTGAAGGGCCACGCCCCGGGCCTCGACATCGCCCCGGGCGACGAAGATCCGGGTCTTCGCCGATAGAGCGAACGCGCCCTCGGCGGTCGACAGCCTGGCCGGCGCCGGCGTCAGGGCCAGGGGGCCCGCCAGCGCAGGAATGGCGGCGGTCAGGGCGGCGAGAGACACCAGGGCGGCGACGGCGGATCGGGCGAGGGTCATGGACAGGCGCTCACGGATACGGACACGAACACGAGGACGGGCGCGACGAGGGCGCGGCAAAAAGCGGGCGGAGCGATGCGCTCCGCCCCAGCTCCATGCTTGCAGTCAGGAGGTGTGTCGGGCGACGCGGAGCGAGGCGGGTCATCAGGTGATCCTGAACCATGCCGTGGCCGATGCAATCGCCGCAAGAAAGATAGATCGGGACTTCCGGAGAGGGGCCGGAAGTCCCGATCCGGGCTTTAGAACTTCAGGCGGGCGCCGGCGTAGAAGGTGCGGCCGTTGTCATAGATCGCCCGGGGCACATCGGGGGCGCCCACGAAGTACTTCAGCTTTTCGTTGGTCAGGTTCTGGGCGTCGAACGTCAGGGCGACAGTCTTGCTGATGTTGACGCTGACCGATCCGTCCAGGGACGAGAAATTGTCCTGGAACATGTCGGTGCCGCGATCGACGCCCGACTTGAACTTGGACCGGTAGTTATAGGCCAGGCGGGCCGAGATCAGGTCGTTCTCGAAATAGCCCGTCAGGTTGTAGGTGTGCTTGGACGAGCCGTCGATCGGCTTGCCCAGGTCGGTCTTGGCGTCGGAATAGGTGTAGTTGCCGATGAAGCCGAAGCCGCCGCCGATCGGCTGCTGCAGCGTCACTTCGAAGCCGCGGTTGGTGCCGCCGTCCCCGTTGATCGGCCCGGTCATGGTGAAGGTGTCACCCTTGCCGACGCCCAGGCGTTTCTGGGTCTGCTCGGTGACGTGATATTCCTTGTACGTCGTGCTGGTGATGTAGCTGTCGATGTCGAGCAGGAAGACGCCGACCGACAGCAGGGCTTCGGGGGCATAGTACCACTCGGCGGCGGCGTTGAACTGCCAGGCGCGGAACGGATCCAGCTCGGGATTGCCGCCGGCGCTGCCGGTGACGGCCGTGTCGTTCAGGCTGAAGGCGCCCGCCAGCTGGGCATAGCCCGGCCGCGACATCACCTTGGCCGCCGACAGGCGCACCACCACGTCGTCATCGGCGTTCACCACGAGCGTGGCGCTAGGCAGGACGTCCCAGTAATCGCGCTTGACGTTCCGGGCGCCGAAGCTGCCGAACTGGTTGCTGACGGTCGAAGGCGTGACCGAGGCCGAGTACTGGGTGGTGTCCTGGTCGGTATGAACGGCGCGGACGCCGACATTGCCGCGCCAGCGATCACCGCCCACCTTGGCCATCGCATAGACGGCCTGGGTCTTTTCCTGCACCGCGAAGCTGAGCGGCGGGTAGTAGGCGAAGTTGCGCCCGCCATTCGTGCCGTTCAGGGTCGCCAGAACCTTGGCGCGATCGGCCACGGTGTAGCCCTGGCCCGACAGGCCGATATCCTCGCCATAGTTCGACGGCGTCATCCAACCGGCCACCGTGCCCAGATCGACCAGCGATGTGCCGCTATTGACGCCGTTGCCTGCCCAAGAATAGGCCGTGTAGTTCACTTCGCGCGTGTGGTCGGTATAGCGGCCGCCAAACAGCAGGGTCTTCAGATAACCACTGTCGACCGTGTATTCGACGTCGCCCTTGGCGTAGAATTCCTCGTCTGGGCTCTCGACCTTACCGCCCCACGACCAGCTATAGTAGTTGTTGAGGTAGGCGGCCGAACCGACGGCGGCCAGGCCGGGATAGCTGACCTTGGTCACCGGCGCGCCGAGCTCGTAGCTCATGCCGGTTTCCCAGTAGGTTTCCCAGGCTTCGGTGTCGTCGGTGGCGCCTTCGCCCTTGGTGTAGCCGATGTTGCCGCTGATCTTCAGGTTGTCGCTGGCGTGATAGGTTCCGTCGAGGTTCAGGTCCCAGGAGGTCGAGTGCGCCGTGCGGAAGATGTCGTCCTGCACCAGGCCGCGGCTCTTGGTTCCGTTCGGCGAGGCCGCCGCCCAGGTGGCAGAGGTCAGAATGCCGTTGCTGATCTGGTAGGACGTCAGGGCGTTGCCCGCCGAACCCGCAGGACCCGTGTTGGCGCTGATCAGATTGCTGACCCAGGCCATGTGGTTCACGTTGGTGTTGTCGGCGTCCATCTTGGTGTAGAGGCCCGAAAACGCCAGTTCCAGCTTCTCGCTGGGCTGCCACTGGGTGACGAAGTCGACGCCCTTGCGCTTGCGGGTCTGCTGGAAGAAGGCGTTGCCGATCAGGTTCGGCGCCAGCACGGTCTGCCCGGTTCCGGCGAAATTGTCGTACGAGGTGTAGCCGAGGATTTCCTGGCCATCGCGACGGAACTCGCGCTCCTGATAGAAGGCGCCGATCAGGGCGCCGAAGGTGTGGGCGTCGTTCTTCCAGCTGAGCATGCCGGAGACTTGCGGCGTCCACTTTTCGGCGCGGGTCGCGTACAGGCCCTGGACCGAGGCGTTGGCCGTCATGCTGGGCAGGTCCAGCGGCATGCGGGTGTGCACGTCCACCGTGCCGCCGACGCCGCCCTCGGGGATATTGGCCGCCGAGCTCTTGATGATGTCGATGCGGCCGACGACTTCCGACGGCAGCATGGAATAGTTGAAGCTGCGCCCGCCGCTGGTCTGGTCCAGGACGAACCAGTCGCCGGTAGCCATGTTGTGGCCGTTCAGCAGGGTCAGGTTGAGGTTCGGATCGGTGCCGCGAACGCTGACGCGCTCGTTTTCACCAAAGCCGCCCGCTGCGGCCGAGCCGGTGACGACATTGACGCCCGAGACACGCGACAGCGAGTCAGCCACGTTCTTGTCTGGGAACTTGCCGATGTCTTCGGCGGTGACGACTTCCGACACGAGATCGGAGTTACGCTTCTGCTCCATCGCCTTCTGAAGCGAGGCTCGGATACCCGTGACGACAACGGCGTCGACGGCGTCCGGCTTCGCGTCCTGCGCGAAGACGGGCATTGCGACCATCACCGCCAGGGCGCTGGCGGACGCGGTCAGGATGGATTTGTGAAAGCTTCTCATAACTCGGCTTCTCCCCATTTCGCCGGGCCTGGGCCCGGAGCCGAACCCCAAGCCCAATCTGGTACCAATTCTCCGCGGAAGGTCGTGGATTGCGGTACTTCTCAGGCCTCGGAGCCAGACTGTGACGGAAAATTGTCGGATGACAAGGCCAAAAAGAAACCAATTGCAGACCAAGTACGTATTGGTATGAAAATGGTCATATGCTATCGAGGCAGCCAACGGGTGATGCCGATTTGCGCGGGGAGGCTGGTTTGACGATGTTTTCCGAACGGATTGGCCGTCTGGACGCCGGCGGCGCCGAGCACGCCCCGCTCTACAAGCAGTTGCAGCGCGCGCTGCGCGAGGCGATCCACAAGAAGATCCTGGCGCCCGACGACGCCCTGCCCGCCGAGCGGGACATGGCCGAGGAATTCAGCATCTCGCGCATCACCGTGCGCAAGGCCCTGGACGGCCTGGTCAGCGAGGGCCTGCTGACCCGCCGCCAGGGCGCGGGCACCTTCGTCGCAGCCCGGGTGGAAAAGAGTTTCTCAAAGCTGTCGTCCTTCACCGAGGACATGATCTCGCGCGGCCGCGCGCCGCGCAGCGAGTGGATCAGCAAGAGCGAAGGCTCGGTCACACCCGAGGAGTCGATGACCCTGGGGCTGTCACCCGGCACGCCGGTCTATCGCTTCGCGCGGATCCGCTACGCCGACGACGCGCCGATGGCCGTCGAATACACCACCATCGCCGCCTTCGCCCTGCCGTCCGCCGAGACCGTCGGGACGTCGCTCTATGAAGCCCTGGAGGCGACGGGCCATCGACCGGTCCGAGCCCTCCAGCGCCTTCGCGCGGTGCTGTTCACGGCCGAGCATGCCGACCTCCTGGGCGTGCCCGCCAAGGACGCCGGCCTGCTGATCGAGCGGCGCGGCTTCCTGAAGGATGGTCGGGCGGTGGAAGTGACCCAATCCTACTATCGCGGCGACGCCTACGACTTCGTCGCGGAACTGAATGCCCTGAGTTGAAGGAAAACAGGCCTTGGAGGCGCCCATCTTGACCCGTCCCGAGGCCCCTGCGCCCGAGCCTGCCCCGTCGCGGCTGACGCCGGAATCGACCCGGATGTTCCTGGAAGCGGGTCAGGCGTCGCAGGTCGTCGCCACCCAGCTGGAGGCCAACGCCGCGCGGGTCGAGGCCATCGCCGCGCGCCTGCGCGCCAGCCCGCCCCGCGCCGTGGTCACCTGCGCGCGCGGCAGCTCCGATCATGCCGCCACCTTCGCCAAGTACCTGATCGAGACCCGCGTCGGCGTCCTGACCTCGTCGGCCGCCCTGTCGGTCAGCTCGGTCTATGCCGCGCCCCAGGCCATGGACGGGGTGCTCTACCTGGCCATTTCGCAGTCGGGCAAGAGCCCCGACCTGCTGGCCTCGGTGCGCGCCGCCAAGGCGGCCGGCGCCTTCACCCTCGCCCTGGTCAATGACGAGACCTCGCCCCTGGCCCTGCTGGTCGACGAGGTATTGCCCCTGCACGCCGGCCCCGAGCTGAGCGTGGCGGCCACCAAGTCGTATATCGCCGCCCTGTCGGCCATCACCCATCTGGTCGCGGCCTGGACCGGCGACGCCGACCTGGCCGAGGGCCTGGCCGCCCTGCCCGCCGGCCTGGCCAAGGCCTGGACCCTGGACTGGACCTCCGCCGTCGAGCGCCTGAAGCCGGCCCGCAACCTCTATGTGCTGGGACGCGGCGTCGGCTTCGGCGTCGCCCAGGAGGCGGCCCTGAAGTTCAAGGAGACCTGCGGCCTGCACGCCGAGGCCTTCAGCGCCGCCGAGGTGCTGCACGGTCCCATGGCCCTGGTGAAGGCCGGCTTCCCGGTGCTGGTCTTCGCCCAGAACGACGAGAGCCGCGACAGCGTCGACGCCATGACCGCCGGCCTGGCGGCCCGCGACGCCGAGGTGCTGCTGGCCCGCGCCGGCGAGACGGGAGAGGGCGCCCTGCCCGCCCTGGCCGCGCACCCGGCCATCGAGCCGATCCTGATGATCCAGAGCTTCTACCGGATGGCCAATGCGCTGTCGGTGGCGCGCGGCTATGATCCCGACAGCCCGCCCCATCTCAACAAGGTCACAGAAACCGTCTGATGCAGGCTGTTCTCGTAAATGGCCGCGTCCTGACGGAAGACGGCGTCGCCCTGGGCCAGTGCGTCGTGATCGAGGCCGGACGGATCGCCGCGATCCTGCCAGCCGCCGACGCGCCGGCCGGCGCGACCCGCCATGACCTGCGCGGCGGCCTGCTGGTTCCCGGCTTCATCGACACCCAGGTCAATGGCGGCGGCGGGGTATTGTTCAACGACGCCCCGACGGTGGAGACCATCGCCGCCATCGGCGCGGCCCACCGCCCGTTCGGCACCACCGGCTTCCTGCCCACCCTGATCAGCGACGACCTGGCCGTGGTCGACGCGGCCATGCGCGCCACCGAAGCGGCGATCACGGCCGGCGTGCCAGGCGTGCTGGGCATCCATATCGAGGGCCCGTTCCTCAACGCCAAGCGCAAGGGCATCCACGACGCCGGCAAGTTCCGGGTCATCGACGAGGCGGCCCTGAGCCTGCTGACCTCGCTGAAGGTCGGCAAGACCCTGGTCACCCTGGCGCCGGAGACCACCACGCCGGAGATGATCCGCAGGCTGACGCAGGCCGGCGTCATCGTCGCGGCCGGTCACACCAACGCCGCCTACGCCACGATGCGCGAGGCGCTGGCGGCGGGCCTGAGCGGCTTCACCCACCTGTTCAACGCCATGTCGCCCCTGACCAGCCGCGAGCCCGGCGTGGTCGGCGCGGCCCTGGAAAGCCAGACCGCCTGGTGCGGCCTGATCGTCGATGGTCGCCATGTCGATCCGGCCGTGCTGCGCATCGCCCTGCGCACCCGTCCCCGCGACCGCTTTATGCTGGTCACCGACGCCATGCCGACCGTGGGCATGGTCGACAAGAGCTTCGACCTGCAGGGCCGCCGCATCCACGTGGTCGACGGCGTCTGCGTGGATGACCACGGCACCCTGGCCGGCTCGGACCTGGACATGATCGGCGCGGTCCGCAACGCCGTGGCCCTGCTGGACCTGTCCCTGCCCGACGCCGTCGCCATGGCCTCGTCCTCGCCCGCCGACTTCCTGGGCCTGTCCCAACAGCGCGGCCGCATCGCCGTGGGCATGACGGCCGATCTCGTGCTGCTGGATGAGGCGCTTGAGGTTCGCGAGACCTGGATCGACGGCGAGCCCCTCGGCTGAGCACGCCGACGCGGCGGCGGACCTGGCCCGCAGGCAAAGAAAAGGCCGCCGGCGTGAGCCGGCGGCCTTCGTCGCTACAGTGACTTGCGACTACATCTTGTAACGGACGCCGAACATGATCGTGCGGCCGAAGTGGTTGTATTCGTAGTTGCGATCGGCCTCGAGGTCGGTGAAGCGATCACGATACTCATCCGTCAGGTTCACGCCTTCCAGCGAGAACTCGAGGTTGTCGTTCAGACGATACCGCATGGAGGCGTCGACGTTGATCGAGCTGTTGTAGCCCTCGAACACGTTGCCGGTGCCGCTGGTGGCGTCGATGAAGCCGCTGCGATAGGCCGCCGAGGCGCGGGCGCTGAACTTGTCGGCTTCGTAGTAGAGGGTGACGTTGAACGCCTTGCGCGAGAGGTTGAACAGGCGCTCGGTTTCAGTGCGGTTGACCAGGGTCGGGAAGGTGCCCAGCGGATTGGTCGCCGCACCCGCCACGGTGTAGTCGACATCGGAGTCGACCAGGGTCAGGTTGGCGATACCGCCGAAGTTCGACCACAGGCCCGGTAGGAAGCTGAACGGACCCTGGACGGCGAACTCGACGCCCTTCAGCTTGCCGCCTTCACCGTTGACGGTCGTGTTGATCGTCCAGGGCTGACCTTCGGGATTGGCCGCGGCCGGCGAACTGGCCAGGATCAGCGAGGTCGGCAGACCCGTGGAAGCGTAGCTGCCCGTGGTCGAGGCGGTGATCGGGAAGCTGGCGATGTCCTTCTGGAACACCGCGATCGAGAAGATCGACTCGCGGGCGAAGTACCATTCCACCGAAGCGTCATAGGCCGTGGCGCGGAACGGGTTCAGGCTCGGATTGCCCGAGGTGATCCGGTAGTTGAAACCGTCGACACTGCCGCCGGGGGTCAGGTTGCTCAGGCTGGGACGGGTCATGACCTTGGCGATCGAGCCGCGCAGGATGACCTTGTCCAGCGGATAGAGGGCCAGGTTGGCGGCCGGCAGCCAGTCTTCATAGGTGCGCTCGACCGTGACGTTCTGGCTGTTGTTGATGCCCGTCGAGGATTGTTCGGTCTTCACGTAACGCACGCCGGCGTTCAGCGCGTAGTCCAGATCCATGAACTGGCTCTTGACGTCGAACTGCAGGAACGCGCCGGTGTCCTTCTCGGTGACGGCGCGGGTGTTGCCGGCCTGCACGATCAGGGGACGGTTATAGAGACCGACCAGGTCCGTCGCCGCCTTGAGATTGGGGACAACCCAGCTGGTCGTCGTCCCGGAAGGCGCATTGGCGCCCGACAGGCTGAAGTTGCTGGCCAGGGCGGCGGTGACCGGCGCGCCGTAGGTCCCGGCGGCGCAGGTGAAGGCGGCGCAGTAGGTCGAGTCGCGGGCGCCTTCGCGCAGGTTGAACTCGAACTCGCGATAGACCGCGCCGGTCTTCCAGGTCAGTTCGCTGGTGATCGCATAATCGGCGTTCAGCGCGACCGTCTTGAACTTGTTGGTGTTGTTGGACGGACGATCGCGGAACTCGGCGAACTGGAAGTTCGTCGGATCGCTGACGCTGGTGCCGAAGGTCAGCACCGGCTTCTTCATGTCGGTATAGTCGTACTTGTAGCCGGTAGCGTCGCGGTCGTCATAGATGACCGTGGTTTCGTACGGGATATCGGCGTCCGACTTCGAGAAACCGGCCAGTCCCTGGATCTTGAACTGGTCGTTGAACTCGTGGGTCAGGTTGGCGCTGA
Organism: Caulobacteraceae bacterium; assembly: GCA_965284055.1. Classification (GTDB taxonomy): domain Bacteria; phylum Pseudomonadota; class Alphaproteobacteria; order Caulobacterales; family Caulobacteraceae; genus Caulobacter. The sequence continues at coordinate 62,979 of CBDIQV010000007.1, forward strand.
ACTGGTAGAAGGTGGTGTCCAGTTCGCGCTCGTAGTGCTCGATACGCACCCAGGCGTTGTCGAACGTGCCCTTGATCATGTTGTTGTCGCTGTCGACCGTGAAGTCGCGAACGCTGATCGAGCGCTCGTTGGACCGGAACAGGACCTCGGCCCACTTCTCGTTACGAACGGCGTTGTACTTCGAATACAGGCCGTCAACCGACAGCTTGGTGCGGTCGGTGGGCTGGTACTGGAAGCTGCCGGTCAGGCCCAGACGCTCACGATTGTGGGTGACTTCGCCATAGCGCGGAATGCGGGGGTGGAAGGCCAGAGCCGCCTGGTTACAGGACGCGCTGGGCACATAGACGCCGCCCGAGTTCTGGGTGGTGAAGCAGTTGGTCCCGGCCACCGAGTTGAAGCGCGCCTGCGCCCAACGGACGGTGTTGTTGGTGGCTTCGACCTGCTCCTGCTTGGAATAGGCGGCCGACACCGATGCGGCCCACACGCCGCTGGGGGCGCGATAGCTGAGCAGCCCGGCCAGGCGCGGACCCACGGTCTTGCTCAGGTCGTTGTATTGGCCCTGAGCGCTCAGGGCGAGCGTGAAGCCGTCCTTGCCGGCGATCGGATTGCCGGTGTTCAGGTCGACAACCGCGCCCAGCGAGCCTTCGTCCAGCGAGGCTTCGGCGGTCTTGTGCACGACCAGAGAATTGAAGAGTTCCGAGGCGAAGACGTTAAAGTCGAAGCCACGCTCGCGGTTGGCGCTGGCGCCGTCCGAGGTGGTGGCGATGGCTTCCATGCCGTTGACGCGAACGCGGGTGAACTGCGAGCCCAGGCCGCGAACGGTGATGGCGCGACCTTCGCCGCCGTCACGAACGATCGAGATGCCCGGAATCCGCTGCAGGGACTCAGCGAGGTTCTGGTCGGGGAACTTGGCGATATCCTCGGCGACGATCACGTCGACGCCCGAAACCGATTGACGCTTGACGTTCAGCGCGGCGTCGAGCGAGCGACGGAAGCCGGTGACGACGACTTCTTCAACGACGCCGTCATCGGCGGCGGCGGGCGCGGCCGGCGCCGTCTGGGCCGATGCGTTGCCGGCGATCGCCATCGCCAGCGCCAGGGCGCCGGTGGAGACGCCGAGCTTCAAGACGTCGAGACGCCCCTTGGAAACCTTAGACATGTATCCTCCTCCCGTTCGACAAACTTTTAACGACGCTCTCGCATCGCCGGCTTCGAAACAGATCGCGCTTCCTTCCCGCGCGGCCGCTTCTAGGCCGTCTATATTTTGACACCGGTGTCAGATATCAGCGCCACTTAGCGCGCCGCTTTGACACCGGTGGCAAAGAGCTAACAAACCCGCGATTGGCCTACAAGCCGAGATCGCGCCGCATTTCAGGAGAAGTCGGCCGCGTTGCTTTTGCGACACATCGAAAAGGCGGCGGAATGCGTGTGGAATGGCTTTCCCGCCAGCGCGTCAGGCCTCTTCGATCTTCCGGTGACTGACCTTGTAGAGCCCGTCCAGCATGCTTTGGCGAGCGGCCTCGGGCAGGCTGGCGCCGACGCCGCGCAGCAGGCGAAGGGCGTGCAGGTGGACATCGACCGCATCCCAACGCCAGACCCCCGCCTCCAGGCAGCTGTCGGCCAGGGCCGCCAGCGAGATGGCGGCCTGGTCGACGCCGGAATCCGTGACGAACATGCTGACGTCGATGATCCTCAGCGCCAGGGTGTAGAGCGTCTCGAAAGCCTCTGCGTCGCGCGTGTCTACGCCCTTGCCAAAACGGCTCTCGATCTCGGCCAGGGACGCGTCGAGCGCGGCCAGGGAGGCTTCACGCAGGCCCTCGATGCCAAGCTCGGCCGCGGCGATCGCGTCCTTGGCCAGCAGTCCGCCGCGCCCCTTGATCATCTGGGCCAGGCGATTGGGCGGGCGAAATTTGCGAACGGTGCTCATATCTGAACCTTCGCCACCTTCATCAGACTGTTGATCTCGTCCTGGGACATGTTTGCTTCTTGGGCGTTGCCCACCTCGGCCGGCAGGTCATCACGACGGCGACCGTCCATGCCGGCGGGCGGGCCCTCGTACTTGAATCGCCGGTCAGGGCCGACATAGGCTTCGCATTCGATGAAGGCGCGCTCTTCCCGCGCCACCCAGAAGATCCGCTCAAGGAGCACCTTGGGCGTGATCGGCTTGGCCACCGTGAAGTTGGCGCCCGCGTCCCGGGTGCGAAAGATGTCCGTGGTGCGGGTGTGGCCGGTCACCAGGATCACCGGAACATAGCGATTGTTTTCGGGGCCTTCGCGCCGCAGCCAGTTGATGAACTCGATGCCGTCGACGTCCGGGATCTGCACATCACTGATGACCAGGTCGAAGGTCTTGGATTTCACCAGCTCCTGGGCGTCCTTGACGGACTCCGCCCGATGCAGCTGGTTGACGCCGAAGCCTGACACGACCTGGGACAGAATATCCAGCGACGGGCCGTTGTCGTCCAGCACCAGAACGGTGGCCTTCTCCAGATTGATCCGGGCCGAGGGCTGGAGAACCTCCATGCATCGTCCCTAGAAGAAATCGAGCTCGCCGGCATCGACGGCCCAGTCGGTTTGCGCCTCGGCGGTGCGCAGACGCACCACCAGGTCCGCAAGGCCGAGCCCTTCGAGCAGCGGTTCGATCGAGAGGCTCCATTCGCCGGAGGCGTGCTGGCCAATGCGTTGCAGAACGTCGGACAGGCCATGCAGGCGCTGGCTCAGCTCGTCCAGCGCCTGAAGGCGAGAGATGCTCTCCAGCGCCGCGCCGCCCTGGGCCAGATCGCCAGCGATGTGTTCGCAGTCGCGGCACACGGCGGCAGCCGACATCAGCTCGGCCGCGAGACGGCGCGAGAGTTCGCCCAGCGGAAGCAGGTTCTCCGGCATGGCGATCGGGGAAGTCGGCTGCGGCTGGGCGGTCATGCGGATCAGAAGAGCTCCAGATCGCCGCCGGTGTCGGCCGGCATGGGGGCGGGGGTCGGACGGCGAACATCGGTCGGCGCGTTGTCGACCGCCACCAGGCGCTGACGGACGCGGCCCGAGGCCGGCCAGAACTCAACCCGCCGGGCGGAAACGCCGCCCGTGCTGGAGGAGACGATCGGAATGCCTTCGTCGCGCAGGAAACGTTCGGCGAAGGCGGCGTTGCTGGCGCCCACGTCGGAAAGACCGTCGAACAGCTTGCCGCCGCCGAAGATCTTGGCCTCCATGCGCTCGCGCCGGGCGCCGCGCTTGAGCAGGCCGTTGATCAGCAGTTCCATGGCGTAGGCGCCGTAACGCACCGCGTCGCCGTCGCGGCGACCGTCGCCGGAGTCGGGCAGCAGGAAGTGGTTCATCCCGCCGATGCCGGTGCTGGGATCACGAATGCAGGCGGCGATGCATGAGCCGAGCACCGTGGTCATCACCACGTTGGGATCGGACGATACATGGCTCTCGCCCTGGGTCACATGGACCTTGACCGAGCGTTCGAGATCATCGGGTTGGTGACCAGTTGTCATGTGAGCTGCCCAAAGACCTGTTCGATCTTTTCCTTGAGACCCTGAACCGTGAATGGTTTGACGCAATAATTGTTGACGCCGAACTGCACCGCGCGCTGCACGAGCTCGCGATCGGCCCGGCCGGTCAGCATGACGAAGGCCGTCTGCCGGATCGGCGGGTGTGATCGCACCGCGCGCAGCAGGGCCAGGCCATCCATCTTCGGCATGTTGAAGTCCGAGATGACCAGGTTGGCCGGCTTGGCCAGGAGGTTCTTCAGAGCCTCCTCGCCGTCCGGCGCCTCACGGATGTCCTTGAAACCGATCTGCTGCAACGCATTGCGGATCAAGGCCCGCATGGTCAGCTGGTCATCGACGACGAGAACGGAAATGGAGCTTGCTTGGGGCATGGGTTCATCGCCTCACGGAGGCCAGATCGAGGATGGATTGCCCCATGGAGGACAGGGAAACCTGCTTCTCCACGGCGCCGATTTCAAAGGCCGCGCGGGGCATGCCGTAAACGACACAACTCTGCTCGTCCTGTCCGAGGGTCTTGCCGCCTGCCTTGCGCAGGGCCAGAAGACCCTGGGCGCCATCGCGCCCCATGCCGGTCAGGATCGCGCCGACCGCCTTCTCGCCGACCGCGTTGGCGACCGAGGCGAACAGCACATCCACCGACGGACGGTGGCCGCTCACGGGGTCGCCGGCCACCAGACGGCAGCGCAGCCCGGCCGAGCGAACGACCTCAAGGTGCGTGGCGCCGCCCGGGGCGACATAGATCTTGCCCGGCTCCAGAAGGGCGCCGTCACTGGCTTCCTGCACCTTGGCCCCGCTGGCGCGGTCGAGCCGCGCGGCGAAGCTGGCGGTGAAGGTCGCCGGCATGTGCTGGGTGATGACCGTGGGCGGACAGGTGTCCGGGAACATCGTCAGGATCGCCAGTAGCGCCTCGACGCCGCCGGTCGACGAGCCGATCGCCACGATGTCGCCCGAGGGCGCGTAGCGCATGGTCGGGTCGCGGCGGGGGCGGCGTCGGCCTTGGTCCGCACCGAGGCGCGGGCCGCGATCTTCACCTTGACCACGATCTCGTCGGCGCCCTGGGCCGGGCCGGCCGGCTTGGCGATACAGTCGACCGCGCCCAGTTCGAGAGCCCGGAGGGTCGCGTCAGCGCCGGCCAGCGTCAGGGTCGACAGCATGACCACCGGCATCGGCCGCAGGCGCATGATCTTCTCGAGGAACTCGAGGCCGTTCATGTTCGGCATCTCGATGTCGAGCGTGATGACGTCGGGATTCAGCGCCTTGATCGCCGCCCGCGCCTCGTGAGGATCCGCGGCAAAGCCGACGACCTCGATCTCCGGGTCCCGCCGGAGGGTCGCGCCGATGAGCCCCCGCATCGTGGCGGAGTCATCAACGACGAGTACGCGAATCTTGGCCATCAGCGACCTCCCACCTTGCGATAGGCGGTAAGCCCCGCGCTTTCAAAGGCTGTAATCGAGCTCCCGACTCGTTCTGAGTGCCCGACATATAATTTGCCGCCGGGGGCCAGCAGAGGCGCGAAGCGGTTCCAGACGCGCTCCTGCGTCGGCTCATCGAAATAGATCACGACGTTGCGGCAGAAGATCGCGTCGAACGGTCCCTTCATCGGCCAGCTGGGGCCATTGAGGTTCAGTTCCCGGAAAGCCACCAGGCTGCGGGCGGACTCACAGACGCGGAAGCTGCGGCGATCGCTGGCGTCGCGATCGAAATACTGGCTTCGGGCGGCCGGCGGTATGCCTTCCAGCAGGCCCTCGTCATAGACGGCGGCGCGACCGGTCGCGAGCACGTTGGTGTCGATGTCGGTGCCCAGGATGCGGATGTCGAGGTCGGCCGCGTTGGGCCACACCGACAGCACCGTGAAGGCCATCGAATAGGGCTCCTGGCCCGACGAACTGGCGGCGGACCAAAGGCGCAGACGGCCTCCGGCGCGCACCTTGTCGGCCATGGGCTCGAGGATGTTGGCGCGCAGGTCATCGAAGTGGTGCGGTTCGCGGAAGAAGCGGGTGACGTTGGTCGTCAGGGCGCGCAGCATTTCCTGCTGCTCGTCGACGCTGCTCTCCAGGGCCACGAAGGTGCAGTATTCGGTGAAGGTCTTCATGCCCAGCGAGCGCAGGCGCTTGGCCAGGCGCGAATAGACCAGCGTCGCCTTGGTCTCGGGCAGGCTGATGCCGGCCTGATCATAGAGCAACGCGGCGATCCGCTTGAAGTCCTGCGTCGTGAAGGCGAACTCGCCATCGACGATGGCCTCGCGACGTTCTGTGGTTGAGGCTGGGGTCATCAGGCGGCCAGGGCCTCGCGTTCGGGGAGGATACGGTCGAGCGAGATTTCGCTGATCATGCGGCCTTCGATCGAAATGATGCCGCGCACGAAGCTGCGAACGGCGTCGCAGGCCACGTCGGGCGTGGGTTGAACCATGTCGTCATTGATCGACAGGATGTCGGACACCGCATCGACCAGCAGGCCGGCCGTGCGGTCGCCCGCCTGGACGACGATGAACACGCTACGCACTGTCGGCTCGACCATCGGCATGCCGATGCGGGCGGCCAGGTCCATGATCGGCAGGACCGCGCCGCGCAGATTGATCACGCCGCGCATATAGCTGGGCGACTGCGGCAGCGAGGTCGCGGGGCTCCAGCCCCGGATCTCGCGCACGGCCATGATGTTAACGCAGTATTCCTGGTCTCCGACCCGGAAAGAAATCAGTTCCCTGCGCTCCGTGCTGGTGACGGTAGCTTCGTCAGTCATGACTTACTCCGCTGCAATGAGTGTGGGTTCGACGGGACGGGGCGTCTCCCGGCGACGAAGGTTGATCACGGCGTCGACATCCAGGATGAGGGCCACGCGGCCATCGCCCAGGATGGTCGCGGCGGCCACGCCCTCGACCTGCTGGTAGTTCTGCTCCAACGACTTGATGACGACCTGGCGCTGACCATGGATGGCGTCGGCCACCAGGGCGGCGCGCGAACCGTCTTCGCCTTCGACCAGCAGGACGACGCCCTCGGTCGGCGACGGCGAGGTGGTGCGGTAGCCCAGGGTCAGGCCGACATCGATCAGCGGCACGAAGCTGTCGCGGACGGCCAGCACCGAGCCCACCGGGCCCAGGGGACGCACTTCCTCGGGCTTGGGACGCAGGCTTTCGACGATCGCCGCCAGCGGCACGACCAGGGTCTCGCCGGCCACATCGACCACCATGCCGTCCAGGACGGCCAGGGTCAGGGGCAGGCTGAGGGTGAAGGTCGAGCCCAGACCGGGGCGCGACGAGATCGAGATGCGGCCGCCAAGGGCCTGGACCGAGCGCTTGACCACGTCCATGCCGACGCCGCGGCCGGACACGTCCGAGATCTTGTCGGCGGTCGAGAAGCCGGGAAGGAAGATCAGGTTGTCGATCTCTTCGTCGGTCAGCTGCAGGTCGGGCGCGATCAGGCCCTTCTTGACGGCGATCGACAGCACCCGCTCGCGGTTGATGCCCTTGCCGTCGTCCTGGACCTCGATGACGATCCGGCCGCTGCGGTGCAGGGCGGCCAGACGCACGACGCCTTCGGGATTCTTGCCCGCCGCCGTACGTTCCTCGGGGCTTTCCAGCCCGTGGTCGATGGCGTTGCGCAGCATGTGGGTGATGGGATCGGCCAGACGCTCGATGACCGTCTTGTCGACCTCGGTGTTCTCCCCGTCCATCACCAGGCGGGCTTGCTTGCCCGTCATGTTGGCGACTTCGCGCACCAGACGCGGCATGCGCTGGAACACCGACTTCACCGGCTGGGCGCGGATGGCCATGACGCTGTCCTGGATCTCGCGGGTGAGCTGTTCCAGCTCATCCAGACCCATGGCCAGGTTAGAGGACGGGGCGATGCCATATTCGCCGACGCGCTGCGCCAGCATGGCCTGGTTGATCACCAGTTCACCGACCAGATCGATCAGGCGGTCGATGCGTTCCGGGTCGACGCGGATGACCGACTGGCCAGGGCCCGGGACGTCGACCTGGGTGGTCTTGGTCGGCGCGGCGGCTGGAGCCGGGGTCGGCGCGGCGGCGACCGGAGCCGGAGCCGGCTTGGCGACGGCCACAGGCGGGGGCGGCGGAGCGATCTCGACGGGGGGCGGAGCGGCCTCAACGGCAGCCGGCGCAGGCTCAGCCTCGGTCTCCGGCTCGGCCGGCGCCTCGATGGCGCTCAGAAGATTGGCCAGGGCCGCCTCGACCGGCGCTTCGCCGCGGACGATATCCAGCTCACAGTCGCCGTCGACGAATTCGAACACTTCGCGGATGGCGTCTTCGCCATCTTCGGTTTCGACGCGGACGCTCCAGGTGCAATAGGCGGCTTCGGCGTCCAGGAATTCCAGCGTCGGCAGGGCGCTGTCGTCCATGGTGGCGACGATCGGACCCAGGCGGCTGAGTTCGCGCAGGAGCAGCGCGGTTTCGTTGGCCTTGCGATACAGGTCCGACTTGGGACGGATCGACACCGTCCAGACATTGTCCGGGATCAGCTCGGCATCGGCCGCCTGCTCGTCGACCGTGATGGTCATCGGCTGGAAATCGAAGCCCAGATCGTCATCGTCCAGATCGTCGGACGCTACGACGGGAGCGGCCGGCGCCGGGGCCGCCTCGGCGGCTTCGACGACTTCAGGCTCGGCGGCGACCGGAGCCGGCGCGGCGGACGGATCGGTGCAGGCCTTCAGCTCGGCGGCCATGGCGGCGGAAGCCGCCATGTCGACATCGCCAAGGCCGCGAGCGGCGCTGACGTGGTCGGCCAGAACGTCGGAGGCGCGCAGCATGACCGCGGCCAGCTCGACGGTGTTGGGAACCTCGTTGGACCGCACGGCGTCCAGCAGGGTCTCGAACACGTGAGCGAAGCGGACCAACGGCTCGAGGCCGAAGGCGCCCGCGCCACCCTTGATCGAATGCACGGCGCGGAAGACGGCATTGACGGTTTCAATGTCGCCGACGCCCTCCTGCATGGCCAGGAGCCCGCCTTCGAGGTCGGCGAGCAGTTCCTCGCATTCCTGAAAGAAGGTGACCTTGATGGCCTCTAGCTCGTCCATTCCCGCAATTCCTTAGAGTTCTAGACGTCGAAGTCGTTGGAAGATCAGGCCGCGACGCGGCGGATGGCCTCGACCAGCTTTTCGGGATTGAACGGCTTGACGATCCAGCCCGTCGCGCCGGCTTCGCGAGCCCGCTGCTTCTTGCTGGGATCGCTTTCCGTGGTCAGCACCAGGATCGGGATGGCGCGATAGTCGTCATCGACGCGAACCGCCTCGATGAAACCAAAGCCGTCCAGCTTGGGCATGTTGATGTCGGTGATGATGACATCGGGGCGGTGAGCGGAGAGAACCTCCAGCCCATGTTCGCCGTCGACGGCCTCGACCACATTGAAACCGGCGCCAGCCAGGGCCATGCGGAGCATGTCCCTCATTGTGCGGGAATCATCGACCGTGAGGACAGTACGCATCACGAGTTCGCTCCATGGATATCCGCCGGAAGCAGCGCCCCGTCGGCGCCGAAAAGACGGGTGGTTTCTAGAAAGGCCTCCGAAGGCCCCTTGATCGAAAAAGCTTTGCCGTCCTGCGCCCAGGCCTTGCTGGCCGCGAGCAGGATTTGGAGACACAGGCCGCCAAGGCGGCGGACCTGGCCGGCTTCAACCTCGATGGCCTCGCCCCGACACTGCAGGAAGGCGGCTTTCAGAGGGCCGGCGGCCTTTAGGTCGAGCGTTTCAGGCAGCGCGAGTGCGGCCATCAGAATTCCTCCCATCCCTCGGCGGCCGGAGCGGCGGCCGTGGCGGTTGCGGCGCGGCCAGGACGGGCGAATGCGCCCAGTCGAGCCCGTTGTTCAGCGACAGGGTTACGCGCCGGCACGTGTTGGGCCGGATCGGCCGCGGTCGGACGGTAGCCCGTCTGACCGTGGCCGACCTGGAAGCGCTTCATCAGCTCGCCCAGCTCTCCGGCTTCGCGGGTCAGGCTGTGGCTGGCCGCGGTGGTCTCCTCGACCATGGCGGCGTTCTGCTGGGTGACGTGATCCATCTGGTTCACGGCCGTGTTCACTTCGTTCAGCCCAGTGGCCTGTTCGGCGGCGGAGGCCGCGATCTCGGTCACCAGGGCGTCGATCTCGCCAACCTTGACGACGATGCGTTGCAGCGCCTCGCCGGTCTGGCCCACCAGGTTCACGCCCTGGCTGACCTGCTGGGTCGAGGACGAGATCAAGGTCTTGATCTCCTTGGCGGCTTCGGCCGAACGCTGGGCCAGGGCCCGCACTTCCTGAGCGACGACGGCGAAGCCGCGACCCGCTTCACCCGCGCGGGCGGCCTCGACACCGGCGTTCAGAGCCAGAAGGTTGGTCTGGAACGCGATTTCATCGATGACGCCGATGATCTGACTGATCTGCTTCGACGAGTTTTCAATTTCGCCCATCGCCGACACTGCTTGATGAACGACCTGACCGGAATGCGTCGCTTCGCCACGGGTGGTCGAAACCACGTCCGAGGCCTGACGGGCGCCGCCGGCGGTGCGGCGGACCGTGGCGGTCAGCTCGTCGAGCGCGGCGGCGGTCTGCTCCAGGCTGGCGGCCTGCTGTTCGGTGCGGCGCGACAGGTCGTCCGAAGCGTGGGCGATCTCGTCGGCGCCGGTGCTCAGGCCGTCGGTGGAGGCGGCGATGACCTTCATCGTCTCCTGCAGCGAGGCCATGGCGCCGTTGAAGTCGTCCTTCAGCTTGCGATATTCGCCCGGGAAGTCGGCGCTGACGCGGAACGTCAGGTCGCCCGAGGCCAGCTTTTCCAGGCCCTCGGCCAGGCTGGTGACGACCAGGGCGCTTTCGCGCGCCATGGCGGCGGCGGCCTCTTCCTTCGAGCGACGCTCGTCGGCGGTCATGGCCGCATTCTTTTCCTGCTCCGCGCGCATCTGCTCGAGGTGCAGCTGGTTGTCGCGGAAGACCTTCAGCGAGCGAACGATGGCGCCCAGCTCGTCCAGGCGCGTCATCTTCTCGAGGTCGATGCTGTTGTCGCCCTGCGACAGCTTCTCGGTCGCGCCGGCGATGTCGGAGATCGACTTGCGCACGTTCATCACCGTCAGGAAGGCCAGGGCCGCAACGGAGGCTAGCGTGATCAGCGACAGCATGATCGTGGCGCTCATGGCGGCGGTGGCTTCGGCCTGCTTCTTGGCGGCCGTTTCGGCGGTGCGCTTGTTGGCGGCGCTGACGACCGCGTCGAGCTGACCGGTCATCTTGGCGTATTGTTCCTCGAACGGCGCGATGAAGCCGACGGCCATGCCGAAGTCCACGCCGATCATGCCGCTGACCGTATCGATGGCGCTGCGGCATTCATCGAGCGACTTGATCAGCTCGACGATCTTCGGCTGTTCTGCGACGGGAAGGTGAGCCTTCAGCGCGACCAGATCCTTCTTGATGGCGTCGGTCTCGCTGAGGACAGCGGCCATGCGCGCCTCGTTCTTTTCGAGATCGATGTTGCCGGCCTTGTGAGTCAGCACGGTGTAGAGTTCGCCGTTGACGTTGGAGATGCGCTTGGACAGCGCCTGGATAGCCATGTTCTCGCGCATGTCGGTCTCGACGACCTGACGCAGTGCTGCGGACTGGCTGCGCTGCACGACCACGGCTCCACCGGCCATCAAGGCCAGCATCAAGAGCGCGAAAGCCGGCGCGAAGCCGATTTTTATAATCAACGGTAGATCGACAAGCCGAAAGCGCTTCATCACTAGGTCCCCTCCAGGTAGCGATCCGTGCCCACGGAGCGCCATCAAGCGAGGATGATCATCACGATAGATTCCTAACAGACTCTGACCTTGGTTAAGGGAAACTGGATTTGCCTACCCAAAGTGTCCCTCAGAGAGACGATTGGTCGCACCCAAATCTGTAAAAGCCCCAGAAACGGGGCCCGGGGCGTTAAGGTTCAGGCAAGGTTACTTTAAAGTAAATTTATAATACTCTTCGCTGACTCAGAATATTTTAACTTGAACCTGTGAATTTGAGTACGCGTCCGTTTGACGCATCGTCCACAGGACGTGAATTCATTACTAAGGAGCAGCGGGATGAAATATCCGATCGCTTTTGCCGCGGGAATCGCTGGCAGCTTTTTCATCGCCCAGGCCGCCTCGGCGGCTGGTGGTTTTGAAGACCAAATGGGCCGTTGCCTGCAGCAGTACGCCAACACGCGCGACGCCGCTCAGGTGATGCTCGAGTGCACCGCCGACGCTGGCAAGCTGGGCGACTGCAAGGTCGTTGAGAATTCGGCCGCCGGCAAAGGTTTCGACAAGGCGGCCATGTGCATCGCCGAAAAGCTCCCGATGGGCGCCAAGTCGGGCACCGTGAAGGTCCCCTTCCGCTTCCCGGGCGGCGCATAAGCCTCACCGCTTAGCGTTCACGATCAATCGCCTCCGTTGAACCTTGGCCGAAGCGCTCCGGATGGAGCGCTTCGCGTCTGGCTGGCGGGGGCGTATTGTCGTGTCTGGATGTCTGCGGGAGGGTGAGCCCCTAACGGGGCTCAGAACTCCTCCCACTCATCGCGCTTGACGGCTGTCGCGGCGCTGCTGCGCGCGACGGGCCGGGCGCCGCCGCCAGGACGCGCGGCCGGCGCGACGGAAGCCTGGCGCGATGGCGCGGGCGCGGGCGCGGGCGCGGCGGCCCGACTGGACCCGACCTGGAAGGTCGAGATCAGACTCACCAGTTCGGCCGTCTGCCCCTTGAGCGAGTGGGTCGCGGCGGTGGTCTGCTCGACCATGGCGGCGTTCTGCTGGGTCACCTGGTCCATCTGATTGACGGCGGTGTTGACCTGATGAAGGCCCGTGGCCTGCTCCTGGGCCGAAGACGAGATCTGCACGATCAGGTCGTCGATCTCGGCGACCTTGGTGACGATACCGCGCAGGGCCTCGCCGGTCTGTCCCACCAGGCCCACGCCGGCCTCGTTTTCCACGCTGGCGCTGATCAGGGTCTTGATTTCCTTGGCAGCGTCGGCCGAGCGCTGGGCCAGGGCCCGCACCTCCTGCGCCACGACCGCGAAGCCGCGACCGGCCTCGCCGGCCCGGGCCGCCTCGACCCCGGCGTTCAGGGCCAGCAGGTTGGTCTGGAAGGCGATTTCGTCGATCACCCCGATGATATTGCTGATCTCACGCGAGGACCCCTCGATCTCGCCCATGGCCGCCACGGCCTGGTCGACGACGACGCCCGAGCGCTCGGCCTCGGTCTTGGCGCCGGCGACGACCTCGGAGGCCTGCTTGGCCCCGGCCGCCGAACGGCGGACCGTCGAGGTGATTTCGTCGAGCGCGGCGGCGGTCTGCTCCAGGCTGGCGGCCTGTTGCTCGGTGCGTCGCGACAGGTCGTCGGCGGCAACGCCGATCTCGTCGGAGCCCGAGCGGATGCCGTCGGTGGCCACGGCGATGCGCGACATGGCCTGTTCCAGAATGCCGACGGCGTTGTTGAAGTCGTCCTTCAGCTTCTGGAACTCGGGCTTCACCTCGACCTCGACGCGCCCGACCAGGTCACCCTGGGCCAGCTGGTCCAGGGCCGCCCCCAGGGCCGCCACCATCTCGTTCTGGCACCGCTCGCTTTCGAGCCGGCTGGCTTCGAGGCGCACGCGTTCGGCCTCGATCGTCTCCAGATAGATCGAAATGGCGAAGTCCATGTCCAGCATGACGGCCTTCATCAGGGCGCTGATCGCCTCGCCGGCCTTGCCGGGATCACCCTTGGACATCATGCCCCGGGGCCACAGCGAATCGATGGTCGAGCGCATCAGCCTGTCCATCACCACCGCATAGCCGCCGATGTACCAGCGGGGCTCCAGGCCGATCCGCGCGTGGACCTGGCCGATGGTGCGGACGGTATCGACATAGGTGCTGCTGAAATCGCCCTGGGCGATCACGTCCCAGTGCGCCGCCTGGCGATCACTGGCGGCGTCCATGTGCGCGTCGTTCTTGAAGAAGTCGCGGGTATGGGGCGTGGCCTTGACCTTGGCATAGAAGGCTCCCAGCGCGCCGCTGATCTCCTTGCGGATCAGGGGACGAAGGTCACGCAATGCGTTACGCGCGCTATCGTCCAGCCCGATGAAGGCCAATCGATCGCTTAGGCCATGATCCTGATCCATAAGGCCGAATCCCCGTTTGATAAGACGGGATCGACCCTCTGCCCGCATGCTTAATGCGGACTTAAATCTTCACGCCGCAGACGCGGCAGGTTGACGCATCGCCCAAAGGTCGAACCGGACAGAAAGGCTGTACGCGACCGGTCCGCTGCCCCCCTGAAAGCCCGCTATCCGCCCTGTTTCATGGTTTCCCGGGCGATCACCACCTGCTGAATCTGGCTGGTGCCCTCATAGATTCGGAAAATACGTACGTCCCTGTACAGACGTTCGATTCCGTAGTCGGCGACATAGCCGGCGCCCCCGAAGATCTGCACTGCGCGATCGGCCACCCGGCCCACCATCTCGGACGCGAACAGCTTCGACGCCGCCGCCTCCAGCGTGACCCCCTGCCCCGCGTCGCGCTTACGGGCGGTCTCCAGCACCAGGGCCCGGGCGGCCAGGGCCTCGGTCTTGCTGTCGGCCAGCATGCCCTGGATCAACTGGAAGTCGCAGATGGCCTGGCCGAACTGCTTGCGTTCGCCGGCATAGGCCACGCAGTCCTTGATCAGCCGCTCGGCCACGCCCACGCAGACGGCGGCGATGTGCAGGCGGCCGCGGTCCAGCACCTGCATGGCCACCTTGAAGCCTTCGCCCTCTTCGCCCAGGCGGTTCCAGGCGGGCACGCGCACGTTGTCGAAGGTGACGTCGTGAATATGGGCGCCCTGCTGGCCCATCTTCTTCTCGGGCTTGCCCACGACAAGGCCCGGCAGGCCGCCGGGCACCAGGAAGGCCGAGACGCCCGAGCCGCCCTTGGAGTCGGGATTGGTCCGCGCCATCACCGTGAACAGCGAGGCCTTGCCGGCGTTGGTGATGTAGCGCTTGGCGCCGTTCAGCACATAGTCGTCGCCGTCGCGCGTGGCGCGGGTCTGGACCGAGCCGCTGTCGGAGCCGGCCTCAGGCTCGGTCAGGGCGAAGCTGGTGATGATCTCGCCCGAGGCGATGCCGGGCAGCCACTTGGCCTTCTGCGCGTCGGTGCCGAACATCACCAGGCCCTGGCTGCCGATGCCGACATTAGTGCCGAACACCGAGCGGAAGGCCGGCGAGGCGCGGCCCAGCTCGATCCCGACCAGGCATTCCTCTTCCATGTTCAGGCCAAGGCCGCCGAAGTTCTCGGGAATCGACAGGCCAAACAGGCCCAGGCTCTTCATTTCGTCGATGACGTCCTGCGGAACGGCGTCGTCCTCGGACACCTTGGCCTCGATCGGCCGCAGGCGCTCGGCCACGAAACGGGCCACCATGTCGATCAGTTGATCGCGGGTTTCGAGATCCAGGGCCATGGCGTTCCTTCCAGCGTCAAACACTTGTTTTGACGCGGACTGTAGCCGCCAAGCTCAGGAATGGAAGGGCCGGCGCGCCACACGCCGGCCCTAAATCACCTTGCCGCTACGTCCGCTCGGCCCGGGCCAGCACGCTGTTGCGCAGGCCAAACAGCACATAGACCGCCGCGCCGATCAGGTGGGCGTAGAGGAAATAGAGCTGGGTTTTGGTCGGCAGGCTGGAGAACAGGTACAGGCACCCCAGGATCGCGCCCGACGCCACGACCGGCCAGATCGGGGTCGAGAACACGACGCTTGACGGCCCGGATCCTTGATCCGCAGGATGATCACCGACAGGCCCACGGCGATGAAGGCGGCCAGGGTGCCGGCGTTGGCCAGCTCGGCGATGTCCTTCAGCGACAGCCAGCCCGAGATCAGGGCCGACAGCGCGCCGGTCAGCAGGGTCATCAGCACCGGGGTGCCGGTCCTGGCGTTCACCCTGGCCAGGGTCTTGGGCAGCAGGCCATCGCGGGCCATGACGAAGAAGATCCGGCTCTGGCCGTACATGAAGGCCAGGATCACGGTCGGCAGGGCGACCACGGCGGCCAGGGCCACCAGCTGGGCGATGCGCGGGTGCTTCAGGCTTTCCAGAATGAAGACCAGCGGCGCTTCGCTCTTCGAGAAGATCTCGGTGCGCGACGCGCCGATCGAGACGGCGGCGACGACCATGTAGATCAAGGTGCAGACGGCCATCGAGCCGACAATACCGATGGTCAGATCGCGCTTGGGGTTCTTGGTCTCCTCGGCGGCGGTCGAGACCGCGTCAAAGCCGTAGAAGGCGAAGAAGATCAGGCTGGCGGCGGCCATGACCCCCACCTTGATGCCGTTGGCGTCCGGCGTGGCGGCGAAGCCCTGCGGCATGAACGGCGTGAAGTGGCTGGCGTCGAAGGCCGGGACGCACAGCACGACAAACACCGCCAGGGCGATGATCTTGATCGCCACCAGCACCATGTTGACCGTGGCGCTTTCCTTGGTGCCGAGGGCTAGCAGCCCTGCAACGGCAAATGAAATAATCACGGCGGGCAGGTTGACGATGCCGCCCATGTGGGGACCGGCGAGCAGGGCTTCCGGGGTGCCGATCATCCGGAACAGCCCGGTGGCGTGGGCCGACCAGCCGACGGCGACGGCCGCGCAGACCAGGGTGTATTCGAGGATCAGGCTCCAGCCGACGAACCAGGCCACCGGCTCGCCCATGGCGACATAGCTGTAGGTATAGGCGCTGCCCGAGGCGGGGATCATGGTCGACAGCTCGGCGTAGCACAGCGCCGCGCAAGCGCAGACCGCGCCGGCGATCAGGAACGACAGGATCACGCCGGGACCGGCCAGGCCGGCGCCGATGCCGGTCAGGGTGTAGATGCCGGTGCCGACGATGGCCCCGACGCCCAGGGCCACAAGATGCGGCCAGCTCAGCGTCTTCTTCAGTTGGTGGCCGTCATGGCCCGCCGCCATGGCGTCGATCGACTTGCGTCGCGTCCAGAAACTCAAGGTCATTCCCTCCCGACTTCATACTCCGCCGCAACCATGGGCTGGACGGCGTGTGTCGCCAAGACGTGCGGCATTGGCCGGGGCATTTCCTGCCAAAGATCGTCGGTCAGAAGAAAAGGCGCGTCAGGCCATAGGCCAGGCCCGCCACAGCAAGGGTCGAAAGTCCCAGGGCCGCCGCCAGCTTCGGCTTGACCTGCAATAACGCCTGCGGCCCCAGCTTGGCCGAGATCGCGCCGACGCCGGCCAGCAGCAGGAAGCTGGAGATCGTCGCCAGGGTGGTCACCAGCATCGGCGGCAGCCAGCCGAGGCCGCGCACGGCGGCCAGAGCGGCGAAGCCCAACACGAAGACCGGCGGCCCCTTCAGCCCCGCTTTGCCCGCGCCATCGCCCGAGCGGCTCAGCAGCACGCCGATCAGCACCACCGCCGGGCCCAGCCAGACGATCCGGGCCAGCTTGGCCAAGGCCGCCGCTCCCGCCGCTTCCGGCGAGACCGAGGAGCCCGCGCCGGCCACCTGGGCGACGTCATGGATCGACAGGCCGAAGAACACGCCCGCCTGGTGGGCGGTGAAGCCCAGGGCGTGGGCGATCGACGGATAGGCCAGCATGGCCACGGTCGACAGCAGATTGACCCCGATGATCACCAGGGCGGTCGTGCGCTGGTTGGCGGGACTGGCCGGCGCGGCCTGGGAGGCGGCCAGGGCGGCGGAGGCGCCGCAGATCGAGCAGGCGGCCGCCGCGATCAGCGCCTCGGCCAGCGGAAGACCCAGCGCCATGCCGACGGCCGCGCCCACCGTCAGCCCGCCCAGCACCACCGCGCCGCTGGCCAGGATGGCCGGGCCGCCCAGCAGGGCGAACTCGCTCCAGGTGATCTGGCGCGCGCGGCAGCGTCGAGCAGGCGCAGGGCCTTGTCGATGTCGATCGAGGCCGGCGGCCAGCCCTGCGCGGCCCAGCCCCAGGGCGCCGACGCCCATGCCGAGGACCACCGCCAGCAGCGGCGCGGGCGCGTGCAGCGCGTGGGCCAGCGGCCGGGCCAGCAGGGCGATGGCGAGGCCGGCGACTAGGCCCGGCCAGAGCTTGCCGATTTCGAACCGCGCAACGCCCAGGCGGGCGACGGCGACGTTCATCCCTGGACGGGCTTGATGTCGAGGCCGAGGGCCTTATCTGCCTTGGCGCAGCGGCGGCTCAGGCGGTCGTGCAGGCCGCGGACGGTGTTGCTGCCGGTGCGCTCGAAGGCGAAGGGCAGCAGACCGTGGACCAAGCAGGCCAGGCCGGCGCCGATCAGGGTGAAGCCAAAGCTCCAGGCCACGCCCATGTGCTGACCATAGGTCTCACCGACGGCTTCCGGATGGCGCGTGAACGACTTCAGCATGGGGTCCCCGATTCAACTTCAGGCACCCAAGCATGACGGTGAATCGGAGAATGACATTACTGGATCGCCTGCCTTTTCCGCGGTAAGGAGAATCTCATTCTCGAATTGACGGGAAACGAAGATGATTGATCTCGACCACATCGATCGCCGGCTGTTGGCGATCCTGCAGGAGGATTCCACGGTCGCCATCGCCGACTTGGCCGAGCGCGTGGGCCTGACCCAGACGCCCTGCTGGAAGCGGATCAAGCGGCTGCAGGACGCCGGCGTGATCACCGCCCGCGTGGCCCTGCTGGATCGCGACGCCCTGGACCTGAGCCTGACCGTGTTCGTGGCCGTCAAGACCGGCCGCCACGACGAGGCCTGGCTCAACACCTTCGCCGCCGGGGCCCGGGCCCTGCCCGAGGTGGTCGAGTTTTATCGGATGAGCGGCGACGTGGATTACCTGCTGAAAGTCGTGGTGCGCGACATCGCCGCCTATGACCGCTTCTACAAGCGCCTGATCGCCACCGCCCCGCTCACCGACGTCAGTTCCAGCTTCGCGATGGAGCAGATCAAGTTCACCACGGCGCTCCCCATCACGACGTCTTGATCCTGTCATCGACGGCGCCCCAATAGCGGGCGAAATCGGAGAGCGACCATGGACGCGACGCGCAGAGAAGCCTTTGGCCTGTTGATCGGAAGCGCGGCCCTCGCGCCCGGAATCGCCGCCGCCGACACCTCGGTCGATCCCGCCCCGCCGCCGGCCATCCGCGCCCATCTCGGCGTCACCGAAAACCCGTTCGGCCCCAGTCCCGCCGCCCGCAAGGCGGCCATGAAGGCGCTGGACGAGACGCCCTATTACGCCTGGGCGCTGGAGCCGCCGCTGGTCCAGCTGATCGCCCGGCGCGACCAGGTGCGGCCCGAGCAGGTGGGGCTGTGCAACGGCTCGCTGGAAGCGCTGTCGCTGCTGCCCACCGCCTTTTCCAAGGCCGGTCCGATCGTCGCCGCCGTACCGAGCTACGCGACGCCCCTACTCTATGCCGAGCGGCAGGGGGCCAGGCTGGACTGGGTTCCGGTCGGGGCCGACCAGCAGATCGATCTCGCCGCCCTGGCCGCGCGCGCCAAGGCCGTGGGCGCCGGGGCGGTCTATATCTGCAATCCCAACAATCCGACCGGCCTGCTGCTGGACGCCGACGCCCTGCGGGCCTTCTGCGTCGAGATGGCCAAGACCTGCCCGGTCATGGTGGACGAGGCCTATATCGAGATCAGCCCCGATCCCGAGCGCAACTCGATGATGGACCTGGTCCGCGCCGGCCACGACGTGATCGTGGCCCGCACCTTTTCCAAGGTCTACGGCATGGCCGGGCTGCGGGTCGGCTTCATCGTCGCACGCCCCGATCGGGTGAAGACGCTCAAGAGCATGATCCCCACGCACAAGGGCCGGCCGGGCCTGGCGGCGGCGGCGGCCTGCTACGGCGACGCGACCTATCTGGCCGGAGCCAAGGCCTATCTGGAAGGCTGCCGCGCCAGGATCTATGCGATCTGCAAGGCCAATGGCCTCAACTATCTGCCGTCGCACGGCACCTATGTGTTCGTCGACAGCGGCAAGCCGAACCTGGCCTTCCAGAAGACCCTGGCGTCGATGGGCGTCGAGGTGCGGGTGTTCGACAGCCCGGCCCATCCCACCTGGATCCGGGTGGGCACGGCCAGCCCGGCCGAGCTGGATATCTTTTCCGAGGTCCTGCCCAGGGCCCTGAAGGCCTGACCTCACGCGGACGGATCTGGCATGACTGTGACTCCCGTCACATACGGCGTCGAGCTCGTGAACCAGGATGGCCGTCGGTAAAGGCGCGCCCCACTCCCGCGCGCCCTTACCGCGATAAGAGCACGGTGGGGACCGATGACTGATGTAGTTTCTCGTCCGCGGGAGGATCTCGCGGGCGCGGAAGGCCTCAAGCCACGCGTCGCGTGGGATCCGGCCAAGCGCGTCTTCGACGTCGTCGCGGCCCTCGCCCTGCTGGTGTTCTTCGCGCCGTCGCTGCTGCTGGTGGCCCTGCTGATCCGCCTGGAGTCACCGGGCCCGGTGCTGTTTCGCCAGGCCCGGGGCGGCCTGAGCGGACGCCCGTTCACGATCTACAAGTTCCGCTCCATGCGCTGCGAGGAGAACGGCGACACCGTCGTGCAGGCGGCGCGCGCCGATGACCGCATCACCCGCGTGGGACGCTTCATCCGCAAGACCAGCATCGACGAACTGCCGCAGCTGCTGAACGTGCTCAAGGGCGACATGTCCCTGGTCGGCCCACGCCCGCACGCCCGCGCGCATGACGAGCACTATGGCGGGCTAATCCCCGGCTACGCCCTGCGTTACCAGGCGCGACCGGGCCTGACGGGCCTGGCCCAGATCCAGGGACTGCGCGGCGGCACCGACGACATCGAATCGATGGTCCAGCGCGTCAGGGCCGACATCGCCTATATCGAGACATGGTCCTTCGGCAGGGACCTGCGGATCTTGCTGCTGACCGGCCCGCATCTGCTGGCGGCCGAAAACGCCTATTAGGCTCAGTCCGGCCAGAGGTCCTGCACATCGCCCTTGCGGTTGAGCATGTGCGTGGCCCGCTTGATCACCGCCAGCAGGCGCTCCTTCCGGCCGTCCCGATCATAGGTCAGGGTGGTGCGGGCCAGGCCTTCCAGCATGAAGCGGGCGAGATCTCGACTGGCCTGAAAGCGCGGGCCGGCGCCGGCGTGCAGGATCTTCAGGAAGTGGTCGCCGGCCTGGGCGCGGTCGAACTCGGCCTGGGCCGGGGCCAGCAGGGCCTGGATGGCCGGATCGGTGCGACCGGCGGCCTCCAGCTCGGCGAAGGCCATGAACGGGACGCTGTGCAGCAGGTCCCAATAGCTGTCGATGGCGTGCTCGGTGACGTCGCCGCCCGGCGGCAGGTTCTCGGCGGCGGCCCGGAACAGGCCTGACCGCTCGGCCTGGACATGGGCCACGGCGGCCTCGACCAAGGCCTCGCGGGTGGGGAAGTGATACAGCATCGCCCCCCGCGTCAGGCCCGCCGCGTCGGCGATGATCGGGTTGGTGGCGGCGTGATAGCCGATCTCGGCAATCAGCTTCATCGCGCAATCGAGAATCCGCGCCCGCGTCTTCAACGATTTCGGGGTGTCCTTGGCGAGGCGGGCGGCATCCATGGCCCTGACTTAGTGCGGGCCATGCTGCGTCGCAACAGCCGTTCGCGCCCCGCGCCGACAAGGCGCAGCTTGGGCGGGCCTCTCAGGGTTCCTGTCTGCCCGCCTTGTGAGCAGACTGCGCGCTTTCGCGGCTGATCTGCTGGGTCCCCGCCAGCCTTCAGCCGGCGAGGCTTTCATTAAAGCGACATGCAATCGGCTTAAGCGCGAAGGCACTCGCCGAGGTCGCGACCAATCCGGGGGCGGATCGATCAGGCGAGACAGCCGGGGGCTAGCATGAGCGCCGAAATCGCCGTCCGCCGCTATCGCAGCATCTTCATCAGCGACCTCCACCTGGGGACGCGCGGCTGCCAGGCCGAACTGCTGCTGGACTTCATCCGCCATATCGAATGCGAGCGCCTGTATCTGGTCGGCGACATCATCGACGGCTGGAAGCTGCGCAGCGGCTGGTACTGGCCCCAGGCCCACAACGACGTGGTGCAGAAGATCCTTCGACTGGCCCGCAAGGGAGTCGAGGTGATCTACGTGCCCGGCAACCACGATGACCGGATCCGCGACTTCTGCGGCGTCCATTTCGGCGGCGTGGTGGTGGCCCGCGACGTGATCCACGAGGCCGCCGACGGCAAGCGCTACCTGGTTGTCCACGGCGATGAATTCGACGGCATCGTGCAACAGGCCAGATGGCTCGCCTTCCTCGGCGATTGGTCCTATAGAACCATCCTCATGCTGAACACCTTGCTCAACCGCGCTCGGCGGCGCATGGGATTCGGCTACTGGAGTTTCTCGGCCTATCTGAAGGTCAAGGTGAAGAACGCGTTGCATTTCATCGAGAACTTCGAAGCCGCCGTGGCCGATGAAGCGCGCCGCCGGGGAGTGGACGGCGTGATCTGCGGACACATTCACAAGGCTGAAATGCGCGACATCGACGGAATCACCTACGTCAACGATGGTGACTGGGTGGAAAGCTGCACCGCCCTCGTCGAACACGCCGACGGCCAACTCGAAATCCTCGAATGGGCGAAGATGCGCTCGTGGTCGGTGATCGACCGCGCCATGAGCGCCCCGCAAGACGAGGCCCTGCCGGAGCCTGCCGCCGCCTGATGCGGATACTTCTCGCCACAGACGCCTGGGAACCTCAAGTCAACGGCGTGGTTCGCACCCTTACCCGGGTGGTCGACGAACTGCGCGCCCTAGGCCACGAGGTCGACGTCGTCAGCCCCGACCAGTTCCCGACCTTTCCGCTGCCGACCTATCCGGAAATCAAGCTGGCGATCGGCGCCTATGAGCCGATCCAGGAACGGTTCAAGTCGTTCGAGCCCGAGGCGATCCACATCGCCACCGAAGGCCCCGTCGGCCTGGCCGCGCGGCGTGTCTGCCTCGAGTGGAAGCTGCCGTTCACGACCAGCTATCACACCAAGTTCCCGGAATATGTCTCGGCGCGCCTGCCGCTGCCGCTGGCCGCCGGCTACACCTACATGCGCTGGTTCCACAAGCCGTCGGGCCGCCTGATGGTGGCCACGCCGACCATGCGCGACGAGCTGGCCAAGCACGGCTTCCGCAACCTGTCGCCCTGGTCGCGCGGCGTCGACACCGACATCTTCCGCCCCCGCGCCGAGGGCGAGCCGGACCTGTTCGAGGGGCTGCCGCGCCCGATCTTCCTCAATGTCGGCCGCGTGGCCGTCGAGAAGAACATTGAGGCCTTCGCCTGCCTCGACCTGCCCGGCACCAAGGTGGTGATCGGCGACGGTCCCCAGCGCGAGGAGCTGGCCGAAAAATATCCCGAGGTGAAGTTCCTGGGCGCCAAGTTCGGCGACGAACTGGGCCGCTATTTCGGCTGCGCCGATGTGTTCTGCTTCCCGTCCCTGACCGACACCTTCGGCCTGGTGATCCTGGAGGCCATGGCCGCCGGCGTGCCCGTGGCCGCCTTCTCGGCCCCCGGCCCGATCGACATCATCCCCGGCTCCAACGCCGGCGCCCTGGCGCCCGGCCAGACCGACGGACTGAAGGAAGCCTGCCTGGCCTGCCTGGACCTGGACAAGACGGTCGTTCGCAAGTTCGCCGAGGGCTTTTCATGGCGCGCCTGCGCCGAGGAGTTCTTCCGCAACCTGCAGCCCTATCCCGAGCCGGAAAAGACCCGGTTCTGGCGGCGGCTGCGGCGTCTGGCCCGGCTACGCAAGAAGACGGCGGCCTGACCGAAATTTTCTAGAGACTGCCGCCACGGCAGGGCCTTTCTAATCCTCCCAAGCCGCCGGCGCTCGATCGGCGGACAGCATGGGAGGGCCAGATGGCCGAAGCCTACATCATTGACGCCTGCCGGACTCCGCGCGGCATCGGCAAGGTCGGCAAGGGCGCCCTGGCCGACATCCATCCCCAGCAGCTGGCCGCCTCGGTGCTGGCCGCCCTGGCCGCGCGCAACGATCTCAACACCGCCGATGTCGACGACATCATCTGGGGCACCTCCAGCCAGCGCGGCAAGCAGGGCGGCGACCTCGGCCGCATGGCGGCGCTGGACGCCGGCTATGACGTCCGAGCCAGCGGCATGACCCTGGACCGCTTCTGCGGCTCGGGCATCACCACCGTCAACCTGGCCGCCGCCTCGATCATGTCGGGCATGGAGGACCTGGTCATCGCCGGCGGGACCGAGATGATGTCCTACACCGCCGCCACGGCGACGCCGGGCGCGATCCCGATGATGGACAACGGCAACCTGCGCCTGCGGGCCCGCCATCCCCAGTCGCACCAGGGCGTTTGCGCCGACGCCATCGCAACCCTGGAAGGCATCAGCCGTCTGGCCGTCGACGAACTGGCCCTGGTCAGCCAGCAGCGCGCCGATGTGGCCATCCGCGAAGGCCGCTTCAGCAAGAGCCTGGTGCCGGTGCTGCGGGAAGACGGAACCCTGGCCCTCGAGCACGAGGAATTCCCGCGCCCGCAGACCACGATGGAAGGCCTGGCCGGCCTGAAGCCCGCCTTCACTGCCATGGCCGAGTTCGCCCTGGACGAGGCCGGCACCACCTATGGCGGCCTGATCCGGCAGGTCTATCCGGACCTGAAGATCGAGCACATCCACCATGCCGGCAACTCGTCGGGCGTCGTGGACGGCGCGGCGGCGATCCTGCTGGCCTCGCCCGACTATGCCCGCAAGCACGGCCTCAAGCCGCGCGCCCGGGTGCTGGCCATGGCCAATATCGGCGACAGCCCCACCCTGATGCTCAACGCCCCGGTCCCCGCCGCCCGCAAGGCCCTGGCCAAGGCCGGCCTGACGGTGGACGACATCGACCTGTGGGAAATCAACGAGGCCTTCGCCGTCGTCGCCGAGAAGTTCATCCGCGACCTGAAGCTGGACCGCGACAAGGTCAATGTGAACGGCGGCGCGATGGCCCTGGGCCACCCGATCGGCGCCACGGGCTCGATCCTGATCGGCACGCTGCTGGACGAGCTCGAGCGGCGCGACCTGAAGCGCGGCCTGGTGACGATGTGCGCCGCCGGCGGAATGGCGCCGGCGATCATCATCGAGCGGATGTAGGGGCTGAGAACTCGCCCCCTCCGGATGCTGCGCATCCTCCTCCCCCGTAGGGGGAAGATGAAGTCGCCGCGTTGCATCTTCCCCCTACGGGGAGGAGGGCCGCAAGGCCCGGAGGGGGCCAGTGCCTGCTGCTTATCTAAACGGCGGCTCGTCGAAGGCCCGCAGCTTGCGCGAGTGCAGGTTGGGGCCTTCTTCCAGCAGCAGCTTGCAGGCCAGGATGCCGATCTGCAGGTGCTGGCTGATCGCCCGCTCGTAGAAGGCGTTGGCCTGGCCCGGCAGCTTGATCTCGCCGTGCAGCGGCTTGTCGGACACGCACAGCAGCGTCCCGTAGGGCACGCGGAAGCGATAGCCCTGGGCCGAGATCGTGGCCGACTCCATGTCGATCGCCACCGCGCGGCTCTGGTTGAAGCGCAGGGCCGACAGGCTGTGGCGAAGCTCCCAGTTGCGGTCGTCGGTGGTGACCACGGTGCCGGTGCGCAGGCGCTTCTTCAGCTGGTCGCCGCTGTCGCCGCTGATCGCCTTGGAGGCGTCATAGAGGGCGCGCTGCACCTCGGCGATCGACGGCACCGGAATTTCCGGCGGCAGCACGGCGTCCAGCACATGGTCGTCGCGCAGATAGGCGTGGGCCAGCACATAGTCGCCGATGGTCTGGGTGTCGCGCAGGCCGCCGCAGTGACCGATCATCAGCCAGGCCTGGGGACGCAGCACGGCCAGGTGGTCGCAGATGGTCTTGGCGTTGGACGGGCCGACGCCGATATTGACCAGACTGATGCCGTTCCCGCCCTTGGCCATCAGGTGGTAGGCGGGCATCTGATGCTTGCGCCAGGTCGACTCGGCCACCGCCAGTTCGGGATTGGCGGTATCGGCGGTGATCATCAGCCCGCCCGAGCAGGACAGCGCCTCATAGGGGCTGTCGGGCAAGGCCAACTGCTCGATGCCCCAACGGACGAACTCGTCGACATAGCGGTGATAGTTGGTGAACAGGATGAACTGCTGCACGTGCTCGGCCGGGGCGCCGGTGTAGTGCTTCAGGCGGGCCAGCGAGAAGTCGGTGCGCAGGCCGTCGAACAGGGCCAGCGGCCGGGTCTCTTCCAGGGCCGCGTCCCACACGCCGTCGGCGATCTCGTCGCCGATGAAGGCCAGGTCCGTGGTCGGGAAGAAGCGGGCGATGTCCTCGGACCGCACATCGGCCTGGTTCAGGTCGATGCTGGCGTCCAGCACGTAAGGATAGGGGATTTCCTGGCGCGAGCGATCGACCTCGATCTCGACGTCGAAGTCGTTCAGCAGCAGGGTCAGCTGCTCGACCAGATAGTCCCGGAACTGGGCCGGCTTGGTGACCGTGGTCGCATAGATCCCCGGACGGCTGACCCGGGCGTAGGATCGCGCCAGCTTGGGCGGCAGGGCCTCGGGATCATAGATCAGGCGCAGTTCGGGATAGGCGAAGGTCCCATCGAAGCGCTGTTGCGGATCAGGCCGCGCGCCGGTTTCGAGATAGGCCTTGAGGGCGGTCCGGAGGGCGCCCACGGCGCGCTCGTATTCCTGGTTCAGCTGTTCGACGACAGCGATTGCTTTTTCTTGGTTTGACATGGGCTCTTATAGCGACGTTTCGCGACATTTGCGAGATGGGGCGCCGCGCAAATGGGAATGATTTATTACTTAGCGCGATTGAGGGCGCCGGACCGCCTCTCTTGCCCGCAAACCGAGCCTGTTTCTCCAGCTTGACGAACGCCGACCTAAGCCGCCTCTTTCAAGGGCATGGACGAACCCGCGCGCGTCGGCCAAAAGGGCTGAAATGCCCAGAGGGTGCGGATCGCCCGCCCTCGTACGTCATACCTACCGCCGGGCGCAGAAAAGACTGTTCGCGCCTGCCCGGCGCCCGAGGAAACTGCATGAACAAGCGCTTCGCCTATCTGATCATCGCGTCCATGATCCTCGGGGTCACGGTCGGCTGGGCCTGTAACCAGTTCCTCGACCCGGCCCAGACCGAAGAAGCGGTCAAGTGGTTCAAGATGGGCACTGACCTGTTCCTGCGGCTGATCAAGATGATCATCGCCCCGCTGGTCCTGACGACGCTGGTCGCCGGCATTGCTCACATGGAGGACGCGGCCGCCGTCGGCCGGATCGGCGCCAAGACCATGGGCTGGTTCATCAGCGCCTCGGCCGTGTCGCTGCTGCTGGGCCTGCTGATGGTTCACCTGCTGCACCCCGGCGCGGGCCTGAACCTGACCGAAGTGACCAGCGCCGCCAGCGCCCCGGCCGCCTCGACCGAAACCTTCACCCTGCAGGGCTTCCTGACCCACCTGGTGCCGGCCTCGATCTTCGACGCCATGGCCAAGAACGAGATCCTGCAGATCGTGGTCTTCAGCCTGTTCGTCGGCACCGCCGTCGCCTCGCTGGACAACAAGGCCCCGCATATCCTGGAACTGGCCGAACAGGGCGCCCAGGTGATGCTGAAGGTCACCAACTTCGTCATGAAGCTGGCCCCGCTGGCGATCTTCTGCGCCCTGGCCTCGACCATCGCCACGCAAGGCCTGTCGATGCTGGCCGTCTACGGCAAGTTCGTGCTGGGCTTCTACGCGACCATGGCCACGCTGTGGGCGCTGCTGTTCATCGCCGGCTGGCTGGTGCTGGGCAAGCGGGTGATCCCGCTGTTCGGCGCGATCCGCGAGCCCGCCCTTCTGGCGTTCTCGACGGCCAGTTCCGAAGCCGCCTACCCCCGCATCCTGGACGCCCTGCCCAAGCTGGGCATCCGCCGCCGCATCGTCTCGTTCGTGCTGCCGCTGGGCTATTCGTTCAACCTCGACGGCTCGATGCTCTACTGCACCTTCGCCACCGTGTTCATTCTGCAGGCCCACGGCGTGCATCTGACGGTGCAGCAGCAGATCTTCATGCTGCTGCTGCTGATGGTGACCTCCAAGGGCATCGCCGGCGTGCCGCGCGCCTCGCTGGTGGTGATCATGGCCACCCTCACCTATTTCGGCCTGCCTGAGGCCTGGATCGCCCTGGTGCTGGGCGTCGACCATCTGCTGGACATGGGCCGCTCGGCCACCAACGTCGTCGGCAACAGCGTGGCCGCCGCCGTGGTCGCCAAGTGGGAAGGCGAACTGGACGACATCGCGCCGGACGAAGAGCCCGCCAAGGCCTGAGGCTCCGGCCCGCGACAGATCAGACGGCCCGCCCCGGACCTCCGGGGCGGGCCGTTTTCGTTCAGGCTCGCCCCAACCGCGCCGCGTACAGTAATTACTGTATAAGCCATTGACAGCGGGCCTCCGAAGGCCAATCTTCAAGGCAGGGACAAGTTAGGATCACATCATGAGCACGATCATGCCTATCGCCCGCGCCACCCTGACAGCTCTGGCCGCGGCCGGTCTTATCGCCTCGGCGGCTTCCGCCCAGGCCCAGCCTCTCGACAAGCCGGCCCGCGCCGAACGGCCGTGCTTCTCGCTGTCGGACTGGCACGGCTGGAGCTCGCCCAGCCGCGACATCCTCTACATGAAGGTCCGCAACAAGGACGTCTATCGCCTGGACCTGGCCTACGGCTCCAGCCAGCTGAACTGGCCGGGCTCGCACATCGTCAGCGTCGTGCGCGGCAGCGACCGCGTCTGCGCGCCGATCGATCTGGACCTGCGGGTCTCCGACGGCTTCGGCATAGGCATCCCGATCCGCGCCAAGACCATCACCAAGCTGACGCCCGAAGAGATCGCGGCCATCCCCAAGAAGGACTCGGCCTAGGCGCTAGGCCTTACTCGCCGCCGCGTTGATCAGCGCCACAATCATGGCGTTGGCCGGCGTGGGGATGCCGTAGAGCGCGCCGCGCCGCACGATGACCCCGTTGCGGGCGTCCAGCTCCATGGGCCGGCCGGCCAGGCGGTCGGCGTGCAGCGAATTGATCCCGTCGGGCGCGCCCGCGCGATAGCCGGCGATCACCGCCTCGGGCAGATCGTCGGCATGGCCGACCAGGGCAAATTCCTCACCGCCGACGCACGCGGCGACGCAGGGTCCGCGTGACCTGGGCCGCGCCCTCATCATGGGCGACGCCCGACGGCTTCAGCACCAGGGCGTTGACCGCCCCGGCGCAGTTGAGGGCCAGCTTCTTCCAGGCCTCGGTGGTGAAGTCGGCCACGACCTCCAGCTGGATGGGCGTATGGGCGAACAAGGCCGCGAAGGCCTGGCCGGCCTCGCCCGCCGGAACCTTGATCCAGCCGTTGCGCCGCTGCAGCACCTTGCCCGGCGCCGAGCGCTCGGCCGGGATGTCGACCACCGCCGGCACAAGGTTTTCAGCCGCGATCCTTCCCACGAACGGGACGGTGTGCTCGACACCATTGCGCAGGATGGCCACGCGCGTGTCCGGCCCGACCAGGGCGTCCAGCCAGACCCAGGTGGCGTCAGTGTCATAGGTCTTGGTCGCCACCAGCACCCAGTCGACCGCGGACAATCCCTCAGTGGAGGTCGCCACGCGCGGCGTGGCCGAGATCGGTCCCTCCGGCGTCTCGACCGCCAGGCTCTCGAACGGGGTGCGCACGCAGACGGTCACGGCATGGGCCGGGTTCTGGGCCAGCCAGGCGGCCACGGTTCCGCCGACGGCGCCCGGGCCGATCACCGCGATGCTGGTCATGTGGAAGCTCCGTCCTTGAAGGTCGGGCCTCTCCTAGTTCGCCATCGCCACAGGGTCACGCACTTCCTGACGGCGAACCCGGCCGGGGCAGAGACGGACTTCCGCCACGGCCGGGCCCATCAGGCAGGCGTCAGGCGGGCGTCATTTCCTCCAGCGTGAGGAGGCCGTCGTGGTCGAGGTCCAGCCCCTCGAACCGCGCATCGGCCTTCTTGCGCATCCCCGCGACGGCGGCGTCGACCAGCGCTGCGGGCGCCTTGGCCTTCATCTGGGCCAGGGCCGCGTCCGGGATCGTCGAGCCCGCGACATATTCGGCCCTGGTCAGCCGCTTGTCGGCGTTGCGGTCGCCCAGGCGGACGATGGCCATCGCCGCCCCGACCCGCATCAGTCGGTATTCCTGAAAGCTGAGCTTTCCGTCCCCGTCGGAGTCGAGGCGCGCGAACGAGTCGGCGGACGCGCCCTTGGTCACCCGCCATCCCTTCTCGGCAGGCTTGGACACGGCGGGGCCCGTCCGCTGGGAGTAGGTCACCCCATCCTCGGGGGGCCGATACTCGGCCTGGACGATGAAGCCGTCGTTGTCGGCGTCCATGGCAGCGAAGTCGCCGCGCAGGCTGGTCGCCTGGCTGGTCTGGGGTGTCAGCACCACGACGGCGCCCAACAGGGCGGCCGCAGCGGCGACGGGATAGACGAAGGTTCTGCGGATCATGACGGCTCTCTCCGATGTGAGCATTTCCACCGGACCCGCCAGATAGCCTTCGATGAAGTTGCGCAGCACGTCGCTCGCCGGCCGGTTCTCGTCCTCGCACCGCTGCATGAAGTCGCGCTTCATGCCGTGGGGCAAACGAACCTGCAGGGTCTCCGACTTCTTGGGCTGGCGCTTCATCATCCTAAGGTCTCCGGCGTTCCGGAGCCGCAGGCAAGCTCCGATCGCCACCAACCGAAACAAGGAAGCCGTCCTGACGCCAGCGCATTTTTGTACGGACACGCGTTTCGGCCACGCACCCGGGATCAGCCAGAACGAAAAAGGGCGGGGCTCGGCCTCGCCAAGTCCCGCCCCTCAACAGCCCCCTTGAAGGGTTATTCCGCCGGAAGCGACTGTTCCGAGCGCTTGGCCATCATCTGGTCGAAGCTGGACCACACGCCCTCGCCGCCGTGCCATTGCCCCTTGGTCGCGGCCTTGGAATATTCCGTGGCGCGGGCCTCGAAGAAGTTGGCGTGCTCGACGCCCGACAGCAGCGACTGCAGCCAGGGCAGCGGGTTTTCCTTCACGCCGTACACTTCGGGCAGGTGCAGCTGGCGCAGGCGCCAGTCGGCGATGAAGCGGATATATTGCTTGATGTCTTCCGGGGTCATGCCCTGGATCTCGCCGGCCTCGAAGGCCAGGTCGATGAAGGCGTCTTCCATGGTGACCACGGTCTTGCAGCAGTCGACGATGTCGTCGGCCACGGGCTTGGTCACCGCGCCGGTCTCGGCGTTGAAGGCGTGGTACAGCTTGATGATGCCTTCGCAGTGCAGGCTCTCGTCGCGGATCGACCACGACACGACCTGACCCATGCCCTTCATCTTGTTGAAGCGCGGGAAGTTCATCAGCATGGCGAAGCTGGCGAACAGCTGCAGGCCTTCGGTGAAGCCGCCGAACATCGCCAGGGTGCGGCAGATGTCGGCATTGGTCTCGACGCCGAACTTCTGCATGAAGTCGTGCTTGTCGCGCATCTCCTGGTATTCCATGAACGCGCCGAATTCGCTTTCCGGCATGCCGATGGTCTCGAGGAGCAGCGCGTAGGCCGCGATATGGATGGTCTCCATATTGGCGAACGACGACAGCATCATCTTCACTTCGGTGGGTTTGAACACCCGGCCGTAGCGTTCCATGTAGTTGTCGGCGACCTCGATGTCGGCCTGGGTGAAGAAGCGGAAGATCTGCGTCAGCAGGTTCCGTTCCTTGTCATTGAGCTTGACGGCCCAGTCCTTGAGATCCTCGCCCAGAGGGATTTCCTCGGGCATCCAGTGCACCTGCTGCTGCTTCTTCCAGAACTCGTGAGCCCACGGATAGCGGAAAGGCTTGTAGGCTGCCGAGGGCGTCAGGAGGCCAGGAAGGGTGATAAGCTTGGCGGACATCGGCAGCGGCTCCAGGGACGGACGGACACGAATCGGACGGACGAGATAGGGTCTCTTCGTACCGCAGCCAACAGGTTCATCTAGTGGTCAGTTGGTCGCAGCACACAACATGTTGTGGGTAGATTACTAATCGATGGTTAACGCAGCATACACCATTTACGGCGCGCTTGGCTCGGGTTCAGTGCCCGTGGAAGCCACTTTGACCCTCCTGGGGCAGCCCTATGAGGTCATAGAGGCGCCGACCTGGGAAGGCGAGTCCGAGCAGGCCAAGGTGGCCGTGGTAAATCCGCTGAAACAGATCCCGGCCCTGGTCACCCCGGCCGGCGAGACCCTCACCGAGAGCGCCGCCATCCTGATCTGGCTGGCCGACCGCCATCCGGACGCAGGCCTGTCCCCCGCCCTCGACGCGCCTGAGCGCGCGCAGTTCCTGCGCTGGATGACCTTCATCCCCGCCTCGATCTATTCGCTGTTCTGGGTGCGGGATGAGCCCTCGCGTCTGGTCGGCGACGACGTCGAGATGCAGGCCCGGATGAAAGCCGCCACCGCCAACCGCATCGCCGACTGCTGGGCGATGATGGAGAGCCAGCTGACGCCGGGCGAGTACCTGCTGGGCGACCAGATGACGGTGCTCGACCTCTACGTCACCGTGATCAGCCGCTGGGGACCCCGGCGCGTGCGGTTCTACGAGGCCGCGCCGAGGATGGCGGAGGTGGTCCGGCGGGTAGACGCCGATCCGAGGCTGGCGGCGTTCTGGGCGGAGCGGTTCCCGTTTTTTGACGGGTGGGAGCGGTTGGGGCAGCAGGCGGGGTAAGAAACGGATAAGTCCATTGGTACTGTGGGGAATTGTCTCTTGCCTTTAAACCCAAACATCCCGGACGAATGGCGACAGACGCGGGAGAATCGAAACTCTGACGGCAGTCTCAATCCGATCAATCTCGATGCTATAGCTGTGGGGGACCTCGCTCATCAGCTTGCCCAAGGCTACTTTTCATACTCAGCCGCTCTGGAAGTTGCTTCACATCCTAGGTCCGTCGAATTGATGCCTTCGCGAAAGCCAGGGAGATTGGTCCCTGAGGGGGTCGTTCGCGACAAGCACGGCTTCGAAGGGTTTTTTCACTTCGAGCACTACCTCAAGGCAATCAATACGGATGCGTTTGTTGCCGACCAGTTTGGAAAAGCTTGGCTCTCCGGTGCTCTGATCATGCTTGGAGATGAGCTTTCCAAGCATTCCTATTTCAACCACCAACCCGAACTGGAGGTGATTTATCACGTTCGGAATGGTCTAGCCCATGGCAACCGGTTCAGCTTCACCGCGAACGGCAGGCGGCGCCTACAAAAATTTCCAGCGCACACCAGAGCCGTCATCAATAAAAACACCCTCGCACCACCGCTCGTGATCGAGGAATCTCTTCATGGCGAAGAGGTACTCTTCCACTTCCTTGCAGCGGGTGACGTTGTGAACCTATTGCAGTCAGTCGGTTTCTATTGCCGTGAGTGGGGATACGGAACGGTCGGATATAGGGAAACCTAATTTGCTTATATGCCGGCGGGCGAAAAGAGCACTCTACCGGCCCACTCCAACCGCCCCGGTCGGGTGCGATCCTTAAATCTCTTGGAGGCTGCAGCGTGCAGGGCTGGTCTGGTTGGTCAAGGACCGCCCTCCGGGCGGCCGCCGCGCGGCGGCGCTGCGCGCCGTCCTTGAGCAACCCGAACAGCCCTGCGATCGTCTCGCCGTGAGATTTAGGGAGGGCTCCTTCTCCGGGGAGAAGGGCGTCCACACGCGAACTCAAAACCTCCGCTCTCCCCGGCGAAAGCCGGGGCCCAGATTCATCCGGAGAGGCTGGGGTGTTCGCGCCCTGCAGCCACGCAAGCCCTTAGAGGTCAGCGGGTTCGATCTGGGCCCCGGCCTTCGCCGGGGAGAACGGAGGAATGGGTTCTACCGCAGCTCCGGGAGCACATTCATGCCCCCGCCACGCGCCACGCACCCGCGCCACCGCATCAATATTCCCCAAACCCCCACTTTACCTCACCAACCTTCACCGCTAAGAACCCCGCCGATGCTTATCGCCGCGACCAAGATTATGACCCCAAAAACGACCCGCTTCGGTGGGGCGTCTTCGGGTCTGCGCGCGATCTAGCCAGCATCCGAACTCAGCCCCGCCGATGCGCGGGGCGGCTCTCGACTTCCAGAGATCCAAAGTTCCCCGCGCCTCCGCCCTTCAGGAGACGTACCCCCGTGAGCTTCAGGTTTTCCCGTTCCAATCCGCCGCATGTCGGCGTCGTCGGCGCCACCGGTCTGGTGGGCGGCATGATGCGCGAGCTGCTGGCGGAGCGGAAATTCCCGCTGGCCTCGCTGCGCCTGTTCGCCTCGGCCCGCTCGGCCGGCCAGAGCCTGGCGTTCGGCGACACCGAGGTCGTGGTCGAGGACGCCGGCACGGCCGACTTCACCGGCCTGGACATCGTGTTCTTCTCGGCCGGCGGCGACACCTCGCGCATCCTGGCCCCGAAGGCTGCCGCGGCCGGCGCGATCGTGATCGACAATTCCTCGGCCTGGCGGAGCGATCCCGACGTGCCGCTGGTGGTGTCGGAGGTCAATCCGCATGCCCTCAACCACATCCCCAAGGGCATCGTCGCCAACCCCAACTGCACCACCATGGCGGTCATGCCCGTGCTGAAGCCGCTGCATGACGAAGCGCGGCCTCAAGCGGCTCGTCGCGTCAGCACCTATCAGGCCGCGTCGGGCGGCGGCGTGGCCGGGATCGAGGTTCTGGCCCGGCAGCTGACCGCCGGCGCCCAGGGCGACGTCGCGGGCCTGGCCCTGAAGGGCGACGCCGTCGCCCTGCCCCCGCCCGAAAAGTGGGCCGTGCCCCTGGCCTATAACGTCGTGCCGCTGAACTATGTGCTGGCCGAGGACGGCTACACCGAGGAAGAGCTGAAGCTGCGCGACGAGAGCCGCAAGATCCTCGAGATCGCCGACCTGCCGGTCTCTGCCACCTGCGTGCGGGTGCCGGTGTTCACCGGCCACTCGCTGTCGATCAACGCCGAGTTCGAGCGGCCGCTCTCGGTCGAGCAAGCCCTGGCCCTGCTGGCTGCCGCCCCGGGCGTGGTGCTGGACGAGGTGCCCAACCCGCTGGCCGCCACGGGCCAGGACCCGGTCTTCGTCGGCCGCATTCGCCCTGACCCGACCGTGGCCCACGGCCTGGCGCTGTTCGTCACCGGCGACAACCTGCGCAAGGGCGCGGCGCTGAACGCCGTGCAGATCGCCGAGGTGATGCTGGGGGCTTAGGCGGCCTGGCCGTCTCAAGGGCGTCGCGCCAGGCGGGCGCGACGCCCCTGGATGGTCTAGCGGTTGCCGCCCGCCACGGCGATGATCTCGCCGGTGATCCAGAAGCTGTCGGGCGAGGCCAGGAAGACCGCCACCGGCGCGATGTCCGACGGCTGTCCCAGACGTCCGAGCGGCGTCTGGGCGACCATCTGGTCCACCAGATCCGAGCCCATAATGCCCACGGTGTGGGTGCCCTCGGTCTCGACGGCGCCGGGCGCGATGGCGTTGACCCGGATCTTGCGCGGACCAAGCTCCTTGGCCAGCACGCGGGTGATCGAGTCCACGGCCGCCTTGGTGGCCGTGTAGACCGAGGCGGTCGGCAGGTCGACGGTGACGGCCGCCGAACTGATGTTGATGACGCTGCCGCCGTCGGGACCAAAGCGCTTGGCCGCTTCGCGGGTGGCCAGCAGCAGGCCCAGGACGTTGGTGTCGAATTGGCGATGGTATTCGGCCTCGGTCACCTCCTCGATCGGCGCGAAGGCATAGACGCCGGCGTTATTGACGAGGATATCCACGCCGCCGAACGCTTTCTGGGTCTCGTCGAACAGCCGCGAGACG
Organism: Caulobacteraceae bacterium; assembly: GCA_965284055.1. GTDB lineage: Bacteria > Pseudomonadota > Alphaproteobacteria > Caulobacterales > Caulobacteraceae > Caulobacter. The sequence continues at coordinate 98,058 of CBDIQV010000007.1, forward strand.
TCTTCGCTCCTGGCCACCGAACCCTGGACAGCGATGGCCTTGCCGCCAGCGGCGGTGATCTCGGCCACGACCTTGTCGGCGCCCTCGCGGCTGGAGGCATAGTTGACCGCCACTGCGGCGCCCTCGGCGGCAAGGGCCTTGGCGATGGCCGCTCCAATGCCCTTCGATGCGCCGGTGACGACGGCGGTCTTGCCTGAAAGCTTGCTCATGATCTCTCTCCGGTCGCCTTCAGCGGCGAACAGTTCGATATTTAGATAATCATCGAAATGATTCAATGAGCGGGGCCGGATGATTTTCCGAAGGGCGCCTTCAGATTTCCGCCAGCTGGGCCAGATAGGCGTTCAGGACATCGCGCTGCAGGATCAGGAAGGCGAACTTGCCCTCGCGGACGATGTGGATCAGCCCGGCTGTCTCCAGTTCCTTCATATGATGGGACAGGGTGGCGGCGCTGATCGGATGGCGCGCGGCGACCGCGCCGCAGGGCGTGCGATCGCCGGCCGCGCCGACATCCTTGAGGATCTGACGACGGCGCGGCTCGGCCAGAGCCTTGGCGATCAGGTTTACCTGACGCTCGTCAAGCACGAGGCGCGGCGCATCTTCCATCCCCCTCATATGCGGTGTGGCGTCGCCGGAAGCAAATGTGTCGCGGAGGCGGCAAGGGGCCTGTTAACACCCAAGCTGCTAAGGCTTTCCCTCATGCTGACCGATCCCTTCTTCTACGCCGTCGCCATTCCCGCCGTGATCCTGGCGGGGATGGCCAAGGGCGGGTTCGCGGGGGTCGGGGTGGCGGCGACGCCGCTGATGGCCCTGGCCATCTCGCCGGTCATGGCCGCCGCGATCCTGCTGCCGATCCTGATCGTGCAGGACGTCGTCAGCGTCTGGGCGTTCCGGAAAAGCTGGGACAAGGGCCTGCTGATCCTGATGCTGCCGGCCGCCGCCGTCGGCATCTTCCTGGGCTGGGGCCTGGCGGCCCTTGTCTCGACCAGCGCGGTCGAGCTGGCCGTGGGCCTGATCTCGGTGCTGTTCGCCCTGCAACGCCTGTGGGCCGAGCGGGCCGTCAAGGTCGCCGAGCAGGTCGAGGCCACCGCCGGCCGGCCCTGGCTGGGAGCCCTGTGCGGAATGGCTGCGGGGTTCACCAGCCAGATCGCCCACGCCGGCGGTCCGCCCTTCCAGATCTATGTGCTGCCGCGCCGCCTGCCGCGCGACACCTTCATCGGCACCAGCGCCCTGTTCTTCGCCGCCGTGAACTGGATGAAGGCGCCGGCCTATCTGGCCCTCGGCGCGTTTACGCCCAAGGTGCTGGCGACGGCCGCGGTGCTGCTGCCGCTGGCCATCGCCTCGACCTCGGCCGGGGTCTGGCTGGTGCGACGGGTTCCGGCCGAGGGCTTTTACAAGGTGATCTATGTCCTTTTGGTCGCGGTCGGCGGAAAGCTGGTGTTCGACGGGGCCCGGGGTCTGCTTTCCTGACGACCGGCCGCCCTTTCGGCGCCATGATTGTCGTCGTTCATACGTCACGCCACGCGGTTAGACTGGGCTCATGACCGATTTTGCGACCCACTACCCCACGCCAGCCGCCAAGTGCGCCGATCTGGTGGTTCATCTGGCCGGCCTGGCCTGCGCCCTGCTGGGCGGCGGGATCCTGCTGGGCCTGGCCTTTGGCCTCGGCTCCCTGAGCCAGGTGGCGGCGGTGTCCGGCTCGCCGGCCTGATCACCATGCTGTCGCTGTCGACCGCCTACAACTTCGCCAAGGCCCGCTGGCGCCCGCTGCTGCGCCGCTTCGACCACGCCGGCATCTTCGTGATGATCGCCGCCTCCTACACGCCCTTCACCACCCAGAACCTGCACGGCTGGTGGGCCATCGGCATGACCAGCGCGGTCTGGACCGTGGCCACGGTCGGCGTGCTGGCCAAGCTGCTGCTGCCGGGCCTGGACAAGCGCTTCTGGGTCGGCCTGTACCTGGCCCTGGGCTGGCTGGTGCTGGTGGCCATCAAGCCGATGTTCAACGGCATGTCTTGGGTGGCCCTGCTGCTGCTGGCCATCGGCGGCGTGGTCTATTCGACCGGCACGATCTTCTATCTGATGCGTCGCCTGAAGTTCCGCCGCGCCATCTGGCACGGCCATGTGATCGGCGGCGCGGGCCTGCACTACGCCGCCGTGCTGGTGGGCGTGGTCCTGGCCGGAGCCCGCGGGTGAGGCCCGGTTGAGCAAGCCGCCCATCCTCGACCCCAACCGCATCTCGATCCAGGCCCTGTTCCGCGACCGCAAGATGCCCGACCCTATGCGCGGCAAGCGGCTGACCGCGCCGCCGGCCGATATCCAGGTCGAGGCCGTTGATTTTCCCGGCGTTCGCCTGACCGTCGACCAGGCGGACCAGGCCCTCAACGCTGTCGCCGACCGCCTGGCCCCGACCCGTTCGCTGCTGGGCCGCGACGAGTTCAACATCCTGGCCCTGTCGGGCGGCGCGGCGGGCGGGGCCTTCGGGGCCGGCGTGCTGGTGGGCCTGTCCAAGGCCGGGACGCGGCCCGAGTTCGCCATCGTCACCGGCGTCAGCACCGGGGCGCTGATCGCACCCCTGGCCTTCCTGGGCCCGGCCTGGGACGAGCGCCTGACCGACGCCTATGTCGGGGGCCACGCGGCCGAGCTGCTCAGCCTGAAGGGCTTTTCCGGCGGCCTGGGCCCCAGCCTGTTCAAGGGCGAGGGCCTGGACGCGCTGGTCGCGCCCTTCATCGACGAGGTCCTGATCAACGCCGTGGCCCGCGAGCACGCCCGGGGCCGGCGACTGCTGATCGCCACCACCAATCTCGACAGCCAGAAGGCCACCATCTGGGACATGGGCGCCATCGCCGCCCGGGGCGGCGAGGCGTCGGTGCAGCTGTTTCGCAAGGTGCTGGTGGCCTCTGCCACGGTGCCGGGCCTGTTTCCGCCCAAGCTGTTCGACGTCGAGGCCGGCGCCGAAACCTATCAGGAGATGCACGTGGACGGCGGCGTCGCCGCGCCCCTGTTCCTGATGCCCGAGGCCCTGCTGCACTGGCGTAACCTCGGCGCTCGCCTGAGACGCGGCCGGGTCTATGTGATCGTCAATACGGTGCTGGAGCCCTCGCCCCGCTCGACCCCGCCGGGCGTGGCCTCGATCATGGGCCGCAGTTTCGAGACCATGCTGCGGTTCTCGTATCGTCAGGCCCTGAGCCTGGCCTCGGGCTTCTGCGCCCGCCACAATCTGCCGCTCAGCGTGGCCTCGATCCCGTCCAGCTTCGACCACTTCAACATGCTGAAGTTCGACACGGCCACCATGCGCCAGATCTTCGACGTTGGCGCGGGCCTGGCCCTGGGCGAGGCCCTGTGGTCCAGCCCCTCGGCCGAACCGACCGGCTGGCGCGGCCTGTTCAAGCGACAGCCCACCCGGGTGGCGATCAGCCCCGACCTGGAAGAGCCTGAAGCCTAGAGCTTTTCCGTCCTGACTGCGTCAGTTCGGAGCTCTAGCTCTATTTTCAACGCATTTTCTTCACGCGAACCGGAAGCCACTTCGCTCGAAAATGCTCTAAGCCGGCTTCTTCAGGTGACGGGCGCGCAGCTTCTCGACATTGGGCGGATCGGCGCGGAAGTCGGACGCCAGTCCCAGGCGGGCGTTGCACGACGGGCAGCGGACCGAGTCTTCGTCGGCCAGGTCCGGCGACGGGTCAAAACGCGTACCGCACGGCTTGCACTTCCAGTCGCCCACGGGCGGCGGAGGCGGCGGCGGCGCAGGCTCGGCCATGAACGCCCGCGCGGGCTTGGCCAGTCGCTCAAGCGGCGGGGGGCCTCCCGGCGCGGCGACGCCGCTCTTGAGGCTCAGGATCTTGCGGCGCGGGGGCTCGCTCTCGCTCATGACGACAGACAGTTCGTGGACAGGACGGCGTTAGCTGCATGATCGCGACGCTAAACTCAAGCGCCGTCAGACATTCACAGCCTCAACAGAGGCCAAAACCGGCCCGGCTTACCAGTGGGGCTTGAGGCTGAACGAGAGGGCGACCATCGAATCCTTCTGGGTCGCCATGCCCATGATCTGATCCTTCGCCTTCATCTCGCGATGGATATAGCCCAGCGAGGCCTGCATCGGACCCCGTCGCCAGGCCACGCCGGCCTGGGAGTCGCCGATCAGCTTGCTGTTGACGTCCGAGGTCATGCCCGCCCGGCTCCAGTCGCCGTTCTGGCCGCGCAGCATATTCAGGCCCACGGCCCGGCCGCTGGCGGCGGCGAACACATACCAGCGGCCACGCTGGCCAAAAGCCTCGTCGCCGTCGCGCAGGCCCAGGGAGTTGGCGACACGATCCTCGACGTTCTTGCCCAGACGCACCGTGGCGCCGGCCTCCGCCGAGCCGCCGGCGTCGCCAAAGCCGAAGCCGGCGTGGGGCGTGACATCCAGGGCGTATTTGCCGGCCGCGAACTTGACGGCCGAGGGCCAGCCGCGGGTCAGGGTGACATCGATGGTCTCGGCGTCGAAGGCGTCGCCGTCGGGCCGCACCAGGGACAGGGGCGTGATCGCGGCGTTGTGGGCCACCTCGGCGATCGAGACGCGGACGGAGTCGACGGCGCGACCGTTCTGCGCCACCACGAAGGCGTTCGAGCGCCAGGTCACCGGGCCGCGTCCGCCATAATAGCGGTCGGCGTCCAGCAGGCGGGCGTCGCCAAAGGCGGCGGCGGGCGACAGGGCGAACTGACCCTCGACCTGGGCCTGGGGCGACCCGACATCGCGAGGCGCGAAGCCGGCGCCGGCCGGCGCGACATCGCGCAGGGTCAGCTTGGCGGACTCGGGTGGGGTCAGCTTGAAATTTACGACCGGGGCCTTGCCTGGCTTGGCGGCCGCCTTATCTGAGGGCTTGGAAGACGAAACGACCTTGCCGTCCCTCGGGGCGGCGAGCGCGGCGGATGTGGACGCTCCCGTCATGACCAAAGTCATGACCGTAAGGCAAAGCGCGGAAGTCCCAGTTCCCACGACGCGCACGTTGGATTCCCCAATCCTCTGAAGTCCAGCCTATCGGGTAATTCGCGGCTGTCTACCGCGACGAAAGCCCGCATGGTGAACAGCGCCGGGACCAAACAGTTCCGCTCAAGCAAACGGCCGCGCGAACAGTGTTCGCGCGGCCGTCGGTCTATTCAGGAGCAGGCCGGGCCTATTGGCAGGCGAGGCATTCCTCGTAGTCGGTCTTGTCGGGCGCGTCGAAGCCGTTGACCGGCCCCGCCATCGCCACGTCGGCGCCGGCATAGGCGGCGCGCTGCACCGACTTGGAGCGCAGGTAGTACAGGCTTTTGACGCCCCGCTCCCACGCCTGCCAGTGCAGCATGTGCAGGTCCCACTTGTCGACATCGCCCGGCAGGAAGATGTTCACCGACTGGCTCTGGCAGATTTCCGGCGTGCGGTCGGCGGCCAGTTCGACCACCCAGCGCTGGTCCAGTTCGAAGGCGGTCTTGTAGACGTCCTTGTCGTCCTGGCTCAGGAAGTCCAGGTGCTGGACCGAGCCCTCGTTCTCCAGGATAGAACCCCACACCGCGTCGGTGTTGTGGCCCTTTTCCTCGAGCAGCTTTTCCAGATAGGGGTTCTTGACCGCGAAAGAGCCCGACAGGGTCTTGTGCGTATAGATGTTGGCCGGGATCGGCTCGATGCCCGCGCTGGTGCCGCCGCAGATGATCGAGATCGACGCCGTCGGGGCGATGGCCAGCTTGTGCGAGAAGCGCTCCATCGAGCCGCGATCGGCGGCGTCCGGGCACGGGCCCTTTTCCTGGCCGATGGTGATCGAGGCCTTGTCGGCCTCGCGGCGCAGGTGCTTGAACATCCGCATGTTCCAGCTCTTGGCCAGGGCGCTCTCGAACGGCACGTTCTGGCTCTGCAGGAAGCTGTGGAAGCCCATCAGGCCCAAACCCACCGAACGCTCGCGCATGGCGGCGTAGGCGGCGGTTGAGGCGGCGTCAGGCGCGCGATCGATGAAGTCCTGCAGGACGTTGTCGAGGAATCGCATGATGTCCTCGATGAACATCGGCTCGTCGCGCCATTCCATGAAGGTCTCGGCATTGACCGACGACAGGCAGCAGACGGCCGTGCGGTCATTGCCCAGGTGGTCGACGCCGGTGTGCAGCATGATCTCGCTGCACAGGTTGGACTGGCGCACGGTCAGGCCCAGCTCGCGCTGGTGCTGGGGCATGGCGCGGTTCACGGTGTCGGAGAAGATCAGGTAGGGCTCGCCGGTCTGCAGACGCAGCTCCAGCACCTTCTGCCACAGGGCGCGGGCGTCGACCTCGCGCAGCACTTCGTTGGTCTTGGGCGAACGCAGGCCGAACTTCAGACCGTCGCGGACCGCGTGCATGAACTCGTCGGTGATCGAGATACCGTGGTGCAGGTTCAGGGACTTGCGGTTGAAGTCGCCCGAGGCCTTGCGGATTTCCAGGAACTCTTCGATTTCCGGGTGGTGGATGTCGAGATAGACGGCGGCCGAACCGCGGCGCAGCGAGCCTTGCGAGATCGCCAGGCGTCAGGGAGTCCATCACGCGGATGAAGGGGATGATGCCGCTGGTCTGACCCGCGCCCTTGACCTTCTCGCCGATCGACCGGACGCCGCCCCAGTAGGTGCCGATGCCGCCCGCCGTTGGCCGCCAGCCAGACGTTCTCGTTCCAGACGCTCAGGATGCCGTCCAGGCTGTCGGAGACCGAGTTCAGGAAGCAGCTGATCGGCAGGCCGCGCTCGGCGCCGCCATTGCTGAGCACCGGGGTCGACGGCATGAACCAAAGCTTGCTCATGTAGTCATAGACGCGCTGGGCGTGGTCGGCGTCGTCGGCGAAGGCCGTCGACACGCGGGCGAACATGTCCTGGTAGGACTCGCCCGGCAGCAGATAGCGATCTTCCAGGGTGGTCTTGCCGAAATCGGTCAGCAGGGCGTCGCGCGAGCGATCGACCTCGACCTTGCGCACCAGCGCCAATTTCGGACGCTCGGAGACGCGCATGCCCTCGGTGCGACCCTGGGGTAGCGCAGTCGTCTTCGCCGCTTCACTGCCGTTCATGACCAAAATCCATAATCAATCAGCGTGTTCCGGAGAAGGGAACGCCCCGCCCAGCCGCTACATCTTGTGGCCGAGGAGCCCCCTCAGCCCACATATGGGGCCACAGTGGCTAATGACTCGTCAACGGCGAGATGCGCCTCCGGGGCGAGTTTTTCGTTAACAAGCTGTGAACGAACCTCGGTCGCTCCGAACTTGCTGGGCAGGATCAACGGGTTGCCTCGATGAAGCTTTTTCACCCGCGACAGTGCGCCGCAAGGGTCGCGAGTCGATCCGCCCCCGGACATCGACGTCCGCCCACAGGATGACCACAAAAACAATCCGCCAGGCGCCGCGCGCGACAAAAAGGTCGGGACAAAGAAAGGCCCGGCGTTTCCGCCGGGCCCTCCCAGATCAGATGGATCGCGATCTTTAGAAGTTGATCGAGATCGTGGAACGGCGGTTCAGCGGTTCCTTGACACCGTCGCCGGTGGCGACGGCCGGAGCGCTTTCGCCCTTCCAGTCAACAGCCAGGGCGCCGGCGGCGACGCCTTGACCCACCAGAGCGTCGGCGACGGCCTTGGCGCGGCGTTCCGAGAGCTTGGCGTTGTACTTGTCAGAGCCCGAACGGTCGGTGTGACCGACGACCACCAGCTTCGTCGCCTTGCCGGCGTTGGCGTAGTTCGCGGCTTCCGAAACCACCGACTGGGCTTCCGGCGTCAGGACCGACTGGTCGAACGGGAAGTAGACGATGAATTCGCGAGCCTCATACGCCGGCGGAGGCGGCGGGGGAGGCGGCGGGGGCGGAGGCGGCGGGGGCGGCGGGGGAGGCGGCGGCGGGGGCGGGGGCGGGGGCGGGGGGGGCGGAGGAGCGGCGAAGGAATAGCGCAGACCAACGGTCAGCGACTGATCCTTGTATTCGCCCTGGAACGTGCCCGGTTGCAGCGCGCCCGAACCCGACGACGAGAACGAGCTGTCCGTGCCGGCGAGGTAGCGATAGGTGACGTCGATCTTCAGCTTGTCGGTCGCCTTGATCGAGGCGCCGGCGATGGCTTGCCAAGCGACAGCCATGTCGTCGTCGTCAACCGACAGGTTCTGGACAGCCACGTTGGTGGCGGTGATGGCGCCCACGCCGCTGAACTGGCCGAGGGCCTTCACGTCCAGACGGTTCAGGCCGACGCCGGCGCCGACGAACGGGTTGAGCCAGGCGTCCGGGGCGAAGTCGTACAGGACGTTCGCCATCAGGGTCCAGGAGTCGATCGAGCCCGACGGCGAGCCGCAGGTCGGAGCGGTGGACGAACGCACGACGCCCGGGGTGCAGAGACCGCGCGGCTGTTGGCGAACGGCGTTGCCGCGGACAGCGGTCAGATCGCCGGGGCGATAGCCGCCCTCGACTTCAGCGCGCCAGTTGGGCGTGAACTGATAACCCAGGCGGACAAAGCCGGCCCAGTCCTTGTCCGAGGACCATTCCCACAGATAGGGGGCGCCGTCCGGAGCGTTGGCTTCCGATTCGGTCTTCAGACCGGTCGGCCAGTGGTAGCCAAGGTCGACCGCGCCGTACCAGCCGGTCTCCTTGAGCGGAGACGCCCGACGCGGCGCAAACCGCAGCCAGAGCGACTCCCGCCAGGAGTTTGAATTTCATATCAAGAGCCCTCTATTGCCCTGCTCCGGCCGAAGACGGCCGAGCATCGTTATACCAAGGCGAACGTCCCGGGAAAGTGTCAGCAAAGCCACACTCGTCAGGTTTCGCTGACCTGGATATGCGCTCCAGGAAGCCAAACAAGACTGCCCCACAAAATCAACTTCCGAGCGTATCGGCTGAAAATCTTCCGCTGAGAGCGCCAGTTTGTTGGTTCGCACGTGAAACCGGGTCGCGCAAGGGCTTGCCGCATGAAAAGGCGGCGCTTTGTCGCAGCACAGCCACGGCCGCGCCGTTCTTCCCGTTTAGGAGGAAGATTCCGCCCCGATCAGTCGAGCGTTGTTCTGTAACGCGCCATCGTCGCGCCGGCGACCACCGGAACGAACAGTCCGAGCGCGGACAGACTGGCCCACATCTCGGCCAGCCCCCGCCCCTTGAGGCGCGCCTATCGCAGCGAGGCGTCCCTCAGGCGGCGACGCCGGCCGCCCAGGGCGTCGGGACGATTGAGCACCTTGCGATACTCGTCGCGCCGCTCGTGGATCGAGGCGATGACCAGACCCATCGGCACGCCGATATCGACCAGCACGGCTTCGGATAGCTGCAGGACGCCTCGATGGTCTCGGGCACGGCGTCTGTTGCGCCCAGTTCATAGAGCCGGGCGGCATGGCGGGCGTCGCGGGCCCGGACCACGATCGTCAGATCGGGACGCGCCCCGCGCGCGGCGGCCACCACCGCCTCGGCCGCTTCCGGGGCGTCCATGGTCACCACCACCGCCCGGGCGCTGGCCAGGCCGCAACGCTCCAGCAGCTCAAGCCGCGAGGCGTCGCCGTAATAGATTTGGCTGCCGTCACGACGCCCCTGCTCCACCAGCCGCGCATCGCGCTCCACGGCGATCCACGGCAGGTCGTGGCGACCCAGCATGTCGCCCACCAGCTTGCCCACCCGGCCATAGCCGATCACCAGCACCTGGCCGGACGGCTCGGGCCCGACCCGGTCGGGCTCATCGGCCTGACCGTCGCGGGCGGGCGCCTCGGAGGTCTTGGCGACAGCGACCTTGCGACCCAGCCGCGCGCCCAGCGCCGCCAGGGCGGGGATCAGGAACATGGTCAGGGTGGCCGAGACCAGCACGGCCTGACCGATATCGCGCGGCACCACCTGCGCGCCCATGGCGTTGTCGAGAATGACGAAGGCGAACTCGCCGCCGGCCGCCAGGATCAGAGCCGCCTCGGCCGAGGCCTTGGTTCCCAGCCGCATGGCCCAGCCCAGGCCGAAGACCATGGCGGCCTTCACGGCCAGCAGTCCCAGGCCGACGCCCAGGATCAGCGCCGGCTTGGCGACCAGCAGCGACAGGTCCAGACGGATGCCCAGCGACACGAAGAACAGGCTGAGCAACAGGCCCTTGAACGGCTCGATCTTGACCTCGACCTCGTGGCGATACTCGGTCTCGGCTAGCAGCACACCGGCTACGAAGGCGCCCAGCGCCATCGACAGGCCCGACAGCGCGCTGACCATGCCCGCGCCGATGATCACCAGCAGGCAGGCGGCCATGAACATCTCTTCGCTCTTGGCCTTGGCGACGGACTTCAGCATCGGTCGCAGGAACAGGCGTCCGAACAGCACGATGGCGCCGAGCCCCAGGGCGGCGGGGGCCAGGGCCAGCAGGTCCTTCAACGCGAAGGCGCCATGGCCGCGCCCCAGGATGGTCAGGGTGATCAGGATCGGCGCGACGGCCAGATCCTGGAACAGCAGCACCGAGAAGGTCGCTCGTCCGCCCTCGGAATGCAGCCTGCGCCGCTCGGCCAGCACCGGCACGGCGATGGCGGTGGACGACAGGGTCAGGGCCGCGCCGATGGCCAGGGCGGAGACGGGCGACTGGCCCAGCAGCATCGCGCCGGCGCCCAGGGCCAGCGAGCAGCCGATCACCTGCATGGCCCCCAGGCCGAACACCAGCCGGCGCATCAGCCGCAGCCGCTCCCACGACAGCTCCAGCCCGATCATGAACAGCAGGAAGACGACGCCGAACTCGGCCAGCTGGGCGATCTCGTCGGGACTGTCGACGGTGACGTAGTCGAGCCACGGCGCCACGTGGATGAAGCGGCCCAGGCCGAAAGGTCCCAGGATCACCCCGGCCAGCAGGAAGCCCAGGATGGGGTTGATCTTCAGCCGCTTGAAGATCGGCGCGACAACGCCCGCGGTGGCCAGGAACAGGACCAAGTCCTTGTAGTCCGCTGGTGAAACCTCGTGCTGCACGCGCTCTCCCTCTCCTGTCCGCTAGCTCGCCAGCTTCAGACGCACGCCGGCCCCGGCCTCGTCGGGAGCGATCAAAGCCACCCCCCCGGCCTCGATCGCCTCAATCAGCAGACGTTCGGTGCTATGGTGCAACGCATGGCGCTCGGTTTCGAAATCCTTGACCGTGCTGCGCGACACGCCCGCCCGGTCGGCGAGCTCGCCCTGGGACCAGCTGAGCAGGCCGCGAGCGCCGCGGCATTGAGCCGGCAGGAGAATTTTTGCGTGTGGCATCTGGCACATCCGGGCATCGTCACCCATATTGGTTGAGTACGCCCGAAAAAGTTGACCGTCAAGGAGAGCCTTTGCACCATACCTCGCTGATCGCCACCATCGTCGCGGGCCTGGGACTGGCCTTCGTGTTCGGCGCCATCGCCAACCGGCTGAAGCTGCCGGTGCTGGTGGGCTATCTGCTGGCCGGGGTGCTGGTGGGACCGTTCACGCCGGGCTACGTGGCCGATCAGGAACTGGCGCCGCAGCTGGCCGAGATCGGCGTGATCCTGCTGATGTTCGGGGTGGGGCTGCACTTCTCGCTGAAGGACCTGATGGCGGTGCGCAAGATCGCCATCCCCGGCGCCATTGTGCAGATCGCGGCGGCCACGGTGATGGGCATGGGCCTGGCCCATCTGCTGGGCTGGACGCTGGGGGCGGGCATCGTCTTTGGCCTGGCGCTGTCGGTCGCCTCGACCGTCGTCCTGCTGCGCGCCCTGCAGGAGCGGCGGCTGATCGAGACCGGGCGCGGCAAGATCGCGGTGGGCTGGCTGATCGTCGAGGACCTGGCCATGGTGCTGGCCCTGGTGCTGCTGCCCGCCTTCTCGGGACTACTGGGCGGCGAGGCCGCCGCGCCGGGACCGGGCGGCGTCGCGGGCGCCTTCGCCATCACCCTGGGCAAGGTCGCCGCCTTTGTCGCCCTGATGCTGATCGTCGGCCGTCGGGTGATCCCGTGGATCCTGCACCGCATAGCTCACACCGGCTCGCGCGAGCTGTTCCGCCTGGGCGTGCTGGCCATCGCCCTGGGCGTCGCGTTCGGCTCGGCGGCGCTGTTTGGCGTGTCGTTCGCCCTGGGGGCCTTCTTCGCCGGCATGATCATGGCCGAGAGCGAGCTTTCCCAACAGGCCGCCAACGAGACCCTGCCCCTGCGCGACGCGTTTGCGGTGCTGTTCTTCGTCTCGATCGGCATGCTGTTCGACCCCGGCGTGCTGCTACGCGAACCGCTAGCGGTGCTGGCCACCCTGGCGATCATCGTGGTGGGCAAGTCGATCGCCGCCCTGATCATCGTGCTGGCCTTCCGCCGGCCGATGAGCACGGCCCTGACCATCTCGGCCAGCCTGGCCCAGATCGGCGAGTTCTCGTTCATCCTGGCGGGCCTGGGCGTGTCGCTGAAGCTGCTGCCCGACGATGGCCGCGACCTGATCCTGGCCGGGGCCATTCTGTCGATCCTGGTCAATCCGCTGCTGTTCGCGATCCTCGACCGTGTCCTGCCCAAGATGATCGCCGACGAGCGCGAGGCCGCCGGCGAGCCGCCCCTGATCGCCGCCGACAGGCCGCACGCCCTGCTGGTCGGCTATGGCCGCGTGGGCAAGCTGGTGGCCGAGGGCCTGAAAGGCCGCTCGCCGCTGGTGGTCATCGAGGACGACCCCGAACGCGCCGCCGAACTGCGCGCCGCCGGCTTCGAGGCGATCGCGGGCAACGCGGTCAAGCCCGAGGTGCTGCTGAAGGCGGGCCTGGCCAAGGCCACCCACCTGTTCGTCGCCGTCCCCAGCCCGTTCGAGGCCGCCCGGATCATCGAACAGGCCAGGGCCGCCAACCCCAAGGCCGAGATCATCGCCCGCGCCTATACCGACGCCGACGTGCTGCTGCTCAAGTCGATGGGCGCGAGCCATGCCCTGATCGGCGAGGAAGAAATCGCCCGGGGCATGCTGGCGCGCGCGCCGAAGAAGAAACCGGCCGCAGCGGGCGGGCACTAGCGCGAGCCCTGTGATGGCAAAACCCGCCGTCTCCCTTAAGAAGGGGGCCATCCTCTGGTCGAGGCGATCGCCGGGCGAGGGACGCGGCGTGTTCGCCGGCGTCTCGAGCCCGTTCTAGGAGAGACCCTGATGCGCAAGTTCGTCCTGGCCCTGACGGCCGCCGCCGCCTTCGCCGCCCCGGCGCTCGCCGCCGACTACAAGGTCGGAGACCTCACCGTTCAGCAGCCCTGGACCCGTCCGGCCATGGCCGGGATGAACGGTGTCGGCTTCATGGTCATCGCCAATGCCGGCGCCAAACCCGTCAAGTTGCTGTCGGCGCAGAGCCCGGTCGCCGGCAAGGTCGAGATGCACAACTCGTCCATGACCAATGGCGTGATGAGCATGCGCCGCCAGGACGAGGGCGTGACGATCCCCGCCAAGGGTCAGCAGGCCTTTGCCCCGGGCGGCTATCACTTCATGCTTCTGGGGCTGAAACAGCCGTTGACGTTGGGGCAAAAAGTTCCGGTAACGCTGCTTTTCGAAAACGGCCTTCGCGCGACGATTGAAATGACGGTCCAGAGCGCCGCCACCCCGGCGCCTATGGGATCAGCAGCTGAGCACCAGCATCACTAGTCCATCGTTTTGGGCGGACATGACAAATTTGTAAGGGAGCAATTTTTCCACGGCGAGGCAGATTGCCGCCAGCTCACACCAACGGATACCTATTTCCATGAAACGAGTCTGGTTCGCCGCCGCCGCCGTGGCCGCGTTGTCTCTATCCGCCTTTGGCGCGCAAGCGTCCGAACAGCACCCCTGTATTGATGACGCCTGCACCCTGCAGTCGCTGCTGCCCGCCCTCGCTGAAGGCGTGGCCGGCGACGTGACCTCGCTTGAGTCGCCCAAGTACGGCACGTGGGGCTTCGACCTCTCGGGCATGGATACGTCCGTGAAGCCGGGCGACGACTTCTACAAGTTCGCCAGCGGCGCGTGGGACGCCAAGACGGCGATTCCGTCGGACCGCACCCGCTACGGCAATTTCGACAAGCTGTCGGAACTGTCGGAAGCCCGCACCAAGGCGATCATCGAGGCCGCCGCCGCCAACAAGGCCGCTACCGGCGACACCGCCAAGGTCGGCGCCGCCTATCGCGCCTTCATGGATGAAGCCGCCATCGAAAAGCTGGACGCCAAGCCGATCCAGCCGTGGCTGGACGGCGTCAAGAAGGTCAAGACCAAGGACCAGTTCACGGCCCTGATGGGCACCAGCCCGGTCTCGCCCTATGCCAGCCTGATCAGCGTGGGCATCTCGACCGACGCCAAGAACCCCAAGGCCTATGCCGTCTATTCGTCGACCGGCGGCACCTCGCTGCCCGACCGAGACTATTATCTGGACGCCAAGTTCGCCGACAAGAAGGCCGCCTATCTGGTCTATGTCGAGAAGATGCTGACCCTGGCCGGCTGGGAAAAGCCCGCCGAGAACGCCAAGGCCGTGGTCGATTTCGAGACCAAGCTGGCCGAAGCCTCGTGGACCCGCGTCGAGCGCCGCGACCGCGACAAGACCTATAACCCCGTCGACCTGGCCGGCCTGCAGGCCCTGACGCCCGGCTATGACTGGAACAAGTACCTGGTCGGCACCGAGCTGCCCAAGGTCGACCGCTTCATCGTCACCACCAACACCTCGTTCCCCAAGTACGCCAAGATCTACAGCGAGACCCCGCTGGAGACCCTGAAGGCCTGGCAGGCGTTCAAGCTCACCGACGGCGCGGCGCCGATGCTGTCCAAGCGCTTCGTCGACGCCAGCTTCGAGTTCCGCAACAAGACCCTGTCGGGCCAGCCCGAACAGCGTCCCCGCTGGAAGCGCGGCGTCGGCATGGTCAACGGCATGCTGGGCGAAGCGGTCGGCAAGGACTATGTCGCCAGCTACTTCCCGCCCGAGTCCAAGGCGAAGATGGATGACCTGGTCAAGAACATCCGCGACGTCCTGAAGGTCCGCATCGACAACCTCGACTGGATGAGCGCCGAGACCAAGGTCAAGGCCCAGGACAAGCTGACCAAGTTCACCGTCAAGATCGGCTATCCCGACAAGTGGAAAGACTATTCCAAGTTCGAGGTGAAGGAGGGCGACGCCTACGGCAACGCCCAGCGCGCCGGCATCTTCGAATGGCGCCATGACGTCGAGCGTCTGAACGGCCCGGTCGACAAGACCGAGTGGGGCATGACCCCGCAGACCGTCAACGCCTACTACAACTCGGTCAACAACGAGATCGTGTTCCCGGCCGCCATCCTTCAGGCCCCGTTCTTCCATCCGGACGCGGATCCGGCCGTCAACTACGGCGGCATCGGCGGCGTGATCGGCCACGAGATCGGCCACGGCTTCGACGACCAGGGCCGCAAGTCCGACGGCGACGGCGTGCTGCGCGACTGGTGGACGGCGGAAGACGCCGCCAAGTTCAAGGTCCAGGCCGACAAGCTGGGCGCCCAGTATTCGGCGTTCGAGCCCCTGCCCGGCATCAAGGTCAACGGCGGCCTGACCATGGGCGAGAACATCGGCGACATGGGCGGCCTGGGCTTTGGCCTGGACGCCTATCACGCCTCGCTGAAGGGCAAGCCCGCCCCGGTGCTGGACGGCTTCACCGGCGACCAGCGCGTCTATCTGGGCTGGGCCCAGGTGTGGCGTCAGAAGACCCGCGACGACGCCCTCAAGCAGCAGGTCGCCAGCGACCCGCACTCGCCGGCCTATTACCGCGTCAACGGCACCATCCGGAACCAGCCGGGCTGGTACAGCGCGTTCGACATCAAGCCGGGCGACAAGCTGTACGTCGCGCCGGAAGACCGGGTGAAGATCTGGTAGTCGCCAGACCCTCTTCTCCCTGGCTCTAATCCAGGGCCGCGATCAGGGCCGGTGAGCGATCACCGGCCCTTTTTGCGTCTGGCCGCTAGAGCATTTTCCGACGAAGTGGATACCGGTTCGTCGTCAGAAAATGCGTTAAAACAAGAGACTAGAGCATTTCGCCGATCCAGTTGGATCGGAAAATGCGCTACAGCGGCGGCGGCTTGGGATAGACCAGACCGTCCGTATGCGCGGCAGGGCTGCCCGCCGTGGCGGCGGCGAAGATCGCCTCCCCGGCAGGCGACAGCGCCACGACGCGCGCGACGACCAGGGTCGCGACCAGCACGCCGATCGCCCAGAACCAGGCCGGATGCGGCCGACCGCGCACCCGCCAGTCTCGCACGATGCCGATCAGCGGCACGATCACCGCCAGCCCGGTGGCGATCTCGAACGCATAGGGCTTGAGGAACGGCATGGGGATGATGCGGCCAACGCCCGGCCCCATCAGCATCATGAAGGACCCGACCTGCAGGCGCGGGTGCCACTCACGGTTCTTGCGCAAGACGACGGCGGCGACGAACAGGCCGACAGCGCCCAGCAGGGTCACCGGATTGGCGATCACGAAATGCTGGGGCTGAAAGAAGAACGGCACGCGCCCGGTGCGCGCCGAGGCGATCGTAACCAGCGGTCCCAGCACCAAAATGGCCAGCATCCAGATCACCGCCAGACCGCCCAACGCACGGTGCAGGCGCACCGCGCCGCCGGCCGCCAGCCACGCCTGGGTGACGAGGATCGCCACCCAACCCATAAAGATGACGGCATGCAGATGG
Source organism: Caulobacteraceae bacterium (assembly GCA_965284055.1). Lineage (GTDB taxonomy): Bacteria > Pseudomonadota > Alphaproteobacteria > Caulobacterales > Caulobacteraceae > Caulobacter. Next base: position 114,592 of record CBDIQV010000007.1, read on the forward strand.
ACGACCAGCGGCGCGCCAAAGCTTGATCGCTTCATGGCTAGCTGCAGAACAAAGCCGGCGATCTCGACGATGGCCATGGCCGTGATGGTGGTTCGAAAGAACGCCAAGTCCTTCGACGGCGTCTGGCTTGGTGTCGTACTCATGCGTTTCCCCCGTGCATCTTGGCCCAAAGCAATTTGGGCATTTGAATACCCCCGTTATGCGAATGAGTTGCCATGGCTTCATGACAACCGTCAACGCCTCCCCGCGCCGCGCGCGCCGCCGACGTACGTCGCGCAGCCTCTTCGCGCACCGCTCATCGACCACCGGTTGACGAGTTCGATGACAAGTGTCAACGTCGATTCGTTGACACTTGTCATCGGGAGAGACGCATGAAGATCAGCGCCGCCGAGAGCGTCGTCATGGAGGCCTTGTGGCGGCGTAGTCCGCTGACCTCCGAGGCCATCATGACAGAGGTGTGCGAGCCCCAGGGCTGGACCGACGGCACCGTGAAGGTGCTGATCAGCCGTCTGGTCAAGAAGAAGGCCGTCGCGGCCACCGCCGACGGGCGGCGCTATCAGTACGCGCCGCTGCTGACGCGCGAGACCTATGTCGCACGCCGAGAGCCAGGGCCTGCTGGACCGTCTGTTCCAGGGCCGGCTGGCGCCGATGGTCATGCACTTCTCCGAAGGCGACAAGCTCAGCGACGAAGACATCGCCGAGCTGAAGGCGCTGGTCGAAAGGATCGGCAAATGAGCGCCGCCATCGTCTCCACGCTGGCCGGCGCCAACCTGGCCCTGGCCGGAAGCGTCCTGGCGGTGCTGGCCCTGCGCGGACCGGTGCGCCGCCGCTTCGGCGCCCTGCCCGCCTATCTGCTGTGGCTTCGACGCGCCGGGCGGCCTGGCCGCGCTGGCCCGCGCCGATCGCGCGCCGCGCCGCTGGCGCCGCTGGTCCTCACCGCCGGCAAGGCCGCTCGCGACGCCCTTCCGCCGGCGCTGGCGACCCCGGCGGCCGCGTCGCTGGTCGTGCTGGTGTGGCTGGCCGGGGTGATCGTCACCGCCCTGCTGTTCGCCGTCCGTCAGGCCCGGTTCACAAGGTCCCTGGGACGCCTGGCGCCCCATCCGGTCGACCCGGCCCTGCTGCAGGGCCGCCACCTCGGGTCCGGGCCGATGGTGCTGGCCTGCCCGTGGCCGCGCATCGTGGTTCCGGCCGATTTCGACACCCGCTTCCAGGGTCAGGCCCGCGACCTTGTGCTGGCCCATGAGCGGGTTCACCTGGCGCGCGGCGACGCGGTCGCCAACGCCCTGGCCGTGGCCGTCCAGTGCCTGGCCTGGTTCAATCCCCTGGTTCACCTGGGCGCGCATCGCCTGCGCCTCGACCAGGAAATGGCCTGCGACGAGGCCGTGCTCATCCGTCGCCCACAAGCGCGCCGGCTCTATGCCGAGACGCTGCTCGACACCCTGCTGGCTCCCCGCGTCGTACCGTTCGGCTGCCATTGGCCGGCCGGCGGCGCTCATCCCCTGAAGGAGAGACTCGCCATGTTGAACATCCCCGCCAGAAGCGCCCCGCGAAAAGTCGCCGGCCTCGCCCTGGCCACGCTGGTCGGCCTCGCCGGCGCCGGCGCGGTCTGGGCCGCCGAGGGGCGCCCAGCCCACGCGATCATCAAGCCGGACTGGGCGGTCAAGCCCACCGCCGATGACATGGCCCGCTACTATCCCGCCGCCGCGGCCGCCGCCAAGACAGGGGGCCGCGCGCTGATCGACTGCCGGGTCACCGCCGAAGGCCGCCTGACACGTTGCGCGATCCGGAGCGAGAGCCCCGGCGACCAGGGCTTCGGCGCGGCGGCCCTGCAACTGGCCCAGATCTTCCAGATGCGTCCCCAGACCCTCGACGGACAGCCGGTGGCCGGCGGCGAGGTGACGATCCCGATCGTCTTCTCCGTCTCGCCGACCTGAGGCCTGACGGATCGCACGACACGAGGACCGCCGGGCGACCGGCGGTCCTCAAACGCATTCCGGCGCCGCGAGGGGATGCGCGGCGCCGGTCAAGCGGGATCAAAGCTCGGTCTGCGAACAGAGGATCGCCCCGCGCCTCACACCACCCGCGCCTGCAGCCACAGGATGGCCGGATAGACCGACAGCCACGTCCAGAAGAACCGGTTGAGGCCAAACAGGCAGGCATTGGCCAGGTGGAAGCTCGCGGCGATCACCAGCCCGACGATCAGGCTCTCGCGCGACAGCAGGGTCAGCGGGAAAGCCAGTTCGAACAGCATCACCGCCCACGACATGGCCAACAGCACGCGCGGCCGGTCCGCCCAGCGGCGCAGGTCCTCGCTGACCGGATAGGCCGAGAACCGGAAGACGTCGGCCAGGGCCTGACCGTTGCGCCAGTCGGGATTGACGATCTTCACCCCGCCCGAGATGACGTAGGACAGCATCAGCTGCAGGCCCAGATAGCCGAAGAACAGCTCGGCCAGGGCCGGGCTCGGCGCCAGTCGCGACAGGGTCAGGCACCACAGGGCCAGCAGGCCCATCCGATCGCTGCCACCGTTATAGGGGCCCTGGAAACGCTGCAGGATCAGCAGCGACACCCCGGCCAGGCCCACCAGGCCCGCAAGCGCGACCAGCGGCCAGGGCGAGGCCGCTCCGACGATGACCAGCCCGCACAGCGCCATCCGCGCCAGGAACAGCGGACGGTCGGCGCGCGGGCCGTTCAGATGCTCCAGGCTCTGCTGCAGCAAGGCCAGAGCCAGCAGCCCTTCGGTCAGGCGGGAGGCGGCGTCCAGGGTCATCAGGCGGCGATGTCCACGAGGCGGCGCGGCGCCGACTGGAACAGCACCTCGCGCTGGATCGCCCGACCCTCGCGGCTCACAAAGACCAGCCGAAAGCTCAGCCAGCCCTCCTGCGCCTGACCTAGGCCGGCGGCGAGGCGTGAAAAGATCTCGTTCTGACTGTGGTCGGTCGGCGCGTTGATCAGCCGCTCGGCGCAGCTGACCAAGAACAGCGTCTCGTTCCAGCGCGGATTCCACAACAGCCGGCGCAGCAGGGCCAAAGCCGACACCCGCTGGGGCCGGGGCCTGAATTCGACCCAGCCCTCCTGCGGAACGGCGGACGACGGAGCCAGGGCATATTCGATGCGCGGTGAGGGCGCGATCACGTCGAAGAAGTTCCAGGACGGGATCAGCGCCGGCAGAAGCAGGCCCAGGGGCTTCACAGGGATCCCTCCTCCGCACGCGGGCAGATCGACAGGCGCGCGGGACGGCGCGGGACGATCATCCGCGACCTTGCGCGCGATCCGCAAGGACCGCTGCGGGCGCAGCGGTCCACCACCGTCGAACGCGCTCTAGTTTTTGACGAAGGAGTCAAATATGGAAACTGGGGCCCAGATACACCAAACCCGCCGCGGGGGATAATCGCGACGGGCTGGCTATTTTCTCGATCATTCGATCTAGGCGGGCGTTTCCTCCCCGAAACGCCGAAGGAAGTAAGCTCTCTGATGGGCTTTGTTCTTCCTTGCAGGGTGTAGAAACGTCAAAATCGTGACCGTGTCAACGCCACAAAGCGGCTTTCTGTAACGGGTTGAGTGCTTTTTTGACGAACTGGCCGTAGTTTGGACGCACGGGTCAAACTTATCACTGTTCTCTTACGCTATTTTTGACTCATACGTCAAAAGTTAACGAGCGAGCCGTTCGGTCAGTTGATCCAGCACCTGCGAACGCGCCTCAAACACATAGTCCGGACGCGACACCGTCACCGGCTCGACCCCGGCGGCCGCCAGGGCGGCGGCGGCGTCGAACAGATCGCGTGCGGCCAACAGGGCGCCATTAGCCCGGCGCGAACCGCCCCGGGCGACGAAGCCGGCGACGGCGGCCTGGGCCACGTCGTCCTGCTCGGACGGCCAGACCAGGGTGGCGAGCGTCCGCGCCCGGCCCTTGGCCTCGACCACCGACAGCAGCCTTTGCAGCGACTCCAGCTGCGCGGGCGACCAGTCGGCGATCAACGAGGCGGTCAGCTGGGCCTGGCTCTTGAGGATCACGCCGTCCGACAGGATCTTCAGGCCGTTGGCGGCCAGGGTCGCGCCGGTGGTGGTGATGTCGACCACCAGTTCCGCCGCGCCGGCGGCCGGGGCCCCCTCGGTGGCGCCGCTGCTCTCGACGATGCGGTAGTCGGCCACGCCGTGGCGGGCGAAGAAGGCCCGGGTCTGGGTGACGTATTTGGTCGCCACCCGCAGGCGGCGGCCGGTGCGGGCCAGATGAGCGTGCCCGACCTCGTCGATATCGGCCATGGTGTCGACGTCCAGCCAGCTCTTGGGGGCCGTGACCACCAGATCGGCGCGGCCAAAGCCCAGGGCGCGCAGCAGCATCACCCGGCTGTCCATGTCGTCGCCGCGCTCGCGCAGCAAATCTTCGCCCGTGACGCCCAGGTGCAGCTCGCCCGCATCGAGGCCCGCAGCGATGTCGCCCGCCGACAGCAGGCGCACCGACACGCCGGGCAGGCCCGACAGCTCAGCCGAATAGCCGCGCGAGCCGCCGGTCATCTCCAGCCGGAAGCCGCATTCGGCCAGCCAGGCCTCGACCTGTTCTTTCAGGCGCCCCTTGGAGGGGATGGCGAAGATCATCTGGGCGCTCATTCGCCGCCTCCGGCATAGGCTCGGGCCGGACGGACCATGCAGCCCACCGCGCCAGTCTTACGTTCCGCGCCCAGGCGGGCGGGCAGGCCGTCATAGCGTCCGCCGGCCGCCACGGGCCGCTCGTCGCCGAGGGCGTCGCTGCGCACCTCGAACAGATAGCCGTCATAATAGCCAAAGGCCCGGCCGAAGGCGGCCGTCAGCACCATGCGGTCCTCGGGCACGCCCTGGGCGACCAGGCCGGACAGGCGCGCGCGCCAGCCGTCCAGGGCCGCATCCAGCGCCGCGCGACGGGGACCGGCCAGGGCGGCGATGGCGTCCAGCGCCGCGCCCGGACGATCGCTGACCGCCAGGAAGGCCCGCACCGCATCGGCCTGTTCAGCAGACAGACGACCGGCCCTGGCGGCCTGGGCGCGTTCGACCAGGCGGTGGGCGATCTCGGCGGGACGGCGGCCGCCCACCGGCTCGATGCCGGCCAGGGACCACAGCTCCTGCAACACGGCGGAGGCCTCGCCTTCCGGCAGGCCCGCCAGCAAGGCGGCGATGCGGCTCTGTTCGGCGGTGACCTCGACGCCGCCTTCGAGCTCGGCCTTCAGCTGCCGGGGCCGGGCGAAGGCGCGCGTCAGGCGCGCGGCCAGCGGCGCGGCCAGGTCCAGGCTGTCGATGAAGGCCGCAAACAGCCCCACATCGCCCAGCACCAGCGACAGGTCCGAGCGCCCGCCGGCGGCCGACGCGGCCCAGGCCAGGGCGGCGATCTGGGCGTCGGCGGCCACGGGGTCGCCGGCCTCGAAGGCCTCGACCCCGATCTGCAGGAACTCCTCGGCCCGGTCGCTGCCGCGCGGAGCCACGCGGAAGGCCTTGCCGTCATAGAGATAGCGGCCCGACGCCGCGCCCGCCTCGATGTGCGCGCGGGCGATGGCCACGGTGAAGTCGGGACGCAGGCAGGCCTCCTCGCCCCCGTCGCCCGACACCACAAACAGCCGCGAGCGCATCGACTCGCCGGCCAGGTCCAGCAGCAGGCCCAGTGGCTGCAGCACCGGGGCGTCGGTCAGCACGGCGCCGGCGGCGGCGAACGGCGCGCGGATGGCCTCCAGCGCGGCGGCGGGAATGGCGCGTTCCAGTCTCATTGGCCGCTCTCCCCGCCGGCGATGATGCGACGCACGGCGGCCACCAGCTCGCCGCGCGGGATGGTCTGCTGGCCCGGACGCTCGGCCTTCCAGGCGGCGTTGTCGGCCACGCCGGACGCCAGCTCGCGGCCCAGATCGAGGTCCTTGATCGTCACCGTGCCGGCCGCGATCTCGTCGCCGCCCAGCATGATGGCGGCCGGCGCCATGCGGCGGTCGGCATATTTCATCTGCGGCCGCATGCCGGAGGTCCCGAGATACACCTCGGCGGCGATGCCGGCGTTGCGCAGTTCCGAGGCCACCGAGAAATACTCGCCCATGTGGGCCTGGTCGAAGACGACCAGCACCACCGGCCCGCGCGCCGATCGCAGCGCGCTCGCGACCGGCCGCCCGCAGCGCCGAGGCCAGCCGCGACACGCCGAACGAGAAGCCCGTGGCCGGGGTCTGCTGGCCGGTGAACCGCGCCACCAGGTCATCATAGCGCCCGCCGCCGCCGATCGAGCCGAACGAGACCTTGTTTCCCTTCTCGTCGAGGGTGGACAGCAGCAGTTCGGCCTCGAACACCGCGCCGGTGTAATATTCCAGCCCGCGCACGATCGACGGCTCGAACATCGCCTGGTCGTCGGCGACGCCCAGGCTCTTCAGGGCCGCGTCGATCAGGGCCAGCTCATTGAGCCCCTCGTCGCCCTCGGCCGAACCGCCGATGACATTGGCGATCTTGCTCAGCGTCTCCGAGCGCCCCCCGGACCCGGCCTGGACGAAGTCGAGCACCGCGTCGATCGCCTTGCCCGCCAGGCCCGCGCCCTTGGTGAAGGCGCCGCTCTCGTCCAGACGCCCCTCGCCCAGCAGCAGGCGCACGCCCTCGACGCCCAGGCGGTCCAGCTTGTCGACGGCGCGCAGCACGCCCAGCTTCTGGCCGTTGGTCTCGACCCCGGCCGAGGTCAGCAGGCCGTTGAGCAGCTTGCGATTGTTGATCTTCATCACCGCCGTGCCGCGCGGCAGGCCGGCGGCCTCGAGGCCCGCGACGGCGAGGGCGATGATCTCCGCGTCCGCTTCCGGCCGAGGCGGAGCCCACCGTGTCGGCGTCGCACTGGATGAATTCGCGGAAGCGGCCCGGGCCGGGCTTCTCGTTGCGCCACACCGGGCCATAGGCATAGCGGCGGAACGGCTTGGCCAGGGTCTCCCAGTTCTGCGCCGCGAACCGGGCCAGGGGCGCGGTCAGGTCGTAGCGCAGCGCCATCCACTGATCATCGTCGTCCTGCAGGGCGAACACGCCCTCATTGGGACGGTCGCTGTCGGGCAGGAACTTGCCCAGCGCGTCGGCATATTCGAAGGCCCCGGTGTCCAGCGCCTCGAAGCCGTGCCGCTCATAGACCGCCGACACCGCCTCCAGGATGGCGCGCTCGGCCCGCAGGTCGCGGGCGCGCTTGTCGGCGAAGCCGCGCGGGGCGCGGGCTTCGGGGCGGAAGGCTTCGGCGGCTTCGGTCTTCGGGGAGTCGGTCATCGTCGTCCTTAGAACTTCAAGGCTTCGACGGATGGCGCTTGCAGCAAAGCCCCATCCGCTAGGCGGGGCTCAGGCAGGGGGCTTGCTTCTAGAGCGAGCGGACCCGGCCGATCCCGCGAGGCGAGGTCGGATGGTGGTGGCGGCCGTGATGGTGCGGCGTGCGGGTCATTGCGGGCGGGCTATAGCGTAGTGGGAAGGCTGGGGGAAGGGGGCGGTAGGTAAGAGCATCCCTCTCCCCTTGCGCGGCTGTTGCGCGGGCTCATGGGTTGCACACGTGGTGAGGCGCGCGCCGGCGGGGGCGTTGGGTCGGCATGGAAGGCTCCTTGGTTCGCACTTTGTTCTCCGTCCAGCGCGCACGAGAGTCAATCGACCACGGGTGGTGTAGGGCCAGCTCCGCTACAGGCGCGGTCAGCCCTTGAAAGACGGCCGCCAGAACGCGAGACTCTCGCGTCTGCGGATGGAAACCGAAATGAGCCCTTCTGGAACGATGTTCGCCCGGCGAGCTTTGCTGATCGGCTCCGCAGCGCTAACCGTCAGCGGCGGGGCGACGTCTGCCCTCGCCCGTCCGCGAGCCCGAGGCCTGGACGGCGACGGCGCCTGGATTCCGTCGGAAGACCTGGTTCAGGAGATTCCACGCTTCATGCGCATCGCCGGGGTCCCCGGCGTCGCCATTGCGGTCATCGACCGCGGAAAGCTAGCCTGGAGCCGCAGCTTCGGCGTGAAAAACGTGCTCACCCGCGACCCGGTGCGGGAGGACACGTTGTTTGAAGCGGCGTCGATGACCAAGCCGGTCTTCGCCTATGTCGTGATGCGGCTGGTCGATGAAAAGCGCCTGGACCTCGACACGCCGCTCGTCGCCTACCGCCGGCCTGCGACCCTGGGGAATGACCCCAATCTGGAACGGATCACGGCCCGGCATGTGCTGGCGCATTCGACCGGCCTGCCCAACTGGGCTTCCGCGCCGCTCGTCACCAGTAGCCCACCCGGATCGAACTACACCTATTCGGGCGAAGCCTTCATCTGGCTGCAGCTGGTCGTCGAGACGATCATGGGAATGGGCCTTGGCAGCGTGATGCAGGCCAGGCTGTTCGGCCCGGCGGGAATGTCTCACAGCACCTTCGGCTGGGACGAACAGATCGCCCGGTCGGCGGTCTTTGGCCATTCCGAGCCTCCGGAAGGCGAGCAGGCGCTTCCTCCCCAGCCCACGCGCGAGCTGGGCGACCGGCTGCTTCGGGTGGCGTCGCAGTGGGGCAAGCCGATCGCGTCATGGACCTATGAGGATTCGATCGCGGCGATGCGCGAGACCGATCCCAAGACGGCGCCGACGACCCACGACCTGCTGGTCAACTCGGCGGGCGGGCTCCTGACGACGGCGTCCGACTATGCGACGTTCATGCTGCTGATGATGGACCGGCCGGGGCGGGCGGACTGGGAGATCAGCGATGCGACCCGGCGGGCGATGCTCACCCCTCAGCTCGACGTGCGCGGGCGCGACATTTCACGCGGACTGGGTTGGGAACTCGAACAGTCCTCAGCGGGCCCGCTGTTCCAGCACAGCGGCAGCAATTACGGGATCTTCAAGACCCTGGGCGTCGGCGACGCCCGACGCGGGCGCGCGATCGTCGTCTTCACCAATGCCGCAAACGGCAATGCGCTTACGGCCATGATCGTTCGGCAGGCCACCGGGATCGACCGGCTGAAGTCGTTGGTCTAGCCGGCGCTCACGACCGACGAGAGAAGAGCGAGCTGTGACCGTCAGACTCGCCCCCTCCTGACCGCTTCGCGGTCGTCCTCCCCCGTAGGGGGAAGACGCTCTCATCTTCCCCCTACGGGGGAGGAGCGCCGCAGGCGCGGAGGGGGCGAGTGATCGAAGGCCCTAAACCTTCAACCGCCCGATCAGCGCCGTGGTCGACGGATCGTGGCTGCCGACCGCGCCGCTTTCCAGCTCCGGCAGGATGCGGCCGGCCATCACCTTGCCCAGCTCCACGCCCCACTGGTCGAAGCTGTTGATGCCCCAGATGACGCCCTCGACGAAGGTCTTGTGCTCATAGAGGGCGATCAGCGCGCCGAAGGTCTGGGGCGTCAGGCGCTCCAGCAGCAGCAGGGTGGATGGACGATTGCCGGCGAAGGTGCGCTGCGGGGCCAGGGCGCCAATCTCGGCCGCATCAATCCCCTTGGCGGTGAGTTCGGCGATCACGTCATCGGTGGTGCGGCCCACCATGAAGGCCTCGGCCTGAGCCAGCAGGTTGGACAGCAGCTTTTCGTGCATGCCGGCCGGGCCCTCGTCGGACCTGACCAGGCCGATCAGCTCCATGGGCGTGATGTCGGTTCCCTGGTGCATGCACTGGAAATAGGCGTGCTGAACGTTGGTGCCCTCGTCGCCGAACACCACCGTGGCCGTTCCGCGCTTGGCGGGCTGGCCGTCGGGGCCGACCGACTTGCCGTTGCTCTCCATCTCCAACTGCTGGAGGAACGAGGCCAGGCGGCGCAGGCGGTGCGAGTACGGAACAACCGAGCGGGCGCGGCGGTCCAGGCCGTTGCGGTTGAAGATCTGGGCCAGGGCCAGCAGCACCGGGGCGTTCTTGTCCAGCGGCGCGGCGGCGAAGTGAGCGTCCATGGCGGCGGCGCCGTCCAGGAAGCCCTGGAAGGCGTCCCAGCCGCAGGCCACGGCCACCGACAGGCTGACCGACGACCACAGCGAATAGCGGCCGCCGACCCAGTCCCAGAAGCCGAACACGCGCTCGTCGCTTATGCCGAAGGCGGCGGTCTTTTCCAGGGCCGTCGAGATGGCGGCCAGGTGCTGGTTGGCGCTGGCCTCGCCCAGGGCCTCCGCCAGCCACGCGCGCGCGGCGGTGGCGTTGGACAGGGTTTCCTGGGTGGTGAAGGTCTTGGAGACGATGATCACCAGGGTCTCGGTCGGGTCGAGGTCGGCCGTGGTCAGCAGGAACTCGGCGCCGTCGACATTGGCGATGAAGCGCAGGTCGATCTGCGGCTTCACCGGCCGCAGGGCGTCCCACAGCAGGCGGGGGCCCAGGTCCGATCCGCCGATACCGATGTGCAGAATGGCCTTGAACGGCTTGCCCGTGGCGCCCTTGATCTGGCCCGAGCGCACAGCCTCGGCGAAGGCCTTCATCCGCTGACGGACGGCTTCGACCTCGGCCATCACCGGCGCGCCCTGGGCCTTGATGTCAGCGCCCGCTGGAGCCCGCAGGGCGGTGTGCAGCACGGCGCGGCCTTCGGAGCTGTTGATCGCCTCGCCGGCCAGCATCCGGGCCCGGGCGCCCTCGACGTCGGCGGCGTGGGCCAGGTCCAGCGCGGCTTCCAGGCCGGCCTCGTCCCAGGCCTGTTTGGACAGGTCGATGTGCAGGCCGGCGACGTCCAGCGTCAGATTGGCCAGGCGATCGGGCTCGGCGTCGAACATCTCGACGATGCGCTTGTCGCCCGCGGCCTTGGCGGCGGCTTCCAGGCGGGTCCAGGCGGCGTCGAGATCGGCCATGCGTGCGTTCCTTGCGAGTTTGGTAAATCGGCGTTTACCCGTGCGGGCTTACCAAACCGATACCGCAGCGTCATGAAGACCAATGACGTTTTTTGCGGGGAGAACGCCATGTCCTGCGATGCTGTCGCCTTTTCCGCCATGCTGTGGCTGGCCTCGGCCAGTCCGGTCTCGACGCCCAACGCCTTGCCGGCCTCGGCCCCCGTCTCGGTCGCAGCCGAGCCCCTGTTCGCCGACATCGTCAGCCGGGCGGGCAAGCTGAAGCTGCAGGTCGAGGTCGACGGCTGGAAGGGCAAGGACGGCCCCCTGCCCGGCTGGGACGCCTTCGCCGCACGGATCACCGAGCTGTCCGGCCTCGACATGCAGGCCCACCTGCTGCTCAAGGCGCGCGGCACGGACGGTGACCTCAAATGCATCCTGCGCGGCATCGCCCAGGACCTGCCGGTGCGGCTGAAGGACGTCCAGGACGCCGCCCGGCCGCCCGCCGCGTCGCCCTGGAAGAGCTGGCCTATCTGCTCAACGACAATGTCGAGGTCATCACGGCTCCCCCGCAGCCGGAAGTCTGACGCCGGGGTCCTGTCCCGTTCGCAAGCACGACCGATTCTGACGCAGCGGGTGCGTTTCCGGCGGTCCCGGCTCGCGCGCTGCGCGCTTGGCCGGAATGACAGAGCTTCAGGCGTCCCTGTACTTCACCGCACAGCCATAGGGCTGGCTGTAGGCGACCTTCACGGACCGCCCGGCCCTGACGTCGGCCAGGGCGGCGGCGACCAGATTCTTCGCCGTCTTCAGATCCTCGACCCTGGAACTGGGCGTGTCGTCGATCGCGCCCTCGTAGACGACCGCGCCGCCCGGGTCGATGACGTACATGTGCGGCGTGGTCTTGGCCTTGTAGGCCGTGGCGACGACGCCGTCGGGATCCAGCAGCAGGGTGGTCGGCTTGGCGCCCTTGGCGCTCATCCAGCGCTTGGCAGCCGCGCCATCAGGAAAGTAGCCTTGCTTGCCGGGCGCGGACGAGGCGATGGTCAGCCAGACGACGCCGTCGGCCTTGGCGGCCTGCTGCAGGCTCTGCATGTTGCCGGAATAGTGCTTCTTCACATACGGGCAGCCCTCGTTGACCCATTCGAGGACGACGGTCTTGCCCCGGAAGTCGGCCAGCGCGCGGACCTTGCCGTCGATATCCTTGGCGGTGAAGGCGGGCGCAGGGGCGGCATGCACGAGCGTAGGCGCGGCGACCGCCATCAGCGGCAGGCCAGCAGTGACGAGACGACGCGTGACAAGATTGGGCGTGACAGACATGGCGAGCTCCAGATGGACAGAGTTCCCCCTCGCCCCTGCAACCTCTCACATCCTGGCGTTATGCGAAACGGCCTATGAGGCGGCCTTCTCGATCGCCTCGACCACCATGCCCTCGGTCAGCAGTTGCGGCAGGATCACCGGCGCGCCGCCCTTGGCCGGATAGACCAGATACAGCGGCACCCCGACCCGGCCGTGCTCGGCCAGGGCGGCGGCGATCGTCGCGTCGCGGTTGGTCCAGTCGGCGCGCAGCAGCACGGCGTTCTTGTCCTTGAACAACTTCGCGACGCCGGCGCCGGACAGGGCGACCTTCTCGTTGACTTGGCAGGTCACGCACCAGGCGGCGGTGAAGTCGACCAGCACCGGCCGGCCCTCGGCCTGCAGCGCGGCCAGCTTTTCCGGCGACCACGGCTCGGACGCCAGGCCCGGTCCGGCGGGTGCGGCGGCCAGGGACGCGGGACCGGCGACGACGGGCCCCGGCGCTTGCAGGGTCAGGGCGGTCAGAGCGGCGGCGCCGGCCAGGGCCAGGGCGGCGATCAGGGCCGACACCAGGCTGGGCTTGCCCACGGCGCGGCGGGTCTGGGCGTGGCCCCACAGCCAGGCGGCGAAGCCGGCCAGCACGGCGGCGGCCAGGATCTCGCCCAGGGCGATCGAGCCGGCCTGCTGGCTGAACACCCAGACCAGCCAGGCGGCCGTTCCGTACATCGGGAAGGCCAGGGCGTGCTTCAGGGTCTCCATCCAGGCGCCGGGGCGCGGCAGGCGGGCCAGCAGGGCCGGAACGAACGCCACCAGCACGAAGGGCGCGGCGAAGCCGAGCGCCAGGGCCAGGAACACCGACAGCGAGATCAGCGGCGGCTGGGTCAGAGCAAAGCCCAGCGATGCGCCCATGAACGGCGCGGTGCAGGGCGACGCCACGGCCACGGCCAGCACGCCGGTCAGAAAACTGCCGGCCACGCCGCCGCGCGCCGAAACGCTGCCGCCGACGCCCTGCACCGAGGTTCCGAACTCGAAGACGCCCGACATGTTCAGGGCCACCAGCAGCATGACCAGGGCCAGGGCTCCGACCACGACCGGCGACTGCAGCTGGAAGCCCCAGCCCACCGCCGCGCCGCCGGCCCGCACCGCGATCAACAGGCCGGCCAGGGAGAGGAAGGTGGCGACGACGCCGACCAGGAAGGCCAGGCCCTGCAGGCGGGTCTTGCCCGGATCGTGGGCGTGGCCGGCCAGGCTGGCGGCCTTCATCGACAGCACCGGGAACACGCAGGGCATCAGGTTCAGGATCAGCCCGCCCAGAAAGGCAAACAGCAGGGCGGCGGCCAGGCTGGTCCCGCCCGCCGGTCCCTTGCCGCCGGCCGCCGGCGCGCCGAGGCCGAGCGCGGCAACCGGCGGATCGCCCGCCGTGGCGGTGACCTCATAGGCCTGACCCTTCAGGGCCAGAACGCCGGCCAGTTCGGTCGGCGGGGTTCCAGCGGTGAAATCGTAGCCGGGGGTCAGGGACAGGGTCAGCCCTTCGGGGCCACGCTCGATGAGCTGCTCGGCGGCGTGGTCGATGACCTTGCCGGAATAGGGATAGAAATAGGCCCCGGCCATGTCGGCGCCCTTCAGCGGGCCGCCGGTGACGGCCAGCTTCAGCACCTTGCCGTCCAGCTTGAAGACCGCCTTCAGACCCGCCGCCTTGGGCGCGTCGGCCAGGGCCTTGGTGACGGCAGCGCCCCACTTGGGGTCGGGCGACGGGGCTCCGGCGACGATCGGCAGGTCCAGGGTGACGACGGCGTCTTCCGGCACGCAGATCTGCTCGCAGACCAGGAAGGCGGCGGCGGCCTTCAGGGTGACGGTCGAGCCGACCTTGGCGTCGGCCGGCACAGTGATCGGCACCGGCAGCAGCACCTCGCCCGTATAGGCATAGTCGAGCAGCGGCCCGACGCGGCTTTTCTCCGGCGTCGGCCAGACGATCTCGCCGGCGGTCCAGCCGGTCGGCAGGGTCCAGACGATCTTGGTGGCGTCGCCCGCATCGCCCGGATTGCGCCAATAGGTGTGCCAGCCCGGCTGGATCTTCTGGCGCAGGGCCACATAGATCGTCGCGCCGGGAACAGCGCCGGCGTCCTGGGTGACCAGCTCGGCCTCCAGATGCCCGCTGTTGACCGGTCCCGCCGAGGCGGTTCCGACCAGCAGCCCGGCCAGGAGCACGCCCTGCAGGGCCGCGAGGAGTTTCCGGATCAACATGCAGCACAGCTTCCGCATAGAGTTCAAAGATAGAGCATGGCAGGCGCCGAAACCGGGCGCCACTTTCGGCTGCCATGCTCTTGGGACCTGACCGCACACATGGCCCGCCCACGCGCTCTCGACAATGGTCAACCGACCATGGACAGTCCGAGACGATTCATCAGTGAGACCCCACATGCCCGCCGCCTTCGACGATATCGAGATTGGTCAGGTCGTTTCGCTGGGGACCCGCGTGGTGGACGGCAAGGCGCTGGAGGCTTTCACCGCCGCCTTCACGCCCGGCTGGCCGACCGAAAGCGGCGCGCCCGACGCCATGACCTTCGCGATCTGGTCGCGGCTAGACGCCGAGTCCAGCGCGGCCTGGCCTCAGACCAAGCGCCTGGGCGTCGACGCGCTGCGCTGGACGCGCAACCCGCCGGTGCGGCGAGTTGCTGCGCGGTCGCATGACGGTGATGGGCAAGGACCCGGTGGGCGAGGACAAGGGCATCATCATCGCCCAGCACGACCTGCTCGACGAGGCACGGGCGCCTCGTCTTTTCCTGCCTCACGCGGAGCGTGTTCGCCCGGTAGATCGGTCAGGGATCGCGCGGCGCTATCACCGGCGGGCGGACAGACGGCGTCGCGATCAGGAAGCCAGGCCGGCGGCGCTGGATCGAACGATCGCTACCGGCTGCGGCAGGTGGACATGCTGGCGGTCGAACAGGACCCCGAGTTCCTGGCGATCAACCCCGCCAACTACATTCCGGCGATGCAGGACGGCGACGTGGTCATGATCGAGTCCATCGCGATCATGGAGTATCTGATGGCCCGCTACGGGCCGACGCCGCTGGCGCCCGCGCCACAGGATCCGAGCTTCCCGGCCTACCAGCAGTTTCTGCACCTGGGCGAAGCGGGCCTTGCGACCCTGATGATGCCCGTCATCGTCAGCCGCTTCATCGCGCCCGAGGCCGAGCGGGAAAACTGGGGCGCGACCTGGAGCCTGAAGTCGTTCCAGAAGCGGCTGAAGCTGGTCAGCCAACGGCTTGCCCGCTCGCCCTACCTCGCCGGCGAGGCTTTCACCGCCGCCGACATCTCGGTGACCTATGCTCTGAACCTGGGTCAACGGACCTGCGGCGTCATCCTCGGCGACGCCGAACAGGCCTATCTCGCCCGGACAACCGGCCGCGACGCCTACAAGCGCGCCATGGAGCGTTCGCACGAGGGGGTGAACCCCTAGTCCCCGCCGCCTCCGCAATCGGACAAGAAAAAAGGCGGCGAAGCCGAAGCCTCACCGCCCTTCAATTCCGGACTTTCCGAAAGCCTAGTTGGCGGCGCCGGCCGCAGCCTGCTGGCGAACCATGGCCACCGCGATCAGCTTGTCCCAGCCGACCAGCGACACCAGGTGCGCATAGATCTGGGCCAGGGCGCCGCTGGTTTGCAGCTCCTTCAGCTTCTCGATCGGGAGGGCGTTGAGCTTGTCTTCCGAGACGCCGTAATATTCGGCGACCGTCTGGGGCTCACCCGGATTGCCGGCGGCGTCGGTCGGGGTGAAGACAGCGGTCTTCAGCTCGAACAGGTCGTTGTCCTTCAGCAGCTGCACGAACGAGTCGGTGCGGCGGCGTTCGACTTCGAAGTCGTCGCAGAACTTGATGCAGTTCTGGGTGTATTCGGTCGGCTCGCCCTTTTCGTCGAACAGCGGGGTCTGGCCGGTTTCCGACAGCAAGCTGGAGCCCTTGTCGATGCACACGATCAGGCGATCCTGCGTCTCGTCAGCGGCCAGCACGAACGGATAGCGGCGGATGTAGGCCGGCACGTAGCCGCCCACGGTGAACGAGCCGTCTTCGTGGACGAACAGGTTTTCACCCTGGTTCAGGCCCATGACGGCCAGCGGAACGCGCTCTTCGCCGGCGAAGATCACCGGGAACGACAGGGCGGCCGGGGCGAATTCCGTCACCGTCAGCGGCACGGCCGTACCGGCCGACGCGAAGCTGTAGGGCTTGTCGTTGTGAACGAGCGCCAGCTTGGCATGCTGCTCGCGGTTCAACGGCTCCGGCGAAACGTAGAACAGAACGTTGCCGGTGATGCCGCCGGCGGACTGAGTCGATTCCATTGATAGCTCTACAAAAAAGCTGAAAGGGCGGACCGCGCGAGACGCTCAGGCGGCCGTTAAAGGCTTGGCGCTTCTAGCCGATCCCGGGGATCGCGGCAATCGACCCGTCTCCTCCGGGGAGAACACGGCCGCCCTTTCCACTCCGGGGCGAACACTGTTCGCCCCGGACCATCCGTCTAGAACCGCCAGGCCATGCCCGCGCGCACCGAACGTCCCGCGCCCGG
Source organism: Caulobacteraceae bacterium (assembly GCA_965284055.1). Lineage (GTDB taxonomy): Bacteria > Pseudomonadota > Alphaproteobacteria > Caulobacterales > Caulobacteraceae > Caulobacter. The sequence continues at coordinate 131,147 of CBDIQV010000007.1, forward strand.
CGCGATATCCTTGAGGAACGAGACGTGCTCGCGGATCTCCTCGTTGGTCAGATTTCGGCCGTCGACGAACAGCCGCAGGGCCGGATTGGCGAAGGGTTTGACCGTCACCATGGCGTTCAGCGTGGTGTAGCCGTCGGTGGCTGTCTCGAAGGTCGCGACGCGACCCTGGCTGGCCACGCGACGCACCTCGACATGCGCCTCGGCGCGCGGCGCGGTCCAGATCACCCGGCTGGTCAGCGACCACGGCGGGATGCGGGCTGGCACGCCCAGGTCGGTCTCGCCCCGCACCCAGTCATAGGCGCCTTCCAGCTTCAGGCTTTGCTGGCCGGCGCGCCAGGCCACATAGCTGGTCTCCAGCTCGGCGCCATGGAAGTCGGCGTTGGTCTGGAAGTATTGGTAGACTGGCAGGCTGTCCTGAACGGCGCCCGTGGGCGTCTCCTCGATGAAGCCGTCATAGCGCGCGGCCCACAGGTGGCCCTCGACGCGCAGGTCATCGCTGGTCCAGCGGGCGGTGGCCTCCAGCGAGGTGACCTTTTCGGAGTCCAGCGTGTTGTCGCCCACCTCATAGCCGCCCGTGCCCGGGTGCGGGCCATCGGCGAACAGCTCGAACTCGGTCGGGGCGCGGCCGTTGCGCGACAGGGTCAGGGCGTAGAACTGATGGTCGGCCGGCTTGATGAACACGCCCAGCGAGGCCGAGACATTATCGAAGTCCCGCTTCATGGCGGCGGTGTCCAGCGTGCGGCGATCCAGGCGCAGGCCGGCGTCGATACCCCAGCTGTCCTTGTCCAGGCGCTGCAGGGTGAAGACGCCCAGCTCCTTGACGGTGACCGAGGGCACGAAGGCCTCGTCGCCGATGGCCTCGAAGTCGCGGGTCAGGGCCTGGAAGCCCACCGCGCCTTGCCAGCCGTCGCGTTCCTTCTGGACCAGCTCCAGCCGGCCCTCGGTGCCATTGGACAGGAAGCGGGTGCCGACCTCGCCGCTCTCCACCGAGACCTCGGCGTGCTCATAGTCGGCGTGGCCGACCGACAGCCGCACGGTCTCGAACGGGCCCAGATTGACCTGCTGCTCGCCGCGCAGGTCATAGCGGGTCTGTTGCAGGTGAATCGAGACGGGGCCCTCAGCGTCCGGGTCGATCGGGGCCAGGATCTGCTCAAAGGGCACGCCGTAGGTGGTGTCGGTGCGCTTTACCGAGACGCCGAAGAAGCCGGTGTCGTGGACATACGAGACACCTGCGCCGTAGGCGTCCATCTCGACGTCGGAATTGAGCACCTTCTTCCGGGGATCGACGGTCAGGCCGTCGCGGTTGGCCAGGCGGCCGGACACGGCGGGGGTCGGAATGGAATAGTCGTCGCTGGTGCGGTGATCGGCGTCGAAGGCGAAGACCAGCGGACCGGCATTGACCTTCACGGCGCCGCTGATGGCGCGACCGTCGTCGACCGACGAGGCCGAGGCGGCGACACGGCCTTCAACACCCTTGTCGGCGCGGGCCGAGGGCACGCGGTCGTCGATCATGTTGACCACGCCGCCGATGCCCGAGCCGCCATAGGCCAGGGTCGAGGGGCCACGCAGCACCTCGATCTGCGAGGTCTCAGCCGCGGATCGGAGCGCGGCGCGGCCGGATGCGCCGCACGCCGTCTTCCTGGCCGACGCCGTTCTGCAGGACCATGACGCGCGGGCCCGACAGGCCGCGAATGACAGGCCGCGAGGCCCCGGGGCCGAAGGCGGTCGAGCGCAGGCCCGGCAAACCGTTCAGGGCGTCGCCCAGGCCGACGGGCGGGGCGACATCCAGTTGGTCTCTACTGATGACATTGACGCTGCTGGTGATGCTGTCCAGCGACACCGCATAGGGCGCGGCGGTGACGACGACGCGCGACACCTCGGCCTCGTCATCCAGCGCCGGGGCGGCTGGAGCGGCGGTCTCGGCGGCGTGGGCGCTCATGGCGGCGGCCAGAGCCAGCAGGCTCGCGGCATAGAAAGGGACGCGACGCGTCATGGGATATTCCTGAACCTTGGCCGGGGGAGCGGCTTCTGGCGAAGTGTTATGAAATAACATATCTTGTCGTCAACCCGCTTCTCGCTTGACGCGGCCGGCCGGCGGCATTTTGTGAAATGATGTTGCAAACGAGGTCATCCATGCCCCGCACCTGGCTCGCGCCCCTGGCCCTGGCCGGGCTTTTGATCAGCGGCTGCTCGGCGCTGGAGCCCGTCCAGGACCTGTTCGCCAAGCCGGTGAAGCCGATGGTGGCGGCCGGCGCGTCGAGCTGGGCCGAACCGCCGCCGGGCTATCTGGGCGATAAGCCGGTCCTGGACGGCGCCCTGGTGATCGGCCCGCCGCCGACGCCGGACTCTGCCGCGCGGCAAGGCCGACCGCGCCGCTTTCAACGCCACCCGCAAGCTCGTGAACACCCCGACATGGACCCAAGCCATCGCCGACGCCGACCTGTCGGGCCGCGAGGGCCTGAAGAGCTTTTCCTGCGCCGCCGGCGTGACGATCAGTCCCGAGGCGACGCCGACCCTGGCGCGGATGCTGCTGCGGATGACCAGCGACGCGGCGACGATCTACCGCCCGGCCAAGTCGGCCTATCAGCGGGCGCGACCGCCCGTGGGCAACACCAAGCCGATCTGCGTGCCGCGCGAGCCGTGGATCGCCACGGACGGATCCTATCCGTCCGGCCACGGCATGATCGGCTGGTCATGGGCGCTGGTGATCTCGGAGGTCGCCCCCGAGAGGGCCAGCCAGATCCTGGAGCGCGGCCGGGCGTTCGGCGACAGCCGCGTCATCTGCGGCGTCCACTTCCAGAGCGACGTCGAGGCCGGCCGCTATCTGGGCTCGGCCATGCTTTCGCGCCTGCATGGCGACGCGGCGTTCGAGGCGGATCTGGCGACGGCCAGGGCGGAGGTCGCCGCGTCGCGCACGACCGGCGCGCCGAAGGGGTGCGCTGGATAGACTCGCTTCCCCCTTGATGGGGGAAGGGTCGGGGATGGGGGTGATGCGGCATGTCAGCCGGCAAGCGTCCGATCACCCCCACCCAACCCTCCCCCATCGAGGGGGAGGGCTTTTCTCTTAGGCCGGCCGGGGGTTGGCCAGGGCCGAATACAGGTCCGACCGCCGATCGCGGAAGAAGCCCCAGGCCGCGCGGTGGGTTTGCAGGAAGTCGAGGTCGAACGAGGCGGCCACAAGGCCCTCGTCGTCATGACCCAGCTCGCTGACCAGATCGCCGCGATGGTCGGCGATGAAGCTGGAACCGTAGAACCGCTGCCCGCCGTTGGGATAGCCGTCCCAGGGCTCGAAACCGACGCGGTTGGCGCCGATCACGGGGATCACATTGGCGACCGCGTGGCCCTGCATGACCCGCTGCCACGGCAGGGTGGTGTTCAGGGTCGGCTCATGCGGCTCGGTGCCGATGGCGGTGGGATAGAACAGGGCCTCGGCGCCCATCAGGGCCATGGCGCGGGCGGCCTCGGGGTACCACTGGTCCCAGCAGATGCCGACGCCCAGACGGCCGAAGCGCGTGTCCCAGACCTTGAAGCCGGTGTCGCCGGGCCGGAAATAGTACTTTTCCTGATAGCCGGGGCCGTCGGGGATATGGCTCTTGCGATATATCCCCAGCAGGGAGCCGTCAGCGTCGGCCATCACCACGCTGTTGAAATAGTGCGGACCTTCGCGCTCGAAGATCGAGATCGGGATCACCACGCCCAGCTCGCCGGCCAGGGGCGCGATGGCCTTGACCACCGGGTGTTCCCGCCACGGATGGGCTTCGGCGAACCAGCGCTCTTCCTGGGTGACGCAGAAATACGGCCCCTGGAAAAGCTCGGACGGCAGGATCACCTGCGCGCCGCCGGCGGCGGCCTGGCGGATGAAGCCTTCGGTCTTCTTGATGTTGGCCTGCAGATCCATCCCGTACGAGGTCTGGATCGCGGCGACGTTCAGGGTCCGGGTCATGCGGGCTCCTGCTGGCTGATGCAGTGGAACGAGCCGCCGCCGGTCAGGATGGCGGTGGACGGCAGGCCGATGACCTCGCGCTCGGGATACAGGCCCTGGATCACCTCAACGGCGAAGGCGCCCGAGGCCTCGGCATAGATCGGCACGATCACCGCCTCGTTGGCGATCAGGAAGTTCATGTGCGAGGCCGGGACGATCTCGCCGTCCTCATTGGTGATCCGGCCCGGCGACGGGATGCGGACCACCTGCAGGGGCGAGCCGCGGCTGTCGGTCATGCCGGCCAGCAGGCGGGCGGTGTCGGCATAGACCTCGGCGTTGGGATCGTCGGTTCCATAGGCCATCGGGCAGGCCACCACGCCGGGCGCGACGAAGCGGGCCAGGTTGTCGATGTGACCGTCGGTGTGGTCGTTCAGCAGGCCGTCGCCCAGCCACAGCACCTTCTTGACGCCCAGGGCCTTGGCCAGGGCGGCGCAGGCCTTGGCCTCGTCGAAGTCGCCGTTGCGGTTCTCGTTGAGCAGGCACTGGCGGGTGGTCAGCACGGTGCCCAGGCCGTCATGATCCAGCGAGCCGCCTTCCAGCACGAAGCCGTTGCGGGCCAGGGGCGTGCCCGAGGCGGCGGCGATCTGCTGGGCGACCAGATCGTCGCCCTCCATCTCGTACTTACCGCCCCAGCCGTTGAACTCGAAGCCCGCAGCCACCGGGCCCTGGGCCGTCTCGACGAAGATCGGGCCGGTGTCGCGCAGCCAGATGTCGCCGAACTGGCCGCGAACGATCTCGCCGGGCGGCGCACGCCCAGCAGGGCGCGGGCGGCGGCCTCGGCCTCGTCGCCGACCACCATCAGGCGCACGCGCTCCCCGCCCGGATCGGCCAGGGCGCGGGCCAGACCGGCCACCTCGGACTGGGCGACCTCAAGGTCTTCCTTCCAGACGTCGGGATGGCTGGGAAAGCCCACCCACATCGCGCGGTGCGGCGACCATTCGGCGGGGATGGGAGCGTGGTTCATGTCGGCGAAACCTGGATCAAAAAACGGACGGCGCAAATGGCCCCTCGCGGACCGGGGGTCAAGCGGGGGGCACGGATCGTTTTCTAGCAGAGGGGCGTGACAAAAGAAAAAGGGCGGCCCGCGCGGGGCCGCCCTTCCCTTTGATCCCGAGCGTGAGCCGGGACTAGAAGGTGTACTTCAGGCCGAACTTGACCTGCCAGAGCGAACGGTTCGGAGCATCCGAGTTGGAGATGGTCTTCTGGTTCGTCTGATAGTTGGTGCCGGTATAGACGTACTTGTTGCCGACGATCGAGGTCGACACGACCGGCGAGGTGTACGGGAAGTCCACCTGCTCGACCACGCCCCACTTGTCGTTGAGCATGTTGCCGAAGTTGATGACGTCCATATAGGCCTGGAGCTTGGCGCCGTTCGGGAAGAACGCCGGCAGTTCCTGGCTGAAGCGCAGGTCGACGCGGGTCACGTCCTTGGACTTGAAGCCGTTACGCGGCGAGATCTTGCCCGCGTACTTGATCAGGCCGGTCTGCTTGAGGAAGTCGTTGAACTTCACCAGGTCCACGGCGGTCAGGTCGACCTTGGAGTCGCTGGTCGCCGTCACGTTGCCCGACGAGTCGGTGGCCGGGACGTAGAACAGCTGACGGCCGCTGGCGGCGTCGCCGAAGGTGTTGACGCTGTTGATCGCCGTCGTCGAGGACGTGATGAACGTATAGCTGAACGGCAGGCCCGCGCGGCGTTCCATGAACACGTTGAAGCCGGTCATGTTGTCGCCGAAGAAGGCGTGCTTCCACGACAGGCGACCCTTGTACGAGTACTTGATCTCGTAGTTCGAGGTGGCCAGGGCCGGGTTGTTCAGGTCGTAGGTCGCCACTTGGCCGAAGTTCGACGAAGCGGTCGAGCTGGTGCCCGAGTTGACGTCCTTGGCGCGAACCCAGGTCGCCGAACCGCTGGCGTCGATGCCGAACGGGAAGCTCTTGGACAGGCTGACCGCCGCCGACTTCTGATAGCCCTTCTTGGTGTTGGTCAGGACGTAGTCGGCGCCGGTGTCGGTGCCGGTGCCCGAGACCAGCAGACCGCGTTCGATCTGGCGGTTGTAGATCGGGCGGCCGTCAGGCGCGAAGGCGACCGGAGCCAGACCCGCGCGATAGTCCTTCCACAGGACGGCGTTGTTGACGTCCGAATAGATGGCGTCGAGGCCCAGACGATAACCGTCGCCCAGGATGCCCAGGTCCAGATCGGCTGCCGAACGACAGCGTGGTCTTCCAGGTCGAGATCGGCTTGAAGTTCGGGTCCAGCGCGTTGACGTTGGCCGAGCGCTGGATGTTGGCGATCGAAGCCTTGGTCGGGTCCAGCAGGTTCTCGACGGTGGTCGAGATGTCGAAGCCCGAGGTCACCGAGTCCAGAACGACCGCGTCGGTGGTGCCGTTGGCCGCGCCGCAGCTGGTGCTGGTCGAGCCGCGGGTACAGGACACGGTCGCGCCCAGAACGCCGGTGTTCGAGTAGCTGTTGGACAGCCACACGGTCGACGAACCGCCCGAGAACAGGCCGAAGCCGCCGTTCAGGTTGACGCGGCTGACGTGCATCGCGTCGAATTCCGGCGTCCAGTTGAAGCTGACGCGCGGCAGAACGATGTTGCGGCCGTCCAGGTTCTCGCTGTTGGAGAACTTGTAGCGGTTGAAGAAGTTGGCGTTGGCCAACGGCGCGTCGCTCTGGGTGTAGTACTGGTAGCGGAAGCCGGCCGCGACCGTCAGGTCGGGCGTAATGCGCAGCGAGTCTTCGAAGTAGAGGTTGGTCGACTTGAAGTCGAACGCAGCCGCCAGGTCCTTTTCGTTGCGCACGCCGTCGCCGTTGGCGTCGACGATGGCACCTTGGTAGTTCAGCGAGAAGATCGTCTTGCTGGCCAGGTCGGCGATCGAGTTGAAGGCGAACGTGCCTTCAGTGTTCTGGCCGAACAGGTTGTAGACGCTGATGTCTTCGCGCTCGGCGCCGACGATGAACGAGTGCGAGCCCAGTTCATAGAAGGCGCGGCCACGGTAGGTCTTGACCGTGTTGGACAGCGAGTTGGCGTGACGCGAGGTGTCCGGGCCGGCCAGGATGCGGGTCGAGGTGCCCGGGCTGCCCGGAATGGCGCCGATGCCGAACTGGCCGAATTCGCAGGTCTCGTCACCCGCCGCCGAACCGTCGCCGGCGCAGCCGCCCAGCGGTTGCTGGATGGTGTTGACTTCCTTCTTGGAGACCACGATCTCGGTGCGCAGGCTGTCGGTCCACTGCGAGTTCAGCTGACCGGTATAGACGCGCAGGTGGTCGCCCTTGGTGTAGTAGCCGCCGTACATCTGCAGCTGGGTGGTCGAGCTGCGGTTGCCTTCGATCTGACGGGTGCCGTCAGTGTCCTGGAGGGTGACCGCCAGACGATGCTTGTCGGTGATGTTCCAGTCGAACTTGACGAGCTTCTTGACGTCCTCTTCCGGCAGGCTGCTCAGGTTGAGGATCGAGTTGTTCTTCTCGAAGTCATAGTTCCAGGTCGAGGCCAGGATGTCCTGCACCTGGGTCAGCTGAGCCGAGGTGATGTAGGTGCCCAGGGTCGGGTTGCCGGCGATGACCGGACGGCCCGAACCGATCGGGCCCGACTGGACGGGACGCTCGGCCTTGAAGTTTTCGTACGAGGCGAAGAAGAACAGCTTGTCCTTCCAGAGCGGGCCGCCGAGGGTCGCGCCGTAGGACTTTTCGCTGAAGTCGTTGGTGACCTTCGTGCCGCGCACGCTGTCGCCGATATACTTGTCGTTCGACAGTTCGCCGAAGGCGGTGCCGTGGAACGTGTTCGTGCCCGACTTGGTCACGGCGTTCAGGTTGGCGCCCTGGAAGTCGTTATAGATGACCGAGAACGGCGCCAGGTTGACCGACAGGGCCTGGACGGCGTCGGTCGAGATCGGACCACGCTGGGTCGGATAGCCGTTGTTGTTCAGGCCGAAGTCATCGTTCTGCTTCACGCCGTCGATGGTCAGGCTGTTGTACTTGCTGCTGGTGCCCGCGGCGATCACGGCGTCCAGGTTGGTCGGGTCCAGCGTGATGAACGGGTTCAGGCGGGCCGCGTCCTTCAGGTCGCGCTTCAGCGACGGAAGGCTTTCCAGGTCGGCGCGGGTGAAGCGCGTGGTCGGGCCGTTGTTCTTGGTCTTGTCGCCGGCGGAGGCGGTGACCAGGACTTCGGAAACGGCTTGCGTGCCGACTTCGACGTCAACATTGACCGGGTCGCCAACGCCCACCGAAGCGATGTCGGTGACATTGATCGGGTTGCCCGGGGTGGTGACGGCGACCGAGTAGGGACCGCCGACGCGCAGGCCGCGCGCCAGGAAGACGCCGTCGGCGCTGGTCATGGTCGTCGCGACCGTGCCCGTGGGCTTGTGGGTGATGGTGACGGTCGCGCCCGCGACCGGAACGCCATTGTCCGTGACCGCACCGCGGATCGCGGAGGTCGTTTCCTGCGCGTACACCGCGCCGGACGCGGCCATGGCCAGCACCGTCAGGGCTGCCCCGCCGGCAAGCCTTTTCATCGAAATCATTGCAGTCCCCTCATTCTTGGCAGCTCTCGACGCGCAAGAGACACATCGCACCACGTGTTTGGGCGATCCTTAGCGATTCATTTCGAAGGTTTGGTGACGGAAAGGCCACGATCGCCCCGAAACTGTCACAAATCGAACCCCCTGCGGAAGAATTGGTCAGTTTTCGCTTACTTGGCTAAGGAGGGTTCATGACCCCCCCCTCCGATATCGCCGGCGCGCCCGGCCGCGCCTGGCGCCTGACCCTGAGTCTGGTCGGCGTGCTGACGATCCTGCGCCTGGTGGCGCTGTTCGCGACGCCGCTGGAACTGTATCCGGATGAAGCCCAGTACTGGCTGTGGTCGCGCGAGCTGGCGTTCGGCTATTTCTCCAAGCCGCCGCTGATCGCCTGGCTGATCTGGGCCACCACCCACGTCGGCGGCGACGCCGAGCCCTGGGTGCGGGTTTCGGCCCTGTTGCTGCACGGCGCCACGGCCTTGGTCCTCCAGCGGATCGGCCAGAGGCTGTATGACGCCCGCACGGGCCTGGCGGCCGCGACACTCTATAGTCTCATGCCGGCCATCCAGCTGTCGTCCGGGGTGATCACCACCGACGCGCCGCTGCTGTTTTTCCTGGCCCTGACGATCTGGGCCTATGCCAGCCTGCCGACCGCCGACACCCGGCGTCGCTTGATGCTGGCGGCGGGCATGGGCGCCAGCCTGGGCTTGGCCTTCCTGTCGAAATACGCCGCGATCTACGCCGTCGGCGGACTGGCCGCGCATCTGGCGCTGTCGGTCGAGGCGCGCCGCTGCTGGACCGCGCCGATGATCGCGCTGTGCCTGGGCGTGGCGGGCCTGGTCTTCGCGCCCAACCTGCTGTGGAACCTGAGCCACCATTTCTCGACGCTGGAGCACACCGCCTCCAACGCCAACTGGAACGCGGCGTCGCTGTTCAATGTCCGTGAGCTGATGGAGTTCATCGTCTCGCAGCTGGGCGTCTTCGGTCCCATCCCGTTCGCCGTCCTGGCCGGCGGCGGCGTGTGGCTGGCCGCGCGCAAGCGCCTGGCGCCGGCCGACGTGCTGCTGCTGTGCTTCGCCGCCCCGCCGCTGGTGGTGGTGACGGTCCAGGCCTTCGTGTCGCGCGCCAACGCCAACTGGGCCGGCGCGGCCTATGTCGCCGGCGCGGTGCTGGCGGCCGCCTGGCCGATGCGCTGGAAGGCCCGGGGCTGGCTGATCGCCGCCGTGGCCATGCAGGCGCTGTTCGCCGCCGTCTTCCTGCTGTGCATGGTCAATCCGCGCGCCGCCGACGCCCTGGGCGCGGCCAACAGCTTCAAGCGGGTGCGCGGCTGGGAGCAGAGCGTCCAGGCCATCGTCGAGCGCTCGCGCGAAGAGCAGTCGCAAGGCGGCCTGACGGCCGTGGCCATGGACGACCGCTTCCTGTTCAACGCCGCCGCCTATTACGGCCGCGACTATTTCGGCAAGCCGGGCGCGCCGCCGTTGAGGATGTGGGTGCACGAGGCCCGCCCCCAGAACCAGGCCGAGACCGAGGCGCCGCTGAACGCCGCCCTGGGCCGCCGGGCGCTGATCGCCAGCTTCGAGGGCGGCTACCGGCCCGAGATCGAGCAGGACTTCGCCAGGGTCTCGGGACTGCAGATCGTCCGCGTGGGCCTGGACCGCAAGCGCTCGCGGCGGACGGACCTGTTCATCGCCGAGGGCTTCCAGCCCCTGCCCCGCGATCCGGTGACGGGGCTGCCGCCGGCGCCGAAACGGTAAGCCACTTGCCCCCTACGGATCGCTTCGCGATCGTCTTCCCCCGGAGGGGGAAGATGAAACGCGCGGGCCCATCTTCCCCCTCCGGGGGAGGACGACCTGCGAAGCAGGTCAGGAGGGGGCGAGTAGCTAAACCGCCACCTCGAACGCCGCCTCGGTCTTGGCCTTCACCTCATCCACCGTCACGCCCGGCGCCAGCTCAATGAGCCGCACCGGCGTCTTGCCGCGATTGATCTCGAACACGCCCAGTTCGGTGATCAGCAGATCCACCACGCCCGCGCCGGTCAGCGGCAGGGAGCAGGCCTTGAGCAGCTTGGGCGCGCCGGACTTCTCGCAGTGGTCCATCACCACCACCACGCGCTTGACGCCGGCCACCAGGTCCATGGCTCCGCCCATGCCCTTGACCATCTTGCCCGGCACCATCCAGTTAGCCAGATCGCCGTTTTCCGACACCTGCATGCCGCCCAGGATCGAGAGGGCGATGTGGCCGCCGCGGATCATCGCGAAGCTGTCGGCGCTGGAGAAGTACGAGCTGGAGTCCAGCTCGGTGATCGTCTGCTTGCCGGCGTTGATCAGGTCGGCGTCCTCTTCGCCCTCATAGGGGAAGGGGCCCATGCCCAGCATGCCGTTCTCGCTCTGCAGCGTCACGCTCATGCCCTCGGGAATGTGGTTGGCCACCAGGGTCGGGATGCCGATGCCCAGGTTCACATAGAAGCCGTCCTGCAGCTCCTTGGCCGCGCGGGCGGCGACGTCATCACGGGTCCAGGCCATCAGACGGTCTCCCCAGTCTTGTCTTCCCTCGGGCGGGTGGTCACGCGCTCGATGCGCTTCTCGAAGACGGCGCCCTCGAACAGGCGGTCGACGTAGATGCCGGGCGTGTGGATGTTGTCCTTGTCGAGATCGCCGATGGCGACCAGCTGCTCGACCTCAACGACGGTGGCCTTGCCGGCCGTGGCCATCATCGGATTGAAGTTCCGCGCGGTCTTCCGGTAGATCAGGTTGCCCTCGGCATCGCCCTTCCAGGCCTTGACGATCGACAGGTCGGCGACGAGGCCGCGCTCCATCACATACAGCTCGCCGTCGAACTCGCGGACTTCCTTGCCCTCGGCGACCAGGGTGCCGACGCCGGTTTTCGTGAAGAAGGCCGGGATGCCCGCCCCGCCGGCGCGCATGCGTTCGGCCAGGGTTCCCTGCGGATTGAACTCCAGTTCCAGCTCGCCACTGAGGTAGAGCTGTTCGAACAGCTTGTTCTCCCCCACATAGGAGCTGATCATCTTCTTGATCTGGCGGTTTTCCAGCAGGATCCCCAGGCCAAAGCCGTCGACGCCGCAATTGTTGGAGACGACCGTGAGGTCCTTGACGCCCGTCTCGCGGATCGCCGCGATCAGGTTTTCCGGAATGCCGCACAGGCCAAAGCCCCCGGCCATGATGGTCATGCCGTCGAACAACAGCCCCGACAGGGCTTCGGCGGCGTCCTTGCTTAGCTTGTCGACCATGGGTCCTCCGCATCCGGCTCCGCTCAAAAGGGTTGGATCCTCTCGCCCGACCGGGCAAGAAATTCAACCCTTGATGAATAATATGGGCCTGCCGGGAGAACGCTACCATGGAGCCTGAAGGCCGCGAACCCTCGGTGCTGCTCGTCTTCGCCCATCCGGCGCTTGAGCGATCGCGCGCCAACACGGTGCTGGCGGAGTCCGGAAAACGGGCGGCCGGCGTGCGGTTTCACGACCTGTACGAGCTCTACCCGGACTTCGTCATCGACGTGGAGGCCGAGCAGCAGAGGCTGCTGGCCCATCAGGTCATCGCCCTGCAGTTTCCGTTCTACTGGTATTCGACCCCGGCCCTGATGAAGGAGTGGCTGGACCTGGTCTGGCTGCACGGCTTCGCCTACGGCCAGGACGGCGTCGCACTGCAGGGCAAGCGCCTGTTCGTGGCCTGCACCACCGGGGCCAGCGCCAAGGCCTATCACGCCCAGGGCTATAATCGCTTCACGATGGGCGAGTTCCTGCGCCCGCTGGAGCAGACCGCCCACCTGTGCGGCATGGTCTGGGAGACGCCGTTCGTGGTGCACGGCGCGGCGGTCAAGGACGACGAGGCGCTGAAGGCCGAGGCCGAGCGTTACAAGGCCCGGGTCGCCTCCCTGCTGCCCGCCCAAACCTCCACAAGCCAGACGGAGGCCTGACCGGTGCAATCCTTCCTCACCCAGACCCTGGTCTATCTCGGCGCCGCCGTGATCTCGGTGCCGATCGCCAAGCGCCTGGGCCTCGGCTCGGTGCTCGGCTACCTGATCGCCGGCGTCGTGATCGGCCCCTACGCCCTGTCGCTGATCGGCGCGCAGGCCGACGTGATGAAGTTCGCCGAGTTCGGCGTGGTCATCCTGCTGTTCCTGATCGGGCTGGAAGTGCAGCCGTCCACACTGTGGGACATGCGCAAGGCGATCTTCGGCTTCGGCGGCGCCCAGGTGGTGGGCACATCCCTCGCCATCGCCGGGGTGTCGATGCTGCTGGGCCTGCCCTGGCAGACAGCCCTGGCCGTGGGGCTGGTGCTGGCCATGTCGTCCACAGCAATCGTGCTGCAGACCCTCGACGAGAAGGGGCTGCGGCAGGGGCCCGTGGGCCGCGCGGCGTTCGGGGTGCTGCTGCTGCAGGACCTGGCGGTCATTCCCATGTTCGCCCTGTTGCCCCTGCTGGCCACCATCGCCCCGACCGCCCATGCCGACGCCGGCGGACATGGCGGCGGCAGCCTGGTGGCGAACCTGCCGATCTGGGCCCAGGGCCTGTCGGTGTTCGCCGCCGTCGGCGCCGTGGTCGGCGGCGGACGCTATCTGGTGCGCCCGCTGTTCCGGTTCATCGCCGAGTCCCGCCTGCGCGAGATCTTCACCGCTGCGGCCCTGCTGATCGTGGTGGGCGTGGCCAGCCTGATGCAGATGGTGGGCCTGTCCCCCGCCCTCGGGGCCTTTCTGGCCGGCGTGGTGCTGGCTGAAAGCGAGTTCCGTCGCGAGCTGGAGACCGACATCGAGCCCTTCCGGGGGCTGCTGCTGGGCCTGTTCTTCATCACGGTCGGGGCCGGCGTCGACCTGCCCCTGATCGCCAGCCAGCCCCTGACCCTGATCGGCCTGGTCGTGGGGCTGATGGTGCTGAAGTTCCTGGTCATGCTGGGCCTGGCCCGGCTGTTCGGCGCGCCCCTGCGCGGGGCCGCTGCCGTCGCCACGGCCCTGGCCCAGGGCGGCGAGTTCGCCTTCGTGCTGCTGACCTTCACGGTCGGCGCGGGGGTGATCGGGGCCACGCTGGCGGCCCTGCTGACCGCCGCCGTCGCCGTGTCGATGGCCCTGACGCCGCTGGCCATGATCATCTACGAGCGGGTCGCGGCCCTGATGGACGCGGCCATTCCGGACGTCGTGCCCGACACCGGCGACTTCGAGGACGGCGAGCCCGACATCATCATCGCCGGCTTCGGACGCTTCGGCCAGATCACCGGCCGCCTGCTGACCGCCAACGGCTTCCGCTCGACGGTTCTGGACAGCGACATCGAGCAGATCGACCTGCTCCGCCGCTTCGGCCGCCGGCTGGTTCTATGGCGATGCCACGCGGATGGACCTGCTGCGCGCCGCCGGCATCGAGCGGGCCCGGATGCTGATCGTGGCGCTGGATGATCGGGAAAAGACGGTGGAACTGGTCGAGACGGCCCGCAAGGCCTTCCCCGACCTGGTGATCCTGGCCCGGGCCTGGGACCGCCGCCACGCCTATGACCTGCTGGCCAACGGCGCCGACGCGGTCGAGCGCGAGACCTTCGAGTCGGCCCTGTCGCTGGGGACCGTCGCCTTGCAGAAGCTGGGCTTCCGGGCGCACCGCGCGCACCGCGCCGCCTCGTTCTTCCGCCGCCACGACCGCCGCAGCTTCGAGGAGCTGCGTCCGATGTGGGGCCAGACCGAGGCCTATCTGCTGGCCTCGCGCGACGCCGCCAAGACCATGGACCGCCTGCTGGCCGCCGACCTCTCGACGCATGCGCCCGGGCGACGCCGGCGGCGCGTGGGACACGGCGAGCTTGGAGCTGGAACTACGCGAGCGGGCGGCGGGCAGGAGCGGATCTAGGCGGGAACACTTGCCCCCTCCGCGCCTTCGGCGCTCCTCCCCCGGAGGGGGAAGATGATCATCCGCCCCCTACGGGGGCGGACGACCGCGAAGCGGTCAGGTGGGGGCAAGTGTTCTCCCCACCTGTTTCAACCTTACTGCGTGATCGGGCGCAGGATGATCTCGACCCGGCGGTTCTGGCTGCGGCCTGTGGCCGTGCCGTTGTCGGCGACCGGCTGGCGTTCGCCCATGCCGGCGACGAAGACACGGTCGCCCAGCACGCGGCCATTGCCGACCAGATAGCTGGCCACGGCGCTGGCGCGGCGTTCCGACAGGGTCTGGTTATAGGCGTCCGGGCCGCTGGAGTCGGCATGGCCGACCACGTCGATGGTGGTCTGCGGATAGGCGTTCAGCGTGCGGGCCACGTCGTCCAGCACGCGGGTGAACTGCGGCTGCACGTCTGACTGGTCGACCGCGAAGGTGACGTCGCTGGGCATGACCAGCACGATCTGGTCGCCGTTGCGGCGGATCATCACGCCCGAGCCTTCCAGGCTGCGGCGGAAGTCGGACTGCTGGCGATCCATGTAGTTGCCGACCGCGCCGCCGGCCAGGGCGCCGATGCCCGCGCCGATCAGGGCGTTCTTGCGACCCTGCTCGCCCGAATTGGTGTTGGTCAGATAGCCCAGCACCGCGCCGACGCCGGCCCCGCTCAGCACGCCCGTGCCGGTGTTGTTGCGCACCGGCATCCCCGTATAGGGATCGGTGGTGGTGCAGGCGGTCAGGGTCGCGGCGCCTATCAGCAGGGCGACAAGAGCGGTCTTCTTCATCATCATGGTCGGCGTCTTCCGTATTTCTGGCGCGTGCGGTCACGCTTGTTCATCGACAGGGCAAACGCCTGTCCCATGGTCAAGTTCCATCATCCCACATGACAGGGTGATGAACGGGTCTTCGCGCCTTGGCCATCCCGGTGTAGTAAGCCGCCACTTACTCGTTTCCCGACTGACTTGCTGAAGGCTTCGCCCCCGTGTCCACGTCCGCGATCGAACCGGTCTCTTTCACGCTGTATCAAAAGGACTTTGCCGGCTTTTCCCAGGCGCTGGGCGCCTCGTTCGAGCGCTATGGCTTCGCCGTTCTGTCGGAATACGACCTGGACCAGGACCGCATCGACGCGGCCATTTCCGACGCCAAGGCCTTCTTCGCCCTGCCGGTCGACATCAAGAAGCAGTATGCGGGGATCAAGGGCGGCGCGCGCGGCTACATCCCGTTCGGCGTCGAGACGGCCAAGGGCGCCACGCACCACGACCTAAAGGAATTCTGGCACATGGGCCGCGACCTGCCGCCCGGCCACCGCTTCCGCGCCACCATGGCCGACAATGTCTGGCCCGCCGAGATCCCGGCCTTCAAGCATGACGTCAGCTGGTTCTACAACGCGCTGGACAGCATGGGTGGCAAGGTGCTGGAGGCGATCGCCGTCTATCTGAAGCTGGACCGCGACTTCTTCAAACCCACCATCGAAAACGGCAACAGCGTGCTGCGCCTGCTGCACTATCCGCCGATCCCGATCGACGCCACGGGCGTGCGCGCCGGCGCCCACGGCGACATCAACACCATCACCCTGCTGATGGGCGCCGAGGAAGGCGGGCTGGAGCTGCTGGACCGCAACGGCGACTGGCTGCCGATCAATCCGCCGCCGGGCTGCATGGTGGTCAATATCGGCGACATGCTGCAACGCCTGACCAACCACGTCCTGCCCTCGACCACGCACCGCGTGCGCAACCCCGATGGCGCGCGCGCCGCGCACAGCCCGCGCTATTCGATGCCGTTCTTCCTGCACTCTCGCGCAGCGACTTTCGCGATCACGCACCCTGCCGCGGCTGCGTCACCGGCCGAAAATCCGGATCGCTATCCGGAGCCCATCACCGCTGATGAATTCCTCCAGCAGCGCCTGCGTGAAATTGGCCTGAAAAAGTAGCAATCCGGCCTTTAACCCAAACTTCAGCAAGATCTGGGACCATTGCGGCTAACTTTGGCTGCAGGATCGAGCCGGCGATGGAGTCGAACACCGCCGCCAGTTGGGCGGAGTCGGTGACGTCGTAATACTTGTCGGCCGTCGAGGCGCAGCCTTGCAGGATAGCCTTGGAGTGGGTCGATACGCCCACGCCGATGCTGTAGATGATCACGGCCCTGGCCCTGGCGGCGGCGCAGGTCTTGGTCTGGCGGCTGTCCATCGCATCGCGCCGCTGGTTGGCCGTCGACCCGACGTCGAGCGCCACGTTCGAGGCGTTCTTCAGCCGCTTCTGCCAGACATAGCCGTAGCCGCTGTAGGTGGAGTCGTTGTCGTTGCTGCTTTCGCTCATGACGTTGTCGCCGTCGGTCAGCAGCACCAGAACCTTGCTGACATTGGCCGTCCCATAGGCCGAGCCGTCGGCGAACGGCGCGTTCGGCGACACCATGTGCCAGCCCCAGACCGTGCCCATGGCGACGTTGGTGTTGCCGGTGGCGACCATCTGGTCGAGCTTGCTCTTCACCGTGGTGGCGCCGGCGTTGGTGCGAACATTGGTCATGCGCAGCACGCTGGTGATGCCGCAGCCCTCGTTGGGGCCGGAGTCGAAGGCCGTGGCCCCGCTGCGCAGCGAGCTGGACGTATATTTGGCCACGACGCCCTGGCGCGTGAACCAGTCGGTCGGCGTGCCATAGGCGTTGGGATTGGCGGCGTAGTCGGTCGCGTAGTCGTTGGCCGTGTAAGAGTTGTAGTTGGTCTGGGTCGTGGCGCCGCTGCTGTACTTGTAGATGCGGTACGAATAGTCCGGCTCGTCCGGCGCGAAATACGGCACGAACATCGTGGCCGGCGTCGACGACGACGGCGCGGCGTCGGAAATGTCATAGGGGTCGGGTCGGCTTTCCACGCAGCCGGTCCATGTCGTGCCCATGGCGGTATGCAGCGCGAAGCGGTCGGAGCGGGTGGCGAAGACGTCGCTGCCATAGTCGGCCGGCAGGGTCCCGGTCAGCCAAGTCGCGGTCTTGTAGGCGCTGCCGACATTCACGGTCATCGAGAACGGCACAACGGCGATCTTGACCGCGTCAGCTTCCGAGGCCCGGGCGGCGGCGGCGTAGAGCGTGTCGACCAGGTCTTTCGAGGCGTCGATCAGGGCGTCGATCTTGGTGCCGCCGCTGCCCAGATTGCTGGCCATCGAGCCGGTATTGTCCAGCACCAGAGCCACTTCCAGCTTGTTGACCGAGCGCAGCACGTCCGAGGTGGCGGTGATGGTGGGGTCGGTGCGGGTCCAGAGATTGGTGATGATCGGCTTGATGGTCACCGACACCGTGCCGATGACGCGATTGCCCGTCCCGGCCCTGAAGGTGGAATTAGCGGCGGTCAGGGTCACCCCCAGACCGTTCATCTCGACCAGGAACGCCGCGTCGCCCACGGTGTCGAGCGCGGCGTCGGTGGTGGCGGTCGAGCGGGCGGCGATCAGGGTCGCAGCGTCGAGGGCGTCCTGCAGCTGTCGCCGCTGCAGGCTGATGCGGTTCATGTCGATCAGGCCAAAGGCCAGGATGGCGATGGGCAGGGCCAGGAAGGCGAACTGCACGGCGATCGCGCCCCGTTCGTCGCGCCGCAGGCGTCCGAGCACGCCGGCCAGGCTGGCGCTCAGACGTTGGAAGAGGCGGCGACGTGCGATCATGACCAGGTCCGGACGAAATTCGAGCCGTGATCCTGCCGCAAGAGGGTGAACAAGCCGCCAATGCCATCATGATCGCCAGCCGGGGCGCCCGGCCCTTGCGTTCGGCCCTTGCGTTCGGCGACTTTACAACCTTGAGCAGGCGCGCCAGTCTCGCTGCGACTTTGAAAGGGACGGCATGCGGCGGTTGGCCTTGATGACGGCGGCGATGTTGGTCGCCCTGGCCTGCCCGGCGGCCGCGCAGATCGCTACCCCCCTCCAGCCGCCAGACGGTCTTGAAGGCGCGTCGGACATCAAGGTTCGCTTCTATGACGTGCCAGGAACCGATCTTCGGTCGATCCGCGAGGGGCTCAACCGCCTGAGGCCGACGGACGAAACCGACGGCAAGCGGGTCGATGCCCTCACCCGGTGGAACTATAGCTGGCGTTGGCAAAACCGGACCACGGGCGGCGTCTGCAAGATCACCAGCGCAGCCCTGGATCTGTCCATCGAGGTTATCCTGCCGAGGCTGTCCGAGACCGAGCGGCTCTCCAGCCGGACCCGGGAGCGGTGGAACCTCTACATGCTCGCCCTGCGGCGACACGAGCTGGGCCATGTCGAGATCGCCCGCAAACATCAGGACGAGATCCGCCAGGCTGTGGCTAGCGCACCCTGCGATGGCGCCAACGACGCGGCCAAGGCCGTGACGGCGGTGGTGGCCGCGGAAAGCGCGCGCTACGACATCGAGACGCGCCATGGCGCCCTGAACGGCGCGACCTTCCCCTGAGCGGCGCCTTTCTCTTTTGACCACCAGGCTCTAAACCGCGCCCATGCCGTTCACAGCCACCGTCATGACCATGTTCCCCGAGGCCTTCCCCGGCCCGCTCGGCGTCTCGATGATCGGGACCGCCTGGAAGGAGCAGGACCTGTGGCGATTGGAAACACTGGACATTCGGCCCTTTTCCAAGGATAAGCGCGGCTTCCTCGACGACACCCCTGCGGGTGGCGGCGCGGGAGCGGTACTCAAAGCGGACGTCATCGCCGCCGCGCTGGACAGCGTGGAGGTCGGTGGGCGGCCGCTTTTGTACATGAGCGCCCGGGGTCGGCCCCTGACCCAGGCGCGTGTTCGGCAATGGAGCGAGGCGCCCGGGATCATCGTCCTGTGCGGCCGTTTCGAGGGGGTGGACCAGCGGGTGCTCGACGCCCGGGGGTTCGAGGAGGTCTCGGTCGGAGACGCCGTTCTAGCCGGTGGCGAGGCGGCGGCGATGGTCGTGATCGAGGCGTGCGTTCGACTTGCCCCGGGTGTGCTGGGGAACATCGAGAGCACGCTTGAAGAAAGCTTCGAGGACGGCCTCCTCGAGCATCCGCAGTACACGCGACCGCGGACGTTCGAAGGACTGGATATTCCCGAGGTGCTGCTGTCGGGCGACCACAAGCGGGTGGCCCAATGGCGCAACAGTATGCGTGAAGAGACCACTCGCGAGCGGCGGCCCGATCTTTGGGAAGCGCATCTCGCCAATCAACAGGCAAAAGGCGGCCCGAAAACGGGTAAGCCCAAAGGAGACTGAGACATGGCTATCAACATCATCAAGCAACTCGAGCAGGAAGAATCTGCGCGTCTGCTGGCCGTCCGGGCGATCCCCGACTTCCAGGCCGGCGACACCCTGCGCGTCAACGTGAAGATCAAGGAAGGCGAGCGCGAACGCGTTCAGGCCTACGAGGGCGTCTGCATCGCCCGCGCCGGCGCCGGCATCCATGAGAGCTTCACGGTCCGCAAGATCTCGTTCGGCGAAGGCGTGGAGCGTCTGTTCCCGCTGCTGTCGCCGAACATCGAAAGCATCGAAGTCAAGCGTCGCGGCGTCGTCCGTCGCGCCAAGCTGTACTACCTGCGCGACCGTCGCGGTAAGTCGGCCCGGATCGCCGAACGCCAGACGATCCGCAAGGAAAAGGGCGCCGCTGAATAAGCAGCCCTTCCTGGCAATTGAACGAGGCCCCGGCGGAAACGCCGGGGCCTTTTTCTTTGGGTCATTGAGCTGCGGGGCGGACAGGATCAGCGCGGTCCGAGGATCCGGATATCGCGATCGGCCTTTCGCCTGGCCTTGAGCGCGTCCCAAAGCCACTTGATCGCCAGCACCCAGCCGAACGGAACTTCCTTATGGGTCTTGAAGGCCGTGTCGATCATCGCCGTCTCTCCATCGCTGCTGATGCAGCGAATTTCGGCGGTCAGCCCCATGATGACAAACGGGGTCTCCTTGGCTATGCATAAGTTCAGCTTATGTCAGACATCCTCTCCACCGTGCCCCTGGCGGCCCTGCGCGTCTTCGAGGCGGCGGCGCGACTGCGCAGCTTCACCCGCGCCGCCGACGAGCTGGGCGTCAGCCAGGCGGCCGTCAGCTGGCAGGTGAAGGCTCTGGAAGCGCGCCTGGGCCAGCCCCTGTTCATCCGCCTGCCGCGCGAGGTGGCCCCCACGCCGGCGGGCGAGCGGCTGGCGCGCGCGGCGACCGAGGCCCTGTCGATCCTGCGCTCGGCGATCGCCGATCTGGTTGAGACCGAAGAGGGCGTCCTGGCGGTCACCACCGTTCAGAGCCTGGGCGGCCAATGGCTGGCCCCGCGCCTGGGCGGCTTCCAGATCGCCCACCCCAAGATCGCCGTGCGCCTGGACGCCTCCAGCCGGGTCATCGACCTGGCGCGCGAACCGGTCGATGTGGCCTTGCGCGGCGGCAAGGGCCAATGGCCGGGCCTGACCGCGCACTTCCTGGTCCCCGCTGTCCAGACCCCGCTGTGCGCGCCGGACCTTCTGGCGCGGCTGGGCGGCTTTGCGACCCCGGCGGACCTGATCGCCGCGCCGCGCATCGGCAGCGACGGCGAATGGCGCGAGTGGTTCCAGGCCGCCGGCGTCGAGACGCCCGCGACCAGGCCGCCCCGCGCCTGGCGGCCGACGCCCAGGCGCTCGAAGTCGCCAGCGCCCTCGCGGGACAAGGCGTGGCCCTGGGCTCGCCGATCTTCTTCGCCCAGGAGATCACCCAGGGTCGCCTGGTCATGCCGTTCGACATCGTCACCCGCTATACCGGCGGCTACTGGCTGGCCTATCCCACCGAGCGGGCGCGGGTGCGCAAGATCGTCGCCTTCCGCGACTGGGTGCTGGCCCGGGCCGCCGAGGATCCGCTGATCGCGCGGTACGCGGCGATGGAGCCCCGGACCGAGTTCGACCGGCTCTCGCCCCTGACACGATCGAAGCCATAACGCTTGAGTGCAACAGCACCCATCTTGACAGATTATCGGTTTGGGAGGAGCCTCCATTCACCCCCGCCGCATTGGCGACGGGGTTTCAGACCGCTCCCTTGCAGGGTGTGGCCGGTTTCAAAGGCTTCAGGCCACGAAACCAAATAACGACACGAGGGCGCGCTCGAACAGCGCGCCCTCTTTCGTTGCCGACCCTCGACAACGGCGCAAGAAACATGCGCCACGCAGCATTGGCAACCGGAATACGGGGCACGATCCACCGCTTGCCTCGCCAACCGCCGTTAATTTTAGGCGTTTCCCGGCTTTACGCGCGCGCCCTCAAGGCCTAGATGCGCGGGTATCATGGCCCATGCACCAAAGACCCTTTACGACAAGATCTGGGACGCCCACGTCGTCAGCGAAGCCGACGGCGAGGCCATCCTCTATATCGACCTGCACCTGATCCACGAGGTGACCACCCCGCAGGCCTTCGCCGGCCTTCGCGCGGCGGGTCGCAAGGTGCGCCGGCCCGATCGCACGCTGGCTGTGGCCGACCATAATATCCCGACCGAAGGCCAGGCCCTGGGCGTCGACGCCGTCAAGGACGAGGAAGCCCGGCTGCAGCTGCAGACCCTGGCCCGCAACGTCAAGGACAACGGCATCCAGTTCTTCCCGATGGGCGACATCCGCAACGGCATCGTCCACGTGGTGGGTCCCGAGCAGGGCCGTACCCAGCCGGGCATGACCATCGTCTGCGGCGACAGCCACACCTCGACCCACGGCGCCTTCGGGGCCCTGGCCCACGGCATCGGCACGTCGGAAGTCGAGCACGTCCTGGCCACCCAGACCCTGCGCCAGAAGAAGTCGAAGAACATGCTGGTCCGCGTCGACGGCCAGCTGGGCCCCGGCGTCACCGGCAAGGACATCGCGCTCGCCGTGATCGGCGAGATCGGCACCGCCGGCGGCACCGGCTATGTCATCGAATTCGCCGGCGAGGCCATCTCGGCCCTGTCGATGGAAGGCCGCATGACCCTGTGCAACCTGACCATCGAGGGCGGGGCCAAGGCCGGACTGATCGCGCCCGACGACAAGACCTATGCCTATATCCAGGGCAAGCCCGCCGCCCCCAAGGGCGCGGCCTGGGACATGGCCAAGAGCCACTGGAAGACCTTCTTCAGCGACCCGGACGCCGTCTTCGACCGCACCGTGACGATCGACGCCTCGACCCTGGTCCCGATGGTCACCTGGGGCACCAGCCCCGAGGACGTCATCCCGGTGACCGGCAATGTGCCCGATCCCGAGAGCTTCTCCACGCCCGACAAGCGCTCGGCCGCCCATCGCGCCCTGGACTATATGGGCCTGACCGCCGGTCAGCCGATCTCGGAAGCCCGCATCGACCGCGTCTTCATCGGCTCGTGCACCAACAGCCGGATCGAGGACATGCGCGCCGCCGCCGCCGTGGTGCAGGAAGCCTTCCTGCACGGCCGCCTCGTCGCGCCGCACGTTACGGCCATGGTCGTGCCGGGCTCGGGCCTGGTGAAGGAACAGGCCGAGGAAGAAGGCCTGGACGCCATCTTCAAGGCCTCGGGCTTTGACTGGCGGGAGCCGGGCTGCTCGATGTGCCTGGCCATGAACCCCGACAAGCTACAGCCGGGCGAGCGCTGCGCCTCGACCAGCAACCGCAATTTCGAGGGCCGCCAGGGCCGCGCCGGCCGCACGCACCTGGTCTCCCCCGCCATGGCGGCGGCGGCGGCGATCGCGGGCCACCTCGTCGATGTGCGCACCTTCCTTGAGGAGACCGTCTGATGCAGGCCTTCACCCGCCTCGACGGCCGCGCCGTCCCGCTGTCGCTGGCCAATATCGACACCGACCAGATCATCCCCAAGCAGTTCCTCAAGACCGTGGAACGCGAAGGGCTGGCCAAGGGCCTGTTCTATGACTTCCGCTTCAACGGCGAAGGCCAGGAAATCAGCGACTTCGTCCTCAATCGGCCGGAGTACAAGGGCTCGTCCGTCCTGATCGCCGGCGACAATTTCGGCTGCGGCTCGTCGCGTGAGCACGCCCCGTGGGCGCTGATGGACTTCGGGATCATGTGCGTGATCTCGACCAGCTTCGCCGACATCTTCAACAACAACTGTTTCAACAACGGCCTCTTGCCCGTGGTGCTGGCGCCCGAGGAAATCGCCGTCCTGATGGACGAGGCCAAGGGCGGCAACCACATGGTCAGCATCGACCTGGAAGCCCAGACGGTGATCTCGCCCTCGGGCAAGACCTTCGCCTTCCAGATCGATCCAGTGCGCAAGCGACATGATGCTGGCGGTTTCCCGCGCCATCGGCGAGACCATGATGCACGGCGGCGACATCGACCTCTACGAGAGCAAGCGGGCGATCAGCGAGCCCTGGCTGGAGCTCTAGATCTCTTCCCTCCCCCTTGGATGGGGAAGGGCCAGGGGTGGGGGTGACACCGCCAGCGGGCTTCGGCTCGGCATCGCCACATCCTGAACCGCCATCACCCCCATCCCCGCCCTTCCCCCATCAAGGGGGAAGGGAGACAGACATCAGCCCGTCGCCGGCCTGTCCGCCCACGCCACCCAAGCCTGGCGCCGCGACCGGCAGGCCCCGCCTGCGCATCGCCCGAGCTCGAGGGCAGCCGGGCCGAGCCGGGCTGCCTGGACTACGCCCTGACCGAGGATCCGCTCGATCCGGGCCTGATCCGGGTCTATGAGCATTTCGTCGACGAAGACGCCCTGGCCTTCCACCGCGCCAGCCCGCACATGGCCGCCTGGCGCGCCTGCTGGCCGCAGTGGGCATGGGCGATCGCCGCATGTCGTCGTTCGACGTTTCCGCCTACCGCGAAATCTGAAGAGAGCCTTCCATGTCCACGCTTCTCCTCCTGCCGGGCGACGGCATCGGTCCCGAAGTCACCGCCCAGGTCCGCCGCGTGGCCGCCGCCCTGACGCCGGACCTCAATGTCGAGGAAGCCATCTATGGCGGCGCCAGCTATGACGCCCATGGCGCGCCGCTGACCGACGAGGTCCGTGATCGCGCCCTGGCCAGCGACGCGGTGCTGATGGGCGCCGTCGGCGGTCCGCAATGGGCCAGCGCCCCGCGCCATCTGCGCCCGGAAGCCGGCCTGCTGGCCCTGCGCAAGGCGATGGACGTCTATGCCAACCTGCGTCCGGCCTATTGTTTCGAAGCCTTGGCCGACGCCTCAAGCCTCAAGCGCGAGCTGGTTTCGGGGCTGGACATCATGTTCGTCCGTGAACTGACGGGCGGCGTCTATTTCGGCGAGCCGCGCGGCATCACTGATCTGGGCGACGGCCAGAAGCGCGGCGTCGACACCCAGGTCTATACGACCAGCGAGATCGAGCGGGTCGCCCGCGTCGCCTTCGAACTGGCCCGGGGCCGGTCCAACCGCGTCGCCTCGGCCGAGAAGTCCAACGTCATGGAGTCGGGCCTGCTGTGGAAGCAGGTCGTCACCGAGTTGCACGCCCGTGACTATGCCGACGTCCAGCTGGAGCACATCCTGGCCGACAACTGCGCCATGCAGCTGGTCCGCGCGCCCAAGCAGTTCGACGTCATCGTCACCGACAACCTGTTTGGCGACATCCTGTCGGACGCCGCCGCCATGCTGACCGGCTCGCTGGGCATGCTGCCGTCGGCGGCGCTGGGCGCGGCGGGCAAGCCGGGCCTCTACGAGCCCATCCACGGCTCGGCCCCCGACATCGCCGGCAAGGGCGTGGCCAATCCGCTGGCCGCCATCCTGTCGTTCGAGATGGCCCTGCAGGACCAGCTGGGCCGCGCCGAGGCCGCCGACGCCCTGCTGGCGGCGGTCGACATCGTGGACGGCGGTGCCCGCACCGGCGACCTGGGCGGATCCCTGACCACGGTCGAAATGGGCGACGCGGTCCTGAAGGGGCTCTAAGCCCCTTCACCCAGCGCTAGAGCATTTTCCGACGAAGTGGATACCGGTTCGTCGTCAGAAAATGCGTTAAAACAAGAGACTAGAGCATTTCGCCGATCCAGTTGGATCGGCGAAATGCTCTAGACTGGCTTGCCGGCCTCTTCGGCCAGCCGGTCGGCCCGGCGTTCCATGTCATCGGCCTGGGCCGGCATACGCGCGGCCACCGCGAGCAACTCGGCGTCGGTGATGTCATGGCCGCGTGCGCGGTTGTCGGCGATCTGCCGGGCGCGATACGCCGGATCGCGCAGGCGGGCGGCTTCGGCCCGCAGGTCCCGGGCAGCCTGGCGCATCTGCTCGGCGCCCTTGGCCATTTGGACCCGGGCCACGGCCATGTGCGCCTTCGCGTCGGCGCGCGCGCGCTCACCGATCTCCCGCGCGCGCTCGCCCTGAATCCGGGCCTGATCAGCGTGACGCCGGGCCTCCTCAACGATCTGGCGGACGTCGCCGACCCGGGCGCGCGCTTCGGTGGCGATGCGGCGGGCCTCGACGGCCATGGCGCGGGCCTCTTCCCGGACGCGCAACATTTCGTCAGCCGTCGGAACACGGAAGTCGCTGGAGGCGACGTCTTCCGGCGGCGCGGGCGGAGCGGGCAGCGCGGGTAGAGCGGGCAGCGCCGGCGGCGCGGCCACGGCCATCAGCGCTGGCGGTGCAGGAGGCGCGGGCGGCGCTGGCGGAGCCGGCGGCGGAGGCGGCGGCGGAGGCGGCGGCGGCGCGGGCGGCTCGACCCAGACCTGGCGGCTGACACCCAGCGCGGCCAGCGGCGTGGCGACGGCGGCCAGGGCGACGACGGTCAGGGCCACGGTGAGCGGCCGGCGACGAGCGGACGTGTGGGTCATGATGCAGGCGATCCTTGTCTTCAGCGTTCGGGCGTCGGCGGCCATGGCCGTCGCCAGGCGAGGGCCGGCCAGACGCGGCGTGTGAGGGCGGCCAGGCACACCAGGGTGCGGGCGTAGAGCGCGCGATCGACGGTCTCCAGCGCGGCGGCGTCGGCGGCTTCCTCCGACCGCTCGACCAGCACGGCGTGCAGTCGCCAGACCAGCGGGTTGAACCAGAACAGAGCCACGGCCAGCCGCGACAGCATCAGGAAGACCCAGTCGTGGCGGCGAATATGGGCCAGTTCGTGCGCGAGGATGGCCGGCGCCGCGTGGCGCTCGGCCAGGCTGGCCGGATCCACCACGATGAAGCCGGGCGCGACGCCCCAGCTGAGCGGGCCGGAAACGCGGTCGCTGGACACCAGGCCAGGTCGGTCGACCGGCGATACACCCAGCGGCGCCAGCCAGTCGGGGCAGTCGACCGGGCGGCCCCGACGGGTCCAGCGCTCCAGGGTCAGCAGACCCAGCAGCAGGCGGCCGATGATGACGGCCACGCCCAGCAGCCACAGCCCGCCCACCATCTGGACGGACGGCGACCACGACGGGACGGGCGGCGGCGGCGGCGGCGGCGGCGGGGCCGTTCCCGCCAACAGGTCGGCGGGCGGCGCATAGGGCGGCGTCGCGGGCAGCAGGGCCAGGTCCAGCGCGGGCAGCACGTTCATCACCACCGGCAGGGCCAGCAGCAGGCAGACCGTGGCGCGCAGGATGTCCACCCGGTCGGCCGGGCGCTGGGCCAGCAGGCGAGCGCAGGTCAGGCCCGCGCCGGAGACCAGGCTGGACTTGACCAGCAGGGACAGCAGCAGGGTCCAGGTCATGGCTTGCGCTCCACGGCCTGGTCGATCATCCGCTCCAGGGCGGCGGCCTCTTCGGCGGTCAGCCTCTGGCCAAGACCCAGCAGCGCGCTGGCGGCGCTGGCGGCCGACCCGGCGAAGAAGGTGTCGATCACCCGCCGCAAGGCGCCGGCCGCCACGGCCTCGGCCCGCTGGACGGGGCTGTAGACAAAGCCGTCGGCGCCGGCCGCGCGTTCGATCAGACCCTTGGCCTCCAGGCGCGACAGCATGGTGCGCACCGCCGAGTCGCTGAGCGGATCGGACAGCGCGGCCCGAACCCCGGCGGCGGTGCTGGCCTCCAGCCGGCAAGAGTCTCGAAGACCTCGCGTTCGCGTCTGGGCAGGGCATCGATCATGGCGGCTTCCACGGAACAGGCTCGCTACGTGTGTAGCGCTACACACGTAGCGCGACTAGGCGCCAAGCCGCGCGGCAGGATGAATTCGGCGTAATGCGCGGGGCAGCGGCTGAGCGGCGGCGATTCAAACGCGCCGATCCAGGTCCTCCGCCTAGCGGGGGAGGTGTCGGCGAAGCCGACGGAGGGAAGTGCTGCCGCCTCACTGCTGTCTTCCCCCACCGGCCTGACGGCCGCCTCCCCCTTCAGGGGGAGGGCCTATCCTCGGCGTTCAGCGAATCGAATGCAGCGAAATCAATCACTTCCAACTTTCTCGCGCTTGCGTATCCCCGGCTTCAAAACCTGATGGATACTGTTCCTACCCAAGAGCAAGGGAAGGGACGTCGGCCGGCGACCTGATGGGCTCCTGGGGGTGATCGAGCGGGTTGAGAGGACAGGGGACGTAAATCTGTCCATCGGAGGAAGGCCAAAGCCTCCGCCCGTCCGAAGGTACGTTCCGGGTCCTCCGGAATCGGCGTGGCTGCAGCCCAAGGCTGGGTCCGTCGCGAGGAGGAGCGCCCGGATGGGGGTGAAGGGTTGAACGAGACCCGCGCGCCCCGGCCAGAGGGATAACGATCACGCGGAGCGTTCGTCTTCGTCGAAACGGTACTTAGAAACACACTCATCCGGGCGAGGCCCGGACGCTCCGCGACTCTTCCCACCAACTCGGCGGTTTCCGCGCGAGGCGGCGAGGCCGTGCGTCCTTCGAGGCTCGCCGCTGGCTCGCACCTCAGGATGAGGACAGTTTAGTTACGAAGCTCCTCATCCTGAGGCGCCCGCGCAGCGGGCCTCGAAGGACGCAGGCCACATCCTCTCCCCGTTCGGAGGAGCGGTCGCCCAAAGGGCGACGGAGAGGGGATGCCATGAACAGAAGGGACTTCCCCCTCCGTCGGCTACGCCGACCACCTCCCCCGCTTGGGGGAGGATCTAAGAAAAAGAGCGCGCCCCTTGCGAGCCGCGCCACAAGCCCTAGGCTGAGCCCAACGATAAAAAGGAGCGCCGCGCATGTTACCGGGCCTGATGCAGACCACCCCGCTGATGATCAGCGGCATCCTGACCTATGCGCAGCAGGCCCATGGCGCGCGCGAGATCGTCTCCAAGCTGATCGACGAGCCGATCTGGCGCTATGACTATGCGGGGCTTGGCCGCCGCTCGGCCCAGCTGGCCCATGCGCTGAAGCGGCTGGGCGTCCAGCCCGGCGACCGGGTGACCTCCCTGGCCTGGAACACCCATCGGCATCTGGAGCTGTTCTACGCTGTCCCCGGGATCGGGGCGGTGCTGCATACCGCCAATCCCCGCCTGTTCGACGAGCAGATCGTCTACACGATCAATCACGCGGAAAGCGCGGTCCTGTTCTTCGACCGCAACTTCCAGGCCCTGGTCGAGCGCATCGCCCCGCAGCTGGCCACGGTGAAGACCTTCGTGATGCTGTCCGATCCCGAGCGGACGATCCCCGGCTCGGTGGGCGCGATTAGCTACGAGACCCTGATCGCCGGCGAGGCCGAGGCGATCACGTGGGAAAGCTTCGACGAGAACGCCGGGGCCTTCCTCTGCTACACCTCGGGCACGACGGGTGATCCCAAGGGGGTGCTCTACTCGCATCGCGCCGTGGTGCTGCACGCCATGGCCGGGGGCCTGAACAGCGCCTTTCGGCTTGACGGCGTTCGACGTGGTGATGCCCTGCTCGTCGCTCTATCACGCCACCGCCTGGGGCCTGCCGTTCATCTGCCCGATCAACGGCTGCAAGCTGGTGCTGCCGGCCGAGAAGATGGACCCGGCCTCGCTTCATGCCCTGATCGAGGGCGAGGGCGTCACCTTCACCGGCGGCGTGCCGACCATCTGGACGATGTATCTCGACTGGCTGGAAAAGAACGGCGAAAGCCCGACCACGCTGAAGCGGGTGGTGATCGGCGGCAGCGCGGTGCCGCGGGCCATGGCCGAGACCTTCAAGCGACTCTACGGCGTCTCGGTGCTGCAGATCTGGGGCATGACCGAGACCTGCCCGATCGGGGTGGTCGCCACACCCACCCCCTCCCTCGCCGCCCTGGGCGAGGAGGCCATGGATGAGGCGATCTGGACCCGACAGGGCCGGCTGCAGTTCGGCATCGAGCTGAAGGTCGAGGCCGATGACGGCTCCGACGCCCCCTGGGACGGCGAGACCTCGGGCGCGCTGAAGGTGCGGGGTCCCTGGGTGGTGAGCCGCTATTTCCGTCAGGCGGCCGATGTGGCCCAGAACAACGGCTGGTTCGACACCGGCGACATCGCCACCCTCGACCAGCATGGCTTCATGCGCATCACCGACCGCCAGAAGGATGTGATCAAGTCGGGCGGCGAATGGATCAGCTCGATCGATCTCGAGAATGTCGCGGTGGGTTGTCCGGGCGTGAAGGTGGCCGCCGTGATCGGCGTGCCGCATCCCAAATGGGAGGAACGGCCTCTATTGGTGATCGAGACCCATGAGGGGGCGACGGTGACCAAGGTCGAGGTGCTCGACTACCTGGCCCCGCGCATCGTCAAATGGTGGACGCCCGACGACGTGGTCTTCGCGGCCGTGCCGCTGACGGCGACGGGCAAGATCGACAAGAAGCTGCTGCGCGAGCGGTTGAAGGATTATCGCCTGCCGACGGCGGGGACCTGACGCGGTGGCGCGGGCAACAGGTCAGCCGGCCGTGAGCGCCGGGACCGCGACATGCTCGGCGCTTCCGGCGGTCCCGGCTCGGCGCGCTTCGCGCTTGGCCGGGATGACAGGATCAAGTCTGTGCGAGCCACGCCGCACCTTCGGCTCGCGGTCCCAGAACCGCTTGGCCGCCGCCGCGATGAAGTCCGCGCCCAGGCCCACCACGCCGTCGTCCGGCTCCACGCCCGCCTTGTCCAGCAGCGGCTTGGCCGCATCCGTCGCGCCGATGGCCTTCAGGTGGCCGAAGGCGTCCATGACGAACTGGACGGCGGCGGCTTCCTTCAGCAGGGCCGCGCAACCGGTGTCGGACAGCACGAGCGCGATGGCGTCCACCGTCACCGACGGCGTCCCGGCCAGCTGGCCGTCGGCCGGGATCAGGGTTCCGTCCGCGCCCTTGGCCCCGCCGATCTTCGGCGCGATCACCTTGGCCACGGCCCCGGCCTTGCTGATCGCCGCCCTCAGCTTGTCGACCGCCGCCGCGTCGGAGCCGTCGGCCACCGGGATGCCGATCACATGGCCCTTGATGTCGGTCAGCGCGCGGGGACCGTTGACGACGCGCAGGGCGGGCGACAGGTCCAGATCCTGCACCGGCGCCGCCGTCTTCGAGGCCTTGGGCACGGGCATGTTGAGACCCGCCCCGACCCGCTTGGCCAGATCCGGATCGACATTGACCAGGTTGGACATCATCCGCGTCCGCACACGCTTCGATGCCCACCTTGGACAGCTCGAACACCAGCGCCGATGCCATGTGGGCCTGTTCGGCTGGATCCAGCGAGCGGAAGAACAGCCGCGCCTGGCTGTAGTGGTCGGCGAAGCTCTCGGGACGGATCCGCAGCTTATCGCCCTGCTCGTTGGCCCCATTCTCAGTGGGAGAGGCCGCCGACGGGAAGGTCGTGAAGCCGGTCATCGGGCACTCACGCGGACCGCCCTCTTCGCCGGCCGTCTCGGTGAGGCTGTTGGGCTCGTAGTTGGCGCGGCCCTTCGGCACCGCCATCTGCATCTGGCCGTCGCGCTGGAAGTTCATCACCGGGCACTTGGGCGCGTTGATCGGCAGCTGGTGGAAATTGGCCGTGCCCAGACGGCTTTTCTGGGTGTCGAGATAGCTGAAGAGCCGGCCCTGCAGCAGCGGGTCATTGGTGAAGTCAACGCCGGGCGGAACATTGGCCGGGCAGAAGGCCACCTGCTCGGTCTCGGCGAAGAAGTTGTCGGGATAGCGGTCCAGCACCATCCGGCCGACGATGCGGACGGGGAGCACCTCTTCGGGGATGATCTTGGTCGGGTCCAGAACGTCGAAGGGCAGGCTGTCGGCGAAGGCCTGGTCGAAGGCCTGGATGCCCAGTTCCCATTCCGGGAAGTCACCGCGCTGGATGGCTTCGAACATGTCGCGCCGCTGGAAGTCCGGATCGGCGCCGGCCAGCTTGACCGCCTCGTCCCAGAGGGTCGATGGCCACGCCCTGCTTGGGCTTCCAGTGGAACTTGACGAAGGTCGACTTGCCGGCGGCGTTGACGAACCGGAACGTGTGAACGCCGAAGCCTTCCATGGTGCGCAAGCTGCGCGGGATGGTGCGGTCGCTCATCTGCCCACATGATCATGTGCAGTCGATTCCGGCATCAGGCTGATGAAGTCCCAGAAGGTGTCATGGGCGCTGGCGGCCTGCGGATAGCCGCGATCGGCCTCCATCTTCACCGAATGGATCAGGTCGGGGAACTTGATGGCGTCCTGGATGAAGAACACCGGGATATTGTTGCCGACGAGGTCCCAGTTGCCTTCCTTTGTATAGAATTTCACCGCGAAGCCGCGCACGTCGCGGGGCGTGTCGACGCTGCCCGCGCCGCCGGCCACGGTCGAGAACCGCGTGAACAGCGGCGTCTTCTCGCCGGCCCGCTGGAAGAGGTCGGCCTTGGTCAGATCCGACAGCGATTCATAGAGTTCGAAATAGCCATGGGCGGCCGTGCCGCGCGCATGGACGATGCGCTCGGGAATGCGCTCATGGTCGAAGTGGAAGATCTTCTCGCGAAGAACGAAATCCTCCAGCAGCACCGGGCCGCGCTCGCCGCTCTTCAGCTGGTTCTGATTGTCGGAGACGCGGATGCCCTGGTTGGTCGTCAGGTGGGCCTCGCCGTCGTGAGGGCCCTTTTCAGGAACATGCTGGTGGGTTTCGCCGCCCTTGCCGATGTCGGTTTTGAATTCGCTCGCCATGTCCGCCACTCCTGATGCGCCCGGGATGACGGCCAAACCCCTGGCCGGAAAGGATGGTTCCGACCAGGAGCTCTCGTTCGTGGCGAAGGCCTCAGCGTTCGCTGTCGAGG
Source organism: Caulobacteraceae bacterium (assembly GCA_965284055.1). GTDB lineage: Bacteria > Pseudomonadota > Alphaproteobacteria > Caulobacterales > Caulobacteraceae > Caulobacter. The sequence goes on from CBDIQV010000007.1 coordinate 163,384, forward strand.
TGGGCCATCATCGCCTCGGCGTAGCGCGTGCCGGCGACGGCGTCCTTGGGCACCGCAGCCTCGATGGCGGCCAGATCCTGCGCCGACAGCGATACCTCAAGCGCGCCCAGCGCTTCGGTCAGGCGATCGCGACGGCGGGCGCCGATCAGCGGCACGATGTCGGAGCCCTGAGCGGCGACCCAGGCGATCGCGGCCTGGGCCGTGGTCACGCCCTTGGCCTCAGCGACCGACCGCAGAGCCTCGACCAGGGCCAGGTTGGCGTCGAGATTGTCGCCCTGGAAGCGCGGGCTAAGGCTGCGGAAGTCGCGGCCGCCGGCCGCGCGGTCCTTGCTCCAGTGGCCGCTGATCAGGCCGCGCGACAGCACGCCATAGGCGGTGATCCCGATACCCAGTTCGCGGCAGGTGGGCAGGATCTCGGCTTCGATACCGCGCGAGATCAGCGAGTACTCGATCTGCAGGTCGACGATCGGCGCGACGGCGGCGGCGCGGCGGATGGTGTCGGCGCCCACCTCCGACAGGCCGATGTGGCGCACATAGCCGGCCTGGACCATCTCGGCGATGGCGCCGATGGTGTCCTCGATCGGCACGGTCGGGTCCAGCCGCGAGGGGCGATAGATGTCGATGTGGTCGACGCCCAGCCGCTTGAGGCTGTAGGCCAGAAAGTTCTTGATGGCGGCGGGACGGCTGTCATAGCCGAGGAACGCGCCGGCCGGATCGCGCAGGGCTCCGGTCTTGACGCTGAGCACCAGGTCTTCGCGCCGGTGACGCTTGAGCGCCTCGCCGATCAGCATCTCGTTATGACCCATCCCGTAGAAGTCGCCGGTGTCGATCAGGGTCACGCCCTGCTCCACGGCGGCGTCGAAGGTGGCCAGGCTCTCGGCCCGGTCGCTGGGGCCGTACATGTCCGACATGCCCATGCAGCCCAGGCCGAAGGCCGAAACGACGGGACCGGTCTTGCCGAGGTGATGCGTCTTCATGGGGTGTCTCCTAATCGCGTGGAGGGCTTATGCGCCTCGGCGCGTCGTGCGATAATCCGGCCGATGCCGCACGACCCGTTCGGAATTACGCACAATGGCCTCTGACGCCGACTTCGCCGATCTGGACGCCTTCACCGCCGTGGCCCGCGCCCGGGGCTTTCGCGGCGCGGCGAGCGTGCGCGGGGTGTCGGCCTCATCACTGAGCGAGGCGGTGCGGCGGCTGGAGGCGCGTTTGGGCGTGCGGCTGCTGAACCGCACCACCCGCAGCGTGACGCCCACTGAGGCCGGCCAGAAGCTGCTGGAGCGCCTGACCCCGGCGCTGGCCGATGTCGCCCTGGCGCTGGACGAGGTCAACGCCTTCCGCGACAGCCCGACCGGCACCCTGCGCCTGAACGTGCCCACCGTGGTGGCCCGGGTCATCCTGCCCCGGATGCTGCCGCGCTTCCTGGCCGCCCATCCCGGCGTCTCGGTCGAGGTCACGGCCGAGGACACCTTTGTCGACGTGCTGGCGGCCGGTTTCGACGCCGGGGTCCGCTATGACGAGCGGATGGAGAAGGACATGATCGCCGTGCCGCTGGCCGGACCGCAGCGGTTCATGGTCGTGGGCTCACCGGACTATTTCTCGGAGCATGGCCGGCCGACCCATCCGCGCGAGGTGCTCGACCACGCCTGCATCCGCCACCGCTTTCCCAGCGGGGTCAGCCATGCCTGGGAGTTCGAGAAGGACGGCGAGGTCATCCGCATCAGCCCGACCGGCCCGCTGATCTCGACCAGCATCGACCTGGAGCTGGCGTCATGCCTGGCCGGCGTCGGCCTGATCGCCACCTTCGAGGATTTCGTTGCCGGGGACCTGGCCGCCGGCCGCCTGGAAAGCGTGCTCGACGAGTGGCTGCCGCCGTTCACCGGCCCCCTGCTCTACTATCCCAGCCGCCGCCACATGCCCGCGCCGCTGCGGGCCTTCGTGGATTTCATGAAGGCCGAGAAAACGCGCCAGAACTGGTGAAAACTTGCCGCGCCGCGCCCTATCTATAGGTCCTGCGAGAAACCCTTGCCTTGCCTATCGCACCCACGGGGCGTAACGGGGCGCACCCTTCACTGTCGGAAGGAAAGACGAATTGGAGACCGCTATGGGTTACCGGGTCGCCGTGGTCGGCGCCACGGGCAATGTTGGCCGTGAGATGTTCAACATCCTCGAGGAAGTGAAATTCCCCGTCGACAAGATGCACGCCATCGCCAGCCGGAAATCCATCGGCGTCGAGGTCTCGTTCGGCAATCAGATCCTCAAGTGCGAGGACCTGGCCCAGTTCGACTTCAGCACGGTCGATATCGTGCTGATGAGCGCCGGCGGCGCCATCTCCAAGGAATGGGGCGAGAAGATCGGCGCGGCCGGTCCCATCGTGATCGACAATTCCAGCCACTTCCGGATGGATCCGGACGTTCCGCTGGTGGTGCCGGAAGTGAACCCCGAGGCGGTCAACAGACTGCCCAAGAACATCATCGCCAACCCCAACTGCTCGACCGCGCAGCTGGTGGTGGTGCTCAAGCCCCTGCACGACGAAGCCAAGATCAAGCGCGTCGTCGTCTCGACCTATCAGTCGGTGTCGGGCGCGGGCAAGGAAGGCATGGATGAGCTGTGGGAGCAGACCAAGGGCGTGTTCGTCCTGGGCGCGCCGCAGCCGGTAAAGTTCACCAAGCAGATCGCCTTCAACGTCATCCCCTATATCGGGTCCTTCCTCGAGGACGGCTTCACGAAGGAAGAGTGGAAGATGATGGCGGAGACCAAGAAGATCCTGGATCCGTCGATCAAGCTGGTCGCCACCTGCGTTCGCGTGCCGGTCATGGTGGGTCACGCCGAAGCGGTGAACATCGAGTTCGAGGCCGTCGCTGGACGTGGTCGAGTCTCGCCGATGGTCCTGCGCGACGCCGACGGCGTGGAAGTCATCGATAAGCGCGAGGACGGCGGCTACATGACGCCCAAGGAAAGCGCCGGCGAGTTCCCGGTCTATGTCTCGCGCATCCGCACTGATCCGACGGTCGAGAACGGCATCGTGCTCTGGTGCGTGGCCGACAATCTGCGCAAGGGCGCGGCGCTGAACGCCGTGCAGATCGCGCAGCTTCTGCATGACAAGGGTCTGATCAAACCCAAACTCCCGGCCTAAGCCGACCTCCGCAACTTGCGGGTGGACGTTTCAGGGGCTCCCGGGACTTAAGGTCCCGGGAGCCTTTTTCATTCTGGACTGAAGGACGACGCCATGACGGCGGATGTGAACAAGACCCCGGACGAAGCCCGGACCGCGCTGATCGCCGGCGTGGGCTGCTATCTACTGTGGGGCTTCCTGCCGCTGTATTTCCACCTGCTGTCGGTGCTGGGGGTCGGCTCCTGGGAGATGATCGCCCACCGCACCCTGTGGGCGGCGCCCTGGGCGCTGATCGCCGTGCTGCTGGCCAGGCAGGGACCGCAGGTGATGGCCGTGCTGCGCCAGCCCAAGACCCTGATGATCCTGGCCTTCTCGACCCTGGCCATCTTCACCAACTGGTCGATCTATGTGTTCGCGGTCAACGCCGGCCACGTCATCGAGACCAGCCTGGGCTATTACATCAACCCGCTGATGAACATGGCGGCGGGGGCCATCCTGTTTCGCGAGCGGATCAGCCGCGAGGGCGCGATCGCCATCGGGCTGGCGGCGATCGGCGTGGCGATCCAGACGGCGGCGCTGGGCCACCTGCCGGTGATCTCGCTGGGCGTGGCCTTAAGCTTCTGCGTCTACGCCATCCTGCGCAAACAGGTGAAGGCCGAGGCCCAGACCGGCCTGTTCATCGAGTGCGCCTATCTGGCGATCCCCGGCCTGCTCTACGTTCTGCACCTGCAGTCGACGGGTGCGGGACACTTCGGATCGGGACTCAGCGTCACCAGCCTGCTGCTGATCGCCGGCCCGGCCACGGTCGTGCCTCTGGCCCTGTTCGCCTGGTCTGCGCGGCGGATGCCGCTCAGCGCCATGGGCTTCTTGCAGTTCATCGCCCCGACGATCCAGTTCCTGGTCGGGTCTCGCTGGGCGAACCCTTCACGCCGATGCGGGCGCTGTCGTTCGTGTTCATCTGGGCGGGCGTGGCGGTGTTCGCCTACGGGGCCTGGAAGCGGACGCGCGGGGTGGCGGCCTGAAGGAACTTGTCATCCCGGGCGCAGCGTAGCGGAGACCCGGGACCGCAGAGGGCTCAGAGCTTCCGGCGGTCCCGGCTCGGCGCGCTCCGCGCTTACCGGGATGACAGCTTACAAGGACGCGTAGGCCGCCTCGATCAGGCGTACGGCCCGCTCATCGCCGATCAGCGCGCTGCCCTGCTTGTTCATCACATAGGCCCCCGAAACGCCGGTGGCCGGATCAGCGAAGGCGCATGAACCGCCCCAGCCGGAATGGCCGAACGCCTCGCCGGTCGGGCCGTAGAACATGTTGGGCGTGTTGCGCATGAAGCCCGCGCCCCAGCTGATCTCGAAGGGCAGGACCAGGTCCTGGCCGACGATGCGCTCGGCGCTGGCCGGCCTCGATCACGGCCAGGGCATGGCGACCGGGCCGCCCGTCTGCAGCACGACGATGCTCTTTGGGTTCGCGGCCGTCACTGCGGCGATCAGCGCGTCCTGACCGTTGGGGAGTGACAGATCCGGGGCGTCTTCGCCTTCGCCCATCCACTGGTTGCCGAACACGACGACCACGTCGGCGGCCTTCGACCGCAGTCGTTGACTGCCGACACTTCGGCAGGGCCGCTGGGCCGCATCAGCTCGGCGCAGCGGCCGTGCTCGCTGTCGGGCAGGCCGATCCACAGGTCCAGACCGAGCGGCACGGCGATATCCTCGCGCAGGGCCGTGCCCATCGTGCGGCCATCGACCCGGCGGAAGATCTCGCCGGCCAAATAGCCGAATGTGATCGGGTGATAGCCGCTGGCCGAGCCGACCGGCCAGATCGGGGCCATGGCCGCCAACTTGGCGCAGGTGGCGTCCCAGTCGAACCAGATCGAGGGATCGGTCTCGTCCAGGAAGCCCGACAGGCCCGCCTGGTGCGACAGCGCCTGCTCGACCGTGACCTCCGCCTTGCCGTTCTGGGCGAACTCGGGCCAGACGTCGGCGACGGGCTGGTCATAGGCCAGGCGCCCTTCGTCGACGAGCCGGGCCACCATGAGGGCCGCGACCGCCTTGGTGGTCGAGAACAGCGGCGTCAGGGTGTCGGGGCCGAAGGCGACCTCGCGCTTGCGGTCGGCGAACCCGCCCATCAGGTCGACGACGATCTCGCCGTCGACGGCCAGGGCGAAGCGGGCGCCCAACTCGCCGCCGTCTTCGAAGTTGGCGGTGAAGGCTTCCCGCACGGCGGAGAAGCGGTCGGGGCAAAGGCCGGTGATATCGGTCATGGAAGCGGTCTAGCGCAGGGTGGTTCTCGTTGTCATCCCGGCAGGCGACGTGAACCTCGCCCTTCGACAGGCTCAGGGTGAGGTCGAATGCAAAAGCCGTTCAGTAGAGAACCTCATCCTGAGCCTGTCGAAGGACGAGGTTCGCGCGCCCCTTAAGCCAGCCGCTCGATCCGCACCGTGGGCGAGGTCTGCTTGATGCGCGCGCCCATGGCGACGATCGGCAGTTCTGGAGCGTTCCAGATATTGGCGGCGGTCACCGTCTCGGCCACGCCGCCGACGGCGCGGGCCAGACCGTACGACAGGGTCTGGCCTTCCAGGATCGACGCGGCGTAGAGCGCCGTCAGCAGATCGCCGGTGCCGTTGGGAGAGCGCTCCACCTTGGCGTGGGCGGCCAGCCAGGCCTCCTTGCGGTCGGCCAGCACGACGCCGATCTCGGCCCCCCGGTGCACGGACGAGACCAGGGTCTGCTTGCCCAGCAGCCGCGCGGCGCGCATGGCCGACTGCGGGTCGCGGGCGTCAGCCCCGGTCAGCTTCTGCAGCTCCCAGGCGTTGCAGGCCACGACGTCGGCGCGCGGGATCAGTTCGGCGGCGATGGCCTCGGCCACCTCGGGTAACACGTAGAGCCCCTTGCCGGCGTCACCCATGGTGGGATCGACGATGATCGACGGCTTGCGGCTGGCGGCGCCCTCGCGCGGCGCTTCGCGCACGGCGTCAATGGCTCGGGCCGCGGCGCGAACCTGGGCGGCTGTAGCGAAATAGCCGGTGATGACCACATCGGTCAGGCCAAACAGGCCGTTGGCCTCGATCCCGTCCAGCATGCCCTCGACAACCTCGATCGGCGCGGGCGCGCCGCCCGGGATGCCCCAGCCGGGGTGACGGCCGAACAGCACGGTGGGCACGACCATCGAGTCGATGCGGAACTGAACCAGAGCGGCGGCCTGGGCCGACGCGCCGACCCGGCTGCCGGCGACATGGCTGGAAATGATCAAGGCCAAGGGCATGGCAAGCGGCTTACCGGACCCTGGCGAACTTGAACAGGGCGTCACTCAGTGGAAGCGGCGCCCTTTCAAGAAATCGGCGCGCTGGATGCTTCCTTTGCATCGACCCTCGCCACGAGGTCCATCCGTTCGGGACTGATCTGATCGGCCACCAGTGTGGCCCAAGCCGCCGGCTCCTCTCCGCTGACCGACAGCGGCAACTGCATCACGCACTGCACGCCTTGCGGCAGATAGTCGATCCGGGCCTGGCCGCCGCTTTCCTGGCCAAAGGTTCGCGCGATCAGGCGCGTGCCGAACCCCGTCCGGACCGGCGGCGTGACCGGCGGTCCGCCACGCTCGCGCCAGAACAGACCGATCTGGCGTGCGCCCAGCTGATTGTGCGCCAGGTTCCAGGCGATCTCGACCTGGCCGTGATTGGTCGAAAGGGCGCCATATTTCAGCGCGTTGGTCGCCAGTTCGTGCAGGGCCAGGGCCATAGCCACCGCCTGCTGCGGGCTGAGCCAGACCAGGGGTCCGTCGATCCTGAAGCGGCTCGTTCCCATGTGGTCATGTGGGGCCAGCGCCTGGCGCACGATGGTGCCGAGATCGGCGCCCGCCCAGCTCTCGTCGACCAGCACGTTGTGGGCGTCCGACACCGCCATCAGGCGATCGGTCAGGTCCTTGCTGATGCTGGGATCGACCCTGGCGGCGCGCAAGGTCTGCTCCGTGATCGATTGCACCGTGGCCAGCGTGTTCTTGATCCGGTGGTTCAGCTCGTTGAGCAGCAGCACCCGCTGGTCCTCGGCCAGCTTGGCCGGAGTCTCGTCGCGCAGGATCTTCATCAGGCCGGTCAGTCCCGGCTCGAAAATCCCCATGGTCATGCCGTTGCCCCAGAAGCGGGTGCCATCCTTGCGCAGGTGCCAGCGGGTGTCCTCGGCCCGGCCGGCCTGCTTGGCGTTCTCGAGCTCCTTCTTGTCCGCGCCGGTTTCCCGGTCGGACAGTGTGAAGAGATCGCCGAACGACATGCCGATCGCGTCCTCGCGGCTGTAGCCCAGGACCTTCTCGGCGCCCCGGCTCCAGCTGGTCACGACACCGTTCAGATCCATCGTGAAGATGGCGTAGCCAAGGGCGTTCTCGATGATCAGGTGGGCGAGTCTGGCGTCGTGTTCAGCGGACATTGGGAGCTCCTGCCCCCTATCAACGCGACGGCGGCGCTTTCGGCGCCCAGCCCACGAAAAAGGCCCGCCGCGTTTCCGCGAGCGGGCCTGATCGGTTCGGCGTGAAGCGATCCTAGTAGCGGTAGTGATCCGGCTTGAACGGGCCGTTTTCCGGCACGTTGATATAGGCGGCCTGATCGGGACGCAGGGTCGAGAGCTTGGCGCCCAGCTTCTCCAGGTGGAGGAAGGCGACCTTCTCATCCAGGTGCTTGGGCAGGGTGTAGACCTGATGCTCGTACTGGGCGCGGTTGGTCCACAGTTCGATCTGGGCCAGGGTCTGGTTGGTGAAGCTGGCCGACATTACGAACGACGGGTGACCCGTCGCGTTGCCCAGGTTCACCAGGCGGCCTTCCGACAGCACGATCATGCTTCTTGCCGTCCGGGAATTCCACGTGGTGGACCTGCGGCTTGATCTCGTCCCACTTGTAATTGCGCAGGGCGGCGATCTGAATTTCGCTGTCGAAGTGGCCGATATTGCAGACGATGGCGTTGTTTTTCATCATCCGCATGTCGTCCAGCGTGATGACGTCCTTGTTGCCCGTCGCGGTGACGAAGATGTCGGCCTTGGCGGCGACGTCCTGCAGGGTCTGGACTTCATAGCCTTCCATCGCCGCCTGCAGGGCGCAGATCGGGTCGATCTTCGGTGACGATCACGCGGGCGCCGCCCTGACGCAGCGAAGCGGCCGAGCCCTTGCCCACGTCGCCATAGCCGCAGACCACCGCGACCTTGCCCGAGAGCATGACGTCGGTGCCGCGACGGATGGCGTCGACCAGCGCTTTCGCGGCAGCCATAGAGGTTGTCGAACTTGGACTTGGTGACGCTGTCGTTGACGTTGATGGCCGGGAACGGCAGGTCGCCCTTGGCGGCCATCTGGTACAGGCGGTGGACGCCCGTGGTGGTTTCTTCCGACACGCCGGTGATGGCGTTGCGGATGGCGGTGTAGAAGCCCGGCTTTTCGGCCAGGTACTTCTTCATCACGGCGTAGAGGGCTTCTTCTTCCTCGTTCTGCGGGTTGTTGAGGATCGAGGGATCCTTCTCGGCCTTGGGGCCCAGCACGCACAGCAGGGTGGCGTCGCCGCCGTCGTCGAGGATCAGGTTCGGATAGCCGCCGTCGTGCCACTCGAAGATCTTGTGAGCGTATTCCCAGTACTCGACCAGGTTTTCGCCCTTGAAGGCGAACACCGGCACGCCCGAGGCGGCGATGGCGGCCGCGGCGTGGTCCTGGGTCGAGAAGATGTTGCACGACGCCCAGCGGACTTCAGCGCCGAGGGCGGTGAGGGTCTCGATCAGAACGGCGGTCTGAATGGTCATGTGCAGGCTGCCGGCGATGCGGGCGCCTTTCAGGACCTGGCCCGGGCCGTATTCGGCGCGGGTGGCCATCAGACCGGGCATTTCGGTCTCGGCGATGGCGATTTCCTTGCGGCCGAAATCGGCGAGCGAGATATCCTTGACGATGTAGTCGGCCACGGTCGGGCTCCTGCGGTCGGATGATGTCTTGGCCCGCTTATAAACCCGAGAGCCCTTCCGGGCAATTAACGCATAAAGATATCTTTATGTGACGCCGTCACCGGTGCGAGCCAGCGATCGCTCACCAGAACGCCTTGGTGTTGGCCAGGGCGTCCCGGGCCGCGAGCGCCTCGGCCATGCCGGTGTCGTCATCGGATTCGGCCGTCAGCCGGCCCGCCGCGAAAGCGGCCTGCGCCTCGCCATTGGTCATTGCCACCTCTCGGGCCAGCTCGGCGCGGGCGGCCTGGTCGTTGAGCCGACCCAGCGCATCCTGAAAGGCCTTGCTCGCCGCGATCAGGCGCTCCACCCGCTTCGGGTGTTCGGGGAAAAGCCCTGAAAGGTCTTCCGCCGCGTAGCGCAGGGTCTTGCCCTTGAGGCGCAGCTTGTGGCGCGTCTCCCGGTCCAGGCTATCCAGCGCCGCGCCGCGCTTGACCACCACATGCCGCAGGTGGCCGAGGCTGGTGGCGGCGAAGGCGGCGGCGGGTGCGTCGCGACACGCGGCCAGGGCCGGATCGGTGGTCCATGCGCCCGCCTCCAGCCAGGCCGCGAGCTCCAGGAGCAGGCCCCGCTGACGTGGACTTTCCAGCGCCGCCTCCATCCGCAGATAGGCCGCGGTCTGGGCAGCGAGCAGGGCGCGACCGAAGGCGGCCAGATCCGGAGCCGGATCGCGCTCCGTCGCCGGCCGCCAGACCTCGGCGACGAAGACATCCAGATCCCGGGCCGCATCCAGCTCGCCGGCCAGCCACTTGAGATCGCGCACGAGGCCCTCGGCCGCGTCATCGCCCGCCAGCGGCTTGAAGATCTTCAGCATCACTCCGCGCGGCGACGCACGGCGACGCGCAACTGATGCACGCCCTCGGGGCCTGGCCGTTCGCGCAAGGCCTCGACGCTGGCGCAGAGGTGGGAAAGAGCAGAGCGGCCGATGGCCTGCAGGGCCTGGCCCACGGTCAGTGCCGGGCTGAAGCCTGGCGTTGGCGCGGCGCGGGGTTCCGACGGACTCGGCGGTCATGACAAGGGCGTAGCCGCGCTCGGCCTTGCTGACCAGCGACAGGCGCAGCGCGGCGTGGCGGGCCAGATTGCGGGCCAGATCGAACAGGGCCGAAGCCGGACCGCTTTTCAGCTCCAGCTCCAGTTCGCAGACCGGCGCGCGGCGCTGTTCGCCGATCAGTTCGCCGCGATCCACGACCGCCTCGATCACCGTCTCGCCCCGGCGGATCATGCGCACGGTTCGCTCGACCCGGGTCGTGAACACCGGGCGCAGGACCTCGCCATTGACGACCTCGGCCGCCGGCGTGTCCGCCAGGGCCGCGCCGTCCGGCCCGGGGCCGGCGACGGCGGTCTCCCATTCGCCCCGCGCGAAGATACCGCCCGCCGACGCCGATTTCAGGGTCTGCTTGCGGCCGCCCTCGCCGTCGCGCACCCGCAGGCCAAAGCCGGCCTTGCGCAGGGCATGGCCCTCGGTGTCGAAATAGGTGGCGTCAAGCTGCCGCACCGCGCCCTCGCCGATCAGCAGCGTCAGAATCTCTTCGGCCGCCTCCGGCGCGATCAGGAATTTCAGCTCGATCTCGCGGTCCATGATCCGACCCCAGTCGTGCGTGCGCGGCTTGCCTTAAAGGCGTATGCCGCCCCCGCCCTGACTTGCCAAGCGTCTTGCCCCGGTTCAAACGTGCGCGCCATGACGCAGATCAATGCCGCACAACCCCGTCACGACTGGACGCTCGCTCAAGTCGAGGCCCTGTTCGATCAGCCCTTCATGGACCTGGTGTTCCAGGCAGCCAACGTCCATCGGGCGTGGTTCGATCCCTCGGAGGTGCAACTGTCGCAACTGTTGTCGGTCAAGACCGGCGGCTGTGCGGAAAACTGCGGCTATTGCAGCCAAAGCGCGCACTTCAAGACCGGCCTGAAGGCCGAGAAGCTGCTGGACGCCGACGTCGTCATCGCCAAGGCCCGCGAAGCCCGCGACGGCGGGGCGCAACGCTTCTGCATGGGCGCGGCGTGGCGTTCGAACTGAAGGACACGCGACCTGCGCCAAGCTGGCCGCCATGATCGGTGAGCGTGAAGGCGCTGGGCCTGGAGACCGTGCGCCACCCTGGGCATGCTCGACGGCCGAACAGGCCGTGGCAGCTGAAGGACGCGGGCCTCGACTACTACAACCACAACCTCGACACCGGCGCCGGAATATTACGGCGACGTGGTCACCACGCGCACCTACCAGGAGCGCCTCGACACCCTGGCAGCTATGTCCGCGACGCCGGCATGAGCGACCTGCTGCGGCGGCATTGTCGGCATGGGCGAGACCCGCCGCGACCGCGCCAGCCTGCTGCATCAGCTGGCCACCCTGGACCCAGCCACCCCGACAGCCGGTGCCGATCAACGGCCTGGTGCCGGTCGAGCGGCACGCCGCTGGGCGACAAGATCCTGAAGGACGGCGAACAGGCCATCGACTCGATCGAGTTCGTCCGCACCATCGCCGTCGCCCGTATCGTGCTGCCCCAAGTCGATGGTTCGCCTGTCGGCCGGCCGCGACCGAGATGAGCCGACGAAACTGCAGGCCCTGTGCTTCCTGGCCGGCGCGAATTCGATCTTCGTACGGCGAGCAAGCCTGCTGACCACGCCGCTGCCCGGCATGGATGAAGATTCCAGGCTGTTCGCGGATCTGGACCTGCGTCCGATGGGTTCGCGGCAGGCGGCGGCCGTCGCCGCCGAATAGGCGCGATTTCAGAGAAAATTCGACCTGAGCCCGTCGCTCAGGCTTGCCCACGCCAAGGCGCAACCTATGGTGCAGGTTCCGCGCGTTTTGGCGCGATCCTATCGGGGCTATCCATGAAGTTGTTCGCTTCCGCCGCCGTCGCGGCCCTGCTGATCGCGTCGCCGACGCTTGTCGCCGCCCAGACCAAGGCAAAACCCGCCAGCGCCACGGCGCCGCTGCCGACCGTCGACATCGCCCACACCACCTTCAAGCTGGCCAACGGCCTGACGGTGATCGTGCACGAGGATCACAAGGCCCCGATCGTGGCGGTGAACATCTGGTACCACGTCGGCTCCAAGAACGAGCCGGTCGGCAAGACCGGTTTCGCCCACCTGTTCGAACACCTGATGTTCAACGGCTCGGAGAACTTCAACGACGACTGGTTCAAGGCGCTGGAGAAGATCGGCGCCACCAACATGAACGGCACCACCAACACCGACCGCACCAACTATTTCGAGAACGTGCCCGAGCTGGCGCGCTCGACTCGGGTTCTGATGGCTGGAAAGCGACCGCATGGGCCAATCCGCTCGGCGCGATCGACAAGGCCGCGCCGATGAACAGCGCGGCGTCGTCCAGAACGAGAAGCGCCAGGGCGACAACCAGCCCTATAACGTGGCCTGGGACATCATCACCGAGAGCACCTACCACCGCGACCACCCCTACGGTCACTCGGTGATCGGCTCGCTGGCCGACCTCGACGGCGCCTCGCTCGATGACGTGAAGACCTGGTTCAAGACCTATTACGGCCCCGCCAACGCCACCCTGGTTCTGGCTGGCGACATCACGGTCGAGGAGGCCAAGGCCAAGGCGACCAAGTTCTTCGGCGACATCCCCTCGGGCCCGCCGGTGGCCAAGCAGAAGGTCTGGATCGCCAAGCGCACCGGCGAGCAGCGCGCCAGCGTTCAGGACCGCGTGCCGCAGGCCCGCTTCTACAAGGTCTGGAACACCCCGGAATATGGCGCGGCCGACGCCGACTACCTGGACCTGCTCAGCGACGTTCTCGCCTCGGGCAAGACCTCGCGCCTCTATGAGCGCCTGGTGTTCCGCGACCAGCTGGCCACCGCCGTCAGCGTCTTTTCCGGCGGTGACGAGATCGGGGGCCAGTTCATGGCCATGATCACCGCCAAGCCGGGCGTCGACCTGGCGAAGATCGAGGCCATCTTTAACGAGGAGCTGGCCCGCCTGCTGAAGGCGGGGCCGACGCCGGCCGAGCTGGCCAAGGTCAAGACCCAGCACGCGGCCGGTTTCATCCGCGGCGCCGAGCGAATCGGCGGCTTCGGCGGCAAGTCCGACATCCTGGCCCGCAACCAGACCTATCTGGGCGATCCGGCCGCCTACAAGACCATCGAGGCCCGCATCGCCTCGGCCACGCCGGCTGATCTGACCGGCGCCGGCAAGCGCTGGCTGACCGACGGCGGCTTCGTGCTGAACCTGACGCCGTTCCCGACCTATTCCACAACGGCGGGCGTTGACCGGACCAAGATTCCGGCGGCCGCCACCAGCGTCGAATCCCGCTTCGACGCCTTCCAGCGCGCCACCCTGTCGAACGGCATGAAGGTGATGCTGGCCGAGCGCCATGACACCCCGATCGTACAGATGAGCGCGCTGTTCCGCGTCGGACCATCCGTCCAGTCGCAGGCCAAGCCCGGCCTGCCCGGCATGGCCATGGCCATGCTCGACGAGGGCACCACCACCCGCGACGCCCAGACCATCAGCCGCGAACTGGACGAGAACGGCGCCCAGCTGTCGCTCGGCGGCGGCACGCTGTACGCATCGGCCAATCTTTCGGCCCTGAAGGCGCGCCTGGAGCCCTCGCTCGACCTGTTCGCCGACGTCCTGCTGCACCCGGCCTTCAAGGAGGCCGACCTGGACCGGATCAAGAAGCTGGAACTGGCCAGCCTGCAGCAGACCCGCCAGGACCCGGGCAGCGTCGCCGGCCGCGTCGCCGGCCAGTTGGTCTATGGTCCCGAGCACCCGTTCGGCCGCCTGACCACCGAAGCCACAATCAACAGCCAGACCCCCGCCGAGATGAAGGCCTGGCACGACGCCTATCTGCGTCCGCAGGCCGCGACCCTGGTCGTCGTCGGCGACACCACCCTGGCCGAGCTCCTGCCCAAGCTGGAAGCCCGGTTCGGCGGCTGGAAGCCGGCCGCGCCGCCCGCGCCGCTGACCTTGCCGACGCCGGCGACGGCCAAGCCGGCCGTCTACCTGATCGACAAGCCCGGCGCGGCCCAGTCGGTGATCCTGGCCACCGCCCTGGCGCCGGAACGCAACACGGCCGACGAGCCGGCCGTGGAGCTGACCAACCGCGTGTTCGGCGGGGCTTTCGTCTCCCGCATCAACATGAACCTGCGCGAGGACAAGCACTGGTCCTATGGCGCGCGCAGCGGCGTCAGCGGCTCGCTGGGTCCGCGTCAGTTCACGACCACCGCGCCGGTCCAGACCGACAAGACCAAGGAATCGATGATCGAGATGCGCAAGGAACTGACCGACCTGGTCGGCGCGCGTCCCGTCACCGCCGATGAACTGGCCAAGGCCCAGAGCGGCCTGACCGACTCGCTGCCGGGGCGCTGGGAAGCCGCCGCCGCCGTCCAGGGCTCGCTGTCGCAGATCGTCACCCTGGGCCTGCCGGACGACTACTTCAGCACCTACGCAACCAATATCCGCGCCGCCAGCCTGGCCGACAGCGCCCGCGTCGCGACCCAGATCGTCCGTCCGTCGGACATGGTCTGGGTGGTGGTCGGCGACCGCGCCAAGATCGAGAAGGACATCCGCGACCTGAAGTTCGGCGAGGTCATCGTCGTCGACGACGGATGGAAAGCCGGTGAAGTAGGGAAAGCATCCTCCCCTGATGGGGGAGGGGTCGCGAAGCGACCGAGGGGGAAGGCGGCGGAGGTTCAGTCGAACTTCCCTCTCCGACGCCCTTCGGGCGCCACCTCTCCCTTCAGGGAGAGGACTTTCCTACCGCTCTTCGTCGAACCTGTTGGCGACCAGTTCGCTGAGCGCCTCGACGGCGGCCTCGGCCTCGGGGCCCTCGGCGGCGATATCGATGGTCGAACCGATGCCGGCCGCCAGCATCATCAGACCCATGATCGAGCGGGCGTCCACGCAGGCGCCGTCGCGGGTCACCGTCACCTCGGCGTCAAAACCAGCCGCCATCTTCACGAACTTGGCCGAAGCCCGGGCGTGCAAGCCCCGCTCGTTGACGATTTCGACCGTCCGCTCCGCCATGCGACTCATTTTTCTCCCGCGAGCACGTAGGAGGCCACGGAGATATATTTCCGTCCAGCCTCCTGGGCGTGAGCGACGCAGGACTGCAGGTCCTCGCGCTGGCGCACGCTGGCCAGCTTGATCAGCATCGGCAGGTTCAGGCCGGCGATCACCTCGGCGCGGGTCTGCTCCATCACCGAGATGGCCAGATTGCTGGGCGTGCCGCCGAACATGTCGGTCAGCAGAATAACGCCGCCGCCGCTGTCCACGACGGCGCACGCCTTCAGGATGTCGGAACGGCGACGCTCCATGTCGTCTTCCGGACCGATACAGATCGCCTTCACGGCGGTCTGCGGACCGACCACATGTTCCATGGCGGAGACGAACTCCTCCGCCAGACGCCCGTGCGTAACGATCACGAGCCCGATCATGCCTGATTTCTCAAACGGGATCCCCATAACCCGTGGCGGCCGGGAGGAGCCGCGCGGGCGCACTTGATACGCTCGTTAGAGAGCGACTCCAAGATGCTGAAGCATGCGTCTGATTTTCACTGGCGCGGCGGGTTCCAACGGCCACAGGTCGAAAACGGGAACGCTCAAGCCACAAAGCGTCTCAAGTCGCGGTTCTGGAAGGCGTTCGACGCCCGAAGGCGCGTCGATGCAGCGCACCACCGCCACCACTTCGGCGAAGTCGATCGCCGGCATGGAGACGATACCCACGCCTCGAATCTCCAGCAGACCGGCAAGGGATTCCGGTGCCTTGCCGTAAAGGCGGCCGCCCGAGGCGAAGACGACGACGCGATCGTCGGCCACCAGACGCCAGCCCGATTTCGAGCGCGCGCAGGGTCAGATCACTCTTGCCGACGCCCGATCGCCCCTCGATCAGGACCCCGCGCCAGAAACCGCCCTGGCGCAGCGCGATCAGCCCGGCATGGCGAATCATTCGCGCGATTCCGGCAAATCGACGGTGAAGCGCGCTCCGATCACCCCACCCGCGGCGTTCAGGCGATTCTCGGCGGTCAACGCGCCACCGTGGGCCTCGACGATCTGGCGGGCGATCGACAGACCCAGCCCCGAGTTTCCGCCGAACGCGCGCCCCTTGGGTCGCGAGGTGTAGAACCGTTCGAAGATCGTCTCGAGGTTCTCGGGTGGAATGCCCGGACCGTCGTCGTCGATGGTCGAGATCAGCCGCCCGCGCGTCCGGACCAGCGAAACACGCACCTCGCCGTCGGCGGGGCTGAACGAACGGGCGTTGTCGATCAGATTGCGAAACACCTGGCCGATCGGCGTCTCGCGCGCCATCAGCCGGGCCGGCGTGAGCGGATCGCCAGTCGAGATGGTCACGCGCACGCTGCCCGGCGCGCCTCGCCGGGGCGCAGTTGGGCCTCATACAGACTGGCGACCTCGGCCAGCAGCTTGGCCAGGATCAGCGGCTTCAGGCCCGCGCATTACCAGTTCGGCGTCCAGGCGCGAGGCGTTGGAGATGTCGGTGACCAGCCGGTCGAGCCGACCGACGTCCTGTTTGCAGGATGGCCAGCAGCCGGGCGCGGGCGACGGGGTCGGAGACCAGATCCAGGGTCTCGATGGCCGAACGGATCGAGGTCAGGGGGTTCTTGATCTCGTGGGCCACGTCGGCGGCGAAGCGCTCGATCCCATCCATCCGCTCCGACAGCGAATGGGTCATCTCCTCCAGGGCGCGGGACAGGTCGCCGATCTCGTCCTGGCGCTTGGCGATGTCGGGCAGCGAAATGGCCCGGGCGCCCTCCAGCCTCACCCGGTCGGCGGCCCGCGCCAGGCGCATCACGGGCTCGGCGATCAGGCGGTGCAGCAGGATGGACGAGATCAGGGTGGCGGTGATCGCCACCAGGATGAAGGGCAGCAGGGCCCGGCGCTCGGCCGCGATGATCGCATCGACGTCGCCGGCCTCCAGCGTCAGCACGCCCAGGACAGCCCTCACATGCTGGATCGGGATCGACACCGAAACGACCCGGTCGCCGCTTTCGGAGATGCGCGTTCCGGCGACCGAGGTTCCCTGCAGCGCCTGGCTGACTTCGCCGCTCAGGGCCTTTCGGGCCTTTTCGGCCTTGGCTTCGGTGGCGGGATCCTTGCGGGTGGCGTCGTCGTTCTGGCCCGGCTTGCGGGCGGGCGGCAGCACCTTCCACTCGACGCGATCGGCGACCACGAAGCTGTCGGCCAGAACATTGCCGTTGGCGTCGAACAGGCGCGCCCGCTGCGAGCGCGGAATGAACAGCAGCTGCAGGATGGTGCTGGCCGTATAGGCGTCAAGCGCCGGCTCGGGCTCGCCCACCGTGGCCGACTGGTCGATGATCTTGGCGATCAGCTCGCCCTGGGTGGTGAGGCCGTCGATCCGCGCATTCACGAGACCGCTGCGCAGTTCGTTCAGCACCAGCGCTCCGATCACCAGGATCGCGAGCGCCAGCACGTTCAGGCCGATGATCAGCCGCCCCAGGCGCGAGCCGCGCGGCCAGCGCCAACGGCGCCGACCCGCGTCCGCCTCGGGCTTCGCGATAGCGGTAACCAACGCCGTACAGGGTTTCGATGGAGTCGAACTCGGGATCGACCTGGCGGAACTTCTTGCGCATCCGCTTGATGTGGCTGTCGATCGTGCGGTCGTCGACATAGACCTGATCGTCGTAGGCGGCGTCCATCAGGTTGTCGCGGCTCTTCACGAAGCCGGGACGCTGGGCAAGCGACTGCAACAGCAGGAACTCGGTGACGGTCAGGCGCACGGGTTTGCCGTCCCACAGGCTGTCATGGCGGGCGGCGTCCAGGGTCAGCTTGCCCCGCTTCATCATCTTCGAGCCGGCCGCGCCGGCGGCGATCGAGGGTTCCTCGTCCTCCGGGCGGGCCCGGCGCAGGACGGCCTTGACCCGCTCCAGCAGCAGGCGCTGGCTGAACGGCTTGTGCATGTAGTCGTCGGCGCCGAGGTTGAAGCCGAGAATCTCGTCGATCTCGTCGTCCTTCGAGGTCAGCATGATGACCGGGATCTCGGAGGTCTGACGCAGGCGGCGCAGCACTTCCATGCCGTCCATCCGGGGCATCTTGACGTCGAGGATGGCACGAGATCCGGAGCCTGGCTCTCGACAGCCTCCAGGCCCGAGGCCCCATCGTAATAGGCCTTGACCGTGTGGCCGTGGCTCGAGGGCCAGCGAGACGGAAGCGACGATGTTCTCGTCGTCGTCAATGAGCGTGATAGCGGCCATGGAGCCCGTCTGATCCTTCATCATCGTTCGTCTGGCGATCCTATCGATCGCCCGCCTCTGCTTCAACGCGCCGTGAAGCAAAGCTTTCCGCGACCTTTGCGGCTGTCGCATGGCGCCAATGCGGCTGCATCGGCTCCCTGCCGGGAAGTCTAAACCAAAGAACGACGCCTCAACCTCGTTTTAAGGTGTTGTATCCCATAACCGAAGCTCGGGGAGCCCTTAGCCCATGAGCGATGTCCATTACGAACTTTTCGTGCGCCGCAAGGTCGGCGCGCAGTGGACACTTGAGATGGCCACCGAAGTTCGCGCGACCGCGATCCAGAACGCCGAGGAAGTGCTGACCTCGGGCCGCGCCGTCGCGGTTCGCGTCAGCAAGGAAACCCTGGACCGCGAGTCCGGCGAATACAAATCCATCGCCATCTTCACCAAGGGCATGGTCGACGGCGGCAAGCCCAAGAAGGAGGTCGAGGAGCGCGACCCTCTTTGCGTGCAGCCGGCCGACCTCTACACCGCCCACGCCCGCGACCGCATCGGCCGCCTGCTCGAGGGCTGGCTCAATCGCCACAGGGCCACGCCGTTCGAGCTGCTGCACCGTCCCGACCTTGTCGAGAAGCTGGAAGCCTCCGGCACCGACCTGCAGCACGCCCTGCAGAAGATCGCCATTCCCGAGGCCGAGGCGCGCGGCGTTTCGGTTCACGAAGTCATCCGTCACTTCCAGGGCCTGATCGAACGCTCGATCGGCAACCTGACGAAGGCCTTCAAGAAGGGCGCCCTTCCCGACCTCGACAAGGAAGGCTTCGCCAAGGCGGCGATCCGCCTGGCCAACGACCCCGATCGCGCCTTCCTGCTGGGCGCGGGCGTCGCGGCCTCGATCGCCCCCGCCACCAACTGGCTGGACAAGATCGCGCGCCTGCTGGATCTGGCCGACGCTGCGCCGACCGAGCCTGGCCCTCGCGCCCTGGCCCTGCAGGCCATCGAGCAGCCGCTTTCGGAAATCATCGGCTCCCGGGCCGGCATGGCCGACCTTCTGGGCACCAGCGACGACCTGGGCTCCACCCTGGCGGCGATGATCCGGCTGACCGGCGGCTGCTAATGTGGAAGCCCTGATCCGACATGCAGGCCCAGGTGCGCGCCTGCATGCCCGAGCTGTCGGGCACCGCCAAGCGCCTGGGCGAGTGGCTGGCCGGCGACCATTTCGCCCCCGTCCGCGTCTCGATCGCCAAGCGCGTGCTGGACGAACTGAACGGCGTGCGCCGGCTCAAGCCGACCGACGCCGAGGCCGAGATCGGCTGGCTGCGTCGACCTGGCCACCGAGCCTGACACGCCGCCGGCGGCCGGTCCTGCCGCCCGAGGACATCCAGGCCGCCTTCACCACCCGGTCAAAGACCCTGCTCAACGGCGAGTTCATTGAGGCCCTGCTGGGTCGCGATCGCTCGGCCCGCGAGGAGATCGACATGCTCGTGCGCCTGGCGGAAAACGTCATGGGCGCGGTCAACAAGCGCCAGGCGGCGCGCTGGCTCAACGCCAACATCACCGCCCTGCGCTTCGAGAAGGAAAACCCGCCAGGGGCCGGATCTGCCGGTCGCCAAGCTGGCGTCCCTGGGGGCCTTGCAGCGCTCGGTCGCGCGGTGTGGCCTGGTGGCCGAGGATTTCCAGCCGCTCTGCGTCAAGCTGGGCGAACTGGGCTCGCTGGTCGAGATCGACGCCCGGCTTCTGACCATGCTGGTGCGCGCGCCCGCGCCCCTGCACCATCGCCTGACCCTTCTGGCCAAGCTGGCCACGGGCGAGGCCGGTCCGACCGGTCCCGTCGCCGATCGCGCCCGGATGGAAGCCCTGAAACTGGCCCGCGCGCCCGAGGCCCGTGAAGCCCTGGCCGCCTCGCCCGCGACCATGGAACTGATCCGCAGCCTGGTTCAGCAACAGGCCGCCTGACGCTCCGGCGCGCAAGCGCTTGAACATTTCGCCCGCAGCGCCTTACGTCTCATCGCCTGACGGCGTCCGCGCGACCCTCGCGCCTGGAGAGATGACATGGTGGTTTTCAGCGTGCTGTATCCGGCGTCCGAAAGCGCGCGGTTTGACCATGACCTTCGACAACGCCACCCACATCCCGCTGGGCCCGGTGGCCTTCTCCGCGACCGGCTTGACCGGCGTTCAGGTATTACGGGGACTATCGGCGGGTGATGGCTCGGCCGCGCCCTATGTGGCCATGGCCCACCTGATGTTCCGCGACGCCGAGGCCCTTGCGACCTCGATGGGCGGCGCCAATGCGCCAGGCGTCCTGGCCGATATCGCCAACTTCACCGACATCACACCGATCGCCCAGGTCAGCGCGCCGGTTTAGCGGGCCAGCACCTTGCTCAGGGCGTCGACCACCCGGTCGACGTCGCTGTCGGCCATGGTCGGATAGAGCGGCAGGGTCAGGCAGCGGTCGTACCAGGCCTGGGCGCCGGGCAGGTCCAGCGCGCCATAGCGCTTCACATAATAGGGCTGCTGGTGCACCGGGATGTAGTGGACCTGACTGCCGATACCGTGCGCCTTCAGGCCATCGACCACCATGCGGCGCGACAGATCCAGGGCGTCGAAATCGATCAGTACGGTCAACAGGTGCAGGGCCGGGTTGGAACAATCGGGACTCGTGGCCAGCCGCACGCGCGGCGACAGCTGGGCCAGCCGCTCAGCATAGAGCGCCGTCAGGGCTCGCCGGCGGGCCACGAAGCGATCCAGCTTGGCCAGCTGCGACAGGCCCAGGGCGCACAGCACGTCCGGGATGCGATAATTGAAGCCGATCTCGGGCATCTCGTACCACCAGGGGTCCGAGCCCGGCGGCCGCACCATGCCGTGACCGCGCAGGGACCGGGCCCGCGCCGCCAGCTCGGCGTCGTTGGTGGTCAACATGCCGCCCTCGCCGGTAGCCAGCGTCTTGACCGGATGGAACGAGAAGCTGGCGAAGGCCGAGTAAGCGCCGTCGCCGACCGGATGCTCCACCCCGTCGAAGGTGGCGATCGAGCCCAGGGCGTGGGGCGCGTCTTCCACCAGAACCGCTCCGGCCGCGCTGGCCATGCCGCGCAACGCCGGCAGGTCGCAGACGTCGCCGCGCAGATGCACCGGCAGGATCGCCTTCACCGGCCGGTCGCCGGCCCGGGCCAGGGCCTGGGCCAGGGTGTCAGGCGTCATCAGGCCCGAGTCGGGATCGACATCGGCGAACACCACCTCGGCTCCGACATAGCGGGCGCAGTTGGCGGTCGCCAGAAAGGTGATCGACGGCGCGATACAGACATCGCCCTCCCCCACGCCCAGAGCCAGCATGGCCAGGTGCAGGGTGGCGGTGCCGTTGCTCACGGCGATGGCGTGCTCGGCCCCGACCTTGGTCTTGAAGGCCGTCTCGAAGGCCTCGACCGTCGGGCCGGTGGTCAGGAAGTCGGCGCGCAGGGCGGCCGCGACGGCCGCGACATCGTCGTCCTCGATGGTCTGGCGACCGTAGGGCAGAAAGGGTGGGGACCCCGCCATCAGCGCGCCTTTTCCTCCAGCATGGCCAGCAGGCCTTCAGCCGACAGCCAGTCGTCGTTGTTGTCGCTGCTGTAGCAGAAGCCTTCCCGGGCCGGCTTGGCGCCATCCTCGGGGTCGAAGCGCTTGCGGGGATACTCCACGAAGGTCGGCTCGATCACATAGCGATCCGCCAGCTCGACCGTGGCCCGCGCGTCGTCGGCGCTGATCATCATCTCGTGCAGCTTCTCGCCCGGGCGAATGCCGATGACCTTGACGCCGGCGGTCGGCGACATGGCCTTCACCAGATCGGGCATGGTCATCGACGGGATCTTGGGCACGAAGATCTCGCCGCCGCGCATCAGGGTCCAGCGACGAGAGCACGAAATTGACGCCCTCGTTCAGGGTGATCCAGAAGCGGGTCATGCGCTCGTCGGTGATCGGCAGCTCGGTGGCGCCGTTGGCCAGCAGGCGCTTGAACAGCGGCACGACGCTGCCGCGCGACCCCACCACATTGCCATAGCGAACCACCGCAAAGCGGGTGCCGATATCGCCCGACAGGTTGTTGGCGGCCACGAAGGTCTTGTCCGAGGCCAGCTTGGTCGCGCCGTACAGGTTGATCGGGTTGCAGGCCTTGTCGGTCGACAGGGCGACCACCTTTTTCACGCCATTGGTCAGGCTGGCCCAGACCACGTTCTCGGCCCCCAGCACATTGGTGTGGATGCATTCGGACGGGTTATACTCGGCCGCTGGCACCTGCTTCAGGGCGGCGGCGTGAATGACGATGTCCACGCCGCGCAGGGCCAGGGTCAGGCGTTCGCGGTCGCGCACATCCCCTAGGAAAAAACGAAGTTTGGCGTAGGTCGCATCATCGAACTGCTCGCGCAGCTCCATCTGCATCTCGCTCTGCTTCAGCTCGTCGCGCGAATAGACGATCACCTTGCGCGGGGCGTAGCGGGTCAGGACGGTGTCGACGAAGCGGCGGCCGAACGAGCCGGTGCCGCCGGTGATCAGGATCACCTTGCCGTCGAGGTCGAGGTTGTCGGGCGAAACGGCCCAATTCAGCCTCCTGTCGCCCCCGCCGCGAAGATCCGCGAGGATTGCGATTCGTGGTTAACGCTCCTTTGTCGCGCCTAGGCGTAAAGAGGACGTCAACCCGGTCGCGGTAAACATGACGCATGCGCCGCGCCCTCGCCCTCATTCCGCTCGTCCTGGCCTGTGTCCTGTCGACCACGCCGGCTCCCGCCCTCGCCGGCGCCCATGGCAAGAAGGAAGAGAAAGCCGCGCCGGTCACCTACTTCGCGCTGCAACCCCTGACCGCCGTAGCCCTGCGCCGCGACGGCCGCCGGGGCGTGCTGGTTCTGGAGGCCGGTATCGAGGCCAAGGACCCCAAGCTGATGGAGCGCGCTCAGCAGTCGACGCCCCGCCTGCGCGCCGCCTTCGCCCAGGTGCTGATGACCTATGCCGCCGGCATGCGTCGTGGAACGCCGCCGGACGTCGAATATCTGGGGCAGGAACTGCAGAAGGCTTGCGACAAGGTGCTGGGAAAGCCGGGCAGCAAGGTGCTGCTGGGCTCGGCCCTGCTGAACTAGCAGCGCCGGCCGGGGGCCGCCCCTCGAAATCTACCGGCGATTGTGCAGCACACAACCCAGAGCTAGCTTGACCTCCTCAGCACAGGAGGCGGCATGTCGAAGGCTCGCAAGGGGATCACCCGTCGTCAGGCGGCGGGCGGCGCGCTTGGCCTGCTGGCCGCCGCCGGAGCCGACGGCGCCAGCGGCGCATCCATGGTGGCGACGCCGAAGCTTAACCAGCTGGGATACCGGCCCAAGACGACCAAGCATTTCGTTGTGACGGTCGCGCCGGGCGACACCGCCGGGCGCGCCTTCACGGTCGAGACCCTGAAGGGTCGACGCGTCTTAACGGGGCAGCTGGACGCCAGGATCCACGACCTGACCGTGACCGCCGGCGAACATGTGCGGACGGGCGACTTCTCGGCCCTGACCACGCCCGGTCGCTATCGCGTGAGGATCGGCGACCAAGCCTCCGCGCCGTTCAGCGTGGCTGACGACCTGTACGGGCCGCTGGTCCGCGACGCCGCCCGCGCCTTCTTCCTGATCCGCGCCAGCGTGGCGATCGACGATCCCGTCACCGGCATTCGCCACAAGGCCGGCCATCTCGACGAAGCCGCCCTCATTGTGGACGGTCAGGCGCGCGATCTGCGGGGTGGCTGGTACAACGCCGGCGACTACGGCAAGTGGACCCATATGGCGGCGATCAGCGTCAGCCAGATGATGTGGCTGTACGAACTGCGCCCCGCCCGCGCCGGCGCGCTGACGCTGGCGGTTGCGACCCTCTATCCCGGCCTGCCCGACCTGCTGCAGCAAGCCCGCTGGGGGCTGGAGTGGCTGCTGAAGATGCAAAACCCCGACGGCTCGGTGCTGCACAAGGTCGACTCCGGGCCCAATGTCTATGCCTGGGGTCAGCCGCCCGAGCGCGATCCCCATCCGCGCGTGGTCCAGCCCGGCGGCAGCCTGGATGCGGGCGTGTTCGTCGGGGCGACCCAGCAGGCGGCGCGGGTGTTCGGCGCGCTTGACCCCGCCTTCGCCGCGCGTTGCCGCGCCGCCGCCCAGCGGGCCTGGGTCTGGCTGGAGGCCAATCCCAAGGTCATGCGCGACGACATCAACTATGCCGATCCCGATCCGCGCCAGGAGATCCTGTGGGCGACCTGCGAGATGGCGGCGGCGACCGGCGACGCCGCGCTGGGCGCACGGGCCGCAACGACCCTGAAGGAGATCGGCGTCTTCGTGGTCCATTTGGCCCTCACCGCAGGTGCTGGGGACGATGAGTCTGGCGCGAGGGTCCGGCGAGGCAGCCGCGGTGGCGCGCGCGGCGATCATCGAGACGGCCAAGGCTGCCGCCCCCTATGTCCAGGCCGATCCCTATGGCTTCACGGTTCAGCCGGACGCCTACAGCTGGGGCTCGGTGGAGGTGGCGCTCAATACCGCCGTCATCTGCCTGTTCGCCGCCGAGCTGGGCGAGGCCCCGGCCCACGACACCGCCCAGCGCCTGCTGGACTATGTGCTGGGCTGCAACGCCCTGGACCACAGCTTCGTCACCGGCCACGGCGAGCGCGCCACCCGGCGGCCCTATCACTGGACGTGCAGGGTCTGGGGCATTGTCATGCCGGGCTGGGCCAGTGGCGGCCCCAACGGCGGGGCGCCCGGGGCCGACCCGCGCCTGAAGGTCCTGATCGACGCGAAGACGCCCCCGGCCAAGTGCTTCGTCGACGCCTGCGAGAACGACGGCTCCTGGGCCTCGAACGAGGGGCAGACCAGCGAAAACGCGGCGCTGCTGCTGGCGACGGGGCTGTTCGGGTTGTGACGCCGGACCGCGGGATGGGATGCGGGGCTAGCCCTTCTTGCCCCGCCGCTCACGGAAGAAGCCCCGCAGAAGGTCGGCGCTCTCCTGGGCCATCACGCCGCCCGTCACCTCGGGCCGCCAGTGGCAGGTGGGCTGAGCAAAGAACTTCGGGCCATGGATCACGGCCCCGCCCTTGGGATCTTCCGCCCCGAACACCACCCGCCCAATTCGCGCGTGGCTGATGGCCCCCGCGCACATGGCGCAGGGCTCCAGCGTCACCACCAGCGTCAGGTCGGTCAGGCGATAGTTCTCGAGCCTGGCCGCCACCTGCCGCATCACCGCGATCTCGGCGTGGGCCGTGGGGTCATGCGCCGCGATCGGACCATTGCCGGCCGCGCCCAGAATCTCGCCGGTCTTCGGATCCAGGATCACGGCCCCCACCGGTGTTTCCCCCCGCGCGGCGGCGGCGCGGGCGGCGTCGAGGGCCAGGGCCATGGCTCGATGGTCTTGATCGTCAGCAGGATCGGTGCGCATTTGCCCAAAAGCCCATCGTGAGATGCGCCCAGCCCCTCGAAGGAACGAGTATGACCAGCACGCCACACGACCCCCTATACGATCCCGGCCAGGACGGCGACCTCGACGATCCGTCGACGGGCGAGCGCGTCGCCAAGGCCCTGGCCCGCGCGGGCGTGGCCTCGCGGCGCGAAGTCGAGCGGCTGATCGAGGCCGGTCGCGTCGCCATCAACGGCAAGGTGCTGACCACCCCGGCGGTCAAGATCGGCCCGGGCGACTTCCTGACCGTCGACGGCAAGCTGGTGGCCGAGCGCGAGCCCACCCGCGTGTTCCGCTATCACAAGCCCACCGGGCTGATGACCACCCACAACGACCCCAAGGAACGCCCGACGGTGTTCCAGGCCCTGCCGCGCGAACTGCCGCGCCTGATCTCGGTGGGTCGTCTGGACCTGAACTCCGAAGGCCTGCTGCTGCTGACCAATGACGGCGAGCTGTCGCGCAAGCTGGAAGCCCCGAACAACGGCTGGGTGCGCCGCTATCGCGTGCGCGCCTTCGGCAACACCGACCAGGCCCGCCTGGACCGTCTGAAGGACGGCGTCACCATCGAGGGCATCCGCTACGGCTCGATCGAAGCCAAGCTCGACAAGGCCCAGGACAAGGTCGGCGGCAAGAATATCTGGATCACCATCTCGCTGACCGAGGGCAAGAACCGCGAAATCCGCCGGGTGCTCGAGCACCTGGACCTGAAGGTCAATCGCCTGATCCGCCTGTCCTACGGCCCCTTCGCCCTGGCGACGCTGCTGCCGGGCCAGGTGGAAGAGGTCGGCCCCCGCGTCATCCGCGAATTACTGGCCGATCTGGTCGCCGAAGAAGACATGCCCAAGGGCGACAAGCCCCAGTTCATCGGCATCGCCGATCCGCTGCACGCCCCGGGCACCGCCAAGGGCGGCGAACTGCAACGCCGGGCCATCAAGTCGGCGCCCCTGCCCAAGGTCCTTGAGCCCGGCGAACGCTCGGTTGAAAAGCCAGTCTACAAGGCCGGCTGGGCCAAGCCGAAGAAGAAGGTCGTCATCGCCGGCGTCAAGCCGATCAAGCGCGCGCCCAAGTCGATCGAGACCAAGATGATCGGCCCCGATCCTCTTTCGCCGCGCGGGGCCAAGCCGTCCACGGCGGCCAAGTCGTTCGGCGCCAAGGCGGCCGGCGGCGTCGCCAGCGCCCGGTCGTTCGACAAGGCCGGCGGCAAGCCTTTCGCCGGCAAGCCCGCCGGGGCCGGCGCCGCCAAGCCGTTCGATCGGTCGGGCTCAAAGCCGTCGTCGGCCAAGCCGGCGCGCTCGGCGGCCGGTGGGTTTGACGCTCGCTCGGAGGGGCCGGCCAGGACGGGCGGCAAACCCTTCGGCAAGCCCGGCGCGAAGCCTGCGGCGGGCAAGCCCGCGCGGTCGGCTCCGGCCGCCTTCGACGCCAAGCCGGGCGCCCCGCGTCCTTACAAGGGTCCCAAGAAGCCGCGCTGATCTCCGATCCGCGCCTGTCTGGCCTAGACCGGCGCCGGATCGCCCCGGCGACCGATCCAGCCGGTCATGGCCGGCCAGCGCACCACCGCCTCGGCCAGGCCCGCATAGCCGACCGCGATCGCCACCGCGCTGACCAGCGATCCGGCTTCGAACGGATGCGGCGCTTCCGGCTGGATCGACAGCGGTCGCAGCAGCATCAGAATGACGATGTTGTTGGCCGCGTGAGCCCCGATCGCCAGCTCGATGCCGCCTGTGCGCAGGGTCATCCAGGTGAGGCCCGCGCCCATGGCCGCGCGGACCAGGAAGGCGCCGAGATTGGGGTCGAAGTGGATGGCCGCGAACAGCAGGCCGTTGACCGCCATCAGGATCGCCGGATTGCGCGTGAAGGCCCCGGTCTGCTTCAGAAGCCAGCCCCGGAACACCACCTCCTCGGCGGCGGCGGCCAGCACCAGCAGCACCACCGCGAAACCCACATAGGTCGCCCGGCCAAAGCTGGTCGAGGCCAGCTCCAGCACCGGCGGGCTCGGTGGCTTGGCGCCCAGCAGCCAGCCGGCCAGCACGACGGCGCCCATCACCACGCCGACAGCCGCGAGTCCCGCCACGGTCAAGCGGCTGCGGAACAGCGGTTCAGCGAAGGCGTAGCGGCGGATAGGGCGGTGCATCAGCGCGCCGGCGACCCCGACAAAGGCCAGGGCGGCCGTGCCATTGGCGCCGGCCAGAACCGACAGCAGGAACAGCGAGGAAACCCCCTCGCTGGAGGCGCGCGCCGGATCGTCGAACACCGCGAACAGGGCCGCGGCCGCCGGCGCGCCGTCCAGCCCGCTGACCACGACCATGACGATCAGGCAGGCCGAGGCCGCGCCCAGCAGGGCGGCCACGACAGCAGCCAGCAACCCGACGGGGACGGTCAGCACAACCAGGCGCCCGTCGCGATCGCGCGGGCTCAGGTCCGCGAAGACCCGCGACTCCCGCATCGCCTCGAAGATCACGCCCATGGCCATTGCGTCGTCGACATCCCTGCTCCTGGAGCGACTAAGAGAGCGCCGGGAGCAGGTTGTAAAGGCGCCGACCTTGCCCTCCGGCGCGGACAGCGGCACACATCGCTCGGAAGTTCGGGGGATGATCATGAGCGGCACGGATCAAGGCGAGGCGCACCTCCATCGGCTGGTCCTGTTCTCGGACGCCGTCTTCGCCATCGCCATCACCCTGCTGGCCATCGAGATCCATCCGCCCGAGCACTGGAACGGCATCGCCCAGCTGCTGGAACTGATGACGCCGAAGCTGGCCGCCTACACCGTCAGCTTCGCCGTGATCGGGATCTACTGGGTCAGTCATCGCCGGATCTTCTCGCGGCTGGCCAGGGCGAACGGCGTGCTCGATACGTTGAACTTCATCGTCCTGGGCCTGATCGCCCTGCTGCCCCTGGCCACCGAGCTGTTGTGGGAACAGGTCTCCGGGCAGGCCTTCCCCGTCTATGTGGCGCTGGTGGCCTTGATCGGTCTGGCGCTGGCCGCCCTGTGGGGCTACGCGGCCTTCATCGGCAAGCTGGCCTATCCCGTGGGAAAGCCCGAAGCGATCTTCGTTCTGGTCCGGGTGGCCGTGCTGCCCGGCCTGATGTGCGGACTGTCGTTCTTCAGCCTCTTGCATAGCTGGGGCTGGGCGCTGATGGCCGCCCTCATCGCCGGCGTGACGGCGCTCGGCCGCTGGGTCGCACGCCTGTCGAAATCGCCTGCAACGGAAGCTGAAGCCTGATGCGCATCGTCTCGGGCCAGTATCGCGGCAAGGCCATCATCGCGCCGCCCGGCGACGCCACGCGGCCCACCTCGGATCGCGCGCGACAGGCGGTGTTCAACATTCTGGAGCACGCCGCCTGGGCGCCGGACCTGCACGGCGCGCGGGTCGTCGACCTGTTCGCCGGCTCGGGCGCTCTGGGTCTGGAGGCTGTCTCGCGCGGGGCCGCCTACTGCCTGTTCGTCGAGACCGCTGATCCGGCCAGAGGCGCGATCCGCGAGAACATCGACGCCATGAGCCTGTTCGGCGTCACCCGCGTGCACCGCCGCGACGCCACCGACCTTGGTCCGCGCCCGTCCAGTGTCGGCGCGCCCGTTCGAGCATGGCCTTCCTCGACCCGCCCTATGCCAAGGGCCTGGGCGAGAAGAAGGTGGCCCAGCTGCTGGCCCACGGCTGGCTGAACCCCGGCGCCATCGTGATGTTCGAGCGCGGTCGCGACGAGATCGACCCCGCCGTTCCCGGCTTCACGGTCTTGGACACGCGCGACTATGGCGCCGCGCGTGTCCTGTTCCTGAAGATGGCGGACTAGCTACCAGACCCGCATCGTGACGCGGTTGTCGGCCTGAGAGCGCAGGCTGACCGCGCCGTCGCGGGTGATGCGGTAGGGTCCGCCGCCGTTGCTGGCGATGAAACGCCGCTTCTTCAGCGCCTTGAAGACGCTCAGCGAGCAGTCGCTCAGGCGCCAGCCTTCGCGGGTTATGCAGTCGACATCGACGATGCGGCCGTTGTCGTCGCGTACGGGTTCGATGCGGGCGCCCTGCGCCAGCGCGTGCAGCGTGCGTTGCTGCGGCTTGGAGATGTTCACGAAAATTGTCCGAGGATCGAGGCGTAGCGAAACGCACCCTCGCGGGATGCGCGACGGATCAGGGCCTGATCGACTTGCGAACCAGAGGTTCGGAGCCGTTAGGCCCGGGCCTCGCTTACAATCTCGGACATAAAACCACCGTTGGAGGCTGGAGAACGGCGTTATAGCGCGAACGTCAGAGCAGCCTCAAGGGCCACGAGCGCCCTACTTGGCCGCCTTCGCCGCCGTCGTCTGCGCCACCTTCACCGCCACGCCCTGGCCCCGCGCGTCGGCGACAAGGCCCTCGCAGTCGGCGTTCTTGGCCTCGCCGGTGGTGATGAAGGGCAGCAGGGCGGCCAGCGGGTTGACTAGGGTCCCCAAGGCTGCGGCGACGCCGCCCTGGCTGACGATCTGGGTGGGCTTGAACCCGACCTTGGGCGCCAGCAGCGGTCCGGAGATGGTGATCGGCACGAACAGACGCACCAGACGAGGCTTCTTGCTGTCGCCCTCGATCCGGAAGTCCATCCGCTCGGTCTCAAGGTTGATCTGACCCTTGCCACGCACCAGCACCACGCCGGTGTCGGCGACCAGATGGTTGGTGGTCGCCACGCCATTCTTCACCGAGAAGTCGGCCACGGCGCAGCGGACGGTGGTCTCCTTGTTGTTCTTGGACAGCAGCAGGATCAGCCCCTTGGAGACATTGACGCCCAGCAGTTCGGCGAAGGCCTGGCGCACCTGTCCGCGCGGCGAGACAAGGGTCATCGAGCCATTGGCGTTGGAGGCGGCGCGGTGGATGCTGTTACCCACGGCCGAAAGCTTGGCGCGCGCCATCACGGGGCCTTCGATGATCGGCTTGCCGCCACTCTTTACCATGATGAAGTCTTCCAGCTTGGCGTTGCTCAGACGCAGGTCCAGCTCGGTTCGCGGCACGTTGGGCCGGGCGTCCAGCACGATCTTTCCTTCCAGGTCGCCGCGCGAGAAGGTGAAGGCGATCGGATCCAGGGTCAGCACGCCCTTGTCGAGGTCCACCTCGACCCGAACCTTCCTGAGCGGCCAGCCCGGGGCGTTCACGGCCAGGGCGCGGTACTTGACCTTGGCGTCCATGGCCCGGACGCGCTCGGCCTGCAGGGTGGCGTCGGGCAGCAGGCGCTGGGTGACGTCGCGTCCGGCCGGCTTCGACCTTCTGGCCGGCCGAGGCGGTTTCGCCCTTGCGGGTCGAGGGCGCGCCGCCGAACAGGCTGCCCAGGTCGTCGAAGTCCAGCCGGCGCGAGCGCAGGTCGGCGGTCAGGAAGGGCCGCTCGCCGCGCGTCTGCACCGTCAGGGTCGCCAGAGATGTCGCTGTCACCGATCTTGCCCGTCATGTCGTCGAAGTCGAACCGGCCGCCCTTGCGGGTCAGCTTGCCACTCACCCGATAGGGCGGGGTGTTGGGCAGGGTCAGGCCGGTCAGCGCATAGAGGCGGTTCATGTCCGAGCCGGACACCGTCAGGGCGGTTTCAAAGCGCCCCAGGTCGAACGGCCGCGTCACAGATCCCTGGGCCACGATGCGAGTCGCGCCGGCGGCCACCCGAGCGTCGAACGGATAGGGTCGGTCCGGCGTGATGTTCAGAAGCGGGCCGCCCGTGACGCTGGCGGTGAACGGCCCGCGGTTCAGGCTGCCCTTGCCCTCCAGAACAAACCGGCCGCGCCCGTCGCCGCTGGCCTGCTCGTTGGAACTGACCGATCCGACGAACAGCACATCGCGCTGACGGTCATCCACCTCGAAGGTCCCGTCATTGATGATGAAGTGCTGGATGGCAGGCAGCTTCAAGGGCTTGGCATTGGCCTTCCTGGCCCCGAACACCCAGTTCGCCTGGCCTCCGGCGTCGCGGATCAACCGCAGGTCGGGCCGGTCGACCGCCAGCAGCGGCAGGATGATCTGGCCGCGAAACAGCGGCAACACCTTGAACACCACGGCCAGGCGCTGGATCCGCGCCATCGGCGGTCGTTTCGGGTCGGCCTTGAGGGCCCAGTCGGGCTGGCCGATACGGACGTCCAGCGCCTCGACCCTGGGTGACAGCGACCAGGGATGAACGCGCAGATCGCCGACGATCTCGACCTTGCGATTCAGTTGCGCCGAAGCGATGCGCCCGACGGGCCCCCGCATCCAGTTCCAGTCAAAGATGACCAGGAAGGCGACCACCGCCACAAACAGCGCCACCGCCGCGATGGCGCCGCGCCGCGCGGGCGGCGGGATCAGCGCCCAGTGCGCTCGCAGGCGCTCGCCCAGAGGGCGTCGCGACAGGGTTGGGGCGTGTTCGGACAGACTCTGGACCTCCGGTGACCCCTGCACAACGCGCGGGGTAGGCGGTCCTGTTCCATTGTCGCGCCGAGAAGCCTGGCTAGTAGACCAGGCCCAGGCTGCTGACCGCCACAGCGGCCACCACGAAGGCGGCGACGGCGATCAGTTCGTAGAGCTTGAAAAATGGCCTCGTTGGCGTGCGCATGATGATTGGTCCCCCCGTCCCAAATTGGTTCATTGCGAAGATTTTTCGCAAGCCTCGCGCCAGATCAGGGCGTCTTGCCTGGCCACACGAGGTAGCCGTCAGCGTCGCGCCCCGCATAGCGGTAGTCGGTCCGGCGCGGTGGCGGCGGACCGTATCGGTCGTCCGGTCGATCATCAGCGTCCGCGAAATAGCCTGCGCTGGTTCCGGTGACATAGGTGTGACGCTCTTGACGGAACGCGTCGCCCCGCCAGTCCCGGCCGTGCTCGAAAGCCTGATCGCGACGCGGCTCCGCATCGCGATGATCCGGTCCCGTCGGCGGCAGGGTCTCCACCGCGATCGGACGGCGGCCATAGCCCCACTGGTCAAAGCCGGCCCAGCCGCGCTCGGCGTCGCACTCGACGCGGTCCCAGCGATAGGCGCCGCCCGGGCCGGTGACGCGACGCGTCACGCAATCGCCCGGCGCGGTGTTGGGCGGGAGAAGTTCCGGATCCAGCGGCAGGCCCGGCCGCGACGAGGAGAAGCCGCCGGCCAGACCGCGATCCGCGGCGGCGACGATGATCAGGTGACGCTTGCTGGAGCCGGTGCCCGCCAGAAGCAGGGGGGCGCCGTCACCGCTCACGCCGGAGGCGAGCACCGAACCACCTTCCTTGCGCCATGACCGCAGCGTTCACCCTGCACGCGAGCGACGCCGGCGGCTTGTCACCTCTCGCGCGCGGCCCTAGCGTGAAATCAAACGGCCGTTTGAGGGGCGACATGGCGATCGAGGCGGTGATCTGGGATTTCGGCGGGGTGTTCACCACCTCGCCGTTCGAGGCCTTCCGGCGCTATGAAGCCGAGCGCGGCCTTCCCGCCGACTTCATCCGCCGGGTCAATTCCACCGATCCCGACGTCAATGCCTGGGCCCGGTTCGAGCGCTCCGAGATCGACGCCGCCCGGTTCGACACCCTGTTTCTGGAAGAGGCCACGCGCCTGGGTCACGCCGTGCGCGGCGCCGACGTCCTGCCCCTGCTCTACGGCGACCTCCGGCCCCGGGTGCTGGCGGCGCTGCTGGCCTGGCAAGGACGTGTTCAAGGTCGGCTGCATCACCAACAACGTCCAGACCGGCCACGGCGCGGGTATGGCGGGCACCAGCGGCAAGGCCGCCGCCGTGGCCGAGATCATGAGCCATTTCGCGGTGGTGATCGAAAGCTCCAAGGCCGGGGTCAGGAAGCCCGATCCGCGCATCTATCTGATGATGTGCGAGGCCCTGAACGTGCAGCCTGGAAACTGCGTCTATCTCGACGACCTGGGCATCAACTGCAAACCGGCCGCCGCCCTGGGCATGACCGCGATCAAGGTCTCGACGGAAGACCAGGCCCTGGCGCAGCTTGCGGCGGCGACCGGATTGGCGTTCTGAGAGGGCTGACCGCTTTCAAGGAGTCGCCATGACCCGCCCCGCCAAGATCGGCGCCCCGGCCGCCATCGCCCAGCTTTCCGGCTGGACCGCCGCGCCCGACAAGGATGCGATCGTCAAGACGTTCAGGTTCGCAGATTTCAACGCGGCCTTCGGCTTCATGACCCGCGTGGCCCTGATGGCCGACAAGCTCGACCACCATCCCGAATGGTTCAATGTCTACAACCGCATCGAGGTGCTGCTGACCACACATGACGCCGACGGGGTGACGGACCTGGACGTGACGTTGGCGACGTTCATGGACGGTGCGGCGGGGTAGGCGGACAATCTCGCCGCCACTGCCCTGTTTGATACGGCGCCTAATCGGTCGGCGCCGACCAAATAAACCCATTGAATTAAGGCATTCTGCCCACTCGCGCACAGGCGCCACTTGCTCGGCGCGTTCTAGCCTGCAGTACTGAAGGGGGTCGAAATGCGTGGATTGCCATGGCTCAACGCTCTGACGGGCGGGAGCGCGAGATGGGGTTGGGCCCGCTCAACACCATCACTCTCGAGGAAGCGCGCGCCTTTGCGGTCGAAGCGCGCAAGGTCAAACTCGCGGGTTTCGACCCGATCGATGCGCGACGCAGCGAGCGCGACGCCAAGTCGCTCGATAGCGCAACGTCTCTGTCAACCGCTTGAAGACGCAAGGCCCGGATCTGCCTGATGTGAAACGCGCGGGCGCGCGGAGATCTGGCGTTTCGGCGGCTCAGGCTCGCAGGCTCGCAGGCTCTTAAAGGTACTTGAGCAGGCTGACCGACGAGAGCGAGCTGATGGTCGAATACAGCGCCTCCAGCTGGGTCTGGTATTGCACCACCAGCACGGCGGCCTGCGTCAGGTCGGCGTCTTTCAACTCTGAGGCCAGGCTGTCGAGAGTGTCGATCTTGGTGGTGTTGCGCTCGACCAGGCTGGCCAGGGACGCGGCCTGAACGCCCAGGGTTTCCTGCGCCGCGCCCAGACCGGTGATCGACTGGCCCACCAGATCAATGGCCGAGGCCAGGACGGTCGTATCCCCCGGATCGGCGAGGATCGACGACAGCGCCCAGGCCAGTTCCTCGAAGGCGGCGTTGTCGGCCGAGACAGACAGGGCGGTTTTCGAGCCATCCGACGCCGTGAACACCCGCCCCGTCGTCGCGCCCTGATAGTAGCCGGTGTCGCCGCTTGTGGTGGGATCGTAGGTGGCGGCGCTGAAATCGACCGGCGCCGTTTCAACCGCCTCGCCCGAGAACAGATACGCCCCGCCGAGATCGCCGTTCAGCTGGGTCTGAAGATCGTCCAGCCAACCCTGGGCATAGGTGGCCAGGGTGTCGGCGTTCAGGGTGCTGGCGCTGAGCAGCGAGGCCAGCTGGGACTTGATGCTGGTCGCCAGATCCGCGATCTCGCCCACAGCCGAATAGGCCGCCTGCACATAGCTGGACGCACTGGAGGCGGCGGTGTTGTCGGCCGTCAGGCGCGAGGACTGGCTGGCCAGCCGCAACACCGAGGCGGCGTCTTTCGACAGGCCGCCATAGCTGGTCGATTTGAGGCCGGTGGCCTCCTTGGTCTGCTGGTCTGCGAACCTGGCCTGGGTGCGCAGGCTGGCGGTGATCATGGCGCTGGTGTGCGAGAAGGTGCCGATGCGGGTGATCATCTAGCTGACCATGCTGATCAGGGCGTCGAACAGGTCCTGGACCATCGACGTCAGCTGGGCGTTGGCCTGATAACCCTGCTCGTAGATCTCCAGCATGGCCAGTTCCTCGTCCAGATTGACGGCGGTCAGGTTCGCCAGGCGGGTGGCGGCGGCCTCATGGCGTGCCAGGCTAGTCGGCCTGCTCGGCGGCGTCGAGCGATGGTCGTGGCGGCGGTCGAGACGAAGCTGGCGGCATAGTCCAGCAGGCTGGACTGGCCGCCCGCCAATTGGCCCGCCGCGGTGAACGACACCGGGCTGGTCAGCACGCTGATCAGGGCGCTCGCCAGGGTCTGATCAGAGGCCAGGCTCGAAGAGTCGGCCAGCAGACTGGCCGACACCGCGATGTCGCCGGCGTCCGAGCCCGAGAACAGGCCCGCGCTGACGGCGTTGACCTGGCTGATCAGGCCGGCGGCCAGACTGTCCAGCGCCTCCTGCTCGCCTGTCAGGGTCTGGTCGCGCAGGGTGACCAGCGCGCCCAGTGCTCCGCCGGTGACGCGGGTGGTGACATCCTTGCCGTTCAGGGTGATCCCCGAGATCGACCCCGGATACACCGTATCGGCGCTGAGGCTGCTGGATGCCGTGTAGGAGAGCTTGGCGGCGCTGGCCCCCAGCAGCTGGTCGCCGCTGCTGGTGTAGATCGCCACCCTGTTGTCCGAGGTCGTATAGCTGGTGATCCCGATCATCGACGAGAGGGTCGAAAGCTCGGCCGCGCGCTGGTCCTCAAGCGTGGTGACATCACCGCCCTGGGCGCTGGTGGTGACGATCTGGTCGTTCAGGGATTTCAGGGTGGAGAGGCTGGTATTGATCGCGTCCACCGTGCTGGCGATCTCGGTATTGGCCTGGGTTCGCAGGGCCTGGAGGTCGCCCGAAAGACTGTTCAGGGTGTCGGCCACCTGCGAGGCGGCGCTGACCACCTGGGCCTTGGCCGAGGTGCTTGACGGCTCCGAGGACAGGCCGCTGATCGCGCTCTGGAAGGCGTCCAGCAGGCTGGCGATGTCGTCGCCGCCATCTACCGAGCCCAGGCTGGCGTCGTAGGACCGCATATAGGTGTCGGTGACGCTGTCGCGCGACGCCGCCGAAGCGCTGGCGACCACCGCCTGCGACAGATACCGATCCGCCGCCCGGGTGACGGCGCCGTTCGAGACCGCCGAGGTGATGCTGGTCGCCGTCGTGGTGACGGTCTTGCGGCTGTAGGTCTCGTCATCGACATTGGCGACATTGGTCTGGGCGACCGACATCCTGTACTGGGCGGTCGTCAGGGCCGCGCCCGCCGAGGTCAGGATCGAGGTCAGCGACATGGCCGCTACCGCCGCCGGGCGGGGGCGTAGCCGTCCACCGCCCGCAGACCTTGATTGACCGAGCGCAGGCGCTGGCGCTCCTCGGCCATTTCGCGTTCCAGCTGTTGCGTGCGGCCGTCCAGCGCCTGTCGCACATCGTCCAGATTGGACAGCATCAGCAGGCGCGCATCGCCCTTGAGGCCATCCAGCCCCCGCGCCACCGCCTGGGCCAGGGCGATGGCTTGCTCGACGCTTTCGACCACCGGCAGGCCGGCGTGGGCCTGACGGGATCGCGCCGCCTTGAAGGTGAGCTTGGCGACCGTCTCCATGATCAGCGCACCGACTGCATAAGGGTGTCGAACATGTCGCTGGTGGCGCTGACCATCTGCGAAGCGGCCGAATAGGCCTGCTGGGCGATGATCATCTTGTTGAACTCGGTGGCGATGTCGGTGGTCGACCCCTCCAGGGCGCTGGCCGCCAGGGTCCCCGCGCCGCCCTCGCCCGGCAGGTTCAGGTGGACCTGACCGGCCTTGGTGTTCTCGTCATAGGTGGTGCCCGACACCAGGGTCAGGCCATTGGGATTGCTGAAGGTGGCGATCGGCACCTGATAGATGGCCAGCGAGATGCCGTTGTCGAAATTGGCGGTGACCAGACCATCGGCGTCGATCGCGATGCCCGACAGCTCGCCATACAGCGCGCCGTCCTGCTCGGTGGTGACGTCGCTGATGCCCAGGGTCGATGAGGTCGAGGCATATTGCGTCACCCCGTCAGCGCCGCCGACCGTGCCGATGTCCAGCGTGATGTCGCTGTCGGCCGCGCCGCTGCTGAAGTCGGAGATGGTGAAGTCGATGGCCGGCGTGACCGAGGCCAGGGCCCCGTCGGTCGACGCGAACGTCACCGTATAGGGACCGCCGCTGATATCACCGGAATCCGTCACGCCGTCCGAGGTCAGCACGGGATCCGACAGGGTCAGTTCCCAGGTGTTCTCGCCGGTCTTTGACCAGCTACTGCTGCAGCTGCCTAGACATCTAGCTATACGCAGCACCTGCATGCTGGTGGTGAAGGTGTCGCCGACCGCCGCGTCGGCCGGCAGGTTGCCGGTCATGGTGACTGTGCCGGTCGCCTTGGCCGTGCCGCCGATGGACGACAGGTTGATCGCCTCCAGGCCCGTCAGGTCGTTGGTGTTGGAGGCCAGGATGGCGCCGTCCGCGTCGGTGGCGAACCCCATCAGGTACTTGCCTT
Source organism: Caulobacteraceae bacterium (assembly GCA_965284055.1). Classification (GTDB taxonomy): domain Bacteria; phylum Pseudomonadota; class Alphaproteobacteria; order Caulobacterales; family Caulobacteraceae; genus Caulobacter. The sequence goes on from CBDIQV010000007.1 coordinate 201,182, forward strand.
CGGTATTGACCAGGTAGCCCGCGGCATTGGTCTCGAAGCTGCCGTTGCGGGTGTACATGTCCTCCGAAGCGGCCGCGCCAGGATTGCTGGTGACGACGAAATAGCCGCTGTCCTGGATGGCGATATTGGTCGCCACGGCGGTGGAGGCGATCACCCCCTGCGCCGTCATGGCCTGGCTCGACTTGGCGGTGACCGCGCTGGTCGAGGTGGCCGATCCCATGCTGCCGCTGACCAGCGCCTGGAAATAGACGTCTTTGGTCTTGTAGGCCGTGGTCGAGGAATTGGCGATATTCTCGGAAATCGCCGAGAGGGCGCGGCTCTGGGCGGTCAGGCCCGAGACGGCGGTGGAGAGCGCTGCGGACAGGGACATCGATCAGCTCCCCGAGGCCAGAAGCGAAACCTGGGTCAGCACGTCGGCCATCGTGTCCGACATCGTCGTCAGCGTGTCGTTCATGCTGATCTGCTGCTCGAGGCCCGAATAGGTCGCCAACTGGTTGGTGAATTCGGTGGTGTCGGTCGGATCCAGCGGGTTCTGATTGTTCAGCTGGGTCATCAGCAGCTGCAGAAAATCGGTGGTGCCCAGCTGCAGGCTGGACGACGAGGAAGACGTCGTCGTCGCGGCGCTGGTGGCGGATGTGACGGTGGTCATCGAAACCCTCGCGGTGGAAGTGTCGCGACGCCCAGCGGCGCCGATCACAGTCTTCAACGGAGGGTCCGGGGCGGATGGGGCGCGGAAAATCGCCGGCAGCCCGACGAAAAATTCAGCGCGAAAAACACCGCCCCATCCGCGTTCGCACTTCCGTTGAAGCTGTGAAGCGCGACCGCCAAGAACCGGCGATCGGCCTCCCGCTCGGGGCTGTTCCCGGCGGTCGCCTGAAGAGAAGCGGATTAGAAAATGCCTGTTATCTCGACCAACACAGCGGCCAACACCGCCCTGCGCTACCTGAACACCAACTCCAGCCGCGCAGAGCAGATCCCTGGCCAAGCTGTCGAGCGGCTCGCGGATCGTGAGCGCCAAGGACGATGCGTCGGGTCTCGCCATCGCCACGTCCATGAACGCTGACATCACCGTGCTCAACCAAGCCGCCACCAACGTGACCAGCGGGACCTCCGTGCTGAACACGGCCGACGGCGCGCTCTCCAACATCGCCGACATCCTGCAACGGATGAACGCCCTGACGGCCCAGGCCCAGTCGGGCAGCTCCAGCACTGACGACCTCAGCTATATCGACGCCGAGTATCAGCAGCTGCTGGAAGAAATCGACGAGATCGCCACCACCACCACGTTCAACGGCGTGGCGTTGCTGGACGGGACGAGCGGCTATTCCACCGGGGTGGACTTCATGGTCGGCACCGCCAGCACCGACACCATCACGGTGACGCTGGACGGCGCGGATTCCACCACCCTGGCCCTCTCGGGCACCTCGATCACCGACGCGGCCTCGGCGGCGACCAACATGGATCTCATCGACACCGCGATCACCACGATCTCGGAGATGCGGGCCAATGTCGGCGCCAGCCTGTCGCGGTTCGAGTTCCGGGGCGATGTGATCAGCACCTCGCTGGAAAACCTGCAGGCGGCCGAGTCCTCGATCTCGGACGTCGATATCGCGACCGAGCAGACCAACTTCACCAACTACCAGACCCTGACCAGCGCAGCGATTTCGGCCCTCGGGCAAGCGAACTCGATGAGCCAGTCGCTTCTGAAGCTGCTGCAGTAGTCCGCTCAATGCTCAGGCGGGAGGGCGAAAGCCTTCCCGCCGCTTTTCCAGGTTCGCCATGGCCACCACCAGCAGCGTCTCGACCTCGTCGTCGACCAGCTACATCTCCGGCACGATCTCGGGCCTGGACACCGACGCCCTGATCGAGGCCGCCGTCGCCCAGAAGACCGCCCGCGCCGACACCATCGACCTGAAGGTCACCGCCAATGAGGCGAAGATCACCGCCTATGAGACCCTTCAGGGCCTGCTGACGGCGATCACCGACTCGATGTCGTCACTGAAGTCGACGACCTACAGCGCCCTGTCGACCGACAGCGCGGCCAACGCCTTTGACGCCAAGCAGGCCTTTCTGACAGCCTCTGACGGGGCCGACGCCACCGATATCCTGGCCGTCAGCGCCGAGAGCGGCGCGACGGCGGCTTCGTACGCGATCACCGTCGAGCAGCTGGCCCGGGCGATGAAGATCGCTTCTTCGGCCCAGGACAGGACCGCCGCCCTGGGTCTGGCCGGCGACCTGACCCTTGGCGTCAGCGACGCCGCCGCCGCGACGATCGCGGTCACCGCCGACATGACGCTCGAGGATCTGGCCGCAGCCATCAACGCCCAGACCAGCATGACCGGCGTCGCCGCCACCCTGCTGAAGGTGGCGACCGACCGCTATCAGCTGGTGCTGTCGGCCGCCGACACCGATGTGGAGATCCAGATCAGTGACACCAGCGGCGCGGCCCAGGCCATCGGACTGACCGACGCCGACGGCGCCTTCGCCACCGTGTTGCAGGAGCCCCGGCCGGCCATCGTCACCATCGACGGCGTTGAGGTGACCAGCGCCAGCAACGAGCTGACCGACACCCTGAGCGGCCTTTCGATCTCGCTGTTGCAGGAAACCGAGGCGGGCCAGACCGTCACCCTCGACATCGAGGCCGACTATGAAGACATCAAGACGGCCATCACCGGCTTCGTCGACGCCTATAACGCCCTGCGCGCATTCGTGGTCACCCAACAGACGGTGGGGTCGGGCGGGGTGGTGGCCGAGGATGCGGTGCTGTTCGCCGACTCCGTCCTGCGCAGCCTGACCAAGCAGCTCTCGAACCTGATCGGCGGCGAGGTCGCCTCGGCCGACGACACCGTGGTGGCCCTGGCCGACATGGGGATCAGCCTGAACGGCTCCAACCAGCTGGAACTGTCGGACGAGACTACGCTGGACAACCTGCTGCTGACCGACCTCGACAGTCTGGCCAGCTTCTTCGAGACCCGGTTCACCAGCAGCGACAGCGGCCTGAAGCTGCTGAAGAACGACACCAGCACCTCTTTCGACTTCACCCTGGACGTCACGGTGGTGGACGGCGTGCTCACCGACGCCACGATCGACGGCCAGAGCGGCCTGTTCACCGTCTCGGGCAGCCGCCTCGTGGGGGCCGAGGGCTCGATCTATGAGGGCCTGTCGTTTGCCTATGCCGGCGCGTCCAGCGCCTCGATCCAGGTCGAGCTGGCCCAGGGCTTCGCCAACCAGATCACCACCCTGCTCAGCGGCTATGCCGACCCGACCACCGGCGTGATCGCCCGGCAGATCACCAGCCTGGAAACGTCCGACACCGACTGGACGACCAAGGCCGACAAGATCCGCGATGACGCGGAAACCTATCGCGCCCGGCTGGTCGCCAAATATGCGGCGATGGAAACCGAGCTCTACGCCGCCCAGGTCCTGCAGCAACAGATCCAGGCCATTCTAGGAAACACCAGCGATGACGACAGCTAATCAGGCGGCCTCCGCCTACCGCGCTTCACAGCATCTGCATCAGCATCCGCGCGACATTCTGTCGGCTGTGCACGAGGAACTCTATCGCGCCATAGTCTCGGCAAAAGCTGCCCATGAGCAGAATGCGCTCGATCAGATGTGCAATCACCTCGGACGCGGTGTTCGCATACTCACCGTTCTTGCAACAACCTTGAATTTCTCCGCAGTCGGGCGAGATGGAACCCAGCTGCGCGATTTTTACATGACGTTGCTGAACCAGCTCAATCATGTCTCGCGCACGGCTTCGGTGTCGGATCGGTATCAGAGATGTCTGGATCTGTTGCGGCCGATGTGTCGCGAATTACGAAGAATGCAGCCAAAATAAATATTGCAATACTTCCGTAAATATCAGGCGATTGAATTCATGAATACTTGTTACAGGCACGCACATTGCTTGGATCTGGCCGCACTCTTCAGCGGACAGCCAAATGACCGTGTTCGATCTCAATGACCTGCCCAACCCGCCCGCTACCGACCGGACGAGCCTGCTCGCCTGGAGCGACGAAGCCCTGTTCACCGCCTGCCGCGATGGCGACGAGGCCCCGTTCCGGGTGCTGGTCGACCGCCACGCGCGGCTGGTTCGGCGGCTGGCGCTCAACATCCTGGGCGACGAGCACGAGGCCGAGGACGTGGCCCAGGACGCCTTCGTCGCCGCCTGGCGAGCCCGCGAGCGGTGGTCGCCCGAGGCGCGCTTCACCACCTGGCTGCACCGGATCGCGGTCAACAAGGCCATCGACCGCTATCGGGGCCGGCGCGCCGCTCCGGAACCCGCCGAGGTCATTACCCGCCTGGTCGACGGCGAGCAGGCCGAGCCGGTCGAGAACCAGCATCAGGCGCTGGAACGCCAGGAGACTTCAAAGACCCTGAACACCCATCTGGCCAGACTGCCCGACACCCAGCGTCGGGCCCTGACTATGTTCTATTTCCAGGACCTGGACGTGACTAGAATAGCCGTCGCCCTGGACACTACGGAACAGGCCGTGCGCTCGCTCCTCAAGCGGGGCAAGCAGGCGCTGAGATCCACCCTCCAGAGACAGAAGAAGATCTGTGACCATGGACCTTTTGCATTTTCAGGCGCGGCTCTCGGCGCTGGGCGCCGACCTTAGTCGCTGGCCTCGGCCGGAGGCCGATGCCGCCGTCGATCTTCTGGCGGTGTCCGATGAGGCCGTGGCCCTGCTGGCCGCCGCCAGCGCCGCCGACCTGCCGCTTGAGCCCGCCGACGCGCAGACCCTGGCCGACGCGGCGCTGTCCGGGGCGCGAATGTTGCCCCCCTAAGACTTGACACTCCGCCCCACGCGGCGGCTTGCGGGCCTACCCGTCCCGCGCCTCCAGCAGCATGGCCTCTAGCCGCGCTTCGATGCCGGCGCGCTCCTGCGACAGCCGGGCGATCATCTGGCGGCAGCCGTCGGCGACCGCTTCGTCCAGGGCCTGCTTGAGGCGCATCTTCTCCATGGCCGCCATCGCCACCGGCTGACGGCGGCAGGTGGACAACGACCGGATCTCGAAGGCCTTGGCGTCGGGAATAGGGCGTGCGGCGTCTTGCATGATCAGAGCGAAGCGCGCGATCAGTCCCGCGTCCAGCCTGTCGGTCTTGGCGCGTCGTCCTTCAGCCACACGCAGGGCCCCGATGCGCTTGGGATCAATGAAGCCGACATCCGCGCCGGCAGCGCATGCATACGTCATAGCTCCGCTACTGTGTTCGAACTCAAGCGCCTGGCGCCTAGCGCGTGCGACTGTTCCAGAAAATCTTACTGGCTAGCGCGCCCTTGCCGGCTCTCGGCCTCAAGACCAGGGACCTAACGAGCTACGCCAGCAAACCATCAAGCCAAGGCTCGACGCCTGTCGCAATACATAGGGGCCCGGGGGCCGTCGCAACGCGGTTGCCGCTGGGTCCCGGCTCTCCGCTTCGCTGCGACCGGGATGACAAGCTTGTAAGGACGAGTGCTCACAGGTGCCAGCCACCGTTTCCCCCTTCCGCCCCCGCCCCATCCAGTTCAAACTAATGTTTGAAACATTCGGGAGGACGCCAAATGGCGCAGAACACGGGCCGGGTCGCCGGCAAGAAGGCCTTCATCACCGGTGGGGCCCAGGGGCTGGGCGCGGCGGCAGGGCGGATGCTGGCCAGCCAGGGCGCCAAGGTCAGCCTGGCCGACATCAACCTAGCGGGCGCTCAGGCCGTGGCCGACGAGATCAACGCCGCCCACGGGGCCGGCACGGCCTTCGCCTTCCAGCTGGACGTCACCCAGGAAGACGAATGGATCGAGGTGCTGGAAAAGGCGACCCAGGCCATGGGCGGCCTGTCGGTGCTGGTCAACAACGCCGGCATCGGCGGTGACGGCCCGATCGAGAGCCTCGATTTCGCGCTCTGGAAGAAGGTGATGTCGGTCAATGTCGACTCGGTCTTCCTCGGCGCCAAGCACGCCCTGACCCACATGCGGGCCCATCAGCCCGGCTCGATCATCAACCTGTCCTCGATCGCCGGCCTGATCGCGAACGGCAATTCGCCGGCCTACAACGCCTCCAAGGCGGCGGTCTGGCTGCTGTCCAAGAACATCGCGCTGTACTGCGCCAAGATGAAGCTCGATATCCGCTCCAACTCGATCCACCCGACCTTCATCGACACGCCCATCCTGGACGGCTTCACCGCGCGGTTCGGCAAGGAAGAGGCCCACGCCAAGCTGGCGCGGCAGGTTCCGCTGGGCCGGATCGGCGAGCCCAACGACATCGCCAATGCGGTGCTCTATCTCGCCAGCGACGAGAGCAAGTTCATGACCGGCGCCGAGATCAAGGTCGACGGCGGCATCTCGGCGATGTGATCGGGAGATCCTCTCCCAGACGGGAGAGGTGTCGCCGCAGGCGACGGAGAGGGAAGTTAACGGCCTCAGCCCACTTCCGCCCTCCGGTCGCTGCGCGACCACCTCCCCCTTCAGGGGGATGTCCCGATCTTCACCGCGCGAGGCGCGCTTGGCCAGGATGCGCTGCAGGGTGCGTCGATGCATCGACAGGCGGCGCGCCGTTTCCGAGACGTTGTGGCCGCACATCTCATAGACCCGCTGGATATGCTCCCACCGCACGCGGTCGGCGCTCATCGGGTTGTCCGGCGGGGCGGGGGCCGCGTCCTTGGCGGCCAGCAGGGCGCGGGCCACGTCGTCGGCGTCGGCCGGCTTGGCCAGATAGTCGACCGCTCCGGCCTTAACGGCGGCGACGGCCGTGGCGATGGCCCCATAGCCGGTCAGCATGATGATGCGGGCGTCCTGGCGGCGCTCACGCGACGGCTTCGATGCACCGTCGAGGTGCGTTGCCGTCCTCAAGGCGCATGGTCGAGCGGGGTCATAGCGCGGGCGCTGCACGGCGTCAGCAGCGCCATGCGCCTCGGCCACCTGGACGCAGCGACGGTCACCCGAAGCCGCGGCTCTCCAGCGCGCGTCCGTCAGGCGGCGCAGTGGCGTGCATCGTCAAGAAGCAGGAGTGTCTTGTCGGGCAAGGCCGCGACCAGCTCACTGATATCCGCCATGAAGTCAGCGCCTCCCCGCGCCACTACTCAACCGGGTGTCGTCGTCACCCATCATGTCGCTCTTCCGACGCCCGCATCAAGCCCCCGTATACCCGGGAGCCTCGAGCGCCGACCTTGGCCAGCGCGCCGAGACCACCGCCCCGCCCCGCCGTCCATTCCTGAAATCGACCGCGGCCCCAGTTCGTTCCAACAGGGTCTTGGCGATAAAGAAACCCAGGCCCATGCCGATGTGCCCCGTGCGGGAGCCCTCGGCCCCCGGGCGCGTGGTCACATAGGGCTCGCCCAGCTTGGCCAGCACCTCGGGCGAGAAGCCGGCGCCGTCGTCACGCACCTCGATCACCACAGAGCGGGCGTCGAAGCGCGCGATGACCAGCACCTCGGCGCGGGCGAAATCGACGGCGTTCTCGACGATCGAGGTCATGGCGTGGATCACCTCGGGCCGCCGCCAGATGTCGGGAGCGGTTTCGCCCGAGGGGCCGTTGACCACCGCCTCGACGCGCACGCCATGCACGAGGTGCGGCTCGATCACGTCCTGGACCAGCTGCACCAGACTCATCCGCTCGTGAACGGCGTCCTGGGCCTCGGGCATCTCGGTCAGGCGTTGCAGAATCTCGCGGCAGCGCGCCGCCTGGCCGATCATCAGCTCGGCGTCCTCGCGGGTCTGCTCGTCGGGCGCGTTGCGGGCCATTTCGCGGGCCACGACCGAGATCGTCGCCAGGGGCGTGCCCAGCTCGTGCGCGGCGGCGGCGGCCAGGGCGCCCAGGGCCGAAAGCCGCTGCTCGCGGGCCAGCACCGTCTCGGTGACGTTGAGGGCCAGCTCCATGCGCGCCGATTCACTGGCCGCCTGCCAGGCATAGGCGCCGGTGATGATGATCCCCAGCACCCGCGCGGCAACCATGGTGATCAGCAGCGGCGCGCTGGGCTCGGGCGCGGCCGGGGCTCCGGCCAGGGTCGGCACCGGCATGTGGAAGAAGGCCAGGGCGATCTGGCAGGTGATGGCCAGCAGGCCCAGCCCCAGGGCGAAGCGGGCCGGCAGGGTGGCCGCCGCCAGGGTGACCGGCGCGATCAGCAGCAGGCAGAAGACGTTCTGCGCCCCGCCGGTCAGGTACAGCAGGCCCGCCAGCTGCAGGATGTCGAAGGCGATCTGGGCCGTGGCCTCGCCCTCGCGCGCCAGCCTCTGACCGGTCGAGGCCAGGCCCAGCAGCACGTTGAGCCAGGCCGACAGAGCGATCAGCGAAAAGCACAGCGCCCAGGGCACCTGCAGTTTCAGGACCAGACCGACAAAGAGGATCGCAAGGGTCTGACCAGCCACCGCCAACCAGCGCTGCGTGAGGAGCGAGCGAACCCGCAGACGTCCTCGACGCAGTCCCGGAGCGGCCCAGGACCAGTCATCATCTTGCGCCGGATCCGCACCCGGCTTATCGAGCCCCTTCGTACGCTGGTCGTCGGGCGCTCTTGCGAACGAAACGTCAGCCATGTCGCAGGATTGTCCAGAAAACGCATCTGGCGAGCGCCAAAGGTGAAATGATCATGCCTCGTCACCGCCTCTACCTGATCCTGGCCTGCGTCGTGGCCGCCCTCGTCACGGCTGGACTGGCGTTTCGGGCCGGCGTCTTCAATTCCGCGCCCGCTCCGGCGGCGGTCGGCGGCCCCTTCCAACTGGTCGATCAAAACGGTCAGCCGACCACCGAAAAGGTCCTCAAGGGCCAGTGGAACGCGGTGTTCTTCGGCTTCACCTATTGCCCCGACGTCTGCCCCGGCACCTTGCAGGGCCTGGCGGCGGCGACCGACATCCTGGGCCCCAAGGCCAAGAACCTGCGGATTGTCTTTATCTCGGTCGACCCGGGCCGCGACGACGCCAAGCAGATGAAGGCCTATCTGTCGGCCGACCTATGCCCGAGGGAACGCTGGGCCTGACCGGCACGCCCGAGCAGGTGGCGGCGGCCGCCAAGGCCTATCGCGTTCGATCGATGCCAAGGTCGGCGACGGGCCGGGCTATACGGTCGACCATTCCACAGCGATCTATCTGATGGATCCCAAGGGCCGGTTCGTCACCGTGATCCCCTACAACCTGCCGCCCGAGGACATCGCGCGCCGTATCGCGGATGCGATGCGCGGCGGGTGAACCGGGACCGATTTCCGCAGAGAAACGCCGCCATACGCTTGTGGGTGGACTTTCTTAGCTTTCGATATGCTATGCTGCGGCGCAACATATTGGATGCGCCATGCTCTACGCCCTTCATGAAGCGGCCTATTACGCCTCCTCCCCCCTGCGCGAAGCCGCCCGCGTCGCGCGCGACTTCTGGGGCTCGCCGCTAAACCCCGCCGCCAACACCGATCTTGGCCGCCGCATGCACGCCGGCGCCGATCTGTTCTCCAACGTCACCCGGCGCTACGGCAAGCCGGCCTGGAACATCGACACCATCAAGGTCGGCCAGGTCGACGTGCGGGTGCGCCCCACCGTCGTCTGGGAAAGCCCCTGGGCCCGCCTGATCCAGTTCGACCGAGACATGGCCGACATGCGCCGGGCCGGGAAGTTCAGCCTCGACCCCGCCGTGCTGATCGTCGCGCCGCTGTCGGGTCACTACGCGACCTTGTTGCGCGGTACGGTCGAGGCCTTCCTGCCCGACCACGCCGTGTTCATCACCGACTGGTCCAACGCCCGGGACGTGCCGATGATGGAGGGCCGCTTCGAGTTCGACGACTACATCGACCACGTTCAGCAGATGCTCGAGGCCCTCGGCCACCGGGCCCACGTCGTGGCCGTCTGCCAGCCCGGTCCGCCGGTGCCTGGCCGCCGCCGCGCTGATGGCGCAGGACAATCACCCCTCGCGTCCCGCCAGCATGACCTTCATGGGCTCGCCCATCGACGCGCGCCTGTCGCCGACCGTGACCAACAACCTGGCCGAGGAAAAACCCTTCGCCTGGTTCCAGTCCAACATGATCTACACCGTGCCGCCGCCCTATGTGGGCGTGGGCCGGCGCGTCTATCCGGGCTTCGTGCAACTGGCCAGCTTCATGAGCATGAACAAGGCCAAGCACCAGGAAGCCCACAAGCGCTACTTCCAGGATCTGGTGAAGGGCGACGGCGACAGCGCCGACAAGCACCTGGAATTCTATGACGAGTACCTGTCGGTCCTGGACCTGACCGAGGAATTCTATCTCCAGACCATCGACATCGTCTTCCAGCAGCACCTGCTGCCCAAGGGCGAACTGGTCCATCGCGGCCGTCTGGTGCGCCCGGACCTGATCACCGATATCGGCCTGATGACGGTGGAGGGCGAGAACGACGACATCTCCGGCATCGGCCAGACCCAGGCCGCCCACGGCCTGACCCCCAACCTGCCCGACGAGATGAAAACCGACTATGTGCAGCCCGGCGTCGGCCACTACGGCGTCTTCAACGGCCGCCGGTTCCGCGAGGAGATCTATCCCCGCGTCCGGTCGTTCATCCGCAAGAGCGATCCGAACTTCCCCGACGAGGTCTGAGGCCTCCCACGGACACATGGCCTTGCGTCGCCGTCACCGAGACGCGATGTAGGGACCATGGGTCTGTTCACCGCTGCGCAGCGCTTTTCCGACGGCGACCGGCTGGACGTGGCCGGCTGCCCGGTGCGTCTCAAGGTCGATGGCCGGGCCCGCCGCATCTCGCTGCGGGTCGATCGCGCCAGATCAGAAGTAGTGGCCCTGGCCCCCACGCCGCGCCGGCTGTCGGAAGCGGTCGCCTTCGCCCACGCCAAGTCGGCCTGGATCGCCGGCCAACTGGCCGCCCTGCCCGGCCGCATCCAGATCGCTCCCGGCGGGACCTTGCGACTGTATGACCGGGCCTATCGCCTGGAGGACTGCGCAACTCCGCGCCCGCATCGACGGCGACCGCATCGTCGCGCCCGACGACGCCAACTGGGGCCTGAAGATCATCCGCCTGGCCAAGCGCGCATCCGCCCCGTGCTGACCGAGCGCACCATCGTCCACGCCGACGCCCTGGGCCGCCCGACGCCCAGCGTCGCCGTGGCCGACCCCAAGGCCCGTTGGGGCTCGTGCCGCCCCGCCCGCCCCGGCGCGCCGGCGGCGATCCGCTACAGCTGGCGCCTGATCCTGGCCCCCGCCGCCGTGGCTGATTATGTCGTCGCCCATGAATGCGCCCACCTGATCGAGGCCAATCATGGTCCTAAATTCTGGGCCCTGTGCGAGCGTCTGGTGGGTGACCCGGCGCCGCACCGCGCCTGGCTGCGGGCCCACGCGGCGGAACTGCACGCGATCTCGGCGTGAGAGGGCTCAGCCTGCGTAAGCTTCGGTAGTGCGCCCTGAGATGACGGGGAGACAGCGGCGTCTGCGGACAGGTCGGTTACGCGGAACGCGGAAATGCTGATGGTCGGCAATGGGTGGATCGCCGCTCCCCGCCACGTTAGCCATGACTGCGGCTGTCGTCCCAAGATACGCTTGGTGACATTTGTCACGTGCGTAACGTCACGGGGAAGTAGATGGTGGTACTGATCCACTCTGCCGCGCGAGCACTTTGGAGCGAGCATGAAGCGTCAACCGATCTGGCCAAATCCGAAGCCTTCCCTATTTAGAAAGCCCCGCCCTGAGATTGTGGCACTTGAGACGCGAAAAGCGGCTCAAGCGGCAGATTTATCGGAAAGTCGCAGCCGTTTTTTCAAGGATTCGGTGAATTACGTGAACGGGGTCGCGGTAGTTTGCGGCATGGGCGCCTTCGCCGCGATTTTTATGATTTTCGGTCGATGAGCCCTAGGAGCAATCAAAGCTCCTGAAAGGTCGCGAGACCTAAACCGAGTGCAGTGAAACGCGCTGTCAGGTGTGGCGATGTTCAAGGGCCACAATGGGTAGGAAGCAGACTTAGCCTTCCCTCCCAAAAACGGACGCCCTAGCGTCGCGCTCATCCTTACATCTCTTGGAGGCTGCAACCTGGACAGACCGGCGATCGTCTCGCCGTGAGATGTAAGGATGGCTCCCTTCGGCGCGAAGGTGGGCGGGACGCCATCATAAATCTCCGTCATCCCGTGGCTTGTCCACGGGACCTATCGTTCCGCTGAGCCGTGAGCGACCTTTGATCCGCCTACCGTGAAGCCGATAAATGGGTCCCGTGGACAAGCCACGGGATGACGGGAGTATGGGGATAGAGGGCGCTGTATCCCCGTTCTTTTCAGGGTCGAGTTCAACGAAATCAACGCGCTGTAAAATAGTTGATCGCGCCAATCCTCCGCGCTGAAACCGCCCGCATAATCATAGCTGTCCCCGTCGCAGGGGGAGGGCGCTTGGTACCGGCCCAAAGCGGCGACGGGTGATGAAGCTGAGCGGGGCCGCGACGCCCCGCGTCGGGGACGATGGTGGTCTGTTCGTTGGATTGATCCGGGACCACCGGAAGCCTGGGCGCGGAACGGCGTGGATCACAGGGCGGGGATCAGAGTCCGCCTATCGCACATCGTCGGCGTCGAGACGGATTAGCCGATCGACAAGATGCGCGCCCGTCCGGGGGCTAGTTGGGAATCAGAGCTGAAACTCACGCTCGTGTGCCCCAATCCTCACGGTCAAGAACAGCTTGGCGAAGCGGACAGGTCGAGCCGAAACGCACAAAACACATCACGGTCATCCGGGTTCGTCCCGGCCGCTTCGCGCCTCCCCACCTAACTCAGCGAGTGATCGCGTGAGGCTACGAGACTGTGTCCGCCAGACTTGCCCCCTACGGACCGCTTCGCGGGTCGTCCTCCCCCGTAGTGGGAAGATGAAAGGCTGCGGGGCTGTGAAGATCCACTCAAGCCAGGAGAAATGCTCCATGCCCAAGTCCAAACCGCCACGCCGTCGTTACCGCCCGCTGCGTCGCATCAGCGACTTCGATGAACGCGCGATGGCGGTCTATGACCAGCTGGAAGACGCCAACAACAAGTTCGAGCAACAGGTCACGCCCTTTCTCGAGCAGATTCCCGCCAAGGAACGCAGCTGGCTGTTGGCCAAGTTCGCCGAGAACCGCGCCCTGTTCGCCGAATGCCGCGCCGATATTCTGACGCCCAGCCCGACGCCCGTGCTGGACGGCCTGTTGCGAGAAGACGCCGCGCGCCGGGGCATGGGGCGCTAGCGGCGAGGATTTATCGTTGAATCATCTTTGGAATCCGCTCTCCCCGGCGAAGGCCGGGGAGAGCGGAGTTTGGGGGCGATGGTTCTGTCTCAAACCATAGCGCTCTAATGGTCAGGGCCGCCGCTCCAGGAGCGCCGATCTTCCCCCAGCACCTCGGCCACCCACTGCGGGACCTTCTCCGCTCGCCGGGCCGAGGCGGGTCTCTTCAAACCACGAGGATCCGGCTGAGCGTTCGAGATTGAGCTCGAGCGTCGGCGGCGCCAAGCTCGCGGGCGGCTCCGCACGAAGCCGGCGGCGGGATAGACCGCGCCCGAGGTGCCGATCGAGACGAACAGGTCGGCTTCGGCAAGCGCGCTCGTAGATCTCGTCCATGCGATAGGGCACTCTCGCCGAACCACACGACGTCCGGGCGCAGCGCGGTGACACTGCAGGCAGGGCAGACCGCTGGGCGCTGAGCAGGCCGCGATCGGTCCAGCGGCCGGCGCGCAGCGTGCAACGGGTGACGGTCAGTTCGCCGTGCATGTGGAACACCCGCTGGCTCCCGGCCTTTTCGTGCAGGTCATCGACATTCTGGGTGCACAGGAACACCGAGCCGCCGCGCGCCGTCATTTCCCGCTCCAGCCGGGCCAGGGCCAGGTGCGCCTTGTTGGGGGCGGCGATCTCCAGGACCTTGCGGCGGGCCGAGTAGAAGTCGCGCACCCGGCCGGGGTTTTCGGCGAAGCCTTCCGGCGTGGCCAGCTTGGCCAGGTCGTTCTGGGTCCACAGGCCGTCGGCGTCGCGGAAGGTGGACAGGCCGCTCTCAGCCGAGATCCCGGCGCCGGTGAGGATGAAGAGGTTCAGCGGTTCGGCCATGGGATCCTTCAAACCTGACGCAGCCGTCACTTTTCAATTGACCCGCATTCGCAAAGGTGGACAGTGTTCACCTGCACGAGGTCCGGCTGCAACGGGCCCGTTTACCCGACTGGCCGGAGGACCCCGCGATGAGCGACAAGAACATCACCAAGGACGCCATGTACGACGCGGTTGCGCCGGACGATTTCGAGTCGATGCTCGAACTCGACCGCTACAACAACCGCTCCACGGCCTTCGACAAGATCATCTCCGCGACCCACGACCATTTCTGGGATCCGCTGGACAAGGCCTATATCGATTTCGACGAACCGTTCGACATGGAGAACCAGGCGCTGGTTCCCGAGGACCTCGTGATCGCCCTGTCGACCGACTACGTCTCCAATCATCTCAGCGATCCCAAGACGCGCATCCGCTTCATCAACCAGTCAGTGCTGCGCAGCTTCTCGTCGATCCTGCACGGCGAGCAGGGGGCGCTGAACCTGTCGGCGTCGTTGTGCCACGTTCTGAAGGATCAGGGCGCGCAGGAATATGCCGCCAACCAGACGCGCGAAGAGGCCCGCCACGTCACGGCCTTCGCCAAATATATCAAGACCCGCTGGGGCCGCCCGGTCGAGTGCGGCCCGACGCTGAAGGCCCTGCTGGTCGAGATCATCGGCGCGCCGGAGGTCTACAAGAAGATCATCGGCATGCAGATGCTGGTCGAGGGGCTGGCCATGGGCGCCTTCGCCACCTTCTACACCCAGATCAACGATCCGGTCGGCAAGAAGATGCTGCAGCTGGTGATGACCGACGAGGCCTTCCACCACAAGTTCGGCAAGATCTGGGCTGATCGCACGGTGCCCAAGCTGTCGCCGGAAGAGCACGCGATCATCGAGGACTGGGCGGCGCACTGCTTCCAGACCCTGCTGTTCAACCTGGTCTCGCCGCACCAGCAGCTGGATCTCTATGCCGAGTTCGGCCTGGATCCCGACAAGGTGGTCGAGGAGTACGGGAAGATCATGACCGACGACGTCCGTCGCGAGGCCATGAAGGAGCAGACCAACATCTTCCGCGTGCTGGTCAAGACGCTGCTGAACGCCGGCATCATCACCGACCGCACCAAGGCCTTCTACGGCATGTATGTCGACCTCGAAGAACTGCGGGTGCGAGGGCGACCGCATGGTCGGCGACGACATCGCCGAGGAAGGCATCCGCCACCTGCAGGCCATCAACTTCAAGGATCGCCCGGTCAACGCCGTCAGCATCGCGGCCGAATAGGCGCCGTTTTTCTTTGAGATAGGCCGCCCGCCAGGAACACTGGCGGGCGGTTTGCGTTTGAGTTCCCTTGTTGGCAAGGTTTCACGATGCGCAGTCTCAAGCTCACGACCGTCGGGGCCCTGCTCTGCGGCGCGCTCGCCAGCTCGGCCCTCGCTGCGGCCAAGCCCCCCGCCAAGCCGGTTTCAGCCGATTTCTATACGGGCAAGTGGTACGAGATCGCCCGAACGCCCAACGCCGGCCAGCGCGACTGCGAGGCGGCCAGCACCGAGTTCAAGGCCGCTCCTCCTCGGGGCGATGTCGAACTGATCTCCGACACCGGCGCCTTTTCGGTGGTCCAGGTCTGCCGCAAGGGTGATCCGTCAGGGCCGGCCAAGGTGTTCAGCACCAAAGGCAAGATCGTGATCGGCTCCCGCAACGCCAAGTTCTCGATGAGCTTCCTGGTGGGCTGAAGACCCAGGAATACTGGGTGCTCGACCGCGCCGACGACCAGTCCTGGGCGATAATGGCCACGCCCGGCGGCAACTATGTCTGGCTGCTGTCGCGTCAGGCCGTGATGGCGCCCGCCGAAAAGGCCGCCGCCCTGGCCCGGGTCAAGGCCCTGGGCTATGCCAAGCTGGAATTCCCCAAGCAGCCCCCCACGTGAGCCTCCTCATGAAGATCCAGATCCCAACCCTCGCGGGTGTGGCGCTGCTGTTGAGCGCCTGCATCGCCGGACCGAGCGGCAATCCCAGCCCGCCGCAGCCGGCTAAGACGGTCGATCTCGAACGCTATGTCGGCAAATGGTACGAGGTCGCCCGCTACGACATGCGGTTCGAAAAGGGCTGCGAGGGCGTCACGGCCGAGTATTCCAAGCGGTCCGATGGGCTGATCCGCGTGCTCAACACCTGCCGTCAGGGCGCGGTCGATGGGCCGGTCAAGACCAGTGAAGGCAAGGCCCGCGTGGTCGATACGGCCACCAACGCCAAGCTGAAGGTCTCTTTCTTCGGCCCGTTCTGGGGCGACTACTGGGTCATGGACCATGCCGACGACTACAGCTGGAGCATCGTCGGCGAAGGCTCGGGGAAGCACCTGTGGCTGCTGTCGCGCAAGCCGCCCAGCGCGCTGGAACGCGAAGCCCTGACCGCCCGGGCCAAGGCGATGGGCTACGACGTGTCGATGCTGCGGCCCACCCAGCAGCCCGCGCCATAGGGCCTTGATTGACGAACAAAGCTGGAACATGA
This sequence comes from Caulobacteraceae bacterium, assembly GCA_965284055.1. Lineage (GTDB taxonomy): Bacteria > Pseudomonadota > Alphaproteobacteria > Caulobacterales > Caulobacteraceae > Caulobacter. The sequence goes on from CBDIQV010000007.1 coordinate 217,635, forward strand.
TCGTTCCATGGACGTCGTCATCGACCTTCGCCCGTCGCGGCCCGAGACCACCGACGCGGTCACCCGCGGGGCCGCGCGGTTCCTGGTGTCGCTGGGCTATGCGCCCTTGCTGGAGGTCAGGCTGCCCAACGGCCGGCGGGCGGATCTGATGGCTTTGGGTCCCAAGGGCGACATCCTGATCGTCGAGGTGAAGTCCGGACTTGAGGACTTCCGCATCGATCGCAAATGGCCGGAATACGCTCCGTACTGCGATGGCTTCTACTTCGCGGTGGCGCCGCACTTTCCCGAGGGCATCCTGCCGGACGAACCGGGCCTGATCGTCGCCGACGCCTTCGGCGGCGCCGTCATCCGCGAGGCTCCGGTGGCGCCGCTGGCGCCGGCGCGTCGCAAGGCGCTGACTCTGGCGTTCGGGCGGCTGGGGGCCATGCGGGCGTCTGGCGTCGTTACCGACCAGCTCTAGTTCTCCCGCACCACCTTCAGGACCGCCTCGCCGTAGCGATCCAGCTTGCCCTGGCCCACGCCGCCTGCCTTGGCCAGAGCCGGGAGGCTGCCCGGACGCGCGGCGGCGATCTCGGCCAGGGTGGCGTCATGGAAGATCACATAGGGCGGCACGTGCTGGGCCTGGGCCTGTTCGCGACGCCAGGATCGCAGGGCCTCGAACAGGGCCTGGTCTTCCAGCGGCACGGTCAGGGCCTTGCCCTCGCGACGCTTGCGCGGCGCGCCGGAGCGCGTGGTCGGGTCGAGCTTCCAGCGCCAGCGCAGGCCTGGACCTGGCGCTCGCCGCGATAGACGGCCTTGACGCCCTCGACCTCGCCCAGACCGATCAGGGCGCGCCATCGTTGTAGTCTTTCCCGCAGCAGGCCTTCGAACACCAGGGTGTCGAGCAGGTCGCGCCAGGTCACGGGGCTGAATTCGCTGCCGATGCCGAAGGTCGACATCTGGGCCTCCTGCGGGGTGACGTCCTTGGTCTTGCCCAACAGATGGTCGATCAGTCGGCCGCGTCCGAACCGGCCGCCCAGGCGATGGGCGGCCGACAGCGCCTTCTGGGCCGCCTCGGTCGCGTCGATCCCCTTGGGCGGCGAGGTGCAGATGTCGCAGACTCCACAGACAGCCACGCCCTCTTCGCCGAAATAGCGGCGCACGGCGGCAGCTCGGCAGGTGGTCCCCTCCAGCATCGCATAGAACTGCCGTAGCTTGCGCGACTGCACCTGGCGCACCTCGTCGGGCGCCTCGCGTCCCTCGATGCGCTTGCCTGCCCAAGCCATGTCGGCCGAGCCATAGAGGGTGATGCCCTCGGCCGGCTGGCCGTCGCGGCCGGCGCGGCCGATCTCCTGCCAGTAGGCCTCGATCGAGCGCGGCAGGATCCCGGCGTGGGTCGACAAAGCGCACGTCGGGCTTGTCGATCGCCCATGCCGAAGGCGACCGTGGCGACCATCACCATGTCTGCGCTCGGCCTCGAGGAAGCCGCTCCGGCTGGCGGGCTGCGGACGAGTGTCCAGGCCGGCGTGATAGTTGCGCGGCGGCATCGCAGGTGCCCTGGGCGACCGCCGTGATGGCGTTCTCGTGGCTGCCGGCATAGACGACGCCGGGCCAGGTCGGGACAGCTCCAGCGCCAGCTCGACCACTGCGATCAGGTCCTCGCCCGCGAGGCGTTTTCCTTGCGCACGGCCGAGCGCTGCAGCGCCGGTTCGGGCACAAGCTGTCGACGATGACCTTCGCCCCCTCCAGCCTCAGCGAGCGGGCGCTGTCCAGTCGCGGCCGTGCGGGCCGTCGGCGGCGGCGGTGACGGCCAGGCGCGGAACGTTGGGAAACACCTCGGCGATGCGGCCCAGCATCCGGTATTCGGGCCGGAAGTCATGGCCCCACTGGCTGACGCAGTGCGCCTCGGCGACGGCGACCCAGGGCCAGGTTCAGCCGCGACCGGCGATCCAGCACCGACGGCCGATCATCGATGGCCTGCGGCGACCAGGACAGCTAGGTCAAGTTCACCGGCAGTCCGATGGCGGCGGCCAGCTGCCGGCGCGCTCGCCCGGCAGGGCGCTGGAGTCCAGCCGCTCGGCCAGGCGACGCCGGCCTGCTGCAGGCCCGCCACCTGGTCGGCCATCAGCGCGATCAGCGGCGAGACCACCAGGCCCAGGCCCGGCCGGATCAGGGCGGGGATCTGGTAGCACAGGCTCTTGCCGCCGCCCGTGGGCAGCACGGCCATGGCGCTGCGCCCGGCCAGTAGCTCGCCGATCACGCCCGCCTGCAGGCCCCGGAAATCGGCATGGCCGAAGGTCCGGCGCAGCACCGTCGCGGGCGGTGTCGAGAGAGGCGGAATCAACGATCGTAGGCACGGCGGACTTGTGACAGCGGGGAAGCGCAGCGCCAAGGCATTCCTCGCGCCGTGATGGGATTACAGATCCCATGACTCAACCCCAAATGGCAATATCCTGCGGGATATCGCTCGGCCACAACAGCGCCGTGTTCCACGTTCACCTCTCGTCAATCTTGTCGCGCGTTCTGTGGGCTTCGGCTAAACGGGGCGCTGGCGCGCACGCCGCGACGCACGCTCGATGCACCCTTGGGATAAGGACGATATGGCCAACGGTACCTTCGGCGGGAACAGGCCGGCGAAGCCGCAACGCACGCCGTTGCAGGCCACGCTTTACTGGAGCGCGGTGGTCGGCGTGTGGGGCCTGATCTTCATCGTCGCCTTCTTCGCCGTGTTCGCCAGCGATCTGCCCGACACGTCCAAGCTCTATGACGTCAAGCGCCAGCCCTCGATCAACTATCTGGATCGTTCGGGCGCCCTGCTGGCCGTGCGCGGCAGTCAGTACGCGCCGCCGGTCGATATCGACGCCCTGCCCGAATATGTGCCCGCCGCCTTCGTCGCCATCGAGGACCGCCAGTTCTATCACCACTTCGGCTTCAATCCCTGGGGCATCATGCGGTCGGTCGCCTGGAACATGACCCATGACGGGCCCCAGCGCGGCGGCTCGACCATCACCCAGCAGTTGGCCAAGAACCTGTTCCTCAGCCCGGCCCAGACCTATCGCCGCAAGGCCCAGGAGCTGATCCTGGCTGTCTGGCTGGAGATGAAGTTCTCCAAGAAGCAGATCCTGGCCCTCTACATGAACCGGGTCTATTTCGGCTGGAGCGCCGGCGCCTATGGCATCGAAGCGGCCTCGCAACGCTATTTCAACAAGCCCGCCTCGCGCCTGACGATCGGCGAAGCGGCGCTTCTGGCGGGACTGATGAAGGCGCCCGCCCGTTACTCGCCCGTGTCGGCCAGCGAGCGGGCCGCCCGCCGCGCCACGGTCGTGCTGGACGAAATGGTCCGCACCAAGGCCGGTCAGCCGCGGACGCGAGCATGGAGGCGGCGATCATAAGGAGCCGGTGCGCGTCTCGGCCACCCTGGCCAACCAGCGCGCCCAGTATTTCACCGACTATATCGACGCCCAGGTCCGCTCGCTGGTCGGCGAGCCGACCGAGGATCTGGTGGTCGAGACCACCCTGGACCTGCCGATCCAGGTCGCCGCCGAACGCTCGGTCAAGCTGGGCGTCGAGGGCCAGCGGCGCGCGCGGCCAGGGCGTGCGAGCAGGCGGCCCTGGTGGCCATGGACGGCGAAGGCTTCGCATCCGTTCGCCTATGTCGGCGGCGCCGACTATGCCGAGGACCCAGTTCGACCGCGCCACCACCACGGCCCGCCGCCAGGCCGGCTCGGCCGCTCAAGCTCGCTCGTCTTATCTGACGGCCCTGGAGCAGGGCCGGACGCCCGCCGTAATGGTGGTCGACGAACCCGTGAAGATCGGCAACTGGGAGCCGAAGAACTATACCAACAAGTATCTGGGTCCCATGACCCTGCAGACCGCCCTGGCCCAGTCGATCAATACGGTCGCCGCGCGCCCTGGGCTCAACGAGGTCGGCACCAGCAACGTGGCCGCCACCGCCCGCCGCCTGGGCATCAGCAGCAAGATCCGGCCGGATCCGTCCATGGCCCTGGGCGCTGCCGAGGTCGGCCCGCTGGAAATGGCCCAGGCCTCCGCGCCGTTCTCGAACGGCGGCTTCCTGGCCAAGGGCTACGGGATCGAGCGCATCCGCACCGCCAGCGGCAAGGTGCTGTACGACCACGGCGTCGAGCGCGCGGCGCGCCCTGCGGTGATCGGCTCGCCGGGCCTGCAGTACATGAACCAGATGATGCGCCAGGCGGTCACCAGCGGCTCGGGCGCCCGCGCCACCTGGTCGCCGATCGAGGACATCGCGCGGCTAGACGCGTGCACCACGGGCGACTACCGCGACGCCTGGTTCGTCGGCTACAGCGGCGGCTTCGTGGCCGCCGTCTGGACCGGCAAGGATGACAATTCGCCGATGAAGAAGGTGACGGGCGGCGGCGCCCCCGCCGAGATCTGGCGCAACTTCATGACCGCCGCCCTGCCGCGCCTGAAGGCCACCCCGATCCCCGGCGGGATCATCGAACCGCCGCCCTTTGTTGGCGAGGACCCGATCGGCGACCTGATCGACCCGGCCGCCACGCCCGAGGGCCCCACCGCCGAAATCCCGGCCTCAGCCGGAGCGCCGCCGGCGGACCAGCTGCCTTATTAGGGTCATGGCGGCTTGCCGGCGCTCCTGACCTGCTGCGCCAGGTCGTCCTCCCCCGGAGGGGGATGAAGCGCTCGGATCCCATCTTCCCCCTCCCGGGGGAAGACGACCGCGAAGCGGTCCGTAGGGGGCAAGTCTGGCGGACACAGTCTCGTAGCCTCACGCGATCACTCGCTGAGTTAGGTGGGGAGGCGCGAAGCGGCCGGGACGAACCCGGATGACCGTGATGTGTTTTGTGCGTTTCGGCTCGACCTGTCCGCTTCGCCAAGCTGTTCTTGACCGTGAGGATTGGGGCACACGAGCGTGAGTTTCAGCTCTGATTCCCAACTAGCCCCCGGACGGGCGCGCATCTTGTCGATCGGCTAATCCGTCTCGACGCCGACGATGTGCGATAGGCGGACTCTGATCCCCGCCCTGTGATCCACGCCGTTCCGCGCCCAGGCTTCCGGTGGTCCCGGATCAATCCAACGAACAGACCACCATCGTCCCCGACGCGGGGCGTCGCGGCCCCGCTCAGCTTCATCACCCGTCGCCGCTTTGGGCCGGTACCAAGCGCCCTCCCCCTGCGACGGGGACAGCTATGATTATGCGGGCGGTTTCAGCGCGGAGGATTGGCGCGATCAACTATTTTACAGCGCGTTGATTTCGTTGAACTCGACCCTGAAAAGAACGGGGATACAGCGCCCTCTATCCCCATACTCCCGTCATCCCGTGGCTTGTCCACGGGACCCATTTATCGGCTTCACGGTAGGCGGATCAAAGGTCGCTCACGGCTCAGCGGAACGATAGGTCCCGTGGACAAGCCACGGGATGACGGAGATTTATGATGGCGTCCCGCCCACCTTCGCGCCGAAGGGAGCCATCCTTACATCTCACGGCGAGACGATCGCCGGTCTGTCCAGGTTGCTCAAGGACGGCGCTCCGCGCCGCCGCAGAGCGGCCGGTCGCAGACCGGGCCTTGACCAACCTGGACAGACCGGCACGCTGCAGCCTCCAAGAGATTTAAGGATGAGCACCACGCCAGGGCGTCGGCTTTCTGGAAGGAAGCCAAGGCGTGCTTTCGACCCAACACGGACATCCGGCGGATCGCCGCCTTGACCACTCCGCTCAGAGTGGCAACGTTGTCGCCAAGGTTGAAATCTGGAACGCTCGCCTTGTCCATCCTCGCTTTCACCGCCGCACTGCTCCTCGCATCCGACACGGCGGTTGCTGTCGATCCGCGCGGGGACTGGGTCGGCGTCGTCGCCGAAGAAGGCTCGAGGCTGAGAGTGGCCGTGCACCTGGAGCGTGGCGATCAGGGCTTGATCGGCGTGGTCGACAGTCCCGACCAGGCGACCTTCGGCCTGCCATTGGCCAACATCCGCCAAGACGGAACGAAGCTCAGCTTCGATCTGCCCGCCGTAAGGAAGGTACGAGGCGCACCGGGACAGCGCGCGAAAGGCCTATATTGGGAACTGGGTCCAGGGCGGCACCGCCATCTTGCTTGAGCTGACACGCGGGGGTTACCCGCATGTCTTCGACCTCGACTGGAACGCGCCGGCCGACCCAGGTATGGCCTACAAGCCGGCCAAACGGGCCAAGCCACGCGTCGGCCCGGACTTGGCCTTGGGCAAGTGCGTGAACATGTCCGACATGCTGGACGCGCCTAAAGAGGGCTCCTGGGGGCCTGCGATCGCCGAGGACGATTTCGAAATCATACGCAAGGCCGGCTTCTCGTCCGTGCGGATACCGGTTGCCTTCTCCGCCCATGCCGACAAGGCGCCTCCGTACGCAATAGACGAGACCTTTCTGGCGCGCGTGAGGCACGTCGTGGCTCTCGCCAGCGCCGCGAAGCTGAACGTCCTGCTCGACATGCATAACTATGATGCGGTGATGCACGCTCCTGAAGCCGAGTCCGCTCGCTACACAGCCCTCTGGCGGCAAATCGCCGAGGCTTTCGCGAGCGCCCCGCCCAGCGTCTGGTTCGAGCTGCTGAACGAGCCAAACAACAATCTGACGAATGACCGGTTGGGCGCGCTCTACGCGCCTGCCTTGGCCGCGATCCGGGCAACCAATCCCAAAAGGCCCGTCATCATCGCGCCCGAATGGAACAACCTCGACAAGATGCTGGCGTTTCAGATGCCCGACGATCGCTACGTCGTGCCCAGCTTCCACTACTACGATCCGTTCCTGTTCACCCACCAAGGCGCGGCTTGGGCCGACCCCGCGCCGCCAATGGGGCGGAGTTTCGGTTCGGCGGCGGACAAGGTCGAACTGGACCGTGGCGTGGCCAAAGCCCGCGACTATGTGGCCCGCACCGGTCGTGTGCCGATCCTAGGTGAGTACGGCGTGCAGGATGATCCCCGCGTGCCGCTCGCGCAGCGCGTGCGCTACTACGGCGCGGTCAGTTCTGCCTTCGCCTCGGTCGGGATCGGCAGCTGCGCTTGGGGCTATCGCACAGGCTTCCGCATTCGCGAGAGCGACCACTGGCTGCCCGGTCTTGTGGAGGCGATCAAGGCGCCCGAGCTGTAGGCAGCGCGACAGCGCCCCTGTTCGCTCGGGGCCGGTGGAGATCTCACAGCCCGCCCTCCAGCGCCGACAGCACGTCGGGCCGCAGCCGGGCCAGCTCCACCAACCGTTCGATCAGGGCGTCCTGGCTTTCCAGCGCCAGGCCGTCACGCAGGCGCGCCATCCGCGCCTGGACCTTCTGCAGGCCGGCGGGATCGAGAGCGTTGACCGCCGTGGCGACGCCGACCTGATGCTTGCAGGCTCCGAACTTGTCGAACCCCGGACAGCTGCAGGTTCCGTCCGCCGGTGTCCGCATTTCCACGACATAGAGCGCCCCGCCGCGCACATAGGCAGTGACCACCTCATCCTCGATCGCCACCAGGTCGACCGCGCCGCCGTGGGCCAGCTCGGCGCCGTTGGCGAACGAGCCTTCGCTCATGCATCAGCAACAGGAAGTCGGCCATGCCCCTCAATCCGCCCCCTCGATCGTGTCGATATCGTCATCGGAAAGGCCGAAATGGTGGCCGATCTCGTGGATCAGGACGTGGGCGATGATCTCGGACAGGCCGACGTCGCCGCGCTCGCACCATTCGTCGAGGATCGGGCGGCGATACAGGAACACCATCGACGGCATGACCTGGGCGTCGAGCGCGGACCGGCGGCCAAGATCGACACCTTGATACAGGCCGGTCAGTTCGAAGGGATCCTCGATGCCCAGCTCGTCCAGCACCGCGTCGTCGGCGAAATCATCGACCCTGATCACGACGTCGCCGGACAGGGCGCGGAATGTCTCGGGCAGGGCCTTGAAGGCCGCGTCGGCCAGGGCGGCGAAGTCGTCGAGCGACGGGGCGGGGCGGGTGTTCCAGTCCATGCTCTCCACATAGACCGATTGGGCCGTTTCGCCAGTCATCCGGCGCTCGTGGGCGAAACACTGCGACAGCGGCGCTGATCGCGCTCTGGTCACGGCCGCACTAATCTGTGATTCTGATTCGCGGTCCGCCTTCGCGGTCCGGCTTGGGGCTTTAGCGACCGGCCTGATGACCTCTTATGAACTGATCTATGCGGCCGCGGCCGGCGCGGTTTGCCTCGCCATCTGCGCCACCCTGTGGGCCCTGGCCCAGCGTCGCAGCTTTGAGGCGCGCCTGGCCCTGCTGCAAGGCAAGCTGTCTGGACTGGGCAGCGGCGTTCTGGCCGCGCAGGCCTCGGCCGAAGCGTTCGACAACGCCCTGATCTCGGTCGAGGACGGCCGCGCCGCCCTGGTCTCGGGCGCCGACAGCCTGACGGCTTGCGCCCAACGCCTGGGCGCGCCCGCCGACGCCCAGCAGGTGGTGGCCGCCCTGATCCGGGTCGATCCCCACCATGCCGGCAAGCTCGCCGAGCTGTTCGAACGGGGCGAGCCGTGCGCGTTCGAAGCCCAGGGCAAGAACGGCTCGGTCCTGGTGGAGGGCCGGTCGGCCGGCGCCCTGGCCTGGTTGCGGCTGTCGATCTCGACCTCTCACGAGTCCGCCCTGCCCTCGGCCACCCGCTTCGCCGCCTTCCTCGACAGCCAAGTCGAGCCGGCCTGGATCGCCAGCGCCGATGGCGCGGCGGTCTGGGGCAACGCGGCCTTCGTGCGCGCGGTGGGCGCGACCTCGTCCATGGCCACCGCCCTGACCGGCAAGACCTTCGATCGCGCCGCCGACACCTTGGCAACAGAGGCGGCCAATACGGGCGAGCCCCGTGAAGCGGTGCGCTGGGTCAATGTCGAGGGTCGCCGCCGGGCCTTCCGCATCGCCGCCCAGTCGCTCGAAGGCGGCGGCGTCGGTGTGTTCTGCAACGACGTCACCGAGGTCGAGGACATGCGCGACGCGCTGAAGAAGCACGTCGCCGCTCATGACGAGACCCTGAACCACATCGCCGACGCCGTGGCGATCTTCAGCCAGACCAAGCGCTTGGCCTTCTACAACACCGCCTTTGCGGAACTTTGGGGCCTGGAGCCCGCCTGGCTGGCCGACCGCCCGACCCATGGCGAGGTGCTCGACCGTCTGCGCCAGCGCCGCCGCCTGCCCGAGACCATCGACTACGCCAAGTGGAAGGCCGAGGAGCTGGCGCACTACGAGGACCTGGGTCCCCAGGCCGACGAGCTGTGGGACCTGCCCGATCGCCGCACCCTGAAGGTGATCCGCCAGCCCCACCCGATGGGCGGCATGCTGCTGCTCTATTCCGACATCACCGGCGAGCTGCGCCTGAAGGCCCAGTACAACGCCCTGATCCAGGTGCAGCAGGCCACGCTGGACAAGCTCAACGACGCCGTCGCCGTGTTCGGCTCGGATGGCCGTCTGCGCCTGCACAACGAGGCCTTCGAGAACTTCTGGAACGTCACGGCCTTCGCCCTCGAAGCGGCGGTCGATTTCGAGGGCGTGGTCGATCTGTGCGTGCCGCGCCTGCACGACCTGTCGTTCTGGCGCGAGCTTAAGGGCCGGGTCGCCGATCCCGATCCGCAGATGCGCTCGCCGACCTCGGGCGAGGTGCGCACCTCGGACGGCCGCATCGTGCTTTACCAGTCGCGCCCTCTGCCCGACGGCGCGACCCTGATCGGCTTCACCGACGTCACCGACACCCGCGACCTGCAAAGCGCCCTGGCCGATCGTTCCGCCGCCCTGGCCGAGGCCGAGCGCCTGAAGCGCGACTTTGTCGGCAACGTCTCCTACGAGCTGCGCACTCCGCTCACCACGATCATCGGCTATTCGGAACTGCTGGAGCGGGCCGACGGCCTGCACGAGCGCGGCCGCAACCATGTGGCCGCCGTTCGCGCCGCCGCCACCCAGCTGGCCCGCTCGATCGATGACGTGCTGGACATGGCCCAGATCGACGCCGGCGAAATGGCGCTGGAGATCCAGGACATCCGGGTCGAGGACCTGCTGGTCGGCGCCCGGGAGCGCGCCAGCAAGGACGCCACCCTGGGCGGCGTCACGGTCGCCATCGAATGCGACGAGGATGTCGGCCTGATCCGCGGCGACCTCAAGCGCCTGTCCCAGACGCTGGACCATCTGGTCGAGAACGCCTTGCGCCAGACTCCGCCTGACGGCATCGTCACCCTGTCGGCCCGCCGGGCGCTGGGCGAGGTGCGGCTAGGACGTCAAGGACACTGGGCGCGGCGTGCCGTTCCACGTCCAGGCCCACATCTTCGACCGCTTCGTCGGCCGCGATCGCGGCGGGCCCGGCCTGGGCCTGGCCTTGGTCAAGGCGCTGGTTGAACTGCACGGCGGCTGGGTGGCGCTGGAGAGCGAACCGGGCGCCGGCTCGACCTTCACCTGCCACCTGCCTGAGACCCAGCAGCCGGGCGCCATGCAGCCGGAACTGTCGTTCTAGCGCCGCCTCGGCCCGACAGGCCGGCCGTTCTCCGGTCGGGAGCGGCCGGTCGCCCTTAGGCCGTCCGAGCTCGGGCCGGCAGGCGCCAGCCGGGCCGGATGAAGTGGCAAGTATAGCCATTGGGAATGCGCTCCAGATAATCCTGGTGCTCGGGCTCGGCTTCCCAGAAGTCGCCGGCAGGCTCGACCTCGGTCACGACCTTGCCGGGCCACAGGCCTGAAGCATCGACGTCGGCGATGGTGTCCAGCGCGGTAAGGCGTTGGTCCTCCGAGGCGTAGAAGATCGCCGAGCGGTAGCTGCGGCCCAGGTCGTTGCCCTGGCGATCGCGTGTGCTGGGATCGTGGATCTGGAAGAAGAATTCCAGCAACTGGCGATAGCTGATCACTGCCGGATCGAAGACGATCTCGATCGCCTCAGCATGGTCGCCGTGGTTGCGATAGGTCGCGTTGGGGACGTCGCCGCCGGAATAGCCGACCCGGGTCCTAAGCACGCCCGGATAGCGGCGGAGCAGATCCTGCACACCCCAGAAACATCCTCCGGCGAGGATTGCGGTTTCGGTCACGGCGGTCATGGCAGGGTCCTTCATTCGAGACGTCAGGCCTTAGATAGGCGTTCTCGATCGCTTTGGCAGGGGCCATCTGTAGAGCGCTCGGGCTGGTCGCTGAAACGGCCGCCGCACCCGCCCGAAATGTATTCCCCAGAGCCGGCAACGCCGAATACTTGAGGGTTCAAGTCTAAAATGCAGCAGATTGCGCGCGAAAATGACGCTCAGCGACATCGAACGCATGGCGCACAAGCAAAAACGGCCTCCCGAAGGAGGCCGTTCTTAGGCTTGGGTGCGGGGACAGGATTTGAACCTGTGACCTTCAGGTTATGAGCCTGACGAGCTACCGGGCTGCTCCACCCCGCGGCGAAGTCGGTAGTTGGGTATCGAAGGTAGGGTTGGACTTTGAAGAGACTTGAGATTGGCATCCTTTTAGCGGACCTGGCGGCGACCTACTCTCCCGCGCCTTGAGACGAAGTACCATTGGCCCAGGGGGACTTAACGACCGAGTTCGGAATGGGATCGGGTGGGGAACCCCCGGCATAGCCACCAGGTCAGCAAAAAGGATGCGTGCAGCGCGCATTGGAGTGAGCGCTGGTTATATCAAGTCGAAGAAGACATCGTATGTCTGATGCTACAAAGAGCATTTGCATAGGTTTGGCTGAAGAACGATCAAGCCTATCGAGCTATTAGTACCAGTAAGCTACACGCCTCACAGCGCTTCCACACCTGGCCTATCAACGTGGTGGTCTTCCACGGCTCTCAGCGAGACCTTGTTTTGAGGTTAGTTTCCCGCTTAGATGCTTTCAGCGGTTATCTAGTCCACACTTAGCTACCCTGCTGCACAGCTGGCGCCATGACAGGTCCACCAGAGGTGTGTCCATCCCGGTCCTCTCGTACTAGGGACAGATCCTCTCAAGTCTCGTACACCCACGGCAGATAGGGACCAAACTGTCTCACGACGTTCTGAACCCAGCTCACGTACCACTTTAATCGGCGAACAGCCGAACCCTTGGGACCTGCTCCAGCCCCAGGATGTGATGAGCCGACATCGAGGTGCCAAACTTTGCCGTCGATATGGACTCTTGGGCAAAATCAGCCTGTTATCCCTAGAGTACCTTTTATTCGTTGAGCGATGGCCCTTCCACGCAGGACCACCGGATCACTATGGCCGACTTTCGTCTCTGCTCGACTTGTCAGTCTCGCAGTCAGGCGGGCTTATGCCATTGCACTCGACGACCGATTTCCGACCGGTCTGAGCCCACCATCGCGCGCCTCCGTTACACTTTGGGAGGCGACCGCCCCAGTCAAACTGCCCGCCACGCCATGTCCCGGACCCGGATAACGGGCCGCGGTTAGACGTCAACAACAATAAGGGTGGTATTTCAAGGATGGCTCCACT
>CBDIQV010000008.1:0-221040 GCA_965284055.1 Caulobacteraceae bacterium
CAGAATAAATAGGAACGGTGACAGGACATGGTCTTTACCGGACCTTCGCACATACCGGCGATACTGGCCTCCAGTGTAAATCATCCGGCGAATTCATGGGCTTGGCATCACCTTTGGCTGTTGCGGCCACGACGTCCCCGCCCCTCAAGGGATCGGAGATCGGCGCGCGTCTCGAGACGGCGCGCCAAGCCATCGAGGGACGCTTCCTGGAAGCCGGCGACGTTCTGTCGCGGGCCGTGGAAGGCGTCGGGGCCCTGATCGCCGCGCTGGACCGGATGCGCGACAATCTCGACGTCGAGACCGTCACGGCCACGACCGCTGAACTGGCCGAGGCGGCCAAGACCCTGCGCTCCCTGCCCGAAAGTCTCGAGAACCGGCGCGTTCGCGTGGGCGAACTGGTCACGGTCGGCGACAGCCTGGCGGCGCGCATCGAGGAGATGCGCCAGCATCTGGCCTATCTCCGGGTCTTCGCCATCAACATCAAGATCACCTCCGGCGGCATTGTCGCGGCCGGACCCGAGTTCGCGATCTTCGCGCAGGAGATCTATGACTGCATCGACAAGGGCCGCGCCCAGCTCGACGCGTTCAATGCCGACCTGATGAGCCTGGACGACACCCTGCGAACGGCGCTCAGCCAGGAGCAGGAGTTGGGCCGGCACTGCGTGACCCTGCTGCCGGCCGTGCCGGACGCCCTTATGGCCAGCGCTACCGCGATCGGAGCGCATCACGCCAAGATCTCCAGCGTCGCCGTCAGTGTCTCGGCCCTGGCGCGAGACGTCCAGAAGAAGGTCGGGGGCGGCCTCGCCGCCCTGCAGATCGGCGACATCACCCGTCAGCGGATCGAACACGTACAGGCCGGCCTGCAATTCCTGGCGGAAAGCCAGGGCGCCCTGTCGGCGGAACAGCGCGAACGCGCCGAAGCTTTTGTTCACCGTCTGCTGGCCGCCCAGTTGATCTCGACCGCCGAGGATTTTCACCGCGACGTCACCCGGATCGGCGCGAACATCTCAGGCATGGCCTCGGATGCCTCGGAAATCCTGAAGCTGCGCGACCTGGCCTATGGTCAGAGCGAAGGCGCCGAGACCGGCTTCCTGCGCAGCCTTGAAAGCAATATCGGTCAGGCGCTTGGCTTGGTCGGTGACATGACGGCCGGCGAACAGGCGGCCGAAGATGTCAGCCGCTCGGCGGCCGAGGCGGCTCGCGAGTTGACCGAACGCATCGCCGGGATTCAGAACATGCGCGCCGACGTCCAGATGATGGCGCTGAACACCACGCTGAAATGCAGCCGCATCGGCGAGACCGGCAAGCCGCTGGGCGTCATCGCCGTCGAACTGCGTCAGCATGCCATCCACCTCGAAAAGTCAGCCGCCCTGACGCTGACCTCGCTCGACGGCCTGTCGTCTGCGGCCCAGGCCCTGGGGCGCCGCGATTCCTCGGAAACCTCCGAAGGCGGCGAGGCCACCACCGCCGCCTCTGTGCTGAGCGGCGCGGTCGCGCGGATCGGCAAGGCCGGCGACGGTGTGGAAAATGACCTCGCGGCTGTAGCCCGGCAGGGCCAGGACGTCGTCGACATGCTGCAACGGGCTGCGGGCCGGTTCGACTTCGAGCGCCAGATCGGCTCGGCCCTGGATCAGGCCGCCGACGACCTGCTGGACATGGCCGGCGAGTCCGAAATCGCCACCGACGACCTCGGCGGCGTCCTGCATCCGTTGATGGCGCGGCTGGCCAAGCAATATACCATGGCCCAGGAACGCGAGGTGCATCGCACCTTCGCCGACTGTCTGGGCGAGGATCAGGGCTCGGGCTCGGCCCCGGTCGCCGCCGCGCCGGTCGAAGATCCGGACGACGTTCTGTTCTGATCCAGGCTGTGCCGGATGGCGGCCCGGCTAGCGAGCGGCGGCCCGCAGGACTTCCTGGCTGATATTATGCAGCGGCACGATGCGATCGACGCAGCCGCGCGCGATGGCTTCCTTGGGCATGCCGAACACGATCGAGGTCGCCTCGTCCTGGGCCAGGGTATAGGCGCCCGCCTGCTTCATTTCCTCAAGACCGCGCGCGCCGTCATCGCCCATGCCGGTCATGATCACCCCGACCGCGTTTGAACCGGCCGAACGGGCAGCCGAGCGGAACAGCACGTCCACCGATGGCCGGTGGCGGGAGACCAGCGGCCCGTCCTTGACCGAGACATAGTAGCGGGCGCCGCTGCGCTCGAGCAGGGTGTGCTTGTTGCCCGGCGCGATCAGCACCCGGCCTCGCAGAACGGTGTCGCCGTCCTCGGCTTCCTTGACCGAGACCGCGCACAGGCTGTCGAGACGCTTGGCGAACGAGGCGGTGAACTTCTCGGGCATGTGCTGGACGATCACCATGCCGGGCGAGTCCGCCGGCAGGCCTTCGAGCAGGACACGCAACGCCTCGGTTCCGCCGGTCGAGGCCCCGACGCAGATGATGGTTTCCGTGGTGCGCGCCATGGCCCGGGTCGCCCCGGGAGGCGGCAGCATGGCGTCAGCGGTCAGCTTCTTTTCCGGTTCATGCCCCGACCGGGTGGGAGACAGGGTCGCCGGAGACGCCATCCGGCGCTGCCCGGCCAGCCGCGCGCCGGCCGCCGCCTTCACGGCGTCGCAGATCCGGATCTTGGATTCCATGAGATGGTCGGCGACCCCGACCTTGGGCTTGAGGATGATATCGACCGCCCCCGCCTCAAGGGCCTGGAGAAGGGTTTCGGATCCCGCCTCCGTCAGGGACGAGCACATCACCACCGGGATCGGCTTCTGGGCCATCAGCTTGCGCAGGAAGGTGATGCCGTCCATGCGCGGCATCTCGACGTCCAGGGTGATGACGTCGGGGATTTCCTCGGCGATGCGGCGGGCCGCCACGAACGGATCAGAGGCGACTCCGATCACCTCGATCTGCGGATCCGACTCCAGCACCGCCGCCAGCGTCTGCCGGACTGTGGCGGAGTCATCAATGATCAGAACCCGGATTTTCTTGACGAGCGGCACGGGATTATCGCTTCTCGAACACGGTGTTGGCGATCTGCTTGACCGGCAGATCGATGCCGACGATCGACTCCGAATGACCCAGGAACAGATAGCCGCCGGGCCGCAGATGGCCGCACAGCCGCCGCAGCACGCTGGCCTGGGTGGGTTTGTCGAAATAGATCAGGATGTTGCGACAGAAGATAATGTCGAGATCATCCTCGATCGGATAGGCCTCATCCATCAGGTTCAAACGCGCGAACGACAGCTTGGCGCGCAGCTCCGGAATGATCCGCACCTCGGGACGCCCACGGTCCTTGGAACGCATGACATAGCGCTGGCGACGCGGCATCGAGACCGGCTCGATCATCTGCTCGGAGAAGCGGCCGGCGATGGCCTGGTCCAGAACCTCGGTGCAGATATCGGTGCACAGGATCGAATAGTCGACGCCGCGCTGGCTCTCGCAGAACTCGTCGAGGATCATGGCCAGGGTATAGGGCTCGGCCCCTGTCGAGCAGGCCGAACTCCACACCTTGATCTCGCGCGTGCGGGTCGCGGCGATGGCGGGAAGGCCCTGGTTGACCAGAAAATCGAAGTGGGCCGGCTCACGGAAGAACTCGGTCTTGTTCGTGGTCACCGCGTCGATCAGGTGAATGACCTCCGACTCCATGCCGTCTTCCTCGAACAGGTAGCGGCAGTAGTCGTTGACGTCGTCAATCCGCGTGGCGCGCATGCGCCGACGCAGGCGCCCCTCCAACATGGTGCGCTTGCTTTCCGGCATCTTGATGCCGCTATAGGCTTGGATGAACTCGGCGAGACGCTGGAAATTGCGCGTGTTCAGCTGTTCGGTCGGGGGCGGAGCCTGGAGGGCGGCCTGAGACGACATGATGGCTTCTCTATCCCGGGTATGGACAAGCGCTGACCGGCGCTTGCCCGGACTAGGCGGCTTGGCTGAGGACAGCGGCGTCCTGGCTCGTGAGCAGGCGGGGCAGGTCGAACAGCACGACAAACCCTCCCTTCCCGGCGCTCGTCTCGCGACGCACGACGCCCTGGATGTATTCCGAGCGCCACGGCACGCCGATATCCGGCGCGGTTTCGATCTGGTCCATCGCGATGGAAACAACCTCGATCACCCGGTCGGCCACCAGGCCCAGCGATAGCACGCGATCGGCCAGTGGCACGTCCAGCACCAGGATGCGCGTGGTGGCGGTCGGCGCGGCGCGCGGCAGGCCCAGCTTCAGACGCAGGTCGATGGTCGGCGTGCCCCGTCCCCGCACATCCGTCAGACCCAGCAGATAATCCGGACCTTCGGGAATGGCGAACGGGGTCTGATAGTCCAGGATCTCGCGCACGAAGGCGACCGAGACCGCGAACACCTCCTCGCCCAGACCAAGGGTGACAAACTGGCTTTCAGCGGACCCTGGCATCAGGCGTATTCCCGAAATTCGGCGTCGTCGGCGTCCGGACCGCCAGCGGTCAGGTCAAGAGCGAAGCCGGAGACCCGGGCCTGCTGACTGGCGACCGTCTGACGCGTCGCCGCGGCGGGCTTGCGTGGGTTGGAGGCGGGCGCGCGCTTGGGGGCGGCGCGCTGAACCGGGCGCCGCGCGGACGTTCCGGCCGTGTTGGTGCGGAAGTAGGCGATGGAGGTCTGCAGCTCCTCGGCCTGGGCGGCCAGTTCCTCGGAGGTCGCCGACATCTGTTCGGAGGCGCTGGCGTTCTGCTGGGTCACCTTGTCCAGCTGCTGGATGGCTTCGTTGATCTGCGAGGCGCCGATGTCCTGCTCGCGGCAGGCGGCGCTGATCTCGGAGACCAGTTCGGCCGTCCGGCGGATATTGGGCACCAGGCTGGTCAGCATCTCGCCGGCGGACTGAGCGGCCTTGACGGTGTCGGACGAGACGGCGCCGATCTCGGTGGCGGCGGTCTGCGACCGCTCGGCCAGCTTGCGCACCTCGGACGCCACGACCGCGAAGCCGCGACCATGCTCTCCGGCCCGCGCGGCCTCGACGGCGGCATTGAGGGCCAGAAGGTCGGTCTGGCGAGCGATCTCCTGAACGATGGTGATCTTCTCGGCGATGGTCCGCATGGCCTCGACGGCGCGACTGACGGCCGCGCCCGAGACTTCGGCGTCCTGCGCCGACTGGCGAGCGATCTTCTCGGTCTGGGCGGCGTTGTCGGCGTTCTGCTTGATGTTGGAGGCCATCTGCTCCATCGAGGCCGAGGCCTCTTCGGCGGCGGAAGCCTGCTCAGTGGCGCCCTGGCTGACCTGCTCCGACGCGGCCGACAGCTCCTGGCTGCCCGACGACACGTTCTCCGACGCCGAGATCGCGTCGCCAACCACACCGC
This sequence comes from Caulobacteraceae bacterium, assembly GCA_965284055.1. Taxonomy (GTDB): domain Bacteria; phylum Pseudomonadota; class Alphaproteobacteria; order Caulobacterales; family Caulobacteraceae; genus Caulobacter. The sequence goes on from CBDIQV010000008.1 coordinate 5,319, forward strand.
GAAGCCGCTCGATCATGATATTGACGTGACCCAGCAGGTCGCCAATCTCGTCCCTCGTGGTGATCGTGAGCGTCTTGGTCAGGTCGCCCTCGGCGACAGCGCGGACGGCGTCCGAGGCGCGGTTGAGACCCTTGCTGACCGTCTGGGCAATGTAGAGGGCGGCGGCGCTGGCGATCAGAAGCGACACCACGGTGAGCGCGATCAGGGCGTTGCGGACATCGGCGAAGTCCTTGTCGGCCTTTTCTGTGGCGGCGGTCAGTTGGGCCTGGGACAGCTGGACCAGTTCCTGAACCTGAGCGCCCGCCTCGGTAACGATCTTGCGGCCCTCGCCCATCGACAGGGCGGTCGCCTCGGCGTCGCGATCGGCGATGGCCAGGTCATAAATTCTCGCATGGGCGTCGATGAGACGCTCCCATGCCGAACCCAGGGCCTCCCACTTGGGCTTGCCTTCTGTCGTCGCCATGCCCTCCGCCTTGGACAGCAGGGTCTCAAAGGCCTGCTTTTCCTTGGCGATCGGGGCCTCTAGCGCCCTCACCTCTTCCGGAGAGCCGACCAGCACCATGTTCTTCTCGGCTCGCACCACATTGAGCATGTGGATATTGAGTTGCTGCGCGGCCTGCAGGCGCGCTGCGGGGCCATCGACCATCGCGTTCATCTCGCGGTTCGTCATCGACAGGCTGTTGATCCCAAACAGGGTCGCCGCCAGCAACAGGGCGATGATCAGCCCAAAGGCTAAGCCCAGCTGCAATTTGATAGTGAAACGCATGGTCGTGATCCTTGAACTAAGGGCGAAGCAGTCGGGACGTCAGTATTCGGTGAACTCGGTGTCGGCCTGATCGGGGCCGCCGTGGTTCAGATTCAGCGCGAAGCCCTGGGCGCGCGCCTGCTGGACAGCAACGCCGCCACCCCGTGGAACCATCTTGCGCGCCGCCGGACGCTGCGGCGTGGACTTGGCGCCCTTTCCGGGAGCCAGGCGCACGACCGGCGCCGGCTTGCCGCGCGCGGCAAAGGACGACGATGTCGACAGGCGGAAGTAGGCGATGGAGGTCTGCAGCTCCTCGGCCTGGGCGGCCAGTTCCTCGGAGGTCGCCGACATCTGTTCGGAGGCGCTTGCGTTCTGCTGGGTCACCTTGTCCAGCTGCTGGATGGCCTCGTTGATCTGCGAGGCGCCGACGTCCTGCTCGCGGCAGGCGGCGCTGATCTCGGAGACCAGTTCGGCCGTCCGGCGGATATTGGGCACCAGGCTGGTCAGCATCTCGCCGGCCGACTGGGCCGCCTTGACGGTGTCGGACGAGACGGCGCCGATCTCGGTAGCGGCGGTCTGCGACCGCTCGGCCAGCTTGCGCACTTCGGAGGCGACGACCGCGAAGCCGCGACCATGCTCTCCGGCCCGGGCCGCCTCGACGGCGGCGTTGAGGGCCAGAAGGTCAGTTTGGCGAGCGATCTCCTGAACGATGGTGATCTTCTCGGCGATGGTCCGCATGGCCTCTACGGCGCGATTGACGGCCGCGCCCGAGACCTCGGCGTCCTGCGCCGACTGGCGAGCGATCTTCTCGGTCTGGGCGGCGTTGTCGGCGTTCTGTTTGATGTTGCCGGCCATCTGCTCCATCGAGGCCGAGGCCTGTTCGGCGGCGGACGCCTGCTCGGTGGCGCCCTGGCTGACCTGCTCTGACGCGGCCGACAGTTCCTGGCTGCCCGACGAGACATTCTCGGAAGCCGAGACGGCGTCTCCGACCACGCCGCGCAGCCGATCGACCATCTTGCCGAGCGCCAGACCCAGCACATCCCTGGCCGACGTTGGCTGAGGATCGACGGTGAGATCGCCCTCGGCGATGTGATCGGCCAGCAGCGCGGTGGCGCGCAGGTTCTCGACCATCTGGCGCAGCGCAATGCTGAGAGTGTCCTTGTCCGACACGGGCGTGACGTCCATGCTCAGATCGCCCTCGGCGACCCGATCAGCCACGGCGGCGGTCGCACGCAGATTGTCGGTCATGGTGTTGATCGTCGCGATAAGATCGCTGATCTCGTCATTGGACTTCGAGGTGACACGCTGGTCCAGGTCCCCCTGGGCGACCGCGCGGGCCAGAGTGTCGATCTTGCTCAGGCCCTGGCCGATAGTGCGTGAGATCCAGATCGCGGCCGCGATCGCGATCAGAACCGAAACGCTGATCAGACCCAGGAGAATGCCGCGCGAGCGCTTGGAGACCGCGTCGCTTTCCTCGTCCGTGGCCTGCAGGCGCTGGTCGCTGAAGGCGACAAGCTCGCCGATGACGCGCCCTGCCTGAGTGGCGACCTGCTCCTGCTCGCCCAACATCAAAGCCCTGGCGCTGTCTCGGTTATTTTCCAGGATCAGCGTCCGGACACGATCGCTGACCGCAGCGAACTGGTCCCATTCGGTCCGGAGGGTTTCCCACTTGGTCTTTTCATCGGAGCCCTGGGCGGCCGACAGGCCGGCCTGGAGCACAGCCACCGCCGCGCGGCTCTGCTTTTCGGCACGAGCCTCCTCGGCCTTCAGCGTTGCATCGCTTTCAGCCAGGGCCATGCCTCGCTGCGCGCCGACAACCTCCGCGAAGGCGACGTTCAGGCTCTGGGCGCGCTGCAGTTGCGCCGCCGGCCCTTTGACAAGGGCGTCCTGCAACTGACTCAGCTTGCTCATTTCCAGCGCGCCAAAGCTCGCCGCGCCAACCATCAGCAGGGTCAGCAGCGTGAAGGCTGCCGTCAGTTTCAACTTGATCGTCAGGCGCATGGCCAACTCCGGAAGGTAGCGAAGCGGCGGGCGCCGCTCCAATCAGCCGTCAGTATTGAGTGAATTCACTGTCGTCGTGGTCGGGGCCACCCTGGTTGAGATCCAGCGCGAAGCCCTGGGCCATGGCCTGCTGAGCCCCCACCGCGCCGCGAGAAGCGACCTTGCGGGGCTCGGTGCGCGTGGCGCGAACCGGGGCGGTCTTGGCGGTCCGGGCTGGGGCCAGGCGCGCGACCGGCGCCGGCTTGCCGCGCGCGCCCGAGGGCGACAGGCGGAAGTAGGCGATGGAGGTCTGCAGCTCCTCGGCCTGGGCGGCCAGTTCCTCAGAGGTCGCCGACATCTGTTCAGAGGCGCTGGCGTTCTGCTGGGTCACCTTGTCCAGCTGCTGGATGGCCTCGTTGATCTGCGAGGCGCCGATGTCCTGCTCGCGGCAGGCGGCGCTGATCTCGGAGACCAGTTCAGCCGTCCGGCGGATATTGGGCACCAGGCTGGTCAGCATCTCGCCGGCGGACTGGGCGGCCTTGACGGTATCGGACGAGACCGCGCCGATCTCGGTGGCAGCGGTCTGCGACCGCTCGGCCAGCTTGCGCACTTCGGAGGCCACCACCGCGAAGCCGCGACCGTGCTCGCCGGCCCGGGCGGCCTCGACGGCGGCGTTGAGGGCCAGAAGGTCGGTCTGTCGGGCGATCTCCTGAACGATGGTGATCTTCTCGGCGATGGTCCGCATGGCCTCTACGGCGCGATTGACGGCCGCGCCCGAGACTTCGGCGTCCTGCGCCGACTGACGGGCGATCTTCTCGGTCTGGGCGGCGTTGTCGGCGTTCTGTTTGATGTTGCCGGCCATCTGCTCCATCGAGGCCGAGGCCTGTTCGGCGGCGGACGCCTGCTCGGTGGCGCCCTGGCTGACCTGTTCGGAGGCGGCCGACAGCTCCTGGCTGCCAGCGGAGACATTCTCTGACGCCGAGATCGCGTCGCCGACCACGCCGCGAAGCCGCTCGATCATCCGCTGCAGGGCGATCCCTAAAGTGTCCTTGTCGGACAGCGGCTTAGCTTCGACCGTCAGGTCGCCATCCGCCACCTTGTCGGCGACGAGGGCGGTGGCGCGCAGGTTGTCGGTCATGCCGTTGACCGTGTCGATGAGATCCTTGATCTCGTCATTGGTCGTCACGCTGACGCGCTGATTCAGGTCGCCGATCGCAACCGCCTCGATTGCCCCTGCGACCTTGCGGAGGCCCATCGTGACGGTCCTGGAAATCCACAGGGCTGCGATCGAACCGATGACAAGCGCCAGGATGACCAGCCCAATGAACAGCGTCCGCGCTTGGGCGAATACCTTGTCCCCGGTGTCGCTGGCGGCGTCGCCACCTGCGACATTCAATTTGACCAGTTTAAGCGTGTCGGCTGACATGTCGTCATAGGCCGCCTTATTGGCCCTCATGGCATCTGCCGCCGCCGCATTCTCATTTTTGCGAGACAGAACGAGTATTTGCTCGCCATCGCGCACATAGGCTTCGTATTTGCGGGCGAACTGGTTGTACAAATTTCGCTCTTCATCTGAAGAGATCAGTTTCTCGTATCGCGCCCGACCGCTCTTGATTTGCTCAAGCGTGGCAGCGATCTCCCTCTCGGCATCCGCCATACGTGCGGGATCTGTTGAAGAAATATGAGAGTATTGCTGTGCCCGCAGATCTGAAGTGGCAGTATTTATCGAGTGAACCGCATCGATACTCGGAAGCCAGTTTTTGGCAATCTCAGTTGATTGGTTGTTTATGGTATTCATCTTGAGAATACCAACAACACCCAACAAAGCTGAAACCAGCAAAACGGCTGCGAAAGCGCCAGCAAGTTTTGCTCTTATCGTTGCACGCATTTCAGAGCCCTTTTGAGCCAAGGTCGATCGGTTTAGGTCAGTAAGGCGATACCCGCCTTCGCGTGGCGCGCAGGATGATCCTGCTGAAAACTCAAGACTGCGACATGTTGATGGGCGTAACGGTGGTGGCCGAGCGGCCCCGGGCCGCGAAGATCTGTTCAAGGTCGGGGATGACGATCAGGTCGCCATCGCGGCGAGCCAGCAGGCGAATGAAATCCGCTCGCCAGCTCATGCCCACGCGCGGGGCCTGCTCGGTGGTGTCCAGGGTGATCGAGGTGACTTCGTGCACCTTGTCGGCACGCAGGCCGATCAGGGTGGGCTCACCGTCGAGATCGTACTCGATGACAACAATGCGGCTGTCGATGGTGGGCGCTCCGGCCGTCATGTCGAAAGCCAGGCGCAGGTCGACCAGCGGGATCACCCGGCCGCGGAAGTTGATCACCGCGCCCACGAAGGGCGGGGCCCCGGGAACATCGGTCTCGGGCAGCATGTCCAGGACCTCGCGCACCAGACCGGCCTCCAGGGCGAAGGTCTCGCCCTGCAGATCGAAGGTCAGCGCCTCGATAGGGCCTTCAAGGGCTTCAGCGGTCATGACTTGCGCTCCCATCAGCTGGCCGCCCGCATCTGAGCATCCGGGCGAGCGCCGGCCGCGACCAGGTGGCCGATGTCCAGGATCAGGGCGACGCCGCCATCGCCCAGGATCGTCGCGCCGGAGAAGGCGCCGACCTCGGCATGGAAGCCCGACAGGGCCTTGATAACAGTCTGGTGGTCGCCAAGGATCTGGTCGACGACCAGGCCCACGCGGTCCTGCCCGGCCTGGACGACCACGATCTTCTGGTGCGGATCCGGCGCAAGGCCGGTGAAGAACATCTGACGCAGCCGAATGAACGGCACCAGCTGGTCGCGCAGGGTGATCAGGCTACGACCCGTCGAGCGGACATCCTGCTCGACCGACAGCTCGACGCACTCTTCCACCGAAGCCAGCGGAATGACGTAGCGCGCGGTTCCGACCCGAACCAGCAGGCCGTCGATGATCGCCAGGGTCAGGGGGATACGCAGCGAGACGACCGAACCTTCGCCCGGGGTGCTGGAAAGTTCGATCGAGCCGCGCAGCCCCTCGATGGTGCGCTTGACCACGTCCATGCCGACGCCGCGACCCGACAGGTTGGTGATCGTCGCCGCCGTCGAGAAGCCCGGGGCGAAGATCAGCTGCAGCAGTTCGTTGTCGTTCAGCACCTGGCCCGGCTGGATCAGGCCGTTTTCCTCGGCCTTGGCGCGGACGCGGGCGCGGTCGACGCCGCGACCATCGTCAGTGATGGTGATCACCACCTCGGCGCCCGACTGACGGGCGGCCAGAACGACATGACCCGCCTCGGGCTTGCCGGCGGCCAGACGTTGCCCTGGGGTTTCCAGGCCATGGTCGGCGGCGTTGCGGATCAGATGGATCAGCGGATCGGCCAGGCGCTCGATCACCGTCTTGTCCAGCTCGGTGGCCTCGCCCTCGGTCGACAGCTCGATGGTCTTGCCGGTGTCGCGGGCCAGATCGTGGATCAGCCTGCGGAAGCGGCCAAACAGCTGGGCGATCGGCACCATGCGGACCACCATCATGGTGTCGCGCATCTCTGAGGCCAGACGTTCGATTTCCTCGGCGACCGCGCGCAGGGCGATATCGCTGCTGGAATTGGCCAGTTGCTTGAGGCGCGACTGGGCGATGACCAGTTCGCCGACCCGGTCCATCATCTCATCCAAGCGCTCGGCCGGCACGCGGACGGTGTCGCCGGACTTGGCGTTTCGTCCCTCGGCGGCGGCGGGCGGCTCTTCAGCGGCCCCGGCGACGGGCGTCGCGGCGGCGGCCTTGCCGACAGCTTCCGTGACCTCGACCGCAGGCGCGGTCAGATCCTGGATTTCCAGGGTCATGTCGTCGATCACGAAGATGAAAACATCCTCGATCGCGTCGCGGCCGTGCGGTGTTGTCAGGGTGACGTCCCAGGCCAGATGGCACTCGGTCGCGACCAGGTCGTCAAAGGCGGGGACCGCGTCGGTCACCGCCACGACGTGGCAGTCACCAAGCTCGCGCAGTTCGTCCAACAGCGGCAAGGGGCGGGTGCCATTGACCAGGGCGTCGGCCGGCAGGCTGAACGTCACGCGCCATCTGTTGAGGGCGGGCGCGGCGGCCTCCGCACCCGACTGGCCAGCGCCCTCGACGACGCGATGCAACTCGGTCAGCAGCGCCTGGCCCGCGGCCTCGGAGGCCGGACGGCCCTCGGCCAGGGCGCGCATGTGGTCCTGGCAGGCCAGCACCGCGCCCACCAGTTCGGAGGTGGCGGCCACCTCGCCCTTGCGGACGCGGTCAAAGGCAGTTTCGCAGTGATGGGTGAAAGCGGCCAGGGCGTCAAAGCCGAACATGGCGCCCGAGCCCTTCAGGGTATGCAGGCCGCGGAACACCGCGTCGACCAGTTCACGATCCCCGGGACGATGGGCCAGATCGAGCAGGCCCTGTTCGATCTCCTCAAGCAGCTCCTGGGCTTCCTGGCGGAAGGTCTCGATGGGATCGAGGGCGCTCATTTGGCGAGGACCTTCTTGACGACCCGGATCAGCTGTTCGGGGTCGAACGGCTTGGTCAGCCACCCCGTGGCGCCGGCCGCCTTGGCCTGGGCCTTGATCTCGGCGTCGGATTCGGTGGTCAGGAACAGGATCGGCACGCCGGCGCCCGCAGGCCGCTTGCGCAGCTCGCGGATCATGGCCAGACCGTCCATGACCGGCATGTTCAGGTCGGTGACGATCAGGTCGTAACCGCCGGCCTCGCCCTTCTCCAGACCGTCCTGGCCATTGACGGCCTCAGTGACAGCATAGCCTTCGCCGCTCAGGGCGATCTTGATGGCCTGCCGAATGCTGGCGGAGTCATCCACGGTCAGGATCGCGGTCATTGCTGGGTCGCCTCTTTAAGCCAGAACTTGGCGCGGTCGGAACCGTCGTCGTCGAGGAAGCCGCCGCGCCGCAACACCTCGAGCACCGCCCCTGCGGCGGGGTCGCGCAGCGTCATTTCGCCGCCCGCCTCACTGACCCGCCGCCGCGCGGCTTCGATCAGTTGAATGAAGGTCAGATCCGCCTCGGTGACGCCGCCCAGATCGATTAGAATGGTACTGTTCTGAGAGACCGCCGTCCGAAGCTCGTCTTGAGCCGCCTCAATATTTGATACAGTCAAACTACCGGTGAATAGGACCGGAACACATTCGACATCTTTCAACATATCGAGCCCCGCAGCAGTAAATATCGCTGATATGCGAATTCGATTGCTTGAACATGACCTTGAGAGGTGGCGATTAAATTTGAGTAAATTAAACAACCTGTGGGGGAGCGACATTATGTCACGACCAGAGAGGCGCGCCGTGAGTGAGGTTTTGTCGCCGCCTTACGTCAGTGGACGAGCCCGACCGATCGTTCGAGAAGCGTCGGGACGCCGGATCATCTGGACTTAACCGCGAGTTCCACAGGACCGCGCGCCCTGGGGCGGCTCGGTGTCAGGTCGTGCAGCCTCAGGCTGCAACGCGACGGCAAGGTCCGTCAGACAGACACGAAGATTGGAAATGACACAGCGATTCAGCGGCGGCGACGGGCCAACGACGCGGGCCCGGGAACCCCGACTCGGCGGAGGCGAAACCCAGGATTTTCAGAAGTATCGGCCTCAAACCGAAATGGCGCGCAGATACGGATGCGACTGAGGGCGCTGGCGATCTGAAGCGCAATCCAGGCCGCAGCGTCGGAAACGGACGCACCTGCCGTCCGCCCACGGTGGAAGCACGCTTTGGCTCCGGCTCCCATCTCGGACATTCAGATCGCCACCGCCAGGCATTGTCGGTCCCGGTGCCCCCTGCGGCGGGAAAGCCTAACAGGCTATGCGGAGCCTCGGTCCAAAGGCAGGCGTTCTCCGGGAGCGGCAGTCAATATCGGCGGCGATATAGCATACGACATGAGCTGTGTTTGGCAGTTTACAACATTGGCGCATTTCCAGTTAGCGGGAGCTGGCCGCAACACACTCGTTTACAATCAACACGGATGCCGCTAGGGGTGCCTATACTGGCAGCCAATGGCAGAGTCGCGCGGCCCTGATCAGGCCCTCGACCCAACGACACAATGCCCTGGAAGTGAACCCGTCTAGGCCCAGGAGCCAAGATTTGGCGTGAACCCGCAGGCACCATCGCAACATGAGGCCTTTGCCTGAGCCAGATAGGCCGGTTCGTGCCACCAATAGTCCGCGCTGGCCTCGCAAACAAAACGACGCTGCTGGCTCAGGGACGCGTGCTCGGCGTGAGACGCGAAGGGCGCCATCAGGTCGGCGATCGTGTAGATCTGACCGTGTTTGATCACGGTCTGGACATTCGCCGCGTCCTCGATCCTGGCCAAAGGATCGCCGTCCACCACGATCAAGTCGGCATAGGCGCCAGGCGCGACGACACCCAGGGGTTCGTCGAGATAGTCGGCCGAGGCGCTGGTGGCGGTGACAAGGGCCTCGAACGGCGACAGGCCAAAGCGCACCATGGCTCGCAGGTTCATGTGCAGGCTGACGGCGTTGAAGTCGATCGGCGAGTCGGTGCCGGTGACGATGCGCCCTCCCGCGCGGACGGTGCGCGCGACCTCGGCGATATTGCGCTCAAGCGAGGCCAGAATGGTCGTCCGGTCGGTCGCCGCCATCAGCTTGGCGCGCTCCAGCAGGCGAGCATATTCCCAAGGCGGATAGAGGGCGCGGACGCGCTCATCGTCAACCAGCGAGCGATCATCGCCAAACAGGGCCGTTGAGGTGAACAGGGTCGGGGTGCGGGCGGCCTTGCTGGCCAGGAAGGCCGCATTGACGTCCTGATAGATGTTTCCGAGCGCGCTGACCGTGCGCGAATAGCCCGTGCGGCTGGTCGCCCCCAGATGCTCCATGCCGTCCATGCCCAGACCCAGGGCCGGATAGTGATAGTGCGACGTCAGGGGCAGGCCCTTGGCGTGCGCCCAGTCGACAACCTCCTTCTGGCGCTCTCCCGAAAGGCGGACATAGGTCTTGATCAGATCGTAGGAGAGGGCCTCGGCCCGCTTCATCTCCAGCGCCATCTGGCCGGGCTCGGTCACCGGCCGCATGAAGTTGTAGAAGATCCGCGAGCCGTCGATGGCCTCGCCGGTGGCGTAGTAGCGCGGGCCGACGCGCGCGCCGGCCTCGATCGCTTCCTGGTCCTCGACCGTGTGATAGGCCGGGCCGCCGGGCGAGCGGGTGGTGGTGACGCCCAGCGACAGCCACAGCCGCCCCTCGCGGTCGCCATAGCCATAGCCCTGCATCTGGCGGTGGGTGTGCATGTCGATCAGACCGGGCATCACCGTAGAGGCTCGGGCGTCGACCACCTGAACGCCGTCGGGGACGGTCGCGCCGCGCGGCGAAACCGAGACGATCTTGCCGCCCTCGATCAGCACGTCGACGTCATGGCGCAGCTCGGGCGAGCGGCCGTCCCACAGCTTTCCGGCTTGGACCAGGAGGCGGTCCTTGGGCTTGAGGCTCTTCCAGGTCAGACCGTGCGGCACGACGCGCGGCGCGCCGCCGGCGGCCGGGATCAGTTTCAGCTGACCGGCCGATATGTAGAGCAGCAGCTTGCCGTCGCCGCTGTAGCTCACCGCGTCGGTGACCTCGTCGTTGAGCGGTCTGGGCGGGCCGGTGAACTTGCCGGCGGCGTCTACGGGCGCAACGTGAAGGCGGCTGGCGAAGGCGAACGCGAGCTGGGCGCCGTCCGGAGACCAGACCGGGCCGTCGTCGCCGCGCGTGCCCAGCGAGCGATGCGGCGCCACGGGCGCATAGGTCCCCTTGCCGGTCTCGACATCGACCGTGAGGATCTCACTGAGGCCCTCGCGGAAGCGGGCCGAATAGGGCTTGAAGGCGGCGTAGGCGATGGTCTTGTCGCCGGGGCCCCAGGTCGGCTTGCCGGGCTCCCACAGGTCGGCATAGAGGCGGCGGGTCTCGCCGGTCATGGCGTCAGCGATGAACAGGCCGCCGTTCTGACTGAGGAAGGCGAGGCTCTTGCCGTCGCGCGACCAGGCGCTGGACACCGCCGCGCCGTCGAAATGGGTCAGTTGTCGGGTCTCGCCGCTGGTCATGTCGCGCAGCCAGATGTCGAGACTGCCGCCCTTGTCGGTGGAATAGGCCAGGGTCTTGCCGTCAGGCGACCAGGCCGGATCGACCTTGCTGAACTGGTCCCGGGTCAGGGCGGCGGCCTTGCCGCCGATCGGCAGCAGGTAGAGGTCGTTCAGAGCCCGGAATACGATCCGAGTTCCGTCCGGTGACAGGGCCGGACTGCCAATACCGACCACCGGCCGTGATTTGGCCGACAGGAAGTCGCGGCTCTTCTTGTCATAGCGCGGGCGGATCACCGGCACAGTGACCGAGAAGGCGATGGCGGTCGCTGGGGCGCCAGGCTTGCGGCGGCGGATCTTGCCGTCGGCGGTGTAGAGGAATTCGCCCGAGGGCAGCCACGAGACGCGGAACGGGAACACATCCTCGTCCCTGACGATCGCGCCGGAAGCCGCGCTGCGCAACTCGGCCTTTCCGCCCTCGATGGCGGTGTAGATCACGTCCGAGCCGTCTGGCGTGAACGCGGGACTGGCCACCGAAGCGGCGTTGAAGCGGTCGCTTGAAGGCTTGACCCGGGCCACCGTGCGCCGCGCGCCGGCGGCGTCCTGGACGTCGATGCGAACCTTGTCGACAGTGAAGGCTATGGCTTTGCCGTCTGGCGACCAAGACGGCTCGAATTCGTCCGTGGTTCCGTTGCTAAATAGCGCGATCGCGCCGGTCGCCAGGTCAAGGATCTGGATGCTGTAGCGACCGCCGTCGCGGTCGGATGCGAAGGCGATCTTGCGGCCGTCGGGGCTGTAGCGAGGCTCGCGGCAGTCGAAGGCGCCCTTGGTCAGCTGTTTGAGGTTGGAGCCATCCGCGTCAATCGACCAGATGTGGAAATTCCCGTCGCGATAGGACTGGAAGACCAGGGTCTTCCCGTCCGGCGACCAGTCGGGCTGGGCGATCTCGAAGATGTCGTCGGTCAAGCGCCTGGCCGCCCCCCGGCGAGGGGTTGCAGCCACAACATGGCGTAGATGTCGAAAGCGACGGTCGAGCCGTCGGGCGAGACGACGGCGCAGATATTGGTGCCCTCGACGGCCGTGGCGAAGCGGGTGTCGTCGCTGACAGCCGTTGCAGCGGCGGCCTCCAGGGGAGGAAGAAGGGCGACGGCGCCCGTGACCGCGATCGCTCCGCCGCCAAGGGAAAACAACCGACGACGGCTTACGCCGTTCGAGGAATCCTGCGTCATGTGCCTGCTCGCCAAAGAAAGGGCCGGTCCGGACCAGGGGGCCGGACCGGCGAACCAAGGTTAGAATCTCGCGGCGACCCGGGCGTAGTAGAACCCGCCGCTGATCCCGTAGGGAGAGTACTGATTGTAGTAGGCGAAGGCGGGCGTGCCGCGATTGGCGGCCCTGACGCTGTCGGGATAGGCGTTGAGCAGGTTGTTGGCCCCAAGGCTGACCGTGATGTGGTCTGTGGCCGCGTAGCTCACATCAAGATCGGCGATCAATTTTGGACTGACCGTTTCGTCATTGGCCGCCAGCGAGGTGCGCTGGATCACCTCGCCATAGCGGGTCAGCCGCAGGTTGGTGTCGAACTTGCCCAGGGTCCAGTCCGCGCCGGCGATGTACTTGTCCTTGGGCGTGCCAACCGTCAGATCGCCGATCTTCACTCGGTCGATATAGACGATGCCAGCGGCCGCCAACGCAGGAGGCGGCGAGACGATGCGGTCAAACTTGCTCTTGTTGAAGTTGGCCGAAACCGTCCAGCGCACCGCACCAAAGTCGCCAAAGTCGGTCCGGTAGTCGGCCACCAGATCGATGCCCCGGGTCGTCGTATCGGCGAAGTTTCCGTAGTAGAACGCCGCCTGCTGGGGGTTCAGCCCCTGGCTGGCGAGCGCCGTGCTGACCGCCGTGTTCGGTCCCAGGGTGCCGCTTTGCAGGATGCGGTTCTCGATCTTGATTTCATAAACGTCGAGCGTGACGTTCATCCGAGGCAAGGGCTGGGCGACGATGCCCAACGAATAGTTGGTCGACTTCTCGGCCTCCAGCGGCTTTGCCCCCAGGGCGATGGCGGCGGGGTTGTCCGGCGGAAGCAACTGCACAGGATACAGCTGGGTGGTGGTGGCCGGCGGAACAATGACGCCGATGGTGCTGGAAGACGCGTAGTGCTGCTGCTGCAGAGACGGCGCGCGGAAGCCTGTGCTGGCCGTCCCGCGAACCGCCAGGCCGGGGATGATGGCGTAGCGGGTTGAGAGCTTGAAGGTCTTGGCGTCGCCGAAATCCGAATATCGTTCAAAACGGCCGGCCAGGGCCACTTCCCACTTGTCGGTCAGCTTCTGCTCAACATTGGCATAGACACTGGTGTTGTTGCGCGAGAAGACCCCGGCCGAGAACGGCGGGAAGCCGGTCACGCCCTGCGAACCGCCCGCGAACACAATGCCGGCTTGCGGGCTGCCGACCGGGGCGACATAGCCGCCGTTGATGTAGGAGGCTGGCTCACCAGCTTCGATCTGGAACTGATCGTCGCGATATTCGGCGCCGAGGGCCACAAAGGTCGGCCGTTCGAACAGACCCGTATCCAGTTCGCGGGTCAGGTCGAGGTTGGTCGTCCACTCCTGGAATTTCAGCGTGCCGATATAGAACCGGGTGGGGCTGGCCGGTCCCATCGAGGCGTTCAGTGAATTCTCATAGTACCCGACGTCGTTGCGGCTGAAGGTCGAGCTGAGATCCCAGTCAAAACCAAGGACGCCCGCCCCCTTCGCGCCGAGCGCCACCTGGAAATCGCGGTCCTTCAGGAACAGGCGCGGGGTGTAGCCGTCAGGCGTGACGGCGATGTTGTTGTTTGACGCGTTGGGGTTGCGGAAGGTCAGCCAGGCTGCGGTGTTGCGGCTGGAGAAGGTGCCAAACGAGTAGACCTTGATGTCGTCCGTGACCTGCGATCCCGCGCTGTAGCCGAGCGAGAAGAGCTGCACGGCCGGCGAGCCTGGATGGCTGGTATGGCGTTTGGCGGTCGCTTCGCGCGGATCGGGTTTGGAGCCAGCCGTGCCGACCTTGACCGGTTGGCCCAGGGCGTTGAGCGGGAAGTACATGACCGTGGTGTTGGGCGTCAGGTCGCCGCGATCGGTCAGGTCGGTGATCCGAACATCGCCGGTCAGGTTCAGATAGCCGGTCTCGCCCAGCTTCAGGCCGAAGTTGCCAGAGATCTGGCCGGTCTCGCCGTCACCCTCGCCCGTCTTGCCGTAGAGGGCCGACATCGAGCCCCCTCGGCGTCGTCCTTAAGGATAATGTTGATGACGCCCGCCAGGGCGTCCGACCCGTATTGAGCCGAGGCGCCGTCTCGCAACACCTCGATACGTTCGATGGAAGCGGCCGGGATCAGATCGAGGTCGGGCGGCGACTGACCGTTCTGGGTCGTTCCATTGACGAACAGGACGGCGGTGTTGTGGCGGCGCTTGCCGTTGACGAGAACGAGCGTCTGGTCGGCGCTGAGGCCTCGCAACGAGACCGTCTTGACCGCGAAACTGGCGCCGGCGCCGCTGTTGGACGTATTGGCCGAAGGCACCAGGGTCGAGATGAGGTCTCGCGTGGACTGCTTGCCGCTCTTGGTCAGTTCGACGGAGGACAGCACGTCGATCGGCGCCATGCTTTGCGTGACCGTGCGCGAGGTCGAGCGCGTGCCAGTGACGATCAGTTCCTCGATGACGCTGGGCGTCTCTGGCGCGACCGGATCGAGCGCGGCGGGCGCCGGAGCCACCTCGGCGCCGCCGGCCGACCAGCGCGCCTTGACCAGACCGGCGCGAGGCGGGGCCAGGATGATCGTCTTGCCGTCATTGGAGATCACCACCAGCCCCGTGCCGGCCAGCAGTCGGTCCAGCGCCACCGTCACCGGCAGATCGCCGCGCACCGGCGCCGTGCGCCGGCCTTGCGCAGCCTCGGCCTGGATCAGGATCTGAACGCCGGCCTGGCGGGCGAACTGGGGGATGCCCGTCGCGGCCGGCTGGGAGTCGATCCTGAATGGCACGGCCTGAGCCAGAGCGACCCCGGCGCTCAGCGCCCATGTCGCCGAAGCGGCGCACAGCAAGTGTCGGCTCGCGGCCCGTTTCCATTCGTTCATCGACAATCCCCCATCGATACGAAGTCCGCCAAACGCGGCCTTCTGACAGGACGAGGGGCGCTGGAGAGATTTCCGGGGGGTGATCTACAGAATGATCCGACCCCGGCCGAACACGCTCGATTTTGCGCCATTCACGAAAGGCGGCGCCCGTTTCGAATGCGCCAATGCTGTCGCCGCTGAGGTCGACAAGGTCGCGGGGGCTATGACGAGTGGTCGCGGCTCAGTCGGATGACCTTGTCATCCTCACGGACCTTGGCGCCGATCGTCGCCGCCACCGCCGCAGCGAAGCTTTCCGGCTCATTTGTGCGAAACAGGCCGACGAAACGCTCACGTGCGAGGTCGGCGTCCTCAATGATGATCTGGCGGCTGTTATAGCGATTGAACTGGCTGGCAGCGTCGCCCAGGCTTTCGCCGTCCAGGGCGATCTCGCCATTCCGCCAGGCCAGGCTGCGCTCAATCAGTGACGGGCTCTCGGCCACGACGGGCGCGCTGTAACCGACAAGCTGAACACGGTTTCCGGCGCTCAGGCGCTGGCGCGGACCGGTTTGTCCCTCGGCCCAGGTCTCAACCACACCCTCGGTGACCATCACGTCGACGCCGTCGCCGTCGCGCCGCACCGAGAAGGCTGTGCCCACGGCGCGTACGCGCACCAGACCCGCCGACACCACGAAGGGGCGCTGGGCGTCCTTTGCGACTTGGAACCACGCCTCACCCCGACGCAGCGAGATCTGGCGTGACTTGGGCTTCATCGTCACGTCCAGCGCAGAGGTGGTGTTGATCGCCACCAGGGAGCCGTCGGCAAGCGGCACCCGGCGGATCTCGCCCAGTTGGGTGTCCAGACGCTGATGTTGCTGGGCCAGGAAAACCGTGCCGCCGGCCATGGCCGCCGCTACCGCGCCGCCTGCGCCCGTCAGCAGGGTTCGGCGACTGGGGCGCAGGGGTTCGTCGGCGCGACTATCGGAGCCGGCCAGGGCCCGTCCGCGATCCAGGAAGCTGATGGCGGCCTGGGCGCGCAGGAAAGCTCCCGAGCGGCGAGGGTCGCCGGCCAGCCAGGCCTGGAACTCGACATCATGATCCGTGTCCAGGTCGCGACCATCGACGCGCGCGGCCCAGTCGGCCGCCTCGTCATCGATCTCTTTTGCGGACGGAATGGAGGTCATGACCCTTGTCGACTGGTGTCTGATCTTTGTCGGGGGCTTCCGTTAAGGCTCGCAGAATTAAACGCAACCCCCGCATGGACTGCGTCTCGACGACATTCTCCGTCACCCCCAGCCGCGCGGCCACCTCGCGCTGCGAAAGGCCGTGGATCCGGCGCAGGGTGAAGATCTGTCGACAACGCTCCGGCAACCCTTCGATCAAATGCTGCACCCGCCGCAGTTCGCGCCGTCCCGCGACGATGCGTTCCGGAGAGGGCTCATCATCTACGACGTTCAGCGCGTCAATTTCCGTGACGCAGTCGATGCGAACAATGCGGGCGCGGCGAATTTTCTCGATGGCGATGTTGCGGGCGGTCCGGAAAAAATAGGCCCGACCATTCAGGATGTGGCTGACTCCGTCCATCGCCGCCAGCCGGCAATAGGTCTCCTGAACAATATCGTCGATGTCGGTGGGATAGCTGCCCGAGCTGCGAAGCCACGCGCGAACATCCGCCTCATGCGGTAGAATCTGCCCCCCGACGAAAGCGACGATTTCAGCGCGACTCTGTTTCACTTCGGTCTCGCGAAGACACATCAACACAGAACATGCTTCAGCGGCGTTTTCTGCAAAGCAACAGCGCGGGAGTGCGATTCACCGTTTGACGGCGCGGCGCCCTGCAGCGGTCAGATCGCGGGGTCGCTCCGCCAGGCTCAAGGCGCCCAGGGCGCGGGGCTGGTTTGCCAGTATCCGTGCATTTCCCAATCTCTGGGCGTGTGTTCACCCGCGACTGGGTTTGCCACTATCGGTCTACTCCTCCATCTCAGAGCGTGAACCGGGGCCCCCGGAGCGCGGACCAGCTATGTGGGCGGCGTATCCGATGATCGGCTCCGGTGCGTGTTGGAGCGCCATCGCGTAGGCCTAGTGCTCGGTATCTGCCGCTTCAGCGCGCCGCCGTTCGCGCGCAGAATCGACTGCGGAAGATATGCAGCACCGATGGCTCGCCTTTCCGCTTTGCGCCGGGGGACTGATTTCCCCTCCCGACCCTTGCCGGACCTTTGCAAAAGTAGAGGTGCGGTTAGGCTGAGGTCACAACCTCGCAGCGGCATGACCCCTGCAACCAAGCCGCCCCCACGGGAGCCCAATGGATCTTAGTCAGCTGGACGTGATCACGCGAGTTGCGGGGGCCACCCTGCTGCTGGTGCTCGGCGTGCTGCTGGCGCGGGATCCGCGCACGCGGCGGCTGGCGGCCTATTTCGCGCCGATGGCCGTTTGCCTGGCCGGGTTCCTGGCGGGCAACACGCCCGAACCCTCGCTGCGTCTCGCCGGACCGTCGAGCCATGCGAGCGCGCTGGTCGCCGGCTATGCGGCCGTCTTCCTGTGGTGGTTCTGCCTGGCGAGCTTCGACCCGACCTTCCGGCCGCGCGGCGGGGTGCTGGCGGCGGGCCTGGCCTGGCTGGTCCTGGCCAGCGCCGATCGCGGCCTGCTGGGGCCGACGCTGGAGAGCCGGGGCCTGTCCTGGGCGCTGATCGCCCTGGGCCTGGGCATGATCGGCTATCTCTTCTGGCGCTTGGTCCGCGACAGGGCGGGCGACCTCGTGGATGAGCGCCGGCGCGCGCGCATCCTTGTCGTCGTGCTGCTGGCCGGCCAGCTGGGCGCCGACTTCCTGGTCGACCTCGTCATGGGGCTGGACTGGGGGCCGCAGGGCTTCACCATCGTCCAGAACGCGGCCCTGCTGGCTTTCGCCGCCTGGCTGGGGCTACGCCTGCTGCCGGTTCCCGCGCCCGCCCCGGCGCCGGCGCCCGCCGCCCTGCCCGCTCACGACGAGGAGGCCCGCCTGACCGAGCGCCTGCGGGTGCTGGTCGAGGTCGAGAAGGTCCACCTCGAACCCGACCTGACCTTCGCCGACTTCGTCCGGCGGATGGGCGCGCCCGAGCGGACGGTGCGCCGGCTGATCAACCAGCGACTGGGCCACGACCACTTCCGCGCCTTCCTGAACACCTGCCGGGTGGCCGAAGCGCGGCGGCTGCTGGCCGATCGGGCGCGAGCGGGCGACAAGCTGATCGCCATCGCCCTGGACAGCGGCTTCGCCTCGCTAGCCTCGTTCAACCGCGCCTTCCAGGCGGTGGAGGGCCGGCCGCCCAGCGCCTTCCGCAGCCTTCCGACTCCTGAGGAACGCCCCGCCGTCTTCTGAGAAGCGCGCGTCGGCGTCTTCGCCCTAAGGCCAGGCCTCGATCTTCCAGTTTCGAGGTGTGTTCATGGACGGCGTCTTCACCATCGGCGCGATCGTAGCGCTGCTTCTGGCGGCCGGCGGGGCGATCGCCCTGCTGGGCAAGGGCAAAGGGGTCTCGTTCCGCTGGCTGCTTGTGGCGGCGGGCCTTGTTCTGCTGAACGACGCCCTGCTCACGCGAGTCTATCGCCTGGCCCCGGACCTGATCGGCGGCGAGTGGAACTGGCAGGGCAAGATCCTGGCCCTGCTCGCCACACTGGCGATCGCCGCCCTGACAGGCTTCGGCTGGCGGGCCAGCGGCCTAACCCTGCGCCAGGCCGACCTGAAGGCGCCGCTGGTCGTCGCCGGGCTGTACGCCCTGCTGTTCGTCGGTCTGGCCCTGGCCTTTCCCAACGAGCCCGCCATCACCGAGACGATGGCCTTCCAGCTGACCATGCCCGGCCTGGAGGAAGAGGCCTTCTATCGCGGCCTGCTGCTGCTGGTCCTGGACCGCGCCTTCACCGGCCGCGCGCGGGTCCTGGGCGTGGACTGGAGTTGGGGCGCGGCGCTGTCCTGCGTCCTGTTCGGCCTGGCCCACGCGTTCGGGATCTCGAAGGGGGAGGTGTCGTTCGAGCCGCTGTCCTTCGCTCTCACCGCCGGCCCGTCGCTGATCGCCGTCTGGGTTCGCCTACGCACCGGAAGCATTTTATTGCCAGTGTTGATGCACAACTTCGGCAACGCAGCATCATTGTTCCTCTAAAGCAGATCTAGGAGACGTCCGGATCCAGCCTTCCCCGCCCTTGGCGTCCTCCGCTTCCGGTGCCTGCGGGAAAGAACCGGCTCCTCCGGGAAGCTCCTTCCGCCGACGCAAGCGCCTCTATCGGGCCATTACCAAGATGACCCCGGCCAACGTCCATGAAGCCGCCAGCCTAATCTTCATCGCCGCTCGCATCGAAATCCACGATCCAGGCCCGACCGCGCCGCTGGTGCGCAAGGCGATGAACTTCATCGCCCAGGCGACATGCCCCCGCTGCGGAGAGGCCTATGTGCCCAAGAGCCTCCCCACGGCGTGAGCGCGCGGGCGGCGACCTTGCCGCTAGATTGTCTTTCGTTCCCGTAGATAACGGCGCGCCGGATTTGCTTGCCGCGCACGCGTCGGCTCGCACCGTTGGGGCATGGCCCCTCGTCAGCCGAAGCATCCAGAGCCTGAAAGCGTCTCGGTCCGCGTCATCCGCCGCCGTCGTCGCCGCTCGGACAAGCCGATCAAGGTCACCGACGATTGGCCGGACATGGTGCCGATCGGCGACCTTGAGGTTCGCCTCGTCGAAGCCTTCTTCGGCGACCTGCTGGACGAGTTGTTCGGCCCCATTCCCTAGAACCCGGAGGACGACATGGGCCGTGCGCGCCTAGCCCCTTCCGCGCCGCCCATCTCCAAGGCGGCGCTCTATCTTCGTGTCTCCACCGGCCGTCAGGCCGAGAGCGACCTCTCCCTTCCCGACCAGCGCCGCCAGCTTGAGGCGTTCAGCGCCGGGCGCGGATGGAAGGTGGCGACCGAGTATCTGGAGCCGGGCAACACCGCCACGGACGACAAGCGCCCCGCCTTTCAGGAGATGATCGAGGCGGCGACGGCCAAGCCGCCCCCCTTCGACGTTATCTTGGTCCACTCGTTCTCGCGGTTCTTTCGCGACCAATTCCTGTTCGAGTTCTACGCCCGCAAGCTGGCCAAGAACGGGGTCAAGATCGTCTCGATCACCCAAGAGCTGGGCGACGACCCGATGAGCGACATGATGCGCAAGATCATGACGCTCTTCGACGAGTACCAGTCCAAGGAGAACGGCAAGCACACCCTGCGAGCCATGAAGGAGAACGCCCGTCAGGGCTTCTGGAACGGCTCTCGGCCACCGTTGGGCTATCGGGTTATCATCGCCGAGCAGCGTGGCGCCAAGCTCAAGAAGAAGCTGGAGATCGACCCGATCCAGGCCGAGAAGGTTCGCAAGATCTACAAGGCCGCCCTCCAGGGTGTGGACGGGTCAGGCCCGCTGGGCCTGAAGTCGATCGCCACCTGGCTGAACGCCAACAACATCCGCACCAAGGACGGCGGCAAGTTCGGGATCGACGCGGTCCACAAGGTGCTGACCCGCACGACCTACAAGGGCGAGCACCGGTTCAACTTCACCGACCACAAGAACCGCTGTCGCAAGCCCGACGCCGAGCACGCGGTCGCCAAAATCCCGGCCATCGTCACCGAGGCCGAATGGCAGGCGGTGCAAGACCATCTGAAGCTGCGAAGCCCTGGCGTCATGCACTCCCGGTTCGTGAACAGCCCGGTGCTTCTAGGCGGCATCTGCTTCTGCGGTCTGTGCGGCGGGGCGATGACCCTGCGGACCGGCAAGAACGGCGCCTATCGCTACTACACGTGCTCGACCAAGGCCCGGATGGGCAAGGACGGATGCACCGGCATTACCGTGCCGATGAGCAAGCTGGATGACGCCGTCGTCGCACATTTGGAGCGTAGGCTCGTCCAGACCGACCGCCTCTATATGCTCATGGGCAACGTCCTCGATCGGCGGGTGGAGTGGATCGACCGTCGGCGCTCGCACGTCGGCGAGTTGCGCAAGCGGTCAGCCGAGGCGGCTAACAAGCTGACCCGGCTCTATGCCGCCATTGAGGACGGCCTGGTCGGCCAAGGCGCCGAAGGGCTGAAAGATCGGATCAGGGAGCTTGAGGCGATCAAGATCGAGGCCACGGCCGACGCCGACCGAGCCGAGGCGGCGATCGAAAAGCTGGGGCCGATGGTCACGCCCGAGACCATCGAGCGTATGGCTGGCGCGACCCGCGAGAGCTTGCGGGACGCGGATGGCAAGTATCGGCGCGCCCAGGTGCGCGCCGTCGCTCAGCGCGTGGAGGTGCTCTCCACGGAGGAGATCAAGATCATGGGCGGGAGGACTGAACTTCTGCGCACCATGGCCGCTTCGGCGGGCGACCAGTCGGCTCTGGTCGAGGTTCGCAGTTTTAGACCGAAGTGGCGCACCCGACACGATTCGAACTAGCGGCACCTCGCTCGGGCTGCGAGCGGCCAAGCCTGGCTGACCCTAAGAGGCTCCGTCGATTTTTTCTGGTGTTTTAAGAGCCATGTTCGGCGGCGGCTAACTGCAACCACCGTCCTAATCACCGTCCTAGAACGGAAATCGGCGGAGCCGAATTCGGCTAAGCGATTGAAAATATGGCGCGCCCGGAACGATTCGAACGTCCGACCCTCAGATTCGTAGACGTCAAAAGTCGTCTCCACCAGCCCACGCCACCGCCCTCCACTGCACGAAAGTCATTGATTTTGTTAGACACTATCTGAATGTCGGCGTACCGTCGGGGAGCCATTCGTAGTCAGGGATTTTGATTTTCAGATATCCCGTCCCTGACTAAATCCCTGACTAGTCCCCGAACGTCCGACCTTCAGATTGAGCCGATGAGCACCCAAGCTTTTTCATTTTCTGACCGAGCGATCCAGCAGCTGCCTTTGGCCGACAAAGGCCAATACATGGCTCGTGACAGCGAGCTGAAGGGCTTCTTCGTGATTGTCGGGACTCGGAAGAAGACCTTCGTTGTCCAGGCCGAGTTCTGGCAAAACGGCGAGCGCAAGGGCAAGCGCATCGCCCTGGGCGGTGCCAATGAGATGTCCGTCCGGGAGGCGCGGATCGCCGCCAAGGGTATGCTCGCCAAGATCGCGAGCGGACAGCTCCACCGCGAAGAGGCTGAGGCCAAAGCCGCCCAGGAGCTGCTTTCCAAGGCGCCCGGCGATAGCTCAGAGGCTCCGGCCGGCAGCGTGACCCTTCGCCAAGCGTGGGAGCGTTATCGGATCTCCCACATGGAGCGCAAAGGCCGGAGCGCCGCAACAATCAGAGGCTACACTGATCACGTGGAGCGGCTGTTGGCCGACTGGCTGGACAGGCCGCTCAGGGAGCTTGGCGAAAACCCCACGCTCGTCGCGGACCGGCACGACAAGCTCACGAGGGAGAATGGCCCTTCAGCCGGCAATGGCTCAATGCGTACGCTGCGCGCCGTCTATAACCATGCCCGTAAGCGTCATCGCGAGCTGCCGCCTGAGAACCCGACGATCGCCGTCGATTGGAACCTCGAAAAGCGTCGCGACACGGCCATGGGTGTTGAGGATCTTCCTGCGTGGTTCGTGCAGGCCCGGCGCCTACGCCATCCGATCCGGCGGGAATTCCATCTGTTCACGCTGCTTTCGGGGAGCAGGCCCGGCGCACTGCTGCAGGCGCGGATCGAACACCTGAACCTACGCGAGCGCGTGTTGCACATTCCGCGGCCTAAGGGCGGGGCGGATCGAGCCTTCGACATTCCCCTCTCCCGCCCGATGATCCGTTGCCTCATCCGTGCGATGCGGGTGGGTCGCATCCTTCTACCTGAACAGGCGCGAGAATGGATTTTCGCAGGCGAAGGACGCGATGGCCACATGGTCGAACACAAGGAGCCGAGGCACCTACTCGCCAAGTGGGGCAACGACCTGCGGCAGACATTCCGCACGGTCGGCCAGGCAGCGGGCCTGTCGGAAATCGACATGCACCTGCTCATGAACCACAGCCTTCCTGGCGTGAACGCGGGCTACATCACACGGGCGAAGCTGCTGGGCGGTCACCTGCGCAAGACGCAGGAAGACCTGTCCAAGCTCGTCATCAGCCAGTGCGGCGCCAACGGTCAGCAGTGGCCGCAATTGCCGGCTCGAAAGGTGGGGGATCCGGTGCTGGACCCGTCCTCTCCAGATCCTCGCACCAAGGCCTACTGCGCAGAGAACACGCTGACGGTAGAGGGAAAGGTGCGCCGACGGGTTGGTCGTCCGCCCTCCAATCCTCGCTCTGAACTGGTGAGCCAATCCAAAAACGTGTTCGAAAGAGCTTTCGCCTAGGCCGCTGCAAGCTCAATTGGCGGCGCCTAGATGTGGCGACGCGCGCTGCGCTTGCAGCCGCGTGAAGTCGCGTGCGAGTCTTCTAGCGCCAGGCTGTCTGTCCAAACTCGCTCTCGAACCAGCGTTCGACGTCGTCCGTCACGGACGTCGTCGTTCGGAAGCTAAGGTAGCTAGGGTGATTGGAGCGGACCCAGGCGAGGAACGTGTAGACGCCCAAGCTTTTCGCATCGGCCCCTTCCAGCCCGGCGTCCTTGCGCCAAACTTGGCAGAGATATCGGATGCCGCGTTCGGCTTCGCCCTTCGTCACGCTTCAACTCCCTGCTCGACAGCTGCCGTAGCGCGGGGCGCGGCCTCAAGGTGATCCAAAAAATTACGGCGTGTGCTGACGGTTACCTTCTCGCTGAGCTTTGATAGCGCGAACTCCATCGGCACCGGATTCTTGAACACCAGGTGGCTTTCGATGCCTGTGATGATCGACAGGCCCACATGGCTGCCCAGCGCGGCGGCGTGTCGCCCGATGAGATCGACGCGATCGAGGTGGCGTCGAAGGTAGTCGGGCTTGCCGTTCGTCACCTCGCCTCGAAACTCTGAGAGCTGCTCGGCGATCTCGCTCAGGGTTTTCCGAAACTGCACGTCCTTGCACTCGATCAGCAGCACGCGACCGGTGTCGGCCCGCCAGGCTAGCACGTCGATGTCGCCGTAATTGCGCTCCAAAGGCTCGCGCACAATCTTGGAAACCTTGACCTCGGTTTCAACCGTCCAGCCTTCGGCGCGCAGCATCTCGGCGACGGCAGCCGAAAACGCCGCGCCCCGCGTGTCGGCGATCCGGCCCTGCCATGACCGCATCGGCCTTCGCAGCTGCCAATCCGGAAACCCGCCTTCGTAGTAGTTCTGAACGTTGTAGCTCAAGCTCTGGCGCAAGAGGCCCGGCGAGACCAGCAAGGTCGGATCCGCCCCTTCATCGATCTGAATGAGGGGACGGCGTATAGGGCTAAGGCGTCTGCGATAGCGCCACGACTGGATGTCTCGGTGATCAAACCCCTCGGGAACACTCCGCCAGCTAGCGCGCGGCCTCAGCACAAATGCCTCCATGACCTTGCCGAAGGCGGCTTCACTGAGGCGCCGGCCGTCGCGCTGCAGTTTCGCGAGCTCGCTCTGCTTGATCGGGAAGACTGCCTTGCGCCTTCTGACGCCAAGATCTTCGACCAGATCGACGAAGAAACGGACGTCGTCGAACGACAAGCCCCACTCGTCGGCGAGGGCCTCATAGAAGCGCTTGTCCTCCACCTTCTGGGTAGTCGCCACCACTTCGGGCTCGGCGAGGTGTTCGGCATAGCGCTTCACGTCGGCATCGACGCCAACGTCGCTGAAAGCGCGGGTGTAGGGCGCCAGGATCCCGTCCATTTCGCCAAACGACAGATGGATATCGCCCAGCGCCGAGATCTTGATGCGCGGCGGGAGAACATCCCAACGGATTGCGCCAGACCAGCCTCCAGCCGCATGCACGAGCGCCATCTTCGCCATGAGCCGCGAGAGGTCGAAGTTTCCGGGCTCACGCCCGCCTTGAAGCGGTGAGGCGCAGATCGCCATCTCGATGAGGAGCCTGGAGGTTTGCGAAACCTCGGCGCGTTCGGCTGACTGCTCGGCGATCACAGCCGCGGCGGAATCCAGTCGATGGCGGAGGACCGCGGCCGCGGTCCTCCGCCATCGACTGGATTCCGCCGCGGCAGTTTCGTGATTGTAGAGGAGCCCATTGACCAAGGCCGTCCGATCGAACTGCCGCAAGTCTTCGTAGAGGCTGTCCTCGAGCGAGGTCACCAGGGCGTTCAGGAACCCGATGCAGTCGGCTTTGCCCTCAACCAGGTTTCCCTGGGCGCGGTCACGCGAGCGCCAACCCAAGCCCAGCCGCAGGAGAGCATGGTCGTGTTCATCGACAACAACCGTGCTCTCGAGGAGGTCATCGTGCACGAAATCACGGAACTTCCGCGTCGCGAAGGCGTGCCGGTGCCGCGCCATCGGGTCGGGCACAATCTCATCGACAAGGGCGCGCTCGGCGCTGGGACTTAGGGCCTGCCCCGCAAGTTCGGCGACCGAGCCGCAGATCGCTGCGACCAGGGCTTGCTCGGCGATGTTGTCGGCGTTGAAGCCCCCCTCTTCAAAGGCCTCACTCGCGGCCAAGTCGATCGTCCCTATCGCCGCGTCGATGGTCCACGACAGCCCGGACCTGATGGCGAGATAGTCGAGACGCTTCTCTGCAACAGGTCGGTCGAGGTTCACCGCGTGGAAGTTGGCATCTATCAGCAGCGATGG
Organism: Caulobacteraceae bacterium; assembly: GCA_965284055.1. GTDB lineage: Bacteria > Pseudomonadota > Alphaproteobacteria > Caulobacterales > Caulobacteraceae > Caulobacter. Next base: position 30,701 of record CBDIQV010000008.1, read on the forward strand.
GGGAAGCTGAGGAAACTTACGCTCCAAGACCGGCGCTGCCCGGACAATCCAGGTCATCAACATCTTCCAGTAGTCGCTCGCTGGACCGGCTGGAACGTCGTCTGGAACGTTGACGTCGAACCACCAGCTCCGCTGCTCAGTCAGGAAGACGCCCGCGCTGCCTCGACGCGCGCGCGGCTCATCATCGACGTAGACTGGATACTCGTCGTCTTCGGGAAACAGCCGATCCTTGAAGCGGCGGATCTGGCGCCATTCGCCTTCGACGTCCTGTTGCATGTGGACATCGTAGTGAACCGCCATGTCGTGGCGCAGGTCGAGCAGCGCGTTCTGTGGAATTGTGAGCATGGCCGCATGATCGCGATCAGCGAAGTCATCGGGCAGCACCGCCGACGGCGCCAGATGCCCACCTTGCGAACGCGCCCAGGCCACAAGGTTGAGCAGGCCATTGATGTTTTGAAGCCGCACACCCCCGGCTAGAATCGCAGCTTTGGCGTCGTGTAGTCGCCATAGTGAGATAGGCTCGAAGTCTGGCGTCCAGCTCAGCGTTTCCAGCTCCGGCGCCGAAACCACCTCCACGCGCCAGTTGGCGCCAACGTGGCGGGGGATTTCATAGCCAGCGGCGCGTCCGACGCCGCAGCTGACGATAAGCGTTACGCCATCGACAAAGCCGGGCCGCGATTGCGCAAACTCCCTAGCCCGTCTGATCGACGTCTCGATCTCGGCGGAGGCCAGGCTCGGATCTGGGTTTCCCCATGACAGCCCGCTCTCCTCGAACCCTTCCAAGGTGTCCAGGATCAGCAGAATATCCAAATAGCGGCCGGCATCGATCTCGATCGTTCCTGTCGCAAGCGCTGAGGTTTCGGTCCGGTGGAAGAAGAGCTTCGCCTTTGCCCCCGACACGAGGGGTAGTCCCGCGACAAGATCGAGATACTCGCGCCCAAGTGCGGCGAGGAAATATTCCCGCTCACCCCGTGTATTGATCGCATCCAGGACGTGATGGCGGATAGCCCCGCTGATTACGCTAGGCAGCAGCACCCAAACTTCGCCGTTCTTGATGACCAGCGGACGCCGCTCCAACGGCGATCCGCCCAGTTCTCCCTCCAGCAAGGCGCCGCGCTCGCGCATGTCGAAACAGAACGGTTCAAGTGCTTCTATATTAATGCCGGCCGCCGCCAGTTCGACCTGTGTAAATCGAACGCGCCTTTGGATCGCGGCGAAGTCAGCGACGACGGATTCGGGGATCTCGTCTTGAGGGATCGGCTGCCCGAGGTCGTAGCGATGCAGACCGGAGCGCTCGCAAACTAGGTCGGATAGCTGCAGCATCGCGGTGGCGCTCGCACGCAGGTCAGCGTGGAAGGGATCATCAGGCATTCGGCTAAGCACGCCGATGAACCGCTGAAGGAAGAAACCGGCGGACTCAGCGATGCCCTCAAGGATCCGAAAATCGCCGATGGGCGTGCGGACCAACGCTACAAAGACGTCCTCCGCGGGATCCTCGAGCCGGCCAACCCTGCCCTCGCCCGTTGTCTCGAACATCTTCGCCAGCCGCTGGTCGGCAGGCTTGGAGAGACCACGTCCCAATGCTAGCGCCTGATGCACGAGCATTTCGAGACGAGCGCAATTGGCCTGCAACTCGGGCGCCGTCAGCAACGCCCCGAATGCGGCGGCAGTCCTAAGCGCGTGGCTTCGTGAGAGCTCCCTTTTCAATCCCGTGTCATCAACCCTGAGCGCGCACATAACGCGCTGCATCGCGGCCATGCTGGGCAGACCGCGAAAGCTCTCAAGATCCATGAACGGACTGGGTGATGCTGCCATTTGCCCCGAAGCCTATGCCCCTGCCCCGCGCAACGCGATGGCTTCGAGCGAGGCTAGGCCCGCTCTACGTCAAAAACGGACGTGGCAGCTCCTGTTGCTCAAGGCAGGGTACGTGATCCACGCGGGGCTCCAGGTTGGTCCGCTGTGTGGACGACGGTCCAGGCACCATGGGCAGTCAGAGACCAATCAGAACCTAGAGGCCAAGCTGATCCAGGGCCGCACCGCGCGAGAATGTCGCTTCGGACGGCTTACGCCGCACTTTGATCGGAGATTATCAGACCGACGGCAGAGCTGGTTCCAGCCAGGCGTAGAGGTGGGGATTGGCCTGTATGAAGGCGCGGCGCACCGCCCGCTTTTCTCGAACTCTTGGCGTATCGGCCTCCCATGTCGCGAGGGCGGTGATCAGACGTCCCCGCAGACCGAGAATATCGTCTGCCAACTTGATGATGACCAAATTGGGCGTTGCTTCAGGTCTGATTTCCAACAACCTACTCAGCGCGACCTGCTCGTGCCCGGCGCCGAGACGATCGGCGAGAATAGCAACTCCAACAGCGGCCGATCGGCCCACTCCGTGGAAGCAGTGCACCAACAACGAGGCGCTACAGTGCAGGCGCGCAAACTCGATTGCAGCAACGACTTGAGTCCGAGTGGCGACCTGGATTCCTAGGGTATCGTCGTCAACGTCTTCGCACTGCACGACCAGGTGCGCCGGCGAAGGCTGCCGATGGAAACGGAGCTGGGCGGCGTGACGGCAGTTTGGATCTTCCAACGTGATGACCGCGCCAAAGCGGCGCTTATGCTTCCGGGCGCGCGATATGTTCATCACGGCGAGGTCACCAAATTCAGCCGCGTGAGAGCTGCTCAAACTATTGGGCATGCATCGGCACCAAAATTCGGGGCCGAGAAATCGGCTTACCGTCGGGCCGGCTTTACATTGAAAAACCTTAGGAATTCAAGGAAGGGGTCACGAGTTCAAGTCCACCTGATGCTGGTGGATTGAACGCCAGACTTCTATCGGCAATGCGCGTTTGCTGTCGCTCGGATGGCCCTGGCCATCCCGAGGTCCGTGCGCACTCGGCCTGCAGCCGAGCCGATCAGCGCCAGTCAATAATGGCCGGTGTAGTCCGCCTGGAGCCCGGTCTGCTCAGCGAGATCGTCGAGAGCGGCAAGGGCCACTTCGAGAAGGTTCCGCATGCGTTTGGGATCGTCCCACCCCTTGGCGACGTGCTTGCCGCCATGGAACAGGTTGTTGCGCACGGTCCTGGCCAGCATCGTGACCTTCTCGAGGTCGCTGTCGCCGGCCTTAAAGGTGACGGGGCTGAAGACCAGGTCCTGGTTGGCGGCCACGACCTGCTTTTGCGGTTGGGCATCGATCAGCGCCTGCCCTTGAGCGCTCAACACATATTGAGCTTCAAACGCTTTGGTGTAGCGCGCCCAACCCGCCTGCGCGGCGGCCTCTGGCTTGTCGCTCTTGAGATAACCCGCCTCCTTCAACGCAAATTCGAACCTCGAAAAGAAGAAGAAGAAGTCGAAGGCCAGGGTTCGAAGGGGTTCGGCGATGTCTTCATGGCGCATGGTGTGACGATCGCGCGCCTCTACACCTTGCGCAACCACCGTTCGGCTGCGCGGGCTGTTCCCCCGGCCACGGCAACCAAGCTATTGTCTCGGCCAGGAGCAAGTTCGATTCTGCCCAGCTAAGGCCCCGAATGGCGATTTCCCCCTCGCAAATTGATCTTTGGCGCCAGGAGCCGTCGGAGCACCAGACGCTCGAGTTCAAGGAGGCCAAGGCCGGCTATGCGGTCGACAAGCTGAACGCCTACTGCGTCGCCATCGCCAACGAAGGCGGTGGACATCTTGTCCTGGGCGTTTCCGACAAGGCGCCGCGTACGGTCGTGGGTAGCAACGCCTTCCCCAACATCGTCGACACCGCCGACAAGCTGTTCCTGGCGGTGGGCTTCCGGGTCGATATCGACGCCGTCGACCATCCCGACGGCCGTGTGGTGGTCTTCACGATCCCCGGGCGCCCTAGGGGGACGGCCTACCACTTGGATGGCAAATACCTCATGCGGTCCGGCGAGAGCCTTCGCCCAATGTCGGAAGACCGGCTGCGGGCGATCTTCGCCGAAGGGCAGCCCGACTGGTTAGAGGAGCCTGCGCTGCGGGGACTTGATCCTCAGGCGGTCATCGACCTCCTCGACACGCAGACCTTCTTCGAACTGCTGAGGCAACCTTATCCGACGACGCGCGAGGGCGTGCTTGACCGGCTGCTCAGCGAGCGCCTGATCGATCGCGAGACCGACGGCTACGCCATCCGACGCCTGGGCGGCCTGTTGCTCGCCAAGCGCCTGGACCAGTTTCCGGACCTGGCGCGCAAGGCGCCGCGCGTCATCGTCTATGCTGGGCCATCCAAGCTAGAGACCCGGATCGACCAGACCGGTGGGCGCGGGTACGCGGTCGGCTTCCAAGGCCTGATCGATTTCGTGATGGCGCAGCTTCCGCAGAACGAGGTGATCGAGCACGCCCTGCGGCAGAAGGTCAAACTCCTGCCCGACGATGCGATCCGCGAACTGATCGCCAACGCGCTCGTCCACCAGGACCTGTCGATCGGCGGCATGTCGCCGGTAATCGAGATCTATTCCAACCGGGTCGAAATCTCCAATCCTGGCGACCCCATCGTACCGATCGAGCGCTTCATCGACGGCTACCAGTCACGCAACGAGCGTCTCGCCGACCTCATGCGCAGAATGTTTATCTGCGAGGAGCGCAGCAGCGGGATCGACCGTGTCGTGACGCTGGCCGAGTCCTTCCAACTGCCCGCCCCGGATTTCCGGGCGATGCACCGCAGGACGGTGGCGACGATTTATGGCCTGAAGCCGTTCGAGGACATGGACCGCGATGATCGCGTCCGCGCCTGTTACCAGCATTGCGCGCTCAAGCATGTCCTGTCCGAGCGCATGACGAACCAGTCGCTGCGGGAGCGCTTTGGATTAGCGGAGTCGAAATCCGCTACTGTTTCCCAGGTGATCGCCGCTACGATCGAAGCGGGCTTTATCAAGTTGGATCAGTCGGCGGGCGAGTCTCGCCGTTACGCACGCTATCTACCGTTCTGGGCCTAGCGCTAATTTTAGCGCAAATCCGGCTCGAACCTTTTCCGAGTCCAAAACCCAGCTTTTTCAACGACTCCCAATTTAAACGCTAATCGCACTCCCAGCGGCGTTCTTAATTTAATCGCTAAACCCGCTAGCGAACGGTCCGCTGAAAAAACCCCGCGCAAACAATGCCATCCTATTTAATTTCAGATCGCACTTAGCGACTCGCTTGGGCGTTAAAACGCGAACTCCCGCCTCCTCGACTATCGCCGCCCCCGAACCTCTGCCGCGCTAAACGGGTTTGACCACCACGACGCAAGCGGGCGCCGATGGGCCGGTCCACGTCACCCTTCTCGCCTAAAAGAAGTGGGCCTCTGGTTGATAAGCAGCCTTGGCCACGACACGCGTTGCATCAGCCCTGTTGCGATAGCGGCCCAGTACGATGTGCTTTCCATCGCCACGCGGATCAACCCTGGAGAGTTGCCAGACGCGATCAACGCCGTGGTCCAGGCGGTAGGTGCGACCATTGACCCGGCAATAGAGCCCGGCCAGATCCTCGACCGGCGTCCACTTACAATCAAAGCCAGAGAGGAAGCGTTGCTGTAGAGCGTCCGCTTCCTGCCGAGCCCTGTCGCGATAGGCTGCTTGCCGTCGCTCCTGCAGCCGACGGATTTCGTCTGCGACAAACTCGTGGAGCGCGCCGACGATCGCCGGCAGTTCGGTGCCAAGGCTTCGCTCCTGCTCGTACAGTGCGAGGCACGCCTCTCTCACATCTTCATCGGGAAACTCGCAAGGATGCTCCTCCTGGAACGCCCGAAGCCGCTGGGCGATGTGTTTCGGCTTGCAAAACTGACCCCCTTCTCGGGGATATCGGCGTCCAAAAATGACCCCCTGTCCTTGAGGCTTTGATGGCCAGATCGGCGGCTTGTGTAGTCGCGGATCGAGACGGGGATGTTGGTATTGGAGACGGTGGCGAAGATCCGGCGCGAGCACTTCGCGCGGGGCAAGGGCGTGAAGACGATCGCGCGGGAGATGGGCCTGGCGCGCAACACGGTGCGCAAGGTTCTGAGGTCGGGAGAGACCTCGCTGGAGTACGAGCGGCGCGAGCAGCCGCATCCCAAGCTGGGGACCTTCATCGAGCGCCTGGAGGGCATGCTGGAGGCCAACGCGGCCGGCCCGCGCAAGGATCGGCTGACCCTGACGCGGATCGCCGACCTGCTCAGCCGCGAGGGCTATGACGGCGGCTACGACGCCGTGCGGCGCTACGCGGGCCGCTGGGCCGATCAGCGCCGGGGCGTCAGCTCGCCGGTCGAGGCCTTCGTGCCGCTGAGCTTCGCGCCGGGCGACGCCTACCAGTTCGACTGGAGCCACGACCAGGTGGAGATCGGCGGCACGCCGCTGACGGTGAAGGTGGCCCACCTGCGGCTCAGCCACAGCCGCCGCTTCTACATCCGGGCCTATCCGCGTGAGACCCAGGAGATGGTGTTCGACGCCCATGCCCGGGCCTTTGCACTGTTCGGCGGCGTCACCCGGCGGGGCATCTACGACAACATGAAGACCGCCGTGGAGGCGGTGTTCGCCGGCAAGACCCGGCGCTTCAACCGGCGCTTTGAGCAGATGTGCTCCCACTACCTGATCGAGCCTGTGGCCTGCACCCCCGCCTCGGGTTGGGAGAAGGGCCAGGTGGAGAACCAGGTCGGCTACGCCCGCGACAACATCTTCAAGCCGCGCCCTCGGTTCCGGACCCTGGAGGAGCTCAACGGCTGGCTGGAGGCCGAGTGCGAGCGCCGGGCCCGCAACGATCGTCACCCCGAGTATCGCGACCGCACGGTCCAGGAGGTGTTCGAGGCCGAGCGGCCGTTCCTGGCGCCGTTCGTGGGTCCCTTCGACGGCTTCCACCAGGTCGAGGCTGTCGCCCAGGCCACCTGTCTGATCAACTTCGACCGCAACCGCTACTCGGTGGAGGCCAAGGCGGCGCGGCGCGCGGTGCAGATCCGCGCCTATGCCGACCGGGTCGTGGTCCTGTGCGACGGCGAGGTGGTGGCCGATCATCCCCGCGGCTTTGGCCGCGACCACACCGTCTATGACCCCTGGCACTATCTGCCGGTCCTGGCCCGCAAGCCCGGGGCGCTGCGCAACGGCGCGCCGTTCCAGGACTGGTCTCTGCCGCCCGCCCTGACCCGGCTGCGCAAGCGGCTGGGCTCGGGCGACGAGGCCGATCGGCGCTTCGTTCGGGTGCTGGCCAGCGTCCTCGATGACGGCCTGGACGCCGTGGACGACGCGGTCCGCGAGGCCCTCGACGCCGGCGTCGCCAGCGACGAGGTCATCCTCAACATCCTGGCCCGTCGGCGCGAGCCGCCCAGGCCCGAGGCGATCACCACCTCCCAGGCCCTGACCTTGCGCCACCCCCCGGTCGCCGACTGCGCCCGCTACGACCTGCTGCGAGGCCCCCGTGCAGCGGCATGAGATGATCCAGGCCCTCGGCCAACTGGGCCTGAAGGGCATGGCCGCCGCCTTCGACGACGCGGTGACCACGGGCCTGCAGCGCAATCGCACCGCCTTGGAGATGCTGGCCGACCTGCTCAAGGCCGAGACCGCGCACCGCCAGGCCGCCTCCATCCGCTACCGGATCACCGCCTCCAAGCTGCCGGCGATGAAGGATCTGGCGCGCTTCACCTTCGACGGCTCGCCGATCAACGAAGGCCTGGTCCGCGCCCTGCACGGCGGCTCATTCCTGGCCGATCACCGCAACATCGTCCTGGTCGGCGGCACGGGCACCGGCAAGACCCACCTGGCCATCGCCATCACCGCCAACGTCGTGCGGGCCGGGGCGCGCGGTCGCTACTTCAACACCGTCGACCTGGTGAACCGTCTCGAGGACGAAGCCCGGCGCGGCAAGACCGGCGCCCTGGCCGCCCAGCTCTCACGCCTGGACGTCGTGGTGCTCGACGAGCTGGGCTACCTGCCGTTCGCCCAGTCCGGCGGACAGCGCCTGTTCCACCTAATCAGTAAGCTCTACGAGCGCACCTCGGTGATCATCACCACCAACCTGACCTTCGGGGAGTGGCCCACCGTCTTCGGCGACGCCAAGATGACCACGGCGCTGCTCGACCGCCTGACCCACCACTGCGACATCGTTGAGACCGGCAACGACAGCTGGCGGCTCAGGAACCGCGCCTGACCGGCACGCCCCGCTTCATCCACAACTTGTTCAACCTCCCCCCAGACCCCCCTCCGGGCAGCTGATCGATCAGCGGCTCACTAGGCGGCGACGCGCTGCGCTAGCTGACCGCTACGCGCCTCGCCGCCGGTCCGGGAACAGAGACTAGAGGGGTCAATATTGGACGCCGATCGGGGGTCAGTTTTGAACGCCGTTTGACACTGGGCGACATCCGTCGAGGTTAGAGCCATCCCCGGCATCTGGTTGAGAAACGTGGTCAGATCATCGAGCGGAAGCCAGAGCCGAGTGGTCGCGCGCACCAAGTTCTCGCGTGCAGGGTTCCACTTGCGCCAGACCTCACCGCCTCGGTCTAGCGTCTCGACGATGGAGCGCGCCAGCTTGCTCAGGGCAAACGGGTCGCGGATATGACGCAGTGACGGACTGCGGACATGATCCGCCAGCATGTCCCGTACGGCGCGCACTCGATCTTCGTCCTGCATCAGCCCTCCTTCGCCTGTCGGCTAAGGACGTGCGAACAGGCGCTAATCCCGGCGCGGACCGGCTCGAAGGCGCAGATTTCCCGAGCGGGACAATCGGTAAACGTTACAGTGCGCCCTTGCTCGCGCGCTCGCTAAGTCCGGAGGTTACATGACCAAAGCTGAAGCAGACGCGCTGGCGCGCATCGCCCTGAGCACCGATCCGGAGGCTCTTCGCAACATGGCTGCCAACGCCCGAGGGAAGTCTGAGGCGGTTGAACGCGCCGCGAACCGACGCCTTGCGTCGGTGTCGGCCAAGCATGAGCCGGGAACCGTAGAGCACGCCTGCTGGTCGATGGTGCATGCGATCGAAGAGCTGAGGCGGGTAAATGGTCGCAAGGTCAGTCGAATGAACCGCCTGCGTCCGAAGATCGACAAGGACGGCGAGGTTGCCGCCTTAGCCTATTGCGTCCTCAACGAAACCGACGGGTTCGCCGAGGTCATGCAATACGGGACACCCGAGCTTGCGGCCGAAGCCATTGCCTTGAGCCACCCCGCGCATTTCAGCGAGACTGTTCTGGCGGCGGCGCGCGCCCGGCTTGAGCGAGAGGGCGTTTCCATCGACGCCAACGGGCGCATCGACGGCCGCGACCAGGCCGCAATATCGTGACGATCAGCCAGGGGTAAGGGCGCCCTGGCGCGTCTAGGTCGGGCGGACGGATGGCTCCGCTTGTTGCCCGAGTAAAATGCCCAGTAAATCAAAGTCGCCGCAGTCGAACGGCAAAAAGGTAGGCTCCGCTCAGCCAAAAATTTCCGCGAAAACTGAGAAGCGCAAGACCGGCTATCCCCCGCGCGCAATCGTCGCCTACCCCAAGGCCCTTTGGGAAGACTGGGAGGACCCGCCCACCTTCAGCGAAGCGCTCGACCTGCACATGCGCCGGCACGGCGACACAGGGTACGGTCTTCGGCGCGCGGTCTGCGAACGCGGCGACACCCTTGAGACCACGACGTTCACCGCCTGGCGACGCGGGGCCAAGGCTCCGCGCGGCGCGACCAGCTTGCGTATCCTCGCCGCCTTGGAACGGCGCTGGCGACTTCCGGCCGGCTACTTTCGGGACAAGCTCCCCCACCCGGGCCGCTACGTCACGGACGAGAAGATCCTGCCTCTCCCGATGTCGGAACGCCGACGGATGGCGTGGCACCTGCCTGACGACTTTGCCCTTCTTCCCTTGGCCAAGCGCCAGGAGATCGAGGCGTGGGTCCGGACGGTCATCCTCTCGGGACACACCGACTATCGCCGCTTCCAGGCTAGCGCCATGAAGCAGAGGTTCGCGATCCAGTTTTGCGAGCGACTGGATCGCCCCGACGCGGGCGAATTGGCGCCCGGCCCGCGCCTGGAGGATCGGCTGGCCGATCCGGGCCATCGCGAGGTTGGCCGGCCGCTGGGCGCGATGGCGGCTCCGCAGGCGCTGGACGCAGAGGCCCGCGACCTGCTGGTCTTCAAAACCGCGACGCTGACCTCCCGCGGCCGACGCCGCAACGGCGTCTGGAATAGCGAAACCGCCAGCCAGAAGATGGAGCACTTGGGGCTGATGATGGGCGGGTTGGTCGCCTGTCCCGACGGCCCCGTCCGCGGCTATGGCGCGCCCGTTCGATGCCTGACCTTCGGCCTGCTGGTCTTTCCGGCCGTGTGGGATTGGTACTTGCACTGGCGCGAGGGCCGGCGGGGCTTTTTCACGCAGTGGGAAACCGAGATGCTGACGGTCGGCGCGTCGCTCAGTCGGCAGGAAACGGGGTGGCTACGTCAGACGCCTCGGCTGGCCGAGCGCCTGCGCCCGATCGAAGGCTTGGTCTCCAGCTGACGACGTGCGAGCCGCAGCGCAGAATTGGGAGGGAGCTTGTGACGCGCAGCATCGTCATCTCCTGCTGCGCGCCAAGGAGATCGCGCGCGTGTCGCGCATTCACCGCGACCCATTCGAGCCGATCCTGGCGATCCTCGAGGCCGACAGTCCAGTCGGCGAGTATCGCAAGATCACCGAAGAGATCCTTCGACGGCGTCCAGACGCTCGGCTCTATCCCACCTCGGCGGCAGAGGCGACGCGCGCCTTCCTGATGCTGCGGTTGGGCCTGCACCTCGGTCTTCGGCAGAAGAACCTGCGTCAGCTTCTGGTTTGCCGAAAAGGCCATCCGCCGACGTCGGAGCGCCAGCTCGAGAGCCTCAAGCGCGGCGAACTGCGCTGGAGCGCCAAGGACGCAACCTGGGAGGTGCTGATCCCGGCCGTGGCCTTCAAGAACGCCGGCTCATCCTATTTCAGGAAAAACCCGTTTCGCCTCGCCCTTCCCGACCTCGGCGGCCTCTACCAAGAGATCGAGGCCTATATCGACCGCCATCGGCGTGTCCTGCTTAAGGGGGCCGTCGATCCGGGCGTCTTTTTCGTCAAGACCATGAAGGCCAAGAGCAAGGACGCCGCCTACGACCAGAACACGTTCTATGAGGCGTGGCGGCTGGCGATCCAGCGCTACGGGATCTACAACCCCTATACGGGCCATGGCGCCATCGAGGGTCTGTTGCCTCACGGGCCGCACAACATCAGGGACGTCCTGGCTACCCATGTCCTCAAGCAGACCGGCTCCTACGAGCAGGCCAGCTACGCGATCCAGGACACCCCCGACACCATCGCCGAGCACTACGGCCGCTTCCTTCCTCAGGACAAAGCGGCGCTCGCCGCGCAGGTCCTCAATCAGGTCTGGGGTCAGAGCTGACGCGGCGACGACTCATGCCGATCAGGGCGCCGATCTTTGACGACCGAATACATCAATCTTATTAGAGGATTAGACCCTCATTTTCCGCCCTCCTTGCCGGCTTTATTGCCGATTCAACGGAGGGCGGAGATCAGCGCACGCTCCACGGCTTGACCGCCGCCAGCATGAGCCCGAGCGCCACAAGATAGACCCCCAGGGTGACTGGCGCCGGCGGCTTGGACCATGCGAACCGCACGACCTGCATCAGCACGCCCGCCGGGAGGACCGACACCATCAGGCAACCGAGCCACATGATCGGCTGCACCGCCCAGTCGGGAATCCAGTTCGCCTCTTCATCGTCGTGCCAGCCCATGCGCTCCTCCGCAGGCTCAGCTTAAACATCAACGCACGTTTAGGGCGAGTCAAATTGCTTCAACACCTGTCCGAGAAGCGGTCGTAGGCATCGATCCGCTTGGCCAGCAGGTCGATCTCCCCGCCATAGATCTCCTGGCGCAGGAACGTCAGCTCGGCCTCCTTGCCGGCGTCTGGGACGTCGATGTACCAACAGCGCGACGGCACGCCGTCATCGCCGTTCCAGCGATAGCCGCGTGCCTTGAGCCGGTCCTTCATGGCGAAGGGCGAGTTCTCGGCCCAGATCCGCCAGGTCGGCGTGCGCGCCTTCTCCAGGAGAGCCGCCAAGGCTGGACCACCGCTCTTAGGCAGGTCGGTGGCGAGCAGCTCAATGGCGGCCGCGCAGTCGTTGACCGCCCGGTGGCGGTCATAGAAGAACCCGGCTCCCGCGGCGAGCCAGGCGAGCTTGACGCCTTCGTGCCCCTCGGCCGCCCAGTCGACCTGGCTCATCGAGCAGGCCCAGGGCTTGGTGCGGAAGACCTCGCTGAAACGCTCCAGAAAGCGTCGGTCGAAAGCGGCGTTGTGAGCGACGACCAGGGCGGCCGGCGCGGCGAACGCCGCCACGGCGTCCAGATCGATGGTCTTGCCGGCGACCATGGCGTCGTCGATGCCGGTCAGGGCGGTGATCTCGGCCGAGATGGGCTGGGCCGGCTCGCGCAGACCCTGGAAGGCCTCGCCGATCTCGTAGATCCGGCCGTCGTTCCCATAGCGAAAGGGGATCATCGCCAACTCGATGATCTCGTCGCGCCGCCAGTCCAGGCCTGTCGTCTCAACATCAACGAAAAGGCCAGTGCGCACGAGGGCCCCGTCAGGGATCGCGAGCGGCGGTCGAGGCGCCAGCCGACGCAGCACCCGGTACAGACCGCTCGCCCGCAACGCTGCGGCCATCGCCTCAAGATCGGGTGACTGCTCCGCCATGAAATTCCGCATAGCACCCCAGGCGATTCCCCGGCCAGTCGTACCGGCTCATGCCTGTCGCGCGCTTCGCGTTCTGGTCGATTGACTCGCCCGCGCCAATAAGAACAATTGCGGAACATTCTGGAAATCCGCCATGTCCCATCCCCCTCGTCGCGGGCTCGTCGTCACGCCCGGGCGTCAGCCGCCGCGCGTCTGGCGTCGCAGCATCGAACACCTGACACGCCGACGCGAGCACACCGGCGACCTGTCGAGCCGCACTCTCTACTTCACGTTTCCCGGCTCACGTCGCGCGTCGCGCAGCCAGGTGACCTTCGTCTCGCCCGAACACGTACCGGACTTTGTCGGGGAGGAGGCCTGGTTCGAGATGGAACTGACCGACGCCATCCCATGGTCCTACTGGCGGGCCGTGCGCCAGGTCGATCCGCCTGGCGCACCCGCCCTGCCGGATGACGAGGCAGGGCGATGAGCCTGCAGCTGAGCCTCTTCGAAACTCCACCCGCGCCACGCCCGGACCTGCCCGAGGGCTTTGCCTACCGGCCCGACCTGATCGACGAGCATGAGGAGCGCGATCTGGTGGCCCGGTTCCAGGGCCTGGACTTCAAGCCCTACGAGCACCTCGGCTACCTGGGCAACCGCCGGGTCGCCAGCTTTGGCTGGCGCCGGGACGAAAGCGGCGTGATGGTCGAGACCGGTGAGGCGATCCCCGACTTCCTGCGCGTCTTGCTCGACAAGGTCGCGGCGTTCACGGGACTGGCCCGTGAGACCTTCCGCCATGCCCTGGTCACCGAGTACGCGCCGGGCGCCGGAATCGGCTGGCACAGGGACAGGCCGCCGGCGCTGGCCATCGCCGGCGTCTCACTGCTGTCGCCTTGCAGCTTTCGCCTGCGACGTAAGGCCGGCGACAAATGGGATCGCGCCTCGATTAGCGCCGCGCCGCGCTCGGCCTATCTGATGAGCGGGCCAGCGCGCAGCGACTGGCAGCACAGCATCCCACCGGTCGAGGCGCTGCGCTACTCGGTGACCTTCCGGACGGTACGCACCTGAGGCTCCCCACGGCATGTTCTCTTTTAGTTCCAATCAAGCTAAGCTGCCGCCATGACGGGCGCCCCCATCCGCAAGATCATCCATATCGACATGGACGCCTTCTATGCGTCAGTCGAGCAGCGTGACGACCCAAGCCTTCGGGGGCGTCCGCTCGCGGTAGGCCACGGCGCCCGTCGCGGCGTGGTCGCCGCCGCTAGCTACGAGGCTCGCACGTTCGGTGTCCGATCCGCCATGCCCTCGACGACCGCCTTGGCCAAGTGTCCGCAGCTTGTCTTCGTGCCGCCGCGCTTTGAGGTCTACAAAGCCGTCTCGCGGCAGATCCATGCGATCTTCGCCGACTACACCGACCTGATCGAGCCCCTGTCACTGGACGAGGCCTATCTCGACGTCACCGCCAACCTACGCGGCCTCGAGACCGCTTCGGAGACGGCTAAGGAAATCCGCGCTCGAATCCTGGAGGTCACCAGCCTGACCGCCTCGGCCGGGATCTCGTACAACAAGTTCCTGGCCAAGCTGAGCTCGGACCAGAGAAAGCCCAACGGCCAGTTCGTCGTTCCGCCCGGCAAAGGCCAGGCCTTCGTCCAGACCCTGCCCATCGGCCGGTTCTACGGCGTGGGCGCGGTCACCGAGGCGAAGATGAAGCGCCTGGGCATCCACACGGGCGAGGACCTGCATCGTCAGAGTCTTGCATTCCTGCAGCAGCATTTCGGCCGGTCTGGATCTTGGTACTACGCCATCGCCCGCGGCGAGGACGATCGCCGGGTGAATCCAGACCGGGTGCGCAAGTCATCCGGCTCGGAGACCACCTTCGATCAGGACCACATCGCACCCGAACCGATCGAGGCCGGCGTCCTGGCCATGGCCGACGACGTCTGGACCTGGTGCGAAAAGACCGGAGCCCGGGCTCGCACCGTCACGGTGAAAATCAAGTGGGCCGATTTCCAGCAGTCCACCCGCAGCCGCTCCCTGACCTCGCCGGTCACCGACCGCGAGGTCCTGCGTCGCACGAGCCTGGATCTCGTCCGCTCGGTCTACCCGCCCAGGCTGGGCATCCGCCTGGTCGGCGTCACCCTCTCAAACTTCGACCAGGACATCGCCCTCAAAGACGAGCAATTGGGCTTGGGCCTCGATCCCGCCATTACGGCCCGGCCAATCCTGCCCGCCGTCCATCATGCTTAGGATCCAGGCCATGCCGCCCCGACGCCGCCCCACCGCCCGTCTTCTCACACCTGCCGGATGGCTTGGTGCGATCGTGCTGCTGGCCGCCATTGGCGCGCTCGCCACGACGACAGTCCTCGCCCGCTAGGGCAGGGCCCCTACCGCGCGCTGCTCGCCGGGTTAGGCGCCGGGATTGCTCTTTGTTGAGCGGAGGCCGTTTGGGCGCTCCGTCTCGAAACACAAGGACATCCCCATGGCCGCCACCGCCCGCCTCGTCGTCGATCGCACCAAGCCTGCCCAGCATGACCCTCGCCCTGCGGCACAAGGCCAGCACGATGACATCTGTCCCGTGGCGGACCTGGCCAGAGAGGCCGGCAGCATTCTGCGCGCGATGAAGGCTATGGGTCATACGGAACTGCGCGACCCCGACACCGAAGACCTCGATACATCCGACTTCCCGCTCTTTCGGGAATTCGAAGCCGCGCCGAACGGCCCCTCGGCGGAGTATGTGGCCAAGTCCCTCTTCAAGCGTCTCTACGCCGTCAAGGACGCCGCGACGTTCCGTCGGGCGACCTCGACCAAGGGCGCCCTATTTCAACTTTACCTGTCCGGAAATCTTGCTGCCTACGTCAGCGGCGCCCTGGTCGAGACAGGCGCAAACTCCAAGGACATGAAGACGATCCTCAAGAGTGAGGAAACCTGCGAGCGGCTGCTGCAAAGCGCGATCGCCGCTCTCCAGCCCATGGTCGCCGATGATCAGGACCTGGCGATCATTCGCAGGTGGTTCTTCGACATCTGGTCGGACCCGATCAGGATCACCGACCTGGCGATGGAACGAGCCGGCGCCGAAGCCTAAGGATCGACGGGTGTCCGTGCACCGCGGTCCGGACACCCCGAACGCCGAGCTTTTTGGTGCGACACGGAGGAATCGAATGGCCGACTCCTACGGCCAACTGGCCACCGGTGGACGATAAAGCCCCATTTCAATGGATAATCGGCCACCCGTGGCCATTTAATGGAGCGCAGTGGAAACGAAGGGCCAGCTTTGCAAGGCGGCTGAGGAGACGCTCCGAGGATCTCAGTTGGGTGGAGTTGCGCAGCCATCGCCAGCGCGGCTTTCACGCCACGTCAAGCGGGTCCGTTCCCTACCCATCGTCATCGAGAGCCTGCTCCAAGCGGCGGGGCCTGGCCGGGCGGCTCTCCACTGCGGCCGATTGCATGGCGGATACGCCTAGGGTTTGACGACCTTGTAGCTGCCGTTGGACTTGACCTTCAGCAGCAGGGTCCCTTCCCAGCCGGTGCCGTAGATCGCCTTGGTGATCTCGACGTCCTTGAACGGCGTCTCCTCGGCTTCCGCACCCCAGAAGGTCTCCTTGTCGCGCACGTCGGAGACGATTTGGCTGCTCCTGCATCAGCTTGAGGGTCGAAAGCCGGGGATGGCCGTGATCGTAGGCGGTCGATCGTTTGATCGATGAGCGGTTGCCCATGGAGATGATCCCGATCCTGGGGGACATCACCTCCAGCAGGCGATCAGTTGTGCCGTTATCCGCGCCATGGTGCGCCGACAGGTAGACGTCGACATTAAAGACATCGAGATTGTCCTGGTACTCTTCAAACATGTCGCGCGCGCCCTCCTGCTGCAGGTCGCCGAGGAACAGCAAGCTGGCCTTGCCGTAGTCGACGCGGATGACGACGCTGTGGTTGTTTGGCGTGCTGTACTGGTGGGCGCGCGCCGCGCCTGGGGTCGACAGCGCCTCGTTGCGGCCGCCCCAAAAGGCGGTGACCTTAGGATCGACGCCCGGACAGGCCAGGGGGTCGATGACGTCGTTGGTCACTCCGGTGGCGAACTTCTGGCTCTTGAGTTCGATGGCGCTGTAGCCCGCCCCGGCGGCGCGCGCCAGGGCTCGCATTTGGGTCTGAGTCTTCAGGGATCCCTCGGTCCCGCTCTGGCCATTGTCGACGATGTTGCGGACCTTGAAAGCACCTGGCCCAGTGAACTTCATCAGCGAGAGGCCGTAGAAATGGTCCTTGTGGGGGTGGGAGGTGATTAGTACGTCGATGGTGCGGTTGAGCGCCGGCCGGGCCACGAAGAACGCCTCCAGATAGTCGATGAACATCTGGCCGCCATTGTCGCCGCTCTGGTATTCACCCCCGGTGTCGATGACGGCCACGCCGCAGGGAAACTCCAGGATCGCGCCGGCACCTTGACCGACATAGACATAGTGGACCGTCATCTCCTTGACCCCGGCGGCCCGAGCAGCTGGTGCGGGGGTCAGAAGTCGCGCGGCGGGCGGCGACCAGCGCACAGCCCCGGCGCCGTCTCGCACTGATTTCAGCAAGGGCAGTCCCGCGCGAGCTCCTGACGGAGCGTCCGTCGCGGGGCGCGCGATATCGAGCACGCCAAGGAATTCGGTTTGCCTGAGCGGACGGAAGGCAGGTTCGACCTGTGCGCCCGCGGCCGGCTGTCCGACCAGGAGCGGCGTTCCGCTGTCGTCGGGGGATTGCGGGATGTAGCCAAGGCCGAAGACCTCTTCGCCCTGTTCGTCCAGGTAAGGCGCCGCGAACGGTTCGGGCGCAACCTGGGCGAGGGCCCCTGTCGCGGTCGCAGCGAGCATCATCGACAGCAGCAGCGCTTTCATCACATCCCCGAAGGCTTGAAGCGTCAGTAGAGAGAAGGCTGGTTACCCGTCGAAGCTTGCCGTCGCTGGACCCCTAAATTGACTGGAGTGGCCATGCTCGCTGCCATGACGCGTATAGCAGAAGACCGTAGCTCAGCTTATGTTCGTAGAACAATGGAATCCAAATGCGTTGCGTCATGGTTGTATGCGCGCGGTTTGAGGTCAACGGCAACTAGAGCCATCGGCCGCAGGGCCGGGAGCTGACACTTGTAGGATCGTGCGGGTTGGCGGCATCCAGCCGGTTCGAACGACTGACCCTGAAGCCCGAAGACTCCGCCTGCGACGCATGCGATCCACCTGGCGTTGGCGAGCCGCCACTAGCTGGACCATGCGTCTCAACTAGACTTCGGCCTCTAGACAACGTCTTCGCCAGACCGTTCTAGAGCGCGAAATTGGTCATCCTTCCAATCGGCAACTCGGTCGTTTTCGTCCAAGCCCGTCATGCAGAAGCATGCTGTCTCTCCAGACAGCCTCAACAAGGAGACAGCAATGGAAATCGTCAGAAGCGGCTCGGCCCACTGGAGCGGCGGGATCAAGGACGGCAAGGGCGCGATCTCGACACAGAGCGGCGCCTTGCAGGACTACCCCTACGGCTTTGCGAGCCGCTTCGAGGGGCAGGCCGGCTCCAACCCCGAGGAACTGATCGCCGCGGCCCACTCGGCGTGCTTCACCATGGCCCTGTCGCTGATCCTGGGAGAGGCGGGCCTGCGCGCCGATCGCATGGACACCTCCGCGAAGGTCACCCTTCAGCAGGTGGAAGGCGGCTTCGCCATCAGCGCCTCGCATTTGACGCTGAAGGCCTCCATTCCCGGAGCCGACCAGGCTCAGTTCGAGGAACTGGCCGCCAAGGCCAAGGCCAGCTGCCCGGTTTCCAAGCTGCTGAATGCTGAGATCACCCTGGACGCCACGCTGATCGCGTAGCTGCTTCGACGCGCTGGCGCGGTTCACCGGCTCCGGCCTGAAGAACCGCGCCGACCGGCGCGTCAGCCCATCCCGGGCGGAAGCCGCGACGCTGGACAATACTGGAACGCCTCTACATCGCCGGCCCGCTTGAGCCTGAATTCCAGATTGCTCTGGATCGACACGGTCGATCGTTCCGAAGTCCTGGATGCAGGCCCTTCGCCCGCATCCGTGCAACTCTGCTCGATCTAATAGGTTCGCCCCTCGGCGCTCAGGACCTTGATCCGGCAATCGCGGGTGTGGGTCCCGCTCAACCCGACCCCATCACAGCGCCGCAAGGCGGCGTTCGGCGGATCCTCGCAGGTCGATCCGCCGCTCACGAAAAGCCGTGCTTAAGGGGAAGAACGCCGCCCAAGTCGCGGGAAGGCTCGATGAGCTCAGGCCCGCGGTCGGTTTGCGGCGCGGGATCCTGCCTGGGCATGGCGCTCTCGGCCGGCGCAGACGCCGGCTGTTCGACGGCCTGCCGCTTGTCGCGGGCAGTGCTTTCCGACGCGGGCGGCTGTCAGGCGGAAAGGAGGAGCAGGGCGGTGGCGGCGCCCGCCCCGGTCAGAATAGCCTTCATCAAGCACCTCATATTCTTGTCGTCGCGTTGGAGCCGGTCGGCAAGCTGGAACGGCGACCTAGCTAGACGCATGAACGGTGTTCGTGATCCGAATCCGTCGCGCTTTGGTGGAGATAACCTAGGCCGCCGCCGAACGGGTGGGCCGGCGTGGGTCACGCCGGCGCATGCCCTAGAGGTTGCTCATGCCGCCATCGATGATCAATTCGCTGCCCACGATGAAACGGCTCTCGTCTGAGGCGAAGAACACGAAGGCGTCGGCCACTTCGACCGGCTCGCCAAAGCGGCCGATCGGCAGGTTGGCCAGAATACCGGCCGACATGGCGTCCAGCGAGGCCGCGTCGAGACCAAGCTTGCCATAAAGCGGCGTGGTCACCGGCCCGGGGCTAATGACGTTGACGCGGATTCCGCGGCCGATCAGTTCGCCCGACAGGGTGCGCGCCAGCGAGATCAGGCCAGCCTTGCTGGCGGCGTAGACGCTGGAGTTGGCCATGCCGATGTGGGCGTTGATCGAGCCGTTGAACACGATCGAGGCCGGGTTGGCGAGGATCGGGGCCAGGGCCTGGATCAGGAACAACGGCCCCTTCAGATTGACGCCAATGGCCTTGTCGAAGGTCTCCTCGGTCCAGCTTTCAAGGGGGCTGAACGGAGCTATCCCGGCGTTGACGAACACCGCATCCAGTTTGCCGAACGCGTCGCCGATGGCCGCGGCGATACCGGTCTGTGCGGCGACGTCGCCGGCGTCGGCCTGGATGGTTAGGACCTCGGCGCCCGGAACGTGAGCGTCGAGCGCGATCTTGGCTTCCTTCAGGCGCTGAGCGTTCGAGCCGGTGATGGCGACCTTGGCGCCTTCCTCGAGCGCGCGCTGGGCGGCGGCGTAGCCGATGCCGGTGGTGCCACCGGTGATCAGGATGGTTTTTTGAGCGAGACGGGGCATGGGGTGATCCTTCCGTATGACGGGCCGGCGCACCGCGCGTCGGTCACGAGTGGTGATGTAGGCCAGCAGTCGCACTTGAACGATGGGCGCAAACGGGATCTATCATTCAGCTTTTCGGAACGATGGTAGGCTCATGGATCGATTGCGCGCGTACGAGGTCTTCGTCACGGTCATGGGCAAGGGTGGTTTCGCGAAGGCGGCCGAGGCGCTGGACACCTCGCCGGCCAACGTCACCAGGTATGTCGCCGAACTGGAAGGCCACCTCGGGGCGCGGCTGCTGAACCGCACCTCCAGCCGGCTGTCCCTGACCGGATGCGGGCGAGGCGCTGTACGAGCAAGCCCGCAGCATCTCTCGACGAGATCACGTAGGCCGATGCCGCCGTCCTCGGCGAACGTAGCCGAGGCGCGTGGCGCGGCTGCTGGGTCAACGCGCCACTCAGCTTCGGCGTCCAGCATCTGGCGCCGCTGTGGCCGAAGTTCATGGCTCGGTATCCCAAGGTCGAGCTCGAGATCAGCCTGTCCGATCGTGTCGTCGACCTGGTCGAGGAAGGCTACGACCTGGCCATCCGCATTTCGCGCGGCGGCTCCCAGACGCACGTCGCACGAAAGCTGGCGGCCTCGCGCAACATCGTCTGCGCCGCGCCGGACTATCTGGACGCCCACGGCACGCCCGCGACGCCCGACGAACTGGCGACCCACCGGTGCCTGGCCTACAGCTACACGGCCATGGCGGAGGATTGGCGCCTGACCCATCAAGACGGCCGCGAGGCGATCGTCCGGATGCGGCCTGTCATGTACTCCAACAATGGCGATACCGCGCGCGCGGCGGCGCTGGCCGGCCAGGGCGTGATCTGGCAGCCCACCTTTCTGATCGGCGAGGATCTGAAGACTGGGCGGCTGAAGCGCCTGCTGCCCGACTGGAACCTGCCCGACATCGACATCCTGGCTGTCTATCCCAGCCGCCGGCATCTCTCGGCAAAGGTGCGGCTGATGGTGGATTTCCTAGCCGAGGCGTTCAAGGGGATCGCGCCCTGGGATCGATGAACGCGCCCTCTCCTCTCGCTGACCCTGCGGCGGCCTACGAGCGCCGCCCATCCAGACGACCTCAGTTCGTAGGCGGATAAAGATCCAGGAGCACCCGCGTCACCCCGTTGGTCCAGCCAAAGCCGTCCTGCAGGGGATACTCGCCCCCGCCTCCCGGCCTGACCTGCTCGAGGTCGTACTTCTCTAGCATCTTGCCAGACGTGGCGTATTCGCGGGCGACGGTCACCAGCCAGCGCTCGCCGATCTCCTTGGCGAGTTCCTCCTGGCGGTATCGTCGCAGGCCCGAGATCGCCACCCATTGAAGCGGAGCCCACCCGTTGGGCTCGTCCCATTGCTGGCCCGTGGTCGCCGTGCTCGTGCGCAAGCCACCAGGAGCCAGCAGCCGGGTCCGCGTCGCCGACGCGACCGCGCGCGCCTGATCCTCGCTCGCGGCCCCCACGAAGAGGGGATAGAGCGTCGCTGCGCTCGGGCGATCGAGGCGTACCCGCCGCTTCCACTGATAGTCGAGATAGAGCCCGCGCGAGCCGTCCCAGAGATAAGCGTCGATGGCGGCGCGGCGGGCCGTGGCGCGCTTGCCGAAGTCGGCGGCGCAGATCTTGTCGTCGAGCGCCTGGCACCCGTGCGCGATCGCCGTTTCCATTCCGAACATCAGACTGTTGAGATCGACGGGGACGATGGAGGTCGTCTCGATGGACTTCAGGGTCCTGCCATCGGCCATCCAGCGCGAGCTGTAGTCCCAGCCGCTCTCGGCGCCGGCGCGTAGGTCGCGAAAGACCTCGGCGGCGGCGCGGTCTTGCGCCGCTCGCGCGGTCAGCATGTCCTCGCGATAGGACTCGTCGCGGGGCGTGTCGCGATCATCGTAATAGCGGTTCAGGATCCCGCCGTCGGCAAGCGCCACGACCCGGCGGTGGGCCTGGCCGGGCTTGAGGTCGTCGGCGCCCTCCATCCAGAACGCGTGCTCGGTCCTCATCCAATCGAGCCGGCGCTTGTAGCGAGCCATGTTGGTCTTGTCGGTGAGACCGACCATCGCAAAGTAGAACGGCGGCTGCGAGCGACTGAGATAGTACGACCGGGCGCCATTGGGGATATGTCCGTGGCGCTCGATCAGGCCGCCGAAGTCGTCGACCATGTTCTCGATCAACTGCGACTGGCCGTCAGCGGCCAGGCCCAGCATCGTGAAATAGCTGTCCCAGTAGTAGATTTCCCGAAAGCGGCCGCCAGGAACCACGTATGGCTTGTCGAGCGGCAGCGCCGAGCCGCCTGCCGTGGCGATCGACAAGGGCGGGCGCGTGAGGACCGGCCAGAGGGCCGCGATATGCGCCTTCAGATCCAGACGGGCGCTTGTCGACGCTGGCGTCGGCGCTTCATGCTCGTTTGGCAGGGTGAAGTTGGCGGTGACGAACCGTCTGAGTTCGGCGTCGGTGAACCGAGCGTGCGCACGGTAGTCGGCCAGAATCTGCTCTGGGGCCCGCCTTGGCGTGGCGTCGACGAAGGTCTTTCCATCGGGAAATAGCCGACGCATCTGCACCTGATGAAACATCTCGCCGTAGAGGTCGGCCGGCGATGGCGTGGGATTGGGCAGGAAGGCCCAGGCGGGCGCAGCCGCCGTCAGGACCGCCGCCGCGCCGGTCAGCGCCCAGGCCGTGGTCAGCCTGCAGGGAAACCCGCCGAAGATCATTTGGCCATCGCCGGCGGGTGACGCTCTAGATAATCGAGCAGTGCGCCAGGCTCGTCGGTCTGGAAGATCGTCACGCCAGCCTCCAGTTGACGGCTCCAGGTGGCGTCGGCATCTCGCAGGCCGTCGATGTCGCCTCCGAAATCGACGACGCCCAGCACGCCCACCGACGTCAGGACATTATTCCAGAGACGAACGTGGGCGTCGCGCGCGACGGCCCGAACGGTCTCGAATTGGGCCGTGTCGAGAAACACCATCTCGATCGCCGGCACGCGATGGACCGCGCCTGCCTGGCGGCGCGCGATGACGTCGAGGTCATCAACCTGGCCTGCGTCCGGCGCCTTCACGATCGGCATGAAGTGGGTGTCGCGATAGACCGCAAGGTCCGCCAGCGCCGGCGATTGGTCATTGGCGAGCGCCTTGATCAGGATCTGGTCGCCTAAGCCGGCCTTCTTCACCGCCGTAGCGACCTGGGCGTCGACGGGATCCTTGATGTCCAGGTTGAGCATCAGCCGGCCCTTGGCGAGCGCCAGGAGCTCGTCGAGCGTCATGGGGTTCTCTTCGGTCAGTTGCGGCGCCATCGCGCCCCCGAAATTCTGCCGAAGGCGGAGCGTCCTGATTTCGGCGAGGGTGAGTTGATCGACGCGTCCGACCCCGTTGGTCGTCCGATCGACTGTCTCGTCGTGGATGATGACCAGGGCGCCGTCCTTCGTGCGCCGGATGTCGGCTTCCATCATGTCGACGCCGAGCGCGATGCAGCGCTCAAGCGCTTGCCGCGAGTTCTCAGGCGCACCGGTCCGCAAGCCCTGCCACGGCGCGGGATTGTGACAGCCACGGTGGGCGACGAGGAACACCCCGCCTTCGGGATTATAGAGCTTCTTGACGGCGTCGGGCGGGGTAAGCGCCGCGGCGCTGGCCGCGTGGCCCAGAAGCGTCACAGCGAGCGTCGCGGCGATCGCGCGGATTGAGAGGGTCATGTTGCGCCAGGATCAGATCTAGAAAAAAGCGGAGCGACGCAGGGGGAGGAAAAGCGTCGCTCCGCTCACGACAGACGCGGCCAGCGCGTCGCGCGAAACGCGCCGGGCTAGAAGCCGGGCGTGTAGCGAAGGCCCAGCCAGTAGACGGTCGGGACCGAGTAGGTGTCCTTCAGCAGGTTCTTGTTGGGGCCATAGACGCTGGTCATGCGGTCGCCGCCGACGTTGCTGGCCTGTCCGAAGACCGTGAAGCCGGGCCGAACCTCGTAGCTGGCCTGCAAGTCGATCTGGTCGCGCGACTTCCAGTAGAGATCCTGCCACGCGATGTCAGGCGTGATGGACCGCAGCGCCTTGCCCTGATGGTTCCACGCAGCGCGAACTTCCAGGCCTGCGTGATTGTAGAACACGGTTACGTTCTCGGTCTGGTCTGGCTGACCGACAAGCCGGTCGAGGGTGCGCACTTTCTTGTTGGACCGCAGCACGTCCAGTTCGCCATCGAGCAGGGTGACGTTGGCGCTGGCGCCGATGTCCTTCAGCCACGGATGGACCCACTCCATCGAGTTGACGATGACGTTGGCTTCGACGCCTCGCACACGGGCGTTGGAGGCGTTCACCGGCCTGGTGACGATGGCGTTGACGTAGTTGACGCCGCCGTAGGTGAACCCTTGCGAGCTGGAGTTGAAGATCTCGTCCTTGATATCCTTGTTGAAGACCGCCAGCGACACCAAGCCGCCGTAGCGGTTGGACAGGCGCCAGTCGACCGCTAGGTCGAGGTTGGTCGACTTGCGCGGCTTGATGTCGGGATTGCCGACGACCACGGTCACGCCGGTGGCATTGGGATTGCCCTGGTCGCTGGCCTGGACGAAGCTCACGGAACTGCGCGCCGCATAGCTGTCGAAGCTCGCCCGGCCGATCGTCTGGCTCGCGCCCAGCCGCACGTCCAGGCTTGGGGTCAGGTTGTAGGTGACCACCCCGGACGGCAGGAGATAGTCGTAGCTCGACTTGGTCGGCAGCTTGGTCCAGACGCCGTTCACGCGCGCCCGACCGGTGGTCTCCTGGTCGGTCGAATCCTCGTGCAAGCCAAATTGAGCGCGCAGCTTCGGCGTGGCGTAGGCGACGATGCCGTAGGCGCCGAGCGTCTTTTCCTGGTGCTCGAAGTTGTCCTGATTGCTGAAGTTGGTCTGGTCGGTCGTGTTGAGCCCGCCAGCGCGGCGCAGCGCCTCCAGTTGGGCGATCGCCTTGGCCGGATCGATGGTCAGGAGATAGAGCCCGTTGGAGTAATGCAGCGGCGCGCCGCCGGGACCGGCTGCCGTGGCCAAGGTCAGGGCCGGCTGGCTGTTGTTCGGCTCCAGGTCGTTTCGGTAGATATTGAACTCGGGCGAGTCCTTGGTGAAGCTGGCGCCGAAGGCAAAGCCCAGACCCTCGGAGTCGAACTCCATGTTCTTTCGGTAGTCGACGCGGCCGCTATAGACGTTGTCGCTGGCCGAGCGCTTGTAGTCGGGCCGGTAATAGAACGCGTGGTAGGCGTCCAGATTGTAGAACGCGGTCGGCGAGACGTTGAAGGCTTGGTTGAACTTGCTCGTATCGTAGGTGAAGGCGTACGGCGCCGTCGGCGTCACAGACGCGCCCGAGCCGCCCGGCGCCGGATAGGTCGCGCCGGCAATGTACTTGATCATCGTGATCGGCTCGCGATAGGTCGCGCGGGATGCCGAGGCGCGGAACGTGAGCAGCTGGTCGTCGGCGATCTTCCAGTCCAGGCCGGTCTGCAACACCTTGGTGTCGGTGACGATGTTGGCCTTCGCGAAGCCCACCTCGACGTCGCCAAGAGCGTACTGGCCACTGGTGGCGGTCTGGTTGAGCACCGTGCCGCGACGGTTGGCGTCGATCAGGAGCTCGTTGCGCTCCATCTCGTCCTTGAAGTGATAGACCCCGCCCGTGACGAAACCATAGACCTTGTCGTTGAACTGGGCCTCGCCCTTGGCCGTCAGGCCGTAGCGCGAGCGGCTGTCCTGGACGTACCAGTACTTGTCCTGTTGCGGTACGGCATAGCCATTGCCCAGGTTCTCGCCGGTCTGGAGAACGCCGTTGTTGTCGTAGAACCCGGCATGGACGGTGTCGGTCGTCATGTGGGTTTCGGTGTAGGTGTCGAACTTCTGATAGTTGGCCGACACCACGAGCCCGAACTTCTGGTCCGGACCGAAGGTCGTGCTTCCGGTCGCCTGGGTGCGAACACCGATCCGGTCCTGGTTCCGCGGCTTGCCCTGGTCGTCGGCTTCCCCGACGGCAAGATCGACCGTGAAGAAGGGTTTTCCTCCGCGCTCGAACGCGCTGCGGGTCTTCAGATCGACGGCGCCGCCGATGGCGTTGGGATCCAGATCGGCCGTGAAGGTCTTGATGACCGTCAGCTCGCTGATCATCGAAGAAGGAAGGATGTCCAGACGCACGCCGCGGCCGATGGAGCCGAGATTGCCGTTGGGGGTCCCGGGTGAGGCGATGGGCGAGCCGTCGATCGTCACGTTGTTGTAGGCGGGGCCAAGGCCCCGGATGACGGGCGTGGCGGCCTCGTCGCGCGGGTGCTCGTTATCGGTGGCCGGCAGCACAGACAGGCCAGGAATTCGGCGCAGCGCCTCGACGATGGTCAAGTCCGGCAGGGCCTGGACTTCATTGGCGCTCACCACGTCGACGATCCCGGTCGCCTTGAGCTTGCTGTTGATGGCCCGCTGGTTCGACCCGCGAATGCCGGTGACGACGACCTCGTCGACCTGGGCGCTTGCTTCGGGCGAGGCCGCCTGCACCTGATCCTGCGCGAAGGCATGCGTCGCGCCCGCCAGCGCGGCGACCGAACAGGCCGACGCCAGCAGCATCGCCCGCAAATTCATCGTGTTTTTCATCGTCTCAACCCCTCATCCGGGCGTCTATACCCGCGCCCATGCCAATGCATGTAACATGTATACTATTTGCCCGCTATGACGCGTTGATGACGGTGGAGGATGCGGTGTGTCGGGCGTGCTCGGCTTGTTGGTCTGCGTTCCCGACGAGGTAGTCGAGCTTCGGAGGGCTCGGGTCGATGCCCGGCCGACGCTCTGCGAGGAACGACGCGACATGCGGCTCGACGCGGTTTCGGATGTGGGCGTTCGCATAGCCGCACCATGCCACCGGCGTCGTCAGGTCGAAGGGCGCATCGAGCGGTTGCTGGTCAACGCCGCAAAGGATCACACCGGCCGCCTTGGCCAGGGGGGCCAGCGCCAGATCGTAGGGGTGGGCGCACTGGCCGTGTGAGAACTGCGGTCGCAGGTCGACGACGAAGCGATCGCGGCCCAGGACGAGTTCGACCATCTGACCGCCCGAGGACATGTACTGGTCGTCGAAGATCTGGTCTGGCCGTTCGGCGCCGTTTGCCTGGGCGATCGTCTCGGCGAGACCGGCGGCCGCCGCCTTGCCCTCGGGAAAGAAGGCCGCGACACAGCCGAACCCCTGGTCGAGCGTACGCGCCGTGGTCGGCCGAGCGTTCAACGGCGAGGCGACGCCTGTGCGAACGTCCTGGCGCGAGATCTTCACCGGCCGGTCGAGCGACCAGACGAGGATGTCGGCATAACCCTGCTTGGAGGTCGGCAACTCTACGCCGACCGACGCCACGGCATCCGACAGGCGTGGGCGCGCTTTGGATCCGCAGGCCGCGGCTGCCAGGAACATGGCTGGCCGCTTGTCGTACATCAGGCCCCGTGTTCCATCGATCGGGTCGATCATCAGCCAGAACCTCAGGTCTTCCTCTCCCTGTCGGCCGATGATCATCGGCGAAGGTTCGACGCCCTCCATGACCAAAGCGACGGGAAGCAGTGTCGGTGGCCAGCGTTCGATGCCACGAACAATGACGCCTTCCACGGCGCGGTCGATGCCGAAGATCGTGTCGCCGCCGACGATCTCGACCACAGCCCTTCCAGCTTCCTCGTCAAGCTTGCCGCGTCTGAGCTGGCGACGCACCTGCAACCCGAGCTTTACCAGTTGCCGGGCCAGCGCCTCGGCCACAGTTGCATCGACCGACATGCCGCCTCTTGCGCAAGACCCTGGTTAAGCCCAGAATAAATATATGCTACATGCATAGTATGCAAACCTGAGATTTTTGCTCCGGCGTGGCTGGCTGGGGTGCGGATAATTCCAAAGCGTGCGTTCAAAGAATGTGACGGGGACGCGTTGGCGCTTCCCGGGGTCGCACAACGAGGGAGAACGGCTGTGCTTGGGGAAAGGCGCGAGGGGGTCGCGTTCGGCTCCTTTCATCTTTATCCAAAGCAGCGTCTGCTCCTGCAGGACGGTGCTTCGACGCCCTTGCGCGGTCGCGAGTTCGACCTCCTCGTAGCCCTGGTCTCGCGGGCCGGCGAATTCCTCACCAACGACGAACTCACCGCGATCGTCTGGCCCTCGACCATCGTGAGCGACGCCAATCTTCGGGTCCAGATGGCGTCGCTGCGCCGCGCCCTGGGGGATGGGCGCGGCAACATGCGCTATGTCATCAACGTCGCCGGCCGGGGCTACTGCTTCGCTGCGCCGACCCGCCTGGTGACCGATTGGACCAAGAGCGACGTCGAGGAGACGTCGGTCGGGACCAGTGTCGCGCCGGCGGAATCGAGACGACGCCACAACCTCCCCTCACGGCGAAGCAACGTCATCGGCCGCGAGGAAGCGGTCCATCGCCTTGTGGCCAACGTTCCCGAGCGGCGCTTGATCACGGTCGTCGGCCCAGGCGGGGTGGGCAAGACCACCCTGGCGTTGACCGTCGCAGAGCAGATGGCCGACCAGTTCTCCCATGGCGCCTGGCTGGTGGATCTCGCGCCGCTGAGCGACCCGAGCCTGGTGTCCAGCGCGGTGGCCAGCGCCCTTGGCCTTTCGGTCGTTCCGGAGGAAGCCGGCGAAGCGATCGCCGCCTTTCTCGCGAGCAAACGTCTGCTTCTGGTCGTCGACAACTGCGAGCACGTCATCGAGGCGGCAGCGGCGATGATCGATCGGGTGCTCCTGGCCGCGCGGGGCGTCCATGTCCTCGCAACCAGCCGGGAGACGCTGAGACTGGGATGCGAGTGGGCCTTCCGGCTGGGCGCGCTCGAAACCCCGCCACTAGGCGCGGACCTTGCCGCGGACCACCTGCTGGCCTATCCGGCCGCACAGCTTTTCGTGGAGCGAGCCTGGCCCGGCGACACGACACGCCTGGACACAAATCACGCCGCGCTCATCGGCGAGATTTGCCGCAAGGTCGACGGGAGCCCGCTGGCGCTAGAACTGGCCGCCGCGCGGGCGTCCGCCTTCGGGCTGGTCAATCTCGCCGAGCGGCTTGATGGCGCTCTGGAGTTTCTCACCAAGGGGCATCGCACGGCGACGCCACGGCATCAGACGCTCCGCGCCATGTTCGACTGGAGCTACGATCTGCTCAGCCGCGACGAGCAACGGGTGCTCGCGCGACTGTCGATCTTCCGGGGTGAGTTCGACAGTCAGGCGGCCGCGGCGGTCTGTGCAGATGATGACCTGCCGGCCGGCAGGGTGATGGAGGCCTTGTCGGGCCTCTCGGCCAAATCGCTGCTGGCGACCCATCCCGAGCGGGCCTCATCGAGCTACAGATTGCTCGTCCTGACCCGCGCCTACGCCGCGGAGAAGCTTGCGGCGTCCAGTGACGCCAATCTCGTCGCCCGCCGTCACGCACTCCATTTCCAGACCCTCCTGCACGATGCGGTCGCGTCCTACGGCGACGCCCAGGCCGTCTGGATGGAGACCCAGATCCGCATCATCGACGATGTCAGGGCGGCGCTGGACTGGGCATTCTCACCTTCGGGCGACGAGCGTCTGGCGATCGTGCTGACGCGAGCAGCCATCCAACCGGGATTGCGACTGTCGCTGTTCAGCGAATATGCGCGGCGTATCGACAGCCTCCTGGCGCGCTCCGTCGGCGAAGGAGCCCTCGACCCGGCGACGCGGATCTATCTGCTGGTCGAGCGGATGAACATCCTGCAGCACACGACCGACGATCCTCGGATGCGCCGGGCGCTCACGAGCGAGGTCGCGACACTGGCCGCCACGCTCGCCGATACCGCCGAGGGCAAGAGCGCGACCTTCGACAGCCTCGTCCTGGCGTTCGGCGACGCCTTCAGCGAAGGCCGGGCCCCCGACATGCTGCGCCTGGCTCAGGAGGTCCTGGCGCTTGACCAGAGCCTGAGCGGTGACGGCGGGGCCGACGCGATCAGGGTCACCGGTGAGCGGATGCTGGCCCAAGCCCGCCACTTCCAGGGCGATCACGCCGCGGCAGCGAGCCTGGTGGACCGCGTCCTTCGCTATCCTCCAGCCCTCATGCGCCCCAGCCGCTCGCTCCAGGCCGATCGCCTCGATCCGCGGATCACCCTGCGCATCTTCCAGGCGCGCATCGACTGGCTTCAGGGACGACCACATCAGGCGGTCGCGATCGCGCACGACGCCGTCGAACTGGCGTCGCAAGGCTATGGACACGGCTATTGCTACGCCTTGGCGATGGCCTCCTACCCGGTCGCGATCTGGCGCGGCGACCTGGCCTCCGCGCGAGATCACCTGACAGCGCTTGGCGATCATGCCGCCAGTGCGGGCTTCGACTACTGGGGGCGCTGGGCGCAGCAGTTGCGCCATGCGCTGGACGTGATCGAGGGTCGCGCCGGTCGTGGCGGCTTGGCGCTGGAGAACCCGCTCCATCTAGACCACCTGGCGACATTCCATCCGAGCTTCTCGACCGCTTCAGCGCTTCGGCGGGTCGAGGATGGTCTTGCCCAATGGTGTGCGCCCGAGGTTCTTCGAGCCTATGCCGAATGCCATGTCGCCGATGGCAGGCTTTCCCTCGAAGCGGCCGGCGCCATGCTGTCGCGGTCCTTCGAGTTGGCACGGCGCCAGAACGCCGTGGCCTGGCAGTTGCGGACAGCGACGACCCTGGCTCGGCTCTGGGACTACCAGGGGCGACGTGAGGAGGCGTGCGAATTGCTCGGGCCCGTGCTCGACCAGTTCGACGAGGGCCTCAACGACAATGACTTCGTCAGCGCCGAAGCGCTGCTGCGCAAGCTGGCGGCGCACTAGTGGTCGGCGGCCGAAAGCTGGATCGCTCCGCGCCAGACCGCGCCAGGGCCGCTGCGTACGACGAGACGATGGTCGAGCTGTCTGGCGATCGCCCGGACCAGATCGATTCCCGGCGTCAGATCCTGCGTCCACTGGCGCTGCGCCGCGCAGCGCTGTCGATCGGGCGACAGGGCGGAGCCCTTCACTTCCAGGCGGCAGCGCCCCGCGCTCGTGCGCAGCGAGACGACGATCGCGCCCGCGCCGCGGGCCTCCATGGCTTCCTCGACGAGACTGTCGAGCATGCCGGCTACGAGGCTGGGAACGCTCCAGACCCGTCCATGGCCTCGAGCCACCTGAAACGCAACGCCCCGCGCCGCCGCCTGGAAGCGCCACTTGTCATTGAGCCGCGCCAGGATCGGCGCCAAGGCGACCCAGCGCTGTGTGGGTCCGCCGGTAAGGTTGCGCCTCGATGCGCACAGCATCTCGTCCAGCCCCTGCTGCAGTCGCATGAGCTCTTCGGCCCCCATCTCGTGCCATGCCAGATCCGCAGGCCCACCTATACGTTGGCCCTGGCGCTGCAGGACCGCAGCGACCGCGCCGAGCGATTGGCGCAGGTCGATGGCGGCCACGGCGGTCGCGCAGGCCTGCAACCGGATATCGCGCCTGGCCTGATCACGTTCGCGGCGAAGTCGGTCGACGACCAGACGGCGGCGACGCGCGCGCCTGGCGTCGAGCGGCGCCTGGCGGTCATCGTCGGGCATCTCGAGCACGCCCAGCAGGACGCCCTCGGCCGTCTCCACGCTGACCGGCCCCAGCGATCTCCAGGACTGCGTCTCCTTGGCAGGGTCGCAGGCAAAGGTTTGGTCCGTGGTCGTCCGTTTCATGGCGGCAACGTCGCTTGCTCGGTCTTCGGGTTTGGATCTCGCCGAAGGATGGGGGCGAGAGGCGCCAAGAGGCTTGCAGACTCGACGGCGATTTGCCGATCCGGTCTGCAATTGCACGGACATGGAAGATTATGGTCGGTCCGATGAGCGACCCGACCGACAGCCGCCGTCCGTCGGGCCAGGATCAGCCTCGGGCCACGGCGCGCGGCTATGCCTTCGACGTGTTCCAGTTCACGCCAGATCGCGGCGTGACCACCTTGGACGGCAAACCGCTGAAGCTTCGCCCGCGCGAGCTTTCTATACTGCTGGCCCTGCTCGACGAAGCCGGCAGCTTCATCGACAACGCGACCCTCATCCGGCGGGTCTGGGGTGACGACCGGATCAGCGAAGCCAATCTCCGCGTCCAGGCCGGCGCCTTGAGACGTGTCCTGGGCGATGGCGTCGACGGTCGGCGCCTCATCGTCAACGTCACGGGCCGCGGCTATTGCCTGGTCGCGCCGGTGGCGCGTCTGGACTCCCCGTCGCCCAGGCCGGTCCGCCGCGATCCGGTCGCGCTCTTCGCGCCCGATCCCACGGCCGTCGCGCCACCGAAGATGTCGCCGTTGCCCGCCCGCCTGACCCCTGTGGTCGGCCGGCGCGAGGTTATCGAACGGCTGCTCGCCCACATGCCCCATCAGCGCCTGGTGACCATCGCCGGGCCTGGCGGCATCGGCAAGACCACCCTGGCCCTTGCCCTGGCCGAGACGCGAAGGCCGGCGCATCGCGACGGCGCTGCCTTCGTCGACCTGACCTCGGTCGACGATCCTGGCCAGGTTCCGGCCGCGATCATGCGCGCCCTCGGGATCACCGGCCTGGTCCACAGCGCCGCCACGACCATCGGCCATGTGTTCGCCGACAAGGACACCCTTATCGTTCTGGACAGCTGCGAACATGTCGTTGATGCGGTGGCGCACCTGGTCGACCAGCTTCTGCGGACCGCGCCCAGGCTGCAGTTCCTCGTCACCAGCCGCGAACCACTGCGAATCGAAGGCGAGTGGGTCCATCGGCTGGCGGGCCTGGAAGCGCCCCCGCCGGCGGCCCGGCTCACCGCGGCGGAGGCCCTCATCTATCCGGCCGTTCAGTTGTTCGTGGAACGCGCCATAGCCTCGAACGACGGTTTCACCCTGCTCGACGCGGACGCCCGGCTCGTCGCCGAGATCTGCGATCGGCTCGACGGGCTGCCTCTGGCGCTCGAGCTGGCCGCGGCGAGAGCCGATGTGCTGGGCCTTCGAACGCTTGACCAGCAACTGGCCAAGACGCTCGAGATCCTCAAATTCGATCGGCGCGGCGGCAATCCACGTCATGCGACCCTGAGCGTCGCGCTCGACTGGAGCTATGCGCTGCTCCCCCCTAGAGAGCGCGACATCCTCGAGCGGCTTGCGATCTTTCGAAGCGGGTTCGGGCTGGATGAGGTCGTCGAGGTCCTGGCCGACGACACCACCGGCGAGAACGACCTGATCGACATCGTCTATGAGCTGGTGGCGAAGTCGCTGGTGGATCTGGATGGCCGCGTCGAGCCGCCGCGCTATCGGCTCCTGGAATCGACGCGGTTCTTCGCCGCCCAGCATCTGGTAAGGAACCCCAGCTACAAGGCCGTCGCCCTGCGCCATGCGCACATGTGTCTGCGGGTGATCCAGTCGGCGGCCAGGGAGTGGCGCGAGGACGATGTCGAGGCCTGGACCATCACCTACAGCCGATGGATCCACGACATCCGGTCGGCGATCGAGTGGGCCTATGGCCATGGCCAGCCGCTCCTGGCCGTCGAACTGATCGCTCGCTCCTCAGCGATGAGCGCGCACCTGTCATCCATGTCGGACCAGCTGAAGCTCATCGAGCAGGCGCTCGAGACCCTCGGATCGCTCGACGAGCCAAACCAGCAACTGGAGCTCCTGCTGATCACGGAGCTGGGCTACCACACCCAGCACATGACCGACACCGGCAGGATCGAGCCCTCGATCATCGACCGGACCATCGAGTTCGCCGCCCGCCTGCCGTCGGTCGCCGACCGGATGTGGGCGGTGCGCGCCATGTTCGGCATCGCCTTCGGCATAGCCGACTGGCCCAGGGCCCAGGTTTGCGTGGACCAGCTCGAGCAGCTTTTCGCCCTCGACCCCACGGTCGACCCCATCCTGCCGACGACCATCGAGCGGATGCGCGCACAGGTCCATCACATGCTCGGGGCCCACGAATGCGCCGAGACCATCGCCCGCCGCGTCCTGGACAGGCCCGCCGATGAGATGCCTGCGACCTATCATATCAACACCAGGGTCGATCCGCGGCTGACCATGCGCATGGTGCTCGCGCGCAGCGCCTGGATCCGCGGCAAGCCCGTCACGGCGCTCGCCTTGGCCGAGGAGGTCCGAAACCTGAGCGCCGGGGGTGGCGGCCATACCCATTGCTACAGCCTCGGCTTCTGCTGCGTGCCGATAGCGGCATGGTCGGGAGACCTCGATCTCGCCCGCCGGTACGCCAGCGAGCTCTATGCGGAGGCCGAGCGGCGCTCGCTCAGCTACTGGCGCCGGTGGAGCGAGGGATATCTCTGGATCCTCGATCGCCTGGCCATGCCCTGGGCCATGCGCGGCCGCTGGGGCGGGACGCTGCGGCCCGAGGTCTCGGCCCTGCAGGGCGACGAACTTGCCATCATCGATCCCGACCTGATCGACGAGACGATGATGCTGCGCGTGAACGACCAAGGCCTGGGCTGGTGCGGGCCCGAGGCCCTGCGGGCCAAGGCCGAGCTCGACGCCCGGCGCGGCGCCCACGCCGGCCTCGTACGCCAGCAACTTGAGAGCGCTCTAGCCCAGGCCAGGCGGCAAGGCGCTCACGGATGGGGCCTGCGGGCGCTGATCGCCCTGGCGCGGCGGCCCGACGCCACCGCAGGGGACCGGAAAAACCTTGCGGAGGGCCTTAACCTCATCGAGGCGGGCGCGCAGACGGCGGACGTCCGCGCGGCCCGGGACCTTCTCGAGGCCGCCCAAGGGCGTTCGAACGCCGAAATCGGCAAATCGTGAAGATCGATACAAGCGCCTGCGGCGGCAAGACGCCTTGCTGTCGCGCGAGGGCGCGCATGGCGCTGGCTCGGGGGCCAACCTGACGATGGAAATTGCCGATCATGTTGCGCCGCAGCCGGGAGCGCGATCCGACACCGCCGCGATCGCTGTCCTGGCGACCGTTTGCGCGGCCTGTCTGATGATCGACATCGGCGAGATCGCCCTGGGCG
The DNA here is from genome assembly GCA_965284055.1 of Caulobacteraceae bacterium. GTDB lineage: Bacteria > Pseudomonadota > Alphaproteobacteria > Caulobacterales > Caulobacteraceae > Caulobacter. The sequence continues at coordinate 65,537 of CBDIQV010000008.1, forward strand.
GGGCGCTCACCGCGATGTTCTCGGCCTCGCCGAACCCGCCCGCCCCCGCCAGCGTCTCGACGTTCCTGGCGGCGGTCTATGTCGGCGCCGCGATCGGCGCGCCGATGTTCGGATGGGCGGCCGACCGCTACGGCCGACGCCCGGTCCTGACGGCGATCATGGCCCTGATCGCGGCAAGCTCGCTGGTCGCGGCCGCCTGCCCCGACCTTCCAAGCCTGACCCTGGCGCGAGGCGTGATGGGCTTGGCCATCGGCGCCTATCCGCCCGTCATGATCGCGTTCCTGGCCGAGGCTACGACCGAGCGCACACGCGGCCCGATCCTTCTGGGGGTCTCGTCGGTCGGCGGCCTCGGCGGCGCCCTGACCCTCCTCCTGGTGCGGGCGCTGGGATCTGGAGCCCCGCTAGGCCTGCCCGGTTGGCGCTGGGCGTTCCTGGCCTTCGCCGCCGGGGCCGCAGCCGGCGCGCTCGCCTTCGCGCGCCTTCCCGAGTCCAGAAGATGGTTGGCCGCCCGGGCGAGCCTCGACCAGGCCAGACCTGCTCGACCGGGCCGGGGCGGCGTGGCGGTCGATGCGACCGCTCCTGCGAGCTATCGGCTGCTTCTGGGCCTGCTGTTTCTTCTGAGCCCTTGGTTCACCGTGGCCTTTCCGGTGCTCAACGGCGCCATCCTGGTCGCCAAGGGCTTTCGGCTCGACGCTTCGCTGCTGTACGCCGGGCTGGCGGCGTTCGGCCCATCGCTCGGCGCGCTGCTGCTCGCGCTCGGCATCGACCGCTTCGCACGTCGAGCTGTGCTTCAGGTCAGCGCCCTCGCCGTCGCACTGGCCGCCTTCGCCTTCAGCCAGGCCTCGACCCCCGTCGCGGTCGTGATCAGCGGACTCTGCGCCAACCTGTTCATCGCCGTCTATCTGCCGACCCTGACCTTCTATGCGAGCGAGATGCTGCCCACCGCCCATCGCGCGGCCAGATCGTCTCTCTTCTACGCGCTCAACAGGGTGTCCTCGGCGATCGCCCCGTTCGTGCTATTGCCCTTGCTGCGCGCCCAAGGAGCCGGCGCGGTGCTGGCGACAATGATCGCAACGCTTCTGGCGAGCATGCTGGCGCTCCTGTTCGCCCCGCGGGGGAGGGCCGGTCATGTCCTCGATTGAGGTCTCGACACACAAAGGTCTATCGGCGGCGACCGTCCTTCTCGGCGTCGCGATCTGTTCGCAGGCCGCTGCTGCCGAAGCCGACGCCGTGGACGCGCTGGTGATCACCGCGCTCAAGCGTCAGGGCACGGTGATGACGACGCCGGCGTCGGTGACCGCCATCGATGGCGCCATGCTGGGCGCAAGAGGCATGCATGATCTGCGCGATCTCAGAGGCGTTCCCGGCGTCGCCCTGGTCGATGCCGGCGCCTCCAACACCCGCATCGTGATCCGTGGCGTCCAGACCGTCGGGGAAGCCACCGTCGCGGTCTACTACGATGAGGCGCCGGTCAGCGGCATGGTGGGCACCACGAGCGATCCCGGCGGCACCACGCCGCTCCTGGGCTTCTTCGACGTCGATCGTCTCGAGGTGCTTCGCGGCCCGCAGGGCACCCTCTACGGTTCGGGCGCGATGAGCGGCGCAGTCAAGGTCGTCTTCAGGAAGCCGGACCGCCAGGCCGCGGGATTGGTCGAGGCCGGCGCGAGAGCCGGCGAAGGCGGCGCGGGGCGTTCACTCGACGCGATGATCAATCTGCCGCTCGTCGCTGACCGCTTGGCCCTTCGCGCCGTCTACCAGGACCAGAGCAGCGATGGGTATATCGACAACACCGTACTGGGAATCGAGCAGGTCGACGACCAGCGCATGCGCGGCGGCCGCCTTCAGGCCCGGTTTTGGGTGTCGCCACGCCTGGTGATCGACGCGGCGATTCACTATCGGCGGACCCAGGGTGACCGAAGCTTCTGGGATCTGGAGCTTGGCCCCTACCGGTCGCGGGCTCAGGTTCGGCTCCCCTCGCAGGAGAGCACGACGCTCGCCGCTCTGACCGCGACTTGGGACCTCGACTTCGCCACCTTGACCGGTGCGGTCTCCTACCAGGATCGCAAGCTCGACCAGGCAGTAGGCGATCCAAGCTACTTCTTCGCCGCCCAGATCGACAATCCCGCCACCTGCGCTCGGTTGCGCGGCGGCGGCGCGCCATGCACGCCCGACGCGCAGGCCGACTTCAATGCCTACGTCTCGCAGTTCGTGCATGGCGAGATCTTTGGTCTGCAGACATCGACCTCGCCGAATGTCGAGCTTCGCCTGGCCTCGAACCATCGGCGATGGATGAACTGGACCGCGGGCCTGTTCTACAGCACGCGCGACAACGACGTGGACAGCAACCAGTTCGCCACCAGCCCGTCGACCGGCGTGGCGCTCGAGCCGCTGGTGCGACAGACCCGCCGCCTCGTGTCCGACCGGCTGAGCCAGGCCGCCGCCTTCGTCGATGTCGAGGTCAAGGTCTCCGACGTGCTGGATGTCTCGGCCGGCGCCCGCTACTTCGACTACCAGCGCAAGGTCGCCGGCGCGACCATCGTCCCGCTGGACCTGATCAACGCACGCGCTTCTGACTGGACGAGCGTGAAATCCCACGAGGATGGCGTGGTCGCAAAACTCGCTCTCGATTGGCGCCCGGCGCCGCGCACCCTGATCTACGCGGGAGCCTCGCAAGGCTTTCGCCCCGGCGGCGTAAATCAGGTGCTCGGTCTGCCGGCCACGCTGGGGCCCTACCGATCCGACAGTCTGTGGAACTACGAGATCGGCCTGAAGCAACGCTCCAGGTCCGGCGGCCTGGCGCTCACCGCCGACCTCTTCCAGATCGACTGGAAGGACATGCAGGTGACCGGCCAGACGACCTCGGGCCCCTTCAGCTTCATTTCCAATGCGGGAGCCGCGCGGATCCGCGGCGGCGAGGTGGAGGCGCGAGCCAGGCTGGCCGGGGCGCTCGAACTTGGCGCGAGCCTGTCCTATGTCGACGCCCGGCTCAGCGCCGATCAGTCGAACGGGGCCATAACGGCCAATGGACGCCGGGGCGACAGGGTCCCCTTCGTGCCCAAGGTCAACGCCAGCCTCGAGCTGGCCTATGGTTGGGCCATCACCCCGGCGCTAGACGCCAAGGCGCGCGCCGATGTGGCATATGTGGGCGAGCGCTTCTCGGAGTTTCGGCCAGCCAACACCTTCAATCGTCGGCTCCCCGCCTACACGCTCGTCAACGTCCATCTCGATCTCGAGGCGCGGGGCGGCTGGGGGGGCGCGATCTATGTCGAAAATCTCTTCGACGAGGTCGCCTTGACCTCGGTCCTCGCCAATGGGGTCACGACTGGCCACAGTTGGGCCACGAGCGCGCGTCCGCGCACGATCGGCGTGTCCGTGAAGCGCGCCTTCTAGCCGGACGCGCCCACCATCAGCAGCCCTGCGGCGCCGCGCATAAAGCCAAAACCCGACGAAAGCGCCAAGACCGTCCGCATGGCCAGCGCCGAGGATCCGGCCATCCTGAGAGGAGCCGCCCATGTCCACGCCCCGTCGACCGTCCCAGCGCCATCTGCCGGGCCTTGCCCTGAGCTTGGCTGCAATGCTCATGGCCGCCGGATCTGGACAGGCCCAGGAGCGGCGGACCACGCCCAGCGAATTCGACTTCCAGACCGCCGGCGGCGCCGGCGCTGGAACCTCGGGCGTCCAGGGCATTCGGACCGTGGTCCTCAAGGGCGATCCCACCCAGCCCGGCATCTACACCATCATGCTCAAGGTGCCCCCCCATACCCGCATCGCCGCCCATACGCATGCCGACGATCGCGTGGCGACGGTCGTCTCCGGTGTCTGGCGGCTGGGCTATGGCGGCCAATGGGACGAGACCAAGCTGAAGGCCCTGCCGCCAGGAAGCTTCTACACCGAACCGGCGGGCCAGGCGCATTTCGCGCAGACGCGCGACACCGAGGTCATCGTCCAGATCACGGGATATGGTCCGACCGACACCCACTACGTCGAGCCCAAGCCGGGCCAGTAGTTCGCCCCGCAAGGCGGCTCTCCAGCCACCGCGCAGGATATCGCAGGCCTTCGCAGATCAGCCTGGTGCAAGCCAGGTCGTTCCTGATCATTGGGCCGCCTCGACCTCTTTCGCACTGCGAGAGAACGACAGATCCTGGCGACTTTGACCGCGCAATTCGCCAAATCGCTCCGCTTGCGCCAATCTGGACGGGCATCGCGCGATCAAAGTCTCCTCCACGAAACCGCACTCTTGCGTTCGGAGGAGAAAGACCATGACCCAAGCCAATATCGCCGTCGTCTTCCACTCGGGCTACGGGCATACGGCCAAGCAGGCCCAAGCCGTGGCCCGCGGCGCGGAGAGCGTACCGGGCACCTCGGTCGATCTCGTCTCCGTCGAGGGGCCCGACGCGCCGTGGGAACTGCTGGCCAGGGCCGACGCCATCATCTTCGGCGCCCCGACCTACATGGGCGGGCAGTCGGCGCAGTTCAAAGCCTTTCAGGACGCGACGTCGAGCACCGTCTTCGCCGCCGGGTCGCTCTGGAAGGACAAGCTGGCGGCCGGATTCACGAACTCGGCGTCCCGGTCAGGTGACAAGCTGGCCGTCTTGCAGCAGTTGTCGATCTTCGCGGCGCAGCACGGCATGCACTGGGTCAATCTTGGCCTGCCGCCGGCCAACAACAGTTCCACCGGCGCGGAAACCGACCTGAATCGCCTTGGCTTCTTCCTCGGCGCGGGCGCGCAATCCAACGCCGACGAAGGTCCCGACATGGCGCCGCCCTCGGCCGACCTTCTCACCGCCGAGCATCTGGGGCGCCGCGTCGCCGAGACGGCGCTGCAGTTCGTCCGCGGACGCCAGCCCCAGGGCGAACTGGCCCTGGCCTAACCGCATCTCACAACGAGGAACATCATCATGATCCGCATGCTCATCGCGGCCATCGCCGCGGCGATCGGATTGGCCAGCGTCCCGGCGGCCGCCCAGGTCCCGGCCTACCCCGCCAGTTTCAAGACTCAGGACATCGCCGCCAATGGCGTGACGATCCACGTCCGCGTGGGCGGCAAGGGCCCGGCCGTCGTCCTGCTGCACGGCTATGGCGAGACGGGCGACATGTGGGCTCCGATGGCGGCGGAACTGGCCAAGGACCACACCGTCATCGTCCCGGACCTGCGGGGCCTGGGCCTGTCGTCCAAACCGGCTTCAGGCTTCGACAAGAAGACGCAGGCCGGCGACGTCGCCGGCGTGCTCGACAGCCTGAAGATCACCAAGGCCGATCTGGTCACCCACGACATCGGTAACATGGTCGGCTTCGCCTTCGCTGCTCAGCACCGCGATCGCGTGACCAAGTTCGTGCTGATCGATGCGCCCGTCCCGGGCGTGGGGCCATGGGAGGAGATCCTGAAAAACCCTCTGCTGTGGCACTTCCGCTTCGGCGGCCCGGACATGGAGCGGCTGGTGGCTGGGCGCGAACGGATTTATCTGGACCGCTTCTGGAACGATTTTTCCGCCAGTCCGGCGAAATTCTCCGAGGCCTCCCGCGAGCACTACGCCCAGCTCTATGCCCTGCCGGGCGCCATGCATTCGGGGTTCTCGCAGTTCGCCGCCTTCGACCAGGACGCCATCGACAACAAGGCCTTCCTCGCCCAGGGCAAGCTCACCGTTCCGATCCTGGCCCTCGGCGGCGAAAAGTCCTTCGGGTTGATGATGGCGACGGTGATGAAGGCCGGGGCCGACAATGTCGAAGGCGGTGTCGTGCCGGGGTCGGGCCACTGGATCATGGAGGAAAATCCGGACGCCACCGTGACGATGGTCTCGGCGTTCCTGCGACGGTCCTGACCAGGCCCTGCCCGGTCGATCATCCCGCGACACCCTCGCGCCGGCGGAGAGCACTCCGCCGGCGCCTTCTTGCCGGACGCGCGCCATCGAGCGGGCCGCCGATGGCTCGGACACCGCCGCGACCACCGTCACCGCGGATGGCCGTCACGTTCGCCTACGCCCTGGCCAGGCCCAATCGAGCCGAGCGCCACGTTCGTCGACGGCGCGACGTTCGCGCAGGTGAGGACTTCTGGCGCCGGTGCGTTCTGCCTTCCTAGGACGAAGGAGTTTCCGAGTTGGACACGAGACGGACTCTCTGATGGGATCGGCGCGGGAGGGGCCCATGAGCGACGCCACAGACCCCGCCGCGCGCGCCGACGCGTTCGCGCGGCAGGCCGCGGCGATGCGCGGCCCGCTCACCACCTATTTCCGGCGCCGCGTCCGCAATGCCGGCGAGGTCGAGGATCTCGTGCAGGACGTCTTCCTGCGCCTGGCGGTACGGGGCGCTCCCGAGGACACCGACCATGCCGGCGCCTATGTGTTCCAGATCGCCGCCAGCGTTCTGGCCGATCGCTATCGGCGACGGGCGGTTCGCCACGCCGACCACCACGTGGTGCTCGATCCCGACCTTCATGGCGAGGAGGACTTCGGTCCCGACCGCATCTACGCCGGCAAGCAAGCGCTCAACGCCGCGGCGGCCGCCCTCATGACCATGCCGGAACGAACCCGAATGATCTTTCTGCTTCGAAGGATCGACGGCCTTCGACATCGCGCCATCGCCAGCCAGCTTGGTTTGTCGGTCAGCGCCGTGGAGAAGCATATGGCCCGCGCCATCGGGCATTTGATGGTTCATGTGGGAGGCGACCTTTGACCCGAGACGCGCTCACGCCCGCCGAGGCCGCCGTCAAGTGGCTGGCGTGCGAGGATCTGGACCTGTCACCCCACCGGGAGCAGTTCGCCGCTTGGCTCGAGGAAAGCCAGGACAACCGCGACGCCTGGGTACAGGCCCATCGCATGTGGGACCTCTTCGACGATGCGCAGGACCACGACGTGATCGCCGCCTTGGCGCGCGCAGCCCGGAAGGCCGGGCCCGAACCCTCCCCCAGACCGCTGCGCGCTTGGCTGGCCGCGGCCTCGATCGCGATCGCCGTGATCTCGGCGGCGCTCCTGGCGGGCGTCCACCAGGGCTGGTTCGCCGGTTCGGGCCGAGCGGCCCAGATCGCGGTCAACGCTGCGCCATCCCTCGCGGCAATGGGGCACGCGGATTACGTTACGGGAAGGGCCGAGCGATCCATCGTGGACCTGCCCGACGGCACGCGCGTCACCCTGGACGCCGACAGCGCGGTGGACGTCGCCTTCACCTCCGGACGGCGCGACGTGCGCTTGCTGAACGGCCACGTCTTCTTCGATGTCGCCCACGACCACACACGTCCCTTCGCGGTTCGGGCGGAGGGGCGCGTGATCACCGCGCTCGGCACCCAGTTCGAGGTGCGAGCGGCCTCGGGCATGTTGGAGGTCGTGCTGGCCGAAGGCCGCGTGTCGGTCGGCGCTGACGCGGAAGCGTCGTCGGGCGATCCGCTGATCCTTAGCCCTGGACAGGCGCTCTCGGTGCGGCAAGGCCAGACCGTAAAGGTCAAGCGCGTTGATCTCGACGACGCCCTCGCCTGGCGGCAGGCCGTGGTCGAGTTTCGCGACCAGCCGCTCGCCGAAGCGGTCGGCGTGCTCAACCGCTATACGCGAGCCCAGATCGTGATCAAGGATCCGAAGGTGGCGGCCCTGCGCATCACGGGCGTCTTCAGGACCGGGGATACCCCGCGCTTCGGCCGGTCCGTATCGGAAGTGCTTCCGGTCCGGATGATCGCCCGCGACGCCGACACCTATGAACTGGTCTCGACCCGCCGCTGAGCCGTGCCCGGCGGGGCATGAGGCGCGCCGCGCCAGTCAGAAGCGTCTCGACAAGGCGAGTTCGAAGCGGCGCCGACGCGGATCGCTGCGATAGTCGTAGCCCATGTTGTTGGGGTCGGCGACGATCGGCGGACTGGTGTCCAGGATGTTCTGGACAGCGAAGCGGATGTCGAGCGACCCCAGCGCACGGCCGTCGGCAACATCGAACCGGCGCTGCAGCACGAGGTCGAAATAGACGCGCGAGGGGACGTATGTCCGACCCTGGTTGCGGGATGTGGTCTGGATGATCCCGCTATAGGCGGACCAGAGCGGGCTCGATCGTCCCAGGTACTGGGCGTTCAGGTCCATCAACAGCGGGCCGCGCGTCCATTGCACGCCCGCGTTGCCGCGCCATTCTAGCGGGCCGTCGCGGTAGCCGACCCGGTCCAGCCAGGCCGTCTGCGGCCCGCGGCGGGTCCGCAAGGTCGGCTGCCAGGTCGCGGCGCCGTAAAGCCGGGTCTGACCTTCGAACATCGGCGCCAGCGCCCAGTCGAGCTGGAGATCGACTGTCTCGGCCACGGTGCGTCCGATGTTGGCCACCCCGGTGTAGAGGGCGGTGATGCGGCCCGCCGAATAGCCCAGGGCCGCGTCGGCAGCTGACAGCGGCTCGCGGACGACGTGCCCAGCATAGCTCGCCTCGGCGTCGATCAAGCTCTGTGGAGACAGGCCCAAGGTCCCGATCTCGTCCCGGATCTCGACCCGCGAGGCGTCGATCGAGACGCGCGGACCGCTGCGGCCTGATGGATTGAGCACCACGCCGACCGATCGGGTCAGGCCTTGCTCCTGTCCGATATCGTGCCACCCGCTGCGGCTCCAGATGTAGGGGCCGTCGGCGGCCAGGGCCCGTCCGCCGCGCTTGGGATCGGTCAGTCGGAAGGCGGCGAGGGGGATGACGCCCATTTGCTGGAGCTGGCTCATGTCGGGCGGGGAGTTTCCCGTCGCCGCGCTGGCGCGCAGCATCAGCCAATCGGCCGGGAATGTCCTGACGCCCGCCGTGTAGACGTCGGCCCTGTGATCGGTCGTGGCGCGGGTTCTGACCGTCGACACGCCGGTCAGGACGATGTCGGGAAAAGCCGTCCTGACCGTGTCGCGGCGCACGGCCAATTGCAGCTCCAGGCCTCTGGCCGGAACGATCCGCGAGGATTGCGCCAGCAATGGTGCTCGCAGCTCGATGTAGCCGGACCCGACCCGCTGGACTCGGTCAGGCGAGAGGTTGCGAGCCGTTCCTGCCTCGGTGATCTGCGCGTATTCGGTCTCCGGCATGCGCTCTCGCCGGACTTCGGCCAGCACCGTGGCCGTCAGCGGCCCGCCGGGAAGCCTCATCAGCGGGCCGGCCGCGCGGACGACCCCGCTGCTAAACTGCGTCGTCAGTCGTGTGCGTTCGCTGGTCGGGATGGCGTAGGCCATGGCCGCCGATTGTAGGGTCGCGAAATCGCCAAGCGGCGTGATCGGCATTTGGCCCACCGCGCCGGGCAACCCGCTCCGCAGGGCGATGTCGAGGCCAGTGGACGCTGTCAGGCCCTCCCGTCTGTAGTCCAGCAGCGCGCGGCCGACCGTATAATCGGCGGACGCGCGCCAGTCTCGCGGCAGGTCGGCGATAACCCCTCCGGTGAGCCGGCGGACGTCGATCGTCGTCGTCTTCTGGTCGACGAGGAAAGGCAGGGGGAAGGTGAAGCTGACCGCGTTGGCAAAGAGGTTGCCTGTCGCATCAGCGGCGGCGGTGCTTCGGGCGTTGGGCGCCTTGGGCGAATAGGCTCGCGCCTGGTCGTGCAGATCCAGGCCATCGACGAAGGCCTCGACCCGGTCGCCAAGTCTCCGACGGGCGCTGAAGAGGATGGAATAGGTCTTGGGCGTCGACACCAGCGAGGTGTCGGCGCCAGCCAAGCCAGGAGCCGGGTCGGTCGGCAGGCGGCCGGCGTTGGCGGTCAGCAAGGCCGCCTTTTCCTGGTCCGTGCCCTTAAAGCCGATCGGCAGAAAGGTGTAGCTGCCGCCCAGAACAGCGCCGCCATAGGCGGCGTCCAGCCGCAGCGGCTCGCCCGTGGCGCTGCGAATGGTGACGGCGTCGAGCGATCTGTTCTGCAGCAGATATTCGGCCGGGTTGTTCCTGGCCTGCAGTTCCAAGGACCGGCGGGCATAGTCGCGCTGGCCGACGGTGAGCCTCTGGGCGGCGGCGTAGGAGGCCGACAGCATCACGTCCGTGCGCCCATGGTCGGGCGTGAAGCCCACACGGGCCTCGATGCGTCCGCGGCCAGCGTCGCCGCGGCTGGAGACGCCCGAGACTACCGTCAGATCCGCGCCTCGATAGTCGCGCTTCAGCACCAGGTTGACGACCCCGCCGATAGCGGCGGGACCATGGATGCCGCCGGCCGTGGCCGTCAGGGTTTCGATCCGCTCGATGGCGCCGAGCGGAATGGCGTTGATGTCGCTCTGTTCCAGCCCGGTCAGGCGCGTGGGCAGACTGGGTAGACGGCGACCGTCGACCAAGACCAGAGTCCGCTGCAAGCCGACCCCGCGCAGATCGATCGCTGAATTGGGCGCTCCGGTATTGTTCACCTGCTGGCTGGGCGAGGCCACCTGGCCGTTGGCGGGAAGGCGCTCGCGCAGAAGCTGCTCGACATTGTCCTGCGCGGCGACGGCAAGGTCGCGGGGACCGACGCTCCTGTAGGGCTGAATGTCGTTCTCGGTGCGGCGGATGTCGGCGTTCTGGCTGCGGCGTCCCACCACCAGCAGCTCCGAGACCGCGCCGTCGCCCGTGTCCGCGATCTGGCGTTCCGGTAGCTTGAAGAGCACGAAGACGCCGTCGCTCGTCATCCGGTATCCGATCCCCGAGCCGTTCAGCAGAAGAGAAACCGCCCGCTCGGGCGACAGCCGCCCCTTGAGGGCGGCGCTTTGACGCCCGCGCACCAAGCCCACGGAGTAGAGCAGCTCGACACGGTTTTCGCGGCCCAGTTCGGCGAGCGCATCCTGCAAGGCGCCGGCGCGAACATCGACTAGGGTCGGCGAGGCGCGCGCGCTCCCCGCAGCCCCGATGACGAGCAGCAGGATGCTCGCGGAGCTCCAGAACCGACGGCGGCGCCGGTGCAGATGCATACCTTCCCCCAAAGGCGCAGGAACAGCGCCTTGCCGGCAGGCTCCATGCCCGCACGCCCCCTGAACGCAGGTATCGCCTGCGGCGACCGCCGACAACCCACCGCAAGGCGAGCGCTGCGACCAAGGCCGCCGCCCAAAAGTCTCGCCCTCAGCAAAAGGGTGTCATGCCTCGTCGCCTGCGCCACCGGCATGTCGAACACCGGTCTCTGAACTTACAATTTTTTGCATGTAAAAATTCGCGCGGCGCCGCGCTCGAAATTACCAAACACTCACGGTTCTCAAACAGCACGCGCCGCCGATCTCGCATCGAGACGCCGCCGAGAAGCCGACCTCCATCTCGCAGAGGCTCGCCATGCTCGCTCCTGAACTCGACAGACCGACCGCCTCGGCGGAATTCGCCCGACTCGATCACGTCGTCACCGACGTCCTGCTCAAGCTTCTCAGCGCGGCCGGCGACGCCGTGGAGCGCGACCAGAAGGCGGCGCGTGCCTGCATCGACCGGGCCTCGGCCTTGCTGGAAAGCCATCGTGAAACTCCCTCGGACGCGCAGGACGGCGTCGGGGGCCTGCAGCCCCTTACGCCATGGCAACACCGGCGGGTGATGGAATTCATCGAGGACAACCTCGACCGGCCGGTCCGCATCGTCGAGCTGGCGCGCGTCGCCCGGCTGACCTCGAGCTACTTCTCGCGCTGCTTCAGGGGATCCACCGGCTATTCACCGCAAGCCTTCCTGGCGCGCCGCCGGATGGATCTGGCCCAGGAACTGATGTTGACCACCGACGAGCCGCTCAGCCAGATCGCCCTGGCGTGCGGGCTTTCGGACCAGGCGCATCTATCCCGCACCTTCGCCCGCATCCACGGCACCTCGCCTGGCGCCTGGCGCCGGGATCGCCGCGGCTGCGTGGTGGTGTGAGGCCAGGACGATGAAGCGCTCCCTGCCTCTCCTGGCCCTGGCGTTCGGCGCCTTCGGCATCGGGGTCACCGAATTTGCGCCCATGGGCCTGCTTCCGACCATGGCCGCCGACCTGCGTGTCTCGCTCCCCGCCGCGGGCCTGCTCGTGACCGCCTACGCGCTCGGCGTGATGATCGGCGCGCCCCTGATAACGCTGGCCACCGCAAGGGCTCCGAGGAAGGTCTTGATGGTCGCCCTGATTGGGCTGTTCACCCTGGGAAACCTCCTCACCGCCATCGCGCCGGACTATTGGAGCGTAATGGCCGGCCGCGTCCTCACCTCGCTCTGCCATGGGACATTCTTCGGGGTCGGAGCGGTCATCGCCGCGAGCCTCGCCCCGCCCGAGCGCCGGGCCGCGGCGGTGGCGTCGATGTTCATGGGCCTGACCCTGGCCAATGTCGGCGGCGTTCCGCTCGCAGCCTGGCTCGGCGAGATGATGGGTTGGCGGGCCGTATTCTTCGGGATGGCGGGCCTGGGCCTGGCGATCATGGCGACGACGGCCCTGGCGCTGCCCCGGTGCCCGGGCGCCGCCGCCCTGGATCTGCGCGCCGAAGTCGCCGCGCTCAGCCGGCCGTCGGTGATCGTCGCCTTGCTGGTGACCGTCCTGGCGTCCGGGGCGATGTTCACCGTGTTCACCTATATCGCGGCCATTCTTCATGATCGCACGCACGTGAGCCCGGCCTTCATCGCCGCGTGCCTGGTGATCTATGGCTTGGGCCTGACGGTCGGCAACGGCCTGGGCGGGCGCTTCGCGGACCTCTCCCTCGACAAGGCGCTCATCGTCACGCTGGCCTTGCTCTGCGCGCTTCTCGTGCTGTTCTCCGCCACCATGGCCTGGCCGCTCTGGGCCGCGGCCACCATCTTCGCCTGGGGTGTGGCGACCTTCGCGCTGGTTCCTCCCCTGCAGGTGCGCGTCCTGTCCGCGGCGGAGGGCGCGCCCAATCTCGTCTCGTCGGTGAACATCGGCGCCTTCAACCTCGGCAACGCCCTGGGCGCGGCGCTGGGCGGCGGCGTCATCGCGCTGGATCTTGGCTACGGTTCGGTCGCTCTGGCGGGGGCGGCCCTGGCGTGTGCGGCCCTGCTTCTGGTCCTGACCGGCCTTGGTCGGAGCCGTCAGCCTCAGCCCGTCGCCTCCTGAGCGAACTTCCCCAGCCCTCCATGGATCATCGGCGATGAACATCAGCGCTCTCACCTTGGCGACCTTTCTCTGCAACCACGCCCAGACCATGGCGCCGGCCGACCCCAACGCATTCTTCAACAGCGCGCCGACGGTTCACGGCCTTCTCGGCGCCCCCCTGCGCGCCTTGGGCCTCGGTTACGAGCTCTATAACCTCGTCACGGGCCCGGCGGATGTCGCGCTCGTCCATCAGGGCGACCTCGTCGGCTTCTATTTCGGCGAGCTTCTGGCCATCGATCCAGCCCATGGCGGCAAGGCTCTGAGCACGCCGATGATTCTCTCGGCGGCTCCCCACCGGCCCTTGCCAGCGAGCCGAACGCTTTCGGACGAGGGAAAGGCGGCGCTGCGCGTGGCGTGGGAGGTCGCCCACGGTGTGCGAACAGACCCGTGGCCATGAGGCCCTCGGCGGCTAAGTCGAAACACCTGCGTTATTTGCTCAGAATACTATACTTGTCACATTCTTTTGCGCTATTGGGCCGCGCTGCAACCACGAGGCCTCCATGACCGTCAGACTTCACAAGGCCCTTCCGTCAGGCCTGGCTCTGCAGATGCTCGCAACCGCGGCCATGGCGCAGAGCGCCTTCGCCGACCCGGCGGGGTCGGGCCCGATCGCCGGAGCGGTGCACTGGCTTCAGGGAACGCTGCTGGGCAGCGTCGCCACGGTCGTGGCGGTGATCGCCGTGGCCTCGGTCGGCTTCATGATGCTGACCGGCCGGATGAATTGGCGCTATGGCGCGACCGTCATCCTGGGGTGTTTCATCCTGTTCGGCGCGGCGAGCATCGTCGGCGGCATCCAGTCCGCCGCCGCGCAGGGATACTGATGACCACGCTGCGGAGCGCCCGGCTGTTCGTCGCCCTGACCAGGCCGACGATGTTCGCCGGCGTGACCTACAGCCTCTTTGTCGTCAACGCCGTCGTGACCACCGAATTATTCCTGGTTCTGAAGACGCCCTGGGTGCTGGCCGTGGCCTTGGTGTTCCATGCGCTCGCCTATGCGGGCTGTCGAAGGGAACCGCGCTTCTTCGAGCTCTGGCTCGCCAAGGCTGCGCTCTGCCCGCGCATCCCCAACTTCGCGTTCTGGCGATGCAATTCCTATCGCCCGTGAGGACACCGGCGGATCTGGACGCCAGGGAGGTCAGCGCCGGGTCGCGCCTTCCCTACGCCAGGCACGTCGATGACGTCACGCTGCAGACGCGCGATGGCCTGCTCCTGCAGGTGATCAGGTTGGAAGGCTTTCTCTTCGAGACGGCCGACACCGACGAATTGAACTACCGTCAGATCCTGCGCGAAGCCGTCCTTCAGGCGATCGCGAGCACGCGGTTCGCCGTCTATCACCATATCGTTCGCCGCCGTGTGGACGCCCTGACGCAAGCCGATTTTCCCGACGCGTTCAGTGCGCGGCTGGATGAGGCCTGGCGCGCGCGCCTTTCGCAGAAGCGGCTCTACGCCAACGCGCTCTACCTCACGCTGGTGCGCCGCCCTTCGGGCCGGCCCCGGGGTCTCGGGTTCGGCCGGCTTGGTGGGCGCAACCACGCCCCGCCGCCGGCGCCGGCCGAGACCCTTCGCGATCTTGGCCAGGCGAGCGAGCAACTGCTGGCGGCCCTGGCGCCTTATGGCGCGCGACGGCTGAGCGCCTACGACGCCGCCGGCGGGCCCGGCTCCGAAGTGCTGGAGTTTCTGTCGACACTCTACAATGACGAGGAGCGTCCTGTCCGCCTGCCGCAGGGCGACCTTGGTCAGTATCTGCCGTATCGCCGGGTCAGCTTCGGCCTCGACGCCGCCGGACTGTCGGCGAGCGGCCACGGCGGCAAGCGCTTCGTCGGCATGGTGTCGGTCAAGGACTATCCCGGCCAGACCACGCCGGGCATGCTCGACGGGCTCATGCGGCTTCCGTTCGAGTTCACCGTGTCGCAGAGCTTCGCCTTCGTGGACCGCGGACCAGGCCTGGAACGCATGAACCTGGCGCTTCGGCGCATGCAGGCGGCCGACGACGAGGCCCGCAGCCTCCGCGACGAACTGGCGCTGGCCAAGGACGATCTGGCCGCTGGACGATCGGCCTTCGGCGAGCACCACATGACGATCGCCATCCACGCCGGGACCTTGGCCGAGATCGACGAAGGCGCCGCGGAGATCCAGGCCGCCCTGACCGAACTAGGGCTGGTGGCCGTGCGCGAGGAACTTGGATTGGAGCCGGCCTTCTGGGCGCAGTTTCCCGGGAACTTCAGGTTCATCACCCGTCGGGCGCTGATCTCGACCAGCAATTTCGCCAGTTTCGCCAGCAGTCACAACTTCGCGCTGGGCAAGCCGGCCGGCAACCATTGGGGGGCGGCAGTCACCGCGCTGGAGACGACGGCGGCGGGTCCCTACCATTTCAACTTCCACCAGGGCGACCTGGGCAACTTCACGATCATCGGCCCGTCCGGTTCGGGCAAGACGGTCGTTCTCAACTTTCTCCTGGCCCAGGCGCAAAAGTACCGTCCACGCACGATCTTCTTCGACAAGGATCGCGGAGCCGAACTCTTCATCCGTGCGATCGGCGGTCGCTACGCCGTCCTGCGGCCAGGGACGCCTTCCGGACTCAATCCGCTCCAGCTGCCGCAGACGCCCCAGAACCGACGGTTCCTGATCGACTGGGCTGGTCGGTTGCTGTCCGGACCCGGTCAAGTGCTGTCCAGCGACGAGAGCCGGATCATCGACGAGGCGGTGGCCGCCAACTTCACGGCCGCGCCCGCCCATCGCCGATTGCGCCACTTCGCTCAGCTCCTCCGCGGCGAGCGCCGGCCGCACGGCGAGGATCTGTGGGCGCGGTCTCGTCCATGGTGGGGTCCGGGCGAGCACGCCTGGCTGTTCGACAATCCGCACGACGAGACCGGGCTGGAAAGTCCTGCGGTGGGCTTTGACATGACCATGTTGCTGGACGAGCCGACCCTGCGCACGCCGGCCATGATGTATCTCTTCCATCGCGTGGAGGAACGGCTCGACGGCGATCCCACCCTCATCGTGATCGACGAGGGCTGGAAGGCGCTGGACGACGACGTCTTCGTCGCGCGCATCCGCGACTGGGAGAAGACCATCCGCAAGCGCAACGGCGTGGTGGGCTTCGCCACCCAGAGCGCCGAGGACGCGCTGCAGAGCCGGATCGCGAGCGCGATCGTCGAACAGGCCGCCACCCAGATCTTCATGGCCAACCCCAAGGCGCAGGCGCGCGACTATGTCGAGGGCTTTGGCCTGACCCAGCACGAGTTCGACCTCGTGCGCTCCTTGCCCGACGCTTCGCGCTGCTTCCTGATCAAGCATGGGCGCGACAGCGTCGTGGCGCGTCTCAACCTCTCCGGCGAGAACGATCTGCTGACCGTTCTGTCGGGCCGCGAACGGACCGTGCGCCTGCTGGACGAGATCCGGGCCCTCGTCGGGGACGACCCAGCCGCATGGCTGCCTCAGTTGCTCAAGGTGGCGTGATGGCGGGATGTCCAGCCTTCGACCCGACCGCTCCGTTCCTGCGCGCCGCCACAGAGGTCGTCGATTGCCGCGCCCTGGCGATCGGCGAGGACGGCTACCATGCGCTCTCGCACGCCGGCTCGCCGTTCGGAGTGGCGCTGACAGGGGTGCTGACACTCTTCGTGGCCCTGCAGGGCTATCGGATGGTGCTGGGGGTCGTGCCCTCACTGCGCGCCAGCATCGTCACGATCGTCAAGCTGGGCTTCGTCCTGGCGCTGGCGACCCAGTGGCAGGCCTATCGCGTCTTGGCCTATGACGTCGTCGTGCGCGGGCCGGCGAACCTCGTCGGCCAACTGATCGGACCTGCGGACGCGGCGTCCGGTTCAACCGGGAGCCTGATCGACCGCGCCGAGACGGTTCAACAGAGCCTTGACGCTTCGGCGCGTCGCACGCCGACCGTCCGCCTGACGACGCCGACGCCGACGCCGGTGGCGAACAGCCTCCCGCCATCGACCGGCGCGGAAGTCGTGCGCTTTCCAAACCTCGCGTCCCGAAGCGCCCAAATTCTGCTGCTGGTCACCACTCTGGCGGGCCTGCTTTCCGTTCGCCTCGTGGCGGGCGTGCTGCTGGGCCTGGGGCCTCTCTTCGTCGCCTCGGCGCTGTTCGAGGGCTCGCGCGGGCTTTTCGTGGGCTGGCTGCGAGGCCTTGCCGGCGCCTTTCTGGCGGCTATCGGCGTCCCCCTGGTGATGGCGATCGAGCTGATCGTGATCGGACCGCAAGCCCTCGCCCTCCAGCGTCTGGGCGACACGCCCGAGACCATGCCGACCCTGCCCAGCCAGATCCTGGCCACGGCGGCGGTCTTCGCGATCGTCATGACCGCGACCCTGCTGGCCCTGGCGCGCGCCGCATCGGCGCTGCGATGGCCGCAGTCGGCGGAGCCGGGCGTCGAGCGGCCGGCGGGGCGCATCGAACCCATCTTCGCGCCGAACCAGACCCCGACCCCCGTGACGCTGCAGGAAGCGCCGCGTGTCCGGGCCGTGGCCGACGCGGTGGCGGCCATCGACCGGCGGGAGCGTCGAACCCTCGATAGCCGGCGCAACGCGGTCGGGGCCCCAACCGTGACGGCCCATGGACCCGGCTCCGCCTTAGGACCAGAGATCATCGCCGTGGCTGGCCGTGATCGTCGACAGGATCGCCAGACGATCAGCGCCACACGCAGGGACGCCCGATCATGAGCAGACCCGCCCTCGCGGCCTCACGCAAGAGCTACATGGCCTCGGCCGAGAGTTGGGCGCAGGCCCAGGATGCGAGCCAGCGCCTTTCGATGCGCCTGGCCTGGACCATCGCCATCGGCGCCTGTGTGGTGGCCCTGGCCGAAGGGTTGGCCCTGGCCGCCCTGGCTCCCCTAAAGACCGTCGTGCCCTACACGATCCTGGTCGACCGCCACACCGGCTACGTCCAGGCCCTGGATGGCGTCGCGCCCGAGAAGATCGCCGCCGACGCGGCTCTGACCCAATCGTTGCTGGCCCAGTACGTGGTCGCACGCGAGACGTTCGACATCGCCACGGTCGCCTCCGAGCATCGGAAGGTCGCGCTATGGTCGGCCGACGCCGCACGCGGCGACTACATCGCCCTGATGCCGGCCAGCAATCCGCAGAGCCCGCTCAACGTCTATCCGCGCAGCACGCGCGTCATAACGGTGATCAAGAGCATCTCGCCCTTGTCGCCGGGCGTGGCGATGGTGCGGTTCGATACCATGCGCCATGACGCCGAGGGCGGCGCTGAGCGCCCGCAGTCGTGGGCGGCCATCCTGCGCTACCGGTTCTCCAACGCGCCGATGGCCCTGAGCGAGCGCGTCGACAATCCGCTCGGCTTTCAGGTCACGGCCTATCGGCGGGACCAGGAAACGGTCGCGCCGCCGGCGGCGGCCGTTCCATGACCCGCGCGGCGATCATGGCGCTGTGCCTGCTGGTCGGCGCCGCCGGCGCAACCCGGGCCGAGGTGACGCCCAGGCCCGGCGCGGGCGATGCGCGGATCCAGTCCGTGACCTACGATCCGCAGGAGGTGGTCCTCCTCAGGGTCGCCCTGGGTTTCCAGCTGGTCGTCGAATTCTCCTCGGACGAGCGCATCGAGTCGGTGTCGCTCGGCAACGGCGCGGTCTGGCAGGTGACGCCCAACAAGGTCGGCGACCATCTCTTCATAAAACCCATGCAGGGCGCGATGACGACCAATCTCACGGTCATCTCCGCGGCCCGTCGCTACAATTTCACGCTGTCGCCTGCCGAGGATCTTGGCGCGCCCCTGCCCTATGTGGTGCGGTTCGACTATCCGCCAGGGCCGATGCCCGCGCCGCCGGTGGCGTCGACGTCGCGCTACCGGATCAGCGGCGACAAGACGCTGCGACCCAGCCAGTTGCATGACGACGGCCGCTTCCTCTACCTGGCCTGGCCCGACGGGGTCGCCATTCCGGCCGTGTTCGCCGATGGCCTTGGAGGCGAGGCGCTGGTCAACGGCGCGATGCGCGACGGCTACCTCGTCATCGAGTCCGCGCCCGATCGTCTCGTGTTCCGCAGCGGCCAGAGAAAGGCGCAGGCCGTCCGCCAGGCGCCGGGCGCTCCGCGATGACGCTCGCCGCCGAACAGGATCCGCGGCTGGACGCGACGGCCGATCTGGAGGTGACCCGCCCGGCCAGCGGCCCGCCCAGCGCGCTGGTCATGGCCGCGATCGCACTTCTTGGCGTTGGCCTCTTCGCGCTTCTCGAACATCAGAGAAGCCGTTCGCCCTCGGCTGCCAGCACCCAGCAGCGGCAGACGGCCTTGACGCCGGCGCCGCCCTTGCTGGTCCCGGACGCGACTCCGCCGACCGCGCCGCCGGAATTCGGCGCACCGTCTGGCCCGACGCCATCGCTCCCCTGGCCGCCCAGACCGGCCTACGAGGAGGCTCTGGGGCCGCCTCCCGGGCCGCCGCCGTTCCTGCCGTCCTCAGGTGCTGCGCCGACCCTGCCGATGTCGGTCGGGCGACTTTCCGAGCCCGTCCTGGTGATGGACGTCAGCGTGGGGCCGGCGGCGGCCAACGGCCCGCCCGGCGACGGTCCCGTCGGCGGAGACGAGCCTGCGCGCGCTTCCCTGATCCGAAATCAGGGCATGATCGTTCCGCAAGGCGCGGTCATCGCGGCGGTTCTCGAGACCGCGATCGATTCCACGAGGCAAGGGCCGGCGCGCGCGATCGTCTCACAGGACGCCTTGAGTTTCGACGGACGTCGCGTGCTCATTCCACGCGGCAGTCGTCTGATCGGAACCTACAGTAACGAGGCGTTGCCGGGCCAACGCCGTGCGCTCGTCATCTGGACGCGACTGATCAGGCCGGACGGCGTGGCCATTCGGCTTGGATCTCCCGCGAGCGATCCGCTTGGTCGCGGCGGGATCGAGGGCAAGGCCGACACGCACTTCTTCGAGCGGTTCAACGGGGCGATCCTGCAGTCGGCCCTGGACTTAGGCGTCACTCTGGCCTCCCGGGGCGTCGGCGCTCCGGTCTACCTGGGCGGCAGCGGCTCAGGGGGAATGTCCGCGCCGCTCGTTCCGCCGACGATCCGTGTGCGCCAAGGCGCCGAGGTCACCGTCCTCGTCGCGCGGGATCTCGATTTCAGCGGCGTGGCGGCGCGCCCATGACCCAGGGCGAGCCCAGCTATCTGGAGGTCTTCCTCGCGCCCCTCCTGCCGGCCTTGGCGAGGCAAGACGTCACCGACATCTACATCAATCGCCCGGGCGAGGTTTGGGTCGAAACCCTCGGGGGCGAGTTGACCTCGATGACAGCCGACGGTCTGACGGAGGACGATCTTTGGCGGTTGGCACGGCAGATTGCGAGCCTGGCGCACCAAGGCGTCAGCCGCGAACACCCGTTGCTCTCGGCGCGCCTTCCGGATGGCGCGCGGGTCCAGATCATCGCGCCGCCGGCGACTCGTGGAGGCCTGGTCATGGCGATCCGCAAGCATGTGGTGACGAGCCTGAGCCTGGACGACTATGCGGCTTCCGGCGCCTTTGCGACGGCGCCTGCGGGCCCATCGGCCGCCTTTACCCCGCGCGGCCCGCTTTCGCGTAGCGATCTGGACGGAGAGGCGTTGGCCCAGCGGCTCAAGCAGGCGGTGCGTGATCGCGCCAACATCGTCATCGCCGGCGGCACGTCGACGGGCAAGACGACGTTCCTCAACGCCTTGATCCGCGAGATTCCTGTCGGCGAACGCCTGGTGTTGATCGAGGACACACCCGAGCTCGAGATGGCTCACGACAATGCGGTCGGCCTTGTGGCCGTCAAAGGTGACCAGGGCGAAGCGCGCGTCACCGTCGATGATCTACTACAAGCCTCGCTGCGCATGCGGCCCGATCGGATCATCATGGGCGAGTTGCGCGGCGCGGAAGCCTACGCCTTTCTGCGCGCCGTCAACACCGGCCATCCAGGCTCGATCACCACCCTGCACGCCGACAGCCCACAAGGCGCGGTCGAGCAGTTGGCGATGATGGTCCTGCAGTCCGGCGCGCGGCTGCAGCGTCAGGATATCCTGGCCTATGCGGAAAACACGATCGACGTCTACGTTCAGCTCGAACGCCGCGACGGACGCCGACGCGTGCGCGAGGTTCTGATCCGGGCCGACGCCCCTAGTTGAAGAACAAGTGCTGCAACGGAAGCAAAGCTGCGCCGGTCGCGGCCGCGTCGCCGTCCACCTCGCTGGCGACGACCTCAGGAAGCGGAAAGGCCGCGCCGTTCCGGGCGGGCGTCGAAGGCGGAACGACGCTCGCGGCAAGCGCCCGGGCGAGCGAATGCGGCAGCCGCCCGCCGATCACGATCTTCTCTGGCGCGGAAATATGACCCAGCAGGAAGGCCAACTTGCCCAGGGGCTCAGCGGCTTGGGCGATCCAGCCCGCAACCCCCGGCGTCTCCAGCGTGACCTTGCGCACCATCTCCTCGACCGAGGCGAAGTCCGCTCCGGCCGCGCTGAGGCCCGCTTTGAGGTTCTCGAGGCTGGATAGGCCCCCCCCAGCAGCCAGACGACGCCGCCGAAGTCGCCCGCATTGCCAAGGAAGCCGCGCACGAGCCGGCCGTGGTCCATCAGGCCGCCGCCAAACCCGTTGGTCAGGTTGCAATAGGCGAAGGTCGAACAGCGGCGGCCCACGCCAAGCAGAGCCTCAGCGACCGCCGCGGCCGAGCCATCGTTCTCCGCGACGACAGAGACGCCGAGCACCTCGCGCAATTCCGCGGCGACGTCCAGCGTCGACCAGGCCTCCAGCTGGCGCGGGGGATTGAACCGCAAGGGCGGCCCGACGAAGAAACCGCTGAAGGCGACACCCGCGCCGGCGATCCGCGCGGCGTCGACACGCGCCTTTCGCAAGACCCGTGCTCTGACCGCCTTGATAGCGTCGATCACCGAGGCGCGGTCCATCGTGGCCATCGCCTGGGTCTCGGCGGCGCGGACACGGCCCTGAAGGTCGAGAAGGCAGAGGGAGACCGCGTCGCCCGCGAGGCTGACGCCGAGCCCGTAGGCGAAGTCGGGATTCAGATTGACCAGGACGCTGGGATTGCCGCGACCTTCCGCCCTCCGCTCCGACAGCGTGACGAGCTCCTGCTCCCGAAAATCGCCGACCAGCCGAGCGATGCTGGGTTGCGACAGGCCCAGACGACCGGCCATCGACGCCTGGCTGGACGGGCCTTCCTTCAACAGCAGTTCGAGCAGGGCCCGCCCGCCCTGGCTGAGCGGCCGGAGCCAGAGCGGATTTTCAGTGCTACCAATAGGCCCGGCCGGTCCAGACATTTGACGTCCTTCGATTCAGAAGGACACATCCTATCCGCCCCTTGGCCTCAATCACAAAAACACTTCGACACGGCTCATGGTTCGGGTTGCCCGCGCAGGGGGCCAGGCCTGCCGCAGCCGTCTCAGGGCGCGTTGCGCCTTGACCTTACTTGGGCTGCGGCTCCTGGGGCGTTCCGTCGCTCTTCCCCGCCACCTCGAACGATCCCCGAAACGCCTTGGTCAGGCTTTGGAACTCCGGCAGCATCTCGGCTTCACGGCCTGTGACGATCGTGTCGGTGTCGCGCAGGGCTGCATCCTGTCGAGCGCGAAACGCCTTGCCTGGCTCGGTCTCGAAGAACGCGACGATGCCTTTCAGCTGATCGTCCGTGTAGAGCTTCGCATAGTGATCGACGATCGGCGCGCGAACCAACGACCAATCGAGCTTGGTCTGAAGTTGGCCGACCGCCTGCAGGTAGCGGCTGCTGGCGCCCGCAAAGCTCGGGTCTTCGAGGCTCTCATGGAGGCTTGCGATCTCCCGGCGCGCTGCGAACTCCATCGCCTGGCGATCGACCTGAAGCCTGTTTTCGACGCCCGCCTTGACGCCCGAGGACGTCAACATCGCCTCGGCAAGCGTTTCGCGCGAGGCGGGCGAAACGGCGGGCTTGGACGTCTTGGACATCGGCGTCTGGGCCTGGGCGGAGCCGCACAGCGCGCGCGGCGAAAACCACGGCCACCGCTAGTCTTGATCGGAACATTGAATGGCTTCCATCGGAATAGGAAAGCGGGGCGCGATGGACGAGCCATCGCGCCCCGGCCGGTCAGTCTCGGATACGGGCGACGCCGTTGCGGCGGCCCAGAGCCTGCAGCTCACCACGGAACGCGAGAACGTTGTCCGTCGTCACGACCGTGAAGCTCTGCTCCTTGTTGATGAAGTCCCATTGGTCGCGATTGTCCGCAACGTCCGACATCAAACCATATGGCGACCCGTCGAAGTAATATCGCGACAACTCCGAACAGCAGCGCCCATCACTGTTGAAATAGCCTTTCACGCCGGTGTCGGAGAGCCACTCCCGGTAGGGATTGAAGATCGCGCGGGCGCGCGTCACATGGCCATTGTACATTCGCTGGGTCGCCTGAAGGATACCCTCGGTCTTCTTGAGGTTGACCTCATAGCCGATATAGTAGGGCGCCGGCGTATTGACCCACTCCCACACCGAATTCCAGACCTTGTTCTCTCCAGCTTCCGGGCCGAAACCGTTGTTGGGCGCGATGTCCGAGGTGTTGTAGATGAGCAGGACCTTGGCGTTGTAGATGCCGTTGTTCGGGGCGACGCGCTGAAGGAAGTTGACGAGGTCGTATGGGTGAGGGAACCAGCTTCCCTGAGCCTTGATGAAGGACTGGGCCCCAAAACCATTGGCGAGAACGACCTTGACCACCTCCTCCATCGCGTAGGGGTCCTTGACGTCGATCGCCAGGACGGCCTCGATCTTGTTGGTCTTCATATAGTTGATGGCGTCGACGAGCGCCGGCGGAGACTCCCGCACGCCCCATGGCGGATTGGACCACGTCCAGTTGTTGGAGTTGCGCAGGATCAGACGCGTCGGGCCGGTCTGGACGCTGGCGCGGGTCCAACTTGAGACGGCAGGGTTGGGCCCCGTGCCCGACCAGGGATTGTACAGCTCTCCGCCCCCGGTGGGGACGTTGACGTACTGGTCGCCGACGTTGGTCTCACGCCCCCAATTGGCGTCGTGCGACAAGATCGCATGGCCGTCCTGGGTCAGGCGGATGTCCACCTCGATCATCTCGATGCACTCCTTGCCCGCGGCGGACAGGGACTCCAGCGAATTTTCCGGAACGTTCTGGTACTTGTCGTACCGGGCGTCCTTATAGACCGCGTGCACGCCGCGGTGGGCCACGAGCATGGTCAGGTCCGACTTCGGCGCGGTCAGCTCCGACATGACCTTGGTGTGGTTTACGCGACAGTCGTTCTGCGCGAAGGCGCTCGTGGCGGCCAGGCCCGCGGCGATCATCGCCCCCAGCGCCAGCCAATGTCGTTTCCGCATTCGGTCTTCCCTTTCCGTGTGAACACCGTCCGCGCGCCCGACCCGGTGAGTCAGGGATCCAAGGCGTGACGGAGCGCAAAGCGCGCGGCTTTGCTGAGCCAAACTCCAAGCCGCCAAGCGTGGCCGGCGACATGGAGGTCTCACACCGAATAGTATTTGTCATGCATGAAATTGTTGTGGCGGATGGCTGTCTTTCGCGCCGCCGGAGCCTAGGCCAGGAACGAAATCGCTTAGTGCGGCAGAAAGACCGTCAAGGCGTCAGCCGAAAAAGGCCTCGCGCAGCGGCATCGCCGCAGCCCCCGCGCTCACGGGGTTGGACATCACCTCGGCCGCGACGACTTTCGGAACGGGGGGCGGACGGTCGCGCCTGTATCCGACGCGAGACATCGACATCCGCTCGGCCAACGTGGCCGCTATGGAATGTGGAAGGCGCCCGCCTATGACGATCAGTTCGGGGTCGACGGTGTAGGTGACGATGTCGGCCAGCAGGCTGAAGGGCGCTTCGGCGATCTCGAGCCAGTCGTCGACGCCCGGCGACGAGACATCGATGGTCTGAACCATCTCCTCCACCGTCGCGAAGGCAAGGCCGCGCCCGCCAACGCATTCGCGAAGGAGGTCCAGACCCGGGTAAGGCCCACCAAGCCGCGCCCAGATGCCGCCGAACTCCGCCGCATTGCCATAGCGACCTCGGAAGGATCGGCCATCAACGATCAAGCCGCCGCCAAAGCCGTTCGTGAGGTGGAAGTAAGCAAAGTTCTGGCAGCGGCGACCGATGCCCAGCAAGCTTTCGGCGACTGCGGCGACGTGGCCGTCATTGTCGACGAACACCGGCATGTGCAGCGCCTGCTCAAGGATCGGACCGATCTCGACGAGCGCCCAATCGTCGAGCGTTGCGGGGGGATTGAACGCCTTGCCCTCCCCGACGAAGAAACCAGAAAAACCAACGCCAGCGCCGACGATGCGCCGGATATCGACGTCGGCTTCGGAGACCAGTTCGGCTTTCATGGCGACGATACGCTCAAGGACGGCCTCGCGTCGCATCTGCGTCATCGCCAGTTGCCGTTCGCCTCTCAGACGGCCGGCGAAGTCCATTAGACTCATGGACAGGACGTCGCCCATCATCGACACGCCGAGGCCGTAGGCGAAATCCGGGTTGAGGGTGATCTGGGTGCTCGGGTGGCCCGGCCGATCCACCTGCCGGCTCGACACCACGACCATCCCGTCCTGGACGAAGCCCTGCACAAGACGCGTGACGGTCGGCTGCGCCAGATCCAACGCCCGTGTGATCGCCGCCTGGCTCATGCCGCCGCTCTTGAGCAGTACGTCGAGCAGGCGGCGGCCGCCCTCGCTAACGGGGCGGGTCGCAGGAACGACGGGGAGCGGCGTCGAGTCGGTCATAGGCTCAGATTGAGCAACTCACCCGCTCGCATCAAGCGACATTGCAGCTCAATAGTATGCATGTCATATGCATATTGACTTAAGATGGGGCGCATGTGGGCGAGACGGATCATTCAGACGTCGGGCGCATCGTCGAGCGCTTCACCGCAATCGACGGCGAGGTGATGGTTGTCGCCCACAGGGGCGCCCATCGGTCGGTCCG
The DNA here is from genome assembly GCA_965284055.1 of Caulobacteraceae bacterium. Classification (GTDB taxonomy): domain Bacteria; phylum Pseudomonadota; class Alphaproteobacteria; order Caulobacterales; family Caulobacteraceae; genus Caulobacter. Next base: position 91,381 of record CBDIQV010000008.1, read on the forward strand.
GCCACGGCGCGGTGATGCTCCCGAAAACTCGATCGCGGCCGTGGAGAACGCCATCGCCATGGGCGCGGACATGGTGGAGGTCGACGTCCGCACCACGTCCGACGGGCGATGGGTGGTGATGCACGACGAGACCGTCGAGCGGACCACACAGGGCCGGGGGCGCATCGCCGATCTGCCATGGGAGGAGCTTGCGCGCCTTCGTCTGCGCGCCGCCGACGGACGGATCGTCGACGAGTCCCCGCCCTGCCTTGAGGATCTGCTTGCGCGGACCAAGGGCCGGATCATGGTCAACCTCGACATCAAGGCCGCGCAGGCCTCGCGGGTCGCCCAGGCGGTGGGTCGGCTGGGCATGGCGCAGGAGGTGGTCTTCAAGGAAGATGTCATCCGCCCGGGCGCTCTGGGGATCTCGCGCGATTTCCAGATCATGCCGCTTCTGCACGGAACCCCTGGCCTGCCGATCGACATCACAGCGCTTGGTCGGACCTTGGCGCTCTACGCGGCTCGCCCGCTCGCCGCGCCGGCGCTGGAATTGGTCGGGCTCGAGCTTGCGGCGTTCGCCGCGGTTCGACAGGTCGCCCGCGTCGCGGGCCTGCGAATCTGGAACAATACGCTGTCGGCGGTCGGCGTTCTTGGCGTAATCGGCCTTGGCGGTGACGCCGAAGCGACAAGCGACGGCGGCCAGACCTGGGCTAAGCAGATTGCTCAGGGCGTCAGCATCATCCAAACGGATGCGCCGGCGGCCCTGCTCGCGCATCTGGGACGGTTGACCACATCCGATGAGGCTGCACCCTAGACCTTGGCCGTGTCATGAAAGCTTGTCTCGGCGGCTTTCAAGGCTTGGGTCATGGATCGCCGCCCGCTCGCGGGTGATGTGAGAACGCAACGTGACAGCCGCGACCGATCAGCTCAGTCCCCCCGACGATGGAAACGTGACGCGCTGGTCCTTCGGCGCGGCGCATTTGGCCAAGAGCCTTGTCTGGTCGACCGTCGACCTGCTCCTGGCGTACTTTCTGATCGCGATCCTGAAGATGCCCTCGGACGTGGTCACGCGGCTGCTGTTCATGCTTCTGATCGCGGGCGCCATCTTCGATGTCGCCGTGGGCGTGGGGCTTACGTGGTTGCAAGCCGGCCCCGCAACGACGCTCGCGGTTCATATGATCGGCGCGGTCGCAACGTCGGGTGCGCTGTTCGCGCAATTTGGCCTGCTCGACGGCCACGCCCCGATGGTGCTGGCGGCAGGCCTTTGCTTTCGGTTGGCCTACGCGCTCTACGACGTTCCCCAGTCGGCGTTGACGACGCTTCTCCCCCGCGACGCGGACGACGCCCGCGCCTATGTGCGCCTTCGCACGACCTTGTCGGCCGTGGCGCGGCTCGGGGTCACGGCGGCGAACCTTGGATTGGCCCAGTTGCCGGCGGCCGTGTTCCGGGCGGGAGGCACCGCTGTCCTGACGACGTTCGCCGCGGCGATGGTGCTGACCGCCGGCGTCCTGTCATGGATAGCTCGACCCGGCGCGATCGCACGCTCGGAGCGGCCCCGCTTGCACCGGCTGCAGGTCCCCGATGGCCTCTGGCGTCTGCTGCTGGCCTTCCTGATCTCGACCACGCTCTGGTCGACCCTGAGTCGATTGCTGATCTTCTCTCCGGCGACGACCCTGGCGCCTCACCTGGGTCCCTGGCTGCTTGTCAGCTTCAGTGTCGGAAGCGTCCTGGGACCGGCCCTGGCGCAGAAGAGCGAGGACCTGGTGGGCAGTCGCAAGGCGATCATCGCCATGGCCGCCCTCGCGGTCCTGGCCGGGAATCTCTTCATCCTGCGCCCAGCCAGCCAAGCTCCCGTGCTCTCGATCGTCGAGGCGCTGATCTACGGCGTCGGCCTGGGCGGGGCCGGCGCCTTCCTTTGGCAGACCGCCAGCACCGTCGCCCTCGCCCATCGCCGGTCGACCGGCGAACATGCCGACGGCCTTGTGTTCGGCGCGGTGATCTTCACCATCCACGTCTCGATCGCCCTGGGCGCGCTGGTGCTGGGCTGGCTGATCGAGGATTTCGTGCATGGCGGAGGCCATGGCCTTGCCGCGCTCGCCGTCCTGACATCCCTGGCCGGCGCCGCCGTGGCGCTTTTGCTGCTCACCGACCCCAGGCTGGGACGGGCGCGCGCGCATGATTGAGAGCGGCGACATGCAAGACCACACCTACGAGCCTGCCGAGGGGCACGGGCTGGCGCACGATCCGTTCAAGGCCATCATCGGCCCGCGGCCGATCGGATGGGTGTCGACGCGCTCGGCGAGCGGCGTGCGCAATCTGGCGCCCTACAGCTTCTTCAACGCCTTCAATGATCGCCCGCCAATCCTGGCGTTCGCGAGCACGGGCTGGAAGGACACGGTCAGGAACGCGCAGGAGACCGGACAATTCGTCTGGAACCTCGCGACTCGCACGCTCAGCGAAGCGATGAACCGATCCAGTGCGCCCTTGCCGGCCGACGTCGATGAGTTCGAACACGCGCGGCTGACGCCTCAGCCCGGCGTCAAGGTGGCGGCCGACCACGTGGCCGAAAGCCCGGTCTCGATGGAGTGCCAGGTGCTGCAGGTCCAGCGGCTTGTCGACCTGCAGGGCCAGCCGCTCGACACGTGGATGGTCCTGGGCCAGGTCGTCTGGATTCGAATCGCCGCGAGCCATCTGCGGGATGGCGTCTATGTCACCGGCTTGGCCGAGCCGATCCTGAGGGGCGGCGCGAGCGACTACTACGCGATCTCCGAAGCTGGCCGCTTCGAGATGCGGAGGCCCACCCGCCGCGACGAAACCTAGCTTTCGGCCAGTCTCGGGCCAAACAGATTGATCAGATTGCCTTCCGGGTCGCGGATCATCGTCGAGCGTCGGCTCGCAGAAATCTGCTGGTCGGCCCAGACGATATCGACGCCCTTGCCGATCAGCGCCGTGGTCGCCTGCGCCAGGTCGTCGGTCTCCAGCACCAAGGCTTTCCAACCCAGAACGTCGAGATGATCGGGCGGCGCCGTGCGGTCGACAAGAACCTTCGCGCCGGCCGGTCGACAGACCAGTTCGAGACGAAAGCCATCGCGCTCGATCATCTGATAGTCCGCGCCGACCGCATCGAAGCGGCCGTGCTCGACGAGGGTGAAGCCCAGGACTCGGCCGTACCAACTGGCCATCGTCGCCAGATCGTGCACCGCCACGGCGACATTGTTGAGCCGCCAGGCAAATGGCGCGGGGTTCGAGGGTTGCGTAAGCGAAGCCTGATCGATGGGGCGCATGGATTTTGATCCTAGGAGACTTTGTTCAGCACGAGACGGACGGCATCAGGTGCGGGTGATAGAGGCTCCGCCGTCGACAAGCGCGGCCGTACCAGTGATGAAGCTGGCGTCGTCGGAGGCCAGGAACAGGACGCTGCGCGCGACTTCTTCGGACGCGGCCACACGTTTGAGCGCGTGCAGGCCTGTGACGAACGCCTGAGACTCCGGCGTGTCGTTCATGTCGCGATACATGTCGGTGTCGACGGCGCCGGGGAGCACCGCGTTCACCCGGATATTGGTCGGGCCATACTCCGCCGCCAGCGCCTGGGTCAGTCCGATCAGCCCGGCCTTGCTGGCCGCATAGGCGGCGACGCCCGGGAAGGCGAAGCTGTAGCCGACGAAGGTCGAGGTGAAGACGACCGACCCTCCGCCCGTCCGCTGCATGGCCGGGATCTGGTGCTTGGCGGCCAGGAACGAGGCGGTGAGGTTGACGGCCAGGGCGTCGCTGAAGCCGTCATGACTGACCTCGCTGCTCGGCCCGCCCTCGCCCAGGACGCCGGCGTTGTTGAAGGCGATGTCCAGGCGGCCGAAGCGAGCGAGGGCCAAATCCACCAGCGCCTTGTTGTACGCCTCCGATCGCACATCGCCGGCAAGGTGCACGGCCCGGCCTCCCTCGTCCTCAATCTCGGCCACGAGGGACGCCAGTTCGGTCTCGCGCCGGGCGCCAACGATTACAGCCGCGCCTTCGGCGGCAAAGAGCTTAGCGGTGGCGCGACCGATGCCTGCGCTCGCGCCGGTGATGATGGCGACCTTGTCGTCGAGACGGGACATTGGTTTCTCCTGGTCTCCAAAAGCGGGACGTCACTTAGGTGGGGCTCATCCCGACCCGAATGAGGGGTAGAAGACTGGCTTCACCATTCCGGAAAACTGAATGATCGAGTGTGCGCGGGCGCTCATGGTCGCCTTTGAAGGGCAGGCACAGGCGCGTTGCCCGATTCATCCTGGGCGGGCGACCTCGCGAGATGACGTGAGAGGGCCAGCGACATGACGACAGCAAACGGCGCCAGCAAACTCCAGGGGCCTGCCACCAAGACACCGATCGCGCCGCACGCCACACCGAGCGCGAAAGCCATCACCGGCGGCCACGTCTTGATGATCCGGGCCGTCAACGCCTCGTCCAACGTCGGCTTGGCTGAAAGCAGGTCGATAAGGTCGATGGCGACCTGGGTGACGTTGCCGGTCATGATGGTGGTTGGCGCAAGATCGCTGAAGATCACCCGCGCGCCGATGTTCTGTACGGCCATCGCGCAGACGCCCACGAGGCCCGCGATCATCACGGCTGGCTGATCCGCGTTGCCTGCGGGTAGGGCCGCGACGGTCGCCAGCATGAAGGCCAGCATCAGCGCCGCTTGCAACAGCAGGACGATCACGTCGCTGGCCTTGCCACGGGCCCGTCGCCGACGGATCAACGCGTAGGTGGCGGCCGCCGCGGCGACGAACACCGGCAGGGAGAGAAGCTTGGTGACGATGCCGTCGTCGCCGCCCACCAGGGCGACCCCCAGCATCACCAGGTTGCCGGTGGCATGGTTCACGAACAGGCCAAACAACAGGACGAAGCCGACCACGTCGACATAGCCGCCGACGAAGGCCATGCCCATGCTGGTGGCGCCGGGCAGCCAAGTGGCTCTGGCGTTCATGCCGACGCCTCCCGTTCGACCAGGATCGCCGCAAGCATGAGTCCGCCGATCAGGCCGATGTGCTCGAGAAAGGTGTTGAGCGCGTGGAAGCGCTCGATCGGATCGGCCACCATCCAATAGGGGTGGGCGATCAGGGTGGCCGCGGCCGTGAAGACGCCCAGCGCCCCGGCCGCGAGCCAGCCCAGCCGGCCGAAGACCAGCAGTAGCGAGCCGCCTACCTGCACGATGATCGTCGCGGCGACCACGAGGCCCGGGGGCCGCAGGCCGAAGTGCGCCGCCTCGTCGAGCGCGCCGGGCAGATGGGTCAGCTTGTAGACGCCGGCCAGCCAGTACGGCAGGGTCAGGAGCGCGCGGGCGAGCGGTCCGAAGGCCGGCGCACCGAGCAGAGCGGCGATGGGCTCGGGGCTCTTCATCCTCAAACCGCCCAGCAGCCGCAGCCCATGGCGCCCCAGAACGATCGCGCGTCAGCTGTCGGCGCGTCCCGGCCAAGCGCCGCGGCATGGTCGTGACCGTGGACTTTGCAGTTGCTGGCGCAGCCGCAAGCCGAGGCCAAAGCCATCGCATGACCGCGCGAACGATCCTGGTAGCCGCCGAAGGTGCGCACCGGCGACCAGTCGGGCATCGGCGGCGGCAGAACCGGGGCCAACTTGCAGAAGTCGCCTTCGCCGTGGACGATCCTGCCGCCCAGGACGGTGAGAACCGAGGACAGGTGCGCAATCTCGTCCTCGGGCACGGTCAGATAGTCTCCGCTGAGCACGGCCAGATCAGCCAACTGGCCGACCGCGATCTGGCCCTTGGTGCCGTCTTCGCTGGAGAACCACGCGTTGGCCTGTGTGTACAGCCGCAGCGCCGTCTCGCGGTCGACGAGGTTCGTTGGCGGATACATCCGCGTGCCGCCGACCGTCTTGCCGGTGGTCAGCCACCACAGCACGTTCCAGGGATCGTAGCTGGCCACCCGCGTGGCATCGGTGCCGGCGCCGACCTGCACCCCCATCTCCAGCATCCGCTTGAACGGCGGCGTGCGTTCGACGGCCTTGGCGCCGTAGCGCTCGATGAAGTATTCGCCCTGGTAGGACATCCGGTGCTGGATCGCCACGCCGCCGCCGAGCCGGGCGATGCGCTCAAGGTTGCGGTCGCTGATCGTCTCGGCGTGGTCGAAGAACCAGTGCAGGCCGTCGAACGGCACATCCCGATTGACCTTCTCGAACACGTCCAGCGCCCGGTCGATGGTCTGGTCGTAGGTGGCGTGCAGCCGCCAGGGCCAGCGCTGCTCGGCCAGCAGGCGGATCACCGGTTCGAGATCGCTCTCCATGTTCGGCGGCATCTCGGGCGCGCTCGACGCGGAAGTCCTCGAAGTCGGCGGCGCGTGTAGACCAGCATCTCGCCGGCGCCGTTGTGGCGGTACACGGTCGTCGCCCTGCCCGGGCTTGACCTGCTCGGGCGCAGAAGCTGGAAGTCCGGCGAGCTTCGGCCTTCGGCTTCTGGGTGAAGAGGTTGTAGCTGATGCGCAGGGTCAGCTGGTCGTCGGCGTGCAGCTTCTCGATCAATCTCGGTAGTCGTCCGGGTAGTTCTGGAAGCCGCCGCCGGCGTCGATCACGCCGGTCACGCCCAGACGGTTCATCTCGCGCATGAAGTGGCGGGTCGAGTTCAGCTGGTATTCGGGCGGCAGCTTGGGACCCTTGGCCAGGGTGGCGTACAGGATCATGCGCGTTGGGCTGGGCCAGCAGCAGGCCGGTCGGATTGCCGGCCGCGTCACGGACGATTTCGCCGCCCGGCGGGTTGGGCGTGTCCTTGGTGTAGCCGACCGCGCGCAGGGCCGCCGCATTGAGCAAGGCGCGGTCATAGAGGTGCAGGATGAACACCGGCGTCTCGGGCGCGGCGGCGTTGATCTCGTCCAGGGTCGGCAGGCGCTTCTCGGCGAACTGGTGCTCGGTGAAGCCGCCGACCACCCGCACCCACTGGGGCGGCGGGGTGTTGTGCGGCTTGCGTCTTCAGCATGGCCATGGCGTCGGCCAAGCGTGGGCACGCCGTCCCAGCGCAGCTCCATGTTGTAGTTCAGTCCGCCGCGGATGATGTGCATGTGGCTGTCGATCAGGCCCGGGATCACCCGACGGCCCTTGAGGTCGATGATCGTCGAATGAGGACCCGCATGAGCGCGAACCTCGCCTTCGACACCCACCGCCACGAACCGGCCGTCGCGAACCAAGGCCGCGTCGGCGCGCGGATTGCCGCGGTCGAGGGTCGTGAACTTGCCGTTGATGAGCAGCAGGTCGGTCATGGGGGCGGGCTTCCGAGGCTTGGCAAGAGCGGAACTGGACAGGAATGCCGCGCCCTGAGCGACGGCCTGCCGGCGGTCGAGGATCATGCCTGATCCCTGTTTGGATCGGGGCCGTCGCCGACGACGGCTTGGGGCCCCAGCACCTGGCCGGCGCATTCGGGGCCCTTGAGGTAGGCGATAACCGGAGCCTTGGCCCAGGCGCTTGGCGATCGGCACCGCCTGTTCGCCCAGCAACATCCCCATGAGCCCTAGAAGGGCGATGGCCGGCGGGGCGGGCGAGCGTACGCCGAGCAGCGCATAGATCACGCCAACCAGCAGGCCGGCGCCGAGGGACAGTAGGTAGGGTTTCATCGCCGGCGATCCGTCGAATGAGGTGGGGCGGGACCCGGGGGGAAGGTCCCGCCCCTGTACGGGCGTCAGGCCGCGGCGGCGTGGCTCTCGGACGCACCGAACATCGTGCTGGCGTAGACGATGCCGATCCCGTAGGCGCCGCCAAACTTCCTGGCGACGTCCGTCGTCAGCTCGTAGGTCTCGCCACGGGCCCAGTCACGCTGCAGTTCAAGCAGGTACTGCAGCGCCGTCATGGGCCGCGCGCCGGCCTGGACCATGCGGTCGACCGCGCGCTCGTGGGCTTCGGTGGAAACGTCGCCGCAGGCGTCGGTGACGACATAGACCTCGAAGCCCTGGGCCAGGGCCGACAGGGCAGGGCCGACAATGCAGACCGAGGTCCACAGGCCGGCCAGAACGATGCGGGTCTTGCCGATGGCGTTCACGCGCTCGATGACACTGGCGTCTTCCCAGGTGTTCATCGAGGTGCGGTCGAGCGTCGCCACGCCCGGGAACGGATCGGTGATCTCCGAGAACATCGGGCCCGAGAAGCTCTTCTCGGCCACCGTCGTCAGGATCGTCGAGACGCCGAAGCCGGCGGCGGCGCTGGCTACCAGGGCGGCGTTGTTGCGCAGCACGGCCGGCTCACCCGACTTGGCGGCGAAGGCCATCTGCGACTGGAAGTCGATCAGGATCACGGTGTGATCCTGTGGCGTGAGCAGGAGGGGTCCGGGGGCGGGAGTCGCTGTGATCGGCATGGGAGGCGTCCTTGATGCGGGGCTCGCGGTCGCCTCGATAATGTTGATCCCTTGCCGGGGATTCTTGTTCTTTCCGCCGCGATTTGGCGTCCTTGAGGGCGCGTCACGAGGCGGGTGGTCGAGCGCGCTTCGAACGCGCGCAGCCCCGAGCAAGATGAGGACGATCCGCCAAGTGAGCCGGAACTTGTTCAAGCCTGCGCCAGGACTGGAGAGCCTAGATCCTCGTCAGGTTCGACGGAGCATGACCATGACGTCCAAGATCTTCACCCCGACACGGATCGGCGGCATCACTCTTCCCCACCGGATCGCGATGGCGCCGATGACGCGCGCGCGCAGCACCCAGCCCGGCGACATCCCCAACGCCATGAACGCGCGCTATTACGCCCAGCGCGCGTCCGCCGCCTCATCGTGACCGAGGCCTCGCAGATCTCGCCGCAGGGCAAGGGCTACTCGTTCACTCCGGGTATCTACAGTCCCGAGCAGGTGGCCGGCTGGCGCCTGATCGCCGACGCCGTTCACGCTCAGGGCGGCGTCATCTTCCTGCAGCTCTGGCACGTCGGGCGCATGTCGCACTCCGATTTCCAGGGCGGAGGGCTCCCGGTTGCCCCTTCGGCCACGCCGTTCGAAGGCCAGATCTGGAAGGTCGATCCGGCCACCGGACAGGGCGCGATGGTGGACTGCCCGACGCCGCGCGCTCTGGAACGACATGAGATCAAGGCGATCGTTGAGGACTTCCGCCAGGCGGCGCGCAACGCCATCGAGGCCGGCTTCGACGGGATCGAGGTCCATGGCGGCAATGGCTATCTGGTCGATCAATTCCTGCGCACAAGCTCCAACCTCCGCACCGACGAGTACGGCGGCTCGCGGGACAACCGCTTGCGGTTCCTGCGCGAGGTGATCACCGCCATCGCCGACGAGATCGGCGCGGCGCGCACCGCCATCCGCCTGGCTCCGTTCCTCACGGCGCGCGGCATGGATTGCTCCGACATCATGCCCACCATTCTCGAGGCGGCCGAGTTCCTGCAGGCCAAGGGTGTCGCCTACCTGCACCTGATCGAGGCGGACTGGGATGATGCGCCCCAGTTCACCGAGGCGTTCCGCCAGGATGTGCGCGAACGGTTCGTCGGTCCGATCATCGTCGCGGGTCACTACGATCGCGCCAAGGCTGACTGGGTGCTCGAGAATGGCTATGCGGACGTCGTCGCCTTTGGCCGAGCTTTCATCGCCAATCCCGACCTGCCGCGCCGCCTGGCCGAGGATCTGCCGCTTGCGCAATTCGATGGCTCCGCCCTCTTTGGCGGAGGCGAAGCGGGATACATCGACTATGCACCAGCGCCCCTAGCCGCCTGACCGGGTCCACCTCTAAGAGGCCAAGCTGTACGTAAATCATCCATTCAGCCGCCGTCGCGGGGCAAAACGTAAACTGGTTAGCCGCGAGCCTGTCCATTTCCTGGAACAGCAGTTTACGGCCTGGTGCGGCTGCCCGGCAGCAGGTCCTAACTAAGCGTCGCGCTGTGCGCGAGGCTCAAATCTCGAACCAGGCCGCGCCGATGAACCGCCAAGCAGGGGCCAGATCGGCGTTGCCTCAGCCTCTTCTCATCTTAGTCGGGGTGTTGGAAAGTCGTGCGAGGACCCCCAGGGTTTTGGCGCGAGCGCTTGGACATGCCGCTGCGCGCCCCGACCAAGATCCGCCGCCTCTGACCTAACCCCACGAACCGGCGGCGTCAAAAACACAGCGGGTTCGCGGCGAGCCAAACTACGCCTGCCCCTGTCTTTGCACGCTAGAACGGCCGCCTTCACACAGCGCCCGTTCATGGGCTTGCACCGAGGCCGCGAGTCTCGATCCTGGCCGCTTTCGGCCGAGGTTTCGCATGTCGGCGACACGCATCCTGTGGGCACCAGTGATTGTCGTCTTCGTCCTTGTCCTGGCGACGACGTGGGGCGCAACTCAATGGACGGCCAACGCCCTAGGCTATCAGCCCGAACTTGGCGCGCCCTGGCTGATCATCGGGGACCATCGGCTCTATCCGCCGCCGGCCTTCTTCTGGTGGTGGTTCGCCTATGACGCCTATGCGCCGCGCGTCTTCCTGAAGGGCGCGGCCATCGCCGTTTCGGGCGGCCTGCTGTCGATCGTTGCGGCCATCGCCATGGCGGTTTGGCGCGCACGGGAAACCGGCAAGTCCAGCGCCTTTGGCACGGCGCGGTGGGCGATCCCACGTGAGGTCCGCGCCGCCGGTCTGCTGGGTCCCGACGGGGTGATCCTGGGGCAACTCGACCAGGCCTATCTGCGTCATGACGGTCCAGAGCATGTGTTGTGCTTTGCGCCCACGCGCTCGGGTAAGGGCGTCGGCCTTGTCGTGCCCAGCCTGCTGACTTGGCCTGGCTCGGCGATCGTCCATGACATCAAGGGGGAGAACTGGACCCTGACGGCCGGCTTTCGCGCGAAGTTCGGCAAGGTCCTGCTGTTCGATCCGACCAACCCGGATTCATCGGCCTACAATCCCCTGCTTGAGATCCGGCGCGGCGTCTTCGAGGTGCGCGACGTTCAGAACGTAGCCGACATTCTGGTCGATCCCGAAGGTTCGCTCGACAAGCGCAGCCACTGGGAAAAGACCAGCCACTCGCTGCTGGTCGGGACCATCCTGCACGTCCTCTACGCCGAGCCCGACAAGACCCTGGCCGGGGTCGCGGCCTTCCTGTCCGATCCCCAGCGGACCATCGAGCAGACGCTGGATGCGATGATGGCCACCCAGCATCTGGGGGAAGATGGGCCGCATCCCGTCGTCGCCAGCGCGGCGCGTGAACTCAAGAACAAGAGCGACAACGAACGCTCTGGCGTGCTGAGCACGGCGATGACGTTCCTGGGTCTCTATCGCGACCCCACGGTGGCTCAGGTCACGCGAGGCTGCGACTGGCGGATCGCCGATCTTGTCGAAGGGGGCCCCTGCACCCTCTACTTGGTGGTGCCGCCCTCGGACATCAGCCGGACCAAACCGCTGGTGCGGCTGCTGCTCAACCAGATCGGACGTCGTTTGACCGAACAGTTGGACGGCGCCGCTGGTCGCCAGCGCGTGTTGCTAATGCTCGACGAATTTCCGGCCCTGGGGCGGCTGGACTTCTTCGAGAGCGCTCTGGCCTTCATGGCTGGCTACGGACTGAAGGCGTTCTTGATCGCCCAATCGCTCAACCAGATCGAAAAAGCCTACGGGCCCAACAACGCCATTCTCGACAACTGTCACGTCCGGGTGAGCTTTGCGACCAACGACGAACGCACAGCCAAGCGGGTGTCCGAGGCCCTGGGCACGGCGACGGAAGAACGGGCGATGCGCAACTATGCGGGCCACCGCCTCTCCCCGTGGCTGGGCCATCTGATGGTCTCCAAGGCCGAGTCGCCCCGGCCGCTCCTGACACCCGGCGAGGTGATGCAACTGCCCCCGGACGAGGAGGTAGTGATGCTGTCGGGCACGCCGCCGATCCGCGCCCGCAAGGCGCGATACTTCAAGGACGCGCGCCTGGCCGCCAGGGTCCTTGAAGCTCCGGCGCCCTGGCGCCCGACCACCCCGCTCGCCGACGACTGGACGGGCCGGGTGCTGATCGCGCAGCCATTGATCACCGATCCGCCACTTGATCCGTCAACGGACAATCAGGACACCGACGGACCTAACCCGCGCGTACTGAGCCTGGAACCCGACCTGACAGAGCCGGCCCTACCCGTTGCCGAGTTCAGTTTCGATGACGGCGAAGGCGACGCTGAGGAGGCTGCGGCGCGCGCCCGGCGGCTGGACCACCGGATGGGCCGGCTGGCGCGGCAGGCCTCGCTCGACCCTGATGACGGCCTGGAGCTCTGAACCCCGATGAGGACCAAGCACACCTTCCGCCTACCGCCGAGCCTGGCCGGACGCCTGGCCGAATACGCGGTCCGCAAGCGGGTCTCGCAAGCCCTGGTCGTCGAGACCGCCCTGGCGTCCTTCCTGTCGCCCGACAACAGCGAGCAGCTGGAGGCGGCCTTAAGCCGACGGCTGGATCGCCTCTCAAGGCAGGCCGATCGCATCGAGCACCAGACCACGATCTCGAACGAGGCGTTGGGCCTCTTCGTGCGGTTCTGGCTGGCCAACACCTTGGCCCTGCCGGAAGCGGCGCTGGCCGCCCAGCAGGTCAAGGGGCGGGAGCGCTACGAGAACTACTTGACCGCGCTGGGCCGGCGGATCGCCAAGGGCAAGACCCTGTCGGACGACATCGCCGCCACCGCCGCGCCGCCGGATCCTGACATGACCTAGATCAGTCCCGCAGGTCATCCAGGCCTAGGGCCTTGAGCGCTTCGAGCTTAAGCACCGCATGGCCGTGGATGATCCCCTCCAGCGCCGTGGCGGCGCGGTCGAGTGCCACGCGGTCATCGCGGTAAGCCACCACGAGAGCCATGCCCAGCAGTTCGGCCAGGTGGTCGATCACCTGCGTCAGGCGTTCGGGATCACGATTGGCGGCCGCCAGTTCGACGCTGACCAGCACGCGCATCTTGTCGGCGAAATCCATTGGAGCCTCCGCCGAGAAGGCTAAGTCCGAGCGCCTTTGGCGACAAGCGCCACGGCTGAGCGACGTCGGCGCACCCGCCGCTTTCGCTAGCGCCTGTCTTTGCACGCCAGCCTACGACTGCCCTCAAACCCTTGTTGCAGCGCCAGATTCTACGGCGCTTTTTGTCTAGCCCCGAACCCCGGCCACCGCCGGACCTCGTCGAGGCTGACCGTGACGCTGCACCCGATCCGAAGCGAATCCGCCGTCCGCAGCGCCCGCATGCTGCGCACGGCCCTGGGTCCGGAGATCGGCGCCTGGCTCGCCGCCGACGACGTCGTCGAGATCATGCTGAACCCGGATGGCCGGCTCTGGCTGGACCGGTTGGGGTCGGGCCTGGCCGACACCGGCCGGCGCTTGAGCTTCGAGGATGGCGAGCGGATCATCCGCCTGGTCGCCCACCATGTCGGCGCCGAAGTCCATGCGACCTCCCCGCGGGTCTCGGCCGAATTGCCCGAAAGCGGTGAGCGGTTCGAGGGCCTGCTGCCGCCGGTCGTCGCGGCGCCGACCTTCGCCATCCGCAAGCCCGCCGGCCAGATCATCGGCCTGGACGCCTATGTCGCCGCCGGGATCATGCGTCCGGGCCAGGCCGCCCTCCTGCGCGCCGCGGTCGCCGAGCGACGCAACATCCTGATCGCTGGCGGAACGTCGAGCGGCAAGACCACCCTGACCAACGCCCTGCTGGCCGAGCTCGCTGACACTGGCCAGCGGATCGCTTTGATCGAAGACACCGCCGAACTGCAGTGCGCGGTCGCCAACCGGGTGACCCTGCGCAGCAAGGATGGCGTCGCCTCCCTGACGGAGCTGTTGCGCTCGACCCTGCGACTGCGCCCCGACCGCATCATCATCGGTGAGGTTCGCGGCCCCGAGGCGCTGGACCTGATCAAGGCCTGGGGCACCGGCCATCCGGGCGGCGTCGCCACGCTCCACGCCGGCTCGGCCCTGGGCGCGCTGCGCCGGCTTGAGCAGCTCATCCAGGAAGCCGTCGTCACCGTCCCGCGCGCCCTGATCGCCGAGACCATCGACCTCGTTGCCGTGCTCGTCGGCCGGGGCGGCCAGCGGCGCCTGACCGAGCTCTCCGCCGTCCAGGGCCTGGCCGACGGCGACTACGCCCTCACCCCGCTTGGAGATCCGACATGATCCCGACCAACGCGCCCGCCGGAAAAGCGGCCGCACGCCACAACCGCCGGCCGCTCAACGGCGCGATGCTTGACCGCCTCGGCTGCGCGGCCGTGACCGCCCTGGGGCTGGTCTATGCCGCCCCCGCCCGCGCGGCCGGCTCTTCGATGCCGTGGGAAGCGCCGCTGCAGTCGATCCTGGAGTCGATCGAGGGGCCGGTGGCCAAGATCATCGCGGTGATCGTCATCATCACCACGGGCCTGGCCCTGGCGTTTGGCGACACCTCCGGAGGCTTTCGCCGGCTGATCCAGATCGTCTTTGGCCTGTCGATCGCCTTCGCCGCCTCCAGCTTCTTCCTCAGCTTCTTCTCGTTCGGCGGCGGAGCGCTAATCGCGTGAGCGCCGCCCCCGAACTCAGCCTGCCGAGCGGCTATTTCGCGCCGGTCCATCGGGCCCTGGTCGAGCCGATCCTGCTAGGCGGTGCGCCACGCACGGTGGCCATCGCCAACGGCACGCTGGCTGCGGCCCTGGGTCTGGGCTTGCGGCTCTGGCTCGCGGGCTGAGCGATCCGGCGCCGGTGGTGCGCGGCGCGGCGGTGTGGGCGGCGCGGCGCGACGCGCAGGTCTTCGAGGTGGCGCGCCGGCACCTGCGCTATCCGCCCTACCTGCGGACCTGAGGGCGATGATGCCGCTCTCCGCCTATGGCGCGCCGACGCCCCTGCTGGCCGATTACCTGCCCTGGGCGGCCCTGGTGGCCAAGGGCGTGATCCTCAACAAGGACGGCAGCCTGCAGCGGACGGCGCGGTTTCGGGGGCCGGACCTCGACAGCGCCACGCCGTCGGAACTGGTCGCCGCCACCGCTCGCCTCAACAACGCCTTGCGCCGCCTGGGGTCGGGCTGGGCGCTGTTTATCGAAGCCCGCCGCGACCGCGCCGAAGGCTATCCCGAAGGCCTTTTCCCCGACGCCGCCTCGGCGCTGGTCGACCTGGAACGGCGCGAGCAGTTCGCCGAGGCCGGCAGCCATTTCGAAAGCCGCTACTTCCTGACCTTCGTCTGGAGGCCGCCCGCCGAGGACGCGGCCCGGGTCGAGGGCCTGATGATCGAAGGCCGCGCGCGCCGCGGCGTCGACGCCTGGGAGCAGGCCAAGGGCTTCATCCAGCGCACCGACCGCGTGCTCCAGTTGGTCGAGACCTTCATGCCGCAGGCGGCGTGGCTGGATGACCAGGAGACGCTGTCGTTCCTGCATGGGGCGATCACCGACACCCGCCAGAACGTGCGCGTGCCCGAGACGCCGATGCACCTGGATGTCCTCTTGGCCACCCAGCCGCTGACCGGCGGCCTGGAGCCCCGGCTCGGGGGCCAGTATCTGCGGGTCCTGACCATCGTCGGCTTCCCGAGCGCGACCTTTCCCGGGATCCTCGACGACCTCAACCGCCTGGCCTTTCCGTACCGTTGGACGACCCGGGCGCTGATGCTCGACAAGATCGACGCCGTGCGCCTGCTCTCGCGCATCCGCCGCCAATGGTTCGCCAAGCGCAAATCGATCGGCGCGATCCTCAAGGAGGTGATGACCAACGAGGCCTCGGCCCTGGTCGACTCCGGGCGCCGCCAACAAGGCGGCCGACGCCGACGCGGCGCTGCAGGACCTCGGGGCCGACGATATCGGCCAGGCCTTCGTCACCGCCACGGTGGTGGTCAGCGACCGCGATCCACAGGCGGCGGCCGAGAAGCAGCGGCTGGTCGAGAAGGCGATCCAGGGTCGCGACTTCACGGTGATCGCCGAGACCGTCAACGCCGTCGAGGCGTGGTTTGGCGGTCTGCCGGGGCAGGTCTACGCCAATGTCCGCCAGCCGCCGATCTCGACGTTCAACCTGGCGCACATGATGCCGCTGTCGGCGGTGTGGGCCGGGCCGGCGCGTGACGACCACCTGGCCGCGCCGCCGCTGCTGCACGCCCGCACCGACGGGGCCACTCCGTTCCGCTTCAGTCTGCATGTCGGGGACGTCGGCCATACCTTGGTGGTGGGACCGACCGGCGCGGGCAAGTCGGTGCTGCTGGCGATGATGGCCCTGTCCTTCCGCCGCTATGCCGGCGCCCAGGTCTTCGCCTTTGATTTCGGCGGCTCGATCCGCGCCGCCGCCCTGGGCATGGGCGGCGACTGGCATGATCTGGGCGGCCAAGCCGGCCAGGGCGGCGGCGGCGCACCTGCGCTCCAGCCCCTGGCGGCGATCGACGATCTGGACGAACGGGCCTGGGCCACCAACTGGCTGGCCGCCCTGCTCGCGCGCGAAGGCGCGGCGATCACGCCTCAGGTCCGCGACCACCTGTGGTCGGCGCTCGGGGCCCTGGCCTCCGCGCCCGTCGAGGAGCGCACGCTCAGCGGCCTGGCCGCTCTGTTGCAGGTCAACGCCCTGAAGCTGGCCCTGCAGCCCTATTGCGTCGGCGGCGCGTCTGGCCGGCTGCTCGACGCCGAGGGCGAAAGCCTGGGAGGCGGCGACGTCCAGGCGTTCGAGACCGAAGGTCTGATCGGTTCGCCCGGCGCGCCCGCCGTACTGGCCTACCTCTTCCATCGCCTTGAACGCCGCCTGGATGGGCGGCCAACCCTGGTCATCGTCGATGAGGGCTGGCTGGCGCTGGACGATCCCGGCTTTGCCCAGCAGTTGCGCGAATGGCTCAAGACGCTGCGCAAGAAGAACGCCAGCGTCATCTTCGCCACCCAGTCGCTGGCCGACATCAAGGACAATGCGATCGCGCCGGCGATCATCGAAAGCTGCCCGACGCGGGTGTTCCTTCCCAACGCCCGGGCGCTCGAACCGCAGATCGCCCAGATCTATGCGGGCTTTGGCCTCAACGCCCGCCAGATCGAGATCCTCGGCCGCGCGACGCCCAAGCGCGACTACTACTGCCAGTCCCCAGACGGCGACCGCCTGTTCGACCTGGGGCTTGGCGAAGTGGCCCTGGCCTTCGCGGCCGCCTCCTCCAAGGGCGACCAAACCCTGATCACCAACGTCCTGGCGGCGAGCGGCAAGGCCGGCTTCGCCAGCGCGTGGCTGCGCGCTCGTGATCTCGACTGGGCGGCCGACCTTCTGGCGTCCCTGCCGCTGGCGTCACGCCCAGCGGCCTCTCCGCCGCCCGAGCCCACCACCCCGGAGTCACAATCATGAGCCCCCGCCCTTGCCGGCGTGCGCTGCTGGCCGTCCTGCTGGCCGCGCCCGCCCTGACGATCGCCGCCCCCGTCCAGGCGCAGTTGACGGTCTTTGACCCGTCGAACTACGCCCAGAACGTGCTGACCGCGGCCCGGACGCTGCAGTCGATCAACAACCAGATCACCGCGCTGCAAAACCAGGCCCAGTCACTGGTCAACCAGGCGCGCAACCTGACGAACCTGCCCTATTCCGCCCTGGCCTCGCTCCAGAGCCAATTGCAGCGCACCCGGGCCCTGATCGATCAGGCCCAGCAGCTGGCCTTCAACGTCTCGGCCATCGAGGACGCGTTCAAGGCCGCCTATCGCCCCGCCGACCTCACCGCCAGCGACCAGGCGCTGGTCGCTGGCGCACAGTCGCGGTGGGCCAACAGCGTCGGGGCGTTCAAGGACGCCCTGAAGATCCAGGCCGGCGTGGTCGGCAACCTCGACGACGCGCGCCAGGAGATGAGCGCCCTGGTCTCGGCCAGCCAGTCGGCCAGCGGCGCGTTGCAGGCGGCTCAGGCCGGCAACCAACTGCTGGCCCTGCAATCTCAGCAGCTATCGGACCTCACCACCCTGCTGGCCGCGCAAGGCCGCGCCCAGACCCTGGAGGCGGCCCAGCGCGCGGCGGCCCAGGATCAGGCCCGTGAGCAGTTGCGCCGGTTCCTGACACCCGGGGCCGGCTACCAGCCGGGCTCGGCCCAGATGTTCAATGGCTCGCCGACCCGGCCATGACCTCGGCCCTCACGTTCCGGCTGGCCGCGATCGGCTTTGCCCTGTTGGCGCTCCTCGTGGCGGCCTTGCAGACGCGCCACGCGCCGCCGCCGCCCGCGCCCGTCGCGACGGCGCCGGCGACCAGCGTCGTCGATCCGGCTCGCGCCGAACTCGAACGCTGTCAGGGCCTGGGTGAAACCGGCGCGCGTGAACCGGCCTGCCTGCGGGCCTGGGCCGACCAGCGCCGCCGGTTCCTCGGCCTGTCCAAGACCTCGGAGCGCTGACCATGGAAGGTCCCGGCGTCGTCGACCGCTTCCTGGGCGTCTTCACGGCCTATATCGACTCCGGCTTTGGCCTGCTCGGCGGCGAAGTGGCCTTCATCGCCACCACCCTGATCGTCATCGACGTCACCCTGGCGGCTCTGTTCTGGAGCCTGGGCGAAGGCGAGGACGTTATCGCCCGCCTGATCCGCAAGACCCTGTTCATCGGGGCCTTCGCCTATCTGATCGGCAACTGGAACGGCCTGGCTCGGATCATCTTCGAAAGC
The DNA here is from genome assembly GCA_965284055.1 of Caulobacteraceae bacterium. GTDB lineage: Bacteria > Pseudomonadota > Alphaproteobacteria > Caulobacterales > Caulobacteraceae > Caulobacter. Next base: position 109,811 of record CBDIQV010000008.1, read on the forward strand.
TTCGCAGGGTTAGGCTTGAAGGCCTCGGGCACGGGCTTCACCGCCGCCGACCTGCTGCGTCCCGGCCGCGTGGGCCAGGCCGGCATCGATGCGGGCCGACCGCTGCTCGAAGCGATCTCCGGCCTGATGGGCTATGTCGCGTTCTTTGAGAACTTCATCCAGATCGCGGTCCTGCTGATCGCTTGGCTGATCGTCGTGCTGAGCTTCTTCGTGCTGGCGGTGCAGCTGTTCGTGACGCTCATCGAGTTCAAGCTGACGACGCTGTGCGGCTTCGTGCTGATGCCGTTTGGGCTGTTTGGCAAGACCGCCTTCCTGGCCGAACGCGTGCTGGGCAACGTCGTGGCCTCGGGCATCAAGGTCATGGTGCTGGCCGTCGTGGTCGGCATCGGCTCGACGCTGTTCGAGCAGTTCACCGCAAGCTTCGCCACCGCCCAGCCCACCATTGAAGAGGCCCTGGCCGTCGTCCTGGCCTCGCTGTGCCTGCTGGGCCTTGGGCTGTTCGCCCCCGGTCTTGCCAACGGCCTGGTGTCGGGTGGCCCGCAGCTCAGCGCCGGGGCGGCGGTGGGCGCCAGCGCGGCGGCCGGCGGCGCGCTCTTGGCCGGCGGCGCGGCGGCGGGCCTGGCGATGGGTGGCCTTGCTGGATTAGCCGCGGGGACCGCGCGCGGCGCCGCGACCCTGGCCGGCGGGGCGACCGGCGCGATGCAGAGCGGCGGCGTGGCCGGCGTGGCCAAGGCGGCCGGGACGGCGGCGACCAGTCCGCTGCGGCGCGCGGCCCAATCGCTCGGCGCGCGTTTCGAGGCCGCCCGTCAACAGCAAGCCGGCCAAGGCTCTGGCCCGTCTGGCGGCGAAGCGCCGCCCAGCAGCGGCCAGGGCGCCGCGCCGCCCGCCTGGGCCAAGCGGATGAAGCAAGCCCAGACGATCAGCCACGGCGCTTCGGCGGCGAGCCACGCGGCCTCCTCCAGCCAGAGCGGTGGCGGCGCCTCGGTCGACCTCTCGGAAGGATCCTGATGAGCATGTTCAAGCGCCCCGAAGTTCGCTACGGCCGCACGCCCGAACCGGACACGCCCTATCGCAGGGCCCGGCAAGCCTGGGACGATCGGGTCGGTCAGGTCGCCGTCACCGGCCGGCGGATCTGGGCCCTGGCCCTGGTCGAGGCCGGCGTGATCACCGTGCTGGCCTGCGGCCTCGTCTGGCAAGGCGCGCGTGGGACGGTCACGCCGTGGGTCGTCGAGGTCGACAAGCTCGGCGAAGCGCGCACGGTGTCGCCGGCCGTGGCTGACTACAAGCCGACCGATCCGCAGGTGGCCTACCACCTGGCCCGCTTCATCGAGGACGTGCGGGCCATCCCCGCCGACCCGATCGTGCTGCGGCAGAACTGGCTGCGGGCCTACGACTTCGTCACCGAGAAGGGCGCCCTGGCGCTCAATGACGAAGCGCGACGCCAAGACCCCTTCGCGCTGGTCGGCAAGGTCCAGATCTCGGTCGAGGTCTCCAGCGTCATCCGCGCCTCTCCGGGCAGCTTCCGGGTCGCCTGGGTCGAGCGTCGCTACCAGGACGGAGCCCTGGCCAGCACCGAGCGCTGGTCGGCGATCCTCACCCTGGTCATGCGCCCCCCGCGCAACGCCGAGGAGCTGAAGAAGAACCCGCTCGGGGTTTTCGTCCACGCGATCGATTGGTCCAAGGAGTTGGCCACATGACGCCTCCGCAACCGCACAAAGCCGCGCTTGCGGCTTTACTGATTTCCGCTGTGACCGCGAGCGCGGTCCAGGCCGAGCCCAGGCCCTATGCCCCCCGCTTGCCGGTCGCGGGCGACCCCAAACATCCGGTCGTGGCGGCCAACGCCGCCGCCCGGGTGCAGCCGGCGAGCGACACCTTCCAAGGCGCCGTGCAGCGCTACGCCTGGAGCGAAGGCGGCTTGTACCAGGTCTATGCCGCCCCGGGCCGTGTCACCGATCTCGTCCTGCAGCCGGGTGAGCAACTGATCGGACCCGGTCCGGTCGCGGCGGGCGACACCACCCGCTGGATCCTCGGCGACACCGAAAGCGGAACCGGCGACACGCGCCGGGTCCACGTCCTGGTCAAGCCCACGGCCGCCAACCTGGCGACCAACCTGGTGATCAATACCGACCGCCGCACCTATTATGTGGAGCTGAAGGCCGACCCCGCCGTCTACATGGCCTCGGTCGCCTGGACCTATCCGCAGGACGCCTTGATCGCCGTGAGGGCGCGCGTCCTGCCGCTGGCCCCGCCCGCCCCAGCGCCGACGCTGGCGGCCGATCCGCCCGCCTTGAACTTCGACTACAAGATTTCGGGCGACCGGCCAGCTTGGCGGCCGACCCAGGTCTTCGACAATGGCGCCAAGGTGGTCATCGTCTTCCCGGCGAAGATCGCGCAGACGGACCTGCCGCCTCTCTTCGTGCTCGACCCGGCCGGCAAGCCCGAACTCGTCGCCTATCGCGTCGTGGGCCGGCAGATGGTGGTCGATCGCCTGTTCACGCGGGCCGAACTGCGGCTTGGCGACAAGCGCAAGCAAAGGCGCGTGACGATCACCCGCACAGGCGCCGTCGGGCAATGAGCGCCGATCCGAAGAACGAGGATCCTCCGACGCCACCGCCCGTCGAGGCGCTACGACTGCGCGCGGATCCACCGCGCGTAGCGCAGCTGTCGCGGCCGATGATCGCCGTGCTCTCGGGCACCGCCGCCGTGGCGATCGGCGGCGCCTTGGTCCTCGCCCTCCAGCCGCGAACCCCGAAGCCCGCCGCCCCTCAAGCCGAAGCCAGCGCAGGACCGCCGGCGGCGGCTGTCTCGGGCGCGCCGAAAACCTATGGCGACGTCCCAAAGCTCGGCCCGCCCTTGCCCGGCGATCTAGGGCGTCCCATCGTGGCAGCTCAGCAGCGCGGCGAAACCATCGATCCGCCGGCGATCGGCAGCCCGCCGTCAGACGCGGACCCGACCGCCACGCAACGCGCCGAAGCGCGGCGCCAAGCCCTCGATGCGGCCCGCGCCAGTGCGCTCTTCAACGGAGCCGCGCGCACGCCGCCGGTCTCCGCGAGGCCTGAAGTTGCCATGACGCCGGCTCCGCTCGCGGCGGCGCTCGACGCGCCACCGGCCGGACCACCCGCACCCAAGCAGGCCTTTCTGGATCGGCCAGGCGACCGTCAGACGGTCAGCGCCTACAGACTGTCGCCGCCGGCCTCGCCCAACCTGCTACAGGCTGGCTCGACCATCACCGCCGCCCTGATCACCAGCGTCCGGTCCGACCTTCCGGGCCCGGTGTCGGCGCAGGTCACACGCAACGTCTATGACAGCTTGAGCGGCCGGATCTTGCTCATCCCCCAGGGCTCAAGACTGATCGGGACCTATGACGCCCAGGTCAGCTTCGGACAGAAGCGCGTGCTACTGGCCTGGGATCGCCTGATCCTGCCCGACGGCCGCTCCCTGCTGCTGGACCGGCTGGTCGGCGCGGATGCGGGCGGACGCTCCGGGCTCGAGGACGGTGTCGACGCCCACTGGGGCGGGATGGCCAAGGCCGCCTTGCTGTCGAGCGTGCTGGGGATCGGCGCCGAACTGGGTTCCGATGACGACGGCGATGTGGCCCGAGCCCTGCGACGCGGCGTCCAGGACACCGTCAACCAGACCGGACAGCAGGTCGTCCGCCGCCAACTCGATGTGCAGCCGACCCTGACCCTGCGCGCCGGTCTGCCGCTGACGATTCTGGTCACCCGAGACATGGTGCTCGAACCGGCCCCCGCCACGCGATGACGTCCGCTCACGTCCTCTCAATCAGACTCAGCAGACGTCGCAGGACCGGCTTTGGCGGCCGCCTGCCGATGACGGCGTTGTAGGCCAGGATCTCGCGATGGATGGGCCGATAGACGACGCCATTGACGCGCGGCGCGCAGCTTTCCGGGACCAGGGCGACGCCTTGACCCAGGGCCGCCAGACGCAAGACCGTGGCGTGGCCGGCCAGTTGCGGAGCCATCCTGGCCACCCCGCCAAGACGTCGAACACGCCGCGTAATCAAGGCTTCCAGATCCCGCCGCCCTTCGGCCGGCAGCAACAGCTTGCGCTCGATGATGTCTCTCCAGCGCACGCTGTGTTGCGCGGCCAGGGCGTCATCCATCGGCAAGGCCGCCAACAGATGCTCTCGCCAAGCCCGATGGACGTCGAAACGCTGGCCGACGGCTTGGCCGGGAACAAAGGCGACATCCAGTCGGCCGCGCGCCAAGGCGTCGAGGTGCTCGCGAGCATCGCCCTCAGCTATCTCAAGGGTGAGGTCCGGTGCGGCGGCCAGGAGACGGCGAAGCAGGTCATCGAGGGGACCCGGCCCCAGCGGTGACAGGGTGCCGATGCGCAAAGTCTCCTGATCAGATCGGGCCAAGTCGGCGACCTGATCAACTGCCCGGTCGAGCTCGACTATCGCTCCGTGCGCGCCTTCGACGAAGTCACGCCCCGCCGGCGTCAACAGCACACCGGAGGGGCCGCGCTCGAAGATCCGCGCGCCCAGCCGGTCCTCCAGTTCTTGAATGCGGCGCGAGACAGCCGATTGCTGCACGCCCAGCCGTCGCGCCGCGCGTCGAAACCCGCCGCACTCGGCCGCCGCCAGGACGTAGCGCACATGATGAAGACGAAGGCCGGCCCAGGCCGTCGCCTGACCGGCCGCAGGGTCGAGGACAAGGGAGCGGACGGCGGAAGCAGTCACGGCGACGCGGCATCCCGGCGCGGCCACCGGCGACCGCCGCCGCATGCAAGACCGCCAGGCTGCACCTCGCCACTCTATACGTCGAATATAGCCGCAATATCCGCCGACCTGGTCGATGCTGGCGGCACACGCCTTGAAACGCACGGTGATCCGCCGTACATTTTTGGAGAACCAGAGGACATGGCCATGGCGATTGCCGCATCCCCGCCGCCGCGCCGCCGTGGAACCCAAGAAGGAACGGATCGAACTGCGGGTCGCCGCTTCGGCCAAGGACCTGATCCAGCGGGCCATGGCGGTCAGCGGCCTGACGGCCGGGGACCTGGCCTATGAGGGCGCACGCCGCGTGCTTGATGAGCACGAGCGGATGGTGCTGACGGGCGCCGACGCCCGAGCCTTTCTCGACGCCCTCATCGATCCGCCTGCGCCGAACGACAATCTGGTGGCCGCCGCGCGTCGCTACAAAGCCAGGATGGGTTAGGGTTTGACGATCACCATCGCCGCGCTCGACAAGGCCCACGACCGGTCGGCCTTTCGCTGCGGCCAGCCCGCCCTTGATGACTGGTTCGCCAAGCGCGCCGGCCAGGACGACCGCCGCAACGTCGCGCGCGTTTTCGTCGCCCTGGACGAGGCCCAAAGCATTATCGGTTTCTACAGCCTGGGTGCCTTCACGCTGGCCTTGGCCGACGTTCCGGGCGACGTTGGCAAGAAGCTGCCTCGCTACGACGCCATTCCCGCCGCCTTGATCGGCCGCCTTGCGCGCGACGAGCGGGTCAAGGGCCAAGGCCTGGGCGAACTTCTGCTGGTCGACGCGATCAAACGCATCCTCGCCGCCAGCCGCACATTGGCAGTATTCGCCATCCTGGTTGACGCCAAGGACGACAAGGCCGTCGCCTTCTATGAGAGCTTCGGCTTTCGGGCCTTCCCCTCGCAGCCGAACCGGCTTTTCCTGCTGACCTCCACAGCGGCTGCGGCCATGGAGGGCCTGTGATGACCACCGCGCCCGGATCTCAGATAAAGACCCTCACGCGATCACCTGCCCGCCGCTAAGTGAAAGGAAGCGTTTCGACGGTGACGTCGGGTTGGTAATCCGCGACTCTGCCCAGCTAGGCGGCTGCGCTTCCAAAGATCTTCGACCCTGGCGAGGACACCGTTGGTTGGCACGGGTTAGGGAGCGCCGCTGCGGTTTAGGGCATGCTGAAGCCACTCGAGGATCTGCTTCATCGGGCCGCTCATGGAATGGTAGGTTTGAATCCACGCCTCGGTGGTCGACCGAACCTTCTCGCCGTTACTTAGGACCTTCCAGAGACGGTTTAGGATTCCCGCTATTTGGAAATCGTGGGCCTTCGCCTGATCGAGTTCGCCGATTGGATCGGGTGGCGGTGAGATTGTCTCCTCGGCGTTTGCATCTTCGGCCTCGGCAGCGGCAACGGCAACGGCCGTCTCAGGAGCCGACGTTTCGCCGATGGCGATAGACACGCTGGCATCGAACACGGCCGGGGTTTGCCCGAGGACAATAGCCTTAATGCTGTCCACCGCATCGAGTGGGAGAGGCTCGTCGATCCGCCCGGTTTGAACCGCGCGATAGAAGGCGTCTAACTCCGGATAGAATGGCCGAAGGGCGATGTGCTGCTGCAGCAAGACCTTGAGCGCCGCTGCGAACGCGCTTGGGAGAAAGGATTGCTCCGCTGCGAACAGCTCTCTGAGCACTCGAGCCGCAGCGTCAGAAAGGAGAATGTTGTCGTTGTCTGCTCCTTTCGGCAGTCGGTCGACATAGCGCTGAATCTCAAGCCGATAGTCCTCTCGAACCTGCCACCGCTGCCTATCAAGCTGGCGGATTAAGTCGTCCGAGAGCATGGCGCACGCCTCTAAGCGCTGCCGGTGTTCGCGTTCCGAGGTCGCGAAAGGAAAGGCCGGAATGCTGGCCTGGTTGGGCCCAACTACGATACGACCGTTCGACCAAAGATAATCGATGGCGCTCGGCACATTCTCAATCGCTGCAAACTGAAGCCCACCGCGATCGGACGCCTGTTGCGACTTCTCCGTAGCAGAGGCCAGTCGGTCAGCCGCAGGAGGCTCAGATTGCTGGTCGAAGAGCGAAAGCTGGTTTGTTAATTTCGCGAAGTAGTCAGCCAAAGCCTCCTGGGTGGGCCAAAGCCGCTCTTCGAGCAGGTGCTTGGGATTGAAGAGAGGCTGAACGAGGCGACGACTGTCATCGTCACTTTTGCTGAGCATCAACAGCATAGCGTCCCGCAGCTGACGTCGGTCAGATTGCGAGTCCCATAATCTCCGAACCTCTTTTCGGATCGCCAGCTTATCAAAGCGACTGAATAGCCTGGCTTTCGAGCGCGGCCTTCCGTCCGAAAAATCCCTCGACGTCAGCGGCCGATCGCCATCGAAGAATGTCCAGAGTTGATTGTTCGATAAATGCCAAAGCGGCTGGTAGCCATCTTGCCCCCGCTCACTGTGGAACGGCGTGATGTATTTAGAAAAGCGATCCAGGATCGCTTGCGCTTTGACATCGTCCGGGTCGATGGATCCCTCATCGGCAAGATCTAAAGCGGCAATCACACAGACCGGCTTGAAGAACTTCGCCTTGCCGGACCGGCTGTTTGCGATGCCGCGTACGATGGATGACCAGTTTACGACCTCCACCCGGCCCCTCCAGCGTTCAAAAAAGAGCGCTCCTAGGTTGAACGCGATCCGAGGCTAAAGGAATTATCCAGGCAAAGCGAAGAAAACGCGCGGCGTGATCAGCACAGTTGGCTTGTGATCCGCACCGTCGAGCCGCTGCTGACGCTCCACAAGAATTTGCAGTCAGGCTTGCCGCCGAGCGTCGGCTACCGCCTCAGCCAAAAGCGCTACGGCGCGATCGATATCACTGGTCGAGGTAAAGCGCCCGAGGGACAGCCGCACCCCCTCAGCCGCCTGCTCGTCGCTCAGACCGATAGCTTGAAGGACGTGGGATGTTCTCATATGGCCGGATGTACAGGCTGATCCAGTGGAAGCGCTGAGCTTGGGCTGCAGTCGCGTCATGAGATCCTTGGCGTCCACTCCCTCGAAACGCAGATGTAGACATCCAGGATGCCGCGGCGCGTCCAGACAAGTCGCCACCAACCTCGGGATCGTCGTGGACAGCAGCCCTAGAAGATGATCGCGCAGCTGCGCAGTTCGGACATGCTCCTCCGTCGACATCAGCGACAGGGCGAGGCCGAAGCCAGCGCAGAGTTCGGTGGGAAGCGTGCCTGGCCGAAGGCCAGCTTCTTGCCCTCCGCCGAACATCAAAGGACGGGGCCGCCAAGGCGCCGAGGCCGAAAGATAGAAAGCCCCTACGCCCTTAGGCCCGTAGACCTTGTGGCTGGAGAAGCTAGCAGCGTCGACGCCCCAAGCGACGACATCGACACCCATCGCGGCCGGCGCCTGAGTGGCGTCGGTGTGTACGAAGGCCCCTGCTCTCGATCCAATGTCCGCAACTGCTTCGACGGGTTGAATCGTTCCGATCTCGTTGTTGACCGCCATGACGGAGATCACTGCAACGTCGTCCCGAACGGCGGACGCCAACCATTGGAGATCGACACCCCCCCAAGACGTTACGGGGATAATCTCGACCGAGTACCCAAACGGTTCCGCCCCATAGGCGCACTCCAGCACCGCCTTGTGTTCAATGGCGCTGACAAGAATCCGCTTCCGTTCCTTGGGAGCGCCCAGCGCAGCGCCGAGGACACCGAGGTTGTCAGCCTCGGTCGCCCCGGAAGTAAAGATGACCTCATCGGGATCCGCACCAATCGAATCGGCGACCTGCCGGCGCGCCTCCTCTATGACCGCGCGAGCTCGCCACCCTGCGGCATGATCTTCCGCGTGCGGGTTCGCAACGCATGCGTCCGATATTGACGCCAGCAGCGCGCGCACTCGTTCGTCAAGCGGGGTCGAGGCTTGGTAGTCCAAATAGACGCTTTGGTCGTCTGTCATCTTGCGATCCGCCCTGGTGAGGTTCACCAGGAACGATTGACATAGACCGGTGCACGCGGTCGTATCAACTGGACAGGAGTTCCAGTCCGATGCCCCGCAGCCTTTTCGATATCGACGGCGCCCGCCTACAACTAGCGGGCCATGAGACCTTCCCTCTCCGCTACGGGTGGTTGAAGAAGTCTTACGACGCCGTGAAAGAGGCTTCACAGGTCAGTGAAGAAGTTCACGTTAACGTCTTTGCAGATGAAGCTGCGATAGCCAGATTTGGCGTAGGCAGAAACATGGTTTTATCCATGCGTCACTGGGCATTGTCTACAGGAGTATTGAAACTCGAAGACAGCACATCTTCGAGATTGCCGAAAGTTGCCACTGGAGAACTTGGCGACTTCTTATTCGGGGAAAATCATGACGGCTACTTGGAACACCCGGCCTCTCTGTGGCTGATTCACTGGAATTTAGCGTCGACACCAGGGCGGGCTGGGGCCTGGCATTGGGCGTTCAACGAGTTCAACGAGCCGACGTTCGATCGCGACCTGATGGCTCAGCGGCTTTCGCGCCGCTGCCAGGAACTGCACGAGTCGGGCCGAATGGATCGGGTTGCGAGTGAAGTCAGCCTGAAACGCGACGTTGAATGCCTGGTCCGGACCTATCACGCGGCCGCCGCCACAGGGCGGCGCGCGCCCGAGGACAGTATCGAGTCACCCTTGGCTGAACTCGGCCTCATTCAACGCGCGGCGCTGGGCGATTATTTCCGCTTCCGGCGGGGGGCCAAGCCGTCCCTGCCCGACGAGGTCTTTCTATTCGCGCTCGTCGATTTCTGGCGCTCTCATTTTTCCGGTCGCAAGTCGTTTTCAGTCGACTTTCTGACCTTCGAGCGCGGATCGCCGGGTCAGGTCTTCCTTTTGGACGAGGACTCCGTGGCGGAAAGGCTTTCCCGGCTTGAAGCGCTCACTGACGCAGCCCTCACATGGGACGAGTCATCGGGCATGCGTCAGATCTACGCGCCTCGCCTGAATGACATCGCCCCCTACCGGCTCTTGGAACGCCTCTACGACCGCGACATGCGGCTGGTGGCCTGATGATTATGCTGAGCGAACAAATCCACGTCGCACGCCGCTTCACGCGCGCAGTTCGCGTCGATGACGATTTTGCCGATGCATCCATTCTCGACGGCTATGTGTGCTCGCAATCAACAGTCGAAGTGCTGCTGTCCATGGCGCGGCACAAGGCCGACACGGGCCACGGCGCCTTCACCTGGACGGGTCCCTACGGAAGCGGGAAGTCGAGCCTCGCCATCGCGTTGGCTACGCTGGCCGCAGGCAACGAGCGGGTCGGAGCGAGCCTGCTCGCTTCCGTGTCAACGCCTGCGCGCGAGGAGTTGATACGGGGTTTTCGACCCTCCCAGACCCCTTGGCGTATCGCGCCGGTCGTCGGCAGCCGAATGGACGCTGCTACGGCCATAGAGGCGGCCCTCGCCAACGCGGTCGGCTCGGCGAGCAAGTTGAGGCGTGGTTCCGATGAGACACTCGCGCAGTGGGCCGTTCGCATCGCTGCCGATCCTAAACGCGAGGGCCTGATCCTCTTCCTCGACGAAATGGGCAAGTTCCTCGAACACGCCGCGCGCGGCGGGGGCGATGTCCACATCTTTCAGGAGCTGGCGGAAGCCGCTGCACGTGCGGAAGGCCGGTTAATTGTCGTCGGCATTCTGCACCAGGCCTTCGATGAGTACGCACAGCGCCTTGCCCGAGAGGCTCGCGACGAGTGGCTCAAGATCCAGGGCCGATATCTGGATATCGCCGTCAATCTCGCGGCTGAAGAACAAATCGATCTGCTTGGACGCGCTATCGAAGGCCCGAAGCCAACGGCGGACCACAGAGCGAAGACGGTCGCCGTCGCGCTCAAGGCGTCCCGCTTGGGTTCACTTACCGCCATCGAAGAGCGGCTGGCCGCTTGCTGGCCGCTACATCCTGTCGCCGCCGCTCTAATCGGGCCCATTACCCGCCGGCGCTTTGGCCAAAACCAACGAAGCCTCTTCGGCTTCCTAACGTCAGCCGAGCCGTTCGGCTTCCAGGCCTATCTCAACGACGAAGAGGTCGACGATGCGGACGTTTTCCCCGTCGCCCGACTTTGGGACTACCTGCACGCAAACCTTGAGTCCGCCATCCTGGCCTCTCCCGATGGCCATCGCTGGGCAACGGCGCTCGACGCCCTGCATCGCGCGGAAGCTCGTGACGCAGGGCCAGATCATATAGCGCTTTTGAAAGCGGTGGCCCTGATCGACCTATTCAAGGACCGATCGGGATTGACCGCGAGCCTTCAGGTCCTGTCCACGACGGTCCCAGCCGGCCGAGACGTCGAAGCGATTCTCGACGACCTGAAGAAATGGTCGGTCATCGTCTTTCGAGCCCATTCGGGCGCCTTTGCGATCTACGCTGGCAGCGATTTCGACATAGAGTCCGCTGTGGAAGAAGTGCGCCGAACCGGTGTCAGCGTCGACTTCAAGCGCCTGGCACGGCAAGCGTCCCTTCAACCCATCCTTGCCAAACGTCACTACGAAGAGACGGGCGCCCTTAGGTGGTTCGAGGTCGAGCTCGTGCCCCTTCACGAGGCCGACGAACGTATTCGGACCTATGTCCCGGCGCCGGGCGCCGCAGGTCTGTTCCTACTCGCGGTTAGCGCTCAGGCCGAGAGCCAGAAGGAAGCAAAGCGCACACTTGAAGCCGCCCTGGAGAAGGCGGACCCCCGCCTCGTCGTCTGCGGATGGACACGCGACAGCGTCGTCGTCAGAGAGATGGCGGCTGACCTTGCCGCCCTGGAGCAAGTCCGAGCGAACCGACCGGAGCTGGAAGGCGACGCCATTGCACGGCGTGAGATCGACGCACGGCTCGCTCGGCTCTCCATCGAACTGGAGGATCGGCTCGGCGAGGCCATTAACAGCATAGATTGGCGCCTGCCCAAATCCGCCCGTGACGTGATCGACGTTAGGGTCTCGGGCCCAGCAGGATTGAGCATCCTTGCATCGCGATTGGCAGACTGGCGCTATCCTCTCGCCCCGCGCCTTCCGAACGAACTGGTCAATCGGACCAAGCCCTCGTCGAGCGCACAAGGCGCCGTACGAGCCCTTCTGCATGGCATGACCGAGCGAAGCGAGCTGGCTAGACTCGGCATCGATGGCTATCCCGCAGAAGTCGGGCTGCACATCAGCCTACTGGAGCGGACCGGGCTTCATCGCTGGGATGAAGAGAGTGAGCGTTGGCGCTTCACCGCCCCCGCCGCGAACGATCCCGCCCGCCTATTCCCTCTCTGGAAAGCAACCGACGAGTTCCTGCAGCATCGAGCTGCCGGGGCCAGCGCTGCGGAGCTTTATGGCCTTTGGCGCTCGCCGCCATTTGGCGTGCGGGACGGCCTGCTTCCCGTCCTGATGGGCGCGTATCTGATGACCCGCGCCGGCAGCAGTGCGGTCTATCTCGACGGCGTGTTCCGACCTTCGCTCGACACCTTCCTCGTCGATCGTCTGCTTCAGGAACCCGCCAGCGTCTCGCTTCGCGCTGTGGAGCTGACCGAGGTCGACGTGGCCTACATCGCCGCCATGGCCGAAATGCTTTCGAGCTCCGAAGAGCGTGTCCCTCCCACGTCGCTGGAGGTGGCTAGAGCTTTGGTTCGCGAGATCCGAGACTTGCCAGCCTGGACATTGCGCACGACCCGACTGACTTCCGACGCTGCGCGCCTTCGTGATCGCGCGAAGGCATCGAACGATCCCAATCGCTTACTGCTCGAAGACGTGCCGGCGGCAATAGGGGTCGAGTTGGGATCTCTGTCCGGCGTGGGCGTCGCCAAAAAGGTGTCCGCGCTCTTGGGAGAATTGGTGGACGCCTATCCGAGCATGCTTCGCGAGCTGGAGAGCGCGCTGAAGCGAGAGCTGCGGATTCGGGGCGATGGCGGGCTACCGCTTGAGGCGCTGCATCGCCGGTCGATCAACGTGCAGGGATTGACGGGAAATTTCCGCCTCGACGCCTTGGCTACCCGGCTTTCGACCTACACGGGACGCCTGGACGAGCTCGAAGGCCTCGCCAGCTTGGCGGCCAATCGACCGCCGAGGGATTGGGTAGACCGTGACGTCGATGCCGCTCGCGTAGAACTCGCAGCCCTTGCTCAGCAATTCCTCAAGGCGGAAGGTTTTGGCCATCTGAAGGGACGAGCGGATGGTCGGGTCGGCGTCGCGGTCTATATAAGCGATCCTGCCTACCCCGAACCTCAGACGCACGAAATCGATCTCAGCGCGTCCGATCGTCTGATTGCTGATGCGCTGTCCGCCCGCATCCACGCCATGATGCTGGCCGAGGGCACGAGCCGCGAAATCGCGATTGCCGCAATCGCGAACCTTGGGCTTGCCCTACACGTCCCGACACCTGACGAGGGGGCCGCGCAAGTCGCATGACCGAACGGCACGTTCTAGGCATCTCAGGCGGCCGCGATAGCGCCGCCCTCGCCGTCTACATGCGTCAACAGCATCCCGAACTCGACATCGAGTACTTCTTCACCGACACGGGCAAGGAGCTGCCCGAGGTCTATGAGTTTTTGGGGCGCTTGGAAGGCTTCCTTGGCAAGCCGATCGCACGACTTAATCCAGAGCGTGACTTCGATTTCTGGCTCAAGGAATACAAGGACTTCCTGCCCTCGCCCCAAACGCGCTGGTGCACTAAGCAGCTGAAAATCAAGCCGTTTGAGACCTGGGTGAAGACGTCAGTCCAGCGGGGCGACCAAGTTCCCAGCTATGTCGCGATTCGTTCGGATGAAGACTATCGCGAAGGCTATGTGTCGGGTCAGTCGAATCTCAAGGTTCATCTGCCCTTCCGAGAGGCCGGCATCGACAAGGCCGGTGTGACCGAACTGCTCGAGGCCGCCGGCGTAGGCTTACCGAGCTATTACAGGTGGCGGTCGCGAAGTGGCTGCACCTTCTGTTTCTATCAGCAGAAGATCGAATGGGCGCGTCTTCTCGACGAGCATCCTGACGCATTCGAAGATGCAAAACGGTATGAAAAGAACGCGTTGGATCACGGCTCGCCCTTCACTTGGAGCCAAGGCGAAAGCTTGGAAGACCTCTCGCGTCCAGAACGCCTTGCTCAGATCCGCATCGATCATGACAAACGTGTCGAGCGATTGAAGCGCAAGCGCTTGATCAACGCACTGCAAGACGAGGCGATCGAGATAGACGAGGTCTATGGCTCGGCTGGCAAGATGTGCGTCACCTGCCACAAGTGAGATTAGGGACCGGCAGTTATTAAGCCGGCCCCTGATGCTCAGCTGTTGTCGGAGATAATGGCATCGACAGCGCGCTCGATGTCATCATCGGATAGATAGGGCGCTTGGGCATAGACAAGGCCGGGCTCCCCACTCAGCCGAGCGGCGAGGTGGCCAAGGCCCAGGAGTTGCTCGGCGCCCTTCGAACCAAGGGCAATCTCGGAGGTTCCGACACTCGCTACTTTGAGAATGAGGCGGTTGCCGAGGTTGTCTCGGAGTTGCATCGGCATAACGGTCGCGTCCGGGCGCTGCGCCGCGAAGATCAAATGGATACCAGCGGCGCGGGCCTTGACGCCCAGCCGAGAAACATTGGCGGATACCGCCTCCTTGTAGTCGTCCGAGAGCATCCATTCTGCGAACTCGTCGTGGATCAGGAAGATCATCGGCAGCCGTTCGCCCGACGAAACACTAGTATTGTACGTCTTGAGATCCCGAGCCTTCGCGGCCCGGAACAAGGCGTAGCGCCGCTCCATCTCGGCGACCGTCTCTTCCATGACCTCCATGGCGCGGGCCTGGTCGACGACCACGCCATCCTGAACGTGAGGCAGACGTTCCAGCGCTCCATAGTCCACGCCCATCTTGGGATCGATGAGATGGATGCGGGCTAGCCGGCTGGAGTTCGTCGCGGCGATATCCAGGATCATGGCCTGGATCAAAACTGATTTTCCGCTGCCGGTCGCGCCGGCGACGAGCGTATGGGGCTCATGCTGGGCGCCGCCGGCGAACGGGCCGCCGAGATTGAGATAGAGGATCTCGCCATCAAGCTCACGCAGCCCTAGGACAAACGACGTGTTCAGGCCGGCGGCGTTACGGTTGATGTCTCGCCTTGCCCAGACATCCCACAGCGAGACCGTCTGGCGCTGAGGTCGAGCAACCCCGACCACGATTTCCCCAGGGGACCCCGAAACAGAGATCAGCCGGAGCGCATGCGTCGTCAGGAGCGCAGACTGCTTGCTTTCGATGTCCTCCACCCGGAGCAGATCCGTGCCTTGGAAGCGGATCAAGGCGGCATTAGGGGTCAGGCGCGACCCGAGAATTTTGGCCTGCAGCCGATAACCCAGAAGCGCGGTGCGAAGCTTCTGTGCTGTTGCCTCCAACCAGGCTTGGTCGTCTGCCGACGGCGCGCCGCCCGGGGCTGCCCGGCTTTCGACGAGGGTCTGAAACGCGAGGCCCGCCTGCGCCACCAAGGGCGGATGCGTTAAGGCAACTGGGGAAGGTTTGTCGAGTGTGGCGCTCGGAGTGGCCGCAGGCGACGCAGCAGATCCGTTGTCTGAAGCTTGCAGGCCTTCTGTCGTGAGCGCGGAAGCGGCCTCAGAGCTCTCGGGAGTCGTCGTCGACCGGGCTTGCTCGATCTCCAGCTGCGAACCTAGGTTACGATGCACAGGTATTTCTTGGCCGGCGGGGGTAGCGTCTTCAGCATGCGCCGTGGACGTTGGGAGAGGCGCCCCTGCCGCACCGTCAGTGGGCGAGGGCGACGTGGGACCAGTGGGCGGTGCTGGAGGTGCGTCCGGCGGTGAGCTTGACGGGTCCTGCGGCGGAACGTGCGATGTAGAGGTATCCTGCTGATCCCCGGTCCATCGCACCCGGGGCGCCGGATGCCGGTAGCCCTCTTGACTCCAGAGCCTCAGCTCTCCCAGGCTTTCCCTGATTGGCGCCAGGGCGCTGCCAGCTTCATAGGCAAGAAGAAGCCGCCGGACGCTATCGCGATGATAGACCTCCTGAAGCCCGAGATGGACGTCACTGACCTGTTCCTGCTCGCCGAGGGTCGGCGTTGCAGCACTCGACGTCGATAGGAACACGTGAGAATAGCCCCGCAGATCGATGGAGGCCTCCCCCTTACGCAAGGCATCCCGAACGCGCTCCAGCTTGGCGGTGCTCCCCACCGCTGTTGTGCCATCAAGGAGCAGGTCAGCAATCCTCGATAGCCACAGATCTCGATCAAGACGGCCGGGATCTCCGAAGAGCGCCTCGTCCATACGCTTGACCGTATGCTGCAGCTGCTGCCGGCTCTTGCGAATGGCCTCTGCTGCGCCCTCTTCGGATGTATATTTAGCCTCACTGACGAGTGCGCGAAGTCGGAGCGCACCGTTCTCGTCCTCCTCTACGCTTAGAGCGAGGATGTCCGCCAAGCCTTCTTCCTTCTGACCAAGCCACTGGGCGTAGTCATCCAAGAGGAACCAGGCGACAGTCGAACCGGTCGCGATTTCCTCGGCGATGAGAGCGCGGCTTAAAACGAGGCCGATCAGCTCTCCGGCAGAAACGCCCCTCTTGGCCGCGCGTAGGACGATATCGCCGCTGATCGCATTCGCATCGACGATCAGCTTTTGAGCGAGCGTATCTAGACGCGCCGGATCCAGTCCAAGGCTCAACTCGGTGAGTCTACGCCTGACCAGGACATGCAGGACGCGAAGCTCCGATGTGGACGAGACGACCATATTGCGGCCGTGGGTTCTCTGGCGCCGATACCGGATGACGTTGACGCCGAGCGCCGCCAGCTGGCGCTTATCCAGAAGGTCATCATAGGTCGCCACCCATTCAGCGAGGCTATGCGCCTCGTCGAACGCTGCCTTAAGCGCTTGGGTCTGGAACGAGATTTGTCTCGCCGGCAGGAAGTGCTGGCCAGTTTCGGGGGCCTGTTTGCGAACAATCGCGGCAACCGCATCGACGTAGGTCCATCCCGCCTTGGGCTGACGGGGACAGGTGAGAAAGGCCGTCGCCTTCAACTCGTCTTCAGCCGTGACGCGGCGATACGACCATCGCGGAGGCACATGGTCCAATAGGCTTGGGTCCGCGCTTTCGCTCGAAACCGGGATCCAGGTCTCCTGGGCCTGACGCGACACCAAGTCGTGCAGAAAAGCGATATCGACGGAACGTTCGCCATCCGCCTCCGGCGACGTCGCGCCTTCTAGCGAAACGCCGATCCGCAGTTTGGACATGAAGGTGCGAGAAGTTTCGGACACCACGACGGCGTCCGCGTCGGCGTTGGACTGCTCAAGCAGGTCGGAGTAGACGCGCTCGAGGCGCTTTCGGTCGCGGTGCCGCACCAGCACATTGCAGTGGATTTCGCCTTCGTCCTGCATCGACGATAGTGCGTTCACCGCCGCCAGCGGCAGGCCCGCAGCGTCGCAATTGTAGAGCATGATCGACAGGTTCGACCGTTCGTGAGGCTGAAGGTCGAGGTAGCGATCGACAAGCTGCCGAATCTGCCGAGCTGCATCTGCCGGATCAACATCGGTCGCAGCTTCCGTGGGGCCGCGAACTGGACGCTCCATCAGACTGTAATCGTTGACGGTGCTTGTTTCGACAAGAAGGACCGCCTCGGCTCCAGCATAGCCAACCGCCACCTCCGGATAGAAGGGGTGGGACAACTCATCTCGGATATCAGCGAAGAAGAGCCGGCTATCGCCGAAGTTAACTTGCTCGGCCAGCAGGAGGTGGCGAACTAGGCCGGCGAACGCCCGCAGTTTGACCGCGGTTCCAACGAGCCGCATCGGGTGCCATGGCGTGACGATGGCCGATGGACTTCCACCCGTCACAGCAACGCATCCAACTGCGAGAACCGGCTCGAGCAGCGCTTGCCGATTGAGGTCGCCCATTGCTTGGCGGGTCAGCCGGTCGAGCAGGACGCTGTAGGCGTCGGCTTGATTGAGGATAGCTTCGTCCGCGGCCCCTCGGTCGCTCCACGCTTCGAGAGCAGCCCGATATCCCGTCGTCCAGGCCGTCCAGGATTCGCCGATCTCAAGGCCTGCGGGAGCGGCAAGTCGGCCTTCATCGACCGCGGTCTTAAGTGCGCTCGGAAAGGATTTGAATAGGTCTTCACCGAGCGTGGCCCGCGGGACAAGAGATCCGGAGTCCTGAGCGAACGCGGGTTGCATCGTGCTGACATCAGCCAGCGAAACATGCTGGAGCGCGCCTTTGCGGCTTACCGACTGGCGCGCGACCGTAGCTCGGACGAAGGGCCTCTGACGCAGTCGCTCCAGATCGTCGGGCAGTTCAAGCCCGATCGCAGACGGCGTCGCCGTCCAAATCAGTTGAACCGTCGCGGGCGCCGAAATGCCACCGCTCAGAGTCAGGTCGAATTTGAGTTGCAGATTAGCGCGCGCAGTGGAGTCGTTGCGTCGATACTTTTTGTCGGTCCGCGCCCTATCGAGCACGTCGCGGTATTCGAGAAGGTTGGGGGCGTCCCAAGTGATTTGATCACCTAGGAGAGCAGGCAGCCCTCGATAGCGTGCAGCGAAGGCCAGGCCCACGTCGGCATTTAGATCCAGCAGCGACTTTCGTGTTCGGCGCGCGCATCGGATCGTCAAGCGACGAGGTCCTATAAGGTCTGGCGCTTGGGCAAAGAGACGCTCGATCGTCGACATCAGTCCATCGATGAAGTCCGTGCACTCCAGGGGGCGACCGAAAATGAACCGTTCCCACTTGGCGCGAAGCGTTCGGTCGATGTCTTCCCGATGGGCCTCGAAGAATTCCCGGTCGTCATCGCGCACGTCCCGCAACGAACGCGATCCAAGCTGATCGAGATATCCGCGCTCCGTATCGTTAAGCGCGTCCGGCTTTTCATAGTCGAAGAAGCTGATCGTCTCCTTCGCCAAGTTCGACTTCTTTGTCTTCAGACCCGAGAAAAGCAGCGAGACGTTCTCGCTTTCCCACTCGAAGACCGACAGGTCTCGCGCAGCCTCGTTCCAACCGGTTGGCGCCGCGATAAAGGCGAGCATCGCGGCTTGAACCTCGGCGCTTAGATCGGACTGCACCGCATCGAACTGGGCTCTCAGCTCTTCTGGCTCGATGACTTGGCGGTTGGACCGCTGCTTGGCCATTAGGGGCTTACGGTCGCTGATAAGCTTGTCGAAGAGACGTCGCCAGCGCGCCGATTGATCCTGATCCTTGGACTTCAGTCCCAGGAAAGCCCCGGTATCCCGCGGCAGTTGGACGGCGGGGAGAGCCCAACCGAGCGCCTGGGGAATCGTGTGACCGTGTTGGACGAGCCCCGCGCGCGTTGTCGCGACAAACCGCGCGACATGGCTCAACGGCCAATCTTCCGCTTGCATCAGGCCTTTGAGGGCTGCGTTCCACGCGGCGATCTGATCGTCGGGCAGCCCTAGACCCCGAGATGCCGGTTCGACCCAAAAGTCCGGCGACTCCGTCAGCTGCTTTGCGCCGATCAACGTGAGATGAAGCAGGGATTCGCCTTGGTCGTCGTCGGCGTTGGCAAGGAGCAGCGCCGGACGATCGTGATTGACGTTGCGCATCCGGGTCGTGCGTTCATCGGTAATGACCTCCTCGGGCAAACCGAAGCCTTCAACAAGCGAGCGAGGCACGAGGACACGGATTTGGCTTCCGATAGGATCCGCCAACACAGCGCCGACAACCGCGGCAACCTGTTCGCCCGTGAGCCTGTCGAGAAGGAACCGAGCGATGCCATCATCCGGAAGGTGGCCGGCTAGGCGATGCTTCAACAGCGCGACGCCGGCTGCGCCGATGAGTTCGAGCGCGTTCATGCCTGGTCTCGCGTAAAGGGGTTTTCGACGTAGGCGCAGGAATCCGACAGGCGACGGACGAGCCCAAGACTGGCCAGACGCTCCTCAAGCCGTCGCGCGTTGTTCGAGAAATCTTCCTGATCGGCATCACCCGCATCGATAATATCGCGTGCCTGATGATCCCCGATGATGAAGCCGTACCGGTCATAGAGAAGCTTCAAGAAGACCTTGAACTCCATTCGATCGTTGACGCAGCAAACAACCAGGCTCTTGAGCAAGCGGTCGGTGGGGGCATAGCGCACCCTGCGGCTTGAGCGTCGCGACGCGAGGCCGATAGCGCGAGCCCAGGCGCCATGGATCTTGCCGACATGCTGGTTGTGACGAACGTGGGCTTTGGCGATGAGCTGTTCGATCAGCTCATCCGGCGATTGCTGGCGGATCTCGCTATCGTCCGGATCCGGCCAGTCGAATTGGCGCTGCATGACTTCCGCGCAGGCAAGCCCAGGCTCGTCTGATACCGCCGCAGCCTCCCATTCAGATGTGCCCGCAACCGCGCGAATGTAGCTGTCGATCGCCTGCTTAGACAGGCTGGCGTTATTCTGAAAGGAGTCCGCAGACAGGTCGCGCACTACCGACTTCCGGGGGGATACGATCTCACAAATGAATGTCGGCCTGCCTCCCCCGATGACCTCACGTGCCCGCTCAAGCTGGTAAAGCAACAGGTTCAGCCCGGTCAGGGTGACGAGATGCGGTAGAGCGTCTGAGATCGGCATAGGACGGCTGAGCACAGCCAGCCAGTCACTTGCGAGGCGGTCAAACGCCGTGTGTTGAGAACACGGAAGATAGGCGCCGGCTCGATCGGCCTTGGTGTACTGAGGGTCCGACTGCAGGGCCGATAGAACACGGTCGTAAGGCGAATCCGCGTTTAGGAACTGAGCTGTCAGTTCGTCTCGGAGCTGATCGCGATTCGTGCTTCGCGCGAGCATCATATACAGTAGCTCGCCTGTCCGAGCGAAGAAGCGGCGGTCGTTCGTGACCCCGCCACCTGCGCTCACTGACAGGTCTTCAAACAAAGCCGACGGACCAAACGGGAACAGGAACTTGCTGCTCCACCGCTTGTTCGTTTCACCTTCGACGGAGGACTTTTGAAGGAAGCGGATGACCGATGCGAAATCGTCGAAACTGTCAAACCGCTTTCGGAGATAGCTGAAATCGGCGATTTCCAGCCCGCCGGCGCTCGCTTCCATATCCTTCAGCCAAGCTTCCCATGCCGCATTGTCGCCAAGGCTTTGTTCGGTCAGCCGCGCGAGATGGGGGTTGTTGAAGATGAGATTACGCAGTCGCATCTGGGTTTGAGGTCGGTAGGACAGCGTATTGAAGCCTTCCTCCTTTAAGGCCCGACCTGCCGCATGCTCGGCCTGAAGCACGCACAGGAACTCCAACACCGTAAGCCACGGGGTCTGTTCATCGTGAAGGCGATGCCCCCAGATCGCTTCGTCCACCCAGATCGCCGGGCCGTTGCGATCTTCGTGACCAACCGGCCTGGGCAGGATTTCCATGCTCAAAGTCTCACGCTGACGCGGCGAGAGTTCGCGCGCCCATCATCCGTCACATCCAAGAAGCGAAGCTCAAACGCGTCGCCTTGGCCGGGTCCGTCTAAAACCTGCCGGCGTTTCGCAGCACTCAGGAGCCTAGCCTTGAGCGCAAGAAAGTCCTCGAAGCACTCCAGTGAAAAGCTAGTTGGCAAAGCTCCGTCGGCGACGCGGCAGAGAAACTCGAAGCGGGTAGGCGTGAGCGTGAGCGTGACGGGCGGCGGATCACCATCGCGAGCGAAGCTCACCTTGAGATCGATCTGTGCGTCGACACCCGCGATAACCGCGACCTCCTCACCGCTCTTGCGCGGCACGGAGATGAACTCCTCGACGAGGCTACTGATCTTGGTCTCCGAGTGGGTTCCAGACGTCGCCAAAACCAGTTGATCGGAGGTTTGGATCAGCATGCCCGAGAACACCCGATTCAGTCCGCGCACAATCCGGACCATTGTCTCTCGGACTGGCGGCCGACCGTCTTTCACCGCTTCGGCCGCCGCCAGGTATTCGCCGGCGTGCTTGAAGATGGTCAGATCCCAAACGCTGCCCGTGATCGGGTCCAAATCGGGAAGGGTGAAGAAGAGCCTTTGGCGTTGGCCTCGGAGGAGATTAAGAAACGTCGCCTGCGCGCCGCTTTCCGCTCCCTCGAGGTAGTCCAACTGGGCGCGCGCGAAGACGGCCGTTGCCCCATAGTTCGCATCCGCGCGCATCAAAGCGTCGTACCGGGCCCGCAGTTTGGGGTCGTCAGCGCCGTAGACTAGGAGGCTGTCGACGGCATTGCTCGTTTCCTGCCCGACGCCGAACAGGGCGAGTTTGGCGAACGGGTCCGTCCGTTCCGCCACGCTCGCCTTGAGGTTCTCGCCGAAAACATTGCGGTAGAGGCTCGCGCCATCGCTTCGCCCTTGCTGCGCCAGCAGCATGGCGTCGGGACAGGTCATGAGGCCGTGGCGGGCCTCGGGATGCCCCAAGATCATATTGGTGACTAGGACCAACAGCTGGCGGATCGGGAAATGGTGTCCGTTCAGTTCGCTGACGCGGACGAGGTTCTGCAGACGCGACGTCAACCGTTCTCCGCTCTCGTCCTCCATAAGACGCTGGCGGTTGATGAGGATCGGACATTGCTCGGCTGAACCGCAGTCTTGGCAGCCATCCCAGCCTTCGTGCGTGACAATCTCTCGGATCACATGCATCAGATGATCGGCTGCGGGCCACCGGCTGAGATCAAAAAGCTGGACATGGATACCTTCGGGTGGTGCTCGCCCCGTAACCATCAAGGCCTCGACAGCATTGCTGAGGCCCCTCACCTGCTCGCTATCGGTGACGGCTTTCAGCCGCTCGAGCAGCTGACCGTGATTGGCCGCGATAAGATAAAGTGTCCCGCGTTGCGGATCGACGGCGTCGGCGCTGAACTGACGGATCATTGCGTCGCTCTCGATTTCCTCGAGCTCGCTGAGATCCTTTACGATCACAAGCTTCCTATCACCCACAGATAGGGTCTGGATCTTGTCGCCTTCGTCCCAGTCTTGATCGCTCCCCCCAAGCTCCAACCACACGGCGCGACAATGGTAAGTTTTACCATCGCCTGCGGTGCCCGTGAGGATGACGCTATTAGGCGTTTCGGCGCTGAAGTTTTCTAGCAAAGCGTCGATGCATTGCGCTGGCAGCGTCAGAGGCTTCAGCTTAGTCCGCCGAAGGGCGCGACGAATGCTTTCGTCATACATGTTGTCGTTGCTGGGAATAGGTCCGTAGCTTCGCAAGAAGCGAACCCAGGCCGACGTGTTGATCGTCATCCAACCCCTCCCAAACGCCCACGGCCCCTTTGTTCGAGCCTCGTCGACGCCGCCTCAAACGTCAGCTGCATACCTAGAAGACGTCGCACGGCCACGCACCATCGCACTGATCTCATTTTGCGCGCGGGGCCGATAAAGTTTCCGCTGGATAACACCACCCGAAAACTCCAAGCCGGAATCTCAGAACCGTTGCTCGTCCTAGGGCGTGATTTCCGGGGGTGGCTTCGCGTTCTTGATCGCAGTGCGAACCGATCTGATTTTCCTGCGACTAGCTGCAAAGCTCTACCCGGCTTTTCATTCGGGAGCCGCATTGTCAGACACGCTCGGCGGTGTGGCCGCGGCTACTTTCGTTGTGGTGGGAGATGACGCGATCGCCGGGCTCGCTTCCAGCCAAGGCCAAAGTCGCTGCCAGGCAAGGTCAGCCAAGTGACGCGATCTCTCCGCCACCCATCCAGCGTCCCATTCCTTGTCGAAGTTTTTGATCGACGCGCACATGGGAAGGAAGTGTGCGTCGTCGAGCAGCTCTTGGACCTTCTTGCCGGGGTTGTACCCCCCTGCTTGCGCAACGGTTAGCGCAGCTTGGGCCTCGGCAAGCGTGCTCGCTCCGAAAAGCTTGAACAACACGTTCTTTTGCGCCCACGGCTTGTTGCTTAGCGCCGTGTTGGCCACCGACGGCATGAGGATGAGATTTCCCAGCCGGTTCACCGTCCGAGGATCCTCATAGATGTCCACCGGCCAACCAGGCGCGTTCGTCGACTGTGGGGCGACGTGCTCGATGCTGTTGAGCGTTTCGTCCTGCCAATGATCAGGTGTCATCAGGGGCCGGAAACCCTTCATAGCGGGCTCGAGGAAGCCCGGCTTGACAGGGTCGGGAGCTGTATCGTGGGCGGCGACAAGCAATAGGAACCGGATCAACGCTTGCTGGCCCGCCCGGTAGGCGACTTCCGAGCTAGCGGATCGGACCCATCTGTCTCTGTCGATATCCTTTTTGCCTAACTTCCAGCGAAAATAGGTTTTGAGATTCTCCACTGTGGGTGGGACGGCATTGCCGCTGCTTGGGCGGCGGGAAAAGGGTGGCGCTCCGCCTCCGCCCTTGGCCATCAATTCTCGGTAGGCGCTGTCGATGCCGGCCGTGCCGGCAAAGTTGGCCCGCCAGAGCATCGAGAACGCGGTGACCGCTTTAATTGCGGCGAAATAGGCTTCGGCCGCCTCTTTGCGTTTGCCCGTCTCTGCGGAGACGTAAGCAGAGTAAAATCGAGCTAACGGGGCCAGCGTGATGTCGTGACTAAGTGCACGCAGGGCTTCGACGCAGAATGCGGCGGCGTCGTCCCGAAGCTCAGAACCAGGCAGTAGATCAATCTTACCGCCATCGGGTTTCCAAACGGCATCGACGAACGTCGCTAGATCCGCGAGTGATCGCGCCATCCGGCGTTTGTCATCTAGATCTGTTGCTTTGCCGTAGCGCTCGCGCAGGTATTTCCGCTGCTGGCTCAAGTGTTTTTCGAGCTTTCGTCCATCCTCCATGAGGGCGAACGGTATAAGCAGGGTGGACGTGGCCGCTTGGCGGGCTTCGGCGCGATCGTAGCGGTCAAGATAGCGTTCAACACGCTTCACCGAGGCCTGCGAGTCGGAATTTTGATATCCCGCGCCTTCCGCTTCGAAAATCTTCGGCTTGAACGTTTCGAACGCGGTCGGCGGCTGCCCTGTCGTGTTCATGGCTTCGAACATGTCGAAGGCATAGTCCTCCGCCGTCGCCTCCACGATTGTCGCGGCCATTCGGAAGTTGATGAATTGTGCGAGCGCGGTCAGGCGAATGAGCTGTTGCAACTGCCCGCCCGACTTCGCATCGTCTTCCAAGATCGCTTCGAAATTTTCGGGCGGCTTCTCGTCGTTCCAAACCTGGGCGATGTAGTGTGGCGACGTCCGGAGTTCGGGCAGCGCTGGCAGCTCGTGAGCAGCGTGTTTTCCCAGGGCGAGATCTCTAAGGTCCCCCTTCAACGCGCCGATAATGCTGATGAGAGCCTCATGTCCTTCCAGAATGCGGTCATGCTCATCCAGGGCGCTGTAGCTGAACGGTTCAGTGCCTGTCGGACCGTGGCTGAAGCAAATGTAAGCCCACAAGAACCGTGCGATGGGCGAGCTGTACCGAATAGCCGCAGGAGAACGTCCCCAGGCGTCATCGAGGGCTCGGATAATTCGCGGGTACCACCGATGGACATCGCCCGAGAGACGAGCTTCGTACTGATAGGTGCGGGAGAGATTGTCTCTGAGGGTGTTGGCGCTTTCGAGCAGGTCTGCAAGGCGTGCGTCGGCGCGATCCTCCAAGCTCCTAATGAGCCCTCCAATCATCTCGTGAAGAAGGACATTCAGGACTAGAAGCGTGCAGAGGCGCTGTTGCCCGTCGATGATCCCCAGCACGAGCCGTGGCTCGTTAGGCTCCGGCTTTTCCTTAACGGCGATGATGGACCCGAGAAAGCGGACCGACTCGGGATCATCTGCGACATCCGCCAAGCCGGACGTGACGTCTTCTAGCAATCGGTCGATGTTGCTCCGGTCCCAAGCGTAGGGCCGCTGGTAGGCCGGTATGCGACATCCCCGACCATCTCCGATCAGAAACTCATATATCGCAAGTGACTCCGCCTGAAAGACGCGTTCGATATCCAGCAAGACACTTCCCCGGTTGAGCCGCATCGCCGTTCCGATGACCGCGATGGTTGTCTTCATCCGAGAGCAATCAAGCTGCCAAACGGTTAACATCAAAGCGAAGCTTGGCTCGAGTCGAACGACTGCAATTGACCCAAAAATGGAAAGCGCAGCCCATGTTGGTCGAGCAGGCAGTTAACGGTTAAGGCAGGCCACACTCGTCGACAGCCGAATGAATTCGGTCGTGTTCGCACAAGGGGGCTTCACCAGCGGTTGTGGCGCGCTAAGGTTGGATAGATGCGCCTGAGCGCACCCGGGGGGCGATTGTGAATAAATCAGAGTCTAGCGTCCCGGCGAGCTCGGACGCTGGGGGCGTCGACGGCGGCGATCTCCGTCAATTGGCGCAGCAGGTCCTCGACTACTGTCGCGAGGCTTGCGAAATCGCCGACTTCGGTCTGTCGAGCCACCGGGGTCTCGGCGCGTCAGCCCTGGCCGCCATCAATAGTTTCAACGATGCCGCAAACGACAAGCTCGCGGCGATATCGGCGGAAACAAAACGTAGCCTGGAATCCGTGCTTGAGCGCCCGACTGTCGCCCGGTTGGAGGTGGCCGACGAAGACGGTGCGACACAGACCATTTTCATCACGCCTGGCGGCGCTCCCGCACCGTCGATAGCTGGCGCTCGCGTCGCCAGCTATCGTTCTCCTATGGGTCGCCTCGCGGCGGCGGCAATCGGGTCCGAGGTCGACCTCGGCCACAAGGCCTACGTCCTCCAGGCCAAGACACGACTACTGCCCAAGCTTGAGCGCGGAGCATGGAATGCTTATGAGAGTCGCGTCGAGGCGCTCGGCCGCCCACCTCGGACGATCGTATCGCTCCGGGGCTTGGTCGCGCTCCCGGAAGCTGATGCCCTAGACCTCCTCGAGCAGGCGCTTCGAAGCGACCCTATGGTCTTCGAGGGCTTCCGTCGCACGGTCGTCGATCGGATGAGCCTACGCGAACAGCCCGTCCTTGACGCCTTCCAAGATGACATCTACCGCCTGCCGCTTGATGCGCAGGTCGTAATTCTCGGTCCGCCGGGCAGCGGCAAGACCACGACCCTAATCAAGCGCCTTGGCATGAAACTCGACGATGAGGGTCTGAGCGACGCCGAGAAGGTCTTGGTGGATCAGTCCAGAAGCGGTCGGGCCGAGCACCGCACCAGCTGGCTGATGTTCTCGCCCAACGAGTTGTTACGCCAGTACGTCAAGGAAGCCTTTGCTCGGGAGCAGGTTCCTGCGTCCGATCGCCAGATGGTCGTCTGGGAGCGCTATCGTGACCGCACGGCGCGCAATGTCCTGGGGATTCTGCAAAGCGGAAACTCTGCAGGAGCGCGAGTTCGGCCGACGCTGGAGAACCTTGCCGCCGAGACCATCGTGCATCAGGTTACCTGGTTTGAGGACTTTCTCGAATGGCAGGAAGATCGGTTCTGGTCTGAGCTCAACGAGGTCGCCGCCGCTTTGCTAGAGCTGCCAGGAGCCAACGACGGCGGCCAGACCAAGTCTCTTACAGAACTGGTCGCGCGTGCTTCCGCCACCCGTTCGGCCGCCGCGCTAGTGGGCGCCAAGCGCTTCCAAAGGGACGCGCGTGACGAAGCCACCGGCATACTGGCGAAAATTGATCAGCGGCTCCGGGAAGCCTTCGCTGAGCAGTTTCGCGCAGATCCAAACCTCGTCAACAGCCTGAGCGCCTTCATAGACGGCCTCGGCGAAGAGGCCGAGGATGTCGATGACGCGGACGATGGAGAAGACGACGAGGATGAGGGCATTGCGCCCCCCAGAGGCAATCGGGAGGCCTCGTTCGACGCCTACATCAAGGCCATGCGCGCTCAAACGAGGGCTTTAGCAGGCGGGCGCCGACTCTCGAAGACCTCTCGCAATGGCCGGATCATCGATTGGATTGGTGATCGAACCCCGCCGCAAAACGCCTTGGCGGAAATGGGCGTGCAGGCGCGCCGAGCAACGGCGCTGCGCCGGCTTGCGAACCCGTTAGGATCCTACGTGCGGGGCATTCCGCTGCGCTACCGTCGTTTCCGGCGGGATCGAGCTGCAGCCGGCGTCTGGTACGTCGACAGCGCCTACAAACCGGCAGATCTGAGCCCCCTTGAGCTGGATTTAGTTTTGCTCGCAGTGCTACGGCGCTCGCGAGGCTTGCTAGAGAATGCTCAAGTCGCCGCCGACCTTGATTCCAACAGCCTGCTGGGGAGGGTGGCTGGTCTGTTCAAGACACAGGTCCTCGTCGACGAGGCGACAGACTTCTCCGCCATTCAGCTGGCTTGCATGGCGGCTCTTGCAGACCCGGTCGCAGACTCCTTCGTCGCGTGTGGTGACTTCAACCAGCGGATCACCGAATGGGGCGTTCGAACGTCCGAGGACTTGAGATGGGTTCATCCAGGCCTCGATATCCATCCGATAAGGATTAGCTATCGTCACAGCCGCCAGCTCAACGCCCTGGCTCATCGTATCGCGCAGCTAACCGATGAGGATCATGAGGAAGCCGCCCTCCCCGACCATGTCGACAACGAAGGCGTGAATCCTATCCTCGGGATAGGATTGTCAGGTGAGGATCTTTGCCAATGGCTGGCCGATCGCATCCTTGAGATCGAGAAGTTGACCGGCCGGCTGCCCTCGCTCGCGATCTTAGTGAACGCTGAAAGCGAAGTGAAACCGCTCGCCGCCTCGCTCGACGAGCGCTTGGCCGATCACAACATCAAGTGCACGGCCTGTGTCGAAGGTCAGTCTACGGGCGACGACGCCGACGTGCGCGTTTTCGACGTGCAGCACATTAAAGGTCTTGAGTTCGAAGGTGCCTTTTTTATCGCGGTCGATCGACTGTCAGAAGAACGGCCAAAACTGTTCGATAAGTTCCTCTACGTCGGCGTGACGCGCGCTGCGATGTATTTGGGGATGACAACAGAGACCGATCGGGTGCCCGCAGCAATCACGTCGATCGAAGATGCGTTTGCAGAGACCTGGGCGAGCGCTGCATCGTAAGGGTTGCCCATAGCGGTTTGCAGACTCCTCGGAGTGGACCAATCCGACCAATGCTACGTCAGCGATCGCAACCCGAATGGGCCGAGACCTCGCAGAGGGCTCGGCGGCGTCCGGCGCGGCGTGCCGCAGTCGGCACCGTAGAGCGCCTCGCGCGCTTCGCGCACGAGGCGCTCTAACAAGTATCAGATTTTGAACGAGTTGGGGATCGTTGCGATCACTTCGGCGAAGAGGCGTTGAGGGTCCTCCCCCATCGCCCGCGCCAATGCGATGAACTCCAACACATCAACCCGTCGCTGAGATCGCTCTATCAGCGATATGAAGGTCTGATCTTTGCCGACTTTGGCGGCTAGATCGGCCTGGGTGAGGCCCGATCGCCTGCGCGCCGCCAGCATGATTGCGATGAGCTGGGCGTGCGCACCGTCGAAGATAGATTTGGACATGCGCGCCGACCACGGTTGGACCGGCGAACCAAATATACGGAAAAAAAGCGTATGCAGTTTTTCCGTATTTCGAAGGTGGGAGTTTGCTGGAGAAGCCTTGTTGGGCGAGCGATAGAGGACTTATTCCGTCTCGCTAATCAGTAAAGAGAACACGGAGGTCGGATCCTTACCCAAGGCCCTACAGAGCGCTACAAATTCAACGACATCGATCCGCCTCTGATGGCGCTCGACCATTGAAATGAAACTTTGGCTCTTGCCGACGCGCGCGCCCAAAACGGCTTGCGTGATATCGAGCTCATCTCGAGCCTGCTTCAGGAGCTCGACCAAGCGTCGGTGCGCGCTATCGAAGATCGAGCTAGGCATGAACGCCGACCAGTGATTGATCGGCGAACCACTTATACGGAAAATTCGCGTATGCAGTTTTTCCGTATTTGGGTAGGATTCACCCCGCGCCCTCCTCGGCTCGGGATGATTTATGTCTCCGCTCGCTGGCAAACTTCCTACTGCAGTCCCCCCGCCCTCCGAAACGGAGCTAGCGATGGAGCAGCGCAGTCCTCAAGCGGTCTCTCGGCCTGAACCAGGCTGGGAGGACGAACCGAGCCTTGATGTTCTCTACCGCCAATATGCGCCCTGGCTGGGTGCGATGTTGCGCAAGCGCTTTGGCCAAGGCTTTGAAGCCGAGGCTGACGATGTGGTGCAGGAGACCTACGTCCGCATCGCGCCCTATCGCGATGCCGCGCCGATCCGTCGCCCCCAAGCTCTCTTGATGCGGGTCGCCTCCAATCTCGCGCGCGACCTCCTGCGCCGACGGGTCGTGCGAGGTCGCCATGTCCAGGAGGTCGCCAACGGCCCTGACCCCGTGGGCTCGGCCACCGACGACCCGTTGCAGAACCTGGCGGTCAAGGAAATGATCTTGTCCATCCCGGAGGCCTATCGCGACGTCTTCGTCTTGAGCCGGTTTGGCGGTTTGACTTATGAAGAGATCGCAACACGCTGCGATTTGTCGATCAAGTCGGTAGAATGGCGCCTAAGCAAGGCCATTGCCCACTGCACGAAGCGTCTTGAGGACTGAGCGGAAGAACAACGCCATGAGCCTTTCGCCCGCCCCGACCGAGCAGGCCCGCGAGCAAGCCGCCGGCTGGTTCGCGCGCTTGAAGACACGCGAAACCTCCTCCGCCGACCTTCAGGCTTTCCGGATCTGGCGCAAAACACCGGGCCACAAGGAGGCCTATGACGAGGTCGTCGCCTTCTGGAAGCAGAGCGAGGCGGTAAAGGCCGACCCCGACATCCAAGACGCCTTGGCCGCAGCGCTTGGCCGCGCAGGCAACGCCCCGGCCAGCCGCCGCGCTGTCCGGGTTTCTCGCCCGATTATCGGACTGAGCTTGGCGGCGGCCGTCCTTGCGTTGGTCGGCGGAGGCGGCTTCATGCTTCGCGGCGCGCACAGCTACGCCACCGATGTCGGCGAGCAACGCCTGGTCCGCCTCGCTGACGGCTCTACGGTGCGGCTGGACACCAACTCCAAGGTCGAGGTCCGGTTCAAAGCGGGTCGGCGCGACGTCCGCCTGGTTCGTGGCCAAGCGCTTTTTCAGGTCGCCCATGACGCGACCCGGCCGTTCGTGGTGCAAGCCGACGGCGCCTCGGTGACGGCGTTGGGAACGCGTTTCGACGTCAAGCATGAGGCGGGCGGCGTCCGCGTGACCCTGGTCCAAGGGTCTGTCGAGGTCCGCGCCCAGGAGGGCGCCGCGCCGCAGGTGTGGCGCTTGCAGCCTGGCGAGGCGGTATCGACCGACCAGCCCATGGCGACGCCCAAGCCCGTGGACGTGGCGGTCGCGACCAGTTGGACGAGCGGGCGACTGGTGTTCCACGCCGTCCCGCTGGCCTCGGCCGTCGCCGAGGTCAATCGCTACAATCATGATCGGATTGTTCTCGACGGACCGCATGTCGCCGAAGCTTCGATAAGCGGAGTGTTCGACGCCGGCGACACTGAGACGTTTGTCGATTCCGTCGCACAGCTGCACGAACTGGCCGTGGCTCGGCCGGAAAAGGGCGTGATCCGTTTGAGCCAGGCGAGACAGGACAACGCGCACCCGTAGATTTCTTTTTGAGGGCCCCAGGGGTGAATGGCGCCTAGCGCGTCAATCCCCCGACGTCGCACGCCGCGCCCAGAAGATCCGTCCCATGACGGACGCCGGCGGGATGTCTGAGGGGACTTCTTTCGTGCAAACCCGCCATCTTCGCCGCCGCCTCCTGGCTGGCCTGGTCATTCCGCTGCTCGTCGGACCTATGGTCTCGACGTCCGTCCGCGCCGCGCCGCGTGACCAAGTGCAGTCCGTCGAATTCAACATCCAGCCCGGATCACTGGACGCCGCCTTGCTGGCCTTCGCCGCTCAGAGCGGGCGGCAACTGGTCTATTCACCCGATCTCGTGTTGGGCCTGCAGTCGACGGGCCTGAAGGGCCGCCTGAGCCCTGACGCGGCCATCGAGAAGCTCCTGGCCGGCGCGCCGATCGAGATCCGGCGCGGGGGCGCCAACGCCTTCGTCCTCAAGCGCCGGCCGACGCCGGCGGCTTTCGCGCCCCCCACAAGCGACACCTTTTCGCAGGGCGACCTGGAGCCCGTGGCCGCGCCTTCCGACCCCACTGAGCTGACCGCCATCGTGGTGACTGGTTCGCTGATCCGCGGCGCCGGCGATGGCCCATCCCCGGTCGTGACCCTGGACCGCGACGCCATAGATCGCGGCGGCCACGCCACCTTGGCCGAAGCTCTGAGCGCCCTGCCGCAGAACTTCGGCGGCGGATCGACACCCGCCAACCAACTCCTGGGCGCCGATCGTAGCTTCACCAACGATTCCGTAGCCACCGGCGTCAACCTGCGGGGCCTGGGCAGTTCGGCGACCCTGGTGCTGCTAAACGGACGGCGGGTGGCCGGCACCGGCTTGAAGGGAAACTTCGCCGACGTGTCGGCGATCCCGACGGGCGCGATCGAACGGGTCGAGGTGCTGCTCGACGGGGCGTCGGCGCTTTACGGCTCGGACGCGGTGGGCGGCGTCGTCAACGTCATCCTGCGGCAAAATTTCGACGGCGCCGAGACACGGGCGCGGACCAGCATCGCGCAGGGCGGCACGGCACGAGAACTGCAGTTTGCCCAGACCTTCGGTAAGGGCTGGGGCTCGGGTCACGCGGTGATCTCGGCCGAATACTACCAGCGCGACCCGCTCGCGGCGGCCGAGCGCGACTTCACCGCCAGTAGCGACCTGCGCGCCCAGGGCGGCACCGACCACCGGACCTATTTCGCCCACCCCGGAAATGTCGTGGCCTACAGCGCCGCCGCGGGCGGCTATGTCCCGCTCTATGCGATCCCGGCGGGCCAAAACGGCGTGGGGCTGAAGCCCAGCGACTTTCAGGCTGGCGTCGTCAATCTCGGAGACAGTCGCCAGGACTCGGACACGCTGCCCAAGCAGGAACGCGGCAGCCTCTATGCCAGCCTGCGACAGGACATCGGCCGCACCGAACTTTCGGCTGAAGCCCTCTATACGCATCGCCGCTTCAGCTATCGGCAGGGCGGCGCCACGACGATCCTGACCGTTCGCCAAGCCAACCCGTTCTTCGTCTCACCCAATGGCGCGACCTCCAACCTGATCGGCTACGACTTCACCGACGAGCTTGGCGCGCGACGGCTTACCGGCACGGCCGAGAACCTGGGCGTTACCCTCGGGGCGGCCCGGGACTTTGGGCGGACTTGGCGCGCGGAGGTCTACGGGACCTACGCCATTGACCGGGGCACGCGGCTCCAGGGCAACTACCTCAACAGCCGCTTTCTCAGCGAGGCCCTGGGCAACATCGCCGATGACCCGGCGACGAGTTACTCGGCCAGCCGCGATGGCTATTTCAATCCCTATGGCGCTGCCGGCGCCAACAGCAAGGCCGTGCTCGACTTCATCAACAGCGGCTATTTGAACCACTGGCGGCGCAATCGCGTCACCTCGGCCAGCCTGAAGGTCGATGGCACGGTGTTCGAATTGCCAGGCGGGCCGGTGAAACTGGCGGCTGGCGCGCAGGTGCGCGACGAGGACTTCATCGTTCGCAACACCAATCTTTCGTCCCGGGCGGCTCCGACCGTCACCGATGGCCAACTCTTCGAACGCTCGGTGAGGGCCGCCTTCGCCGAACTGCGGGTTCCGCTGGTCGGTCCAGACCAGCAGGTGCCCGGCGTGCGGCGTCTTGAGCTGTCACTGGCCGGACGGATCGAGCGCTACAGTGACTTTGGCACGACGAAGAACCCCAAGATCGGGGCGGTTTGGGAGCCCGCGCGGGGCGTCAAGTTGCGGGCCAGCTATGGCACCTCGTTCCGCGCCCCGACCCTGGCCGATATCCACGAGTCCTATGCGGTCGGCGCGGCCTTCGTGCCGGACAAGGCGGGCCAGACCCTGATCCTGCTGCAAACCGGGGGCAATCCCGACCTCGGACCCGAGACCGCCAAGACCTGGACGGCTGGGATCGATCTGACCCTGCCCCAGCGCCGAGGTTCGCGCCTCAGCGTCACCTGGTTCGACACCCGGTTCGCCAATCAGGTCGGGCACCCGGTCTATGACGACATCGTCAACGCCTTGAACAACCCGATCTACGCCAGCTTCATCCGACGCCTTAACCCGACGAACGCCAAGGACCTGGCCGACGCCCAGACCCTGATCGACGACCCGACCTCGGCCGACGCCAAGCTGTTCCCGGCCGACGCCTTCGGCGCGATCATCGACGGGCGCAACCGCAACGCCGGCGAACTGGACGTGCGCGGTCTGGACGTCGATGTCGCTTGGCCGCTGACGATCGGGGCCGATCCCGTCACCCTGACCACGAACCTGTCCTACCTGCTGGACTATCGGCGGCAACTCACGGTCGATGCGCCGTCCGTGCAGTTCGTCGATCTGGCGGGTTTCCCGATCGACCTGCGGGCCAATGTCGGCGCCAGCCTGTCGCGGTTCGAGTTCACGGCCGCGCTAACCGTGCGCTACGTCGATGACTACAAGACCTCGGCCGGCGTCAAGATCGCCACCTGGACCACGGCGGACCTGCAGGTCCTCTGGACATCGCCCCGGACCCGGGGACCGCTGGCGGGCCTGGTGGTCGCCGCATCAGTCCACAACTTGCTGGCCAAGGACCCGCCCTTTTACGACGCGGTCCAAGGCGTGGGCTACGACCCGGCCAACGCCGACGCCATAGGCCGGGTCCTGGCGCTGCAGTTCAAAAAGCGCTGGTGACGACCGTTTGCTGACGGGCGCGGCCGCGTTGGCCGCGCCCTCCTCCCAATCCTCAAGGTGAATTCCATGCGACTGCTCCTGCGGTGCGCGGCGCTTTGCTGCGCGCTCATCACCGCCCCTGTGCGGGCGGCTCCTTTCACGGTCGAAGATCTCCTGCGGGTCGAAACACGCGGCGAGACCGCCATCTCGCCCGACGGTCATTGGCTGGTCATCCAATTCCATCTCGGCCAGGCTTCGGCGCCGCGCTTCGATTATGATGCGCTGCATCCCTATGCCGTCAGTCGATTGCGGCTTGTCGACCTGACGCAGCCTGGACCGGCCACGCCGCTGTTGGCGGAAGACCCCGGGACCGGCTACGCGCCGGGACCTTTCTCGCCTTCGGGCCGGCGCATGCTGGTCCACCGGTTGCGCGACCATCTTTGGGAGTCGGGCATTGTCGATCTGGCGACGCGCCAAGTCCGCTGGCTTGGCGTCGGGGTCGAACTGCCCATTCTCGGGCGCACGGCGGCTTGGCGGTCAGAGACCGAGATCGTGGCGTTCGTTAGCCCCCCGCAAGACCCGCCATTTCGACTCCGGATGGCGTCGGACCCCATGGCCAATCGGATCACGGCCTGGCGCAAGACCACGGTCGAGGGCGGTCCCAGCGTGGCGGCCCTCGGCAGCGGCCGCTACCTTGATCGCGGCGGCGCGGCCAAGCCCAGAACCCTGGTGAAGATCGACGCCGAGAACGGACGTCTCCAGACCTTGGCGACCGGCGAATTTCTCGATCTCGAACTCTCCGCGACAAGCCGGCTCGTCGCCGCGGTCAAGGAAGGGGTCGACGTGCAGCCGGGCGCGCTGGAGATCGTCCGCGGCGGAACCGCAGTCAGACGACGCAATCTCATCCTTGTCGATCTGGACACCGGCGCGGTCCAGACGCCGTGCGGCGACTGCGATCTTTCTCCTCACCTGCTGTCTTGGTCGCCTCATGGCGAGCAGCTCCTGATCTATGCCCGCCAGCCCGGACAGGCCGTGGAAGACGGCCGGTTGATCTTGATCGATGCGGCGGCGCAGCGCGGGCGCGCCGCGGTCAAGGCCCTCGACCAGGTTCGGCCCAGCCTGGACTACACCAACGAGGGCTATGAGATTGTCCAGGCGGGATGGGTCGGGGCTCGCCCGGTGGTGCTGGGACGCCCCGCCCCGGCCTCGCCGACGATTGACCCCGTCTGGCTCGATGTCGGGGAAGGCCGCCTCGCGAACCCATTCACCCAACTGCCGGCGACGCCCGAACTCCTCACGGCCGATCCGCAAGGCCGCGTGATCGCCATCGCGGCTGGCCGAGTCTGGCGGTTTGACGCTTCTGGCGCGACGGGCATCGGTGAATCTCTACCTTTCGCGCCGTTGTCCTCATCGACCCTTGGAGAGGGGAGCCGAGGCCAAGTCGCTCGGTTGCGTCCGGGAGACCATCTTATTGGTCAATCCGAAGGCGGCCTCGTCGACTTGACCTTCGAAGGCCAGCGCCCGCTTGGCGTCTCGCCCAAGGGCCTGCTCGTGGCGTCAACTTCCGGCGCGGCGATCACCGCCCAACGCGACAGCCATGGCGTCCAGACCCTCGCGGTCAGCCGGGAAGGCGTCGCGGTCACCGTCCTCACGCTCAATCGCCAACTGGCCAGCATCGACTATGGCGGCCTGCGCTCCGTCACCCACAAAGGTCCGGGCGGACAGACCTTGACCAGCTGGGTCGTGCTGCCCCCCAACTGGACAAAGGACCGTCTCCCGCCTCTGGTCGTCATTCCCTATCCCAGTCGGGCCGGCTTTTCGGCCGCTTCGCCGCCGATCGACGCTCAACCCGGCACGGGCCTGACGACAGTGGCGTCGCAAGTCCTGGCCGGCCACGGCTATGCGGTCCTCTATCCGAGCATCCTGCGCAACCAAGTCGCCAACGAGCCATCGGCGGGCCTCGCCGACCAGATCCTGGCCGCGGTCGATGCGGTGGGCGCGGCGGGCCTGGCCGACACTCGGCGCGTGGCCCTCTGGGGTCACAGCTTTGGGGGCCACGCCGTGTTGTCGGCGGCCACCCAGTCCAACCGGTTTTCCGCGATCATCTGCACCTCTGGCGTATCGGACCTGTTCAGCATTTGGGGTGCGTTCGGCGGCCTGCGCCCCGAGGACGGCTTTTCGATCAATGCGGGCGCCGGCTATCTCGAAACAGGCCAGATGCGGGTCGGAGCCTCCCCCTGGCAAGCGCCTGACCGCTATGTCCGTAACAGCCCACTGCTTCACGCCGACAAGATCACGGCGCCCGTACTCTTGGGTTACGGCGATCGGGACGTGTTCAGCGCCGCCCAGGGCGAGGAAATGTTCTCGGCGCTCTACCGACAGGGCAAGGACGCCAAGCTCCTGACCTTTTGGGGCGAGGGCCATGTCGTCCTGGCGCCGGACAACGTTCGGCGGCTCTATGCCGAGGCTCTAGACTGGCTCGACAAGGCTTTCGCCCAGGACCCGTCGGGTCAGGCCAGCCAGCCGCATCGACCATGAGCGGACCCACAACTCCAGCACCACCATGGCGATGATGTCCCGGTAGGGCCCGCTCCAGATCAGGGTCTCAACCGACAACAGTTGGTCGAGCTGATCTGGATCGACAAGGCCGGCGCTGACCAGTTGGCCGTCGAGGAGCAAGTCGCGCAGCGCGTCCAGGTCGCGGCCTACCATCTGGCCATAGTGGCGACTGAGGTCGCCCTTGGACCGCCGGTCTAGAACCCGGCGCGGGAGGCGATCGGCGAACGCCTCCCGCGCCATGGCCCGATCGTCGCCCCCTGCGGTCAGGGCCATGGCCGATAGGCTCAGGCCATGCTCCATGATCGGCTGGGACAGCAATGGATTGACGAGGTCGGCTTGCCGCGTTCGTGCTGAACGGCCGCCAAGCAGAAGGGTTTGGGCCAACCCCTCGATCTGTCCTTGCTTGGTGGGCGTCACATTGGCCAAGTCCTGCAGCCAAAGCGGCCTTGGCTGGCGCGCGGCGGCGGCGAGGGCGCGCATCGTGAGGTGCGCCGGTGGCGCCCGCTTCGTCCCAAACGGCAGGCCCGCCAGGATCGCCCGTCGCCAAACAGACCAGACCGAATGTCGCGCGTGCCTGGCGATTGCCGCCAGCGCCGTCGGCCGGATGGCCCAGGGCGGACGCCCCTTGAGGTAGTCGGCGCCCAGAAGCGGGCTCCCGCCTTGCATGAAGACGGTGTCGCCGCCCAGACCGGTGAAGATCTGCCCCGCCCCCAAGGTCCGGCATCGGGCCGCCAAGTCCTGGTCGTAGCCCCCATCGACCAGGCGCCAACTGGGCCGCGCGCCATCCGCGCCCTGCGCCATGGCGGCCAGGCCTAGACTGGCCCCGGGCTTGAGGACTTCGGTCAGCGACACGCCCAGATGGGCGGCCGTCGCTCGGGCAAAGGACCGCTCGTCGCCTCCAGGGTCATCGACATAGTAGTTGAGCCACTGCAGGACCCTGACCGACGGGGCGCGGCAAAGGGCTGAAGCGACGATGGAGGAGTCCAGACCGCCCGACATCTCGGCGACAGCGCCATCGCCAAGTCCAGCCAGGGCAGCGACACAGTCGTCGATGCGCCTGACGAGCTCCGCCCGGGTCTCGGCCGTGTTGGCCAGGCCACGCCGCGCGAAAGCGGCCGGACGCCAGATCAAGGTTTCAGTCTGGTCGCCGTCGAGTTCGCGCAATGCGCCGGGGGTCACGGCCAGGATTCCGATCAGGGGACAGGATCGCGCCATCTGGAGTCGATCGACGAGGCCAGCGCCGATCAACTCCCAATTAATCGCCAAGCCTGGCGGCGCGGCGCCCATCAAGGACTGATGCAGGTCAGACGCCACGATCGTCACCCCGCCAGCCCGCCAAGCCAAGGCGTCTAGCGCGCCTGAGGGGTCGCGGAACATCGCCCTGGCGCGACCGCCCGGCTCTCGGAACACGATGACATAGCGTCCCCAGGCGGTCTCGGTCATGCGCCGGGCCCTGTCGATCGCGCTGCCCTGCGACGCGGCGGCGGGTGACGCGCCAAAAACGTCGCCGATCACCACACCGTCCCTCCCGGCCATGACCGTGACCCTGGGCGGCCGGAGGATCGGGATCCAGACCTGAAGCCCAGGCTGATCAGCGGCGCATGTCCATCGGCCTTCCCGGGCAAATGTTTGGCCGAGCGCATGGGCCAGGTTCCCGGCGACTTGGTCCTTTTCGGGCCAGGTGAGGACCGCGTAGTCGGACATGCTCAGACTGCCAGAATGGGCGTGTAAGATCCGACCCGCTCAGCGAGGTCATCGAGCACCGTATCCTCGACCTGCAGCCAGCAATGGGCTTCGAAGGGCCAGGTGCGGACGCCGAACATCCACGTGGCGTCGAAACCCGCCCGTCGCAGGAAAACCAGGAGCATGAACGAGCGATAGAGGCAGACCCCTGGGAAGGGCGCCCACGGTAGGAGCTTGCGAAACGCCGCGACCCGCTCGACCAGCGCATCGCAGACGCCTGGACCGCGCATGGAGATAGGGCGCGTGTCGCGGGCGACGTCGATGAGATCGCCGAACGGTCGGCCGTAATAGCGGCGCAGCATCGTGCCGTAGCTGGCCAACCCGTCCCAGCGCTCAAACAAGCTCACGGAATAGGGCGTCATCGTCGGAAGGTCCGCACCGGCAATGGGTGGATGGTCCGGGCACTGTGACGGAACGAGATCCCCGGTCAGATTCAGGGTCCGAAGGTCGTCCCAGAGCGCTGAATCCATCACCACCAGTCGGCCAGTTGGGCCTGGCGCGAAGGCGTCCGCCGCCTCGGGCAGGCAATAATATTGGCCACCACGCACATCGAGCAGGACCATGTCGTCGCCCAGACGAGCGGCGTGGATCGACTCGGCAAGATGCAGTCCTGCGTTCATTTCTGGATTTCCTGAAAGGCGGGCGGCGCTCCGCCCGGCGGGCGCCGCCCCAGGATCAGCCCACGGCTTCCTTGGGCTGCATATTCAGTTCGATGCTGTGGTCCTGGCCGCCCTTGGTGAGGCGTTTGGCGTCGCCCAGACGGACGATGCGGATCTTACGGGTCTTGGACATGACACGCTCCGAGGTTTGAAGCGCCGCGCGAACGCGGCGGGAAGGAGGATGGAAGTCGTGAGCGCCGAGAGCGCATGCGCTGCCGGCGCCCACGCCCTTCAGCCCGCCGAGGTGCGAGGCTGCAGGTTCAGTTCGATGTTGAAGACACCATCGCCCTTGGTCAGGCGCTTGGCGTCACCAACGCGAACGATGCGGAACTTGCGGGTCTTGGTCATGACGCGCTCCCTGGTCTGAAACGCCGCGAAATTGCGGCCTCTCATCACGCGCACTACTTGGAGGTCATTGGTACTATATTGCACCTATAGCGACGATATATTCGCCGAAGCCCTCATGGCGCGAACCAAGTCGCCAGCGTGGTCTTGCCGGATCTGGTGGAATTCTATGATTGCCGAGACCGCCGCTGCCTCATCTTGATCAAAGGCGGCGGCGAGTCTTTGGGTTTCCTGATCGATATCGAGCAAGACGTCTGTTTCGACACGCATGGCCGGCGCCAGGCGAACCGCCACCAGATGATAGGCGTCCAGCAGCGCCTGGCTTCCCGCGAGTGCGACGAGACGCCCGAAGAGTTGGTCACTCAGGCTAGGCCGGCCGGAGGCGCCTTCGTGTTCGGTCGCCGCTAACATCCCTAGCGCCCAAGGCTCCCGATCGGGGCGATCCTGCGCCAGCCTCTGGGCGGCGCCAACCAGGTAGAGCGAACGCAGCGCATAGAGTTCAACGAGGTCAGCCACATCGACCCGCCTGGCGAAATAGCCGCGCCCGCGACGATCCTCGATCAGGCCTTCACCGGCCAGGCGCGACAGTGCTTCACGGACCGGCGTCGCGCTGAGCCCGAGACTTTCGGCGAGGTCGGTAATGGTCAGCGGCTCGCCAAGGATCAGTCGGCCGCCGCGCAATTGCAGGCGTAGGGCGTCGAGGGCGGCGCTGAAGGGATCCTTGGGTCGGCCGGGCGAAGAAATCCTCACGCGAGTCTCCTGGCAACGACAGCGCACGCCAGACCATCGCATCGGCACGCCACTATCGCACAAATAGTCGCAATAGTTTCACAGTTCAACTCCAGGATATTTAAGTCTATAAATACGTCACGCAGAATATATGCGCCTATGCGCAATAATATTGCGCTACTGGATTTGCGCTTTACTTCATGATGCCATATTGGGGACGGCATGCCCGCGGAGCGGCTCGGTTGCGCCGTTGAGCGCCCGGTCCCATCTGGCACATTGACGAGTACCGTTTATCGCGAAAGCTTCGAAAACCGTCGGTAAAATTGCGTGCGTGAGTTGAATGAGCGACCAGGATCCGGAAGGCAGCAAGCGTGGCCAGCTCCTCTCCAAGGCCCTCAGAGCGGTACGAGCCATTCGCAAGGCGACATCGCGTGAGCTTGCCAAGGCTCTGGGCCTGTCGTTGCGCGGCTACCAGAATTTCGAGGCTGGCGGCGGCCAACTCAATGTTGACCACGTGCTGAAGTTCGCTGACGCGATCAACTGCGACCCGTTCGGGATTTTGGCGGGCGTGCAGATCGGGCATCCGGAGCTTGCCGCCTACACGGCCAAGAACAAGGGGATGATCGCCTACATGATCGGACTGCAGGAGTTCGTCGAAGACGCGGGCGACAGCATCGCCTACCTGGAGACGACGACCTTTGTGTCGGCCTATAGGGACATGTTCAAGGACTTGGCGAAGAAGGCGCGCGCCGCCCAGCAGCAGGACGCCGATTGGATGGCGGACAACGCCGCCCGGCTCGGCTTGCGGACCAGCGAGAACCCGGACGAGGACGACGCGGGCGAGACGTGAGGTCAGGCGGCTATAGGCCCAGGCCGCGCGATCGCGAGCGGCCCCACTGGACCTCGCCGCTCGGCAGGACGACACCCGCCACCGCGCGTCCCAGGCTGGCGTCCAGGCGCGGCCGCCACGGCACGAGCTGAAATCCCAACCCGTCGTCGATCATGGCGAAGCGCCCCGAGGCGAGATCGACACGCCGCCGGTAGACCCCATCGACGGCATCTCCCGTCGCGGCGGCCTTGGGCGTCAGTCCTGTCTCCGTCGCCAAGCGCGCGCTCGTTGCGGCAAGGTCCTGCGACTGAAGGGTGTCCAGGACGCCGCGCGACAGCACCACACGCTCTCCAAAGCGACGCGCCAGGCCCCGCTCGATCAGGACGTCCACGCGCTGGGCCATCGCCGCCCGCGCCTCCTGGGCGAAGCCGCCATGACCGGCGATGTCGCTGCGATGAATCAGCTGGCGATCCAGCCAGGTTGCGCCCTGCGCCTTCACCTGGGCCGCCAGATCGAGATCGCTCCGGGTCGCAAGTTGCCTGATCGCCTGGCCGCGGTCACCGACGAAGGCGCGCAGCTCGACGATGGTGCCGGGTTTGGCGTCGCCCGTATCAGCGAGGTCCTTGAAGGCGACATGGTGTTGGCGCCCATCGACGCCATCGACCACGGCATAGGCCGTCCCGATCAGCTCATCGTTCAGCCCCCGCTCGATGAGCCGGCCCATCACGGGCGCGGCGGAGGCCTCGTCGTGCAGCGTGAAGCGCACCGGATCGACAGACCCACCGTCCCGCGCCATGGCGCGATGCAGGGTCTTGATGATGTCGCCGCGGATCGACAGGTCGCGCAACCGCGCCTCGGCGTCATCCGCCAGCCGCCAACGGGCCGGCCCGACCGGCTCGGCCAGACCCAACCGCTCCAGGTGCGCGGACCGCCCCAGCAGCAACTGGCGGGTCGGTTCCGAACGTCGCTGATCGGGACGCAGGTCGATCACGCCCCCGGCTCGGTCGGCCGCCCACCTCAAGTCCCGATCCAGGCTCGTCCACCGCTCGGCGGCGACCTCGGCCTGCAAGGCGGCGGCGATCTGACGCTCGGTTCGCGGCCCCAGTTCAAGGGTGACCTGGGCCTGGGCGCGCTCGCGCATGGCGCGGCCCAGATAGTCGCCTGCGATCACCAGGTCGGCGCCCTTGTCGTCCTTGCCACGGACCAGGATGTGCAGGTGCGGATTGTCTGTGTTCCAATGATCGACCGCGATCCAGTCCAGGCGCGTGTCGAGGTCGGCCTCCGCCTGCCGCATCAAGCCGCGCGCGAAGTCCCGCAGGTCCGCCAGTTCGCCCGCGTCCTCGGGCGAGACGATGAAACGGAAATGGTGGCGGTCATCCTCGCAGCGTTCGGCGAAGGCCTTGATGTCGGCGGCCTCGGAACCTGCGTCGAACATGTGGGCCTTCTCGCCGTCGCGCGTGACACCCTCGCGCTCGAGATAGGCGATGTGACGGGCCAGGGGCGCGGCCCGAAACCGCGCACCGCCATGGCGAATGACCCGGGTCTTGATGATCACCCGTCGCTGGTCGGCGCCGGTCCGGGTCAGCAGGCAAGCCCCGCGTCCGCGCCCCGAAGACGCCCGCCCGCCGCCACGCCGCGCGCCGCCGCCGGCGTCGGACGCCCGGGTTGCGGCGCGCTGAACTTGCCCGAGAAAACTGCGCCCGGTCTTTCCACCGCGGTCGGCGGCGATCCGCCCGGGCCGCAAAAGGAAGTCGTCGTCAAACTCGTTCATGGACGCTGTCGGCGCGCCGCTGGCGCGCAGCCTGTTGATCACCTTGAAGTCTTTCCAGTCGCGCCATCGCCGCCCCGGCGGCGATGGCGCGCCAACCCCAAGCCGCGCAAGGCGTGGCGACCGCAGCGACGGCGCGGCTTTTATCTGGCCCTCCCTGCGCTGCCCGGTTTGCGTTCGGTTGTTGCACTCTTGTTCTCCTTCCATGAGGCGAACCATGTCGGGCTCCTGATTATCGAGGGAGGTCGGCCGTGGCGTCGAAGCGCTACCAAAACCGAGGACTGCGAACCTACTGGGCGGTCCACATCGAGGCGTGGCGGCTGAGCGGTCTGTCGCGCGCGGCATACTGCGGCGAACACCAGCTCAAGCCGGCGGTCTTCGGCAACTGGCTGAAGAAGATCGGTGATGCCGACGCCTTGCAGCACAAGCCTTTGAGCAAGCGAAAGCCTCCGCCACGACGCTCCACCAGCGAGGTCCGTAACAGGGCCGTGCAGGCGTTCTGGGCCATGCACGTCGAGGCCCACCTGTGGAGCGGGCTGACCGCTGCGGAGTACGCCAGCGCCCATCGGCTGACGACCTCGTCGCTGCGTCAGTGGCGCCAACGCCTCGACGAAGATCCCCTTGGGATCGATTGGAGAGAGCTCGTTCATCCCAGCGCCCGCCCGTATGTGGGCCCCAGACGAAGCACTAGTGCTAAGGCCCCGGCGCTGGAATCCGGCTTGACGGGCGCGACCAGAACCCTCTGCGACGGTGACGGCCGGAGCAGTCGCCGGACGTTCAGCGACGAGCAAAGGCGCGCCATCGTCGCCGAAACGCAGCTTCCCGGCGCCACGGTCAGCGCGGTGGCCAGGAACCACGGCGTGGTCACCAGCATGGTGTTCCGGTGGCGCGCGCAGATGGGCCTTGGCCAGGACGAGCGCGCTCGGCTGGCTCGCGTTCGGCTGGTTGGCGATGGCCTGAAAGCAGCGGGCCAGGCTCTCACGGCGGGCATTCCCTTGCCCGTCCCCGAGGGCGCGGTGGCCGTCGATCTTGGCGACGGACGCAGGGTCTTCGCGCCGCCTGGGAGCGATCCAGACGAGGTCCGGCGGTACGTGGCGCAGCGGGAGGCGGCCCGATGATGATCATCCCATCCGGCGTGAAGGTGCATCTGGCGCTGGGTCACACCGACATGCGCAAAGGCTTCAATGGCCTGTCGATGCTGGTGCAGGAAGTGCTGAAGGAGGACCCGTTCTCGGGCCATCTGTTCGCCTTCCGAGGACGAAAGGCCGACACCATCAAGCTGCTCTATTGGGATGGAACGGGCCTGTGCCTGTTCACCAAGCGGCTGCAACGCGGGCGCTTCATCTGGCCGCACATCACCACGCCGGGAGGTTCCGTGGTGCTCTCGCCCGCGCAACTCGCCATGCTGATCGAAGGCATCGACTGGCGCTTCCCAGAGCGCACCTGGCGGCCCGCCATCGCCGGCTGAAATAG
The DNA here is from genome assembly GCA_965284055.1 of Caulobacteraceae bacterium. Classification (GTDB taxonomy): domain Bacteria; phylum Pseudomonadota; class Alphaproteobacteria; order Caulobacterales; family Caulobacteraceae; genus Caulobacter. The sequence goes on from CBDIQV010000008.1 coordinate 154,091, forward strand.
CGTCGAAACCCCCGCCGGATAAGGGGAAAATGCTTGGTCGCGGACTCCGAAAATAGTAGAATCGGGCATGCGGCTGGATCTCGAAAACCTGCCTACCGACACGGCCTTGCTGCACCAGTTGGTGCGCGAAATGGCCGGCTTCGTCGGTGAGCGGGACGGCGAGATCGAGCGGCTCAAAGCCATCATCAAGCAGCTCCAGCGTGCGCAATTTGGCCGCCGTTCCGAGCGCCTGGACGCCGATCAACTGGCGCTGGCCTTGGAGGATGTCGAGACCGATCTGGCCGCCGCCGAAGCGCGCCGGCCCGACATCCTGCCGGCGCCCGCTAAGGCTCAGCCCAAGCGCAAACCGCTCCCGGACCATCTGCCGCGCGAAGACCGGTTGCTCGACATCGACAGCCAGGTCTGCGCCTGCGGCGGCGCCCTGCACAGCATCGGCGAGAGCGTCAGCGAGATGCTGGACTGGATCCCGGCGCAGATGCGGGTGGTCCGGATCGTGCGCCCCAAGTACGCCTGCCGGGCCTGCGCCACGGTCGTCCAGGCGCCGGCGCCGGAGCGGCCGATCGACGGCGGCCTGGCAACCCCTGCGCTGCTGGCCCAGGTGCTGGTCAGCAAATATTGCGACCACACCCCGCTCTATCGCCAGTCCAAGATCTTTGCTCGGCACGGCGTGGATCTGGAGCGCTCGACGCTGGCCGGCTGGGTCGGCGGGGCGTGCTGGTGGCTGCAAGCTCTGCACGACAGACTGTCGGCCAACCTGTTCGCCAGCAGCCATCTGTTCGCCGACGACACGCCGATCCCGGTGCTGGATCCTGGCCGGGGCCGGACCAAGACCGGGCGACTCTGGGCTTACACGCGTGATGATCGACCGTGGGGCGGACCGGAGCCGCCCGGCACGGTCTATGTCTATGCGCCGGACCGGAAGGGCGAGCGCCCGGCCGCCCATCTGGGCCGGTTCAAGGGCGTCCTTCAGGTCGATGGCTATGCCGGCTTCGAGCCGCTGACCGCGTCCGGCGACGTCAAGCTGGCGGCCTGTTGGGCGCACGCCCGGCGCAAGTTCTATGAGATCGCCGAGGCAACCCAGTCGCCTGTGGCCATCGAGGCGCTGCGTCGGATCGGCGAGCTTTACGCCATCGAAGCCCAGGTGCGCGGCCAGTCGGCGGCGCTGCGGCGGGCGGCGCGTCAGGAGTCTTCCCGTCCGCTGGTGGACGCCTTGCACACCTGGCTCGAACGTCAGCTGGCCCGCGTACCGCCGCGCGGCGCCTTGGCCGAGGCCATCCGCTATGCCCTGGGTCGCTGGGACGCGCTCAGCCTGTTCCTCGCCGACGGCCGCATCGATCTGGACAACAACCCCGTCGAGCGCGCGATCCGGCCCATCGCCTTGGGCCGCAAGAACCACCTGTTCGCCGGTTCGGACGGCGGCGGCGACCGCTGGGCCGTGGTCGGTTCGCTGATCGAGACCGCCAAGATGAACGGCGTCGAACCCTTCGCCTACTTGCGGGACGTGTTGGAGCGCATGGTCGATGGCCACCCCGTCAACCGTCTCGACGAGCTGCTGCCCTGGGCCTGGAAGAGCGGAAATCACGTCAACACCTGACGGGCGTGCAGCGGCCGGACGCATACGCTGCCCGAATTTCCGCGCCAGAGCCGTCCCAATCCAGGATCACGCCCACCCTGCAAAAGACCCATAGCCACCCGCTCATGGCCGCCTCGTCAGTTCACCGCGCGGCGCGAAGAGGGCTGAAGGCTTCGACGTCTCACCGGTCGTCTGGGCGCCCTCCTGGCCAGCGTTTCGACCGCCGACGGCGTCCGCATTCGCCGATCCGTTGGGCGCGAAAAGCTGCGCCTCGGTCCATGGAACACGGCGCGCCAGCTTGCCCGAGCGCGCGCCCAAATCATCGTCACGCGTTAGCCGCGTCACATAGGCCAGGGTTTCGCCGGGAAGCGGGCGACCCGCCAGGCTCTGTTCGTAGCGGCCGGGGCCGGCGTTGTAGGCCGCCAGGAAGCCAGGCGCGCCATAACGGTCGTGCAGTTCGCGCAAATAAGCCGCGCCCGCCAGGATGTTGTCGCGCGGATCGAAGGGATCAGGCCCGAGGTCCAGGCGCGCGCGCAGCATCCGCCAGGTGGCCGGCATCAGTTGCATCAGGCCCATCGCGCCTTTGGACGACACCGCCTTGGCGTCTCCCGCGCTTTCGGCCGCGATCACCTCGGCGATCAGATCCGGCGACAGGCCAAAGCGCTCCGCCGCTAGCGCGATCGGCACGCGGTGATTGCTTGCAACCCCAGCTTGCCGCGCCTGGACGGGTCCCGCCAGCAAGACGATCACCACGACGAGCAGGCGAACCAGGCCTCCAGACCCTCTTGTCTGACGCCTCACGGGCGGCCCTCAGTGCAACGGCGATCATCACTTGGCCCGCCCCATCGCTCGGCGCGCGCCTGGACGTCCGCCCGGCGGGTCACGCCGAAATAGCGGCCGTCAAAACTGGCAGCCGTTTGGGCGTTCATCAGGAACAGTTCGTCTTGCGCCAGGCGATGGCATCCCGACCAGCGCGGCAAGGGCCGGCCGAGCCGATCGCGTTCGCGCGCCTGGCCGATCGCCTTTCCGTCGATCGTTACGAGGTCGCCCGTACGACAGACCACCTGCCCCGGCAGCCCGGCGACCGGCTTGAGCAAGGGCACGCCGGCCGGCAACAAGCCCCGCGTCGCCAGCCAGCGCGCCACCGCCGGTGGCGGATCCACCGCCACGATGTCGCCGACCCGCAGCGCGTCCGGCGGCCGCAGCCAATAGGCGCCGATCGGAACGCTGCTGGTGGTGTTCCACATCAGCCGCGGCGGGCTGGGTCGCCAGGACAGGAGCGCGCAAGCGACGGCGCCTAGCGCCAGAGCGACAAATGGACGGCGCTTCATGAGCTCAGCGCTCGACGTTGCAGCCAAGCCCGATGACGTTGGCGGCTATAGGCGCGTGGGACGTGACCCGCCAGCAGGCGATTGTTGACGTGGCGCCAGTAGTCAGGCGCGACTTGATGAGCCGCGACGCCGACCGCCTCGACGGCGTCGATGGCCAAGAGACACCGTTGCACGCGCGTCCAGCCGGTCAAGGCCAGCAAGACCTCTGCCCCAGGGCGAACGTCCGGCCGAGTTGAGAATGCCGCGCCAGGAGTCGGCGCGAGGAGGATGTCGAGTTCGGACCGCGCGGTGCCGTAGGCGTTGGCCTCCCAGCGCACCAGGGCCAAAACCGCGCCCGGCGCGAAGGTCAGGGTGCGCCGGCGGCGATCATGGCGAACCTCCCGGCAAGCTCGGCCAAATCGGATCCAGTGTTCGATCCGGCCCTCCCACCAAATCAGGTCGACCTCAGCGCCAACATGTCCGTCGTTCCGGGGCGCCCCTGGCTCGAGTTGGGAAAACGGCGGTGTCATGAGCCGGCCTCCGGGAACTGATGCTCAAGGAGGTTGCGGACCATCTCGGCGACGGTCAGGCCGCGGGCGAAGGCGGCGATCTTGATGCGAGCGCGCAAGGCCGGCGCGACGTCGATGGTCAGCCGCGCGGTGTAGGGATTGGGCGCCCGGTTGGCCGGCGGCATCTCGTCGGCCTTGATCCAGGATTCAGGCGCGGGCGGACGGGCGGCGAACGGCGCGGTCGGCGCTGACGCCGGGATGGGACGGCGGCTCATCGGGCCAGCCCCTCGATCTCCTGGGCCAGGCTGGCGATCTCGCGCGCCGCCGGCTGCCCCGGGGCCATCTCCGTGGCCAGTCGGCCGGTCCTGGCGGCGTCGGCGAACACCACGCGCTGGCCGATATGCTGGCGCAGGACCCCGGTCTGTTGCGCCGCCAGCGCGGCGGCGGTCTCCCGGGCGATGATGGTGCGCGCCGGACAACGGTTGAGCACGAACCTGGCCTGCAATGCCGGCCGGTAGAGCCGCGCCTCGTCGATCAGCCGCAGCATTTCCTCCGACGCCCAGCCGTCGAACGGAGAGGGCTGCACCGGCGCCAGGACCAGATCGGCCGCCAGCAGCGCCGAGCGCAGCAAGGCCGCGACCCTGGGCGGTCCATCGATGACCAGGTGATCGACGTCGCGCGCCAGCTCGGGTGCTTCGCGATGCAGGGTGTCACGGGCCAGACCGATGACGCCGAAGGCGCGGGGAAGGCCGGCATGAGCGCGCTGCTGCGACCAATCCAGGGCCGAGCCTTGAGGATCGGCGTCGATCAGGACCACGCGCCGCCCTTGCGCGGCCCATTGGCCGGCCAGATGCAGGGCCAGGGTCGTCTTGCCGACGCCGCCCTTCTGATTGAGCAGGGCGACGATCATCGCCCGTCTGCCCGGACACGTGTCGCGGCTGGCGCGAACGCTTCTACTGAGAAGTTAGAGTCTGAGTTAGACTCTAGGTTACGGGACGCACGAACGCTTGCTGGGCTTGGGTTTGCGTTGGCTGTCCGCGCCTGATGTCCCGATAGCTCTGCGCCTGATATCCCGAGGCCCGTTGCGCCCGATCTCCCGACACCGTCCACAGGGGCTTCCACAGTGCCGTCGGCGAGAATGACGAGCGGTCGCGCCCGCAACGGCAGGATACGCAAGCGCTCAGAACCGCCGAGGCGGTCGACGAACAGTCGATAGCCCGGCAGTTGTTGGCGGGCGGCGATGCGGCGAATGTCGAGGGCGAAGTCGGAAGGCCGGGCCAGGCTGCCGGACTTGTGGTGCAGATGGGCCATCTCGAACACCCAGCCCCCGGGTTGGCGGCCGGCGTGCTTGCGGGCCACGCGGTAGAGCCAGCGCTCGATGCCGCCCGTCAGCCGGAAATAGTCCGGGTCGATGGTCAGGACGAGCGAGCGGTCGACGACCCCGCGATAGAACCAGTCGGGCAGGATGATCTCCACCCCCTCGACCCGGCCGCTGCGTGTGGACCGCTCCTCCCATTCGTTGATCCAGGAAAATTGCTGGCGTCGCCAATGCTCGCCCTGGCGAACGGTGGTGGCCACGACGGTCGACTGCAGGCGGCGCAGAGCGGCCTTGAACAGGCGATACTCGGTGGCGCCGGTCGATCGCCCGATCGCGGTGAGTAACTGGTAGGGCGTAAAGCGCAGGAGCCGCGATGTCCGCAGACCGTGATTCTCGGCGTCGACGATCTGCGAAGCCGCCCAGATCAGCAGGTCGGCGTCCCAGATGGTGGCCATGCCATGTTCCGGCAGGCCGTGGACCTGCACCTCGACCGCGCCGGACCGGTAAAGGATCGGTCGTACGCGGCGCGACTTCGATAGCGAAAAGAAGGGGCGCTCCATCAGATCGCGCTGGTCTCTGGGACTGGCGTCCCCGGCGGTGACGACAAAGGGCAACAGTCGTTCACGCTCGCCTTGGCCGAAGGTGGGTTGGCGGGCCATGGTCAGGCCTGGCTCACGGCGGTTTGGGCGGCCTGGCGCTTGGCTGGCAGGACCTCGCCGACGCCGGGATCGCTGGTCGAGACCTTGGCCCCGCGATCGGCCCAGGCTTGCAAGTCCTCGATGGCGTAGACCACCCGCCCGCCGAGCTTGCGGTAGGCCGGACCCGTCCCGTAGGTGCGGTGTTTCTCCAAGGTGCGGTGCGACAGGCCCATATAGGCGGCGGCTTGTTGAGTGCGCATGAAGCGCGGCACGTTGGCGGGCGCATGAGCGAGCGAAGTGGCGGACATAGGAAGGCTCCCGGGTCCGATAGCGTCAGCCGGGATGGCCTTGCGCGGACTGGGGAAGCCTGGCGGGGTGAGCTGCCCGCCAGGGAGTGCGAACATCGCCCCGTCAAGATCGCACCCCAAGGGCGGCTACCGCAGCAGACCCTGATATCCGCCGGTGACCATCGCGCGGCCGTCACGCACAAGTCGCAGGGTGGCGTCTCGCAGGGAGGACGTCTTCCAGGGTTCGGCCGCGACCCTTGCCGCGCCATAGAGCGCTGCGGCGATCTCACGGTAGGCCGCGCCGTCCAGGCGCGCATCCAGGGCTCGCAACATCGTCTTGAGACGGCCCCGACGCTGCGGCGTGACCGTATCGCCCGATTGGCGACGTCCGTGCAGGTCTCGCCACAAGCGCGCCAGGGCGTCGAGGCGCGCGGGCAGGTCTGCGTCCAGAGGAACCACGGCGGCGAGGCGAGCGGCGGCCGGATCGGCGTCTTCGGCCAGCAGCGTCAAACGGCGCCGGTCTCGCCCTTCGCCCTGCGTCCACCAAAGCTGTCCATCCTGCGACCGGGCGTGGCCTGGCGCCGACAAGCCACCGCCGGCCGGGACGGGCGATGGGGTCAAGAGGATCAGGCCGGCATCGGCTTCAGGGCGCCACCAGACCTCAGCGTCGGGGGCTTCAAGTGAAGGATCGACAGGGAAATCGCAGTCCCCACCGCGCGCTCCAATCGCCGTGAGGCGCGGCCTCCTGGGCTTGCGCGAAGTCCTTCTGGTAGTCGGGATTACGCCGGAGGCATTCCCAAGCCAGTTCTGCGGCTGGCAGTTCGTCCAAATAGTCGTAAGCTTCGGGTAACCGCCACCGGGATGCGTCTGGCGACATGAGAGACTCCAGCTGATCGCTCTCAGATTGAGCTAGCGCTGGATTTTTCGGGCTCCACCGTCTGCGGGAAGTCGCGCTGGCGAGAACGCGTGATGCCACCGCGGCATCACTGTCATGGGGGGGCGCGGGCCAGCCCCTGATAGCCAATGGCGGACATCCAGCGTGCGCGTTCGAGGTGGGCGTCGTGCACGCGTCGGGCGCGGACCGGATCGGCTTGGACGTCGAGGCTCAGAATCAAAGCCGCCGCCTCACGCCAATCGGCTTGGGCGGCGGCGGCGTCCAGCAAGCGGACATAGGCCTGCAGGTGGGCGCGGTCATAGGCGGTGACACGCGCCTCACAGGGCGGGGTATCACGCAGGTCATCGTTGTCCATCGGGCCTCCCCACCCTGGCCGCGCGGTCAACCTAACGGATTTCGCGGGCGATGGGATGGCCTCGGGATCGCATCAGGCGATGCGGTTAGGGCATCGGCCGCGTCGTCAGCCCGGCGCGGTCTTGGGGCGCGGCTCGCGCTCCTTCTCGTCCGAGCGCCGGATCCACACGAGCGAGAGCGGCTCCTCACCGGCCATCAGCCGCGCATCGATCGGTTCGGACCAGGTGGGATCATCCAGACGCAGGTTCAGCACCGCGCCGGAGGCCGGATCGGTCGGGAGCCAGGCCGCGCCGCATTCGGTTTCGCCGACATAGGCGCGGAAGGTCGGGGCGCGGGCCGACACCTTCTCTACCGGCGAAAGCCGAACGGTGGCGTCCAGCTGCAGGGTCGTGAGGCGGCCGACGAAGCCTTCGCCGTCGCGCCGGAAATAGCCGATCGTGGTCATGGCGGATTCCTTGTTTTGGGAGGTTGGCGGCGGCGATACCGGCACAGGGTGGGGGCCGCCCGGGCATCGCCGCCGCCTCGCCCCCTGTGAGTTGGGGCGATGGGCCGGCCACTGCAGGGAGGCTGGCGACCGGTCCCGGGACGATGTTCGCCACCCGCAATTTGCTCAAGACCTCATGGGCGGCGAGCGGGTAAAGACAGGTGATAGCGCGCCGTGGCGTAGCAGCCCCAAGGCGAGGCCCGGACATCGCGGCGCGCATGCCCGTTTCCGCCAGCGGCGCATCGATAAACAACCCTTCAGATTGACCGATGAAGACGCGGCCAGGGGATCGGGCGGCTCGGCGCGTCTGTGCTCGATGAGGATGTCGCCTCATCCAATCCAGGAGATGCCCATTGCCCCTCAAGCCGCTTCCCCACCCCGTCGATGTGCACGTCGGCGCTCGCCTTCGGCTCAAGCGCAAGATCGCGGGCATCAGCCAGGTCGAGCTGGCCGCCGCGATCGGCGTTACTTTCCAGCAAATCCAGAAGTACGAGGCCGGGACCAACCGGATCAGCGCGTCGAGCCTTCACGCGGCCGCGGCCGCGTTGAAGGCGCCGATCGCCTGGTTTTTCCAGGATCTCGGGACCGGCGACGTGGCGGCGCCCACGAGCTTGCTGGCCACGCGCGAAGGCTGGGAGATGGCCCGGCTGTTGGCCCCTATGGCTCCAGGACCGCGCCGCCAGGTGCTGGCCTTGTTGCGCGCCGTCGTCGATGCTGATCTGGCGGCCATCGCCGCTTGAGCGGCTGCGCGGACCGATGGCGTCTCAATGCCCCTGAAGCGCATCGGCTTGGCCCCGCTCGCAAGCGGGGCCGCCGTCAGGCTCAGTCGGTCTTCGGGCGAGGACGCGACCAGATCAGGGTGTATCCATCGCCCTTTTCGTCGGCGAACAGGTTGGCGCTGATCGGGGCCGAGAGCTTGGGGTCGTCCAGCTTGACCGAGTGGTAGTCGCGACCGCTGGCGGCCTTCTGCGGCCAGGCGGCGCCGATCTCAACGCGGCCGATATAGACCAGGTGGCTGGGCGCGTTTTCGCCGGTGCGGCCGGTCTCGGGCACGAAGCGCACGCCTTGGGCCTGCAGTTCGAGCGTGGCGACCTCGCCGTGGAATTCCGCGCCGACCTTCTTGAAGCTGCCGATGTTGGACATTGTCTTTCTCCGTTTGCGTTCTCGAGCCCGCGACCATCGCGGCCTCGATGGGGATCGTCCGGCCGGAGGCGATCGACGCCGCACTTGGCAGAGCCAAGCCGGAGCAAAGCGGAGGGCGGCGGCCGGCGACTTTCTTGCTTCGCGAGGAATGGGCGCGCCCAGGGGAAGAAAGTCGCCGGCCGCCGTTGCGGTCAAGGCTGTCGAGGCGCAGCCGCCCTTCGGTCAGATCTAACCATCGAAGAGGCCGCGAAGGTCACGGGCTAGAGATCGCAGACAGGGAGAAAGACCCTGTCCAACATCGGCAGCTCCATGACGGTGGTGCGCGGCGTTCCACGGCGAGGTCGCCACGCTTGAGCGGCAGGTGCGGGGCCACAGCTTCGTACCCGAGAGCGGCCGCACCGGCGAAAACGCGCCCAGCCACTTGGGCTGTATCGGCCGCGTTGAGATCGGCGCGGCTTGGCTGCCAAACACCGCCAGTGATCGCGACCGCCCCTCCGTCACGCGGGATGATCCCAAGCTTTCGGCCCCGATCAGCGCTGAGGTGTTCACCGGCGACAGGGGCGGCGGCTATACGGTGATCCGGTCACCTCCTCGCCCGATGACCGACCTAGCCTGACGGCGGCACCGCTTGCGAGCGGGGCCAAGCCGATCGCCCCTCGGCGGCATCGAGACACCACGGTTCATCGCCACGGCTCAAGCGACGACGAGGTCCGGCCGCTGCGATTAGCGGATTTCGAGGGGATGGCCGCTACTGGCCAGGCGGTCGAGCAACTCGGCCATCTCGTCGGCGTCCTGGATGTCCAGACCGGTCTGCGCCACGCCGCTCACCATGGCGGGCCAGCCCGTGAACAGGTCAAAGACCGTCCAGCCGTCGGGATCTTCGCGAAGGTCAAATCGCCGCTGCATGGCCGCGAGCATCGCGCCAAACCGCGGACGGCTCAAGGTGCAGACGGCCCAAAGGGGCGGCGCTTACGCGCCGCCGTCGAACCGCCAGACCGGGATCCCCAGCTTCCGGGCCTTGTCGGCAAGGTTGGCGTGGATGCCCGAGCCTGGAAACGCCAGGACTCCGATCGGCAAGGTCTCCAGCATCACGTCGTTGCGCTTGAAGGGCGCGGCCTTGTTATGCCGGTTCCAGTCCGGCTTGAAGGCGATATGCGTGATGCTCCGCGCCTCGGCCCAGCACGCGGCGATGCGCTCGACGCCGGTGGGCGTTCCGCCATGCAGCAGTGTCATATCCGGATGCTTGGCCAGAACCTTGTCGAGGAGGTCCCAGATCCGGGCATGGTCGTTATAGCCCGCGCCGCCGGTGACAGCGATCTTGGGTCCGGCCGGAATGAAGACCTGGGCCTCGGCGCGCCGCTGGGCGGCCAGGAAGTCTCGGCTGTCGATCATCGCCGCCGTGAGCGCCGCGCGATTGACGCGCGACCCGGCCTTGGGAATCCAGGCCGCGCCGGTGTGGTGGTGGAAGTGATGAGCGGCCTCTTCGCGAAGCTGCTCGAGACCGTTGCGCTGATCGAGGAGGACCGCGCCTGTGGTGAGGAGCCGCTCAAGCTCGACAGAGGCCACTTCCGAGCCGTCCTGCTGGCGTTGGCTGGCCTTCTGGGCGTCCTCGTTGTCGTCCAGGCGGCGCTGAACGCGCTGGGCCGCGCGGTGGAAGAGATCGACCGCACCCCAGAGGAGATCGGGCAGCGCGGGCTCGAGGCGGGTGTCGCTCAACGGTGAGATCAGGGCGTCGAAGAGGTCGGCCATGGCGGCGGCGAGGGCGACTGGGTCGGCGGGCGGCCGGGGATCGGGCTCGCCGTCCGGAACAGGGCGGCCGTGGAGCGCCAGGTCTTCAAGCAGATGGCCGGTGGCGGACAGGGTGTGCGGCGGTTCGGGGTCGAGGAAACGGTCGGGGGTCATGGAGCCTGCTCCTGGAGGGCCTTTCAAGCCGCGCCCATCGCGGCCTTCGTGGCGATCCTCTTCGGCAAGCCCCGACAGCCCGCACCGGCACGGCCGCAGCGCAGCGGAGGACGGCGGGGCGGGGCTGTTTTGGTTCGCGATGCAAAGCCGAGCCCTGCTCGGCGGCGGAAAACAGTCCCGCCCCGCCGTTGCGGGCTGTCGGGGCCTGCCGGTCCGATCGCCCTCTAGAAGGCCGTGGGCGCGGCTTTAGGCCCTCCAGGAGCAGGCTCCATGACCTCTGAACGCGACGCAGGCCCAAAGCCGCCACGCGCCCGCGACGCCGGGGTCATCAGCTTGCAGGTTGGCGCAGGAAACGGTCGACATCGTCCGGTGCGAGCTGGGAGACTAGGTGCCTGGCGAGACGGTCTCTTCCGAGACGACGCAGGTCGTCATTAAGATCGCCCTTGCTCGGCGTAAGCGATCGCGCTTCGATCCCGGCGGCCCACGCCCTCTGGGCCAGGGCGATCGCCGCCGCGCGGCCCGCGCGATCAGGGTCGACGACGATATAGAGGCGACGAAGGCCCGCCGGCAGAAGCAGGGCGGCCAGATGGGCCGAGGAGAGCGCGGCGACGAGCGGCAGGTCCGGGGCGACGACGGCCAGCGACAAGACGGTCTCAAGCCCTTCGCCGGCCGCCATCACGTCCGACGCCGTCCCCAAGCGGACCCCATGGCCCAGGAGCGCGCCCATCGCGCGGCGCGGCGTGGCGATGGGCGCCTTGCCGAGGGTTTCGCCGTCCAGCCAGGTGCGGTGGGCTCCGGTCTGCCGGCCGGCCAAGTCGGTGACGCTGGCGATGAGGGCGGGCCAGGCGCGGGGGACATCCTCGGCGTCGGTCCTGGCGGGCCGGTAGAAGCAGTTGGGGTGGCAACGCAACGCGTCGTAAAAGCGCAAAGGCGCAAGGCCGCGTGCGTGCAAATACGCTTCGCCGACCGAGCCGGCCAGCGGGCCGGCCAAGCCAAACAGCCGATACGCCGCCCGCTGTGCTCGCGCCGCCGATCGGGGTCCTGGCGTTTGCGGGCGTGGCGTGTTCGGCGTCCAGACCTCGACCGGCAAGGCCAGAAAGCGACGCGCCTCGTCGAAGGTCTCGACCAGGCGACGATGCCCCAGCGCCGCGCCGATCAGGTCCAGCAAGTCGCCGTGCTGACCGGTGGCGGCGTCTCGCCACTGGCCGGCCGCGCCGCGCCCCTGGTCGGGGCCCTCCAGTCGGACATAGAGGCTCCGTCCTGGGGTGTTGCTGACGTCGCCGACCAGCCAGTAGCGCCCCTCGCGCCACCCCTTGGAGAGGTAGTGGCGGCAAACGGCTTCGGCGCGGCCGGCCAATTGTCTGGAAAGATCCGAAGCGGTTGTGTTCATCGGAGGGAACCCGGAAAGAAACAGGGACCCGCCTTGAGAAGACGGGTCCCTGTCAGACGCAGCGGGGGAGGACTGGCCTATTCGGCGGCGACCGCGTGAGGTTGGCCCGCCTGCCCGTCCGTATCATCGGCGACCTGGTCTTGCGGCTCCATGGCCGTTTCGCCGCCGATTTCCGCCGATTGCACGTCGTCCGCGATCAAGGCGTCGCCGTCCGCGCCTTCGGACCCGGACAACGGACCGACGACCAGCGGCAGGGTGCGCAAGGGCCGAGGCAGCCAGCCCGTCCCCTCGACCAGCCTGGCCGCTTCCACCGCCATGTCGTCCTTCTTCAAGCCGGCGATACGGTCGGCCGCCGCCTCGCCCAGGGCCTCGCGCACGGCGTCAAGCATCTGGCCCTTGGTGATCCGGCTGAAGAACGCCTCGGCCGTCGGCGCCCAGCCCGCCACGGTCATATCGAGCTGCATCGTCTGAGCGAGCCTATCGGCATGGGCCAGCGCCCGGGGGCGACGGTTCCAACCCTCGTAGAGCGCGTTGATCGTCAGGCTGGCGCAGTGGGCGAACAGGGCTTGGCGGCTGTCGTGGTCGAAGGCGACCAGCGCCTCCCACATCCGGTCAGGGTCGCGCGGCAGATGCTCGACCCAAGCCTTGTGGCGGGCCGCGATCGCCACGGCGCAGGGCGTCTCGGCCAGGCCCTTCGGCTGCTGGGCATAGGCCAGGCTCTTGGCCTCGACCTCCAGGCAGGTGTCGAACGCGCCGCGGCTGAAGAGCGACAGACACAGGGCGTGCAGCACCGCCAGGAACGCCAGCTCGGGATGGCCGGCCAGCGCGTCGCGCAGGGCGATCGTCCGATGCACGGTCATTTCGCTGACCAGGCGATCGGGCAACGGTCGACCGGGCTCGTCGATCTCCTCCTCCGCAGGCTGGCCCGCGACGGGTTCGGCCGAAGGCTCGACGCCGTTGTCATCGCCGACGGCGGCGTCCTCGATCTCCGCCTCGCCCTCGGCGGTCAGGACGGGCGGCTCGTCCTCGGGCAGGACATAGCCGCGTTCGATCCGCGGGCGGCCATCTCGGTCGAGGCTGAGGAAGGCGCCGGCGATGGCCAAGTCGGCGGGATCATAGATCACCGGCCGGGTCTTCAGGGCTTCTAGCGCGGCTTCGATTTCGCCCAGCCGCAGGTCGATGGCTTCGGGATACTCGTCGGCTTCGGCGTAGGTCTCTTCATAGCCTTCGTATTCGGCCTTGAGCGCTGCGGCCGTAGCCGCTTCCTCGTCGCTGAGCGACGCGGCCTCACCGACGACCTGCCGCAGGCCGAGGGTGTGGCCATAGGGGAAGTCGATCGCGGTCTCGACCCACTTCCAACCTTCGGCCGCCAGAGCCTGGCCTTCGCGCTCGAGCCGTTCGAGCACCAGGCGGTCGAGCAAGGCCGGGTCCTGCAGCCAGCCACCCTGGTCGGCTTCGAACAGGTCGCGCATGATAGCGCCGCCTGCTGCCTGGTATTGGTCCAGGACGAACTGCGCGCGCCGATCGCTGGCGCGCGCGGCCCCTTCGGTCAGCATGCGGCGGATCTGGTAGGGTTCGCGATTATAGGTCTTCTGGATGGCCTCCCAGACCTGAACCTGCCGCGCGGGATCCGGATTGACGGTGAACGCCATCAGCTGGTCCAGCGTCATTCCATCCTCGGCGTAGACGTCGAGCAAGGCCGGAGCGACCGCCGCCAGTCGCAGACGCTGGCGAACCACCGCCGCCGTGGTGGTGAAGGCCACGGCGATCTCCTCTTCCGGCTGGCCCTTGTCGACCATGGCCTGGAAGGCGCGGAACTGGTCCAGGGCATGGAGCGGCGCACGCTGGATATTCTCGGCCAAGCTGTCCTCCTCGGCCAGGCCGTCGGTGCGGACCACGCAGGGGATCAGGGCGTTGCGGGCCAGGCGCTTCTGCTTGACCAGCAGTTCAAGCGCCCGAAAGCGCCGGCCGCCGGCCGGGATTTCGAACATGCCGGTCTCGGCGCCGCCGGTGTCCAGCACCGGCCGTACGCTCAAGCCGTGCAACAGGGTGCGCCGGGCTATGTCTTCGGCCAGCTCCTCGATCGAGACGCCGGCCTTGGTGCGGCGGACGTTGGATTGGCTCAGCAGCAGCTTGTTGAACGGAATGTCCCGCGAGCGGCTGAGCGTAAGGGTGACAACCTTGGTCATGATCTTTCTCCATGACGGGCGGCCCAGAGTCTCTCTCTCGACCTTCAGCCCGTCACGAAGCCCTCGCGTCCCTCTTCCTCTCGAGGCCTGCTCCAGGCGCCGAGCCCGACACAACGTTCAGCGGCGCCGGCGGCGCGCCTCGGCGAAAGCGGACTGCGGAAACGAACAAAGCCGTAGAGCCGCCGACCAGGGTCTGCGGCTCTACGGCTTTGCGGGCTGCGTGCGAAGTTTGGCGGCTAGCGGACGCTGGCCAGCAACCGGCCCGCCTTCGTCTCCAATTCCAAGCGCGCATCCTGTTGCGGCTTGTCGCGGGCCAGCGCGGTGATGCCCTGGACGAAGTCGAAGATCGATTCGGGAGGACGCCCCTCCTCCTTCAGGACCGTGGCGATGATCCGTCCTGTGTCGGTCTTAGAGAATCCGCGCTTGCGCAGGAACGTCTCGCGATCCTCGTCCTTGCGGGCGACGATGGTTTCGCGCGCCGCGCGGATGCCGTTGGTGAAAGGCGTCGTCGAGGCGTTGGCGAAACGCTCCAGCGCCGGCGCCGCCTCATGCACGAAGCGCCGCGCGGCGAACTTGCTGTGACGGATGCTGATCTCCTGGAAGCCCTCGGCGCCCCAGATGTTGCGGTTCATGCAGACGGCGCGGAGATAGAAGGACGCCATACCCAGGGTCTTGGAGCCCACTTCGCTGTTCCAACAATAGAAGCCGCGGAAATAGAGGTCCGGCTCGCCGTTAGGCAGACGGCCAGCTTCGATCGGATGGGCGTCATCGACGAGGAACAGGAAGACGTCGCGGTCGCTCGCGTACAGCGTGGTCGTATCCTTGGTGACCTCGACGAAGGGGTTGTGGGTCATGGTCGACCAGTCCAGCAGGCCAGGCACCTTCCAGCGCGTATCGCCAACGCCGTCGCCGGCGATCTTCATGACCGCCGCGACCAGTTCATGGTCCCAGATCCGCCCATAGTCGGGACCTGTGACCGCGCGCAATTCGACGCGCCCGTCGTCGGTCTCCAAGGTCTTCATCAATTCGGCCCGATGCGACAGCAGACCGTGCTGCAGGTTGATGCCGGCCAAGGGAGCGGGCAAGTCGCGAAGATAGCCGGCGGGAGCGCCGACGAGGCCGCAAAGCTGGCTGAAGGACCAGTGGGTCGGAGCCACCGGCTCGTCACGCCCGGGCATGATCAGGGCCAGACGCGCGCCGCCGTCACGATCGGCTTCGACCCGCAGGTGACGCGTCTCGACGGTGCGAGAGGTGGCGCGCTCGGCCCGGGCATAGACGGCGGCGTGGAGCGCGCTGAGCGAAAGGTAGCGCTCGTCATCGGGGCGCGAGAACCATTCCGACGACACTCGGCCGATACGCTCGCCACGCGAAATGTCCACTTTGTAGCCGCCGGCGACGGACGCATCGGCGGCGCGGACGGGACCAGATTGAAACCGCATCATGGGAGGACCTCCTTGACGGAGCGCCGAGAGCCTCTCTCTCGACCCGCACCCGTCGAGGACCTCGACGCTCCCTCTTCCTCTCCTGCAGCCCACCGCGACCTCCAGGTACGGCCAAGCTTCCCGCTAAGCCCCCACTTGGCGGCGACCCAAAAATGACTTCGGCCCTCTGAATGGCAGGCTGACGCTCACAAGACGATCGCCGCACCGCCAGGGTTGGCTTATGGCGGTGGCATGCCTATCGCTCCCCTCGTCGCCGCCGCGATCATCGCCTGCTCCGCACCGCCCGTTCATGATGGTGATACTCTCCGATGCGGAGCGGAGCGCGTGAGGCTGTATGGAGTCGATGCGCCTGAGGTCCGCCGCGGCGCCACACCGGCTGAGCCATTCGCCTACGAAGCGCGCGACGAACTGGAACGTCTGACGCGTGGTCGGGTCGGATGTCGGTTCGTCGAGCGCGACCGCTACGGCAGGTTCGTGGGTCGCTGTTGGTCGGACGCCACGCCCGACATCAATGCGGCGCTAATCCGCTCGGGCTTCGCCACGGAATATCGGCGCTACAGCAAGGGCGCCTATGCCGAGGCCGAGGCGGAGGCGCGCAGAGCCGGTCGCGGCGCGTGGGCGAAACCCGCGTCATCGCAGTAGCCGAGAATCAGGTCTCGGCCGGTCGCATGCAGGGTGGTCGTGGCGCGCAAACGCGAGAAATCGCGCGGCTCGAAACGGTCCAAAACCAAAACCCCGTTTTAAACCCCGTTTTAACGGCGGAATTAAAACGGACCCGGCTCGGGGCCCGAAGGCAAGTATTTGATTTTATTGGAGAAAATGGCGCGCCCGGAACGATTCGAACGTCCGACCCTCAGATTCGTAGTCTGATGCTCTATCCAGCTGAGCTACGGGCGCGCACTGCCTTTCGGCGAGGCGGGGGAGATAGCCCGTTAGATTGCGGTGCGCAAGCCCGGTCTCGTCGATATCGAGAAAAGATTTCACCGACCAGCGCCCTCTGGTCAGGCGCCGGGCGCGCGGATCGGGGCGGGGTGGCGGTTTCAGCGCGCCGAAGCGTCGTCCCTGCGTGACAGCGCCGCTGGTTTGTTGTCCATGTTCACCTTGCCATCGACGCCTCCCCAAGGGCCGTCGCGCCTTCTTGGAATCGGTTCGCATGCGTCGTTTGCCCCTGATCGCCCTTGTCTCCGCCTTTGCCGTCTCGGCCTGCGCCCAAAGCCAGACCGTGGCCCTGACCGCCCCGCCGCCGCCCAAACCCGCCATCTCGAGCCCCGCCGCGACCACGCCGCGCGGCTTCGTGGCGGCGGCCAATCCGCTGGCGGTCGAGGCAGGGCTGCGGGTGCTGCGCGACGGGGGCAGCGCGGTCGACGCGGCCGTGGCCATCCAGGCGGTGCTGAGCCTGGTCGAGCCGCAGAGCTCGGGCCTGGGCGGCGGATCGTTCATGACCTTCTACGACGCCAAGACCGGCAAGGTGACGGCCTATGACGGTCGCGAGAAGGCCCCGGCCGCCGCGACGCCCGACCTGTTCATGGGCGCCGACGGCAAGCCCCTGCCCTTCGTCACCGCCCTGCTGTCGGGCCGCTCGTCCGGTGTGCCCGGCGCGGTGGCCATGCTGGCCCAGGCCCAGAAGGAGCACGGGACGGCCAAGTGGAGCACGCTGTTCAGCGACGCCGAGACTCTGGCCGCCAACGGCTTTGTCGTCAGCCCCCGCCTGGCCGGGATGATCAACAGCCTGCGCGTGCCGCAAAACACCATGCCGGACGTGAAGGCCTATTTCACCAAGCCCGACGGCCAGCGCTACCAAGCCGGCGACACGCTGAAGAACCCGGCCTACGCCGCCACGCTCAAGCGGGTGGCCGCCGAGGGCCCCAGCGCCCTCTATGAGGGTCCGATCGCCCAGGCCATCGTCGACAAGCTGCACGACGCACCGGCGGGCCTGCAAAGCGCCATGACGCTGCAAGACCTGAAGACCTATCGCCCGCGCTCGGCCGACGCCCTGTGCCGGCCCTGGAAGGTCTATACGGTCTGCGTGCCCAACCCCTCGTCGAGCGGCCTGGCGGTAATCCAGGCCCTGATGATGCTGGAGCACACCGACATCGGTGCGCGCGGTCCCAAGGACCCGATCGCCTGGACCCTGCTGGCCGAGGCCGAGCGCGTGATGTACGCCGACCGCGACCGCTATGTGGGCGACCCCTCGTTCGTCAAAGTGCCGGTCGAGGGTCTGCTGGACCCAGCCTATGTGGCCCAGCGCGCCAAGCTGATCCATGACGTCGCCGGCCCCGCTCCGGCCTTTGGCTACCCCAAGGGCGCGCCCAAGGTGGGCGTGGACGCGACGAAGGAACCGGGCGGCACTACCCATTTTGTGGTCAAGGACCCGGCCGGCAACGTGGTCTCGATGACCACCACGGTCGAGAGCATCTTCGGCTCGGGCCGGATGGTCGGCGGCTTCTTCCTCAACAACCAGCTGACGGATTTTTCGTTCTCGCCCACCGAGAAGGACGGCGCCCCGGCCGCCAACGCCGTGGCCGGCGGCAAGCGGCCGCGCTCGTCGATGGCCCCGATCATCGTGCTGGACGACAAGGGCAATTTCCTGGCCGCCGTCGGCTCGCCGGGCGGCAACGCCATCCTGTCCTATAACCTCAAGGCCATGGTCGGGCTGTTCTACTGGAACCTGTCGATGCAGGACGCCATCGCCCTGCCCAACATCGTCTCGCGCGGCGACAACTTCTCGGGCGACGCCGAGATGTTCGGCCCCGACATGGTCGCGGCGTTGAACGCGCGCGGCGTGCTGATCAAGGCCGGCCAGTACGAAGGCTCGGGTCTGCACGGCGTGATCGTGCGGCCGGGTGGCGTGCTGGAGGGCGGCGCCGATCCGCGCCGCGAAGGCGTGGCCAAGGGGCTGTAGGGGCGACCGGCTAGCAGACACGAGTTCTCAGCCTCACGCGGAAAGCCGCTGAGTTAGGTGGGGAGGCGCGAAGCGGCCGGGGCGAACCCGGATGACCGTGATGTGTTTTGTGCGTTTCGGCTCGACCTGTCCGCTTCGCCAAGCTGTTCTTGACCGTGAGGATTGGGGCACACGAGCGTGAGTTTCAGCTCTGATTCCCAACTAGCCCCCGGACGGGCGCGCATCTTGTCGATCGGCTAATCCGTCTCGACGCCGACGATGTGCGATAGGCGGACTCTGATCCCCGCCCTCTTCAACCCGCGCTCGCTCGGCCGACGGGCCCCTCGGCGAACGGTCCGTCCTTCTGAGACAGTCCGCCCGCTTCGACCCGCCGCCCAGGGCGTCGCGGCCCCGCTCAGCTTCATCACCCGTCGCCGCTTTGGGCCGGTACCAAGCGCCCTCCCCCTGCGACGGGGACAAGGAGAAGTATCCACCCGTTTTCGGACCCGGGGATACGCAAGCGCGAGAAAGTTGGAAGCGATTGAATTCGCTCAGTTCGCTTCGCTAAGCGCGGAGGATACAGCGCGACAGGTCCTCCCCCTGAAGGGGGAGGCGGTCCCCGACTTGATCGGGGGCCGGCGGGGGAAGACCGCAGTGAGTCAGCAGCACTTCCCCCTCCGTCGCCTGCGGCGACACCTCCCCCGCTAGGGAGGATCTTGGGGGCGCAGGCTCACCGTCGCGCCGAAGTCAGCCAGGCTTAAATCTCACGGCGAGACTATGGAAAGGTCCGCTGTCAGCGCGCCGGGGCGCATGGCCAATCTTGACCCGAGACGGGTGCCAGAGGCGTTGACCTGTATCGCCTATTCCAGCTCGTCGGGCGCCGTCAGGTCGGCGGGATCGAAGCTGTAGTCCAGCAGGTCGCCTGGTCGGCAGTCCAGCGCCGCGCAGAGCCGCGCCATGGTGCGAAAGCGGATGCCCTTGACCTTGCCCGAGCGGAACAGCGACAGCTGGGTCTCGCTGAGACCGACCTCGGCCGCCAGATCGCGCGCCTTGAGGCCCTTTTTCACGATCAGGGCGTCGAGGGTCACGCGGACCGGCATCAGATCATCTCATCAAGTTCGGACTGGATCCGGCTGGCCTGGTCCACCACCCGGCCCTGCAGGAACAGCGCGCCGCCGATCATGCCCAGCGTCATGCCGGGCACGTCGAAGTGCAGATAGCCGCCCTTGCCGTGCTGGACCAGCCGGATCAGGTTGGTGACCACAAATACGCTGGCCACGGCCCCGACGCCGAGGGCGATCCCGACCCGACGCAGGGCCGAGGCCAGGGTTGGCTGAATCAGCCGCCCCTTTGCCAGTTCGCCCATGGCCTGGCCGATCGACCAGACGCCAAACAGATAACAGACGGCCGGCAGGTTCTGGATGGTCACCGCCAGTATGGCGGCGGGTGTGGGCGAGGCCTTGTGGAACAAGAACAACAGCAGGGGCGCGATCCACGCCATCAGCGCCAGCAGGGCGCCGACGCTGATCACCATGAACATCGCCAGCCAGCGGAACTGGCCGCACATGCGGCGGAATTTGTCGATGTCGTTCTGGCTCACCACGCCCCCCGGATCCTGTCCTATCTTTAATCTTGACTTAAAGATGCGCGCTTTGCAACTTTATATCTGACTTAAACGAAAGGGTCGCCGAGCAGATGTCCGCCGCCATCGAGACCCAGGGTCTGACCCGCCGCTTCGGCCGCCGCCTGGCGGTCAGGGCCGTGTCGATGACCGTCCCCGAACAAGCCGTGTATGGTTTTCTGGGCCGTAACGGCGCGGGCAAGACCACCACGCTGAAGATGGTGCTGGGCCTGATCCGGCCCAGTGGCGGTGTCGCCCGGGTTTGCGGGATCGACGTCGCGCGCGACCGCATCGGGGCGGCCAGAAAGTTCGGGGCGTTGCTGGAGGCACACGGCTTTTACGGCAACCTGACCGGCCGCGAGAACCTGGCCCTGACCACAACCCTGATGGGCGCGCCGAACCGCGAGATCGACCGGGTGCTGGAAGTCGTCGAGATGCGCGCCGAGGGCGGGCGGCGGGTGTCGGACTATTCACTGGGCATGCGCCAGCGCCTAGGCCTGGCCCGCGCCATGCTGGGCGCCCCGCCGGTGCTGGTGCTCGACGAGCCGACCAACGGCCTGGACCCAGACGGCATCGCCGACATGCGCCGTTTTCTCAAGAGCCTGCCCGCGCGCACCGGCGCGACGGTGCTGCTCTCCAGCCACCTGCTGGGCGAGATCGAGCAGACCGCCACCCATATTGGCGTCATCAACGAGGGCCGGCTGGTGCTGGAAGGTGAGCTGGCGCGGCTGAAGGCCGACCTCGCACCGGAAATCATCCTGCGCACCGACGACAATGCCCGCGCCGCTCAGATGCTGGCCGTCCACGACCTGATCGCGACCGTCAACGGCGATGGACTGTTGGTGCGCCTGCGGCCCGACGGCGACGCCGACCAGACCGCCGCCGAGCTGAACCGCGCCCTGATCGAGGCCGGATTATCGGTGTTCGCCATCGGCCCGCGTGAGCGGTCGCTGGAAGAGATCTATCGCCAGGTCACCACGCCCGTCGCTCAGCCCCAACCCCAGACGGAGATCGCCTGATGCTCGCCGCCCTGTCCGTCGAAGCTCGCAAGCTGAACCGTTCGATGGCCGCCCTGCTGGCGGTGTCCGCGCCGGCGCTGATCGCCGTCTTCGTGTTCTTCAACATGCTGCGGGGGAGCAGGGCCATGCCGTGGGAGAACTGGACGGGAGCCTCAACCGGCGTCTGGGCCTTCTTCATGCTGCCGATGAGCGTGACGGCCCTGACGGCGCTGGTCGCCCACATGGAGCACGGGCCGCGCGCCTGGGATCATTTGCGAGCCTTGCCGATCGCGCGGTGGAAGATCTACGCCGCCAAGGCGCTGTGCGTGCTGACCGTCATCGCCGTCATGAGCTTGCTGAACCTGCTGGTGACCGTGGGCGCGGTCATTCTGGCGGGCGCGATCAAGCCGGCCGTCGCCCCGACCGACGCGCTGCATCTGGCGACGCCGCTGCTGCTGGTGGGCAAGGTGATGGTGGCGGCAATCTTGCTCACCGCCATTCAACTGTGGACCGCCCTGCGCTTTTCCAGCTTCGTGCCGGCCCTGGCCCTCGGCATTGGCGGGACCTTCTTTTCGGTGGTCGCCACCTCGGCCAAGCAGGGGTGTTTTTCCCCTGGCAGATGCCGGTCAACATGCTGGCCAAGGAAGCCTGGCGCGTGGACACGGCCCTGCTGCTGGGCGGCGGCCTGGGGGCTGTGGTCCTCGTCCTGGCCGTCATGCATCTGGCCCGCCGCGAGGTGCTGTAGCGGCTGGAGCCCCGTCTCAGCCAGTCCTCTTCCCGCGCCGCTCGCCGGGTTCGCCGCCCCTAGGACGCGGCGTCGTCGCCCGGCGTCGAGACCACGGCCGCCTCCGGCAGCGGCTCCGGGACGCCCGCCAGGCTGAGGTCGAACACCGAGCCGCCCGGCCCCGTCTCGACCAGCATCAGGTCGCCGCCGTGGCCCTGGGCCAGCTCACGGGCGATGGCGAGGCCAAGGCCCGTGCCGCCGCGCCGCACCGAGCCGACGAAGGGCTGGAACAGGTTGGCCTGGGCGCGGGCCGGCACGCCGGGACCGTCGTCGGAGAGCCGCAGGATGCTGACGCCGTCGCCGCGATGCAGCTCGACGAAGACCCGGCCCTTGCCGCCGCGATCGGGCGCGCCTTCGACGGCTTCGCGGGCGTTGCGCAGCAGGTTGGTCAGGATGCGGTGCAGTTGGTCCGGATCGGCCAGCACCTGCTCGCGCGGGTCGATGACGGTCTCCAGGGCGACGCCGCTTGGGGTAAGGCCGGCGTCCTCGGCAGCGCTGTCGAGGGCGACGCGCAGGGGCGTGGGCCGCGCCACCGGCGCGGGCTCCCTGGACTTGCCATAGGTCATGACGTCGGTGGCGAGCGTGATGGCGCGGTCCAGCGCCCTTTCCAGGCGGGGCAGGGCCTGGGCCACCTTGGGATCGCCCAGGGCGGCCAGCCGGTCGGACGCCATCTGGGCGCTGGTCAACATGTTGCGCAGGTCGTGATTGATCTTGGCCACCGCCTCGCCCAGCGCCGCCAGCCGGGCCTTGGACGCCAGGGCGGTCAGCAGGTCGGTCTGCATGCGGTCGAGTTCGAGTTCGGCCCGGCCGATCTCGTCGCGGCGGGTAGAGACCACGATGCGGGCCTCGGGATCGTCGGGATCGGCGCGGAACTGCTCCATGGCGCGGGTGATCCGCTGCATGGGCCGCACCAGGAAGATGTTGAGGAACAGATAGACGAAGAAGCCCGCCAGGCCGGCGACGAAGACGGTGATGCCCGCCAGGCGCCAGAAATAGCCGACCAGCAGCGCCTTCAGCGGAGCGTCGGGCAGCACCACCTCGACGAACTCGGCCTTGCGGAAGCGCGGCTCGGCCATCACGCGGACCATGCTGCCGGGCGGGCTGGTCAGGGTGAAGAACGGGGCGGCGATCCACGAGCCGGGGTTCTGGCGGCGCAGGTCGACCAGATAGGGCGTGGCCATCGGCGCCTTGGGCGGCAGCACTAGGCGCCGGGCGCCGTCGACCTGCACGGCCACAGTCACGGCTCCGGCCTGGTCGAACATCTGGGCGGCGACCGCGTCGCTGACCCGCAGCTCGGGATCGGACTCGGCGATGGTCGAGGCCAGCTCGCCGGCCCGCACCCGATCCAGCAGCCACTGCTCCTCATAGGCCGCAAGCGTGGGCGGCAATGCGAACAGGCCGGCCACGGTGACCACGAAGGCGGTGAACAGCAGCAGACGCGCCGACAGGCCGCGCGGCCAGGGGAAGCGGCGCTTGCCCGGCGGGGTCGGGTTCTCCGGCGGCGAGACCGTCTCGGTCATGGAACTGGGTTACTTCACGTCGGGCGCTGGAGCAACGCGCCCCTGTCGCCAAAGGCGCCACAGCGGCGGCAGAAAGGCCAGCACGCCCATGCCGACGATGGGCAGATAGATCCTCGGCGACAGCAAGGTGTGCAGCGACACCGGTCCGCCCTGCGCGAAAACGTGCCCAAGACCCGCCCCGATGCCGGCATAGACGAACGAACTGGGCACCATGCCCATGAAGGAGGCCAGGATGAAGGTTCGCACGGGCACGGCCATCAGCCCGGCCGCGACATTGACGATCAGCAGGGGAAAGGCCGGGATCAGCCGCAGGGTCAGCAGGTAGGAAAAGGCGTTGTGCTCGAAGCCCCGCGTGCGCGCGGCGCGATGTTTGCCGGTGAGAAGATCAACGTCACCGAAGGCCGTGCGGTGGAGCACACTGCCCAGCGCGGCATCGGGCGCGACAGCAGCGTAGAGGAAGCCGCCATGCTCCATGCCCGGATGGCCGGACTGGTTGCCGCGATCCACGGCGGCGCGCTGGGCGAGGTGCGGCACCTGGTCCACATAGACGCAGACATAGATCAGCGCGCTCAGCAGCGGCTTCTCGCGGGCGAAGGCTTGCAGGCCCTCGCCCCGGGTCCGGAGCTCTTCCAGCGAAATATGGCCCGCCACGCCGCTGGCCAGCGCCCAGACAAACAGGCCGACAAGGACGACAACGGGCCCGAAGCGTCGCAGCAGCATCAGGGCGCGATCGGTTGTCATGCCGCGCCGACCGCGTCCTCGACGCAGGCGAAGCCGTCGGCCTTGAGCCGCGCCGCCAGCTCACGCTTGATGCGCACCACCAGGCCCGGACCGCCATAGACCAGCGCCGAATACAGCTGCACGGCCCGCGCCCCGGCCCGGATCTTGGCATAGGCCCCGGCCCCATCGGCGATCCCGCCGGCCCCGATCAGGGCGGTGCGACCGGCGGCGGCGGCATGGAAGCGCCTGAGCACGGCCGTGGAAGGCTCCAGCAGCGGCGCGCCCGACAGGCCGCCGGCCTCGCCCTTGCCGGCCGAGGTCAGCGACGTGGGGCGGGCGATGGTGGTGTTGCTGACGATGATCCCGTCCAGGCCATTGGCCACGACGGTCTCGACGATGGCCTCGACCTCGCCGTCCTCCAGATCGGGCGCGACCTTCAGGAAGATCGGATAGTCGCTGGTCGAACTGGCCTTCAGCGTGGCCCGCGCCTCGGCCATGCGGCCCAGCAGCTCCTCGAGCGCCGCCCGGGTCTGCAGGGCGCGCAGGCCCGGTGTGTTGGGCGAGGAGATATTGGCGGTGAAATAGTCCGACAGCCCCCACAGGCGGGTCAGGCCGGTGACATAGTCCTCGATGCGGTCGGTCGCGTTCTTGTTGGCGCCGATATTGGCCCCGACGAAGCCATGGCGTCCGGCGCGCTTCGACAGGCGGTCGGCGAAGGCCTCCAGGCCCTCATTGTTGAAGCCCATGCGGTTGATCACCGCCTTGTCTTCAGTCAGCCGGAACAGGCGCGGACGGGGATTGCCGGCCTGAGGCAGCGGCGTGACGGTGCCTGCCTCGACGAAGCCGAAGCCGGCGGCCAGCATGGCGTCCGGCACCTCGGCGTTCTTGTCGAAGCCGGCGGCCAGGCCGACGCAGCTGCTCAGATGCATGCCGGCCAGGCTGATCGACAGCGCCGGATCGGACGGGCCGCCCTCGCGGGGACCAAGGCCGGCCTTCAGCCCCTTGATGGCCAGGCCATGGGCGTCTTCGGGATCAAGGACGTGCAGGGCCCGGGCGGCGAGATCGTGAAGGCTCATGCGGTCAGAACGCCCAACTGGGGAATGCCGTCGGCGTCTAGGTCAAGATCCTTGCGGGTCACCACCTCGGCGGGCAGCAGGGGCCGATAGAGATGCGGAAACAGCGCCCCGCCGCGCGAGGCTTCCCACTTCAGGGCCTCGCCCAGAGCCTCGGCCTCGACGCCCAGCAGCAGCAGGCCTTGCTGGCCGAGGAACCATTTTGCGGCCGTTTCCTGGGCCTGATCGGCGCCGGACAGGTGGATGAAGCCGTCGGCCAGATCGACCGGCGAGCCCTCGAATTTGCCGGCGGCCTCGGCGGCCTCCCAGTCGGCGCGGGGCAGGATCTTGTAGATGAGGGTCATTCGCCGCCGACTCCGCCATGCTCGGACACGTAGAAAAGATGCTCCAGCACCGGCGGACCGCCAGCCCCGAACGCGAAGACCACCGCGGTGGCGGTGGGAAACCGGCCCCGGATCCTGTTGAGCGCCACTGGCTCGCCCCCGCCCTGGATGACCAGGCGCAGCGCCAGCTCGTGCAGGCCGGGGTTATGGCCGACGATCATCACCACCCGGTCACCGTCGCCCTCGTCTTCCACCACCGAGATCACCTCTTCGGCCTCGGCGTGATAGAGGTCGCGGCGAAACTCGGCCCGCGCCTCGGGAAAGGCGTCGACGACGGCGGCCGTCGTCTCGCGGGTTCGCCGGGCGCTGGAGGACAGGATCAGGTCGGGCGCGACGCCGGTCCTGGCCAGCAGCCGTCCGATCAGGGCCGCGTCGTCGCGACCTCGTTCGGTGAGGCCACGCTCGAAGTCGCCGCCCGTGGCGGCCTGCCGTTCGGCCTTGCCGTGGCGCATGAGGATCAGACGGTCCATGCGACCTCCATAGCCTTCAGGCGGTCACTCCGGAAGCGGGCGGTTGACACCTTGTGCGTCAAGCGGTCCAAGGCGACATGACTGATCCGGATCTGGTCACATCCACACCTGTCGGCGGCGGCGCCTGGCGGTTCCCGGCCAGCGAGCCGCTGCGTCTCGATTCGGGCGGCGTGATCGAGGGCCTCGAGGTCGCCTATCAGACCTATGGCCAGCTGAACGCCGACCGCTCCAACGCCGTCCTGATCTGCCACGCCCTGACCATGGACCAGCATGTGGCCTCGCCGCATCCGGTGACGGGCAAGCCGGGCTGGTGGCCGCGCCTGGTGGGACCTGGCAAGCCGCTGGATCCGCAGCGACATTTCATCATCTGCTCGAACGTGATCGGCGGCTGCATGGGCTCGACGGGGCCGGCCTCGATCAATCCGGCTACGGGCAAGCCCTGGGCCCTGGCGTTCCCGGTGATCACCATCGCCGACATGGTTCGGGCCCAGGCCATGCTGGTCAAGGCGCTGGGCGTTGAGACCCTGTTCGCCGTGGTCGGCGGCTCGATGGGCGGCATGCAGGTGCAGCAGTGGGCGGTGGACTATCCCGAGCGGCTGGCCAGCGCGGTGATCATCGCCTCGGCCTCGCGGCACTCGGCCCAGAACATCGCCTTCCACGAGGTGGGCCGCCAGGCGATCATGGCCGACCCCGACTGGCGCGGCGGCGCCTATGCCGACCATGGCACCCGTCCCGAAAAGGGCCTGGCCGTCGCGCGGATGGCCGCCCACATCACCTATTTGTCCGAGCCGGCCCTGCAGCGGAAGTTCGGCCGCGAACTGCAGCGCGACGGCCTGTCCTGGGGCTTTGACGCCGACTTCCAGGTGGAAAGCTATCTGCGCCACCAGGGGGCCAGCTTCGTCGACCGCTTCGACGCCAACAGCTATCTCTACATCACCCGGGCCATGGACTATTTCGACATCGCCGCCAGCCACGGCGGGGTGCTGGCCAGCGCCTTCACCCGGGCCCGGCACATGCGCTTCTGCGTGCTCAGCTTCACGACCGACTGGCTGTATCCCACCGCCGAGAACCGCCACATCGTGCGGGCCCTGACGGCGGCCGGCTGCCGCGTGGCCTTCGTCGAAATCGAGAGCGACAAGGGCCACGACGCCTTCCTGCTGGACGAGCCGGTGATGGACGCCGCCCTGGCCGGGTTCCTGGGATCGGTTGAGAGAGAGCGGGGGTTGGCTTGAAAACTATGACGCGGATCCTCCCCCTCTGGGGGAGGTGGCCCAGAGGGCCGGAGAGGGTCAGCGCGGCCAACCTCCAGCTTGCCCCCTCCGTCGGCTTCGCCGCCACCTCCCCCAGAGGGGGAGGATCTTGGGCATGACCACCACCCGCGAAGATTTCCGCGAGATCCTTCGCCTGGTCCGTCCGGGCTCGCGTGTGCTGGACGTGGGCTGCGGAGAGGGCGCGCTGCTGGATCTGCTGACCCACGACAAGCAGGTCGACGGCCGGGGCCTGGAGATCAGCGCCGGCGGCGTGGCCGCCTGCATGGCGCGCGGCCTTTCGGTCGTGCAGGGCGACGCCGACCAGGACCTGGACCACTTCCCCGACAAGACCTTCGACTATGCGATCCTGTCCCAGACCCTGCAGGCCACGCGCCAGCCGCGTCACGTGCTGGCCGAGCTGCTGCGTATCGCCGACCGGGCCATCGTCTCGTTCCCCAATTTCGGCCACTGGCGGGTGCGCTGGTCGCTGCTGAGCCGGGGCCGGATGCCCGAGACCAAGGCTCTGCCCATGCCCTGGTGGTCGACCCCGAACATCCACCTGTGCACCCTGGTCGACTTCCTGGCCCTGACCGACGACCTGAACGTGCGGGTCGACGCCTGCGCGGCCTTCGCCGGCAAAGGCCCGGCCCGGGCGATCGATCCCTCCAGCGCGCTCGAGAACTGGCGGGCCGAGACCTGCCTCTTCATGCTCAGCCGCCATCCCCAAGGCCAGGGCCAGGGGCCGGCGGCGGCGAGGGAACCTCCGGCGGTCTCAGGCGATCTCTTCGACGGATGAAGCTTCGCCTGATGACCTACAACGTCCACCGCTGCGTGGGCACGGACCGCGCGCTGGACGTCGAGCGCGTGGCCGAGGTCATAGCCGCCGAAAATCCGGACGTGGTGGCCTTGCAGGAACTGGACGTCCTGCGTCGCCGCACAAAGACCGTGGACCAGGCCCATCGCCTGGCCGAACTGCTGAAGATGAAATTCCACTTCCATCCGGCCATGGCCGTGGAAGAGGAACTGTACGGCGACGCCATCCTGACCGCCCTGCCCGAACGCCGGATCCGGGCCGAGGGCCTGCCGCTGTACCGGCGCGTCCCGGGCCTGGAACCGCGTGGCGCGCTCTGGGTCGAGGTGATGGTCGGCGACACGCCGGTCCAGATCATCAACACCCATCTGGGTCTCATTCCCCAAGAGCAAAAGCGCCAGGCCGCCGCCCTGCTGGGCGAACGCTGGATGGCGTCGGACGACTGGACCGCGCCGGGAGTGCTGCTGGGCGACTTCAACGCCACGCCCTATTCGGCGACCTATCGGATGCTGAAGGCCGCCCTGCGCGACGCCCAGACGACCAGCGGCGCCTGGACGAAGCCGGCCACCGCCACCTTCCCGTCCAGCTTCCCGTTCATGCGCATCGACCACGTCTTCCTGACCAAGGGCCTGGAGACCGTAGGGGTGCGCTCGCCCTACGATTCGCGGGCCCGGGTCGCCTCCGACCACCTGCCGCTGGTGATCGATCTGGAGGTCACGGCTGCAGGTGATCCGGCAGGGACGGCGGCGGCTTCGCAAGACGTTCCAGATCGCGCCTGAGGCGCTCACGACGCCCCCAAGGCCGCCAGGCGTCGTCCGGTGAGATCGCGTCGCCCAGGTTCCAGTCGGCGATGAACTGCTGAACGCCGGTCAGGTGGCGCACGGGAACAGGCTGCAGACGGCGCGGCGGGCCGCCCTTGACGTCCAGCGCATGGATGGCGGCGGCCAGACCGCCCTCGCTGTCCATCGCGGCCAGGACATCGACCGCGTCGCGGTTGATGAAGTGCCCGATCAGGCGGCCCAGGAAGGCGCGGATCACCTGGCTGTCGTGCTCGTCCTTCGCCTCGAAGGCCAGGTCGCACTCGGTGTCCAGGCCGATCGAGCGGTTGTTCAGATTGGCCGAACCGACGCGCAGCATCCAGTCGTCCATGATCGCCACCTTGGAGTGGACGATGATCGGTCCACCCTTGGGGGTGTGGGCGCTGAACGCCGAGAAGCGTTTGTTCACATCGACCGATCGCAGGCGGTTGATCGCCGAGGTGCGGGCGCTGTCCATCGTGATCTGGTCGAAATAGCTAGGACTGCGGGCCGGACCGACCGTCACGATCTCGGGTCCGTCGGGCTCGGCCAGGCGCTCGGCCAGCGCCTCGACGATGATCGGCGAGGTCAGGTACTGGTTCTCAAGGTAAATGAGCGTCTTCGCCGCGCGGATGCCGGCCAGGTGCAGCATCAGGCTTTCGGTGATCTCGGGCAGGTGCTTCCAGGCGGCCTGGGTGCGACTGATCGCGACACTGGCGCGGCGCAGGTCGGGCAGCAGACCCTCCGGCCAGGGGGTCTCATCCGGCCGCTGGGGCGCGGACAGCGCTTCGCCCGTGGCGTTGCGCCAGCGGTCGATGAACAGGTCGCCCAGGGCCTGGGCCGCTCGGCCGTCGACCAGCATCGCCACCTCATGGCGCGCGGGGTAGTGGCGGCCGGTGGGCAGGCGGCGAATGGGATTGTCGTCCAGATGCTCGCAGGTGTCCCAACGATCGACGCCGATGTCGCCGCCGCTGAGCAGGGCGGTCGCGCCGTCGATCACCACCACCTTCTGATGGTGGCAGGCCGAAGCCGGCAGGGTGTTGTCGAGGTGATACTTGACGCGCGACCCGGCGAAGAAGGCCGCGCCACGCTGAGGTCCGAACATCTGGGCGGCCGCGATCGGAAAGGGCATGTCCCAGGTCAGGATCCGCACGTCGAGCGCCGGGTTCAGCGCCGCCTGCCGACGCAGGATCAGGCCGATGCGGTCGGCATGTTCGGGATCGCGGCTCTTTTTGACCCGGTCGGGGTCCAGGCGGGTCAGGGGGTCAAACACCCAGGCCAGGATCCAGATCGAGCGCCGGGCCGCCAGCAGCAGGGGCTTGAGCGCGTCGAAGGCCTCGTCATTGTCTATAAACAGGGCCAGCCGGTCGGCGGTCTCGACGCGCCAGCAGTTCTGGCCGGGTTTCAAGACGGAAGCACGCTCGTCCATGACGCTCCTAGTCGTGGTGAGACTCGACAACGCACGGAGCCGCATTGTGGCTCCGCTTGCGCGTCGTCTTCCCGACAGTTTGGGGCGGGGTGCTAGCCGGCGATCGCGGCGGCGTCGCGTTCGCCGGTGCGGATGCGCAGGGCCTGCTCCAGGTCCATGACGAACACCTTGCCGTCGCCGATCTTGCCGGTGTTGGCCGTGCGCTGCAGGGCTTCAACGACCGACTCGACCACATCGGTGGGCACGGCGATCTCGAGCTTGACCTTCGGCAGCAGCTTCACCTCGTATTCGGCTCCGCGATAGACCTCGGTCTTGCCCTTCTGCCGGCCGTAGCCCCGAACTTCGGTGACCGTAAGACCCGACGCGCCCGCCTCGGTGACCGCCTCGAGAACCGCATCCAGGCGGCTCGGCTTGATGATGGCGACGATCATTTTCATGGCGCGGCTCCCGCGGCTGACAGTGGTTACAAAACCCAAGCTAGGCTTCCAACGCGAAGCCTCCAAGAGCGTTCAGTCTTCGACAAGCCCCGGCGCCTCACGAACAGGCGCCTTGCGCGCCGAGGCCGGTCCGGCCGGACTGGGCGCCAGGACGCCCGGCGCGAACACCCGGACCCTGGCGCGATGCCCGCGCGGCTTGACGGCGAAGGTCTGCTTGACGGCTTCCATCAGGATCAAACCGGCGAAACGCGGCCACAGGCGCGCGCCGACCTGCTCGAAACCCTCGGCCCAGCCCGCCGCCATGGCGATCGGCGGCGCATAGAGGGCGCGGGTCCAGCCGGCCGGTTCAAGCTCGGCGTCGCGGATCAGGCGCTCCAGCTGGCTGCGGCTGAACGGACGGCCATGGCCGAAGGGCGTGCTCTCGGCGCCGGCCCAGACGCCGTCGCGAGAGGCCACCGCCACGATCAGGCGGCCCGTCGGGGCCATGACGCGGCCGATCTCGGCCAGGACGGCGGCGGGATCATCGGCCTCTTCAAGGGCGTGGACCGCCAGCACCCGGTCGAACATGGCGTTGGGCAGCGGCAGGGCCGTCTCCTCGACCAGGCAGGCCTGGTTGCGGCCGCCCTGGGGCCAGACCTCAACGCCTTGGGTGGCCGGCATGGCGGCCACGACGCGCCGGGCGCTGTGGCGGGCGGCGTCGAGAAAGGGGGTCGCATAGCCCAGGCCCAGTACGTCCAGGCCCCGCGTGTCGCCCCAGGCCTCCTCGACCTTGCGTTCCAGCATCAGCCGCGCCGCGCGCCCGAGGGGCGTGGCGTAGAAGGCTCTCAGATCGAGAACGTCGCGACGCATTGAGTCTCCGAGGCGGTGAGGTCATCTATGTAGGCGGTGGCGCCGTCCGCGTCACTGTCCAGAACGAGAACAAGCTCGCCCATGCCGTTGACCGTCCACCAGTTTGCCTGCCTGTCCGACAACTATGGCTTTCTCGTGCGCGACGAGGCCACGGGCAAGACCGCGACCATCGACACGCCCGACGCCGACGCCATCCTGGCGCAGCTCGACACGCTGGGCTGGACGCTGGACCTGATCCTCAACACCCACTGGCACCCCGACCACGCCGGCGGCAACGCGGTGATCAAGGCGGCCACCGGCGCCACCATCGTCGGTCCCGCCGAGGTCACCCGCATCGCGCCCCTGGACCGCCCGGTCGGCGACGGTGACGTGGTCGAGCTAGGCGAATCGCCTTCGACGTCATCGACACCGGCGGTCACACCCTGGGCCACATCGCCTATCACGACGCCGGCGACGCCATCGCCTTCGTCGGCGACACCCTGTTCGCCCTGGGCTGCGGCCGACTGTTCGAGGGCACGGCCGAGCAGATGTGGGCCTCTCTGGAACGCCTGACCGCCCTGCCCGACCAGACCACGGTCTACTGCGCCCACGAATACACCGCCTCCAATGCGCGCTTCGCCCTGTCGGTCGACAGCGACCCGGCGCTGAAGGCGCGGGCCGATCAGGTGTTCGCCCTGCGCGAACGCGGCGAGCCGACGGTGCCGACCTCGATCGGTCTGGAAAAGGCCACCAACCCGTTCCTGCGCGCGCCGCTGTTGCGCCCGGGCCTGCCGCCGGCTGCGGCTTTCGCCGAGATTCGCGCCGCCAAGGACGGCTTCAAAGCATGAGCGACCAGAACACGCCCCTGGGCATCTCCGGCGACCTGGGCGCCAAGGAAATCATCCGGATGCTGGATCTTCAGCCGCATCCCGAGGGCGGCTGGTATCGTCAGACCTTTCAGGACGTGGCGGCCGACGGCGCGCGACCGGCCTCGACGGCGATCTACTATCTTCTCGAGGCCGAGCAGATGTCGGCCTGGCACCGGGTCGATGCGGTCGAGATCTGGCACTATCACGCCGGCGCGCCGCTCTCCCTGACCCTGTCGCCACCGGACGGCCACGGCGCGCAGGCCCATGTGCTGGGTCCCGACCTGCGGGCCGGCTGCAGGCCGCAGGTGATCGTTCCGACGCTGTGGTGGCAGACCGCCGTCAGCCTGGGGGCCTGGACCCTGGTGGGCTGCACGGTCGCGCCCGGCTTCAGTTTCGAAGGCTTCGAGATGGCCCCGCCCGAGTGGCGCCCCACCGCCGGCGGCTGATCCCGAGGCTCGTCAGGGTCACCCCCCCCGAGACGATTTACCGCACCCATTGCGGCAAGGAACACAACCCATTTTGTGTCCACGCACTGTAACTAGGTTCGGTGAATCGGGTTGTGGGAACAGTTATGTCGGACGAATACCTTGACGCGCGCGCCGCAGTGCGCAGCGCCACGGATTACATCTTGCGTTGGGTGGAAATCGCGAACGAAACGCACGGTGTCGACATCATCTACTCCCTCGTGTTCACCACGCTTTGGGCGGGCAATGTCTCGCACCTGAAGGGGCGGACGTATGCCGGGGTCGACGATATTCCGCCCGACGAGGAGCGCCGTCCGATCACGATCCGCCAGGTCGCGGACTCCCTGGGCCTGCCCTACGAGACCGTCCGCCGCAGGGTTGTCGAGATGCTCAAGCGCGGCATGGCGCGCAAGGTCGGCCGCGAAGGCTTCATCGTCCCGGGCGAAGCCCTCGGTCGTCCGGAAATGGTCAACAGCCTCAAGCGCTCGCACGGCAGCCTGCTGCGGTTCCTCAAGGACCTGAAGGGCCTGGGCATCGAAGTGACCTGATCGCTCACCGGCCCAGGCGAGAGACACGTCGAACTCTCGTCCTGACGTTGGACTAGCGGTTCACCACCTTGACGATGCGCTTGGATGAGGGTCGACCGGCCATGCCCTGATTGGGCGCATAGGTGACCGTCAGGGCGCCATTCTTCAGCGACGCCCCGGGTTTGTCGCCCTCGGCGAAAAGCACCCTGGTCACCTTGTCGATCTTCGAGCGGTCGCCCTTGCGCGCCATGCGTTCAAAGGCCTCGGCCGTGATCAGCGCGGTCTCGGCGATCAGCACCGAGGTTTCCGGGCGGGCGTTCTGGATCGTCTCGAACGGCACCTGCCGCTGCGCCACCCGGCTGACGCGGGTGCTGGCCTGATAGATGCGCAGGAACAGCGCGCTGACCGAAAGCACCGCCGGCGGCTGCAACGAGGTGGCCTTGCCGCTCAGGGCGGCGGCGGCGCCGTTGGGGTTTTCCTCGGTGAAGAGGATCATGCCGCCCAGCTTGGTGGCGCGCAGGACCGGTTCGCCCAGTTCGTTGAAATAGATCACATCGCCGCGCGAGGCGGGCTGTGACGACAGCACCCACACCTCGGTGCTGTTGTCGAACTTCAGCAGCGGCAAGGGCGAGGCGCGATCCAGAACGAAGGCGCTGCCGGTTTCGGACACATAGCGGGCCACCGGCGGCGGCGGCGGCCGACGCGAGGTGGCCAGGCCGTGACGACCCAGCAGGGCGTCGCGAAGCGACTGGACGGTCTGCTGGGCGTGGGACGGCGAGCCGATCGCGAGAATGGCGATGATCGCGAGGGCGCATCTGCCCCCCCATCCGCCTGTCTCCGCCATCAAACGCTTCATGTCTTCCGTAATGCCCGCTGACTAGGGCGAATCTTGGACGGAGCCGGGGCCAATGAAGTCCGGGTCCAACCATCCTCACACCGATGGTTTTCACGACGAAACACCAGCGGTCGTCAACCTTCACAACAACGGCCCGGGCGATGATCTCGCCCGGGCCGTGCGTTTCTCGACACAGTGAACGGCCTCAGGCCGCCATGTACTGCCCGCCGTTCAGGGTCAGGGTGGCGCCGGTCACGAAGCCCGCGCGCTCGCCGGCCAGGAACGAGACCATGTCGGCGATCTCCTCGCCCTTGCCCAGGCGGCCCACCGGGATGCCGGCGATGATGCCGGCCAGCACGTTTTCCGGCACGGCGGCGACCATCTCGGTGTCGATATAGCCCGGGCAGATCACGTTGACCGTGACGCCCTTCTTGGCGTTCTCGAGGGCCAGGGCCTTGGTGAAGCCGATCAGCCCGGCCTTGGCGGCCGAATAGTTGGTCTGGCCCATCTGGCCCTTCTGGCCGTTGATCGAGCTGATATTGATGATCCGCCCCCAGTTGCGCTCGCGCATGCCCTCGATGACCGGACGGGTCATGTTGAAGGCCGAGTCCATGTTGACCCGGATCACTTCCGACCACTGCTCATAGGACATCTTGTGCAGCATGCCGTCGCGGGTGATGCCGGCGTTGTTGATCAGCACGTCGATCGGGCCAAGCTCGGCCTCGACCGTCTTGACGGCGGCGGCGCAGTCGTCGAACGAGCCGACATTGCCCTTCACGACCATGACGCCGAGGTCCTTGGCGCAGGCGGCTGCGGCCTCTTCATTGCCGGAATAGCCGGCCGCGACCTTCATGCCGTCGGCCACGAGACGCTCGCAGATCGCACGACCGATCCCCCGGGTGCCGCCGGTAACGAATGCTACTCTGGTCATCTGTCTCTCCCGAAGGTCTTGGTGGCCCTATTTTTCTTATGGTTCGCGTGATCGACGCGCCGGGGCAAGCACCCGACGCGTCGTCATCGCAAAAACCTTGTTCAGACCGCCTCGACGCACATGGCCACGCCCATGCCGCCGCCGATGCAAAGGGTCGCCAGACCCTTCTTGGCGCCCGAACGCTTCATCTCGTGCAGCAGGGTGGTGAGGATGCGCGCGCCGGACGCGCCGATCGGGTGACCGATGGCGATGGCGCCGCCATTGACGTTGACCTTGGTCGCATCCAGGCCGAGTTCGCGGACGACGCACAGCGACTGGGCGGCGAAGGCTTCGTTGGACTCGACCAGGTCGAGGTCGGCGACAGTCCAGCCGGCCTTTTCCAGGGCCTTCTTGCTGGCGGGGATCGGGCCGGTGCCCATGATCTCGGGATCGACGCCGGCGTTTGCCCACGAGGCGATCCGGGCCAGCGGGGTCAGGCCGCGCTTCTTGGCCTCATCGGCGCTCATCAGCACCAGGGCGGCGGCGCCGTCATTGAGGCCCGAGGCGTTGGCGGCGGTGACCGAGCCGTCCTTGGTGAAGGCCGGGCGCAGGCCGGAGATGGCGTCCAAAGTCACGCCGTGACGGATGAACTCGTCCTTGTCGACGATGGTATCGCCCTTGCGGCCCTTGACGGTGACCGGCGCGATCTCGGCGTCGAAGCGGCCCGCCTTCTGGGCGGCCTCGGCCTTGTTCTGGCTGGCGACGGCGAAGGTGTCCTGGTCGCCGCGGGTGATCTGCCAGCGGCTGGCGATGTTCTCAGCGGTCTGGCCCATGTGGTAGCCGTGGAAGGCGTCCCACAGGCCGTCCTTGATCATGGTGTCGACGAACGACAAGTCGCCCATCTTCTGGCCGTTGCGCAGGTTCTGGGCGTGGGGCGCCTGGCTCATGCTTTCCTGGCCGCCGGCCACCACGATGCTGGCGTCGCCGGTCTGGATCTGCTGGGCCGCCAGAGCCACGGCGCGCAGGCCCGAACCGCACAGCTGGTTGAGGCTCCAGGCCGGGCTCTCGACCGGGATGCCGGCCCGAACGGCGGCCTGGCGGGCGGGACCCTGGCCGGCGCCGGCCTGCAGCACCTGGCCCAGGATCACCTCGTCGACATCGGCGGCGGTGATACCGGCCCGCGCAATGGCGGCCTCGATGGCGATCTTGCCCAGCTCGGAGGCGGGCAGGCTGGACAGCGCCCCGTTGAACGAGCCGACTGGCGTGCGGGCGGCGGAGACGATGACGATGTCGCTCATGGCGAAGCTCCCGTGACGATCTGACGTGACGCCTTCGAGATGCGGCGCCCGTGCTTTTTGCAGTGCAGCAATATCAAGCATAAACGAACCGCGTTCGTCACGGTCACATTTTCACGGCTTGTTGCGGCTTCCAAGTGTCTGACCACTGGCGTCATG
Organism: Caulobacteraceae bacterium; assembly: GCA_965284055.1. Lineage (GTDB taxonomy): Bacteria > Pseudomonadota > Alphaproteobacteria > Caulobacterales > Caulobacteraceae > Caulobacter. The sequence continues at coordinate 190,586 of CBDIQV010000008.1, forward strand.
CCTTAGCATTCGCGATAGTGCGTTGCGAAAAGTGGGCGACACCGCTGTCTAGGGAACGAAATGTCCGAGAACCCTGAAAAAGGCGAAACGACCGCCGGTGGTGAAAAGACCGCCGGCCAACGCGTGATCATCAAGAAATACGCCAACCGTCGCCTCTACAACACGGCCTCGAGTTCGTACGTCACCCTTGAGCACCTGTCGGACATGGTGAAGGAGGGCGTCGACTTCGTGGTCTATGACGCCAAGTCCAACGACGACATCACCCGCTCGGTCCTGACGCAGATCATCTTCGAGGAAGAAAACCGGGGCGGCGGCCAGAATCTGCTGCCCATCCAGTTCCTGCGCCAGCTGATCGGCTTCTACGGCAACTCGATGCAGGCCTTCCTGCCCTCGTATCTCGAGATGTCGCTGGAAAGCTTCACCAAGCAGCAGGAGCGCATGCGCACCCAGTTCGCGGGCGTCACCCCGGGCAAGATCCCGCCGCTGGGCATCGGCGTCTACGAAGAGCAGATCCGCCAGAACATGGCGCTGTTCGATCGGGCGATGAAGATGTTCTCGCCTTTCGCCTACGCCCGGCCCGAAGACGCTGCGGCCGCAGCGGCGGCCAGCGCGCCCGCTGAACCAGAACCCGCCGCCGCGCCCGCGCCCCGTCCCAGCGAGGATTCCCTGGCCGATCTGAAGCGCCAGCTGGAAGCCATGCAGCAGCAGATCGAGAAGCTGGCAACCAAGCCTTAACCACGCCGGCACAGCCGTTCTTAACGATCCGGGCCCTAGGGTCTTCACCATGAACGGCCCCATCGATCCTATCCGCCGCGCCGGACTGGCGCGTCGGGCGCTGCCAGCGCCCAGGGACCCTGATCGTCGCGACGAGGAAGACGAGGTCGTCTTCGTTCGCGACGAGGAGCCCTCGCCCGCGCCGCCGCCCCGCCGGAACGGCTTCGCCACCTTCGCCGCACACCTGATGGGTCAGAGCGGCCAGAAGCGCGGCCTGCGCGGCGGGCAGCGAAGTGCTCGACCTCGGCGCGATCGACCTATCTCGGGACGGAATATTCCGGCGAGGCCGATCGCCGTCCCAAGGCGGGCCTTCTCAGGAAGACCGAGATCTAGTCCTCCAGCCGGGCCAGGCGCGCCTCCAGGGCCGCCACCCGAGCCTCCAGCATCGCGATCCGACGATCTCGCGCATCGGCGGGATCCGGCGGCGGCCTGACCCCGGCCCGCAGCGCCGCTTCGGCCGGCGTGACGCCCAAAAGCTCAGCAAAAGCGGTGATTTCGCTCCAGGACAGCTCGCGCTGATCCTTGAACGCCAGATCCAGGGACGGCTCGTCCATCGGGGCGACGGCGGCCAGGACGGCGCGGCTCAGCCCCCGCTCGCCCAGCCGCTCGTCATACCAGGCCTGGTCGAAGAACAGGGCCATCAGGCGCCTCCTCCGGCTTGGCGCCGGTCTTGCTTAATCGTTGGTGAATTCATCGCCGACGAGAGCTCCCATGCTGACCGCCGCCATCCGTTTCCTCGACATTGCCGTGGTGACCCTGATCTTCACGGCGCTGACCTAAGCCTTCGCGCTAGGCATTCTCCAGCAGCATCACCGTGCCCTGGCCGCCATCGGCGCAGATGCTGACGATGGCCTTCTCGCCCCTGCGCCGCGAGGCCAGTTCCTTGACCGCCTGGCTCAGGATCCGCGCTCCGGTGGCGCCGAACGGGTGACCGATGGCCAGGCTGCCGCCGTTGGGGTTCATCCGCTCGCGCGGGAAGGCGCCCAGATCGGCCGTTACCCCGGCCTTGTCCCGGACAAAGGCCGGGGTGGTCCAGGCGGCGATGTGCGACAGCACCTGGGCCGCGAAAGCCTCGTGGATTTCCCACAGGCCGATATCGCCAAGGGTCAGGCCATTGCGCGCCAGCAGCCGCGGCACGCCATAGGCCGGGGCCATTAGCAGGCCCTCGTGGCGCAGGTCGATGGCCGTGACCTCATAGTCGACCACCTTCACGCGCGGCGTGGTGTCGGGCAATCGGGCCAGACCGGCTTGTGACGCCACCCAGATCGCCGCCGCCCCGTCGGTCAGGGGCGAGGAATTGCCGGCCGTCAGCGTGCCCTGGCCGCTGACCTTGTCGAAGGCTGGACCCAGCTTGGCCAGCTTTTCCAGCGTCGAGTCCTTGCGCGGGATCGTGTCGCGCTTAACCGCGCCGATCGGGATCACCAGATCGTCGAAGAAGCCGCTGTCCCAGGCCTTCACGGCGCTCTGGTGACTCTCGAAGGCGATCTGGTCCTGGTCGGCGCGGGCCAGTTTCCAGTCCTTGGCGGTGATCTCGGTGTGCTCGCCCATCGACAGGCCAGTGGTGCGGTTGGCCACCTTGGGGATCCACAGCTTCAGGTCGCCCGGCTTCAGCTTGGTCAGGTGGGCCAGCTTGGCCCCCGGCGTCTTGGCTTGCTGCAGGCCCTTGAGCCAGTCGGAGAAGGCGATGCTCATGCCGACCTGGACGCGGCTCATGCTCTCGACCCCGCCCACCAGGGCCAGGTCGCGGCCGCGCCCGTCGATCATGCCGGCCGCCTCGATGACGCCGATCATGCTGGTCGAACAGGCCATGACGGTCGAGAAGGCGGGAATGGTCGGGTCGGCGCCGGCGTCCAGCAGCACCTCGCGCGCCAGGTTGCTGAAGGTCAGGTTGGGGATCACCGTGCCCCAGACGGCGAAGTCGGGTCGGGCCTTGTCCAGCATGGCCTTCACCACCGGAACCGACAGGCCGATGGCGTCATGGCCGGCCAAGGGTCCGTCCACCTTGGCGAACGGCGTGCGCACGCCGGCGGCGAGCCAGATGTCGGTCTTGTCAGCCATCAGTCGAATCCTTGAGCGTCGAGAAGGCGCAGAGGATCAAGGCTGATCGCGGGGGTCTTGTCGATATTCGCCCTGGCGTGACGGTCCTTCCGCGCCTCAGCGGAAGGACGCACGGCCTCTTCCTCACCAATGGCCGCGTTGGTGAGGGGAAGGCTAGCCCTTCAGGGCTTGGGCGCGAGGTCCGGCCGCGAGGCGAGGAAGGCCGCGCGCTCTTCATCGGTCAGGACCTTCGCCGACTTTCGCCGCGCAACCTTGGGCGCGGGGCGCGCATAGGCGCCGGGCGGGGCGGAGGCCGGCTTCAGATCGGTCAGACGCTTGATCGGCGGCTTCATGGATTTTCCCGGATCGCTTGGCCGTGACCGGCGGAAAGGTGAGGTCAGTGGTCGCCGAAGTCCACATCGCGCCGCGCGGCGACGATGGTGACGATGAAGCCCGCCAGCACGTCCAGCAGCACCATCACGGTCAGCAGGAAGAAGGTCGAGGTGGCGAAGGCCGGGGCCAGCAGGAATTCGATCAGGCAGCCGATGAACAGCACCATCGACAGCGAGTGGTTGATGATCGCGATCTTGCGGCTGGTGGTCGACTTCAGCAACTCAACGAACAGCACCACCAGCGAGGCGGCCAGCAGCAGGTCGCTCAGGCTGACCGCCCAGTCGACGCGCGAGGTCATGTGGATGGTGAACAGCGTCTCTGTCAGCCGCGCATGGGCGTCGGCCGACTTGAAGGCCCCGGTCAGCGTCAGGGCGATCAGATTATAGACCAGCACTGGCAGGGCCAGCAGCGGCACAGCGGCGAACATGGACAGCCTCCCCCAAGGATGCGCGACCGTCAGGAGGCGCGCCCTACGGTTAACCGCATTTTCCAGGCGGGAGAAGGCGCTTCAACCCCAGGGGGCCGAAGGTGAAGCTTCAGGCCTCGTCGACGCCCAACGGGTTGCGGGCTCGGGTCTGCAGCCACATCACGCCCAGCAGGTCCGACACCGAGGCCTTGAGCCGGCCGAAGTTGGTGTATTTCGACACCCCGCTCTCGCGGTGGCGATGGTTGACCGGCTGGAACGCCACCTCATAGCCCTCACGCAGCATCAGGGCCGGGATGTAGCGGTGGATGTGGTCGAAATACGGGAGCCGCAGGAAGGCCTCGCGGCGGAAGGCCTTCAGGCCGCAGCCGGTGTCGTTGGCCGTGTCCTTCAGCAGGCGCTTGCGCACGCCGTTGCCAAACTTCGAGGCGAAGCGCTTGGCCGAACTGTCCTGGCGCTTGACCCGCTCGCCGCCGACCAGGGCCAGGGAGTCGGGACCGGCCGCCAGGGCGCGGGCCAGTCGGGGGGCGTCGGCGGGGTCGTTCTGGCCGTCGCCGTCCAGGGTGACGATGATCGCGCCGCGCGCCGCCAGGATGCCGCTGCGCACCGCGCGGCTCTGGCCGGAGTTCTTGCGATGCGACAGCACCCGCAGCTGCGGGATCTCGGCCTTCAGCGCCACCAGCAGGGCCTTGGTGTCGTCGCGGCTGGCGTCGTCGATGAAGATGATCTCGAAGCTTTCGCCCGCGAAGGCGGCGGCGATCTCGCGCGCCAGGGCCGGCGCGGCGCCGCCTTCGTCGAACACGGGAACGACGATCGAATAGTCAGGGATTGCGGCGGCTTGGGTGGTCATCGCCTTCTAATACCTGAAAAGTCGCCACACGAAAGGATCGTGCTATTCCATGCCGCATGACGCTTGAATCTCGCCTCGATGCGTGGAGCCGCGGTTGGCGCGGGCCCCTGTTCGCCGCCCTGCTGGCGTTTCTGGCCGGCTTGCCGGGCCTGTTGGCCATGCCGCCGCTGGATCGCGACGAGTCGCGCTTCGCCCAGGCCACGGCCCAGATGCTGGAAACCGACGACCTGGTGGTCATCAAGTTCCAGAACCAGCCGCGCTTCAAGAAGCCGGTCGGCATCCACTGGCTGCAGGCGGCGGCCGTGTCGCTGGTCTCGGCCCCCGAGGATCGCGGCATCTGGGCCTATCGGATCCCATCCCTGCTGGGCGCGATGCTGGCGGCGGCGGCCTGCGCCTGGGGCGCGGCGGCGCTGTTTGATCCGCGCACGGGCCTGCTGGCCGGGGCGATCCTGGGCTCGACCTTCCTGCTCTCCAGCGAAGCCTTCATCGCCAAGACCGACGCGGCGCTGTGCGGCAGCACGACCCTGGCCATGGCGGCGCTGGCCAGGATGTACGCCGACCACCTGGCCGGTCAAAAGCCGGGGCGTTGGACCAAGCTGGCCTTCTGGTCGGGCCTGGCCGTCGCGGCCCTGATCAAGGGCCCCGTCGGCCTGCTGACCGTGATCATGGCGGCCCTCGCCCTGTGGGCCTGGGACCGCAAGGGCGCCTGGCTGAAGAACCTGGGCTGGGGCTGGGGCCTGATCCTGTTCGCGGGCGTGGTGCTGCCGTGGACGATGATGATCACCGTCGCCACCGACGGCGCGTTCTGGAGCACGGCGATCGCCGGCGACCTGGCCCCCAAGATGGCCGGCGGCCAGGAGGGCCATTCGGGACCGTTCGGCTATCACGCCCTGCTCTCGCCGCTGCTGGTCTATCCGGCGACCCTGCTGCTGCCCGCCGCCCTGGTGCGGGCCTGGACCGGCCGCAAGGAGCCCGGCGTGCGCTTCGCCGTGTGCTGGCTGATCCCCACCTGGCTGATGTTCGAGATCCTGCCGACAAAGCTGGCCCACTATACCCTGCCGGCCATGGGCGGCATGGCGATGCTGATGGCCGCCGCCGTGCGCGCGCCGCTGGGCGCCCTGGTCCGCTGGATCGGCGCGGGCCTGACCCTCCTGGTGTCCCTGCTGCTGTGCGCTGTGGCGGTGTACGGCATGAAGCAGTTTGGCCAGGGCATGGACCTGATCTGGACGGTTCTGACCGTGCTCCTGCTGCTGGCGGCCGGCGCGACGGGGTCGGTGCTGCTGCTGCGCCGGCAGTCGGCCCGGGCGCTGGTGTTCTCGGCGGCCCTGGGCGTGCTGGCCCATGCCAGCCTGGTCGGCGGCCTGCTGCCGCATCTGGAGCCGTTGTTCCTGTCCAAGGACATCGCCGACGCGCTGGACAAGGCCCGGCTGTCGCCGCGCTCCGGCGCGCTCGGGCCGGTGGCCGTCACGGGCTATTCCGAGCCGAGCCTGGTCTTCCTGCTGGGCACGGCCACGCAACTGACCGACGGCGAGCGCGCCGCCGACGCCGTGGCCGAGGGTCGTCCCGCCGTGGTCGAGGCCCGCGAGGACGCGGTGTTCCGCAAGGCCCTGGCCGACCAGGGCCTCACGCCCCGCCCGGTGACCGTGGTTACGGGCCAGAACTATTCCGACGGCGACGCCGAGCGCCTGACCGTCTATCGCGGCGAGCCCCAGGCTCCCGTCGCCGCGCCCCCTGTCGCCGCGCCCCAGCCGGAGGATCGCCCGTGAGCCGCTTCATCGAGATCGTCGAGGTAGGCCCGCGCGACGGCCTGCAGAACGAGAAGCTCTCCCTCTCAGTCGAGGAAAAGCTCACCCTGATCCGCCAGCTGGAAGCCGCCGGCGCCCGGCGTATGGAAGTGGTCTCGTTCGTCAATCCCAACCGCGTGCCCCAGATGGCGGGGGCGGAAGAGATCATGGCCGCGCTTGAGCCCGACCTGAAGCATTCGCGGATCGGCCTGGTCTTGAACATGCGCGGCTGGGAGCGGTGCGTGGCGGCCCAGTGCGATGAGGCCAATGTGGTGGTCTGCGCCACCGACGGCTTTGGAACCCGCAACCAGGGCTCGACCGTCAACCAGCAGATCGATGCGCTGGCCGGCATCGTCGAGCGCCAGGCCGTCGAGGGCGGCCCGCCGATCACCGCAACGATCTCGGTGGCCTTCGGCTGTCCGTTCGACGGCGAGGTCTCGGAAGACCAAGTGGTGGCCATCGTGCGCGAGGCCGCCGCCCTGCGGGTGCCCGAGATCGCCATCGCCGACACCATCGGGGTGGCCGACCCGTGGACCGTCCGCAAGCGGATCGAGGCCGTGCGCGCCGCCGCCCCAAACGCCCGGCTGCGCATGCACTTCCACGATACCCGCAACACGGGCCTGGCCAACGCTTTCGCCAGCGTCGAGGCCGGGGTCGACGTGCTGGACGCCTCGGTCGGCGGGCTGGGCGGCTGTCCGTTCGCCCCCAACGCCACGGGCAATATCGGCACCGAGGATCTGGTCTACATGCTGGAACGGGCCGGCTACGAGACCGGATACGACCTTGGCGCGTTGATCGAGACAGGTCGTGCGATCAGCGCCCGGCTGGGCAAGGCGCCCGCCTCGTCCCTGGCCCGCGCCGGAGGCTTCCCCGCATGACCCGTTTCGCCCTGATCGCCGGCGCCGCCCTGGTCCTGCTGGCCGCCTGCGCGACGACACCGGAAACCGCCATGGCCTGCGACGTCACCGTGAAGTTCGGCAGCTACGGCATGGGCATCGACCGTCCGCTGGCCGACAGCGTCGACCGGGCCGTGAAGGCCGATCGCGACATCGCCCATGTCGAGCGCAAGCCGTGGGGTCGCGAGGGGGAGTACGATCTGTGCCTGACCGCCAGGGCCGGGCGCGACGCCAAGGCGATGTTCGAACGCTACAAGGCGATCCTGCCGGCCCGCTCGCTGAAGGCGCCGACCTCGATCACGGGACCCGACGGACTGAGCTTCGAGACTCTCGCGCCGATGTGAGGGTGGCCGCTATCCCGGCGAAGGCAGGGATCCAGTCGAAAGCCTAGATCGGCCGGCCCGTCAGCTTCCAGATCAGTGGGCGGCAGACCGACATCAGCATGATCGCCGGGGCCAGGAACACGGCCAGGGCGTAGCGCTGGAGGGTGTCGGCGCGCTTGATGAAGTAGCGGCTCAGGCCCACGCCCTTGTGGAACTCGACCTTGACCGGGTGTTCCAGGCTGGTGTGCCCCAGGTGCACGACCTGGGCCTTGGGCTGGAAGATCACCTGGCCGCCGGCCTGGCGGGCCCGCCAGCACAGGTCGATATCCTCGACATGCAGGAAGTAGCCTTCGTCGAAGCCGTCCAGGGCCTCGAAGTCGCCGCGCCGCAGGGCGAAGCACGCGCCCGAGATGGTGGGCATCGGCACGGGAGCGCGCGGCAGCGGCTCGCACTCGCGGTGGATCTCATAGCCGGCCAGCTTGGCGTAGCGGCGGGTCAGATGGCCGAAGCTGAGCAGGGTGGAGACCGGGGTCACCTCGCCGCGACGGCCGCCGCGCTGCTCGGTGCCGTCGACATTCATCACCCGCGCCCCGACCACGGTCGGCGTCGGCTGGCCGCGGAAAGCCGTCACCAGCGCCGCCACGCAGCCGGGCTGCAGGTTGGCGTCGGGATTGAGGAAGATGACGTATTCGCCCCGCGCCGTGATCGCACCCATGTTGGCCCCGCGCGCGAAGCCGACATTGCCGTGCCCCTGCAGAACCACCACGCGGGGCTCGGTCAGGCCCAGGGCCCGCAGCATCTCGGCGTCGCGAGGGGCCGAGCCGTTGTCGACGATGACGAACTCGTCGACCAGCGGCTCGTCCAGCACGTGGCGGATGCTTTCGGCCAGCGCCTCTCCCGTCCGGTACACGACCATCACCACCGATATGTTCGGCTTGGCCGGGCGAGCGCCGGCGGCAAGGGTCGTGAAGGACGGGAGAATGCTGTTCATCAGGCGAGCGCCGCCTCCGGCGCAGCGGCGGTCAGGCCGCGCAGACGCGCCAGATCGGGCGGCGTGGCCTCGGCGGACAGAACGCGCACGGCGTCGTCGAGCGACAGGATGTTCTGCCCCTCTCCGCCCAGGCGACGCAGGGCGACCTGGCCCGTTTCTGCTTCCTTGCGCCCCACCACGGCTATCACCGGCACCTTTGCGAGACTGTGCTCGCGAATTTTGTAGTTGATCTTCTCATTACGCAGATCGACCTCCGCGCGTATCCCCAAAGACGTCAATCTCTCAACGACCTTGCGGGCGTAATCATCGGCGTCGGACGTGATGGTCGCAACCACCACCTGCGTCGGCGCCAGCCAAAGCGGCAGGTGACCGGCGAAGTTTTCCAACAGAATACCGATGAATCGCTCGAAGGACCCCAGGATCGCCCGGTGCAACATCACGGGACGCTTTTTGGAACCGTCCTCCGAAACGTACTCGGCGTCCAGTCGTTCCGGCAAAACGAAGTCAAGTTGCAGAGTTCCGCACTGCCAGACGCGTCCGATGGCGTCTTTCAAAGAGAACTCAAGTTTCGGGCCGTAGAAGGCGCCCTCGCCCGGCTGGTCCACCAGACGCTCGCCGGCGGCTTCGGCGGCGGTGGCCAGAGCGTGCTCGGCCTTGTCCCAGACCTCGTCCGTCCCGGCGCGCAGCTCAGGCCGCGTCGAGAACTTCACGTCATGCAGGGTCATGCCCAGGTCGTTATAGACGCTGCGCAACAGCTCGATGAACTGGGCGCTTTCCTCCGTGACCTGCTCTTCGCGGCAGAAGATGTGGGCGTCGTCCTGGGTGAAGGCCCGCACCCGCATGATGCCGTGCATGGCGCCCGAGGGCTCATAGCGGTGGCAGGCGCCGAACTCGGCCATGCGCAACGGCAGTTCGCGATAGCTCTTCTGGCCCTGCTTGAAAATGATGATATGCCCGGGGCAGTTCATCGGCTTGACCGCCAGTATCTCGCCCTCGGCGCTTTCGCACATGAACATGGCGTGCCCGAACTTCTCGGCGTGGCCCGAGCGTTCCCACAGGCTGCGGTCCAGGATCTGCGGCGTCTTCACTTCCTGATAGCCGGCGGCGTCCAGGCGGCGGCGCATATAGTCCTCGAGCACCCGGTACAGCGTCCAGCCCTTGGGGTGCCAGAAGATCATGCCCTTGCCCTCTTCCTGCAGGTGGAAGAGGTCCATGGTGCGGCCCAGCTTGCGGTGATCGCGCTTCTCGGCCTCTTCGATGCGCAGCAGATAGGCGGCCAGATCGGCGTCGGACGCCCACGAGGTGCCGTAGATGCGCTGCAGCTGGGCGTTGTTCTGATCGCCGCGCCAATAGGCGCCGGCCAGCTTGGTCAGCTTGAAGGCCTTGCCCACCGCCTTGGTCGACGGAAGGTGAGGCCCGCGGCACAGGTCCTTCCAGTTATCGCCCTGGTGATAGACCGTGATCGTGTCGCTGGCCGGCAGATCGCGGATGATCTGGGCCTTGTAGCTTTCGCCCATGGCCTCGAAGTCGGCGATGGCGGCGTCGCGGTCGACCTCCTCGCGGCGGATCTTCTCGTCGCGATCCACGATCTGGCGCATGCGCTCTTCGATCTTGGGCAGATCGTCCAGGCTGAACGGCTCGTCGCGGGCGAAGTCGTAGTAGAAGCCGTCCTCGACATTGGGGCCGATCGTGACCTGGGTGCCGGGGAACAGCTCCTGAACGGCCTGGGCCAGCACGTGGGCGGTGTCGTGACGGATCACCTCCAGCACGTCGGGCGACTCGCGCGTGACGATCTCGATGCGGCGATCGCCCGTCAGCAGGTCGGGGGTCAGGGGGCGGTCAAGATCCAGCAGCACGCCGTCGATCTTGATCAGCAGCGCCTTCTTCTCGAGGGACTTGGAGATGGCCGCGGCCACGTCGCGCCCGCTGGAACCGGCGGGATACTGACGGGAGGAGCCGTCGGGGAAAACCAGATCGATCATTCTTCACATTTCCACTTGCGTGGCGTGGCGCGCGGCGGCGGGTCATATCCCGATCCACCTAACGGATTGCAGCGGCAAATCCGTCGCAACGCCAGCCAGGACCCCTTGGCGGGTCCGTGATCCTTGAGCGCCAGCGCCGCATACTCCGAACAGCTCGGCATGAAGCGGCACTGACGCCCGATAAGGGGCGAGAGCGTCAACTTGTAGGCCCTGAGGCCAAGGTCGACGGTGCGTTCGTAAAAAGTCATGCCAGCGCAGCGATTGCTTCGGGGTGGTTATCGCACCCGCGAAAAGGCTCGATCAAGCGGCGCCGGCGCTGCTAGTTCGCGTTTCCACTGCGGCTGTGGCCCGAGAGACAGCCTCCACCGCAGCCTCGAACGCCAGAAGCGTCGAGGCGTGACGGGCGGGGTATGCCTTGACCGGCTCCAGCACGGCGAGCTCCGAAAACCGGCCCGCAGGGAGCGAACCGTTCAGCTTGAGCATAGCGCGCAAGGCGTCGCGCGCCAACTCGATCTCGGCCAGGTCGGCCCCGATGATATTGGCCCCCAGGATCGCGGCGCTGGCCTGGCCCAGGGCGCAGGCCGAAACCTCCTGGGCGAAGTCGCTGACCTTGCCGTCCGCCATCGTCACATCGACCGTGATCCGGCTGCCGCACAGCTTGGCGGTCTTCTCTGACGAGGCGTCGGGCGCGGCCAGTCGCCCGGCGCGCGGGATGTTGGCCACCAGGGTCAGGATCTTGGCGCTGTAGAGCTCGTCGATCATCAGGCTTAGGTGGGGGTGTTCTGGCGCTGGGACCAGAGGGCCTCGGCATGATCGCGCAGCGCCTCGCCCATCTGGGTATAGGCCGCGCGCAGCTTGCGGCGATCTTCCTTGCTCACCCAGCGGACCAGCAGGCCCATGAACAACTCGCCGTTCGAGAAGGTCGAGTTCTGGGGGCCCATCTTCTCGATCTCGATATAGCGGATCGCCGTGACAAAGCCGCCGGCGCGGCTGCTGCGCCAGTGGAGCTGCTCATAGGGCACCCAGTCCTGGACGACCGGCTGGATCACCCGCACCGGCTCGCCCGGCAGGGCCTGCTCGATCGTCAGCGGCGTGCCGATCTTCATCTGGCCCTCGGCCTTGCGGTAGAGCGGGTTCCACTCACCCCAGGTCGAGAAGTCCGAGATGATCTCCCAGATCAGCTCGGCGGGGGCCTGGACGCCCGTGCGATGTTCTACGGCTCGTTGCATGGCGGGCTTTTAGCATCAGGGCGCGGCAGACCTGAACCCGCTAGGCGCCGGCGAGCGCGAGAACACGGGTTCGCGTCCTCGCCGGTTTTCACCGGCGAGATCGGGGAGGCGGCGGAGCGTCCGGGCCAGGCCCGGATGAGTTTGTAGTGGAGTACCGTTTCGGCCGTGGCCGGAGCGCTCCGCACGGTTGTTTTCCCTCTGGCCGGCACGCGCGGGTCTCGTTCAACCCTTTGCACCACATCCGGGCGCTCCTCCTCGCGACGGACCCAGCCTTGGGCTGCAGCCACGCCGATTCCGGAGGACCCGGAACTTACCTTCGGACGGGCGGAGGCTTTGGCCTTCCTCCGATGGGCAGGTTTACGTCCCCTGTCCTCACTTTAAGCCGGCCGGCGCGGACTTCGTCCGACCGGTGGCCCCGCACAACCGCCCCCACCACCCGTCAGGTCGCCAGCTGGACGGCCTCCCCAGTGGCGGGGCGAGAGTGATTATGCGGCTGGTTTTGGGGGTGATGGGTCGATTTTGCATCGTGACGCTGGGTGGCGGGGATAGGACGTTGAATTTGTTGGAGCCGAGGGGTCGCCATCCCCGTGCTAGCAAGGGGATTGACGCTTTGAAGAGGACTCTCCCGGGTTGCGAGAGGCGCCGCCAGGCGCTGAACGCCCGCCACCAAACCGGAAATAGCCAGGCGCTCTAACCGGGTGTTCTGGCTGTTCGATCAATGGCCTCGGCGACCGCGCCATAAAGCTCAGGCGGGAGGTCATGCCCCATGCCCTCCATGAGCATGAACGCCGCATTCGGGATCGAAGCCGCCGTGTCCTCGCCACAGGCAGGCAGAAAAAGCGGATCATCGCTGCCATGAATGACCAGCGTTGGCGCGGTCACGGTCGCAAGCCGCGTCCGACGGTCGCCGGCGACGGCGATCGCCGCGAGCTGACGTGCGAAGCCGTTGCGATCCTGGGCGCGGCGGACTTCCTCCACGATCAGACGACGGGCGGCGGCCTCATCGAACGGGTAGCGCTTGCCGGCGATGCGACGTGCGAACGCCAAGCTATGCGCCAGGTATCCCGTTTCGTCCGAGACGGGATCGGGAGCGGCGCCGGCCATCATCGCCATGGCGTCCGGGGCGGGCGGAGGAAGGGCGAGATTGCCGGTGCTGGACATGATCGAGGTCAGGGATGCGACCCGCTGGGAATGGTCGCAGGCCATGACCTGCGCAATCATCCCGCCCATGGATCGACCAACAACATGCGCCCTGTCGAGGGAAAGCGCGTCGAGCAGCCCGACCGCGTCCGCCGCCATGTCGTGGAGCGTGTAGGGGACGGCCGGCGTCCGTCCGGCCCCGAGCGCGGCCGCCAGCTCGCCAAAGTCAGGCGGGACAAGGCGCGTGAAATGGGTCGAACAGCCGGCGTCGCGATTGTCGAAGCGGATCACGCGATAGCCGCGTCCGGCGAGTTCCAGACAGAACGGAACGGTCCATCGGATCATCTGCGTTCCCAATCCGGCGATCAGCAGGATCGCCTCGTCGGAAGGGGCTCCGAACTCATCGCAGGCGAGCTCGATACCGTTGGCGCTGACGTGTTTCATCACCGGCTCCTTCCTAGGTCCGCAAGATGCGGCGAGCGTTCGATTTCTCCCGAGATGAAATGACGGGAGAAGCCGCCTATTTACCCGGATAGAAATAACAGTCAATATACCCGGGTAAAAAGGAGGCCATCATGAAACGGCAACACCGGAAGGCGGCCATCGCCGCGGATAAGGAGCGCAAACCCGCCTATGGCGTATTTGCGGTGATCTGCGACGCGACGGGCGAGGCTTGGGTCGGTTGCAGTCAGCACGTGGATAGCCAGCAAACCGACCTCTGGTTTGCGCTGAGGCAAGGGACAAGCCCGTTCGCGTCGCTTCAGGCCGCCTGGAAGGCGCATGGCGAGGAAGCGTTCAGGTTCGAGGAACTTGAGCGTCTTCGTGAAGATTTTCCGGAAATCGGCCGTATGGACGAACTGAAGTGGCGCCAAACTCTATGGCAGCCACGGCTTGGGGCGATCGCGTTATGAACGAGGGCGTCGATCCGACCTAGTCCCGCACCAGGCCGCCATCGACGACCAGGTTCTGGCCGGTGACGGCGCGGCTCCAGGGCGAGGCGAAGAACAGCACCGCGTCGGCGAACTCGGCCGGGGTGGTCACCCGGCGCAGCGGCGTGCTCTGGGCGATCAGGTCGAAGATGGCTTCCGGCGTGGCCGAGCTGGCGTCGGTGGTGCGCAGCAGGCCGCCCGACAGCATGTTGACTGTGATCCCGCCGGGACCGAGATCCGCCGCCGCCGTACGGGTCAGCGCCAGCAGCGCGGCCTTGGCGGCGGTGTAGTCGTGATAGGGCACGACCGGGTTCTGGAAGAGATTGGTGCCGATATTGATCACCCGGCCAAAGCCGGCGTTTTCCATGGCCGGCGCGGTGGCCTGGATCAGGTTCAGCGATCCGCGCAGCGACACGTCCAGCTGGCCCTGGAAATCTTCCCACGGGATCGACTGGATGGTCTCGCGACCGTCGCCATTGAAGCTGAAGTCGCCCAGGGCGTTGTTGACCACCGTGGTCACGTGGCTGCCGAAATGCTCGGCGGCCTCATTGACCATGCGGCGGACGTCTTCGCGATCGCTGACATCGGCATGAATCGCCACGGCGTGGTCGCCGAGCTCAGCCGCGAGCGCCAGGGCGGCGGCTTCGCTGCGGCGATAGTTGATGACCACCGACGCGCCCTGCGCCGCAAAGGCCCGGGCGATAGCCGCGCCCAGTCCCCGGCCCGCGCCGGAGACCAGGACGATCTGTTGGTTCAACTGCATGCGTTCGGTCCGGGTCCGGCGGGTTGGAATTCAGCTGTCATCCCGGCCAAGCGCGAAGCGCGCCGAGCCGGGACCGCCGCAAGCGCCGAGCCTGCCGAGGTCCCGGGTCTCCGCTACGCTCCGCCCGGGATGACAACCGGTGGGGAAGGCCCCCTCTTCTAGTCCTTCATCCGCCAGGTGGCCCCGGCCGGACCGTCCATGACCACCACGCCCAGAGCGTCCAGTTCAGCGCGAATGGCGTCGGCGGCGGTCCAGTCCTTGGCGGCGCGGGCGTCGACGCGGCGCTTGAGCAGGTCCTCGACCTGGGCCTTGAGGTCGTCGGAGGCGTCGCCCTCGAACCAGCTGTCGGGATCGGCCTGCAGGAAGCCCAGCAGGGCGCCGGCCTCGATCAGCCGGGCCTTGTTGGCGGCGATGGCGACGGTGTCGCCGGCGGTGACGGCCCGCTCGATCGCGCTGGAGACCTCGAAGAAGCACGAGATCGCCTGCGGCGTGTTCAGATCGTCCTCAAGCGCGGCGACCACCTCTTCGGGGGCCTCCATCGCCTGGTCCATCGGCACGTCCTTGGCGCGGCGCAGGGCGCCGTACAGGCGGTCCAGCGCCTTCTTGGACTGCTCCAGAAGCTCCGGCGTCCAGTCCAGCGGCTGGCGATAGTGGGCGCTGAGCAGCGCCCAGCGGATCACCTCGCCGGGCGTGGTCTTCAACAGCTCGTGCGGCAGGATCACATTGCCCAGGCTCTTGGACATCTTCTCGCCGGACATATCCAGGAAGCCGTTGTGCATCCAGTAGTTGGCCAGCACCGGCAGGTCGTGGGCGCAGCGGCTCTGGGCCACTTCGTTCTCATGGTGCGGGAAGGCCAGGTCGATGCCGCCGCCATGGATGTCGATGGTCTTGCCCAGGGCCTTGTCGATCATGGCCGAGCACTCGATGTGCCAGCCCGGACGACCCGCGCCCCAGGGGCTGTCCCACTCGGGCTCGTTTTCCTTGGACGGCTTCCACAGCACGAAGTCGGCGGGGTGGCGCTTGTAGGGCGCGACCTCGACCCGGGCCCCGGCGATCATGTCGTCCAGGTCGCGACCCGACAGCTGGCCGTAATCCGGGAACGACTGGGTGTCGAACAGCACATGGCCTTCGGCGGCGTAGGCCTTGCCGTTCTCGACCAGCTTGCCGATCATCTCGACGATGGCGCCGATGTGCTCGGTGGCCTTAGGCTCAAGGGTCGGACGCAGGGCCAGCAGGCCGTCGGCGTCGGCGTGATAGGCGGCCAGATAGCGCTCGGTGATCACCGAGATCGGCACGCCTTCCTCGAAGGCCTTCTTGTTGATCTTGTCGTCCACGTCGGTGACGTTGCGGGCGTAGACCACCGCGTCTTCGCCATAGATGTGGCGCAGCATCCGGAACAGAACGTCGAAAACCACCACCGGCCGGAAGTTGCCGATGTGGGCGTGGTTATAGACCGTGGGGCCGCAGACATACATCGTCACCCGGTCCGGATCGGCGGGAACGAAGGCGCGCTTTTCGCGCGTCAGGGTGTCGTGGAGCTTCAAGGTCATGAGAAACGCGTCTGCCTGACGTAACGGGAGGGTGTTGCGGTGGATCGGGAGGGTCCCATATAGCTATTGGACACGCCGACGACACGTCATCTTTTCGACGCCCTCGGTCGTAGCTGTGAAACGGGTGGCACGCGTCATTCCAGGGCGACAGGCGTCCTGGCGCAACTCAGCCCGTGGAAAGACCTCCGAACACATGGACGCCCTGTCCCGCGAGCGAACCCTGATCGGGTCTCCCGATCTTGATCTTGAACCCGGAAAGCGCCCCAGCCGCGACGAGGCCATGGCCGCCGTCCGCACCCTGTTGGCCTGGGCGGGCGACAATCCCGACCGCGAAGGCCTGCTCGACACGCCCCAGCGCGTGGTCGACGCCTATGGCGAGTGGTTCGCCGGCTATGAAGGCGATCCGGCCAAGGAGCTGAGCCGCACCTTCGAGGACGTGCAGGGTTATGACGACATGGTCATGCTGCGCGGCATCGACGTGCAGAGCCATTGCGAGCACCACATGGCGCCGTTCCTGGGCAAGGCCTGGGTGGCCTATATGCCGACCGGCAAGGTGGTGGGCCTGTCCAAGCTGGCGCGCCTGGTCGAGATCTACGCCAAGCGTCTCCAGACCCAGGAGACCATGACCATGCAGGTGGCCGACGCCATCGAAGACCATCTCTCGGCCGCCGGCGTCGCCGTGCTGATCGACGCCGAACACCAGTGCATGAGCACCCGCGGCGTCCACCATCACGACGTCTCGACGATCACCACCCAGTTCCGCGGCGTGTTCAAGACCGACAAGGTCCTGCAGCAGCGGTTCATGGACCTGGTGGTGCGGAAGTGCGATCAGGAAGATGCTCCCCCTCTGGGGGAGCTGTCGCGGAGCGACTGAGGGGGACTTCGCGGCCTATGCGGAGCTGCCCCCTCCGGCCCTCTGGGCCACCTCCCCCGAAGGGGAGGATCTAAGCCTGCCCCTCCGCCTTGATCCCCTCGCGGATCTTCGCCATGCAGACGTCCACCGGGCGGTGGACCCGCACGCACTTTCCGCGCCATAGGAAACGCATGAGCACGCCCCTCTTCCCGCACGCCCATGACAAGCACGCCCTGGAGCGCGGCGACCAGTTGGCGCCGCGCTTCAATGCCGACGGCCTGGTGGTGGCGATCGCCCAGCACGCCGACACCGGCGAGATCCTGATGCTGGCCTGGATGAACGACGAAGCCCTGAAGCTGACCGTCGACACCGGGATCGCCCACTATTTCAGCCGCTCGCGCAACGAACTCTGGAAGAAGGGCGAGACCAGCGGCCAGCTGCAGATCGTCAGCGAGCTGCGGGTCGACTGCGACCAGGACGCGGTGCTGATCAAGGTGCGGCCGCAGGGCGACGGCGGCGCCTGCCACGTCGGCTTCCGCTCGTGCTTCTACCGGGTGATGGAAGACGGCAATCTGGTCGAGCGGGAAGACTGAGATGACCACGCTCCAGGCCCTGCTCGCCTTCGGGCTCGCCGCCGGCCTGCTGACGATCACGCCGGGCCTCGACACCGCCCTGGTGCTGCGCACGGCGGCTGCCGAGGGACCGCGCCGCGCCTTCGCAGCGGCCCTGGGCATCGGCGTCGGATGCATGGTCTGGGGCGTGGCGGCGTCGGTCGGGGCCGGAGCCCTGCTGACCGCTTCGACCCTGGCCTACACGGCCCTGAAATGGGCGGGCGCGGCTTACCTGTTGTGGATGGGGATCAAGATGATCGCCAAACCGCGCGACCGCTTCGAGCCCGGCGCCGTGTCCCCGACCGGCGGCGGCGCCTCGGCTTCGCTGCGACGAGGCCTGCTGACCAACCTGCTGAATCCCAAGGTCGGGGTGTTTTACATCTCGTTCCTGCCGCAGTTCGTGCCGGCCGGGGCCAATCCGGCCAGCTTCGGCGTGCTGCTGGCGGGGATGCACGTGGTCATGGGCCTGATGTGGGCCGGACTGCTGATCGCCGCCACCGCGCCCCTGGCCGGCCTGCTGCGCGAGGCCTCGGTGATCCGGTGGCTGGACCGGATCACCGGCGGCGTCTTCATCGCCTTCGGCCTGCGCCTGGCGCTGGAGCGGCGCTAGCCTTCCGCCAACGCCTCGACGCCACCGCCCTTGGTCGGCGTCACCACGAAGCGCTTGAGCACCTTGGTCGTGTAGGCCTTGTCGAAGATGGTCGAGACCGCGACCATCTCGCCGGTGGCCCGGCCGTGTTCCAGCGTCAGCAGCACAAAGCCCTTGGCCGCCGGATCGGCGTACAGCACTTCCTTGTTGCGATCGGCGAACGCCTCGCCCAGCGGCACGCCGGGCAGAATGTCGCCATAGCCGGGCGAGGTGATCCCCGTCGCGCCGAACTCGGCGGCCACCCGATGGGCGCCCGAGGCGTCGAACAGCTCATTGGCCCAGAACGAGTGACTGTCGCCCGAGAGCACGATCGGATGGGCGGCCGCGTCCTTGAACAGGTCGTAGAGGCGCTCGCGATCGGCGGGATAGCCGTCCCAGGAATCGAGATTGTAGGGCAGGTCCAGTTCCGACAGCGCCACGCCCTGCTTCAGGCGGCCGCGAATATACTCCGGCAGCTTGGCGAGGGTCGCCTCGAACCGCTCAGGCCCCATGGCCTTCTGCAGGTTCGGTCCGGCGACGCGCGCCATCACCACCTGATTGCCAAGAACCTGCCAGGCGCTTCTGGCCTTGACCGAAGCCTTGACCTGGCCGGCCAGCCAGGCGGTCTGGGCCTCGCCCAGCAGACGGCGATCGGCCGAGTTCCATTTGGCCGAGAACGCCGCCACGTCGGGCTTGCCGTCGACCATCGGCAGGTCATGGGAATAGTCCAGCTGCTCGGAGCGCGCGGTCAGGCGGGTCTCGGTCATCAACAGGGTGGCGACGTCGCCGAACTGGAAGCCGCGCCAGCTGGCCTCGGCCAGGGCGCCGACCTCGGGCTCGCGGATCGGCATCCACTCATAATAGGCTTTCAGCGCGGCGGCCTTGCGCACCGCCCAGTCGCCTTCGCCGCCCTTGGCCGGATCGCCCGGCGTGTGGTTCTCGGCCCCGCCCTGCCAGCTGTCATTGGCGGTTTCATGGTCGTCCCAGACCACGATCCAGGGCGCGCGCGCGTGGGCGGCCTGCAGGTGCGGATCGGTCTTGTAGAGCGCATGGCGGCGGCGGTAGTCGTCCAGGGTGACGATCTCGTGGACCGGATCGGGCATGCGCTGGGCCGCGACCGGCGAGTTCATGCCGTAGTCGCCAGGGGCCCCGCCGTATTCGTAGATATAGTCGCCCAGATGCAGCACCGCATCGACGCGCGGCAGCTTGGCGATGGCGTCATAGGCGTTGAAATAGCCGTTCGGATAGAGCGAGCACGAGGCCACGGCCAGGACGACGTCCTTGGTCGGTCCGACGGGCAAGGTGCGCGTGCGGCCAGAGACCCCCGCGCCCACGGGCTTGCCGCCCACGACGCTCCGGAAACGATAGTGATAGTCCAGGCCCGGCTTCAGGCCCGTCACGTCGACCTTCACCGTGTGGTCACGGGCGGCGTCCGTGGTCGCCTGGCCCTGCTTGACGATCGAGTTGAACGCCGCGTCGGTGGCGACATCCCAGCGCACGGCGACCGGCAGGGTGGCCCCCGGCGCGGTGACGCGGGTCCACAGGACCACCCGGTCAGCCAAGGGGTCTCCCGAGGCGGCGCCATGCGCGAACAGCGCCTCGCCGTCATGCAGGCCCTGGGCGGCCATCGCCCCGGCCGGCGCCATCGCGCCCAGACCCAGAAGGGCCAGCGCCCCGCGACGATCGATGTTCATAGGCCTGTTTCCTCAAATCCACGGCGCCGCTTCAGCATCTCGTGCGTTACGGCGATACCACAACAGGAAGATGACGCATGTCGAGCGAAGGCCTTCACGTTCCCCGCGAAAAACTCAGCCGCAAGACCCTCAACCGCCACTACGCCATCACCTCACTGATCGAGGAGTTCGAGGCTGTCGACTGGTATCGTCAGCGAGCGGACGATTGCGACGATGTCGAGCTGAAGAAGATCCTGCTGCACAACGCCCGCGAGGAACTGGAGCACGCGGCCATGGTGCTGGAGTGGCTGCGTCGCGATGATCCGGAGACCGACGAGCAGTTGAAGGAATATCTCTTCAAGGACGGCTCGATCGCCGGTCATGAGGGCGAGGCGACAGGAAAGTAGGTCAAAAATCCCGCTCTTCCCGGCGAAAGCCGGGGAGAGCGGGTGTTCATGACTAGTGCTTGATCGAGACCGAGACACCCACATAGCGCGGCTCGCCGGCGATGAAGGTGGGGATGCCGAAGGCGTCGCCCGTATTGCCGGCGTCCTTGATGTAGTCCTGCTCCAGCAGATTGCTGGCGAACAGTTCGAACTTCATCGGCCGGTTGTTGGGCTCATAGGCCAGGCGCAGGTTCAGCAGGCCATAGGCCTTCTGCTTCTCATCCTGGATCTTGTCGCCCGTCGTCTGCAGCGAGGCCAGGTCGTTGTTGTTGTCGAAGAACACTTCCGACTGCCAGGTATAGGTCGGGGTCAGGGTGAAGCGACCGGTCGGCGCGTCAAAGCCGACATTGGCGCCCAGCGAGAAGCTGTTATCGGGCGACAGGCGGAAATGGTTGCCCTCGAACAGACCGTTGCCGAACCGCGCGTGGCTGTAGGCGTAGGTTCCGAACACCGAGGCGTTGGGGGTGATCTTGAAGGTCGACTGGCCTTCGAAACCCGTGGCCTTGGCTTCACCGGCGTTGGTCGAAACAATCTGACCGGCGGCGGTGCGGATGGAGGTTTGGAAGTTCTTGTAGTCGTAGTGATAGACCGCGCCTTCCAGGATCAGGTGACCCGCCAGGAACGCGCCCTTGGCGCCGGTCTCGTACGAGGTGACTTCTTCAGCGGGAATTTCGCTGAACCGCACCGGGCCGCCCGGCGTCGCCGGCGTTCCGGCCGACACCACCTTGGGACGGCGACCCGTCGACACCGAGGCGTAGACATTGGCGTCCTGCGTGACGGCATAGCGGCCGACGACGCGGTAGGTGACGCCATTATCGGTAAAGCTGCGATATTCGGGCAGGCCGCCCGCCGTGGGTTGCACGAACAGGCCGCGGGCCACCGTCGCGGTGCTGCCGCCCAGGACCGAGCCGCCGTTCAGCAGCTGAGCGGCATAGCCGCTTTCCTTGTCGTCATAGGTATAGCGAAGGCCGGCGGCGAGTTCGAGCTTGTCGGTCGCCTTCCAGGTGACGTCGCCATAGGCGTCATACGACTTGGTGGTGCCGTAGTTGGTGTAGCTTTCGAGGTGCTGGCTCTTGAAGGGCGCGAAGCCCGCGATCGAGTTGATCACGTTCAGGCCCGCCACGTTCGGCGCTGCGAACAGACCGCCCAGACCATTCAG
The DNA here is from genome assembly GCA_965284055.1 of Caulobacteraceae bacterium. Taxonomy (GTDB): domain Bacteria; phylum Pseudomonadota; class Alphaproteobacteria; order Caulobacterales; family Caulobacteraceae; genus Caulobacter. Next base: position 212,021 of record CBDIQV010000008.1, read on the forward strand.
GCGAGCCGCATAGGCGCGCTCGTTGAACAGCAGCGGAACGCGCTGGTTGCCGTCTTCCCAGAAATAGCTGACGCCGCCGAAGGCCGTGATCTTGCCGCCGTTGTCATAGTTCAGGCGCAGATCCTGGCTGGCCGACTTGCCCGTCGCGTCTTCCGCGAAGGTGAACAGCGGCAGCGAGAAGCCGTCGGCGTCGAACACTTCCTCGCCCGCGAAGCGGCGGAAAGCCGTCGTGGAGGCCAGGGTGAAGGCGTCGTTGATCTTGTAGCTGGCCAGGGCCGTGGCGCTGAACACGTCGCGCTCGAGGCCCAGCTTCTGGTCGTTTTCGAAGCCCGCGACGGTCTGCAGGGCGGCGCCGGAATTACGGCCCAGATCGCCCAGGACCGCGCCGGTGTTCGGGTCGGTCGGCAGATAGGTCAGCGACTTGAACGACGTGCCCGAGGGGCTGTCGGACTGGTAGTTGACCACGAAGTCGGCGTTCAGGCGATCGTTCGGACGCCAGTTCACTGCGGCCCGCAGAGCCGTGGTCTGGGTCGAGTTGAAATCATCGCCGCCCAGCAGGTTCTTGACGTAGCCGTCGCGGTGCTTGATCCGGCCGGCCACGCGCAGCGAAACCGTGTCGCTCACCGGGGCGTTGATCATGCCCTCGGCCAGCATGTAGCCGAAATTGCCGGCTTCGATCTTGGCCGAGGTCGAGAACTCCGGCCGCGCCTTGGCCTGGATGATGTTGACCGCGCCGATCAGGGCGCCGCGGCCGTACAGGGTCGATTGCGGCCCCTTGGCCACTTCAACGCGCTCAAGGTCGAACAGCTCGACATAGGAGCCGCGCGACTTCGAGATCGACACGCCGTCCTGATAGACCGAAACGCGCGGTTCGTTGGTGGCTTCGCCCGAGTCGGAGGTGATGCCGCGCATCACGAAGCCGGGGTTGTTGGGCGACTGGTTCTGCACCTCGAAGCCCGGCACGAACAGCGACAGTTCCTCGAACTCCTGGATGCCCAGGGTGTCGAGCATGGCGCCCGAATAGGCGGTCAGCGAGACCGGAACATCCAGCGCCTTCTGCTCGCGCTTCTGGGCGGTGACGATCAGTTGCTCGACCTGCGAGGAATCCGCCGGCGCATCGGCTTCGGCGGCGACAGCCATGGAGGCGAAGCTCAGCGCCAGAACGCTGGCGGCGGACAGAAGCAAGGTGGTGTGGATCGCGCGCATCGATTATCCCCTTCGACGACAAGCTGGACAAGGCCCGGCGGATAGGCGCCGCCCATGTCGGACGCGCGACAGGTTTATAACGGAACCGTGAAACACCCCTTGAGCCCGACCGACGAGATCGACGAGATCGAAGATGAGGCGCAGACGCCGCAAGCCGAGGCGCGACTTGAGGTTGCGCTTACCGCGGAGGACGTCGGGGAACGCCTGGACAAGGTGCTGGCGACCCGGCTCGAAGGCCTGTCCCGCGCGCGGCTGCAGGCCCTGATCGCCGCCGGGCGGCTCAGCCTGGACGGCGCGGCGGTCACCGACGGCGCGCAGAAGGCCCGCGCCGGCCTCTATCAACTGCTGATCCCCGCCCCGATCGCCGCAGAGCCCGCGCCCGAGGACATCCCGCTCACCGTCCTCTACGAGGACGCCCACCTGATCGTGGTCGACAAGCCGGCCGGCATGGCCGCCCATCCGGCCCCGGGCAACTATACCGGCACCCTGGTCCACGCCCTGCTGCACCATTGCCGGGGCAGCCTGTCGGGCGTCGGCGGCGTGGCGCGCCCCGGGATCGTCCACCGGCTGGACAAGGAAACCTCCGGCGTGATGGTGGCGGCCAAGACCGACGCCGCCCACCAGGGCCTGTCGGCCCTGTTCGCCAAGCATGACATCGACCGGCTCTATATCGCCCTGACGCGCGGCGCGCCCCATCCGGCCAGCGGCACGGTGCACACCCAGCTGGGCCGCTCGCCGCACGACCGCAAGAAGATGGCGATCCTGAAGAGCGGCGGCCGCGAAGCCATCACCCACTATCGGGTCGAAGAGAGCTTCGGTCCGGCCGACAAGCCCGTGGCGGCGCGGGTCGCCTGCCGTCTCGAGACCGGCCGCACCCACCAGATCCGCGTTCACATGGCCAGCAAGACCGCGCCGTGCCTGGGCGACCCGGTCTATGGCGGCGGTCCGCCGGCCGCCGGCGTGCGGGCCGTGATGGAAGAAATCGGCTTCTCCCGCCAGGCCCTGCACGCCGCCGTGCTGGGTTTCGTCCATCCGATCACCGGCGAAACCCTGCGCTTCGAGACGCCGCTGCCCGCCGACATGGCCGCCTTGGAAGCGGGTCTGAAGGCGTTGTGAGACAACAGCGCCTTGCGGCCCCGCAACAATCGCGCCCTAATTAGGCTGACGTGACGGCCTAAGGGTCTAGGCGTAGCATTCCGGAAAGCCCCGATGACCGCGACGCGTTCGATCCTCGCCCTGCTGGCCGCGCTGTCCCTGGCCGGCCCCGTGCTGGCCCAGACCCCTGCGACGGGCGCCGACGAGGCCGTCTCCACCGCCGCCCACCGCATCGACGCCAAGGCCGCCGCCGAGGCCGAGAAGATCCAGGCCGAGCCAGCACGCAAAGCACGGCGCCCGCCCCGCGCGCCCTGCCTGCCCCGTCGCTTCCGACCATCGTGGTGACCTCGAAACGGCAGTCAGCGCGGCAGAACGCGTGGTACGGTACGCGTCAGACGACAGCGCAAGATCCTTGTTGTCCTCGGGGTTGCTATCGGCACGGATGGCTGGCGCGGCGCCTATGTCTCGACCCTGATCCCGATCGGCGAGACCACGACCCTGGGCATCGCCCTCTCCCAGACCGACCACGGCAAGAACGCGGTCTATCGCCCCTATTATGACGGCTTCGGCTATGGAGCAGATCGCGGCTGGGGCTATGACAGCCTCAGCGGCGAAGGCTATGGCCCGGGTCGTCCCGGTCGCTGGAGCCGAGGCGGCAAGAGCCAGTCAGTGGCCGTCTCCCTGGCCGTGGGCGATCGCGACGCGCGTCCGCCCGAAGGCTGCGCGCCGGCCTTCCGCGCCGACGGCCGCTATGTCGAACCCCTTTGGGCGACCCAGATGCGCGGCGACCGCAACCCCTGCGATCTTGCCGACACCCACTGACAAATTGTCGCGGGCGCGCCGGCGAGCAGAATAATTCGTCGACGTATGGTCGCCGTTCGCTGATGTTTAATAGCTTGCCGGTCATGGTGGCGTATCGGGGACCATCAGGCGTTCGCATGCAGCCGGAAATTATCGCTCACCATCACCCCGCGACGGGGACGGTGACCTACCTTGTCGTAGATCCGGCCACGCTGCTCTGCGCGATCGTCGATCCTGTGCTGGATTTCGATCCGGTGACGCAGGGCGTCGACACCAGCTTCGTCGACGGAATCATCGCGGAAATCCGCGCCCGCGACATGGGTCCCACCTGGATTCTGGAGACGGGCCTGCACGCCGCGCACATGTCGGCGGCCGGCCATCTGAAATACGAAACCGGCGCATCGGTCTGCATCGGGGCCGGCGTGATCGAAAGCCTCCGACGACTGGCTCCGGCCATGGGCGAGGATGGCGTCGATCTCGACGGCTGGGACTTCGACAAGCTGGCCCAGGACGGCGAAGTCATGCCGATGGGCGGGCTGGAGATCACCGCCCACGCCATCACCGGCCGCCTGCCCGGCGCCTGCGCCTACCAGATCGGCGACGTGGTCTTCACCGGCGACACCGTTCTGGCGCCCGAGGTCGGGACCGGTCGCTGCGACCTGCCCGGCGCCGACGCCCAGGGCCTGTACGCCGCCGCCCGCCGCTTCCTGGCCCTGCCCGACGACACCCGCCTGCTGGCCGGCTGGGAAGACGCCGCCGGTCACGAGACCTCGACCGTCGCCCAGCAGCGCGCCGACAATATCCAGCTGCGCGACGGGATCGACGCCTCAGCCTTCGTCGCCGCGCGCCTGACCGCCGACTCCGCCCTGGCCGCCCCTGCCCTATCCGGCCCAGGCGCTGCGGGTGGCGATCCGCTCCGGCAAGCTGCCGCCGGAAGGCGAGAACGGCCTGCGCTTTCCGTCCCTGGACATCAGTTCTCTTTAAAAACGCGCTTGCGCCCGCCCTCGATCGATAGCCATATGCTTCGTGCGCGAAGCATATGGAGCACAGTGTGGCCGAGGATTTCACCGCGACCCTGACCGAACGCCAGACGGGTCATCTGCCCGACCTGCTGGGCCTGGCAGTGGCTCGAGGCGCGGCCAGGCTATGTGAAGGGCCGCTTCACCGTCGCCCGGCATCACATGGCCCCCAACGGCTTCCTGCACGCCGCCAGCGTCATCGCCCTGGCCGACAGCGCCTGCGGCTATGGTTGCGTGGCGCTCCCTGCCCGAACGGCGCCAGCGGTTTCACCACCATCGAACTGAAGTCCAACTTCCTGGGCACGGTCGCTGCGAAGGTCGGCGTCCACTGTGCGAAGCCACCCTGGTCCACCGGCGGTCGCACAGACCCAGGTCTGGGACGCCGTCGTGTACGGCCGAGGCGACGGGCAAGACCGATCGCGCTTGTTCCGCTGCACGCAGATGGTTTTGCGGCCCACGACATGACTGCGACAGAAAGCCTGAAACAGGCCCTTGCGTTCCTGCGACGACCCCGCTAGGTATCGCGCCTCGACCTCGGGCCCTCGCAAAAAGGGCTCACGAACGGCGCCTCGGAGAGGTGGCAGAGTGGTCGAATGTACCGCACTCGAAATGCGGCGTGCCTGGAAGGGCACCGTGGGTTCGAATCCCACCCTCTCCGCCATCGCCCTATATCAGCCGCCCTACGGACGCTCGGTAAGTCCCCGCCCCATAAGGGGAAATCGCGACGTTGCGTTTTGACGCGTTGGCTGAGCTCACGCAAAAACTTCCCAAAACTTGACCTGCGCCGCACTCCCCCACAACCTTGAGGATGGCGGCGCGCTTTGCGGCGATGTGATCAGCTCGCTCCACTAGTTCTGGCGTTGGCGTGGTCGCTCCGAGTAGGCGCGACAAACCCCGATCTCGGCTGACAGACCCATGGCTTTGGCCAGGTCGGCAAGGGTCACGGCGCGGCGAACGATCAGGACGACGTCTTGTCAGACGCCGCTGGAAAAATCTCGCGCACACGGTCGCTCAGAGCGCGGATTGGCGCCGTTCGTGCTCGCAGAAGCGGGACAAGGGCCAGTCTGGCTCGATTTGGGACATTCGAGATCGATGTCGCAGGGTTAACCTGTAAAATATCCAAATTAAGCTTTGTCGAATTTTCGACACTTCCCTTATATCGCGAGCCTATCAATTCGTTTCGCATAGGTTTAAATCGTCGGCCGCGATAAAGTGGACACAAGAGCTACATTGGGGGATGTCATGAAGACGGCAGCGATTTTTGTTCTCGCGATCCACTTAAGCTTGGCGAGCGCCGCCTCGGCCCAAACCGGCCCTGCGACGACCACCCCAACAGCGCCGCCAGCGCCGAAAACCGGCCCCGCGCCGGCGCCGACCAGCGATGACTACGCCGACGCGCTGATGAAGATGGATTGCGAGACCTGCGAGGGCGAAGTGAAGAACCTGCGCGGCTTCAGCCTCGCCAGCCCTCGCGGCCCGGCCGTCGCCGACCGCGAAGCCGGCTCAGGCGACCGCCGCCCCGCAACGCGCCGCGCCTCGACAAGCCGGGCCCGTTCGCGCCGCGATGGCGTCGACCCAGGCTCCGCGCGTCTCCGCCAACGACCTGATGATCACCTTCCAGCGCGGTTCCGCCGAACTGACCGATCAAGGCGCCGCCAACGCGCGCAGCTTCGCCGGCGCCCTGAAGGATCCCCGCCTCACCAACCTGTCCTTCCTGATCATTGGCCACACCGACGCGTCGGGGTCGGCGGATCGCAATCTGACCCTGTCGGAGCGCCGCGCGGAGTCCGTGAAGGCCTTCCTGGTCCAGCAGGGCGTCGACGCCGAACGGCTGCAGACCAAGGGCTACGGCGCCCGGCAACTGGCCGTGCCGTCTTCGCCGGAGGCGGCCGCCAACCGTCGGGTCGAAGTCAAACGCATAAACTAGGCGCGATCATCGCGCCGTCGCGCATCCGCGCGATCTTCAAGACCTAGTCGCTGAGTTTCACGTCGCGTTCGGCCGGGGGGTCGGCCCGACATTTGGGGGGTGTTCATGGGCCGTCGGGTTGATCTTCTGGGGTTGGGCGATGCTTGCGGGCATGGCTTGGTCGTTCGCTGGCCAAGCCGTGGCTCGGACGCCGCCGCCTGCGCAGGTCGCCCCGTCCCGTCAGGAATTGAACCCCGAGGAGCGGCGAGCCGCCCGCCCGCAGACGCGCAACACCGACCTGTTCGCGGCGCCGTCGTCACTGCCGTGCCCGCTGGAGAACTCGACCGTCAGCTTCCAGCTGCAGGGCGTGGACATCGTCGGCGCATCGATCGACGCCGAGGAGGCCAAGAGCGCCTACGCCAACCTGATCGGCGCGACGATCCCCGTCTCGAAGATCTGCGAGATCCGCGACCGCCTGTCCAAGACCCTGTTCCAGCACGGCCTGCTGGCCCGCGTCGAGGTGCCCGAGCAGACCATCTCCGGCGGCCGTCTGCGTCTTGAGGTCACTGAGGCCCACATCGTGGCCGTGCGCGTGCGCGGCGACATCGGCGCCGGCCAGGACAAGGTCGAGGGCTATCTCGAAAAGCTGAGGGGCATGACCCCCTTCGACCTGGACACCGCCCAGCGCTATCTGCTGCTGGCCAACGAAGTGCCCGGCGTGCGGGTGTCCGCCGCGCTGCGCCCGTCGGCCGTGGGTCGCGGCGCGATCGACCTGGAAGTCCAGGTCACGCGCGACGCCGTCGACTATCTGGGCGCCATCCAGAACACCGGCTCCGACACCTTGGGCCCCTGGAGCGGTCTGGTCCGCGTCGACCTGAACAGCTTCACCCGGTTTGGCGAACGCACCACCCTGATCGGCTACCACACCCTGACCGACAACGAGCAGTGGATCGTGCAAGTGGTCGAGGAGGCCCGGTTCGGCAACAGCGGCCTGATCGGCAAGGCCTCGCTCGCCTATGGCCAATCACGGCCCGGCGCCATCCTCACGCCGCTGAAGCTTCGCGGTGAGTCCCTCGTTGGCACACTCGAGGCGCGCTATCCGCTGATCAAGCTGCGCCGCTACAGCGTCAATGTCGCCGCCGGCCTCGACCTCGTGGACCAGACCACCACCTTCCCGGGCGGCGACGCCCTGGCCGACGACAAGCTGCGCGTGCTGTGGACGCACATCAACGGCGAGTTCACGCGTCCCCTGACCGAGACTCTGACCGCCACCGGCAATGGCGAACTTGAGCTGCGACAGGGCCTTTCGGCGCTGGGCGCCAGCAAGGCCGGCAATCCCAACCTGTCGCGGATCCAGGGCAATCCCGATGTATGGCTGGTGCGCTTCGAGGGCGAAGGTCACATCACGTCGCGATGGCTGGACTTCGGCCTGCGCACCCAGGCCCAATACGCCGACAAGCCTCTGCTGTCCTACGAGGAGCAGTCGATCGGCGGCCTGACCATCGGTCGGGGCTATGAGCCCGCCGTGCTGTCGGGCGATCGCGCCGCCGCCGTGGAGCTCAAGCTTCAGCTGCGGCCGGTCAGCGTCGCACGCGGCTTCAGCGTCTCCCCCTTCGCGTTCGTCGACGCCGGCTATGTCGAGAACCTCGACATCGGCTCTGAGGGCCGCACCCTTCGCTCGGCCGGGGCCGGCGTCGAAGCACGCCTTCCGTTTGGCGTCAGGACCAGCCTCATGTGGGCCAACCCCTTCGACAAGCCTTTCCCGACCGCCACCGAGAAACCTTCGCAGCGCGTAGTTTTTCAACTCGTGCTCGCACGCTGATCTTGGACTGAGTCATGACCAAGCCGATGAAGATCCAGACCCCCTCCACCCCCGCCAGCCGCGCCATGCTGCTGGGCGGCTCGGCCCTTTGTGGCGCGGCCGTCCTGCTGGCCCAATCTGCCAGGCCCAGACCTGCCCGGTATTCCGGCGGTCGGAGACATCAGCTTCACGGCGGGCGGCACGAACATCGCGCCGGTGATCACGGCGCCCGACGCCAACACCCTGGACATCAATCTGGGCGCCACCCGCACCGTCATCAACTGGTCCAGTTTCCACGTCAGCAGCAACGACGCCGTCAACTTCCACTTCAATTCCGGCACGGACATCGTCCTCAACAAGTCGCCGACCGCGGTGATGGTGGACAGCGGCGGCAAGGTCACCGGCGACATTAAGGGCGGCGGCGGAACCGGCGGCAATATCTGGTTCTACTCGCCGCAGGGCGTGATCATCTCGCCCGGCGCGCAGATGACGGCCGGCGGCTTCGTGTTCGGTCAGGGCGCCGGCATCGTCGATGCGACCTTTATAGATGACGCCACGATCGATCCTTTCGCCTTCCGAGCGCGGCGTCGAGTTCGTTGCTCCGGATGAGCTCGATCAGCACGGCGACCTCGGCGTCGATCAACGCCTCCGGCGATACCGTGCTGAGCGCGGCGACCGGCGATGTCGTCGCGGACGAGATCGTCGCCGCAGGCTCGGCGACCGTCACCGCCACCACAGGCGGGGTCAGCATCGGCGGGATCACCGCCAACGGCGGCGTGGCGGAAGTCAACGCCCTGGGCGGCAGCGCGTCCGTCAGCGGCATTGCTGGCCAGGCCGGTGTCAGCGTCAAGGCCTCGACCAGCGCCACGGTGGGGTCCGCCTCTTCGACCACGGGCGATGTCGTGCTGCAGGCGACGACGACCGCCTCGCTCACCATCGGGTCCGCAGAGGGCGACCTCAAGATCAACGGCGCGTCCGCCACCCTCGGCTCGGGCAAGGCGAAGGGCGGCATCTACGTAACGGCCACAACGGGCGACGCCACGGTCACAACCAACGCCACGGCCGGCGACGATATCGAAATCACGACAACCTCGGGCAACGTAAACGCCAGTGGCGCGACCCTGACGTCCGAAGGAACGGGTTCCGACGACGGCCGTGTTCTTGCGAAGTCCGACGGCGGCGCGGTCGACGT
>CBDIQV010000009.1:0-153449 GCA_965284055.1 Caulobacteraceae bacterium
CGGGCGGTGGCCAGCAGGCGCAGGACGGTTCCGGCGCGATCGCGGATAGGCGAGATGGTGATGTCGCAGTAGGCGCGACTGAGCTGGGCCTCGCCCAGAAAGGCGCGGAACCGAGCCATCTGGCCGGTTGCGGCGGTATTGAAGGCGCGATCCAGCGAGAAACGGCTTTCTTCGGGCCAAATGCGGCGCCAGTTGCTGAGGTCGATGGACTCGGCGGGAAACATCGCTTGGGCGCGCTGGTTCACATGTTCGATCGAACCGTCCAGTCGCAGGATCCAGGCGCAGTCCTGACTGGCGTCCAGAATATCAAGGGCCCCATAGCCGCCTTGATCGCTGGAGGACTTGCCGGCCACTGCTTGAACACCTCTCGATTGGATCAGAGCGCGGCGCATGGATCAGCGGACTCCTTCCTCCATAAGGGCATGGTGGATTGAAAAGACTCTTAAGCCGCCTTTGGAGGCCCAATTCCGGAATTTGCTCCCGTAAAATGGGACAATGTTCTGATATGTGAAACTTATTGCGCCGATCAAACCTCGCTGTTAGGAATTTCAAGGCGGTGGCGCGAGATCCGGCCATACGCTTTCGTCATGGCTGGATCGTCCGGAGCACACGGGCGACGAGCGCGGGAGTGAGCGATGCCCCCCATTTCCCGTCGAAATCTGATGCAGGGCGCAGCTGGACTGGGCGCCGCGACGGTCGCCTTCCCGACATTGTCCGCGCCATCGCCCAGGCCTGGCGTCGATCTGGCCTGGTTAGGTGGCGCGCCCAGGCGCGTGGAGGGCGAAACCGTCTGGGGCGCGCCGTGGCCTCGTGGTGTGATCAAGGCTTCGACCCGCTTCAAGGCCTCGGCGGGGGGCAATGAACTTCCGCTCCAGACCTGGCCGCTCGCCTATTGGCCCGACGGTTCGCTGAAATGGACGGGTCATGCGCTGGCGGGACCGGTAACCGCCGAGACCCTAAGGGTCGAACCCGGCCAGCCGGCCCTGCCCGCCAGCCCTGTCGTTGTTGCCGCGACTGAAGAGTTCATCACCGTCACGACGGGCGACCTGGTCTGTAAGCTCGCCCGCGGGGGTTCGGTCCTGATCACCTCGGTCGCTCGGAGCGGCCGCGAGGCGCTGCGCAACGGCCGTCTCGTCTGTCTGCGCGAGGATCGGTCCCAGGCCGAGACCGGCGTCCTGCGCACCCAGGTGTTCGAGAGCCAGGTGACCAGCGCCACGGTTGAGCAATCGGGCCCGGTGCGGGCGGTGGTGCGGCTGGACGGGATACATCGCGGCGCGGGGCGCGACTGGCTTCCGTTCAGCGTGCGGGTTGCCCTTGCGGCCGGCGGCGGCATGACCCTGACGCACACCTTCACGTTCGATGGCGACGCGGCGACTGATTTCATCTCCGGGCTGGGGGTGCGGTTCGATACGCCGCTGACGGACGAACTTCACAATCGCCACGTCCGCTTCGCCGGCGCGGCCGACGGGCTCTGGGGCGAGGCGGTGCGCAATCTGCCGGGCTGGCAGCCGGCCAAGTTCGCGCTGGCTGGGCGCTTTGCCGACCAGCTTGAAGGCAAGCCGGTTCCGTCCCTGGCCGAGATGGACGCAAAGACCCAGGCGCAGCTTCTGACCGTACCGGCCTGGGACGGCTTCTCGTTGTTCCAGGGCGACGCCGACCATTTCGATGTTCGCAAGCGCACCGGCCAGTCCAGCGCTTGGCTGCAGGCCGGGCAGGGCGCGCGCGCGGGCGGACTGGGCTATCTCGGCGGGCCGTCTGGCGGCGTCGCCTTTGGCCTGCGCGATTTCTGGCAGCGGCATCCGACCGAACTGGAGATCAATGGCGCGACCACCGACCTGGCCAGCGTGACCCTGTGGCTCTGGTCGCCGCGCGCCCAGCCGATGGACTTGCGCCACTACAGCGACCGCGCCTACGGCCTGGAAATCCAGTACGAGGACGTCGAGGCCGGTCACAGCACGCCGCTGGGCATAGCCCGAACCAATGAGATCTTCCTGTGGTTCACGCCAGCGACCCCAACCCGCGCAGTGCTGGCCGCGATGGCGGAGACGGTGCGCGCGCCGCCGCTGCTGGCCTGCGCTCCGGCCCACTACAAGGCCTGCGGCGTGTTCGGTGTTTGGAGTCTTCCCGATCGCGCCGATCCCTCGAAGGCTAGGCTTGAAGAGGCCCACGACAGCTTGCTGGCCGTGTATCTGAACGAGATCGAGCAACGCCGCTGGTACGGGTTCTGGGACCACGGCGATGTCATGCATACCTACGACAAGGACCGCCACGCCTGGCGCTATGATGTCGGGGGCTATGCCTGGGCCAATAGCGAACTGGTGCCGGACCTTTGGTTGTGGAGCGCTTATCTGCGGTCGGGGCGCGCCGATCTGTTCCGGATGGCCGAGGCCATGACGCGGCATACCAGCGAGGTCGACACCTATCATCTGGGGCCGTTCGCAGGCCTGGGCTCGCGGCACAATGTCAGCCACTGGGGTGACGGGGCCAAGGAGGCGCGGATCAGTCAGGCGCTGCTGCGTCGCCACTACTATTATCTGACCGCAGACGCCCGAACCGGCGACATCATGGCTTCGATGGTCGACGCCGATCACGCCCTGGTGGCGGTGGATCCGCTGCGCAAGATTCTAAAAAAGCCCGAGCAGCCGACCCACGCCCGCAGCGGTCCAGACTGGTTCGCCTTCGCCAGCAACTGGATGACCCAGTGGGAGCGCACCGGCGACCGGCGCTGGCGCGACAGGATCGTCAGGGGGCTGGACGCGATCTCGGCCTCGCCCCACGGCATGTTCTCGGGGCCGGGCTTTGGCTACGATCCGGCCACCGCGACGATGACCTATATCAGCGGCGAGTTCGGCTCCAGCTATCACCTCGTGACCATCATGGGCGGGGCCGAGTTTGTCTTCGAGCTTTCGACCCTGATCGACCATCCGGCCTGGACGAAAGCCTGGACGCGGTTCTGCGCCTTCTACAATGCGCCGCAGGTGGAACGGGTGGCGGCCCTGGGCCCCAAGGCGGTCGACCGGCTGTTCGGCTATCCGGTCTGGCACGCGCGCCTGACGGCCTATGCGGCCCGAATGACGGGCGACCCCGCCCTGGCGCGACGCGCTTGGTCGGAGTTCCTGGTCGATGGACGCACGGGTGAGGCCAGCCTGTCGGTCGATACCGTCAAGGTCGGCGGGCCGGTGGTGCTCGAGCCGATCCTGGAACTGCCGGCGCTTTCCACTAACCATTCCTCTCAGTGGGGGCTGAACATGATCGAGGTGCTCGACCTGGTCGGCGATGCGATCCCGCATCCGCTGCCTTCGGCCTGGCGCTAGCCATGCCGTCGCGTCGCCAGGCCCTGGTCATGGCCACCGGATGTGTTGTCACGGCGTTTGGCGGGGCCCCGGCGATGGCCGCGCGAACCGCCGAGCCCTGGCGGGTTGGAGGAAGTCTCTACACGGATAAATTTCGCGATGGCCTTGGCCGCTGGCTTGTCGAGGCCGAGGCGCCGTCGCGCGTTCAGGCATCCGGCGGTGTGCTGGAGATCGACGCACCCGAAGGCGTGTCGGTCTGGTTCCGCCAGGAACTGGTTGGTCCGGTGATGATCGAGTATCGCGCCCAGGCGGTGTCGGCCGGCGGCCCCAACGACCGGGTCAGCGACCTCAACGCCTTCTGGATGGCGAGCGATCCGCGTGCGCCCGGCGACCTGATCGCCCGCCCGCGCTCCGGCGCGTTCTCCGACTATGACCCGCTACGGACCTACTATGTGGGGCAAGGCGGCAATGGCAACACGACCACGCGGTTCAGGCGCTATGTCGGCCGCGACGGTGAAAGACCGCTTTTGCCCCAGAACGATCGCAGGGGCGCGGTCGACATGCTGGTTCCCAACGCGCTCCAGACCGTGCGGCTGGTCGCGTTTGGCGACCTGATCCAGTACTGGCGCGACGGCTGCAAGGTATTCGAATATCGCGATGAAGCACCCTACCGGCGCGGTTGGTTCGCCATCCGCACTACGCGCAGTCATCTACGGATCAGCCAGTTTCGGGTCCACGCCCTGACGGCTCGCCCAAGGCTCTAGAGCAAGCCGTGCGATATGGGAATTTCCGCTCGATGCTCTAGGCGCGCGCCATCGAAGTCAGGGAATCGGCGTGGCGAGGCATGGCTTCGGCGGTCTGGCGGATCTCGCGCCGGATCTGCTCGAACTCGGCCGCGATGCGATCGGTGTCGTGCAGATCGACCAGAGGGTCATAGGACCTGGGACGGATCCCCTGGCCTTCCAGAACCGCCTGCCAGCTGGTGGCGGTGAACATCTCATCGGGGTGCTGGGACAGGCGACCGCAGGCCCGGAACAGGGCCAGGCGTTCGGACAGGCTCTCGGGCAGTTCCATCTCGCGGCGCGCCCGCCACAGCGGCTCGTCGCGCTGGTTGGCGTGATAGTGCAGGATGATGAAGTCGCGGATGCGCTCGAAGTCCAGCCGGATGCGCCCGTTGTAGTCGTCGACCTGGGCCGGCTCCCAAGTCTTGCCCGGGAACGACGACAGGAACTTCAGCAGTCCGGCCTGGATCATGTGGATGCTGGTCGATTCCAGGGGCTCGATGAATCCGCTGGCCAAGCCCAGGCTAAGGACATTCTTGTTCCAGGCCTTCTTGCGACGGCCGGTGACGAAGCGCAGGCGATTGGGTTCGGCCTGGGGCTCTCCGACCAGGCTGGCGCGCAGGGTGCGCTCGGCTTCGTCGTCATCGATGAACTGGCTGGAATAGACATAGCCATTGCCGTCGCGATGCTGCAGCGGGATGTTCCACACCCAGCCGCCGGCCTGGGCCGTGGAGCGGGTGAAGGGATTTGGATCGCCCGATCGCGCGCACGGCATGGCCATCGCCCGGTCGCAGGGCAGCCAGTGCGACCAGTCTTCGTAGCCCGTCTCCAGGACCTGCTCGATCAGCACCCCCCGGAAACCCGAGCAGTCGATGAAGAAGCCGCCCTCGATCCGGCGATCCTGGTCCAGCAGCAGGGCTTCGACGAAGCCGTCGGTTCCGCGCTGGGCCACATCGAGGACCTTGCCTTCGACGCGCGTGACGCCCAGCCGCTCGGCGTAGGTCCGGAGGTGGCGGGCATAGAGCCCCGCGTCGAAGTGGAAGGCCGAGCCGAAGGTCGAGAGTGGCGAATTGGGATCGTGGCTCTGCCTGCCAAACCGACCTCGCCGCGCGGCCTGGTCGCAGAGGGAATAGTCGCCCAGCGGCCCGGCCTTGTTCAGGGCCGACAGCTTCAGCCAGTACTGATGGAAATAGCCGGGATCGGGCGACACGCCATGGACGCCGAACGGGTGGAAATAGGTCTCGCCGGGCCTCGTCCAGCCCTGGAACGCGATGCCCAGCTTGTAGCTGCCCTTGGTCTCGCGAATGAACTCAGCCTCGTCCAGCCCGAGGGTGGCGTTGAAGCTCCGAATGGGGGGAATGGTCGCCTCGCCCACGCCAACCGTGGCGATCGCGTCGCTCTCGACCAGGGTGATCGCGCAGCGCCGCCCCAAGGCGCGCGAAAACAGCGCCGCCGCCATCCAGCCGGCCGTGCCGCCGCCCAGTATGACGATTGAATTGGGCAGGTTGTCGCTTTTCGGGTCGATCACCGGATGCTCCTTGAGCGCCGCCGATCATGACCCGCCGGCGGCCGGAAACAAGTCCGGGACCGCCCAGCAGGAGGGGCGGTCCCGGTAAGGTTCAGGACGGCGGGAGGGGATTCAAACCCGCCGTCAGGGAGGCGATTACATGCCGAACTTGAACCGCGCCCCGACCGACAGACGGCGGTCGCCGCCGACGAACCGGAACGGCAGGTTCGGGAACTGCAGGTAGGTCTTGGCGTCTTCCTTGGTCAGGTTGGACCCTTCCACGGTCAGCTTCAGAGCCGGCGTGACCGAGAAGGCGACCTGACCGTCCAGTTGTCCGTAGGCGTCATTGTAGATGCCCAGGGTGTGGACGTCGGTCCCGGCGCCGAAGCCGTAGTTGCCGACGAAGGCCTTGTCGCGCCAGGCATAGGAGAGGCGGGCCGAGAAGGGGCCGGTCTCATAATAGCCTTGGACGTTGAAGGCGCTCTTCGACACGCCGGGGATCGGCAGGCTCTTGGAGTAGTCGTTGAAGTAGGGCGAGCTGGAGTCCGAGTAGGTGTAGTTGGCGGTGAAGCCGACCCCGAAGTCGAACGCATACTGCGCCTGCAGTTCGACACCCTTGATGGTGCCGCCTTCGCCGTTCACGACCGAGGAGAACGGACCGACGGAGCTGCCGGCGACCGACTGGTCCTTCACGGTGATGCTGTAGGTGTTGGAGACGATGAACGAGTCCACCGTCTTGTAGAAGAATCCGGCCGACAGCAGGCCCTGGCCGCCGAAATAGTGCTCATAGGCGATGTCGAACTGCGAGGCCCGGAAGGGGTCGAGGTTCGGATTGCCGCCGCTGCCGTTGGTATAGAGGAACTTGTCCAGGTTCGGGCCGGGGTTGGACGAGCGCGTGAAGTTGTAGGAAGCGCCCTGACCCAGGTCGAACAGGTTCTGCGACGAGACCACGCGGGCCGCGCTAGCGCGGACCTTGTCGGTGTCGCTGACCTCGAACACGCCCGACAGGCTGGGCAGCACATCGGTGTATTCGCGGACGGTGCGGGCGGCGTCGGGGTTTTTCAGCACGCCGTTCCAGCTGTCGGTGCCCCACCACAGTGGCGTCACCGGCGTGTTGGACGAGTCGATGACCAGCTTGGTGTGAACGATCCGGACACCCGCATTGACGTGATAGGCGTCGTCGGCGTCGCCCAGGTCGGCCATCGCGTAGCTTGAGGTCGTCTCGTCTTTGATTTTGAAGGACTCGATCGGATCCTTGTAGAAGCCCAGCTTGGTCGACGGATACAGGGCCTGCAGCCAGGCGACCGGATTCTTCATCTGGCCGTAGTCCTGGAAGATCGCCTTGACGCCATGCACGTTGTCGGTGACCGCGCGGCTCGGGGCCGAGGCGGCGGTCTGGTACGGCGTCACGACGGCCGGCGAGTTGCCGAAGCGCGAGCAGCCGTAGAAGGCGATGTCGCACTTTTTCAGGCCGATGGCGCCGTCCTGGAAGTAACTCTAGCGGCGTCCAGTCCACGAACACGCCGTGGTCGGTGGTGCCCTGGGCCGTTGCCGGCAGTTCGCCCTTACCCGAATAGTCAGCCAGATAGCGGCCATAGGTCGAGTCGATCTTGCGATCCGAATAGCGACCGCCGAAGCTGATCACCAGATTGGCTTCCTCGGCGAAGGTCGGCTTGTATTTGAAGTCCGCCGTCAGTGCGGTGTCGTCGATCTTGGACTTGTCGCCGAAGGCCCAGTGCGACTTGAAGAACACCGAGCTCGGCGTCGCCATGGCCGTGGCAAGATTGGCGGCAGGCGTGAAGGTCGGGTAGTCGCCGTTGGTGTAGCCGTAGGTCGCGACCAGCGGCGCGCTCGAGTTCGGCGCGAATCCGGCGATGCCGTCACGCACGCCATACTGCGTATAGCGCGTGTCGACCTGACCGGAGGTCGAGGCGTAGTCGGACTTTGACACCGCCGCGCGGACCTTGCCGGTCAGGCGGCCGCCATTATCCCAGTCGGCCGCGAACTGCACATTGTCGGTCTTGGCGTGGGCGTTCTTGGCGAAGGTGTCGCCTTCCGACGAGTTGGCCGTGACGTTGCCCGACTGCAGGATGCCGTTGCTGACCGACAGGCCCTGTGTGTTGTAGGTCGCGTTCTCATTGGCGTAGGCCCACTTCAGGGAGTGTTCGCCCGTGAAGATCTTCAGGTCCGAGTGGAACCAGTCGGCCCGGACCGACAGAGAGTCGGAGACGCGCAGGTCGGCGTTCAGCGAGAAGGCCTTACGCTCGCGTTCCTGGTGCCGGTTGTTGGTGTAGCGATACTCCGGCGACCAGACATTGACCGTGCCGGTCTGGGTCTGGTTGTTCCCCGTAGCCGTGGCGCGGCCCAGATAGGCCCAGTTGCCCCGGTTTTCACCGCTCAGGATCTCGGTGTCGATATTGGTCTTGTCCCAGGTGAAGCTGCCCAGGAGGCCGAAATTGTCCGTGAACTTGTGGCCCAGGACGACCGAGATCTGGGGCTGTTCCTTGCCCTTGAACGAGCCCTTGTTGTAGCGTAGGTCGGCCGACACCGTGGTGTCGTCCTTCACGTCGAGGGCGTTGCGGGTCTTCAGGTTGACCGTGCCGCCAAGCCCGCCTTCGATGACGTCGGCGCGGGGCGACTTGATCACGTCCACGCCGGCCAGCAGGTCCGACGGGATGCCTTCCAGCGAGTTGGTCTGCTTGGCGTTGCCTTCGCCGAGGCGGAAGGCTTCAAGGCCCGATAGGAAGGTATCACCGTTTAGCAGGGTGACGTTCTGGTCCAGGCCCCGGATCCGGACCTTGGTGCCCTGGCCGTTTTCGCGGTCGATCTGGACGCCGGGCAGGCGCTGCAGCGACTCGGAGATGTTCTGATCGGGGAATTTCCCCATGTCCTCGGCCGTGACCGATTCAATGATCAGGTTGGAGTTCTTCTTCAGGTTCAGCGCATTGGCCAGCGAAGCGCGGAAACCGGTGATGACCACCTGTTCCACTTCGGTGCTTTCGGTTTTCGCCTGGGCGTGAACCTGACCGGCGGTGATCATGGCGAGCGCCGACGTTGCGGTCAGCAAGGTCGCGCGAGACCTATGGAATGACTTTCTCAAGACCTAGTACCCCTCTGCATAAGTTGACGCGCGGAGGCTCACGCCCGGAATCATAGATCCGGGATGGAACCGCGCTAGCTTTTGGGATGCCTGACGCATCCTCCCCGTACTGATCCCGGCTCTCGTTGGGCCGGTGACCTTGAACCCCGAAGGATCCAAAGGCAGCGCTGTCAATTGAAAGCGACAGCGCTGTCAGCGAGGGTCAGATAACAACGTTTCAATTCTTCTTGCAAGTTGTTTTAATTGGCCTGACGTACGCGTCGGGCCTGTCAGACCAGTGGCTGGACCGCTACGGTGAGCCGACATTTTTTGACGAGGCATCCTCTTGGTCGATCAGTCCGCTCCCGCGGCAAACACACGGCGCCGCAGCGTCGGAGCCAGTTTTTCGGGCACCAACCTGGAGCGAGCCGGCGACCACAATCAGCGGGTCACGCTTTAGGCGATCCGGGCCAGGGGACCGATCACCCGTGTCGAACTGGCCGAGATCACGGGCCTGACGCCGCCGGCCATCGCCAATATCACCAAGCGGCTGATGGACATGGGCCTGGTGCTTGAAGCCGGACGCCTTCACGGCGGTCGAGGCCAGCCCGCCATGACCCTGATCGCCAATCCCGAAGGCTGCTTCGCGATCGGGGTCCATATCGACCGCGACCACATTACCGCCGCCTTGGTGGATTTCTCCGGCCAGGTGCGGGCGCGCGAGAGCCTGGAGATCGCCTTTCCGCTGCCTGATGATGTGGCGCGGTTCTGGGCGGGCGAGGCGGGGCGGCGTCTGTTCGCCGCCGTGCCCGCGCGGGATCGGCTGCTGGGCATCGGCGTGGCCTTGCCCGACGACTTCGGCAAGGTCGCTCTGCCGCATCGGCCTGACAGTTTCGACGCCTGGAACAGTGTCGAACCGGCCAGTCTGTTCGCCCGCGTCGGCGGCCCGCCGGTCTTTGTCGAAAACGACGCCGCCGCCGCGGCCCTCGGCGAGCTGCAGTACGGCCACGGGCTGCGCAAGCCCAGCTTCTTCTATGTGCTGATCGCCGCAGGCCTGGGGGGCGGACTGATCATCGAGGGCGAATATTTCCGGGGCGCCGACGGCCGCAGCGGCGAGCTGGGCTTCCTGCCGATGCGGACGGGGTCGAACGGCGCCTCCCTGCAGTCTGTCGTGTCGCTTTCGGCCCTCTACGCCCTTGTCGAGGCGGGCGGTTTCCCCGTGGTCGATCCCGCCGGACTTCTTGAACTGCCGGCCGAGGGCCAGGCGCTGATCGGCGAGTGGGTCGAGCGGGCGGCGGAGGCCCTGGTCGATCCGGTGGTCAATATCAGCTGCCTGATCAATCCGGAGGCCGTGTATTTGGGCGGCCGCCTGCCGGCGCGGATCGTCGATGAGCTGGCCACGGCGCTGAACGCTCGCCTCGCGGCCCTGACGGGCATGCCGGCCATTGCCCGGGCCCGCCGTGCGGCGACCTCGGCGGATGGCCCCGCCATCGGCGCGGCCATCCTGCCGATCATCGACCAGCTCTTGCCGTCGCGGGCGACACTGCGCAAGACGGCCTCTGTCTAGCGACCAGTGATCGCCGCCTTTGTCGGCGTGACGTTCCACCCCCGCACGGCCAGATCCAGTTTTCCGGACGCCGCCGTCAGCGGATAGCGAACCTCTACCGCGCGGCGCTCGCCAGGTGTCAGCGACAGGTAGTTGTCGCTGTAATAGGCGGGCAGGACAGCCCGGCCCTCGGCGTCCGTCAGGGTCAGCTTCAGGTTTAGTGCCGGCGCCGCGCCGTTGTTGGCGAGGTTTGCGGTCAGCACCACCTCGCCGCCGTCGACGCGGCGGCTGGTCTTCAGCGCCACGGTCTGGGGCGTCATGGCCGAGAGCTTGCGCGAGCCGGCCGCGTCGCCCGCGATCCAGTAGGTGTTGTTGTCCAGCGGCTCGCCCTTGGCCCCAGACAGATCCAGCCGGACGATGACCGCGCCCTCGGCGGTGAGGGCGGAGGCCAGGTCGAGGTCGTCCCCGACGCTGACGCTGTCTGCCTTGGCGCTGAAGGCGAAGGCGCGTTCCGACAGAAGACGGCCATTCAAGGCGAAGACCCGGGCGCGAACCTTGGCGTCACCCAGATCGACGCCGCCGTTGTTGACCAGCGCCAGGCGGTGATCTGCCAGGCCCATCTGGACGTGAACCGTCTCGGCCGCCTTCTTGACCCCGTAGAATGCGCCGTGGGTGTCGTAGTCGTGGCTATAGATCTGCCACATCGTGCTGGGCCAAGCGGGCTGGGTCATCCACAGCAGACGGCCCGAGGACTTGGTCCACAGCTCGGCGTTCATGCCTTCGAACATGGCCCGATGGGTCTCATAGTTCATCAACTGGGCCTTGCGCTCGAAGTCTTCGAGGCCGGTGGGAGGCCCCAGCTTGGCGGCCATGGCGTCCTGAAACGATTTCACGGCTCCGTTCCCGGTCGGATGCCAGTCATGGTAGGCCCAGCTGTCACTGATCGGCCAGCGATCGGCCTCGGGCACGGCGGCCTTGAAGGCTTCCAGCGTCGGGAACGACGGCGTGCCGACCTCGACCGAAAAGCCCTTGGCGTGCTCGCTGAAATAGCTCGAGGGCTCGCGGTAGTTATACGGCCCGCTGTTTTGAAGGTTCACCCGGTTGGAGCTGCCGGTGTACCAGCGCGTGCCGTCCAGATCGTGGACCAGAGCCTCCAGGCCTTCATTGAGGATCGGCTGCGGCACGCCTTCGTTGCGGCCGAACCACAGGGCGATCGAGGGGTGGTTGCGGAACCGCTTGATGACGTCGGCGGCGTTGGCCAGGAACAGCGGAACGTCCTGTGGTTCCAATTGGTAGTCCTGGGTCGAGGCCCAGAAATCATTGAGGATCAGCAGGCCGTACTCGTCGGCCAGGTCGTAGAACACCTCTTCGGTGTTCTGGCCCACCCAGTTGCGGATGATGTTGAGGTGGGCTTCCTTGTGCAGTCGGAAATAGGGCTCCAGCCGCTCGCGCTCGACGCGCTTGCGCCAGTCATCCATCCCCCAGTTGCCACCGCGGGCGGCGATGCGTCGCCCGTTGACCTTGATCACCAGATACGGCGTCAGGCCGGTGTCGGGCACGTCGCGCACGGCCGGCGAGGTGTCGCCCTGAGCGGTGAGCGAAGTGGCCCAGCCGTCTGGAACCTTGTGGATGCCTTCGTGGCTGCCGTCGGTGATGTCCTGCCCCAGCTGGCGAGCCTTGGAGAAATCCACCTCGACCCGGCGCAGATGGCCGGCGGGGTTCATCAGGCTGAGGTCGTAGGTGATCTGGCGCATGCCAAACCGCAGGGTCTTTCGATCCGAGGCCTGACCGTCGGCCTTGGCGGACAGGGTCAGGGCGTGCAGGGCCGGCGCGCCATACCCATTGGGCCACCACAGCTTTGGATTCTTCACTGACAGCGCCGGGAACTCGGCGGGCGTGAACCTTGCTTCCGACAGGCCGGGCGGGGCCGTGATGATCTTTTCGACGCGGACGTCGTCAAACGCGGCAGTGACGGTGATCCGCACGGGCCTGTCGCTGAGGTTTTCGACGGGAACCGTGATCTCGACATCGGCCTGGCTGTTGTCCGCCCTGGGCAGGGTGGTGATCACCTGGGCGTCGCCCAGACGCGCGTCGCCCGTGGCCCGCAGGGTGACGTCCTGCCAGATGCCGGTATTGCGGTCGCGGACGCTGGGGATCCAGTCCCACCCTTCGGCGGCGACGAAGGTCGGGCCGTCCAGGGCCATCATGCCGCCGTTCTCTCCAACGCCGGCGGTCAGGGATTCCTCGTGGGCGATGCCTGGATGCGGCGGTGGTGAGACCTTCACCGCCAGCACATTTGCGCCGGCCACCAGCGCCTTGCTGACGTCGAACTGACCGCGAATGAAGGCGCCCTTCATCGCGCCCAGCCTTTGGCCGTTCAGCCAGATCTCTGCAGCGTAGTTGATGCCCTTGAACGTGAGCAGCAGGTGTTTGCCGGCCAGATCCGCCGGCGCGTCGAAGGCCGAGCGGTACCAGTAGTCCTGCCGGCTCAGGCTTTCCGGGATCAGGTTATTGTTCAGCCCGTGGTCGGGGTCGGCATAGACGCCGCGGTCAACCAATGTGGTCAGCACCGTTCCGGGTACGGTTGCGGCTTTCCAGGCGCTGGCGTTGAAGTCGGGTTTCGAGATCCTTGCCCCGTCCGCACCGACGCTGGGCGCGTCGATCAGTGACCAGCGCTTCAGCGTCCACAGTCCCGCGCCGTCAGGCTTCAGCGCCGGGCCGGAATAGGCGGGAATGGCGACGGGCCGGTCAGGCGTCGGCGCCTTGCTTCTGGGCAGGGTCCAGGGATCCTGCGGCGCGGTCTGGCCATACATCTGGCGCACCTGCACCGGCCAGGTCGGGCTGCCGGTGTCGAACACGGTCAGGGCGTCGTTGGGCGGAGCCTTGGCGAGGGCAGCGATCGCTTCAGGCGTAGCTGCGGCGCCGTCATAGCCAAAGCCGGCCAGGGTTCCGGCGAACGGCGCGAAACCCGCGACCTTGCGCGGGGCCAGACGCAGCCGCGCCGAAGCCGGGCCGCTGGCCAGGGGAGCGCCGCCAACAACCTGGCCGTCCACGAACAACCGAACCGCCGCGCCGTCGGACACCGCCGCGACCTGCCGCCACTGGCCGGGTGTCCACACGACCTTGGTCACGACCTCAGCGCCGTCGCTGCGGACACCCAGACCATGGGGGCTCAAGATCAGATAGCGGCCCTTGCCGGACGGGTCGCCGACTCCGGCGATCAGGGTCGGGCCCGAAGGCGCCTCTGACAGCTTCACCCAGGTCCGCAGCGTCCAGGGCGCGTTGGCCGGCAGGATCGCGCCGGGCGCGAGGCCAGGTAGGTCGCGGGCGATCTCGTCGCCACCGGCCGGGAACGTGGCGTTGAACGGTCCCACCGATTGTCGCGCCGACCCGGTGATGGGCGCGAGCAGGGCGGCGGCGACCGCGATCAGCGCCGTCGAGCGGAGCAAGCCTGTGCCTGAAACCATGATCGTTTCCTCCTCTTCGCGCCGACGATTACGTGACCGCCCGGCTGCTCTTGTTCAGATGTGATGCGGTATTGGCGCCTCGGTGGGGTTCCACAGCATGGCCGCGCCTCGCACGCCGGAGGCGTCGCCCCAGCGGGCCGGGGCCAGCCGGGCCGTCCAGCGATCGGAAAAGACGTGCGGGGCAATGTAGCCGGGCAGGCGGTCGTACAGCGCCTCGACCTTCGACAGACCACCGGCGAAGACGAAGACATCCGGGTCCAGGATGTCACAGATCATCGCCAGGCCGCGGCCCAGTCGGTCGAAAAGTCGATCCATGGCCTCGACGGCCTGGGCGTCGCCGGCTTCCGCCGCCGCGACGATTTCTTCGCCTTTCAGGGGGCGGCCGGTCCTGGCCTCGAAGTCGCGACGCAGGCCCGAGCCGGAGACCCAGGTCTCGAGGCAGCCCCTGCGACCGCACCAGCAGGCGGGGCCTGGCGCCTCGTCCGCCGTCGGCCAGGGCAGGGGCACGTGACCCCATTCGCCGCCGACGCCATTGGCGCCTTCGACCAGCCGGCCGTCCACCACGACCCCGCCGCCGCAGCCGGTGCCCAGGATCACGGCGAAGGCCGTCCTGGCGCCGCTCGCCGCGCCGTCGGTGGCTTCTGACAGCGCCATGCAGTTGGCGTCATTGGCCAGCCGGACGGGACGCGACAAGGCCGCCTCCAGATCTTCGCGGGGTGTGCGCCCGTTCAGCCAGACGGTGTTGGCGTTGCGCACCATCCCGGTGGCCGGAGAGATCGATCCGGGCGCGCCCACGCCTACCGTGGCGCGCGCACCGATGGCCGATTCCGTGTCAATGATCAGATCGCGGATTGTCTTGATGGCATTGTCATAGGAATTGGGCGTCGGCGCGCGCAATCGCGATAGATAGCCGCCGTCGGGGCCCAGGGCCGCGACCTCGATCTTGGTGCCACCCAGATCGACCCCGATCCGGACAAACCGTGTCTGCTCCCTGTCCAACGTCTTGTCCCCGGCGCCTGGATTTGGCGAAGACAGACCACAGGGGAATTATAAAAACAATTTGTTTTATTATTGAGAGCGGTCAGGACCTGAGCGTGCGCCAGCACGCTTTAGGGGTAGGTGAGGGTCTGCGGCTCTGAATCCTCGCCCTGGAAAACCAGGGTGCGGGTCACGCCAAAGCGGCGGATGTTCACCTGATTGGCCTGGTCACCATAGACGTCGGCGAACATCATGGCCTGCACGGCCAGAAGGCCGCCGGCGTCCTTCGCAGAGATGTGGCCGCCATAGACCAAGCGGACCTCGTCGGCGCCGAGGGTGACATCCTTCAGCGCAAGGTCGACGGCCACGCCCTCGACGGCCAGGGTGAACCGATTGCCGATATAGGTGGTCATCGCCTTGACCGCGTCCGGATCGTCCAGGCTGGCCTGGGCGTTGGGCGCGATCACGGCCAGCGCCGGCTCGGCGTCGTGGGTCTGGAGCCGGTGGCTGACCGTAATGTCGCCGGTCCTGGCGTCGATCTCCACAACGCTCAGCGCGCCGTGGCCGCGATGGGCGGCCGCCGGGAGCGGCGAGAGCAGAGCTCCCGCCGCGAGCATCAGGGCGGCCCTGCGCGCGATCACTTCTTCTCGTCGCCCTTCTTCTCTTCCACGGCGGGTTGAGTGTTGAGGCTGTCAGGATCGACCTTCAGGTTGGCGTCCTTCATGCGGTTGCTGCCCGGCTCCGGCGGCTTGGTGATCTTCAGCGTCGTGGGCGTGATCGCGCCGTCGAAGACATTGTTGGAACGGTCGGCGTCCGCAGTTTCCCAGAGGGGATCCAGTTCGGCGCCTTTCACCTGCTTGGTCGAGACATACTGCCAGGTGACGGTCTTGGAGTTCTTGCGCCAGATCTCGGCCGGGATGCGGATCGTCTCGGTCGTGCCGTCGGTATAGTCCAGCTTCAGGATCACCGGCATCACCAAGCCGCCGATGTTGCGGAAGGTGAAGCGGTAGAAGTTGTCCTTCACGTCCTGGGCGGCGGCTTCTTCCGGCGTCAGGTCTTCCCGCGCCGTCTTCGCGCGCTTCTTCGCGCCTTCGGTGACCGTGAATTCGTCGGTCTGATCGTAGAAGTCGCGGGTCTTGGGATCCAGTTCCGTCACCGTCTTGCCGGTGTTGCGGCTGGCGGTCAGCGAGCCCGGCTCCTTCTGGCGCAGGGCCTTGCGCGCGGCCGCCTCGGCGTCCGGATCAGCGCTCTCCAGACGACCCTGCACCACCTTGTCCAGGGCGATGTCGACGTGGTCGGTCGAGTAGAACCAGCCGCGCCAGAACCAGTCGAGATCAACGCCTGACGATTCTTCCATGGTGCGAAAGAAGTCGTACGGCGTGGGGTGCTTGAAGCGCCAGCGGTTGGAATATTCTTTGAAGGCGCGGTCGAACAGTTCGCGACCCATGATGGTCTCGCGCAGGATGACCAGGGCGGTGGCGGGCTTGGAGTAGCCGTTGGGGCCGAACTGCAGCACCGAGTCCGACTGGGTCATCAGCGGCACCTGGTCCTGGCTGACCATGTACTCGACGATGTCCTTAGGCTCGCCGCGCCGCGACGGGAACTTGGCGTCCCACTGCTTCTCGGCCTGGAACTCCAGGAAGCTGTTCAGGCCTTCGTCCATCCAGGTCCACTGACGCTCGTCGGAATTGACGATCATCGGGAAGTAGTTGTGCCCGACCTCGTGGATGACCACGCCGATCAGGCCGGTCTTGGCGCGCTCGGTATAGGTCAGGGCGCCGGTCTTCTTGTCCTTCACCGGCCGGGGGCCGTTGAAGCTGATCATCGGATATTCCATCCCGCCCTGCGGCCCGTTCACCGACTGGGCGATGGGGTAAGGGTAGGCGAAGGTGAAGGCCGAATAGACCTTCAGCGTCTGGGCGATGGCCTTGGTGGAATAGGCGTCCCACAGGGGGCGGGCTTCCTTGGGGAAGAACGACATCGCCATGACCAGCGGGTGCTCGGCCTTGGGGTCGGCCTGCTGTACGCCCATGGCGTCCCAGACGAACTTGCGCGAGGTGGCCCAGCCGAAGTCGCGGACGTTCTTGGCCTTGAAGACCCAGGTCTTGTCGCCGGTGGGCTTGCCCTGCTCGGCGGCGACGGCCTCGGCGGGTGTGACCACATAGACCGGCTCGCTGGCCGTGCGGGCCTTGGCCAGGCGCTCGCGCTGCGCGGCGCTCAGCACCTGGGCGGCGTTTTGAAGCTCGCCCGTGGCCGAGACCACGTGGTCGGACGGCACGGTCAGGGCGACGGTGTAGTCGCCGAACTCCAGCGTGAACTCCCCGCCACTGAGGAAGGTCTTGTTGTGCCAGCCCTCATAGTCGGAATAGACGGCTAGGCGCGGGAACCACTGGGCGACCTCGAAGATGCAGTTGCCGTCGTCGCCCTTGGCGGTGAAGCATTCATAGCCGCTGCGACCGCCGACCAGCTTGGTCTCGATCATCGGGAACGACCATTCGATGGTCAGTTTGGTCTCGCCGCCGTTGGCCTTGACCGACTGGGGCAGGTCGACGCGCAGCATGGTGTCGACGACGGTGAACTTCAGCGAACGGCCCTGGGCGTCCTTGACCGACTTGATGGTCATGCCGCCTTCCCACTCCTGGAAGCGCTTGGCGCGGCGCACCTGGCCCAGGCTGACGCCGTCGCCCGAGACGGTTTCGGTCATGTGGCTGATCGAGCTGCGCTTGAAGTCGTTCTGGTCGAGCATCAGCCACAGGTAGGGCAGGTCGTCGGGCGAGTTGTTGCGATAGGTGATCGCGGCCTTGCCGGTGATGGTCTTGGTCGGCTCGTCCAGCCGGGTCGAGATGTCGTAGTCGACCTTCTGCTGCCAGTAGCGATAGCCTGGCGCGCCCGAGGCATTGCGATAGTCGGTCGGCGAGGGCCAGTCCTCGCCCTCGAGCTGGCGGAACTTGTCTTCGAAGGGGGCCTTGGTCTGCTTGATCGCATCGGCGTGAGCGACGGAGACGGCCAGAGCGGCGGCGATTGCGCCGGATACGGCGTAACGAACTGACATCTTCAGCAAAACGAAAAACCCCCAAACCAGGACGCGGACATTACCCCAGGCGGCCACCTTGGCCAGAGGTATGGCGAAAATCACCCCATTTTCGACGGGGCGCTCAGAAGTTGACCTTAAGGCCGACACGGATCGAGCGCGGCTCGACGGGGTGGAAGTGAATGTCCTCTACGCCTGAGGCGGGTTCGCCCGAGAGGCGCGAGGCGTAGACATAGGCGATGTCGTCGCCTCCGCCGTTGGTGAGGTTCAGGGCCTCGACCATCACGCTGACGCGGTTCAGGTCATGGACGAAGAGGCCGTTGATCATGGCGGTAGGGCGCGAGCGAACTGAATTGTCCTGCACCAGGGCGGCGGCGCCCAGGCGACGGTAGGTCATGGACAGGGTCGAGGCCACCCCCAGTTTCCAGCTGGCCCCGGCCGTCAGCACCGCGCTGACGGCGTTGGGAATGCGATCGCCTTCAGGAGGGGCGCCCGCGAACCGGGCCCGGGTGGTCGCATAGGCGGCCGTCAGGTTCAGGCGCGGGGTGGGGCGCCAGTCGATCAGGGTCTCTAGCCCCACCCGCCGGGTCGCGCCGGCCGCTTCGGTGAAGCCGGCGTCGCCGACATAGATGAGCTCGGAATCCACGTTCAGCGCCCAGACGGAGGCCGTCAGGTTCAGGCCGTGACCCCGCCACCGGGCGCCCAATTCCGCGCCATCGGCGGGCGACAGCAGCGGCGCGCGTTCGGCCGGCGCGCCGCTGACCGGATCGATGGCTATCACCGCGCCGCGCGCGTCGTTGGAATGGAAGCCGCGTCCCGCGTCGGCATAGAGCTCGAAGGTCTTCGAGATGCGCCAGGCCAGCGCCAGCTTGGGGCTGAGCAGGGCATCGGTCACCTCGCCCGAATTGCGCCGATCACCCGCCGACACGTCGGCGCCGAACGCGTCGGCGCGCAGACCCAGCGTGGCGTCGATGGGCCCGATTCGCCGGACCGCCTCACCCCACAGCGCAGTGGACCACTCCGTCAGGCGGTCCTGGCGCACCGTTGCGCGGCGGGCGCGGGCGGTGGTGCGATAGAGGCCGACCTTACCGATGTCGTCCAGGCGCGCCGACAGGCCTGTGCGAAACGTCCAGCCGCCAGGCTCGCCGGCCCAACGCTTGGTCAATGATCCGCCATAGACCCCGCGCTGATCCACCTGCTCGAACTGGTCGCCATTGACCGGATCGTCGAGGAAATAGGTGAAGTTCGACCACAGATCGAGCCGGTAGCGCTGGACATAGATGACGGTGTCCAGGCCGCGCAGCAGATCGCGCCGCCGCGCCGAGAGCATGTAGCGCGAGGTCTGGCCGCCGTCGGTGGTGTCCACGGCGTCAAGCCGGCCCAGGGTTCCCGACTCGACCGCGCGGCGGGGGATCTGGTCGGTGGCGTTCCAGCGGGCGTCATAGGCCAAAGCCGTCACCGACCAGCCGCTGATCAGCAGGCGGCTCAGGATGTTGATCTTCCGCAGGTCCTCCGGCGTGGTCCAGGCGCCGCGAGAGGTCGAGAGGTCGGCCGCGACGATGGCGTTGTCGGTCAGGCCCTTGGAGCCGACCAGGCGATAGGCCTGGTTCTGGCCGAGCCACGCCTGCAGGCTGTCGCCGTGCAGATGGTCAGCCGTTTCGAAGGCCACCGCGCCGGCTGTGGCGAAGTCGCCATTTTCTGCGGCGTAGGGCCCTTTGCGAAAGCCGATGTCGTGCACGAACTCCGGCGTCAGCAGGTTGAGGTCCAGATAGCCCTGGCCGTGTCCGTGAGACGGCAGGTTCAGCGGGACACCGTCCAGGGAGGCGGCCAGGTCCGTGCCATGGTCCAGATTGAAGCCGCGCAGGAAATACTGGTTGGCCTTGCCCGCGCCGGAATGTTGGGTCGCCGCAAGGCCGGGCACGGCCTCGATCAGCTCACCGGGGCGCAGCAGAGGCCGTATGGCGAAGTCGCTGTAGGAGACGTGGCCTTCGCTGGCCGACATCGCTCGGCCCAATTCGTTGGCGCGCTTGCCCCAGACGGAGACAGCCTCGACCTCCTGGGCTGCCGCCGGGTCGGCCAGCGCCAGCACGGCGGCCGCAGCAAGCCACAACGCGCGTTGGGAAAAGGGCGTCATCGGCCTCTTTGAGTTTCCGGAATTCCACAAGGTCTGGGGTCCGACTTGCCGCTACTTCGGGTTACGGCCTGGACTACTTGAGACGGGGCCCGCGAGCCAGAGGCCTGCCGGTCCGTCATTCGGCCCTCGGCGATACTCGCGGCGGAGAGCGCCTAGCCGTCAATCGCAGGTTGGCCATTTTATCTATCGCATGCGATATAGAATGGTCCCGGGCGCCGGCTTGGGTCCGGCGTCTTCGTTGCAGGGATCAAGATCTTGTCCAGACCCAAGGGCTCCCGCGACGTGGATCATGAGGCCAAGCGGCGAGACCTGCTGGCCAGGATGACCCTGCACATGGTCCGCCGCGACGGCGCGCGTCCCAGCCTGCGCGAACTGGCCGGCGCGGCGGGCGTGTCGGTGCCGACGCTCCGTCACTATTTCGGCGACCGGTCCCAGACGATCGACGCGGTTCTCGCCGAATGCCTGCGCCGGGGACGTCCTGGCCTTGATGCCCAATGCAGCAGCGACAAGCCTTTCGCTCAGTCCGTCGCCGACTACGCCGCCGATCTTGTCCTGGCCCTGACAGCGCCCAAGACCGTACGGCTTGGCGACGTATTCGCCATCAGCCTGGCGGAAGGCTTCCTGGACCCCAGCCTGGGCTCAGCGACCCTGACGCACATCCTTGATCCCACGATCGAGGCGCTGCGGGTTCGCCTCGCGGAGCACGTTCAGCGCGGAGAGATGATCGCCACCGATCTGCGAGCCGCCGCCATGGTCCTGGTCTCGCCGCTATTGATGGCCTGCCTCCATCAGCAGCAGTTGCGCGGACATGTCACCAGTCCGCTTGAGATGCCCAGGCTGGTCGAAGACGTGGTGGCCGCCTTCGTGCGAGCCTATGCCACGCCAGCCGGACGGGAGCATTCGGGGCAGTCGGCAAGCCTTGCGGCATAATCGCGCTTTTCTATATCTCAGTTGATATATAAAACTCTGCGGGGCGCATATGTGTCGCGTGGAGATTTCGATGCCTTCAGTCCTGACGTCAGCCCTCGCCCCTCTGGCCGGCGCGCCCCCCGCCCGGCCGACGCAGGCCCAGGCCGAGGACGCCGTTCGGCTGCTGATAGCCTGGGCCGGCGATGATCCGAACCGTGAAGGCTTGCTCGACACGCCCGCGCGCGTGGCGCGCTCCTACGCCGAACTGTTCAGCGGCTATAACGAGGACCCGTGCACGCACCTGACGCGCACCTTCCAGGAGACTGGCGGCTATGACGACCTGATCGTGCTGTCGAATATCCGGGTGGTCAGCTGCTGCGAGCACCATATGCTGCCGGTCGTCGGCCGGGCCCATGTCGGCTACCTGCCCGGAAACCGCGTCGTGGGCATCTCCAAGCTGGCCCGCGTGGTGTCTGGCTTTTCGCGCCGGCTGCAGATCCAGGAAAAGTTGACCACTGACATCGCCAACGCGATCCAGGACAGCCTGGACCCTCGGGGCGTAGGCGTGGTGATCGAGGCGGAGCACAGCTGCATGACCCTACGGGGTGTCGATACGCCCGGCTCCATGCTGACCACCAGCCGCCTGTTGGGCCTGATGCGCGACGATCCCCAGATCCGTGAGGAATTCCTGAGCCAGGTCCGTCAGGCGCGCGCCTAGTGGCCGCGCTGCGGGACAGAGGGGTCATCGCGTGAACGACCGATCCGTTGGGGGCCGCCCACGCCCGCCGTCCATTCTGAGCGTCTTGGGCGCGCTGGGCCTGGCGCCGTTCTGGCTGCCCGTTCTGGCGGGGCTGGCGTGGCCGCGATGGCAGCCTGTCGCGGCGGACGCTCTATCTGTCTATGCCGCCGTGATCCTGTCCTTTCTGGCCGGCTCCCGCATGGGCATGAGCATCGTTCAGGACCGTCCGTCCTCCCTAACGCTGTGCCTCTCGATGGTTCCGCCGATCCTGGCTTGGGTCCTGGTGCTGGTTCCGTTCAACACCCCGGCCTGGAGGTTCGTCCTTCTGGCCGTGGCGCTGCTAGGCCACGCCGCGTGGGATTCCCGCGCTCGCGAGGCGCCGCTCTGGTACCTCCGGCTGCGGTGGCCCCTGACCCTCGCGGCCACGGCGGGGCTGCTGATGGGCGCGGTGGTGCTGCATGGCTGAGCCGGCGTCGATCGCGGTTGTCGTTGGCGTCGCCGGCGGACTGGGCGGCGCCCTTGCCAGGACGCTGGGGGCACAGGGGCGATATGATCTTGTCGTGGGCCTTGCCCGGCGACGCCCCGCTGACTGGCCGGATAGCCCGCAATGGCCTTTCATCGAGACCGACATCCAGAACGAGGACGACCTTTTGGCCGCAGCCCAGGTCCTGCGCGCGCTTGGATCGCTCGAGCGTGTAGTGGTCGCGACGGGCTTGCTGCATGGAGAGGGCGTCGCGCCCGAAAAGACCATGCGGTCACTCGACGCCGCGACCCTGACCCAGCTCTTCGCCGTCAACGCCGTGGCCCCGGCCCTGATCGCCAAGCATCTCCTGCCCCTGACTCCGAAGGATCGGCCCAGCGTCTTCGCGGCGCTGTCGGCGCGCGTGGGCAGCATCTCCGACAACCGCCTGGGCGGATGGTACGGCTATCGCGCCTCCAAGGCGGCGCTGAACATGTTGATCGCCACCCTGGCCATTGAGCATCGACGCACGCGGCCGCTGGGTGTTTGCGTCGCGCTTCATCCGGGCACCGTCCTGACTGACCTGAGCGCGCCGTTCCGAAAAGGCGGGGCTGACGACACCACCTTCATCCCCGCCCGCTCGGCCCAGGCCCTGGTGGAGCTGATGGATCGTCTTGGGGGTGATGATAACGGCGGGTTCTTCGCTTGGGACGGGAGCAGAATAGAATGGTGACCGCGCCCACACGCGCCGGCCCCCGCCGTGTCGCGATCATCGGCGCCGGTCTCGCGGGGCTGGCCTGCGCCCAGCGCCTGACCCAGGCGGGGCTCGCGGTGAGACTCCTGGACAAGGGGCGCGGCGCGGGTGGACGGATGTCGACGCGTCGGATCCAGACGCCGTTGGGCGAGGCTTGCTTTGACCATGGAGCGGCCTCTTTTACGGCGGAAGACCCGGCTTTTCGCGAATGCGTCGACGGCTGGATTCTGGCGGGTCGCGCGGCTCCGTGGCCCGAGGGCGGCGAGGGCGCCATAGTGGGCCTGCCGTCCATGAACGCGCCGATCAAGGCCCTCGCCGAGGGCGTGGATGTCGAATGGTCCGCTCACGTCACGGGCCTCGCGCGCGAGGCGGCGGGCTGGAGGCTTGACGTGATGGGGCGCGAGGCTGGGTCCGAAGGTCCGTTCGACGCCGTGATCCTGGCGGTCCCGCCCGAGCAGGCCACGCCACTCCTGGCCCCTCACTCCTTCGACCTGGCCGTCTACGCCGCGATGGCACGGTCGGAGGCCATATGGTCGGCCATGGTGGCTTTCGATGGCCGGCTTCCGATCGACACCGATCGGCTTGGTGGGTGCGAGGTCCTGGCCGTCGCGATCCGTGAGAACAGCAAGCCAGGTCGCTCGGGACCCGAGGCGTGGACCTTGCAGGCGACGAGCCAATGGTCGGGGCGAAACCTTGAAGCCAGTTCCACCGAAGTCGCCGCGCGCCTGCTGGAGGCTCTGGGCCGGCGTATGGACATCTCCATGCCTCCGGTTCTGGCTCTGCAGGCCCATCGTTGGCGCTATGCGCAACCGGCCCGGGCCACATCGGGGCCGATCTGGCGCGCGACCGTGAGCCTTGGCCTGTGCGGCGACTGGGTCGCCGGGGGCGGCGTCGAAGCGGCTTGGCGTTCAGGCGTACGCTTGGCCGACCGCGTCAGCGGCCTGGTGAATTCGGCGCTGGAACAGGACCTCGCGGTCCATGTCGCGTCCTAGCAGGGCGGACGTGGCGCGTGAGGCGGTCGCGGCCAAATCTCGCCCTTACCGAGCGCCCGCTTATCTGGGGGCCCGGCCATTCGGTCAGGGAGGAATGCGAGCATCCGGCGCGTCCGGATTGTTTGGCGTCTGACGCTCGACGGGGTCTGCAATGGAAATGTTGCAAAGGATCACTAGGGCCTAGCTATGCAAATGCCTGTTTCACCCGCCCCCGCCCGTCTGCATTCCCGAGCCATCACGCTCCTGTTGCTTGGCCTGATCGCGGCGCCGCAATCGCCGGCTGACGCTCACCCGGGCCACGCCATCCGGCCTGTGGCCCCTGAGGCGAGGTCCAGCCATCCGGTGAATCCACGGGAGCGTCGCTGGCTGGCGGGCGACCACCACGTCCACAGTTGGTTCAGCGTCGGGGTCAAGGCGGCCGCCGATCCTTCCCAGCCGCCGCTGCTGATCAAGGCCGGCGACGCCAGCAATCCGATCACGACCAATGCCAGCATGGCGGCCAAGCATGGACTTTCCTGGATGGTCGCGACGGATCACGGCGGCCCAAACCATTCGAAACTGAACCGGGACGAGGCCTATCCCGAGCTTCTCCGCGCCCGGCGCGCGACGCCTTCCGTACTGCAGTTCTGGGGCATGGAGCTGGACACGCCGGCGGCCGAGCACTCCAGCCTGATCCTGCCCCGGTCCGACACCGAACGAGAGGTGCTGTTTGGCGTGGAGAGCCGGTTCAACCGGCGCGAGCCGTGGCCCGCTGATCCCGCGCGCGACCAGGAGGCTTTCATGCTGGAAGCGCTCCGTCACATGCGAGCCCTGCCGCAGCCTCCGGTGGTCATCGCCAACCATCCGTCCCGTTCGGCGACGGGTGTGGGCCGCTACGGTCTGGTTTCACCCTCCGAACTGCGCGCCTGGAACGACACGGCGCCCGGCGTCGCGGTGGGGATGGAAGGCGCGCCCGGACATCAGGCCTCGACGCTGAAGCCGGATGGTTCCGCCGATCCCAAGGGCGATCGGGGCGGCTATTCGCGAACCCCGACCATGGGTGGCTTCGACCAGATGACGGCGCGGCTGGGCGGATTCTGGGACTCCATGCTGGGCGAAGGGCGTCGCTGGTGGATCACCTCGACCTCGGACTCTCACCGACACTACACCGACGGCGGCAGCGACTTCTGGCCGGGTGAATATTCCAAGACCTATGTGAAGGCCGCGCACACCTATGACGATGTGCTGGACGGCCTGCGCAATGGTCGGGTTTTCGTGACCCTGGGCGATCTGGTCTCCGAGGTGGAGGTGACCGCCATGACGGCCGATGGCGCGCGTCGGGCGGACATCGGCGGGCGTCTGGACGTCGCGGCCGGCAGTGACGTCACCGTCGTCATCCGCGTTCGCGATCCGGCCGGCAAGAATTTCGGCGGACGCTCGCCCGATGTCTCGCGGATCGATCTGATTCAGGGCGACGTCATGGGACCTGCGGCTGACCCTCATCTCGACTCAAATCCAACGACTCGCATTGTCAGGAGCTTCGCGCCCGGGGCCTGGGTTCGCGAGGGCGAGCGCCTGTCCATGACCTATGTGCTGAAGGACGTGCGCGGGCCCAGCTATATCCGCGTCAGGGGCACGAACGGTTCGGAACTCGAGCCTCAGCCGGATCCACTGGGCGAGGATCCCTGGTCGGACCTGTGGTTCTACGCCAACCCCGTCTTCATCTCCGTGCGGTGACCGGCGTCGGCGCAACTGTCACAGACCAATGCTAAGCGCCGTCCATGATGGTCGCGCCGCACGATATCACCGTCGCTCGACGACATGGCGATGAGCCGGGCCGATGACGGATCTCGCCAGCGTTCGAGCCCAGCGTGAAGACCTCTACCATTTCATCGTGGAGCGGACGCGCGACCCCGCCGCCGCCGACGATCTGGTTCAGGAGACGTTCGCGCGTCTGCTGGCCTATGAGCGCGCGCGTACGGTCGTTGATCGCGCGGCCCTGGGCTATCGTATCGCCCTCAACCTTGTGCGTGACCATTTCCGCAGCCGAAAGCGCCGGCCGGTCGAGATCCTGAACGACGACATTCCCTGCCAAGCCCCCGCGCCGGAGCAGATCCTGATGCATCGCCAGAAGGTCGAGGTCTTTGGCAAGGTGCTGGACGCCATGCCCCCGCTGCGACGCGACGTCTTCATTCGCCGCCGTCTGCACGGGCAGACTTGCCGCCAGATCGCGGCCGAGCTCGACATGAAAGAAGCCGCCGTCGAGAAGCACGTCGTGCGCGCGCTGGAGCAGTTGCATCGAGAAGTCGCCAAGGCTGAACGCCGGCGGTCCGGAGGCCGCGCGTGACTCGCCTCGATCAGGACGCCGCGCGCTGGGTGGCTCGCAGGCTGGATTCGCCGATCGACGATGACGCGGCCTTCGACGCCTGGATGTCGGCGGACCCGGCCCATGACGCCGCCTATCGGCGACTGTGGAACATCACGCAGGACCCGGCGCTCGCCGAGGCTCTGAACCGCCGCGCGAAGGTTCGAGCAGGATCCTCGCGCCGTCCCATCGCGAGGATCTTGGTCGGCGGCTTGAGTCTGGCCGCCTGCGCTGTGGCGAGTGTGCTGCTGTGGCCTGAACTGCAGCTGGCGATGGTGCGACCCGCGCCCTTCGAGACTGCGGCCGGACAGCATCGCACGGTCGCCCTGGCCGACGGCACCCAGGTGACGCTGGACGGCGCCACGCGTGTCGAGGTCCAGCTGGGCGCCCACCGCCGACGGGTAAGGCTGGTGCGGGGCGAGGCGTTCTTCGATGTCGCCCATGACGCCGCGAGACCTTTCATCGTCAGCGCGCCGGAAGGGTCGGCGCGCGTGCTGGGCACGGCTTTCGACCTGGAGCGCGGTGGCGACCGCCTGGAACTTTCGGTGCATCGGGGGCGGGTGCGCTTGGCGCCGACGGGCCTGATCCATCGCTCGGCCGAACTGACCGTGGGCCAACGGGCGTTCGCGATCGATGGACGCCTGTCCGCCATCCGGCCCTTCGACCCCGCCGCCGATGACTGGCGCTCGGGATGGCTGGAGACGGACGGCGTCACGCTGGAGAAACTGGTCGACCGCCTCAATCGCGAGTCCGCCAAGCCGATCATCATCACTGACCGGGCCCTGGCCAAGCAACGCGTGGCGGGGCGCTTCCGTCTGGACCAGCCCGATGCCTTGATCCAAAATCTGGCCCTGATGCATGGCTTCACCGCGCGCGACCAGGGCGGCCGACTGGTGCTGGCGCGCTAGCCCGGCGAGCCGTAGTCGCTTAAACTTCACAAAAATCCCTGTCCTGAAAGCCTGTCCGCCAACGTCTTCACCGCCGAAGCCGGCGACAACGCCGCGCGATCTCGGGGATGCATCGATGACCTTCAAGACCTGGACCTGGCGCGGATCCGCCTCCGCTATCGCCCTGCTGCTGGCCAGCGCGGCCGCCGGAGCGCCCAACCTTGCCGTCGCCGCGTCGCCTGCCGCGAAGATCGAGGTGGCTATCCCGGCAGGGGATCTGGCCTCGGCCCTGCCGGCTTTCTCGCGCGCCACGGGTCTGCAGGTGCTGGCCGATCCGGCCCTTCTGCGCGGCAAGCGGACAGCGGGGGTCAAGGGCACGCTTGATGCGGATCGCGGTCTTAGCCAGCTGTTGCGCGGGACGGGTCTGACCTTCGTGCGTAACGGCGGCAGCGCCATCCTGCGTCCCGCCGCCCAGCCGATCTCGACGGCGCCGAGCGCCGCCGGGGCAGGGCGAGCGGAACCGGCCTCCGTCGACACCGTCCAGGCAACCGAGAGCACCGCCGTCGAGGAAGTCGTCGTCACAGGCGGTTTCGCCAACTCGCTGGCTCGGGCTCTGGCGGACAAGCGCAAGGCGGCCAATGTCGTCGACGGGATCTCGGCCGAGGATATCGGCAAGTTCCCGTCCAACAATATCGCCGAGGCTCTGCAGCGGGTTCCGGGCGTGGCCATCACCCGTGACCGGGGCGAGGGCCTGTTCGTTCGCGTCCGGGGACTGGGTCCCAACTTCCAGATCGTCACCCTGAACGGCCGCAGCGCCGCCGTGAACGAGAACATGCGCGACAGCGGCCAGAGCGGCCGTCAGTTCCGCTTCGACACCCTGCCGTCGGAACTGGTCGCAGGCGTCGAGGTGGGCAAGACCCCTCTGGCCTCGCTGGACGAAGGCGCGATCGGCGGCGTCGTCGACATCAAGACGTTCCGCCCCCTCGACCTGGGTCGCAGCACCCTGGCGCTGTCGGCCACGGCCAGCATGCCGCAACTCGCCGACAAGACCGACCCGCGGGTCTCGGGCCTGGCCAGTTGGACGAACGCCGCAGAGACCTTCGGCGTGCTGGCGGCGGTGGTTTATGACCAGCGTACCCTGCGCCAGGACCGTATCACCGGGGTAGGCTGGAGCTATTCGGATCCGGCGACGATCCTGGGCAAGAGCCTGATCGCCCAGGGGATCAACCTCTATCCCACCGCCATCCGCCCCACCCTTGAGCGCGAGGATCGCGAGCGCAAGGGCGTGGTGCTGTCGGCCCAGTATCGTCCGACCGAAGAGACCGAGATCACCTTCGACGCCAGCTACACCAAGCTCGACGATCACTATGACGAGCTGACCTATTCTGTCGATCAGGGCGTCGCGACGCTGGTTCCCGGCTCGGCGGTGATCAAGGACAATGTGCTGGTCGGGGGTACGGTGACATCCACGACCCAGATCGGTCGCGAGATCAGCGATCTGGCGCACGACAACCTGATGGTCGCCGGCAAGATCCGCCAGAAGCTGAACGACTGGACCCTGACCGCCGACGTCGCCTATGCTCGGGCCTATTCAGAGACCTCCAAGCCCATCACCCGGACCCGCCTGCTGGGTCCGATCGGCCAGACGACGTTCTCGATGACGAAGGCCGATGATGAGGCCGTGCCTAGTGTCAAGCTGCTGACGGCCGATCTGAGCAACCCATCTCTGCTGCCGTTCCGCCGCATCGAGTGGCGCGTCAATGACTCCACCGACGACGAAACGGCCATCCAGTTTGACGCCGAACGCCCGGTGACCTGGGGGCCGCTGACCCGCGTCCAGTTCGGCGTGAAGTACCGTGAGCGCTCGCGCGACTACAATCGGGCCGACATCAACTACACCACCAACTTGGCCAACAAGTTCTTCGGGGCCGAGTATTTCGACGCCTTCCCGGTCAGCGACTTTCTGGGCGATGTCGACGGGACCCTGCCGACGACCTGGGCCATGCCCGATCCGGCGGCCTTCTGGGTCCTGGCCGACAAGACCCAGAAGGGCACGGCGCGGGCCGACCAGCGCAACTCCTACCACGTGTCCGAAGACATCGCGGCGGCCTACGCCCTGACCGACATCGACACCAA
Organism: Caulobacteraceae bacterium; assembly: GCA_965284055.1. Classification (GTDB taxonomy): domain Bacteria; phylum Pseudomonadota; class Alphaproteobacteria; order Caulobacterales; family Caulobacteraceae; genus Caulobacter. The sequence goes on from CBDIQV010000009.1 coordinate 29,039, forward strand.
GCTGTTCCGCTGGCCCCTGCGCGGCGAGGTCGGCGTGCGCGCAGCCCAGACCAAGCAGGTGTCGGCCGGTCATGCCGACAACGGCTCGGCGGCGATCCCCGTCCGCTACGAAAAGACCTACAGTGACGTGCTGCCGACGGCCAACTTCGCGCTGGAACTTTCAGACAGCCTGCAGGCGCGTGTCGCGGCGGCCAAGGTGATTACCCGTCCGTCTCTGGCCGACCTGGCGCCGCGCCTGACACTGAATTCCTCGGGCACGGTGCTCACCGCCGTCGGTGGCAATCCCGAGCTGCGGCCGTTCGAGGCCTGGCAGTATGACGCCACCCTCGAATGGTATTTTGCTCCGGGCAGCGCCCTGATCGCCGGGGCCTTCTACAAGGACATCACCACCTTCGTTTACAGCCAGAAGACCAACATCGTCGTCGACAGCCAGACCTATCAGCTGACGTCACCGACCAATGGCGGTCAGGCCACGATCAAGGGCGTGGAGCTGGCCTATCAGCACCTGTTCAAGACCCTCCCGGCGCCGTTCGATGGCCTAGGGTTCCTGGCCAACTATACCTACACCGACACCGAAGCGACCTACTCCCCGACCCTGAAGGACGAGATGGTCAATGTCGCCAAGAACAGCTTCAACCTGACAGGCTTCTACGAGAAGGACCGCTTCGCCGCGCGGGCCAGCTACAGCTGGGTCGATGACGTCCTGCAGGACGTCGGAGGCGTCGGCCTGTCGGCGCTCAATGACTCGGCTTTCGGCTCACTGGACGCCAGCGTCAGCTACAAGATCACCCCGCGCATCACGGCGGCGATCGAAGCCCAGAACCTGACCGACGCGGCCCAATGGCAATTCATCAAGGGGGGCTGGTTTGGCGGCTATACCAATTATGGCCGCACTCTGAGCCTTGGGCTGCGCGCCAAATTCTAGCGGGTGCCTGACGGGCTGTTCGTCTCAAAAGCCCCGCCTGATCATTCAGGCGGGCCGCCCTTCCGCGTGCTCCTGGGCAGCGGTCACAAGGGTCCTTACCGAGCGGCTTATTGGCCCTTGGGCTCGGCGGTCTTGAACCAGGGCGGAGAGACCGTGAAGCGCAGGCCCAGCGGATCAGGGGCGCCGGGATAATAGTCGGTGCTGATCACCTGGGCCCCGGAGCGCAGCGCCGCCTGAAGGCGGCTCTGGTCATGGGCCCGGGCTTCGCGGGTGTCGGCGTCGCTCCTAGTGCGGACAAGGAACCCCTGGGCGACCAGGGATTTGATGCGGGCTTCCTCGGCTTTCGGGTCCTGGATGTTGAACACAGCGGCTTCGGGCTCGGCGGCGTCATACAGCCCAAACATCATCCGGCCCTTCAGCGAGGGGCGACCCGCTCGATAGGCCTGGGCGATGCGCGGGTTGGAGTCCAGAACCAGCAGGACCTTGCCGCGCGACGACCGCTGCGTGGGCCAGTGGCCGGAGAGGACCGCCTGGCGCAGGCTGGCGGCGTCGCCCCGCACATCGTCCGGCGCCACGATCCGATCGCGGCCGAAGGCGGCGATGGCGTCGGCGTCGATCCCGGCCAGATCCGCCTCGGAGTAGAGCGGCGGGTCGGGGATGAGCGGCGTATTGAACGGCTCTTCCTTGGTGTTGATGAAGATCACGATCAACGCGTGATCGGGATGGGCGCGCGACCAGCCGGCGACCTGGCCCAGGCAGTCAGCCAGGGTCAGGCACAGGGTGCGGGCGTCCAGGACGGGGGCGTGCAGAACCTTGGCGCCGGGCCGGTTCATGACCGCCAGCCCAGCGGGGGCGTTCGCATAAGGCGCAGCATAGAGACCGCCGGCGCTGTCGGCATAGGGGTCGAATTCAAGTTGCCGCACGCCGAGGTTCAGTTGATCCGTGATTGGCGGGTGACCGTATTCGACGCCGAACGAGCGCTCGCCCATCACCTCGCGCTGATGCGCAAGGGCGGCCGCGTCGAGTTCAGGGCGATAACTGTTGTGCGATCCCAGCACATGCATGGCGTTGATCTTGGCGCCTTCGGCGGCTTCGGCGGCGCCGGCCGTCAGCAGGGCGGTGGCCATAAGCAGGGATCGCAACATCGGAGGCTCTCAAGGTTGGGAGAAGACGTCAGGACCGGCCGGCCAAGGGGCAGCAAAGCCAGCCGGTCCTCTGTCAGGGCGGATCCGAGGACCCGCCCTGAAGCCGGATCAGAACTTGCCGCGGAGCGTCAGCGAGACCGTGCGGCCCCAGTGATAGATCTCCATCGGCTGGTCCTTGGTCTTGCCGTAGACATAGCGGATCTCGTCCGTGAGGTTCGAACCCTCCAGCGTCACGGCGTAGTTCTTGGTCAGGTCGTAGGAGATCGAACCGTCCAGCGAGCCGTAGGCGTCGATATAGGACTCGGCGGTCGTGGTGCTGCCGGTGCCCGACAGGTAGCGCGAGCGCCAGAACCAGCCCAGACGCGCCGCCAGCGGACCCTTCTCGTAGTAGCCGACCAGATTGTAGCTGGTCTTCGACAGGCCGATCAGGTTGTCCTTGATCGGACGATTGCCGGCCAGATAGTTGGCCTTGGCGTCCACGACGGTGAACGAGGCCTGGACGCCCAGGCCGTCGAACGGACCGGGCAGGAAGGCCAGGCTCTGGTTGTAGGCCACCTCGACGCCGGTCAGCTTGGCGGCGCCGCCATTGACGCTGGTCGACAGCAGCACGTCACCCCGGCCGGGCACCTGGATCGTAGTGTTCTGCTGGGTGATGTAGTCGTCCATCTTCTTGTAGAACACCGCGCCGGTCAGCGCGGTGGTCGGCGCTGGATACCACTCCAGCGAAGCGTCCAACTGGTCTGCCAGGAACGGCTGCAGGTCGGGGTTGCCACCCGAGGCGCTGGGCGTGTCGCGGGCGACGCTGATCCGCGGGGCGCTGTCGGTGATGTTGGGCCGGTTGACGACGCGCGAGGCGGCGAAGCGGGCGATCAGGTCGTCGCGCACCTCGACCTTCACGTTCAGGCTGGGCAGCCAGTTGCCGTAGTCCTGCGGATAGGAGACCGGCGTCAGCACGGGCTGGTTCTGAGCGTTCGTGCTGGTCAGGGTCCCGCTCGCCACCTGTTCGGTGCGGGCATAGCGGACGCCGACATTGCCGCTGATCGGCATGGCGGTGTCGAACTTGAAGTCGCCGCGGACATAGGCGCTGGTGATCTTCTGATCGACGACGAACGAGTTGCGCGCATCGGCGGCCGACAGCGGTTGAGCGGCCACGGCCGGGGTGTACAGGCTGTTGTAAAAGGCCGTGGTGGTCGGGGTGACCCAGTTGCGCGGCGTATTGCCGGAGAAGTCCGACAGGAAGCCCGAATAGGGCAGGGCTTCATAGAAGCTGGCGCCCAGCGTGCTGGTTGGAACATTGAGCGCGTTGTTCAGCACCCAGTCGCGACGGCGATAGTCGCGCTTCATCTCGTGGCGCTCGGCCCCGAAGGCGATTTTCGTGAACCAGCCGTCGAAGACGCGGCCACCGTCCAGGCGGAGAGTCTCGTCGGTGTCGCGCGAGTCCTTCCAGGTATAGTCGAAGGCCTGGCCGACGAAATTGGCCGGGTTGGTGTAGTCAACCGTGGTCGTCAGCTGCGGGATCGATGTGTAGCCGCGCGAGAAATCGTAGGTCAGTGGGCCGAAGAAGGCGAGGCGGTTACGTTTGGTGGCCTGGCCGTCAGGGTGATAGCTGCGGGCCCGCGAGAAGGCGTACTCGGCGTTGAAGTTCCAGGCGCCCGGCGTCCAGGCCTGCTTGAGGCCGACGGCGGTCAGGTCGTGGCGGTTGAGGCTGGTCTCGCGCGAGGCCATCCAGCGCACGTTGTTGATCGTGCCGCCGACGACGGTGTCGCCAACCACCTTCTGGCTTCCGGCGACGAAGACCGGGGTCTGGAAGGTGGTGTCGTCCGGATAGATGTCGAGACCGAACTCGTCGTAGTCGACGTCCAGGCGCGTCACCAGCACATCGACATCGGTCTGGAAGTCGCCGTTGGGGCGCCACTGACCGGTCACCGCGCCCGAATAGAGCTTGCGATGTTCGGTCTCGATGGTGGGGCGGGTGCGCGAGGGCGTGTAGAAGCCGCTGCCCAGCGTGGACTTGAACTTATCCAGGTTCCAGCCGACCTGGTACAGGCGGTCGTTGCGCACGTGGCGCTCGTCATAGAGGCCAGAGGCCAGCAGGCCCAGGGTGTTGTCGGCGCTGGTCCAGCTGAGCAGGCCCGAGGCGGAGGGATCGGCCTTCTTGCGCACGTCGCCATAGGTTTCGCGGATCGAGAAGGCGGCCTTGTCGCCCAGATCCAGCGGCTTGAAGGTCTTGATATTGATGTTGCCGCCAAGGGCGCCTTCATCCATGTCGGCGGTCGGGGTCTTCACCACCTCGATCTGCGAGATCAGCTCGGACGGCAGCACTTCAAAACGGAACTGACGACCCTTGGCGCCGCCGTTCTCGATCAGTTCGTTGACCGCGATCGAGCGGCCGTTCAGTTCAACATACTGGAACTGCGGGCCAAGGCCCCGGACGCTGACATAGAGGCCGGCGCCGCGCTGGCGGTCGATGGTCACGCCGGTAACCAGCTGCAGGGCTTCGGCGGCGTTGCGTGTCGGGAATTTGCCGATGTCTTCGGCGTTGATGGCGTCGAGGCCATAGGCCGCCGAGCGCTTGAGGGCGGCCGCCGCCTGCAGGCTCTTGCCATAGGAGGTGACGACGATCGCGTCGACCGCGGCCACATCGGCGGCGGGCTCGGCGACCTCGGCCGCGTGGGCTTGAGACAGCCATGCGCCCTGGGCGGCGAAGGCGAGAACGGCGACGGCGCCGGCGCAGCGCGCCGGCTTGAACTTGGAACGGATCATCTATCCCCCGATGGAGTCTGGGCCCGCAGGGAGGCGGGTCGGGGAGGAAGAACGGAAGTCGAGGGAGGCTTCCTCAGTCCATCAGTGGTGAAATATTTGCGACAACCTGTTGAAAGTTCTCGATATCTATCCGTGTTAGGATGACTTTGCAGCGCGCGAGATGACCAGGCCCCCCTCCGGGCTCAAGCGGGTCTTGACCGGCAACGTGGCTTCCAGCGCCGCCTGGACGTCCTGGATCCGCGTGATCCGCACCGAGCCGGACAGCCGCAGTGCGCCGAGAGACGGATCGGTGAGCATCACGTGTCTTCCGCTTGACCGCGAAAGACGTTCGGCAGCTTCAGCCAGGCTGGTGTCGGCGAACACCAGGCGCCCTTGCGTCCAGGTCGCGTCGGAAGTGACGTCGCCGGCTTCAGTCCGGCCGCTCGCGGCGTCTGTTCCGACATAACGGTCTCCGGGGCGAAGAAGGACGTCGGGAGCATGGGGCTGCGACACCCTCAGCGATCCCTCCACCAGAGAAACCGTCAGCCTTTTCCCGCCGGCGACGTTGAAGCGCGTGCCCAGCACCGTCAGGGTCCTGCCAGAGGCTGTCACAGTGAACGGGCGGCGGCGGTCATGACTGACGTCGAAGAAAGCGTCGCCCTCGGCCAGCGAAAGTTCCCGAGCCCGGCGAGACAGGCGCGCGGTCAGGCGTCCGCCAGGGCTCAGGGTGACATGGCTGCCATCCGCCAATGTCGCCTGCGAGGCGGCATGAGGCGGGGCGACGAAGGTCTGGCTCACGGGGTGGTCGATCGCCAACACGCCGGCGACAACAGCCGCCGCGGCCAGGCCAAGACCGCCCACCCACCAGCGGCGGTTGATCTGGGCCCCGCTTTGAACGGAACCGCGATCCAGTCCGGCGGCCTGACGCGCCGACCGGCGGAGGCGCTGAACCGTGGGATCGTTTGCCGTCAGACCGGTGGTCAGCCAGATCTCGCGGGTGAGGGTGATTTCCTCGCGGGCGGCGGGCGAACCGGCCGCCCAGGCGTCCAGGCTGGCTTGCTCGACAGGTGTTAGCGCTCTCGACAGGCTGGCCGCGAGCAGTTGGCGCGGATCGACGGCCGGCTCATCGAAGGGCGGGGTCCTAAAGGTCATTCTGGTATCCGATCGCCTGGCGCAGACGCGCCATGGCCGTCACAATGTGTTTCTCGACCGTGCTGATCGACAGGCCCAGGCGGACAGCGGCCTCGGCCTGGCTCAGGTTTTCGAACCTGCACAGCACGAAAACCGCCTTGACGTTGGGGTGCAGCGTGTCGAGCGCCTCCACCAGGCTGCGCAGACATTGACGCCCGCTCAGCGTGGCCTCCGCAGAGGGCTCGTCCACGGGAAGCGCGGGGTCGACCTCGACATGGTGATTGCGCCGCCGTGATCGTTCGTGGCGTTCATGGTCAATGAGAGCGTTGCTGGCGATCGTGAACACGAGGCCGTCCGTATTACCCCAATGCAGGCGGGAGAATCGTCGCGACAGGCGCATGAAAACCTCCTGGGTAAGATCCTCGGCGTCTTCGACGCTGGCCGACCGCCGCTGGAAAAAGCTGAGCAAGGGGCGTCGATAGCGAGAGACAAGGGCGTCGAAGCGCGGCGCGTCCGGCTCGGCCGGGTGCTGCTGGGTCGACGGGCTGGGATCCGGCGTCGGCGACGGGAAGGTCAGAACGCCCATCTCAGCCTCGCGGACAGGTATCGACCCCAGTGATGGATTTCCATGGGCTGGTCCTGGGTCTCGCCATAGACGTACTTGCGGGCGTCGGTGAGGTTGACGCCTTCCAGCGTCAGGGTCCGTCGCCGATCGATCCGCCAGGAGGCCGCGCCATCCAGCGAACCGAACGGGGCGGTGTAAGAGGGCGCGGTAATCGAATTGCCGATCGTGGTGAGATAGGCCCCCCGCCAGGAATAGCCCAGTCGCAGCGACATCCGGCCCCTCTCGTAGAAGCCGAGGAGGCTGTAGTTGGTCCGCGACAAACCCGTCAGCGCGTTCCGAATGACCCGGTCGCCCGCGAAGTAGTTGGCCTGACTGCGCACCAGGGTCAGGGAGGCTTGCACGCCCAGGCCATCCAGCGGCGCGGGCAGGGCCTTCAGCACCTGGCTGTAGGCCAGTTCGACGCCCTGGATGCGGGCGTCGCCGCCGTTGACGTTGGTCGACAGCAGGACCTCGCCCCGTCCAGGCACCTGGATGAAGGTGTTCTGGGCAGTGATGTAGTCATCCAGGCGGCGATCAAACACGGCGCCGGTCAGGGCGCCGCCCGATCGGGGATACCATTCCAGAGAGGCATCCAGCTGAGTGGCCAGAAAGGGATCCAGGTCCGGATTGCCGCCATTGGCCGTCGGCGTATCGCGCGCCAGGGTGATGCGGGGGGCGTTGTCTACAACATTGGGGCGATTGACCACGCGCGAGGCGGCCAGGCGCAGCAGCAGGTCTGACGTCAGCTCGATACGGAGGTTGGCGCTGGGCAACCAGTCATCATAGGTCTTGCGCCATTGGGCGGGGATGGGCTCCGCGCCGGCTGAGAGCACACCGTCCGAGATCTGGTGGGTTGAGGCGTGACGCACGCCTACATCGCCGCTGACCGGCAGGCCAAACCACTGGCCGACGAAATCGGCGCGCACATAGCTCGACGTGATCCTTTCCGTGACCACGAAGGAGTTGCGCAGATCGGAGACCGAAGGCGCCTGGCGCGCCAGGTCGGCGCTGAAGAGCCGGTCGTAGAAGGCGCGGGCGTCTGGCGCGATCCAGCGTCGGGGAAGATCGCCCACGCTGCCGGCCAGGACATCGTCGAAGGGCGTTGGTCCATAATAGCCGGGGCCGAGACTGGCGAGTGGAACCCCGACAAGCGTGTCCACGATCCAGTCACGCCGGCGATAGTCGCGGGTCCGGCCATGCCGTTCGAGCCCGAGACTGATCCTGCCGGGGCCCACCGTCCTCGATGCGTCAAGCCGCAGGACTTCGTCTGTGTCCCGGGAGTCTTTCCAAGTGTAGTCGAAGGCCTGGCCGGCGAAGGAGGCTGGATCGGTGTAGTCCACCGGCGTCGTCAGGGTCGGGGCGGCATGCAGGCCCCCGCTGAAGTCGTAGGTCAGCGGCGCGAAGAAGGCGGCTCTGGCGCGCACCGTGCCCCGACCGTGGGGATGGTAGCTGCGGGCCTTTGAGTAGGCATAGTCTGCGTCGAGGGTCCAACGGGTCAGTTCCCAGCGCTGGTGGATCCCGAAGGCGATCAGGTCGTGCCGGTTCAGGCTGGTCTCGCGCGAGGCCATCCATCGGACATTGTCGATGGCGCCGGCCTGGGCCGTGTGGCCGGCGATCGTCTGGGTTCCTGGCACGAAACGCGGGATCGAGAACGTCCGATCGTCGGGATAGATGTCGAGACCATACTCGTCGTACCGGGCGTCCAGCCGGGTCATCAGCAGGTCCACATCGGTCCGCAGGGTCGGGGTCGGCCGCCATTGCAGGGCGAAGTCGCCCGACGTCAGGCCTCGGTCTTCCAGTTCAATCGTCGGACGGGTGCGCGAGGGCGTATAATAGCCCGGCCCCAGTACATCGGCGAACCGGTCCAGTCCCCAGCCCGTCTGGTACAGGCGGTCGTTTCTGATGCGTCGACGCTCTGTCAGGCCGGCGACCAGCAGCCCCAGTCGGCCGCTGGCGTCCGTCCAGCTCAGTATCCCGGACACCGAAGGATCGATCTTTCCCGATTGGCCGCTTGAGGCGCGGACCGACAGAACGCCCCGCCGCCCCAGTTCGAGGGGCTTGAAGGTGCGAACGTCGATATTGCCGCCAAGGGCGCCTTCGTCCATGTCGGCGGTCGTGGTCTTGGCGATCTCGATACGGTCTATGACGTCGGCGGGCAGGACCTCGAAGCGGAACTGGCGTCCTCGGAAGCCGCCGTTCTCGACCAGATCGTTCATCGCCACGGATCGACCGTTCAGCAGCACGTTCTGAAACTGCGGACCCAGGCCCCTGACGCTGACATAGAGGCCCACGCCACGATGGCGCTCCAGGCTGACGCCGGGCGCCAACTGCAGAGCCTCGGCGGCGTTGGCGGCGGGCAGTCGCGCGATGTCCTCGGCGCTGACGGCGTCCAGGCCGTAGGCGGCCTGACGCTTGAGTGTCAGAGCGCGATCCAGGCTTGCTGCGTAGACGGCGGTGACAACGATGGGATCCACGTCGGTTCGCGTGTCGGCCGGTTGGGGGGGCGTGGGCGAGCGACGAAACGCGCGGTCGGCCTCAAGCGCATAGACGCCTGGCCGCAGCTTGAGGATTTTCAGCCCCTGACGTCCGACGATCGCGGTCAAGGCCTCGTCGTGGCTCGCCCCCTTGCGGATCGCGCCGGCGCGGAGACCTTCGACGAGGCGTGGCTGAAACAGGATCTGGATATCGCGCTCCACCGCCAGTTGCGTAAGCGCGGGGCCTAACTCCCGGCGACCCTGAGCGTGCGCCGGGGCGCAGATCGACGCCGTCGTCATGATCGCCAGCAGCGCGGCGTGACAATCGAACTTGCGTTGCATGCTGGGCTGGCAGGTCTCTGGTCCCGACGACGCGACCGAACTTCACCGTCACTAGTCAGCTTGAATGACGAATTGACGACAGGCCCAGCCTGGGGCCCCTCAAGGCCTACGGATCGCCTCTGCGGCGGCATTGTCGCAACCCGACAGGGCGGGCCGGCTACGCAATGGATACCGCCGGAAACGCGAAAAATCACAACTTAAGCAATACACCTAACACCGACCCTGATCGATGCGCGAAAGCTTTTGAGGGCTCCGGTCATCGCTATTGAATCAGCTCGGAACCAAGCAAAGCCAGCTGCCTCCGAAGGGCTAAATCAGCGCGTCTAGCTCGCCCTCAGGCGCGGCAATCCAAATCGACCGCGGTTCAGCTCGCCCCGAAAACGTCTCAGGAAAACGTCCGCTTGAGACAGGTCTGCCGGTTAGGTTGCAAAACCTGTGTTGTATGATAAATGATGTCGGGTTAAATAAAACAAATTAAATTAAAATGGCCAGCATCGCTGTGCATCGACGCTCGTCGTCGTTCTGCAGCGAGCAGGGTGAAGCCGCCGGTCCACCGAGCGGTCTAAAAAAGGGGGCGGAAACGTGAAGGTTCTAAACAAGAAAAGTGTGTTGTTTGCATCGGCGGCTGCTCTGGCTTGGGCGTCTGGAGCCGTGGCCCATGCGCAATCGACTTCCGATTCAAAGGACAGCGCTGTCGCCTCCGTCTCGGAGGTCGTTGTCGTCGGTCAGCGCAAGGCGATCCAATCCGCGCAGGATCTGAAGAAGAACTCCGAGGAGATCGTCGACTCGATCACCGCTGTCGACATCGGCGGTCTGCCCGACCGGTCGGTGACGGAGGCGCTGCAGCGCGTGCCAGGCGTCACGATCGGCCGCACGAACCAGCCGCGCGACGTTGACCGTCTGAATGCGGAAGGTTCGGGTATTCAGATCCGCGGCCTGACCTGGGTGCGCTCCGAGCTGAACGGGCGGGACATGTTCTCGGCGCGAGGCGGTCGCGCGATCTCTTGGGAAGACGTCACGCCCGAGCTGTTCGCCGGCGTCGACGTCTACAAGAACCCTTCGGCCGACATCGTCGAAGGCGGCCTGGGCGGCACGGTGAACCTGCGCACGCGCATGCCGTTCGACAGCGCCAAGCGTCAGATCGCCTTCTCGGCTGACTACACGCGAGGCGACCTGCGCAAGGAAGGTACGCCCTCGGGCAGCCTCCTGCTGAGCGACCGCTTCCAGACCAACTGGGGTGAGTTCGGAGCGCTGCTCAGCCTGTCCGATTCAAAGCTGAAGACGGCCGTCAACACGATCGCCGTCGACCCCTACAACGCCCACGGCCTGGGCGTTAAGTCCTCGTACGATGGCGGCTCCACGCTGAACTTTAACGGCGACAACACCATCGCCGGCCAGACCCAGAGCCGGGTCTTCGTGCCGGTCGGCGTCCAGTATCGCAACAACGAACAGGACCGGAATAGAAAGGGCTATTACGGCGCGTTCCAATGGCGGCCGAACGAGAGCCTGGAGCTTTACACCACGCTGTTCCGGACCGAGTCCAAGCAGACCGCCCAGGACCGCTTCGCCCAAACCTCGGCTTGCTGCTCAGCGACCAACAACCAATCGTTCGTGGTCGGCCCAGCCAGCGGAACCGCGTTCACCTTCGACTCTGACGGCAACTTCCTTAAGGGGCAACTGGTCGACGGCGGCGGCGGCGGCAACGGCGTGGCCAACTCGTTCCTGCTGAACCTCGGGACCCGCTATGGCGAGGTCAAGGACAATACCAACGACATCTCGGCCGGCTTGAAGTGGTCGAACGACCGCTGGCTGGTCACTGGCGACTTGCAGTACGTCTATTCGCACCGCGAAAGCACCGACTTGACGGTCTACAACACCGTCACCCTGAAAGGGGGCTTCGGCCTTGATCTGACCGGTGAACTGCCGAAGATCACCATGTCCAACGCCACCAGCACGCCGTCGGCGTTCAATCTGTACGCCGCGATGGATCACATCGACGACAACGATGCCCGCGAATATTCGGGCAAGTTCGACGTGACCTATTCGTTTGACGATGACAGCTGGCTGAAAGATCTGAAAGTGGGCGTGCGGGCCACATCGCGCGACGCCACCTCTCGCGACGCCGGCTATAACTGGAACCTGATCTCGGCTACCTGGGCCACGCGAGTCACGGCCACGGCCGACAAGTACACGCAGCACCAGGATACGGTCTCGTTCGACAACTTCTTCAAGGGCGACCTCAGCGTGCCCTCGCTGATCATGCCGTCCTTCGATCTGGCCAAGAACCCGACGGCCTTGGCCAGCTATCTGGACAAGGTGATCTGGAACGGTCCGATCCCGGGCGGCGGTCCGGCCTATAATGACGGCGAGTACGGCTACTATCCGCCGGGCGGCCCGAACGGCACGATCCCCACATGGTCGCCGGCCGGCGGGGCCTACAGCCCGTTCACCCAAGGCACCATGATGAGCTACATGCCCATCTGGGCCGCGCCGACGGGCAGCATCGGCTACTGGAAGCCGCTGGGAGATGCGACCTCCAGCTTCCTCAGCTCGGCGGCCGCGGCGTGAACCGCCAGCACGAGAAGACCGAAGCCGTCTTCGCCAAGCTCCGCTTTGGCAACGACCTGCCGTTCGAGTGGGGCGGGCAGGGGATGAGTTGGGACGGCAATCTGGGCCTGCGGGTCGTGCACTCGTCGACGGATGGTCAGGGCTACGGGACGGTCGGCTATATCGACGCGATCCAGAAGCGCTTCGCCTCGACGACGGCCCAGGCCAAGATCGACTTCGCCGACGGCAAGCCGTTCGCCTCGGTCGGCGGCACCAGCTACACCGACGTGCTGCCCAGCCTTAATCTACGCCTGAAGGCCAAGCCGAACCTGTTCCTGCGGTTCGCGGCGTCAAAGAACATCGTGCGGCCCGACTTCTATCAGCTGGACCCGTCGGTCAACATGACGGCCACCCTTCAGTCGCGTAACGCCACGGTCGCGGACGGCATCCTCAATGCACAGACGGGGACGGCCTATACCCAGGCCCAGCTCGATACGGCCAACGCCAGCGGCTCGCCGGTGCAGTACCATACCGACGTCGCCTTCGGCTTCTACTCGGGCAATCCGAACCTGAAGCCGATGCGCTCCAACTCGTTCGACCTGTCTGGCGAGTGGTATTTCCACGGCGGCATGCTGGCCACGGGGGTCTTCCACAAGGACGTCTACGACTACATCCAGTCGACGCCCATTCTGGCGACCATCACCAAGGCCGACGGCAAGTCGGCCCAGGCGGTGGGCACCATCCCGCAGAACATGGGCCACGGTAAGGTCTATGGCCTCGAGTTCCAGTATCAGCAGTACTACGACTTCCTGCCCGGCCCCCTCGGCGGCCTGGGTATGGAATTCAACACGACCATGCTGGAGAGCCGCGGGACGCAGAACATCACCAGCAGCGTCACCGATGCTTCGCAGATCAACGCGTCGAAGCTGAACCTGCCTCTGGAACAGCTGTCGCGCTACACCTACAACGCCGCCGCCCTGTTCAGTAAGTACGGCATCGACGCCCGCCTGGCCTATAACTGGCGTTCGCGATACCTGATGAGCGCGTCGGCCTCGAACCTGATGGTTCCGGTCTACGCCAAGTCGTTCGGCCAGCTGGACGGTTCGGTGCTCTACGCCCTGACCCCACAGGTGAAGATCGGGGTCCAGGGGGTGAACCTGCTGAACTCGCGCTATGAGCTCGAGATGGACCAGCGGGATTCCTGGTACCTTGGCACCCAGGGCAACTTCTCGAAATCGCTGGTCCGCACCCATAGCTGGACCGTCAGCGACCGCCGTGTTTCGTTCATCGTGCGCGGGACCTTCTAGATCCCAGCAACCCCGCCGGCACGTTGCCGGCGGGGACTTTCGAGCGACGAAGGCAGTATGGAAAACGCGGGAAAGATCTCTCGGCTGGTCATCGTTGGCGGCGGCACGGCCGGGTGGATGTCAGCGGCGTTCTTCTCCAAGGTCTTCGCACCGCACCAGATGACGATCACCCTGGTGGAGTCCGCCGAGATCGGCACGGTCGGCGTCGGCGAAGCGACGATCCCGCCGATCACCTTCTTCAATCAGGTGGTGGGGGTGGACGAGCGCCGCATGCTTGCGGCCACGCAAGGGACCTACAAGCTAGGCATCGAGTTCGTCGGCTGGGGCGATCCCGACAGCGCCTACCTCCATCCGTTCGGCAACTACGGTCCGCCGATGGACGGCATCTCGTTTCACGCCTTCTGGCTGCGGGCCAGGAAGCTGGGCTACAAGGCCGATCTCTCCGAGTTTTCGCTAAGCTGCGTGGCCGCCAAGGCCGGCAAGTTTGACTGGCGCGTGGAGGATCCGCGCGATCCCCGCGCGGCCATGGCCCACGCCTATCATTTCGATGCTTCGCTCTACGCCAAGCTCTTGCGCGAAGTGGCCGAGGGCAGGGGCGTGCGCCGCCTGGAACGCACCATCCGCGGCGTGAATCTCGATCCGCTCGACGGCGCGGTGGCCTCACTGACGCTGGACGACGGCGAGACGCTTGAGGGTGACTTTTTCATCGACTGCTCCGGGTTCCGCGGCCTGGTGATCGGCGGCGCTCTGGGCGTCGGCTATGAGGACTGGTCTGAATACCTGCCAGCCAACCGCGCCGTCGCCGTGCCGTCCGCGCGCTATGAAGATCCCATCCCCTATACCCGCGCCACCGCCGACAAAGCCGGTTGGCGCTGGCGGATCCCGCTGCAGCACCGCACCGGCAACGGCTATGTCTATGTCAGCGACTTCATCAGCGACGATCAGGCCGCCGACGATCTGCTGGCGGCCCTGGCCCGCGAGCATCCCGATAACAAGGCGCTGGCCGATCCGCGCCTGCGCGAAGCGGTGCGGCGCAAGCGCTATCGGTTCAAGAACTGCGCGGCCATCGGCCTCTCTAGCGGCTTCCTGGAGCCCCTGGAGTCGACCTCGATCCATCTGATCCAGCATGGACTGATCAAGCTGGCGGGAAGCTTTCCGCAAGCCAGGATCGATCCGGCGGTCGCCGATCTCTACAGCCAGATGATGGGCGATGAGATGGAGCAGATCCGCGACTTTCTGATCTACCACTATCATGCCAACCGACGCGTCGGTCAGCCGCTGTGGGATCGCCTGCGACACATGGCGATCCCGGACTCGCTGCGGCACAAGATGGAGCTGTTCCGCACCCGCGGCGCGACCATCTTCCCCAACCAGACCATCTTCCAGGAGCCGAACTGGCTGGCCGTGATGATCGGTCAAAGCGGCGAACCAGAGGGCTATGATCCACTGGCTGACTTGATGGACGAGCGGGTGATGGCCGAGCGGCTGCAGCATGTCCGCGTCGCCTGCCGCCAGGCCGCCGACCGCATGCCGACCCACACCAGCGTACTCGAGCGTCTCTCGACGCCCGATCTCGTGAAAGGAAAGATCGATGCCTAGGCCATCCGAGCGCCTGATCGCCTGCTGGCCGCCGCCGTGCTGGCCTTGCCGGTCACCGCCCTCCCGACAACCGTGTTCGCGGCCGACAAGGATCCCCCGCCGCGCCCGTCCAATGGCTTGGCCCTGACGCCGCCGATGGGTTGGAACAGCTGGAACAAGTTCGCCTGCAACGTCGACGAGGCGACTGTGCGTGGCGTCGCTGACGCCATGGCTGCGAACGGCATGAAGGACGCCGGCTACCAATATGTGGTGATCGACGACTGCTGGCACGGCCCCCGCGACGCGGACGGCTTCATTACCTATGACGCCAAGCGCTTCCCGAGCGGCATCAAGGCCTTGTCGGACTATGTCCATGCCAGGGGGTTGAAGTTCGGCATCTATTCCGACGCCGGCCGGCAGACCTGCGGTGGGCGTCCTGGCAGCCAGGGGCACGAATACCAGGACGCCAAGACCTATGCGTCATGGGGCGTCGACTATCTGAAATACGACTGGTGCGAGACCGGTACCCGCAACGCGGAGGAAGCCTATACCTTGATGGCCGACGCCCTGCGCGACACCGGCCGAGACATCGTCTTTTCCATGTGTGAGTGGGGCACGGCCAAGCCTTGGCTATGGGCCGCCAAGGTCGGCAACCTGTGGCGCACCACCGGCGACATCATCGACAAGTGGGATGGCAAACACGACTATGCGCTGGGCATGCTGCGCATCGTCGATCTCAATGAGCCGCTTTATGCGTTCGCGGGGCCTGGCCACTGGAACGATCCGGACATGCTGGAGGTCGGCAATGGCGGCCTGACCACGAACGAATATCGCTCGCACTTCAGCCTATGGGCCCTGATGGCCGCGCCCCTGATCGCCGGCAACGACGTCGCCAATATGGATAAGGATACGCGCGACATCCTGCTCAACAAGGATGTCATAGCGGTCAATCAGGACCGGCTGGGCGTCCAGGGCCATCGCGTCCGCGACGATGGCGATCTGGAGGTCTGGTCCAAGCCGCTGGCCGACGGTAGCCGGGCGGTGATCCTGTTCAACCGGAGTTCCGACGCCAAGCCAATCGCGGTCGACTGGACCGAACTGGGCTATCCGGCGACTCTCAAGGCCCCGGTCCGCGACCTCTGGGCCGGCAAGGACCTCGGCAAGATGACCGGGCGGTTCTCCGCGACGGCGCCGTCTCATGGCGTCGTGATGGTCCGAATCACGCCCTGACCGGCCTCACTGTAGCCCCCTTAGGTCCAACGCCTGTGGTTGGAGCGGACTTACGACGGCAAAGCCCCGCCGGTCTCTCGACCGACGGGGCTCAGCTTTTAGACGAGCGGGGCGAACAGGAAGCCAGGGCCTCCTGCCCGCGTCCGATCAGAACGAATAACGCAGCGTCGCCGAGGCGGTGCGACCGAGGAAGGCGCGGCCAAGCACGACGCCGCTAGCCGGGATGGTCGCCTGTTCGGAGTCGATCAGGGCCAGCTTGTTGAACAGGTTGTTGACGTTCAGCATCAGCTGCACCCGCTCGGCCGGGCGGACCTGCACGAAGGCGTTGACCAGCTTGTAGCCGGGCAGCTTCAGCTGGTTGGTGTCCTGCGCGTAGCTGCTGGTGGTGCCGATCACATTCGCGCCGATGGTCACGTACTTCAGCTCGACCTGCGGCGTCACCGAGTAAATGAAGTCGGCCTGGTGACGCGGCTTGTTGCCGACCAGCTCCGGACGGAGGGCGTCGCTGGCGATCTTGGCGTCCGTATAGGTTCCGCCGGCGGTCACGCTGAACGGGCCCCTGCGAACAGCCGCCTCCAGCTCGACACCCTTGGCCTCATAGCCGCGTACGATGTTGTTGACCTGAGCCTGGCCGTCGGCGCCGCTAACGATCTGGACGTTGCGCTCGCCGGTCTTGGCCGAGAAGCCCGTGGCGTTGAAGGTCAGGCCTGCGATCCGGTACTTCAGACCCAGTTCGATCTGTTTCACGGTGTCGTAGGCGCTCTCGTCGTCCACCAGCTTGCCGGTGCTGTAGTTCACCGCCGGCGTGAACAGGATTTTGTCGGCTGAGGCGCGTCCGCCGCGGCTGTAGCGACCGAAGACCGCCAGTTGCTCGGCGACGCGGTAGTTCACGCCCGTCGAGTAGCTGAGATAGTGGTAGTCGTAGTCGACATCGCCCGGTCGGCCGAGGGGCAGGAGCGACACCTTCGTCTCGGCGGTGGAAATCGCGCCGTCGCGGTTCATGTCGAAAGACGTCGTGGCAGGACGACCGCCACCCAACTCGGCCCCGTACAGCGTACCGCGAACCTTGCCCATGTCGTAGCGCAGGCTGCCACCCACGGCGATCTTGCCGATGCGGTAGTTGGCCGACGCGTAGGGAGCGTTGACGCCGTAGTTCATGTCATAGTTGCGGCGGAAGGTGCTGCCGATACCGTAGGCGATATAACCGTCCTGCGTGAACGGGACGCCGGCCGCCGTCTTGGTGTTGATCAGCGTGGACTGGCCGTTGCCGGCGACGCTGGCCAAGACGTTCAGGAACGCCAGGTCCGTCGCATAGTCCTGGGACGACGCATAGAAACCGGCGGTGGTGGTCAGCTCGCCACCCGTGATATCCCAGACGCGGCTAGCGCGGATGTCGTTGGTGACGTTGTTCAGGCTCTTGATCTTGGTGCCGAACTGCAATGACGAGGTCAGCAGGCCGTTGCCGTTCAGGGTGGTCGGGCTGGCGATGGCCTGACCGGCTTGCGGCCCGGTGGCGAAGTTGGCGTGCTGCCGACACCGCCATTGGCCACGGCCAGCACGGATGCCTGGTTCACCGCGATCGGCCGGATGGCCAGGTTGCTGCCGCCCACGTCGGAGAAGCGGAACTTCTCGCTGATGGTCCAGCCCTTCACGTCGAACTGAGCATCCAGGCCCACCGACTTGACGACGGCATGCTGGCCGCCGCGCGCATCCTGGTGGGTCAGATTGTTGTTTTCGTCCAGCTCTGGATGTTGCTGACGTAGCGCGACAGCAATGAGCTCTGGTCTTCACGTTGGTGGACGGGCTGGTGAAGGTCGGATCGGCGTTCGTGCCCGAAACCTTGATGGGAACGAACTGGTAGTTGGGCGTGTGGTCGTTCAGATACTTGCCGTAGATCCGCACATAGCCGTTGTCGAACGTCTTGGTGATGTTGGCCTTGATCTGACCGCCCTTGTAGGCGGTGTAGCCGACGTCGCGCGGCCCTTCGCCCTGGCGGTAGAAACCGCCGACGTGGAAGCGCAGGGTGTCGCTGATCTTGGCGCCGTAGTCGCCATCGACGCGCTTTTCGCCGTAGCCCAGGCCGTACGTGGCCTGAACCGCGCCGCCTTCGGCGTCGCCGGTCTTCGAGATCAGGTTGATGACGCCGCCCGGCGAGTTCGAGGCGAAGGTCGAGGCCGAGCCGCCGCGGATGGTCTCGATCTGCGAGAGGTTGAGGTCCGCGCGCATGAACATGTCCGTGCCGAACTGGTACATGTCGCCGAACTCGAGGACGGGCAGGCCTTCTTCTGGAGCTGCACATACTTCGAGCCGGTGCCCGACAGCGGCAGGCCGCGGATCGAGTAGTTCGCGTTGCCTTCGCCGATCGCGTACTCGGCGCGAATGCCGGGGATGTTGCGCAGGACCTCTCCCAGCGAGTGGGCGCCATAGGTCTCGAATTCGGAAGCGCGCAGGGCGCTGGTGGAGGTGGCGCTGTCGAGGCGGTCGCGCCCCTTGGCGACGCCGGTCGAGAACACAGCTCGGCGCTTTGAGCGGCCTTTTCGGCAGGCTTCGCCGGCTGGGCGGTCTGAGCGGCGGCTGGCGTGATCAGCAGGAACGGCGCGATCGCGGCGGACAGGTATAGATGCTTCATTGAAAACCCCCAAATCTAAGGTTGTTGCTTGTTGGGGGTGAAAATCAGCGGATGCGGTAATTTATCTGTAAACAAAACCGCGCCTAGGCCATGTATTGGGTGCGACATATTGCGCATGTGCGCCGATATGTCGCACCGATATGTGATCTACACCAAAACCCAACCTTCTATATTTATCTTTGCGATCAATATTGGTGCGGCACACGCATAGGGAGCGAAGGGGCGGGGGCGACAAGATCGAGCGCGCGGTTTCCAACGGGCGGTGGCCATCGCGATCGCAGCGTTTCTCCGCCCGGCATCGCCGATCGGCGGCGTCAAGCGAAAGCCGCCCAGGCGTCAACCATAAATTCCACCCTTGGGGGTGCGACATAAAGTCTCCCCTAAGTATGCTGCAGATTATATCCCCTTAAGAGCCATTGCGACCTAGTCGAAATGCCTTGTCAGTAAAAATGGCCGCCAGATTTGGGCTCTACATGTGCATCGAAAATCGCGAGCTGGGATCAGTCACCTTGAATTCCGTAGAACGCCTTGCTTATTTGGATTTTCGACTATGACGATCAAAGTAATCACCGAAGGTAGAGAGGCTCTGGCGTACCAGGCGGAATTCTGTCGCTCGACGGGCTCGACCTTCATTGCCAAAGTGCTCGAGGCGGCCAGCCGCCACCTTCCGCTCGCGCCAATCAGCAGCCGAATGATCCAGGGCTGGAAAGGCGATCTCTTTGCCGCCGCCGTGGCGCTTCGCATCAACGGCGCGCTGCACGCGCTGGCGCGCCGGGGCAAACCCCAATCTCTCGCGGATCTCTATAGCGGAGAGCATGACGACTTCGACGGGGCGATCGCCGAGGCGTTGTCGCAAGAGGACCAGTTCATCGCCGACTGGCTGCGCCATCCGACCCAAACCAACGAAGTGGCCCGCGGCGCGGCCATCATGTCGGCGCTGATGACGGTCGCGGCGGAGCGGCCCATGCCGTTTCAACTCCTCGAACTGGGCGCGAGCTGCGGCCTCAACCTCAATCTCGCTCGATACGCCTACCGGCTGGGCTCGGTTTCCGCCGGCGACCCCACATCGGCCGTTCGCATCGCGCCGCAGTGGCGTGGCGCGGATCCGCCGGCAGGCGAGGTGTCGGTCGTCGCGGCGCGCGGCGTTGACCTGAACCCTCTGAGCGCCTCTGACCAGACCCATCGCGAACGGCTGCTCTCCTTCACCTGGGCCGACCAACCCGCGCGCCTTGAGCGCCTCGACGCGGCCTTGCGGGTGGCCGTCGCGCATCCTCCCGAGCTTCACCAGGGCGAGGCCAAGCCGTGGCTGGAGCGAGCCCTTGCCGAGCCACAGCCAGAAGGCGTGTGCCGCGCTGTCTTCCACTCGATGTTCTTGCAGTACCTGACCGATCACGGCCGAAATGAGGTCGCCGCGATGCTGGCCGCCGCCGGCGCCAGGGCGACGGTTGAGCGGCCACTGGTGGAGATTGGCCTCGAATGGACGGCCGATCGACGCGAGGTCCAATTGCGCTGCAATCGCTGGCCGACCGGGGAAAGCACGGTGCTGGCCATCTGTGACCCCTATGGGGATTGGATGGAATGGCGTGGACCGCAGCCCGTTCAGGCGGTCAGACCGATCGCCGATGCGACCATGGTCTCTGAAGCACCGCTGAAGGCTGCGCAGCCGATGCTGTCAGGATTCTCCCGCCATCGCGCGGTTCAGGGCCGTACCAGAGAGCGCCCGTTGCGACAGTCTAGCAAGCGCCACGGATCAATCTTCCCCCCAAAGCTGCGGAGCGTTTGATGCAGGACTCCTGGGAGGCGGCTTTTAGTCCAACGGCTGGAGCGACATAGACGTTGTCAAGCTTCACGTGGCCACGACTTTGGCGCTTTGCGCCGCCCTCGACGGCGCCGGATTCGCCGTCAGCCAGCGTGTCGCGGTCAATCTACGCAGCCAGATTCTTGAGAATGACGAGGGCGCATGGTCGATTGTCAGCGCTGCGATCGCGCGCGTCCTTGAGGATGGCTCCGCCGCGACGGCTTCCAATGACAATGGTCGCATAGCCTAGGTGTGTAGTCCCAGAGTGTGACGGTGGTCTTTTCGACCTCGCTACTAAACGTCCAGGTTTGGCGCATCGGACGCGCATTCAACCCGCCACTTCGGTCCGCATCGCCTTCAGGAACTGCGCGATCCCCCGATTGCCCGCAGCGGCCCGTTCCCCGTTTAGCGTATTGAAGCCGTGCGTGTACGACGACGCGCCGGCAATCGATGCGCGCAGCGGTCAAATCATTTGGCCGCGCTTCGCCGTTCTTTGGCCGCTCCCCTCCTTATCCCCGCGCGGTATTTCGCAGACGTTGCGCCCGTCGGAAACCCGCGGCCGCACCGCCGAGTCTCCTTCCCGCTGCGCCGCGAACGGATCGTCGGGCGTGCTCAGGAGGCGCCAACCACTCGAAGCCGCAACCAGACGCGGCGCGGCCGGGATCTCTCGTGGATCAAGGACAGAGACTGGCGATGCAGGTCCTTGCCCGTGTGGATACGTGCAGGTGCTTCATCTTGACTTCCGTGACCAGGCCGACCCGATGGAAGCGGCTGATCGGCAGGGACAGGACGAAGGCCTCGCCCTTGCCGGGGCCGTCACGTACTGGCCTTTGCCCAGCGGCCCGGTGCAGTGGCGCTGATCGCCCATAAAGCCGTCTCATGGAGAGGCGTCGGCCCCGTTCGGGCAGGGCGTGATAGGCCCCGGAGGCGGGTTCGAGACCGCCCAGGTCGGTGGCGTTCTCGCCCAAAGTCACCCGCACTAACAGTCACTCGCGTCCGGCCCACGACCTAAGGATCTACGACTGTGCCGCGCGGCGAAGGCTCGGCGCAGCCAGAGGGTTCGACAGGTGAATGGATATCTTCTCACAGCCCACCGCCCCGCCCGCGTGACCAGCGCTTCGGCGGAGCTCACGGGCATGGTCGGCGACGCGGCTCCGTCAACATCGTCATGAGCGAGGAGCATGCCTTCGCGCCTGAGGAACGGCCGCTCTTCGCAGGGTCGCCGTTTTCGCCGTCGCATCCTGCTGGCCGTCGCCTAGGCTATTTGGCCATAGGCATGTTTCTCGCCGGGACCTCGACGTTTGGTAACGCCCTGACGACGGTCAATACGGGAAGCGTGGCGGGCCATCTCGGCCTTTACGCGGCCGAAGCGAGCGCCCTGCCTGCCATTTATGTCGCGATCAATGCGACGGCCAATCTTTCTCTCGTGAAGGCGCGGGCGCAATTTGGCATCCCGGAGGTGACCGGCTTTCTCCTCGGTCTCTACGCGCTAGCGGGGCTGTTGCATTTCGGCGTCGCCGGCTTCTGGGCGGCCGCGTTCGTGCGCGCGGCCAGCGGTATGGCCGCAGCCGCGCTGATCACCCTCGGCATCTATTATCTGATGCAGGCCCTGCCGCCCAAGGCAAAGCCGCTGGGCGCGGTGATCGGCATGGGCCTTTCTCAGCTCGGTACGCCTCTGGCCCGGCTCGTTCCCGTCGAGGTGTTGGTCGATAACGGACTTTGGGGCCTGCACGCACTCGAAGTCGCCCTGGCGCTGTTTTCGCTCGCCCTCATTCTCGCCCTGCCGCTGCCGCCCAGCGAGAAGAGCCCTGCCTTCGCCCCTCGCGATTTCCTCACGATCATCTTGGCGACGGCCGGCCTATTGCTGCTCTGCCAGATCATCGGCCAGGGCCGGCCGCTATGGTGGTTCGATACGCCTTGGCTCGGCGTGGCGCTTGCCGCCGCCATCGCACTGCTCGCGGCCGCCTTTCTGAATGAGACGAGCCGGTCCGATCCTCTCGTCCATTTCGAATGGATCGGCACATTGGGAATTCTGCGGTTCGCCGGCGTGGCGCTGGTCATGCGCCTGGCGCTTGCGGAGCAGACCTACGGCGCTGTTGGCCTGCTAACGCTCGGCGGACTCAACAACGATCAGCTAGCGGGCCTCTTCGCCGTGGTCGCGATGGCGATGCTGCTCGGCATTGCCGCGGCCGCGCTGACGCTGTCCGAGCGCCGGCTCCCCTGGCAAGTTCTCGTCGCCGCCCTGATCATCGCCACGGGCGCATGGCTGGACAGCGACGCGACCACGCTGACACGTCCTGCGCAATTGATCATGAGCCAGGCCTTGATCGGCTTCGGCGCCACATTGTTCGTAGGGCCGGCGCTTCTCTATGGCTTCCTCCGAATGATCCAGCGAGGTGGTGATCATCTCGTCAGCTTCGTCGTCACCTTCAGCATCACGCAGAATGTCGGCGGGCTCATGGGATCCGCGCTGCTCGGGTCGATACAGACGATCTGGGCTCGCAACGCCAGCAACGCGCTGGCCGCAGACATGCTGGCGAGCGATCCGCAGGTCGCCGCCCGGATCAGCGGCGGCGGCGCATCGCTGGCTCCCGTGCTCGTCGATCCCGTCCAGCGCGCTGCACAGGGCGCAGGCCTCCTGGGACAGGCGGTGGCGCGCGACGCCGCGGTGATCGCTTTCAACGACACCTTCCGGTTCGTGGCCATTCTCGCGCTGACCACAGCAGCCTTCATTTTCGCGAACATTCTCATTGCGCGCTATCGAGAGAAGACCAATGACCGCAGCTGAAGAGGCCCCGCCGCTGAAGAACGAGGTGGTGGAATGGCGCCCCGGCCCCAAGCGTCCGATACGAGTCATCGCCACGGTGGCGCTGTCGCTGGTCGCCGTTCTCCTGGTTCTAGCCGGCTGGGATCTGCCGCCGTTTGCGGGACGATACCAGCAAACCGACAACGCCTATGTGCGCGGCCGTGTGACGGTCATCGCCCCGCAGGTGAGCGGCTATGTCATGCAGGTGCTGGTCCACGACTACGGGGTCGTGAAGCCGGGCCAAGTCCTGGTGCGGATCGATGACCGCGTCTATCGCGCCCGCGTCGAGCAGGCGCGCGCCAATCTCTCGGCGGCCGAGGCCGCCCTCGCCAACTCCACCCAGGCGCTGGCTTCCCGGTCCGCGGGTCTTCAGGGGCAGGTCGCGGGGGTCGCGGGCGCCCAGGCGCAGCTTGCCAGGGCGCGCGCCGACATGGCGCGCGCCCGTGACCTTTCCCGTGACGGTTCGATCTCGCTGCGTGAGCGTGACCAGACGCTGGCGGCGCTCGCCCTGGCGGAGGCTCAGCTACGCCAGGCGCAGGCCGGACGTGAGATCGGTCGCCAAGATATCCGAACTGTAGAGGTCGGCCGTGGCGCCCTCGAAGCGCAGGTTGAGGCAGCGCGCGCGCAATTGCACGCCGCCGAGATCGATCTCGAGCACACCGTGATACGCGCGCCGGAAGGCGGCCTCCTCGGCGAGGTCGGCATCCGGGTTGGGGCCTACGTCACCAACGGATCGCAGCTGCTTGCCATCGTGCCGCCTGATCGCTGGATCATCGCCAATTTCAAGGAAACCCAGACGGGGCGGATGCGTCCAGGCCAGCCGGCCAGCTTGACCGTCGATGCGCTGAAGGGCGTCAGGCTGACAGGGCGTGTCGAACGACTGTCGCCGGCCGCCGGATCGGAGTTCGCCGTCCTCAAGCCGGACAATGCGACCGGCAATTTCGTGAAGATCCCGCAGCGGATCGGCGTGCGGATCGCGGTCGACGCCGGCGTAGCCGAGGTGAGGAACCTGCGTCCGGGCACGTCTGTGGAGGTCCGGGTCGACACGAGCGTCCGGCCATGAGGGCGCGGTTCGCTGCGGGCGGCCTTGCCCTCCTGTTGTCCGCCTGCGCTGGTCCGCGACCCGTGATACCGCCAGCCGCCGAGGTGGCGCCGCCGGCCGGGTGGCGCGACGGTCGGGAAGCCTCAAAAGTCGCCCTCGACGCGCAATGGTGGCGTCGCTTTGGGGACGCCACGTTGAGCGGCCTTGTCGAAGAGGCGCGCGCACAACGAGGATATCGAGATCGCGGCGGCGCGCGTCGAGGAGGCGCGCGCGCAGTTCGCCGCCGCGCGCGGCGCCAGGATGCCTTCAGGTCAGGGCGCTGCCACGGGTGGTCGCACCCGAAGCGTCAACGCGTTCGGGATCGATGTTGAGCAATGGGCATCGCAAGGGGAAGCGCAGGCATCGTTCGACCTCGACCTGTTCGGTCGACTGCGCAACGGCGCCGCAGCGGCGAAAGCTCAACTCTTGGGCAGCGATTATAGCCGCGAGACCGTACGGCTCGCCGTCGCTGCGGGCGTGGTCAGCGGCTATATCCAGCTCCGGACCTTCGATGAACGACGGGCGATCCTGCAACGCACCCTCGATGCGCGGGCTGGAACCCTGAAGCTCATTCGGCGTCGCGCCGAGGCGGGATATGGCTCGCAACTCGACCTGGCGCAGGCGGAAGCCGAGTACGAGGCGGCGGCCCAAGTCATCCCGACCGTCGATCTCGCGATCGCCAAGCTCGAGAACGGCATCAGCATCCTGCTCGGTCGCACGCCTGGCCCCATCGCGCGTGGATCGGCGATCACGGCGCTGACAATCCCCGCCGCGCCGACGCAGCTGCCGGCGAGCGTGCTTCGGCAGCGCCCCGACATCGCCTCGGCCGAGCAGCAGATCGTCGCGACCGACCGCTCGCTGGACGCGGCGCGGGCCGCCTTCCTGCCCGACATCGAGTTGCCGGCGTCCGGCGGCTTCGTCGCGTCGTCTTCGCTGCTCCCAGGCGATCCGCGTTCGGTGTTCTCGCTGGGCGGAAGCCTCCTGGCGCCGATCTTCAACGGCGGGAGGATACGCGCCGGAGCGGAAGGCGCGGCGGCTCGCCGCGATCAAGCCGCCTTTGCCTATCGGCGGGCCGCCCTGACCGCGTTCCGTGAGGTCGAAGACGGGATGGCGTCCGTCGCACGGCTTCGGGAGCAGGAGGACGTGTTAGCGCGCCAGCAGGAAGCCCTCTTAAGGGTCCAGCAGCTCGCGTCGCGCCGCTATCGCGAGGGCTACTCTCCCTATCTCGAACAGCTCGACGCCGAGCGCAGCCTGTTATCCGCGCAATTGGCGCTCGCGCAATCGCGCGGCGACCGTCTGCTTGCATCGACCGCTCTTTTTCAGGCTGTGGGAGGCGGTTGGCAGAGTTCAGAAAGGGGAAATAAGTGATCCGGTTCTCTCTGTGTCCAGCAACCCTATTTCGCGTTTAGTCTTCGTTCTAAATGATGGCGTTGCCGTAATTTAACGTTCGCCCATAAAGACTTCTTTCGCTTGAAAATGCAGACAGAATTCAGTGCGCTAACGGTGTCTAACATTCTGCGCGTGATGGAAAATACTAGACATGCAGCGCGCCGAAAGGCTCGGCGCGATCGGAAGGTTTCGATGCGTGGCTGACATGCCTTCTCAACGCTGACCGGCCTGGACCCGCGCCTGTCGCTTCGGCCGCCGCCACGCCGGCGGGTGTGTGCGCCACGCGAACGCGGTGCGGGGCACCCGCGCAAGACTCCGCCGCCACTCTGGGCTTGGGCCCAAGCTGCGCCGCGCTCGGCGGGATGACCATGCTCGATGGTCCCATGTCCACGCCTTGAGGCCGAGCCGGCGCAGCGGTGAGACCTCGGGACACGCCGTACAGATCCCGTCTCGGTCAGAGGCGGAGCAGCCAACAAGGGCATCCAAATGGATTTGAAAGACAAGGTCGCGATCGTCACGGGCGCCGCCAGCGGGATCGGCAAGGAGATCGCCCGCCACTTCATCGGCCAGGGCGCAAAGGTCGCCATCGCCGATCTCAACATCGACGCCGCGCGCGCTGTCCGCTGACGAACTCGATGCCAGCGGCGCCTCAAGCCTGGCTGTGAAGATGGACGTAGCGAGCGAGAACGAGGTCGATGCCGGCGTGAGCGAGGTGTGCGATCGCTTCGGGGGTATCGATATCCTCGTCTCCAACGCAGGCATTCAAATCGTCTCGCCGGTGGATCAATTCAGTTTGGCCAACTGGAGGAAGATGCTCTCGATCCACCTGGATGGCGCGTTCCTCACCACTCGGGCTTGTCTCCAGCAGATGTACGCCCAGCAGCGCGGCGGATCGATTATCTACATCGGCTCGGTCCACTCCAAGGAAGGCTCCAAGCTGAAGGCGCCTTACGTCGCGGCCAAGCACGGGCTGATCGGCCTGGCGAAGGTCGTCGCGAAGGAAGGGGCGGACCATGGCGTGCGCGCCAATGTGATCTGCCCAGGCTACGTCCGCGCGCCGCCGCCGTGGAAGCTTGTTCCGGAGCAGGCCAAGGCGCTCGAGCATCGCCGAAGACCAGGTGGTGCGAGACATCATGCTCAAGGAAACGGTCGATGGCCAGTTCACGACGCTGGATGACGTCGCGCGTTGTGCGGCCTTCCTCGCGGCGTTTCCGTCCAACGCCCTGAACGGCCAGTCGCTGGTGGTCAGCCACGGCTGGGCGATGCAATAGGGAAGGGGAGCAAGTGAACAAGCCATTGAAACCCGAACGGGCTGGACGCTCGCAGCAAGCCGTTCCCTTCGATTGCGTGGCGCTCGTACTGCAGGGCGGCGGCGCCCTCGGCGCCTACCAAGCCGGTGTTTACGAAGGGCTAGCCCAGGCCTCGCTTCACCCGAACTGGGTCGCGGGCATCTCGATTGGCGCGATCAACGCCGCTCTGATCGCCGGCAACGCGCCGGAGATGCGCGTCGAGAGGTTGCGCGCGTTCTGGCGGACCGTGACATCCGATCCTTGGACGGACTGGTTCCCCACGTCAGGTCAGCTCGGCGGAGACCTCGTCCGCCACTGGGCGAACCAATGGCATGCCGTCGCCGCTGTGATGCGCGGCGCCGAAGGATTCTTTTCGCCGCGACGGCTCCCCGCATACGTCGCCCCGACCGGGACTGCCGACGCTATCAGCTTCTACGATACGTCATCGCTCAAGACCACGCTCGAGCGGCTTGTCGATTTCGACAGAATAAATTCTGGCGAAATGCGCTTCAGCGTCGGCGCGGTGAATGTGGCGACAGGGAACCTGATCTACTTCGACAATAGAACCCACGAGATCCGGCCTGAGCACATCATCGCCAGCGGTGCGCTCCCACCAGCCTTCGCGCCAGTCGAGATCGAAGGTGAATATTATTGGGACGGCGGCGTGGTTTCGAACACGCCGCTCCAATGGGTTGTCGAAAGCGTGGAGCGTCAGGATACGCTTGCCTTCCAGGTCGATTTGTGGAGCGCGCGCGGCGCCATCCCCCGGTCTCTGCCGGAGGTCATGACACGCCAGAAGGAAATCCAGTATTCCAGCCGCACGCGGGCGAGATCCGATCAGTTCAGAAAGGAGCAACAGCTCCGCAGCGCCCTGACTGAACTCATTTCGAAACTGCCCGAGCATTTGCGCGACACGCCCGAGTACGCGCTCCTCGCGCCCGAGTCTGACCGCAAAGTCTACAACATTATTCAGCTCATCTATCAGTCGCGTCGCGCTGAGGGAGGCTCCAAGGATTTCGAGTTCTCCGCTCGCAGCATGGACGATCATTGGGCTGCGGGGCTGTCCGACACGATCCGCACGCTGCGGCATCCGGAAGTCCTTGAACGCCCTACCAGCGCCGATGGCGTCTTCACGTTTGATATCGCCACCAACGGGAGGCTTTCATGAACATCGCCGAAGTTCGCGATCGCGCGTTTGCCATGCCCCTGACGCAACCCGCATACCCGCCAGGACCGTATCGGTTCTGCGACCGTGAGTTTCTCATCCTCACCTACCGGACCGATCCGGATAGACTTCGCGAGATTGTGCCCGAACCGCTCGAAGTCGTTTCTGACCTGGTGAAGTTCGAGTTCATTCGCATGCCGGACTCGACCGGCTTCGGCAACTACACGGAAGCCGGTCAAGTCATCCCTGTTCGCTTCCGGGGAGTGAGCGGGAACTACACGCTCAACATGTTCCTGAATGACCACCCGCCGATCGCTGGCGGGCGTGAGCTGTGGGGCTTTCCCAAGAAGCTCGCGGGTCCAAGCCTTCGCACCGAAACAGACACGCTTGTCGGCACGCTGGATTATGGGCCCGTTCGCGTCGCGACGGGCACGATGGGCTACAAGCATAAGCAAGGGGACCCGGAAGCGACCTTGCGCGCGCTCGCCTTGCCCAACTTCCTACTGAAGATCATTCCGCACGTGGACGGAACGGCGCGCATTTGCGAGCTCGTCGAGTACCATCTGGAGGACATTCAGCTGAAGGGGGTCTGGACGGGGCCGGGGGGCTTATCGTTGGTGCCACATGCGCTAGCGCCGGTGGCGGATCTGCCGATACGGGAGGTCGTTTCGACGACCCATTTCGTTGCCGACCTCACGCTCGGGCTTGGCAAGGTCGTGTACGACTATCTCAACAACGAAGAGTAGGTGCGATCACCGACGCCAGTCTCGCCCAATTGGCAATTGCTGACCGCCGACAACCCCGCAGTCGAGGCCCGGGGCGCCGTGTTCCGGGCGGCCGCGACTCTGGCCCTGGCGACCGGCGTGCTGGGAATAGCCCTCGAATGACCGTTAGGCCAACCACTCACTCCGCTAGCGGCCGCTTACACCCACCTCGTGTTTTCGCGCCGTATCCCTGACAGGCGAGGCGCGGAGATCCGCGCCGGCAAGCTCGCTGACCGGGAGAAGCCCGTGCCATCCAAGCCGCTCGATTATGCCGGCAAGACCGCCACGATCATTGGAGGCGGCGTCATCGGCGCTTCCTGGGCGGCGCTGTTCGCAGCCAATGGGATGAAGGTCGTCATCAGCGACCCCGATCCGGAGATAGCGTCCAAGGCCACGGCGATTATCGAAGCGGCGCTTCCGGCGCTCGTAGCTTTGGGTCATGCGTCGTTCGACGTCGCCCAGCGGGTCAGCTTCGAGCGCGACAACGCGCGCGCTGTGGCCCAGGCGTTTATCGTTCAGGAGTGCGGTCCGGAAAGGCTCGGCTTCAAGCAAGGGCTTTGGGAGGTCGTCGAGGCGGCCGCGCCGATCGACGCGCTGCTGTGCAGCTCCAGCTCTGGCATCCCCGCCTCGTTGCAGCAGACAGAGATGCGCGACCAGACGCGGCTGATCATCGGCCATCCGTGCAATCCGCCGCACCTGATGCCGCTGATCGAGGTGGCGCCCACGCCGACCACAGATCCGGAAATCACCGAGCGCGCCGTGGCCTTCTACGACGCGATGGGAAAGGTCACCCGCGTCATCCGCCAGGAAGTCCCCGGGGTCGTCGCCAATCGTCTCAAGGCGGCGATCTTCCGGGAATGCGTGTCGCTGGTGAGCGCCAGCGTGGTGACGATCGACGAACTGAACACGATCATCACGACCGCGCTGGGCGTCCGCTGGGCCACGTCCGGCCCGTTGCCGTCTTTCCATCTGGGCGGCGACGCGAGCGGGCCGCTGCATTTCATCGAGCATCTCGGCTCGCCAATGGAGCGGTTGTGGGTGACGCTCGGCGCGCCATGTTTCGACCAGGCGACCAGGGAGCTGATCGCCCGGCAAGCGGCTCAATCTTCCGGCGCATGCTCTATCACGCGGGAGGCCGAGATCCGCGACGCCAAGGAGGTCGCGGTGATCAACGCGCTGGCCGAGGTCCTGGCGAACGCTTGAGCCTTCCCGCCGTCATTGGTGCTTCGCGCTTGAACCTTGGATGGGGCCGCGTTCAATCCAAGGCGGCTTGGTGCTTCTCGATCCAGCAGAGGAACTTGTCGTGCCCGCTGAACTCGTGGCGGATTTCCGCGCGAAGGGCGAGAGCGCTTGGGGTCGCGAGGAAGCGTTCGATATCCCGCGACCAGATCGCCCACATTCGCGGCTTCACATACCCCTGGGTCTTCAGCTCATAGAGTTCGAGGATGAGGTGCAACACCTGCAGAAGGCTGGGGAGGATGCGGGCCATCTCGTCCGGCGACGGCTTGGCGGTCCAGATGGGCAGCAAGTCGGTGCGCAGTACGCGCCGAACCGTCTGCAAGCGGTCCGAATAGGCAAGAAAGATCTGCGCGTTGAGGTGTCGGGTGTGGTTTCGCATGGCGGCGCAGATGGCGGTCACGCCCACGAACACCCCGCCGGCCGTCATCAGTCGAAAGATGGTTTCCAACATCGCCCCTGTCTACCCGTCGCTTGCGAGGCAGAATGATGGAGGTAGGCGTCACCGGGAAAGTGAGCCGACGTTAGCCTGCGAACGTGGTCAGAAGCGACTTGGCCGCGAGGACATCCGGGTAGCGGTCGTCGCCCTCGATGCGCGCGAGCGCCGCCTCGAGCACGCCCGCCATCGCGTCCGACTCCGCCAGGCCCGCCAACGATGTCGCGGCGCGCAGCGCCCACAGGCCGGCGTCTTGTGCTTCGGCTAGTGACAGCGCCCGCTCGAACAGCGTCCGGGCGCCCGCCTTGTCGCCCGCTCGGAGCCTCGCCTCTCCATGAGCCCTCAGGATCTCGGCGGTCGCCCAATGCGGCGGAGAGGCTTCGGTTCTCGCGACTGCCTCGGCGTCGCATAGCGCCGCGTGAGTGGTGATGAAGACATTCTTGTCATGCGGCGGGGGCGCCTTTAGCCGATGCAGCGCGATACTCTGCGGGGGCTTGCCCAAGCGAAGGTCCGCTATGCCGGAGAACGTGGCGGCGAGTTCGGCCACGTAGCTGAAGCCGTTGGCCTCGGCGGCGTTCGCGAGCAGGCCGGCATAGAGTCGGGCCAGTTCGTTGTCGCCGAGCCAGAGCATGATCGGGCAGGCGGCGTTGCTCAGCACATAGCTGAAGGAATTGGGATTGCGCAGGCGCTGGGCGTCGATCGCCGCTTCCATGATCAGGTTTCGGGCGCTTTCCAGACGTCCTTTCACCGCGAGCGTAACGGCGTGGTTCCCGCGCGCCACGGTCGAATGATCGTAGCGCAGGGCCGCGCCATAGGCGCTCTGACCCGAGAGGTTAGCGACCAGTTGTCCACCGATCTCAGCCGATTTCGCGACATCGCCGGCCCGGAACGTCATTGCGGCGACGACGCGTTGGGAGAACGCGCCGAGATCGGAATCCGCTTCGGGCTCCGCCGTCGCCAGCATACGTCGCGCGAGGTCGAGAGCGACGGGATAGTCCGCCATCAACGTGCGTTCGCCGGACAGCAGCCACACGCCGGTCGCCCGCGCCAGCGGATCGCCGGTCTTCTCGCCGATCCGCAAGACCTGCGTCGCCGCGCGCACGAACCGCTCGCCTGGGCGGTCCGCGTTGAACCGCAGCACGCAGAGGCCGGTCTGCAATTGGACCTCCTCGTAACCGCCAGCCTCTCCGAGGGTCTCGAGCGCCGCTAGCGCGTCTTCCAGCCAGGAGTTGTACTCGGCGAATTGCGAGACGCCGAGCCACAAGGGCGCTGACGCTATAGTGAGGCTGACGCCCAGCTTCTTGTCGCCGTCTTCATGCAGCGACCAGAGAAGCGCCGCGCGGACATCGTCGATGGTGTTTCCGTAGCGATCCCACCAGACAGCGCGATCCAGCCGCCGCCAGTCGCTCTTGGCCCGCGCCAACAGCTCACGCACCCATTCGGCGTGGCGGCGCGCGGCGATCGCCGCTTGGCCGGATTCGTGAAGTTTCCGCCGGGCATAGACCTTGGTCGTCTCCAGCAGGCGATAGGTCACGCCTTGGAAAGACGGCTCTATCAGCAGCAGGGATTTCGCCGCCAGTCGCAGGACCGCCCGCGCGGTTTCGCTCTCGTCGTCTTGGAGAGTCGCGACGCTCACGGCGGCGGTCAGGTCGAAACTGGAGCGGAACGCGCCGAGAAAGCTCAGCACGGTGCGCTCGGCTGGCGATAGCAGCTCGAAACTCCAGTCGAGCATCGCCTCCAGCGTCTCGTGTCGCGCCAGTGTTCGGCGGCCGAACGCCAGAAGCGCCAACCGCTGGGTTAGGCCGGTGGATAGCGCCTGGAGTCCGACGATCGGGACAGCCGCCGCCCCCAGCTCCAGCGCAAGCGGGAGACCGTCGAGCGACCGGCACACCGCGGCGACCTCTCCGGCGTTCTCTTCGGTGATCGAAAAGCCGCCAGCCGCTGCTGCCACGCGTTCCGTGAACAGCAGCACCGCTGGGTTCTCCAAGATCGCTCGGCCCGTGTCGGCGGCGGAGGGGAAAGGCAGAGGCTGGAGGTGCACCTGCATCTCACCGGACACCCTTATGGGCTCGCGGCTCGTCGCCAGAAGTCTCACGCCCGGACAGGACCGCAGCACCGTCTCTGCCACGCGGGCGACGACGTCGATCAGGTGTTCGCAATTGTCGAGCACGAGAAGGATTTCAATCTCGCGCAGGCGGTCGACAAGAACGCCGGGCGTCGTGTCGCGGCCCATCGGACTCTGGAGCGCGGCGCGGCGGCGGCCGCGACATGTTCAATCGAAGCGCAATTGGTCAGGTCGATGAAACAGGCGGTGGCGTTCGCGGGAAGCACATTCAGGGCGGCCAGCGCGACGCTGGTCTTGCCCACGCCGCCAGGTCCCACGATCGTGACAAGGCGATGCTGGCGCAGGCTTTCACCCACCTGGGCGACCGTGTCGGCTCGGCCGATCAGGCGGTTCATCTGGAGGGGCGGGGGCAGAGGACGCAGGCTTCGAGGTCCCGACGCTTCGGGAGCGTCCTCGCCAGCGCTCTCGAGGGTCACCTCGGCGCTCAGGCGATAGCCTCGACCTGGCACATTGACGATCTCGGCGTCGCCCTCGCTCGCCGTCCGCAGGGCGCGGCGAATCGAGCTCATGTGCACTCTGAGGTTGTTTTCCTGGACAAACAGGTTTGGCCAGACGTGTTCGTTGATCTCCTGGATCGAGACGATTTCACCAGCCCGTTCGGCCAAGAGCGCCAGGATGGCGAGCGCGCGCGATCCCAGGCTGACGCGGGCGCCGGCGTTCAGCAGCAGCTCTCGTTCCGGGCGCAGTTCGAACGGGCCGAAACGAATGATCCGTTCGGTCATGGCCGCCCAACCAGAAGTCGAAGCATCCCCATTGCCCTCGTCGAGCGTTAGCACAGCGCATATGCGCGAATTAGCGGTTCTTGGCACCTGTTAAGTCGGCGACCTTGAGCCGCTGCCTTATCCACGCTCCCCAGAAGAGCATTGGAATTCAGGCGATGCCCGCCGATATCGCTGGGAGATAGCGCATGCACCTCACAGATCTCGCCGTTCGCGCTGGCGCCGACGCCGAACCGCCCGTTGAGCCGTCTCTTGAGGTCCCGACCGAGGCAGCGGTGCGCGCTCAGCTGGAGCGCTTGCGCGAGCGCGCGTTCGTGGGTTCGGGAAAGCTGTTCTCCTTCCTCCGCTTCGTCGTTGAGGAGGCGTTGCAAGGGCGCGCGGCGACGCTGAAAGAGCTGGTGATCGGCATCGAGCTTTATGGAGGCGTCATCGACTATGACCCTCGGATCGATTCCGCCGTGCGGGTCGAGGCGCGTCGGCTGAGGCAAAAGCTTGACGCCTACTACGCCGGGCCCGGCCAGGATGACGTGGTGATCGTGTCGATCCCCACCGGAACCTACGTACCGGTCTTTCGTCCTCGGCGCGGCGGATCCCACATCGTGACTGGACCGTCCTCGGCGGGCGCGAAATCGCCGGTGCTTGCGGTCCTCCCTTTACCGCGCTTTGCCATGAGGAACAGGCTTTCGCGGCGGGCGTGACGGACGAGCTCATCTATGCGGCGGAACGGACGGCGCGGGCGCGGGTCGCGCCGAGAGCCGTGATGTTCCAGTTTCGGGAGAGCCGCTATTCGCTGGACGATGTCGCGGCGCGGACCGGTTCAGACCTCGTCATGCATGGCACGGTCCGGCGGGCGCTGGAGATGCGGCGCATCGCGGTGGAGCTAACCGATCGGTGCGGTCAGGTGATCTGGTCCTGCCGTATCGACATCGCTGGGGAAGGCGATCTGCCCGCGCAGGAGCGGGCCGCAGAGGAAATTCTCGCGCGTCTGCCGGCCGCGATCGTGAAACCTCTCTAGAACGCCGCGTCTCTCGCCTGGATGGCAAGCTTGGCCGCCCTGATGGCGAGCGACCGAGCTTGTTCGGGCGCTTCATCGCCTGGTGAGGCCTTGAGGCGGCTGGCCGGCGCCAGCCTATTTGGCGCTCGATGGAGCCGCGATTGATGCGCGCGGCTGATCGCTCCCGCATCGGAGGGCGCGGTCCATCCAGGTTAGGAGATTGGCGCGGACTTCCGCGCGGTTTGTCTCGTTCAGCATCTCGTGCCGCCCGCCTTCATAGATGTCGCTCTGAATGTCTCGGACGTCCGCCTTCGCGTACCGACGCATCAGCAGCCTTACGCCCTCGGCTTCCTGGCCGATCGGATCGCGCGATCCGGCCACGCAATAGACGGGCAGGTCCGGCCGGATTCCGCGAAGGGCGGCGGGGTCGGCCAGGATCGGCGCGGCCTTCGCGAGCGACAAGGTCGCGTCGTCGTCCAGGGTCGCGAAGCATAGCGGATCTGCGAGAAAGGCATCGACCGCCTTGGCGTCGCGGCTCAACCAGTCATGCGTCGTCCTGACCTGGTCGAGCCACTGGTTCGTCAGCTTGGCGATGTCGAAGTTCAGATGCTTGATTTGGTCGAAAAGCGAATCCAGAGCGCCGGTGCCCGATAGCACCACGCCAGCCAGGCCATGACTTTGGGTCAGGATCAGCTTCTGGGCCGCGAAGGACCCCATGCTGTGGGCAAGCAGAATGACGGGCAGGCCCGGATACATCTCATGGCATAGCGTCAGCAGGCGTTCCATGTCCTTCACGAGCCCGTCGAAACCCGCAAGTCCGAAACTGCCTGTGTCGCCTGAGGCGACGCCCGTACGGCCATGGCCTCTGTGATCGTTGCCGAGGACGGCGACGCCGTTTCTGGCGAGGAACGTGGCGGTTTCCGCATAGCGGCCGACGTGCTCGCCCATGCCGTGCGCGATCTGCACGACGGCGCGCGGCTGGCCTTGGGAACGCCAGTGGGTCGCGGCGATCCTTAGATCGTCGCATCCCGTGAACCAGAAATCGTCTGAAATGGACATTCGCCTGATGCTTCCTTGGCGGTCGGGAGAAAACCTCGGGTCTGTCCAGCGTGGGGACTGGGCGCCGCCGCCTGCTGTCCGTCGCATAGGCGCTTGCCGCTCGGGCGAGAGGTGAGGGGAGGTGAAGGGCTGAGCTAACATTGTGGGCGGATCGCTGCGCCGGAGCCGGGATCGTGGTCAAGGCTCTCACACAGGCCGACGCACCGCTGTTTCAGGCTGAATCGAGCGCTCGCCTCTGGTCCAGTCCGCGGAATGGGCGCGCTCAGGTCTCAAGCGCTGGCGCGTAGGTTAGCGGGGTGCGCTAACGTCAAGGTGATGTGTGACTCACTTGCAACCTTGAGTTCTGCCTGTAGCTTGTCACCAGCACCGCCGGCCTGGGGAGAAGTCATGCCGCCTGATGATGACGGTCTCACCGAGGCCGAGATCGACGCCGCGCTGAAGGAGACGCCCAAGGGCGCCTTCGCCCTTGCCGGACTGACGGTCGGCTCGCTGATGCTGGCGTGGCTGGCCATGTACCTGTTCGTCTTCCTGCCGCGAGGATCGGTGGGATGAACGCCTCCACCGAGAAGGATATCGCCCGCGCCGAGGGGCGGTGGCTGCTGGTGGTGATCGGCTGCGTGTCGCTGATCATGGTCATGGTGATCGTGGCCGGCGTGGTCATGCACATCAATCCGCCCAGCAACATCGAGCGCACCAAGCCGCAGGACCTGCATCTGTCGGCCGAGTTCACCGAAGCCAACCTCGGGACCCGCGTCGAGGCCAATGGCCAGATCACGGCCCGTGTCGTGACGACCCAGTTCGCCTTCGTGCCGCGCTGCGTGGTGCTGCCGGCCGACACGCCGGTGACTTTGCGCCTTTCGAGCCCCGACGTGATCCACGGGATCCTGGTGTCGGGGACTAACGTCAACACCATGGTGGTGCCGGGCTATGTCGCCCAGGTGCACACCGTTTTCCGCAAGACCGGCGACCTCTTGATGCCGTGCCACGAGTACTGCGGCCTGGGCCACAGCGAGATGGTGGCCACGGTCCGGGTCGTGCCCAAGGCCGATTTCAAGCCGGGTCCGGACGGGAGGGTCGCCTGTGCCGCGCAATAACCGCCTGATCCTCGCCCACCTCTGGCTGGCCTTCGGGGTCTTTCTGGCCGCCTGCGTGCTGGGCGTCTGGCAGATGTGGGTCCGCAGTCCGCTGTCGGCGCCGCAGGACATCCCCCAGCGCTACTACCAGTCGGTGACCGCGCACGGGGTCTCGATGGCCTATGTGCTGACCACCTTCTTCATCATGGGCTTTGGCTATTTCGTCGCCGAGACGGCGCTGAAGCGCGAGCTG
Organism: Caulobacteraceae bacterium; assembly: GCA_965284055.1. GTDB lineage: Bacteria > Pseudomonadota > Alphaproteobacteria > Caulobacterales > Caulobacteraceae > Caulobacter. The sequence continues at coordinate 65,880 of CBDIQV010000009.1, forward strand.
CCCGGCAAGGCCTGGGCCTGGGGCGCCTACGCCATGGGCGTGGTCGGCGTGGTCATGGCCGTGCTGTCGATCGGCGCGGGCCAGGCCTCGGTGCTCTACACCTTCTATCCGCCGCTGACGGCGACGGTCTGGTTCTATCTGGGCCTTGTTCTCGTCGTGGCGGCCTCGTGGGTCTGGTGCGTGCTGATGTTGGTCGCCATGGGTGGCTTCAAGCGCGCCAATCCCGGCGTCCCCGTACCCCTGGCCATGTATGCCACCGTCGCCAACGCGGTGATGTGGCTGTGGACCACGGTCGGCGTCGCCAGCGAGATCCTGTTCCTGATCATGCCGGCGGTGCTGGGCTTCAAGCAGACGATCGACGTCGGCCTGTCGCGGACCCTGTTCTCGTGGACCCTGCACGCCATCGTCTATTTCTGGCTGATCCCGGCCTATACGGCCTTCTACACCATGGCGCCGCGCGTCGCGGGCGGGCGGCTGTTCAGCGACACCATGGGTCGCCTGACCTTTGTGGCCTTCCTGCTTTACAGCCTGCCGGTCGGCATGCACCACCTGTTCATGGACCCCGAGCACTCGACGGGCTTCAAGTTCATCCAGATGTCGCTGACGGCGCTGGTCTCGGCGCCGACGCTGCTGACCGTGTTCACGATCTCGGCCTCGATGGAGCTGGCCGGACGCCTGCGCGGCGGCAAGGGACTGCTGGGCTGGATCAAGGCCCTGCCCTGGGAGCGGCCGATGATGCTGGCCACGGGCCTGGCCTTCTTCATGCTGTGGTTCGGCGGCGGCGGCGGCCTGATCAACATGAGCTACGGCATGAACGCCATGGTTCACAACACCGCGTGGGTCACCGCCCACTTCCACCTGATCTTCGGCGGCACGGTGGTGATCATGTACTTCGCCATCGCCTACGAGATCTGGCCCAGCCTGACCCGCCGCGCCCTGGTCGACGCCCATTGGCAGCGGCTGCAGCTGTGGCTGTGGGCGATTGGCATGATGGTCATGACCTTCCCGTGGCACTTCCTGGGGCTGCAGGGGCAATGGCGGCGCGTCGCCACCTTCGACTACGCCGATCCGCGCATCGCCTGGTGGGGGCCGTGGGTGGTGCTCTCTCTGATCGGCGGCGTAATGCTGCTGACCAGCGCCGCGCTGTTCGTGGCCAACCTGCTTCCCCGCAAGGCGGCCGCCGCGGCGCCGGAAGGCTACGCGTTCGCCCTGGCGGTTCACCAGCCCAAGCGCGTGCCGGCGGTCCTCAACGGCTTCTGGGTCTGGAACATCCTCGTCGCGGTGCTGATGGCGGTGGCCTACGGCTATCCCATCGCCCAGTTCTTCATCGGCGATGCGCCGGAGGCGATCCTTCACCGACTGTCGGGAGGCTAAACCCATGAGCGAACCCGAACATCCCGAGCCAGACGATCGTCGCTGGACGCTGAGCGCCTGCCTGCTGGTCGGCGGCGTACTGGCCTTCTCGGTGGCGGTGGGCCTGTTCGCCCTGCCGGTGATGCAGGCGCCCAACGCCGACCTCGACGCCTGGACGGCGATCTGCCGCGCCGTAGGCCTTCAGCCCGGCACGCCGGCCCAGCGCCAACCGTCGTTCGACGCCAAGGCCGCGCCGGTGTCGCAGGTGAGTTGGAGCCCCCAGACCCTGACGATCCTGGCCAACGCCGACCCGCGTCAGGGCGCGGCGCTCGCCGCCGACGTCTGCTCGGCCTGCCACGGCGAAGAGGGCGCGACGATCAGCGACGAATTCCCGCGCCTGGCGGGGCAATCGCCCCAGGCGATCTACAAGCAACTGTCCGACTATCGATCGGGCGCGCGCTACAACGTCCAGATGACGCCGGTGGCCAAGAGCCTTACCGACGAGCAACTGGCGCAGGTCGCTTCCTATTTCGGTCACGTGAAGGCGCGGGTGCGGCTGGGCGCGGGCGATCTGGGCGTCGACGATCCCGCCATCAGCCGGCTGATCCATCGCGGCGACCCGTCGCGCCAAATGCCGCCGTGCGAAAGCTGCCACGCGCGCGGCGTGGGCGGACCTCCGGAAGCGCCGGTGATCGCGGGCCAGAACGCCGGCTATCTCGAGCGGCAATTGCGCGACTACAAGAGCGGCGCGCGGCGCAACGACGTCTACCGCCGCATGCGCGACATCTCCGGCAAGCTCAGCGACGACGAGATCCGTCGCATCTCGGAGCTCTATCAGGGGACGTACTAGGCGGGCGCCGACGGACACCGAGTCCTCGGGTCGGGAGGGCCGGTGGCGGGTGGGCTTGGTCGCTTTGGAAAGGGCCGCCCCGCCATCTCCGCCGCGACGCGCTCGATCGCAACTGTCCGGCTTCGTGCGCTAAGCCAATGTCAGCTCCTGGCGCGGAACTGCCGGCATAGGAGCGCTCCCATACAGCGAGTGGCGCAAGTTCTATGCGATGCCCCAGGAGCGGCGCGCCTGGCGCGGGCGGATGTCAACCGGTGTAGCGCGCTTCAAGGAGGTCCAACTCGCGGACGATGCGGCGCGTGACGTCCTCATCGAGTTGCCGGTCCCGGCCGATCCGGAAAATCTCCTCGCGTTCGGCTCGGACCCCTGCCAAGCGCAGTTGGCGCTCGATTTTCTCGGTCCTGCGGTTGAGCGCGGCTTCCTCGAGGCCATGGGTGCGGCTCACGATACGCTGGCGGTATAGTTCCATGATCCGCGCCGCTGTTTCGGTCGACAGATCGGCGTCGACACCGTCCTGGAATAGCGCGTGCTGCGCGTGCTCAATGGCGCGGATCGCGGCCGACGCCGCAGCTGCCCGGGCCCGATCCTCGTCGGCTTGGCGCGAGGGCTCCGGTGGGAGCTCGAGGCCCCTACGGACTGGGTACCGAGCGCCTGCCGAAGCAGCGACAGCACAATCACGCCGGCGGCCAGGAAGATGGCCAGGTCACGGGCGGGGAAGACGTCGCCGTTGGTCAAGGTCAGCGGCAGGGTGAGAACACCGGCCAGGGTGATGGCGCCGCGTACGCCCGCGAACGACATGGCAAGGACGAGTCGCCAACTGGTCTTCTGCGGGGGATCGCCGCGGCGCTGGGCCCGAAAAAGGGTCAGCCGCAGGGATGTCCACACCCATGCGAACCGCAACGCGCCAAGCGCGGCGCTGATCGCCAGGACATAGACGATCAGCCACCAGGGCTCGCTATGGCCGGTGAGCTGTACTGTCTGGGCCGCGCCCTTCCAGATGCCCGGCAACTGTTCACCCAGCAGGACGAAGATCACGCCGTTGGCCGCGAACTGGACGGTGTCCCACACGGCTGTGCGACGCACGCGGGTGATGCCCAAGGCCTGCCCCGACTGCTCGACGAAACCCATGGTCACGCCCGCCGCGACAGCGGCCAGGATGCCCGAGCAATGGAAGTGCTCGGCGAGCAGGTAGGCGCCGAAGGGCATCAGGAGGCTGACGAGAATTTGGGCGCCGGTATCCTCGCCCAGGCGGTCTGTAACCCAGTGCTTGGCCTGGGTCACACCCCAGGTAACCGATACACCGATGGCGACACCCCCCAACGCGACCCACAGGAAGGTGACGAGCGCCTGGGGTAACGAGAAGGAGCCGGTCAACATAGCGGCGACGGCAAAGCGCATGCAAACAAGGCCAGACGCATCGTTCAAAAGGGACTCGCCCTCGAGGATATGCAGCATACGCTTGGGGATGGGCGTTCGGTTCGAGATTGCCGCCACGGCGATCGGGTCGGTCGGCGAGATCACTGCGGCCAGGGCGAAGGCCACAGGCAGTGGCATGGCCGGGATGAGCCAGTGGATCAGGAACCCAGCGCCGATGACCGTCAGGAGGACGAGACCGAGGGCCAGTTCCAGGACAATGGCGCGATCACGGAACAGGCTGGCCTTGGGAATGCGCCAACCGTCCAGAAACAGCAACGGTGGGAGGAAGAGCAGGAAGAATATGTCCGGCCGAAGTTCGACGGTCTTGACGATCGAAAGCGCGATTACGCCGCCTAGCCCTATCTGTACGAGCGGTAGTGGCAAGCGCGTTAGCCGGGCAAGCGAACCGCTCACGATTACGGCGACGAGCAGCGTGAGGATCGTCAGGATGGCGTCCAATTGCGGCTCCGTAACGGTGTTGGTCGGCGGGAAAGGTCCAGCGCCCATCCATCGGGGTGCTCGGCACACTGGTAAACGCCTATCTTCCGCCCACGCCTAGTCGTGATCCACCCGCCGTCAGGTCTGCTCTCGAGCTGCGGGCCGATGTCCGCAATCGGCGCCCGCTCGCCGGCCCTCCAGATTCTGACCTACAGGCCGTGGCGGAAAGCGGAACTAGGTGATCGCTGTTGGTTGCGGGGTCTTCCTCCCACCGCCCAGACGCCAACTGATTGCCAAGGCTATCAGAGCGCCCGCCACCGAACAGAGCGTCAGTAGCGTGGTGAGATCCCACCCCGCAGCGCCATCGGCCATCGATCGCTGGGATGCCTGAAGGCAAAATCCGATCAAGGCCGCGTTGAGGCCGCTGCCGACCTTCACGCTCGCCGACATCAGGGACAAGGACAAGCCTTCGCTAGGCGCGAAAGCCTTAGAGGAGGCGTGATCCAGAGCGTCGATCGACATTGCCCAGTACATCATGGGTGTCAGCCCCAGCCCAAAGCCATAGAGAGCCAGCACCGCGAAGAGCGCGTTCGACTGGAGGGGGGTAAAAGGAACCGCCCCCGCTGCGATCGCCGTCGCGACGAAAGAGAAACGAAGCGCCGCCACTCGCCCGAGACGCAGCGCGATCGCCGAGCCGCAGGGGATCGCCAAGGTCCCGCCGACGGCGATCCAGAACAGCGCGCGGCCCGCCCAAGCGCCGTCGCCGACAACAGTCCGGCCGACAAAGAGTATGCCGGCCCCCAACGCGTCGGTCAGGACGCCCGTGGCCAGGACGATGCCGATCAGCGCCCAAAGACGGCCATTGCGAAGGACACCGCCCAGCCGCGCGCCCAGCGACGTCGGTTCAGCCCACGCACGCGCGCCATGGCGACCGGCAGGAAGCACGCCGGCGCTGAGCCCATAGGCCAGGCCGGTGACGATCGTCAGCAACCCCATAGCCGCAACCAGATTTCTGGGCTCGAAGTGTCCGCCGTGGCCGCGCAGGATCGGGGCGACGCAAGCCGAGATGGCGAGCGTGCCCAGCATCGCGAAGCCCTTCTTCATGCCCCAGATCGCGGTTGCGTCGTGGCCGCCGTCGGCGATGCGCACCGCGCTCAGGTTGGCCGGGATGTCCGCGAAGGTATAGGCGATCCGGAAGGCGACGAGGAACAGCACGATCCGCCATGTCGAGGCCCATCCGCCGTCCGAGAGTGAAAAGAACGCGGTCAGGATGCCCCCCGCGATGATCGGGGCCGCCAGATAATAGGGCCTGTAGCTCCAGCCGCGCCGACTGAGCCAATCGATCAAGCTGCCCACAAGCGGATCCATCGCGGCGTCGGCCACTAGGCTGGCCATCACCAGCAGCCCAGCGAGATCGGCGTCGATGCCGAGGGTCTCGACCAAGTGGAACAGGGCGAACAGTTTGAACATGCGCCAAAGGATCGACTTCCCGAAATCGACAACCGAATGCCGGGCCAGGAGAAACAGGCTGGAGATCGGGAGAGCCATTCGCTGAAAGGGGCCTTCGAGCCGGATCAAACGAATTCGAGATGCAAACCACGCTCGGAGACGTTTATGTTCATGTGATGAATAACCGTCTAGCGTGTGAGGATGGCGCTTCGATGAACCTGAAGTCAGCCCACTCCCTTGAAGGTCTGTCGTCGCGCGACGGACTGTTCGATCTTGGCGCGGTCGAGCGCCAGGTTCTTCAAGTCGTGCGCCAGCAGGGCCAGGTGCATAGGGCGCGTATCGCCGAACTCTGCGGGTTGCAGGCCTCGACGTTGACCAATATCTCGACCTCCCTGATCCGCCGTGGGCTACTGGTCGAGGAGATGGCCTCTCCAAGCGGCAAGCGGGGAAAGCCGAGGCAAATCCTGTCGTTGGCGCCTGAGGGGGCGTTCGCGGCGGGCGTCGCGCTCACCGTCGAGCATCTGGAGATCTGCCTGGTCGACCTTGCCGGCAAGCCGCGCTGGGAGGCTCGGGTACCGCTTTGGGATCTCTCTCCGGACGTTGTCGCCAACGAAATCGCACGCTGCCTGGAGCAAGGGCGCGCGGCGCTCGGCTGGTCGGACGCCCGTTTTCTTGGGGTCGGGCTTGCGATGCCGGGGCACGTCGGACGTGGATCGAAGATCCCGATTCCGCTGCCGCAATTCGCGGCGTGGCGAGGCGTGCACCCTGGGCGGTTCCTTGCGGAGCGGCTTGGCTTGAGGGTCGTCTACGAAAACGACGCGGCCTCGATGGCGCTGGCGGAGTCGCTGTTTGGTGACGGCCGCCAGTTCCGCAGCTTCCTGTCGATCTATGTCGCGCATGGCGTGGGTGGCGGTGTGATCATGGACGGCCAGCTGCAGCGCGGCGCCCACGGCAATGCCGGGGAGATCGGCGCCTTCTTCCCGCGCAATCTCGCCAGGCCGTCGGGAGATGATCTCCTTGCCCATCTCGCGCGCTGGGGCTTTCCGGTGGGCCGGATCGAGGAGGTCCGGCTCGTCGAGGAAACGCGTCGGGCGATCGAATGCTGGGTCGAGCGCGCCGCCGACCAGTTGCTGGAGGTCGTTCGTAGCGCGACATACCTGCTCGATCCGGAAGCGGTTTTCGTGTGTGGATTGCTGCCGCAACCGGTCGCGGAGTTGCTGGTCAGCCGCATGCGATCGGCCGCCGAGGCGCGCATCCGCGATGAAAACCCCTGGCCAGAGATCAGGCTTAGCCTCGTCGCGGCATCGGGGCCGCGGCTTGGCGCTGCGGCCCTGCCATTGACCGCCGCGCTGGCGCCAGAGCATCTTTCCGACATCGGATTTTGATCCAGCACTGAAGGAAACCCGCTCTCCGGTCCCGCCGAGGGTGCTGGGCGCGGCCTAAACGCATCTGAATTTCCGACATATCGCGCTGCTGCGCCTCGTCTTACGTCGCCGCAGCGAAAAAGCGTCATAAATATCTTCTACTCATGAATATATTGGCGGCCCCGAGGTATGCCGCCCTTCATGGGGGCTTGAGTGCAAAAGATCGAATTCAACGGCGCCGGCGTCAGCTGGCTGGCGCTGACGGCCGCGCTTGTGGCGACGCCTTTCTCCGCGTCGGCGCAGCAGTCGCAGGCGGGCCTCGGGCGCGCGTCTCAGCAGCAGCAAGCGGACCAGAAGGCGCCGACCAAACCCGCCGAAGGTCGCGATCAAGCCGATAGCCTCGGCTTGCAGCTCGACACCCTGATCGTGACCGGCACGACCCTCGGTGAGCGGCAGTTCGAGACCTCCTACGCCGTCACCACACTGTCCGCGAAAGACATCGAACAGATCGCGCCGACCGGAACGATCGACATGCTGAACCGGATTCCCGGCGTTTATGGCGAGGCCAGCGGCGGCGAGGTGCAGAACGTCTGGCGTATCCGCGGCGTGCCGGGCGAGGGCGCCTTCACCGAGTTTCAGGAGGACGGGGCTCCGATCCTGGCCCAGAACGGCGCCCACTTCGCCAACTCTGACGTGCTCAGCCGCGTCGACATCATGACCCAGCGGTTCGAGGTCGTGCGAGGCGGTACGGCGCCGGTGTTCGCCGATCAGGCGATCGCGATGATGAACAACATCAGCCGTCGCGGGAGCGATGTGGCGAAGGGCGCGGTCCGGGTGACCGCCGGCAGCATCGGCCTTGGCCGCGTCGACGCCTATTGGTCCGGCCCGCTGGCCGACAAGACCTATCTCGCGCTGGGCGGCTTCTACCGCATCAGCGATGGCTATCGGGAGATGGGCTACACCGCCGACCAGGGCGGCCAATTCCGGATGAACCTGACGCGCGAGATCGAGGGCGGCGACATCAACCTGTTCGTGCGGGTTCTGGACGACAAGAACGCCTTCATCCTGCCGGTGCCGCTGGCCAATCCGGACAACCCCAAGGACTCCCTGTCGGACGTGCTCGACCCGTTCACCGGCACGCTGAACACGCCCTGGCTGCGCCATGTGAAGATGATGATCCCGCAAGGCAGCGCCCGCACCGTTGAGGTTCTCGATCGCGACCTGACTGACGGGCGACAAACCCGACTGAAGACCATCGGTCTCGACTTCCAGCGCGACCTCGGCGACGGCTGGCGGATCAGCAATAAGGCGCGGATGTCGGACATCGACGGCGGCTTGGACGCGATCTATTCCGAAGGCTATCCGACCAACGCCAATGTGTTCGCCCAGCGCTACGCCAGCGCGGCCGCGAAGGCGTTCGGCTCGGTCGCGCGCTTCGGTTACGCGATCGCCGGTACGAGCGGCGCGGAGGTCTATGATCCGGCCAAGTCGCACGGGCTGATCCTGACCGCCGACTACCGGGCGACGAACCTGAAGGTGAAGTCCCTGCTCGACGATTTGCGGGTGTCCAAGCAGCTGGCCACGCCCTTCGGTCGTCACGACCTGACGTTCGGCCTGTTCGGCTCGCACTTCGAGCACGACTTCGATTACTACCGCCAGCGCTACCTGATCGAGATGGCGACCCAGCCCCATCCGCTGGACCTGTTGGCCTACAACAGCGCTGGCAAGGTGATCGGCTCGGTCACCGATGGCGGCGTCATCACCTATGGCACGGCGGCGGACCGCGACAGCGCCCGGATGAACCACGTCGCGGTCTATCTGAACGACCAGTGGCACATCAACGACAAGCTGCGGATCGACGCCGGCTTCCGCTGGCAATATTCGAAGTTCAAGGGCCGCAAATACGGCACGGCGACCTACGACCTGGGCGACAAGACCACGCTGGCCGACGACAAGGTCAAGGGCCTGAACGGACAGTTCTCGGCGCGCGAGGCCGACTACGACCTGTTCTCTTGGACCACCGGCTGCCTATTACGAGTTTTCCAAGCGCGTGGCCGGCTATCTCCGCTACGCCAAGTCCTACAACGCCCCCTCGGCGCGCAGCGTCATAAGGGACAGCGAGATCGACATGAGCGAGGTCGATCAGTACGAGGGCGGCCTGAAGCTGGACACGAAGAAGCTCGACGTCTTCGCCACCGTTTTCTACGCCAAGTACGCGCCTTACTCTGCGGCGGGCTCCGGGATCGATCCGAAGACGGGCGAAATCATCCAGGCCAACTATACCGGCGACGCCGTCAGCCCCGGCTTCGAGCTCGCCGCCAAGTACCGCCCGGTGCGGTGGTTCCGGATCGACTCGTCGATCAACTACAACGGCATTGAGCTGGCCCGGCTGACCGACGAGTATGGCGGGGAGCCGATCGACGCCAACGGCAAGATGCCGACCCGCCAACCCAAATGGTACGGCTCGATCTCGCCCAGTGTCAGCTTCAAGCTCGGCAAGGCGGACATGGACGCCTATGCGCGCGTCAACTACGTCGGCGACCGCTATGTCGACGTCAGTAACAGCACGCTGATGCCGGCCTATACCACCCTGGATCTCGGCGTCGCCGCCGAGTTCGAGAACTGGCGGATCAAGCTGGCCGGCCGGAACATGACCAACACCTTCGCCCTGACCGAAGGCAACCCGCGCGCGGACAAGCTGGTGGGCCAGGGCACGCCCGAGCCGATCTATGGTCGCCCTATCTTCGGGCGCAACTTCGAACTGTCGGTCACCTACGACTTCTGATCCCCCTCGCTTTCAGGCGCCCGCGAGAGCCGGGCGCCTGGATCGGGCGACCGCGCATGGCCGCGCTCAAACAGGACCTCCAAATTGTACAAGACGCTCACCGCCCTGACCTGCCTTGCCCTCGTCGGGTTGCATTCGACGCCCGCGGCGGCCTGGGGCAAGCGCGGCCACGAGGTGATTGACCGGGCCGCCGTGATGGCGCTGCCCGACGATGGCCCGGTCTTTTTGAAACGCCATGTCGACTACATCGCGGCCAACGCGACCGAGCCGGACAACTGGCGAAACGCCGCCGATCCCTTTTCCAAGATCGCGGAAGACCCCAACCACGGCTGGTTCCGCCAGCAGTTCGCGTTCATGCGCGTGATCCCGCGCTCCCGGTTCGAGTTTCTGCTGGCGCTCCATGACGAGCACAATCGCCTCGTCGCTCAAGGCGATCTGGAAACGGCGAGCCGCATGAACGCCAGGTGGACGGGCACGCTTCCTTACGCCGTCATGGAGAGCTATGGCCGCTTGGTCGCCTGCTTCCGCCAAGTCCGGAAGCTGCAGGTCAAGGGCGATCCTAGCCTGATCGAGGCGACCTGCGCTTTCCACGTCGCCTGGCTCGGTCACTATGTCGGCGACGGCGCCCAGCCTATGCATGTCACCTGGCACAGCAACGGATGGCGCGACCCCAATCCGAACGGCTACACTCTGGACGGCGACATCCATGGCCTTTTCGAAACGCGCTTCGTCAACGCGATCGATCTGACAACGGCCGACGTGAACAGCCGGCTCGGCGCGATCGACCATCAGCAAGGCGACCTGTTCGACCAGGTGCTGGGCTTCTTGGAGGCCAGCGGTCATGACGCCGAAGCGGTCTATCGGATGGACAAGCGGAAGGCCTTCGCGGATCCGAACGACGCCGAAGCGCGAGAATACACCTACGCCCACGTTGCGAACGGTGCGCGCTTCCTGCGTGACCTGGTCCAGCGCGCCTGGTCGGAAAGCGCCACGGCGCCCGGCAAGCTCCCGAACCCGAACGATCCTGGCGCGCCCAACTACAATACGGCGACCGGTTCAGTTCCTGGTTAGAGCGGGGGCCCATGGGGCTTGGAAAATGGTCCACAACGCTCGTTAGATGCTCGACCAGATCGCTCTCCAGGTCGCGCGTCTGCTTTTGCTGGCCGTCCTAAGAGGCCGGTCTCTCGGCGCCTAACTGGCCAAGGTCGAGTTTCTGGAGGTGCGCCACACATTTCTGTCGTTGCTCGCTAAGGCCGATCGGTTAAATGGCTGATTCTGCTCAGGTGGCAGATTTCGACAACTTAAGCCTGACAACATAAGATCGCCCCTGAACGGTACATCGGCAACTTAGCGCCGCCCCAGTCCCAATCCAGCGCGCTCCTACGCATCCTCCCAGGCTTTGTTCAGGATCTTGGCGGCCAGCGCCGCCTTGTCCTTGGGAAGGAAGCGGCCATAGTGCTTGGCGACGGTCTCGGCCGTATCTTGGATCGCGTAGCTCGCCTGTTCGTAGGAGCCCGTCTTCTTCAGGATATGCGTCGCTAGGACGTCCCGGACGTTGTGCGGCCCGTGAGGCAGTAGGCCCTCGATGGCTCCGCGTCTCGTGTAAGGATTGAAGATGCCGTACCTCTGGATCGCCAGACGCTAGGCTTCGTAAAACGTGTTCTGGTCATAGGCCGCGCTCTTGCTGGTCGCCTTCATCGTCTTGACGAAGAAGGTTGCTTTCGCGCCGCGCCGACCAGTTGCCGCTGATGCAACACCTGCTCAACCGCCTCTGGCTGACGGCGACGCCAGACGCCTACGGCCGGCGCGCCCTGGCGCTAGAGGACTACGAACGCCTGGGCGGTCTGAACGGCGCGCTTGACGCCCATGGTGCCGAGGTTTTGGCCGCGCTGCCGGCGGAGGATTTGCCCGCCGCCGAGAAGGTGTGCCGCGCCCTGGTGACAGGCCCCGACCTAGCAAGCGCAGTGCGCCGCCCCTGCCGCTTCGACGAACTTACCGCCAATCTCGATGGCGACGTCGAGCGCGCCCGTCGTATCGTCGACGCCTTGCGGGCGCCCGACTGTAATTTCCTACGCCCGGGCACCGAGCGCGTCCTGACCGATGCGACAATCGTGGACATCAGCCACGAAAGCCTCATCCGGCAGTGGGATGTGCTGGCTGGCTGGGCGCGCGCCGAGACCCATTCGGCAGCCAACTGGCAGCGGCTGGCTCGGGCTCAGGAGCGTCATGCCGTCGGCGAGGCCGATCTGTTGACCGGCATTGAGGCCGACAGCCTGGCCGCCTGGTGGGACAGCGAACTGCCAAATCCCGCTTGGGCGGCTCGCCACGGCGGCGATTATCAGGCCGTCGCCGCCTTTCTGGCCGAAAGCCGCGCGAGTAAGGCCGCCGCAGAGGCTGCCCGGCTCGAGCAGGCCCGTAAAGAGCGCCGCCACATTCTTGACCAGCAGCAATGGCTCCAGAGGTCCGACATCCACAGCCTTTTCAGACCTTGGTCTGCTTGCGGGGGATATGCACAGGACCAGTCATGGGGCTCCCCGTGAGCCCCATTCGGGTGTGGCTCGCAGTCACCGGGCAGTCGGTCTGGGCCAGCCCGCGAATAACTAGAACTCCCGGTGCATTAGAAGGACGTATTCGTAAGGCGTATTGCTGACGCGAGGGCTTTTGGTTCCGGCTGCACTGCTTAGCTCCAGCCGCAGAGGAACGTTCTTTACAACCCCCGCGAAGGCACCGGCCGCCGCAGCAGCGAGCGATGAAAGGCCCGCTCCAAGAGCGGAGGCGGCAATGGTGCCGTCGTGCATGGCTTGGCCGACGTCGAACTCGGCTTTCAAGCGCGCTTCGATACCGCAGAAGCGAAATGCAAAAGCCGCTTCTTCCGTAACAGCCAATAAATCCTCGATCGCGGAAGTGAGGGCCTCACCCTCGGTTTTGAGCGCAAGAGGTCCATCTCCTGCGGCGATTACTCCCTGATAAACGCGCTCAATGCTGTGCCGGAGCGCGAGCTGTTCGGGGCGTCGCCTGTTCTTGAATTCCAGAACATCATCCCAGGGGACATCGCGGGTCGGAACCGGAATGCACGTATAGAGCTTCGCGAGGATGGCGCGTCCCGGTGCCGTAAAAATCTTCCGATCCGTGTCATTGGGGTGGGACGCTATGCTCCAGACACCTGGCTCCTGTTCCTCCATCTCCTCAAAAGCCTGGAGGAGCAGCTCGTCGTAGGTCGCATCCTCGCGCTCGTGCGTTTGGCCACACCAGCGCGTCGTTGCCCCCCTTAGTTTCACATCCTTGAGCGCGCCTATGTTTCTGAGAGCGGAGAAATTCCTCATATTTCGGGCAGGCTTATCTCGCAGAAGTAGCAACCTGTCCCAGAACAAAAGATAGCCGCGCATGGCCATCTGCTGCGTATCCATCTGGTTTTGGTCTTCAGATCGCACCAGATGCCTCTGGTGGAGAATGAGTGCGCGCTCGCTTGTGACCATCGCTACCCCCTGCATTTGCCTATTGTTGCCCCCGATCGCACTATCAACAAGGTCCAAGAGCCCCTCAGCGGACGCTCGGATGTCGGTTCTTGGTCGCTAAATCGCCACGGAAAGCTTGTGTCGGTTCAGGAAGTCCCCGGACCGGGTGCCTGGCGATCTCGCCGGTGCAGCGGACGGCCAGCGCCGGGTCGGGTGCCTCCCAGAACCGACACAAGCTCTGCGTGGCGATCTAAGGCCGCAACCGCCAGTGCTGGAAGACCCGCCACAGTCATTGGATGTTGCAGTGAAGTTTCCAAAAGCCGCAAAATGCCAGACCTGAGGTGGCGAGGTGTTTATTTAGCCTGATAGTTTCCGGATCCTAGAAGATCTTCCGCTTCCTAGGTCCGCTGCTGAGGCGCTTGTCGATTTGGTCAAACTGCCCGAAGGCGCTCGAAAATCCACTATGCCAAATGGCGACCCGTCCATCGTCCGTCTCCTCAAAGCAATTTTCCGACTTTAGATTCGCCATTCGAAAAGGACTCCCGGGCGCCGGGCGCATGGAGTTTATGAACTCGTAGCCATAAGTGCGAAGCGTGCGGCTGACATTGCGGCTCCAGGAACCGGGCCGCTCGGGCATGAACTCCCCATCGTCTGGGGAATAGTCGAGCACGACACAGGGCGGCGCGCGGTCGGCCAGCCTCATCCGATTCTCGATCAACCGATTAACGTGTTGGTCCGCGAACCCGTAGCCACAGAACAGAATGGCGTCCGCTTGATAGGCGCGACGCGCCAAGGCCCCAAAGTATGATGAGAAGGGCTCGTGCAGCATTTGATCGGTCTTGAAGTCGCCGGCAATGACCGAGCCTTGTGGGATGGCTCTGACGTCGAACCGCGGATCAGCATATTCATGATAGCACGCGACCATCGTGCGATCTGGATCTTCCTTCCAAGTGATCTCCGATCCGCGACCATCTGCGTCCGTTTCCCTGAAGTCGAAATGGATCGAACCATGGAGATGGTAGAGTTCATCCCATTTCGAGCGAGCCTGAACACTTCGGGCGCTAAATGTCCCACTTTTCCCAAATCCGCTAAACAAGTCAGGAAGAGCACGATCGATCAAATCGTCATAGTTCAGAGTGAATATAGACATTTCGAATCTATATCGCAATTTTTCAAAAAATTTCTGGTATCGTAAACGTGAATTTCCTTTACTCGGGCCACGGCAATGAGCCTTTATGCAGTTTCCCAGCTCGTTGAGAAGAACGATATACTGCTCTCGGATCGAATATCTCAACGACCAGTCGAAATAGCCATCAAGGCCGGCCCATTTCACCTTCAAGCCTTCGTTGCGCGTCAACCACCGCATTGGATCGCCTATAGGCGACGCCCAGTGCATCATTTGGGGCATGAGGCCAAGGACCGCTTCGAACGTCGTGGGACCGGCGACGCCGCCCCACTCCGACTTGGTCATCTCAATCGCCACTGAAGCCGCGCGGAAATAATCGTCGCGGCCCAGGTCTTCAGCCCAAGCTCGCGCGCGCGCGAACAGGAATTTATCGATTTCTGAAGTCGACGGAATTCCAAATTCCACCGAACTGCCCGCCCCCATAATTACAAGCAGCCTTGGCTTTCTAATCATCAGTCAACCTGAAACCTCGATCCCAAAGCGCTAGCCAATCGTGATCGTCCGAAGGAGCGCACGTTTGATGAAATTGAGTTGAAGATGGCATCGGGAATATCGCCTTATCGTTACGCCCCAATCTGCGACAAAAACGATCTAAGTATACCCCTGTTACGCGAAAAGCTGGGCTCTGGAGCAAAGAGCGGTCAGTTCTAACCTTCGTTTTGAAATTAGCTGCCCACACTGCATCATCGCGCTAAGGCCTGCCTTCTACTGATGGCTGTGACGCTCAAAGCGTCTGCTCATGAGCGGTGTTGCGGCCCCTATTACGGGTCCGGCGCCTTGCTGAACCAATACAAGCTGTCCGTGGCCATCTAGGGCCAGAAACGGACGCGCCGAATGTCAACAATGGGCCAAGATCGAACGTGGCGCTATCGGGTAGGCGGGTATGCAGGCCGGCGGCCTGCTCAGCGCGCAGTTGAGCTTGGCGCCGCCAGCCTTGACCGTTAGGTGTCTCTTCCAGTTTGCGATCAAGGCGGGTGTCGGGCGGCATGCAGATCCATTGGTGCTTGAAGGGGATCGCGGGCGACGGGAGCTTCGGAGACAACGCGGCCTGGGCAGTCATGACCGAGAGCGGGATTCTCAGCAACTGGATGCGCAACAATCCAAACTTGCCGTCCAGCCAGGCCAACAAGATCTCCCAGCAGTCACTGAGCCTCCCCGCGCTCGACGACCACGTCAACGACTATGATAGCGTCAAAACCCAGACGCCCTATATCTCCCTCAGCGCCGGATGCCGTGAGTTCGCCGGCGCCTACCAGGCGCCGACCACCTATCCGGCCTTTCGAACGGCCCTGGAGTTTGCGACCAAATGGGGCACGGTTCCCGGATACATTTACCGGTGCTGGGTCGTGGTCGCCCCACAGATCGCGGCCGACGCGCCAGGACTGGCCGACGAGGTTCGCGACCTGAACCTCTACGCCGACTTCTACAACTACCATCGCGAGGGTGAGATCACCGCCAAGCTGGTCGTACCGGTGCGGCAAATCCAGTGGGTCCAGAAGGTCGGCCCGGACCTTAAGCCGCTGGCCTTCGGCGGCGCGAGCCATACAAAGGCCCGGTCCAATCCGCAATTTCGCCGCCCTCAATCGGTATCCAACCTCATCCCGGAGATCGCCTGATGCTCCCCGGCGTGGAACGCTGGCACGAGGATCTCGTCACCCGTGTGATTGAGTTCGAGCTGAAGGTCGCCGAGGCGATGCCAAGCTTGCTGGCGTCGACGGCAGAGGCTTCCGGCTATTCCGATCCCGAGGCCTACGCGGCGCAAGTCCCGTCCGACGGCCCCTTCGCGGTGATGCGCGCGATCGAGCTGGCGTTCGCCACCGATCGGTTCGGTGAGGCTTTCCGCTATGGCGTGCAGTTGGTCACCGACAAGCGCGTTCAGCCACGGACACCGATGCAGGTCGCCCAATGGGCCTGCGTTGGCGCGATCTACGGAACGGTGCGGGTGGACCTGGGCGCTGCCGGCGCCAGATTTTCCTGGCATCCTTTCATGGAGGCGGCGCGCCAGGACGAGCCGGCTATTTCGGTGCTGCCATGGCCGCCCGTCCGCTCGCAGGCAAAGGTCCTGATCCAGCGGCTCATTCCAGCCGCGCTTTTGAGCGGGACGATCGGTGACCTCGTCACGCCTGATTTCACCCGCGCCGAAGCTCCGGACAAGAGACTTTGGGCGGCCGTCGAGACTACGGACGAATTTCGCGTCGCGCGCGATATCCTTGGGATGTGGATGACGCGCGAGGACCGGATAGGCGCGCTTCGGACCAAACGGGGTCCGGAGGCCGAGGCGGCAGCCTTGGGTTTATGGTCGATGGAGCGCGGGTGGAGCGCTCGCCTGGACGCGCTGCGCTCCAGCGCTGAGTGGGACCTGATGATGATCCGCTCCAGCCTTTTCGACTGGAGCCTCCTGTCCCTGTGGATCGCATTCGACCGATACGCAGCCGATGGGATCGTCCTGCCACCGCGCTCGGAGGACGCTGTGTTTATCCGAGCCTTGGCAAAGCGCTTCGCGCAGCTGGACTCGATTGGGGAGCCGCAGTTCTGACGCGCAGGAGGCTTATGTTGCGCCATGACACGCCCCCTCTTTTCGCGATCGAGGGTTACTCGACCACCAACGCCGATAAGCTTGGTGGATGCCTACCACCCCACGCGGACGGTCAGAATATATGCGTCTCGGCGCCAATGGCGCCCCAATCGCGGTCGGGCACTTGCCCAAACCGACAAACGATCAGCGTGCCGGTTTAGGGTCCTCGACACACGCCCGTGTGGCGGGGACCGGACCGGAAAGGCCACATCCCTACAGCGATGGAGTCCGGCTGCCCTTTGTTAGTCCTGGGTTGTGCGCTGGCCAAGACTCCCCCATCTGTAGTTTAAACTTGACTGCTGGGAGTTCGGTCATGGTTGGGAAGCATTTTCCGTGGAAGGGCAACTTCCTCAAAGTTCCGCCAAGGGTGCGGGGTGAACTGGACAATATTAGAGGCGACCTCGTTGCGATCGCGGCCATAAAGTCGATCAGCGTTGCTGATATTAAGGCTGGCCTATACGCACACCTCGGCCTTGATTTCCTAGATGGCAGCGTTACGGCTGATGGTGCTAAGCCGCCTGTGGAGGAGGCCGGCAAATAGTCCTCCCGCAACGCAAGGGGCTGGGACCGGAAACGCCCCGACTTGCCAATGGTCCCGAAGAGCTTCGTCTTTGAGTCGCCGAATTTTGGCGACGCCGCCAGAAATGGTACCCATACTCACTACAAGACGAGACAGGTCTACCAACATCAGGTCTTCGAGCCGCAGGGCATGGAGATTGAGCCTGAGATACTGTCGCAGGCCACCGGTGACCACGTTCTTGTCAAGTTCGCGCTGACGCCGCTCCTGAGCCGCAGCCAGCCGGAGTTTGAGATCATGCTCCTCTGGGCGATAAACGTCCTGCAAGAAAATACCGGTGCGACGGGGGTCGTCGCCAGCATGGCAACAAGGGAAGATTTCCTCGGCACCATCCAGCTAGATTGGGACATCTTCCCGCCCGGTACAATTGACGACGTCGTGGCGTGGTTCACCTCGAAGCCAAGCTCCGCATCCCGGGCACCGGACTTCGAAAAGCACCTTCGAGACAGAACGGCCGCCTTCAACAAGCTCCAACCGAAGGCCTACATCCGTGGCTCGGGGCAATTCGGCTCGTACTTCGGCGCCAAGTTCGCTGACGACCTCGTTGTGTTCGAGAACCTCCGGTACGGAAATGCCTTGTACATCTTGTCCGACGACTGGGACGACATCTCGAAGCGGTCGCGCCTCGACCTCCTCCGCGATCACGACGCCAAATTCGACCGGGTTGTCCACACTGCCAACTGGCAGCTTCAATTCGCCAAAATTATGCGGGAGGAGCTTGCCGCGCGTCGCCGGGGAAAGGGGCGCTGATCGCGCGAAGGCGACTTATGGGCCAAGCGCGGGGACCGCGTTCAAGAAGGCTGGATGAAGGGCGCACCATCTTCTGGTCAGTGTCGTGTCCCGGCACCAGGGCGTGTGTCGGTGCCCCCGAATTCGTAGCCTAGAGGGCAATAGCGTAGGCGTGGTGATCCTGGCCTACCTATTCTGCGCGCTGGTTCACCTAACGAACGTCGAGTTCCTGGAGGTGCGCCAACGTCCGGTAAGGGCGCAAATCTGAAGTGGTCGGCGCCGAGTGAGGCGCCATCGCATGAACCACATCGCGCTGCCGGCCCATCAAGACCTAAGAACGCACGCAGAACATTATGCGGGACTATTGCGGGGAATCGGGTCCCGCACACCCCCGCACTACCGGGTTTGTTCTGATTTTCGTCGCCAAGAAAGCCGATGAAGTTTCGCGTAAGACTTTGATTTAATTGAATATTTTTGGCGGCCCGGAAGGGACTCGAACCCCTGACCTTCGCTTTAGGAAAGCGCTGCTCTATCCTGCTGAGCTACCGGGCCGCGCGCCGCGCGGGCAGGGGTCAATAGCGCAGGATGGCGGGCTTGCGAACCCCGTCCGAAAACGGGGGAAGCCATGGGTCTGCTTGGACGTCTGAAGTCGCTTTATGTGCAGGTCCTGATCGCCATCGCGCTGGGCATACTGGTCGGCGCTCTGTGGCCGACGGTCGGGGTGGGGCTGAAGCCGCTGGGCGACGCCTTCATCAAGCTGATCAAGCTGGTCATCGCGCCGGTGATCTTCTGCACCGTGGCCGGCGGCATCGCGCGGATGGGCGACATCAAGGCGTTCGGGCGGGTGGGGTTGAAGGCCCTGATCTATTTCGAGGTCGTCTCGACGGTGGCCCTGGTCATCGGCCTGATCGTCGGCAAGGTGGTGCAGCCCGGACGCGGCTTCAACATCGACCCGGCGACGCTGGATCCCAAGATCGCCGCCGGCTACCTGGCCAAGGCCCATGAGGGCGAGGGGCTGGTCGCCTATCTGCTGCACCTGATCCCCGACACCTTCTTCGGCGCGTTCTCCGAGGGCAACCTGCTGCAGGTGCTGCTCATCGCGGTGCTGACGGGCTTTGCCTGCACCCGGATGGGCGATTTCGGCGACAAGGTGGCCGATGGCCTGGAAGCCCTGGCCAAGCTGTTCTTCGGCATCATCCATGTGGTGGTTCGCTTCGCGCCCCTGGGCGCCTTCGGAGCGATGGGCTTCACGATCGGCAAGTACGGTATCGACGCCCTGGTTCAGCTGGGCGCGCTGGTGGCCACCTTCTATCTCGCCGGCCTGATCTTCGTGCTGGTGGTGCTGGTGCGGCATCGCCGCCGCGGCCGGCTTCTCGATCCTGCGGTTCCTGGCCTATATCCGCGAGGAACTGCTGATCGTGCTGGGCACCAGCTCGTCGGAATCGGTCCTGCCCCAGATGATGGAGAAGCTGGAGCGGCTGGGCGCCAAGAAGTCCGTGGTCGGACTGGTTATCCCCACCGGCTACAGCTTCAATCTGGACGGCACCAACATCTACATGACCCTGGCCACCCTGTTCCTGGCCCAGGCGACCAACACCCATGTCAGCCTGGCCCAGGAGCTGACCCTTCTGGGCGTGGCGATGCTGACCTCGAAGGGCGCCAGCGGCGTCACCGGCGCGGGCTTCATCACCCTGGCCGCGACCCTGGCGGTGGTGCCCGACATCCCGATCGCCGCCCTGGCGGTGCTGGTCGGGGTGGACCGGTTCATGAGCGAGTGCCGGGCCCTGACCAACCTGGTCGGCAACGGCGTGGCGACGCTTGTCGTGGCCCGCTGGGACGGCGCCCTGGATCGTAAACAATTGTCTCGGGAGTTGACGCGCGGCCCGGTTTCGTCGACGGCGGAGCCGGTTGCCGATCCGTATGCCGACTAGCAAAGCCGGCGCGCGGCGCGTTCGTCCTGCAACCGAAAATAGTGCAAGCTTGGCCGTTCTCCTCGCCTTGTGGCGCGACGGGTCCATGTTAGGCTTGCGCGACAAGAGAGTCATGTCGAGCGTAAATGATGGCGGATTTGGCGATCGGCGATGCCGCGGACACAGCGTCCGACACCGCGCTGATCACCCTGGTCGAGATGATCGAGGCCCTTTCGGGCGCGCGAACCATCGACCAGGTGGCGGCTGTCGTGCGCTCCTCGGCGCGGCGGATCTCCGGCGCTGATGGCGTGGCCTTCGTGCTGCGCGACGAGGACCAGTGCTGGTATGTCGACGAAGACGCGATGGGCCCCCTGTGGAAGGGCAAGCGCTTCCCGCTGACCGAGTGCATCGCGGGCTGGTCCATGCTCAACCGCCAGACCGTGATCATCCCAGACATCTACAAGGACGAGCGGGTTCCGTTCGACGCCTACAGTCCGACCTTCGTCAAAAGCCTGGTCATGACCCCGGTGCGGCCCGAGGATCCCATCGCCGCGATAGGCGCATACTGGGCCCGTGAACATACCCCCTCGGCCGAGACGGTGACCAAGCTGCGGGTGATGGCCCGCGCCACCGCCGCCGCCCTCGAGGCCGGCCGGCTCTACGCCTCGCTCAACGAGTCGCTGGAGCGCCGGGCCTTCCTGCTGCGCGAACTGGACCATCGGGTGAAGAACACCCTGGCCGCCGTGCAGTCGATCGCCTTCCAGACCCTGCGCTCGGCCGCGTCGCCGGCGGACTTCACCGAGGCGTTCGAGGCCCGGCTGATGGCCATATCGCGGGCTCACGAGATGCTGACCCGGCAGTCGTGGGGGCTGGCCGACCTGCGCGAGATCGTGGCGACGGCGCTGGAGCCCTTCGGCGGCCTGCACGACCCGCGCTTCACGGTGCGCGGGCCAGACATCCGCATCACGGCCGAGCGGGCCGTGACCGCGCACATGACCCTGCACGAACTGGTCGTCAACGCCGCCAAGCATGGCGCGCTCTCGACGCCGACCGGACATGTCGAGATCGCCTGGACGATCGACGAGACGCCCGGCGCCCGGTCGCTGACGTTCAACTGGCTGGAGCGCGGCGGGCCGCCGGTGTCGGGCGCGCCCCGGCGGCAAGGCTTCGGGTCCCGGCCTGACCAAGCGGGGCCTGGCCCGCGACCTGGGCGGCTCGGCCGAGATGCGGTTCGAGCCCGAGGGCCTGAGGTTCGTGCTTCACGCCCCCCTGACCCTGCCCCTGACCCAGACGGTGGCCCCGGCATGAGCGCGCCGCGCGTGATGATCGTCGAGGACGAGGCGCTGGTGGCGATGATGCTGGAAGACCTTCTGGGTGACCTGGGCTGCCAGATCGCCGGGTCGTTCGGCGCGGTCGACAAGGCCCTGGCCTGGCTGGCCAGCGACCAGCCGCCGCCGGACGGCGCGGTGCTGGACGTCAATATCGGCGGCGAGATGGTGTTCCCCGTCGCCGAGGCCCTGCGCGCCCGGGGCGTGCCGTTCGTCTTCGCCACCGGCTATGGCAACCTGCCGCGCCAGGGCTTCGAGGATATTGATGTGCTGAGCAAGCCGCTGAACATCGGCCAGCTTCGCGTGGCGGTGCGGGTGTTCGCCGAGGGCCATTGAGCGCCTTTGCGCTGGGGGTTTCTGGTGGTTGCGCGGGGAGATCGCCAATCCCTTGTGGGAGGGCCTCCGCCACTGGCCCCCTCCTTACCGCTGTCGCGGTCGTCCTACCCCGTAGGGGGAAGATGAGGTCGGCGCGTTTCATCTTCCCCCTCCGGGGGAAGACGGCTGCGCAGCAGCCCGCAGGGGGCAAGTGTCAGCGACCTCGCGCTTTCGCTGCGATGGTGATGGGAAGGGTCGCGGAGCGTCCGGGCCTCGCCCGGAATGTGTGAGTTCTAAGTACCGTTTCGACGAAGACGAACGCTCCGCGTGATCGTTATCCCTCTGGCCGGCACGCGCGGGTCTCGTTCAACCCTTTGCACCCATCCGGGCTGCCCTCCTCGCGACGGACCCAGCCCTGAAGCTGCAGCCACGCCGATTCCGGAGGACCCGGAACGCACCTTCGGACGGGCGGGGACCTCCGACGAGAGTTCCCCGATGGACAGGTTTACGTCACCTGTCCTCGTTTAAGCCCAGCCCGGTCCCGCTCACGCGACTCCGGTGGCCCCGCTCGATCACCCCTGACAGCCGCCTCTGGTCGCCGGCCGGACGCCCTTCCCGTGCTGTCAGGTGAGATTGATTATGCGGGCGGTTTGAGCGCGGAGGACTGACGCGCTCGTTTTATTTTCAGCGCGTTGATTTCATTCGGATTTGCATCGGACAGCACGGGGATAGAGCGCCGCCAATCCCCGTGGTCGCTGGCCCCAAGTCGCTGGTCCCAGGTCGCCGGCGCCTACAGCGCCTTGGTCAGCACCACGAACCGCAGTTCGCTGCTGGTGTCGCCGATCCGGCGGTCGTTGTAGGGAAACGGCTCGAAGCCGGTCTGCCGGAAGCCCCGGCGCTCGTACCAAGCGATCAGGGTGTCGCGGCCTTCGATCACCGTCATCTTGATGGCCTTGCCGGACCGAGCCTTCGCATAGGCCTCGCAGGTGTCGATCAGGGCGCGACCGGCGCCGCGATCCTGCAGGTCCGGCGCGACGGCCAGCATGCCCAGCAGCCAGACATCGTCGGCCTGGGGTTCCAGCCACACGCAGGCGAACGGCGCGTCATATTCGTTGTCGCGCAGGGTCAGGATGACCGAGCCGGGCTTGCTGGCCAGGTCGGCGGCCAGGGTCTCGGCATTGGTGCGCTCGCCGCCCATGAAGGCCGCCTCGGTCGTCCAGCCCTTCTGCGCCTCGGGGCCGCGATAGGCCGAATTGACCAGGGTGGCGACGGCGGGGAGATCCTGGGGCTTGGCGACGACGAGCAGCATGCGAGGCGAGTTCCGGGCGGGCAGGGGCCGGCAACCTAGCCTCCGGGTTCCGCGCGGCCAAGCCTTCAGCGCTTGCGGACCCTGGTCCAGGCGCCGCCGGCCACGCGGCGCACCATCCCGGCCTCGCGCTTGATCATTTCCCAGGGATGGAAGGCCAGGCCGACGGTATCGGCCATCACCGCGCCGCGCTCGCCCATCGGTCGCTCGGGACCGGTGGTGGAGTCGATGGCGGTCTGGTGCTCGATCTCGGCGTTGAACTCGGCCCCGACCAGCACGGCCATGATCGAGAACCACATCCACACCATGAAGGCGATCACCGCGCCCAGCGGGCCGTAGGTGGCGTCGTAGTGCGCCACCCGGTTCACATAGACCGAAAAGCCCAGCGAGCCGGCCAGCCAGCCGGCGGCGGCCAGCAGGGCCCCCAGCACCACCCACCGCCAGCGGGCCCGGGCCCGGCAGGGGGCGAAGCGGTAGAGTATGGCGAAGGCGACGGCCGTCATCAGCCAGACCAGCATCCAGCGGATAGGCGCCCAGATCTCGACCAGGGCCGACAGGTGGGCGCTTTCCATCAGGATGGGTGTCGCGATCAGGATCAGGGCGGCGGCGGCGGCGTAGAGCACGCCGCAAAAGGTGAACAGGTAGGTCAGGGCCGTTCGGGCGACCAGGTGGCGGCGTTCTTCCTCGTCATAGGCGATGTTCAGCCCGTCGAAGAGCGCCTTCATGCTGGCGTTGGCGCTCCAGACCGACAGCAGCAGGCTGATCACGAACGCCACGCCCAGCTTGGCCTGTTCCTGGCTGGCCAGGCGCATCATCTGCTCGCCGACGATCTGGACGACGCTGGCGGGGAAGACGCCGGACATCTCGCCAAGCTGCTTCTGAACCGCGCCGACATCGGCGAACAGGCCGTACAGCGAGACGAAGGCGCCGATGGCCGGGAACAGGGCCAGCAGGGTGTAGAAGGTCACGCCGCCGGCCACGGCGGGCAGTCGGTCGACGGTGATCTCGCGCCAGGTGCGCCACAGGATGTCGCGCCAGCCCAGCAGGGGAATGTGGCGGGGATGGCCGGCGGCGCGGCCGCGCAACGGCTCGACGGCGTCGAAGTCGTCCGGCGGCAGGACCAGGTCTTCCGACAGGCCCGGCGGGGCTTCGTGGGCGACCGTCCTGGGCCGTGGGAAGGCGAAGGGCGCCAGGGCCAGCAGCACGATCCACGGCGTCAGCCCATAGGGCCGCGACGCCAGCCATGAGCGGATCGGTCGTTTCGGCGGCGGCGCGTCGGTCATCAGGGCTCCCGCGCTAGGAAAGCGTGAGCGCGGCGCACGTTCCCGCCCACAATCGGCGGGGTGTCGCCGAGATTTATCGCCAGGATTCGCGATAACGACCGCGCGGGGGTCTTGCGGCGGCCCGCCGCGTTCCTAATCTCTATAGGGCGGGCCGGGCCCCTCTGACGATCATCGACGCCGAACGGCGTGGTCGTGATGTCGGACCGCATCGGGTGCGCTCGATGCCGGGTCCAGAGGGTCTGTTGCCCCCCAAGAGCCCAGCAAGCCCGGCATCGGGTGCGCCCTCCCAACAGAGGAGAGCTTTTGATGTCCTTCAGTCCTATTCACGCCCAACGGGCTCGCGTCACCGATGCCTGGACACCGGCTCAGGTGGAACAGCTGGACGCACTGGTCGCCGCCTGCGCCCTGGTGGCCCACGCCGATGGCTGGGTCACGCTGGAAGAACGCGGACGGATGATGGAGCGTCTGCGCGGCCTGTCCGTGCTGGCCGTATTCGGCGTCGACGACACGCTCGAGGCGTTCGAGGCCTTTGAGCAACGCTTCGAGCAGGACCCCGAAGGGGCCCGGGTCGAGGCGGAATTGATGGTCCGTCGCCTGCGGGGCCGCGATGACGCCGCGCGCCGCCTGGTCAACTCGGCCTGCGCCGTGGCGGTGGCCGATGGCGGTCTCGACGCCGAGGAGCGCGACGTGCTGCTGAGGATCTGCGCCCTGGTGGGGCTGGATCCGATCCAGTTCGATCTGATCACCGCCGCGGGCCGACGATGAGGATCAAGGTGCGGGTCTGACCGCCGGGCCCTTGCCTTCGGCTGAGTCGTCGCCGACCCTGCCGGGATGGAAGCCCGCATCGCCGCCCTCTACCGTCATCCCGTCAAGGGGTTCACGCCCGAGCGCCTGGTCGCCGCCGAACTGACGGCCGGGGCCTGCTTCCCCTGTGACCGGCTCTATGCGGTGGAGGACGGTCCCAGCGGCTTCGACCCCGACGCGCCGGCCCACATCTCGAAGATGAAGTTCACGGTGCTGGCCAAGATCCCCGCCGTTGCGAAGGCCCGCACGGCCTATGACGCGGCGACGGGCATGTTCCGTTGCGCTGCCGAGGGGCAGCCCGATTTCGCCGGCGACCTGCGCACGGGCCAGGGGCGTTCGGGGCTGGAAGCCTGGCTGACCGGCCTGCTGGGCGAGGACCTCTCCGGCCCGCTGCGCGTGGTGGAAGGGCCAGGGGCGTTCCGGTTCATGGACAGCAAGTCGGGCTATGTCTCGATCATCAATCTGGCCAGCGTGCGCGACCTGGAGGCCAAGCTGGGCGTGCCGGTCGATCCGCTGCGCTTCCGCGCCAACCTCTATGTCGAGGGCTGGCCGGCCTGGGTCGAGAACGACTGGACGGGGCGGACCCTCCAGGTCGGCGGCGCAACGGCGGAAGTCCTGAAACCCATCGTCCGCTGCGCGGCCACCCATGTGGATCCGGTCACGGCGGAGCGGGACATCGAGATGGTCAAGGCCCTGTTCGACCACTACGGCCACATGCACTGCGGGATCTATCTGAACGTCACGCAGGGCGGCGAGATCCGGGAAGGCGACAGGCTGGCCTTGAGTTGACCATGTCTCCCGCCGGATGGGCGGGGAATTGGAATGGCAGCCGGCTTCAACTCGCGCTATTTGAGCGCCCATGACCCTGACCCTCGTCAAAGCCTGGACCGCCGCCAAGGAGCGTTTGAAGAACGTTCAGATCGACCAGCCGGCCATCGACGCCCGCCTGCTGCTGGAAGTGGCCGCCGACGTCACCCGCACCGACATCATCACCGACCCGTATCGCGTGCTGACCGAAGAACAATGGGCGACGCTGGACGAGTATCTGAACCGCCGCGCCCGTCGCGAGCCGGTCAGCCACATCATCGGCCGCAAGGGCTTCTGGAAGATCCTGCTGCAGGTCAACAAGAACGTCCTGACGCCGCGGCCCGAGACCGAGGTCATCGTCGACGAGGTGCTCAAGGCCTTCCCCGAGACCATGGCCTTCAACATGCTGGACCTGGGCGTGGGCTCGGGCACCATCCTCCTGGCGGTGCTGGCCGAGCGGCCGGCCGCCAAGGGGCTGGGCATCGACGTCTCGGAAGAGGCCCTGGCCGTGGCCCGCGAGAACGCCGCCAGCCTGGACCTCAACACCCGCGCGGCCCTGCTGCGTGGCGACTGGACGGCGGGCCTGGGGGATTCGGGTTTCGACCTAGTGGTCTCCAACCCGCCCTATATCGCCAGCCACATCATCGAGACGCTCGAGCCCGAGGTTCGCGATCACGAGCCGCGCCTGGCCCTGGACGGCGGCCCCGACGGCCTGGACGCCTATCGCCATCTGGCCCCCGAGATCCTGCGGGTGCTCAAGCCCGCCGGCATGTTCGCCGTCGAGATCGGCTACGACCAGTCGGCCGACGTCGAAGCCCTGTTCAAGCAGGCCGGCGCCACCAACGTGCGGACGATCAAGGATCTGTCGACGCACGACCGCGTCGTGACCGGGGTGAAAAATCCCTTGGAAACCCCCGCGTGAGAGGCTAGACGAAAGAGGTCTCCTTCCAAAAAGCCGGGTGACGGGAAAAGCGATCGTCGATGACGGTCGTAAAGCTCCTCCGGCAGGTGCGCACGGTCTCAAGCCGGTCGCCGCGCCAGAACCAGGATGGGGGCTCTACGGAAACCAGTGTCTCGAGACCTTTCAGGGTTCGACCCGCCTAGAGACCAACAAGGCCGGACGCGCAGCACAGACTGACCGCCGGACAGGTTCAGAAGAAGACCATGAGAGATTTCAAGGGCATGAAGCGCCAGCGCGGCCGCAACAATCGCGGCGGCGGCAATACCGGCGGCAAGCCTCAGCAGCACAACGCGAACCGGGCCTTCGATTCGAACGGTCCCGAGGGCGTGAAGGTGCGCGGCGCGGCCCAGAGCGTTTACGAGAAGTACCAGCAACTGGCCCGCGATGCCTCGTCGTCCGGCGACCGGGTCCTGGCCGAGAATTACCTGCAGCACGCGGAGCACTATTTCCGCGTCCTGCGCGCCATCCAGCCGAATCGCCCCGTCAGCGACATCATCGGCAAGGACGCCTATTCGGCCTACGAGATCGACTTCGAGGCCGAGCCCGAGGAAGCCCCCGAGGCCTCCGAGGCGCCCGCCGCCGACGGCAATGAAGGCGGCGAGGGCGAAGGCCAGCGCGACAACCGCGACCGCTTCGAAGGCCGCCAGCGCGATGATCGCCCCCGTGACGATCGCCCCCGTGACGATCGTCCCCGCGAAGACCGCCAGCGCGACGACCGTCCCCGCGACGGCCAGAACCGCGATCGTTTCGACAACAGCCAGGGCGGACAAGGTCAGGGCCAGGGCCGCCGCGACCGCTGGCGCGACCGCGATGATCGTCAGCGCGACGACCGTCCCCGTGACGACCGTCCTCGCGACGAGCGCCCCCGGGAAGACCGTCCGCGCGATGAGCGTCCTCGTGATGACCGCCCCCGGGAAGATCGTCCCCGTGACGATCGCCCGCGTGATGACCGTCCGCGCGACGACCGGCCCCGTGAAGACCGCTTCCGCGACGACCGTCCGGCCCGTGACGAGCGTCCGCGCGAAGAGCGTCCGGTCGTTGTCGCTGTTGAGGTCGCCGTCGAGCCGCAGGCCGAGACCCGCCGTGAACGCGCCCCGCGCCGCGCGCCCCGTGATCGTGACCGCGATCCGATGGCCGTGATCGAGCCGCAGGCCACGCCGCTGACCAGCCCGAGTTCGGCGCTGTAATAGGTCCCGACATAGTCGGCCAGGGCGGCGACGTCAGTGGCGGCGGGGCGCACGGGCCGCTCCTCGGCCGCCGAAGCGCCGGCTCCGGCCGCTGCTGAAGGTGAAGAAAAGAAGCCCCGTCGCCGCCGCGCCCCGCGCAGCTTCGAAGGCGGCGAAGGCGCTCCACCCGCCACGGGATCCGAAGACGCCTGATCGTCTTCCGCGATCAAGTCTTTCAAGAGGGAGCCGCGAAAGCGGCTCCCTTTTTCGTTGGGGGGGCCGCGTCAATCGCGCAGCTGTCGCTCCACCAGCCGCATCATCTCGTCATAGTCGTCCTGGTTCTTGGCCTCGCCGCCCAGCAGTTTGATCGACGCGTGGCGCGCGTTCCTGAACACGATCGCCTGCCCCAGCAGCGAGAAGGCGCGGATCATGTCGCGCCGCTCTGGCGCGCGCCCGTCCAGGGCGGCCAGGAGTTCGGCGAGGACCGTCATGTACGGCTGGGTCAGCCGGTCGTGCAGGATGTCCACCGCGTGTGACGGATTGAGCTGTTCGCGCAGCAGGATACGCGCCCAATCCAGGCTACCGTCCTCGCTGTGGGCCTGCAGGAGCGCGCGCACGACATTGCTGATGGCGGTGACCAGGGCGCTGCGGTCTGGCGGGCTGCGCGCCAGAATCTCGCGGGCCTTTATCTGGGCGGGGCCGATGAGTTCCAGGCCCCGCACGGCGATATGCTCGATGACCGCGAGATATAGCCCTTCCTTGCCCTTGAAGTGATAGCCCACCATGGCGACGGTGACGCCGGCCTGGGTGGCGATCTCGCGGACGCTGGCCGACTCGTAGGTGTGCCGCGCGAACACCTCCACGCCCGCCTCCAGCAGGCGCGCGCGCGTGGAAGCCGCGTCTTCGCGGCTGCTTTCTTCGGACCTTCGTCTCATTGCTAGGGACGATGTCGCGATGGGGTCAGCAAAGTCAAATCGGGGCCGCTCTCACGCCCGCAAATCGCTCCGCTCGGCGACTTTGTCCGAACATGGCCGCGCGATAGCAAGGTAATATTAACCGAATTGCTAAACACGCGTTTTGCATAACATGCGTGCGGGACGGCTCGAAAGTGAGGCGAGGGCGGCGCATCGTCGGGAGCTGTGGGAAGCCTTGGAAAACCTGAAGATCGGCACGAAGATCTCCCTTCTCGTCTTCGCCTTGGGGGCAATCTGTCTCGCGGTCGCCGGCTATGGCTCCCAGCGGATCATGAAGGTGGACAGCGTCTATTCGGTCATGACCGACGTGCGCGGACCGGCGCAGGTGGCGGTGGTCCGGGCCAACCGCACCGTCAGTCAGATGGGCTATTCGGCGGCGCTGAGTGTTGTCAGTTCCGACCCGGCGCGAGCCGCCGAATCGATCGCCAGCTACAAGACGGCGCGGGCGAAGGCGTCCCGCTATCTGGAAAAGGCGGCCAAGGGCTTGCCTGGTCAGGCGGCCGAATTCCCGGACATGAGGGACAAGCTGGCGCGCGTCACGACCGCTTTGGACGCC
The DNA here is from genome assembly GCA_965284055.1 of Caulobacteraceae bacterium. Lineage (GTDB taxonomy): Bacteria > Pseudomonadota > Alphaproteobacteria > Caulobacterales > Caulobacteraceae > Caulobacter. The sequence continues at coordinate 95,464 of CBDIQV010000009.1, forward strand.
GTGATCGCGCTCGCCGAGCAGGGACGCAAGGCCGAGGCAAGCGCGGCTCTCGAGCAGGCGGCGCCGATCGTCGCGGACTACACGGCGTTCAACGTCAAGATGGTCGATGAGAGCGTTGAGAGCATTGCTGCGGAGTCTGCCGCCCTCAGCCAAGCCTCCAGAAAGACGGTCTGGAGCCTGCTGATCATCGCCGGCCTGGCGGTGGCGGCGGGGATCGGCGCGGCCTTCTGGATGTCGTCGAAGGCGATCACCCGGCCCCTGACGGGCCTGGCGGTCGACATGAAGCGACTGGCCGGCGGCGACCTGGACGTCGCGGTGACGGGGCAGGGGCGTCGCGACGAGGTGGGCCTGATGGCTCAGGCCGTCCAGATCTTCAAGGAAAACGGCCTGAAGGCGCGCGAGCTCGCGGCCGACGCCGAACGCCTCAAGACCGAGGCCGAGGTCGCCAGCGGCCGCGCCGACGAGCAGCGTCGGGCCAACGAGGCCGAGCAGGCCATCGTCGTCTCGACCCTGGCCGCCAGCCTCAGCCGTCTGGCCGAGGGCGACCTGACCGCCCAGATCGACGCCGACTTCCACGGCCAATACGCCCAGATCAAGGCCGACTTCAACGCGGCCGTGGAAAGCCTGCGCGCCGCCATGGCCTCGATCTCGGACTCGACCAGCGGCATCCGCGGCGGCTCCGAGGAAATCTCCGTCGCGTCCAATGACCTGTCGCGCCGCACCGAGCAGCAGGCGGCCAATCTGGAAGAGACCGCCGCGGCGCTGGACCAGATCACCTCCACCGTCCGGGCCAGCGCCGACGGCGCGCGTCAGGCCTCCGACGCTGCGGCCCAGGCGACGCGGGACGCCAGCAGCTCCGGCACGGTGATGCGCGACGCCGTCTCGGCCATGGTCGAGATCGAGCAGAGCTCCACCCAGATCAACAGCATCATCAGCGTGATCGACGAGATCGCCTTCCAGACCAACCTTCTGGCCCTGAACGCCGGCGTCGAGGCCGCCCGCGCGGGCGAGGCCGGTCGCGGCTTCGCGGTGGTCGCCCAGGAAGTGCGGGCCCTGGCCCAGCGCTCGGCCGAGGCGGCCAAGGAGATCAAGGATCTGATCGCCGGCAGCTCGGCTCACGTTTCGCGCGGCGTCCAGCTGGTGGGCCAGACCGAGAAGGCCTTGAGCGATATCGTCTCGAAGGTTGCCCAGATCGACGGCCTGATCTCGCAGATCGCCAAGTCGTCCCAGGAACAGGCCACGGGCCTCAACCAGGTCAACACCGCGGTGAACCAGATGGACCAGGTGACCCAGCAGAACGCGGCCATGGTGGAAGAAGCCACCGCCGCCGTTTCCAACCTGCGGGGCGAAGCCGGCAAGCTGGCTGGCCTGGTGTCGCGCTTCAATCTCGAGCGCGTCGCCGTGGCGTCGCGACCGCAAGCCGCCCGCCCGGGCCAGTCGGCTCCTGCAGGCCTGTCCGTGGCTCAGGCCCAGCAGCGTGTCGCGGCGTTCGCCGGCGGCCGCAGCTAGGGCTGGGGTTCCCATGGCCTCCGGTCTGTCAAGGTGACGCTTGAGCTGTTGCGCCCGTCTCGGCGGCCGGTGATAAGGGCTTGTGTCAATTCAGAGCTTCACCATGAGCCCCATGGCCCTTTCTCGCCGCTTGACCCTGCCGCTGATCGCCCTGGCTCTCGCCGCGCCCCTGGCGGGCTGCGCCTATAATGCTGATCTGGGGCGCGACCAGTTGTTGATCGTCAACGACTCCGGCCTGGCCGCCCAGGGCGAGAAGGCCTGGGCCCAAACGCTGAAGACCGGCCTGCTGTCCAGCGATCCCAAGCGCAACGCCCGGGTGCAGTCCGTGGGGCAACGGGTTGTCACCGCCGCCGGTCTGGGCGGCCGGCCCTGGGACTATGTGGTCCTGCTGGACGAGGCGCCCAACGCCTTCGTGCTGCCGGGCGGCCACGTCGGTGTCACCGTCGGGCTGCTGGACCTGGTCGACAATGACGACCAACTGGCCGCCGTGATCGGCCATGAGGCCGGCCATGTCGTCGCCCAGCACGCCGCCGAGCGCTATTCCCAGACCATGACCTCCAAGATCCTGCTGGGCGTGGCCGGGGCGGCGGCGGGAACCTCCAGCGAGCTCGGTCGCGGGCTGAAGTCGTATGGCAAAGACGCCAGCGAGTACCTGTTCCTGCTGCCGTTCTCGCGCCAGCATGAGCTCGAGGCCGACCGCCTGGGTGTCGACTACATGCGGCGCGCCGGCTATCAGCCGCGCGAGGCCGTGGTGTTGTGGCGCAAGATGCAGGCCCAGGGCGGCGGGGCCGGCAAGCCCGAGATCGCCTCGACCCACCCGTCGGACGCCTCGCGGATCGCGGCCCTGCAGGCCTATATCTCCAGCAAGGGCTGGTGACGCCTTTTCAGGCTGCGCCGGCCGCCGCGTAAGCAGACGCTTATCCGCCGGGCCGTAAGCGCCCGGTCAATGGTCACGGCCCCCTCCGCGCCGTTCCTGACCCCCGTCGCAACAGACGGAGGTTCCCATGCGCGGTCTTTTCATCACCCTGCCTTTCCTGACCCTGACCCTGACCCTGGTCCTGGCCCAGCCGGCGCTGGCCCAGCCGCGCCCCGGCGAGGTGCTTGGCCCCGACAAACCCCGCGCCCAGGCCAGCCTTGCCGCCCAGGGCTATCGCCTGACCGAATTTGAAGCCGAGCACGGCCGGCTGGAGATCAAGGCCGTCAAGGGCGAGGAGCGGCTGGAAATCCTCGCCGAGGCCAAGACCGGCAAGGTGCTCAAGGTCGAGACCCGCAAGGGTCGGGGTGAGCGCGAATGAGCGGCGCGGTTCACGCAACGCGTCGCTGGGATCCCCTGGTGCGGATCACGCACTGGGGGATCGCGGCGGCGGTGGTCATCAATCGCCTGGTGACCGAGGGCGGGTCCCAGGCCCACGTCTGGATCGGCCTGGCGCTGGCCGCCCTGTTGGCCCTTCGGCTGGCCTGGGGCTTCGTCGGTCCGGTCGAGGCGCGGTTCACATCCTTCCCGCCCAGTCCGCGTCGGGCGGTCGAGCATGTGCGCGATATCCTGGCCGGCCGGCATGTCTCCCACCGGTCGCACAATCCGCTGGGCGCGCTGATGGCCTATGCGCTGTGGGCGACCCTGGCGGTGGTCATCGCCAGCGGGATCGCCATGACCGGCTTTCCGCCCAAGGTTCACGCCGAGGGCGGCGAGCGGCCAGCGGCCGTCGCGACGTCTTCAGCCCCGGCTGAGGAGGGCGAGGAAGCCGGCGAGGGCGAGGACGGCGAGGAGGGCGGCGAGATCGCCGAGGAGGTTCACGAGATCGCGGCCAACCTGCTGCTGGCCCTGGCGGCGCTGCATCTGGTGGGCGTGGCGTTCGAGACGCGTCGCAGCGGTCGTCAGGTGGTGCTGGCGATGATAGGCGGTAAGGGCAAGACCAAGGAGCCTTGATGGCCCACCACCCCGCCAACTCCCGCGCAGCCCATCCTCGCGCGGGCCTGGGAGACCGCCTGGCCCCGGCGGTCTCCTTCGTCGTCGCCGTGCAGGCGGTGGCGGCCGTGTTCTTCATCGGCGACGCCCTGGCCGATATCCGCAACGCCGGACCCAGCCCCCATATCGTGATCGAGGCGATCATCGCCCTGGCCCTGCTGGGCGGGGTGGTGGTCGGGGCGCTGCAGGTGCGGCGGATGTGGAGCGACGGCCGGCGACGGCAGGCGGCCCTGGCGGTGGCGGCCGGCGCCCTCAGCGAAGTGGCCGCCCAGCGGTTCCGCGAATGGCGTCTGACCCCGGCCGAGGCCGACGTGGCGGTCTTCGCGCTCAAGGGGTTCGACGTGGCCGAGATCGCGGTCCTGCGGGGCTCCGCCGCCGGCACCGTCCGCGCCCAGCTGGCGCGGGTCTACGAGAAGGCCGGGGTCAATTCGCGCTCGGCCCTGGCCAGCCTGTTCCTGGAAGATCTGATGACCACGCCGGTGATTTCGCCCGAGGTCTCCTAAGGCGGTGGTGAACCCCTTGTGTGGCAAACCAGCCACACCTACATCCCTCACCGGGAGGCGTTGTGCTTGATCAAGGCAGCGCGTTCCGATCCGCCTAGATTGGGGACATCATGAACATCGATCTGTATTCCGACCGCGCCAAGCAGGCCGTGCAATCGTCTCAGAGCCTGGCTCTGGCCCGAGGCCACCAGCAGCTTGGTCCCGAACACGTGCTGAAGGTTCTGCTCGAGGAAAAGGACGGCCTCAGCGGCGCCCTGATCCAGAGCGCCGGCGGCCGGCCCGACGTGGTCGACAAGGCCGTGGACGCCCTGCTGGCCAAGACGCCCCGCGTCGACGGCGCAGGCGGCCAGCTCTACATGAAGCCCGACACCGCCCGGGTGTTCGCCGAAGCCGAGAAGGGCGCCAAGGCGGCCGGCGACGCCTTCGTCACCACCGAGCGCCTGTTGATCGCCATCGCCAAGGAAGGCGGCGAGGTCGCCAAGCTGCTGAAGGACGCCGGCGTCACGCCCAAGGGGCTCGAAGACGCCGCCAATGCGATCCGCAAGGGCCGCACCGCCGACAGCGCCAATGCCGAGGAAGGCTATGAGGCGCTCAAGCGCTATGCCCGCGACCTGACCCAGGCCGCCCGCGACGGCAAGCTGGACCCGGTGATCGGCCGCGACGAAGAGATCCGCCGCACGATCCAGGTGCTGAGCCGCCGCACCAAGAACAATCCCGTACTGATCGGCGAGCCCGGCGTCGGCAAGACCGCCATCGTCGAAGGTCTTGCCCTGCGCATCGTCAATGGCGACGTGCCCGAAAGCCTGAAGGACAAGCGCCTGCTGTCGCTGGACATGGGCAGCCTGATCGCCGGCGCGAAGTATCGCGGCGAGTTCGAGGAACGCCTGAAGGCGGTTCTCAACGAGACCACCGCCGCCGAAGGCTCGATCATCCTGTTCATCGACGAGATGCACACCCTGGTCGGGGCCGGCAAGGGCGACGGGGCGATGGACGCCTCCAACCTGCTCAAGCCCGCCCTGGCGCGCGGCGAACTGCACTGCGTGGGCGCCACCACGCTGGACGAGTACCGCAAGCACGTCGAGAAGGACGCGGCCCTGGCCCGTCGCTTCCAGCCGGTGTTCGTGAGCGAGCCGACGGTGGAGGACACCGTCTCGATCCTGCGCGGCCTGAAGGAGAAGTACGAGGTCCACCACGGGGTGCGTATCTCGGACTCGGCCATCGTCGCGGCCGCCACGCTCTCCAACCGCTACATCGCCGACCGCTTCCTGCCCGACAAGGCCATCGACCTGATCGACGAGGCGTCCAGCCGCGTGCGGATGGCGATCGACTCCAAACCGGAGGAACTGGACGAAATCGACCGGCGTCTGGTGCAGCTGAAGATCGAGCGCGAGGCCCTCAGCAAGGAAACCGATCCGGCCTCCCGCCAGCGCCTGGAAAAGCTGGAAGACGAGATCGACGACCTGCAAGGCCAGTCCGACGACATGACCGCGCGCTGGAAGGCCGAAAAGGACAAGGTGGGCGGCGCCGCGCAGGCGCGTGAAGCCCTCGACCGCCTGCGCGCCGACCTGGCCGCCGCCCAACGCGCCGGCGACTTCGCCCGCGCCGGCCAGATCCAGTACGGCGAGATCCCGGCCCTGGAGCGCCGTCTGGAGCAGGCCGAGTCCGTCGATGGCGCGGCCCAGAAGTCGCTGACCCCCGAGGTCGTCGACGCCGAGCAAATCGCCGCCGTGGTCAGCCGCTGGACCGGGGTGCCGGTCGAGAAGATGCTGGAAGGCGAGCGCGAGAAGCTGTTGCAGATGGAGCTGGCCCTGCGCGCCCGCGTGGTCGGCCAGGATGAGGCTCTGGAAGCCGTCTCCGCCGCGGTGCGCCGCGCGCGGGCCGGCCTGCAGGACCCCTCGCGTCCGATCGGCAGCTTCCTGTTCCTGGGTCCTACGGGCGTGGGCAAGACCGAGCTGACCAAGGCCCTGGCCGAGTTCATGTTCGCCGACGAGCACGCCATCACCCGGATGGACATGTCGGAATATATGGAAAAACACTCGGTCAGCCGCCTGATCGGGGCCCCTCCCGGCTATGTCGGCTATGACGAGGGCGGCGCCCTGACCGAAGCCGTGCGGCGTCGGCCCTACCAGGTGGTGCTGTTCGACGAGGTCGAGAAGGCTCACCCGGACGTCTTCAACGTGCTGCTGCAGGTGCTGGACGATGGTCGCCTGACCGACGGTCAGGGCCGCACGGTCGACTTCCGCAACACGCTGATCATCATGACCAGCAACCTCGGCTCCGAATTCCTGGCCAACCAGGAAGACGGGGAAGACGTGGACGCGGTGCGCCCGCAGGTGATGAATGTGGTGCGCGGCCACTTCCGGCCCGAGTTCCTGAACCGGATCGACGAGATCATCCTGTTCAAGCGGCTGGGCCGGGCCAACATGGCCGACATCGTCCGTATCCAGCTGCAACGCGTCGAGAAGCTTCTGGCCGATCGCCGCATGACCCTGGCGATCGACGCCGAGGCGCTGCTGTGGTTGGGCGAGAAGGGCTATGACCCGGTCTATGGCGCGCGCCCGCTCAAGCGCGTGATCCAGAAGGACCTGGTCGACCCGATCGCCCGGCGCCTGCTGGCCGGCGAACTGGAAGACGGCGGCGTGATCGCCGTCAGCGTCCAGGACGGCGCGCTGAACATCGGCAAGGCCGTGCTGCAGTAAGGCTGCAAGGCCGACCGAAAACGGATGTCATCCCGGCCAAGCGCGAAGCGCGCCGAGCCGGGATGAGAGTTTTTGGAGGCCATCCCCGGGGGGCGACGCTTCCCCAAAAGGAGCGCATCATGATCGGCGCAGACGCTTCGGGAGACACCGTATGAAACGCACGCTTCTGACCCTGATCGCCGCCGTCAGCCTGGCCACTGTCGCCCACGCCGCTGAGCCGGCCAGGATGTCCAAGGCGCCCAAGGCCCCGCGCGCCTGTTTTCCGGCCCGCAGCGTCAACAACTTCGCCGCTGTCGACGACAAGAACCTCTATGTCCGGGTCGGGGTGCGGGACGTCTATCAGCTGGAAATGTTCGGCAACTGCTTTGACCTGTCGTGGGTGCATTCCCTGGGCCTGGTCTCGCGGGGCGGGTCGTTCATCTGCGAGGGCGGTCCGTCGGGCGTTGACGTTGTGACGCGCGACGCAGGACCCGGCCTGCAGACCTGCCCGGTCTCGAGCATCCGCAAGCTGAGCCCCGAGGCGATCGCGGCCCTGCCCGCCAAGGCTCGACCCTAGGGGGCCTTCGATTTCTTCCCGGCCTGGCTCGCGGTGTTCAGCGCCACCGCCGCTTGGATCAGGGCCTTGAACGCCGCCTCGTCGAGCGTCTGGCCCTCGCGGACGTCGATCGCCCGTCGCGCATTGCCCTCAAGGCTGGAATTGAAGAGCCCCGCAGGGTCCTGCAGCGCCGCGCCCTTGGGGAAGGTCAGCTTCACGGCGGCCTTGTAGACCTCGCCGGTGCAGACAATGCCCGCGTGCTCCCACACCGGCACGTTCCACTTCCAGGCCTCGACCATGTCGGGATCGGCCTGCAGGATCAGCGCGCGCAGCCGGGCCAGGGTCTCGCCCCGCCATCCGCCCAGCCCCTCGATCCTGGCGTCGATCAGTTGGGCGGGCGGGGCTCCTGCGGCGGTCAGGGCCGTCTCGATCTCGCTCAACTTCATCATGACCGCGTCTCCGATCCGCCGCGTCGCCGCCTGGCGGCATAGGGCAAGACAAACAGATAAAGGCTGCTCAGCAAGAGCAGAATCAGCGGGACCAGCCCACCCCGCGCTGGTCGGGGTCAGGGTGAAGGTCACCACGCTCGTGGCCATGAATCTGTCAAACGGGCCAGAAACGGGTCGATCCGGCGTCAAGTTTATGCCGCTTTTCGAGGTTTTTTCCGGGAACCAAACGTCGCCGGCCGCGCTTGCGCGCGGTGTAAGAAGTCCTTGATTCCCATGGTGAAGCTTGGCTCGAAAGGGGCCAAGAAGCGGCCCATTTTTCGCCCATATAAGCTGGCGGTTTCGTCGGTCGGCGCTCCTGGCAGCGCCACCGGATCAACGGAAGAGACGAAAACCGATGATAAGAACCCTGAAAATGGCGACCGCCTGCGCGCTGATCATGGGCGGCCTGGCCGTCAGCGGCTGCGCCACCAAGGACTATGTGAAGACCAAGGTCGGCGGCGTGCAGACCCAGGTCACCGAGCACGGCGCCCAGATCGGCGCGCTGGACAAGACCTCCCGCGAAGCCCTCGAACGCGCCACCGCCGCCGGCAAGCTGGCCGAGGGCAAGTTCATGTACTCGATGGTGCTGTCGGACGATTCGGTGAAGTTCCCGCTCAACGCCGCCGACCTGTCGCCGGAAGCCGAGCAGCGGCTGACCGAGTTTGCCGACAAGCTCAAGGGCGAGAACAAGAACGTCTATCTCGAAATCCAGGGCCACACCGACAATGTCGGCCAGCCGGACTACAACGACAGCCTGGGCGAAAAGCGCGCTGAAGCGGTGCGCAAGTTCCTCAGCAAGCAGGGCATCGCCCTCAACCGCATGTCGACCATCTCGTATGGCGAGGACGCCCCGGTGGCCGGCAACGATACCCGACGAAGGCCGCGCCCAGAACCGCCGCGTCGTGGTGATGGTTCTGTCCTAAGGACTTTGCCGGCGCGAGCGTGCGTACCGCGCCGGCAGGCCTGTCAGCGGCCGCGAAGATCGAGGCGGTAAGGCCTTGCTGTAAGGCTGAAGCAACGGCAACGTCCGGCCCTCGGTTTCCCCGGAGTCGCCATGCGTCTGCCCCTCGTCCTCGCCGCCCCCGTTGTTGTCGCCGGTCTGTTCCTTGCCTCTCCCGCCCTCGCCGCCGAGGTCCCCGCGCCGTCGACCGACCAGCCGTTGCTGCGGGCCGTCGCCGCCGACGTTGATCCCAAGGCGCTGGAGAGCACGATCAAGGCGCTGGTGGGGTTCGGCACGCGCCATACCCTGTCGGATACCAAGTCGGAGACGCGCGGCATCGGCGCGGCGCGGCGCTGGGCCAAGGGCCGGTTCGAGGCGATCAGCAAGGACTGCGGCGGTTGCCTGACGGTGGAGACGCCCTCGCAGACCGTTACCGGCCGCCGCGTGCCAAACCCGACCGAGGTCATGGACGTGCTGGCCATCCAGAAGGGGACCACCGATCCCGACCGGGTGATCCTGATCGCCGGCCACATCGACAGCCGCGTCACCGACGTGATGGACTTTACCAGCGACGCGCCCGGCGCCAATGACGACGCCTCGGGCGTGGCGGCCGTGATCGAGGCGGCGCGGGTGCTGAGCAAGCACAGGTTCCCGGCCACCCTGGTGTTCGCGGTGCTGTCGGGCGAGGAGCAGGGGCTGCTGGGCGGCAAGGTGCTGGCGGACTACGCCCGGGCCCAGGCCTGGAAGATCGAGGCCGACCTCAACAACGACATCGTCGGCAACAGTCGCGGCCAGAGCGGGGTGATGAACAACACCCAGGTGCGGGTGTTCTCGGAAGGCACCAAGGCGGTCGAGACCCCCGAGCAGGCGAATGGCCGCCGCTATAACGGCGGCGAGGTCGACAGTCCCTCGCGCAACCTGGCCCGTTTCCTGGACGGCCTGGCCGACCGCTATCTGTCCAATTTCGACGTGGTGATGGTGTATCGCACCGACCGCTATGGTCGGGGCGGCGACCAGGTTCCGCTGCTGGAAGCCGGCTATCCGGCCGTTCGGGTGACCGAGGCGGCCGAGAACTATGATCGCCAGCACCAGAACCTGCGCACCGAGAACGGCAAGGCCTATGGCGACGTGATCGAGGGCGTGGATTTCGCCTATCTGGCCCAGGTGACGCGCCTGAACACCGTGGCCATGGCCTCGCTGGCCTCGGCGCCAGCGCCCCCGTCGGGCGTGAAGATCGAGGGCGCGGTCAGCCCCGACACCAAGGTCTCCTGGACCGCCACGCCGGGCGCGGCCGGTCACCGCGTGTGGTGGCGCGGCACAACCGACCCGACCTGGCGGTTCAATCGCTGGGTCCCGACCGGGACCACGGCGACGCTGAAGGATGTGGTGATCGACGACTGGTTCTTCGGCGTCTCGTCGGTGACGGCCGACGGCTGGGAGAGCCCGGTGGTGTTCCCAGGTCCCGCCGGCTCGTTCGAGAGCCCGGCGCCGGTCGCCGCGCCGGCCAAGCCCTAGGCGATCAGGTCCGGATCATTCCGCTGCAGCCAGGCGGCCGCGTAGGAGCACAGCGGGGTGATCCGCATGCCCTCGGCGCGCGCCGTCTTGGCGACCTCTTCCATCAGGCGCCCGGCCGCGCCCTTGCCGCGCAGGGCGGGGTCGGCCTCGACGTGCGGGATCACCAGGCGATGGCCGCTGCGCTGATAGTCGGCCACGGCCAGCAGGCCATCGACCTCCAGTTCGTAGCGGCTCAGTTCAGGGTTATGGCGGAAGGTTTCGGTCATGGGATGCTCAACGCAGGTGGCGGCAAACTGATCCTCCCCCGCTGGGGGAGCATCTGTTGACGTCGCTAAACCAGCTCCACCGCCATCGCCGTGGCCTCGCCGCCGCCGATGCAGAGCGAGGCCATGCCCTTCTTGCCGCCGCTGGCCTGCAGGGCCGAGATCAGGGTGCACAGGATGCGCGCGCCCGAGGCGCCGATCGGATGGCCCAGGGCGCAGGCGCCGCCGTTGACGTTCAGCTTGTCGGGATCAAAGCCCAGCTCCTGCTGGGCGATCATGGCGACCACGGCGAAGGCTTCGTTGACCTCCCACAGATCGACGTCGGCGACGTCCCAGCCGGCCTTCTTCAGCGCCTTGCGCATGGCGGGCACGGGGGCGGTGGTGAACAGGCCCGGTTCGTGGGCGTGGGCGGCGTGGGCCGCGACGCGGGCGACGACCGGCAGGCCCAGCCGTCGGGCGACGCTCTGGCGGGTCATCACCAGGGCGGCCGCCCCGTCGCTGATCGATGAGCTGTTGGCCGCCGTGATGCCGCCGTCGCGGCTGAAGGCCGGGCGCAGGGTCGGGATCTTGGCCGGATCGGCCTTCAGCGGCTGTTCGTCCTGGTCCACGACCTCGGTTCCCTTGCGGGTCGTGACGGTCACGGGCGTGATCTCGGCCTTGAAGGCCCCGCTCTGGATCGCCGCCCTGGCCTTCATCAGGCCGCGCGTGGCGTAGTCGTCCATGGCCTCTCGGCTGAACTGATAGGTCGCCGCCGAGTCTTCGGCGAAGGCCCCCATCAGCTTGCCGGGGGTGTAGGCGTCCTCCAGACCGTCGAGGTACATCGAGTCCCACATCTGGTCGTGGCCGATGCGGGCTCCGCCCCGGTGCTTGGTCATCAGATAGGGCGCGTTCGTCATGCTCTCCATGCCGCCGGCCACGATGATCTCGGCGCTGCCGGCCGCCAGGGCGTCATGGGCCATGATGGCCGCCTGCATCCCGCTGCCGCACATCTTGTTGACGGTGGTGGCCTCGACCGACTTGGGCAGGCCCGCGCCGATCGCCGCCTGGCGCGCGGGGGCCTGGCCCAGGCCCGCCGGCAGCACGCAGCCCATGAAGATCTGCTCGACCAGATCGCCCGAGACACCGGCCCGTTCGATGGCGGCCTTCACCGCTGTTGCGCCCAGTTCGGTGGCCTTGACCCCGCCCAGCGCCCCCTGAAAGCCGCCCATCGGGGTGCGTGCGAAGGAAACAATGACGACGGGATCGTGGGTGGCGGACATGGACGGTCTCCGGATTGCGGCAATTCGGGGCGGAATAGACCCTGACTGGGCGCTGCCGCGCAAGCGGTTCGCGGAAAGGGGAGGCGATGTCGAACCCGAAGGATCGACGATCGCCCCCCAAGGCGCAACCGAGAGAGTCAGTTGTGATTAAAAACTAATACTGTTCATCCTCAAACGCAACGCTCTCTTGCATTCCCCGGCGGAACACCCCAACCTCGCGACATGGGCCGCACCGCCGACTACACCAACCAACGCTGCAGTATCGCCGCCACGCTTGAGGTCGTCGGCGATCCGTGGACCTTGCTGATCCTCCGCGACGCCTTCGCCGGCGTGAAGCGCTTCGAGCAGTGGCAGGAGCGTCTGGGCGTGGCTCGCAACGTCCTGGCCGCCCGGCTCAAGACCCTGGTCGCCCACGGCGTGATGGAGGCCCAGCGCTATTCCGAGCGTCCGCCGCGCCAGGAATATGTGCTGACCCAGAAGGGCCTGGATCTGAGCCCCGTGCTGCTGACCATGGCCGAGTGGGGCGACCAGCACGTCTATGGTCTGGGCAAGGGTCCCGTGCATTTCGTGCACAAGACCTGCGGCTGCGACTTCCATCCCCGCATGGCGTGCGAGGCGTGCGGCGAGGTTGTCGATCGTCGGGACATCAAGCGTGTCCTGCATGACGATCCGGGCCAGACCGTCGGCGAGGCGCTGGAAGCGGTGAAGGTCGCCGCCGAGTAACGCGGGGGGCTTGCTTGCAAAACCCGTTCGCAGGCGAGCGAAATCCAAGACACAGATTTTTTAATCTTGTCCTCCTACCGTGCCGCTCGGCCCGGGGGCAGGCATAGATGACGCTTATCCAGAAAGTCGCGGGACTGTTCGCGATCCAGAAGGAACGACCGGAACTGTTGATCGCGCAGGCGACGGCGTTCCGGCGCCAGGTTCCGATGATGTACTTGGTGGTGCTGGTCAATGCGGCGGTGCTGGCCGCCACGCATTTCCATTCCGCGCCCGCCTATCTGACCATCGGCGGCCCGCTGGTGCTGACCCTGGGCAGCGGCTGGCGGGTTTTCGGCTGGTGGCGACTGCGCGAGCAGGCGCTGGACGTGGCCGCGGCCACGAGGATGCTGAGCGGCACGCTGCGCGCCGCCGCCGTGATGGCCATCCTGTTTTCGGCCTGGTCGCTGTCGCTCTTCCCCTATGGTGACGCCTATCAGAAGGGCCACGTGGCCTTCTACATGGCGATCACGGTGATCGCCTGCATCTTCTGCCTGATGCACATGCGGGCCGCCGCCCTGACGGTGACCGTCCTGGTCCTGGGTCCGATGACCCTGTTCTTCGCCATGACCGGCCAGCCTGTCTTCCAGGCGATCGCGCTGAGCATCACCATCGTGGCGGCGGTGATGATCTCGATGTTTGTGAGCTTCATCGCTCGACCGCCGACCTGGTGGAGTCGCGCGGCGCCCTGATCGACAAGGCCGTGCAGGCCCAGCAACTGAGCGACGAGAACGACCGCCTGGCCAATCTGGACAGCCTGACGGGCCTGCCCAACCGCCGCCGCTTCTTCAGCGAGCTGGACGCCCACGTGGCGCGCGCCCGGCAGCACAATCGCGGGCTTGTCGTCGGGGTGATCGACCTGGACGGCTTCAAGCCGATCAATGACGCCTTCGGCCACGCCACCGGCGACCGGCTGCTGACCGAGGTGGGCCGGCGGCTGGAGACCTTCGGCTCGCCGCCGCTGTTCGCGGCGCGGCTGGGCGGCGACGAGTTCGGCGTGATCATCGACGCGCCGCTGAGCCCTGCGGCGGTGCAGGACCTGGGTCGCGACCTTTGCGAGCTGCTGCGCACGCCCTGCCGCCTGCCCGGCGTCACCGCCCAGGTCGGCGGCTCGATCGGCTTCTGCTCGTTCCCCAGCGGCGCCCAGACCAGCGCCCAGCTGTTCGAGCGGGCCGACTACGCGCTGTATCACGCCAAGCAGAACCTCAAGGGCTCCGCCGTGGTGTTCGACGAGCGCCACGAAGCCGACATCCGCGAACTGGGACGCGTCGAGCAGGCCCTGCGCCGCGCCGACCTGCACGCGGAAATGCACATCCATTTCCAGCCCATCGTCGACATCACCGCCAAGCGCACGATCGCCTTCGAGGCCCTGGCCCGCTGGTCCAGCCCCGAGCTGGGCGAGGTGGCGCCGACCGTGTTCATCCACGCCGCCGAGCGTTCGGGCCAGATCGTCGAGATCACCCGCGTGCTGGTCGCCAAGGCCCTGGCCGCCGTGCGGACCTGGCCGATGGACATGCGGGTGTCGATCAACCTGTCGGCCCGTGACATCGCCTCGATGGAGACGGTCAGCCGCATCATCGACATCGTGGTGGCAAGTCAGGTCGCGCCGCACCGCATCGACTTCGAGATCACCGAAACCGCCATCGTCTGCGACTTCGACCAGGCCCGCGCGGCCCTGACGACCTTCCACGCCCTGGGCGTGCGCACCGCGCTGGACGATTTCGGCACCGGCCACTCCAGCCTCAGCCATGTGCGGCTGCTGCCGCTGGACAAGCTGAAGATCGACGCCAGCTTCGTCACCGACATCGAGCATCACCGGCCCAGCGAGGACATCGTCAAGACGGTGCTGGAGCTGTGCCGCAACCTGCGCATCGATTGCGTCGTCGAGGGTGTCGAGACCCAGGAACAGATGGAAAAGGTCGCCGCGCTGGGCGGGGTGGTCATGCAGGGCTATCGATTCGCCCGCCCGATGCCGGCCACGCTGGTCGCGGACTATCTGGCCCAGGAGGCCGCCATGGCCATCGCCAAGCGCGGCGGGGCCAAGATGAGCGCCGCCCAGCGCGCGGCGCGGCTGTGGTTCGATGAGGACGGCCTGCAGGGGTTGGGCTAGACCTCAACCCGCCGGCGCCGCGACGGCCTATCGCGCGGCGGACCGCGCGCCGTGAACCATGGCTTGGGCCGCGATCGCGGCCTGGGTGCGGTTGTGAACATTGAGCTTGCGCATCAGGGCCGTCATGTGGGCCTTGACCGTAGCTTCGGCGATGCCGAGGTCGAAGGCGATCTGCTTGTTGAGCAGGCCCGAATTGACGCCTTCCAGAACCTTCATCTGGGTCGGCGTGAGGCCGCCAAAGGTCTCCAGATCCCGGTCGATAACGCGGACTTCCGTCGTGGTCATGCGTGAACCCCTCAGCTTCATCCCAACGCGTCCGTCTCGCGACGGCGCGACGCCCGATTGTTTTGCTCGCCGATCAGTGGCGGGTTCGGGTCGTGTTGCAGGATGTTAGCGCTATCTGTTGGACAAGTTCAAGTGATTTTGACGATGTGAGCGTGAACATCGCAACATGAGAAGCGACATGCCAAAATCTGTCATACAGGTTTGCGGATCAGGCCCTATCCCACAACAGCGCGGCGGGCGGCCGCTTTCTTGACGGCGCGAACGGCGCGATGGTGGCGCTACCAGATTGGAGAGCGATCGATGAGCGAAGGCCGTTTGGCCGACCGGGCCTATACGGGGATCGTCGAGATGATCAACGCCGACGGACTGGCGGTGGGTGATCGTCTGCCCTCCGAGGCTCGCCTGGCGGAGATCTTGGTGTCAGCCGCACCGTGGTGCGCGAGGCGCTGGTCCGGCTGGCCGCCGACAGCATCACCGAGGCCCGGCGCGGCGCGGGGTCCTTCGTCAAGAACCGCCCGTCCGACAAGCTGGGCGCCTACATGCCGCTGTCGGAGCTGCCCTCGACGCTCGGAAGCTACGAGGTGCGCTTCGTGCTGGAGGCCGAGGCGGCGCGGCTGGCGGCGGCGCGCCGTTCGGCCGAGGAGATGGCCAGTATCGAGGAGGGGCTAGCCCAGCTGCGCGCCGCCCTGCTGTCGAACGCGCCGGCCCACGTCGAGGACATGGAGCTGCACCGCCGCATCGTGCTGGCCACCGCCAACCCCGCCTTTCTGATCGCCTTCGAGGCGCTGCAGTCGGACGTCGACCGGATCATGCGCGCCGGCGTCGGCATTTCGCGCTCCCGGCCGCCGGAGGCCATTGGCGAGATGATGCGCGAGCATGAGATGATCGTGGAGGCGATCCGCGCCCAGGACGGCGACGGCGCGGCCCTGGCCATGCGCTGGCACCTGTCGCAGGGGCGAAAGCGCCTAATGCCCTGAGGTGCGCGAGACGCGGTCGATCGGGCTTTCGCCGGCCCTGAGCCAGCTCAGCGCGGCGTCGCGCAACTGCCGGGGCGAATCGCCGGCGGGAAGCCAAGTGGCGGCCTCGTCGGCGCCGGGCCGTTCCAGCGTGGCCAGCTGACTGCCCAGCAGGCTGGCGGGCATGTAGTGATTGCTGCGGAGATCCAGGCGTCGCTGAAGCTCGGCAGGGCTGGCGTCCAGCAGCACGAACCTGGTGGGCGCCGATATGGCCGCGCGAAGACGGTCGCGATAGCTGCGGCGCAGGGCTGAACAGGCCGCCACCGCGCTGCCGCCCGCCGCCAGGGTCTGGCCCATGGCGCGGCCCAGGCGGTCCAGCCAGGGCCAGCGGTCATCGTCGGTGAGGGGCTGGCCCGCACTCATCTTGGCGATGGCGGCCGCGTCGTGAAAGTCGTCGCCGTCCAGGAACGGACACGCCAGCGCCTGGGCCAGAACAGCGCCCAGCGTCGACTTTCCGCTTCCGCTCACCCCCATGATGATGACGGCGACAGGCGCGGGTCCGGCGTGGCGGGGGGGCGGCTGCAAACGGCGTCCTTGGTCTTGCGGGCGAGGCCCATGGCTCAGCCGGGCGGGTCGAGCGCCGTTTTTACGGCCAAGCCTGCGCCGCGAGAACTACGACCATGGTCGTGGATGGCGGCCCGCCATGGACGCCTTATCCGTAGTTGAGCACACATCAGGGAAGCGGCATGAGAGTAGTCATACTGGCGGCGGTGATCCTGGCATCGGCGTCCGCTTCCGCGTTCGACGCGATGGCCGAGACCCGGTCGGTCTATCTTACCGCCCCCGACGATCCGCGCGCGATCAGCGTCAAGGGCGTCGGCGACGGCCGGGCCGACGACACCGACGCGGTCCAGAGGGCCATCGACTCGGCGCGCGACAAGACCGGCCACGGCGTGGTGTTCCTGCCGTCGGGTCGCTACCGCCTGAGCCGCAGCATCCTGGTGCCGCCGGGCGTGCGGATCTTCGGCGTCGGCGCCACCCGGCCGGTCTTCGTGCTGGGCGCCAAGACGCCCGGATTCCAGAAGGGCGTGGGCACGATGATCGTGTTCACCGGCGGCGACCAGTACGCGGTCGGAAAGATCCCCGTGCCGGTTCCCACGGCGGTCGGCGCCAAGGACGAGGTGCGAGACGCCAATTCCGGCACCTTCTATTCGGCGCTGAGCAATGTCGATATCGAGATCGGCGCCGGCAATCCGGCCGCCGCCGGGGTGCGGTTCCGCATGGCCCAGCACGCCTTCCTGAGCCACATGGACTTCCGCCTGGGCTCGGCCTTCGCCGGCGTCTATCAGGCCGGCAACGTCATGGAAGATGTCCACTTCCACGGCGGCCGCTATGGCATCGTCACCGAGAAAACTTCGCCGGCCTGGCAGTTCACCCTGATGGACTCCACCTTCGAGGGCCAGCGCGACGCGGCGATCCGTGAGCACGAGGTCGACCTGACCCTGGTCAATGTGGCCATGCGCAACGTGCCCGTCGGCATCGAGATCGATCGCGGCTACAGCGACTCGCTGTGGGGCAAGAACGTCCGCTTCGAGAACGTCTCCAAGGCCGCCGTGGTCATTTCGGCCGAGGACAGCGTCTTCACCCAGGTGGGTTTCGACAACGCCGTGGCGTCCAACACGCCGGTGTTCGCCCGCTTCCGCGACAGCGGCAAGACGGTGGCCGGCAAGGGCCGAGACTATCGCGTGGCGTCCTTCACCTATGGGCTGACCCTGCCGGGCCAGGGCCAGATCGGCGCCTACGAGACCCGGGCCGAGATCACCGCCCTGCCTGCGGCGCCGGGGGCAGTGGCGCCCGCCATCCGCCCGCTGCCGCCGGTGGCCGCCTGGACCAACGTCAAGACCCTGGGCGTCAAGGGCGACGGCGAGACCGACGACACCGCCGCGCTGCAGGCGGCGATCGACAGCCACCGCGTGCTGTATCTGCCGATCGGCTTCTACAAGATCACCGACACCCTGCGGCTCAAGCCCGACACCCAGCTGATCGGGCTGCATCCGGCCCTGACCCAGCTGGTCCTGCCCGACAGCAATCCGCGCCATGCCGGGGTCGGCGCGGTCGCGCCGATGATCGAGACCCCGCGCGGCGGCGACAACCTGCTGGCTGGGATCGGACTGTTCACCGGCCGGGTCAATCCACGCGCCTCGGCCCTGCTGTGGCGGTCGGGCGAGGCCTCGCAGGTCACCGACGTCAAGATCATGGGCGGCGGCGGCACGCCCACCATGGACGGCAAATCGCTGGGCGCGGCCCAGGCGCGCAGCGGCGATCCGGTGGCCGACGGCCGCTGGGACGCGCAGTATCCCAGCATCTGGGTGACCGATGGCGGCGGCGGGACCTTCGCCAATGTCTGGAGCCCCAACACCTTCGCCTCGGCGCGGAGTTCTCCGAGGAGATCCGCGCCGTGCCGCACTACGAGGTGTCGGTCGAGCACCATGTGCGCAACGAGTTCGTGCTCGACAACGTGCAGAACTGGGAATTCCTGGCGCCGCAGACCGAGCAGGAGGTCGGCGACGGTCCCGACGCGGTGTCGCTGGAAATCCGCAACTCGCGCAACATCCTGTTCGCCAACTACCACGGCTACAGGGTGACACGGTCGTACCACCCGGCCGAGACGGCGGTGAAGCTGTTCAACTCTTCCGACATCCGCTTCCGCAATGTCCATATCAACGCCGAGAGCGGCGTGGCGCTATGCGGATCCAGCGGCTGCGGCACCTATCTGCGGGCCAGCAAGTATCCGTTCGAGAACGCCATCCAGGACAAGACCCGCAAGGTCGAGACGCGCGAGCGCGAGTTCGCGGTGCTGGATGTCACCGACAAGCCCGTCCCGGCGGCGCCGGCGGACGACGGCAAGGTGCGCAGGCTGGAGACCGGCTTCTGGTCGATCTCGGGCGCGGCGGTGGGCGCGGACGGCGCGCTCTATTTCGTGGAAAAGCGCTTCCAGCGGATCTATCGCTGGACGCAGGCGCATGGCCTGGAAGTGGTTCGCGACCATTCGCTGGACCCGGTGAACCTGGCGGTCGACCGCTCGGGCAAGCTTCTGGTGCTGTCCTCCTATGGGCCCCAGGGCAGCGTCTATTCGATCGACCCGGCCGGTCCCAAGGACCAGCTGACGATGATCGCCGCCACCCCGGTGGGGTCGCGTCCGGGCGCCGCCACCCTGCTGCCGGTCAACTGGTGGAACAATGGCGAGTTCAGGGATCAGTATGATCCAGCGACAGATCATTTCACCACCCTGGCCGAGATGTTCGCCCGCGACGCCGGCGCGCCCAAGGCGACGGAATATGTCTCGCCCGACGGCAGCCTCGTTCTGCCCGCCTTCCGCGTGTGGGAGCAGGGGCCGCCCGACCATGTCGGCTGGCGCTGGTCCGACACCCTGCAGACCCATGGCCTGATCGGAGCGGGGCAGGGCGACCGCGTGTTCGTCACCAACGGCTCCGAGAACAGGACCTACAGCGGCAAGGTCTCGCCCGGCGGCGCCCTGACCGACCTGAAGGTGTTCGCCAACCGGGGCGGCGAGAGCGTCGCGGTCGACAGCCAGGGCCAGGTGTTCGTCGCCAATGGCCAGGTCTTCAAGTACGCGGCCGATGGCCAGCTGGCCGGGCGTATCGACCTGCCGGAGCGGCCGCTGCAGCTGATCTTCGGCGGGCCGGACCGCCGTACGCTGTTCGTGCTGACCCACCATTCGCTCTACGCGGTCACGCCCTGACGCGGGCCGAAGGGCGCCGCTGTCCACCTGACGCCGGCCGACAGGCCGCGCTCGGGTGAAACCTTCACCCCCCAACTGTCCCGGCTCGCGCCGGGACATTTTTTTCTTGAGGTTCACGGATGCGAGGTTGGGTGGCGACGACAATGGCGGCCCTGATGCTGCTGATGGCGCCCGGCGCCTGGGCAGGCTCGGTGTCGGCCTTCGCGGTGGCGCCGGACGATCCGCGCGCCGTGGTGGTTCGTGCCGTGGGCGATGGCCGGGCCGATGACAGCGCCGCGCTGCAGGGCGCGATCGACCAGGCCGCGGCCCGGGACGGCGGCGGGCTGGTCTTACTGCCGTCGGGCCGTTACCGGATCAGCCGGACGCTCTTCCTGTGGCCGGGCGTGCGCGTGTTCGGGGTGGGCGCGACCCGCCCGCTGATCCTGCTGGCCGACAGGACGCCAGGGTTCCAGAAGGGCCTGGCCAACATGGTGATCTTCGCGGGGGCCAAGGTGGACCCGTCGCGGCGCGTGCCCTTCCCGCCGCCGGGCAGCGCGCCCTTCAACAAGGACATCGCCGACGCCAATTCCGGCACCTTCTATTCGGCGATGAGCAATATCGACTTCAGGATCGGCCAGGGCAATCCGGCCGCGACGGCGATCCGCTTCCACGCCGCCCAGCACGCCTATCTCAGCCACATGAGCTTCGATATCGGGTCGGGCCTGGCGGGCCTGCACCAGGTGGCCAACGAGGCCGAGGACCTGCACTTCAAGGGCGGCCGCTATGGCATCCTGGCCGAGAAGACCTCGCCGGCCTGGGGCTTTGTTCTGCTGGACTCGACCTTCGAGGGCCAGCGCGACGCGGCCATCCGCGAGCACGAGGCGGGCCTCACCCTGGTCAATGTGACCTTGCGCGACACGCCGGTCGGCATCGAGATCGACCGGGGCTATGGCGACTGGCTGTGGGGCAAGGACGTCCGCTTCGAGAACGTCTCAAAGGCCGGGATCGTCATCTCCAACGAGGCCAGCGTCTACACCCAGGTGGGCTTCGAGAACGCGACCGGCGTCAACACCCCTGTGTTCGCCCGCTTCCGAGACAGCGGAAAGTCCGTGCCGGGACAGGGCGGCGCCTATAGGGTGACGGCCTTCAATCATGGCCTGACCCTGCCGGCGGGCGTGCGATGGGCGTGACCAAGACGCAGATGCAATGGCGGAGGCCATGCTCGGCGTCGCCTGGCCCGCGTCCGCCGGCGATCCGCGCCCTGCCGCCCGTGGCCGAGTGGACCAGCGTCCGCGCGCTCGGCGCCAAGGGCGACGACACCGCCGACGACACCGCCGCCATCCAGAAGGCGATCGACAGCCACCGCGTCGTCTATTTCCCCGCCGGCTTCTACCGGGTGACCGACACCCTGCGGCTGCGGGCGGACACCGTGCTGATCGGTCTGCATCCCAGCCTGACCCAGATCGTCCTGCCCGATCGCACGCCCGGCTATCAGGGCGTGGGCGCGCCCAAGGCCCTGGTGCTGTCGGCGCCTGGCGGCGACAACATCGTCTCGGGGCTGGGCCTCAACACCAGCGGGATCAATCCGCGCGCCACGGCCCTGCTGTGGACCGCCGGCGAGCGCTCAATGGTCAATGACGTCAAATTCCAGGGCGGCCACGGCACCAATCTGTATGACGGCTCGCGGCTCAACCCCTACAACGCCAACGCCACGGCCGACGCCGATCCGGCCAAGCGCTGGGCGGGCCAGTATCCCAGCCTGTGGGTGACGGACGGCGGCGGCGGAACCTTCGCCAATCTGTGGAGCCCCAGCACCTACGCTTATTCTGGCATCTACATCTCCGACACCCAGACGCCCGGCCATGTCTACCAAGCCTCGGTCGAGCACCATGTGCGCAGCGAGATCAGCCTCAACCGGGTCGCCCACTGGGAGTTGCTGGCCCCGCAGACCGAGGAGGAGGCGGGCGAGGGCGAGGACACCGTCTCGCTGGAGATCCGCGACTCGCACGACATCCTGGTGGCCAACTATCACGCCTATCGCGTCACCCGGACGCGCCGGCCCGCGCCCAGCGCGGCCAAGGTCTACAACTCGCGCGACATCCGGTTCCGCAACGTGGCGGTGAATGCCGAAAGCGGCATTGGCCTGTGTGACGAGAACGGCTGCGCCACCTTCCTGCGGCTCAGCAAATATCCCTACGACAACGCCATCCAGGACGTGACCAGCGGCCTTGAGGTGCGCGAGCGGCAGTTCGCGGTGCTGGACCTGCCGGGCGATCCGCCGCCGGTCGCGCCGTCGATCTTCCCGGCCGGCGCCCGTCTGGAAAAGCTGGGCGACGGCTTCTATTCGCTGTCCGGCGGCGCCGTCGACGCGGCCGGGACGCTGTATTTCACCGACCGCAAGCACCAGCGGATCTACATCTGGTCGGACGCGCGCAGGCTGTCGATCGTGCGCGACAACACGCTGGATCCCATCAACCTGGCGGTCGATGGGTCAGGAAACCTGCTGGTGCTGTCGTCGGACGGCCGAAACGGCTCGGTCTACAGCTTCAGGCCCGGCGCCCCCGACGCGGAGGTCACGGTGATCGCGCCGACCCCGGCGGTTGATCACCCGGGCGCGGCGACCGTGCTGCCGGTCAACTGGTGGAACAACGGCGAGTTCAGGGATCAACTGGATCTGGCGACCTATCAGTTCACGACGCTGGCGGAGATGTTCGCCCGCGACATGGCGCTGCCCAAGCCCATGGAATACGTCTCGCCCGACGGCAGTCTGACGCTGCCCGCCTATCGCGTCTTCCAGCAGGGGCCGCCCGATTTCCGGGGGCTGCGCTTCTCCGACGCGCTCGACACCCATGGTTTTACCACGGCCCGGCCGGGCCAGCGGGTGTTCGTGACCAACGGCTCGGAGAACAAGACCTACAGCGGGCTGGTCGGGCAACGGGGCGCGATCACCGACCTGAAGCCCTTCGCCGATCGGGGCGGCGAGAGCGTGGCCACGGACGGGGAGGGACGTGTGTATGTCGCCAACGGCCAGGTGTTCGTCTATGCGCCGGACGGCCGCGAGCTGGGGCGCATCGATGTTCCCGAGCGGCCGCTGCAGCTGCTGTTCGGCGGCGCCGGCAAACAGACGCTGTTCATCCTGACCCACCACGCGCTCTACGCGGTGCGGCGCCCATAGACGCCGCGTCGCCCGGCGGGGCGGACCTACGACCATGGTCGTAATGGTTCGCCCGAGTTTTGTCTGACAACTTCCGGCCAGGCCATCGCAGATGGACTCAACGAAAAAGGGAGGCTGCCGGATGAGTGCTCTAGGTCGGATGCGAGGGGGATCGCCCTTCTTGAAGGTGTTGTTCGCGACCAGCGCGGTCGCGATGATCGTGTCGGCCGGAGCGGCCAGCGCGCAGACGGCGCAGGCGCCCGCGTCGCCGGAACCCGCCGCGACGGCCCTGACCGAGATCATCGTCACCGGCACCCGGATCCGCTCCACCGGCTTCACCGCGCCTACCCCGACCCAGGTGCTGGGCCAGGCCGACCTGGAACGCGCCGCCCAGCCGAACATCTTCACCGCCATCACCCAGCTGCCGTCCCTGCAGGGGTCGACGGGCGCGACGACGGGCACGTTCAGCACCTCGAGCGGCTCGCAGGGCCTGAGCTCGTTCTCGCTGCGGGGCCTGGGCACCATCCGCACCCTGACCCTGCTGGACGGCCAGCGCGTCGTTCCGGCCAACGTCACGGGCGTTCCCGACATCAGCCTGTTCCCCCAGCTGCTGGTCGAGCGGGTCGACGTGGTCACCGGCGGCGCCTCGGCGTCCTACGGTTCGGACGCCGTCGGCGGCGTGGTCAACTTCATCACCAACAAGCGGTTCGTCGGCTTCAAGGCCAATGTGCTGGCCGGCATCACCACCTATGGCGACAACGAGCAGTACCTCGCGCAGGTCGCCGGCGGTAAGTCCTTCATGGACGACCGCCTGCACGTTCAGGTCAGCGGCGAGTACGACAAGGAAGAGGGCGTTCCCGCCGGCGGCTTCGGCGAGGACGCGCCCGGCAGCCGCGACTGGTACACGACCGCCACCCTGGTCAATCGCGGGATCACCAATGACGGCTCGCCGCAGTACCTCTATCGCGAGCACGCCCAAGCCTATCAGTACACCAAGTATGGCCTGATCAGCGCCGGCCCCCTGCAGGGCACGGCCTTCGACAAGAGCGGCAATCCGTTCCAGTTCCAGTACGGCTCGAACGGCGTGCCCTCCAAGGCCGCCAATGGCGCGGTGATCGGCTGCTACACCTCGGGCGGCTTCTGCGTCGGCGGCGACCTGTCGGGCAATGTCGGCGTCGGCACGTCGCTGCAGTCCAAGATCAAGCGCATGAACGCCTATACCCGCGTCGGCTTCGATCTCGACGCGGACAACGAGATCTACGCGACCTTCAACGCCGCCCGCGTCGAGAGCAGCAACCAGCCCAACCCGGGCGGGGCCACCACCGGCCTGACGATGCAGTGCTCCAACCCGTACCTGCCGGCGTCGGTCGCCGCCGCCTGCGCGGCCAACGGCATCACCAGCTTCACCTTCGGCACCAGCAACGCGCTGCTGCCCCGCAACATCTCGGTCCATCCGACGCGGACCCAGTATCGGCTCGTGCTCGGCGCCAATGGCAAGTTCGACGCCCTGGGCAAGGAATGGCACTACGACGGCTATTTCACCCACGGGCAGAACACCACGAACATCCATGTTCGCGACATCATGCTGAACCCGCGCTACCGCCAGGCCATCCAGGCGACGCTGGTGGGCGGCCAGATCGTCTGCGCCGACCCGGTGGCCCGCGCCAACGGCTGCGCCCCGATCAACGTGTTCGGCGGCCAGACGCCCAGCGAAGCGGCCCTGGCCTACATCACGCCCAAGAACGGCCCCTACCAGCACTCGGTCCAGAAGCAGGACGTCGCCAGCCTGAACTTCAGCGGCGAGCCCCTGTCGCTGTGGGCGGGTCCCGTGTCGGTGGCGTTCGGCGGTGAGTATCGCCGTGAGCAGTACCACGTCAAAGGCGACCCCTATGGCGACGGCGCGGCGGACTCGCCCTACACTGACGACTACAAGGCCGACCCGATCCTGAACACGGCGGGCGCCAACTGGTACGCGGGCAACTACCACTCCGGCGCCGGCAAATACACGGTCAAGGAAGCCTATGCGGAAGTGAACCTGCCGCTGATCAATTCCGAAGCCGCGGGCAAGGCCAACCTGAACTTCGCCGGTCGCTGGACTGACTACAGCACCTCGGGCACCGTCTATACCTGGAAGGTCGGCGGGACCTGGGACACGCCGGTCCAGGGCGTTCGTCTGCGGGCGGTGACGTCGCGCGACGTTCGCGCGCCCAACCTGTCGGAGCTGTTCGCCGCTCCGGTGACGACCACCCTGCCCAACTTCACCAACCCGTTCACGGGCAGCGCGCTGCTGGTTCTTCAGAACGTGGTCGGCAACCCCAACCTGAAGCCCGAGATCGCCAAGAACACGACCCTCGGCGTTGTGCTGTCGAACCCCGAATGGCTGCCGGGCTTCAGCGCCTCGGTGGACTGGTACAACATCGTGCTGAACGGCGGCATCTCCAGCCTCAGCGCCCAGCAGGTGGTGAACTTCTGCTATACCGGCCTGACGCAGTTCTGCAGCGCCTTCAACTTCAGCCCGACCAGTGGCACGCCCTACGTCAACTCCCAGACGTTCAACCTGGCCTCGATCAAGACCAGCGGCTTTGACATCGAGACCAGCTACCGGTTCGAGTTGCCCAGCGTGCCGGGTCGCTTCGCCGTGCGCGGACTGGCGACGAACACGCACAAGTTCGTCACCAATCCCGGCATCCCCGGCGCGATCGCCAACGACACCGCCGGCCAGAACTCGGGCGCCACGCCGGACTGGAAGTTCCTGGCCATCCAGTCCTGGGACACCGACCGCTTCGCCTTCAGCGTTCAGGAACGCTGGTTCAGCGACGGGACCTTCGGCAACCAGTACGTCACCTGCAGCGCCGGCAGCTGCCCTGTGTCCACCAACAACAATCCGACGATCGACTACAACCACATGAGCGGCGCCACCTATGTGGACATCAGCGGCTCGTACAAGTTCGGCAAGGGTCTGCAGGCCTATTTCAAGGTCGACAACCTGCTGAACCGCGAGCCGACGCCGTCGCCGCAGACCAATACTGGCCTTGACGCCAATCCGGCGCTCTATGACCTGTTGGGGCGGTTCTACCACGTGGGTCTGCGCTACAGCTTCTAGCGCTGCCCTGGCGCGCCGCTGCGGTTCGGCTCAAATGCCGGACCGCGGCGGAGGCGATCAGATCCAAGCGCCGCCTTGTCGCGGGCGGACGTCAGAAGGTTATCCATTGAGCAGGCCAGACCGCCCCCGGGGCGCTACCATCGTCGATGTCGCCCGTCTCGCGGGCGTTTCGCGCATGACGGTGTCGCGGGTGATCAATGATGGCGACAAGGTTCGCGACGTCACGCGCGAGGCGGTGCTCGCCGCGATCCGCGAGCTGAACTACGAGCCGAATCTGGCGGCTCGCAACCTCGTCACCGCCGGTGAGCTGCGGATCGGGGTGATCTATTCCAATCCCAGCGCCGCCTTCATGAGCGACTTCCTGATCGGGGTGTTCGAGGAGGCCACCAGCGCCGGCGCCCGGCTGATCCTGGTGCGGGGCGAAAACGGCCAGGCGCCCGCCGCCCGCGAACTGGAGCGCCTGGTGGGCTCGGGCGTTCACGGCGTGGTGCTGGCGCCGCCCCTGGGCGAGTCGGCCATCGTGCGCGACATCCTGCGCGCCGCCCACCTGCCCGTCGCGGTGGTGGCCGCCGGGCGTCCGCCGACCGACGCCATCAATGTCCGCATCGACGACCGCCAGGCCAGTCACGCCATGGCCCGGCATCTGCTGGATCTCGGCCACCGCAGGATCGGCTTCATCGCGGGAAATCCCGACCAGACCGCCAGCGCCGAGCGTCTCGAGGGCGCGCGGGCCGCGATCGCGGCGGTCGAGGGCGCGCAACTGATCCTGGCCGAGGGCGCCTTCACCTATGGGTCGGGCCTGCGCGCGGCCGAGCAACTGCTCGACTGCGACGCGCCGCCCACCGCGATCTTCGCCAGCAATGACGACATGGCCGCCGCCGCCGTGTCGGTGGCCCACCGCCGCCATCTCGACGTGCCCCGCGACCTGACCGTGGTGGGGTTCGATGACACGACCGTCGCCACCACCCTGTGGCCGCCGCTGACCACCGTGCGCCAGCCCGTGCGGCAGATGGCGGCCGTGGCGCTGGATCGCCTGATGCGCGCCCTGCGATCAACCGACCCGTCGGCTGACACCGCCGCCGAATATGTCCTGGACCACGTGCTGATCGCGCGCGAGTCCACCGCCCCTCCACGCGCCGTCGCCGGCGCGAAAGCCCACCAAAGGTCATCCCATGCCTGAGCCGTCTTCCGACATGGCGCCCGACCTTGCCCCCGATCTGGAACGCGCCACGGTCGGGCGGGTGACCCGCCGGCTGATGCCGCTGTTCTGCCTGATGTACCTGATCGCCTATATCGACCGGCAGAACGTCTCCTACGCCAAGCTCGACATGGTGCAGGCCCTGGGCCTGACCGAGGCCGCCTACGGCCTGGGCGCGTCGCTGTTCTTCATCGGCTATTTCCTGTTCGAGGCCCCGTCCAATCTGATCCTGGCGAGGGTGGGCGCGCGGGTCTGGTTCGCGCGGATCATGTTCACCTGGGGCCTGGTCACCCTGGCGCTGGGCTTCACCCAGAATGCGACGATGTTCTACATCCTGCGGTTCCTGCTGGGCGTCACCGAGGCGGGGTTCTTCCCAGGCGTGCTCTACGTCCTGACCCTCTGGTACCCCCAGGCCCATCGCGCGCGGATGGTCGGGCTGTTCATGATCGCCAGCGCCGCCGCCAACGCCGTCGGCGCGGCGCTGGGCGGCCTGTTGCTGGATCTGGACGGAACCCTGGGACTGGCGGGATGGCAGTGGGTGTTCCTGGTTACCGGCATTCCGGCCGTGCTGCTGGCGCCCTATGTGCTGTGGCGCCTGCCCGACGGTCCGACCCAGGCCAAGTGGTTGCCGCAGGTCGAGAAGACCTGGCTGGCCAAGATGCTGGACGCCGAGCGGGGCGGGGCGTCCGAGGACCATCGCGGGGCCTGGAAAGCGATGTTCGATCCGCGCGTACTGCTGCTGGCGGGCCTCTATATCGGCATGCCGCTGGGCGCCTATGGCCTGAGCTACTGGCTGCCGACCATCGTCAAGTCGTTCGGCGTGTCCAACAGCGTCAATGGCTTCATCAATGTCATTCCCTGGATCTTTGTCGCCCTGGCGCTGTGGATCGTGCCGCGCCACGCCGCCCGCCACGGGGCCAGCGCCTGGCACATCGCCGGACCCACCCTGGTGGCCGCGGCCGCCCTGATCCTGAGCGTGGTCCTGCCGGGCGCGGCCCTGAAGTTCGCCATGCTGTGCATCGCCGCGCCGGCCGTCTTCGCGGCGCAGCCGGTGTTCTGGAGCCTGCCGCCCAGCTTCCTGAACGGGCCCCGGGCGGCGGCGGGCATCGCGGCGATCAACGCGATCGGCAATCTGGGCGGTTTCATCGCCCAGAACCTGGTGCCGATGGTGCGCGACGCGACGGGCAGCAACCTGGCGCCCATGCTGGCGCTGGCGGCTGTTCTTCTGGTGACCAGCGTGCTGATCTTCGTCGCCATGGCCCAGCTCGACAGGGCGCGGGCGAAAGCCAGTTGAGCCAGCGCCCTGCACAGCGACGGACAGACATGACGGGACCCCTGCCATGAGCCGCAAGATCCGCAATCTTCGCTGGTGGATGATCGGGCTGGTCATGCTGGGGGCGGTGATCAACTACCTGGCCCGCAGCACCCTGGGCGTCGCCGCGCCCGCCGTGCTGGCCGACCTGCACATCGGGCCCCGGGAGTATTCCTGGATCACCGGCGCCTTCCAGTTGGGGGTCATGCTGCAGCCCCTGTGCGGCTACGTCCTGGATTCCATCGGGCTGAAGCTGGGCTTCGCCCTGTTCGCCACCGCCTGGTCGCTGATCACGATGGCCCATGGCCTGGCGGGCAACTGGCAGGTGCTGCTGGGCCTGCTGATGACCGTGCTGCAGGCGCTGCGCGCATCCGGCGGGCATGAAGGCGGTGTCGATCTGGTTTCCGGCCAGGGAGCGCGGCCTGGCCGGCGGGGTCTATAACATCGGCGCCTCGATGGGCTCGGTGCTGGCCCCGCCGCTGGTGGCGTGGTCGATCCTGGTCTGGAACTGGCGGGCGGCCTTCCTGGTGGCGGGTGTCCTGGGCCTGGCCTGGGTGGTTCTGTGGCTGCTGGCTTACCAGTCGCCCGACAAGCACAAGGCCCTGTCCGACACCGAGCGCGACCTGATCGTCACCGGCCAGGAGGCTCACCTGGAGGACGCGGGCGCGCGGCCCTCGATGCTCAGCCTGCTGCGACGGCGCAATTTCTGGGGCATCGCCCTGCCCAGGTTCCTGGCCGATCCCACCTGGGGCACGCTGTCGTTCTGGATCCCGCTGTACCTGACCACGGTGCGGCATTTCGAGCTCAAGCAGATCGCCCTGTTCGCCTGGCTGCCGTTCGTGGCGGCCGACATCGGCTGCCTGTTCGGCCCCATGGTCGTGCTGTTCCTGCAGAGGCGCGGCGTCAGCCTGATCAACGCCCGGCGCGGGGCCTTCACCCTGGGCGCCCTGCTGATGACCAGCATGATGTTCGTCGGCCGGGTCGAGAGCCCGTATCTCGCCATCGCCCTTCTGTGTCTGGGCGGCTTCGCCCACCAGACCCTGTCGGTGACGGTGATCACCATGTCGTCGGATCTGTTCCGCCGCAACGAGGTGGCGACCGTGGCCGGCATGGCCGGGTTCTTCGCCAATCTGGGGGTGCTGATCTTCTCGCTGCTGATCGGCGGGCTGGTGGCCACGGTCGGCTATGATCCATTCTTCGTCGCCCTGGGCGTGCTGGATCTGGCGGGCGCGGCGCTGTTATGGCTGCTGGTTCGCGACCCGGCCGCACCCCCGGCCTCCAGGCCCGTCACGATCCCCGCCGTCTAGAGCGCCCATGCCGCAAGCCACGATCTCCAACCCGATCCTGCGGGGCTTCAATCCCGACCCGTCGATCATCCGCGTCGGCGAGGACTATTACGTCGCCACCTCGACCTTCGAGTGGTTTCCCGGCGTGCAGATCCATCATTCGCGCGACCTGGTGAACTGGCGGTTGCTGACCCGGCCCCTGACGCGGGCCAGCCAGCTGAACATGCTGGGCGCTGCTGACGGCTGCGGCGTCTGGGCCCCGTGCCTGACCCATGCCGACGGCCGGTTCTGGCTGATCTATACCGACGTGAAGCGCTATGGCCGCACGACGGTGGGGGGCGCGTCCGGCGCGTCCCTGCGCGACTTCCACAACTATCTGGTCACCGCCGACGACATCGAGGGGCCATGGTCTGATCCGGTCTACCTCAACAGCAGCGGCTTTGACCCCTCGCTGTTCCATGACGACGACGGTCGCAAATGGTTGCTGAACCAGCTGTGGGACCATCGGCCAGGTCGCAACCGCTTCGCCGGCATCGTGGCTCAGGAATACGACCCGGTCGCGGCCACCCTGGTCGGCGTGCGCAAGATGATCTTCGCGGGAACGGCTCTGGGCCTGACCGAGGCGCCGCACCTCTACAAGCGTGACGGCTGGTATCACCTGATCACCGCCGAGGGCGGCACGGGCTTTGGCCACGCGGTGACCATGGCCCGCTCGCGCGCCCTGGAAGGCCCCTACGAGGTCCATCCCGACGGCCCGGTCCTGACCGCCCGCGACCGGCCGCACGTGGTGCTGCAGCGCGCCGGTCACGCCGACCTTGTCGACACGCCCGACGGCCAGACCTGGATGGCCTATCTGTGCGGTCGTCCCCTGCCTAACCGTGGTCGCTGCGTGCTGGGGCGCGAGACGGCGATCCAGCCGATGGTCTGGGGCGACGACGGCTGGCTGCGCACCCGCGACGGGTCCGGCGATCCGGAACTGAACCCGCCGTCGCCTGGCCTGCCGCCCGCGCCGTTCCCGTCCGGGCCCGAGCGTGAGACCTTCGACGGTCCCGACCTGCCGCTGGATTTCCAGTGGCTGCGATCGCCTTTCCCGCAAGAGTTGTTCAGCCTGACGGCCCGCCCTGGCTGGCTGCGCCTGTTTGGCCGGGAGACGATGGGCAGCCAGTATCGCCAGGCCCTGGTCGCCCGCCGCCAGCAGGCCCACTGCTATTCGGCCGGCACGGTGATGGACTTCGCGCCCCAGCACTTCCAGCAGTCCGCCGGGCTGGTCTGCTACTATGGGGCCAACAAGTTCCACTATCTATTCGTGTCGCGCGACGACGACCACGGGCGGCACATCCAGGTGATGTCGGCCCTGCCCGACAGTCCCCAGGCCGACGCCTTCACCACGCCGATCCCGCTGCCGGACGAGGGCCTGGTCCACCTGCGGGTCGAGGTCGACTTCGAGCGCCTGCGTTTCGCCTTCAGCCTGGACGGCCAGGACTGGACCTGGCTGCCGGAGGGCTTCGACGCCTCGATCCTGTCGGACGAGGCCACGGCGCCGGGCGCGCCCAATTTCACCGGCGCCTTTGTCGGCATGGCCTGCCAGGACCTGTCGGGCGCGGCGCGACCGGCTGATTTCGACGGCTTCCGCTATGTCGAGCGCGCATACCAGGCCTAGACCGGGCGAAAGGGTGTGACGGCCTGCCAGAAACGAAGAACGCCCCCCGCCGGGTGGGCGGAGGGCGTCAAATCTTTAGGCGTTTGGCCGGCGGATCAGGCGGCGGCGGCGGTCTTGACCAGCGACTTGGTCAGGATGCCGATGGCGGCTTCGCGGTCGATGCGCTCGATGGCGGCGACTTCGCGGGCCATGCGGTCCAGGGCCGATTCATAGAGCTGACGCTCCGAATAGGACTGTTCCGGCTGGTTCTCGGCGCGGTGCAGGTCGCGGACGACCTCGGCGATCGAGATCAGGTCGCCGGAGTTGATCTTGGCTTCATATTCCTGGGCGCGACGCGACCACATGGTGCGCTTGACGCGTGCGCGACCCTTCAGGGTGGTGAGGGCCTGCGACACCACATTGCCTTCAGCCAGCGGGCGCAGACCGGCGGTCTTGGCCTTCTTGGTCGGAACGCGGAGCGTCATTTTCTCGTGGTCGAAGGTGATGACGTAGACTTCGAGCGACATCCCGGCCACTTCCTGGGTCTCGATGCCCTGGATGCTGCCCACGCCGTGCGCGGGATAGACGACGTGGTCGCCGACCGAAAATTCCAGACCGCTCTTGCTCATGTTCGTCCTCATCAATGCGAGCCCAAAGGGCCCGGAACACCGTCATTCCCGATCCGCCAATAGAGACGACTCGGCGTCCGCGAAATCTGGGCGCGGGAGCCAAGCCAGGACAGGATTTGGAATTAACCTCTAAGACACCCTTCGCCTTCGATCGGGCGCGCCGGTTGAACGGCTCTTCGACAAAAAACGGACAGCCGCGAATTGCCGCAACCGTCACGTTGGCTGCGACAATATCATAAAATTCAGCCTCATGAAAGGCTTGCGGCCGGTTCCGGTCCCCTAAGGGGCTGGATCAGGAGCCCTTGCCGGGCTTTTCGCTGAAGTATTTCTCGAACTTGCCGGTCTCGCGCTCGAAGTCGTCGCGATCGGCGGGAGGCGTGCCCTTAACCGTGATGTTGGGCCACACCTTGGCGTAGTCGGAGTTGATCCGCAGCCACTTGCCGTCGGCCTCGTCCTCGGTGTCGGGCTTGATCGCGTCGACCGGGCACTCGGGTTCGCAGACGCCGCAGTCGATGCACTCGTCGGGATTGATGGCGAGGAAGTTCTCGCCCTCGTAGAAGCAGTCGACCGGACACACCTCGACGCAGTCCATGTATTTGCAACGGATGCAGGCGTCGGTGACGATATAGGTCATCGAGAACTCGATTGATCTGACGGAGCGCGGGCGCGGGGCGTTTTCCAAGGCGCGGCCCTGGTTGTCAATGCGGCTTGCTCGAGATGGGGTGCAGGAATTCTGCGCCCGTCCCCAGAGAAGGCGGCCGGGGCTTCATGTCGCGCGACCTTGGGTCGTCTAGGCGCTCATGATTTCTTATCCAAAATAACTGCAATCTCTGAGCGAGGAAACGCTCAAAGAAAACAATGTCGAGAACCCGACGCATGATGAAGACGACGGTGGAGGTCAAGCGTTTGCCCGAGTCCGGGACCGGGCTGGCCAGCCTGGCCGATGCACGCGCCGCCGCGTTCTCGGAATTCGTGCGCCAGCTGCCGTTCGCCGCGGCCCTGCTGGACAGCGATCTGTGCCTGCTGGCCGTGAGTCCGGAGTGGGCGGCCCATGGTCTGGCCCCTGAGCTGCGCCCCGGCGTCGACGCCCGTCGCGCCCTGGTGGCGGCCGAGGATGTTCTGAGCCTGATGAAATGCATCGAGGAGGGCGAGGCCTTTTCGCGCTATCTGCCCGTGGTCGATCCCGACGGCGTGCAGCGCTTCTGGCGCACCGAGTTCAGCGCCTGCCGCGATGACGGCGCGCTGCCCTATGCGGTGATGGTCACCGCCCGCGACGTCACCGGCTATGCCGAGGCCACCCTGCGGGCCGAGCGCGACCAGCAGCGCCTGCGCATGGCGCTGGAGCTGGATGGCCTGCTGGTCCGCGAATTCGACATGAAGAGCCGCGAGCTGGTGTTCTCCGGCGCCACGCCCGAGCTCGAGGCCTGGTGCCGGTTCAAGACCGATCCGCTGGAGATCATCCACCCCGACGATCGCGACCGGGTCTCGGCCCTTGTGGCCGCCCGCAAGCCCGGCGAGACCGGCGTCTACGAGTTCCGGCTCAATCGCGACGACGGCGTCGAGACCTGGGTGCGCTCGGCCAGCAAGATGCTGATCGGCCCTGACGGTCAGCCGGAACGCCTGGTCAACCTGTTCAAGGACATCACCGATCGCCGTCGCCAGACCGAGGCGGTCGAGACCCTGGCCTTCACCGACACCCTGACCGACCTGCCCAACCGGGCCCTGTTCCAGCACCGGTTCCAGGAGGCGGTCAGCGCCTCGGAGCTGCTGGGCGAGATGTTCGGCCTGATCATGATCGACGTCGATCACTTCAAGGACATCAACGACACCCTGGGCCACGACGCCGGCGACGCCCTGCTCAAGCGTCTGGCCGACATGCTGCGCCACGCCTTCCGCACCGACGACACCGTGGCCCGCCTGGGCGGCGACGAATTCGCGGTGATCCTGCGCGGCCTGCACAGCGAGGCCGACATGCTGCGGCCCATCAGCACCCTGCAGGAGCTGCTGCAGCGCCCCATCGAGCACGGCGGACGCAGCTTCACGGTCAGCGCCAGCATCGGCGCGGCCCTGCACGGCGATCCCGACGCCGACCCCTCGCACATGGTCAAGAACGCCGACATTGCCCTCTATCGGGCCAAGGACGCCGGCCGGAACCGCAGCGTGGTCTTCCAGCCGTCGATGCGGTCGGAGCTGGAGCGGCGGATCGAGCAGCTGCGCGACGTTCGGGCCGGCATCGCGGCGGGCGAGTTCGTGCTGTTCTACCAGCCGGTGGTCGATGTCCGCGAGGGCGGGGTCGCGGGTTTCGAGGCGCTGATGCGCTGGGCTCACCCCGAACAGGGCGTACTGTCGCCGGCCAGCTTCATGGTGGCGTTCGAGGATCAGGATCTCTCGCTCAAGCTGGGCGACGTGGCCTTCGACGCGGCGCTGAACCAGATGCGGGACTGGATCGAGACCGGTGTCGACTTTGGCCGGGTGGCGGTCAACATCTCCGCGGCCCAGTTTCGCAGCGGCCGTCTGGCCGAGGAAATCCAGGAACGCCTGGCCCGGGCCAATGTGCCGTGCGACCGGCTGACCATCGAGGTAACCGAGAACGTCTATATGGGCTGGGGCTCGGACATGGTCAGCGAGACCGTCAAGCGTCTGCACGACGCGGGCGTGATGATCGCCCTGGACGACTTCGGCACCGGCTATGCCAGCCTTGCCAATCTGCGCCAGTTCCCCATCGACCGCCTGAAGATCGACAAGTCCTTCGTTCAGAACACCGAGGACGAGGCCATTGTGAAGGCGGTCATCACCCTGGGCTCGTCGATGGGCATGAAGGTGGTCGCTGAGGGGGTCGAGGACGCCGAGCAGCTGGCCAAGCTGATCAGCTATGGCTGCGACCAGGTGCAGGGCTACCACTTCGGCCGGCCGATGCCCGCCGCCGAGGTGCCGGGGTTCCTGGCGGGCTTTACCCAGTAGGTCCTGACTCGCCGATTCAGCGTTTGACGGGCACGGGCGCGATCTGGCCTTTAGCAACGACCCAGATCTTGTCCTTGCTGGTCCCGACGAAGAACGGCTGTCGATACAGCAGGCTTAGAAAGACGTGCGTCTCGACCGGTGTCGGCGAGATGATGTGGGTGACAAACAGGCCCTCCACCTTGGAGCCGGGCGGCAGCTTCGGCCTGTCCAGCGTGAAGCAACTGGCGGACAGCGCGTCGCGACGCTCGACTGTTCCGCCGTCCGCGCTGATCGTAAAGCGATAATGACCGCCGATTGGGATCGCGGCTGCGGACGGACTGGGGGCCAGCATCCAGACTAGCCAGCCATCGCCGTCCGGGTCCTTCAAGATGGCGCTGTTGTAGCCGGCGCGGCACAGGTTTGGCGGCAGGTTCGCCAGGGCCGTCTGGCGAGCGGCGAACATGGTCCGCTCTTCGCGAGTCAGGGTTCTGTCGGCCGGCTCGACCACTGACCCCGCGCCTTTGGGGGAGACCTCGATGTCGTAGCCGACCTCCAGACCCTGGCCGAGATCACGCAGAAAGCGAACCTTGGCGATCTTGCCGTCGTCCTCAACGATCCAGCCCTTGACCCCGGCGCCTGCCAGATCTGGAACCCTGGCGCGCACTGCGTCGGTTGCAAGCCATGCGGCACGGTCTTGCCGATAGAGCGCGACACCCAGCCTCTGTACCTCGGGCGGGCCAAATTCGCGGATTGGCGGCGGGACTTCGGCATGGACGGGGCCAGCCAATATGACGGTCAGCCCGAGCAGACCCAGCAAGCGGCGCAGCAAAATCAAACGCCCTCCCAATTTCTCCACTCAAGGTAGCAAATGGGCGGGTCGCGTCTACCCCTCCACTACCTCATAAAGCGCTCGCGCCTCCGACGCGGGTCCGCGCCGTTCCCCCGAACCCAAAACCCGCACGGCGATCACCCGGCCGGCCAGGCCGAACACGAGCACGTCGCCGGCCTTCAGTGCTCGCGAGGGCTTGTCGATCCGGCTCTCGACGCCGCCCCGCGTCAGCCGGATCCGGCCTTCCTCGACAAACTTGCAGGCCAGAGAACGGGTCTTGAAGAATCGGGCCCGCCACAGCCAGACATCGGCGCGGCAGGCGTCGTCCGCCTCCGTCACGAGGCGACGGCTTTCGGAGCGGCCTTCCGCCGACGGGGCTTCTTGCGGCGGGGCGGCGGCTCGGTGAGCTGGGCCAGGGCCGCGAAGGGCGAGTCCGGACGCGGGGCGATCCGAACCTCGGCCTTGGTGGCCCCGCGCCGCTTCCAGACGATGGGCGCGTCGGACTTGGGCCGGATGGCGGGGGTGTAGTCCAGCGCCCGCAGCACGGCCGAGGCCTGGGCGGCGGTCCAGTCCAGTCCTTCGCGGGCGGCGTCGGTCAGCACCACGCCGCCAGGGCGCTGCTCGGCCCGCAGCAGGGCGTCCAGCCGCTCCAGCATCTCGACCGGAACCGTGAAGCCGCCCACGGCGCGCAGGCCGCTGGCGACCAGCTCTCGCGCCGTGGGGACGGGTGAGGGCAGGGGGGCGAGCTTGCCCAGGTCGCCGCGCCAGCCGCCGGGGTTCAGCGCGCGGGCGCAGGCCATGGCCTCGGGGCGCAGCGCCGCCGGCAGGAACAGGCTGAAGGCGCCGATGCGGACGCCCAGGGCCTTCAGGGTGCGGCGCTCGGCCTGGCTGAGCGCCTTCAGTTCGGGCTCGACGGGGCGTTTGTCCAGCAGGCCGCCGGCTTCCAGCAGCCGGTGCGCCAGGCCGCGCGGCAGGCCCCGCAGGTCGCCCCCGGCCAGGGCGCTCTGCAGCTTGCGAAGGGCGGCCAGCTTGTTGTCGACCTCGGCGGCCAGGAAGGCGTCCAGCCGCCGCTCGGCCCGCTCGCGCACGGCGGCGGGACCCAGTTCGCCCAGCAGCCGGGCGCGGGGTGACAGCAGTTCGCCGCCCCCTGATGTTGAGGAAGATCGCACGACGCCGGCGATCTCGCCGCGCCACAGGATCGCGCCGTCGGGGCTGAGGGCGAAGGCGTCGTCGGGCTCGCTGGAAAGGGCGCCCAGGCGGCGGGCGATCTCGGGTCCCACGGCGCGGACGGCCGCGTTGCGCAGGGCCTTTTCCTCCAGTGCGCTGGCGCCCTTTTCAGGGGTGAAGGTGACGCCGGCCAGATGGCCGACGACGTGGCCCTCGACCGTGACCGCGCCATCCTGGCCCACGCCGGCCAGCATGGTCTCGCGTTCGCCCAACTGGCGCATCAAGACGCTGGTGCGCCGGTCGATGAATCGGGCCATCAGCTTTTCGTGCAGCGTGTCGCTGATGCGGTCTTCCAGCTGGCGAGTCACGCCCTGCCAGTGGGCCGGATTGGCCAGCCAGTCGGGCCGGTTGGCGATGTAGGACAGGGTGCGCACCCCCGACAGCCGGCCTGCCAGGCTGTCGATCTCGCCGTCGATGCGATCGAGCGCCTTGAACTGGCTGCCGATCCAGTCTTCCGGTAGCCGCTTGCGGCCCGTGGTCAGGTCGTCGAACAGCGTCTTGACCATGCGCTGATGGTCATCGTCGGTGGTCTTGCGGAAGTCCGGCGTCTGGCACACGTCCCACAGCCGGATCAGGGCCGAGCGGTCGGCTTTGCAGCGGGCGATGACGTCGTCGTGCTGGGCCAGCTTGCGCAGGGTGCGCTCGTCCAGCACCTCGTTGGACAGGGTCAGCCCCGCGCGGCCGGGGCCCTGGCCCAGGGACTTGAGCAGCAGCGGCAGCGAGCCGAAATCCAGCCGGGCGTTGCGCCATTCGGCGGCGATGATCGGCTCGAACTGGTGGTTGACCACGCTCTCGACCAGGTCCTCGTCCATCTCCTCGCAGTCGCCGGTGACGCCGAAGGTGCCGTCGCGGGTGTAGCGTCCAGCGCGGCCGGCGATCTGGCCCACCTCCTGTGGATGCAGCCAGCGGGTGCGCACGCCGTCGAACTTGCGAAGGCCCGCGAAGGCCACATGGTCGACATCCATGTTCAGGCCCATGCCGATGGCGTCGGTGGCCACCAGGAAGTCGACCTCGCCGGACTGGTAGAGCGCCACCTGGGCGTTGCGGGTGCGGGGGCTGAGGCTGCCCATGACCACGGCCGCCCCGCCCCTTTGCCGGCGGATCAGCTCGGCGATGGCGTAGACGGCGTCGGTCGAGAAGGCCACCACGGCGCTGCGACGGGGCAGGCGGGTCAGCTTCTTGGAGCCGGCATAGGACAGGTTGGAGAACCGCTCGCGCGACACGATCTCGGCGTCGGGCAGCAGGCGGCGCACCAGCGGGGCCATGGTGCCGGCCCCCAGCAGCATCGTCTCGTACTTGCCCCGGGCGTGCAGCAGGCGATGGGTGAAGATGTGGCCACGCTCGGGATCGGCGCACAGCTGGATCTCGTCGATGGCCAGGAAGTCGACCTCGCGCCCCAGCGGCATGGCCTCGACCGTGCAGACGAAATAGCTGGCGCGGGGCGGGGTGATCTTCTCCTCGCCGGTGATCAGGGCGACCGACGCCTTGCCGCGCAGCTTGACGATCCGGTCGTAGATCTCGCGCGCCAACAGGCGCAGCGGCAGGCCGATCATGCCCGAGGCGTGGCCCAGCATCCGCTCGACGGCCAGATGGGTCTTGCCCGTATTGGTCGGGCCCAGGACCGCTGTGAGCTTTGAGGGCGCTAGGCCTGTCGAACGGTCGCTCATGATGTCCTGAAGGTGGGGCGCGAATCGCGGTGAGGCAAGCGGGGCCGGTGCGCGCCGGGCCCTGAAGGCGGGGTCCCGTCGAAATGAGGCTGCGGCGGGGGAATCGGCCGGCGCGACTTGTCGTCGCAGGGGCGCAGTTTTCACACCTTGTTTTCCAGGAACACAGCAACGGTGGCGCTTGCTTTCCCAGAAGAGGTCGATCGGCCGTGACGGAAATAGCTGGACCGGGTGCGCGGCCTGGTCGCGAACGCGGTCTTGAGACCCGGATCGTCGGCGTGGCGCTGCTGTCCACGGTCGCGGCCCTCTTCGCGGCCTTCACCGTTTACCAGTGGCGCAACTGGAACGCTGACCGGCACGCCCTGGCCGATGAAGCCCTGGTGCTGGCCAACTCCGTGGCCAAGGCCGCCCATGCCCAGATCGACGGCTCGCCCGTGTCCGGCGAGGACACGGTTCGCGAACTGATCGGCGCCAGCCATCTCAAGAGCGTCGCCATCTATGCGCCCATCCAGGGCCAGGAGCTGCATTTCGGGCAGGCCTGGGCGACGATGATCGGCCCGACCGTTCAACAGGTCTCAAGACCCGAGTCGCGATATCGCGGCCTCGATCTGGAGGTGACCGCGCCCTACAGTGTCCAGGGTCGGCGGGTGGGGACGGTGGTTCTGGTGATCGATGGGCGTCAGCTTCTGGACGCCAGGCTGCTCAACATCTTCATCGCCCTGGTGCTGTCGGCCCTGGCGGTTGGCGGCGCCGGCCTCGTGGCGCGCCGACTTACGCGCCGGGCGCTTGCGCCGCTTCGAGACCTGGCGGACGCGATGGACGCCGCGACGACCTCGCGCGATTTCAGCGTGCGGCTGCCGGTGGCGCGATCGGACGAGGTTGGGCGGCTCACGGAGCGCTTCAATCGCCTGCTGGCCGCCCTGGAAAACTCTGATCTGGACCTGAAAGGCGCCATGACGCAGGTCACCGCCGCGCGTGACGCGGCCGAAGGGGCCAATCGTCTCAAGCAGCGCTTTTTGACCAATATGAGCCACGAACTCAGGACGCCGCTGAATGGCGTGCTGGGGATGAGCCAGGCCCTGCTGCGCGAGCCGATGATCCAGGCCCAGAGGGAGCGGGTCGAACTGATCGAGAAATCGGGCAACGCCCTGCTCACCCTGGTGAACGAGATTCTCGACCTGTCCGATCTGGACCAGGGCAATGTCCAGCTCG
Source organism: Caulobacteraceae bacterium (assembly GCA_965284055.1). Taxonomy (GTDB): domain Bacteria; phylum Pseudomonadota; class Alphaproteobacteria; order Caulobacterales; family Caulobacteraceae; genus Caulobacter. Next base: position 135,186 of record CBDIQV010000009.1, read on the forward strand.
CGCACAAGGCCTTCGATCTGGAGACGATCATCGCCGGGGCCTGCGAAACCGCCAGCCTCATGGCCGAGGACAAGGGCGTGGCTCTGGCGATCGACATCGCTCCGGACGCGGCGGGCAGCTGGCTGGGCGATCCCCGGCGCATCCACCAACTCCTCTACAACCTGATCTCCAACGGCCTGAAGTTCACGGCGTCGGGGCAGGTCGAGGTCAAGGCCGTCGCTCAATGCGATGACCTTTTGCTGTCGGTCTCCGACACCGGCATCGGTATCGATGCGAAGGTTCTGCCGCTCCTGTTCGAGTCCTTCACCCAGGCCGACGACACCCTGACCCGCGCCTTTGGCGGTGCGGGCGTGGGGCTGGCCGTCAGTCGCAGCCTGGTGGACCTGATGGGCGGGCGGATTGCGGTGGAGAGCGTGGTTGGCCAGGGCAGCGTGTTTTCGATCAGCTTGCCGCTCAAGCGCGACAGGATAGACCGGCGGACGGCCGCCGGCGTCGACCGGACCGACGCCCTGCGCGTGCTGGTCGCCGAGGACAACGAGGCCAATCAGGTCGTGGTGCGCACCGTGCTGAATGCGCTGGGCATTGAGCAGATCACCGCCGACGGCGAGGCCGTGGTGTTCCACGACTACAGGGGAAATTCGACCTTGTGCTGATGGATATCCAGATGCCGGTGATGGAACGGCGTGGAGGCGACGCGGGAAATCCGCCGGCTGGAGGCTGAGCGCGGCCTGGCGCCCACCCGCATCGTGGCGGTGACCGCCAACGCCCTGCCGCATCAGATCGAGATCTACGCCGCCGTCGGCATGGACGGCCTGGTGTCCAAGCCGATCATGATCGCGGATCTGCACGCGGCGCTGGTCGCGGATCAGGCCGCCTAGCGTTTTCAGTCGTGCGGGCTTACCGCCGCTCGAACACCACCACGCCGTCCACCACGGTCAGCACGGTCTGCGCCGTCAGGATCTCCGCCGGCGCGACCGTCATCAGGTCCTTGGAAAACACCGTCACGTCCGCCTTCTTGCCGGCCTCCAGCGTGCCGCGCGAGCTCTCGGCGAAGGCCGCGTAGGCGGGAGCCCAGGTTAGCATTTTCAGCGCCTGCTGGCGGCTGACGGCCTCTTCCAGATGCCAGTCGGCGTTGGCGAAGCCGTCCAGGCTGTGACGATGGACGGCGGCGTAGAACTCGATGCGCGGGTCGCCGACCTCGACCGGGGCGTCCGAGCCGGCGGCGACGACCGCGCCGCTGTCTAGCATGTCCTTCCAGCGATAGCCCTCGTGCAGGCGGGCCTGGCCCAGGCGCGCGGGGGCGAAATAGAGGTCACCGATGGCGTGGCTGGGCTGCATCGAGGCGATGACGCCCATCTTGGAAAAGCGCGGCAGGTCGGCGTCCGAGACGATCTGGGAATGCTCGATGCGCCAGCGGGCGGTGGTGTCGCCGGCCAGCGTCTCCTGGAACCAGTCCAGGGTCATGCGGTTGCCGCGATCACCGATGGCATGCATGGCCACCTGCGCCTTGACCGCCCTGGCGGCCTTCATCAGCGCCAGGCCCTTGTCGCGCTCGGTCAGCTGCAGGCCCAAGCCCTCTGCGTCACTGTACGGTTCCAAGAGCGCCGCGCCACGCGAACCCAGAGCGCCGTCCATATAGAGCTTGATGCCGCGTGTGCGGATCAGGCCGGTAGCGTCCTCGAACGGCCCCTTGGCCAGCACCTCGGCCGCGCCGCTGGGATCCATGTAGTTGTCGACGCGCAGGCTGAACTTCTTTTCGGCGGCCAGGGCGGTCAGCAGTTTCAGGTCGCCGGCGTCGACGCTCATATTGCCAAGACCGGTCCAGCCGCGCGAGGCGTACAGGGCCCCGGCCTTTTCCAGCGCCAGGCGCTTGGTGGCGTCGGACGGGGGCGGGATGACGTCGCGGACCAGGGCCGGGGCGTGGTGCGGGCGAATTCCGCGGCTTCGGCGACGATGCGCTTCACCTCGGCGTCGATGCCCTTCAGATCGTCCTCGGTGACGCCGGCCTTGGCCAGGCGCTCCTTGATATGGTCGATCGGATCGCGGGCCATCCGAGCGGCCCAGCACCACGATCCGGCCGGGGGCGGCGGCGTCGAGGTCAGCCTTGTTGGGGAAGCGCTTCTCGGGCCAGTGGGTCTCGATCCAGCCCCGGCCATAGATCGCGTCCTCGGGATGGGCGGCGGCATAGGCCTTCACGGCGGCGACCAGGTCGGCCACGGAGGTGGTCTGGTCCAGGTTGAGGGTCAGTTCGCGCAGGCCGATGCCGGTCAGGTGGGCGTGGGCGTCGACGAAGCCGGGAAAGGCGGTCGCGCCCTTCAGGTCGATGTCGCGGGCGTCCTTGGCGGCCCTGGCCTTTGCTGCGGCCAGGTCGCCGACGAACAGGATGGTCCGGTCGCGGATCAGCACGGCCTGGGCCTCGGGCGCCGCATCGACGCCGGTATGGATCGGACCGCCGTGGATCAGGATGTCGCCCGCCTGAGCGGAGGAGAGGCTGGTGGCGGCCAGCAAGGCGGCGATGGCGATGTGGCGCATGGTGTTTCCCCCGACAGCAAGAAGCGGAAATCGTAGGGCGCCGCTCGAAACCCGCAACCGCGATGCTATAAATGCCGCATGAAGGGACAGGCTTTCGCGCTTTTCGACACGCCCATAGGCCGTTGTGGCGTCGCCTGGAGCGCGTCCGGCCTGATCGGCATGCAGTTGCCCGAAGCCGCGCCGGGAGCGGCCAGTCCTGGCGTCGAGTGGGCAAGGCTGCGCAAGCGGTTCCCCGACGCCGCCGAAGCCGTCCAGCCGCCCTGGATCGATCGGCTGATCGAGCGGGTGCGGGATCTGCTGGCCGGCGGTCGCGACGACCTGACCGACATCGACCTGGACCAGACCGACGTGTCCGACTTCAACCGGCGGGTCTATGAGATCGCCCGCGCCATCGGCCCCGGCGAAACCTCCACCTATGGCGAGGTGGCCCGGGCGATGGGTGAGCCGGGCGCCGCGCGCGCCGTGGGCAAGGCCCTGGGCGAGAACCCCTGGCCGATCGTGGTGCCCTGCCACCGGGTGCTGGCGGCGTCCGGCCGCATGGGCGGGTTCTCGGCCCCTGGCGGGGCCGGCACAAAGGCCCGGTTGCTGACGATTGAGCGAGCCAGGACCGACGCGGTCCCGACCCTGTTTGATCTGGAATTTTCGGTGGCCCCGCCGAGGGGGCAATAAAGGCTGTCGGAGGCCGCCCGCGCTCAAGTTAACGCCGCGACGGGAATGCGCGAACAGGGGCGAAACGAATCAGGACCGAATCAGCGACGTCCGCCGATTCAGCCTTTGTTCCCTACAACCCATTGTATCTTAATTTGAATTAACCACAATTGGGTCATGGTCGATCCTCGGCGGCGCTACTTGGCGTCGGCGGGGCAGCTGGCGCTGACGCGGCGGGCGTCCATCACGCCGGCCAGGGGCAGGCCGTTGACGGTCTTGAGCTTGATGTCCATCCGGAAGCTCTCGGGCGTGTAGCCGCCCTTGGCGGTCACCGGGGCCACGCGGCCCTTCTTGTCGGTCCACGTGCCCTTCAGACTGATCTTGCCGTCCTTCACCACGCGGGTCTGGTAGTCGCAGGTATATTTGCGGGTGCAGATGCCCTTGGCGAACTGCTCGACGTCGGCCTGCTTGAGGCAGCGCGACTCGTCGCCGGCCGGGATGGGGCCGATGCGATAGCTGTATTCCCAGTGACCGGGCAGGATGGTGGCCGGGGCCGGCGCGGCGGCCAGGCTACGCCGGCCGCGGGCAGGCCGGCGGCGGTCAGGGCGCGCGTCGACAAACGCATGGAAACGGCTTTCTTCATGGACCTCTCTATATAAGGCGCCAGATGAACCTGTCTTGAAGGCCGTCTTGAGGCGCGCGTTCATCCGGAAGGGGCGCTTCGCCTTGACTCGGCAAGCCTCCTTCGCCTATATCGCCCGCTCTCGCGTGGCGGCTCGCCCTCCGCGCCCCGAAATTCATGTCTGCGGACCCTTCGGGTTTCGCCCAGCCAAGGTAGTCCCATGTCGCGCCGCTGCGAACTCACCGGTATCGGTCCGATGGTTGGCCACAATGTGAGCCACTCCAACATCAAGACGAAGCGCCGCTTCCTGCCGGCCCTGTCGCCGGCGACGCTGGCCTCGGATTCGCTGGGCCAGACCTTCCGTCTGCGCATCAGCAACGCCGCCCTGCGCACCCGCTGCCGCAGCGGCCTGGACGTGTTCGCTGGCCAAGCCAAGGACGAGCAGCTGTCGCCGCGCGCCCTGAAGATCAAGTCGCAGGTCAAGGCGAAGGCCAAGGCCGCCGCCGTCGCGGTCGCCGCCTAAAGCGCTTTCGCCGAGTGGGGATGCCGGTTTCGGCGTCCCGCGCGCGGCCGAGCAGGCTTCGGTCTCGATCGAACCTTTGAAAGGGCCCGCGGGGAGCGATCTCCGCGGGCTTTTCCGCGTCTGGGCGCCACGACGCACCTCCGCTCTACGCAGAACGCTCCGAAGTCCAGACAAGCAAAACCCGGCGCGACTGAGTCGCGCCGGGTTTGGAACGCTACGCTACTGGTACTGAAACGCTTGGCTTAGCGGGCCGAAACGGTCGAGCCGGCGTTGGCGGCCGTTTGCGACGGGGCGCTGATCTTGGCATAGGCGTCGCTGACCGAGGCGCGGACGCAGGCCGGGTACATGTAGCCGGCCATGGCTTCGCCACGGACGTCTTGCCAGCAAACGGCGCTGGCGGCCTTCACGATGTCGGCGCGGACTTGTTCAGCAGAGCGGCCCGAGATCTGCACGCGTTGTTCGGCGGCGGAAGCGGGGGCGGCGACGGTCAGGGCGATGGCCGAAACGGCCAGGGCGATGGTGCGGATCATGATGATAGTCCCGGAAAGGGGGTTGGGTTCAACCTCCTCCCGACGCGTTCCTCTGACGGTCCGTTGGGATCTAGCCTGCTTGGCCGTCGCTAAATCCATAGTCGGAGCTGGATGACTGATCAACGATTATGTTGCGATGCACGCGCGTTTTTTGACGGGCGCCTCAAAACGAAACAGCCCGCGAAGCGGGGGCTTCGCGGGCTGTGCCGTACGCGATCAGAGAGAGATCAGCGGCTGATCTTGACCAGGTAGGCGCCGCGCCAGTTGGCCTTGTCATAGGCGGTCAGGGCGGGGTTGCCGACCTTGGTGACGGCGGTGCGGGTCACGTCGCGCACGCAGTAGGGAACCAGGTCGATGCCGAAGCGGGTGTCGCCGAGATCCGCGCGACAGACGGTCCGGGCGGCGTCCACCAGGTCGGCGTGGACCTGCGGGACGGACTTGCCGGCGACCTTGACGGTCAGTTCGGAAGCGCTGGCGGCGCCGGCGGAAACGGCCATGAGAGCGGAGATGGCCAGAACAAGAAGACGGATCATGTTTGTAGTCCCGGAAAGGGGGTTGGGTTCAACCTCCTCCCGACGCGTTCCTCTGACGGCGCTTAGGGTCTCGCCTCGTCAACCGTCACCCTCAGCATACGTGACAACGTTGTCATTGCAAGGGCGATATTGCGCCGCAGCATAAAAATGTTACCGCTACCTTCGGTTGTCGACAGATCCGCTGTCGCTGTCGATAGGCGGCCTTCTACCGCTTGCGAACCGGCCTCTTGGTCTTGGGCGGAAGGGGCGGCGGCGGGGGCGGCGGGGTCCAGTCGAAGGCCATCAGCAGCGTGCGCTGGTTGCCGATCGCCTGATCGTCGGACAGCAGATAGATCCGCGTGGCCCCCGACGGCGCCTGGCTGAGCGCCACGCCCTCGAAATTGTCGCGCGTGGTCGAGCCGTCAAGATGCAGGCTGGCGATCTGGACCTGTCGGGCGGCCGGCGCCAGCGGATCGGCGATGAAGCGCAGAATGGCCCGGAAGCCCCGGACGGGATCATACCCCCGGTGCAGGGTGGCGATGGTCTTGCCCTGGAAGGCGGCCATGGCGGTCAGTCCCCAGGTGAAGTCGGGGCCCTGTTGTGGCGCGATGGCCTGGCAGGCGGTCGACAGCCGGCACAGCCAGACCTCGCCTTCCTCGCCGCCCACGATGTAGGCGTCCGGGCCGGCGGCGGGATAGGCGGCGATCGCCTCCATGCCCTCGTTGAAGGGGAAGGTCGTGGCGGGCTTGGGCGCTGCCCGGGGCGGGGCGGCGACGCCGTTGACCGGGGGCGGATACAGCCAGATGCGATGATCGCGCTCGAAGCTGACCAGTCGGTGGCCATTGGCCAGGATCGCCAGGCCCTCGGCGTCGGCCGCGTCCTTGCTGGGCAGCGCCGCGCCGTCCAGGCCCTTCAGGCCCTGCAGCAGCGTCGGTCAGGCCGACCAGACGTCCGGCCGGGTCCAGCTGCAAACGGGCCTCGAAGAGTGTCGCCGGCGTCGCTGATCGCCACCAGCGTGCCGTCGGGGCCCATGCCCAGGTCCGACAGGCCATGCAGCAGCGAGGTCTGGCTGCTGGTGATGGCGATGCCGCCCGCATAGCTGAAACCCCCCTCAAGGGCGGTCTTGGCCGGATTGGCGGCGTCCAGCGGCACGGGCGTGGTCTGGACGGTGATCTCGGGACCGGCCTTGACCGGGGCGATCGGCAGGACCGGCGGGGCGGGCTTGCGGCCGCAACGGCTCAGCATCCCGACCGACAGGGCCAGGACCAGACCGACCCGCAGGCCGGTCACGCGGGAACCTTGCGCGCCGCCTTGGCTGCCTGCGGCTGAACGGTCGGCAGCGGCGCCAGCAGGCCGCGCGCCTTCTTCACGGCGCGGGGCTCTTCCTCGAACAGCGCGGCCAGCTGTTCCACCAGCACGCCGCCCAGTTGCTCGACGTCGACGATGGTCACGGCGCGGCGATAATAGCGCGTGACGTCGTGGCCGATGCCGATGGCGATCAGCTCGACCGGGCTCTTGCCCTCGATCTCGGAAATGACCTGGCGCAGGTGGCGCTCCAGATAGTGACCTGAATTGACGCTCAGGGTGCTGTCGTCCACCGGCGCGCCGTCGGAGATCACCATCAGAATGCGGCGGGCTTCGGGCCGGCCGATCAGGCGCTGGTGGGCCCACATCAGGGCTTCGCCGTCGATGTTTTCCTTCAGCAGGCCTTCGCGCATCATCAAACCGAGGTTCTTGCGAGCCCGGCGCCACGGAGAATCGGCAGCCTTGTAGATGATGTGACGCAGGTCGTTCAGACGGCCGGGGGCGGGCGGCTTGCCGGCCTTGACCCACTCGTCGCGCGACGTGCCGCCCTTCCAGGCGCGGGTGGTGAAGCCCAGCACCTCGGTCTTGACGCCGCAGCGCTCCAGCGTGCGGGCCAGGATGTCGGCGCAGACGGCGGCCACCATGATCGGCCGGCCGCGCATCGAGCCGGAATTGTCGATCAGCAGGGTCACGACGGTGTCGCGGAACTCCTGATCCTCTTCCTGCTTGAAGGAGAGGGGCGCGGTGGGGTCGATGATCACCCGGGTCAGGCGGGCGACGTCCAGCATCCCTTCCTCGAGATCGAAGGTCCAGGCGCGGTTCTGCTGGGCCAGCAGGCGGCGCTGCAGCTTGTTGGCCAGGCGCGAGACGACGCTGGAAAGCGCCGACAGCTGCTGGTCCAGATAGGCCCGCAGCCGGGTCAGTTCTTCGGCGTCGCACAGGTCTTCGGCCGGGACGATCTCGTCATAGGCGCTGGTGAAGATCTTGTAGGCCGGCTCGCCAGGCTGGGCGGCTCCGGTGTCGGGACGGGCGGGTTTGGCGCCGTCGCCCATCTCGGGGCTTTCGTCGCTGTCCTCGGGCTCGCCGTCCTGTTCGGACTGGACCATCTCCTCGTCGCCGGCCTCGGTCTCGCGGTCGGAGGATTCGGTTTCCTGGGGCGAGGAGCCTTCGGGCTGTTCGCCCTCACCTTCGCCCTGGTCCTCGTCGGAGGTCTGGTCCTGCTGGTCCTGTTCGCCGTCGTCCTCGTCGGAGCTTTCGGTAGCGTCGGACATCTCCTCGCCCAGGTCCAGGTCGCGCAGGATCTCGCGCGTCACCCGGGCGAAGGCGGCCTGGTCGTCGATGGCGTCGGCCAGGCGGTCCAGGTCCTTGCCGGCCCGGGCCTCAATGTCGGCGCGCAGGATGTCGACCAGCGCCTTGGCGCCCTCGGGCGGGGCGTCGCCGGTCAGGCGCTCGCGGACCATCAGGCCCAGAATCTCGGCCATGGGCGCCGACTGGCGGTCCATCGCCACGTTGCGGGTCAGGCCCTGCTTTTCCAGCCGGGCCTCAAGGGCGGCCGTCAGGTTGGCGCGCACGCCGCCCATGGCGTTGGCGCCGATCGCTTCCAGTCGCGCCTGCTCGATCGACTCGAAGGCCGCCTGGCCGTCCGGGCTGCTGGGACGGGCGCGGGCGTGGGCGATGTTGTCGTGGTGGGCCAGGCGCAGGGCCATCTGGTCGGCCAGGCCCCGGATGCGCGCGGCTTCCTTGGAGTTGAGGTCGCGCGGCGGGTGCGGCAGCACCGCCCGCTTGCCCAAGAGCTGGGGACCATCGCCCGAGAACACGACCTCGAGGTCTGGCGTTTCGGCAAGCGAACGCGCGGCGTGCGCCAGGGCGCGCTTGAAGGGTTCGGTCGGGCTTTCGGGCTTGGACGCCATGACTATCGGTTACCGGCCCCGCGCGGCGAAAACAAGGAACGCTGTGCGCTCTGGCGGGTTGAAATGTCAGAAGCGCTGCTGGCTTCCCAAACAAGGAAACGCGCCATGCTGAAGTGGGCCATCATTCTCGCCATCGTCGCCATCATCGCCGGAGCCCTGGGGTTCACCGGCGTCGCCGGCGCGGCCGCCGGGATCGCCAAGATCCTGTTCTTCGTCTTCTTGATCGGCGTCGTCCTGATGCTGGTCCTGGGGACCACGGTGTTCAAGGCGGCATCGAACAAGGATCGGCGGGGAGGGCGTGTGTCACACGCCTCCCCGCTTCACCCTGTCTAATGGGCCGCCAGCCAGGCCTTCGACTGCTGGCCGACCAGCGCGACCAGGTCGCCCATCTGCAGATTGACGTCGATCAGATGCAGGCCCCAGTCCTTCAGGATCGCGCCGCCGATGACGATATCGCCGCTGATGTCATCGACGCGCGGATCGGCCGGGTCGCCGTTCACCGCCACCGAAAGATAGGTGAAGTCGCCGTCGCTGACGCACTGGCTGGAACAGCAGACCGGGCGTCGAGACGAACGGCGTGGTCACCGTCAGGCCCGTGGCCCAGGGCCTGGGCGTCATGGACGAAGACCCCATCGGCCTGTTCCCCAGATAGGAATGCAGCACCACGCTCTCGGTCGAGGCCTTGCCCGCCAGCAGGGCGGCGGGGTTCACGCAGCCCGAGCGCAGGCCGGCCGGATCGGTCCGGCCAAAGCGGCTGTTGGCCGGCGGCGGGCTGGAGGCGCGGAACGAGACATAGGTCACCACGCAGCCGGTCTGGCCGGCGGTCGCGCACAGCGGCATGGTTCCATAGCGGCCCTCGGCGTCGACCGGGGTGTTCATGCCCAGGATCAGGGCCGAGATCACCTGTTTCTGGACCGGCTTGCCGTCCACGTCCTGCTTGATCATCTGCAGCAGCACCCGCGAGCCCTGGCTGTGGCCGATCAGGACCACGCCCCGGCCCTTGTTCTCGTGAGCCAGATAATAGTTCCACGCGTCGCGGACGTCGGCCTGGCCCAGCGATCCGTCGACCGCGGGCTGGCCCAGCATCGCCTTGCGCAGGCCCGCCAGGGTCACCTGACGATACATGGGCGCGAACAGGCGGCACTGGCCGGCGAAACGAGCCAGCTGCTGCTCGACCACCGAGCGCTCGGCCGCGTCGATGGTCATGTCGCTATAGTCGCCCGGATCGGTCGAGACGGTGGGGTAGACATAGAAGCAGTCGACGGCCGGCTTGGCGGCGGGCTTGAACGGCTCGACCGTCGAGCGGCCGTCGGCGGCCACGATCGTGGTGGTCTGGTCGGCGGCGCAGGCGTCAGCGCGACCCGGCAGGCACAGCCAGTTTTCGGTCTTGGCGTAGTCATTGGGCGCGGCGGCGGGGGCCTGGGCCAGGGCGGTTGTCGATAGGGCGAGGCCCGCCGTCAGGCCCAGGGCGGCCAGGATCTTCACCATCGTCTACTCCCCATTGCGCTCAAACGCTTGTTTAGCGTGAGCATGGGGGAAACCCGCGCGACAGCCAAGAGGGGAGTGGCGAACGCGCGGCGCGAGAGGTCGCTCTGGCTAGGGCGGCGGCACGTCGACGGGCAGCCAGCGGCGGGGGAACTTGTCGCCCAGGGCGCGGATCTCGCCGGTCTTCAGGCCCAGCTCGCGCATGCGATAGGCGACGATCTCGCGGATCGCCTCGACCGGCTCGATGCCCCGGAAGGGGCTGGAGGCCACGCCTCCGATCTCCAGCGCGCGGTCGACGGCGGCCCATTCGGCCTGCTCGCGCTCGGCCTTGCCCACGCCGAAATAGTGCCGGACCGGATAGCGCTCGCCCGGAACCTCGACCATCACGCCCACGACCCAGCCCTGGGGGATCAGATCGGTGGTCTGGGCGTTGGCGGAACATGATCTGGCTGTAGCCGTCGTTGGCGCGCGGCGGAAGGTCATTCCGCCAGCGGCAGCCAAACTTCGATGTCGCCAAGACCGGTCGCCGGGTCGAAGCCCGGACCGTAATATTCGAGAAAGCCCGGCAGGCCCTCGACCGGCTGGCGTCCGGCGCAGGCTGCGGACACCGTCCTGTGCAGGGTCGAGACGTGGCCCTCGTGCGGAAAGGCCAGGTAGGAGCGCGCGGGCAGGGTCACCTGCCTCAGGCCGCGCGGGGGGCTGTCGTCGGCGGCGCCGGGATAGGCGGTCATGTAGCGGAAGCAGCTTGGATCCTGGACCGGCAGGGCGACACCGAAGGTGACAGGCTCGCCGCCCGAGGCCGGCCGGGGGATCAGCGGCGAGAGCGCCGCCCATTGCAGCGGCAAGGCCCGCAGCATGTCGCCGTCGGACATGTCGTAGTCGCAGATCGAACCGATCAGATGCAGGGCCGGGCTTTGTTCGATACGGGGAGCGATGGACGTTGTGGGGGTCATGGCGCGCCTTCAGCGAGGGACATTACGCCCAAGGACGCGCCAGCCCGCCCGGTTCCGACAGCCGGCCTGAAGGTTTGTCTATCCGATCACCTGGAAGGCGACCTGGCTGATCAGGCCCAGGGTGAGCCAGAGGGCTCCGGCGAACAGCAACACGCCCATGCGCGTGCCGCGACCGTGACCAATGTGATGTACGCGACGCATGGCTTACTGCCTCCCATCAACGTTTCTTGTCTCTGCGGTAGAAACGCGGACGGCAGCGCTTTGGATGCGCGCGTGAGACGATTTTTGACCGCCTCCGGACAAAGAAAAGAGCGGACCTTTCGGTCCCGCCCTCGTCTTGTTGGTTCAGCGAAGGCTGACCGGACTTCTTAGAAATCCATGTCGCCGCCCGGATCGACATGTCGATCCGGATCCTTTTCAGAGATGGGCGACTTTATGGATTTCCTAGAAATCCATGTCGCCCATGCCGCCCATGCCGCCGCCCGGAGGGCCACCGGCGCCGCCACCTTCCTGGGGCTTCGACGATCGCGGCTTCCGTGGTGATCAGCAGGCCGGCCACCGAAGCGGCGTCTTGCAGAGCCGTGCGGACAACCTTGGCCGGGTCGATGACGCCGTCGGCGATCAGGTCGACATACTGCTCGGTCTGGGCGTTGAAGCCGAACGAGGCGCTGGTGCTTTCCAGAACCTTGCCGACGACGATCGAGCCTTCAACGCCGGCGTTCTCGGCGATCTGACGGATCGGGGCCTGCAGGGCGCGGCGGACGATGGCGATGCCGGCGGTCTGGTCGGCGTTGTCGCCGAGCATGCCTTCGAGGATCTTCGAGGCCTTCAGCAGGGCCACGCCGCCGCCGGGGACGATGCCTTCTTCCACGGCCGCGCGGGTGGCGTTGAGGGCGTCGTCGACGCGGTCCTTCTTTTCCTTCACTTCGACTTCGGTCGAGCCGCCGACGCGGATCACGGCAACGCCGCCGGCCAGCTTGGCCAGACGCTCTTGCAGCTTTTCCTTGTCGTAGTCCGACGTGGTGTCTTCGATCTGGCGCTTGATCTGGGCGATACGGGCTTCGATCGCGTCCTTCTCACCGATACCCCGTCGACGATGGTGGTGTCGTCCTGGGTGATCGAGACCTTTTTGGCCTTGCCGAGCATGTCGAGCGACACGTTTTCCAGCTTGATGCCCAGGTCTTCCGACACGACTTGAGCGCCGGTCAGGATGGCCAGGTCTTCCAGCATGGCCTTGCGGCGATCGCCGAAGCCCGGAGCCTTGACGGCGGCGACGCGCAGGCCGCCACGCAGCTTGTTGACGACCAGGGTCGCCAGGGCTTCGCCCTCGACGTCTTCAGCGATGATCAGCAGGGGACGGCCCGACTGAACGACGGCTTCCAGCACCGGCAGCAGCGGCTGCAGCGACGAGAGCTTCTTTTCGAACAGCAGGATGAGCGGCTCTTCGAGCTGCACTTCCATCTTGTCGGGGTTGGTGATGAAGTAGGGCGACAGGTAGCCGCGGTCGAACTGCATGCCTTCGACGACGTCGAGTTCAGTCTCGGCGGTCTTGGCTTCTTCGACGGTGATGACGCCTTCGTTGCCGACCTTGTCCATGGCCTTGGCGATCATGTCGCCAACTTCCTTGTCGCCGTTGGCCGAGATGGTGCCGACCTGAGCGATTTCGGTGTTGGTGGTGACCTTCTTCGACGACTTCTTGATCTCGTCGACGACGATGTTGACAGCCTTGTCGATGCCGCGCTTCAGGTCCATCGGGTTCATGCCGGCGGCGACCGACTTGAGGCCTTCCTGCACGATGGCCTGGGCCAGAACGGTGGCGGTGGTGGTGCCGTCGCCGGCCTTGTCGTTGGTCTTCGAAGCGACTTCGCGGATCATCTGCGCGCCGAGGTTCTCGAAGCTGGTCAGCCAGTTCGATTTCCTTGGCGACCGAGACGCCGTCCTTGGTCGAGCGCGGAGCGCCGAAGGACTTTTCGATCACGACGTTACGACCCTTGGGGCCGAGGGTCACCTTCACCGCGTTGGCGAGGATGTTGACGCCGCGCAGCATCTTGTCGCGCGCGTCCGAGGAGAAATAAACGTCTTTGGCGGCCATGTGTATGAGCCTTCTAAAAGAGAGAATGGAGTTGAAAGCTAGATCGGACGGAGGAGGGCTTAGGCCTCGACCACGCCCAGAACGTCGCTTTCCTTCATGATCAGCAGGTCTTGACCATCGACCTTCACTTCCGTGCCCGACCACTTGCCGAACAGGATGCGATCGCCAGCCTTCACGTCCAGAGCAACGACGTCGCCCTTGTCGTTACGGGCGCCGGGGCCGACGGCGACGACTTCGCCTTCCTGCGGCTTTTCCTTGGCGGTGTCGGGGATGATGATCCCGCCCTTGGTCTTGGTTTCTTCTTCGACGCGCTTCACGAGGACGCGGTCGCCAAGGGGACGAAATTTCATGGTTGTTCTCCGTCGGGACGGTTATCGATAAAGGGTCGTTGGCGCGGGGAACGCTGCTGTTAGCAGTCCATCCCCTTGAGTGCCAACGCGGTGCTTGAGTTAGGTCCGAGCCCCCCGGGAGTCAAGGACAGGGCCCGCGAACTTTTTGCGATCACGGTTAAGGTGGAGGCCGGAAATGTTCGATCATCTGGGTTTCGGCGTGACCGATTTCGCGCGGTCCACGGCCTTTTACGATCAGGCGCTGGCGCCCTTGGGCATCCGCCGGCTGTTGACCGTTCCGCCGGAACACACCGGCGGCGTCGACGCCACCGGCTATGGCGTGGAGCGGCCGCAGTTCTGGATCTCGGGCGGCGGCGACACCTCCGGGCGGCTGCACGTCTGTTTTCAGGCCAGGACCCGGGCGATGGTCGACGCCTTTTACGCGGCGGCGATCGCGGCCGGCGGGCGAGACAATGGCGCGCCCGGACTTCGCCCCCATTATCATGAACACTACTACGGCGGCTTCGTGCTGGATCCGGACGGTTTCAACGTCGAAGCCGTCTGCCACGCGCCGGTCTAGCCGGACCTCAAGGAGCGCTTCGCGCATGTCGAGCTACGCCCTGTCGCTGTTGCTGGCCGTGGTCGCCTGCGTGGATCGGCGGAACCCTGGGGGGGCCGACCCTGGCGCGGCTCCGGGCAGACCCTGGGCCCGGGGGTCAGGGCCGATGGCGAACGACAGGCGCGCCGCCGCTGCTGACCGAGGGGCGGGCGTTCGGGGGCTGCTCGATCTTCTCCCACGCCGGCGCGGCGCTGTATCTGGGCTATCAGCCCAGCATCGGGGCGGCCATGGCCTTCGCCCTGGCCATCGGCTGGTTCGGCGCCGGTCTGGGGCAGGTGGCCTCGCTGCTGATCGACCGCACCCAGGGGCGGCTGAACCTGAGCCACCTGCTGTTCGAGGTCCTGATCGGCGTGACCCTGTGCCTGCCCTTCTTCAACGCCGGACGGCTGGTTCTGCGCGGCGGCTATCTCGCCTGACGGGCGCCTTCGTGCTCCAGCAGCCAGCGCTTGCGCTCCAGCCCGCCGCCATAGCCGGTGAGTGATCCGTCCGCGCCGATCAGGCGATGGCAGGGCACGAGGATGGCGAGCGGATTGGCGCCGTTGGCCGCGCCCACGGCGCGGATGGCGCTGGGCTTGCCAATTCGGGCGGCGAGGGCGGCGTAGGTCGAGGTGGTCCCGGCGGGGATGTCGCGCAGGGCGCGCCAGACCTGCCGCTGGAACGCCGTGCCGCCTGTCGCCCAGGCGATGGCGTCCAGGGCTTCGAACTGTCCGTCGAAATAGGCCGTCAGGTCCTGGCCCTGGCGCGTCTCGACCGGCGCCGCGCCGTCGGTCAGCGGCTGGTCGCCATAGTGCAGGCGCAGAAGCCGCGTCATGCGCGGCGCATAGTCGTGGAAGTCGATGGCCCGCACCGCGCCGGCCTCGTCGGTGACCAGCAGGATCTCGCCGAGGGGCGAGGGCAGGCGGTCGAGGCGGAGGGTGGGACGGGGGCGGCATCTCATCTTTATCGCGCGATGCCGGCCCCGGGTCTTTCCGCTTCTTGCGCGCTCAAAATCTTGTCATCCCGGAAGCCTCGCAGAGGCTGTCCGGGACCCAGGGGCAACCGCAGTGTGCCGGCCCCTGGGTCCCTGCTCTCCCGCTTCGCTGCGGCCGGGATGACAAGCTGTTTTGGGGTTGAAAGACCTGAGGCTTACCGAATACCCGGCACGTGCAGGGCGGCTTCCTTTTCGGCCTTCTGCTTGAAGACCAGGTCGCCGTACTTGCCGTATTCCATGCGGGCGATGGTGCGCTGGTGCACTTCGTCCGGGCCGTCGGCCAGGCGCAGGGTGCGGATGCCGGCATAGGCCTTGGCGAGACCGAAGTCGGTGGTCACGCCGCCGCCGCCGTGGGCCTGGATGGCGTCGTCGATGATCTTCAGGGCCAGGCGCGGGGCCGCGACCTTGATCATGGCGATCTCAAGACGGGCCGACTTGTTGCCGGCCTTGTCCATCATGTCGGCGGCCTTCAGGCACAGCAGGCGGCACATCTCGATGTCGATGCGGGCGTCGGCGACACGTTCTTCCCACACCGAGTGGTCGGAGATGTACTTGCCAAACGCCTTGCGGCTCATCAGGCGCTTGCACATCTTTTCCAGCGCGATTTCCGCCGTGCCGATGGTGCGCATGCAGTGGTGGATGCGGCCGGGACCCAGGCGGCCCTGGGCGATCTCGAAGCCGCGGCCTTCGCCCAGCAGCAGGGCGTCCTCGATCGGCACGCGCACGTTCTTGAGGATGACCTCAGCGTGGCCGTGCGGAGCGTCGTCATAGCCGAACACCGGCAGCATGCGGACGATCTCGATGCCCGGCGCGTCCAGCGGCACCAGGACCTGGCTCTGCTGGGCGTGGCGGCTGGCGTTGTCGGGGTCGGTCTTGCCCATCACGATGGCGACCTTGCAGCGCGGATCGCCCACGCCCGAGGACCACCACTTGCGGCCGTTGATCACATAGTGGTCGCCGTCGCGTCGATGCGGGTCTCGATATTGGTGGCGTCCGAGGAGGCGACGTCAGGCTCGGTCATCAGGAAGGCGCTGCGGATCTCGCCGTCCAGCAGCGGTTCGCAGCCAGCGCTCCTTCTGCTCGGCGCTGCCGTAGCGCACGAGCGTCTCCATGTTGCCGGTGTCGGGCGCCGAGCAGTTGAAGACTTCCGAGGCGAAGCCGACCTTGCCCAGCTGTTCGGCGATCAGGCTGTATTCCAGGTTGGTGAGCTGGATGCCCTCGAACTGGAACGTGTCGTCGACATGGGTCTGGCCGCTGTGCGGCGGCATGAAGAAGTTCCACAGGCCGGCGGCCTTGGCCTTGGCCTTCAACTCCTCGACGACCTGAACGACTTTCCAGCGCTCGGCCCCCAGCACATTCATCTCGGCCTCATAGGCCGGGATGGCGGGGCTCGATGGCGGCATCGTCCGCGAACGCGGTGACGCGGGTCGAAGGACTGCCGCCGCTTGGGGGAGATGTCGTGAAATCCATGGCGCTTCCCCGATCCCCAAGTCTTCAAACGCTTGGTTTAGATGGCTGGTAACTTTACCCTGCTGACGCTGGACGGGCAAGGTGGGACGGCAAGCACACTTGCGGGCGACGGCAGCGGGTAGCCTGAAAACCAGCGGCCATGAACATCGAGGATTCTCCCCCGGAAGGCCGCCACGTCCGGCTGCGGACTCCGTCACCCCCGCCCTGCGCGATGAACTGCGCGGCGCGATCGACTGCGACCCCGCCAGCTGGGAGATCATGTCGACCAACGGCTGCGGCGAGGGCTTCGAGGACTGGTGGGGCGCGCTGCAGGGTGAGACCCAGCGCGGCGAGCGCATCGGCTTCGCCATCCGCCGGCTGTCGGACGGCAAGGTGGTGGGCACCTCCAGCTATCTGAACATCCGCAAGCTGCACAAGGGCCTGGAGGTCGGCTCGACCTTCCTGCATCCGGACGCCCGCTCGGGCCCGATCAATCCGGAGTCCAAGCGCCTGCTGCTGGGTCACGCCTTCGCCGCTGGCGCGATCCGCGTGGAGTTCATGATCGACGTGCGCAACGCCCGCAGCCAGGCCGCCGTCGAGAAGCTGGGCGCGCGACAAGGATGGCGTGCTGCGCAATCACAAGATCACCTGGACCGGCCACGTCCGCGACACCGCCGTCTTCGATCCTGCGACGCCGACTGGCCGGGCGTCAAGCAGCGGCTGGATTTCCGTCTGCAGGAGTCTTTCGTCTAGAGCAGGGCGGTTGAAGTGTGCGCGGTTCGGCCACTGCCACGCTCCAGGTGTTTGATTTAAAACCCTTTTTGGACGCCTCACAGGGCACCCTGTGAGGCTGAAAGTCTCTATCGGCGGCTGCGCTCAATTGCCGCAACAAGAATAACGGCCTTCCACCAATACGTGTAACCAATTGGCCAGCATTCGACCTTAGCCTTGCGGCTCATGACCGCCATTGCCTGCCTTCGGCTTCTGATCGATGACGACTCCTTTCCCGCGGCGCGGGCCCAGGAGGCGGCTGACACCTATCTGAAGGCGCGCTGGATGGCGCCGCGTCGGTTCGGGGCCGTCGCGCCCCTGGCCTTCGTGCTGGCCGACAACCGCGCCCAGCAGTTGGACGCCGAGGAAATGCAGGCCCTGGCGGCCGATCTCGAGGCCCGCCTCTTTCCTGGCCGCAAGAGCGGTCAGGTGTGCCTGATGACGTTCGAGGGCGATGAAAGCTCCGTCCTCAAGTTCGCCAGCCTGACCCAGGCCGAGTTGCAGGGTCTGGTCGCCGGAAAGGGCTATGGCGGCGCCGCCGGCCGGGTCCAGGTGATCACCGCCGAGGCCATCCGCGCGGTGCCCAGCACGCACGAAGAAGCCCGTCAGGCCGCCGAAACCGCAGCCAAGAGCCCCGCCGCCGCGCCGGCCAAGGCCAAGGCGCCGCCGCCCCCTCCGCCTCCGGCGCCCCCGTCCCAGACCGGTTGGTGGGGCCTCTATGACCTGACCGCCAACGCCTTCGCAGGCTCGGTGATCGGCGTACGCGCCGACCTGATGGCCCCGGCGCGCGAGGAAGATTCCAAGCTTCTGGCCCGCGACCTGACCTGCCTCAACGACGCCCAGCCCCTCTTCAAGGCGGCGACGTTCGGCGAACTCTA
This sequence comes from Caulobacteraceae bacterium, assembly GCA_965284055.1. Lineage (GTDB taxonomy): Bacteria > Pseudomonadota > Alphaproteobacteria > Caulobacterales > Caulobacteraceae > Caulobacter. The sequence continues at coordinate 153,314 of CBDIQV010000009.1, forward strand.
TCTGCCGTTCGGCTTCTGGAACCTGACGACCCCGGCCTCGCAGGAGGCCTATAAGCGGCGCCTGTCGCGCTATCCGCTGGACCTGCAGCCGCGCCTGGGCGCCAGCGTCTATGGCACCCCGCGCGAGGCTTCGCTG
>CBDIQV010000010.1:0-30886 GCA_965284055.1 Caulobacteraceae bacterium
TCGCCCGGCAGGCGACGCCATTCGGCGCCGGAGTAGCGCCAGCACGCGGCCAGGGGAATATTGCTGGCTGCCGTGGTCGGGGACGGCGTGGGTCCGGGCGGCACGGCGGACGGCGCGGGGACCTCGGTCGCCGCGGGCGGCAACGGGGTCAGGACGGTGCCAGCCTGATCGGCCGCGGCCAGAGCGCCCGTCTCATCGACGCCGACATCGAGCGCTCCGGTGGCCACGCCGTTCTTCTTGGCGCATTCGGCCAGAGTGGTCCTCGCCCACAAACTGACCGCCGACGAAGCAGCGCAGCGGGCAGGCCGGATCGAGCTTGGTATCGTCGGAACGGCCAGTCTCGACGATCAGGCCGGCGCGCGAGGCGGGCGGCGGCTCGGTCTGCTTGCCCTTGCCCATCAGGGCAATGGCGATGCTCAGGCCAGCCAGCAACGCCAGGGCGGCGCCGCCGACCCAGATGATCCGTCGGTCTTTCAGAAGTTCCATAAACACTGGCTACGACGCGAAGATGGCGCTTTCAAGCTTCACGGAAGCCAGCGCCGCGACTATCCGCCCGTCAAGCGGTCCAGAGCGGCCTGATAGTTGGATATCTGGTTCTTCAGATAGGTCGGCACCGTGCCGCCGGTCTTGCCGGCGGTGCTGGCCGCGCTGCTGTCGACGCCAAGAGCGTTGTCGGCGATCTCGCGATAGGCGGTGCGGACGGCCGACATGGCTCGGGTAATCACCGAAGAGGCGTTCTTGCGCGCCGCTTCGGTGGTGATGTCGAGTTCCGGCGAAAGCTGGAGGCCAAAGACCGGTCCCCCTCCGTCAGCCGATACCGTCTTGCCGCTCTCGGTCTTGGTGCCGCGCACCACGCCAGAAGCCAGACCCAGGGCCGACAGCACGTCGGTGCCGCCCTTCCCCGCAACGATCTCAATGGTGGACGTATTATAGGCCGGGCTGATCTTCAGCTTCCGGCTATTGCCGTCGCTGGACGTCTCCACCTTGGCCCGGAAACCCGACGCGCGCTTGATCTTGTCGGCCAGGGTCTCGAGCGTATCCTTGGCTTCGATCGTGATCGTCGTCAGCGTGCCACGCTCGCGAGTGCGGATCTGGAAGGTGTCGCCGGCGCGCGCCGCAGTCGCCGAAACGATCCGGTCGGACTGCGTAAAATCCATCGCCCCCTTGGGCAGACCAAAGGCGTCCAGGCTGCTGGAGCCGGCCTTGTCCACCGAAACGGAGGTCGGCGTGGCATAGCCGTCCTTGCCAGTCAGACGCTGAGACCACGACACGGCGCCGGTCGCCATGTCGATCTGAGCGACATAGCCGTCCTTCTCGCCGACCGTGCTCAGACCCTCAAGGTCCTTGCCGGCGGAACCCACCAACCAGGCCGATCCGTTGGCCACGGCCATGCCCGTGACGGTCTCGTCACCGGCGCCGCCATAGTATGCGAGGGTGTCCGCACTGGTGTCAGCGAGGTCCAGCGACATGCGGCCGACAAAACCATCGGAACCACCCGACGAGGCTGTCGTAGCGTTATCGATACTCAACGCACCGTTCGACGGTAACCGCCCACATAGGGAGCTGGCCGCCGTCGATCTTCAATCCCGCCAGATCGCCGCCCTTCAATGAGCCCAGGTCCCGCACCGTGCCGGCCGTCAGCGTGGCGGCCTTGGTATAGGTGACCGGCGTCGTGACGGTCACGCCGGCGGGGGTCATGGACGTCGCATTCTCGGTAACCACCGTTGGGGCGACGGAGAAACTGCGCAGGATGGCGTTGCCGCTTTCCTTGCCCGCGACGATGACCTGCGAACCATTCACCACGATGTCGGAGACGGAATCATTTTCGGCGCTGCCGAACTTCTGGGTGAACAGCGCCTTGGGCGAGCCGTTCAAATCGGTCGCGAAAGCCGAAAGATAGGAGTCATAGCCACCGCCGTTCGCGATGGTGGTCGAGCCAGGAAGATCGGACTTTGAGCGCCCTCCGACATACAGAACGCCGTCCGAACCGAAAGCAACGGCGGTGGCCTCGTCTTCGAGCATACCGCCCCGCCGGACGGTCCACTGCTCGTCGCCCTTGGAGTCATAGCGGGTGACGAAACTGTCGGTCAGAGTCGTCGACGTAGAGTCCGAATTGATCGGCCCGTTCACGGCCCCCTGCAAACGTCCGGTCACCGATCCCGCCACGGCGGCGCTGCCATCATCGGCCACGGCGAGGGTCAGACCGCTGGCCGTATCGGTGGCGCCCAGACTGCGGGCATAGAGCAGATGGCCGGCGGAATCGTATTTGAGCAGGGCGACATCCTGGTCGCCCTTGATGACTTGGCCGCTGACATCCTTGGTCACGTCGGCCAGCATGTAGATCGAGCCATCCGCGCCGGTCACCGACTTGCGGACGCTGGAAATGGTGCCCTGAAGGGTTTCGGAGAAGACCTTGCCGCCGGGCTGGCCACCACCCGCAGCGCTATATTTTGTCAGCGTGTTCTCGATGACGCCGTCATCGGTCTTGGTGTTCTTGTCGGGATCCGGATTGCCGGCCGCCGTGGTGATGTAGACCGCTGGAGAGCTGGTCGTCGCGGTGAACGTCAGCTGTTCGGTTGAGTCGCCCTTCACGCGCAGCGCGAAGTCGTCGCCCGTCGCCGGCAGGGTCACGGCCTGGCCGTTGACCTGGACGGTCCGCGTCTCACCGATCTTGCGCTCGACGGCGAAGCTGGTCTCGAACCCCTCCGCCTTCAGCTTGTTGTTCATGAAGCTCACGACATTGGACATCGTGCGCGGGGTCGACCCCATGTCCGCCAGATCGATGTTCACATTTGTCGTGACGCCGAACTTCTTGACCGCCATGTCAAAGCTGACATTGCCCTGGAACTTGGGCACCACATCATCGACCTGACCGCTGTAGATTGTGTCGGTGACATAGCCATAGACGTTCTTGGGCACACCGACCGTCGCACGGTCGGTGGCCATGACGGAACCGGCTGTCAGGCGTCCCTGCTCCAGATTCAGGTTCTGGGTGTAGGTGGTGATTTCCGAGAGGCCTTTGGTCAGCGCCGTCTGAAGACGCTTCATCTCGCTGTCGGTAACGCCCTTTTCGGCAGACCGGGCTGCGAGCGCTGAAAGGGTGTTCAGGGCCTGATAGGTCGCAAAGAGCTTCTTGTAGTCCCCGCTGGCGCCTTTCAGACTGGTCTGATTGGCGGCCTCATCGACGAACTTGCGTCCAGCGAGGGCGGCTTTCACGAGGGCGCTAGGTTCAGTGGGCGTCGATAGCCAGGGAGCGCTTGGCACTACGGCCTTCGCTTTGCCGCCCGAGGTGGTGGCCGTGGTCGACGCCGTTGCAGCACCAGTCTGGCCCGTACGAGCCTGATAGTAACCGAGCAGTGCGCTGGTGTCGAAAGTGATCACGGCCGACCCTAATCGGAGCGCAAGAGCACCCCATCGTTAAACTTGCGCTATGAACCCTGAAGACTCATTAAGACCTTTGGTTACGCGGCAATTAGGTGGGCCTCGGTCAAGCTGCGGCGCGCCGCATCGCGCAAACCGCTCCATTCCTCCGCGAGGATCCCCAGCAGCACGACGTCACGCGCCTGTCCGTTCTTCAGAACATGCCCGCGCAGATAGCCCTCACGCCGGAACCCGGAGGCTGCCTGCGCCTTCAGGGCCGCATCGTTGTCAGCCATCACCTCGGCGAACACCTTGTGCAGACCAAGCTCGCCGAAAGCCCGATCGAGACCAAGAACCTGCGCCGCGCGCCCTACTCCGCGGCCGCGCGCTTCGGCCGAACCGAGAAACCAGTTCCATTCAGCCCGTCGGTGGTGGCTGAGCAAACCTGTAAGGGTCAGCAGCCCGGAAGGGCCGCCCCCCGTGTAATAAGCCAGCCGCGCTTGTCAGGGTCCGTCCGCAGCCCTTCGAACCATGCGGCATGGGCATCGCGACTGGGGAAAGCCGCGTCGGACATCCAGCGGTCGACCTCGGGCTCGGAACGCCACTGAAACAGCACGCCCTCGTCCTCATCCCGCAAATCGCGAAGGTCGATCATGCCGGCCCGATTCCCCAAACGCCCTTGACTGTAAACTACCTTGCGCGAACGCCCGGGACTAGGGTTCTCGATCCGCCCACGAGGCCTAAGAGCCGTTGAAGAGCTTAAGGATGATCTGGGGCGCGCTATTGGCGATCGACAGAGCCTGAGCGCCCAGCTGCTGCTTGACCTGCAAGGCCTGAAGACGCGCGCTTTCCTTGGCGAGGTCAGCGTCCACAAGGTTGCCCACGCCGGTTTCCAGAACGTCCGACAGCTTGGAAACAAAGCTGTTGTGCGCCTCGATCTGCTTGGCCTGTGTGCCAATATTGCCGACCGCCTGATTGACCGCGCTCATCGACACGTCGAGACGCGTCAGCACACTGGTGGCGTTGGCGACGTTGCGGATGTCATCCGTCATGGTGAGGGTATTGATCGTCCCGCCGAACGACAGATTTTGCAGGTTCAGCGTGATGGCCGTCCCTGCGTCAGCGTCGGCGAGGAACGAAATGTCGGTCGGCAGGCTGCCGTTCAGCAGGTTGGCGCCGTCGAACGTCGCGCTCGACAGAACCTGCGTCATATTCTTCATCAGCCCCTGGAAGTCAGCGTTCAGGGCTTGGCGCGACTTCGTCGTAAGCGACGCGTCCTTTGCGGCGACGACCTTTTCGCGCATCTGGCTGAGAAGGTCGGAAACCGATTCCCCCGCAGCCAAAGCCACGTCAGCCACCGAGGTGGCCCTGTCGAGGCTCATCTTGACCGCTGACAGCGCGTTCATATCCGCGCGCTGTTCCTGGGCGATGGACCAGACGGCCGCATTGTCCTTAGCGCTGGAGATCGCCAGACCCGTGTTGATGCGGGTTTGAACGCCCTGCATGTCTTCGTTGGTCTGATTAAGATTCTGCAGCGCGATCAGCGCGGGCTGATTGGTATTGACGCTAAGCGTCATTCTCGGCCTCCGATCGGAAATTTTTCCGGGTTTGGTTCGCGCGCCAACAGGCAAGCGAGCCCTCACGGAACCGACCGTGGATCAGAAGGTAAGGTTATGGTTAACGAAAATAAACCATAACTGGCATGCCCCGCGACCGAGCGCCGCAGAGCCTGAAAACGGACTTCAGGTCAGGCCGTCGAAGACCGCGCCTGGACCATAAGTGGCGTCGTGCTTGAGTTTCAGCACATCTTCCCGAGGCAGAACCTGCAGCGTCTCGCCGGTCCGGCGATCCACCGTCTTGTAGATAAAGAACCCAGTGTCCTCGTCCTGCTCGATCACAAGGCGAAGATCGCCTGGCTGTGGCTCCGACGAATCGGACCCCGAATCAGAAACGCCGACAACGCCCACGGAAGACTCCGGGGCGACGGGTATGTTGAATTGCCCCGACAGGGGCGGTTCGGCGGGTATCGCCGACAGAGCGGCTTTGGTTTCCATTTCTCCCTGCGCCGAAACCTTCGCGTCGGCGTCCTCTGATTTAGGTTCTCCCCGGCCTCAACCCTGAGAAAGATGGAGGCGGATCCGCAAGGAACCCGCCCCTTCCATTCCTTAACGGAACAGGCTCAGGATTGACGACGAAGACTGGTTGGCGATCGACAGCGCCTGCACACCCAGCTGTTGCTTGGTTTGCAGCGACTGAAGTTTGGCGCTTTCCTTGGCCAGGTCGGCGTCAACCAGGTTGCCCACGCCTGCGTCGAGGCTGTCTTGCAGCTTGCCGACGAAGGTGAGGTGGGTATCCAGGCCGGTCGAGCTGGTGCCCAGCGAGGCCAGCTTGTTGGTGGCCGTCTGCAGCGCCGTGGAAACCGTGCCGATCATCGTCTTGGCCGTAGCCGCGTCGGTGAAGCTCGAGGTCGTCGCCAGGCCGATACCGGCCAGGGTCAGGGTCTGCGCATTGACGGTGAAGCCCGAGCCGTCCGCAGTTGGCCAGGAAGGTCAGCTTGGTGGTCGTGCCGTCGGCGATGCTGACGCCATTGAACTTGGCGTTCGAGGCGGCCTTGGTCACCTGATCGCGCAGGGACTCAAAGTCGGCCTTCAGAGCATTGAACGACGCGGTGTTCAGCGAGGTGTCGGAAGCGGCCAGAGCCTTTTCCTTCATCTTGCCCAGCAGGTCGGTGATCGTATCGCCGGCGGCCAGGGCCACGTCGATGGTCGACTGACCGCGCTGCAGCGAGTCCTTCACGGCGTTCAGCGAGGACGCGGTGGAGGATTGATTCTTGGCGGTCGCCCAGATGGCGCCGTTGTCCTTGGCGCTCGCCACCTTCTTACCGGTGTTGATGCGTTGCTGGACGGTCTGCAGTTCCGAGTTGGTGGTGTTCAGGTTTTGCAGCGCGATGAGCGCGCCCGCGTTCGTGTTGATGCTATTCAGCGCCATTACGAAATTTCCTTTTCAAGGTGGTCCGACGTCATTTTGACTGCCGGGAGCTTTTTGCTCAGGCGGTAGGAAGCAATGACCGGGCCAAAGCTGCCCACTCGTCACCACCCACCAAACTATTGAAAAGGTTGCGTTATAGTTCTGTTTACGACAAAGACCCCCGGCACTTTCTGCCGGGGGCCTTTGGTCATGGGTAATTATTGCCGGGCACTTGGCGCCCAGCTTAAGAGGCGCCGGGCGACCCGAAGATCGCCCGGCATGTCGGATCGCTTGAACAGCGACAGGATCGATTGCGGCGTTTGGTTCGCGATCGACAGCGCCTGCAGCACCCAGCTGCTGCTTGGTCTGCAGCGACTGCAGCTTGGCGCTTTCCTTCGCCAGATCGGCGTCGACCAGATTACCCACCCCGGTGTCCAGGCTGTCCTGAAGCTTGCCAATGAAGGTCAGGTGCGTGTCCAGACCGACTGAATTGGTGCCCAGTGACGACAACTTGTTGGTCGCCGTGGTGAGAGACGTGGTGATCGTCGCGATCATCGTCTTGGCCGTCGCAGCATCGGTAAACGTCGAGGCCGTGGACAGACCGATGCCGGCGAGCGACAGGGTCTGGGCACTGACGGTGAAGCCAGCGCCATCGGAGTTCGACAAGAAGGTCAGCGCCGAGGTCGTGCCGTCAGCGATGCTGACGCCGTTGAACTTGGCGTTCGTAGCCGCCTTCTCGATCTGATCGCGAAGGGACTCGAAATCGGCCTTCAGAGCGTTGAACGAGGCGGTGTTCAGCGAGGTGTCGGAAGCGGCCAGGGCCTTTTCCTTCATCTTGCTGAGCAGATCAGTGATCGTATCGCCAGCGGCAAGCGCCACATCGATCGTCGATTGACCGCGTTGGAGAGAATCCTTCACGGCATTCAACGAGCTCGAGGTCGTGCTCTGCATTTTGGCCATCGACCAGATCGCGCCGTTATCCTTGGCGTTCGCGACTTTCTTACCGGTGTTGATGCGGCCTTGAGTGCTTGCAAGCTCCGAGTTGGTCGAGTTGAGGTTCTGGAGCGCGATAAGCGCACCGGGGTTCGTGTTGATTGAGTTCATCATAGGTCACCTACCATTTTGGTCGGATTTATCCGGCTTTCGCCGAGCGGGCATTTTGCCCACGGTGACCATCGCAAGCGGCGGGCCAGTCGCGCGCGCCAGAGCGAACTTTATAAGTCACTGATTTTGAATGGCTTTGCTCGGCCATAGGCCGGAATCAAAACCGCCCGGCGAATGCATTATTCGCCGGGCGGCGAGGAAGTTCCTAAGCAGGCTGGGCAAAGTTGTCGCCAGCCTCGCGAGCGCGTCAGACAGCCTCGATCCGGCCGGCCAACCCCTGCATGATGGTGCGGTTGATATCGATGAGAGGCTCGAAGTCTTCCTCCTTACGCATGACCGCGCTGGAGTGACGACCGACCCAAAGGCTGAGCGAAATAATGCTGGCCCGCAGCTCGGGAGCCAGCGAGTTTTCAGGCAAGGAACAATCGGTGGCCATTGCTGACCACACGCGACGGTTCCAGTCGAGCGCATCGATCCGAGTCGCGAAGTCATCCTCTGCGGCCTTTGACGCGTCCATAAGGGCGCGCGTCACCTGGCCGAACAGGCGGTACTCCAACTCACGCGGATTCTCAGCCCGCGTCGCCGCCTGCTGATAGGCCCGTAGAGACATGCCCCAACCTCTCGTCTTCGTATTCGATCAACTTTCGGCTCAACATGAGCGCCTTATAGTACTCGCGCGCCATGACATGCTTTGAGATAGCGATACAATCGCCAAGCACGGCCGGGTTACGCACCACGCTCATGAACTCGTTCAATCGCGTAGCGAAGTCTTCATAAAACCGCTCCGCGACGCTCTCTTCGAGATACATCATCATGACCGGAAAGTAGATACGGCGCGAAGGCGTCGTAACTTGATCTGGCTGCATGATGTCCTTCTCGCGAAGGACGGAGGCCTTGTTCTGGAGTACGAGAACGCCACGACGGTCGCCATTCTGGACAACCGCGCCGTTCAAAACGAACTTCTCGCCGGGCTTCAGCGAAAGCTTCAAAGGCACGTTATGCCGCTCCCCTCTGCATCGCCGCGAGAACCCGGTCCGCCAGGATCGGCGGTTCAAGGGATAAGCTAAGACGATGCGGGTTAACGCCGTCTTGCTGACCCCGCGACCGTGAGCCGCAGCTTAGGACTCAATTAAGCATACTGCCCCAGAGGATGGTTAACTCCAAACGCGCAAGGCCAGAAACATGTCACGCAAACGCGCCCTTGAAGGCTCCGGCAGCGCGCTCGCCCAGCAGGAGGTCACCGCTGCGGCGATTGTCCAGCGCGGCATCACCGGCACGACGATGGGCGATTCGGCTTCAATCGAGGCCTTGGCCAGACTTGATGCGATCGCCAAGGAGATAAAGAATCAGGAGAATGCCCGCATCATCGCCCAGGCGATAACGGCCATAAAAAGCCGCGACTATGCGGCGGCCGAGGAAGTGGCGCTAAAGGTTCTGCAGCGCGACGAACGCTCGGGCCTAGCCTGGCATATCCTGGCGATCGCCAAGGAGAAGGCTGGACAGTTCGCGACCTCGATGCAGGCCTATGAAGCGGCGCTGCAACTGTTGACCGACCACGGCCCGGTCGCCGGTGATCTTGGACGCCTGGCGTTTCGGATGAACATGCCGGAGCTGGCCGCCAAGTTCTTCGCGCACTATCGCGTCGCGCGGCCTGATTGCCCCGAGGGCGCCAACAACCTCGCCTGCGCCCTTCGCGAAATCAATCGAGACCAGGACGCCATCGAGGTCCTGCGCGAAGCCATCCTGGCCGATCCCTCACAGCACATGCTTTGGAACACGCTCGGAACGGTGCTCTGTAATATCAGCGATGGCGAGGGCTCGTTGACGTTCTTCGACGAAGCGCTGCGCCTCGCGCCGACCTTCTCCAAGGGTTACCACAACCGCGCCTTCGCCCGCCTGGACCTGGGCGATATCGAGGGCGCGTTCGCCGACTGCGAAGCGGCGATGCGCAACCCGGAAAACGAAGAAGATCTGGCGATGATGCACTTCGCGCGCGCCACGATCCTGCTTGCGCTGGGGCGAGTCGCCGAAGGCTGGGAAGCCTATGACGCCCGCTTCTCGCCCGCGCTGACCGATGCGCCGCGCTTCATGATAAACGCCCCTCTTTGGGCCGGCGAGGATCTGAAGGGTAAGTCTCTGATGCTCAGCGCCGAACAGGGCCTGGGCGACGAGGTGATGTTCGCAAGCATCTTGCCTGACGTTCTGGAGGCGCTGGGACCGGAAGGAGCCTTGTCGATAGCCGTCGAGCATCGATTGGTCAGCCTCTTCCAACGCTCGTTCCCCGGCGTCGAAGTGACGGCGCACAGGACAGTCGCCCAGGAAGGTCGCGTCTATCGCACCGCGCCCAATATCGAAGACTGGTCCCGCTTCGATTTCTGGGCCCCGATCGGCGCCCTGCTGCCCCGCTTCCGCCCTTCCGTAGAGTCTTTCCCGAGGCAAAACACTTATCTGACTCCCGAACCGGAGCGGGTCGCGCACTGGAAAACCCAACTGGAACAGGCCGGGCCCGGACTGAAGGTCGGTCTGCTTTGGAAAAGTCTGAAGTTGAACGCCGAACGCGCCCGCCAGTTTTCGCCCTTCCATCTTTGGCAACCGGTTCTCGAAACGGCCGGCGTGACCTTCGTCAATCTCCAGTACGGCGATTGCGAGGAAGAAATTGAACTGGCGCGCGACAGCTTTGGCGTTGAGATCTGGCAGCCTCAGGGCATCGATCTGAAGCAGGATCTGGATGACGTGGCCGCGCTTTGCAGCGCGGTGGATCTCGTGATCGGCTTCTCGAACGCCACGATCAACCTGGCTGGCGGGTGCGGCGCGAAAATCTGGATGCTGACGGGGGCCGCCGCTTGGACCCGCCTGGGGACAGACAATTATCCTTGGTATCCCAACACGCGCTGCTTTGTCACCGAACGCTATGGTGTCTGGGAGCCGACAATGGACGCCATTGCGCTGGCCCTGCGCGAATTGGTCGCGGACTAGCTACCGCGGTTGGTCATTCGCCATTGAGCTTGGTCAATTTTCGCGCCTCTTCGCCGCCCTACTCTTCCGGGGGTAAGCGAAGAGGAGCAAGGTGGCGCGGGCGATCCTCCAGGCAAGGATGTCTTCCTCCCGTCTGCCCGGCAAGGTTCTGGCTGACCTGGTCGGGGCGCCGATGGTGCTGCGGCAGATCAAGCGCCTCGCGCGCTGTCGCCGGCTTCAGGGCCTGACCGTCGCCATTCCCGGCGACCCGCGAGACGATGGGCTTGCGGCGACGCTGAACGAAGCGGGCGTATCCACCTATCGCGGCTCACTGCACGACGTGCTGGCGAGATTTGCGGGCGCCATGCGCGCCGCCGGCTCGCTTGAGACGATTGTTCGCCTCACGGCCGACTGCCCCCTGACCGATCCCACCATAGTAGACGCCACGATCGACTTCTTCCACGTTTCGGACGCCGACTACGTCTCGAACACGGGCGATCACAGAACCTTTCCATCGGCCTTGATGTCGAGGTCTTCCGTTCCGCCGCCCCTTCTGGAGGCCGAACACGAGGCCGACGCGCCCTACGACCGCGAGCACGTCACGCCATTCATCTACCGCAGGCCCGACCGGTTCCGGATCGCGACGCTTCAACAGGCGCCCGATGAGGGCGCGGTGCGCTGGACCGTCGACCGGCCGGATGACCTGGCGTTCGTACGGGAAGTCTATGGCGCGCTTTACGAGATCGACCCCGCCTTCACGAGCCAGCACATCCGCCAATTCATGGCCTCCCGCCCTGAACTGATGGCTTTCGGGGGAAACCGTCGCCTGTGAATACGTTCGCGCCCGAGCCCCCTGCGCCCCACACGGTGACACTTCGTCCGGTCGAAGAGGCTGACCGTCTGCGCCTGTTTACCTGGCGCAACAGCGCGGACGTGGCGCCGTTCATGTATACCGACCACCAGATCACGGCGGGCGAACACAACCGCTGGTTCGACAACTTGGGTCAGGATCAGTCGCGGCTCTACTGGGTCATCTGCCTGGACGACGTCCCCGTGGGACTGGCGAATTTCGCCGACATCGATCTGAAGAATCGGCGCTGTGCGTGGGCGTATTATCTGGCCAGCCCTTCCGTTCGGGGCCTCGGCGTCGGATCTTTCGTCGAGTTCTGGATGATCGAATACGCCTTCCGTGTCCTCAAGCTTGAAAAGCTGTGGTGCGAGGTCCTCCTGTCGAACGAGGCGGTGTGGAAACTTCATCAACACTATGGTTTTCAGCAGGAAGCGCTCTTCCGCGGGCACGTCGTCAAGGAAGGCGCGCCCCGGGATGTCGTTGGGTTGGGCTTGCTGACGTCTGAATGGGCGGCCCGCCGCGAGGCCATGCGGGCCCGCTTGGCCGACAAAGGTTACGCCGCCTGAACCGCGTCGCCCCCGACTTCTGCACTGCATTTTCAAACAGGACGCCAAGCAGTCTGGCGTTGCGCTTTAGGCTGACCCTGAATTGAACGTTTGTTCGAATGCGCGAAAACGCGCCAGGGGATGACATGAGCTCGCGTTTTGAAGGCACGAAGAACTACATCGCCACCGAGGACCTGAAGGTCGCGGTCAACGCTTCCGTGGCGCTTGAACGCCCACTGCTGATCAAGGGCGAACCCGGAACTGGTAAAACCGTGCTCGCCTATGAGGTCGCCAAGGCGATGGGCGCGCCGCTTCTCACCTGGCACATCAAGTCGACGACCAAGGCCCATCAGGGCCTGTACGAATATGACGCCGTCACTCGCGCCTGCGCGACAGCCAGCTGGGCGATGAACGGGTCAAGGACGTCAGCGAACTATATCAAGAAGGGCAAGCTCTGGGAGGCTTTCGAAAGCCCCGTGCGCCCTGTTCTGCTGATCGACGAGATCGACAAGGCCGACATCGAGTTTCCAAACGATCTGCTGCAAGAGCTCGATCGGATGGAATTCTACGTCTACGAAACAGGCGAGACGATCGCGGCCAAGGTTCGGCCGATCATCATCATCACCTCGAACAACGAGAAGGAACTGCCCGACGCGTTCCTGCGCCGCTGTTTCTTCCACTATATCCGCTTCCCCGAGGAAGCGACAATGCAGGCGATCGTCGACGTCCACTACCCGGGCATCAAGCAGAAGCTGGTCAGCGAAGCGCTGCGGATCTTCTACGACATGCGCAAGGTGCCGGGCCTAAAGAAGAAGCCTTCGACCTCCGAACTTCTGGACTGGCTCAAGCTCCTGATGGTCGAGGATATCGACGAGAAACTGTTGCGCGAGAAAGATCCGACCAAGCTGATCCCGCCTCTGCATGGCGCCCTGCTGAAGAACGAGCAGGACGTTCACCTGTTCGAGCGCCTGGCCTTCCTGGCTCGACGCGAAGCGGGCGGACGCCCGGAGCGGTAGCGTCGCGGACCGGTCGCGCCCTTACCGGGAATTCACTGGACGGCTCGCGCGGCCGCGCTCACCTTCCCGCCGAAATCAAGGGATGGTCATGCGTCACTCGACTTGGCTCGCTACAGTGCTCGTTGTCAGCGCCAGCACCCTGGCGCTGGCCGGCTGTCATCGTTCAGAAGCGGTGAAGACAGAGAAATACGAGCGGTCTGTCCGCCGCGAGCCCATCCGCGTGATCTCCAAGCTCGACTGCCCCGAAAAGCAGGGCGATCTGAAGCGGGTCAGCGTCGCTGAAGACGGCCTCTCGTGTAGCTATCAGGCCCAGGACGCCGAGATCGTTCTGAAGCTGGTGTCGCTCAACGGCGGCGACGCCGAAGACGCCCTGGCTCCGATAGAGGCCGATCTCAAGACGCTGATGCCTTCGGTCAAGCCCGTGGGCGATGCCGCCAAGGACGCCCGGCACGGCAGGAACAAGACCAGCATCCACCTGCCTGGCGTGCGGATCGACGCCAGCGACGGCGGGGCCGACATCAAGATCGGCCATCTCACCATCAACAGCGACGACGGCGCCGCCGAGGTGAAGATCAACAAGAACGTCGAGGTGAAGGGCGGCCAGCACACCGAAAGCGTCAGCGTCACCACCAATGGCGAAGAGGACGATGACGACGTCAACATCCGCGCCAACGATGGCGGGGCGGAAATCCGTCACAACAAGCGCGGCGACTCGATCCGTTCAACCCTGATCCTGGCCAGCGACAAGGCGGCCCCAGCGGCTATCGCGTTGTCGGGTACGAGGCGCGCGGACCCAAGGGGGGCCCGATCGCCGTCGCCACCATCAAGGCCAAGAACCGCGACGCGGGTGACCACGATGTCTTCAAGGATATGAAGGCCCTGGTCCGCCACAACGTCGGCGGTTGATCTCAGGCGACTGGAACGACTTCCATCACCTTGTAGGTCAGCGGGCGGCCGTCCTCATCCGTGACGGTGACATATTCGCCCAGGGCGAACTTGTGTTCGCCCAGCCGATGCACAGGTTCATCGTCGGCGGTGTCGGTGCTGTCATAGTCAAAGAACCAGTGGGCGCCCTTGCGCGCTAGACGACCGTCGGCGGCCTCTTCATCGGGCGCGAAGCGACGGACGCTGCAAGAGGCCTTGCTCTTGGCGTAGGCGGCTTCGTCCAGGTGAGCCATCGGCAGTCGAGGGGCGCGGTCAGGGCGTAGCCGCGATGGTCGTCGCCACCGGCGAAGCTCGGTGCCAGGATTCCGGGCAAGGCGCATCACAATGCGAGACAGGGACATCCTGATCTCCTTCTTGGATCTAATGGGACAGGAACAGCGAAGGACCTTCGCTGTTCAGCAGGCTGCGCGTGGTTCCGCCGAAGATAAATTCCTGAAGACGCGGATGCCCGAAGGCGCCGGCCACCAGGAAGTCGGCGCCCACGTCTCGCGCCGCGTTCAGAAGCAGCCCGGCCGCGTCGCCCGACCCGTCGAGGGTGCGGGTCGTGGCGTTGACGCCCCGAGCGCCAAGGAATTCGGTCAGTCTGGAAAGCTCGAAATTGCGTGACGACGCACCGGGCGCGCCAGCGACGACCACGGACGAAGCCTTTTCCAGAAGCGGCAGAGCCGTGCGAACGGCGCGGCTGGCTTCCTTGCCGCCGTCCCAGGCGACCAGCGCCACACCGCCAACCTTGAGGCCGGGACGGGCGACGACGACGGGACGCTGCTCGTCGGCGACCAGTTGCTGGAACGCCTCGGCCAGAGGCCCCTTGCCCCGCGCGGCGGCGTCATCGAAAACGATCACATCGGACAGGCGGCCCTCCATGGCCAGCCCCGCCCAGACGGGCGACTCCAGGGTCAGGACCCGGGTCCGCGCATAGCCGATCTCGGCGGCCATCGCGCCGACGGCCCGAGCGCCTTCGACGGCGGCTTCCTTCAGGCTTTCCAGCGCGGTCACCTGCACGCCGCCCATGAACCCCTCGCCCATCCAGGGCATCAGGTCGGCCATGTCAGCCGGCGCATGCACGCAGGCCAGTTCCGCGTCAAAGGCCTTGGCCAGCACCGCGGCCGAGGCCAGCAGCACCTTGTCGCCCTGCACTCCCGCGACGGGAGCCATAATTCTCGCCCAGCTCATGATCGAACTCCTCTGGCGTGCATTTCCACAGATGAGGGCGGACCCATCATTGATCTTTGTCAACCAATGGGTCAGTCAATCCACCTTCACTGCAGGGAACGATCACGTGGCCAAAGGGCTGCATAAGGGAAAGCCGCCCCGAGCCTGGCAGAGAATGCTCTCCGGCCGGAGACTGGATCTGCTTGACCCCTCGCCGATGGATATCGAGATCGAGGACATCGCCCACGGCCTGGCCCGGGTTGCGCGGTGGAACGGCCAGACGACCGGCGAACATGGCTTTTCGGTCGCCCAGCACAGCGTGGTGGTCGAGGAGATCGCCGCCCACATCAAGCCAGACCTGGAGCCCAGGTGGCGCCTTGCCGCCCTTCTCCATGACGCCTCCGAATATGTGATCGGCGACATGATCAGCCCGTTCAAGGCGGCCCTGGGCGTCAGCTACAAGGATTTCGAGGCCCGGCTGGAGGATGCGATCCACATCCGCTTTGGCCTGCCGGTGAAAACCCCGCCGGCCATCAAGAAGCTGATCAAGCAGGCCGACCGCGCCTGCGCCTTCTTCGAGGCCACCCAGCTGGCCGGCTTCGATCACGCCGAATCCCTGTCGATCTTCGGCGCGCCGCCGTCGGGCTATGATCTGCAGATCAAGCCGCAGTCGCCCTTCGAGGCCCAGGCGCACTATGTTCAGCGCTTCCACGTGCTGTCGCGGGCGGCGGGCTTTGAGTCCGCGCCCAACGCCGCGTTCGAGACCGAATGACGGCCTCGGTCGTCATCGGGCTTTCGGCCGTCGTCGTGGCCATCCGGTCAGGATGCGCTCGTCCGAGCCGTCCGGCCGCATGACGCCGTCACCGATGTCGCTTCTCCCCTGCCCGGTCTGCCGTTCGGCCCGTTCGACCCCGAGGGGCACCGCACCTTCGAGCTGGGCCTGCGGGCCTTCGTCACCGAGCAGACCCGGTTCCAGCTGGGCTATGTCGAGCAGCTCTACACGTTTGGCGACAAGGGCCGCGACGCCCCCCGGGCCGAGGTCGGGGCCGGCGCGGCGCGGGTCGTCTCGGTCGGCTATCTGGGCCTGACGCCCGACGCCATCGACACCGACGCCCCCGACACGGTCTGGGCCCCCTGGTCGCGGTTCTTCCCCTGGGAGGACTGGCGTCAAGGCCGCCCCGCCCTGCTGGACGACGCGATCGCCCCCGCCTGAAACGCTGGGCGGCCGACGACGCCGGCAAGTGGTCGAGGGCTCGCCTGGCCTTCGCCCTGGACGGCGCGCCGTGGAACGAGGAACGCGTCCTGGAGCGCTATGAGCTGCTCTACGAGGCGGGCCTGGCCCCCGAAGCCGCCCGCGACAGGGCCAGGGCCGACGGCCACGACCCGGCCGAGCCCGAAGCCCTGTCGGCGGCCCTGGGCGAGCCGATGATCTCCGATCACCGCCGCATCCTGGCCACCGGCCTGTCGCGGCTGCGCGGCAAGATCAAGTATCGCCCCGTGGTGTTCGAGCTGACCCCCGACGAATTCACCCTCTCGACCCTGCAGCGCACCGTCGAGGCCATCGCCGGGGTGCCGCTGCACAAGCAGAACTTTCGCCGCGTGGTCGAGCGCGAGGACCTGGTCGAAGGCCTGGGGCGCCTTGACGCCGAGACCGGCGGCCGCCCGGCCGAGCTGTTCCGCTTCCGCCGCGAGATGCTGACGGCGCGCCCCGCCAGCGGGCTGTCCCTGCCGCTGCTGCGGGAGTAACGCACGGTAAGCCGAACCAATTTCCCAACTCCGTCTTCCCGGCGAAGGCCGGGACCCAGATTCAGCCAGAGCGAGGGGGATGGCGCGCCTTCGGACGGAGCCAGAATCACAACGCCTCGGGGTTCGATCTGGGCCCCGGCCGTCGCCGGGGAAACGGAGAAATAGGAGGCACTTCGTAGCTCTGAGCCCGACTATTCCGCCGCCTCGCCCATCTCCGCCTCCTCCGCCTCAACCCGCGCCCGCCACTTGGCCTTCAGGGTATGCGAGGTATCTCGCGAGCCGTCCGGGCTCCAGCCCGGCGGGCCGAACACATAGCCCAGCGCATCGCGCGGCGACTTCGAACCGGCCAGATCCTTGCCGATGCCGATCCACTCGTGGAAGACATTGTTCAACAGGTTGAAATCGCCGAGATTCCTGACCGTGCCGTAGCGGCAGGGCTCTTCGTCGAGTTCGGGCGTGAAGGTGCCGAACATCCGGTCCCAGATGATCAGGATGCCGGCATAGTTGGCGTCCAGATAGCGGGCGTTGCGCGAGTGGTGCACCCGGTGGTGCGAGGGCGTGTTGAACACCGCCTCGAACCAGCGCGGCATGCGCTTGATCGCCTCCGTGTGGATCCAGAACTGATAGACGAGGCTGATCCCTTCTGGATCGCCACCATGGCGGGCGGAAAACCCAGGAACGTCAGCGGCAACCACAGCAGCCAGGTCCCGGCCACCCCGCCCGTCCAGGTCTGCCTGAGGGCCGTCGACAGGTTGTAGTGGGTCGAGGTGTGGTGGTTAACATGGCTGGCCCACCAGAACCGCCGCTCGTGCGCCAGGCGATGGAACCAGTAGTAGGTCAGGTCCTCGGCGAAGAAGAGCACCACCCACGCCCATACCGCCGTCATCGGGATCGTGAAGATCCGGTGCTGCCAGACCCAGATCGTGGCCGCGAAGACCACCCCGCCCAACAGGACGCCGGCGATGGTGCTGCCCAAGCCCATGCTGAGCGACATGGCTGTGTCGCGGGTCTCGTAGTTCGCCTTGGCCTTGCCGAACCGGGCCAGCAGGATTTCGAGGATCACGGCCAGGACGAAGAACGGGATCGCCATCTGGACGGGATCGAAGGCGGTTTTCATGCGGTCAGTTCCTTCTGGACGACCAGGACTTGCGGGGGCCAGACGTCGTCGCCGACCGCCAGAGCCGGAGCGGCGTCGGCGAGGCGAAGCGTCAATTTGCCGTTCTTGGATCGCGCTCCGGCCACCACGGGCCAGGCGACATCGCGAGCGACATAGCCGTCGCCGCGCCGCCACAGCACCAGGGCCAGATCGCCCTCGCGCGCCAGGGCGGCGGAGCCATCGCTGGCGATCCACGTCGCCGTGGGGTGATGATCGGGAAATTCCTCGGCCAGCAGCGCCGCCAGTCTCGCGGCGTCGAGGGGCGGAGTCGGCCGGGCGATCCCCGCCCAGGCCGCGAAACCGACAAGCGCGGCGATCGCGATCGTCGAGCCGACAAGCTGAATCAGCATCGCCTTGTCCAAGCTGACGCCGCCCTCCTTTTTTTCCAGCGTCGGCCTGCGGGCGCCCCGCGTCAAGAGTGACGCCCGCGTCATCTTTGCATCACCTGCCCGCCGCCTCGCCCCCTCCGCGCTGGCGCGCTCCTCCCCCGGTGGGGGAAGATGGGATTGCTGACGCCGTGCGTCCTTCGAGGCTCGCCGCTGGCTCGCACCTCAGGATGAGGACATTATGTAGCAAAGCCCCTCATCCTGAGGCGCCCGCGCAGCGGAGCCTCGAAGGACGCACGGCTTCGCCGCCTCGCGCGGAAACCGCCGAGTTGATGGGAAGGGTCGCGGAGCGTCCGGGCCTCGCCCGGAATGTGTGAGTTCTAAGTACCGTTTCGACGAAGACGAACGCTCCGCGTGATCGTTATCCCTCTGGCCGGGGCGCGCGGGTCTCGTTCAACCCTTCACCCCCATCCGGGCTGCCCTCCTCGCGACGGACCCAGCCCTCAAGCTGCAGCCACGCCGATTCCGGAGGACCCGGAACGTACCTTCGGACGGGCGGGGACCTCCGACGAGAGTTCCCCGATGGACAGGTTTACGTCCTCTGTCCTCGTTTAAGCCCAGCCCGGTCCCGCTCACGCGACTCCGGTGGCCCCGCTCGATCACCCCTGACAGCCGCCTCTGGTCGCCGGCCGGACGCCCTTCCCGTGCTGTCAGGTGAGATTGATTATGCGGGCGGTTTGAACGCGGAGGATTGGCGCGCTCGTTTTATTTTTAGCGCGTTGATCGGATTGGGGTTTGTTCTGGAAAGCACGGGGATCCGGCGCAGTTTATCCCCGTACACACAGATCCTTCCCCTAGCGGGGGAGGCGGCCGGAGGCCGGTGGGGGAAGACCGCAAGGACTCAGCAGCACTTCCCCCTCCGTCGCCTGCGGCGACACCCGAGAGGGGGAGGACTTGGGGGCGTCACGAGGCGTCCCGGGCCGGGGGCCCGGGACGAAACCTCCTAGAACTTGCGGACGTAAGCCACGGCGAGCGTGTCGGCGTCTTCCTTGGAGTTGTTGAACTCCGACTTGGTCCAGTCGGCGCGGACGCCGTTCTTGTCGTCGAACTTGTACTGCGCGCCGACGCCGTAGTTCCAGCTTTCCATCGAGCCCTTCAGCGGCGAGGCGGCCGAGGAGGCGTCGAACTTGGTCGTGCCGTAGCCGGCGCGGGCCAGAAGCTCGATCTTCGGCGTCACCGGCAGGAAGCCCACGGCATAGGCCGCAGCCTGGTGCTGCTGCTTCACATTGACCGGCAGGCCGGCGACATAGGTCTTGTCGTCGGAGACGCCGCCGGCGAGTTCGCCTTCAACACCAAAGTGAGGGGTGATCTTGGCGCCGACGCGCCCCTGGATGACGCCGGTGTCGGCGCCGCTGGCGCGGGTCGAGCCATAGCCGACCGAGCCATAGATTTCAGGCGAGGTCTGGGCCTGCGACAGGGCGGGGATAGCAGCGACCGAAGCGGCGACAAGCGTCGCGGCGATGAGAGTTTTCATTGTTGTTACTCCTACTCGTACTCATTCTTCAGCTCCCTCAGCGGCCTTTCAGCTAGGCGGAGAACGCGGCCGCCATGGGGCGGTTCACGGTCCGGTTTGAGGCCATTGCGTGTCGCAGCGGCAATGCGGCCCATCGGCCACACCCCGCACGCGCCGTCCGGCGGGCGCGCTGCACGCCGATGATGACGGCGGCGTCATCCATGATATCAACGGCGCCAGAACAAGAAATCGCGGGCCCATCGAGGCTCCGCGCGCATCATCGGGACAGTCGCGTGCATCAAGCCGTCATCGCCGCCACGGGGCTCTACACCCCCCCCTTCAGCATTTCGAACACCGAGCTGGTCGAGGCCTTCAACACGTTCGTCGAGCGCTTCAACGCCGACAACGCCGAGGCCATCGCGGCCGGCGACGTGGCGGCCCTGGCCCCCTCCTCGCCCGAGTTCATCGAGAAGGCCTCGGGCATCAAGTCGCGGTTCGTGATGAACAAGGACGGGATCATCGACCCGGCCATGATGCGCCCGAACCTGCCCGAGCGGCCCAACGACCAGATCTCGATCCTGGCTGAAATGGCCGTCGAGGCCGCCAAGCAGGCGATCGCCGCCTGGGGCAAGCCGGTGTCGGAGATCGGCGCGGTGATCTGCGCGGCCTCGAACATGCAGCGCGCCTATCCGGCCATGGCCATCGAGGTGCAGCAGGCCCTGGGCATCGACGGCTTCGCCTTCGACATGAACGTGGCCTGTTCCTCGGCGACCTTCGGCATCAAGACGGCCGTCGACTTCATCGCCACCGGCAGCGCCAAGGCGGTGTTGATGGTCAATCCCGAGATCTGCTCGGGCCACCTGAACTTCAAGGATCGCGACAGCCACTTCATCTTCGGCGACGTGGCCACGGCGGTGATCATCGAGGATGCTGAACAGGCCGTGGGCGGCTGGGAGATCCTGGGCACGCGCCTGAAGACGGTGTTCTCCAACAACATCCGCAACAATTTCGGCTTCCTCAACAACGCCGCCCCGGAAGGCATCGGCGCCAAGGACAAGCTGTTCGTGCAGGAGGGCCGCAAGGTGTTCCGCGAGGTGGTGCCGATGGTCAGCGAGATGATCATCCAGCACGCCGCCGACCTGGGCGTGGATCCCCATGGCCTCAAGCGCCTATGGCTTCATCAGGCCAACATCAACATGAACGAGATGATCGGCCGCAAGGTGCTGGGCCGCGACCCCGCCCCCGGCGAGAACGTGATCATCCTGGACACCTACGCCAACACCAGCTCGGCCGGCTCGATCATCGCCTTCCATTCGGCCAATGACGATTTCGCGGCGGGCGAGACGGGGCTGATCTGCAGCTTCGGCGCAGGCTATTCGGCGGGCACGGTATTTGTGCGCAAGCGTTAGGCCCGGCCGCCCGGGATTGTGCGCGGTAGAAGGGCAGAGTCCCGGCAAAGCGCTAGCTTGGCCCGTCGTCACGCCACCGTCGTCGCTTGGGGTCTGGCGAAGGGTGAACGGGCGTATAGAACTGCCGCGAGAGAAAACCTGCCAGAGGTCCACATGCGATTCCCTGCCCGCCGCGACGTCCTGCTGACCCTTGGCGCCGGCGGCGTGCTGGCCCTGGCCGGCTGCGGCGACAAGGCCAAGGACGGACCCCAGACGACGGCGCAACGGGTCGAGGCGACCAAAACCCTGCGGATCGGTCTGGAGGGCACCTATCCGCCGTTCAACTTCCAGGACAAGGACGGCCGAGCTGGCCGGCTTCGACGTCGACTTCGCCAGGGCCCTGGCGGCCCAGATGGGCGTCAAGCCGGTGTTCAGCCCCTCGCCGTTCGCCGGCCTGCTGGGCGCGCTGGAATCCCGGCGCATCGACGTGGTGGTCAACCAGATCACCATCACGCCCGAACGCGCCGCCAAGTACGACTTTTCCAAGCCCTATACGGTGTCGGGCATCCAGATCATCACGCTGAAGGGCAAGGCCGGCCCCTATTCGCCCGCAGACCTGGCCGGCAAGAAGGTCGGCGTCGGCCTGGGCACCAATTACGAGAGCTGGGCGCGGGCCAATGTCCCGACCGCCGACGTCCGAACCTATGACGACGACCCGACCAAGTATCAGGACCTGAAGGCCGGCCGGATCGACGCGGTGCTGAACGACCGTCTGGTGGCCGCCGACTTCGTCAAGAACTCGCCCGAGTTCGTCGCTTCGGGTCCGGCCTTCGCCGCCCAGAACCAGGGCGTGGCCATGCTCAAGGATCCGGCGATGAAGGTCCTGGTCGATCAGGCCATAGACGCGATGCGCGCCGACGGGCGGCTGGCGGCGCTGTCGCAGAAATGGTTCGGCGCGGATGTGACCCGATAGGCATGGACGCCACGCTCGACCTCCTGCGCCAATCGGCCCCGCTGCTGGTGAAGGGGGCGGGCTACACCGTGGCGCTCAGCCTGATCGGCATGAGCCTTGGGCTGGTTCTGGGCTTTGGCCTGGCCCTGATGCGGCTGTCGCGCTCGCCCCTGCTGCGCTGGCCGGCCGCCGTCTATGTCTCGGCCTTTCGCGGCACGCCGCTGCTGGTGCAGCTGTTCCTGATCTATTACGGCCTGCCGCAGTTCGGGCTGGAGCTGCCGCCCCTGTTCGCCGCCGGGATCGGCTTTTCGCTGAACATCGCCGCCTATGCCTGCGAGATCCTGCGCAGCGCCATCGCCAATGTCGATCGCGGCCAGTGGGAGGCCGCCACCGTTCTGGGCATGAGCCGAAGCCAGGCCCTGCGCCGGGTGATCCTGCCGCAGGCCGCCCGCACGGCCGTGGCCCCCTGTCCAACAGCTTCATCAGCCTGGTGAAGGACACCTCGCTGGCCGCCACGATCCAGGTGCCCGAGCTGTTTCGCCAGACCCAGCTGATCACCGCCCGCACCTTCGAGATCTTCACGATGTATCTGGCGGCGGCGGCGATCTACTGGATCGTCTCGACCCTGCTGGCCGCCGGCCAGGGCGTTCTGGAACGCCGCGCCGCCGAGGGTCGCCGATGAGCGCGATCATCGCCAGGGGCCTGGTCAAGACATTCGGCGCCGCGACCGTGCTCAACGGGGTCGATCTCGAGGTCGCCACCGGCGAGGTCGTGGCCATCATCGGCCCCAGCGGTTCGGGCAAGAGCACCCTGCTGCGCTGCATGGCCGGGCTGGAGCTGCTGGACGGCGGAACCTTGCGCATCGCCGAGGTCGAGGCCGCGCCGCGCGCGCCCCTCGCGCGGGCGCTGAAAGGCCGGGTCGGATTCGTCTTTCAGAACTTCAATCTGTTCCCGCACCGCACCGCGCTCGAAAATGTGATCGAGGGTCCGATCGTCGTCCGCAAGCAGTCTCGGGCCCAAGCGCTGGAGCGTGGCCGTGCGCTTCTGGACAAGGTTGGACTAGGCGGCCGCGCCGACGCCTATCCGGGCGAACTGTCCGGCGGCCAGCAGCAACGCTGCGCCATCGCACGCGCCCTGGCCATGGATCCGGAGGTCATTCTGTTCGACGAACCCACCTCCGCGCTCGACCCGGAACTGGTCGGCGAGGTGCTGTCGGTGATCCGCGACCTGGCCTCCGAACGCCGAACCATGGTGATTGTCACCCATCAGATGGACTTCGCCCGCGACGTCGCCGACCGCACGATCTTCATGGATGAGGGCGTTATCGTTGAACAGGCCCCCTCGCGCGAGCTGTTCGGAGCGCCTAAGGAGGAGCGCACGCGACGATTCCTCGGCAAAGTGGCGGCGTCCTGAGCCTTGGTGGCCTCCGGCGCCCGCCACCAGATCGCCGCCAGCGCCGCGTGCTGTTGAGGCGAGGTCCCGTGAAACCCTATATCGAACTGAAAGGCGCTTCTGGCGCCGTCTACCGCTACAAGCTGGCCGAGGACGCTGATCCCCGGACGACGATCGCTGGCAACTTCATCTATCTGGATGCCCAGGGCGTGTGACTGCAGTGTAAAGAGCGAGGCCTCGCGGTCGCGGCGCTGGTAGTCACGGCCTCGGTCGCTGCCCTGCCCGCCACATTCGAACGCGCTCGACGCGCAGCGGTCCCAGCATCGATGTCGACGACGTCCGCGCTCAGCGGCGATCAGTCCCGTGATGAACCGGGACGCCTAAGCAGCGTCCCCTTCCGACGCCGACTTGGCTATGGTCGCCTCCAGATGCGACCCGAGATTCTCTTTCCCCTGTTCACGCCGGTCTCCACGCTGAAAGGCGTGGGGCCGCGCGTCGCTCCGCTGGTCGAGCGCCTGGCGGGTCCCCTCGTGCGGGACGTGCTGTTCACCCTGCCGCAAAGCGTCATCCGCCGCACCGCCACCACGGTCGACCGCGCGGTCGACGGGCAGGTCCAGACCTTCATCGTCAGCATCGATGCGCACCAGCAGCCCGGACGCCTGGGACAGCCCTGGAAGATCCGCGCCTGGGATGAGACGGGTTTCCTGACCCTGACCTGGTTCAAGGGCCACGGCCCGCACCTGGAGCGCCAGCATCCGGTCGGCGCGCGTCGCGCCGTCAGCGGCAAGGTCGAGCGCTTCGGCTCGGAGATCCAGGTCGCCCATCCCGAATATCTGCTGCCGGAAGAGCGGGCCGGCGACATCCCCGAGTTCGAGCCGGTCTATCCCGCCACCGCCGGCCTGCCCTCGCGCACCTTCCGGCGGTTCGCGCTCGAAGCCCTGGACCGCGCCGCGCCCCTGGCCGAGTGGCTGGACCCCGCCTGGCAGTCCCGTGAGGGCCTTCCGGCCTGGCGCGAAGCCTTCGCCGCCGCCCATCATCCCGGCGGGGAAGCCGACGTCCACCCGCTGTCGCCGCATCGCCGCCGCCTGGCCTATGATGAGCTTCTGGCCCACCAGATGGCCCTGGCCCAGCGCAAGGCCTCGCGCCGCGCCCAGCCCGCCCCGCGCATCGCCGCCAGCCCGCTGGCCGAGGCCGCCGAGAAGGCCCTGCCCTTCAGGCTGACCGGCGCCCAGATCCGCAGCCTGTCGGAGGTGCGCGGCGACCTGGTCTCGGGCGAGCGCATGAGCCGCCTGCTGCAGGGCGACGTGGGCTCGGGCAAGACCGTGGTCGCCATGCTGGCCGTCGCCGACGCCGCGGGCGCGGGCCTGCAGTCGGCGATCATGGCGCCCACCGAGATCCTGGCCCGCCAGCACTACGAGACCATGGCCGCGCCCCTGGCGGCCCTTGGCCTGTCGGTGATCCTGCTGACCGGCCGCGACAAGGGCGCCGGCCGGGCCGCCAAGCTGGCCGGCCTGGCCGATGGCTCCCACGCCGTGGCCATCGGCACCCACGCGCTGTTCCAGGACGATGTGGTCTTCAAGGCCCTGGGCCTGTCGGTGATCGACGAGCAGCATCGCTTCGGGGTCAACGAGCGTCGCCGTCTGCAGGACAAGGGTGAAGGTGTGCACCTGCTGGCCATGTCGGCCACGCCCATCCCGCGCACGCTGGAACTGACGGTGTTCGGCGATCTGGACGTCTCGCCTCGATGAAAAGCCGCCGGGCCGCGCGCCGGTCGCCACTCGCGCCGTGCCGATGCCGCGCCTGCCCGAGATCATCGCCCGCCTGAAGGCCGCCGCCGCCAGCGGAGCCCAGGCCTTCTGGATCTGCCCGCTGGTCTCGGATCCGAAAAGATCGACCTGCGCGCCGCCGAGGACCGCGCCGCCGACCTGCGCCAGATCATCGGCTCGTCGGTCGGGCTTGTGCACGGACAATTGCGGCCCGAAATCAAGGACGCCGCGATGGAACGCTTTGCCCGCGGCGAAGCGAAGTTGCTGGTTGCGACCACAGTAATCGAAGTCGGTGTCGATGTGCCCAATGCCACGCTGATGGTGATCGAGCAGGCCGAGCGCTTTGGCCTGGCCCAGCTCCACCAGTTGCGCGGCCGGGTCGGGCGGGGCAGCGGCAAGAGCACCTGTCTTTTGCTGCGCGGACCGAACCTGTCCGAGACAGCGCGCGAACGCTTGGCGCTGATGCGCGAAACCCGACGACGGCTTCGAGATCGCCGAAAAGGATCTGGAGCTGCGCGGCGGCGGCGACCCGCTGGGCCTCAAGCAGAGCGGCTTTCCCGCCTATCGTCTGGCCGACCCCGTGGCCCACCGCGACCTGATCGCCGTGGCCGCCGACGACGCCCGCCTGATCCTGGCCCGCGATCCGGAGCTGACCTCGCCTCGCGGCCAGGCCGTGCGGACGCTGCAGGAACTGTTCGACTGGAAGCCGACCGCGCCGCAGCACGACGCGGGCTGAGCAGCCAGCGACCGAGCTTGGCCGTCGGCGTAGGCGTGCTGATCGTCGGTTCCGGGGTGGTCTATGGACCTGCCCTTGATCCGCGTTCCCGGCGCCCACCCTTTACGAACCCAGAGAAGCAGCGCCTATTGGTAGCGCTATCATCCTGGAAGCGGATGAACGGGAGGAACCGACCATGCTGGACCGACGCCGGGTTCTGCTGACCGCCGCCAGCCTTGCGGTCGCGCCCACCTTTGCCCGCACCCAAGAGACCGCAGCCGAAATGGTGGTCGTCGAGACCGCTTCGGGCCGTCTGCGCGGCCTAAGCCGGGGCGGCGTCGAGGCCTTCCGAGGCGTACCTTATGGCAACGGCGTCTCCGGCGCCGCGCGGTTCAAACCCGCAAAGCCCGTTCCGGCCTGGACGGGCGTGCGGGACGCGATCCGGCTGGGCGCGCCATCTCTGCAGCATCCCAACACCGTCTATGGCGTCGACGAGCCCGCGCCCGCCGAGGATTGCCTGGTCCTCAACATCTGGAAGCCGGCCGGTGGCGGCAAGAACCGGCCGGTGATGTTCTACAGCCATGGCGGCGGCTTCACGACAGGCTCGGGCGGCAGCTCGGTTCAGGACGGAAGCCAGCTGGCGCGCGACCACGACGTGATCGTGGTGGCCAGCAATCATAGGCTGGGCCTGCTGGGCTATCTCTATCTGGGCGAGCTGGGCGGCGAGGCCTACGCCGGCTCCGGCAACCAGGGCTTGTCCGACATCGTGCTGGCCCTGAAGTGGGTGCGCGACAACATCACCACGTTCGGCGGTGATCCGGACAATATCATGATCTTCGGCGAGTCCGGCGGGGGCGCCAAGACCGCCTGCCTATACGCCATGCCCTCGGTCGCGCCGATGTTCGCCAAGGCCGCGATCCAGAGCGGCCCAGCGGTGCGGATCGGCACGAAGGACGCAGCGGCCGCAACCACGCGCATGCTGCTGGCCGAGCTCGACCTCGCGCCGGGCGACTGGCGCAAGCTGCTGGAGATTCCCGCCCCGCGCCTGCTGCAGGCCCAGGACGCCCTGGCCAAACGCGCGACCGGCGGCGTGGGTCACGGCTGGCGCGGCATCCAGGCCGTAGGCCCCGGATTCTACGGTCCGCTGGTCGATGGAGACTTGCTGCCCCATCACCCCTTCGATCCCGTCGCCCCTGTCGGCGCCCGCGACAAGCCGCTGATGATCGGCTGGCTGGATAACGAGGCGGCGTTCTTTGCGTGGCAGAACAAGGACGCCGAGGCCTTCAGGCTGGACTGGGACGGGGTGGAAAGCCGCGTGTCCGAAAAGCTCGGCGTTCAAGCCAAGGCGGTGATCCGAACCTATCGCGACAGCCGTCCCGACGCCTCGCCCACCGACATCTACCTGGCGATCGCCAGCGCCGCCGACATGGGTTCGGGCTCGATCGTCACCGCAGAACGCAAGGCTGTTCAGGGCGGCGCTCCGGTCTATTATTACAACCTCGCCTACCGCTCGGATATCAAGCCGCCGGGCTCGGACTATGAGCTGGGCGCGATGCACGCCAGCGACATCCCGCTGGTGTTCAACACCGTGGGTCCGACGACGACCCTGGCCGGCGGCCGCGCCGACCGCGCGCAGGCGGCGGCCAACGCCAGCGCCTTCTTCGCCAGCTTCGCCCGCGACGCCCGCCCGTCCGCGCCCGGCCAACCGGCTTGGCCCGCCTATGACCTGAAGCGCCGCGCCACGATGGTCATCGACGTCGATTGCGCCGTGGTCGACGACCGGTTCGGCGCTGAACGAAAGCTATGGGAAGATTTGGAGCGCGCGGACGGCCGCAAGGCGGTCGCCTGAGCCCGCTTCAGCCTTGATCGCGCCATTTCAAGGTCAGCTTGCCGCGCCCGAACGCGAACGACTCCAGACAACCCAGAACGCTGGCGCCCAGCAGCGAGGTTCGTTCCGCATCAGGCGGCTTCCGCCGCCGCGCCCTTGCGATGCTTCCAAAGATGGACGAGGCCGGCGATAACACCGCCGATGACGAAGCCGACCACGGCCGAACCCAGCGCGAACGCCGCCCAGCCCGTGATCGCGCCGATCCCCGGCACGCCATGGGCCCAGTGCGAGAAGGCCTCCACCCACACCGGCACGGGCGTCAGGTGGAAGTGCTCCAAGCCGTGGACGATGATGCCGCCGCCGACCCACAGCATGGCGGCTGTGCCGATCACGGTCAGGGCCTCCATGGTGATCGGCATGGCCTTGACCAGACCTCGGCCAAGGCCGCGCAGAGCGCCGACCTTGCCGCGCGCCAGATGCAGGCCGATGTCGTCCATCTTCACGATCAGCCCGACCACGCCATAGACGGCGATGGTCAGCAGCACGCCGACCAGGGCCAGGGCGCCAGCCTGGATCGCCAGCGGCTTGTCGGCGACGTCCGCCAGGGCGATGGCCATGATCTCGCCCGACAAAATCAGGTCGGTGCGGATGGCGCCGTTGACCTTCTGCTTTTCCAGCTCCGGCCCGCTTATCGCCAGCTCCTCGGGCTCATCGCACTCGTTGTCCTCGCCATCAAAGGCCTCGAGGATCTTCTCGGTGGCCTCGAAACACAGATAGGCCCCGCCGCACATCAGGATCGGTGTCACGGCCCACGGCGCGAAGGCGCTGAGCAGCAGCGCGCCGGGCAGCAGGAACAGCAGCTTGTTGCGGAAAGACCCCATCGCGATCTTCCAGACGATCGGCAGTTCGCGGTCGGGGGTGAAGCCCATCGCGTAGCCCGGCGTGACGGCGGTGTCGTCGACGACCACGCCCACGGCCTTCGTCCCCGCCTTTCCGGCGGCTCCGGCGACGTCATCAAGCGAGGCGGCGGCGAGCTTGGTGATGCCGGCGACGTCATCCAGCAGTGCGGCGAGACCTGAAGGCATGGAACTCTCGATAGGGCGGAACGGAAAGGCGGGGCCAAGGTGTGGTGATCCGCCGGCAAAGTCGATAACGCGATCCCTTGCATGACGCTGCGTGAGACCTGAAATCCTGTTGTCATGGATGTGCCCACCGCCCTCGCCCGCCTCGCGCCGCGCCTGTCGCCCTCGGCGACCACCGTGGTCAACGCCCGCCGGCTCTCAGGCGGCGCCAGCCTGGAGACCTGGGCCTTCGACCTGGATGACGGCGTCTCGCTGATCCTGCGACGCCGGCCAGACGGCGCCACGCCGCGTGAAACGGCCCAGCCCCTGTCCACCGAAGCGGCCCTGATCGTCGCCGCCGCCCGGACCGGGGCGCCCGTGCCGATCGTCGAGCATGTCTGCACGCCTGAGGACGGCCTGGGTGAGGCCTTTGTCATGCGCCGGCTCGAAGGCGAGGCCCTGGGTAAGCGGATCGTCCGCGACGCGGCTTTCGACGCGGTTCGCCCTGGTCTGGCGCACCGTTGCGGCGAGGTGTTGGCCCAGATCCACGGCGCGCCGACCGTCGGCCTGCCGCCGCTGACCACCTCCGACGCCCTGGGCGAACTGGCGCGCTACGAAGAGGTCTACCGCCAGTCCGGCGCCGAGCGACCGACCTTCGAGGCGGCGTTTCGCTGGCTGGAGGCCTCGGCGCCCGCCCCCGTCACGCCGGCGCTGATCCATGGCGACTTTCGCAACGGCAACCTGATGATTCACCCCGAGCAGGGCCTGGTGGGCGTGCTGGACTGGGAACTGGCGCACCTGGGCGATCCGGCGGAAGACCTGGGCTGGATCTGCGTCAATTCCTGGCGGTTCGGTCAATGGCGCAAGCCGGTCGGCGGCTTTGGCGACTATCAGGCCCTGCTGGACGGCTACGCGGCCGGCGGCGGACGCGAGATCCCGTTGTCGCGGCTGCAGTTCTGGCAGGCCCTGGGCTCGCTGAAATGGGGCGTCATGTGCCTGATGATGTACGCCAGCTTCGCCAACGGCTCGGATCCGTCGATCGAACGGGCCATGATCGGCCGGCGGGTCAGCGAGACCGAGATCGACCTGGTACATCTGATGGAGGCCATGGCGTGATCACCTGCCCCACCGCCGACGAGCTGCAGGCAGCTCTCGACATCTTCGATGCGGAACCCGACAGCCCCGGTGACGCCCGGCGGGTGTTCCTGACACGGGTGGCCGACAACGCTCGGGCGCTGCTGGCGCGCGAAGCGAGCCTGGGCGCAGTGGCCGAGGCTGGCGAGACCGCGCGGCTGTCGGCGCTTCTGGGCGGCGACGGCGCTTTCACGGATCTGAATCATCGGCTTTGCGAAGCCTTGAGGTCCGGCGCGATCGCGCCGCGCGATCCGGCCCTGCTGGCGCATCTGCGGGCCACGGCCATCGACCGCATCGCCATCGACCAGCCGACCTATTGTGGACTGGACGCCCTGCTGGCCTGAACCGGCTTGCCCGTCGCGACCGCCACCCGCTCCTGCGCGTCGGCCTCGATGTCGGCGTAGAACAGGTTGAAGCCGTCGACCTTGTGGCGGTCGGCCCACGATCCGGCGCCGCGCAGGGCCGTGGATTTCGGACGGCTGGTGTGCAGCAGACCGCCCTGGCACTGGGCCCAGACCTGGCGCTGCAGGAAGGCCGGGCGAGCGCCCCATTCCAGCCCCGTGGCGTTGGCGGCGCCAGGTTCAGCCGGGCGGGCGCGCGCTCGGTCCCCGTCCCGCCCAGCAGGGGGTTGAAGCATAGGGCCTGACGGCCGTTCAGGTCGATCAGCTGGTCGCCGTCGTCCCAGATCAGCGAGCGGCGGTTCAGGTCCTGGATGCGCTGGAAGTCGCCTTCCTGGGTAGAGGCCCAGGCGGCGACACAGCCCGTCTGGCCGCGCTGGCCGCAGGCGGGAATGGGCGACAGAACGCCGTATTCCTCGACCGGAACGATGGTCTCGATCAGATAGGCGGCGACCAGTCGCGCCTTGACTGACGCGGCGCCGCTGACTTCCTCGCGCAGCAGCCGCGCGGCCATCGCTCCGCCCTGCTCCACCCCGACGACGATGAAGGGACGGCCATTGTTGTAGCGGGTCAGATAAAGGCGGAAGGCCTCGCGCACGTCGCCATAGGCGAAGCGC